>NZ_CP011072.1 GCF_001190925.1 Azoarcus sp. CIB
GTGTCACAAGCCCTAACCATCGAGTCCGTGAGTCAAGATTTTTGGTCCTTCTGCCTGTCGCGCCTTGAGAGTGAGCTGCCCCCGCAGCAGTTCAACACATGGATCAAGACGCTGCGTGCCGAGGCCGGCACGAGCGAAGAACCGTCGCTGCGCCTGTTCGCCCCCAACCGTTTCGTCATGCAGTGGGTGCGCGAACGCTACCTCAAGCGCATCGCCGAGCTCGGCGAGGAATTCCACGGCGGCCCGCTGCTGCTCGAACTCGTGATGGCCGAAGCGGGCAGCGCGCGCACGGCCGCGCGCCCCGTCGCCCCCGTCATGCCGGTCGCATCGGAAGGCGCAGCCGCGAACGCCACCCCCGCGCCCATCGCCGCCCCCGCCATCATCACGCGCCCCGAACCCGAGCCCGCGATCACCTCGGCCGACCTCGCCTACGAGAAGACGCGCCTCAACCCGGACTTCACCTTCGACACGCTGGTCACCGGCCGCGCCAACGACCTCGCACGCGCCGCCGCGATGCAGGTCGCGCAGAACCCCGGCACGTCCTACAACCCGCTGTTCGTCTACGGCGGCGTCGGCCTCGGCAAGACCCACCTGGTGCACGCCATCGGCAACGCCGTGTATCGGCGCAACCCGCGTGCGGTGATCCGCTATGTCCACGTCGAGGACTACTACGCCGACGTCGTGCGCGCCTACCAGCAGAAGAGCTTCGACGCGTTCAAGCGCTACTACCGCTCGCTCGACCTGCTGCTGATCGACGACATCCAGTTCTTCAACAACAAGAACCGCACGCAGGAAGAATTCTTCCACGCCTTCAACGCGCTGACCGAGGCACGCAAGCAGATCGTCATCACCTGCGACACCTACCCGAAGGACATCCAGGGCCTCGAAGACCGTCTCATCTCGCGCTTCGACTGGGGCCTCACGGTACAGATCGAGCCGCCCGAGCTCGAGATGCGCGTCGCGATCCTGCAGAAGAAGGCCGAGGCGCTGCGCGTCGATCTGCACGACGACGTCGCCTTCCTGATCGCCAAGAACCTGCGCTCCAACGTGCGCGAGCTCGAAGGCGCGTTGAACAAGGTCGTCGCCTTCGCGCGCTTCCACGGTCGCGGCATCTCGCTGGAAGTCGCCAAGGACGCGCTGAAGGATCTGCTCAACGCGCACAACCGCCAGCTCACCATCGAGCACATCCAGAAGACGGTCGCCGACTACTACAAGATCAAGGTCGCCGACATGCACTCGAAGAAGCGCACGCGCGTCATCGCGCGGCCGCGCCAGGTCGCGATGTGGCTCGCGAAGGACCTCACGCCGATGTCGCTGCCGGCGATCGGCGAGGCCTTCGGCGGACGCGACCACACCACCGTGCTGCACGCCTGCCGCACCATCGCGGACCTGCGCCTCGGAGACCAGCAGCTCAACCACGACGTGCACGTGCTCACGCAGGTGCTGCGCGGATGAGCGCTCCCCGCAGCACCGCTTCCCTGCCCGGACAAACGGAATAATTTCAAACGGAAGATCCTGACGCCATGCTTCTGCTCACCACCACCCGCGATGCGCTCCTCGCCCCGCTGCAGTCGGTCGCCGGCATCGTCGAAAAGCGCCACACCCTGCCGATCCTGTCGAACGTGCTGATCGAGAAGCACGGCGACCAGCTCACCCTGCTCGCCACCGACATCGAGATCCAGATCCGCACGACTACGGGCGGGCACATCGGCGGCGAGGACGCGTCCATCACCGTCGCGGCGAAGAAGCTGCAGGACATCTTGCGCGCGCTGCCCTCCGAGGGCGAGGTGGTGCTCACGCTCGACGACAAGCGCCTCACCGTGAAGGCCGGCCGCAGCCGCTTCGCGCTGCAGACGCTGCCCGCCGCCGACTACCCGCGCATGAACCTGCCCGACGGCGACGCCACGCGCTTCAGCACCAGCCAGAAGAGCTTCAAGCGCCAGCTCGCGCAGGTCGCCTACGCGATGGCGCAGCAGGACATCCGCTACTACCTCAACGGCCTGCTGCTGATCGCCGACGGCAAGGAACTGCGCATGGTCGCGACCGACGGCCACCGCCTCGCGTTCGCCTCCAGCCCGCTCGAGGCCGAAGTGCCGCGCACCGATGTCATCCTGCCGCGCAAGACGGTCATGGAACTCGCGCGCCAGCTCGCCGACAGCGAAGATCCGCTCGAAGTCGTCCTCGCCGGCAACCAGGTGGTGTTCCGCTTCGGCCCGATCGAGCTCGTCTCCAAGCTCATCGACGGCAAGTTCCCCGACTACGAGCGCGTCATCCCGCAGAACCACCAGAAGCTGCTGACCTTCGAGCGCACCCCGCTGCTCGCGACCCTGTCGCGCGTCGCGATCCTGACCAACGACAAGTTCCGCGGCGTGCGCCTCGTGCTCGGCGACGGCACGCTGAAGATCGCCAGCACCAACGCCGAACAGGAAGAAGCCCAGGAAGAGCTGGAAGTCGACTACCACGACGCCCCGCTCGACATCGGCTTCAACGTCACCTACCTGCTCGACGTGCTCACCAATACCCACGAAGACCAGGTCGAGTGGCGCTTCAACGACGGCAACTCCAGCGCGCTGGTGACCCTGCCGGGCAATGACCGCTTCAAGTACGTGGTCATGCCGATGCGCATCTGACGCGAGCCGGCGCCCGCCGCCGCCGCGTTCTGACGCCCCGGGACCTCCCGGGGCGCGTTCTTTGATGATTCATAGAGATTGACGATGTCCGATCCGCAAAACCTGCCTCAGTCCGCCCCTGCCCCCGCCCCGTCCGGCGAGTACGACGAATCCAGCATCCAGCAGCTCGAAGGCCTGGAAGCCGTGAGGAAGCGTCCCGGCATGTACATCGGCGACACCTCCGACGGCACCGGCCTGCACCACATGGTGTTCGAGGTCGTCGACAACTCGATCGACGAGGCGCTGGCCGGCCACTGCGACGACATCGTGATCACGATCCACGCCGACAACTCGATCTCCGTCGCCGACAACGGCCGCGGCATCCCGGTCGGCGTAAAAATGGACGACAAGCACGAACCGAAGCGCTCGGCGGCCGAAATCGTCATGTGCGTGCTGCACGCCGGCGGCAAGTTCAACCAGAACAGCTACAAGGTGTCGGGCGGCCTGCACGGCGTCGGCGTCTCGTGCGTGAACGCGCTGTCGAAGTGGCTGCGCCTGATCGTGCGCCGCGACGGCAAGAAGCACTTCATGGAGTTCCACCGCGGCGTGCCGCAGGACCGCATCATCAACGTCGTCGACGGCATCGAAACCAGCCCGCTGAAAGTCATCGGCGACGCCACCAAGCGCGGCACCGAGGTGCATTACCTCGCCGACGAGGAGATCTTCGGTACCATCGAGTACCACTACGACATCCTCGCCAAGCGCCTGCGCGAGCTGTCCTTCCTCAACAACGGCGTCAAGATCCGTCTCATCGACCAGCGCACCGGCAAGGAAGAGGACTTCGCCTTCGCCGGCGGCGTGAAGGGCTTCGTCGAATACATCAACCGCACCAAGTCCGTCCTGCACCCGACCGTGTTCTACGCGGCCGGCACGACGCGCATCCCCACCGGCCACGGCCACGACGCCGAACTGGGCGTCGAAGTGGCGATGCAGTGGAACGACACCTACGCCGAACAGGTGCTGTGCTACACCAACAACATCCCGCAGGCCGACGGCGGCACCCACCTCACCGGCCTGCGCGCGGCGATGACGCGGGTCATCAACAAGTACATCGAAGAACACGAGATCGCCAAGAAGGCCAAGGTCGACATCACCGGCGACGACATGCGCGAAGGCCTCGCCTGCGTGCTGTCGGTGAAGATGCCCGACCCCAAGTTCGCCAGCCAGACCAAGATGAAGCTGGTGTCCTCGGAAGCGCGCCCCGCCGTCGAGGAAGTCGTCGCCAACAAGCTCACCGACTTCCTGCAGGAAAACCCGATCGACGCCAAGACCATCTGCGCCAAGATCGTCGAAGCCGCGCGCGCCCGCGACGCCGCCCGCAAGGCGCGCGAGATGACGCGCCGCAAGGGCCTGCTCGACGGCGTCGGCCTGCCCGGCAAGCTCGCCGACTGCCAGGAGAAGGACCCCGCGCTGTGCGAGATCTACCTCGTCGAGGGTGACTCCGCCGGCGGCTCCGCCAAGCAGGGCCGCGACCGCAAGTTCCAGGCGATCCTGCCGCTCAAGGGCAAGATCCTCAACGTCGAGAAGGCGCGCTTCGACAAGCTGCTGCAGAGCCAGGAGATCGCCACCATGATCACCGCGCTCGGCACCGGCATCGGCAAGGACGACTACAAGCCCGAGAAGCTGCGCTACCACCGCATCATCATCATGACCGACGCGGACGTCGACGGCGCCCACATCCGCACCCTGCTGCTGACCTTCTTCTACCGCCAGATGCCCGAGCTGGTCGAGCGCGGCCACATCTACATCGCCCAGCCGCCGCTGTACAAGATCAAGCACGGCAAGAACGAGATGTACATCAAGGACGAGGCGGCGCTCAACCAGCACCTGCTGAAGCTCGCCCTCGACGGCGCCGCCCTCGTGCCGCGCGCCGGCGCCGCGCCCATCGTCGAAGAGACCCTGGGCGGCCTCGCGCGCAGCTACCTCCTCGCCGAAGCCGTCATCAACCGCCTGTCCGGCTACATCGACGGCGCCGTGCTGCACGCGATGCTCGCGCACGACATCGAAGTCAGCCTCGCCGACGAAGCCTCCACCACCGCCGCCGCCGACCGCATCCGCCCGCACCTGCCCGACGAAGTGCAGATCCGCGCCGAGTACCACGAGGGCTCGGAAACCTGGCGCATCGCCATCGAACGCATGCTGCACGGCAACCGCAAGCTCGGCTGGCTCGACGAGGAATTCGTCGTCTCCGGCGACTACCGCAGCATCCGCACCGCCGCCGCCGCCATCTCCGACCTGATCGGCGAGGGCGCCGAGATCCGCCGCGGCGAAAAGGCCCAGCCCGTCACCCGCTTCGCCGACGCCATCCGCTGGCTGCTCGCCGAAGTCGAACGCGGCCTCAGCAAGCAGCGCTACAAGGGTCTGGGCGAAATGAACCCCGAGCAGCTGTGGGAAACCACGATGGACCCCGCCGTGCGCCGCCTGCTCCGCGTGCAGATCGACGACGTCATCGCCGCCGACGAGATCTTCACGACGCTGATGGGCGACGACGTGGAGCCGCGCAGGGCGTTCATTGAAGGGAATGCGTTGTATGCGAAGAACATCGACGTGTGATGCGTTCGGGTGGCGCAGGTAATGAAAGAAGCTCCTTTCGGAGCTTTTTTTACGTTCGTCAAGTGCGATCGAAGTCCGGAAGTCGGCCAAGGACTAAACCGCTCGCGCGGTAGGGCGTGCTGAACCGCGTCGAACAGTCAGGACGTCGCGGGTGCGCATCGGCAGTGCTCTGCCATGTTGGAGATGAGGCGATCCGCCTCGTTTTCGACAGGAGCACGTCATGGAAACGACTATCCGCCCCATCAGCCCACTGCGCCAGCGCATGATCGAGGACATGCGGATGCGCAAGCTGGGCGACAGAACCCAGGAAGGGTACGTGCGCGCCGTGCGCTACTTCACGAAGTATCTTGGGCGCGCTCCGGATACCGCGACCGTCGAGGATCTGCGGAACTACCAGCTGTACCTCGTTGATCACGGGACGTCGCCCACGTCGCTCAACGCGGCAATTTCTGGCTTGAAGTTCTTCTTCACCGTCACGCTCGACCGTCCCGAGCTGATGGCCAAGATGCAGCCGGTGCATCTGCCGCGCACGTTGCCGGTGATCCTGAGCCCGGACGAGGTGAAGCGCCTGATCGCTGCGGCGGGCAACCTGAAACACCAAACCGCCCTGGCTCTGGCCTATGCCACGGGCCTACGCATCAGCGAAGTGGTGTCCCTGAAGGTGAGCGACATCGACAGCCAGCGCATGACCCTGCGGGTTGAACAAGGCAAGGGCCAGAAGGATCGTTATGCGATGCTGTCGCCGTTGCTGCTGGAACGGCTGCGCGTGTGGTGGCGGGTGGCCCGCGCGCAGGGCAAGATGCTCGATGGCGGCTGGCTGTTCCCGGGTCAGGATCCGGTCCGGCACCTCAGCGCCCGGCAACTCGACCGTGCCATCCACGCCGCTGCCGACGAAGCCGGCATCGGGAAGCGGGTATCGATGCACTCGCTGCGCCATGCCTTTGCCACGCACCTGCTGGAGCAGAAGGTCGACATCCGCCTGATCCAGGTCCTGCTCGGGCACAAGAAGCTCGAAACAACCGCCCTGTACGCCCAGGTCGCCACCGACATCCTGCGCGAGGTCGTCAGCCCGTTGGAGAAGCTGAACTCCCCGTAGCGCCGCCATGGGGCGGCCTGCCCTGGAGGTCGCCGACATCTTCCGCACCCATGGCCCCGCGTGGCGAGCACAGCAGTCGGGCCACCTGAGCCTCGGTCAGCTCAAGGTCATGTCGGCCATCGAACAGTGCCGTACCGCGGCGCTGGGCGGACACGCATTGCGTTGCAATGGCTGCGGGCATGAGGAGATCAGCTACAACTCCTGCCGCAACCGGCACTGCCCGAAGTGCCAGGCGCGTGCCGCCCAGCGCTGGCTCGAGGCCCGACAAGCCGATCTGCTGCCGGTCGAGTATTACCACGTCGTCTTCACGCTGCCCGAACCGATCAGCGCCATCGCCTACACCAACAAGGCGGTGCTCTACCGGCTGCTGTTCGACATGGCGGCGGAAACGCTGACGACCATCGCCGCCGATCCGAAACACCTCGGCGCCCAGATCGGCGCCACTCTGGTCCTGCACACCTGGGGTTCGGCATTGACGCATCATCCCCACGTGCATGGCATCGTCCCCGGCGGTGGAATTTCTGCAGACGGGAAGCGCTGGGTCGCTTGCCGGCGCGGGTTCTTCCTGCCGGTGCGCGTGCTGTCGCGCTTGTTCCGTCGGCGCTTCATCGAGGAACTCGAGAAGCGGTATCGCGCCGGCCAGCTGCAATTCTTCGGCGAGCACGCGCCCCTGGCCGATGCCGGCGCGTTCGGCCGGTGGTTGGTGCCGCTGCGCAGGTGCGAGTGGGTGGTGTATGCCAAGCGTCCGTTCGCCGGTCCCGAGGCCGTATTGGCCTACCTCTCCCGCTACACCCACCGGGTGGCCATCTCGAACCGGCGATTGGTGGCGATGAATGACAGTGACGTGTCCTTCCGCTGGAAGGACTACCGGGCCAAGGGGCGTACCCGCCACAAGACGATGACGCTCGCCGCCGACGAGTTCATGCGGCGCTTCCTGCTGCATGTGTTGCCAACGGGCTTCCACCGCATCCGTCACTACGGACTGCTGGCCAATGCCGGGCGACAGCAGAATCTCGCCACGGCGCGTGCCTTGCTCGATGTGCCTCGACCCGAACCGGTCGACAACGAAAGCGCCGTCACGCCACCGCCGACCTTCGTCTGTCGCTGCTGCGGCAGCGCCATGCTGGTCGTCGAGATCATGATGCGTCGACAACCGATTCGCGCTCCGCCATGATCCACAGCTTGCAGCTCTTTCGTCGCACGACAGCACCGGCGCCCGAGTTCCCGGCGCCGGGAGCGGCCGGCTGTTGCTCGATGCCGTATCGCCCGCATTCGCCGCTTCTGGCACGCGCGATCGTGGCGCCAATGACCGCCGTCGGTGCCGATCTGTGCCTTGCCGACGCTTCAATGCATCAATCATCGGTCATCTTTGGAACACCGGCTGGCCTCAAATCCCCATAGGCCGCGCCCTACCCGAACCGCGCACCAGCATTCCGCGGTTTCGTCCCTGGAGGTTTATTCAACGTCTGCCCGCCGGCGCTCTCGCGTCATACAGCCTCGTCACGTGAAGGGCAGACGTCAAACAAACCTAAACCAATGCTGACGGCCGGCCTGCGCCAATTGAGCGGCAGCAACGATGCGGAAAGCTGCCGCACGGCGTTGCGCGCCGTCAAACAACAGTCTCACGTTCATCGAAGGGTCGTACCGACCCATTGCGGCCGGTGGCGGGACTTACCATGACATCTCGGAAGCGGTCGTTCAGACTCGAAGTCTTTGGTGATGGCCTGAGAAGGCGAGCACACGTTGTAATGGATTACCCTAGCGTTTTTGTTCAGGGGATTTGCAATGGTCGATGCACAGATGAGCTGGGAGGATCTGACCGACAAAGGCCGCCAATCGGCCAACTGCCCTGCACCGATGCCCCCTGAACCCGCCGTGATCGCGGCATCCATCGATTCCCACCGTGCATCCCCCGAGGTTGGTATCAAGCGCCACTCTCGCAACAAACAGGTCGAGTTGGCCTCTAGCCTTCTGGAGCGGCGTGCCATCTATCTGGATCTTAAGTTCTGGATCGGACTGAGAGACGCGGATGCAGCCGGCAGCACGCCTCATCCATATGGTGATCTGCTGACATCACTTCGGCAGCAGGGCAATCGCAGCGACTTTGCATATGAGAATGCAAAAGGTTGTTAACTTTCACGACCTTACCGAGCCCCTGTTCACAGCGTCATAATTTGTGTAGTTTCCTACCTTTTTGGGCCGCCCATGAAGGCAGGAAACATCATGCCGCTGACGCAGGTGTTCGTCTCGATTTCCGATCCGCGCAGCGCGCGCCACAAGCGCCACGATCTTGCCGAACTGCTCACGGTGGCGGTTTGCGCGGTGCTGTCGGGCGTGGACGACTTCGTCGACATCGAATTGTGGGCCGAGGCCAAGATCGACTGGCTGCGGGGCTTCATGAAGCTTGAGCATGGCATCCCGTCCCATGACACGATCGGTCGCGTGTTCGGCATGATCACGCCCGATGAGTTCGAATCTGCATTCCGGCGCTGGGTTGGCATGGTGGTGCCCGCGTTGGCCGAGGACACGGTCGTGGCAATCGATGGCAAGACCAGCCGACGAACCGCCAGCAAGACCAAGACGCAGGCGAGTCCGCTGCACTTGGTCAGCGCATTCGTGGCCGGTATGGGTGTTGTGTTGGGCCAGACGGCGACCGCCGAGAAATCCAACGAGATCACGGCGATCCCGGAATTGCTCGCCAAGTTGGCGCTCGAGGGCTGCGTGGTGACGATCGACGCGATGGGCACGCAGACGAAGATCGCGCGCACGATCCGCGAGCGTGGCGCCCATTACGTGCTGTGCGTGAAGGACAACCATCCGAAGCTGCTCGACTCGATCATGTTTGCCGGTATCGGTCCGAACGGACCGCTGACACCGAGTTCGACGCACGAGACCAAGAATCCAGGCCACGGTCGTAGCGAAGTCAGGCGATGCTGGGCCTTTGATGCAACCGAGCGGCTCTACAAGGCCGAGGACTGGCAGGACATCGCCAGCTTTGCCGTGGTCGAGCGCGTGCGCACGGTGGGCAATCGCACCAGCACCGAGCGCGCCTACTACATCAGCAGCCTGCCCGCCGACGCCGAGCGCATCGCTCGGGCCGTACGCAGTCACTGGGAGGTGGAGAATCGCCTTCACTGGTGTCTGGATGTGCAGTTCAATGAGGATCAGTCACGGGTGCGCAGCGGTTATGCCGCCAACAACCTGGCCATCGTCCGCCACATCGTGATGAACCTGCTGCGGCTCAATACGACCCGCAAGGCGAGCATCAAATCGAAGCGCATGCTGGCTGCCACCGTCGATGAATTTCGCGCCGAGTTGCTCGGGGTTATGACATGAAGGTGCGATTGCCCTGCCTGCGTATCTAACCTTCATTCGTCGAGTTGGACGTCCTTCACATTAAACGTTAATACCCCAAAGGGCACTAACCATCCGTAGATACAGATATATTGAAGGACAGCAAGGCAACGCGGAGCTGCCGTACCCATCAGAAGATTTAAGGACTGCTTAGTCCGACCCTCAGACATTCATATCCTGAGACTGCACCGCCACCACCAATCGTCTCACGCTCTCCGAAACCATCCCTTCCTCCAGATTCCCGTACCCCAGCACCAGCCCGTTGCACGTCATCGGCGCTCTGGCATAGCTTTGCAGCGCCCGCACCCCCAGCCCTAACTCGGCGGCACGCTTCGCCACCTCCATATCGCGGATCTCGGGCGGCAACCACAACACCAGATGCAGCCCGGCGTCGCCGCCCGACAGTTCGACGCGTGGCCCGAACGCTTCTCGCAGTGCCGCGCGCAGTGCGGCCTGCCGGGCGGCGTAGCGGGCGCGCATGCGGCGCAGGTGGGCGGTGTAGTGGCCGCGCCGGATGAAGTCGGCGAGCGCGCGCTGTTCGATGCCCTGCCCGGCGCGCGTGGCCTGCGCGGTCGCGCGGGCGAAGTCGGCGGCGATGACTTGCGGCACGACGACGTAGCCGAGGCGCAAGCCGGGATAGAGCGTCTTGCTGAAGGTGCCGGCATAGACGACCGGGGCGTCCGCCTGCAGGCCGAACAGCGCGGGCGGCGCGGGGCCGGCGCGACGGAATTCGCTGTCGTAGTCGTCCTCGATGATCCAGGCGCCGGACTGGCGTGCGCGCTCGATCAGGGCGAGGCGTCGCCGCAGGGACATGACGCGGCCGGTCGGGTACTGGTGCGAAGGCGTGATCATGATGAGTCGCGGCGGGTGATGGCGCCAGTCGTCCTCGGCGGGGGACATCCCCTCGGCGTCGACAGGCACGTCATGCACCTGAAGCCCGGCGAGGCCAAAGGCGACGCGGGCGGCGAGGTAGCCGGGGTTTTCGGCCCACACCGTGTCGCCGTGGTCGCCGAGCAGGCGTGCGCAGAGGTCCAGTGCCGCCTGCGTTCCGCTGGTGATGACGATTTGTGCCGCATCCACCGGCAGGCCGCGCACGCTGGTGAGGTGGCCGGCCAGCGCCTCGCGCAGTGCGGGGTCGCCGCCATGCTCCGCATAGCCCAGCTGGCGCCAGCCTGCGTCGTGCCAAGCGCGTTCGAGGCAGGCGCGCCAGCTGCGGAAGGGGAAGGCGCCGAAGTCCGGCACCCCGGGAGAGAACGGCAGCGCCGCAGCCTCGCGCGCGGGTCCGGGCTGCAGCGCGGCCGCGGCGCGGACGGAGAGTCGTTGGGGCGCGGTGGGCGCATCCGCCGTGGCCGATCGCATGGCCGGCCGCGTGGGGAGCGCCGCCACGCGCGTGCCTTGGCGGTCTGCGACGAGGCAGCCTTCGGCGACGAGTTGCTCGTACGCGAACAGCACGGTGTTGCGGGCGATCTTCAGCGAAGCGGCCAGCCCGCGGCTTGCGGGCAGGCGTGTGCCGGAAGCGAGACGGCCGGACAGGATGGCGTCGCGCAGGCGGTGGTAGAGCATTTGCTGACGCGACAAAGAGTGTGGAAACGTCTGCGGCAATGGCGGGGCGAGCAGCCAGTCGAGCTCCATCGTGGCTCCATGATTCGTCGATTCTGTGGCACTAGGAAAGGTACCACCAGCGCCGTAGGCTTGCGTCGTCCTTCCCTTCCTGAGCACCGCCACCATGCCCGCATCCGCTGCCCCTTCCTCCCGCACCCGCGTCCGCCGCATGCCCGAGCGCGCGCACTATGACAGCGACGCGATCGCCGCCATCGTCGACGCGACGATGATCTGCAGCGTGGCCTTCCAGATCGACGGCGCGGTGCATGCCATCCCGACCCTCCATTGGCGCGAAGGCGAGCACCTGTATATCCACGGCGCCAAGGCGTCGCGCATGCTCAAGGCGCTTACGCAGGGCGAGGCCTGCGTCACCATTGCGCTCGCAGACGGGCTGGTGCTGGCACGCTCGGCCATGCACCACTCACTGAACTACCGCTCCGCGGTGATCTACGGCCGGTTCGAAGCGGTGACCGCCCCTGACGAGAAGCGGCGCAGCCTGCGGGCCTTCATCGACGGCCTTTACCCCGGACGCTGGGACACGCTGCGCCCGATCAGCGACAAGGAGTTGAACGCCACCAGCCTGCTGCGGATTCCGCTGACCGAGGCTTCGGCCAAGGTACGCGACGGGGGAGTGAAGGATGACGAGGCGGACCTGGGCTGGCCGGTGTGGGCGGGCGTGATTCCGCTGCACACGGGGCCCGGTACGCCGCGGATGGAAGGCGACAGTACCGAGCGCACTGTGCCACCAACACGTTTCGGCTGCCCCGGCGACAATAGTTCCGGGACTGACGCGGTCTGAAGTGGATGCAGCGAACGGGACGTCGGACGGGGCGTTTCCCATTTGCAGCACCCGGCCGTCCCCTGTGGTGAAATTCGTGTTTGATTGCCGCTTGATCGTTTCAGCAGAAGGGTACTGTGATGCGTGCCGTATGGATCTCCGGACTGACCGCGCTGGCGCTACTCGCCGGTTTTCTCTGGTATCTCGCGCCGCTGGACCCCGGCGCTCTGGCGCTTCAGTTCGCGTTCACGCCCAGGGCGTTCGGGCAGATCGTCCACTTCTGGTCGCCGGCCGATCTCGCGCGTTACCGCAGCCATCTGTTGGTCGACGTCGCGTTGCTGCTCGCATACGGACTGTTCGGCTATCTGTACGCGACGCGGGCGGACGTGTTCGCTGCCCGTGCGCCAGCGTTCCGGCGCGTTCTCGCGTGGCTGCTGCCGGTCGCGGCATGCCTCGACGCGCTGGAGAATGCGCTGCACTGGTGGCTCACGGAGGTGCCGCGCTTCGGGGTCGCGCCGCTGTACGCGCTGTCGGGTGGCGCGTCGTCGCTGAAGTGGCTGCTGATCCTGGGATTCGGACTGCTGAGCGTGTATGCGCTGTATCGCGCGGACGACTAGCCGCGCCCGAACTGCACGCGGCAGTCGCTGCGCCCGCCGCACATCACCGCGTCCGCGAGCTGCTCGACCGCCTCCATGTTGTGCGCGTAGTTGTGCAGGGGGATGCGCACGGTGCGGCTGGCGAGCTGTGCGGGATCCTGGCTGATCACATGCACGAGGGCCGGCAGCGGCCGGCGGATACGCTCGCTCGTCGGCACCAGCCACGGTACCGCCGATTCGGCGGTCGCTTCGTCGATCGGTGAGGGCGCGGTCAGCAGGCGGCACAGGACGGATGCCGACCCGTCGTACCAGCATGCCCACACCGTTTCGATGCCGGTTGCGGCGGCCCCGCCGGACGCAGCGATGCCGCTCGCAAGCGCGCAAAGACCAGCAAGATACGCCTTCGGCTTTTCCATATCATGCCAATCCAATATCTGGAGGGCATTCTAGCTATCACCATGGCACGGATCGCGGTAATCCCTCACGGGCGGCCGGGGCTTTGCGCCCCGCGATGCGTCATGTGCTAATGATTGACGCGCCCCCGGCATCCCGGGCTATAATCCGCGCCCTTCCGCAGTCATTGCAGTCCGCCACGAGCGGCCGCAGGAACGCGATGAAGCCTTGGTGGTGAAATTGGTAGACACGCTATCTTGAGGGGGTAGTGTCGAAAGACGTGCGAGTTCGAGTCTCGCCCAAGGCACCATTCAGAAGTCCGAAGCAGTCCGATCTAGGCCAGCAATCCCGTGCAGCACGAGGATTCTGGCCTTTTTCACGTCTACAACTGCGCACCTCGCGCGCGGGCATCGGACGCTTCCGGGGGCATCCGCGGGGGCACGCGGCGCTCCGCCGCCGCCCGATGCCCCCACCCCTCACACTCACGCCGCCGCGAAGGCCTCGGCGACCGCCGGGCAGACGATGCGCCCGGCGTCGATGTTCACCCCTGCGGCGAGATGCGGATCCTCTGCGGTCGCGAGCTGCCAGCCCTTGTCGGCGAGGGCGAGCACGAAGGGGAGGGTGGCGCTGTTGAGGGCGAAGGTGGAGGTGCGCGCGACCGCGCCGGGCATGTTGGCGACGCAGTAGTGCACGATGCCGTCGACGATGTAGGTCGGGTCGGCGTGGGTGGTGGGGTGGCTGCTCTCGAAGCAGCCGCCCTGGTCGATCGAGACGTCGACCAGCACGGAACCGGGCTGCATGCGCGCCAGCCACTCGCGCGGCACGAGGCGGGGCGTGCGCGCGCCGGGCAACAGCGCGGCGCCGATGGTGAGGTCGGCCTTCAGCACCAGCGACTCGATCGCGCCGCCGGTGGCGTGGCGGGTGCGGATGCGTCCGGCGAAGAGTTCGTCGAGACGGCGCAGACGGTCCATCGAGGGGTCGGCGACGGTGACGTCGGCACCCAGCCCGACGGCCATGCGCGCGGCGTTGTAGCCGACCACGCCGCCGCCGAGGATCACGACGCGCGCGGGCGCGACGCCGGGGACGCCGCCAAGCAGCACGCCGGAGCCGCCGTGCGGCTTCTCGAGGCAGCTCGCGCCGGCCTGGATCGACATGCGTCCGGCGACCTCGCTCATCGGCGCGAGCAGCGGCAGGCCGCCCGCGGGGCTGGTGACGGTCTCGTAGGCGATCGCGGTTGTTCCGGATGCGAGCAGCAGGCGCGTCTGTTGCGGGTCGGCGGCAAGGTGCAGGTAGGTGAACAGCACCTGGCCGGGCCGCAGCAGCGCGCATTCCTGCGGCTGCGGTTCCTTGACCTTGACGACGAGTTCGGCGCGGGAATAGATCTCTTCCGCGCTATCGACGACTTCTGCGCCTTCGGCCCGGTACTGCTCGTCGGCCAGGCCGATCGCCGCACCGGCGCCGCTCTGCACCACGACGCTATGACCGTGGGCGAGCAGTTCGCGCACGCTGTGCGGCGTCGCGCCGACCCGGTACTCGTGCGTCTTGATTTCCTTCGGGATGCCGATTTGCATGATCGAGGGTCCGTTGGAACGCAGGCGGCCCGCCTGCGGGGTCCGCGCCGGAGCGATGCGTGGCGGCCGCGGGAACTGTCGATGATGAACGCGTTGGCGCCCACCTGTCATGCCGCAGTACAACATTCGTGCGAATGTCCGGCCGCGGTATCTGTGGCACTATTACCAAGGTGCTAGACGTCCTGGCGCTGCGGCGCGCCACTGCGCGATTTGCGGTTTTTCTTTTCATTCCTCCGGATAGCCTGCTAGCCTGTCGGCATCGCAGGAACGATCCGACCGACCACACCCTGTCACTCGACGAAAATGACACCTCGGCAAGGTTTCGAACGCGTCTCACCCAACGACATCCGCCTCGGCGAGCCGCTGCCCTACGCGGTGTACGACGGGTCCGGGATGCTGTTGCTACAAGCCGGTTTCGTGATCAATACCGCGAAGCAGCGCGACGTACTGATCGCCAACGGCTGCTTCATCAGCAACGATGCGCGGCACCCCAAGCCCGCGCATGCTGCGCTGCCGGTGGCGTCGGTGAGCGAGGAGCACAGCTCCTTCGAGATGTTCGACCTGCTCAAGCTGCGCCTCAAGCGCACCTTCGACCTGTACAGGCAAGGCAGCCTGGGTAACGAATTCGTGCCGCGCATCGAAGGCATCGCGCTGACGATCCAGGAGGCGTGCACGCACGACACCGACTCGGCGCTGGCCAACCTGCATCTCGACTACGACAGCTCCTACGCGGTGATCCACCACCTGCAGGCGGCGATGTTGTGCGAGCTGATCGGCAAGAAGCTGGGCGTGCCGGACGAATCGCGCCTGCCGCTGATCAAGGCCGGCCTCACGCACGACATCGGGCTGCTCGACATCCAGGACGTGCTCGACCAGCAGCTCGAGCCGCTGACCCCCTTGCAGCGCGAACGCATCAACCGCCATCCGATCGACAGCGAATCCATCCTCACGGGCCTCGGCGTGCGCGAGAAGACCTGGCTCGACCCGGTGCGCCACCATCACGAACGGCTCGACGGCACGGGCTACCCCGACGGCAGCTCGGGCGACGCGATCAGCCTGCCGACGCGGGTGCTGGCGATCGCCGACATCTACAGCGCGATGGTGCGCGACCGCCCTTACCGCAAGGCGATGGTGTCGACCGAGGCGATGCGCAAGCTGATGCTGGAGCAGGGCTCGGCCACCGACGGCCGCCTGATCGGCATGATGATCAAGGAGATCGGTGTGTTCCCGCCGGGTGCGACCGTGCGCCTCGCCAGCGGGGAGATCGCGGTCGTGAAGAAGCGCACGACGAACACCGCCTGTCCGCTGGTATTTTCCTTCGTCCGCGCCGACGGCATGCCGATGCTCACCCCGGCGCAGCGCGACACCGCGCATGAGGACTGCCGCATCGAGGGCATGGTGCCGTTTTCCAGCCACCGCGGCTCGGTCGTGGTGCTGCGCGGCCTGTGGAACCGCCACTGAGGACGAACCCGATGAACCGCTTCGAATGGAAGCCTGAATACTCCGTAGACGACGCCGAGATCGACCGCCAGCATGCGGAACTGATCGCGATCATCGACGAACTCGCGGGCCAGTTGCACGGCGAGGGTCCGTCGGACGGGGCACGCAGCGTCTTCGACCACCTCGCGCATTACGTGACGACGCATTTCGCGTACGAGGAAGAACGCATCACCCGCGCCGGCTACCCCGACGACAAGGTCGCCGAGCACCAGGCCGAGCACAACGCGATCCTGCGCCAGCTGCAGGAGTTCGAGCGCGTCTTCGAAAGCGGCGACGCCGCGGCGCTGCAGGAGATGATGCCCTTCCTCTACGGCGAATGGCTGATCCATCACATCTGCGGCACCGACAAGGAATACGTGCCCTACCTCACGGCCGCACGCTGAAGCAGCGGCGGGGCACGCTCGCGCGAGCGCCCAAACCGGGCAGTCCTACGACACCGGCAAACGCCCCGTTCATGACAAGCTGATCGGGAGCGGACTAGAATGGGCTGCTAACCCGTCCCTTGCGCGGTTCCTATCGCCATGCTCCGCATCCCTGACCGCTTCTACTGGGTGCTTCCACTCGGGGCATGGACGGTGCTGATCCTGCTATCCATCGGCCTGACGCTGTACCAGAGCCAGAACGCCGCGTTCGCGACAGCACGCCAGCAGGGGCGCGACATCTTCCACATGATCGAGGCGATGCGCCTGTGGAATTCCCGGGCCGGCGGCGTGTTCGTGCGCCAGAGCGCGACGACGCCGCCGAACAAATATCTCGAACTGCCCGAACGCGACCCCGTCACGACTTCAGGCATCCCCCTCACGACCGTCAATCCGGCCTACATGACGCGCCAGATGGCCGGCGTCATCGAGAGCGAGAGCGGGATCCTCATCCACATCACCAGCCTGCGCCCGATCAATCCGGGCAACGTCGCCGACCCGTGGGAGGTGCAGGCGCTGCAAGCCTTCGAGAAGGGCAGCGAGAAGGAACGCAGCGAAATCCTCCACACCAGCAGGGAACCGCTGATCCGCTATATGGCGCCGCTCTTCGTGCGCAAGGAATGCCTGGAGTGCCACCAGCAGCAGCACTACAAGATCGGTGACGTGCGCGGCGGCATCAGCGTGTCGATCCCTGCGACGGACTTCGTCGCGCGGCTCGACGCGTCGCGGCGCCAGCTCGTGATCACGCACGCCGGCGTGTGGGCGCTGGTCGCGCTGATGCTGACAATCTACCTACGCCAGTATCGCGTGCAGTGGTCCAGCCTCAAGACGCTCACCGCGACGCTCGAAGACCGCGTGCGCGAGCGCACCGCCAAGCTGGAGGAGGAAACCGCCGCGCACCGCGCCAGCGAGCTGGAGGCGCGGCAGCACCACCAGCGCTTCCTCGACCTCGTGAACACCACCGACGGCATCGTGTGGGAAGCCGATGCCCGGACCTTCGTGTTCGCCTTCGTCAGCCGCAAGGCCGAGAGCCTGCTCGGCTACCCGGTCGAGGACTGGCAGACGCCCGGCTTCTGGGTCGCGCACCTGCACCCCGAGGACCGCGAGTGGGCGCCGCAATACTGCGCCTCGTGCACCGGCCGGCTCGAGCCACACCGCTTCGAATACCGCTTCATGGCGAAAGACGGGCGTGTCGTGTGGCTGGAGGACATCGTCACGGTGGTGGCCGAGAACGGCGCGCCGAAGCTGTTGCGCGGCCTGATGGTCGATATCACCGCGCGCCGCGAGGCCGAACTCGAAGTCCGCCACCTCACGCAACGTCTGACGCTGGCGACGCGCGCGGCGCACATCGGCATCTGGGAATACGAACCGCGCAGCGGCAAGGTCGTGTGGGACAGCACGATGCACGAACTCTTCGGCCTGAGCCCCGACGAGTTCCGCGGACACTTCGACGACGTGCTGGCGCTGGTACTGCCCGATGACGTCCCGCACCTCACCAAGCTGGTCGACGAGGCCCTGCGCACCGGCAGCGATTTCGTCACGACCTTCCGCATCCTGCGCCACGGCACCGAGGTCCGCCACATCGACGCCCAGGCCGTGCTGGTACCCGGCAACGGCCACCAGCCGGTGCGCATGATCGGCGTCAATCGCGACGTCACCGAGCGCAAGCGCAACGAGCAGGAGCTGCTGCGCCTGGCGACCACCGACGTGCTCACCGGCTGCTACAACCGCGGTTATCTGCAGCGCATGCTGGAACTGGAGATCGACCGCGCGCGGCGCCACGGCGACGCGCTGTCGCTGCTGATGTATGACCTCGACCGCTTCAAGAGCATCAACGACACCTGGGGCCACGGCGTCGGCGACGACGTGCTGGCGCATGGCGCGGCGGTCGTGCGCGACACGATCCGCCGCACCGACACGCTGGCGCGCTGGGGCGGCGAGGAGTTCATGGTGCTGTGCCCGCACACCTCGACCGCGGAAGCGAAGGTGCTCGGCGAGCGCGTGCAGCAGGCGCTGCGCGAGCATCCGACGCCGCCCGCGGGCGTCGTCACGGCGAGCATCGGCGTCGTCACGCTGCGCCCCGAGGACGACACCGACACCCTGCTCAAGCGCGCCGACGACCTGATGTATCGCGCCAAGCAGTCGGGCCGCGACCGCGTCTGCTGCGACGCGGACGAGGCCTGAATACCGCCGCGCTCACTCCAGCCCGGTGGCGATCCGGTACGCGGCCGCCGCCTCCACCAGCCAGTCGCGGAAGGCCGCCAGCGAAGCCGTCTCCGCCTTGCGTTCGGGGATGATCAGGTAATAGGCCTTGGCGCTGAGATAGACGTGGTTGCAGGGAATCACCAGGCGACCGCTGTCGAGTTCCTCGCGGATCAGGAAGGGCGGGATCAGCGCGATCCCCATGTCCTGCATCGCCGCCTGCGCCAGCATCGAGAACAGCTCGTAGCGCGTGCCGGTCATGTCGTGCGCGACCTGCAGCCCCAGCGATCCGAACCAATCGCGCCAGCCATACGGCCGCGTCGACTGCTGCAGCAATGGAAACGTCGCGATCTCCTCCGGCGCGAGCGCGGTGCGTCCCTGCAGCATGCGCGGACTGCACACCGGGGTGGCGTTCTCGCGCATCAGGAAATGCGCCTCGGTGCCGGGCCAGCCGGCGTCGCCGAAGTACAGCGCGGCATCGAACTCGGTGTCGGCGAACAGGAAGGGGCGCGTGCGGTTGTTCATGTTGACGGTGACGTCGGGATGCCGCGCGAGGAACTCGCCGAGCCGCGGCAGCAGCCAGCGGGTCGCAAAGGTTGGCATCACCGCGAGCTCGATCGTCGCGCCGCGGCCGTGGTGGGCCATCACCGACAGCGTGTCGCGCTCCATCGCGTCGAGGCGCGCACTGATCTGGCGGCTGTAGGACAGGCCCGCCTCGGTGAGCGTGACGCCGCGCTTGGTGCGGCGGAACAGGCGCAGCCCGAGAAAGTCCTCGAGCGAGGCGATCTGGCGGCAGATCGCGCTCTGCGTGAGCGCGAGCTCCTCGGCCGCGCGCGTGAAGCTCTCGTGCCGCGCGGCGCGCTCGAAGGCGAGCAGGGCGGCGGTGCTGGGGATCTTGCGGCGCATCGATGCCTCCATAAAGTGCGCAACGCGCATGACAGGGAGAAGCGTAGGGCGGAAAAGCCGAAGGCGCCTTCCGCCGAATGAGCGCCGGTGCAGTCTCGACGGCTGCATGGCGGAAGGCGCAGCGCTTTTCCGCCCTACGAGTCCTACGAGTCTGCACGTCTCTCGAAGTGCGTTTTACGCACAAGCTACCACGAAATTTTCGTTTGTCGCGACGCCCGGCGCTGACTACAGTTCAGTCACTGAGCAGAGCCGGGTGGTCCCGGCCCACGACCAAACGCCGCATTGAGGAGATTCAACATGGCAACGAACCGCGTGACTTTCGACTGGGCCGACCCCCTGTATCTCGACAGCCAACTCACCGACACCGAACGCATGGTGCGCGACAGCGCCCGCGCCTACTCCCAGGAGCGCCTGCTGCCGCGCGTGCAGGAAGCCTTCCGCCACGAGAAGACCGACCGCGCGATCTTCAACGAAATGGGCGAACTGGGCCTGCTCGGCGCAACGATCCCGGAGCAGTACGGCGGTTCCGGCATGAACTACGTGTGCTACGGCCTGATCGCCCGTGAAGTCGAGCGCGTCGATTCCGGCTACCGCTCGATGATGAGCGTGCAGAGCTCGCTCGTGATGGTGCCGATCAACGAATTCGGCTCCGAGGAAACCAAGCAGAAATACCTGCCCAAGCTCGCCACCGGCGAATGGGTGGGTTGCTTCGGCCTGACCGAGCCCAACCACGGCTCCGACCCCGGCAGCATGGTCACCCGCGCCAGGAAGGTCGACGGCGGCTACAGCCTGTCGGGCGCCAAGATGTGGATCACCAACAGCCCGATCGCCGACGTCTTCGTCGTGTGGGCGAAGGACGACGCCGGCGACATCCGCGGCTTCGTGCTGGAAAAGGGCTGGAAGGGCCTGTCCGCCCCGGCGATCCACGGCAAGGTCGGCCTGCGCGCCTCGATCACCGGCGAGATCGTCATGGACGAGGTGTTCTGCCCCGAAGAAAACGCCTTCCCGACCGTGCGCGGCCTCAAAGGCCCCTTCACCTGCCTGAACTCGGCCCGCTACGGCATCGCCTGGGGCGCGCTCGGCGCCGCGGAAGCCTGCTACGAGACCGCACGCCAGTACACGATGGACCGCAAGCAGTTCGGCCGCCCGCTCGCCGCGAACCAGCTGATCCAGAAGAAGCTCGCCGACATGCTGACCGAGATCACGCTGGGCCTGCAGGGCTGCCTGCGCCTGGGCCGCCTCAAGGACGAGGGCAACGCGCCGGTCGAACTGACCTCGATCATGAAGCGCAACTCCTGCGGCAAGTCGCTCGACATCGCCCGCGTCGCCCGCGACATGCTCGGCGGCAACGGCATCTCGGACGAGTTCTGCATCGCGCGCCACCTCGTGAACCTCGAAGTGGTGAACACCTACGAGGGCACGCACGACATCCACGCGCTGATCCTCGGCCGCGCCATCACCGGCCTCGCCGCGTTCTCGAACTGAGTTCCGCGAACTCGCCGCCCCGGCACCGACCTCATACGGGTCGGGCGCCCGGGCAAGGGCGACGACCCCGGCCACCGGGGTTCCTTCTTCCTCCGGGACGCGACCGGGCAGCACCCGCCGGTCGCGGCTCATCCATCCGGCAACACATAGCTCCATCATTACCCGATTCCGGCACACCGGCGTCATTGGTGCGCAACACGCCACAGCATCGGCCGGGCAGGACGGTAGAATTCTCCGACAAGCAGCCCGGGCGCCCCGCACTGGCGGTCCCGCGACGCGCCAGGCCGGAGGAGCACGATGGAAAAACCGACGGATGCGACCGCAGCGTGCAACGCGACGGACGCCGCCCGCATCACCGCGCTGATCAACCGCTCGCCGGTGGTGGCGATCGAATGGCGTAACCAGCCCGGTTGGCCGGTCGGCTTCGTCAGCGACGGCATCGCTCAATGGGGCTACAGCCGCGATGACTTCATCTCCGGCAACGTCCACTATGCCGACCTGATCCACGCCGACGACCGCCCGCGCATCGAGCGCGACGTCGCCGAACACCTCGCCAACGGTCCGGACGACTACCGCCAGGAATACCGCATCCGCACCGCCTCCGGCACGTGGATCTGGCTGGACGACCGCACCTGGCTCACGCGCGACGTACAGGGCGCGGTGACCGAGATCCACGGCGTGCTGCTCGACATCACCGCGACCAAGGCCGCCGAGGCCGAGGTGCGCCGCCTCAACGCCACGCTGGAAGACCGCGTCGCCGAACGCACCGCGCAGCTGCAGGCCGCCAACCAGGAACTGCGGTCGTTCTCCTACACCGTCTCGCACGACCTCAAGGCGCCGCTGCGCGGCATCGAGGGCTACAGCCAGCTGCTGCTCGACCAGTACCGCGACCGCCTCGACGAGGACGGCCGCCACTTCCTCATGAGCATCCGCCGCGGCGCGCTGACCATGCACGAGCTGATCGAGGACTTGCTCGCCTACTCGCGTATCGAGCGTCAGACCCTGGACATCCGCGCCGTCGATCTGCCCGCCGTCGTGCAGGGCGTGCTCGACGGCTTCGCACACGAGATCCAGACCCGCGGAATCGAGGTCGTCACCAATGAGCTGCCGCCGCAGATCCGCACCGACCCGAGCGGGCTCACGCTGGTGCTGCGCAACCTCATCAGCAACGCCCTCAAATTCACCCGCGCCACGCCCGCAGCGCGCATCACGATCGATGCGTACCGGCGTGACCGTCACATCGTCCTGAC
This sequence comes from Azoarcus sp. CIB, assembly GCF_001190925.1. Lineage (NCBI taxonomy): Bacteria > Pseudomonadati > Pseudomonadota > Betaproteobacteria > Rhodocyclales > Zoogloeaceae > Azoarcus > Azoarcus sp. CIB. The sequence continues at coordinate 22,375 of NZ_CP011072.1, forward strand.
GGTGGCGGACAACGGCGTGGGCTTCGACATGAAGTATCATGATCGCATCTTCGAGATATTCCAGCGTCTGCATCGCGCCGAAGACTATCCCGGCACCGGCATAGGGCTCGCGCTGGTACGCAAGGCACTGCAGCGCATGGGTGGAACGGTCTGGGCGGTCAGCGAACCGGGCCAGGGCGCGACCTTCCACGTGGAGCTTCGGCAATGACAGGCGAGCACGGCGGACGCAGCATCCTGCTGGTCGAGGACAATCCGGTCGACCTGGACCTCGCGCTGCGTGCCTTCGCGCGCCAGGGCCCGGACTGCAGGATCGAGGTCGCCCGCGACGGCGAGGAGGCGCTCGCCTTCATCCGCCGCTGGGAACAGGGACACCCGCCGCCTGCCCTGGTGCTGCTGGACATCAAGCTGCCGCGCGTAAACGGGCTGGAGGTGCTGCGCCAGCTCAAGTCGCATCCGCGTTTCGGCTGCATTCCGGTCGTGATGCTCACGACCTCGGGCGAGGATGCCGACGTCGGCCAGGCCTACGAACTCGGCGCCAATTCCTACATCATCAAGCCGGTCAACTTCGCGCGCTTCATCGAGGTGACCGAACAGATCGAGCAATACTGGTGTCTGCTGAACGCACTTCCGAACTAGGCGGATTGCGCGTCCTCTACGTGGAGGACAACACCGCCGACGCCGACCTCGCGCAGCGCGTGCTCGCGGGCGTCGCCCCCGACATCGTGCTGGACGTCGTGCCCGCGCAGGCGGCGGCGCTGGCACGGCTGGAAGGCCCCCTGCCGTACGACCTGCTCTTGTCGGACCTGAAACTGCCCGGCGGGTCGGGCCTCGAGCTGCTCGCCGAGGTGCGCCAGCGCCAGCTGCCGCTCGCCGTCGTGATGCTCACCGGCTCGGGCGACCAGGTCGCCGCGCTGGCAGCGCTGAAGGCCGGTGCCGACGGCTACGTGGTCAAGCGCGGCGACTACCTCGCGCAGCTGCCTGCGACGCTGCACGCCGCCTTCGCGCGCTTCCTCGCCGCCCCGGTGCGCCGGCTGCCGCCGCTGCACGTCCTGTACGGCGAACACGACAACCGCCGCGCAACGCTGACGCGCCAGCACCTCGCCCGCCATGTGCCGCACATCCGCCTCGACATCGTAGCCAACGCCGCCGCGGTGCTCGCCGCCGTTCCGCCGGACCCGGCGCAGGCGCCCGACTTCGACGTCCTGCTGCTCGACACCGGCATCGGCGGCATGGACGGCCTCGAACTCGTGCGCGTGCTGCGCGAGCAGCGCGGCCTCGCGCGCCCCATCGTCCTGCTGACCGGCAGCGGCGCCGAGGAGATCGCGGCACAGGCGCTGAACGCCGGTGTAAACGACTGCATCGCGCGTTACGAGGGCTATCTCAACGCCCTGCCGGCGACGCTCGAAAAAGTGCGCGAGCAGGCCGAACTGCTGCGCGAACGCGCCGAACTGCGGGCGACCAGCACACACCTCGCCTACCTCATGTCCGCGAGTCCGGTCGTGCTGTACACGCTGCGCATGCACGACGGCAGCCTCGTCACGAACTGGGTCAGCGCGAACGTCGAACACATCATCGGCGGTTCCGTGGACGAGGTACTCGCCCCCGGATGGTGGCTCGCGCACCTGCACCCGGCCGACCGCAAGGCGGTGCTCGACGCGCAGGCCGGCCTGCTGCGCGACGGCCACCTCGACCACGAATACCGCTTCGTCGCCGACGACGGCCACGTGATCTGGATCCGCGACCAGATGCGCGTGATGCGCGCGGACGGCGACGCCCCCCTCGAAGTGGTCGGCACCTGGACCGACATCACCGCGCCGAAGCGGGCCGAACAGCTCAAGGCCGCGCGCGGTTCGGTGCTCAACCGCCTGGTCGCAGGCGACCCGCTGCCGGTGATCCTCGAGGACGTCGTGCAACGCCTCGAACAGCTCGTTCCGCAGATGCGTGCGTCCATCCTGCTGCTCGACCCGGCGACCGGCCGCCTCACGCACGGCGCCGCGCCCCGGCTGCCCGACTACTACCGCGACGCCGTCGAGCAGCTGCAGCCGCAGGAGGGCATGGGCTCCTGCGGCACGGCGGCCGTGCGCGGCGAGCCGGTGATCGCCGCAGACGTGACGACGGACGACAACTGGGTGGAGTTCCGCGACATCGCCGCGCGCGTCGGCTTCCGTGCCTGCTGGTCCTTCCCAGTCCGCGACGCCGGCGGCACGGTGCTCGGCACCTTCGCCGTGTACTTCGACACACCGCGCGAGGAGGACAAGGCCCTTGTCGCGATCATCGACGAATTCACGGCGATTACCGCTCTGGCAGTGCAGAAAGTGCGCTCAAACGACGCACTGCGCCAAGCCGCGGCGGTGATCGAGAGCACCCGTGACGGCGTCATGATCACCGACCTCGACCGCCGCATCGTCAGCGTGAATCGCGCGTGGTGCGAGATGACGGGGTTCTCGCGCGACGAGGCGATCGGCCACGCGCCGCATTTGATGAAATCCGGCCTGCAGAACGACGCCTTCTACCGCCGCATGTGGACACAGATCACGCGCACCGGCGACTGGCAGGGGGAAATCTGGAACCGGCGCAAGAACGGCGAACTGTACCCGCAGTGGCTCAGCATCAGCACCGTGCATGACGACGAGCGCCGGCCGACGCACTACGTCGGGGTCATGACCGATATCAGCAAAATCAAGCAATCCGAAGCCCAGCTCGAGCACCTCGCGCACTACGACCCCCTCACCGACCTGCCCAACCGCCTGCTCGTGCAGTCGCGCCTGGAGCACGGCATCGAGCGCGCCGCGCGTCAGGGCAGCCACATCGGCGTGCTGTTCATCGACCTCGACCGCTTCAAGACGATCAACGACAGCCTCGGCCACCGCGCCGGCGACGAAGCGCTGATCGCGATCGCACGCCGCCTGCGCGACTGCCTGAAGCGGGACGACACACTCGCGCGTTGGGGCGGCGACGAGTTCCTCGTCATCCTGGAAGACCTCGCCAAGCCGGACGAGGCCGCCCACGCCGCGCAGACCCTGATCGACCGGCTACGCGAGCCGCTGGAGCTCGCGGACGACCAGCCGGTGTATGTCGGTGCCAGCATCGGCGTGAGCATGTATCCGCAGGACGCACGTACCGCGGCACCGCTGATCCAGCATGCCGACACCGCCCTGAACCAGGCCAAGGCGCAGGGGCGCAACACCTACCGCTTCTTCACCGACGCGATGAGCGTGGAGGCGCAACGCCACCTGAGCCTGGAACGACGACTGCGCCACGCCCTCGAGCACGAGCGCTTCGTGCTGCACTACCAGCCGCAGGTCGACATCGCCAGCGGCCGCATCGTCGGCTGCGAGGCGCTGCTGCGCTGGAACGATCCCGAGGAAGGCCTCGTCCCGCCGGGACGCTTCATCCCCTTCGCCGAGGAAAGCGGCCTGATCGTGCCGATCGGCGACTGGGCGCTACACTCCGCCTGCCAGCAGGCGCGCCGCTGGGCCGACGCCGGTCTGCCGCCGCTGCGGGTGTCGGTGAACCTGTCGGCGCGCCAGCTGTGGCAGGCCGAGCTGCCGGACCGCATCGCCGCGATCCTGAAGAGCACCGGCCTGCCGCCGCAGGCGCTGGAACTCGAGCTCACCGAGAGCATGATCATGGGCCACGAGGCCCAGGCCGTCGAACGCCTCGGCCAGCTGCGCAGCATGGGCCTGCGGCTTGCGATCGACGACTTCGGCACCGGCTATTCCTCGCTGTCCTACCTGAAGAACCTGCCGATCGAGGTGCTCAAGATCGACCAGAGCTTCGTGCGCAACATCCCGCAGGACCGCAACGACATGGAGATCGCCGGCGGCATCATCGCGCTGGCACGCAAGCTCAACCTCGCCGTGACCGCCGAGGGCGTCGAGACCGCAGCCCAGCTCGCGTTCCTCGCCGAGCAGGGCTGCGACAGCTACCAGGGCTACCTGTTCAGCCGCCCGCTGCCGGCCGAGGAATTCGAGAAGCTGCTGACGCGCTGAGTCAGAACGGCGCGTCGCTCGCGGCCTCGGTGGCGAACGCGACACCCCCCGTGGCCGCCGGCGCCTCGCCGCCCTTGAGTTCGCCGCCCAGCGCCGCGACGACGGCCGGCAGCAGGCGCTGCAGCTCGCCGGTCATCAGCGCGAAGCCCGCGTCGAACAGCGCGCGCGCGTCCTCCGCGCCCTGCTGGTCGAGGTTTTCCTTCACGACGTCGAGGAAATCCAGGCGCTTGATCTCGAATTTCTCGGTCAGCACGAAGCTCACGTGCTCGTCGAAGGTCAGCGCGAGACGGGTCGGCAGCTTGCCGGCGGTCAGGTGGCCGCGCACCTCGTCGCCTTCGAGCGGATGACGCACGTAGCGCACCGCGGCCTTGTCCTCGGTGACCGAACGCAGTTCGCAGTCCTGGTCGATCGTGAAGCCGGCGGGCGCCTCGCCGCCCGCGAGCCAGTCGGCCATCGCGCTGGTCGGCGACAGCTCCGTGCGCACCAGCGCGAGCGGCAGGGTGTCGAGAGTCTGGCGCAATACCTCCAGGACGTCCTCTGCACGGGCCTGGCTGGGCGCATCGATACCCAGCCACCCCCCGACAGGGTCGATCCAGGCGAAGGCCTTCCTGCGCCGTGTAAACGCGCGCGGCAGCAATTCCTGCAAAACCTGCTCGCGCAGATCCTTCATCTGCTTGCGCCCGGGCTTGTAGCCCTGCTGCTCGGCCAGCGCCTCGGCGCGTTCCTCGGCCTCCTGCTTGACCACCGACGAGGGCAGCAGCTTGTGCTCCACCCCCAGCGCGATCAGCCACTGGCCGCCGACGCGGTGCACGAGGAATTCGTCACCGGTGGGCGAGAGCCAGCCGCGGGTTTCCTGGTCCTGGCTGCCGCAGGGCACGAAGCGCTTGCGTGCGAGCTGTTCCTCCAGGGCTTCGGCCGTCATCGTCCAGCCGGCGGGAACGCGATAGATCTGCAGGTTCTTGAACCACATGGGAAATTCGTCCGTGTTGCGGGTTGTTCGGGAAATGCGGGCGCGCTACTGGATGCGGCCCGACTCGGCGATCATCCGGATCACACGCAGGGTGTCGACGTCGGACTGGTGGTAGGCCGACTTGATGTATTCGACATAAGGGACATCGTCGACGGCGCCCTGTTCGGTCAGGGTCGTACGGTAGCGGAAGCGCAGCACCATCGTCTTCGGGGCCGGTTCCTCGATGCCGATCGTGAGGCTGCCGCCGGCATGCGCGTCGGTGCGCTCGGTGTCGAAACGCACCCATTCCATCGGCTGCAGCGTCACGTGGTCGCGGATCACCGCACTGCCGAACCTGAGCTCGCGCACCAGCTCGGTGTCGCTGCGCGACAGGATCGTGCACGCGTCCAGGCCGGGCAGGAAGGGGCGCGAATCCTCGGCGCGGCACAGCAGGCCGAACCACAGCTCCTCGCGCGTGAGCGGTGCGACGAGCGGATTGTCCGGGTCATTCACGACCAGCAGATGTTCAAAATTCACCAGCAGGCTCCAAGTGCGGGGTCGATGCTCGGGTCGACCATGGTACCGGGGCGATAGTGTCCCACATGTTTCGGTTAGCATCCGACCCATGCAAATCGAACGACTACTCCATTCCCAGGGGTTCGGCAGCCGCAAGGAATGCCGCGCCCTGATCCGTGCCGGCCTGGTCGCTGTCGCAGGCCGGATCCTCGATAACCCCGCCGAAGAGTTCGCGCCCGAGGGGCTCGAATTCAGCGTAGACGACGAAACCTGGGTCTATCGCGAACAGGCCTACCTGATGCTGCACAAGCCCGCCGGCTATGAGTGCTCGCGTCATCCCCAGTTCCACCCCTCGGTGTTCGCGCTGCTGCCCGACATGCTGGCGAACCGCGACGTGCAGTGCGTCGGGCGGCTGGACCAGGACACCACCGGCCTGCTGCTGCTCTCCGACGACGGTCAGTTCATCCACCGCTGGAGCTCGGGCAAGAAGCGCACGCCCAAGGTCTATGAGGTCACGATCAAGCATCCGGTCGACGATGCGCTGGTCGCGGCCCTGCTCGCGGGGGTCGAGCTCGTCGACGAACCGGCGCCGATCGCCGCGGCGGCCTGTCTGCAAACGGGGGAGCGGAGTCTAAGGCTCACGATCACCGAAGGCAAGTACCATCAGGTCAAGCGCATGCTCGCCGCAGCGGGCAACCGCGTCGAAGCCCTGCATCGCAGCGTCGTCGGCGGACTGGTCCTGCCCGGGGATCTCGCACCGGGCGAATGGTGTTGGCTCGACGAAGCCGACCTCACCCAACTCGCCACGTATTCCGAAGAAGCCTGAACACCGGCCCGCAACGGGCCATTCTGCACGGGCTGCGTCCGCAGCGTCGTTTCCGGACCGTGCTTCTTTCCCTCACTGCAGTCCACGCTCCCCTTGTTCGAGGGGAGCGTCCCTTTCCGGGGGCACCCCGGCCGTCTCCCGCAGCCTCATGTTTTGTTCTTCTGTATTTATTTAAATTTAAAAGATAAAGAAGAAGATATAGGACAAATTTCTGTGGATAAGCGCTGATCACCCAATGCCTGTGCTGCTTTCAGCGTTGTAGAACCCCGTAGACAAGTGCCCGGTTCACCTGTGCACCGAATGTGACCCGTTTCGAGGGTCCGGGATTTTTCGGTCCTTGCCCACAAAGTGTCCCAGTGCTCCTCCCGGACTTATCCACTGCGGAGTCGGTTTCGGAGACGGAACGGCCACGGTCGTCCTGCCGGCTGAATGCGGTCAAGGCCGAGCTTCTACCGTGGGACCATCCCGGTGCAGTTGTCGCAAGATCGCGCACGCGTCTCGTTTGCGTAGGGTGATGCAACGCTCGAACGCAACGCGCGGCTAAATCCGCTTTCACTGCCAAGTCCGCTGCGAGGTACGCCGAGTCGTAGGGCGGGAGTAGCCGAAGGCGCATCCCGCCATTCCTCGTCTATCGTGCCTCGCACGTCAGCTTGGCGGGATACGCTGCGCTGCTCCCGCCCTACGAACGTTCGTGCGATTGCCTTGACGCCGTTGTTTAGGGTTTTGCTTTTAGTATTTAGTTTTAATTAAAAGATAAAGATATATATAGTGTCGCGTTTTCTGTGGATAAGTCCCGCTTCGCCTGTGCCTGCGGGCACTCCGGGACGGTAAAAGTCCGTAGATAAGCCCCGGGTTCACCTGTGTGTCGATTGTGTCCAGTTTTCCGGTCCATTCCGATCCAGCCCTTTTCCCACAAAGCATTCACGCCCTTTTCCCGTACTTGTCCACTGCCATGAGCCCTTCCGACGCCTCGTCCGTCTTCGACTGGGACATCTTCTGCCGGGTTGTGGATAACTTCGGGGATATCGGCGTCTGTTGGCGGCTTGCCAAGGCATTGGCGCATGACCAGGGGTGCTCGGTCAGGCTGTGGGTGGACGACTGGACGACCTTCGCTCGCCTGTGTCCGGCCGCGGGGGAAACGGGCGATTCGCTGCGCGCGGAGGGCGTCGAAGTGCGTCGCTGGTGCGAACACTTTCCCGACGTGCTGCCGGCGCGTGCGGTTGTCGAGGCCTTCGCCTGCGAGCCGCCCGCGTCCTACGTCGAGGCGATGGCGGCCGTTACGCCGCCGCCGCAGTGGATCAACCTCGAATACCTGTCGGCCGAGGACTGGGTCGAGGCCTGCCATGGGCTGACGTCGCCGCATCCGCGCCTGCCGCTGACCAAGCGTTTCTGCTTTCCCGGCTTCACGCCGCGCACCGGCGGCCTGTTGCGCGAAAAGGGCCTGATCGCGACGCGCGAGCGTTTTCAGGCCGATGCGGCAGCGCGGCGCGACTGGCTCGCCGGCCTCGGCATCCCGGCGGTGCCGGAGGGCGCGCGCCTCGTGTCGCTGTTCGCCTACGAGCAGCGGCAGCTGCCGGAACTGCTGCGCCTGTGGGCCGACGCGCCGCGCCCGACCCTGCTGCTGGTGCCGGAAGGCCGCGTGCTGGGCGACGTGCTGCACTTCTTCGGGCGTGCCAACGCGCAGGCGGGCGAGATCCTGGCTGAGGGCGGATTGACGGCCGCGATCCTGCCCTTCCTCGACGTCGCCGACTACGACCGCCTGCTATGGGCGTGCGAGCTCAACTTCGTGCGTGGCGAGGATTCCTTCGTGCGCGCGCAGTGGGCCGCGCAGCCCTTCGTGTGGCACATCTACGAGCAGGACGAGGCGGTGCATCACGACAAGCTCGACGCCTTTCTCACCCGCTACCTTGTCGACCTCGACGCGCGGGCCGCGGAGGCGACGCGCGCGTTCTGGAAGGCGTGGAACGGCGAGGGGAGCCTTGCCGCCGCGTGGCCCGCGTTCGCCGATGCGCTGCCACGGCTTGCGCCGCACACGCGCTGCTGGTCGGACCGACTCGCGGGCCAGCAGGATCTCGCGTCGGCGCTGGTGCAATTTTCAGAACTAACGGTAAAATAATGGGTTTATTACAATGTGCGGCCAAAATGTCCGCGCCCGATCTACATCAGGAAACAGCATGAAAACCGCACAGGAACTCCGCTCCGGCAACGTCATCATGGTTGGCACCGACCCGCTGGTCGTGCAGAAAGCCGAATACAACAAGTCCGGCCGCAACTCCGCGGTCGTGAAGATGAAGCTCAAGAACCTGCTCACGGGCGCCCCGTCGGAGTCGGTGTACAAGGCCGACGACAAGTTCGAAGTCGTCCAGCTCGACAAGAAGGAAGTGACCTTCTCGTACTTCGCCGATCCGATGTACGTGTTCATGGATACCGACTACGAGCAGTACGAAGTCGAAGCCGAGAACATGACCGACGCGCTGAAGTATCTGGAAGACGGCCTCACCTGCGAAGTCGTGTTCTACAACGGCAAGGCGATCTCGGTCGATCTGCCGAACTCGGTGGTACGTGAAGTGATCTACACCGAACCCGCCGTCAAGGGCGACACTTCGGGCAAGGTCATGAAGCCCGCCAAGCTCTCGACCGGCTTCGAGCTGCCGGTGCCGGCCTTCGTCGAAATCGGTGACAAGATCGAAATCGACACCCGCACCGACGAGTACAAGAACCGCGTCAAGTAATCCGCGCGGTCCGCGTCGCGACCGGAAGGGCCCGCCGAGTGCGGGCCCTTCGTCTTTTCCGGACCGCATTTGCCTTGAATTTTCGGCGCCGGGCGATATCTTGAGAGCACCCTGTCAGCAAGGAGCAAAAGAATGAAAAGGACCCTGTTAGTCGTGCTGATTGCGAGCCTGTCGGCCGGAATGGCGGCGTGCAATCGTGAGACCCCGTCGGAAAAAGCCAGTACTGCTGGCAGCCAGGCAGTCGAGGCCGCGAAGGAATCGGCGCAAAAGGCCGGCGAAGCCGTGCAGAAAGCCGGTGAGGCAGCAAGCGCCGCCGCGCAGGCGGTGACCGAATCCGCGAAGGAGGGCGTCGAGAAAGGCAAGGAAGTCGCCGGGGAAGTCAGTCAGAGCGCGAAGGAGACGGCGGTCGAGGTCAAGGAGGCGACGACCGAGGCCGCGCAGAAGGCCGCAGATGCCGCACGCGCGACCGCCGAGAAGCTCAAGGGGGCCGGCAAGGATGCGGTCGACGCCACAAAGGACGCGACGCGTAAGGAAGAAAAATAAGCGATGTCCGACCGCATCCGCATCTTCGGCGCGCGCCAGAACAACCTCAAGAATCTCTCGCTCGACATCGCGCTGAACGAGCTGACGGTCGTCACCGGAGTCTCGGGCTCCGGCAAATCCTCGCTGGTCTTCGACACGCTGTACGCCGAAGGCCAGCGCCGCTACGTCGAGACCTTCTCGCCGTACGCGCGGCAGTTCCTCGACCGCATGGACAAGCCGCAGGTCGACCGCATCGAAGGCGTGCCGCCGGCGATCGCGATCGACCAGACCAACCCGGTGCGCACCTCGCGCTCGACGGTCGGCACGATGACCGAGCTGACCGACCACTTCAAGCTACTCTATGCGCGCGGGTCGAAACTCTATTGCCGCGGCTGCGGCAAGGCCGTGCGGCGCGACGATCCGGACAGCGTGCATGCGGCCCTGGCCGAACGCTGCGCGGTCGAGGATCCGCGCCTGGTGCTGACCTTCGCAGTGCCGGTGCCGAAGAACTTCAGCGAAGACGAAGTCACGCAACTGCTGAACCAGCAGGGCTACACGCGCATCCATGCGCGCGAGTCGACGGATGGGGGCGACCTGCTGCACGTCGTGCAGGACCGCTTCCGCTTCGCGAACGCCGAACGTAGTCGCGTCATCGAAGCCGTCGAGACCGCGATGGCGCGCGGCCACGGCAAGCTCGCGGTGCGCGCGCAGGGGGAGGGCGGCGAGCGCGTGTGGCGCTTTTCGCGCGACCTGCACTGCGCCGACTGCGACATCCACTATTCGGATCCGACGCCGGGCCTGTTCTCGTTCAACTCGCCGATCGGCGCCTGCGACACCTGCCGCGGCTTCGGCCGCGTGATCGGCGTCGACTTCTCGCTGGTGATTCCGGACGAATCGAAGACGCTCGCCGAAGGCGCCGTGAAACCCTGGCAGACCGCGAGCTATCGCGAATGCCAGGACGACCTCGCGAAGATGGCCAAGAAATACGGCGTCGCGATGGACGTTCCCTTCCGCGAGCTGCCGCCCGAGCACCGGCAATGGGTGCTCGAAGGCGACCCCGAGTGGAAGAGTTGGGAATCGTCGTGGCCGCGCAAGTGGTACGGCGTGCGCCATTTCTTCGACTGGCTGGAGAGCAAAGCCTACAAGATGCACATCCGCGTGCTGCTGTCGCGATACCGCAGCTACACGGAATGCCCCGCGTGCAAGGGCGCCAGGCTGAAGCCTGAAGCCCTGCTGTGGCGCCTGGGTCAAGAAACAAGGACCGAGACAGCGCCAGCCGACGAGAACACCCCGCAAGGAGCCGCCGACGCGGGGGCTTTCGGGGCGAGGCGTCCGCCACGCGTCCAACGAGTCCCGGAAGCCCCCGCGTCGGCGGCGAATCGCAGCCCCGAAATCACCGCCAATAACAACCGCCCCGGCCTCGCCATCCACGAACTGATGGCCCAACCGGTGAGCCGCGTACGCGACTTCATCGCCCGCGTCGAACTCCCGTCCGGCCTCGATGAAGCCACCGAACTGCTGCTCGGCGAGATCCGCAGCCGCCTCGACTACCTCGCCAACGTCGGCCTCGCCTACCTCACGCTCGACCGCCAGTCGCGCACGCTCTCCGGCGGCGAAGTCCAGCGCATCAACCTCACCACCGCGCTAGGCACCTCGCTCGTGAACACCCTGTTCGTCCTCGACGAACCCTCTATCGGCCTCCATCCGCGCGACATCGACCGCATCCTCGCGGTGATGACGCGGCTGCGCGACGCCGGCAATACGCTGGTCGTCGTCGAACATGACCCGCAGCTGATGTCCGCCGCCGACCGCCTGCTCGACATCGGCCCTGGCCCCGGCGAACGCGGCGGGGAGATCGTCGCCTATGCCACGCCGGCCGAAATCGCCGCCGACCCCGCGTCGCTGACCGGCGCCTACCTCGCCGGGCGCAAGCGCGTCGACGCTGGCCGTCGCCTGCGCCCGGTCGCCGCCGAGGATCCCGTGTTGCGTCTCGTCGGCGCGTGTCAGCACAACCTGCGCGACGTCGATATCGCGATTCCGCTCGGTAAGCTCGTGTGCGTCTCCGGCGTGTCGGGTTCAGGCAAGTCCAGCCTGATCCAGGACGTCCTCTATCCCGCGCTCGCCAAACACTTCGGCCAGGCGAGCGAAGCACCCGGCGCGTTCTCGCGCCTCGAAGGGCTCGACCAGCTGGCGGGTGTCGTGATGGTCGACCAGTCCGCGATCGGCAAGAGCGCGCGCTCGAATCCGGTGAGCTACGTCGGTGCGTGGGACGCGATCCGCACCCTGTTCGCCGCGCTGCCCGAAGCCAAGACCCGCGGTTACACGCCCGGCACCTTCAGCTTCAACTCCGGCACCGGACGCTGCCCGACCTGCACCGGCTCGGGTTTCGAACACGTCGAGATGCAGTTCCTGTCCGACGTGTATTTGCGCTGCCCGGACTGCGACGGCAAGCGCTACCGGCCCGAAGTGCTGGAGCTGCAGTGGCGCGACAAATCGGTATCGGACGTGCTCGAGATGACGGTATCGGAGGCGCTGGCCTTCTTCGCCGACCAGCCTGCCGTGCAGGCCGCGCTCGCGCCGCTCGCCGACGTCGGCCTCGAATACCTGAAGCTCGGCCAGCCGGTGCCGACTTTGTCCGGCGGCGAAGCGCAGCGCCTGAAGCTCGCCGGCCACCTCGCCGAAGCGGCCAAACTCGCCGGGAAGAAGTCCAAATCCAAGGCCAATCCCGGTCGCCTGCTGTTCCTGTTCGACGAACCGACGACCGGCCTGCATTTCGAGGACGTCGCGACGCTGCTGCGCGCCTTCGAGAAGCTGCTCGACGCCGGCCACGCGCTCGTCGTCATCGAGCACAACCTCGACGTGCTGCTCGCCGCCGACTGGATCCTCGACCTCGGCCCCGAAGGCGGCGAGGCGGGTGGCGATCTGGTCGTCGCCGGCACGCCGCAAACCGTGATGGCCTGCGCCGCGTCGCACACGGGAAAAGCGCTTGCCGCCTACGCGGAGTCGCTCGGCAAGCCGGTGACGGCGGTCGCCGAACCCGTCGCGCGCTACCGCCCGGTCGCCGCACCGGTGATCGAGATCCGCCACGCGCGCGAACACAACCTGAAGAACGTCAGCCTGACGATCCCGCGCGACCGCTTCACGGTGATCACCGGCCTGTCCGGCTCGGGCAAATCGACCCTAGCCTTCGACATCGTCTTCGGTGAAGGCCAGCGCCGCTACCTCGAATCGCTGAACGCCTACGCGCGCCAGTTCGTGCAGCCGGCCGCGCGCCCCGACGTCGATGCGCTGTTCGGCATCCCGCCGACCGTCGCGATCGAGCAGCGCGTGAGCCGTGGCGGCCGCAAGAGCACGGTCGGTACGCTGACCGAGATCCAGCCCTTCCTGCGCCTGCTGTACGTCAAGCTCGGCACGCAGTACTGCCCGAAGTGCGACGTGCCGGTGTCGCCGCAGAGCTTCGACGCGATCGCGGCGCAGATCCTGCGCGACTATCGCGGCGCGTCGGTGGAACTGCTCGCGCCGCTGGTCACGAACCGCAAGGGCCTGTACACCGCGCTGGCGAAATGGGCCAAAGGCAAGGGCTATGCGCAGCTGCGCGTCGACGGCGACTACCTGCCGACCGCGAAATGGCCGCGGCTGGACCGCTATGTCGAGCATACGATCGAGCTGCCGGTCGGCATGGCGGTGGTCGGGCCCGAGCATGAGGCGGCGTTGCGCACGCAGTTGACCGAAGCGTTGGAGCACGGCAAGGGCGTCGTCAAGGTGCTCGAGCTCGGCAAGGTCGGCGCGACGCCGCACACCTTCTCGACGCTGCGCGCCTGTCCGTGCTGCGGCGACAGCTTCCCGGAACCCGATCCGCGCCTGTTCTCGTACAACGCCAAGCACGGCTGGTGTCCGAGCTGCTATGGCACGGGTCAGCGCACGATCGGCCGCGTCGAGGATGCGAACGAACTCGATCTCGCCGACACCGAACAGGTCACCGACGAAGTCTGCCCGTCCTGCGACGGTGCGCGCCTGAATCCGGTCGCGCGCGCGGTGCGATTCAGGGACCTGGGCATCCACGAGTTGTCCGCGCAACCGGTCGCGAAAGTGTCGGGGTTCTTCGACAGCCTGAAGCTGGAAGGCCGCGAGACCGACATCGGGCGCGACCTCGTCAGCGAGATCCGCGGCCGCCTCGACTTCCTGCAGCAGGTCGGCCTCGCCTACCTCGCGCTCGACCGCGGCGCGCCGACGCTCTCCGGCGGGGAGGCGCAGCGCATCCGCCTCGCCGCCCAGCTCGGCTCCAACCTGCGCGGCGTGTGCTACATCCTTGACGAGCCGACCATCGGCCTGCACCCGCGCGACAACCGCATGCTGCTCGATACGCTCGAAGCCCTGCGCGACCGCGGCAACACGCTGCTCGTCGTCGAGCACGACGAGGACACCATCCGCCGCGCCGACCACGTCATCGATCTCGGCCCAGGCGCCGGCGTGCGCGGCGGCGAGGTCGTCGCCGAAGGCACGCTGGCCGACCTGATGGCCGCGCCTGCCTCCGCGACCGGCGCGTGCTTCCGCGCGCCGCTGCAGCACCCGATGCGCCCGCCGCTGGCGATTGGCGACGACCACCCCTTCCTCGCCGTGCGCGACGCGACGCTGCACAACCTGCAGGCGGTGGATGCGCGCGTGCCGCTCGGCCGGCTCACGGTCGTCACTGGCGTGTCCGGCTCGGGTAAATCGACGCTCGCGCGCGACGTGATCCATGCCAGCCTGCACGCGCTGCTCGGCGACCCGGATGCGCAGCGCGCCCGCCGTCGTGGCGAAGCGCAGACCAGCGCCGCCGAGGTCGTTGGCTGCGAGCGCATCGAAGGCTGGCAGGCCGTCGGCCGCGTGCTCGAGGTCGACCAGACCCCGATCGGCAAGACGCCGCGTTCCTGCCCCGCGACCTACGTCGGCTTCTGGGATGCGATCCGCAAGCTCTTCGCGGAGACTTTCGAGGCCAAGACGCGCGGCTGGAACGCGTCGCGCTTCTCCTTCAACACCGGCGCCGGCCGCTGCCCGGTGTGCGAGGGCCAGGGCCAGACCACCGTCGAGATGAGCTTCCTGCCCGACGTGAAGCTGCCCTGCGACGCCTGTGGCGGCGCGCGTTTCAACCCCGAGACGCTCTCCGTGCGGTGGCGCGACAAGAGCGTCGCCGAAGTGCTCGCGATGCCGGTCGACGAGGCCGTCGACTTCTTCGCCGCGCATCCGGCGATCGCGCATCCGCTGGCGCTGCTGCAGGACGTCGGACTGGGGTATCTCACGCTCGGCCAGCCCAGCCCGACGTTGTCGGGCGGCGAGGCGCAGCGCATCAAGCTCGTTACCGAACTCGCGAAGGTGCGCGGGCGGGCCGGCGAGTCGGCCGCGACGGGCGGCCGCCCGCTGCCCGCCGAAAAGCACACCCTGTACGTGCTCGACGAACCGACCGTGGGACTCCACATGGCCGACGTCGACAAGCTGATCCGCGTGCTGCACCGTCTCGCCGACGCCGGCCACACCGTGCTCGCGATCGAGCACGACCTCGACGTCATGGCGGAGGCCGACTGGCTGATCGACCTCGGCCCGGAAGGCGGCGACGGCGGCGGACGCATCGTCGCGCAGGGGCCGGTCGCCGAGGTGTGCGCTACGCCTGGCTCGCACACCGCGCGCATCCTCGCGGAGTTTCTGGCCGCGCGGGCGCGTCCTTCAGGCGACGAAGGGTGCGGCGCTGCTGCCGCGCCCGTGCCGGTCCGTGGTGCGAAGGCGAAGAAGCGTCCTGGTTGAGCGGCGCGTTCAGCGCGCCCTTGCCGTCGCGGTATTCGAATACGGGGAATTCCCGGCGCTGTTGGACGCACGGAGCCGGTAGGAATAGGTCGATCTCGATTTCACCGTCGCGTCGCTCCACCGAATTGCCGTCGGCGCGAGTTGGGAGACGGCCGCGAAGTTCGAGCAGCCGCTTCCCAGGCAGCGTTCGACCGTGATCGAGGTCGCGTTGGTCGCCGTGTTGGTCCAGCCGAGATCGATACGGCGGCGCACGCTCGAACTCGCCGCGAGGTTCGTCGGGGCGGTCGGAGCGAGCAGCAGGGGCGGTGGAGGTGGCGGCGGAGGCTCGGTCGCGTCATTCGGCGGCACCGACCAGCAGGTGATCAACGCGTCGTAGCCGCCGACGGCACAGACGTCGCCGTTCGGCAGGGCCGTCGCCCATGTGGTCGCCATCGCCGAAAAGGCTTCCCACAGTCGCGCGCCGCCCGAGCTGTAGCCGGTGGTGACGCCGGGGATGTAGCCGCCCGGGAGGTTGGGCCCGCCCGGGCCGCTCACGACGGTCGTACCGTCGGGCAGGACCAGCACCACGCGCGGGATTTCATCGGTATTCAATCCGCCGTCGCGGACCGCCTCCCAGCGCACGGCGCCCGTGGTTTCCAGGGCCACCGTGTACCAGTCGAGGAATCCGCGGTTCGCCTGCCCTGCGACAGCCAGGCTGCCGTCCGGCGCGAGGCTCATGCGCAAACCGGCTGCGCTCGAAGCGTCCGCGGGTTTCCTGTCGGTCCGCCACAGGCGCTGCCCGGTCGCCCGGTCGTAGGCCACGACGCTGAGGTAGTCGGTCAGCGCGGGCGTCCCGCCACCCGTCGCGCCCAGCCCGGTCACGTACACGCGCGTCGCATCGACGACGACGTCCAGCGCGCCCAAGCCTTCCGCCGCCGTTGCCTGCCACTTGCGCACCCCGGTTGCGGCGTCATGCACAGCGGTATTCCACACCGCGCCACCCGAGACGCTGCCGGTCACGACGACGTCGCTGCCGTCCGGACTCAGTGCCAGCGAGGCGGCGATCACGAACCCACCGGCACTCGCATCCACTTGCGACCACAGCAGCTCGCCGGTGGGACTGTACTTCCGCACGAATCGACCGGTGCCGCGTCCCGACGCTGCGAGATAGGCGTTCCCGTCGTGATCGACGATCAGCCGCCCGACCGTCGGGAAGAAGCCGACCGACGGCTCCTTCCGCCACAGCAGCGCGCCGTTGGCGTCGAATCGGGCCAGCGTGATCTGGATCGGATTGCCGCTGCTATTCACACTGCGTCCGACTGCCAGGAAGTCGCCGTTCGGCGCCGCGACCACCCAGTCGCCCGCGAAGGTGCCCGAAGCCGGGCTGATCGTGCTGCGCCAGCGCAGGATGCCGTTTTCGGTATAGGTCGTGACCGCGAGATCCCGGCCGCCGCTCGGGCCGGACAGCACGGCGACATTGCCCCAGGCGTCGGTCGCGACGCGGGCGGCCTGCCCTGAGCTGTCGGTGCCGGCGGACAGGCCGCCTGCGGTCCACTGCACTACGGGCTCGGTCGGGGCCGCGGTGGCAGGCCCGCTCAGTCCGAGGATCAGCATCAGGCCGGCGATCGCGGCGCCTGCCCGGCGCTGCATCCGGCATGCTTTCAGGTAGAGGTTCTGTCGCATGGTCCGATCCTTCATCTGCTGCCGGCATTGCGCAAAGACGACAAACCCCGCCGGTGGAGCAAGCTCGCCGCGGGAGCGTACATAAGACTTATAGGAAATGCCCGTGGCGTAGGCTGGCCTACTTGATGGCAATTTGAGCAGGGTCAACAAAAAAGGAGGTCCGCTCGTACACCGCGCGCATCCGTGAGGAATTTCTTGCGTCCCGCGTTGTTAACGGGGAAGGTGACGCCGCGGTCGCACCCGTGCCCGCCGCGAAGGGCAAAGCAAAGAAAGGAAGCAAGGTATGAAGCACCCCATCCTGCTGTGGGATCTCCCCACCCGCCTCGCGCACTGGCTGCTCGTGGCGCTGGTCGCGAGCGCGATCGTCAGCGTGAAGATCGGCGGCAATGCGATGGAATGGCATGGTCGCATCGGGTTGGCGATCTTCGGCGTCGTCGTGTTCCGCATCGTGTGGGGCGTGGTCGGCTCGACCTATGCTCGCTTTACGCAATTCCTGCCGACGATGGCTGCGATCCGCGCCTACCTGCGCGGGCACTGGCGCGGCGTCGGGCACAACCCACTGGGGGCGCTTTCGACGGTCGCACTGCTGTCGCTGATGGCCGGGCAGGCGCTCGCCGGCGCCTTTGCCAACGACGACATCGCCTTCTACGGCCCGCTCTACCACGCGGTGTCGAGCGAACTGTCGGGCTGGATCAGCGGCCTGCACCGTCAGGCCGAATGGATCGTGTACGGCCTGGTCGGCCTGCATGTGGCTGCGGTGATGTGGCACACGCACGTGAAGAAGGACAACCTGATCCGGCCGATGATCACCGGCGTCAAGGCGGTGGACGACCCGGCGATTCCGGCCGCGCGTGGCGGCGGCCCGGTCGCGCTGGTCGTCGCGCTGGCGATCGCCGGACTTGCGGTGTGGGCGGTGTCGGGCGGTTTGTTGCCGCCGCCCGCTCCCGTGCCGGCCGTGACGACGCCTGCCTGGTAAATGCGTTACGGCCGTACGCGGTCCGCGGCGGTGATGCCGCGAGCGCGAGGCGCGGTGAAGCCGCGATTGATGCCTGTCAATGAGTGCCGGCGCGCCGCAGTCCATCCTTTTCGAACGGGTGCGAGCAGCGGGAGGCCGATGAGGTGAGCGACATGACTGGACGGGCAGCAGCGACGATTCTTGCGGGGTTCGGTTTCGGCATGCGTGCCTGGGCGCGCCGGCGCAGGCCGCCGACCTCGCCGCCCTGTCCGCCGCGCCGGTTGCGGTGCAGCTTGCCGCGGGCAGCCCGGCGGTCGTGGTGCTGTGGACGCCCGGCTGCATGGCCTGCCGCAAATCCCTCGGCGAGATCGACCGTTTCGTCGCGATGGCCGCGAAGGACGGCGTCGCGGTCCGCACCATCGTTCCGGCCGGCGTGTACGACGACGCGCGCGAGATGCTGGTGCGGCGCGGCCTCACGCTGTCCGTCGTCGCGGACGAGAACCGCCTCGATGCGACGACGCAGCGCATCCTGCTCGACAACCCCCTTGCCTACGCCGTCGACCGCGACGGCAAGATCGCCGCGACGCGCGGCGGCCTGCTGGGCGTATTCGTGCTCGAAGGGCTCGCCCACGCGGCGAAGGGTGGCGAGCCGGCCGAGCCCGCCGTCAGTCGCTGAGCCTTCCCCACGGCGGCAAGGGTTTCAGCAGCGCATCCAGCTCGTCCAGCAGCACCTTCACCTTGGGCAGGCGCGCCCGGCTGGGCATGTAGCACGCGTACAGGTGGCGGCCGAAGTCGATGCGCGGCGTGTACTCCGTCAGCACGCGCACCAGCCGCCCGTCGGCCAGTTCATCGCAACATAGGTAGGTCGGCAGGATCGCCAGTCCGTGCCCGGCCAGCGTCGCATCGAGGATGCTCGCCGGCTCGTTGAACTGGATGCGCCCGCGCACCGGGATGGCGATCTCCGTGCCCGCGCGGTCGAGCAGATGCCAGATGCGGTTGTCCGACAGCAGGAAGCTGAAGCACTGGTGATCGACGAGCTCGCGCGGCTGCCGCGGCGTGCCGTGCCGGGCGAGGTAGGCGGGCGCCGCGCAGATCACCGTTTCCATCGTGAAGATGCGCTTGGCGACCACATCCTCGGGCGGCGTGCGGCAGAAGCGCAGCGCGAGGTCGATGCGGTCCTCGGCGAGGTCGACCAAGGTGTTCGTGAGGATCAGCTCGCACTCGAGCTCGGGGTAGCGGGCGGTCAGCCGCGGCAACAGGGGCGCCAGCCAGATGCGGCCGAACACCACGCTCGCGCTGATGCGCAGCAGCCCGCTCGGCACGTCGCCGAGGTTGCGTACCGCCACTTCGGTCAGCTCCACCGACTCGAGCGCGCGCAGCGCATGCTGGTAGAACACTTCGCCCGACGGCGTCAGGAAGAGCTTGCGCGTCGAGCGGTCGAACAGGCGCACGCCGAAGCGCCGCTCGAGCTCGCCGATCTGCTTGCTGACCTGCGCGCGCGTGCAGTCGAGGCGCCGCGCGGCGGCGGCCATGCTGCCGCTCTCGACGACTTTCACGAAGGTGTCCCAGCTCGCCAGCCAGCTCATGTGTCAATCTCATTTGTCAACGTAGCGTTGACGTAGCAGCAATGATTATCGGCTTTTTGTTTCGGCAAGAGCCGGTTAAATTTCGGATCACATACGCTAGGGTATTGAACATGCACACGAGCATCACGCTTCCGGAAGCCTTCTTCCTGCCGCTGGGCGACAACACCTACCAGCCCACCGAGGCCACGATCGGCCCGTGGTCGGTCGATAGCCAGCACGGCGGCCCGCCGATCGCGCTGCTCGCGCAGGCGCTGCGGCGCTTTCCGTCCGAATTCGGGCTGGACATCGCGCGCATCACCTTCGAGATCCTCGGCCCGGTGCCGGTCGAACCGTGCGAACTGCGCGTGCGCGTGCTGCGTCCGGGCCGGCGCATCGAGCTGATCCAGGGCGAGATGCTCGTGCGCGGCAAGCCCGTCCTGCTCGCCCACGCCTGGCGCGTCGAGCGTAAGCCCGAGAGCGCCGCCGCCGTCGCAGACCCCTTCGCGGTGCCGCCGCTGCCCGAGGCGCAGGCGCAGGTGTTCTTCCACGGCGTCGACTATTTCCCCTACGCCGATGCGCTCGAATGGCGCTTCGCCGACGGCAGCTTCATCGAGCCCGGTCCGGCGACGGTGTGGGCGCGCCCGCGCATCCCGCTCGTCGCCGGCCAGCCGACCGACGGCATCGAGGCGCTGCTGCTGATCCTCGACTCGGCCAACGGCATCAGCGCCGAGCTCGACATCCGCCACTGGACCTTCGTGCCGGTCGATCTCACGATCAACATGCACCGCCACCCGACGGGCGAATGGTTCGGCATGTCCGCGCGCACCATCATCGACACGGGCGGCATCGGTACCGTGACGACCGCCGTGTTCGACCTCGACGGCGCGCTCGGCCGCAGCCTGCACACGCTGTTCGTGCGCAAGAAGTAGCCGGGACCCGCACCCCCTGTCCCCTCTGCCTCCTCCTCGACCGTAACGACAAAGAAAGAAGACCCCCATGCTGCGATCCCTCAACAGCCGCGCCGCGCTGATCGTCACCCTCTCGGCCGCCGGCATCCTCATGGTGACGATGGGCGCGCGCCAGTCGCTGGGCCTGTTCGTGTCGCCCCTGAACGCCTCGACCGGGCTGGGCATCGCGACGATCAGCTTCGCGCTCGCCGTCGGCCAGTTCATGTGGGGCGCGATCCAGCCCGTCGCCGGCGCCTTCGCCGACCGCTACGGCGCGGCGAAGGTGCTCGTCGCGGGCCTCCTCGTGCTCGCGTTCGGCAGCGCGCTCACCCCCTTCATGGGTTCGGGCTTCGGGCTGGTCGTGTCGCTGGGGCTGCTCTCGGCGATGGGCTCGGGCGCGGGCAGCTTCTCGGTGCTGATCGGCGCGGCGGCGCAGCGCCTGCCGCTCGAGGCGCGCGGCACCGCCTCCGGCGTTATCAACGCCGGCGGCTCCTTCGGCCAGTTCGTGTTCGCGCCGGTGCTGCAGAAGCTGATCCAGAGCATCGGCTGGATGGGCGCGATGTGGTCGCTCGCGCTGATGACGCTCGCCGCGCTGCCGCTCGTGCGCGTGCTCGTCGATCCCAAGCACGCCACGCACCACCACGGCGCGCACGAGGACGCCGGGCTGTGGCGCACCGTGCGCCAGGCGATGGGCGACCGCAGCTACCTGCTGCTGCACGCCGGCTTCTTCACCTGCGGCTTCCACATCGCCTTCCTCGTCACCCACCTGCCCGGCGAAGTCGACCTGTGCGGCCTGCCGCCGACGGTCGCGAGCTGGTCGCTGGCGATCATCGGCCTGTCGAACATCGTCGGCAGCCTGTACGCCGGCGCCTCGGTGTCGCGCTACCGCAGCAAGCACATCCTTGCGGCGATGTACGCCTCGCGCGCGCTGCTCGTCGCGATCTACCTGATGGCGCCCAAGACCGCGCTGACCTTCTACCTCTTCGCCGCCGGCCTCGGCTTCACCTGGCTCGCGACCGTACCGCCGACCGCGGCCATCGTCGGCAAGCTGTTCGGCATCCGCTACCTCGGCACGCTGTTCGGCCTCACGCTGCTGTCGCACCAGATCGGCGGCTTCCTCGGCGCGTGGCTGGGCGGCATCGCGATCACGCGTTTCGGCGACTTCTCGTGGATGTGGTACGCCGACATGGCGCTCGCCGCGATGGCCGCCGTCGTGAACCTGCCGATCCGCGAGGCGCCGGTGCTGCGTCCGGCGGCACAGCCGGCCTGAACCGTGAGTGCTGCACAGTCGCTCCCTCCCCTTCAAGGGGGAGGGCTGGGGTGGGGATGGGTTATGCAGCCGCGACAGAAACCCATCCCCCTCCTAAACCTCCCCCCTTGAAGGGGGAGGAACAAAGCGGCCGACCGGCCTCCACATACATCCGCCGAGGATTTACTCCTCGATGCGGAACTTGTCGTGACAGGCCTTGCAGGCCTTGCCCATTTCGCCGAACTGGGTCTTGATCGCCGCCTGGTCGCCGGTCATCGCGACCTTCTGCAGCGTGTTGGCCTGCTCGACGAAGTTCTTCGCGATCTTGCCGACTTCCTCCTGCTCCTTGAAGAGTTCCGGTTTCACGCGCGTGTCCTTCCAGCCCTTGCCCTTGTCAGTGCCGGGCAGGTACAGCGCGCCCATGCCCGAATTCGCCACCGCGGCGATGGCGTTGGCGGCCGCAGCGACCTGCTCCTTGTTGAACGGCGTCGTGCCGTCGACGGCCTGCGCCTTGATCTTGCCCATGTTCCACGCCATGAAGGTGTAGCCGGACTGGCGGAACTTGATCGCGTCCTCGGGCTTCATCTGCGCGGACGCGAGGCCGGCGAGGGACAGGGCGATGAGGCCGGCGGCTGCATGGGTGAGGACTTTCTTCATTGTTTGTTCTCTCTTCAGGTGGTTGGAAAAAACCGCGTAATGCCCGGCCGGGCGCATGCACGCCGGCTCGCACGATGATCCTGCGGGAATATGAACAGCAGTCTATCGGGATTTATTCCACGGCCAAGGCGCGTGTGACCCAGGTCACACAGGCCGGATGCGCAAGCAAGCCGGCCACGGCCGGCGGACTGAGGGTCCGCCACCGCGGCGTGTGCGGGATGGAACGGGCTTGCGGTGCGCTCAGCTGCCGGTGCGGATCGGCACGAAGATGCGCGTGCCGCCGCGCTGCACGAGCAGCGCGAAGCGGTTGCCGACCTTCTCCATCAGCTGGCGGAAGGCCTGCACCGTGGTCACCGGCTGGTTGTTCACCGCCAGCACGATATCGCCCTGCTGCAGACCCGCCTGCGCCGCCGGCCCATTTACGCGCTCGACCAGCAGGCCGCCGCGCACGCCGATCTGCGCCGCCTCCTCGCTCGTGAGCGCCCGGCCCGCCAGGCCCAGCTTGCCGCCGGCATCCTCGCCGCGCTTGCCGTCGCCCCCGCCGGCGGGCACCTCGGCCAGCGTCTCGGGGTTCATCTCGCCCAGCGTCGCACTCACCGTGCGGCTCTTGCCCTCGCGCCATATCTCCAGCTTCACGCTCGAGCCGGGGCGCTTGTCGCCGATGATGCGCGGCAGATCGCCCGACTCGCCGACGGTCGTGCCGTCGACGCTCAGCACCACGTCGCCCGGTTTCAGGCCCGCCTTGTCGCCGGCGCTGTCGGGCTCCACGCTCGCGATCAGCGCGCCGCGCGGCTCGGAGAGGCCGAAGGACTGCGCCAGCTCCTTGTCCAGCCCCTGGATCGTCACGCCCAGCTTGCCGCGCTGCACGCGGCCATACTTGACGATCTGGTCCTTGACCTTCAGCGCGACGTCGATCGGGATCGCGAACGAGATGCCCATGAAACCGCCCGAGCGCGAGTAGATCTGCGAGTTGATGCCGATCACCTCGCCGGCGAGGTTGAACAGCGGCCCGCCCGAGTTGCCGGGGTTGATCGCGACGTCGGTCTGGATGAAGGGCACGTAGTTCTCGTCCGGCAGGCGGCGCGCCTTGGCCGAGATGATGCCGGCCGTCACCGTGTTGTCGAAGCCGAAGGGCGATCCCACGGCGACGACCCATTCGCCGACGCGGGAGCGTTCCGCATCGCCGGTGCGTACGGTCGGCAGCCCGGTGGCGTCGATCTTCAGCAGCGCGATGTCGGTGCGCTTGTCGGTGCCGACCACCTTGGCCTTGAACTCGCGCTTGTCGATCAGTTTGATGGTGACTTCCGACT
The DNA here is from genome assembly GCF_001190925.1 of Azoarcus sp. CIB. Taxonomy (NCBI): domain Bacteria; kingdom Pseudomonadati; phylum Pseudomonadota; class Betaproteobacteria; order Rhodocyclales; family Zoogloeaceae; genus Azoarcus; species Azoarcus sp. CIB. Next base: position 46,035 of record NZ_CP011072.1, read on the forward strand.
CGCCCTCGCCGACGACGTGCGCATTGGTGAGCACGTAGCCGTCGCTGCTGACGATGAAGCCCGAGCCCACGCCGCGTTGCGCGCGCGGCCCGCGGTTGCCATGCCCCGGCTGGCCGGGCATGCCCGGCGCCGGCACGCCGAAGCGGCGCAGGAAGTCGTAGAACGGGTCGTCGGGCGACAGGCCCTGGGCGTCCTCGCCCATCGGGCGCGTCTTTTCCTTCTGCGTCACCGCGATGTTCACGACGGCGGGGCCGACCTGCTCGACCAGATCGCCGAAATCGGGCAGGCCGAAGCGGTTGAGCTGGGCCGCCTGTGCCGCCGGTACCGGGCTCGCCGCGAGCGCCGCGGGAACCACGAGGCCATCGATGAAGGCGGAGCCGAGGCCCATCGCCAGGGCGGTGACAAGAATCGTCTTGCGCATGTTGTGCATTTCCCCTGAGTTGTCGTCAATCCGTCGCGTAGACGCCGGGCGGCGGCCCGTGTTCCCGGCCGCGTCATGCATCACAGATTGGGGGCGAAGCGCGCCGGACACAAGTCCGGCGCATGCGCGAGGTCTCAGAAGCTGGCCGACACGCTCAGCATCAGCTGCGGCTCCAGGCGATTGACCGGGTCGTCGTCGCCGGAGGCCTGCTGCACCGGGAAGTTCGCGAGCTCCTGGTGGCGCCCGAGCAGGTTGAGGCCCGTCAGCCGCACTTCCAGCGCCTGTCCGCCGTCGAGGCGGAACTCGCGCGCGATGCTCGCGTCCAGCGTCGTGTAGTCCGGCACGGTGTAGTGATAGGTCGGCGAGAAGCCGTTGCCGGCGCGCACCGGGCCGACGCGAAGCAGCGTCAGCGCGCTCTGCCAGGCGCCCATGCGCTGCATCCAGGTGATGCTCGCCGAATACGGCACGACACTGTCTTCGGTGCCCGCATCCTCCGCGCGCGCGCGCATCAACGTGTGGCGCAGCAGCAGCGTGCCGTCGCGCCAGGGCTTGAAGTCGAACTGCGTCTCGACGCCTTCGATTCGCACCGTGCCCTGGCCGTTTGCCCACTGCGACGGCGGCAGGAAGCGCTGTACGAGTCCCTGGAACGGATTCTCGATCGGAACGACGGCTTGCTCGCGCACGATCTGGTCGTGGATGCGCTCGTGGAACACGCGCACGTCGAGGCTGCCGTGCAGAGACGGGAAGCGGCGCGCATATCCGATCTCGAAGCTGTCGAGGCGCGCCGGGTCGATGTCCGTATTGGGGATGAAGCGATGCTGCAGCAGGAGGCCGCGCGTCGGATGGAAGATGCGCACGTCGCTGTAGCGGCCGAAAACCCCCGGATTGCGCCACGCGCGCGCGTAGCCGGCGCGCCAGGTTTCGGTCTCGTCCGGCAGCCAGTTGAGGAACAGGCGCGGTGACAGGCGGGTACGGTCGTGCTGGAAGCGCTCCGCCATCGCACCGAAGTTCCATTGCCACTGTGGCGCGGCCCGCCATTCGACGTTGGCGTACAGGCGCCGGCTTTCCTCGGTCGGGTCGGAGCGGCCGAAGAAGATGAACGGTGCATGGACCTGGTCGCGCCGCCACTCCGCCCCCCAGCTCAACCGCAGGCCCTGCCGGGGCGAGAGGTTGTGCTGGAATTCGAGGTTCTGCCGCCGCGTCGTGAAGCTGTCGTTCACCGGAATCGAGGCGGGGCCGAGGATCGCCTGGAGCGGCCCGGTGTTGACCGCCCATTCATTGGTCGTGCGCTCGTAGGCGTAGTAGCCGGACAGCAGGAACTCCTCGTCCGGACTGGCGGCATGACGCCAGCGCAGGTGGCCGAAGTGCTCGCGCGTGTCCATGTCGCGCTCGGGATGGGAGTCGAACGGCGTAATCGGGTAACCCGTTCCGCGCTCGATGTCGGTGAGGCCGGCGAGCAGGGTCAGCTCGTCGTGCTCGCCCATTTGCAGGTCGCTGCGCAGGCTCACGCGATGGCGGTTGCGGCTGTCGTTCAGGTCATGCACACCCTCGTCGCGCAGGTGTTGCGCGGTGACGCGCAGGCCCAGCGGACCCGAGCGCGTGACGACGCGGCCGCTGACCTCCGAATACTCGCCGGTGCCGCCCGCGACCGAGACCGTCGCGCCGCGCTCCTCGGCGGTGTGGCGCGTGATGATGTTCACCACGCCCATGAAGGCATTCGTGCCGTACGAGGCCGCGTCGGTGCCACGCACGACCTCGATGCGCTCGATGTCCTCGATCGCCAGCGGGAAGGAATTGCGCCCGAAGCTGCCGAAATACGACGCGCTCACCGAGCGGCCGTCGATGAGGATCTGCAGCTCCTGCGGGGTATCGCGGTTCGGGCCGTGATAGCTGACCCACTGCTCGCTGCCGCGTTCCTTCGCGACCAGCATGCCCGGCACGAGGCGCAGCAGGCGATCCAGGCTGCGGTAGCCGGTCGCGCGGATCGTCTCGCGATCGAGCACGGTGATCGCCGCAGGCGTCTCGTGCTGCGGTCGCGGCATGCGCGAAACGGTCAGCACCACCGGAAGGGAATCGAAATAGCTCGATTCCGGAATCTGCGGATCCGGTGAGGCTTCCGGTCCGATGCCGGACTGGGCTGCCGCGGCGGAAGCGCACGCGGCAATCGACGCCGCGGCGATGGCGCGCAAATATAAGCGGAAAGTCATAGTCGTTATTGTTGGAAGTCCCGCCGCGCGGGACATTGGCGCAATACGAAGTATAAAGGCAGTGGCACCGCGCGGGTTGCCGGAGGTGTCCCGATGTGCCCATGCGGAGTAACATCATCGGCGCATGCCATCGCCCAGCGCACCTTCATGACCCTCACCGATCTCCGCTATCTCATCGCCCTCGCCCACGAGCGCCACTTCGGCCGCGCGGCCGAGAAGTGCCATGTCAGCCAGCCCACGCTTTCGGTCGCGATCAAGAAGGTCGAGGACGAGCTTGGCGTGCAGCTCTTCGAGCGCAGTGCGACCGAGGTCAAGATCACCTCCACCGGCCAGCGCATCGTCGCCCAGGCCGAGAAGGTGCTGATGGAAGCGGCGCAGATCCCCGAGATCGCCGCTGCCGGCAAGGATCCGTTGTCGGGGCCGCTGCGCCTGGGGGTGATCTACACCATCGCCCCCTACCTGTTGCCGCGGCTGATCCCGCGCGTGCATAAGCTCGCGCCGCGCATGCCGCTGATCATCCACGAAAACTACACCACTCGGCTCCTCGAGGCGCTCAAGCGCGGCGAACTCGACGTCATCGTGCTGTCGCTGCCCTTCGACGAGGCGGGCATCGTCGCCCAGCCCGTGTACGACGAACCCTTCCGCGTGCTGATGCCGGCGGCTCACCCGTGGACGGCGCTGAAGCACATCGACCCCGACACGCTCGCCGACGACCAGCTGCTGCTGCTCGGCGCCGGCAACTGCTTCCGCGACCAGGTGCTCGAAGTGTGTCCGCACTGCCGCAACGTCAGCGGCCTGCAGCGCACGCTGGAAGGCAGCTCGCTGGAGACCATTCGCCACATGGTCGCGACCGGCCTCGGCGTCACGGTGCTGCCCTCCACCGCCGCGGACGACCTGCCGGCACAGAACACGCTGGTCGCCGTGCGTCCCTTCTCCGACCCCGAACCCTCGCGCCGCGTCGCGCTCGCGTGGCGCGTCACCTACCCGCGCAGCGGCGCGATCGACGTCCTGCGCACCGCCATCCTCGAAAGCGACCTGCCCGGCGTGCGCCAGATCGGCCGTTCCGCGCCGCTGGAGCTTGCCTGACGCACGCGTGCCCGGGGCGCCGGCGAAGGCCGGCGTGACCGATTGCCGCGCCGTCACGCGCGTTGGCGACTAGCGTGAAACCATGCCTTCCCCGGGGGAGCGCCGTGGCTGCACCGCTCGTGATCGTCGGTACCGGCTTTGCCGGCTACGCGCTGCTGCGCGCGCTGCGCCAGCGCGACCGTCACCGCGAGATCCACATGGTCGGCGCCGACGAGGCCGCGGCCTACTCCAAGGACCAGCTCCCCGCGGGCCTCGCGCACCGGCGCGACGCGGACGAACTGGTGATCGCGACCGCCGAGCAGATGGCCTATCGCTTCGAGGCCACGATCACCCCGCACCGCCGCGTGCTCGCGATCGACCCCGCGAGCCGCATGCTGCGCACCGACAACCCTGCGCAGGCGGAGCAGGCCTGGTCGCAGCTGGTGCTCGCGACCGGCGCAGAATCGGTGCGGCCGGCGAACGTGCGCGGCAGCGCCGCCGCATCCGTCCTAACCGTCGGCAGCCTTGCCGAATACGCCTATCTGCGCTCCGAACTCGCTGGGCGCCGGCGCGTCGCCGTTGTCGGCGGCAGCATCCGCGGCTGCGAGCTGGCGGAAAGCCTGAAGCGTGGCGGCTGCGAGGTGACCCTGCTGGAGTCGGACCCGCAGCTGCTGGGCGGCAGCGTCCCCGCCCTGTGTGCCGAACGCATCGCCGCCGCGCGTGGCCGCCGCCGGCGTGCGCATCCGCACCGAGGACGGCGTGCAGCGCATCGACCAGGGCATGAGCGAACTCCACGTCACGATGCTGGGCGGCAAACCGCTCGCCGTCGATGTCGTCGTCGCGGCGCTGCCCACCCGGCCGCGCGTGCAGCTCGCGCAGGCGGCAGGGCTGGACGTCGCGGCGGGCATCGTCGTCGACGCCGCGCTGCGCACTTCGGCCGAGACGATTCACGCCCTGGGCGGGTGCGCGGAATTCGAGGGGCGTGTGTTCGAGCTCGGGGAAGACATCGAAGCCGGCGCGCAGGCGCTGGCCGACGTGCTCGCGGGACACGGCGCTCGCATGCGCTGGAAGGCGCGCGTCCGGCGCCTGAACCTGGACTGTTGCGCCGTCGCGATCTGCGAACCGCCGCCGGTCGCTGGCGAATGGCACGAATCGGCCACCGCCCGCGGCGTGCGCGGGCTGTTCCACGACCGCACAGGGGCCCTGCGCGGCTTCGCGCTGGTGGGCGATCCCGCCGGCGAAAGCGGCAGCCTGCTCGGCCGCGTCGCGCGTTGAAGCGCGACCCGCGGCGACGGCGGGCTCAAACTTCCTTGCGCGCCCGCGGACTGGTCTTGCGAGCTGCCGGTTTGGCCTTCTCGGCCTTCTCGGCCTTCTCGGCCTTCTCGGCCTTCTCGGCCTTCTCGGCCGCCGCCGCGCCTTCCTTGCCGGCCCCATCGCCGGCCTTGGCCTTCGCGCCGGCCTTGGGGGCCTTCGGCTCGAACTCGAAGCCCACCTTGCCGTCTGCGCCGCGCACGAGGAAGGCCGAGAACTTGCGCTTGGTGCGCGTCGACACGAAACCCTTGAGCAGCTCGGTGCGGCCGTCGGCGAGCAGCTTCGTCATCTGCTCGCGCTCGACGGGCTGTTGCAGGATCACCTTGCCCGAGCGGAAGTCGCAGTACTTCTCCGGTCCCACCGACTTCGCGCACACGTAGGCCATGCCGTGCTCATACACCGGCGACGCGCACTTCGGGCACGCGCCGAGTGGCTCCTGGCCGGAGAAATCGACCGGCTCCGCGCCCTCGCCGTCGTCCTTCGGCTGGCCGAAGTCGAATTCCGGCTGCCTGTCGTCATTGAGGCGGATCTCGGCGTTGAAGAGCCGCCCCATCTTGCTGCGGAAGCCCATCAGCGGGCCGACCTTGCCTTCGCGCAGCAGCGTCTCGATCTCGTTGATCTCGAACTGGCGCCCGGCGACGATCTTCCACGCGCTCCACTCGCAGCCCTGGCAGGCGAACTTCTTGTAGTTCTCCTTCACCACACCGCCGCACTTCGGGCACGGCGTCGATAGGGTGACGAAGTCGCCCGGCACGGTGTCGGACTCGTAGCGCTTCGCGCGTTCGACGACCTCGCGCGCCATCTCGGCGATCTCGCGCATGAATTCGGGGCGCGACAGCTGGCCGCGCTCCATCTGCGCGAGCTTGTGTTCCCATTCGCCGGTCAGCTCCGGCGAGGTCAGCGCGGAGACGTCGAGGCCCTTCAGCAGCGTGATCAGCGAGAAGGCCTTCGCGCTCGGGATCAGCTCGCGTCCTTCGCGGTGAATGTACTGCTCGGCGATCAGGCCTTCGATGATCTGCGCGCGCGTCGCCGGCGTGCCGAGGCCGCGTTCGCCCATCGCCGCGCGCAACTCCTCGTCGTCGACCATCTTGCCCGCGCCTTCCATCGCCGAGAGCAGGGTCGCTTCGTTGTAGCGTGCAGGCGGCTTGGTGACGAGCGATTTCACGAGGATGTCGTCGGTCGACACGGTCTCGTTCGGCTGCACCGCGCACAGCTGCGCGCCGCTGCCTCCGCTGCTGCCATCCTCGTCTTCCTTGACCGCCTCCTTGCCGTACACGGCGAGCCAGCCGGAATTCACGAGCACCTTGCCCTCGGTCTTGAAGGCCTCGTTCTCGACGCGCGTGATGCGGGTCGTGATGCGGTATTCGGCCGCCGGGTAGAACACCGACAGGAAGCGGCGCGTGACCAGGTCGTAGATCTTGTGCTCGGCTTCCGACAGGCTCTTGGGCACGGTGCCGGTCGGGATGATCGCGAAGTGGTCGGAGATCTTCGCGTTGTTGAAGATGCGCTTGTTGGGCTTCACCCAGCCCTGCTTCGCGATCTCGTTCGCAAACGGCGCGTAGTCGTCGGGCAGCGCGCGCATCACGTCCGTGACGGTGCCGAGGTAGTCCTCGGGCAGCGCGCGTGCATCGGTACGCGGATAGGTCAGCGCCTTGTGCTTTTCGTAAAGCGCCTGGGCGATCTGCAGCGTCACGCGTGCCGAGAAACCGAAGCGGCCGTTGGCCTCGCGCTGCAGGCTGGTGAGGTCGAAGAGCAGCGGCGAGAGCTGCGTCGAGGGCTTGGATTCCTCCGTGACGGTGCCCGGCTTGCCGTCGCATTTGGCCTTGATCGCCTCGGCGCGCGCCTTGTCCCACATGCGGAAGGCGGTCGCGTGTTCGTCGCCTTCGGGCTTCTTGAACTTCTCGTCGAACCAGCGTCCCGCGTAGCTGCCGGCCTGGCAGCCGAACGAGGCCTCCAGTTCCCAGTAGTCGCGCGGCTTGAACTGGCGGATCTTCTGTTCGCGTTCGACCACGATCGCGAGCGTCGGCGTCTGCACGCGCCCGACCGTGGTCAGGTGGAAGCCGCCCGTCTTGGAGTTGAACGCGGTCATCGCGCGCGTGCCGTTGATGCCGATCAGCCAGTCGCTCTCGGCGCGGCACACCGCCGCCGAACGCAGGCCCTCGACCTCCTGCGCCGAGCGCAGGTGGGTGAAGCCATCGCGGATCGCGGTCGCGGTCATCGACTGCAGCCACAGCCGGCGCACCGGCTTGTCGCTCTTCGCATGCTGCGCGATGAAGTTGAAGATCAGCTCGCCTTCGCGGCCCGCGTCGCAGGCGTTGATCAGGCCGGTGACGTCCTTGCGCTTGATCAGCCGCGTCAGCAGCTTGAGGCGGTCGTCGGTCTTCTCGATGGGTTTCAGCGCGAACTGCGGCGGGATCACCGGCAGGTGCGCAAAGGTCCATTTGCCGCGCTTGACCTCGTACTCGTCGGGCACCACCAGCTCGAGCAGGTGGCCGACGGCCGATGAGAGCACGTACTCGTCGGACTCGAAGTAGTCCTTTTCCTTCGTGAAACCGCCCAACGCGCGGGCGATGTCCTGCGCGACCGAAGGTTTCTCCGCGATGATCAGTTGCTTGCTCATGCCGCTTGGCCGCCTTGGAAAACCCTGTCGGTTTTCGTGTATGGGGTGATCGAGCGGCGCATGATAAGCAGGCCGCCGTCAAGGGTGCAAGCGCCGCGGGTGCGCCTAGTGCTTCGCGAGCGCGCCTTCGTCCGCCTCTTCCCCGAGTAGTTCGTCGACGATCAGGCTGTCGAGCGGCAGCTCGCGCTGCCACAGCACCATCAGCACGATCACCTTGAGCCGCGCGAGGCTGACGCCGAATCCGCTCAGCGCCAGCGTGCGCTCGATGATGATCTCGCGCGTTCCGGCGTCGAGGGCGCCGGCATTCTCCAGGAAGGCGAGGAAGCCGCGGCACTCGGTGCTGAGCCGCAGCTCTTCCTCGGCCGCATACACGCGGAACGCCCCCGCTGCGGGCGTCGTGGCGAGCGGCGAGGTGTCGGAAATGCTGCGCAGGCCCGAGAACCAGTCGAGGGCTTCGGTGATTTCATCCTCCTCGAAACCGGCCGCCGAAAGCTTGCGGGCGAGCTGGTCGATTTCGGGGCAGGCAGCGGCGTGAACGTAGTTCTCGAAGAGGTATACAAAGATGTCGAACATGGCGGCACACCGTCTGGTCAATAGCGCTGGAAGCGCCCGCCGGGGAGTCGGCTGATCCGCCCGTCGAGCTCCAGTGACAGCAGAATGGCGTAGAGCGCATCGAGCGTCAAGCCGCTGCGTGCGGCCAGGGTGTCGACATCGAGCGGGTCGTGCCCCAAGGCGTCGAGCACCGCGGCCTGGTCGGGCGGCAGGTCCGCATCCGGCGCAGGCGGGGGGAACAGCACCTGCGAAGCCTCCTCCGCCGCGCGCTTGCGCCCCCGTGCCGCGCTGCGCGTGGCCGGCTGCGCGGGCGGCCTGGCGGTCCCGCCCCACGCGAGTTCGTCGAGCACGTCGGCGGCCGTCTCGACCAGCTTGGCGCCGTCGCGGATCAGGCGGTGGCAGCCGCGCGCGAGCGGCGAATGGATGGAGCCGGGGATCGCGAACACCTCGCGCCCGCACTCGGACGCGAGCCGTGCGGTGATCAGCGAGCCGCTGCCCACGGCCGCCTCGACGACCAGCACGCCGCGCGCGAGTCCGGCGATGAGGCGGTTGCGGCGCGGGAAATTGTGCGGCAGCGCGGGCGTGCCGAGTGGCAGTTCGCTGACGATGGCGCCGCGCTGGGCGATTTCGCGCGCGAGCGCCTGGTTGCGGGCGGGATAGACGCGGTCCGCACCGGTGCCGATGACCGCGACGGTCTTGCCTTCGGCGTGGTCGAGCGCCCCGCGGTGGGCCGCGGCGTCGATGCCGAGCGCGAGCCCGCTGACGATCGTGAGGCCGGCGGCGGCGAGATGTTCCGCAAAGGCCTGGGCGTTCGCGACGCCGCCCGGCGTTGCCGAGCGCGCGCCGACGATCGCCAGCGCGTTCCCGGCGAGCAGCGCCGGGTCACCCTTCACGTACAGCAGCACCGGCGGGTCGGGAATTTCTAGCAGACCGGGCGGATAGGCCGCGTCGCCGAGGGTGAGGATGTGGTTGCCCGGTTCTGCGGCCCACGCGAGGGCTGCGGCGATGCGCGCCTCGTCGGGCGCGGCGAACAGCAGGTCGGCAGTGCCCGCGCCGGCCACGGCCGTGATCGCGCTGCGCCCGGCGGCGAAGACTTGCCCGGGCAGCCCGAACGCTGCGAGCAGGCTGCGCTGGCGTTCGGGGCCGATGCCGGGGAGGAGGGTCAGCCGCAGCCAGGCGGCGAGATCGTCCTCCACCGCTGACGCGTCAGGGCTTGCGCACGCTGTCGCCGACCGTGACCTGGCCGTCGGTCTCCATCACCAGCGCGTAGGAGACGCGGTCGAACACGCGGAACACGAAGGCGAGGCCATAGCGCTTCTCGGGCAGGTTGTAGGTTTCCTTGTTGCCGTCGTCGTCCTTGTAGACGACCGAGCCGCGGTTGCGGTGCAGCGCGAGCACGTGGCCGCGCTCGATGCCTTCGCGGGCGCCGACGCTGAGCGTCACGACGTGGTTGCGGCCGGTTTCGGCGACGCCGCGGTAGATCCCGATCAGGCGGCCGGCGACCTCGTTCTCCGGCGCGTGCGGCATGTACGAGAAGATATCGGGCTTGTCGCTGACCAGCAGGCGGTCGCCGGTGCCGATCTCCTCGACCGCGCTGAGGATCTCGAGCGTGGCCGGCGTGCCGTTCTCGGTGACTCGCGCGGAGCCGAGATACATGGCCTCGTAGCCGAGCACTTCCTTCGTGACCGGGTCGGTGAGCGGCTTGGCCGGGCGCAGCACCTGCCACACCTTCTGGTCTTCCTTGATGTTCTTGGCGAAGATCGTGTCGCCGGGGCCCATGTACACGCGACTGGTCTCGGTCGCGACCACGGTGCCGGCGTCGGCCAGTCGCGCCTCGTCGACGACCAGCGGCTTGGTCAGGAAGGGCTCGATGTCCTGCATCGGGATGCTGGCGACGGCGTCCTTGAGGTCTTCGTGATAGACCTGCGGCTGCAGCTTCTGGTCGCCGACGCGGCGGCCGATCGACAGGTAGGGGCCGCTGCGGTCGAGCACGATGATCTGGCCGGGATAGATCAGGTGCGGGTTGCGGATCTGGTTGCGGTTGAGGCGCCACACTTCGGGCCAGCGCCAGGGTTCCTTGAGGAACTTGCCCGAAATTCCCCACAGCGTATCGCCGCGCACGACGGTGTGGCTGTCGGGGGCATCGTCGGCGATTGCCGCCGGTGCCGCGAGCGCGGGCGCGCCAAGAAGGGTCGCAACGCTGAAGAGGAGAGGGAATATAATGCGGGTCATCGCTCGCTTCCGATTGGAACGGACCGGATTTTCGGCTACCGGAACGCGTTCCGCCGGTCGAGGATCCAATCCGCAGACTCGATTCGAATGCCGGGGCGACCCCGACAGCATGCCAAAGCACTTGAAATTCTGCACGTAATGACTTAACCCGGCAAGCATTTATGGCGCTATTACCGATCCTTCGCTATCCCGACCCCCGTTTGCACACGCCCGCCGCCCCGGTCGCGCAGGTGGACGATTCGATTCGCCAACTCGTCAAGGACATGGCCGAGACCATGTACGAGGCACCCGGCATCGGGCTCGCCTCGACGCAGGTCGACGTGCACAAGCGGGTGGTGGTGATCGACGTCAGCGAGGACCGCTCCGACCTGCGCGTGTTCATCAACGCCGAGATCCTCGAGAAGTCCGGCGAGCATATCGGCGAGGAAGGCTGCCTCTCGGTGCCCGGCATCTATGAGAGCGTGCGTCGCGCCGAGCGCGTGCGCGTGAAGGCACTCGACGCCGACGGCAAGCCTTTCGAGCTGGAGGCCGACGGCCTGCTGGCGGTGTGCATCCAGCACGAGCTGGACCACCTCGAAGGCAAGGTCTTCGTCGAATACCTGTCGCCGCTCAAGCTCAACCGCATCAAGACGCGGCTGGCGAAAAAAGCGCGGATCACCGCGTGAGCGCGGCCGCCCCCTCGCGTAGCTCGCTCCGCGTCGCTTTCGCGGGCACGCCGGAGTTCGCCGCCGCGGCGCTGGAGGCGATTCTCGCCGCGGGTTTTGCGGTGCCGCTGGTGCTGACCCAGCCGGACCGTCCCGCCGGGCGCGGCATGAAGCTCACCGCGAGCCCGGTGAAGCAGGTCGCGCTCGCGCACGGCATCGCCGTCGACCAGCCCGAGAAGCTGCGCAGCGAGGAGCAGCGTGCGGCGCTCGCCGCGTGCGCGCCGGACATCCTCGTCGTCGCGGCCTACGGCCTGCTGCTGCCGCCCGCGGTGCTGGCGCTGCCGCGCCTGGGCTGCATCAACATCCATGCCTCGCTGCTGCCGCGCTGGCGCGGGGCGGCACCGATCCATCGCGCGATCGAGGCGGGAGATGCCGAGACCGGCATCACGATCATGCAGATGGACGAGGGCCTCGATACCGGCGCGATGCTGATGAAGCGCGCGCTGGCGATCGGCCCCGACGAGACGACGGCGACGCTGCACGACCGTCTGGCGGCGCTCGGCGCCGAGATGGTTGTCGAGGCGTTGCGCGCGCTGCCGCAAGGCACACTGCAGGCCGAGCCGCAGCCCGCGGCGGGCGTGACCTACGCGGCGAAGATCGGCAAGGCCGAGGCGGCGATCGACTGGCGTCGTCCGGCGGTCGAGATCGGGCGCGCGGTGCGTGCCTTCAATCCCTTCCCGGGCGCGGTCGGCACGCTGCGCGATGTCGCCGTGAAGATCTGGCGCGCGGAGCCCGTCGCGGGAGCTGGCGCGCCGGGCACGGTGCTGTCGGCGGACGAGTCCGGGGTCGTCGTCGCCTGCGGTGAAGGCGCGCTGCGCCTCGTCGAATTGCAGAAGCCGGGTAGTCGGCGCATGCCCGCCGGGGAATTTCTGCGCGGATTCCCGGTCAGTGCAGGCGAACGCTTCGGCAGCGGGAGCTGAAGGCGCGCGGGGAGAAATTCCCGCCCCGCATTGAAGCCGCGGCGTCCGGCCCCACATAGGGGTCACACAAGCCCAATCACTGAGGAAGGAATTACGCACATGTTCGGCAACTGGCTCAAGACCTCGATCCTCATGGCAGGTATCGTCGCCCTGTTCGGTGCCGTGGGTGCCATGCTCGGCGGCAAGCAGGGCATGCTGATGGCGCTGGTGTTCGGCGGCGCGATGAACGTGTGGGCCTACTGGTTCTCCGACAAGATGGTGCTGCGCATGTACAACGCGCGCCAGGTCGACGAGACCAGTTCGCCCTACCTGTACAACATGGTGCGCGGGCTTGCGCAGCGCGCCGGCCTGCCGATGCCCAAGGTGTACCTCATCGACGAGGACCAGCCCAACGCGTTCGCGACCGGGCGCAATCCCGACCACGCGGCCGTCGCGGCGACCAGCGGCATTGTCCGCATGCTGTCCGAGCGCGAGCTGCGCGGCGTGATGGCGCACGAGCTCGCTCACGTGAAGAACCGCGACATCCTGATCTCGACGATGTCGGCGACGGTGGCCGGTGCGATCTCGATGTTGGCGCAGTTCGGCATGTTCTTCGGCGGCAGCCGCGACGGCGAGCGGCCCAACCCCGTGCTGGGCATCCTCGTGATGATCCTCGCCCCGCTGGCGGCGATGATCATCCAGATGGCGATCTCGCGCACCCGCGAATTCGGCGCGGACCGTGGCGGCGCGGAGATCTCGGGCGATCCCGAGGCGCTTGCGAGCGCGCTTGCGAAGATCGACGCCTACGCGCGCGGCATTCCGATGCACGCCGCCGATGCGCATCCCGAGACCGCGCAGATGATGATCATGAACCCGCTGTCGGGCGGCGGCCTGCGCGGATTGTTCTCGACCCACCCGTCGACGCAGGAGCGTGTCGCGCGCCTGCGCGAGATGACGGTCCGCGGCTAATAACCCGGCAGCAATTACGCGAGTCAGATTGAGTGCTGCACGGTCACTCCCTCCCCTTCAAGGGGAGGGTTGGGGTGGGGATGGGTCAAGCACGCGTGGCAGAAACCCATCCCCCTCCTAACCTCCCCCCTTGAAGGGGGAGGAACGGCGCTTTCCTGCGCTGGCTCCGCGCGGAGCTTGGACTGATGTCTCGGCAGCCGCGCCCGCGCTGGACCGACCGCCTGCGCAGCTCGGTGCGCGCCAAGCTGCTCGTGCTCGTGCTGGCCCCGCTGGTGGTGGGGGTGCCGGTGCTGCTGGGGCTGGTGTGGACCTGGGGCAACGAGGCCTACGAGCGCCTGCTCAACTTCAAGATCAGTTCCGATCTCGTCACCGCGCACGAGTATTTCGACCGCGTGCGCATCGGCGTCGGCTACGACGTGCAGGCCCTCGCCGAATCGCACCGCGTGGTCGGAACGCTGGCCGCAGCGCCGGGCGCCATGTCGGCCCTGCTTGCGGAACTCGCGCCCGGGCGGCGGCTGGACTTCCTGCTGCTGCTCGATCGCGAAGGTCGTCCGCTGGCGGCGTCGCAGCCGCTGCCGGGCACGGCGACCCCGCGCCTGGATTGGCCGGTCGTCGCCTCGGCGCTGCACGGATCGGCGCTGACGACGGTAGAACGATTCTCCGCCGACGCGCTCCAATATTTGTCCCCGGCGCTGCGCGAGCGCGCCTGGCTGCCGCTCGTGGAAACGCGCGCGGCCGCACCCGATGCGCGCACGGCAGAGGACCGGGGACTGGTGATCCACGCCGCCGCACCGGTGTATGACGAAAAGCGCAACCTCGTGGGGGTGCTCGAGGGCGGCGTCCTGCTCAACGGCAATCTGGAGATGGTCGACCGCATCAACGCCATCGTCTATCGCGACGGCTCGCTGCCGCTCGGCAGCCGCGGGACCGCCACCCTGTTCCTCGACGACACCCGCATCGCCACCAACGTGCGCCTGTTCGGCGACACGCGGGCGCTCGGCACGCGCGTGTCGCAGGCGGTGCGCGAGCGCGTGCTGGGGCGCGGCGAGACCTGGCTGGGCGCGGCCTTCGTCGTGAACGACGACTATGTCTCGGGCTACGAACCGATCGCCGATGGCCGCGGCGAGCGTGTCGGGATGCTATACGTGGGCTTCCTCGAGGCGCCTTTCCGCGATGCGGGCCGCATGGCGATGGGGGCCTTGTTCGTCCTGTTCATCGGCATCAGCGTGGCCGGCGCGGTGCTCAGCCTGCGCTGGGCGCGCAGCGTGTTCCGGCCGATCGAGCGCATGAACGCGGTGATCCAGCGCGTCGAGCAGGGCGAGGCGGACGCGCGCGTGGGCGAGGTCGCGAGCCGTGACGAGCTGGGGCGGCTGGCGGGCGAGTTCGACCAGCTCCTCGACACGCTGTCGGCCAAACGCGAGGAGTTGCAGCGGTGGGCCGAGGAGCTCGACCGCAAGGTCGCCGAGCGCACCGTGGAACTGCGCGAGGCCAACGAGACGCTGCGGCGTGCGCAGCAGCAGCTGGTGATGAGCGAGAAGCTCGCGGCGATCGGCGAGCTGACGGCGGGCGTCGCGCACGAGATCAACAATCCGGTCGCCGTGATCCAGGGCAACCTCGACGTGATGCGCGACGTGCTGGGGCCGGCCGCCGAACCGGTGCGCCAGGAAATCCGCCTGATCCACGAGCAGACGGACCGCATCCGCCAGATCGTCACGAAACTGCTGCAGTTCGCGCGCCCGGGCGAGTTCGCGGGCTATGCCGAGGCGGTGGACGTGAATGAGGTGGTCGCCGACTGCCTGTTCCTGACGCAGCACAATTTCGACCGCCGCGCGATCGAGGTCGCGACCGAGCTCGCAGCATGCGCGCGCATCGAGATCAACCGCAGCGAGCTGCAGCAGGTGCTGATCAACCTGATCGTCAATGCGGTGCAGGCGATGCCCGACGGCGGGCGCCTGAGTCTCGCGACGGCGGACTGGAGCGAGGACGGCGAGACCGTCGGCGCGGTGATCCGGGTGCGCGATACCGGCCATGGCATCGCGCCGGAGGACCTGTCGCACATTTTCGACCCCTTCTTCACGACCAAGAAGGGCAGCGGCACCGGCCTGGGCCTGTCGATCAGCTACACGATCGTCGAGCGTTACGGCGGCCGCATCACGGTCGACAGCCGGCCGGGCGAGGGCACGGAGTTCGCGCTGTGGCTGAGGCGCGAGCCGCGTTACGACGAATCCCCGAGCGCCCCGGGGTTTTTGCGGCGCTGGTGAGTCATAGTAGGGACAACGCCCCGACCGACTCGGTTATTATCAAAATGTAACTGCGTGCGGCGCGGCCGTGCGCACCGAGCCACGCCCATGACAAGGACAGCGATGCAGCACGAGCGCGAGGGGGGAGCAGCCGGCCCCGCCGGCACTCCGGAATTCAACTGGCAGGCGCATTCGGTCCTCATCGTCGATGACGAGGAAGGGATGCGCAGCTTTCTCGAGCGTGCGCTCAAGCCGCGCTGCGGGCTCGTCGAGACGGCGCCGGACGCCGAGCATGCGATGCGCCTGATGGCGCGGCTGCACTTCGACCTGCTGATCCTCGATATCGCGCTGCCGGGCAAATCCGGCCTCGACTGGCTGCATGAACTGCGCGAGTCGGGCTTTGCCGGCGACGTGATCCTGATCACCGCCTTCGCCGATCTGGACACCGCGATCAACGCGCTGCGCGGCGGCGCCTCGGACTTCATCCTCAAGCCCTTCCGCGTCGACCAGATCCTCAACTCGATCAAGAACTGCTTCCAGCGCGCCCACCTCGCGCGCGAGAACTTCATCCTGCGGCGCGAACTCGCGGGCCTGTCGGCGGACGTCGAGGGCCTGGTCGGGCGTTCGGCGGCGATGGAGAACTTGCGCACCGTGCTGCGCCGCGTCGCGCAGATGCCCAGCACCGTGCTGCTGCTCGGCGAATCGGGCACCGGCAAGGAAGTCGCCGCGCGCGCGCTGCATCGCATGAGTCCGCGCGCGCAACGCCCCTTCGTGCCGGTGAATTGCCCGGCGATCGCCGCCGGGCTGATCGAGAGCGAACTCTTCGGCCACGTGAAGGGCGCCTTCACCGGCGCGACCGAGACGCGCAACGGCCTGTTCTATTATGCTCACGGCGGCACGCTGTTCCTCGACGAGATCAGCGAGCTGCCGCTCGCGTTGCAGACGCGCCTGCTGCGCGTGCTCGAGGAGCGCAAGCTGAGGCCGGTCGGCTCGGAACGCGAGGTGCCGGTGGATGTGCGCATCATCGCCGCGTCGAACCGCGATCTAGCCGCCGAGGTCGCCGCGGGGCGCTTCCGCCAGGACCTGTACTTCCGCCTCGCGGTGGTGGAGATCGTGAGCCCGCCGCTGCGCGAGCGCGCCGAGGACATCCCGGATCTGGTGCGGCACTTCATGCAGCAGCTGACCGCGCAGTTGGGCGTTCCGGCGCTGGCGCTGTCGAACACGCTGTTCGCGCGCCTCGAGGCCTATGGCTGGCCGGGCAACGTGCGCGAGCTGCGCAACTTCATCGAGCGCTCGCTGATCCTCGGCGGCTTTCCGGTGGAGGCGCTGGGGGCACGCGCGGACGTGCTCGCGGGCGGCACGGACCTGCCGCTCGACGAGGTCGAGAAGCGCCACATCCTGCGCATGCTGGATGCGTGCGGGGGGAACAAGTCGGAGGCGGCGCGGCGGCTGGGGGTGTCGCGCAAGACGCTGGAGCGCAAGTGCGCGGAGTGGGGCGAGTCGGTCGCGTGAGCGCGCGCCGACGCCCGTGAGACAGGACAGAGCATTGAAAGTGATCGGATTCGCCGGCTGGTCCGGCAGCGGCAAGACTTCGCTGATCGAGAAGGTCGTCGCGGTGCTGTGCGAGCGCGGCCTCGACGTGTCGCTGATCAAGCACGCGCACCACAGCTTCGACATCGACCACGAGGGCAAGGACTCGTGGCGCCACCGCAACGCCGGCTGCCGCGAGGTGCTGGTCAGCTCGGGGCGGCGCTGGTCGCTGATGCACGAGCTGCGCGGCGACCCCGAGCTGCCGCTGGAAGCGCTGCTGCAGAAACTCTCGCCCTGCGACCTCGTGCTGGTCGAGGGTTTCAAGCGCGCGGCGATTCCGAAGATCGAGGTGCGCCGCACCGCGGTGCGCGAGGCGCCGTTCTACCTGCAGGACCCGCACATCGTCGCGGTCGCGACCGACGTCGCACTCGACACCGCGCTGCCGCAGCTCGACATCAACGACCCGCAGGCGGTGGCGGATTTCGTCGTGGATTACGCGTTCAGGATGGCTCCGGCCTAGTCATGGGGGGCGCGGCCGATCAGGGCCGCATACCCCCTTCCCGAGTTCGTGCGATAGCTCTGTGGCCTTGCCCTGTCATCCCGCAGGTGAGTTTAGTGCGAGTAGGCTGTTGCGGGTGTTGGTGCGGGTCGCCATAGCGGATTAACCCGGCGCATCTCTCGCTCAATCATGTTTTGCCGGGCAAGATCAGTACTTGCTTGATTAGTCTCGGGCACCGCGGCAGCGACGGGCTTATCGTCCGGGCATGCCGAGCGCTGCGCGACGCGCTGAATGAAAAGTTGTGCGTCAGCGTCCGGAACGTAATAAATATCGCTCCGACGTGTCACGAAACGGTTCTGGTCGGTGATCGATGTCGTCACAATAATCTCGGTGCGGGTTGGACGAGCCGCATGACCGAGGCCAAAGTCAGATAAGGCTCCGGCCGCGAGCAAGGCAGCATTCGTTTCGTTGTCAAATACCGCATTACGGATTACTGCCACACCTGCCGCGAGGGCGGTCAGTCGTCCGGGCGCGTAATTTGGCACATCGTTACCGTGCACGATCAGCTGACTGTCATACTGAATCTCCACGACCTGACCATCTGCCTGGAAACCCCTCCCGGTAGCGACGTCCATTTTGCAAACGCTAACTTGTGCGCCGGCAGTTACCAGGTGGGTGATCATGAATTCACGAAATGCGGTATTGAACGCGGTATTGCGGGCTGGCGCGACGATCAGAGCGCGCCCCTGCAACTGCGCTTTCGTGCTCACCTCCTGAAGCGTTTGCGAAACAACGTCATCGGCAACTACATCCCAATGATGTGCCGTACGTGCAACCTTTTGATATGAAATAGGGAAATTTTGTGCAACCGGCGCAGGGCTCGCACATCCGACAAGCGCAGCGATAGTTGGGATGATTACTGCGTAACTGGATTTCATGATTACTCCATGCGGACGTGATCGGTTCTCATACCCTAGTATGTACGCCTCATGATCCACCATGGCTAGATTTGCCCAATGACCCGTGACAAGTGTCATAGGACGTGGTGTGCTCGATCTGTCGCCCTGATGGAATCGGGGCTGAGTTCGCGGGGAGACCGTAGTCCTTCAGCCTGCAGCCAGCACCCGTCCCAGTGCCGTAAGCTCGTAGCCGCCCAGCTGGGCCGCGAGGTCGCGTATCGCGGCGCTGCCGAGGCGCGCGAGCAGGCGCTGGAAGAGGTGGCGGAAGTAGATTTCCTTCGGCAGCGCAAGGTCCAGCGCTTCCCAGCCCAGCGGCAGGAAGTCGAGGCCGAATTCGCTCGCGGTCGCGCGCGTGCCGGGGGTGCAGTCGGCGGCGTTACGCACGAGGAGTGCCGCGGCTTCGCGTTCGCCGGCGATCGTCGCGACGGCGCTGCAGTCTTCCGGGCGCAGGCCGCGCGCCTTGAGCGCCGAGGCGAGGAAGTGCGCGGCGCCGGAACCGGCTTCGCGCATGGCCCAGCGCACGTCGAAGGCGGCGAGCGTTTCGAGCTGGTCGATGCCCAGGCCGGGACGCAGCAGCACCCCCTGTTCGCGCTGGCCGATGCGTACCAGCGTCCAGCGCGCATGGCCGGGATGGGCGCGCAGCAGCGTTGCGTGCTGGGTCGCGCTGTGCTCGACGTCGCCCCAATGCACGACGGAGATGTCGGCGCGGCGGCGGGCGAGCTGTTCGAGGCCGGGCAGGGTTGCGGTCGGGCTGTAGGCGACGAAGGCTTCGGCGCCGAGTTCGGCGGCCAGTGCGCGCACCGCGGCGGCGAGCAGGGCGTCGTCGCCGCCAGCGATCAGCAGGCGGTCGGTGAGCACGCCGCCGTGCGCCTGTTCGAGCAGCCAGTCGTCGAGCAGGCGGCGTGGAAACAGCCACTTGCCGCCGACGCGCGCGGCCGGGACTTCGCCGCTGTTGGCGAGCTCGTACAGCTTCTTCTCGTTGAGGTGCAGGTAGGCCGCCGCCTGCCTCGCTGTGAGGCAGGGGCTTTCCGGCGCAAGGTGTTCGACGACTGGCGGCTCGGGCGCGCTCATCGTCCGACGTCGTCGAGCTCGTCGCGGGTGTTGATGTTGCGGAACGCGGCTTCCTCGTCGTCGAACTGCACTTCGACGACCTTCAGTGTGGCGTACCAGAAGTCGATCTTGCGGCCGCCGCCGGCGAGGAACGCGTCGAGGTGCGGCAGCACGTCGCGCCGGCACAGGCAGAACACCGGGTGGGGCTGGTCGAAGGTGCGCGCGACGGCGAGCTCGGCGCCGGCTTCCGCGAGGCCGCGATACAGGCGTTCGACGAGATCCGCCGGAAGGAAGGGCGAGTCGCAGGGGGCGGTCGCGACGAGCGGATGCTGCGCCCGCGACAAGGCTGCATGCAATCCGGCGAGCGGGCCGGCGAAGCCGCCGATGTCGTCGGGGAACACGGGATGGCCGAAGGCGGCATAGCGTTCGGCGTTCTGGTTGGCGTTGATGATCAGTTCGTCGACCTGCGGGCCGAAGCGCTCGATCACCCATTCGGCCATCGGCCGCCCGCGCAGCTCGACCAGACCCTTGTCGACGCCGCCCATGCGCCGTCCCTGCCCGCCGGCGAGGATGACGCCGGTGATTTTTTCGCACGCGCTCATCGGGTGAATCGCTCCTCGCCGGTGAATAGAAGGTAGTGCTTGCCCTGCGCGCGGCCGATCATCGTGAGGCCGATCTTGCGCGCGATCTCCCAGCCCATCTGCGTGAGGCCGGAGCGCGAGACGAGGAAGGGGATGCCCATCTGCGCGGTCTTGATGACCATCTCGGAGGTGAGCCGGCCCGTCGTGTAGAAGATCTTGTCGCCGCCGTCGAGGCCGTCCAGCCACATCTGCCCGGCGATCGCGTCGACGGCGTTGTGGCGGCCGACGTCCTCGACGAACATGAGGATGTCGCAGCCGTCCGCGGTGGCTTGGGCGAGCGCGCAGCCGTGCACGGCGCCGGCCTGCTTGTAGATCGATTCGTGGTGGCGCACCGCGTCCATCAGCGCGTACAGCGTCGCCTGCGTGAGTGTGCGGTCTTCCGGCAGGCGGATCGCGTCGATCTCGTCCATCAGCCCGCCGAACACCGTGCCCTGGCCGCAGCCGGTGGTGACGGTGCGGCTGCCGAGGCGTTCGTCGGCGTCCACGAGGCCGTTGCGCGTCTTCACCGCGACGGCATTGACCTCCCAGTCAACCTGCACCGCCTCGATGTCGTCGAGGCTCGCGACCAGGCGCTGGTTGCGCAGCCAGCCTATCGTCAGCGCCTCGGGCGCGGCGCCCAGCGTCATCAGCGTGACGATCTCGCGGCGGTCGACGTAGATCGTCAGCGGGAACTCGCCGGCGATCTGCGTCGGCACGTTCTCGCCGTTCTCGTCGACGGCCGGGATCGTCACCGTCAGCGGGTGGCTCGCGTGGCTCAGCAGCGGACGGCGCGGCGTGTCGGGGGCTGGGGGCATGGAGATGGACGGGTAGGTTCGAGGGGGTATTCTAGCCGCAGGCGCCGCTCGCGAGGTTCGCCGGCCGCGGCCGCTTCGCCTATCCTATGAGGGATCGAGTCACCCGGAGTTCGCCGCATGGACCGCTTTCCCGTCGCCGTCATCATGGACCGCCGCCGCCTGCAGAGCCGCTGGGCGGACGAGGCCTGGGAGGCCGTCGGCGTCGTGCCGGCCTTCGGCGACAACCCGGCGGCGACGCGCCAGCTGGTCGCCGAGACCGACCGCGACCAGTACCTCGTCGGCGGTTTTGCGCTGGAGCTGTTCCGCGACGAGGCGGACAACTACTTCCTCAACCTGAGTTCGCCGGTGCCCAAGGTGTTCGTGATGTGGCGCAAGGAGGACGGCGTCGCCAAGCCGCTCGTCGTCACTGTGAGCTACGGCGAGGCGGCGCGCCTGCTCGACTCGGGCGAACAGGTCGATGGCGTCGCGATGTCGCGCGAGATCGCCGACTGGGTCGGTGCGTTCGTGAACCTGCACTACAAGCCGGCACCGCGGAAGAAGATCCGCCGCAACGACCCGCTGGCGCAGGACCGGGAGCAGGGATGAGCCGTTTCCTCGAACGCTGGTCGCGGCTGAAGCGCGGCGACGCAGCCGCGGCCGAGCCCGTGGCCCCGGTGGTGCCGGCGACCCCGGCCGCGCAAGGCAGCGCCGCACCCGCCGTGGCGCCGCCCGCCGACGCCGGGTCCCCGGTGTCGCCCGCGGAGGCTGCGCTACCGCCCATCGACAGCCTGGATCTCGCGGCGGATTTCAGCGCCTTCATGAAGAAGGAGGTCAGCGAGTCGCTGCGCCGCGCGGCGCTGCGCAAGCTCTTCAGCGATCCGCACTTCCACTTCGAGCGCATGGACAAGCTCGACATCTACATCGACGACTACTCGGGCAGCGACCCGATCCCGGCCGACATGCTGAAGCGCCTGCGCCAGTTCGAGACGCTGCTCAAGGATGAGGATGCGGCCGCACCGGCGCCGGACTTCGTGGACGCGGACGCGGACGCGTCGACGGCGGCTGCGGACGCCGCAGCGCCGGCCGCCGAAGACCCGCCGCGCGAGCCGGCCCCCCAGTCGGTGTCCCCGCAGATGGGGCAAGAACGGGGAAAAACCCCGTAGCAAATGCGACATTTTGGGGACGCTGCGACTTTTAGTCCCGACTGACCCGATTTCGGGCTTGTTGCTACGGTAAATCAGGGATTCCTGCTCCCTTTTATTACCGCTTCCCTGGTACGTCCTCTGCTTGGGCTATAGCACCTCAATCAGCCAGGCAGACCATCCAAAGTGGAGAGACAGCTCAGACTGTGCGACTGCAATCGCAGTTTCGCGGTCGATGAAAAAGCCCTCGCGGCGGGCAGTACGGTGCCGCTCAAAGTCCATCACGAACTGTGCCGGCGGGAGATCGGCGAGTTCGAGTCTGCGCTCGCGTGCGGCGACGTGCTCGTCGGCTGTACGCAGGAGGCCGCGCTGTTTGCCGAAGTGGCGGCGGAGCGGCCGATGGCGCGCATCGACTTCTTCAACCTGCGCGAGAACGCCGGCTGGTCCGCCGAAGGCCGGGGCGCGACGCCCAAGATGGCGGCGCTGATCGCCGCGGCGATGCTGCCCGAGCCGGAACCGGTCGCGGGCGTGACGCTCGCGGCGGGCAACCAGCTGCTGATCGTCGGCGAGGCGGGCGCGGCGTTGGGCTGGGCCGAGCGGCTGGCGGCGCGCTTCGACGTGTCCGTGCTGCTCACCGGCACGAGCCGCGATGCCGAACTGCCGACCGAGCGGCGCTACGCGGTCTGGTCCGGCGCGGGCGTGGCGCTCACCGGCCACCTTGGAGCCTTCGACGCCGCGTGGACGCAGCAGAACCCGATCGACCTCGATCCGTGCGTGCGCTGCAACGCCTGCATCCGCGCCTGTCCGGAAGGTGCGATTGGCTGGGACTACCAGGTCGACGCTGCGCGCTGCCGCTCGCACCGTGCGTGCGTGACGGCCTGCGGCACGGTCGGCGCGATCGATTTTGCGCGCACCGACACGCGCCGAGAAGGGCGCTTCGACCTCGTGCTGGACCTCTCCGCCGAACCGCTGATCAAGCGCGTCGAGCCGCCGCAGGGCTACGCCGCGCCGGGGCGCGACCCGCTCGACCAGGCGCTCGCGGCGCAGGCGCTGGGCGAGCTCGTCGGCGAGTTCGAGAAGCCGCGCTACGTCGCGCTGGATGCCAAGCTGTGCGCGCACAGCCGCTCGCGCAAGACCGGCTGCACGGCGTGCATCGAGTCCTGTTCGGCGGAGGCGATCGCATCGGCGGGCGACACGGTGCGCGTCGATCCCTACCTGTGCCAGGGTTGCGGCACCTGTTCGACGGTGTGCCCGACGGGCGCGCTCGCGTCGCAATATCCGCGCGTCGAGGACCTCGGTCTGCGCGTGAAGACGGTGCTGACGCGTTATCGCGACGCCGGCGGCGAGGCGCCCGCGCTGCTGTTCCATTCGGCCGAGGCCGGCCGCGCGCTGATCGAGCGGCTCGCGCGCCGCGGCAAGGGCCTGCCGGCGCGCGTGATCCCGCTCGAGACCTGGAGCGCCGACGCGGTGGGGCTGGACCTGATGCTCGGCAGTCTCGCGCTCGGCGCCTGCCAGGTCGCCGTGCTCGCGGCCGGCACGCACGACGCGGCGCCGCTGCGCGCGCAGGCCGCGCATGCGCAGGCGATCCTCTCCGGCCTCGGCTATGGCGGCGAGCACGTCCGCGTGATCGATGCCGGCGACTGGCCCGAATTCGAATCCGCGTTGTGGGACTGGGCGCCCGCGCAGGGCGTGAGCCGCCCGGCGACTTTCCGCCTCGTGCCGAGGAAGCGCGACACGCTGGACCTCGCGCTGCGCCACCTGCACGCGCTGGCACCCGTGCCGGTCGCGGCGCTGGTAACCGAAATCCCGCTGCAGGCCGGCGCCCCCTTCGGCGCCGTCGCCGTCAGCGATGCCTGCACGCTGTGCATGTCCTGCGTCGGCACCTGTCCGACCGGGGCGCTCAGCGCTGCGACGGACGCGATGCGCCTCGGCTTCCTCGAGAAGAGCTGCGTGCAGTGCGGACTGTGCGCGAACGCCTGTCCCGAGAACGCGATCGCGCTCACGCCGCGCCTGTTGCTCGACGACGTGGCGCGCCGCGTGGTGCCGCTGAAGGAGGCCGAGATCTTCCACTGCATCCGCTGCGGCACCGCGATGGGCGCGAAGCCGATCATCGACGCGATGTTCGCGCGCCTTGCCGGCCACTCGATGTTCGCGAGCGAGGCGCAGCGCCGGCGCCTGCACATGTGCGCCGACTGCCGCGTGATCGACCTGATGGAAACCGAGAACGGCACCAAAGCCTGGGACATGACCGAATGAACGCCCCTGTCACGATCTTCCAGCCGCAGCACCCGGCGCCCGACGACGTACCGGTGCTCACCGACGAGGACCGCGCGCGGGCGCACCACTACGCGCTGCTGGGCAACCTGTTCTTCGCCGCGCCGGAGGGGCCGCTGCTCGGCGCGCTGGTCGCCTCCGCGCACGTGCTCGGCAGCGGCGACACGGCGTTCGCGGCCGCTTGGGCGGGGCTCGGCGAGATCGCCGCGGGCCGCGGGCAGCGACGCGGCCACCGTGCATGACGAGTACGACGCCCTGTTCTACGGCATCGGCCGGCCCGACGTGATGCTCTTCGGTTCCTTCTACCTCGCGGGATTCCTGATGGAGGAGCCGCTCGCCGAGCTGCGCGACGACCTCGCCGAACTCGGTCTTGCCCGCCGCTACGGCGTCGCCGAGACCGAGGATCACATCGCCGCGCTCGCCGAAGTGATGCGCCACCTGGTGCTGACCGGCCCCGACGAGGCCGGCCTCGCGCGGCAGCGCCGCTTTTTCATCCGTCACCTGCAGCCCTGGTACGCGCGCCTCGCCGACGCGCTCGCCGTGGCGCCGCAGGCACGGTTCTATGCTCGCGCCGGTGCGCTGATGCGGGCGTTTTTCGACATCGAGAGCGAAGCTTTCGCAATGGAGTAGGTCGCACCCGGTCCGCTGGGCCGGCCAAGCGATCCGATACGGGAGAAGGACCATGGAAGACAAGAAATCCGGCCTGCAGCGCCGTCATTTCCTGCTGACCCTCGGCGCCGGCGGCGCCGCTGCCGCGGCGGCCGTCGCGACGGTCGCGGGCAAGCCGGCCGCGGTCGCCACCCCGCTCGCACAGGCGGCGGGCGAAACGGGGGCGGAGCGCGGCGTCAGCGAGCACGCCCGCAACTACTACCGCACTGCGCGCATCTAGGCGGGGGACACGCGATGCTTACGAGGAAATCCACCCAGGCGACGGGCGCGGCCCGTCAGCTGCGCAGCTCGGCGGCGCGGCACTTCGGCCAGACTATGGACCGGCGCACCTTCCTCAAGCGCTCGGGCCTCGGCATGGGCGCCGGCGCGCTGGCCGCACAGTTGCCCTACAACCTGATCGGCAGCGCCGACGCGGCGAGCCCCGAAGCGGCGGGCGCGACCGGCGACGCGACCGTGCGTCGTACCGTGTGCACGCACTGTTCGGTCGGCTGCGCGATCGACGCGGTCGTCAAGAACGGCGTGTGGATCCGTCAGGAGCCGGTGTTCGATTCGCCGATCAACCTCGGCGCGCACTGCGCCAAGGGCGCGTCGATCCGCGAGCACGGCCACGGCGAGCACCGCCTGAAGTACCCGATGAAGCTGGTCGACGGCAAGTACCAGAAGATCACGTGGGACCAGGCGCTCCAGGAAGTGGGCGACCGCCTGCTGAAGATCCGCGCAGAGTCCGGCCCCGACGCCGTGTACTGGATCGGATCAAGCAAGCACAGCAACGAGCAGGCCTACCTGCTGCGCAAGTTCGTGTCCTTCTTCGGCACGAACAACATGGACCACCAGGCGCGCATCTGCCACTCGACCACCGTCGCCGGCGTCGCCAACACCTGGGGTTACGGCGCGATGACGAACTCCTACAACGACATGCAGAACGCGAAGGCGATGCTGTTCATCGGCTCCAACGCCGCCGAGGCGCATCCGGTGTCGCTGCTGCACATCCTGCATGCGAAGGAGAACGGGTCGAAGATGGTCGTCGTCGACCCGCGCTTCACGCGCACCGCGGCGAAGGCCGACTATTACGTGCGCATCCGCTCGGGCACCGACATCCCCTTCATCTGGGGCATGCTGTACCACATCTTCCAGAACGGCTGGGAAGACCAGGAATACATCCGCCAGCGCGTGTACGGCCTCGACAAGGTGCGCGAGGAAGTCGCGAAGTGGACGCCGGACAAGGTGCAGGAAGTCACCGGCATCCCCGAGGAACAGGTGCTGAAAGTCGCCGAGACGCTGGCGAAGAACAAGCCCTCGACGGTCGTATGGTGCATGGGCCAGACCCAGCACACCGTCGGCAATGCCAACGTGCGCGCGATGTGCATCCTGCAGCTGGTGCTCGGTAACGTCGGTGTCGCCGGTGGCGGGACCAACATCTTCCGCGGTCACGACAACGTGCAGGGCGCGACCGACGTTGGCCCCAACCCCGACTCCCTGCCCGGCTACTACGGCCTCGCGGCGGGCTCGTGGAAGCACTGGTGCAAGGTGTGGGGCGTCGACTACGAGTGGGTCAAGGCGCGCTACGCCTCTGAAGACCTGATGACCAAATCGGGCATCACGGTGTCGCGCTGGATCGACGGCGTGCTCGAGAACCCGGAAGCCATCGACCAGCCCGGCGGCAACCTGCGCGCAGTGGTCTACTGGGGCCACGCGCCGAACTCGCAGACGCGCGGCGCCGAGATGGTCGAGGCGATGAAGAAGCTCGACACGCTGGTCGTCATCGACCCCTACCCGTCGGCCACCGCGTCGATGGCGGCGATGGTCAGGAAGGACGGCGTCTATCTGCTGCCGGCGTGTACCCAGTTCGAGACCTCCGGCTCGGCCACCGCGTCGAACCGCTCGCTGCAGTGGCGCGACAAGGTCATCGAGCCGCTGTTCGAGTCCAAGCCCGACCACACCATCATGTACGCCTTCGCGAAGAAGTTCGGCTTCGCCGACGAGCTCGTGAAGAACATCCCGCTGGTGAAGGACAAGCAGGGCTGGGACGAGCCGGTGACCGAGGACATCCTGCGCGAGATCAACCGCGGCACATTCACGATCGGCTACAGCGGCCAGTCGCCCGAGCGGCTCAAGCTGCACATGCAGAACATGGCCACCTTCGACGTGAAGACGCTGCGCGCCACCGGCGGCCCGTGCGACGGCGACTACTTCGGCCTGCCCTGGCCGTGCTACGGCACGCCCGAGCTCAAGCATCCGGGCACGCCCAACCTCTACGACACCTCGAAGCACGTCATGGAAGGCGGCGGCAACTTCCGCGCCAACTTCGGCGTCGAGCGGGACGGCGTGTCGCTGCTGGCCGAGGAGGGCTCCGCCTCCAAGGGCGCCGAGCTGCAGATGGGCTATCCCGAGTTCGATGACGTGTTGTTGAAGAAGCTCGGCTGGTGGGACGAGCTCACCGACGCCGAGAAGGCCGCCGCCGAGGGCAAGAACTGGAAGACCGACCTCTCCGGCGGCATCATCCGCGTCGCGATGAAGAACCACGGCATGCACCCCTTCGGCAACGCCAAGGCGCGCGCGCTGGTGTGGAACTTCCCCGACCCGGTGCCGCTGCACCGCGAACCGATCTACTCGCCGCGCCCGGATCTGGTCGAGAAGTACCCCACGCACGACGACAAGATGAAGTTCTGGCGCCTGCCGACGCTGTACAAGTCGCTCCAGGACAAGGTCAAGGACATCTCCAAGGAGTATCCGTTGATCATGACCTCGGGGCGTCTCGTCGAGTACGAGGGTGGCGGTGAGGAGACGCGCTCCAACCCGTGGCTCGCCGAGCTGCAGCAGGAGATGTTCGCCGAGGTGAATCCCAAGGACGCCAACGACGCCGGCTTCCGCAACGGCGACTACATCTGGGTCGAATCGCCGACCAAGGCGAAGCTGAAAGTCCGCGCGCAGGTCACGCAGCGCGTCGCGCCCGGCACCGTGTTCCTGCCCTTCCACTTCTCCGGCTGGTGGTCGGGCAAGGACATGCTCGAGTTCTACCCGGAAGGGGCGGCGCCGATCGTGCGCGGGGAATCGGTCAACCACGCGACGACCTACGGCTACGACTCGGTGACGATGATGCAGGAAACCAAGACGACGCTTTGCCGCGTGTCGAAGGCCTGAGCAAGGGGACAAACAAATGGCACGCATGAAATTCCTGTGTGACGCCGAGCGCTGCATCGAGTGCAACGGCTGCGTCACCGCCTGCAAGAACGAGCACGAGGTGCCGTGGGGCGTAAACCGCCGACGCGTCGTCACGATCAACGACGGGGTGCCGGGCGAGCGCTCGATGTCGGTCGCCTGCATGCATTGCGCCGATGCGCCGTGCATCGCGGTATGCCCGACCAACGTGATCTACCAGACCGAGGAAGGCGTCGTCCTGCATGACAAGGACGGCTGCATCGGCTGCGGCTACTGCTTCTACGCCTGTCCCTTCGGCGCGCCGCAGTTCCCCAACGGCCCGGCGGCTTTCGGTGCGCGCGGCAAGATGGACAAATGCACCTTCTGCGCCGGCGGCCCCGAGGAGAACGGCTCGCAGGCCGAGTTCGACAAGTACGGCCGCAACCGCCTGGCCGAAGGCAAGCTGCCGCTGTGCGCCGAGATGTGTTCGACCAAGGCGCTGCTCGCCGGCGATGCGACCGAGATCTCCGATATCTTCCGCGACCGCGTCCTGCGCCGCGGCAAGGGCGTCGAGGCCTGGGGCTGGATGACCGCCTACGGCAAGGAAAAGGAGGGGGCGAAATGAAAGCGCGCATTGCGTACGTGATTGCCGCCGTGTTCGCGGCCGCCCTTCTCGCCGGCTGCGGCGAGCAGCCGCAGGTCGGCAAGTACGAACAGGGCAAATATGCCGGCAAGGCCGACACCCGGCCGTGGGAGGGCGGAACGTTCAAGGGCGACAAGGGGGCCTGGGAGCAGGCCCAACGCGACCGCATCCGCGCGCAGAACGAATACAAGCGTGTCGAATGAGGAGGCGGCCATGAGCACAATCCTCGGACGGCGCAGCGGCTTCGGGCTGCTGCTGGCGCTGGTGGTGTGGCTGTTCATGCTGGGCAGCGGGTCGGCGCAGGCGCAGGCCGATCCGGCCGCAGCACAGGTCGAGCGCCAGCAGGCGCAGCCGCTCAACAACGCCCCGATGTGGCGCGAGGTGCGTTCCGGCGAGGCGCACTTCACCACCGTGCGCGGCCCCGAAACCGGCGTGCTGATCCAGACCGAAGGCCAGGTGTGGCGCCAGTGGCGCAACGGTCCCATGACCTTCTGGGGCGGCGTGCTGCTGCTGGTCGTGCCCACCGCGATCGGGCTGTTCTTCGCGGTCAAGGGCGCGGTCAAGCTGCACGGCGCGCCGACCGGGCGCAGGATGCAGCGCTTCAACCGGTTCGAGCGCTTCGTGCATTGGGGCACCGCCGGCAGCTTCGTCGTGCTGGGCCTCACCGGCGTGTGCATCCTGTTCGGCAAGCACTTCATCGAGCCGGTGTTCGGCAACGCGGTGCTCGGCGGGCTGCTGTGGGCGGGCAAGACCGTGCATAACTACCTCGGCCCGGTGTTCGGCGTGTTCACGTTGGTGATGATCCTCGCCTTCCTGCGCGACAACGTGTGGCAGGCGATCGACAGCGTGTGGATCCGCAAGGCCGGCGGCATCGCCAGCGGCGAGCACGTGCCCTCGGGGCGCTTCAACTTCGGCGAAAAGACCTGGTTCTGGATCGGCGTGACCTTCCTCGGCCTGATCGTCGCAGGTTCCGGCCTGGTGATGGATTTCCCCAACTTCGGCCAGACGCGCGCGACGATGCAGCTCGCGAACATCATCCATGGCGTCGGCGCGATCCTCCTGATCGCCCTGTCGCTGGGCCACATCTACATGGGCACGATAGGCGTCGAAGGCGCGTACCAGTCGATGAAGACCGGCTACGTGGACGAGACCTGGGCCAAGGAGCATCACGAGCACTGGTACGACGAGGTCAAGGCCGGCCGTTCGGGCCATCCCTGATCCGCCGCATGCGGGAGGCGCGCCCCTCGGCCGCCTTCCGCGAAGACCCCTCCGTCCGCGCGGTTCCCCTGCGCGCTGTTCCCGACTAGACTGATCGGATAAAGCCGGCGCCCGCCGCCGGCCCCGACATCTCAACGGAGGAGACGTACTTATGAGTACCGTGACCCTGGGTGGCAACCCGATCGAAGTCGCCGGCAAATTCCTGCAGAAGGGCGACACCGCCCCGCCGCTGTCGCTGGTCGGCGCGGACCTCAAGGACGTGACGCTCGCCGACCATGCCGGCAAGCGCAAGGTCCTCAACATCGTCCCCAGCCTCGACACCCCCACCTGCGCGACCTCGACGCGCAAGTTCAACGCCGAAGCCGGCAAGCTCGACAACACCGTCGTGCTGATCGTCTCCGCCGACCTGCCTTTCGCGTCGAAGCGCTTCTGCGTCGCCGAAGGGTTGGAGAACGTCGTCACGCTGTCGACGATGCGCGGGCGCAACTTCATGAAGGACTACGGCGTCGAGATCGCCTCCGGCCCGCTCGCGGGCGTCACCGCCCGTGCCGTTGTCGTGCTCGATGCCAATGACAAGGTGCTGTACTCGCAGCTCGTCGGCGAGATCAAGGACGAACCGGACTACGCGGCGGCACTCGCGGCGCTGAAGTAGGCGCCCGGCGGAATCCGTTAGTGCAATTGGGTTTATGATGCGGGTACGGCGCGCGCGACCGGTTTCCGGCCGCCCTGCCGTTCCGCATCCGGCTGGCGGAAACAGCCGCTTCCCGAGCCGTCGCCCGATGTAACAAGATGCCGGACCCACTCCCGAAAGTCGGCGTCGAACAACTGCAGGTAGGCATGTTCGTGTCGCTGGACATGCCTTGGCTCGACCACCCCTTCCTGGTCAATTCCTTCCGCATCAACAGCGAGAAGCAGCTGCGGGCCTTGCGCGAACTCGGCCTGCCCCGCATCGCCTACGATCCCGCCCGCTCGGCGGTCGCGCCGCGCGAGTCGGCAGGCGCCCCGCCGGCGCCGCCCGCAGCGGCGCCCGGACCGGACAGCGGCACCCTGATCGCGGCCAAGCGCCAGGGCGCGACACGCATGGCGGAGCAGCGCGAACTCATCCGCAGCTGCGAGAAGGCCTACGGGCAATGCGTCGATTCGACCCGGAACCTGATCGCCGACCTGCTGCGCGAGCCCGCGGCGGCCACCGCACTGGCCGGTGCCATGGTCGGAGAGCTCACATCGACCTTCCTCGACGACCCCGGCGCGACCGTGATGCTGGTCGCCTCGCGCAAGCGCGACGATGCGACGAACCAGCACGCGCTCAACGTCATGATCCTGACGATGATCCTCGCGAAGGGCCTGGGGCTGAAGCGCGAGGTGTTCGAAGCGGCCGGCATGGGCGCGCTGCTGCACGACATCGGCGCCAAGCGGATCAATCCCATCGTGTTGCGCACCAAGGAACGCAGCCGCCCGGAAGAGTCCCTCTACCGCATGCACGGCGAGTACGGACTGCAGATTGTCGGCAAGCACGTCTCGTCCTCGGTGTGCGCGATCATCCGCGAACATCACGAATGCGTGGACGGCAGCGGTTTCCCGGCCGGCCGCAAGGGTCCGGACATCAACCCGCTCGCGCGCATGGTTGCGATCGCGAACCGCTACGACAACCTGTGCAATCCCCATTCGCTCGCCGAGGCCCTGACGCCCGCGGAAGCGCTGTCGCAGATGTATGCGCGCGAGGCCGCGCATTTCGACGCCTTCATGCTGTCGACCTTCATCAAGGAGCTGGGGATCTATCCGCCCGGCTCCTTCGTGCGCCTGTCGACCGGCTCGATCGCGATCGTCGTTGCGGTCACGCGGGGCAACACGCTCAAGCCGACCGTGCTGGTGTACGAACCCGGCGTGCCGCGCCGCGATGCGCTGGTGCTGAGCCTTGCCGACTCCGACGAGGTCACGATCGACGCCGTGCTCAAGCCGCGCGGGCTGCCGCGCGAAATCGTCGATTACCTCAATCCGCGCATGAACCTCGCGTACTTCGCGCAGCGCGCGCACGGCTGAGGCTGCGCCTCACTCGCGGACGCTGATCTCCACGCTGTCGAAGCGGCCCGCTTCGTCCAGCGCCGTGATCCGGTACGGGCCGGCGACGGGAAATTTCCACAGCAGCGACCGGCCGGCCGCCACGCGCCCGACCTGCACGCCGTTCACGAGCCAGGTCAGGGTGTCTTGCCCGCCGCGGGCCTCCAGCCGCAGCTCGGGGGCAGGGCCGGTGCCGGCGCGACGTATCGTCTCCCCGTCGGTGACGCCGACGATCTTCAGTCCCGCCTCGGGCGCGACGGCATCCTTGCACGCCGGCGCCCATGCGGGGGGCAGGGCGTGTCGTCGGGTCCCGCTGTCCAGCCAGGGTTCGAGCGCGGCCGGCCAGCGTGCCATCTCCACCGCGCGCATCTCGCCGGGCGCGCAGCCGGCACGCACCCGCAGGCCGCTTTCCGCGTCGCGGTAGTCCGTGTAACGGGGCGTGCCGCCGCGCAGGCGGTCGGGAAAGGTCGGCGGCGCGGCGCCGTTGAGGATCCAGGCGGTGCGCTGTTCGTGGCACAGCCCGGGCGGGAGGTCCGCGCTCCAGGTGCCCAGCGGCCAGCAGATCTTTGCCTGCGATACCCCCTCGGGCGGGACGCGTGGGCCGGGCGGCGCGCCATCGACCGCGGCGAAAACGTCGATCAGCAGCGGCGCGGCGATGTTCGCGCCGAAGAAACCGGGGTTGGGCGTGCCGTCGGGGCGGCCGACCCACACGCCCACCGTCAGGCGGTCGCTGACGCCGACCGACCAGGCGTCGCGGAAGCCGAAGCTCGTGCCGGTCTTGAAGGCGATGCCGCGCCGCACGCCGACCCCGCCTTCGACCGCGCGCGCCAGCGGCCCGCCCGATTCGAGGATGTCGCGCACGATGAAGGCCGCGCCCGCGCTCATCATGCGCGTCTCCTCGAGCGGGGCGTCCTGCGCGTAGCGCGGCCGGGCGGCGATGCCGCCGCGCGCGAACGAGGTATAGGCGCCGACCAGGCCTTCCAGGCTCGTCGCGGCGCCGCCGAGGATCACGCTGAGGTTGGGCCCGGCGCCCCGCGGCAGTTCGAGCCTGAGGCCGCCGCGGCGCAGCTGCGCGACGAAGCGCTGCGGCCCGAGATGGTCCAGCACCTCCACGGCCGGCACGTTCAGCGACTTCTGCAGCGCCTGCGACACGCCGACCGGGCCGCTGAAGTTCGCCTGGAAGTTGCCCGGCTGGTAGCCGGAAAATGACTGCGGTACGTCGGCCAGCAGCGATTCGGAATGGATCAGGCCCTCGTCGAGCGCCAGCCCGTAGAGGAAGGGCTTCAGCGTCGAGCCGGGCGAGCGCATCGCCCGCACCATGTCCACGTGCGAGAAGCGGCTCTCGTCGGCGAAGTCGGCGGAGCCCGCGTACGCGAGCACTTCCAGCGTCGCGTTGTCGACCACCAGCGCCGCCATCGACACGCGCGGCGGCAGCACCGACAGCCGCGATGCGATGAGCTGTTCGACCATACTCTGCATGCCCGCATCCAGCGTCGTCTCCACGCGCGGCTGGCGGGGGCGCTCGCGGCGCACGCGCTCGGCGAACAGCGGCGCGAGCAGGGGTTCGCGTACCGTCTGTGCGATCACCGGCTCCTCGCGCGCCTCGCGCACGCGCTCGGCGCCCCAGTGCGGCGCCATGCGCGCCAGCACCTTGTCGCGCGCCGCCCGCGCGCGTTCGGGATAGCGGTCCGGGCGCAGCAGCGAGGGGGCCTGCGGCAGCACCGTCAGCAGCGCGGCCTCAGATTCGGTCAGGCGTGCCGCGGGCTTGCCGAGATAGGCCCGGCTGGCCGCCTCGACCCCTTCGAGCACGCCGCCCATCGGCGCATAGCCGAGGTAGAGCTCGAGGATCTCGCGCTTGGACAGCCGCAGTTCCAGCTGCAGCGCGCGTGCCATCTGGCGCAGCTTGCCGCGCAGCGTGTGCGGCGTCGGATCGAGGATGCGCGCGACCTGCATCGTCAGCGTCGAGCCGCCCGAAACGACACGGCCGCTGGTCGCCCACTGTCCCGCGGCGCGCAGCAGCGCCAGCGGATTCACGCCGGGATGCCAGTGGAAGAAGCGGTCCTCGTAGGCGATCAGGGCCTCGAGGTAGCGCGGCGACACCTCGTCCTCACGGACGGGATGGCGCCAGATGTGGGTGCGGTCGGGGAAGGCGCGCAACGGGGTGCCGTCGCGCGCCAGCACCACCTGCGCATGCGGTGCCGCGCGCCCGGGGAGGGGCGGCGGGAAGAGCTGGTCCGCCAGGAGCAGCAGGGCCAGCGCCGCCGCGAGCGCAAGGCGCAGGCGGTGGCTCATTGCCCGTTGCCGGCCCCGTCGCTGCTTCCGCCACTGCTTCCGTCGCTGATCTGCAGCGTTTCCTCGCCCCCGGCCAAGCCGTAGATGTGCGGCTGGTACATGTCTTCGGCGTAGGTCGGCGGCACGACGAAGCGCCCCGGCGTGACGACGCGCACGCGGTAGAAGAAGTTCATCTCGCCCCGCAGCCTGGCGGCGACGACGAAGCGGTCGTCGCGGAACTCGACGTGCTGGATCGCGCCGTCCTGCATCGCCTGGCGCGGGTCTATCCCGGCGATGTTCATCGCCGACTGCTCGCCCTGCACGATGTTGGCATTCTCGATCTCGACCCCTGCCGGCACGTAATCGACGACCAGGCCGTTGGCGTGGCGGCCGGGCGTGTACACGCGCAGGCGGACCATCAGCGTTTCGCCGACGCGCAGCGGACGCTTGCCGAGCGGCTGGCCGTCCGGCGTGTACCACTCGCGCTTGAGGTCGAAGGCATCGCGCCGCGCCGCGGGCATCGCCGCGGGGTTGCCCGCGAGATCGAGCTCGGCGAAGAGCTTTTCCTGATGGGTATTGGTGAGGCGCACGCCGCCGGCGACGTCCTCGGCGGACAGGGACAGGAACTGCGTGCCCTTGCCGCCGATCGCCTGCGTCCTGCCGCCGCCGGCCGTTTCGGCCGTCCAGTTGCCGCCTTCGCCGGTCATGAAGCTGCGGCCGAGCAGGAACAGCGCGAGTTTTTCCTGGGTGCTGTGGTAATGGTGCCGGCCGCGCTCCAGCTCCCCGGCGACCAGGTTCACGAGGTTCTCGCGGCCTTCCGGCTTGAGGCCGTGCTTCTCGAGCAGCACGTACGTCAGCGCCCAGTCGCGCAGGTTGCTGCCATAGTCGCCCCACCAGTGATTGTCCGGCCGGCCTTTCCGGATGCCGGCGTCGACCGCGCTGGTCGCGCGCGCCTCGTCGCCCATGAGCTTCAGTGCGATCCCGAGGTGCACCAGCCCGAGGCCCGAGTGCGCCGCGGCCTGCGACTCGTGCAGCTGCCGCAGCGTCGCCAGCGGGGCCTTGCCCTGCCGCGCGAGGACGTAAGCGCCGTAGGCGAGCACCGCGAAGCGCCCCGATCCGGCGTAGCGGTGGTCGGCCCACACCGAATCCGCGCTGTATTTCACCGCTTCGCGCGGTAGGCCGGCGACGCCCTCCTGCAGGCCCTTCAGCAGGAATTCGACGGCGCGTTTTTCCATCTCGGCCGGGACATTGAAGCCCTGTTCGCGCGCGTCGAGCAGGAAGTTCGTGACGTAGGCCGACAGCCAGTACTCGTAGTTGCCGACGTTGCCCCACAGGCTGAAACCGCCGTTGGGCGCCTGCATCCCGGCCAGCCGCCCGATCGCCTTCTCGAGCATCTCGGCGCGCTGGGCCTGCGTGTAGGGCTTCAGGCCGAACTGCTTCGCGGCCGTCTCGTCGATGAACACGTGCGGGTAGGCGGTGCTCGTCGTCTGCTCGGTGCAGCCGTACGGGTAGGTCAGCAGGCCGCGCACAGCATTGCGCACGTCGATCGGCGCCTTGTCGGATACTGCCAGCGTCGCAGCGACGCTGTGCTTGAGGAATCCACCCAGTTCGGTGTCACGCAATTCCACCGTTTCGCCCGGTGCGACGACGACGCGCTTCATCACCGACTGGCGCGGCGTCGGTGCCTGCACCTGTAGCGGGAAGCTGCGGTCGAGCTTCACCGCGTCGCTTTCGACATGCACGCGCACCTCGGTGAGTCCCAGCGCCGTCCCCGCTTCGACGGGGATGCGCAGGATGCGCTTCTGCTGGTCCTTGAGCGCAATGCGCTGTTCGCCGGCCCGGATCACGAGGCCGTCGCCGTTGGTCACGCTGATGCGCACGTCCTGGGCGGCGCCGGAGAGGTTTTGCACGTCCATCGCGAGCACGGCGCTGTCGCCGACCGACAGGAAGCGCGGGGTCGCGAGTTCGACGACCAGCGGCGCCGCCACGACGACCTCGGCCTCCTGCATGCCGAAGCGCTCGCCGCTGGTCGCCACCGCCATCAGGCGCAGGCTGCCGTTGAAGTCCGGCACCGGCAGCGAGATCTCCGCCTCGCCCTTGTCGTCGAGCGCCACCGGGCCGCTGAAGAGATCGACCAAGCGCACCTTCTTGGGCAGGCTCTTGGTCGGCTTGGGGGCCGCGTCGCCGCCGAACTTGAGCCGTCCCTTGTCGCCCGCCATCTTCTCGATCAGGCGCCCGTACACGTCATGGGCGTCGGCGCCGTAGCGCAGCTTGGCGAAGAAGAAGCCGAACGGGTCGGGGCTCTTGAACGCGGTGATGTTGAGGATGCCGGCATCGACCGCGGACAGCGTGACCATCGCCTTCTGGCCCTTGGCCTCGGGCACCTTCACGCGAACCTTCAGCGGCTGCTCGGGCTTCATCTTCTGCGGCGCTTCGAGCGCCACGTCGAGCTTGCGCTGGCTGCGGTCGAGCGGCAGGTGGATCAGACCCAGCGCGCGCGCCGGTGTGACCGTGTCGCCGCTGCTGCCCGGACGCAGCACCATGACCGAGACGTACAGGTCGTGGCGCTTCCACTCCTTGTCCACGGGGATGTCGATCGTCGTGCCGTCGGCGCCGATCGACAGGCGGCGCACCCACAGCGCCTGGTTGCCTTCGACGGTCACGAGCGCCTCGCCGGCATGCGGCGGCGTGATCGTCAGGCGCGCCGTTTCGCCGTCGGCGTAGCCCGCCTTGTCCAGCTTCAGCGCGACGAGGTCCGGGCGCACGCCCCGGGTTTCGTCGTCCTGCGCGTACCAGCCGGCGTAGAAGCGGTAGCGTGCGGTCTGTTGCGTTTCCGGGTCGAACACCTCGAGCCGGTAGCGGCCGTACTTGACCGGCAGCGCGAGCTTGCCGCGGCCGCCGGCGGGCATGGACACCTGCGTGGTGGACACCAGCTCATCGGTTTCGGTGAAGCCCGAGTTCCAGCCGCGCTGGTCGTCGAAACGCCAGTAATAGTTGCGGCTCTCGCGGAACAGCCGCACCGGCAGCGCGGTGCCGGCCCTGAGGGTGCCGGCGGTGTCGGCGCGCACCACTTCGAACTCCGCCGCGGCGCCTTCGCGCGCGTAGGCGCCGACGAACAGCGGGCGTACGCCGACCAGCACCGGCGCGGGCCAATGCACGCGCTCGATGCTGCGGATGACCGGCCGGCCGCCGCTCTCGAGCAGGCCGATGGTGGCGCGCACGGTGAAGGGCGAGCGCCGTCCGGCGACCGGCTCGAGATCCACGTCGACGCTCGTCTTGCCCGTGTCGTCGAGTGCGGTTTCCGACAGCTCGGTGCGCGATTTGACCGTATCCTCGTCCGCATCGCCGAACACGAAGCCGGGCAGCTTGTGTGCGAGCGGATTGCGGTTGCGCTCGGTGTTCACGACGCCGACGAGGCTGTTGCCGGCGGCGGGGGCGCCGTACAGGTAGCGCCCGCTGACGTCGATGCGCCAGCTCGCGCCGTCCGCGAGACTGTCCTCGGTGCTCGCGAGGTCGAGCTTCATGCGTTCCGGCAGGAATTCCTCGACGCCGAAGCGCATCACCGCCGCGGCCGTGCTGGCCGCCGGGTCGGTGCGCAGCTCGAGGGCCCACGAGCCGGTCGCGGCGTCGATCGGCAGCTCGATCGCCTGGGTGTAGTAGCCGGGGTCGAGGTCCTGCGGCTTCCACGTCCGGGTCCATTGCAACTTGCCGTCCGGTCGGCGCAGCGCGGCCTGGATCGGCTGCGGCGGCACGGTGCGTCCGTCGGCGTCGCGGGCGATCACCGACACGTCGAAGCGCTCGCCCGGGCGGTAGAGATTGCGTCCGCTGTAGGCGAACAGGCGCACCGGGACGAAGGGCGTGCCGGCGATGTCGAATTCGCCGAGGTCGAGCGCGGGCTCCTTCAGGGCGACGAGCGACAGGTGCTCGCCCTTGCGGGCCGTCAGCACGCGCGCGCCTTTCGGGCGTTCGGCGAAGTTCGCCCGCCCGTCGCCGTCGGTCTCGCCGCGCGCCAGGGTCTTGCCCTCGCTGTCGATCCAGCTCAGCTCGGCGCCGCTCACGGCCTTGCCGCTGGCCAGCGAACTCACGTAGGCGTCGGCCCCGGCGGCGTACTGGCGCACATGCAGGCCGAGATCGCTGACGTAGAAATAGGTGGTCTGGAACTCGTGGCGGAAGCGGTTCGGCTGCGACATCACGGCGACATAGACGCCCGGTTCGCGCAGCGCGGGGATGTCCTCGACGGGAATGAAGGTCACGCGGCGCCGGTCGGACTTCTGTTCGGTGACGAAGCGCCCGATGAAGGCGCTGGTCGTGAGGCGGTGCAGCTGGTCGAGTTGCCAGCCGTCGACGGCGCCCTTGAGGCGGGTGCCCGAATCGCCGTAGTAGTACGCTTCCTCGTCATCGGATTCGCCGTCCTCCTCGCCGGCCGACGCATCGCGGGACGGCTGGCCGGCCACGACCTGGTCGAGAAATTCGGACAGGCGTTCCGGCTTGACCTTGAGGAACTGTATATCGACCTCGGGCACGTTCACGGTCGTGACCGGCAGACCACCGTTCTGCCCGGCGGGCAGCACCATGCCGCGGCTGGCGAAGTAGAACGCCGGGGCGACCGTGCCCATGCGGATCGAGAAGCGCGCTTCCGCATCGAGCTTGCGGCCGTCCTTCGCCGGCAGGCCGGCCAGCACGCGCACGACGTAGCGGGTCTGCGGTTTGACGTGCGGGAAGAACAGCAGCCGCGGGTTCTCGCCGACGACCCAGGCGCCCGCGACCGGCGTGCCGCCCTCGGTCACCGTGTCGGCCGGGTCGCTGCTGCTCGCGTTGCTGACCCCGGCCGTCGTGCTTCCGTCTTCCTCTTCTTCATAGTGCACGCCCGCCGACGACCCTTCTGCCGCGTGGGCGGGCGACGGCATCTCCAGCACCTGCAGGAACTTGTCGTGATCGCCGCGGGCGTCGAGCGGCAGGCTGAACGACAGTGCGAGGGCGGGCGATCCGTCGAGCTCGCGCGGGGCGCCGTCCACCGCCTCGAAGGGCACGCTGCCGGCCTCGGCGTCCTCGCCCGTCCGGTCACGCGTAGCGACGAAGTAGCCACCGAGTGCGGCCACCAGAACGATGACGAGCGCGATCGGCGCAATGCCGAACCCCCTCGATCCTGCCTTTCCGAACCGCATGCAATTCCCCTGTTATATGCGGGCGGAATTGTAACCGAGGAACTCGGAGAGTTCCCCGGGCCGGAAGGAATTCAGCGGCGGTCGTCTCAGGCCGTGTCGGCTACGCGGTGCGGATCTCGTCGAGCGCTGCTTCCAGCGACTTCACGCTGCGCTCGACCGCATGCAGCTTGTCGAGGCCGAACAGGCCGATGCGGAAGCTGCGGAAGTCCGCCGGCTCGTCGCACTGCAGCGGCACGCCGGCGGCGGTCTGCAGGCCCTGCGCGATGAATTTCCGCCCGGACTGGATCTCGGGGTCGTCCGTGTAGCACACCACCACGCCCGGCGCCTCGAAGCCCGGCGCCGCGACGCTGCGGAAGCCGCGTGCGGCGAGCAATGCGCGTACGCGCCGGCCCAGCTCCTGCTGTTCCGCCTTCACCTTGTCGAAGCCGTAGGCCTCGGTCTCCAGCATCACGTCGCGCAGCGCGGTCAGCGCGTCGGTCGGCATCGTCGCATGGTAGGCATGGCCGCCCTTCTCGTAGGCTTCCATGATCTGCAGCCATTTCTTCAGGTCGCACGCGAAGCTGGTGCTGGTCGTCGCATCGAGCCGCTCGCGCGCGCGCTCGCTCAGCATCACGAGGGCGCAGCACGGTTGCGCGCTCCAGCCCTTCTGCGGCGCGCTGATCAGGATGTCGACACCGCACGCGGCCATATCCACCCAGATCGTGCCGGACGCGATGCAGTCGAGCACGAACAGGCCGCCGACCTCATGCACGGCGTCGGCGACGGCGCGCAGATAGTCGTCGGGCAGGATCATCCCGGCCGCGGTCTCGACGTGCGGGGCGAACACCAGATCAGGTTTGTGCTCGCGGATCGCCGCGACGACCTCGGCGATCGGCGCCGGCGCGAACGGCGCCTGCGGACCGGCTTCGACGGGCCGCGCCTTCAGCACCGTGCATTGCGACGGGATGCCGCCCATGTCGAAGATCTGCGTCCAGCGGTAGCTGAACCAGCCGTTGCGGATCACCAGGCACTTCTTCCCGGTCGCGAACTGGCGCGCCACCGCCTCCATGCCGAAGGTGCCGCTGCCGGGCACGACGACCGCCGCATGTGCGCCATAGACCGTCTTCAGCACCCGCGAGATGTCGTGCATGACGCCCTGGAAACGCTGCGACATGTGATTGAGCGCGCGGTCGGTATACACGACCGAGTATTCGAGCAGACCTTCGGGATCGGGTTGGGGCAGCAGGCTGGGCATGTTCTTCTGGCTCCGCAAACAATGAATCCGACATGGCCGCCCAGCTTAGCACGCAGTGCGGTTCAGGGCGGACAGGGGCTGCGGTTCAGGTATCGCGCGCATTCCGTGTCCGTGAGGCCGTCGGCGACGCGGTCGTGCAGTGCCGTCGCGACTTGCCCCGGGTCGAGCGGATGGAAATGCACGCGCCTGCCGTCGCCGCCGGTCGCGAGCAGGCGCCCGTCGGGCGAGAAGGCGACGGCATTCACGGCGCCATCCTGCGGCGGCAGCACCAGCCGCTCGCCGCCGCTGGCGATCTCCCACACGCGCGCGCTGCGGTCGCGCGCTGCGGTCGCGAGCAGGCGGCCGTCGGGGCTGAAGGCGAGCGCGCCGATCGCGCCCGCATGACCCGCGAGGCTGCGCACCGGTTTTCCGCCCGTAAGGCCCCACAGGCGCGCGACGCGGTCCGTGCCGGCGGTCGCGAGCAGCGAGCCGTCCGGACTCAGCGCGAGGTCGAGGATCTCGTCGCCGCGCTCCTGCAGGCTGCGCAGCCGCTTGCCGTCCGCGGCATTCCATTCCGTGAGGGCGCCATCGGCACCGGCGCTCAGCACGCTGCGCCCGTCGCGGCTGAAGATCACACAGTTCAGCGGGGCCGCGCCGGTGCGCAGCCACAGCCGTCGCGCTCCGCTGGCGGCATCCCACACGCCGACCATGCCGTCGTGTCCGGCGGTGACGACGAGGTGGCCGTCGGTACTGAAGGCGATGCCATTCACGCGTCCCGCGTGCCCGCGCAGCATGAGCGGCGGCCGCTCGCCGGTGGCGTCCCATACCGTTGCGGTGCCGTCGCCTTGCGCGGTCGCGATGCGACTGCCGTCCGGGCTCCATGCGACGCGCGACGCGGCGCTCGCCTCCCCCGCGAGCCTGTACCGGATTTTCCCGCCTTCGACTTCCCACACGGCGGCGTCCGTACCGGCCGCAGCCGTGGCGAGCCGCCTGCCGTCCGGACTGAAG
Organism: Azoarcus sp. CIB; assembly: GCF_001190925.1. Taxonomy (NCBI): domain Bacteria; kingdom Pseudomonadati; phylum Pseudomonadota; class Betaproteobacteria; order Rhodocyclales; family Zoogloeaceae; genus Azoarcus; species Azoarcus sp. CIB. Next base: position 87,506 of record NZ_CP011072.1, read on the forward strand.
GCGAGGCTGCGGATCGCCCCCGCGTGGCCGAAGGCGAGGTCCCACAGCTTCACGCTGCCGTCTGCGCCGGTCGTCGCGAGCCGTGCTCCGGCCGTGTCGAAGGCGAGGTCGGTCACAGGGTTGCCCTCCCCGGCGAGCGTCGCGAGCGGCTGGCATTCGCCGGCCGGACGCGTGCAGCCTGCCGTGTCCCACAGTCGCGCCGACCCGTCGTGACCCGCGGTCGCCAGCAGACTGCCGTCCGGACTGAAGGCGACGGCACGGATGGCGTCGGGCTGTTCGGGCAGCTCGCGCACCGGCGCGCCGCTGCCGGCATCCCACAGGCGCGCCCGGCGGTCTTCGCCCGCGCTCGCCAGCCAGCGTCCATCCGGACTGAATGCGAGCGCGACGACTGTGTCGGCATGGCCTTCGAGCACATGCAGCGCCCGGCCACTCAACAGGTCCCAGATGCGCAGCACGGCATCGTCGCCCGCCGTCGCCAGGTGCCGGCCGTCGGGACTGAAGGCGACCGCATGCACCGGGGCCTTGTGGCCGGTAAGGTTTGCGAGCAGGCCGCCCGTATCCGCGTCCCACAGCCGCACGACCGGGCTCATCCCCACCGTCGCCACGATCTCCCCGTCCCGCCCGAACGCGACGCCGTTCAGGCGCTCCGGCTGGCGCGGCAGCTCGCGCAGCCGTTCGCCGCGCGCGGCGTCCCACAGAATGATCCGACCGTCATCGCCCACCGATGCGAGCGTTTTCCCGTCCGGGCCGAAGGCGAGATCGCGGGCCTCGCCCTCGTGTCCGTGCAGTTCGGCGGACGCTGCGCCGTCGGCGGCATTGCGGATGCGTACCATGCCGTCCTGCCCGGCCGACGCGATGAGTGCCCCGTCGGGGCTGAAGGCGATCGCATTCACGCGGTTCGCGTGTCCGTGCAGCGTCAGGCGCAGGCGGCTTGCGTCGAGGGCGCGCCGTGCCGCGTCTTCGGCCTGGCCGCGCACGAAGGGCGCGGCGTCCCCGGTGCGTCGCAGCGCCTCGAACGCCGCGCGCGCGGCGAGGTCCGGGTCGGTGTCGAGATGGCGCAAGGCCGTGGCGACGAGCTGGAGCGACAGCACGACATCGGCTTGCTGGCGGCGCTGCAGCTCCGCGACCTGCTGCGCGACCAGCGCGGCGATGGCCGCGGCCGCCAACAGGAAGGCGAGGATGCCCAGCCCGATTGCGCGCCGCCGCATGCGCCGGGCGAGAGCGGCTTGTTCCGCGGCGCGTGCCTGCGCGGCGGCGATGCGGTCTTCCCTTCCGCCCGCGGGACGCTCGTCCTGCAGCAGTTCCGAGATCACGCCATCAGGAGATGATGCCACCGCCGTCCTCCATGACTATTCGTCGCAAGGCCCGCCGTTACGCGATCTGGCGCGTGCCTTCGCTGCTGAACTATATTTGAAGCACGCTCCCGTTCGAAGGAGTTCCGTCACGTGTTCCCCGACAACCGTCCATCGCGCCCGGGCCCGCAATCCGCTGCTGCGTCCGCGGCGCGGCAGCCGCCCCCGGCAGGCTGTCCATACAATGCCGCGGACATGGTGTGCGTGCCGGTTACAATGTGTAAATCCGCCCGGCGGCGCGCACCAGCAGGGACTCGGGTTGATCCCTATGCCCGCGCGCTGCGCCATGCCTTACGATGGAGGCGGGCGGCCGTCACCCGCCGACTGCCCCTGCCTGACCGGGCAAAAGAGCCGTCCTCCGCATTTCCGAACCAACACAATTGGAGTCCGTTCATGCGCAAGTCTCTCACCGCCGTCGCCCTGTGCCTGTCCATCACCGGTCTCGCCGCGCCCGCCAATGCCCAGCTCACTGGCACGCTGCAGAAAATCAAGGATTCCGGCGCGATCACGATCGGCCACCGCGAATCCTCGGTGCCCTTCTCCTACCTCGACGCCAACCAGAAGCCGATCGGCTACGCGATGGATCTGTGCGGGAAGGTCGTCGACGCGATCAAGGCCGAGCTCAAGATGCCCAGCCTGCAGGTGAACTACCAGGCGGTGACCTCGCAAAACCGCATCCCGCTGATGCAGAACGGCACGATCGACCTCGAATGCGGCTCCACCACCAACAGCGTCGCACGCCAGCAGCAGGTCGGCTTCAGCGTCGCCTACTTCATCACCAGCGTGCGCATGGCGGTGCGCAAGGACTCCGGCATCAAGGACATCGGCGACCTCAACGGCAAGCCGGTTGTCACGACCACCGGCACGACGTCCGACCAGCTCATCAAGATGAACGAGAAGGGCAAGACGATCGACGTCAGGAACATCTACGGCAAGGACCACGCCGACTCCTTCCTGATGGTCGAGAGCAGTCGCGCCGCCGCCTTCGTGATGGACGACATCCTGCTCGCAGGCCTCATCGCCAGCTCCAAGAACCCCGCCAACTTCGACATTGTCGGCCCCTCGCTGCGCGACGAGCCGTATGCGGTGATGATGCGCAAGGACGATGCGCCGATCAAGGCGCTGGTCGACAAGACCCTCATCGGCCTGATGAAGTCCGGCGAGGCCGAGAAGCTGTACGCCAAGTGGTTCATGAACCCGGTCCCGCCGCGCAACGTGAACCTCAACTTCCCGATGAGTCCGGCGGTGAAGGCCGCGTTCCAGAACCCGACCGACAAAGGCGTCGAGTAAGCAACGCCCGCGCGGCGGCCCTCGCGCGGCCGCCGCGCTCTGACATCCGAGCAACCCGGCGCCCGAGCGCCGCCCAGGGAGGGGAGTTCGCATGAACTACCATTGGGACTGGATGTTCTTCTTCCAGGAGACCGACGACGGTCTCAAGTACTACGACTGGATCCTGTCCGGCCTCGGCTGGACCACCTTCGTGTCGCTCGCTGCGCTCGCCGTCGCGCTGATCCTCGGCTCCGTGCTGGGCGTCATGCGCACAACCCCGAAGCGCTGGCTCGTCGGCCTCGGCGATGCCTACGTCGACCTCTTCCGCAACATCCCGCTGATCGTCCAGCTCTTCATGTGGTTCTTCGTCGTGCCCGAGCTGGTGCCGGAGAACATCGGCCTGTGGATGAAGCAGGATCTGCCCTATTTCGTCATCGCGATCGTCGGCCTCGGCCTCTACACCGCCGCGCGCATCGCCGAGCAGGTGAAGGCCGGCATCAACTCGCTGTCGCGCGGCCAGCGCTTCGCGGGCCTCGCGCTCGGCTTCACCGAATGGCAGACCTACCGCTACGTGCGCCTGCCGATGGCCTACCGCATCGTGCTGCCCGCGCTCACGTCGGAGGCGATGAACATCTTCAAGAACTCCGCGGTGACCTACGCGGTAGGCATCCTCGAGCTCTACTTCCAGTACAAGCAGATCATCGAGAAGACCTCGCAGGTGCTCGAGATCACCATCGTCGTGACCCTGTGCTACTTCGTCCTCGCCTTCGTCATGAACCGGCTCCTCGCCTTCGTCGAGGCCCGCACGCGTGTGCCGGGCCTCATCGTCGGCACCAAGGGCAGCAAGTGAGGAGGCCCCGGACATGAGCGACTTCGACTTCTCCGTCATCACGCAGAACTGGGCCTTCCTCGCCGAGGGCCTGCGCTACACGCTGCAGGTCACCGTCACCGCGATGATCGGCGGCATCCTCATCGGCACGGTCCTCGCGCTGATGCGCCTGTCCTCGATCACGCCGCTGCAGTGGTTCGCCGCCGGCTACGTCAATATCTTCCGCAGCGTGCCGCTGGTGCAGGTGATCCTCGCCTTCTACCTGATTCTTCCGCTAGTGCTGCAGATGATCACCGGCAAGCAGATCCCCGTCGGCGCGGCGAATTCGGCCTACTTCACCTTCACGATCTTCGAGGCCGCGTACTACTCCGAGATCATGCGCTCGGGCATCCAGTCGGTACCGCGCGGGCAAGTCGGCGCGGGCTACGCGCTGGGCTTCACCTACAGCCAGGCGATGCGCTACGTGGTGCTGCCGCAGGCCTTCCGCAACATGCTGCCGGTGCTGCTGACCCAGACCATCATCCTGTTCCAGGACGTGTCGCTCGTGTATGCGATCGGCGCCACCGACTTCTTCGGCGCGGCCGACAAGATCACCCAGCGTGACCTGCGTCCGGTCGAGATGTACACGACCGTCGCGGTCGTCTACTTCATCATCTGCTTCACGCTGTCGCGCCTCGTCAAACGGCTGCAGTCGCGCATCGCCATCATCCGTTAAGCATCGGGAGCCCAGAACGATGATCGAGATCAACAACGTTTCGAAGTGGTACGGCAGCTTCCAGGTGCTCACCGACTGCACCACGCAGGTGAGCAAGAGCGAAGTGGTGGTCGTGTGCGGCCCCTCGGGCTCGGGCAAATCGACGCTGATCAAGTGCGTGAATGCACTCGAACCCTTCCAGCAGGGCAGCATCGTCGTCAATGGCATCGCCGTCCAGGATCCGAAGACGGATCTGCCCAAGCTGCGCGCCAAGGTCGGCATGGTGTTCCAGAACTTCGAGCTGTTCCCGCACATGACGATCACCGACAACCTGGCGATCGCGCAGATCAAGGTGCTCGGCCGCAGCCGCGACGAGGCGATCGACAAGGGCCTGAAGCTGCTCGACCGCGTCGGCCTCAAGGCGCAGGCGGCGAAGTTTCCCGGCCAGCTCTCGGGCGGCCAGCAGCAGCGCGTCGCGATCGCCCGCGCACTCGCGATGGACCCGATCTGCATGCTGTTCGACGAGCCGACCTCGGCGCTCGACCCCGAGATGATCAACGAGGTGCTCGACGTCATGGTGCAGCTCGCCCAGGAAGGCATGACGATGATGTGCGTCACGCACGAGATGGGCTTCGCGCGCAAGGTCGCCAACCGCGTGATCTTCATGGACCGCGGCGCCATCGTCGAGGACGCCGCGAAGGAAGACTTCTTCGGCCAGCCGCGCTCGGAGCGCGCGCAGGCCTTCCTCGCGAAGATCCTCAACCACTGAGGCATCGGGGCGCGCGGCGCCCCGAGCTCACACCTTCTTCAGATAGCAGGCCTTCAGCATGAAGTTGCCGGCATCCATCTTGCAGTCGACCTCGTGGTCGCCGCCGACGAGGCGGATGCTCTTCACCTTGGTGCCGACCTTCAGCGTGATCGACGAGCCCTTCACCTTCAGGTCCTTGATCAGCACCACCGCGTCGCCGTTCTGCAGCACGTTGCCGTTGGCATCCTTGACGACCGCCTCGGCATCGTCGTCGGCCGCTGCGGCCTCGGCCATCGGCCACTCGTAGCCGCAGTCGGCGCACACGTAGTTCGCGCCGTCGGGGTAGGTGTTCTCGAGGGTGCATTGGGGGCAGGGCAGGATATTCGACATGACTTCCTCGCGGCTCGCGGACGAGCAAAGCGGGCGAGTATCCGCGTCGCGGGAAGGGTTGGCAACCTCGGGGCATGTTGGCGACCGCCGTTCCGGCGAGGAATGAAACGCTTCGGCATATTCCGCTGTTCCTGGCGCAGGACCGTGGAATAGACTCGGGGTTGTGCTCCCGCGACCTGCATCCACGATGCCTCCCTCACCACCGATCCAGCCCTACTGGCGCCGCTTCGGCAGCTTCTTCCTCTATCCGCTCTCGCTCGAGCCGCTGCTCGCATGCCTGGGGTTCGGCGTCCTCGCCGGCCTGGCCGGGGCCGTCTTCTTTCCCGCCAACCTGGTCCTGCAACTCGTTGTGCTGGTGGCGACGCTGCGTTACGGCTACAAGGTGCTGGAGCGCACCGCGCGGGGCCACCTGGACGATGCCCAGGTGCTCGTGCAACCGGGGCACGGCGGCAAGTACCTTCCCTACAAGCAGTTCGTCGTCATCGCGATCGGCCTCAGCCTGAGCGCCTACGCCGCGAGCTTCGGCGGCGCGCATCTTGCGATGGTCCTGCTCGTGTTCCTCGGCTTGATGCTCCCCGCGAACACGATGCTGCTGGCCCTGACGAACGACCTCGGCGAGTCGATCGCACCGCCGCGCCTGTGGGCGCTGATCCATGGCATTGGCATGCCTTATCTGGGCCTGTGTGCCTGCCTGCTGCTGTTGTCGTCGAGCAGCGCGGCCCTGCTCGGCTGGCTGGCGCCGGTCGTGCCGCCTATGCTCGTCGGCGCGCTCGGGGGCTTCCTCGGCGCCTATTTCATGGTCGTGATGTTCCGCCTGATGGGCTACGCGCTCTACCAGTACCACGACGTGCTCGGGCTGGCGGTCGATGTCGGGTTCGAGCGCCAGACGATCTCCGTCGCGCGTTCCGACCCCGCCACGCAACGCGCCGCCGAAACCGCTGCGCTGATCAGGGAAGGCCGCTTCGCCGACGCGATCGCCCTCGCGCGCAGCGAGCTGGCAGAGAACCCCGGCGATCAGGCGGCCAACCAGCGTCTGCACCGCCTGTTGTGCGCGGTACCCGGGGAGGAGCGTGCAATGCTGGCGCACGCCACCGAATGGCTGCCGACGCTGATGCGGAACGGCAGGGAGCGTGTCGCGATCGATGTCGTCGACGCCGTCTGGCAGCACGAGCCCGAGTACAGCCCTCCGCTCGGCGCCTTCATCCTGCCCCTCGCGCGGGCCTTCTTCGATGCCAGGCGCTACGCTGGCGCAGCGCGGCTGATCAAGGACTTCGACCGGCGCTTCCCCGGCCATGCGGACACGCCCGCGGTGTATCTGCTCGGTGCCCGGCTGCTGATCGAGCACCAGCGTGACGAGATCCAGGCGCGACGCGTGCTGGCGGCGATCCGCGAGCACTACCCGGAGAGTCCCGCGGCAACGGAAGCGCTGCGACTGGGCGAATTGCTCGACAGGCTCGCCGCGGCGGCCGCGCATCCTTCCAGCGCGGGCTAGCGGGACCGCTCCAGGACGGCGACCAGTCGCCGCAGCGGGTCGGCGCGGTCGCCCAGTCCCCGGGCGTCGAAAACGCGCGCGAGTCGATTTGCGAGGCGCACCGCGATTCCCTGTTTTTCGCGACGGGCGAAGAAGCGCAGCACGAGGCCTTCCGCGACGTCGAGTTCGCCCGCATCGATCAGGCTTGCGGTCAGCGCCTCCCACTTGGCCGGGTCCAGCATCGGCAGGCCCTCGGACTCGCCGCCCAGCACTTCCGCCAATAGTTTCGGGTCGGTTGCGCCCGGACGGATCGCTGCGCATTCCAGTAGCCGTCGACGCGCGTCGTTTTCCAGCTCGCCCCGTCGCGCGAGGCGGGCGACACGCCAGTATTCCGCGGCGAGTTCGGGACTCAGGTCCGGGTGCTCATCGAACAGCTTGCGGTAGAGCAGCGCCGCGGGCCCGAACTGCATCGCCGCGACCTGCTTCTCGGCACGCGTGCGCAGCGTCGCGACCGCCTCCTCGGTGTCGTGCCGATGGACGAGTTCCGCGCTCCGGCCGTGCCTTCGCCAGCGGTACACGGCGATCAGCAGCGCGCCGCTGAGCAGGCCGGCGAAGTGCGCGAGATAGTTCACATTCCCGTCGCGGTCGAGGACGAAGTTCTGCAACAGCTCGTTGCCCAGCCACAGCGGCAGGATGGCGAGGGCCGGTCCGCGAACGGTGCCGAAGAAGAACAGGATCCAGTAGAAGAATTCGATGCGTCGGCGGCCGAACAAGCCTAGATACGCCGCCATCACCGCCGAGATCGCCCCCGAGGCGCCCAACGACAGGCGGTGCCCCGTCACGGGAAGCAGCAGGTCGGGCAGCGCCGCTCCCAGCCCGCCGAGGAGGTAGAGGGCGACGAAGCCGAGCGGACCGAGAGCGGCTTCGACCGTATATCCGACGACGAACAGGACCGCCATGTTTCCGCTCAGGTGCAGGACGTCGCCGTGCAGGAACATGTGCGTCAGCAGCGTCGCGGGCCGCGGGTCCTGCCCTTCGAGCGCGAAGCGCTCCGTCAGCACGCGCTGGCGCAGCATCTCGTAATGGTTCCGCTGCGCCCGCCATGTCGAGTAGTCGGGGCTCTCCGGGCGGATGACCCGGTCCGCCCGCAGCGCCGTCATGAAGTCCCGGGCGGCCTCCATCTCCTGCAGCAGCGCCGCGCCGTTCCCGGGAGTCGCCTTCACGCCGCGCCGCGCGAGTTCGGCCCGGTACGCCGCAGCCTCCGTCCTCGCCAGTCCGGATTGCTGGTAATAGCGCCACGCCGCCTCGGACCGCTCCGCGTCGCCGCCCTGCATCAGGAACGCGACCAGGCACAGCAGCATGATCGCCAGGGTCGCGAGCGGGGGCCGGCTCCAGTCGGGCCGCGCGGGAAGGGGCAGGATCAGCATCGGGACCTGGGGAAGCAGCCGGAAGCCACGGATTATACGGGGAGCATGGCGCGGGTCGCACGGAACCACGCTTTGCAGGCAGAATGCCGCCTTTGCTCGCGATTCCCTTCGATTCATGACAGAACACTGCAGGGTGATGATTTCCGGCCGCACGCTCTCGGGAGCGCCGCTCGACGATGTGCGGGAGATGGTCGGTCTCGCCTTCCAGCTGCAGGACGGGCAACTCGACCGCATGCTATGCGGCAAACCAATCGCGGTTTCGCGCAGTGCAACGGCGGACGTGGCCGAAAAGCTCATTGCCCGCCTGCGCGCGCTGGACCTCGAGGCCTACGTCGAATCGCCGCCGGCGGTGAAGGCCACGGTGGTTCAGCCCGCCACCCCGCTTGTCGCCCCGGCGCTCGCGGAAGCCGAGCCCCCGGTCGCGCCCGTCGACACCCGCCCCAACGTGGACTCGCAACCCGACGAACTCTTCGCGCTGGCCCGCCCGACTGCGGCGTCCCGGGATGTCCTCCCGCAGGGTCTCGCACCCACGGGGGCGGATGCCGACGCGCTGTGCCCCAAGTGCGGCGAAGCGCAGCCCAAACGCACCTTGTGCCGCAAGTGCGGCCTCGACATGCCGCGCTACGCGGCCGCGCAGGAGGCGCTCGAACGCGAGGCGCGCGAGCAACGTGCCGCCGAGGTCGCGGCGCGCTCGCAGGCCCCAGCCCGCGGGCGCCGGCCTGCAGGCGAGGCGACTGCGGGCGAGGCGACTGCGGGCGTGCTGGGCGTCGGATTCTCGGGGCGGCTGGGCCGGCTGGACTACTTCACGAGCTCGCTCGTCAGCACGCTGCTGTGGCTCGTTTTCGTGCTGCTCGCGGCGAAGACGGGCAAGGCGTCCTTCGCCGGCTTCGGCATGTTCCTGTCACTGATCTACGGCGTCCGCTGCATCGCCCTGAGACTGCACGATACCGGGCGCAACGGCTGGCTTTCGCTGATCCTCCTCGTGCCGGTGCTCGGCGGCCTGATGGCGCTCGCGCTGGTGTTCATCGGCGGCGACCACGACGATAACGAGTACGGCCCGGTTCCTGCCGACGGTGGCGGAAGGCGGGCGCTCGTTGCACTCGCCGCCGTGCTCGCGCTGGGTACCTTGAGCTACCGCAACATCGCCGGGAACCCCGAGAACGCGGCCCGCTTCCTTGCCGCGATGAGCGCCGGCGAGGACGGCGCCGCCCATGCCGACGACACCGGGGCGGCGGGAGCCCTCTCCCAGGCGAGTTACGCCAGCAACAACCGCATCGACATCTACGTGATCACGGGATGCACCGATTGCGACGACATGCGCGAGTGGCTCGACGGCAACGGGCTGCGCTACACGGTGTACGCGGTTGACAAGGAGCAGGCTTCGGCCGAGCGCCTGCACTCGATCGTGGCGGGCAACGGGGACGCTCGCATCCAGCTACCGGTGCTCGAAGTGAACGGCAAGGTCCTTCCGGGAAATCCCGATGTCGACACGGTGCATCGACAATTGCGTCAGGAATGACGCCTCGCGCCGCACCCGCGTCGACGCGGCGCTCATTGCAGCTCGAAATAGGTTCGAGATGTAACGCAAGTTGCTGTTTGCGAAATACTTTTTCGTGGAACAGGAGCGAGGAACACTAGGCTTTCGCACTGCAACAGCGTAAAATCCCCCGTCTTTCGCTTCATCCGCGCCGGGGTGCGCCATGCTCTATCCCTCCCGTTTCGATGTCATCGTGGTTGGCGGCGGTCACGCCGGTACCGAAGCCGCGCTCGCGGCCGCCCGCATGGGCGCGAAAACCCTGCTGCTCACGCACAACATCGAAACTCTCGGCCAGATGAGCTGCAACCCGTCGATCGGCGGCATCGGCAAGGGCCATCTGGTCAAGGAAGTCGATGCGCTCGGCGGCGCGATGGCCGCCGCCACCGACGAGGGCGGCATCCAGTTCCGCATCCTGAATGCTTCGAAGGGCCCCGCAGTGCGTGCCACCCGCGCCCAGGCCGACCGCGTGCTGTACAAGGCCGCGATCCGCACGCGCCTCGAAAACCAGCCCAACCTTTGGCTGTTCCAGCAGGCCGTCGACGACATCACGGTCGTGGGCGACCGCGTCACCGGTGTCGTCACGCAGATCGGGCTCGCCTTCGAAGCGCCCGCCGTCGTGCTAACCGCCGGTACCTTCCTCAACGGCCTCGTGCACGTGGGCCTCGAACACTACTCCGCCGGCCGCGCCGGCGACCCGCCCGCGATCACGCTCGGCCAGCGCCTCAAGGAACTCAAGCTGCCGCAGGGCCGCCTCAAGACCGGCACCCCACCGCGCCTCGACGCGCGCACGATCGATTTTTCGGTGATGCAGGAGCAGCCCGGCGACGACCCCGTGCCGGTGTTCAGCTTCCTCGGCTCGGCCGCCCAGCATCCCGCGCAGCTGCCGTGCTGGATCACGCACACCAACCAGCGCACCCACGACATCATCCGCGCCAACCTCGACCGCTCGCCGATGTACTCCGGCGTCATCGAAGGGGTCGGCCCGCGCTACTGCCCGTCGATCGAGGACAAGATCCACCGCTTCGCCGACAAGGACAGCCACAACATCTTCCTCGAGCCCGAAGGCCTCACGACGCACGAGATCTACCCCAACGGGATCTCCACCTCGCTGCCCTTCGACGTCCAGCTCGCCGTCGTGCGCTCCATCCGCGGCCTCGAGAACGCGCACATCCTGCGTCCCGGCTACGCCATCGAATACGACTACTTCGATCCGCGCAACCTCAAGAGCAGCCTCGAGACCAAGACCTTCCACGGCCTCTTCTTCGCCGGCCAGATCAACGGCACCACCGGCTACGAGGAAGCCGCCGCGCAGGGCCTGCTCGCCGGCGCCAACGCCGCGCTGCAGGTGCAGGGCCGCGAAGCCTGGTGTCCGCGCCGCGACGAGGCCTACCTCGGCGTCTTGGTCGACGACCTCGTCACGCGCGGCGTCGCCGAGCCCTACCGCATGTTCACGTCGCGCGCCGAATATCGCCTCTCGCTGCGCGAAGACAACGCCGACTTGCGCCTCACCGAAAAGGGCCGCGAACTGGGCCTCGTCGACGACGTGCGCTGGGAAGCCTTCTGTCGCAAACGCGAAGCGATCGAGCGCGAAACCGCGCGCCTCAAGGCCACCTGGGCGAATCCCGAACGCGTGCCCGCGGCCGACGCCGAGCGCGTCGTCGGCAAGGCGCTCGAACGCGAATACCGCTTCTTCGAGCTACTGCGCCGCCCGAACACCCGCTACGTCGATCTCATGACGCTGCCCGGCGCGCCCGACACCCCGGAGACCGACCCGCAGGTCATCGAGCAGCTCGAGATCGCCGCGAAGTACCAGGGCTACATCGACCGTCAGCAGGACGAGGTCGCCAAGCAGCTGCAGGCCGAATCGACCCGCCTCCCCGCGGAGCTCGACTACGCCGAGGTGCGCGGCCTGTCCAAGGAAGTGCAGCAGAAGCTCAACCTGCACAAACCCGAGACCATCGGCCAGGCCGGCCGCATCCAGGGCGTCACGCCGGCCGCGATCTCGCTGCTGCTCGTGTGGCTCAAGCGCCGCGAACTCGTTGCGCGCAGCCGCCGCACCGCCGGTGACGACCCGGTGCAGGCGAAGTCGGCATGAGCGCGATGACGCTGGAGCGCGGCCTCGCCGAAATGGGTCTCGTCCTGCCGATCGACGTGCAGACGCAGCTCCTGGCTTTTGCCGCGCTGCTGCAGAAGTGGAACAAGGTCTACAACCTCACGTCGATCCGCGATCCAGGCCAGATGCTCACGCATCACCTGCTCGATTCGCTCGCGGTCCTGCCGCAGCTCGCGGGCATCGAACGCCTCGCCGACGTCGGCTCCGGCGGGGGGCTTCCCGGCATCCCGCTCGCGATCGTGACGGCCGGGCGGCAACCCGCGCTCGCGATCTCGTCGATCGAAACCGTCAACAAGAAGGCGAGCTTCCAGCAGCAGGCGAAGATCGAACTGGGTCTCGCGAACTTCACCGTCGTGAATGAACGTGTCGAGAACGTGCACCCCGACGTCCCCTTCGACGCCATCGTCTCGCGTGCCTTCTCCGAACTCGCGGACTTCGTCGGCCTCACGCAGCACCTGCTGCGCCCCGGCGGTCGCTTTCTAGCCATGAAGGGCGTGTATCCTCATGACGAAATCGCGCGCCTGCCTGCCGACTTCCGCGTCGTCGAGGCCGTGCCGCTGACGGTGCCGGGACTCGGCGCCGAACGACACCTGATAATCGTGGAAAAGAGCTGAATGGCCCGAATCTTCTGCGTCGCCAACCAGAAAGGCGGAGTCGGCAAGACGACCACCTGCGTGAACCTCGCCGCCGCGCTGCAGCTCGCCGGCCAACGCACCCTGCTCGTCGACCTCGACCCGCAGGGCAACGCGACGATGGGCAGCGGCATCGACAAGCGCGAGCTGCAGAAGTCCGTGTATCACGTCCTCGTCGGCCTCGCGACGCTCGACGAAGTGCGGGCAAACTCCCCCTCCGGCGGCTATGACGTCCTGCCCGCGAACCGCGACCTCGCCGGCGCGGAGGTCGAGCTCGTTGACCTCGAACGCCGCGAGAACCGCCTGCGCGACGCCTTCACCCAGTTCGACGCCGACTACGACTTCGTCCTCGTCGACTGTCCGCCCTCGCTGTCGATGCTCACGCTCAATGGCCTGTGCGCCGCCCACGGCGTCATCATCCCGATGCAGTGCGAGTACTACGCGCTCGAAGGCCTGTCCGATCTTGTGAACACGATCAAGAAGGTGCACGCCAACCTCAACCGCGACCTCAAGATCATCGGCCTGCTGCGCGTCATGTTCGACTCGCGCATGACGCTCCAGCAGCAGGTCTCCGCCCAGCTCGAGAGCCACTTCGGCGACAAGGTGTTCGACGCTATCGTCCCACGCAACGTGCGCCTCGCCGAAGCCCCCAGTCACGGCATGCCCGGCGTCGTTTTCGACCGCGCCGCCAAGGGCGCGCAGGCCTACATGGCCTTCGCGAACGAAATGATCGAACGCGTGAAGACGCTGTAACCCGCCCACGATCCAGCAGACCAAGCCCATGTCCCGACCCAAACTGAAAGGCCTAGGCCGCGGCCTCGATGCCCTGCTCGCGGCCAACAACGATGACGCCGCCGTCGGCGAACTGCAGACCCTCGGCGTTTCCGCGCTGCGGCCCGGCAAGTACCAGCCGCGCACGCGCATGGACCCGGGTTCGCTCGAGGAATTGGCCGCCTCGATCAAGGCCCAGGGCGTCATGCAGCCCATTCTCGTGCGCCCCGTCGATGGCAGCGGCTACGAGATCATCGCCGGCGAACGCCGCTGGCGTGCCGCGCAGATCGCCGAGCTCGCCGAAGTGCCGTGCCTCGTGCGCGAGATCCCCGACGAAGCTGCGCTGGCGATGTCGCTGATCGAGAACATCCAGCGTGAGGACCTCAACCCCCTCGAGGAAGCGAGCGGCATCCAGCGCCTCATCGACGAATTCGGCATGACCCACCAGCAGGCCGCCGACGCCGTCGGCCGATCGCGTCCGGCCGCATCCAACCTCCTGCGCCTGCTCAATCTCGCGCGGCCCGTGCAGGAACTGCTCATGGCCGGCGACATCGACATGGGTCACGCGCGCGCCATCCTCCCGCTCGACGGCGCGAGCCAGATCCAGCTTGCCAATCAGGTCGCCGCGCGCGGCCTGTCGGTGCGCGACACCGAACGCCTCGTCCAGCAGAGCGTCAATCCGCGCCCCAAAAAACCGACGCAGGCTCCCGACCGCGATCTCCAGCGTCTCGAGGAGGAAATCGCCGACGTCATGGGGGCGACGGTCCGCATCCGGGCCAATCGCAAGGGAGCGGGGGGAATCACCCTGCAGTTCGGCAGTCTCGACCAGCTCGACGGCCTTCTCGCGCGTCTGCGCGGCCCCCTCGACTGACCCCGGCGGCGCGGCCGCGGCGTGTCTGTCGGGCCCTGTTCCCTACGCAGAACTGCGTATCTTGTATAAGATGCAGGACTGCCCGAAATATCCATGCTGCACCGCGATACCTATTTGACTTTGTTACGGTTAACCCCTAGTATTCGCGGAATTTTTGAGGCGGTCGGCGCCTGAACGGCGCGGCGCGACGGCAGATCCATGCTGAAGATGGTTTTACTGCAGTTGGGCGCAACGATCGTTGCAACGGCCATTGCGGCCGTTTTTTTCGGCCCGGCCGGAGCGATCTCCGCAGCATTCGGAGGTCTGTCCTGCGTGCTTCCCAGCGCCCTGTTCGCGCTGCGGCTGCACCTCGTCGCCAAGCGCGGCGGGTCAGGTCATGTAGCAGTTTTTTTTGTCGGCGAGTTCCTCAAGGTCGCGTCGATAGTGGGATTGTTGGCGCTGGTTGGGCTGCAGTATGAAGACGTCCACTGGGGTGGCCTCTTCATCGGCCTGATTCTGGCGCTGAAGGCGAATTTATTTGCATTTTTGGTGAAGACCTGAATATGGCTACCGAAGCACCCACCGCAGGCGAGTACATCGTCCACCACCTCACCCACCTCAACTCCACCGGTCATGCCCAGAAGGCGGTCATCGACTGGAGCGTGTGGAACCTCGACACCCTGTTCTTCTCGGTTTTCCTGGGCGTCGTTACACTGTTCTTCCTGATCCGCGCCGCCAACAAGGCCACCGCGGGCGTTCCGGGCCGCTTCCAGGCTGCCGTCGAGATCCTCGTCGAGATGGTCGCCGACCAGGCCAAGGGCATCGTGCATAGCGCCGAATCGCGCAAGTTCGTCGCCCCGGTCGCCCTCACCGTGTTCCTGTGGATCTTCCTCATGAACTCGATGGACTTCCTGCCGGTCGACCTGCTGCCGCGCATCTGGCAAGCCATCACCGGCGACTCGCACGCCTACCTGCGCGTCGTGCCGACGGCCGACCTCAACGGCACGCTCGGCATGTCGATCGGCGTGCTGCTGCTGTGCCTCTACTACAACATCAAGATCAAGGGCTTCTCGGGCTGGGTGCACGAGCTCTTCACCGCGCCCTTCGGCAGCCACCCGCTGCTGTACCCGATCAATTTCCTGATGCAGATGATCGAGTTCCTCGCCAAGACCGTTTCGCACGGCATGCGACTGTTCGGCAACATGTACGCCGGTGAGCTGATCTTCATGCTGATCGCGCTGCTTGGCGGCACGGCCACCGTCTTCGGTTTCGTCGGTCACATCGTCGCGGGTTCGATCTGGGCCGTGTTCCACATTCTGATCGTTGCGCTGCAAGCCTTCATCTTCATGATGCTGACGCTGGTCTACATCGGCCAGTCGCACGAAAGTCACTAACGCTTTATTTGTAGTAACTGGTTTCTCTTTAACTTCAATCTCTTTACTAAGGAGTCGTCATGGAAAACGTTCTGGGTTTTGTCGCGCTGGCCGCTGGTCTGATCATTGGTATGGGCGCTATCGGTGCTTGTATCGGTATCGGCATCATGGGTTCCAAGTACCTCGAAGCTTCGGCCCGTCAGCCTGAACTGATGAACGCGCTGCAAACCAAGATGTTCCTGCTGGCCGGTCTGATCGACGCAGCGTTCCTGATCGGTGTCGGTATCGCGATGATGTTCGCCTTCGCCAACCCGTTCCAGCTCTGATCGGTTCGCTCATTTGGCCTACATTGGCCTCATTGAACACAACTGAGGAGCAAGAACAGTGAATTTGAACGCAACCCTGATTGCCCAGCTCGTTGTGTTCTTCATTCTGGCGTGGGTCACGATGAAATTCGTGTGGCCCCCCATCGTGAAGGCACTCGACGAGCGCGCGAAGAAGATCGCGGACGGGCTCGCGGCTGCGGACAAGGCAAAGGCCGACCTCTCTCTCGCCGAGAAGAAGGTCGTCGAGGAACTGCGCAAGGCCCGCGAATCCGCGGGTGACGTGCGCGGTGCTGCCGAGAAGCAGGCAGCGACAGTCCTCGACGAAGCCCGTGCCGAAGCCGCCCGCATCATTGCCGTGGCGCGCGAAGCCGCGCAAGGCGAAGCCGGTGCTGCTGCGCAGCGTGCCAAGGAAGTCCTGCGCGACCAGGTCGCGAACCTCGCCGTCGCCGGTGCCGAGCGCATCCTGCGTCGCGAGATCAACGCCCAGGTGCATGCCGACCTGCTCGCCAACCTGAAACAGGAACTGCAATAAGTCATGGCCGAGAACGTCACCATCGCGCGCCCCTATGCGGATGCCGCCTTCGAGCTGGCCCGCGGGGCAGGTGCGCTGGGGCCTTGGTCGGAAGCACTCGATCGGCTGGCCGCGATTGCCGCGGACAGCTCGATGCGGGCCTGCATCAGTGACCCGAAACTGTCGGCGCAGCAGCTGAACCAGCTGTTCCTCGACGTTGCGGGTCAGGGCCTGACCCCCGAACTGCAGAATTTCGTCCGCGTCCTCGTGGACAACGAACGCCTGCAGGTGCTTCCGGAGATCCGTGACCTGTTCGTCGATCTCAAGAACGAACATGAGGGCGTCAAGGAGGCAGAAATTGCCTCCGCCTTCCCGCTCGACGATGCGACTCTGGCAACGCTGAAAGCCGATCTTGAAAACCGTTTCAAGACCAGACTGAACATCAGCGTGAGCCTCGACCCCGAACTCATCGGGGGGGTCCGTATCGCCATCGGCGACGAAGTGATCGACGCCTCGGTCCGCGGCAAACTCGCGAACATGGCCGCTGCGCTAAAGAACTAGGAGCATACCCAGATGCAACTCAACCCCTCTGAAATCAGTGACCTGATTAAGAGCCGGATCCAGAACCTGCAGCTCGCAGCCACGTCGCGCAACGAGGGTACGGTGGTGTCGGTTACCGACGGCATCACCCGCGTCCACGGCCTGGCTGACGTCATGCAGGGCGAAATGCTGGAATTCCCTGGCAATACCTTCGGCCTCGCGCTGAACCTCGAGCGTGACTCGGTCGGTGCGGTGGTTCTCGGTGAATACGAGCACATCACCGAAGGCGACGCCGTCAAGGCGACCGGTCGCATTCTCGAAGTGCCGGTCGGTCCCGAACTGATTGGTCGCGTTGTCAACGCGCTCGGTCAGCCGATCGACGGCAAGGGCCCGATCAATGCCAAGCTGACCGACAAGATCGAAAAGGTCGCGCCGGGCGTGATCTGGCGTCAGTCGGTGTCGCAACCGGTGCAGACCGGCCTGAAGTCGGTTGACGCCATGGTGCCGATCGGCCGTGGCCAGCGCGAGCTGATCATCGGCGACCGCCAGACGGGCAAGACCGCCGTCGCCGTCGACGCGATCATCAACCAGAAAGGCCAGGACATGTTCTGCGTCTACGTTGCGATCGGCCAGAAGGCCTCGACGATCGCCAACGTGGTGCGCAAGCTGGAAGAGCACGGCGCGATGGAATACACCATCGTCGTCGCCGCGACCGCTTCCGAGTCCGCCGCGATGCAGTTCATCGCCCCGTACTCCGGCTGCACGATGGGCGAATACTTCCGCGACCGCGGCCAGGACGCCCTGATCATTTACGACGATCTGACCAAGCAGGCCTGGGCCTACCGTCAGATCTCGCTGCTGCTGCGCCGCCCGCCGGGCCGCGAAGCTTACCCCGGCGACGTGTTCTACCTGCACTCGCGTCTGCTCGAGCGCGCCTCGCGCGTTTCCGCCGACTACGTTGAGAAGTTCACCAACGGCGAAGTCAAGGGCAAGACCGGTTCGCTGACCGCGCTGCCCGTGATCGAAACCCAGGCCGGCGACGTTTCCGCGTTCGTTCCGACCAACGTGATCTCGATTACCGACGGCCAGATCTTCCTGGATACCGACCTGTTCAACGCCGGTGTCCGTCCCGCGATCAACGCCGGTATCTCGGTGTCGCGAGTCGGTGGCGCTGCGCAGACCAAGGTCGTGAAGAAGCTCTCCGGCGGTATCCGTACCGACCTCGCGCAGTACCGCGAACTCGCCGCGTTCGCCCAGTTCGCGTCCGACCTCGACGATGCGACCCGCAAGCAGCTCGAGCGTGGCCGCCGCGTGACCGAGCTGATGAAGCAGCCCCAGTATGCGCCGCTGTCGGTCGCCGACATGGCCATCACGCTGTTCGCGGTGAACAACGGTTACTTCGACGATGTCGAGGTACCTCGCTTGCTGGCCTTCGAAACCGCGCTGCAGCAGTTCGTCAAGACCAAGAACGCCGCGCTGGTGAGCAAGATCATGGCCTCCAAGGAGCTCGACGCCGACGGCGAGAAGCAACTGGTCGCCGCGATCGAAGAGTTCAAGAAGAGCTGGGCCTAAGGCCGCGGACGGAGACGGAATATGGCTAGCGGGAAGGAAATCCGTACCAAGATCAAGAGCGTGCAAAACACG
The DNA here is from genome assembly GCF_001190925.1 of Azoarcus sp. CIB. Classification (NCBI taxonomy): domain Bacteria; kingdom Pseudomonadati; phylum Pseudomonadota; class Betaproteobacteria; order Rhodocyclales; family Zoogloeaceae; genus Azoarcus; species Azoarcus sp. CIB. Next base: position 105,983 of record NZ_CP011072.1, read on the forward strand.
CGCAAGATCACCAAGGCCATGGAAATGGTGGCCGCATCCAAAATGCGCAAGGCGCAGGACCGGATGCGCGCTGCCCGTCCCTATGCCGACAAGATCCGCCGACTCGCCGCGAACCTGTCCCAGGCCAATGTGACCGACTACAAGCACCCCTTCCTGGTCCACAAGGATCAGGTCAAACGGGTGGGGCTGATTCTTGTCACGACCGACAAGGGTCTGTGTGGCGGTCTCAACACCAACGTCCAGCGTATCGCGCTGAACGCGATGAAGGACTGGAACGCCAATGGCGTTTCCGAGATCCGTGCCTGCTGCATCGGCAACAAGGGTTTCGGCTTCATGCAGCGGATGGGCGCGAATGTCATGTCGCACGTCGTGCAGATGGGCGACACGCCGCACCTGGAAAAGATGATCGGCCCGGTCAAGGTCATGCTCGATGCGTTCCAGAACGGCGAGCTCGATGCGGTCTACGTTGCCTATACGCGCTTCATCAACACGATGAAGCAGGAGCCGGTGCTGGAGCAGTTGCTTCCGCTCTCCGGCGAACAGCTTGGCACGCCGGAAAGTTCGTGGGATTACCTCTACGAACCCGACCCGCAGGTGGTCATCGACGAAATGCTGGTGCGTTACGTCGAAGCGCTGGTGTACCAGGCCGTCGCCGAGAACATGGCTTCCGAACAGAGTGCGCGAATGGTGGCAATGAAGGCCGCCTCCGACAATGCCAAGACCGTGATTGGCGATCTGCAGCTGGTCTATAACAAGACCCGTCAGGCAGCGATCACGAAGGAGCTGTCGGAGATCGTCGGCGGCGCCGCTGCGGTGTAACGGAATATTGAATTAAGGAAACGACGATGAGTCAAGGAACGATCGTTCAGTGCATCGGCGCCGTGGTGGATATCCAGTTCCCCCGCGAAGCGATGCCCAAGGTGTATGACGCGCTCAAGCTCGAGGACGCGTCCGACTCCTTCGCGGAAGCTGGCTTGACCTTTGAGGTTCAGCAGCAGCTCGGCGACGGTGTCGTGCGTACCATCGCGCTGGGTTCTTCCGACGGCCTGCGCCGCGGCATGAAGGTTGGCAATACCGGCACGCAGATCTCGGTGCCGGTCGGTCACGGCACGCTGGGCCGGATCATGGACGTGCTGGGTCGCCCGATCGACGAAGCCGGCCCGATCCAGTCAGAGCAGCTGCGTCCGATTCACGCGAAGGCGCCGAAATTCGACGACCTGTCGCCGTCGGTTGACCTGCTCGAAACCGGCATCAAGGTTATCGACTTGGTGTGCCCATTCGCAAAGGGCGGCAAGGTCGGCCTGTTCGGCGGCGCCGGCGTGGGCAAGACCGTGAACATGATGGAGCTGATCAACAACATCGCCAAGCAGCACTCCGGTCTGTCGGTGTTCGCTGGCGTGGGTGAGCGTACTCGCGAGGGTAACGACTTCTACCACGAGATGAAGGACTCCAACGTTCTCGACAAGGTTGCGATGGTGTTCGGTCAGATGAACGAACCCCCGGGCAACCGTCTGCGCGTGGCGCTGACCGGCCTGACGATGGCCGAAGCGTTCCGTGACGAAGGCCGTGACATCCTGTTCTTCGTCGATAACATCTACCGCTACACGCTGGCCGGTACCGAAGTGTCCGCGCTGCTGGGCCGGATGCCGTCCGCGGTGGGTTATCAGCCGACGCTGGCGGAAGAAATGGGCCGCCTGCAGGAGCGCATCACCTCGACCAAGGTCGGCTCGATCACCTCGATCCAGGCCGTGTACGTCCCTGCGGACGACTTGACCGACCCGTCCCCTGCAACGACCTTCCTGCACCTCGACTCGACCGTCGTTCTGTCGCGTGACATCGCCGCGCTGGGTATCTACCCCGCAGTCGATCCGCTCGACTCCACGTCGCGCCAGCTCGACCCGCTGGTTGTTGGCGAAGAGCACTACAACGTCGCCCGCCAGGTGCAGATGACGCTGCAGCGCTACAAGGAACTGCGTGACATCATCGCGATTCTGGGCATGGACGAACTGTCGCCGGAAGACAAGCTGGCCGTGTCGCGTGCGCGGAAGATCCAGCGTTTCCTGTCGCAGCCCTTCCACGTTGCGGAAGTGTTCACCGGCTCGCCGGGCAAGTACGTGCCGCTGAAGGAGACGATCAAGGGCTTCAAGATGATCGTCAACGGTGAGTGCGATCACCTGCCGGAGCAGGCGTTCTACATGGTCGGTGGCATCGAAGAGGCCATCGAGAAGGCCAAGAAGCTCCAGTAATCTGGCCCGCCGCGCGGCAGTCCACTGCCGCGCGGCCTTGAAAAGGAGTCAACATGGCAATGACGGTCCACGTGGACATCGTCAGCGCGGAAGAGCAGATCTTTTCCGGCCTGGCGGAGTTCGTTGCGCTTCCCGGCGAAGCGGGCGAACTCGGGATCCTGCCCGGCCACATGCCGCTGATGACCCGGATCAAGCCGGGCGCGGTGCGTGTGAAGGTGCCGGATCAGGCGGAAGAAGAGCTGATTTTCGTCGCTGGCGGCATCCTGGAAGTTCAGCCGGGGCTGGTCACCGTTCTGGCGGACACCGCGATCCGGGGCAAGGATCTCGACGAGGCCAAGGCCCTCGAAGCCAAGCGTATGGCGGAAGAGGCGATGCAGAACAAGTCGTCGGAGCTGGACTACGCGAAGGCCCAGGCAGAACTGGCCGAAGCGATCGCCCAGATCGCCGCGATCCAGAAACTGCGCAAGCGCGGTCACTGATCGGCGTTCGCCGCGTCGGCGGCGAGCATGAAGTACGAAGGGCAGTCCGCGAGGACTGCCCTTTTCATTTGTGCCCGACGCATGACAGGCAGGCGTTCAACGGGATGCCGTTTGGTCCGGGTCCGACGCAGCAGGGCGGGCGCGGGTTTAGGGGGCGCCGGCGGGCAGCGGAGGTTGGTGTGTGGTGCGGGCTCAGCCGTGGCGTCCAGCCGCGGAGAGCCGGCCGACGCGTTTGTCGAGGCGCGCTAGGTCGTCACGTAGCGCGCGCAGTTCGTCGCCGAGGGCGGCGAGCGCGCCGCGGGTGACGAGGGCCTGCTGCTCCTCTGCCAGGTATTCGGCGAGGTTGCCGGTGAGGCCGGTCCACGCACGTTCATGCATCTGCCGCAGGCTCCCGGCGCCCTGGATCATGCGGTGCGCGACGATGTCGCCGAAGACGCGCGACAGGTCTTCCTCGGCGTCCCAGCGCAGGTTGCGGAAGACGAAGCCGAGCGTGTCCGCGAACTCGGCGTTGCCTTCGATGCGCACGGCGTTCATTACCTTGTTGGCATCACCCCCGACGAGGCCCGGCAGGGCCGAGAGCGGGACCGACAGGGTGACGCCGGGCTCCAGCTCGGTCTCGGCGTCGATGAGGTAGCCGTCGCGGTCGATCGTGAACAGCAGCTCTACCGGCTCGGCGCGCAGGCGCGCGCAGCGGCCGGCGTGCGGGGCGAGGCGTTCACGTGCCCAGTCGGCGCGCGCAAGAAGGTGATTGATGGCGGCGAGGGCGCCGCGGGTGCCGAAATTCAGTGCGGACATGTTCTCGAAGAAGAGGCCCGATCAGGCGACCTGCTGGATGCCGGCGACGAGCCAGCCCCCCGAGCCGCTCACAGGTTTGGTGAGGTGCCAGACTTCGTCGAAGGGCGCGGGCGGCGCGTCAGGCTCCTCGCGCAGCAGGCCGGTGAAGCGCACGCTGACGACGTAGCGCTGCGCTTCCTCCGCGACCTCGAGCACCTGGGCGTTGAGTTCGACGACGTCGGTGCGCTGCTCGCTCATGCCGCGATCGGCCATCTGCAGGCGGATCTCGGCATACATCTCGGGACTTGTGAACTCGCGGATGTCGTCGAGGTTGCCGGCGTCATGGGCAGCCTGCAGGCGGATGAAATTGACCTTGGCTTGGCGGGCGAAGGCTTCGGCGTCGAAATCGTGCGGAAACGCGCGGGCGCCGGCGTCGCCGGTGCCGCCGGGGAGGACGACAGCGGGCGAGTCGGATGCCGGCGTGGCGCCGCCGCCATGGACGGCGCCGGCGTACTGCATGCCGGGGCCGGCGCGGGACTCGCCGGTGCGGCGAGTGAGCATGCGGAAGAGCGCGAAGGCGGCGAACACGAGCAAGGCGATCATCACGATGGACGCGAGTTCTTCGCTCAGGCCGAGGTGCGAGAACAGCGCGGCGAGGCCCAGACCTGCAGCGAGACCCGCGAGGGGGCCCATCCAGGAACGCCGGGGCTGCGTCGTTGCGGTGGTGGTCGGCGACGGTTGCGGGGCGGGCGTCGCGGATTGCCGCGGCGCCTGCGGTGGGCTGATTTGCCGTTGCATGCCCAGGCTGCTGCCGCCGCCGAGGCGTTTGGCCTCGACGTCGGCGACGCCCAGGCCGAGGGCGAAGACGACGGCGATGAGGGCGAGGATCGACTTCTTCATGGCGCGTGTCACTCCATGGCGTGTTGCGGTTTGGCCGGGATGCCCGGCGTCGTGTGCGCTGCGGGTTCAGCGTCCGCGGTCAGACCTTGTAGCCGCGGTGCAGCGCGACGATGCCGGCGCTGAGATTGAAGTAGTCGACCCGCTTGAACCCGACTTGTTCCATCAGCGCCTTGAGTTCCTCCTGGGGCGGATGCATGCGGATCGACTCGGCGAGGTAGCGGTAGCTGTCGGCGTCGCCGGCGACCTTCTGGCCCATCCACGGCAGGATCTTGAAGGAGTAGAGGTCGTAGGCGGGGGAAAGCGGGCCCCATACCTTGGAAAATTCGAGCACCAGCAGGCGCCCGCCCGGACGCAGCACACGGCGCATCTCGGCCAGCGCGGCGTCCTTGTGGGTCATGTTGCGCAGGCCGAAGGCGACCGTGACGCAATCGAACCAGTTGTCGGGGAAAGGCAGCTTTTCAGCGTTGCACTGGGCAACCGGCAGCGCGTAGCCGCGGTCCAGCACGCGGTCGCGGCCGACCGAGAGCATGGCGTGGTTGATGTCGGTGAGCCAGACCTGGCCTTCGCGCCCGACGCGCTTGGCGAAGGCGAGCGAGAGGTCGGCGGTGCCGCCGGCGACGTCGAGCACGCGGTCGCCGCGGCCGACGCCGGAGATCTGGATCGTGAACGCCTTCCACAGCCGGTGCATGCCGAAGGACATCAGGTCGTTCATGATGTCGTACTTGGTCGCGACCGAGGAGAAGACCTCGGCGACGCGTTGCTGCTTCTCGCCTTCGGCGACCGTCTGGAAGCCGAAGTGGGTGGTCTTGTCGTTCATGTTCAGTGCTTGTGGCCGCAGCCGTGCTTGGGCGCGGGCGGTGGGTTGTCGGCGGGATCGCGGCTCGCCCCGGCCGCGGCGAGGCGGTCGAGGTACTGCTGCCACAGCGTGTCGTGCTGCGTGGCGAGCATGTGGAGGTAGTCCCAGGAATACAGGCCGCTGTCGTGGCCGTCGGAGAACACCAGCTTCACGGCGTAGTGGCCGACCGGCTCGATGTCGAGGAGCTCGACGTCGCGCTTGCCGACCTGCAGCGTTTCCTGCCCGACGCCGTGGCCGCGGACTTCGGCGGACGGCGAATACACGCGCAGGTATTCGAAGGGCAGCGCGTACTGCCGGTCTTCGCCGAAGGCGATTTCCAGTACGCGCGACTTGCGATGCAGCGTGAGTGCGGTGGGGATGGGGGTGTCGTCGTCGAGGCCGGCCATGCTTGCCCCTGCTTGCGGATGGAGGGGGTGTCAATCATACCCGAATCGGGGCCCGCCCGTGCCCTGCGGGGCGCGGGCACTGCGCTTGTTGCGGGTTCGTGACCTGTCACAAAATCGTCAATTTCCTGCAATACACTAAGTGCAATGACATGGAGTGTAAATATGGCCGCGAACATCCTGCTTGTGGAAGACGAACCGGCGATCCAGGAATTGATTGCCGCCAACCTCGGACGTGCGGGGCATCATGTGGTGCGCGCCGGCGATGCCGAGACGGCGCAGCGCATCGTGCGCGACGCGCTGCCGGATCTGGTGCTGCTCGACTGGATGCTGCCCGGGATGTCGGGTATCGAGCTGGCGCGGCGCCTGCGGGCGGACGAGCGCACACGCACGATCCCCATCATCATGCTGACGGCGCGCGGCGAGGAGCAGGACAAGGTCGCGGGCCTGGAGATGGGCGCGGACGACTACATCACCAAGCCCTTCAGCCCGCGCGAGCTGGTCGCGCGCATCAAGGCCGTGCTGCGCCGGCGCGCGCCGCAGGCGACGGAAGACCCGGTGGAACTCGGCGGGTTGTGCCTCGATCCGGCGACGCACCGTGTCGCCGCCGGGGAACGGCCGGTGACCCTCGGGCCGACGGAGTTCCGCCTGCTGCATTTCCTGATGACCCATCCCGAGCGCGTGCATTCGCGTGCGCAGCTGCTGGACCAGGTGTGGGGCGACCATGTCTTCGTCGAGGAGCGCACGGTGGACGTGCATGTGCGGCGCCTGCGCGCTGCGCTGGAGCCGGTCGGCCATGACGGGCTGATCCAGACGGTGCGCGGCAGCGGCTATCGCCTCTCGGCCCTGCCGGCCGTGGCCGGCGTGTAAGATTCCGCACTGGCAGCTTCGAGCGGGAGTCCCTCATCAGACCGGAATCGCGATACGTGTGGATGCAGGCCGTGCGCATGCTGGGTCTGGTCGCCCTGCTGGCGCTGATCGTCGGCGCAATCGGCGGCAAGGTCGCGGCGTTGGCGATGCTGTTTGCCGGCCTGTTGGCGATGCTCGCCTACCAGCTGCTGAACCTGCAGCGCCTGGTCGAATGGATGCACGCACCGGCGGGGATGCCGTTGCCTGCCGGGGTCGGCATCTGGGCGCACATTTTCTATGACCTGGACCGGCGTTCGCGCACCTCGGTCGACCTGCGCGAGCGCCTGACGGGCGCGCTTGACCGCTTCCACGAGGCGAGCCAGGCGATGCCGGACGGAGTGCTGTACCTGTCGGCGAACGACCGCATCGAGTGGCTCAACCGCAAGGCGGAGCAGCACTTCGGCATCGACGGGCGGCGCGACCACGGGGTGCTCGTGACGACGCTGGTGCGCGAGCCGGAGTTCGTGCGTTTCCTGCAGGCGGGCGATTATGCGGATCCGCTGGTGCTGCATTCGACGCGCCGGGCGGGCCTCACGCTGTTGCTGCAGGTGGTGCCCTTCGGCGACGAGCAGAAGATGGTGGTGTCGCGTGACGTCAGCCAGCTGGAGAAGCTGGAGACGATGCGGCGCGACTTCATCGCCAACGTGTCGCACGAGCTGCGCACGCCACTGACGGTGGTGACGGGTTTCCTCGAGACGCTGATCGACGGTCGCGACGATTTCGCGCCGGAGGACGTGACGAACTTCCTGCAGCTCGCGCTGGAACAGTCGCTGCGCATGCAGACGCTGATCGAGGACCTGCTCACCCTGTCGGCACTGGAGACGGGCGCACCGGCTGCGGTGGAGGAGCGCGTTGACGTCGCCGCGCTGGTGCATAGCATCGCCGAGGATACGCGTATGTTGTCCAACGGCCGGCACGAGATCGATGCCGACATCGACGTGCGTGCGGGCTGTGCGACGCTGCTGGGCAGCGAGAAGGAGCTGCGCTCGGCGTTCGCGAACCTCGCCAGCAATGCGGTGCGCTACACGCCGTCCGGTGGGCGCATCCGCTTGAGCTGGAGCTGCACCGATGGTCGAGGGGAGTTTGCGGTCGAGGACAACGGCATAGGCATTGCCGCCGAGGACATCCCGCGCCTGACGGAGCGCTTCTACCGTGTCGACCGCGGCCGCTCGCGCGAGACGGGCGGCACCGGCCTGGGGCTGGCGATCGTCAAGCACATCCTGTCGCGCCACCAGGCCGAGCTGCGCATCGCCAGCGAGCCCGGCAGGGGGAGCCGCTTCAGCGCGCGCTTCCCGGTTTCGCGCCTGGGGCCTGCGATTCCAGCGCTTCGTAGCTGACCTGGACGAAATCGGGGCCGCGCAGGATCGGTTTGGTGAGCCGCAGCTGGTAGCGCTCGGGGCCGTCGACGACGTCGATGACCCGTTGCGGCTGGAACCATTTCGCCGGCAGGATCAGCGAGGCGCCCGTCTTGAGTGCCGGCGTGGGGGGGAGCAGGAAGGCCTCGAGGAAGGCTTCGTGCAGATTGCTCGTGAGGCCGAAGGGGCGCACCGCGACGACCCGGGGCAGGCCGGGAAGCACCTGCACGCCCGCTTCCATGACGCCGTCGGCGCGATACATCAGCCAGCTGAGCTGCGCGACCAGGAAATGCTCGCCGTCGGGCGGGCGCACGCCGACGAGCTGATGGTGTTCGAGGCGCTGTGTGTGGGGATCCTGGTACAGGCGGAAGCCGCTCACCGAATGGTCCGCGACTTGCCAGTGTTCGCAGGTGAAGCCGAGCCGCGTTGCCGCACGCCGGCGCTCGTTTTCGTTCCAGCGCGGGTTCTCGGCCTGGGTGACGCGTTCGCCGAAGGTGAGCAGCGAGATGTCGCTGCGCAGGCTGCGCTGCGTCGCGTAGATCGGGGGCTGTTCGAAGGGTTTGCCGCTGATGTGGAAGGCGATGGACGACCAGCCGACGGTGAGGTCGGCGCGCCCCTGCGTGCCGCGCCGCGGGAAGCGGCGTCCGGCGGAGGCGAGGCCCCACGGGCGGTACAGCGACAGCAGCAGCCGGGAGCAGGCGTCCACGGGGCAGTCGGCGCCGAGCCCGAGCGAGGATGGCGTGACGCCCTGCTTGAACTGCTTGAGTACGGCCTGGATCTGCCCGGCGAGCTTGCTGCCGTCGAAGCGACGCAGCGCCGTGGAGGGCGCGAGCACGCCGAGCGGGCGAAGGCCGTGGTCGGCGCCGAGGTCGAGTCCGTAGGCGGCAGGCTGCGGGGTTTCGCCGTCCGGCGCGCCGAGGAGCTCGCAGTAGGGGGCGAAGCGCTGCGTCCAGCGGCACACCCATCCGAGGTCGCGCGCGCTGCGGCCGTAGGGGTTGGCGAGGTCGACGAGCAGTACGGCGGCGAAGGCCTCGGCCGGGCTTTGCGCCTTCCAGATGTCGTTGAGTGCATCGGGGACGCGGATCGTGGCGACGCCGAGCGCCTCGGCCGCGCAGTAACTGTCGTGCAGCGCGCTCCACGTGCCCTTGGGGATGGAGCGGTGGGCACGGAAGTATTCGAGCGGGACCATGCCCGCGTAGTGGATGCGCCGCTGCGCCAATAGCGCGCGCTGGTCGGTCGGCAGGCGTTCGGCACCCCACGCGCGCGCGACGCGTTCGTAGGACCGGGTCATGGCCTGCCACAGCGCGACGACGCTGCGCAGGGTTGCGTTTTCGACGCTGTCCGGCGGCAGCGGATGGGCGGCATAGCGGTCGGCCATCGCGGACTGGGCGAGTGCGATGTGCGGACGCGCTGCTTCGAGGATTTCGAGCTGCTGTTCGGGTGGCGGCGGGCTGCGCAGCAGCGTCTGCACCATCTCCGACAGCAGTCTGTGGGTCTCGTCGACGTTCAGCGGGTGCAGCCTGTTCAGCAACTCCAGGCAGTCGACGGGATCGTGATAACCCATGGGTTCTCCGTTGTGCGTTGGGTCCGCGCTTGCAGCGGTCATCCGGCGGTCTGTTCGGTGAGCATCGCGACCAGCGTCGCGGCGAGGGTGTCCAGCGGCGGGGCCGCGCGCTGCGCGCCGGTGCGCTGCGGCGCGCTCCACACCGACTGCGGGAAGTGGGCATCGTCGGCGAAGCGCGGGATCACGTGCCAATGCAGGTGCGGAACCATGTTGCCGAGGCTCGCGAGGTTGATCTTGTCGGGGCGCATCAGCTGGCGCAGTGCGGCTTCGGTCGCGAATACGACGTTGAGGAGGTGGCGCTGCTCGCCGGCGTTGAGGTCGGTCATTTCCGCGACGTGGTGGTTCCACACGACGCGGCAGAAGCCGGGATAGCCGGGCTCATCGACGAGGATGACGCGGCAGCTGCCGTCGCGCCAGACCGGGGTCTCGTTCGCAGCCAGGCACAATGGGCAATCGGACACGGTTTTCCCCTTCGGCGGTATGGTGAAAGTCGGACTTTAGCCTTTCGGCATGAGGCTGCGAAGCGAAATCTACACGCTGCCCGCGCCGGCGGCGGGATTGCCGGCGATGGTCGTCGCTTCGCCCAGCGTCTCGATGGCGCCGTGGCGGAACGCGAGCAGCGTGCCGGGCGGTATCGCGTGCCACGCCTCGTTGTCGGTCAGCGGCGTGGTCGCGATTACGGCGACGCGGTCGGCCGGGGTCGTGAGCTGGCTGAAATCGACACTGAGATCCTGGTCAGAGAGGTGCGCGGTGGCGAATGGTGCCTGGCGGATGATGTAGGTGAGTTTTGTCGAGCAATGGGCGAAAAGGTATTCGCCGTTCGACAGCAGGAAGTTGAACGGACCGTGCGCGCCGATGCGAATCGCGAGCCGGCGCAGCGCCGCGAACAGGGTTTCGGCCGGCGGCGGGCCGTCGGGGAATTCGGCGGCGAGGTTCTGCAGGATGTCGCAGAACGCGGACTCCGAGTCGGTGCTGCCGACCGGCAGGAAGCGGCCGTCGAAGGGCGGCGTGTAGTCGAGCAGGTTGCCGTTGTGCGCGAAGATCCAGTAGCTCCCCCACAGCTCACGCTGGAAGGGGTGGGTGTTGTCGAGCGTGACCTGACCTTGCGTTGCCTTGCGGATGTGCGCGATGACGTTGAGCGAGCGGATCGGGTAGTTGCGCACCAGCTCCGCGACCGGCGACGAGGCGCTGGGCTGGGGGTCGAGGAAGACGCGCACGCCGCGTCCCTCGAAGAAGGCGATGCCCCAGCCATCGGCGTGCACGTCGGTGGCACCGCCGCGCGCCTGGAAGCCGGCGAACGAGAAGCAGATGTCCGTCGGTACGTTGCTGTTCATTCCGAGGAGCTGGCACATCGCGCGTCCCCCGAGGGTGTGGCGGTGAGAGGGTGGTTCAGCCTTCCAGCTTGCGTTTCAGCAGTTCGTTGACCTGCGCCGGGTTGGCCTTGCCCTTGCTCGCCTTCATGACCTGGCCGACGAGCGCGTTGAAGGCCTTCTCCTTGCCGGCGCGGAACTCCTCGACCGACTTCTGGTTCGCCGCGAGGACTTCGTCGATCATTGCCTCGATCGCGCCGGCGTCGTTGGTCTGGCGCAGGCCCTGGGCTTCGATGATGGCGTCCGCACTGGCACCCTCGCCGTTCCACAGGGCTTCGAACACCTTCTTGCCTATGTTGTTCGAGATGGTGCCGTCGGCGATGCGCTGCACGAGGCCGGCGAGCTGGGCGGGCGAGACCGGGGACGCGGAAGCGTCGAGTTCGGCCTTGTTGAGACGGGCGGCGAGATCGCCCATGACCCAGTTGGCGCAGGGCTTGGCGAGCGGCACGCCGGCGGCTTCGACGGTGGCTTGATAGAAGGACGCGATTTCCTTCGAGGCGGTGAGCGTCGTCGCGTCGTAGGCCGAGAGGCCCCATTGCTCGATGAAGCGGGCTTTCATCGCGCCCGGCAGCTCGGGCATCTCCGACTGCACGCGCGCTTTCCATTCCGGCGCGATCACCAGTGGCAGCAGGTCGGGATCGGGGAAATAGCGGTAGTCGTGGGCGTCTTCCTTCGAGCGCATCATGCGCGTCTCGCCGGTGTCGGGATCGAACAGCACGGTCGCCTGCTGGATCTTGCCGCCGTCCTCGATGGTGGCGATCTGCCACTGCACTTCGAAGTCGATGGCCTGCTGCAGGAAGCGGAAGGAGTTCAGGTTCTTGATCTCGCGGCGCGTGCCGAGCGGCCCGCCGGGGTGGCGCACGGAGACGTTGGCGTCGCAGCGGAACGAGCCTTCCTGCATGTTGCCGTCGCAGATGTCGATCCAGCGTACCAGCGCATGGAGCGCGCGGGCGTAGGCGACCGCCTCGGCCGAGGAGCGCATGTCGGGTTCGGAGACGATTTCCAGCAGCGGCGTGCCGGCACGGTTGAGGTCGATGCCGCTCATGCCGTGGAAGTCCTCGTGCAGGGACTTGCCGGCGTCTTCCTCGAGATGGGCGCGCGTTAGCTGCACGGTCTTCTCGTAGGCTTTCTCCCCTTCACCGACGCGGATCGTGATTTCGCCGCCCTGCACCACCGGCAGCTCGAACTGGCTGATCTGGTAGCCCTTCGGCAGATCCGGGTAGAAGTAGTTCTTGCGCGCGAACACGCTCTTCGCCGCGACGTTCGCGCCGATTGCGAGGCCGAAGCGGATCGCGCGCTCGACGGCGCCGCGGTTCAGCACCGGCAGCACGCCGGGCAGCGCGATGTCGACGGCGCAGGCCTGCACGTTCGGCTCGGCGCCGAAGGCGGTGCTGGCGCCGGAAAAGATCTTCGACGCGGTGTTGAGCTGGGCATGCACTTCCAGCCCGATGACGACTTCCCAATCCGATCTGCTCATCTTCGTATCTCTAGATTCTTGACGCGGTCAGGTGCACTGGCCGCTCGACCGGTCCACGAGGATCGGCCATACGTATTCGAACGTGCCGCGGGTGCAGCGTTTCGCGCATTCGGAGAATGCGACGGTGACCTGTTCGCCCTGTTCCCACATGCGCACCGTGCAGCCGTCGCGGGCCTGCAGTTCGACGTGCGGTTCCTTCAGCACCTGCTTGAAGTCGGCGAGGTCGAACTTGCAGCTGCCGCGTTTGGGAACATTGACCGTGGCGGCGAAGGCGCGCACCTCGGAGTAGCTGACGTCGAGCACGGCGCTGCCGCCGTAGCCGACCTCGTCCTTGAAGCGGCAGTCGGTCTTGATACTCAGCGGCCGCACCGGCATCGGCTTCAGCCGGCCACGCTGCAGTGCGCGTTCGGGCTCGGCTTCGGCCGCGGCCTGAGCGGCTGACGGAGCGGTCGCGGCGGGTTCGGGCTTGCGCTCGGGCGGGGTCGCGCAGGCGCCGAGCAGCACGGCGGCGGCGAGCGTCGCGGCACGGAGGGCGGGATGAAGGCGGCGCATGGGACGCTCAGGCCGGACGGCGCAGGTGCCAGTCGGTCGCCTGCTGGTACTGGTGCGCGGTGCCCAGCAGGCGCGCTTCGCCGAAATAGTCGCCGATGAGCTGCAGGCCGACCGGGAGATTCCCGGCACCGAAGCCGCAAGGATGCGAGAGACCCGGCAGGCCGGCGAGGTTCACGGCGATCGTGTAGATGTCCGAGAGGTACATCTGCACCGGATCGTCGGTCTTCTCGCCGATCGACCACGCGGTGGTCGGGCTGGTCGGGCCGGCGATCACGTCGCATTCGCGGAAAGCGGCCTGGAAGTCCTGCGCGATCAGGCGGCGCAGCTTCTGCGCCTGCAGGTAGTAGGCGTCGTAGTAGCCGTGCGACAGCACGTAGGTGCCAACGAGGATGCGGCGCTTGACCTCGGCGCCGAAGCCTTCGGCACGGCTCTTCGCATACATCTCCGCGAGGTCGCGGTACTCGGCGGCGCGGTGGCCGTAGCGCACGCCGTCGAAGCGCGACAGGTTGCTCGAGGCCTCGGCCGGGGCGATCACGTAGTAGGCGGGGATCGCGAGCTTGGCGTTGGGCAGGCTCACCTCGACGGTGGTCGCGCCGAGCCTGCGGTACTGCTCGAGCGCGGCTTCGACCGCGGCGCGCACGTCCTCGGCCATGCCTTCGGCGAAGAATTCGCGCGGCAGGCCGATGCGCAGGCCGGCGAGCGGTTTGTCGTTCGCCGGCGCGGCGATCTCGCGCGCATAGTCCTCGGCCGGGCGCTCGAGGCTGGTGGAGTCGCGCTCGTCGAAGCCGGCCATCGCGGTGAGGAGCTGCGCGCAGTCGGCCGCGGACGCGCCGAAGGCGCCGCCCTGGTCGAGCGAACTGGCGTAGGCGATCATGCCGTAGCGGCTGACGACGCCGTAGGTGGGCTTGATGCCGGTGATGCCGGTGTGGCCGGCGGGTTGGCGCACCGAACCGCCGGTGTCCGTGCCGGTGGCGATCGGGGCGAGGCGCGCGGCGACCGCGGCAGCCGAGCCGCCGGAGGAGCCGCCCGGGATGCGGGCGGTGTCCCACGGGTTCTTCACCGGACCGTAGTGCGAGTTCTCGTTCGACGAGCCCATCGCGAACTCGTCCATATTGGTCTTGCCCAGGTTGACCGCACCGGCGGCCTTGAGCAGCGAGACGACGTGGGCGTCATACGGGCTGACGAAGTTCGACAGCATCTTCGAGCCGCAGGTCGTGAGCACGCCTTCGGTGCAGAACACGTCCTTGTGCGCGAGCGGGATGCCAGTGAGCGGGCCGGCGTTGCCGGCGGCGATGCGGGCGTCGGCGGCACGGGCGGCCGCGAGGGCGCCGTCGCGGTCGACGGTGATGAAGGCGTTGAGCGCCGGGTTCTGCGCGGCGATGCGGTCGAGGAAGAGCGTCGCGAGCTCGACGCTGGAGATCCGCTTCGCGTCGAGTGCGGCGCGCAGTTCGGTGAGGCTGGCGTTGATCATGGCTTACTCGATGACCTTCGGGACGAGGTAGAGGCCCGCTTCGGTCTGCGGGGCGACGCGCTGGAAGGCCTCGCGGCGGTCCGCTTCGGTCGCGACATCGGCACGCAGGCGCTGTGCGACGTCCTGCGGGTGGCTCATCGGTTCGACGCCGCTGGTGTCGACCGCCTGCATCTGTTCGATCAGGCCGAAGATTCCGTTCAGTTTGGCGCGCGTGGCCTCGACGTCGCCATCGGCGAGTGCGATGCGCGCGAGTCCGGCGATGCGCAGGACCTGTTCAGTGGTAAGCGACATGAGGAAACAAAACCCGCTTAAATCACAAAGATTTGTAGGTTATCATACTCGTTTGCCGCCAGTCCGGCCGGGCATCAGCCCCACCGCCCACCTTCCTCACCGGTTTCGGGATTTTCCGCATGTTTGGCTTCCTTCGTTCCTATTTCTCCAACGATCTGGCCATTGACCTTGGCACCGCGAACACGCTGATCTACGTGCGCGGCAAGGGCATCGTGCTCGACGAGCCGTCCGTCGTCGCGATCCGTACCGAGGGCGGGCCCAACGCCAAGCGCACGATCCAGGCGGTCGGCCATGCGGCGAAGCAGATGCTGGGCAAGACGCCGGGCAACATCACCGCGATCCGCCCGATGAAGGACGGCGTGATTGCCGATTTCGTCGTCACCGAGCAGATGATCAAGCAGTTCATCAAGAAGGTGCACGACTCGCGCATGTTCTCGCCGAGCCCGCGCATCATCATCTGCGTGCCCTGCGGTTCGACCCAGGTCGAGCGCCGTGCGATCCGCGACGCGGCGCTGGCGGCGGGTGCGTCGCAGGTGTACCTGATCGAGGAACCGATGGCGGCGGCGATCGGCGCCGGCCTGCCGGTGTCGGACGCGACCGGTTCGATGGTCGTCGATATCGGCGGCGGCACCACCGAAGTGGGTGTGATCTCGCTGGGCGGCATGGTGTACGCCGGCTCCGTGCGCGTGGGCGGCGACAAGTTCGACGACTCGATCGTCAATTACATCCGCCGCAACTACGGCATGCTGATCGGCGATACGACCGCCGAGAACATCAAGAAGAACATCGGCTCGGCCTTCCCGGGCTCCGAAGTGCGCGAGATGGAAGTGAAGGGGCGCAACCTCGCCGAAGGCATTCCGAGGAGTTTCACGATCTCGTCGAACGAGATCCTCGAGGCGCTCACCGAGCCGCTCAACCAGATTGTTTCGGCGGTGAAGATCGCCCTCGAACAGACCCCGCCCGAACTGGGTGCCGACATCGCCGACCGCGGCATGGTGCTGACCGGCGGCGGCGCGTTGCTGCGCGACCTCGATCGCCTGCTGATGGAAGAGACCGGTCTGCCGGTGATCGTTGCCGAGGAGCCGCTGACCTGCGTCGCGCGGGGCTGCGGCATGGCGCTGGAAAAGATGGACAAGCTCGGGTCCATCTTCGCGTCCGAGTAAGTCGCGTTGTTGCGGCGGGCTTCCGGGTCTGCCGCACTCCGCCACACACGCCTCACGATGTCCCTCGCCGGTCATCCGTCTCCGCCTATCTTCAAGCAAGGACCCACGCCGCTGGTGCGGCTGCTGGTGCTGGTGTCGGTGTGCCTGGCGATGCTGGTCGCCGACCTGAGGTTCCGCTACCTCGAAGTGGTGCGCCAGGCGCTGTCGGTGGCGACCTGGCCGCTGCAGATGGCCGCCGCCGCACCGGCTGACTTCGTGCGCAACGCGGCGGTGTATTTCGGGACCCTCGTCGAGGTGCAGAAGGATAACGCCGCGTTGCGCGGGCGCGAGCTGGAAGCGGCGCAGCGCCTGCTGCGTTTCGAGCAGCTCGAGGAAGAGAACAGCCGCCTGCGCGGCCTTCTCGACATGGGCCCGGCGGTCGCGGCGAAGAGCGTCGCCGCCGAGATTCTCTACGACGCGCCGGACCCGTTCGATCTCAAGGTGATCCTCAATCGCGGCAGCCAGCAGGGCGTCGAGGCCGGCATGGCGGTCGTCAATGAACAGGGCATGATCGGCCAGGTCACGCGCGTGTATCCGGTGCAGGCCGAGGTGACGCTGCTGACCGACAAGGACCAGGCGGTGCCGGTGCAGGTCGCGCGGAACGGTTTGCGTGGCGTGCTCGCCGGAGCCGGCCAGGGACGGCTGGAGCTGCGCTTCACGCTGTCGGGTGCGGACGTGCGTGTGGGCGACCGTCTCGTGACTTCGGGCCTCGACGGGCTCTTCCTCGCCGGCTTGCCGGTGGCCGACGTCGTCAGCGTCGATCGCGACGGGCAGACTTTCGCGGTGATCGTGTGCGAACCGGTCGCCGGGGTCGAGCGCACGACCCAGGTGCGGCTGCTGGGGCGCGCCGAGCCGCCGCCGCCGCGTCCTGCGCCGGAGCCGGAACCCGAAGCGCGCAAGGGCCTCAAGGGGTAAGCGATGCAACCGACCCACCGTTCCAGCCGCATCCTGCTGCCCGCCAAGACCTGGTTCGCCTACCTGAGCCTGCTGGTCGCGCTTGCGCTGAGCTACATCCCGACCGGCCTCACGCCCGGCGTGCCCGACTGGGTCGCGCTGGTGCTGGCCTTCTGGTCGATCCGCGAGCCCTTGCGCGTCGGCATGGGGGCGGGATTCCTGTTCGGTGTGCTGGTCGATATCGGCCACGGCGCCGCAATGGGTCAGCACGCCCTCGCCTACGTCGTGCTGTGCTATCTGGCAACCTCGGTGTCGCGCCGCGTGCTGTGGTTCCCGCCGACGCAGCAGGCCTTGCAGATGTTCCCGCTGCTGCTGCTGACGCAGGTGATCATGGTCGTCGTGCGCCTCCTCGCCGGCGCCGAATTCCCCGGGTGGTGGTACTTCCTGTCCAGCCTGACGAGCGCGGCGCTGTGGGTGCCGCTGAACTACCTGTTGCTGCTGCCGCAGTACCAGCCGGTGGACCGGGACGACAATCGGCCGATCTGATCCAATGATGGAATTCCGTACCCCCGACGAGGAACTGGGGCGCTTCCGCCGCCGCGTCCTGATCGCGGGGATCTTCATCGCGGTGTGCTTCGGCCTGCTGGTCGCGCGCTTCTGGTTCCTCCAGGTCGTGCGCTACGACTATTACCACACCCGCGCCGAGGACAACCGCATCGCGCTGCTGCCCATCGTGCCGGGTCGCGGTTCGATCACCGATCGCAACGGCGTGCCGCTCGCACGCAACTACGCTGCCTACACTTTGGAGATCACGCCCTCGCGCGTGCGCGACCTCGAGGCAACGATAGACGGGTTGGCGGAGATCGTCGAGATCGACGCGCGCGACCGGCGCCGCTTCAAGAAGCTGCTCGAGGAGAGCAAGAATTTCGAGAGCGTGCCGATCCGCACGCGCCTGACCGAGGAGGAGGTGGCGCGGGTGATCGCGCGGCGCTACCAGTTCCCCGGCGTCGAGGTGCAGGCGCGCCTGTTCCGTGACTATCCGCATGGCGAAATCGCGTCGCACGTGATCGGCTACATCGGCCGCATCAACCAGCGCGACCGCGAACGCATCGAGGAGTCGGGCGACGAGGCAAACTACCGCGGCTCCGAGTACATCGGCAAGAGCGGCCTGGAGTTGAGCTACGAGGCCGTGCTGCATGGCATCACCGGCGCCGAGCAGGTCGAGGTGAATGCCGGCGGCCGCGCGGTGCGCCAGCTCGCGCGCACGCCGGGTGTGGCCGGCAACGACCTCGAGCTCACGCTGAACATCGAGATGCAGAAGGTCGCCGAAGCCGCCTTCGGCAAGCGCCGCGGGGCGCTCGTCGCGATCGAGCCGGCGACCGGCGGCGTGCTGGCGCTGGTGTCCAAGCCCGGGTACGACCCCAACCTCTTCGTCGACGGCATCTCGACCGAGGACTGGAAGTCGCTCAACGAATCGCCCGACCACCCGCTGGTCAATCGCGCGATCTTCAGCGCCTACCCGCCCGGCTCGACCTTCAAGCCCTTCATGGCGATCGCGGGCCTGTCGGCGGGCAAGCGCACGATCACGCAGACGATCGCCGATCCGGGCTATTTCATGTTCGGCGGCCACCGTTTCATGGACGACAAGATCGGTGGGCACGGCATGGTGGACCTGCCCAAATCCATCGTCGTGTCATGCAACACTTACTACTACCAGCTCGCCAACGATCTGGGCATCGACGGCATCGCGAACTTCATGCGCCCCTTCGGCTTCGGTGCGCGCACCGGCATCGATGTGCCCGGCGAGGCGGAGGGCGTGCTGCCGACGCCGGAATGGAAGAAGAAGCGCTTCCGCAAGAAGGAGCACCAGAAGTGGTTCGGCGGCGAGACGATCTCGGTCGGCATCGGCCAGGGCTACAACGCCTACACGCCGCTGCAGATGGCCAACGCGGTGGCGGCGCTGGTCAATGACGGGAAGCTGTTCCGGCCGCACGTCGTGCGCCATGTCGTCAATCCTGCAACGGGCGAACGTCGCGTCATCGAGCCCGAGCCGATCCGCACCATCCCGTTCAAGCCCGAGCATGCGGCCGCGGTGCGTCAGGCGATGGTGGACGTGAACAAGGTCGGCACCGGCGCGCGCGCCTTCGCCGGCGCGCCTTACTCGGCCGGCGGCAAGACTGGCACCGCGCAGGTGTTCTCGCTGCGCGGTCAGCGCTACGTCGAGGGGCGCGTGAGCGAACGCCTGCGCGACCATTCGTGGTTTATCGCCTACGCGCCAGCCGACAAGCCGACCATCGCGCTCGCGGTGCTGGTCGAGAACGGCGGCTTCGGCGCGCAGTCGGCGGCGCCGATCGCTCGCCAGATCATCGATTTCCACCTGCTCGGCAAGCGCCGCGACCAGCCGGCCGGCGAGGATGCCGATGCGGCCGACGAGGGCGACGAGCACGCCGGCCATCCGCACGCAGGAGCGCCCGCGGTGGCCGCGGAACCCGCAGCGCCGGATGCGGGTGGACCAGACCGGGAGCCTCGTTCCGAATGACCGACACGCGTTTCCAGCCGCGCGAGCTGCTGCTCGGCTTCCTGCGCCCGATCGACCTGCCGCTACTGCTGCTGCTCGGCCTGCTGCTCGCCTACGCCTTCGTCGTGATGATGAGCGCCTCGCCGGAGCGCGTCCCGTCCCTGCAGGTGAACACCGTCGTCGCGCTCGCGGCGATGTGGGCGACGGCGCGCCTGCCGGCCCAGCGCCTGCTGAGCCTCGCGCTGCCGCTGTACCTGATCGGCGTGCTCTTGCTCGTCGCGGTGGACCTCTTCGGTGAGACCTCGAAAGGGGCGACGCGCTGGCTCGACGTCGGTGTGACGCGCATCCAGCCGTCCGAGATCATGAAGATCGCGATGCCGTTGATGCTCGCGTGGTACTTCCAGCAGCGCGAGGGCCAGATCGGCCTGCGTGAGTTCATCGTCGCGGGCCTGCTGCTGGTCGTGCCGGTCGGGCTGATCATGGTGCAGCCCGATCTCGGTACGAGCCTGCTCGTGACCGCCGCCGGCGTGTATGTGATCTACTTCGCCGGCCTGTCGTGGAAGCTGATCGTTCCCGTCGTCGCGGTCGGCGTGATCGGCATCGTCGCGATCGTCGGCTTCGGCGACCAGATCTGCCAGCCCGGCGTCGACTGGCCGGGCCTGCGCGAATACCAGAAGCACCGCGTGTGCACCCTGCTCGATCCTACGCAGGATCCGCTCGGCAAGGGTTTCCACATCATCCAGTCGACGATCGCGATCGGCTCCGGTGGCGTGCTCGGCAAGGGCTGGATGGACGGCACGCAGACCCACCTCGCCTTCCTGCCCGAGCGCCACACCGACTTCATCTTCTCGGTGCTCGCCGAGGAGTTCGGCCTGATCGGCATCGTCGTGCTGCTGGCGATCTACGTGCTGCTGTTGCTGCGCGGCTTCTACATCGCGGCGATGGCGCCGACGCTCGCGACGCGCCTGCTCGGCGGGGCCATCACGATGATCTTCTTCACCTATGCTTTCGTTAATATGGGCATGGTCAGCGGTATCCTGCCGGTCGTGGGCGTGCCGCTGCCCTTCATCAGCTACGGTGGAACTGCGCTCGTCACGCTGTGTCTCGGGATCGGGATACTGATGAGCATCCAGCGCAGCCGCGTGCTCGCGCAGGCGTGAATACGGAGACAGACCGATGCCGACGCATACCCTGCAAGCCGGCCCGTCCGGATACAAGCTGCTGTTCGCGGGCCTGGTCGCGGCGGTGCTGACGCTGGCCGGCTGCAGCACGACGCCGCCGGTGGCCGGCACCTCCGAGATACAACCCCAGCCCGAATCGGCTCCGGGCAAGAGCGCCGTCGTGCAGAAGCGCGGTGGCGCCTACTACAAGGATGACGGTCCGGGCGACAACCCGCCGGCCAACCTCGACGACATTCCCGACGCGCAGCCGCGTGCGGAGCCGCTGCACCGCTTTGCCAACCGCCCCTACAACGTGTTCGGCGCGGACTACGTGCCGGCGAAGGCCGTGATGCCTTTCCGCCAGCTCGGACGCGCGAGCTGGTATGGCAAGCGCTTCCACGGCAAGCCGACGTCCAGCGGAGAGCCCTACGACATGTACTCGATGACCGCCGCCCACCCGACGCTGCCGATCCCGAGCTACGCGCGCATCACGCACCGCGCGAGTGGGCGCTCGGTGGTGGTGCGCATCAACGACCGCGGGCCCTTCCACAAGGGCCGCATCATGGATCTCTCCTACGCCGCTGCGCACCGCCTCGGCTATGTGAATGTGGGTAGTGCGGAGGTCGAGGTCGAGGCCATCGTCCCCGACGGGGTCGAGATGGTCGCGACCGAAAAACCGGTCCCGCCGCTACCCGGCCGCCGGCCGGCAGCCCTCGTGCCGCCGCCGGTGCCCGCCGAACCGCCAGTGCAGCTCGCGCTGGCCGAGCCGTCCACGCTCACGGATGCGACGCGCGGCATCTTCCTGCAGCTCGGCTCGTTTTCCTCCGTCGCGAGCGCGGAAGGCTTCCGCGGCATGGTGCGCGACGCCTTCGCCGAGCACGCCGAGCGCCTCGAAGTCCTCGCCGACGGCAAGCGCTACCGTCTGCACCTCGGGCCCTTCGCGTCGGTGACGGAAGCGAAGGGCGAGGCCGAGCGCATCGCGCGGGAACTGAAGTTCCGCCCCTTCGTCGTTACGCGCTGATGCAATCTGAACCAATTGCGGCGTGCGCCAGTCTCCTGTCGGGGACCGGGCAAGCCTCTATAATCGAACCTTTGCCCCGGCCCTGAGGTCTTGCCGCCTCTGTCTGCCCACTGCCACCCGCCAGCCGATCCTCATGCGCTTCCTCGTTGCCCTGCTGTTTGCCGTCGCCTCCTTCGCAGTTTCCGCCCAGACCGTCCCGCCCCCCACGCTCGCCGCCCGCAGCTGGTTGCTGATGGACCAGGCCACCGGCCAGGTGCTCGCCGCGCGCGAGGCCGATACGCGCATCGAGCCCGCGTCGCTGACCAAGCTGATGACCGCCTACCTGACCTTCGCGGCGCTCAAGAGCGGCAGCATCACGCTGCAGCAGACGGTGCCGGTGTCCGAGCGCGCCTGGCGCATGGAAGGCTCGCGCATGTTCATCCAGCCCGACAAACCGGTCACCGTCGAGGAGCTGGTGCAGGGCATGATCATCCAGTCGGGCAACGACGCCTGCGTCGCGCTCGCCGAGCTGATCGCCGGCAGCGAGGAATCCTTCGCCCACCTGATGAACCGCGAGGCGCAGCGCCTGGGCATGAAGAACACCAGCTTCATGAACTCCTCCGGCCTGCCCGACCCCAACCACTACACCACCGCGCGCGACCTGTCGCTGCTCGCGTCGGCGATCTCGCGCGACTTCCCCGAGTACTATCGCTACTACTCGCAGAAGGAATACACCTACAACAAGATCACGCAGCCGAACCGCAACCGCCTGCTGTGGCTGGATCCGACCGTCGACGGTCTGAAGACCGGCCACACCGCGGCGGCCGGCTACTGCCTGATCGCGTCGGCGCTGCGCGGCCCGCGCCGCCTCGTGTCGGTGGTGCTGGGCACCGATTCCGACACCATCCGCGCGCAGGAATCGCTCAAGCTGCTGAACTACGGCTTCCAGTTCTTCGACACCGCCAAGCTGTATTCGGCGAACCAGGAGCTGTCGCGCTTCCGTGTGTGGAAGGGCGAGAAGAACGAGCTGCCGGTGGGCTTCCTCAACGATTTCGTGATTTCCCTGCCCAAGGGCCAGGCCGAGAAGGTTCAGAGCCAGCTCACCAGCCAGCAGCCGGTCGTAGCGCCCCTGCAGAAGGGCCAGCAGGTCGGCACGCTGCAGCTCACGCTTGACGGCCAGCCGATCGGCGAATACCCGGTCGTCGCGTTGCAGGACGTTCCCGTCGCCGGCTTCTTCGGCCGCCTGTGGGATACGATCGTGATGTGGATCAAGAGCCTGTAAGAAGCCCGCGGAGGCGCTCATGAGCATCTGTTACCTCGATGGCACCTACCAGCCGCTGACCGAGGCGCGCATCTCGCCGATGGACCGCAGCTTCCTCTTCGGCGACGGCGCCTACGAGGTGATCCCGGTGTATTCGCGCCGCCCCTTCCGCATCGCCGAGCACATCGCGCGTCTCGGGCGCACGCTGGACGCGGTGCGCATCCCGAACCCGCACACGGCCGCGGAATGGGACGCGATCGTGAACGAGCTCGTCGCGCGCAACACCTGGGTGGACCAGTCGATCTACCTGCACGTGTCGCGCGGTCCGGACGAGCGGCGCAACCACGCCTTCCCGGCCGTGATGCGTCCGACGGTGTTCCTGATGAGCGAGGCGCTCGTGACGCCGTCGGCCGACGTGTTGGCGAGTGGCGTTGCGGCCGTGAGCGCGGCCGATTTCCGCTGGGCGCGTTGCGACCTGAAGACCACCGCGTTGCTCGCGAACTGCCTGCTGCGCCAGGTCGCTGTCGACAAGGGCTGCGCCGAGACGGTGCTGTTCCGCGACGGCTTCCTCACCGAAGGCGCGGCCTCCAACATCTTCGTCGTGCGCGATGGCGTGATGCTTGCGCCGCCCAAGAGCCACCTGATGCTGCCCGGCATCACCTACGACGTGGTGCTGGAACTGGCGGCCACGCACGGTCTCGAACACCGGGTGCGGGAGATCCTCGAGGACGAGGTGCGCACGGCCGACGAGCTGTGGCTCACCTCGTCGACGAAGGAAGTGCTCGCGATCACCAGCCTGGACGGCCGCCCGATCGGCGACGGCCGGCCCGGGCCGGTGGGGCGCGAGATGCATGCCTGGTACCAGGAATTCAAGAACACGGTGATGCGCGTTGGCTGATCAGAACCCCGAAACCCTCCTCGAGTTTCCCTGCGATTTCCCGATCAAGATCATGGGCGCGCGCGTGGACGAGTTCGCGCAGGTCGTCGTCGACGTCGTGCGCAAGCACGCACCGGATTTCGATCCCGCGACGGTGCAGATGCGGCCGTCGAGCAAGGGCAACTACATTTCCCTGACCTGCACCGTCCGCGCCGTGTCGAAGGCGCAGCTCGATGCGCTATACCGCGAGCTGTCCGGTCATCCGCTGGTGAAGGTGGTGCTGTAGTGCAGGTGGTGGACGCCTTGCCGCTGGTCGTGCGCCGTCTCGGCCTGGTCGAGTACGAACCGACCTGGGCGGCGATGCGCGCATTCACCGACGCACGCACCGACGAGACGATCGACGAGCTGTGGTTGCTGGAGCACCCGCCGGTGTTCACGCTGGGCCAGGCCGGCAAGCCCGAGCACCTGCTGCGCGAGACCGGCATCCCGCTGGTGAAGATCGACCGTGGCGGCCAGATCACCTACCACGGCCCCGGCCAGATCGTCGTTTACCTGCTCATCGACCTGCACCGTCGCCGCCTCAAGGTGCGCGAGATGGTCACGCTGATGGAGCAGGCACTCATCGACTGCCTCGCCGACTACGGCCTTGCGGCCGCGCGCAAGGACGGTGCGCCGGGCGTGTATATCGGCGGCGACAAGATCGCGGCGCTGGGCCTGCGCGTCAGGAACGGCTGCAGCTACCACGGCCTTGCGCTCAACGTCGATGTCGACCTCGCGCCGTTCTCGGCGATCAACCCCTGCGGTTACGAGGGGCTGAAGACGATCAGGATGAAGGATTTCGGCGTGACCGACGGCGTCGCCGAAGTGGGGGAGCGCCTGCGCGCCCATCTCGAGCGGCTGCTCGCACCCCGGCCGGCCACCGACAGGCCATAATGCGGCGGGCGCCACAAGCGCCCGTTACCCCGAAGAGACGAGAGACATCGCATGGACAACCAGAACCGCAAGCAGCGTGGCGCAGAGAAGACCGCGCGCATCCCGATCAAGATCGTGCCCGCCGAGCGGCTGAAGAAGCCCGAGTGGATCCGCATCAAGCTGGGCGCCGGCCAGGAGGCCGAGCGCTTCAACGAGATCAAGGCGACGCTGCGCGACCACAAGCTGCACACGGTGTGCGAGGAAGCCTCCTGCCCGAACATCCATGAATGCTTCGGCAAGGGCACGGCGACCTTCATGATCATGGGCGACATCTGCACGCGCCGCTGCCCGTTCTGCGACGTCGGTCACGGCCGTCCCGAGCCGCTCAACCCCGACGAGCCGAAGGATCTCGCGGCGACCATCGGGGCGATGCGCCTCAACTACGTCGTGATCACCAGCGTCGACCGTGACGACTTGCGCGACGGCGGTGCCCAGCACTTCGTTGAATGCATCCGCGAGACGCGCGCCGCCTCGCCGAAGACCGCGATCGAGGTGCTGGTGCCGGACTTCCGCGGCCGCATGGAGATCGCACTGGAGATCTTCGACCAGGCGCCGCCCGACGTCCTGAACCACAACCTCGAGACCGTGCCGCGCCTGTACAAGCAGGCGCGCCCCGGTGCGGATTACGCGTATTCGCTGAAACTGCTGAAGGAATTCAAGGCCCGCCACCCGGAGGTGCCGACGAAGTCCGGCCTGATGGTGGGTCTGGGCGAGACCGACGAGGAGATCCTCGCGGTGATGCGCGACCTGCGTGCGCACGACGTCGAGATGCTGACGATCGGCCAGTACCTGCAGCCGTCGACCGGCCACCTGCCGGTGCTGCGCTACGTGCACCCGGACACCTTCAAGATGTTCGAGACCGAAGCGCTGAAGATGGGCTTCAAGAACGCCGCCTGCGGCCCGATGGTGCGTTCGAGCTACTGGGCCGACCAACAGGCGCACGGCGCAGGGGTCGTCTGAGCCCGGCGTTCTCCGGTAGGCGCAACCTAGTGTAGTGGTGCTCGCTCTACGGCACGGAAGTTGGCGCAACTCGGCTCCCTCCCCTTCAAGGGGAGGGTTGGGGTGGGGATGGGTAGACTCCGCAGCGTCTGCAAGAAACCCATCCCCATCCTGTCCTTCCCCTTGAAGGGGAAGGAACCTGCTAATCGCGCCTTGCGAACTCCAATCACGAGGAGGCTACCGCGCCGGGAGGCGTTCCTTTAGCGGTAAAGGCGTTCCTCGCGCTCGTGCCGTTCCTGCTCCTCGATGCTCAGCGTCGCGGTCGGGCGCGCGAGCAGGCGGCCGACGCCGATCGGCTCGCCGCTGACCTCGCAGAAGCCGTAGCTGCCGTCCTCGATGCGGCGCAACGCCGCTTCCACCTTGTGCAGCAGCTTCAGTTCGCGGTCGCGGATGCGCTGTTCCAGCACCTGCTCTTCTTCCTGCGTCGCGCGGTCGGCCTCGTCCGGGGTCGCAACGGTTTCGCGCAGGTGCGAGCGGGTTTCCTCGCTGTTTTCGCGCAGCTCGACTTGCAGCTTGAGCAGGCGCTGGCGGAAGAATTCGAGTTGTGCGGCATTCATGTAGTCGTCCGCCGGCATCGCCAGCAGTTCGGCTTCGGAGAGTGTGCCGTTGCGTGTTGCAGTCGCCGTCATCATGAGTTCTCCGTGTCACCACCCCTTGCACCACAGTGCCTCGGGGCCAAGTCCATTAATGAAAAAAGGGTAACTCCGGCACGCGCACGATACCCGTCGCGGGGTTATGCTCACTGGCGCTTCGAGCGAAACCCGTCCCTGGAGACCATCATGCGTTCCATTCTGCGAGCTTTCGTCCTGCTTGTCATCTGTGTGCCGGCTTGGGCGGCCGGACTGGGGAGCATCACCGACTCCGAGGCCTCCGGTGGTTTGCGCGAGGCGCTGACGCAGGGCGCGGGCCGCGCGGTGGACCTGCTCGGCAAGAAGGACGGTTTCCTCGGCAACAAGAAGGTGAAGATTCCCCTGCCTGACGGGCTGGCGCAGGTCGAGCCGGTGATGCGCATGGCCGGGCGCGGCAAGGATTTCGACAGTCTCGTGACGACGATGAACCGTGCGGCCGAGGCGGCGGTGCCCGAGGCGAAGGTGCTGCTGGTCGATGCGGTGAAGCAGATGTCTGTCGACGATGCGCGCAACATCCTGAGCGGGGGCGACGATTCGGCGACACGCTACTTCAAGTCCAAGACGCAGGCGCGCCTCGCCGAGAAGTTCCTGCCCATCGTGAAGCAGAGCACCGACCGCCTCGCGCTTGCCGGGCAGTACAACAAGCTCGCGGGCCAGGCGGCGGGCTTCGGGCTGGTGAAGGGCGAGGACGCGCAGATCGAGGGCTACGTGACGCGCAAGGCGCTCGACGGCCTCTACGTGATGATCGCCGAGGAGGAGAAGGCGATCCGCAGGAACCCGATGCAGGCGGCGGGTTCGCTGGCGCAGAAGGTGTTCGGGATGCTGGGGCAGTAAGGGGACTGAAGGGGCTGTAGGGCGGAAAACGAAGTTTCGGCGGAGCCAAAAGCGAAGCGCCTTCCGCCGTATGCGAACCGCGGATGCCGCACATTCGGCGGATAACGCCTTCGGCTCATCCGCCCTACGTTCAGCGGGGCGCGCCCGCTTCGGGTTGTAAGCGGGCCGATGCACCGGAGGCGATGCGGTAAAATCCGGCCTGGCGCCGCCATCGGGCGGCGCTGTCTTTTCCCGCCGTCGCACCCTCTGCTGTAACGCCCATGTCCGCTCTCCTGAATGCCCCGCAGCGCGAAGCGATCCGCTACCTCGACGGACCGAGCCTCGTGCTGGCCGGCGCCGGCAGCGGCAAGACGCGGGTGATCACGCACAAGATCGCGCATCTGATCAACGAGTGCGGCCTGAACCCTTCGAACATCGCGGCGATCACCTTCACCAACAAGGCGGCGAAGGAGATGCAGGAGCGCGTCGCGGGTCTGATGGGCGGGCGGGTACCGGGCGGGCTGACGGTGTGCACCTTCCACGCGCTGGGGGTGCGGATGATTCGCCAGGAGGCGCTGCACTGCGGGCTGAAGCCGCAATTCTCGATCCTCGACGCGTCCGACACGGTGCAGATCGTCGCCGACATCTCGCGCGACTCGGACAAGGCACGCTCGAAGGCGATGCAGTGGCAGATCTCGGGCTGGAAGAACGCGATGATCACGCCGGCCGAGGCCGCGCAGCTGGCCGACGACGAGATTTCGTCGGCCGCGGCGATGCTGTACGCGGAGTACGAGCGCACGCTGCGCGCCTATCAGGCGGTCGATTTCGACGACCTGATCTCGCTGCCGGTGCGCCTGCTGGAGGAGAACCCGGACGTGCGCGAGCGCTGGCAGAACAAGCTGCGCTACCTGCTCGTCGACGAGTACCAGGATACGAACAAGGCGCAGTACCGGCTGCTGCGCCAGCTCTCCGGCGTGCGCGGGGCGTTCACGGCGGTGGGCGATGACGACCAGGCGATCTACGCGTGGCGCGGGGCGGACGTCGAGAACCTGAAGCTGCTGCAGCAGGACTATCCGAAGCTCAAGGTCATCAAGCTGGAGCAGAACTACCGCTCGTCGCGGCGCATCCTGACCGCGGCGAACACGGTGATCTCGAACAACGAGAAACTGTTCGAGAAGCGCCTGTGGTCCGAGCACGGCGACGGCGAGCAGATCGCGGTGACGGCGTGCCGCGACGCGGACCACGAGGCGGAGTGGATCGCGTCGAAGATCAGCGCGCACAAGTTCGAGCACCGCACGAAGTTCTCGGACTACGCGATCCTGTACCGCGGCAACCATCAGGCGCGGCTGATCGAGCAGCAGCTGCGCAACCAGAAGATCCCCTACGTGATGTCGGGCGGGCAGTCCTTCTTCGACAAGGCGGAGATCCGCGACCTGATGTCGTGGCTGCGCCTGCTGATGAACGAGGACGACGACCTGGCCTTCATCCGCGCGATCACGACGCCGCGGCGCGGGGTCGGTGCGGCGACGATCGAGGCGATCGGCAACTATGCGGGGCGTCGCCACGTGAGCCTGTTCGCGGCGGTGTTCGAGGAAGGCGCGGCCCATGCGCTGAACGCGCGCCAGCTCGAGCAGCTGCAGGAGTTCGGCAACTTCATCAACCGCATGCAGTACCGCGCCCACCGCGAGCCCGCGGCGCGCGTACTGGAAGACCTGCTGGCGGCGATCCGCTATGAGGCGTGGCTGTTCGAGCACCTCGACACGCGCGAGGCGGAGTCGAAGTGGAGCAACGTGCGCGACTTCGTCGGTTGGCTGGGCCGCAAGGGCGAGGCGGACGGCAAGAACCTGATCGAGCTCACCCAGACGATCGCGCTGATCTCGATGCTGGACAAGGACGACGCCGAGTTCGACGGCGTGCAGCTGGCGACTCTGCACGCGTCGAAGGGACTGGAGTTCAAGCACGTGTTCCTGGTCGGCGTCGAGGAAGGTCTGTTGCCGCACCAGTCTTCGATCGACGAGGACAAGGTGGATGAGGAGCGCCGCCTGATGTACGTGGGCATCACGCGCGCGCAGCGCTCGCTGAACATCACGTGGTGCGAGCGGCGCAAGGCCGGCAAGGAGACGCGCACCTGCGAGCCGTCGCGCTTCATCGCCGAGATGGGCGGCGACATCAAGATGAGCGACCGCAAGACGAATGCGCCAGTGTCGAAGGAAGAGGGGCGGGCGCGCGTCGCGAACCTGATGGCGATGCTGGAGGGGCGCTGAGGGGCACTGGCGGGGTGGCGACACGCTCGGCCGCGACGCGGTTCCGCTGCGGGTCAAGTGCTGGGGAATTTGCCCCGCGGCAATAGGGAAAAGCGTCTAGCGCGGTTCTTCATCCCTCCAATTTCGGCCGTTTCCCCGCGGGCCTAGAGTGGCAGCGACTTCCAACCCCTTGGAGCGTTGTCATGAAAGACCAAGATCCGCGTGAGGTGTCGGCCTCCCGCCGCGCCTTCCTGCGCGGCATGCCGGTGCTCACCGCCGCTGCGGCCGCCCTGCCGGCCCCGGTGCTGGCGGCGCACGGCCGGCACCACTGGGCGATGCTCGTCGATGTGCGCAAGTGCATCGGCTGCCAGGCCTGCACCGTCGCGTGCATCCAGGAAAACGCGGTGCCGGAGGGGAGCTTCCGCACCGTCGTGTCGACCTACAGCGTGAAGCTTGCCGACGCAGAGCAGCCGGCCGGTACCTACATGCTGCCGCGCCTGTGCAACCACTGCGAGGAGCCGCCGTGCATCCCGGTGTGCCCGGTCGGCGCGACCTTCAAGCGCGAGGACGGCATCGTCGCGGTCGACGGCGAACGCTGCGTCGGCTGCGCGTACTGCGTGCAGGCCTGCCCCTACGACGCGCGCTTCATCAATCACGCGAGCAACAAGGCGGACAAATGCACCTTCTGCGCGCATCGCGTGGATGCGGGGCTGCTGCCGGCCTGCGTCGAGACCTGCGTCGGCGGCGCGCGCATCTTCGGCGACCTGAACGACCCGCAGGGCGAGCTGCGTCGCCGCCTCGATGCGGCGAAGGCCGAGGTGAAGGTGCTGAAGCCCGAACAGGGCACCGAGCCGCGCGTGTTCTATATCGGCCTCGACGAGCGCTTCCAGGGCAAGGTCGAAGGCCAGGGCACGCTGTGGCAGCCGCGCAAGGCGCATGCGTGACGCGAACAGGAGAGCGATCATGACCCCGGATATCATTGAAACCGTCAATGTCGCGCGCGAAGTCGCGTGGTTGCCGTGGGCGGTGCAGTACTTCTTCCTCATCGGCCTGTCCTACGGCGCCTATCTCGTGTCGCTGCCCGGACTGGTGTTCCGCCGTCGCGGCTGGGAAGGCATCTCGCGCCTGGCGTTGCTTGCGGCGCTGCTGTGCGGGCTGACCGCGCCGGTCGCGCTGCTTGCCGACCTGCATCAGCCGGGCCGCTTCTGGCACTTCTACGCCTACTTCACGCCCAGCTCGTGGATGTCGTGGGGGGCGTTCTTCATTCCGGTGTATCTCACCGGGCTGATCCTGTACGCGTGGCTCGCCTTCCGTCCGACGCTCGCACGGCATGCGGACGAAGGCGGCAGGCTCGCCGGCCTCGCGCGCCGGCTCGCTTACGGCGGGCACGAGAGCCGCAAGGCGCTGGTCGCGGCGGCGCTGCTCGCCTTCGTCGGCGCGGCGCTGGTCGCGCTGTACACGGGCGTCGAGGTGATGCTGGTGCGCGCCCGCCCGTTGTGGCACACGCCGCTGCTGCCGGTGCAGTTCTTCGTCACCGCGGTGGCCGGCGGGGTGGGTCTTGCGCTGGTGTTCAACCGCGCGCTGCCGGGCGGCGGCGATCCGGCGGCGACGCGGCGCATGGCGGTCGCGCTGGCGCTCACGCAGTGCGCCGCGCTGCTGGTCGGCGCGGTGTGGCTGGTGCTGGGCATGAGCGGGATGTCGCCGGTGCATGCGCAGGCGCTGGCCGAGGTGGCGCCGTCGGCGAACTGGAAGATCAGCGCGGTGTGGGCGGTCGTCGCGACGGTCGTGACGCTGGCGATCGCGCTGAAGCGGCCGGGCTCGGGTCTGCTGATCGGGCTGCTCGCGCTGCATTCGGCGTGGATGATGCGCTGGACGATCTTCATCGGCGGGCAGGAGCTCCCCAAGACCGGCGCGGGCTACTACAGCTACCAGCTGCCGCTCGGCCCCGAAGGCCTGATGGGCATCGTCGGTACGGCCGGGCTGTGGATCTTCCTCTTCGTCGTGCTGACGACGCTGCTGCCGCTCGAGCGCATCGGGCGGCCGGACCGTGCCGGCGCGTGAATCGGATCAAGGAAACCAGATCATGAAAATCCAACGTCGCGAACTGATTGCGGCCGGGGGCCTCGCTGCCTTTGCCGCGGGCTTCTCCCAGACCTTCGGCCGCATGGTGTCCGGCCTCGTCGGGGAGGAACCGAAGGCGCACAGCATCCACGGCCGCTCCGCCGAGCCGGAGTTTTCTGTCGACCATACGACCGGCGAGCTGCGCGTGAATTCGAACCGGCAGGTGAGCTACACCGCCTGCCTCGGCTGCACGACGCAGTGCGGCGTGCGCGTGCGCGTCGACAAGGCGAGCGGCAAGGTGATCCGCGTCGCGGGCAACCCCTACAGCCCGTTGTCGACCGAACCGCATCTGCCGATGAAGGCCTCGGTGAAGGAGAGCTTCGTCGCGCTGTCACGCTTCCAGGACAAGGGGTTGGCGGGGCGCTCGACCGCCTGCGGGCGCGGCAACGCGGCGATGGACCAGATCGACTCGCCCTTCCGTGTGTTGACCCCCTTGAAGCGCATCGGTCCGCGCAACGGCGGCAAGTGGCAGCCGATCTCCTTCGAGCAGCTCGTGCGCGAGCTCGTCGAGGGCGGCGACCTGTTCGGCGAGGGCCACGTCGACGGCTTCAGGGCGCTACGCGACCTCGCGACGCCGATCGATCCGGCCGCACCCGAGCTGGGGCCGAAGGTGAACCAGGTCGCGCTGATCTCCAGCGTCAATGATGGCCGCGAGGCCTTCGCGCGCCGCTTCTGGAACCAGGCCTACGGCACGCTGAACTTCGTCGGCCACGGCTCGTACTGCGGCGGGGCATACCGCTCCGGCTCCGGCGCGCTGTTCGGCGACATGAAGAAGATGCCGCACGCGAAGCCGGATCTGGCGCACGCCAAGTTCGTGATCTTCATCGGTACCGCGCCGGGCAACGCCGGCAACCCCTTCAAGCGCACCGGCACGCTGCTCGCACAGGGGCGCAGCGAAGGGCGGCTGGAGTACGTGGTCGTCGATCCGGTGCTGACCAACGCCGACAATCGCGCGGCGGGCGAGCGCGGGCGCTGGGTGCCGATCCGCCCCGGTACCGACGGCGCGCTGGTGATGGGCATGATGCGCTGGATGTTCGACAACGGCCGCGTGAACACCGCCTATCTGGCGTACCCGAACCTGCGGGCGGCGGAAGCCGCGGGCGAGCCGTCCTTCACCAACGCGAGCTGGCTGGTGGTTGCCGAGAAGGGGCATCCGCGCGAAGGGCGCTTCCTGCGCGGCTCGGACATCGGCATGACGGTGGCGGACGAAGAGAAGTACAAGGAGGCGGACCCCTACCTCGTGCTGGGGCCGGACGGCAGGCCGATGCCGGCCGAGACGGCGACCGGTGCCGCGCCGCTCGAAGCGGGCGGGTCGGTGATGGTCGGCGACGAGGCGCTCGCGGTGAAGACCTCGTACGAACTGCTGCGCGAATCGGCGCTGCAGCAGGGCATCGCCGAATACTCGGCGATCTGCGGCGTGCCCGAGGCGGTCGTCACCGGCCTCGCCGACGAATTCAGCCGCCACGGCCGCAAGGCCTGCGCGATCGCGCACGGCGGCATGATGGCGGGCAACGGCTTCTACAACGCCTACGCGGTCGTCACGCTCAACGCGCTCGTCGGCAACCTGAACTGGAAGGGCGGTTTCGTCATCAATGGCGGCGGCTTCAAGGACGCCGGCGCGGGCCCGCGTTACGACCTCGAGACCTTCCCCGGGATGGTGAAGCCGAAGGGCACACCGCTCGGGCGCAACGTGCCGTACGAGAAGTCCGCCGAGTTTGCGCGCCGCAAGGCCGAAGGCAAGCCTTACCCGGCGCGCGACGCGTGGTTCCCGAACGCGCCGGGGCTGGTCACCGAGTGGTTCCCGGCGATGCTGCGCGGCTACCCTTACGGGCTCAAGGCGCTGGTGCTGTGGAGTTCGAACCCGGTGTACGGCCTGCCCGGCGTACGCCCGCTGATCGAGAAGGATCTCGCCGATCCGAAGAAGATTCCGCTGATCGTGTCGGTCGACCCGCTGATCAACGAGAGCAACGCCTTCGCCGACTACATCGTGCCGGATTCGCTGATGTACGAGAGCTGGGGCTGGAGTGCGCCGTGGAACGGCGTGCCGACGAAGGCGACGACCGCGCGCTGGCCGGTGGTCGAGCCGAAGGCGGCCCATACGCCCGAGGGCGACGCGATCGGCATGGAGACCTTCTTCATCGCGCTGGCGAAGGCGATGGCGCTGCCGGGCTTCGGGCCGGAGGGGCTCGCGGACATGGACGGCAAGCGCCTGCCGCTGGAGCGCCCCGAGCACTGGTACCTGCGCGGCGGCGCGAACATCGCCTTCCTCGGCAAGGCGCCGGTCGGGGATGCGAGCGACGAGGACCTCGCGCTGTCGGGCGTCGAACGCCTGCGCCCGCTGCTGGAGGCGACGCTGAAGGAGGACGAATGGCGCAAGGTCGCCTTCCTGTACACGCGCGGCGGCCGCTACCAGCCGGCCGGCGAGGCGCAGGATGAGGCGAATCCCGAGTGGCAGAGCAACCGCTTCCGGAATGCGCTGTGGCTGTGGAACGACAACGTCGGCGGGGCGAGGAACAGCCTTACCGGCAGGCGCTTTGCGGGTTGCGCGAGCTGGCAGGTGCCGGCCTTCGCCGACGGCACGCCGATGCGCACACTGCACAGCGAGGCCGACTGGCCGCTGCTTGCGGTGAGCTACAAGTCGGCGCTGCAGAACTCGTACAGCATCGCGACGCGCATCACGTCACTGCATCCGGACAACCCGGTGATCGTGCATCCCGAGGACGCCGCGCGCCTGGGGCTCGCGACCGGGGACCTCGCGCGCATGCAGACGCCCGGCGGCGAGGCGACCTGCCGCGTGATCGTGCATGCGGGGGTGATGCGCGGCGTGCTGGCGGTCGAGCACGGCTACGGCCACCGCGAGCTGGGTGCGCGGGCGCACCGGCTCGGCGAGGCGCGTCAGCCGGAGCGGCCGGACCTGCGCGCGGGCATCAACCTCAACGATCTGGGCCTGGTCGATCCGACCCGCGGCGGCGAGGCGCTCTGGGTCGATGCGGTGTCCGGAACCTCGGTACGCAACGGCCTGCCGGCGAGATTGCAGAAGATCTGAGCGGTCAGTCGAGCGCCGCGGGGTCGGCGCGCAGCATCAGGCGCGCGAGTTCGGCGGCGCTGCCGATCTCGGCCTTGTCCATCACGTGCTGGCGGTGCACATGCACCGTCTTTTCGCTGATGTCGAGTTCGCGCGCGACGAGCTTGTTGGGTAGGCCCTGCGCGACCAGGCGGGCGACTTCCCGCTCGCGCGGCGACAGGCGGGCCAGGCGCGCCTTTGCATCGTCGCGCTGCGCGTCACGTGAGCGGTCCTCGGCGCCGCGCCGCACGGCCGTGGCGACGGCGTCGAGCAGCGCCTGATCCTTGAACGGCTTCTGCAGGAAGTCGCACGCGCCGTGCTTCATCGCCTGCACCGCGAGTTCGACGTCGCCGTGGCCGGTGATGAAGACGATGGGCGGCACGGCGCCCGCCGCCCGCAGGCGCTCCTGCAGCTCCAGCCCGCTCATCGTCGGCATGCGGATGTCGAGCACGAGGCAGCCGGGCGCGTCCGGCGAGCTCGCCTGCGTCGCGAGGAAGTCCTCCGCCGAGGCGTGACTCGCGACGCGCCAGCCGACCGATTCGAGCAGGAACACCAGCGAGCGGCGGAAGGGCGCATCGTCATCGACGACATGGATCACGGCTTCATCGGTCGGCAACATGGTCGGTTCGGCGCTCCGGTGGTTCGCTGGCGGACGGCCCCAGCGGCAGGCTCAGGATGAATTCGCAGCCCGGCCCGCCGCCGGCGTCGTCGACGGTCAGGCGGCCGCGGTGGGCCTCGGCGATCGTGCGGCAGATCGACAGGCCCAAGCCGAGGCCGTCCGGCTTGGTCGTGAAGAAGGGCTCGAACAGGCGTTCGCGCGCCGCGGTGTCGAGGCCGCTGCCGTGGTCGCGCACGGCGATGCGCGCGTGGCCGGCGCTCTCGCCCTTGCCTTCGTCGATGCGTACCACCAGGCGCTGGCGCGCGGGCGGTTGGCCGCGCGCCGCATCGTACCCGTTCTTGAGCAGGTTCAGCAGCACCTGCTGGATCTGCAGCGGATCGACCTCGACGATCGCATCGGCGGGCAGCGAGTCGTCCACGGACACTTCCGGCGCGTTCGCGAGCATGCCGCGGAACAACGCGACCGCTTCGACGACGAGTGCTCCGGGGGCGACGCGCTCGCGCACCGCCGCGCGTTTCTTGGCGAAGCCGCGGATGCGGCCGAGGATGCCGGCGGCGCGTTCGGCCTGGCCGGCGATCTCGCCGGAGGCCTCGCGCACCGCGTCGTCGGTGAGGCGGCCGTTGTCGATGCGACGGATGAGGCTGTGCGCGTAGTTGGCGATCGTCGCGAGCGGTTGGTTGAGCTCGTGCGCGAGCGTGCCGGAAAGCTCCCCCAGCACCGACAGGCGCGCGAGGTGGTCGGCCTGCTCCTGGTTGGCACGGATGCGCACCTCGAGCGCCTCGCGCGCCGCGAGTGCCGCGCGCAGCTCGGCGGTGCGCGCGTGCACGAGGTGCTCGACGCGCACCGTGTACAGGATCCAGGCGGCCAGCAGCACCGCGAGCGCGGCGATCCAGCGCCAGTAGCGCTCGGCCAGCACCATCAGCGTCGGCTCGCGCAGGTAGGCGTAGGGGCCGATCTGCAGCTCGCGGAACATCTCGTGCACGGCCTGGTAGTCCGCGGGGACGGCCCATTCCATGCCGTCGCGCGCGGCGGACATCGCCAGCAGTGCGAGCGTGACTTCCTTGGCGAGTGCCGGCGGGGTGTGGCGCAAGGCCGCGAGCGGCCAGTCGGGGTAGAGCCGCGTCGAGGTCGCGCAGGGGAAATCTGGCTCGCTGCGCGCACCCAGCACCGTGAAGGCGGAGCGCCATTCGGCGCGGCTTTCGAGCAGGCAGCTGCGCACGATCCCGGCATCCGCCTCGCCGCGCGCGACGGCCTCGAACACGCCCGTCATCGGCAGACCGACGACCTTCAGTTCGGCGAAGTCGCGCTGCGGGTCGATGCCCTGCGCGGCGAGTTCGCGCCAGATCGTCTGGAAGCCGCCGAATCCCTCGGTCGACACGACCGCGACGCGCCGCCCGCGCAGGTCCGCGAGCGTGCGCAGCGCGCCGTTGCCGGCCTTGACGATCACCGCCGAGCCGATCGAGCGTTCGGGCGCACGCGGCGGGCCGGGATCCAGCGTCAGAATGCGGCTCGCGCCGAGTTCGGCTTCGAGCTCGACGTAGTGGCCGGGGTTGGTGATGAGGAAGTCGATCTCGCCCGCGGCGGCGGCGTCGCGCAGGCCGCGGTGGTCGAGCTGCACGAGGCTGACCGTGCGCCCGGGTAGCGCGGCCTGCAGCCGGCGCAGCACCGGCGACCATTCCCCGATGGCGGCTTCCGCGCCGAGGAAGGCGAGCACGCCGATGCGCACCGCTGCGGCATTGTCGGCCGGGGTCGCGCGGGCCGGTGCGAGGGCGGCGAGGAGGAACAGCACGGCGCCGAGCAGGCGCCGCACGCCGGGGTAGGCAGGCATCGGGCAAGCATCCCGCGTTCGTCGCAGCCGGTCAAGCGGCCGTCATGGGTCCCGGCGGCTGCGCCGCAGCAGACGCGGTGTGACGGTTTTCACGGGGGGCTGCGCATAAGTTGCGCGATTTCACCCACCCGCAACGCGTCTCCGTAGAATGCTTCGCGGGATTTTCCTGTCCGTTCGCCATCGTATGGATCGCTGCGGGCCTTCGAAACGACATTTCCGGTGGAACTGAACTGATGAACAATGAGCATCCGGTGTTGGTGAATTCCATGGTTCGGGGCGCAGCGGCGGCCATCATTGCGGCACTGGCTCTGGCGTCCGGCGCCGCAAGCGCCGAAGAACGTGCCTGCCAGGGGCGGCTCGCGCCCATCAGTGCAAAGGTCACGACGAATGCCATCGGGCCGGGCGATACGCTGGGCGTCCTCGCCGGCAAGATCGACGACCGGCTCAAGCTGAACTGCGGCATCCAGGGCAAGGCCTTCTTCAACCCGGACGGCACTTTCGGCGGCTTCACGCACACGCTGGTGTGCGGCGACGCGATCTTGGCGTTCGGCCAGACCGTGCATTCTCAGATCGTCGCGACCAGCCGCTACGACGGCATGCCGCAATTCACGAGCTGCGGCATTCCGGGCATGGACCTGCAGTACGGCAGCTTCCGCGAGATCACCGAGCCGCAGAGCGGACGCGGCATCTTCTCGCCGACCGGCGGGGGCCGCCTCGAGGTCGAGGGCGCGGTCAATTGCGCCGGTGCCGTGGACATGAAGATCGAGGGCAAGGTCTGCGTCGTCTACTGACGCAACGCAGACGGCGCAGGGGGTCGGTTAGCGCCGTTCCCCGCTGCGCTTCTCGTCTTACTTCGCGACCGGCGGTTCGGCGAATTTCGCCCCGCCGCTGTTCGCCAGGTAGGCCACCGCACGCTGCACCTCGGTATCGGTGAGATCGGCACCGCCACCGCGCGGCGGCATCTGGCGGATGCCGCTGATCGCGTTCTTCGTCAGCGTGTCGAAGCCCTGCGCGATGCGCGGCGCCCAGCCGGCGGCGTCGCCCGTCTTCGGTGCGCCGAGTGCGCCCGCGGCGTGGCAGCCGGCGCAAGTGCCCTGATAGACCTGTTCGCCGGTGCGGCTGCCCGGCGCGACTTTCTGTACTTTCAGCGAAATTTTCGCGACCGGTTCGATCCGGCTGGCGCGGGCTTCCGCGTCGCCTTCCTGCGGTTGGCTGCAGGCGCCCAGCAGCGCGGCGATCAGCGCGAGGGCGGGCAGCGCGAGGGCGGGCAGCGCGGCGTGGCGCGGGAGACTGTCGGGGGACGGGGCGGGCCGATTGCGCAGGGCGGACATGCGGGCTCCTTGTTGGTGTTGTTTGGGCAAGCCGAAAGTATAGCCGCCGGGCCGGCCGCGGGCCGCGCAAACAAAAAAGCCGGGGAGTCCCCGGCTGATTCGTGTGCGGCGGAACGACGTCCGCTTACTGCACGCGCACCTCGACGCGGCGCGCTTCGGCGGCGTCGCCGCCCCCCAGCGTTACCGCCGGACGACGCAGCAGCACGCGTTCGGCCGGCACGCCCGCCGCGATCAGCGCCTCGCGTACGGCCAGCGCGCGGTTCTTCGACACTTCGGCATTCACCGCGGCGCCGCCGGTCTCGTCATGGAAGCCCGACAGCAGCACCTTCTTCTCGGGCGCCGCATCCAGCGCGACGACGATGGTCGCGATGTCCGGCGACGCATCCGCCGGCAGCGTCGCCTCGCCGACCGCGAAATGGAATTTCACCAGCGCTTCGCCCACTTCCGCCACGTCGGCGAACTCGCCCGCAGCGGCCGCAGCCGGCGCCGGCACGTCGGCCGCACGCAGCTTCCAGGTCCCGAGGCCGATCACCAGCGCGATCACCAGCGCGATGACGCCGAAGAGCACACCGATGACAACGTTGAGTTCTCCGTCTTCCTGATCGAACATGTTCTACGCTCCAATCACAGGGTTATCCCGCGTACGCAGGGTCGGCGGGCAGTTTAGCCCAAACGTCGGCGACTCGTATCCAATCATTTGACGGACGATCGCTGCCACGCCGCGGAATTCGCCGCACCGAACGACCGACGAGGCGGCAAGCCTGTTGCCTCGAGCGCGCCGTGGCGTTTGAATATGCAAAGTTCAAGTAGTTGCGCACGGACCGGAGCGGCGTGGATGCCCCGGACGGGTGCAGCAGCGAGGAGAAAAATGGACATACCGACGATCATCGAGAAGCCCACGGTCCTGGTGGTCGACGACACCCCGGACAACCTGTCGCTGATGTCCGGCCTGCTCAAGGACCGCTACAAGGTCAAGGTCGCCAACAACGGCGACAAGGCCCTGCGCGTCGCCCGCGGCGAGCCGTCGCCGGACTTGATCCTGCTCGACATCATGATGCCCGGCCTCTCCGGCTACGACGTGTGCGAGGCGCTCAAGGCCGATGCGGCCACGCGCGACATCCCCATCATCTTCCTCACCGCGATGACCGCGACCGAGGACGAGACGAAAGGCCTCGCGATGGGCGCGGCCGACTTCATCACCAAGCCGGTCAATCCGCCGGTGGTGCTGGCGCGCGTCGCGACCCACCTGCAAATCAAGGCCGCCGCCGACTTCCTGCGCGACAAGAACGCCTACCTCGAAGCCGAGGTCGCCCGGCGCACGCGCGAGCTCGCCGCGATCCAGGACGTTGCGATCCTCGCGATGGCCTCGCTCGCGGAAACGCGCGACAACGACACCGGCAACCACATCCGCCGCACCCAGTTCTACGTCAGGGTGCTGGCCGAGCACCTGCAGCCGCACCCGCGGTTCCGCGATTTCCTCACCGACGGCACGATAGACATGCTGTTCAAGTCGGCCCCGCTGCACGACATCGGCAAGGTCGGCATCCCCGACCGCATCCTGCTCAAGCCCGGTCGCTTCGACGCCGCCGAGTTCGAGACGATGAAGGCGCATACGACGCTCGGCCGTGACGCGATCATCCACGCCGAGCGGAAACTCGGCATGGACGTCGACTTTCTCCGCCTCGCCAAGGAGATTGCCTATTACCATCAGGAGAAGTGGGACGGCTCGGGCTACCCGGAAGGCATCGCCGGCGACACGATCCCGATCTCGGCGCGCCTGATGGCGCTGGCCGACGTGTATGACGCGCTGATCAGCCGGCGCGTGTACAAGGAGGGGATGTCGCACGAGGACGCGGCCGCGATCATCCGCGACGGCCGCGGTTCGCACTTCGACCCCGACATCGTCGATGCCTTCGTCGAACTGCAGGACGAATTCCGCGTCATCGCCGCGCGTTTTGCCGATTAGATCGACACCGCCACGCCACACAGGAGCCGCAAGGATGAACCTCTCGATGACCGCGCTCGAGCGCCGCACGCTCGCGGCGAAACTGATGCTGGGTTTCGCCGGCCTGCTGCTGGTCGTCGGCGGCATCAGCCTGTATTCGCTGCACAACCAGAACCTCCTGAACGACGAACTGCAGGCGCTGTATGAACGGGAGCTGATGGGCGTGTCGCACGTCAAGGAGGCGCGCATCCAGTTCGCGCAGATGGGCCACGCCCTGCGCCAGGCCATCCTGCCGCAGGCGCCCGGCGAACGCGATCACGCCTTTCGCCAGCTCGCCGAGTCGGAGAGCCGCCTGCGCAGCGAACTCGACGCCGCCGCAAAACTGTTTCACCGCCAGGACAACAGCGAACGGCTCGCGCGCTTCGACGAGCGCTTCGCGCAGTACAAGGCCAGCGTCGCGCGCATCGTCGACCTGCAGAAACAAGGCGATCTCATGGATGCGCTGGGCGCGGTCGCCTCGCCCGGATTCCAGCTCGCCGGCCAGGCCGCGGGCGACACGCTGGTCGACATCGCGCGGGTCATGGAGGAGGAAGCGCGCGATGCCGCCATCGCCGCCGACCGGCACATGCTCGAGATCAAGCGCACCACCTACGCCCTGCTCGGCGGCGGCGGCGTCCTCGCGTTGCTGCTGGGAGCCCTCGTCGCGCTGTCCATTCGCCGGCCGACCGAACGCCTGCGCACCGTCGTCGAGCAGATCGCTGCCGGCCACTTCGAGCAGCCCGTCCCGCA
The DNA here is from genome assembly GCF_001190925.1 of Azoarcus sp. CIB. NCBI lineage: Bacteria > Pseudomonadati > Pseudomonadota > Betaproteobacteria > Rhodocyclales > Zoogloeaceae > Azoarcus > Azoarcus sp. CIB. The sequence continues at coordinate 146,875 of NZ_CP011072.1, forward strand.
CACCGAATACCCCAACGAGATCGGCGATCTCGCGCGCGCGATCGAAGTGCTGCGCGTCGAAGCGCGCAAGGTCGAGACGCAGCGCTGGCTCAAGACCCACCTCGCGGCGATCTCGGGCGACCTGCAGACGTCCGCCGGCCTTGCCGAACTCGCGCAAAAATTCCTCTCCAACCTCGCGCCGGTCCTCAAGCTCGGCCACGCCGCCTTCTACTACCACGACGAAGCCGCGCAACGGCTCGTCCTGCTGGCGGGCTATGCCCTGCGCGGGCCCACTCAACCCATCCCGCAATTCGCCCCCGGCGAAGGCCTGGTCGGGCAATGTGCGCTGGAGCGCGCGCCGATCATCTTCACCAACCCACCCAAGGACTACATCCACATCGGCTCCGGGCTGGGCGAAGCCGCCCCGCGCGCGATTGCCGTGTTCCCCGTGCAGCGCTCCGAACGCCTGCTGGCGGTGGTCGAGCTCGCCACCTTCGACGGATTCGGCGCCCCCCAGCAAGCCCTGCTCGACGGCGTGATGCCCATCCTCGCGATGAGCCTCGAGATCCTCGAACGCAACGCCCGCACGCAAACGCTGCTCGAGGAAACGCAGCGCCAGGCCGAGAACATGGAACAACAGGCGTGCCAGCTCGAGGAGCAGACCGTCGAACTCGAAACCCAGCAGGCCTCGCTGCGCGATACCTCCGCCAACCTCGCGATCCTCGAAGAGCGCAGCCGCCTGATCCTCGGCTCGGTCAAGGACGGCATCATCGGCCTCGATCAGGACGGCGTGATGACCTTCGCCAATTCCGCCGCGCCCGCGATGCTCGGCTATGCGGAGGCGGAGTTCGTCGGTCAGCCCGTGCATGCCCTCATCCACCACAGCTACGCCGACGGCCGCATCTTCCCGCGCGACGAATGCGCGATGTATCGCACCGGCATGGACGGCCAGGCGCGCACCGTCGACAGCGAAGTCCTGTGGCGCAAGGACGGCACGCCGCTACCGGTCGAATACTCGACCACCCCCATCCACAAGGACGGCACCCTCGTCGGCACCGTCGTCGTGTTCCGCGATATCACCGAACGCAGGGCGGCCGAGAAGGCACTCGCCGACCAGCGCGCCTCGCTGCAGTACATCCTCGACCACAGCCCGGTCGGCACCGCCTTCACCACCGACGGCCTGTTCCGCTACACCAACCCCGAATTCACCCGCATGTTCGACAGCCGCCCGGGCGACCCCGCGCTGCACATCTACGCATCGCCCGAAGACCGACTGCGCATGGTCGAGGACCTGCGCCGCGACGGCTACATCCGCGACCGCGAAATGCGCCTGGTGGCTGCGGGCGGCGAGCTGCGCGACTTCCTCGTTACCTTCATGCCCTTCGCCCACGAGGGCGAGAAAGGCGTCATGGGCTGGCTGCTCGACATCACCGACCGCAAGCGCGCCGAGGCCGAAATCCTGCGCGCCAAGGAAATCGCCGAAGAGGCCACGCGCGCCAAGAGCGACTTCCTCGCCAACATGAGCCACGAGATCCGCACGCCGATGAACGCCATCATTGGCATGTCGCACCTCGCCCTGCAGGGGCCGCTCGACCGCAAACAGCGCAACTACATCGAGAAGGTGCACCGCGCCGGCGAGAACCTCCTCGGCATCATCAACGACATCCTCGACTTCTCGAAGATCGAAGCCGGCAAGATGTCGATGGAAACGGTCGAATTCCGTCTCGAAGACATCATGGACCACCTGGCCAACCTCGTCGGCCTCAAGACCGAGGACAAGGGGCTGGAACTGCTGTTCAACGCCGCCCCGGACGTCCCCACCGCCCTCGTCGGCGACCCGCTGCGCCTCGGTCAGATCCTGGTCAACCTCGGCAATAATGCAGTCAAATTCACCGAAGCGGGCGAGATCGTTGTCGGCATCGACACCGTCGAACAGACTGCCGACGAGGTCGAGCTGCACTTCTGGGTGCGCGACACCGGCATCGGCATGAACCCCGAACAGTGCGAATCGCTGTTCCGCAGCTTCAGCCAGGCCGACGCCTCCACTACGCGCAAGTACGGCGGCACCGGCCTCGGCCTCGCGATCTCGAAGAACCTCGTCGAAATGATGAAGGGCCGCATCTGGGTCGAAAGCACCGTCGGCCGTGGCTCCACCTTCCACTTCACCGCCCGCTTCGGCCTGCAGGCCGAACCCATGAGCCGGCGCATGTTCCGCGCCGACGAACTGCAGGGCGTGCGCGTCCTCGTCGTCGACGACAACGCCTCCGCGCGCGAAATCCTCTCCGCGATCGTGCGGCACTTCGGCCTCACGGTCGATGCCGCATGGGACGGCAGCCAGGCGCTCGACATGATCGCCGCCGCCGACGCCCGCCGCACCCCCTACGACCTCGTGCTGATGGACTGGAAGATGCCCGTCATCGACGGCGTCGAAGCCGTGCGTCGCCTCCAGGCCGGCCACCCCGCGCGCCAACCGGCCGTCATCATGGTCACCGCCTACGGCCGCGAAGAGGCGCTCGGCTCGGCCGAACTGCGCGGCGTTGCGGTCAAGTCCGCCCTCACCAAGCCGGTCACCGCATCCCGCCTGCTCGAAGCCATCGGCGAGGCCCTCGACAAGCGCGGCCTCGTCGATACCCGCGCGCATGAAAGCATCGACGGCTCCAGCGCCGCAATGGCGAGCCTAGCCGGCGCCCGCGTGCTGCTCGTCGAAGACAACGAAATGAACCAGGAACTCGCCACCGACCTGCTGCGCCAGGCCGGCATGGAGGTCGTCGTCGCCGGCAACGGCCAGGAAGCGCTCGACATCCTCGCCCGCGACGCCCGCTTCGACGGCATCCTCATGGACTGCCAGATGCCCGTCATGGACGGCTACACCGCCACGCGCGAAATCCGCCGCAACCCCGCGTGGGCGGGGCTCCCCGTGCTCGCGATGACCGCCAACACCATGGCCGGCGACCGCGACAAGGCCATCGCCGCCGGCATGGACGACCACATCGCCAAGCCGCTCGACGTCGCCGGCATGTTCGTCACCCTCGCGAAGTGGATCCACCCCGCGGCCGTCCCCGGCGCCACCGCAATCGCAACCGCCACGGCAGCACCGACGGCGCCGGAACACAGCGCAGCCGCCCTGCCCCCCCTACCCGGCATCGACGTCGCCGCCGGCCTCGCCACGACGATGCACAACCACAAGCTCTACCGGCGCATGCTCACGCGCTTCCGCGACACCCAGAGCCGTTTCGCCGAACAGTTTGCCGCCGCCCAGTCCGACCCCGACCTCACCGCCCCCCTGCGCGTCGCCCACACCCTCAAGGGCAACGCCGGCAACATCGGCGCCCGCGGCGTCCAGACCGCCGCCGAAGCCCTCGAACACGCCTGCCGCGACAAGCTGCCCACCGCCCAGCTCACCCCGCTGCTCGAATGGACGCTCGCCGAACTCGCCCCCGTCATCGAAGGCCTGCAACAGCTCGGTTCGGCCGAAAGTGCGCAAGCGTCGGCAGAGGCAATCGTCGCGACCATCGACGTCGCGAACCTGCAACAGGATCTGGAGCATCTCAAGGCCCTGCTGGAAGACAGCGACCCCGCAGCCGCCGAGGCCGCCGACGCCCTCACCGAACGCGCCGCCGGCACCTCGCTCGCGCCTGCCCTGAAGCACGTCGCCGCCAGCGCCGCCACCTACGACTTCGACAAGGCGCTGGAGAGCCTCGCAGTCCTGAGTGCGAGGGACGGGTGAGAGGGCTTCCGGAGGATACTGCCGCCGCGACGACCGCCCTCCGAAGGCCGGATTCGTCATGCGCCGCAGATCAGGTATAATGCTGCGTTCCGTTGCCACGCCAGTGGCACAAGGCGCCCGTAGCTCAGCTGGATAGAGTACTGCCCTCCGAAGGCAGGGGTCGGACGTTCGAATCGTCTCGGGCGCGCCAGATACTAGAAAGGCCTTGATTTCGCGAAGAAATCAGGGCCTTTTGCATTTCGAGTTGCCGGATGACTCTGGGCACGGATCGCTCGAAGGGGATCGGATCCCAAGGGGTGCCCGGGGAGGGTAACTGGCAAAGCAAAGCGTGGCAGCGACCAGAAGTGAGAGGAGTTGCCGCTCTTCTTAAATCTCCGCGATTCCGTTCATTTTCCGGGCATAAATGAGTAGATTGAATCTATCTCCTCACTTTTTGAGGAGATAGGTAACATGCCGGTCGGTAATTTCGGTATGAGCGAGGAGTTCCACGAGATGGTTGGCGCTGATTTGGGTCATCCCGGCACGTGGACACCTTCCCTCACTGCGCCGTGAGGTAAATTTCGACGGTGGCAGTCGTCCAGGTCGGCACTCCGGTGCCGAAAAAGTCCCTGTCTTCGGTCCAGATCGGGCAATTCATCAGCAGTGCGGCAGCGAGGCCGGGCCAGTCGCGTTCGTCACGCTGGCCGATGCGTGCGCGGGCGTCGGCTTCAACCAGCGTCAACTCCTCTTTCCCGACAAGCTGGACGGCGCTCATCAGGGTTTCGAGCGACGTTTGCCAGACCTCGTCCGAAATCCCCCGCCGGGGAGCAAGCTGGGCGACGTAGTGACGGGCTTCCTCGAAATTGGCTTCGGCCACATAGAAAGCGACCTGCTCGCTGGCGCCGGCGATCAAAGACCGCACCCGTTGCCCGAAAACGGCGCGAATGAGGATATTCGCGTCGATGACGAGTCGCTTATGTTGCATCTTGCTTATTGCGCCAGGTCTTGAAATCCGCCGCCAGCTCATCTTCGGTGATTCCCAGACGAGCCATTTCCTCTTGCATGCGCCGCCCCGCTTCGAGGAGTGCATCGCGTTCGGATTGGTTGGGTCGTTTGGGGACGGGAATATAGAACCCGATCGTCCGACCGTGACGTGTGACCTCGATAGGCATCGACGCCTCGAGATATTCGGCCAGTTTCTCGCGCAACTCCCGCATGCCGATGCGCAGACTCATGACTTCCCTCTTGTGTATCAATTGCGTACGCAATTTATAGCACACGTAATCGTTGTCCGCCGAGATCTATCACGACCACCTTGATATGGACTGGGCACCTGCGTCCAGTGTATTCCCCTGCTGTTACGCCTCAAGCGCGCTCAGCACTGCCGTGTGGCTCTTCTCGATCACGTTGAGACCAAGGCCGGGCCTTGCGGCCGCCGGGCTCCTCGTTCCCAATGCCTCACGGTCGCGACGGAGAACCCGATGCGAGCAGCGAACTGCTCTTGCGTCATATGTTCGCCGCGCAGCAACGCGGGCAGTTTGGTCTTGGCTTCGTACAGCCGATCTCGAGCTTTATTGCCGGCCTCCTGTGTGACATATAGACCAGATTTCTGACTGGTCTTCATGGTGTCGAGTTCGCACGCGACATTGCCAGCGCTTACCGGCGCAAGGGCTGCGCGATGCGGCGCAGACATCCGTCAGCAGCGGTGCGTGGCGCAGGTGCGGCGGTTTCGCTCGCACGAACGCCGCCACAAAGTGGAAAATCTGGGCCCGGTGTAGTCAGCTCGGGGTAAAACTGAGGGCATAATGTCCGCAGTTATACCCAGAGATACTCATGACTGCGACTGTACTCACTACCGGCGTCAGCGGGAACGACGCGCTGCGCTACCTCCACGAAGCATTGAAGCACCGCAGCCAAGCGGATATCGCGCGGCATCTCGGCAAAGATGTCCGCACCGTGCGGCGCTGGGTCGCGGAGCAGACAATTCCGGCGCACTACGGCTATGCGCTGCAGGCGCTGCTGCCGTTCGCGCCCCCGGTCCGCCACCAGTCTGCGTTCACGTTCATCGATCTGTTCGCCGGCGTTGGCGGGATTCGTTCAGCGTTCGAGGGCATCGGCGGGTGCTGCGTGTTCACCAGCGAATGGGACGAATATGCGCAGAAGACCTATGCGGAAAACTATCGCGACGGTCACGTCATCCACGGCGACATCACGAAGATTCCCCCCGAGGATGTGCCGGATCATGACGTGCTCCTCGCAGGTTTTCCCTGCCAGCCGTTCTCGATCGCCGGCGTCTCGAAGAAGAATGCCTTGGGCCGTGCCCACGGGTTCGCCTGCGAGACGCAGGGCACACTGTTCTTCAATATCTGCACCATCCTTGAAACCAAGCGCCCGCGCGCGTTTCTGCTTGAAAACGTCAAGAACCTGATGTCCCACGACAAGGGGCGCACCTGGGACGTAATCAAGCGCTCGCTGGATGACCTTGGCTACGACATCTCGCCGAAGGTCGTCGATGGTGCCCATTTCGTTCCGCAGCACCGTGAACGCATTCTCATCGTCGGATTCCGGAAGGAGGACCGCATCGCATTCGATTGGGACGCCCTGCCGATGCCACCGAAAGGCGTGCACAAGCTCCGCGATGTCCTGCATCGTAGCGATGGGACCGAGCCCGTACTCGAATGGGACGGCGACAGATTCTTCGATCATGCCGCGTACAAGGTTCAGGATAGATACACCCTGACGCCCAAACTGTGGCGATATCTGCAGGACTATGCCGAGAAGCACCGTGCCAAGGGTAATGGCTTCGGTTTCGGTCTGGTGTTTCCGGACAGCGTGACGCGCACGCTGTCGGCCCGGTACTACAAGGACGGCTCGGAGATCCTCGTCTATCAGGGCGAAAACATGAACCCCCGGCGGCTCACGCCGCGCGAGTGCGCGCGGCTGATGGGGTTTCCGGATACGTTCAGGATTCCGGTGTCGGATAGTCAAGCGTACCGCTTGCTATCACATGCCGCGGTCGTACCAATGACGTCGTGGGCGGCTAAACTCATGGGTTCCAATCTTCCCGTACGAGACGGCGAATCGGCGCAGGTGCCTGTGGCCGTGCCAAAGGACATCATGAGAAATGGTCGTTGGACTGGGGAGCAACTCAAGCTCGCCTTTCATCTTTATTGCCAACTCCCATTCGGGAAACTGCATTATCGAAATCCCGAGATTGCCGAATTGGCTGAGCTGATTGGGCGTACGCCATCGGCCGTCGCAATGAAGCTCGTCAATTTCGCGAGCCTCGATCCGGCAATCACGCGCAGCGGGCGCAAGGGCCTTGGCAATGCGTCGAGCGCAGATCGCGAAATCTGGGACCAATTCCATGCCGATTGGGAGGGGCTCGCGTTGGAGTGCACGCGCCTGCGCGAGGCAATTCGCCTAGATCACGGCAAAGCCATCACGACCGTTAGCAGCGATATCGAGCTGGAGGAAATAGCCGATTTCACCGGGGAAACCAGGCGAGTCATTGTCGAGCAGCGTATCAAGCAAGACTTCTTCCGCAGAGCGGTATTGAGCAGCTATCGGGGAAGATGTTGCATGTCGCATCTTGCGGAGCCGCGATTGTTGATCGCGAGCCACATCGTTCCGTGGAGCCAGGACAGGGCGAACCGTTTGAACCCGAGTAATGGGTTGTGTCTTTCCGCGATACACGACAAGGCGTTTGATCAAGGGTTGCTCACGCTGTCAGACGACTTCCGGGTCGTGGTGTCCGATGAACTAAAACGGCGCAATGAGCCGTTCCTTAATCAATTCATCATCCCGCTCGATGGACGGCCAATCGAGTTACCCGAACGCTTCACTCCGGATCTGGCGTTCGTGCGTCGTCACCAGTCGGATGTTTTTGTCGATAGCCAACGGAGATGAGCCATGAATGCATCCGATTTTTCGGTATTCGAGTATTTGTACCGCGACAGCGGGAACTACAAGTCTTGGGGGGAGCTTCTCCTCAGGGGCTGTCTTACGGATGACGAAATTGAGAAGATGCGCGAAAAATTTTCTGCCAAGGAATACTTTATTGCCGAGCAGATTGGCGTTCCCTCCGTTGCCGAGCAGTTGTGGGGAGCGGATGGCTCGCCGAACGAATCCGATCACACATGGCACGAATTCAGTGCAGTACGTGACGCCACCGATCAAGACGTGAACACCTTGCCCGTGTGGGGGGACGCCAAGACGCTCTTATTGAGGATCTTGAGTGTCAAGCAATGGGATGAAACTCAGTCATGTAACTGGTCTCGCCATTAGCATCTGGCGGTCAGGTCGGCACTCTACGTCGCATATGCGATGAACTCTGTTCAGCGGCACTTTGGAGGGGGCTAGAAATGACAATGCCGTCCCGAGGCGCCCGTCGCCCCATGAGCATCAGGCTCTATGCGGCTTGCGGCGAAAGCCCGCTTGATTCGCCGCAAATACTGCGGTGAATAGTTGTCACTGCGCCGAAAAGCACCGACCACGCCTTGAGCGATCTGCTTCTTGCCCGAGAAAGATCCCCGGGCAAGCGTCTCCATGCGCGCTTACCCGGGTCCATCTATCAGATGCTCGGGCGGTAATTCGCCAGCCAGTGAGCATAGGGGGCCGGCAGCACCCAGGACGGCTTCTCTTCCTTCAGCTGCAAGGCTGCGTGGTAGCTCCAGTGCGGATTGGCGAGATGTGCGCGGCCGATCATCACGAGATCCATCTGCTGGTCGGCAACGACGCGGTTGGCCGTGGCCGGCGCGTCGATGCCCCAGGACGAGGCGACGGGCAGTTCGGCCTCGCGGCGGACCCGTTCGGCAATCGGTGCGAGGAAGGCCGGGCCCCACGGGATCTGCGCGTCGGGTGTGGAAAAGCCGACGCTGACGTTGAGCAGGTCGAGGCCGCTGCGGCGGAAGGCGCGGGTCAGTTCGATGGATTCCGTCAGCGTCTCTTCGTCCCGGCCATCGTATTCGATGACGCCGAAGCGGACCGTCAGGGGCAGGCGCTCCGGCCACACCTCGCGGACGGCGGCCAGGGTTTCGAGCAGGAAGCGGCTGCGTCCGGCATAGTCGCCGCCGTACTGATCGGTCCGCTGATTGGCATGGACGGAGAAGAAGCTTTGCGCCAGGTAGCCGTGGGCGAAGTGTAGTTCGAGCCACTCGAAGCCGGCATCCCGCGCGCGGCGCGCGGCCGCGACGAAATCGTTTCTGACGCGGGCGATGTCGTCCACGGTCATCGCGCGCGGCACTTTCGGCAGGTGGGCGCCAAATGCCACCGCGGACGGGGCCAGCGGCGTCCACGCCCGGGTGTCGCCATCGGGGATGTGGTCGTCACCTTCCCACGGGCGATTCGCGCTCGCCTTGCGGCCCGCGTGTCCGATCTGGATGCCGGGAACGGCGCCGCCGGCCTTGATCGCGGCCGCGATGCGGGCGAGGCCCTGCGCCTGCTCGTCGTTCCAGAGACCGAGGCAGGCCGGGGTGATGCGCCCTTCCGGCGCCACCGCGGTCGCCTCGACGATGACGAGGCCGGCGCCGCCGCGTCCCAGGCTCGCGTAATGGCCCCAGTGCCAGTCGTTGCTGACGCCGTCCGCGGCGCTGTACTGGCACATGGGCGGGATGGCGATGCGGTTGCGCAGGGTGACGTCTTTCAGTTTGAAGCTGCTGAACAATGCGGACAAGGTGCTGACCTCCGGAAATGGCGGACCGCATGCACGGCAATGCATGTCGGCGGTGGACTCGGACTGGATGGAATCGTAAATCATTGGCCGACGATGGTGGCGGCTGCCCCGTTCCACAGTCTGCTCCTTGAACTCGGCGGTGTACTCCTGCTTCGGGATGTGTTTCACGTCATTCTTCCCGTCGTTGCGTCGATCGGATGACGACTACGGTGGAAGACGAAATTCGTGGGGCAGGTCACTGTCGACGCACCTCCATGTTCCGCCGACTTTGCCGGCATATGCCGTTGATCTCGTTACATCCGGATAGAATTGATCGGATCGATTCCCGCCAAATCATTTGCTCATGGCCGTTCCGCCCGCTGCGCCCCGTGCGCGGTGCCTGTGCCTCGACATTGAAACCGCCCGCCAGGACCGCTTGGTCCTGCGCGAGCTGGGCATGTTTCGCCCCGATCTCGATGCGCGGCTGAGGCTCCCGGGCAAGGCGCCGGATCTGGTGCCGCGGCTGGATGCGTTGACCGAAGGGGCCGCCTTCGTCCTCGGCCACAACGTCGTCGCCTTCGACCAGCCGGCGCTGGCGGCGCTGCATCCCGAGCTCGCGCTGCACCGCCTGCCGCTGATCGACACGCTCGAACTCTCGCCCGTCGCTTTTCCGCAGAACCCGTATCACCGGCTGGTGAAGGACTACAAGCTGTGCAGGACGACGCGCAACGATCCGGTGCGCGATGCGGAGCTCGCCTACGCGCTGTTCGTCGACCAGAGCGAAGCCTTGCAGCAGCGCGTCGCCGACCATCCGGACGAGGCGTTGTGCCTGCATTACCTGCTCGCGCCGGAGAACGGCAAGGGCGTGGCGAACTTCTTCGCGACCTTGCGTCGCGCGCTGCGGCCATCGCTCGCGGAAACTGCGGCGGCATGGCGGCGCGTGACCGCTGGCAAGGGCTGCATCACCGGGCAGCGCTGGGTGCTCGATCACTGCCTGGCCGATCCCGCGTGGCACAAACCGTTGGCGTATGCGCTGGCGTGGCTGCGCGTCGCGGGCGGCAATTCGGTGCTGCCGCCGTGGGTGAGCCTGAGTTTCCCGAAGACGCGCGAGGTGATTGCGGCCCTGCGCGACGTGCCCTGCCCGGACCTGGCCTGCGCGTGGTGCCGCGACCAGCACGACCTCGACACCGTGCTGCCGCGCTACTTCCCCGGCATCACGCGCTTCCGCAGTACGCCGACCACCGCGGACGGCCGCTCGCTGCAGCAGGCGATCGTCGAGAACGGCTTCGCCGGCCGCCCGACGCTCGCGATTCTGCCGACCGGCGGTGGCAAGTCGCTGTGCTTCCAGCTTCCCGCGCTGGCGCGCTATTACCGCAACGGCAGCCTGACGGTGGTGATCTCGCCGCTGCAGTCGCTGATGAAGGACCAGGTCGACAACTTGGAGGCGCGCGGCATCACCTGCGCGGGCTACCTCAACAGCCTGCTCAACCCGATGGAACGGCGGGTGATGCTCGACAAGCTGCGCCTGGGTGATCTCGGTCTGATTTTTGTCGCGCCGGAGCAGTTCCGCAGCACCGCCTTCGCCAATGCGCTGATGCATCGCGAGATCGGTGCGTGGGTGTTCGACGAGGCGCACTGCCTGTCGAAGTGGGGCCACGACTTCCGGCCGGACTACCTCTACGTGTCGCGCTTCATCAAAGCACGCCAGAAGGACAAACCCTCGCCAGTGTTCGGCTTCACCGCGACCGCCAAGCCGGATGTGGTCGACGACATCTGCGCGCACTTCGAGAAGCGCCTCGGCGTCGTGCTCGACCGCCTCGAAGGCGGAGTGAGCCGCGAGAATCTGAGCTACGAGGTCAGGACGGTGCCGGCGCAGGCGAAGTACGCCGAGACCTTGCGCCTGCTGCAGGACGCCCTGCGCGAGGAGGGCGGTGCGATCGTGTTCTGCGCGCGGCAGAAGACGGTCGAGGAGGTCGCGGAATTCCTGAAGAATGCCGGCCTCGACTGCGGTTACTTCCACGGCGGCATGCTCCCGGCGAACAAGCGCGCGGTGCAGGAAGCCTTTCTTGCCGGCACGCTACGCGTCATCGCTGCGACCAACGCCTTCGGCATGGGCGTCGACAAGCCCGACGTGCGGCTCGTGATCCACCTCGACACGCCCGGTTCGCTGGAGAACTACCTGCAGGAAGCCGGCCGCGCCGGGCGCGATCAGGCGCCGGCGCGCTGCATCCTGCTCTACGACGACGCCGACCTCGACGTCCAGTTCCGCCTGCTCAGGAACTCGCGCCTCACGCAGCACGACATCGGCGCCATCCTCAAGGCGCTGCGCGCGATCGAGCGCAAGGACCGCAGCGAGGGCAAGGTCGTCGTCACCAGCGGCGAGATCCTGCTCGAAATCCCCGACGCGCACCGCATCGATCCCGACGCCAGCGACGCCGACACCAAGGTGCGCATCGCGGTGGCCTGGCTCGAGGAAGCGCGCCTGCTCGAACGCCACGAAAATCACACGCGCGTCTTCCCCGGCAGCCTGCTCGTCGCGACCGAGGAAGAGGCGCGCGCGCTCCTGCACAGGAAGCTCGGGCCGGACGCGGACGTCGAGCCCTACGTGCGCATCCTCACCATCCTGATCCAGGCCGAGGACGACGAGGGCCTGTCGACCGACGAGCTGATGCTCGCGACCGGCAAGGACTCGCGCACGCTGCAGCACATGCTGCGCGAACTCGACCGCTGGAAGCTGCTGTCGAACGACACCGAGATCGGCGTCACTTTCTATCGCGATCCTGACACCGCGCAGCGCATCGACGAGCTCGCGCGCATCGAGGACGCCCTGCTGAAGAACCTGCGCGAAGAGGCGCCCGACGCCGACCAGGAAGGCTGGCAGATCCTCAATGTGCGCCGCCTATGCGACACCTTGCGGCGCGACGCGCAGGTCGATTTCGACCCGGACAAGCTCACCCGCCTGCTCAAATCGTTCGCCGAACCTTTCGGGCAAGGCGCGACCCATCGCGGCTTCTTCGCGTTGCGCCCGCAGACCGCGGACAGCCGCTATCTGAAGGTGCTGCGCAACTGGCAGGACATCGAGACGATCCGCGAACGGCGCATGCGCCTCGCCCGTGCGCTGGTGCAGGAATTCCAGCGCCGCCGCCAGGGCAACACGCTGCTCGTCACCTGCAAGCAGGGCGAGCTCGAAGCCGCGCTGCAGGCCGACACGACGCTCGCCGACCTCGAAATCGACAAATGGGATGTCGCCCTCTCCGCGGCGCTGCTCTACCTCGACGCCAACGAGGTGCTGCATCTCGCGCGCGGCAAGGCGGTGTTCCGCTCCGCGATGAGCATCGAACTCAACGCCGAGGCGCGCCGCCGCCAATTCAAGAAGTCCGACTACGCCGAACTCGCGCTGCACTACAAGGACAAGATCGTCCAGGTGCACGTGATGGCCGAGTACGCCAAGCTCTCGATCCGCAAGATCCAGGCGGCGATGGCCTTCATCGTCGACTACTTCAGCCTCGACCGCGCCGAGTTCGTGCGCCGCTACTTCGCCGGGCGCAAGGACGTGCTCGAGATGGCGACCACCGAGGCCGCGCACCGCAGAATCCTCACCGACCTCGCCAACCCGGAGCAGCAGGCCATCGTCGCCGCACCCCTCGAAGGCAACCACCTCGTGCTCGCCGGCCCGGGCGCCGGCAAGACGCGTGTGATCGTGCATCGCGTCGCCTGGCTGCTGCGCGAATGCATGGTGCTGCCCGAAGCCATCATGGTCCTCGCCTACAACCGCTCCGCCGCCAACGAAATCCGCCGGCGCCTGTGGGCGCTGGTCGGCGCGGACGCGGCCGGCGTCGCGGTGCAGACGCTGCATGGGCTGGCGATGCGCCTCACCGGCACCAGCTACGCCGTCGCGATCGAGCGCGGCGAGGCGGTCGACTTCGGCGAGGTGATCCGCCAGGCCACCCGGCGCCTGCGCGCCGCCGAGCAGGACCCGAGCGTGAACGACGGTGTTGGCCCCTCCATCCTGCGCGACCGCCTGCTCTCCGGCCTGCGCTTCCTGCTGGTCGACGAGTACCAGGACATCAACGGCGACCACTACGAGCTCATCAGCGCGGTGGCCGGCCGCACGCTGCAGACCGAGGAAGACCGCGTCTCGCTGATGGTGGTCGGCGACGACGACCAGAACATCTACGCCTTCGACGGCGCGAGCGTGCGCTACATCCGCCAGTTCGAAACCGACTACGCCGCGCGCCGCTACGCGCTGATCGAGAACTACCGTTCGACGAAACACATCATCCACTGCGCCAACCGCGTCATCGAACGCGCGCGCGAGCGCATGAAGGCGGGACAGGCGATCCGCGTGAACCACGCCCGCCGCGACCAGCCCGACGGCGGCGAGCACGCCGCGCTCGACCCGCTCACCGAAGGCCGCGTGCATGTCCTCGAAGTGCCGCGCAACCCGCATCAGGAAGTGCAGGTCGCACTCGTCGAACTGCAGCGCCTCCACGACCTGCTGACGCATCGCGCAACCGGCGCGCCCGGCCAATGGGGCCGCTTCGCCGTCATCGCCCGTCGCTGGGAAGACCTCGAACCGATGGCCGCGCTGTGCCGCCTGCGCGGCATCCCGGTCCGCCTGCAGCGCGACGCCGGCCAGGTCAGCCTGCACCAGACGCGCGAAGGCAACGCCCTCGTCACCCTCTTGCGCGGCTCACGCAGCAATGCCCGGCGCCGCCGCGTGCTGGTGCGCGTGGGCGTCCTGTCACGCTGGTTCCGCCGCCGCTTCCACGCCCCGCCCGACGGCCTCATCGACCACCCCTACCGCGCCGCGCTCGCGCAGTTCATTAGCGACGCTGAATCCGCCGCCCCGGGCCGCGAGCTCGTCGTCGACGACCTCATCGAGTCCCTGTACGACTTCGGCGCCATCGGCAAACCCCCCGCCGATGCCCGCCCCAACGCGCCGCTGGTCCTGATGACCGCCCACCGTGCCAAGGGCCTGGAATTCGACCACGTGCTGGTCCTCGACGGCGGCGGCTGGCAGGGGCGCGGCGATGACGAGCGGCGGTTGTTCTATGTCGCGATGACGCGGGCGCGGAAGTCGCTGACGCTTTGCGAGGTGGTCGGAGGGCAGCATCCGTTCGCGCGCGATCTGGAGGGGCTGGTGCTGCGTTCGCGACCGAAGGCGCTGCCGCCGCAGCCGGGCGTTGTGCATCGCATCTGGTGTGCCGATCCGGAGAAGGTCGTGCTGTCGTGGCCGGGGCGCTTCGCGCCGACTGCTCCGATTCACGGTGCGCTGGCGGCGCTCGACGTCGGTAGTCCGCTGGCGCTGCGGCAGCGGAGCGGTGGCCGTCCCGGATGGGAAATCACCGATGCGTCGGGCGTCGCGGTTGGCCGGATGTCGTCTAAGTTCCGGCCGCCGCAGGGCGAAATCGTTGCAGTGCGGGTGGCAGCGGTGCTGGTGCGCCATGCGAGGGAAGACGAGCAGGGCTTGCAATGTGAGTCGTGGGAGCTGGTGCTGCCGGAGATCGAGTATGGATAGCGAGAGCGTGCCGTCGGACCACAAACCGCGCAACTTTGTCGCGCAGCGCCTCGAAGAGCTCACTTGCATCTTTTCAGACAAATGACATGATCCCTTTTGGATTTGTGTGTGGAAATGTAATATCCCGAATGATCAAGTGAGTCGGCTTTGATTCTGACGTTCGGGGTCTGCATTGACTTCTTCGCATCGCTCGAAAAGTCGCTTTTCCTCACCGCACATGCTGGAGAGTAGGGTGCCGAGCGCATAGGGAGAAAAGGCATTTGATATTCGAGCGCGCCCAGTCGCGTGAGGACTTCAGGTGCCTTCTAGACGGCATCATGATCATCGGTCGCGGTGCTCAGTGAAATTTTGTCTATTGCATCGATCGATGCAGGCGTGCCGGCAGCGCGACTCTGCCATTTAACCCTCGGCATTAAGCTTGAGCGAGCTTTGCAGACTCTTCGGTGGCCACTTCGCGGCCGCCTTGCGATCCTCGAACCAGCGGTGCATCGCCGCATCCTCGACGGCGTATTCCCCGCGCGCTGATTTCCACACCAGAGCGGGCATTCGCTGGCGCAAGGATTCGAGGGCGTTCTGCGCGCGTTGCGCCGTCACCTTTTCCTGGGTCTGCACGCGGTAGAAGGCTAGGGCCTCGGCATCATAGGGGCGGAAACGTGATCCGACTTCCAGCATCCGCCACAGAACGGCCTGCTCCAACGGCTTCAGGCCCA
This sequence comes from Azoarcus sp. CIB, assembly GCF_001190925.1. NCBI lineage: Bacteria > Pseudomonadati > Pseudomonadota > Betaproteobacteria > Rhodocyclales > Zoogloeaceae > Azoarcus > Azoarcus sp. CIB. The sequence goes on from NZ_CP011072.1 coordinate 162,444, forward strand.
GGTAGTCGGACTCCATCTGCGCCTCGTCATCCCGCTGGCGCTGCAAGGCGGCGGCAAGCATGGCCAGTTCGAAGCGTTCGGTGATCCCGGACAGCGGGCTAAGCGCCTGGCCCAGTGCCTCCATGAAGAACTGGGGCCGATAGCCGAATCCCTCGAATGCCTTGTAGAGCGTGCCGCGATCAACGCGTCCAAGATCCGGGCGCTGCGCTTCGACCAGATGCGCGAGGAAATCGATAAAACGTTCATCCAACAAGGGCATGCGCTGAATCTGGGAACCATAGAACGGAGCGCCGTTGGAATTCACCAGCCGCAGCAGCTTGTCGCGATCCGAGCCGGACATGACCAGCATCAACTGCACGTTCCCCGGCCGGTTCATCTGGTCGCGTGCGGACTTCAGCGCCGACATCGAGTTTTCGCCCGCGGCGCTGGTGAGGGCGTGCTGCGCCTCGTCGATGATCAGCGCCACGGGTTTGCCGGCGGTTTCGTTGAGCGCCCGCAGCGCGTCGACCAGCGTCAGCCCATCGACCTTGCCGATGCGGGTGGTATCGACGTGCAGCCAGCCGCCGAGATTCACCTTTTCGAGCCCTGCACTCTTCGCCGTCCGGGCGATCACGCCCAGATGCGGTTGTAGTGCGCGCCCGATCGCTTCGGCGATCAGGATGCCGGGGTCGCGCGCGGCATCGGCCCATAGGTCGACGTACACCACCGCGACGCCGGCCGCTTCCAGGGCGGGGCTCAGGTCGCCGCGCAGAAAGGTCGTTTTACCTGTACGGCGTGGCGCGGCGAGGAACAGGCCGTTATGCGCATCGCTGAATCCGGCCTTGCCCCGCAGGGCGGTGACCAGTTCACCGGCTAGCTCGGCTCGGGAGAAGGAGATCATGATTTATCGCCTATTATCCGCATTCTGATAAATTATCAGAATCAGGATAAAAAGCAATAATCACCCACCGACCCGCTGACACCCGGTACCCGCCTCCCCGCGCACGTCAGTCCTTCCTCAGCAGCCAGACGTTCTCCGTGGCCGGGCACTTCCCTTTGAGTCCACCTTCTACATCGACGTGGGCGAGCAATGTCGGGCGGAAGCGGCCAGCGTAGTGCTGCCGCACCTCCTCGGCGTCGATCGAGAACGGGGGCCCGGCGTGCTGGCTCTGGTCGTATTCGAAGCAGATGAGTAGCTGCGGCGCTTCGCGCGTGATGGCTGCGAGATGGGCCGTGTAGCGCGGGCGCATGGTGTGCGGCAGCGCGACCAGTGCGGCGCGGTCGTAGACCGCGTCGACCGGGCCGAGTATCTCCGCGGTGAGATCGAAAATGTCGCCCACGTACACGTCGAGACCTTCGGCCGCGTAGCGGTCGAGCGCGCCGACGCGTGACACCGTCGGTTCCACACCGAGCTCGGCGAAGAGCTGCTGGATGGCGAGCGGACTCAGTTCGGCGCCGACGACGCGATGACCTTGGGCGAGCAGCCAGTGGATGTCCAGTGTCTTGCCGCACAGCGGCAGGAAGATGCGGCTGCCCGGCGGGAGCGCGAGCGCGTCGAAGTGTTCGACCAGTAGCGAATGGGCTTCACTGCCGTGGAAGCCGATCTCGTTGCGTTCCCATTTTGCGTGCCAGAAGTTGGCGTCCATGAGCAGAGCCCTTGCGGTGATGGTGCTGCGGACCGGTCAGTGTATCGGAGGTGCGAACGGGACTGAATGCCCGGACGAATCAGCGCAGCAGCTCCGCCGCCAGCGTGCGGATCATGCGTTCGGCCTGGCCGAGGTAGGCGCGGCCGAAGAGGTTCAGGTGGTTGAGGATGTGGTACAGGTTGTAGAGCGTCTTGCGCAGTTCGTAGCCTTCGGCGGGCGGCCAGGCGCTGCGGTAGGTGGCGTAGAAGGACGCGGGGAAGCCGCCGAAGAGTTCGCTCATCGCGAGATCGGCATCGCGGTCGCCGCGGTAGACGGCGGGGTCGAAGATCACGGGTTTGCCGTCGGCGGCGATGGCCGCGTTGCCGTTCCACAGGTCGCCGTGCAGCAGGCTGGGGCGGGGCCGGTAGTCGAGGAACAGCGCGGGGATGCGTTCGAGGAGCTTGTCGGCGTCGCGGCCGAGGGCTCCGCCGTGGCCTTTCGCACGCGCCATCTGCAGTTGCGGCAAGAGGCGGCATTCGACGAGGAACCGGGCCCAGGCGTCGTGCGGCGTGTTGTGCTGGGGCGTGGCGCCGATGTAGTTGTCGCGCGTCCAGCCGAACCGTTCGCCGGTGTCACGGTGCAGTTCGACGAGCGCCGCGGCGAAGCGCCGGCCGTCTTCGGCGCTCGCGAGTGGGCGCAGCGGTAGGTGTTCGAGCAGCAGGAAGGCTTCGTCCTCGGTCGCACCGCAGGCGAGCGGGCGCGGCACGCGGAAGGCGTCGCAGTTGGCCAGGGCGGTGAGGCCGTCGACCTCGGCTTCGAACATCGGCAGGGCGGCGGCGTCGTTGAGCTTGAGGAAGTAGGTCCGGCCGCCCGCCTGCACTTCCAGCGTGCGATTGATGCAGCCGCCGCCGACCGGGGTCAGGCGTGCGTCGGTGAAGTCGATACCGCTGGCGGCCGCGAGGGCGCGGGCGAGCGCGTCGTCCGGGGTGTCAGGGGACGTCAACGGCAGAGGCTCCGATCGAGGCCGGCGCGCGTCAGAGGGCGGGGGCGGTGTTGTGCGCGGCGATGCTGTCGACGAGCTTCTTGTCGGCGACGGTGGTGTGCATCGCGAACCAGTCGAACATGAAGTGCGCGAGTTCCTGAAGGGGGGCGCTGTCGGTGTAGTAAAGATTGCATTCGTGCTCCAGCCGGCGCAGCAGCCACGCGTGTTCCTCGCGGTGTTCTTCGTAGTGCGGATAGTCGACGTCGAGCATGATGTTCTCTTCGCTGACGAAGTGGAATTCCGCGTACTTGCGCACCTCGAGGAGCAGGCGCATGGCCTTTTCCTTCGGGCAGTTCCGGTCTGCTTCGACGGATACCGCGCGGATCAGGTCGACGAAGGCGCGGTGCTCGGCGTCGATGCGCGGGTGTCCGACTTCGAATTTGCTGTCCCACTTGATGTCAATCACGTCCGTCTCCGCCTCGCGAGTCGGGGCGGTGCCTCGCGGTGCGGCAGGATCCGCGCGGAGGGGTGCCCCGCGCATATCCTAACCGAATATGAACGCGGGGGCAGCGGGAGGGCGGCCCCGGGGGGCGTCAGGCCCCCGGGCGCGAAGCGCTCACCGCGAAGGACGGCGTGGCTGCGGCCGGTTCCGCTGCCGGCTCGGCGCGGACTTGCGTGTGCAGCCCCGGGATGTGGCGCTTGACGACGGCCAGCGCGAGGAAGGTGAGCACCATGGCGCCGCCGAGCAGCGACAGGTAGCTGTCCGCACCGCCGGAGGTGATGACGGCGGCGCCCGCGAAGGAGCTCAGGATCGCGCCGAGGCGGCCGAAGGACAGGGCCGAGGCGGTGCCGGTGGCGCGCATCATGGTCGGGTAGACGTAGGCGCACAGCGCATACATGGTCGCCTGGACGGCGATCACGAACATGCCGTGCACGCCGAGTCCGATCATCAGCCAGGTGGTGTTCGTGGCGAAGTCGACGCCTTGCAGCACGAAGGCGCTGGCTGCGGCGCCGATGCTGCACAGGATCAGCGGCCAGCGCGAGCCGTAGCGCGTGATGGCCAGCGCGCAGCCGAGCGAGCCGATCACGCCGCCAAGATTGTAGGCGGTGAGGCCGGAGCCTGCCAGGGCGGTGGGCAGGCCTTCGGCGGCGAGCATCGTCGGCAGCCAGCTGAAGGCGGTGTAGGTGGCGAGCATGACGAGGAAGAAGCCGACCCAGATTGCCAGCGTGTCGCGCGCGCGGCCGCTCTGGAACAGGGCGGCGAAGCCGGCGCGCTGGTCGCTGCCGGTTTCGGCCACGTCGACGAATACCGTGCCGGGGTCGGCGGGGCGTTCCATGCGTGCGAGCAGCCGGCGCAGCTCGGGCCAGCGGGCGGTCTTGCGCGCGAGGTAGCGGGCGGATTCGGGCAGCAGCGCGAGCAGCACCAGGCTGTAGATGACGGGCAGCGCGCCACCGATCCAGAACAGGCCGCGCCAGCCGAGCACGGGCAGGACGGCGCCGGCGAAGAGGCCGGCGAGCATGCCGCCGAGGGGATAGCACACGATGGTCGCGGTGACGGCAAGGGTGCGGCGGCGGGCCGGGGTGAATTCGGCGGTCATCGTCGAGGCGCTCGGCAGCGCGCCGCCGATGCCGAGGCCGGCGAGGAAGCGCAGCACGGCGATCGCCGTGATGTCGGGCGCGAAACCGATCGCGATCGTCGCGGCGCCGAACAGGAACACGCTGGCGATCAGCACCAGCCGCCGGCCGATGCGGTCCGCGACGATGCCGGCACAGGCGCTGCCGACGGCCATGCCGACCAGGCCCGCGGCCACGGCGGGCGCGAAGGCGGCCTTGGTGATGCCCCATTCCTTGATCAGCGCCGGGATCGCGAAGCCGATGAGCTGCCCGTCGAAACCGTCCATGACGATCGCAAGGGCGGCGAGCATCACGACGAGCCGTTGCATCGACGTGAACGGGCCGTAGTCGAGTATCCCGCCGATATCGACGGGGGCGGACGAGGACTTCTGCTGCATCGGTGTGTCTCCGGTGATTGGCGGGTTCGCTCCGGGTCCGGGCGATCCTCTTCGTGGGAAACGATACTATTTTGATTGATGGACAGCAAGCGAGTTGTATCACATCAGTAACACGTGGACACGGCAACTCAGCACCACGGTGCGGCGCATAGGTAACGCAGTCGGATGAAAAAATACGTCACACTCGGGCGGGAATTCCTTGGCCGGGTTGTGGTCTTTTGGATGAGTTCGCACGTTGAATGGACGTGTCATCCTGCCGACAGGGAGGTCACCATGAAATGGTTCAGACTTGCGCTTGCCGCGCTCCTGGTGCTGGGCACCGCGTTGCCGGACCTCGCGTCTGCCGATCGCGGCCGCATCGGCCGGCACCGCAGCCACTCGAGCCTGGGCGTGCACATCGGGATTCCGCTGTTCTGGGGCTGGCCCGGCCCGTATTACGGCTATTCGCCCTACCGCTATTACGAGCCCTACCCCTACTATGCCTACCCGCCGTATTACGCCTATCCGCCGGCCGTGAGGGCGCCGTCCTCGCCGCCCGTGTATATCGAGCGCGAAGATGACGACGCGGATGATGACCGGAAGTCCGCCGGCAATTACTGGTATTACTGCGACCGCCCCGAGGGCTACTACCCCTACGTCAAGGAATGCCCCGGCGGGTGGGAACGCGTCGCGCCGCGGCCGTCGCGCTGAGGGAGGATCCGAACATGAACATCCGTATCTGTCTTGTGCCGCTCGCGGCAGTGCTCGTGACCGCGGGCTGCGTGTCGATGCCGTCCGGGCCGAACGTGCTCGTGCTGCCCGGCACCGGTGCGAGCTTCAATGAGTTCCGCGCCGACGACTCGGCCTGCCGCCAATACGCGTACGAATACATCGGCGGACGCTCGGCCGGGCAGGCAGCGGCCGATGCCGGCGTGCGCAGCGCGGTCGTCGGCACCGCGGTCGGCGCGGCGGTCGGTGCCGCCGTCGGCGGCGGGCGCGGCGCGGGCGTGGGTGCCGGCACCGGGTTGCTGGTCGGCAGCGCCGCCGGCAGTGGTGCGGCCGAGGTGTCGGGCTACGACGCGCAGCGGCGCTATGACCACGCCTACGTGCAGTGCATGTACGCGAGCGGCCATCGCGTACCGGTGTCGGGCCGCTACTCGCCCAGCCGCTCGGATCGCTACCGCAGCACGCCGCCGCCCCCGCCCGCGGGCATGCCCCCGCCGCCGCCGCCCGGCGTGCGCTGACGCGCGTCGCGGCGGTGATCGTCACGCCTGCGTTCAATACTTCACGCCAGGCCGGCGCGACGGCTCGCTATGCTGGATCTCCCCGACGCCGGACAGCGAGCGCGTCGGGGCGAGCAGCGCTGTACACGCGGCCATGCCGGGTGCCGCCGCGCCGATCGGCGATTCCGTGCCGTAAGCCTGCGGTGCGACCGTAGCGGAGGACCGCCATGTCAGATGAGTCGAATTCCCGCACTGCCGGGCCGGCCGGCCCCTGGCACAGGCTGAGGAAGTCCGCCGGCCGGCTGCAGGACTGGTTCGCGATCCAGTCCGCGCTGGTCAAAGTCCTGGTCGTGGCGATCGCGCTGCTGATCCCCCTCACCGGCATCTATTCCCTGATGCTGGCGCAGAAGCGCGCCGTGCTGGCCGAGGAGGTCAAGGCGATGGCGGTCGCCGGCGGGGCGGGGGTGTGGACCTTCGACGAGAGCGTGCCGGTGGTGCTCGGCAGCGGCTCGGTGCTCGGCTTCCTCGACGCGAACCCCGTCGAGCGCGTCACGGTGATCTACGAGCCGCTGATGTGGAACCTGTCCGAGCGCATCATCCTCGTGCAGTCGCAGGGGCAACAGCACGCCTACTATCCGAGCGACCTGGAGACGAAGATCTTCGCCGACAGGGCGGTCTCCGCGCCGTGGTCCGGCCGGCTCGCCTTCATTCCCCGCGCCGAACTCGGCGAGGGAGCGCTCAAGGTGTTCGAGCGTCTCGACCAGCGCTTCGCCAACGGGCGCCCGCGTTCGGCCGACGACGGCTGGCGCTCCGCGGCCAGCGGCGTGCTGTCGGGCGCGCTGATGCTGGGCCTGCTCGCCTTCCTGTTCATGCAGCTGCGCGGTCAGTTCAAGTCGCTGAAGTTCATCGAGCCCGGGCAGGTGAGCGGCTCCATCGACGAACTGGTCGGCATGGACGACATCAAGGCCGAGGTCGCACAGATCAAGGACCAGTACGAGCGGCGCGCGCTGTACGCCGAATACGGCATCCGCAAGCCGTTCAACGTGATGTTCAGCGGCCCTGCGGGCACCGGCAAGACCAAGCTCGCGAGCTACCTCGCGAAGGAGCTCAAGCTGCCCATCCTGTTCCACTCGGCGGCGAACCTGGAGACCGGCTTCGTCGCGGGCGGCGCGAACACCCTCAATCGCATCGTGTCGATGGCGAAGCGGCGCAAACGCTGCATCGTGTTCCTCGACGAGGCGCAGGATCTCTTCATGAAGCGCGGCGGACGGCGCAAGTTCGACGACGATACCGCCAACACCCTGCTCGCCGTGCTAGACGGCGTGCGCAGCAAGGACGAGGCCGAGATCATCTGGATCGTGGCGAGCAACTTCAACAGCCAGACGATGCAGATGGACGAGGCGATGCTGCGCCGCTTCCAGATGAAGGTGGATTTCCGCCTGCCCAACCGCGAGGAGCGGCTCGCGATCATCCAGCACTACCTCTCGCAGCGCGCCGACAAGGTGCTGCCCGGCCTCGATCTGAGCCACCTCGTCGGCGTCACCGAAGGGCGCAGCCCCGCCGACCTCGAGACGATCGTCAACCAGGCCGGCATTACCGCGGTGCAGGCGGGCGAGATGATCGGCGCGGACACCCTGATGCAGGCCGCCGAGCGCGTGCTGGTCGGCAACGTCAATTCCAACACCACCGACGAACGCGAGCGCGACCGCCGCATCATCGCCGTGCATGAGTGGGGCCACTTCCTCGTCGACCTGCAGCGCGAGCGCGAGGTCACCAACGATGATTGGGACCGCATCCTCGCCGACATGAAGACGATCAAGATCTCGCTCAAGGCCATCCCGCGCAGCAACGCGCTGGGCTTCGTGTTCCACAAGCAGGGCACCAACCTGCTCAAGACCAAGGGCGACATCGAGCACGACGTGCGCGTGCTGCTCGGCGGCATGGCCAACGAGGAGCTCTTCTTCGGCGAGGACGGCACGACCAACGGCGCCCACAACGACATCACCCGCGTCACCCAGCTCCTGCATCACGCCGTCGGCGAGATGGGTATGTACCGCAAGACGCGCCTCAACTTCGGCGCGCTGACGAACGACGGGCAGGGCGGCAGCCGCGCCCTCGACGAGGAAACGCGCGGCATCATGGAAGCGCAGAGCGAACGCCTGTATGGCGAGACCAAGGCGGTGCTGGCGGAGCTCAAGCCGCTGACGGAATTTCTGGCGAACAAGCTGATCGAGGCTGGCGAGATGAATCTGGACGAGGCGCTGGCGGAGATCCGGCGCTTCGAGGAGGGGCGTGCGGCAGCGGCAGCTGGAAAGGGGGCGATGCTGAGCGCTGCGGGATGAGACCATGATCCTGCGATGCGGGTAGGGCGCGTCGGTCAGGGCGCGAGCCGCAGTTCCCAGATCCCCGCCGGCGGCGTGTTGCGCCAGATCACCGCGGTGCGCTTCCAGCGCAGGAGGCGCGGCGCCGCGAAGGGCGCACGCGTGCGGTAAGTGAATTGAACGAGTTTGCGTTCCGGGTTGTGCGCGAGAAAGCGACACAGGCTGTGCGCGGTCTCGGATGCGACATGTGCCGGAAGCGAGCGGAACGGCAGGCTGGAGACGAGGACGATCCGCCCCGGGTGGTCGAACAGCGAATCGACCACATGCCGTGCCGTCGCCTGGCGCACGTCGACCGACGGGTAACGATGGCGCAGGCGCTGCGCGAGGGCGGCCTGCAGTTCGACCGCGATCAGCGGCACGTCGGGCAGCTTCGCCAGCAGCGCGTCGGTGACCGGACCGGTGCCCGCCCCGAGTTCGACGACGAGGTCCGCGCCTTCCGCGGCAGTCGCCAGCGCGTTCGCGAGTGTGCGCGATGACGGTAACAGCGTGCCGGTCGAGCCCGGATTGCGCAGCATCGCGACCAGCAGCTGCAGGTGTGCGGACGGGGTGACGAGGCGGAACATGGATGCCATATTAATCAGGCCTCCTGGTCCTTGGGCGGATGCTTGCGTGTGAATATGTAACGGAGCGCTGCGGCGACGGCCACCCGCGGGCGTTTCCGCAGGCTCGGCCGCAGCGTCGCGATACCTTTTGGCGGTAGTGATGCATGCGCGTCTCCCGCGAATCGGGGGCGACCCCCATGCTGCAGTGTAGTACCGCAGGACGGTCGAGGCGCGCGTGCGGGGTGTCCTGGCCCCGGTGGGGTCAGCGGCTCGCCGGTTCCGCAGGCTTGTGCGGCTCTTCCGCCACGTCCAGCCCCCAGTCGCCGTATTCGTACCAGTCGTCGCCGAGCATCTCGGCCGGGTGCAGCGTGCGGCCGGAACCGTTGCCGCAGGCGAGGGAATCGGCCGGGCAGTACTTGTCGCAACCCCAGCAGATGCGTTCGGGGTGCTTGGGATGCAGGGGAAACTTCTTGGCCATGTCGGGGAGCCTCGTGACCGCTTGGGATGCGGGTTCTGGAAATATCCGACAAGTTTACTCGGTCATCATTGGCGGGCTTTGATGACCGTCAAGACTGTCTGCTGCCGCGGCGGCTGCATCGCAGGCGCGGGCGGCGTATAGTCGCGTCTCCGCAGATTGCCCCCGTTCGCCGCTTCCGATCCACGCGCGACGCGGGCGCCACCGCCGCCGACCCAAGATGTCACTGCCCCGCTTCGATCCCGCCGAATATTCCAGCCAGCTCGCCGACAAGGCCGCCCGTTTTGCGGGTGATTTCGCGCCGCTGGGCGTGCCCGCGCCGGAGGTGTTCGCCTCCGAGCCGCTGCACTACCGCCTGCGCGCCGAGTTCCGCATGTGGCATCACGGCGACGGTCTCGTCGACTACGCGATGTTCGCCGCCGACGACCCCAAGACGCCGGTGCTGCTCGACGACTTCCCCGTCGCCGCGGCGCCGATCTGCGCGCTGATGCCACGCCTGCGCGACGCCCTGCGGGCAAATGATGCGCTACGGAAGAAGATCTTCCAGGTCGATTTCCTCGCGACGCTGAGCGGCGAGCTGATGGTGAGCCTGGTCTACCACCGCGCGCTCGATACGGACTGGGAAGCGGCGGCGCGCGCGCTCGCGCACCAGCTCGGCGTGCAGGTCATCGGCCGCAGCCGCAAGCAGAAGATCGTGCTCGACCGCGACTGGCTGCTGGAAGAGTTCGACGTGGATGGCCGGCGCCTGCGCTACCAGCAGATCGAAGGCAGCTTCACGCAGCCCAACGGCGGCGTGAATCGCCAGATGCTGGGCTGGGCGCGGCGCCAGGTTGCGGGCGTGGGCGGCGACCTGCTGGAGCTCTACTGCGGCAACGGCAACTTCACGATGGCGCTGGCGCCGCTGTTCGAGCGCGTGCTCGCGACCGAGGTCAGCAAGTCCTCGGTGCGCGCCGCGCACTACAACATCGAGGCGAACGGCGTCGACAACATCACCATGGTGCGCATGTCGAGCGACGAGATCAGCGACGCCTTCGCCGGCGGGCGCGAATACCGCCGCATGAAGGACGTCGAGCTCGCCGGCTACCGCTTCTCGACGCTGTTCGTCGACCCGCCGCGCAGCGGCCTCGACGACGCGACCGTCAAGCTCGCGCGCGGCTTCGACCGCATCCTCTACATCTCCTGCAACCCGAACACCCTGCGCGACAACGTCGCCGCGCTCGCCGACACGCACGAAATTTCCGCTGCGGCGGTGTTTGACCAGTTCCCCTACACCCACCACCTCGAGGCCGGCCTGCTGCTGACGCGGCGCGGCCAGCACGGCTGAGGGTTCAGCGGCCTCGCGTGGTCGCCCGCGCATGCGACGGTGGATCGGGGCGATCGGCGTCCTGCAGCGGATAGGAGTCGGCAAAGTACGCCGGTCCCTTCATGATCAACACGATCACCGCCCCGATCGCGAGCACCGCGACGCTGCTGAAGGTCAGGCCCAGTATGCTGATGCCGATGATGTCGGCAGTGGTGATGCTCGCCGTGGGATCCGGGCCGATGCCGGCCCACGCCATCAGGCGCGCGAGTGCCGGTGCCAGCGCGGCGACCAGCATGCCGCCCGCCAGCACGAAGGGAAGCCGTACGAGCAGGCTGCGTTCGAACGCCGTCGACACGGCGTTCCTGTCGGGGGAAATGGGGGAGTTCATGGCGACTCCTTTCGTTCTGGTGGGGGTTTGACGCTGGGGGGCGCGGATGATTCCGCAGGGCCTTTGCGGGCCTTTGCGGGCCGTCCCGGGACGACCAGAGGCATCCACAGGGTAAGGTTAACAGCTGCTCCGGCGATCATTCATGAGCGGCGCGGATCAATTGTTTTCACAACGTTATGCTGCATCCTGCAAGGCGTCAGATGTCAGCGTCTGCAGTGCGGCGGGATTTCCTTGCTGTCCTCGGCCGATGGCTTCCTTGCGAAGCTGTAATAGCAATTACGCGTCCCATCGTCCACGTCAGGCCACTTTGTGTGAATCATGACATTGGTTATTCGCCAGCCGACTTCGGATTTTCTCAGAAAGTAGAGACTACGGCCAAGTGAAATTTCTTCGCCCTCAGTCAATACCGATACCTTGGCCAAAGAGCCGTTCACCTCCGGGCTATTTATTATCGGTTTGGGAATCGAAATATAGCGGGTCGCTGATGAAAGATTTTCTGCATCCAAGTTCGGATATCTGTAGTCCGCGCTGCACTCGGTCGTGCCAGATCGATTATTGTTTTTACTTATCGCCCCTTCTTCGAAGAAGTTACGGAGAAAAGCACAGTGTCGAGTTGGATCGAACTTCCCCCTGGATTCTGAAGTACGATTTAATAGGAAAGGACTCCCGTCTTTCTCGGAAAATCTTCCGAGGCTGAACGTGTCTGGATCATATGAATAGACTTTCTCAACAAACTTCTTGACCTCATTCTGTTCGATGGTGGTGTCGTTGCCGAGAGAAATGCTTGGTGCGATGAGCGATATGGAAAAATAAAGTAGAAATTTCGCTGCGAGTCTCATGCCTTTTCTTTTTCCATGCTCAGATATTTATCGAATTGGCGGGAAAAGTAGTTAATATTCATTTGGGTTTTTTCTGCGGTAAGACGGTGCGCGTTTTCCTTGCCTCCTGGAAGACTAGTCCACTCCGAGGTCAATCCGGAAACCGCTTCTTCGATCCTCCCGGTACGCACGAGATGTAGGACTCCGCGATCCTCAAGCTTCATTACAGCAATTCGATCTTGAATTTCTGGACTGAATTGATCTCCCTGTGATTGGATCAATCCATTGTCGAATACTTCTTTCCAAGTGCCATGAATAGTTTGATAGGCGCCAGCGGCAGTGGAGCCTTTGGCCGGCTTTGATATCCCTTCCCATGGATGGGTAGTGTAGTTGGCGAAGCGCCTGCTCCCGTTCGGAAGCGCCGCATTAAGCATTTGATAGCGCTTTTTGTCATCGGGCTCTGCTTGGCATTCGAAATCACGGATGCAGTGCAGAAAGGCCCGGATGCGCTGTGTCGGGAGTGGGTCGAATATTTTTCTGTAGACTCGAATGTTTTGATAGCTTACCCAAGCAGGATGATGGCCCGGATGTTTTGGTGGCGCGGGAATGAAATCGCTAATGTAGAATTCGTAGTCCCGAATATCGATATGCCCATAGTTCGGCGTGCTTGGATTTTTCTTCTTGCGTTTCGTCCAGGCTGAGTCCGTCCATTCGTAGACGATTACGTCACCGGCTGCTGCCCATCTCGCGTCGGGTACCTCATCGGTCACATCCTTGAAACCCTTTCCCAACAAGGCCGGTCCGGCACTACTGGCCGACTCGCCGGCGAGCATGCCATCCACAATTTTGCAGCGAGCCAGCGCAATCTTCACATAGGTGTAACAAAGTCCGGTGGCATCGTTCGTTAGCTTTTCGCCGTTGTTGTGCTTGAATGTTCCGTTATTCATCGAGGCCAAGACGGTTGCCGTTCGTTCTCCGCTCGCCTTATAGTCATATTCGGTCTGTTCCCGTGCGAACTCCAGCAGAGCTTCGACCTTCTTGGTCATTTCTGCATTGAACGCAACATTGGCGGTAGGTGTCGTGCCGCCTGCGCTTTGCGATTGCGGCCGGGAGTCGCTTGGCACGCCTGCACCCCAAAGATTGGATGTAGGCAATCGCCAACTGTTCCACCAATCCAGCACCTTTTCGGAAATGAACGCAAGAGGGTTGCCATTCCGGTCGCGCCGTGTCTCCAGGGTTGGCTTTCGTGCCTTCCTCCCGGCGATGTGCTGTGGTGGTCTATCGGTTTCCTGTCTGGGTTTTGGGCTTGAAATTGACAATTCCCGGTCGTGGTTGCGTTCACGCCCATGACTTACTTTCGGCGAGGGCTCTTGTGCGATGATGACTTTGTTTGAGGTCGTGTCCGAACTTCCGGGTGACTGTGCCCCACGGACTGGATCCTGCGGTGGTTCAGCTTCCACGGTTGCTGCGTCGGTGCCAACGGGACTCGGTGCGAGCGGTTCTTGGGCTGGGATCAAGTCTCCCAGGTCGGTTTCCGCTGGTTTGGGGATATGATCTTCCGCGCTGCCGGGGTCGCCTTCATGCTTTTCCGAGATTGTGTCGAAGAAAATGTTCGGGCTGACTGTTGTCAATACGCCGTCGCTCGATGGCATTCGGCACTCGCCTATTTTCTTGTAGGTCCCGTCGAGGCGCTGGACGGAGATGCTCAGCGTCTCCCCCGGTGGTGCTTCGACAGGCGGAATGTTGCCACCGCCATCGGTTCTGGCAATCAATTCGCCGTCGGACCAGCGGATGGCTACCCCCATCTTCGCGATCGGGTCGCCGTCCAGTGCCAGAAAGCCGATTTCGAGTCGAGGCTGGCCTGCGGGTTCGTGCTCGGTGGCGTTTGCGGCGATTAACGCGGCTTCCTCGAGAAGGTCGCCGTCGGCTTGTTGCGTGTTGCCATCGACGAGGGCATCGGTCAGTGCGTTCATGGGATGGATTTAGTCAAAGGTGGTTCACATCCAGGAAGAACTGCCAATCGCCTTGGCTAATCACGACTTTGAGTTTTTTCGGCTGCTGCGTGTAGATGATCTCGGTCGTGCCGTCCGCGTCCAGTTTGCCGGTGGCGATCAGCGCGCCTTCCTCGTCGTAGGCTTCATAAGGGAGGCAGGAATAAAGCGACCTGGTTTGCGGGTCGCTACCGATCAGTCCTGCAACGTTGACGCGTTGGCTGAAGGCTGTCGCTTCCAATGGTGGAAGATCGGATTTCGCCCGGCGCGGTAGCTCGACCGCCGCTGCCTTCGGCCCGGTCAAATTCTTCCTGCTCGCCTTCAGCGCGACCTTCCCGGGCGCATGCAGCTGGATGTTCCCGCCCTCGATCCTGAGATACGCCCCTTGTGCGGTGGCGAGGATGTGCTTGCGGGCGCTGGCGGACAGCGCGGCGGTGGTGCTGGCGACGGTCACCCGCTTGTCGGCGGCGGCGTTGAGTTTGCCGCTCTGGCTTTGCACGCTGACCTGGCCGCTGGCAGCATGCAGGTGGATGCCGGTTTCGGTGATCGGCTGCGATCCCGTGCCTGCCTTGCCGGCCGTGAACAGCGCGAGGCCGCGGGCGACGGCCATGCTGTGGTTGCCCTGGCTGACGAGCTGGGTGTCGCGGCTTGCGCTGACGAGGTTCGTGCCGGCCGCGAGGATCACGTCTTTCGGGGTGAGCTGGGCGATGCCGGCCGGGGCGCTGTACTGGATGCGGGGGGCGGACCAGGCGGCGACGGTGCCTGTGCCGCCGCCGGCTGCGAGGAAGCTGCCGGGGGCGGTGGGATGGTGGGCGGAGTCCTGGTGGTCCGCGGTGTTGCGCAGGACTTCTAGGGCGCGATCGAGCGAGGCGCTGGCGGGCAGTTTGTCGGGCGTGTCGTCCGCGCCCAGGCCGGCGTGGTGTTTGTGCGCGATTGAGGCGAGGCTGCTGACGAGGTCGTGGGCCTCCGCGCTGCGTTCGATCGCTTCGCGGCTGTCGAGGTGGTGTCCGCCGGCGTCGGGGCGGGCGTCGGCGCTGACGAGGAGGCCGCTGCCGGCGCGGGTGGCGATGGCGGCGCGGGTGGCGAGTTCGGCGCCGTGGCCGCGGCTCGCTTCGCGGGCGTTGCCGGTTTGTTGCTTGAGGTGGCCCAGTTGCAGGCGGGTGTCGTGGGCGGTGGTCGACAGTTCGATGCGCGATTCATTCGCGGTGTCGTCGAACACGAGCTGGTTGTAGCCGCCCTGGCCGCTGCGGCTGGCGGCGAGTTCCTGCGTCTTGATGCCGGAGAGGCTGGCGCGGTGGGTGTGGGTGCGGGCGGGGTCGGAGCGGCCGGCGAACCACGCGGGCGCGTTGGCGGTGGCGTGCTGGGTGCCGCCGGCGAGGCGGTTGCCGGCGCCGTCGGGGTGGCCCTCGCCGTTGTAGAGGCTGCCGATGACGACGGGGCGGTCGATGTTGCCGTGCTGGAAGGCGACGAGCACTTCCTGGCCGGGCCGCGGGACGAAGTGGCCGCCCCAGTCGGTGCCGGCCATTGGCGAGAGTACGCGCAGCCATACGCCGCGCGTGGCATTGGCGGGGGCGTTGTCGCTGCCGCTGGGGTGGGGCAGGCGGCCGGCCGAGCGTTCGCCGCGCTGCCAGTGGAATTGCACGCGGATGCGCTGGTCGCGGTCGGTGTGGGTGGGGGCGGGCTCGCCGGCGCCGGCGCAGGTGCCGACGACGATTGCGGTGGTGGGGCCGATGGCGGTGGGACGCGGGTGGATGGCGCGGCCGTGGTCGTCGCGCAGCAGCGGGCGCCACGGCGCGGCGGCAGGGACGCAGTGGATGCGGTTGCGGTAGAAGTCGGCGTTGCCGATTTCCGTCGCGGCTGCGCCTGCGGTCGTGGGCAGCAGCGTCGCGAGGTTGTTGCGGGCGCGGTGCGTGACGGTGGTGATCAGGAAGCGGTGCTGATCGGTGTCCGTGCCGGCATGCCGCGCGTGGTCGGCGAGTTCGAAGGTGGTGGCGGGCGCGGCGCTGCGCACGCTGCCTTCGCCGAGCATCTGCCGCAGGCGGGCGTCGATGGCTTCGCGCTGGCGGCGGATCATGCGTTCGCCGTCCGCCGCGGTCTGCCAGGCGTAGGGGCCAGGGTCGTCGGTGGCGACGGTGGCGGCGCCCGGTGCAGGAGTGATGGCGCTGTCGGCGGTCTGGGGGCGCGTCGCCAGGCTGCGGTAGTCCCAGCTCGCGGCGCGGGTGGTGGTGGTGTCGATGCGGGCGCAGGCGGTCCAGCGGTCGAGGCTGTCTTCGGCGAGCGTCGCGCCGGCCTGGGTGAAGCGGATGCGCGGCTGCGGGTTGTCGCGGAAGGCGGCGTTGTGGTCGCCGATAGCGAGGGTGTGGGCGCCGAGCGTGGGGCCGCTGTCGGCCTGGTGCTCGAACCAGCAGAACAGCCCCTCCTCGGCGAGCAGGCGCCTGAGGAAGGCGAGGTCGCTTTCGCGGTACTGGGTGGTCATGCCGCGCCGCGGGTAGGCGGCGGGGTCGGCGAGCTGCCAGCGCCATGCGGGGGCGAGCCGCCCCTGTGCCTGCCAGTCGCCGAGCAGTTCATCGACGATCTCGACGACGCTCATGTCCTGGAACAGGTAGCTGTCGCGCGTCCGGCCGAGGAAGCTTAGCCACGGCTCGATGGTCAGCCGGTAGCGCGCGAAGCCGCCGTCGGCGCCGAGGCGGGCGGCGTGGGTGATGTGGCCGTGGAAGGGGCGGAGGGCGGTGCGCGAGGCCGCGGTGAGCAGATCGACGCGTGCGGGCTGGCCGAGCAGGGGGGCGAGCGGCAGGTGGGCGTCGGCGCTCAGGGCGGTGAGCTCGATGCGGAAGCCGGCATGTTCGGCGAGCGGGCCGAGCGCCTCGTCGATGGTGGCCGTTTCGGCGAGCAGGACGTCGGGGCCGAGCGGCGTCGTCAGGGTGAGCAGGCGCGCGGTCTGACGCCATCCGGCGCCGCCGGCGATGAGGTCGGGAATGCTTTGCATGAGGGGTCCGGGACGCGCGCCGCGGCGAACAGGGGCTGCAGCGTCACTTGCGCTTGGTTGCCGGAAAGCCCGTTAGCATATCCTAAAAACATGTCAACGGGATTCTCTTCGAGCCGGTCGCAGGGCGAGAGTTCGTACGATTGCCTTGCGCCATGTGACGGGAATTTCACCGGCGGGCGTGCCAATTGTTACACTTCAAAGTCCTGACATCCGGAGGTGAGAGGATTGCGCGTTCCCGAGACCGTCGCGACCGACGAGCAGGAAGACGAGAAGGCGGCCCATGCAGCCGTCGTCGCCGATGAGCAGGTCGACCATGAGCGCCCGGCCAGCCTGCCGGCGATGTACCGCGCGCTGTGGCAGCACGCGGAGGGCGTGCGCCACCTGATCTTCGGCGCCTTCGCCCTGCTGCTCGCCTCCCAGCTTTTCAAGCTCGCCGTGCCGTGGTTCGCCGGCAACGCGATCAACGCGATCCAGAAGGGGGGGGTTGAGGCACTGTCCGACGCCGGGCGCTGGCTGATCCTCGTGTTCACGGCCATCGTCGCGACCTGGCTGCTGCACGGTCCCGGCCGCATCCTCGAACGCAACGTCGCGCTGCGCGTGCGCGAACGCCTGTCGGCGCTGCTCGTCGGGCGCCTGATGCGCGCGCCGCTGGCGTGGCACGAGCGCCACCACTCCGGCGAGATCACGCACCGCGTGCAGCAGAGCACCAGCGCGCTGTACGACTTCGCGCAGAGCCAGTTCATCTACCTGCAGAACACGGTTCAGCTCATCGGCCCGATCGTCGCGCTGTGGCTGATCTCCACGCTCGTCGGCAGCGTGGCCGTGATCGGTTACGGCCTTATCGCGCTGATGATCACGCGCTTCGACCGCGTGATGATGAAGATCGCCGTCGATACCAACCGCGCCGAGCGCGCGTGGTCTGCGACCATGGTCGACGTGCTCGGCAACGTGCTGTCGGTGCTCGCGCTGCGCCGTGCCGAAGGTGTCGCGCGCCTGATCGCGGCGCGGCTGGAGGCGATGGCGGGGCCGCTCAAGCGCAGCATCGTCATCAACGAGGCGAAGTGGGCCGCGGTCGACCTGCTCGCGAGCCTGCTGTGGTGCATCCTCGTCGCCGTGTATGCCGCGCAGGCGGCCGGTTTGATCGGTGCGGAGGCTGCCGCCGGGGTCGCGACCGGCATCGCGCTGGGCAAGGTGTTCATGGTGTACGAATACTCGCAGCAGGCCGGCGGCGTGATCACCGCGATCGCCTCGCACTTCCAGTCGCTGTCGCGCCAGCGCGCCGACTTCGCCTCGGCGCAGCCGGTGTTCGTGGCGCGCGAGTCCGCCGAGCCCGCGCGTTGCACCGCCGACGGCGAACCCTGGCACCGCATGACCGTCGCGGACCTGCGCTTCGCCCATGTCGGCGCCGACCGCGCCGGTGCGACGATAGCCATCCCGCATCTGGAACTCGAACGCGGCCGCCGCTACGCGCTGATCGGCCCCAGCGGCGCGGGCAAGAGCACGCTGCTGCGCCTGCTGGCCGGGCTCGACACCCCCGCCGAAGCGGTCGTGAGCTTCGACGCGATCCCCGCGCCCGAGACCGCGTCCATCCTGCGCGGCATCGCGACGCTGATCCCGCAGCAGGCCGAGATGTTCGACGGCACCGTCGCCGAGAACCTGCTGCTGGGCGGCACCGCCCACCCCGAGGCCATCATCGCCGCGCTGCGCGCCACCTGCGCGGACGCCTTCGTCGAGGGCCTGCACGGCGGCTTGGCTGCGCGCGTCGTTGAAGGCGGCGCGAACTGGTCTGGCGGTCAGCGCCAGCGCCTCGCGCTCGCCCGCGGCGTGCTCGCGGCCGAGGGCAGCTCGCTGGTGCTGCTCGACGAACCGAGCAGCGCGCTCGACCCGGAAACCGAGGCGCGCGTGTATCAGGGCCTGTTCGAGCATTTCGCCGATGCGGTCGTCGTGTCTTCGGTGCACCGCCTGCACCTGCTCGACCGCTTCGACCAGGTGATCCTGATGCAGGACGGGCGCATCGAGGCAATGGGCACGGCGTGGGAGCTCGCGCAGGCGTCGCCGCTCTTCCGCGAGATGCTTGCGGTGCAGGCGCGGCCGGAGAGGCGCAAGCAGCCGGAAGCGCCGCACCATTAACCCGGCTGCGAATGCCGTTCGTCCTGAGCCTGTCGAAGCCCGCGATTGCCCCTTCGACAGGCTCAGGACGAACGGAGGTAATTGATTGCCTTCTTAACGATTACCCACCACCCAGCGCCGCCCCTCGGCAGCGACCTTGTACAGGCGCCAGCCGTCCGCCCCGGGCGTGCCGCACAGGCCGTAGATGAAGGGCAGGTCGACGCGGCCGGGGATTTCGAAGCGCAGGTCGCGGAAGGCGGCGCACAGGCTGCCGGAGGCATCCTGCTGCGCGTGGTCCAGCACCGGGAACATCGCGAACCAGCGGTAGAAGGCGAAGTCCTCCTTGCTCCACACTTCGCGCGCGAAGCCTTGCAGGTCGCCGTTGCCGAAGCGCGGGCGCGACTCCCATTGCGCGAGCGCGACGGGGCGATAGGGGGCGGAGAAGCGGCGGATGAAGTTGTCGTCGGGACCGGCGGCGAGGAGTTCGCTGCGGCGCGTGTTGAGGTGGGCGTAGTGGTATTGCTCGCCGTCGAACACGATCGCGGTCCAGTTGAAGGGCGAGGCGGGGCGGGGCGCCGCATCGACTTCGACGACGGGCACCTTGTTCGCGGCCGCCCAGGTGCGCGCGGCGGCGATCGCCTCGCCGCGGCCGAGCGCGCCGACGCCTATCCATGCGATGACGAGAGCGAGCGCGGTGGCCGCGGGGATGCGGCTCGTGCGCCACAGGGCGCTTGCGACGAGGCCGGCGACGAGCAGGCCGGTGATCACGAGGTCGATGATGAAGGTGGTGCCCCAGCCGAAGCGCCGGTCGGAGAAGGGGGCGAGGATCATCGTGCCGAACTGGGTGATGAGGTCGCCGCCGATATGGATCAGGATGCCGGCGCAGGCGACGGCGTAGAAGCCGCGCCAGTCCGTTTCCGGGCGACTGCGCCGCGCGAGGCGGCCGAACAGCCAGGCGAGCAGCAGGCCCCACAGCGGCAGCAGGACGAGCGAGTGGGTGACGCCGCGGTGGCCGCGCAGGTAGGCGAGTTCGGAGACGTAGCCGAGGACGAAGTCGAGGTCGGGAAAGGCCGCGGCCGCCGCGCCGGCGGCGACGGTCTGCCAGACTGGCAGGGACGTCGCCGATGCGGAGGGGGTTGCGGCCGCGGTGGGGCTGGCGGCGGGACGCCGTGCGGCGAGCAGGCGGCCGACGATCGCGCCGGAGAGGGCGTGGGTGAGCGTATCCATGCGGCGTTTGAGGCGATCGGGAGGGCTTCGTTCCCCGCGGGGCGGGAGCGGCTTTGGCGACGTCCGCGCGAAAGCTACCGAAACCCATCCCCATCCTGTCCTTCCCCTTGAAGGGGAAGGTACCTGCTAAATGGCACCGCGACACATGATGTAAGGAGCCGGCCGGGACCTAAGCTGCTGCACGCAAGTTAAGTCCCTCCGAGAACGAACCACTACACTAACGCTCGCGGAAGGCGCGCATCATCGTGTCGGTGACCGGTTCGAGCAGGTACTCGAGCGCGGTGCGCGGCTTGGTGCGGATGAACACCTCCGCGGCCATGCCCGGTTGCAAGTCAGCGAGCGGCGAGCGGGCCTCTGCGCTGTCGGGGACGAGCTGGACGAGGTAGAAGGTTGCCCCGTCCTCGACCGTGAGCGCGTCGGGCGAGATGTAGCTGACCTTGCCGGCGAGCAGCGGGGTCGTGCGCTGCGGCAGCGCGGTGAGGCGGATGTCGGCGGCCTGGCCGACGTGCAGTTCCTTGATCGAGTCGACATGCACGCGGCCTTCGAGGACGAGCGGGCCGGTGTCGGGCACGATCTCCATCAGCGTCGCGCGCGGCGCGATCGTGCCGTTTGCAGTATGCACGGCGAGGTTCAGCACGCGGCCGGCGACCGGGGCGCGAATGGTCAGGCGCTGCAGGAGGTCGGAGGCGGGGCGCAGGCGGTCCTGCAGTTCCATGATGCGCGTGGTGCTGGCCTTCGCCTCCTCGGCGGCCTGGCGCACGAGATCGCTGCGCAGCGTCACCGCGCGCAGGCGCAGTTCCTCGCGCTGGCTCTGCGCATGGGCGATCTCGGAGCGGCGCTCTTCCTCGCGCGAGCGGTAGTCGGAGATCACGCGCTTCTGCGTCAGCAGGCGGGTGTTGGCGACGAACTTCTGGTCCTTCAGCGACGCGAGGCTGGCCATCTCCTCCTCGGCCGCGGCGGCACCCATGCGCTCGGCGGCCATCTGCGCCTTGAGCGCCTCGACCTCGTCGCCGACGCTCTTCGCCTGGTTCTCCAGCAGCGCGATCTGCGCGCCGAGCGCGCGCCGGCGCTCTTCGAAGAGGGCCTGCTCGCGGCGCATCATCTCGGCGGCGACGGGCTCGTCCTTGCGCTGCAGCAGCGCCTGCGGGAATTTCGGCGTGCTGCCGGTCATTTCCGCTTCGAGGCGGGCATGGCGGGCGAGTTCGGCGTCGAGCGCGGTGTGCGTGACCGAGTACAGCGCCTCGGCCTGCGCGTCGCGCAGCACGATCAGCGGCTGACCTTCGGTGACGATGTCGCCGTCGCGCACGAAAATCTCGTTCACGATGCCGCCTTCGTTGTGCTGCACGGCCTTGCGGTTGGCGTCGACCTTGGCCTGCGCCGTCATGATGACGGCGCCCTGCAGCGGCGCGAGTGCGAGCCAGATGCCCAGGCCCACGAACGCGATCGCGATGATCAGCTGGCCGACGCGGATGAGGCGTTTCGTCTGGTCGATCATCATGCCTCCTGCACGCGGCTGGGGCCCACCGGGGCCACGGGTGCGACAGGGGCCACGCGCTGCGGCGCGATGCGCGCGAGCAGTTCCTCGCGCGGCCCGTAGCCTTCGACGCGGCCTTCGCGCAGCACCAGCACGCGGTCGATGCAGTCGAGCAGGCTGGGCTTGTGCGTGACCATCACGACCGTCACGCCGTCGTGCGTGATCTGGCGGATGCAGCGCACGAGGCTGGCCTCGCCTTCGGCGTCGAGGTTGGCGTTGGGTTCGTCGAGGATCACGAGCGCGGGATCGTCGTACAGCGCGCGTGCGAGCCCGATGCGCTGCATCTGGCCGCCGGACAGGATGTAGTCGAGCTGGCCGATGCGCGTGTCGTAGCCCTCGGGCAGGCGCAGGATCAGCTCGTGCACCTGCGCGCGCTGGGCCGCGGCGATGACGCGCTCGGCGTCGACCGCGCCGAGGCGCGCGATGTTCTCGGCGATGGTGCCGGGGAAGAGCTCGACGTCCTGCGGCAGGTAGCCGATATGGCGGCCGTGGCCGCTGGCGATGAGCTGGCGCACGTCGGCGCCGTCGACGCGCACGGTGCCGTGGGTCGGCGCCCACACGCCGGCGAGCAGGCGCGCGAGGCTGGACTTGCCCGAGGCGCTGGGGCCGACGATCGCGAGCGACTGGCCGGCGGGGAGCTGGAAGCTCACCTGGCGCAGGATGGTCTGCATCGCCGTGCGCCCGGCCAGGGTGACGGCCTCGACCGACAGCTCGCCGCGCGGTTCGGGCAGGCTGGTCGGCGCCGCGGCGTCGTCCTCTTCGAGGAAGGGCTTCATGCGCGCCCACGCGGCGCGCGCGAGCACGAAGTTGTTCCAGTTGCCGATGACGCTCTCGACCGGGGCGAGCGCGCGGCCGAGCAGGATGGTCGCGGCGATCATGATGCCCGGCGTGACGTGCTGGTCGATCACGAGCCATGCGCCGGTGCCCATCACGGCGACCTGGATGAGCTGGCGCACGAAGCGCGACAGGCTGGTGACGCCGCTCATGGCGCCACTGGTGGCGAGCGAGCTGGCGATCACTTCGTCGTTGAGCGCGTGCCAGCGTTCGACGAAGGGCACGGTCATGCCCATCGAGTTGAGCACGTCGGCGTTGGCCATGCCCTTGTCGATGTACTGGCCGGCGCGGCGCGCGCGGTCCTGCACCGCTTCGACCTTCTTGCGGTTCATGCGCTCGTTGATCAGCGCGAGCACGAGCAGCGCGAGCATGCCGCCGACGGCGACGATGCCCATCAGCGGGTGGAACAGGAAGATCAGGACGACGAAGATCACGCCCCACGGCGCGTCGAACAGCGAGATGATGCCGCTGCCGGTGAGGAAGCCGCGTAGCGTCGCGACGTCGCGCAGGCCGTGGAGGTTTTCGCGGCGCTGGATGTTCGAGGCGTTGCGGATCAGCGCGACGAGCACGCGGCGGCCGAGGGTTCGGTCGAGCAGCGCGCCGGCGCGCTGCAGCAGCAGGCCGCGCAGGTAGTCGAGGGCAAGCGCCAGCAGCAGTGCGCCGGCGGTCGCGATGCTGAGCATCAGCAGGGTTTCGTCGCTGCGGCTGGCGAGCACGCGGTCGAACACCTGCAGCATGTAAAGCGAAGGGGCGAGCAGCGCGATGTTGATCGCGAGGCTGAATACGCCCGCGTTTACGAAGATCGAGCGGAAGGTGGAGATGAACTGCCGGGTTTCTGACATCACGGGACTGGCGGCTTGAAGCCGGTGCGGCGAATTAAGCATATTGGCATGAAAAAGGCTGCCCGGGGGGCAGCCTTACGCGATTGCCGGGAACTTACCGGATCAGACGAACAGCACGGCGTCGTCGATGAAGTTGTCGGCGTCCAGGCCGGTGAGCGAGCCTTTCACGACCGCGATCTGCACCGCGGCCCCGCCATTGCTGCCGTCCGCATCGTAATACAGCTTGCCGCCCTGGGTGTCGAAGATGAGGTAATCGTCTGTTTCCGTTGCGCTTGCCTGCGCGCCGACGACCACGTTCTCCGCGGTGATGCCGCCGGCGAGCGACGTGAACACGCTGGTGTCGAAGGCGAAGAAGTCCTCGGCGGCATTGAAGTCGTTGATGAGGTCCTTGCCGCCGACGGCGGGGTTGTCGAACACGAAGACGTCGCTGCCTGCGCCGCCGTTGATCTTGTCGGCACCCTCGCCGCCGTAGATCACATCGGCGCCCGCGCCGGTGCCTAGCACGTCGTTGCCCGCGCCGCCTTCCACCCAGTTGTCGCCCTCGCCCGCGACGACCTTGTCGTTGCCGCTGCCCGCGAAGATGAAGTCCGAGTTCACGCCTGACGTGATGCTGTCGTTGCCGGCGCCGGATTCGATCCAGTTCAGGCCGTCGCCGGCGACGATCTTGTCGTTGCCTGAACCGGTGTACACCTCGTCACTGCCGGCGCCCAGGGTGATCTGGGCATTACCTTCCTCGTCGACGACAATGTTGTTGCCGGCGTTGTCGCTGATCTTGTCGTTGCCGGCGCCGCCGTCGATGTAGTCGTCGCCGGCTCCGCCCGTGAGCTGGTCGTTGCCGCCGCCACCGTAGATTACGTCGTGGCCGTCGCCGCCGTTGACCTTGTCGTTGCCGGTGAAGGCATCCAGATAGTCGTTGCCCGCGGTGCCGGTGATGGTGTCGTTGCCGGAGTACAGCCCGGCGGACAGGCCTTCGAAGCCGCTGCCCGCGAGCGCGGCGCTCGTGCTGGAAGCGTCGAGTTTCAGGCCGCTGGCGCTGCCTGCAGGTATCCAGGTGAGCGCACCGTTCGCGACCACCGTTCCCCACTCGACGCCGGTGATCTTGCCCGTCAGCGACGGCGTGCCGCCAAGGACGTCGCCGCCGATGCTGACGCTGCCCTTGAGCGTGACGTAGCTCCACTCGACCCCGACCGTGTTCGGATCGTCGTCCTGCCAGCCCATCGTGAGGGCGCTCAGCTTGCCGGACACCGCACCGCTGTCGGTATTGAATTTCAGCGACCCGGTGAGGATGGTGGAGACCGCATCGTTACCCATCGACAGCGACGTGAGCGAGACGCCGGTGAGGTCGGTGATCTCGCCGAAGGTGTCGTACTGGACCTTGGCGCTGCCCGAGCCGCTCAGCCACGCCCCGTCCGGGGCGTACAGATCGAAGTCGGTGACGGTGGCCGACGTGGCGTTCCACGAGGACAGGGTGGCGTACAGCTCGGTGCCGTCCCACCACGTTCCCCACGCATTGGTGGCCGGAAACGACCAGTCGTCGGGGGAGTAGTAGTAGACGGTGTCGATCGCATAACTGACCGACCAGGCGGCGTCGAGCAGTTCGGCGGTGTAGCTCGCATAGTTGAAGCCGGCAGTGATCGTTGCCGAGGTGTCGCTGACGCTGCTGAAAGTTGCCATGGTTTCCTGTCCTGTCGGGGAATGCTGAGCGGCAATAATTTTATACAAATGAAATGGCGATAAACGATCCGGATACTGCAATTTTTCGTCCCGCCAGCGAACGGTGCTCAGGCCTGCGGGTAAACGGGAAGGGCTGCCCGCAGGCAGCCCTTCCGCAATGGCCGGGATGAGGCCGGATCAGACGAACAAGGTCGCCTCGTCGATGAAGTTGCCGGCGTCCAGGTTGGTGAGCGAGCCTTTGACGACTGCTATCTGCACCGCCGCCCCGGGGTTGCTGCCGTCCGCGTCGTAATACAGCTTGCCGCCTTGGGCATCGAATATCAGGTAGTCGTCGGCGGCGACCGCGGTCTTGCCCGCGATGAAATTGGCATCGGTGATGCCGCCCGCGAGCGACGTGAACACGGTGGTGTCGAGGGCGAAGAAGTCCTCGGCCGCATTGAAGTCGTTGATGAGGTCCTTGCCGCCGACGGCGAGGTTGTCGAACACGAAGACGTCGATGCCGCCGCCGCCGTTGATCTTGTCGGCGCCTTCGCCGCCGTAGATCACGTCGGCACCGGCGCCGGTGCGCAGCACGTCGTTGCCTGCGCCGCCTTCGACCCAGTTGGCGCCGTCGCCCGCGACAACCTTGTCGTTGCCGCTGCCGGCGAAAATGAAGTCCGCGCCGCCGCCGGTCGCGATGTTGTCGTTGCCGGCGCCGGATTCGACGTCGTTGTCGCCGTCGCCGGCGACGATCTTGTCATTGCCCGCGCCGGTGGTGATGTCGTCGTGGCCGGCGCCGGTGGTGACGTGCGCGTTGCCTTCGGTGTCGATCACGGTGTTGTTGCCGGACTCGTCGACGATCTTGTCGTTGCCGGCGCCGCCGATGATGTGGTCGTCGCCGTCGCCGCCGAAGAGCTGGTCGTTGCCCGCGCCGCCGTCGATGTGGTCGTTGCCCCCTTCGCCGAAGACCTTGTCGTTGCCGGTCGAGGCTTCGAGGAAGTCGTCACCCGCGGTGCCGTCGATCACGTCGCTGCCGGCGTACAGGCCGGCCATCAGCGAATCGAAGCCGCCGGATTCGAGGCCGTTGAGTGCCCCGGCGGCGGCCATCTTCAGGCCGCTGATCGCCTGGGTCGGGGTGAAGGCGAGCGGATTGCCGTCGGCGTCGGCGGTCATCGTGCCCCATTCGAAGCCGGTGACCCGGCCGGTCAGCGTGCCGAGGTCGGACGAGAAGGCGTCACCCGTGAGCCTGACGCTGCCCCTGAGCGTGACGTACTGCCATTCGAGCGCCGGTGTGCCGGGATTGTCGGCGAACCAGCTGAAGGTCATCGAGCTGAGCTTGCCCGACACGGCGCCGGTGTCGAGATTCATGCGTCCGGAGCCGTTCAGGATCTGGCCGACCTGGTCGTTGCCGAACATCATGCGCGTCACGCGCAGGCTGGAACTGGTGAGGTCGCCCGAGGCATTGACGGCGACGCGGCCTCCGCCCTGGAGCGAGAAGAAGGAGCCGTCCCCCGCGCCGAGATGCATGCCGTCCATCGTGAACGAACTGGTGCCGATCGCGCTGATGCCGACCTGCAGGTGCGTGCCGTCAGCCCACTGGACCTGCATCGTTCCGATGCCGGGCGGGGTTATCGAGATCGGATCGGCGAACTGCATCGTGGCGGCCGCCTGGTCGATCGACGTCATCGCCGACTGCAGCTCCCCGGCGTAGGCGGAAAACGTGAAGCCGGGATCGAGAACAGCCGCGGTGCTGTTCACATCAACAAATTTTGTCATTTTCGTTCCCCTTGCGTCTTGGAATGCCGGAAGCCCGCTATTGACCACGTCACTGCCCTTCGACAGGCTCAGGGCGAACGGATGTGTCTGATGATCGAGTCAATAATCTATTCGAGTATAGGCTGCGTAAGGCAATGCTAATTTGCAATTCGGGTAAGTTTGATCTGGCGCAAACTACCCGGCGCGGATGGGGAAAGGGCCCCGTTTACTCGGGGCGGAAGGCGTAGAAGAGGTCGGGTTCGCTGACGACGTACAGGTTGCCGCGCTCGTCGAGCGTGAGCCCTTCGGCCTGCGGGATGCTGGCGGCGAGGTCGGCGAATCCGGCGGCGAAGCCCTGGTAGCCGACGTAGCGGCCGTTGGCGTCGAGTTCGAGCGCGAGCTTCGAGGCGTCGCTGAGCAGGATCAGGTGGCCGGTGCGCGGGTCGAACTCGACCGACGAGAAATCGCGCGCGACGAGCTTGTCGCGGATCCAGTCTTCGCGGTCGATGACCTCGACGTCGAGGCGGCCGGCAAGGCTCGTGCGCAGGCCGCGGATCTCGTAGAGCTTGCGCGGCGAGTGTTCCTTGACGACGAACAGGCGGTCGCCGGTTTCGTCGTAGGCGATGCCCTCGAAGCCGGCGTTGTCGCCCGCACCGAGCGCGAGCGTGAGCGCGGGCAGGCCGGCGCGCGACAGGACGGCGTCCGGCGCGGCCGGGATGGGCGCGACGACGAGGGTCTGGCGGCGCTCCTCGGCGAGCAGCAGCCGGCCGTCGCCCAGCACCGCGATGCCTTCGACGTCGTGGAAGCCGTCGAGGGGATGGCGCGCGAGCACGTCGCCGTCGGTGTCCAGCGCGAGCAGTTGCGGCGGTTCATTGACGACGGCCCACAGGTGGCCGCGGCGGGCGTCCCACGCGAGACCCGAGAGGTTGCGTCCGACGCCGGCGACGGGGCGGGCTTCGACGTTCACGTGGTAGCCGGACAGCGTGGCGGGCGCGCCTTCGGTGCGGGCCGGCTGCAACGCGGAGACGGTTGCGGCGAAGGCGCGGTCGAGCAGTCCGCCGTCCGCCTGCAGGGCGAGCCCCAGCGCCGTGGCCGCGAGAATGGCGCCCCACCAGGCGGTCGGCCGCGTCAGCGGGAAGGGGCTGAGGAAGGGGCGGGAGAGAAGTCTTGTAGCGGAGATCATCGTGCTGCCTCGTGTGGTCACGCATGCAGCACGGAGTCTCGCAGGGCAATGTTTCAGGCGCTTGTCGACGGGCGTGGGGCGCATGCTACTGTTGCCGGCTGCGCGCGGGCGCGGCAAAGGGATGCGACGCGTCCTGTCGTACGCATGCGCTACAGTCGCGGCGCATGCGATCGGCGCGGCAAGGGTGAGGGGAGACTGGAACAGGCATGGAGCATGAGGTCGTAGGGGCGAGCGATCTGGCGGGCGGGCTGATGGTGATCCACGGCAACCACCCGGAGGCGCTGCGCGACGTGCTGGTCGCGTGGATGAAGCGCCATCCGCTGGCGCCGCTGGAAAACGAGCTGATCCTCGTGCAGAGCAACGGCATTGCGCAGTGGCTGAAGATGGCGCTGGCGGCGGACGAGGCGGCGGGCGGCTGCGGCATCGCCGCGGCGCTGGACGCCTTCCTGCCCTCGCGCTTCGTGTGGCAGGCCTACCGCGCGGTGCTGGGCGGCGAGGCGGTGCCGGAGGTGTCGCCCTTCGACAAACCCTTGCTGGTCTGGCGGTTGATGCGCCTCTTGCCGTCCTTGCTCGCGCGCGAGGCGTTCGCGCCGCTCGCGCGCTTCCTCTCGGACGACGAGGATCTGAGGAAGCGCCACCAGCTCGCCGAGCGCCTCGCCGATCTCTTCGACCAGTACCAGATGTACCGCGCCGACTGGCTCGCGGCCTGGGCGGCGGGCGAGGACGTGCTGCTCACGGCGCGCGGCGGGCGCGAAGCCTTGCCGGCCGCACAAGCCTGGCAGCCGGCGCTGTGGCGCGCGCTGCTGGCGGACGTCGGCCCGGCGCTCGCGGGCAGCGGCCGCGCGGCGGTGCATACGCGCTTCCTCGCGGCGGTTGCCGCGCTGGGGGACGCGCCGCGCCCGCCCGCGCTGCCGCGCCGCGTGATGGTGTTCGGCATCTCGTCGCTGCCGGCGCAGACGCTGGAAGTGCTGGCGGCGATCGCGCGGTGGAGCCAGGTGCTGCTGTGCGTGCATAACCCGTGCGAGCACTACTGGGCCGACATCGTCGCGGACAAGGATCTGCTGCGCGCGACCGGCTCGCGCCATGCGCGCCGAGCCGGCATGCCGGCGGTGCTGGCGGACGAGGAGCTGCACCTGCACGCCCATCCGCTGCTCGCGGCGTGGGGCAAGCAGGGACGCGACTTCATCGGCCTGCTCGACGAGCACGATGCGGGCGAGGCGCGCGACCGCTGCGCGCGCCGTTTCGCCGAGGTCGGCACGCGCATCGACCTCTTCGAGTCCCATGGCGAGGGCTGCCTGCTGCACCAACTGCAGGACGACATCCGCGACCTGCGCCCGCTCGCCGAGACGCGCGCGCGCTGGCCGGCGGTGGATCCCGCGACGGATGCGTCGATCCGCTTCCACGTCGCGCACGGTCCGCAGCGCGAGGTCGAGATCCTGCACGACCAGCTGCTCGCGGCCTTCAATGCCGACGCCAGCCTGCGCCCGCGCGATGTGATCGTGATGGTGCCGGATATCGACGCCTACGCGCCGCACATCCAGGCGGTGTTCGGGCTGCTCGACGCCGACGACCCGCGCTTCATCCCCTTCACGGTCGCCGACCAGGGGCTGCGCCACCACGATCCGCTGTTGAACGCGGTCGAGAAGCTGCTGGGCCTGCCGCAGTCGCGCGTGGCGGTGTCCGACGTGCTCGATCTCCTTGACGTGCCGGCGCTGCGCGCGCGCTTCAGTATTGCGGAGGATGACCTGCCGCTGCTGCACCGCTGGGTGCGCGGCGCGAACATCCGCTGGGGCCTGCACGCGGAGCAGCGCGCGAGTCTCGGCCTGCCCGCAGGGGCGGAGCGGAACTCGTGGCTGTTCGGGCTGCGCCGCATGCTGCTCGGCTATGCGGTGGGCGGTGCGGGCGATGCGGATGAGGCCTGGCAAGGCATCGAGCCCTACGATGAGATCGGCGGCCTCGATGCGGGCTTGGTCGGGCCGCTCGCGACGCTGCTGGAGCGCCTCGACGCGGCCTGGCGGGACCTGCGCGAGACGGCGACGGTGGAGGACTGGTGCCGGCGTCTGCGCGGCCTGCTCGCGGACTTCTTCGATCCCGCCGACGCGAGCGGGGCCTACACGCTGCAGCGGCTCGAATCGGCGCTGCAGCGGTGGCAGGACGCCTGCGCCGCGGCGGGGCTCGTCGAGGTGCTGCCGCTGTCGGTGGTACGCGAACACTGGCTCGCGCAGATGGACGACTCGGGCCTGTCGCAGCGCTTCTTCGCCGGCGCGGTGACCTTCGCGACGCTGATGCCGATGCGCGCGATCCCCTTCCGCCACGTGTGCCTTTTGGGCATGAACGACGGCGACTACCCGCGCACGCGCGTGCCGATGGATTTCGACCTGATGGGGCGCGACTACCGCCCCGGCGACCGTTCGCGCCGCGAGGACGACCGCTACCTGTTCCTGGAAGCGCTGCTGTCGGCGCGCGAGCGGCTGCACGTGAGCTGGGTCGGGCGCAGCATCCACGACAACACCGCGCGTCCGCCCTCGGTGCTGGTCGGGCAGCTGCGCGACCACCTCGCGGCCGGCTGGCGGCTCGTGGGGCACGACGGCGAGGATGCGGAGGAGGGGCTCCTCGCCGCGCTCACCGTCGAGCACCGCCTGCAGCCCTTCAGCCCGGATTACTTCCCGGTCGACGGCACCGGCTCGCCGCTGTTTACGTATGCGCGCGAGTGGCACGATGGGCCTCATCGAGGCGAGGGTCTCGCGGCCGATGCCGCGCCGCTGGCGCCGCTCGACGAGAGCGAGCCGCTGACGCTGCGCGAGCTCGCCGACTTCCTCAAGGAGCCCGCGAAGGTCTTCCTGCGCCGGCGCCTGGGGGTGTATTTCGAGCTGCCCGACCCGTCCAGCGAGGACCATGAACCCTTTGCGCTCGACGCGCTGCAGAACTGGCAGCTGCAGGACGAGCTGATCGCTGCCCAGCTGGATGCGCTGGGCCGCGGCGAGGAGCGCGAGGCGGCGCTGGAGCGGGCGCTCGCGCGCATCGAACGGCGCGGCGAGCTCGCGCCGGGGCACTTTGCGGCGCTGATGCAGGCCGAGCTCGCCGAGCCGATGGAGAGCCTCTTCGAACGCTATGCGAAGGCGCTCGCGGACTGGCCCGAGGCGGTCGAGCCGGACGAGGACGTCGCGTTCGAACACTCGGTCGGCGGCGCGCGGCTCGTCGTCGCGGACCGTCTCGGCGGCCTGCGCCGCGGCGCGGACGGCCGGCGTGGCCGCGTCGTGCTGGAACGCAGCGGGCTGGTCACGAAGGACAAGAGATACCGGCGCGACAAGCTGCTGCGCCACTGGATCGCGCACGTCGCGGGCCACCTCGCGGGGGCGCCGATGACCAGCCTCGTCGTCGGCAAGGTCGGCGATGCGCCGATCGATGCGCTCGACGTCGACGCCGCGCGCGGCTGGTTCGGCAGCCTGCTCGACGCCTGGCACGCGGGCCTCGCGCGGCCGCTGCCGCTGGCCGCGAAGACGGCCTTCGCGTGGCTCGACAAGGGCGGCCGGGCCGATACGCCGCGCGACGGCGATGCCGGTCGTGCCGCGCGGCTCGCGTACGAAGGGGATGGCTTCAAGCTGCGCGGCGAGATCGAGGACAGCCCGTACCTCGCGCGCGCCTGGCCGGACTTCGACGCGCTGTGGGCCGACGGCGAATTCGCGCGTCTCGCCGACACGCTGCTGCGGCCGGTCTATCAGGGGATCGGCACGCCCAAGGACTACAAGCTGGGCCTCGCGAAAGGGGCCGAGGCATGAACGCCGCGATGACGACCCCCCTCCCGACCGCCCCCCGCAAGCTCGACCCGCTCGCCTTCCCGCTGCACGGCAGCCGTCTCATCGAGGCGAGCGCCGGCACCGGCAAGACCTTCACGATCGCTGCGCTGTACGTGCGCCTCGTACTCGGCCACGGCGGCGAGGCTGCTTTCGCGCGCGCGCTGACGCCGCCGGAGATCCTCGTCGTGACCTTCACCGATGCCGCGACCAAGGAGCTGCGCGACCGCATCCGCGCGCGCCTCGCCGAGGCGGCCGGGTATTTCCGTGTCGACCCGGCGGATGTTGACGCAATGGCGCGCGGCAAGGACTTCCTGCACGACCTGCGCGCCGACTATCTGCCGGAAGCCTGGCCCGGCTGCGCGCGCAAGCTGCAGCTCGCCGCCGAGTGGATGGACGAGGCCGCGGTGTCGACGATCCACGGCTGGTGCAAGCGCATGCTCAACGAGCACGCCTTCGACAGCGACAGCCTGTTCACGCAGCAACTCGAAACCGACCAGCGCGAACTGCTCGCCGAGGTCGTGCGCGACTTCTGGCGCAGCTTCTTCGTGCCGCTCGACGAGGACGCAGTCGCCGCGATCGCCGGCTGGTGGGCGACGCCGGACGCGCTGCAGGGCGAGCTCGGCAAGCTCGTCGAGCATGCCGACGCGCTGGAGGATGCGCCGGAGCCGGCCGGCGCGGTCGCCGCCGCACGCGACGAGACGGCGCAGGCGCTCGCCACGCTGAAGGCGCCGTGGGCGCAGTGGGCCGACGAACTGGAGGAACTGCTCGATGCCGGCATTGCGACGAAACAGGTCGTCGGCAGCAAGATCCAGCGGCGCTATTACGAACCGTGGCTCGCTGCGCTGCGCAGCTGGGCCTGCGATCCCGCGGCCGCGTCGCCCGATCTGAAGAAGGGCTGGGAGCGCTTCACGCCCGAGGGTATGGCCGAGGCGTGGAAGGACGGCAATCCGCCCGCCCACCCCGCCTTCGCCGAGATCCCCCGCCTGAAGGCGGCGCTCGCCGACCTGCCGGACGCGCGGGCCGAGCTGCTGCGCTTCGCCGCACGCTGGGTCGCCCGGCACTTCGCCGCCGAGCAGCAGCGGCGTGCACAGATGGGATTCAACGATCTCCTCACGCGCCTCGACGCCGCGCTGCGCCAGCCCAACGGCGAACGTCTGGCGGAAGTGATCCGCCGGCAGTTTCCGGTCGCGCTGATCGACGAATTCCAGGACACCGACCCGGTTCAGTACGACATCTTCGACCGCGTCTATCGCATCGCCGCGAATCCCGCCGACAGCGGCGTGGTGCTGATCGGCGACCCCAAGCAGGCGATCTACGCCTTCCGCGGCGCGGATATCTTCACCTATCTGCGCGCGCGCCGCGACGCGGGCGGGCGGCTGTTCACGCTCGGCACGAACTACCGCTCGACCGAGGCGATGGTCGCCGCGGTGAACCGCTGCTTCGCGCAGGCCGAGGGCTGCGAGGGGGGTGAGGGCGCCTTCCTGTTCCGCAGGCAGGACGACAACCCCGTGCCCTTCCAGGTGGTCGAGGCCAATGGGCGGCGCGAGCGCCTCGTCGTGGACGGGGCGCCGGTCACCGCGCTGACATGCTGGGCGCTCGATCCCCGCGAGGCGGGCAAGGCGGTCGGCGTCATGGACTATCGCGCGCGCATGGCCGCGAGCTGCGCCGCAGAGATCATCCACCTCTTGAACCTCGGCCAGCACGGGCGGGCGGGTTTCGCACGTGAAGGAGACGCACTCGCCGCGCTGCGCCCGGCCGACGTCGCGATCCTCGTCAACAGCCGCAAGGAGGCCAATGCCGTGCGCGCCGCGCTGGCTGCGGGCGGGGTGCGCAGCGTCTATCTCTCCGACCAGGAGTCGGTGTTCGCCAGCCCGCAGGCGCAGGAGCTGCAGCGCTGGCTCGCCGCCTGCGCTGAACCGGACGACGATGGCCTGCTGCGCGCCGCGCTCGCGACCCCCTGCCTCGGCCTCGACTGGGCCGCGCTCGACCGGCTGCGCCGCGACGAGCTCGAATGGGAAGACCGCGTGCTGCAGTTCCGCGACTACCGCCAGGTGTGGCGCCGCCAGGGCGTGCTGCCGATGCTGCGCCGCCTGCTGGGGGACTTCGGCGCGCCGCGGCGGCTCCTCGGCGCGGCAGGGGACGCAACTGCGGGCGCGCCGCCCGATGGCGAGCGTGCGCTCACCGACCTGCTGCACCTCGCCGAACTGCTACAGCACGCGAGCGTCGCGCTCGACGGCGAACACGCGTTGATCCGTCACCTTGCCGAGCAGCGTGTCGACGCCGAGAACGGCGATGATGCGAGGAAACTGCGCCTCGAGAGCGATGCCGACCTCGTGCAGGTCGTCACCGTGCACAAGTCCAAGGGCCTCGAATACCCGCTCGTGTTCCTGCCCTTTGCGTGTGCCTATCGCCCCGTCGATCCCGAAGACCTGCCGATCAAGCGGCACGACGACACGGGCCGGCTCAGGCTCGTGCTGGAACCCGAGGGCGACGATGTCGCGCAAGCCGACCACGAACGCCTCGGCGAGGACCTGCGCAAGCTCTACGTCGCGCTGACGCGCGCGCGCCACGCGACCTGGATCGGCGTCGCACCGGTGGACAAGCTCGAGCGCAGCGCGCTGGGCTATCTCCTCGCCGGCGGCGCGGCGATCGCGACCGACGCCTTGCCCGACGCGCTGAATGCCCTGCGCGGCGACTGCGCCCATATCGCCGTCGAACCCGCCCCGGCGCCCGCGGGCGAGCGTTTCGTGCCGCGCGTCGCCCGTACCGAGCTCGGCGCCGCGCGCGAACCGCGCCGGCCGGTGCGCGAGTTCTGGTGGATCGCGAGCTATTCGGCGCTGCGTACCGCCGAGGCGGGCGCTGCGGAAGGGGGCGCGGGCGAGTCCGCACGCCCTGCCGGCGCCGAATCCGTGCCGCCCGCGGCACAAACGCCGGCCGAAGAGACCTTCGCCGAGACCCTGGCCGAGCCCCCCGGCGCGCCGGCCGCGCCCGGCGGCGACCAGCGCCTGCACCGCTTCGCGTGCGGCCCCGGCCCCGGCACCTTCCTGCACGAGATCCTCGAATGGGCCGCGCGCGAAGGCTTCGGCCGCGTGCTCGCGGCGCCCGAGCGCGCCCGCGACATGATCGCGCGCCGCTGCGCCGTGCGCGGCTGGAGCCACTGGACGGAGACGCTTACGCGCTGGCTGCTCGACTTCATCGCGACGCCGCTGCCGCTGCCCGACGGCGACGCGCCGCGGCTGGCCGATCTCGCGGGCGCCCGCCCGGAGATGGAGTTCTGGTTCGAGACTCACCGCGCCGACCTCGTGCGCCTCGACGCCCTCGTGCGCGCCCACACGCTTGCTGCTGCGCCGCGCCCGGAACTCGCCCCGGGCCAGCTCAACGGCATGCTGAAGGGCTTCATCGACCTCGTCTTCGAACACCGCGGGCGTTACTACGTGGCCGACTACAAATCCAACTGGCTGGGGCCCGACGACGCAGCCTACACGCCCGCCGCGATGCGCGACGCGGTGCTGGCGAAGCGCTACGAGCTGCAATACGTGCTCTACCTCTTCGCGCTGCACCGCCTGCTGAAGTCGCGCCTGCCCGACTACGACTACGACCGCCACGTCGGCGGCGCGGTGTACCTCTTCCTGCGCGGCAGCCGCGCGCCGACCCGCGGCGTGCATGCCGAGCGCCCGCCACGTGCGCTGATCGAGGCGCTGGATGCGGAGTTCGGTGGCGGGTGCGCGACCGGTGGGGCTATTTGATATCGTGATACCATTGGATCGTCTGTTGTGATCCGGAGGCATGCCATGGCACAAGTCGTTGTTCGCAATCTCGAGGAAGAGGTCAAGGCCGGTCTGAAGGCGCGCGCCGGCCGCCACGGCTGGAGCATGGAGGAAGAGGTGCGGCAGATCCTGCGGCGTGCGGTGATCGAGGAGGACGCGGCGCGCCCGCGGCTGGGCTCGCGCATTGCCGCGCGCTTTGCCGGCGCCGGACTGACGGAACCCTTGCCCGAACTGCACGGCGAAGGGATCGCGCCGATGGAGTTCGGTGAATGATCCTGCTCGACACCAATGTCCTGTCGGCGCTGATGCAGCAACAGCCGGACGAGCGCGTCGTCGTGTGGCTCGACGAGCAACCGGCCGAATCGGTGTGGATCAGCAGCGTGACGCTGTTCGAGGCGCGCTA
Organism: Azoarcus sp. CIB; assembly: GCF_001190925.1. Classification (NCBI taxonomy): domain Bacteria; kingdom Pseudomonadati; phylum Pseudomonadota; class Betaproteobacteria; order Rhodocyclales; family Zoogloeaceae; genus Azoarcus; species Azoarcus sp. CIB. Next base: position 198,232 of record NZ_CP011072.1, read on the forward strand.
CGGCCTGGCGCTGCTCGCACCGGGGCGCCGCCGCGCAGCGCTGCAGGAGCGCTTCGACCTGCTCGTGCGCGAGGACCTCGAAAACCGCGTGCTGCTCTTCGACGCCAGTGCCGCCGCCTACGCCGCCGAGCTCGCGGCCGAGCGCCGCAATGCCGGCCGCCCGGTCGACATGCGCGACACCTTCATTGCCGGTATCGCGCTGTCGCGGCGTGCGACGATTGCGACCCGCAACACCCGGCACTTCGACGACCTGTCGGTGCCGGTCGTGAATCCCTGGGGCGAGCATGCGTGATCTGTGTGACCTGACGTCGGGCGAGGGTGCGCGATGATGCGCACGACCCGAGGCCGCCGTCCCGGCGCCGACCGCATGGATGACCTGTTCGCGGGCGCGGACGATGGTGGTGCCGCTGCGTGCGGCGACATCCCCGCGCTGCTGCGCCGTTGGGCGGAGCGCGGCTGGCTGCGTCCGCTCGACCGCGTGTTCGCGGACTTCCTGCGCGACGAGGCGCCCGACGCCGAGCCCCTGCTGCTGCTCGCCGCGGCGCTCGCGAGCCACCAGCTGGGCCGCGGTCACGTGTGCCTGGACCTCGCCGCGACGCTCGACGATCCGCGTTTCGCGCTGTCGCTGCCGCCGGAAGGCGACGACGACACGGATCTGCCGCCGCTGCCGGACGAGGTGCTGGCCGGCGTGACGCTGGCGGACTGGATTGCAGCGCTGGCGCACCCGCTGCTCGTCGCGCACCCTGACCGTAGGGCGGATGAGGCGAAGCCGTTATCCGCCGTCATGGCGGAGGGGCACGAAGCCGCGGTGCCACAGGATGCGACATCCGGCGGAAGGCGCTGCGCTTTTCCGCCCTACGAAGCGTCGTCGAACACCCCGCTCGTCCTCGTCGGCACCCGCCTCTATCTGCGGCGCTACTGGCAATACGAATGCGACGTGCGCACGGGCATCGATGCGCGCCTCGCCGCGCGGCCCGCGGCGCTCGACCCCGCGGCCTTCCGCCAGGCGCTCGATGCGCTTTTCCCGCCGCGCGCGGACGGTGCCGTCGACTGGCAGAAGCTCGCCTGCGCGCTGGTCGCACGCAGCGCCTTCGGCATCGTCACCGGCGGCCCCGGCACCGGCAAGACCACCACTGTCGTGCACCTGCTCGCGCTGCTGCAGAGCCTCGCGCTCACCGGGCCGCAGCAGCGCCCGCTGCGCATCCGCCTCGCCGCGCCCACGGGCAAGGCCGCGGCGCGGCTCAACGAATCAATCGCCGGCGCGGTCGCGAAGCTCGAACTCGACCGCCTGCCCGGCGGCGAAGCCGTGCGTGGGGCGATTCCGGTCGCCGTCGGCACGCTGCACCGCCTGCTCGGCAGTCGCCCGGACACGCGCCACTTCCGCCACGACGCGCGCAACCCGCTGGCGCTCGACGTGCTGGTCGTCGACGAGGCCTCGATGGTGGACCTCGAGATGATGGCCGCGGTGCTCGCGGCGCTGCCGGCGCACGCGCGCCTGGTGCTGCTCGGCGACAAGGACCAGCTCGCCTCGGTCGAGGCCGGCGCGGTGCTGGGCGAGCTGTGCGCCCGTGCGCATGAAGGCCGCTACACGCCCGCGACGCGCGACTGGCTCGCGGGCGTGACCGGCACGCGCATCGACGACGCGCTGGTCGACGCGCAGGGCGCGCCGCTCGACCAGGCCGTGGCGATGCTGCGCGTGAGCCACCGCTTCACCGCCGACAGCGGCATCGGCCGCCTCGCCGAAGCCGTCAATGCCGGCGAACGCGCGCCGATGCACGCGGTGCTGAACGGATCCGGATCGCAGCGCTGCGCCGATCTCGCGCGCCTGCGCCTTACCGGCGACGCGGACCTGCGCGACCTCGTGATCGCCGGCGGCGCGGAGAACTTCCCCGGCGGCGGGAAGCTCGCCGGCAGCGACGCGCCCCCGCCGCCCGCGGGCTTCGGCCATTACCTGCAGGTGATGCGCGACGGGCGACCGCCGCTGGATGCAGCGCAGGCCGATTTCGACCGCTGGGCGCGCGCGGTGCTCGCGGCGCAGGGGCGCTTCCAGCTGCTGTGCGCGCTGCGCCGCGGCCCGTGGGGCGTCGCAGGGCTCAACGAGCGCGTCGCGCGAATGCTGCACGCGGCCGGCCTGATCCAGTCTGACCACGGCTGGTATCCCGGCCGGCCCGTGCTCGTCACGCGCAACGACTACGGCCTGGGGCTCATGAACGGCGACGTCGGCGTGACGCTGGAGCTGCCGCGCCCCGCGCCGGAGGGCGGACTGGGGTGGGGTCTGCGCGTGGCCTTCCCCGCCGGCGACGGCAGCGATGGGGTGCGCTGGGTGCTGCCGAGCCGCCTGCAGGCGGTCGACACGGTGTTCGCGATGACCGTGCACAAGTCGCAGGGCTCGGAATTCACGCATGCCGCGCTGGTGCTGCCCGACACGCTGAACCCCGTGCTCACGCGCGAGCTCGTGTATACCGGCATCACCCGCGCGCGCCAGTGGCTGACGCTGGCAACGGCGGGCTCGGACCGGGTGCTGGACGAGGCGGTCGGCCGGCGCGTGCTGCGCGCGAGCGGCCTGATGGCCGCCCGTCACGCCCCCTGAGCCGGCCGGCGGTCGGGCTTGCCGGACGACTCACTGGACAATATTCACGACTCCTTCGTCGCGCCCGCCGCCGCTCGAGATCACGCGCACGATATCGCCCGCGACCGCGCGCACCGGCGAATTGCGCACGTCGATCTGCCATGCCCCGGTCGCATCCGAGGTCACCGTCGCGATCGTCTCGTTCGTGCGCACCAGCGTCGCGGTGATCTGCGCGCCGGCCTGGTTCGTCGCGCCGCGCACCTCCCAGCGACCCGAGTCTGCGCGGAAGTTGCCGCGCGTCAGATCGACCGTATCCATCGCCACCGGCTGGGCGGTGATCGTCACGGGCGTGGGCGCCGACACCAGGCCGCCGACGTCCGCGACCGTGTAGCTGAAGGTGTAGGTACCCGCCGCGGCCGCAGTGACGATCACGTCGCCGGTCTGCGGATTCTGCACGTCCAGCCCCGGCGGCAGCGGGAACTGCAGCTGCACCGTGGTGCTGTCCATGTTGCCGTTGGCGTCCGTGTCGTTGGCGAGCAGATGCACCTCCGTCGCCAGGCCGACGAACACGTTCGCGGCGTCCGCGACCGCCACGGGGGCGACGTTCGTCGGCACGGTGCCGGCCGGCGGCGGGGGCGGCGGTGCGGTCACCCCGGCGACGGTCGCGATGGCCTGGCTCAGGTTGGTCAGGTTCACCGCCTTCACCTGCGACGGGCAGGCGCCGTCGGAGTCGACCTCGCCCTCGTTGACGATCACGCTGTAGCGATAGGTGCCGAATTCGGGCGCCTCGATGTCCACCGTCGTGCTCATCGAGCCGTACAGGTAGTTGGTCTTCGGGTTGCGGAATTCGATCGTCGAGGCTGCGGGCAGGTAGGCCGAGCCCTGCACCTGCAGGCGTGAACCGGGTACGCAGCTGGTCTTCGTGATGCTGGTCTTGGGTACGGCCGGATCGATCAGGGCGCCGCCCGCCGCTTCCATCGAGAAGTGGTAGAAGTTGCCGTCGTCGCCGTAATAGCCTTCCAGCGCCGCGAAGGTGCCGACCGGGATCGACGCGGGATCCACTGCGAAGCCGAACTCGTTCTTGTAGCCCTTGGAGAGCAGGCGCGGATCGGTGCTTTCGCGCATCGGGATGTCGAGCAGGCTCATCGCGCCCGTATCGTTTTTCGTCAGCGAGCCGAGCAGCACCGTCTCGGCGGGTTCGATCGCCACGCTGGTGATCAGCGGCGTCGCGGTACCGTCGGCCGCGATCTTCACCTCGCCCAGCAGGATCGCCGTGGAGCCGACGAAACCGTCGCGCAACAGGCCGGGGAAGCGCGCGGGGTCGATCAGCTCGGCGGCGCTCAGGGTCTTGGTGGGCGTATGGATCGTCGCGCCCGGCGGCACGAGGAAAGTGCGGCCGAACACGCCGAGTTCGACGCCCGTGCCGTCGGGGCGATTGTAGATGCTCTTGACGATGCCCTCGCTTTCGAACGGGATGGGCACGACCTGGGCCGAGACCAGCGCCGGGGCGCCCAGCGCACACAGGAGCGCGAGCGTGCGGGCCAGCGGTTTGAGCGAAAGGGAGGGTGTCGGGCTGCGTCTGGACTGGAGGCTCATGACTGTTTTCCTTAAAAACTTGGGTGGGTTCGGACTACGCGCGCCCCCCGTTTTTGCAAGCCATGTGCCATACCTCGAACGTAATAAATTTGTATCGGGAAATGTGTATCAGGAGGAAAATTCCGGGGGAAAACCGGGGAAAATCGGGTGGGGCATTCCACCCATTCTGGGGAATTCGGCGCGTGCAGAATGGCATTCGAATGCCACGGTCCGGCGCACATCCAGTAACGTTAAGCCGGTCACGGTGACGTCCGCGATTTGGCGTCACACTGGTGCAACGTGTGTTTGGGGTATTTCACCCGGCACCCATTCCCTCCGGAGTTTCACGGACATGGACGGCAACCGGAAACCTTTCAACCTGCGCAGATGGTTCTCCATCGTCAGCCTGCTGGTGACGGGCGGCGCGGCTATCGTCTCCGGCGCGATTCTGTCCAACTTCTTCGTGTCGGAAGCGATCAAGCGCGACGCGATGCTCACCACCCAGTTCATCCAGTCGATCGCGGATATCGAATTGCGCCACGGCCGCTTCGGCGTCGCGCAGATCACCCTCGGCGCCATCCTCGATTCGCGCATCACGGCCGATGAACTGGGCGTCGAGGAAGTGAACCTCGCGCGTGCGCGCCAGGAGTTCTTCGACCACCTGCGCCTGATGCCCGAGGCCCTGCTCGCGACCGTGTTCGCGCCCGACGGCTTCGTCATCTGGTCAGCCAATCCGACCCTGATCGGCAAGAGCTTTCCGAACAGCCGCGATCTGGCGGAAGTCATCAAGCGCAAGGAAGGGATCGCGGGCGGCCACCTGAAAGGTTCTGCCGGGGGCAAGATCGAGCAGCAGTTCGTGCGCTACCCCGAAGACTTCTACATCGAAAACTACGTGCCGCTGCTCGACCGCGACGGCAAGGTCGCCTCCATCGTCGAGATCTACAAGGAGCCGCAGGATCTCATCTACTCGCTCAAGCGCGGCTACTTCCTGATCTGGCTCGCGGCGCTGCTCTCGGGTGCGGCGATCTACCTGTGCCTGCACTGGATCATCATCCGCGCCGCGCGCCAGATCGATGCCCAGCAGCGCGAGATCGTCGAGAACAAGACGCTCGTCGCGCTCGGCGAAATGTCCTCCGCCGTCGCGCACGGCCTGCGCAACCCGCTCGCGTCGATCCGCTCCAGTGCTGAAGTCGCGCTCGAAGTCGGCGATCCGTCGACCGCGAAGAACCTCAGCGATATCGTCACCCAGGTCGATCGGCTCTCAAAATGGGTACGGGAATTGCTTCAATTTTCACGGCCGCTCAGCGACGAACGCGAGGCGGTGAAGATCGATATGGCCCTGGACAATGCGCTGTCCACCTACGAGGTGCAGATCCGCCGCGCCGGCATCGAGGTCGACTGGACGCCCGACGTGGCGCCGGCCGTCGAGGTGCATGCGAACGGATCGCTGCTGGAGCAGGTGCTCAACAGCGTGCTGTCCAACGCCATCGAAGCCATGCCGCGTGGCGGGCGCCTCGGCGTATCCGTGGAGCCCCCCGAGCGCAAGCGCGTCACCGTCAAGATCTCCGACACAGGCTGCGGGATGTCGGAGAAGCAGCTGGAAATGGCCTTCAAGCCCTTCCACACGACGAAACGCGGCGGGTTGGGTGTCGGTCTGGTGCTGGTGAGGCGGATAATGGAGCGGTTTGGCGGGGCCGTCGCGCTGCACAGCGAGGAGCAGGCGGGAACCACCGTAAGTCTGACATTCAAGGTAGCCGAGCAGGAGTAAGGAAATGCCAAACACGATCCTGGTCGTCGAAGACGACGAGATCCTGGGCGATAACATCTGTACCAGCCTCAAGCGCAATGGCTGGGACGCGCAGCTGGCGGGCTCCTCGGAAGAGGCCCTCCAGTTGCTTGCGGTGCTGCACCCCGACGTCGTGCTCACCGACCTCAACCTGCCGGGCATCACCGGCATCGAGCTGATCGGCAAGGTGCGCGAAGCCGAGCCCGAGGCCAAGGTCATTCTCATGACCGGGGACGGCAACGTGCAGCGCGCGGTCGAAGCGATGAAGGCCGGCGCCTACGACTACCTCGCCAAGCCCCTCGTGCTGGCCGAGCTCAAGCTCCTGATCGAGCGCGCGCTCAACGCGCGGCGCATGGAAAAGACCCTGTCCTTCTACCAGGAGCGCGACACGCGCGACGCCGGCGTGACTGCGCTGATCGGCGCCTCCGCCCCGCTGCAGGCGATGAAGAACATGATCCGCCAGCTGCTCGAGGCCGAGCAGCACATGCCCGCGAACGAGCTGCCCGTCGTCCTGATCAACGGCGAAACCGGTACCGGCAAGGAACTCGTCGCGCGCGCCCTGCACGTCGACGGCACGCGCAGCAGCGGCCCCTTCGTCGAAGTGAACTGCGCCTCGATCCCGTCCCATCTTCTGGAAGCCGAGCTGTTCGGCCACGAGAAAGGCGCCTTCACCGACGCGCGCGACCGCCGCGTCGGCCTCGTCGAAGCGGCCGACGGCGGCACGCTGTTCCTCGACGAGATCGGCGAGATCGACCTCGCGCTGCAGGCCAAGCTGCTGAAGCTGCTCGAAGAGCGCACCATCCGGCGCCTCGGTTCGGTCAAGGAGATCAAGGTCAACCTGCGCATCATCAGCGCCACCAACCGCGACCTCGAACAGATGGTGCGCGAAGGCAAGTTCCGCAGCGACCTGTACTTCCGCCTGCGCATCATCACGATCAAGGTGCCGCCGCTGCGCGAGCGCGGCGAAGACATCGTCACGCTGGCGAAGCACTACCTCGAACAGCACGCCCGCCGCTACGGCAAGCCCGGCCTGTACTTCAACGACGACGCGCTCGCCGTGCTGAAGAGCTACGCGTGGCCGGGCAACGTGCGCGAGCTGCGCAACATGCTCGAACAGACGGTGCTGCTCGCCGCCGGCAAGGCCATCACGCCCAACCAGCTGGCGATCTGCCCCGGCCTGTACGGCACCTGCGACCGCGACTTCCACTCGCTCGACTCGTACTGCATGTCGGTGCCGCCCACGGGCGTCAGCGTCCCCGAAGTCGAACGCGACCTCGTCATCAAGATGCTCGACAAGACCGACTGGAACGTCACCAAGTCCGCGCGCCTGCTGGGCCTCACGCGCGACATGCTGCGCTACCGCATCGAGAAGCTCGGCCTGGAGCGTCCCGAGCGCTGACGCGACAAGGATGTAGGGAGGGAGAGGAGGGCGCGGTGAAAGCCGCGCCCTTTTTTCGCCAGGACCGGGTTACATCCGAACCGGATTAGCAGGTCCCTTCCCCTTGAAGGGGAAGGAACCTTCTAACGACGCGGCGGGCCATCTCATGGTGTCGCGCCGAGGGCCGCGTGCTCGCCCCCATTCAAAGCCCCGCCTCCGCCCCCTTGAAGGGGGTGCAGCAGGGGTTTCGCGGAGCACCGCTCCGCGCCTGCGGAACGGCGCAGCGAAGCGGAGACTCCCGGGAGCTACCGTGCAGCACTCAACCTGGTGAAGGAAACTGTGCGCGCGGGCTTATTAGCAGGTCCCTTCCCCTTCAAGGGGAAGGACAGGATGGGGATGGGTCAAACAGCCGTTACATACCCGTCGATCACTGAATACTGCTCGCCAGCTCGAAGATCGGGATGTACATCAGGATCACGATGACGCCGATCACCAGGCCGATGAAGGTCATCAGCAGGGGCTCGAACAGGCGCACGAACCACTCGATGAAGCGGCTCATCTCCTCGTCGTAGAAGTCCGCCGTGCGTTCCATCATCTCGCCGAGGTTGCCGGCGTGCTCGCCTGCGCGCAGCATGCGCAGCGATACCGGCGTCGCCATGCGGTTCTCCTCCAGCGCCCATGACAGCGCGTGGCCCTCGCGGATGCGGGCGGCGACTTCGTCGAGGCGGGTGCGCGTCGCCACGCCGAGCAGGCCGCGCACCATGCCGATCGCCGTCAGGATGGGGATGCCGCCCTGCAGCAGGATGCCCAGCGAGCGGTAGAAGCGCGCCATCTCGTAGATGAACAGGCGCTTGCGGATCGCCGGCACCGACTCCAGCAGCGTCGACAGCGCGCGTCGCACCGGCGGCTGGCGCAGCAGCAGGGCCGCGCCGGCGAGGGCCGCGAGCGCGCCGATACCCAGTTCCAGCTGGTGCGCGTGCAGGAACTGGCCGGATGCCAGCAGCACGCGCGACAGCCACGGCAGATTGGTGCCGACGTCCTCGAACACCGCCGCGAAGCGCGGCACCACGTAGCCGATCAGGAACAACAGCACGCCGCAACCGACCACGAACAGCAGCGCCGGATACACCGCCGCGCTGACGATCTTCTGCCGCACCTCGTCGACGCGGCCGCGGTAGGCCACATAGCGGCCGAGCGCGGCGCCGACGTCGCCGGTCTTCTCGCTCGACTGGATCAGCGCCACGTACAGCTCGGGGAATACCTCAGGCGCGTGCGCCAGCGCCTGCGACAGCGACTTGCCTTCGTACAGCGCGCGCACCAGGTCGTCCAGCACCTTGCGCGCGTGGCCGTCGCTCTCCTTCTCGGCGAGGCTCTCCAGCGCGTCGATCAGCGCCAGGCCGGCCTTCAGCAGCGTCGCCAGCTCCTGGCTGAACAACACCAGCGGGAAGACCTCCTTGCGCTGCCAGCGCAGCGCGGGCAGCCGCTGCGCCGTGCGCAGCGACATCACGCGCAGGCCCTGGTCCTCGGCCTGGCGGCGCGCGTCGGCGAGGCTGGTCGCATCAAGCGTCAGCGCGACGACGCCCGCATTCCGACCGACTCCCTTGATGTGGTAGCGCATGGCGGCTCCCGGCGCGGCGCGGCTGGCGCGTCACTCCCAGCTCGTGATGTCGGCGTTCTCGCCGTCGCCGCCGGGCTGGCCGTCCTTGCCCAGCGAGAACACGTCGTACTCGCCGTGCTCGCCGGGCGCCACGTAGGCATATTGGCGGCCCCACGGATCCGCCGGCACCGCCTTCTGCAGATAGGGGCCGCCCCACTTCGTCTCGTTGCCGGGGCGCGTCACCAGCGCCGCGAGGCCCTGCTCGGTCGACGGGTAGTGGCCGGTGTCGAGGCGGTACAGGTCCAGCGCCTTCACCAGGCCCTCGACCTGCGCACGCGCGGCCTTCACTTCCGACTTGCCGAGCTGGCTGAAGTACTTCGGCGCCACCAGGCCCGCGAGCAGGCCCAGCACCACCAGCACGACCAGCAGTTCCAGCAGCGTGAAACCGCGCGAGGTGACACGAGTGAGGCCAGATGTGGGGCCGCGGCGGAACATTCGACGATCATCCATGGGCTTTGTCGCTCAGTTGATTAGGTGTCCGCCAGTGTAGGAACAGGCTTCGGGCGGCGTCAATTTGGGCGAGCAGGAAACATGCCCGTGGCGTGACGTGCGTCGCGGCGCGGGAATGCAAGGCATGGCGCTTGCGTAAGCCCCGAGGTGGTGGGGAATTTTCCCCAATTGTTAACCCGGCACCCAAACATATGAGAGCTGTTCGGGCACCGTGTTCCTCCCCTTCAAGGGGGAGGTTAGGAGGGGGATGGGTTTCGGCGGCGCCGTTTAACCCATCCCCACCCCAACCCTCCCCTTGAAGGGGAGGGAGTGAACGTGCAGCACTCAATCTGACCAAGACACGATAACCGGAGACGCCACATGCCTTCGCCCGCGCCGCTGCTGCTTGCAGCCTGGCTCGCGCTGCCCTTGGCCGCGCACGCCGACGTCTATATGAAGGTCGAGCCCGACGGCTCGGTCACGCTCACCGACGAGCCGCGCCGCGGCTTCGAGCGCATCGTCGCCTCGCCCGGCCCCGCAAGCGGGGGCAAGGCCCCCATAGGCGGGACCGGTTTGCCGCTCGCCGCCGCGGCCGCCGACACCGGCAGCCTGCCGTATGCGCCGCTGGTCGCCGCGGCCGCGGTCGAGCACGACCTGCCCGAGGCGCTCATCCACGCCGTGATCCGCACCGAATCGAATTACGACCCGGGGGCCGTGTCGCCGAAGGGGGCGGTCGGGCTGATGCAGTTGATGCCCGACACGGCGCGCGAGATGGGCGTCGCGGACGCGCGCGACCCGGCCGACAATATCCGCGGCGGCGCGCGCTACCTCAAGCGCCTGCTGGGCATGTTCGGCAACGACGTGGGGCTCGCCGTCGCGGCCTACAACGCCGGTCCGGGGGCCGTGGCGCGCAGCGGCGGAACCCCGCCTTACGCCGAGACGCGCCGCTACGTGCCGCGCGTGATCGAGCATTTCGAGCGCCTCGGCGGCCGCCGCGGCGGGCGCATGTCCTGAGAAGTGGGGAATCCTGCCCGTGTTTGGGGAAATGTACCCACCGTCCCTGGGGGGCACGAAAAACCCTTTGACGACGCGGGATGTGTCGACCCCGGCGGGGTGCATAAGCCGTTCGATATATGCGGGTTACGTGATGGCGTACCCCCGAAACTGGGGGGGCGGATTGGGCGGGCTAGCCCACTGCGGAGCTGAAAGCCGCGAAATAACTGAGGAGTGGCAGGTTTGGACGGGCTGGCACGCCGGTTGCTGTATGTCCTGCGGGACTTTCCCGCAACGCATCCGCCGGGCCGAACTGCCAGCGTTTCATCGGTCGACGTGGTGTCAGGCGCGGGGTCTGCGGACCCCGAGCCAAAAATCTAACCCTTCGGAGATATTGAAATGGCCAAGAACATTCGTACCCTCGTCGCGATCGCTTCGCTTCCCCTCATGGTCGGTGTCGCCAGCGCGAGCGGACCGTATGCAGGGTCGTGCGGCGCCAGCCTGGATGCGGTCGAAACGGCGATTGTCGCAGCGACTTTCTACGATCCGAAGGCTGCGTCGAACGAGAGCAACATGATCCTCAAGCTCGATTCCGCAGCAGCGAAGCTGGGCCAGAGCAAGCCGCTCGATGCGATTGCCAACCTCGAGTCGATCTCGGACAGGGCCACCGAATTGGCTACCGCGCCGAAGCCCAAGCTCGATGATGCAGCGGGCATCAACGCCGCGGCGGCGAGTGCGATCACCTGCGTAGGGGCGAACTACTGAGCCTGGGGAAGGCTCGCACAAGCGACTTGCCTGCGGGCTCGACTGTGGCAGGCGGCATTTCATGGCCGAAAGGCGCGATTTTCCAGTCGCGCGTTTCGGCCGAGATACCTCGGAGAATTCAAATGGCCAACAAGATCCGTACCCTCGTCGCCGCTCTCGTTGTTCCCGTGGCGTTCAGCGCCGGTATTGCCACCGCGGCGCGCCCGAATCCGGTCGACTACCAATACGTCAGTGTCTGTGCGGCGGAACTGCAGGGCGTTGCAGGGGTGATCAGCGCGTCGACCTTCTCCGGAAAGAACGCAGCCGGGAACAAGGACGGGCTGCTCTCGAAAGTTTATGGCGCGGACCAGAAGGTGTCGCAGAGCAAACCGCTCGAGGCGGAAGGTCTGCTGTATCAGATCGCGGACAAGGCGAACGACCTCGCCAACCAGGGCAAGCTCTCCGGCGCCGACGCGTCGAGCATCGTCGCCGCATCGACGCTGCCGGGTGAGGCCATGACCTGCGTGATGGGTCAGCAGTAACGCGAGACTGCCGTGACGGCGCCTGGGCGCACCCGATCCTGCTTGCCGCGCCAGCGAAGCGAACGCGTCGTCGTCGCCGTGCTGGCCTTCGTGCTGTGGCTGGCGCCCATCCTCGCGCTGGGCAACACCGCGCCGCGCGCTGCGGTGCCCGGTTCGGACATCTGCCGGGCGGGCGCCAAGAACGACAAGGCGCAGGAGCAGCACCCCGCCGGCCATCGCTGCCAGGAGTGCTGCTGCTCGGCCGTGCGCCTCGCCTCCGGCCCGCCGCCCACGGCGGAGTGGTTCTTCATCCCCGCTGCCGCGCCCGTCCTCGCGGGCGCGGAGCGTGCACTGCCGCGTGCGCTGGCATGGCGCGATCTTGCGCCGCCGCCGCGTGCGCCCCCTGCTGCTGACGGAATCCCCGCGACCGCACCCGGCATCGGCTGAACGGCCGCTGCCTGTCGATTTCGTTTTCAGCTCTCCGGCCGCCCCTTGCCCGCGGCGCCCGGGGCGAGGGAGCTTTACATGTCCTGCATTCTCCGCCCGCTCGCAGCGAGCGCTCTTGCGCTATCGCTGTCCGCTCCGCTCGCCGCCGTGGCGTCCTGCGGCGCCACCTTCTGTTCCGTGAATACCAGTTCGGCCTTCATGAACGCCGGTCTGGCGGGCGATACCCGCCTCGACCTGCGCTTCGAGTTCATCGACCAGCGCCACGCCATGCATGGCGATGACAATGTCTCGGTGGGCGAGATTCGGCGCCACCACGACGAGAAGCGCACCGTTAATCGAAACCTGTTGCTCACCGTGGAGCGCGATCTCGCGCCGGACTGGACGCTGGGCCTGACCGCGCCGCTGATCGACCGCGACCACAAGCACATCCACCACCACCGGCACGACGGCGAGGTGCACCACATCCCGGAGACCTGGGATTTCCGCGAGCTCGGCGACCTGCGCATCAAGGCGCGGCACGAGCTCCTGGCGGGGCGCGAGCAGGGGGTCGGGGTGAGCTTCGGCGTGAAGCTGCCGACCGGCCGCAGCGACGTGAAGAACGGCGACGGCGAAGAGGCGGAGCGCAGCCTGCAGCCGGGCAGCGGCACCACCGACGTGCTGCTGGGGGCGCACTGGCGCATGGAACTGGCGGGCGGGTCGACCGCCTTCGCGAGCCTGGGGGCGGAGTTCGCCACCGGCGAGCATGACGACTATCGCCCCGGGCACCGCACGCACCTGGACTTCGGCTGGGTGAAGCCGGTTAGCGAGCGCCTGAGCATTCCGGTGCAGCTCAACGTCGCCTTCAAGGCGCGCGACCGCGGCGCGGAGGCCGAGCCGGAGGATACGGGCTCGACGATGGTGGCGCTGAGTCCGGGGGTGAACTGGCAGATGTCGCCGCACTGGCAGCTTTACGCGTATTACCAGCGGCCGATCTACCAGCATGTGAACGGCGTGCAGATTACGCCGCGCTGGAGTGCGGTGGTGGGGACGACGGTCGCGTTTTGAGGCGGCGGGTAGTTGGTAGCTCCCTCCCCTTCAAGGGGGAGGGTTGGGGTGGGGATGGGTGGACTCCGCAGCGCCCACAGGAAACCCATCCCCATCCTGTCCTTCCCCTTGAAGGGGAAGGGACCTGCTAATGAGCACCGCGACACACGAAACACACCGCTCCGCGCCCCCTCCGCGCCCGTCTACCGGGGACTATTCCCCAATTCCGGGGCGCTGTCCCCGCTTTTACGCGATTCCGTCTAGTCCGCGCGCCCAACATGGGCAATTGGCCGCCAAGCCCCAAGTTGTCACAAGTTGTCGCATACCGGCAGGGATGACTTTGGCGTAACCGGTAAGACTTTCGACGCAACCTGATCAGGGTAAGCGGCGTGGTTGCAGGGATTGCGTGGGGAAACCCCACCCGCGGTGCGGGGAAAAATTGGGGAATCTTCCCCGTTTTTCGCCCCGGCAAAAATCAAGTCATTGAAAAAACGTGATTTTTTGTAATGGCACGACCGTTGCAAGGACACCCACGGGATTTTCCCATTTTGGCCCGCGCCCGGTGCAGTCCGCCGACCGCGGGTCCGGGGTCTGCAGTGCACCGCGGACCGAAGCGTTGTAACCGTGGGGGGAACGACGATGAAGTACCTTTATCCGAAAGGGCGGGCGCCAGCCGCAGCCGGCTATCAAGGCCGGCTGACGCAGCTGGCCGGCCTGCTGATGCTGACCGGGGCGACACTGTTCGCGGCCGGCCAGGCTCAGGCAGCTCCGCCGAGTGGTGGTGGCGGTGGTGGTGGCGGAACGACGACGACCGCCGCCATCGCGTGTACGAAAACGCTGGTGGCCAACGTGGTCGCACTCGACCAGCCGCTGATGTACAACCGGCTCGGCGCGCAGAACATCAACGGCATGATGTATGCGCTCGAGGAAGACGTGGTGGATTCGAGCGGCAAGACGCTCGCGGCAGGCGGCACGAAGTCCGCCGGCAACGTCAAGCTGCGCGCCGACAAGCGGCCGCGTCCGCTGGTGCTGCGCATCGGGGCGGGCGAATGCCTGACCGTTAACCTGACCAACCTGTTGAGCCCGACGGCGAACCCGCGCGACGCGGTGCCGCCCGAGATGCACATCGACGACCAGGTCGCCGACCGCAACGTGGGCTTCTTCGCGCAGGGCATGCAGGCGGTGAACAGCATCGCCGACATGGGCGACAACACCGGCAAGAACCTGAGTGCGCTGGCCGCACCGGGCCAGACGAAGACCTACACGCTCTACGGCGAGCGTGAAGGCACCTTCGCAGTAACGAGTTATGGCGCGACCTTCGGCGCGGACGGCACCGCGGGCAACGTCTCCAGCGGCCTGTTCGGCCAGCTGACGGTGCTGCCCAAGGGTGGACGCGCGTACCGCAACGTCCTGTCCGAAGAGGAAATGCGCATCGCCGCGGACAAGAACGGCGACGGCGTGCTGACGGCCGCAGCGGGGGAACTGACCGCGGCAGGCCATCCGGTCATCAACTACGAGGCACGTTATCCGAACGCGCAGCCGTGGATTGCCGAGGGCAAGGCCGGCAAGCCGGTCGTGAACACGGTCGACGGCACGCGCATCGTTCATACCGAGATCGACGCGGTGGTCCTCGGACCCAACCCCGACGGCACTTTCCCCGCAACGACCTACCCGCTCGAGAGCATGGGCAAGCGCAACCCCGCCTACCCGAACCGCCTCGAGCCGTTCCGCGACTTCAGCACGGTCTTCCACGACGAAGTGGCGACCGCACAGGCCTTCCCGGGCTTCTACAACGACCCGGTGTTCGGCTACGTGCTGCAGGCGACGCGCGACGCGTTCATGATCAACTACGGTTCCGGCGGCATCGGTTCCGAGATCATTGCGAACCGCCTCGGCGTCGGCCCGATGCACGACTGCACGTCCTGCGCGTACGAGGAGTTCTTCCTCACCGCGTATGTGGTCGGCGATCCGGCGCAACTGGTCGACATTCCCGCGAACGTCGGCCTGGAAGCGCTGAAGCCGGGACAGGTGCCGCCCGCCGGAACGACCGGCATCAAGGCAACGAAGGCGCTGTATCCGCAGGATCCGGCGAACGTCCATCACAGCTACATCGGCGACTTCGTGAAGTACCGCAACATCCACGTGGGGCAGGAGCAGCATGTGTTCCACCTGCACAACCACCAGTGGCTGTTCAACCCCAACGACGACAATTCCAACTATCTTGACGCGCAGGGCGTCGGGCCGGGTTCCGGCTACACCTACGAGATGGTCAACGGGGGCTCCGGCAACCGCAACCGCTCGCCGGGCGACGCGATCTACCACTGCCACTTCTACCCGCACTTCGCGCAGGGCATGTGGTACATGTGGCGGGTCCACGACACCTTCGAGGCCGGCACGAAGCTCGCGGTGTCGAGCGGCACCAAGGGCTTCCACAGCGCGCCCTATGCGCTGAAGGACGGCACGCCCGCAGCAGGTGCGCGCGCTTATCCCGACGGCGAACTGGTGGTCGGCGCGCCGATCCCCGCGGTGGTGCCGCTGCCGGGCAAGGCGATGCCGCCGATGCCGGGCAAGGTGGAGGTCGTCACGAAGTACGTGACCAACCCTGCCACGGGTACGTCGGTCATCGCCGGTTCCAAGGCGCAGGTCGACCGCAGCGTTGCCAACAAGAACACCGACGGCACGCTGAAGAACCCCGGCTATCCGTTCTGGGTGGCAGGCATCGAGAGCACGATGGGCCAGCGTCCGCCGACCCCGCCGCTCGACATGCTGACCCAGGCCAAGGCCCAGGAGCTGAAGGCCAAGGGCGGTCTGTGGGACGGCATCGTGCCGGCGCAGGCAGGTGGCTGGGACGGCGGTCTGGCACGGCACACGCTCGAAGGTACGCTGTCCGGCACCGAGGCGATCGTGACGACCAGCCCGGTCGACTTCCTGAAGAAGATCACGTCTGCGAAGGCGGTGTTCTTCCCCGAGGAAGGGACGGACGCGGAGCAGGCGGCGATGGCCTTCCACTCGCAGAAGGAGCACGCGAGCTACAAGGTCGACCCGAGCGGCACCACGGTGGCAGCGGCAGCGTTCAAGACCAACGGCGCCAAGCCCTCGGTCGCGGCGCCGTTCGCCGAGCCTTGCATCGACGACACGCAGAAGCAGCTGACCAGCACCGCGGGAGCGGGCACCTGGCATAGCGGCTCGACGCTGACGTCGTGGTACACCGGCCAGGCCTCGCAGTTCAACGCGAGCACCCCGCGCGTGTACAAGGGCGCCAACATCCAGTTCGACGCGGTGATCAACAAGGCCGGTTACCACTTCCCGCAACAGCGCATCATCGCGCTGTGGGAGGACGTGATGCCGGTGATCAACAAGCAGCAGCCGCCCGAGCCGTTGGTCATGCGCCTGAACACGTACGACTGCGCGATGTACGACCACACCAACCTGGTACCGGAGTTCTACGAGCTGGACGACTACCAGGTGCGCACGCCGACCGACATCATCGGCCAGCACATTCACCTGCCCAAGTGGGACCTTTCCACCACGGACGGCGCGGCGAACGGCTGGAACTATGAAGACGGCACGCTGGCGCCGGGAGCAGTGGTGGAACGCATCCACGCAGTGCGCCACTTCAACCATTGCACCGAACCGACCGACCCGCGCGACGGCACCAACGTCTGCCCCGTGCCGAAGGCTCACCCCTACTTCGGACAGTTCAATCGTCCGGACTGGATGGGCGCACGCACGACCCAGCAACGCTGGTACTCCGACCCGCTGTTGAACCAGTACAACATCGACCGCGGCCTCGGCAACATCTTCACGCATGACCATTACGGTCCCTCGACCCACCAGCAGATCGGCCTGTACGGAACCGTGCTGACCGAACCGGCGGGCTCGAAGTGGTACCAGGCCGAGACCGGCGCTCCGCTGTACTCCCGTGCAGACGGCGGCCCGACCTCGTGGCAGGCGGTGATCAGCAGTGGCGACATCGATGGCGACAAGATCGATGACAGCTTCCGCGAGTTCTACCTGGAGTTCACCGACTTCCAGCATGCGTATGAAGCCGGCGTGTATGTCGGTGCAGGTCCGGACGGCATCCCCGACCCGGTCAAGTACCCGACCGGCCCGGACAGCTTCCGTTTCGCGATCAACCCGCCGGCGAAGAAGACCACGCTGCCCATCTTCCCCGACATGCAGCGCATCGTCGCTGGTGGCGAGAAGGCAGGCTGCCCGGTCCGTCCGTGCCCGCAGGCGATCTCGGCGGATGACCCCGGAATGTTCGTGGTGAACTACCGCAACGAACCGGTGGCGCTGCGCATCTACGACCCGGCCAAGATCGGCCCCGACGGCAAGCCGGGGATGCAGGCGGACGGACTCGCGGGTGACCTGGCGTATGCACTGCAGAGCCGTACCGACCGCAAGATCGCAGTGTTCAACGAAGCACCGAGCTCGATCAGGCAGGCGACCGGCCCGACCGGAGGCATCACGACCTTCCCGCCGCACATCAACAAGGCGGGCGACAAGGCCGGCGACCCCTTCACCCCGATGCTGCGCACCTACGCGGGTGACATCGTCCGCGTCCGCGTGCAGGCCGGCGGTCAGGAAGAGGCGCACAGCGTCAGCATCCACGGCATCAAGTGGCTGCAGGCGGGTTCGGCCTTCGGTGCAGCAGGCAACTCGGGCTGGCGTAACGGCCAGATGGTCGGCATCTCCGAGCAGTTCAGCCTCGGCATGCCGGTGGCGATGTATGCGGATCCCACCCGCGTCGAGGCGGACTACATGTACTCGATCAATCCGTCGATCGAGGGCTACTGGAACGGCTCGTGGGGTGTGATGCGCAACTACGCGGAGAAGCAGGCGGACCTGTTTGCCGTGCCGAACAACCCGCTGCCGGTGAGCATCACCAACGCCGCGGACTTCAACGGCATCTGCCCGAAGAACTATGTCGATCCGAAGCTCGGCGTGCTGCCGGTCAAGCAGCGCGACTTCAACGTGGTGGTGGCGCTCGCCAACGACATCCTGCCCAACCCGCTCGGCCTGACCATCGGCATGGCGGCGAGCGACGGGAAGCACGTCGGCGGCCCGCTCAAGGCCAATGGCGGCACGCTGGTGTACAACTCGCGTCCGACCAGCATCCCGGCTGCGACCATCATCGACGACGTCACGGGCCAGGCGATCACGATCGGCGGCAAGTCCGGCCCGCTGCACGACCCGACCGCAATCATGTACGTGCGCAAGGACGACCTCGATCCGACCACCGGCAAGCTGAAAGCCGGCGTCCCGGTCGAGCCCCTGGTGATGCGTGCCGCGTCCGGCGAGTGCGTGAATCTGGTGCTGGAGAACCGCCTGCCGACGGTCATGCCCGACCTGCCGTCGCCCAACCTGATGTCGCCGGTCGTGGTTCGTGACCGTTACGGCGCAGTGGGCACCACCAGCTTCAACAACAACCTGATGCGTCCGTCCGCACACGCTGGCCTCCACACCCAGCTGGTGATGTACGACGTGACCAAGTCCGACGGTACCAACGTGGGTATCAACCCGGTGCAGACGGTTGCACCGCGGGCGAGCGCCACCGACCCGTACCCGACGACGGCCTATCAATACTACGTAGGAGACCTGGGCCGCGCGTTCTCTGCGCAAACATCCACCATCAAGAAGGCAACCGACACCGTGACTGCGGTGGGCATCGAGTTCGGCGGCGTCAATATCATGCCGGCGGACAAGGTCAAGCAGACGCAGAAGGGTCTCAACGGAGCGTTCGTCGCCATGCCGCCTGAATCGACCTGGGTCGAGGACAGCAACATGCGCGCCGCCGCCACGGTGACCAAGACCACGAAGCCGGAGCTTGCGACCTACCGTGACTTCGCGCTGCAGTGGGCGAAGGGGGTCAACATGCGTTGGGCAAATGGCGAACCGGTCGAAAGCATCGCCGCGGAAGGTCCGATGGTCCACGAGGATCCGGAGGACAACTCGGCAATGACGGTGAACTACAAGTCCGAGCCGCTGTGGTACCGCTTCGCCAAGGCGCCGGATGCGCCCTTCGGCTGGGCCGGTGGTGCAGGCTTCGCTGCAGTGCCGAACGCAAGCATGGCCTACAGCAACGCGCTGACCGCCGGTGCAGACCCGGAGACCCCGGTGCTGACGGTGAATCGCGGGATGCCCTTCCGGATCCACGTGGTTCAGGCTTCGGGCGGCAGCCGCATGGGTACCTTCGGCCTCCACGGCCACGTGTGGCAGCGCGATCCGTACCGTGCGAACAACACGGATACCAACGGCTATCCGTCGCGCAAGTTCGGTGTGGGTTCGACGCGGATCCTGTTCAACCCGCTGGGGATGTTCCTGGGCGGTCAGGAGAGCATCCTGCCGGCCGCGCACTTCACCTTCAACCTGGCCAGTGCAGGCGGCGCCAACGCAATCCCGGGCGACTACCTGTATCGCGACTTCGAGTCGCTGGGCAACCTCGCCGGCCGCTGGGGGATCGTGCGGGTGCAGTAAGCAAAAGAGTAGAGCAGCACGGTTGCTCCCTCCCCTTCAAGGGGAGGGCTGGGGTGGGGATGGGTTGAACAGAGGTCGCAGAAACCCATCCCCCTCCTGACCTCCCCCTTGAAAGGGGAGGAACAAGGAACCTCAGGTATCACGCAGCAAACACGGGGCGCGGTTCTGCCTGCCGCGTCCCGGCCGGAGCAAACGGTCCGGAACGCGCCTTCGGGTGCGTTTTTTAGGGGAGTCTTCATGGCAGTGGGACTCCCCGGCTTTTATTACGGATGAGCGGGCGCTGCGAGGGCGGCGCCCCCATCCCACGGATTTCGCAGCAAGGGACGGCCTGGGGCCGGCTCTGAAAATGAGGGAGACCACCGTGAGCAAACTTCGCTTCGCAACACTTTCGCTGCTCGTTTCGTGCGCATTGTCGGGAACGACCGTCGCTGCCCCCGCCCCCGTGTCCGCTGCGGCGGACGCCAAGCCTGCAGCCAGCGGACGCCTGGTGCGCGACGGCGTGGCGATCGACTTCGAAGCGCGCCCGGCCGGCGATGCCACCGAGCTGGTCGAAGGCGGGCTCGCCGACATCCGCTTCCGCATCACCGACGCCAACACGGGCAAAGGGGTGCCGGGACTCGCACCGGGCGCGTGGCTGGACCTCGCGCACGTGATCTCGAACCCGAAGGCCAACGAGCAGAAGGAATGCAAGGACAAGATCGCGCTCTACCTGAAGGGCGTGGTCGGCGTGCGGCCGATGGTGGACCTCAACAGCTATTACCTGATGGTGCTCAACAAGGACCCGAGCATCAGCGTGATCGATCCGCTGACGTCGGTGGGCGGCGTGACCAGCACGCTGACGCGCATCATGCTCAAGCGGCCGCCGGTGGACTGGACGAAGAGCCCGGACGGCAAGTACATCTTCGTGTCGATGCCGATCGCCGACCAGGTGGCGGTGGTCGATGCGGCGAGTTTCAAGGTCGTCGGCAACGTCGATGCGGGCGACGAACCGGTGCGCGTCACCGTGCAGCCGGACGGCCGCTACGTGTGGGTCGGCAACAACTCCCGCGACCCCGGCAAGAGCGGTGTCACGGTGATCGACGCCCACAGCTTCAAGCCGGTGAAGACCTTCGCGACCGGCAAGGGGCACCACGAGATCGCCTTCAGCGACGATTCGCGCCATGCCTTCGTGACCAACCGCGACGCCGGCACCGTGAGCGTGTTCGACGTGGCGACGATGCAGAAGGTGAAGGACCTGCAGACCGGACCGCGCCCGATCTCGGTGGCGCAGTCGGGGCTGTCGAAGGCGCTGTACGTCGCCGACGGCCAGGCGGGCACGATCACCGTGATCGACGCCAAGACGCTGGCGACGCGCAAGGTCATCCAGGCCAAGCCCGGCCTCGGGCCGGTGCGCTTCACGTCCGACGGCCGTTATGGCTTCGCGCTGAACACGCTGGAGAGCGTCGCGACGGTGGTGGATGCGGGCAGCGACGAGGCTGTGCATGACATCAAGGTCGCCTCCGAGCCCTACCAGGTGACCTTCACCGCCGGCTACGCCTATGTGCGCGGCCTCGCCACCGAGCGCGTGACGATGGTGAAGCTCGACACGCTGGGCAAGGGCCGCGAGCCGGTGCTGCAGAGTTTCGCCGCGGGCGGCGAAGCGCCCAAGCTCGCGGGCGACCTGCCGCTGGCAGCGAGCCTCGCGGCGCGCAACGACGAGGGCTCGGTGTTCGTCGTGAATCCCGCCAACAACACGACGTACTTCTACATGGAAGGCATGAACGCGCCGATGACCGGCTACCTCAACCGCGGCCACACGGCGCGGGCGGTCACGGTGGTCGACCGCTCGATGAAGCAGGGCGAGCCGGGCGTGTTCTCGACCCAGGTCACGCTGCCGGCCTCGGGCAAGTTCGACGTCGCCTTCATGCTCGACCGCCCGCAGGTGCTGCATTGCTTCAGCGCCGAGGTGAAGCCGGGCGCGGTGAGCGACGCGAAACTCGCCGTGCCGCGCCTCGAGTTCCTGCCCGCGCCGGCGACGGTGCAGGCGCCGGGCAAGGCGGCGGTGCGCTTCCGCCTCGTCTCCGGCCGCAAGGACACGCCGCGCACCGGCCTCAAGGACCTGAAGGTGAGCTACTTCGTCGCCCCGGCCGGCACGCGCCAGAGCGCGGCGGCGCGCGAGGTAGGCGACGGGGTGTACGAAGCGCAGGTGCAGCTCGGCGAGACCGGCGCGTACTACGTGCATGTCGTCTCGGACGCGCTGAAGGACACCCAGAACAAGCCCTACCTGACGCTGCGCGCGGTGTCGGCGGTGGCGGGCAAGTGAGGAATTCCGCTCCCTCCCCTTCAAGGGGGCGGAGGCGGGGTTTCGCGGAGCACTGCTCCGCGCCGCCGGAGCGGCGGAGCGAAGCGGAGACTCCCGGGTTGGGGTGGGGATGGGTTTCGGCATTCGCGGCACGACCGCCGGAAACCCATCCCCCTCCTGACCTCCCCCTTGAAGGGGGAGGAACCCAGTGCCCGAACGGTGTCAGGTTGCAGAGGCAATCAGGATCAAGTGTGGAGGTTGCGATGAAGAAGGGAGCAAGGAACACGAAGCGCGATCGCAGGACCCGAATCATGCGGGCCAGCCTGATCGCGCTGGCGGTGTCGGTGGCCGCGAGCATCATCGTGCCGGGCCTGGCGCGGGCGCATTCGGAGCATGCGATGAAGCCGCAGCCCACGCAGGTCGCCGCGGCGGATGCCCACGCGGGTCATGGGGGCCACGCGAATCACGCCAACCACGCCAACTCCGACATCAAGCTGCCCGAGGACGTGACGGTGCGTTTCCCCGACGTGAAGCTGCTCGACCAGAACAGCCGCGAACGCAGCCTCAAGTCCGACGTGATCGGCGACCGCATCGTCGTGATGGACTTCGTCTACACGAGCTGCACGACGGTGTGCCCGGTGGTCTCCGCGATCATGGGCGAAGTGCAGCAGAAGCTCGGCGGGCGGGTGGGGCGCGAGGTCGCGCTGGTCTCGCTCACCGTCGATCCGGTCCGCGACACCCCCGCCCGCCTGCGCGACTACGCGCGTTCCCGCGGGGCGGGTGCGGGGTGGTCGTGGCTCACCGGCAGCACCACGGCGGTCAACGACACGCTCAAGGGCATGGGCACGTGGACGCCGAACTTCGAGGACCACCCCGTTGTGATGATGGTCGGCGACGGCCGCAGCGGCAAATGGACGCGCTTCTACGGCTTCGCGGACCCCGCGATGCTGGTCGCACAGGTCGAATCGCTCATCGCGGCGCGTGCCGCAACCCGGGAGTAAGAGCATGAACGCAGCACGCCGCACCGTCCTCCTTGCATCCCTCTCGGCCCTCGCGCAGGTCCTCACCCTCGCCGTCGCGCCGGGTGCCTTCGCGCATGGCGACAAGCACGCCGGGCATGACGCCGCCCCGGCGGTCGCCACCGCGCAACCGGCCGCACAGGTCGTGACGCCCCCGGCCACCGGCGGCGGCACCCACGACGCGCGCGCCTACTTCACCGACACCGAGCTCCTCGACCAGAACGGGCGCAAGGTGCAGTTCTACAGCGACGTGCTGAAGGACCGTGTCGTGATGCTCAACGTGGTCTACACCAACTGCAAGGACGCCTGCCCGCTGATCACGCGCAAGCTCAAGGAGGTGCGCGACGCGCTGGGCGAGGAGGCCGCGCGCAAGGTGCATTTCATCTCGATCAGCAGCGATCCGCTGAACGACACGCCGGCTTCCCTGAAGGCCTTCGCGGCGAAGAACGAGGCCGACAACCCAAACTGGACCTTCCTCACCGGCGACAAGGCCAAGGTCGACTTCGTGCTGAGCCGCCTCGGCCAGCTCGGGCAGAGCGCCGAGGAGCATTCCACGCTGCTGATCGCGGGCGACGTCGCGACCAAGCGCTGGAACAAGATCCGTCCCGACGCGCCGCCGCCGGCAATCGCCGAACGGCTGAAGGCGCTCACCGAGCCGGTCACCAAGGTGAGCGCGGGACGGTGATGATCATGGCAAGCCGCCGCCTCTCAAGGTGGTCGGGTGTGATGGCCGCGCTGATGTGCGTCGCGGGGCCTGTGGCCGCAATCGAGCTGACTGCTTCCGAACAGGCCGGAAAGCAGATCTTCCTCGAGGGCCGCAGCGCCTCCGGCAGCAGCATAGCGGCCCGCGTCGGTGGCGCGGACACGGCAATACCGGCAACGGTGGTGCCGTGTGCCAACTGCCACGGCGCTGATGGCCGCGGGCGGCGCGAGGGGGGCGTGCGCCCGCCCGACATCACCTGGCGGCGGCTTGCCCTCTCTTACGGCCAGCGTCTGGAAAGCGGACGCGAACGGCCGGCCTACGACGCCGCGAGCTTCGCGCGCGCCATCACCACCGGGGTCGATGCGGGCGGCAACCGGCTCGACCCCGCGATGCCGCGTTTCACGATGTCGGCGCGCGACGTCGAGGATCTGACGTCCTACCTGAAGCGCCTCGAGGACGACGCCGATCCGGGGCTGCAGGCGGACACCGTGCGCGTCGGTACGCTGCAGCCGGCGACGGGGCCGCTGGCGGAGCTCGGCAAGACCGTCACGGCGATCCTGCGCGGCACCTTCGATGCCGTGAATGCCGGCGGCGGCGTGCATGGCCGGCGCGTCGAGCTGGTGGTCACCGATCCCGGCGCCGACGCAGCGGGTGCCGAGGCGGCGCTGCGCCGCCTGGTGGAAGAGGAGAAAGTGTTTGCCGTCGTCGCGCCGCTGGTGCCGGCGCTCGACGGGCGGCTCGGCGAGCTCGCCGACGCCGCGCGCATGCCCGTGGTCGGTCCGCTCGCCCATCTCACGGGCAGCGGCGGCCGTTTCGTGTTCGACCCCCTGCCCGGTCTTGGCGAGCAGCTCGGCGCGCTCGGCGAATACGCCGCCACGGCGCTCAAGCTGACGAATCCGCCCGCCGCGATCGTGCATCCGGACGAAGCCCGCAGTGGCGCCATCGCCAGCGCACTCGCCGAGCGCCTCGCGCGCCGCGGCTGGTCGCAGGTGCGCGCCTATGCCTACGTGCCCGGCGCGTTCGACGCGGCCGGTGTGGGCACGGCAGTGGCCGGGCAGGGGGCGAAGGCTGTGTTTTTCATCGGCCGCGATGCGGACTTCGGCGCGCTCGCCGCGCAGGCGCCGCTGCAGAAGTCGCCGCCGTGGATGTTCGCGGCCGCCAACCAGGTCGGCGCATCCGCGCTGCAGCTTGCGCCGCCGCAGGCCGAGCGCGTGTTCATCGCCTATCCGACGCTGCCGCAGGACTGGAGCCCGCAGGGGGCGGGCGCGATGCGCGCGGTGCGCGAACGCAGCGGCGCGGGCGAGCGCCACCCCGCCTTCCAGGTCGGCGCCTATGCGGCGGCGATGGTGATGGTGGAAGGCTTCAAGCGCGCGGGGCGCGACGCCAGCCGCGACAAATTCGTCGCCGCGCTGGAGAACATGCACGGCTTCCAGACGGGCGTGACGCCCGCCATCGGTTTCGGCCCGGGGCAGCGCATCGGCGCACCCGGCGCCCACATTGTCGGCGTGGATGCGCAAAAGCGCGTCTTCCGCCCCACCGGCCGCTACGTGCGGCTGGATACGGTGCAGGAGTGAGGATGTCGGGCAGGCAATGACGCTGAGAGCAGCACCATTACCCCCTCCCCTTCAAGGGGAGGGTTGGGGTGGGGATGGGTAGATTCCAGAGCGCCCGCAAGAAACCCATCCCCATCCTGTCCTTCCCCTTGAAGGGGAAGGGACCTTCTCATCGGCACCTGCGGCACACCAGAAACTCCTGCAACAACGAACCCGTACACCAATATTCGAGGAGAGGACGAGTGAGGACAGACCAGGCACAAGGCAGGCGCGCCGCCACGGCGCAGGAGAGGAGAGGAGGGACCGCGCGCCACGCGCTGCGCGGTCTGCGGCTCGGGGCGGCGGCCCTGTGCCTGGTCTGCACCCTCGCGTTGCCGACGCCGGCCGCCGCGCAAGAGGTCGGCGTCGCCGCGCGCGTGAACGGCGCGGAGATCTCCGCATTTCGCCTCGAACGCCATTTCGAGGACTACCTCAAGCTGCAGGCGCGCAACGTCGCCACGATCCGCAATCCCGAAGTGTTCAAGCGCCTGAAGCGCGAGGCGCTCGATCAGCTGATCGACAAGGAGCTGCTGTGGCAGGAGTCGCTGCGGCGCGGTGTGAAGGTCGATGACGCCGCCGTGGAGCAGGCGCGCAAGGGCATCGAGGCGGGCTTCGCGACGCGCGAGGCCTACGAGCGCCGCGTGCGCGACGCCGGCTTCAACGACGCGACCTACGGCGAATACCTGCGCCACGAGCTGGCGGCCAGCCGCGCCCTGCAGGAGCTCGCGGGCATGCCCGAGGTGAGCGACGACGACGTCAAGCGCACGCTGGCACAGGAACCGGCACCCGAGGGCATGCCCGAGGCCGAGGCGAAGCGGCAGGTGCGCGAGTACCTCGTCGTGAGCCGGCGGGCGGAGGCCGGGCAGGGCGCGCTGCAGAAACTGCGCAGCGCGGCGAAGGTGGACGTGCTGCAGAAGTTTTGAATGGGGCGCTGGCCCCACGCTGGGGGGAGTGACCCAGGTGGCGGGTGGCTTTTCCCCACTTTCGGGGGCGGAACAGGGCGCCCGGGCGCGCCGGATTCACCGGAAACCCGCCTGTTCCGCGGGATGTGGAAGTTGGCACAAAGCATGCTGATGTACCGTCAAAGCCGCAACCGGCATTCTCGACCGGAACGGTGCGAAAGCGGAGACGGCCATGTCAGCCAGCCGAAGAGTGTTGATAGTCGAAGACGAGGACATCCTCGCCGAAAACCTGCAGGCCTACCTGCAACGCGCCCGCTGCGACGCCCGCGTGGCGTCCGACGGCGCGAGCGCGATCAGGACGCTGGATGGCTTCGTGCCCGACGTGCTGGTGCTCGACTATCGCCTCCCGGACATGTCCGGCTTCCAGGTGCTGGACGCGATCCGGATGCGCGGGGCGACCGCCAACGCCATCCTGATGACGGGGCAGCCGCGCAACGAGGTGTATGACGAGGCGGCGCGGCGGGGCATCGAACACATCCTGTTCAAGCCCTTCCCGCTCGCCGAGCTGTCGAAGGTGGTGTGCAGCTTCGGTACCGGCGTGGCGACACGCGTCGCGGGCGGGGCCGAGCCGTACGGGGATCACGGGCTGACGCACCCGGACAGGCGTCAGCACCCGAGCCATCGCTTCCCGATGCGGCTGTACGACGGGACGTGGCTGTTCGCCGACCGGCGGCATGCGGGCCTGCACCGGCCGCTGCGCGAGGGAGAGGGCGAAGGCGAACAATGACGACAGAGAGGCGCGGCAGGGTGCGACGGCAGCAGGAAGGGCGCACCGTGCGGCGATAAGAAATGAAGAAACGGCGGGCCAGGTTGCACGCGACCCGCAGGAGATCGATGCGATGGACATGCATGTCACCCCTGAAATGGTCGTGCCGGACGACGGCAACGGCGTGGTGGCGCGGCTCGATGCCGCCCTGATGCGAACGGCACGCGAGCGTGCCGCGACGCAGGGCCGCCGCGCGATCGACGAACTGGAGGAGCTGGCCGGACTCGAACCGCGCGAATTCGTGCGCCGCCTGGCCATCACGCTGCATTACCCGGTGCTGGGCAGCGAGCAGCTGTTCGCCAGCGCGCCGGACTTCTCGAAAGTGCCGCTGGCCGAGGCGATCAAGCACGAGTTCGTGCTCGTGAAGCGTCCGCCGGAAGCGGGCGGCGGCCTCGTCGGCGTGATCTCCGACCCCTTCGACGGCTCGCGGCTCGCCTGGATCGACGAGCGCCTGGCCGGCGCGGATCTGTGTCTCGCGCATCCGGCGGACCTGTCGGCCTACCTTGCGCGCCACGAGGAGGACTTCCACGCCATCGACTCCCTCGCCGGGGCGCACGAGGAGGCGGAGATCGTCGAGGACGTCGAGACGCTGTCGCTCACGCGCATCAGCGAGGACTCCAGCGTCGTTGTGAAGCTGGTCAATTCCACGCTCTACGACGCCCTCAAGGCCAAGGCCAGCGACATCCACCTGAGCGTCACCGGCGGCGGCATGGTGATCAAGTACCGCGTCGACGGCGTGCTCAACACCGCCAGCCGCGTGCAGGGCGCCGAGGTCGCGGAGCAGATGATCTCGCGCGTGAAAGTGATGGCCGAGCTCGACATCGCCGAGAAGCGCGTGCCGCAGGACGGCCGCTTCAAGGTGTCGATCAAGGGCCGCCAGATCGACTTCCGCGTCTCCATCATCCCCAGCATCTTCGGCGAGGACGCGGTGCTGCGCGTGCTCGACAAGCAGGATCTCGGCGACCAGGCGCACGGCGTGCGCCTCGACTCGCTCGGCTTCGAGGCGGACGTCATGAAGACGCTGCGCCGCCTCGCCGGCGAGCCCTACGGCATGGTGCTGGTGACCGGGCCAACCGGCAGCGGCAAGACGACGACGCTGTACGCGATGCTCACCGAGATCAACCGCGGCGTCGACAAGATCATCACCATCGAGGACCCGGTCGAGTACCAGCTCCCCGGCGTGCTGCAGATCCCGGTGAACGAGAAGAAGGGCCTCACCTTCTCGCGCGGGCTGCGCTCCATCCTGCGCCACGACCCGGACAAGATCATGGTCGGCGAGATCCGCGACCCCGACACCGCGCAGATCGCCGTGCAGTCCGCGCTCACCGGCCATCTCGTGTTCACCACCATCCACGCCAACAACGTGTTCGACGTGATCGGCCGCTTCACGCAGATGGAGGTCGATCCCTACAGCTTCGTGTCGGCGCTCAACGGCGTGCTCGCGCAGCGCCTGATCCGCCTCGCCTGTCCGCACTGTGCGGTCGATCTGCGCCCGCGCGACGACGAGCTCGTCGCCTCCGGCATCGACCCCGCGGACACCCACGGCTGGCGATTCGTGCACAGCCCCGGCTGCGGGCGCTGCCGCGGCAGCGGCTACCGCGGCCGCACCGCGATCGCCGAAGTGCTGCTGCTCGACGACGAGCTGCGCCAGACCATCATCGACCGCAAGCCCATCGCCGAACTCAAGGAACTCGCGAAGAAGCGCGGCCTGCGCCTGCTGCGCGAATCCGCACTCGATCTCGTGCGTACCGGCCAGACCACGCTCGAGGAGATCAACCGTGTCACTTTTGTCGCGTGACAACTTCATCGCCGTTCTCGCCCCGACGCGGGTGACGCTGCTGCGCGCGGGGCGGGGGGGCCCCGCGCCCTGCGGCGCCTGCAACTCCGAAGGCGGCTGGAGCGGCGCCGTCGATGCGCTGCAGGGCCTGCTGCGCGAGGCCGCCCCGCGCCGCGGCGGCCTGACGGCGGTGCTCTCCAGCCACTTCGCGCATTTCCGACTGGTGCCGTGGAGCGACGCGATCGGCTCGCCCGCCGAGCTGGAGAGCTTTGCCCGCATCGGCTTCGAGGACATCTACGGCCCCATCGCGGCCGGCTGGGCGCTGCGCATCTCGCCCGAGGCGGCGGGCCGCCCGCGCGTGGCGGCGGCGATCGAGCAGGCGCTGCTCGACCGCCTGCACACCGTCGCGCAGGGCGCCGGGCTGCGCCTCGAGTCCGTGCAGCCGCACCTGATGGCGGCCTACAACCGCCTGCAGCCGCGCCTCGCCCGCGACAACTTCGTGTTCGCCGTCGCCGAGCCGGGCCGCTGCAGCATCCTGCTCGCGCGCGCCGGGCAGTGGCTGTCGGTGCGCTCCAGCGCCAGCGCCGACAGCGAGCGCGCCGTCGCGGCGCTGCTCGAGCGCGAATGCGAGCTCAACGGCATCGGCGACCCGGCCGCGGGGCCTGCGCCGGCGGTGTATGTGCACGCCCCGGGCCATGCGGCGGGCGCGTGGCCCGCGGTCGAAGGCATCGCGCCGCAGGGGCTGGCGCTGGGCGGCGGCGATACGTGGCAGGACATGGCGCTGGCGGTCGCTTCATGAACCGGCTCGAACTCGACTTCCGCCGCTCGCCCCGGCCCCGCGCCGGCGGCTGGGTGCTGTTCGTCGCGGGCATCGCGCTGGTCGCCACGTCGATGTGGACCAGCGTCGAGATCGAAGCCGAGGCCGCCGCGCTGGAAACCTCCGTGCGCGACATCGTCGCCGGCCTGCCCGAGGCCCTGCTCGACCAGCACCCGCCGGGCGCCGGAACGAAGGGCCGCGACGGCCGCGACAGCGGCCTGGCGGACATGCAGCGCGTGCAGACGCGCATCGACAACCGGCCCTGGCAGGCGCTGTTCGCGACGCTGGAGTCGCTCGCCAGCGACGACGTCGCGCTGCTGTCGCTGACGCCGGACGCGCGCAAGCACCAGCTGCGCGTCACCGCCGAGGCGCGCGACCTCGGCGCGATGCTCGCCTACCACCGCAAGCTGGAGGACACGCCCGCGCTGCGCGACGTGTCGCTCGTCAATCACGAGTTCGCCGAGCAGGTGCAGGGCCGGCCGGTGCGCTTCAGCCTCGTCGCAAGCTGGGTGACGGACCATGCGAATCCATAAGCTCACGCTGCACGAAGCGTTGCGACGCCTCGGCCTGCCGGGCCTCGGCGGTGCCGTGCTGCTCGCTGCCGCCGCGGCGGGCACCGTGTTCGTCGTGCTGCCCGGCATCGAGTCGCGCGAACGCGCCGAACAGCACATGCTGCGCGCCCAGGCGCAGGCCTCGGCGGTGCTGCGCGGCGAGGTGCACATCGCGCAGCCGCCCGCGCGCCAGCTCGACGAGTTCTACGCCGGGCTGCCGGCCCAGCCCGCCGCGACCGGCGCGATCGACGGCCTGTACACCGCCGCCGACGCCGAGAAGATCTCGCTCGCGCGCGGCGAGTACGCGCTCGCGGTGGAGCAGGGCACCGACATGGCGCGCTACCAGATCCTGCTGCCGGTGCGCGGCAGCTACGCGCAGCTGCGCCGCTTCATCGACACCGCGATCGCCAAGGTGCCGGGCCTGAGCGTGGAAGACCTCGACCTGCAGCGCAAGGCGGTGTCCGACACCGAACTCGAAGGGCGCATCCGCATGACCCTCTACCTGTCGAGGCGCTGATGGCGAACCGGCGCCGGCTCTTCTGGGTGGGGTTCCTCGGTGCGGCCGCTGCGCTCGCGGTCATCCCCGAATTCTTCGAAAGTCCTGCCGACGACCCCGTTCAGCCGCTCGCCCGCCCGCGCGCAGCGGCGCCCGCTCCAGCTGCCCCGCCCACGCAAAACGGGCAGCTCGTCGAGCTGCGCTCCGCGCCGACCCCTGCCGCGGACGCCGCACCTGCCGGCACGCCGCCCGCCAGCACGCAGGACGGAGCGGCCGCGCCGGCCGACGCAGCTTCCCGCCCCGCGCCGGAGCTCTTCGCCGCGCACAGCTGGTACGTGCCACCGCCCCCTCCGCCGCCGCCTCCGCCCGCGGCCCCGCCGCCCCCGCCCCCTGCGCCCACCGCGCCGCCCATCCCCTACGAATATCTCGGCAAGCTCGCCGACGGCCACAGCGTGCGCGTCTTCCTCGTGCGCGGCGACCGCCCCTACACCGTCACCGAAGGCGACGTGCTCGATGGCAGCTACAAAGTGAAAAGCATCACCGACACCACCATGACATTCATCTACCTTCCTCTGAACATGACCCAGACCCTGCCAGTGGGAAGCAAACCATGATGCTGGACAAGCTGCTCCGCCGTGCCGCACCCCGCGTTGCGCTCCTGCTGCTGGCAGCGGCGCTCGCCGGCTGTGCCACCGATGCCCTGCAGCGCGAGGGCACGCAGCTGATCGACGAGGGGCGCTACGAGGAAGGCCTCGCCAAGCTCGACCAGGCCGTGCGCGAGCAGCCGCGCGATGCCGCGGCGAACATGGCGCAGACGACGCAGCGTGCACGTGTCATCGCCGCGCTGCTGGCCACCGCCGAGCGCGCGCGCCTGATGCGCGACCACAACGCCGCCGTGCGCGGCTTCGAGCGCGTGCTCGCGCTCGACCCCGCCAACGAACGCGCACGCGAGGCCCTGCGCCAGCTCGACCAGCTGCGCAACGCCGGCGAGACGGTGCGCCAGGGGCAGGCCGCGCTGCGCCGCGGCGACCCCGACGGCGCCGACCGCCTCGTGCGCCCGGTGCTCGCGATCGACCCGCGCAACGACGCCGCGCTCGCGCTCAAGCGCGAGATCGAGGACATGCGCGCGACCAACGTCACGCCCTACCCGCAGCTGCGCTCGAAGATGTCCGCGCCGGTGACGCTGGAGTTCCGCGACGGCAACCTCAAGCAGATCTTCGAGGTGCTGTCGCGCAACGCCGGCATCAACTTCCTGTTCGACAAGGACGTCAAGTCCGACCTCAAGGCGACGTTGTTCGTGCGCCAGGTGCCGGTCGAGCAGGCGGTCGAGCTGCTGCTGCTGCAGAACCAGCTGCAGCAGAAGATCATCAGCGACAACACCGTGATGATCTACCCCGACACGCCGCAGAAGCAGCGCGACTACCTCGACCTCACGATCCGCACCTTCCACCTCGCCAACACCGACGCGAAGACCGCGATGAACATGGTCAAGACCCTGCTCAAGACCAAGGACGTGTTCATCGACGAGCGCCTCAACACGCTGACGATGCGCGACACCCCCGACGCCATCCGCCTCGCCGAGAAGCTGCTCACCGCGCAGGGCCTGCCCGAGCCCGAGGTGGTGCTCGAAGTCGAGGTCATGGAAGTGTCGCGCCAGCGCATCCTCGACCTCGGCCTGCAATGGCCCAGCACCTTCGGCATCCTGCGCCCGGACCTCGGCGGCCCGCCGGGAACGCTCAGCCAGTACCGCGGCATCGACCGCGACCGCATCACCATCGGCCCCTCGCCGGAGCTGCGCATCAACGCCAACGACAGCGACGTGAACACGCTGGCGAACCCGGTGATCCGCGTCAGCAACAAGGAGAAGGCGCGCATCCACATCGGCCAGCGCGTGCCGGTGGTGAGCGCCACCTCCACGCCCTCGACGCAGGGGCCGGTGATCACCGAGAGCATCCAGTACCTCGAGGTCGGCCTGAAGCTCGAAGTCGAGCCGACCGTGCATCTCAACGACGAGGTGCTGATCAAGATCGGCCTGGAGGTCAGCAAGGCCACCGCGCAGACGCCGACCAAGAACGGCACCATCCCCGTGCAGGTCGACACGCGCAACGCCGCCACCTCGCTGCGCCTCAAGGACGGCGAGACACAGGTGCTTGCCGGCCTGATGCGCAACGACCACGACGTCTCCGGCAACCGCATCCCCGGTCTCGGCGACCTCCCTGGCCTGGGGCGGCTGTTCGGCAGCAACAAGGACTCCATCGGCAAGTCCGAGCTGGTACTGTCGATCACCCCGCGCATCGTGCGCAACCTGCCCTACATGAACCCCTACGACATCGAGTACCCGTCGGGCACCGAGGCGGTGCTGAAGGCGCGTACCGACACCATGCTGCGCATGACCACGACCGCCCCGGCGGTGGGGGCCGCGCCGGCACCCGCGAACGCCATGACGCGTGACGCGATCGCCCCGGCAGCGCCCGCGCCCGCCGCAGTGGCCGCGCTCGCGCCGTCCGCCGCCGCCAGCGACGTGCCCGCGGTGGCCGCCTCGCCCGCCGCCGCGACGCTGTCATGGACCGCGCCCGCCGGCCTGAAGCCCGGCGAGGAGACCGACGTGATCCTGCGCGCGAACGTCACCCAGCCCCTCAGCGCCGCGACCGTGCAGCTCGCCTACGACCCGGCCGCGCTGCGCATCGTCGCCGTGACCGAGGGCGACGTGATGAACGCCGACGGCGCCATCACCTCCTTCGCGCCGCGCATCGACGACAAGACCGGACGCATGTTCGTCGCGCTGTCGCGCTCGGCGCCACAGGGCGCGCGCGGCGACGGTGCGCTGATGCGCCTTGCGCGTGGTCGCGCTGCCCGGCAGCAGCGCCCCGGCCGAACTCAAGGTGACCAGCGTGTCGGCCTTCGGCGATGGCAACCGCCCGGTGTCCGTGCCGCTGCCCGCGGCGCTCGCGCTCGGCGCCAAGCCCTGAGGACGGACGATGCGGCGCGCGCGCGGCTTCTCCCTCGTCGAGGTCGTCATCACGGTGGCGATCGTCGCGCTGCTCGCCAGCATCGCCGCGCCGCTCACCGAAACCGTCGTGCGCCGCGGCAAGGAGCAGGAGCTCAAGGGCGCGCTGTACCGCATCCGCGACGCCATCGACGCCTACAAGCTCGCCGCCGACTCCGGCCAGATCGACAAGCTCGCCGACGCCAGCGGTTACCCACCGACGCTGCGCGTGCTGGTCGACGGCGTGCGCGACGTGCGCAATGCCGAAGGCAGGCGCATCTACTTCCTGCGCAGCGTTCCGCGCGACCCCTTCGCCGCCCCCGAGCTGCCGCCCGAGGAGACCTGGGGCCTGCGCGCCTACGACAGCCCGCCCGACAACCCCCGCGCCGGCGCCGACGTCTTCGACGTCTTCTCGCTCGCGACCGGCGAGGGGATGAACGGCGTTCCCTACCGCCAGTGGTGAGACCCGCGATGGATACCCCGCACCAATCACGCGCCGGCTTCACGCTGATCGAACTGCTGGTGGTTCTGTCGATCATCGCGACCCTGCTCGCGATCGCCGCGCCACGCTATTTCGGCAGCCTGGAGAAGTCGGAGGACACCGCGCTGCGCCAGACCCTCGCAGTGATGCGCGACGCGCTGGACCACTACTACGGCGACACCGGCGCCTACCCCGACTCGCTGCAGGCCCTTGCCGACAAGCGCTACCTGCGCGGCGTCCCCACGGACCCGATCACGCAACGCAACGACAGCTGGGTGATCGTGCCGCCGCAGGGCGCCGCGAGCGGCGCGGTGGGCGACGTGCGCAGCGGCGCCGAGGGCAACGCGCGCGACGGGACGCCCTACGCGGAGTGGTAGCCGTGCCGCCGGACGCACGTGAGCGCGGCTTCACCTACATCGGCGCGCTGGTGCTGGTGGTGCTGATGTCGCTGGCGCTGGT
Organism: Azoarcus sp. CIB; assembly: GCF_001190925.1. Taxonomy (NCBI): domain Bacteria; kingdom Pseudomonadati; phylum Pseudomonadota; class Betaproteobacteria; order Rhodocyclales; family Zoogloeaceae; genus Azoarcus; species Azoarcus sp. CIB. Next base: position 232,724 of record NZ_CP011072.1, read on the forward strand.
GGGCACCATGCAGCTGTGGTCCACGGCCAGCCTGCGCGCCCGCGAACGCGAGCTGCTGTGGGTCGGCTCGCAGTACGCGCGCGCGCTGCGCCTGTACTACGAGAACTCGCCGGAGGTGAAGCGCTTCCCGCAGCGCCTGGAGGACCTGCTCACCGACCAGCGCAGCCCGACGCCGCGCCACTACCTGCGCCGCCTGTACGCCGACCCCATCACGCGCAGCACCGACTGGGGGCTGATCCGCGGCACGGACGGCGGCATCGTCGGCGTCTTCAGCCAGTCGCGCGACACGCCGCTCAAGCGCGGCCGCTTTCCGCCCGAGTGGTCGGAATTCGAAGGGATGGAAAGCTATGCGGACTGGCAGTTCGTCGCCGAACGCGCCTTCAGCACCACGGCCGCGCAGGCCGGTGCGAATGTGAAACCGGGGCCGACCGGCGCCCCGGCGGTCGCCATCGACCCGCGCCAGAGCGTGATCGACGCCGCCCGCGCACCGCGCCCGGCGCCGACCGTGTCGCCCTTCCAGCTGACGCGCTGATCGGGCCGGGGCTACTGCCGCAATCGACGGGCTGAGGTGTCAGACCACGCCGTCCATCCGGAGCTGCTCGATCTCCGCGTCCCGCAAGCCGAGCGTCGTCGCAAGGATCTCGTCGGTATGCTCGCCGAGCATGGGGGGCGGAAGGCGGTAATCCGGCGGCGTCGCCGACAGCTTCATCGGATTCGCCACCAGCGGCACCGTGCCCGCGACCGGGTGCGGAATCGTCACCTTCAGGCCGCGCGCATGCACCTGCGGGTCGGCGAAGACGTCGGCCAGCGTATTGATCGGGCCGCAGGGCACGGCAAGCGACTCCAGCGCGGCGATCCACTCCGCGGTGCTGCGCAGCACCGTGAGCTGCTTCAGTAGCGGGATCAGCGTGGCGCGGTGCCTGACTCGTTCCGCATTGGTCGCAAAACGCGGGTCGCCGGCCAGTTCCGGCCGGCCTGCTTCGGCGCAGAAGCGGGCGAACTGCCCGTCGTTGCCGATCGCAAGGATCATGTAGCCGTCGGCAGTGGGGAAGTCCTGATACGGCACGATGTTCGGATGCGCATTGCCCAGCCTTGCGGGCGAGCGGCCGGTGGCGAGATAGTTGGCCGCCTGGTTGGCCAGGCAGGCGACCTGCACGTCGAGCAGGGCGAGGTCGATGTACTGCCCTTCGCCGCTCCTGTCGCGCCAGGCCAGCGCAGCGAGGATCGCGTTCGACGCGTACAGCCCGGTGAGAATGTCGGTCAGCGCCACGCCCGCCTTCATCGGCCCGCCGCCTTCCTCGCCGTCGGGGCGGCCGGTGATGCTCATCAGCCCGCCCAGGCCCTGGATCAGGAAGTCGTAACCGGCCCGCGGCGCGTAGGGGCCGTCCTGGCCGAAGCCGGTTACCGAGCAATACACGAGGCGGGGGTTGATCGCCCGGAGCGACGCGTAATCGAGCCCGTACTGTTTGAGCCCGCCGACCTTGAAGTTCTCGATCACGACGTCGGATTCGGCCGCAAGCCGCCTCACGAGGTCCTGGCCCGCGGCGCACGTGATGTCGATCGTGACCGAACGCTTGTTGCGGTTCGCGCACAGGTAGTAGGCGGCGACGTCGGTGTCCGCGCCCGACTCGTCCTTCAACCACGGCGGTCCCCAGCCGCGCGTATCGTCGCCCGTGCCGGGGCGCTCGACCTTGATCACGTCGGCGCCCAGGTCGGCGAGCATCTGGCTGCACCACGGGCCCGCCAGGATGCGCGAAAGGTCCAGTACGCGGATGTGCGAAAGAGCGCTCGGCATGTGGTGCCTCATTTGCCGCAGGGCGCGCGGCCCGACAGGGGGCGCCAGGCAGGCGCGGAGGAGAGGGCGGCCACGCCGTACGGTATTTCGTTCGCTTTCATGGATATTCGTTCCCAGGGTTGTCGCGGTCGGACTGTGTTGTGAGGCAAACGCATCCTAGGAAACAAAACAGCACGCAGCAAACGACATATTTGAGGTGATCTGTGCAATTTGCGCACTTCGAGAAAATTGCATCGAGGCGGCCGTTCGAAGTGTGCGGATTTCCGCACAGCGATGGCCGTTGATTCCGGGGATTCGCACAGTCTCGAACTAAAAATCACATAAAAACAGATAGATACGTTTGGCACGACGCTTGCCATGCTCTCTGGCGGCACTCGCCGATCAAAAACCAGGAGACAAGCATGAGTGTGAATGAACTGACCCTGCCGGCCGGAGGAGCCGGCGAGCTGCCAGGCGAAATCCGCCGCCAGACGGCCCATCTGAGCCCGTCCGAGCGCCTGCGCTCCATCTTCAGCGGTTCGGTGGGCAACCTCGTCGAATACTTCGACTGGTACGTGTATGCGGCCTTCGCGCTGTACTTCGCGCCGAAGTTCTTTCCGGCCGGCGACCAGACCGCACAGTTGATGAACACCGCCGCGGTCTTCGCGATCGGTTTCCTCGTGCGCCCGCTGGGCGGCTGGCTGCTCGGCTCCTACGCCGACCGCAAGGGCCGGCGCGACGCGCTGATGCTCTCCGTGATGCTGATGTGCGCCGGATCGCTGATGATCGCCTTCATCCCCGGCTACGACACGATCGGCTACTGGGCGCCGGCGCTGCTGCTGGTCGCGCGCCTGCTGCAGGGCATCAGCCTCGGCGGCGAGTACGGCAGCTCCGCCACCTACCTGAGCGAGATCGCGACGCCGAGCCGACGCGGTTTCTATTCGAGCTTCCAGTACGTGACCATCATCATGGGCCAACTCCTTGCGCTCGGCCTGCTGCTGGTGTTGCAGAAACTCGTGCTGACGCAGGAAGAGCTCTACGAATGGGGCTGGCGCATCCCCTTCCTGCTGGGGTCGGCCATCGCGGCGGCGGCGCTCTGGCTGCGCCGCGGCATGGTCGAGACGGACGCCTTCAATGAACACCGGCAAGGCGCGAAGCGGCACAGCAACGTGCGCGAACTCGCGAAGCATCCGCGCGCGGTGTTCACGGTCGTGGCGCTGACGGCGGGCGGCACGGTGTCCTTCTACACCTTCACGACCTACATGCAGAAGTACCTGGTCAACACGACAGGCTTCGCCAAGGACGACGCGACCCTGATCTCGTCGATCGCGCTCTTCGTGTTCATGCTCCTGCAGCCGCTCGTCGGCCTGCTGTCGGACTTCATCGGCCGCCGCGCGATGCTGATCGCCTTCGGCGCCTGCGCCACCGTCTTCACCGTGCCGCTGCTCACGGCCCTGTCGGTGCCGCAGAGCATGAGCAGCGCGCTCGGCTGGTACATCCTCGCGTTGGTGATCACTACCGGCTACACGTCGATCAACGCGATCTTCAAGGCCGAGCTCTTCCCCGTGCATATCCGCGCACTCGGGGTCGGCTTCCCGTTCGCGGTGACGGTGTCGCTGTTCGGGGGCACGGCCGAGTATCTGGCGCTGTGGCTGAAGAGCATCGGCCACGAGCCGTGGTTCTATTACTATGTCAGCGCGTGCGCGGCGCTGTCGCTGATCGTCGCAGTCACGATGAAGGACACGAAGGCGACGTCGCGGATCGACGAGGATTGAGTCTGGTTGCCGGACGGCGGGAGACGCTGCACTTTCCCGCCGTCCGCACGGGATCGGTCGCGGGGCGGGCGGAGTGCGGCGCATTCCGCCTGCCCCCTTCGACCGGCGTGTCCCCCCGTTCGCGAAGTCCGGAGGCAAGGGAGCGCACATGACTGGGCGGAATCCGACGGTCGCAGGCAGGCGGGCCAGGCGCGCGCTCGACCTCCTGCTGATTGCCGCCGCCTGCACACTGGCCGCCGGACTGGGCTATCGCGGCGCGTGGGAGTGGCAGCTCTCCCGGCTGAACGAGGCCGGGCAGCAGCGCCTCGCGCTGTTCGCGCGCAGCCTCGAGAGCGTGCTCGACAAGTACGAGCACCTGCCGTTCATGATCAGCCTGCACAAGGATGCGATCCGCCTGTTGCGCGACAGTGATCGCGCACTGGCGCCGGCGGTCGACGAACTCCTCGTGCGGGCACAGGCGGGCACCGAGGTGACGCAGTTCTACCTCCTCGACGCCGCCGGGACCGCCGTTGCGAGCAGCCAGCCGCGGCTGATCGGGAACAACTACGCCTATCGCCCCTACTTCCGCCAGGCGATGGCGGGCGGGGCGGGGCTCTTCTACAGCGTCGGCACGACGACGCTGGTGCCGGGCTGTTTCCGGTCGCGCCCGGTGCGCGACGGCGACCGCATCATCGGCGTGGCAGCGATCACCTTCAGCCTGGACGGCATCGAGCGCGGCTGGCGCGAAAGCGGCGAGCGGGTCGCCCTGGTCGACGAGAACGGCGTCGTGATCCTGAGCACCACGGAATCCTGGAAATACCGCGCCTTGCAGCCGCTGTCGGCGGAGGTGCAGGCGCGCGTCACGGCGGCGCGCCAGTACCCGCAAGGCGAGATCCGGCCGCTCGCCGCCGCGACGCTCGAAAGGCTGCCTGCAGGGGCGGTTGTGGATGGCGCGACGTTCCCGGACGGACGCGGCAAGTGGCTGGCCCAGTCCCACGTGATCGCCGGACCGGGATGGGGCCTGATGCTGTTTTCGGACCTAAGGGACGTGCGCGAGACGGCCGTGCTCGGCGGCGTCGGCGCGGGCTTCGCGTCGGCCTTTGCGGTTTCGCTCTTCGTCTACGGCCGTCTGCGCCGGAAATCCCGCAAGGAGCGCCGCGAGGCCGCCGAAGCCCTGAAGCGGGTGTCGGACGAGCTCGAGCGGCGCATCGAGGAGCGCACCGCGCAGCTTTCCAGCGCCAACCGGCAGTTGCACGAGCGCGTCGATGACCTCGAGCGCACCGAGTCGATCCTGCGCAAGACCACCGACGACGCGGTGCAGGCCGGCAAGCTTGCGGTGCTCGGACAGCTCGCGGCCGGCGTGTCGCACGAGCTCAACCAGCCGCTCTCGGCGCTGCAGATGCTTGCCGGCAATGGCGTGGCCTTGCTGGAGATGGGCGAAACGGACGAAGTGCGGGGCAACCTGCAGGCGATCGGTGAACTGGTGGACCGCATCGGACGCATCGTCGGCCCGCTCAAGTCCTTCGCGCGCAGGTCCCCGCTCGAACTCGTGCCCGTGCGCGTCGGCGCGGCGATCGACAATGCGCTGATGCTGCTCTCGGCGGCGACGGCGCGGACGCCGGCGAAGATCGTGGTGTCGATCGAGCCGCCCGACCTGCACGTGCTCGCAGACGGTGTCCGTCTCGATCAGGTTCTCGTCAACCTGATCCGCAACGGCCTGCAGGCGATGGCAGGGGACGGGGAAAGCGAGGGGAAAGGTGCGGGGAAGGGCGCCGAGGCACGTCTCGAGATCAGCGCCACGCGCGCGAACGGACAGGTGCGCCTCGTCATCCGCGACCACGGTCCGGGTTTTTCCGCGGACACGCTCGTCCACCTCTTCGAGCCCTTCTACACGACCAAGCCGGCCGGCCAGGGCCTGGGCTTGGGCCTGACGATTTCGCGTGCGATCATCGAACGCCTCGGCGGGACCTTGTGCGCAGAGAACGCCGGGCCCGGCGCCCGTTTCGAAATCCTGCTCCCGGAAGCGACGCCATGACTGCGGACCAGACCCTCTGGCTCATCGAAGACGACCCCGCCGTGCGCAACGCGAGCGGCCAGTCGCTGCGCATCGCCGGTTTCGCGGCACAACCGTTCGCCGATGCCGAGTCCGCGCTGGCGGCCCTCGCCGGCCGGGTGCCGGACGCGGTCGTGAGCGACGTGCGCCTGCCCGAGATGGACGGCATCGCCCTGATGGGGCGCTTGTTGAAAACCGACCCGGGAATTCCGGTGATCCTGATCACCGGCCATGGCGACGTGACGATGGCCGTGCAGGCGATGCGCGCGGGGGCCTACGATTTCATCGAAAAACCGTTTCCGCCCGAGCGGCTCGTCGAGGTCGTGCGGCGCGCGCTCGAGAAACGCCGTCTGACGCGGGAGGTCAGCCGCCTCACGGAAGAACTCGCCCGTCACGCGGGGGCGGCGATCGTCGGCGAGTGCCCGGCCATCCAGAACCTGCGCCGGCTCGTGGGCGCGCTCGGCCCGACGGCCGTCGATGTGCTGCTGCATGGCGAGACCGGGACCGGCAAGGAAGTGCTGGCGCATGCGCTGCACGCCGCGAGCGGCCGCACCGGCCCCTTCGTCGCGATCAACTGTGGCGGCCTGCCCGAGAGCGTGTTCGAGTCCGAGATGTTCGGCTACGAGGCAGGCGCCTTCACCGGCGCGACCAAGCGACGCATCGGCAAGATCGAGTATGCGCACGGCGGGACGCTGTTCCTCGACGAGATCGAGAGCATGCCCCTCGCGCTGCAGGCGAAGCTCCTGCGCGTGCTGCAGGACCATCGCGTCGAACGGCTCGGCGGCAACGTGCCGGTCGAGGTGGACTGCCGCATCGTGGCGGCGACGAAGGAAGACCTGAAGGCGCTCTCGGACCAGGGGCGGTTCCGCGCGGACCTCTACTACCGCCTGAACGTGGCCGTGCTGCAACTGCCGCCGCTGCGCGACCGCAAGGAAGACATTCCGCTGCTGATGGCCCACTTCCTGGCCCAGGCCGCGCAGCGCTTCAAGCTTCCGGTGCCGCCGTGGGGCGCCGCCGACGTGCTGCACTGGCAGGCGCATGACTGGCCCGGCAACGTGCGCGAGTTGAAGAACGCTGCCGAGCGCATCTGTCTGGGCCTCTCGGACGGCCTCCCCGTGCCGCAAGGTGAGCACGGCGGCGCCACCGGGCTGGTCGCCCAGATTGAACAGGCCGAGCGAGGCTTCATCCGCAATGCGCTGAAGGTCGCGCAGGGTCAGGTCGTGCGCGCCGCGGAGCTGCTGAAGATTCCGCGCAAGACCCTCTACGACAAGCTCGCGCGCTACGGCATCCGCGCGGACGATTTCCGTGAGCCGCCGCGGGCGGGCTGAGGCTTCGGGGGCGGAACGGTCTGCGCCATAAGGGTGTTACTACGCAGCTGACCCAGGAAATGCTTCTCGGCCAAGGGGACATGCAGAACAATGGAGTCGCAGGTTCCATTTACGGGATTGGGATGCTTACGCCTGGATGACAGACTCCATGCGCTGCACTTCGACCGAGGGCAGCTGTAGTTTTCGGGCCACCGTGCGCCAGTCTTCAATGGCGTCGCGCACCTCATCGAGCATGCTCTTGGCGGCCTCCTGGTTCAAACGGTACAGCTCCGCTTGTTCCATCGCTACGCGAATATCAGGCTCCGCGTTCTTGCTATCGATGGCAAGCGCATGCGTCTGCTTCGCCGTGTTCGGATTGATGTCGAACGCGGGAGACAGCCGCCAGCCAGAGGGCTCCCGGATAAACCCGTGATTGCGCAGATGGTCATCACGATTGCCAACCAGGATGTTGAAGAGCACCCGACGAAAGAGCTGCGCGAGGTCCTCATCAATGTGGCCCTGCGCGCCGTGGTCAGAGATGAATTCCGCCAGGTCCAGGTAACTGGCGCCCGCCTCACCATCCTGCCGTTCGAGCAGTGTCATGGCAGAAGCGTACATGCGCCGACCGTCATCGGTACGGTCAAATCGGGCCGAGCAGAAGGTACCGTACTGGTCGGAGAGGTACTCGAGCCGCGCCTCAGGCACGATGATGCCTGCCTTCCGAGCCAGTACGTGCATCAGATACTCCCAACCGCCGACGTTGTAGCGGTCATCCTTCGCGGGGAACTTGGCTATCCAGAGGCGCTTGTCGTCGTCGGTGAAGTTCGCCTTCGGCCGCGCGCCGCCGAGAGACGTTCCGGGTGCGATGAGCAGGGCAAGCCAGCGCTCGTATTCGGGCAGCCTTTCGACGCCTGGCTCCTCTATGCGTTGGCAGATGTACGCCAGCTCCTTAAGGTCCGTCACCGGCGGAGCGGCGTTGTCGCTGGTGTCGAGGAACGGGCCTCCGGGTTCACAGAAGCGCAGGCCACCCATGCGCGTATGGTCGTAGACGCCCAGCAGGAAATCTATCTCATGGAAGGCGCGCATCTTCCTGGAATTCCTGGCCGCTTCGGCCGCTTCGCGGCGCTCCATCAACACACGGCCCCACCGGTCTGGTGCGGAGTCCATGAAGACCCCGAATGCCCGCGCATCGGCGGGCGGATGCTGCTCGCCGCGCCAGAGTTCGAGCCGCGGGTCCAGTGCAAATGCCTGGTCGCGCTTGAGCCATTCCTTGTCGTATTCAAAGGCCGCCGGGGCGTCGGTGCGAACTTTGTGGCGGTAGAGCGTGCCCACCCGCTGGCGCACGCCTAGTTCCGGCGCGTCCAGATGGACTTCATACGTGAGGCGGTTTGCTTGGGCCATTGTTCGGTTTTGTGGCGCGTTTGCGCGTGCGCGGTTGCGGCAGCGAGAGGTCCTGTAGCTTGCGACCAAGCTCATCGTCGCGTGCGAGTTCGTCAATGTCGTCATCGAGTCCGAGCACGCGCAGTGCTCGCATGTACGTCCCCATGGCGATTGTTGGGTCGCCGTTCTCCAGTCGTCGCAAGGTCTCGCGCGAGACGCCCATGCGCTCGGAGAAGAGTTCCGTCGTTATCCTGCGTCGCAGGCGCGCGAGCCGCATGCGCTCGCCGAGCGCCACAAGCTGCCGGAGCACGGAAGGAAAGGTGGGGAGCGTCGTTTTAGCCATGACGACACATATATTAGGCAAACAAGCGCATTTCGGCAAAGTTATGTGTTATTTGCCAACCTTGCCGTTCGGCGGATAACACATATATTAGGCAATTGCGGTAAGACCGCCTAATATATGTGGCAGAGCTCTGGGCGTAGCGCGCCCCAAGGCCTCGGTACGCGTCGACGCCGGAGCGCAATGGCTGGCCAAGTTCGCCAGTCGGCACGATGCCTTCGGCGTGCCCGGCCACCGTGCGCATTCGATGTAAGAGCTGCTCTAACACTTTGAGCTTTCTACGTATGGGTCAGCTGCGTAGTAACACCCCGCCACAAAGAAAAAGGCCCGGCAGAGCCGGGCCTTCATCATTCGAATCCTGCCGCGAGGCGGATTACATCGGGCGGATGTTGCCCGCCTGCTTGCCCTTCGGGCCGGAGGTCTCGTCGTACTGAACCTTCTGGCCTTCGGTCAGGCTCTTGAAACCCGAGCCCTGAATCGCGGAGAAGTGCGCGAAGAGGTCCTCGCCACCGTTGTCCGGGGTGATGAAGCCGAAGCCCTTGGCGTCGTTGAACCACTTGACGGTACCAGTTGCCATGTCTGAAGTTCCCAAATCAAAGTTTACATAAGGGGCGTTTGCCCAAAGTTGCGACAATCGCGATCGGGGAATGACGGACTGAGTACCAAAGGACTTCAAGCTCGAAACGCCACGCGATGACTGATGCGCGCTGAGCAGTCTGGTGAAAAACTGCGGCGCGGTCAACTACCTCGCGCTCCGCTTTGCGCGTAAACGCGTGTCATCGTGCACATTCGCAACCTTCAACGACCCCGCATCCCGCGCAGCGCAACGGAAACGACCTCGCCGTCGCCCGGGCGCGCCAGCGATTCCTGCACGGCGCGCAGGCGTTGGCGCAGCCGCTCATACAGCCAGCCGCCCTTCTGCTGCTGCGTCAGGCGCTGGAGTTCGATGGCGGCGCGCGCGTGGCTGATGCGCTGCGTGACGAGATCCTTGTAGATGCGGTTGGCGACGCGCCGCCGGCGCACCGCGTCGCCCGCATCGACAAAGCCTTCGACCGCGAGCACGAGGCGTTCGAGCAGGCCCTGTTCGCGCGTGGCGCCGAGCTGGGCGCGCACGTCGGCCATGGCGTGCTCGAGGTTCGCGGCGATCTGCGCAATCTGCGCCTGGGCGAGCGCGGCCTGGCCGTGCGGGGCGTGGCGGGCGGCGGCGAGCGTGGCGCGCACGTGCGCCTCGCACAGCAGTCCGTAGTCCTGGAAGGCGGCGAGCGCGGCGAGCCCGCGGCGAAAGCGGGTGGCGTCGGGCGCGTGCAGGTCGGCGCAGGCGTCGTGGCACTGTCCCCAGGCCTGCCAGCGGTACACGAAGTCCAGCCCGGTGCCCTTGATGTTCTGGATGCCCATGATGCGGTTGTGCAGGCCGGGCGGGGTGTGCTGCGCGATGAGCTCGACGATGCGGTTGCCGCCGGCGTGGTAGTCGGCGACGGTGACGAGCTTGCGCTCGAACCAGCGCCACAGCAGCGCGCGGAAGTCCGCGTCGAGCGCGGCTGCGAGGGTGGGGTCGGGCGTGGCCGGCAAGCCTTCGAGGCGCTGCGCGAAGGCGCGGTATTCGTCGTGCGCGGCGAGGTCGGCGCGCGCGCAGGCGAGGATCTCGTCGGCGTGCGCGACGCCGGCGGCGGCGAGCGCCTCGGCGAGCGCGTCGGGGCGCTTCCATAGCGCCGCGAGCGTCGCCGCGTCGTCGGGCAGCTGCGGACGCAGCATCGCCGCGAGCCGCGCGTGCAGGCGTGCCGCGGTCCAGGGCTGGCGCAGCCGGCGCGCCTCGCCTTCGAGCACGGCGAGCGGGTTGGCGCCGCGTTCGGGCCACAGCGTGAGCGCGGCGGCGTGCTCGTCCCAGGCTTCGCGGATGTAGCCGTGCAGGCCCTCGAGGTTGGAGCCGATGAGGAAGTGCCGATCGGCGGCGATGTCCGCGACGAGGATGCTGGCGAACACGCGCGAGCGCGCGATGCGGTCGGCGCGGTTGTTGACGACGGTGCTGACGAGCGTGCCGGGTTCGGCATCCATGTCGATGCGGTCGAAGCCCAGCCGCGTCCAGTTGCCGAGGCAGCCGAAGCGCTCGTTCGCGGACATGCCGTTGGCGAAGGACAGCGTGCGTCCCGCGACCGGCGCGGGCGGATACACTTTGAGTACGCCGAGGTCGGGCACGACGCGGTCGGCCATCTCCTTGAGCGCGTAGTCGGCGGCGATGCCGAACTCGCCCGCCATGCGTGCGACCAGCGCGATGTTGTCGGGGTGCTCCTGGTAGGGGAAGCGCGCGAGCACGTCGGGCGCGAGCAGGCCGGATTCGAGCCAGCCGGTGGTCTCGACGCGCGTGCCGAGCATCTGCGCAGCGTGCGCGAGGATGGGGCGCATCTGCTCCTCGCTGGTGACGAGGGTCGCGCCCGGCGGGATGAAGTGCGTCATCACCTGCGGGATGTCGATGCCGGCCGGGCCCTGCAGGTCCTCGTGGTCGGGGAAGGTGTTGGTGATGGTCGCGAGGTCGTCGCGCATCCAGCGTCGCTGCAGCAGCTCGACGAAGGAGGGTGTGAGCGCCATGCATTCCCACAGGAACACGTCGGCCTTGAGATCGCTGGCGATGCGCGTGACGGCGTGCTGCTCCCAGATCGTCGCCTTGTCGTAGGGGCGGAACAGGAACATCTCGCGCAGCGGCTGGTGCGGGTGGGCGTGCAGGAACATCGCCTCGCAGCCGGTGGTCTTGCTGACGACGCCGTAGCCGAGGCTGTTGAAGAGGGCCGCCTTGAGGCGCTCGGTGCCGGACTTGCCGCGCGTGCCCCAGCCGCCGACGACCAGCGGAATGTCGCGCCGCGCGCGCCGCTGGCGGTGGTTCACGACGAGATGGCGGGCGGTGAAGGCGGCCAGCGCGGCGCCGAGGAAGAGCGCGAGTTCGGCGAGCGAGTTGCCGTAGACGGAGAAGAAGTAGTTCTGGAAGCGCTGCCACAGCTCGTCGTTGCCGGCGCCCAAGGCGAAGCCGGCGGGGAAGAAGCGCGTCACGGCGGGGTCGGCGGCGGCGTCGCGGTGCGGCGTGAAGCGCAGCTCGAAGCCCAGCTCGCGCAGCCGGCGCGCGTAGTGGTCGGGCGCCTGCTGCGAGCCTTCGTGCCAGTTGCGTGCATGCGCGAAGTCGGCGAAGCGCCACACCAGGCGGGCGCGCATCGCGAGGCGGCGCAGGAGCGAGGTGGGCGGGGCGAGTTCGGTGACGCCTTCCGGCGCGAACAGGCGCAGCGGCTGCTGCGTGCGTGGCAGGTCGAGCGCGGAGAGCAGTTCGTCGGGCAGCGGCAGCCACGGGCGCGAGCCGGCCTCGCTGGCGTGATGCAGCGGTTCGCCCGGCACCTTGGTCTGCGCGAGCTCGGCGAGGATGCGCGAGGGCGCGCGCAGGCTGCCGCGGAAGATACGGCCGGTGGTGTGGCGGAAGGCCTGGCGCTTGTCGGGCGAGGGGTGGCGCAGCTCGTGCAGCCAGCGCCACAGGCGGAACGCGAAGCGGTGGCCGCGGTAGAGGTGCCAGCCGCCGCGGCGGCGTTCGAAGTCGAGCGGGAAGCCGTCGCGCGCGAGCAGCATCGCGGCGAGGCCCAGACGCTCGCCCGGCACGGCGTCGAAATCGTCGGGCAGGCGGCGGTCGCGCCCGGGCGGGCAGGCCTGTGCTTCGGTGCCGAGGCGGGCGACGAGCTCGCGCAGTTCGACGTCGTCCACCAGCATGAAGCGCGCGAGGGTCTCGGCGGCCCAGCGGCGCACGCGCAGGTCCGCTGCGCGCTGGTGCAGGCGGCGCACGGCGTCCTTGATGCGCGCGAGCTCCATGGAGCGTCCGCCCACCCCGGCGAAGCGTGCGCCGCGCGGGCAGGTGCCGGTCGCCGCGGCGATCAGGCGCTCGCTGACGTGCAGTGCGGTGCGCAGCACGAAGGTGTCGTATTCGCGTTCCAGCCGTTCGAGCAGCCACGCGAGCAGCGGCAGGCGGTCCTCGCCGTGGTGTTCGGCGATCGCCAGCAGCGCCTGGGCGCGCACCTGCGGCACGTCGTGGCGAGCAGCGGCGGCAGGCACTGTTCGACGATCTTCGCGGTGCCGCATGCAGGGCTTGTGCGAGACCCTGGCGCACATAGGGGCTGACGTCGGCCAGCGCGGCGGGCAGCAGCGCGGCGGCGGCCGGCAGGGTCGCGATCGCATCTGCGGCGAGTTGCACGGCGCGCCGGCGCACGAACAGGTCGTCACCGCCGTGCGGGCGCGCGAGGCGCAGGCGCACGACTTCGAGGAAGGCGGCGGGGGCGAGTTCGCGCAGCAGTTCGATGGCCTCGACCTGCTGCCACACGTAGAGGCGCGCGTCCTGCGCGCAGCGGTAGATGAACTGCACGCTGCCGGGCTGCACTGCGCCCTCGTGCCGCCCCGGCGGTAGGCCCATGAGGGCGTCGGCGAGGCAGCGGAAGGCGGCGAGGCGCACGCGCGCATGGCCGTCGAAGGCGAACAGCGCGCGCGCCGTGCCTTCGACGTCGAAGCGCTGCCACAGCCACGGGCGGGTCTGGTCGTCGGCGGCGGCGAAGGTGGCGCGGGCGTGGCGGCCGAGCAGCTCGAGCGCGACGACGATGCGCCGCTCCAGCGCGGCGATGCGGGTGTCGAGGCGGTCGGCGAGCGCGTCGGCGCCGAACCAGCGGGCCAGCGCGGCGCGGTCGCCGGCGAGCTGCGCCCGGTCGGCGCCGAGCGCGCGGGCGTGGGCGAGCAGCAGGCGGCGGCGTTCGTCGTCGCCGGTGGCGAGGCCGAGGTCGCGCACGAAGCGGGCGTGGCCCTGGCGCAGCTCGTCGATGCCGCTCTGGCCTGCGGCGATCGTCTCGGCGAGGAAGTCGGCCAGCGGCAGGGCGTCGTCGCCGTCGGGCGCGAGGCTGCCCTGGCGGCGGCCGGCGGCGAGCCAGCGCAGGTGCTCGGCGGCGAAGGCGTCGAGTACGCGCCGTTCGAGCTTGCGCTGGTGCGGCGGCAGGGCGGCGATCAGGCTTTGCCAGGCGATCACGGTTCGTCTCGCATGCGGTTGTTGTGCGCCTGCGGCGCGCGGCGCTCGCGCAGGTCGCGGAAGTCGATCTCGCCGGGGCGGAAGTCGCGGTAGCCGCGGCCGTTGCCGAAGTGCCAGGTCAGTTCGAGGCCGAACAGGTTGCGGTCGCGCGCGAGGTCGCGGCGCAGCGTGAGGCCCAGTTCCAGGCGTTCGCGGCGCGGCAGCCAGTGTTCCCAGCCGACTTCGAGGTTGAGCGCGCCGCCGGTCGAATCGTCGGCGCGGTGGCTGTCCTCGAAGTACTGGCGGCCGTCCCAGTTGGCGTCGAAGCGCAGCGGGCCGAGCAGCTGGCGCCAGCCGAGGCGGCCCGAGAGATGGTCGGGCGACTTCAGCGGGTTCATGTCGGGGTTGGTCGTGACGCCCGCGCCGGCGTACAGCTCGGTGTCCAGCCACGGGCGCCAGGTGAGGGTCTTGGCCACTTCCAGCCCGCGCGGGTGGTGGTCGCGGTAGGGGCTGTAGATGTCCTGGTCGATGCGCCCGGCGGCGAAGAAGCGGTTGGCTCCGAGGCTCTGGCCGCGCCAGAACAGCGAGATGCGCGGCTGCATGGTGAGGCGCGGGGTGAAGGCGAAGAGGTGCGTCGCGCTCGCGCGCAGGCCCCACGAGGATTCGAGGTAGTCGTTGTTGGCGGGGCTCTGCGCGAAGGCGCTGCCTTCGACGTGGAAGTTCCAGTGGGTCCAGGCCGGCGCGGTGCTCGCCGCGCCGCGCAGTCCCAGCGTCGGGCCGCCGCCTTCGCGCTCGCGCACGAGCAGGTCGCTGCGGTAATGGGTGTTCCAGCTCTCGGCGAAGTAGCGGTGCGTGGCGGCGAATTCGGTGAAGCGTTCGTGCTCCTCGGCGTCTTCCGCGGCGGCGCGTCGAATGCCGAGGCGACGCGCGATGCGTTCGAGGCTGGGCGCGAACGGACCCGTCTGTGCGGCGGTCAGGCGCCCGAGCACGAAGCGGTCGAGGACGCGCTTGAGCGCGGGGCTGCGCGGATCCCCGCCGAGGGCGGCATTGACCCAGTCGAAATAGCGGTCGATGCGGACGCGTGCGCGTGGCCCGGCCGGCAGGCGGTTCGTCGCGGAGGAGGTGCTGTCCTCGAAGCCGTACAGACGCTCGCGCCGCGCGAGGCTCAGGCTCCTGGTGCCGTCTTCCTGGCCGCCCAGCGGGAAGTGGTCGTCGAACGCGATGCCCGTACCGGTCGGACGGTCGGCGATCGTCACCGCAGGCGGCGCCACCGGTTGCGGTGCGGCGTTGTAGGTGCGCGGTTCGCTGCGCGGGCGGCCGGGGTCGAGGCTGCGCAGGTGCAGGCGGTACAGCGATTCGGTGCGGCCCGCGGCGGGCGGCAGGATGATCTCCTGCCAGCCCGCCTCGATGCGTTGGTAGCGGCTCTCGCTGCGGCCATCCACCCATTCGTCGATGCGCAGCCAGGCGGGGCCGTCGATCGCGACGCGCAGCGGCTCGGCGCGCGTCGCGACGTGGTAGAAGCGCTCGGTGCGGTCGGCGAAGGCGGGCCGGCCCGGTTCGGTGAGGCGCACGCGCAGGAACTGGTCGGCGAGCGGTTGCGCGATCCACACGCGCAGCGTGTGGGCGCCGGCCGGCAGCGCAATCCGGCGCGCGGTCGTGCGGCCGGGTTCGAGCACGAAGGGCACGGGCGCGGCCTCGTCGATCTGCAGCAGCGCGGTCATCGCCTGCGGCGGCAGCGCGCCGGCATCTTCGGCCTTGAGCGTGACCTCGATGCGGGTCGGCGTCGTGTCCTGGGTCGACACGACGAGGCGGTTGGCGCCCGAGAGCAGGCGCTCGTCGGTGCTGGCCGGCGCGAGCAGGGCGCGGCGCACGCGCAGCGCGGGCGATTCGGGGTCCCAGCCGGCGACTTCGCGCGAGCGCAGCCCGGCGCTCGCCTGGACGCTGT
This sequence comes from Azoarcus sp. CIB, assembly GCF_001190925.1. Lineage (NCBI taxonomy): Bacteria > Pseudomonadati > Pseudomonadota > Betaproteobacteria > Rhodocyclales > Zoogloeaceae > Azoarcus > Azoarcus sp. CIB. Next base: position 248,288 of record NZ_CP011072.1, read on the forward strand.
CGAGCGGCGTCCACACCGCGTCGCGCGCGATGCGGGCGACCAGCGCGGACAGCCCCGGCACGGTCGGGTGCGCGTGCAGGATGTCCTCGGCGAGCGCGAGGGCGGCGTGTTGCCGCTCGGGCTGGTGTTCGGCGAGCCACGCGAGGCTCGCGACGCGTTCGCGCAGTGCGGCGTCGGAGCGTTCGGCGGGCCAGGCGAGGAGCGTCTGCCAGTCGCCGGCGGCACGCAGGGCGGCCTCGTTGGCGCTGTCGGTCGGCCCGGTCGCGGCGGGCAGGGGCGGCGGGGTAGTGTCGGCGAGGGTGGCCGGGTTCGCGTCGATCAGGTTGCGCGCGAGGCGCAGGCGGCGCGGTGGCTCGCCAGGATGCACGTCGAGCAGCAGCGAACAGTCGATGCAGGGGGCCGGCCAGCGCAGCGGGTCCTGCAGGTCCACCCCGGCGCCCGCGGCGCGTGCAACGGCGGTGTCGGGCGTCAGGCGTGGCAGCAGGGGCAGCGGCAGGGCGGCCTCGTCGATCGCGACGCGCACGAGCAGCGGGCGGTCGCCGCCGTCGGCGGCGAAGTCGTGCCAGCCCGGCCCGACTTCGATCTCCTGCACCACCGCACGTCCGGCGGCGGTCTGCGGGCGGCCGACGAGCTGCAGCGCGGGTGCGGCGGCATTCGACGTGATCGGCGCGAGCCATTCGCGCCCGGCCCCGCGCACCCGCAGCCAGCCGTCGATGCGGTCTGCGCTGTCGGCCCGATGCAGCGGGCGGGCCTCGATGCGCAGCTTCGCCGGACCGGCGACGCGCAGGCGCAGCGGCCGTTCGGGCTCGGCGCGGAAGGCGGTGAAGCCGACGTCGCGGTCGATCGAATGGAGCGCCTGCGCGCCGGCGAAATCGGTCGCGAGGTGGGCGGCGTCCTGCCAGCGGTGCGGGCCGGGATGGCTCGCTTGCCAGTCCGCCCAGTCGGGCAGCGCCCGTTCGGCGGCGGTCGCATCCGCGCGCAGCGCCGCGTGGATGTCACGCGCTCGGGCGAGGTGCGCCGCGAAGGCCGCGCCCTCGCTGCCGGCGCGGGCGAACTGCGCTTCCGCGTCGGTGAGACGGCCTTCGCCCAGCGCGCGCTGGGCGCGCCAGAAGGCCTGACGCGCCGGATCGGACAGGTCGCCGACGAGTTCGTCGAACACCGCCCACCACTGTTGGGCGTGCGCAGCGTGCAGCATCGTTTCGAGCGGGCGTTCGCGGCGCGGCAGCAGCAGGCCGGCCATCAGCGCGAGATCGGGTTCGCCGTTGTCGAGGAGGTTGGATACGAGCGCGGCGACGAGTTCCGTGGCCTCGCGTTCGCCACCCTCATGTACGTTCCCGCGCAGCAGCGCGGCGGCGCGGGTCGCCTGTTCGGCGTCGAGGTCGCCCCCCTCGCGGTACAGCGCGATCAGCATGTCGCGCGCGCCGCGCCGTGCCGCGGGGTCGGCGTCGTGCAGCATGCGCTGGCGCAGCAGGCGTTCGGCGATGTAGTCCTCGCCCAGCCGGCGCAGCGCCGTGATGCGTCCCGCGAAGGCCTGCTCGCGCTCGGTCGCGACGGGGCTCGCGAGCGCGGCGGACCACGCTTCGAGGGCGCCCAGCCATTGCCCGCGGGCGGCGAGGCTTTCGGCTTCGCGCAGGGTTTGCGTCGCGGGGGCGGCGCGGCGGCGGTCAGCGGCGATGTCGATGGGCGCGATGCCGGCGGCGAACTGGGCCGCCTGCGCGCGCAGCCGGCGTGCGAGCGGCTGCCAATGGCTGTCCGCTTCGGCATCGGATGGGCTGGGCAAGTCGGCTGGGGGACCGAGTGCCGCGAGGAAGGAGGCGATCGCGCCCGTTTCGTCCTCCGGTCCGCCGCGCAGCGTGCGCACCGCTTCCAGCCAGGCGCGTTCAGTGAGCTGGAAGGGCTTCGACGCGCGGTAGGCGAGGGCGACCCACAGCGGTTGTCCGTGCGCGCCGCCGCGCCACACGCGCACTTGCCGCACGCCGCTTGGTAGTGGCAGCTCGGCGAGGCGTGCGGCAACCAGCGGGCCGGGCAGGTGGCGACGGCTGAAGGCGCCGGAGAGCGTTCCGGTGCCGTAGCCTGGAGCGTCGTCGCGGTGCTCGCCGTGTTCGTCGCGGAAGCGCTCCTGTTGCAGGCGCAGCGCGGCCTCGCCGCCCGATGGGACGAAGGCCGCGCCCGGCAGTTCGGGGTAGGGTGCGAGCGTCAACGGCACCGGCGGCGCGTCGTCGTACTGCACGAAGACCGTCGCGTCGCTTGCCACGTCGTCGGCATGCACGGCAATGCGCAGGCTGGACGGTGCGAAGCGTTCGGGCAGATCGTAGGCGTGGGCGTCGGTCTCTCCGCCGCCCAAGGGCAGGAAGCGGCCCGACGCGAGGCTGCCGGGGAGCTCGTCGGCATGTTGGCCGGCGAGCACCGTGCCGCGGCCGTCCTCCCCGTCGGCGAGCAGGCGCGGGGCGAGGAACCAGGCATGGCGCAGCGGGCCGGGCTGGCGCTTGTCGCGCGGCAGCAGGTCGCGGTAGAAGGTGTGCAGCGCGTATTCGCCGGCTTCGCTGCGCAGCGTCGGGTCGTCGCGGCGCAGCGCGGCGACTTCGCGCATCGCCGCTGCGCCGACCGAACCGCCCTCGCGGTGACGGTTGTCGCGGACGAGCTGCAGCGCCGCGGCCTGCACGGCGGCGGGGGAGACGCGTTCGCGCGCGGCGACGATCGCCGCTCCATCCTTGCCCGCGTCGCCCCAGGCGGAAAGCCGCAGCGCCAGCGGTGCTTCGTTTGCGATCTCCGCGCGCGCCTCGGCCGCGGTGGTGTCGGGGGCGTTGAGTGCCGGCACGAGGTAGTCGGGGTCGGCCTGCGACAGCAGGCGCGCGATCACCGGCGCGCTGCTCGCCAGCGTCAGCCGGTGCCGTCCCGCCGGGACTTCGAAATAGCCTTCCTTCTCGCGGCTGACGACGCTCGCGCGCCCGTCGATCTCCACCGCCCACGTGCTTTCGGCACCGGTGGCGAATTCCAGCGTGGCGAGCGGCTGCTTGTCGAGCGTCGCGGCCACGCGCCAGTGCTGCGCGCTCGCGGCCTCGCTCGCGGGGTAACGCAGCCGCAGGCGCAGCGCGAAGCGCGCAGGGCCTTCGACCTCGACCGAGGCGGGCGTTTGCGCTTCGATTGCCCAGTAGTGCAGCGGGCGGCTGTCCTTCTGCTGATGCACGTCCAGCGCTTTGCCCGGCAGGTCGTGCAGCCTGCGGTAGGGCGCGATGCGGCCGAGCGGTTCGCGGCGCGACACGAAGAGCGCCAGTTCGACCGCCTCGCCGTGCCCCGCGGCGAGCGACACGCGCGCGAGCTGCGGGCCGGCCTGCGGCGCGGCATCGGGGGCGTCCACCAGCCAGTCGAGCCCATCGGTGCTGTGGCGCGGGCCGCGGCCGGCATACAGGCCGGTGCCGTTCGAGAACGCGACCGTCAGCGCCTCCACTGCGGTCAGCGCCAGCTTCGCCGCGTCGTCGAGCGCGCGCACGCGCAGGCTCTCGCCCGCCGGGACGCGCACCGTCACGGACTCGCCCGGTGCGAGGCGCACTGCGTGCAGGCCTTCCGTGCCGCGCCATGCCGGCTGCACGCCGCGCGTCCAGTAGGGCCGCCCCGCCTCGACGTTGTCCCAGCGCAGCGGCAGCTCGAACTGCGTCAGCAGGCGCAGCTGCACCTCGTCGACCTGCGCGGCGCTGCCGCCGGCGAGCAGCGCGAGGCTCGCGGCGATGGCGCAGGCGAGCGGTTTGCGGCGTGGTCGGAGTGCGGAGGGGCGGATCATGGCTGGAGGCAGGTGAGGAGGTTCGCGCGCGCGCCGGCGTCGTCGCGCAGGGTGGTTCTCAGGCTGCGGCTGAGTTCGATATGCACGAATCCGCCGTAGCCGAGGCCGCGCAATGTGCGGCCCTGCACGTTGGTCGTCCCGCCGAGTTCGCCCACGTCGTCCGGGAACAGGGCGACGTCGCGCCCCAGTCGGGACGCGAGACAGTCGCGCTGGCGCCGCAGGGCGTCATCCGGCACGGCGGTACCGTCGGCGAGGATCAGCGCGGCCTCGGCCCCGGCCTCGCTGCGGCGCTTGCCGGGGTCGAAGCCGTGGATCTGCAGGCTGCGCCCCTGCGGCCAGGCGCGTGCGGTGGCGCGCACGAAGGCGTTGAACCAGGTGCCCGGCAGGTGGGCGACGTCCGCATCGACCTGTGCGCCGTCGCGTTCGTAGCGGCGCGGCACGGTGTTCCACGCGGCGGCGGCGAAGTTGCCCTCGACGAACAGCGCCAATCCGATGTCGCGCGTCATCTCGTCCTTGAAGCCGTGCGGCACGTGCAGCACGTCCGGGCGCGCGCCGTCGCGGAAGACGTAGAAGCCGCGCCCGCGCCGTGCGTCCTCGCGTTCGCGCACGATCACGAGCGGGCCGTCGCGTTCGATGACGAGACCCAGCGCGCGCATCTCGGCGCGCAGCGCATCGGGCGGCGAGCCGGCTGCGAGGCGGTCGAAGAGGCGCTCGGCGCGTGCGAGGTCGTCGCCGCTCGGCGCAACGTAGTGCCCGCCGCGCAGCGCCTCCGTCAGGCGCGGCTCGATTGCGGCCGCCAGCGCCGCGCTGGCGGTGGTCGCGACGGACTGTGCCGCGGCCGGCAGCGTGCACGCCACCACGCAGGCGGCGGCGAGGCTCGTGCACCGGGACTTACTCGACCGCCACATGGCGCACCTCCGCTTCCTCGAAGATCCGTCGCCGCGTCTCGACCCCCGGCCTGATGCGCGACAGCGCGAGATAGCCGGGCGGCCCCTCCTCGAGGCGGAACACCACGCGGTAACGTCCGGGCGGCGCGCCGGCGGGGATCAGGATCTGGACCGGTTGGCCGGCGTCGCTGCGCTCGCCCCGGGTGTCGAACACCGGTGCGGCCCAACTCGGATCCGGGCGCACGTCGAAGCGCCGCTCGTCGAACAGCCAGCCCGGCAGCGGCGTCAGCGCGGCGGGCGCAGGCCCTTCGATGCGCGCGGCGAGCCGGCTGCGCCCCTGCCAGCCGGCGGGCTGGAACAGGCGCGCGCTGAGGACTTCCTCGTCGCGGGTGCTGCGTTCGACGTCGAAGGCGAGCTCGCCGTCGAGGCGCGCCGCGAGACGCAGCGAATAGGCGTCGGCGCGCGGGGTGGCGTGGTTGATGAAGAGCCGCGGCCGTCCGGCGCTGCTCCGCCTGCCGTCCGCAGTGACATCCACCTTCAGCGTGTGCGCGCCGGCGGGCAGCGGCGGCAGGCGCGCCTCGCCATAGCGGCTGCGGCCGGAGAAGCTGTGATGCGCGAGGCCGTCGACGGTCACGGTTGCGGTGAAGGGCGTATCGTCCGGGGCGACCCACCGCAGCGTCGGCGCAACCTGGCGCAGCCCCATCCACGCGGGGAAATCGAGTTTCTGCGCGCGACCCGCGGCCAGCGGCGAGTAGGTCGAAGGCAGCGCCTCCTCGCGCATCACGCTGCCGGTTTCGCGCGGCGTCAGCAGCTCGCGCGCGAGCCAGCGTCCGCCGGGGCGGAAATCGTCGTAGATGAAGCGACCGGTGAGCAACTCGGGACGCTCCTTCGGCGGCCGCGGCTGCAGGGCGACGAGCTGGCTGCGGTTACCGGCGATCAGGCGTTCGTAGTCCTGCGGCAGGATCGGGAACCACGCCGGCACGCGCAGGCCCTTGGCGCCGAAATCGTAACGGTCTTCGGGGGCGCGGATCTGACGCGCGAGTTGCGCGGGCCGGGTCGACACGCCGACCAGCACGGGCGAACGCGAGGCGCTTCCCGGCGCCGCGCCGAGACGCAGGCCGGTCGCCTGCGGCGGCACCGAGAAGAAGATCTCGGTCGGCTCCGACACCACGGTGCCCGGCAGCGCGCCGAGCGGTTCGTCGTAGCGCGAGGCGTCGGCGCTCAGCGGCACGTCGCCTTCGCGCAGCACCGCGCCGTCGGCGGCGGTGAAGGCATAGCGCAGCACCGGCGCCGCGGCCGGGTTCGCGGCGGTCTGCAGGAAGCGCGCCTCGACGCGGACCGGTGTCGCGGCGCCATCGGCATGGGCGATCGCGAAGCTCACCGGCTGTGCCGCGTCGGCGACGAACAGGCGCTGGAACAGCCGGTCGGGCGTGATCTCGGTGCGCGTGCCGGCGATGTCCATGAAGGCGCGCAGCGCGAGCGGGCGGGTCGCTTCCAGCTCGACCAGCCCGCCGCCGAGGCGGCGTTCGCCGCGCAGCGGCCCGGAGCCGGCCGCTTGGGCGAGCGGGATCGCGACGTCCTCGCGCAGCACGCTGTCGCCGGCATACCAGCGGCCCGCGAGCCGCGCTGCGGGGGCGGCGGCCTCCGTGGGCGGGGCGTCGGCGGCCAGCGGCATCGCCTCGAAGTGCACCGTGCCGCCGCCCTCGGGCAGCGGCAGCACCGCGGGGCGCCCCGGCGCGGCGACGAGCCCGGCCGGTGCGACCGGATCGTCCACCGGCTCGCCCTCGATGTCGCGCAGCACGTACAGGTCGCGCCCGCGGAAATCCACGCCGCGCGCACCCTGCGGTCCCGCCGGCTGCCACGGGTTGTGCAACAGGTTATGGCGTTCCGCGTCGGTCAGCAGTTCGTGCGCATACACGCTGCCCTTTGCCAACGAAGCCTTCTGCCGTTCCGACAGGCGCTGCCACAGGTAGTCGAGCTGGCGATCGCTCGCGGGCTCGGGGAAGTAGGCGCGTACCGCGACGTCGGCGATGTCGGCGTCGCCTTCGGCGAGGCGGATGCGCAGCCGCGCGGCCTGCGGCAGGCCGCCGAGGTTCAGCATCACGACCACGCCGGTGACCGGGCTCAGCGTCTCGTTCAGATAGAAGGCCGGCGTGACGACGTGCCCGTCGGGCAGGCGCAGCTCGGCGAGGTCGGTGCGGTGGTGGTGGCGCCGGCGCAGCAGCACGGCACCCTCGCCGTCGGTGATCTCGATGTCAAGCGCGTAGCGCCAGCGCCGCCGCGGGTCGGCGGTGCGCGCGTCGCGGGCCTTGGCGAGGTCGAACAGGTTGGCGTTGCTGACGATGCGCACGCGGTTCGCGCCCGCCGGCACCGGGAAGCTGAGCCAGCGTTCGCGTTCCGCGAGATAGGTCGCGGCGAGGGTCGCCTGCGGCACCATCTCCAGCTTCCAGCCATCGCGGTCGCGCCCGAGCAGGGCCGAGGTGTCGACGGCCGCGAAGCGCGGCATCAGCCACCACGCGGCGAGCGCCAGCAGCGCGACGGCGAGAAGGCGTGCCAGCCACTTCATCGCGCATCCTCCATGAGCAGCCAGCCCGCTCGCCCTTCGACGAAGGCGTCGAGGCTTGCGCGCAGCGCCTCGCGCTTCAGCGCGACATCGCGTTCGGGTTCGCGTGCGGTGAGGTTGGCGAGCGCCAGCAGTCCGCCGTCGCGGTCGAGCACCGCGAGGAAGCCCTGGCGCGAGCCGACATCCACGACGCGCTCGAAGCGCAGCTGCGGATGCGCCGTGAGCGCGCCGTGCAGCACGACGATGTCCTGGCTCGCGGAATAGCGTGCGAGCATCGCGCGCAGCGCGGACGGCAGCGTCCGGGCCGAACGCTCATGGCGCGCGACATAGGCCGCGATGTCCTCCTCGACGCTCGCCAGCCCCAGCGCCATCGCCTGTGCCTGCTGCGCGGTCGCGCCGGTCTGCTGGCGGAAGCCCGCACGCGCCAGCGGCGAGGCCCAGAAGGTCACGAATTCCTTGCCCTGCGTCGCGTTCAGGTAGAACACCTGCGGCATCGCCCCCACCTCGTAGCCCGCGCTCGCCAGTTCGCCGCCGGCGAAGGCGACGCTCAGGCCGTAGCGCCCGAAAACGTCCACCAGCCGGCGGCCGCGTTCGCCGAGCTGCGACACGTCGAGCGCGCCGTTGCCGGCCGCGAGCAGCACGTCGGCGCCGGGCAGCGGCGCGTCCGTGCGTTCGCTCATCGCGCGGCTCTGCACCGTCAGCAGCGGGGCGTCGCCGGCCTGGCGCAGGATGGACTGGCCGACCACGTTGAACAGGTTCTCCTTGTTCGCGAGGCGCACGATGTCGGCGCTGCCATCGCGGTTCGCCGCCGGGCTGGCGCCGCCGACCAGCAGCGCGCGGGCGCGCAGCGATTCGAACAGCGCCACCGCCATCTCGAAGGAATTGTGCTCGAACAGCGGCCGCGGCGCGCCGACGACGAAGGGCTCCGCCGGCCCGAGGCGGAACACGTAAGTGCCCCAGTAGCGGCGGGCGGCCGCCGCGTCGGCCGGGCGGTCGGCTTCGGCGAGGATCAGGTAGTCCGTGCCGCTGCCGCTGCCGCGGTGGCGGTAGCGCAGCAGCTCGTAGCCCAGCGCCGTCGCCGCGCCCTGGATCATGCGCAGCTCCTCGAGCCCGTCCGCCGCCCAGGCCCCGTCGCGGTAATGTTCGGCCGCGGCCGCTTGCAGCGGCGTGACGACCTCGTCGTCGAAGAACAGCAGGTCCTCGACGCCCGGCTTCACGTACAGGTCGGTGCCCGAGGCCGCGATGCGGGTCGGATCCGACAGCAGCCAGTCCTGCAGGTAGCCCTCGATGCTGCGTTCCGACACCGTCTCGGCCACGCCGCGTTCGCCGGCGAGGGCGCGGCCGAGCAGGCGGCGCACGTCGTCGCGGTGCAGCTGCAGCTCGGCGAAGCGCGCGTACAGCGTGTCGCGTTGCAGGTTGGGCAGCGGCAGTTCGCCCCAGCGCAGCGCGACGCTGCCGGCAAGCTCGCGCAGGCGCGCCAGGTCCAGGCCGTCGGGCAGCGTGCCCTTGACCCACAGCAACGAGGCCGGCTCGCCTTCCGGCGGACGCTGCAGCTCGCTGCGCCAGCCGTGCGCGATGCGCGCCGACTCGGCCGTGTAGCCGCGCACCTGCAGCACCTCGCGCGCGCCGAAGACCTGGTGGAACATCTGGAACGCCGTGTTGGGCGCGCGCAGCACGTCGGCGCTGCCATCCTTGTTCGCCGTGCGCGTCGAGCCGGCGATCGCCAGCGACTGCGCGCGCATCGAGCGGAACAGCCACGCGCCGGACTCCGCGCTGCCGCGCTCGTCGAGCGGCGCCGGCACTTCCACCGCGAGCTCGGTGTCGGCGTCGAGGTCGATCACGTACAGGCCCCAGAAGCGCCCCGGGTCGCTGTCGCGCAGCAGCAGGTAGCGTCCCTCGATGCGTTCGATGCGGAAATCGATGCCTTCCAGCACCTTCATCGCCGCGGCGAGCCGGGCCGGTTCGCGCTCGCGCCGGTAGTCCGCCAGCAGCATGAGCCCCTCGCGCAGGCGGTCGAGCTCGAAGGCGTTGGGCGTCGGCACCGACACCTGCAGCCGCGTGCGATAAGCGGCGATGCGCGCTTCACGCACGACTTCGACGAGCTTCCCGGCGTGTGCCTGCACGGCCGGCGGCGGCGTGCCGTCGGCGCTCGCGATGCCCGTCGGGTCGGGCAGGAAGGACAGCGCGAAGCCCGCCAGCGTCGCGCCGAACACGGCCACCAGCGAGGTCTGCAGCGTCGCGCGGGTCATGCGCGCGTAAATCCCCTTGTCGTGCATCTTGAGCGCGATGAGGGTCGGCAGCAGATAGCCGAAGCCGTACAGGTCGGTGATCTTCTGCTCCGGCACCAGCCACAGCACGAGCCAGGCGAGCACGAACTTGTAGGCGAAGCTGATGTTGAAGAACAGCATCAGTTTGCGCCCTCCCTCCACCGTCACGCCGCGGAACGCCGGCAGCTTCAGCACCGCGTGCGCCAGCAGCAGGATCACGGTCGCCTCGACGAAGGACGCGAGGATCTTGCCCGGCTGGTACCACTGCAGCGCCAGCAGCGACGGCACCAGGATGCCGGCAAAGTCCCAGCCGTACAGCAAGTTCATGCGCGAGGCGAGGAAGGCCGTCGCGATCAGGATGATGTAGGCCTTGGGGCTGGCGAGGATCGACGCGGCGATGTCCTCGTACATGTAGGACAGCGAGCTGATGTTGAAATTGGTCGCCGTCATCAGCCCGTAGCGCACGATCAGCAGCGTCACCCCGGTCGTCACGACCAGCGGCAGCAGGCCGCGCAGCAGCCCGGTCTTCCAGAAGTTGTTGGCGATCAGGGCGACGATGATGAGGCCGAAACTGTGCAGGTTGTTGCGGTAGTCGAGCTGCACCTGGAAGCTCTGGTTCACCCACTCGCCCAGCGCCGGCAGCGCGAAGCCGTCCGCCGCGATGCGCACCAGCACGCTGCACAGCACCAGCGCGAAGAAGCGGTCGCGGCCGAAGAAGTTGCTCCAGCCGGTGCGGCGCGACAGGAACTCGGAGTAAAACCACACCAGCGCGTAGGTGAGGATGCCTTCGCCCACGACCACCGCGGCGGCGGCGGGCTTCGTCAGCAGCAGCGGCACGAGGTAACCCGGCACCACCAGGCCGGACAGCACCCAGCCTAGGCGCAGGTTGAAGAACACCACCACCGCAACGCCGATCCACACGGTCGTCACGACCGAGCCGGCGAGCCCCCCTTCCGGGAAGATCGGCAGCGGGAACCACTCAGGCATCGCCACCCGCCAGGTCCACCGCCCGCTGCAGGAAGTCGTCCATGTCGAGCGGCTTGTGCAGGATCGCGCTCACGCCCAGGGCCTCGAGGCGCTCGCGCTGGCGGGCATCGCGGATCGCCGAGAGCACGATCACCGGCGTGTCGAGCGCAGCCTCCTCGCGCATCCAGCGCACCAGCTGCTCGCCGTCGAGCACCGGCATCATGAGGTCGGTGACGACCAGCCGGTAGCGGGTGCTGCCGAGCTTCTCGATCGCCTCGCCACCGTGGCCCGCGACATCGACGGCCAGCCCGCGGCTCGTCAGCAGGCGTTCGACGACGCGCGCGAGCAGCTCCTCGTCCTCGACCACCAGCGCGCGGGGAAGGGAAGTCGTGCTCATTGGAAACTCCTCAGTGTCAGGGCGATCCGGAAGCCTTCGCCCAGTCCGGTGGACACCCGTGCCTGGCCACCCCAGTGGCCGATGCGCTGCAGTGCGCGGCGCAGGCGGGCGAAGGGGTCGTCGCCGGCGCTCGCCGCGGCCGCGAGGCTCGCGTCCAGGCGCGCCTGCGGCATGCCGAAGCCGCTGTTCGTCAGCACCAACTCGACATGGTCGGCGCGATCGATCAGGCTCACGCCGATGCGCGAGCCCTCGACCGCGTCCTCGAGCAGGAAGTCCAGCAGCGTCGCCAGCGTTGCCGGAAGCTCGCGCGGGTTCGCGTACGCGAGCACGGGCGTCGTCGGCATGTGCACATCGAAGCCGATGCGGCGCTCGTCCGCGCTGGGGCGCAGCGCGTCGACCGCGTGCGTGGTCGGCTCGCGCGGATCCACCGGATAGCTGCCGCCGAAGTCGACCTGCAGCTCGTGCGTGAGCAGGTCCTGCACCCGCGCCAGCGTCGCCGTGGCCTTGCGGCACTGCGCGTCGATCAGTGGGTTCATCTCGTCCAGCGCCGCGGGCTCGATCTGCAGCAGCTTCGTCGCGCCCAGCACCGCCGCGAGATGGTTGTTCAGCTGGTGGCACAGGTAGCCCATGAGTTCGCCCTTCACGCCATACAGGCGGTGGATCTCGGCGACGTCGATCATCTCCAGCAACAGGCCGTGGCTGCGGAACGGCGTCGTGTCGCCCGTCGCTTCGGGATCCTGCTCCAGCGAGCGCAGGCTCAGGATGTAGTGGCCCGGCGCGTCGCCCGGCAGCTGCGCCGGCAGCACCGTCGGCGCGCTGGCCGACAGCAGCGCCTGCACCGTCTGGCGCACGCGGCCGGCGTCCTGGCCCGACAGCGTCGCGATCAGGTCCGCGGCCGTCATGCCGTAGGGCGCGAGGCCGGCGCCGGCGAGCAGCGTGCTCATGCGCTCGTTCGCCAGCACCACGCGGCCGAACAGGTCGAACACGATCGCCGCCGTCGACAGGCCCGCGAACAGGTGCTCGAAGCTCGACACGCGCCGCTCCAGCGCGACGATCGCCTGCGACAGGCGGCGGTGCTGCGTGATCGCATCGTCGCTCAGGTAACGGCGCCACGCCGCTCCCTCGTTCGCCTGCCGCGCCTGCCACAGCTGGCGCTGATACAGCAGCTCGCCGATCTGCCCGGCGATGTTGTCCACCATCGCGCGGAAGTGCGCGATGTCGCCGACGCGCTCTTCCTCGACGCCGAAGGCCCAGAAGCCCAGCACCTCGGCGCCGAAGATCAGCGGCGCGAGGAACTGCCGCTCGCGGCCCGGCTGCACCGTCAGGTAGGGCCGCCGCACGACGTCGATCTCGACCACCCCGCGCTGCTCGATCGCCAGCGTGTAGGGCACGCGCTGGTAGTCGCGACGCAGCTCGTCGATGTCGCCCATCGAGCAGCGCAGCGCATGGATCTCGCGCACGCGGTGGTCGTCCGGTACGCGCTCGAGGAAGATCGTGCGGTTCGACTGCAGGATCTGGTCGACCAGATTCGTCACGTAGATCCAGTGCTCGTCGCTCTCGGCGAAGCCCGGCGGCAGGTAGCGGTTCTGCAGCTTGGTCGACGTCTCGCCGATCAGCTTGCGCAGGCGGCGGTCCTCGGTGCGCGCCTTGGCGCGGTACACCAACGGGAAGGCCAGCGCGGTCATCAGCGACAGCTCCAGCACCGGCGGCCACAGGTCGAAGAGACGCATCGTCAGCCACGCGAACGGTACGCTGCCGGCGATCAGCGCGAGGCTCACCCAGAAGGCCGAAAACAGGCGCAGCGGCTGGAAGGCCACCACCAGCGCGACGCCACTGAGGATCAGCGCCAGCACGCTCGCCACCGGCCCGAACTCGCGCACCGCCTTGTCCTGCAGCAGGCTGTCGAGCGCGAGGCCGTGCACCTCCAGCTGCGTCAGGCGCTTGCCGCGCGGCATGCCCGGCGCGTCGTAGTGTGCCAGCCACGGCTGCGCCGCGTGCCCGACCATCACCGTGCGGTCCTGCACCAACTCCGGCACGGGCGCCTCGCGCTCCAGCCGATCGGCGCCGATGCGCGGCAGCGTCGTGCCGCGGTGGTAGTTGATGCCGAACATGGCCGGCACCGGCGTGCGTCCCGCCGCCGTCGCCGCGGCCTTCTCGATGCCCGGCAGCAGCCGCGGCCCGATGCGGAAGTCGCCGGACTGGCCGCGCTGCGATCCGCCCTCGCCGAGCGGCAGCGCGACGAGCGCCGTGCGCACGCGCTGCGCGAGGTCGTCGGGGAGCGCCTCGGGGGCACGCAGCTGCGGCGGATTGCCGGACTCGAGTGGCGCGCGGCCGACCAGCACGCGCTCGTCGCCCCATGCGGCCAGCGCGCGCAGCTCCGTTGCGGTCAGCGGCGCGACGAACACGAGCTGTCGCGCACCGGCGGCGAACAGGCGCTCGCCGAGTTGCGGCCAGTCGTGCGTCTCGCCGGGCCGCGTCTCGACCAGCAGCACCTCGTAGCGCGCGCTCGAAGGCTCGCCCATCGCCCCGACGATGAAGTCGTAATAGACGTGGTCGAGGGCGCGCAGTCCCCCGAGCATCGAAATCAGCCACACCGCAACCACCGCGGTGGCGCCTGCGACGAAGCCCGGAAGCTCGCGCAGGCGTTGCCACAGGATTGCAGGTCGCATCCTCCGGCTTCCCCTTTTCAGACGAAAAGTGCTGCGGCCTCCTTCACGGGGGCGCTTGCACGCGTGTCGCCCACTGAAGGGAGCGACGTGAATTGGACTTGTTCGTGTCGCCCGTCACGGCAGACATACGGGATTATAGGTACGAGACTCGGCCTTACACTGATCCAGGTCAATCGTGCTCGTTTGTATAAGAATCTTTCAATTTCATTATGGATACTGTCCCGCGGACAGCTTGATGACATCCCGCTACAATCGGCGGCGAGGAGGATGCTATGAATATCGAATGGTGGCACTGGACCGTCGTCGGCATCGCGCTGATCCTGGCCGAGCTGGCGCTGCCGTCCTTCTTCCTGATCTGGTTCGGCATCGCGGGGTTGGCGATGGCGCTCGTGCTGCTCGTCGCGCCCGAACTGTCGCTCACCGCCCAGATCGCCACCTGGACCGCCCTGTCGCTGGTCATGGTCGTGCTGTGGTTCCGCGTGTTCAAGCCCAGCTTCCACAAGACCCGCATCGGCACCTCCGCGGGCGAGGTCATCGGCGAAGTCGGCCTGCTGGTCGGCGCGGTCGCGCCCTTCCAGCGCGGCAAGGTGCGCTTTCAGCGACCGCTGCTGGGTGCGGAGGAATGGGTGTGCCTCGCCGAAAGTCCGATTGCAGCCGGCGAACGCGTGCGCGTCGTCGCCGTCGAGGGCAGTTTCCTGAAAGTCGTCAAAGCCTGAGGAGGTTTCATGAGCGGTAGTTTCGTCTTCGTCGTCGCGGTACTCATCTTTGTCGTCGTCACCCTCGCCAAGGGCGTGCGCATCCTGCCGCAGGGCGAGGAATGGATCGTCGAGCGTCTCGGCAAGTACAACGGGACGCTCAAGCCCGGCCTCAACATCATCATTCCCTACCTCGACCGCGTCGCCTACAAGCTCGTCACCAAGGACATCATCCTCGACGTGCAGGAACAGGAAGTCATCACGCGCGACAACGCCGTGATCCTTACCAACGCCATCGCCTTCATCAAGGTCACCGACCCGGTGAAGGCCGTGTATGGCGTCACCGACTTCGCCGAGGCGATCCGCAACCTGATCATGACCACGCTACGCTCCATCGTCGGCGAGATGGAACTCGACGAGGCGCTGTCCTCGCGCGACAAGATCAAGGCACGCCTGCGCGAGAGCATCGCCGACGAGGCCGTCGACTGGGGCCTCACGGTGAAGTCCGTCGAGATCCAGGACATCAAGCCCTCGCAGTCGATGCAGCGCGCGATGGAAATGCAGGCCGCCGCCGAGCGCGAACGCAAGGCCGCCGTCACCAAGGCCGAAGGCGCCAAGCAGGCCGCCATCCTCGAGGCCGAAGCGCGTCTCGAATCCGCCAAGCGCGACGCCAACGCCCAGGTCATGCTCGCCGAAGCCTCCGCCGAAGCGATCCGCCGCGTCGCCGCCGCGGTCGGCGACCAGACCGGCCCGATGATGTACCTGCTGGGCGAGAAGTACATCGCGTCGATGGAACGCATGGGCTCGTCCGAGAGCGCCAAGGTCGTCGTGCTGCCGGCCGACCTGCAGGAGACGGTCCGCGGCCTGCTTGCCCGTGGCAGGGCGGCGATGTAGGCGGCGGTCGCTGCGTCAGCGGGATGCCGTAAGGGTGCCGAAGCGTCGTCACGAAACAGACTGTTACCGCTGTCCAGCGCCGGCGGGGATCCGCCGCAAGCGGGAGACCGGTCCGCCACTCCAGGTTGCATGAAGTGCAATCCGATCAATGATTTACGTGTCAGGCGCCCCCGCCTGACAGCGGCCGCCGGACGGCGACCGGGTCCGGCGCAATCGCCTCGGTCGCGATGGGCGCCTTCCCCTGCGGAACTCTGAAACCATGGGGGGTCCAATACTTCTGTCGATCGGCCCGCTGCAACCGAATCCTTCCTCAAGAGGGCATGCATGCGGCTGCCGGGGGTGCGGAATCGATCCAAGCGCTCGTTCTACGCGGACGAGACGCGCAGACAGACCCCAACAGGCAGGAGGATGCTATGAGTTCCATGAAACGGAAGTCGTTGCTGGCCATCGCCGTCACAACGCTCGTTGCGGTCCCGCTAGGGGCTGCGGCGGCGGACCAGTACTCGGAGGGCCAGAGCCAGCAGCAGCACTCGCGGATGAGTACTTCGGGGCAACTGAAGACGATGACGCCGAGCCAGCTGCGAGGAACCCAGGTCGTCGGGACCAACGGCGAGCATATCGGTTCGGTGAAGACGGTCGTCCAAAGCCGTCAGGACAAGAACATCCAGGCTGTGATCGCCACCAGCAGCGCCATGGGTGGCGACGGCAGGGATGTCACCGTGCCGCTCGACCGCATGCGCTACGAGGACGGCAAGCTGCGCTTGAGCGCGAGCGCCGACGACCTGAGAACATGGCCCACATACCGTGGCGATCAGTACGTCGAACTGCGGCCGATGGACCAGCCGCTGAGCGAATTCTCGGCGTTCGAGACCGTACCGGACCGGTCGGCGACGCACAGCCAGATGAGAAGCGGCGAACGGGGCCCGATGTGGCGTCAGGGCAGCCAAACGGGTGCCGAGAGCCGCACGAACGCGTTCTATCCCGAGACGCAGCAGTTCACGCCGTAGACGTACCGGAACGGAGCGAAGCGGGACAGCACCTGTTCCTTGTCGCGCGAAGGCCGGCGCGCCGGAGGGCGTGCCGGCCTTCGATCATTTGTCGAAGGCCGCGAGGTCGGCGATGTCGCCCGACGGGCCTGTCGCCGCCGTCAGGCAGTTGCTGAGGACGAGGCGCGGCGGCTCGAACGAGAAAATGAAGGGCGCCGCACGCTGGAGCGCGCTGAGTCCCAGGATCGGGCGCGTTGCCCCGGGGAAGACCGCGGCCTCGACGTCCTTGAGCCAGCATCCACCGCCGATGCTGACGGCCTCGATCAGGTACACCGGCACGGTCAGCTCGTTGCCGTTCGCGAGCCTGCCGCGCAAGTCCTTCACGTAGCGCGCCCGGCCCGCCGCCTCGAGCTGCGCCAGCATCTCCTCGTTGATCGTCATGTAGCCGGAGCCGGTATCCACCATCAGGTCGACCGTCCCGAGGCCCTCGATGCGGCCCTCGACTGAGAATGTCGTCGCGCTGGTCGCGCGCATATCGACGGTCGTGTCGAACTCCCCGGCAGATGCGAAGCTGAAGGTGCCCGCGAGCACTGCGGTCAAGAGGCACGGAATTTTCTTCATGCAACGATCCCCGGAAAAGCGGTTTGACGGTGAGTCCGGCGGTCCGGACATCGTGATGGTAAATCAAGCAACAGCCGTGCCGTCTGCACGCGACCGCACTTGAGCTAACGGCCTGATTTGCAATTTCTTTAGCGGATCGCGAAGAACCGCTCGTGGCGCGGCTCTCCGCTTCAGGCACGCCGTCCGCGCGCGGTCCGTCGCACCGCGGCGTGGTCCGCTTTCCCGAGCATCGATCCCGAAACGGGGAATGCCGCGGGCTGCCCACCCCATCCCGGTGCACGTCCGCCCGGCAGCGCGAGGCGATATCGGGTACGGTGGCGGTGCGCCGGAGGTATCGCCATGCGATACTTGATGACATGCGCTCGCACCGCTCACGCCATGCGGATAATCTGGGCGCCACTTCCCCGACGGACCGCCGACCATGAGCACCACCGCCGACCTCGTCGCCACGCTGAAAACCGAGCTGAAAGCCGCCGGCCTGACCTATGCCGCGCTGGCCGAACGCCTCGGCATGGCCGAATCCAGCGTCAAGCGCATGTTCTCCGCCAGCGGCGACATGCCGCTGTCGCGCATCGACGCGATCTGCCGCGCGCTGAACCTGGACTTCGCCGACCTCGCGCGCCGCGTCGCCGAGAATGAGCCGCTGCTCGACGAGTTGTCGCTCGCGCAGGAGAAGGCCGTCGTCGGCGACCGCAAGCTGCTGCTGGTCGCGATCTGCTGCCTGAGCCACTGGACGGCGGAACAGATCGTCGCGACCTACCAGCTCGGCGAGGCCGAGGTCGTCAAGCACCTCGCCCAGCTCGACCGCCTGGGCATCATTGACCTGCGACCGGGCAACCGCTATCACCTCAAGGTCGCGAAGGGCTTCCGCTGGCGGCCGCAGGGACCGGTGATGCAGTACTTTCGCAATGACGTCATCGACGACTACTTCGCCGGCGGCTTCGACGGCGAATCCGAGATGCTGATGGTCGTGCACGGCCAGATCGGGCGCGGGCTGGCGCATTCCTTCCGCGAGCGCCTCGCGCGCGTCGGCCAGGACTTCGTGCAGCAACACATCGCCGACCAGAAGCTCGCGCCCGCCGATCGCCGCCCCTACACCATCGTCATCGGCATGCGCTCGTGGCTGATGGCGGCTTTCCGCGACATGAAGCGCCCCGACGTGCCGTGGCCCGACGCGTCCGCGCGCTGACGATTCCGGCCCGACACCTCCCACTCCACGAACGACGAGATCCGACCATGCGCCGAGCGCTCCTGAAACCCCTGCTGCGCGCCATCGCCCGCCTGTTGTTCCGCGTGCGCGTGAGCGGCCATGCCCCGGCCGACGCCTCGCGCCTGCTGGTGATCGCGAACCACGAGTCCTTCCTCGACGGCCTGCTGCTCGGGCTCTTCCTGCCGCTCGACCCGGTGTTCGTCGTGCATACCTCGGTCGCGAACAACCGCTGGTTTCGTCTGATGCTGTCGCTGGTCGACTACCTCGCGGTCGATCCGACGAGTCCGATGGCGATGAAGAAGGTCGTGCGCCTGCTCGAATCCGGCCGCCCGGTCGTGATCTTCCCCGAAGGGCGCATCACGACCACCGGCAGCCTGATGAAGACCTACGACGGTCCCGCCTTCGTCGCCGCGCGCACCGGCGCGACGATCCTGCCGGTGAAGATCGACGGCGCCGCGCGCACCTACTTCTCGCGCATGGGCGGACGCTTCCCGCGCCGGCTCCTGCCGCAGCTCACGCTGACGATCCACCCCGTGACGCGCATCGACGTACCCGTCGCGCCGACCGCGCGCGAGCGCCGCCGCAAGGCCGGCGAGGCGATGCGCCGCATCATGCAGGAGATGATCTTCGCGAGCCGCCCGCAGCAGACGCTGTTCGAGGCGCTGCTCGACGCCGCGTCCATCCACGGCCGTTCGCGTCGCCTCGTCGAGGACCTGAAGCAGGAGGAGTACTCCTACGGCGACCTCATCAAGATGGCGCTCGCGCTGGGCCGCCTTGTCGCGAAGGAATCCGCGCCCGGCGAGCACGTCGGCATCCTGCTGCCCAACCTCGCGCCGACGCTGGCCCTCGTCTTCGGCCTCACCGCCTGCCGCCGCATCCCCGCGATGCTCAACTACACCGCCGGGGCCGACGGCATGCAGGCCGCGTGCACGGCCGCGCGGATCCGCACCATCCTCACCTCGCGCGCCTTCGTCGAGCAGGCGAAGCTCGGCGACAAGCTCGCGGCGCTCGTCGATTGGGGCGCCGACGTGCGTGTCGTGTATCTCGAAGACCTGCGCGCGAAGATGGGCCTCGCCGACAAGCTGTGGCTCGTGCTGTGGGCGACCCGCTTCCCGCACGCGGCGACGCATATCGGCTCGCCCGAGGATACGGCGGTGGTGCTGTTCACTTCCGGTTCCGAGGGCAAGCCCAAGGGCGTCGTGCTGTCGCACCGCGCGCTCCTCGCCAACATCGCGCAGATCCGCGCGGTGGTCGATTTCTCGGTCGACGACAAGATCCTCAACGCGCTGCCGCTGTTCCACTCCTTCGGCCTCACCGCGGGCGGGCTGCTGCCGGTGCTCTCGGGCGCGAACGTGTTCCTCTACCCCAGCCCGCTGCACTACCGCGTGATCCCCGAACTCGCCTACGACCGCGGCTGCAGCGTGCTGCTGGGCACCAGCACCTTCCTCGCGAACTACGCGCGTTTCGCCCACCCCTACGACTTCTACCGCCTGCGCTACGTCATCGCCGGCGCCGAGAAACTCGCCGAGCCGGTGCGCCAGCTGTGGTTCGAGCGCTTCGGCATCCGCATCTTCGAAGGCTACGGCGCCACCGAGACGGCGCCGGTGATGGCGGTGAACACGCCGATGGCCTACCGCAGCGGCACCGTCGGCCAGTTCCTGCCCGGCCTGCAGGCGCGCCTGGTGCCGGTGCCGGGGATCGAGCAGGGCGGCATGCTGCACGTGTCCGGTCCCAACCTGATGAGCGGTTACCTCAAGGTCGAGGCGCCGGGTGTGCTGCAGCCACCGGCATCGCATGCGGGTGACGGCTGGTACGAGACCGGCGACGTCGTCGATATCGACGACGACGGCTTCGTGCGCATCGTCGGCCGGGTCAAGCGCTTCGCGAAGATCGCCGGCGAGATGGTGAGCCTGGAGGCGGTCGAGAAGCTCGCCGCGGCAACCGTGCCGGCCGCCCAGCACGCCGCGTCCACCCAGGCCGACGCCGCGAAGGGCGAGGCGCTGGTGCTGTTCACGAGCGACCGCGGCCTCACCCGCGAGCGCCTGCTCGCGGCGGCGCGCGACTTTGGCGTGCCCGAGCTCGCGGTGCCGCGCAAGATCGTGCCGGTCGAGGCACTACCGCTGCTGGGCACCGGCAAGATCGATTATGTGACGCTCAAACGTTGGGCGCAGGCCGCCTGAGCCTGGCCCCCTATACTTGCAGCCAATTTCCGCATCGGACCCGACATGAGTTCGCAATTCAAGCTGATGGGCGAACGGCGCTTCCTGCCCTTCTTCCTCACGCAGTTCCTCGGCGCCTTCAACGACAACCTGTACAAGAACGCGCTCGTGGTGCTGATCACCTTCCAGGCGGCGCGCTACACGACGCTCGCGCCGGGCGTGCTGGTGAATCTCGCTGCGGGCATCTTCATCCTGCCCTTCTTCCTGTTCTCCGCGACCTCCGGCCAGCTCGCGGACAAGTTCGAGAAGACGCGCCTGATCCGCTTCGTGAAGCTCTTCGAGATCGGCGTGATGGCGCTCGCGACGGTCGCTTTCGCGCTCGACTCGCTGGCGCTGCTGTTTGCCGCGCTGTTCTTGATGGGCCTGCATTCGACGCTCTTCGGGCCGGTGAAGTACGCGGTGCTGCCGGTGTATCTGCGCGAGGAGGAACTCGTCGGCGGCAATGCGCTGGTCGAGGCCGGCACCTTCATCGCGATCCTGATCGGCACCATCGCCGGCGGCGTGACGATCGCGCTGCCCGGCGGCGCGGCGTGGCTGTCGGCGGCGGTGCTGGCGGTCGCGGTGGCGGGCTACCTGACGAGCCGCGCGATTCCCCCCGCGCCGGCGGCCGATCCGACGCTGCGAATCAACTGGAACCCGCTCACCGAAACCTGGCGCAACATCGCCTTCACGCGCGGCAACCGCACCGTGTTCCTGTCCATCCTCGGCATCTCGTGGTTCTGGTTCTACGGCGCGCTGTTCCTGTCGCAGTTTCCCGGCTACGCGAAGGATGTGTTCGGCGGCGACGAGCATGCGGTGACGCTGCTGCTCGCGCTGTTCTCGGTTGGCATCGGCGTCGGCTCCCTGCTGTGCGAGAAGCTTTCCGGCAAGCACGTCGAGATCGGCCTCGTGCCTTTCGGTTCGATCGGCCTGTCCGTCTTCGCGTTCGACCTGTGGTGGGCGAGCCCGGCCGCCGCGCACGCGGGCGCGGCCCTGCCGCTCGCGACGGTGCTGGCGGAACCGGCGACCTGGCGCGCGCTCTTCGACCTCGTGATGATCGGCGTGTTCGGCGGCTTCTTCATCGTGCCGCTGTACGCGCTGGTGCAGTCGCGCTCGGAACCGGCACACCGCTCGCGCATCATCGCCGGCAACAACATCCTCAATGCTGCCTTCATGGTCGTCGCCGCGGGCCTCGGCGCGGGCCTGCTCGCCGCCGGCTTCACGATCCCGCAGCTGATCCTGATCACCGCGGTGCTCAATGCGGCGGTCGCGCTCTACATCTACACGCTGGTGCCGGAGTTCCTCGTGCGCTTCATCGTGTGGCTGTTGGTGCACACGGTCTATCGCCTGCGCGTGAAGGGCGTCGAGCACATCCCGGAAGAGGGGCCGGCGCTGATCGTCGCGAACCATGTCAGCTTCGTCGATGCGCTGGTGATCACGGCCGCGTCGCGCCGCCCGATCCGCTTCGTCATGGACCACCACATCTTCCGCTGGCCGATCCTGTCCTTCGTGTTCCGCTCCAGCCGGGCGATCCCGATCGCATCGGCGAAGGAGGATGCAGCGATGATGGAGCGTGCCTTCGACGAGGTCGCTCGGGCGCTCGAAGCCGGCGAACTGGTCGGCATCTTCCCGGAAGGACGCATCACCGACGACGGCGAGCTGAAGCCGTTCCGCCCCGGCATTCGCCGCATCGTCGAGCGCACCCCGGTGCCGGTGGTGCCGCTCGCGCTGCGCGGCCTGTGGGGCAGCAGCTTCAGCCGCAAGGACGGCCCCGCGATGAGCCGCCCCCTGCGCCGCGGGCTCTTCAGCCGCATCGAGCTGGTCGGCGGTACGCCCTTCGCACCGGATGCGGCCACGCCCGAAAGCCTGCAGGCGGCGATCGCCGGGCTGCGCGGCGAGATGCGCTAATCAGTCGCGCGCGAGGAAGGCCTCGATCGCCGCCGCCACCTGCTCCGGCTGGTCGTGCTGCAGGTTGTGGCCGGATTCGGTGATTGTCACGCTCCGCATATCCGCGAAGCACGCGAGGCGGCGCTCGATCTCCGCCGGATCGCCGGCGAAGCGCTCGGCCACGTAGCCCTTGTCGGCCAGCAGCATCAGCACCGGCGCCCGGATGCCGCGCCAGGACGCCATCACGTCGCCGGCCTGGTAGCGCACCGGCGCCGGCACCTTGTGCCACGGGTCGCCCGCCATCGTCACCCGGCCGTCGGGCAGCGTGCGCGACACGTTGCGCGCGAGGTAGGCGGCGCGCGCGTCGCTCAAGCGCGGATTGGCGAGCTGCAGCCGGCGTGCGAAGCCGTCGTGATCGGGATAGCTGCGGAGCGGCTGTTCCTTGCGCAGGTTGTCGAGCCAGCCGGCGAGCTGCCTGGGCGCGTCCGTGTCGCTCGTCGCGCTGAGGCCGAGGAAGTCCATCATCACGAGCTGCGCGACGCGTTCGGGGCGCACGCCCGCGTACGTGGACGAGATTGCCGCGCCCATGCTGTGCCCGACGATGCGCGCCGGGCGGTCCGGGGAATAATGCGCGAGCAACGCGTCGAGGTCGCCGTAGTAGTCGGGGAACCAGTACGGGCGGCCGAGCCACTCGCTCGCGCCGTAGCCGCGCCAGTCGGGCGCGATCACATGCCAGTCGTGCGCGAGCGCATCGACGAGGAACTGGAAGGTCGCGGAGCTATCCATCCAGCCGTGCAGGAAGAGCACGGCCGGGGCGTCCGCGGCGCCCCAGTGGCGGACGTTGTAGCGCAGCCCGCGGATGTCGAGCTGCTCGCAGGTAGATGGTTTCATGCGTCCGATGATAGCAGGCCCCGGCGTCCGCCCCGCCCGGCAGGGCCATCGGACGGGGCATCGTAGGGCGGGAGCAGCGCAGCGTATCCCGCCACAGGGCGTGTGCTCACCTGGCTTTCGTCGGCGGGATGCGCCTTCGTTTCGTGCGGCCCTGCGAATGCGGCTCGCGATCTCAGGCGCCGGTGATTTCGCGCGACGTCAGCGTGTAGCGGAAGTTGGCCGGGTCCAGGCTGTCGAAGCGGCCGTCGCGGTTCTCGCCCTGCGGATACATCAGGAAGGGGGCCTCGGGGCCTTCGCTGCCGGGCAGGCGGATGTCGTGGCCGAAGTTGTACGCCAGCCAGTTCATCTCCCACGCGCCGAACAGCGTGTTGCGCGCGGCGAGGACCTTCGGGTCCGCCAGCAGCAGGCTCCCGGGTGGCTCTTCGAGGGCGACCTTGCGCACGTCGGCGGGATCGACCGGCACCCAGCCGGCGTGTTCCAGCCATACCTCGGCGCGGCAGTGCTGCGCCTTCGACACGTCGCCGCTCTTGCCCAGGCTCTTGTAGCCGTAGCGCGAGTCGGCGACGCGGACGCCGTACACGTCGCGCGCCGGCAGGCCCAGCGAGCGCGCGAGGCCGACGTAGAGCGCGTTGAGGTCGGCGCACTTGCCGGAGAGGTCGCCCGTCTCCAGCATCGCGCGAATGTCGCCCAGCCCGCAGCCGCGGGTCTTCGGATTGCGGAAGGTGTTCGTGACGATCCAGTCGTAGATCGCGCGCGCCTTGTCCTCGTCGCTCTTCGCGCCGCGCGTGATCTCGCGTGCGGTGTCGAGCACGATGCCGTCGGTCGGCAGCATCGCGGTCGCGCGGGTGTACAGCGCGCGTTCGGCAGCAGCCAGCCTGGGCATGCGGCCGCCGTGGGCGAGGTCGACGGCGCGGTCGCGCGTCGCGCAGCGGCTGACGATCTCGATCGCCGGTGCCTTGGTGGCTTCGGGCCAGGTCGCGTGCAGCATCGTTGCGCCGTACACCGGGTCGGCCGCGATGTACATGCCGGTCGCGTTGCCGCTCCACAGGTTGCCCATCGGCCGGCTCCAGTCCGTCTGCGCCACGGCCGGCAGCGGGATCCATACCTGGGTCGGGCCGTCCGTCGCGACGGGTTCGACGCGCGTCACGAGTTCGAACACCCGCCAGCCGTTCTCCGGGCGGGGCGTGAAGGCGGGTGCGACCGGGGCAGCCGCGCGGCTCCAGGCCGGCAGGGCGAGGCCGGCGGCAATCGCCGAGGTCTTGAGAAAGTTTCTGCGGTTCATGGTCGATCGTCTCTTTGCTTCAGGTTCTGGTCGGGCGGGTGGCGGTTGCAGCTCTGCGGATGCGCGCACGCACGCTGTCGTGATGCCAGTCGACCTCGCCGCGCACGCGCAGCAGGGGCTGGTGGGCAGCGTCGAGCAACACCGTTGTGGGCAGGTAGCGGATGTCCCAGGCGCGCGAGATGACCTGTTCCGGGTCGTTCACGAGCGGGGGATCGACGAGGTGATCGTCGAAGAAGCGGCGCACTTCGTCCGCGCGGTCGGCGACCGCGACCGTCACCAGCGCAAGGCCGGGCTCCGATTCGGCGAGGCTGACGAGCGCCGGCATCTCGGTGCGGCAGGGCTCGCACCAGGTCGCCCAGAAATTGACCAGCACGGCCTTGCCGCGCAGAGGCTCCAGCGCCCTACGCAGGGCCGGCGGGGTAGGCGGAAGCTGTGCCACCGTTTCCAGACGCTCGCCCGGCAGCGGCGTGCGCGAATTGCCCGGCAGCGACAGGGCCGGCGGCGCGAAGGCGGCCGCGACCAGCCCCCCGATGGAGGCGAGCACGCGCCGGCGTCCGGCGCAATGCGGATCGAACATGAATCCTCTCCCGATTCTCTCGTGACCGCGTGCGTGCACGCGAAGCCACATCCATCCCGGTGCGGAAGCCGCCGGGATTTGAAAGACGCGAACGCCGTGGCGCTCCGTCGAACGAACGATGCGGTACCCAGACCGCAACTGCCTGCGGGCGACCGATACACTGATCGGTCCGTGTTGCCCGAATGTGAATTATCGCACGGTAAAGTGTCGAAGACAGCTGCAGCAGCAACTGAGCGAGCCGCTCCCACTGGGAAAACGCCCCCGCACGTGTCGGAGGCGAGCGTTCGTGCGATTACCCTGCGTGGCCTCAGGAGTCCTCGGGTGGACTGTTTTTTGCGTGCTAAAATTCAGAGTTTCGCGGCCAGTCGGTCGTGACATTTACGGAGAGAATCCTGTGAAGTCCTGGTTGTTGGTCGCTGTAGCCGCCTCGGTCGGCCTTGCCGCGTGTTCGAAGAAAGAAGAGGCTGCCGCGCCCGCCAGTCCGGCGCCTCAGGCCGCCGCCCCGGCTGCTCCCGCTGCCGTGTCCGCCGCGGCCCCGAATTCCGGCAAGATCCTGCAGCTGCTGCAGGGCGGCGGCTACTCCTATGCCGAAGTCGAGCAGGGTAACGGCGAGAAGGTGTGGATCGCCGGAGGCCAGATCCCGGTGCAGGTCGGCGATACCGTGCAGTGGGGCGATTCGGCCGTGATGACCAATTTCGCGTCGAAGTCGCTGGGTCGCACCTTCGATCGCATCCTGTTCGTGAACGCCTGGGGTCCCGCCGGCGCCGCGCCGACCGGCGTCGCACCGCACGGCACCCAGCCGATGGCCGGCCCGGCGGGCGGGGCGCATCCCCCGATGGGCGCCGCCGACCCTGCAGCCCAGGCCGCTGCTCCCGCCGGCAGCAGCGGCGAGGTCAAGAGCGTTCTGACCGGGGGTGGCTACACCTACCTGGAAGTGCTGCAGAACGGCACCACGGTGTGGGTTGCCGCGCCGGTCACGCAGGCGCAGGCGGGCGACAAGGTGAGCTGGGGCGACGGCATGGTGATGACGAACTTTACCAGCACCTCGCTGAACCGCAAGTTCGACCAGATTGTGTTCGCGAGTGCCGTGCGCGTGAGCAAGTAAGCCGGATCCGCGGCCTGCCCACGCAGGCCGCAGCATGCGACAAGGGCCGCGCGCAAGCGCGGCCCTTGTCGTTTCAGCGTAGCGGAATCGGCGTGCCGCGATCGACCGCGACCGCCGTGACGCTGTTCTGCGGGCTGCCTTCGATGATCTTGTCCGAGTAGGTCAGATACACGAGTACGTTGCGCTTCGCATCGACCATGCGCACGACCTGCAGACGCTTGAACAGGATGGACTGGCGCTCCGAGAACACCTCCTCCTTGGCCGGAAGCGGTTTCGTGACGCGCACCGGGCCCACCTGGCGGCAGGCGATGGAGGCCTCGGCGACGTCCTCGGCGAGTCCGAAAGCGCCCGACAGGCCGCCGGTCTTTGCGCGTGATACGTAGCAGGTGATGCCTTCGACGATCGGATCGTCGTAGGCTTCGACGACGATCTTGTGGTTCGGGCCGATCAGCTTCCAGACGGTCGACACCTCGGCCAGCGGTTCGGCCCGCACGCCGCCCGCAGCGAGGCCGGCGGCGAGCAGCGTGGTCGTGAAGATGCGGTGCAGGGCGGTTCTCATGCGTGGTGGTTTCCCTTGCGGTTCAGCGATCGGAGCGTCATCCGGATGCGCCATCGCAGCATCCGGGAAATGCATCGAGTATAGAGCGGACGGCCGTCAGGCGCTCTGCATTCCCGATTTCGGGAATGTGCCGGTCCGTGTCGCCGACTCTGGGAACACGCCGCCCCGCACCGCACCGTGGCGCACAATCAGGTGCGGCGGGCCGTATGCTGGCGGCAGGGCCGTGGACGAGGCAGAATGCGCTCCGCGCGGCCGGGTGCCGAACTTGCATGCATCGCCCGTAGTCGGGTGGGGAAGTTGAGCTGATGGGAAAAAAATTCTTGCGTTGGCTGGGTGGCCTGTTGGTCGCGGCCGTCCTGTACGCGGGGGCCCCGCATGCCGGCGCGGCCCTGAAAACGGTGGAGGTGCCGCCTGCGGAGGAAGCGATGCCGGCCGCGACGGCCGCACCCGCAGCGGCTCCGCGCGCGGTCGGCCAGCAGCGCACGACCGACGAGTTCTACGATCCCACCAGTCCGGCCTACGAGCGCCTGCAGCGCGCCGACGAGGCCCTGGGCGACCTGCCGCGCGACCGCGACGGCAAGATTGACTGGATGAACGCGCTGCGCCAGGGGCTGATCAAGCCGCGCCAGCGCATCGACGGCAAGGACCGCGAACCGCCGCTCGATCTCGACGTGATCCTGCGCAACACCAAGCAGATGCCCAACGTGCGCTTCCCGCATCGCGCGCACACCGAGTGGCTGGACTGCAAGAACTGCCACCCCGACCCGTTCGCCGAAAAGGCCGGCAGCACGCAGATCCGCATGGAGGACATCTTTCGCGGCCAGTTCTGCGGCAAGTGCCACGACCGCGTCGCCTTCATCACGCACCGCAACTGCTACCGCTGCCACAGCGTGAATCCGGACGGCACGCCCGCGTTGCCGCCGCAGGTGCTGCCGGTGCACCCCGCGGCTGCGCCGCCGACGCCTGCGCACTGAGCGGGGCGCGCCGCGGCTCAGGCGTTCTGGATCGACTGCAGCACCGCCGCGCCCAGCGCCGCGGGCGTCTGCGCGCCCGAGACCGCGAGACGGCGGTTGAAGATGAAGAAGGGCACGCCGTTGACCCCCTGCTTCTGCAATTGCGCCGCCATGCGTTTGACCGTTGCGGCGTCCTCGTCGCTCTCCAGGTAGGCCTCGACATCCTCGCGCTTGTCGCCCGCCGTTTCCACGGCGATGTCGACCAGCGTCGCGATGTCGCCGATGTCGCGCCCCTGCTGGAAGTGCGCGGCGAACAGCGCCTCGCCGAGGGCGTTGATCTGTGCCGCCGTGTGGCCCTGCGACTGTGCGCGGTAAGTCAGGCGGTGGGCGAGCAGCGTGTCGGGGCGCGTCGCGATGCGATCGAAGGCGAACTGCAGGCCGTCCGGAGCGGCCGCCTCGGCGATGCGTGCGAGCATTTCGTCGGCGCCGCGGCGTCCGCCGAACTTCGCCTCGAGGAAGGGACGGTACGGCTCCCCCGCGGCGGGCGTATCCGGATTGAGGAAGAAGGGTAGCCAGTTCACGCGCACTTCGAGGTCGGGATGGTTGTCGCGGACCTGTTCGAGCGCACGGGTGAGACGCGTCTTGCCGAGGAAGCACCAGGGGCAGACGAAGTCGGAAACGAAATCGATATCGAGAATCATGGATCAGGGGTCAGGTGAGGGGCCGGGTGGGTCATCCGGCCGGAGGTGGTGCGGGCGCCGCGGGCGCGGGAGTTTCAGGACTCTTCTGCCTGGTCGCCGAGCCAGCGTGCTTCCCAGAGTGCCACATCCGGCAGGTGGCGGGAATGATTCGCCGCAGCGAGGGCGTCGAGCTGTTCGAGCAGGCTGCGCATCGCGTCGTCCGGGGCCTCGGGGAGCCGCGGCTGCAGATGCACGATCAGGTCCCCCGCGGTCTTTCCCTTGCGCCCCGGGAAGCCCGCACCGGCGACGCGCAGCGTCCGCATCGTCGCCGGGCCCGGCTCCAGCTTGAGGGTGCGCGTGCCGCCGGGCAAGGGAATCGCCAGCTCGCCGCCGCTCAGCAGGCGCAGCGCGCTGACCGGGCGCTCCAGCACCAGATTGCGGCCTTCGAGGCGGTACAGGTCGTGGGGCGCGAGCCGGATATGCAGCACGAGGTCGCCGGGAGGCAGTTCGGGCGAGGGGTCGCCGGCGCCGTCGACGCGCACTTCCTCGCCGTCGAGCATGCCCGCGGGCAGGTGCACGATCACGGGCCGCAGTGTGCGCTGGCGGCCGCTGCCGTGGCAGCTCGGGCAGGCCTGCTTGCTCAGATAGCCGCGTCCGGCGCAGTGCCGGCATGGGGCCAGCCCGTGGCGGCCGTGCGTGCGGCCGGTGCCGTGGCAGCTCGCGCACAGCCGCGTGTGGCGCAAGACTTCCTCGCCGCTGCCGGCGCAGGCGCCGCATTCGCCGTCGCCTTCGAGCTCGACCGTGCGTTCGCCGCCGAAAAAAGCGGCTTCGATCGTCAGCGTGAGGTCCTGGCTGCGGTCCGCGCCGCGCGCTTCCGCCGCATCCCCGGCGTCTTCGTCCGCATCCGGCGCTTCGTCGTCCGGTGTCGCGGACGTCAGGTCGGCGAGCAGGCTTTCGTAGGCGGCGCGAAGGGCCTTGAAGTGCTCCTGCGCGTGCGGGTCGGGGTTGCGGTCGGGGTGCCACAGCATCGCCAGGCGGCGGAAGGACCGCTTGATGTCATGCGCGCTGGCGCCCGGCGCGAGGCCGAGCAGATCGTGGGCATCCATGTCGTTCAGCGCTCCGGTCGGGGCGGCAGCGGGGCGACGAGGCGCTCGAGCATCGCGCGCACCGCCCGGATCTGTCCGCCGTTACGAGTCGCGTAATCCGGGTCCGCGTAACCCCACCAGTCCCAGCAGCCCTTCGGGTTGTACACCCAGCGCAGCGATCCCCAGGCGAAGCCGCTGCGCGGCCGGACCTGCGGATACAGCACGATCAGCCGGTTGCTGTCGGCCCATTCATTGTAGCCGGCGCCCTCGACGAAGCGACGGCCGACCTGCGCCTCGCCCTGGCGGCAGCCGTGGAAGGCGACATGCACGCGGCAGCCGCCTTCGCGGCAGGCGGTCGGCACGTACGCATAGCCGCGGTCGGCGAGGCTCAGCTCGATCGGCGCGGCGCCCGTGAAGGGGCGCTGGTCGAAGGCGAGCAGCTCGCCGGCAGGCGGCGTGCTGCGCGGCGCGAGCGGCCCGATGAGATGGGCGAGCAGCTCGCCCGCGGCGTCGAGGTCGCCGCAGCGGTTGATGAAGGGCGGTTCCGAGGTCGCACAGGCGTTCGGCTGCGGGTCTGCGACCGACATCATCGCGTGACCGGCTTCGCCGACCTCGACGAAGCGGACCGCGTCGCCGGGCAGCACGCGCCGGTAGAAATCGAGCAGCGCGTCCACCACCGGGCGCTCGACGGTGCGGTCCGCGCCGCCGCTGAACACCCACACCCGGTCGTCGCGCAGGCCCGCGGGCGGGTCGATGCTGCCCGCGTCGGCCTCCTCGCGTACACGGGCGAGCGTCTGTTCGGCGCCCGGGGTATGCGCGCCGGTGCCGGGATTCATGCAGTTGTTGAGCGCGCGCCACATGCTGCCGGTCGCGCACTCGTAGGGGCCGGCGGCGAGGATGCCGGCACCCGTCACCAGCGCGGAATGGGCGACCTGGAACTGCACGGCCATGTAGCCGCCCGAGGAGACGCCCGAGACCGTGAGCTGCGCGAGGCTGGCCCCGAGCGCAGGCAGCGGCGGTGGCGTGTCGGCAGCCGGCGTGGCGCCCGCGAGCGAGGCGAGGGCGAGGCCGGCGAGCAGGCGCGCGATGGAGCGGATGGACCGTGTCATGCCGTGCACGATAGCGGATGCGGCCGCTCAGCGGCGGTTCTCTCCGAGCCGCACGAGGTCTTCGCCGCGCAGGTGCGTGAGCAGCGCCTTGCCGCTCGCATCGACGCGGAACTCGCCCCACTGCGCGCCGCTGAAGTCGTCGGCACGGCCTTCCTGGAAGAAGAAGGCGTTCGGTCCGACCGTTTCGCGCCCGTCGCGCGAACGCAGCTTCATCGCGACCAGCGCCGGATCGTCCGGCAGGCGGTCGCCAAGCCCGACCAGGCTCGCGCGCCCTTCCGGATCGACGGCGAGGTGGGCATAGCGGCCTTCGCCTTCGCTGCGCAGGATCTCGTTGTCGACCGCGTAGCGCAGCGCCATGTAGTCGCCCTGCATCAGCGAGCGCGGATCGACCGGCGCGAGGTGCACCAGCACGACGCGCCCTTCGGCGAGGATGCGCTCGTTGTCGCGCACGGCGTACAGCGCCGCGCCCGTCACCAGCACGAAGGGCCGCGGCCAGCGCGGCGCGCAGGGTTTTCGGGTTCATGCAGTCCTCCGCGTGCGGGCGCGCAGCAGCGTGCGCAATACGAGCAGCACCGCGCCGCTGGCGATCAGTGCGAGGGATTTCATCAGCAGCGTGTCCTGCAGGCTGTAGTAGAGCTCGCCGAGGTAGAGCGTCGCGAACACCAGCGTCATCGCGATCCACGGGCGGTGGCTGGCGTGGAAGGCCGCGAGCAGCACGGCGACCGCCACCAGCAGGCCGGGCGCGGGGTGGGCGGCGAGGGTGAAGAGCAGCGCGCCGGCGAGTGCCGGCAGGCGCAGCGCGGCGGCGTCGCGGCACAGCCACGCCGTGGTGGCGAGGAGCACGAGCGCGGCGCCGATGCGATACACCGGCAGCACGAAGCCGGTCTGGTAGCCGGTGAGCGCCTCTTCGAGCAGCGTCAGCGCCGAATGCGCATGGCCGTAGGGGGCGAGGATCAACGCGGCGAGGGTCAGCGCATGGGCGGTCGCCTTGATCAGCGGCGCCTGCGGGTGGGCGGACCACGCCGGACGGGCGAGCCACAGCGCCACGGCGCCGCCGGCGAGCGCGATGCCGAAGAGCGCGAGCCCGGTGCCGGGGCCGATCAGCCACGCCAGGCTGGACAGCGCGATCAGCGCGCACGCGCTGCGGTGCAGGTTGGACGAGGGCATGGCGGCCATCGCGAGGCTGGCGGCCAGCGCTGCGAGCGCGAGCAAGTCGGAGCCCTCGGCCAGGTCGAAGAAGCGGTCGGCGAAGGCGGAGACGACCAGGGCCTGGCCTGCGAGCGAGAACGCCAGGCCCATCTGGTCGGTGAAGGGCTTGCGCCGGCGGAGCAGGAAGATGCTCGCCGCGGCAAGCAGGATGCCGCCGAAGGCGCGTGCCACGGGGCCGTCGCCGAAGGCGAGGAGGGGGACGAAGAAGGACGACATGATCATCAGCGCCGCGATCCACGCCGCGAAGCCGAGCAGCAGTGCGAGCCACCACGGCGGTCGCGTTGCCCCCCGCAGGGCGGCGAGCTGCGCTGCGTCGGCGATACCGGCAGCGCCGAGGCGTTCGAGGAGCGGGGGGGAAGGTGTGGCGCTCATGAGTTGCGTCCTTCGCGGTAGAGGCGGGTCAGCCACACGCCGGCGACGCCGGTGCTCGCGATCACGAACACCGCGACGAGGTTGATCGTGAAGAAGCCGACGTCGTGCGGCATCACGCGGATCAGCGCGGACGTGGCGACTGCGATCGTCGCGAACGCCGTCTGCGCGAGCATCGGCACATCGTGTCGGTGCGCGAGGTAGGCATGCGCGAAGGCGACCGCGACGACGGCGAAGGCGAGCCCCGCGGCGCGGAAATCGGCGTCCCACCAGCTCAGGCAGGCGCCGAACGCGAGCGGCGCGAGCACGCCCAGGCCGGCGACGCGCTGGATGTGGCGGCGCGCTGTGGCGAGGAGCCGATGGCCGCCGAGTTCGAAGGCGAGCAACACGACGGCGTTGAACGCGGCAATCGCGAGCAGCGACTCGGCGTCGCCGAGCGCGCCGATGAAGCGCGACCACCAGGATTCCGACAGGTAGCGCAGCAGCCCGGCGTTGGCGACGACGAGCCACAGCAGCCAGTTCGCCGACGAGCGCGCGAGCAGCACGAAAGGCGCGATCAGTGCGGCCCACGCGACGAAGAGTTCCCAGATGTCCGCGCCGGTCTGGTAGGTCTGCCCGATCAGCGCAAGCAGCGCGCCGGTGGCAAGGCTGGCCGCGAGCAGCGCAGCACGCCAGACGGTGCCAAAGGGCGGGGCCGCGAGAGCGGTAGCGGTGCATGCGCCGAGCGCGGCGATGGCGATGCCCAGTTTCGCGAAGCGGTGCAGCGCGTCCCAATTGTAGGCGAAGAAGAAAATCAGGCCGGCCGCGAGCAGGATGACGCCGGCGACCGCGAGCACGCGGTCGGCACCGGCCAGCCATTCGTCGCGTGCGGGCACGAGGGGCGCGACGGCCGCGGCCTGTTCGAGCTGTCGCGGCGTCAGGGCGCCGTCTTCGGCGAGCGCAAGCAGCGCGCCGCGATCGGGGAGTGTCCAGGACATTTGCGTATCCGGAGTGGCGGGATATGCATTTTAACCAGGCGCGGCGATCGCGCGCGTGCATTGCGCAACGCCCGGCCGCCTTGGCGGCGCTTTGCCGGGTTTGGCGTCGCCGCGTGCCGGCTGGCACAATCGGAGTTCCGCCCGAGTGCGGGCCGGCGCATGCCGGCAACGGATCAACCTGCGAACCACGGAGGCGCCGCACGCACGGAATGCGGCGCGTACATATGCCCGGTACCCTGATCATCATCACTGCGCCCTCCGGCGCCGGCAAGACGACCCTCGTGCGCGGACTGCTCGAACGCGATCCGCAGATGCACCTGTCGGTGTCCTACACCACGCGCGCGCCGCGCCCCGGCGAGCAGGACGGGCGCGAATACCATTTCGTGGACGTCGAGACCTTCCGCACCCTGCGCGATCGCGGCGAATTCCTCGAATGGGCCGAGGTGCACGGAAACTACTACGCGACTTCCAGGGTCTGGTTGAAGGAGCAGATCGTCGCAGGGCGCGACATCCTGCTCGAGATCGACTGGCAGGGCGCGCAGCAGGTGCGCCGCAGCTTTCCCGACGCGGTCGGCGTGTTCGTGCTCCCGCCCTCGGTGGAGGCGCTGGAGTCGCGCCTGCGCGGCCGCGGTACCGATAGCGAGGATGTGATCGCCCGTCGCCTGCTGGGCGCGCGCGGCGAGATGCGGCATGTGGGGGAATTCGACTACGTTATACTGAACGACGATCTGCAAAACGCCATCGACGACCTCGTCGCGGTGGTGCGCGCGTCGCGGCTGCGCTACGGCCGGCAGCGTCTGCGGCACCAGCAGTATTT
This sequence comes from Azoarcus sp. CIB, assembly GCF_001190925.1. Taxonomy (NCBI): domain Bacteria; kingdom Pseudomonadati; phylum Pseudomonadota; class Betaproteobacteria; order Rhodocyclales; family Zoogloeaceae; genus Azoarcus; species Azoarcus sp. CIB. Next base: position 281,919 of record NZ_CP011072.1, read on the forward strand.
CGATTTTCTTGAACAGGACTGAAAAATGGCTCGTGTCACCATCGAGGATTGCCTCAAACGAATCCCCAACCGCTTCCAGCTGACCCTGGCCGCGACCTATCGCGCGCGCCAGATCACCATCGGCTCGACCCCGCAGGTCGAAATCGACAAGAGCGACAAGGACAAGCCGACCGTGATCGCCCTGCGCGAAATCGCCGCCGGCAAGGTCGGTCTGGAAATCCTCAATCGCGGGCAGGCCTGATCTCCCCACACGGGGAGCCGGGAGTCGTGCCGTCATGGAAGCCGCCGCTGCGATTCCCGCCCCCGAGCCGTTCCGTCCTCCCTCGTCGAGCGTGCTGTCGCTCGACTTCGCCGAGCTCAAGGCGAAGCTCGCGACCTACCTGAAGCCGGAGGACGTCGGCCGCGTCGAGACGGCCTACCATTTCGCCGCGAGCGCCCACGAGGGGCAGTTCCGCATCAGCGGCGATCCCTACATCTCGCATCCGGTCGCGGTCGCGGACATCGTCGCCGACTGGCACCTCGACCCGCAGGCCCTGATGGCCGCGCTCCTCCATGACGTCATGGAGGACACGCACATCTCCAAGCAGGAGATCGCCGAGCGCTTCGGCAAGACCACGGCCGAGCTGGTCGATGGCCTCTCCAAGCTCGACAAGATCGAATTCCGCTCGCAGGAAGAGGCGCAGGCGGAGAATTTCCGCAAGATGCTGCTGGCGATGGCGAGCGACCTGCGCGTGATCCTGGTCAAACTTGCCGACCGCATGCACAACATGCGTACGCTGCACTGCGTGCGCCCGGCCAAGCGGCGCCGCATCGCCAGCGAGACGCTCGAGATCTACGCGCCGATCGCCAATCGCCTGGGTCTCAACAACCTCTACCGCGAACTGCAGGAACTGTCGTTCGAACACAAGTTCCCGATGCGCTACCGCGTGCTGTCGCGCGCGATCAAGGCGGCGCGCGGCAACCGGCGCGAGGTCGTCGGCAAGGTGCTGCAGTCGATCGAGGAGCGCCTGCCGCAGTGGAATCTCGCTGCCGAAGTGCGCGGGCGCGAGAAGCATCTGTTCTCGATCTACCGCAAGATGGCCGAGAAGCACCTGTCCTTCTCGCAGGTCCTCGATATCTACGGCTTCCGCGTCATCGTGCGCGACGTGCCGAGCTGCTACCTCGCGATCGGCGCGCTGCACTCGATGTTCAAGCCGGTGCCGGGCAAGTTCAAGGACTACATCGCCATTCCCAAGGCGAACGGCTACCAGTCGCTGCACACGACCCTGATCGGCCCCTTCGGCACGCCGGTCGAGGTGCAGATCCGCACCGCCGAGATGCACCACATCGCCGAGAGCGGCGTCGCCTCGCACTGGCTGTACAAGGAAGACGAGAAGACGCTCACCGAGCTGCAGCAGAAGACGCATTCGTGGCTGCAGTCGCTGCTGGAGCTGCAGTCGACCTCGGGCGAGGCGACCGAATTCCTCGAGCACGTGAAGATCGACCTCTTTCCGGGCGAGGTGTACGTGTTCACGCCCAAGGGCCGCATCCTGTCGCTGCTCAAGGGCTCCACGCCGGTCGACTTCGCCTATGCGGTGCATACCGACATCGGCAACCGCTGCGTCGCCTGCCGCATCAACGGCGACCTGATGCCGCTGCGCACCGAACTGCGCAACGGCGACCAGATCGAGATCATCACCGCGGCGCACGCGAACCCCAACCCGGCGTGGCTCGCGTACGTGCGCACCGGCAAGGCGCGCGCGCAGATCCGCCACTTCCTCAAGGGCGCGCAGCAAGAGGAGTCGGTGACGCTGGGCGAGCGCCTGCTCAACCAGGCCCTGCGTCCCCACGGCCTCACGCTGGGCCAGATCAGCACCTTTGCGTGGGAACGCTTCCTGCGCGACCGCAGCATGCGCTCGAAGAAGGAAGTCTTCGCCGACATCGGACTGGGCCGGCGCCTGCCGGTCATCGTCGCGCGCCGCCTCGCGCAGGCGCAGGACCTCGAATCCGGCCGTCCGGACGTCATCAAGCCCAAACCCGCCGGCGCGATCCTGATCCGCGGCAGCGAGGGCATCGCGGTGCAACTCGCGCGCTGCTGCCAGCCGATCCCGGGCGACCCGATCATCGGCGTGATCCGCAAGGGCCAGGGGCTGGAAGTGCACCTGCACGACTGCCAGGTGGTGGCTAAGGTGCGCGGCGACCGCGGGCGCTGGGTGGATGTCGAGTGGGAAGCGGGCGAGGAACGCCTGTTCGACGTCACCATCCGCGTCCTGACCAAGAACGTGCGCGGCGTGCTCGCGCGCGTCGCCAGTGCGATCGCCGACGAGGACTGCAACATCCAGAACGTGTCGATGGACAACGAGCAGGGCGGCCTGTATACGGCGATGAGCCTCACCGTGCAGGTGCGCGACCGCATGCACCTCGCGCACGTGATGCGCGGCGTGCGCCGCGTGCCGGAAGTGGTGCGCATCGGCCGCATGAAGAGCGACACACGCGCCTGAGACCGACATGGCCGAGCTGCAGTCCGACGCCGCGCACGACGGCGACCGCCGCATCCCCGTCACGCTGCTGACCGGCTTCCTCGGCGCCGGCAAGACGACGCTGCTCAACCACCTGCTGCGCGACCCCGCGATGGCGCGCGCCGCGGTGCTGATCAATGAATTCGGCGAAGTCGCGGTCGACCACCACCTCGTCGACAAGGTCGACGAGACGCTGATCGTGCTCGACTCCGGCTGCGTGTGCTGCAGCGTGCAGGGCGACCTCGTCAAGGCGCTGAAGAACCTCTTCATGCGCGCGCTGCGGCGCGAGATCCCCGGCCTCGAGCGCGTGCTGGTCGAGACGACCGGACTGGCCGACCCGGCGCCGGTGATCTACACGCTGATGCAGGAGCCCTTCATCGCCGAGCGCTACCGCTGCGACGGCGTGATCACCGCGGTCGACGCGACGCACGGGCAGGGCCAGCTCGACCACCACCGCGAGGCCGTGCGCCAGGTCGCGATGGCCGACCGCCTGCTGCTGACCAAATGCGACCTCGCCGGCGCGGACGAGCGGGCGGCGCTGGCGGCGCGGCTGGCGACGCTGAACCCGGGCGCGCAGCAGATCGAGGTGTTCCGCGGCGAAGTCCCGGCCGAGGCGGTGTCGGGCTGCGGCCTGTACGACCCGGCGGGCAAGATCCCCGACGTTGCGCGCTGGCTCGGCGACGAGCGCGGCCGCGTGCGCGCGCAGGCGGCCGCGGCGCCCGGCATGGCGCCGGCCGGGGGCGACGCCCGCCGCCGTGCCGGGGCACGAGGCGCGCCACGACGAGCACGTCACGAGCTACGTGCTGCGCTTCGACGAACCGCTCGACTGGCTGGGTTTCTCCGACGGCCTCGGCCTGATCCTGCAGGTGTACGGCGCGCGCATCCTGCGCATCAAGGGTCTGCTCAACGTCGCCGGCGATCCGCTGCCGCGCGTCGTGCAGTGCGTGCAGCACGTCGCCTACCCGACCAGCAGCCTGCCCGCGTGGCCCGCAGGTCCGCCCTACGACGACCGTCGAAGCCGCCTTGTCTTCATCGTGCGCGACCTGCCGCGCGACGAGGTTGTGAACATTCTCGCGAGCTTCTGCGGCCAGATGCCTGGGTAGCGGCGCGGCCGCTCACCGCTGCTGCGCCGCAAGCTCCCCCAGCGTCATCAGCGCGTGCACGTGCCTGTCCGAGAACGGATAACAGCCCGACAGCCGGAGGTGCCGCGTGTAGCGCCCGCCGGGCGAGAACAGCTGCCCCGGCGTGATGCTGATGCCGCGTGCGAGCGCAGTGTCGAACAGGCGGTTCGAGTCGCAGCCCGCGGGCAACTGCACCCACAGCAGGAAGCCGCCGGTCGGGCGCGTCGCCTGTGTGCCGTCAGGGAAGGCGCTGTCGATCAGGCCGCGCAGGCGCTCGACCTGCCCGGCGTAGGTGCGCCGCAGCCGGCGCAGGTGCTGCGCGTAGCCGCCGTTTTCCAGGAACACCCCTAGCGCCTCGCACAGCAGCGCGGGCTGCGCGACCGAGCTGCAGAACTTGAGGTCGTTGAGTTCGCGCCGGAAGCGCCCGCCTTCCATCCAGCCGATGCGGAAGCCCGGCGCCAGCGTCTTCGTGTAGGACGCGCACACGATCACCCAACCGTCGCGGTCGAAGGCCTTGGCGGCCGGCTGCAGCGGGGTGGCGTACTGCAGTTCGGCGTACAGCGCGTCCTCGATCACCGGCACGCGATACTCGTTCGCGAGCTCGGCCAGCCGCCGCTTGCCTTCGATCGGCATGCTGGTGCCCAGCGGGTTGTGCACGTTGGGCATGGCCACGACCGCCTGCACGCGTTTTTCCGACAGTAGCAGCTCCAGCGCGTCGAGGGACATGCCGGTGTCGGGATGCGTCGGCACCTCGATGGTCTTCAGACCCAGGCGCTCGGCGAGCGGGATCAGGTTGAAGTAGGTCGGCGACTCCAGCGCGATCGTGTCGCCGGGGCGCGTCACCGTGCGCAGCGCGAACTGCAGCGCCTCCATGCAGCCGTTGGTGAGGATGATGTCCTCGGGCGCCAGCGTCATCGCCAGATCCTGCGCGTGGCGGCAGATCTCGCGTCGCAGCAGCAGCGATCCGGGCGGCAGGCTGTAGTCGGACAGCAGCTCCGGCCGTCGCCGCGCGAGGTCCGACACCAGCCGGCCCAGGCGCTCGCCGGGATAGAAGGTGCTGCCCTTGGGGCAGGCGAGCGAAAGATCGATCGTGTCGGGATCCGCCTGCGCTGCGACGACGCGGCTGATCTGGTCGAGGACTTCTGCCTCCGCGGATTTCGCCATCGTGCTCGCGGGCGCGAAGCGCGGGGCTGCGGGCGTCGGCAGGCGCGAGCGCACGAAGTAGCCCGACTGCGGCCGCGCCTCGATCAGGCCGTGCGCCTCGAGCTGGCGGTAGGCCGCGAGCACGGTATTGATGCTCAGTCCGCGGCTTTTCGCCGCTTCGCGCACCGAGGGCAGGCGCTCGCCGCTGGCGAGGCGCCCGTCCGTCATTGCGTGGCGCAGTTCCAGTGCAAGCGACTGATAGAGCGGCTGGCTGTCGTCGAGCATGGCGGGACTCCGGGAGCGATGGGTGCAGTCTGCATACCGAACGACGGATACAGTTGTAATCGTCGATAACTGTATCCAGTATAAGAGACGTTCTCTGGTTCTGTAACCTTCGCGCGCGAATCCCTATCCTTGAAGGCGTGAAAGTCAGCCCGGAGGAAGCGCCATGTTCGATCTGCCCCTGATGACCTACGTGGTCACGATGTCCGTCACGCCCGGACCGAACAACCTCATGCTCGCGGCGAGCGGCGTCAATTTCGGCTTCCGCCGCACGCTGCCGCACATGCTCGGCGTCAGCGTCGGGCACGGCGTGCAGGTCGTGCTGGTCGCGAGCCTGCTGGCGTGGATCATGGTGTGGCTCGAAGCGCTGCGGGTGCCGCTCGTGATCGCCGGCTGCGCTTACCTGCTGTGGCTCGCGTGGCGCCAGGCGCGCGCCGGGGAGCCGGCCTCGCGCGGCCAGGCCCGTCCGTTGGGCTTCTTCGGCGCCGCGCTGTTCCAGTGGGTCAACCCCAAGGCGTGGATGATGGTGCTCAACGTTGCGATCCTGTTCCTGCCGCGCGGCAGCGGCTGGCAGACGGCGGCGGAGCTCGCGTGGTGGTGCGCCGTCGTGAACCTGCCGTGCATCGCGCTGTGGGCGCTCGCGGGCGACCGCATGGGCGTCTTCCTGCAGAGCCCCGTCGCGCTGCGTGCGTTCAATTGGGCGATGGCCGCCCTGCTCGGGGCGACCGCGGCCTGGATCCTGATCGACGAACTGGTGTCGAAGTGACGTGAAGGAATCCCGTTTTTCGTGCGCGCATTGGCGGCGGCCGGTCGGGACGTCTACAATGCGTCGCCTTGTACCGGGAGAGAATAAATGGCGATGTACGAATCGGAGCACACCAAGTTCATGCGCGAGTGGCTGGAAAAGCACCCGAAGGAACTCGACGAGCAGAAGAAGGGCCGTGCCCTGTGGTGGGACAAGCCGCAGGATGTGGCGACCCAGGCGCGCTACGACGAGTCGAGCGTGCCGGTGAGGGCCTACTACTACGATACTCACTATTGAAGCGGCGCTACTGATTCGTCCGCCGCGCACGCGTCCGTCCGCGCCGCGTGCGGCCTGTCTTGCGGGAATCCGCCCTGTCCCCCGCCCGCGTGTCGCTGCCTGACTCACTGGTCCTGATCGACGTCGAAACCACCGGCGCGAATCCGCTGCGCGACCGCGTGACGGAGATCGCCGTGCTGCGCATCGAGCGCGGCGAGCTGGTCGAGCGCTGGGAAACCCTCGTCAATCCCGAATGCCCGATTCCGCCGCTGATCCAGCGGCTGGTCGGCATCACCGATGCGATGGTGGCCGATGCGCCGACCTTCGCGGCCGTCGCCGACGAGGTGCGCGCCCGTCTCGGCGGCGCGGTGTTCGTCGCGCACAACGCGCGCTTCGACTACGGCTTCATCCGCAGCGAATTCGCGCGCATCGATCAGACCTTCGATGCGCCGGTGCTATGCACCGTGAAGCTGTCGCGCGCGCTGTACCCCGAGCATCACCGCCACGGCCTCGACGCCCTGATCGAGCGCCACGGCTTCACCTGCGGCGCGCGCCACCGCGCGATGGGTGACACCGAGGTGCTGTGGCAGTTCGCCCGGCTCGTGACCGACTCCTTCGCGCCCGAGGTGCTCGCACGCGCCGTCGAGCGCGCGATGAAGCGGCCCGCGCGCGTGGTCGAGCTGCCCGAGGGCGTGCTCGAAGGCCTGCCCGAGTCGCCCGGCCTGTATTACCTCTACGGCGACAACGACCAGCTGCTCTACCTCGGGCGCAGCGCCTGCCTGCGCGCGCGCGTCATGGAACACTTCTCGCCCGGCGTGAAGGGCAAGGATGCGGAGCTTGCGCAGCGTGTGCGCCGCGTCGACTGGGAGGAGAGCGCCGGCGAACTGACCGTGACGCTGCGCGAGGCGGAGCTCCTGCGCCGCCGCTGCCCGCAGTACAACCGCGCCGCGGGCGGCGCGGACGTGTTCGGCCTGCAATACGTGCCGGGACGCAAGCGCCCGCCCATACTGCAACGCGTTCCGCTCGCCGACAGCGATCCGGCGGCATGGGGCGACGTGCACGGCACTTTCCGCACGAAGAAGGAAGCCGACAATCTGCTGCGCGAACTCGCGCAAGCCTATCAGTTGTGCCTGCGGCGCCTGGGGCTGGAAGGGGGCAACGACGGGCCCTGTTCGGCGCATCTGGCGAAACGCTGCGCCGGTGTGTGTGTCGGCAAGGAAAGCGCCGCGGCGCACGACGAGCGCCTGCTCGGCGCGCTCGGGGCGGTGAAGCTGCGCCCCTGGCCGTGGGCGGGCGCGGTGATCGTCGCGGAGCGCTGTCCGCACAGCGGCAGCGAGGCCTGGCACGTGTTCGACCGCTGGTGCCTGCTGGGCTCCGCCGACAGTGCGCAGGCGCTGGACGCCTTGCGCGCCGAGCTGCCTGCCCGCCGCTTCGATCTGGACATCTACCGCATTCTGGTGCGCTGGCTTGCCGCGGACGGCAACCGCGACCGCGTGACGCCGCTCGCCGCCTGAAGCGGCCGACCTGCCGTCAGGCGGCGATGAGCTCGAGCTGCAGGCGGTTGGTGAGAGTGATCGCGCGGCGTCCGCGCGGGACGATGAAACCGTCGCGCCGCAGCCGGTTGAGTACGCGCGAGAAGGTTTCCGGCGTCAGGTTGAGTTGCGACGCGATCGTTTGCTTGTCGCATGGAAGATGCACCTCGCCGTCGTCGCTGTCGGCATGTTGCACGAGATAGTGCGCGACGCGCTGCGTGCTGCTGCGCTGCGTGCATTGCTCCATCCCGTCGACCAGTTCGCGCATGCGTTCCGAAAGCCGCGCCATCAGCGCCATCGCGAAGGCCGGCTGCGCCGCCATTGCCGCCTGCAGCACGCTGCGCTGGATGTGCAGCACGATACTGTTGCGCGTGGCCTGTGCCGCGAGGCTCTGACAGCTGTCGCTGAAGATGTTCTCTTCGTAGAAGGTGTCGACCGGCCCGGCGAGCCGCACGACCTTTTCCGCTCCCGCGCTGGAGATCAGGAATAATTTGATTTCGCCTTCGAGCACGAGGTACATGCCGCCGGGCTCCGCGCCGCGATGCATCAGCATCTCGCCGCGCGATGCCCGCTGCGAGCGCACGCCGTGGGCGAGTCGCCCAAGCGCGGCGGTATCGAGTCGATCGAAGGGATCGATGCGGGCGAGGATCTGAACCGTCTGGACCTGGATCGTGTTCATGGCAGGAAGCTCCCTGTGCGTCATGATGCGGGGTCGGGCCGACATTCTTCCGCAAGTGTAGATGCAGAAAACATGATGATCCTAGTGGCATATGCCTCACTTCGCCGCCGACTACCCCTTCAGAGGTATTGGTGGTAAGAGGAAAGTGTCGGATTTTCATGGCCTTTTTTTGACCGGGTAATATCCGGTTACGGATTGGGGTATATGGAGGTATCTCCCATGAATCCAGCGGCCGCTCAGTCGGGGCACGGATTGCGCGGACTGGTGCTGCGCATGTGGCGCATGATCGTCGGGCGCGCCGTGCTGCTGCTTCTGTTGCTGGCGTTCTTCGCGGTCGCCGTGATCGGGGTGGTCGGCATCGGCGTGTCGGTGGTCGTCGTCGAATCCGTGCAGGGCAGCGCCAGCGCCGTGAACGTCGCCGGAAGCCTGCGCCGGCTCATTCATCGGGCGGGCGGTCTCGCGGTGGCGCGCGGGATGGGGGCGGCGGATCAGGCGGCGGTCCGCGACGCGGTCGCACAATTCGACGCGGCACTGGACAGTCCGGTCATCGCCAGCGTGCTGGAGCGCCAGCCGAGCGGCGTCTTCGCGTCGATCTTTCGCGGCGTCGAAGCCGGCTGGATGGCGCGCATCCGGCCCCGCCTGCTGCAGACTCCCGACACGCGGCCAGAAGATCCGCTCGCGAAGGAGCACTACCGCGCGCTGCTGGCGGATGTCGATGCCTTCGCCGAGGAGATCAACACGCTGGTCGCGGTGCTGGAGCACGAGGCCGAGTCGCGCATCGAGCAACTCCGCACGATGCTGGGCGCAGCACTAGCCCTGCTCGTGTTCGTCATCGTGGCGGCGCTCGTCGTGCTGCGGCGGCGCGTGCTCGCGCCGCTGACGGACCTGCGCAGCTGTGCGGCACGCATCGCCCAGGGCGACTTCGAGGCGCGCAGCCGCCACACCGGGCGCGACGAACTGGGACGGGTCGGCGAAGCCTTCAACGCGATGGCGGGCGAGCTGTCCGTCGCCTACCGCGAGCTCGAGGCCCGCGTCGAGAAGAAGACCGCGGACCTCACGCGCAGCAACCGTGCGCTCGAACTCCTGTACTACGTGATCGCGCGCCTCTACCACGCGCCCGCCAGCAGCGAGACCTATTCCGAAACGCTGGAGGACCTCGAGCAGACGCTGGGCCTCAGGGGGAGTTTCATCTGCATCGAGCCCAAGCACGGCGGGCCGGCAGCAGCGATCGCATCGACGATGGGCGAGTGCGCGGAACGCCTTTCGGGCGGCGGGAATTGCGCCCGCTGTTCGGGGCGCACGGCGCCGTGGAGCTACCACCGCGAGGGCGAAGTCGACGTGCTGTTGGTGCCGCTGCGCGATGCCGAGCGCCATTACGGCATGTTGCGCCTCGCGCTGCCGCCGGGTAAGCGCCTGGAGGAATGGGAATGCGACCTGCTCGAGGCGGTGTCGCGCCACATGGGCATCGCGCTCGGCATCTCGCGCCAGAGTGAGCGCGACCGCCTCCTCGCGCTGCAGGAAGAGCGCTCGATCATCGCCCGCGAGCTGCACGATTCGCTCGCGCAGTCGCTGTCCTTCATGAAGATCCAGGTGAGCCTGCTGTCCTCGGCGCTGGCGGGACCGCAGGCGCGCGAAGGCGCCGCGACCATCCTCGCCGATCTGCGCGAAGGCATCAACGTCGCCTACCGCCAGTTGCGCGAACTGCTGGCCACCTTCCGCCTGCGCATCGAGGGCGACTTCGCCCGCCTGCTCGGCAATACCGTATCCGAGTTCGCCCTGCGCAGCGGCTTGCCGATCGGGCTCGATCTCGATCTGGCGGGGGGCCACCTCAACCCGAACCAGGAAATCCACGTCCTGCACATCGTCCGCGAGGCCTTGTCGAATGCGGTGCGCCATGCGCAGGCGACCACCATCCGCGTCGCGCTCACGTCCGCGCCCGACGACGAGATCGAAGTCGTCGTCGAGGACGACGGCCGCGGCGTGGACGCCGACTCACCGGTCGCGGCGCAGCATTTCGGCCTTACGATCATGGCCGAGCGCGCGCGCGGTCTCGGCGGCTCGTTCGAAATGCAGGACTGCCCCGCCGGCGGCACGCGCATCGTCGTGCGCTTCAAGCCGGACCCGGCACAGATTCGCACCCGGATACCCATCGCAGTGGAAGGCAAATGAGCGAAATTCCGCAACGCATCATCATCGTCGACGACCACCCGTTGTTCCGCAAGGGGCTGATCCAGCTGCTGCGCACCGTCCCCGGATTCGACCTCGTAGCCGAAGCCGCGGACGGCAAGGAAGGCATCCGCCAGATCCTGCACCTGCGCCCCGACCTGCTGCTGCTCGACCTCAACATGAAGGAGATGTCCGGACTCGAAGTGCTGCGCTTCGTGAAGCAGGCCGATCTCGACACTCGTGTCGTGATGGTCACCGTCTCGGACGCCGCCGACGACCTCGTCGCCGCGCTGCGCGCCGGAGCGGACGGTTACCTGCTCAAGGACATGGAACCGGAGGAGATGGTGGAGGCGCTGCGCACGGCCGCTGCCGGGCGCATCGTCGTCTCCGACGCGCTCACGCACCTGTTGGCGGCCGCCCTGCGTGACGAAAAACGCCCCGAGAGCGCGTCGGCGGCCGGACTCACCGAGCGCGAGCAGGGCATCCTCGATTGCATCGCGGGCGGCCTGTCGAACAAGCAGATCGCGCGCGAACTCAACATCGCCGAAGGCACCGTAAAGGTGCACGTCAAGCACCTGTTGCGCAAGCTCAACTTCCGTTCGCGCGTGGAGGCGGCCGTCTGGGCCGTCGAGCACACGCGCAGCGAACGTTGATCCAGCCGCCGGGCTGGCTAAAGATGGGAGTCATTCTCATCTTGATGGCAGTCAAGGTTCGGCGTACCGGGCGCGTGTCCAATGAAAACCATGGATGTTTCAGGGTATTGCGCTCGCTTCATGTCGACTTCACGCCGCGGTTTTCTCAGGGGCCGCATTGGTTCCGATCCCGACATGCAGCGCCCGCCCTGGGCGATTGCCGATGGCGCGTTCGAGGACCGGTGCACACGCTGCGGCGACTGTCTGAAGGCCTGTCCGCCCGCGATTCTGGTCGCTGCCCCCGGCGGCTATCCGGTTGTCGATTTCAGCCGCGGCGAATGCAGCTTCTGCGGTGACTGCGTCGCGGCCTGCAAGGCGGAAGCCCTGCGGCGGGCCGATGATGCGGCAACGCCGTGGCAGCTCAGGGCGGTGATCGGCGACGCCTGCCTCGCACGCCGCGGCGTCGAGTGCCGGGTGTGCGGCGAGGTGTGCAGCGAAACCGCGATCCGCTTCCGGCCAAGCCTCGGCGGTGTCGCGCAGCCCCTGTTCGACGCCGGGCGCTGCACCGGCGGCGGCGGCTGCCAGGCACCCTGTCCGACCGGCGCCATCGCAATGAAGAATGAAGTGGAGATGTCTGTATGAAGATCGCAAGTCTCGTCGTTCGGGTCAGCCCGGAGCACATCGACGCCCTGAAGGACGCGCTGCTGAGGATTCCCGGCGTCGAGCTGCACGGCGCCAGTGCCGAACTCGGGCGCGTCATCGTCACCGTCGAGGATGGCGAGGGCTACGCGATGACCGACTCCCTGCTGGCCGTCAACCTCGCCCCGCACGTGCTCGGCGTGACGCTGGCCTACGAATACACGGATGAAGGTTTGGAACACGAATTGGAACACCCGGAACCGATCCCGGGCCTGCCGCTCGCGGCGGACCGAATCGGCAGCGCTCAGGACAAGGAGGCTTGAAATGACCATGGATAGACGCGAATTCATCAAGACCAATGCCATCGCGGCCGCCGCGGCGACCGCCGGCATCGGCATTCCGGTGGTGGCCGAGGCGCAGGCCCAGCCCGCCGGCTCCGCCTCCACGAAGGTGCGCTGGGACAAGGCCGCCTGCCGCTTCTGCGGCGTCGGCTGCTCGGTGCTCGTCGGCGTGCAGAACGGCCGCGTCGTCGCCACCCAGGGCGACCCCGATTCGCCCGTGAACCGCGGAATCAACTGCATCAAGGGCTATTTCCTGTCGAAGATCATGTACGGCAACGACCGGCTCACCAAGCCCCTGCTGCGCATGAAGGGCGGCAAGTACGACAAGAACGGCGAGTTCGCCCCGGTCAGCTGGGACCAGGCCTTCGACATCATGGCCGAGAAATGGAAGGCCGCGATCAAGCAGCACGGCAACGATTCCGTCGGCATGTTCGGCTCGGGTCAATGGACCATCTGGGAAGGCTACGCCGCGGCCAAGCTGCACAAGGCCGGCCTGCGCAGCAACAACCTCGACCCCAACGCGCGCCACTGCATGGCCTCCGCGGTCGCGGGCTTCATGCGCACCTTCGGCATCGACGAGCCAATGGGCTGCTACGACGACATCGAGAACGCCGACGGCTTCGTGCTGTGGGGCTCGAACATGGCGGAAATGCACCCCATCCTGTGGTCGCGTATCACCGACCGCCGCCTGTCCAAGGAAGGCAGCGAGGTGCACGTGCTGTCGACCTTCGAGCATCGCTCCTTCGAGCTCGCCGACAACGGCATGATCTTCGTGCCGAACACCGATCTGGCGATCCTGAACTACATCTGCAACTACATCATCCAGAACAAGAAAGTTAACACCGAGTTCGTCAAGACGCGGGTCAACTTCAAGAAGGGCGAAACCGACATCGGTTTCGGCCTGCGCCCCAACCACGCCCTCGAAGCCAACGCCACCAACAACGGCTATCCCGGCGCCGACGGCAAGCCCAAGGGCAACACCGGTGCGGCGACCGACATCAGCTTCGAGGAGTTCGCCAAGTTCGTGTCCGAGTACACGGCCGAGAAGGTGTCGAAGCTCTCCGGCGTCCCCGTCGATCGCCTCGAGCGCATGGCCAAGCTCTACGCCGACCCGAACAAGAAGGTCATGTCCTTCTGGACCATGGGCTTCAATCAGCACACCCGTGGCACGTGGGTGAACAACATGATCTACAACGTGCACCTGCTGACGGGCAAGATCTCCGAGCCCGGCAACAGCCCGTTCTCGCTCACCGGCCAGCCCTCCGCCTGCGGCACCGCGCGCGAGGTCGGCACCTTCTCGCACCGCCTGCCGGCCGACATGGTCGTCACCAACCCGATGCACCGTGCGATCACCGAGAAGATCTGGCAGCTGCCCGACGGCACCATCCCCGAGAAGATCGGCTACCACGCCGTCGCGCAGAGCCGCGCGCTCAAGGACGGCAAGCTCAAGTGCTACTGGACCAGCACGACCAACAACATGCAGGCCGGTCCGAACATCAACGGCGAGATCTACCCCGGCTGGCGCAACCCCGAGACCTTCATCGTCGTGTCGGACTGCTATCCGACCGTGTCCGCGCTGTCGGCCGACCTGATCCTGCCCGCTGCGATGTGGGCAGAGAAGGAAGGCGCCTTCGGCAACGCCGAACGCCGCACCCAGTTCTGGCGCCAGCAGGTGGCGCCCCCGGGCCAGGCCAAGTCCGACCTGTGGCAGCTCCTCGAATTCTCCAAGCGCTTCAAGGTCGAGGACGTGTGGCCCGCCGAGCTCATCGCCAAGAAGCCCGAGTACAAGGGCAAGACCCTGTTCGACATCCTCTACAAGAACGGCACGGTCAACAAATTCCCGCTCGCCGACGTCGAGAAGACGAACTCGCACGCGATCCCCGGCTACATGAACGACGAGTCGAAGGAGCTCGGCTTCTACCTGCAGAAGGGCCTGTTCGAGGAATACGCCCAGTTCGGCCGCGGCCACGGCCACGACCTCGCCGACTTTGCCGTATACCACAAGGCGCGCGGCCTCCGCTGGCCGGTCGTCGAAGGCAAGGAAACCCTGTGGCGCTTCCGCGAAGGCTACGACCCCTACGTCAAGACCGGCGAGGGCGTGAAGTTCTACGGCCACAAGGACGGCAAGGCGGTCATCTTCGCGCTGCCCTACCAGGATCCGCCGGAAATGCCGGACAAGGACTACGACATGTGGTTGTGCACGGGCCGTGTGCTCGAGCACTGGCACACGGGCACCATGACGCGCCGCGTGCCCGAGCTGCACCGCTCGGTGCCCGAAGCCCAGATCTTCATGCACCCGGACGACGCCACCAAGCGCGGCCTGCAGCGCGGCATGATGGTCAAGGTCGTCTCGCGTCGCGGCGAGATCACCGCACGCCTGGAAACCCGCGGCCGCAACAAGCCGCCCGTCGGTCTCATCTTCATTCCGTTCTTCGACGAAGGGCGCCTGGTGAACAAGCTCACGCTCGATGCCACCTGCCCGATCTCGAAGGAAACGGACTTCAAGAAGTGCGCCGTCAAGGTGCTCAAGGTCTGACCGCGGAATAGGGCGCCGGAGCAGCGATCATGGGTGACATGCAGGACAAGCCGGTCGGCCAGGGAGGCCCCTCGCCCCGCCGCCGCTTCCTCCGGGAAGCGGCGGGGGTCGCGGGCGGCGCCTGCCTGCTGTCGCTCGGCGTCGGCCTGTACGCGAAGCAGGCCAGCGCTCTGCCCGCGGTCGCCCTGCGCCCGCCCGGCGCGCTCGCGGAAAGCGATTTCCTCGCCGCCTGCGTGCGCTGCGGCCTGTGCGTGCGCGACTGTCCCTACGACACGCTCAAGCTCGCAGAGCTCGGCGACGGCGTCGCGACCGGCACCCCGTACTTCGCCGCACGCCAGATCCCGTGCGAGATGTGCGAGGACATCCCGTGCGTCGTGGCGTGCCCGACCGGTGCGCTCGACCGCAGCCTCACCGACATCGGCAAGGCCCGCATGGGCCTCGCGGTGCTGATCGATCACGAGACCTGCCTCAACTTCCTCGGCCTGCGCTGCGACGTCTGCTATCGCGTGTGTCCGGTCATCGACAAGGCGATCACGCTGGAGCGTCAGCACAATCCCCGCTCCGACCGCCACGCGATGCTGCTGCCCACCGTGCACTCGGATTACTGCACCGGCTGCGGCAAATGCGAGAAATCCTGCGTGCTGCCGGGCGAAGCCGCGATCAAGGTGTTGCCGGTGAAACTCGCGCAGGGCTCGAAGGCCGAGCACTACCGCAAGGGCTGGGAAGAGAAGGAAGCCGCCGGCCAGTCGCTGATCGGCGAGCAGATCGAGCTGCCCGTGCGCGGCCTCGAAGGCAAGTCCTACGGCGACACGCGTGTACTGCCCGGACAGGGCCCGGCCCCCGCGCCCGCCACGCCCGCCCCGCCGGGGAGCGGCCTCGACTCCGGGTGGAAGCCATGAGCACCGTCGCCTCCATGCCGAAAGCCGCGCGCCCGCGTGTCGGCGCCGACGCCATCGCCAGCAAGGGCTGGCTGGGCGCGCACAAGTGGCTCGTCCTGCGCCGCCTGTCGCAGCTCGGCATCCTTGCGCTATTCCTCGCCGGGCCGTGGTTCGGGCTGTGGATCGTCAAGGGCAACCTCTCGTCCAGCCTCACGCTCGACGTGCTGCCGCTCACCGACCCCTTCCTGCTCGTCCAGTCGCTCGCGGCCGGAACGCTCCCGTACAAGGAGGCCCTGATCGGCGCCGGCATCGTCGTCGCCTTCTACCTCATCGTCGGCGGGCGCGTGTTCTGCGCGTGGGTATGCCCGATGAACCTCGTCACCGACGCCGCCGCATGGCTGCGCCGGCGTCTCGGTCTCAAGGGCGGCAAGATCCCCTCGGGCGCCACGCGCTACTGGCTGCTCGGCCTCCTGCTCCTCGCCGCCTTCGCGACCGGCAGTCTCGCGTGGGAATGGGTCAATCCGGTATCGATGCTGCACCGTGGCCTCATCTTCGGCTTCGGCCTCGCGTGGGGCATCGTCGGCGGCGTCTTTCTCTACGACCTGCTGATCGCCACGCGCGGCTGGTGCGGCCACATCTGCCCGATGGGCGCCTTCTATAGCCTGTTCGGCAGCGCCGCGCTGGTCCGTGTCAGCGCCGCACACCGCAGCGCCTGCGATGACTGCATGGACTGCTTTGTCGTATGCCCCGAACCCCAGGTCATCCGTCCCGCCCTCAAGGCGGCCGGCCAGGACCATCCCGTCATTCTCGACCGCAACTGCACCAACTGTGGCCGCTGCGTCGATGTATGCGGCAGGAACGTTTTTCGAATCACGACCCGATTTGATAGGAGCGAGTCATGAAAAAACAGACCCGTAACCTGACGCTGGCGCTCATTGCCGCCGTGAGTTTCGGTACCTTCGGCGGACAGGCCGCCTTCGCCCAGCAGGTGCAGAGTCTGCGCGGCGCACCGGTCGACGCGGCCGAGCCGGTCACCCCGGCGGCGCACATCCGGCCCGACGGGCCGGCCATATCGCGCGACTACGTGCAGCAGCCACCCTTGATTCCGCACAAGGTCGAGGGCTATGAAGTCACGAAGAATTTCAACAAGTGCATGGACTGCCACGCGTGGAGCCGCTACCAGGAGTTCAACGCGACCAAGGTCAGCCTCACCCACTTCAAGGACCGCGACGGCGGCGAGCTCTCGAACGTCTCGCCGCGCCGCTACTTCTGCCTGCAGTGCCACATCCCGCAGACCGACGCCAAGCCGCTGGTCGATAACAACTTCAAACGCGCCGAGGGCCTGCGCTGATCCTCGACGCCTAACGGACAGGGAACCAACATGACCCAGGACAACAACAACGCGAAGGGCAGCCTGTGGCAGCGCCTGCGTCGCCTCGTGTTCGGCGTCGTCGGCATTGCCTTCGTCGCCGGCATCATCTTCTGGGGCGGCTTCAACACGGTGCTGGAACTCACCAACCGCGAAGCCTTCTGCATCGGCTGTCACGAGATGAAGGAAAACGTCTTCAAGGAGTACCGCAACACCATCCACTACCAGAACCGCACCGGCGTGCGCGCCACCTGCCCGGATTGCCACGTGCCCAAGGAATGGATTCCCAAGATCATCCGCAAGATCCAGGCATCCAACGAAGTCTTCCACCACCTGCTCGGCACCATCGACACGCCCGAGAAGTTCAACGCCAAGCGCGTCCAGCTCGCCCAGAACGAATGGCGCCGCATGAAGAAGAACAACTCGCAGGAGTGCCGCAACTGCCACAACTACGAGTATTTCGACTACTCCGTGCAGGGTCGCCGCTCCAACAAGGCGCACCAGAGCGGGCTTGCCGAAGGCAAGACCTGCATCGACTGCCACAAGGGCATCGCGCACTCCCTGCCGCCGATCGAGCAGGACATCGGCGCCGCGCGCGAAAGCGTCGCGCCCGAGGTGTTCCACCCGTCGGTTCCGCCCAAGCAGGACTGAAATTCCCGCTCCTCGCCGGTCCCGCCGCGATTTCACCGATCTACTGGTGAAATCGCGGTTTTCCCGTTTCCGGATCTCCCGAACCGGTCGCGTCTGTGGTTAAATTCACGCCCATGCTTTATGCTAATGATCTCGCCTGCGTGAAGGGTGACCGCCCGTTGTTCCGTGGCCTTTCCCTGCGGGTCGCCCCGGGGGACCTGCTGCGCGTTGCCGGTCCGAACGGATACGGCAAGACCAGTCTGCTACGCATCCTGTGTGGCCTCGCAATGCCCGAGAGCGGCGAAATCCGCTGGAACGACGTTCCCGTCAATCGCGACCGCGAAAGCTACCATCGTTCCCTGTTGTACCTCGGACATGCGCCGGCGCTCAATGACCTCCTCTCGCCGCTCGAAAACCTGCGCTTCGCCTGTGCCTCGGGTGGCGACGAGGTCGACGAGGATGCCTGCATCGATGCCCTCGTGCGCATCGGTCTCGCCCAGCAGCTCGACCTGCCCGCCCGCGTCCTGTCGCAGGGGCAGCGCCGGCGCGTCGGGCTGGCCCGCCTGTTCCTCGAGGCTGACCGCAAGCTGTGGATTCTTGATGAGCCTTTCACGGCTCTCGACGTTGCTGCGGTGGCCGACCTGACGGCCACCCTTTCCGAACATTGCGCCGCCGGCGGCATGGTGGTGCTCACCACTCACCAGGATGCACCCTTCGCCAAGGCTCCGACGGTGCTCGATCTTGCCGAGGTAGCCTGTTGAGCCGCGCCCTGGGTCCCTTCGTCGCGGTCCTGGGCCGCGATCTTCTGCTGGCATGGCGCGGTCGCGCCGACGTCCTCGTCACGCTCGCATTCTTCGTCGTTGTCGTGTGCCTGTTCCCCTTCGGGGTCGGCGCCGAGCCCAACCAGTTGCGCGCCATCGCGCCGGGCGTGCTGTGGGTGGCCGCGCTGCTGTCCACGCTGCTGTCGCTGCATCGCCTGTTCGCGCAGGATCATGCCGACGGCACGCTCGAACAACTCCTGCTCACGCCCGAGCCTACCGTCCTGTGGGTCGTCGCCAAGATCTGCGCCCACTGGATCGCCACCGGCCTGCCACTCTTGATCGTCGCGCCGGGGTTGGCCCTGCTGTTTGACGTCGAGCAAGGTGCGTTGGGGGTGCTGGTCCTATCGTTGGCGCTCGGAACCCCGATCCTCGCGCTGCTGGGTGCGGTCGGTGCCGCGCTGACGCTGGGCCTGCGCGGCGGCGGCATGTTGCTCGCGCTCCTGGTGCTGCCCTTGTTCGTGCCGGTGCTGATCTTCGGTGCCGGCGCAGTCGACGCTTACCTGTCCGGATCCGGCGCCCAGGCACATCTTTTGCTTCTGGGTGGCGGCCTGCTGGGTTCCCTGGCTCTGGCGCCGCTGGCCTGTGCCGCAGCCCTCCGAATTGCGGTTGAATGATGAAAGACATGCAAAAACCCGAACGCAGCAAGAGCATCTTCCGTTTCGCTGCTCCCCAGATGTTCTACCCCCTGGCCGGCCGGCTTGCTCCCTGGTTCGCGGGCGTCGCAGCGATCCTCGCGGCGATCGGTCTTTGGCTGGGATTCTTCGTCGCGCCGACCGATGCCGTTCAGGGCGACGTCTATCGCGTCATCTACATCCACGTCGCCGCGGCCTGGATGTCGATGTTCATCTATATGGTCATGGCCTTCTGGTCCTTTGTCGGGCTGGTCATGAACACCCGCCTGTCCTTCATCATGTCGCAGGCGCTCGCGCCTACCGGCGCCATGTTCTGCTTCGTCGCGCTGTGGACCGGCGCACTGTGGGGCAAGCCGACCTGGGGCGCCTACTGGGTATGGGACGCGCGCCTGACTTCCCAGTTATTGCTCCTTTTCCTGTATCTGGGATTCATGGCGCTCACCCGCGCAATCGAAGACCCTCGCCGCGCAGACAAGGCCGGGGCGATCATCGCGCTCGTCGGCGCGGTCAACGTCCCGATCATCTATTTTTCGGTGAAGTGGTGGAACACCCTGCACCAGGGTGCTTCCGTCAGTCTCAACAAGGCGCCTTCGATGGCGACGACCATGCTGACCGGGATGCTGGTCATGGCGTTTGCCGCGTGGGCCTACACCATCGCGGTCACGCTGTGGCGCGTGCGTTCGCTGATCCTTGAACGCGAACGTCATACCGAGTGGGTCGCGGCCGAACTGAACGCGCTGGAGGGCAAGATCTGATGCAGTGGGAATCCTGGAGTGCCTTCTGGGACATGGGTGGATTCGCCCCCTTCGTGTGGGGCAGTTACGGCGTGATGCTGTTGCTCGTGATCGGGGAACTGATCCTCGTCGTGCGTCGTCGTAGGGATACCGTACGGCGCCTGTTGCGCCTGCGTCGGGCCAATGCGGCCGGCGCGGGCGGGCGCCGTGCTTTTGAGGAGATCGTTGAATGAAACCCCGTAGCAAACGGCTGATGCTGCTCGGCGGCGCTGTCGCACTGCTGATCGGGGCGGTGGCGCTCGTGCTCACCGCCTTCCAGGAGAACCTCGTGTTCTTCCATACCCCCACCGAAGTCGCCGAAGGCAAGGCACCGAGCGGGCGCACCTTCCGCATCGGCGGTCTGGTCGAGCCCGGCTCGATCAAGCGCGCGGCCGACGGCCTGACCGTGCAGTTCGCGATCACCGACACCGCGAAGGTCA
The DNA here is from genome assembly GCF_001190925.1 of Azoarcus sp. CIB. Taxonomy (NCBI): domain Bacteria; kingdom Pseudomonadati; phylum Pseudomonadota; class Betaproteobacteria; order Rhodocyclales; family Zoogloeaceae; genus Azoarcus; species Azoarcus sp. CIB. The sequence goes on from NZ_CP011072.1 coordinate 302,052, forward strand.
TTCCCGTGACCTACAAGGGCTCGCTGCCTGATCTCTTCAGCGAGGGCAAGGGCGCGGTCGTGCAGGGCAAGATGGGCCCGGACGGCCAGTTCACCGCCTCCGAGGTGCTCGCCAAGCACGACGAGAACTACATGCCGCCCGAAGCGCAGCACGCGGTCGACCAAGCGCAGAAGACCGCCAAGACGGTGAAGCAATGATTCCCGAACTCGGCCATTTCTCCCTCATCCTCGCGCTGATCCTCGCTTTCGTGCAGGGCGTGGTGCCGCTCATCGGCGCGAGCCGCAACCGCCTCGCACTGATGTCCGTCGGTCGCACCGCCGCGCAGGGTCAGTTCCTGTTCATCGCGTTTTCGTTCGGCTGTCTCACCTGGTCCTTCATCAACAGCGATTTCTCCCTGCAACTGGCCGCCAGCAACTCGCACTCGGCAACCCCGCTGATCTACAGGATCACCGGCGTGTGGGGCAACCACGAGGGCTCGCTGCTGCTGTGGTCGATGTCGCTCGCGCTGTGGACCGTCGCCGTGACGGTGTTCAGCCGCAACCTGCCCGAGATCTTCATGGCGCGCGTGCTCGGCGTGCTCGGTCTGGTGAGCAGCGGCTTCCTGCTGTTCCTGCTGGTCACCTCCAACCCGTTCGACCGCATCCTGCCCGGCGCACCCGAAGGCCGCGACCTCAATCCGCTGCTGCAGGATCCGGGCATGATCATCCATCCGCCGCTGCTCTACATGGGCTACGTCGGCTTCTCGGTCGCCTTCGCATTCGCGATCGCCGCGCTCCTCTCCGGCCGCATGGATGCCGCCTGGGCACGCTGGTCGCGTCCGTGGACGATCGTCGCGTGGGTCTTCCTTACTTCCGGCATCGCCATCGGCTCAGGCTGGGCCTACTACGAGCTCGGCTGGGGCGGCTGGTGGTTCTGGGATCCGGTCGAGAACGCGTCCTTCATGCCGTGGTTGCTGGGCACCGCACTGATGCACTCGCTGGCAGTCACCGAGAAGCGCGGCGCCTTCCGCAGCTGGACCGTCCTCCTCGCCATCGGCGCGTTCTCGCTGTCGCTGATGGGCACCTTCCTCGTCCGCTCGGGCGTGCTGACCTCGGTGCACGCGTTCGCCACCGATCCCGCACGCGGCCTCTTCGTGCTGGCGCTGCTGGTCGTCGTGATCGGCGTCTCTCTGACGCTGTTCGCGTGGCGTGCGCCCACCCTGGCCGGGGGCGGCAGCTTCGGCCTCGTGTCGCGCGAGGCCTCGCTGCTCGGCAACAACGTCCTGCTGTCCGTCGCCTGTGGCTCCGTGCTGCTCGGCACGCTCTATCCGCTGTTCATCGATGCGCTGAACCTCGGCAAGATCTCGGTCGGGCCGCCGTACTTCGAAACCGTGTTCGTGCCGCTGATGACACCGGTGATCGTGCTGATGATGATCGGCCCCTTCGTCCGCTGGAAGGGCGATGAAGGCAACCGCGTCCTGCGCAAGATCGCCCCGGGTCTGGTTGCGAGTGTCGTCCTCGGGATCGGTGCCGCTTTCGCGATCGGTCACGTCACGTGGCGTACCGCCCTGGGGCTATCCCTTGCGGCGTGGGTCCTGATCGGCAGCGCCCAGATCCTGTGGCAGCGTCTCGCCGACCGTCAGGGTGCGGGAGCGGGTTCCCGCCTGCGCAGCATTCCCGCAGCGTGGTGGGGCATGTGGTTCGCCCACCTGGGGATCGGCGTGTTCATCATCGGCGTCGCCTTGGTCGGCAGTCTCAACAGCCAGATCCAGGTGAAGATGCTGCCGGGCGACACCGCACAGCTCGCCGGTTACACCTTCACCTTCCGCGGCGTCGCGGACGCTCCGGGACCGAACTACGCTGCCGCGCGTGCCACGATCGATGTGAGCCGCGGGGGCGTCACGTTTGCGACGCTGACGCCGGAGAAGCGCTTCTATGAAGCGCAGGGCATGCCGATGACCGAGGCTTCGATCGACATCGGCCCGCTCCGCGACGTGTACGTGAACCTCGGCGACCAGCTCGAGGACGGCTCTTGGGTCGTGGGCCTGTTCTACCGTCCGTTCATCAGCTGGATCTGGGTCGGTTGCACCTTGATGGCGCTGGGTGGCATCTTCGCCGCCGCAGACCGCCGCTACCGCCGTCTTGCCGAGCGCGAAGCCCCTGCGGGGGCGGCGCGCCAGGCTGCTTGAGAGGTTTCATGAAAGCGAAGTTCCTGGTTCCCCTGTTCATCTTCCTGCTGCTGGCGGGATTTCTCGGTTATGGATTGAAGCTCAACCCGCGCGAGGTTCCGTCGCCGCTGATCGGCAAACCCGCGCCGGCGTTCCGCGTGCCGCAGCTGCAGGCCGAAGACAAGTTCATCTCGCCCGAAGACCTCAAGGGGCGCGTGTGGCTCCTCAACGTCTGGGCGTCCTGGTGCATCTCGTGCCGCTATGAGCATCCGGTGCTGGTCGATTTCGCCCGCACCAGTCCGGTGCCCATCATCGGTCTCAACTACAAGGAAGTGCGCGGCGACGGCGCGCTCGACGTGAAGGGCCTCGATCCCGCGACCGAGCTCACAAGCGCCCGCCAGCGTGCGCGCCAGTGGCTCGTCGAGCACGGAGGCGATCCGTACATGGTGTCGGCAGTGGATCTGGACGGGCGCATCGGCATCGACTACGGCGTTTACGGTGTTCCGGAAACTTTCCTGATCGACCAGCAAGGTGTGATCCGCTACAAACACATCGGTCCGATTACCCCGGAATCGCTGCGCGACGTGCTGATTCCCAAGATCGCGGAGTTGCAACGTGCGAGCTGACCTGATGCGCCGCTTGGCGCTTGTTGCGGCCCTGCTTTTTCCGGTGGTGGGCCAGGCCGGCGAAGCGGTTCCGGTCTCCGACGACCCCGTCCTCGAGGAACGCGTCATGCGCCTGTCGCACGACCTGCGTTGCCTCGTCTGCCAGAACCAGTCGATCGCGGAATCCAACGCGCCGCTGGCGGTGGATCTGCGCAACCAGGTGCGCGAGCAGTTCCTCGCGGGCAAGGACGAAGCTGCCGTCGTGGACTACCTCGTTGCCCGCTACGGTGATTTCGTCCTCTATCTGCCGCCGTTCAAGGGAGCAACCCTGTTGCTCTGGCTCGGACCGGGGCTGCTGCTCGTCGCCGGAGCCGGATGGCTCGGCTGGCGCCTGCGCAGGCGCGTTCGCGAAGTTCCGCCGCCCCTGAGCGCGGAAGAGCATGCCCGCGCCTCTGCCCTGCTTGACGGCTCTGCCAAACCTTCCCAGGAGTCCCGCTCGTGACTGTTTTCCTGATCCTGGCCACCATGCTGGTGGCCGGTGCCCTGCTGCTCGTGATTCCGCCCATGCTGGGGACGGGAGCCAAGGCGCGCGAACATGCTGCACGTCAGGAACAGGCGCGTACCGTACTGATTGTGCTGCGCGAGCAACTCGCCGAACTCGAAGCCGACCACGTTGCGGGGCGCATCGCGGAGGCCGACTACAAGCGTTCTCGCGAAGAGCTCGAGCAGCGCGCGCTGACGGAGGCCGGCACGGCCGAGGCCGGCGTCGACGCCGCCCCCGCCCGTGGCTGGGCGCTCGGCGTGGTCTTCGCCGTGCCGGTTCTCGCGGTGGCCGTGTACCTCATCCTCGGCACCCCTGAGGGACTCGATCCCGCCAGCGCCAAACCCGCGCCCGAAGCGGGCCACCAGATCACGCCCGAGCAGATGCAGGCGATGGTGTCCCAACTCGCCGAGCGCCTCGAACGCGAGCCTGGCGACGTGCAGGGCTGGATGATGCTGGGCCGGTCGTTCGCCGTGATGCAGAACTTCCAGGGCGCCGTTGCGACGTGGAACAGGATCGGCAGGAATATTCCGGATCATCCCGACATTCTCGCCGACTGGGCTGACCTGCTTGCCGGCGCAGGCGGACGCAAGTTCGAGGGGGATCCCGACCGGCTCATCGCGCGTGCCCTCGAGCTGGCGCCGAATCACGTCAAGGCGCTGGCGCTTTCGGGTACGTCCGCGTTCGTCCGTCACGACTACGCGACCGCGTCCGCCCAATGGGAGAAGATCCTCGCCACCATGCCGCCCGGTGACGGTGCGTACAGCTCGATTCTGGCTAGCATCAACGAGGCCCGCACGAAGGGAGGGATGGCCCAGCTGAATCCGCCTGCCGGTGCTCAGGTGGCGGGAATTGGTGGTGCGGCCCGGGAAGACGGCGCCCAGGCCTCGTCGGCCCCCCTCACGTTGCGCGGCCGACTGAGCCTGTCGCCCGAGCTCGCACAACAAGCCGGTAGCGATGCGACTGTGTTTGTCTTTGCGCGTCCGCCGCAGGGCGGCATGCCGATTGCCGCTTTGCGCATGCGCGCCGGCGACCTGCCCGTCGATTTCGATTTCAGCAACGCACAACGCATGTCGCAGGGCCCCCTGCCGGAGCAGATCGCCGTCGGTGCGCGGCTGTCGAAGGGCGGTAGTGCGACAGCTGCCGCCGGCGATCTCGAAAGCCAGACGGTGCTGGCCTCGCCGGACGCCCAGGGCGTCAGCGTCGTGATCGACCGCGTGCGCAAGTAAGCGCCGCTTCTGCATAAATCGAGGGGCGTGGTGCCGCTGGCATCACGCCCCTTTCTTTGTTTACGGGTTTGGGGCGAGGCACCGGCGGATGGCTGCGCACGCCCAGCGACGTTCCCTGGCTCCGACCGATCAAGGCTGGGTGAGGAACCTCGATCACATCGGATAGCGCGCCTCGCCCGCTACCCGCCGCGCCTGTCGCGATCAGCCTGAGCGATCCATGCTCACCGAATGGATCCGAGACGGCGTTGAAGACCTGCCTGAACGCGCACAGACCGCGGAACCGCATGGCGGGAGTCGGCGGTGATGCGTTGATTCTCCAGGCGCAAAAAAGCCGCCCCACTCAGTGGGGCGGCCCGGGTGCTGCCGTGAAACTATCCTGCCGCTTCGCTCAAATCGCCGGACGGATATGGGCAACACCGCCGTAGCTGCCGATCCAGAGGTCCCCTTCCTTCGTCGTCGTCATCGAGAATACGGTGTCGTTGAACAGGCCATCGGCGGACTTCATGACGCGGAACTGATTGCCTTCCTTGACCGCCAGGCCGTTGTTCGTGCCTATCCACAGACGATTCTGCTGGTCGCGGTGCAGCATGAAGACATGGTTGCCAGGCAGTCCCTCGACGGTCGTGTAGTTCGTCCATTTCTGGCCGTCGTAATGCGCCAGGCCGCCACCCCAGGTGCCGGACCACACCGTGCCGTCCTCGTCGACGACGAGTGCAATGATGTAGTTCGGGTTGTAAGCCTGGTCGATCCCCTCGAGACCCATCTCGCGCTTCTGCTGGGCGTGGTGCAGCGATTCCTTCGCGGGATCGCTCTTGTAAGCGATGTCCTGCTTGACCTTGTCGTAGTCCGCACCGACGCCGCGGGAGTGGTTCCAGTTCTCCCACTTGCCATCCATGAAGCGGGCCATACCGCCTTCGGTCGCGAGCCACATTTCACCGTTCTTGCCTTCGGCGAGGCCGTACACCCAGTCGTTCGGGAGGCCGCCGCTGGTGCTTTCGACGGTATGGAGTTCCCAAGCCGCCGGATCCTTGAGCTTGCCGCCGCGGACGCGGTTTACGCCCGACCAGGTTGCGATCCAGATGTCGCCCGTACGGGTTTCGACCACGTCATACACGAAGGCGTCGCCCAATCCTTCGGGAATGTTGTAGGTGTCCCACGTGCCGGTCTTTTCGTCCAGCATCGACATGCCGCCGCCGTAGGTACCGACGGTGATCTTGCCCTGCACCCGACCGACATAGAACATGCCGTTCGACAGCAGGCCGCTCTGGTTGTCGAACATCTTGTATTCGTCGGTGCGCGTGTCGTAGCGGATGACGCCGCCAGAGGTCGCGACCCAGATCACGCCGTTGTCGGCAAAGATCTTCTTGACGTTCTTGTTGCCGACGCGGAAATGGGTGAATTTCTCGTTGGGGTCCACGCCGACCTTCCCCTCGCGGGTCTCCTGGCCACCGGCCGCCGATTGGGCGCCGGCCGGTGCGCTCGCAACGGAGGCGGGTGCGGGGGCCTTGGCCTGCTGCTGGCCGAGCGTATAGGCGCCGGCAATCGCGACGGCGCCGACGATGGCGGCGACGGCTGCAACTTTGTAACTCATGCGAAAGACTCCAGTTAAAGTTCCGGTTGTCGCTCGGCCGGCGGGGGCCGCAGAACGGTCCGCCGGCGCGTCCGACCTTGAGTGTGGATTACTTGCCGATGACCGAGACGCCGCGGCGTGTGCCGACCCAGATGTCGCCGTTGTCGGCTGCCGCAATCGTGTACACGTGCGAGTCGAGCAGACCTTCCTTGGTCGTGAAGGAGCGCCAGTTCTTGCCGTCGAAGCGCGATACGCCCTTGTCGGTGCCGAACCAGAACACGCCTTGCTTGTCCTGCGCCATCGAATACACGATGTTGCCGACCAGCCCGTCCTTGCTGTTGTAGTTCTTCCAGGACTTGCCGTCGAAGCGCGCGACCCCGCCACCCCACGTGCCGACCCACGCATCGCCCTGCGGGTCGATGTGCATCGCAAACGAGTAGTTCGGATTGTAGGTCGGCTGGCCGTGCTCCATCGTCGTCAGGTCGTGGCGCGACCGCGTGCCAAGGCCCGTGTTGCTCGATGCGGGGAGCTGTTCCGCGTTCGGTGCGCCCAGGCCGTCCTTGTGCGTCCAGGACTTCCACGTCTTGCCGTCGAACATCGACACGCCGCCTTCGGTTGCGAACCACGCGCGTCCCTTGGCGTCGACGTCAAGGCCGTACACCCACTCGTTGATGAGTTCCTTGACGTATTTCTTGAATTCGCCGGTCTTGACGTTGTAGTGGTTCACGCCCGCCCAGGTGCCAATCCAGAGGTTGCCATCCTTGTCGTTGGCGTAGGAGTAGATCCAATAGTCGGCGAGGCCATGCATCGGGAAGTAGGTTTTCCACTTGCCGTCCTTGTAGCGCGAGGCTCCGCCGGCGTTGGTGCCGAACCACTTGTAACCCTGCGAATCGATACCTACGGCAAACACGTATTCGTTCGCGAGTCCGTCAGCACGCGTAAAGGTGTTGCGCGGCTTGCGTGTCGAGAGGTCGATCTCATGCACCCCGGTCGATGTGCCCACCCAGATGGTGTTGGTGCCTTTCTCGATGGTCAGTGCGCGCACGTAAACGGTGTCACCGACATTGAAGGTCTCACGGACCCGGTAGTCGGGCGCCGGTGCCTGGGCAAAGGCGGATCCGGTCATGCAGGTGAGGGCAAGTCCGACCGCCGCGAGGGCGGTTCGTGCGTGCTGCAGATTCAGGGTCATCGTTGAAGTGTCCGTAAGTAAGCTATTACATCGAGTATTTCTTGATCCCTAAGGATGCCGGCGAATGACGGCATCATAATCTTGCCGCTCTTGATGGTGGCGAGCAACATCATGTCGGGTTGCATCAGGCGTTCCCCGCGCGAAAAATGCGGAGCGTTCGGTATCGCACTGTGTCCGCCGGGGCCATGGCAACCGATGCAATGCTGGTTGTAGATCCGTTGCCCTTCGATTACGTTCGCCGCGAAGGTGCTGCCAGATACCAGCATCGCTGAGGTCAGGGCGGATATTCCGATTGCGCGGATGATCGTCACTTGCGCGCTCCTTTCTTCCCTGTCCCCAAAATACCCGCAAGCCGTGTTTCCCACTGATCGGCGTTCGCAGCATCGGCGGTGAAACCGTACTTGCCTCCGCGGTAGCCCTGCGCGACTGCCCGGATGGCATCGACTTCACCGAGCTCGGCTGCCTTGAGGAGCATTTCACGCGCTTCCGGGGTGTCGGAATTTTCGGCCCCGAGGCGCTTGTCGCCCCGCACGAAGGCGAGGGCCATCGTGACGATCGCGAGCCTGTGCCCCTTACTGGCCGCCGAGCGCATCAGGCGGCCTGCATCTGCATCATTGGGGGCCTTCGCTTCGCCCGTGAAGTACATCTTTGCCAGCCCGTATTCGCCATCGGTGTCGCCTTGGTCGGCAGCCTTCGTAAGGTAGGGCACTGCTTCATCGTCGAGTTCGGCGCTGTCAAGGATCGAACCGTACAGCGCCTGGGCCGCAGCATGGCCCGCATCCGCAGCCTTCTTCAGAGGCTCCATCGCGCCCGCAACGTCATTCACACGATAGGCGTCGTATCCCCGCTTGTAGTCGGCTTCGGCGTCCGCAAGTGCCGCGGCGCTCGTCATGAACAGTGTCAATGCGAAAAGCGTATGGCTGAAAGCGGGAACGAACTTCTCAGTTCCGGGAAGCTTCATGTCAGGTTCCTTGTTCGGAGTTTTGGGCGCGGGCCGGGTGGGAAGCGCCGGTTTCATTCCGGTGAATTCCAAATGCCTCGAATTCCTCGAGTTTGCGATAAAGACTCGACAAACCGATGCCCAGTTTCTGGGCGGCGGTGCGCCGGTCGCTGCCGGTTTCATCCAGCACCCGGTAGATCACGCTCGCCTCGAACTCGCGTAATTGATCGCGCAAGCTTCGCTGGGTAGCAATGGGTGTGCCATGAGCAGGTCCGGGCGGAACAGTGCGGGCGATCTCGGGGGGAAGGTCGTCAAGCGTGATGCAACTGTCCTCGGCCAGAATGCATGCGCGATTGATGACGTTTTCCATCTGGCGGACGTTCCCCGGCCAAGGATAGCCGATCAGGAGTCGTTCGACCTCGTCGGAGACTGTCAGGCAGGCGGCCGCATCGCGCTGGTCGCGGGCGCGGTCGAGGATGAAGCGGATCAGGTCGCGGATATCTTCCTTGCGCTCGCGCAGCGGTGGTATGTGGATGTGGAACATGCTGAGCCGGAAGAACAGATCCTCGCGGAAAGTGCCCTCCTTGACCATCTGGCTGAGGTCACGGTTGGTCGCGGCAACGATCCGGCAGTCGACGCGGCGTGACTGTTCGCTGCCGACGGCGCGGATTTCCTTTTCTTCGATGGCATGCAGGAGCTTGGTCTGCATCAGCATCGGCAGTTCGCCGACTTCGTCGAGGAACAGGGTGCCGAGGTCCGCCTGCAGGAACAGGCCCTTGCGGGCCTTGTCCGCGCCCGTGAACGCGCCTTTGGTGTGGCCGAAAAACTCGGCCTCCATAAGCGTTTCGGGAATCGCGCTGCAGTTGACCGGCAGGAACAGATGTTCGCTGCGCCGGCTCTGTTCGTGGATCAGGCGTGCGAGCACGCCCTTGCCAGTACCGGATTCGCCGGTGATCAGTACAGTGCTGTCGGTGGGGGCCACCTTGCCCGCGAGGCGCTCCACCGCAGCCATCGACGGCGAGATGAAGCGGAACTTGTCGGAGTCCGCCTTGGCGAATTTGCGCAGGACGCGGTTTTCTTCGCGGAGCCCGCGCAGGGCGGCGATCTGCTGCACCCGGTGCAGCATTTCCTCGACGTTGAACGGCTTGGTGACATAGTCCGAGGCGCCCAGGCGCAGGGCCTCGACCGCCGACTCCATCGAGGCGAACGCGGTGACCATGATGAAGTTGGTTTCGACGCCGGACTCCTTGATCGATCGCATCAGATCGACTCCATTGCCGTCCGGCATCTTGATGTCGCAAAGCGCCAGGTCTACGTCTCCGCGGACCAGTTTGGATGCGGCCTCAGTGCAGTTGCGCGCCTCGTCGACGGAGTAGCCCGCCTGTCGGCAGGCGTCCGCGAGAATTTCCCGGACTGCGCGTTCGTCGTCGATGACCAGTATGTGCATCGAATTCCCTTGTGATGTGGATGCTGCCCGTTCAGTTGTCAGGCTACCCGCTCGGGTGGGCGCAGGGGCAGGCGTATGTGCGCCGTCGCGCCCTTGCCGGGTTCGGAATCGAGCGTCAGGGAGCCTCCCGCGTCCTCGATCAGCTCGCGGCTGAGGGCGAGCCCGAGGCCGGTTCCCTTGCCCGCCGGTTTCGTTGTGAAGTATTCGTCGAAGACCTTCCCGAGTGTGTCGGCGTCGATACCGGCGCCGTTGTCCGCGATTTCGACCAGCGCCTCGTGCTCGAGCGCCTGCGTACGCACGAGAATCTTTGCGGGATGGTCCGCAGTCATTTCCTCGAGGGCGTCGGCGGCGTTGAACAGGAGGTTCATCAGGACCTGCGTCAGGTGATCGCCGATGGCCCGTATGGCCGGCATTTCGCCGTCGAGTTCGGTCGTCATGGCAATGCGCCGGAAGCGCCGATCGTAGCTGACGAACGCACAGGTACTGCTCACGATCTCATTCAGGTTGAGCAACTCCGGGCGTTTGGGCTGCGGCCGGGTGAAATCGGCAATCTGCCGCGTGATCGTAGAGATACGCTTCGCCTGTTCGAGGATCAGTCCGGGGTGGCACGACACGCCGTGATTGGGGCATTGCCGTGACTGTTGGACCTGGTTCATGGCGCTTGCCACGCCCGTGATCGCCGCAATGGGATTGTTGATCTCGTGTGCGAGCTGAGCCGCGAGCGACCCGACCGCCACCATCTTCTCGCGATGGAACTGTTCGAGACGCGCACGTTCGATATGGCGTTCACGTTCGCGCAGGTCCTGCTGCATGCGGTTTACCGCATGCATCAGCGTTCCCAGTTCGTCATTGCGCGTAACCGGCAGGGGTGCATCGCGATTCCCATTCACGATTCCATGTGCATGTGCCTCTAGTTTGCGGATATCCCACGTCAGTCGGCTGAAGAATATGGCGGTAACCGCGCCCAGCAGGATCAGTCCGATCACGAGCATGGCCAAACTGCTCAGTGTAATGCGATCGTAATTTTCCCGGTACTGGTCGAGCAGCCGCAGCCGGTGCGCGTGCGCATTCTTCGTCACGCCGTCGAGCTCGATGATCAATTCGTTCAGGGTCGCGCGTGCGACGCCCAGGGTGCTGAGCGTCGGCGACTGGGCCAAGTCGCGCACCAGCGCATGCAGCTTCCCGGCAAGCATCAGGACCGTCGGGTGACGGTCCTGTATCGCTTCGAGCAGGGATAGGCTGGCTTCGACCTCGATCATCGAACGTATCGCCGACGATGCCAGGTCGTCGTCCGAGAAGGACATGTTCACGGCGAACAGCGTACGCGCCATCGAGGTGTTGATCTCGAGGAGCTGTGCTTCCGTGCGATGGGCCATCTCGAGTTCGTCGACCACGCGCAGCAGGCCCTGGCGCTGCGTTTCGGTCGATACGCCGATCAGCAGCGAGTATGCGACCATGAGGATGAAGGCGATGATTCCTTTCGCCCTGAGCGACAGCGAGCGCGGCTGCCGCCCGAGGTGATCCTGCGGTCGTGTTTCGTCGTCGGGCATCTCGTAGAGACCGTCGGCCGTGCTGAAGGTCGTGTTCATCTCATTTCTCTGGGCGCGTACCGCTTCCGTCGGAACTGTCGGGCTACACTGGACGCGCACGCACGCATTTTCTCAGATGGAGCGGTTGCCCGCACGATCGCGCCACGCGGAGGATGCGAAAGATAAGAGCACGGGATCGATGATACGTTCGCAATGATACGGAACGGTACGGTTATTGCGTGCGGGTTCGCCAATGCGCCGGGAGCGCACCGTCGCCGCTCCCGGAAACAGAACTGACTTGATAGGGAGAGGGTTCTTTCATGTTGCGTCGTCTTTCCTTTTGCATGTTTTTGCTGACCGGAGCCGTGCATGCCGCCCCCATCGACGATGCGCTTCGCCAGTACGATGGCGGCCAGTACGAGCTTGCCGCCGGACAGCTCGCGCCGCTTGCCGATGGCGGAAATGCCGTAGCCCAGGAAAGGCTTGCGGTCATGTACTTCTACGGACGCGGCGTACCGGAGGACGAGGACAAGGCGATGCAATGGGCCCGCCGCAGTGCGGACCAGGGCAATCTCGATGCAATGTACTTCATCGGCAACATGTATGTGTTCGGTGACAGACTCCCCAAGTCCGTGCAAGATCCTGACCAGGAGGCAGCGCGCTGGTATTTCGAAGCCGCACGCAAGGGGCATGCCGACGCGGAGTACGGTTTGGGGCTGCTGTTCCTGGCGGGCAAGGGCGTCGTCCAGGATCAGGAGGAGGCGATGCGCTGGATTCGCTTGGCAGCCGATCATGGTCACGCCGGTGCGCGATCCTTCCTCGGAGGATCGAAGGGGGCGGGGCACTGAGCCGTGTGCCCCAGGCGGCGAACATCCCGGGTGCTTAGGTATTTGACGGAGCAAGGTTCTGATTGATTTCATCGCACATGAACCGGAGAGGTCGATGAGATTGCGCTGGATGACGGGTGTCGTTGCCGCAGTGTTTGCCGTGACGGTTGGGGCACAGACGCCGGCCGACGGAAGCGATCAGAAGAGGCGTTTGGTCGAGCAGAAGATCCGCCTGGTCGAGACGCTGATCAACTCTCCGGCGGCCAGAGGCGCGGCGGAGGGGCGCGAAGCGGACTCCCGGTCGCTCATCGAACAGGGGAGGCGCGCAATCGACGACGCGCGCAAGGCGCTTGCCGACGCCCGCTTCGATGACGCCGCCAAGCTGGCGGACGAAGCCTTGCGATCCGTGTCGAGCGCATCGCGCCGGATGTCGCCGGGCGAAGGCGCCCTGCCCGAGAGCGCGCAGCGCAAAAACCTGCAGGATCTCGGCGACCAGGTCGGGATGTACCGTGTCTCGATCGAGGAGCTATCCAGGGATGCCCAGAAAGGAGCTGCCGCCAAGGCATTGCTCGGGCGCGTGGATGGTCTGACGGCCGAGTCGAAGCAACTCGCCGAAGCGGGGCGCATTGGCGAGGCCGGGAAGAAGATGGCCGAAGCCTACAAGCTTGCCGTCGAGGAGTTGTCGCGCCTGCGGGCGGGCCAGGAGGTCTTGCTATCGCTGAAGTTCGACTCGCCTGCGGACGAGTACGCATACGAGAAGAAGCGCTTCGCAAGCAACGAGATCATGGTCGACATGATGGTTGCCGAGGGTCGGGCCGCCGGCGACAAGCGGCGTCTGGTCGATGGTTTTGTCGAGGAAGGGCGCAGGCTCGGCGCACAGGCCGACGACCAGGCGAAGGCAGGTCAGCACGCGGAAGCGGTCAAACTGATGGAGCAGGCCTCCGCCCAGCTGATTCGAGCCTTGCAGTCGATGGGCGTACCGGTGTTCTGACGCGAGGAGCGCTGAATGATGCGGAAACTGTTCGTTCTCCTCTGGGCGTTGATGACGTTTGTGGCCGCGCACGCCGCTGCGCAACAGGCCGTGTCCCCGGGCGACATCAATGCCGCCGGCGAGCTCCGGATGCTGTCGCAACGTCTGGCCAAGTCCTATGTGCAGCTGGGCCTCGAAGTCGTGCCCGCCGTAGCGCTGGAGCAGCTGCAGGATTCGATCACGCGCTTCGAACGCAATCTGGAGCGGATGCAGGCGCTTGCGACGGTCGTTCCGCCGGCTGCGGCGTCGATCGAGCACTTGAGAGGGAACTGGTCGGCGTTGCGTGCCGCGGTCGCCGATCCCGCCGACAGGACGCGCGCGCTGCTCGCGTCCCGGCGCAGCCTTGATGTTCTTGAGAGCGCGGACCGGCTTGTCCTTACGCTGGAAGCCGCGGCCGACAGTGCTGGTGCGCGCAGGGTCAATCAAGCGGGACGCCTGCGCATGCTCTCGCAACGCGTCGTGAAGGCCTACATGCTGTACTCGTGGGGGGCGGATACGGCGGCAAGCCGCCGCGAGATGGATTCTGCCGCCGACGAGTTTGCGCGCGGCCTGACCACTCTCGCTGCGCTGCCGGACAACACTGCGGACATGCGTGCCGAACTCTCGGAAATCGCCTTGCAATGGGAGTGGCTGCGCACCGCTCTGTCGGTGGAGGGGGCCGGCTCCTATCGGCTGGTTGTTGCGGAAGCGGCAGACTCCATACTCGCGGCGACGGATCGTCTCGTTCGCCTGTACGAGCACGCGGAATCGCGCTGACCTGCACCTGATCAATTCGTCCGAGGGGGACTCGATGGGCATTTCGCGCCGCCAATTCATCAAAGCAGCCGCATCGTCGCTTGGCCTAATCGCACTTTATCCCCGGCTTGGCGTGGCTGCCGCTCCGCGGGCGGCGACATTGCGCGCTGCACCGGTGGAACAGTCGATTCGCGCGGGTGCGCCGCGGACGAATTTCTGGGGCTTCAATGGAAGCGTGCCGGGGCCGTTGCTGCGGTATCGCAAGGGTGAGTCGGTGCGCCTGACCTTCCAGAATGCCCTGGAGGCCGAGTCCGCAGTGCATTGGCATGGGATCCGCGTCCCGAACGCCATGGATGGCGTTCCGTACGTCACGCAGAACCCGGTGAAGCCGGGCGAGGAGTTCGTCTACGAGTTCCCGCTCCCGGATTCAGGCACCTTTTGGTACCACCCGCATCAGTCAAGTTTCGAACAGGTGCCGCGCGGACTCTACGGTGCATTGATCGTCGAGGAAGAGCGGCCGATCGAGGTCGATCGCGAACTCGTCTGGCTGCTGTCTGACGTGCGGATCGGCGACGATGGACTGCAGGTCGAGGATTTCGGCCGCATCCTGGACATCGCAAACGATGGGAGGGTCGGCAACGAGGTTCTGATCAACGGCAGGGCGGCCGGTGCAGGAAACGTGCTCGAAGTCAGAAGTGGGGAGCGCATTCGCCTGCGGCTGATCAATGCGGCAGCCGCGAGGATCTTCCAGCTCGAACTGCACGGCCACGCAATGAACGTGATCGCCCATGACGGGCAGGCGGTCGAGCCGCATGCGGTCGAGCGTCTGGTCCTCGGGCCGGGAATGCGGGCAGATCTGGTAGTCGATTGCATGCAGGCCCCCGGAAGCCGCTTCCTCATGAACGATACCCACCGCCGCAGCGCGGGGCCGATCGCGTCGCTGGTCTATAGTGATGAGCGCCCCCTGCGCCGCCAGCCGCTCGGCGCCCCGATGCGGCTGGCGCCCAATCGCTTGCCGGAACCCGACCTCGCGAAGGCGACGGAGCACTACATCATGTTTCAGGGCGGGATGCGGGGCGTCCCGACGATGGGCATCGTCGATGGCAAGCCGGTGCGTTCTCATGAGCTGATGGAGCGGCATGGTCTGGCGTGGACGATGAATTACACCGCCCAGCACGAACACGCGCTGATGCACGAGCCGTTTCTGCACCTTCGGCGGGGCGAGCACGTTGTGCTGCGCATGATCAACGAGACCGACTTCGTTCACCCCATGCACCTGCACGGTCATTTCTTCCGCGTCGTGGCCGTCGACGGTCGCAAGGAAGCTCGGCCGGTCTGGCGCGATACGGTCATCATGGGGCCGCGCCAGACGCTCGACGTCGCGTTCGTCGCGGACAATCCAGGCGACTGGATGTACCACTGCCACATTCTCGATCATGCCGCAGGCGGCATGATGGGGACGATCCGGGTCGCGTAATGCACGCGTGGTGGTCGGCGGAGTGCGCGGGCTAGGGTTTGGTTGGCGTCTTCACGGCAAAGAGGCCGCGTACTTCGCGCACCGTCAGCGGATCGGCCCAGTCCCGCTGTCCGAGATGACTGCCCAGGATGCGGCCGTCTGCACCGACGTACAGGGTCTGGGGGAGCGCAACGGCACCCACTGCGGTCATGGCCTGCGTCGGTGAATTCGCAATGCTCACCGGTAGGGTGATCCCGTACTTGAGGACAAATTCGCGCACGAGGTTGTGGTCGCTATCGACGGACAGTGCGAGAACACGAATGCCATCGGGGGCGAGGAGGGCTTCGAGCCGTTGCAGCGAGGGCATTTCGGTGCGGCAGGGCGCGCACCAGGTCGCCCACAGGTTAACCACGGCCGGACGGCCCTTAAGCCATTCCTGGCTGCGAACTGGTCCACCGTCGAGGCCGGTGAGCTGAAGTGTCGGCATGGAGGTCGGCGTTTCCCCGGCCCATGCAGGTGCGGCGGGTGGCGTCAGGAATGCAAAGACTGCGAGGGTAGCGAAGGTGCACCGGGAGAGTGCTTGCCGTGCAGTCGCAGTGGTGTTGGCGGGCGGCGATGCTAGATCAGAATCTCGAGTCCTCATTTCGCGGCTTCCTTTCCTTTCTTGCAATTTTGGCATAACGGCCAAGATGCTCAAGGATGGAACGACGCGTCAATGCGATGACTGCAATTTCCGTGAAGATGACAACGACTGCGACGAGATAGGCGCTCCAGACGTATAGGCCGTCCCCGCCCATCGCCCAGAATTCGCTCCAGCTGCCCCAGTTCATGGCCGTGCGCCGAAATTCTGCACAACCCACTCGCTGTTGCGTTCGCGCTTGAGTATCACATTGCGCAGGCGGGCAAGCGTCGCCGCAATGGCGTAGGCGAGCAGGCCCAGGCTCATCAGGAGAATGCCGGCGGCGATGGCCGGATTTTCGGGAGCCGACAGGCCTTGCGGCGCGCTGCCGTACATTGCGCTCCAGCGAAAGACGGAGAAGTAGAGCAGCGGCAATCCGAATGCTCCGACCAAAGCCAGGAGGCCGCTGGCGCGGTCCGCGCGGCGTGTGTCATCGATGCCTTCCTGCAGGGCAACGTAGCCGAGAAAGAGGAAGAGCACCAGCAGTTCCGCGGTAAGACGCGCCTCCCATACCCACCATGCACCCCAGATCGGTTTGCCCCAGAGGGATCCAGTCCATAGCGCGAGGAACGCAAACAGCGCTCCCGTCGGTGCGAGTGCCGAAGCAATCATCGACAGGAAGCGCTGCCGTCGCAAGAGACCATAGGCTGCCGCGCCCGCGGTAAAGAAGTAGATCGCGACGGACAACCAGACTGACGGGGTATGTATGAAAGCGATGCGGTAGTGTTCGTGCTGGTGCGGATCCGTCTGGGCGACGGCCAGACCGACGAACAGGCCAATCGAGCAGAGCACTGCGGCAGCGCAGGCAAACCACGGGAACAGCCGTCTCGCATGAACGTACCCACGCTGCGGGGTCGCTTTCGACCATGCGGCCAAAGGCGGTGATTCGTCCGAGCTGAGGGTGCTGCTGAGGGCGGGCATCTTGTCGTGCGTGTTTGATGGCGGGGGTCGTATTACTGATCTAGCAATCGGCATGCCGGCGTGCAGTAGCGCGAAAACGGGCGTAGACCCGTAAGCCGCTGCGTTTCAAGGGGCAGAGTCAGGGCTTCGGGAGGTCGGCGTTCCTGATTTCAGGAATCCCGTCCTTTCGGGTCCGGATCAGGGGCGTGCCGGACCCGGAGGCATGCTTGAGTGCGGCGTGGATACGCTTAGCCGGGGATATAGATGCCGGCGCTGCGGATCGCCTTGACGAGTTCGCTGGTCGATTGTTCGAGCAGTTTGATACCTGCTTCGAAGTCCTTGCGCGATGCGGCCGCTTCAGCTTCGCCGCGGAGCGACCCGGCGCTTGTGAGGAATTCCGTGACGCGCGGGCTCATCGGGGCTCCAGCGAGTTTTTCCTCGAGCAGCACCTTTACGAGCATCTTGTGCGTCTCGTTGCGGTCGATCTCGTAGTGGTATTCCTCTTCCTTCGATGCGAAGTTCAGCGAACGTACCAGCGTGTCGCCCGAGCGCATCGAACTGACCGACGCCTTCGCAAGAAGGTATGCCTGTTCCAGAATCGTCCGGCCGCTCGCATATTGGCCGGCTGCGGCCTTGCGCTCCGCATCGGCGATGAGGGCCTCGACCTGACGGCTGCTTTCCTGCGATTCCTTGTTACCCTTTTCCGATGCGATTCGCTGCTGCGCGGAAAGCAGGGCGCGGACACTCTCGAGCTTGTTCTTGTAGTCCGTTTCGACTTTCTTCCCGGTAACGCTTTCCGGCGCGGCAAGCCGTGCCGCTTCAAACATCGTCTTGCTCGCCGCCGAGAGTAGGCTGGAAGCCTTTGTGAGATCCCCCGCGTCGAAGGCGCTCTTCGCCTGCGAGTACTGTTCCTTGGCCGCTTGGCGCTTCTCGATGGCGGCGGCTTCGCCGCTGGTTTCGATCTGGCGCGCTGCAGTGGACTTCTCGATCAACGTGCCAACCGATTCGAAGCGGCGCTCGAGCTGGGCTCGGTCGGGCTCGTTGGCCTGGAGGCGGGTCGATGCGCTGCCCGGCGGTACGGGTTCGGTCTGCGCCATCGTCGCGCCGCCGGAGGCGAGCGTGAGTACCAGTGCAAGCACAGCATGCCCAGGAATCGCATTACGGTAGTTTGGTTTCATCATTGCGGACTCCTGGGCATGCATGTTGTTGACTGCAAATACGACTTACTGAACCGTGCGGGCGACCGGACCGTCCTTCTTCTTCGAGTGGCACAGGCGGCACTCGGACACCGGGAAGGCAACCTTGCCGTGGCACACGCCGCACTTCTGCCCGAGAAGGATGGCCGCCATGCTGATCTGGTTGGCGCCCTTTTGCGGGATGAAGATTGCGGGGTGGCAGTTGGAGCAGTCAAGCCACTCGGTGTGCTGCTTGTGCGGGTAGACGACGTCTGGCATCGATCCCTTGACTTCGCGGACGATGTTCAGATCCATCACGACCGGTACCGCGTTTGCATCCACACGGTCCCAGCGCGGGTTGATCGCGCGATCTTCGAGGGCCTTGACCCAATTGACGCGGTTGCCGGCGTTGCTGCGGGGAAGTGTTTCAAAGGCGGACAGAGGGGGCATCAGCGCTGCGGTGCCTTCGCTGGCGGGGTCGTGGATGCCGTCCTGCGACGGGGGCAGGTTGCGCTGATTGGCCGGCTTGAGCAGGCGGTTGAAGCGGTTGACGTCGGTCGCGGGGGCGGCTGCAGCAGGTGCGGCCACCGGGGGCGCGGCGGGGGCGGCCGCGGGCTTGCCCTTGGCCTCTTGGGCAATGGCAGGCGCCGAGCCGAACAGGGCGGCGGCGAACACGGTCAGGAGAAGGGTTGGAATACGGCGGGTCATTTCTTGCTACCTCCTTGCCCGACGGGAACTGCCAGTTTCTGGATGGTGCTTTCGTGCACTTGCGTGGGGGTATTGGGTTTGCCGGAATGGCACAGGTCGCAGTTCTCGACCGACCAGGCGACTTCGCCGTTGTGGCATGCGCCACAGAACTGGCCGTCAATGATCTTCAGCATCGTGATCTCGTTGCCGCCCGCCTTGAACTGGAAGCCGAGGTCAGCATGGCAGACCTTGCAGCGGAAGCGGATCCGGTGGAACCAGTGCGGGAAGATCGCCGGGCGCATGCCGGCCGCGTCGGCATAGTTGTTGATGACGATGTCGCCATACTCGGCGCGGCTGTCGGACGGGGTCCAGAGCGTGATGGCCACTACGGCAAACAGCAGCGCAGTGAGCCCACGACGGACTCTTGCTACCCACGGGACCTGCTTCATAGTTCAACCCTCTTGAAAACGTAAACCGTTTCTGCCAGCCAAAGTGCCCGAGATTCCGCCGGCTGGCAACCAAACGAATGTAATCGCCCTCTTGGCCGCGCCAGACGAATCCGACATGGTTTTGGAGGTTCTTACTGTCGCACCGAGCTTGCCCGTCTTTTTAATCAACTCTCCCCGACCGGGCCACGCTGCGCGTCGGACTGGTGCAAAAAGCAAGAATTGAGCCCGGCGTCTATTACGATCGGCGTACCCCATGGCAGCCGATCGACAGGCTCTAGCTGCCGGGCGAATGTAACTGATTGTATTGCGCGTGAGAATGCATTCCCGAAAGCGGGAATTGCGTCTGCGTGGCGATACCGGCCGGCTTTAGCCGACCGGGCCCGTCGGATGGCAGCCCATCACTTACCTCTACAAAGACTGGGCAAGGCTCCGTTCATCCGAGGCAGGGCGGCGTCAATGGCCAGGAGCGGCGGATACGGGGCGCTCTGCGGCGCGTGCGTCGGAGCGCCATTCCCAGATGGTCGATTCGGCTCGCACACGGAATGGGTCATCTGCCGGGGCGCGATGCAGATAGGTCTGCATCGCGCCCATGGCTCCGGGCCGGTCGCCCAGCGCGTCGAGCGTCAAGGCGAGCCCGAAATAAGCATTGATCTGGTCGCGTCGCAGCTCGATTGCCGACTCGAAGAAGTCGCGTGCGTGTTTCCATTGTTCGAGCCCGATCAGTGCGAATCCCATGTTGACGTGCGCTTCCGGAATCTTGGGCGCGAGCGCCAGGACTTGGTGAAAGGCCGTCAGGGCGTATTCGTACTGGTGCATGCGGAGCATCGCCACGCCCTGTTCGAAACGTGTCTGGACCTCTTTCAGTGTTGCAGCGTCGGCCGTCGGATTGCGCAGCTCGAGGGGTGCTATGTCCGCAAAGGCAAGGCGCTTCGGGGGCTGCAGGTCGCCACGCGGTGAGTCCAGGGCCAACAGGCCTCCGAGTGCCAGTGTAGCGAGCACCGTGATGACTAGCGCGCGGCTGCGAACGTCGCGGCTGGCTGGCTGGGGCTGTGCGGGGGCATCGTGGCCGTGCGTGATTTGCATAGTCTGACAATCCGGGGTACGACAATGAGTGCGAAGTAGGCGACGCCGACGATCGTGATGGTGCCGCCCACTCCGGTGAGTGCGGCGGCGATGATCGCTCCGGGCTCCGCGTCTGCCGGGCTGAATCCGGTCTTGCGTGGCGCGCCCAGCACGCCGCTCCACGCAAGACCGCAGATCAGCGTCGTTATTCCGAAGGCGTAGATCGAGAGCGGTCTCCGCGTCGGGGTGGCACGTTCGCGAGCATTGTGCGCCGGCGACAGGCGTGCAATGACCGCTGCCATTTGTGCGAGCGTAAACGCGCCGATTGTACCGTGATAATGGGCTGGAATCAGCGTCGTCTGACTATCGATGGCGGTGCCGGCGAAAATGCCGAGGGAATATAATCCGAGAGATGCAGCAAATCCGTCGGCTCGACGGGCGCCCGGCTGGAATGCGAGGAGCAGGCCGAAGATCAGCGGGGCCGGCCAGTTCGCCCAGCGCATGATTTGAGTGTGAAGGCCGTGCAGGGTGTCGTGATCGACCCCTCCAAGGAGCAGTGCGGGGGCGAGGGCTGCAGGCAGGGATGCTGCGGCGAACAAGGCGACCGTGACCCGTGGGGAGGGGGCGCCGGCTCCGGAGTTCTGTGCCAGCCGCAACCATATCGCCATCATCAGCGTCACGAAGCCGAATTGAAGGATGTGTCCGGCGCCCCAGAGGGTGTCGACCAGCCCCATCCCTTGTCGCCATGCGAGCAGCAGGTACATCGCCCCCATGAAGAAGGGCAGGCGGGCGATGGCGAAGCCGCATTCGGCGGCGTCGCGGGGGCGGGACAGGGAGATGCCTGCGGTTAAGAGCGTTGCGAGTGCAAACAGCGTCAGCGATCCGAGAAACAATGGATGGTCGAGATAGGGGATGTAATTGGCGAGGGTCGGTGTGCCGGGGGCAAGCAGGCCCGTCGCAATAACGCCGAGCGCCCCGGCAGCGCCACAAAGGTTAAGTATCCCAGCGAGTTTTTGGCGGCGCGCGTCGAGTCTTTCGGTCCATAGCGCGCTCGCCATCGAGAAATACCATAGCAGTGTGGCCAGGTTTACATGCACCACGAGTGCGCGGGGAAAGCTGTCCGAGGCTATTAGTGATGTGAGGACCGGGGTGCGCGCGAGCACGAGTAGAGCGGCCGCTACCGAGGACAGGCCTAGCGACATTGCCGCCGCAAGGAGCCATCGCTGAGAGACCACCGTGGGTTGAACGCGCGTCTGCGTCATCACACGGCTCCTTGGTGCGGGGCGGCGGAGATGAACGGTACGCCGAAGAATGTCAGGAAGGCGGTGATGAACACCGCAAGTACCAGTCCAGCGTGTGCCGGCGGCGAGAGGCGATAGGCAAGGCGGGCGTGAATGGTGAATGCGACCGTCAGCCAGGTTATGAACGCCCAAGTTTCCAGCGGATCCCAAGCCCAGTAGCGGCCCCAGGCATCCTGGGCCCAGATTGCGCCGGCGATAAGCATCAATGTGTGGAAGATCAGTCCGATTGCCATGCAGCGGAAAGCGAGCTCGTCGAGTTGAGGGTTGGCCGGGAGGTGGGCCAGACGTTGCCGTCCGATTCCGGCATGGCGCATGAGGATCACGCACGACAGACCGACAGCCACCAGCACTGCACCGAGGAAGACCTTTCCGAGTCCGATATGGATGTACAGCCAGGGGGTGTTGTAGGTAGGGGGGTAATGCCCTTCGCCGGGGTGGGCGACCATCAGCCAGCCCAGCATGATGAACATCAGCGGCATCACGATCGCGGCAGTTGCACGAATCCGGGAGATGCGCCAGTAGGCCAGGGAATAGGCGGTCATCAAACTCCACACGTTCGAACACAGGATCTCGAACATCGTGATGAAGGGGCCGTGTCCGAGGCGATCCCAGCGCAGCCCGATCGATAGGGTCTGTAGCGCAAGTCCGGCAAGCATGAGCACGAGTACCGAACGTTCCGGTCGTTTACCCAGAACGACGCCCACGACGGCAACGACACCCGCGAGTACGTAGGCTGTCACTGCGGCCCAAAGGATCTGCAGTTCTTGTTCCATTTCAAGCATCCCACGGCCTGGCCGTGAATTTTTTCCAAAAGTGCGCGGCCAGACTCATGACCGCTAGCGCACAAGCAGCAAGAAGCCAAGGCAAGGTCCAATCGTAGAATACGCGGTAGCCCATCCAGCTGCGCAGCCCCTCGAATTCGAGGGTGCCTTCTGCGGTCTGCAGCGACTCTCCCGGGCGCATTTCATGGCGGTCGCGGCCGATTCGCACAACAAGCCGGTATCGTTCCGGCAGCCGGAACGTCGTGTGTTCTGCGGGGTCGAGGAGAATCTCGTCGATGTCCAGCATCACCCAGATCGACAGCGCGCTGCCGGGAGGGGTCCATTCCGCCGCCTGGCTGTATTCCTTCAGAGGGTAGGGCGGAAGCTGAACGGACCCGCGCAGATCGGTCCCGTGAGCGTTGCGCCACCGGAATGTCGGCGCGAATCCCTTGTTGAACGTCGTGTAGAAGCGATATCCGGACAGAACAAGGGGGGTCTGGTCGCCGATCAGTTCCTCGTGCCAACGCCCATCCGGGCCGGCCCATGCCACCTCGTTGCGGGTAGCGCCACGTTGGAGTCCGGGCGCGTAATCGATCCGGAAACCCTTGTTCACGAAATGCACGCGCGAAAGGTCGCCTGCATGCAGAGGCCCTTGATCGGACTCGGAGAGAGTGCCGTCGAACGGCACGCCCTCGGTGACGCCGACATAGCCGTTCAGGTAGGTCAGTCGTCCCGCAGCGACGAGCAGCAGCAGAACGATCAGGGCAAGATGGAAGACGAGCAATGCCGTCTGGCGCCGGAACACGCCATTGGTCAGCACTGCTGCCAGCAGATTGAGCGCCAGCAGGACAAGCGGGACGACCAGTGGCCATGTGCGGGCCCCTTCCCTCAGATAAGCAAACGCGACCCCGCTTCCGAGGAGAGCGATCAGCGCCAGGGTCAGCCGTAGCGAAGCGAGGAGGCGCAATATCCATGCACCCGCCGATCTTCGTTCCGGGATGATAGTGAGATCCGCCCAAGCCCGGTCGACGCTACCCTCCGTTGCCTTGCCCTCCTTAACAGCACGAACCATCTTGCCGCCCGACCTCCGTCATTCCGCGTCGGCCTTCGCTCCGCCAAGGTACTGGAAGATCGTTACTCGTCCATTGAACGTATCTGCGACGAACACACGATTGAACGAGTCGACCCACACCCCAGCGGGGAGATAGAAATTGCCGGTTCCCTGGCCGACGCCGCCGATCGGCATCAGGAACTCCCCGGCCTCGTTGAAGATCAGCAAATTATCGTAATAAGACTCGACGACGTAGATATTGTTCTCCCTATCGACGCCGACGCCCTTCGGTCGAACGAGATTACCGTAGTACAGGCCGCGTTTGCCGATGATCTGCGGTTTCCCGTCGCCCTCGAGCGGGATCACCTGCACGCGGCTGTTCATCGTGTCCGTCACGTAAAGCTTGTCTTGCCCAAGCGCGATGTGTGTCGGGAAATTGAATTCACCTGGGGCCTCGCCGCGCTCGCCGATGATCCTCTCCAGCCGGCCATCGGCGCCGAAGACCTTGATGTCGTGTGCGTAGGTGTCAGCGACGTAGATGAGGCCGGTGACCGCGTCGCGTGCAATTCCTGTGGGGCGCTGTAACACGCCTGCGCCGATGGGAGGCTGCGGGTTTCCCTGCGTGTCCAGGTGTGCGACGAGCTGCAGCTCCGCATCGGAAACCCAGATACCGCCACCTTCGGCGAGTGCGACGCCAATGGGGGCGACGAAACGACGCAAGCCTACAGCGTATTCCCAGATCTTGAGTTCACCGGCTGGTTTGTCGAAGACGAAAACGGCGGCACGGCTGACGTCGGTGACGAAGATCCGTTCGTGCTCATCCGCAATCACGGCCTGCGGTCGCTGTAGCACATTCGGCTTTTCCTCGTCGAACAGACCGACTACCCAGGCGAGAAAACGCACGATTCCTTTCGAATCGTCCTCGCGGACAAAATTCTCTTCGCCGGTGAGCTGGCCGGCGAACTGATAGCGGGGAACTTCCGGTTCGGCCGGCCACATGAGTCGCTTGCCTTCTGGCGCTTCGAGCAGGCCGTAATGGAGGCGCGCCGGCGTGGCCTGGGTCGCGCACCCGGCCAGCGTAATGGCAAGTGCAAGAGTCAGCCACGAGAGGACGGGCGACGCGGTACTTTTCAAACTCATCTCCGTTAGGGCGGGGTGATGCTGAATACTCCGATCCGCCCGGAAGGGGCGTCGGCGATGTACGCGTGATATACGTCGATCGAGATCGCGGTAATGTCCACGAGCCCGAGTTGTGAGGGCTTCAGTGTGGCGACCAACTCGCCATGATCGAAGATCTTGAGACTTCGATCGCCCCGGTCAACCACCCATGTGCGGTCATGCGCGTCGATCGCAATATCCGACGGGTTGAGCAGGTCGCCTTCCCCATGCTTGCCGATAACGGACCCTTCGCGGTCGAAGTCGACTATGCAGCGGCAGCGGGGATCGATTCCGGCGACGCGCACCCGGTTGGCAGCGAGAAGCGTCGCTCCGGCGAACTCGTCCGGAAAACCGTCGCCTCTCCCAACGAGGGGCTCGCTTTTTCGCCCGGATGGGTGAAAGGCGAAAACGCCGCCTGCTGCATCGGATATCCACGGCCTGTTGAGGGTGGGTTCTATCACAATGTCAGCCGGTTGGAGGACCTCATACTTTGCGCTGAACGTGACGATCGGGCGACCATCTCTTGTAAGGCGGGTGACTTCTCCACGATCGGGGCGGAGAACGTAGACGCTGCCGTCGATGCCGGCCTTGATGCGAACCCCTGGCAAAGGCGGTATCTCGCGCAGCGGCGTGATCGACTGGCTAACGGTGTCGATGCGCAGCAGCAAGCGCTGGCCGCTATCGGCGACGTAGAGGTCGTGGCCGATTGCGGCCAGCGCGGTAGGATGCAGCAGTTTTAGATAAGCCCCGGTCGGGGGCTGCCCGGGGACTGGTGACGCTGGAGCCGAAAAGCCGCCGACAATCATCCTGTAGGGCGACAGGAAAGCGGAGGCGTGCTCGATGGCCGCCGCCTCGGAACCCATGTCGGCCCCGGCAATCTGGGCCAACGCGAGGAGCACGCTGCCGGCTAGGTTGCGCCACATGATGTATTCACCAACGTCCGGGTCCGAGTGTTTCGTGGCCGCCGAAAATGCCGGGGGGCAGTCCCGCCTTCCCGGAATGACACAAATCGCAGTTCTCGACTGACCATGCGGTTTCTCCGTCATGACACGCGCCACAGAAGCGGCCGTCGATGATATCGGTCATTTTGATCTGGTTCGCGCCTGCCCGCATCTTGAAGCCGAGTTCCGCGTGACATACCTTGCAGCGAAACCGGATGCGGTGGAACCAGTGGGGAAAGATCACCGGCCGCATGCCGGCCGCTTCGGCGGCTCGATTGATAACGACGTCAGCATACTCCGCTGTCGCGCGCGGCGCTGCAAAAAATGGCAACACGCACACCAGCGCAGCACAAACCATCCACAGCGAGGTCCGCGGCGCACTCATCTGGTTTTGCCTTCGGTCTTGCGAGCCGGGGGAGGCGTGTTCGGTGCGACTGCGGGTTCGGGGGGCGGAGTGGCGCTGGGTTGCGCAGCAGCTTCGCGTTCGAGTTCGGCCAGTGCGTCGGCGCGCTTGACGCTGTGGCAGCGGCCGCATTCGGTCAGGGGGAAAGCCACGGCGCCGTGACAGACCCCGCATTGCTCGCCCTGCAGAATCAGGAACATGCTGATCTTCGTCGCGCCTCTTTGCTTCTTGAACAAATGGTCATGGCAATTCGTGCAGTCCAGCCACTCGTTGTGCACGCTGTGCGGAAAGCGCACGACCGGCATGCCCCCGTTGAGGTTCAACAGCACGTCCTTGTCGTAACTTTCGCTTTTCAGCGGTTTCCGCAAGCTTGATCGCGGGTTGATCTGGCCCTCCTTCAAGGCGCGGACCCAGCGGACCTGATTGCCCGCGTTGTCTGGAGTGAGGGGAGACAGCGCATCTGCGGGCTGTTGGAGCACTTTCACGGCGGGACCGCTGGAATCACGAAGCCCATCCTTGGCAATCGGGAGCCAGGAACGGTCGTCAGCCCTTGCGGACTGGGGGAACACCAGCAAGAGCAGGCACAGGCAGCAGATGAAATGTCTCTGCGAAGTGCCTCGTAGGCGAGCAGACATATTTGCGACGCAACCGGTTCGGGCAGATCGGTCCGAGAGATTATCGGATTTAGTGGGCTCGCAGGGCAGAAGGTTGCACTCGGCAACACCGTGCGAGGCTGATCTGGCGTCAGAAAGAACCGAACTCCCGGCTGACCCGGAAGAAGATCAGTTGGTTACGCCGTCCTTCGATCTCGGCAATACGATACTGCAGTTCCGTGTCGAGACGGCCGATGCGGTAGAACAGCCGCTGATCGAGATCCAGCGTTGCGCGGTCTTGTTGGCGCTGGGCATTCGGATTCCCGAATCGCCGCGAGTCGTCACGGTTGGTGTTCGCACGGAAATCGAGTCGATAGCGCAGGCCGCGGAGCCCGAAAACTCGACGATGACTGTAACCCAGGCCTCCGGCTAGACTCGTATTGCCGCTGCGCGACGTGTCTTCGCGAAAGATGGGGCGACCCAGTTCGTCGACGAGCACTACCGGTTGATCGTTTTCGGACTCCTGACGCGACCATTGCCATGTCATGTTTGAATCGAGTTCCGAATTCTGATTGATGCGCCAGCTGCCGGTGAGCTGGACATTAAGCATCTGGAAGGACGATGTCGTGTCTCCGGTGGTGCGGCTGTCCGAGGCACTGGCGCTGAGGTAACCGGTGAGCGCTTCGCCGGCATTCGCCTGCATGCCAAGGCTCGCGCCATGGCTAAGCGTAGTTGCGCTCGAGGAGCCGATGCCGGTAGAGCGCGAGCTCGAGACTGACTGGTTCAGGCTACCGCTGAGGGTGGTTTGCGCGCTCGTCTGCCAGGTGCGCATCAGCGAGTGCCCTACCGATCCGTTGAGCGAGCGGAATGAGTCTCCCTCGCCGGATGTCGCATTCGACAGCGACGCGGACGTGAACCAAGTGTAGTCGTAGTTGCCGAAGCGCAGCGGATCGCCGCTATAGCTGAGACCCAGAGATTGGTTCGACGTCAGGTTATTGTCAGTGTCGGCGCTCAAGCCGGCCGAGCCGAAAATGCTGAGATTGCGGCTGGCCTGGTAGTTCAGGCTGGCAGCGCCGCCAATCGTCCGATTCGTGAAATTCGTTCCGCCGACCGTATTGTTCGTCTGGAAATAACGGAGGTTTGCCGAGCCCCGCAATTTCGATTCCGCTGGCGACCAGTTTCCATAGCTGAACACTTGCAGACTCTGCGTCGTTGCGGAATCCGTGTCCAAGTCGAACTGTTGGCCGGTAAGACTCGCGTTCGTGCTCAAGGACAGTTCATCGCTATAGGCGAAACCGTGATTGGCGCCGAGGAAGTAGCTCTTCCCGGTCTGCTCGGCGGCTTGATTCCGCGAGAAGTCTCCGGTCAGATTGATGGAGTGCCGCTCCAGCGAATTCGAAAAATTGCCGAAGACACGGTCGACGACGTCCGAGCCGAAATCGCCGGTCAGTTCGCTGCGGTCATAGCCTGCCGCGGACGTCCATCGCCCGGTCTGTGGTCGATAGTCCTGTCGTAAGGACAGGCGCTGTTGTTTGATGTTCGAGTCCGAGAATGAGCCTTCGCTGCGGCTGTCCGACAGCGTCAGGGAGGCCGAAAATGGGAAGCGGCTCTGGGGGAAGAGCTGGAGCGTTCCACTCCCCGTCACGGAGGTGCCCACCAGATTGTTCGATGAGACGTCGCCGGACTCCTGCGATCGAATCGAGGTAAGCGCGAAATCGCCTGAAACGAGCGCGAAGTAGGGCCTCCAGATGTAGGAATTGGCGCGCAGCCGGCCTTCGTACACCTGACTCGTTGAGCCCGACGAGGTGTCCGAGCTGTTGCGCCTCACGCCGACCGAAACGATGCCGCCCCAGCGGATCGGGGCGACGCCCCAGCGCTTCTGGGTGGGGGCGGACGAATTTGGTGTAGGAGAGCCCTTGCTGCGCGAAGGCACGGGAAGATCGGCGACCGTTGACTCTATGTTCGCTTCTTCGGCCGGCAGAAACTCCTCGTCCCCGACGACCTTGGCATCGGTGCTCCCGGTTTGTGCAGGCGACGCCGCATCTTCGGATGCCACCATCAGCGGGGCCACAGGTGCTGCAATCGTGTCGGCCGTGCGCTTAGTCTTGCGCGATGCGTCAATGAGCGTATCCCGCGGTTCGGACTTTGCGATCGTCGAACGTCGAACGGGAATGGCGGGGGCGTCAGCACTGCCGGGCTTGTTGCCGGGTTTCGGTTGCTCGGGCGCCGGAACGGACGCAGATGAATTTCCTTCGACTAACGACCCAGGTCCGGCGGCCGCGGACTTTGCGGTGGCGATGCCGGGCAGCTGATACGTCCAGCTCAGGGTGAGCGGAGGAGATTCCGGTGTTGCGGACGAGGAGTCGATGTCCACGGCCGCCGTGGGCCGGACTTCGCCCTTCGTCTCGCGATCCGTATGCAGGCTTGCGAGAACTGTCGCGAGACGCAAGCGCGACTGTACCGGGGCGTCGGCCGGTTGTGACGTCGAAGCTGCGAGGGCCGGCATGGTAGCCAAGCCCAGCAGCATTCCGCCGCATAGGGGCGGAATGGAACCGTGGCAGGCCGACACGAGCCTGCGTGTCATGTGGGCTGCTGAATTGTTCGCTCGCACTAGCGCAGAACGCGACATTCTTGGCGCGGATTACTTGCTCGTAACCAACCCCTTCTTGGCGAGCGCCGGATAGCGTGCCGTGTTCAGCTCGATTTTCGCCTTCTTGCGCAGTTGCTCCTTCAGGCTTTGCCATGCTTCGTCGCTGAGATCGCGTTTGAGCAAATCGCTTGCGCGGGACTTCACGGTCTCGAAATCATGATGTTTGGGAGGCTGCAGGGCTTCATAGCGGAACAGGGCAATGCCCTGCAGGACTCGCGTCGGAGGTGAGAGGTCGCCCGGCTTCATGTCGTCGATCCTTTCCTGGATGCCCTCCGGCAACATGCCGCGATGCATGTAGCCGAGGTCGCCCCCGTTTTCGGCCGATTCATGGCGCGAGCGCTCTTTTGCCAGTTGTGCGAAATCGGCGCCGCCTTCGGTGAGTTTAAGCCGCAAGGCGCCGGCATCGGTTTCTGCCGCCTCCCAGGCCGCGGTGGGTGCCGAGGGGTCAACCGACAGCAGGAGCAGCGAAATCCGCATCTTCTCGGGTTCGGTAAATTTCTCGGGATGCTTCTTGTAGTAAGCGAGAACCTTGTCTTGAGCGGGTTGCGGGACATTCCGCGTCTTGGCTTCGAGAGTGGCCAGCATGTCGTCCTCTTCGAGGCGCTCTCGCAGTGCCGGCAGAATCTGCTCCCGCTCCTGTTGCCAGCGTGCGCTCGATGAGTAGCGCTTTTCGTAAGCGGCAATCTTCTCATCGATCGCTTTTGCATTCGCCTTCAGGTCACGACGCTTAATTTCTTCGACGAGCAGTCGGCGGTCGATCATGTCGTTGGCGACATCGCGGACAAGTTGTTCGACTTCGCCTTCGGGCGGGGTGCCGTGATAGAACTTTTGGCGGATCGCTTCCCGGGTCGCTGCATCGAATTCGGAGGAGCTGATCACCTTGCCATTGACGACCGCCAGGTATGGGGGCGAGGCGTGGGGGTCGGCGGGCCTCTGTGCCGTAGCGGCCGCCTTGGCGGTGTCGGGTTTGGGCGCGTCGGCCGCATGGGCGCCGAAGGCAATGAGCGTTGCGGCGATAGTGCCGGAAACTGCGCGAGCGATCATTTTCATCAGGAATTCTCGTCTTGCTGGGCTGCTAGTGTCTGCTTCGGGCCAGCGGCGACGCAAGTTGGTTGCGATATGCGATTGTGACAAAAAAAAGGTCAGGCGACCTTGTCGCCTGACCCCTTTCGTGACCGCGGCAGCGCAGTTTGCGTGGCAAAGTGCGTGGTGCAGATCGCGGTCTGTGCCCGACTTACTTGGTGTGGCAGGCCAGGCAGATCTTGCTGCCGGACGTCGTGACGCGCATGAAGTTCACGTCGGAGTTCGTGCCAGCCTTGTCGGTATGCGGATCGTGGCAGGACGCGCACTCGACCGACGGGCCCGTTGCATTGTTCGTGAAGGTACGGGTGTAGAGGATGATGTCGTTCTTCGAGCGGGTGCCAGCGCCGGTGGTGTCAACCCAGAAGACCTGGGAGCCATTGATCGACTTCGTCGTCACGGCGTTGAAGTCCGTGTCGGCACACGTACCGCTCACCGTGTTGGCCGAGCCGGTCAGGCCGCCGCCGCAGTACTGGATGCCGATCGGGTGGTCGTTGGTCAGGTCCTTGGTGAGGTTGGCAACGCCGGTGACCTTGTTCGTGCCCGTGGTCCAGTTGTAGTTGCGGTCCGAGCCGGCGGCGTTCAGGCCGCCCGAGCCCGGCGCGTTGACCAGGTTGTCCATTGCCTGGGTGCCGTCGTGGCAGGACAGACAGGCAGCGGAGACCGAACCGACCGCCAGCACGTTACCGTCGATCGTCGACGAGTTCGCCGTCGAGTAGGTCGTGTAACCGGTGCTCGCGGGAATAGCCTTGTTCCACAGGGGGGCAGAAGCGCTCGTGTTCGCCGCGTGCGGGGTGTGGCAGAACACGCAGATCTGTTCGGTAGTGCTCTGCTTGTTCGGGCCCGGGCCAGGATTCGCGCCCGTAGCGGTCAGGTTATGCGGCGTGCTCACAATGCCCGCCGACGCGCCGCCAGCAATCAGCGCGAGCGCCGCGGCTGCGAGCGACAGTTTGAAGATTTTTTTCATGGTAACCCCCGATGGATGGTTAAACGGTTTATTAGTCATCAAGGACCGTGTCCGGGTCGTCGGACGGTTGTCGATGCTGACCTCAAAACGAATTTAAATGTTGCACGCTCTACTAGCAGGTTCCGGTCCACCTGTTCGGCTGGCAGGTCGAATAACGCAAAAAATTGCGAAGATATTGTTTTTAAATGCTTTGTTATGGATTTTGCCGCTGCTTGAGGTTGCCTCGCAGATTTCAGGGTGCTGAAACCCGCGACGTGACAGCGGAATATTCCTGAACTCGGGAAGGTGATTATCAGCGTTTGGAACCGCTTGATCGATTCACGAGGAAGCCTTGGTCCGCTGGCAGGTTGTATGGCCTGAAGACGTCGATCTTGGAGAACCACTGGTCGACGAAAAAGATCCGGCCGTCCTCGTCGACGGCGATGCCCGAGGGCAGAATGTACTGGGCCGGGCCGCCCTGCTCGGAGCGGTTGCCGATGTACATCAGCAGTTCGCCTTCCGGGTCGAAGATCTGGAAATTGCCGAATGCCGCATCGGCGACATAGACGTTGCCGTCGTTGTCGGTCGCGATCTCCTTTGGCCGGGCAAAATTACCGAGCTGGCGACCGACAGCGCCGAAGCTGCTGTGGTGGCTGCCGTCGGCGTTGAAGATCTGGACCCGGAAGTTGCCGCCATCGACGACATACAGTCGCCCGTCCTTGCCGATAGCCATGTCTCGTGGCAGATTGAATTCTCCCGGCCCCGTGCCGCGCTTGCCGATGTCCATGACGTGCCGGCCTGTTGCGGTCTCGAACACCCGGACACGATGGTTCTCCGATTTGACGCCACCGATGTCTACGACGTAGATCCGTTGTCCCGAGGGGTCGACGGTGACGCTGGAGATGCGGTCGAAGAGGTCCTTGCCCCCGATCTTGCGCAGGAATTTGCCGTCGCGGCTGTAGATGAAAACCATCTTCTGCGTGGCGTCGGCAACATAGAGTCGTCCGGAGCGATCGACGTCCAGCCCGAGCGGCTTGACGAGTTGGCCGGGCTCCTCGTCGCCGATCGTAAAATACTTCGCGGTGGCGACGTCGAAGACCTTCACCGAGCGTTCGGCGGTGTCCGACACGAAGATGCGGCCGCGGTGAGCGGCGACCGCATAGGGTTTCGTGAGGAAGTGGCCGGTGCGCTGCGAGCCGGTCACCATGCGGCGAAACGCATCATCGCTCGTGTCGGTCTCGACGTCGGCCGAACTCGTGATCGTGCGTTCGTAAACGAAGCGCGGCTCGTCCGGCGGGCCGGGGAATACCAGTGGGCCAGTGGCGCGCGTTACCGGGGCTTCGCCGCCGATTTCCGCACATCCCGCGATCAGGGTGACGCTGGCGGCGAGGGTGAGGGTGAGGGTGAGGGCGAGAAGGCGCGAGCTTGTGCGAGGCATGCGTCGCGTCTTCGTGGAAGTATGGCGGTCTGTGAGCAGTTTCATCGGCGTGTCGGGCAGGAATGGTCTGAGATGGAAATGCGGCGTATCGCAGGTGGGTGGGGGCCGTGCGCGCTTCGCTCACTTGACGTGGCAGGTGAGGCACAGTTCGCTGGGATTGCTCTCGGTGCGGAGGAATAACGGGCGCACGGTGTGTGGGTCGTGGCAGCTGGCGCATTCCACGAATGGAATTTCCGTTTGGTCTTCCTGATCAAGGCGTACGTAGAGCGGCACATCGAGACGGCCGCGCTGGGCCGATGAAGTGTCCTTGGAGACCCACCACACCGGGCGATCGTCGACAATCCCGCGCTTGGCTTGGCGAAACCCGTCATCGAACTTGATTTGCTTTGCTGTGTTGATGAGTTTGCCGGCGCGTTGCAGGTCTTCGCGGATCTGCTTGCGCTGCTCGGGTGTTAGCGCCCCTCGATAGGGGACTGCGAAGGGGTGATCGAGGCTTCCGCCAGAGATTCCGAAAGCCTGGGACGAATCGTGGCACGAGAGGCAGGCGATCGACTGCGAGCCAACGGCTTCGTTGCCCTCCTTTCCCAGGCGGCCGATGTCGTCGAACATCAGGAAGATTCCGTCTTTCGGTACTGAGCTCTGCCACTTCGGCTGGGCTGCGTCGTCGGCGTTCGTGTCGGTCGGGGTGTGGCAGAAGACGCAGATCTGGCGCGGGTCAGCGCCTCCGTTGCCATTGATCTGGACGAGATTGTGCTTGCTGTTGCGCATGTCTATCCGCTGTGCCTGTGCCGGCAAGCTGCCGAGCGAGCTCAAGGCAAGAAGTGCGATCAGTGTCGTGATGAGCCGGAGTGGGGTCGAGAGGCGCGCGGTTAGCAATTGTCGCTCGTATGGTTGCGGGGTTTTCCAAACCGTGGAAGCCTGTTCTCAAGTTCGGGACCGGGTGCTGTTCCTACCGGGACTGTGACACCATGTATTCCACCGCAGCTCGTACCTGACTGTCGGCAAGTCCCGGGTTGCCCCCCTTGGGTGGCATTCCGCCCTTGCCCCGGAGTGCCGATTGCTGCAACGCTTCAAGTCCTGCCGGCAGGCGTGGCGCCCACGCGCTCTTGTCGCCAAGAATCGGGGCTCCGGCGACCCCGGTTGCATGACAGGCACGACAAATTTGAGTATAAACCGCCTTGCCGTCGGCAGCTGAAACATTGGCTGTCACGACGAGGAGTGCCAGGCTGGCAAGTGCAAGGAAGTGCTTCATTCTGGTCCCGTCGATTAATCGTGGCGCTGGTCGGAGGCGTAACGTATGGTTGGATCGGTAAGGCAAGCAATGCACATGCCAAAGATGGAAACTGGCCGGTTCGGTTCTTGCATCTAGGCTGCAGTTTTTCGACCCAGAGGTATCTTGTGAATCAGAAGAAGCAATTCACGCAGGTCCTGCGCTCATGCGCGCTTGGTGTTGGCGTGGCGCTGAGTTACGGCGCGAGCGGCAGCACAATCAAGGCGGACGTGCTTTACCATGAGTACTGTTCGGTGTGCCACGGTGACCGGGGTGACGGAAACTCCCGGGCGATGAAGAGCTTGAACCCCCCTCCCCGGGATCTGACCACGGCGGGCGCGAATCTTCCGCGCGACTATATTCTTCACGTTATTACGCATGGCAAGCCGAACACGGCGATGGTCGGTTACAAGTCCCGTTTGAATGCGGAGCAGCTGGCCGCGCTGGCGGACTACGTGCACACGGACATCGTGAACCGCGGAGCGGCAATTTCGGCGGGCATGATCAAGGGGATTTCCGGAACGTCCGGTACGACCGGCGGGGGCGGCGCGGCAAGTTCGGCGCCCGGTGCCGCGGGAACTGCCCCGGTGCCGCCGATTGCCGCGCCTGTGCCGCCGGTGAAGCCGGTGACGCCCGATGAGCGTGCCGACATGAGCGCACCGTTTCCGTCCGGATTGAAAGGTGATGCCGCCAAAGGCCAGGCGTTCTACGACAAGAATTGCGCCGAATGCCATGGTGTCAAGGGGGACGGTCAGGGGCCGCGTGCCTACTTCATTCGTCCGGTGCCGCGCGACTTCGTGAATGAGCGTTCCCGTCTGACCCTGAATCGCCCGGCCATCTATGCAGCCGTCTTTTTCGGGCGCAACGGGACTGAGATGCCGGCATGGAGCAAGGTGCTGACCGAGCAGGAGATCGCCAACGTCTCGGAATACGTGTTCCAGACCTTCATCCGCTCGGGTGAGAAGGCTGCCAAGGCGAAATGATCGGACGTATCTGGTTGGGCGGGTTTGCTGCGGCACTTGTCGTGGCCCCGTTCACGGCACCGGCGTATGCTGCCGACGCAGGCAAGGACGCCCGGCACGAGGCCGGGCGCAAGATCTACAATTTCCGCTGCTATTTTTGCCACGGCTACTCCGGGGATGCGAAGACGCTCGCGGCGACGTATCTCGCACCCAAGCCGCGTGACTTCACGAAGGACGACGAGAAGGCGATCGGCCGCGAGCAGATGATCGCCGCGGTGCGCGACGGCAAGCCGGGCACGGCGATGAAGGGCTTCAAGGGCATCATCCCGGAGCGCGACATCGAACTTGTGGTCGACTTCGTGCGTGCGGAATTCATTCGCGCCAAGGCGGTGAATACGCGTTATCACACGCCGGAGAACGGGTGGCCCAACCATGAGCGGCACAAGGTGGCCTTTCCGTTCGCGACGGGAGCGATTCCGCTCGACCGTCCGTGGGAGCAGCTCAGCCCGACCGAGCAAAAGGGCAAGCGCCTGTTCCTGACGACGTGCATTTCATGTCATGACCACGCCCGCACCGAGGATCCGGGGCCGGTGTGGGGAGGGCGGCCGCTGTCGTACCCTCGCAACCATTTCGATCCGGGCGATTTCACTGCGCCGCCGCCGACCAAGGCCGATGCCATCGCGAGCGCCAGTCCGTATGCTTTGCATGACGTGGTGCCGCAGGTGCCGGGTCTGACATCCAACGAGAAGCGCGGGGAGACACTGTTCCAGGCGAACTGTTCCTTTTGCCACGGTGCCACCGGGACGGGGCGGAACTGGATCGGTAGCTTCATGGAGCCGCATCCGCGTGATCTGACCGATCCGAAATTCATGCAGAACATGACGCGCGGGCGCCTGTCGCACACCATTCGGGAAGGGCTGCCGAACACGTCGATGCCTGCGTGGAAATCCGTGCTGAAGGACGACGAAATCGATGCGATCGTTTCCTACGTTTCGCGGGTGTTCTATCCCGTGAAGCCGTAGGAGGATCGAGGGCGATTCCGGGCGGTGCGGTGGCCGGGGCGTCGTCCGGCTACGCTCACTGCGCCGCGCCGAGTTCGCTTACGAGGCGGGCGGTCCGTTCATCGGTGGGGTCGAGGAGCAGCGATCGTTGGCCAGCTTCCAGCGCCTCGCGATGGCGGCCCAACTGTGTCAAGGCTTCGGCGCGGCCGTAGTGGGCGCGCGCGATGTCGGGCGACTGAGCGATCACCGCGTCGAAATCCGAGAGTGCTTCCCGTGGTTTGCCGCTGCGCAGGCGGGCATAGCCTCTATTCAGGCGGGCTCCGCCAAGAGCCGGGTCGATCTGCAATGCGCGATCGAATGCGTCGATGGCTTCGTCGTAGCGACCGAGGCGACCGTGGGCCGCGCCCAGAAGCGTGAAGTAGGGCGCGTCGGCCATCGCCGCGTCGCGGGCGCGGGCCAGTTCGAGGGCGCGAATCGTGGCGTCGGGGCGTCCGGTGGCGAAATAGACGTTCGCCAGCTCACGCGCGGGAAGGGCTGAGCGCCCGTCGAGTTGGGCTGCAAGGTCGAGCCAGCGGGCCGCGTCGTCGTATCGCCCGGATG
Organism: Azoarcus sp. CIB; assembly: GCF_001190925.1. Taxonomy (NCBI): domain Bacteria; kingdom Pseudomonadati; phylum Pseudomonadota; class Betaproteobacteria; order Rhodocyclales; family Zoogloeaceae; genus Azoarcus; species Azoarcus sp. CIB. The sequence goes on from NZ_CP011072.1 coordinate 338,403, forward strand.
CGGCGTACAGGCTGCCGAGAGCGAAGGGGCCGCGATAGTCGCCCGCTTCGAGGCGGATGAAGCTGTGGTAGTCGGCCTCGGCGGCGGCGAGGTCGCCGCGTTTGCGATAGCTCGATCCGCGGTTGAGATAGGCAATCGCGCGGGCAGGGTCGATCTCCAGGGCCTTCGAATATGCGGCGATTGCGTCCGTGGTCCTGTCCTGGCCTTCATAGGCCGTGGCGAGGTTGGTCCATGCGCGGGGAGCATCCGGTGCATTGCGTACGGCATGCTCGTAGAGCGATACGGGAGTCCGCCAGGTCGGAATGCGCACGACCGTGGCCGCCATGAAGCCAAGCATGGCAATTGCCGCAATCACGATCGCCGCGGGGCGGAGCCGGGTGCTGGCGAGCTGATGGAGTCCGAGACCGGCGAGTCCGGCCAGCCCGATCGACGGGAGGTACATTCGGTGCTCGAAGACCATTTCGAGCGGGACGATGCTGCTTTCGATCGCCAGCGTGGCCGGTACCCAGAGGACCAGAAAGCCGACCACGGGGAATTTGCTGCGCAGGGCGAGCCAGATGCCGCCGGCCATCCAGGCGGCGATGCCGGCGATCGCACCTGCGGTGGTCCATGGCTGCCAGAGGCTCGTCGAAGTCGGGAAGGCGTGTTCGATCGAAAAGCGGTCGGGTAGCGGGAGAAGCATCTGGCCGAGGTGGAAGAAGATCACGCGCGGCTGGGTGAGCAGGCGCTCGGTCGGGGTGAAGTCGCGCGACGCGTAACCCGCCATCACGTAGTCCGACAACGGGCCATGCAGGATTGCGAGGTCGACGACGGCATAGAGGGCGGCGATGACGGGCAGCGCGAGGAGAAGGCGGTCGACGCGCGATCTGATGCGCTCGCCCGGCTTCCGGCACAGCGTGTATTCGGCGAGCAGGATCAGAGCCGGCAGGATGTAGGCCGTTTCCTTGGACAAGCATGCGGCGACGGCTGCGACGGTGGCGACGCCATACCACGGCCAGCGGCGCGGGGCGGCTCTTGCGCGGACGTAGGCGATGAGCGTGACGAGCATGAAAAGGGCCGCCATCGAGGCCATGCGCTGGATGATATAGGTGACCGCCTGGACCTGGATCGGATGGACTGCCCAGAGCGTCGCTGCAGTCGCCGCGGTGATCCAGGCGCCACGTTCGGGGACTCCGGCGCAGCGGAAGGTCGTGAGGAGGAATGCAAGCGCGGCCAGCGCGGTGGCGGCATGGATCAGGATGTTGGTCAGCTGGAACGGCGCTGGTGAGCCGTCGCCGCGCCACCAGTCAATTGCCAGGCTGAGGTTGGGGAGGACGCGATGCGGCAGGTGCGCCTCGGTGGCGGCACGCCTAAGCGATGCAACGTCGAGTTCGGCAATGTGCATGGAGCCATGACGGACGATGTTGACGGCATCGTCGAGATGGAATCCGTTTTGCGGCGCTGCGTGGTAAGCGATTGCAATGGCGAGGAGCGGTAGCGCGATCAGGCAGAGTTGGAGCAGATGGAATCGGCTGCGCTGCACTTCGGGCTGAACGGTGGTGTCGGGCATCGGGAAAGACTGTTTCAGCGGTTGCAATCGATGCTTACGCCGAGCGCGCACGCACGGCGACGGGCAGTGCGCGCTTCGCTGAAGCGCTCTGTCTGCAGATAGATTTCACCGAGATAGTGCTGGGCGGCGGCCTCACGCGACGAGACGGCGATCGCTTTTTCGAGGTCCGACTGTGCGCCGGCAATGTCGCCCTGAACGTAGCGTGCGACGCCGCGATTGGTGAGAGGGGCCGCATATTTCGGGTCGAGTGCAATGGCCCGGTCGAAGGCATCGAGGGCGCGCAGGTAACGGTCGCGGCTGACGGTTTCGCCACGATGCTGGGCGAGATTTGCGACGCCGAGATGGTTCCATGCCCGCGCCGATCGCGGGGCGCGTAGCACCGCCTGTTCGTACAGGCTCGCGTCCGTGCGCCACTGCGGAATTCGCTCGCTGGTCGACCACAGCGCCAAGCTGGTGGCTGCGACGAAAACGAGTCCAGCGGAGGGAAGGGCTGCGCCGCGGCGCCGGGCCGCATGTTCGAGTCCGAGCGCGATCAGTCCTGCGAGGCCGACCGCGGGGAGGTACATGCGGTGCTCGAAGACCATCTCGAGGGGGATCAGCGAGCTTTCGATGAGGAGGGTCGCCGGAAGCCAGAGCACGAAAAAGCCGGCGACACGGCTGCCCCGTCTCGCGGCGAGCGCGATGCCGGCCAGGCACCACGCGAGGATCGCCATGAGCGGGATCCAGAAATCGGGGGAGGCCGCGGAGCGCACGATGCCGAGATCGTGTTCGAGCGAGAAGCGGTGCGGGAGCGGCCAGGCGATCTGGGACAGGTGGAAGAGGACGACCTTGGGTTGGGTGAGGAGGCGCTCGGCGAGCGTGAAACTGCGGGTCGCATAGCCGGACAGCGCCCATTGGCTGATCGGTCCCTTGAAGGCGAGATCGGCGAGCAGGGTAATCGCGGCGCATGCCGGGATGAGCAGCAGAAGCATGTCGCGCCGGCTACGGACGAGCTTTCCGTCATTGCGCAGGACGAGGAATTCGGCCATCAGCACCAGGACGGGCGTGATCCAGGCATTTTCTTTCGAAAGCGCGGCAAGTGCGAGACTGAGTGCGGACAGCGCCCACCAGAGCCCTCTGGCGCGGCTTGCGGTGCGGCCCTTCAGGTAAGCCCAGACGCAGAGGACCGCGAACAGCGCAGCCATTTCGGTCATGCGCTGGACGATGTAACTCACCGCCTGCACGTGGATGGGCTGGGCGGCCCACCACAGGGCGGCGGCGCTGCAGGCAAGGACCGTGGGCAGTGTGGCGGGGCGATCCTTTGCGAGTACGCGCAGCAGCAATGCGAAGACCGCCCACGCAGTCAGGAGGTGGAAGACCAGATTGGTGATGAGGAAGGGCGCCGCATCGCTGCCGCCGCGCCACCAGTCGATGGCAAAACTGACCGATGGAACGGGCCGTAGCGGCAGGAAGGCGCCGCGTGCGGCGTCGATGAGTGCCCCGGCGCCCAAGTGCGTCATGCGCAGTGCGGCGTTGTCGAGGATGTTGGGCCAGTCGTCGAAATGGAAGCTGTTTCTGTCGACGCCGTGGTAAGCAAAGGCGACGAGGAGGGTCATTGCGAGTAGCGCGAGCAGGAGATATCCGCGTGTTGCGGCCTGACTCGGTGTGGCGGGGGGCGTGTCGGATGCTATGGCGGCGTGCTCGATCATGGCGGTCGGCGGTTATTGTGTGCAGTCTTTGGCGACACCGAGGCGGCATGCACGCAGTCGGGCCGCTGCGGCCTCGGCCTGGCGGCCTCGGGCGGCGTAGATGTTGGCGAGATAGTGCCAGGCGATCGACTCGCGGGGCGAGAGCCGGACAGCTGTTTCAAAGTCGGAGAGTGCCGCTTCGGTTCTGCCGCGCAGGAAATTGGTCGTGCCGCGATTCGTCCACGCGGGCGCGTAATCGGGATCGATTTCGAGCGCACGGTCGAAATCGCTGGATGCGAGTTCGAATTCGCCGGCGCGCAGGCGTATCAGTCCACGGTTGTTGTATCCGAGAACCTGACGCGGGAACAGGCGAATTGTTTCTTCGTATATGGCAAGGGCCTGGTCGCGCTGGCCCAGTGCTTCCAGAACGACGCCGCGATTGACGAAGGGGTAGCCGTCGCCCCAGCGCGGTTCGATCTGGTTGGCACGGTCGATTGCGCGCCTCGCGAGGTCGAGGTTCCCGTGCTCTAGGTACTCCAGGCCGAGTTGGTTCCAGATCCGCACGGAGTCGGGTGCGTGCCTCGTCGAATTTTCCAGCAGGCTGATCTCGGTGTGCCATTGCGGCAGGCGTTGCTGGGTCGACCAGATGCCGAAGGCAGTGGCGAGTACGACCGCCGTCCACGCGGGGGCCGAGAGCTTGGCGGCCCGGCCGGGTGTTCGTGCGAGACCGAGAGCGATCAAGCCTGCAACGCCGACGGAGGGCAGGTACATGCGGTGCTCGAATACAAGTTCGAGCGGAACGAAGGTGCTTTCGATCAGCAGCGTGACGGGCACCCAGAGCACGAAGAAGCCTGCCAGCCGGGTTTTGCGGTGCAGAGACAGCCAGATGCCGCCCAGAGTCCAGGCGAGCACCGCGCTCATGGGTAGCCAGAACTGGAGGGCGGTTGCGGAGCGGACGATTTCGATGTCGTGCTCGAGCGAAAAGCGGTCCGGCAGTGGCCACAGGAGCTGCGAGACGTGGAACAGCACCACCTTGGGTTGGGTGAGCAGGCGTTCGGTGAGTGTGAAGTCCCGCCATTCATAGCCGCGAAGGATCCACTGGCTGAAGGGGCCGTCGATGAACAGGGCGGCAAGGGCAAGGACTCCGAGTGTGGCCGCTAGTGCGAGCAGCCAGTTGTCCAGCCGGTTACGTACGAGGTCCGAGTGATGGCGAAGCACGAGGAATTCGGCCATCAGCACGAGCGCGGGCGTGATCCAGGCGTTCTGCTTGGACAGCATGCCCAGCATGAGGCACAGCAATGACAGTGCCCACCACGCCGTGCGTCCGCGCGGCGCCGTGCGTCCCCGTACAAAGGCCCAGATGCACAGCACCGAGAACAGGGCGGCGAGTTCGGTCATGCGCTGCACGACATAGCTCACGGCCTGGACGTGGATCGGTTGCGCGAGCCACCATGCGGCGGCGAGTCCGGCGGCCGCGATTGTCCGCAAGGATGTCTTGTCCGATCCGGTCAGGCTCAGCGACTGAAGGAGGAGGGCAAACACGGCCACGCCGGTCGCGCCGTGCAGAAAAAGATTCGTCACGAGAAAGTGTGCCGCGCGGTCGCCTCCCCCGCGCCACCAGTCGATTGCGAACGTGATCGAGGCGACGGGGCGGTGCGGGAGCGACGCGCCCCGGGCCGCGTCGAGCAGGCCGTTCAGGGTGAGGTCGTCGAGATGGATCGCTGTGTTCAGGAGGATGTTGTGCCAGTCGTCGAAGTGGAAGCTGTTCGCCTCGATACCGTGGTAAGCGGCAAAGGCCACGGTGATCAGCAGGGCGGCGACAATCGCACGGGGAAGCAGGGACGACTCGGCAGTTTTCAGTTGAGGCACGGCGTTGGGGCGCTAGAGTGTGAGTCGGTGGGGCGCTGCGTTAGTTTATGCGGAGAATGTCAAAAGCAAGCTTCGTTCCCGATTGGTGCGAATTAGCATGAATCGTGCTTGTGGTGTCAGGGGGCGTTATCATTGTCGCTTCAATGACGAGGTAATGGTCACGTGCCTGCCCGTTTGGATCGGAAATTACATGAACAGACTCAGTGTCATCCTGCCCGCGAAGAACGAAGGGGCGGTAATTGGGCGGGTGGTCGAGGGGATCAGGGATCTCTTCCCCGATGCCGAGCTTCTCGTGGTCAACGATGGTTCCACGGACGCCACGCGCGACGAGGCGGAGCGCGCGGGTGCAGTGGTGGTCACTCACCCCTACAGCATGGGGAACGGCGCGGCGATCAAGAGCGGAGCGCGTGCGGCGACGGGCGATATCCTCGTGTTCATGGATGCGGACGGCCAGCACGATCCCGCCGATATCCCACGATTGCTGGCACAGCTGAACGAAGGTTTCGACATGGTGGTCGGCGCGCGTGACGGCGGTTCGCAGGCGAGTCTCGGGCGTGGATTGGCGAACCGGTTCTACAATCGGTTGGCGAGCTACATGACCGGTCACCGGATCGAGGACCTGACCTCGGGGATGCGCGCGGCGCGTGCCCACCGGTTCCGCGAGTTTCTGTACTTGTTGCCGAATGGCTTCTCCTATCCGACCACGAGCACGATGGCGTTCTTCCGTGCGGGATATCCGGTCGCATATATACCGATCAAGGCGGCGAAGCGGGTCGGCAAGAGCCATGTGCGGATTCTCAAGGACGGGGCGCGCTTCCTGCTGATCATTTTCAAGATCGGCACACTGTATTCGCCGCTGAAGCTGTTTGCGCCGGTCGTGGGGCTGCAGGCCTTGCTGGGTATTGGCTACTACGCGTACACCTTCGTCGCCCATGGGCGCCTGTCGCTCGCTACGATCTTTCTGCTTACTGCGGCGGTGACGACTTTCCTGATCGGGTTGGTGTCGGAGCAGATCACGCAGTTGATGTATCGGCCGGGGGCCGAAGACAGCAGGCTCCGGTGAACGTGGCGTGTTGATCGGGGATTCGGGGAAATTCGGTGCGTTGGAGCGAGTTACCGGCCACGCCGCGGCCGGTCCGTACTACAAGGCGGTCAGCCGCGCCCGGCGCTTGTCCGGTCTTCTGCAAATGCAGTCATGAAACAGGCCGCCCTGCTCGGTTTTCTGTCAGCTGCCAATATCGGTATGGCATTTTTGTCGCAGTGGTATGTGGTCACGGCCATCGGCGCGGGGCCAGAGACCGACGCATTGTTCGCAGGGATGGCGCTGCCGCAACTTGTTCTGGCCGTTATCGGGGGGTCGTTGACGCACGTCCTGGTGCCCATTCTCAGCGGTGAGAGCACGGAGCGCCGCCGCCACGACGCATGGGGCTTCTTCTTGCTCGTGGGGGGATTTTTCGGAGCGCTCGCAGGCTTGCTCCATGTGGGCGCCCCGTACTGGGTGCCGCTGACGGTGCCGGGTTTCGGTGCAGACACGTTGGCGCTGACGATCAATCTTGTGCAGATACAGCTGATCGGTATGGTGTTTGCCGCGCTCAATGGCGTTCAATGGGCGGCTTACCATGCGCAGCAAAAATTCGTGTGGGCGGAGATTGCTTCACTGCTTTCGGGTGTTATCAGCATCGCATTGCTGATATGGGCTCTCCCTATTTATGGTGTGGTTGCTGCGGCGTGGATCGCGTCACTGCGTATGGGCCTGCAGACTGCATTGCTCACCTCAAGCATGGGGGCTCCCATGCTTCCGGATCTGCACGCACAATCGATCCGGGTTGCGTGGAGACGCGTCAAGCCGCTTCTTTTCGGTACCCTGTACTACAAGAGCGAGCCGGTCATCGATCGTTATCTGCTGTCGAGCGCGCCGAACGCCACCCTGTCGCTGTACTACCTTGCCCAGCAGATCTACGCAGCTGGAAACCAGGTCATCAACAAGGCTCTGGCCGCGCCGTTCGTCCCACTGTTGAGCAGCTTGTACAAGAGCGGCAATGATGTCGCCGTACGGCGCGCGGCGCGGCGAAAACTCATGGAAGTGACAGGGCTCGGCATGGCAGGAATATTGTTCATTGCCCTGGCCGGTCGGGAAGTTATCGACCTGCTCTTCGGCCACGGTCGCATGACGTCCGAAAATGTCTCCGACCTGTGGTGGATCATGCTGTGGCTGGCCGGAATGTTCATCGGTGGCGTAGCGGGCCAGATCAGCTCCACCGTATTCTATGCTGCGGGGGATACGGTCACCCCGACGCGCATGTCGATCATTACTTACACGGTGTATATACCGGGAAAGATTTTTGCATTCCAGATGTGGGGCACGCAGGGATTGGCCTTGACCACGAGTGCGTATTTCCTGATCAACCTGCTGGTGCAGGTCCGCATTCTGAGAACAAGGAACATGCTTTGACGCAGCGGGGAGCGCGTGATGCTGGAAAGTAGGCCCTGCCCGCTGGGTTGTGATGGCGGTGATGACCCGGTTCTTGTCGGTAACGACCGCCTACATGGCGGGCCGGGGGAATTCACCGTGGTACGGTGTCGCGGGTGTGGGCTCATGCGAACAAATCCAAGACCGACGCCCGAATCCATCGGTGAGTATTACCCGGACGACTATGGTCCCTACCTTGGCACGCAGGTGAAGGTGGGCGAGGGGCGGCCGGTGTCGCGGCTGCGACGCCTTTTCCGGCGTATGAAGAGCCGGATCTTCCAATTCAACACCGAGGTTCTCCCACCTGTGGCGCCGGGACGGTTGCTGGAGGTGGGTTGCGCGTCCGGGGCCTACCTGCACAGGATGGCGCAGCAGGGGTGGAAGGTGCATGGCATCGAGTTTTCCCCGCTTGCAGCGCGGCGGGCATCCGCGCTCGGGTATGAGGTCCATGCAGGGAGCCTGGAGACGGCTCCGTGTCCCGCCGAACCGTTCGATCTCATCGTCGGGTGGATGGTGCTGGAGCATCTTCACGATCCCTTGGGCGGGCTGTCGAGGCTTCGCGAATGGGCGAAGCCGGGGGCATGGCTGGTCCTTTCAGTGCCGAACGCGGGATCGCTCGAGTTTCGTCTGTTCAGGAACAGATGGTATGCGCTGCAGGTGCCGACCCATCTCTATCACTTCACTCCCGGCTCCGTGGAGAGGCTACTGAATGACGGGGGCTGGCGGGTCGAGCGGATTCTTCATCAGCGGACATTGGGCAATCTGGTCGCCAGCGTGGGCTATCTGCTGTGCGACATGGGATTTCCCGTGACAGGCAGGAAACTGATCGACGTCCCCGGTCGGTCTGGCGGTACTTGGTTGTACGTGCTTTATCCGCTCGCATGGCTCCTGAGCCTGATCGGCCAGACGGGACGGATGACGGTGTGGGCGAGGGGCATGAAGTGAATTCACGACGTGACGGCCCCATGGTTACGATCATGATTCCCACATATAACCAGGCCGAATTCGTAGGCGATGCGATTCGTTCGGCCCTTGCGCAGACTTATTCCAATCTTGAGGTGGTCGTCGGAGACGATGCGTCGACTGACGGCACGGGAGCGGTTGTCGCAACATTCAGGGATCCGCGGCTGAGTTATGTCAGAAACGAGACCAATCTGGGGCGCCGGGGAAACTACCGCAGCTTGCTCTACGAGCATGCGCGCGGCGACTATGTCGTCAATCTCGACGGTGACGACTACTACACAGATCCGGAGTTTGTCGCCGAGGCCGTGAGGCTTGCACTCGGCGCCAAGGATGTCGTGATGGTGGTTGCACGCGCGACGGTGAAGACGAGCGCGGCTGAACAGGTAAGCGGGATACCAGACCGGCCCGACGCGGCGGGACTGGACGTGTTGCGAGCGCTGCCGGATCGTCGATACATGCTGATGCATATGGCCGTGCTGTACGCGCGGCAGCCTGCGCTGGAACTCGATTTTTACCGGTCGGGCGCAATGAGCGCCGATTGGGAGTCCTTGTATCGGCTCGCGCTTAGGGGTGGCGTCCGCTATCTGGATCGCAATGTCGGTGTCTGGCGGGTTCATGGTGCCAACGAGACGGCCGGCAACGATCCTGACGCCTTGTTCCGCAATCTGGAGATCTGGCCGGTGCTCTACCGGGAAGCGGCTGCGTTCGGCATGCCGCCCGCCATTGCCGCGCTGACTGCGGCAAAAAACGTCGCGTTCTTTGTGCAGGCGGGTTTCCGCGGAGTTTCACTGCGGGGGAATGCGGCACTCGTGAGCTTCGTCCTGGCGGTCTTTCGCCGCTATCCGCTCGCCGTTGCGCTGATCGTACTGTCACCCCGATACGCGATGCGATTGGTGCTGGCGCTCGTCGGGATCTACCGCTGGACGGGAAGTCGCTGATGTGCGGGATAGCGGGTTTTGTCTCCTCGCAGCATATCGGTTACGAGCGCGGGCTTGTCTGCGGGACGATGCTGGAGGCACTGAGGCATCGTGGGCCGGACGACGGGGACGTCTGGTGTGACCCGAGCGGGAGAGCGACACTTGGTCATCGCCGTCTCTCCATCCTCGAACTCTCTGCGGCGGGACATCAGCCGATGGTTAGCCGCTGCGGTCGCCTGGTGCTGGTATTCAATGGAGAAATCTACAATCACCTCGACATGCGGCGCGAGCTAGCTGACGAAGACGAGGGGCCTTCGGGAGGATGGAGGGGGCACTCCGACACGGAGACTCTTCTCGCCGCGTTTGTGGCCTGGGGCGTGGAGGCGACGCTGCAACGCGCGGTGGGCATGTTCGCCTTGGCCTTGTGGGATAAGGAAAATGCTGAACTCGTGCTCGCGCGCGACCGCATGGGCGAAAAGCCGCTGTATTACGGTTGGCAAGGGAGCGATTTCCTGTTTGCGTCGGAATTGAAGGCGGTCCGTGCCCACCCGCAATTCGAGGGCGAACTGGATTGGACGGCCGCAGCGGGCTTCCTGCGGTGCAATTACATCCAGGCGCCAGCAACGATGTATCGCAAGATATTGAAGCTGATGCCAGGCACGTGTGTCCGATTACGGCTACGGGAGGCACATGTGCCAGACCTGCCTCCTCCGGTGTCGTATTGGTCGCTGGATACCGCCTTGACCCGGGGTCTCGAGCAGCCATTCGAGGGCAGTCTGGAGGATGCCGTAGACCGATTCGAGGAACTTCTGCAGCAGGCTGTGCAACTGCAGTCGGTCGCCGATGTGAAGGTGGGCGCCTTTCTCTCGGGGGGCATCGATTCGTCTGCCGTGGTGGCGATGATGCGGGCGGCAACGACATCGGAAGTGATGACGTTTTCGATCCGGATGCCGGATCCGCGATTCGACGAATCTGCGCACGCTGCGGCGGTTGCTCGACATTTGGGGACCGAGCATGTCGAGTACCGCGTGACGGCCGAAGATGTACTGGGGTTGGTGGGCCAGTTGTCCGAGATTTGGGATGAACCGCTCGGTGACAGTTCCCAGATTCCCACCTTCTTCGTCAGCAGATTGGCGAGCACCCATGTAAAGGTCGCGCTCTCTGGCGATGGCGGTGATGAGTTGTTTCTCGGCTACCCCAAATATGCCCTCTACCGTCGCTTTTGGCAGTGGCGCGCGCTGCGGTGTTTGCCGCTCGGCTCCGCCCCGCAGTTGCTCTCGACTTTGCGCGGCAGCTCACCGCCACTGTCGCTGCTGAGACGCGGCGGGCGTTTTCTGTCTGCGTGCAGACAGCCGGATGTACAGGCCTTGGACAGGTATTGGAGCGATCCCTATCGCGGCGCGAAGGTGCCTCTCGCCGAGCAGCGGGAGCCGGCCTTGCAGCCGCCGCCTGTGGCGCCCGGAATCGCTACGAGTGCGGGCATATGGGATGCGGGTGCGTATCTTCCAGATGACGTTCTGGTAAAAGTGGATCGCGGCGCGATGGCGAACGGGTTGGAGACCCGTGCTCCGTTTCTCGATCACCGTATCGTGGAGTTCGCGCTCAGCTTGCCTGAGGCATATAAGCTTGACGGAGGCGTGGCGAAGCGTGTGGTGCGCGACATGCTTTACAGGAAGGTTCCCCGCGTGCTGGTGGACCGGCCCAAGATGGGGTTTTCGATACCCCTCGATCGCTGGCTGAAGAATGAGCTGAGACCGTGGTGTGAAGCCCTGATCGCGCGGGCGGACAGAGGCTCTGGTGGCTTTGATCGTGTCATGGTGCGGAAGTTGTGGAGTGATTATCTTGCGGGCGTGTGCCGCGATACCGAGCAAGTGTGGGGAATCCTGACGCTCATCGCGCACTACGAAAAATCATGACGAATGATTGTGTTGTCTACACTACCGTGTTCGGCAACTACGACCGTGTTGCCGCAGTGGATGGCACATGGAGCAGCGCGTTCGTGTGTTTCACGGACAACCCGGACCTCGTCGGATCAGGGTGGGACGTGGTGCGGGTCGAGTCGGGCGAAGAAGGTCCAGCGGTGGCGAGCAGGCGCTTCAAGATGCTGCCGCACAAGTATCTGGCGCCATTCGCGCGCAGCCTTTATATCGATGCGAATATCGCGTTGTGCAAGGATCCGTCGGTCTTGTTCGACAAGTATCTCGAAAGAAACCTCGTGGCGCTCGCCGCGCATCGGTTCCGGAATTGCGCGTATGCGGAAGCGCAGGCCTGCGTACGCGATGGATTGTTGGCGCAGGACGTCGCTGCAAGGCAGGTTGCGACCTATCGGGTGGCAGGATTTCCCGAAAACTACGGGCTTACCGAAAACAACGTGATTTTTCGCCGGCATAACGATCCTGCCGTGATCGGCCTGATGGAGGCCTGGTGGGCGGAGTATCAGCAGTTCGGGCGGCGCGATCAGGTCAGCCTTCCCTTCCTCCTGTGGCAGCGTGAGTTTGCCGTCGCCCATATCGAGGAAGGTCCCCGGGTGTCGCGGGAGTATTTCGATCTTCGGCTTCACGGGCGAGACGCCCGTCGAGCACCGTGGAGCCGAATGATCATGATCGCCCACCAGCGCAGGGATCAGGGGGGGATCTATCGGTTGTTGTCCGATCTGGACCGTGCAGCCGCGAAAATGCTTGGAAAATCTGCATGAGTTCAGAAGTCAGCATGAGTAGTCGTGATGCGCGTTTGTTGCAGCCGAAGCCCGTGAGAGTGCTCGCCGTCGTGGTGACCTTCCACCCGGATCCCGAGGTGCTTCAAACGTTGCTGGACAAGCTTGCGGAGCAGGTTGACGAAACTCTGATCGTCGATAACAACCCGGCGGCGGACGATCGCGTCTGGGAGACCTTGAACGGCGTCGGGGGCGTGCATGCGAAACTCCGGATCGTGCGATGCGGGGATAACCTCGGTATTGCGCGTGCCTTCAATGTCGGCGTGGACGTTGCGATCCGTGAAGGGTTTTCGCACGTGTTGCTGAGCGACCAGGACAGTCGGCCGGATCGACATATGGTTGATGGACTGCTGCAGGCCGAGGCGCGTAACGTGGCCCGCGGCCGCAAGGTGGCGGCGGTCGGTCCGGTATATCAGGACGAGGTCACCGGGATCACGTTTCCGGTGCAGGTCAAGGAGGTCGGAAGGCCGTTCTACACGCGCAAGCACGTCAGTGCGGAGCACCCCGATGTCGAGACGCTGTCACTGATTTCCTCGGGGACTTTGATCCGTACGGAGGTGCTGGAGGCGATCGGCGGGATGATGGAGCCACTGTTCATCGACTACGTCGATGTCGAGTGGTGTCTTCGGGCGATCGCGCGCGGCTACGTGGTTGTCGCGACGAACGATGCCGTCATGCATCACAGGCGGGGAGACGAGTGCCTGTCCGTTTGGTTCTTCGGTTGGCGGCCATTCAACGGTTATGGTGCGACCAGGCTTTATTATCAGTTCCGCAATTTCGTTTATCTCGCGCGTCTCACGTATATACCCTTGCACTGGAAAGTTCGCGCGTCGTGGTATTGGCTGGGCAATTTGTACGCTAATGCGCTGTTCGGGCGTGAAAGATGGAAGTCCGTCGTCGCGATGTTTCGTGGCATCGCGGATGGCGTGCGCGGACGGATGGGCCCAATTCCGGTACGGTAGGGCGCGGTTGCGGCCGATCGTCGTGCCTAGCGGATTTGGGGCATGCCGTGCCGCAGTAGTAGCTGGAGTTTGCGCGGCAGTCCAAGAAAGCCGCGTGCGTAGGTCGACGTCGATGCTTTGCGCGTTTCCTGGGCGCATTTGCGTTCTTGCCGCAGGCGGGAACCTTGACGGACCAAAGCTAGCGGCACGTTTGCGTATATTTCACGCAGAAGCCGGTATTGGCGCCGCATCAGGGCGAGCAGGGCGCCTTCGGCCATCAGCGTGAGCAGGTGCAGCGGCAGCAGCAGCCACACCCACGGCGCCGGTGTGCAGACGGCCAGAACGAAGGTCTTGTTGCGTTCGCTCAGGCGTCGGCGGCGATAGGTGGTGGACAGACGACCTGCGCTCGCGCGGTTGCCGCCGAAACTTTGTCCTTGCCGATGCCGGTAGGCGCTGCCTGCGGTCACTTCGACCGGATAGCCCGCGAGGCGGGCACGGCAGCAGAGGTACATGTCTTCCGCGATCGACTCGAACCATTCGGGGAAGCCGCCGAGCTCGTGCCACAGGCCGCGCGGGATCCACAGGCAGGCGCCGATGACCATCGCGACGTCGGTACGGTCCGGGGCTAGGTTCGGAACGGGGTTGTAGAAGGGGTCGAGCAGGCAGCCGCGGTCGACGAGTTCGTTTGTCTCCCAGTCGTATTGCGGCAGGGTGAGGATGCCTGCCGGTTGCTGGCGGCCGGCGTGGGCGAACAGGGTCGACAGGGCGTCGGGGGCGAGGGCGGCGTCGTTGTTGAGCAGTAGCAGGTAGTCGCCGCGGGCGCGGTCGGCGAGGCGGTTGTTGGCGATGCAGAAGCCGACGTTCGCAGCGCTCGTGATCACCTCGACCTGCGGGTAGCGCTCGCGCAGCAGGGCGAGCGATGCGTCGGTCGAGGCGTCATCGTGGACGAGAATTTCGACCGCGAAATCGCAGTCCTGGGCGAGTATGGAGTCGATGCAGTCGGCGAGCAGGGATTCGCCGTTGTAGTTGGCGATGCAGACGGAGCAGACGGGGGCGGTCGTCATGCCTGGCCGCAATGCCACTGCCACGCGCTGGCGAGACCGTGGGCGATCGGTGTCGTGGCGCGCCAGCCGTAGTGGCGATGAGCGCGCGTGGGGTCCAGGACAATGCGCGAGACGTCGACTGCGCGCCCGGGTTCGTAACGGCGCGGGAGTGGCTGGCCGGCGATCGATTCAATATGCGCGAAGAGATCGTTGAGGCTTAGTCCTTGTCCGCTGGAGGCGTTGAGCACCTGGGTTCCTGCCGGCATCGGGCGTGCGAGGATAGTCAGGCAGAGGGCGACGAAATCATCGATGTAGAGGTAATCGCGGACGGTCCTGCCGTCGCCCCAGACCGTGAGGGGACGGTTGTTGCGCAGGGCTTCGAAGGCGGTCGGGATGATGCCGAATCCCTGGCGAATGCTCTGGCCCGGTCCATACAGGTTGGAAGGGCGCAGGATCGTCGCCCGTGCGTTGAACTGGGCCGTCCATGCGGTGATGAAGTGCTCCGCCGCGGCCTTGCCGGCGCCGTAGTAGGACTTCGGGCGGATAATGTGGCGTTCGGTCGCGGGCTCGGTTCCGGCGTCGCCATAGAGCGTGCCGCCTGACGAGAGGTAAAGGAGTTCGCACGAGGGGTGGTCCTGCAGCGCTTGCAGTAGTGCAAGCGTTGTCCGCAGGTTGCGCTCGAACTCGTGCAGCGGCTTGCCGGCGCTGCTGCCGGGGGTGGAGGCGGAGGCGAGATGGACGACCGCGCGGCATTCGGGCAGCCAGCGCGCAAATTGTTCGGGGCTGTCGAACACCTCGTCGATGCAGGTGATGTCTGAGCCAGCGTCGGTCTGCGCATGTCCAACGGCGATCAGCGGGATGCCCGTCTGGGCAAGGGCAGGGGTGAGTGCCGTGCCGACGAAGCCGCCGGCGCCGAGGACCAGGATGGCCTTGCTCACGCCCGGGTTTCCTGCAGCAGGGTTCGATACAACGTCATGTAGCGCGTTGCGCAATCATCCCAGGTGCCGATTTCGCGGGCGACCCAGTCGCGGGCGGTTTCGCCGGCCTGCCGGTTGGCGTCGGCGGGTTCGAGGGTGTCGAGGGCTGTCGCGACGTCCGCTGGCGTGTCGCAGAGCCAGCCGGTCTTGCGATGGAAGACGATGTTCTCGTGCGCAGCGAGGCGCGAGGCGATGATCGGGAGCCCGGCCGCCATCGCTTCGAGCATGACCTGGGGGCGGCCTTCGGCGTGCTGGCTGAGGGTGATCAGGCCACGCGCGGTCGGGAACCAGTCGTTCATCAGTTGGGCCGGCGCGGCGGGGCCGTGGTAATGCACCCATGCGGGCAGGGCGATCTGCTCCTGCATGGGGCCGAACAGATGGAGTTCGCGCGCGCCGTCGCGGAAATGCGGCTCGCACCAGTCGAACAGCGGACCCAGCTTGCCGCGCGTGAGCCGCGTCACGGTGAGCCAGCGTGCGGGTGTTGCCGGTACGAGGGGGCGGCGGATTGCGAACCAGCCGGGGTCGATGCCGAAGGGGACGAAACGGACCGTGGCCAAGTCGCCGAATTTGTCATTGAGTGCCGGGACCATCCATTCGGCATTGGGGCAGATCGCTACGCGGCGCCCGCGCATGGTTCGTCGGAGCAGTGGTGCCATCAGCGGCAGCTTGAGCAGCTGCATGTCGGTTCCGAGCACTGTGATCAGTGCCGGACGTCCGTTTGCCGGTAGCGGCAGTGCGTTCTGTAGCCAATTGATGTGATAGACGTCCACCTGGCGGCTGCGCGCGTAGGTGCGACGCAGGAATTGCAGCAGCCTCAACGCATGGGCTGCGCCGCGCGGGGCGCTGTTGCGCAGCAGGTGGGCGATGCCGCCTTTCTGCATCAGTGCCGCAAGCCACGCGGATTCGTCCGGTGTTGCGGCGGCGCGGACGGCGGGGTGCGACTCGCCAGGCGGCGCCCAGAGTTGCAGTGCGAGGTCGTCGCGGCGGGCGAGCGCATCGGACAGATGGCGGATGAATAGGCCCCGCCAGTCGGTGAGCGTCGACGGATACGACGTGCTGACCATCAGCACATCGAGAGGAGCGGCTTGATCGCTGGGCGGTGGCATCACTTTGTCGATCGGACACAAACCGGGCATACGGTCTGGGATCGCATCCGGATTCATGTGCTGGCTTGAACAACTGGCTATTACAGCATGTATTGGATATTCCCACCACGGCGTCATGGGTGCACGGGGGCGTGATCACTTCATCTTGAGGTTTCGACCACGATTGACTCAGAACGGCCGTCGCAGGTGCCAATGACGAAATTCGGGGTGTTCGCTGCGCAGTGCGGTGACGAGTTGCTGGCCGCTCCAGGGATGACGATGTTCGCCATACAGGTGGCGGTCGAGGGCGGCGAGTTGGTCGCAGGTCGCAGCGCCGCCCAGATGGCGGGCGAGCGCGAGCAGGCTGGCCGGCCCGGGCGCGCCGATTTCGCGGGACCATTGCAGCAGGGCCGCGCGGGCGGCGACCGGGTCGTTGTCGTGGCAGGCGCGGCGGATGTGGCGGCGCGTTTTGGTGTCGCGATATCTGCGCGTGAAGGCTGCGCCTGCGGCCAGAAGCGCGATCGCGGCGAGGAGTGCGGCGCCGGGGATCGTCGCGTTTGTGTGTGCTGCAGGGGCCGTGGGAGCGCTCTGTTGTGCCGGTGCGAGCGCGGTCGCAGGTGCCACCCGTTCGTCCGTCGCCATTTCGCTCGCGCCGGGCGAAGCCATGACGGCAATGGGGCGTGCCGGAAGCGTGGCCTGTCGCGGCAGGCCGGCAACGGAATCCCACCACGACAACCGGAGGATGGGGAGCGTGATAGCTCCCCCCTGCCTCGGAACGAGCCGCCAGCTCTGCTCGCGTATGCCGGTGATCCAGCCGTCTTCTTCGCGCTCTTCGAGGCGCGGCGGTTCCGGATGCACGGAGAAACCGTCCGTGCCAGGGTGGAGCGGGGGAATCTGTGCCGCAGCGACGCCTTTGGCCTCAATGCGGATCGTGCGCCGCAGCGCTTGCCCGGGGCGCAGTTGCGGCGCGTCCGGTTGCCAGGATTCGGTGAGCGTCACGGCGCGAGCGGGCAGCCATTCGTCCGCTCGGTGGCCCGCGGGCACCGGGCTGACGTTGCGGGTCAAGGGGGGCGCGTCGATTCGATGTTCGGGCGAGGAGACGCCGTCGGTGCGCAGCGATACATGGCCGCCCGTGAGCTGCAGGGTGCCGCTCGCGAACGGGAAGACGGCGTAGCGCCGTTCGGTGACGCGATAGCGCTGGCCGTTGCGCGTCACGTCGTGGATGCTTTCGCCCGAGGGGCGGATATCGGCGAGAGCGGATTCGGGGGCATGGAAGGCGAGTTCGCGCACGCTGACTGCTTGGTAAAGGCGCAGCGTGTAGCGCGCCTGCGCCTGGACGTGGAGCGTGTCCGGTTGCAGTACCGCCTCGACCCACAGCGCTGGGTCTGAGCGTGCGCTGTTGTCGGTGTCGTCGGCGTGAATCGGGCTCGGCGCGGTGATGAACAGGGCGACGGTGAGGGACAGTCGCGCCAACATGTGCGTCGTCGCGTGACGGCCGCCCGGGAGTGCGCCGGATTTCACCATGGCCGCGGAGCCTCTCCGCTCTGGCGCCGGCGGTTTTCGAGTTCGAGCTTGCGGCGCAGCAGTCCCGCCGGTTCGTCCGGGACGCGGCGCAGCCACTGTTCGGCGAGACGTTCGGCTTCCTGTTCGTGCGTGTCGCGGCTGGCGACGGGAGCGGGAGGGGGCGAGGATGCGGACGACGGGGCGTTCCGGCGGGGAGGCGGCGGAGTGTCCCGTGCGCCCTGCCCCGATTGCGGTGGGGGCGGGCGTTTCATCAGTTCGCGCACCAGATCGCGGTTGTGGAGGATGTCGGGGTCGTCGGGGCGTCGTTGCAGTGCCGTGTCGTACGCCTGCAGGGCTTCGTCGAGGCGCTGCAGGCGCGCCAGTGCGTTGCCCCGGTTGTAGAGGGAGTCGGCATCGTCGAATGGTTCCAGCAGCGCGGCCGCGTCGGCATAGGCCCCGGCGCGATAGTGCGCGACGGCTTTCCAGCGGGCGTCGGTGAATCGGGTGGCCGCGGTTTCGGCGGCGCCGTTGCGCAGGGCCGCCATCGCGCGCTGGTCGGGGCGCTGCCACCAGTCGCCGAAATCGCCAGCGTTCGCGGCGGGCGGGGGCATCAGGAGGACCGCGGCGAGCAGCGTGAAGATGCCGCGGCGGAAGGCGAGGGTGGCGAAGGGCAGCAGCAGCACCAACAGCCAGGGGCCGAACTCGCGCGGTGTCGAGGTCGTCGGGATCTGTTCCTGCCGCAAGATCGATGCTGTGTCGAGATGGGCGAGGAGGGCGCTGACGTCGTGGTCGTCCGTGCGCCGGGCGAGATCCAGTCCGCCGCTCGCCAGGATGGCGTCGTGCAGGGCTCCCTGCGCATCGTTCTCGGCTCCAAGTTGTAGAAGCGAGACACGCACGCCCGCCGCCTGTAGCTCGGCGACGGCCTGCAGCGCGGGCGCGGAAGCTGCGCCGCCTGCGCGGAGCCAGAGCACGTCGCGTGTTGCAGCGCCGCTCCGCGCCAACAGGTTCGCCGCCATCCGCAGCGCGCGTTCCGGGCGGTCGCCGGCGATGGGGAGGACGTCTGGCGCCAGTTCGGTGACGAGCATGCGCAGCGTCGCGGTGTCGGTCGTCGGTGGTGCGAGGAGGTAGGGCTCCTCCGCGTACGCGACCAGCGCGGTCTGGCCTTCGGGCATGCGGGCTAGGAGGTCGAGCAGTTCGACCTGCAGGGCCTCGACGAGGGAGGCGCCGTCGCGCGCATCTTCAAGGGCTGGTGACACGTCTGCCACCAGCACGCGCATCGCGTCGCTGCGCAGCGCAACGTCAGTCCGGCCCTTCAGGGCGGGCCCCGCCAGCGCGATGATCGCGGGCGTCAGGCCGACGGCGATCAGCATGCGAGCGGTGCCACGGTGCCCGGTCTGCGCCGGATCGACCAGATGGGGCAGTAGGTCGGCGTCGACCACTCCGGTCCAGTTGCCGAATTGGGCGCGGGGGTTGCGGGCGAGCAGCCATGGCAGTGCCCAGCAGGGCAGCAGCGCCAGCAGCCACCAAGGACGCAGCAAGGTGAAGTCCGCTAAGCCGACGACTATTTCGCTGGCGGGATTCATGCGCGCGCCACCTCGGTGGGGGGCCGCCGGCGGCGCAAGCCGAGGACCACGGTGATGAGCAGTGCGGCGGCGAGCGGCCAAGGATAAAGCTCATGAGCGGGGCGCATCGCGACCTGTCCGAGGGCCTGCGGCTCGAGGCGATCGACGAGGCGGTAGAAATCGGCCAGCGCCCGCTCGTCGGTGGCGCGCCGGTAGGTGCCGCCGGTCTGATCGGCGAGTGCCTGCAGCGTCGTTTCGTCGAGATCGGCCACGGGGGCGACTGCGATTTCGGCGCTTTGTGCGGGTACCGTTGCCCGCGCCGGTTCCGCGCCGATGCCGACCACATGGATGCGAAGGCCTTCGCGCCGGGCGATCCAGCCGGCCTGCGCCGGGGACAGTTGGCCGGCGGTGTTGGCACCGTCGGTGAGCAGGACGAGTACGCGCTCGCTGCCGTGGAATTCGCGCAGGCGGGTAGTGGCGAGCGCGATCGCGTCACCGAGAGCGGTTTCCCGCCCCGCGAGGCCGATCGCGGTGTCGTCGAGCGCGGCGTGCACCGTGTTCAGGTCGAACGTGAGCGGGGTGTGCAGGTAGGCCTGTTTGCCGAACACGATCAGGCCCATGCGGTCGCCGTCGCGGCGGGCGACGAAGTGCTGTGCGAGCCGGCGCGCAGCGTCCAGGCGTGCCACAGGTGCGCCGTCGAGGCGGAGGTCGGCGGTCGCCATGCTGGCCGACACGTCCAGCGCGAGCATCAGTTCGCGGCCGCTGACCGGCAGCGTCGTCGGGTCGGCGGGGCCCAAGGGCCGCGCCGCAGCAAGTACCAGAAGCATCCACGCCAGCGTCGCGAGGACGAGGTCGAGGTTGGCTCGCGTGCGCGCCGACCGTTGCGCGCGCGCCTGCGGGTCGGCAGTCGCAGACTCTGCGAAGAGCGTAAGGGACGGGACGTGCAGGACTGCACTTCTGCCTGCCGGGGGCAGCCAGCGGCGGACCAGCCAGGGCGCCGGCAGGAGCATCAGCAGCCACGGCCATAGGAAGCTCATGGCGCGTTGGTCCTCAGCCAGCGCCGCGCGAGTTCCAGCAGGGCCCGGGTTTCACTGTCGGTCAGTGCCGGAGTCGCTGTTGCGGGGCGATACGGCAATGTGTCCAGCACGGCGCCCGCGCCGGAGACGAATTCGCCTTGCCCACCATGCGCGTCGAGAAAGTCCAGCCATGCGGCGCCGCTCAGGCCCGCCGTGGGCGCTTCCGGGAAACGCCATCGTGCGTAGCGGCGGAGGACTGCGCCGATGCCGCGCGCGAGCTCGACCGCGTCGTGCGTGTGCGCGCAGGTCCGCGCGACGATGTCGAGTTTGCGCAGGGCGGCCCGCAGCGGACGCCCGCGCCTGTGACGGCGCACCAACCAGACTGCGATGACGATCGCTGCCGCAAGGAGAACCCACCAGCCGGGCGCGGGCGGCCATAGCCCGGGGGGCGGCGGCAGGTGGATGTCGCGAAGCTGGTCGATCGAGGCCGTGATCATCTAGCCGCCGTGGGTCGGATCAGCGTCGCGAGCGTTCGCAGCGGGTCGTCGTGCGTGGCGAGGGGCAGGAGCGTTGCGCCGAGACGCCGCGCCAATGCGGCGAGCCGTTCGCTGCGTTCGCGAAACGGTGCGCCGTATGCGTCGCGTGCGGCCGGATCGCGCAGGTCCAGCGTCCGTTCGCCGTCCCGAGCGGCAATGCGGTAGATGCCCGGAGGCGGCGGCGCGGATTCGATGGTGTCGAAGACGCGTACCAGGGTGATGCCCGACGCGCCGCGCAGCGTCGCGAGGGCCCGCTCGCCCGCCGCATCGAGGTGGTGGAAGTCGGACAGCACGATCGCGTGGCTGCCCGGGCGAACGGGGTGTGCGAAGGCGCGTAGCGCGGCGGCGAACGCATCCGGTCCGGAGCTTGAACGTGGCTGCGCGGCGGCCGCGACGAGTTGGTGGATCAATCCGAGGGCGCCGCGTTCGCGTCCGCATGTCGGCTGTTCGCGATGCGCGTGGCCGTCGTGGACGGTGCCGCCGATGCGATCACCGACGTCGATGGTCGCCCAGGCGAGCAGCGCGGCCGTGCGTGCCGCCACGACGGACTTGAACGCGCAGCGCGTCCCGAAGCGCATAGTCGGACCCAGATCGACGAACACCCGGACCGGCCGCTCGCGCTCTTCATGGAAGAGTTTCGTGAACGGTTGCCCGCGCCGCGCCGTGTGTCGCCAGTCCATGTTGCGCGGATCGTCGCCGCTCTGGTAGGGGCGCACCTCGGCGAAATCGAGCCCCGCGCCGAGTCGCGGGCTGCGATGCGTTCCGCCGCTCGCGCCATTCCCCATGCCCCTTGTCGCGCGCAGCGCGGCGACCTGGGCCCGTAGCGCGATCAGATCGTGGTGCGTCGGCGCGATGTTACTGGTCTGCACGGTCGGCTGGCCGGTCGTTGCGGCGTTCGTGTCACAGTGCAAGCCACGCTCACGGCACCGGGACGCGCTCGAGCAGCGCCGCCGCGAGCGTGTCCGCGTTCATTCCGTCAGCCATCGCCTCCCAGCCGGGCAGGATGCGGTGGCGGAGCACGTCCGGCGCCAGCGCCTGGATGTCGTCGGGCGACACATAATCACGCCCATGCAGCCACGCACGCGCCCGGGCGCATCGGTCGAGCGCGATAGTCGCCCGCGGGCTCGCGCCGAAACGCAAGGCGCCCGCTAGATCCGGCCCGTACAGTTCCGGCGTGCGCGTGGCCGCGACGAGCCGCACGATGTAGTCCTCGAGGTCGGGGCTCAGGTGCAGGTCGAGCACGGCGCGGCGTGCGGCGAATACCTGTTCCTGCGTGACGACGGGTGGCAGGGCCGGGCTGGCCGAGGATGCGATGCCGGCCTGCGCTTCGGCGCGGGCAAGACGCAGGATGTCGCGCTCGGTGGCTGCGTCGGGGTATCCGACGCACACGTGCATCAGGAAGCGGTCGAGCTGCGCTTCGGGTAGCGGGTAGGTGCCTTCGTGCTCGATCGGGTTCTGTGTTGCAACGACGAAGAAGAGCTGCGGCAGGGCATGGGTCGTCTGTCCGATCGTCACCTGGCGTTCGCCCATCGCCTCGAGCAGCGCCGACTGCACCTTGGCCGGTGCGCGGTTGATCTCGTCGGCGAGCAGTAGGTGATGGAACAGCGGGCCGTGTTCGAAGTGGAAGCTGCCATCCTGCGGACGGAAGATCTCGCTGCCGGTGAGATCGGCCGGCAGCAGGTCGGGCGTGAACTGGATGCGATGGAAGTCGGCGTCGATCAGCGAGGCCAGCGCGTGGGCGGCGCGCGTCTTCGCGACACCGGGCGGGCCTTCGACGAGGAGATGGCCGTCGGCGAGGAGCGCGACCAGCAGACGCTCCACCAGGGCTGCCTGCCCGAGCACGGCGCCTTCGAGCGTGCGGCGTAGTGTCAGGAAGGCGTTGTCGAGTGTCATGGGCGTGGAGCGGGACGCGTCGCGTCGCAGGCGGCGGGGCAGTCGGGAACGGAACGGGCCGGCGTGCAGCGCAGGTGCGCGTCACACCATCCCGCAGACAGGGTGAATTGTAACGCAGGGTGCAGGCAGGCACCGTGCCCGGCCCGGGTCGCCGCGGGGCGCTGTGGTCAGGCTGGCCGGAACCGTCATGCCGGCCTCGTGACGTCACGCGAGCGGAAGGCGAGCCACACAAGGGCGGCAAGCAGTGCTGCGAACAGGAAGGCGCCCTGGTTCTGCACCAGCCAGCGCATGTCGACCAGGCTCCGCCACGTCGTCGGACCGGTCCCCCAGATGAGCGCGAGTTTGCGCAGCCACCAGATCGCGGCCGGCAGCACGATACCGAAACCGCCGACCAGGCCGAGCCATTCGCGCCGCTCGCGTGCGTCGAGCGTCGGCCACAGCGCCAGGGCGAGCGGGATCAGTATGAGACAGTCGTATTCCTTCAGCCGTGGTAGCAGCAGTGCCGTGCCGGCGATCGCGACGAATGCCCGCAACGGCGGGGTCGGTGCACGTTCGACTGCGCGCAGCGTGAGCACGAGGACGAATGCGGCCCACACGGCGTAGGCCGCGACGATCCACGGCCCGCCCTGCAGTTCGAGGCCGGATTTGCGCACCAGCATCGAGAAGCCGAAACCCGGCACCTCGTTCGCGTGTTCCACTGCCGTGCGCAGCCAGTCCGCAAAATGCGCCGGAAAAAGCAGCGCATCGCCGCCGTACCACGCGGCGACGGTGATCGCCCCGGCGAGCGGGAGAAGCATCTCGCGGCGCTGGAAGAACGGCAGCAGCACATAGGCCGCATACAGCGGCTTGAACGGCGCCATCGCGACCCCCAAGGCCGTGACGGGCCGTCCTCCGGCTCCGCGCCAGACGAGCCATGACAGGGCGCCATAGAACGGTACGCCCATGTTTCCGGACACCAACTCCGATACGAACACGCCTGCGGCCGGTGCCAGCACGAGAAAGGTGACCGCCGAGGGCGATCCGCCGAGACGGCCGGCCACGTACAGGAACAGGGCGCCGCCGCCCGCGTACGCGAGGACGTAGAGGTATCCGAGCACGGCCGTGCCGGTCACCGACGCGAGTCCGGCCAGGAGACGGGTGCCGGCGTAGGGGTAGGTATGCGGCAGGAAGTAGCCCGTGCAGTCGCCGACGAAACGGTAGGGGTCGCCATGCGCGAGAGTCGCCTCGATCGCGCACCGATACACCGTCGCATCCCACAGCCAGGCGCGGTGTTCCAGCAGCAGGGAAAGTCCGAACAGCAGGCCCGGGACCAGGCACAGCGCAAGGCCGATGCGCATCAGGGAGGTATTCATCGTGCCTGCTGTTCCGCGAGGCGGGCGCGCGGCATGGCCGGCGCGCCGTGCGTCAGTGCCCAACGCGCGAACTCGGCGATCTCGCGCGTGCCGAGCTTCGAAGTGCCGACCTTGCGGTCGGGGAAATGCACCTGAACCTCGCGGATGTTCGCGCCCGCGCGGGCCGCGTTCTGCAGCATTGCGACGATGAAGACGTAGCCTTGAGCGCTCACGTCGGCGAAGCGCGACTGTCGCAGCGCCGGGGTTCGCCACGCCCGGAAGCCGGCCGTGCAGTCGCGCACCGGCGCGAGGCCCAGCCAGTGGCGCGCGACCAGATTACCGGCCCGGGAGAGGAGGCGTCGCCGCCAGCCCCAGTCCTGCGGCGTGCGATTCCCGTCGAGGTAGCGGCTGCCGATCGCGACGTCGGCGCCGTCTTCGATGGCCGCGAGCAGGCGCGGCAGATCCGACGGGATGTGGGAGAAATCGGCATCCATCTGGATGACGACATCCGGGGCGTGATGGGCCAGCGCGTGATTCAGGCCGCGCACGTAAGCCGCACCGAGACCG
The DNA here is from genome assembly GCF_001190925.1 of Azoarcus sp. CIB. NCBI lineage: Bacteria > Pseudomonadati > Pseudomonadota > Betaproteobacteria > Rhodocyclales > Zoogloeaceae > Azoarcus > Azoarcus sp. CIB. The sequence continues at coordinate 363,005 of NZ_CP011072.1, forward strand.
GAGCGTCGCCCGCTCAGCAGCGACACGTCGGGGCAGCCGCGCGGCGCAGGCGCGGACCTCCGCGGCGGTGCCGTCGGGGGACTCGTCGTCGACCACGAGAACGTGCACATCCCGGTCCGGCGCAGCAAGCGTGGCGTGCACCTCCCCGATCAGGCGCCCGATGTTGCCGCGCTCGTTATAGGTGGGAATGACGACGACGATCTTCATGGGAACTCGTTGCCTGGGAATGGCTGCGACGGGCGCACGGCGATCGTACGCTTGGGGAGGGACGCGTCTGCCGGGGCGCGTAGAATACAGGCCCACGCTCCCCGGATCCAGAAACGTTTCATGCAAACGTCAAGCGCATGAAGATTTCCATAGTCATCCCCGCGTACAACGCTGCGGCCTTCATCGACGGACTGCTCGATTCGCTCGAGGCTCAGCGGCTCGGCGGCGTAGACGGCTGCGAAGTCATCGTCGTCGACGACGGATCGACCGACGGGACGGCGCAGCTGCTTGCACGCCGCCCGGGGCTGCGCGTGCTGCGCCACGAGCGCTGTGCCGGAGCGGGGGCGGCGCGCAACACCGGCGCGCGCGCGGCACATGGCGAGTGGTTGGTGTTCCTCGACGCCGACACGCGCATCCGCGATCGCGAATTCCTGCGGCGCTGCGTGGAGCTGAGCGTCAGTCATCCTGGGTACGACGCATTCTCCGGCTGCTACCACGACGAGAACCCGGGCGGCGCGCGCTTCGCGCGTTACCTCGACGCGTGCGAGACCGTGATGCGTCGCGGAAGTCTCGATCGCAGCGCGCCGGGCTGCCTTGGCGGCTCCGTGTGTGCGGTCCGCCGCGCCGTGTTCCTCGAGCTTGGCGGCTTCAGTGAGGATCGCCGTGTCGCGCTCGAAGATCCCGACCTGGGATGCCGGCTGGCATTGGCCGGTCACCAGCTGTGGCTGTCGGGTGAGCTGCGTGTCGAACACCGGCAGCCGGGCTGCCTCGATTACGTGCGCGAACTCGTGCCCCGCACGCGCCACTACCTGCAGCTCATTCGCCGCTACCGCAGCTTCAATCCAATGATGGGCGGGGCAGGCGAAGGGATAGGGCGCGGGGCGCTGGTCCTCGGGCTGCTCCTCGCGCCATGCGGCATCGTGTTCCCCGGCCTGCTGGTCGCCGCCTTGCTGCTGCTGGGTGTGGCAGGCTGGCAGGCGCGCGCCCTGGCGCGGGAGCTTGCGCGCCGGCACGGCTTCGGCTTCGTGTTGCCGGGGCTTGCATTCCACGCCGCCGCCAGCGCCGCCATCGTCGCCGGCGGCCTGCTGGCGGTGCGGGACATTGCGGGGCGCGGCGTGCACAGCGCGGCCATCGATCTCGCGGTCGTGTTCGCCTACCTCCGCAGCCTGGTGTCGCGCGGTTCGCCGGGCTACCTGATCCAGTTCCTGACGCATCGCTGCAACGCGCTGTGCGGCCACTGTTTCGACATGCCGCAGCGGCACGCGATCGGACGCGACGCCGAGCTCGACCTCGCGCGCATCCGCCGCGTCGCGGCGAGCACCGGACCGATCGGCCACCTGTCCCTCACCGGCGGGGAGCCCCTGTTGCGCGACGACCTCGCCGAGATCATCGCGGCCTATTACCGGGCCGGCGTGCGCTCGTTCAGCGTCTCCACGAATGGCTCCTACCCGGAAAAAATCGGGGTTTTGCTGACGCGTATCGCCGGCATTGCGCCGTTCGGGCGCGTCATGGTGACTGTTTCGGTCGACGGGGTGGGCGCCACGCACGACCGTTTGCGCGGCGTGCCCGGCCTCTTCGTGAAGGTCGAGCAGTCGCTGCGCCTGTTGTGCGAGGCCCGCCAATGGCTGCCTCAGCTGCGGGTGCACGCCTGCATCGCGGCGACCGCGGCGAACGCGCAGGATGTCCCGGCGGTTCTCGCCCGCTTGCGGCGATTCCCGCTGGACCAGTTTGAAGTCACCCGGCTGCGCGGCACACCGGCCGATCCGGCAGTCCAGGGGCCTGATGACGCGTCTTACGCGCGACTGAGCGCCGACGTCGCCGCTGCAAACGGCGGCGCGACCGGCCTGTCGCGCCTGTTCGCGCTGCTCGACCGTGCGATGTTCACGATCGTGCGCTCGCCCGACGAGCCCTGGCCCTGCGGAAGCTGCCTCGCCGGTCGGCGGCTCGCGGTGATTCGCGCCGATGGCGCCGTGCTGCCCTGCGAGATGATCCGCGACGTGCGTCCGCAGGATGCTTTGCCGCACGACGACTTCATCATCGGCCGGCTCGCCGAGCACGGCGACGACCTGCGCGCGCTCCTGGGCAGCTCGCAGGCGCACCGCATCACCGATTACATCCGCAACACGCAATGTCGCTGCTCCTTCGAGTGCGCGATCTTCGCGACCATGAGCTATCGCCCGTGGACCTTGCCGCGTTTCCTGCTGCACGGCGTTGGCTCACGTCGCGGCAGCTTCGTCGCGCGGCAGGGCGGAGAGGAAGCGGTAGAGCGCGAGTCCCAGCAGCAGCGCGAGGATCCACGGCGCGATCTGGACGGGAGTCGCCTTGGCGAGTTCCTTTGCACCGAGCAGCGCCGAGAGCCCGCCCGCGAGCAGCCAGTATTCTTCGCGCCCCGCGCCGCGACGCCGCATGTCGGACAACAGCCAGGCGGCTGCAGGGACGATCAGCGCGAGGTCGTACAGGAAGGCTAGCGGCAACGCGAGCGGTGTCGTGAGGCACAGCACCGCCGCCTGCAGCCCGTGCGATTCCGCATGTCGCCGGCCGCGCCACCACACCCACGTGACGATCGCCAGCATCAGTGCGCTGACGAGCGATTGGAGCGCCCAGGCCTGCTCGACCGTCATCCCCGCGAGGCGCGCTGCCGACCACGGCGTGACCATCGCGGGCAGCGCGAAGGCGCCGACCGAGAAGGCCTCGATATGGAACAGGCTGGTGCCGATGAAGGCGAACCATGGATCGTCGCCGAGCGTCAGGACGCTGAGCGCAATCAGTGCCAGCACGCTTGCGCTCGCGGCGGCGAAGGCCCGCCAGTGGCCGCCCGCGAGCAGCGCGAAGGGGATCAGCACGCCGAAATGCGGTTTCACGCTCGCAAGGCCGATCAGCACGCCCGCCCATAGCGGCCGCCCGCGCAACAGCAGCAGACCCGACCCGATCAGCCCGGCGGTGAGGAAACCGGTCTGGCCGTACATCACGTTGAAGAATGCCGGTGGCGCCGCAAGCGCGAAGGGCAGGCCAAGGCGGTCCGGAAGGATTCGCCGCAGGGTCAGCAGATAGGGCAGGGCGGTGATGCCCAGCCATCCTGCCCACGCGGCCAGGTAGGGCAGATAGGCGAGCGGGAGCGCGAGCAGGATGAAGGTGGGCGGATACATCCACGGCGCGAAGCCGACGACCCTGGCCTGCTCGTCCGTGAGATCGCCATAGATTCGACGCGCGGCCTCCTTGCCGGCTGCCACCATCGTGCGCTGCATGTACACGAACTCGGCCGGAAGTTCGCGTACGATCATCGACGCCGCATAGGTCGGTGTGAAATCGGTGAACAGCGGCGTGTCGCCGCGGGCGGCGTTGCGATACCCGTCTGTGATCTTGGCGCCGATGAAGAGCGCGTACCCGACCACCGCCAGCCAAAGTGTGAAGCGCAGGAGGCGCAGTCCCGACGTGAAGCCTGGGGCGTTCAGATCGCCCCCTTGTGCAGCGCTGTCGTGACAAAGGGGATGCCGAAAAAGGTGAAGAAGGCTATGACAAAGGTGCCGGTGACCAGCAGCGAGTTCGTCAGGGGCGGCGTGCGGAAGGACGCCCGCACGTGCAGCGTCAGCCCGATCGCGAGCCAGGTCACCAGCGACCACACCTCCAGCGGATCCCACGACCAGTAACGGCCCCACGCGTCCTGTGCCCAGATTGCGCCCGCGACGATGCCCAGCGTATCGAAGATCAGCGCCAAGGCCATGCAGCGGTAAGCGGTTGCGTCGAGTTCGCGGTCCGCAGGCAGGCGCTGCAGCGTCGCAGCTCCGGGGTTCAGTTTGCGGAAGATCGTGATCAGGGCGATACCGAGGGCGACGAAGGCGGCGCCGAGGAAGATCTTCAGGAAGATGATGTGGATGAACAGCCAGACCGTGCGGTAGGTCGGGGGAAGCGAGGATTCGTCCATGGGGATCAGGATCATCCAGCCCATCAGCATCGTCACGACGGGAAGTACGAAGGCGGCGAAGGCGCGCACCCGTGGCAGCATCAGATAACCGAGCCACACCGCGGCAACGAGCCCCCACACATTCGCCGAGAGCATCTCGAAGGTGTTGATGACCGGAAGATGGCCGATCCGCACCCAGCGCGCGCCGAACGCGACGGTATGTACGCCCCAGCCGATTATCAGCAGGGTGAGGATCAGTCGCGACCAGTCGCGGCGGAACACGAGCGCACTGATGGCCGCCACGGTGGCGAGGCTGTATGCAACGACGGACGCCCAAAAGGCGATGAGTTCGGTCTGGAGCAGATCAGTCATTCTTTGTCGTACATCTTGATTTTGTCGGCGTGCTTTATCTCATACTTCGTCACGCCGCTCTCGTCTGCCGTCCCGGGAATCGGCATCTTGGCGCCGACGCCCTTGCCGTCGCGGCGCAATTCGGCTGCGGTGAATCCGGGCGGGATGCCCTGCGTCGGTCCCCACGGTCCGCGCCCGAGTTTGGATTCCCATTCCCAGATTGCCGAGCGTGCTTGCGCCACCTTGAGACGGAACGGGTCCTTGTCGTCCACGACGTGAAGGTAGCTGCGCATGCCACCCAGTGCGGACTCGAGGTCTCCCATTGCCTCGGACGCACTGGCATGGCCGAAATAGGCCTCGGCGCGGAGCCGGTCGCGGTCGATCGCTGATTCGTAGTATTCGCGGGCCTCGCCGAAGCGCTGACGCTGCATCATCACGTCGCCCATGAGCTGAAAGGCATCGGCATCGTCCGGGGCCAGGTACATCGCCTTCAGCAGCGATTGAGCGGCTTCGTCGGCTTTGCCCGCTTTCAGCAGTTCGCGCGCCATGCCATTCAGCGCATCCAGCGTCACGCGACGCACCTCGCTGAGATGACCTGCCCGGTCCTGTGTCGGATCAACACTGAGATGGTGGCCGGCAGGGCGATCCGGCTCCTTTTCGTCTGAACGGAACTGCGCGGGGCCGTGTGGCGCCAGCGAGGGAAATGCGGACGTATCGGCGTGTGATGAGGCAGACTCGATGCCGCGACCCGGCAGCAGCGAGACAACGGTGGCAAGCAGTGCGATCGAGAACGGGACCGCGAGGATGGCGCCCCGGCGGTAGTCGCGCACCGCGGTCGAGCCTTCAATGCGCTTGTCGTTCATTTTTCGGCAATCACTTTGGCGGTGCCAGCCTGCAGTAGTCTGGCAACCACTGATTCGTCTATCGCGAAGCGCGTGCCGAAACAGATGAACCCCCGTTCGGGGTGGTGCAACGTGCGGGAATAGATGGACATGCCTTGGGCGTGGGTCGACCAGCGTCCACCCTTCAGAACCCGCATGGGATGACTGAGGTCTGCCCCGACGGTGGCGTTCTTGGCCAAAGGCGGATTACGCATACCATCCCGCAGTGCCAGATCGTGGGCGTTGTTGTACCAGTCGGCAACATGTTCGAACACGTTGCCGCCCATGTTGTAGAGACCATAAGCGGAGCGGCCGTTGGCGAAGGAGTCGACGGGGGCCGGGCTGCAGCCGGCATGAGACTTGAAGCCGGCAAAGGTGTCGTCCGGATACTCGTCCCCCCAGGGGAACATGCGCCGGTCGGTCCCGCGGGCGCCCTTGACCCATTCCATCTCCGTCGGCAAGCGGAAGCCGAGCCACTGCGCCAGCTCGGTCGACAGTTCATTCGACATGTGGGTGGCGGGAAGGTCCTGTTCGGGCGACTTGAGCGTGTAACCCGCGGTTGCGCTCCCGGTCAGCGAGCAGCCTTCCGTCTCGCCCGCATATTTGGCATGGCGCTTGAGGCCCGGCTGTTCCAGGAAGCGCTTCAGGTCGCGGGCGCGTGCCTCGAATTTCGCCAGGTAGAAACCGTCGAGCCAGATCTGCACGTCGCGGTAGTGCTCGCCGTTCACCGGCTTTTGATTGTCCAGATAGTCGGTGTTTTCGACCCCGTACCAGAAGTTGCCGGCGGGTATGTGGACGAACTCGACGCCGTTGATCATCACTTCCCGGGGAAGCTGCGTGGCCGGACTTTGAGCCAGGGCGAGCGCCGACGAGAGGATGGCGGAGAGGGTGGCGGTGAGGACGGCAAGGTGGCGGAATGGTGTCATGGCGTCTGGTCCTCACTCTTCGCGCACGAGGCGCAGTCCGAGAAGGTTGAGAGTGTCGTGCTTGGGATACCGTCCACGCATCGTGCAGCGGGTCTGAACAAATTCCGTGCGCACGCTCCCGCCGCGGATGACGGCCTTGTCGAGGCCTGCGCCGGTGCGGGGGTTGTACAGGCTGTGCCGCGCGTAAGCGTCCGTGACGTAATCGTCCGAAGTCCATTCCCAGACGTTGCCCAGGAGGTCAAAGAAGCCCGCTGCGCTGGCTGGGCGGCTGCCTACCGGTTCGGGCGGTACCGGAGCCTCGACCGCGGCCACGGCGATGCGTGCGAGTTCATCCCCATTCGTAGGAACGTTCTTGTCGAGCGACGCAGGCGTTGCGCCGCGGCAGGCAAATTCCCATTCGGCCTCGGTCGGCAGGCGGAAGCGGAAGCGCTTCTTGTGCTGCGAGGTGAGGCGTTCCGCATAGGCATTGGCTTGCTCCCACGTGACCCGCGTGACCGGGAGATTGTCGGGCAATGTCTCGTCGCCGTCGGGCAGAGAGCCCATCACCCGCTTCCACTGCTTGCGCGTCACTTCGTGCCGGCCCAGCCAGTATGCGTCGAGGCACACCTCATGCGCAGGTGCTTCATCGGCCGACAGGGACTGCGTGTAGTTGAGGCGACCCCATCCACCGTCCGCATCCGGAGCTACTCTGGTGTCATTGCCCATGCGATAGCAGGATTTTTCAACCCGGATGAATTCCAGTCCGGTCTGCGGTTCCTGCCATATCCGTGGTTTGATTTCGCTGCTGGCGTGTGCGGATGCCGCGATCAGGCTGCAGGCCAGGAGCATGGTCGCAGATGTCGATTTTGTCGGTTTCATGGGATGGAAGAGGCGGCTGGAATGGGGCGGACGAGAATGCGTGAATAGAACCATACGAGCGACAGGATACCGAGCAAGACGGCACCGATGAGCCAGGGGCGGGTGGGGTCGGCGATGATGCGGTATCCCATCCACGAATCGAGTCGCACATACGTGAGAACGCCGCCCGCGAGCGTGAGCTGGTCGCCCGGTGCGAGAACGCTACGGCTGTCGCCGATGCGGAGAACGAGCTGTTGTGCGTCGCTGCCCGCTCCCAAATTGGTCCGTACGCTCGGCCCTTCGGTCCGTGCCGGGGCTTCGGCGTCCACCATCAGCCACGCAGTGCGGCCGTCGGGCAGCGTCCATTCGTTTGCGCCGGCGAAAGCGCCGTTGTTGCTGTCGCGCAGCTGGACGGTGCCCCAGTCCTCCGAGCCGTCGGCGGCCTGCCAGCGAAATACCGGCGAGAAGCCGCGATACCTGCTGGTGTAGATCCTGTAGCCGTCGATGATGAGCGGGATATCGTCGCCGATTTCCGCAACGTGGGTGCGTCCGTCCGCCGCTTGCCAGCGGACCCGGTTGTAGGTTGTTTGGTAGCGACCCCGCTCGGGATAGTTTTCCGTGAAGCCGAGGTTGGTGAATCGCAGTTCGGCAATCGTTCGATCGTGCAGGGGGCCGTGCTCCTCACCAAGCAGATTGCCGTCGAAAGCGGTACCGGCGGTGACGGTTGCCTGGCCCTCGAAGTAGGTCAGGCGTGCAGCCACCAGCGCCAAAATCAGGGCCAGCAGCGCGAGATGGAACACGAGCAGCGGCAGGTCGGCGCGGAATCGCCGGTTGGTGACGATTGCCGCGATCAGGTTCAGGGTCAGCAGCGAGAGCGGTGCCAGCATCGCCAGCGTCGCGCTGCGCTCCGGGGCCTTGGCCCACAGCGCGGCGCCGGCCATCACGACGAAAAAGGCAGCGGAGAGTCTGGGCGACGCGAGCGCAGTCAGCCAACGGGGCATGCCGCCGGCACTCCCGAAGCGGCCGAGCCGCTCACTGGCAACCCGAAACATCGGACATCCAGTCCTTGCCACCGTAGTTCGGTGCGCCGCAACTGGTCTCCGTCCATTGTCCGCTCGCCTGCCAGGTGCGGATGCGCAGCGCCGCCGAGTTGTAATATGGGGCGATGTTTTCGGTGCTGGTGCTCGTACCGTCGGTGGTATTGTTGCCGACCGGCGTGCAGCCGGTTGCCTTCCCACCTTCGGGCCCGACGCACTCCAGATTCACGAGGAAGGCCTTGTTCTTCCATCCGTGCGGCACGGCGATATGGCAGCGCATGCACGGCCGGGAGCTCTTGGTCGTGAAGGAGTGCGAGGCTTCCGACGCGCTGCCGTCGAAGCCGCTGTTGGCGTTCGGGTTATGGCAGCGGCCGCAGATGCCGCCGCTGGTGTTGGTGTCGCGCGTCGCGCTCGGGGTCACCGTCAGGTCCCAGACGCCCTTGAGGATGAAGTTCTGCGGCGAACCGTGCGGCCCCTGGACCTTCGCCAGATTGGGGGCATTCGTCGCGTCGCTCGCAGTGCTGCCCTGTGTCCACGAGCCGGAATGCCCGTGGCAGTCGGAGCAGTACATCGTCTGCGTTCCGACCTTGGTGCCGTTGAACGGCGGACGGAAGTTGTCCATCGAGGTGCCGCTCCGCGTGCGTTCGGCGACATCGCGTCCGGTTGGCCAGATTACCGGATGCCAGGAACGATGGTTGTTTCCGGTTGCGCCGCCGCCGATGGGCGAGGTGCCGTTGGGATCGCAATCGCCTCCGCTACAGGCGGTGCCCGAATTGCCCTGCTCGCCCTGATCACCGCCAGATGTCGGGGGATCGGTGGCCTTGACGGCGAACTCCGCGGCGACGTTCGTGTATGTGGACATCCCGTTCGTACCGCTGGCGGTCCCCCCCGTATAGCTGCCGAGTGCGGGGAAGGAGGTGCCGGCGCCGTAGTCGGAATGGCACTTCAGGCACAGCTGGTATTCACGCGTAAGGAACGGGTTGCTGCGCGCGGTATCCTCGTTGGCGCCGGGGTCGCCGCGCTTGACCGCATACGTCGTCGGCTGATTCGGCCAATCGGTGCTGGTGGTGAGGGCCGGATAGGTCGGTTCCACACCCCAGGTGCCGCGCAGGGGACCTGACGCGACGTTGCCGTTCACTCCGCCGAGTTCATGCGTTCGACGCGTCGAAAGACCTTTGCCATTGAAGAGTGAATTCTTGAGCACGCGGTGCGGGTTATGGCAGTCCGTGCATTCAACGTGGCGGTTGGCATGGTTGCCCGCGCCGAGCAGCGAGCGCCGTTCGATGAAGTCCGCGCCGCACTTGTTGGTGGGGCCGCTGCAGTCGACGAAGACGTCGTCGGTGAAATTCCCGCCAATATCGTGTCTTTCGGCGCTGGCCGGCTGGTCGGTGTTCGAGATCGGCATGCGCTTGTTGCCCGAGGTCGTGAACTCGGTGCGGATGTCCGGTACGCCGGTGCTCGCGGTCATCGCAGCTACGTTGAGAATGCTTGCCGTTGTCGTGGTGTGACACTGATAGCAGGTTTCCTCGATTGCCGGATTGCCTCCGGACTTGGGAACGGAGGCGTTGTCGGTGCCCTCACGCAACAGGCGGCGCGAGCCCTGGACGGTGTGGGTGTCGTGGCAGTTCAGGCAGCCGGCTTCCCATACCTTGATGCTCGCCGGGAACTCGCGCTGCGTTGCAGCCGTGCCCTGATACGCCGGAGTGGCGACGTTGGAGTTGGCGTGGGCCGAGTTCGACCATGCGAGATAGGCGGCGCCCGTCCGATCCTTATTCTTGTCGTGGCAACCGAGGCAGATCTGGTCTGTGCTCGGATTGAAGCTTGTCCCGGGGCTGCTGGCCGTCTGGAAGCGGTTCAGGCGCAGGAATTTGCTTGCGTCGAGATGGGGGTCGTGACAGCTCGTGCACTGCACCTTGCCCTCGTGGTCGAGCGGCAGCATTGGTTTGGTGCCACGGCTGCGAATCCCGACCACGGTCTTCGTCTCACCCGCAACCACGACCGAATAGGGCGGCGAGCGGAATTCGCCGTCACGTTTTGACAGGGTGTCGGTGTCGGGGGCTGCGCTCTGGAAGGTGAAGGAGATCGGGTGGTCGTTGGTGAGATCGATCCCGAGGTTGCGCGTGTAGCCGGTCGTATTGCCGGCCGTCGGCATCTTGCCGTCGGGCGTGCCGACCATGGAGAGGGTCCTGCCGGTGCCGCTCCCGGGCGAGTTCGCGACCGCACCGAGCGCGAGTGTGCCGTCATGACAGGACAGGCACAGTTTGGAGGCGCCGCCGGGCTGGCCGATCGGGCCATTGAGGATGTCTTCGGCGTCGAGCGAGTTCGAGGTGTAGGGCGTGTAGGTGGCCGAAGACAGCGTGCGGTTCCACAGTGGACCGGGAGCGGTGGCATTCGCTGCGTGCGGTGTGTGGCAGAAGACGCAGATCTGGTCGGTGCCGCTCGCGCCGGTCGCGGCCTTCACCGTTCCGGGGCCGGAGGTCGACAGATTGTGCTTGGTGTTCGAGACCTTCGCATTCGTGTTCTGGGCCAGTGCCAGCGTGGCCTGTCCGAACAGCGCCGCAGCGATGAGCAGCAGGGCATGGAATTTAGGGAAATTCTTCATAACCTTTTGATGGCCGCGGGTATTTGGGCGCGCTCTGGGATGCGAAACGGTTAATGCTAAACGATTATGGGATCGGTGCGAAGTTTCGCGGCTCGGCGCCGGCCTGGACCTTGAGGTCGCGGCGCGTGGCATTGACCTTGCGCAGCATCTGCTTGACCGCTTCGGGCATGCGCTGGCCGGCGGCCATTTCCTGCATCTGGCCCGAGAGGTAGGAGTGGTTGATGAGGATGTCGAACACCGCCAGCATGAACTCCTGCTTCCACTCCGAGAGCTGGTCGAGGTTCTGGAATTTGTGCATGAAGAAGTTGCGCGACGCGCGGCCCAGTTCGCGTTCGACTTCCTCGAGCGTCATCGCGTCGGGTTTGACGACGGGCTGTACGAGGTTGTACTTGCTGTAGTCCTTGGTCGCGACGTGGGCCTCGAGTTGCGGGTAGAGGTCCGCGTAAGGCCACGGGGCGATCGCGAGGAAGAAGGCCATGTCGGGGTTGTAGAGCTTGGCGAGTTCGACGGCTTCCTTGAAGGTCTCGGGCGTGTCGCCGGGCATGCCGAGCACGAAGGAGGTCTCGGAGACGATGTCGGAGCCGTTGATGATGTCGATCGCGCGGCGCGAGTCGGCAGCTTTCGAGCCTTTCTTGAAGAGGTCCAGGGTGGCTTGCTGGCCGGCCTCGACGCCGACGTAGATGTGTTCGACGCCGGCTTCGGCATAGCGGTCCATGATGTCCTCGTCGCGCACGATGTCGTCGACGCGGGTTTCCATCAGCAGGCGCACGCCAGGCTTGCGCTCGATCATCAGTTCGAGGATGCGCTCCCAGCGGGGGCGGTCGAAGGTCGGGATCTCGTCGGCGAGCATGGCGACCTGCACGCCGTACTTCTGGTGCAGCATTTCGATTTCGGCGACGAAGTTCTCGGCGCTGCGGGCGCGCCAGCCGCGGCGCCAGAACAGCTTTTGCGAGCAGAAGGAGCAGTCCTGCTGGCAGCCGCGCGCGGAGGAGACGATCGCCAGGCGCGCGTCGTTCTTGGCGCGGTACTTGTAGATCGGCCACTCGACGAGGTCCCACGCGGTGGGTAGCGAGTCGAGGTCGCGGATGAAGGGGGCGGAGCGGGTCGCGATGACGCCGCCGTCGCGCCAGAAGGCGAGGCCGGCGACTTTTGCCGGGTCGTCGCCGGCGTTGAGGCAGTTCAGCAGCTGGGGTAGCGTCAGTTCGCCTTCGCCGCGCACGACGAAGTCGATCGCGTCGTTGTCGATGCGCAGCATCTCCTGGTAGCAGAAGGTCGCGTGCACATTGCCGATGACGGTGACGATCTCCGGGTCGATTTCCTTGGCGAGGCGCAGCAGTTTCGTCGCTGCGACGATCGCGGCGGTGAAAGCCGAGGTGCACACCACATCGGGGCGGAAGTCCTCGAGACGCTTCTGGATCTGGGCCTCGTCGTGCCACAGGGACATCGCGTCGTAGTAGTCGACCTCGTAGCCCGCTTCGCGCAGGGCGCCGGCGATGTAGACGAAGCCAACGTTGAGCCAGGTACCGGCCGATTCCACGACCCCCGAGTGATAAGGCACGGTGACGAGCGCGACGCGCTTGATCTTGCGTTGCCGCGGCGTGGCGGGACCGGTGCGCGGGGGAGGGGTGAAGGTGATCGGGGAGCCGTTGGTTTTCATTGTTTTCTGCGTGCGGACGTGTCGGGGGGAGACTACCGGCGGCATGGTAGGTGAGCACCTGCCCGAGGCGTTTGACGTACATCAACGGCATTGCCGAAGGCATGGCGGAACCGCGTGCCGACGGGGCCGGTACGCGGGAAGGGGGCAGGAAGGGCGCCGGATCAGCGCGCTGCGGCGGTGGAGTCGGTGGCGGAGTCCACGCGGGGGACGGGGTTGGCGAGCATCTCCTCGCTCAACTCGTCGCACGGGCATACGGGCGGCGTCATCGGCAGCGGCGCCGGGATGGCGCTGTCGGCCGCTGCGGGCTTGCGTGCGCGGGCGAGGCCCATCTTGAAGCGGATGGAGAAATTCACGTAGGCCTCGAGGAAGCGGAAGATGCGCTTGTCGCCCATCGGGCCGACTGCGCGTTCGCTCGGCAGCGGGGTGACCTTGCCATCGACGAGCTTCGCGCGACCGACGATCTGGAAGCTGCCGTCATGGTCGACGTAGCCGAGGTTGTCGGTCTGCACGGCCAGCACGGTCGGCAGGTTGGCGAGGTCGTAGTGGCGCAGCAGGCCGACTTCGCCGGGAGGGAGGGGGCGCAGGTCGTCGAGGCCGACTGCGGCGACGCGCGCCCACGGCGGGGTGAGCCGGCGGCGCTGCGAGGTCCGGCCCTGGACGGCGGCGCGCAGCGTGTCGTCGAAGTAGTTCGTGGCGCTCTCGGCCATGCCGAGCACGTTCACGCAGTGCGAGGCCGGAATGCCGAGGACCTCGCCGGCGAGGCGGAAGTAGTCGTCCTGCGTGAGTTCGCCGAAGCGCCCGCGGTAGCCGCCGCCGTCGCCGATGCGACTACCGGTGGGCAGGCGGAAGCGCAGGCCGCGCGCCTTGCAGGCGTTGAAGAAATACACGAAGGCCGAGGTGGAGCCGATCATCGCGAGCGGGACGCCGGTGGCTTCGGATTCTTCCAGCGCGGCGATAAGCCCCTTGATGTCGAGGCCCGAGTAGTCGAGCAGGAAGCGGCTGTCAGGGGTGCCGAAGTGGCGGCGTGTCTCGTCCATACCGACCGCCATGCCCATCGACGGCGCCATCTCGGGGCTGGGGGCGAGGATGAGGATGCGGCAGCGCTGGCCGCGCGCGAAGTCGGGGAACAGGTAGGCCCCGGTCATCGTGCGGTTGGCGGTGAGGATAAGCTCGCGGCCGATGTCGTCGCGAAAGATCTGGCCGCGCCGGTTGGCGGTGGTGCCGCTGGTGATCTGCGCCATCACGGCCTGTTCGGGCGGGAAGGACGTGACGATAGCGGTCTTGAAACTGTCGGTCGGGAAGGCGGGGATGTGGCGCCAGTCGGTGACCTGGGCGGGCGTGATGCCTTTGGCTTCGCAGAATTCGCGGTAGGGGATGTTGCGCTCGAACTGCCACGCGAAGATTTCCGGTGCGAGGGCGTCGAAGGGCGCGCGGTCGGCGTCGATGCCGGCGGCGATCATGGCGCGGATGCGTTCGGCGAGTCGCTCGCGCACGGGGTCGGGCTGGGTGTCGGGGGAGGTATTCGTGGTCATGGCGGCGACTCGGAGTGTGCACGCCGCGGTGGTTGCGGCGGGGCCGCATGCCGCGCGAGCAAGGCGCTCGCGGGTGGCCCGGGAAAGGTGTGCGCACTCTATCAACAGTCGTCATGCGACTTGTTGACGAGGATCAGTCGCCGCGGTGCCGGCCCGGCGCGGCTGCGGCACCGCGCCGGACACAGCTTAGGGCGGATTGGAGCAGGTGTTCGTCATCCAGTCCTTGCCGGTGGCTGGATTGGTGTTGTTGGAGGTGTTGCCGTTGCTCGCAGGAATGCGATCTCCAACTGCCTTTTGCGACGAGCCGCAGTCGCTGTCGGACCAATCGGCGTTCTGGCGGAAATTGACGATCTTCAGCTTGGCGCGCCGGTAGTAGGGGCCTTCGCTGTAGTTGTCGGAGCTTCCGTTTATCGCGACCTCCTTGCTGCCGACCTGGCCGGCCTCGGCGCCGACGTCGTTGAGGTTCACGAGGAAGGACTTGTTCTTCCAGCCGTGCGGGACGGCGACGTGACACCAGTTGCAGCGCATGCTGCCGATCTTCTCGCGGTGATAGGCGTGCAGGTCGCCCCGGCCGCCGCCGCGGAAGCCTGTCGTGCCGCCGCCGTTGGCATACACGGTCGAATGGCACTTGAAGCACAGGGCGCCGGTGTCGGGGCTGCCGGTGCTGGTGTTATACGGGCCCTTCAGCAGGAAATTGTTGGTCGAACCGTGCGGCCCCCATGGGTTCGGGCTGGTCGGCGTGATCGTGCCGGCCGCGGTGGCGTTGCCGTGGCAATCGGTGCAATGCATCGTGTTGGTGCCGACGCTGGAGTTCCACGGTGCGAGCCAGGAGTTGGCGCTTGCGTTGTTGCGCAGGGAGGTCGTGCGCCCGGTGTTGGCCATGACGGGATGCCACGAGCGGTGGTTGCCGCTGTTGTAGGCTGTGCCGGCGCCGGCGTCGGTGCCGAGGGGGCCGGGGGCACCCTGGTGCGTGATCGGGGCCTGGAATTCGCGCGCCTGGTTGGTGTAGCGCGTGTAGTTGTTCCTTTCGGTGACCGCGCTGCCGGAGGGCGTGCCGGGTGCGCCGAGCTCGGGACGCCGGATGCCGCTCGGATAGACATTGTCGTCCGGATAGCCGTAATCGGAATGACACTTCAGGCACACCTGGTATTCGCGCGTCACCCACGGGCTGGTGACGGCCGTGGCGGCGCCTTGTCCGCCATCGCCGCTCTTTTCCGTGTAGCTGTTCGGCAGTGCGAAGAAGCTGCGCGTTCCGTAGACCGGCTCGACGCCGAAGGTGCCGCGCAGCGCGCCCGACGCGATGTTGCCGTTCGCACCGCCCGGGACGTGGGTGCGTTGGTCGGTGCCGGTGAGGTTGAACACGCTGTTGCGCGTGACGCGGTGCGGGTTGTGGCAGTCGGTGCACTCGGCGTGGCGGTTGTTCACGTCGATCTGGCCGAGCGTCGTGCGGTCTTCGGCGAAGTTGTGGTCCTTGATGTCGTGGCTCTCGACACCGGATTTTTGTTCCGCGGTCGTGATCGGCATGTGCCGCGGCAGGCTGAAGTCGGTCTTGATGTTGGGTACGGTGCCGGTGGCGGTGCCGATGATGCTTTCGCCCGAGGTCGTGTGGCACTGGTAGCAGGTTTCCTCGACTGCCGAGACGGCGTTGGGCGCGGCTGTCGAGCCGGTCCTGAAACTGCCGACGCCGGTGCCGCCGGTGGCGCCGCTGATGCCCTCGCGCAGCAGGCGGCGCGTGCCCTGCACGGCGTGGGTGTCGTGGCAGTTGAGGCAGGCGGCCTGCCAGACCTGTGTCGTTGTCGGGAATTCGCGGCGGTTCGCGGAGTCGGTCTTGTACTGCTCGTCGGCGATCGTCTGCGAGGCGTGTGAGGATTGCGACCAGGCGGTGCCGAGCTTGTCGTGGCAGCCGAGGCAGATCTGGTCGGAGGCGGCATTGAACGCGCCGCCGGCCGGGTTGGCGCTCTGGAAGCGGTTCAGGCGCAGGAATTTCGACACGTCGAGGTGCGGGTCGTGGCAGGTCGTGCATTGCACCTGTCCGGCCCCGGCCGTGCCGGTCGGCTGCAGCGGCAGCAAAGGCTTGAGGCCGGGACCGCGGATGCCGATCACGCTGCCGCTGGCAGGGGGGTGGCGCTGCTGTGCGTCCATGCGGCGCAGTTCGCCGTCGGCTGCAGCCAGCGTGTCGTTGAAAGTGAAGGAAATCGGGTGGTCGTTGCGCAGATCGACGCCGAGATTGCGCGTGAAGCCCGAAGTTGCGCCCTGCGGACCGGCGGGCATCTTGCCTGCGTCGGTGCCGCTCATCGTCACCGATACGTTGGTGTTACCCCCCAGCACGCCGACCGTGCCGATCGCCATCGTGCCGTCGTGACAGGAAAGGCACAGTTTGGAGCTGCCGCCGGGCTGCGACAGCGCCCCGAAGATCGTCTGCGCGTCGAGCGAGTTCGAGGTGTAGGGCGTGTAGGTCGCGTTGGAGAGTTCGCGGTTCCACAGCGGCGCCGGTGCGCTCGCATTGGCGGCGTGCGGCGTGTGGCAGAACACGCAGATCTGGCTTTCCGTGTTGGCCTTGACCGTGCCGGAGCCGGACGTGGACAGGTTGTGCTTGGTGTTGGCGATCTTCGACTGCTGTGCCGATGCGGGCGTGATGCAGGCGATCGCGAGCAGGGCGAGTGCGGTGCGCTGCAGTGCGCGGACCCAGCGGCGGGTATCGACAACCCGGTGCGGGGTGTGGCCGGCGTGCCGGGTCGCGGCTACAGCGGTAGCGGAGGCTCGGCGGTTCCGCAGTGGCGGTGCGCCGATGGGGGGGCCATCGTTGATGGGCTCGTTCATCGTCTGTCGGGTGTGCGTTGACCGTTGGGTTGCCCGCACGCCATCCGGAGCGGGCCCGAATAGACCGGCCCCATGTCGACGCCGAATCGGGGTTGCAAGTTCCCCCCGGCCCGGCGGGCAGGGACGGATAGTCACGCTTGCTTGTGCAAGGCTCGTTCTTTTCGCCGATTATCGGGCACGGTCTGGCGAATGCAAAGCGCCGAAACGTATCCGTTTTGCACGCTACGCGCGGATTACCGCGCTGCGGAGGCGGGGGGCGTTTCCAGGTAGGGGAAGTATTGCCGGTCTGCGCCGACGAGGTGCTGGGCGACGATGTCGTAGGCGAGGAACTGGAATACCTCCGCGATGGGGAGCTCGGCGTCCCGCCGGGCGCGCTCGAACAGCCGGGTGGCCTGCGCGAGCAGGTGTCCGTGCTCGGCGGCATGCGCCACGCGGGCGGGATAGCCGATGGCGTCGTGCAGCTGCTCTTCTTCCGCGAAATGCGCGGTGATGTCTTCGACGAGGACTTCCATCGCTTCGAGGACTTCTGCGCGCGGTGCGTGCGAGATCACGGCGTGCAGAAGGCGGTTCGCGTGTTCGAAGAGCTGACGGTGCTGGTGGTCCACCCGCTCGTTGCCGCTGCGGTAGCTTTCGCGCCACACCAGCTCGACCGGCGAACTTGCCAGGCGGGTACCGTCGCTCGCGAATGCGGAATAGGGGTCGGAGACGACGCGATTGCGTCCGGTATCCTTGGCCCGGTACATCGCGCGGTCGGCGCGTGCGAGCCAGTGCTCGAAGCCTTCGCTGCTGTGGTATTCGGCGACGCCGACACTGATGGTGACCGGTCGTGCGCTCGACAGTTGCGCCTCGGCCACGCGCGCACACAGCTTCTGTGCCAGTTGTTCGGCTTCGCGCAGGGCGGTGTCGGGCGCGAGCACGACGAATTCCTCGCCGCCCCAGCGCGTGACGGTGTCGGCACGGCGGATGTCGCCGCGGATGCAGCGGACGAGCTCGACGAGCACGTAGTCGCCGACGGCATGGCCGAGTTGGTCGTTGATTTCCTTGAAGTGGTCGACGTCGAGCACCAGCAGGGAGACGGAGTGGCCGTGACGTTCGGCGCGGGACATTTCCAGCAGGGCGGCGTCTTCGAGATGGCGGCGGTTCCACGCACCGGTCAGCCGGTCGGTGTAGGCGAGGCGCTCCATCTGTTCGAGGGCGTGCAGGAGCTCTGCGTGGCGCGCCTCGGCGTACTCGGCCGGGTTGGCGATGGCGCCGGTGCGTGCGCCGGTTTCGGTGGCGATCATCCCCGATGCGATGATCTCGCCGTCGCCCGCGCGTAGCGGGAAGCGCGTGATGAGGAAGCGGCGCGAGCGCAGTCCCACGATGGCTTCTTCTTCGCTGTGCGTGACCTCCACGGATGCGCCGTTGCCGATGCGCAGGACCCGGGGTACGCCGGCGGTGCGCAGCACGTCGTCTTCGTGCCTGCCCGGTAGCGATTCGGCCGGAAGATTCAGCATCTGCGCGAAGGCCTCGTTCGCGTAGAGGTAGGTGCCGTCATTGCCGCGAATCGCGATCAGGGCCGGCGACTGGGCAACGAGCGAATGCAGGAGCGATGCGCGGGCGTCGCGAGCCGGGGTTTCCGTTGAGACCAGGGTTTCGCTCATTCGACCAGATTCCGAGTGCGTGAACAATAACCGCACTCCCGTCATTGGCTTGCGATCAGCGGCATTTTAGCGGGATCGGGGCGTGTCTGGCGTGATTCCGGTCACGTGCGTTCGGGCTGTGGCGACAGGCGACGGCGGGGGCAAAGCGCGGTATAGTCCGCTCCGTTCGACATCACCTGAATTGCCTGTTTGTATGCGTATTTCATGCGATTGCACGCATGTCTTCGAAATGAATTCGAGGCCGGCGCAGATGACGCAGCGGAACGGCGATCTGCGTCGGAGGAGTGGTCGTGCCCGGCCCTGAGGCGATGCGCCGCATGGACCGCTGGCTCGGTGTGCCGCTGTGTGCCGCGCTGTCGGGACTGCGCAGGGCGGTGCGTGCGTGGTGGCGAACGCGGGCTCAGGAACAGGCGGTGCGCCGCGTGCTCTTCGTGCAATTGGCCGAATCCGGCAGCATGGTGCTCGCAGATCCGGCGATGCGTGCGCTGGCGGCGCGCAGCGGTGCGCAGGCGTATTGCCTGACCTTTGCGCATAATCGCGACAGCCTCGCGATTGCCGGTACGGTGCCGCCCGAGCGGGTGTTCGTGATCCGCACGGGATCGCTGCGCATGCTGGCGGCGGATGCCTGGCGTTTCCTGCGCGACGTGCGCCGGGCGCGCATCGATGCGCTTGTCGATCTCGAACTGTTCTCGCGCCTGACCGCGGCCTTGTGCCTGCTGACGGGGGTGCGCCGGCGCGCGGGTTTCCACCGCTTCGAAGGGGTCGGTCTGTATCGCGGCGACTTGTATACGCATCCGCTGGCCTTCAATCCGCAGCTGCACATGGCACAGAACTACCTGATGCTGGTCGAGGCCTTGTTCGCCGAGGATGTGCCGCCCGCGCCACGCCTGCCGGCGGCAATGCTGGTGCCGCGCGTGCGTCGGCGCGAGTTGGGCGCGGACGAGCTGGCGGCGGTGCGGAACAGGCTGGCCCGCTTTGGGGGCGGTCCGGTCGGCGACGAACGCATCGTGTTCGTGAATGCCAACGCGAGCGCGATGCTGCCTCAGCGGCGCTGGCCGCAAGCACACTTCGTGGCGCTGGTACGCGCGACGCTCGCACGCCATGCGGAGGTGCGTGTGCTGCTGATCGGTGCCGAGGACGACCGGGCGACGACGGCGGCGATCGCGGCCGAGGTCGGGGATGTGCGCTGCGTCGATATCGCGGGGCACTTCGCCCTCGGCGAATTGCCGGCGCTGTTTACGCTCGGCGCCGCGCTGGTCAGCAACGACTCGGGGCCCGCGCACTTCGCCGCGGTTACGGCCCTGCCTGTGATCGCCCTGTTCGGTCCCGAGACGCCGGTGTTGTTCCGGCCGCTGGGGGATGCGACCGTGATTAGTGCCGGGCTGGCTTGTTCGCCGTGCGTGAATGCGGGCAATCAGCGGCGCACGCGCTGCACGGATAACCAGTGCATGCAGCGGATTTCGGTCGCAGAGGTGTTCGGTGCGCTGTGCCGCGTGCTCGATGCGCGGCCGGCGCGGCTGGTACAAAGCGACGGTCTGGCCGGGGTCGGGGCGTGATTCCGCGCCGGCGCATTCCGCTGGAGTGGGGCGATCTCGCGGACGCGTTGCGTGCGCCGTGGGGGTCGGCCGACGCCACGGCGGCGCAGGTGGCGGCTTTCGAGCGCGCCTTCGCCGACGCGGTCGGCGTGCCGCATGCGATCGCGACCGCGAGCGGCCGCGATGCGCTCGGCCTGATCCTGGACGGGCTGGGGCTCGGCGCGGGCGACGAGTTGGTGATCCCGGCCTATACGCTGGGCGAACTGGTTCCGCTGATTCGCGCGCGCGGCATCGTGCCGGTGCCGGCCGACGTGGATCCGGCGAGCTTCAACATGACGGCCGCCAGCGTCGCCACCCGCATCGGGCCGCGCACGCGTGCGATCTTCGTCGTGCATCTGCTCGGCGCGCCGTGCGACATCCGCGGCATCTGCGCCCTTGCGAATGCGCACGGCATTGCGGTGGTCGAGGACTGCGCGCATGCCTTCGGGGCGTCGATCGACGGCCGTCCGGCCGGCAGTTTCGGCCGCGCCGCGCTGTTCAGCCTGGAGGCGACGAAGGCCGTGGCGGCGTTCGGCGGTGGCGTCCTGACGACGGCGGACGAGGCGCTGGCGGCCGCGACGCGGGCGCGCCTGGCCGGGCGCGCACGACGCGAGTGGCCGCCGGTGCGCAAGATGCTGCTGAAGTTCGCGGAAGAGCTTGCGGTGCGCAGCCCCGCCTACGCGATCGCCGCGCGCGTGATGTTTTCGGCGCGTCGTGGCGGCGGTTTCGACCGCCTCTATCGCCAGGCACATGACCGGGTGCGCGGGACGGCGGCTGCGTTCAGCGGCTTCCAGGCGCGGCTGGGCCTGCGCAAGCTGCAGCGGGCACAGGCGCGGCAGAAGCGCCTCGATGCGCAGTGGGAGGTGCTCGCGCGCAGCCTGCCGCCGCGTTTTGTCACCCAGCGGCGCGGTGATTTCGGCCGGCCGGCGTTCTACAACTTCGTCGCGCGCTTTCAGGGCGACATCGGCGCCCTGCGTGCCGCGGCGCAGCGGCACGGCCTGGACCTGGGCATAGGCGGGGAGGTGATGGACGATACCGCGGCGATGCTCGGCTACACCGATTGTCCCGGTGCCGCGACGGCGGCGGCTCAGGCGGTGTTGATCCCCCTGTACGACGGGCTTTCGGAGGGGCGTCTGCGGCGCACGGCCGCCATTCTCCGGCGACTTGCGGAGGAACTCCCATGACCGGTTCGGGACATCCCGTCGTCGTGCTGCGCGTCGACCGCGAGGCGGGGCGCCATACGGGTCATCCGCGCCACCTGCATCCGGCGCTCGACCTGATGTACGTGCAGGGCGGGCTGGAGGAGGCCCTGAAGGTCGCGGTGCCGCTGCTCGATGGCTGGCTGGGGGATTTTTCCGTCGACGCGTTCGTCGCGCGGGTGCTGGCCTTGAAACCGCGTGTCGCGGTGATCCGTGCCGTGACCTGGTGCCTGGAGGAGTCGGTACGCGTCGCCGCGGCGTTGCGCGCGGCTGGAGTCGTCACGATCGCGGTCGGGCAGCAGGTGCAGCACGTCGCGCGGACGCGGTTTCATGGCTGGAGCGAGGCCTACGACCTGGCCGTGCCGGGCGAGCCCGAGGAGGAGGCGCCGCGCTTGGCGCTGCGTGTGCTGGCGGGCGAGGATCTTGCGGCCCTGCGCGAGGAATGCCGCTTGCGCGTGGGTGCAGGCGAAATCGTGCTCGTGGGCGCGCCCGATGCGCTGCCGCGCCCGCGCTTCGGGCGCGATGCACTGAAGGCGTATGCGTTCCCGTTCCCGGTGCGCGGGCGGCCGGCGGCGCGGTGGGGCTACGTGCTCACCGCATGGGGCTGTCCGCGGCCGTGCCGCCATTGCACGGCCATCGTGCGCAAGAGCGTTGGACGGGACTTGCGGGTGCGCTCGGTCGGCGACGTGGTCGACGAGGTACTCGCGCTGAAGGCTGCCGGGGCGCAGGCGATCGCCTTCGAGGATGATTCGCTGCTGGTGCATCGCGGTCGCTTCCTGCAACTGGCCGACGAACTGGTGCGTCGCGGCGTCGAGCTGCCGTGGATGGCGAATGCGCGCCCCGACGAGCTCGACGAGGAGCGGGTGGCCGCGGCCGCGGCGGCCGGCGCGGTATTGCTGAAGGTGGGCGTCGACAGCGGTTCGGCGCGGCTGATCGAGCGTCTGGGCAAGACTGCGGATGGTGCGGGCTGGGTTGCCGCGACGGAATCGGCTTTCGAACGGCTGGATCGGGCCGGCATCGGCTCGGTGGCCTTGTTCATGGTCGGCATGCCGGACGAGACCGAGGACGATGCCGAGGATACGCTGGCGCTGGCGCGGCGCATCAGCCCCGATTACCTGCAGATGCAGATCTATCGCCCGTATCCGGACGTGCCCTTGTGGAGCGAGCTGCCGCCGCAGCGGCGCACGCACGGCGCCGAATACCACTACCTGACGCCGGCGAGCAGCTGCAGCCGCATTCCGCCGGCCGCGTTGACGGCCCTGCAGCGCCGCTTCTACCGGACCTTTTACCTGCGTCCGGGATTCGTCGCGCGCCACCTCGCGCGCCACTGGCGGCATTACCTGTCGGTGGCCGGGCTGGCGCGCGCGCCCGGCGCGCTGGTGTACCTGCTGCGCGGCGCCTGAATATCTGTAAATGAGCCCGGCGCGCGGCCGGGCCCGCAGTGGGCTTGGTTAGTGGCCCGAGCAGCCGCAGCCGCCACCACCGCCACCGCAACCGCCTCCGCTCTGGCGGGCCGGTGCAGGTGCCGCAGCGGGTTCGGAGTCGCGTGCCTGGAGCTGGATGCGGAAGTCGATGACGATATTGCCCGGTTCGCGGGCCACATACTCGATCGTGACCTGCGAGCCGTAGCGCTGCTGGATCTGGCCGAGCAGCGGCAGGGGGTCGTGGTCGTTCACGAAGCGCATCGTCTCGCCGTCCTCGAGCGATTCGAGGGCGCCGAAGATCGCGGCATGGCGGAAGCGTTTGGCGACGCCGCGGGCGTCGAAGGGAAAGACGGTGTTGTCGAGGATGGGCAGCTCGCTCATGAATCGGGTCTCCGGGTTGGGGCGGCGATAGCGCAACGAATGGGGTGCAAAAAGGGTACATAAAGGGGTGCCGCAGGGTTCCGATCGTAGGGGGCGCCGGGGGGCTGCGCCTTGAGCCAGAACAAGAATCGACCCGTGGCCTCGGGGGGCGGGGAGGCGCCACCGGTTGCGCGCGCTATGACAATGGCCAGGTTTTGTTCCGTGTGTTATCTTTAAATAAAACAAGAACATATTTGAGCAAAAGGGATGAAGCGACCTGGGCGAAGTCCTTTCGGGTGCCGGAGGCCCGAGGCGACGGGGATAATCGCAGTGCGCCGCTGCGGCATGCGGGGAGGTCTTGCGGGCGGGAGCCGCAATCATCGAGGGGCCGATGCGCGCTAGCCGCCCGTCGGCGCCCCCGCTGCCGGATGCGCGCAAACGCATGCGTCTGGGTTTGCGCGGACGCTATACCCTTTATGGCGCCGCGCTGACCACGCTGGTCGTGGTCGTGATGGCGGCGCTGTCGTATTTCAATGCGCGTGCCCTGGTGCACGGAATTGCCACGGGGCACCTCGCGCAGATCGCCAATTCCGTGTCGGATCGCATCGAGCGCACGCTGGAGCTCGCGCATCGCGAGCTGGCGGCGCTTGCTGCGCAGCCGTTGCTGTCGAACGCACTGCTCGACTCGCAGGGACGCGACGCTTACCTGAGGCCCTTCCTCGCCCGGCACTCGCTGCCGGTGTCCATCGACTACAACCTGGTCGTGACCGACTACCGCGGCGAGCCCGTCGCCGCGCGCAAGGCCCCGCGGAGCTTCCGTGGCGAGGCATGGCTGGCGGACAAGGTGTTGCGCGGCGAAACCCATGCCGCCATCGAGCGGCTCGACGCCGATGCCGTGTTGCGTGTCGCGGTCCCCATCCTGGTCAATGCCACGGGCACCTTTGAGGGGGCGCTGGTGTTCGAGGCGAATCTCAGCCAGTGGTTGCGCAGTGCCGGTTCGCCCTTCGATCTGCACGACGACGGCCTGACGGAGGTGGCCCTGACTGCGGGAGGCGGCATGCTCATGCAGCGCAGTTTTCCGGGAAATTCCGCGCGGCGGGTGTCGAGCTCGCATGCGGTGAACGCGGGTTTGCCCCTGTCGGACCCCTTGCTGGTGAGGGTGAGCATGGATGCCGAGGTGTTCGAGCGACCGATCGAGGCGCTGCTCGCCGAGCACGTGGCATGGGGCCTTGTCGCGATCCTGCTGGTCGGGGCGGCGAGCCGCGCGCTCGCACGCGCGCAGACGCGCCGCATCGAGGAGCTCGCCAGCGAGGCGCGTGAGGTCGCGCTGACAGGGCTGCCGCGGCAGGGATTCAGTGCGGGGCACTTCGGCAACGACGAGGTGGGGGATCTCGCGGCGAGCCTGGTGCGCCTGCTCGAGGAACTGAAGGCGCACGAGAGCGAGCTGGAAACCCTGGTCGAGGAGCGTACCGCCGACCTGAACCGCGCGCAGGCGATCGCGCATGTGGGGAGCTGGGTCTACCTGCCGCAGGTGCCGAAGCTCGAACTGTCGGCCGAGACGCGCCGGCTTTTCGGCTTGCCGGCCGATTCCCGGCTGTCGTGGCAGGTCCTGCTGGAGGCGGTGCACCCCGAGGATCGCAAGATGGTGCGGAAGGCATGGAGGCGGGTGATCGCCGGCGAGCCCTTCGACATCGAGCATCGCGTCCTTCTCGACGGGGAGGTGCGTTGGGTGCGCGGGATCGCCGAGCGCATCGTGGTCCCGGGCGTGCCGCCGCGCTGCGTCGGCACGGTGGAGGACGTCACGGAGCGGCGCCTGACCGAGGCGCGCATGCGCGAGGCGATGGTGGTGTTCTCGGCGTCGAGCCAGGGCATCATGACGATGAATGCGCAAGGCGCGATCACGTCGGTGAACCCCGCGTTCTGCCGCATCACCGGGCACCCGGCCGAGGAAGTCATCGGCCACCAGTCCACCGTCTTCCGTTCCGGGCGCCAGGACGACGCCTTCTATGACGCGATGTGGTCGGCGTTGAGGACCTGTGGGGAGTGGGAGGGGGAAGTCTGGAACCGGCGCCGCAGCGGCGAAATCTATCCGCAGTGGCTGACGATGTCGGCGGTGCGCGGCGAGAAGGACGGGGTTGTCGAATATGTCGCGATGTTCAGCGACATCACGGAGCGCAAGCAGCACGAGGACGAGATCTGGCGTCAGGCCAACTTCGACGCGCTGACCGGGCTGGCGAACCGCAGCCTGCTGTATGACCGCCTCGATCGAACGCTCGCGCATGCGCGCCGCAATGGCTGCAAGGCGGGACTGCTGTTCCTGGATCTCGACGGATTCAAGTGGGTGAATGACACGCTCGGCCACGACGTCGGCGACGAGCTGCTGGTCGAGGTCGCGCGCCGCCTGAAGGGCTGCGTGCGCGAGCAGGACACGGTGGCGCGTCTGGGCGGGGACGAGTTCACGATCGTGGTCGGCGAGCTGCACGATCCCGAGGACCTGCGCACGGTCGGGGAGAAGGTGCTGGGCGTGCTGGAGGAGCCGATCGCGCTGGCGGGCACGCGGCACCAGATCTCGGGCAGCATGGGCATCACGGTGTTTCCGGACGACGGCGAGGACGTGCACAGCCTGCTGCGCAACGCCGACATCGCGATGTACAAGTCCAAGCAGAACGGCAAGAACCGCTTCCACTTCTACTCGCGCGAGATGCAGTGCGATGCGCTCAAGCGCATGCAGGTCGAGGCGGACCTGCGCACGGCGCTCGCGCATGACGAATTCACCCTCGAATACCAGCCCATCGTCGTCGCCGACAGCGGCGAACTGTTCGGCGCCGAGGCGCTGATCCGCTGGGCGCACCCGCAGCTCGGCGCGGTGTCACCCGCCGATTTCGTGCCGGTGGCGGAGGACAGCGGCCTGATCGTGCCGATCGGCGCATGGGTGTTGCGCGAGGCGGTGCGCCAGATGCACGCCTGGCGCCTGCTCGGCCATACCCTGCCGCATCTGGCCGTCAACGTGTCGGGTGTGCAGTTCCGCGATCCGGCGCTGCCCGAGCTGGTCGCCGAGGTGATGGACGCCTACGCGGTGGCGTCGGGGGCGCTGACGCTGGAGATCTGCGAGTCGGTGATGGTCGACGCCAACAGCGCCACCGAGAAGCGCATGCGTGCGCTGAAGGAGCAGGGCGTCGCGTATTCGCTCGACGACTTCGGCACGGGGTTCTCGTCGCTATCCTACCTGAAGCGCTTTCCGGTCGACATCGTCAAGATCGACCGCAGCTTCGTGCGCGATTGTCCCGACGACCGCAGCGACGCGCACCTGGTCGCGGCCATCATCAACATGGCGCACAGCCTTGACCTGAAGGTGGTCGCGGAAGGCGTCGAGACGCAGGCGCAGGCGGATTTCCTGCGCGATCGGGGGTGCGATTACCTGCAGGGCTACCTGATCGCCAAACCGCTGCGCGCGGAAGCCTTCGAGCGGCTGCTGCGCCGCAGGGGGGCGCAGGCCGGGCGTGGGGGGCTCGTGCTGGCGGCGGGGTAAGGGATTACTGAGGGGTTGCTGAGGGGCCGGGTTCAGTCCGTGTATTCGAAGCGCACGCGCTTGACGTTGCACAGCAACTCGTAGGAGATCGTGTTCACTGCTTCGGCGATGCGATTCACCGGAACGTTGTTGCCCCACAGCTCGACGCGGCTGCCCAGCTTGGCGTCGGGCAGGTCGGTGAGATCGACGGTGAGCATGTCCATCGACACGCGGCCGATCAGGCGCGTGCGGATGCCGTCGACGGCGACCGGCGTGCCGTCGGGCACCGTGCGCGGATAGCCGTCGGCGTAGCCCATTGCGACGAGGCCGACGCGGGTGGGGCGTTCGGCGCGGAAGCGCGCGCCGTAGCCGAGCGGGGCGCCGGCGGGAATCTCGCGTATTGCCATCACCGCGCTCTCCAACGTCATCACGGGACGCAGGCTGTTGGGTTCGCCCGGCATCGGGTCGGCGCCGTACAGCAGGATGCCTGGGCGTGCCCAGTCGCGGTGGGCGTCGGGCCAGCCCAGGATGGCGCCGGAGTTGGCGAGGCTGCGCGGTCCGGGCAGGTCGCGGGTAGCGGCGTCGAAGGCGGCGACCTGTTCGGGCGTGGACAGGACGTGGGGTTCGTCGGCGCGGGCGAAGTGGGTCATCAGCGTGATGCTGCCGACCCTGCCGTTGTCCTTGAGGCGTTGCCATGCGGCGCGCAGCTCGTGCGGCATGAAGCCGGCCCGGTTCATGCCGCTGTTGACCTTGAGCCATACGTCCAGCGGCAGCGCCGGTTTCGCGTGGTCGATGATACGGATCTGCTCCGCGTGGTGCACGACCATCCACAGGTCGTGGCGCACCACGTCGTCGAGTTCGTCGGCATCGAAGATGCCTTCGAGCAGCAGGATGGGCTGCTCGATGCCGGCCGCACGCAGTTCCAGCGCTTCCTCGAGGAAGGCGACGGCGAAGCCGTCGACTTCCGGTGCGAGGGCGCGCGCGCAGGCGACGGCGCCGTGGCCGTAGGCGTTGGCCTTGACGACGGCGAGCGCCCGGCCGCCGTGGCGGCTGCGGGCGAGGCGGTAGTTGTGACGCAGGGCGTCGAGGTCGATCAGGGCGCGGGCGGGTCTCATGCAGCGGGGGAGAGGTTAAGGCCTTGTGAGCGTGAAGCTGCTACTTTGCCATAACGCGCGAGTCCCAAGTCGCGATGACGAATCGCCGGCTGGCGGCCGGTGACCAGATCGGCGACGAGTTGGCCGGAGCCGCAGGCCATCGTCCAGCCCAGCGTGCCGTGGCCGGTGTTGAGGTAGAGCTGCGGATAGGCGGTTTCGCCGACGATGGGGGTGCCGTCTGGCGTCATCGGGCGCAGGCCGGTCCAGAATTCCGCCGCGGGAAGGTCGCCGCCGCCGGGGAAGAGGTCGCCGACGACCATCTCCAGCGTCTCGCGGCGGCGCGGGTTGAGCGAGAGGTCGAAGCCGGCGAGTTCGGCCATGCCGCCGACGCGGATGCGGTCGTCGAAGCGGGTGATCGCGATCTTGTAGGTCTCGTCGAGCACGGTGGACACCGGGGCCTTCGCGGCGTCGACGAGCGGCACGGTGAGCGAGTAACCCTTCAGCGGGTATACCGGCAGGTCGAGGCCGAGCGGCTTGAGCATCTTGCGCGAGTAGCTGCCGAGCGCGAGCACGTAGCGGTCGGCGGCGAGCACTTCCTCGCCGACCTGCACGCCGATGACGTCGCCGCCGCCCACCAGCACTTCGCGGATGTCCTGGCCGAAGCGGAACTCGACGCCCAGTTCGCGCGCCTTTTCGGCGAGTCGTGTGGTGAACAGCTGGCAGTCGCCGGTCTCGTCGTTGGGCAGGCGCAGGCCGCCGGCGAGCTTGTCGCGCACCGCGGCGAGCGCCGGTTCGGCACCGGCGAGGGTGTCGCGATCGAGCATCTCGAAAGGTACGCCGCATTCCTTCAGCACCTCGATGTCGCGCGCCGCGGCGTCGACCTGGGCCTGGCTGCGGAAGAGCTGCAGCGTACCGTTCGTGCGCTCCTCGTACGTGAGGCCGGTGTCGGCACGCAGCGCGCGCAGGACGTCGCGGCTGTATTCCGACAACCGCATCATGCGTTCCTTGTTCACGGCGTAGCGGTCGGCGGTGCAGTTCTTCAGCATCTCGGCCATCCAGCGCAGCTGGAACAGGCTGCCGTCGGCGCGGATCGCGAGCGGCGCGTGGCGCTGGAACAGCCACTTCATCGCCTTCAGCGGGATGCCGGGCGCGGCCCACGGGGTGGAGTAGCCGGGCGAGACCTGGCCGGCGTTGGCGTAGCTGGTCTCGAGCGCGGGGGCGGGCTGGCGGTCGATGACCGTGACCTGGGCGCCGCTGCGGGCGAGGTAGTACGCGGTGGTGGTGCCGACGACGCCGCTGCCGAGGACGAGAACGCGCATGACTGACTCCGTGGATTTCGGTGAATTGAATATCGCCAGTCTAGTGATGGTTTGGTAGTGAAATTCACTTGATTTTATGTGCTGTGCAGTGAGTTTATGTATATTCTGGCGATGTTTACCTCCGGAATAGTGAAATGCGCGAACTCGATCGCATCGACCGCCGCATCCTCGATCTGCTGCAGAAGGACGGCCGGATTTCGATGACCGATCTGGCGGCGAAGATCGGCCTGTCGGCGACGCCCTGCACCGAGCGCGTGCGGCGCCTGGAGCGCGAGGGCGTGATCACGGGCTACCACGCGCACGTGAATCCGCATGCGCTGGGAAAGAACCTGCTGGTGTTCGTCGAGATCAAGCTGTCGGCGAAGTCCGGCGAGGTGTTCGACCGCGTCAAGAAGGAGCTGAGCTTCGTGCCCGAGGTGATGGAGTGCCATCTCGTGTCGGGCGACTTCGACTATCTCGTGAAAGCGCGCATCACCGAGATGGGCGAATACCGGCGCCTGCTCGGCAACATCCTGCTGAAGCTGCCGTCGGCGGCCGAGTCGCGCAGTTATGTGGTGATGGAGGAGCTGAAGGAGACGCTGTACATCGCCGCCGAGTGATCTCGCTTCAGATCAGGCCGGGGATTTCCGGGCGGAACAGCGAGTCCGCGATCGGGGTGTCGTATTCGACCGATTCGATGACCGAGCGGCCGATGTAGCGGCCCATGGCGTAGTGGTGTTCGACGGCGGCGTAGAGGCGGCCGTCGGTGGTGCGGAAATCCTCGTACACGGTGCCGAACACCATCTCGCTGCCGCCCGGGTGGATGAGGATGCCGCGCGAGCGCAGGATGCGCCCGGACTCGGGATCGACTTCGGCGACCATACGCAGGTTGTCGCCAAGCGGCATTTCGACGAAGTGCAGGCGCACGTCGCCGAGGCGTTGCTCGCCGCCGTCGCGCAGCCGCTCGCGTGCGGCGAGCAGGTTCCACGGCAGGGCGACGCGTGCCGCCTGCAGGATCAGCGCGCCGCGGAAGGCTTCGCTCATCGGCTTGCTGCTTTGCCAGGCCGCCGGGCCGTCGATGATGCGGGTTTCGACGCCGGAACGGTAGCGGATCTCGATGCGGAAGCGTTCGGCGCCGCGGTAGGCGCGCAGGAGCGTGCCCTCGCCGCGGCTGTGCGAGAGCGTGCGTCCGCGCTGCAGGATGCTGTTTGGCTGCGTGACCGTACCGTAGGCGCGCTCGATGCGTTCGAGCAGCGGTCCGAGCTCGCCCGCGCCTGCCGTGCCGGGGAAGGACAGCACGGCCGCGGCGAGGAGCAGCCGCAGCCAGGATGCAGGGCCGGACCCGCGGCGGCGCATCGCCTTATTCCTTCTTCCAGCGGTCGTGACCGATGAATTCTTCCCAGTCGAGGAAGCCGTCGCGGTTCTTGTCGTTCTGGTCGAAGTTCTCGCTCTGGTAGGTGAAGCGGCCGCTGACTTCTTCGCGCGAGAGCTTGCCGTCCTTGTCGGTGTCGGCACTGTCGAAGCGCTCGATGGCCTTCTGGCGCGCGGCGCGGCCGACCTCGCCGAGGTGGTCGTTGCGGTCGAGCGAGGGGATGCGCGACTGGGCCGTCGCAGTCAGGGGGGCGGCCAGCGCGAGCGCGAGCAGGGTGGCGGCCAGGGGGTGTGCGGGGGAGTTCATGATCGGTTCGATACAGGGGCGGGGAACTGCGCCGGTGCGCGGCGGGCGCCGGGGTGTCGGAAGGATGTTCCGCCAAATCGCCGGCGCTGGCAATCGCGAACGGGCGAATATCCCCGCTTGCGCCGACCCGAGGTGTTCCACCCTGTAACAAGTGTGTCGTCGGCCGGTTGCGCGCTGTGTCAAAGCGGATCAATTTTGTGCGGCGATATAGGGGTGATGCGTAGCGAAAAACGCTAAAAAGGCAGCGAAAGTGCGGTAATCCGGAATTGGCCCGGAGTTTGCGAAGTGCGCCCAGGCCCGCCCACCGGCGAGGCTGTACGCACCGGTTGTCGCCCTTCGGGACAGGGGCGCGGGGGCGGAACGCAAACAAACAAGGCAGCAAATCCAGAGGCCAAGGAGGAAAACATGACTATTCGTGCGAAATCGGGTGTGCTGAAGCGGACGGCGATGGCGGGGGCGCTGTGCGCGCTCGGACTGGGGCAGGCCCATGCGGTGAGCTTCTCGCAGGGCGATTCGACGATCGACATCAACGGGACGATCAACGGCTTCTATTCGAGCCGCACGCAGGAGGTGGGCGGGGTCAAGACGCGCGAATCGGCGCTGACCAACGGCCTGCTGCCGGGCTGGATCAACTTCGTGTTCACGACCAAGGTCGAGGGGCTGGACATCAAGGCGCACGTCGGCTTCGCGCCCGGCATCAACGACAAGTCGGACGTCGTCGGCCTGCCGACCAACCCCGGCTGCGGCGGGGCGAGCGGCTGTGACAGCCCGTTCTCGCAGATCGACACGCGCAACCTGTACTTCCAGTTCGGCGCGCCGGACTGGGGCACCGTGAAGCTCGGCCGCGACATCGGCCTGTTCGGCCAGAAGATCATCCTGTCCGACATGACCCTGCTGGGCCTGGGCGGCAACAGCTACGCGGCGACGCCGTTCAACACCACCTTCGGCATGATCGGCCACGGCTACATGTACACCGGCTTCCAGCCGCAGATCACCTACACGACGCCGACGATGGGCGGTTTCTCGGCCTCGGCCGGCATCTTCGATCCGAACAAGTTCGCCGGCGACGAGACCAAGGATCCCGGCTTCCAGGCGATGCTGAACTACGACTGGAAGGCGAGCGAGACGACGACCGGTTCGCTGTGGGCGGGCTTCATCCACCAGGGTACCAGCGGCGAAGGCAGCTTCGATGCGAGCGGCTACGAGCTCGGTGCGAAGGTCGGCATCGGCAACTTCGAGGCGGTGGCGTACGGCTTCGACGCGAAGGGGTTGGGGCTGTCGACGGTCGGCGCGCTGTACTTCTCGCCCTTCGAGAAGACCAAGGGCAAGGGCTACTTCGTGCAGGGTACGTACAAATTCGGCAAGACCAAGGTGGGCCTGAACTACGGCGAAAACCGCGACAGTAGCGGGCTGCTGACCGAGACCAACAAGTTCCGCTCGGCGACCCTCGGCGTGTATCACAGCTTGAACAAGCACATCACGCTGGTGGCCGAGTACAACCGCGAGAAGGGCTCCGGAGCGGACATCTTCCCGGGCGACCTGAAGACCCGCACGATCTCGCTGGGCGGCATCCTGTTCTTCTGAGACTCACGTCTCAGCCCCGGCATCATGATGCCGGGGGCTCGGCCCGGGGCGTTGCCGGGCCGGAGGCGGGGATGACGGGAATCCCGATATAATCGGACGCGCGTCGCCGTGGCGGCGCGCCCGATGCTCCGTCCAATCTTGGTAGCCCCGCCGACCGTGATCGAGAATCGACCCGCCAGACTCCTTGTCGTCGATGACGATCCGGTGACCCGTGCCCGGCTCGAGGCGTATTTCGCCAACGAGGGCTACGAGGTGCTGGCCGCGTCGAACGGCGAGGACATGTGGCGCATCCTTCACAGCGAGCCCGTCGACGTCGTGCTGCTCGACGTCGGCCTGCCGGGCAAGGACGGGCTGGAGCTGGCGCGGGAGCTGCGTGCCCACGACGAGCGCCTCGGCATCATCCTCGTGACCGGGCGCAGCGACGACATCGACAAGATCGTCGGCCTCGAATCGGGCGCCGACGACTACGTCACCAAGCCATTCAATTCGCGCGAACTGCTCGCGCGCGTGAAGATCGTCCTGCGCGGCAACCGCAACCGCCCTGCGACGCAGGAATCCAGTGCCTACCGCTTCGGCCGCTGGACGCTGGACATCGGTCATCGGCGTCTGGTCGCGAGCGACGGCAGCCGGGAGAGCCTGACCCGCGGCGAATTCGAATTGCTGGCGAGCTTCCTGCGCCGGCCGGGCGTGGTGCTGAGCCGCGACCGCCTGATGCAGACCGTGAGCCACCGCGCGTGGGATCCCAACGATCGCACGATCGACGTGCTGATCTCGCGCCTGCGTGACAAGCTCGAGGACGACCCCAAGGCGCCCGAGCTGATCGTGACGGTGCGCGGCGAGGGCTACCTGTTCGCGGGCGACGTCACGTCCGTTTAGCCGGCCGCGTCCTTGCCCTGCGCGGTGAGCCAGTCCTCGAGCGCCGCACAGGCTTGCCGGCAGTCCTCGCACAGGGTATCGATCATCGGCGGTAGCGCCGTCCCGTCCGTGGTCGGGTCGGTCGCGGCGTTCTCCAGGCGGCGCGTTGCCGCCATCACCCGCAGGAAACCCAGATTGCCGGCGGCGCTGCGCAGGCGGTGTGCGCGCTTGCCGAGCGCCTGCCGGTCAGGCGTGGCGAGGTGGCCTTCGAGTTCGACCAGTGCCGTGTCGGCGTCCGCACGGAAGAGTTCCAGTAGCCGCGCGAGCGTCGCGGGGCCGAGGCTGTCGAGCTCCCCGGCGAGGTAGTCCTCGTCGAGCACCGGTTCGCCCGAGTCAGCTTGGAGGGCGGGGGGGGAATCGTCGGGGCTGCCGGCCGTCGCGGCGGCGAGGGCGCGGGCGAGTTGCGCGCGGTCGAAGGGTTTGCTGAGGAAGCCCGCCATGCCGGCGCCGACGTAGCGTTCGACGGCATCGGCGGACACGTGCGCCGACATCGCGATGACCGGCACCGCCGCCCAGCGGCCACCGTCGAGCGCGCGGATGTCGCGCGCCACCTCGACGCCGGACGCGCCCGGCAGGCTGATGTCCATCAGCACGGCGTCGATCGGGTCGCGGCGCTGGCCGAGCAGCGCGATGGCCTCCTCGCCGTCGCCGGCGACGAACGGGTGGTGGCCGAGCGATTCGAGATAGCGCACGCAGACGATGCGGTTGATCTCGTCGTCCTCGACCAGCAGGACGTCGAGCGGGCGTTGCGCGGCATCGGGGCGCGTGTCGGCGGCCTGCTGCGGCAGCGCGTCGGCCAGCTCGAAGGCGATGTCGAAACCGACCTGCGTTCCCTGTCCGGGGACGCTTTCCAGTCCGATGCGGCCGCCCATCAGTTCGACCAGCCGTTGGCAGATCGCGAGCCCGAGGCCGGTGCCGCCGGGCCGGTGGTGCCGGGCGTCCTCGACCTGCACGAAGGGCTTGAAGACTTCCGCGCACTGGTCGGGCGGGATGCCGATCCCCGTGTCGGTGACGGTGAAATGCAGGAGCGCTTTTCCGTCCGCTGCGGCGGGTTCGGCGCGCACGGACACGGTCACCGAACCCTCGTCGGTGAACTTGATCGCGTTGCCGAGGACGTTGAGCAGGATCTGGTTGAGCTTGCGCCGGTCGCCGACGAGGATGTCGGGCACGTTGGGGGCGATGTCGCGCACCAGCGCGATGCCCTTCGCGCGCGCCGCGACGCCCTGCAGCGCGAGCATGTTGTCGATGGTGTCGCGCAGCGCGAACGGGAGGTGCTCGAAGTCGAGCTTGCCGGCCTCCAGGCGCGAGAAGCTCAGCATGTCCTCGAGGATCTCCAGCAGCGTCGCGTTGGCGTAGCCGATCATGCGCACGTATTCCTGCTGGCGTGCGTCGAGCCCGGTGTCGCGCAGCAGGTGCACGCTGCCGCTGACGCCGCTGAGCGGCGTGCGCAGCTCGTGGCTGAGGGTCGCGAGGAACACGTTCTTCGCGCGGTTGGCTTCTTCCGCCTCGCGCCGCGCGACCGCGTGCTCGGCGACTTCGCGTTCGAGCAGCGTGTTGCTCTGCTGCAGCTGTTCGGTACGCGCGGCGACCTGGTCTTCCAGTTCGTGCTGGTGACGCAGCAGTTCGCCTTCCAGGCGCACGCGCTCGCGCGCGTTGTCGCGGAACTGTTCCAGCGCCCGCGCGAGCGGGGCGAGCGGGTCGTTGGCGCGCGTGGCGATGCGCACGTCGTAATCGCCGCTCGCCAGCGCGCGCACCGTGGTTTCCATGCCCTGCAGGCGGCCGAGCACGTGATAGCGGAACAGCACCCACAGCGTCGCCATGAGGGCGAAGAACAGCAGGGCGCCGACCGCGAGGAAGCCGACGATGCCGCGTTCGACCGCGCGCTTCGACTGATCGCCGGCGACGTCGATCGCGCGGTGCGCCGCGACGACCAGTGCGCCCGCCTGCTCGGCCAGTTGTGCTGCCTGCGCGGCGCCGTCGTCGCGCAGTTGCATGAAGCTGCGCACCAGCTCGAGGCGCTGCCCGCGGGTGGCGAACAGGCCGTCCGGTTGCGTCGCCGTCTCGAGTACCGCGAAATGCGCGACGCCGCTCGCCTTGCGGCCGGGGTCGACGATGTCGTCCAGGCGGCGCCGCAGGATGTCGAGGTTGCCGTCGAACCCCGCCTGCAGCGTCGCGAGCGCGTCCGGCGCGTCCTCGCGTTCGAGGCGTTCGAGCAGCGTCTTGAGATTGAAGCACGCGAGCTGGAACTCGCCCATGCGCTCCATGCGGTCGAAGTTGACCTCGACGAGGCGGTCGAGCGATTCGAAGACGCGCTCCCTCGGCGGGTTGCGCTCGATCAGCGGATAGAGGTTGGAGATCGTTGCCGTCGTCGCGGTCGAGGCGTTGGCCGCGAGCGATTCGGACAGCATCACCAGCGCGAGCACGGCCTGCTGCTGGCCGGCGAACAACGCCTGTTCGCGGCGGGCGAGCGCGAGGCGGCGTCGCACCTCGTCGGCCTGCCGGCCGAGGTTCGCCGCGATCGCATCGAGCGTCGATGCGATTGCCGTGCCGAGTCCCGGTTCGAAGTGGCGCTGCTCGAGCCGCTGCAGCAATCCGCGCAGCTCGGCGAGTTGCTCGCCCGCGGTCTGCTGCAGGCGATCGACCTCCTCGGGCGACTCCGCGCGGCCCAGCCTGTCGACCACGGTGCCGACGCGCATGTTGAGGCGCGCGACCGCCTGCACCGCGTCCATCGCGGGCACCGCGTCGTCGATGATCGCGCGCTGCGTCGCCACCACCTGCTGGAAGCTCAGCCACGCGATCGTCGCGACCACGAACGTGAGCAGCGCTGCCGCGCCCAGGACGAGGACGAGCTTGCCGATCAGGCCGAGGCGCGCATCGAGGCGTGCGATCCAGGCTTTCATCTATGGTGTGCGTCCGGTCGGAGCGGGGCTGGCGGGACGCCGGAAAGTCGCGCGGAAATGACTTTGTCCCGGCGTGGCGATTGGAATACCATTTTGCGCGCAAGGCGCGAACTCAGGCAACGCGGGCGTTTGCGCCGTCCGCCGGCGGCACCTGTCGTGCCGGCGTACCTGAATCCTCCGGGAACCATCCATGCGGCGTTTCCCTGTCGTCATCGCGAGTGCGCTGCTGGGCCTGGCCGGCGGGGCTCCCGCCGCGGCGGCGGCGCAACGCGAGATCACGCGCTGGGAGGCGCCCTACGACTATTCGCAGCCCGGCGTCGCGGCACCCTACGTGCCGGCAAAGCCGGCGACACGGCGCTGGACGCTGTGCGCGGCCTTCCCGCACATCAAGGACGCCTACTGGCTGGGGGTGAATTACGGCATGGTCGACGAGGCGCGGCGCCTCGGCGTGCAGTTGCGCCTCGTGGAGGCCGGCGGCTATCCGAATCTGAGTCTTCAACGCGAGCAACTCAAGGCCTGCGGCAGCGACCCGGCGGTCGATGCGGTGATTCTCGGCACCGTGTCGTTCGACGGCCTCTCCGACGTGATCGACGAGGTCGCGCGGCGCATTCCGGTGCTCGCGACGGTCAACGACATCGCCAGCGAAGGGATCGCGGCGAAGGTCGGCGTGTCGTGGTACGAGATGGGACGGCTCGCCGGGGCGTACCTCGTGCAGCGTCATCCGGGGCGCGGTGACGAGATCCCGATCGCGTGGTTTCCTGGTCCGCAGGGCGCGGGCTGGGTGCCCTTCGTCGATCGCGGTTTTCGCGAGGCGATCGCGGGCAGTCGCATCGCCATCCGCGCGACGGCATGGGGCGACACCGCGAAGTCGATCCAGCGCAACCTCGTGCAGGGCACGCTGGACGAGCACCCGGAAGTGCGCTACGTGGTCGGCAACGCGCTGATGGCCGAGGCGGCGATCAGCGTGGTGCGCGAGCGGGGGCTGCAAGAGCGTATCGGCATCGTCGCGACCTACTTCACGCCGGCGGTGTACCGCGGCATCCTGCGCGGGCGCATCCTCGCCGCGCCCTCGGACGCGCCGGTGCTGCAGGGGCGGCTGTCGGTCGGGCAGGCGGTCGATCTCCTCGAAGGGCGGCCGGTCGCGCGCCATGTCGGCCCGCGCGTGCAGGTCGTCGATCGCGCCGCGCTGAAGCGCATCGAGCTCGACGATTCGCTGGCGCCGAGTACCTTCGTGCCGCAGTTCCGCTATCCGTCCGCGTCGACGCAATAAAGCCCGGCCGGGGGTGATTCCCCTCAACCGGGCTTCGCCGCGAGACGCCCCGCTCGGGGCGTCGCCGTTCACATCGCCGCCGCGTCCTTCGCGTTCTTCTCAAGGAAGTCGAGCACGATCTTCTTCTGCGCGTCGTCGAGGCCGGCGCGCGGGAACATGCTCTGCGTGATGCCGTGCCACTGCTTCTTCGTGTAGTCGCCCGGTTCGCGCGGCACATGGCACAGCGTGCAACGCTCGTAGAAGAGCTTCTCGCCCGGCGTCATGCTCGCCATCGTTGCGCCCTTCAGTGCGGCGGCGCGTTCGAAGAGCTTCATGCCGGCAACGTCGAGCGCGAGCTTGTTCGCCTTTTCCACCAGCGGAGGCTCGTAGGCGCGGTTCTCCGATTCGGCGTCGATGCACTTTTTCAGACTCGCGATGCAGGTGTTCGCGCTCGTCGCCTGGCTCAGGCCGCTCGACGCGACGCTGGTCGTGATCATGTTGATGGCGCCGCTGTTGCAGCGTCCGCGCGAGTCGAGCTGGATCCAGTTGCCTTCCTCGAGGCTCACAACACCTTTCATGATCTGGTCGGTGACCACCGCGCCGGCGATCAGCGCGCCCCGCTCGTTGTGCAGCTCGACGAGATCGCCGCTCTTGATGCCGTTCGCCTTGGCGTCCTCGACGCTGATGCGCACGTGCTGCCGGCCCTTCACGTTCTCGTACTTGCGCACGTCGGCCTGCGCCATCTGCGAATGCACGCGGTTGAAGGGGTGCGGGCTGACGACGTGCACCTGGCCGGGCTTCGCGTTGCCGAGGTATTCGGCAGGCTCGAGGAATTTCGGGATCGGCGGGCAGTCAGGGATCTTGAAGCTGTCGATCTCGGAGCAATACACCTCGATCTTGCCGGACTTGGTGTGCAGCGGATTCTTCACCGGGTCGGTGTAGAAGTCGCCGTGACGCACCCACTGGCGCATCTTCTCGGGCACCTCGATGCGCACGATGCCTTTCTCCCAGAACTCGTCGAAGGGCACGGGCGGGTTCGTGCGGTCGTAGGACTCGCGCAGGATCTGGGGCACGGTCTTGCCTTCCGAGAACTGGAAGCCGACGCCCATCAGGTCGCCCAGGCGGCGGAAGATCTCGAAGTCGTCGAGG
Source organism: Azoarcus sp. CIB (assembly GCF_001190925.1). NCBI lineage: Bacteria > Pseudomonadati > Pseudomonadota > Betaproteobacteria > Rhodocyclales > Zoogloeaceae > Azoarcus > Azoarcus sp. CIB. The sequence goes on from NZ_CP011072.1 coordinate 401,331, forward strand.
CTCTCGCCGTAGGGCTGGATCACCTGGCGCATGGCGTAGATCTTGTCGTTGCTGTAGGTGCCGCCGCTGCTCATGTCGTCACGCTCGAGCGCGGAGGTCGCCGGCAGCACGATGTCGGCGAAGCGTGACGACGCGCACCACCACGGATCCTGGCAGATCACCGTGCGCACCTTCTGGTTCATCGCGCGCAGCAACTCGTTGGTGTTCTGCTGGTGCGACATGAAGTTGTTGCCGGCGTTATAGATCAGGTGCACGTCGGGGTAGGTATGTGTCGCGCCGTCACGCGTGTATTGCTTGCCGGGGTTCATCAGCATCTCGCTGATGCGCGAAGCCGGACACCGCGCCTTCACCGGGTTGCGTCCCTGCGACAGGCCGACCGGCATCGGGTGGTTCGATTGCGGCATGCCCCCGCCGCCGTAGTGCCAGCTGAAGCCCACGCCCTGGCCGGGTTTGCCGATCTTGCCCAGCATCGCGGCGAAGTTGATGATCGCCCAGTGCGTCATCTCGCCATGGTGCGCGCGCTGCAGCGCCCATGCGCCGGCGAACTGGGTGCGCTTGGTGGCGAAAAGTTCGGCCAGCTCGACGATCTTCTGCGCCGGGATGCCGGTGATCTTTGCCGCCCATTCGGGGGTCTTCGGCGGAGTGCCGTCGGCGTCCTTGCCGAGCAGGTAGGGCAGGAACTTGTCGAAGCCGACCGTGTACTTGTCGAGGTAGGCCTTGTCGTACTTGCCCGTCGTATACACGTGGTAGGCCATCGCGAGGAACAGCGCGGTGTCGGTGTTGGGGACGATCTTCACCCATTCCGAGCCGAGCGCCTCGTCGGTGGTCGTGAATTGCGGGTTGATCGAGATGAACTTTACGCCGCGATCCTTGATGAGCTTCCAGCGCGGGTACATCTGGTGGTCGGCCACCGTGTATTCGATGCGGTTGTTCTTCCACGGGTCGCAGCCCACCCACACCATCACCTCGGTGTGCTCGGCCATCACCTCCCACGCGGTCTGCGGCGAATACACTTCCATGTCGCCGATGATGTGCGGCAGGCTGATCTGCGAGGCGCCGCCGGAATAGTCGCCGGTCGTCACCGAATGCCCGCCGATGAGGCCGAAGAGGCGACCCTGCAGCACCTGCGGGCGCAGCAGGCCGGCGTGCGACCAGCCGCCATAGGAGCTGCTGAACAGGCTCTCGTTGCCGTGCTGCTCGGCGGTCGTGACGATGGCGTTGGCGGTGATCGCGAGGATCTCGTCCCAGGTCACGCGCACGAACGGTTCCTTGCCGCGCAGATGCGGCTTGACGTCGCCCGTCGGGTTGGCGAGGTAGGACTTGCGCACCATCGGGTATTGCACGCGGGTCTTGTGATAGACGCGGCTGATCAGGCCTTCGGTGAGCATCTTCGTCGGCATCGCGTCGATGTCCGAAAGCGGCTGCACACCGACCAGCACGCCATTCTTCACCACCGCCTTGAACGGACCCCAGTGGCTCGCGCTCGGGATCACGACGGTGTCGGCGCCGAACACCTCGCTCGCGCCGAACCAGGCCAGCCCATTGGCAGCGACCGCCGAAGCGACGGAAGCCTTCAGAAATTCCCTTCTCGACATGCTCATGATTGCATCTCCTTCAGTGCCGGTTGCTCGATTGCCTTTTCCGACCCCAATGCTAGGGAGCGTGAATGAACAGCAGGCGCCGATTTGTCGGTTCTTCGTGAAGATGCGTTAACCACTGTTAACAGCGTGCCCGCGCATTAACCTGCGGACTGCTTCCGGTGCCGTGAAACCCTTGCTGCGCATGGGATGTGTGCTTCAGGGCGGTTTTACACAGTCGCAATCTGCATTCACCTTGTTCGGCGCCGCCGTTCATGTCGCTTCCCCATCATGCAATCCGAACGAGTGCGGAAGATCCGCTGCGACTCGCAAGACATTGCAACCACGATGAGGGAGTTCGATCATGAAAACGCGTTATTCGATGCTGCTGGCAGGCGCTGCGCTGGTGCTGTCCCAGACCGCGCTGGCGGAGGAAAAACCGGAAGTGCTCGGCGGCACGATCGGCGGCTCGGTGAAATTCGCCACCGACTATGTCTTCCGCGGCGAGTCGGAGACCGTCAGCGGCGAGATCCCGGCCGTGCAGGCCTCGCTGACCTGGACGCACTCGACCGGCGTCTATCTCGGCTATTTCGGCTCGACCAACAAGTTCGAGGGCTCGCCCGACATCTACGCGGTCGTCGGCCCCTATCTCGGCAAGTACGGCAGCATCGGCGACACCGGCTTCAACTACAACGTGATGGCCTTCTCGTACCAGTACCCGGGCGCCAACCGCTACAACTACAGCGAGCTGTACATGTACCTCGACCGCAACTTCGGGCCGGTCAACCTGAAACTGGAGGTCACTCCGACGCTAGACGACTGGTTCGGTGTCGACGGATGGAAGGGCGTGAACTACGCGATCCACCCGAAGGTCACGCTCGGCGACGGCTGGGGCATCGACGGCTCGATCGGCTACCAGGAGCTCACCGGGCATGGCGCCGAGGGCTGGACGCACTGGAACGTGGGCGTCACGAAGCAGATGTGGGGGCTCAACTTCGACCTGCGCTACCACGACACCGACATCGACCGCGGCCACAAGGTGTATGGCAGCCATGACGGTCGCAAGATCTTCAAGGAACGGGTCGTGTTCGCCGTGTCGAAGAGCTTCTGATCGGGCCGGCCGCGCACGATCGTCGTGCGCGGCCGAAACCATTCGTTGCAGCATGCGGTCATAGGCACGTTATCCTTCAACGTTTTTCGCGCCCCGCATCCCTGCCGATGACCGACCCGACTTACGAGGCGCAACGCGCCGTGGCCACCGAGCTGGTGGCCCTCACCCTGCTGGCGGACGGCGTGCTCGCCAGCCGCGAGCTCGAGGCGCTCGACCGCCTCGGCATTCCCCAACTGCTGGGCGTCGAGCGCGACGCCCTGATCCAGGCCATCATCGACCACTGCCGCCGCCTGCTGCAGCGGCCCGAACGCATCGACCCGGTGCGCCTGCTCGACATCGAGCGCTTCGAGTTGATGCTCGACCGCATCACCGATCCGGTCCTGCGCGAGATGGTGTGCCGCGCGATGCTGGTGCTGTCCAAGGCCGATGGCATCATCTGCCTGCCCGAGCAGACCCTGCTGCGCGACGCCCTGACGCGCTGGGGCATCCCGCTCGAGAACCTGCGTGACTGATTCCTCCGGGGCGATGCAGATCGCGTCCGGGCGGCGCTGACGGGCGCTGCCGACGCGGAAGAATGGTCGTATGATGGACTGCGGCGGCCGCGCGTTTGCGGGCCGTCCGGCGCGACAGGCCGGCAGGCGACCGGGGGATGCATGTTCAGACTGACCCGCTATTTTTCGATTGCGAGCGGAATCGCCGTGCTGGTGCTTTCGCTGGTGTTCCTGTGGGGATACCGCAGCAGCGAGATCGCCGAGCGCACGGATATCTCCGGTACGCGCAACGAACTGCTGGCGCGCACCATCGCGAACGCGATCTGGCCCGAGTTCGGCGCGGCGCTGATGGATTCCGGAGGCCGCGACGCGCTTGCGCTGCGCGACCGCGAACTGACGGCACGCCTGCGCGAACGCATCCGCGAGCTGTCGACGGGCGTGCCGGTGATCAAGATCAAGGTGTACGACCTGAAGGGCACGGCCGTGTTCTCGACCGTCGTGCGCGAGATCGGCGAGGACAAGAGCGGCAATCCCGGTTTCCTCGCGGCGCGCGGCGGCGTGACCATGAGCGACCTCGTCTATCGCGGCCGCATGAGCGCGACCGAGGGCGAGATCGAGAACGTGAACGTGGTGTCGAGCTACATCCCGATCCGCCCCGATGCGGACGGGCAGGTGAAGGCGGTGTTCGAGCTGTACACCGACGTCTCGGGCGACATCCGCGAGATCGACAGCGATTCGTGGCGGCTGTTGCTCGCGATCGTGCTGGGCTTCGGTGCGCTCTACGCGGTGCTGCTGCTGGTCGTTGGCCGCGCCGACCGCATCCTGCGCCGGCAGTACGGAGCGCTGCGCGAGCACGAGGCCAGCATGCGCGCGCAGAACGAGGCGCTGGAGGCCGCCAACCGGCGCCTGCACATGGCCGCGAGCGTGTTCGAACGCAGCATCGAGGGCATCGTCATCACCGACCCCGAGCAGCGCGTGATCGAGGTGAACCGCGCCTTCACCGAGATCACCGGCTATACGCCCGAGGAGGCGATCGGCGGCACCCCGCGCCTGCTGTCGTCGGGCTGGCACGACGACACCTTCTACCACGACATGTGGAAGACGGTTAACGAGCGCGGCTACTGGCAGGGCGAAGTCACCAACCGGCGCAAGAGCGGCGAGGTTTACCGTCAGTGGCTGACCCTGTGCGCGGACTACAACGACCGGCAGGAGCTCGTGTACTACATCGGGATGTTCTACGACATCACCGAGAAACGCCTCAGCGAGGAGCGCATCGCGCGCCTGGCCTATTACGACGCGCTGACCGGGCTGGCGAACCGGCGACTGTTCGAGGACCGGCTGGAAAACGCGGTGTTGCTCGCGCGGCGCCAGAACTCGAGCCTCGCGGTACTGTTCATCGACCTCGACCGCTTCAAGCCGGTGAACGACAGCCTCGGCCACAAGGCCGGCGACGCGCTGCTCAAGCAGGTGGCCGCGCGCCTGAGCGGCATCGTGCGCGACTGCGACACGACCGCGCGCCTGGGCGGCGACGAGTTCGGGGTGTTGCTCGCGGGCGAATCCTTCGACCGCCGACAGGTCACCGCCGCGGTCGCGCAACGCGTCCTCGATTCCCTGTCCACGCCCTTCCTCGTCGAAGGGCGGGAGATCGCGACGGGGGCCAGCATCGGCATCAGCTTCTACCCGGAGGACGGCAGCACGCCCGAGGTGCTCACCAAGCACGCCGACGTCGCGATGTACCAGTCCAAGCGCGCCGGGCGCAACCGTTACCGCTTCTTCCTGCCGTCGATGAACGAGGGCGCGCTGGAGCGCCTGGGGCTGGAGGAGAACCTGCGCCATGCGCTGGAGCGCAACGAGTTCGAGCTGCACTTCCAGCCCAAGGTGGATACCGTGAGCGGTGCGATGACCGGTGCCGAGGTGCTGTTGCGCTGGCGCCAGCCCGAGCGTGGTCTGGTGCCGCCCGCCGAGTTCATCCCGATCGCCGAGGACACCGGCCTGATCGTCGAGATCGGCGCCTGGGTGCTGGAGCAGGCCTGCCGCAAGGTGGTCGAATGGGGCGAACGCCTGCCGCCGGGGTTCCGACTGGCGGTGAACCTCTCGGTGCGGCAGCTGCAGGGCGACATCGACGAGACCGTGCGTGAGGCGCTCGCGGTGACCGGCGCGGATCCCGCGCGCATCGAGCTCGAGCTCACCGAGAGCATGCTGATGGAAGACACCGAACGCGCGATCGGGCTGATGGACAGGCTCTCCGCGCAGGGCGTGCAGCTCGCGCTGGACGACTTCGGCACCGGCTATTCGTCCCTGTACTACCTCAAGCGTTTTCCGATCCACCGCCTGAAGATCGACGGCTCCTTCGTCAGCGAGCTGCCGAACGACCGCAGCTGCGCCGCGATCGTGCAGGCGACGATCGCGCTCGCACGCAGCCTCGGGCTGGAAGTGATCGCGGAAGGGGTCGAGACGACCGACCAGCGCGATTTCCTGCGCGACGCGGGCTGTCCGGAATGCCAGGGCTACCTGTTCGGATCGCCAATGCCTGCGGACGCCTTCGCGGCCCTGCTCGACGCGTGTCGGCCGCAGGCCCGGGCGTCGTGAACCGCCGCGCAAACTTGCTGCCCCCGCGCCAGTCTACGCCTGAAGCGTTGCGGTAATATTGCGCACCTTCCGGTGCCTGCGGCGCCGCCGCACGGAAGTCCGCCCGCCGGAGTCGTCCTGTCAATGCGTGTCCGAAAGCTGCTCAAACCCCTGGCGATCCTCGTCGGCTGCCTGCTGTATGCGCTGCCCGACTGGCTCACCGACGAGTTCGGCTCGGTCACGATAGATCAGGTGCTCTACCACCTGCGCTTCGGTGCCGAAGGCCTGATGACCAGCGACCCCGAGCTGACCCGTCGCTTCCTGTGGCGCGCGCTGGCGTTGCCGGTCGCGCTGGCGATGGTGCTGTGGGGGCTGGACGAGTGGGTCAACCACCTGCGCGCGCATCCGGAGAAGTGGCCGGTGCCGTGGCTGCGCCGCGGTTGGTACTGGCTGCGTGTCGGCATGCGCCGCGTCGGCCGCGCGCTGGCGCGCTTCACGCGCCACGGCGTGTCGCGGGCGATCCCGCTGATCGTGCTCGGGGCGGGCGTCGCCTTCTTCATCGACAGCTTCTCGCTGGCGCGCTACGTGCGGGCCTACTTCGGCGAGGATTATTTCGCCGGCTCCTACGTCGACCCGAGCCGCGTGTCGGTCAAGCGCGGCAAGGAGCAGCCGAAGAACCTCGTGCTGATCTACGTCGAGAGCCTCGAGAGCACCTATTCCGATCCGGCGCTGTTCGGGCGCGACCTCCTGTACCGGCTCAACGCCTTCAAGGGCAAGCCGCGGGTGGTGTCCTTCGACAGCTACCGCGAGATGATGGGCGCGCACTTCACGATTGCCGGCATCGTCGCGACACAGTGCGGCCTGCCGCTGAAGTCGGTGGCGCTGTTCGGCGGCAATGCGCAGGGCGAGCAGGTCGAGAGCTTCCTGCCGCGCGCCCGCTGCCTCGGCGACATCCTCGCGAGCAACGGCTACACCAACATCTTCCTCAACGGTTCCAGCCTCGCCTTCGCCGGCGTCGGCAAGTTCTTCAAGGATCACCACTACAGCAAGGTGATGGGGCGCGAGGAGTGGGTGAACGCGGGCGAGCGGCCGGAGCTGATGAGCGGCTGGGGGCTGTACGACGACGATCTGTTCCGCCACGCCCGCAGCGAGCTCGATGCGCTGATGAAGTCGCGCAAGCCCTTCAACCTCACCGTCCTCACGATCGACATGCACCACCCCTACGGCCACCTCTCGTCGACCTGCGAGCGCCAGGGCTTCCAGGACTTCGAGGGCATCGTCGAATGCACGGCGGGGCAGGTCGCGGACTTCATCGAGTACATCAACAAGAAGGGCTGGTCGGACCGCATCGCGGTCGTCGTGCAGGGCGACCATCTCGCGATGGGCAACACCTCGTACGACAAGCTGGTGAAGAATCCGGAGCGGCGCGTGTACAACCTGCTGATCGGCGCCGACAAGAAGCTCGTGAAGAACACCGACGAGGTCACGCACTTCGACATGCTGCCGACCATGCTGAGGATGCTCGGCTTCGAGGTCGAGGGCGAGCGCGCCGGCCTCGGCTACGCGGCGATCGGTCCGGCCAACGTGCCGCGCCCGCCGGATCGCATCGCCAGGATGACCGAGCAGCTGATGAACTACAGCGCGACTTACCGCGCGCTGTGGGACATTCCGGTGATCGAGCCCGTGGCGACAGGCGCCGGCGGGCCTGCGGACGTGGTCGTGACGCCGGTGCCGGTGCCGCCGCGTCCGCCTGCGCGCACCACCGTGCAGCGCGACATCGCGCACGACCGCTGAGGCGCAGTCCGCTTCAGGCGGCGTCCTGCGGGCGGTTCACCTCCACCGAGATGTGGATCAGCTCCTCGTGCGGGGCGAGCGCGCGCTTGATCGCGGTGGGCGTGATCGTCGGGTCGCCGGTGAGCACGCTGACGATCGCGGCGAAGCGGTTGCGGCCGACGCGCCACACATGCAGGTCCACGATGCGCGGCGCCTCGGGCCAGTGCGGGTGGCTCGCGAGCGCCTCGCGGATCTCGCCGACAACCGGGTGATCCATCTCGCGGTCGAGCAGTACGCGGCCGGTGTCGCGCAGCAGTCCGCGCGACCAGCGTGCGACCAGTACCGCGCCGACGATGCCCATCGCCGGGTCCAGCCAGTTCCAGCCGTACAGCATGCCGCCCAGCAGCGCGACGATCGCCAGCACCGAGGTCGCCGCATCGACGACCACGTGCAGGTAGGCGGCGCGCAGGTTGAGGTCGTGATGATGGTGATCGTGGTGGTCGCTGTGATCGTGATCATGCGCGTGGGCAGGGTCGTGATGCGCATGCCCGTGTCCGCCGTGCGAATGCTCGCCCGCGTGGTTGAGGATCAGCGCGCACACCACGTTTACGACGAGGCCGAGCACCGCGACCGTGATCGCCTCGGGGAAGCGGATGTCCTGCGGCGCGAGCAGGCGCTCCACCGAGCCGATGACCATCGCGAGCGCGACGCCGATGAGGAAGATCGCGCTCGCGAAACCCGCGAGGATCTCGATCTTCCACGTGCCGAAGGCGAAGCGCGGATCGTCGGCGTAGCGCCGCGCGGCGGCGTAGGCGAGCGCCGAGAGGCCGATCGCGAGCGCGTGGGAGCTCATGTGCCAGCCGTCGGCGAGCAGCGCCATCGAGTTGAACCACCAGCCGGCGGCGATCTCGACCACCATCGTCACCGCGGTGATCAGCAGCACGAGGCGCGTGCCGCGCTCGCCGGCGGCATTGCCGTCGTCGAAGCTGTGGTTCGGGGTCCAGTATTGCGGGGATTCGGGGGACATGGCGTGACGTCGATGATCGCTATGTCATCAGTCTACATGCACGGCGAGCCAGACGGTCGCGGGGCCGGTCGATTCGACGCGGTGGCGGCGGTGCGGCGCGATCGCGACCCAGTCGCCCGCGCGCATCTCGCGCCGTTCGCCGTCCGCGAACGCGAGTACCGCCTCGCCCTGCACGACGATCACCCACTCGGCCTGCGCCTGGTCGTACCAGAAGCCGGGCGGGCTGGCGTGGCCGTGCGAGACGATGCGCTCGATGCGCGTGCTGGCGCGCTCGAACAGGGTGTCGAAGCTTTCGTCGCCGCCGGGCGGCGGCAGCGTGTCGAGGAGGTTGCCGCTGTCGGGCATCGCGCGGGGTCTCGTCCGGTCCGGGGAAGACGCAGTGTAGACGAGGCCCGCGCGTGCGGCGTTGCGCCTTGCGGCCGGGGCCGCTTACTCGACGTGGTAGCGGCGCTGCACGACGCGGAAGCGGTTGGCGACGAAGGCGCTGTCGGACAGGCTCGCGTTGGCGGCCGGGTTCATGCCCACGCCGTGGTAGTCGGAGAAGCCCGCCGACTGGTTCACGAACACGCCGCCGGTGAGGTTGATCGACAGCGCGACGCCGGCGTGCCAGCTCGCCTCGGTCATCGCGTCGACGACTTCCGGCTTCGTCGAGTAAATACCGACCGTGAGCGCGCCGTGCTCGCGCACGATGCGCTCGGACAGCGCAACCGCGGCGGCACCGTCGGCGACCTTCACGACGAAGGCGATCGGGCCGAAGCGCTCTTCCATGTAGCTCTTCTCGTCGGCAGCGTCGCACGCGAGCAGTACCGGCGAATGCACTTCGGCGCCGGGGAACTCGGCGTGGGCGATCTTCTTCGATGCGAGCACGACGCGGCCGTGCTCGGGCGCCTCGGCGATGCGGGCGAGGGTGTCGGGCGACTGGATCGCACCCAGCACGGCGGTCGCGACCGCCGGGTCGGCGAGGAACTTGTCGATCGATGCGGCGAGATCGGCGCACACCTCGTCGTAGGTCTTGTGCCCCTGGTCGGTGTCGATGCCGCCGCCCGGCACGAGGATCGCCTGTGTCGTCGTGCACATCTGGCCCGAGTACAGGCACAGCGTGAAGGCGAGGTTCCTCAGCATCGCCTTGTACTGGTCGGTGGATTCGATGACGACGTTGTTCACGCCGGCGAGTTCGGCGTATACCTGCGCCTGCTTCGCATTGCTGATCAGCCACTGGCCGAAGCTGTTGCCGCCGGTGAAGTCGATGGATTTCACCGCCGGGTGGGTCGCCAGCGCCTGCGTGGCCTCGCGCTTGTCGAAGGCGGCGAGCGTGACGAGGTTGGGGTCGAGGCCGGCCTCGGCGAGCACTTCGCGCGCGATGCGCACAGTGATCGCGGCTGGCAGGATCGCGTTCTGGTGCGGCTTGACAATGACCGGGTTGCCGGTCGCGAGCGCGGCGAAGAGGCCCGGGTAGGTGTTCCAGGTCGGGAAGGTGCCGCAGCCGATCACCAGCGCGACGCCGCGGCCGACGATCTCGAAGTGCTTCTTCATCTTGAGCGGCGGGTTCTTGCCCTGCGGCTTCTCCCACACCGTCTCGTGCGGCACGAACTTCATCTCGCGGTAGGCGTAGGCGACGGCTTCGAGGCCGCGGTCCTGCGCGTGCGGGCCGCCGGCCTGGAAGGCCATCATCCAGCCCTGGCCGGTGGTGAGCATCACCGCGTGAGCGATCTCGAAGCTCTTCTTGTTGATGCGATCGAGGATCTCCAGGCACACGCCGGCGCGGCCCTGCGCGCCGATGCGCTGCCAGCCCGGCATCGCGGCGTGCGCGGCGGCGATCAGCGCGTCGGCGTCGCACACCGGGTAGCGCACGCCCAACTCGACGCCGTAGGGCGAACGCTCGCTCGCCATCCAGCCGCTCCGGCCGGGCTGGCCGAGCTCGAACTCCTGGCCGAAGGTGGCCTCGACGGCGCGGCGTCCGTCATCCTGTGCCGTTTCTCCATACACCTTGGGGCTGGGCATCTCGGGGTAGGGCGTCCAGTAGCCGCGGGCGTGGATCGCCTGGACGGCGGCTTCGAGGGTCGCGTGGTGCTTGTCGAACAACTGGGCGGGCGTGGTGGTGGACGCGGCGTGGGACATCGAGGGTCTCCTCTGGTGATGGGGCGGGGCTTCTGCGGCCCCTGCGGATCGGTGCTGCTGACAGTGTTATAGCGGCTGGCGCATTGCTGCGCTGCGGTGAAACTTGTCAAGCAAAAAACTGTTGTCTTTTGATCTGGATCAAGCTTACTATTGATTGACCGGTCGGTCAAACAATGGCCGGACTAGAAAGAAAGCTCGGACTACCGGGCACCGACCCCGCCGACAGGAGGCCCCGAAGCCTTCCGGGCGATCCGAAAAAGGAGACTCTGCAGAAGCGCCGCCTGAGGGCATGGGTGGGCGTTTGTGCAGAGGGATGACAGGAGGAGACATGAGCAGCGCGTTGGGCAGAACGGATTGGAGCATGCAGGGCGAGACGATTCGCCTCGATGTGGTCGAAGGCGTCGCGACGCTGACGCTGAACCGGCCGGACCGGCTGAACTCGTTCACGGCCCGGATGCACGAGGAGGTGCGTGCGGCGCTGGCGAAGGTCAGGGAAGGCCGCGCGGCGGGCGTCGTGCGCGTGCTGGTGCTGACCGGCGCGGGGCGCGGCTTCTGTGCCGGGCAGGACCTGTCGGACCGCGCCGTGGCGCCGGGCGAGAAGCCGGTCGACCTGGGCGAATCGGTCGAGAAGAACTATAAGCCGCTGGTGCTCGCGCTGCGCAGCCTGGAGCTGCCGGTGATCGCCGCGGTGAACGGCGTCGCGGCCGGTGCCGGCGCGAGCATCGCACTGGCGTGCGACCTCGTGTTCGCGGCGCGCTCGGCGAGCTTCATCCAGTCCTTCAGCAAGCTCGGCGTCGTACCGGACACCGGCGGCAGCTGGATCCTGCCGCGCCTCGTCGGCCCGGCGCGTGCGATGGGCATGGCGCTGCTGGGCGAAAAGCTGTCGGCCGAGCAGGCCGAGGCCTGGGGCCTGATCTGGAAGTGCGTCGATGACGAAGCGCTGTTGCCGACCGTGCAGCAGGTCGCCGCCGGTCTCGCCAAAGGCCCGACCTTCGGCTACGCGAAGACCAAGCAGGCGATGTGGGCAAGCTCGACCAACGACTTCGAGACCCAGCTCAACCTCGAGCGCGACCTGATGACCGTGTGCGGCCAGTCGAACGACTACCGCGAAGGGGTCGCCGCGTTCATGGAAAAGCGCAGCCCGAATTTCAAGGGTGATTGAATGAGTTCCCTCGGCAAGGATGTAAAGATCGTCGTGATCGGCGCCGGCGCGATGGGCAGCGGCATCGCCCAGGTCGCCGCGCGCGCGGGCCACACCGTGTACCTGTTCGACGGCCGCGCCGAGGCGATCGTCGCCGGGCGCGCGGCGATCGACAAGGATCTGAAGTTCCTCGTGTCGAAGAACCGGCTCGACCCGGCCGAAGCCGCGGCGACGCTCGAGCGCGTCGTGCCGGTCGCGGCGCTGGCCGAGGTGGCGGATGCGGGCCTCGCGATCGAGGCGATCGTCGAGAACCTCGAGGTCAAGCGCAAGCTCTTCGCTGAGCTGGAAGCTACGCTCGGCGCGGACGCGATCATCGCGAGCAACACCTCGTCGCTGTCGATCAACGCGATGGCGGCGGGGCTCGCCCGTCCCGGTCGGCTCGCCGGCCTGCACTTCTTCAATCCCGCGCCGCGCATGGCGCTGGTCGAGGTGGTGTCGGGGCTCAACACCGAGCGCGACGTCGCCGAGTGCCTGCACGCGACCGCGCGCACCTGGGGCAAGATGCCCGTGCATGCGGCCTCGACGCCCGGCTTCATCGTGAACCGCGTCGCGCGTCCCTACTATGCGGAGGCGCTGCGCGTGCTGGCCGAGCACGAGGCGGAGCCGGCGACGCTGGACGCGATCCTGCGCGAGGGCTGCGGCTTCGCGATGGGGCCCTTCGAGGTGATGGACCTGATCGGCCACGACGTGAACTTCGCGGTGACCAAGTCGGTGTTCGAGGCCTACTTCTGCGACCGCCGCTTTGCGCCGAGCCCGTTCCAGCAGGAGCTCGTCGCCGCCGGGCGGCTGGGGCGCAAGACCGGGCGCGGCATCTACGAATACGGCGAACTCGCCGCGAAGGCCGTGCCGCAGGACGAGCCGGCACAGGACGGCGAGCCGCGCGTCACCGTGGTCGGCGACATCGGCGCGGCGGCGCCGCTGCTGGCGCGCCTTGAAGCGGCCGGTATCGAGGTGCGGCGCGAGGCGGGCATGCACGGCAGGCGCGGCTGGATGCAGATCGGCCCTGCGCGCGTCGCGCTCACCGACGGCCGCACCGCGACGCTGCGCGCGGCCGAGGAGCGCGTGCCGAACCTCGTGCTCTTCGACCTGTGCCTCGACTACGCGACCAGCACCCGCATCGCGCTCACGCGCGCCGACCAGTGCGGGCAGGGCGCCTTGCGCGTCGTCGCCGGCACCTTCCAGAAGGCCGGCTTCAAGGTCAGCGCGATCGACGACGTCGCCGGGCTGATCGCGCTGCGCACCGTCGCGATGCTCGCCAACGAGGCCGCCGACGCGGTGCTGCAGGGCGTGGCGAGCGCGCGCGACGTCGATACGGCGATGCGCTACGGCACCAACTATCCGAAGGGCGGCCCGCTCGCGTGGGCCGACCAGCTCGGGGCGGGTTTCGTCGTCGAGGTGCTCGCGAATCTCAAGGATCACTACGGCGAGGAGCGCTATCGCGTGTCGCCGCTGCTGCGCCGCAAGGCCTGCAACGGGGAGGCGATGTATGACTGAGGCGGGCTATCGCGATCTCACGAACGGGCTGGATCCGCAGCTCGTCGCCGAGCGCGTGCGCGACGGCATGGCGGAGAACGACCGCGTGCTGCGCGCCAACGGCATTCGCTTCGAGGCGGTCGGCCCGGGCTACGCGAAGGTGACGATGACGGTGCGCGAGGAGATGTTGAACGGCTTCGCGATCTGCCACGGCGGCTTCATCACGGTGCTCGCCGACACGGCCTTCGCCTACGCGTGCAACAGCTACAACGAGCAGACCGTGGCGTCCGGCATCAGCCTCGACTTCATGGCGCCGGGCCGTCCCGGTGAGGTTCTGTGCGCCGAGGCGAGGGAAGTGTTCGCCGCCGGGCGCACCGGTGTGTACGACATCAGCGTCACCAACCCCAAGGGCGAGCTGATCGCGGTGATGCGCGGCAGGTCCTACCGGCTGAAGGGCAGGGCCGTCGTCGAGTTGTGAGGATGGGTTGACGCGGGTCACCCGGGATTCCCCAGATGTGGGGAATAATTCCGTCATCATATGAAACCCGCGCGAACCGAAGAAACCAGGAGGAGAGAGAATGCCCGTAAAGACCCCGTCGCCCGGCGACCTGGAAGCGATCGAAACTGCCAGTCAGGATGAGCTGCGCGCGCTGCAGCTCGAACGCATGAAGTGGAGCGTGCGCCACGCCTACGAGAACGTGGCGCACTACCGCAAGGCTTTCGACGCCAAGGGCGTGCATCCGGACGACCTGAAGACGCTCGCCGATCTGGCGAAATTTCCCTTCACCGCGAAGAGCGACCTGCGCGACAACTACCCCTTCGGCATGTTCGCGGTGCCGCGCGAGAAGGTCGCGCGCGTGCATGCGTCGTCCGGCACGACCGGCAAGCCGACAGTGGTCGGCTACACGCTGAAGGACATCGACACCTGGGCCTCCGTCGTCGCGCGCTCGATCCGTGCCGCGGGCGGCCGCGCCGGCGACATGGTGCATGTGTCCTACGGCTACGGCCTCTTTACCGGCGGGCTGGGCGCGCATTATGGCGCCGAGCGGCTCGGCTGCACCGTCGTGCCGATGTCCGGCGGGCAGACCGAGAAGCAGATCCAGGTGATCCAGGACTTCAGGCCCGACATCATCATGGTGACGCCGTCCTACATGCTGACCATCCTCGACGAGATGGAGCGCATGGGCATCGACCCGAAATCGACCTCGCTGAAGGTCGGCATCTTCGGCGCCGAGCCCTGGACGCAGGGCATGCGCGAGGCGATGGAAGCGCGGTCGGGACTCGACGCCGTCGACATCTATGGCCTGTCGGAAGTGATGGGCCCGGGTGTGGCCAGCGAGTGCGTCGAGAGCAAGGACGGCCCGGTGGTGTGGGAAGACCATTTCTACCCCGAGATCATCGACCCGAAGACCGGCGAAGTGCTGCCGGACGGCGAGGAAGGCGAGCTGGTGTTCACGACGCTGACCAAGGAAGCGATGCCGGTGATCCGCTACCGCACGCGCGACCTCACGCGCCTGCTGCCGCCGACCTCGCGCGCCATGCGGCGCATGGCCAAGATCACCGGCCGTTCCGACGACATGCTGATCATCCGCGGGGTGAACCTCTTCCCGACGCAGATCGAGGAGCTGATCTGCCACATGCCCCAGCTCGCCGCGCAATACGTGCTGGAAGTCGACAAGAAGGGCCACATGGACACGCTGACGGTGAAGGTCGAGCTGGACCCGGATGCGGTCGTCGGCCGGCATCCCGAGCAGAAGGAAGCGATCGGCGAGGAGCTCGCGCATCGCATCAAGACCTTCATCGGCGTCTCGGCGAAGGTCATCGTCGGCGAGCCGTTCTCGATCGAGCGCGTGACGATCGGCAAGGCGAAACGGGTCATCGACCACCGCCCCAAAGAGTGAGAGAGGAGGAGACAACACAATGTATACCCAAGCACTGGACATCCCGCAGCAGGGTGCCGACAAGGGGCCCAAGGCCATCGAGAACCCGGCTTACCAGGTCGAGTTCGACGCGAAGATCGACGCCGGCGGCTACATCGAGGCCAAGGATTGGATGCCCGAGGCCTACCGCAAGACCCTGGTGCGCCAGATCAGCCAGCACGCGCATTCCGAGATCGTCGGCATGCTGCCCGAAGGCAACTGGATCACGCGCGCGCCGACGCTGAAGCGCAAGGCGATCCTGATCGCCAAGGTGCAGGACGAGGGCGGCCACGGCCTGTACCTCTACGCTGCGGCCGAGACGCTGGGCGTGTCGCGCGACGAGCTGCTCGACGCGCTGCACACCGGCCGCGCCAAGTACAGCTCGATCTTCAACTACCCGACGCTGACCTGGGCGGACATCGGCGTGATCGGCTGGCTGGTCGACGGCGCCGCGATCATGAACCAGATCCCGCTGTGCAAGTGCAGCTACGGCCCCTATGCGCGCGCGATGGTGCGCATCTGCAAGGAGGAATCCTTCCACCAGCGCCAGGGCTACGACCTGCTGCTGGCGATGATGAAGGGCACCCAGGAGCAGCGCGAGATGGTGCAGGACGCGGTCAATCGCTGGTGGTGGCCGTCGATCATGATGTTCGGCCCGCACGACAAGGATTCCCCCAACTCGGCGCAAAGTTCGCGCTGGGGCATCAAGCGCATCTCCAACGACGACCTGCGCCAGAAGTTCGTCGATGCGACCGTCGAACAGGCGAAGGTGCTGGGCGTGACGATGCCCGACCCGGAACTCAAGTGGAACGCCGAGCGCGGCCACCACGATTTCGGCGCGATCGACTGGGACGAGTTCTGGAACGTCGTCAATGGCCACGGCCAGGGCAACGTCGACCGCCTTTCAGCGCGCGTGAAGGCGTGGGAAGACGGCGCCTGGGTGCGCGAGGCCGCGCTCGAGCACGAGCGCAAGCGGGCCGTGCGCGAACACCAGGCCGCCTGACAGGACTATCCGCAACACACCAACAGAAGGGGCGGCCCCGGCCAGCCCTCACGAGAGGAGAAGAGACATGGAACGCAAGGAATGGCCGCTGTGGGAAGTCTTCGTGCGCAGCCGCAACGGACTCGATCACAAGCACTGCGGCAGCGTGCACGCGCCCGACGCCAAGCTCGCGCTGCAGGTCGCGCGCGACGTGTATACCCGTCGCCAGGAAGGCGTGAGCATCTGGGTGGTGCAGGCCGACCACATCGTCGCCTCCGACCCGGACGCCAAGCCCGAGCTGTTCGACCCGGCCGAGGACAAGATCTACCGGCATCCGACCTTCTACCAGCTGCCCGACGAAGTTAACCACATGTGAGAGGGCTGCAAAGATGACCACCCCCAACCCCGCTCATACCGAATACGTCACCCGCATCGGCGACAACGCGCTGATCCTCGGCCAGCGCATGTCCGAATGGTGCGGCCACGCGCCGGTGCTCGAAGAGGACATGGCGCTCGCGAACATGTCGCTCGACCTGATCGGCCAGGCGCGCATGCTGCTGACCCGCGCCGGACAGGTCGAAGGCAAGGGCCGCGACGAAGACCAGCTCGCCTTCCTGCGCACCGAGATGCACTACCGCAACCTGACCCTGTGCGAACTGCCGAACGCGGATTTCGGCCGCACGATGGTGCGCAACTTCCTCTTCGCGAGCTTCCAGGTGTTGCTGTGGGAACGCCTGCTTGCCTCCAGTGACACCGAGCTCGCCGCGATCGCCGCGAAGAGCCTCAAGGAGGCGCGCTACCACGCGCAGCACGCCGGCGACTGGGTCGTGCGCCTGGGCGACGGCACGGCCGAATCGCACGAGCGCACGCAGGCCGCGCTCGACTACCTGTGGCCCTACACCGCCGAGTTCTTCGCCGCGAATCCGACCGACGAGGCGATTGCCGCCGCCGGCATCGGCCCGGCGTGGGGCGAGCTCGAAGCGGCGTGGGAAGCGGCGGTCGTGCCGGTGCTTGTCGAGGCGACCTTGACCGTGCCGGCGCGCACGCCGTTCAAGTCCTACGGCAAGTTCGGCCGCCACAGCGAGCATCTGGGGCACCTGCTGTCCGAGATGCAGTACCTGCAGCGCACCTATCCTGGAGCGCAGTGGTGAAGAAGAGTCGGGCGGGCGGCGCCTTGCTCCCTCCCCTTCAAGGGGAGGGTTGGGGTGGGGATGGGTTCAGCGAACGCCGGAAACCCATCCCCCTCCTGACCTCCCCCTTGAAGGGGGAGGAACGCACGCTCATCCCGCTCGGCGAAAACTGTTGTGACAGGTAGACAACGATGATCACCGAAACCCAAGCCTGGGACGTCCTCCACGCCGTGCCCGATCCCGAGATCCCGGTGATCTCGGTGACCGAGCTCGGCATCGTGCGCGAAGTCCTCGTGCGCGAGGGCGGCCTGCACGTCGTCGTCACGCCGACCTATTCCGGCTGCCCCGCGACCGAGGTCATCTCGCAGAGCATCCACGACGCGCTGGTCGCCGCCGGTGCCGGCAACGTGACGGTCGAGACGCGCCTCGCGCCCGCCTGGACCACCGACTGGATCACCGAGCCGGCGAAGGAAAAGCTCCGCGCCTATGGCATCGCGCCCCCGGGCGGCGACGCCCCAGTCGGCCCGCAGCCGCTCCGCTTCGTCCCGCGCAAGCTCGCCTGCCCGCGCTGCGGCTCGACCGACACGACTCGGCTGTCGCAGTTCGGCTCGACCGCATGCAAGGCGCTGTACCGCTGCCAGAGCTGTCTCGAACCATTCGAGTACTTCAAGCCAATCTGATTCGAATCGCCACGAGAAGCGATCGAGGAGACCACGACATGACGACGCACAGAACGCCGAAATTCCATCCACTCACAATCGTCGAGGTACGGCGCGAAACGCCCGAGGCGGTGAGCCTGCGCTTCGAGATTCCGGCCGAGCTCGCCGAGGATTACCGCTTCGAACAGGGCCAGCACCTCAACCTGAAGGTCCAGGTCAATGGCGAAGAACTGCGCCGCTCCTACTCGATCTGCTCCGGTGTCGACGACGGCGAACTGCGCGTCGCGATCAAGAAGATCAACGGCGGCGCGTTCTCGACCTGGGCCAACGACGGCGGCATCAAGGCCGGCGACGTGCTGGAGATCATGACGCCCGAAGGGCGCTTCCACACCCCGCTCGACCCGGCCCACGCCAAGCACTACGTCGCCTTCGCCGCGGGCAGCGGCATCACGCCGATCCTGTCGCTGGTGAAGACCACGCTGCGCGCCGAGCCGAACAGCCGCTTCACGCTGGTCTACAGCAACCGCCGCCAGGCGAGCGTGATGTTCGCCGAGACGCTCGAGGACCTGAAGAACCGCTACATGTCGCGCTTCACGCTGTACAACCTGTTCTCGCGCGAGGAGCAGGAGGTGCCGCTGTTCAACGGCCGGCTCGACGGCGAGCGCGTGCGCATGTTCCTCGACACGCTGATCCCCGTCGACACCATCGACGAGGCCTTCATCTGCGGCCCCGGCGGCATGATCGACGAGGTCGAGGCAGCGCTGCAGGCGGGCGGCGTCGCGCACGAACACATCCATCTGGAACGCTTCGGCGTGCCGGCGACGGCGCCCGAGCATCATGTCGAACCGGGCGACGCGACGCAGGCCAGGGTCACGGTCATCGCCGACGGCCTCAGGCGCGAGATGGAGTTCCGCGCCGAGGATCCGTCCATCCTCGATGTCGCGCTGCGCGCCGGCATGGACCTGCCGTACTCGTGCAAGGGCGGCGTGTGCTGCACCTGCCGCGCGAAACTGCTTGAGGGCAAGGTGCGCATGGACAAGAATTTCACCCTCGAACAGCCGGACGTCGATGCCGGCTACATTCTCACCTGCCAGGCGCACCCCCTCACCGATCGCGTCGTCATCAGTTTCGACGAGCGCTGAGGGGCGCGGCTGGCCCTGCAACAGGCACGACATCCGGCATGGCACGAGGCAAGGCACCCACTTTCGAGCTGCAGCGCGCGGCGATGCTGCGCGCGGCGGCGGGGCTGTTCGCGGAAAAGGGCTTCCACAACGCCTCGATGTCGGCGATCGCGCAGGCCTGCGGCGTGTCCAAGCCGCTGCTGTACCACTACTACCGCGACAAGGAACACCTGCTGTTCGACATCGCCGACAGCTACATCGACGAGCTGCTGGCGATCGTCGCCTCCGTGGAGGCGCGCAAGCTCGGCCCGGAGGCCCATTTCACCGAGCTCGTGACGCGCTTCATGGAGGAATACGAGCACGCGCAGGACCATCACATGGTTCTGGTGCAGGACGTGAAATTCCTCAAGGAGGAGCAGGCGGAGAGCGTCGCCGGCAAGCAGCGGCGCGTCGTCGCGGCCTTTGCCGACGCGCTCGCGCGGGTCGAGCCGGGCCTCCACGGGCGCAAGCTGGACAAGGCGGTCACGATGATCCTGTTCGGGATGATCAACTGGACCTTCACCTGGCTGCGTGCCGACGGCCCGCTCACCTTCCACGACATGGCGCCCATCGTCACCGGGATCTTCCTCAACGGCGTGCGCGGCCTGATGCGTAACGAGGGCGGCAGTGTGGCAGCGTCGCGGGCGGAGGCCGGTGCGTAGCGCGTCAGGCGAATGCAAGCGATGGGGGCTATGGTCGTTACGCCACAGGTGCGGAAAACATCGCGCAACAGGGCGGCGGTGTGGCGAAAACGTGATTCAGATCAATAGTTGGACTAGCAATAGTTTGTATCGTAAGCAATAATCGCCGGACGCGACCGCGACTTCCCTCAGGTTCGGTCGCCAAATAATCCAAGAGGAGGAGACACACCATGAAACTGCGCACTTCCATGATGGCCGCCATCGGTCTGGCCTTCGCCGCAACCGCCGCGCACGCCGAGATCAATGTCGGCGTGACCGTGTCGGCGACCGGCCCGGCTGCTTCGCTCGGTATTCCGGAGAAGAACACGATCGCGCTGCTGCCGACGACGATCGCCGGCGAGAAGATCAACTACATCGTCCTCGACGACGCCTCCGATACGACCTCGGCGGTGAAGAACGTCCGCAAGCTGATCTCCGAGGACAAGGTCGATATCGTGCTGGGCTCCACGATCACGCCGAACTCGCTGGCGATGATCGACGTGGTCGCCGAGGCCGCGACGCCGATGATCTCGATGGCCGCCTCCGCGCGCATCGTCGAGCCGATGGACGACAAGAAGCGCTGGGTGTTCAAGACGCCGCAGAATGACGCGCAGATGTCGACCGCGATCATCGAGCACATGACCAACAGCGGCGTGAAGACGGTCGCCTTCATCGGCTTCTCCGACGCCTACGGCGAAGGCTGGTACGAGCAGTTCGCCGCCGTGGCCGATGCGCGCAAGCTCAAGATGGTTGCCAACGAGCGCTTCACCCGCACCGACACCTCGGTGACCGGCCAGGTGCTCAAGATCATGGCGGCGAAGCCGGATGCGGTGCTGATCGCCGGTTCCGGCACCCCGGCCGCCCTGCCGCAGAAGGCGTTCAAGGAGCGCGGCTTCACCGGCAAGATCTACCAGACCCACGGCGTCGCCAACAACGACTTCCTGCGGGTGTGCGGCAAGGACTGTGAGGGCACCTTCCTGCCGGCCGGTCCGGTGCTGGTCGCCGATCAGCTGCCCGACTCCAATCCGGTGAAGAAGAGCGCGGTCGAGTACATCAACAAGTACGAAGCCGCCCACGGCAAGGGCAGCGTGTCGACCTTCGGCGCGCACGGCTGGGACAGCGGCGTGCTGCTCGCCGCCGCGGTGCCGACGGCGCTGAAGAAGGCCAAGCCCGGCACCAAGGAGTTCCGTGCCGCGCTGCGCGACGCGCTCGAAGGCCTGAAGGAAGTGCCCGCCGCGCACGGCATCTTCACCATGAGCCCCAATGACCACCTCGGCCTGGACCAGCGCGCGCGCGTGATGGTGCAGATCCAGGGCGGCGCATGGAAACTCGTCAAGTAAGTTTCTGAGCTGAAACCGTGACGGCCGGGCTTCGCCCCGCGCCGCGCGGGGCATTCATTCGTTGCTGAAAGAGTCGGGAGCGGCCTGCGCCGCTCCCGATAGCGGGGTTCGTCCATGGATTTCCAGATAGCGCTGTTGCTCGCACAGGACGGCATCACCAACGGTGCGATCTACGCGCTGCTCGCGCTCGCGCTGGTGTTGGTGTTTGCCGTGACGCGGGTGATCTTCATTCCGCAGGGGGAGTTCGTCGCCTATGGCGCGCTGACTCTCGTCATGATCCAGGCCGGCACGGTACCGGCGACGCTGTGGCTCTTGCTCGGCGCGGGCGTGCTCGCCGCGGCGGTCGATGCGCGCGGCGCGCTGCATAGCGGCCAGAAGGGGCGCCTCGCGGGCGTGCTGGCGTGGAACGTCGGCTACCCCGCGCTGCTCGCGGCGCTGCTGTACGGGCTGCCGCTCACGACCCTCGCGCTGCCGCTGCAGGTGCTGCTGGCGCTCCTCGTGGTGGTGCCGATGGGCCCGCTGATGTACCGCCTGATCTACCAGCCGATCGCCGCCGCCCCGGTCCTGATCCTCTTGATCGTCTCGGTCGCGGTGCATGTGGGCATGGTCGGCCTCGGGCTGCTGTTCTTCGGCGCCGAGGGTTCCCGCACCCCGGCCTTCTCGGAGGCGCGCTTCGAGCTTGGGCCGATGCTGGTGAACGGCCAGACGATCTGGGTCATCGCCGCCTCGGTCGTGCTCATCGTCGCGCTCTACCTGTTCTTCGGCCGCACGATCTACGGCAAGGCGCTGCGCGCGACCGCGATGAACCGCAACGGCGCGCGCCTGATGGGCATCTCGCCCGCGCTCGCCGGGCGCCTCACCTTCCTGCTCGCGGCGCTCATCGGGGCGCTCTCGGGCGTGCTGATCGCCCCGATCACCACCATCTACTACGACACCGGCTTCCTCATCGGCTTGAAGGGCTTCGTGGCCGCCATCGTCGGCGGACTCGCCAGCTACCCGATCGCCGCCGCCGGCGCCGTGCTCGTCGGCCTGCTCGAAGCCTTCAGCTCCTTCTGGGCCAGCGCCTACAAGGAAGTCATCGTGTTCACGCTCATCATCCCGGTGCTCTTGTGGCGTTCGTTCACCAGCCACCACGTGGAGGAAGAGGAATGAAGCCCGCACTGTCCGCCCGGTCCGTCCTGGGCAGCTTCCTCGCGCTGCTGCTGGTGGCGCCGCTCGTGATGCCGCCCTTCTACGTCACGTTGCTCAACTACATCGGCCTGTATGCGCTGGTCGCCCTCGGCCTCGTGCTGCTCACCGGCGTCGGCGGCCTCACGAGCTTCGGCCAGGCCGCCTTCGTGGGCCTCGGCGCCTACACCACCGCGGTGCTCACCACCGCCACGGAACTGCCCGCGTGGCTCGCGTGGGCGGGCGGCTCGCCGTGGCTGGCCCTATTCGTCGGCCTGGCGTTCACCGCCACCGTCGCGTTCGTCCTCGGCTCGCTCACGCTGCGCCTGTCGGGCCACTACCTGCCGCTGGGCACCATCGCGTGGGGCATCAGCCTGTACTTCCTCTTCGGCACCCTCGAAACGCTGGGCGGCCATACGGGCCTTACCGGCATCCCGCCGATCGCGATCTTCGGGTTCGAGCTCACCGACGGCAGCCAGATCTTCTACCTCATCTGGGCCTTCCTGCTCTTGGCGGTGTTCACCACCCAGAACCTGCTCGACTCGCGCGAAGGCCGCGCGATCCGCGCCTTGAAGGGCGGCATGGTGATGGCCGAGGCGATGGGGGTGGATACCGCGCGCGCGCGCATGGTGATCTTCGTCATCGCCGCACTCCACGCCTGCGCCTCGGGCTGGCTCTACGCGCACATGCAGCGCTTCGTGAACCCCACCCCCTTTGGACTCCACATCGGCATCGAGTACCTGTTCATGGCGGTGGTCGGCGGCGCCGGCCAGGTGTGGGGCGCGCTCCTCGGCGCGGGCGTCATCACCATCGCCAAGCAGTGGCTGCAGGACATCCTGCCCCGCATCTTCGGCCAGAGCGGCAACTTCGAGGTGATCTTCTTCGGCCTGATGATGATCATCATCCTGCAGCGCGCGCGCGAAGGCCTGTGGCCCTTGTTCGCCCGCTTCGTGCCGGTGAAGGCGACCCAACGCACGCTCGATGCCGCGGCCGAGCCGCTGCCGAGAAAGCCGCTGCCCGCGCGCGGGGACGTGATCCTCGAAGCGAAGGAGGTCACGCGCAAGTTCGGTGGTCTCGTCGCCAACAACGCCATGAGCCTCACCGTCAAGGCGGGCGAGATCCTCGCGCTGATCGGCCCCAACGGCGCGGGCAAAAGCACCATGTTCAACCAGATCTCGGGCGTCGACACCCCGACCTCGGGCGACGTGCTGTTCCTCGGCAAACCGGTCGCCGGGCGCGGCTCGCGCGCGATCGCCCGCATGGGCATGAGCCGCACCTTCCAGCACGTGAAGCTGCTGCCCACCATGAGCGTGCTCGAGAACGTCGCCATCGGCGCGCACATGCGCGGCGACAAGGGCGTGTTCCCCGCCGCATGGCGCCTCGACCGCGCCGAGGAAGCGCGGCTCTTGAACGAAGCCGCGCGCCAGATCGAGCGCGTGGGCCTCGCCGAGCACATGTTCGACGCCGCCGGCAGCCTCGCGCTGGGCCAGCAGCGCATCCTCGAGATCGCCCGCGCACTGGCCGCCGACCCCTGCCTGCTGCTCCTGGACGAGCCGGCCGCGGGCCTGCGCTTCAAGGAGAAGCAGGCGCTCGCCGAGCTCCTCAGGAAGCTCCGGGGCGAAGGCATGGGCATCCTGCTGGTCGAACACGACATGGACTTCGTCATGGGCCTCGTCGATCGCGTCGTCGTGATGGAGTTCGGCCAGAAGATCGCCGAGGGCCTGCCCGAGGAAGTGCAGCAGAACCCCGCGGTGCTCGAAGCCTATCTCGGAGGTGTGGAATGAACGGCATGAGCGTGGAGATCAACGTGATCGGGCAGACGGTCGACGAGGCTGGCAAAAGCGCGCCCGGCACCCCGCGCACGGTGCTCGAGGTGCGCGACCTGTGTGTCGCCTACGGCAAGGTGGAGGCCTTGTCGAACGCCAACCTGCGCGTCGGCGAAGGGCAGATCGTCACCGTGATCGGCCCCAACGGCGCGGGCAAGACGACCATGCTGTCGGCGATCATGGGCCTGTTGGAGTCGCGCGGGCAGGTCACCTTCGACGGCGAGGCCGAGTACGTGCCGCGGGTGGAGCGCATGGTCGCGCGCGGCATGAACCTCGTCCCGGAAAAACGCGAGCTCTTCGCCGAGATGAGCGTCGAGGACAACCTGCTGCTGGGCGCCTTCCAGCGCTACCGCATGGGCAAGCGCGATCACGCCGAGACGATGGAAGAGGTGTATCACCTCTTCCCGCGCCTCAAGGAGCGCAAGGCGCAGCTCGCCGGCACGCTCTCCGGTGGCGAGCGCCAGATGCTCGCGGTGGGCCGCGCGCTGATGGCCAAGCCGAAGCTGCTGATGCTCGATGAACCGAGCCTGGGCCTCGCCCCGCTGATCGTGCGCGAGATATTCCGCATCATCGGCGAGCTGCGCCGGCGCGGGGTGTCGATCCTGCTGGTGGAGCAGAACGCGCGCGCGGCGCTGCAGGTCGCGGACTACGCGTATGTGCTGGAGACCGGCGAGATCTCGATGGAAGGCCCGGCCAAGCAGCTCGCCGATGATCCGCGGGTGATCGAGGCGTATCTGGGGCTGGGTGGGAAGCACCAGGCCATGTTGTCGACCTGAGATTAGGGCGCGCGTCGGCGCGCGCGTTCGTCGCGGGTGCCAATTAGTAGGTTCCTTCCCCTTCAAGGGGAAGGACAGGATGGGGATGGGTTTCTTTCAGGCGCTTCGGAGTCCACCCATCCCCACCCCAGCCCTCCCCTTGAAGGGGAGGGAGCTTTGCCGTGTCAATTCAGGTGCAACACGACGCTAATGCGTTGCCGGGCAGGCGCCCGGAACCAGGCGCGCAATGGGCCGCGCCGCGACGAAGGCTCCGAACGACACGCACACCAGCCCCGCCAGCAACCAGCCGGTCAGCTCCTCGCCGAGCAGCGGTGCCGCGGCGACACCGGCGAGCACCGGCACCAGCGCGATCAGCGCGCCGACGCGTTCGGCGCCGAGCTTCTCGACCGCCTTCAGGAACAGCAGCATCGCGACGATGGTCGCCCCGACGCCCTGGTACAGGCCCTGCAGCACGAGCGTGGACATCGGCACCGCGTCGAGCTGCTTGGGCAGCCACAGCAGGTACACCGGCAGGTAGATCAGCGCCGAGCTGAAGGCCACGAACCGCGTCAGCAACCACGGATGGAAGCCCCAGCGCTTCGCGAGCACGCTGTAGAAGGCCCATGCGAGCGCGGACGACAGAATCAGCGCGTCGCCCACCAGCATCGCCGTCGACCAGGCGCTGCCGGCCAGGTAGGACTGGGCGGCGAAACCCACCCCCAGCGCGATGAAGGCGAGCCCGAAGGCGCGTTCGCGCGGCATGCGCTGGCGCGTCAGCAGCCACGCGACGGCGGCGACGAGGAAGGGCTGCATCCCCGGCAGCAGGATGCCGCCGTGCGCGGCCGGCACCAGCTTGAAGCCCGCATACACGAGCACGCCGTACAGCAGGCCGCCGATCATGCCCAGCGTCCACAGGCGCGCATCGCGCCACGACCCGCGCGGCAGGCTGCCCGCGAAAGGCAGCAGCAGCAGGGCGGCGACGCCCAGGCGCAGCGCGAGGATGTCGTGGCCGGTCAGCGCGCTCTTGCCGCCGAGGCGCGAGACGAGGATGAAGCCCGTCCAGATCGCTACGGTGCCGGCGGCGGCGAGGTAGCCGATGGTCTGGTCCCGTCCGGTACTCATGGGTTGCTCCCGAATGCTGTTGGTACGGCTGCCACGATAAGGCTGGACAATGTTCGCGTAAAATGAATAATTCTGATTCGAAGCATTCCTGAGAGAGAATCATGGACCTCGACGACCTGACCATCTTCCGCGCCGTGGTGCGCGAGGGCGGCATCACGCGCGCGGCCGAGAAGCTGCATCGCGTGCAGTCCAACGTCACCACGCGCATTCGTCAGCTCGAGGGCAAGCTGGGCGTCGAGCTCTTCATCCGCGAGGGGCGGCGCCTGATCGTGTCGCCCTCCGGGCGCGTGCTGCTCGACTACGCCGACCGCCTGCTCGCGCTCGCCGACGAGGCGCGCGCCGCGGTCAGTGACGGCACGCCGCGCGGCCGGCTGCGCTTCGGCTCGATGGAGAGCACCGCGGCGGCACGCCTGCCGGCGCTGCTCGCGCGCTTCCACGCGCAGTACCCGGAGGTGCAGCTGGAGCTGCGCACCGGCCCGACCGGTCCGCTGATCGCCGAGGTCATCGACGGCCAACTCGAATGCGCGCTCGTCAGCGGGCCGGTCGAGGACGTGCGCGTCGCCAGCGTGCCGGCCTTTGACGAGGAGCTCGTGCTCGTCGCGCCCGCGGGCCACCCGGCGATCGCCTCGCCGCGCGACCTGCGCGCACGCACGCTGCTCACGTTCGAGCCCGGCTGCGCCTATCGCCAGCGCCTGCAGGCCTGGCTCGCGTCGGGCGAGGTCGTGCCCGAACGCGTCGTCGAGCTCGCGTCCTATCACGCGATGATCGGCTGCGTCGCGTCCGGCATGGGCGTTGCGCTGGTGCCGCGCAGCCTGCTCGCGATGCTGCCGGTCGAGGACAGCGTGTCGATCCATGTGTTGCCGCCCGAGTTCGCACTCGCGCGCACCGTGCTGATCCACCGCCGCGGCGCGCCTGGCCCGACGGTGCGGGCGCTGGCCGAACTGATCGGGCGCGGCTGAGATGCTCCCTTCCCTTTTCGGCCGGGCTTCCGTGCCCGCGCCGTCCGTCGGCGCGTTGCGGCATCCGTGGCTGCTGGCGCTGGCTTTCGGCATCGCCTACCTGCTGCTCGACCGCGCGAGCTACCTGTACCCGATGGCGGACTTCAAGGTCACGCCGTGGAACCCGCAGCCCAGCCTCGCGATCGCCTTCCTGATGGTGCTCGGGTGGCGCTGGCTGTGGGCCGTGCTCGTGTCGGTCGTGGTCGCGGAGATGACGATCCGCGATGTCGCCTCGCCCGTCGCGGCCTTCCTGATCGCGCTGGTGCTCTCGCTCGGCTACGCGGCGATCGCGGCGACGCTTCAGGGGCGGTTCCACGTCGCGGTGGCGCTGCGCCAGCGCAGCGACGTGTTGCGCCTGTTTGCCGTCGTCGCCGGTGGCAGCCTGCTGATCGGCGCGGCCTACGTCGCCGCGGTCGCGCTGCTGGGCGGCACTTCCCGTGGCATGGCCGAGGCGTGGCTGCGCTTCTGGATCGGCGACACGGTGGGCATCGTCGTGTCCCTGCCGCTGATCCTGATGATGCTCGACGCGTCGCGCCGCGCGCAGGTCGCGCTGCTGCTGCGCAACCGCGAGGTGGTGCTGCAACTGGGCGCGATTCTCGCGAGCCTGTGGATCGTGTTCGCGTTGCCGGACGCCCAGCGCTTCAATTATTTCTACGTCCTCTTCCTGCCGCTGGTGTGGATCGCCGCGCGCCACGGCATGGCCGGCACGGCTCCGGCGATGATCCTGCTGCAGGTCGGCGTGATCATCGTCATGGAGGCGTCGGGCATCAGCTCGCTGGGCGTGTTCGAACTGCAGGCGCTGCTGCTTGCGCTCGCGATGACGGGTTACTTCGTGGCCGTCACGGTCGACGAGCGCCAGCGTATCTCCGACGACCTGCGCCGCACCCTCAAGCTCGCCGCCGCCGGCGAGATGGCCGCGGCGATCACGCACGAGCTCAACCAGCCGCTGACGGCGCTGAACAACTATGCGCGCGCCTGCCGGCTGATCCTGGAGTCCGACTCGCCGGCCGCGCACGCGAACCTGCCCGACACCCTCGATCGCATCTCCGCCGAGGCGCGCCGTGCGGGCGACGTGATCCGCCGCCTGCGCGACCTCTTCAAGGGCGGCGTCGAAGGGCGCGAGCCGGTCGATGTCGGCGCCGTCGCCGTCGCGATGGTCGATGCCTTCCGCGGCCATGCGGGCCGCATCCACTTCCGCCTCGATCGGCCCGCGCTGCCCGCAGTGGTGCTGGCCGATCGCGTGCAGATCGAACTCGTGCTGCGCAACCTGCTGCAGAATGCCGTCGACGCGCTGGCGGGCCTGCCGGACGGCACGATCAGCCTGCGGCTGCGTGCGGACGACGATGAACTGCGCGTGGACGTCGAGGATACCGGGCCCGGCGTTCCGGCAGACCGGGTACTGAGCGTGTTCGAGCCCTTCGCGTCCGATAAGATCAATGGCATGGGCGTGGGCCTGCCGATGAGCCGCGCGATCGTCGAGTCGCACGGCGGACGACTGGTCGCGGAGCCGGGGCCGGGCGGCCGCGTCCATTTCACGCTGCCACGACTGAAGGGCTGAGCATGGACAACGACCAACGCCTGTGCGTGTTTCTGATCGACGATGACGCCTCGGTGCGCGATTCCTTGTCGCTGCTGCTGGGCATCCGCGGCTACGCGACGCGCGTGTTCGACAGCGCCGACGCCTTCCTGCACGCCGCGGGCGAGGGCGGCGACGCGTGGGCCGGCTGCGTGCTCACCGACATCCGCATGCCCGGCCTGTCCGGCCTCGACCTGCAGCGCGTCGCCGCCGAGCGCTGCATGCCGCTGCCCTTCGTCGTGATGAGCGCGCACGGTGACGCGGCCGTCGCGCGCCAGGCCTTCCGCCAGGCCGCGATCGACTTCCTCGAAAAGCCCTTCGACGATGCCGACCTCTTCGCCGCGATCGAGCAGGCCTTCGCGCGCGAACGCGAACGCCTCGCCGCCGTGCGGCGCGAACACACGGTCAGCGGGCGTCTCGCCGCGCTCACCGAGCGCGAGCGCGAAGTGTGCGACCTGATGGTGCAGGGCCTGTCGAACCACGAGATCGCTGCGCGCCTGGGCATCAGCCATCGCACTGCGCAGGTGCATCGCGGCCGCGTGATGCAGAAGATGGAAGCCGAGTCGCTCGCCGCCCTGATCGCCGCCTGCCGCGAGGCCTCCTGACGCACGCCGCAGGCGCACGGATACGCCGATCCGCGTACGCGCGCTGTCCAATTTTCCGCTGCGCGCCCTGTCGGTAAGCTCCCGTTGTGCAGGGCTTTTCCTGCGCGACCTTCCTCCAGGGAGCGCACGACCCATGAGCGAGGCGACACCCGTACAGCTGCTGGCAGCTGGCCTGTTCGCAGTGGCCATCATCCATACCTTCTCGACCAAATTCTTCGAGCAGCTGGCGCACCGCCACCCGGCGCATGCGGGCGTATTCCACCTGCTCGGCGAAGTCGAAGTCGTGTTCGGCTTCTGGGCGATGGTGCTGATCGTCGCGATGGGCGTGCTCGCCGGGCGGACCGACGCGATCGCCTACCTCGACAGCCGCAACTTCACCGAGCCGATGTTCGTGTTCGCGATCATGGTGATCGCCGGCAGCCGTCCGATCCTGCGCTTCTCACTCGCGCTCGTGCGCACGGCGGCGAACTTCCTGCCGCTGCACCCGAACGTCGCGTTCTACTTCATCACGATGGCGATGGTGCCGCTGCTCGGCTCCTTCA
The DNA here is from genome assembly GCF_001190925.1 of Azoarcus sp. CIB. Classification (NCBI taxonomy): domain Bacteria; kingdom Pseudomonadati; phylum Pseudomonadota; class Betaproteobacteria; order Rhodocyclales; family Zoogloeaceae; genus Azoarcus; species Azoarcus sp. CIB. Next base: position 431,131 of record NZ_CP011072.1, read on the forward strand.
TCACCGAGCCGGCGGCGATGACGCTCGCGGCGCTGATCCTGCGCGACAAGTTCTTCGCCCACGGCATCTCCAACCGCCTCAAGTACGCGACGATCGGCACGCTCTTCGTCAACATCTCGATCGGTGGAACCCTCACGCCCTTCGCCGCGCCGCCGGTGCTAATGGTCGCCGGCACCTGGGGCTGGGACATCTGGTTCATGATCGCGACCTTCGGCTGGAAGGCGCTGATCGCGGTCTTGTTCAACGCCCTCGTGATTACGGCGGTGTTCCGTCAGGAGATCGCCGCGCTCGACACCGGCGCCGCGAAGAGCGGCGAGCGCATGCCGGTGCTCATGGTCGTGATCCACCTGCTGTTCCTCGCCGGCGTCGTCGCCTTCGCCCACCACCCAGCAGTGTTCATGGGCCTGCTGCTGTTCTTCCTCGGCTTCGCGACCGCCTACAAGCGCCACCAGGACCGCCTGATCCTGCGCGAAGGTCTGCTCGTCGCCTTCTTCCTCGCCGGGCTGGTCGTGCTTGGCGGGCAGCAGCAGTGGTGGCTGCAGCCCGTGCTCACGGGCATGGACGCGACGACCGTGTATTTCGGTGCGACCGCACTGACGGCATTCACCGACAACGCCGCGCTCACCTACCTCGGCTCGCTGGTGGAGGGCCTGTCGCCGGAATTCAAGTACGCGCTGGTGGCCGGCGCGGTGACCGGCGGCGGCCTCACCATCATCGCCAACGCGCCCAACCCGGCGGGCTTCGCGATCCTGCGCGGGCATTTCCCCGACGAAGCGATCCACCCGATCGGCCTGCTGCTGTCCGCGCTGCCGCCGACCCTGGTCGCGATCGTCGCCTTCCAGGTCCTGTAAGGAAGACCGCCATGAGCACGTTCGACGAAATCCTGCAGTGGTTCGAGACCCTGCCCGCGAGCTTCGCCTTCCTGCTCGCGCTGCCCTTCGTGATCGCCTTCGTCAGCCTGCTCAAGGACGCGGTAGAGCGACGCAGCAGCAAGGCAGGGCGCCGCGGCCGCCACGCCGAGCCGAAGATCCTGTAGGCGGGTCGCCCCTCAGGCGGGCGCTGCGCCGAGCAGCGCCTCGTACTGCGCGAGGTCGCCCGCCGAGAAGCAACAGAAGATCACCTCGGCGATCGTCGGCAAGGCTGCGACGCCCTCGCGCACGGTCGCCACCGCGATGCGCGCCGCCTCGTCCTTCGGGTAGCCATAGACGCCGGTGCTGATTCCCGGAAACGCCACCGTCGCCGCGCCGTTTTCTGCCGCCACTTCGAGCGCGCGCAGGTAGCACGACGCCAGCAGCGCCGGCTCGCCGCGCGTGCCGCCGTGCCACACCGGGCCCACGGTGTGGATCACGAAGCGCGCCGGCAAGCGGTAGCCCTGCGTCAGCTTCGCCTCGCCGGTCGGGCAGCCGCCCAGCGCGCGGCATTCGTTGAGCAGTTCCGGCCCCGCCGCGCGGTGGATCGCCCCGTCCACGCCGCCTCCACCCAGTAGCGAGGAATTCGCGGCGTTGACGATGGCATCGACGGGCAAGGTCGTGATGTCGGCCTGCAGCGCACGGAGGGTGGCGGTCATGGTCGGTCTCCTGTCATTCCGGCGGGGCGGTGATGAGCCAAGCCTAGCTTCCTCCCGGCATTGACTGCAATACGGAACCGTCTCCCTGCGCGCAACATCGCACTGTGAAGCGAGCTGTAACACTTGCCGTACGGAATCTTGAACCCGTGTTCACGGAACGTTCACATGCCGACCCCGAAAATGGCTGCCGTGTCATATCGACATGCCGTTCAAATTTTTCAGGAGTTCAAGCATGAAAATTCGTCACCTCGTCACCGCTGCCATGACCCTCAGCATCGGGACCGCCGCGTTCGCCGGCCCGCAATGCACCGAGGCGCCGAAGTCGTCCTGGCTCACCGAAGACGCGATGAAGCAGAAGATCGCCACCGACGGCTATACGATCGACAAGTTCAAGGTCACGTCCGGCAATTGCTACGAGATCTACGGCAAGGACAAGGAAGGGAAGAAGGCCGAGGTGTACTTCAATCCGGTCGACGGCAACGTCGTGAAGGCCAAGCAGGGCTGACGCGCGCAGCGCGGGAGTCGGCCATGAGCAGCGAACGTATCCGCGTCTGGGACCTTCCCGTGCGCGTGTTCCACTGGGGACTGGTGGCGATGTTCGCCACCGCCTGGTTCACGTCGGAGGATGCCGAGGCGCCACACCACTGGGCCGGCTACGTCGCCCTCGGCCTGCTCGCCTTCCGCATCGCGTGGGGCTTCGTCGGCAGCCCGCACGCGCGCTTCGCGGACTTCGTGCCGCGCGCCGCGGTGCTGCGCGACTATGTCGGCAAGCTGCTGCGCGGCCGCGAGCCGCGCCACCTCGGCCACAACCCGGCCGCGGCGGTGATGATCCTGTTGCTGATGGCGATGGTCGCCCTGATCGGCGCCACCGGCTGGCTCATGACCACCGACTGGGGCTGGGGCAGCGAGGTCCTCGAGGAACTTCACGAGGGCGCCGTCAATATCACCCTGCTGGCGGTCGCCGTGCACGTCGCGGCGGCGATCTTCGAAAGCGTGCGCCACCGCGAGAACCTCGTGCGCGCGATGGTCACCGGCTACAAGCGCCGCTGACGCGCAACACGGCCTCAAGGAATACGGGCGGTGCCGGAAAGGATTCCGGCGCCGCCCGTATTTTTTGCGGCGCGTCAGCCGTTGCTCGGGAACGCGAACTGCGCCTTCTCGATGCCGGCCACCGCCCAGCGCTGCGTCATCGTCTTGCGCCGCGTGTAGAAGCGCACCGCGTCCGGCCCGTAGGCGTACAGGTCGCCGAACAGCGAGCGCTTCCAGCCGCCGAAGCTCTGGCACGCCACCGGTACCGGCAGCGGCACGTTCACGCCCACCATGCCGACCTGCACGGTGTCGGTAAAATGCCGCGCGACCGCGCCGTCGCGCGTGAACACGCAGGTGCCGTTGCCGAACTCGTGCGCGTCGATGAGGCGGATCGCCTCGTCGAGGCTGCGCACGCGCACGACTGCGAGCACGGGGCCGAAGATCTCCTCGCGATACACGCGCATCGACGGCTGCACGTGGTCGAACAGCGTGCCGCCGAGGAAGAAGCCCTTCTCGTGACCGGGCACCTTCAGCGTGCGTCCATCGACGACGAGCTGCGCCCCTTCCTCGGCGCCGAGGTCGATGTAGCTCCTCACCTTGTCACGGTGCGGCCCGGTCACCAGCGGACCCATGTCCAGCCCGCGTTCCTTGCCGTTGCCGATCCTGAGCTCCTCGACCTTGGGCTTGAGGCGCGTGACCAGTTCGTCGCCCACCGCGTCGCCGACCGCGACGATCACCGAGATCGCCATGCAGCGCTCGCCGCAGGAGCCGTAGGCCGCGCCCATGATCGCGTTGACCGCGTTGTCGAGGTCCGCGTCGGGCATCACCACCGCGTGGTTCTTCGCCCCACCCAACGCCTGCACGCGCTTGCCGTGCGCGGTGCCGGTCGAGTAGATGTATTCGGCGATGGGCGTCGAGCCGACGAAGCTCACCGCCTGCACGCGCGGGTCGGTCAGGAGCGTGTCGACCGCCTCCTTGTCGCCATTGACCACGTTGAACACGCCCGCCGGCAGGCCCGCCTCGGTCAGCAGTTCCGCGAGGATCAGCGACGTCGCCGGATCCTTCTCCGAGGGTTTCAGCACGAAGGTGTTGCCGCAGGCGATCGCCATCGGGAACATCCACATCGGCACCATCGCCGGGAAGTTGAACGGCGTGATGCCCGCGACGACGCCCAGCGGCGGGAATTCCGACCACGAATCGATGTCCGGCCCGACGTCGCGGCTGTGCTCGCCCTTCAGGAACTCGGGCGCCCCGCACGCGTATTCGACGACCTCGATGCCGCGCGCGAGCTCACCGTGCGCGTCCTCCCATACCTTGCCGTGCTCCTCGACGATCGCCGCGACGACGCGGTCGGCATTGCGCTCGAGCAGCTCCTTGAACTTGAACAGCACGCGCGCGCGCTTGAGCGGCGGCGTCTTGCGCCACGCCGGGAAGGCCGCGGCCGCGGCGGCGATCGCCTGCTCGACGGTCGCCTTGGAGGCCATCGCCACCTGCCGCACGGCGTGGCCGAGGGCCGGGTTGAAGACGGGCTGAGTGCGATTGTCGTCAGTGACGCGCGCGCCGGCGATGTAGTGTCCCAAGGTTTCCATTTTGCGGGCTGTCTCTCTCATTGATGTCTTGTCAGGGTGTCAGGCGATGTTGCGCAGCGCCTGCCGCACGGTGTCGAAAATACGGCCCAGCTCGTCGGGCGTCGAATCGAGGAAGGGCGAGAACTGCAGCACGTCGCCGCCGTTGCGGATCACCACGCCGGCCTCGAAGCACTTCAGGAACACCTCGAAGCCGCGCGCACCGACCGCTCCCGGGCGCGGCGCGAGTTCGATGCCGCCCATCAGGCCGACGTTGCGGATGTCGACGACCTTCGCCTCGTCACGCAGCGAATGGATCATTTCCTCGAAGATCGGTTCCACGGTGCGGGCGCGCGCGAAACTGTCCTCCTCGCGGTAGGCGGCGAGCGTCGCTAGTCCCGCGGCCGCCGCGAGCGGGTGGCCGGAGTAGGTGTAGCCGTGGAAGAGCTCGACGACGTGCTCGGGCCCCTGCATCAACGCGTCATAGACGCCGTCGCGCACGATCACCGCGCCCATCGGCACGACGCCGTTGGTGAGCCCCTTCGCGGTCGTGATGATGTCCGGCGTGACGCCGAAGCGCGCCGCGGCGAAGGGCGCGCCGACACGCCCGAAGGCGGTGATTACCTCGTCGAAGATCAGCAGGATGCCGTACTTGTCGCAGATCTCGCGCAGGCGCTGCAGGTAGCCGATCGGCGGCACGAGGATGCCGGTCGAGCCCGCGACCGGCTCGACGATCACCGCGGCGATGTTGGAGGCGTCGTGCAGCGCGCACAGGCGCTCGAGGTCGTCCGCGAGCTGCGCGCCCCAAGCGGGCTGGCCTTTCGAGAACGCCATGTCGGCGGCGCTATATGTATGGCGGATGTGATCGACGCCCGGCAGCAGCGCCGCGCTGAACACCTTGCGGTTGCCGGGAATGCCGCCCACCGACAGACCGCCGAAGTTCACGCCGTGGTAGCCGCGCTCGCGCCCGATCAGCCGCGTGCGCTGGCCTTCGCCGCGGGCGCGGTGATAGGCGAGCGCGATTTTCAACGCCGTGTCAGCCGATTCCGAACCGGAGTTCGTGAAGAACACCTTGCCCATGCCTTCGGGCGCCAGCGCGGCGACCTCGCGCGCGAGCGCGATCGCCTTGTCGTTGGTGACCTGGAAACCCATCGCGTAATCGAGGGTGGCGACCTGCTCCTGCACCGCCGCGACGATCTTCGGATGGCAGTGGCCGAGGCCGGAGGTCCACAACCCCGAGAAGCCGTCGAGCAATTGCCGCCCGTCGTCCGTCGTGTAGTAGTGGCCGCGCGCGCCGGTAATCACGCGGGGCGAATTCCAGAACGCGCGGTTCGCGGTGAAGGGCAGCCAGAAGGCCTGATCGTGGGACATGCGGAGCTCCTTGTGGGGTCGCGACCATCCTACGGAGACTCTTGCGTGCATGAAACGACAAGATTCGTACGCAAGGTTTCGGATCAGTGAAACAATGTCTGCATGAAAGCCCGTGCCCTCCTTGCCAGCCTCGCCGAAGCCGACCTGCGCCTGCTGCGCGTGTTCATCGCCATCGCCGAATCCGGCGGCCTCGCGGCGGCCGAGCTGCGCCTCAACATCAGCCGCTCGGTGATCAGCCGCCACCTCAAGGATCTCGAAGTGCGCCTCGGCGTGCGCCTGTGCGAGCGCGGTCGTGCCGGTTTCGCGCTGACCGAGGAAGGCCAGGTCGTGCTCGACGCGGCACGACGCCTGCTCGCGCAGATCGAGCAGTTCCGTGGCGAAGTGGCCGAGCTGCACGCAGGCATGCGCGGCGAACTCAAGCTCGTGATGTTCGACAAGATCGTATCCAACCCCGGCTGCCGCCTCGCCGACGCGATCGCGGCCTTCGGCGCCGAGGCCCCCGCGGTGACGCTCGACGTGTTCGTCGCCGGCAGTAGCGAGATCGAGAAGGGCCTCCTCGAAGGGCGCTTCCACGTCGCCGTCCATCCCTTCCACCGCGCGAGCGACAGCTTCACCTCGGTGCATCTGTTCGACGAATTCCTGCCGCTCTACGCCTCGCCGCGCCATCCGCTGCTCGCCGGAGGGCGCATGCCGTCGGACGACGAACTGCGCCGCGCGGCCTTCGTCGGCCTCGGCTATCACTCGCCGAACATGGAAAGCTTCTGGCGCCTGGGCCTGCAGCCGGCCGCGCGCGCCTTCGAGCAGGAGGCGAGCGTGCTGCTGATCCGCTCGGGGCGCTACGTCGGCTTCCTGCCGGACCACTATGCGCAGGCCTTCGAGGCGCGTGGCGAAATCGTGCGCATTCCGTCGGAAACCCTGCGCTACTCGTGCGAATGGCAGGTCTCGATCGCGCGCACGCCCCGTCCCGGACGCGTCGCGCGGCGCTTCATGGAGATTCTCGTCGCGCTGCATGGCCCTGAAACGGCCGATAGCGCCTGAATTCGACGGGGCAGCGTGGAATTTTTGCGGGTTTTGCGCCGAAAACGTCGCTCGCGCGGAAACGCCCACCGGACGGCTTGTGCCGCGTTCGGTGTTTGCCCTGATTTCCAATTCGCCACAAGGCAGCCGAAAATGTGTCCATGGCATCGAAACATGCTTTGGAATTTGTATCGTTGACGCCGATGAATGCCCCGCAAGCCGCGACAATGCTAGAATCCGGCCGTTAGATGTGCAGCACCGAACAACTCACACACCAATCGAGGTAAAGCATGAACAAAGGTGAATTCGTCGAAGCCCTGGCTGACCGTCTGGATGTTTCGCGCGCTCAGGCCGACCGTGCCCTGTCCGCCGTGCTGGACATCATCGCCGAGCGCATGGCCGCGGGCGAGAAAGTGTCGTTCACGGGCTTCGGCTCCTTTGAGGTGTCCGAGCGCGCCGAGCGTACCGGCCGCAACCCGCAGACCGGCGCGTCGATCAAGATCGCCGCTTCGCGCGTGCCGAAGTTCTCGGCCGGCGCGACGCTGAAGGGCGCCGTGAACGGCTGATCCAGCCGTCTCGCACCGAAGTGAAGAGGGCCCGACGCCGGCAGGCGTCGGGCCTTTTGATTTTCTGCTATCCCGGAACTGCAAAATCGGCTACCATTGCGCTCGTTGTGCAATGCAGCAGTCGGTTTATCTTCAGGTCTTAACTCGCGGAACAGGATTCCGCGGACCCAGCCGAGGGACTGTATCCACAGCCCCATCGCCCCCGACCCTCCCGTCGAACTCCTCTCGTTCTCCTGATCGATAGGCATCGCGAATGCCGGTTGGTGCCGATGCGCGGTCGCATCCGTCGTCCAAGTTTTTGCCCTTGTGCGACGGTATCCGACCGGCCCAAGCCCATCGCGCGCTTGCCGCCACCGCGTCCCCCGTGGACGGTGCGATGCCTTTTCATTGGCCCGGTAAACCGGGCCGGATCCCGTTGCGACCACCCGTCGCCGCGGAAATACAGGAAGAACCCATGACGTTCAACGAACTCGGCCTCAACGAACTGCTGCTGAAGGCCATCGAAACCACCGGCTACACCGTTCCGTCCGACGTACAGATGCAGGCGATCCCCGCCGCGCTGTCCGGCGCCGACCTGATGGTGTCGTCGCATACCGGCAGCGGCAAGACCGCCGCCTTCACGCTGCCCACCCTCAGCCGCCTCGTCGATCGCAAGCCCGCACCCGGTGCCGGCCCGCGCGTGCTGGTGCTGACCCCGACGCGTGAACTGGCGCAGCAGGTGGAGAAGGCCGTCAAGACCTACGGTCGCAACCTGCGCTGGCTCAACACTGCCTGCCTCGTCGGCGGTGCGCCCTTCTTCGCCCAGGTGAAGCAGCTGTCGCGTCCGGTCGACGTCGTCGTCGCCACGCCGGGCCGCCTGATCGACCACCTGACCCGCCGCAAGATCAAGCTGTCGGACGTCGAAGTCCTGATTCTCGATGAAGCCGACCGCATGCTCGACATGGGCTTCGTCGAAGACATCGAAACCATCGTCGCCGCGACCCCCGCGAGCCGCCAGACCCTGCTGTTCTCGGCGACGCTCGACGGCGTGGTCGGCAATCTCGCGAGCAAGCTGCAGCGCAACCCGCAGCGCATCGAGATCGCCGCGACGGTCGAAAACCGCGGCAACATCGAGCAGCGCCTGATGATGGCCGACAACCTCGTGCACAAGACCCGTCTGCTCGAGTCGCTGCTCGGCGGCGAGGGGCGTCAGCAGGCCGTCGTGTTCACCGCGACCAAGCGCAGCGCCGAAGAAGTGTCGCTGTCGCTGCAGGAAAAGGGCTTCTCGGCGGCCGCGCTGCACGGTGACATGCACCAGACCGCGCGTAACCGCACGCTCGACAAGCTGCGCCAGGGCCGTATCGACGTGCTCGTCGCGACCGACGTCGCCGCGCGCGGCATCGACGTCGCCGGCATCAGCCACGTCATCAACTTCGACCCGCCGCGTCAGGTCGAGGACTACGTGCACCGTATCGGCCGCACCGGCCGTGCCGGCCGCGACGGCATCGCGATCACGATGTCGGGCCCCCGCGAGATGGGCATCATCCGCGCGATCGAACGCTTCACCGGCACGCGCCTCGACGTGCACACCATCGCCGGTCTCGAACCGACGCTGCGTCCGACTTCGCCGCGTCGCCCGGCGGGCGGTGGCGGTGGCAAGCCGGGCTTCGGCAGCGGTCGTCCGTCCAGCGGTTCGTCGTGGAGCCGCGATTCGCGCGACGCGCGTCCGAGCGCCGGCAAGGGCTGGTCGGCAGAAGGTCCGGGCAGCAACCGTGGCGGCGAGCGCAGCTAGCGCCCCGCGCGAAGAGCGTCCCGGCTTTGGCCGCAGCGAACCGCGCAGCTTCGGCGATCGCGCTGCCTTTCCGCGCGACGACCGCGCTCCCCGCCGCGAGGGCTCGCGCGACGGTGCCCGTTTCGGCGGTGACCGTCCGGAGGGCGCCCGCCGTCCGCGTCCGGCTTTTCGTGACTGAGTGATGCCAGCCCCCGCGCGAGCGGGGGCGCAATCACCGGGAAGGCCCGGGTCGTGCAGCGATGCACGCCTGGGCCTTTTTCATTGGTGCGCGTTCGGGGCCAAAATTGCACAACTTGACGCACACGACTGAAGGCGCGATTAGCAGGTTCCTTCCCCTTCAAGGGGAAGGACAGGATGGGGATGGGTTTCTTGCAGGCGCTGCGGAATCCACCCATCCCCACCCCAGCCCTCCCCTTGAAGGGGAGGGAGCTACTGCTACTAGCTCAGGACTTCGCGTCCTTCGCGGCGTTCACCTCGACCGCGCGCAGCTTGGCCGCGAGCTTGTCGAGCACGCCGTTCACGAAGCGGTGGCCTTCGGTGCCGCCGTAGCTCTTCGCGAGCTCGATCGCCTCGTTGATGATCACGCGGTAAGGCGTGTCGAGGCCGATCTTCAGCTCGTGCGTCGCGAGCAGCAGGATCGCGCGCTCGACCGGCGAGAGCTCCTCGACGGAACGGTGGATGAAGGGGACGAACTCCTCCTGCAGCGACTCGACGTTCGCGAGCGTGCCGCGCAAGAGGCTCACGAAGAGTTCGCGGTCGGCCTTGTCGAAGCCGGTGACCTGGGCGATGTGCTCCTCGATCAACGGGACCGAGTTGCCCGACAGCAGCCACTGGTAGATGCCCTGGAGGGCGAATTCGCGTGCGCGGCGACGTGCCGCTTTGCCGCTCATTTGAGCATCCGCAGCAGGCGCGCCATCTCGATCGCGGTGCGGGCGCAGTCGCTGCCCTTTTCCTGCATCCGCGCGAGGGCCTGGTCGTCGTCCTCGGTCGTGAGCACGCCGTTGGCGATCGGCATGCCGGAGTCGAGGCCGATGCGGTTGATGCCTGCGCCCATCTCGTTCGACACCAGCTCGAAGTGGTAGGTCTCGCCGCGGATCACCGCGCCGAGCGCGATCAGCGCGTCGTAGCGGCCGCTGCGTGCCATGGCCTGCAGCGTGAGCGGAATTTCCAGCGCGCCGGGGACGGTCGCGATGCGGATCAGGTCGGGTGCGACGCCGAGGCGCTGCAGCTCGGCGGTGCAGGCCGACAGCAGGCCTTCGCACACGTCCTGGTTGAAGCGGCTCATGACGATGCCGATGCGCAGGCCGTGGCCGCTCAGATCGGGCTCGAATTCGGGAATGTTGTCGTAACGGGCCATGTTCGGTTCTTTCGAAAGCGGAAAAGCCGGAAATCCGCAGGACTTCCGGCGCGGTAAAGCGTCGAGGGTACCACCTCAGGCCGGATCGACGAAGCCCGTGATCTCGAGGCCGAAGCCGGCCATGCTCGGAATTTTGCGCGGGCTGGAGAGCAGCCGCATCTTGCCGACCTTGAGATCGCGCAGGATCTGGGCGCCGACGCCGAACAGGCGCGCGTCCCATTTCGGCGGCTGGTAGCCGTTGCCGGTCAGGCTCGCGAGCAGTTCGCTGCCCGATTGCGGGCGGTACAGCAGCACGATCACGCCTTGCTCGGCCTGCGCGAGGCGGGCGAGCGACTGGTTGACCGGGAAGGTGTGGCGGGCGCTTTCGGCGTCGAGGAAATCGACGACCGAGATCGGCTCATGCACGCGCACGAGGGTCTCGTGCTCTGGGCGGATGTCGCCCTTGGACATCGCGAAATGCACCTCGCCGGTGGTCTTGTCCTCGAACGCGTAGAGGCGGAAGCGGCCGTGCGGGGTGTCGACGTCCTTTTCGGCGACGCGCTCGATCAGGTGCTCGTTCGACGAACGGTACTGGATCAGGTCGCGGATCGCGCCGATCTTGAGGCCGTGCTCCTTGGCGAACTCGACGAGATCGGGCAGGCGCGCCATCGTGCCGTCGTCCTTGAGGATCTCGCAGATCACCGCGGCCGGTTCGAGCCCGGCGAGGGCGGCGAGGTCGCAGCCGGCTTCGGTGTGGCCGGCGCGGATCAGCACGCCGCCGTTCTGCGCCATCAGCGGGAAGATGTGGCCGGGCTGGACGATGTCGGTCGCCTTGGCGTTGCGCGCGACGGCGGCTTCCACGGTGCGCGAGCGGTCGTGCGCCGAGATGCCGGTGGTGACGCCCTCGGCGGCCTCGATCGAGGTCGTGAAGGCGGTGCCGTGCGGCGAGCGGTTGTCGCGCACCATCAGCTGCAGGCCCAGCTGTTTGCAGCGCGCTTCGGTGAGCGTCAGGCAGATCAGGCCGCGGCCGTACTTGGCCATGAAGTTGATCGCCTCGGGCGTGACGTGTTCGCCGGCGAGCACGAGGTCGCCCTCGTTTTCGCGGTCTTCCTCGTCGACCAGCACGACCATGCGGCCGGCGCGGATTTCCTCGACGATTTCGGTGATGGGGGACAGTGCGGTCATTGTGCGGATTCCTCGCGCCATGCGAGCAGGCGTTCGCAGTAGCGGGCGATCAGGTCGATCTCGAGGTTCACGCGGCTGCCCGCCTCGAGGCGCTTGAGATTGGTCACCGCCACGGTGTGCGGGATCAGGTTGATGGAGAACTCGGTGCCTTCGACGCGATTCACGGTGAGGCTCACGCCGTTCACGGTGATCGAGCCCTTGCGCGCGATGTAGCCGGCGAGTGCGGCCGGGGCGCGGATCACGAGATCGTGGCTTTCGCCTACGGGGACGAAGCGCACGACTTCGCCGACGCCGTCGACGTGGCCGGTGACGAGGTGGCCGCCGAGGCGGTCCGCGAGGCGCAGCGCCTTCTCGAGATTGACCTCGTTGCCCGTCTCGTCGAGGCCGGCCGTGCAGTTGAGGGTCTCGCGCGACACGTCGAACTGCACGCGCGGCGCGTCCAGTGCGATGACGGTGAGGCAGACGCCGCTGTTGGCGATGCTGTCACCGAGCTGCACGTCGGAGAGGTCGAGGTCGGCCACGTTGACCGTCAGGCGGACGCCGTCCTGCAGGGGGTCGATGCGTTCGATTCGGCCGCAGGCGGCCACGATTCCGGAGAACATTTCTTGTGGGCGGGCGAGTGGTGGAGCGCCAATTGTAGGCGAATTGCAACCAAAAGCGATCGGCAAGCAAAAGCGATCGGTTCGCCGCTCTTCTCTTTCTTGGGCTCGCGCCCTCAGCGCAGCGCGCGGTCGAGCACTTCGCCGAAGGGCTCCGCCTGCATGAAGCCGACGACGCGCAGGCCGTCGCGTTCCTTGCCGGCAGGGTCGAAGAAGATCGTGCCCGGCGGCCCGAACAGGTTGAAGCGCTTGAGCAGCGCCTTGTCGTCGTCGTTGTTGGCGGTTACGTCGGCCTTCAGCAGCAGCATGCGGCCCATGCGTGCGGCGACGTTCGGGTCGGTGAAGGTGAAGCGCTCCATCTCCTTGCACGAGACGCACCAGTCGGCGTAGAAGTCGAGCATCACCGGACGGTCGGCCGAGGCAAGGCGGGCGTCGAGCTCGGCGATCGAGGCGACCTTCTCGAAGCGCGGCAGCTCGGCCGCGTTCGCAGTCGAGGCCTGTGCGCGCAGCACCGCGAGCGGCTGCAGCGGGTCGCGCGAGCCGGCGAGGGCGCCGATGAGCATCGCCGAGCCGCCGATCAGCAGCACGACGCCGACGCCCTTCCAGAAGCGCTGCCAGCCTTTGGCGTGCGGCGGCAGCGGGTCGAGCGCGTGCAGGAAGATGCCGGAGAACACCAGCAGCGCGGCCCACGCGAGCATGGGCAGCAGCGGCGGCACGACCGGGGTGAGCAGCCACACGGCGACGGCCAGCAGCATCACGCCGAAGGCCTTCTTGACGCCTTCCATCCACGCGCCGGCCCTGGGCAGCACCGAACGGGCGGCGATGCCGATGATGAGCAGCGGGGCGCCCATGCCGAGCGCCATCGCGAACAGTGCCGCGCCGCCGAGCACGGCGTTGCCGGTCTGGGCGATGTAGAGCAGCGCGCCGGCGAGCGGGGCGGCGACGCAGGGGCCGACGATCAGCGCCGACAGCACGCCCATCACCGCGACCCCGCCGAGGTTGCCGCCCTGCTGGTGGCTGGCGGTGGAGGACAGGCGGCTCTGCAGCGCCGACGGCAGCTGCAGCTCGTAGAAGCCGAACATCGACAGCGACAGCAGTACGAACACCAGCGCGAAGGTGCCGAGCACCCAGGCGTTCTGCAGTGCGGCGGCCAGCATCGTGCCGGAGAGGCCCGCGGCGACGCCGGCCGCGGCGTAGGTGACGGCCATGCCCAGCACGTACACCAGCGACAGCACGAAGGCGCGTCCGCGCGAGATCTGATGGCCGTGGCCGACGATGATGCCCGACAGGATGGGGATCATCGGGAACATGCAGGGGGTGAAGGCGAGCAGCAGGCCGAAGCCGAAGAAGCTCAGCAGCACCAGCGGGCCGCTGGCGTCGCGCAGCAGGCCGGCGATGCGTCCGCTCTCGTCGTCGGATACGCCGCTGCCGGCGGTCGCCGCGGCCGTCTGCACGGGTTTGTCGTCGCGCCCGAGCAGGCCGTCGAGGAAGCTGCCACCGGTCTTGACCGGCTTGGCGAGCAGGTCGATGTCGGCGGTCTGTTCGTTGGGCGGATAGCAGATGCCGCCGTCCCAGCAGCCCTGCACGCTGCCGAGCAGGCGGAATTTCGTCGTGCCCTCCGGTGCAGTGACGGGCAGCAGGATCTTCACTTCCTTGCGGTAGGTTTCGACCTGGCCGAAGAAGTCGTCCTTCGTGACCTTGCCCGGCGGGCGCTGCGGTGCGCCGAAGGTGACGGTGTCGGGATCGGCGCGGAAGCGGAACTTGTCGGCGTAGAGGTAATAGTCCCCCGCGATCTTCACGGTGACCTCGACCGTCTGCGGATCGAGCGCCTGCGCGGAGAGCACGAAGGCCTCTTCGGGGCGCATCGGCGTGCCGGTGACAGTAGTGGCGGCATTGGCGGGAACGGACAGCGCGAGCAGGCTGGCGAGGAGGGCGATCAGGGACAGGAGGCGGTGCATGGGGTCGGTCGGCATTGCGCGGTGGCGCGATTGTAGGACGGCTGGGGCGGCTGGCCTTCGATATGGATCAAGACATGCGTCGGGGCACGCCGCTTCAGGAAGCGTCCGGGGCTGCGTCTGCGTTGTCGGGTTGCGGGGCGGTTTCCGCGGCGACCCAGTCGAGGTAGCCGGGCAGGCCGCGCATGACAGGGACCGCGATGATTTCGGGAAGTTCGTAGGGATGGTTCTCGCGGATCGCTGCCTCGAGTTCCGCGTAGCGCACGGGCGTGGTCTTGATCAGCAGCGGGACTTCGGTCGCGCTCTCGATCCTGTCCTGCCAGCGGTACACCGAGCGGCAGGGGGCCAGGACGTTCACACAGGCCGCCAGGCGGCGTTCGACCAGCAGCGCGGCGAGCGCGTCGGCGCAGGCGGCGTCGGGACAGTTCGTGAGGACGACAAGCGCTTCGGTCATCGCAGGGCACTCCGCATGGGCAATCGCGGGATTGTCCCAGACTCCGGCGCTTCGCGCATGCGCGGCCGGGTTCTGCCCGCGGCCGCGGCGCGCTATCCTGAGATTTTCGCCGGAGTTCCGCCGTAATGACCAACAGCCCCGATCCCGCCGCGCTCGCCCGCTGGCCCGACGTCCCCGCCTGCTACGATTGGCTGTCGCTCGACCGTCGCGGCACGTGGCGCCTGCAGGGCGAGGCGGTCGCGCACGCGGGGCTGGCGGGCTTCCTGAACGCCGCCTACGGCCGCGACGAAGCGGGCAACTGGCTCGTGCATAACGGGCCGCAGCGGGTGTATGTGGCGCTCGACTACGCCCCCTGGGTGTTGCGCCTGCATCCGGACGGCAGCCTGACGACGCACACCGGGGCCGGGGTCGCGGCCGTTGCGGCGGCGTACCTCGACGAGGAGGGCAATGTGCTGCTGGACACGGATCTCGGCGCCGGCCTGCTCGACGACCGCGACCTCGCGGCTTTCCTCGCCCAGTGCCGTCGCGCCGATGGCAGCGTGGCCGACGACGAGGCGCTGCTCGGCGTGATGGCGGGCGGCTCGGGGGGGGCGTGCCAGGTGAGGTGCCAAGTGAGGTGGCGGGATCTGCCGCTGCAGGCGGTCGCGCGCGCGGCGGTGCCGGCGCGCTTCGGCTTCCGGGCGCGGCCGGCGCCCTGATCCGGAGTGCGGCGATGGTGTCGGCGCGTTTCCGCTTCTACGAGGAACTCAACGATTTCCTCGCGCCGGAGCGCCGCTATCGCGACATCACGGTGCCGTGCGCGCGCGCCGCGACGGTCAAGCACATGATCGAGGCGCTCGGGGTGCCGCACACCGAGGTCGAGCTGGTGCTGGTGAATGGCGAGTCGGTGGGCTTCGACCGACTCATGCAGGACGGCGACCGCGTGTCGGTGTATCCGCGCTTCGAGGCCTTCGACATCACGCCGCTGCTGCGCGTGCGCGAACATCCGCTGCGTACGACGCGCTTCGTCGCCGACGCCCACCTCGGCGGCCTCGCGCGCCTGCTGCGCATGACCGGTTTCGACACGCTCTACGACAACAACTTCGCCGACGAGGATATCGAGGCTATCGCCGCCCACGACGGGCGAATTGTGCTCACGCGCGACCGCGCGCTGCTCAAGCGCCGCACGATCACGCACGGCTGCTACGTGCACGCGCTGAAGCCGGAGCTGCAGTTCGCGGAGATCCTCGCGCGCCTGGATCTCGCCCGCAGCGCGCGCCCCTTCACGCTGTGCCTCGCGTGCAACGCGCCGCTGCATGCGATCGACAAGGCCAGCATCGAACACCTGCTGCCGGAGGGCGTGCGCGCGCGCCACGCGCGCTTCAGCACCTGCGACGTGTGCCGGCGGGTGTTCTGGGAGGGGACGCACTGGGTCAAGATGCGGGCGCTGATCGGGCGACTCCTTCCAGGCGCTTGAGCGCGATCACGGTCGGGCATGCCAGTGGGGAAAGGGTGTTGCCGGTGTGAAATATCCGTGTTTCGGGGATGGCATACTCCGATGTAAAGTTTTGTTGCCTACGGCATACGGGCCCGCGACGGTGCGACACTAAGGCACGCAACGGGCGACTCTTGCGTTCGGCCGCAGCGAAGCAAAGGAATACACACCATATGCTCCCGTCCGACCTCCCTTCCGGTATCGATACGCTGGTGCGCTACGGAGAGCTTCTCTCCGGGCTCGACATCGGGATCCTGTCGCATTCGTCGGACGGTATCGCGGAGTACGCGAACGACGCTGCGCGCACCTGGCTCGGCTTCGGGGGCTTGTCCGGACTGGGGCTCGACAACACGTGGTCCCTGCTGGGCACCGATGGTAGCCACCTGGCGTTGTCGGAGCTCCCCGCGGTGCAGGTCTTGTGCGCCGGCAGCCCCGTGACGGGGCGCGTCGTCGCGCGCCTGGTCGGTGGCGAAGTGCACCTGCTGCGCATGGATGCGATCCCCATTCCGGGCTCCGACGGCCGCCTCGAGCGCGTCGTGACCGCGTTCCGCGACGTCAGTGCCGGTCGGCTGGCTCCGGGGGCGGACGAGTGCGGGAGCACCGGAGACTCATCGGCCGCGTAGCCCCCGTCCCTGCCCTGTGGCAAGGCTCAGCGCCTTGCCGGCCTCGCGAGCGGAACAAGCACGTCCTGCGCCGTGTAGCGCGCCATGAACACCTGCTCGGGACCGAGCGCGTCATGGCGATCGGGTGTGAACGGGCGCTCGTAGTGGCGTACCAGACCCGGATAGGGGGGCAGTTTTTCCATCGCATCGCGCACTTTTGCGCGGTCGGCCGAGCCGGCGCGCGCGATCGCCTGCGCCAGCAGGTGTGTCAGGTCGTAGGCATGGGCGACACCGGCCGGCGCACGGACCTGTTCCGCGCCGCCAATTCCGTAGCGGGTCTTCAGCGCCGCGAGCACGCGCTTCGCGGCGGGCGTGTCCAGGCCGATGAAGCTGAAGGTCTGGATCACCGCGAAATCGACCTGGTCGAGTGCCGGGCCGGTCAATTCGGCGAATGCTCCGCCGGTGACCCCCCAGTGGCTGACGATCGGCAGCCGTTCGGACGGCGGCAGTGCGGCCACCTCGCGCACGAGCAACGCGCCTTCGGCTTCGTTGGCGACGAAGATGATCGCCTGGGCGCCGGCTGCGCGCAGGCTGCGATATTGTTCCATCAGCGACGGGTCGCCCCAGTTGTACCAGTGTTCGCCGACGATGCTGACGCCGGCCGCCGTGGCCGCGGTGACGAGCGCGTTGCGGTTGCTGCGCCCCCAGCCGGTGTTGGGCAGGAGGATGCCGACGCGGCTTGCCCCGCGCTCCTTGCGTGCGAACTTGAGCATCGCGGGCGCGGCCCACGCATCCTTCAGTGATAGACGGAAGCTGTAACTGGGGCGATAGGCGTTTTCGGTGATCGGATCGGCGGAGCCCCACGGGTCGAGCATCAATACGCCGAGCTGGTGAGCGACGGGCAGCCATTCGAGGAACACGGGACTGAACTTGCCGCCGAACACGCCCACGAGATCGGGCATGGCGGCGAGTTCGCGCAGGTTGTCGACGGCGACGGCCGGTAGCGCGCGGTTGTCGCGCGTCACCAGCGCGAGCTTGCGACCGCCCAGCACGCCGCCCGCAGCGTTGATTTCATCGATCGCGATCTCGATGCCCTGCTGGATGGCCTGTGCCGACGTGCTGGTCTTGTGGCCGAACTCGGCGTCGAGGCCGATCAGGACCGGGGGTTGTCCGGCGGCGGGGGCGGAAACGAGGCTCGCGAGCAGCGTGAGCGCGGCGAGTAGCGCGCCCATGGTCTTGGAAAACATCGGGACGGGAGCCGGTTCGCAGTGCCGGTGGTGTCGGAAGAGCGGCTATTGTGTCCGTCCGGCAAGCGTTCTGGCAACCCGGATGCCATGTGCTCCGGGATCAGCGTGCTGCTGAGGGCATCGATTCGCGACTGACCATCACCTCGGTGGCGACGAGGTAGTAGACGACGCCTTTGGCGTCGATCGTGCGGATCAGCACGGGCAGGCCGAAGTGGTCGGTGGCGAGCCAGACGTCGGTCATCTCGCGCGCGCTACCGTAGCGGGCGCGGATGTGGCGGGCACGCCAGGCCTGGCCGAAGGGCAGGTGCACGGTCTCTTCGCCGATCGTTTCGAGCTGGAAGCTGCGCAGCGCGCCGCCCGCGGTGACGGGCAGCGTGCCGCTGGCCGTGGCGCCGGGGTAGCCGAGCTGGTAGAGCAGCGACAGCATGTCCTGCGCATTGTCGGGCAGGGAGTCCGTGGTGCCGGCGCTGCGGAATTCGCCTGCAGTGCGGTCGAGCTCGGCGAGGACTTCGCCGGGGCGTCCGTCCTCGCGTTCGGTGAAACGCTCGGGGCGCAGGCCGGTCTCGGTGATCCGGCCGGTGCTTTCGCGCAGCTTGCGCCCCGGACGGAACCACGGGATCGCCGCCACGGCGGTCGGCTCCACGAGCTCGGAGATGCGGTAGTTGCCGTCGTCGGCGACTTCCCACTGGTGCGTCGCCTTGCCCATGGGGAGCTGCTTCTCGCCCATCAGCGCCATGTACGCGATGCGGCCGGCGCGCGGCCAGGCTTGGCCTCCGCTGCCGGCGACCGGTGTGGCTTCGGCGGCTTGCGCGGCTTCCGCGGTGGTGGGCGATTCGGTTGCCGGCTCTGCGGCGTCCGTCGCGGTTTCGGGGGCGGCTTCGGCAACCGGTTCGGGTGCCGGCTCAGGCTCGGGGGCGGGCGGCGGCTCGGCTGCGACGGGTTCCGGCGCGGTCTCGGGCTGCTCGACCGGCTTGTCCGAAATGTTCGCCTGCGCCGTCTTCGGCTCCGCGGGCGGACGCGGCGGCTTCTTCTTCGCGGGCGGCGGTGCGGGCGGGGGCGACTCGCTCACTGCGATCTGCGGCGCCGTGCGCACGAGCGTCACGTCGAGCCGTTGCAGGTCGGGCAGGGGGCGCAGATCGACCTGCGGGCCGATCAGCACCGCGAGATGCAGCGCGAGCGACAGCGCGATCCCCAGCAGCAGGGGGCGCGACAGCACGGGAGAGGGGGCAGGCGTCGGTTGGGTCATTGATTGCTGCCCGCCACGGCCGCGAGCCGGATGACGACCGCATTGATTGGGCGGGCGGCCGCAATTCTAGCGCGACTTCGCCGTCCGTGCCGCGGGGGCGCAAAAAAGCGCCCGCTTCAAGCGGGAACAGCGTCCGGTTCCATGTAGACGAGCTCCCAGGTGTGGCCGTCGAGGTCCTCGAAGGCGTGTTCGTACATGAAGCCGTGGTCCTTTTCCTCGCGCGCGATCGTGCCGCCCGCGGCAACCGCCTTCGCGACCAGATCCTTGACGTGCTTGCGGCTGTCGCAGGACAGGCAGATCAGCACCTCGGTGCTCTGCTTGGTGTCGCAGATGGTTTTCCGTGTGAAGCCGCGGAAGAAGGGCTCAACGAGCAGCATCGCGAAGATGTTTTCCGCGATAACCATGCACGCCCCATTGTCGTTGCTGAACTTTGGTTCGAAGGTGAAGCCGAGTGCGGAAAAGAACTCACGCGTCCGCGGCAGGTCGCGCACCGGGAGATTCACGTAGATCTGTCTGGCCATGTCGGCATCCTTGGGACGAACATGGTTCAACATAGTCAAGGCGAAGTGATTTGCAATTGCAGTTACGCGTCGTGATGGTCACGTTTCGGGCCTGTCTGCGCCGTTCGCGAGCGCCGTTGCAGGGGGCGTGCCGAAGCATTGTTCGAGCCGTTGCTGCAAGCGGCGGCGGTAGAAGTCGACGAACTGCCGCGCGTGCGCGGGCTGGTGCCGGCCCGGCGCATACACCGCGTACAGACCGCCGCCGGGCGGCGTCCATTCGGGCAGCAGGCGCACCAGCCGGCCGCTCTCGATGGCCGGCCGGGCGCTGAACTGGTCGAGCGCGGAAATGCCGGCGCCGCCTTCGAGCAGCGCACGCAGCGCCGCGGCAGAATCGGCGCGCAGGTGCCCGCGCGTGCGCACGCTGCAGCTTTCCCCGTCGGCATGGGTGAAGGTCCAGGTCAGCGGCGTCGGCAGCAGCGTCAGGGCGACCCATTCGTGGCGCGCGAGCTCTTCGGGGTGCTGCGGCTGTCCGGCGCGTGCAAGATAGTCCGGGGCGGCGACGATGTACTGCGCGAAATCCGCGAGCTTGAGCGCGCGCATCGACGAGTCGCGCAGCCAGCCCATGCGGAAGCTCACGTCCAGGCCTTCCTCGACGAGATCGACGACCTGGTCGCTGGTGCGCAGGTCGATATGCAGCTGCGGGTGCCGTGCCGCGAACTCGGCGACGACCCGGCCGAGGGATTGCTCCGCGTGATCGACGGTGCAGCCGATGCGCAGGGTGCCGGTCAGCTCCGCGGACGGGCTGCCGAGCTGCACGAGGGCTTCCTCGATGCCACGCAGCCGCGGCACGCATTCGGCGTAGAGCGTGTGGCCGGCCTCGGTGAGGGCGACGCGGCGCGTGGTGCGGCTGACGAGGCTGATCCCGAGCTGCGTCTCGAGGCGGCCGATCTCGATGCTGACCTTGGCTTTGGCGATGCCGAGCCGGTCGGCCGCAGCGGTGAAGCCGCCGGCTTCGGCGACGGCGGCGAAGATCAGCAGTCCGTTGAGGTCGATGCGGTCCGCGACAGCCATGTGATGCCTTCTTTGTCTGTTAATTGAAAACAGTGAATTCTGAACTGGATTGTTTTTGAAAACAATCCGCAGTGTGATGATGGCGCCGTTGCAGCAATCGACCTCCACTTGCATCGCTCTCTACCAAGGTGACATCCATGAACATCGTTCTCATCGGCGCATCCGGTTATGTCGGCTCGGCCCTGCTGAAGGAGGCCCTCGCGCGCGGCCATCGCGTGACCGCCGTCGTCTCCAATCCCGCAAGGCTCGTGGGCCAGCCCGGCCTCGAAATCGTCCAGGCCGACGTGCTCGACGGCGCGGCGCTCGCGCCGCAGCTGCAGGGTCACGACGCGGTCGTGAGCGCCTTCAGCGGCCACGCGCAGGCGGACGTGTATGGCTACTACGTGCAGGGCATGCGCGCGATCATCGCCGCGGCGAAGCAGGCGCGCGTGCCGCGGCTGCTGGTCGTCGGCGGGGCGGGGAGCCTCGAGGTGGCGCCGGGCGTGCAGCTCGTCGACACGCCCGAATTCCCGGCGCAGTGGAAGGGCACGGCCGAAGGGGCGCGCGAGGCGCTGACGCTGCTGCGCGCCGAGCCGGAACTCGACTGGACGATGCTGAGTCCCTCGGCCCACCTGGAGCCGGGCGAGCGCACCGGCCGTTTCCGCCTCGGTACCGACCAGCTGCTCGTAGATGCGCAGGGCGAGAGCCGCATCTCGGTCGAGGACTACGCGGTCGCGATGATCGACGAGCTGGAGCGCCCGGCGCACTCGCGGCGGCGCTTCACGGCCGGCTACTGATCGCGGGCGGGCCGCGCCGGCGGAGCGCCCAGGGTGCGCAATACGCCGTTGTGCCCGCCCTTCGCGGCGAGGCTGGCGGCGCTCGCGCCGTCCTCATTGAGGGCGCGCGGATTGGTGCCGCGGGCGAGCAGTGCGCGTACGTAATCGTCGTTGCCGACCTGTGCGGCAACCATGAGTGCGGTCCAGCCGTTCTTCGTCGTGGCCTTGGCGTCGGCGCCGCGCTCCAGCAGCAGGGGCAGCACCTCGTTCCTGCTGCCGGCGGCGCGGATCAGCGGTGTCGCGCCGGAGTCGCTGCGCGCATCAAGCTCAGCGCCGGCGTCGAGCAGGCGGCGTGCAATCGTCGCCTGCGCGCTGCCGTAGCCGCCCGCGGCGGCCATCAGCGCGGTCTCGCCGCGGCCGTTGCGCGCGCCGATCGCAGCGCCTTTCGCCAGCAGGGCGTCGACGACCGCCGCATGGCCCCCCGCGGCGGCGGCCATCAGGGCCGTGTGCTCGCGGATGCCGCTCGGATCGGCGGTCGCGGCATTCACGTCGGCCCCCTTCTCGATCAGGAACAGCGCAACTTCGGGTGCGGGTTTGTGGAGCGCGAGCAGCAGCGGCGTCGGTTGCCAGTCCGCCATCGAGCGCGTGCGTGCTTCGACTTGCGCGCCCTTGTCGAGCAGGAGCTGCACGAGTTCGAGCTGCCGCTTGAGGTCTTCGCCCTCCTGACGGCTCGCGTCGACCGCGCGGTGCAGCGGCAGCCAGCCGTCAGGCTTGTCGGGGTTGGGGTTCGCGCCGCGCGCGAGCAGTTCGCGCACGGCGTCGAGCTTCAGCGCGCCGGCGGCAAGACCCAGTGCCGTATCGCGGTTTTCCTCGCGGTAGTCGACCTCCGCGCCGAGCTCGAGCAGGCGTTTCATGACCGCGAGATCGGTGTCGGCGGCGGCGACCATCGCGCGGTTGACGGCTTCGTGCGAGGGCTTTTGCGCGAGCAGCATCTCCAGCACCTCGGCCCGGCCGGCGCCGGCGGCCCACGGCAGGGCGCGATCCACGCCCGCACCGGCCTTCACGAGTTGCTGCGCGAGGGCGAGGTGGCCCGCGCCCGCTGCGCGCATCAGCGCCGTGACGTCGCCCGCATCCACGCTGTCGACCGGCATGCCGGCGCGCAGATACAGCGCGACCGCGTCGGCGTCGTTCTTCTCGGCGAGCTCGACGAAGGTCGCGGGATCCCACGCGAGGCCCATCTGGTTGATGCGCACGCGCACCTTGTCGGGCGTGTCGACGACCAGCGGGTAGGCCCACAGGCCGACGAGGAGTGCCGCCACGAGCGCGACCGCCGCCTGCAGCGGGCCCTGGCGCAGCAGGCGGAAGAGGGTGTGGCGCCAGCCCGGCGCGAGGATGCGGATGAGCTCGGTGAGGTCGCGGTCGAAGCTCGTGTTGCGGATCTCGAAGGCGTTGCGCTGGGCGAGCGGCGCGAGTCCGCCGGGCAGGTCCTGCGCGCGCGGCATTGCGGCGTCCTGCAGCAGCACCGGGATCACGCGCATGCCGCGCTTGAGCGCGCCGAGGATTTCGATGCGCACGAAGTCGCCGTCGTCGGCCAGGCGCCAGCGTCCCTCGTCGTCGGTCGCGGTGAGCCAGCGCGGGCCGATCAGCACCAGCAACACGTCGGCCTGGCGGATCCTGTGCCGGATCGCCTCGACGAAGTCCTCGCCGGCGGGAATCGCGTCGACGTCGCGGAACACGCGCTCCCGGCCGAACTGCCCGACGAGGCGGTCGAAGATGCGGCCCGCGTCGCCGCTGGCGTCGTCCCGCCGGTAGCTGATGAAGATCGCCGGATTCGCCATCGCTTCGCCCCCGTCTGTGCGTGCGCCTGCACCGGTCGTGGCGGCGGCCCGATGCGACCGGAATGTGCCCGACAGTATGCAGCCTAGCCGCCGCTCAGCGCGCCGACAACGAGGAGTTCGTCGCCGTCGGCGAGCGCGTGCGACAGCGCGAGGGCGGGCTGGCGGTTGATGAAGAAGCGCACGTGCGGACGGATCGCGCCGTGTTCGTCGACCACGCGGAAGCGCAGGCCGGGATGGCGGCGGTCGAGGTCGTCGAGGACTTCGCCCAGCGTCGTGCCCTCGGCGACGAGTTGCGACTGGCCGCCGGTGTAGCTGTAGAGCTGGCCGGGGACGACGACGCGGATGCTCATCACGCGGGCGCGGCGAACTCGACGGAGAAGATTTCCGGCAGGTGCTCGGCGAGGCACAGCCAGGTGTCGCCCTCGTCGTGGCTGCCCCACAGCTCGCCACAGGTGGTGCCGAAATACAGCCCGAGCGGCTTGCCGGCGTCGGCGCAGAAGGCCTGGCGCTTCACCGTCCACCAGGCGTGGCCGCGCGGCAGGCCGTTGTCCTGGCGCTCCCAGCTTTCGCCGCCGTCGCGGCTGCGATACACGGCAGGCTTGCCGCCGGGCGAGGTGCGCGGCCAGTTCTCGTTGCCGTCCATCGGGAACACCCACAGCGTGTCGGGGTCGCGCGGATGGAGCACGATCGGGAAGCCGATGTCGCCGATCTCGGCGGGCATCGCGCGGCCGATGCGTTGCCAGCGGTCGCCGGGGCGGTCGAGGCGGTAGATGCCGCAGTGGTTTTGCTGGTACAGGCGGTCCGGGGCGAGCGGATGCAGCGCGACGCGGTGCGGATCGTGGCCGACGTCGGCATCGGGGTCGGGGAGGAAGTCGGCGGCGATGCCGCGGTTGAGTGCGCGCCAGTTCGCGCCGGCGTCGGTGCTCTCGAAGGTGCCGCCGGAGGACACTGACACGTACAGGTGGCGTGCGTCGCGCGGGTCGATGCAGATCGAGTGGAGCGGCGGGCCGCCCGGAATCGGGCCGATGACCTCGCGCAGGTTGGGCAGCAGTTCGTGGTTGAAGCCCGGTACTTCCTGCCAGGTGTCGCCGCCATCCTCCGAGCGGAAGAGCCCCGGCGGCACGGTGCCGGCATACCATACGCCCGGCTCCGAGGCGTGGCCCGGGGCGAGCCAGAAGACGATGTCCACGCTCGCCGCCTTGGGGTCGGCCGACGGCGCGAAGGCGGGCGGTCTGGTCGCCTCCTGCCAGCGCTCACCGAGGTCGGTCGAGCGGAACACCGTGGGGCCCAGGTGCCCCGGACGCGTGCCCAGCAGCAGCGTCTTGCGGTCGCGCGGGTCGAGCACCATGTGGTGTACCGCGGAGCCGAGGAAATGCGGCCCGGTGAGGCGCCACTCGCGCCGCCCGGCGTCGCTGTGCAGGAGGAACGCACCCTTGCGCGTTCCGATCAGCAATACGATCTGGTCCATGCGCTCGCCCTCCTAAGACTCTCAGGATAGTCGCTGAGGATGACGAAACAAGCACGACGGCGTTAGGGGTTTTGCGCTCGCTGCCGTTGTTCCTCCCCCTTGAAGGGGAGGAAGCAACCGTGCCGGGGTCGGGAGCGCGTGTCTTCTTACTTGGCTGCCTTCATGTCGGCCTGGCACTTCTTCATGAAGGAGTTCTTCGCTGCGCCGGCGAGCGCCTTGCCGTTCTTGTCGAG
Organism: Azoarcus sp. CIB; assembly: GCF_001190925.1. Lineage (NCBI taxonomy): Bacteria > Pseudomonadati > Pseudomonadota > Betaproteobacteria > Rhodocyclales > Zoogloeaceae > Azoarcus > Azoarcus sp. CIB. Next base: position 455,980 of record NZ_CP011072.1, read on the forward strand.
GGCCTTCGCCGAGCATTCGGTGTTCACGGCCTCGGTGTGGCACTTCTTCATGAAGGACGACTTGGCGGCGCCGACGAGCGCCTTGCCGTTCTTGTCGATGGCCTTGGATTCGCACATCGAATCGCCGGCGGGGGCCTGCGCGAAGGCCGAACCGGCGACGAACAGGCTGGCGAGAACGGCGGTGATCAAGCGGGACATGCGGGTATCTCCTTGTTGTACGGGGTACGTCGCACGGAGCATATGCGTCCTGCCGCCAGCGGCGTTCCGTAGTGGTTGTGTCGAGAGCTGCGGTCATGCACCTGCGTGCATCAATATAACGCGCGATTACCCGATGCGGGTGACAACGATTGCCGACGAGCGATGCGCGCCGCGCCGCTGAAAAAGCGAAAGGGCGCCGGAGCGCCCTTTTGGTCCTGCCGCCGGTTGGGCAGGATTACTTTTCGACGAAGGCGTGTTCGATGACGTAGTCGCCCGGCTCGCCGATGCGCTTCGACATCTTGAAGCCGCGGCGGTCGAGCAGCTCGCGCGAGCTCTTGAGCATCGCGGCGCTGCCGCAGATCATCACGCGGTCGACGGCGGGGTCGAGCGGGGGCAGGCCGATGTCCTCGAACAGCTTGCCGCTTTCGATCAGGTCAGTGAAGCGGCCCTGGTTGCGGAAGGGTTCGCGCGTCACGGTGGGGTAGTAGATCAGCTTCTCGCGCACCGCTTCGCCGAGGAATTCATGCTGCGGCAGTTCGTGCGTGATGTAGTGCTCGTAGGCAACTTCGCTGACGTGGCGCACACCGTGGATCAGGACGACCTTTTCGAAGCGGTCATACACGTCGAGGTCGCGGATCACGCTCATGAAGGGGGCGAGGCCGGTGCCGGTCGAGAACAGGTACAGATGCTTGCCGGGTAGCAGGTCGTGCAGCACCAGTGTGCCGGTCGGCTTGCGCGAGACCAGGATGTCGTCGCCGGGCTGCACCTTTTGCAGGCGCGAGGTGAGCGGGCCGTCGGCCACCTTGATGCTGAAGAACTCGAGGTTCTCCTCGTAGTTCGCGCTGGCGATCGAATAGGCGCGCATCAGCGGTCGTCCCTCGACTTCGAGGCCGATCATCACGAACTGGCCGTTCTCGTAGCGCAGCGCGCGGTCGCGCGTCGTGGTGAAGGAGAACAGCGTGTCGTTCCAGTGATGCACGCTGACGATCTTTTCGGTGATGAAGGCGGCCATGTCCGGTCTTTCGATTCAGGGATGTGAGGTGCGAATTTTACTGTTGCACTGCAGCGTGCGGGGCTATATGGACTAGCGAATAAGTTATATGGACGGGGTTAGTCGCCAAAGATTAAGAAGATTTAATTCCTTGGCCCCGTCACCGCGCCGGCCGGAAGCGGGTAGTTCTGGCTGCCCTTGAACGCCTTGAGCCGGCCGAGGTCGATGAACATGCTGCGCGACGCCGCTGTCGGACTCCTGTGCCGAGGCGGTGGCGCGATGAATTGCTAGGGAGACGGGATGGCGCACGAGCCTGCAGCATCGTCGACGGACAGCGGGAAGGTCGCCGCCGTGCTCGCCTACCATGAGCATAGCAAGCATCGGCCGGAGCGCTACGCGCCGGGGCCGGGACGGCTTGATTGGGCGAACCAGCCGGATCCGTGGCGCCATTGGGACGGTGCCGCGCGCACGATCCTGCCGCTCGCGGCGGACGGCCTCGCGATGCGCTACGCCGCCTTGCGCCGCGGCGAGCCGCCGCCACCCGCGCCCTTCGATCTCGAGCATCTGGGCATCCTGTTCGAGCTCTCGCTCGCGTTGTCGGCATGGAAGGAGTTCGGCGGCGCGCGCTGGGCGCTGCGCTGCAACCCGTCGAGCGGCAACCTGCATCCGACCGAGGGCTACCTGATCGCACCGGCGCTGCCCGGCATCCCGGCCGGCGTGCACCATTACCTGAGCCGCGAGCACGTGCTGGAGCAGCGTGCGGCGCCGCCCGAGGGATGGGATGCAGCCTTCGGCGGGGAGGGGGTGCTGGTCGCGCTGAGCTCGATCCACTGGCGCGAGGCATGGAAGTACGGCATGCGCGCGTGGCGCTACTGCCAGCACGACTGCGGCCATGCGGTGGCCGCGCTGACGCTTGCAGCCGCGGCGCTCGGCTGGCCGGCGCGGGTGCTCGACCGCGTCGGCGACGCCGATATCGCTCAGCTGCTGGGGCTGGATCGTGCGGCGGACTTCGGCGGCGCCGAGCGCGAGGCGCCCGAGGTGCTACTGCAGCTCGGCGCGGCGGGGGGCGGAATCGACGTCGCTGCGCTGCTCGCGTTCGCGGCGCAGGCCGGTTGGCACGGACGCGCCAACCGCCTGAGTTCGGCGCATGTCGACTGGCCGGACATCGCCGTCGTCGATGCCGCCGCGCGCAAGCCGCGCACGGCCGCGGCGGATGCTCCGGTACCTGCGGCGTTGCCTCCGCCCGCCGCGCCGGTGCTGGACCTGTTGGTTGCGACGCTCGCGCGCCAGCGCCGCAGCGCGGTCGCCTTCGACGGTGTGACGACGATGGCTGCCGAAGCCTTCTTCGCCGCGCTCGATGCGTTGCTGCCGCGTGCGGGCGTGCCGCCGTGGTCGGCCTGGCCGTGGCCGCCGCAGGTGCATCCGGCGCTCTTCGTGCATCGCGTCGACGGGCTGGAGCCGGGGCTCTACGTGCTGGTGCGCGATCCGGCGGCACTCGCCGGGCTGCGCGGGGCGATGCGTGCGGACTGGCTGTGGCACAAGGTGGGTCCGGCGCACCTGCCGCTCTACCTGCTGATCCCCTACGACCTGCGTGAAACGGCGCAGCTCGTCAGCTGCCATCAGGAGATCGCGGCTGAGGGGTGCTTCGCGCTCGGCATGCTGGCGCGCACGGGGCTGGTCGCGCGCGAGCCGTGGCGCTATGCGCAGCTCTTCCGCGAATGCGGCATGCTCGGCCACGTGCTGTACCTGGAGGCCGAGGCGGCGGGGCTGCGCGGCACCGGCATCGGCTGCTTCTTCGACGACACGATGCACGAGCTGCTGGGCCTCGCCGGCGGCGAATGGCAGAGCCTCTACCACTTCACCGTCGGCGGGCCGGTCGAGGATGGGCGCCTTAGTTCCTTGCCGCCGTATGCTGGGCGCGGCTCCGGAGCCTAGGTCGGCCGCGCCGGCGCAAAGGTCGACAGGTCGCCCGGCTTGCGCAGCATCTTGTCGACTTCCGCGAGATGCAATTCCTCGGTTTGGACCATCTGGCGCGCATATTCCTCGAGCGCGACCGAGCGGTCCGCGACCAGGGCGAGCAGTTCGTCGTAGAGCTTCAGCGCGCCGCGTTCCGCTTCGAGCGATTCGCGCAGCATCGCGCCGATGTCGTGCTGGTGCGAGTCGAGCAGCGGTCCGATCGCGAGCGAGGGGTGCGCGCCCAGCGTGGTGACCCATTCGCCGGCCATGCGCGCGTGTTGCAGCGATTCTTCCGCCTGCGCGTTCAGCCACGACACGATCGGAATGCGCCCGAAGCCGAATACGAGGAAGGAGTAATGCGTGTAGCGCACGACTCCGGCCAGTTCCGCCTCGAGGATATGGTTCAGCGCTGCAACGACCGCTTCCTTGTCGAGTTCCGCCATGATGTCCGCTCCTGTGCTTGTCGCCGTGCGATGCGGCACGGCGTTGCTACCCCACTCTAGACCACTGCGACCGCGGCTGCAGAGAGGGGCGGGGTCGGCGGATCAGGCGGGCGGGAGGGGCTTCACGAGGGTCACGGGGACCGGCGACCGCTCCAGCACCGCGTGAGCGACGGAGCCGAGCAGCGCCTGCAGCAGCGCGCCGCGGCCATGCGTGCCCATGACGATCTTGTCGAAGCGGTGCTCGGTTGCGTAGCGGACGATGGTGTCGGCGACGTGGCCGATCGCGATGTGTTGCGTGTAGGGCATGCCGGCCGCGTCGAGCGCCGCCCTGGCGGTGGCCAATGCGGCGAGGCCTTCCTCGCGGTGCCAGGTTTCGAGTTCGTCGTGGCTGACGAAGCTGCGGGCGTGGCCGTCCACGGGGATCTGCACGTTGAGCAGGTGGATGTCGAGCTCGCCGCTGAGCGCGGGTAGCTTCATGAGGTGGTCGAGCACGCGGTTGGCGTTCTCCGAGCCGTCGAGGGGTACGAGTACCTTGAGCATCACGATCTCCTTGTCAGCACGGTCAGTTGCGGCGGGCGCCGCCGTCGCCGGTGTCTTCGACCGCGAGTTCGACCAGCGGCGCCGCTTCGTCGCCCTGGCGCCGCGCGAGCCACGCGCCCAGGCCGACGACGAACGCCGCGCCCGCGACCGAGGTCACGTAGTGCAGCCAGCCGGGCAGCCCTTCCACGTAGGGCTTCACGACCACGTCGCCGATCAGCATGCCACCGGCGATCCAGCCGAGCAACGCGGCGCCCAGCGTGATCACGACCGGGAAGCGGTCCATCAGCTTGAGCACGAACTTGCTGCCCCACACGATGATCGGAATGCTGACGACAATGCCGAAGACCACGAGGCCCAGGTCGCCCTTCGCGGCGCCCGCGACCGCGATCACGTTGTCGAGGCTCATCACCGCGTCGGCGACGACGATGGTCTTGATCGCGCCGAGCAGATGCGTCGAGCCCTCGACGTTGCCGTGGCCGTCGTCGTCCTCGGGTTGCATCAGCTTCACGCCGATCCACAACAGCAGCAGCGCGCCGACGACCTTCAGGAAGGGCAGCGCCAGGAGCTGCAGCGCGAAGAAGATCAGCACGATGCGCAGCGCGATCGCGCCGACGACGCCCCACGCGATGCCCTTGTTGCGCTGGTGCTCGGGCAGCTTGCGACACGCGAGCGCGATCACGACGGCGTTGTCGCCGCCCAGCAGGATGTCGATCGCGATGATCTGCAATACCGACACCCAGAAGGCGGCGTTCGACATGGTTTCGAGCACTGCTCGTTCTCCTTTTCAAGCACGGATGATGGGGCCGAAGGCGGCCATTGTCGCCAAGAACGGCATTGTGCGACAGTGGCAGTCGCCGACAACCGCTGGTGCGAACGATACGGTGGCGCCCTTTCGGTCCGCTTTCAGCCTCTGCCCCGCGGCGATGCGCCCCCCTGCTAACATCGCCCGCATGAGCCGCTACCAGGACCTTGCCGAGCAGACGGAAAAGCTCATCGCCGACGGCGTGCTGCGCGCCGGCGACCGGCTGCCGTCGGTGCGCCAGGCCTGCCGCACGCACAAGGTCAGCCCGATCACCGTGACGCAGGCCTATTACCTGCTGGAAGGGCGCGGCCTGATCGAGGCGCGGCCAAAGTCGGGCTACTTCGTGCGCGCGCGCCTCGGCCGCAATCTGCCCGAGCCGGACATGACGCGCCCGCTCGGCGGCTCGACGCAGCTCGAGGTCAGCGACTTCATCTTCCAGATCCTCGACAGCGTGCGCGACCCCGCGATCGTGCCGCTGGGGTCGAGCTTCCCCAGTCCCTACCTGTATCCGCTCGACAGGCTCGGGCGCTTCCTCGCGAATGCCGCACGCCGGCTCGATCCGCTCGCGACGGTGACCGACCTGCCGCCGGGCAACGAGGAGCTGCGCCGGCAGCTCGCGCTGCGCTACCTCGCGCACGGTGCGCCGGTGTCGCCGCAGGAGATCGTCATCACCTCGGGCGCGATGGAGGGGCTCAACCTGTGCCTGCAGGCGGTCACGCGCCCCGGCGACCTGATCGCGATCGAGTCGCCGACCTTCTATGCCGGACTGCAGGCGAGCGAGCGGCTGGGGCTCAAGGTCATCGAGATCCCGACCCATCCGCGCGAAGGCGTGAGCCTGCCGGCGCTGGAGGACGCGCTGCGCCACCATCCGGTGAAAGCCTGTCTCCTGATGCTGAACTTCGCCAACCCGACCGGCAGCCTCGTGCCGGACGAGCGCAGGAAGGCGCTGGTCGAGCTATTGCGCCGCTTCGAGGTGCCGCTGATCGAGGACGACGTCTATGCCGAGCTGTACTTCGGCCGGCAGGCGCCGCTATGCACGAAGGCGGTGGATGCGGACGGCCTGGTGATGCACGTGTCCTCATTCTCGAAGTGCCTCGCGCCCGGCTACCGCGTCGGCTGGGTCGCGGCGGGGCGCTACGCCGGGCGCATCCAGCGCCTGAAGCTCGCGACCAGCCTCGCGACCACGGTGCCGGTGCAGATCGCGCTGGCGGACTACCTGAAGCACGGCGGCTACGAGAACCACCTGCGCCAGCTGCGGCGCAAGCTAGCCGAACAGGAGGTCGCGCTGATCGCCGCGATCGAGCAGCATTTCCCGCCCGGCACGCGGCTCGCGCGGCCGCAGGGCGGCTATTTCCTGTGGCTGGAGCTGCCGCGCCAGGTCGACACGCTGCTGCTGCACCAGCAGGCGCTCGCGCACGGCATCAGCATCGCGCCGGGGCCTATTTTTTCCGCGAAGCGCGAATTCGGCCACTGGCTGCGGCTCAACTTCGGCCATCCCGACTCGGAGCGCCAGCAGGCGGCGATGGCGACGCTGGGGCGGCTCATCGCGCAGCAGCTATAGCGTCGCCCAGCGCGCGAACTCGCGGCCGAAGAAGGCGATCAGCACCAGCGCGAGCGGCGCGAAGGCGACGAAGCCCTTCAGCACGCGGCGGATGAAGGGATGGGCGAGCTCCGCCTCGATGAAGCGCTCGGCGATCAGCATGCCCTTCGCCCACACGATCGCCGCGACCACCACCGGCAGCCACGCCGCGCCGTGGAACCACTGCCCCAACAACAGGCTCAGCAGGGTCAGCGCGACGAGGATCAGCCAGGCCGCGGTCAGCGGGGCCAGTGTGGTGGCGGGTTTCCGTTCGGTCGGGCTCATGGGTCAGGCCAGCACGTAGAAGAAGGGGAAGAGGACCAGCCAGATGATGTCGGTGGCGTGCCAGTAGCTCGCCAGCGCCTCCAGCCCGCTGTGCTCGTCGGCCGAGTAGGCGCCGGCGACGTGGCGTGCGAGCACCCACAGCATGCCGAGGATGCCCCAGGTCGCATGCACCAGGTGGTTGATCGTCAGGTAGTAGTAGACGGTGAAGAAGATGCCCGCTTCGCCGTCGATGCCGTGCGCGAGGTTCCAGCGGATCTCGAGGAACTTTGCCACCGGATAGCCGAGCGCCACGACCAGCCCGGCGACGAGCCACCACAGCGAGCGCCGGCGCTGGCCGGCGCGCATCGTCACGACCGACGCGGCAATGAAGAAGCTGCTCGTCACCATCAGCAGCGTGATGACGGTGCCGGAAATCCGCGACAGGCGCTCCGAACCATGCTCGAAGGCCTCGGGGAAATGCGCGCGGGCGACGAAATAGACGATGAAGAGCACGGCGAACTCGACGAATTCGCAGCTGATGCCCACCCAGATGCCGCTGTTGCCGGGGACCCGCCCGGCCTGCCCGGCGTCCTGCCGCGGCAGGGGAGCGGGAATCGCGATCGTCGTCATGGCTGTGCGCCTATTGTGCAATCTGCTCATTGTCGTCCGATCCGGCCGGTGATCACAGACACAGCCGATCGCGTTTCGGATCGGCACAGATCCGCTCCGCTTTCCGCCGCAGGATGAAATCTGTTCCTGTCGGAAATGTGCTTTTCTGGAGCTGTTCCTGTCGGTCGCCCGGTGATGTACTCGCCTCCGGCGTCGACCGGGGAATTGTCTCCCCCGGCCCGCATCCGGAGGAAGGCAGGAATGGGCAAGTCCGTCAGCAAGGTGCGCGAGGCGAAGCTGGAGCTGTACCGCAAGCAGGGAAAGATCCACGCGCGGGCCGTCGCGGGCCGCTTCAACACGCTGCGCTGGGCAGTTGTGTGGCTCACGCAGATCGTCTTCTATGGCGGCTGCTGGCTCACGTGGGAGGGCAACGGCGCGCTGCGGCAGGCCGTCCTCTTCGACATCGCGGACGAGAAGTTCTACCTCTTCGGCCTCGTGCTGTGGCCGCAGGACGCGCTGCTGCTCGCGCTGGCGCTGATCCTCGCGGCGACCGCGCTGTTCCTCGTCACCGCGCTCGCGGGGCGCCTGTTCTGCGGCTTCGCCTGTCCGCAGACGGTGTACACCACGATTTTCACGTGGGTCGAGGCGAAGGTCGAGGGCGACCACCTCGATCGCCTGAAGCTCGACCGCAGCCCGATGAGCGCACGCAAGCTCCTGCTCAAGGGCGCCAAGCACGGCCTGTGGCTGCTGATCGCGGCATGGACGGCGATCACCTTCGTCGGCTACTTCACGCCGATCCGCGCGCTGCTGCCGGCGCTCGCCGTCGGCGCCACCGGCCCGTGGGAGAGCTTCTGGCTGATCTTCTACGGCCTCTTCCTGCACGTGCAGGCCGGCTTCGCACGCGAGGCCGTGTGCCAGCACATGTGCCCGTACTCGCGCTTCCAGGGCGTGATGTTCGACCGCAACACCGCGACCGTCAGCTACGACCTCCGCCGCGGCGAGCCGCGGCAGGCACGCGGCCGGGCCGAGGGCGGCGGCGACTGCATCGACTGCGGCATCTGCGTGGAAGTGTGTCCCACCGGCGTCGACATCCGCGAGGGCCTGCAACTCGGCTGCATCAACTGCGGCCTGTGCATCGATGCCTGCGACACGGTGATGACGCGCGTCGGCACGCCCAGCGGCCTGATCCGCTTCGCCTCGGAGCGCGAGCTCGCCGGGGCGGCGGCGGGCGGGAGGGCTCGCCTCGCCGTGTATGGCGGGCTGTCGCTGGCGGTCGTCGCGCTCGGGGCGTGGTCGTTGGGCCAGCGTTCGCTGCTGCAGGTCGACGTGCTGCGTGACCGCGGCGCCCTGCTGCGCGAGACCGCCGCCGGGCGGATCGAGAACGCCTACACGCTGAAGCTGAAGAACCTCGACGACGCCCCGCGCGAGTTCGTCGTCGATGTCAGCGGCGTGCCGGGCATCGAGGTCGTCGGCGAACGCGCGTTCGCGGTCGCGGCGGGCAGCGTGCGCCCGGTGTCGCTGACCCTGTCCGCGCCCGCCGGCACGCCGCTGTCGGGCGTGCGTCCGATCACCTTCCGCATCGCGGCAGGGCACGACGCGGCGCGCAGCGTGCAGGAGCCGAGCAGCTTCATCCTGCCCTGAGCCGCGGCGTAAGCTCAGGGGGTGTAAGGGGAAGGCCGAGTTTGCCAGCTGTGCCGTCGCATGATCGGCTGCGCCAGCGCAACCGCTGTGTGGCGGAAGGCGCGGCGCTTTTCCGCCCTACGATCCGGCGTTGTCAGCCCAGCAGGCGCCGGCGCGTGAGGCCCAGCGCGACCCAGAAGCCGCCCGCGCCGTAGGCCCCGAGCACGCCCACATGCAGCGCGATCGCATCGGGCACGCGGCCGAGCAGCAGTGGCCGCGCGAGCTCCACCGCGTGCGACAGCGGCAGCAGCGACGCGGCCACCTGAACCGCCGCGGGCAGCTGTTCGGCGGGGAAGAATACGCCCGAAATCAGCGTCATCGGCGTGATGAAGAGGGTGAAGTAGTACATGAAGAAGTCGTAGCTCGGTGCGACCGACGTCATCACCAGCCCGAGCGCGCCGAAGCTCAGCCCGACGAGGAAGATCAGCGGCAGCAGCCAAAGCACGTAGCGGCTGTCGACGAGGCCGAACACGGCGATCACGATGAGGATCGCGACGCCCGACAACAGCGCCTTCGACGCCGCCCACACCAGCTCCGCGAACACGATGTCGTCGAGATCCACGGGCGCGTTCATGATCGCGTCCCAGGTCTTCTGCACGTGCATGCGCGAGAAGGACGAGTACAGCACCTCGAAGGAGGCGCTGTTCATCGTCGACGAGCACACCATGCCGGCGGCGAGGAAGCTGATGTAGGACACCCCTCCGATCTCGGGCACCAGCATGCCGATGCCGAAACCCAGGCCGAAGAGGTAGATCATCGGGTCGGCGAGGTTGCCCAGCACCGAGGGCAGCGCGAGCTTGCGCCACACGAGAAAATTGCGCTGCCAAACCGGCACGAAGCGGTGCGACAGGCGCGGGGCGCGGAAGGTCGAGCGGAGGGTGGTGGTCGTCATCGGAGCGGTCTTCTCAGTCGCGCAGGTCGCGCCCGGTGAGCTTGAGGAACACGTCCTCGAGGTTCGCCGGCCGGCGCAGGTAGCGCAAGCCGGACTGTTCTGCGAGGTGGGCCATCAGCGGCGCCGCATCGTCGAGGTAACAGAAGGCGGTCTCGCCGCTCACCTCGTAACGGCGTGCGAACGCGCCGGCGTGCGCCTCGGCCCAGGCCTGCGCGCCACTGATGCCGTTGCGGGCGGTGCCGTTCCAGTCGCCATACACCTCGACGACCTGGGTCTCGATCTGTGCCGCGATGACGTCGCGCGGGCTGCCTTCGGTGAGGATGCGGCCGGCGTCGAGGATCGCGAGGCGGTCGGCGAGGCGCTCGGCCTCGTCCATGAAGTGCGTCGTCAGCAGCACCGTGGTGCCGTTGCGGATCAGCTGCTTGAGGCGCTCCCAGATCAGGTGGCGCGCCTGCGGGTCGAGGCCGGTCGTCGGTTCGTCGAGGATCAGCAGGTCGGGGCGGTTCACGAGCGCGCGCGCGAGCGTCAGGCGCCGCTTCATGCCGCCCGACAGCGACTGGATGCGTGCGTCGCGCTTGCTTTCGAGGCCGGCGAAGGCCAGCAGCTCCGGGATGCGCGCGGTGATGGTCGCGTCGTCGAGGCCGAAGTAGCGGCCATAGACGAGCAGGTTCTCGGCGCAGGTGAAGTCCGGGTCGAGGTTGTCCTGCTGCGGCACAACGCCCACATGCATGCGCGCCTCGCGCGCGCGCTCGGGCACCGGCAGGCCGGCGAGGAATATCTCGCCCGCCGACGGGCGCGTCAGGCCCAACGCACAGCGCAGCGTCGTGGTCTTGCCCGCGCCGTTGGGGCCCAGCAGCGTGAAGCATTCGCCCGCGTTCAGGCGGAGGTCGACGCCGGCGACGACCTCGTTGTCGCCATAGCGCTTGCGCAGCCCGCGGATCTCCAGCGGGCTCGCGAGGGCGAGGCCGCGCGGCGTGGCGTCCATGCCGGTCACAACATCAGCCGACCGGCGGCTTCGTCGTGGTGAAGCTCGGGCGCGCGAACATGCGCCGCGCGAGCGCCGCCAGCGAGGGGTGCTCGCGGCGCCATTCGTGTTGCGGGAAGCGCAGATCGAGGTAGCCGAGGGCGACGGCGACGGCGATGTCGCCCAGGCTCAGTGCGTTGCCGTACATCCAGTCGCGCCCGCTCGCGCGCGCTTCCAGCGCGTCGAGCGCACGGTCGATCTTGTCCATCTGGCGGTCGATCTCGGGTTCGCTGCGCAGGCCTTCGGGGCGGCGCGATTCGAGCAGCGCCGTGACGGCAGCGTCGGTCACGCCGTCGGCGAGGGCTTCGATCTGGCGCACGCGCACGCGCTCGAGCGGGTCGGCCGGCAGCAGCTTCGGCCCGCCTTCGATGATCTCGAGGTAGCCCGCGATCACCGGCGAATCGAAGAAGATCTCGCCCGCGTCGGTCTCCAGCGCCGGGACCTTGCCGAGCGGGTTCACGCTCGGGACGCGCGTGTTCGCCTCCCACGGCGAATCGACGATGAGCTCGCAGGGCAGGGACTTTTCCGCGAGGATGATGCGGATCTTGCGTGCGTAGGGGCTGGTCAACGAGGCGAAGAGCTTCATGGCATTCTCCGGTGAAGTGGCGCGCCGTTCACAGCGGCGCCCAGTTGCGCAGGATGATGTCGCGGATGATGGTGAGGCGGGCGTGGAAGAAGTGGTCCGCGCCGGGCACGACGACGACCGGCAGGTTTTGCGGCCGCGCCCACTCGAGCACGTTCGCGAGCGACACCGTGTCGTCTTCCTCGCCGTGGATCAGCAGCGTGTCTTTCGGCACCGGGCCGGTCGCGTAGCTGCGCGCGCCGCTGACTTCGCCGGTCGCGGTGCCGACCAGCACGATGCGGTGCGCCGGCGTCATGCCGTCGGCGAGCCGCGCAGCGACGCGCGTCTGCACGTGGGCACCGAAGGAGAAGCCGCCCAGCGCGAGCGGCAGCGTGCCCCAGCGCGACTGCATCCACGCGATCACCGAGAGCATGTCCTCGGTCTCGGCGTTGCCATGGTCGTGCTCGCCGTCGCTCTTGCCGACGCCGCGGAAGTTCGGGCGCACGACCGCGTAGCCCAGCTCGCGCAGCGTGCGCGCCAGCGTGTGCACGATCTTGTTGGTGTTGGTGCCGCCGAACAGCGGGTGCGGATGGCACACCAGCGCGATGCCGCGCACCGTGTCGGGGGTGTCGATCAGCGCCTCGATCGCGCCGTCGCGTCCGCGCAGCAGGACGCTCTCGGGAGCCTGCGGCCGGGTCATGGCTTAATCCGGCAGGCGCAGGCGCTCGACGATGCGGCCGTGCACGAGATGCTCGTTGATGATCTCGTCGACGTCTTCCTTGTCGATGTAGGTGTACCAGACGTTGTCCGGATACACGACCAGCACCGGGCCGTCGTCGCAGCGGTCGAGGCAGCCGGCCTTGTTGATGCGGATCTTGCCGCGGCCCTTGAGCCCCAGCGCGGCGATGCGGTCCTTGGCGTAGGTCTGCATCACCGTCGCCTTGTGGTCGTTGCAGCAGGTGTTGCCGGGTTCGCGCTGGTTGCAGCAGAAGAACACGTGGTGCTTGAAATAGCTCATCAGGGACTCCGGGAGGGGGCGGGGGCGGCGCCGGGCCGCTCCGCAATGCGACCGATTATAGCCGCGGGGTCGTTCAATGCCGCGTGAGATGCTCCCCGCGCCACAGGCCCACCGCCGACAGGTAGGCGAGCGCGAGGAAGGGCCACAGGTTGGCGCTGAGTTCGGTGAGGCCGTGGAAGTTGAGGAAGTTGCCCTGGCCGAGCATGCGCTGGCCGACCTCGAAATAGGGGTTCTCGGGCAGCAGGTTGGTGAGGCTGGTCGCGGCGAGCAGCGCGACGCCCGCCAGCGCATGCTGCAACACGCTCGCCAGCAGCAGCGCGGCTGCGAGCACCAGCAGGCCCAGCAGCAGCCCCTGGCGTGTGCCGGGCGTGAGCCATAGCAGCGCTTCGCCGGGGATATAGAAGGACGCGGTCGCGATCGACTTAGCGCCGATGCCCAGCAGCAGGAGCAGCGCGACTGGCCACGGCGAGGCGCTGCGCATCATGCAGCGCGCGAACAGGCCCACGCCGACGATCGTGATCGCGACCTGCACGGTCTCGAGCAGGATGTAGCGTTCCGGTTCGAAGTGCAGCGGCGTCGGCAGGCCCAGCAGCTGGCGCAGGTCGCCGCTGCCGAACAGCACGCGGTCGGGCGTGAATTGCGCGAGCAGCCACAGCCCCAGCAGGATCAGTCCGAGGTCGCCCATGTGCCCGGGGATGACGCGCGCCGAGCGCCAGCGGTGCAGCCAGCCGCTCTGGTCGAACAGCGGGTGGCCCCAGCGGGCGCCGGCGAGCGCGCCGAGCAGGGCGCCGGCGGTGTTGCAGGCGAGATCGACGTTCGACGGGACGCGCGTCGGCAGGAAGTTCTGCGTCACTTCCATGCCGAAGGACAACAGCGCCGCGACCAGCGTCGCGACCGCGACGCCCGTGCCGCGCCCGATGCGCAGCGGCAGGGACGGCGCGAGGACGAAGCCGAAGGGCAGGAAGCCGAGCACGTTGAGCACGATGTCGGCGCCACGGTAGTACTTGGGCCAGGGCGCGGCGAGGAAGTCCAGCAGCGGCAGCCCCGTTGGCCGCCAGCCGGTCAGCGGGTGCAGGCAGGCATAGACGACCAGCAGTCCGTAGGCGACGGCGAGATGGCGCGGCAGGGATGAAACGGCACGCGCGTGGGGCATCGGCGGGTCCGGGGTGCTAGAGTCGGGATCCCCGATTCTAGCCCGGATGCGGCGTGCGGGGCCCGGCGGTGTCGCCGGCGCTCCGTGCGTGCGTCAGTGCGCGCCGAGCGACTGCTGCGGACGGCTGCGCGTGAGCGGGTTCAAGCGGCGCAGCACGCTGGCGGGTGCATATTCGGCGTGCAGGGCGTCCCAGTCGACCGCATCCAGCGTGTTCTTGACCAGCAGGCCGAGGTCGGTCGCGCCTTCCATCAGCAGGCGGCGGCCGAAGAACAGCGTGTCGGGGTCTTCCTCGCGCAGCGCCAGTGCGATGTAGTCGCGCACGTTGGCGGTCAGCGTGAGGTCGGGCTCGCCGCCGCTCGACAGCGGCACGAAGCCGCGCGGGCCGAGCGTGAAGTCGAGCGTCAGGCCGGCGTCGCGCACGCGCATGCGCAGGTGGCGGCCGGTCAGCGGTTCGAGGTCCTCGCGCGACAGCACGCGGCCGAGCGCGAGGTTCAGCGCCGTGGTCAGCGCAAGGGTCGGCGGACGCTGCGGCAGGTGCGACGCGATGCGCGCGAGCGGCGCGGGGAGCGTGAAGGCCGGGATGCGGAAGCTGCTCATCGGTGTGTACTCCAGGAAGACGGATTCAGGCGGAGACGTACTGTTCGACGCCGGGGCGGCCGTGCCAGAAGCCGTTGCACGGTGCTTCGACCATCAGCGCCTTGCTCTGGCCGAAGGCGTCCTGCGGCGACAGCGTGCCGGCGATCGCGTCGCGGAAGAGTTCGAGCACGGGCACGGTGTCGTCGCCCTGCGGGCTGACGCGCAGCACCTGCGCCGTGTCGCGCAGCTGCGGCAGGTCGCCGAGCAGGTTGTGCACGCGGGCGGATTGCGTCTGCACGCCGTTGAGCGTCAGGAAGGGCTCGCCCTCGCGGGTGCGCAGCACCAGGCCGTCCTTCATGCCCAGGCAGCGGAACTCGCAGGTGTCCTTCTGCAGGTTGAAGTGGCGCGCGGTGAAGCAGCGCGCCGAGTGCGCGAGCGGCAGGCGGCCCCAGGCGAGCACTTCGGTCTCGATCGCGGGGGCGCCGGAGGCGAGGAGTTCGGCGAGCACCGCGCCCGACATCTCGGGCGGCACCATCCAGCGCGTCGCCCCCGCTTCGGCCAGCATCGACAGCGTCTGCGGGTTGAAGATGTTGAGCGTCGGCCCGGCGATCCAGTCGCGGCGTCCGGCTTTCGACAGCAATTGCACCGCGGACATGTCGTTGGCTTCGACGCGGAATTCGTCCTGCGCGACGATGCGGCGCAGGGCCTTGAGGTCGGATTCGGACTCGATCAGCGACTGCGAGGACAGCACAGCTTCCTTGCCGGCAGCCTTGAGCATCGCGGCGACTTCGAGCCAGTCGTCGGCGCGCAGTTCGTGGCGGCGCGAGCACACCGTTTCGCCGAGATATACGATATCGGCGGGGCTTTGCGCGATCTGCGCGTAGAAGTCGAGCGTTTCCTGGCGCGACCAGTAGTAGAGCAGGGGACCCAGTGCGATTTTCATGGTGGTGTTCACTTCCACGGCCGGTAGTACGCGCCGAGCGTATGGCTGCGGCCTTCGGAGACCTTGTCGAGTTCGGCGATCCACGCCGGCTGCACGGCGAAGCTGTCGGCGTCGCGCATCACGCGATCGATCGCCTCGCGCCACACGCGCGTGACCTGCGCGACGTAGGCGGGGCTGCGCTGGCGGCCTTCGATCTTGATCGCGCGCACGCCGGCACGGGCGAGGTCGGGCAGCAGTTCCAGCGTGTTGAGGCTGGTCGGCTCCTCGATCGCGTAGTAGGTCTCGCCGTTCACGTCGAAGCGGCCCTTGCACAGCGTCGGGTAGCCGGCGCGCTCGCCGTCGTCGAAGCGGTCGATGAGGATGCCGTTGAGGCGGGTTTCCATGCCCTTCGGCGTCTGTTCCCAGCGCACGTGCTTGCCCGGCGAGCAGGCGCCGTTGCAGTTGGGCGATTCGCCGGTCGCGTAGGCGGACAGCGCGCAGCGGCCTTCGACCATCACGCACAGGCCGCCGAAACCGAACACTTCGATCTCGACCTGGGTGTTGGCGATGACGTGCTGCACCTGCGGCAGCGACAGTACGCGCGGCAGCACGGCGCGCTGGATGCCGAAGCGCTCGGCGTAGAAGTTGATCGCCTCGTAGGTGGTCGCCGAGCCCTGCACGGACAGATGCAGGCGCAGCTGCGGATGCTTCTTCTGCGCGTAGGCCATCAGGCCGGGGTCGGCGACGATGATCGCGTCGATGCCGAGATCGGCGGCGCGGTCTACCGCGGCGGTCCAGCCGGACCAGTTGCCGGCCTGCGGGTAGGTGTTGAGGGCAACCAGCACCTTGCGCTTGCGGTCGTGGGCGTAGCGCACGCCTTCGGTCATCGCCTTGGCGTCGAAGTTCAGGCCGGTGAAGTTGCGGGCGTTGGTCGCGTCCTTGAAGCCGAGGTAGACGCAGTCGGCTCCATGGTCGACGGCCGTCTTTAGCGCCGGCAGGCTACCTGCCGGGCAGACGAGTTCGATTTTCGTATTGGAGGTCATGGCGGGGGTTGGGGAAAAAAGCTCCGCAACCATAGTGCCGCGGCGTCCGGCCCGCGTTGACGCGAATCAAGGGGCGTGCCCGTCGGCGGCACAAATCGCCGCGGGCACGGCCGGTGCGCGTGCCCGCGGCGTGTCGCCGTCACTGCGCGGCGTTGGGGAAGAAGAGCTGCTCGCCGCCGATCGTGTACTCGGCAATGGCCTTCTGTCCGGTGGGCGAGACGATCCAGTCGATGAACTGCTGACCGAGCTCGCGCTTCACGTGCGTGTGCTTCGCGGGATTCACGAGGATCACGCCGTACTGGTTGAACAGGCGCTTGTCGCCTTCGACGGCGATCACGAGGTCCTGGCGGTTCTTGAACGACAGCCAGGTGCCGCGGTCGGCGAGGATGTAGGCGCCGAGCGAGGCGGCCATGTTGAGCGCGGGGCCCATGCCGGAACCGGAGTCGCGGTACCACGGGCCCTTCGCCTGTTCGAGGTCGATGGCGGCGAGCTTCCACAGCCGCAGCTCGGCCGCGTGGGTGCCGCTCTTGTCGCCGCGCGACACGAAGGGCGCCTTCGCGGCCGCGACCTTCTTCAGCGCCTCGACGATGTCGCGCCCGCCGGTGACCGTGGCCGGATCCGCCTTCGCGCCGACGAGGATGAAGTCGTTGTACATCACGTCCTTGCGCTCGACGCCGAAGCCGTCGGCGACGAATTTCTCCTCGGCGGCGCGGTCGTGCACGAACACCACGTCGGCGTCGCCGCGGCGCGCCGTGTCCAGCGCCTGCCCGGTGCCGAGCGCGACGACGCGCACCTTGACGCCGGATTGCTGCTCGAAGCGCGGCAGGATGTGGCCGAAGAGGCCGGACTGTTCGGTCGAGGTCGTCGAGGCGACGGTGATGAACTTGTCTTCGGCATGGGCGCCGGCGATGCCGAGCAGGCAGGCGCAGGCGAGCAGCAGGGGGCGGAACAGACTTGCCATGAAGGGTCTCCGTGGTTCTTTATCGATCGCGCCTCGCGCGCGGGTGCAGGAATCCTTGTATCAAAACGTGCGCGGGCGGGTGCGGATGGCGTGGTGTGTGATTCGGCGACTTATGCATGGTCGTGCATAGGTGGGTTCGTCGCCACGTCGGGTGCGGCAGCGGTCGCGGATCGGGGAATCGTGTGATCCGTCTGGCGCGGCATAGGCCGGTCCGGCAGAAATGCATGTTGCTTTTTGTGCAGGCGCTGTCGGCGCGCACGGGCACGCGCAGCGCCGCAGCCAGGGGGGCGGGGATTTTCGGTTAAGCTCGATGCATGGGCGTGACACTTGATTACCGTTTCGTCGCCGGCTGCGAGGATGCGCAGCCGGGCGGCCCCCTGCAGCTGAGCAATCCGCTGACGGCGATGCTCGACGCGATCCGTGTGCAGGGCTCGATCGCCCGGCATGCGTCACCGTAATCGATCCGCCAACAGTCGAATCCCTTCCAATGCGCCGAGCCGTAAACTGATGGCGCTTGGCTTTCCAATCTGAGGTTCGGTGGGGTTGATGCGAATCAGCGTGCCATTGGCGCGTTCGCCAAAGCCGCGTACCGTCGGAATCGCTGTGCCCGCGCCGAGTTCGATGATCACCGAACTTTCAACCGGACCCAGCCATTGCTCCAGTGATTCATGAGTTTGAGATATGCTCTTGGAGCAAAATTTGTTCACGCATATAGACAATTCGAGGATGGCTGCAAATATGCAATATGCAAATACGGCGGCTCTGGGCGGATTCTTTAGACGCTGGCGAAGTTGCTATCCACATCCTCTGCCTGTTGTGGAAGGCTCGACCTTTTTCAACGAACGAATCTCGTGCTTTCTCGCCGCGTTGCGTGGCCATTTGGGTGTGAGCGTAGGTGGCAGGACAGCGGCTGAGATCACGTCTGGTCCCGATTCGAACAGACTGAGTGCATGGTTCGATTCGTTGCGCGAACCCATGTCACGGGTCCGGGCCAGTGGGGTCTTCTGCAATCCGTGGAAACAAGCGAGACTCGGGCGCGATGAGGTGCGCAATGCCGCTGTCCTCGCCTGGCTTCTCGATCCGGTTGGCGATCACGGGTTGGGTGCGGTGTTTCTTCGCGGGCTTCTTGACGAGGTACACCGTTGCCAGTCGGACCTGCGACCATCTTTTGCCGCCGATCGCGTAGTCGTCCAACGCGAAAGCTATCCGGAGAACGATCAAAGTAATCGCGTCGACATCGAGATCGATTCCTCGCAGTTCTACCTTCTGATTGAAGTGAAGATTGATGCTCCAGAGGGGGCCGGGCAGTTGGAGAGCTATGGTGAAATCGCCGAAAGGCAGGCCGGAAAGCGGCCATGGGCGATTGTGTTCCTGACCAGGAACGGGGGGAAGTCGGTTACCGCCGCCAAGTATGAATCACGAATTGTGTCATTGTCATGGCGAAAACTTGCTGCGAAGCTCCGGCGCGCACTGAATCGAGGCATGGAACATAGCGGTGCTGATGACGGTTTTGCCAGGCGGCTAGCGGAAATGTACGTGCGCCATGTATGTGACTTATAAACAAGGAGTCAATGAATGAGCAAGAACAGGGATGCAGGGCGGTTGATTCTGGAAGAACTCCCGATGTTCAACGAAGCTGCGCGCCTCTTCGAGAACGAGATTCAGCCTGATATACAGGACGCTTTCAACGACACCGTGAAGGAATGGGCGATACAGCACAATTGGTCTTCAAATGTTGAGTGGGACTGGACTCCTGACAGCAAGACGTCGCTGTGGCTCGCTCCGCCGGGGTGGAGTTTCAAGGATCAAGACGGAGATGACGACGCGAACCCGTGCTTTTGGTTCGGGTGGTCCAATAGGATTGGATCCGAGAATTATCACCTTGTTGACCTTTGCGGCTTGAGCACGGATGGCATGGCCTTCTGGTTCTGGCTGGATCCAAAGGCCTTCAGCGGTGTACGTGCACTGAAGTCAGCAGTGAAGCCCCTCGTTGCCGAATATGAGAAGCGGCTTGCGCAGCTCGGATTTGTTGTCGACGATGTAAATTTCTATCTCCCCGTCCGTCTGGACCCTGCAAAGTTAGCCGATGCGTGGGGCGACGACGCATACGATGAGCTCTTTGCACCGCTGAAAGACGCTCTCGACAAGTTGAAAGAGGCGCAGCCGATGTTCAATGAGCTTGTCGCTAAGATTCCGGGTAGAAAAACCATGGCCTGACGAATGCGCTACATCCAATAGCACCCGCGGGGCGTCGGAGATTGTCGATTCTCCGGCGCCCTCAGCTCCGAGTCGTCTCGTCCATGATCGAGTGCATTGTCTCGTATTCCGTAGTGCTCCTCGCCCGTTACACCCGAATCGAATAGGCTTCGACCAGCCGAAAAAAGGCCTTTGCGTGCCCCTTGTCATCGCCTCCGTGCCAGCGGAAGGAAAGCGACTCGGTTTCGATTGCTTCATCGATGAGAATCATCGGCATGCAGCTGTATCGTATTGCTTGAGAGAGAGTTTTTTCGAGCGCCAGCGCAATGTGCTGCCAGCGTTCGGTACGAATTGGCGGCAATCGAAGCAGCCGTGAAAAATCGGCGTCGCCACCGAACCGGGGCGGAGCTTCAGTGGGTTCCTGATCCGGTGCGGTCTCCGCGTGCAGGGAGCAGAGCGCCTTCATCCGTTCTTTACTTGGCGTAACTCCCGGTAGGCCGCATTCTTCGCAGACGGATTGAGACAGTGAACCAGCCATCCCGATCAGGCCACGAATGTAGTCGTCGCCGCCGTGGATGTGGACGCGTAGGCTGCCGAATTTCTCTTTGACCTGAACAGCTACGGCATCGAGACCGGTTTCGCGAGCGTGCCGCTCGATCTCCGCACACAACACGTCGAGCAGATCAAACCAGCCGTCGCCGCAGGTGAAGCCCCAGCACATCGCGGTCGTCTGCGCGGTTCCGTGACGGTCGCGGAAAATGCCGGGGTAACGGCTGCACAGTAGGTCATCGAGTTCCTGCCTCATTGCCCTCGTCTCCACATAAGGCATTGCCGGAAACCGGGACGCCTGACTGCAATGATCGCTCAAGGAGCCGTTGACCGGCAAAGCTACAGGAGGCAACGTCCTAAGTTAGAACCGCATGGAAAGGGTGGCATTTTTTTCGGGTAAGCTGTCCCGATGGGCGTGACACTCGATTACCGTTTCGTCGCCGGCTGCGAGGATGCGCAGCCGGGCGGCCCCCTGCAGCTGAGCAATCCGCTGACGGCGATGCTCGACGCGATCCGTGTGCAGGGCTCGATCGCGAAGGCGGCGGAGCAACTCGGGGTGTCCTATCGCCATCTGTGGGGCGTGCTGCGGCGGCACGAGGCGGCGTTCGGCCAGGCGCTGATCGCCGGCGGGCAGGGGCGCGCGGCGCGGCTGTCGGCCTTCGGCGAGCGCCTGTTGTGGGCCGAGAAGCGGGCGCTGGCGCGGCTGCTGCCGCAGGCGGAAACCCTCGCGGGTCTGCTCGACCGCGAGCTGCTGCTGGCGGTGGATCCCGGACTCGACGTGCTGCCGACCGCCGCGAGCCACGATCTGCTGTTCGGCGGGCTGCGCGACGCGATGTTGCGCGATGCGCGGGTGCTGCTGGACGTGGAGTACGTCGGCAGCACGCAGGCGCTGCAGCGGCTCAACGCGGGCGGATGCACGCTCGCCGGCATCCACCTGCCGCTCGACGACGACAAGCTGTGCCGGCGCGGATCGCTGATCCACGCTGCGATCGGACGCGAGCTGCGCCTGGGCGTGCACAAGCTGATCCGCTTCGCGCGGCGCGAGCAGGGCCTGATCGTCGCGCCCGGCAACCCGCATGGGCTGGCGGCGCTGGCGGATCTGGCGCGGACGGACATCGTGTTCGTGAATCGGCTGAAGGGTTCCGGCACGCGCCTCGTGTTCGACGAGCTGCTGGCGCGGGCGCGCATGGCGCCGGGCGCGATCGCGGTGTATGCGACCGAGGAGCACACGCACCTGTCGGTCGCGGCGCACGTCGCGGCGGGGAGTGCCGACTGCGGCTTCGGGCTGCGCGCGGCGGCGCAGCGTTTCGGCCTCGACTTCGTGCCGCTGGTGCACGAACAGTATTTCCTCGTGTGCCTCAAGGATGGGTTGGAACTGCCGGGTATGCGCGCGGTGCTTGCGGCCCTGCGCGGCGAGGGGTTTCGTCGCCTCGCGGAGGCGCAGCCAGGCTATGACGCGAGCGGCGCGGGCGAGATCGTGTCGTTGCGGCGCACGCTGCCCTGGTACAAGTAGGGGCCGGAGCGGCTAGTACAGTTCGGGGAAGCGTTCCAGCCACAGCCAGTCGACGGCGAGCACGAGGGCGACGAGGAGCGTCCAGGTGGCGAAGATGAAACAGCCGGCAGCGGGGATGGCCAGGCCGACCTGCTCCAGTGCGCTGCCGGCGGCCATCGCGAACACCGTCAGGAAGGTCCATTTGGCGATGAAGCCGGGAAGGTAGCGGCGCATCGCGCGGTTGTGGCGGTAGGCCTGCTGGCGTTCCATGCGGCCCCCGCGGGTGACGTCGCGGAAGTACTGGAAGGGCCAGAGGTAGCGGTAAAGCAGGTATGGGAAGGATGGCGCCGCGTCGTGCCCGTCGATCTCCGTGCCCATGTTCCCCTCCCCCGGTCGCGCTGCCGTCGGCGAATGCCTACTTTGATCCCATCTGCGGCAAACGTCACCGTCCTGCGGAGGAAATTTACGCTTTTTGGGCAATGCCGCACGTCGGGCGCAAGGTGGAACCCGCAACGCATGGCGCGTCACGGGGGCTGCGAACGCCCGTTCAGAGCGTCGGGCAGGCGTCGCCGACCGTTGCGGGGCGCGTTTCGGCAGCGATCAGCGTGACGCCGTTGCGGCGTGCGGTGACGTCGGCGAGGATCGCGAGCGCGATTTCGGGCGGGGTGCGGCTCCCCAGCGGCAAACCGACGGGGCCGTGCAGGCGGTCGACGTCGGCGTCGCTGAGGTCGAAGAGCTTGAGGCGTCCGCGCCGCCGCTCGCTGTTCGCGCGCGAGCCGATCGCGCCGACGTAGAAGGCGTTGGTCCTGAGCGCGTCGATCAGCGCGAGGTCGTCGAGCTTGGGGTCGTGGGTGCCGCCGATGATCACGGTGCGGCGGTCGGGGCGCAGCGCCGTCACGGCGTCATCGGGCATCTCGGTCGTCAGCGCCGCGCCGGGCACGGACCAGCTGTCCCGATACTCCTCGCGCGGTTCGCAGATCGTGACCTGGTAATCGAGCGCCAGCGCGAATTCGGCGAGGTAGCGCGAGAGCTGGCCGGCGCCGATGATCAGCATGCGCCAGCGCGGGCCGAAGGCGGACACCAGCGTGCGGCCGTCGAACACGACAGCGCTGTCGGGGACGTCGCCGAGGAGATCGACCGCGCCGCTCGCCAGATCCAGCCGGCGCGCGACCATCTCGCCGCGCTCGATCGCGGCGAGCGTGTCGGCGAGGCGATTGCCGCGGGCGACCGGTTCCAGCACCAGTTCCAGTTTGCCGCCGCAGGGCAGGCCGAAGCGGCGCGTCTGGTCGGCGGTGATGCCGTAGGTGACGTGCTCGGGTTGCGTCGGGCGCTCGCTGCGCAGGCGGTCGAGGAGGTCGTCCTCGATGCAGCCGCCGGACACCGAGCCGACGAGCCGCCCGTCGCCGGCGATCGCGAGCAGCGCGCCTTCGGGCCGCGGCGACGAGCCCCAGGTGCGCACGACGGTTGCGAGCGTGACCGGCACGCCAGCAGCGTTCCACGCGACCGCCTGGCGCAGCACTTCGAGATTGACGCTGTCCATGTCAGGCTCCTTGCCGGGCTTCGTTCCACAGGCGGCGCACGAGCCGCTTCGCCAGTGCCGGTGTTGCGCGGCGGCGGTAGGGCACGCTCACCAGCGTCGTCTCCATCGGCTGGATGCCGCGCTTGAGGTGACGTTCCAGCGTAGCCAGCGCCGCGTCGTCGAGCGGCTTGCCGACCAGCTCGTCGAGTCCGGCGATGAACTCGGGGCGCGAGGACACGCCGGTGCAGGCGACGCGCAACTCGCCGATCAGCTCGCCGTCGCGGCGCAGCGCCACGGCGACACCGGCGAGCGGGAAGTCGATCGCGCCGCGCACGCGGATCTTTTCGTAGGCGCTCGCGCGCGCCGGGACAAGCGGCACGGTGACGGCGACGAGCAGCTCGTCGGGGCCCAGCGCGAGCCAGCGCATGCCGTCATCGACGTAGAAGTCCGCGAGCGGCAGGCGGCGCAGCCCCTGCGGGCCGAGGAGCTCGACTTCGGCGCCGAGCGCGAGCAGCGCGGGTGCGACGTCGCCGCTGAAGGCCGCGTAGCAGCGGCTCGACTTCGGCGCGACGCGGCAGACGTCGCCGGAACGCTTCATGCAAAAGTCGTTGCCGCGACGCCAGTCCTCGCTCTGGTTGTAGTACTGGCAGCGGGTGTCGAGACACAGGTTGCCGCCCAGCGTCGCCGCCCGGCGGTGGGTCGGCCCGGCGACGGCGAGGGCGGCCTGGGCGAGTGCGGGCAGGCGGGCAACGACGGTCGGGTCGGCGGCGAGCGTCGCGAGCGTCACCCCGGCGCCGATGCGCAGGGTGTCGCTGTCATGGCGCAACTCGCGGCGCATTTCTGCAAGTTCGCCGACGCTGCCGAGGTCGATCAGGACCTCGGCGCCGACCAGCCCGCGGCGCATGTTCGGCAGCAGGTCGGTGCCGCCGGCGATGAAGCGGCTCGCCGGGAATTCGCCGCGCAGGCGCACCGCGTCGGCGGCGCTCGCCGGACGCATCAGACGGAATTCGGACAGTGCGCCCATCATGCCTCTCCTTTGACGGTCGCCGGCGTGGCGGCGCCGGGACGGGGTTTGCGGTTGAGCGCGTCGAAGACGCGATCCGGGGTGAAGGGGAGCTGGCGGATGCGGGTGCCGGTCGCGTCCTCGATCGCGGCGGCGATCGCGGGCATGACCCCGGCGAGCGGGCCTTCGCTCGCTTCCTTGGCGCCGAAGGGGCCGTTGGGGTCCATGCTCTCGACGATATGCACGTCGATGTCGGGCGACTCGGCCATCGTCGGCACGCGGTAGTCGAGCAGGCTGACCGCCTTGTGGCGGCCGTTCTCGTACACCGTCTCCTCGGACAGCGCCTGGCCCATGCCCATCCACACCGCACCCTGCACCTGGCCTTCGACCGACATCGGGTTGATGGCGAAGCCGCAGTCGATGGCTGCCCACACTTTCTCGACGGTGACGGTGCCGAGCTCGGTATCGACCGCGACCTGGACCGCCTGCGCGGCGTAGGAGAAGCCCATCGTCGAGCCGACCGCACCGCCGCGCTGCTTGCCACCCTGGAACTCGATCGGGCAGGTGAAGGTGCCCTTGACGGTGAGCATGCCGGTGTCGACCAGCGCTTCCTCGACGATCTCGTGGAAGCCGATCTGCCGTGCCGGATCGCCGACGACCGCAGCCGCCTCGCCGAGCCAGTCGACCTCGTCCTCGGTGACTTGCAGGCGCTTCGCCGCCGCGGTGACGAGAACGCACCTAAGATTGCGCGCGGCGTCGGCCGCGGCGTTGCCGACCATGAAGGTCACGCGCGAGGAATACGAGCCGTTGTCCTTGGGCGTGAGCGCCGAGTCGGTGGCGATGAGGCGCAGGCGGCGCTGATCGACGCCCAGCACTTCGGCGACGACCTGGCTGATGATCGTCGACGAGCCCTGGCCGATGTCGGAGGCGCCGGTCAGGATCGTGATCGCGGCGTCGAAATCGACGCGCAGCGCGATCGTCGCGTGCGGCTGACCGGTGAAATGCACGGGCTTGGCGGAGCCGCTGACGAAGTGCGAGCAGGCGATGCCGATGCCGCGGCGGATCGGGCCGTCGTCGCGGGGGCGCGCGTTGCGCTCGTGCCAGCCCGACGCCTGCTCGACCCAGTCGAGGCATTCGGGCAGGCCGTAGCTCATCACCTTCAGGCCGTTGATGGTCTCGGTCGGCGCGACGAGCAGGTTCTTGCGGCGCACCGCGAAGGCGTCGAGGCCCAGCTCCGCGGCCATCGTGTCGAGCAGCGATTCGAAGGCGAAACGCACGTTGACCGTGCCGTGGCCGCGCATCGCGCCGCAGGGCGGGGTGTTCGTATACACGCGGTAGCCGTCGTACTTCACCGCGGGCAGGTCGTACAGGCCGTTGAGCAGCGCGCCCGAATACAGGATCGTCACGAGGCCGTAGCCGCCGTAGGCGCCGCCGCGCTGCATGACTTCGGCCGCGCAGGCGGTCATGCGGCCGTCGCGGGTGAGGCCGAGTTTCATGCGGATGTGGGTCTGCGGCCGGCCGCGGTGGGTCAGGAAGGCCTCCTCGCGGCTCTGCAGCAGGCGCACGGTGCCGCGTGCGGCGCGGGCGAGCAGCGCACAGATGATCTCGAAATTGAGCGTCTCGACGCGGTGGCCGAAGCCGCCGCCGACGAAGGGCTTGATCACGCGGATGTAGGCCGCGTCGAGGTTCATGCAGCGGGACAGCGATTCATGCACGTAGTAGGGCACCTGGGTCACCGACCACAGGGTCAGGTGGCCGCGTTCGGTGTCCCACGCGGCAAGCGAGGCGTTGGGCTCCATCATCGCGTGATGGACCTCGGCGCACTCGAAGACCTCCTCGCGGATCAGGTCGGCGGCGGCGAAGCCGGCGGCGGTGTCGCCGAACTCGTTATGCACCTCGCGTTCGATGTTGCCCTTCTTGTTGTCGTGCAACAGCACCGCATCGGGCTTGCGCGCGTTGGCGGCTTCGAAATACGCCGGCAATTCGCGCACGTCGAAACGGATCAGCGCGAGCGCCGCGTCGGCGGTCGCCTCGTCGACCGCGGCGACGGCGGCAATGGGCTCGCCGATGTAGCGGATGCGGCCGCGTGCGAGGGGAAATTCGTTCTGCGCGATGGGGATCACGCCGTAGGGCGTGTCGCATTCCTCGCCGGTGATCACCGCGCGCACGCCGGGCAGTTTGAGCGCCGCGGCGATATCGACGGCGAGGATCTCGGCATGCGCCCAGGGGCTGCGCAGGATGCGGCCGACGAGCGCCCCCTGGGCGGGCAGGTCGGCGGTGTAGCGGGCGCTGCCGGTGACCTTGTCGACGCCGTCGATCAGCGGCATGCGGGCGCCGACGCCTTGCGCCCTGTCGGGGGCCTGCCCGGTGTGCGGCAGGGCGCGCGGCAGGGTACGTTCGGGCGCGTTCATGCCGCCACCCCCGCGGCATCTTCGCAGCGCGCAGCGGCTTCGACGGAATCGAGGATCTTCACGTAGCCGGTGCAGCGGCACAGGTTGCCGGCGAGCGCCGCGCGGATCTCGTCGCGCGAAGGCTGCGGATTGCGCCGCAGCAGCGCCTCGGCCGCCATGATCATGCCCGGCGTGCAGAAACCGCACTGGGCGCCGAGGTGTTCGTGGAAGGCGCGCTGCAGCCGCGACAGGTTGCCCTCGGTGCTCAGCCCCTCGATCGTCTCGATGTGGTGCCCGGCGACGCTGTGCGCCAGCGTGCTGCACGCGAGCCGCGGCTCGCCGTCGACCAGCACCGTGCACGCGCCGCATTCGCCGCCGTCGCATCCCTGCTTGGTGCCGGTCAGGCCCAGGGCGTCGCGCAGGTAGTCGATCAGCAGCGCATTCTCGGCGACCGCGTCCTCGCGCAGCCGGCCATTCACCGTCAGTGTCAGCAGTTTCTTCATGTCGCCTCCTTCGCCTCAGCCGACCTTTACCGGCCGGCATGCATTGTTTGACGTAAAACAATTTAACGTGAAGCGATGCTAGCACCGCCCGGCGCGGAGGGAAATATGAATGCAACTGCATACGCCGCGCGCTTGGTGCGCGGTGCAAGGCATTGAAACAATTGTGTTTCGATGGGAGAAAGGCGGCCGCTGCGAGGCGTGCCGAGCACGTTGGCGCGCGAATTTGTGCACGGCCCGCGTGCCGTGCGTGTCGCCGGGGGCTGACGCCCCCGGCGATACAGGATTTTCAGCGTCCGGAGTGAGGGTGCTGGTGCGCGATGTGCAGGTGTTCGGCGACGTGGCCGTGGGTCGGCTTCACCAGGGTCTGCGGCAGCAGCGAGCCGGCGAGCATCGCGACGATGCCGGCCAGCATGCCGGCAAAGTGCGGCGGCACGTCGGCTTCCGGCGCGACGATCTCGAGCAGCACCCAGGTGACGAGGCCGATGAAGATCGACGCCAGCGCGCCCTGCGTGGTCGCGCGTTTCCAGTACAGGCCGAAGGCGAGCGGCACGAAGGCCGTCGCCAGCGTGACCTTGTAGGCGTTCTCGACCATGCCGTGGATGCTCTCGCTAGTATGCGTCGCGTACCAGGTGATCAGCAGCGCGAACACGACGACGACACCGCGGGTGAGCCACAGGAACTTGTGGTCGCTCATCCTCGGGAAGGTGCCGCGCAGGATGTTTTCGGAGAAGGTCACCGACGGGGCGAGCAAAGTGCCCGAGGCCGTACTCATGATCGCGGACAGCAGCGCACCGAAGAACATCACCTGCGCGAAGATCGGCGTGTGCTGCAGGATCAGCTGCGGCAGGACCTGCTGGCTGTCGCTCTCCTGGTACTGCGCGACCAGTGCGGGGTCGATCAGCGTGGCCGAGTAGGCGATGAAGAGCGGCACGAAGGCGAACACGAAGTAGCCCGAGCCGCCGAGCAGCGTGCCGCGCACGGCGGTCTTTTCGTCGCGCGCCGAGTTCAGGCGCTGGAACACGTCCTGCTGCGGGATCGAGCCGAAACCCATGGTCAGGATGCCGGCGAGGAAGGCGATCATGTCCTTCGCGTCGAAGGCCGGCAGGAAGTTGAGCTTGCCCGCCTCGTTCGCATGGGCGACGACGGTGCCGACGCCGCCCGCCATGTCGCCGACCAGCCACGCGATGTAGAACAGGCCGACGATGATGATGGTCATCTGCATGAAGTCGGTCAGCGCCACCGACCACATGCCGCCGAACAGCGTATACACCAGCACGATGCCGGCACCGATCAGCATTCCCGCCTCATTGGGGATCGAACCGTCGGACAGGATGTTGAACACCAGGCCCAGCGCGGTGATCTGCGCGGCGACCCAGCCGAGGTAGGAGATCACGATCGCGCTCGAGCACAGCACTTCGACCGTGCGGCCGTAGCGCAAGCGGTAGTAGTCGCCCAGCGTGAGCAGGTTCAGGCGGTAGAGCGGGCGCGCGAAGAACAGACCGACGAGGATCAGGCACAGCGATGCGCCGAAGGGGTCGGACCACAGGCCGCGCAGGCCTTCGTCGAGGAAGGTCGCCGAGATGCCGAGCACGGTCTCGGAGCCGAACCAGGTCGCGAACACCGTCGCGGTGACGATGTACAGCGGCAGGTGGCGGCCGGCCGCGACGTAGTCCGAGGTGTTCTTGACGCGGGTGGCGGCGTACAGGCCGACGCCGATCGAGAGCAGGAGATAAGCGATGACGAAGCCGACCAGCATGCTTGGGCCTTTGCGCGGAGATGGGTGGAGGTTGAACAAAAACGGCGGGCGCAAAGTTTAGCAACGAATGCGGCCGCGCGGGAACCGGAATCCCTTGCGCGGCGTGGCATTGGCGCACCTTTCTGGTGCGGCGGACGGCGCCCGCTTCAGCGCTGCAGCGGCTCCTGCCCGCGATGCGCGCAGGCGGCGGCGAGCGTGTCGATCACGACGTCCGCGGCCGCGTCGAGCTCGGCCTCGGTGATCACCAGCGGCGGCGCGAAGCGCAGCACCGTGTTGTGCGTGTCCTTGGTCGCGATGCCGCGCGCGAGCAGCAGTTCGGCCGCAGTCGGCGCGCGCAGCTGGGCCGGGTCGAGCTCGATGCCCACCAGCAGGCCGCGCCCGCGCACCTCGCGCACGCACGGCAGCCTCGCGTCGCGGAATCGGGCCATCAGGCGTTCGCCCAGGTGTGCGGCATGTTCCCACGGGCGCGTCTCTTCGAGGATGGCGAGCACTTCCAGCGCGACGGCCGCGCCCAGCGGGTTGCCGCCGAAGGTCGAGCCGTGGTCGCCCGGCCGCAGCACGTCCATCACCGCGGCGTCGGCGAGGAAGGCCGACACCGGCAGCAGGCCGCCGCCCAGCGCCTTGCCGAGGATCAGCCCGTCCGGATGCACGCCCTCGTGGTCGCAGCCGAGCAGGCGCCCGGTGCGGCCCAGTCCGGTCTGGACTTCGTCGGCGATCAGCAGCACGTTGTGGCGCCGGCAGATCTCCGCGCAGCGCGCGAGGTAGCCCGCCTGCGGCACGAGGATGCCGCCCTCGCCCTGCACCGGTTCGACGAGGAAGGCCGCGGTGTCCGGCGTGATCGCCGCTTCGAGCGCGTCCGCGTCGCCGTAAGGAATGCGTCGGAGTCCGGCGGGGAAGGGGCCGAAGCCGTCGCGGTACTGCGCTTCCGACGACATGCCGACGATGGTGATCGAGCGGCCGTGGAAGTTGCCTTCGCAGGCGATGATCTCCGCCTTGTCGGTGGCGATGCCCTTGACCTTGTAGCCCCACTTGCGCGCTGTCTTGAGCGCGGTTTCGACCGCCTCGAGGCCGGTGTTCACTGGCAGCATGCGGTCGTAGCCGAGCAGGCCGCACAGGCGCTCCATCAGCAGCGGCAGGCGGTCGTTGGAATACGCGCGCGAGGTCAGTGCGAGGCGCTGCGCCTGGTCGTTGAGCGCGTGCAGCAGGCGCGGGTTGGCGTGCCCGAAGCTCACCGCCGAGTAGGCGCTCATCATGTCGAGATAGCGCCGCCCCTCGACGTCCCACAGCCAGATGCCCTTGCCGTGATGGAACACGACGGGTAGCGGCGCATAGTTGTGCGCGCCGAACTCGCGCTCCTTCGCGCGCAGCAGATAGGTCGACGGCCCCAGCGCCGCACCGGCGAAGTTCGCGACCCAGTCCGCGCACATCCCGCCGGGGTCGCGATCGGGCAGGTATTCGACGATCTCCATCGCGACGAAATCGCCGCAGCCGCGCAGTGCGAGCAGCGCCGCGCACAGCTCGTCGGGCGCGATGCCCTCGGGTTCCGGGCAGGTCACGGCGGGGAAGGCAGCGGCGTCGAGCGCGTCGAGGTCGATGCTGACGCCGAAGCCCGCGGTGCGCTCGCGCACGACGCTGAGCGCGTCGCAGAACACGGCGGCCATGCCGCGTTCGCGCACTTCCGCCATGTCGAAGACCTGCACCCCGAGGCGCGTCAGGCGGTCGTGTTCCTCGTGCTCCCACGCGCGCGCGCCGATGATCACGACGTTCGCCGGGTCGAGCTTCGGTCCGCCGACACCCGTCAGCGCCGCGTCGCCTTCGCCGAGCAGCGCGGCGAGCGGCATGCCGTGGATGTTGCCCGAGTGCGTGCTGCGCTCGGTGTGGCTGTCGAGGTGGGCGTCGATCCAGATCAGGCCCAGCGCGCCGCGCGACGCGAGGCGGCTGGCCATCCCGCGCCACGTGCCGATGCCCACCGCATGGTCGCCGCCGATCACGAGCGGAAATACGTCGGGCGCGAGGGCGGTCAGGCGGTCAGCGACGCGTTGCGCGAGTCCGCCGACCGCATCCAGGCGCTCGCGCATCAGCGCGCCGGGCGCAGGTGTCGTGACGGGCTGGAGCGTTTCGTGCCAACTCGCCGCGATGCCGGTTCCCTTCAGCCGCTGCAGCAGGCCGTGGCGCTCGAGCGCGGCCGGGCCGCGGGCCGGACCGTCGCCGGGAGCCCCCAGCGCGGACGCGACGCCGATGACGTGCACGACGGCGCGCATGTCGGCATGCGGCGGGACGTGAAGCGGCGCGGAGTGAGTCATGGCCATCCTCCCTGCCCGCAGTGGGTGCGGACGAATAGTCGATGCGCTTATGCGTTCGACGCAGGCGGCAGGGATTCGTTCGGGCGCAGTCGGTGCGCGTGCACGGACGCGTGACGGATTTCGCGCCCGCGGGCGGCGGTCAGCCGAAGATGCGGTACAGCTCCAGCCCGACCAGCGCCGCGAGCAGCGCGCCGACGAGCCACAGCGCCCGCCCTTGCGTGCGCTGCGCGCTGGCGAGGCGTTCCAGCTCGCCGCTCTGCACCTCGTGGCGGTGCGCGGTCGCGTCGAGCACGCGATGCACCAGGCGGGGGATCTGCGGCAGCGTGCCGGCCCAGGACGGGGCCTCGTCCTTGAGGTTGCGCAGCAGGCCGCGCCAGCCCATCTGCTCGTCCATCCACCGCTCGAGGAAAGGCTTGGCGGTCTTCCACAGGTCGAGGTCGGGGTCGAGCTGGCGGCCGAGCCCCTCGATGTTGAGCAGCGTCTTCTGCAGCAGCACGAGCTGCGGCTGCACTTCCATCTCGAAGCGGCGCGCGGTCTGGAACAGGCGCAGCAGCGTCTTGCCGAAGGAGATGTCCTTCAGCGGGCGGTCGAAGATCGGCTCGCACACCGCGCGGATCGCGCTCTCGAACTCGTCCACGCGGGTGTGCGCCGGCACCCAGCCGGCCTCGATGTGGGCGCGCGCGACGCGGTTGTAGTCGCGCTTGAAGAAGCCGAGGAAGTTCTGCGCGAGGTAGCTCTTGTCCACCTCGGTGAGCGTGCCGACGATGCCGAAGTCGAGCGCGATGTAGCGTCCGTCGGCATGCACGAAGATGTTGCCGGGGTGCATGTCGGCATGGAAGAAACCGTCGCGGAACACCTGCGTGAAGAAGATCTCGACGCCCGCGCGCGACAGCGCCTTCAGGTCCGTGCCCTGCGCGCGCAGCGCATCGAGCTGCGAGATCGGCACGCCGCGCATGCGCTCCATCACCATCACCGACTTGCCGCACCAGTCCCAATACACCTCGGGCACCTGCAGCAGCTTCGAGTTCGTGAAGTTGCGCCGCAGCTGCGAGCAGTTCGACGCCTCGCGCATCAGGTCGAGCTCGTCGTGCAGGTACTTGCTGAATTCGGCGACGACTTCGCGCGGCTTCAGGCGCCGCGCCTCGGGCCACAGCTTCTCGAGCAGCGTCGCCGCGGTGTCGAGCAGCGCGAGGTCGTGCGCGATCACCGGTTCGATGCCGGGGCGCAGGATCTTCACCGCGACTTCGGTGCCGTCGGGCAAGCGCGCGAAATGCACCTGCGCGACCGACGCCGAGGCAACCGGCGTGCGCTCGAAGTCGACGAAGACCTTGTCGACCGGCTTGCCGTAGAAGTCCTCCAGCACCTTCAGCGCCTGGTCGGAGGGGAAGGGCGGGACGCGGTCCTGCAGCATCGCGAGCTCGTCGGCGAGGTCGGGCGGCAGCAGGTCGCGGCGCGTCGACAGCATCTGGCCGAACTTGACGAAGATCGGGCCCAGCGATTCGAGCGCCCGGCGCAGGCGTTCGCCGCGCGGCGCCTTGGGGTGGCGCCAGAAGAACACCACGTGCCACAGCTTCGTCAGGCGTCCGCTCGAGTCGGCTTCGAGCACCATCTGGTCGAGGCCGAAGCGCAGGCCGACGGTGATGATCTTGGCAAGACGAAAAAGACGCACTTTGGATTGCCGGGCGGGGGAAAGGGCGGACTTTAGCCGGAAGGCGCGCGCGAGGAAAGTGCAGCAGGGCGCTTTCCTCGCGCGCGCCTGCGCTCAGAACGGCACGCGCACGCCCAGCGTCAGGTTGCGCCCCATCAGCGGCGCTGCGTTCTTGATGAAGGACGTGTGGCTGAACGCGAGTTCGTCGCCGAGGTTCGTCGCCTTCACGTAGACCTGGAAGGGTTGCGCGCCGAAGCGCCCGCTGTAGCTCGCGGCGAGGTTCACCATGGTGTAGCCGGGCGTGCTGCTTTCGAATGCGGCGACCTGGTCCTGACGGCCGACGCGGTACCACTCCAGCTCCCCGTCCCAGCCCTGCCAGCGGGCGTCGAGGCGCATGCCGACGCGATGCGCGGGGATGCGCGGCAGGTCGCGATCGCCGGCGCCGCCGTCGAAGCGCGCGCGCACGTAATCGCCGAACAGCGTCACGCCGAAGATCGCATCGAGGCGCTGGCGGATCTGCCCTTCGACGCCGGTGAACACCGCGTCGCGCTGTGCGTACTCGACCAGCTGCAGGCCTTCGAGCGCATCCAGCGTGCGCGCGAAGATGAAGTCCGACACGCGATTGCGGTAGACGGCGGCGCTGAAGGTCGTATCGCCGGCCGTCTTGCGCAGGCTGAGGTCGATGTTGTGCGAGGTCTCGGCCTTCAGGTCGGCGTTGCCGCGCTCGAAGGTCGCGGTGGCCAGGTGCAGGCCGTCGGCGTACAGCTCCTCGGCGGTCGGCAGGCGCTGCGCACGCGACAGCGACAGGCCCAGCGCGTAGCCCGGCACGACGTTCCACACCGTGCCGAGCGAGAGCGAGCTGCCGTCGTGGCTGCGGTCGCGCGCGGCGGCATCGACGTCGATATCCTGCCATTCGCGCCGCAGGCCGGCCTCGAAGCGCCAGTCGCCAGCCGTGTACTCCTCGACCAGGAAGGCGCCGTCCTTGCGCGTGAGCGTAGGCGGCACGTAGGCCTCTTCGCCCAGCGCGCGGAAGTCGCGCCGCGAGGTCTGCAGGCCGAGCACTCCGCGCCATCCCGCGAGGGGAGCGTGCTCGAGCTCGATGCGGCCGTCGTGGGCGCGGTTGCGGAAGGTCGTCGCGATGGTGTCTTCCTCGACTTCGTGATGGCGGTAGTCGGTGTGGCTCGCACGCAGGCGCAGGCGCGTGAAGCCGGCGAAGGGCTCCAGATATTCGCCGCGCAGGTCCCAGCGCTCGCTGTCGAGCTTCACGACCGGCACGCCGCCTTCTTCCTCCTCTTCTTCCTCGTGTTCGGGGCACACGAGTGCATTGCCGTCCGTCGCGCATTCCTCGATGCCGTGGGCGTGGCCGGGCAGGCCGTAATCGTTGCGCTGGTGCGTGTACGCGAGTCCGAGATAGCCGCGCGCGCCGACCCACGACAGGCCCAGGCTGCCGGTTTCCGTCTCGTTGAAGCTGCCGTCGACGCGGCGTCCGCCGACCCAGCCGTCGCCGACGCGGTAGTCGCGCGCGTCGCGCTTCAAGCCTTCGGCATGGACGGCGAAATTGCCGCTACCGGCGGTCAGTTCGAACGCGCCCGCGGCTTCCCGCGCCGCGCTGTTGCCGCGCAGCTCCACGCTGCCCTCGACGCCGCGGGCGGGGATCGCCATCGGGATCTTGCGGTCGAGCACGTTCACGACGCCGCCGATCGCGCCGCCGCCATAGGCGAGCGCCGACGGGCCGCGCAGCACCTCGATCTGTTCGGCGAGCATCGGCTCGGATGCGATCGCGTGGTCCGGGCTCACCGTCGAGGCGTCGATAATCTCGGCGCCGTCGGACAGCACCTTCACGCGCGCCGCGTCCATGCCGCGGATCACCGGCCGACTCGCGCCGGCGCCGAAGGGGCTGGCACTGATGCCGGGCTCGCGCGCGAGCGTCTCGCCCAGCGTGGCGTCGCGCCGCAGCACGAGTTCCTTGCCTGCGAGCACGGAGACGGGCGTGCTCATCGCATCGCTGCCGAGAGAGAGGGCGCTCGCCGAGACCGTCACGGTCGGCAGTTCGGTCGTTTCCGCGGCAGCCGCGGCGAACGGCAGCCCGCCGAAGGCGAGCAGCAGCGACAGCGCGACTGGGCGGCGCAGGGGGAGTGCAGGATTCTGTCTGGTGTTCATCGTTCTTTCCAAAAAATGGGCGTTCGCCGTGCGCAGGCGAACGCGGCCGACGCGCGCCGCATGCGGTCGCGTGCCGGGGACTGCTGTTCAGGCGGCAGGCCGTATCCGGTCGTGCCGAACCCCCTGGCTGCGCGCAGGGCGGGCTCGGTCCGGGCGGCTACGGGGCGGCCGGGCTACGAAAGGTGAAAGGGGGATGGGGCCCAGGCCCGAGGGATGGCTGCGGGCGGGGCGCGGCAGCGCGGCGCAAGGTCGTCGCAGGCGGGGCTGTCGACCGAACGGAACGCGGCCGGGGCAAGGGCTGCGCCGGACGCGACGGGTGGCTTGTCGCGGTCGGCGAGCGGAAGGTCGATGCCGCCGAAGGACAGGCAGTCGACGCAGTAGGCGAGGTGGCGCGCGCCGTCGTCGGTGTCGAAGCGGGCGCGCTCCCCGCTGCGGGCCGCGGAGACTTCCGCGGTGTGGCTGATGACGTGCGTGAGGGCCGCGCCCTGCACGAGCACCAGCGCCAGCGCGAGGCACAGCCGGAGCGCGAACGCCAGCGGCGCGCGCGCGAAGCTTCGGCGAGCGGCGGACGGGCGCGACAGGAGGCCGGCAGGCGTCCTGCCCGTCGAGGCGGACGGCGCGGGGCGGACGGGCATGGGCCGGCGATTCTAGGGGGTGCCGTCGATCGCTGCAACTATGTTGCGTTTGTGAGTATCGTGCGGCGCAAATCCGTGCCGCGGTGCATGCGCGTCGGGTGTCGTCGGGTGATCCGCTATAATCGCGCGTTTAGTTTCTTCTCCGAGTGCCATGAGCGCCGATCCGAAAGTCTCCGATCCCAAAGTCCTGCTCGCCGACCTGCTGCGTGCCGCGCTGAAAAGCGTCGCCCCCGATCTGACCGAAACCCCGATCCAGCTCGAACGCCCCAAGCAGGCCGGTCACGGCGACTTCGCCACCAACCTCGCGCTGCAGCTCGCCAAGCCGCTGCGCCGCAGTCCGCGCGACCTCGCGAACATGCTGCTCGCCGAGTTGCCGGCCTCGCCGCTGGTCGCGAAGACCGAGGTGGCCGGCGCCGGCTTCATCAATTTCACCCTCGCCTCGGGCGCGAAGACCGCCGTCGTCGCCGACGTGCTCGCGCGCGGCGCGGAATTCGGCCGCGGCGCGCGACTCGGCTCCAAGGTGCAGGTCGAGTTCGTGTCGGCCAACCCGACCGGGCCGCTGCACGTCGGCCACGGCCGCGGTGCGGCCTACGGCGCCTCGCTGTCCGCGGTGCTCGACTTCGCCGGTTTTGATGTCACGCGCGAGTACTACATCAACGACGCCGGCCGGCAGATGGACATCCTTGCGCTGTCGACCTGGCTGCGCTACCTCGCCTTCCACGGCATCGAGATCGACTTCCCGCCGAACGCCTACCAGGGCGACTACGTCATCGACATGGCGCGCGAGATGCACGAAGGGCACAAGGACCGCTTCGCCAAGGTCACGATTGCCCAGATCCTCGACGGCGCGCCGGGCCTGCCCGCGCCCGAGCGCAAGGACGACGAGGCCAAGGAGCAGCGCGAGACGCACCTCGATGCGCTGATCGCCAACGCCAAGCGGCTGCTCGGCGAGGACTACCCCTTCGTGCATGGCTTCGCGCTCAACGAGCAGCTCGGCGACGGCCGCGAGGACCTGCACGAGTTCGGCGTGCATTTCGACAAGTGGTTCTCCGAGCAGAGCCTGTTCGACACCGGCCTGGTCGAACGCGTGGTGACCGAGCTCGAGAAGCGCGGCCACATCTACGCGCAGGACGGCGCCAAGTGGTTCCGCTCCACCGCCTTCGGCGACGAGAAGGACCGCGTCGTGCAGCGCGACAACGGCCTGTATACATACTTCGCGTCCGACATCGCCTACCACCTGAACAAGTACGAGCGCGGTTTCGATCGCGTCATCGACATCTGGGGCGCCGACCACCACGGCTACATCCCGCGCGTGAAGGGTGCGATCGCCGCGCTGGGCCTGCCACCGGAGAAGCTCGACGTGTCGCTGGTGCAGTTCGCGGTGCTGTACCGCAACGGCCAGAAGGCCGCGATGTCGACCCGCTCGGGCGAATTCGTGACGCTGC
The DNA here is from genome assembly GCF_001190925.1 of Azoarcus sp. CIB. NCBI lineage: Bacteria > Pseudomonadati > Pseudomonadota > Betaproteobacteria > Rhodocyclales > Zoogloeaceae > Azoarcus > Azoarcus sp. CIB. Next base: position 492,792 of record NZ_CP011072.1, read on the forward strand.
GCGAGCTGCGCCGCGAAGTCGGCAACGACGCGTGCCGCTTCTTCTACGTGCTGAGGAAGAGCGACCAGCACCTCGACTTCGACCTCGACCTCGCCAAGAGCCAGAGCAACGAGAACCCGGTGTACTACGTGCAGTATGCGCACGCGCGCGTCTGTTCGGTGCTGCAGCAGTGGGGCGGCGAAGTCGGCGAGCTGGCCGCGGCCGACCTCGCGCGTCTGGAGAATGAGCGCGAACTGGCCCTGTGCGCGCGCCTGGGCACCTTCGCCGAGCTGATCCAGAGCGCCGCTGCCGACTACGCGCCGCACCAGATCGCGTTCTACCTCAAGGACCTCGCCGGTGAGTTCCACAGCTGGTACAACGCCGAGCGCATGCTGGTCGACGACGAGGCCGTGAAGCTCGCGCGCCTGGCGCTCGCCGCCGCCGTGCGTCAGGTGCTCGCCAACGGCCTCGCGCTGCTGGGCGTGTCGGCGCCGCAGTCGATGTGATCGCCGGAGAGCTCCGTGAGTCGTGACCGCAAGCCCAGCAGGAAATCGAACCGGCCGGCGAAGAGCCGTGGCGGCGTAGTCGTCGGCATCTTCATCGGACTGGTGCTCGGCGCATTGTTCGCAGCCGGCGCGGCGTGGTATTTCACGCGCAATTCGCCCTTCCAGACGCCCGCTGCGCCGGCGCCCGCTGCGGCACGTCCGCCTGCGGCCGATCAGTCGCCGGCCTCGTTGCCGGGCAAGCCGGGTGACCGTCCGGTCGTGAAGCCGGACTTCGAGTTCTACAAGATCCTGCCGCAGGGCGAAGGCGCGCCGACCGAGAGCAAGCCCGCGACGCCCGCCGCCGCAACACCGGCCGCGCCCGAGAAGCTCTACCTGCAGATCGGGGCATTCGAAAATCCGGCCGAGGCTGACAACCTGAAGGCCAAGCTCGCGCTGAGCGGCATCGAGGCGAGTGCCCAGCGCGCGCAGCTGGCCGACGGCCGCACGATGCACCGCGTACGCATCGGCCCCTTCGCCAAGCCCGAAGACATGAACCCGGTGCGCGCGCGCCTGTCCGAAGCCGGCTTCACCGCGACGGTCGTGAAGGCCAACCCGTGAGGGTTCGCCGGTGCGTAACGTCGGATATGCTGAAAAGATTTCGGGAACAACTTGCAGGGTCTGCCGTCTGAGACCCTGTCATCCACTCGGGAGTATTGAATGAATCGTCGTGCCGCACTCAAGCAACTGTCCGCCCTGTCCGCCCTCTCCGTTCTTGGCGGCGCTGCCTGGGCCCAGAAGTCCGGCCAGCCGTTCCAGACCCTGGCGACCAAGGTGGCGACCGAAGTCCCGGGCAAGATCGAGGTGATCGAGTTCTTCTCGTACGGCTGCCCGCACTGCCACGACTTCGAGCCGCTGCTCAACACCTGGACGAAGTCGCTGCCGGCCGACGTCAATTTCATCAAGGTGCCGATCACCTTCAACCGCGCCGAATGGACCAACCTCGCGCGCATCTACTACACGCTCGACGCGATGGGCGAGGCGGGCAAACATGGCGCGGCCGTGTTCGCCGCGATCCATGAACAGAAGCGCCAGCTGCAGAAGGAAGACGTGCTGCTCGAATGGATCGGCAGCGTCACCGACTCGAAGCGTTTCAGCGACACCTGGAAGTCCTTCGGCGTGCAGTCGCGCCTGCAGCGCGCGAACCAGATCGCCGCCGCCTACCGCGTCAGCGGCGTGCCGATGATGGCCGTCGACGGCCGCTTCATGGTCTCGGCCTCGACCGCCGGCAGCCACGAGGGCATGCTCAAGACCGTCAGCGAGCTGGTTGCGCGCGCGCGCTCGGAGAAGGGCAAGGGCTGATCGGCCCGTCGCGGGACGCTTTCGCGCCCGCGCTGCCCATATTCGTGAAGCACGCTACCCGACCTGCTTCCTGCGCAAGTCCGGCTCCGGCCGGACTTCGCGTTTTTCTGACCGGCGCGTCCAGCGGCCTCGGCCAGGCCTTCGCGCGCCATTACGCCGCGCGCGGAGCACAACTGGGTCTCGTCGCACGGCGCGCGGATGCGCTGGCGCAACTGGCCGCCGAGCTGCCCGGCGAGCATCTCGCGCTGCCGGCCGACGTCGGCGATGGCGATGCCTTGGCACGGGCGGCGGAAACCTATCTCGCGCAGGTCGGCGTGCCCGACATCGTCATCGCCAATGCGGGCGTGTCGGTCGGCACGCTCACCGAATGCCCCGAAGACCTGCAGGCCTTCGAGCGCGTCATGCGCACCAATGTGAACGGCATGGTCGCGAGCTTCCAGCCCTTCGTCGAGGCGATGCGCCGGCGCGGCTCGGGGCGGCTCGTCGGCATCGCCTCGGTCGCCGGCATCCGCGGCCTGCCCGGGGCGGGTGCGTACAGCGCGTCCAAGGCCGCCGCGATCGCCTACCTCGAAAGCCTGCGCGTCGAACTGCGCGGCAGCGGCGTGCGCGTGGTGACGCTCGCGCCCGGCTACATCGCGACGCCGATGACCGCCGTGAACCAGTATCCGATGCCCTTCATGCTGCACGCCGACGAGGCCGCGCGGCGCATGGCGAAGGTCATCGATGCGGGCCGCGGCTATGCCGTCGTGCCGTGGCAGATGGGCGTCGTCGCGCGCGTGCTGCGTGCGCTGCCGAACCCGGTGTTCGACGCCCTGTTCGCCCGCGCCGGACGCAAGCCGCGCGGGCTGCCGCTGTAGCGGCCCTACAGGCACTTCCGCCAAGGCAACCGCACGCGCTTCCGTAGGGCGGGAGGAGCGCAGCGCATCCCGCCAAAACTGCGCGTGGTCACGCCCGACGTTCGCGTGGCGGCTCAGTTGACACATTCGGCCTTCGGCTCCTCCCGCCCTACGGGCCTTCCCCGCGGCACGCGATGCGGGTATGGTTGCCCGGATAAGGTGGGCGGTTGCCCGACTGGTCGGCCTGTCGCGGCGCAGCCCCCGTCACGCGGGAGACAGCGATGCAGACACGCCACATAGAAAGCGGTGCCGCAAGTTTCGAAGCGATCCTGGAGCAGATCGAACTCAAGCTGCCCGCCGACCAGGCAGCGTCCGTAGGCGCCTTCGCCCGGCGCTGGTTCGGTCAGGTCGCGCCCGAGGATATCGCCGATTACACGCTCGACGACCTGTACGGCGCGGTGCTCAGCCACTGGCACTTCGCGCGCAAGCACCGCGGCGGCACGCGCCTGAAGGTCTACAACCCCAAGCTCGAGGAACACGGCTGGGAATCGACCCACACCGTGATCGAGATCGTCAATGACGACATGCCTTTCCTCGTCGACTCGATCGCGATGGAGGTCAATCGCCAGGGGCTCACGCTGCACCTGATCATCCACCCGGTGATGCGCGTCGTGCGCGACGCCGAGGGCATTTACCAGGGCATCGCCGACGACGCGGACGCGGGGCGCTACGAATCCATCATCCACGTCGAAGTGGACAGGCGCACCGATGCGGCCGACCTTGATGCGCTGCGGGCCGGTCTGGAACGCGTGCTCGCCGACGTGCGCGTGGCGGTGGCCGACTGGCCGGCGATGCAGCAGCGCGTGGCCGATGTCATCGCCGAGATCGAGCACAGTCCGCCGCCGGTTCCCGCAGAGGAAATCGACGAGAGCGTCGCCTTCCTGAAGTGGCTGATGGACGACAATCTCGTCCTGCTCGGCTGCCGCGACTACGCGCTGGCCGCAGCCGACGGTGGTACCCCCGAATTGTCGATCGTCGCGGGCTCGGGCCTCGGGCTGCTGCGCGAGAAGGAGGGCGAAAAGCAGTCGCGCTCGTTCGGCGCCCTGCCGGCGGAACTGAAATCGACCCTGCCCAATCTGCCGGTCCTGCTCACCGTCACCAAGTCCAACACGCGCTCGACCGTGCATCGCGTCGGCTACATCGACCGCTTCAGCATCAAGCGCTTCGACGCAGACGGCCACGTGTGCGGCGAACACCGCGTCATCGGCCTGCTCGCATCCACCGCCTACAGCGCCAGCCCCAAGCTGATTCCCTTCCTGCGGCGCAAGGTCGACGCGGTGATCGCGCGCGCCGGCCTGATGCCGAAGAGCCACGCGGCGAAGGCGTTGCTGACCATCCTCGAACGCTATCCGCGCGACGAGCTGTTCCAGATCGACACCGAAGAGCTCTTCCATCAGGCGATGGGCATCCTGCACCTGGGCGAACGCCAGCGTACGCGGCTGTTCGTGCGCAGCGACCCCTTCGCGCGCTTCGTCTCGTGCCTGATCTACGTGCCGCGCGAGCACTACAACACCGACCAGCGCCTGCGCATGCAGGCCGTGCTGATGGAGGCCTTCAACGGCGCGAGTTCGGACTTCGACGTGCAGTTCTTCGAGTCGGCGCTCGCGCGCGTCTTGATCATCGTGCGTACTCGCGACTCGGTGATCCCGCCCTTCGAGGTGCATGAGCTCGAACAGCGCATCGTGCGCGCGACGCGGCGCTGGGAGGACGAGCTGCAGCGTGTGCTGCTCGAACACTGCGGCGAGGAGCGCGGCATGGCCCTGCTGCGCCGCTACGGCGGCGCCTTCCCGGCGGGCTACCGCGAGGAGTATTCGCCGCGGGTGGCGGTGTTCGACGTCGAGCAGATGGAGTCGGTCGCCGGCGACGGGCTGGCGATGAGCCTCTACATTCCGCTCGAGGCGCCCGCCGGCCGGCTCAACTTCAAGATCTACCGCGTCGGCGCGCCGGTGCCGCTGTCGCAGAGCCTGCCGATGCTCGAACGCATGGGCGTGAAGGTCATCGACGAGCGTCCGTCCGAGATCGCGCGTCAGGACGGCGAATGCGTGTGGATCCACGACTTCGGGCTGGCCTACGCGGGGGCGGAGGAGCTCGACGTCGATACCCTGCGCCCGCTCTTCCACGACGCCTTCCTGCGCGCGTGGCGCGGCGAGATCGAGAGCGACGACTTCAACCGCCTGACCCTGCTCGCCGGCCTCACCTGGCGCGAGATCACGGTGCTGCGCGCCTACGCGAAGCACATGCGGCAGGCGGCGTTCACGTTCAGCCAGGCCTACATGGAGCAGACCCTCGCGGCCTGGCCGCGGCTCGCACGCCAGCTCATCGAACTTTTCTCGTTGCGCATGGATCCTGCCCGCGCCGGCGAGCGTGCCCGCCACGAGGCGAAGGTGCTCGCGGGGATCGACGACGCGCTCAACGGCGTCGCGAACCTCGACGAGGACCGCATCCTGCGCCAGTTCCTCGCGATGGTGAAGGCGACGCTGCGCACGAACTACTATCAGCGCGGTCCGCACGGCGGGGTCAAATCCTACCTGTCCTTGAAGTTCGACCCGAAACGCATCCCGAATCTGCCGCAGCCGATGCCGATGTACGAGATCTTCGTCTATGCGCCGCGCTTCGAGGGCGTGCACCTGCGCGGCGGCAAGGTCGCGCGCGGCGGACTGCGCTGGTCGGACCGCATGGAGGATTACCGCACCGAGGTGCTGGGCCTGGTGAAGGCGCAGATCGTCAAGAACGCGGTGATCGTCCCGGTCGGCTCCAAGGGCGGCTTCGTCGTCAAGAACCCGCCACCGCCAACCGACCGCGAAGCCGTGCTCGCTGAAGGCATCGCGTGCTACCGCCTGTACCTGCACGGCCTGCTCGATCTCACCGACAACCTCGTGCAGGGCCGCGTCGTGCCACCGCCGGACGTGGTACGTCACGACGGCGACGATCCGTATCTGGTCGTCGCCGCCGACAAGGGCACGGCGAGCTTCTCCGACTACGCGAATGCCGTTGCGGCCGAATACGGCTTCTGGCTCGGCGACGCCTTCGCCTCGGGCGGCTCGGCCGGCTACGACCATAAGAAGATGGCGATCACCGCGCGCGGGGCGTGGGAGTCGGTCAAGCGCCACTTCCGCGAGCTCGGCATCGACACGCAGGAGCAGCCCTTCACCGCCGTCGGCGTCGGCGACATGTCGGGCGACGTGTTCGGCAACGGCATGCTGCGTTCGCGCAAGACCCGCCTCATTGCGGCCTTCGACCATCGCCATATCTTCATCGACCCGGATCCCGATGCGGAGTCGTCCTTCGTCGAGCGCGAACGGCTCTTCGCGCTGCCGCGCTCGTCGTGGAACGACTATGACCTCACGAAGATCTCCGCGGGCGGCGGGGTGTGGCCGCGCAGCGCCAAGTCGATCGCGTTGTCGCCGCAGATGCAGGCCGTGCTCGGCGTTGAGGTCGAGGCGCTGCCGCCGTCCGACCTGATCCGCGCGATCCTGCGCGCGCCGGTCGATCTGCTCTACAACGGCGGCATCGGCACCTACGTGAAGGCGACGAGCGAGACCGACGCCTCGGTGGGCGACCGCGCCAACGACGCGGTGCGCGTGAACGGTGCCGAACTGCGCTGCCGCGTCATCGGCGAGGGCGGCAACCTCGGCATGACCCAGCTCGGACGCATCGAGTACGCGCTCAAGGGCGGCAAGCTGTACACCGACGCGATCGACAACTCGGGCGGCGTGGACTGCTCGGACCACGAGGTGAACATCAAGATCCTGCTCAACAGCGTGATCGCCGAAGGCGAACTCACCGGCAAGCAGCGCGACGCCCTGCTCGTCGAGATGACCGACGAGGTCGCCGCGCTCGTGCTGCGCGACAACTACGCGCAGACGCAGGTGCTGTCGGTGACGCGCGCGCGCGGCGTGGCGTTGCTCGACGAGCAGGCCGAGTTCATCCGCCGCCTGAGCTTTGCCGGGCGCCTCAACCGCAAGCTCGAGTTCCTGCCGCTCGACGACGAGATCGCCGAACGCGCCGCCGCGCGCACCGGCCTCGTCTCACCCGAACTCGCGGTGCTGCTCGCCTACAGCAAGATCGAGCTCTACGACGAGGTGCTCGCGTCCGACGTGCCGGAGGACCCCTACATCGGCAGCGCGCTGTCGCGCTACTTCCCGGCGCCGCTGCGCGAACGCTTCGCCGCGCACATCGCGAAGCACGCGCTGCGCCGCGAGATCATCTCGACGCACGTCATCAACAGCATGATCAACCGCGTCGGTCCCACCTTCGTCAGCCGGCTGCAGGGCGAACTCGGTGCGACGCCGGCCGAGATCGTGCGCGCCTACATGGTCACGCGCGAGATCTTCGGCCTGGTGCCGATCTGGCGCGCCATCGAGGAACTCGACAACCGCGTCGACGACGCCGTCCAGACCGCCATGATCATCGACTGCGCCCGCCTCGTGCAGCGCAGCACGACCTGGTTCCTGCGCCACCGCGAATCGCTCGCCGACCTGCAGGCCACGCTCGCCCGCTTCCGTCCCGGCGTCGAAGCCCTGTCCGAGCACCTGTACCGCCTGGTGTCGGACGACTACCGCGCACAGCTCGACGCCGTGACCGCGCACTACGTCGAGCGCGGCGCGCCCGGCGCGCTTGCGCTGCGCATCGCCTTGCTCGACGAACTGTATTCGGCGCTCGACCTCGTCGAGATCGTCGCCGACACCGGCCGCCCGGAGGGGACGGTGGCCGCGGTGTATTTCACCCTCGGCGGCCACCTCGACCTGTACTGGCTGGGCGCCCAGATCGCCGCCCTGCCGGCCGACACGCGCTGGCAGAACCTCGCTCGCGGCGCGTTGCGCGTCGACCTGTCGAACCTCGCCCGCAGCCTCGCGGCGGACATCCTCAAGACCTCGCCCGACCTTGGCCAACCTGACGACCTCATCGCCGCCTGGGAAGCCCGCCGCATGCCGCAGATCGAGCGCTACCGCCACCTGCTCGCCGACGTGAAGATGGCGCAGGCGATCGAGATGCCGATGCTGTCGGTGTTGTTGCGGGAGCTGCGCGGGATGGTGTGAGCGGAGTACGGACGAAAAAAAGCCCGGCGGCCATGAGCCGCCGGGCGAACCGTCAGGGCGTCAGTCGGTGATGAGTTTGCCCTTGGTCATGAGGTCGGTGATGATCGCCGCGTCGTCTGCGAAACCCGTGACCAGATCGACGTTTTCAAGCACGATGACCTGATCGATCGGCGTTCCGGTGCCGCCAGAGTGCACCGAGATCGTCGTCGCCTTGGTGGTGCTGTTGTAGGCGAAGTCGAGGTAGTTCCCCAGGCTTTCATTGGTCGCGGACGAACCTTCCAGCAGGTCCTTCAGATCGAGGCGATCGCCACCGGAGCCGTAGGCCGCCGCGTTGAAGTCCTTGATCGTGTCGATGGGCACCGGGGAGGTACCGGCGTCGGCGAGGGACCACTTGAAGGTGTCGGCACCGAGGCCGCCCGTCAGGGTGTCGCTGCCGGCTCCGCCCGAAAGCGTGTCGTTGCCTGCGTCGCCCCATAGCTTGTCGTTTCCGTCGCCGCCCGTGAGCGTGTCATTGCCGTATCCGCCGAGGAGGTTGTCGTCACCCGTGCCGCCGTCGATGACGTCGTGGCCCGCACGACCATCGATCAGGTCGTTGCCGGCGCCGCCCGAGAGCGTGTCGTTGGTCGGCCCGGCGGTGTTCGTGCCGGGGTTGCCATAGATGATGTCGTCACCGCCACTGGCCGCGACCGTCTGACCGCCTTCGCCGGTGGAAATCGGGCTCTTTACGAACTCCTGACCGGTCTTGCTGCTCGACAGCCAGATAAAGTCCTGGCCTTCGCTGACGGTGGTGCTGTCAGCGAACGAGGTCGTGGCGACCTTGATCGACGAGCCGTCGTTGTTGAGGAGCACGTACTCGTCGGAGTTGATCAACGAGACGTCGTTGGCGACATTGGTGACGTTGCTCCAAACGAGGCCCAGTTGCTCGCTGTTGCCGATCGAGAGCTGCGCGGCGGTCGTGTTCGTCAGCGTGATGCGGAACACTGTTTCGTTCGTATCGTTGAAGATCTTGTCGATAGTCGCCGTCATACCGGTCTTCAGATAGAACTTGCTCGCGGCGTCGAATGCGAGTGCTGCATCGCCATCCTTGACGTGGAAGTCAAAGTGGATCGAGGCTCCGGCCGTGAAGGTGATGCTGCCGTTGCCCTTCGGCTGGATGTTGTTGTTCTGCACCTGCCAGTCAGAGCCGTCATAGATGATCGGCGGGAGGGTGACCGGTACCGTATCGCTGCCGCCGCTGCCGAGATTGCCTGCGGTGTCGGTGTAGAGGTTGTTGGCGACGCTCACGCTCGCGGTGCCGGTAAATCCCGCATCTGCAGTGAAGGTGGCGGTGTAGACCAGCGGATTCGCAGTGGCGGTGAGGCCGGTTACGGTGCCGCCGACGGCAACGATGTCGGTAGCCGCGAATCCGACCGGCGCCTCGCTGAAGGTGAAGGTGACGAGCGAGTCGGTGTCGATATCGTTGAGCCCCGCATCGACGATATCGACGGCGAGGGTCGGGTTGGAGCGATCGACCGGGACGGTGTCGCTGCCGCCGGTGCCCTGGTTGCCGGCCGCGTCGGTGTAGAGGTTGTCGGCGACGCTGACGCTGGCGGTACCGGAGAAGCCGTCGGTCGCGGTGAAGGTGGCGGTGAACACCTTCGGGTCGGCGGTGGCGGTGAGCCCCGTCACGGCACCGCCGACGGCGACGATGTCCGTTTCGGCGAAGCCGACCGGCGCTTCGCTGAAGGTGAAGGTCACCACCGAGCTGGTGTCGGCGTCGTTGAGCGACGCGTCGACGATATCGACGGCGAGGGTCGGGTTGGAGCGATCGACCGGCACGGTGTCGCTGCCGCCGGTGCCCTGGTTGCCGGCCGCGTCGGTGTAGAGGTTGTCGGCGACGCTGACGCTGGCGGTACCGGAGAAGCCGTCGGTTGCGGTGAAGGTGGCGGTGAAGACCTTCGGGTCGGCGGTGGCGGTGAGCCCCGTCACGGTGCCGCCAACGGCGACGATGTCGGCCGCGGTAAATCCGACCGGCGCCTCGCTGAAGGTGAAGGTCACCACCGAGCTGCTGTCGCCGTCATTGAGCGCGGCGTCGACGATGTCGACGGCGAGGGTCGGATTGGAGCGATCGACCGGGACGGTGTCGCTGCCGCCGGTGCCCTGGTTGCCGGCCGCGTCGGTGTAGAGGTTGTCGGCGACGCTGACGCTGGCGGTGCCGGCGAAGCCGTCGGTCGCGGTGAAGGTGGCGGTGAAGACCTTCGGATCGGCGGTGGCGGTGAGCCCCGTCACGGTGCCGCCAACGGCGACGATGTCCGTCTCGGCGAAGCCGACCGGCGCTTCGCTGAAGGTGAAGGTCACCACCGAGCTGGTGTCGGCGTCGTTGAGCGACGCGTCGACGATATCGACGGCGAGGGTCGGGTTGGAGCGATCGACCGGGACCGTGTCGCTGCCGCCGGAGCCCTGGTTGCCGGCCGCATCGGTGTAGAGGTTGTCGGCGACGCTGACGCTGGCGGTACCGGCGAAGCCGTCGGTCGCGGTGAAGGTGGCGGTGAACACCTTCGGGTCGGCGGTGGCGGTGAGGCCCGTCACGGTGCCGCCGACGGCGACGATGTCCGTCTCGGCGAAGCCGACCGGCGCTTCGCTGAAGGTGAAGGTCACCACCGAGCTGGTGTCGCTGTCGTTGAGCGACGCGTCGACGATATTGACGGCGAGGGTCGGGTTGGAGCGATCGACCGGGACGGTGTCGCTGCCGCCGGAGCCCTGGTTGCCGGCCGCGTCGGTGTAGAGGTTGTCGGCGACGCTGACGCTGGCGGTACCGGAGAAGCCGTCGGTTGCGGTGAAGGTGGCGGTGAAGACCTTCGGGTCGGCGGTGGCGGTGAGCCCCGTCACCGTGCCGCCGACGGCAACGATGTCGGTAGCCGCGAATCCGACCGGCGCTTCGCTGAAGGTGAAGGTCACCACCGAGCTGGCGTCGGCGTCATTGAGCGACGCGTCGACGATATCGACGGCGAGGGTCGGGTTGGAGCGATCGACCGGGACGGTGTCGCTGCCGCCGGCGCCTTGGTTGCCGGCCGCATCGGTGTAGAGGTTGTCGGCGACGCTGACGCTGGCGGTGCCGGAGAAGCCGTCGGTCGCGGTGAAGGTGGCAGTGAACACCTTCGGATCGGCGGTGGCGGTGAGGCCGGTCACGGTTCCGCCGACGGCGACGATGTCCGTCTCGGAGAAGCCGACCGGCGCTTCGCTGAAGGTGAAGGTCACCACCGAGCTGGTGTCGGCGTCATTGAGCGACGCGTCGACGATATCGACGGCGAGGGTCGGGTTGGAGCGATCGACCGGGACGGTGTCGCTGCCGCCGGCGCCTTGGTTGCCGGCCGCATCGGTGTAGAGGTTGTCGGCGACGCTGACGCTGGCGGTGCCGGCGAAGCCGTCGGTCGCGGTGAAGGTGGCGGTGAAGACCTTCGGATCGGCGGTGGCGGTGAGCCCCGTCACGGTGCCGCCAACGGCGACGATGTCCGTCTCGGCGAAGCCGACCGGCGCCTCGCTGAAGGTGAAGGTCACCACCGAGCTGGTGTCGCTGTCGTTGAGCGACGCGTCGACGATATCGACGGCGAGGGTCGGGTTGAGCGTGTCGACCGGCACGGTGTCGCTGCCGCCGGAGCCGACGTTGCCCTGAGCGTCCGTGTAGGCGCCATCCGCGACGCTGACGCTGGCGGTGCCGGCGAAACCGTCGGTTGCCGTAAAGGTCGCGGTGAAGACCTTCGGATCGGCAGTGGCGGTGAGCCCCGTCACGGCGCCACCGACGGCGACGATATCGCCGTCTTCAAAGCCGACAGGGGCGGTGCTGAAGGTGAAGGTCACCTCAGAAGTATTGTCGGCGTCGTTAAGAGCGGGGTCGACGATGTCGACGATGAGGCTCGGATTAAGCGTGTCGACCGGAACGGTGTCACTGCCGCCGGTGCCTTGGTTGCCAGCCGCATCGGTGTAGAGATTGTCGGCGACGCTGACGCTGGCGGAGCCGGAGAAACCGTCGGTTGCGGTGAAGAGCGCAGTGAACACCAGCGGATCGGCTGTGGGCTGCAGGTCGGTGACGGTACCGCCGACGGCGACGATGTCGGTCTCGGAGAAGCCGACCGGCGCCTCGCTGAAGGTGAAGGTCACGAGCGAGCTGGTGTCGCTGTCGTTGAGCGACGCGTCGACGATATCGACGGCGAGGGTCGGGTTGGAGCGATCGACCGGGACGGTGTCGCTGCCGCCAGTGCCCTGGTTGCCGGCCGCATCCGTGTACAGGTTGTCGGCGACGCTGACGCTGGCGGTGCCGGCGAAGCCGTCGGTCGCGGTGAAGGTGGCGGTGAACACCTTCGGATCGGCGGTGGCGGTGAGCCCCGTTACGGTGCCGCCGACGGCGACGATGTCGGTCGCGGAGAAGCCGACCGGCGCCTCGCTGAAGGTGAAGGTCACGAGCGAGCTGCTGTCGCCGTCATTGAGCGCAGCATCGACGATATCGACCGCGAGGGTCGGGTTGGAGCGATCGACCGGGACGGTGTCGTTGCCGCCGGTGCCGAGGTTGCCGGCCGCATCGGCGTAGAGGTTGTCGGCGACGCTGACGCTGGCGGTGCCGGAGAAGCCGTCGGTTGCGGTGAAGGTGGCGGTGAACACCAGCGGATCGGCCGTGGGCTGCAGGTCGGTGACGGCACCGCCGATGGCGACGATGTCGTCGGCGGTGAAGCCGACCGGTGCCTCGCTGAACGTGAAGGTCACGAGCGAGCTGGCGTCGCTGTCGTTGAGCGCGGCATCGACGATATCGACGGCGAGGGTCGGGTTGGAGCGATCGACTGGGACGGTGTCGCTGCCGCCGGCGCCGACGTTGCCTTGGGCGTCGGTATAGGCGCCATCCGCGACGCTCACCCCGGCGGTGCCGGAGAAGCCGTCGGTCGCGGTGAATGTGGCGGTGAAGACCTTCGGATCGGCGGTGGCGGTGAGTCCGGTCACGGTGCCGCCAACGGCGACGATATCCGTCTCGGAGAAGCCGACCGGCGCTTCGCTGAAGGTGAAGGTCACCACCGAGCTGGCGTCGCTGTCATTGAGCGCGGCATCGACAATATCGACGGCGAGGGTCGGGTTGGAGCGATCGACCGGGACAGCGTCGCTGCCGCCGGTACCCTGGTTGCCGGCCGCATCGGTGTAGAGGTTGTCGGCGACGCTGACGCTGGCGGTGCCGGAGAAGCCGTCGGTCGCCGTGAAGGTCGCAGTGAACACGAGCGGATCGGCGGTGGGCTGCAGGTCGGTGACGGCGCCGCCAATGGCGATGATGTCGCCGGCGGTGAATCCGACCGGCGCTTCGCTGAAGGTGAAGGTCACGAGCGAGCTGCTGTCGCCGTCATTGAGCGCAGCATCGACGATATCGACCGCGAGGGTCGGGTTGGAGCGATCGACCGGGACGGTGTCGCTGCCGCCGGCGCCGACGTTGCCTTGGGCGTCGGTATAGGCGCCATCCGTGACGCTCACTCCGGCGGTGCCGGAGAAGCCGTCGGTCGCGGTGAAGGTGGCAGTGAACACCAGCGGATCGCTCGTAGGCTGCAGGTCGGTGACGGTGCCGCCGACGGTGACGATGTCGTCGATCGAGAAGCCGGTCGGTGCCGCGCTGAAAGTGAAGGTTACGAGCGAGCTCGAGTCGCTGTCGTTGAGCGCAGCATCGACGATGTCGACAGCGAGAGTAGGATTGAGCGTGTCGACCGGCACGGTGTCGGTGCCACCCGTGCCAATATTTCCGTGAATGTCCGTATACGTGCCGTCGGCGACGCTGACGCTGGCAGTGCCGGTGAAGCCGTCGGTCGCGGTGAAGGTCGCAGTGAACACCAGCGGGTTGTCAGTGGGCTGCAGGTTGGTGACGGCGCCGCCAACGGCGACGATGTCGTCGATCGAGAAGCCGACCGGTACCTCGCTGAAGGTGAACGTCACCACCGAGCTGCTGTCCGCGTCGTTGAGCTGGGTGTCGACGATGTTGACGGGAAGCGTGGGGTTCGTCCTGTCGATCGGCACCGTGTCGACGTCGCCCGTGCCAAGGTTCCCCTGGTCGTCAGTGTAAGCGCCGTCGGCCACGCTGACCGTTCCAGTGCCCGTATAGCCGTCAGTCGCCGTAAAGGTGCCGGTGTAGACGCGCGGGTCGTCAGTGGGCTGCAGGTTGGTGACCGTGCCGCCATCGACGATGACGTCCTCGATGGTGAATCCGACCGGGGCTTCGCTGAAGGTGAAGGTGACGGGCGAGCTGATCTCGCCATCGTTGAGTTCGGCGATCTCGATGTCGAGCGTGAGGTTGGGGTTCGCGGTATCGACGGGAACGGTATCGATGTCGCCCGTGCCAGGATTGCCAGCCTCGTCCGTATAGGTCCCGTCGGCGACGCTCACGGTGCCTGTGCCGGTGAAGCCGTCATTCGCGGTGAAGGTGGCGGTGTAGACCAGCGGGTCGTTCGTCGGCTGGAGGTTCGTTACCACGCCGCCGCCGACGATCACGTCATCGATCGTGAAGCCTACTGGAGGTTCGCTGAATGTGAAGGTAACCGGGGACGTGTTGGTCGTGTCGTTGAGCTGGCCGATCACGATGTCGAGCGACACCTCGGGGTTGCTGCGATCGACAGGCACGCTGTCGCTACCCCCGGTGCCGGAAGTGCCCGCTGCGTCCGTATATGCGCCGTTCGACACGCTCACGCTGGCTGTGCCCGCAAAGCCGTCGGTCGCGGTGAAGGTGGCCGTGTAGACGCGCGGATCGTCGGTCGGTTGCAGGTTGCTGACCGTGCCGCCGACGGCGACGACATCCTCGATCGCAAAGCCCACGGGGGCAGTCGTGAACGTGAAGGTCACGAGCGAACTCGCATCGGCGTCGGTCAGCTGGCTGTCGACGATGTCGATTGCCACGCGCGGGATCGCGGGATCTTCTGCAGGCAGGGTCGCTTCCTCCGCCAGCACGCGGTTCGTCGTTTCCTGTCCGTACTCGAACTCGAGCGGATTCACCCCCTCCGAGATCCGCAGCAGGCGCACGAAGCTGCTGCCTTCGCCACCACCGCCGCCGGCCAGGCCGGCCGCAGGGGCTTCGAGGTCGTCGAGGTTGCCGCCCTGTTCAAGGGCCTGGATCACCTGGTCGACGGTATCCTGAGAGACTTGGGCGTCCTCGCGGCCGGGACGGGTCGTCGCGGACACATCCGCGGTCAGCGTCACGGTCTGGTCCGACGCGATCTCCATCGGCGCACCGTCCGCCATCGCCAATTCGACGTGGCCACCAGACATCGTGATGACGACTTCGCCTTCCTGCAGCGTGTCACCCGCCTTGAGCGGACGCAGGTTGCCTTTCACATCGCGCGCAAATGCCCTGCCCGTGACCGCCACGACTACCGCAATCGCTTGTGCCATTTTCCCTGCTCCTCTGATCGTCTGGCGAAGCCGCCGGGGCGGCTGCGCGGGAATCCTTTTACACTCGGTAACAGAATAGGGCTGGGGACGTCCGGACGGTATTGGCCGGAGGTACAGGCGGGCGGCCGTTCATGTGAAGGATTTCACGGGCTGTGACGATTTGTTACAGCGGCCCGTCGGGGGCGCGTGATCCGCGACGGCGCGGCGGGAAAAGGCCTATCATTCGAGGCCGTCCGCGATACGTCGGGCGCCCCTCCGATTCGCCCGCTTTCTCCGATGTCGCACGCCTTCGCCCTCGAACTTCTCGCTCCCGCCCGCAACCTCGAATCCGGCATTGCCGCGATCGAGCACGGCGCCGACGCCGTGTATATAGGCGGGCCGTCGTTCGGCGCGCGCGCGTCGGCCGGCAACAGCATGGCGGACATCGCGGCGCTCGCCGCGCACGCGCATCGTTATTCCGCGCGCGTGCTGCTCGCCCTCAACACCATCCTGCGCGACGACGAACTGGAAGACGCGCGTAAGGTGATCGTCCAGGCGTACGAGGCCGGCGTCGATGCGCTGATCGTGCAGGACATGGGCCTGCTGGAGCTGGACCTGCCGCCGATCCAGCTGCACGCGAGCACGCAGTGCGACATCCGCACGCCGGCGAAGGCGCGCTTCCTGCAGGATGTGGGCTTCTCTCAGATCGTGCTGGCACGAGAGCTCGACCTGGGGCAGATCCGCGCGATCGCCGAGGCGACCGACCGCGAGCGCTGCGCGCTGGAGTTCTTCATCCACGGCGCGCTGTGCGTCAGCTACTCGGGCCAATGCACGATCAGCCACGCCTTTACCGGGCGCAGCGCGAACCGCGGCGAATGCGCGCAGATGTGCCGCCTGCCGTGGTCGCTGAAGGACGCCGACGGCACGCCGGTCGCCGATCGCCGGCACCTGCTGTCGCTGAAGGACAACGACCAGACGGCGAACCTCGAGGCGCTGATCGACGCCGGTATCCGCTCGTTCAAGATCGAGGGCCGGCTGAAGGATCTGGCCTACGTGAAGAACGTGACGGCGCATTACCGCCAGGCGCTCGACCGTATCCGCGAGGCGCGGCCGGAGCTCGCACGCAGTTCGGCGGGCCGCTCGACCTTCTCCTTCACGCCTCGTCCGGACAAGACCTTCAACCGCGGCAGCACCGACTACTTCGTGAATGGCCGCCACGGCGACATCGAATCGTTCGAGTCGCCCAAGTTCGTCGGTGCGCCGGTCGGCCGCGTGCTGGGCGTGAGCGGGCGCTTCGTTACCGTCGAGGCGGCCGAGCCGCTCGCCAACGGCGACGGCCTGGCGTGGTTCAACGCCGCGGGCGAGTTGCTGGGCGCGCGCGTCAATCGCGTCGACGGCGACCGGCTCCAGCTCGTCGACCTGCCGCAGGGGCTCGTGAGCGGCGCGACCTTGTACCGCAACGTCGATCATGTGTTCGAGAAGCAGCTCGCCGGCAAGTCGGCCGAGCGTCGCGTACCGGTGCACCTGCGCCTTGGCGATGTGGCGGACGGGCTGGCGCTCACGATGACCGACGAAACCGGCATCTCCGCGATGGCCACGCTCGCCTGCGACAAGGCCGAGGCGCGCGATCCGCTGCGCGCACAGACGACGCTGCGCGACAACCTCGCGAAACTCGGCGGCACGATGTTCGTCGCGGCGCCGGACGATGTGGCGATCGACACGGCGCAGTCCTGGTTCGTGCCGGTCGGGCAGCTTAACGCGCTGCGCCGTGCCGCGGTCGAGGCGCTCACGGCCACGCGAGCAGCGGCCTGGCAGCGCCCGTCGCGTGCGCTCCCGGTCGATCCGCCCGCGCGCTACCCGGACACCTCGCTGAACTACCTCGGCAACGTCTTCAACGCCCGCGCGCGCGAGTTCTACCGCAAGCACGGCGTCGAGCTGATCGCCGACGCCTTCGAGGCGAACCACGAGGACGGGCTCGTGTCGCTGATGATCACCAAGCACTGCCTGCGCTATAGCTTCAATTTGTGCCCGAAGCAGGTGAAGGGCATCCGCCCCGACCCGATGACGCTGTGGCAGGAGCGCGGCGAGGACGGGCGCGTCGTGCGCGAGCCGCTGACGCTGCGCTTCGACTGCAAGAAGTGCGAAATGCACGTGGTCGGCCGGCGCGTCGGCGGCAAGGGCGCTCGGCCGCAGCTTGCGGACTGAAGGCGCGCGTCAGCGCACGAGGAAGGGCAGGTTCGCGGTCGCCGCCTTGCCCTTGTGGTCGCGAATCGTGATGAAGAGGCGATAGGCGCCCGGCTGCTGCGGGGCGAGGAAGCGCACGCTGGCCGCGTCGGCGTGCAGCACGGATACCGCAATGCGAGCCGGGGGCGTTTCGATACCGCTGCCCCCGCGCAGGTCGGTCGCTTCGGCCAGCACTTTCCACTCGGTGCGCAGCGGCGATCCATCGAAAGACGCCGCATCCACGCCGGCCGAAACTTCCTGACCCGGCGCGAACGCGTCCGCCGCGATGCCGATGCCGCGGATTGCCGGCGCAGGCTCCGCGACCGGCTTGCCCCACGCCAGCGTCAGCGCGTCGCTCATCGCGGTGAGGCTGCCGTCCGCGAGCAGCAGGCCGTGCCAGGTCTCCGTCTGCTCCTGCTTGGCCCCCCACAGGAAGGGAAACGTGCCGGCGATCTGCGGCTGCGTGCGCAGGAAGGCGAGCACGTCGCGAAAGAAGACGGCCTTCTCGCTGCTGGTCGGCTCGACCGGCGCGCCCCACGGCTTCGTCCCGGCCTGCCACTGGCCCAGCGGCCCGAGTTCGCCGATAACGACCGGTTTCGTGATGCCGGCGTCGCGCACGCGCTGCGGCAGGGTATAAGCCGCCCCCGCATAGGCGTTGATGCCCAGCAGGTCGATGTGGGCGCAGCAGGCGGCGAGCAGCTTCAGGCGTTCGATGCCGCCATCGACGACGACCATCAGGGTCGGGTGCGCAGGGTCGATGGTCTTGATGATGCCCGCGAGGCGGTTGATCTCGCGCCACGCCGGCAAGGGGTCGGCTGTGCCGGTTTCGACCTCGTTGCCGACGCCCCACGCAAGCAGCGCCGGGTGCTTGCGGTGACGTTCGACGAAGCGGCGGATCTGCTGCTCCTGGGCGCGCAGCGCGTCGGCATCGCGCGGATAGGCGACCGACAGGCCCATCACCACCCGCAGGCCGAGGCGTTGCGCCGCGTCGAGCACCCACGCGTCGGATTCGCCATAGACACGGACGACCTTGGCGCCGGCCGTGGCGAGCTTCTCCAAGGCCGCCGGGTCGCCGGCGAACGCCGCGCCCTGCCATTGCTCCGGCGCCGCTCCTGCGCGGACCGGCAGTGCGGCGAAACACGACAGCGCGAGCGCGCAGGCGACCAGGCGGTAAAGCATCAAAAGGGGCGGCGAGGGCCGGCGGTAGTTGTTGCGGAGGCGTGTCATCGTCGCCGACAAAGGCGATTCAGATCAGAGCTCGACTTGGGTGCCCAGTTCCACCACCCGGTTCGGCGGCAGGTGGAAGTAGTCGGCCGCGCTGCCGGCGTTGCGGAACATGACGATGAAGAGGCGCTCGCGCCAGCGTGCCATGCCCGAGCCCATGCGCCGGACGATGGTTTCGCGGCCGAGGAAGAACGAGGTCTCCATGGTCTCGAAGGCGAGTCCGTGCTCGGCGCAGCGCGCCAGCTCGGCCGGGATGTCCGGATCGTCCATGAAGCCGAAGGTCAGGCGCAGGCGGTAGAAGCCGTAGTCGACCTCCTCGAGCTCGATGCGGTCCTTCTCCTCGACGTGGGAGACGTCCGCGGTATGCACCAGCAGCACCACCACGCGCTCGTGCAGCACCTTGTTGTGCAGGATGTTGTGCAGCAGCGCGCGCGGCACGCCGTCGAGCCAGGTCGTCAGGAACACCGCCGTACCGGCGACGCGCGGCGGGGGGCTCGTGAACATCGACTGGATGAACAGGTCGAGCGGGATGGTGTCGGTGCGGATGCGGTTGTTGAGCATCGTGCGGCCGCGCTTCCAGGTCGTCAGGAAGGTGAAGATCACGGCCCCGATCAGCAGCGGGAACCAGCCGCCGGCGAGGATCTTCACCGTGGTTGCGGAGAAGAAAGCGATATCGACGGTGAGGAACACCGCGAGGAAGAGGCCCGCCTGCACCTTTCCCCAGCCCCACAGCGCGCGCACGACGACGAAGGCGAGCACCGTGTCGATCATCATCGTCATTGTCACCGCGATGCCGTAGGCCGAAGCCAGCGCGCTCGACGAGCGGAAGCCGACGACCAGCGCGATCACCGC
Source organism: Azoarcus sp. CIB (assembly GCF_001190925.1). Lineage (NCBI taxonomy): Bacteria > Pseudomonadati > Pseudomonadota > Betaproteobacteria > Rhodocyclales > Zoogloeaceae > Azoarcus > Azoarcus sp. CIB. The sequence goes on from NZ_CP011072.1 coordinate 512,211, forward strand.
GCCGAGCAGCATCCAGTTGATGCTCGGCACGTAGATCTGGCCCATCTCGCGCGCCGACGTAAAGATCGTGCGCATCCGCGGCGCGTAGCCGAGCTGCATCGCCTGGCGCGTCAGCGAGTAGGCGCCCGAGATCACGGCCTGGCTGGCGATGATGGTCGCCAGCGTCGCCATGCCGACCATCGGATACACGAACTCGTCGGGCACCAGCAGGTAGAACGGGTTGCGGACGTTATCCGGGTGGTCGAGGATCAGCGCACCCTGGCCGAGGTAGTTCAGGTACAGCGACGGGAACACGACCGTGAACCAGGCGAGCTTGATCGGCTTGCGGCCGAAGTGGCCCATGTCGGCGTATAGCGCTTCGCCGCCGGTGATTGCGAGCACCACGGCGCCCAGCCCGAGCCAGCCCAGCAGCGGGTTGTCGGCGAGGAATCCCAAGGCCCACATGGGGTTCAGTGCGCCGAGGATTTCCGGGTGCAGGCGGATGCCGGAGATACCCAGGCCCGCCAGCAGGAGGAACCAGCACACCATCACCGGTCCGAACACCGCCCCGACTTTTTGAGTGCCGTGGCGCTGCATCATGAAGAGGCCCACCAGGACCACGAGCGCGATCGGTAGCACATAGGGCGCGAAGGCCGGCGTCGCGACTTCGAGGCCTTCGACCGCCGACAGCACCGAGATTGCCGGCGTGATCATGCCGTCGCCGTAGAACAGCGCCGCGCCGAACACCCCCAGCGACGACAGCACCCAAGCCTTGCGGCCGTCGGGGACGACGCGCAGCGCGAGCGAGGTCAGCGCCATGATCCCGCCTTCGCCGCGGTTGTCGGCGCGGGTGATGAAGACCACGTACTTGGCCGACACCACCAGCATCAGCGCCCAGAACACCAGCGACAGGATTCCGTATACGTTCGCCTCGGTCACCGGTACGGCGTGCGGGCCGTTGAATACTTCCTTCAGCGTGTAGAGCGGGCTGGTGCCGATGTCGCCATAGACGACACCGATCGCCGAAACAGCGAGTCCGGTCAGTCCGGCACGCTGGTGGGCGTCAGGCGCATCGGTCGGGTGTTCCACACGGTCGGCAGTGCGCACGACAACCCCTGGATGTTCTGTTTGGGGGGCTAGCATACTGCAACGCAATATCTCGAAACAGGGAAAATTGGCGTCTCCCGTTGCCGGGGAAGCCGACTAGGACGCAGGCATCCGCGCCGTGGCCCACGGTTGGTGCGCCTGCCCTACAATTGCGAGCGATTCCCGGTCAGGTATTACGTCGATGAAAATATCACCCGCGGCCGACGTCGCCGCGCCCCTCTGCGACGCCCTTGGTACCGAACACCGGCCAGCCATCGGTGAGGTGCGCATCGTGTCGCTCGTGCCTTCGCTGACCGAACTGGTGTGCGCGCTCGGGCTCGCCGATCGTCTGGTGGGGCGCACGGGCTTCTGCGTGCATCCGCGCGCCCTCCTGAAACCCATCCCCAAGGTCGGCGGCACGAAGGACGTGAAGATGGACGTCGTGCGCGCGCTCGCGCCGACCCATCTGATCGTCAATATCGACGAGAACCGGCGTGAAATGGTCGAGGAACTGGCCGCCTTCGTGCCGAACGTGATCGTTACCCATCCCTGCGCGCCGGCGGACAATCTCGAGCTGTATCGCCTGTTCGGCGGCGTGTTCCACTGCGCAGGCCGGGCCGAACGGCTTGCGGCGGACCTGGAGGCGGCGCTGGCGCAGGCGCAGGCGGTCGCACGGGAGCTGCCGCGCGAGGACGTCCTGTACCTCATCTGGCGCGAGCCGTGGATGAGCGTCGCGCGCGACACCTACATCTCGGCGACGCTCGCGGCCGTGGGGTGGGACACGCTGCCCGCCGATGCGGGCGCGCGCTATCCGGAGATCGACTGGCAGGCGCCGTGGATGGCCGGTGTCGCGCGCGTGTTCCTGTCGAGCGAACCCTACCGCTTCCGCGAGCGGCATCTCGCCGAAGTCGCAGCGCTGTCGGGGCGGCCGGCAGCGATGATCGACGGCGAGATGGCGTCCTGGTACGGCAGCCGCGCGGCCGCGGGCCTGCGCTACCTGGCGGCATTGCGCCGCGCCCTGGCCGAAGCGACCTGAGGCTCGCCGCCGCGTGGAACCTCAGGCGCCGGACTCGGTGCGCAGCGCGGCGTCCAGCGCCTCGGGCGTCATGATCGCGAACAGCGGCCGCACCAGCCGGTGGCGGTTGAGCTTCAGCAGCAGCTTGTCGCGGCTGACGAGATGGCTCGCACTGCCGTCGCGCGCGGCTTCGAGGAATTTCTGGTCGTCGCGGTCGCCGCAGGCGGGCAGGGGAGGCGGGTCCCCGGCAGCGTCGGGCGCCGGTACCGCACTCGTGCGGCCGGTGTAGGTCGCGAGGATGGCCGCCTGACGCTCCGGAGGAATCGCGAACTGGCGATACGCGAGCACGCGCCGCAACTCCTCCAGCGTTGCCGCATTGGCCAACAGCACCGCGCGGTCGTGCTCGATCCACTGCCGCAGGTGCTGCAGCCGAGGATCCTCGAACGCCCACAGCGCCATCACGGTATTCGTGTCGAGCACGAGACGCAGGGGGGACGGGGCGGGCGAGGGGGAATGGAGGGCGGCGGGCATCGCTGGGGTCGAAAGGCGGGTTGGCGGGGGGGCGTAAAGGGGGGGGCGGTAAACGACAGCGAGGGGGCCGGGCCCCCTCGCGTTCATTGACGCCGGATACGGCTCAGACGGGAATCAGGCGGCCTGTTTCGCGTCGAGACGGATCTTGACGTAGGAGCCCGGCGCGTCTTCCAGTACCTTCAGCTTGCCCTTGGCCGGATCGCGCACGTCGACCTGCTCCGAGTCGTGCGCGGTGACCCAAGCCTGCCAGTCGGTCCACCACGAGCCCTGCTGGTGCTCGGCGCCCTCGAACCACTTGTCGGCGGTGTCGGCAAGCTTCGCGGCCGGGTTCAGCCAGTAGCCGTACTTGTTCGCGACGGGCGGATTGACGATGCCGGCGATGTGGCCCGAGCCGCCCAGCACGAAGCGCACGGGGCCGCCGAAGTGGGTGGCGCCGGCGTAGGTGCTCTTCCACGGCGCGATATGGTCTTCCAGCGTCGAGATGAAGTAGCAGGGAACCTTGATTTTGCCGAGGTCGATCGGCACGCCGTCGATCTCGATGCCGCCGGCCTGGACCAGGCGGTTTTCCATGTACAGCGCGCGCAGGTAGAAACTGTGCATCTTCGCCGGCATGCGCGTCGAGTCGGAGTTCCAGTAGAGCAGGTCGAACGGGAACGGATCTTTGCCCATCAGGTAGTTATTCACGACGAAGGACCAGATCAGGTCGTTGGCGCGCATCATGTTGAAGGTGCCCGCCATCTCCGCGCCTTCGAGGTAGCCGCGCTCGAACATCTTCTTCTCGAGGCTGGACACCTGCTGCTCGTCGATGAACACGCCCAGTTCGCCCGGCTCGGTGAAGTCGGTCATGGTCGTGAAGAAGGTCGCCGCGGCGATGCGCTTCTGCTTCTTGCCCGCAAGGTAGGCGAGCGTGGTCGCCAGCAGCGTGCCGCCCAGGCAGTAGCCGCAGGCATTCACTTCCTTCTCGCCGGTCTGCTTCTCGATCGCATCGAGAGCCGCGATGATGCCTTCGAGCACGTAGGACTCGAAAGTCTTCTCGGACTGGCGCTCATCCGGGTTCACCCACGAGATCACGAACACCGTGTGGCCCTGGTCCAAGCACCACTTCACGTACGAGTTCTTCTCGCGCAGGTCGAGGATGTAGAACTTGTTGATCCACGGCGGCACGATCAGCAGCGGCCGCTTGTACGCCTTCTGCGTCGTCGGCGTGTACTGGATCAGCTGCATCATGTCGGTCTGGAACACGACCTTGCCCGGCGTCGTGCCGACGTTCTTGCCCAGCTCGAAGGCGCTGGTGTCGGTCATGCGCACGCGCAGCTGGCCGCCGCCGTCTTCCATGTCGCGCAGCAGGTTGTTCAGGCCCTTGATCAGGTTCTGCCCGTTGTTCTTGACCGTCTCGCGGAACACTTCCGGGTTGGTCAGCGCGAAGTTCGACGGCGACAGTGCGTCGATGTACTGGCGCGTGTAGAAATTGACCTTTTTCTGCGTCTGCTCGTCGAGGCCGTCTACGCAGCACACGGTGTCATGCACGTGGCGCGCGGCGATCAGGTAGGACTGCTTGATGAAGTCGAACAGGAAGTGCTCTTCCCACTGCTCGTCCTTGAAGCGCTTGTCGGACTTTTCCGGCTCGGCGATCGGCGCGCCGTGCATGCCCATCACGCGCAGCATCGAGTGCTGCCACAGCGAGAAGTAGTCCCACACCAGGTTCATCTGCGACTGCGCCAGCTTGTACGGGTTGGCCAGCAGCTTGGCCATCATGTCCATGAAGGCCTGCGCGATGCCCAGCTCGTCGCTCGGGGTGCTGACGCCCCGCTTGAGTTGACGCTGGACGTGTTCGCTGATGAGGTGCGAGGCGCGCTGGGCGACCTCGGCATAGGTTTTCGCGACTTCCTTCGGGTCGGGCAGGTCGGCGAACACTGTCTCGGGGGTTGGTGCGGCCATCTCTTGTCGTGCTCCTGTCTTCATGCTGATTTTTCGAATCGGATGATGCCTGTCCGGTCGCTCACCTTGCGGACCTCGCCGCGCGCGACGAGGTAGTTGAGGTGCGCAATCGCCTCTCCCATGGCGAACATGACCTGATGGGTATCCAGCTCTCGGGGGAACAGCGTCGATAGCAGTTCCCCAGCGCTGTGGGGGGTCTTGATTTCGTCCAGTAGTGCATCGCAGCGTTCACGGTGGTGCACATTGAGTTGTTCGATGCGCGCACGGATACCGCGGAACGGATGCCCGTGTGATGGTAGCACGAGCGTATCGTCGGGCAAGTCCTTGAACCGGTTTAATGATTCGAGAAACCAGCCGAGCAGGTCGTCGTCCGGCGTGAGGGCGTAAACGCTGACGTTTGTCGAGATGCGCGGTAGCAGCATATCGCCCGAAATGAGCACTCCGAGCGACTCGCAATACAGGCTCGCATGCTCGGGGGAGTGGCCGTAGCCGACGATCACGCGCCAGTCGTGCGCACCGATGCGCAGCACGTCGCCGTCGAAGATGCGCTGGTAGGATGTCGGCAGCGCGGGGACGCCGTGGCGGTACGAGTTGCCGCGGTCGCGCAGCGCCCCTTGGCGCGCGGGGTCGAGGCCGTGGGCGGCGAAGTGGGCGACCATCTCGTCGACGGCGTTGCCCGCGATCTGGTTCCAGATCGTGTGGCCGTTGAGGAATTCGCCCTGCGTCATCTGCACCGGCGCGCCGTCGCGCTCGGCGAGCCAGCTCGCGAGGCCGAGGTGGTCGGGGTGGCTGTGGGTGACGACAATGCGCGACAGCGGGCGCCGGTCGCGGTCGAGGATGGCGTTCCAGCTGTCGCGTACCGGGTCGATGCCGAAGCCGGTGTCGACGACGGCGAGCGCGTCGCCGTCGTCCAGCGCCCACAGGTTGATGTGGTTGAGCACGAAGGGCAGCGGCATGCGCACCCAGCCCACGCCGGGTGCGACCTGCTTCACTTCGCCCGCGCCGGGGGTGTGGTCGAAGGGGTACTGCAGTTCTCCGCTTGCCGTCATTGCACTGTCTCCGCTGGAGGGGGAGCAATCGAGCATTGCCCAAACCCCTGAATTCTGATTAACTTTTTCGCCCTGTCCGGGCTGGTGGGCTCGCAACGCGCCCGCTCCGGACTGGTTTTACTTCGATCGGTCGGCCAATGGCAAGCGAACAAACCTACACCATCACGGAACTCGCACGGGAATTCGACGTGACCCCGCGGGCGATCCGCTTCTACGAAGACCAGGGGCTGCTGAAGCCTTCGCGTGTCGGCCGTAGCCGCGTTTACACGAAATCCGACCGCACCCGCCTCAAGCTGACGCTGCGCGGTAAACGCCTGGGCCTGTCGCTCGCAGAGATCAAGGAGCTGATCGAGATGCACGGTGGCGTGCGCAACGCGGCGCCCCAGTTGCTGCGTTTTCTCGTCGTGCTCGCCGACCGGCGTGCCGCGCTCGAACAGCAGCGCGAGGACATCGAGGCCGTGCTGGGCGAGATCGATTCGCTGGAGCGGCAGTGCTCGGAACTGCTCGGCCACGAGACGTCCAGCGCCGCCGAAGAACGCGCGGAAGTCGTTCGCCGCATGCGCGCCGGGACTTGATTTTTTTGATGGTTAGTTTACGTTGACGTAAACGTAACTACAGCGGGAACGGCAGGGCGGGTGAAAGGACGCCCGAGGTCTGGGAGAGCATGAGGCTGGCGGGATGAGACTGCAGAAAAGCGCCGCCCGTGTGGCGCGGGGCCGGCCCGGACTGTGGCAGCATGGCGGGTTGGTGACGGGGCATGGCTCCGTCGTGCAACGATAATCCCGCGCGAGCCGGAAACGGCTTCCGTCTGCGACTGTTCCTGGGAGTGAGGATGGCAGCGAAGCTTCGTATATTGAGTGCTGACGACACCGTCGAACTGGATCACGTACGCCAGTTCTTCCGCAATTACGCGGCGTGGCTGGGTGTGGACCTGTGCTTCCAGGGCTTCGGCGACGAGATGGCCGCGCTGCCCGGAGCCTATGCGGCGCCCGAGGGGCGTCTGTTCTATGCCGAGAAGGACGGTCAGCCGGCCGGCTGCGTGGGCCTGCGTCCGACTACCGGCGGCATGTGCGAGATGAAGCGCCTGTACGTCGAGCCCGCACACCGTGGGCTGGGCATCGGCCGTGATCTCGTGCTCGCGGCGATCCGCAGCGCGAAGGACCTCGGCTACCGCCGCATCATGCTCGACACCATGCCGGCGATGCGCATCGCGCTGAAGCTGTACCGCGAGATGGGCTTCACGGAAGCGCCGGCCTACTACCCGACGCCGGTCGAGGGCGCGATCCTGCTTTCGCTGGACCTTGAGAACTGGTCCGAGGAAGAGGTCGCGAACGAGAACCTGTTCCACCTGTTCGACTACAACCGCGCCTGGGCGCAGCAGATGCGCCAGGTGGATGCGGAGTTCTTCGAGAAGCTGTCCAAGCTGCAGTCGCCCGAGTACCTGTGGATCGGCTGCTCGGACTCGCGCGTGCCGGCGAACCAGATCATCGGCCTGCTGCCGGGCGAGGTCTTCGTGCATCGCAACGTCGCGAACGTCGTCGTGCATACCGACCTCAACTGCCTGTCGGTGATCCAGTTCGCCGTCGACGTGCTGAAGGTCAAGCACATCATGGTCGTCGGCCACTACGGCTGTGGCGGTGTGAAATCGGCCCTGATGAGCGAGCGCATCGGGCTGGTCGACTTGTGGCTGCGCCATGTGCAAGACGTGCATGTGAAGCACCAGAAGTCCGTCGACGCGCTTGCGCCCGAACTCGCCCACGACCGCCTGTGCGAGCTGAACGCGCTGGAGCAGGTCGTGAACGTATGTCAGACGGTGGTGGTGCAGGACGCATGGCGCCGCGGCCAGCCGCTGACGGTGCATGCATGGATCTATGGATTGAAGGACGGACTGGTGCGCGACCTGGGGCTCAACGTGCGCCGTCCGGAAGACCTGATGCCGCGCTATGTCGCGGCGCTCGAATCACTGGCCTGAGAGCCGGAAAACCAAGACGCTTTATCAAGGAGAGAAGCATGAGCGATCCCGTCGTTATCGTTTCCGCCGCCCGCACGCCGCTGGGCGGCTTCCAGGGCGAACTGTCCGGCCTGACCGGCCCGCAGCTGGGCGCTGTCGCGATCAAGGCCGCTGTCGAGCGCGCCGGGATCGCTGCCGAGCAGGTGCAGGAAGTGCTGATGGGCTGCGTGCTGCCGGCCGGCGTCGGCCCAGGCGCCGGCCCGTCAGGCCGCGCTCGGCGCCGGCCTGCCGCTGTCGGCCGGCTGCACGACGGTGAGCAAGGTGTGCGGTTCGGGCATGAAGGCGACGATGCTCGCGCACGACCTGCTCGTGGCTGGCACCAACGACGTGATGGTCGCGGGCGGCATGGAGTCGATGTCGAACGCCCCCTACATGTTGCCGAAGGCACGCAGCGGCTACCGCCTCGGCCACGGCCAGCTCGTCGACCACATGTTCTACGACGGCCTCGAGGACAGCTACAAGAAAGAAACCAAGGGCCGCCTGATGGGCACCTTCGCCGAGGATTGTGCGAGCCACTTCAGCTTCACGCGCGCCGCCCAGGACGAGTTCGCGATCGCCTCGACGACGCGTGCGCAGGCAGCGATCAAGGACGGCAGCTTCGCGTGGGAAGTCGCGCCGGTGACGGTGTCGGGCCGCAAGGGTGACGTCGTCGTCGACAAGGACGAGCAGCCGCCGAAGGCGCAGATCGACAAGATCGCCGGCCTGAAGCCCGCATTCAGCAAGGACGGCACGGTCACCGCCGCGAACTCCAGCTCGATCTCGGACGGTGCCGCGGCACTGGTGATGATGCGCCGCTCGACCGCCGACAAGCTGGGCCTGAAGCCGCTCGCGACCATCGTCGGCCATGCGACGCACGCGCAGGAACCGGCGTGGTTCACGACCGCCCCGGTCGGCGCGATGCAGAAAGTGCTGGCCAAGGCCGGCTGGACGAAGGATCAGGTCGACCTGTGGGAGATCAACGAAGCCTTTGCGGTCGTCACGATGGCGGCGATGAAGGAGCTCGACCTGCCGCACGACAAGGTGAACGTGCATGGCGGCGCCTGCGCGCTGGGGCATCCGATCGGCGCTTCGGGCGCGCGCATCCTCGTCACGCTGCTCGGCGCGCTGAAGAAGTACGGCAAGAAGCGCGGCGTCGCCAGCCTGTGTATCGGCGGCGGCGAAGCGACGGCGGTTGCGGTGGAGCTCGCATAAATGATCCTCACGCAAGAACAGGAAATGATCCGTGACTCCCTGCGCGCCTTCGCGCAGGAGCGCCTGGCCCCCTTCGCCGCCGAATGGGACCGCAACCACACCTTCCCGCGCGCGGCGCTCAAGGAACTCGCCGAGCTCGGCGCGCTGGGCATGGTCGTGCCCGAGCAGTGGGGCGGCGCGGGCATGGACTACGTGAGTCTCGTACTCGCGCTGGAAGAGATCGCCGCCGGCGACGGCGCGACCTCGACCATCGTCAGTGTGCAGAACTCGCTCGCCTGCGGCATCCCGAACCGCTACGGCTCGGATGCGCAGAAGGAAGAGTGGCTGAAGCCGCTCGCGCGCGGCGAGAAGCTGGGCTGCTTCTGCCTGACCGAGCCGCACGTGGGCTCGGACGCGTCGGCACTGAAGACCACCGCTGTTCGTGATGGTGACGCCTGGGTCATCAACGGCGTGAAGCAGTTCATCACGACCGGCCGCGAGGCCGACGTCGCGATCGTGTTCGCGGTGACCGACAAGACGGCCGGCAAGAAGGGCATCTCGTGCTTCCTCGTGCCGACGAACACGCCGGGCTACATCGTCGCGCGCATCGAGGAGAAGATGGGCCAGAAGGCCTCCGACACCGCGCAGATTCTCTTCGAGAACTGCCGCGTGCCGGCCGACGCGCTGCTCGGCGCCGAAGGCGAAGGCTACAAGATCGCGCTGTCCAACCTCGAAGCGGGCCGCATCGGCATCGCTGCGCAGTGCCTGGGCATGGCGCGCGCGGCGCTGGAAGCGGCGGTGAAGTACGCGCACGAGCGCGAGACTTTCGGCAAGCCGATTTTCGAGCACCAGGCGGTGAACTTCCGTCTCGCGGACATGGCGACGCAACTCGAAGCCGCACGCCAGCTCGTGTGGCACGCCGCAACGCTGAAGGACGCCGGCCGGCCGTGCCTTAAGGAAGCCTCGATGGCGAAGCTCTTCGCTTCCGAGATGGCCGAGAAGGTGTGCTCGGACGCGATCCAGATCCACGGCGGCTACGGCTACGTCAGCGACTTCCCGGTCGAGCGCATCTACCGCGACGTGCGGGTGTGCCAGATCTACGAAGGCGCGAGCGACATCCAGCGTCTCGTGATCGGCCGTTCGCTGGCGCTCTGATCGCTCAATCGTTTTACGGTCCTGCGGGAGCAGTCGCGGCGGGCATCTCCCTGCAGCCTCCCTCTCGATCTCTGCCGTGTTCCGCAGGACTTCTTTATCGCGGCAAGGGGCCGCCAGAGCCCCACGCCTTGAAAACTGAATCAGGAGACAAGATTGACATACGAAACCCTCGAAATCGCGCTCGAACAGGGTGTCGCGACAATCTGGATGAACCGTCCGGACGTCCATAACGCCTTCAACGCACAACTCATCGCCGACATTACGGCGGCCTGCCGCCAGCTCGACGCCGACGACGCGGTGCGTGTCGTCGTGCTCGCCGGGCGCGGCAAGAGCTTCTCGGCCGGCGCCGACCTCAACTGGATGAAGGCTGCGGGCGAGGCGAGCGTCGAGGCGAATCTCGCCGACGCACGCAAGCTCGCCGGCATGCTGCGCACGCTGTCCGAAATGCGCAAACCCACGATCGCGCGCGTGCAGGGCGCGGCGCTGGGCGGCGGCATGGGGCTCGCGTCCGCGTGTGACATCTGTGTCGCGTCCGACAAGGCCGTGTTCGCGACCTCCGAAGTCAAGTTCGGCATCATCCCGTCGGCGATCAGCCCCTACGTGATCCGCGCGATCGGTGAGCGCCAGTCCTACCGCTACTTCCAGTCGGCCGAGCGCATCTCGGCGCAGCGTGCCGGCGAGATCGGCCTCGCGCACGAGGTCGTCGCAGCCGACGAACTGGACGCGAAGGTGAGTGAAGTCGTCCTCGCGCTGCTGCAGGGCGGCCCGAAATCGCAGGCTGCGGCGAAGGACCTGATCCGCGCGGTCGCGAACCGCCCGGTTTCGGACGAGGTGGTCGAGGACACCGCGCAACGCATCGCCGGCCTGCGCGCGACGCCCGAGGCGAAGGAGGGGCTGGACGCCTTCCTGTCGAAGCGCCCCGCAGCCTGGGTTCCGGCGCCATAAGCTCAGGACGGGAGAAGATCATGCAACTGCCGCAAAAAGTGCGCATCGTCGACGTCGGTCCGCGCGACGGGCTGCAGAACGAGAAGCAGACCGTGTCGACCGAAACCAAGGTCGAACTCATCGCGCGTCTCGCCGACGCCGGCCTGACCGCGATCGAGGCGACCTCCTTCGTGTCGCCGAAATGGGTGCCGCAGATGGGCGACAACGCCGAGGTGATGGCGCGCATCGCCCGCCGGCCGGGCGTCGCCTACCCGGTGCTGACGCCGAACCTCAAAGGTTTTGAAGCGGCGCTCGCAGCCGGCGCCGAGGAAGTCGCGGTGTTCGGCGCGGCGTCCGAGTCCTTCAGCCAGAAGAACATCAACTGCTCGATCGCCGAATCGCTGGAGCGCTTCCTCCCGGTCACCGAGGCGGCGCACGCCGCGGGCGTGAAAGTGCGTGGCTACGTGTCCTGCGTCGCGGGCTGCCCCTACGAGGGGCCGGTCGCGCCGGAGAAGGTCGCCGAGGTGGCCGAAACGCTGATCGCGATGGGTTGCTATGAAGTGTCGCTGGGCGACACGATCGGCAGCGGCAATCCCGCGAACATCTCGCGCATGCTCGAAGCGGTGATCAAGCGCGTGCCGGTCGAGCGTCTCGCCGGCCATTATCACGACACCTACGGCATGGCCGCGGCGAACATCTACGCGTCGCTGCAGATGGGCGTGTCGGTGTACGACGCCTCCGTCGGCGGCCTGGGCGGCTGCCCGTATGCGGCCGGTGCGTCGGGCAACGTCGCGACCGAGGATGTCGTGTGGCTGCTGAACGGGCTGGGCATAGCCACCGGCATCGATGTGGAGCGCCTGGTCGACATCGCCGCTTGGATCAGCGGGGTGCTCGGCCGCGAGCCGGCCTCGCGCGTGGCCCGTGCGGTGCTCGCGAAGCGGGCGAAGGCGGCCTGTTCGGGCTGACTTCGTGCTGCAACAATGAACTCGATCGGGCTGCGGCGGACCAAATACCACAACAAGCCGCACCCGATACCTACAACACCCCCGACCCCGACATGAGCATCGCATCCCCCTGCATCAACATCTGTCGCATGAGTGCGACGACCGGCCTGTGCGAAGGCTGTTTCCGCAGCCTCGACGAGATCGCGCGCTGGAGCCGCAGCGAGGACGCCGACAAGCTGCGCGTCCTCGAACTCGTCGCCCAGCGCCGCGCCGCCTCCGGTACCGCGCCACGCCTTGCGTCGACGGAGGGCGCATGAGCGAGGCGCTGTGCGTCGGCGTGTGCATGATCGACTGGGACTCCGGCGTGTGTCTCGGTTGCGGGCGCACGCCCGAGGAAATCAACGGTGTGCCAGTGCCGCCGGCCCCGGCCGAACCGCCGAAGCCCGCGCCGCTACCCGACAACGTCGCCGCGCAGGTCGGCGAAGGCTCCGAATGAGCGTCGCAGCCACCTTGCCCGACACGATCCGCGTGCTCGAACGCGGCTGGCTGTCGGCCAACAACGTCGTGCTGTTCGATGGCGGCGACGCGACGGTCGTCGATAGCGGCTACGTCAGCCACGGCGCGCAGACCGTCGCGCTGTTGCGCGAGGTGCTGGCGGGGCGGCGGCTCTCGGATCTCGTCAACACGCATTCGCACTCCGACCACATCGGAGGGAATGCCTTGGTGCAGCGCACCTTCGGCTGCGCGATCACGGTGCCCGCGGGCATGTTGCCGACGGTTGCCGCCTGGGACGAGGACGCGCTGCTGCTGACCACTGCGGCGCAGTCGGGTGAACGCTTCCATGCCGACCGCGCGCTGCACCCCGGCGACACGCTGGAGATGGGCGAGCTCGTATGGCGGGCGATCGCCGCGCCCGGCCACGACATGGATGCGCTGGTGTTCCACAACCTGGATCGACGCATCCTGATCTCGGGCGACGCGTTGTGGCGCGACGGCTTCGGCATCCTGTTCGCCGAGGTGCTGGGCCTGGGCGACGGCATCGGCGCCGCGCGGCGCACACTGGAATCGATCGCGCGCCTACCGGTGGACATCGTGATCCCCGGCCACGGCGCACCCTTCGTCGAATTCGACGACGCGCTCGCGCGCGCCTTCGCCCGCCTGCGCGCCTTCGAGGAGGACGGCTCGCGCATGGCGCGCAATGCGATCCGCGCCTGCATGACCTTCTCGCTGCTCGACGTGCGCAGCATGGCGATCGACGCGCTGCCGCAGCATCTCGCCAGCGTGCCGCTGTACCGCGAGGCCAATGCGCGTTTCCTCGGCCTGACGCCCGAGGCGCTGGCGGACTGGCTGGTCGGCGAACTCACGCGGGCCGGGGTCGTCCGGCGCGAAGGCGAGCTGCTGGTCGCCGCCTGATCCGACTTTAGTCATAGTTGTCATCGTCCCGCGCTGGCCGTGGAGCCTCGCTTTGGCGATAATCGACGCTCCACGCGGAGTTTCGGGTCATGCAGATCGTTCTGATTAGTGGCTTGTCGGGTTCGGGCAAGAGCGTCGCGCTCAAGGTGCTCGAAGACGCCGGCTATTACGCCGTCGACAACCTCCCGGCGAGCCTGCTGGCCAAGCTCGCGGCCGAACTGCGGCGATTGGGCTACGAGCGCGTCGCGGTCGCCGTCGATGTGCGCTCCGGCGTCAACATCGAGGCGCTGCCGCAGAAGGTCGAGCATCTGCGCAAGACGGTCGGCGACCTGCGCGTGATCTTCCTCGAAGCGCGCGACGACACGCTGATCGCGCGCTTCTCCGAGACACGCCGCAGGCATCCGTTGGCGAGCGACGAGGTCTCGCTCGAGGAGGCGATCCAGAAGGAGCGCGACGCGCTCGAATCGATCGCCGCGCTCGGCCACCGCATCGACACCAGCGACCTGCAGGCCAACACGCTGCGCGCGTGGATCAAGGACTTCATGCAGATCGAGGCGACGGCCGGGCTCACGCTGATGTTCCAGTCCTTCGGCTTCAAGTACGGCATTCCGCTCGACGCCGATCTCGTGTTCGACGTGCGCTGCCTGCCGAACCCGCATTACGACCCGCTGCTGCGCCCCTTCACCGGCAAGGACCAGCCGGTGATCGACTTCCTCGAGAACCTGCCGGAGGTCGACCAGATGTACGAGGACATCCGCCGCTTCATCGCGACCTGGCTGCCGAGCTATGCGCGCGACAACCGCAGCTACCTCACCGTCGCGATCGGCTGCACCGGCGGTCAGCACCGTTCGGTGTACCTTGCCGAGAAGCTGGGGCAGCATTTCGCCGGATCGGTCCGCGTACTGGTCCGCCACCGTTCGGCCGCCCGCCGCCAGGTCGACCACGGGGCGCGGCCGGCGGACCAGTGAAAGCGCGTCTGGCCGAATGGATCGTCCTGCTGCGGCCGGGCGACTGGCTGGTGCTCGCCGGCGCGCTTGCGCTGTGCGTCCTGTCGGCGCTGACGCTGTGGCGCGGCGGGGCGCCGGACAAGGCGGTCGTGCGCGCCGGCGGCAAGGTGTTCGCCGAAGTGGGGCTTGCGCGCGCGCAGGTCGTCGAAGTGCCCGGCCCGCTGGGCGTCACGCGCATCGAGATCGAGCCGGGCCGCGCGCGCGTCGCATCCGATCCCGGTCCGCGCCAGTACTGCGTGCGTCAGGGCTGGCTCACGCGCTCGGGTGCGGTGGCGATCTGCGCCCCCAATCAGGTGTCCCTGAGCCTCGCTGGCGGTGCCGCGGACTATGATTCCCTCAACTATTGAGATCGTGCCGACCCCGGACGACCAGCGCATCGCGCGGCTGGCCGCTGCCGCGATCGTGCTGACCGTCGCCGAGGCTGCGATTCCCTTGCCGCTTCCCGGCGTGAAACCGGGGCTGGCGAACATCGTCACGCTGATCGTGCTCGCGCGCTGGGGCTGGCGCGACGCCGTGTGGGTCGCGCTGCTGCGCGTGTTCGCCGGCAGCCTGCTGCTCGGCCAGCTGTTCGCGCCGGGCTTCTTCCTCAGCCTCTCGGGCTCGCTCGCCAGCCTCGCCACGCTCGGTCTCGCGATGCACCTGCCGCGACGCTGGTTCGGTCCCGTGAGCCTCAGCGTGTTTGCCGCCTTCGCGCACATCGGCGGCCAGCTCGTGCTCGCGCGACTGTGGCTCGTGCCGCATGACGGCGTGTTCTATCTCGTGCCGGTCTTCGCCCTCGCCGCGACGGTGTTCGGCCTGGTCAACGGACTGGTGGCCGCGAAGCTGATGCAGGGTCGGGTCTCGAGGAAGATTTGATCGCGGCATAAAAAATAATAATATGCTGATACTTATCGAGAGAGGAGAGATGACGTGAGCGAACAAGCGATCAGCCGTTTTCCGGTCCCCGAACTGAAGGATCTGCCCGTCGACATCCGCGAGAAGATCCTCGCGGTGCAGGAGAAGGCGGGCTTCGTGCCCAACGTCTTCCTCACGCTCGCCCACCGTCCGGATGAGTTCCGCGCCTTCTTCGCCTACCACGACGCGCTGATGGAGAAGAACGAGGGGCTGACCAAGGCGGAGCGCGAGATGATCGTCGTTGCGACCTCGGGCGCGAACGAGTGCCTCTACTGCGTCGTCGCGCACGGCGCGATCCTGCGCATCCGCGCGAAGAACCCGCGCGTCGCCGACCAGGTCGCGACCAACTACCGCAAGGCGGAGATCACGCCGCGCCAGCGCGCGATGCTGGATTTCGCGATGACGGTCGCCCTCGACGCTGCAACTGTCGACGAGGCCGACTTCGCTGTCCTGCGCGAACACGGCTTCAGCGAGGGCGACATCTGGGACATCGGCGCGATCGCCGCCTTCTTCGCGATGAGCAACCGCCTCGCGAACCTCTCCAGCATGCGGCCGAACGACGAGTTCTACCTGATGGGGCGCCTGCCCAAGGTCTGAGGCTGTCCGGACAGGCGCCCCATCAGCGCTGCTCCGGCATGACGAGGATGCGCCCCGCGCGCCGCCGCCCGCTGGGCACGCCGGCGAAGCCCTCGCCGCCATGTGCGTGGCAGATCGCGCACGCGAGCGCGTCCGCCGCGTCCGGGCCGGGGCTGCCGTCGAGCGCGAGCAGGCGCTGCACCATGTGCTGCACCTGCTCCTTGTTCGCCTTGCCGTAGCCGACCACCGCCTGCTTGACCTGCAATGCCGTGTATTCGTGCACCGGCAGGTCGCACGCCACGGCGCCGCAGATCACCGCGCCGCGCGCCTGCCCGAGCAGCAGCGTGGATTGCGGGTTCACGTTCACGAACACCTTCTCGACCGCGGCCTGATCCGGGGTATAGGTCGCGACGACTTCGCGCACGCCGTCGAGCAGCGTCTTCAGTCGCCCGGGCAACTCGCCGTCGCGCGTCCTGATGCAGCCGCTCGCGACGTAGCGCAGCTGGCTGCCGAGCTTGTCGATGACGCCGAAGCCCGTGATGCGCAGCCCGGGGTCGAGGCCCAGGATGCGGGTGGCGACGATGCGCGATGCGGAGATTTCCTTCATCCGCACATTCTACGGGATGGCCGCGACTCTCCATTGCGCCGACTTCGTCGTGCAATTCCTTACATGACGATCGGATTGACCGCATCCGATGCCGGTACGATACTCGCACCCCGCTGCCATTCACCGCATTGCGATAACAAACAGGAGACCCCCAATGATCAGACCCTCACTGCTCGGCATCGCCGTCGCGGCGGCATTCAGCGCGAGCGCGACCGCTGCCGATTTCAGCAACACGTATTTCTTTGGCGACAGTCTGAGCGATGCCGGCAGCTTTTCGGCCTTCGTGCCGCCCGGCACCGGCCGCTTCACGACCAATCCGGGCCCGGTGTGGAGCGAGAATCTCGCCGCCGCGCTCGGCACCGACGCCACCCCGGCCGTGGCCGGCGGCACCAACTACGCGATGGGCGGCGCGCGCGTGACGTCCCTGCCGGGATATCCCGACGCCGATCCGACCCGCTTCGCCACGCCGATCCAGAGCCAGATCGCCACCTACCTCGCGTCCACCGGCGGCCGGGCCGACCCGGGTGCGCTGTACTCGGTGTGGGGCGGCGCCAACGATCTGTTCCTCGCGCTCGATACCTCCACCAACCCGCTCGGCGACATCGTCACGGCCGCATCCGATCAGGTCGCGGCGATCGGCACGCTAAAGGCCGCGGGTGCGCGTTACATCCTCGTGTCGACGCTGCCCGACGTCGGCGCAACCCCTTTCGGCGCCTCCGTCGGTCCCGCCAATGCCGCTGGCATCACAGCGCTGTCGAGCGCCTATAACCAGGTGCTGTATGGCGGTCTGGCCGCAGCCCGGATCCAGGTCATCCCGCTCGACACCTTTTCCCTGTTGCGCGAAGTAGGGGCCGATCCGGCCCGCTACGGCTTCGCGAACGCGACGGTGCCAGCATGTGGTGCAACGCCCTCCTTGCTGTGCACGGCCGCCGACTTTGTTGTGCCCGGTGCCGACCAGAGCTTCCTGTTCGCCGATGGCGTGCATCCGACGACCGCCGGCCATCGTGTGATCGCCGACTACGCACTGGGCGTGCTGCGCGCGCCGGGTGCGGTATCGCTGCTGGCCGAGTCGCCGCTCTACACCCGCGAAGCCCTGTTCTCCACCGTGCAGGACCAACTCGCGCTCGGGGCCTGGGCGCGCGGGCAAAGCGGCCGCAACCTGTGGGCCAGCCTCGGCGGCGGACGCCTCAAATACTCGTCGAGCGAAGCGACGCCCGGCGCCAGCGGCAATCCCTACGACCTCGCGGTGGGCGTCGACGCTTGGCTCACGCCTGCGCTCAGCGTCGGCGCGGCGGTCGGCCTGGCGACGCTGGATGCGGACTTCTCCGCCGACGCCGGCGACTACGAACAGCGCGAGCAGACCGTCGCACTGTATGCCGGCTATCGTAGCGGGCCCTTGCATGCGACGGCGGTCGGCGCCTTCGGCAGCATCGACTACGACACCCGGCGCGACGTCACCCTCGGCGCGGCGCAGCGCACGATGAAGGGCTCCACCTCCGGCTCCAACCTCTCGCTGGGCGTGCTCGCCGGCTACGACTTCAGTGCGGGCGCGCTGCGCCACGGCCCTACGCTTGGCGTGCATCTGCAGCAGGTCGAGGTCGACGGTTTCACCGAGAAGGGGCAGTCGTCGACGACGATGTCCTTCCGCAGCCAGGATCGCGATTCGCTGCTCGGCAGCATCGGCTACCAGGCGAGCTGGGACCTCGGGCGCTACCTGCCGTACGCGCGCGTCGCCCTCAACCATGACTTCGAGGACGACGACCGTACGGTGCGCGCGAACCTCGCCAGCCTGCCGGCCAACGGCTTCGCGCTCGCTGCCTTCGCCCCCGAACGCACGTGGGGCACGGCCGTGGTGGGCGTCGGCGCGAAGTTCTCGCCGACGCTGAGCGGCAACCTCGCGCTGTCGACCCGCGTCGCGCAGGACGACGTGCGCACCTATGCGCTGCAGGCCGGGCTCAGTCTCGGCTTCTGACGCTTCTCCGGCGGCGGGCGACGCTCACATGCCCGTCGCCGCGAACCATGACCCGGTCGGACTCGTCACGAAGATGATCGGCGCGATGCACGGTTCCGGCAGACCGACATTGGTTTCGATGTAGGAGTCGCCTGTCGGCGTGGCGGGGAAGGGGGCGGTCATCACGTTGATCGTCGACGGATTGCCCGCCGCATCCTTGCTCATGCAGCTGACGATTGCGCGGAAGGTGGCGGCCGGATTGAGGCCCGTTTCGGTGAGCACGAGGCCGGTGACGCGGATCTCCAGCTTGCCGTCGAACCTGAGTTCCCCTTCCGCCGTGCTGATCGACCATGGCCGGCCCCCACCGCCGACTCCACGGATCGGATTGGTGGTGCCCGTATAGGGCGCTGCCACCCCCACCATTGAATCGAACTCGAGGATCTTGTCCTGCGGCCCCGCGGCCATCGCCGCAGCGCTCATGAGTCCGCTTGCGGCCAGCGCGCAGATGCCCGTCAGTGCGAGTCGTTTCATTTTCGTCTCCTGGTTGGGATTACGCCGTCAGGCGACGTTCGTCTGTCGGCACGTAGTCAACGCGACTCGTACGCGCAATATTCCACCGTCGGGAGCATTGGCCGAAAGTACCGCCGATTTGACCAAACCCATGATTGCGCTATGGCTAATGCGCTAGACTTCTGTCATGGGCGGCGCGGCCGTCCCGTCCCGTTTCCGGATTGAAGCCACGGGAGGCTGGAAGCGGGGAAGGCTATGCACCGGAATACGCAAAACAAGGGGAAATGCATGAAGAACGGATCGAAATTCGCCCTCGGGGCCGCGCTGATCGCGGGCGCGGGCTTTCTCGGAACGGCCGACGTGTTCGCGGACGTGCAGTCGGCCCGCGTGGTGGCCGCCGAGGAAGCGCGGATGAAAAGCGACTTCGCGAGCAAGCTCGAAAGCACCAGGGAGCTCAACAAGGCGCTCAAGCGTGTTGGCGAGCAGCGCAAGGTGGACAATTCGCGTGTCGTGCAGGACAACGAAGCGAAGATCAAGCAGGCCGAAGCCGCTGCGGCCGAGGGCAAGCTCCTCGATGCACGCCTGCTGCTCGAAGACGCCTACCTCGGCGCCAAGCTGTCCATCGCCGAGCTCGTGAAGCCCGCGGCTGCGGCTGCCAAGCCTGCCGCACCGGCGGCGGCGGCGGACCCGCGCGAGCTGAAGGAGTACGCGGCGCGCAAGGAATCCACCAAGGCGCTGCGCGACGCGCTGGCGCGCATCGCGGAGGAAAAGAGCGACGACAAGGCGCGGAGCGAGGTGAAGCTCGTCGACAAGCTGATGGCGGACGCCGATGCCGAGGTCGCCGACAACGCGCGCCGCGGCCGTGCGATCCTCGACCACGCCTATCTGCGCACCAAGGTCCAGATCGAGCGCCTGCGCGGCGGCGAGACGCTGGTGCGTACGCTGCAGTTCGACAGCAAGGGCGACGAATACCGTTACGAGCAGGATCGCAACGAGACCTACCGCATGCTGATCCCGATGCTGGTGCCGAACGGCAGTGCCCGCGAGGCGCAGCTCAAGGGAACGCTCGACCGCGCCACGAAGCTGCGCGCCGATGCCGACGCCCAGGCGAAGCGCAACGAACTCGACAATGCACTGAAGACGATCGACGAATCGACCGCGGAGTACCAGAAGGCGATCCGCAACGCCGGCGTGTTGCTGCCCGGCTGACGCAGACCGGGGGTGGCAGGCGCCAGCCCCGCGCGGCAAAAAAATCGGCCCGCCAGCAGATGCTGGCGGGCCGATTTGCTTCCTGCTGCCGAAGGCGGCGCGCTTACGCGCGAGCGGGCACTGCCCGCTGGGGCATCTCGGCCGCCTCTTCCACCCGGGCGACCGCCGGGCGCACGTCCATGTGCGCGTCCTGCAGGTCGAGTACGGCTTCGGGGTCGTTGGCCTCCTCGATCGTCTCGTTGTTGAGGTGGCTGTTGAGCACCTTCATGTCGACGTCCTTGCACCACTTCGCGACGACCACGGTCGCCACGCTGTTGCCGATCAGGTTGGTCAGCGCACGCGCTTCCGACATGAAGCGGTCGATGCCGAGGATCAGCGCCAGGCCCGCCACCGGCACGCCGCCCACGGCGGACAATGTCGCCGCGAGCACGATGAAGCCGCTGCCGGTGATGCCGGCCGCGCCCTTCGAGGTCAGGAGCAGCACCGCCAGCAGCGTGAGCTGCTGAGTCAGGTCGAGGGGCGTGTTCGTCGCCTGGGCGATGAAGACTGCAGCCATCGTGAGATAGATCGATGTGCCGTCGAGGTTGAATGAGTAGCCGGTGGGGATCACCAGGCCGACCGTCGACTTCTTGCAGCCGAGGTTTTCCATCTTCGCCATGATGCGCGGCAGCGCCGACTCGGACGACGAGGTGCCGAGCACGATCAGTAGCTCTTCCTTGATGTACACGATCAGCTTAACGACCGAGAAGCCGTGGATGCGGGCGATCAGGCCGAGCACGCCGAAGATGAAGACCAGGCAGGTGGCGTAGAAGGTGCCCATCAGCATGCCGAGTTGCGCCAGCGCGCCGACACCGTGCTTGCCGATCGTGAAGGCCATCGCGCCGAACGCGCCGATCGGGGCAACCTTCATGATGTAGCCGACGATGCCGAACAGCACGTGGGAGAACTTCTCGATGAAATCGAACACGAGCGTGCCGCGGCCGCCGAACTTGTGCAGCGCGAAGCCGAACATCACCGCGAACAGCAGCACCTGCAGGATCTCGCCCTTCGCGAAGGCGTCGACGATCGTGGTGGGGATGATCGCGAGCAGGAATTGCACCGTCGACTGCATCTTGCTCGGATCGGTGTAGGCAGCGATCGCCTTCGTGTCGAGCGTCGAGACGTCGATGTTCATGCCTGCCCCGGGCTGCACGACGTTGACGATCACGAGGCCGATCACCAGCGCGATCGTGCTGACGACTTCGAAATACAGCAGCGCGAGGCCGCCGGTCTTGCCGACCTTCTTCATGTCCTCCATGCCGGCGATGCCGACGACGACGGTGCAGAAGATGATCGGAGCGATGATCATCTTGATCAGTTTGATGAAGCCGTCACCCAGCGGCTTCATCGCGGCGCCCGTCTCGGGATAGAAATGCCCGAGCAGGATGCCGATGACGATGGCGACGATCACCTGGAAATACAGCGACGTATAAAACGGTTTCTTGGCCAAACCCATCTCCTCGGTTATTTACTGCGTGGCCGCGATTATTTCGACCGAGGGCGATCATGTGCAGTGTGAACTTCCGCATTGTGGATATCACCTAGGCGGCGCAGGGGCGTGCGGCCGAAGGCGAATGCGCGAGAAACGTGGCGCGGGTCGGAGGCCTCAGGCCTTGCGTGCGAGCCATACCCCCAGCACGGCGACGACCATGCCGGCGAGCGCGAGGCCGGAGAGGGTCTCGCCGAACAGCAGCCAGGCCATCAGCGCCGTCGTCGGCGGCGTCAGGTAGAACAGGCTGGCCACGTTCACCGCGCTGCCGCTGCGGATCAGCAGGTTGAGCAGGCTGATCGCGCCGAGCGAGAGCACGAGCACGAGCCACAGCAGGGCGAAGACGAATTGCCCGCTCCAGTCGACGTGCATCGTTTCGGTTCCGCTCGCGAGGAGGCTGGTGACGATGAGACTGGGGATGAACTGCACGACCGAACCGGTGCGCAGGTCGAAGCTCGGGCAGAAACGCTTCTGGTACAGCGTGCCGACGGTGATGCCGGCCAGCGCCGCAAGGGCCGGCGCAAGCTTCCAGCCCAGCTCCGCCGCCGAGACGCCCACCGCGACTTTATTGCTCACCACCAGCGTGACGCCGACGAAGCCCAGCACGAGCCCGCCCCATTGGCGTCGCGTGACCCGCTCGCCCAGCAGCCAGCCGGCCCCAAGGGCGGTCAGCAGCGGCTGCATCCCGACCACCAGGGCGGACACCCCTGCGGGCAGGCCGCGGTCGATCGACATGAACACCCCGCCGAGATAGGTCGCCTGCACCAGCAGGCCGGCCACCCCGATGTGCATGACCTGGCGCCAGTCGCGCGGCCACGGAGCGCGCATGGCGAACGCCAGTGCGCCCATCAGCGTGATGACCAGCACGTAGCGGGTGCTCAGGAAGGTCAGCGGCTGGGCGAAAGGCAGGCCGAATTTTGCCCCGATGAAGCCGGTGCTCCACAGCAGGACGAAGAGGAGGGGGGCTGCGGCGGTCAGGCGGGGATGGAGGAAGGCCATGGCGTGTCGGGAGCGTGCGTGTGCGGGCCCGGCAGGGCGAAAGTCGCCCATCTTACCTGCACGTTGATGCGTGCGCGTCGTCGCTGAATCGCCGTCCGATGAATTTTCTCGCATGTCGGGCGTTTCGAGACCATGTCCGCATTGTAGGCATGTGGGGTGGGAGTTACACTGGATTGCAACAACGTCATAGTTCGATTGGTGACGTTGGTATATAAGAAGAATATTGTGGTTTCCGCGCCCGAAAGGCGGGTCGATTTCCTTTCGGTCGCAGGAGCCGGTCTTCCGGAGCCCGCGGCATTGCCGGGCCCGCCGAAAGGGGGAAAGCGTCATGGATGCCTGGAAGGCAGACGTCGCCATCGTCGGTGCAGGCGGAGCCGGCCTGCGGGCCGCGATCGCAGTCGCCGAGTCCGACCCGTCGCTGAAGATCGCGCTGGTCTCCAAGGTCTACCCGATGCGCAGCCACACGGTGGCGGCCGAGGGCGGATCGGCCGGCGTCGTGCAGGCTCACGACAGCCTAGAGCACCACTTCCACGACACCGTCGCCGGGGGCGACTGGCTGTGCGAGCAGGACGTGGTCGAGGACTTCGTCGCGCGCTGCACCGAGGAGATGGTGCAGCTCGAGCACTGGGGCTGTCCGTGGAGCCGCAAGGCCGACGGCCATATCAACGTGCGCGCCTTCGGCGGCATGAAGATCGAACGCACGTGGTTCGCCGCCGACAAGACCGGCTTCCACATGTTGCACACCCTGTTCCAGACCTCGATCAAGTACCCGTCGATCCGGCGCTTCGACGAGCATTTCTGCCTCGACCTGGTCGTCGAGGACGGCCGCGTGCAGGGCGTCGTGGTCGTCGACATCGCCTCGCGCCGCTTCACGCTGATCCAGGCCAATGCGGTGATCCTCGCCACCGGCGGTGCCGGGCGCGTGTTCCGCGAGAACACCAACGGCGGCATCGTCACCGGCGACGGCATGGCGCTCGCCTACCGCCACGGCGTGCCGCTGCGCGACATGGAGTTCGTCCAGTACCACCCCACCTGCATGCCCGGCACCGGCCTGTTGTTCACCGAGGCCTGTCGCGGCGAGGGCGGCTTCCTGCTGAACCGGGACGGCTACCGCTACCTGCAGGACTACGGCCTCGGGCCGGCCGAGCCGACGCCGCGCAACAAGGCGATGGAACTGGGGCCCCGCGACCGCCTGAGTCAGGCCTTCTGGTACGAGCAGAAGAATGGCCGCACGATAGACGGCCCGCACGGGCCGGTCGTGCACCTCGACCTGCGCCATCTCGGCGAAGCCAAACTGCGCGAGCGCCTGCCGCAGATCTACGAGCTCGCCGAGGAGTTCCTCGGCGTCGATCCGGCGCAGACGCCGATCCCGGTGCGGCCCGCGGTGCATTACACGATGGGCGGCATCCTCGTCGATGGGCGGTGTGCCGCGCCGCTGCCCGGCCTGTACGCGGCCGGCGAATGTTCGAGCGTGGGCATCCACGGCGCCAACCGCCTCGGCTCCAATTCGCTTGCGGAACTGTGCGTGTTCGGCAAGACGGCCGGCGTCGCGGCCGCCGCCTTCGCGCAGTCGATGGCGCACGGTCCCGCAGACGTGCTGCTGAAACAGGCCGCGGCGTCGCAGCAGCGCGCGCTCGACCTCGTGACCAACACATCCGGCACAGAGCGCATCGCCACTCTGCGCAAGGAGATGGCGCAGAGCATGGAGGACGGGTGCGGCATCTACCGCGAGGCGCGCAGCATGCAGGCGACCTGTGACAAGCTCGCCGAACTGCGCGAGCGCTATCGCAAGGTCAGGGTCGAGGACACGTCGAGCGTGTGGAACACCGAATGGCTGCTCGCGATCGAGCTCGGCTATCAGCTCGAAGTCGCACAGGCGATGGCGTGGTCCGCCCTCGAGCGCCGCGAGTCGCGCGGCGCGCATCAGCGTCTCGATGGCTATGGCGAGCGCGACGACGTCAATTTCCTCAGGCATTCGCTGGCGTTTCACACCGGCGCCGACGCGCCGCGCATCGGCTACGGCGACGTGAAGATCACCCGCTCTGCGCCGGGTACGCGCGCCTACGGCGCCGCCGGCGAGAAGGCCGAGAAGGCGGAACAGGAGCGGGCCGCACAGCCCGGTCCGGCAGGGGAGGCGCACCGTGGCTGATACGAGCGATACCGGCAAGCGCATCCGCATCGAAGTCCTGCGCTATCGCCCCGAGCAGGACGAGCAGCCCTTCCTGCAAGGCTACGACGTGCCCTTCACCGACGACATGTCGGTGCTGCAGGGCCTGCAGTACATCAAGGACTGGCTCGACGGCACGCTGAGCTTCCGCTGGTCGTGCCGCATGGCGATCTGCGGCAGCTGCGGGATGATGATAGATGGCGAGCCTCGCCTCGCGTGCAAGACCTTCCTGCGCGATTTTCCTGCCGGCAGCGTGCGCGTCGAGGCGCTCGCGCACTTCCCGATCGAGCGCGACCTCGTGATCCGGATGGACGATTTCCTCGCCAAGCTCGAAAGCATCAAGCCCTACATCATCCCGAAGGAAGCGCGAAGCCTCGCGCAAGGCGAGTACCTGCAGACGCCCGCCCAGCTCGATGTGTACGAGCAGTTCAGTTCCTGCATCAACTGCCTGCTGTGCTACGCCGCGTGTCCCCAGTACGGTTTGAATCCGGACTTCGTGGGGCCGGGCATCATGGCCCTGCTGCACCGCTACAACGCTGATTCGCGCGACGGCGGCGCAGCAGCGCGCATGGAAGTGGCCGGATCGGAAGCGGGGGTCTTCAACTGCACCGCGGTCGGCTACTGCTCCGAGGTGTGTCCGAAGCACGTCGATCCCGCCAACGCGGTCAACCAGAACAAGACGCGCGCGGCAGGGGACTATTTCCTGAGATTCATCACCCCGAAGGGAGGCGCGAAATGAGCACGTCCGATCCGCGCCGTCCCTACGTGCGCCCAATGGCCGGCTGGTGGCGCCGCAATCCCTTCTTCGTCGAATACATGGTGCATGAGGCGACCGCACTCTTCGTCGCAGCCTATGCCCTCGTGCTGCTGGTCGGGCTGCTGCGGCTCGCGCAGGGCGAAGCGGCATGGAACGGGTGGCTGGAGGCGCTGCGCAGCCCCGTGGCGCTCGTATTCCACGTCGCGCTGCTGGCCGCCTTCGCGTACCACTGCTGGACCTGGTTCCGCATCATGCCCAAGACCATGCCGCCCCTCGTCATCCGCGGCAAGCGCGTCGCCCCGGGCGTGATCACGGCCTGCGGCGTGGCAGCGACGGTGGTCTGCAGTCTCGTCGTGTTGATCGCGGCGTGGGGGGCGACGCGATGAAACCAATCACCAGACGCTCCAACGCGCCCGTCTTCTGGGGGCTTTTTGGTGCCGGCGGCATGCTTGCCGCGCTCTTCGGCCCGGTGCTCGTGTTCATCACCGGGATCGCGGTGCCGCTGGGCGTCATCCTTCCCACGGACGCGATGAGCTGGGCGCACATGCAGGCCTTCGCGCAGCATTGGGCAGGCAAGGGTCTGCTGTTCGTCGTGGTCGCGCTGTTCATGTGGCACGCCATGCACCGCATCCTCCACAGCCTGCACGACCTGGGTGTGCATGCGGGCACGGCGATGAAATTTGCATGCTACGGCCTTGCTCTGCTTGTAACCATGATTACGGCGTGGATATTGGTGGCAGTAGGATTCTGAATGGAACCTCCAATAAGAGAGGCTTGGTGCCGGTTTTCGCACTGCGCGGGCCGCATCCCGCTATTACATTGGATCCAATTCATCGGGTCTTCTTGTCATCTTGACAATCAGGGGAACACAAAATGAAAAAAACGGCATTGTTCGTGAGCCTGGCGCTTCTGGGCATCGGTGCGGCGCAGGCCGCCGACCCGGCAAAGATCAACTGGGGCAAGGTTCCTGCGGTGACCGTGCCGCTGTTCTTTCCCGGCCAGTCGTCCTACGAATGGCTGCGCAGTGACGCGCACGAAGGGGCCGTCAAGGAGGTCGTGCGCGGCGATTCCTGTACCTCGTGTCACGACGAGGAAGACGCCGAGAAGGACATCGGCGAGGAGATCGTCAAGGGCGGCCGCCTCGAGCCCCGCCCGGTCAAGGGCAAGTCCGGCTACAAGGCCCTGAAGGTGCAGGCCGCGTACGACGCGAAGAACGCCTACCTGCGATTCCAGTGGAAGACCGACAATGCCTATCCCGGCGCGGAGCACCAGTACCTGCGTTTCGACGGCAAGGAATGGAAGGTGTTCGGCTACCCGAAGCTCGACAAGCCGGTGCAGGACGGCCAGGAAATGGGCATCTATGAAGACCGCATGTCGGTCATGATCGACGACGGCAAGGTGCCGGGTTTCGCGAACCAGGGCTGCTGGCTCACCTGCCACGACGGCCAGCGCGACATGGCGAAGCAGTTCACCAAGGACGAGGTCGCCAATAACGCGTTGCTGCAGGCGATCAAGAAGCGCGACGTGCGCAAGTACCTGCCCGACACGCGCACCGACCCGTCCGACTGGAAGACCGGCAAGAGTGTCGAGGACATCGCCAAGATCAAGGCAGCCGGCGGCTTCGTCGACCTGATCCAGTGGCGTGCGCATCGCAGCAATCCGGTCGGCATGACCGACGACGGCTACGTGCTGGAATTCCGCCTCAGCGATTCGGGTAAGGAAATGTTCGGCGGCAACGCGGATGCGAAGACGCATCAGCCGAAGTTCATGTGGGACGCCAGCAAGGTCGGCTACAAGTCGATCACCGTCGACCAGCTGCACAAGGGCGACCACTTCCTCATCCGTGAGCAGAACGCCGTGCCCTTCGATCCGAACGCCGGCTGGAAGGAAGGCGACATGATCCCGGACTACGTCGTCAGCCGCGCCGACGCCAAGGGGTCGGCCGCCGACAATAACGCCATCTCGAGCTGGAAGGACGGCGTGTGGACGGTGGTCATGGTCCGTCCGCTCGGTCTCGCCAATGACGACGACAAAGCCCTGAAGGCCGGAGGTGTATACAATGTCGGCTTCGCCGTGCATGATGACAACATCACCACGCGCGGCCACCAGGTGTCCTTCGTCAAGACGATCGGTTTCGGGGCGAAGGCCGACATCAAGGCCGTGAAGCTGCCGTAAGGCGGCCCCGGGCGCGGGGCCGGCAAGTCCGGAGTCCGCGTCGCCCGCTATACAACGCCGCGCTCGTCGCGGCGTTTTCATGGACCCTTGCGGAAGCTCGACCATGCGACTGAAACGTTTCGATCTACGCGCGGCCGCGGCCGCCATTCTGGTTTGTCTGTTCGGCGGTGTTGCCGGAACATCGCTGGCTGCACCGCCCGGGCTCGACAACGAAAAATGCCTGAGCTGTCATGCTGCCGGCAAGACCGCGATCGAGGTGCCCGGCGCCGACGGCGAATCCCGCGAACTCCATGCTGTGCCGGCCGAGGCGTTCGCGGGCGGCGCGCACGCGAAGATGGACTGTGTAGCGTGTCACACCGAGATCAGCGACAACGCCGAGACGGACAATGCCCACCGCAGGGATCCGGCGCAGAAGGTGAAGGATTGCGCGTCCTGCCACGAAGAGTTGTGGGAGCGTGCCAAGCAGGACGGGACGGCGAAGGACAGGCCGCGCTTGGGCGTGGTCTCCGACAACATCGTCGCGTACAAGGAGTCCTTCCACGCACGCAAGAACGCCGACGACCCCACGCGGCCGAACGCGAGCTGTGACGAATGTCACAGCAGCCATAGTTTCAATGTCCCGCCCAAGGACTCGCCGCAGTATGCCGAGTGGCGCCTGGGGGTGCCCGAGACCTGCGGCAAGAGCTGCCACGAGGAATCGCTCGAAACTTTCACCGAATCGATCCACGGCGAGGCGATCTTCGAGAAGAAGGACGCCAAAGCCGCCGTGTGCAGCGACTGCCACAGCGCCCACGCCGTCGGTAACACCTCGCTCGCCCCGTTCAAGCTTGCGGTGACCGCCGAATGCGGAAACTGCCACGAGGAAAACTTCAAGTCCTACAAGGCGACCTACCACGGCCAGGTCAACACGCTGGGCTACGCCTACACGGCCAAGTGCTTCGACTGTCACGGCAGCCACGACGTGCTGGCGGTGAAGAACCCGGACTCCAAAGTGCATCCGGACAAGCGGATGAAGACCTGCAAGGAATGCCACAACGGCAAGAAGGACCTGCCCGAGGCGCCGCCGGGCTTCGCCAGCTACCAGCCGCATGGCCACGCGGGCGACTTCGAGCGCTACCCGCAGATGTGGCTCGCGAACCAGCTGATGGTGCAGCTGCTGGTCGGCACCTTCGGCTTCTTCTGGCTGCACACGCTGCTATGGTTCTGGCGCGAACTGCGCGACCGCCAGCAGGGCAAGGTGCGCCCGCACGTGCGCGCCGACGCACCGGGCCTGGCCGGCGACAGGCATGCGGGCAGGCACTTCCGCCGTTTCAGCGCGACCTGGCGCGCCGCGCACCTCACCTTCGCGCTAAGCCTGATGATCCTGACGCTGACGGGCATCCCGCTCTTCTATCCGGACGCTCCTTGGGCCGTGCCGCTCATGCAGGCGTTGGGCGGACCGCAGATCGCCGGGCTGATCCACCGCGTCAATGCGGTGATCTTCGCGGCCGTGTTCTTCTGGCATCTCGCCTACGTCGCGGTGAAGCTCGCGCGCAATTGGAAGGAATTCCGCATCTTCGGGCCCACCTCGCTGGTGCCGGGGCTGCAGGACGGCAAGGACTTCCTCGCGATGCTGAAGTGGTTCTTCGGCAAGGGTGAGCGCCCCGTGTTCGACCGCTGGACCTACTGGGAGAAGTTCGACTACTGGGCGCCGTTCTGGGGGGTGACCATCATCGGCGTGAGCGGACTGATGATGTGGGCGTCGACCATCACCGCCACCTACCTGCCGGGCTGGGTGTTTAACGTCGCGGCGATCTTCCACAGCGAGGAAGCCTTCCTGGCGGTGGTGTTCCTGTTCACCGTGCATTTCTTCAACAACCACTTCCGTCCGGACAAGTTCCCGCTGGAAGTCGTGATGTTCACGGGCTCGATGCCGGTCGAGGAGTACCGCCGCGAGCACGCGCTGGAGTACGAGCGCCTGCTGAAGAGTGGGGAACTGGAGAAGTACATCGTGGATGAGCCCTCGCGTCCGATGGCGCTGGGGTCGAAGATCCTTGGCTTCACGCTGATCGCCGCCGGCCTGACGCTGCTGACGCTGGTTGCTATCGGTTTCTTCGGCTCGCACTGACGCCAGCCGGGGGCCGTAAAGAACAGGGCCGGATGTCCGGCCCTGTTCGTTCTGATGCGTCGCGGTGGCGCGTGTTGCGTTGCCGCCAGCCGTGGGGCTTATTCCTCGTCGATCACCGCCGAGGTATAGACGTTCTGCACGTCGTCGAGCGCGTCGAGCGCGTCGAGCAGCTTCTGCATGCGCGCCGCCTCGTCGCCTTCGAGTTCGGTTTCGTTCAGCGGCTTCATCGTGACTTCGCCGAATTCGGCCTTGAAGCCGGCTTTCTCGAGCGCGTCCTTCACGGTGGAGAACTCGTACGGCGCCGTGACGACTTCGATCGAGCCGTCGTCGTTGGGGATGACGTCCTCGGCGCCGGCCTCGAGCGCGGCTTCCATCAGCGCGTCCTCGTTCGTGCCCGGGGCGAACATCAACTGGCCGCAGTGCTTGAACTGGAACGCGACGCAGCCGTCGGTGCCCATGTTGCCGCCGTACTTGGAGAAGGCGTGGCGCACGTCGGCGACGGTGCGGGTCTTGTTGTCGGTGAGGCAGTCGACCATCACCGCGGCGCCGGCGATGCCGTAGCCTTCGTAGCGCGCTTCCTCGTAGCTCACGCCGTCGAGTTCGCCGGTGCCGCGCTTGATCGCGCGGTCGATGTTCTCGCCTGGCATATTCTGCGTCTTCGCGTTATCGACGGCGAGGCGCAGGCGCGGGTTGAAGTTCGGGTCGCCCCCGC
Source organism: Azoarcus sp. CIB (assembly GCF_001190925.1). Classification (NCBI taxonomy): domain Bacteria; kingdom Pseudomonadati; phylum Pseudomonadota; class Betaproteobacteria; order Rhodocyclales; family Zoogloeaceae; genus Azoarcus; species Azoarcus sp. CIB. The sequence goes on from NZ_CP011072.1 coordinate 542,625, forward strand.
CCATGCGCGCAGCGACGGTGATTTCCTTGATCAGCTTGGTGAAGACCTTGCCCCGCTTCGCGTCCTGACGGCCCTTGCGGTGCTGGATGTTGGCCCATTTGGAATGACCAGCCATAAAAAACCTCGAATCCTGCCGGGTGGCGTTGAAAGAACAGAACCGCGCGCATTATACAGGGGTGCCGCACCCATCTTCACGGCGGCGATCTGTCCCGAAGCCCGCCGGCTCTGGTAGATTCCTGTCATTATTTTTTGACTGCGCATGCCGCAATGCCGGCTTGACGCGAATGGGAGAGACGATGCGGCGCTGGGTCTTGCTGGGCGCGGTACTCGCGCAGTTGTGCGCGGGCGGAGGGGCACATGCCCAGGAGCGGACGAGCTACCACGGCTGCACCGACGCCGACGGCCGTACCGTGGCCGCAGTGAGCGATTCCGCGCTCGATCGCGTGGTCGCGAGCCGTGCGGGGGGCGCGCCCGAGATCCGTTACAACGAGGCGGTCCTGCCGCACCTGACGCCGGAATCGCGCCTGTTCCTGTTCGCACACGAATGCGCCCGCCACAACCTCGGCCTGCCGGTCGAGGGCGCACGCACGGCGGCCGATGCGCGGCGCGCGGACTGCCACGGGCTGGAGTCGCTGCAGCGTTCGGGGCTGCTCGATGCGGCGCGCATCGACGCGCTCGAGCGCGACCTGCAGTTTTCCGCCGACGAGTGGGAGCGCATCCCGGGTCCGCCGCGGACCTTCGCGCTGCGCGCCTGCACCGCAGAAAGCGCGGCTCCGCGCCTGCTCACGCGGCCGACGCCGGCGCAGCCCGAATGGAACGCTTGCGTGCGCGGCTGCGGCGAGCGGCTGCGTTCATGCACACCGAAGACTGCCGCGTGCGACGACGCCTACGAGCGCTGCGTGGCCTTGTGCGATTTCCGCTCGCCGCCGTGACGGCCGCCTGCCGCGCCGCTGCTACACTGCATCCGACATAAACGAACGAGAGAGGCATCCCGACATGGCCGAGCCGCTGCTGATTGCAAAGACCGCCCACAAGGACATCACCCTGCTGCCCCGCCTCGCCAACCGCCACGGGCTGATCACCGGCGCGACCGGCACCGGCAAGACCGTGACGCTGCAGAAGATGGCCGAGGCCTTCGCGTCGATCGGCGTGCCGGTGTTCATGGCCGACGTGAAGGGCGACCTGTCGGGCGCCGGCGCGGCCGGTGTCGCGTCCGACAAGCTCATGCAGCGCCTCGCCGCACTGGGCATCACCGAATACACGCCGCGCGCCAACCCGGTAGTGTTCTGGGACGTCTTCGGCGAACTGGGCCATCCCGTGCGCGCGACGATCTCCGACATGGGGCCGCTCCTCCTCGCCCGCCTGCTGAACCTCAACGAGACGCAGGCCGGCGTGCTGCAGCTGGTGTTCAAGATTGCCGACGACAACGGCCTGCTGCTCCTCGACCTGAAAGACCTGCGGGCGATGATCCAGTACGTGGGCGACAACGCCAAGTCGTTCACGACCGAGTACGGCAACGTCTCGGCCGCGTCGATCGGCGCGATCCAGCGCGGCCTGCTCGCGCTCCAGCAGGAAGGCGGCGACAGCTTCTTCGGCGAGCCGATGCTGGACCTCGCCGATCTGATCCAGACCGACAACGAGGGCCGCGGCGTGATCAACATCCTCGCCGCGGAAAAGCTCTACCACTCGCCCAAGCTGTATTCGACCTTCCTGCTGTGGATGCTGGCGGAGCTGTTCGAACAACTCCCCGAAGTCGGCGACCTGGACAAGCCCAAGCTGGTGTTCTTCTTCGACGAGGCGCACCTGCTGTTCAACGAGGCGCCCAAGGCGCTGGTCGAGAAGGTTGAGCAGGTCGTGCGCTTGATCCGCTCGAAGGGTGTCGGCGTGTATTTCGTGACGCAGAACCCGCTCGACGTGCCCGAGACAGTGCTCGGCCAGCTCGGCAACCGCGTGCAGCACGCGCTGCGCGCCTTCACGCCGCGCGACCAGAAGGCGGTGAAGACTGCGGCCGAGACGATGCGCGCGAACCCGGCCTTCGACGCGGCGACCGCGATCACCGAACTGGGCGTGGGCGAGGCGCTGGTGTCCTTCCTCGACGACAAGGGCCGCCCCGAGGTCGTCGAGCGCGCCTTCGTGATCGCGCCCGCGTCGCGCCTCGGCCCGATGACGGCGGACGAGCGCAAGGCCGCGATCGAGGGCTCGGTGTTGTACGGCCACTACGAGAAGTTGCTCGATCGCGAGTCGGCCTACGAGATGCTGCGCGCGCAGGCGGGAGGCGCCTCGGCCGGTGCTTCCGGCGGTGCTTCTGCCGGTGCGCCCGCGGGGCAGGGGGCTGGCGCGGCGCAGGACGGCGGCGGCGCCCTGGGCGGCATGGGCAACATCCTGTTCGGTACAACCGGGCCGCGCGGCGGCAAGCGCGAGGGGCTGGTCGAGATCGCCGCGAAGACCGTCGTGCGCACGATCGGCAGTTCGGTCGGGCGCGAGATCGTGCGCGGGCTGCTCGGTTCGCTGCTGGGCGGCCGCCGCCGATGAGGCGCCGAAACTGACCGGATGAGCCTCGCCTCGAATCGCACCGGGCTGCTGTTTGCGACGCTCGGTGCGATCGGATTCTCGTTCAAGGCGATCTTCGTCAAGCTCGCGTACCGTTACGGCGTGGACGCTGAGACTCTGCTCGCGCTGCGCATGGGGCTGTCGCTGCCGTTCTTCGTCGTGATGGGGCTGGTCGCCGACGCGCGCGCGGTGCACCGCATGGACGGGCGCGACTGGCTGTGGATGTTCGCGCTGGGCTTTTCCGGCTACTACCTGTCGAGCTACCTCGACTTCCTCGGCCTGCGGTATATCACCGCCTCGCTCGAGCGCCTGATTCTGTTCCTGTATCCGACGCTCGTGATCGTCCTGTCGGCGCTCTTCCTCGCAAAGCCGATCGGCCGGCGCACGCTGGCGGCGCTGGCGCTGTGTTACTGCGGCATCGGCCTTGCGGTGGGGCACGATCTGCACGTCGCCGGCGAGGCAGGCGATGTCGTGCTGGGCGGCGCATTGGTGTTCGCCAGCGCGCTGTCCTACGCGTTGTATCTCATGGGTAACGGCCAGGTCGTCGGCCGGCTCGGCGCAATGCGCGTGACGGCCTTCGCGACGAGCATCGCCTGCGTGCTCTGCATCGGCCAGTTCTTCGTGCTGCGTCCGGTTTCCGCGCTCGATCTGCCGTGGCAGGTGTATGCGCTGGGCGCCGCGATGGCGCTGCTGTCCACGGTCGCGCCGGTGTGGCTCGTGTCGGAGGCGATCCGCCGTCTGGGCGCCGGGCCAGTGTCGCTGATGGGCACGCTGGGCCCGGTCGTGACGATCTTCCTCGGCTGGTTGCTGCTCGACGAGGCCCTCGGCATCTTCCAGCTGGGCGGGGCCGTGCTTGTGATCGCCGGCGTGCTGGTGATGGCGCGGCGCTGACGGCAGGTTCGAGGCAACTCGCAGCCAACAGGGGCGGTCCAACCGGATGCCAACATTCGCGCGAGGTTCCGCCATGACGCCAGAATCCGTCGAGTCACTGATCGCCGAGATCGAAGCCGAGGATCACATCGATTTCGGCGACCTCGCCATCGGCGAGCGCGAGGCGCGCAGCCTGATGGCGCGCCATTTCTGCGATATCGACCACAAGCTGGCCGAACACGGCATGGGCGCCGAGGAGCGACTGGAGGTCATGGCCGCGATCGCGGCGCACACGATGGTCGAGAATCTGGTGCTGCATCTGGGACGCCTGCGCGGCGCGGCGGCGAAGGCGGACTTCCGCACATGGATGCGCCGTCACGGCATGGGGTGAGCGGCCGTCCGACGGTCAGGCCAGGAGCTGCGGGAGGGCGATCGCACCACCCCATAGCAGCAGCGCGACACCCAGCGGCGCGCTGAGGCGGCGACCCCAGCTGAGGTTCTTCTCGATCGCCATCACGGCGCCGAGCGCGAGCATCCAGCCGATGCTGCCGGTGCCGAGCGCGAACATCAGCAGCATCAGCGCCCAGCAGCAGCCGACGCAGAACAGGCCGTGATGTGCGCCGATCGCCAGCGACTGGAGTGCGGGGCTGCCGCCGCGCCAATGCTGGATGACGAAACCGACCGGCGCACGACAACGCTCGAGGCAGCGGTGCTTGAGGTCCGAAAACTGAAAGGCGCCGGCGAGCAGCAGCGGCGCGGCGCCGAATACCCACGGGTTGGCCTGCAGCCAGGCGAGGTGTTCGAAGGCCTCGTGCAGGCCGAAATCGAAGAGATGCATCGCGGCGCCGGCGACGAGCCAAACGCCCAGGTAGCTGGCGATCACGAGGGCGAGCAGGCGGCGGCGGTCGTCGCGCAGCGCGGTCATGCGGCGGAAGGCGTCGAGCAGCGGTAGCGTCGTCGGTAGCATCATCGCGATCGTCATCAGCAGCCAGCCGCCGACGTACAGGGCCGACTGCGCCAGCACCGCATCGACCGTCGCGGCGTGCGCGAGGCCGCCGAGTTCGGCATGGTTGAGGTAGCGGCCGTAGGGCGAACGCTCCCACAGCCACAAGGCAACCCACGCTGCGAGCGCCAGCGCTCCCAGCGCGACGGCGAACGTGTCGCGCCGGGAGATCGCGCGCAACGGAGCTTGCGCCGCGGCCATGGACTCTGTCAGGTGGGTGGTTACGGGGGGCTAGGCCTGGAAGCAGAACGCGCCCTGCACCGAGTTGTAGCCGCTCAGGTTGACGTTGATGCCGAGCGGCTCCGATTGCGCGCGGTAGAGCGGCGCGCGGCCGATGTAGGCGGGCGAGCCGGGGATCGTCGAAAAGATCGTGTCGCTCATCACGGTCGGGCGCTGATCGGGCCCGCGCGCGCATTCGAGATCGGCTGCGACGGTGTTGCCGATGCGCAGCCGTCCGGAGCCTTCCTTGACGTCGAACTCGATCCCGACGCGTTCCACCCCGACCACCTCCCCGACCAGTTGTGCCAGGTCAGCGACCGGTCCGCCGAGCTTGCCGGTGAACACCGACAGCAGCGCTTCTTCCTGAGCCGGGCTGGCGCGCTCGTCGACGAAGGCGAGGGCGCGCCAGTTGCCCTTCAGCACGTTGCCGGGAATGTGCGCCAGCATGCCAAAGGTGAGCCCCGACACGTCGGTGCCGTCAACCTCGCCGTTGTCGATGTGCCACGCGAGCGTGCCGTCGCAGGTGCCGCCATCGGGATCGTCGCCGATCCAGCACGGACAGATCGCCTTGCAGGTGCAGACTTCCAGCAGTCGTCCTTCGATCCGGTAGGCCATGGTTGTTCTCCTCGTTGCTGATTGGCCAGGGGGCGGTCGGGGGCAAGCGGACGCGTCAATCGGAAAGCCGAGCCGCGAAGGGTGCAGATGCCGCCCTGTCGGGGTAAGTGAGATTGCGTCTCACTCTACATATATAGTCGTAGCTGACGCCCCGTCAATGACATCCGGCCGCCTCGCCGGGGCGCTTTTGTGCTTTGCCCGGAGCGCTCCGGCGGGCGGATACCGGAATGTGTATAAGAAAATCGATTTAGACTAAATGGCATACGTTTCTTGCCGATATTTCGACTGGAAGGGATCTCCTGCGCCGGCCCGGCGCCGGGTTCCTGATGAATGATGCGTTGGGAGAGGAAAAATGGGATGGTTTGGCAGCGGTGCCGAGCTCGCGGCCTTGAGGCAGGAGCTCGCAGCGAGCAAGGAGGCGCTGGAACGGGAGCGCGCGCGTTCGGCCGGGCTCGAGGAGCAGCTTGCGCGTCAGCGCAGCGAGTTGGAGGCGGCGGCGCTGCGCACGGAGACGCTCGACGCGCTGTTCGGAAACCTGAAAACCTACGGCGAGTCGCTGGTTTCGGTGCAGGGCACGTTCAGCCTGCTGGCCGACGGGCTCAAGCAGCAGCGTGATGTCGCCCAGCGCTCGACGCAGTCGGCGAGCGACAGCGCAGCGGCCATCGAGCGCATCTCGACGAGCCTCGACGGCCTGGCGGAGGAAACGCGCGGCACGGTCCATTCCGTGCATCAGCTCAATCAGCGTGCGGGACAGATCGACGGGATCGTGCGCCTGATCCGCGAGATCGCGGACCAGACCAACCTGCTCGCGCTCAATGCGGCCATCGAGGCCGCCCGCGCAGGCGAGCAGGGGCGCGGCTTCGCGGTGGTGGCCGACGAGGTGCGCAAGCTTGCAGAGCGTACCGCGGCGGCGACGAACGAAATTTCGGAGCTGGTCGGCGCCATCCAGGGCGAGACGGGGCAAACGCAGGCGATGATCCAGACGCTCGCCGGCAAAGCCTCGGAAGCGGCCGAAGACGGGCGCAGCGCGCGTGGGAGCATGACCGAACTGTTCGGGCTGTCGCGCGAGATGGGAGACATGATGGAAGGGGCCGCGGTGCGCAGCTTCGTCGAACTGGCCAAGCTCGACCACCTGATCTTCAAGATGGAGGTCTACAAGGCCGCGTCGGGCAATTCTGCCAAGCGCCCGGAAGAGTTCTCCAGCCATCACAAGTGCAGGCTCGGGCAGTGGTATTACGAGGGACCGGGCAAGCACTTTGCATCATTGCCGGGCTATCGCCGGCTGGAGACGCCGCACGCGCGCGTGCATGAGAGCGGTCGGCGCGGCCTCGAACGGCTGCTGTCGGGCGACAGTCAGTCCGGGCTGCAGGACATCGCGGCGATGGAGGCCGCGAGCATGGAAGTGCTGGACTGCCTGCAGGACATCGCGAACGCTGTAGGCACACGCTCGAGCTGAGGCTCTCCGCGCGAACACGGGCACCCCCGCCCAAGCAGGGGTGCCCGTCGTTTCAGACGAGTTTGAGGCGCTCGCAGATGGCCGTCGTGAGGCTGGCCTGGTTCATGCTGTAGAAGTGCAGGCCGGGGGCGCCGTTCGCGAGCAGGCGCTCGCACAGCGCAGTCACCGCGTCGAGGCCGAAGGCGCGGATCGATTCCGTGTCGTCGCCGTAGGACTCGAATTTCCGCCGCATCCAGCGTGGGATCTCGGCGCCGCACGCGTCGGAAAAACGCGCGAGCTTGTGGAAGCTCACGATCGGCATGATCCCGGGCACGATGGGCGTGTCCAGACCCATTGCGCGCACCGCATCGACGTAGTGCAGGTAGGCCTCCGCGTTGTAGAAATACTGCGTGATCGCGGAGTCCGCGCCGGCCTCGACCTTGCGCTTGAAGGCCAGCAGATCGTCCTGCGGGCTCCGTGCCTGCGGGTGCCATTCCGGATAGGCCGCGACCTCGATGCGGAAGCGGTCGCCGGTCTCGGCACGGATGAATTCCACCAGCTCGTTCGCGTAGCGGAACTCGCCGGGGTCGCCCACGCCGGAAGGCAGGTCGCCGCGCAGCGCGACGATGCGGCGGATGCCCGCGGCCGTGTAGTCGGCGAGGATCTCGCGGATGCCGGCGCGCGTCGAACCGATGCACGACAGGTGCGGTGCGGCCTCGAAGCCCTGCGCGGCGATCTCCTTGACCGTCGAGAAGGTGCGCTCGCGCGTCGAACCGCCTGCGCCGTAGGTCACCGAGAAGAAGGCGGGCTTCAGGCGCGCGAGCTTGTCGCGCGTCGCGCGCAGCTTGTCGTCGCCCTCGGGTGTCTGGGGCGGGAAGAACTCGATCGAAACTTCAGGTTTGGCCATGGCTCGCTCCGATCAGTAGCGGTAGTGGGTGGCCTTGTACGGGCCCTGCTTGGACACGCCGATGTAGGCGGCCTGCGCGTCGGTGAGCTCGGTGAGCTGCGCGTTGAGCTTCTTCAGCTGCAGGCGCGCGACCTTCTCGTCGAGGTGCTTGGGCAGCGTGTAGACACCGACCGGGTAATCCGCTGTGCGCGTGTACAGCTCGATCTGCGCGATCGTCTGGTTCGCGAACGAGCTCGACATCACGTAGGAGGGGTGGCCGGTGGCACACCCGAGGTTCACGAGGCGGCCCTTGGCGAGCAGGATGATGCGCTTGCCGTCCGGGAAGATCACATGGTCGACCTGCGGCTTGATCTCTTCCCACTGGTACTTCTCGATCGAGGCGACGTCGATCTCGTTGTCGAAGTGGCCGATGTTGCACACAATGGCCTGGTCCTTCATCTTCGCCATGTGGTCGTGCGTGATCACGTGGTAGTTGCCGGTGGCGGTCACGAAGATGTCGGCGTGTTCGACGGCGTAGTCCATCGTCACGACGCGGTAGCCTTCCATCGCGGCCTGCAGCGCGCAGATCGGGTCGATCTCGGTGACCCACACCTGCGCGGAGAGCGCACGCAGCGCCTGCGCCGAGCCCTTGCCGACGTCGCCGTAGCCGGCGACCACCGCGACCTTGCCCGCGATCATGACGTCGGTCGCGCGCTTGATGCCGTCGACGAGCGACTCGCGGCAGCCGTACAGGTTGTCGAACTTGGACTTGGTCACCGAATCGTTGACGTTGATCGCCGGGAATTTCAGTTCGCCGCGCTCGTGCATCTGGTACAGGCGATGCACGCCGGTCGTGGTCTCCTCGGTGACGCCCTTCACCTGCGCGAGCCGGGTCGAGTACCAGGTCGGATTCTGCGCGAGCTTGGCCCTGATCGCGGCGAAGAGGATGGTCTCCTCTTCCGAACCGGGCTTCGCCAGCACCGAGAGATCCTTCTCGGCGCGCGCCCCGAGGTGCAGCAGCAGCGTCGCGTCGCCGCCGTCGTCGAGGATCATGTTCGAATAGACTTTTTCACCCTGGTCGCCGTCATTCCATTCGAAGATGCGGTGGGTGTAGTCCCAGTAGTCGGCGAGCGATTCGCCCTTCACGGCGAACACGGGGATGCCTTCGGCCGCGATCGCCGCGGCTGCGTGATCCTGCGTCGAGAAGATGTTGCACGAGGCCCAGCGCACCTCGGCGCCGAGCGCCGTCAGCGTCTCGATCAGCACCGCGGTCTGGATCGTCATGTGCAGCGAGCCGGTGATGCGCGCGCCCTTCAGCGGCTGCGCGGCGGCGAATTCCTCGCGGATCGCCATCAGGCCGGGCATCTCGGTCTCCGCGATGCGGATTTCCTTGCGGCCCCAGTCGGCGAGCTTGAGGTCGGCGACGACGTAATCGGTGAAGGTATCAGCCACAGTGTTCATGTGAACTCCTGAACGTGTGGCCGGGAAGGGGTGTTGCGGGTGGGCTCACCTCGTCACCCCGTGCCCGGCACGGGTTAAGGTGAGCGCAGTTCCGGAAGCCGAGCCTGGGACGAAAGTCTCGCAGCGCTCCTCGGCAAGCCGGGATTATAGCGTAGGTGTCGCCGGATGCCGCAAGGCGCCGGCGGCAACGCGGATCAGCTGCCCTGCAGCGAGTCGATCAGGCCGAAGAGGCGCTTGTAGAAGTCCGGGTCGGAAATCGTTTCCTCGCCGACCTTGACCAGCGCCTCCTTGTCGGCGGTCCACGGCAGGGAGATCGAGCCGATGCCCGCGACGCCGACGCCGGCGCTGGTCGCGGCAGACTTCAGCTCGTAGCGCGTCTGCAGCGCGTTCGCGTAGATCGCGGTGCCGACGTTGCTCGGCAGGCACACCAGAGTGATATTGAGCGTCATCCCGTAGTCGGTTTTCGGCAGGAAGAACTTCTCGCCGCGGATGCGCGTCGCGTTCGATGCATCGACCTGGTAGCCCTGGCTCAATAGCGCGCGCTTGCCGACCTCGCAGGCCGCATCGGGGTCGCGCGTGCTCCACGTGACGAAGGGCGATTCGGCGGCGAAGGTCTCGCTGCGATAGGCGGGAGCCGGCGCCGACGCGCAGCCGGCGAGCATCAGCCCGGACAGCAACAGCACATGGGCGCGACGCGCGAGATGCAACATGGGGGTAAATCCGGAGTGGAGGTGCAAGACCGGATATTAGAACATCCGTTGGCGTTGCGGTTCAGGGCTCCGGTCTTGCCGAGGCTTTGCGCTCGGCCGTCGGTCGCGAGTGACCGCACGCGTCGTATCGATCCTCGTCCGCACGCAGGCGACGTTTTCCGTGGTGCCGCGCAGATGTAAAGAATTTTTTGAAATTTTTTAGTTGCAATGTGGGCTAAAGCAGTCCACAGTGCGCAGCAGCGATTTTCAAGTAGCACAGTTGTTGTTTGGTCCGGTATCTGCTGTATTGCGGCATTCCTCACCTCTTCACCCTGCCGTCTTGACATTCGCCCTCGCCTTAGGGCAATTCAATTTATTTTCAGGAAGTTCAAGACATGGCAAATGGTACCGTGAAGTGGTTCAACGACTCGAAGGGCTTCGGCTTCATCACCCCGGAAAATGGCGGCGACGACCTCTTCGCCCATTTCTCCGCGATTCAGGGTAACGGCTTCAAGACCCTGGCCGAAGGTCAGCGCGTCACTTTCGACATCACGACCGGCCCGAAGGGTCAGCAGGCGTCGAACATCCGCGCGGCTGACTAAGTCCGCGCCGGCGCGGCAGCAGTGCCGCGCCTCCGGTCCCTGGCGGGACCGGTAACCGGAATCCGTTCCGGAACGCATCCCCGAAAGGCCTGGCACAAGCCCGGCCTTTTCTTTTTTCGCCTTTCCCAGGAGAAAACGTCATCGCCAAGGAAGAACTGATCGAAATGGGTGGAGTGGTGGTCGAAGTGCTGCCTGATGCCCGATTCCGTGTGACACTGGACAATGGTCACAATCTCGTTGCGTACTCTGCCGGCAAGATGCGCAAGCACCACATCCGCATCCTCTGCGGAGACAAGGTTTCGCTGGAACTGTCGCCCTACGACCTGAGCAAGGGGCGCATCACCTTCCGCCACATCGAAGGCCGTGGTCCGGTGAGCCCGCAGCAGCGGCGCCGCCGCTGAGTTTCTTTCGCAATTCAGGGAACAATTCGACTAGGTCGGCTGTTTGATCAGGACGTGACTCGCGCTGGCGGGCACGACCACCGACACGGAGGATGTTCCATGAACAGACGATTTTCCACGCTGGCGGGTGTCCTGCTGTGCGCCGCGGCCTCTGCTTCCGCGGCTGATCCCGCCCCAAACGGCATTGCCCTGCCGGAAGGCTACCGCCAGTGGCAGGTGCTGTCGGTGCACCAGCGCTCCGACAACAACACGCTGCGCGCGGTACTCGGCAACGAGGCGGCCGCGAAAGCGGCGCGTGAGGGGCGAACCAACCCGTGGCCCGATGGCGCGATTCTCGGCAAGCTGGTGTGGAAGGCGGTGAAGCACGACCGCTGGGATACGGCGCTCGCGCCCGGCGATTTCGTCCATGCCGAATTCATGGTCAAGGACAGCGCGAAATACGCCGCGACCGGCGGCTGGGGTTTTGCGCGCTGGCTCGGCAAGGCACAAAAGCCCTACGGCGCGGACGCGAACTTCGTGCAGGAGTGCTTTGGCTGCCATCAGCCGGTGAAGGACAGGGACTTCGTGTTCACCAAGCCGGCGGAGCTGCCGTAAACGCGGCACGCACTGTGGCTTGACGCCCCCGGCGATGGGGCCGGGAGGCAGGGCGGAATCGTGTGACCCCGCCCCGTGCCTGCTTACAGCCCGGCGTCGGCGCGCAGCGCGGCGGCCTTGTCGGTGTTCTCCCACGTGAATTCCGGCTCGTCGCGGCCGAAGTGGCCATAGGCCGCGGTCTTGCTGTAGATCGGGCGCAGCAGGTTCAGCTCCTGGATGATCGCCTTCGGGCGCAGGTCGAAGTGACGCTGCACCAGTTCGACGATCTTCTCGTCGGCGACCTTGCCCGTGCCGAAGGTCTCGATCATCATCGACACCGGCTTCGCGACACCGATCGCGTAGGCGACTTGTACCTCGCAGCGGTCGGCGAGGCCGGCCGCGACGATGTTCTTCGCGACCCAGCGGCCGGCATAGGCAGCCGAGCGGTCGACCTTCGACGGATCCTTGCCCGAGAACGCGCCGCCGCCGTGGTGGGCCGCGCCGCCGTATGTATCGACGATGATCTTGCGCCCGGTGAGACCGCAGTCGCCGTGCGGGCCGCCGATGACGAAGCGGCCGGTCGGGTTGATCAGGTAGCGCACCTCGCCCCGCATCAGTTCCTTCGGCAGCACCGGCTTGATGATCTCCTCGATGACGGCCTCGGCGATCTGTGCGTGCGAGACCTCCGGGCTGTGCTGCGTCGACACCACGACGGTGTCGATCGCGACCGGCTTGCCGTCGACGTACTTCACCGTCAGCTGGCTCTTTGCGTCCGGGCGCAGCCAGGGCAGGCGTCCGTCCTTGCGCAGCTCGGCCTGGCGCTGCATGACGCGGTGCGCGTAGTAGATCGGCAGCGGCATCAGGCTGGGCGTCTCGTTGCAGGCGTAGCCGAACATCAGGCCCTGGTCGCCGGCGCCCTGGTCGAGATCGAGGCCTTCGCCTTCATTCACGCCCTGCGCGATGTCCGCGGACTGGCGGTTGATCGCGGCGAGCACCGCGCAGCTCTTGTAGTCGAAGCCGATGTCCGAGTTGTCGTAGCCGATGCGGCGGATGACTTCCTGCGCGATTTCGCGGTAGTTCGGGTGCGCGCTGGTGGTGATCTCGCCCGAGATCACGACGAGGCCGGTGGACACCAGCGTCTCGCAGGCGACGCGCGCCTTCGGGTCTTCGGCGAGGATCGCGTCGAGGACGCCGTCGGAGACCTGGTCGGCGACCTTGTCCGGATGGCCTTCCGAGACCGATTCCGAGGTGAAGAGGAATTCCCTGCTCATGCACTGCTCCTGAAAACAAAAATCCCCAGAGATTTCCGGCGTCGTGGCCGGCTCCGGGGATTTCGTCGAGCAGGCGACGCTTTAGCAGTATTTGTTTGCCTCGACCGCTCAGGTACGTTCGGGCGCCGCCCTGCAAGTTGTCGTATTAACTCGGCGGCTAGGGGATAATTATAGTCTTTGGACCCGGCCGGTCAATCGCGGACTTCCTGCCCGCGATCCGGCCCTTTGCCCGTGATCGTCAATCTACTCTTCCGGATTCTTGCGCGACTGCCGCTCGCATGGCTGCACCGCCTCGGCGGCTGGGCCGGCTGGCTCGCGTGGCGCTTCTCGCCGTCCTACGCGCGCAGGCTCGAGGCCAATCTCTCGAACGCGGTCGGGCGCACCGATCCGGCGCTGCTGAAGGCGGCCATTGCCGAGGCCGGCCGTCAGGCGCTCGAATTGCCCTTCGTGTGGCTGCGTCCGCAGGACGAGGTGCTGGCGCGCGTCGTGCGCATCGAAGGTCGCGAGCTGATCGAGCGCGCACGCGCCGAGGGGGCTAGCGTTCTGTTCCTGACGCCGCATCTGGGCTGCTTCGAGATGTGCGCGCAGTACTGTTCCACGCACGGCCCGATCACGGTGCTGTTCCGCCCGCCGCGCAAGGCGGCGCTCGGTCCGCTGATGGAAGCGGGGCGCGCGCGCGGCGAGATCCGCGTCGCGCCGGCCGACGTGTCGGGCGTGCGGCGTCTCGTGAAGGCGCTGCGCAGCGGCGAGATGGTCGGCATGTTGCCCGACCAGGCGCCGGGGCAAGGCGAGGGCGTGTGGGCGCCCTTCTTCGGCAAGCCGGCGTGGACGATGACGCTCGCGGCGCGTCTGTCCGAGGTCAAGGGCGTGAAGGCGCTGATGATCTGGACCGAGCGCCTGCCGCGCGGCGAGGGCTACGTCGTGCGCGTTTCCGAGCCGGTCGAGCCGATCGCCGGCACGCTGGAGGAGCGCTGCGTCGCGATCAACCGCGAGATCGAGCGCCTGATCCTCGCCGGTCCGGCGCAGTACCTGTGGGGCTACAACCGCTACAAGCGTCCGTCGGGCGTGCCGGCGCCGGAGGGCGAACGATGATGGCGCGCATCGCGAGCTGGATCGCGGTCGCGCTCTTCTGGCTGCTGCACTGGTTGCCGCTGGGCGTGCAGGCGCGCATCGGCGCGGCGGTCGGCGAGCTGCTGTACCGCTTCGCGGGCCGGCGCCGCCATATCGTGAACGTGAACCTGCGCCTGTGCTTTCCGGCGATGGACGAGGCAGAGCGCGCGCGCATCGCGCGGGCGCACTTTCGCGCGCTGGGTCGCAGCATGCTCGAGCGCGGGCTGTTGTGGTGGGCGAGCGAGGCGCGCCTGAAGGGCCTGATCCGGCTCGAAGGGCGCGAGCACGTCGACGCCCTGATCGCCGCGGGGCGCCCGGTGCTGTTGCTGGCGCCGCACTTCCTCGGCCTCGATATGGGCGGCGCGCGCTTCGCGATGGAGTTCGACAGCGTGAGCGTCTACGCGCGCCAGAACAACCCGGTGTTCGATCGCTGGCTGTTCCACGGGCGCAGCCGCTTCGGCGACCAGCTGCTGCTGTCGCGCCAGGACGGCGTGCGCGGCACCGTGAAGGCGATGAAGGCGGGGCGGCCGTTCTATTACCTGCCGGACATGGACTACGGGCGCGAGGATTCGATCTTCGTACCCTTCTTCGGTGTGCCCGCGGCGACGATCACCGGCCTGTCGCGCCTGTCGCGCCTTGCGCGCGCGGCCGTCGTGCCCTGTGTGACCGAGATGCTGCCCGGCGGCGAGGGTTACGTGACGCGGCTGGGCGAGCCCTGGGCGGACTTCCCGACCGCGGACGTCGAGGCCGACACGCTGCGCATGAACCAGTGGATCGAGTCGGTCGTGCGCACGATGCCCGAGCAGTATTATTGGGTGCATCGGCGCTTCAAGACGCGTCCGCCAGGCGAAAAGCGCCCGTACTGAGCGGCGCGGCCGCGCTGGACTCCCCCCGGACGCTGCGCGAAAATCCCATAGTTCGGCTCGCGCCGATTCGAACCTTCTGAGCGGAACACTTTCCATGCATCTGCGCTTCGCCAAAATGCACGGCCTCGGTAACGATTTCGTCGTCATCGATGCCGTGCGCCAGCACGTCGAACTCACGCCCGAGCGCGTCCGCTTCCTCGCCGACCGCCATTTCGGCGTCGGCTGCGACCAGCTGCTGGTCGTCGAGCCGGCCGGGCAGGCGGACGTGGATTTCCGCTATCGCATCTTCAACGCCGACGGCGGCGAGGTCGAGCAGTGCGGCAATGGCGCGCGCTGCTTCGTGCGTTTCGTGCATGAGCAGGGGCTCACCGCGAAGCGCGAGATCCGCGTCGAGACGAAATCCGGCGTGATCGCGCCGCGCCTCGCGGACAGCGGCCTCGTCACCGTCGACATGGGCGTGCCGGTATTCGAGCCGGCGCGCGTGCCGTTCGTGTCGGATTCGGACGCCGTCGTGCAGTCGCTCGATGTCGCCGGCACGCCGGTCGCGATCACCGCCGTGTCGATGGGCAACCCGCACGCGGTGCAGGTCGTTGCCGACATCGATGCCGCGCCGGTGGCTGAGCAGGGCCCGTCGATCGAGAACCACGTGCGCTTCCCCGCCCGTGTCAACGCCGGCTTCATGCAGGTGGTGGATGAGCACCGCATCCGCCTGCGCGTATACGAGCGCGGCGCCGGCGAAACGCTCGCCTGCGGCACGGGCGCGTGCGCGGCGGTGGTTGCGGGCATCCGGCGCGAGCTGCTGGTGTCGCCGGTGCGCGTGGAGACGCGCGGCGGCGAACTGGAGATCGAATGGGCGGGCGTCGGTGCGCCGGTGCTGATGACCGGTCCGGCCGTGACGGTATTTGCAGGCGAGATCGAACTCGCATGATCGAGCCGGGCGGTGCCGTGCAATCCACGCGCCCGCCCGGTTGCCAATGAACACGCGCGGACGCGAACCGTCCGCAGGGAGTGGTCTTTCCATGAATGCAGCCGACGTCGCACGATATCTCAAGGAACATCCGGACTTCCTCGCCGAGCACGGCGACCTTTTCACCCTGCTGACGGTGCCGCATCCGCACGGCGGACAGGCGATCTCGCTCGCCGAGCGCCAGCTGCACGCGTTGCGCGACAAGATCCGGCTCCTCGAAGGCAAGCTCGCCGAGCTGATCCGCTTCGGCGAGGAGAACGACGAGATCGGCGAGAAAGTGCATCGCCTCACGCTCGCGCTGCTCGAGGCCGAGGACTACGAAACCCTGCGTCACGCGCTGTTCGAGAACCTGCGCGACGACTTCGCGGTGCCCAACATCGTGCTGCGCATCTGGAACTCGGTGCTGACCCGCGAGGGCGATGACTTCGCTCCGGTCAGCGAGGCGGTACGCTTCTTCGCCGGCGACATGCGCCATCCCCTCTGCGGCGCGCCGGCCAATCTCGAAGTGCTCGAATGGTTTGGCGACGCCTCGGCGCACGTGCGGTCGGTCGCGTTGATCCCGCTGCGCCGCGACGCGCAGACTTTCGGCCTGCTCGCCCTCGGCAGCCAGGAGAGCGAGCGCTTCTACCCCGAGATGGGCACGCTCTACGTCTCGCGCATCGGCGACATCGTCGCTTCGGCGCTGCGCCGGCAGTTGGGCTGAGGATGACCGGCCGCGACGATCCGGCCGTTGTCGCGGAGCCGTCGCCCGAGTGGCTGGCGGCCTATCTCGGCTATCTCGCGACCCAGCGGCGTGCCGCCGCGCTGACGCTGGAGAACTATCGTCGCGATCTCGAACGCCTGCATCGGCTTGCCGACGGACGTGCTCCGCAGGCCCTGTCTTCCCACGACATCCGCCGCTTTGTCGCGCGCATGCACGGCGAAGGGCTGGGCGGGCGTTCGATCGCGCGCGCGCTGTCGGCCTGGCGCGGGCTGTTCCGCTGGTTCATACGTCAGCGCGGGGAGATCGGCGTGAATCCCGCCGATGGGGTGCGCCCGCCCAGATCGCCGCAGCCGCTGCCGAAGGCCCTTTCGCCCGACCAGGCGCAGGCGCTGCTCGACGCCGAGACCGGGGACGGACTGGAGGTGCGCGATCATGCGATGTTCGAGCTGCTGTATTCGTCCGGGCTGCGGCTCGCGGAACTGGCGGCGCTCGACGTCGGACCCGCACTCGATCTCGCCGAACGCATGGTCACCGTGCGGGGAAAGCGTAACAAGATGCGTTCCGTGCCGGTCGGCACGCAGGCCGTCGCCGCCCTCGCGGCGTGGCTCGCGCAGCGCGACGATCTGGCCCGGAACGGCGAGCCTGCGCTCTTCGTCACGCGCAGCGGCACGCGCATGAGTTCGGGAGCGATACGCTCGCGCCTGGCGCGCTGGGCGCAGATGCGCGGACTCGGCGTGCATGTGCATCCGCACATGCTGCGCCACAGTTTTGCGAGCCATGTACTGCAGTCGAGCGGCGATCTCCGGGCGGTGCAGGAATTGCTCGGCCATGCGAGCATCCGCAGCACGCAGGTCTATACCCATCTTGACTTTCAGCATCTCGCAAAAGTCTATGATGCCGCGCATCCGCGCGCGCGTCGCCGTTGACTCGCCTCTCGTCGGAAATATTTGGTTAAAAATTCCGGGTTGTGAAATCCTGCCCAAACCGGGTAGCGAAAATCCCGGTCGCGGGGCGGGTCTGCGCTATGCTCAAAGCAAGAAGACCCCCAATAAAACCACGTCGTTCCCCCCGACAAGTCTGCCTTACGCCCCCAGTTGCGGGCGTTGGGAGAAAGGCAGCCATGGACCGTCCTACAAAGAATCCTGAGGCCAACAGCCCCAATGCCGGAGAGCGCGGCTATGCGGTGGCAGAGGGCTCCTGTCCCTCACCCCTGCGTACCGCAGCGATCCTGCTGGCCCGTTACCAGATACGCAGCCTGAGGCGCCTGTTCGAAGAATTCGAGCGCGACATCCTCTTGCCGCTGCTGCTCGGCGAAATCGCCTTGCATAACATCGGCGCACTTGAAAACAGCGGCGAGGCGAATGTGAGCATCGATGGCGACAGGTTTGCCGCCGTCATGCGCCCGTGCAACGCCTATTCGATCGCCGCGGCAACCGGCCTGCCGCGCGAGACGGTGCGGCGCAAGATCGTGCGCCTCGTCGAGCTCGGCTGGATCACGCGTCGCGGCAACGGACACCTGTTCCTGACCGCGCGTGCGATCGAACATTTCGGCAAGCTTCTGGGCTCGCGCGACCTACCGGAATTGCTCGACACCGCCGACCGCATCCGCAAGCGCATGCAGGACTGAAGCCCGGTCCCGGTGGCGCCGTCGATGGTTCGCTAGCGACGCGCGGCGCGTGGCTATACACTCACGCGCCTGAATCCTTCCGCGGTCTGCGCCATGTCCAAGCTCGTACTCAATCCCGGCAAGGAGCGTTCGCTCCTGCGCCGCCACCCGTGGGTGTTCGCCGGTTCCGTGGCCCGCCTGGAGGGCCGCGCGCGGCCCGGCGATACCGTGGAGGTCGTCGCGGACGACGGCCGCCCGCTCGGCCGTGCCGCGTGGTCGCCCGAGTCGCAGATCCGCGCGCGCATGTGGACCTTCGCGCCGGACGTCTCGATCGACCACGTCTTCTTCAAGCGTCGCGTCGCCGAGTCCGTCGCCCGCCGCGCGACCCATCCGCTGCTCGCGAACGAGAGCGGTGTGCGCCTGATCCACGGCGAGTCCGACGGCCTGCCGGGCGTGATCGCGGATCGCTTCGGCGACGTGGTCGTCGTGCAGCTCACCAGCGCCGGCGCCGAGAAATGGCGCGACGCGATCGTCGCCGGGCTGGTGCAGGCGACCGGCTGCAAGGCGGTGTATGAGCGTTCCGACTCCGACGTGCGCAAGCTCGAAGGGCTGGGGCCGAAGACCGGCTGCGTGTACGGCGAGTTGCCTCAGGAGGCGCTGACCATCGTCGAGAACGGCGTGCGCATGGAGGTCGACGTCGTCGCCGGGCACAAGACCGGTTTCTACCTCGACCAGCGCGACAACCGCCGCCTCACCGGACTGCTCGCGGCGGGACGCAGCGTGCTGAACTGCTTCTGCTATACCGGCGGCTTCTCGCTGCAGGCGCTCGCGGGCGGCGCGACGTCGGTGCTGTCGATCGATTCGTCGGGGCCGGCGCTGGAGGTCGCGCGCCGCAACATCGCTTTCAACCCGCAGCTGGACGGGGGCCGCGCGGAGTGGATGGAGGCCGACGTGTTCGCCGCGCTGCGCGCGCTGAAGGCCGAGGGGCGGACTTTCGATCTCATCGTGCTCGATCCGCCCAAGTTCGCGCCCTCGGCCGCGCATGCCGATCGTGCGGCGCGCGCGTACAAGGACATCAACCTCTTCGGCTTCCGCCTGCTCAACCCGGGCGGCATCCTGATGACTTACTCGTGCTCGGGGGGTATCGGGCTGGAGCTCTTCCAGAAGATTGTCGCCGGCGCGGCGAGCGACGCCGGTGCCGATGCGCGCATCCTGCACCGGCTGTCCGCTGCGGCTGACCACCCGATCGGGCTTGCGGTGCCGGAAGGGGAGTATCTGAAGGGGCTGGCGGTTCAGGTCGGCTGACCGGCGGCTCGCGTAGGGCGGAAAAGCGCAGCGCCTTCCGCCGTATGGCGGCCGTGCATGTCCGACGCGCGGTTCATGCGGCGGATAACGCCTTCGGCTCATCCGCCCTACGTCGGATCGGCGCTGCTGCCCGGCGTGCGCCAGTCCGGGTTCGGCCCGCGTTCGCCGAGGCTGAATGCTGCGCTGAGGAGGCCCAGCGCAATCAGGATCAGCAGGAAGTAGCGGACCTGCCACCCGCGCGTCGCCGCGCCGCGAACACCGCGGGCCGCGCGCGCGATGACCATCGCCCCGAGTCCGGCGATGGTCAGCAGGCCCGCGCCCAGCAGTTGCGCCGATAACCCGCCAAGGAACACGCCCTGTGAGGGGTCGAGGCGGTCGGGCCAGAAGAAGGCCGGCCCCCGCAGCAGCCAGGCGCCGCCGAGCAGGCACAGCGTCATCGTGAAGGCAATGAAGGTGCGCACCGCCCGCCTTCAGGCGCCGAACAGCTCGCCGTCGCGCGACGGGCGAGCGAGCCCGAAGTGTGCCCAGATGGCCGCGGTGGCGATGCGCCCGCGCGGCGTGCGCTGCAGGTAGCCCTGCTGGATCAGGTAGGGTTCGAGCACGTCTTCGATGGTGTCGGACGACTCCCCGATCGCGGCGGCGAGGTTGTCGAGGCCGACCGGGCCGCCGGCGAACTTCTCCAGCATCGCGCCGAGCAGCTTGCGGTCCATCAGGTCCAGACCGAGGTGGTCAACGTCGAGCATGCGCAGTGCCGCATCCGCGACTTTCGCCGTGATGTCGCCGTCCGCCTTCACTTGTGCGTAGTCGCGCACGCGGCGCAGCAGGCGGTTGGCGATGCGCGGGGTGCCGCGCGAGCGGCGTGCGATCTCGAAGGCGCCGCTGTCGTCGATCGTCACGTCGAGCAGGTGCGCAGAGCGGCTGACGATGAAGGCGAGCTCCTCCGGCGTGTAGAACTCCAGTCGCGACACGATGCCGAAGCGGTCGCGCAGCGGGTTCGTCAGCATGCCCGCGCGCGTCGTCGCGCCGACCAGCGTGAAGGGCGGCAGGTCGAGCTTCACCGAGCGCGCGGCCGGGCCTTCGCCGATCATGATGTCGATCTGGAAGTCTTCCAGCGCGGGGTACAGGATCTCCTCGACGACCGGCGACAGGCGGTGGATCTCGTCGATGAAGAGCACGTCGTGCGGTTCGAGGTTCGTGAGCAGCGCGGCGAGGTCGCCAGCGCGCTCCAGCACCGGGCCGGAGGTTGAACGCAGATTCACGCCCATCTCGGCCGCAACGATATGCGCGAGCGTGGTCTTGCCCAGCCCCGGCGGGCCGAACAGCAGCACGTGGTCGAGCGCGTCGCCGCGCTGGCGCGCCGCGGCGATGAAGATCTCGAGCTGTTCGCGGATCTTCGCCTGGCCGACGTATTCGGCCAGCCGCTTCGGGCGCAGCGCGCGCTCGACGACATCTTCCTGGCGGTCGGTGGTCTGCGCGGAGATGATGCGCGGGGCGTGCAGCTTGTCGGTTTCGATCATGGCGGCAGTTTAGCGCAGCGCGAGCCGGCGCTTCAGGCCTTCGACAGGCTCTTGAGTGCCAGCCGGATGCCGTCGGAAACGCCGCTGTCCTCGGGCACCGTCTTCATCGCGCCGAGTGCTTCCTTCTCGTTGTATCCGAGCGCGAGCAGCGCATTGAGGATGTCGCTGCGGGCGTCCGGCGCTGCCGTGACGACCCCCGCCGAAACGGTCGCCTCGAGCGTCGGCAACGCTTTGCCGAGCTTGTCGCGCAGTTCCAGCAGCAGGCGCTCGGCGGTCTTCTTGCCAATGCCCGGGATTTTCACGAGGCGACCGGCTTCCTGCAGCGCGACCGCCTGCGCGAGGTCCGTCACCGACAGGCCCGACAGCACCGCCAGCGCGGTGCGTGCGCCGATGCCGGAGACCTTCAGCAGCTGGCGGAACGCCGCGCGCTCGTCGGCGCTGGCGAAGCCGTAGAGGAAGTGCCCGTCCTCGCGTACCGCGAGATGCGTGAACAGCGACACCGCCTGGCCGGTCGCGGGCAGGCCGTAGAAGGTGCTCATCGGCACGTCGATCTCGTAGCCGACGCCCTGCACATCGACGACGATCTGGGGTGGGTTTTTTTCCAGCAGGATGCCGGCGATGCGTCCGATCATGGTGGCGGGAGTCCGGGAGAGTTACAGCAGCACGATGTCGAACTGTTCCTGCGAGTAGCTCGCTTCCGGGTGCAGCGAGATTTTCTTGCCGATGAAGTCCGACAGCATCGCGAGCGATTGCGACTCCTCGTCGAGGAAGAGATCGATCACGTTGGGGGCCGCGAGCACGCGGAACTCGCGGGCGTTGAACTGGCGCGCCTCGCGCAGCAGCTCGCGCAGGATCTCGTAGCACGCGGTGCGAGCCGTCTTGACCTCGCCGCGACCGCCGCAGGTCGGGCAGGGCTCGCACAGCAGGTGGGCGAGCGATTCGCGCGTGCGCTTGCGGGTCATCTCGACGAGGCCCAGGGCGGTGAAGCCGTTCACCGTCATCTTGGTGTGGTCGCGCGCGAGCGCCTTGCGGAATTCGTCGAGCACCATGTCGCGGTGCTCGGGGTTTTCCATGTCGATGAAGTCGATGATGATGATGCCGCCGAGATTCCGCAGGCGCAGCTGGCGCGCGATGGTCTGCGCCGCTTCGAGGTTGGTCTTGAAGATCGTGTCGTCGAAGTTGCGCGCGCCGACGAAGCCGCCGGTGTTCACGTCCACGGTCGTCATCGCCTCGGTCTGGTCGATGATCAGGTAACCGCCGGATTTCAGGCTGACGCGCCGCGCGAGCGCCTTCTGGATTTCCTCCTCGATGCTGTGCAGGTCGAAGAGCGGTCGCTCGCCGCCGTAGTGCTCGAGCAGCGGCAGCACTTTGGGGCTGTATTCGGCGGCGAAGCTGGTGAGCTTCTGAAAGTTCTCGCGCGAGTCGACCAGGATGCGCGTGGTGTCGTCATTGACGAGGTCGCGCAGCACGCGCTGGCCGAGGCTCAGGTCCTCGTACAGCACGCTCGGCGGGAAGCGGCCGGTTGCGCTGTTGCGGATCTCGCCCCATAGCTTGCGCAGGTAGGCGATGTCGGCGGCGAGCTCCTCGTCCGAGGCCGATTCGGCCATGGTGCGCACGATGAAGCCGCCGGCCTCGTCCTCAGGCACCAGGCGCGTGAGCCGCTCGCGCAGCGCCTCGCGCTCGGCCTCGTCCTCGATGCGCTGCGAGATGCCGATGTGCTTTTCCTGGGGCAGGTAAACGAGCAGCCTGCCGGCGATGCTGATCTGCGTCGACAGGCGCGCGCCCTTGGTGCCGATCGGATCCTTCAGCACCTGCACGGTGAGGCTCTGGCCCTCGACGAGGATGCGTTCGATCGGCTTGCCGGTGTCGCCGTTGTGGCGGTCGCTCCAGATGTCCGCGACGTGCAGGAAGGCCGTGCGTTCGAGGCCGATGTCGATGAAGGCCGACTGCATGCCCGGCAGCACGCGCACGACCTTGCCGAGGTAGATGTTGCCGACGATGCCGCGGCTGGCGGTTCGCTCGACGTGCAGCTCCTGCACTACACCCTGTTCGACGATCGCTACGCGCGTCTCCTGCGGCGTGAAGTTGATGAGGAATTCGATGCTCATGGAATGACTGCCAATGGGAAATGCGCAAGCGCAGACGTGAGGCACCGATTGCGCATTGCCCATCGAGGGCGCGGCCCGGCAAACCCCGGGCAGGGACCTGCCGAGCTTACAGGGGATAGCCGAAGGCGTCGAGGAGCTGTGCGGTCTCGAACAGCGGCAGGCCCATGATCCCGGTGTAGCTGCCGCGGATCTCCTCGATGAAGACGGCGGCGCGCCCCTGGATGCCGTAGGCGCCGGCCTTGTCCATCGGCTCCCCGGTCGCGACGTAGTGGCGGATCTCGTTGTCGGTGAGGGCGCGGAAGCGGACTTCGCTGGTGCTGATGCAGCTGCGCGTGCGCGTGCCGTCGCTGATCGCCACCGCGGTCAGCACGCGATGCGTGCGTCCCGAAAGGCGGCGCAGGATCGCAGCGGCATCGACCGCGTCAGCCGGCTTGCCGATGATTTCGCCGTCGAGCTCCAGCGTCGTGTCAGCCGACAGCACCGGGTGCTGCGGCAGCGTGCGCCATTGCAGACGCCGGTATCCGGCCTGGGCCTTGGTGAGCGCGACGCGCTCGACGTAGTGTTCGACGTTCTCGTCCGGCAGCGGCGTCTCGTCGACGTCGGCGTCCGCGCCACGCTCCGTGCCGCGGAACACCAGCAGGTCGAAATGCACGCCGATCTGGCGCAGGAGCTCGCGCCGGCGTGGGCTGCGCGACGCGAGATAGATTCGGGCTTGGAGGTTGCTCATGGCTGTCGGGGGGTCGGGTGCGGGATGCCGGCGGTTATTGGGCGGATTCTACCCTCCTTGCGGCGCGGCGACCCGTGCATACGCGTGCGGCAGCTTCGATTTCAGACGAGGCGGTCCGTTCGCCCTGTCCGCCCGTCATCGTTGTCATTGCATTTAGTTGATACAATTCCCCGGTCATCTAATGCCCGCGTGCTGGCGGTCGACGTCGTCGATGCACGCAGGCAGATCCGCCATCGTCAAATCGGGCCGGCGCCGTTGCGTCGCCCGCTTACCCTGGAGCAAGTCCGCATGCGCATGTCCATTATCACTCTCGTCGCCGGGGCAATCCTTTCCGCTTCGTTCACGGCAGGCGCCGCCGAGCCGGTCGCCGATGCCGCCGCAATCGTGAAGGCCGCCAACTGGGACGCGATGGAAACGATCACGGTCGAACTCACCGAGCACAGCTTCACGCCGCAGGACCTCAAGCTCAAGGCCGGCCAGCCGTACCGTCTGGTGATCAAGAACGTGGGCCAGAAGGATCACTATTACACCGCGACGGAGTTCTTCAAATCGGTCGCGTGGCGCAAGGTGCAGACGCCCAAGCCGAATGGCGGCGAGATCAAGGCGCCGTACTTCACGGCCGTCGAGGCCTACAAGAACGGCGGCGCGGTCGAGCTGTTCTTCGTCACCGTGAACAAGGGCGAGTTCGACGTCATCTGCACGATCGAGGACCACAAGGATCAGGGCATGTACGGCAAGATCGTCGTCGAATAAGTCCGCCTCCACTACCCAGCCGAGCCGCCCGATGAAGTTCCTTGCCTCGCTCCTCTTGCTGCTGCCGTTTGCGGCACAGGCCCAGACCCCCACGCCGCAGGTCATTGCGGTGGCGAACCTCGCCGCGCCCCCGAAGGTCGATGGCGAACTGGGCGAATGGGGCGGTAGCGGCTGGGTCAAGGTGCCGGTCAAACCGGCGCTGGAACGCGAGGAGCGCGCGAAGTACGGCCTCGATCCGGCCGGCGAGCGTAATGTGGCCGGCAGCCTCACGGTCGAGCTGAAGGCAGGCGTCGCGGCGGGACGCTTCTATCTTGCCGTGCGCTATCCCGACGATGCCGCCGACACCGTGCACAAGGAATGGAGCTGGCGCGGCGACAAGTACCAGCGCGAGAATCAGCTCGAGGACATGTTCGCGGTGCGCTTCCACCTTGCCGGTGATTTCGACCGGACGATGCTGTCGACCAAGGATTACAAGGTCGACGTCTGGCTGTGGTCGGCTGCGCGGACCAATGCGAACGGCATCGCCGAGGACATGACGCACCACGTCACCACGAAGTTGCAGGAATCGGCCGCCGAGTACCAGGTGAAGGACGGCCCGGTGATCTACATCTCGAAGCGTCGCGACGAGGGCGTCGCGCCCTACGAGATGCTGCCGCGCCCGAAGGAAAACAAGGGCGACCGCCTGCCGTCGTTCGCCGCTGCGAACGCCTCGGGCAGCGTCGCGGACGTCGCCGCCAAGGGTGTGTGGAAGGCCGGGCGCTGGAATCTCGAATTCGCCCGCGCCCTCGACTCCGGCCATGCGGACGACGTCGCACTCAAGCCCGGCGCCCGGATCACCGGGCAGATCGCCGTGTTCAACAAGGCCAGTGCCGAGCACAAGAGCGTGTCCGAGCCGCTGGTGTTTGATTTCGGCGCGGTGAAATGAGCGTGCGGCATGCCCTGGCCGGCGCCTTGCGGGCGACGCTGCTCGCTTTCGTGCTAGCGTTCGGCGCGGGGGGCGCATGGGCCGAGGACGAGCCGGCTGTGCGCATGCATCCGGCGCTCGCCGGCATCGACTGGACGGAAGTGAGCGAAGTCGAGGTCGCGCTCAAGGACCACAGCTACGAGCCCGACGAGATCCGCCTCAAGGTCGGCCAGCCGTACAAGCTGGTGCTGCGCAACGTCGGCGCGGTGGCGCACGACATGGTTGGCGGTTCGCTCTTCGACGAAAAGGTGATCGCGCTGCGCATGGTGAATTCCAGCGTCGGGCGCGTCATCGCCGACTACGTGAATTCCGTCTACGTGCGCTCGCACAACAACATCGAGCTCTGGCTCGTGCCGCTCAAGCCGGGCGAGTATTCCTTCTTCTGCAGCCTGCCGGGGCATCGCGAGGACGGCATGGAAGGTATCGTCCGCATCGTCCCGTAGGCTACCGCTCACTCCCGGTGGTAGGGGTGGTTCTTCAGCACCGTCCAGGCGCGATACAGGGCTTCGGCGAGCAGCGGGCGTACCAGCGCATGCGGAAGCGTGAGGCTCGACAGGCGGATACGCTCGTGCGCGCTCGACTTCAGGGCGGGTGACAGGCCATCGGGGCCGCCGACGATCAGCGCGACGTCGGCTCCGTCCGCTTGCCAGGCTTCCAGTCGGCGCGACAGCTCGACGGTCGTGAGGTCGCTGCCGCGTTCGTCGAGGATCACGCGGCGACAGCGCGGCGGCAGGGCCGCATCGATGCGCGTCGCCTCGGCCGTCATCATCGCTTCGACGGTCTTGCCGGTGGTGCGCGGTTCGGCCTTCACCTCGACGAGTTGCAGCGGCAGCTCGCGCGGCATGCGGCGCGCGAATTCGTCGAAGCCGGCCTCGACCCACGCGGGCATGCGCGTGCCGACCGCGACGATCAACAGTTTCATGGATGTGTGTGCAGGCGGTGCGGCCGACCCGGGGCCGGCCGCAGGGGGCGTGTCACTGCGCCGCGACGCCTGCCGCCGCGCGCCCGCGCCGCAGGGTCGAGGGGGTGGCCCACAGTTCCTCGAGGTTGTAGTAGCTGCGGATCGCCGGCTGCATGATGTGCACGACGATGTCGCCGAGGTCGACGAGCACCCATTCCCCGGTTTCCTCGCCCTCCACGCTGACGACCGGGGCGCCGGCTTCGCGGACCTTTTCCTGCACGTTGCGCGCCAGCGCCCGCGTCTGGCGGTTGGAGTCGCCGGTGGCGATGACGATGCGGTCGAACAGCGAGGTCAGTCGGGTGGTGTCGATGACTTCGATGTCCTTGGCCTTGATGTCTTCGAGGGCGGCGACGACGGTTTTTTCGAGTGTGCGGGTGTCCATCAGGTTCTGCGGTAAAGGTGGTGCAGCCCAATATAGTCGAGAACGGAGTCGGGCAGCAAATAGCGGGCGCTGTGCCCGCCGTGGATGAGGTCGCGGATCAGCGACGCGGAGATCGCCAGCGGCGTCATGTCGAAGGGAACGACCCGTCCGGCAGGGGTCCGGTGCAGGACGGCGGGGTCCGTGTCGATGCGACCCGCGCACGCCGCGTCGAGTTCCGGCGACAGCGTGCCGGGCCAGCGCCGGCCATGCGGGGCAAAACCTGGGCGGTTGGCGACCGCGATGTGGGCAAGGCCGAAGAGCTCCTGCCAGCGGTACCAGCCCGGCAGGCCGTTGAAGGCGTCGGCGCCGAGGATCAGTACCAGCGGGCGCTGTGCGCCGTGAAGTGCGCGCAGGCGCTCCAGCGTCAGCACCGTGTAGCTCTTGCTCGGCGCGAACACCTCGCCGTCGTCGACGGCGAGGCCGGGGTTGCCGGCGCTCGCCAGCCGCACCATCGCCAGGCGGTCGGTGGCGGGGGACTGGGGCACATCGCGGTGCGGCGGCTGGCCGGCGGGGATCAGGGCGACCTGCGCGAGCCCGAGCGCCTCGCGGGCCTCCTCGGCGAGGCGCAGGTGGCCGAAATGGATCGGGTCGAAGGTGCCGCCAAGCACCCCCAGTGCGCCGGCGTCAGGCTTGCTCGGGGACATTGTCGGGTTCGCCGAAGATGTCGCGCGCGTTGGCGTAGAAGCTGGCGAAGATGATGGGGATCAGCAGCAGCGGCAGCGGCACCGAGAGCAGCGTCGCGAGCGTCGGCGAAACCATGCCGACGATGCCGAGCACGATGCCCGGCAGGATGGCGCCGAACAGCGCCAGCGCGATCGAGTAGGCGAGAAAGGGACGCCAGTTGCGCAGGCACGCGAAGAAGCTGAAGAACATTGCCTTGGGGGCCGATACCTTCCACCAGCCCGCGAGCAGGGGGGCGAACCAGTAGGCCATCATCACCGGCGTCGACAGCGAGATCGCGATCAGCAGCGCCATAGTGAAGCCGGTGCTGGTCGCGATCTCGGGCTCGAGCTTGCCGCCACTCGTCATGATCCCGAACAGGGTGCCACCGTCGGCGACGGCGGTGAGCGCCAGCACCAGCAGGCTGCCGGCAAGATAGAGGCCGCCGATCGCGACCAGCGCGGGGAGATTCTGCTGGAAGCCGGAGAACAGCACGTCCGGCCCGGCCTTACGGCCGGCGTCGATGGCCCGGCAGGTGTTGAGCACGCCCAGCGACAGGACGGGCATCAGCAGCGATGCGAGGACCTGCCCGATGAACGGAGCGACGCTGACGAGGATCAGCAGCAGCAGGTAGCCGAAGGACGCGAAGGTGAGCAGCGCGGGGTTGCGCCGCCACAGTTGCAGGCCTTCGCCAAGCCATGCGAAGCCGCGCTGGGCCGGAAGTTGTCGTGCTTGCATGCGCTTACTCGGCAGGGGCGTCGGTGGGGCCGGGCAGCGCGGGTGTCGGCTGCGGGGCGCGCGGAGCGAAGGTGTCCTGCCAGGCTGCGTACAGCGCGCCGGCCAGGACCGGGACGAGCACCAGGACGCCCAGCGCGAACGGCAGCATGGCGAACCAGGTCAGCAGGTAGATCACGAAGCCGAGGACGATGAAGCTGGCGAGATTGGAGATGCAGGCGCGCAGCGAGAGTTTCATCGCGTCGAGCGGCGAGACGTTCTGCAGCACGACCAGTGGCGGGGCAAACCACAGCGCCATCAACAGGAGGATCAGCAGAACGGGCCACAGCGCGGCCGACAGCAGGGCGACGCCATTGGCGAGACCGATGGTGCCGAGCAGGCCGACCAGCATGCCGGTCACTGCGGCGCTGCTGCCGACGAGGACCGCCACCAGCGCCGCGGCGAGTCCGCCGAGCACGTAGAAGAAACCGACCATCAGCAGGTTCCCCGAATGCCGGCGCGCGCCTTCGAACAGATGGCCGACACGCAGCGGCTGGCCCTGATGTTGCGCGTGCGCGCCGGTGACCATGCCGGCGACGAGCATCGGGAACACCAGCTGGAGGACCAGCGGGGCGAGCAGCGGGCCGAAGGTCGGGATGAAGCCCACCGCTGCGGCGAGCGCGAACAGCACGGCGATCAGCACCAGCGTCTGGAGGATCCAGATGCCGGGGTTGGCGATGAAGGTCTTCCAGCCCGCGGCGATCCATCGGAGCGTGTCCGCAGGGGTGACGTGGCCCGGCGGCGGGAGGGGGTGCCGGCGGTGCGATGCGGCGTGATCGGTCGTGTGCGGATCGTTCATCGTTCAGTGCGGCAGCGGTGGTGTTGCGGAGATGCGCAGGCGCAGGATGTCGCGGTATTCGGCGGGCGGCTTCACGAGCACCATCTCGCCCGCCTTGGGCAGGTGGAAATCCTCGGCTCGCGATAGCCAGAAGCGCAGCGCGGCGGCACGCAGCAGCGCCGGCCAGTTCGTGCGCTCGGCATCGGTGAAGGGGCGTTCGGCATGGTAGGCGGCGAGCAGGGCGGCGGTGCGCTGCGGGTCGAGTTCGCCGCCTGCGGTCGTGCACCAGTCGTTCACCGTCACGGCGACGTCGAAGAGTAGCGCGTCGTGGCCGGCGAAGTAGAAATCGATCACGCCGCCGATGTAGTCGCCGTCCCACAGCACGTTGTCGCGGAAGAGGTCGGCGTGGATCACGCCCTGCGGCAGGCTGGCATAGTCCACTGCGGCCTGGAAGGCGAGTTCCGCATCGAGCAGGGCTTGCTCGTCCGCGGGCAGGAAGGTGCGCACGCGCGCCGCTGCGGCCGTGCGCCACGCCGCGCCGCGCGGGTTGTCCTGGCGCCGGCCGTAGGACAGCCCGGCCAGATGCAGGCCTGCGAGCATCGCGCCGACGCGCTCGCAGTGCAGCGCCGTGGGGGCCATCTCGGACTTGCCCGACAGGCGCATCACCAGTGCGGCGGGGCGGTCGGAGAGCGTGCCGAGGTATTCGTTGTCGCGGTCGGCGATCGGCCCCGGCACCGGCAGGCCGTGGCGCGCGAGATGGGCCATGAGGTGCAGGAAGTAGGGCAGTTCGGCGCGCGGGATCGCCTCGAACAGCGTCAGCACGTAGCGGCCGAGCGTGGTGGTGACGAAGAAGTTGCTGTTCTGCACGCCGGCCGAGATGCCTTGCAGGTCGACGAGGCGGCCAATGGCATAACGGCCGAGCCAGCACGACAGCGTCTCGGGGGCGACAGCGGTGAAAACGGACATGGCAGGGAAGAGGGTGAGTCAGTGGCCAGCGGGCCGGGGTTGCATTACCAGGACTTGATCACCCACATCGGCACGGCCAGGGTCGGCAGCACGTCCTGCCGCGCCATCACGCCGTTGCCTTCGTTGTCGATCAGGTAGTAGGGCACGCCGTGCGGGGGCGTGACCTTGAGCATGTAGAGCTTGCCGCGGATGCGGTATTCCTGAACGGTGTCCTCGCCGCGCTTGACGATGCGGACTTCGGGATCCAGCGACGGATCGCTCGCCGGCATCGGCGGGGGTTCGGGGATCGGTTCGAGCTTCGGAGGCTGCTGGGCCGCAACCGGGGTTGCGAGGGCCATCAGCAGCACGATCAGGTTGCGGCGCATGGTGCTCTCCTTGGATGGCGCGGATTCTAGCAGGGACCCGCGCTGTGCGTCCGTCATTACAGGTTGAGCAGCAGTTCGTGTTCCTCGGGCAGCGGCAGGAAGCCGCGGTTTTCGTAGTGCTTGAAGATCGCCTCGACGACCTCCTCGGGCGTGTCGATGACCTGGATCAGTTCGAGGTCTTCGGGGTTGATCATGCGTTCGGCGACGAGGCGCTCGCGGAACCAGTCGATCATGCCTTTCCAGAACGGGCCGTGCACCAGAATGATCGGGATCTTGCGGCTCTTGCCGGTCTGGATCAGCGTCAGGGCTTCCATCAGCTCGTCCAGCGTGCCGAAGCCGCCCGGCATCACGACATAGGCCGAGGCGAAGCGCACGAACATGAACTTGCGCGCGAAGAAGTGCTGGAAGGTCTGCGAGATGTCCTGGTAGGGGTTGGAGCTCTGTTCCATCGGCAGCTGGATGTTGAGCCCGATCGACGGGCTCTTGCCGAAGTAGGCACCCTTGTTCGCCGCTTCCATGATGCCGGGGCCGCCGCCGGAGATCACCGCGAAGCCGGCGTCGGACAGCAGCCGGCTGATCTTTTCGGAGAGGATGTAGTACATGTGGTCGGGCGGGATGCGCGCGCTGCCGAAGATCGACACCGCGGGGCGGACGGAGTTGAGCCGTTCGGTCGCCTCGACGAACTCTGCCATAATTCCGAAGATCCGCCACGACTCGCGGGCGTTGAAGCGCTGCGTCGTGCTGCTCGGCGCGCTGGGAGGGACTTTCTCTTTCGCGGTCATGTTGTTCTCGTCTTGTCGTTCTGCCGGTCCGTGTGCCGGCTTCATCTGATTCCGGAATTCGCCCGGATCCCGCAAGGAAGTTTGTCCGATGCCCGTCCTGTTGCTCGTCGATGGTTCCAGCTATCTGTATCGCGCGTTTCACGCGC
Source organism: Azoarcus sp. CIB (assembly GCF_001190925.1). Classification (NCBI taxonomy): domain Bacteria; kingdom Pseudomonadati; phylum Pseudomonadota; class Betaproteobacteria; order Rhodocyclales; family Zoogloeaceae; genus Azoarcus; species Azoarcus sp. CIB. The sequence continues at coordinate 573,679 of NZ_CP011072.1, forward strand.
TGCCGGATCTGCGCAATTCGAAGGGCGAGCCGACAGGAGCGATTCGGGGTGTGTTGTCGATGCTACGTCGGCTCGAAAGCGACTACAAGGCCGAATTCCGCGCCTGTGTGTTCGACGCCAAGGGCAAGACCTTCCGCGACGACTGGTATCCGGAGTACAAGGCGCAGCGCCCGCCGATGCCCGACGACCTGCGCGCGCAGATCGAGCCGCTGCACGAGGCGGTGCAGGCCGAGGGCTGGCCGCTGCTGGCGGTGGAAGGGGTCGAGGCCGACGACGTGATCGGCACGCTGACGCGCCTGGCGCTCGAGCGCGGCTGGGAGGTGGTGATCTCGACCGGCGACAAGGACCTGACCCAGCTCGTGCGCCCCGGCGTGAAGTGGGTGAACACGATGAGCGAGGAGGTGCTCGACGAGGCGGGGGTGGAGGCGAAATTCGGCGTGCCGCCCGAGCGCATCATCGATTACCTCGCGCTGGTCGGCGACACCGTCGACAACGTGCCGGGCGTCGAGAAGTGCGGTCCGAAGACTGCGGTGAAGTGGCTCACGGAGTACGGCACGCTCGACAGCCTCGTCGCGAACGCTGACAAGGTCGGCGGCAAGGTCGGCGAGAACCTGAGGAAGCACCTCGACTTCCTGCCCTTGGGTAAAAAGCTGGTTACGGTCGCGACCGATGTCGCGCTGCCGGTCGCGCTCGACGACCTGCCGGCGCGCGAGGACGACAAGGCCGCCCTGCGCGCACTGTACGAGCGCTTCGAGTTCCGTGGCTGGCTGAAGGATTTGGACGGGCAGGGTGGCGGGGCGACGGCTCCCGCGGGCGGCGAAGCAGCCGCGGCCGCCGCGGCCGACGACCCACCCGTCGAGCCGGGTGCGCATCGCGGCGGCTACACGGCGATCCTCGACTGGGCGGCGTTCGACGCCTGGCTCGCGAAGCTGGATGCCGCTGCGCTCGTCGCCTTCGACACCGAAACCACCAGCCTGGATCCGATGGCGGCCCGCCTCGTCGGCATGTCCTTCGCGGTCGTCGCGGGCGAGGCGGCCTACCTGCCGCTGGCGCACCGCGGGCCTGACGTCCCGGCGCAGTTGCCGCTCGACGAGGTGCTCGCGCGCCTGCGGCCGTGGTTCGAGTCCGCGCAGCATGCAAAGGTCGGTCAGAACCTCAAGTACGACGCGCACGTACTGGCGAACCACTGCATCCGGCTGGCCGGCATCGCGCACGACACGCTGTTGCAGTCCTACGTGCTCGAGAGCGACAAGTCGCACGACATGGATTCGCTGGCGAAGCGCCACCTCGGCCTGACGACGATTCCCTACACCGACGTGTGCGGCAAGGGGGCGAAGCAGATCGGCTTCGACGAGGTCGCGCTCGACCGTGCGACCGAATACGCTGCCGAGGACGCCGATATCACATTGCGCCTGCATCAGGCACTTTGGCCGCAACTGGAGGCCGTGCCGGCGCTCGCGGCGCTGTACCGCGACATCGAACTGCCGGCGATGCAGGTGCTGCTGGAGATGGAGCGCACCGGCGTGCTGATCGACCCGTTTCTGCTCGCGCAACAGGGCGAGGAACTGGGGCGTCGCCTGATGGAGCTGGAGCGCGAGGCGCACCATCTGGCCGGCCAGCCCTTCAATCTCGCCTCACCGAAGCAACTGGGCGAGATCCTCTTCGGCAAGCTCGGCCTGCCGGTGGTGAAGAAGACCGCCACCGGCCAGCCCTCGACTGACGAGGAGGTGCTGCAGCAGCTCGCCGACGACTACCCGCTGCCCAAGCTGCTGCTCGAGCATCGCGGCTTTGCGAAGCTCAAGAGCACCTACGCCGACAAGCTGCCGCGCATGGTCAACCCCAAGACCGGGCGCGTGCATACGAGCTTCTCGCAGGCGGTCGCGGTCACCGGCCGGCTCGCGAGTTCGGACCCCAACCTGCAGAACATTCCGATCCGCACCGCCGAGGGACGGCGCATCCGCGCGGCCTTCATCGCACCGCGCGATCATGTGATCGTGTCGGCCGACTACTCGCAGATTGAGCTGCGCATCATGGCGCACCTGTCGGGCGACACGCGCCTGCTCGAAGCCTTTGCGCAGGGCGAGGACGTCCACCGCGCGACCGCAGCCGAGGTGTTCGGTGTGACGCCGGCCGAAGTCACGAGCGAGCAGCGCCGCTACGCCAAGGTGATCAACTTCGGCCTCATCTACGGCATGAGCGCGCACGGTCTGGCGATGAATCTGGGCATCGACCGCGCCGCGGCGCAGGGCTGGATCGACCGCTACTTCGCGCGTTACCCGGGGGTGGCCGCCTACATGGACCGCGTCAAGGCCGAGGCCAAGGAGCGCGGCTACGTCGAGACGGTGTTCGGCCGTCGCCTCTACCTGCCCGAGATCCGCGCCCAGCAAGTCGGTCGCCGTCAGGCCGCCGAGCGTGCGGCGATCAATGCGCCGATGCAGGGCACGGCGGCGGACCTGATCAAGAAGGCGATGATCGCCGTGCACGGCTGGCTCGCGTCCTCGGGGCTGAAGACGCGCCTGATCCTGCAGGTGCATGACGAACTGGTGCTGGAGGTGCCGCGCGACGAGCTCGAGCGCGTGCGCGCGGAACTTCCGGCGCAGATGTGCGGCGTAGCCGACTTGGCGGTGCCGTTGCTGGTTGAGGTCGGCGTCGGCGACAACTGGGACGAGGCCCACTGAGGGGGACGGCGACAGTCCCCCGTCGGCATCGAAAATCGCGGGGCGGGATGCGTTGCTCCCGCCCGCGTCCGCCAAGGTCGATCAGCGGCGATCGACCCAGAAATCCGCGTTGCGGATTCCCAGCTTCTCCGGGTCGAACACCGGATCCTTGCCTTCCTTCTTCTGCTGCTCGTAGTCGCGTAGCGCGACGAGCGCGGGCTTCTGCAGAATCAGGATCGCGATGATGTTGAGCCAAGCCATGACGCCCACGCCGATGTCACCGAGGTCCCACGCCGCGCCGGCGCTGCGCACAGAGCCGTAGGTCACCGCCGCCATCATCACGATGCGCAGCACGAACACCAGCCACGGGCGATGCACCTTGCGGTTGATGTAGGAGAGATTGGTCTCGGCCATGTAGTAGTACGCGACGATGGTCGTGAAGGCGAAGAACATCAGCGCCAGCGCGACGAAGCTCGCACCGAAGCCGGGCATGACCGACTCGACCGCGGCCTGCGTGTAGGCGGGGCCGGTTTCGACGCCCGGCAGGTGATCGAGGATCATCGACCCGTCCGGGTGCTTGACGTTGTACTTGCCGGTGGCGAGCAGCATGAACGCCGTCGCCGAGCACACCAGCAGCGTGTCGATATACACCGAGAAGGCCTGCACATAGCCCTGCTTGGCCGGATGCGACACTTCCGCTGCTGCCGCCGGGTGCGGTCCCGAACCCTGGCCCGCCTCGTTCGAATACACGCCGCGCTTCACGCCCCACTGCACCGCGAGGCCCAGCACCGCACCGAACCCGGCCTCGAAACCGAAGGCGCTTTTGAAGATCAGCGCAATCATCGCCGGTACTTGATCGATGTGCAGGAACACGATCACCAGCGCCATCAGGATGTAGGCGAGCGCCATGAAGGGCACGACGAACTCGGCGAAGTGCGCAATGCGCTTGACGCCGCCGAAGATGATGAAGCCCAGCGTGATCACCATGAGCGCCGCGCTGACCGCGGGATCGATACCCCACGCATTCTGCACGCCCGAAGCGATGCTGTTGGCCTGCACGCCGGGCAGCAGCAGGCCCATCGCGATCGTCGTCGCGACGGCGAAGATCCAGGCGTACCACCTTTGTCCCATCGCCTTCTCGATGTAGTAGGCGGGACCGCCGCGGTACTGGCCCTTGTCGTCCTTTTCCTTGTAGATCTGCGCCAGCGTCGACTCGATGTAAGCGGTCGATGCACCGAGGAAGGCGGTCATCCACATCCAGAACACCGCGCCGGGCCCGCCGAAGGTGATCGCGGTGGCGACCCCGGCGATGTTGCCGGTGCCGACGCGGCCGGAAAGGGCCATCGCCAGTGCCTGGAACGAAGATACGCCGGCGTCGGAGCTCTTGCCTTCGAACATCAGGCGGATCATCTCGTTGAAGCCGCGCACCTGCATGAAGCGCGTGCGGATCGAGAAGTACAGGCCCACGCCCAGGCACAGATAGACGAGTGCGGGGCTCCAGACGTAGCCGTTGATGGTTGAAATGAGTGCATCCATTGATTCGTCTCCTTGTGGGATGCGATTTCCTGGTTTTGTGGCGGCGCTGCGTCGTGCCCCGGGGATCGTGGGGCGGGCAGCATCGGCTTGGGTAGGCCACGCCAGGTGGAAATCGCGCGGCGCGATGATACGCGAGGTGTTACAGATCCGGGCTGCACTCGTGTCAGCGGTGGGCTCCGGGAGGGTATACTTCAAAGATTTTTCGCCATGCCTGCGCCGAAGAGTTTTCGAGTCTCGGCGCTATGACTTTTGAGGCTTCACCCTTGGCTCTGACCATTCTCGGCCTGTCCGGCGCCCTGACGCACGACCCCTCCGCAGCCCTGTACATCGATGGCACGCTCGTCGCGGCGGCGGAAGAAGAGCGCTTCGTGCGCGACAAGCACGCCAAGAACCGCATGCCCTACGAGGCGGCGAAGTTCTGCCTCGAGTTCGCCGGCATCAAGCCGCAGGACGTCGACGCCGTCGCGATCCCGTTCGCGCCGATCAGCATCACGGAGCCGGCGCGCTGGCACTATGCGAAGCGATACTGGTATGCCCCGGACCGCGGCCTCGACGCGATCCTGACGGGCAATCGCCGATACTACCGCTACAAGAAGCGCATCGAGTGGTGCCTCGCGCAGCTCGGCTTCGACCTGAAGAAGACCGAGATCGTGCCGGTGGAGCACCATCTCGCGCACGCGTCGAGCGCCTACCACTGCTCGGGCTTCCAGGAGAAGACCGCGATCCTCGGCATCGATGGCAAGGGCGAGTACGCGACGACCTTCTTCGGCTACGGCGAGAACGGCAAGATCCACAAGATCAAGGAGTTCTACGATCCCGATTCGCTCGGCGGCCTGTACGGCGCGATCACCGAGTACCTCGGCTTCGAAATGCTCGACGGCGAGTACAAGGTCATGGGCATGGCGCCCTACGGCGATCCGGACAAGTACGACTTCTCGCGCCTGGCGAAATTCGAGAACGGCGAACTGGTGATCGACACCGATTACGCCAACGTGATCGGCTTCCGCCGCTACAAGGAGAACGGCAAGGGCTACTACTTCTCGCCCAAGCTGATCGACTGGCTGGGGCCGAAGCGCGCCGGCGACATCGCCGACGAGCCCTACATCCACTACGCCGCGAGCATGCAGAAGCTGTTCGAGGATCTCGCGTTGCAGATGATCGACCACTACCTCGGCGACATCCTGCGCGACACCGGGCGGTTGGCCTTCGCCGGCGGCGGCGCGTTGAACGTCAAGCTCAACCAGAAGATCATCGCGCGACCGGATCTGCGCGAACTCTTCGTGCAGCCGGCCTCGGGCGACTCCGGGACAGCCGTGGGCGCGGCCTCCTACGTGTCGGTCGCGCGCGGCGTGCCGGTCGAGAAGATGGAACACGTCTATCTCGGGCCGCGCTACTCCAACGAGGATGTGATCGCCGCGTGCGCCAAGCATCCGGCGCAGCCGAAGTGGCAACAGATCTCCGACGTTCCCGCGCGCATCGCGCAAGTTCTGAAAGACGGCAATCCGGTGGCGTGGTTCCAGGGGCGCATGGAGTTCGGGCCGCGCGCGCTCGGTGGGCGCTCCATCCTCGGCTGCCCCAGCGCGGCGGGCGTCGCCGACCGCATCAACGAGCAGATCAAGTTCCGCGAGCGCTGGCGGCCGTTCTGCCCCAGCATGCTCGACACCGTCGGCCCGCAGATGCTGCAGACGGATCATCCGGCCCCCTTCATGACCTTCACCTTCGAAGTCGCGGAGGAGTGGAAGACGCGTGTGCCCGAGGTCGTGCACGAGGACGGCACTTCGCGCGCCCAAGTGCTCAAGCGCGAGTTCAACCCGCGTTACTACGACCTGATGAAGGAACTGGAGAAGCTCACCGGCAACGGCGTCGTGCTCAACACCTCGCTCAACCGCCGCGGCGAGCCCATGATCTGCTCGCCGACGGACGCGCTGAACATGTTCTTCGGCTCGGACCTGCAGTACCTGATCATGGAGGACGTGCTGGTCGTGAAGGAGGGCGCGGCCCTTGGCTGAACGCCGCATCCTGCAGTTCTGCCACTGCCACTACGGCCCGTTCGCTGATGTCGCGCGCCAGTACGCGGTCCTGTTCAAGGATTCGCCGTACAAGGTCACGACCGTCTATCTGACCGATCCGGCGAGCGACGAAGTCACCGCGCTGTCGGCGTCCGACGAGGTGATCTACCTCGACTACGACGGCGCCGACGTGCGCGGACTCAAGCTCGACGCGATGCGCCGCGTGCGCGAGATCATCGCCGGGCGCGACTTCGCGCTGATCCTCGCGCACCGCTTCAAGCCCATCCACATCTCGTGTTGGGGGACGAAGCTCCCGGTGATCGGCGTGCATCACGCCTTCGGTGACTACGAGCGCCTGACGCACAAGCTTTTTGCGCGCTGGTTCGGCAAGCGCCTCGGCCTGCTGGGGGTGTCCGATGCGATCCGCGACGACATCCGCCGCGGCGTGCCGTCATGGCCGGCCGACCGCATCGAGACGCTGCACAATCGCATCGACGTGGACGCCGTGCGTGCCGAAGTGCTGCCGCGCGAGGCGGCGCGCGAACTGCTCGGCCTGCCGCGCGATGCCTTCGTCGTCGGCAACGTCGGCCGGCTGCACCCGGACAAGGACCAGGCCACGCTGCTGCGCGGCTTCGCCCGCGCCCTGCCGGACCTTCCTGCCGAGGTGATCCTGACGATCCTCGGCAAGGGGCGGCTGGAAGCGTCGTTGCGGAAACTTGCCGGCGAACTGGGGATTGCCGAGCGGGTGCGTTTCCTCGGGCAGGTGCCGAATGCGCGCCGCGCTTTCTCTGCGTTCGACATGTTCGCACTGAGCTCCGACCACGAGCCCTTCGGCATGGTGCTGCTCGAGGCGATGGCCGCGCGCGTGCCGGTGATCGCGACCGATTGCGGCGGCGCGCCGGAAGTCGTAGGCGATGTGGGTACGCTTTTCCCGCTGGGCGACGCGGCGGCGCTCGCCCGCGGTCTCGTGGCCGGGGCGCGCATGCCCGCGGCGGAGCGCGAGGCGATTGTCGAACGCGGCATCGAGCGCCTGTACGCGCACTTCTCGGACGAGGCCGCGCGGCGCCGCTTCTTTGCGCTGCCGATGGTCAGGGCGGTGCTCGGCGAACCGGACTGGATGCGATGAGCGCGCAACAGCCGTCGATCTGCTTCCTGATTCCGTATTTCGGTCGCTGGCCGTTCTGGATGCCCTTTTTCGTCGCGAGCTGCCGCGCCAACCCGACCGTGGACTGGCTGCTCTTCTCCGACTGCGGGCCGATTCCCGACTGCCCGCCCAACGTGCGCGTCGTGGACACCTCCTACCAGGACTATTGCGCCCGCGTCGCGCGCGCGCTCGACATCCCCTTCGCGCCGAAGAATCCCTACAAGCTGTGCGACGTGAAGCCGGCCTTCGGCTACATCCACGAGGACGAGCTGCGGGGCTACGATTTCTGGGCTTTCGGTGACCTCGACCTCGTGTGGGGCGACCTGCGCGCGTATTTCACGGCCGAGCGGCTGGCGCGGAAGGATCTTTTCGCGACCCACGCGCGGCGCATCTCGGGACATTGCTGCCTGGTGAGGAATACGCGCGAAATGCGCGAGGCCTTCCGGCTGATGCGGGACTGGCAGCCGCGCATGACCGACCAGAAGCACCATGCGCTCGACGAAGGGGCATTCAGCCGGATCTTCATCCGCTACAAGAATCTTCCCGACCGGGTCGCGCATCTACCGCGCCTGCTCAACTCCTGGTATCGGCGCGCGGAATTCGTCGAGGCTTTCAGCACGCCCGACGCGAAGGTCGCGTGGGTCGACGGCGGTTTCGATTTTCCGCAGCGCTGGTTCTGGGACCGCGGCCGGCTGACCAACGATCGCGACGGAAACCGCGTCTTCCCCTACCTGCATTTCGTCGTGTGGAAGAAGCATGCCTGGAAGGATCTGGCGGCTGCGGATGCGGCCACGCTCGCAGCCCTGGCCGCCTCCGGCCGGTGGTCCGTCGATGCAGGTGGATTCCACCCGCTAGTCGAGGCCGCGGCATGAAGGTCCTGCTGTTGGTCCAGAAGGAGCAGCGCGTCATCCTCGACCGCCTCTACGACGGCATCGCCGCGCACACGGACTGCGACCTGCGCTGGCTCGGCCGCGAAGACCAGGCGAACCTGCGGCGCTATTTCCGGCGCAACGTCCGTGTCGAAGACTACGAGCGCATCGTGTTCTTCCTGCGCTTCAAGCAGGAGATCCGGCAGGTGCCGTTCATCCGCACCGTGCCGAACCTCGTGATCCTCGAGCATGACGCCTGCCAGAACTATTTCCCCGGCAAGTACCAGGGAAAGTTCAGCCGCCACTATGCGCAGCTGCCTTGGGCGCGCGTGATTTCGTCCGGCTTCACGGTTTCGCAGCGCTTGCGCGACGAAGGTGTCGACGCGGTGTTCGTGCCCAAGGGCTACGACCAGACGATGCTGCGCAATCTGGGCCTGGAGCGTGACATCGAACTCGCCTTCGTCGGCAGCACGAAGAGTTCCGTGTATACGGGGCGTCGCCGGATGCTCGACGAGATCGCCGCGCGGGAGCAGCTCCTGATCACCCGGACGGCTTCCGGCGACGAGTATCTGCGCACGCTGAACCGCATCCGCTTCTTCGTCGGTGCCGATGCCGGAATCGGCGAGTACATGATCAAGAATTTCGAGGCGATGGCCTGCGGTTGCGTGCTGTGCGCGAACGATCAGGGCGCCGGGGAAAACGCCGCGCTGGGGTTCCGTGACATGGAAAACGTCGTCCTGTATCGCGATGCGGCGGAACTGAGCGCGAAGCTCGCGGTGCTGCGCGAGGACGCGGGTCTCGCCGCGCGGATTGCCGCAGCCGGACAGGCGCTGGCCGAGCGCGAATACCGTTTCGACCGGCTGGGGGAAAAGATCGCACAGGCACTCGTGCCGCCCTTGCGCCCCAAGCCGCCCCTGGGGCCGATCGAGCGCTTCCGTCAGCTGCTCGGGTTCTGAGGCGTCGCGATGTGCTTATACAGCTGCAGGATGCGATCTGTCAGGTACGTGTTTCTGCGCGCCGCCCGGCAGAGTCAACTAGGTGAAGCTTCATGAGAAGGTATCTCTGGAAACTTGTTCCGAAGCAGGCGCGTGAATCCATCCTCAACCGTCTGTCGGTTGTCGATCGTTCCGCGATCGACAAGATTCTCTCGGACAGTGCCCGCCTGCCGGTCGATTTCGAGCGCCATTCGTGCATTTTCATCCATGTGCCGAAGTGCGCCGGGAGCAGCGTGAAGCGCGCCCTGTTTCCGGGAAGGACGCACGGGCATATGCCATTGTGGTTCTACGAAAGAAATTTCCCGGAGTTCTTCGAGAGCGCGTTCAAGTTCTGCTTCGTCAGGAATCCGCTCGACCGCGCGTATTCGGCCTACCACTATCTGCGCTCCAATCAGGATATCCAGCGCGATCAGGCGGCGCGCCGCATGGTGATGCGCTACGACACCTTTGACGGATTCGTGCAGAAGTGGCTGTGCGAGGAAACCGCCCGAATGCAGATGCACTTTGCCCCGCAGTGGCAGTTCTTGTGCGATTCGTTGGGCCAGTTGCGCATCGACTTCATTGGGCGGCAGGAGACGATGGCCGCGGATTTTCTGCGGGTATGCACAGTGCTTGGAGTTGACGCCAAATTGGATCAGACAAATGTCTCGCCCCCACAGTCGCAGGAGCCGACATTTCAGGCGCGTACGATAGACCGCATCCGTCGCGTGTACGAGCGCGACTACGAGTTGTTGGGTTACTGAGGCAAGCGGAACATGGCCATCAGACTGTACTGGTGTCGAGGCAAGGGACGGGATGAGCCCGGGCAGAGGAATTTTGGCGATTTCCTCTCGCCGCTGATCGTCGAGATGGCTGCGCGCAAGCCGGTCGAATATGCGCCCATCCACAAGGCCGACATGATGGCGATCGGCTCCATCATGAACCGCGAGCAGAAGGCGAAGCGCTTCCTCGTGCCGCGCCGCCTGCACGTCTGGGGAAGCGGCACGGACGCGCCGGAGCGGGTGTTTTCGGCGCGCCATTACTACCATGCCGTACGCGGCCGTCTCACGCGCGAACAGATAGAAGGGGGTGAAAGCCTTCAGGGGGTGGTGCTGGGGGATCCGGGGCTGCTCGCGGATCGCTGGTGGGAAGGCCGACCGAAGCCCGCGAAGCGCTTTACCCTCGGGTTCATTCCGCACTATGTCGATCAGACGGCCCCCATCGTCGAGCATGTCGGTGCGCTGCCCGGGGTGAAGGTCATCGATGTCTACTGGCCGGTCGAGGAGGTCCTCAAGGCGATCCAGGAGTGCCATTTGATCGTGTCGTCGAGCATGCATGGCCTGATCGTCTCGGACGCCTTCGGGGTTCCGAACCGGCGCATCGCGATCTCGCGCGGCATGATCTCCGACTACAAGTTTGCCGACTACTATTCGGCCTTCGGGATCGCGGAACCGGCCTGCCTCACTCCGGAGGAATTCCTCGCGAGCGGCACGAGCGGTTTCGAGACGCTGGTCGGGGAGTGCGAGCGCCCCGGCATCGAGGGTATCAAGGACAATCTGTTGGCGGTGTTTCCGTCGCTCTGAGGTCTTCTTGCTAAAGCTGGATTTGCGCGACGGCCGCGCAGCCTATTGGCTGGCATCCGTCATATTGTTCGTCTTCTGCGTATCGTTCTACACGCCGATATCCTCGAAGGCGTCGAACAACATCTTCTATATCGGCCTCGGATTTCCGGCGCTGGCATGGTGGCTGTCCCGGCCGCGCGCGGCGCTCGGCCTGTGCCGTGTCGCCCCCGCTTTCCTGGCGGCCTACGGTGCACTGACCGCGTGGTTGGTCATTGCGGATCCGGCATTTTTTATGGATACGCTCTACATCGCAGCCCTTTTCGTCTGTTGTGCGATGCTGGAGCGCCATGGCTCCGGCGTGGTGCGCGCGTACACGGGTTTTGCGCTGGTCAGTATCGCGCTCTTCGCATTCGCCACAGTGAAGTGGGCGCAACTCGCATGGTTGCACCATTATTGGCAGCGCATCACGCTATGGGGGCAGGGGCAGAATCCGGTGTATGCGGGACTGCTGATCAGCAGTTCACTCGTGTTCCTGTGGCTCTTTCATGTCGAGCCGCGCCTCCGGGAGCGGTCGCGTCCGGCCTATCTTGTCGCGCTGCTGGGGCTCGTCGCGCTGGGGGGGCTGTGCGCGGTCGTCTTTCAGGCGCGTTCGGCACTGGTGGGGTTCGCCGCCTTTCTGGTCGTCTTCCTTATCCAGCGGCGCCTCGTCGTCGTCGGCAGTCTGCTGGCGGTAGTCGCTGCCGCCCTGCTATGGGGCTTGGGAGTCGCTGATGCATTGCTCGATCGCGGGGGGAGCTATCGGTTCGAAATCTGGGTGGATGCGCTGCGCCGGCTCGGATCCGACTGCAGCGTATTCGTCGGTTGCGGCAAGGACGACTATCGCTTCCTCGGACAGTTCTTCCATGCCCATAGCGCCTACGTGTCGATACTGTACGAGGCGGGCGCGATTGGCCTGGCGCTCTTCCTCGCGATGGCCCTCGCGTTCTTCGTTGCTGCGTGGCGGAGCCGTTCTCGCTGGATGCTGGTCGCTCTCGTCGGTTGGGCCGGGGTGGCGACGACGACGCCGGGAGTAATCGTTTCGCCGCGCGCGCTGTGGGTGTTCTTCTGGATCCCGACGCTGATGGCGGTGCTCGAAAGCGGCCGTCCCGCGCTGGAAGCCTATTATCGGAAGCGCGGCCGCGTCACGGCGCGCGGTTGAGGTTGGGCATGCGGGTCATGTGCTCCGGCTCCAGATGGATGCCGGAAGCCGCGTTGTAGTGCGAGAGGAAGCGCAGTGCGCCGACTTCGTTGATGAGGCGCGTATCGGCCTTGTAGCGGAACACGTGGCGGAAATTGCGCACGCGCTTGTGGCGGCTGATCGGGGCGCGCTGCACGCTCATGTCGGAGACGTCGATCAGGCCGAACGCGCCGTCGGGCATGAGCAGGACGTTGCCCAGATGGAGGGAGCGGAAGTAAATGCCCTCGTCGTGGAGCTTGGCAATGAAGCCGGCGAGCCGCAGCAGCAGGGCCGAGCGCTCGTCCGTGCCCAGGCCGGGCAACAGGCTGCGGATGGTGTCGCCGGGCAAGGGCCAGTAGCGCACGGCGGTCTTGCGTTCGCTGTCGAGATCGTAGCTCTCGAGCACCTGCGGGCAGGGAATGCCGCGGGCGGCGAGGGCTTCGGCGTTGCGCCGGAAACAGTCGGCGGGCGGAAAGAACAGCGCCGAGGAGAGGAAGCGTTTGCGGCGGAAGAGCTTGAGGAAGGAGCCGTCGGTCAGGCGCAGGACCTTTTCGCCGCGCGGGTCGGCTTCGATGACCGTCGCGCCCTTGCGCAAGGCGGAAAAGGCTTCTCGGTTGAGTGGGGTCACTGGGCGCTGCCGCGAGAATCAAAGGTACAATTTTAACCCGCATGTTGCAGTGCAGGCCGGTTTTTGCGGCAGTGCACGAACCCCCTTTCCGGAAGCCCCAAAACTTGAAGCGCAATAAAGACACGCAGTCCGCTTCCAGCCTCAAGATCTATCTCCGTCTGCTGAGCTATGTCCGGCCCTATGTGCCTGCGTTCGCGCTCAGCATCGTCGGTTTCCTGATCTTCGCGTCCTCCCAGCCGATGCTGGCGGGCATCCTGAAGTACTTCGTGGACGGGCTCTCGAATCCCGAGGCGGCGCTGTTCGCCGGCGTGCCGCTGCTGGAGTCGCTGCCGCTGATGAAGGCGGTGCCGGTGCTGATCGTCGCGATCGCGGTGTGGCAGGGGCTCGGGTCCTATCTGGGCAACTACTTCCTCGCCAAGGTCTCGCTGGGCCTCGTGCAGGATCTGCGGCTGGCGCTGTTCGACAGCCTGCTGCGCCTGCCGAACCGCTATTTCGACGAAACCAACTCCGGGCACCTGATCTCGCGCATCACCTTCAACGTGACGATGGTGACCGGCGCGGCGACCGACGCGATCAAGGTGGTGATCCGCGAGGGACTGACGATCGTGTTCCTGTTCGGCTACCTGCTGTGGATGAACTGGAAGCTGACGCTGGTGATGCTCGCGATCCTGCCGGTGATCGGGGTGATGGTGACGAGCGCGAGCCGCAAGTTCCGCAAGCAGAGCAAGAAGATCCAGGCGGCGATGGGCGACGTGACGCACGTGGCGTCGGAGACGATCCATGGCTACCGCGTCGTGCGCAGCTTCGGCGGCGAGGCCTACGAGTCGCGGCGCTTCCGCGCGGCGAGCGAGGACAACACGCGCAAGCAGCTGAAGATGGTGAAGACCGGCGCGACCTACACGCCGATGCTGCAGCTGGTGAGCTACACGGCGATGTCGGTGCTGCTGTTCCTGGTGTTGTGGCTGCGCGGCGATTCGTCGGTGGGGGATCTGGTCGCCTACATCACCGCGGCCGGCCTGCTGCCGAAGCCGATCCGCCAGCTTTCCGAGGTGAGTTCGACGATCCAGAAAGGGGTCGCGGGGGCGGAGAGCATCTTCGAGCAGCTCGACACGCCGCCCGAGGAGGATCGCGGGACGGTCGAACGCGAGCGCGTCACCGGGCGGCTGGAGGTGCGCGACCTGAGCTTCTGCTATCCCGGCGTCGATCGCCTTGTGCTCGACGGCATCAGCTTCAGCGTCGAGCCGGGGCAGATGGTCGCGCTCGTCGGGCGTTCGGGCAGCGGCAAGTCGACCCTTGCGAATCTGATCCCGCGCTTCTACCTCCACGGGAGCGGGCAGATCCTGCTCGACGGCGTGGATGTCGAGGATTACACACTGAAGAACCTGCGCCGCCACATCGCGCTGGTGACGCAGCAGGTGACCCTGTTCAACGACACGGTGGCGAACAACATCGCCTACGGCGACCTCGCCGGTGCACCGCGCGAGGCGGTCGAGGCTGCCGCGCAGGCGGCCTTCGCGGCGGAGTTCATCGAGCGCCTGCCGCAGGGTTACGACACCGAGATCGGCGAGAACGGCGTGATGCTGTCGGGCGGCCAGCGCCAGCGCCTGGCGATTGCGCGCGCGCTCTTGAAGGACGCGCCGGTGCTGATCCTCGACGAGGCGACCTCGGCGCTCGACACCGAGTCCGAGCGCCATATCCAGGCCGCGCTCGACCGCGTGATGAGCGGGCGCACGACGATCGTGATCGCGCACCGGCTATCGACAATCGAGAAGGCCGACGTGATCATGGTGATGGAGCAGGGGCGCATCGTCGAGCGCGGCTCGCATCAGGAACTGCTCGCGCGCGACGGCGCGTATGCGCGGCTGCATGCGATGCAGTTCGCGGAGCAGGGGGCCGAGGGCTAGTCTTCCACGCCGTGTGACCATTAATTGGCACGGCGGAGCACCGCGCTGCGCCGCCGTAACGGCGAGGGGCGGGCTCTAAAGCGCTCGCAAGAAACCCATCCCCATCCTGTCCTTCCCCTTGAAGGGGAAGGTACCTGCTGACTGGCTCCTGCGGATCACTGCGCCGCGCGGCGGTTGTCGTACATCATGAAACGCGAGGTCTCGTGCAGGCCGCGGGCCAGTGCGGCCAGGCGCGCGAATTCTTCCGGGTGGGCGTCGGCGACGTTGTCGGTGGGCGTCTTCGACGCGAGGTCGTGCATCGTGGCCTTGCTGCCGTCGTGGTTCATCTGCACGAGGAAGTTGCGCGTGACGGCGCCGATCAGCGGGAAGGCGCCTTCGCGCAGGATCACGTGCACGGCGCGTTCGCCCTCGGGCGCGGGGAGTTGCACGTCGCGACCGAGCGCGCCGTTGCGGTATTCGACACCGAGCAGGCCGGCGACGGTCGGCAGCAGGTCGACGAGGCTGGCGGCTTCCTCGAACACGCGCGGCTTCAACAGCTTGGGCGCGTAGATCACCGCAGGGACATGCGTGCTTTCGAGGTTGAGCTGCTCGAAGGCGGGCGGCATGAAGGGCAGGCGGCTGATGCGGCCGTTGTGGTCGCCGAAGAGCACGAAGATGGTGTTGTCGAACCAGCCATCCCGCTTGGCGATCTCCATCAGGCGGCCGATGTTGTGGTCGAGCAGGCGCACCGCGTTGTACTGGCCGACGTCTTGGAAGCTCGCATCCTGCACTTCCTGCAGCGAGGGCTTGCGGATCTCGAAGCCCTCGTTGTCCGCGGGAATGGTGTAGGGGCGGTGGTTGCCGGCGGTCTGGAGGTAGGCGAAGAAGGGGCGCTTCTTCGCGTCGTCCTTCAGCAGCGCGCTGCTCTCGCGGAACAGGTTGAGGTCGGAGATGCCCCATACGTCGTCGTTGGGCGACTTCCACGCGCCTTCCTCGATCAGCTCGATGCCGTCGATGCTGCTCTGGATCAGCGCGTTCATGTTGGCCCAGCCGGCGCTGCCGCCGATCGCGTACACCTTGCGGTGTTCCGTCAGCGCGTTGACCACGGTGTGCTGGTTGCTGATGAAGGGGTTGCGCGTCGCGCTCTCGGCGCGGGCGGCGTCGGGGATGCCGGTGATGCTGGCCCACACGGTCTTCGCGGTGCCCGAGACGGGGACGTGGAAGTTGCGGAACAGCCAGCCTTCGCGCGCGATCCGGTCGAGGTTGGGGGTGGGGTCGAGCGGGTTGCCGAAGGTGCCGAGGCGGCTCGCGCCGAGCGATTCGAGCATCACGAAGACGACGTTGGGCGCGCGCTGGACCTGCAGGCGGTGCGGCTGCGGGCCGATCTGGCGCGTCACCGTGAGTTTCTCGGGGTCGGGTTCGGTGACGCCGAGGTAGCGGACCATCATCTCGTAGTGCTTGGCGACCTGCGCGCGGTCGAAGGTTTCCTGCGGCGTGCGGATCGTGTCGTAGATGAAGATCACCGGGTTGAGGCCCAGCGCGCCGACTGCCGAGTTGCCGGACACGAAGGCGTCGCTCCAGCGCAGCGGCACGGGGTTCGACGGGTTGATGCTGGTGAGGCGCCCGATCAGGCCCAGCAGGGTCAGGATCGTCAGCGCGATGGCGGCGACCGCGGCACGCGAGAGCGTCGGCGTCACGCGCGCGGGCCGGTCGAGCAGGTGGCGTTCGAGGCGGATCGCGGCCCACAGCACCAGTACGGAGGCCGCGAGCCAGCCGGCGGTGATCTTCAGCACCGGGTAGCTTTGCCACAGCATGCCGGCGGAGATGTCCGTGTTGCCGAGGAAGCGCAGGATCGTCGAGTTGATGCGCAGGCCGAGGTAGTCGTAGTGGCCGAAGTCGAGCACGTAGATGAGCAGGACGAGGAGGATCGCGAGGCCCAGGTAGAGCCGCGACAGGCCGCGCACGAGTCCGCAGCGCACGAGGTTGGCGCGCGGCAGGAAGGCGAGCAGGGCGATCGGCAGCATCACGAGGATCGCGAGGCGCAGGTCGAAGCGCAGGCCGATGCCGACGGCCTCGACGATGCGTTCGCTGGCGATGCCGCCCATCGCATCGAAATCGGCGAAGCCGATCAGGAAGGCGCCGCGCAGCAGCGCGAAGACGGCGAAGAACAGGGCCGTGCCGCCGAGCAGGTAGCGCACGCGGCGGGAGTGGAGCCAATCGGTCAGGAGCATGGGTGTTCGGGTATCAAAGAGCGCTCAGGGGCGGCCGGGCAGCATCGCGTCGAGCCAGCGATGCAGCGGCGAATCCGCGGGCCAGTTGCGCAGGAAGCGCGCGCGATCGCGGCGCCAGGCGCGGTGGAAGCCAGCGATTGTAGCGTGCTGATGGGCCGCATCAAGGTCGATCAGCAAGGACTTGTTACCGTCCCACAGCAGGTTGGTGGCCTTCAAATCGCCATGGCTTATGCGCTCCCGATACAGGGTGTCGAAGAGCGTCTTGAGCGATGCGGCTTCCGCGGGCGCGGGTGCCGCGTCGGGCTCGAGATGCGCGCGCATGTCGGGGCCACCGCAATATTCGGTGACGAGCCACGCGCGGGCGCGCAGGGGGCCCCAGCGTTCCTCGATCAGCGCGAGCGGTTTCGGCGTCGGGATGCCGAAAAGCGCGAGGCGATGTCCCTCGCGCCACGAGTGCCAGGCGCGCGTCGGGCGCCACGCGCGCGAGATCGCGTGGCCGAGGTGCTTGAGGTTGTAGCGCTTGATGACGAGCTGGCGGCCGCCGAGCTCGACGCGCGCGACGGTGCAGGTGTTGCCGCGCTTGAGCGAATGGCCGGACTCTATCCAGCGGTCGGGGTCGGCGAGCAGCGGCGCGAGCGCGTCGGCCTCGCCGCGCACGACCGCCTCGAAGCGGTGCAGGCTGCGGCGCACGCGGAACAGCGTGCAGTCGCGGCCGGTCTTGGCGAGGTAGTCGCGCAGGCGCCAGGCGCGCTCGTGGCGCAGCGCGCGGGCGAGCACGGCGTCGTCGAGGGGGGGGGCGCCGCCGTCGCGGTAGGCGTCGAGGAGCGGTGCCAGCGCGCCGTCCCAGGTGCGCGGCAGCTGCGCGATCAGCATTGCGAGGTCGCGCGCGGCGGGTTTGGAGGCGAGCGGTGCGGTGGCGGTCGTGACGGCGTCACCGTCGATCAGGTAGAGGCGCCCGGCGCGCACCAGGAAATTGCCGAAGTGCAGGTCGTCGTGGCGAGGCCGGCGCGGTGCAGGCGTCCGAGCAGCGTGAAGGCGGGGGCGAGCAGCGCAAGCGCGGCGGCGTCGCCGGGGGGGCGCTCGGCGAGCGGGCGCCAGTGCTCGAGGAGCGTCGTCGCGTCGTCGAGGAACTCGGTGGCCAGCAGGTGGCCGCCATCGGGGAGTGAGGTCGCGCCGACCAGGGCGGGGGTCGGGATGCCGGCTGCGGCGAGCGCGGCTATGCCTTGCCGTTCGCGTTCGGCGCGGCGGGCGCTGTCCTTGTCGACGAACAGTTTCGCGAGCACGCGGCGGTCGTCGAGCAGGCTGTCGCCGACGACGCGCTTGCCGGGCAGCACGCGCAAGAGGCGCGTCATGACGAGTGTGCGGCCGTCGGCGAGCGCGACGCTGAAGGGCACGGCGGGGGTGCGTCCGGCGCTGCGCAATGCGGCTGCGTCCGCGAGCGGGGCCGCGGCGGGCACGCGCTCGGGCGGAAGTTTCGGCAGGAGCGGCTCGGTCATCGGCGGGCGGCCTTGCGGTGGCGGCGCTGCAGGACGCTGCGCGCGAGGCGCGTGGCGGCGTCGTCGAGGGCGTCGCGGCCGAGGTAGCGCAGCAGGAAGCGCAGGCGCTCGGTAGCGGCGGGCCCCTTGGTGTGGCGGTTCAGCGCGTCGAGGTCGCGCGCACGGTCGCGGGCACCGAGGAACAGTGGGCGGGTCTTTTCGAGGTCGATCAGGCGGGCGCTGGCGCGGGGGCCGTCGACGCGCACGAAGACGTGCTTGGGGTACAGGCAGTTGTGCAGGTGGCCGGCGCCGTGCAGCGTGCGCGCGAGGCCCGCCACGGCGTCGATGATCGCGCGCCGTGTCGCGCGCGGCAGCGCCGGCCAGTCGGCGAGCCAGCGGTCGAGCGGCTTGTGGTCGTCGAGCGCGCGCGTGACGAGCAGCGCGCAGACCTTGCCGGCGATGCGGCGCTGGCCGAAGAACACGGCTTCGAGCGCGGGCACGTCGTCGTGCTGGTAGCGGCGGATGTTGCGGAATTCGCGCGCGAAGGTGGCTTCGCCGAGCGGGTGGCGCAGGCTGCGGCTGAGGTGGTCGATCTGGCGCTTGAGGTAGAACGCCTGCACGGCACCGTTGTCGTCGGCGAGTTCCAGCCGGCTCACGCTGCTCCAGCCGCCGCGGCCGGTGTTGGGTGTATCCACGGTGTCGAGTTCGAGTGCCCACAGCGTGGCGAAGCGGTCGAGGCCGTGCTGTGCGAACAGCGCGCGGGCGGAGTCGGCGAGGTAGTCGTCGCGCACCTTACTCACGTCCTTCAAAAAACGCGGTGATGCGCCGGATGCGGCGCTTGTCGGCCGCGTCGAGGCGGCGCTTGCCGGCGTAGTCGAGGTAGAAGCGCAGGCGCTGCGTGCGCGTGAGATGGTACTTCGCGACCTTGTCGAGGCAGGCGAGGTCCTTGACGATGCGGTAGGCGAGCAGGGGGCCGCGCCAGAACGTGCCGCCGGGGCAGTCGATGAGGTAGAGGCGGGGGGCGTGGCCTGTCGCGTTTTCCTTGCCTTCCCCGCCTTCATCGACGAGCAGGTTGCGCCACTTCAGGTCGTTGTGCGCGAAGCGGTGCGCGTGCAGCGTGCGCGTGATGTCCGCTAGCTGCCGCGACACGTCGGCGACCCAGCGGCGGTCCTTCAGGCGCGGATCATGGGTGAGCGCGAGCTTGGCGAGATCGGTCGTGCGCGGCAGCTCGGCGGTGATCATCGCGCCGCGCGCGAAGGCGCCCAGGCGGCGCTCCATGCCCCAGGCGACGACGGTCGCCGTCGGGATGCCCCAGGCGGCGAAGTGGCGCAGGTTCTGCCATTCGGCCTTCACGCGCGGTCGCCCCAGCCAGCGTCGCAGGTGCTTGCCGGCGCCATGGTAGCGCTTGACGTAGTAGTGGCGGTCGGCGACTTCGACCTTCAGCACTTCGCTGAGCGGATCGCGCGCGACGCGCTGGCCCGTGAGTGCGAACACCGCGTCGAGCGAGCCGAAGGCGGTGCGCAGCGCGGCTTCATTGCCGGTTGCGCGCAGGTAGTCGGCGTTCAGCTTCCAGGCGCTCATCGTTGTAGCGCCGGCCGGTGGGCGAACTTGCGCTCGTAGCGGCGTTTGAGGCGGGCGGCCTCGCGTTCGAGGTGCGCCAGGAGGCGCGCTTCGCGCTTGAGCGTGTCGCGCAGCGGGCCGGGGAAGTAGTCGCGCAGGAAGCGCAGCTTGTCGCGCCGCGTGAGGCCGATGTCGAGCGCGGAGAAGTACAGCGCCGCGAGGTCCTTGTCGCGCCAGCGCCGCGGCGTGCGTTCGCGCAGCTGCGCGCGGTGCAGGTCGATCACCGACAGGTGCAGCTGGCCGGGGCGGGCGGCGGGTCGAGATCGAGCAGGAAGTGGACCAGGTAGAAGTCGCGGTGATTGATGCCGGCTTCGTGCATGCCGCGCGCGATGCGGGTGACTTCCTTGAGCAGCGCGCGCTTGAGGGCGACCGGTGGCGGCTTGTCGGCCCAGTCGCGCGTGAAGGCGTCGAGGTCGGTCGTCGGTTCCAGCGCCTCGGTGATGAGGAAGGATTCGCGCCGCGCCGGGCCGTTCCCGCGGTCGCCGAAGGCCACTGCCGTCATCGTGCCAAGCTCGTGCGCGTGGAAGGCCTGGATCGCGCGCCATTCGTTCTCGGCGCCGAGCACGGGCAGGCGCCCGCGCACGAGGTTCTCGAGGATCTCGCCCCAGCCGATGCCGCGGTGCAGCTTGGCGTAGTAGCCGCGGCCGTCGATCTCGAAGCGGAAGGTACGCCGGCCTTCGAGCTCGCGCACGACGGTGCCGGTGAGCGCGGCGGCGGCCTCGAAAGGGTCGCGGCCCGCCCACAGCGTGGCGAAGGGTTCGGCGAGGAAAACCGTGCTCATCTGTGCTGGCCGAGGATTACGTCGGCAGCTCGCTCGGGCAGGCTGTAGAGGTCGTGGCTGTCGGCATACGCGAGTGCGTTGCTTTGCCAGCGCGCGCGCGCCGCGGCGTCGCCGAGCATCTGTGCGAGGGCAGTGTTCATCGCGGCCTGGTCGAAGGGTTCCGCGATGACGCGCCCGGCGTCGGCTTCTTCGATGTAGTGCGCGTAGCCGCAGGCGCCGCTCACCAGCGCCGGCAGGCCCGCGACGAGGGCTTCGAGCAGCACCGTGCCGGTGTTTTCGTGGCGCGCCGGGTGGGTGAACAGGTCGGCGCCGAGCAGGAAGCGCGGCACGTCGCTGCGCCCTCCGGGCAGCGACACGCGCCCGGCAATGCCCAGCGTGTGCGCCTGGTCCAGGAAAGGCTTGGGATCGTCGGCACCGAGCGCGATCAGGTGCGTGCGGTGCTTGAGCGGCTCGGGCAGCGCGCCGATTGCCGCGAGCGTGCGATCCAGGCCCTTGCGCGGGAAGTCGGAGCCGATCTGCACGACCAGCAGGTCGTCGTCGGCGAGGCGGAACTCGCGCCGGAACGCGGCACGGATCCCGGCGGCGTTCGCCGGGGCGCGGCGGTCGGGGGCGATGCCCGGCGGCAGCGGGTGGAAGCGGCGCAGCGGCGTGCCGTAGTACTGCGCGAACAGGGCCTGTTGCGCGGGCGAGATGGTCAGGATCTCGGTATGCACCTCGGGCGCGAACACCGCGCGCTCGTAGGCCGAGAAGTGGCGGTAGCGCGGGCTGTAGCGGTAGAGGGGCTTCCTCAGGCGGCGCGCCTTGTCCTCGTAGCACGGGTCGGCGGCGTAATACACGTCGAGGCTCGGCATCTTGTTGAAGCCGACGACGCGGTCGGCGGGGCGGCGCCGCAGGTCGGCCTGCACCCAGTCGGTAAATTTCGCGTAGCGGCCGTGGTTGGTGAAGGCCTTCACCGGCACACGCACGAGTTCGAAGCCCGGCGGGACCTCGCCCTGCCATTCCAGCGCATACACGCGGATGTCGTGGCCGCGCGCCTGGCAGGTCAGCGCGATGCGCAGGAAGTCGCGCTGCAGGCCGCCGAAGGGGAAGTACTTGTACAGGCAGAAAGCGAGCTGCATCAGCGGGCCTTGCGGTCGAAAACAGGGCGCAGCACGGCGGCGCTGCCGTCGTCCGGCTCCGGCGCGGGGCACGCAGGCTCCGCGCACGGGACGCCGTCGGCGATTACGGACTGCAGCGCGCGCCACACGCGCTCCGGCGCGAGGCGCGTGAAGCACAGCGGCTGCTCGGTGGCGAGGTCGAAGCGGGATCGCTCCTCATCGGTCGGCTCGTGCGCGCAGCGGCGCTGAAGGCAGGGCGCGCAGGCCATGTTCGACGCGAAATGGAACTGGTTATGCCCCCAGGCGCCGGTGAAGCCGGGGTTGGTCGGCCCGAACAGCGACAGCGTCGGCACGTCGAAAGCCGCCGCGAGATGACCAAGGCCGGTATCGACGGCGACACAGGCGCGCGCGCCGGCGAGCTGCGCGGCGATGCCGGCGAGCTTGAGACGCGGCAGTACGGTGACGTTGGCGAGGCCGGCAGCGAGGCGTTCGGCGCGTGCGCGCTCCTCGTCATTGCCCCAGGGCAGGCGCACGGCCCAGCCGCCGTCGCGGGCGAGTTCGAGGAGCCGCCGCCAATAGACTTCGGGCCAGTGCTTGGTCGTCCAGGTGGTGCCGTGCAGGAACAGCAGGTAGTCGCCTTCGTCGCGCCCCGGCGGGAGCACGCGGCGGCGGTCGAGGCCGTATTCGCCCGGCCCCTCGGGCAGCGGGTAGCCGAGTGCGCGGGCAAAGAGCTCGCGCACGCGTTCGACTGCGTGGCGGCCGACCGGCACGGCGTGGGTATGAGTGTAGAAGCGCGTCGCGAACGGCTCGCGCGCCGAGTTGCGGTCCAGCCCGTGCACCGGCCGGCTGGCGTAGCGCGTCAGGAAGGCGCTCTTGATCAGCCCCTGCGCATCGATCGTTGCGTCGTAGCGGACCTGTTTCAGGCGACGGGTGAAGCGTCGCCATTCGCCGCTGCGCAGCGCCGCGAAGGGCGACTTGCGCCAGCGCCGTACGGCCACCGGGATCACGTCATCGACCGCCGGATGCCACGACGGGATCTCGGCGAAGGCTTCCTCGACGACCCAGTCGAAGCGGATGCCGGGGATCGCGCGCGCGGCATCGGTCAGCGCCGGCAAAGTGTGGATGACGTCGCCGAGCGACGAGGTCTTGACGACCAGTACGCGCATCAGGCGGCTCCGCAGGTGTCCTGCTGCGCCGTCACGCCCAGCGTCGCCAGCGACGCGAGCACGCTCGCCGGCGTGATCTCGTGCAGGCAGCGGGTGTGGCCGAGCGGGCACACCCGCTCGAAGCAGGGCGAGCATTCGAGGCGCAGGTAGCGGACCGCGACGCGGTCGGACAGCGGCGGCGTGTGGTCCGGGGTCGAGGAGCCGTACACGGCGACCAGCGGCCGGTCGAGCGCCGCGGCGACGTGCATCAGGCCGGAGTCGTTGGTCACCGCGGCGGCGCTCATCGCCAGCAGGTCGACGGCGTCGCCGAGCTGGGTGCGGCCGCACAGGTTATGCACGCCGTCCCCCGCCTTGGCGGCGATTTCCTGGCCTGCGGGTGCGTCCTTGGCCGAGCCGAGCACCCACACCTGGTAACCGCGCTCGACGAGCTCGGCGGCGAGGGCGCCGTAATGCGCGAGCGGCCACTGCTTGGCGGGGCCGTATTCGGCGCCGGGCATGAAGGCGATCGCCGGGCGGTCGGGATCGAGGCCCAGTTCGGCACGCAGGCGCGCCTGGCTGGCCGGGGCCGCGACCAGGCGCGGGCGCGGGAAGGGGTGCGGCAGGGGTTTGCCGGCGGGGCGGCCGAGCGCGACGAAGCGCTGCACGGTCATCGGCAGCGCGGCCTTGTCGAGGCGGCGCATGTCGTTGATGAGCCCGTAGCGCATCTCGCCGCGGAAGGCGGTGCGTTGCGGGATGCGGGCGAAGAAGGGCGCGAGCGCGGATTTCAGCGAACCGGGGAGCACGATCGCCTGGTCGTAGCGCCGCTTCGCGAGCTCACGCCCGAGCCGCCAGCGTTCCTTCAGGCCGAGCTGCCCGTGGCCGAGCGGCATCGCGATACCGCCGCGCACCTCGGGCATGCGCTCCAGGATGGCCAGCGACCAGCCCGGCGCGAGGACGTCGATCTCGCACGGACCTTCGGCCTTCAGGGTCATGAAGAGGCTCTGCGCCATCACCATGTCCCCGACCCACGAGGGGCCGACCACCAGGATCTGCCGCGGCTCGGTCATCCGCGGTTCTGCGCCAGCCAGTCCATGTACTTCGGTACGCCGAGCTCCACCGGCATGAATTCGCCCGCGTAGCCGGCGGCGCGCAGCGCATCCATGTCGGCCTGCGTGTAGCTCTGGTAACGGCCCTTGAGGTGCTCGGGGAAGGCGACGTAGTCGATGCCGCCGCCCCCGCCGCCAGCTTTGTGCCACCTGATCGCGGCGTGTGCGACTTCGTTGAAGCTCTGCGCGCGCCCGGTGCCCACGTTGAAGATGCCCGACACCTGCGGGTTGTCGAGCAGCCACAGGTTCACAGCGACGACGTCGTCGACGTGGATGAAGTCGCGCCGCTGCTCGCCCGGGCCATAGCCGTCCGAGCCTTCGAAGAGGCGCAGGCGACCGCTTTCATCGAGCTGGCTCTTGAAGTGTTGAGCGACGCTCGCCATGCTGCCCTTGTGCTGCTCGCGCGGGCCATACACGTTGAAGTAGCGCAGGCCGGCGACCTGGCTCCTGATGTTCGGCAGGAGCGGGCGCAGGTGGCAGTCGAAGAGGAACTTCGAGTACGCGTACATGTTGAGCGGGCGCTCGAACTCGCGCGCCTCGCGGAAGATCGGGCCCATGCCGTAGACCGAGGCCGAGGACGCGTAAAGGAAGGGAATCCCGCGTTCGACGCACCAGCCGAACAGCGCTTTGGTGTATTCGTAGTTCACCGCCATCACGAAGCGGCCGTCCCATTCGGTGGTCGAGGAGCAGGCGCCCTCGTGGAACACCGCCTCGACGCGGCCGAAGTCCTCGCCGCTTTGGATGCGGCGCAGGAAGTCGTCCTTGTCCGCGTAGTCGCGGATGTGCGCGTCGGCGAGGTTCAGGCACTTGCGCCCGTCGGTGAGGTCGTCGACGACCAGGATGTCGGTGATGCCGCGCGCGTTGAGGCCGTGCACGATGTTGCTGCCGATGAAGCCGGCGCCGCCGGTGACGATGTACATGCGGTACTCCTTGATCAGTGCGTGCTGGCGAGGGCCTCGCCGAGTTCCTCGCGGCTGACGGTCGCGGTGCCGAGCTTACCGACGACGACGCCGGCCGCGACGTTCGCGAGCGCCGTCGCGTCGGGCAGCGACAGGCCGCACGCGAGTCCCGCGCCGAGCACCGCGACGACGGTGTCGCCGGCGCCGGTGACGTCGAACACGTCGCGCGCACGGGTGGGCAGGTCGAGCGGGGGGTGTCCCTTCTGCAGCAGCGTCATGCCGCGTTCGGAGCGCGTGACGAGCAGCGCCTCGAGGTCGAGCGCGTCACGCAGCGCCTCGCCGCGCTGGCGCAGCGTGGCGTCGTCGACACAGTGCCCTACGACCGCTTCGAATTCGGAAAGGTTCGGGGTGATCACGGTCGCGCCGCAATAGCGGCCGAAGTCCGTGCCCTTGGGATCGACGACGACCGGCACCTTGTGTTCGCGCGCGACGCGGATCAGGCTGCCGACCTGCGCGAGCGTGCCCTTGCCGTAGTCCGACAGCACCACTGCGCCGCTCGCGCCGACCGCGTCCTCGAAGGCCTGCTCGATGCCGGCGCTTTCCAGCACGGCGAAGCTGTCCTCGAAGTCGAGCCGGATGAGCTGCTGGTGGCGGCTGATGATGCGCAGTTTGGTGATCGTCGGGTGCTGCGGCGCTTCGAGCAGGCGGCACGCGACGCCACCCGATTCGAGCCGATCGCGCAGCAGGCGCGCGGCTTCGTCGCGGCCCACGAGGCCCACGAGCTCGGCGCCGGCGCCCAGCGAGGCGGCGTTGAGCGCGACGTTGCCGGCGCCGCCGGCGCGGTACTCGTCCCCCTCGACTTTCACGATCGGCACCGGCGCCTCGGGCGAGATGCGGGTTGTCGAGCCGTGCCAGTAGCGGTCGAGCATCACGTCGCCGACGACGAGCACGCGACCGGCAGAGAAATCGGGCAGGGGAGGCAGCATGGACGGGGAGGGGGGCAGCGCGTTGAAAAGTCTGCAATTATCCCACGAACGGGTGGATTCGCGACGAGTTGGCGTCGGAATCGCCGCGGCCCGTAGGGCGGGAGGAGCGCAGCGCATCCCGCCATTCCGAGCGCTGGCGCCTGTTCGGACGCCGCGTGGCGGGATACGCCTTCGGCTCCTCCCGCCCTACGAAAGGCGTTACCGTCAGCGATTGAACCACTTCAGCACGACGCCCCATTCCTCGACGTCGAGGCGCGTAGTGTGGCCACAGGCGAAATCGAGGCCGAGCCAGCGTTCGGCAGGAAGCCCCAGCAGGTGGCCGGCGATCGCGCGCAGCGGGCCGCCGTGGGCGACCACCACGACCGGGTCGGCGGGCGGGGTGGCGAGGAGGGCGTCGAGCCACTGCAGCACGCGCGCGCTCATGTCGTGCGCCGATTCGCCGCCGGGGGCGCGAAAGCCCATCGGGTCGGTGGCCCAGGTGTCGATCGCCGGGCCGAGTTCGGCGTACGGGCGCAGCTCCCATTCGCCGAAGTTCATCTCCTTGAGGCGATCGTCGATAGTGGGCGCGCCGAGTTCGACTGCGAGCAGGCGTGCGCGCGCCAGCGGGCTCGCGTGCAGTACGAAGCGTTCGGGCAGGATCGGACGCAGGCGCGCGGCGACGGTGCTGGCCGACTCTGCGATTCCCACATCCGACTGCCCGTAGCACACGCCCGGCGGCACGTCCGGCCGCGGGTGGCGGATCAGGTGAAGTTCCACGTCGCGAGGATGCCCAGGTAGATCGCCAGTTCGGTCGCCTGCTGCACGGCACCGAGGCAGTCGCCGGTGTAGCCGCCGAGGCGGCGCAAGAGGTAGCGGCCGGCCCACAGGGTCACCGCAGCGACGGCGATCAGTGCCGCGGCGGCTTCGCCGGGTTGCAGCAGCGCGAGCGGCAGGATGCCGAAAGCGGATGCAATCGTGAGTTCGGTGCCGGTGAGCCGGCGCGCGAGCGGCTTCGCCTTCGCCGTTTCGTCCTCGCGCACGTATTCGAGGGTGTGGATCAGGCTGGTCGAGGCGAGCCGCGACAGGGGATGGGCGACGAGCAGCGCGATGGCGACCGCGGCGTCGCCCGCACTGGCCAGTTCGATCAGTGCGGCCGCCTTCGCCAGCAGCATCAGCACGAGGCCCACCGTGCCGTAGCTACCGATGCGCGAGTCCTTCATGATTGTCAGCACCTGGGACTTGTCCCAGCCGCCGCCCAGACCGTCGCAGGCGTCGGCCCAGCCGTCCTCGTGGAAGGCGCCGGTCGCGCGTATCGTCACCGCCATCGACAGCAGCACGGCGACGCTCGGCGGCAGGATCTGCGCGAGCGCGAGCCAGCTCGCCGCGCCGATCGCGCCGACCACCCAGCCGACGAGCGGGAAGTAGCGCGCGGCGTGGTTCAGGCGCTCGGGCGACCACGGCACCCACGCGGGCACCGGCAGGCGCGTGAAGAAGCCGAGCGCGGTGAAGAAGAGTTCGAGCTGGTAGCGCATCGTGCGGGCGCCGCTTAGCGGCCCCTCAGTTGCCTTTCTCGCTGACGCTGGCCGAATCGAAGCTCGCCATCTCGTTGAGAAAGTTCGCCGCCGCCTGCACGAGCGGGAAGGCGAGCGCGGCGCCGGTGCCTTCGCCCAGGCGCAGGTCCAGTTCCATCAGCGGCTCGACGCCGAAGTGCTTCAGCTGTGCGGTGTGGCCGGGTTCCTTCGAGCGGTGGGCGAACACGCAATAGTCGAGGATCTCGGGGGCGATCGCGTGGGCGACGAGCAGCGCGGAGGTGACGATGAAGCCGTCGATCAGCAGCGTCATGCGCTTTTCGGCCGCACCGAGCATGGCGCCGGCCATCACGGCGATCTCGAAGCCGCCGTACTCGGCGAGCGCCGCGCGCGGATCGGTCGGGCGGCCGCCGCGGGCGAGCGCCTGGCCGAGCAGTTCGCGCTTGCGCACGAGGCCGGCGTCGTCGAGGCCGGTGCCGCGTCCCGTCACGGTGAAGAGATCGGCGCCGCCCCCCGTTGCTCCCCTCGCCGACGAGGCAGTGCGTCAGCAGCGAGGCCGCCGCGGTGTTGCCGATGCCCATCTCGCCGAAGCCGACCACGTTGCAGCCGTTCGCGGCCAGCGCGTGCGCGAGCTCGCGTCCGCGGGCGAGCGCCGCGTCGGTCTGCTCGGCGCGCATCGCCGGTTCTTCCAGATAGTTCGCGGTGCCCGGCCCGAGCTTCGCATTGACGAGCCCCGGGCGTTGGCCGAATTCGTGATTCACGCCGCAGTCGATGACGGTGAGCCCCAGGCCCAACTGACGGCTGAAGACGTTGATCGCTGCGCCGCCGGCGAGGAAATTCTCGACCATCTGCCAGGTGACGTCCTGTGGGAAGGCGGAAATGCCCGCGCGTGCCGCGCCGTGGTCGCCGGCGAAGACCATCATGTGGGGCTGGCGGAGCTCGGGGCTGAGCGTCTGCTGGATCAGGCCGAGCTGCAGCGCCAGCGGCTCCAGGCGGCCGAGGGCGCCCTGCGGCTTGGTCTTGTTGTCGATGCGGTGCTGGAGGTCGGCCGCGAGCGCGCGGTCGGGCGCGCAGATCTGGAATGTCATGATTGCAGTATGCATGTGCCCTGAAAGGGCTGCGATCTTAGCACGCAGCCTGTGCCGCGGTAGCACGCAGCCTGTGCCGCGGTAGCACGCGGCCCGCGCCGCGAGCCTCACGCCTGGGCGATGCTGCGGGCGCTGCCGTGCTGGCGGTTGAGGCGCTTGCCTTCCTTGGCGCGGCGCATGAGCTTGCTCGCCTGCTTGAGCAGGCTGACCGCATTGGAGCCTTCGTTGCCCGAAATTGCGCTGCCCATCGAGACGTCGAGCATGAAAGTCTGGCCGTCGACCTGGATCGCCTCGCCGGCAACCGCGGTGACGGCGTTCGCGACGCGCTGCAGGTCGTCCATGTCGAACACTTCCTCGAGCACGATCACGAACTGGTCGTTCTCGGGGCGTGCGACCGTGTCCTGTTCGCGCACGATGGTGCGCAGCCGCTGCGCGACGGCTTTGAGGATCTCGTCGCCGACGTCCTGTCCGTAGCTGTCGTTGATCGAGCTGAATTCGTCGAGGTCGAGCATCACGACGCCGATGCGGGTGTTGTGGCGCTTGGCGCGGATGATGCCCTGGTCGATGCGGTCGGTGAGCAGCAGCTGGTTCGCCAGGCCGGTGAGCGGATCGTGATGCGCCATCTCCTGGAAGCGCTGCTCGCTTTCCTGCAGGCGATGGGTGAGGGATTCGATCTCCTGGCTGCGCTGCGCCATGCCCTGGGTGAGGAACTGTTCGGATGCCTGCAGGGACTCGATCGAGTGCTCCAGGCTGGCGATGTCGTCCGCGTGCCGGGCGGCGCGTTCGCGCCAGTTCGAGCCGGTGCGTTCGGCGAGTGCGAGCGACATCGTCAGCACGCCGAACGCCCATGCGAGCTGGATCGCGTGGATCGGGAGCCCCTCCGGACGCAGCAGCGCCGTATGGGTGGCGAGGAACAGGAGCGCGCCGATGAGCATCGCGGTCCAGCCGGCGATGAGAAGCGTCGCGCCCGGCAGTTTCTGCTGGCGGCCGTGAACGGCGCATGCGGTCGCCAGCAGGGCGAAGGCCGGGCTGATGCCGGCGATCAGCGTGCCCGGGTAAGCGCCCGGCAGCACGAAGGCGCCGGCCAGCGCGAGGCCGAACAGTGCCGCAAAGACCTTGAGCGCAAGGTCGATTCGCGGCGACCGCGTGGCGGTGCGCAGGTATTCGCGGTTGAACAGGGCGGCGCACAGTCCGGCGAGAGCAAGGCCGATCGGTTCGGCGGTCGTGGTCCAGCCGCCGTCGGCCCCGTCGGGCGCAAAGCCGTGGAGCAGTCCGACCGCCAGCAGGCTGAGGCCCGCGCCGAACGCGAATCCCGCGTAAATGAGGTAATTGCGATCGCGGTTGGCGAGAAACTGCAGCAGGCTGTTGAGCAGCAGGGCTGCCGTGAAGCCGACGTAGAAGACGGTGGCGATCAGGTTTGCGAGGATGTCACCCGTTCCGGCCGGCGTTCCTGCCTGCGCATAGGCCGAGAGCGGAAGCGTCAGCGAGATTGTCAGGGCGGGGCACAGGCGTGCGGCATCGAATGCCTTGCGGCGTTCATGTCTCGCGTCAGCTGCTTGCGCCACAAGGTTCATTACTGCCCTGCCGAAAAAATTTTGTCGCGGAACTGCAATTCTAGGAGGCAATCGCTGCCTGCGTACAAAAAATCCGACCCGTCATGGGCAGCGGCGTGTCGCGTTGTTGCGGTTTGCGCTCAGGCGCCGCCCTTGAGTGCGAGGGGCAGGCCTGCGGCGACGAAGGTGACGCGCTCGCAGGCGGCAGCCACCATCTGGTTGAGGCGACCCGCTTCGTCGCGGAAGAGGCGTCCGAGCGCAGTGTCGGGGACGAGGCCCAGGCCGACCTCGTTGGCGACGAGCAGGACCTCGCCGCGCAGCGTCGGCAGGGTTTTCAGCAGTGCCGCGCGCTCCGCGTGGAGCGCCGGCGGCAGTCCGGCCACGGCAGGCTCGGCCAGGTTGCAGGCGTCGGCCATCAGGTTGGACAGCCACAGCGTCAGGCAGTCGACGATCACGCAGCGTCCTTCGGTGGCTTCGCGCGCGAGCGTCGCGGCGAGCGCGACCGGCGTTTCGACGGTGCGCCAGCCGCTCGGGCGGTCGTCCTGATGGCGACGGATGCGGGCCTTCATCTCGTCGTCGAGGGCTTCCGCGGTGGCGATCACGGTGACGGGCAGGCCGCTGGCGACGGCGAGGGATTCGGCGTGGCTGCTCTTGCCGGAGCGCGCGCCGCCGAGGATGAAGTGTGCGGGCATGTCTTTGGAATTACGCGTTTTTTTGCGCTGCGCAAAATTGCGGAAAGCGCTATTATCCGCCCCGCGCCCGGTTTCGGGTGCGACGTGTAGCAGGTGCCCGACGGCGATTCCCGCCCGAGGGTTAAACGGGAAACAGGTGCGCGAACGGCTCCCGAAGCCGCCCTCCGCAATGCCTGTGCTGCCCCCGCAACGGTAAGTGGACGCAAAGCGCATCCAACCGCCACTGGACGAGAGTCCGGGAAGGCGATGCGCCCGGTACGGACTCCGCCACGGAGTGCCGACCAGCCCATGAGCCCGGATACCGGCCTGGACACGAGAAGGCGGAAGTGCCGCGGGGAGGCGGCGACGGGCGTGCATCGCAGCGGCTCAACGCGTATTTCCCCGGGCGGCGCTTCCATTGTGAAGATGACCAGTGGCGCGGGGACGCGATCGCTGGCGCAGGGAGATAACCCCAGATGAATATCCGCTTGTCCGCTACCGCCGTCGCGGTGGCCGCCGCATTGCCGTTTGCCTCCGGTGCACTGGCCGCCGAAGAAAAGACCGGTGACACCGTCGTCGTGACCGCGACGCGCATGCCGACCCCGATCAACGAGTTGCTCAGCGATCTGACTGTCATCGAACGCGAGGACATCGAGCTCGCCGGCCAGTCGACGCTGGCCGAGTTCCTTGCCGCGCAGGCGAGCGTGCAGTTCTCGCAGGCAGGCGGTCCGGGCACCACCACGGGCATCTATCTGCGCGGCGGGGCGGCGAGCCACACGCTGATCCTCATCGACGGCGTGCGCACGGGCTCGGCGACCCTTGGCGAGCCGATTCCGCAGAACATCCCGCTGTCCCAGATCGACAGGATCGAGATCCTGCGCGGCCCGGCGAGCGCGCTGTACGGCAGCGACGCGGTCGGCGGCGTGATCCAGGTCTTCACGCGTCGCGGCGAGGCGGGCGGACCACGCGTCGATGCCTTCGTCGGCGCAGGCAGCTATGGGCGCAGCGAGGCCACCGCCGGCGTTTCGGGCGGCGACCAGCGCTGGTCCTACAATCTCTCTGGCGGTTATGCGGAGTCCGAAGGCTACAGCGCACGCCGCAAGGCCGTCGCGGATCCGGACAAGGATGGCCACCGCAACACGAATTTTGCCGGCAGCCTGGCCTTCCGTCCCGCTGCGGGCCACGAAGTCGGAATGTCGGTACTGCACAGCGACCAGCGCGCCTGGTACGACAACCAGTTCTCGCCGCTGCCCGCGAACGTCCGCAGCGACAGCGTCGCTTCGACGCTCAGGCTGTACAGCCTGAACCGCATCACCGACATCTGGGACTCGTCGCTGACTTTCGGCCGTTCGATCGACGACGGTCGCGACCGTTTTTCCGAGTTCTCGCCCGAGGCGCACTTCACCACCGTGCAGGACCAGACGGTGTGGCAGAACACCTTCCGCCTGCCCATCGGCCGCGTGATGCTCGGCTACGAGTATCTCGAACAGCACGTCGATACCGGCCAGCCGATCGCGGTCGACAAGCGTTCGGTCGGCTCGGTGCTTGCCGGGTGGCAGGGCAGCTTCGGGCGCAACCGCCTGCAGGCCAACCTGCGCCATGACGACAATTCGCGCTTCGAGGACAAGACGACGGGCTCGCTCGCCTACGGCTACCAACTGAACGACCAGTGGCGCGTGCATGCGTCCTATGGCACTTCGTTCGCCGCGCCGACCTTCAACGACCTCTACTGGCCCGAGGACGTCTTCGTCTGCACGACGGCGATCTGCGGCTTCGACATGAGCTTCATCACCCGCGGCAACCGGGACGTCAAGCCGGAAGAGGGGCGTAGCCGCGAACTCGCGCTGCATTGGGAAGGTGCGCATGCCGCGGCGTCGGTGACCTACTTCAACAACAAGGTGCGCAACCTTATCGACTGGCAGTCGACGTTCCCGTCACCCGGTGTGTCGCTGCTGATGCCTTCGAACGTGGCCTCGGCGAAGCTCGAGGGCGTCAGCCTGAGCGGGCGTGCCGATGTCGGGGCGTGGAACGCTTCGGCGAACATCGATTTCCTGAAGGCGCGCGACGAGGACTCCGGCGACCATCTGCAGCGCCGCGCAGACCGCACGGCGACCTTCCGTCTGAGCCGCTCGATGGGGCAGCTGCTCGCCGGTGGCGAACTGGTCGCCAGCGGTGCCCGCTACAGCAGCAACGGCGAACGCGAGCGCCTCGGCGGCTACGGCATCGTGAATCTGTTCGCACGCTATGCGATCGATCGCGCGTGGTCGCTCGAAGGACGCGTCAATAATCTGTTCGACAAGAAGTACGAGCTGATCAAGGATTACAACACGCCGGGCGCAAACGTCTTCGTGGGCGTGCGTTACGCGCCGAAGTAAGGGACGCGCCGCCGGCCGTCCCGACCGGATGACGGGAGACTCATGCCAGGACGCACATCGTCGGGCTTTGTGATTGCAGGGCTGGTGCTTGCGGGCGCGTGCGCGCTGGCGTGGGCGCTTGCCGCCGGCGACCTGCCGATCGGCCTCGGCGAGGTCTTCGATGCGCTCTTCCGCGGCGCCGAGGGCATGGGCGCCGACGTCGTGCGCGAACTGCGCCTGCCGCGTGCGGTGGCGGTGTTCGTGTGCGGCGGGCTGCTGGCGCTGGCCGGCGCGCTGATGCAAGTGCTGCTGCGCAATCCGCTCGCCGATCCCTACGTGCTGGGCGTCTCGGGCGGGGCGGCGGTCGGGGCGCTGGCGGCGATGCTGGTCGGCGCGGCGTCCTGGGTCGTCGATGGCGCGGCCTTCGGCGGCGCACTGGCGGCCATGCTGGTGGTGTTCGGACTGGCGCATGGCGACGGTTCGTGGACGCAGACCCGCCTGCTGCTCACCGGCGTCATCGTCGCGGCCGGCTGCGGCGCGGCGGTGACGCTGATGCTGTCGCTGGCGACGGACACGCGCCTGCAGTCGATGCTGTTCTGGCTGATGGGTGACGCGAGCGGCGCGAGCCGGCCTTGGCCGGCACTGGCGGTGCTCGTCGCGGGGCTCGTCGTGGTGCTGCCGTTCGCGCGCGACCTCAACGTGCTCGCGCGCGGCGAGGCGACGGCGACGGCCCTGGGCGTGCGCGTGCAGCGGCTGCGCTACCTGCTGTGCGTGCTCGCCTCGCTGTTGACCGCGGCGGCGGTGACGCTGGTCGGCTCCGTCGGCTTCGTCGGCCTGATCGTGCCGCACGTCGTGCGCTTCGCCATCGGCAACGACCAGCGCCTGCTGCTGCCGGCGGCGTTGCTGGCCGGCGGCACGCTGCTGACCGTCGCCGACACCGCTGCGCGCACCGTGATGGCGCCCGTGCAGCTGCCGGTCGGCGTGCTGACCGCGCTGATCGGCGTGCCGGTGTTCCTCTTCCTGCTGTCGCGGAATCCGCGCTGAGATGGTGTGCCCCGTGCTCGCAACTCACGGAGGGCGTGATGGCTTCGACTGATTCTTCCCTTGTCCTGCTGGAAGCCGACGGCATTGCGTTGCAGGTCGGGGCGCGCTGGCTGTGCTGCGAATTCAGCCTGCGGCTGGCGGCGGGCGAATGCCTCGTGCTGCTCGGGCCCAACGGCGCCGGCAAGACCACGCTGCTGCACACGCTGGCCGGCCTGCGCGCGCCGACGGCGGGCAGCGTGCGCCTTGGCGGCCGCCCCTACGCGGACTGGGACAGCCTCGCCGCGGCGCGCTTCCGCGGGCTCCTCGCGCAGCAGCAGCCGGACCATTTCTCGGCCTCGGTGCTTCAGACCACGCTGATCGGCCGTCATCCGCATCTCGGCCGATGGGGCTGGGAGACTGCAGCCGATATCGCCATCGCGCAGGCGGCGCTGGCCGAAGTGGGGCTGGCGGAACTCGCGGGACGGGACATCCTCAGCCTGTCCGGCGGCGAGCGCCAGCGCGTGTCGATCGCGACGCTGCTGACGCAGGCCCCGCGGCTCTTCCTGCTCGATGAACCGACGAATCACCTCGACCTGCACTATCAGGTCGCCGTGCTGGAGCTCTTCGCACGCCTCAAGCACGCGGGGCGTGGCGTCGTGATGGTGCTGCACGACATCAACCTGGCGGCCCGCTTCGCCGACCACGTGATCCTGCTCGACGGCAAGGGCGGCGTGCTGGCCGGTACGCGCGAGGAAGTCCTGCAGGCGGATCACCTCAGCCGCGCCTTCGAGCACCCGATCCGCCGGCTCGACGTCGACGGGCGCACCCTTTTCATTCCCGACTAGAAAAAAGACATGGATACCCCCGATACGGACAGGAACGCCCGACACGCCGAGCGCATGCAGCGCAAGAAAGCGGTCGTGGACGAAAAGATCGCCGCGGCGCAGAACGAGCGCGGCGTGCTGCTGGTCAATACCGGCAACGGCAAGGGCAAATCGAGCGCCGCCTTCGGCGTCGTCGCGCGTGCGCTCGGCCACGGCATGAAGGTGGGCGTCATGCAGTTCATCAAAGGGCGCTCGGACACCGGCGAGGAAGCCTTCTTCCGCCGCCAGCCCGACGTCGTGTGGCATGTGATGGGCGAAGGCTTCACCTGGGACACGCAGGACCGCGCGCGCGACGTGGCGAGCGCGCAGGCGGCGTGGGAGCAGGCGCGGGCGCTGTTGCGCGATCCCGCGATCGGGCTGGTGGTGCTCGACGAGTTGAACATCGCGCTGAAGTACCGTTACCTTGAAGTGGAAACGGTGGTCGCCGACCTGCTTGCGCGACCCGCGCCGCAGCACGTGATCGTGACCGGCCGCGCGGCCCCGCCCGAACTGATCGAGGTCGCCGACACGGTGACCGACATGGGTCTCGTCAAGCATGCCTTCGCTGCGGGTGTGAAGGCGATGCCGGGTCTGGAGTACTGAGCCGCGGATACGAACGATCCCGGCGCTGGTGCGAAAATTAGCCCGGCAAGGAAATTTGAAGTCTGCACGGGGACCGTGTCCCTCCCCCTTCAAGGGGGGAGGTTAGGAGGGGGATGGGTTTCGGCAACGTGCGCATAACCCATCCCCACCCCAACCCTCCCCCTTGAAGGGGAGGGAGCGACCGTGCTGCGCTCAACCTGCATCACCTAAGTGTTTGCTGGGCTGATAACGACGAGAAATCCCCATGTCCCTTCCCGACCTCCCGAATCCCCGCCCCGGCCCCGCGCCGGGCCATGTCTACCTCGTCGGCGCCGGCCCCGGCGACCCCGAGCTGCTAACGCTGCGCGGCGCGCGCCTCGTCGCGGGCGCGGACGCGATCGTCTACGACAACCTCGTCAGCCCGGCGATCGTGGATCTCGCGCCGGCGTCGGCCGAACGCCATTACGTCGGCAAGAAGGCCGCCGACCACACGCTGCCGCAGGACGACATCAACCAGCTGCTGGTGCGCCTCGCGCAGGCGGGCAAGCGCGTCGTGCGCCTGAAGGGGGGAGACCCCTTCATCTTCGGGCGCGGCGGCGAGGAGATGGAAGTGCTCGTCGCGGCCGGCATCACCGTCGAGGTCGTGCCCGGCGTCACCGCCGCGGCGGGCATCGCTGCCTACGCCGGCATCCCGCTCACGCACCGCGACCATGCGCGGTCGGTGGTGTTCACGACCGGCTTCCTCAAGGATGGCGCGCTCGATCTCGATTGGCCGATGCTCGCGCGGCGCGGGCAGACGCTGGTCATCTACATGGGCATCTCGCGCCTGCCCGATATCTGCCGCGAACTCGTCGCGCACGGCCTGCCTGCGGAAACCCCGGCCGGCGTCGTCGAACGCGGCACGACGCAGGCGCAGCGCGTCGCCGTCGGTACGCTCGCGAACCTGCCGCAGGTAGTCGCGGACGAAGGCATCCGCCCGCCGGCACTGACCATCGTCGGCGATGTCGTCGGCCTGTATCCGAGGCTCGCGTGGTTCGCGCCGGACAGCGCGCCGTTCGCACATGCGCCGCATGCAGGCTGCTCCACGACGCATCGCAGCGAGGGCGACTCATGAGCGCGGTCGCACGTTGTCCCGCGCTGTTCGTCGCTGCACCCGCTTCGGGCCAGGGCAAGACCACGGTGACCGCCGCGCTCGCGCGCCTGCACGCGCGGCAGGGGCGGCGCGTGCGCGTGTTCAAGTGCGGGCCCGACTTTCTCGACCCGCAGATCCATGCAGTTGCGAGCGGCGCTCCGGTGTACAACCTCGACCTGGGCATGTGCGGCGAGGCCGACGCGGCGTGGCGCCTGTACGATGCCGCGCGCGAGGCCGACCTGATCCTCGTCGAAGGCGTGATGGGCCTCTACGACGGCACGCCCTCCGGCGCCGACATCGCGCGGCGCTTCGGCTTGCCCGTGATGGCGGTGATCGACGCGCGCGCAATGGCGCAGACCTTCGGCGCGGTGGCCTACGGGCTCGCGCATTACCAGCCGGGCCTGCCCTTCTCCGGCGTGCTCGCGAACCACGTCGGCAGCGCGCGCCATGCGGAGATGCTGCGCGCGGCCTTGCCCGCGGACATGCGCTGGTACGGTGCCTTGTCGCGCGATGCGCAGGCGGGGCTGCCGGAGCGTCACCTGGGCCTGCTGCAGGCGGCCGAGATCGCCGACCTGGAAACGCGGCTGGACCGCTTCGCCGACGGCATCGCAGCGACCGGCGCGGCCGATCTGCCGGAGCCGGTGGCGTTCCCCGCAGCGCTGCCGTCGCAACTGCCGCCGTTGCTGGTCGGGCGCACGATCGCGATCGCGCGCGATGCGGCCTACGGCTTCATCTACCCCGCAAACCTCGACACTTTGAACGGGCTCGGCGCGCGGCTCGAATTCTTTTCGCCGCTCGCCGGCGACGCGCTGCCCGACTGCGACGCCGTGTGGCTGCCCGGCGGCTATCCCGAGCTGCACGGCGAGGCGCTCGCGGCGAACCCGCATTTCTTCGCCGCACTGCGGGCGCACGCGGCGGCGGGCAAGCCGCTGCTCGCCGAGTGTGGCGGGATGATGAGCCTGTTCGAGACGGTCGTCGACAAGGCCGGGCAGGAGCATGCCTTCGCCGGCCTGCTGCCGGGGCGGGCGGTGATGCAGCAGCGGCTCGCGGCGCTCGGGATGCAGCTGGTCGAAACTCCGGAAGGGCGGCTAACCGGCCACACCTTCCATTATTCGAAGAGCGACACCCCGCTCGCGCCCCTCGTGCGTGCGCAGACGCCGGACGGGCGCGAGGGCGAGGCGATCTACCGCCAGGGGCGGCTCACGGCGTCCTACGTGCACTTTTACTTTCCGTCGAACCCGATGGCCGTGGCGGGTCTCTTCGCCTGACCACGGGCGGCGGCGCCCGCGCTCCCGTAGGGCGGGAGGAGCGCAGCGCATCCCGCCACGCGGCGTATCCCGCCAGTACCGAGCCTGGGCTGGCGGGATACGCCTTCGGCTCCTCCCGCCCTACGGGTCCGGAGGGGACCTGAGGGGAAATTCGTCGGCGTCAGGGGGCAGGGTGCGGAATTCCCGACGT
Source organism: Azoarcus sp. CIB (assembly GCF_001190925.1). Taxonomy (NCBI): domain Bacteria; kingdom Pseudomonadati; phylum Pseudomonadota; class Betaproteobacteria; order Rhodocyclales; family Zoogloeaceae; genus Azoarcus; species Azoarcus sp. CIB. The sequence continues at coordinate 611,729 of NZ_CP011072.1, forward strand.
TCGTGGCGAGAGGAGCGAACGGGTTAAACTTTGCCGATCATCGGGCCGCGCGAAGCGCGCCCGCCGGAGGAACCGCATGACCGAGCGCTGCGCCTGGGCGGGCACCGATCCGCTGTACATCCATTACCACGACACCGAATGGGGCGTGCCGACCGACGACGCGCGCACGCTGTTCGAATTCCTCGTTCTCGAAGGGGCGCAGGCGGGGCTGTCGTGGATCACCGTGCTGCGGAAGCGCGAGCGCTACCGTGCGGTGTTCGACGGCTTCGACCCCGAGCGCATCGTGCGCTACGACGACGCGAAGAAGGCGGAACTGCTCGCCGACGCCGGCATCATCCGCAATCGCGCGAAGATCGACGCGGCGATCCTTAATGCGCGCGCCTGGCTCGACCTGCGGGATGCGGGGACGGATCCCGTCGCCTGGCTGTGGAGCTTCGTCGACGGCGAGCCGGTGCAGAACGCGTTCTCCGCGCTCGGCGAGATCCCCGCGATGACGCCGCAGTCCGACGCGATGAGCAAGGCGTTGAAGGCGCGCGGCTTCAAATTCGTCGGCAGCACGATCTGCTACGCTCTGATGCAGGCGGCGGGCATGACCAACGACCATGTCGTCGCCTGTCCGCGCCACCGCGAAGTCGTGGAGATCGCCCGCTTGCGGAGTCGGGCTTGAGCGCGCCGCTGCGCCACGTGCCGCCGATGCACGCGCTGGCGGCCTTCGAGGCGGCCGCGCGCCTGGGCGGTTTCGCGCAGGCGGCCGAAGAGCTGTGCGTGACGCCGAGCGCCGTCAGCCACCGCATCCGGCAGCTCGAAACCCAGCTCGGCACGGCCCTGTTCGAGCGTGCGTCGGGCGGGGTGCGGCCGACCACAGCCGGGCGGCTGTACCTCGACAGCGTGCGCGCGGCTTTCGACGAGCTCGCACAGGCCGGCGCGGTGCTGCGGCCCGAACGCGAGCGCCTGCGCGTATCGCTGCCGCCGACCTTCGCGCGCCAGCTGCTGATGGCGCGTCTGCCCGAATACCTGCGCGCGCATCCCGAGGTGGAGGTGGAGGCGCACCTGTCGATCCCGCTGCAGGACGTCACCGCCGAGGCCGCGGACGTCGAGGTGCGCTGGGGCAGGGGCGACTACCCGGAGCGCGTCGTGCGCAAGCTCTTCGACGACACGATGGTGCCGCTCGCCGCGCCATCGTGGGTCGCCGCGCATGCGCCGGCCGGCATGGCAGATCTCGCCGGACTGGAATTGCTGCGCTCGCCGCTGCTGCCGTGGCGGCCGTGTTTCCTCGCGGCCGGCCTCGACTGGGGTGAGCCCGAGCGCGGCGCCGTGTTCAACGACCTCGGCATGCTGATGGAGATCGCGGCGGCCGGCCTGGGCGCGGCGGTGTGCACGCGGCGCCTGTCGGCGGCGTGGGTCGAGACGGGGCGGCTGGTGCCGCTCTTCGGCGTGTCCGCGCCGGCGCCCTTCACGTACTACGCGGTGACGACGCCGGCGCAGAGCAAGCGTGCGGTGGTGCAGGCATTCATCGACTGGCTCGCGGCCACGTTCGCCTAGTCAGACCGGACATGAACTTCCTCGCGCACGCCTGGCTCGCCGGCGAATCCCCTCCGGACCGCCTCGGCGGCCTGATGGGCGACTTCGTGAAAGGGGTGCTGCCGGCCGGCTTGCCGCCGGACATTGCCGAGGGCGTTCGCCTGCACCGCCAGATCGACGTCTTCGCCGAAACCCATCCGGCCTTCCAGCGCAGCCGCGCGCGCGTGTCGCCCGAGCGACGGCGCGTCGCCGGGGTGATGGTCGACATGTTCTACGACCACTTCCTCGCGCTGCACTGGGAGCATTTCCACGACGAGCCGCTCGAACGCTTCAGCGCGACGATGTACGCGTTGATGGACGCGCACGGCACGCTGCTGCCGCCGCGTCTGGCGGCGATCCTGCCGCGCATGCGCGAATCGGACTGGCTGGGGAGTTACCGCTCGGCGGACGTCATCGCGATGGCGCTCGACCGCATGGCGATGCGCCTGCGCCGCGCCAATCCGCTGACCGGCAGCGGCGCCGAACTGCTCGTCGACTACGCCGGTTTCGAGGCGGATTTCTTCGAGTTCATCGCGGCGGCCGAGGCGTTCGCGGCAAACAGCCGGGCCCTGCGCGGACCCGGCTAGGGGTGTTGCATTAACGCAACGGAATGACCAGCGGCGGGATGTCGACGCCGATCGTGATCGCGGGGTTGCGCGGATAGTAGCGCGGCTCGTAGACCGGGGCATAGACCGGCGCCGGGGCGTAGTAGCCGATCGGGCGCTCGTAGTAGCGGTATTCGCGCACCACGGGCCGACGCTCGATGAACCGTTCGCGGATCACAACGCGTTCGCGGTCGCGGTATTTCTTGTAGTGGCCGTGACGGTGACCATCGCCGCGCCACTCGCGATAGCCGTCGTCGCGCCAGTGGTCGCGGTCGGCATGGGCGGGCGTGGCAGCGATCAGGGCACCCCCGGCGATCATCGCGGCAAGCAGTTTGAGGGCTTTCGATTTCATGGTTCTTCTCCTGACTGACCGGACACCGTCACGCAACGCGTACCGTTGTCCCCATGCGCATTAAACGCGAGATCGACCGGAGAAGTTGTCGCCGAGTTGTAAGCGGATATGCATCACACGGCTTAGTCCGGGGGCATGCAGCCGGCCCCGGACCAAGCCGCCGGCCTCAGCCGACGATGATTACATGCACGCGCCGCGGGCCGTGCGCGCCGAGCTGGATGGTCTGCTCGACGTCGGCCGTGCGCGACGGGCCGGAGATGATGTTGGTCGCGCGCGGCATGCCTTCGGGGCGCGCGCGCAGCACTTCCCACGCCTCCTCGAAGTGGCCGACGATCGCGCCCGCGTCGAGCACGACGACGTGGTCGTCGGGCACGAAGTTGTGCGTGATCGGGCTCGCCGGGCCGGACGCCATCATCAGGCTGCCGGGCTCGGCGATGCCGGCGAGCGCCTGCGACACCGCCATCGTCTCGCTGATGCCGGCCGGGTCGTGATGCACCGCCAGACCGGCCGGCCAGGCGAGATCCTTCAGCGCGGCACCGACCGCCGCACGCGCGGGCAGGCCCTTTTCGATGCGATAGGCTTCGACCGCGGCCGGCACGTCGGCGCGGCTCGCGACGCGTGCGGTGGTGCCGGCGCGGCTCTCGAACTTACGGATGAAGCGCGCGACGAGCTCCTCGTCCTGCGCCGGGCGGGTGTGCTGCGGGCGGCGTGCGTCGAGTTCGGCGCGCCGCGTGTCGTCGAGCGGCCCGCGCCGCAGCGCGGAGCGGACGGAATTGAGGATCGCCTCGCGGGCGTTCGCTGCTGCAGTCATTTCTGGCCTCGCTTGCCTTGCCACAATTCAAGGAAGGTGCGTCCCGCCGGGGCCGGCAGGTCGCGCACGTCGGTCCAGCCGCTCGCGAGCGGCAGGCGGCGGATGCTGCCGTTCTTCGCGATCGCCGACAGGAAGCGCGCACCGACCTGTTCGAGCGCGTGATACAGCTTCGGCCGCGTCGCGACGTAGCGCCACACCTTCAGCGCGCGCCTCTGCATCACCGGCGTGATGTCCTGCTGATGCTGCATGTGGCGCAGCTCGCGCAGCAGATCCGGCAGCGGGATCTTCACCGGGCACACCGACGCGCAGCGCCCGTTCAGCGTGCACGCGTTGGGCAGGTCGTAGGCGTTGTCCAGCCCCTTGATCAGCGGCGTCAGCACCGAGCCCATCGGGCCGGGATAGACCCAGCCGTAGGCGTGGCCGCCGACCGCACCATACACGGGGCAGTGGTTCATGCATGCACCGCAGCGGATGCAGCGCAGCATGTCCTTGAAGCGCCCGCCGAGCATCTTCGAGCGGCCGTTGTCGACCAGCACCACGTGGTATTCCTCGGGGCCGTCGAGGTCGTCGGCGCGGCGCGGGCCGGTCGAGATCGTCGTGTAGGTCTCGGTCTCCTGGCCGGTCGCGCTGCGCGCCAAGAGGCGCAGGAACAGCGTCGCGTCGTCGAGCGTCGGCACGACGCGCTCGATGCCGGAGGTGACGATATGCACCTTCGCGAGCGTCTGCGTCAGGTCGCCGTTGCCCTCGTTCGTGACGATGATCGACGAGCCGGTCTCGGCGACGAGGAAATTGCCGCCGGTGATGCCGACGTCAGCGCGGAAGTACTTGTCGCGCAGCACCCTGCGCGCCTCATTGACGAGGTCGGCGACTTCGGTCTTGCGCGGCCCGCCGTGTGCGGCCTCGAAGAGGTCGGAAACCTGGTCCTTGGTCTTGTGCACGGCCGGCGCGATGATGTGCGAGGGGGGCTCGTGCGCGAGCTGGATGATGTATTCGCCGAGATCGGTCTCGACGACTTCCATGCCGTGCTCGATCAGCGCCTCGTTGAGGCCGATCTCCTCCGACACCATCGACTTGCCCTTGGTGACGGTCTTCGCGTCGACGCGCTTGCAGATGTCGAGGATGATCTTGCGCGCCTCCTCGGCGTCACGGGCCCAATGCACGTGGCCGCCGGCGGCCGTCACCGCCGCTTCGTAGCGCTCGAGGTAGTGATCGAGGTTGTCGAGGATGTGGTTCTTGGTGTTCTTGGCTTCCTCGCGCAGTTGTTCGAACTCGGGGAGTTCGGCGACCTGCTGGACGCGCTTGCCGACGAAGCCGCCGCGCGCCTTGCCCAGCGCCTGCTGCAGGCTCGCGTCGTGGATCGCGAAGACCGCGCGCTCCTTGAATTCCTTCGAACGGATTTCCATCAGTCGGACTCCTTCGCGGCCCCGGCGAGCCCCGGCCCGTCGGCGAGGCCGGCCAAGACTTCGGCGGTGTGGAAGACCTTCACCGGCGCGTTGATGCGCTTCAGCCGCCCGGCGATGTTCATCAGGCAGCCGAGGTCGCCGCCGATGACGGTGTCGGCGCCTGTGGCGAGAATGTTGCGCACCTTGTCTTCGACCATCTTCTCGGAGATCTCCGGGTACTTCACGCAGAAGGTGCCGCCGAAGCCGCAGCACACCTCGCTGTCTTCCATCTCCTTGAGCTTGAGGCCGTCGACCTCGCCCAGCAGGGTGCGCGGTTGGCCCTTGATGCCCAAGCCGCGCAGGCCGGAACAGGAGTCGTGGTAGGTCACGGTGCCGTCGTAGTGGGAATCGGATGCGGTCGCACCGAGCACGTCGGTGAGGAAGGACAGCAGCTCCCAAGCCTTCTCCGACAGCGCTTGCGCGCGCGGCAGCCACACGGGGTCGTCCTGGAACAGCACCGGATAGTCGTGGCGGATCGTCGCCATGCACGAGCCGGACGGACCGACGATGTAGTCGTAGTGCTCGAAGGTTTCGATCACCTGGCGGGCGAGCGCGCGCGCGGCGTCGTAATCGCCGCTGTTGTAGCCGGGCTGGCCGCAGCAGGTCTGGTTCGCGGGCACCTCGACGGTACAGCCGGCATCTTCGAGGAGTTTCACCGCCGAGAAGCCGACGTTCGGACGGAACACGTTCATCAGACAGGTGGCGAACAGTCCGACGCGCGGCCCGCGGGTGGGCGATTCGGTCATGAGGGAGGTCTCCGGTTCTTGTTCGGAATGTTGGTGGAACGAGGTGGAGCGATGTTAACAAGCTCCGCGGCGTCGCGCGGCGAGGGATTTTCAGCCCTGCGATGAGCCCGGTTCATGTCTTGGGCAGCATAGCAGCTGCCAACGCCGATTCGCGCGTGCTCAGGGTTTCCCCGCACCCCCGCGACGGCGTTGCGTGGCACACTGCGCGCCTTCGATCCGGGGAAGGAATCCATGCTGGCTGGTCTGCTCGCGGCGCTCGGCGCGGGGCTGTTGTGGGGGCTCGTGTTCGTCGTGCCGCTGATGCTCGGGGACTACCCCGGCATCGTGCTCGCGTTCGGCCGCTACATCGCCTTCGGCGTCCTCGCCCTCGGCCTCGCCTGGATGGACCGCGCGGCACTGGCAAAGCTCACGCGTGCCGACTGGATCGAGGCCGGCAAGCTCGCACTGATCGGCAACCTCGTCTATTACACGACGCTCGCCAGCGCGATCCAGCTCGCCGGCGCACCGGTGCCGACGCTGATGATCGGCACGCTGCCGGTCGTGATCGCGATCTGCGCGAACATTACCGAACGCCGTGCCGGCAATGCCGCCGATGTCGTCGCGTGGCGGCGCCTCGCGCTGCCGCTCGTGGTGATCCTTGCCGGCCTCGTGGTCGTGCAGCTCGATCCCTCCACTCATGCGGCTGACGCGGCCGGGCAGGGAGGCGAGGGTGCCCAAGGCGGACTGCGCTACGCGCTGGGTCTGCTGCTGGCCGCCGTCGCGGTTGCGTCGTGGACCTGGTATCCGATCCGCAACGGGCGCTGGCTGCGCGCGCGCGGGCCGGGCCTTGCGCGGCCGTGGGCGACCGCACAGGGGCTCGCGACGCTGCCGCTCGCGCTCATCGCCGCAGCCGGCTTCGCGCTGTGGCAGGGTGTCGCCGCGCCGGCGGACGCGTTCGACTGGCCGCTGGGGCCGCGCCCCGGGACCTTCGTCGGCCTGATGCTGCTCGTGGGTCTGGCCGCATCGTGGCTCGGTACGCTGCTGTGGAACCGCGCGAGCCATCTGCTGCCCCCGGCGTTCGCGGGCCAGCTCATCGTGTTCGAAACCCTGGCGGCGCTGCTCTATGCTTTCCTGTGGTACGGGCGTTGGCCGGGTCTCGGCGAGGCGGCAGGCATTGTGCTGCTGGTCGTGGGCGTGCTGCTGGGCGTGCGCGTGTTCCGGCCGGCGGCAAGCGGATCTTGAGGAGAAGAATGTGTTTGCGTTGATGGCGGCCGATCTCGTCGTGCTGGTGCACGCGCTCTTCATCGCCTTCGTGGTATTCGGCGGGCTGCTGACACTGCGTTGGCCGCGCGCAAAGTGGGTGCATCTGCCCGTCGCGGCGTACGGGGCGGCGATCGAACTGATCGGCTGGACCTGTCCGCTGACCCCGCTCGAGAATGCGCTGCGCCTCGCGGCGGGGGGCGTGGATTACCGCGGCGGTTTCATCGAGCACTACCTGATCCCGCTGATCTACCCGGCGGGGCTCACGCCGCAGGTCCAGCTCGTGCTCGGACTGCTGGTGCTGGCGGTCAACGTGCTCGTGTACGGCATCGTCGCCCTGCGTCGGCGGCGGCGCAGGGCGGGCGATTGACCGGCGCCCTCATGGGGCGCATTGGCTCAGCGGGGTTGGGAGTAGCTTGGGCCGAGCAGATGGTCGACCACGGCGCGTGCGATACGGGCAACGAGGCGTTTTGCGCCGTGCCAGCCGTCGGCCAGGATCTGACCCAGGGCTTCGTTGCGCAGACGCTGCGCTTCGCGGATCCGGCCTTGATAGAAGAGATAGTCGTTGTCCATTGTGCGGCTCCTTGACAGTGCAGCCCGTCGTGAGGGCATGGACGCGACTGTACGGAGGTTGTTGCGTCGCAACAAACGATCGTTCATCATGTGATGACTTAGAAAATCTCATCCGTATCACCGTCCCCGTATGGCCGTCCGCGCATGACCGCCCGTCTTCCCCCGCTCAACGCCCTGCGCGCCTTCGAGGTCGCTGCGCGGCACCTGAGCTTCAAGCTTGCCGCCGAGGAACTCTCGGTCACGCCGACCGCGATCAGCCACCAGATCCGCGGCCTCGAGCAGGATCTGGGCGTGCCCCTGTTCCGGCGCCTGATACGTGCGCTCGAACTCACGCCGGAAGGCGAGGCGATGCTGCCCAAACTGCGCGAAGCGATGAGCGCGATCGCCGAGTCGGTCGAGACGGTCCGCGCGATGCGGCCGCTGAGCCGGCTGTCGGTCGTCGCACCGCCGTCCTTCGCGTCGCGCTGGCTCGTTCCTCGGCTACAGCGCTTCGCCGAGCTGCACCCGCAGATCGAGCTGCATCTGGCGAGCGCGACCAAGGCGATCGACGGCCGCGACGCCGCAGGGCTGGGCATCGAGCCGCTCACGCAGCGCGTCGAGGGTGGCCAGTTGTGGATCCGCTTCGGCACGGGCGCCTATCCGGGCTATCGCAGCGAGATGCTGCTCGAACCCGAATACACCGCGGTGTGCAGCCCGGCGCTGCTGCGCGCGAAGATCCCGCTGCGCCAGCCGTCGGACCTGCGGCGCCACAGCCTGATCCACGACGACACGGTGCCCGACACGCGCGAGCGGCCGACCTGGGCCGAATGGCTGCAGGCCGCGGGCGTCACCTCGGTGCGCGCCGACGCCGGCCTGCACTTCAGCGACTCGGGCCTCGCCATCGCCGCCGCGCTCGACGGGCTGGGGGTCGCGCTGGTCTCCAAGCCGCTGGTCGCCGCGGAGGTCGCCGCCGGCCGCCTCGTCATGCCCTTCGGCATCAGCCTGCGGCGCCGCTTCGCCTACTACATCGTGACGCCGCAGGCGGTCGTCCCGCGGGCCACGGTCGCGGCCTTCCGCGAATGGCTGCTGGACGAGGCGCGCCGCGACGCGATCCGCCTCGCGGATGCACAGCCCGCGCCCGCCGATTGAACCGAACGGGGCGCCCAGGCGTCCGAGTACAATGCACGCGACAATGAATCCGGATTCTCCCCCCAACATCGCCGCGGGCGCCCGTCCGCCGGCACGCCCCGCGCCTTTCCTGCCGATGTCCCGCACCGAGATGAAGGCGCTCGGCTGGGACGCGTGCGACGTGATCCTCGTGACCGGGGACGCCTACATCGACCACCCCAGCTTCGGCATGGCCCTGATCGGGCGGATGCTCGAGGCGCAGGGCTTTCGCGTCGGCATCATCAGTCAGCCGGACTGGAAGAGCGCCGAGCCCTTCCGCGCCCTCGGCCGGCCGCGCCTGTTCTTCGGCATCACCGCCGGGAACATGGACTCGATGGTCAACCGCTACACCTCGGACCGCAAGATCCGCTCCGACGACGCCTACACGCCCGGCGCCGAAGCCGGCAAACGGCCCGATCGCGCGGTGACCGTCTACGCGCAACGCGCGCGCGAAGCCTTTCCCGACGCCAACGTCGTCATCGGCAGCATCGAAGCTTCGCTACGCCGCATCGCGCATTACGACTACTGGTCCGACAAGGTGCGCCGCTCGGTGCTGCCCGACTCCAAGGCGGACCTCCTGATCTTCGGCAATGCCGAGCGTGCGCTCGTCGCGCTGGCGCGCCGTCTCGATGCCGGCGAGCCGATCGAGGCGATCCGCGACTTGCGCGGCACCGCCTTCATGGTCAAGCCGGGCTGGCTGCCGGGCGAGGAGTGGGGCGAGATCGACTCGCTGACCCTCGACCGTCCCGGCCGCGTCGAGCCCCATCCCGACCCGTATGCGATGGAGCCGCAGCAGGCGTCCACGCCGGCCAGCGCGGACGGCGCCCAGGCGGTGCGCATCGTCCCCGCCGCGGAACGCGTCGCCGCGCGCCGCGCCGCCCGCGGCAAGATGGTGGTCCGCCTGCCGGCCTACGAGACCGTCAGCGCCGACCCGGTGATGTACGCCCACGCCTCGCGCATCTTCCATCTCGAATCCAACCCCGGCAACGCCCGCGCGCTGGTGCAGGCGCATGGAGAAGGGCCGGGCCGGCGCGACGTGTGGCTCAACCCGCCGCCGATCCCGCTCACCACGCCCGAGATGGACTTCGTCTTCGGCCTGCCCTACGCGCGCCGACCGCATCCCGCCTACGGCGACGCACGCATCCCGGCTTGGGACATGATCAAGTTCTCGATCAACATCATGCGCGGCTGCTTCGGCGGCTGCACCTTCTGCTCGATCACCGAGCACGAGGGGCGCATCATCCAGAGCCGTTCGGAAGCCTCGATCCTGCACGAGATCGAGGAGATCCGCGACAGGACGCCCGACTTCAAGGGCCACATCACCGACCTCGGCGGGCCCACCGCGAACATGTACCGCCTCGCGTGCAAGGACAAGAAGATCGAGACCTCGTGCCGACGCCTCTCGTGCGTCTATCCCGGCATCTGCGAGAACCTCGATACCGACCACGCCCCGCTGATCTCGCTGTACCGCAAGGCGCGCGCGATTCCCGGCGTCAAGCGCGTGACGATCGGCTCCGGCTTGCGCTACGACCTCGCGGTGCGCTCGCCCGAGTACGTGAAGGAACTCGTCACGCACCACGTCAGCGGGCTCCTCAAGATTGCCCCCGAGCATACCGAGGAAGGGCCGCTGTCGAAGATGATGAAGCCCGGCATCGGCACCTACGAGAAGTTCGCCGCGATGTTCGAGAAGTACTCGCAGGAGGCGGGCAAGAAGCAGCACCTCGTGCCTTACTTCATCGCCGCGCACCCCGGGACGACCGACGAGGACATGGTGAACCTCGCGCTGTGGCTGAAGAAGCAGGGTTTCAGGCCCGATCAGGTGCAGACTTTCCTGCCCACGCCGATGGCGATGGCGACGACGATGTACCACAGCCGCCGCAACCCCCTGCGCAAGGTGTCGGCCGACTCCGAGATCGTCGAGACCGCCCGCGCGGGCAAGGTCCGCAAGCTGCACAAGGCGCTGCTGCGCTGGCACGACCCGGAGAACTGGCCGCTGATCCGCGAGGCGCTGCAGCAGATGGGGCGCGCGGACCTCATCGGCAATAGCCCCAACTGCCTCGTGCCGCGCCACCAGCCGGGCGTACCGCTCGCTGCCAACGAGCGTTCCGCCGCATCCTCTGCGCGCGGACCGGCCAGGTCGCCCGCGAGCGGCCGTCCGCCCGGCGGCAAACCGGCGCCGGCAGGCAGCCGCAGCCCCCAGGCGGGGCGATCGCCGGTACGTTCCGGCCCGACCCCGACCGGCAAGCCCGCCCGCACGGGCAAGCGCCATGCGTAAGCCGACGGTGGACCTCACGCCCCGCGCGCCGGTCGCCGCGGCCCTCGGGCGACTTGACGCCGGCTGGCTGGAAGGGGCGCGGCGCTGCCCGTCGCCGAATTTCGATGTGCGTCCCGCCGACACCGAGGTGAAGTTGATCGTCGTGCACGCGATCAGCCTGCCGCCCGACGAGTTCGGCGGTCCGGGCGTCGAACAGCTGTTCACGAACGCCCTCGACCCCGCCGCGCACCCCTACTACGCGGCGATCGGCCATCTGCGCGTGTCGGCGCATTTCTTCATCCGTCGCGACGGCAGCCTGACACAGTTCGTACCCACGGACGCGCGCGCGTGGCACGCAGGCAGTTCATGCTGGCACGGACGCGAGCGCTGCAACGACTTCTCGATCGGCATCGAGCTCGAAGGCTGCGACACGCAAGCCTTCGAGTCGGCGCAGTACGCCTGCCTCGCCACGCTGCTGCGCGTGCTGTGTGCGAACTACCCCATCGAGGCGATCGCGGGCCACTCGGACATCGCTCCCGGGCGCAAGACCGACCCCGGTCCGTGCTTCGACTGGACGCATGTGCGGCTGACGCTAGGCCTGCCGAAGCTTGCCTGCGGACCGGTGTCCGAGCCGGTCTGAAGGCCTCGGGAAACCTCTGTTACATCTTTTGTGACAATTTTTTCACTCCGTCCGAACGCCCGGCTGTGCAAGACTTCGCACCCAGGAGGAGGGCGGAGGGACCTTCACAGGCGGCATGCCTGGTTGACCTAGCCCAATCAAATCAATAAAGTCGGGTTGTTGCTGCACTGCAGCAATGTAGTTTTCAATCGCAGTTTTCAATAATTGGCAGCGGGGTGGCGCGCGATTTCCAACGGAATCGGGTGTCCCGGGGCAGCGCCTGAGAGCGCATCCCGTCCCCGCCGGGCGTGCGGTCTGGTTGCGATCGCGCACCCGAACAACCACTGAAGAAGTGATCTTCCGACCGACAGGCGAAGTCTGCCTGGGCGTGCTGCAGGCGCCGCGGTCGGGGAGCATGTTCGCAGCAGGGAGGTACCGATGAATCAAGCAACTCGTCCTGGCGGCAGGCTTCACGGCGCGGCCGCGTTCTTTGTGCATTTCGTTCATGGCAGTCTGATACTCACCGCCTTCGCTCTCGTAGCGCTCGTCGGAGCGGGTTATCTGCTGAAGGATCCCGTCAGCTATGCCGATCTCGGCGGCGGGGTCTCAGAGGCTGCCGAAGCCGGCGACGCTGCGCAGGCCCCGGTCGCGCAAGCGCCCGTCGAAAAGCCGCGTCCCAAGTCCGTTGCGACCGTCGGAGGGCTGTCGACCGAGATGCGCGGCGTGCGCGATTTCGTCGCGCAGCGGTACAAGATTTCCACGCGCACGCTCGAACCGCTGCTTACGGCGGCCGAGCTCAGCGGCCGCAAGCTCGGCATCGATCCGCTGCTGATCGTTGCGGTGATGGCGATCGAATCGAGCTTCAACCCCTTCGCCGAAAGCAACATGGGCGCACAGGGGCTGATGCAGGTGATTCCGCGCTTCCATCTCGACAAGATCGGCCGCCATGCCGGCGAGGATGCCCTGTTCGATCCCACGCTCAACATCCGCGTCGGCACGATGGTGCTCGTCGAGGGTATGCAGCGCTTCGGCACCCTGCAGAGCGCGCTGCAATACTACGGCGGTGCGCTCAGAGATCCGAACGCGAGCTACGCGAACAAGGTGCTCGCGATGAAGAAGCGCCTCGTCGCGGCGGCAACCCGCGCCAAGACCGAAACCGGCGTCTGATCCGCAGCGGCGGGGTGAACGCCCCGCCGCGCGGTGCTGTTCCTCAGCCGCGCATGCGCGCGATGCGCTCCGCCGCTTCCAGCAGGCGTTCGCAACGGTTCGTGTAGGCGATGCGCAGATGGCGGCCCGGCTGGTTGTCGCCGAAGTCCAGCCCCGGCGTCGCCGCCACGCCGGCTTCCTCTATCAGCCGGTGCGCGAGCGCTTCGCTGTCGTCGGCGAGGCGCGAGATGTCGGCGTAGATGTAGAACGCCCCCTGCGGCTCCGCTGCGACGACGAAACCCAGTTCGCGCAGTGCCGGGAGCAGGGTGTCGCGACGCAGCGCGAACTCGTTGCGGCGCGCCTCCAGGATCTCGATCGTCGCAGGCGCGAAGGCCGCCAGCGCCGCGTGCTGCGCCGGCGTCGAGGGCGAGATGAAGAAATGCTGCGCGAGTTTCTCGATCTCGCGCACATAGGCCTGCGGCGCGACCAGCCAGCCCAGGCGCCAGCCGGTCATCCCGAAGTACTTGGAGAAGCTGTTCACGACGAACACGTCGTCCATGGTCTTCAGCACGGTGCTCGCTTCGACGCCGTAGGTCAGGCCCTGATAGATCTCGTCCACGATCAGCGTTCCCTGGCGCGCCATCACCGCTGCCCGCAGCGCCGCGAGTTCGGCCTGGTCGAGCAGGGTGCCGGTCGGGTTGGACGGGCTGGCGACGATCAGGCCGCGCGTGCGCGCCGTCCAGGCGTCTGCCACCTGGTCGGGCGTCGGTTGGTAGCGTGTCTCGGCGCCCACCGGCAGCGCCCGCGGCACGCCTTCGAAGCTGCGCACGAGATGGCGGTTCGACGGATAGCCGGGGTCGGGCAGCAGCCACTCGTCGCCGGGGTCGGTCGTTGCGGCGAGCGCCAGCATCAGCGCGCCCGAGGCGCCCGGCGTGACGATGATGCGCTCCGGGGCGACGTCCGCGCCGAAGCGCTCGCGGTAGAAGCGCGCAATCGCCTCGCGCAGCTGCGGCAGGCCGAGTGCCGCCGTGTAATGCACGTCGCCGCCGGCAAGGAAGCGCGTCGCCGCGGCTATCATCGGCTGCGGCGTCGCGAAGTCAGGCTCGCCGACTTCCATGTGGATGATGTCGCGCCCCTGCGCCTCGAGCTCGCGTGCGCGTCGCAGCAGCTCCATCACATGGAAGGGCTGGATGTCGGCGGTGCGGCGGGCGAGATGCGGGGGCATGCGAGGTCCTCGGGGGCGATCGATGTGAAATTGTAGGGGACAGAAAAAACAAAAGCGCCGACGCGCGGCGCTTTTGCAGGCTCAGCCGGCCGTGGCCGGCCGGGAAGCTCAGACCGACAGGGTCAGTTCGAACATCTCACGCTTGAGTGTCAGCGCGCGCGGCAGGCGATCCTGGAGCTTGTCGAACCATTCCTTGTGCAGCTCGAGCTCCTTCTTCCAGGCCTCGGCGTCAACCGTGGTCAGCGCATCGAACTCTTCCTTGGTCACGTCGGAGCCGGTCCAGTCGATGTCCTCGAAGTTGGGCATCCAGCCGAGCGAGGTTTCCTGCGCGCCGATGCGGCCGCGCACGCGGTCGACGATCCACTTCAGTACGCGCATGTTCTCGCCGAAGCCCGGCCACATGAACTCGCCCTTCTCGTTCATGCGGAACCAGTTCACGCAGAAGATCTTCGGCGTGTTCTCGACCACATGGCCCATTTTCAGCCAGTGATTGAAGTAGTCGCCCATGTGGTAGCCGCAGAAGGGCAGCATCGCGAACGGGTCGCGGCGCACCACGCCCTGCGCGCCGAAGGCGGCGGCGGTGGTCTCCGAGCCGAGCGTCGCCGCCATGTAGACGCCGAAGTTCCAGTTGAACGCCTGGTAGGCCAGCGGCACGGTGGTCGCGCGGCGGCCGCCGAAGATGAAGGCCGAGATCGGCACGCCGGCCGGGTCCTGCCAGTTCGGGTCGATCGACGGGCACTGCTCGGCCGGCGCGGTGAAGCGCGAGTTCGGGTGTGCTGCCTTGCGGCCGGTTTCCTTCGCCAGTTCGGGCGTCCAGTCCTTGCCCTGCCAGTCGATCAGGTGGGCGGGCGCTTCCTTGCTCATGCCTTCCCACCACACGTCGCCGTCGTCGGTCAGCGCGACGTTGGTGAAGATGATGTTTTCCTTCAGCGTCGCCATCGCGTTGTAGTTGGTCTTTTCCGACGTGCCCGGGGCAACGCCGAAGAAGCCGGCTTCGGGGTTGATGGCGTAGAACTTGCCGTCCTTGCCCGGCTTGATCCACGCGATGTCGTCGCCGACGGTGGAGATCTTCCAGCCGTTGAAGGATTTCGGCGGGATCAGCATGGCGAAGTTGGTCTTGCCGCAGGCCGACGGGAAGGCCGCCGCGACGTAGGTCTTCTCGCCTTCGGGCGACTCGACGCCGAGGATCAGCATGTGCTCGGCGAGCCAGCCTTCGTCGCGCGCCATCGTCGAGGCGATGCGCAGTGCGAAGCACTTCTTGCCCAGCAGCGCGTTGCCGCCGTAGCCCGAGCCGTAGGACCAGATCTCACGGGTCTCGGGGTAGTGGACGATGTACTTGGTGTCCGGGTTGCACGGCCAGCGCGAATCCTTCTCGCCCGGTCCGAGCGGGGCGCCGACGGAATGCACGCAGGGCACGAATTCGCCATCGGTGCCGAGCACGTCATACACGGCGCGGCCCATGCGCGTCATCGTGCGCATGTTGGTGACGACGTAGGGGCTGTCGGAGATCTCGACGCCGATGTGGGCGATCGGCGAACCGAGCGGGCCCATCGAGAACGGCACCACGTACAGCGTGCGACCCCGCATGCAGCCCTTGAACAGGCCGTTGAGGGTCTCGCGCATGGTGGCCGGATCTTCCCAGTTGTTCGTCGGGCCGGCGTCGTCCTTGTCCTTGGAGCAGATGTAGGTGCGGTCTTCGACGCGCGCGACGTCCGAGGGGTCGGACCACGCGAGGTAGGAGTTCTTGCGCTTTTCCGGATTGAGCTTGATCAGCATGCCCGCCTGAACCATTTCGGCGCACAGGCGATCGTATTCCTCGACCGATCCGTCGCACCAATACACCCGGTCGGGTTCGGTCAGTGCGGCGATTTCCGCGACCCACTTCTTCAGGCCAGCGTGGCGGATGTAAGCGGGCGCGCCGGCCAGGATGGCCTCGGCGGACAAGCGTTGAGTCATGGTGAAAAGCTCTCCAGATTGCAGAAGCAAAAGCGGTAACCCACCTGGAGCTCGCAGCCACGCGTCCTGGCGGGGTTTTGAACGGGCCTTTCGACCTTCTTGTTGTGCCGGTGTTGCGGAAACTACTAGGGTAAACCGCAGTCGGCGAAAGCCTAATATTATGCCACGCCAGACGGTTCGACGGAAAACACCTTCTTCGTCCCCTGGCGCCCAGCCGTCCCGCCGCACCCCGGTGGGACTGTCTCCTTGTTGCAATCCGCGGCATCATTGCAGGTTCGGGAGACGGTCGGAGACGACCGCGAGAGATTGATTACAACAATTACGGGACATCACATGGACGAATTGATCCGCGCTGCGGCGCTCGACTATCACCGTTATCCGCGGCCGGGCAAGATCTCGGTCACCCCCACGAAAGTACTTTCCAACCAGCGCGACCTGTCCCTGGCTTATTCGCCGGGCGTCGCCGCCGCGTGCGACGCGATCGTCGAGGAGCCTGGCGAGGCCGCGAACCTGACCGCGCGCAGCAACCTGATCGGCGTCGTCACCAACGGCACCGCCGTGCTGGGCCTGGGCAACATCGGCCCGCTCGCCGCCAAGCCGGTCATGGAAGGCAAGGGCGTGCTGTTCAAGAAATTCGCGGGCATCGACGTGTTCGACCTGGAGATCGCCGAGAACGACCCCGACAAGCTGATCGACATGATCGCGGCGCTGGAGCCCACCTTCGGCGGCATCAACCTCGAGGACATCAAGGCGCCGGAGTGCTTCTACATCGAGTCGCGCCTGCGCGAGCGGATGAAGATTCCGGTCTTCCACGACGACCAGCACGGCACGGCGATCGTCGTCGGCGCGGCGATCCTCAACGGCCTGCATCTGCTCGGCAAGGACCTGAAGAAGGTCAAGCTCGTGACTTCCGGCGCGGGGGCTGCGGCGCTCGCCTGCCTGGGCCTGCTCGAGAAGCTCGGCATTCCCGTCGAGAACATCTGGGTCACCGACCTCGAAGGCGTCGTGTACGAGGGCCGCACGGCCCTGATGGACCCGATCAAGGCGCGTTACGCGAAGGCCACCAGCGCCCGCAAGCTCGCCGAGGTCATCGAGGGCGCGGACGTGTTCCTCGGCCTGTCGGCCGGCGGCGTGCTCAAGCCGGAGATGGTCGCGAAGATGGCGGCGCAGCCGATGATCCTCGCGCTCGCCAATCCGACGCCGGAGATTCTGCCCGAACTGGTGAAGTCGGTGCGGGACGACGCGATCATCGCGACGGGCCGTTCGGACTACCCGAACCAGGTCAACAACGTGCTGTGCTTCCCCTTCATCTTCCGCGGCGCGCTCGACGTCGGCGCGACCACGATCACCGACGAGATGCAGCTCGCCGCCGTCAAGGCGATCGCCGAGCTCGCGCGCGCCGAGCAGAGCGACATCGTCGCCGCCGCCTACGGCGAGAAGGTGTCTGGCTTCGGGCCCGAATACATCATCCCGCGTCCCTTCGACCCGCGCCTGATCGTCAAGATCGCCCCGGCGGTCGCGGAGGCCGGCATGGCCTCCGGTGTCGCGACGCGCCCGATCACCGACTGGGACGCCTACCGTACCCAGCTCAACAATTTCGTGTGGCATTCGGGCCTCATCATGAAGCCCGTGTTCGCTGCCGCGCGCGGCACGAACCAGCGCATCATCTTCGCCGAAGGCGAGTCCGAGCGCGTGCTGCGCGCGGTGCAGACGGTCGTTGACGAAGGCCTCGCGCGCCCGATCCTGATCGGCCGCCCCGATGTCTTGAGTGCCAACATCGAGCGCTTCGGTCTGCGCATGCGTGCCGAAGAACATTTCGAGCTCGTGAACCCCGATTTCGATCCCCGCTTCAAGGAGCTGTGGACCTCCTACCATGGCCTGACGGAGCGCCAGGGCGTGTCGGTCGAGTACGCGAAGAAGGAAGTGCGCCGCCGCACGACGCTGATCGGCGCGCTGCTGCTCAAGCAGGGCTACGGCGACGGCCTGATCTGCGGCACCTACGGCATGCACCGGCTGCACCTCGACTTCATCGAGAAGGTCATCGGCCGGCGCGAGGGCGTGAAGCACTGCTACGCGCTCAACGTCGTGAACCTGCCCGAGCGCACGCTGTTCCTCGCCGACACCTACATCAACTACGACCCGTCGCCCGAACAGATCGTGGAGATGACGCTGCTGGCGTGCGAGGAGATGTCGCGCTTCGGTATGACGCCCAAGGTCGCGCTGCTGTCGCACTCGTCCTTCGGTAGCGCCGATTCGCCGACCGCCGAGAAGATGCGCGCCGCGCTGCGCCTGCTGCACGAGCGTCATCCCGAACTCGAGGTCGAGGGCGAGATGCACGGCGATGCGGCGCTCGACGCCGAATTGCGCCTGCGCATCTTCCCCAATGCGCGCATGCGCGATGCCGCCAACCTGCTGATCTTCCCGACGCTGGATGCTGCCAACATTGCCTTCAACCTGCTCAAGACTGCGGCGGGCGAAGGCATGACGGTCGGTCCGATCCTGCTCGGCGCGGCGCGTCCGGTGCATATCCTGACGCCCTCGGCGACCGTGCGCCGCATCGTCAACATGACCGCCCTCACGGCGGTCGAAGCGGCACAGCGCAAGTCCTGAGGCGGGTTGCCGTGAAAACGCGGGCTTCGGCCTTCCCCGGCCGGGTGCCCGCGTGGCATGATTTCCCCGGAAGTGTCCGCAAGCGACCGGAGGCTGCATGGCTGAAGGCAAGGCTGCGCTGGTACTGACGGGAGGCGGCGCGCGCGCCGCCTACCAGGTCGGCGTGCTGTCGGCGATCCGCGAGATCCGCGGGCGCCGCGCGGGCAATCCGTTTCCCATCCTGTGCGGCACCTCGGCGGGCGGCATCAATGCCGTCGCGCTGGCGGTGTTTTCCAGCGACTTCAACCGCGGCGTGCGCATGCTCGCCCGTATCTGGCGGCAGTTCCACGTCGACCAGGTCTACCGCGCCGACGCCGGTGCGCTGCTCGCGACCGGCTTGCGCTGGGCTTCCGCGCTGACGCTGGGCTGGGCGGTACGTCAGACGCCGGGCTCGCTGCTCGACAATTCTCCGCTGCGCCGCCTGCTCACCGAGGTGCTGGATTTTTCCGCCATCGGTCGCAGCATCGAGCAGGGACACCTGCACGCGGTGAGCGTGGCAGCGTCGGGCTATTCGTCGGGCGAGAGCCTGGTCTTCTTCGAGGCCGTGCCCGAGGTGCAGGCCTGGCGCCGCATGCAGCGGCTGGGCGTGCGCACTTCGATCGGCGTCGACCATCTGCTGGCGACGAGCGCGATTCCCTTCGTGTTTCCACCGGTGCGCATCAACCGCGAATGGTTCGGTGACGGCTCCATGCGCCAGCTCGCGCCGATCAGCCCTGCAATCCACCTCGGCGCAGACCGCATCCTCGTGATTGGTTCGGGGCGGCTGGTTGAAGAGGGGCGTCAGCGCACGGAGGGCTACCCCTCCCTCGCGCAGATCGCCGGCCACGCCTTGTCGAGCATCTTCCTCGACGGCCTGTCGGTGGATCTCGAGCGGCTTCAGCGCATCAACGTCACGGCGGGTGCGATGAGTCCGGAACAGCGCGCGGCGGCAGGCATCTACCTGCGGCCGATCGAAACGCTGGTGATCTCGCCGTCGCAGCGTCTCGACGCCATCGCGGGACGCAACCGCGACAGCCTGCCGCTCGCGCTGCGCACCGTGCTGCGCGGTGTCGGTGCCATGCGGCGCGACGGCTCGACGCTGCTGTCCTACCTGCTGTTCGAGCCGTCCTTCACGCAGGCGCTGATGGAGCTCGGCTACAAGGACACGATGGATCGGCGCGGCGAAGTTGCGGCCTTTCTCCGTGTGTAACGGTCTCCATGCCCGACGCAGGGTCATCTAAACTACGACCTTGGACGGACGTGTGACGCGATGTAAGAAATTTTTCGCGAATTACTTCAAAAAGACTTGATATCTGTTTAATTTGTATAAGAATAATAATGAGTCCGGTGTTGTCCCCATTTTTGTTTCCAATGTTTCAGGCCACAAGATGAAATTCCGTAATCTGGCGATCGCGATGATCAGTCTCGCGATGATGCAGGCGGGTTGGAGTCTCCCCGCTTCGGCCGCCACGAGGGCGGCTGGGTCCGGTTCCGAAGGGACCGCGGCGAAGGTCGTCAAGAAGTCCGCCAAGCGCTCGGTCAGCGCGCCGGCGAAGCAGGCAGTGAAGAAGCGCGTGAGCCGCAAGGTGGCTGCACGATACGAGGCGCGCCGCATCAAGGTTTCGCTGCGCCGTGAGGCCGCGATTCCCGAGGCCGCGATCGACCATACGCCGCTGCAGCTCGATGCCGCCGGCCTGCCGCACCTGCGTTCGTCGGCCTTCCTCGTCATGAACCAGAATACCGGCCACGTGATCCTCGAGAAGAAGAGCGATTCGGTGTTGCCCATTGCCTCGATCACCAAGCTGATGACGGCGATGGTCGTGCTCGATGCCGGTCAGAGCCTGTCCGAGGAGATCGTGATCTCCGAAGGTGATATCGACATGCTCAAGGGCACGGGTTCCCGTCTGGCGCTGGGCACCCGCCTGACGCGCGAGGAGATGCTGCATCTCGCCCTGATGTCGTCGGAGAATCGCGCCGCTTCTGCGCTCGCTCGTCACTATCCGGGCGGCGAGGCCGCCTTCATCGAGGCGATGAACGTCAAGGCGCGCATGATCGGCCTGACGGAAACCCGTTTCAGCGATCCGACCGGGCTCACGCCGGAAAACGTGTCAAGCCCGCACGATCTCGCGCGCATGGTGTCCGCGGCGTCGACGTACCCGCTCATCCGCGAGTTCTCGACGACCTCCGAGCGTTATGTGCAGATCGGTTCGCGCACGCACCGCTTCGGTAACACCAATTCGCTCGTGCGCAGCCCGGACTGGGAGATCGGCGTGCAGAAGACGGGCTACATCCGCGAAGCCGGACGCTGTCTCGTGATGCAGGCCTGGCTGATGAAGCAGCCGGTGATCATCGTGCTGATGGATTCGGACGGGCGCTACTCGCGCACCGCGGACGCCGTGCGCATCAAGAAATGGCTCGAAGCCGCCGGCCCGCAGCGCGTGGCGACGGCCGCCGGGAAGGAAAACATTTGAGAGTGTGACGGCGCGCGTGAAAGTGCGCGCACCGGCAGCGCCGGGGCGATGTTCAGCGCGCGCTGCGCCTGACGTAGCCCAGGGCGCGTGAAATCTCGTCCGCCGCCTCGCGCACGAGCGGGGCGCGGTCGGGGTTGAAGCGCTCCGACGGGGTGGACACCGACAGGCCGGCGATCAGTTCGCCGCTGTCGTCGCGCACGCCGGCCGCGATGCAGCGCACGCCGATCTCTACCTCTTCCAGGTCGAAGGCCACGTCGTGGCGGCGGACCTTGTCGAGTTCCTTTTCGAGGGCGCCGATCTCGGTGATCGATGCCGGCGTCGAACCGGGCAGGCCGGTGCGGCGGCCGTACTCGCGTACGCGGTCCAACCCGTCCTCGACGAGGAAGAGCTTGCCGGTTGCGGTCGTGTGGAGCGGCGCGCGCGCGCCGACGATGTGCACGACGCGCACGGCGGAGCGGCCGCTGGAGGTTCGTTCGACGTAGACGATCTCGTCGCCGTCGCGGATGCCGAGGTTCACACTCTCCCCGGTCGCGGCGTGCAGCTTGAGCATCGCGGGCATTGCGGTTTCGCGCAGCGAGATGCGCGACTTGACCAGGCTGCCCAGTTCCAGGAGCCGGATCCCCAGGCGATAGGTGCCCCCTTCCCCGCGTTCGACGAAACCGCTTTGTGCCATCGCACTCAGGATGCGGTGCGCCGTCGACGGGTGCAGTCCCGTTTCCTGGGCGATCTGCTTGAGCGCGGCCGGGTCCGGGTGACGCGCCAGTACGTCGAGCAGCTTCATCATGCGCTCGACGACCTGGATCGGATTCTTGGTTTCGGTGGGGGTGTTGGTGCTCACGCGATCGTAAGGGATTTGCAGTTGCGCGCATTCTAGCCGGCCCGGCGTGATTTCGCCTAGTGAAATGCCGCGGCGCGTGCCGCAATGTCTGCCGTCGCGTCGCTGGAAGCTGCGGCAGGCAGTCGATATACTGGAAAGCGTTGCGCCCGGCGATGCCGGGCATTGTTTTTTTGAAGGGTTCGTCCGCGCTGTGCGTGGGCGCGCCTGCGAACCGGATTGCCACCATGAAGCGCTCGAAGGAAGCCGGTACGCCCGGCGATGTCCCCGCACAGGAAGATGCAGCCGACGCGCCGCGCCGCACGCTTGGCGTGAAACGGCAGGGCGATGCGCCCGTCGCCGAGGTGCCACGTCGGGCCGGCGTGCGTGCGCGCTTCCAGCCCGGTTATGCGAAGACGGTCGCAGCAAAGCGGGCGGCTGTAGGTCGAGGGGCAGGGAAAGGCGCGCGGAGGCAAGGCCGGGCGGCCACCGGAAGCGGAGCGTGCGGAAGGGGCCGGGCGCGGCCGCAAGACTGAACGTCCGACGACGGCCGGTGTGGCGGGCGCCGAGCGCCGTCCGCGCAAGGATGGCGGAGCGCCTGCGGGCGAGGGGCAGGGAAAGGCGCGTGGGGGCAGGGCCGAGTGGTCGCAGGAACCGGAGCGCAGGGACGAGGCCGGGCGCGGCCGCAAGCCGGAGCGTCCGAAGGCGGCCGGTGTGGCGGGCGCCGAGCGCCGTCCGCGCAAGGAAGGCGATCAGCCGCGCACGACGCCGGGGGGAGAGCGCCCGGCGCGCAAGCCGGCAGCTCCCGCCGACCGTGCCCCCGGCGCTCGCCGTGAGGAGCGCTCCGCCGCTCGTCGCGAGGACCGCCCCGCCGCCGCACGACCGGCGGCCCGCGCCGAGGCGGCAACGATGGCTGCCGCCGAAGGCGTGCGCCTGTCGAAGGTGATGTCCGAACGCGGCCTGTGCTCGCGCCGCGAGGCCGACGAATTCATCGAACGAGGCTGGGTGCTCGTGGATGGCCAGTGCGTGTCGGAACTCGGTTCGCGCATCGACCCGCATGCGGAGATCACACTCGCGCCGCAGGCGAACCGGCGCCAGTCCGAACGCGTGACGATCCTGCTGCACAAGCCGGTCGGCTACGTGTCGGGGCAGCCCGAACCCGGTTACGAGCCTGCCGTGTCGCTGATCGGCGCCGGCAACCAGTTCGACCGCGACACTGCGCAGCCCTTCGACTTTTCGCACCTCAAGGGCATCGCGCCGGCCGGACGCCTGGACATCGATTCGACCGGCCTGCTCGTGCTGACCCAAGACGGCCGCATCGCGCGCCAGCTGATCGGCGACGACTCGGAGGTGGACAAGGAGTACCTCGTCCGCGTCGAGGGTTCCCTCGACGAGCACGGACTCGCGCTGCTGAACCACGGCCTCGAACTCGACGGCCGCAAGCTGCGGCACGCCAAGGTCGAGTGGATCAACGAGGATCAGCTGCGCTTCGTGCTGCGCGAAGGCCGCAAGCGTCAGATCCGGCGCATGTGCGAACTGGTCGGCCTGAAGGTGGTCGGCCTCAAGCGCATCCGGATCGGGCGGATCCGTCTAGGCGACCTTCCGCTCGGGCAATGGCGCTTTCTCCACGAAGACGAGGGGTTTTGACCCCTTCGCCCGCAGCTTCAAGGACGTGGGCTTGGAGGTCGCGGAACTGCGACGGCGCCGTGTTGCGCGCTTGGCCGGCAGGTTCGCGGGATCGCTGACCCCGGATTGTTCGGTAAACCAGCCTTTCAGCGGGCAGTCACGCCCGTCCGGGCAGCCATGCTCGTGGGCGCACTCCTTCTGCGTTTCATCCAGCAACACCATTTCCCGGACCGCTTCGCAGCGGCCGATGGGCGAGTCGAGGAAGGTCATGACGAACTCCTTGAAGCGGTTATGCGGAAAACGGGAATTCTTGTACTTTTAATCTAGTCAGCATCGCCTTCACGTGCCCGTTCGAATCGTGCGGGATTGATCTGGCTCAAGAAATTCCGCAGCGCAAAATGGTTATTCGGCACGCAGCGCTTCGACCGCATCGAGGCGCGCCGCACGGATCGCGGGAAGCACGCCGGCGACGAGCCCGATCGTTACCGCGAGCGTCTCCGCGATGACGACGAAATGCCATGGCGTATGGACCGGCAGGGCCGGCACGAGCAGGCCGACGAGCTGGGCGGCGCCCGCGCCGGCGACCAGTCCGAGTACGCCGCCGATGGCTGCGAGGGTGACGGCCTCGGCGAGGAAGAGACGCAGGATCGTGGCCCGCCGCGCGCCGATGGCGACCAGCAGCCCGATCTCGTTGGTGCGCTCGGTGACCGCGATCGTCATGATCGTGACGATGCCGACGGCGCCGACCAGCAGCGAGATGCCGCCGAGCGCGCCGACCGCGGCGGTGAGGATGTCGAGGATGTTCGACAGGCGCGCGAGCATGTCTTCCTGCGTCGTCAGCGTGAGGTCGTCCTGGCCGTGGCGGGCGACGAGCACCTTGCGGATGCCTGCCGCGACCAGCGTGGCCGGCACCGCTTCCTCATAGGTGACGTTGATCTCCATCAGGCCTTCGCGGTTGTAGAGAGACAGCGCGCGCGAGGTCGGGATGTAGGCGGTGTCGTCGAGGTCGACGCCGAGGAACTGGCCCTTTTCCGCCATTACGCCGATCACGCGGTAGCGTTCGCCGCCGATGCGCAGGCGTTCCCCCAGCGCGTTGGCGCTGCCGAAAAGTTCGTTCTTGAGCTTGGCGCCGAGCACGACGAAGGCGCGTGCGCCGTTCGGATCGTCGGGCGGCAGGAAGCGGCCGATGCGCACCTGCATCGCGAAAATGCGCTGCATCTCGGGGCCGACGCCATACACGCTCGTACGGCGCACACGGCCGCCGCCTTCGACGTCCGAGTTGCCCCACACGATGGGGGTTACGCCGGTGATATGGGGCAGGCGTTCGAGCGCCAGCGCGTCGTCGAGGGTGAGCGGGCGAGCCGTGCTCGGAAGCCCCGGCGGGCCGCCGCGCGTGCCCTGGCGACCGGGGGTGACCTCGATGATGTTGGTGCCGAACTGCGTGAACTCGTTGAGCACGAAGCGGTGCAGGCCCTCGCCGATGGAGGTCAGCAGGATCACTGCGGCAATGCCGACGCCGATGCCCAGCAGCGTGAGGAAGCTGCGCAGGCGGTGGGCGAGCAGCGAGCGCAGCGCGAGCTGCATGAAGTCGCGCACGTTCATCGGCGGGACAGGGCCTGTACGGGGTCGAGCCGGGCGGCGCGCCGGGCGGGCATTACGCCGAACAGGATGCCGGTAATGAGCGCCGTGCCGATGCCGGCGAACACGGCCCAGTCGGGCGGCCACGCGGGCAGTACCGGGAAGGCGAGGCGCAGGCCCCATGCGCCGAGGTGGCCGAGCGCGAAGCCGGTGATCGCACCGGCGAGCGACAGCAGCGCGGCCTCGGTGAGGAAGGCGAGGCGGATGTTGCGGCCGGTCGCCCCTAGCGCCTTGAGCAGACCGATCTCGGCGGTGCGTTGCGTGACCGCGACCAGCATCACGTTCATCACCAGGATGCCGGCGACGGCGAGGCTGATCGCGGCGATGCCCGCGACGGCCATCGTCAGCGCGCCGAGGATACGGTCGAAGGTGCCGAGCACCGCGTCCTGCGTGATCAGCGTGACGTCGAGTTCGCCCTCGCGGCGCAGGCGCATGATGTCTTCGAGTTGCTGCTTCGCCGGCCCGATCGCTGCGCGGCTGCGCGCCTCGACGATGATGCGGAAGAGGTTGTTGGTGTTGAACATCGCCTGCGCGGTGGCGACCGGCACGAACACCAGCTCGTCGGTGTTCATGCCGAGACCCTGGCCGGTCTTGCCGAGCACGCCGATCACGCGCAGGCGTCGGTCGCCGACGCGAACCATGCGACCGACGGCGGGGTCGTTGCCGAAGAGCTCTTCGCGGAGCTTCGTACCGAGCACGGCGACTGCCGAGGCGCGGCCGAGATCCTCGCGCGGCAGGAAGCTGCCTTCGGCCATGTGGAAGGCGCGGATGTCGACATAGTCGCCGTTGGTGCCCACGACCATCGCCTCGCGCAGCCGTCCGCCGTAGGCGATCTCGGAATTGCCGACCGACAGCGGCGCCATGCGGGTGACCAGTGGGGCGCGCAGCAGCGCTTCGGCGTCGCGCACCGTGAGATCGCGCGGCGTGCTCGTGATGATGTTGCCGAGCCCCAGTCCGCCCGTGGCAGTGCGCCCGGGGAGCACGATCACGAGATTGCTGCCTAGCGCCGAAAATTCATTCATGACGTAGCGCCGCGCGCCGTCGCCGAGCGCGGTGAGCACGACTACCGCCGCCACGCCGATCGACATTGCCAGCACCATCAGCGCGGTGCGCAGCGGATAGCCGGTGGCGGCGCGGGTCGCGAAGCGGAGCGTGTCGGCGGGCGTCATGTCATGCGGGCGCGGGCTCGCGGACGTCCTGCAGCAGGCGGCCGTCTTCCATCATCAGCCGCCGGCGGGCGCGTCCGCCCATGACCGGGTCGTGCGTGACGACGATCAGTGTGACGCCCGAAGCGTTGAGCTCTTCGAGCAGGTGCGTGACGTCCTGCCCGGTCGTGCGGTCGAGGTTGCCGGTCGGCTCGTCGGCGAGGATCACCGCCGGGCGCATGATCGTCGCCCGCGCGATCGCGACGCGCTGGCGCTGGCCGCCCGACAGTTCCTCCGGGCGGTGGCTTTCGCGCGTTTCCAGGCCGAAGTCCTTCAGCGCCTGCGCCACCCGCGTGTGGCGCTCGGCGGGCGGGATGCCGGCGAGCATCAGCGGCAGCGCGATGTTCTCGGCGGCCGTCAGGCGCGGCACCAGATGGAAGCTCTGGAACACGAAGCCGATGCGCGTACGGCGCACCTCGGCCTGTTCGTCCGGGGAGAGCGTCGTGACGTCTCGTCCTTCGAGGCGGTAGGTGCCGGCATTGGGGCGGTCGAGCAGGCCCAGCAGGTTCAGCAGGGTCGACTTGCCCGAGCCCGATGGGCCCATCACGGCGACGTATTCTCCGCGCTCGATTGACACGCTCAATTCTTGCAGCGCATGGACTTCGCTGTCGCCGAGCTTGAAGACGCGCTCGATGCCCGAGAGTTCGATCTGCGCCATCGCCGCCCTCAGCGCGAGGCCCCGGTTCCGTCTTCCGGCCGCACGCGGGCGCCGGCCTTCACGCCTTCGCGCTCCAGCGAGGCGGCGATGCGGTCGCCTTCGGCGAGGCCTTCCAGTACCTCGGTGAATTCCCAGTTCGCGACGCCGGCCTTGATCACGCGCTCTTCCAGGCGGCCGTCATTGGTGCGGTAGAGCAGCACGCGATTGCCTTCGCGCAGTGTCGAGGTCGGCACGCGCAGCGTGTTCTCGCGCACGGCCAGCACGATCTCGGCGTCGGCGCTGTACCCGACGAGCAGGCCTTTGGCTTCTTCGGGATGGACGAAGTCGATGTCGACCTCGACCGTGCGTGCCTGCTTCTCGACTGCCGTGATGTAGGGCGCGATGCGCTTCACGCGCGCCTCGAAGACCTTGCCGGGCAGGGCGTCGAGCGTCACGCGCGTCGGCTGGTCGGGGTGGATCTTGGGGGCGTCGATCTCGTCCATCGGTGCCTTCACGTACAGGCAACTGTCGTCGATGAGGTCGATCGCGGGCGGCGTCGGCACGCCCGGCGGCGACGGCGTCGAGTATTCGCCGAGTTCGCCGGTGATCTTCGCGACGGTGCCGGCGAAGGGCGCGATCAGCACCGTGCGCTGGCGGTCGGTCGAGGTCGCGGTGATCTGTGCCTCGGCCGTGCGCGTGTCGGCGCGTGTGGTGTCACAGGCGGCGCGCCGTGCGCGCGCCTCGGTGCGCGCCTGCTCGACGCGCGAGGTGGAGACGAACTTGCGGTGGAAGAGTTCCTCCTGGCGTGCCGCCTCCCGCTCGGCGTTGTCGGCCTGCGAACAGGCTTCCTGCACGCGCTTGCGCGCGGTTTCCAGTTGCGCGCGATTGACCGCGAGGCGTGCTTCCTGGTCCTCGCTCCACAGCCGCAACAGCACCTGGCCCGCCTGCACGCGGTCGCCTTCCTTGACGCCGAGGTAGTCGATGCGCCCGCCGATGATGGTCGACAGCTTCGTGCGCTGGCAGGCCTCGATCTCGCCCGCGCGCGTGTTCGACAGTGTCGCCTCGACCGTGCCGCGTGCGACCTCGACGAGCCGCACCGGGATGGGCTTCGGGCGGGTGAACCACCAGATCCCTGCGGCAATCAGGGCGAGGACGACGAAAGCGATCAGGCTGCGTCGGACGAAGGGTTTCATGAGGCTCCTGCGCGGTTTCCAAACGGCATGTCGGGATCGATGATCCGCCCTTCGTCCGGTGCGCGCAACCGCGCGGAGAGCCTCAGTTCCTCAACCCTTGGCCTTGGCCCACGAGTCCTTCAGCGTCACGGTGCGGTTGAACGCCGGCGCACCGGCCTGCGAATCGACGCGGTCGGCGACGAAGTAGCCGTGGCGCTCGAACTGGAAGTGCTCCTCGGGGGCGGCGTTGCGCAGCGCCGGTTCCAGCACCGCGCGGATCGTGCGCTTGGAGTCGTAATTGAGGTCGTCGAGGAAGCTGCGCTCGAAGTTCTCGGGGTCGCCCTCGCGGCGGTTGCCGGGGTAGGGGTGGGCGAACAGGCGGTCGTAGAGGCGCACCTCGGCCTCGTAGCCGTGCGCGACCGACACCCAGTGCAGGTTGCCCTTCACCTTGACGCTGTCGGCGCCCGGCGTGCCCGACTTGGTGTCCGGCAGGTACTCGCACAGCACGGCGGTCACGTTGCCGTCGGCGTCCTTCTCGCAGCCCGTGCATTTCACGACGTAGCCATAGCGCAGGCGCGCCATGTTGCCGGGGTAGAGGCGGTGGAAGCCCTTCACCGGCGTTTCCATGAAGTCCTCGCGCTCGATCCACAGTTCCTGCGAGAACGGCATCGCGCGCTTGCCCAGTTCGGGCTTGAGCGGATGGTTCGGCGCCTCACACTGTTCGCTCACGCCTTCCGGATAGTTGGTGATCACGAGTTTCAGCGGGTCGAGCACGGCGACGCGGCGCTCGGCGGCCTCGTTGAGATCCTCCCGCATGCACTCCTCAAGCACGCTGAAGTCGATCCAGGTATCCGATTTGGTGACGCCGATGCGTTCGGCGAAGAGGCGGAAGCCGCCCGCAGTGAAGCCGCGCCGGCGCGCGCCCACCAGCGTCGGTAGCCGCGGGTCGTCCCAGCCCGACACATGGGCTTCCTCTACGAGTTGGATCAGCTTGCGCTTCGACAATACGACGTAGGTCAGGTTGAGACGCGCGAACTCGATCTGCTGCGGCAGCGGGCGTGGGAAGAAACCGCCCGTCGCGAGTGCATCCAGCAGCCAGTCGTAGAAGGGGCGCTGGTCCTCGAACTCCAGCGTGCAGATCGAGTGCGTGATGCCCTCGATCGCGTCCTCGATCGGGTGCGCGAAGGTGTACATCGGGTAGATGCACCACTTGTCGCCCGCGCGGTGGTGATGCGCCTTGCGGATGCGGTAGATCGCCGGGTCGCGCAGGTTGATGTTGGGCGAGGCCATGTCGACTTTCGCGCGCAGCACATGCTCGCCGTCGGCGAACTCGCCCGCGCGCATGCGGCGGAAGAGGTCGAGGTTCTCCTCGACGCTGCGGCTGCGGTAGGGGCTCTCGCGCCCGGCTTCGGTCAGGGTGCCGCGATAGGCGCGCATCTCCTCGGCGGACAGCGACTCCACGTAGGCCTTGCCGGCCTTGATCAGGTATTCGGCGCACTCGTACATCTTGTCGAAGTAGTCGGATGCGAAGTACAGGTGCTTGCCCCAGTCGAAACCAAGCCAGCTCACCGCCTCGATGATCGAGTCGACGTATTCCTGCTCCTCCTTCTCCGGGTTCGTGTCGTCGAAGCGCAGGTGGCACACCCCGGCGTAGCTCTGCGCCAGGCCGAAGTTCAGGCAGATCGATTTCGCGTGGCCATAGTGCAGGTAACCGTTCGGTTCGGGCGGGAAGCGGGTCTCGACCCGTCCGCCCCATTTGCCGCTCCGGATGTCCTCGTCGATGATGTTGCGGATGAAGTTGCTCGCGGGCGCTGCGGCGGCACCGGATTTCGGAGTGTCGGACACGGGGAAAAGCCTCGATTCAAAGGGCGAAAATTGCGTGAGTCGGCGATTTTAGCGCGTCGGCGCCCCGAATGAGTCTCCGGCACCGGCTGGGGCATCGGGTGCGGGCCGCGCTGGGCTAGAATTCCATCCGATTGCCATTCACTGGACGACCCATGCATTTCAGCCGAATCGGCCGGCGCGGCGAGCGCCCGACGCCCGGAAGCGCCCGCGTTTGCACGGGGGCCGGGCGATGAGCGCACCGCTGGCGACCCTGCCCGCATTCGCGGCGATCGGGCTCGGCGCCGCGTTCGGCGCGTGGCTGCGCTGGGGACTGGGCCTGCTGCTCAACCCGCTCTTCCTTGTGGTCCCGCTCGGCACGCTCGCCGCGAACCTGCTCGGCGGCCTGCTGATGGGCGCCGCGCTGGCGTGGATCCACGCCGTGCCCGAGATGTCGCCGACCCTGCGCCTGCTCCTCACCACCGGCTTCCTCGGCGGCCTCACGACCTTCTCGACCTTCTCCGCGGAAGGCCTGCACCTCGCGCAGCGCGGCGAGTGGGCCTGGCTCGCGCTGCACACGCTGCTGCACGTCGCCGGTTCCCTGCTGATGGCATGGGCCGGCTACGCGGCGTTCAACGTCTTGAAAGCTTGACGCCGACAGGTCGCACCACCCAGGCCGGGCTGGCGGGTCGGGTGTTTGCTGCTCGAAATATCACTGTGGAATAATCCGGTTTTGGCCTCCGTCGAGGCCGTATCGTTCGTGTGCAGCCAGTTCAGGAGCGGGAGGGTGGATGTTCAGGTGCAGCTTTGATCTCAATGGTCTGGCCATGAGTTCGTTGCGTGTTGGCGCTCAGTCCTTCCCGGCCTTTTCCAGTTTAGGGGAACATGCCAACAAACGCTCGTCAGCCTGCCTGCGTGGCCAGGGACCCTTGCCGCCCGGCACGTACTACATCTTCGATCGACAGTCGGGCGGAATGCTTGGCGCAGTGCGGGATTTCTTTACCGGGCGGGATGACTGGTTCGCCCTGTATGCAGCCGACGGTCGCATCGATGACGAGACCTTCTGCGACGAAGTAACGCGGGGAAATTTTCGCCTGCATCCCAAGGGGCGAATCGGCAGGAGCGAGGGCTGCGTTGTCCTCGATCGTCAGCAGGACTTCATTGTGCTGCGCTCGATCCTGAAGAGTCTCGAACCGCGGAGCGTCCCCGGTACGAAACTCTCGGCGTATGGAACACTGCTGGTCGCATGACAATCGTGCGGCGGATTATCGGAGGAGGGTTGGTTGCGGGTATGACCTACCTGTTCGCTCGGATATGGCTCAATTCCTCCTGGTCGGAGCGCGTGTGGACGTGGATCAACGCGACGCTCGGTAGGGGGCAGGATCCGGGATTCGCCTCGGATGTCGAACTGGTGATTGTGCTGGTCTGTGCCGCCGCCTTGGCAAGTGTCCTGACTTGGGTGGCGATGCGTTTGAGTTCGTTCATCCTGCCAGGGAACAGCAATTGAGGCTGCTTGAGCAGGACCGCGGTGGCTGTCGCTTCGGTGACATCCTCCGCCCTGGTTGTGCTCGGCTCAGCTTGTGCAATCGTACTCGCTGAGCCAGTCGGCCACGCCCAGCCCCGCGGCACGCCCCGTCGCGAAACACGCTGTGAGCAGGTAGCCCCCTGTCGGCGCCTCCCAGTCGAGCATCTCGCCGCAGCAGAACACGCCGGGCAGCGCGCGCAGCATCAGCCTGTCGTCGAGCGCCTCAAACAGCACTCCGCCGGCGCTGCTGATCGCCTCGTCGAGCGGGCGCGGCGCGGTCAGCGTGACCGGCAGGGCCTTGATCGCGGCGGCGAGGCGTTCCGGCACCGCGAAGGCGTCCTTCGCGATGCATTCGCGCAGCAGGCCCGCCTTCACCCCCTCGATGCCCGCCTTGCTCTGCAGGTGGCTTACCATCGAACGCGATCCGCGCGGGCGTGCGAGTTCCCCTGCAAGGCGCTCGAGACTGCGCCCGGGCGCGAGATCGAGGTACAGCGTCGCCGAACCCGCTGCCTCGATCGTGTCGCGAAGCGGCGCCGACAGCGCGTAGATCAGCCCCCCCTCGATGCCGGTCGCCGAGATCATGCACTCGCCCGCGCGTTCGTACGTGTCCCCATGGGCATCGGTGACGCGCGCCGCGACCGATTTCACCGGCGCGCCGACGAAGCGGTCGAGGAGATGCGCGCTCCAACCGGGCGCCGCGTTGCCGCCCAGGTGACCGACGTCGAAGCCGCAATTCGCCGGGCGCAGGGGGGCGAGCTCCACGCCACGCTGCGCGAGCCAGGGCATCCAGGCGCCGTTCGAGCCGAGCTTCGCCCAGCTGCCGCCGCCCAGCGCGAGGATCACCGCGTCGGCCGCGATGCGGCACTCGCCTTCGGGTGTCGCGAAGCGCAGGCTGCGTGTCGGATCCTCATCCCCGCCTTCCCAACCCAGCCAGCGATGCCGCACGTGCAGGCGGACCCCGGCCTGCCGCAGGCGGTGCAGCCACGCCCGCAGCAGCGGTGCTGCCTTCATCTCGGTCGGGAACACGCGTCCCGAGCTGCCGACGAAGGTCTCGATCCCGAGTTTCCGGGCCCACGCGCGCAGTTCCGCCGCACCGAAGCGGCCCAGCAGCGGCGTAAGCTCTGACTGCCGTTCGCGGTAGCGCGTGACGAAGGTCTCGGGCGGCTCCGAATGGGTGAGGTTCAGCCCGCCGATGCCCGCGAGCAGGAACTTGCGCCCCGGCGAAGGCATCGCGTCATACACGTCGACCGCGCAGCCGCGCTCCGCGAGCATCTCCGCCGCCATCAGCCCGGCCGGTCCGGCACCGATCACTGCGATCCGCCGCTCGTTCGTGCCGCTCATCGTGCAATCTCCTGCCACGCCGCAAGCTGCGTCGCATACGGGCAGGACGCGTTCGCCGGGCTCGTCGACGGCAGTCGCAGCCAAGCGATGCGCTCGTCGAGCCCCGGCGCGACGTGCCGCCGGAACAGTGTCGCCGCCGCCGTGCCGTTGAGGAATACCCGTCCGATCCCCGGATGCGCCGCGAAGAAGGCGGCGAAATCGTTCACTTCCATCGACTCCGGCTCGATGTCGGCGTCCAGGCTGCCCTCGCGCCGGCACGCGCCGAGCACGTCCCACAGCGCATAGCCGCGTTCGGCGAAGAGCCGCGCACGTTCCGCGTAAGGCCGCGCCGCGTCGAGGCCCAGCACGGCGCACACGATCGGCCAGAAGCCGTTGCGCGGATGCGCGTAGTACTGCCCCGCCGCGAGCGAGGCCGCGCCCGGCATGCTGCCCAGGATCAGGGTGTGAGCGTGCGGCAGGGCGATCGGCGGGAAACCTTCGAGTCGGGACATCGGGTGGCGGGTTGCACGCGGCGGGAAACGGGACGCACGGTACCTAGCCGCGCCGTGTCCCGCAAGACGCGCATGTCGATGGATAGATTGCCGACGCAGCCGGTCGAACGATTGTCTCATTCGAGGAGGCAAGGAGGTCGCAATGAACACCCACAACTTACCCAAGATGTTGTACTCGTATTCGGAGGGCTGGCAGGACCTGATCCAGGTGCATCCGACCGTCGCGAAGATCTTCACGCTGTACGTGATGCCGATGTCGCTGATTCCGCCGGTGATGTTCCTGTACTCGATGTTCGCCACGCCGGGAGCGGTATTCCCGGAACTGGTGCCACCGATCAGCGTCGGCGAGGCGCTCGCCGCGGCCGTCGCGTTCTATGTCGCGGAACTGGCGATGGTCGCGCTGATGGCTTCCATCATCCAGCAGATGGGCGATGTCGTCGATGCCACGCCGCCGTACTCCGAGTCCTTCATTCTCGCCGCGGTCGCGCCGACCCCGTTGTGGCTCTCCGCGCTGGCGCTGTTCATCCCCTCCGCGTGGGCGGCCGGGGTCGTCG
Organism: Azoarcus sp. CIB; assembly: GCF_001190925.1. Classification (NCBI taxonomy): domain Bacteria; kingdom Pseudomonadati; phylum Pseudomonadota; class Betaproteobacteria; order Rhodocyclales; family Zoogloeaceae; genus Azoarcus; species Azoarcus sp. CIB. The sequence goes on from NZ_CP011072.1 coordinate 645,326, forward strand.
TCGCGCTCGCGTGGGTCGCCTCGGCGGCGCTGATCTATCACGGCGTCTACCCGCTGTTCAAGCTCGATGACCGGAGCAAGTCGCGTCTGATGGGCTCCTTCGTGCTCACAGCGGGCGTGATCGCCTGGGGCGCCCTGCTGGTCGTACTCGCGCTCGCGATGAGCATGATCGTCGGCCTGCGCTGAGCACCTGATCCGCGCCCGGCGCGACACCGTCGCCTGGCGCCCGCGCTGCGGCCGGTGCTCGACGTTCTGGCATAATCGCCGCACTTATCCCACGGCGCCGCCGGTGCCGGGGATTTCTTCGTTAACCGTTCGCCCGCGTCGCCGGATGCAGGCGCCTTCCGACGACTCGAGATTGACCTCTACCGACCCCCGCCATGCCAGCGCGCGCGGGCGCGATGATTTTTCCGACTGCCTCACCGCCGACCGGCCGCGCCTGCGCCGGCTCGCGCGCGATCTGGGCCGCAACCAGGGCGCGAAGCGCGAGCGCCTGCAGACCGACCTCGACGCGCTGCGCGCCCGTTCGCGCGCGACGCTCGCCGAACGCCAGGCCCGCCTGCCCAAGCCCGACTTCCCCGCCGAACTCCCCGTCACGCAGAGGCGCGACGAGATCGCCGCGGCGATCGCTGCCCACCAGGTCGTCATCGTCTGCGGCGAAACCGGTTCCGGCAAGACCACCCAGCTGCCCAAGATCTGCCTCGCCCTCGGCCGCGGCGCCGCCGGCCTCATCGGCCACACCCAGCCGCGCCGCCTCGCCGCCCGCGCCACCGCGACCCGCATCGCGCAGGAGTTGAAGAGCGAACTCGGCCAGGCCGTCGGCTACAAGATCCGCTTCACCGACCGTCTCAGCGAAGCGAGCTGCATCAAGCTGATGACCGACGGCATCCTCCTCGCCGAGACGCAAGGCGACCCGACGCTCGCCGCCTACGACACGCTGATCATCGACGAGGCCCACGAGCGCAGCCTCAACATCGACTTCCTGCTCGGCTATCTCAGGACCCTGCTGCCGCGCCGCCCCGACCTGAAAGTCATCGTCACCTCGGCGACGCTGGACGCCGACCGCTTCGCCCGCCACTTTGCCGCGCCCGACGGCAAGCCGGCTCCGGTCATCGAAGTCTCCGGCCGCCTCTATCCGATCGAGCTGCGCTACCGTCCCATCGAATCCGACGCCGAACCGGCGCAGGAATCCCGCCGCCCCGGCGCCGATCGCCGCAAGGACCGCGACCTCTACGATGCGATCGTCGACGCCGTCGACGAGGCGCACCGCAGCGGTCCCGGCGACACCCTGGTCTTCCTGCCCGGCGAACGCGAGATTCGCGAAGCGACCGAAGCCCTGCGCAAGGCCCATCACGCCGGCGGCACCGAGATCCTGCCGCTCTACGCGCGCCAGTCCGCGCAGGAGCAGACGCGCGTGTTCGCACCCGGCAAGGGCCGCCGCGTCGTGCTCGCGACCAACGTCGCCGAAACCTCGCTCACCGTTCCCGGAATTCGCTACGTCGTCGACGCCGGCCTCGCACGCGTCAAGCGCTACTCGCACCGCAACAAGGTCGAGCAGCTGCAGGTCGAAAAGATCGCGCAATCGGCCGCCAAGCAGCGTGCGGGGCGCTGCGGCCGCGTCATGGACGGCGTGTGCTTCCGCCTCTACGACGAGGACGATCTCGGCAAGCGCCCCGCGCACACCGACCCCGAAATCCTGCGCTCCTCGCTCGCCGGCGTGATCCTGCGCATGAAGTCGCTGCGCCTCGGTGCCGTCGAGGACTTCCCCTTCATCGACGCGCCGCTCCCGCGCATGATCGCCGACGGCTACCAGCTCCTAACCGAACTCGGTGCGGTCACTGACGACGATGCACGCGAACTCACGCCGACCGGCGTCGAACTCGCCAAGCTCCCGCTCGACCCCAAGATCGGCCGCATGATCCTCGCCGCGCGCGACCGCGGCTGCCTCTCGGAAGTCCTCGTCATCGCCGCCGCCCTGTCGACGCAGGATCCGCGCGAGCGCAACCCGGAAAGCCCCGGCGCCGCCGACCAGGCGCACGCGAAGTTCCGCGGTGGCGAGCAGGATCAGCACTCCGAGTTCCTGTGGTACTGGAATCTCTGGAGGGCCTGGACGGAAGTGCTGCGCCACGAGACCGGCAGCAAGCAGAAAGCGTGGGCGAAGCAGCATCACCTGTCCTATATGCGACTGCGCGAATGGCGCGACGTCCATACGCAGCTGCACACGCTGTGTACCGAGCACGGCTGGAAGGAAAACGACAAACCCGCGCAATACGAAGGCCTCCACAAGGCGCTCCTCGCGGGCCTGCTCGGTCATGTCGGCTGCAAGATCGAGGACGCCAGCGGCCCGCAGGCCGGCAGTTACCTCGGCGCGCGCGGCATCAAGTTCTGGCCGCATCCCGGCTCCGCACTCGCGAAGAAGGCCGGCAAATGGATCGTCTGTGCCGAACTCGTCGACACCTCGCGCCTCTTCGGCCGCTGCCTCGCGAAGATCGAGCCCGAATGGCTCGAGGAAGTCGGCTCCCACCTCCTCAAACGCCAGGTTTATGAGCCCCACTGGTCCAAGGCCTCCGGCTCCGTGCGCGCCTGGGAGCGCGGCACGCTGCACGGCCTCGTCCTGTACCCGCGTCGCGGCGTCGGCTATCGCGACACCGACCCGAAACTCTGTCGCGAGCTCTTCATCCGCGAAGGTCTCGTGCAGGGCGAGATCGCCGAAGGTCCGGCGCGCAGCATGCCCTTCCTGCAGCACAACCGCCGCCTCGTCGCCGAAATCGAACGCCTCGAACACAAGTCCCGCCGCCCCGACGTCCTCGTCGACGAAGAGCTGATCCACGCGTTCTACGAGGCCAAGCTGCCGGAAGACATCCTCGACCTCACGAGCTTCGAGGCCTGGCGCAAGCTGGCAGAGAAGGCCGAGCCCAAGCTCCTGCACCTCTCGCGCGACCAACTGATGCGTCACGAGGCCGAAGGCATCACCACCGACCGCTTCCCGGCGACCTTCGAAGTCCTCGGCCAGAAGCTCAAGCTCACCTATCTCCACCAGCCCGGCGACGCCGACGACGGCGTCACACTTACCGTCCCGCTCGCGATGCTCAATCAGATCCCGGCAAACCGCTGCGAATGGCTTGTGCCCGGCCTGCTGGAAGAGAAGGTCGCAGCACTGCTGCGCACCGTGCCGCAGAAGCACCGCCATCGCCTGCAGCCCATCTCCGAAAGCGCCGCGGCCTTCATGGAGCACTTCGACGCCGGCGAATTGGACACCGACGAAGCGCTCCTGCGCGCACTGCAACGCTTCGTCGAAGAGCGCGTGTCGCTCAAGCTGCCGATGGAATCCTTCCGTGCGGAAAACCTCAATCCGCACTGCTTCATGAACTTTCGCGTCATCGACGAGCACGGTCGCGTGCTGGGCCAGTCGCGCAACCTCGCCGAACTGCGCACGCGGCTGCGCGACCAGGTCGCCGAACGCTTCCGCGGCGCGCGTATCGCAATCCCGGAAGTCCAGGCGCCGAAAGCGGCAGCGCCTTCAGCCGCGCCAGCGAGAGGGCATGTGGGGCAGGGCGCTCCGGCGAAGCCTGCCGCGGAAACTTCTGCCGCCCAGCTGTCCGGCATCACTGCCTGGACTTTCGGCGCACTGCCTGAGCTCCTCGAAGTGAAGGTCGCCGGCCGCGAAGTCATCGGCTTCCCCGCGCTCCACGACGACGGCGACAGCGTCTCTCTGCGCCCCTTCGACACCCCAGAGGAAGCGGCGAAGGTCCATCGCAAGGGCCTCGCCCGTCTCTTCGCGCTCACGCTCAAGGACCAGGTCCGCGCAATCGAGAAGCTCCCCGGCCTGCGCGAGCTCGCGCTCGCCTTCATCCCCTTCGGCACCGAAGCCGAGCTCAAGGTGCAGCTCGTCGCCGCGACCCTCGCGCGCACCTGCCTGCTCGACCCACTCCCCGCCGATGCCGCAAGCTTCGAGCGGCGCTGCACCGAAGCCAAGCCGCGCATCACCCTGATCGCGCAGGAATTCATGCGCCTCGCGGTCGGCCTCATCGCCGAGCACGCCTCGCTGCACAAACGCCTCACCGGCATGAAGGGTTTCCCCGAGGTCGCCACCGACATCCAGGCCCAGGTGCGCGAGCTGATGCCCAAGGATTTTCTCGTCGCCTATCCGTGGGAGCGTCTTGCTCACTTCACGCGCTACCTTAAAGCTGCGGGTGTGCGCCTCGACAAGCTGCGCACCAACCCCGCGCGCGACGCCCTGCTTCTCGCCGACTGGCGCGGCCTCGCCCAGCCTTTCGAGCGCGAGCGCCTGGCCAAGCGCAAGGCCCATGTCGACGACCCGGGCCTCGACGAATTCCGCTGGCTGCTCGAAGAGCTGCGCGTCGGCCTCTTCGCGCAGGAGCTCAAGACCCCGATGCCGATGTCGGTAAAGCGCCTGCAGAAAATCTGGGACGCGCGCCCGCGCTGACGCCGACCGTTGATTTGGTGAGATTTTCCTGTTAATCTGATCGGCTTCCCTTGCTCTACCGGTGCGCATGCCGGGGAGCTGTCATCAACCGCAAGGAGTCTCCATGCGACATTACGAAGTTGTATTCATCGTCCACCCGGACCAGTCGGAACAGGTCCCGGCGATGATCGAGCGCTACAAGTCGCTCGTCACCGCCCGCAACGGCCAGATCCACCGCCTCGAAGATTGGGGCCGCCGCCAGATGGCCTATCCGATCCAGAAGGTGCACAAGGCTCACTACGTCCTCATGAACATCGAGTGCGACGGCGAAGCTCTTGGCGAGCTCGAGCACGCCTTCAAGTTCAACGACGCCGTCCTGCGCCACCTCGTCGTCAAGATGAAGGCCGCCGTGATCACCCCGTCGCCGATGATGAAGGAAGAGAAGTCCCGCTCGCTGACCGCCGCGCCTGCCGCGGAAGAAGCGAAGCCCGAGGCCGAATCCGTCTGAGGTGACTGACGAGGGGATCAACCAGCTGCACCTCGACGCCCGGATCGCTGAACTCCAGCCCCTGCGTCGAACCCCGGCAGGAGTGCCGATCGCCGCTTGCGGCCTCGCGCACGAATCGAAACAAATGGAAGCGGGCCTGGTTCGCGATGTTTCGGTGGAACTGCAGGCGGTGGCGGTTGGTGAACTGGCCGGTGTGCTGGCCAGCGCATCCCCCGGCATGAGGATAAGGGTCGCCGGATTTCTCGCCGCGAAGAGTCTTCGCAGCCGGAGCCCGGTACTGCACCTGAGCAAGATCGAATTTCTGGAAGGAAACGAAAATGGCGTTCAACAAGAAGTTTGCAAAGAAGAAGGATGACCGCGGCAATCGCGGCCTGTTCAAGCGTCGCAAGTTCTGCCGCTTCACCGCGGAGAAGATCGAGGAAGTCGACTACAAGGATGTGGACATCCTGAAGGACTTCGTCACCGAAAACAGCAAGATCATGCCGGCTCGCATCACCGGCACCAAGGCCGGCTACCAGCGTCAGCTGTCGACCGCGATCAAGCGCGCGCGCTTCCTCGCCCTGCTGCCTTACACCGATCTGCACAAGTAATCAGGAGAGATCGGACATGCAAATCATTCTGCTCGAAAAAGTCGCCAACCTCGGCACCCTCGGCGATGTGGTCAAGGTCAAGGACGGCTACGCCCGCAACTACCTGATCCCCCAAGGCAAGGCCAAGCGTGCGACCCAGGTCAACATGGCCGCATTCGAAGCCAAGCGCGCCGAACTCGAAAAGGCCCAGGCCGAGAAGCTCGTCGAAGCTCAGGCTGTCGCCACCAAGCTCGAAGGCCTGATGCTGCAGATCGCCCGCAAGGCTGGCATGGACGGCCGCCTGTTCGGCTCCGTCACCAACATCGACATCGCCGAAGCGCTGGAAGGTCAGGGCTTCAAGGTCGAGCGCAGCACCATCCGCATGCCGGAGGGCCCGATCAAGGCCGTCGGCGACGTGCAGATCGACATTGCTCTGCACCACGACGTCGTGGTTCCGGTTACCGTTTCCGTGCTCGGTGAACAGTAATCCGCCTGCGCTGACGTGATTGCACAAGGGGCTGCCTCGGCAGCCCCTTTTGTTTTTCAGCGCCGTCTGCCGCTTCGTTAGAATTCAGCATCGCTCCCCTGGAAGACTGCCTCCGATGGCCACTCAAAAGCGCCGCTTTTCCGAGAACTCCGGCGACCCCGCGATCTCGGCAATCAAGCTCCCGCCGCACTCGCTCGAAGCCGAGCAGTCGCTGATCGGCGGCATCCTCCTCGACAACCAAGCCTGGGAGCGCGTCGCCGACCTCGCCAGCGAAGTCGACTTCTATCGTGACGACCACCGGCGCATCTTCCGCCACATCAGCAAGCTGCTCGACCTCGGCAAGCCAGCCGATGTCGTCACGGTCTTCGAGTCGCTCGAAAAGAACGGCGAATCCGAGCAGGCGGGCGGACTCGCCTATCTTGCCGAGATCGCCAATAGCACGCCGTCGGCGGCCAACATCCGTCGCTACGCCGAAATCGTCCGCGAGCGCGCGATCCTGCGCAAACTCGTCACCGTCGGCGACGAGATAGCCGCCTCCGCGCTCAGCGCGACCGGTCGTGACGCCAAGACCTTGCTCGACGAGGCCGAAGCCAAGGTGTTCGAGATCGCCGAGGCGGGCGCGCGCAGCTCCACCGGCTTCGTCTCGATCCAGCCCATCCTCAAGCAGGTCGTCGATCGCGTCCAGGAGCTCTACGACCGCGACAATCCGTCCGAAGTCACAGGCGTGCCGACCGGTCTGGTCGATCTCGACGAAAAGACCTCCGGTCTGCAGCCCTCGGACATGATCATCGTCGCCGGCCGTCCCGCGATGGGCAAGACCACCTTCGCGCTCAACGTTGCCGAGCACGTCGCGATCGACTGCAAGCTTCCGGTTGCTATTTTCTCGATGGAAATGCCGGGTACGCAGCTCGCCACCCGTTTCATATCCTCGGTCGGGCGCATCGATCAAGGCAAGATCCGCACGGGCCGTCTCGGCGACGAGGATTGGCAGCGCCTCACGATGGCGATGGGCAAGCTCTACGACGCGCCTCTTTTCATCGACGAGACGCCCGGACTCAACCCCATCGACCTGCGCGCCCGTGCGCGCCGCCTCTCGCGCCAGTGCGGCAAGCTCGGCCTCATCGTCATCGATTATCTGCAGCTCATGGTCGGCACCAAGGACAGCGACAACCGTGCCTCCGAGCTGTCCGAGATCTCACGCTCGATCAAGTCGCTTGCGAAGGAGCTGCATGTGCCGATCATGGCCCTGTCGCAGCTCAATCGAAGTCTCGAGCAACGCCCGAACAAGCGCCCCGTGATGTCCGACCTTCGCGAATCCGGCGCCATCGAGCAGGACGCGGACATTATCATGTTCATCTATCGCGACGAGGTCTATAACCCCGATTCGCCGGATAAGGGCACCGCCGAACTGATTATCGGCAAGCATCGTAACGGCCCGACCGGCACCGTGCGCATGACCTTCGTCGGTGAATGCACGCGATTCGAGAATTACGCCGGCGGAGCTGGTTTTTATCAGAGCGAATAAATTTCCGGATTTTTCCGCAAACAGCTTGACGGCGTGTTTGAGGTCTATATAATTCGCGCCTCTTCAGCGCTGCCGCGGAAAGTGCGGCGGCGGTGGAGGGCAGGAAAGAGAGTGCGGTGCGGCAGCGGATTTAAAAAAGTTTGCTGCGGTGCTTGACGAAAGTAGTGAAGTTTGTCAGAATCTCTTTCTCGCTGCTTCGGCAGCGGTTCTTTAAAAAATTGGACAACCGATAAGTGTGGGTGCTTGGTTGGCGCGACCGAACTGCTTCGGCAGTTTTAATGTTGCAAAGATTGAGTGCTCACAGATGTCAGTAATGATTCTTTGAGTACTTTGTTGGATTGAACTTAAGAGTTTGATCCTGGCTCAGATTGAACGCTGGCGGCATGCTTTACACATGCAAGTCGAACGGCAGCGGGGGCTTCGGCCTGCCGGCGAGTGGCGAACGGGTGAGTAATGCATCGGAACGTGCCCAGTCATGGGGGATAACTACGCGAAAGCGTAGCTAATACCGCATACGCCCTGAGGGGGAAAGCGGGGGATCGCAAGACCTCGCGTGATTGGAGCGGCCGATGTCGGATTAGCTAGTTGGTGGGGTAAAGGCCTACCAAGGCGACGATCCGTAGCGGGTCTGAGAGGATGATCCGCCACACTGGGACTGAGACACGGCCCAGACTCCTACGGGAGGCAGCAGTGGGGAATTTTGGACAATGGGGGCAACCCTGATCCAGCCATGCCGCGTGAGTGAAGAAGGCCTTCGGGTTGTAAAGCTCTTTCAGACGGAAAGAAAACGCCCCTCCTAATACGGGGGGTGGATGACGGTACTGTCAGAAGAAGCACCGGCTAACTACGTGCCAGCAGCCGCGGTAATACGTAGGGTGCGAGCGTTAATCGGAATTACTGGGCGTAAAGCGTGCGCAGGCGGTTGTGTAAGACAGGTGTGAAATCCCCGGGCTTAACCTGGGAACTGCGCTTGTGACTGCACGGCTAGAGTACGGCAGAGGGGGGTGGAATTCCACGTGTAGCAGTGAAATGCGTAGATATGTGGAGGAACACCGATGGCGAAGGCAGCCCCCTGGGCCGATACTGACGCTCATGCACGAAAGCGTGGGGAGCAAACAGGATTAGATACCCTGGTAGTCCACGCCCTAAACGATGTCGACTAGTCGTTCGGAGAGGTAACTCACTGAGTGACGCAGCTAACGCGTGAAGTCGACCGCCTGGGGAGTACGGCCGCAAGGTTAAAACTCAAAGGAATTGACGGGGACCCGCACAAGCGGTGGATGATGTGGATTAATTCGATGCAACGCGAAAAACCTTACCTACCCTTGACATGCCTGGAATCCTTGAGAGATCAGGGAGTGCCTTCGGGAACCAGGACACAGGTGCTGCATGGCTGTCGTCAGCTCGTGTCGTGAGATGTTGGGTTAAGTCCCGCAACGAGCGCAACCCTTGTCGTTAATTGCCATCATTTAGTTGGGCACTTTAGCGAGACTGCCGGTGACAAACCGGAGGAAGGTGGGGATGACGTCAAGTCCTCATGGCCCTTATGGGTAGGGCTTCACACGTCATACAATGGTCGGTACAGAGGGCTGCCAAAGCGCGAGCTGGAGCCAATCCCTTAAAGCCGATCGTAGTCCGGATCGTAGTCTGCAACTCGACTACGTGAAGTCGGAATCGCTAGTAATCGCAGATCAGCATGCTGCGGTGAATACGTTCCCGGGTCTTGTACACACCGCCCGTCACACCATGGGAGTGGGTTTCACCAGAAGTAGGTAGCTTAACCTTCGGGGGGGCGCTTACCACGGTGAGATTCATGACTGGGGTGAAGTCGTAACAAGGTAGCCGTATCGGAAGGTGCGGCTGGATCACCTCCTTTCAAGAGACAGGTCGCATCTGACCAAGTATCCACAACTTATCGGTTGTTCAGGCACGAGCCTCGAGATGACGAGGGTCTGTAGCTCAGCTGGTTAGAGCACCGTCTTGATAAGGCGGGGGTCGTTGGTTCGAACCCAACCAGACCCACCACCGAACGAGGGGGATTAGCTCAGCTGGGAGAGCACCTGCTTTGCAAGCAGGGGGTCGTCGGTTCGATCCCGTCATCCTCCACCAACGCTTCGGTGGGCTCGACTGTAGGGCTAAGCAGTGTGCACGGTCGTGTGCAGTGCTTAGGCCTTGGTGCCAGTGTTCTTTAACAAAGTGGAAGAAGTAAAGTGTGCAATCTCTGTTGCGCTGTGTCAGCGGCGCGTGAAGACAGGGGTTGAACATGGGTTGTGTGATTGCATTGCAATCGTCTGCGCTTTGAACCAGCAGCAGGCGGTTGCGCACAAGCGTGAGTTCGCCTATGACTGGGTCCCTGGCGACAGGGTCCAGGGTTATAGGATCAAGCGACTAAGTGCATGTGGTGGATGCCTTGGCGATCACAGGCGATGAAGGACGTGCAAGCCTGCGAAAAGCGGGGGGGAGCTGGCAATGGAGCTTTGATCCCCCGATGTCCGAATGGGGAAACCCACTCCTTCGGGAGTATCCCTGGCTGAATACATAGGCCAGAGGAGGCGAACGCGGCGAACTGAAACATCTAAGTAGCCGCAGGAACAGAAATCAACCGAGATTCCCCAAGTAGTGGCGAGCGAACGGGGAGTAGCCTGCACGACTAAACCATCTATTTAGCAGAACGGTCTGGAAAGTCCGACAATACAGGGTGATAGTCCCGTATGCGAAAAGTAGGTGGCGGGTCTGAGCGTGCGACAAGTAGGGCGGGACACGAGAAATCCTGTCTGAAGATGGGGGGACCATCCTCCAAGGCTAAATACTCGTGATCGACCGATAGTGAACCAGTACCGTGAGGGAAAGGCGAAAAGAACCCCGGGAGGGGAGTGAAATAGATCCTGAAACCGCATGCATACAAACAGTGGGAGCCTCCTTGTGGGGTGACTGCGTACCTTTTGTATAATGGGTCAGCGACTTACGTTCAGTAGCGAGCTTAACCGAATAGGGGAGGCGTAGGGAAACCGAGTCTGATAAGGGCGACATAGTTGCTGGGCGTAGACCCGAAACCGGATGATCTATCCATGGCCAGGATGAAGGTGCCGTAACAGGTACTGGAGGTCCGAACCCACTAATGTTGAAAAATTAGGGGATGAGCTGTGGATAGGGGTGAAAGGCTAAACAAATCCGGAAATAGCTGGTTCTCCCCGAAAACTATTTAGGTAGTGCGTCGTACGGACACTTGCGGGGGTAGAGCACTGTAATCGTTGGGGGGGTCACTGCGATCTACCCCGCGATAGCAAACTCCGAATACCGCAAAGTGATATACGGCAGACAGTCCTGGGGTGCTAACGTCCTGGGACAAGAGGGAAACAACCCAGACCGCCAGCTAAGGTCCCAAATACATGGCTAAGTGGGAAACGAAGTGGGAAGGCATAGACAGCTAGGAGGTTGGCTTAGAAGCAGCCACCCTTTAAAGAAAGCGTAATAGCTCACTAGTCGAGTCGTCCTGCGCGGAAGATGTAACGGGGCTCAAGCCATGAACCGAAGCTGCGGATCTCGAAAGAGATGGTAGGGGAGCGTTCCGTAAGCCTGCGAAGGTGTCTCGAGAGGGATGCTGGAGGTATCGGAAGTGCGAATGCTGACATGAGTAGCGATAAAGGGTGTGAAAAGCACCCTCGCCGAAAGCCCAAGGTTTCCTGCGCAACGTTCATCGACGCAGGGTGAGTCGGCCCCTAAGGCGAGGCAGAAATGCGTAGTCGATGGGAAACAGGTCAATATTCCTGTACCGATTTTAGATGCGATGGGGGGACGGAGAAGGTTAGGTCAGCCGGGTGTTGGACGTCCCGGTTTAAGCGTGTAGGCGTGCACCGTAGGCAAATCCGCGGAGCTAAGCTGAGGCGTGATGACGAGGTCTCTTTGAGACCGAAGTGACTAATACCATGCTTCCAGGAAAAGCCTCTAAGCTTCAGTCTAAAATCGACCGTACCGCAAACCGACACAGGTGGGCAGGAAGAAAATTCTAAGGCGCTTGAGAGAACTCAGGAGAAGGAACTCGGCAAATTGATACCGTAACTTCGGGAGAAGGTATGCCCCACTAGCTTGTAGGAGTACATCCGAAGGGCGAAGGGGCCGCAGAGAATCGGTGGCTGCGACTGTTTATTAAAAACACAGCACTCTGCAAACACGAAAGTGGACGTATAGGGTGTGACGCCTGCCCGGTGCCGGAAGGTTAAGTGATGGGGTGCAAGCTCTTGATCGAAGCCCCGGTAAACGGCGGCCGTAACTATAACGGTCCTAAGGTAGCGAAATTCCTTGTCGGGTAAGTTCCGACCTGCACGAATGGCGTAACGATGGCCACACTGTCTCCTCCTGAGACTCAGCGAAGTTGAAATGTTTGTGAAGATGCAATCTACCCGCGGCTAGACGGAAAGACCCCATGAACCTTTACTGTAGCTTTGCATTGGACTTTGACGGGACTTGTGTAGGATAGGTGGGAGGCTTTGAAGCGGGGACGCTAGTTCTCGTGGAGCCAACCTTGAAATACCACCCTGGTGTCGTTGAGGTTCTAACCTTGGCCCGTGAATCCGGGTCGGGGACCGTGCATGGCAGGCAGTTTGACTGGGGCGGTCTCCTCCCAAAAGGTAACGGAGGAGTACGAAGGTCGCCTAGGTACGGTCGGACATCGTACTGATAGTGCAATGGCAAAAGGCGGCTTGACTGCGAGACCGACAAGTCGAGCAGGTGCGAAAGCAGGTCATAGTGATCCGGTGGTTCTGTATGGAAGGGCCATCGCTCAACGGATAAAAGGTACTCTGGGGATAACAGGCTGATTCCGCCCAAGAGTTCACATCGACGGCGGAGTTTGGCACCTCGATGTCGGCTCATCACATCCTGGGGCTGTAGCCGGTCCCAAGGGTATGGCTGTTCGCCATTTAAAGTGGTACGTGAGCTGGGTTTAAAACGTCGTGAGACAGTTTGGTCCCTATCTGCCGTGGGCGCTGGAAGTTTGAGAGGACCTGCTCCTAGTACGAGAGGACCGGAGTGGACGTACCCCTGGTGTACCGGTTGTGACGCCAGTCGCATCGCCGGGTAGCTAAGTACGGAAGAGATAACCGCTGAAAGCATCTAAGCGGGAAACTCGCCTCAAGATGAGACTTCCCCGGGGCCTCGAGCCCCCTGAAGGGTCGTTGAAGACTACAACGTTGATAGGTCGGGTGTGGAAGCGCAGTAATGCGTTAAGCTAACCGATACTAATTGCCCGTGAGGCTTGATCCTATAACCCTGGATCACAGCGAACTCAACACGCTAAACAATCACACTCCCACACACTCTACTTCTCCACTTTGTGACCCCTTACAGTCTGACGACCATAGCGTCCCGGAACCACTCCTTCCCATCCCGAACAGGACAGTGAAACAGGACCGCGCCGATGATAGTGCTCTTCGTGAGTGCGAAAGTAGGTCATCGTCAGACTACCCCACTCCAAAAAAGCCGCTTCCCTACTCCAGGGCAGCGGCTTTTTTACGTCTACCGCCGGTCCGGACCGTGTCGTGCGACCGTGACTTGAGGCAACGCATCGTGCAGAATCGCCACTCTTCACCGGATTGGCATTTAATGGATTTCGATCTGATCATCGTAGGCGGGGGGCTCGCCGGTGCAAGCCTCGCGGCCGCTCTGCAGGGAACCCGCTACCGTATCGCGCTCGTCGAGGCGCGTCCGCCTGCCGTGGTCGAGGGCTGGGATCCGCGTGTCTACGCGATCAGTCCGGCATGCGCGGAGTTCCTTCGGGAGAGCGGGATCTGGCAGCACCTCGATTCCGGGCGGATAGCGCCAGTACACGCGATGTCGATCCGCGGGGATGCGGGTGGGGTACTCGAGTTTTCGTCGTACGGCAGTGGCTTGTCGGAACTCGCCTGGATCGTCGAGTCCGGACGGATGCAACGCGAGCTGTGGGAAACGGTCAAGCGCCAGCACAACGTGACGATGCTGGTCGGCGACGCGCCGGAGGCGATGGCCGTGGATAGGGAGAGTGTTTCGCTCGCGCTTCCCGGCCGGAAGTCGATTTACGGCCGGCTCGTTGTCGGTGCCGACGGCGTCAATTCCTGGGTGCGCAAGCAGGCGGGAATCGATGCGGAGATCAGCCCCTACGGGGAACGCGGCGTCGTGGCGAACTTCAGGTGCGGAGCGGATCATCGCGGCCGAGCGTTCCAGTGGTTTCGTGATGACGGCATCCTCGCGCTGCTCCCGCTGCCTGGGCGTATGGTGTCGATGGTCTGGTCATGTGCAGACGGCTTCGCCGATTCGCTGCTTGCGCTGGACGGGGCTGCGCTGTGCCGACGTGTAGCTGACGCTGCGGGCGGCGTGCTCGGTACGCTGGACCTGGTGACGCCGGCGCAGGCCTTCCCGCTGCGCTTCATGCGCGTGTCGTCGGTGGTGAAGGAGCGCGTGGTGCTGGTCGGCGATGCGGCGCATGCGATCCATCCGCTTTCGGGGCACGGCATCAATCTGGGCTTCCAGGATGCGCGGGCGCTTGCTGCGGTGCTCAGGGAGCTTCCCGCATGGCGGGATCCAGGGGAGATCGCGGTGCTGCGCGGCTATGCCCGGGCGCGCGCCGAGGAACCCTTTCTGGTTCAATACGCGACACACGGGCTCAACCGCCTGTTCGGCTCGCGCAATCCGCTGCTCGCGGCCGTGCGCAACGCCGGTTTGAACCTCACCGACCGTTTGCCTGTCGTACGCAACGCGCTCGTGCGTTATGCCGTGGGCGGCCGATTCTGATTCTATGGAGATGTTAGATGCTTAAGAAGGTAATCCGTCCGCTGGTCGCGGCTCTAGGGCTTGTGCTGCTGACGCAGGGGGCTGCACGCGCCGACGAGGCCGAAGTGAAGAAGGCGGTTGAGGCCTTCGTTGGTGCTCCGGCGGTCGAGTCGGTTGTGAAGCTGCCGTATGCCGGCCTCTACGAGGTCGTGATGAAGAGCGGGGAGCTGATCTACACGGACGAGAAGACGAGCTTCTTCCTCGACGGGCGCCTGATCGACACGAAGACCCGGAAGGATGTCACGGCGGCGCGCATGGCGCAGCTGTCGTCGATCGATTTCGCGTCGCTGCCGCTCGACCACGCGATCAAGCAGGTTCGCGGCAACGGTTCGCGGGTGCTGGTGACGTTCGAGGATCCGAACTGCACGTACTGCAAGCGGCTCGGCAAGGAGCTTTCCCAGATGAAGGATGTGACGCTCTATACCTTTCTGTTCCCGATCCTGAGCCCGGACTCAACCGAAAAGTCGCGCAACATCTGGTGTGCGAAGGATCGCGCAAAGGCATGGAACGAGTGGATCCTCGAGGCGAAGACCCCGGTTGCGGCGAAGTGTGACAGCGGAGCGGTGGACCGGAACGTGGCGCTCGGCCAGAAGCTGCGCATCAACGGCACGCCGACGATCTTCCTCGCCGACGGGCGCCGCCTGGGCGGCTACGTGCCGGCGGCGGAACTTGAGCAGCAGCTAGCGAGCGTCGCGAAGTAAGACGACGAACGACGGCGCCTGAGGGCGCCGTTCGTTTTTCTGGCGCCCTCAGAGGGCGCCGGGTTCGCTCGGTAGCAGGATCCACAGCTGGCCCGGTTGGCGCATGCGGCCGGCCTGTACGCCGGCATCCGCGCCGAGTCCCCAGAAGAAGTCTGCCCTGACGGCTCCCTTGATGGCGCCGCCGGTGTCCTGGGCGAGCATCAGCCTGCGCAGCGGACGGTCGCTGTTCGGTGCGGTCGTCGCGAGGAAGACGGGAGCGCCCAGCGGGATGGTGCGCGGGTCGACGGCCAGGCTGCGCCCCGGCGTGAGCGGGACGCCGAGTGCGCCGGTGGGGCCGCCGGTGGAGGCTGGCATTTCCTTGAAGAAGACGTAGCTCGGGTTGGTGTGCAGCAGTTCGGCGAGGCGGTGCGGGTTGTTGCGCGCCCAGTTCTTGATGCCGTCCATGGAGGCCTTGTCGAGCGGTAGTTCACCCTGGTTCACGAGCCAGCGGCCGATCGATTGGTAAGGGTGGCCGTTCTGGTCGGCGTAGCCGATGCGGACCTGGCTGCCGTCGGGCAGTTCCACGCGTCCGGAGCCTTGCACCTGGAGGAAGAACAGGTCGATCGGATCGGCTGCCCACAGCAGGGTTGGCGCGGGGGATCGGTCCTGCATGCCGTCGAGTTCGGCGCGCGTCCAGTAGGGCACGACCTTCTTGCCGACCAGACGGCCGCGCAGGCGAAGATTGCGCATGTCGGGATAGAGGTCGCCGAACTCGATCGTGAGCATGTCGCCCGGCACGCCGTGGACGGGCCACGGATAGCGTTCCGAGCGCGAACGGCTGCCCTTGATGATGGGCTCGTAGTAACCCGTGATCAGGCCGTCGGCCGTGCCGTCGGGGTTGCGGACGGCCCATGGGGTGAAGCGGGTTTCGATGAACTGGCGTACGGCGGTCGCGCCGGGGGTGTCGCCGAGGCGCTGCGCGTCGTCGCACACGCGCTGCCAGCGCGGCTGTTTGGCGAGGACCTTGCACGACTGGCGCAGGGCGGGCCAGGCTTGTGCGACATCGTCGCTACGCCAATCGGGCAGTTCGCTCCAGCTTGTGCGCTGCAGCGCTTCCACAGCGGGCGACGGAGCGGGGGGCTGTGCCGCTGCGGGCGTCTGTGGGGCCACACAGGTCGGGCATGACGGGCAGGGCTTCGCTGCCGTGCACGGGGTCGTGGCGGTCGCGGGCGCCGGCGGCTGGCTGGCGCAGGCTGCGAGTAGAACGAAGGGCAGGAGACACAGCAGGCGCTGCGCGAGTGATGTTGGGGCGCGCCGGTTCATGGGGAGGATCAGGTAGACTCGTGAAATCAAGGGCCCCCAGTATACCGGCTTGCCCGGATCGGCCCGAATCGCCATTCCCGCAGGAGAGCGCAATGTGGGTGATCTTTCTGGAAGCGGGCGTCGCGCTCGCGCTGCTGCTGGTGATCGTGTGGGCGACGTGGCCGAGGCGGCGCGATGGTGACGCGAACGAAGGAAGAACAAATCGAGATGAGTGATCTAGTGCAATTGGTGACGCGCGCCGAGCAGCTGATCGGGCGACTGGAGCAGCTGCTGCCGCGTCCGCTGGAGGCGCCCGACTGGTCAGCCGCGCCGGCCTTCCTGTGGCGCAGGCGGAACGGTCATGCGAGCCTCGTGCCCGTGACGCGTCCGCACGGGATCCGCCTCAAGGATCTGCGCGACGTTGATGGGCAGAAGGAGCGCATCGATTTCAACACGCGGCAGTTCCTCGCGGGCAGGCGCGCGAACAACGTGCTGCTGACCGGGGCCCGCGGCACCGGTAAGTCGTCGCTCGTGAAGGCCTTGCTGAACGCCTACGCGGGCAAGGGCTTGCGGCTGATCGAAGTCGATCGCGACGACCTGATGGACCTACCCGAGATCATCGAGCTGGTCCAGGGGCGGCCGGAGCGCTTCATCCTGTTCTGCGACGATCTGTCCTTCGAGGACGCGGAGCCCGCCTACAAGGCGCTGAAGAGCGTGCTCGACGGGTCGGTGGCGGCGGTTCCCGATAACGTGCTGATCTACGCGACCTCGAACCGGCGTCACCTGATGCCGGAGTACCACGACGAGAACCTGCAGACGAAGCATGTGGACGGCGAGATCCATCCGGGCGAAGCGGTCGAGGAGAAGATATCGCTTTCGGAACGCTTCGGTCTGTGGATCTCCTTTTACCCCTTCAGCCAGGACGAGTATCTGGAGATCGTCGCGTACTGGCTGAAGACCTTCGGGCTGGATCGCAAGGCGATCGACGGTGCGCGGCAGGAGGCCTTGCAGTGGGCGCTGATGCGCGGCTCCCGTTCCGGGCGTGTTGCCTGGCAGTTCGCGCGTGACTGGGCCGGGCGCTTCGAGACGGGAAGCGCACGATGACCAAGCGCGTCGAGGTGGCTGCCGGCGTGATCTTCCGCCGCGACGGGCGTTTCCTGCTCGGGCAGCGGGCGCCCGATACCTTCTACGCGGGCTACTGGGAATTCCCCGGCGGCAAGGTTGAGTCGGGCGAGTCGCCGGCCGACGCGCTGATCCGTGAGCTCGACGAGGAACTGGGGATTCGCGTGCATGCCGTGCGGCCATGGATCACGCGCGAGCATGCGTATGAGCATGCGCATGTGCGGTTGCACTTCTTCGAGGTTGCCGACTGGGAAGGCGAGCTGCACGATCACGTGCATAGCGCGCTTTCCTGGGAGCGGGTGGAGGCGCCGGAGGTCGGGCCGATGCTGCCGGCGAACGGCCCGATCCTGAAGGCCTTGCGCCTGCCGCGCTGGATGGGGATCACGCATGCGGCCGAAATTGGCGTCGCGCGCCAGCTCGAGCTGCTCGACGCGGCGCTGGCCGGCGGTCTGCGGCTGGTCCAGGTGCGCGAGCCGGGAATGGCCACGCCCGAAGTACGTGCCTTTGCCGCCGAGGTTTTGAAACGGGCGCGGGCGTGTGGGGCGGCGGTTGTCGTGAACGGCAGCGCGGAGCTCGCAGCGGAGACCGGGGCCGATGGCGTGCACCTGTCGGCCGCGCAGCTGGGCGTCCTGGGGGCGCGACCGGCGCTGGAGTGGGTCGGTGCCTCGTGCCATACGCGCGAGGAGCTGGAGCGTGCGGCCGGTCTCGGCCTGGACTATGTAGTGCTGGGCGCGGTGCAGTCGACCGCGACGCATCCCGGGCAGGCGGCGCTGGGGTGGGAGCGGTTCACGGAGTTAGTCAGCGGGCTGCCGATGCCCGTGCTTGCGCTCGGGGGGCTGGGGTTGGCCGACATGGAGCGCGCGCGGATGGCTGGCGCGCATGGCATCGCGGCGATCCGCGGGACTTGGGATCAGTCCTGAGTCGAGGGTCCGGAGGGGTTTTGCTCGCCCGGATCGCCCTCGTCTGCGGTTGGGACGCGGTAGTCCTCGGATGCCCAGGCACCGAGGTCGATCTGCTTGCAGCGTTCGGAGCAGAACGGGCGGAAGCGGTTCTCCGGCACCCAGCGGACGGGGGCGCCGCATTGCGGACAATTGACGGTGCGGATCTTCGCCATGCTGCGGGCGGCCTCAGAGGCTGCAGAAAGTGAGTTCGAAGTTGACGTCGCGCTCGGCGAGCCGCGGGCGGATCACCGTTTCGGAGAGCATGAAGCGGACGTTGAGCGCGTACTTGTTGGCGCTGATCTCGGGCACGACGGCGTCGTTCGGAGGCAGGCGCAGGCGCAGCATCTGTGCGCTGCGGCCGGCCATCATGAGCTGGTAGGTGCCGCCGCGGGCGAGCTGCGTCTCGGGGCGCCCGCT
The DNA here is from genome assembly GCF_001190925.1 of Azoarcus sp. CIB. Taxonomy (NCBI): domain Bacteria; kingdom Pseudomonadati; phylum Pseudomonadota; class Betaproteobacteria; order Rhodocyclales; family Zoogloeaceae; genus Azoarcus; species Azoarcus sp. CIB. The sequence continues at coordinate 664,106 of NZ_CP011072.1, forward strand.
CGCGCGCAGCAGGCGCAGGACGATCGAGAGTCCGTCGCGGATCGGCAGCATCGGGTGTACCCAGTTGGACAGCTCGTGTCTGCGCTGGTCAGCATCGCGCTGCAGCCAGTAGTGGTAGGACGGCAGGTCGAACTGGCACACGCCGCCGGGAATCGACGCGCGGCTGCGGATCGCCATCAGCCACTCGTTTTCGCGCAGGTACTGGCCGATCTTGCCGGCCATCGCGAGCAGCGACGAGGAGGCCTGTTCGATCTCGTAGAGTGCCCCCGACAGCGCTTCCTCGGAGATCTCCGGATTGTTGCGGAAGGAGATCAGGATCTGGCGTTGGCGTTCGAGTTCCTGCACGAGGTCGACCTTGAGGTCGGCGCGGCCGGCGACCTCGAGGATTTCGAACAGGGTGAGCAGTGTGACGTGGTGATCCTGCGGAGCATCGCCGCGCGAAAAATGGGCGAGCTTGGTGTACAGGTCTTCCAGGCGCAGGAGGGTGCGGATACGCTCGTTAAGAGGATATTCGTAGCTGATCACCGCATGTGCGCCTGAGAAAACCGGATCTCCCGTTAGTGCCGGGATGATAGCACAGGGGATATGCCGCGGCCTGTCCGTTTGCGGCGCGGAATCGCCCGAAAAGCCTTTGTCCGTGGGCGTTTTCAGGCGACCGTGCGGGCGGCGGCGAGGTACTTTTCGTGTAGGCGGTCGACCTGCGTGATGAGCGTCGCGAGATCACTGCCGTTGTCGATGACCTCGTCGGCGGCGGCGAGGCGTTGTTCGCGGCTTGCCTGGGTCGCCATGATGGCGCGGACCTGCTCTTCCGGCAGGTGGCTGCGCGTCATGACGCGCGCGATCTGGACCTCGACGGGGCAGTCGACGACGCACAGGCTGTCGCATCGTTCGCGATACTTGCCGGATTCGACCAGCAGCGGCACGACCAGCACGACATAGGGGGCGCGCGCCGCACTCACCTGACGTGCGCTTTCGGCGCCGATCGCCGGGTGCAGGATCGCTTCGAGCCGGCGCCGTTCGTTCGGGTCGGCGAAGGCGCGGTCGCGCATGGCCTTGCGGTCGAGTGCGCCGTCGGGTGTGATCACGGCGTCGCCGAAGGCCGCGCGGATCGCCGGAATCGCTTGTCCGCCCGGTCCGGTGAGGGCATGCGCGATGGCATCGGTGTCGACGATAGCGGCGCCGAGTTCGGCAAAACGGTCGGCCGCTGCGCTTTTGCCGCTGCCGATGCCGCCGGTGAGGCCGACGATGTAGGGGCTGTTGCTCATGGTGTGCATTCGCTGATGGTTGCGCCCGACCGGCGCACGGCCGGTGAACTGGTGAGGGTTTTGAGGGTGCTTGCCGGGCCGCGGACCTCAATGCGGTGAACGGTGGTCGTGCGCGAGGCGATGCCGGCGCCGCGCACCTGTTTCGCCTGCATTGTCGCGAGGTGTTGCTGGGCCTTGGCTTCGGTCTTGAATAGGCCGAGCGAGATCGCGTACTGGTTGGGGCCGGGGTCGTTGACGATGAAGAGTTCCGATACCCCCTGGCTGCGCAGTTCGGCGACGCGCCGTTCGGCCGCTTCGCGCCCGCCGTTGGGAGGGATGCGCACCCACCACGCGGTGGGGGTGCTGCTGGTTTTGCGTTCGCCGCGCAGTCCGGGTTTGCCCGCGATGGCAGCCTGCATGAGGGCATCGGCTTCGCTTTCGGCGAGTCCGCCGATGACGGTGCAGGCCTGCGGCAATGCCGGCGCAGCGGCCGCAGGGGTTGCGGGCGGTGGCGCTTCGCGGCCGTTGGCGGTTTCGGGCAGGGCGGCGGTCTGCTCGGCGGGCGGCGTTGCCGCTTCGGCTTCGCGCTGGGGGGCGGTGCCGCCCGGGCGCAGCACGATGCGGTCCGGGTTGAGCTGGTTGCTCAGGCGTTCGGGTTCGCCTTCGGGCGCGGAGTTGCCCAGCCAGCCCCGGATCGACGCCAGGGCGAGCAGGTTGAGCAGCACGAGAATGACGAATACGATGCGCATGGGCGAACTTTACCGGATAGGCGACCGATTCTGGCCCCAAGCCTCAGCCGAACTTCGGCAGGTGCGCGAGCGAGGCGGCGACCGCTTCGGCCGGATAGTCGTAGTTTTCGAGTTGGCCGGAGAAGTAGCGGTCGTAGGAGCTCATGTCGAAGTGACCGTGGCCGGTGAGGTTGAAGAGGATTACCTTCGGCTCGCCCGTGGCCTTGCACGCGAGCGCCTCGTCGATGGCGGCGCGGATCGCGTGGCAGGACTCGGGCGCCGGGATGATGCCTTCGTTGCGCGCGAACATGACGCCGGCCTCGAAGGTGGCGAGTTGCGGCACGGCGACGGCCTCGAGCAGTCCCTCGTGGTAGAGCTGCGACACCAGCGGCGAGTCGCCGTGGTAGCGCAGGCCGCCGGCGTGGATGCCCGGCGGCATGAAATCGTGGCCCAGCGTGTACATCTTCATCAGCGGCGTGAAGCCGGAGGCGTCGCCGAAGTCGTAGGCGTACTGGCCCTTCGTCAGCGTCGGGCAGGAGGTCGGCTCGACAGCGACGCAGCGGAGCTTCTCGGCGCGCTTGTCGCCCGAGGCCTTGTCGGCGAGGAAGGGGAAGGCGATGCCCCCGAAGCTCGAGCCGCCGCCGCAGGGGCCGAGGACGACGTCGGGGTAGAGGCCGATCTTGTCGAACTGCTTCTTCGCCTCCAGGCCGATGATGGTCTGGTGCAACAGCACGTGGTTGAGTACCGAGCCGAGGGTGTAGTTGGTGTCGGCGCGGCCGGCGGCCTCTTCGACGGCTTCGGAGATGGCGAGGCCGAGCGAACCGGGGTTGTCCGCATCCTTGGCGAGTGCGTCGCGGCCGGTCTGGGTCATCTCGGACGGGCTCGCGAACACTTCGGCGCCCCAGGTCTGCATCATCAGGCGGCGGTAGGGCTTCTGGTGGTAGCTGACCTTGACCATGTAGACGCGCACGTCGAGGCCGAACATCTGGCCGGCGAAGGCGATTGATGAGCCCCACTGGCCTGCGCCGGTCTCGGTGGCGAGGCGCTTGATGCCGGCCTGCTTGTTGTAGAAGGCCTGCGGTACGGCGGAGTTGGGCTTGTGCGAGCCGGCGGGGGAGACGCCTTCGTGCTTGAAGAAGATCTTCGCCGGGGTGCCGAGCGCACGTTCGAGGCGCACGGCACGCATCAGCGGGCTGGGGCGCCAGATCTTGTAGATCTCGCGCACTTCGTCTGGGATCGCGATCCAGCGCTCGGCGCTCATCTCCTGTTCGAGGATCTGGCCGGGGAAGATCGCCAGCATCTGCTCGGGGCTCACCGGCTTGCCGTCGGGCCCGAGCGAGGGGGACGGCGGGTTGGGCATGTCGGCGACGACGTTGTACCAGTGCGTCGGGATCTCGTTCTCGTCGAGCAGGATGCGGGTCGGTTCGGTCATCTGGTCTTCTCCCTCTTTGTCGTTTGGCGGTGGTGCGACGCGCCTCCCTACGGCGTGTCGGGCTGTGTGGCGGCGACTGCTAGGCCCTTGAGGACCAGGTTGTCGACGTGTCGGAACGGGATGTCCAGCGCGTTGGCGAGCATGTCGGCGCCGCCGCCGCTCAGCAGGCACAGGGCGCCGGTTTCGTGCGCAATGTGCCGGAACATGCGCTCGACGGCGCCGGCCTGCGCGTTGACGCAGCCGGATGCGATGGCGTCGGCGGTGTTGCGCGGGGCATCGACGAAGCGGCCGTCGGCGAACGGCAGCTGGGCGGTGTCGCGGGCGAGCGAGCGGCGCATCAGGTGTTCGCCGGGGAGGATCACTCCGCCGCGGAAGAGGCCGTCTGCGGCCAGGATGTCGATCGTGGTCGCCGTGCCGGCACTGACGACGAGGCAGGCGGCAGGGTGCAGGGCGCGCGCGCCGATCAGGGCCGCCCAGCGGTCGGTGCCGAGCTGGCCGGGCTGGTCATAGGCGTTGCGTACTCCGCAGCACGCGGCTGACGAGCGCAGCCATTCCGGGGCGGGGGCGTGGCCGTGCAGGGCATGTGCGATCGCGTCGGCGACATCGGAGCCGGCGACGTTGGAGCCGAAGACCCTGGTTATGCCGGCGCAGCCTTGCGCGATGGCGCCGAGCTCGTCGACGCGCGCATGTTCGAGCGCGCCCTCGCCCTGCCACACGCCGTCGCCGAAAAGGCCCCATTTGACGCGTGTGTTGCCGGCGTCGATCAGCAGGATCACTGCGCGGCCCTCAGCGAGACCTCGCCGGTGAGGATGCGGGTCAGGCCCTCGTCGGTACGCAGGAGCAGGGCGCCGTCGTCGTCGACACCGACGCAGATGCCGGTGATCTCGTTTCCGTCGCCGGTGATGCGTACGGGCAGGTCGGCGAAGGCGTTGCGCTGCTGCCAGGCGCTGCGCAGCGCGGGGAAACCGGCGGCGGCGTAGGTGTCGAACAGGGCATACAGCTCGGTGAGCACCGCCGCGAGGAGGCGGTTGCGGTCGGGCCGCGTGGCGAGGTGCTCGCCCAGGTCGGTGACGGCGGGCTGGTCGGGGATTCGTGTTCCCGCGGGCAGGTGCAGGTTGATGCCGATGCCGACGACGGCCGCCGGGGTGCGGCCGCGGCCGGGCAGCAGTTCGACGAGGATGCCGGCGAGCTTGTGGCCATTCACGAGCACGTCGTTGGGCCACTTGAGCTGCAGGCCCTGTACGCCGAGTATTTCCAGCGCACGGACGACGGCGAGACCGGCGACGAGCGACAGTCCGGCCGGTACCGGGGCGCCGGGCACGAAACGCCAAAGGGTCGAGAAGGTCAGGCTGCCGCCGGGCCACGACTGCCACTGGCGGCCGCGCCGGCCGCGTCCGGCGGTCTGCCGTTCGGCGACGACGACGTGGACGCGTCCGTCGTCCGCCGGCGTCGCGTCCATGAGCACGCTGTTGGTGGAGGCGCACTCGTCGAGCACCTGCACGTCGAAGGTGCCGGCGAGATCGCCGAGTTGCTGGAGGATGGCTGCGGCGTTCAGCGGCGCGTCGGAGGTGGGTGCACTCAAGCCGGTCTTCCCGTGCGATACGTGAAAACCTGCATTATCCGTCATTGCATGCGCATGCACGAGTGCGGTGCGCTGCATCCCGGCGGCGCGGGGGGTTCCTGCGGCCGGACCAGGGTGGCTGTGGCGTCAGGCCGGTGGCGGCGCGGGGCGTTCGTCGTCCATGCCGAGTTCCTGGATCTTGCGCGTGATGGTGTTGCGTCCGATTCCCAGCAGCTGCGCGGCTTCGATGCGGCGGCCACCGGTGGCGCCGAGGGCGCGGCGGATCAGCGTGCGTTCGAAGTCGCGCGTGAGGCGCTCGAACACTTCGCCCGGTGAGGTTGCGATCAGGCGGTCGGCTTCGAGCGCGAGCCCGTCCGCCCAGCTGATCGGCGCCTCGCGGTCGGGCTGTGCCTTCATGTCGGGCGGCAGGTCGGCGATCTCGACGACCTGACCGGGCGCCATCACGTTGAGCCAGTGGCACAGGTTCTCGAGTTGCCGCACGTTGCCGGGGAAGGGCAGGGCCTGCAAGTACTTGATTGCCGCGTCGGACACGCGCTTGGGCGCCACGCCGAGGTCCTGAGCGCTCTTCTGCAGGAAGTGCCCGACGAGCAGCGGGATGTCCTCGCGGCGCTCGCGCATCGGCGGCAGGCGCAGGCGGATGACGTTGAGGCGGTGGAACAGGTCTTCGCGAAACAGGCCCTGGCGGACACGGTCTTCGAGGTTCTGGTGGGTCGCTGCAATGACGCGGACGTTGGTGCGGATCGGCTGTTGGCCGCCGACGCGGTAGAAGTGGTTGTCGGAGAGCACGCGCAGCAGGCGCGTCTGCAGTTCGGCGGGCATGTCGCCGATCTCGTCGAGGAAAAGCGTGCCGCCGTCGGCTTGCTCGAAGCGTCCGCGCCGCTGGGCGGCTGCGCCGGTGAAGGCACCGCGCTCGTGGCCGAACAGCTCGGATTCCAGCAGGTCGCGCGGAATCGCCGCGGTGTTGATTGCGATGAAGGGGGCGTCGGCCCGCGGGCTGTGGCGGTGCAGCGCGCGCGCGACGAGTTCCTTGCCGGTGCCCGATTCGCCGTTGATCAGCACGGTGGCGTGCGACTGCGCGAGGCGGCCAATCGCGCGGAAGACTTCCTGCATCGCCGGCGCCTGGCCGAGGATCTCGGGGGCGAGCGCGGTGCTCTCCGATGCACCTTTCTGGTGCGAGCTTTGCGCGATCGCGCGCTGAACCAGTGCAACGGCCTGATCAACGTCGAACGGCTTGGGCAGGTATTCGAAGGCGCCACCCTGGAAGGCCGACACCGCGCTCTCCAGATCCGAGTATGCGGTCATGATGATGACCGGGAGTTGCGGGTGCAGCGTCTTCACCCGCTTGAGCAGGCTGAGGCCGGACTCGCCCGGCATGCGAATGTCCGAAATCAGTACCTTGGGCGGGGTCGGTTCGATCTCGAGCGCGGAGAGAGCCTCGTTGGCGGACGAGAAGCTGCGATGCGGGATGTCCTCGCGGCCGAGTGCCTTCTCGAGCACCCAGCGGATGGAGCGGTCATCATCAACGATCCAGACGGTGTTCATTATTTAATGCACCTTTTTGGTGCGATCGTGCCGCTCCTTGGGGCGTCAGGCACGGTCGATGATCGGCAACAGGATGGTGAAGCAGGTGCGGCCCTTGCGGCTTTCGACTTCGATCATGCCTTGATGCTGCTCGACGAAGCTCTGTGCCAGCGAGAGACCGAGGCCGCTCCCCCCTTCGCGCCCCGAGACCAGCGGATAGAAGATCTTGTCGCGGATCTCATCCGGAATGCCGGGGCCGTTGTCGATTACTTGCAATTCCAATGCCAGCTTGAAGCGGCGCTTTGCGAGCGTCACCTGGCGGGCGACGCGCGTGCGCAGGCGGATCTCGCCACGGCCCTCCATCGCCTGCGCGGCGTTGCGCGCGATGTTGAGAATGGCCTGGATGAGCTGTTCGCGGTCGGCGGTGAGTTCGGGCAGGCTCGTGTCGTAGTCGCGGCGGATCGTGATCTCGGGGTACTCGGCGAGGATCAGGCGGCGCACGCGCTCCAGCACGTCGTGGATGTTGAGCTGGTCCGGCCGCATCATGCAGTGCGAGGTCAGCAGCCGGTTCATCAGGTCCTGCAGGCGGTCGGCCTCGGCGATGATGACCTCGGTATATTCGCGCAGCTGCGGGTCGGCGAGTTCCCGTTCCAGCAGCTGCGCGGAACCACGGATGCCGCCGAGCGGGTTCTTGATCTCGTGGGCGAGGTTGCGGATCAGTTCGCGGTTGGCCTGCTGCTGCTGCAGCAGCTGTTCCTCGCGTGCGACGCGCAATTGCGCGTCGATCGGGCGGAACTCGAGGAGCAGGCGCAAACCCGCTGCCTCGGCCGGGCTCACGGTGCAGTCGACGTGCAGCGGCTCGGCGTTGGGGCGGGCGATCTTGAGATCCTGGCCCGTGTAGCTCCAGTTCTTGCGCAGCGCGTTGTCGAGCGCGGCGGCCAGGCCGGCGGGTTCGCCGAGGAGCTGCGACAGCGGGGCGCCGATCAGGCGCCGGTGGCTGACGGCGAAGAGGTTTTCGGCGCCGGCGTTGAGGTAGCGGATCAGCAGATGGTCGTCGACGACGACAACGGCCGACGAGAGTAGATCGAGCCCGGCGAAGGGGCCCGCAAGAGCGGGGGGTTTGGGCGTGTTCGGCATGGGTGTGTTCTCGGAATCCCTTTTGGTCTCGCAAAAAACACGCCAGCTTGCAGTTGCCCCTACTTCAGGTTGCCGAGTTCCTTCCTGAGGGCCTCGATATTGCGCTGGTGCAGTTCGACCGTGTCGCGCAGCGGTTGCAGCCGGCTCTGGACGACGGGCAGCCGGCGCTCGGCGCCCTGGTAGCGCCCTTCCTGCTCGGCGACGGCCTTTTCGGCATCGGCGAGGGCGGCTTCCTCGGTGGCGAGTTCCTTTTCCAGCACTTGCCGGCGGGTGTCGTCGCGGGCGCGCTGTGCGTCAGGGGCAACGCGCGGGAAATTCGATGGGGTCGGTTGGGATGCCGAGGGCGCGCGCTTGGACGGGGCGGGAACCGAGGAGACGGCCTGGTCCTCGCTGAGCTGCTTGCAGCCGCGGCCCTGGTTGCGGTCGTTGGTGTAGGTGACGGCGCCGTTTGCGTCCACGCACTTGAAGACCTGGGACTGGGCCAGGGGGGACGCGAGCAGAAGGAGCAGTACCGGAAGAGTTCGCATGTCCGTCGGTCGGAGAGTCAGGGATGCATCCGGTGCCGAGACGGGCCTCCCGCAATGCATACGTGGGGCATTAGACCCCATAAAAAAGGGACGGGCAATGCCCGTCCCCCTTCGACCTCAGCGTAATCCGGAGATTACAGGCTGTAGTACATGTCGAATTCCACCGGGTGGGTGGTGATGCGCATGCGGTCGACTTCTTCCATCTTCAGCGCGATGTAGGCGTCGATGAAGTCGTTCGAGAACACGCCGCCACGGGTCAGGAACTCGCGATCCTTGTCGAGGTACTCGAGCGCCTGTTCGAGGCTGGTGCACACGGTCGGGATCAGCGCGTCTTCTTCCGGCGGCAGGTCGTACAGGTTCTTGTCGGCCGGATCGCCAGGATGGATCTTGTTCTGGATGCCGTCCAGGCCGGCCATCATCAGGGCGGCGAAGCACAGGTACGGGTTGGCCAGGGGATCCGGGAAGCGCGCTTCGATGCGGCGGCCCTTCGGGTTGGCGACGTACGGGATGCGGATCGAGGCCGAACGGTTGCGGGCCGAGTAGGCGAGCTTGGTCGGGGCTTCGTAGTGCGGCACGAGGCGCTTGTACGAGTTGGTGCCCGGGTTGGTGATCGCGTTCAGCGCGCGGGCGTGCTTGATGATGCCGCCGATGTAGTACAGCGCGATGTCGGACAGGCCGGCGTAGCCGTTGCCCGCGAACAGGTTCTGGCCGTCTTTCCAGATCGACTGGTGGACGTGCATGCCCGAGCCGTTGTCGCCGACGATCGGCTTCGGCATGAAGGTCGCGGTCTTGCCGTACTGGTGTGCGACGTTGTGCACGATGTACTTGAGGATCTGGGTCCAGTCGGCGCGCTGGGTCAGCGTGCTGAACTTGGTGCCGATCTCGCACTGGCCGGCGTTCGCGACCTCGTGGTGATGCACTTCCACCGGTACTCCGGCGGCTTCGAGCGCGAGCACCATGGCGGCGCGCACGTCGTTAAGGCTGTCGACCGGGGGAACCGGGAAGTAGCCGCCCTTGACGCGCGGACGGTGGCCGGTGTTGCCGCCTTCGAACTTGTCGGCGGTCGACCACGCGGCTTCTTCCGAGATGATCTTGCTGTACACGCCCGACATGTCGACGGACCACTCGACGGAGTCGAAGATGAAGAATTCGGGTTCCGGACCGAAGAAGGCGGTGTCGCCCAGGCCGGTGCTCTTCAGATAGGCCTCGGCGCGCTTGGCGATCGAGCGCGGGTCGCGGTCATAGCCCTTGCCGTCGGACGGTTCGATGACGTCGCAGGTCAGGACGAGGGTGGTCTCGTCGAAGAACGGGTCGATGAAGGCGGTGCGGGCTTCCGGCAGCAGGATCATGTCGGAGGCCTGGATGCCCTTCCAGCCGGCCAGCGAGGAGCCGTCGAAGGGGTGGCCGTGCTCGAAGTGATCTTCCTCGAACGCCGAAACGGGCAGGCCGACGTGGTGTTCCTTGCCACGCGTATCGGTAAAGCGCAGGTCGACGAAGCGGACTTCGTTTTCCTGGATCATCTTCATGACGTCTTGAGCGTTCATATTCACTCCTGATGAGAAGAGGCGAAAGCGGTTGTTGGTAACGGAAAACTTCCGATGGAGCGGAAGTAAGCAGTATCTGTGCCATGCGTAAGTTCGGCTTCGCCGGGCATTGTGCCACAAGGGCGAGTGCGCGTATCGCGGACGCGCGTGAACGAGGTGCGCGGGGCTGTGGCGGAAGCGGCGGAATAAGGGACGGAAAGCACTGCGGGTTCGGGCGAAGCGGTGAGAAGGTCTGCGCGTGCACCGAAAATGTGCGTGCCGTGCTGTGCATGCACCATCAAGGTGCGATCCGGCCCAGGATGGTGATGGCCCGGTAGTGAGGGCGCTCCGCGAGCAGGGCGTCGATGCGCAGGCGCAGCTCGTCGCGGGGGATTTCGTCGAGGTCAGCTGCGCCGAGGATCACCTCGGCCTCGATGCGGTCGCCGAGGTAGTGGATCAGCACGCGCGGCGGCGTCGCGAGCGGCCGGTCGATCAGGGCTTCGAGGGTACGCACGATTTCGGTGCGTTCGGGCAGGGGCGTGAGTCCGGCGCTCTGCAGTAGCGCATCGTTTTCGGCGTCGACATGCACCAATACCTCGCGCACGTCGGGGTGAGCGGTGCGCACGCGTAAGTACACCGTGTCGGAAATCTGGTGCCCTTCGGACACGGTGATGCGCGGGTCGACCTGAATGTGGGCGTCGCACAGCACGCGATCGGCCATGCGGCGGGTGCGCAGGTCGTGCAGGCCGATGACGCCCGGCGTCGCCCGGATGGTGTCGCGGATGCGCGCGACTTCCTGCTCGGACAGGCCGGTGTCGATGAGTTCGCGCACAGCCTTCCAGGCGAGTCGCAGGCCCATGTGAAGGATCAGGAAGCCGACGAGAGCGGCTGCGAGCGGCTCGAGAAAGGGGTAGCCGGCCAGGCTGCCGCCGATGCCGACGGCGACGACCAGCGAGGATGCGGCGTCCGAGCGTGCGTGCCAGGCATTGGCTTCCAGCACGGGGGCTTTCAGGCGCCGGCTTGCGGCGAGGGTGTAGCGGAACAGGACTTCCTTCGCGCCGAGCGTCACCAGGGCCATGCCGAGAGCCACGGGGTGCAGCGGCGGAGCTGCGTCCATGTGCTGCAGGCGCAGGCCCGAGCTCCACAGGAAGCCCGTGCCGACGCCGGCGAGCACGAGCCCCAGCAGCAGCGAGGCGGCGGTCTCGATGCGGCCGTGGCCGTACGGGTGGTCGCGGTCGGCCGGCTCGGCGCCGCGTCGTCCGGCCATCAGTACGAGCAAGTCGGTGAATAGATCGGAGAGCGTGTGCGCGGAATCGGCGACGAGGCTGAACGCGTGTGCGAACAGTCCGACCGCGATCTGGCCGATGGAGAGCACGGTGTTCGTGGCGATCGCCACGAGCGCGACGCGCTGTATGCCGCGGCTGCGTGCCTCGTCGGCGCCGCTTCGGCGCGACTTGCCTGATGTCGAGTGGTCCATGGCGCTAGCGGTATGGGTATACTCAAGTTCCGATCGAGCAATTCTAGCCGGATGGATGCAATGGGAAAGTTGACCGACCTGCTCCGCCTCGCCCAGCAGCGAGCGCAGGAGATGAAGCTCCCGTATGCGGGCGCGCTCACGCCGGCCGAGGCCTACGAGGTGTGGCAGCTCGCGCCCGGTGCGAAGCTTGTCGACGTGCGCACGCGCGCCGAATGGGACTGGGTCGGCCGCGTGCCCGGCGCCGTCGAGATCGAGTGGATGGGTTATCCCGGCAACGTCGCGAATTCGCACTTTCTCGCGCAGTTCGGGCGCGAAGTCGATGCCGAGGCGCTGGTGATGTTCATGTGCCGTTCGGGTGCGCGCTCCGACAAGGCGGCACGGGCCGCCACGGAGGCGGGGTACCAGAGCTGCTACAACGTGCTCGAGGGGTTCGAGGGCGACCGCGACGCGAACGGTCAGCGCAGCCGCATCGGCGGCTGGCGCCATGCCGGACTGCCCTGGCACCAGGGCTGAGCGCGTACGTGCGCCGATTTGACACGCCGGCGCGCAGCCGGTTTGATTGACGATTATTGCGACGAATTACCGAAGACGATGCAGACCGCCACCATCAGTTTCGACCGCTTCAATGCCTTGCGCGACGACGAGGCCCAGGAGCGCATCCGCGCCGCGCGCGCGCGCCTCGGCGAGCGGGCCGTGCTGCTGTGCCATCACTACCAGCGCGCCGATGTGTACCAGCACGCCGACCTGACCGGCGATTCGCTCAAGCTGTCGCGGCTCGCGTCGCAGACCGACGCGGAGTTCATCGTCTTCTGCGGCGTGCATTTCATGGCCGAAGTGGCGGACATCATGTCGCAGCCGCACCAGAAGGCGATCCTGCCCGATCTCGCGGCGGGCTGTTCGATGGCGGACATGGCGAACCTCGCGAAGGTCGAGCGCTGCTGGCGAGAGCTGCGCGAGGTGCTCGGTACGCCCGACGCGCTGATCACGCCGGTGACCTACATCAACTCGGCGGCTGACCTGAAGGCCTTCTGCGGCGAGCACGGCGGCATCGTGTGCACGTCGACGAACGCGCCGGTGATCCTCGACTGGGCCTTCGCGCAGCGCGAGAAGGTGCTGTTCTTCCCCGATCAGCACCTGGGGCGCTGGACGGGCTACAAGAAGGGCATTCCGCTCGAGCAGATGGTGGTATGGGATCCGGACCTCGAATACGGCGGCCTCACACCGGAGCAGATCCGCAACGCGAAGATCCTGCTGTGGAAGGGGCACTGCTCGGTGCACCAGATGTTCCAGGAAAACCATATCCGCCGCTGGCGCATGCAGCATCCGGAAGGCCTCGTGATCTCGCACCCGGAAAGCAGCCTGGACGTGTGCGTGAATTCCGACTATGTCGGTTCGACCGAGTACATCATCAACGTGATCAAGAACGCGGCGCCGAACACGCGCTGGCTGGTCGGCACCGAGCTGAACCTGGTCAATCGCCTGGCCGAGGAAGTGAAGCCGGAAGGCAAGATCGTGCAATTCATGGCGCCGACGGTGTGCATGTGCTCGACGATGCAGCGTATCGACCCGCAGCATCTGGCGTGGACGCTGGAGAACCTTGCCGACGGCAAGATCGTCAATCACATCCAGGTGCCGCCGCACGAGGCCGAACTCGCGAAGGTGGCGCTGGACCGGATGCTGGCGGTGTCCTGACCAGGGGTGCGGAGGCCAGACCATGAAACTGCGCGTCTGCACCTACAACATCCACAAGGGGTTCTCGCAGTTCAATCGCCGCGTGGTGATCCATGAACTGCGCGACCGCCTGCGCAGCCTCGACGTCGACCTCGTGTTCCTGCAGGAGGTGCAGGGGCTGCACCTGGGGCATGCGAGCCGCCATCCGAACTGGCCCGAACCGCCGCAGCATGAGTTCCTCGCCGAGGAGGTGTGGCACCAGACCGCCTACGGCGGCAACGCGGTGTATGACCACGGCCACCACGGCAACGCGATCCTGAGCCGTTTTCCGATCGTCTCGACGAACAACCTGGACGTCTCCGACCACCGTTTCGAGCGCCGCGGGCTGCTGCATTGCGAGGTGCAGGTGCCCGGGGTCGAGCTGCCGGTGCATTGCGTGTGCGCGCACCTGGGGCTCTTCGCGGGCAGCCGGCGCAGGCAGATGGAGGCGCTGGCCGATCGCATGGAGCGCCTGGCGCCGGACGGTGCGCCGCTGATCATCGCGGGCGACTTCAACGACTGGCGCAACCGCGCGCAGGATCTGCTGGTCGAGCGCCTGCGCGTCCGGGATGCGTTCGATTCGGGGCGCAGCCGTCCGCCGCGCAGCTTCCCGAGCAGGTTGCCGGTGTTCCGCCTGGATCGCATCTACGTGCGGGGCTTTTCCGTCAGGCAGGCCGACGTACATTCCGGTCCGCCCTGGTCGCGGATTTCCGATCACGCTGCCCTGACCGCGGAACTGGAGTCCGCCGGGTGAGCACCTTCCTCGGCGGCAATGCGATCACCCTGCTGGAGAACGGCGCCGACTATTTTCCGGCCTTGCTGCAGGCGATCGAGGGCGCCGAGCGCGAGATTTTCCTCGAGACTTATATCTTCGAGAACGACGGGGTCGGAACCCAGGTCGCGGCGGCCTTGGCGCGCGCGGCCGCGCGCGGTGTCGCGGTGCGCGTGCTGGTGGACGGCTTCGGCGGCCGTGCCTTCGTGCGTTCGGTGATGCAGGGCCTCGTCGCCAGCGGCGTCGGCGTGCAGGTCTACCGCCGCGAGCTGCGCGTCTTCGCGATGCGCCGCCACCGCCTGCGCCGCCTGCATCGCAAGCTCGCGGTCGTCGACGGGCGCGTGGCCTTCGTCGGCGGCATCAACATCGTCGACGACCTGACGCGCGACGGTCCCCCGCATCCGCGCTACGACTATGCGGTGCGCGTCGAGGGGCCGCTGGTCGAGCCTATCCTGCATTCGGTGCATCACGTGTGGCGGCTGGTCGCGTGGGCCGGGCTGCGCCAGCGGCAACCGCAGCCGCTCGTCGCGCCGGCGTGCATCGACCCGGCGGGCAACGTGCGCGCGTGCTTCCTGATCCGGGACAACCTGCGTCATCGTCGCGACATCGAGGAGGCCTATCTCGATGCGATCGATGCGGCCCGGCGCGAGGTGGTGATCGCCTGCGCGTATTTCTTCCCCGGACGGCGCTTTCGCCAAGCGCTGGTCGATGCCGCCGAGCGCGGCGTGGAGGTGGTGCTGCTGCTGCAGGGGGTGTCGGATCACCCGATGCTGCAGTACGCAACGCGTGCGTTGTACCCCTTCTTTCTCGCCCGCGGCATCCGCCTGTTCGAGTACCGGCAGAGCGTCCTGCACGCAAAGGTCGCCGTGGTTGACGGTCAGTGGGCGACGATCGGGTCGAGCAACATCGATCCGTTCAGCCTGCTGCTCGCGCGCGAGGCGAATGTCGTGGTCGACGATGCGGGCTTTGCCGCAGACCTGCGCAGTAGCCTCGAGCGGGCGCGCGCGAACGGCGCACGCGAGCTGCGCAGCGGGGACTGGGGGCGCTTGTCGCGGCTGCGCCGGGCGGCGACCTGGGCGGCCTATCAGGTGGTGCGTCTGGCGATCGGTGTGGCCGGCTACGGCCGGCACAGCTGAGGCCGTGCCGGGCTGAACTCGACCGGGACGGCAAAGTCGAAGGGTTGTTCGGCGCCGCGTGATACGCGTCGCGCAGGTGCCGCCCATCCCCAGGAGGTGTCCCATGGAACCGCCGCTCCACACGATGAACAACCTGTTTGCCCAGCTCGGGCTGCCGTCCGACGAATCCGCGATCGAGCGCTTCATCGCCGCGCACGCGCCCCTGCCGTGCGGCGTGGAGCTCGCCAAGGCGCCGTTCTGGTCGCCGCAGCAGGCGGCTTTCCTCAGCGAGGAGCTGAAGGAAGACGCGGACTGGGCCGAGATCGTCGATCAGCTCAGCGCGCGCCTGCGTTCCTGAAACCCGCGCCCGTGCGCTGCGATTCGGCGCGCGGCGGGGAGGCCCATCATGGAAGACCGCATCATCTCGGTCGTCAGCGGGGCGAGCCGCGGGCTCGGGCGCGCGGCGGCGCACCGCCTCGCAACGATGGACGGCTATCGGGTTGTCGCCACCGCGCGCAATCCGGACGACCTCGAACCGTTGCGCTCCAAGCTCGCCATCAGCGGCCACGTCGTCGAGACGCAGCAGCTCGACATCACCGACGACGCCTCGGTGAATGCGCTGCGCGACTGGATCGCGGGGCACTTCGGGCGCGTCGACGTGCTCATCAACAACGCCGGCATCCTGATCGATCGCCATTCGACCAGCATCCTCGAGCTGCCGCTCGATCAGGTGCGCGAGACGCTGGAGACGAACCTGATCGGGACGCTGCGCCTCACGCAGGCGCTGGTGCCGCTGATGCGCACGAGTCGCGCGGGGCGGGTCGTCAATCTCGCGTCGAGCATGGGGCAGCTGGCGGACATGGATGCGGGCACGCCCGCCTACCGCATGTCGAAGACCGCGCTCAACGCGCTGACGCGCATCCTTGCGGCGGAACTGGCGGGAACCCCGATCAAGGTCAATTCGGTGTGCCCCGGCTGGTGCCGCACGGATCTCGGCGGGCCGGAGGCGCCGCGCCTGCCCGAGGAGGGCGTCGAATGCGTGGTGTGGGCGGCGACGCTGCCCGAGGACGGGCCGACTGGCGGCTTCTTCCGCGATTGCCAGGCGATCCCCTGGTAGGGCGGCGTCAGGACGCCGTGGCGGCGAGCCCGGCCGGTGCCTGCGCCTGAGGCCGTCGCGGCACGCGATCGAGCGTCCAGTTTGCGCTGGCCCAGTCCCACAGCCCGGACAGCGGCCCGCGCGCGAGTTCGGCAGGCGGCGTGTGGCCGAGGAACTCCAGTCCGGTCGCCAGCGCAGCGGCCGGCGGCAGGGCGTCGATCGGTGCGGCGAGCGTCTGCTTGGAGAGCTTCTCGCCCGCCGCGTTGACGACCACCGGCAGGTGCGCATAGCCGGGTGTCGGTACGCCCAGCAGGTGCTGCAGGTGGATCTGGCGGCCGGTGGAGCCGAGGAGGTCGGCGCCGCGCACGACGTCGGTGACGCCCGCGGCCGCGTCGTCGACGACGACCGCGAGTTGGTAGGCGAACTGCCCGTCGCCGCGCAGCACGACGAAGTCGCCGACCTCGCGCGCGAGATCCTCTTCCTGCCGGCCCTGGATGCGGTCGTCGAACGCCACCGTCCCGTGCGCGCGCACGCGCCACGCATGGGCGCTGCGGCCGGGCGGCAGGCCGTTGCGGCAGGTGCCGGGGTAGATGCGCGAGCCGTCGCGCGCGAGCGCGGAGTCGGCCATCTCGCGGCGCGTGCAGGCGCAGGGGAAGACGTGGCCTGCGGTCCTGAGTTGTTCAAAGGCGGCGCGGTAGGCGTCCAGTCGCCGGCTCTGCCAGACGATGTCGCCATCCCACTCGAAGCCGAAGCGCGCCAGCGTCGCGATGATGGCGTCGGCGGCGCCGGGGATCGTGCGCGGGGCGTCGACGTCCTCGATGCGCAGCAGCCAGCGGCCCCCGCGGCTGCGCGCCTCCAGATAGCTGCCGATCGCGGCGACAAGCGAGCCGAAATGCAGCGGCCCGGTCGGGGAGGGCGCGAAGCGGCCGATGTACGGTGAGGGTGCTGGGGGCATGGGGCGGGGGGCGTCGCGGGCGCGGAACAGCGTGCTCGCAGGGGCGCAAGCCGCGCATGATAACATTGCGCGCCGCGGCAACCTGCCGCCGCCGCGGGACTCCGGCTGCGCCCGAACCGCCTGCGGTATCCGACCACGCTCCCTGCCAAGGCCGTTTGCCCGCCCCATCGTGACGCCCGATTCCCGAAACCTGTACGGCTTCTATCTGCTGCTGGGCGTGGTGTATCTGGGCGGTCTCTGCGTGCCGCTGATGAACAACGATTCGGCGCACCACGCGACGATCGCGCTGCACATGCATCTCACCGGCGACTATGCGTCGCTCGTGACCCAGGGCGAACCCTATCTGGACAAGCCGCACCTGCTGTTCTGGCTCGCAGCCGGTGCGTACAAGCTGCTGGGCGTCACGACGTTCGCGTTCAAGCTGCCGTCGCTGCTGTTCAGCGTGCTGGGCGTCTACGCGACCTACGGGCTCGGGCGGGTGCTGTATTCGCGCGAGGTCGGGCGGGTCGCGGCGCTGGTCCTCGCGAGTTCGCTCGCCTTCATCCTCGCGAACAACGATGTGCGCATGGACGCGGTGCTCACCGCGGCGATCGCGTTGTCGATCTGGCAGCTCGCGGAGTTCGCCACCTACCGCCGCTGGCGCAATCTCGTGCTCGCCGCGCTCGGGCTCGCGCTGGGCTTCGCGACCAAGGGGATGATCGGCGTAGCGATGCCGGCGATCGCGATCTTCGTGCATCTGCTGTATCGCCGCGACTGGCGCGGGCTCTTCGATCCGCGCTGGCTGGTGCTCGCGCTGCTGACGTTGGCGCTCGCGACTCCGGTACTGTGGGCCTACCACCGCCAGTTCGGCATCGGCGGCGTGAAGTTCATCCTGTGGTCGCAGAACTTCGAGCGCCTGTCGGGCGGTCGCTTCGGCACGGCGGGAGGGAGCGATCCGCTGTTCTTCTTCCACACCTTCGTGTGGGCCTTCCCTGCCGTGGTGCCTGCTCGGCGCCGCGGCGGTGTGGGCGCGCGGGCGCGAACTGGTCGCGGCGCGCTTGCGGCCGGTGCCCCGGGCAGGAGCTGCTGACGCTGGGTACGATCGCAGTGATGTTCGGGATCATCTCGACCTCCGGGTTCAAGCTGCCGCACTATCTGAACATCCTGCTGCCGCTCTTCTCGGTGCTGCTCGCGTCCTGGCTCGTGCCGCGCATGCGGGCGCCGGCGCCGCGCGGCGCGAAAGTGGCGCAGTGGCTGGTGTGGGCCCTGATGGGCGTTCTGGCGCTCGCGTTCAACGCCTGGGCCTTCCCGCTCGACGGTGTCGCCGTTGCGGCCGGCGTCGTGGCGCTGGCGCTTGCGGGCATCATGCTGGCGCGACCGGCGCACGGCATGGCGCGGCTGGTGTTCGCCTCGGTGGTGGTCGCCGCGGTGTTCAATTTCCTGCAGAACTTCAATTTCTATCCGCAGCTGTTGCGCTACCAGGCGGGCAACAATCTCGCCCTTGCCTTGCAAGCCCGTGGCATTGACGTCGGCGGGGTGCGGCATTTCGGCGCGCGCGCGAACAGCTTCGATTTCTACACCGGACAACTCACGCCGCCGGTGACGCTCAACGAGCTGAAGGCGGCGCAGGGCCCGGTGCTGGTGTACGCGGCCGATGCGGGGCGCAAGACGATCGAGGGCGCGGGGCTGAGGGTCGAGGAGCTCGCGGCGAGTCCGGAGTTCCGCGTTACGCGGCTCAACATCCGCTTCCTCGATCCGCATCGGCGCGAGGAAACCTTGTCGCGCCACTACGTGCTGCGTGTTTCGGGGGAAGATCGGCAATGAATCGGAACGTATCGGGCGGGCTGCGCGTGTTCGCGCTCGCGGCGATCGCCGGCGTAAGCGTGTGGGCCGCCTGGCCGGGTTTCCATGCGGCACCGGCGGCGGGATTCGTCGCACCGGCTTCAGCAGAGTCGGTCGGCAAGGGAGGCGAGCCGACGCTGGCCAGCTTCGTCGTCAATGCGGCCGAACCTGCGCGCGTGCATGCCGCGTCGATCGCCGCGCTGCCCGACGGGCGCCTGTTCTCGACCTGGTTCGGCGGCTCGCGCGAGGGCGCGACCGACGTGAAGGTCTATGGCGCCTTCTTCGATCCCGCTGCCGGACGCTGGGGCGAGCAGCTCACGATTGCGACGCCCGCGCAGACCTCGCGCGACCTCGGCCGCCTCGTGCGCAAGATGGGCAATCCGGTCGCCTTCATGGTGCCGTCGGGCGAGCTGTGGGTGGTGTATGTGAGCGTGACCCTGGGCGGCTGGGCGACCAGCCATCTCAACCTGATCCGCTCGGCCGACATGGGGCGCAGCTGGACGTCCGCCACGCGCTTCGTCGCCTCGCCCTTCTTCAACCTGAGCACCCTCGCGAAGGGGGCCCCGGTGTTCTTCGACAACGGCGACATCGGCCTGCCCGTGTATCACGAGCTGGCCGGCAAGTTCGGCGAGCTGCTCGTGCTCACGCCCGAGGGCAGCGTGCGCCGCAAGCAGCGCCTGGACCACGGCGATCGCTCGCTGCAGCCGGTGATCCTGGTCAAGGATGCGCAGCATGCGGTGGTGATGCAGCGCTTCGCGGGCGAGACTAAACCGCCGCGTGCGTGGCGCAGCGAGACGCGCGACGGCGGGCGCACGTGGTCAGCCGTCGAAGCGAGTGATCTCGCGAACCCCAATTCGGCGCTGGCCGCGTTCGCGCTGGAAGACGGCCGCCTGATCGCGGTCGCCAACGACACCGAGGACGAGCGCCTGCGCCTGTCGCTGCTCGTGAGCGAGGACGACGGCCGGCACTGGCGCGCGATCCACCGGTTCGAGGACCGCGAGGACTTCCTCGGCCGCAGCTTCGGCCCGGACGTGCTGCGCCCCCTGCTCGCAAAGGACATCGAATCGCTGGGGCCCGGACCGGCTGTGGCGTCCGTCATGCGCAACGCGGAGGCCAATCTGTGCCGCGGCGAGACCTGCGCGTGGCAGTACGACTATCCCCATCTGGTGCGCGGTACCGACGGCGATTTCCACCTCGTGTATACGTGGAACCGTTCGTTCATCCGCCACCTGCGCTTCAATCGCGCGTGGCTGGAGGCAAGGCTGTGATCCCTGCGCTCTTCGATTCCCTCGCCTGGGCCTGCGCGTTCGCGCTGTGCGTGCCGGGACTGCGCCGGCGACCCGCGTACGCTGCGGCGGCGGTGCTCGCGATCGCCGCCCTGCTGTGGCTGCCCGTCGGCGGCACCAGCCTGCTGGCCGTGCTGCGTGGCGCGGTCGGGGCCGCCTCGGTGACGACCGCGGCGACGCTCGCGGCCCTGCTGTGCGCACGTTGTGCGTGCGAATGCGTCGTCCCCCGCGGCGAGCGTGTGCTCGTCGCGACGCTGGCCGTCGTCGCCGGGCTGCTGTTCTATCCGCCCGCGCTGGGGTTGGGCGCCATCGACCCCTATGCGTGGGGTTACGGCGGCGTGGTGATGCCGCTGGCGGTCGGCGCGGTCGCGCTGGCCGCTGCTACGACCGGGCGCTGGATGATCGCCGGGGCGCTCACGGCCGCGCTCGCGATGTGGCGGTTGCGGCTGCTCGAATCGACCAACCTGTGGGATTACCTGATCGACCCGCTGCTCGTGTCGGGCGGACTGATCTGGCTGGTCGCCTGCGCCTGGCGCCGGAAATCGGCGAAGCGCGCGGGGTGAAGCCCCGCCGCGGCCAGGTCTTCGGCGAATGCGGGTGATGTGAGGTAGGCGAGTTCCGTCTCGCGCGGCGTCGTAAGCACGTCGCAGGCGCGCAGCTCGTCATCGACGCGGCCCGGGTGCACATGCACGAGCGGCCGCGGACCGCTGCCGGCAAGGAAGGACTGCATCAGCGTGCGGAACGGAACTCGCCCGGAAAAGTCGTGCAGGCCGGCGAAGCCGTCGTTGGCGGGCAGGCCGTGGCGGCGCAGCAGCCGGTGCAGGCCGAGGCCGAGCGAGGAGATCAGCAGCGCCTTCGGCAGCGCCGTGCGACGGCGTACGCAGCGGGCGAGGGACTCCCGGCAGTCGCGCACCCACACGGACCCGGACGGGTAGCGCAGCAGCAGTTCCTCGATCAACACGTCGCGGATGCCCGGCAGGACGTGCGCGTGCTGGTGGCCATCGACGTAATCCGGCGCGGCGTTCCAGGCGTTCTCGAAGGCGTCGAGCTGGGCGCGCAGCTCGTCGCGGATCGCCTGCCGCGGCGGCGCCCGTGCGAGCGCGCGCGGCAGCAGCCGGCCCATCGACGGCAGTCGTCCTGCCTGTGCAAGTCCGGCCGCAGCGGTGAGCGGCACGTGATCCGTCAGCGTGAGGTGCAGGCCGACATCGGCCGGATGTGCCGCGACGGTTTCGCGCAGCAGGCCCGCGTGCCGTCTCCAGTCCGGCAGCGGGGTCATGCAGCTCGTCGCGGACAGGCGCCCGGCCGCGATCAGCCCGGCGATCGCCTCGCTGACGCCCGGCGCGATGCCGTAGTCGTCGGCGCAGATGATGATCGGGCGGGTCGGTCGGCGGTCGGCGGAGGGCTGTTCGTTCATGGCCCTCCTTATAGCGGCTCCCGCGTCAACGCGCCAGAGCCCGTTTGCGTTTATCCTGCGAGGTTTGGCGCCTCGCCCATTCATCACCCGCCGGAATAACGTGTCAGCTCCCACCCCCCGCGCCACTGTGCGCGTCGCCCCATTCCCCGTCTCCGCGCCGCTACTGTCGGTCGTGATCCCGCTGTACAACGAAAGCGGTTCGCTCGGAGCTCTGCATGAGCGCCTGAAGGCGGCGATCGCGGATCTGCCGCTGGCCGGCCACGAGTTCGTCTTCGTCGACGACGGCAGTCGCGACACGACCTTCGCCGAGGTCGCAGTGCTGGCGGCCATCGACCCGGCGATCCGGGCGATCCGCTTCGCGCGCAACTTCGGCAAGGAGGCCGCGATGGCGGCCGGCCTGCGCGCGGCGCGCGGCGACATCGTCGTGCTGATGGACGGCGACCTGCAGCATCCGCCCGAACTCATTCCCGAGATGCTTGCGCGCTGGCACGACGGCGCGAAGATGGTCACCGCCGTGCGCCGCTCGCGCGACACCGACCCGTGGCTGCGGCGCCAGCTCTCGCGCGGTTTCTACCGACTCTTCAAGCGCGTGTCGGAAGTCGCGCTGGAGGAAGGGGGCGGCGACTTCCGCCTCTTCGACCGTGCGGTCGTCGATGCGATCAACAGCCTGCCCGAGCGCACCCGTTTCATGAAGGGCATCACGAGCTGGGTGGGCTTCCGTCAGGAGACGATCGACTTCGAGCCTGCCGAGCGCGCCGCCGGGGCTTCCGCCTGGTCCCTGCTGCGCCTGCTGCGCTACGCGATCGACGGCCTGTCCGCCTTCAGCACGCTGCCACTGCGCGTGTGGTCGACGATCGGTGTCTGCATCTCCGGCCTGTCCGTGCTGTACGGCGGCTGGCTGGTCGTGCGCACGGCGATCTTCGGCATCGACCTTCCCGGCTACGCGTCGATCATCGTCTCGGTGCTGTTCCTGTCCGGTATCCAGCTGATCAGCCTGGGCGTGCTGGGCGAATACGTCGGACGCATCTTCACCGAGGTCAAGCAGCGGCCGCTGTACCTGGTCTCCGAGCGTATCGGCTTCGACGAGGCGGCGAAGTGAGCGCTCCAGCCGTCTTTCCGGGCGCGCCGACCGCGCCCGCAGGCCTGCTGTCGCCGCAACTCGCCTTCCGCCTCGCGCTGCTCGTCTTCGCCGTCCTCGGCGCCTATGTGCTGTTCTCGTTCGACCAGCACGGCATCAGCAACGACGAGGAGGTGCAGCACGTCTACGGGCGCCTGCTGCTCGACTTCTATGCTTCGGGTTTTGCCGACCGCAGCGCCTTCGCGTACAAGAACCTCTATCTCTACGGCGGCCTCTTCGACCTGATCGCCGCGGCGCTCGAACGTGTCGTGCCGATGAACGTGTGGGATCTGCGCCACCTGCTGTCGGCCGGCTTCGGCGTGCTCGGCCTGGCCGGAACATGGCTGCTCGCGCGCCTGCTGATGGGCGAGGCCGCGGGGTTGGTCGCGCTGGTGCTGCTCGCTCTCACCGGGGCGTGGTCCGGCGCGATGTTCACGCACACCAAGGACGTGCCCTTCGCGACGACGATGGTGTGGTCGCTGTATTTCACGACGCGCTTCGCGACCCGCCTGCCGGCGGTGAAGGCGGGCGATCTCGTCGGTCTCGGCATCGCGATCGGCTGCGCCTTCGGCCTGCGCGTCGGTGCCGTGTTCGCGGTGTTCTACCTCGGCGTCGCCGTGCTCGCCGCGGCTTGGCTGAACGGCGAGGATCTGCGCGGACGCCTTGGCGTGCTGCGCCGTGCGGTCCTTGCCCTGTTGCCCGCGGCGGCCCTCGCGTTCGCGCTGCTGGGGCTCTTCTGGCCGTGGGCGGTCCAGTCGGGCGGCAACCTCGTGAAGGCGATGACGACGTTCTCGCGCTTCTCGTTCGAGCTGTACACGATCCTCGACGGGGTCGTGATGAAGAACGGCGACGTGCCCGGCCGTTACCTCGCGAGCTACCTGCTCGTGCGCCTGCCGGAACTGTTCCTGCTCGGCATCGCGCTCGCCGCGCTGAGCGCCTTGCGCGTGCTGCCCGGCCTGTTCGCGTCGCCGCCCGGACGTGCGCAGGCCCTGCGCTGGCTCCCCGTGACGCTCGCGGCCGGCTTCCCGCTCGCCTACACGCTGCTCGCTGCGCCGCCGCTCTACAACGGTATCCGGCACTTCACCTTCCTGCTGCCGCCGCTGGCCGTGCTCGCCGCCGCCGGCCTCGTCGCGACCGCCGCCCGCGCCTCGCGCTGGCCCAAGGCGCGGCTCGCCGCGATCGCGGGCTGTGGCCTGCTGGCTGCGACTCACCTCGTCACCCTGGTGCGCCTGCATCCGTACGAGTACGTCGCTTACAACGGTTTCACCAGCGGCCTGCGCGGGACCGAAGGGCGCTGGGAGCAGGACTACTGGGGCGACGCGCTGCGCGAGGCCGCCAACCACCTCAACGCCTACGTCGCGGCCGAGGGCGTCGCGCCCCGTACCTGGACCGTCGCCGTGTGTGCCGAGTCGCTGCAGGGCACGGCCTGGCTCGCGCCGGGGCTGGAGGTCACGCGCGACTGGCGCGTGGCCGACTTCTTCCTGTCGCCGACGCACATGGACTGCGACACGGCGGTGAAGGGCAAGATCATCGGCGAGATAGCGCGTGAAGGCGTCGTCCTTGCCGTCGTGCGCGACCGCCGCATGCTAGCCGGCGCTGATCGCGAGCCGCGCCTGCCGCAATGAGCGACCCTGATCGTTTGCGCGGCCACGTTGGCCGCTTCCTGCGCTTTGCGCTCGTCGGCGCGGTCGGCACCGCGGCCCACTACGCGCTGCTGCTCGCGCTGGTGGAGGGCGCCGGCGTCGATCCGATCGCCGGTTCGGTCGCGGGCTTCCTGCTCGGCGCGCTCGTGAACTACACGATGAATCGCACCCTGGTGTTCCGCTCCGACCGCGCGCATGCCGAGGCACTGCCGCGCTTCCTCGCGATCGCCGGCATGGGGCTGTGCTGGAACGCCCTGCTGATGTATCTCTTCGTCGATCTCGTCGGCGTGCACTACCTGATCGCGCAGATCGTCACCACCGCCATCCTGCTCGGCTGGCACTACGTCGGCAATGCACTGTGGACCTTCCGCAAGCGTCCGGCCGGCGACCGCGGCGGGCGGTAGAATAGGCGCTCCATCGCACACCGTGTCGCGCGCGCCGCGCGTATCCGCCGTTTCCCAAGACTCGATTACCGTGCCGCATCTCGAACCCCGGATCGTCCATGTCGACGACTACATCATCGTCGCCGAAAAGCCCGCCGGCCTGCTGTCCGTGCCCGGGCGCGGCGAACACAAGCAGGATTGCCTCGTCGCCCGCATCCAGGCGACCTACCCCGACGCACGCATCGTCCACCGCCTCGACTTCGACACCTCGGGCCTGATCGTCCTCGCGCGCGGCGCCGAGATGCACCGCCGACTCAGCATGGCGTTCGAGAAGCGCGAGGTGGACAAGCGCTACCTCGCGCTTGTGCACGGCCACGTGCTGTCGCAGGACGGCGAGGTCGACCTGTCGCTGATCGTCGACTGGCCGAACCGACCGCGCCAGATGGTGGATCCGGTGAATGGCCGGCGCGCGCTCACCAACTACCGCGTCGTCGAGCGCAGCGGCACGGGAGCGGGCGCCGTTTCGCGCATCGAGCTCGAGCCGGTCACCGGGCGCTCGCACCAGCTGCGAGTGCATATGATGACGATCGGTCACGCGATCCTCGGCGACACCCTCTACGCCCCGCCCGAAAGTGCCGAGCGCCACCCGCGGCTGCACCTCCACGCGGCGATGCTTGCCTTCGACCATCCGCAGACCAAGCAGCGGATGAAGTTCGTCAGCCCGGTGCCGTTCTGAGCTCGCCCTATATGAAAAAGCCCGGAGGACCGGGCTTTTTTGGGTGATGCGTCGAGGTGGCTCAGACGTTGAACAGGAAGTTCAGCACGTCGCCGTCCTTGACGACGTATTCCTTGCCTTCGGCGCGCATCTTGCCCGCTTCCTTCGCGCCCGCTTCGCCCTTGTAGGCGATGAAGTCGTCGTAGGCGATCGTCTGCGCGCGGATGAAGCCGCGCTCGAAGTCGGTGTGGATCACGCCGGCGGCCTGCGGGGCCGTGTCGCCGACGTGGATCGTCCAGGCGCGCACTTCCTTGACGCCCGCGGTGAAGTAGGTCTGCAGGCCTAGCAGCGTGTAGCCGGCGCGGATCAGGCGGTCGAGACCCGGTTCCTCGAGGCCCATCGACGCGAGGAAGTCCTTCTTGTCGGCGTCGTCGAGGTCGGCGATCTCGGCCTCGATCGCGGCGCACAGCGCGACGACCTCGGCACCTTCCGTCTTCGCGTGGGCGCGCACGGCGTCCAGATGCGGGTTGTTCTCGAAGCCGTCCTCGGCGACGTTGGCGGCGTACAGCACGGGCTTGGCGGTGATCAGGCAGAAGGGCTTGATGCTCGCCCATTCTTCCTTGCTGAAGTCGAGCGCGCGCACGGGCTTCGCCTCGTTGAGCTGGGCGAGGCACTTCTCGAGCACCGCGACGAGGACCTTGGCGTCCTTGTCGCCGGCGGCGGCGGGACGCTTGTAGCGATTCACGGCCTTTTCGACGGTGGCCATGTCGGCGAGTGCGAGTTCGGTGTCGATGATCTCGATGTCGCGGATCGGATCGACGCTGCCGGAGACATGCACGACGTTATCGTCGGCAAAGCAGCGTACGACATGCACGATCGCGTCGGTTTCGCGGATGTTCGCGAGGAACTGGTTGCCCAGGCCTTCGCCCTTCGACGCTCCGGCAACGAGGCCGGCGATATCGACGAACTCGACGATCGCGGGTTGGATTTTCTGCGGCTTGACGATCTCGGACAGTGCGGCGAGACGCTGATCGGGCACCTCGACGATGCCGACGTTCGGCTCGATCGTGCAGAAGGGGTAGTTGGCCGCTTCGATGCCGGCTTTCGTGAGGGCGTTGAACAGGGTCGACTTGCCGACGTTGGGCAGGCCGACGATTCCGCATTTGAGGCTCATGGGCGCGATTCGTCCTTGGGTTTGGCCGGCTTGGGCGCGGCCGGGCGGGCATTCAGTCGTGTGGTGGCGGCGTTCCAGTCGCCTCGGGCGATCATCGGCCAGGTCGCGAGGGCGCGCTCCATGGCTTCGTCGATCAGGGCCTGTTCCTCGCGGCGCGCGGGTTTCAGCACGAAGTTTACGACCTCGTTGCGGTCGCCCGGATGGCCGATGCCGATGCGCAGGCGCCAGTAGTCGTTCGTGCCGAGGTGCGCCGAGGTGTCCTTGAGGCCGTTGTGTCCGCCGAGGCCGCCGCCGAACTTGAGACGCAGCTGGCCGGGCGGGACGTCGAGCTCGTCATGCACGACGAGGATCTCGGCCGGGGCGATGCGGTAGAAACGCGCGAGTGCGCCGATGGCCTGTCCGGAACGGTTCATGAAGGTCTGCGGCATCAGCAGCCAGATGCCGGCGTCGCGCGCATTCGCGACCAGACTGTGGAACCGGGATTCGTGGTTGAAGCGCGCGCCGAGCGTGTCGGCGAGCCGCTCACAAAACCAAAACCCGGCGTTGTGCCGGGTTTCAGTGTATTCGGCGCCGGGATTGCCGAGCCCGACAACGAGACGCGGTGCAGCAGCGGTCATCGTGTCGGTGTCTCCGTCATCCCGGTTTGCCGAGGCGGGAGCCTCAGGCAGCGGCGCCTTCGGCAGCCTCGTCAGTGGCGGCGCCCTTGACCGTCAGGGCGGTGGCCACGACCGGGTCGCCTTCGCCGTGTGCAACGAGTTCGACGCCTTCCGGCAGCTTGAGCTGCGAAACGTGGATCGACTGGCCAGCCTCGAGATCCTTCAGGTCGACTTCGATGAACTCCGGCAGGTTGCCCGGCAGGCACCCGACGTCGAGTTCGTTGATGGTGTGCGAGATCATGCAGCCGCCAAGCTTGACCGCCGGGTTGGTGTCGGCGTTGACGAAGTGCAGCGGCACCTTCAGGTGAATCTTCTGGTTCGCGTCGATGCGCTGGAAGTCCAGGTGCAGGACTTGCTGGCGGAACGGATGCCATTGGGTGTCACGCAGCAGGACCGGCTGCTTGGTGCCGTCGATGTTCACCGACAGGATCGAAGCGTGGAAGGCTTCCTTGCGCAGCAGGTGGTACAGCTCGTTGTGATCCAGAGCGATGTTCTGGGCTTCGCCCGAACCGTAGATGATGCCCGGGATCTGGCCGGCGCGACGCAGGCGGCGGCTCGCACCCGTGCCCTGTTCCACGCGCTTGGTGGCCTTGAATTCGATTTGCATGGTGATACTCCTGGTTGAAACGATCCGTCCGCGACCAGACGGATGGGTTGAGTCCCCGGCCGTGCCGGGGACGAAATTCATTCCATGAACAGCGAGCTGACCGACTCTTCGTTGCTGATGCGCAGCATCGTGTCGGCGAGCAGCGAGGCGACCGAGATCTGGCGGATGCGCGGGCAGGCCTTGGCGTCGTCGCGCAGCGGGATGGTGTCGGTGACCACCAGTTCGTCGAGGTCCGACTCGGAGATGCGCGACACCGCGGCGCCCGACAGCACTGCGTGGGTGCAGTAGGACAGGACGCGGCGGGCACCATGTTCCTTCAGCGCGGTGGCGGCCTTGCACAGCGTGCCGGCGGTGTCGACGATGTCGTCCATGATCACGCAGGTGCGGTCCTTGACCTCGCCGATGATGTTCATCACCTCGGAGACATTGGCCTTCGGACGGCGCTTGTCGATGATCGCCAGATCGCATTCCATGCGCTTCGCGAAGGCGCGGGCGCGCACGACGCCGCCGACGTCGGGCGAAACGACCAGCAGGTCGTCGTAGTTCTGCTTGTCCAGGTCGGCGAGCAGCACCGGTGCCGCATAGACGTTGTCGACCGGGATGTCGAAGAAGCCCTGGATCTGGTCGGCGTGCAGGTCCATCGTCAGCAGTCGCTGGACACCGACGGCCTGCAGCATGTTGGCGACGACCTTCGCAGTGATCGGCACGCGCGCCGAACGCGGACGGCGGTCCTGGCGGGCATAGCCGAAGTAGGGGATGGCGGCGGTGATGCGGCCGGCCGATGCGCGCTTGAGGGCGTCGACGAGGACCATCATTTCCATCAGGTTCTCGTTCGTCGGTGTGCAGGTCGGCTGGAGGATGAAGACATCCTTGCCGCGCACGTTCTCGAGCAGCTCGACGTTGACCTCGCCGTCGGAGAAGCGGCCCACCGTGGCCGAGCCGATGGAAATGCCCAATCTGCGCACGACATCCGCCGCGAGTTTGGGGTTGGCGTTGCCGGTGAAGACCATCAGGCTGCCGTAGGCCATGTCCGAATCTCCGATGCCGCTAGAATGGCGAGGGTAAAAACGACTCGGGCAGGCGCGAGGCCTGCCCGGATATGTTGGCTGGGGAAGAAGGATTCGAACCTTCGAATGCCGGAATCAAAATCCGGTGCCTTGACCAACTTGGCGACTCCCCAATAAACCTTTTTCGCCCGCTCAATCGAGCCAGTCGTTCAGCGGATGTCTCGCCAGACTTTTTGCCTTCCATGCCCGCATCGGCGCTGGGCACTTCTCGACAATGTCGTTCGCTTCCATCTCGCTGCCAACCTCGGCAAACACGCAGGCGCCCGATCCGGTCATCCGCGCGGGCGCAAACTGCGCCAGCCACTCGATTGCCGCACCGACCTCGGGATATCGATTGCATGCGACTGCTTGCAAATCGTTACGGGTGGTGCTTGCTGCGAAGTCCGTTATTCTGATGGGTCCCGTATCGCGCGTCAACTCCTCCGCGCGGAAAATTTCAGCGGTGGGCACCACGACCGGGGGCGCGACGACCACGTACCACGCGGGCGGCAGGGGCAGCGGCTGCAGTTCGTCGCCCACGCCCTCGGCGAAGGCGTCGCGCCCGAAGATGAAGAAGGGGACGTCGGCGCCGAGCTGCAGGCCGAGCTTCGCCAGTGCGGCCCGGCTCAGGCCGGTTCCCCACAGGCGGTTCAGGGCGATCAGGGCCGTGGCGGCGTCCGAGCTGCCGCCGCCCAGGCCGCCGCCCATCGGCAGGCGCTTGTCGATCGAGATGTCGGCGCCGAGGCGGCAGTCGCTCGCCTGTTGCAGGAGCCGGCCTGCACGTACGACCAGATCCTGCTCCTCGGACACTCCTGCGACTTCCGTGGTGCGGCGCACGGCGCCGTCCGCGCGCAGGGCGAAGCTGAGGCTGTCGCCCCAGTCGAGCATGCGGAAGGCGGTCTGCAGCAGATGGTAACCGTCGGCGCGGCGGCCGACGACGTGCAGGAAGAGGTTCAGCTTGGCCGGTGCGGGGCAGTGTTCGAGGCGGGTCAACGGAGGGGTGTCCATTGGTCGATGACGAGCCGGATGCGTGCTTCGCCCCAGGCAGCGTCGATGCGGCGCGGCGCGGCGTCGGTCGCGGGGCCGGCGTATTCGGTGTAGTCGATGATCCAGCCGGCGTCGGCGATGCGCGTCGGGCGGCCGGCCTCGTCCAGGCTCAGCACGCGCGCGCCGGGGCGCGCCGAGGCTTGCACCCAGTGCTGCAGGCCGTCGATCGGTGCGGGTACGCCCAGCAGGCGCGGCAGGATGGCGTCGACGTCTTCGGCCTGTTCGGCGCGGCCGTCGGCAGTGAGCAGCATGGCGCCGCGCGGGGTGCGCACGAGCTGGCCGACGATCTGGCCGAGGGGGCTGTAAACGGTCCATTCGTCGGCCGCCGGCGTGTGCGACCAGGTCAGGGTGCCGTTGGCGGCGCGTTCGCCGTCGCTGGCGGCGAGGCGTCCTTCGAGTTCGAAGGCTGCGGCCACGGGGCGCGGCGCGGCGGTGAGGCCGCGTGTGGCTTGGCTCGCGCAGCCGGCCAGGAGCATCACGGCAAACGCCGCGGCGACAGCCTGCCCGGCTGTCCCGAATGCGGCGCGCTTCATTGGCCGCGAAGGCGCTTGACGACGGACTTCAGCGCCCCGTTGTCGGGGTTGCTCTTCAGCGCCTCGTCCCACACGCGCGACGCGTCGGACTGGCGCTTGAGGGTCCACAGCACTTCACCGAGGTGGGCGGCGATCTCGGGGTCCTGGCGCATGCCGTAGGCCTTTTCGAGATGAGCGAGGGCGCCGCTGGCGTCGTTGCGGCGGAAGCGCACCCAGCCCATGCTGTCGAGGATGAAGGGGTCGTCGGGGGTGAGTTCGAGCGCGCGCACGATCAGCGCTTCGGCCTCGTCGAGGCGTACGCCGCGATCGGCGAGGGAATAGCCCAGCGCGTTGTAGGCGTGCGAGAAGTCCGGGCGCAGCGCGATCAGCTTGCGCAGCCGCCCTTCCATGATGTCGAGTTTGCCGAGGCTTTCGGCGAGCATTGACGATTCATAGAGCAGGTCGGTGTCGTCCGCGTTGTCGCGCAGGGCGCCGTCGATGAGCTCGAAGGCTTCGGCTTCCTTGCCGGCGCCGCGCAGGAGCTGCGCTTCGGCGAGCAGCAGGCGCTTGCGCTCGGACTCTTCGACCTTGACGCTGCGCAGGTGCTCGCGCGCTTCCTTGAGTTTGCCGTCGCGTGCGAGCACCGAGGCGATGCGCAGCTGGGCGTCGAAGTGCTGCGGTCCCGGTTCGACGGCGCGATACCAGCGCAGGGCGGTTTCGCTGTCCTTGCGCCTTTCCGCGACCTGGCCGAGGTTGAGGCGGATGCTGTCGTCGTCGGGGTGGCCGGCGCTCAGCGCGCGTTCGAGCTGGGTGGCTGCGGCGTCGTAGTCTTCCAGCTGGGCCGACAGCAGGCCCACGGCGTACATCAGCTCGCGGTCGTCGGGCGCGCCGTCGAGGAGTTGGCGGAATTCCTTGCGCGCGGCCTCGAATTGCCGTGTCGACACCAGCGCGCGGGCATGCGCGAGGCGGGCGTTGCGGCTGTCGGGGTGGCGCTGCAGATATTCTCCGACGAGCTTCGTGGCCTCCTGCATCGCGCCGGATTGCGACAGGAGCTGCGCCTTGAACAGCACTCCGGGCTCCCAGTCGGGGCGCAGGCGCAGGGCGGTCTCGATCGAGGCGACGGATTCCATCATGTCGCCGGCGCCGACGGCGGCCTGGGCGCGCGCGAAATGGGCTTCCGGGTGGCTCGTGTAGGGCTCCGTCAGGCGCATCACGATGCCCTTCACGGCTTCCTTGTCCTGCACGCGCGAGAAGGCGCGGTTGAGGCCCATCAGGTGGTTGTCGACGTTTTCGGGTGACTGCGCGAGCAGGCGGGCGAGCTGGGCCTGTACCTGTTCGAGCTGGCCGTCGCCGCCGGCGAGCAGGCCCGCGAGGATGCGCCGGGCTTCCTCGGAGCTCGGGTCGGATTCGGACCAGATGCGGGCGGCGTCGATCGCCGCAGGCATGTTGCGCGCGAACAGCGCGATTTCCATCGCCCGGCGCGCGATGCGCGGGTCGCGGGTGCGCTGTGCGAGGTCGGCATAGGCCTGCACGGCGATGCCGACCTCGCCGCGTGCACCGGCGATTTCGGCCAGCAGGAAGGTGTATAGGGTGCGCGCGCTGAGTTCCTGATCCGGCAGCGGGGCTGCGGCCGCCGTCTCGTCGGGGGCGGGCGCAGCCTGCGTGGAGGCCGGGAAGGCTAGCGCGATGGCCAGTCCCAGACCGGAAGCGAACAAGGAGATGAGGCGATTCATGTACTTGGCCCAGAGGGGATTGCACGAACTTCAAACCGGCCCTGCGGTCGTGTCTGACGTATGCTGTTGCCGCGGTGCGTCGGCAGTCGTCCGTTAGAAGGCCCGAATGCGGATGCGTTCGCCCGATGTTATGCAGTTTCTTCGTTTGCGGGCAAGCGCGGCGGCTGTCGGGGTCGGTTTTCGGGGCGTGTCCCCAATGCTTTCGAGTGTCGTGAATGCCTGAATTGCCTGAAGTCGAAACGACCTGCCGCGGCATACGCCCGGCGATCGACGGTCGGACCATGACCGGCGTGAGCGTGCGCAACGGGCGCCTGCGCGTGCCGGTGCCGCCGGACCTGGGCGAGTGCGTGGCCGGCGCGCCGCTGCAGGGGGTGAGGCGGCGGGCGAAGTACTTGCTGCTCGATTTCCCCGCCGGCAGCGTGATCGTGCATCTGGGCATGTCGGGCAGCCTGCGGGTGGTCGATGCGGATCAGCCGCCGGGCGTGCACGATCATGTGGATCTGGTATTCGGCGACCGGGCGCTGCGTTTGCGCGATCCGCGACGCTTCGGGCTGGTCGTGTGGCAGCCGGGCGATGCGCTCGCGCATCCGCTGCTCGCGCGCCTCGGCATCGAGCCGCTCGGGGAGGAGTTCTCCGGCCCCTGGCTGCGCCGCGCGTTCGAGGGGGTGCGCGCGCCGATCAAGCAGGCGCTGATGGACGGGCACCGTCTCGTCGGGGTCGGCAACATCTATGCGTCCGAGAGCCTGTTCCGGGCGCGCATCCATCCGCTGGCGCCGGCCGGCAGCGTCGGGCCTCGGCGCATCGGGCGGCTCGTGGTCGCGGTGCGCGAGACGCTGCTGGCGGCGATCGCCGCGGGCGGCAGTACGCTGCGGGACTTCGTCGGTGGCGACGGAAAGAAGGGCTACTTCCAGCAGGAATATTTCGTCTACGGCCGCGACGGGCAGCCGTGCCGCGTGTGCGGTACGAGCGTGCAGCGGGTGGTGTGCGGGCAGCGCTCGACCTTCTTCTGCCCGCGCTGCCAGCGCATGTGAATGGAATGGCGGTGGCGCCGCTTGCGGACGTCGTTCGTCGGCGTCGGCGTGCCGCCGGTCGAGCCCGCGGTTCCACGCATTGGACGGCGCCCGATTCGGCGCTATGCTCCCACGATCTGAAACCTGTGCGCGCCCGGCTTGCGGGACCGCGCGAGCGAGACCTTCATGACCCTCGTGGATCAATTTTCCGCTTACAGCCAGTGGCGTGCCGATGCGGCGGGGGCGGTCGCACGCCTGCGGCAGTGGCTGTCGCGCAACGAACTCGGCGACGTGCAGGGCGACCTGCGGCTGCAGTATGTGCTCGATCGCCTGCGCGACGACAAGCTCACCGTCGCCTTCGTGGCCGAGTTCTCGCGCGGGAAGTCCGAGCTCATCAATGCGATCTTCTTCTCCGGGCATGGCGATCGCGTGCTGCCATCGAGCGCCGGACGCACGACGATGTGCCCGACCGAGCTGCAATGGACGCCCGGCGCGCGGGCCGAGATCCGCATGCTGCCGATCCGGTCGCGCGCGACGCATGCGAGCGTGAGCGAGCTCAAGCAGTTTCCGGAGGAGTGGATGGTGCTGCGGCTCGACGCCGGGTCTCTCGCGGATCTGCAGCAGGCCTTTGCGCGCGTCGGCGAGACCGAGCGGGTGTCGACCGAGCTGGCTTCGCGCCTGGGTTTCGACATCGACGAGAAGGGCGAAACCGGTCTCAAGCCGGGTGCCGACGGCATGGTCGAGATTCCGAGCTGGCGCCATGCGGTGATCCAGTTCCCGCATCCGCTGCTCGAGCAGGGGTTGGTGGTGCTGGACACGCCGGGCCTCAACGCGATTGGCGCGGAACCGGAGCTGACCCTGTCGCTGCTGCCCAACGCCCATGCGGTGCTCTTCGTGCTGGCGGCCGATACCGGCGTCACGCAGAGCGACATGGCCGTGTGGCGGGAATACGTGCAGGGTGGGCAGAGCCGGCGCAAGGGCCGGCTCGTCGTGCTGAACAAGATCGACGGGCTGTGGGACGGCTTGCGCGATGAGGCGCAGATCGACGCGGAGATCGCGCGCCAGGTGAATTCGGTCGCGGAAACGCTGGACGTTCCGGCGACGACGGTGTTCCCGGTGTCGGCGCAGAAGGGGCTGGTGGGGCGCATTTCCGGCGACGCCGGGCTCGTCGAGCGCAGCCGTCTGGGCGAGCTGGAGCGGGCGCTGGCCGAGGACCTGCTGCCGACCAAGCAGGAGATCGTGCGCGAAAGCACGCTCACGGAGGTCGACGACCTGGTGAAGCAGACCGATACGCTGCTCGGGGCGCGGCTTTCCGGCCTGCTCGAGCAGCTGCAGGAGCTGACCGACCTGCGCGGCAAGAACCAGAGCGTCATCGAGTACATGATGCGCAAGATCCGCAGCGAGAAAACCGAATTCGAGCAGGGTCTGCAGAAGTATTACGCGGTGCGCAGCGTGTTCTCGACGCTGACGAACAACCTGCTCGGCCATATGGGCATGGACGCACTGCGCGACGAGACGCGGCGCACGCGCGAGGCGATGCTGGAATCGACCTTCACGAAGGGCTTGAGCGTCGCGATGGAGCGCTTCTTCCTGTCGCTGCGCGGCAACCTTGCGCGCTCTTCCGACGAGATCGCCGAGATCACGCGCATGCTCGACAGCATGTACAAGCGCTTCAGCGTCGAGCACGGGCTCAAGCTCGCCGCGCCGGAGGCTTTTTCGACGCTGCGCTACGAGCGTGAACTCGACCGGCTGGAGTCGGCGTTCAACCGCCAGATCAATTCCGCGCTGGCGCTCGTGACGACCGAGAAGCACACGCTGACGCAGAAGTTCTTCGAGACCGTCGCGGTCGAGGCGCGGCGGACCTTCGAGGTCGCGAATCGCGACGTCGAACAGTGGCTGCGTGCAGTGATGTCGCCGCTGGAGACGCAAGTGCGCGAGTACCAGCTGCAGTTGAAGCGCCGCCTCGAAAGCGTCAAGCGCATCCATCAGGCGACCGACACGCTGGAGGAGCGCGTCGCGGAGCTGGAGCAGGCCGAAGCGGCGATGGTCGCGCAGCTTGCCGAGCTGAAAGAGATCGCCGGCGGCATCCGCGCGGCGCTGGGGGCTCCGGCACAGGCCGGGGCAAAGGCCGGCATCGCGCAGGGGCGCGCGGCCTGAGCTTTCCGGGGCGCCCGGCGCCAGTGCCGCCGGGTGTCATTGCCGCTTGAACGGTCACGTAAACGAAAAAGCGGACCGTTGCGGTCCGCCCTTGCGTGAATCCTCCGGCGCCGGCCGGGGGTGTTCAGGCCTTCTTGGTCAGTTGAATGAATTTCTCCATCAGCTGATCCTTGGTCTCGACTACATCCGGGTTCAGCGGGATACAGTCGACCGGGCAGACCTGCTGGCACTGCGGTTCGTCGAAATGGCCGACGCACTCGGTGCACTTGTTCGGGTCGATCTCGTAGATCTCGTCACCCTGCGAGATCGCGCCATTGGGACATTCCGGCTCGCACACATCGCAGTTGATGCATTCGTCCGTAATCATCAGAGCCATCTTTCAATTCCTCGTATTCACTTCACTGAAACTTTCTGCAGCAGCCGCTGGTAGACGGCAGGCTGCACGAACTTGCTGACATCGCCACCCAGGCGGGCGATTTCGCGCACCATGGTGGCCGAGATGAACATGTATTCCTCTGCCGGCGTCAAGAATACCGTTTCGACGTCGGGAAAGAGCTTCCGGTTCATTCCGGCCATCTGGAATTCGTACTCGAAGTCCGACACGGCCCGCAGGCCGCGCAGGATCAGGCGCGCGTTCTGAGCGCGCAGGAAATCCATGAGCAGGCCGTCGAAGCCGACGACGTCCACGTTGCCGAACGGGGCCACGACGTCGCGGGCGATCTGCACGCGCTCGTCGAGCGTGAAGATCGGCCCCTTGCCGCGGCTTTCGGCAACAGCGACGACGACCTTGTTGAACAGCAGCGACGCGCGCCGCACGAGATCCTCGTGCCCGCGCGTGAAGGGGTCGAAGGTCCCCGGATAGATCGCCACCCCTTCCCTCATTACTGCCTCCCATGCAGAAGATGAAAATGCACCTGGCCGGCACGGCCTGCCTTGACCGTGCTCAATCCAGCCAGTTCAGTCACTGCTGCTTCAGATTCGGCGTAAATCCAGCCGTCCGGCTTCAGCACCCGGCCGAGCCAGGGCTCCAGCCGCTCGAGCCAGCCCTTGTTGTAGGGCGGATCGAGGAACACCACGTCGAACCTGTCAGAGGTGGTTTGCGCGAATTTTAGCGCATCGCCGCGAATGAGCTCCACCTGCGATGCTTGCAGGGTCGTTGCGGTCTGGCGCAGGGTGGTGAACGCGCGTGCGTCCGACTCGACGATCACGACGCGCTCTGCGCCGCGCGAGGCCGCCTCGAAGCCGAGGATGCCCGAGCCGCCGAAGAGGTCGAGGCAGCTCATGCCGTCGAGCTCCTGCCCCAGCCAGTTGAACAGCGTCTCGCGCACGCGGTCGGGCGTCGGCCGCAGGCCGGGGACGTTGGCGACTTCGAGCAGGCGCGAACGCCATTCGCCGCCGACGATACGAACCCGGCTCACTTGCCGTGGCCTGCCTTCTTCGCCGCCGGAGTGGCGCTGCCCGTGCCGTTGTCGCCGTCGCCGCCGGCGACCACCGTGACGAGGTTCTCCGCTTTCACCCGCCGGGCGAATGCGTCGCGCACCGATTCGACCGTGACGGCCGCGACCTTCTTCGGATAGGTCTCGAGCCAGTCGAGCGGCAGCTGGTAGAACGCGATCATGCCGACGTAGTCGAGGATCTTGCGGTTGGAGTCGAGGCGCAGGCCGAAGCCATTCACCATGTTGTCACGGGCGGCCTTGAGCTCGGCTGCCGTCGGCCCCCTGGCGACGAAGTCGCTAAGGACCCCATTGGTGACCTTAAGGGCTTCTTCCGCCTGGCTGCCGCGGGTCTGCAGGCCGATCTCGAACGGGCCGGCGACGCGCAGCGGCATGAAGTAGCTCGACACGCTGTAGGCGAAGCCGCGCTTCTCGCGTACTTCCTTGGTCAGGCGCGACACGAAGCCGCCGCCGCCGAGCACGTAGTTGCCGACCAGCAGCGGGAAGTAGTCGGGGTCGTCGCGGCTCATGCCGGGCATGCCCATCAGGATGTGGGACTGCGCCGACGGGTGGGCGATGTGCTCGGTGCCGCGTGCCGGCAGTTGCGGTGCGGCGATCGGCGCGGGGGTGGCGCCGGCGGGCAGGCCTTCGGTGAGCTGGCGCGCGATCGCGTCGGCGTCGTCCCGACTGACGTCGCCGACGATGGTCACCGCGGCGCTGCCCGCGGTGTAGTGCGTGCGGTGGAAGGCTTGCAGCTGCTCGCGCGTGATGCCCTGCAGCGACTCGACGGTGATCGAGCGCCCGTAGGGGTGGTTGCCGTAGATCATCGCCATGAAGCGGCGCGACGCGAGGGTGTCGGGCTGGGTGAGCGATTCCTTCAGGCCGGCGATCGTGCGGGCGCGCTCGCGTTCGAGGATCTCGGCGGGGAAGGTCGGCTTCGCGAGCAGGCGGGCGGCGAGCGCGATCGCGGCGTCGCGCTCGGCGGCGCTCGACAGCGTGCGCACCGACAGCGTCGCCATGTCGGTATCGGCGCCGCCGCCGATGCGCGCGCCGGTGTCTGCGGTGCGCTCGGCGATCTCCTGCTCGTTCAGGCCTTCGGTGCCGGCGTCGAGCAGGCTGCGCGTGAGGCTGGCGATGCCCGTGCCGCTTTCGGGTTCGTAGGCGCTGCCGGCGGGGAAGGAGATCTGGATGTCGATGAGCGGCAGGGCGTGGCTTTCGACGAAATACACGCGTGCGCCTGTCGAGGCGTTCCAGTGCTTGATGTCCGGGCCGGCAGCGGCGTTCGGGCTCGCCAGCGGGCCGAGCAGGGCGGCGAGGCTGGTGAAGGCGAGCAGGGTGAGGAAGGGACGAGAATTCGGGCGGAGAATGCGCAACGCGGTCATGGGCTTCGTCTGCATGTCAGTGTCTCGCTCCCGGGACGGCTGCGCGCGGCTTCGCGTCGGCGGGCAGAGGCAGCGGGTCGAGACGGGCGCGGGTGAGGGTGTTGTCGGTGAAGTACTTGCGGGCGACGGCCTGGACGTCGTCGGAGGTGACCTTGCGGATGCCTTCGAGGAGTTTGTCGTCGTCGCGCCAGGACAGGCCGGTGGCTTCGAGGAAGCCGATCTCCATCGCCTGTCCCATCAGCGAGTCGCGCTTGTACACCTGGCCGGCGACGGTTTGCGTCTTGACCCGGCGCAGTTCGTCCTCGGCGACGCCTTCCTTCTGGATGCGTTCGATCTCGGCGCGCAGCGCGGCCTCGACCTCCGCGACCGACTTGCCGGCGGCGGGCGAGCCGTCGACGACGAAGAGTTGCGGGCCGCGGCCGGTGCCGTCGTAGCCGGCGCCGGCGGATACGGCGACCTGGTTTTCGCGCACGAGGCGGCGCGGCAGGCGGGCGCCGTCGTAGCCGTCGAGGATCGCGGCAAGCACCTTCAGCGCGTGCACGTCGCGGTCGTTCTCGGGGTCGCGCAGGGTCGGCGCGCGCCATGCAAGGGCGATGTAGGGCAGTTCGGCCGGCGCCTTCACGACGGTCTCGCGCGGTCCGAGCTGTTCGGGTTCGGTCGTGATGCGCCGCGGCGGCAGTGCGCGCGCCTTGATCGGGCCGTAGTGCTTGCGCGCCATGTCGAACACGGTCTTGTGATCGACGTCGCCGACGACGACCAGGCGCGCGTTGCCGGGCGTGTACCAGGTCTTGTGCCACTTGCGCGCGTCTTCCGCGGTCATCGTGTCGAGGTCCGTCATCCAGCCGATGATCGGTCGGCCGTAGGGATTGGCCTGGAAGGCGGTTGCCATCAGCTGCTCGCTGACGAGCGAACGGGGCTGGTCGTCGGTGCGCAGGCGGCGCTCTTCCTTGACGACTTCGAGTTCAGGCTTGAAGTTGGCGTCGGTGATCCTGAGGTTGCTCATGCGGTCGGCTTCGAGCTGCATCACGTCGGCGAGGCGCGAGGACGGGATCTGCTGGAAGTAGGCCGTGTAGTCGTGCGACGTGAAGGCGTTGTCGCGACCGCCGACCGCGGCGACACGCTTGTTGAATTCTCCCGGGCCGACCTTGTCGGTGCCCTTGAACATCATGTGTTCGAGCAGGTGGGCGATGCCGGAGACGCCGGCGGGTTCGTCCATCGCGCCGACGCCGTACCACACCATGTGGACGACGGACGGGGCGCGGCGGTCTTCCTTGACGATGATCTTCATGCCGTTCGCAAGCGTGGTCTCGTACGGATTGGCTTGCAGCGGGCCGGCCGCCACGGTGAGCGCGGCGGCCACGAATGCGGCGCGTGGAAAGGTCTGGCGAAACATGGACATGTCCTGCATCTGGTAGAATTTGCGGTTCACGTGGCCCGCGATCCGGGCATCCGATTCGGCGCGAAGCCGCATCTTAGCGTTATTGGCGGCCTGGCGTCCGCCGTCGTTAAAACCTCACAAGAGACCCGAGTGAGCATGTTTGGTTTCCTGAAGAAGTCCCCGAAGCCCGAACCGGCGGCGCAGCCGCAGGCGGAGCCCGCGCCCCCGGCCGCAGTCGAGGCGCCCCCGTCAGCGTCCATTCCGGCGCCCGCGGCCGAGCCGGAGGTCAAGCGCTCCTGGGCGGACCGCCTGAAGGCGGGCCTGTCGCGCACACGGCAGCAGATCGGCGGCGGGCTCGCGAGCCTGTTCGGCCGGCGCAAGATCGACGAGGATCTGCTCGAAGAACTCGAAACGACGCTGCTGATGGCCGACTGCGGCGTGGATGCGACGCAGCACCTGCTGGACGAGCTGCGCAAGCGCTGGAAGCGTGACAAGCTCGAGACCGCGGACCAGCTGCAGGGGGCGCTTGCCGAGGAGCTCCTCGCGATCCTGGCCCCGCTCGAGCAGCCGCTGGACGTTTCGGGGCATTCGCCCTACATCATCATGATCGCGGGTGTGAACGGCTCCGGGAAGACGACCTCGATCGGCAAGCTGGCGAAATACTTCCAGTTGCAGGGCAAGAGCGTGCTGCTCGCAGCCGGCGATACCTTCCGCGCGGCGGCGCGCGAGCAGCTCCAGACCTGGGGCGAGCGCAACAACGTGACGGTGATCGCACAGGAAGGCGGCGACGCCGCGGCGGTGATCTTCGACGCGATCAACGCGGCCAAGGCGCGCGGCATCGACGTCGTGCTGGCGGACACCGCGGGCCGGCTGCCGACGCAGCTCCACCTGATGGAGGAGATCGCGAAGGTGCGCCGCGTGATCGCGAAGGCCGAGCCGTCGGGGCCGCACGAGGTGCTGCTGGTGCTCGACGCCAACATCGGCCAGAACGCGCTGGCGCAGGTGAAGGCCTTCGATGCGTCGATCGGTGTCACGGGCCTCGTCGTCACGAAGCTCGATGGCACCGCGAAGGGCGGCGTCGTCGCGGCGATCGCGCGCCAGTATCCGCGTCCGCTGCGCTTCATCGGCGTCGGCGAGGGCATCGACGACCTGCAGCCGTTCAATGCGCGCGAATTCGTCGATGCGCTGTTCGAGCCCATCGCAGGAGCCGGCGGCGCGGCATGATCGTCTTCAACGAAGTCGTGAAGCAGTACCCCGGCGGCTATACGGCGCTCGCCGGGGTCAGTTTCGAGATCCGCCACGGCGAGCTGGCGGTGCTGTCGGGCCATTCGGGGGCGGGCAAGAGCACGCTGCTGAAGCTGATTGCAGCGATCGAGCGGCCGACTTCGGGCAGCGTGAGCATCAACGGGCAGGATGTCTCGGCGCTGCGCCCGCGTGCGATTCCCTACCTGCGCCGCAACCTGGGCCTCGTGCTGCAGGAGCACCGCCTGCTGTACGACCGCAGCGTGTACGACAACGTGATGCTGCCGCTGGTGATCACGGGGCATCCGCCGCGCGATGCGGCCAAGCGCGTGGCGGCGGCGCTCGAGCGCGTAGGGCTGTCCGGGCGCGGGCGCGAGATGCCGGCGGGGCTGTCGGGCGGCGAGCAGCAGCGCGTCGCGATCGCGCGTGCGATCGTGAATCGCCCGTCCATCCTGATCGCCGACGAGCCGACCGCGCACCTCGACACTGCCTACGCGGACGAGATCGCGAACCTGTTCAAGTCCTTCAACGCCGCGGGGGTCACCGTGCTGGTGTCGACGCACGACGAGCGCCTGTTCGCGCAGCACAGCCCGCGCCGGCTGGTGCTGCACAAGGGGCTGCTGCAGGGGGGCGTCCAGTGAGCAACTGGTTCTACTTGCACGGCCGCGCCTTCATGCAGGCGCTGCAGCGTCTCGGCTCGCAGCCGCTGGGCACGCTACTGTCGGCGCTGGTCGTGGGTATCGCGCTGTCGCTGCCGGCCGCGGGCTATCTGCTGATCGACAACGTCGCATCGCTCGCGCGCGGGGTGTCCGGTACGCCCGAGATCAGCGTGTTCATGACGCAGGATGCGTCGGGCGAGGACATCGCCGCGGCAGAAAAGCGGTTGCGGGGCGATGCGCAGCTCGCGGGCTACCGCCACGTGACGAAGGACGAGGCCTTGCGCCAGCTCGAGAAAAGCGGGTTGGGCGACGTGCTCGGCGGCCTCACCGCCAATCCGCTGCCGGACGCGTTCATCGTGACGCCGCGCGGCGAGGATCCCGCACTTTACGACAGCCTGCACGCGCGCTTCGCGGCCTGGCCGGGTGTCGCCCACGTGCAACTCGACTCCGCGTGGGTGAAGCGCCTGCACGCGCTGCTGGGGCTGGGCCGTTCGGCGGTGTTGCTGCTCGCGGGTCTGCTGGGCTTCGCGCTGGTGATCGTGACCTTCAACACGATCCGGCTGCAGATCCTTACGCAACGGCACGAGATCGACGTGAGCCGACTGCTGGGCGCGACCGACCCCTTCATCCGCCGCCCGTTCTACTGGTTCGGCAGCCTGCAGGGCCTGCTCGGCGGTTGCGTGGCGCTCGCGACCGTGTGGGCGACCGTGCATGCGCTCGGCGGGCCGGTGGCGAGCCTCGCGGAGACCTACGGCGCAGTGTTCGCGCTGACCGGGCCGGGGCCGCACGAGAGCGCGGCGATCCTCGGTTTTGCGACCTTGCTCGGTTGGCTCGGTAGCGCGATCTCGGTAAGGCGGCATCTGGCCGAGCGGCTGCGCTGAGAGGGCGTGAAGCCGCTCCCACAGAGAATGGTTTCGGTCCTGCGCATGCAATGACCCGCCCTGCATTGCGCGGTCCTCGCTATAATCTCCGCCCCCAATGTTGGGGGTAAATCTTTTCTCGGGATCGGATACGCACATGAATGCGCCGGAACTGCGTTCGCCCATTGTCGGCAACCGCGTCGAACTGAACATCTTCACGACGCTGACGTGCAACCTCAAGTGCTCGTACTGCTCGATCGCGGTTGGCGACGTCGTCGGCTCGCAGGGCAAGGCCGAGTATTCGCTCGACACGCTGGATGCCTTCGTCGCGACGCATCTCGCGGACAAGGAGATTTACGTCACCTTCTATGGTGGCGAGCCGACCCTCAACATCCCCTTCATCGTCGGGCTGATGGAACGCCACCCGACCTGGCGCTACCAGTTGCAGACCAACGGTACGCTGCTGCACCGCCTGCCCGACGCGGTGCTGGCGAAGCTGTCGAACGTGCTGGTGTCGGTGGATGGCGCGGAGCACACGACCGACCATTACCGCGGGCGCGGCGTGTATCGCAAGGTGACCTCGAACATCGAGAAGGTCCGCCCGAAGCTGGGCGGCAAGCTCACCGCGCGCGTGACCTGGGGGCACGAGGACATCAGCTTCGAGGAGCTCGACAGCCTGCTGCCGACCTTCGACTATGTGTACTGGCAGTTCGCGCAGGCCGAGGGTTTCTACGATGCCGAGAACATGCGGCGCAAGAAAGTCGCGCTGACGCAGCTGGTCGACAAGTTCTTCACGACTGATGGGCTGTATCCCTTCATCCCGCTGATGGGCACGGTGCGCAACAAGGTGCTGCCGTCGCGCGCGCGCGAGGCCTGTAGCGGGCAGACGCAGTGCCGCTCGTCGACGCACATCCTCAACATCCTGCCCGACGGGCGCATCTTCCCGTGCCCGGATCTCACGCACCTGCCCGAGCTGCAGAGCGGCGACCTGAACGCCAACTGGCTGAAGCCGAGCCCGCTGCAGCCCGCGTCGGAGATGCCGTGCGAAGGCTGCGAGGCGCTGTCCTTCTGTCGCCGCAACTGCATGAAGAACCTGTACGTCGGTTATGTGCTCGACGATGCGCCGTATCGCGAGCAGGTCGTCGAGCCGATCTGCGAGCTGGTGAAGTTCATGGGGGCGGAGATCGATCGGCGCGATCCGCACGCGTGGTACGCGCAGGCGTCGCTGCCGGTGCGGCGC
This sequence comes from Azoarcus sp. CIB, assembly GCF_001190925.1. Taxonomy (NCBI): domain Bacteria; kingdom Pseudomonadati; phylum Pseudomonadota; class Betaproteobacteria; order Rhodocyclales; family Zoogloeaceae; genus Azoarcus; species Azoarcus sp. CIB. The sequence continues at coordinate 707,440 of NZ_CP011072.1, forward strand.
GAGATCTCGGACTGCGAGATCTACGAGTATGTCGAAGTGATGCCCTGAGGCCTACGCGGGCCCGGTATCGAGGACTTCGCGCACGATCTGTGCGAGATCCTCGATGCGGTAGGGCTTGCTGATCATCCGGAATTCGCCGGGAATGGCTTCCAGCTCCAGCAGCGCGTTGCCGGTGTAGCCCGAGGTGTAGAGCAGCTTCAGGTCCGGGCGCTGCTGGCGTGCGCGGCGCGCGATCTCCGGTCCGTTCATGCCGCCGGGCAGGACGACGTCGGTGAACAGCAGGTCGATGCCGGGTTCCTGCGCGAGGAGCGCGAGCGCCGTCCTGCCTTCGGGCGCCTGCAGGATGCGGTAGCCGAGTCCCCCCAGCACGCGACAGACGAGTTCGCGGACCTTGTCCTCGTCCTCGACGACGAGGATCGTCTCGCTGCCCGAGGCGTCGGGACGGGGCGCGGGCGCGTCGGCGGACAGTGCGCCCGCCGGGCGGGCGACGATCGGGAGGAAGAGCTTTACCGTGGTGCCGGTGTCGGGCTCGCTGTAGATCTTCACGTGGCCGCCCGACTGCTTCACGAAGCCATACACCATCGCGAGGCCGAGGCCGCTGCCCTTGCCGGTTTCCTTGGTCGTGAAGAAGGGGTCGAAGGCGCGCTGGACCACCTCCGGCGGCATGCCGCAACCGGTGTCCGATACGGCCAGCATCACGTAGGCGCCGGGCTTTACGTCGCCCTCAAGGGCCGCGTAGTGCTCGTCGAGGCTCATGGCGCCCGTTTCGATGGTCAGGGTGCCGCCTTCGGGCATTGCGTCGCGCGAATTCACCGCGAGGTTCAGCAGCGCCGATTCGAGCTGGGTGATGTCGGCGAGCGCGGGAGGCAGGTCGGTGGCGGCATGGAACTTGATGTTGATGTGCTCGCCGAGGCTGCGCCGCAGCAGGCTGGTCATGCCGGCGATGAGGTCGTTGAGATCCAGCGGCACGGGGGCCAGGCGCTGCTTGCGCGAGAACGCGAGCAGGCGCCGGTTGAGCTCGGCGCCGCGCCACGCCGCCTCCAGCGCGCCGGTGATGAGCTCGGCGGCCGCGGGGTCGTTCTGCACGCGGCGCGCGAGGAGTTGCAGGTTGCCCATCACGACCGTCAGCAGGTTGTTGAAGTCGTGCGCGATGCCGCCGGTGAGCTGCCCGACGGCCTCCATCTTCTGCGCCTGATGCAGAGCGCGCTCGGCGGCGGCGCGGTCTTCCATCTCCGACTGCAGCGCGCGATTGGCCTGTTCGAGTTCGGCGGTGCGCTCGCGCACGCGCTGCTCGAGCTCGTCGCGCGCCTGGCGCAGCGCCGCCTGTGCCGCGTGGCGCTCGGTGATGTCGCGGATCGCCGCGGAGATGAGCACGGTTTCGCCGTTGCCGAGAGGGCTGAGGCTGATTTCGATCGGAACCTGCGAGCCGTCCTTGCGCTGGCCGGCGAGGTCCAGCCCGGTTCCCATGGGACGCACGGAGGGTTTCCCGATGTAGGCATTGCGCTTGCCGACGTGGTCACCGCGCAATTGCTGCGGGACCAGCATCTCGATCGACTGGCCGATTAATTCCGCGCGCGCATAGCCGAAGAGCCGCTCGGTCTGCGCATTGACGAGGATGATGCGGCCGCTGTTGTCCACAACGACGATTGCGTCAGGGGCAGTTTCGATGAGCTGGCGGGCGCGCTCCGCCTTCGCCCGGCTGCGGGCGAGCTCGTCCTCGAGGCGGGCGATTTCCGCCGCGTGTGACGTGCCGAATTCTTCCATCGGGTCCCCTCCGTGGCAGTAGCGGGACCAGCGGGCGTTCCGCACGCGTGCCTGCTCCGCCGTCCTCTTCTTGTGGTTTGTCTGCTGTTGATCGGGAGCGGCGGCTATCGGTTCCCGGAGTAAATGCCCTAGTCTGGCCCGCCGGTCTGTCCTATTAATGAATCGGGGTCTGCCAGAATAGGGAAGGGCCCTGCGGCAAGGGAAGGAACGGATTCACGGGCTGTGGCGGTCGGTGCTCAAACCGGCCGCCGGTCGCCGCGGGAACGCGGATCGGGGTTGGAGCATCGATCATGTTCGACAAGGAGCGATTCATTCACGACTGCACGCAGGCCGTGGCCGAAGGGCCGGCAGCCGTGCGCGAACGGGTGGCTGAGGCGGTCTCGGACGGCGCGGCGATCGTCGCGCAGCTCGGTGAGCCGAAGCATGCGGGCATCAACGCGCTGTACCGTTCGCCGGAACTCACGATCATCAACTTCGTATGGGCGCCGTGCATGAGCCTGATGCCGCACAACCACCAGATGTTCTCGGTGGTCGGGATCTATGCCGGGCGCGAGGACAACGTGTTCTGGCGCCGAACCGCCGGCAGCATCGAGGCGATCGGCGCAACTTCGCTGGGCGTGGGGGACGTCACCGCGCTCGAACGCGATGCGATCCATTCGGTGCTCAACCCGATCGGCAAGATGAGCTGCGCAATCCACGTGTATGGCGGGGACTTCTTCGCTCCGCCGCAACCGCGCAGCCTGTGGGACCACGAGACGCTGGCCGAGCAGGCGTGGGAAGTGGAGAAGGTGAAAGTGCTGTTCGAGCAGGCGGAAGCGCGCTTCAACGCGTGGCATCAGTGACGCGAAGGCGGTCGCGGGCGGGCCGGGGCGTGCGAGAATCGCGCCCCCGTCTGCACGAGATGTCGCCATGAGCCAGGTCCAGCACACCATCACCCACCTCGTCGTCCACAAGCTCCACCGCGCCGGCGAGAGCCCCGCGAGCGCCGAGCTGCGCGACAGCGCCTGCCGCGTCGACGATGCCGCAGTGCGCCTGGTCGAGCGCCTGTGCGGCCACTACGCGGACCGCAGCAGCAGGGGCTATGGGCGTTTCGCGGAGGAGGAGGGCGAGGCGGGCTCGCCGCTGCCGCGTCTCGTGCACGAACACGTCGTCGACAAGCGCCTCGACTTCGCCGCACTGTCGCTGCGCATGATGGACGCGCTGCGCCTGTGTGCGGACGAGGAAGGCGCGGAAGTCTCCGGCTACGTCGTGATCGCGCGCATCCTCGAAGGCGCGAGTGACTGCCTGTGGATTGCCGTGGTCGGCGAAGCGGTCGGCAGCGCCGTCACCGGCGCGCTCGACATCGTCGACTGCCTGCATCTCGACTTCTCGGCGCTGCCCGCGGCCGGGCGCATCGACCTCACCGGCTGGCAGCGCGGTGACGAGCGCTACGTCAGCTTCCTCAAGGGGCGCAGTGACGTCGCGCCGTGGTTCAAGCGCTTCCTCGGCTGCGGCGACGTCGTGATCGCGCTGAAGGAGACGAAGAAGCTCGTGCAGCGCCTGTCGGACTTCGCCGAGACGCAGCGCCTGGAGGCGCCCGCGCGCGACGCGATGCTGGAGCGCGCGCACGGCTACCTCGACGAACTCGGCGAGGCCGGCTCGCCGCTCGCGCTCGACGAGATCGCGCGCAAGGTGTGGCCCGAGCAGCCGGAACGCCTCGACGCGGCCCTTTCATCCGGTGAGGCGCCGCTCGCCAGCGGCTTCGTCCCCGATCGCCGCGCGATCCGCCCGCTGGTGCGCTTCCGCGCCGCCGGCGAGCAGTGGAAGCTGGAATTCGACCGCGCGAGCCTGCATTCGGGCGCCGTGCATTACGACCGCGGGAGCGACACGCTGGTGCTGTCGGGGCTGCCCGAATACCTCAAGAAGCTGCTGCAGGACGAGTGAGGCGCCGGCGCGCGCCGCTGCTCAGCGCGCAGCGAGGCGCCATAGCGAGGTGACCTCGGCAGCGCGCGCCGCATGCAGGGGATCGTCGGCGTCCTGCGCCTTGGGGTGCTTGGGGCGGGCGCCGAGACGGTCCAGCACCTGCAGGCCGGCGGCTTCGATCGCGGCGACGAGTTCGTCGCGCGAGCGCAGGCCGAGATGTTCGGCGAGGTCCGACAGGATCAGCCAGCCTTCGCCGCCAGGCAGCAGATGCGCGGCAAGACCGTCGAGGAAGGCTCGTAGCATGCGGCTGTCGGGGTCGTAGACCGCGTACTCGACCGGCGAACTCGGGCGCGCAGGCACCCACGGCGGGTTGCAGACGACTAGCGCCGCGCGGCCTTCCGGGAACATGTCGGTCTGCACGACTTCCACTCGTTTCGCGCAGCCGAGCCGGGCAAGGTTCTCGCGCGCGCAGGCAAGCGCCCGCGGATCCTGGTCGGTCGCGACGATGCGCGCGACACCACGCCGTGCGAGCAGAGCCGCGAGGACGCCGGTGCCCGTGCCGATGTCGAAGGCCGCTCCCTTCGCGAGGGCCGCGGGCAACGGCGCCTTCGCGACGAGATCGATGTATTCGCCGCGCACCGGCGAGAACACGCCGTAATGCGGATGGATCGACGCGCCGAGGGCCGGGATCTGCACGCCTTTCTTGCGCCATTCGTGGGCGCCGATCAGGCCTAGCAGCTCGCGCAGCGACGCGACGTAGGCTTCTTCGGCGGGGCCGTAGGCTTCGAGGCAGGCCGCCTGTACGTCAGGCGCGCGGCGCAGCGGCAGCGCGTGGCCGGCATCGAAGGGCAGGAGCAGCATGCCGAGCACGCGGGCGCGCTGGGCCTGCGCCTGGCGGTGCAGGTGGAAGCTCTCCGCCGCACTCTTCGCCGCGGCCGGCTTGCCGGGGCGGCGCGGCTTGCGCTCGATGCGCCGCGCCATCGCCTGCAGCAGCTGTTTCGCGTTGTGGAAGTCGCCGTGGTACAGCAGGGCCGTGCCCTCGCACGCGAGCCGGTAGGCCTGGTCGGCGGGCGTCTGGTCGTCGGCGAGCACGACCCGTCGGGGCGGCGGGCTGCCGCTTTCCGAGCGCCAGCGGGCCGAATGTGTCGCGCCGGTCTCGTCCTGCCAGACGATTTGCGGGTGATCTTGCATGAGGTTTCCTTTGAATGACTGCGCCACCCGCGGGGCGCAGGGGCCGGATCAGGCCTTGTCGGCCGACCCGTGGGTCTCGGCGAAGCGCCGTTCGAGTTCCAGTCGCAGCGCCTTGCGCGCCTCGGCCGCCTCGAAGCGCTGCTTCTCCTTCGGGCTGAAGGGGCGCAGCGCCGGAACCGGCACCGGTTTGCCGTCGTCATCGACGGCGACCATCGTGAAGAAGCAGCTGTTGGCGTGGCGCACTTCCTGGGTGCGGATGTTCTCCGCAACGACCTTGATGCCCACTTCCATCGACGACTTGCCGGTGTAGTTCACGCTCGCAAGGAAGGTGACGAGTTCGCCCACCATGATCGGCTGGCGGAACATCACCTGATCCACCGACAGGGTGACGACGTAACGCGCGGCGTAGCGGCTCGCGCAAGCGTAGGCGACCTGGTCGAGCAGCTTGAGCACGGCGCCGCCGTGCACCTTGCCGGAGAAGTTCGCCATGTCCGGTGTCATCAGCACCGTCATGGTGAGCTGGTGTGCGGGAAGATCCATCTGTGTTCTCGTCGGGGGGAGATTCGGGAGACTCGGGGGCGCGCCCTGTGTGCAGGGTCTGTCGGCGCGTTGCCGCTACCCGAGATTCTGAGCGCTCGCGCCGGGCGACGCAAACCCGCGCGTTTCCCCGGCGCCCCGCGACGTCGCGCTCACCAGAACTTCCACCACCACTTCTTCTTCTTCATCGTCGTCTTCACCTCTTCGGACCATTCCGAATAGCCCTTCAGGTCGGTGTTGCGGACGAAGTGATTGCCGAAGCGCTTGTCGCTTTCGTTGATGTGTTTCGTGAGCCACACCTGCAGGAAGTGCAGCAGTTCGAAACTGATCGATGCCTGGCCGCTGTCGAGCTTGTCCTGCAGCGACTTGACCTGGGCGATGAGGTCTTCGTGCTGTTGCTTGTGCAGATCGAGGCCGGAGTAGTGCGATACGCGCATCAGGCTCTCTTCCAGAAGGAAGTGGGTGCGCGTGTATTCGGCCAGCTGGTCGAGGATCGCGCGACACGCCTGGCTACCTTTGTGGTCGCGGATCGCGGCGTGCAGCTGGTTGAGCAGGTCGACCAGGATGCGATGCTGTTCGTCGATTTCCTGGATGCCGACGTTGAAGCTGTCGGACCATTCGAACAGGACTTGGCTCATCGGTGTTCTCCGTGCGACTTTGGAACTGTTATGCGGTACCGGCGGCCGTGGGGGAGCGCTGCCGGTACCGGATTGGCATCGTCGAATTATGCGCTGCGGAAAGGTGCCTGTCATGCCTCGGGCGGCGGCAGGGCAGCGACACCGATGCTGGCGCGGTGCGGGGAAGTCCGCGACAATCGCCGGGCCGCGGGGCGCTCGTCCCTGTACCCGCTCTCAGCTCATTCCGCCGTCCCGCGAGGAAGCCGCCCATGCCCAAGTTTGCCGCCAACCTGACGATGATGTTCAACGAGCACCCGTTTCCGCTGCGTTTCGCCGCGGCGGCGCGTGCCGGGTTCAGGGCCGTCGAATTCCTGTTCCCGTACGAGCACGCGCCGGCCGAGGTCGCCGCGTGGCTGAAGGCGCACGGGCTCATCAACGTCCTCTTCAACATGCCGCCGGGCGACTGGGCCGCGGGCGAGCGCGGCCTTGCAGCGCTGCCGGGCCGCGAGGCGGAATTCCGCGCGGGCGTGGTTCGTGCCCTGGACTACGCACAGGCGCTGGGAACCCCGCGCCTGCACGTGATGGCCGGTCTCGTCGTGCCCGGAGTGGCCCCCGGCGTGCAGCGCGCCCTGTACGTCGACAACCTGCGCCACGCGGCACGCGCCGCTGCGCAGCATGGCGTCACGGTGTTGATCGAGCCGATCAACACGCGCGACATGCCCGGATACTTCCTGAGCACGCAGGCCGAGGCGCACGCGATCCGTGAGGCAGTCGGCGAGCCCAACCTGCTGGTGCAGATGGATCTCTACCACGCGCAGATCATGGAAGGCGACATCGCCACGAAGCTGCGTCGCTACCTCCCTCACGTCGGCCACATACAGATCGCGGGCGTGCCGGCGCGCAACGAACCGGACGACGGCGAGCTCGACTACCGCTACCTGTTCCGCCTGCTCGACGAGCTCGGTTACGCCGGCTGGGTCGGCTGCGAATACCGGCCCAGCGGCAGGACCGAGGACGGGCTGGGATGGATGGGGGAGTTCAGGGCCTGACAGGCTGGGGGGTAGGCTGAAATCCCGCATGGGAATCGGGCGAACGCGACGCCACCCTCATTCTCCGGCTATGCTTAGGCCTGAGCATCCATCCGCATGGCCCTTCCATCCCGCTTCCCTGAATGAGCTTCCGCATCGTAATCAACGGCTACGGCCGCATCGGCCGCTGCTTTCTGCGCGCCCTCCACGAATCGCCGCTGCGCAAGTCGCTGTCTGTCGTCGCCATCAACGAGCCGGCGGACATCGAGAGCATGGCCTATCTCACGCGCTTCGATTCGACCCACGGCTGCTTCCCTGGCACCGTCGGCATTCGTGACGGCCGCCTGCACATCGACGACCAGGACATTACGGTCACCCACGCGACGACGCCCGACGGCGTCGACTGGCGGGCCTTCGATGCCGATCTCCTCGTCGAGGCGTCGGGGCGCTACCGCTACCGGCACGAACTCGAAGCTTTCCTCGGCGCCGGCTGCCCGCGTCTGCTGCTCTCGCACCCCGGTCACAGCGCCGCCGACGTCGATCGCACCGTCGTGTTCGGGATGAACCACGAGGCGCTCGACGGCAGCGAACGCATCGTCTCGGCCGCCTCCTGCACCACCAACGCCGTCGTGCCCATCCTCGCGATCCTCGAGCAGACGTTCGGCATCGAGCACGCGCTGACGACGACGCTGCACTCGGTGATGAACGACCAGCCCGTGATCGACGGCTACCACGCCACCGACCTGCGCATGACGCGCTCGGCGATGCAGTCGATGATTCCCGTCCAGACCGGCCTGGCGAAAGGCATCACCCGCCTGCTGCCGGCGCTCGAAGGGCGCATCGCGGCGAAGGCGATCCGCGTTCCGGTGCCGAACGTCTCGGCCATCGACCTGACGGTGACGCTCCGGCGCAACGCCACGGTCGAGACCATCAACCGCCTGATGCGCCGCGTCGCCGAGGAGGACCGCCACGGCGTGCTCGCATACTCGGACGGTCCGCACGCGTCGGTGGACTTCAACCACAACGGCTTCTCCGCCATCGTCGACGGCAGCCAGACCCGCGCCAGCGGCGAGCGCCTGATCAACCTGATGCTGTGGTTCGACAACGAATGGGCCTTCTCGCGGCGCATGCTGGACGTCGCGGCGTTCTGGGCCGGACGCCTCCGGCGTCGGCCTTACGACTGAGGTTGAAGCGCTTCGACGAAGGATTTCGCCCCGGCGTAATAACTTTCGCGCAACGGAGCCGGCGACCGGTGGAGCGGATGGGGGCGGCCGGCAACAGCGGGAGTATGCTGGAGCGCAATGTCACTGCGGAGGTGCGCATGAGCAAGCGGATCGTCCTCATCAAGGACGCGCCCATTCCCGTCGGCCCGTATTCGCAGGGTGTCCAGATGGATGGGTGGGTGTGGACGTCCGGGCAGCTGGGGCTGGATCCCGCGACCGGTTCGCTAATCGGTCCGGATGCAGTCACGCAGGCCAACCAAGCGCTGCACAACATTGAGGTGATTCTGCGATCGGCGGGATCCGCTCTGAATCAGGTCGTTCGTGTGACCGTGTTCCTGACTGACATGGACGACCTGTCGGCCGTGGATGCGGTGTATGCCAACTACTTCCCGAAGGATTTTCCGGCGCGCTCATGCGTGGAGGTATCCCGGCTGCCGCTCGGTGCGCGGATCGAGATCGACGCCGTGGCGAGGGTGAATCGCCTCGCGTCTCGTTAGGGGTAACGCAAACGCTTTCGCCGAATTCGGTACGTGTTGGCGGGCGATCTCGGGGGCGTCGTTTAAACGGGGAACGCGTTCGTCTTCTATCCGGTTGCGGACCTCAACGAACGTCGTCAGTTGCTGCGCAAGGCAAACGGCCTGATCCTCAGGACGCTCTGTTTGCGCCGCGGGAACAGGTTGAGGCTAGCTCCGACTGCGCATTTGCCTTCCACCCCGACATCTACCCTGCGAAGTGGTACTGCCGCGGCGGTTATCGGTTCTCCAAGCACTACTACCCGGTGGCCGGCGAGCTTAAGAGTGATGGCGACGAATTCCTTTGCGCACGGGCCCTCGACTGGCTGCCGGCGTGAAGTATTGGGTTCGCAACATCGAGACCCGCCCTGTTACTTCTTTCTGGCTTCCAACCGCCACGGACCGGTTTTAGCCGGACTTCGTGATGCTACTCGAAGACGGCCGGCTGTTCGTCGTCGCGTACAAGGGCGAACTCACGGCGCAGACCGACGACACCCGCGAGAAGCACACGATTGGTGAGCTGTGGGTGGCGTGTAGCTGCGGGAAGGGGTTGGCTCACGTGTGCGTGGTGGCTATGAGCGGGACGTGTGTCTACTAGCGCTTACTAATCTTGTTGGTTTTTAGTAAACCGGTCTGGAATATTCTCGTTGCCGTGTACTAAACTCTGCCAATTCTTAAGTAAATTAGTAGACATGAAGCTCCCCATGTACCCTCCGGGCCCCGAGAAGCTGATCAGCCAAGTCGGGTCGGAACGCCTGTCTCACGTCCTTGGCCACACGTCTCCCTTGCCTGACGGGAAGTACCTGCACTGGGACGAGTTGCGCCACAGGGCTCCGCCCAGCGGACTGACGCCCGAGGAGTGGTGGCTGTCAGTCTGGTTGGCGCGTAGCTCCATGCTGCAGAAGCTGCCGCTTATCGACAAGGCCGGTGTTCCCTTCACACTGGCAACCCCCGAGCCGGTATTGATCCATCTCCATCACATCGATCGGGATGCCGCGGGGCAGATACGCACGCCGGAGGCTGCGCCGATCCATGAGAATCGGGAGCGCTACCTCCTGCACTCGTTGATCGAGGAGTCCATCACCTCGAGCCAGCTTGAGGGGGCCTCCACAACGCGCCGTGTTGCCGAGGCCATGCTGCGTGAGGGGCGTCAGCCGCGCGATCGAAGCGAGGCGATGATCTTCAACAACTACCAGGCCATGGAGCACATCCGAAGCCTGCGATCGGAGCCGATTACGCCTGACCGTGTCCTGGAACTGCACCGCATGCTCACCCAAGACACCCTCGACGACCCGGCTGATGCGGGGCGGCTGCGTGTGGCCGATGACGTAAATGTCGTCGATAACCGTGACGGGACCCTGCTGCACGAACCGCCGAGCTACAAGGAACTCCCGGAACGCCTTGAACGGCTATGCGCCTTCGCGAATGCGGCTGAAGACTCTTCGCCCTTCGTCCACCCCGTCGTCCGTGCGATTCTCCTGCACTTCATGATCGGCTACGACCATCCCTTCGCCGACGGAAACGGCCGAACGGCGCGAGCGCTTTTCTACTGGGCGATGGCACGCAGCGGCTACTGGCTGATGGAGTTCCTGTCGATCTCCCAGTTCCTGCGGCGTGCGCCGCGGCAGTACGTGCAGGCCTACCTGCACACCGAAACCGACCGTAACGACACGACCTACTTCGTCCTGCATCAACTCGACATCATCCGGCGTTCGACAGGCGCCCTGCACGAGTACCTGGCCCGCAAGACCCAGGAACAGAAGGACGCCGAACGCATGCTGGCAAGTGCCGGCATGCTTCGCGGCGCATTGAACCACCGACAGGTTGCCCTGCTAACTCACGCGCTCCGGCACCCGGGCGAGGCGTACCGAGTCTCGAAGCACCAGAGCGTGCACAACGTGGTCTATCAGACCGCCCGCGCCGATCTCCTCGAACTCGAAACGCTCGACTTGCTGGAGAAGGTGAAACAGGGCAACGCGTTCGTCTTCTATCCGGTCGCGGATCTGAACGAACGCATCGAATCGCTGAACAAAGCCAAGCGCTGACCGTCGGGTCGGAAAGGGTCTTTTCTCGGCGGGCCATGCAATCCGCCGATTTTCGTATCATTGCGAGTACTCACGCCTCTCTGCCGTTGTCATGACCAAGCTCTCCGAATGCGACATCTGCACCAAGTACATCACCCCGGCGATCACTGCGGCGGGATGGGACGTGCAAACGCAGGTTCGCGAGGAGGTCACCTTCACCGCCGGACGCATCATCGTGCGCGGCAAGCTCCACAGCCGCGGCAAGACCAAGCGCGCCGACTACCTGCTGTACTACAAGCCGAACCTGCCGATCGCCGTCATTGAGGCGAAGGACAACACGCACGGCCTCGGCGACGGCATGCAACAGGCGCTCAACTACGCCGAAACGCTCGATCTGCCCTTCGTCTTCGCGAGCAACGGCGACGGCTTCCTCTTCCACGACCGCACCGGTCTGGCCGAGCAAGTCGAAACCGAGCTCACCCTGGACGGCTTTCCCGCCCCGGAGGCGCTCTGGCAGCGCTACTGCGAATGGAAGGGGCTCACCACCCCCGAAAGCCGTGACACGGTAGCAACCCCCTACTACGACGACGGCAGCGGCAAGGTCCCGCGCTACTACCAGGTCAACGCCATCAACCGGGCAGTGGAGGCCATTGCGCGTGGGCAGGATCGCATCCTGCTCGTCATGGCCACGGGCACGGGCAAAACCTACACCGCCTTCCAGATCATCTGGCGGCTGTGGAAATCGAAGACCAAGCGCCGCATCCTCTTCCTCGCCGACCGCAACATCCTCGTCGACCAGACGCGCACGAACGACTTCAAACCGTTCGGTCCGGCGATGACCAAGATCGAAAAGCGACAGGCCAACAAGGCCTACGAGATCTACCTGTCGCTGTACCAGGCGGTCACCGGCAACGAAGAAGAGAAGAACATCTACAAGCAGTTCTCGCCCGACTTCTTCGACCTGATCGTGATCGACGAATGCCACCGCGGCAGCGCCGCCGAGGATTCCGCCTGGCGCGAGATCCTTGACTACTTCTCCGGTGCCACCCACATCGGCCTCACCGCCACGCCGAAGGAAACCAGGGACGTTTCCAACATCCACTACTTCGGCGAGCCGGTCTATACCTACTCCCTCAAGCAAGGCATCGACGACGGCTTCCTCGCGCCCTACAAGGTCATCCGCATCGACATTGACAAGGACCTGCAAGGCTGGCGTCCGTCGAAGGGGCAGGTCGACAAGAAGGGCCAGCTGATCGAAGACCGCATCTACAACCAGAAGGACTTCGACCGCACGCTCGTGCTCGAAAAACGCACCGAGCTCGTCGCGCAGAAGATCACCGACTTCCTCTCCGCCACCGACCCCTTCGCCAAGACCATCGTCTTCTGCGAGGACATCGACCACGCCGAGCGCATGCGCCAGGCGCTCGTGAATCTCAACCCCGAGCGCGTGCAGGAGAACCGCAAGTACGTCATGCGCATCACCGGCGACGAAGCCGAAGGCAAGGCCGAGCTCGACAACTTCATCGACCCCGAGAGCCGCTACCCGGTCATCGCCACCACCAGCAAGCTCATGACCACCGGTGTCGACGCGCAGACCTGCAAGCTGGTCGTGCTCGACCAGCGCATCCAGTCGATGACCGAGTTCAAGCAGATCATCGGCCGCGGCACGCGCATCAACGAGGACTACGGCAAGTTCTGGTTCACGATCATGGACTTCAAGAAGGCCTCGGAGCTCTTCGCCGATCCGGCCTTCGACGGCGACCCGGTGCAGGTCTACGAACCCGACGAAGGCGATCCGCCCGTACCGCCCGATGAGCCGGACATGCCCGAAGTGCCGGGTGAGGATGGGCCGCAGCAGCCCGAACCCCCATTCCCTCCGGGCGAAGAGGAAGAAGGCGGCGGCCGAACCAAATACGTCATCGGCGGAGAAGTCACCGTCCATGTCGTGGCCGAGCGCGTCCAGTACTACGGCCCGGACGGCAAGCTCATCACCGAATCCCTGAAGGACTACACCCGCAGCGCGGTGCGCAAGGAATACGCGTCGCTCGACGACTTCCTGCGCCGCTGGTCGGCTGCCGAAAAGAAACAGGCGCTCATCGAAGAACTCGAAGCCCACGGCGTCCTGTTCGAAGCGCTCGCCGAGGAGGTCGGCAAAAAGACCGGCAAAATCCTCGACCCCTTCGACCTCATCTGCCACGTCGCTTATGATCGCCCCCCGCTCACGCGCCGCGAGCGCGCCGAGCTGGTCAGGAAGCGCGACGTCTTCGCCAAATACGGCGACCAGGCCAGGGCGGTGCTGGAAGCTCTGGTCGAGAAGTACGCCGACGCCGGGATCGAAAGCATCGAAGACATCAAGATCCTGACGCTCGACCCCTTCAGCCGCCTCGGTACCGCGCCGGAACTCATCGGCGCCTTCGCCGGCAAGCCCGGCTACCTCAAGGCCGTGCAGGAACTTGAACAGCAACTCTACGCATAGCCACGGTATTCATGTCTATCAGCACCACCATCAAATCCATCCAGGACATCATGCGCAAGGACGTCGGCGTCGACGGCGACGCGCAGCGCATCGGTCAGCTGGTCTGGATGTTCTTCCTCAAGATCTACGACGACAAGGAAACCGAGTACGAGCTGCTCGACGACAACTACCGCTCCCCCATCCCCGAACCGCTGCGCTGGCGCAACTGGGCGGCCAACGCCGAGGGGATGACCGGTGACGATCTGCTCGAATTCGTCAACAACGAGCTCTTCCCGAAGCTCAAGAACCTCGAACCCAAGGGCAGCGACAAGCGCGGCTACGTGATCCGCGGCGTCTTCGAGGACGCCTACAACTACATGAAGTCCGGCCACCTGATGCGGCAGGTGATCAACAAGATCCAGGGCGGCATCGACTTCAACAAGGCGCAGGACCGCCACCTCTTCGGCGACCTCTACGAACAGATCCTGCGCGACCTGCAGAACGCCGGCAACGCGGGCGAGTACTACACCCCGCGCCCGGTCACCCAGTTCATGGTCGACATGGTCGCCCCGCAGCTCGGCGAAAAGATCATGGACCCCGCCTGCGGCACCGGCGGCTTCCTCACTTGCGCCATCGAAACCGTGCGCAAGCAGCACGTGAAGACCGTCGAGCAGGAACAACTGCTCCAGCAAAGCATCTCCGGCGTCGAGAAGAAGCCGCTGCCGCACCTGCTGTGCACCACCAACATGATCCTGCACGGCATCGACGTGCCGACCAACGTGCGCCACGACAACACCCTGTCGCGCCCGCTGCGCGACTACGGCCCGCGCGATCGCGTCGATGTCATCGTCACCAACCCGCCCTTCGGCGGCATGGAAGAGGACGGCATCGAGAACAACTTTCCGGCCAACTTCCGTACCCGTGAAACCGCCGACCTCTTCCTCGTGCTGATCATGCATCTCCTCAAGGACGGCGGCCGCGCCGCCGTGGTGCTGCCCGACGGCACGCTGTTCGGCGAAGGCATCAAGACGCGCATCAAGGAACAGCTGCTCGCCACCTGCAACCTGCACACCGTCGTGCGCCTGCCCAACGGTGTCTTCAACCCCTACACCGGCATCAAGACCAACCTGCTTTTCTTCACCAAGGGCACGCCGACGAAGGAGGTCTGGTTCTACGAGCATCCCTACCCGGCGGGCTACAAGAGCTACTCCAAGACCAAGCCGATGCGCATCGAGGAGTTCGCGGCGGAAAAGGCGTGGTGGGGCAATCGCGTCGAAAACGAATTCGCGTGGAAGGTCTCGGCCGACGACATCAAGGCGCGCAACTACAACCTCGACATCAAGAACCCGCACAGCCCGGATCAAGTCAGCCACGATCCGGACGAGTTGTTGGCGAACTATGCGCAACTGCAAGCGCGGATCTCGCAGACGCGGGACCAGCTGAAGGCCGTCCTCGCCGCAGCACTGGAGGGCACCGTGGTCGGCACGCTCACCCAAAGCACTGCAGCAGCCGAACTCGCCGCCAACTGGCAGCGCCTCGCCGAACACTTCGACAGCCTCTTCACCACCGAATCCAGCCTCGACGCCCTCAAGCAAGCCATCCTGCAACTGGCCGTCATGGGCAGGCTGGTGCCGCAAGACCCGAACGACGAACCGGCGAGCGGACTGCTCAATCGGATTGCGAAGGAACGGGCGCGGTTGGAGGCGGAGGGCATTTGCAAGAAGTCGAAGGCAATGCCCCTTGTGGATGAGGACGAGCAGCCGTTTGAATTGCCAACAAGTTGGGAGTGGGTTGCGTTCTCCGAAACGTGGGAAAGCTCATTCTATGGACCA
Source organism: Azoarcus sp. CIB (assembly GCF_001190925.1). Taxonomy (NCBI): domain Bacteria; kingdom Pseudomonadati; phylum Pseudomonadota; class Betaproteobacteria; order Rhodocyclales; family Zoogloeaceae; genus Azoarcus; species Azoarcus sp. CIB. The sequence goes on from NZ_CP011072.1 coordinate 722,525, forward strand.
CGGTTCGGGACGGACGAATATGTTCCGGCAGGTGGCGTGCCAACAATTAGAACGACGGACATGCAGGATGGAATCGTGGTGATGAAACATCCTCCGTGCGTTAGCGTCTCCGCGGATAAGCTTTTGATGTACAAACTGAAGCATGGCGATCTTCTCGTAACTCGGTCGGGGAGCATTGGAACGTTGGCGCTCTATGAGTCATTCGAACCTGCAATTCCAAGCGCCTATCTGATTCGCCTTAGATTTTTGTCCGGGCTGTTACCGAGATACGCAAAACTGTTTCTTTTAGCGCCGCTAGGCCAAGGCTTACTTGGTCTCAACACCACATCGGTAGGCGTACCAAACGTCAGTGCTTCAAAGATGGCTGAGTTTCCATTTCCGCTGCCACCCCTCTCCGAACAACACCGCATCGTCGCCAAAGTCGATGAACTGACGGCGCTCTGCGGCCGCCTCAAGGCCGAGCTCGCCGAGTCCCGTACCCGGCAGGCCCGCCTGTCCGCCACCCTGATCGAATCCGCCCTGCAAGCCGCCTGAATATGTCCGAGCCGAGCGTCGTCATCGAAGAGGTCATGCGACGCTCCCGTCAGGGCGTGACCGAACCCTTCATCTGTCGCGGTGATGACGGTTACATTTACTACGTGAAAGGCTTCGGCGCCGGGCGCCGCAGTCTGGTGTGCGAATGGGTCGCCGCGCAGCTGGCAACGCGTTTCGACCTCCCGATTGCAGACTACGCGCTCGCCGAAGTGCCGGCAGAGCTGATCGTTCCCGGTCAGACGCCCAACCTGCGCGATCTGGGCTGCGGCATCGTGTTCGCCTCTCGGGAGCTGCCACACGTCCAGGAGCTGAGCGTGACCACGCGCGCGCGGGTCGATGTCGGGCAGGCGTCCGATGTGCTCGTGTTCGACTGGTGGCTGAAGAACGAAGATCGCCACCTGACCGAGTTGGGTGGCAACCCGAACTTGCTGTGGGACGTTCAGGCCGGGCATCTGGCGGTGATCGATCACAACCAGGCCTTCGATCCGGATTTCGACGCGGCGCGTTTCCTCGATTCCCACGTCTTTGCGGACTGCTGGAACAGGGTTGCGACCGACTTGGTCGAACAAGCGAAGTACCGCGAAAGGATGGAAAATGCCCTCGCGGATCTGGAAAGCATCCGTGATAGCATCCCCGATTCTTGGTGGTTCGTGGATGACGGCGTGCCGGCCAACGTAAGCTGGGACGAAATCGCCCGCTGCCTGGCCCGCTGCCACCGAGAAGACTTTTGGATCGCGCCATGAAGAAGTTCGCCTGCCATTACGCTTTGCTTCGTTTTCGTCCCTTTGTCGAGACGGGCGAATTCGCGAACGTCGGTGTCGTGTTGATGGCGCCTGCGACACGCTTCTTCGGCTATCGACTGCTCACCCGTTACGGCCGCATCACGCAGTTCTTCCATCAGCTCGACCGTAAGGTCTACCTGCAGGGAAGGGCGCTATTCAAGCAGGAGATCGACCGCTTCGCAGGCGATCTCCGTCGCCTGGCCCTGGGTGATGGCCATACGACGCCCGACCTCGCTTTGGCCGATCATCTCTTTGCCGAGTTTGTCCGCCCGCGCGAGGCGATGCTCCAGTTCGACGACCAGCGCATCGTTTTGGCCGATGACCCTCAGGTCAAGCTCGATGCGCTCTTCGATCATTACATCGAGCGTAATTTCGTGACCAAGGAGTATCAGGAGCGCCTCCTTGAGAGCATGGTCAGGAGGCTCTTGGTCGGGCAACGTCTCGGAGCGGCATATCGGGCCGAGAAGATCGGTAACGCGGATTTCACCGTGAACTTCCCGTTCGTGCGCCTGCAGGCAGGGCGCCCGGAGCGCGTCATCAAACCGTTGTATCTCGCTCAGGATGACACCACCAAGCTCCTGACGCATGGCGGTCAGTGGGTGGACAAGGTGCGGCGGCTCGCGAAGCGAAATGCCCTGCCGGGAGCGGTCATGTTCCCCGTGAAGGCCCCGCCGCGCGACACGAAGCAGTACCAGGCCTACGACGAAATCCGCGAAGACCTCCAGGATGCGGGCGTCACCGTGGTCGCTGCGAACGACGAGAACTCGATCCTGCGCTTCGCGGCGGACTGATCTCCGCCTTCGCTCCAGTTGGACGCAGCCGGATCTTCCTCGATCTCGCTGCGACCAGATATCGACCAGAAAGCAAAAAGGCCAACCCGGGTGGGTTGGCCTAAGTGCTTGAAGCTGTTGGTGGTGATGGGCGGAATCGAACCGCCGACCTATGGGTTATGAATCCATCGCTCTAACCGTCTGAGCTACATCACCGCGCGAGCCTGCTAATATAGCGGTTTGGGAAACCGCGCGTCAACACCGAGTAACGATGAAGAAGCTTTACATTCGCACCTTCGGGTGCCAGATGAACGAGTACGACTCCGACAAGATGGCGGACGTGCTCGGCGCGACCGAGGAACTGGTCAAGACCGACAACCCGGAAGAGGCTGACGTGATCCTCTTCAACACCTGTTCGGTGCGCGAGAAGGCGCAGGAGCGGGTGTTCCACGACCTCGGGCGGGTGAAGCACCTGAAGCAGGCGAATCCGAACCTCATCATCGGTGTCGGTGGCTGCGTTGCGAGCCAGGAGGGCGAGGCGATCGTCGCGCGCGCGCCCTACGTCGACATCGTGTTCGGCCCGCAGACCCTGCACCGCCTGCCGCAGCTCATCGCCGAGCGGCGCTACAGCGGCAAGTCGCAGGTCGATATCTCCTTCCCGGAGATCGAAAAGTTCGACAATTTGCCGCCCGCGCGCGTCGAGGGGGCGAGCGCCTTCGTCTCGATCATGGAAGGCTGTTCGAAGTACTGCACGTACTGCGTCGTGCCCTATACCCGTGGCGAAGAGGTGTCGCGGCCGCTCGAAGACATCCTGACGGAAGTCGCAGGTCTTGCCGGTCAGGGCGTGAAGGAAGTGACGCTGCTGGGCCAGAACGTCAATGCGTGGCGCGGGCCGATCACGAGGAAGGGCGGTGAGATGGGCGACTTCGCCTTCCTGCTCGAATGCGTCGCCGAGATCCCCGGCATCGAGCGCATGCGCTACACGACTTCGCACCCGCGCGAGATGACGCAGCGCGTGTTCGATGCCTACGCCAACATCCCGAAACTCGTGAGCCATCTGCACCTACCCGTGCAGTCGGGCTCGGACCGCATCCTCGCGGCGATGAAGCGTGGTTACTCGGTGCTGGAGTTCAAGTCGGTGGTGCGCAAGCTGCGCGCCGCCCGCCCTGATCTCTCGCTGTCGTCGGACTTCATCGTCGGCTTCCCCGGCGAGACCGAGGAGGACTTCGAGAAGACGATGAAGCTGATCGAGGAGATCGGTTTCGACGCCTCGTTCAGTTTTGTTTTCAGCCCGCGCCCCGGCACGCCGGCGGCGGAGCTGGAAGACCCGGTGCCGCAGGAGACCAAGCTGCGCTGGCTCGCGCGTCTGCAGAAGCGCATCGACGAACAGGCGCAGGCGATCAGCCAGGCAATGGTCGGCCGCGTCGAGCGCGTGCTCGTCGAAGGGCGTTCGCGCAAGGACGAGAGCGAGCTCGCCGGGCGCACCGACAACAACCGTGTCGTGAACTTCGCCGGCAATCCGCGCCTGATCGGGCAGTTCGTCGACCTGACGATCACCGCCGCCCTGCCGCACAGCCTGCGCGGCGAAATCGTGACGAGAGAGATCTGAATGGGCCGACCTACCGAAGTGGTGCTGGAGCCGCTGGACAACCAGCGGCTCGCCAACCTGTGCGGCGTGCTCGACGAGAACCTGCGCCAGATCGAGACCGCCTACGACGTGACGATCGCCCGTCGCGGCGAGCGCTTCACGCTGCAGGGCGGGGCCGCGCAGGCGGCGCTCGCGGCCAAGGCGCTGCGCGAATTCTACGAGCAGGCGAACGAGCACTTGAGCGTCGATGACGTCCAGTTGGGGCTGATCGAGATCGCCAACCGTCGCCGTTCCGACCAGGCAGCCCCCGCGCTGATGACGCGCAAGACCGAGCTGCACGGCCGCACGCCGCGCCAGGTCGAGTACCTGCGCCATATCCAGGCGCACGACATCACCTTCGGCATCGGCCCGGCAGGTACCGGCAAGACCTATCTCGCGGTCGCCAGCGCGGTCGATGCCTTCGAACGCCAGCTGGTCGAGCGCATCATCCTGACGCGTCCAGCGGTGGAGGCCGGCGAACGCCTCGGTTTCCTGCCGGGCGATCTTGCGCAGAAGGTCGACCCGTACCTGCGCCCGCTCTACGACGCCCTCTACGACCTGATGGGCTTCGATCGCGTCGCCAAACTCTTCGAGCGCGGCAGCATCGAGATCGCGCCGCTCGCCTTCATGCGCGGGCGCACGCTCAACCACGCCTTCATCATCCTCGACGAGGCGCAGAACACGACGCCCGAGCAGATGAAGATGTTCCTCACCCGCATCGGCATCGGCGCGAAGGCCGTCGTCACCGGCGACCTCACTCAGGTCGACCTGCCGCGCGGCCATCGCAGCGGCCTGCTGGAGGCGCGCGAGGTGCTCGCCGCCGTGCGCGGCATCGCCTTCACCGAGTTCCAGAAGGAAGACGTCGTGCGTCACCCCCTGGTCGCGCGCATCGTCGAGGCCTACGACAACCAGGCGACGCGCGCGGCGATGCAGGCCGCGCTCGCCAAGAAGGATCAGGCCTGATGATCGACTCCCCCCCGCAGCTTGCGCTGACCATCCAGAAGGCTATCGGCAAGGCCAACCGCGACAACGCGCCGTCCTCCGGCGACGTGCGCCGCTGGGCACAAGCCGCACTGCAGGGCGGCGATGCCGAAGTCACGGTGCGCCTCGTCGGCGCGACCGAGGGGCGCGAGCTCAACCGCGACTTCCGTGGCAAGGACTACGCGACCAACGTCCTGACCTTCGTCTATGGTGAAGGCGAGGGCATGTCCGGCGACGCGCCGCTCGTGGGCGATCTCGTGCTGTGCGTGCCGGTCGTCGTGCGCGAGGCCGTCGAGCAGAGCAAGCCGCTGGCCGCGCATTTCGCGCACCTCATCGTGCATGGCATGCTGCACCTGCAGGGCTACGACCATGAGGACAGCGACGAAGCCGAGGAAATGGAGGCACTGGAAACACGGATTCTCGCCGAACTGGGCTATCCTGACCCCTACGCCGAACGATCCGCCTGACCCGCCCGACATATGGACCCCGCATCACCCCGACCTAGTCTGCTCGAACGCCTCTCCGCGCTGCTGTCGCGCGAACCCGAGGACCGCGAGGAGCTGCTGGCCCTGCTGCATGCGGCCTTCGAACGCAACCTGCTCGATGCCGATGCGCTGGCGATCATCGAAGGCGCGCTGCAGATGTCCGAACTGCAGGTTGGTGACGTCATGATCCCGCGCGCGCAGATGGACATCATCCGTCTCGACGACCCGCTCGACAGCATCGCCGCGCACGTCGTCGACACCGGCCACTCGCGCTTTCCGGTCGGTGACAACAAGGACGATATCGTCGGCATCTTCCTCGCCAAGGACCTGCTGCGCTACTACGCGGGCCGCGACTTCGACATGCCCTCGCTGCTGCGTCCGGCCGTGTTCGTGCCTGAATCGAAGCGCCTGAACGTGCTGTTGCGCGAGTTTCGCGTCAGCCGCAACCATATGGCCATCGTTGTCGACGAGTACGGCAGCGTCGCCGGCCTCGTCACGATCGAGGACGTGCTCGAGCAGATCGTCGGCGACATCGAGGACGAGTTCGACCGGCTCGAGCCCAGCGACAACATCCAGCTCGACGCGGACGGCCGCTACCGCGTCCGCGCCACGACCGAAATCGGCGAGTTCAACGCCGCCTTCGGCTGCGACTTCAGCGACGCCGAGGTCGACACCGTGGGCGGCTTGCTCATCTGCCAGCTCGGCCGCCTGCCGCGGCGCGGCGAAGTGGTGATGCTCGGCAAGCTGCGCGTCACCGCGCTGCGCGTCGACGGCCGGCGCGTGCATACCCTGCTGGTGCAGCCCGTCGCCGGAAACGGCCGAAGCGTGACCGGTCGCGTGCGGGACTCGGGCGCCGCTCCGGCGCGCGGGCGGTTGGGCGGCCTGCTGGCGGCGCTGCTCGCCGGTGGCGCATCGGTCTTCGCCTTTGAACCCTTCGGAATCTTTCCGCTGGCGGTCCTGAGCCTCGCCGTTCTGGCGGGCCTCGCCGCCCGCGAATCCCGCACCCGCGGCGGATTCGCACTCGGTTTCGCGTGGGGCCTGGGCGCTTTCCTTGCCGGCGTGTCGTGGCTTTACGTTGCCCTGAACCGCTACGGTGGCATGCCGATGCCGCTCGCCGCGTTCGCGATCCTGCTCTTCAGCGCCTATCTCGCGCTCTTCCCGGCCGCGGTCGGGGCGCTGTTCGTGCGCTTCGGCCGTGGTGCCGCATGGCGCCGCGCGCTCCTCTTCGCCGGGCTGTGGATCGGCGCCGAGGCGCTGCGCGGCTGGCTGTTCACCGGTTTCCCGTGGCTCGCGCTCGGCTACTCGCAGACCCCGCCCAGCCCGCTCGCCGGGTACTTGTCCGTGCTGGGCGTGTATGGCGTCGGCGGTTTCGTCGCCTTTGTTGCGGCGCTGGTCGCCCTCACGCCGTGGCGCAGTGCGCGCCCGGCCGCGGTGACGCTCGGCGCGATCCTCGTCCTGTGCGGGCTCGGTTACGGCCTCGGTCGCGTCGCCTGGACCGCACCCACCGGCAAGCCGCTCGAAGTCGCGCTGATCCAGACCAACATCGAGCAGGGGCTGAAGTGGCGGCCCGAACTGCTGTCGGACTGGCTGGACGGCAACGCGCGCCTCGTGCGCGAGCATCCCGCGGATCTCGTCGTGCTGCCCGAGACGACGCTGCCGCTGCTTGCCGACCGGCTGCCGGACGGTTACCTCGAAGATCTCGCCGCGCCGGTTGCGGCGCGCGGTGGCGACCTGGTGTTCGGCGTGTTCCTGCGCGACGCCCGCGGCGCGATCTATAACGCCGCGCTGAGCCTCGGTGCGTCGCCCTCGCAGACCTACGCAAAGCAGCACCTCGTACCCTTCGGCGAATACTCGCCGCCGTTCTTCGGCTGGTTCTACGAGCTGGTCGATATCCCGATGTCGGATCAGACGCGCGGCGCACCCGACCAGCCGCCGCTGCGTCTTGGCGACCAGCGCGTCGCGATCAACATCTGCTACGAGGACCTCTTCGGCCGCGAGTTGATCCGCAGCCTGCCCGAGGCGACGCTGATGCTGAACCTGTCGAACCTCGCGTGGTACGGCGACTCCTTCGCCCAGCCCCAGCACCTGCAGATCGCCCGCGTGCGCGCGATGGAAACCGGGCGCCCGATGCTGCGCTCCACCAACACCGGCATGACGGCGCTGGTGCAGCCCGACGGCCGCGTCGCCGACGTGCTGCCCCCCTTCACGCGGGGTGCGCTGAGCCTGTCGGTACAGGGCTACGAAGGGCTCACCCCTTATGTGCGCTGGGGCGACTCCGCCGCGCTGCTGCTCGCCGCGCTGGCGCTCCTTGTCGCTGGGCGCAAGCGCCGGAAGACGGGCGCCGGAAGCGGGATCTGACCCCGGCGTGCGCGGCGTTTCGCCCGCGAGACGAGCTATTTCCGGCGGGGAACTTCGCCCTGTCGCCGGAATGCCATTAAAATCCACTCTTTGCGTCCGCTGCGCGGCGCCCTTGTCGTCGCCTACTGCTGTCGAGAGACCATGTCCCTGCACAAACCCACCTTCCAGCAAGTCATCCTGACGCTCCAGCAATTCTGGGGCGATCGCGGCTGCGTGCTGCTGCAGCCCTACGACCTCGAAGTCGGTGCCGGCACCTCGCACACCGCGACCTTCCTGCGCGCGATCGGCCCCGAGCCGTGGAACGCCGCCTACGTGCAGCCCTCGCGCCGCCCCAAGGACGGCCGCTACGGCGAGAACCCCAACCGCCTGCAGCACTACTACCAGTTCCAGGTCGTGCTCAAGCCCTCGCCGCTGAACATCCAGGAGCTCTACCTCGACTCGCTGCGCGCGCTCGGCATCGACACCAACGCGCACGACATCCGTTTCGTCGAGGACGACTGGGAAAACCCCACGCTCGGCGCCTGGGGACTCGGCTGGGAAGTGTGGCTCGACGGCATGGAAGTCACGCAGTTCACCTACTTCCAGCAGGTCGGCGGCCTCGACTGCAAGCCCGTGCTGGGCGAGATCACCTACGGCCTCGAGCGTCTCGCGATGTACCTGCAAGGGGTCGAGAACGTCTATGACCTCGTCTGGGCGGTCTATCCGGACGGCTCAAAGGTCACCTACGGCGACGTCTTCCACCAGAACGAAGTCGAACAGTCGACCTACAACTTCGAGCACGCCAACGTCGAGTTCTTCTTCTCGCTGTTCGGCAACTGCGAATCCGAAGCCAAGCGCCTGATCGAAATCGGCCTCGCGCTGCCCGCCTACGAGATGGTGCTGAAGGCCGCGCACAGCTTCAACATGCTCGACGCCCGCGGTGCCATCTCGGTCACCGAGCGCGCCGCCTACATCGGCCGCATCCGCAACCTGTCGCGCGCAGTCGCGCAGGCCTACTACGACTCCCGCGAGAGCCTGGGCTTCCCGATGCTCAACAACGCTGCAAACAAGACGGAGGCTGCATGATGAACGCCTCCCTGCTCGTCGAACTGCTCACCGAAGAACTCCCGCCCAAGGCCCTGCCGCGCCTGGGCGAAACCTTTGCCGCGAAGATCTTCGACGGCCTCAAGGCGCGCGACCTCGTCGCCGAGGACCGCGGCTTCCGCTGGTTCGCCGCCCCGCGCCGCCTCGCGATTACCGTGCCGCAGGTGCGCTCCGCCGCCCCGGCCCGTGAAGTCACCGAAAAGATCATGCCGGTGCAGGTCGCGCTCGACGCCGAAGGCCGCCCGACCCCCGCGCTGCTGAAGAAGCTCGAAGCCAAGGGCATCGCACCGGAGGCCGTCGCGAGCTTCGAGCGCCGCATGGACGGCAAGGCCGAAGCGCTGTTCTACACCCGTAACGAAGACGGCGCCGCGCTCGACGCCGTGCTCGCCGGGATCGTCCAGGACGCCGTCAAGGCGTTGCCGATCCCCAAGCTGATGCGCTGGGGCGCGGGCGATGCGCAGTTCGTGCGTCCCGTGCACAAGCTCTCGATGCTGCACGGCGAGCGTGTCGTGCCGGGCCGCGTCCTCGACCTCGACTCCGACCGCGTCACGCGCGGCCACCGTTTCATGAGCCGCGGTGACATCGCGCTCGCGACCGCCGACGCCTACGAGCCGACGCTGCTCGCCGAAGGCAAGGTGATGCCCGACTTCGCGGAGCGCCGCGCCGAGATCGAGCGCCAGCTTCTCGCTTCTGCCGCCCGTGAGGGCGCCAGCCTGGGCGAGTACGCCGACCTCCTCGATGAAGTCACCGCGCTGGTCGAGCATCCGACCGTCTACGTCGGCGAATTCGAAGCTGAATTCCTCGCCGTGCCGCAGGAATGCCTGATCCTGACGATGCGCGCGAACCAGAAGTACTTCCCGCTCTTCGATGCGGCCGGCAAGCTGCGCAACCGCTTCCTGATCGTGTCGAACATGCGCCTCGAGGACGCCTCCAACATCATCAAGGGCAACCAGCGCGTCGTGCGCCCGCGCCTGTCGGACGCGCGCTTCTTCTTCGAGCAGGACCGCAAGCACACCCTCGACAGCCGCCTGCCGCGTCTCGGTCCGGTCGTCTATCACAACAAGCTCGGCAGCCAGCTCGAGCGCGTCGAGCGCCTCGAACGTCTCGCGAGTGCCATCGCCGGCAAGCTGCACGGCGACGCCAAGGCGGCCGCACGTGCGGCCCGCCTCGCCAAGGCCGACCTCGTCACCGACATGGTCGGCGAGTTCCCCGAACTGCAGGGCATCATGGGGCGCTACTACGCGCTCAACGACGGCGAAGGCGAAGTCGTCGCCGACGCGATCCAGTCGCACTACCAGCCGCGTTTCGCCGGCGATGCGCTGCCCGAGGGCAACGTCGCTTGCGCGGTTGCGCTCGCCGACAAGCTCGACGCGCTGGTCGGCTTCTTCGGTATCGGCCAGGTGCCGACTGGCGACAAGGATCCCTTCGGCCTGCGCCGCGCCGCGCTGGGCGTGCTGCGCATCCTGATCGAAGCGCCGCTGCCGCTCGATCTGGCCGAACTGGTCTCCGAAGCGGCCGCCGGCTTCAAGCCGGGCCTGCTGACCGCGGCCGGCTTCGAGGTGCAGCTCCTCGACTTCATGTTCGAGCGACTGAAGAACCTGCTGCGCGACGCCGGCCACGCGGTCGACGTCGTCGACGCCGTGCTCGCGCTGCGCCCGACGCGCATGGACCTCGTTCCCGCCAAGCTCGACGCCGTGCGCACCTTCCGCGCCCTGCCCGAAGCCGAGGCGCTCGCTGCCGCGAACAAGCGCATCGTCAACATCCTCAAGAAGGTCGAAGGCGAACTGCCCGAGCCTGAGGTTGCGCTGCTGCAGGAAGAGGCCGAAAAGGCGCTGTTCCACCGCGTCGTCGAGGTCGCGCCGCTGGTGCGTTCGCACATGGGCAATGAGGACTACACCGACGCACTGTGCGTGCTCGCGGGCCTGCGCGCGGCGGTCGACACCTTCTTCGACGAGGTCATGGTGATGGCCGAGGAACCGATGACGCGACAGAACCGCCTCGCGCTGCTGCGTCAGCTCGCGGGCCTGATGAATCAGGTCGCCGACCTGTCGCGCCTGTCCGCCTGACGGGGACTGTTCATGCCGCAGAAACTGATCATCCTGGACCGCGACGGCGTCATCAACTACGACTCCGATCAGTTCATCAAGTCGCCCGAGGAATGGAAGCCGATCCCGGGCTCGCTCGAAGCAATTGCACGCCTCAACCAGTGGGGCTGGCGGGTCGTCGTCGCGTCCAACCAGTCGGGCGTCGGGCGCGGGCTCTTCGGCATGGACACCCTCAACGCGATCAACGAGAAGATGGTGAAGAGCCTCGCCCAGGCCGGCGGCCGGCTCGACGCGATCTTCTTCTGCCCGCATCCGGCCGACTCCACCTGCGACTGCCGCAAGCCCAAGCCCGGTCTGTTCCTGCAGATCGCCGAGCGCTTCAACGTGAATCTCGACCGCGTGCCCGTGGTCGGCGACAGCCTGCGCGACCTGCAGGCCGGCGTCGCGGTCGGCTGCAAGCCCTATCTGGTCCTCACCGGCAAGGGCATGAAGACCCGCGACGATCCCGCGCTGCCTGAAGGCACGCTCATCTACTCCGATCTCGCGGCCGTGGTCGCCGATCTCACCGCCTGAAGGATACCGTGGTCGTCCTGCGCTCCCTGCTGTTCGCCATCGTCCTGGCGATCTTCACGCCGCCGTTCGCGTTGTTCGGCATCCTCGCCTATCCCCTGTCGCCGCGCACGCGCCACCGCATCGTCACGGCCTGGGCGCCGCTGATGATGTGGTTCATTCCGCGCATCCTGGGCATCCGCTACAAGGTCATCGGGCGCGAGAACATCCCCACCGTGCCGTCCGTGATCCTCTCCAAGCACCAGTCGGCGTGGGAGACGATGGCCCTGCAGGTGATCTTCCCGCCGCTGTGCTTTGTGCTGAAACGCGAACTCCTCAAGGTGCCGTTCTTCGGCTGGGGTCTTGCGGCTATTCCCGGCATTGCGATCGACCGCGCCGCTGGCAAGGACGCGCTCGCCCAGGTCGTCGAGCAGGGTCGGGCCCGCCTGTCGGAAGGCTACTGGGTCGCGGTGTTCCCGGAGGGCACCCGTACAGCACCCGGCGTCAAGCGTCGCTACAAGGCAGGCGGGGCCGCGCTCGCGCAGCAGGCGGGTGTCCCCGTCGTGCCCGTGGCGCATAATGCCGGGGAGTTCTGGGGCCGCGACGCCTTCCTCAAGTATCCGGGCGAGATCACCGTCAGCATCGGCCCCGTGATCGATCCGACGGGCCTGGATGCCGCCGAGGTCAATCGGCGCTCTGCGGCATGGATCGAAGGCGAGATGCGCCGCCTGTTCCCGCACCACTACCGCAGCGGGCGCGATGCGGCCGGTGCCGTTCCGGGCGAAGTCGAAGAGGTGGAGTGAACCGGGCGGCTTCGGTCGTCCCGCAAGCCGCCCCTGGGGCGCGGAGCGTGGAATGGAAGGGGCGGAAGGAATGCAGATGATGGATCGTCGTGGCAGGCTTACGCCGCAGGCGGCGGAGCCGCAGGCGCGCGAATCCGTCGGACATTTCCGCCTGATGCGCTATTTCACGCTCGCGAGCCTCGTCGCGTTCGTGATCGTCGCTGTCGTGCTGTATTTCCTGCAACGCGGCGAGATCACGTTTTTCGCCCAGGTCCAGCGCGCGCAGGGCGACTTCTTCGCTCGTGCGCAGACTGATCTGGCCGCGAAGCAGGACCAGGCCGCGCGCGCGAGCCTGCTCTCCCTGCACGAGGCCAGCCACGTCACGCTCACGCGGGTGGCCGGCAACGTGCTGTGGGACTCCTACATCGCGCCCTTCGCCGCGCGTGCGCAGGCCATTTCCGCTGCCCCCTGCCGCAGCCTGCCCCCGCCCGCGGCGGGCGGGCCCGATCCGCGGCGCGCATGCTTTGCGGAGCTGGGCCGCACGATCATGGCGCTGCCGGGCTTCGCCGAGCTCGACGCCAAGGCCTACGAGACGATGCAGGCGAGCAGCGTGTTCAAGATCAAGGTCTTCGACCTGCGCGGCATTACGGTCTACTCGTCGGAGCATGCGCAAATCGGCGAGGACAAGGCGGACAACCAGGGCTGGAAGAATGCGGCGGCCGGCGTGCCGGCCAGCGAGATGACCCATCGCGAACGTTTCAGCGCCTTCGAGGGCGTGGTCGAGAACCGCGACCTGATTTCGAGCTACATTCCCGTGCGCGAGCGCGGCAGCGAGCGTGTCGTGGGCGTGTTCGAGATCTATTCCGACGTCACGTCCTTCCTCGAGCACATCCAGTCGGTTTCGGCCGAACTGGGCGGACTGGCGCACGCGAACCAGGAGGTGCTGGAGCGGACTCTGGCCGAAAACGAGGCCAAGGTGGGCGCGAGCTCGGAAGTCTTCCTGCTGATCGTGGGAGGTACCTTGGTCGTGCTCTATGGCGCCCTGTGGGCAATCGTGCGTATCGGCCAGCGCATCATCGACGCGCAGGCGGCGGCGCAGGAGCGCGCGGCGGAACGCGAAGAGCGCTGGCATCACGAGAAGATGGCCGCCCTCGCGACGATGGCCGCGAACGTCTCCCACGAGGTCGGCAATCCGCTGGCGACGATCTCGATGCTCGCGCAGGAGATCCAGCTGAACAAGCAGCGCAACGGGTGCGACACCTGCCAGCCGGCGCTGATTCTCGAGCAGACCCGCCGCATCGCCGGGATGACGCGCCAGATCTCGGAATTCGCCGCGGCGCGGCGCGAATCGCGCGAACTCGTCGATATCAACATGATGGTCAAGTCGATCCTCGATTTCCTCGGCTTCGACCGGCGTTTCCGGTCGATCCGTCTCGAATTCAGGGCCGGCGCCGATCTGCCCGCGGTCTCGGTGATTCCCGACTACCTCAACGAAGTGCTGATGAACCTGCTGCAGGCGTGTACGGAATGTCCCGCCGGTCCGGGCGGAAAGGGCGGCTCCATCGTCGTCGAGACCTTGGCCAGCGGGGCGGAGTTGCTGATCCGCATCACCAGCGAGTGCAAGGCCTATCCCGGTGTCTGCAGGGAGCATGCCCGTTTCGAGGACAGCCGCTTCGATGTCGTGCGACGGCGTATCAGCAGCTTGGGCGGTCGTCTCACGCGCGAGCGCTCGTACTACGAGATCGCCCTGCCGGCCGACGTGCCGGTCGTGCCGGCTTCCTGAGCCGCGGCCCGATCGGCTCGCGGCGCTGCATCCGGTTTCGCCGGGGATGTCCTAAAATTCCGTTTTCCGTGGTTGAATCCGGCAGTCCGGCGCGTTCGCGCCGGGCCGCTCCCTGAAGGATCCCTTATGTCGTCCGCCCTGGGCATAGAAGAAGCCCGCAGCTACATGCACAGGCTGCTCAACGCGATGCACCAGATGGACGGGTCCGACCTGTTCATCTCGGTGGATTTCCCGCCGACCGTAAAGGCGCATGGCACGATGAAGGCGCTCAGTCAGCAGCGGCTGACGCCCGACATCACGCGCTCGCTGGCGCTGAGCCTGATGAATGATCGCCAACGCGCCGAGTTCGAGGCCGAGATGGAGTGCAATTTCGCGATCTCCATCCCCGGCGTGTGCCGCTTCCGCGTGAACGTCTTCGTCCAGCAGCAGCACGCCGGCATGGTCATCCGCACCATCGCGTCCGAGATCCCGTCGCTCGCCAAGCTCGGCCTGCCGGAAGTGCTCAAGGAAATCATCCTGACCAAGCGCGGCCTCGTGCTGGTCGTGGGTGGCACCGGCTCAGGCAAGTCGACGACGCTCGCGGCGATGATCGATCACCGCAACAGCACCGGGCCGGGGCACATCATCACCGTCGAGGATCCGGTCGAATACGTCCATCGCAACAAGCAGTGTCTCGTCACGCACCGCGAGGTCGGCGTCGACACGCACTCGTGGGAACATGCGCTGAAAAACACGTTGCGCCAGGCACCCGACGTGATCCTGATCGGCGAGATCCGCGACCGCGAGACGATGGAGCACGCGATCGCCTTCGCCGAGACCGGCCACCTGTGTCTCGGCACGCTGCACGCGAACAACGCGAACCAGACGATCGACCGGATCGTGAATTTCTTCCCCGAGGAACGGCGCAACCAGCTGCTCATGGATCTGTCGTCGAACCTGCGCGCGATCGTGTCGCAGCGCCTGATCCGCACCGAAGACGGAAAGGGACGCAAGGCGGCGATCGAGATCCTGCTCAACACGCCGACGATCGCTGAGATGATCTTCAAGGGTCAGTTCCAGTCCATCAAGGAGATCATGGCCAAGTCGCGCGAACTGGGCATGTGTACCTTCGATCAGGCATTGTTCGACCTGTACGACGCCGGCTTCGTCAGCTATGAGGAGGCCATCCGCAACGCAGACTCGACCAACGAGCTGCGCCTGCAGATCAAGCTGAAGGCCGAGCGCGGCCAGCCCAAGACCTCTGCCGCCACGGAGCTGAGCCTGTCGATCGAAGAACAGAAAGAAGAGGAAGAAGTGGTCGAGGGCGCCGCAGGTCCGGGTGCCAAGGTCGCCGGCTAGGCGGCGAATTCGCGCCCGCAGCATACCCTTCCGCCTCGGCGAATCCGGCCCTGAAAGCAAGAAGCCCCGCAGATCGCTCTGCGGGGCTTCTTGTTGCCGCGCCGCCCCGGACGGGGCTGGCGCGTCGATTTGCTCAGACGGCGATCAGGCAGCCTTCTTCGACGCGGTCTTGGCGGTGGCGCTCACGGCCTTGACGGTGGCGTTGGTCGCGGCAGCGACGTTCGCTTCGGCGATCTCGGCGACCTGCTTGGCAGCCTTGCTGACGCTGTCGTAGGCGCTGTTGGCGGCGGCGATGGCCGACTTGACGGCGGCAACGGCGACGTCCGAACCGGCCGGAGCCGACTTGGCAGCCTTGTCGAGGGCGGCGGCCACGCTCTTGTTCAGCTCGGCGACCTGGGCTTCGACCAGCTTCGAGACTTCTTCCTGACCCTGCGAAGCGATTTCATAGACGCTGCGGTTGTAGGCAACGGCCTTCTCGACCAGCGGCTGAACCAGCGCGGCTTGCAGACCCAGGAATTCCTGGGCGTCCTTTGCGCCGAGCAGGGCCTTGGAGTTGGCCAGGCCGTCTTCGAGGATCGAACGGGCGGTGTTCAGGTTCAGGGCGGCGAAACGCTCGGCGCTGGCGAAGGCGTTGTTGGCCAGGGTCAGCAGGGTTTCGACGTTGGCTTTGTTGGTGGCGGCGAACTGCTCGGGAGTTGCAAACATTTTCATCTCCTGATGAAGGTTACGTTTGGATTTGGTTTGCTTCGCAACGACCGGAGTGCGTGGTGCGTCGCAACATGGATTCGATTATAGGTCCGCGCAACTGCGTGTCAAGCTATTTTGTGCGGCGCACAATAAAATTTATGGAAATCGTGCCCGCGCATTGGGCTGTTCTATGTAACTGTTTTTACTTTGTTTCATTATGAAACAAATGCCGGGCGGCAGACAGCGACTCCGTGCCATTGGCATCAATGCCGCTACGCAGCATGCGCCGCGAAGATTACATGAAAATTACGGAGGGAGCGCGCCGCCGCAGGATTGCGGCGGCGCAAAAAGCATCAGCGATGCTTGAAGACGGGCTTGCGCTTCTCGACGAAGGCGGTCATGCCTTCCTTCTGGTCTTCCAGGCCGAAGGCCGAATGGAAGGTGCGGCGTTCGAACAGCAGGCCTTCGGTGAGGCTGCTTTCGAATGCGCGGTTGACCGATTCCTTGATCATCATGATGACCGGCAGCGAGAAGCCGGCGATGATCGTGGCGGCCTCGATCGCTTCGTCGACGAGGCGGTCGGCGGGAACGATGCGGGCGACGAGGCCGGCACGTTCGGCCTCGGCGGCGTCCATCATGCGGGAGGTGAGGCACATGTCCATCGCCTTCGCCTTGCCGATCGCGCGCGGCAGGCGCTGCGTGCCGCCGGCTCCGGGCAGGACGCCCAGCTTGATCTCGGGCTGGCCGAACTTCGCGGTGTCGGCGGCGAAGATCATGTCGCACATCATCGCCAGTTCGCATCCGCCGCCCAGCGCAAAGCCTCCGACCGCGGCGATGATCGGCTTGCGGCAGCTCTTCAAGCGCTCCCAGTTGCGCGTGATGTAGTCGCCCTTGTAGGCGTCCATGTGCGAGTAGTTCGCCATCGCGCCGATGTCGGCGCCTGCGGCGAAGGCCTTTTCCGAGCCGGTGATGACGATCGCGCCGATGTCCTCGTTCTTTTCGAAGCCGTCGAGCGCGTGGCCGACCTCGTCGATCAGCTGGTCGTTGAGGGCGTTCATGGCCTTCGGACGATTGAGCGTGATCAGGCCGACCCGTCCGCGCGTTTCGACGATGATGTTGCTGTACTCCATGCAGTCTCCTCCGTAGCAGGGTGAAGCGGTCAGTTGGTCTTCTCGGTGCCGGAATTCTTGGGCTGGATCACCGCGCGCACGCGCCCGTCGCCGGTGGCGCGCGTTTCGGTCTTGCCGGGCTGGTTGGTGACCAGATAGTTTTCGCTCAGCGAGTCGTACTCGATGTAGTGGCCGCGCACTTCGTCGGCGCCGGACTTCACGTGGGCCTGGTTGAACAGGCGGGCCCGTTCGGCGCGGCTGTCGTACTCGATGCGCTCGGCCTCGCCCTCGACGTACTCGTTGCTGCCTTCGCGTTTCTGGCGGAAGGTCGCGAGCCGTTTCTCGCTGCCGGTCGCGACGCCGGACTGGAAGCCGTCCGGACCCTGAGTCACGACCAGCTTTGCGCCCTTGATCACCAGGGTACCCTGGGTCAGGACTACATCGCCTTCGAAGACGTGGACCTTGTTGCGGTCGTCGACGGTGACACGGTTGGCCTCGATGTTGACGGGCTGCTCACGGTCGGCGCGTTCGGCGAGCGCGGGCTGCGACAGCAGGCCGAGCGAGAGCACGAGAGCGGCGGGAAGGGAAGTGCGCATCATGGTGAGTTCCGGTTGGTGCGCGGGATTTGCACGCGCGCGTTGCCGATGAGTTCCAGTGTGCCGAAGATGTTGTCGGACTTCATGCCGTTCGCGTGGGCCGTGCTCGCGCCCTGGGTGATCGCGACCGGGTCGGACGTCGCGGCACGTTCCTCGTCGGGCCAGATCGTGAGCGAGGCGGACGCGAGGGTCATTTCGGGGCTGTCCTGCGCCGCCTCGCGCCGCGCGCGCACGTCGCCGGCCAGGCGCACCTCTTCGCCCTCGCGCAGCACTTCGCCCTGTTGCGAGCTGAGGTGCAGTTCGCGCCCGTCGACCTCGTAGCGCAGGCGGGGGCGCTCGAGCGTCGTGGCATCCGTCTGCGGGTGGTGCGTGATCTTGTCCGCGAGCAGTTCGTAGTGCTGCCGACCGGTGCGGTCGAAGGCGATGAGGCGCGTCTGTTCGGCGACGAAGTCCGGTTCCTGGCGCGTCCGCGACGACGGGCGGGCCTCGTCGTCAGTGGTGACCCGCTCCAGCCACAGCGACGCACCGGCCACGATGATCAGGCCGGCGAGGGGGTAGAGTTGCTGGATGGACGGTTTCACGGCTGGGGCGTCAGGCGGTACAGGTCGTGCGCGGACAGGGTGGCGCGCATCAGATCACCTTCGCCAGCATGAGGTCGTGGGTCGTCAACGCCCCGGCGAGGGCGCCGTGATGATCCACGACGAGCAGTTGGTTGATGCGCTGCCGTTCCATTACCTCCGCAGCCGCCGCGGCGAGCGCGTCCGGGCCGATGCTGCGCGGGTTGCGCGTCATCACCTCGGCAATCGTCGCGCTGCGCGCGTCGCAGCCGCGTTCCAGCGCCCGGCGCAGGTCGCCGTCGGTGAAGATGCCGATCGGACGGCCGTCGGCGGCGACCACGGCGGTCATGCCCATGCCGCCGCGCGACATCTCGATCAGCGCGGCCATCATCGAGGCGTCTTCGGACACCTGCGGCACGCCCTCGCTCGGGCGCATCACGTCGCTTACGTGGGTCAGCAGGCGGCGGCCCAGGCTACCGCCCGGATGCGAGCGCGCGAAATCGTCCGCGCCGAAGCCGCGCGCGTCGAGCAGCGCCACCGCAAGGGCGTCGCCGAGCGCGAGCGCCGCGGTCGTGCTCGCCGTCGGCGCGAGATTCAGCGGACAGGCTTCCTCAGCCACCGCGGCATCCAGATGAACGTCGGCCTCGCGCGCGAGCGGCGATTCCGGCCGGCCGGTGATCGAGATGAGCTTCGCGCCCTGGCGCTTGACCAGCGGCACGATGGTGAGCACTTCCTCGCTCGCGCCCGAGTTCGACAGCGCGATCACGATGTCTTCGGGCGTGATCATCCCGAGGTCGCCGTGGGCGGCTTCCGCCGCGTGTACGAAATAGGCCGGCGTGCCGGTGCTGGCGAGGGTGGCCGCGAGCTTGCGTCCGATGTGGCCCGACTTGCCGATGCCGGTGACGATGACGCGCCCACGGCGCTGCAGGATCAGGTCCACCGCCTGCTCGAATTCGGCACCGAGACGGTCCGCGAGGGCGATGACGGCATCGGCCTCGATGCGCAGCACGCGCCGCGCGAGGGAGACTGCGCCGGCTTCCCGCGCGGATTTGGGCAGGGGTGGGTTCATGGCGTTCGGAGCGGTTACACTTTTCTTTTATAGATGGCGCTGCGCGGCATGAGTCGTCGATAATCGGGCGACGCTGCAGCGCACCAAGGCGGACGAGTATACCTGAACCGGGGTCCGCCGAACCCGATGCACAACGCGGAGCCCCATGCCGAATACCCTGGAGTTGGTTCTCCTCCTGCTGGCCGCGGCGGTCGTCACGGTGGCGATCTTCCGCAGCCTGAATCTGCCGCCCGTGCTTGGTTACCTGCTGGTTGGCGCGGCGGTGGGGCCGCACGCGCTGAAGCTGGTGCCGGCCTCCGAAGGTGCGAGCCATCTCGCCGAGTTCGGCGTCGTGTTCCTGATGTTCTCGATCGGCCTCGAATTCTCGCTGCCGCGCCTGCTGGCGATGAAACGGACGGTGTTCGGGCTCGGCTCCGCCCAGGTGCTCGGATGCATCGCGCTGGTGATGTCGGTGGGGCACCTCTTCGGTCTCGGCTGGGGGGTAGGCCTCGCGCTGGGCAGCACGCTGGCGATGTCGTCGACCGCGATCCTGTCCAAACTCCTTTCCGACCGCATGGAGCTCGACAGCAAGCACGGGCGCGAGACCATGGGTGTGCTGCTGTTCCAGGACATCGCTGTCGTGCCCCTGCTGATCCTGATCCCGGCGCTCTCGCAGCCAGCCGAGGCGCTGGCGGAAACACTTGGAATCGCGGCCCTGAAGGCTGTCGTTCTGCTGGTCCTGGTGCTCGGCTTCGGCCAGCGGCTGATGCGCGCATGGTTCACCATCGTCGCGCGCCGCCGCTCGGGCGAACTCTTCATGCTCAATGTGCTGCTGATCACGCTGGGGTTGGCGTGGCTCTCGCAGTTGGTCGGTCTGTCGCTCGCCCTTGGTGCCTTTCTCGCCGGCATGCTGATTTCCGAGACCGAGTTTCGCTACCAGGTCGAGGAGGACATCAAGCCTTTCCGGGACGTGCTGCTGGGGCTGTTCTTTGTCACGGTCGGCATGTTCCTCGACGTCCATGTGATCGCGAGCCACCTGTTCGCGGTGCTGGGCATGGTCGCGGCGCTCTTGGTCGTGAAGTGCGCGATCGTGTTCGCCGCCTCGCGTGCGTTCGGCTCCTCCGCCGGGACGGCGCTGCGTACCGGCTTGTGGCTGTGCGCGGGCGGCGAATTCGGCTTCGTGCTGGTGTCGCAGATCGACGGTCTCGGTCTGATGCCGCCCGCGCTGCTGCAGACCACGGTCGCCGCGCTGGTCGTGTCGATGCTGCTCGCGCCGCTGGTCGTGCAGGCGAGCGACCGGCTCGTGCTGCGTTTCGTCGCGTCCGAATGGTTGTTGCGCTCGATGGAGCTAACCCGCGTCGCGGCGCAGTCGATGAACACCAGCAAGCACATCATCATCTGCGGCTACGGGCGCAGCGGGCAGTACATGGCGCGCTTCCTCGAGCAGGAGGATGTCAGCTACGTCGCGCTGGATCTCGATCCCGAGCGTGTGCGCGAGGCGGCGGCGGCCGGCGACACGGTGGTCTACGGCGACGCCTCGCGCCATGAGACGCTGATGGCGGCCGGCATCATGCGCGCGAGTGCGCTGGTGATAGCCTTTGGCGAGGTCGAGGCGGCGCTGCGCGTGCTGCATCGTGCGCTCGCACTGCGGCCGGATCTGCCGGTCGTCACGCGCGCCGCCGACGAGAAGGACATGGACCGCCTGTCGCAGGGCGGCGCCGCCGAAGTCGTGCCCGAGGCTTTCGAGGGCAGCATCATGCTTGCGTCTCACGCCCTTGCGCTCATTGGCGTGCCGCTCAATCGCGTCGTGCGGCGCATCCGTGACGTGCGCAACCAGCGCTACGCGCTCATGCGTGGCTTCTTCCATGGCACTTCCGACGCGGCCGATGGCCCGGAGTCGCGCCAGGTGCGGCTGCACCCGGTGACTTTGCCGGCCGGCGCGCACGCGGTCGGCCGCACCCTGGGGGCGATGGCGCTCGACGAGTTCGGCGTGACCGTGTCGGCCGTGCGTCGGCGCAACATCCGCGGCCTCGCGCCGAGTGCCGAGACCCTGATGCAGGCGGGCGACGTGGTCGTGCTGATGGGTGTGCCGGCCGACCTCGATCAGGCGGAGGGGCGGCTGCTGCGGGGGAAGTGAGCCGCAGGGACTTTGTCGCCGGTGCGCGCCCCTTCGATGCCCTCCGCAGCGCAACAGTGTGTTCGTGCATTCGGTCCGCATCCGGTTGGCGGCGATGGCTGCTGCTTCCGCCCTGTCTGCTAAACTAACGGGCTTTGAAGATCCCTGAAGGGGCGTCGACTTGGTTTCCGAAACCGACAATCTGCTGGTGAGCCTGAAGGATGTCCGCTTCGCCTATGGCGAGCGCGAGATCCTGCGCGGCGTCGACCTGAAGGTGCCGCGGGGCAAGGTCGTCGCGATCATGGGCGGCAGCGGTTGCGGCAAGACCACGCTGTTGCGCCTGATAGGCGGGCAGCTGCGTGCGACCGCCGGTACCGTCGAAGTCGCCGGCCGCAATGTCGCGTCCCTGAATACTGCCGAGCTCTACGAGATGCGCCGGCGCATGGGCATGCTGTTCCAGTTCGGGGCGCTCTTCACCGACATGTCGGTGCTCGACAACGTCGCCTTCCCGCTGCGCGAACACACCGATCTGCCGTTCAGCCTGATCCGCGACATGGTGCTGATGAAGCTCAATGCGGTCGGGCTGCGCGGCGCGGCGGACCTCATGCCGGCGGAACTGTCGGGTGGCATGGCGCGCCGCGTCGCGCTGGCGCGGGCGATCGCGCTCGATCCGATGCTGATCATGTACGACGAGCCCTTCGCCGGCCTCGACCCGATCTCGCTCGGCGTCATCGGCCAGCTGATCCGCAAGCTCAACGACGCGCTCGGTGCGACGACGATCATGGTGACGCACGACATCATGGAGTCGCTGCAGATCGTCGATTACATCTATTTCGTTTCCGAAGGCCGCATCGTCGCGGAAGGTACGCCCGACGAGCTGCGCGCCTCGAAGGATCCCTGGGTGTACCAGTTCATCCACGCCGAGCCCGACGGCCCCGTGCCCTTCCACTATCCGGCCGAAGCGCTGGACGAAAGCCTCATCGGCGGGAGGGCCGCGTGAACGGCCTGCTGAACTTCATCCGTCGCCTCGGCGCGACGGCGGTCGAAGGCGTGTGGCGCATCGGTTTCGCCGCGCGCTTCTTCATGCTGTTGCTGCGCCATTCGGGGCAATCGCTGACGCGCATCCACCTGACGGTGCGCGAGATCTACTTCAGCGGGGTGCTCTCGCTGCTGATCATCATCGTTTCAGGTCTCTTCGTCGGCATGGTGCTGGGCCTGCAGGGCTATGAGACGCTGCAGCGCTACGGTTCGGGCGATGCGCTCGGCGTGCTCGTGTCGCTGTCGCTGACGCGCGAGCTCGGTCCGGTCGTTGCCGGACTCCTCTTCGCCAGCCGCGCCGGCCTTGCCGTGACCGCGGAGATCGGCCTGATGAAGACCACCGAGCAGCTCGACGCGATGGACATGATGGCGGTCAATCCCATCGCCCGCGTCGTCGCGCCGCGCTTCTGGGGCGGCGTGATCTCGATGCCGCTGCTGGCCGCGCTGTTCTCCGCGATGGGCGTGCTCGGCGGCTGGCTGATCGGTGTCGTGTTCATTGGCGTCGATAACGGCGCGTTCTGGTCGCAGATGCAGGCGGCCGTGGACTTTCGCTTCGATATCATGAACGGCGTGATCAAGAGCTTCGTGTTCGGCGCCACGGTCGCGCTGATCGCCGTGTTCGAGGGCTATGACTGCACGCCGACCGCCGAGGGGCTGTCGCGTGCGATCACCCGCACCGTCGTGACCTCCGCGCTGGCGATCCTGGCGCTCGATTTCGTGCTTACATCTCTTATGTTCCGAGGGCAGTCATGAGGCGTACAACGCTCGACCTGTGGGTCGGTTTCTTCGTCATCATCGGCATGGCCGCGCTGATATTCCTCGCGTTCAAGGTCGGCAACCTGGGCGCGGCGAACGGCGGGGAATCCTATGTCGTGAGCGGGCAGTTCGACAACATCGGCGGCCTGAAGGCGAGGGCTCCGGTCAAGAGCGCAGGGGTGGTCGTGGGGCGGGTCAAGGAAATCCGCTTCGATCCCAAGACCTATCGCGCCGTCGTCGCCCTGTCGCTCGACGCGAGTTACCAGTTCCCGCGCGACACGATCGCGACCATCCTGACCTCCGGCCTGCTCGGCGAGCAGTACGTCGGGCTCGAGCCGGGCGGTGACGAGGCGATGCTGCAGACCGGCGACGTGTTGCAGATCACCCAGTCCGCGGTCGTGCTGGAGAAGCTCATCGGCCAGTTCATGTTCGACAAGGCTGCCGAAGGGTCGGCGCCCGCGAACTGAACCGGTTGCGCGCGATCTGAATCCCATAATGAAAAAAACGACCTCCCCCAAGCTCGTCAGGGCATTCGCCGTCGCGGCCGCCTGCTTAGCGCTGGCCGGTTGCACGACGCGTGTCGCCAATCCGGACGATCCGCTCGAAAGCTACAATCGCACGATGTTCACCTTCAACGAGAAGGTGGACGAGGCCGCGATCCAGCCCGTTGCCAAGGCCTACGACAAGGTCACACCGCTGCCCGTGCGTACCGGCGTCGGCAATTTCTTCGGCAACGTCGGCGACGTGTGGATTGGCGGCAACAACCTGTTGCAGGGCAAATTCGCGGATGGCCTGAGCGACCTGCTACGCTTCGCGATCAACTCGACGGTCGGCATCCTCGGCTTCTTCGACGTCGCCAGCGAGCTCGAACTGCCCAAGCACGACGAGGATTTCGGCCAGACCCTGGGCTGGTGGGGCGTGGGCGAAGGGGCGTATTTCGTCGTGCCGTTCTTCGGTCCGCGCACCGTCCGCGACGCGGCGGTCCTGCCGATCGACCTGTACGGCGATGACGTGTGGGGCATCAGGGACGTCCCGACGCGCAACAGCCTCACGGCGCTGCGCCTCGTGCATGCGCGCGCCAACCTGCTCGGCATCGACAAGACGCTCGACGAAGGCACGCTGGACAAGTATGCCTACGCGCGCGATTTCTACCTGCAGCAGCGCCGCTACCGCGTGTTCGACGGCAATCCGCCGCTCGAAGAGATCGATTTCAACGGCGCCCGGCGGCAACAGGATGACGCCGAACTGGTCGCGGAAACCGGTGCGCAATAACTTTCTGACGGACAACAGGGGCACCCGCATGGTCGCCGGTGTCCCCGAGGAGTGATGATGAATAAGTTCCTGCTTTCCCTGTGCCTGATGTTCTCGGTGCTGCCGGCGCTGGCCGCCGACGCGCCCAAGGGGCCCGATGCGCTCGTGCGCGAAGTCAGCGACGACGTCCTGACCATCGTGCGCAAGGACAAGGCGATCCAGTCGGGTGACACGCGCCGCGTGATCGACCTGGTCGAGGAAAAGGTCCTGCCGCACTTCAACTTCCGCCGCATGACCATGCTGGCGGTCGGCAAGGACTGGCGCCAGGCCAACCCGGAACAGCAGGGCAAGCTCGTCGAAGCCTTCCGCGTCCTGCTCGTGCGCACCTACTCCAACGCGCTGACGCAGTACCGCGACCAGACCATCGGCTACAAGCCCGCCAAGTTCGGCGAGGCCGATACTTCGGTGCGCGTGCAGACCGAAGTCCGTCAGGCCGGAGCACAGCCGATCAATATCGACTACACGCTGGAAAAGACGCCCGAGGGCTGGAAGGTGTTCGACGTGGTCGTCGCCGGCGTCAGCCTCGTGACCAATTATCGCGGCACCTTCGCGCAGGAAATTCGCGCCGGCGGCGTGGATGGATTGATCCGCTCGCTCGAGCAGAAGAACCGAGACCTCACGGCACCGGCACATTCATGAACGCTGACGCGGACAAAGTCCTCGCCATAGAAGGCGAGCTGACGATGGCGACGGCCGCGCAATGGATCGAGCGTGGCCGCGCGCTGGCGCGCGCCGAGGATCTCGTCGTCGACCTGTCCGGCGTGAGCGCGGCGGATTCGTCGGCCCTTGCGCTGCTGTTCGACTGGATGCGCGTTGCCCGCGCGAGCGGACACAAGGTTCGCCAGACCGGCATGCCGGCGGGGATGCTCAGCCTTGCGACGCTCTATGGCGTCGACGAGCTGCTGCCCGCGGAAGCCTGACCTCCTGCCGTCGATGAATCCTCCCGCAATACGGATCGTTTCGGCGACCAAGCGTTACGGTTCCCTGCTGGCGCTCGCCGGTGTCGACCTCGAAGTTGCGCAGGGCGAATTCTTCGGCCTGCTCGGACCGAACGGCGCGGGCAAGACGACGCTCATCTCGGCGCTCTCGGGCCTCGCGCGCCCGGACGGCGGCGTCTTCGAGATCATGGGCTACAACGTCGTCTCGGACTACCGCAGCGCCCGGCGCAACCTCGGTGTCGTGCCGCAGGAGCTGGTGTTCGACCCCTTCTTTTCGGTGCGCGAGCTGTTGCGCATCCAGTCCGGCTACTTCGGCATCCGCAACAACGACGACTGGATCGACGAGATCCTCGAGAGCCTGGATCTGACCGCCAAGGCCGGCGCCAACATGCGCATGCTCTCGGGGGGCATGAAGCGGCGCGTGCTTGTCGCGCAGGCGCTCGTGCATCGTCCCCCGGTGATCGTGCTCGACGAGCCGACCGCCGGTGTCGACGTCGAGCTGCGCCAGGGCTTGTGGCAGTTCATCCGCAAACTCAATCGCGACGGCCACACCATCGTGCTGACGACGCACTACCTCGAAGAGGCCGAGGCGCTGTGCGGGCGCATCGCGATGCTCAAATCCGGCAAGGTCGTCGCGCTGGATACCACCGAGAACCTGTTGCGTCGCTTCGCCAGCCATTCGCTCGCGGTGCGCCTCGAACGCCCCGAACTGGCGGCTGCCTCGGGTGGCGTGCTCGCGGCCAACGGCTGGGCGGAGTTTCCCCTCGATCGCTACGAAGATCTGGAGCCCCTGCTGGCGCGCTTGCGCGAGGCGGGAGCGAAGATCCTCGACCTGCGTCTGGGCGAGGCCGATCTCGAGCGCGTGTTCGTGGAGGTGATGAACCGTGCATGAGCGCCTGATCGGTTTCCGCACCCTGCTGCAGAAGGAGGTGCTGCGTTTCTGGAAGGTGAGCTTCCAGACCGTTGGCGCCCCGGTTCTCAATGCGTTGCTGTACCTGCTGATCTTCTCGCACGTCCTCGACCGGCACGTCACGGTGTATGGCGACGTCGCCTACACGGCCTTCCTCGTGCCGGGTCTCGTGATGATGTCGCTGCTGCAGAACTCGTTCGCGAACAGCTCCTCGTCGCTGATCCAGAGCAAGATCACCGGCAACATCATCTTCGTGCTGCTGCCGCCGCTGTCCTACCGCGAGTTCTATGCCGCCTACGTGATCGCGTCGGTGCTGCGCGGGCTGTTCGTCGGCTTCGGCGTGTTGCTCGTGTCCTTCCCCTTCGTCGAGCTGCCAATGGCGGCCCCGGGCTGGATCTTCGCGTTCGGCCTCATGGGGGGCGCGATCCTCGGCTCGCTGGGCGTCATCGCGGGGATCTGGGCCGACAAGTTCGACCAGCTCGCGGGCTTCCAGAATTTCCTGATCATGCCGCTGACGATGCTGTCCGGCGTGTTCTACTCGATCCACTCGCTGCCCGAGTTCTGGCAGAAGGTCTCGCACATCAATCCGTTTTTCTTCATGATCGATGGCTTCCGTTACGGCTTCTTCGGTCAGTCCGACGTCTCGCCGTGGCTGAGCCTTGCGGTCGTGAGTCTTTGTTTCGTGTTCCTCGCAGTGCTGACCCTGGCGATGCTCGCCCGGGGCTACAAGCTGCGGGCTTGAGGGTAGTCACTATGTTCGAAGCAGCAGAAATCAAGCGTCTCATCGAGCAGGGCATGGCCTGCGAATTCGTCGAGATCCAGGGTGACGACGGGGTCCATTTCACCGGCATCGTCGTCAGCGCCGAATTCGAAGGCAAGCCCAAGGTGCGCCAGCACCAGGCCGTGTATGCGACGCTCGGCAAGCTCATGGGCAACGAGATCCACGCGCTGCAGCTGCAGACCTACTCCCCTGCGAAGTGGGCCGAAGTCCGCACCGACCTGGGCTTCTGAGCGGGACACGATGGATAAGCTTCTGATCGAAGGCGGCGCCCGCCTCACGGGCGAGACCGCCATTTCCGGCGCGAAGAACGCGGCGCTGCCCATCCTGTGTGCGGCGCTGCTGACGCGCGAGCCGGTCACGTTTACGAACGTGCCGCAGCTCAACGACATCGGCACGCTGCTGAAGCTCCTCGCGCAGATGGGCGTGAAGGTCAGCCGCGGCAGCGGCGACGACGCTGATACCGTGACGCTCGACGCGTCGGCACTCGACAACCCGGTTGCGACCTACGAGATGGTCAAGACCATGCGCGCGTCGATTCTCGTGCTCGGCCCGCTGGTCGCGCGTTGCGGCGAGGCGAAGGTGAGCCTGCCCGGCGGCTGCGCGATCGGCGCGCGGCCCGTGGATCAGCACATCAAGGGCCTGCAGGCGATGGGCGCGCAGGTCGCGGTCGAGCACGGCTACGTGCACGCGAAGGTGCCGCGCCTCAAGGGCGCGCGCCTGTTC
Source organism: Azoarcus sp. CIB (assembly GCF_001190925.1). Lineage (NCBI taxonomy): Bacteria > Pseudomonadati > Pseudomonadota > Betaproteobacteria > Rhodocyclales > Zoogloeaceae > Azoarcus > Azoarcus sp. CIB. Next base: position 750,212 of record NZ_CP011072.1, read on the forward strand.
ACTGACATGGTTACCGTCACCGGCACCGAAAACCTGATGATGGCGGCCTGTCTCGCCGACGGAGAGACCGTCATCGAGAACGCCGCACGCGAGCCCGAGGTCGTCGATCTGGCGAACTGCCTGGTCGCGATGGGCGCGCGCATCTCCGGCGCCGGCACCGACGTGATCCGCATCCGTGGCGTGGAGTGCCTGTCGGGCACGACCCACCGCATCATGCCGGACCGCATCGAGACCGGCACCTACCTGTGCGCCGCGGCCGCGACGGGCGGCGAAATCCGCCTCACGCGCACGTCGTCGGCCTATCTCGATGCCGTCATCGACAAGCTGATGGATGCCGGCTGCGACATCGTCTCCGAGCGCGACGCGATCCGCCTGAAGGCGCCGCAGCGCCTCACCGCGGTGAGCATTCGCACCTCGCCGTACCCGGCCTTCCCGACTGACATGCAGGCGCAGTTCATGGCGATCAACGCGGTCGCGAATGGTGCCGCGGTGATCCGCGAGACGATCTTCGAGAACCGCTTCATGCACGCGGTCGAGCTCCAGCGCCTCGGTGCGGACATCCGCATCGACGGTAATACCGCGGTGGTGCAGGGCGTCGAGCGCCTGCAGGGCGCGACCGTGATGGCCACCGACCTGCGCGCGTCGGCGAGCCTCGTGATCGCCGGACTGGTCGCCGAGGGCGAGACCGTGATCGAGCGCATCTACCATCTCGACCGCGGCTATGAGCGTCTCGGGCAAAAGCTCGCCGACCTCGGCGCGCGGGTGCGCCGGCTGGCGTAAGGTGCGTGGTAGCCCCCCGGCGCGGATGCCGCGCCGGGTTACAATGTTTTTTTGATATTTCCCGAGGCACCCTTCGTGTCCAGCATTACCCTCGCCCTGTCCAAGGGCCGCATCTTCGAGGAAACGCTGCCGCTGCTCGCGGCCGCCGGCATCACGCCGACCGACAATCCCGAGACCTCGCGCAAGCTCATTATCGGCACGAACCGTCCCGACGTGCGCCTCGTGATCGTGCGCGCGACCGATACGCCGACCTACGTCCAGTACGGGGCGGCCGATCTCGGCATCGCGGGCAAGGACGTGCTCCTCGAGCATGGCGGGGCCGGGCTGTATCAGCCGCTGGACCTCAATATCGCGAAGTGCCGCCTGTGCGTCGCGACGCAGAAGGGTTTCGATTACGCCGCTGCGACCCGCCCCGGCGGGCGCATCCGCGTCGCGACCAAGTACATCAACAGCGCGAAGGCGCACTTCGCCGCGAAAGGCGTGCATGTCGACCTGATCAAGCTGTACGGCTCGATGGAGCTCGCGCCGCTGGTCGGCCTCGCGGATGCGATCGTGGACCTGGTCTCGAGCGGCAACACGCTGCGCGCGAACAACCTCGAGGAAGTCGAGGAGATCATGTCGATCAGCTCGCGCCTGGTCGTGAACCAGGCCTCGCTAAAGATGAAGCGCGAGCTCATCCAGCCCGTGCTGGAGGCCTTTGCCGGAGCCGTGAGATGAGTGATTCGGAGCGCAGCATCCGCCGCCTCGACGCGCGCGATCCCGAGTTCCTGTCCACGCTGGACGCACTTCTCGCCTTCGAAGGCAGCGCCGACGCGCGCATCGACGCGGCCGTCACCGAGATCCTGAGTGCCGTGCGCACCACCGGTGACGCCGCGGTCATCGAATACACGCGCCGCTTCGACCGCCTCGACGTGAAGTCGATGGCCGCGTTGGAGTTGCCGAAGTCCGAACTGAAGGCCGCGCTCGACAGCCTCACCGTCGAGCAGCGCGAAGCCCTGCGCATCGCCGCCGACCGCGTGCGCATCTACCACGAACGCCAGCGTGCCGAGTCGTGGGACTACGTCGAGGCCGACGGCACGCGCCTGGGCCAGAAGGTCACGCCGCTCGACCGCGTCGGCCTGTACGTGCCGGGTGGGCGCGCGTCCTACCCGAGTTCGGTGCTGATGAACGCCATTCCGGCCAAGGTCGCCGGTGTCGGCGAGCTGATCATGGTCGTGCCGACGCCGAACGGCGAGAAGAACCCGCTCGTCCTCGCCGCCGCCGCCATCACCGGCGTCGATCGCGTATTCACGATCGGCGGCGCGCAGGCCGTCGCCGCGCTCGCCTACGGCACACAGACCCTGCCGCAGGTAGACAAGATCGTCGGCCCCGGCAATGCCTATGTTGCCGAGGCCAAGCGCCGCGTGTTCGGCACGGTCGGCATCGACATGGTCGCCGGGCCGTCCGAGGTGCTGATCATCTCCGACGGCAGCGGCCACTCCGACTGGGTCGCGATGGACCTGTTCGCGCAGGCCGAGCACGACGAGCTGGCGCAGTCCATCCTGTTATGCACCGACGCCGCGTTCATCGATGCGGTGGAGGCCTCGATCGAGCGCCTGCTGCCGACGATGCCGCGGCGCGAGACCATCGCCGCCTCGCTCGCCAATCGCGGCGCGCTGATCCACGTCGATAGTCTGGAGCAGGCCTGCACGATCGCGAACCGCATCGCGCCGGAACACCTCGAGCTGTCGCTCGACGAGCCCGAGCCTTGGATAGCCCGCATCCGTCACGCCGGCGCGATCTTCGTCGGGCACTGGTCGGTGGAGGCCCTGGGCGACTATTGCGCCGGTCCCAACCACGTGCTGCCGACGATGCGCAGCGCGCGCTTCTCGTCGCCGCTGGGCGTGTACGACTTCCAGAAGCGCACCAGCATCATCCAGATTTCGGAAGCGGGGGCGCAGACGCTGGGGCGCGTCGCCTCGACGCTCGCCCACGGTGAAGGCCTGCAGGCGCACGCGCGCTCGGCGGAGATGCGCCTGCACAAGTGAGCCACGCCACGCCGCACCGCTCGTGCGCGAAGCGAATCACGGAAGGGCGTCCCGGCGGGACGCCCTTCCTGCGTTTACGCGAGGATTTCGCGCAGCGCCCCGACCAGGGCACCGCATTGCTCGTCGGTCCCGACGGTGATGCGCAGGAACTGATCGATGCGCGGCTGGCGGAAGTGGCGCACGATGATCGCGCGCTTGCGCAGCTCGGCGGCGAGTTCCCCGGCGTCGCGCGTCGGGTGCGTCGCGAACACGAAGTTCGCCGCCGACGGCAGCACTTCGAAGCCCAGCGCGGACAGGTCGGAAACGAGCTGGCCGCGCGTGCGGATCACCGCTTGGCGCGTGTGTTCGAAATATTCCTCGTCCTCGATCGCCGCGACCGCGCCCACGATCGCCAGCCGATCCAGCGGGTAGGAATTGAAGCTGTCCTTCACGCGCACGAGCGCCTCGATCAGGTCCGGGTGGCCGATCGCGAAGCCCACGCGCAGGCCCGCAAGCGAGCGCGACTTGGACAAGGTCTGCACGACCAGCAGGTTCGGGTAGCGGGCCGTGAGCGCAATGGCCGACTCGCCGCCGAAGTCCACATAGGCCTCGTCGATGACGACCACGCACTGCGGATTGCCGGCGACGATGCGCTCGATCTCGGTGAGCGGCAGCAGGCGCCCCGTCGGCGCGTTCGGGTTCGGGAAGATGATGCCGCCCGCGGCCAAGTCGCCGGCAGGCAGGTAATCTTCGGGGCGGATCGCGAGGTTCGCATCGAGCGGCACCGTCTCGAAGTCGATCCCGTACAGCCCGCAATACACGGGATAGAAGCTGTACGAGATGTCTGGGAAGCGCAGCGGCCGATCGTGCTTCAGCAGCGCCAGGAAGGCGTGCGCGAGGACCTCGTCGGATCCGTTGCCGACGAACACTTCCTGCGTCGTGATGCCGTGGCGCGCGGCGATCGCGGCGCGCAGCCGTTCCGAGGTCGGGTCGGGATACAGGCGCAGCGCGTCGGACGCCTCGGCGCGGATCGCCTCGATCGCCTTCGGCGAGGGGCCGTACGGCTGCTCGTTGGTGTTGAGCTTGACCAGGTTGGCGATCTTGGGCTGTTCGCCCGGGACATAGGGGGTCAGGCCGTTGACGACGGCGCTCCAGTATTGGCTCATCGGCGGATCGGATGCAGGGTTGTCGGAGGGGCCCGCGCAGGCCAGGCGGCCGCTGCGGCCAGCATTGCGGCGGTACAGTCAGGCGATGGTATCATGCCGAAGAGTGACGTCCGTGCGCGTCCGAACCCTACATTTCGAAGCAGATCCTCATGCGGCAAGCCGAAGTAACTCGCGACACCCTGGAAACCCGGATCACGGTCCGCATCGACCTGGACGGCAGCGGCAAGGCCAGTCTCGCCACGGGCGTGCCCTTTTTCGATCACATGCTCGACCAGATCGCCCGTCATGGCGCGATCGATCTCGATATCAGGGCCGACGGCGACACCCACATCGACGACCACCATACCGTCGAGGACGTCGGCATCACCCTTGGACAGGCCTTCGCGAAGGCGCTCGGCGACAAGAAAGGGATCTTCCGCTACGGCCACGCCTACGTGCCGCTCGACGAGGCGCTGTCGCGCGTGGTCGTGGATTTCTCCGGCCGACCGGGGCTGCACTACTTCGTGAATTACACGCGTGCGCGCATCGGCAATTTCGATGTGGATCTCGCACGAGAATTCTTCCAGGGCTTCGTCAATCATGCCGGGGTGACCGTGCATATCGACAACCTGCGCGGCGACAATGCCCATCACCAGTGCGAGACCATTTTCAAGGCCTTCGGTCGCGCGTTGCGCATGGCAGCCCAGCGCGACGAGCGCGCCGCCGGCGTGATCCCCTCGACCAAGGGTGCCCTTTGAGTTTCCGCAAAACTCCCCGCCCAACCTTCTGATTTTCTGCGAGCGATTCCGCGATGAGCGACGTAGCCATCATCGACTACGGCATGGGCAACCTGCGTTCGGTTGCCAAGGCGGTCGAACACGTAGCCCCCGGCAAGACCGTGGTCGTGACCTCCGATCCCGCGGTGGTCGCGGCGGCCGGCCGGGTGGTGTTTCCGGGTCAGGGCGCGATGCCCGACTGCATGCGCGAACTGGATCTGCGCGGACTGCGCGCATCGGTGCTCGAGGCCGCCGCGTCCAAGCCCTTTCTCGGCATCTGCATCGGCGAACAGATGCTTTTCGGCCATAGCGAGGAGGGCGACGTGCCCGGTCTCGGCATCCTCCCCGGCAATGTCGTGCGCTTTCCCGATGCGAAGATGGTCGCGGCCGACGGCGCCCGCCTGAAGGTGCCGCACATGGGCTGGAACCGCGTGCAGCAGCGCATCGCACACCCGTTGTGGGAAGGCATTCCCGACGGCGAGCGCTTCTATTTCGTGCACAGCTATTTCGTCCGCCCCGACGAGCCTTCGCTGGTTGCGGCCGAAACCGACTACGGTTTGATGTTTACCAGTGCAGTCGCGCGGGATAACATCTTCGCGGTTCAGTTCCATCCCGAAAAGAGTGCGCAGGCAGGCCTGCGGATGCTTGCGAATTTCATTTCCTGGGCTCCCTGACGAACGCCGTCCGGACCCCGTCTGTAGCTCCCCTTCCACTCCTCTGATGCAACTCATCCCCGTATGCTGCTGATTCCCGCTATCGATCTGAAGGACGGCCATTGCGTCCGCCTCAAGCAGGGCGAAATGGACGACGCCACGGTGTTTTCCGAGGACCCGGCCGCGATGGCGCGGCACTGGATCAACCTCGGCGCACGCCGTCTGCACCTAGTCGACCTTAACGGCGCCTTCGCCGGCAAGCCGAAGAACGGGGCCGCGATCCGCGCGATCGCCGATGAAGTCGGCGACGACATCCCGGTCCAGCTCGGCGGCGGCATCCGCGATCTCGACACCATCGAGCACTACCTCGACAACGGCATCTCCTACGTCATCATCGGGACTGCCGCGGTGAAGAATCCGGGCTTCCTGCATGACGCGTGCGGCGCCTTCCCGGGTCACATCATTGTCGGCCTCGACGCCAAGGACGGCAAGGTCGCTGTCGACGGCTGGTCGAAGATGACGGGGCACGACGTCGTGGATCTCGCGAAGAAGTACGAGGACTATGGCGTGGAAGCCGTGATCTACACCGACATCGGTCGCGACGGCATGCTCTCGGGCGTGAACATCGAAGCGACCGTGCGCCTTGCGCAGGCGCTGCGCATTCCGGTCATCGCCAGCGGCGGCATCGCCACGCTGGCGGACATCGACGCGCTGTGCGCGGTCGAATCCGAAGGCATCGCCGGCGCGATCACCGGACGCGCGATCTACGAAGGCACGCTGGATTTCGCCGCCGCGCAGGCGCGCGCGGACGAACTCAGCGGCGAAACGGCCTGATGCTCGCCAAGCGCATCATCCCCTGCCTGGACGTGAATGCCGGGCGTGTGGTCAAGGGCGTCAATTTTCTCGAATTGCGCGACGCCGGTGATCCGGTCGAGATCGCGCGCCGCTACGACGAGCAGGGCGCCGACGAGATCACCTTCCTCGACATCACCGCGAGCTCCGACGCGCGTAACACGATCATCCACGTCGTCGAGCAGGTCGCCGAGCAGGTCTTCATCCCGCTGACGGTGGGCGGGGGCGTGCGCACGGTCGAGGATGTGCGGCGTCTGCTCAACGCCGGCGCCGACAAGGTCAGCATCAACACCGCCGCGGTGAATAACCCGCAGGTCGTCGCCGACGCTGCGGGCAAGGTCGGCAGCCAGTGCATCGTCGTCGCAATCGACGCCAAGCAGACGGCTCCCGGCAAGTGGGAAGTGTTCACGCACGGCGGGCGCAACAACACCGGACTCGACGCGATCGAGTGGGCGAAGAAGGTCGCCGCGCTTGGCGCCGGCGAAATCCTGCTCACCAGCATGGATCGCGACGGCACGAAGATCGGCTTCGATCTCGCGCTGACGCGCGCGGTCTCCGATGCCGTTCCGATCCCCGTGATCGCCAGCGGCGGCGTCGGCACCCTGGAACATCTGGCCGAAGGTGTGTCGGAAGGCCGCGCCGACGCCGTGCTCGCCGCGAGCATCTTCCATTTCGGCCAGCATACGGTGCGTGAGGCGAAGGAGCTGATGCGCAGCCGCGGCATCGAGGTACGACTGTGACCAACGCCAATTCAGCCCGCTGGCTCAACGAGATCCGCTGGGACGACCAGGGTCTCGTACCGGTGATCGCGCAGGAGGCTTCGACCGGCGACGTGCTGATGTTCGCCTGGATGAACCGCGACGCCCTGCAGCGCACCGCCGACACGGGCGAGGCGATTTACTGGTCGCGTTCGCGCCGCAAGCTCTGGCACAAGGGCGAGGAGTCCGGTCACGTGCAGAAGGTGCATGAGATCCGCATCGACTGCGACAACGACGTGGTGTTGCTGAAGGTTGAGCAGGTGGGCGGCATCGCCTGCCACACCGGCCGCCACAGCTGCTTTTTCCAGCGCTATCTGAGCGCGGGTTCGTGGGAGGCCGCGGACCCCGTGCTGAAGGATCCCAAGGATATCTACAAATGATCGACATCGAAGTGCTGCATCGCGTCGCCGCGACCCTCGCGGAGCGCAAGAAGGCCGACCCCGATTCCTCCTACGTGTCCAGCCTGTACGCCAAGGGCACCGATGCGATCTGCAAGAAGGTCGCCGAGGAGGCCGCCGAGACCATCATGGCGGCCAAGGACAAGGACATGCTGCACATCGTCTGGGAGGTCACCGACCTGTGGTTCCATTCGATGGTGCTGCTGTCGCATTTCGGCCTGTCGGTCGACGACGTGCTGGCTGAATTCCGGCGCCGCGAGGGTGTCTCAGGAATTGACGAGAAGAAGGCCCGCACAACGGCCTGAGGTGATGATGAGCGACTGCATCTTCTGCCGGATCGCGGCCGGCGAGATCCCCGCGAAGAAACTGTACGAGGACGAGCACGTGCTCGCGTTCCACGACATCAACCCGGTCGCGCCGGTGCATTTTCTCGTGATCCCGAAGCTGCATGTCGCGTCGATGGCGGAGCTCGGGCCCGAGCACGTCGAGGTGATGGGGCGGGTGATGACCACGGCGGCGCGGCTCGCGCGCGAAAACGGTTGCGGCGAAGGCTTCCGCACCATTATCAATACCGGAAGGGTGGGGCGGCAGGAAGTGTATCATCTGCACGTTCACGTCCTGGGTGGCCCGGATGTGCTTCCGGCCATGTTGAAGCGTTAAGGAGAGCAGTATGGGTTCATTCAGCATTTGGCATTGGCTGATCGTCCTGGTGATCGTGGTTTTGGTGTTCGGTACCAAGAAGCTGCGCAACATGGGCCAGGATCTCGGCGGCGCGGTGAAGGGTTTCAAGGACGGCATGAAGGAGTCGGAGAAGTCCGACGACGTGCAGCAGAAGATCGGCGGTGAAACCATCGACGCCCAGGCGCGGGAAAAGTCCGACAAGCTGCACTCCTGAGCCTGTCCGGGCGATGTCGGCGGCAAGGGGCGCGGCGTCAGTGCGCCCCTTCGTTTTGATGCCGTCACCGTACGCCCGGCCCGGCCGGCAAAGGCTTCTAATCCATGTTCGATCTAGGTTTTTCTGAACTCATCGTCATCGCGGTGGTGACGCTCATCGTCGTCGGGCCGGAGCGCCTGCCGAAGGTTGCGCGGACCGCGGGCCATCTCCTGGGGCGACTGCAGCGCTACGTCAGTGACGTCAAGTCGGACATCCAGCGCGAGATGCAACTCGAGGAGCTCAAGAAGTTGCAGCAGCAGGTCGAGCAGCAGGCGCGCGATCTCGAAACGTCGATGCGCGGGCAGGTCCAGAGCGTGGAGGCGGATCTTGCGCAGACCGCTGCCGAAGCGAAGAGCGGGCTCGACGGCCAGTCTGCACCGGAGGCTGCGGTGAGCGCAGTTCCCGTGGCGGAGGCCATGCCGGTCATCCCCGCCGCAATCCCGGCGGAGGTCGCGAACCTTCCGGACGCGCAGCCCGCCGAGCCGGTCGTCGATAACCGCCAGCTCGAACTTGGACTCGCTCCGGCTGCCGCGCCGCTCGCGAACACGACCACGGACAAAGCATGAGCGCTGTGCAGGAAACCTTCATTTCGCATCTCGTCGAGCTGCGTGACCGCTTGTTGCGCGCGATGCTGGCCGTGCTCGTCGTGTTCCTGTGCCTGATGCCCTGGGCGGGCGACGTCTACGATCTGCTGGCATTGCCGATGATGAAGACCCTCCCCGAGGGGACGCACATGATCGCAACCGGTGTGATCACGCCCTTCTTCGTGCCGGTCAAGGTGACGATGATGGCGGCCTTCGTGATCGCGCTTCCGGTCGTCCTCTATCAGGTCTGGGCCTTCGTCGCGCCCGGCCTGTACGCGCACGAAAGGCGGCTGGGCCTGCCGCTCGTGCTCGGCAGCACGATCCTGTTCGTGCTCGGGATGGCGTTCTGCTACTTCTTCGTGTTCGGCACCGTCTTCACGTTCATCGCCGAGTTTGCGCCGAAGAGCATCACGCCGGCGCCGGATATCGAGCAGTACCTGTCCTTCGTGATGACCATGTTCATCGCCTTCGGCCTGACCTTCGAGGTGCCGGTGGCGGTGATCCTGCTCGCCAAGACGGGCGTGGTCAGCGTGGCGAAACTGGCCGCGGCACGCCCCTATGTGATCGTCGGCGCCTTCGTCGTCGCCGCGGTCATTACGCCGCCGGACGTGGTGTCGCAATTGCTATTGGCGATCCCGATGTGCCTGCTCTACGAGGTGGGCGTGATCATTGCGCGCATTCTCGTCAAGGATCGGCCCGACGGCGGGGACGAGGCGCTCGAGCGCATCGAGAGCAACTAAGCCCTCGGCGGGCGGTGTTCAGCGCTGCACGGAGGGGGCCGGACGGCGCCCGATTTCCACCTTCAGATCGACTTCGCTGTCGGCCCGGCGCACGCGGAAATTCGCGCTGTGGCCCGGCATCAGGCCGGCGACCAGTTCCAGCATGCCTTTCGGGTCGTGGACCGGCTTGCCGTCGACGCCGATCAGGATGTCTCCCGGGCGGATGCCGGCGTGCTCGGCCGGGCTGTCGCGCAACACTCCGGCGATGAGGGCGCCTTCGGTGCCCCGAATGCCGAACGATTCGGCGAGTTCGGGCGTGATCTCCTGGATTTCGACGCCGATCCAGCCGCGCGTGACCTGGCCGGTCGCGATGATCTGCTCGAGCACGTCGCGCGCGGTCGACGCGGGGATCGCGAAGCCGATGCCGAGCGAACCGCCCGAGCGCGAATAGATCGCCGTGTTGATGCCGACGAGGTTGCCCTGGCTGTCGACCAGTGCGCCGCCCGAATTGCCCGGATTGATCGCCGCGTCGGTCTGGATGTAGTTCTCGAAGGTGTTGATGCCGAGCTGGCTGCGCTCGAGGGCCGAGACGATGCCCATCGTGACGGTCTGGCCGACGCCGAACGGGTTGCCGATGGCGAGGACGACGTCGCCGACCTGCAGCGCATCCTGTTTCGCGAAGGCGATCGCCGGCAGCTTGCCGTTGCCCTGCAGGCGGAGCACTGCGAGATCGGTCTCCGGGTCGCGGCCGACGAGGCGCGCGGGGAACTTGCGGCCGTCATTGAGTGCGATCTCGATCTCGTCGGCGCCCTCGATGACGTGATTGTTGGTCAGGACCAGTCCGTCCGGGCTCGCGATGACGCCCGAGCCCAGCCCCGATGCGCGCTGCGACGGCGCGTTGCCCTGCCGGTCACCGAAGAAATGGCGGAAGATTGGGTCGTCGAGCAGGGGGTGGCTCGGGCGCGCGATGTCCTTGGCCGTGTAGATATGGACGACGGCCGGCATCGAGCGTCGGGCTGCATCGGCATAGGAGTTCGGCGCCGGGACGGGCGCCGCGGAGCCGGCTTCGGGGGCCTCGAGGATGGAGACGACCGCGGCGGGGGCTGCGTTCTTGAACCATTCGGGCTTCAGGGTGTTCAGTACAAACAGGACCGCGACGCTCACCGTCACGGCCTGCGCGAAGATCAGCCACAGGCGGCGCATAATGTTGCTCGAATTGGGCAAGCGCTCGGTGTCGCGCTCGCCATGAGGCCCGGAAAACAGGAGTGGAGACCGCATGCAACTCGCCGAACTGCAAGCCCATCTGGATGAACTGCTGGAAGTCCCGCGGTTCCGGGATTATTCCCCAAACGGCCTGCAAGTGGAAGGACGCGCCGAGGTGCATCGCGTGCTGTGCGGCGTCACCGCGAGCCAGGCGCTGCTCGACCGTGCCGTGGAGGAGGGGGTCGATGCCGTCATCGTGCACCACGGCTGGTTCTGGCGCGGCGAGGACGGGCGCATCACGGGTATCCGCAAGCGCCGCATCGCGAGCCTGCTGCGTCATGACATCAGCCTGCTCGCATACCATCTGCCGCTCGACGCCCACCCGCAGTTGGGCAACAACGCGCAGCTTGCAGCGCTCGCGGGCTGGGTCGGCGAAGGGCGTTTCGGCGACCAGGATATCGCGTGGATCGGCCGGCCCGAACAGCGGGGGAGCGCCGCGCAGCTTGCGCGCTCCCTGGCTGCGCGGCTCGGGCGCGAGCCGTTGCTGGTCGGCGACGGCAGTCGGGAGGTGCGCCGCGTCGCGTGGTGTACGGGCGGCGCGCAGGGCTATTTCGAACAAGCGATCGCGGCGGGCGCAGATCTCTACGTGTCGGGGGAGATTTCCGAGCAGACGGTGCATCTCGCGCGCGAATCGGGCGTGCCCTACCTGGCCGCGGGGCACCATGCGACCGAGCGCTACGGCATCCACGCGCTGGCGCAATATCTGGAACAGACCTTCGGCATCGAGGCGCGCTTCGTCGATCTCGACAATCCGGTGTAGCGCGGGCTCGGGTCGGATCCGTGTCCGTTTCGGCTTATACGAGCTGGGGCGGCGTCGCGCGGGACGTGTCGCCGTCCGGGGGGGGCGGGGTGGTCTCGGGGCGATAGGGGCCGAGCTGGTCCTCGAGGAGCTGCTCGAGCAGCAGGATCTCGTCGATCACGCTGAGCGGGAAGCCTTCGCGCGTTCCGTCGCGATTGTCGCGCAGCAGATGTTCGAGGTAGGTCTGGCATTCGCGCGTGCCCCACATCTGCTGGACGTTTTTCGTCACGTGCCCCATCTGCTCCATCGAGTTCGTCGCCAGGCGCGCTTCGTCGAAACTCTCCCAGGTGACGGCCTTGACGTTGAAGGTCTTGTTGAGCTGTTTTGCGAGTGCGTCGAATTCCTCGCGCAGGTCGGCGGCGCGGTACACCTCCATGAGCTTGAGCCAGGGCGTGATCGCCTTCTTCGGATTCGAGGCGATGAACTCGGCGAGCGTGTCGGCTGCGCCGCGGATGCGGCCGAACCCCATCATGATTTCGGCGAGCTCGATGGCCGATTCGTGCTCTTCTGCGGATTCCTCGACCGCGACGGGAGAGATCGGGGCAATGGGGTCGATCGGCGCGAGCGATATCGGGTGCGCGAAAATGTCTTCCTCGGTCTCCCATCCGAGCGGTGAATGCTCGGGGGGGGGGCCGGATGCGGGCGTATCCGCGACTTCGGGCGGCAGCTCGGGGGCGGCTGGGGTGGCGCTCGTCACTCGGCTGGCGGTGACGACCGGACTGGCGGTGGCGGCCGAACTGGCGGCGGGGCGCCCCACCGGTTCGGTTCGCGGGGTCGACGGGCGGACGGCCGGCTTCTTCCTGTCCGGCGTGGGTCTGGGCGTCGGTTCCGCTTCGTCCGCGACGGGCGCGTTTTCGCGCCGCTTGCGGAGCCACGCGAGGGCGGCGGCGAGCGCGAGGGAGACGAATCCGACCGTCAGCGTGCCCTGTTTCCAGGCCTCGGCGACGCTGTGGTCGGGCTCCAGCGGTTGCGCCGTCGCCGGTGCCGGCGGTTCCGCCTCGGTCGGCTCCGCGACGGGGGTGACGCCGGATGCCGGCGCGGGCGTGCGGACATGCTCGGCCATCATGCGCGACTGCACGGCTTCGAGCTGCCGGATGCGTTCGTTCAGTTCGAGCTGGGCAACGATGGTCCGGTCGATCGCCATGATCACGGACTGCTCGCGGCGTAGCTGCTCGCGCTGGGCCTCGGTTGTTGCTTCGATGCGTGCGAGGCTGCCGAGCTGCGTGCTCAGACGCAGGCCGGCGCCGGAAATTTCCGATTCGCCGCCGCCGACTTGCAGTCGGTCGCGCCCGCTGGCTGACGGAGCTGTGGCACGGCCTGGCGCGGCGGTGGAGGTCGCTGTCGGCGTATCGGCGGCGGGGGTGGCGCGGCGGTAGTAACGGGGGCGGCGCGGCGCTTCCTGCGGAGGGGCGTCGGCAACCGTGCTGCCGGATTGTTGCGGGGGCTGCGTGCCCGCGGATTCGTCGGCGACGGCGGCGGTGTCGGGGAAGGCCAGCAGTACCGTGTACTCGCGGCGCAGGCGGCTGTCGCAGAGGTCCTCGATGGCGAAGCGCAGCGCGGGATCGAAACTCGGCAGGCGGTGCGAGAGCACGAGCCGCGCCTTCGGTCCTCGCCCCGCGATGTCGAGGCGTGCATTGCGCACCCGCGGCAGGCCGTCGGATGCTGCCGGCAGCGCCGCAAGGCGAAGGCACTCGCCGAATTGCGCCGGGTCGCCCTGGAGGATGGGGATCTCGATCTTGAGGGGTTCGCCGATCTTCGACAGGGGTACGGGTTCGCCGAGAACGAAGGCGCCGGACGGCGTCGGCGCGAACGCCAGCAGCGCCGCCAGAAGCAGGGGCGCGTAATCCCTCGGGTGCAGGCACTGCTGTTTTGTCATCGTCCGTTCTTATGCTGGCGAGAGCCCGGGCGTAAAGTCATATCTTGTATCAAATCTTTGCGGAGCATTGTAACGAATTTGCATTCTCGCTGCCCGCCGAAAGCCGGAGATTTTACCCCGAGCGTATGACATCCGGTAATTTAGGTGCGCTGGCGGGTGGAAGACGTCGCCGTGTGGCCGGAATGGGCGCGTCGCCGCGCGGCCATCGTCCCGATTCGCGGTAACATGCGGTTTTCCATACGTTGCCGTACGTCCGATGCCGCTCTCTCCTCCCAAGTGCGCACGCAGTCCGGCGCATCTGCGCCAGATCACGGTCGAGGGTTTTCGCCGCGACGATGGCCTGCTGGAGCTCGAGGCCTGCCTGCGCGACACGAAGGCCGTCGATTATCCGCTCGCGTCCGGGGTGCGACGCGCCGGCGATCCCGTGCACGAGATGCGCGTGCGCATCACGATCGACGAGGCGTTCAACATCGTCGATGCCGAGGCATGTTCCGATCGTGTCCCCTATGTGGGCGAATGCGACACGATCGGGCCCGCCTACGGGCGGCTGGTCGGGCTCAACCTGATCCGTGGCTTTCGACGCAACGTCGGAGAGATGTTCGCCGACGTGCGCGGATGCTCGCACGTGACCGAGCTGCTGATGAGTCTGCCGACAGCGGCGGTGCAGACTTTCGCGACTTACCGGCGCGACAACGAGGACACCGTCGAGAAGCCCTTCCAGCTCGACCGGTGCCACGCATTGGAGAGTTCGCGCGAGACGGTGCGCCGCTATTACCCGAAGTGGTACCGCAAGCCCGCAGCCGACGAGTAGCGGCGGCCCGCCGCGCGGTCGGACGGTTCGCGCGGGTGTTGCGATTCTGCACTGCGCAATTGCGGGTATAATCCTGCGATCTTGCGACCTTCAGGCCCGTTTCGGGTCCGGGTCAATAGGTCGGGCCGGGCGGCATACGACCGGTCGGGAGCGGTATGCGTCGGTCGAGGGAGACGGCGTATGTCGCGGAGCGATGCTCCGAAGCGTCCCATCAACCTGTTCGCGGCGTCCAGGGCGTCGCGGCTTCGATCGAAGGGCAATCATGAAGATTCATGAGTATCAGGCAAAAGAACTACTAAGAAAGTATGGCGTCGTGACGCCGCGCGGTTTTCATACCGTGTCGGTGGATGGCGCGGTGAAGGCAGCCGAAGAGCTGGGCGGCAAGGTTTGGGTCGTGAAGGCACAGATCCACGCCGGTGGCCGCGGCAAGGGCGGCGGCGTGAAGCTGGCCCGCTCGCTGGACGAAGTGCGCCAGTACGCGAACGACATCCTCGGCATGCAGCTGATCACGCACCAGACCGGGCCCGAAGGCCAGAAGGTGCGCAACCTGCTGATCGAGGAAGGCGCCGACATCAAGAAAGAATACTACGTTGCTGCGCTGACCGACCGCGCCACGCAGAAGGTCGCGATCATGGCCTCCTCCGAAGGCGGCATGGACATCGAAGAAGTCGCGCACAGCACGCCTGAGAAGATCCTCAAGGAATTCGTGGATCCGCTGGTCGGCCTGACCGACGCGCAAGCCGAGAACCTGGCGCGCGGTATCGGCGTGCCGGAAGCTTCGGTCGCGAAGGCGGTGGATGCGCTGAAGCGCCTGTACACCTGCTACATGGAAACCGATGCCTCGCTGGCGGAAATCAACCCGCTGATCCTCGAAGGCAACGGAAACATCAAGGCGCTCGACGCCAAGTTCAACTTCGATTCGAACGCGCTGTACCGTCACCCGGAAATCGTCGATTTCCGTGACTTCGACGAGGAAGATGCGGACGAGATCGAAGCCTCGAAGTTCGACCTCGCCTACATCTCGCTTGACGGCAACATCGGCTGCCTGGTGAACGGCGCCGGTCTGGCGATGGCCACGATGGACACGATCAAGCTGTTCGGCGCCGAGCCGGCCAACTTCCTCGACGTCGGCGGCGGTGCGACGACCGAGAAGGTCACCGAAGCGTTCAAGATCATGCTCAAGAACCCCAAGGTCAAGGGCATCCTGGTCAACATCTTCGGCGGCATCATGAAGTGCGACACCATCGCTACCGGCGTGGTTGCCGCAGCCAAGGAAGTTCATCTCTCCGTCCCGCTCGTGGTGCGCATGAAAGGCACCAACGAGGACCTCGGCAAGAAGATCCTTGCCGAATCGGGCCTGCCGATCATTACCGCCGACACGATGGCGGAAGCTGCGACCAAGATCGTCGCGGCGGTCAAGTAAGGAGAGTGTGAATGTCCATCCTGATCAACAAAGACACCAAGGTCATTACCCAGGGCATCACGGGCAAGACCGGTCAGTTCCACACCGAGAAGTGCCAGGAATACGCCAACGGCAAGAACTGCTTCGTTGCCGGCGTGAATCCGAAGAAGGCGGGCGAGAAGATCTTCGACATCCCCATCTACGCCTCGGTGAAGGAAGCGGCTGCTGAAACCGGCGCGACCGTGTCGGTGATCTACGTGCCGCCGGCAGGTGCCGCCGACGCGATCTGGGAAGCCTGCGAGGCCAACCTGGATCTGGCGATCTGCATCACCGAAGGGATCCCGGTCCGCGACATGCTGGTCGTGCGCAACAAGATGAAAGAGAAGGTTGCCAAGGGCGGCAAGGAAACCCTGCTGCTGGGACCGAACTGCCCGGGTCTGATCACGCCGGACGAGATCAAGATCGGCATCATGCCGGGTCACATCCACCGCAAGGGCCGCATCGGCGTCGTGTCGCGTTCGGGCACGCTGACCTATGAAGCCGTGGCGCAGCTGACCGAAATCGGTCTGGGCCAGTCGTCGGCGGTCGGTATCGGCGGCGACCCGATCAACGGTCTGAAGCACATCGACGTGATGCGTATGTTCAACGACGATCCGGACACCGATGCGGTGATCATGATCGGCGAGATCGGCGGTCCGGACGAAGCCGAAGCGGCAATGTGGTGCAAGGCCAACATGAAGAAGCCGATCGTCGGCTTCATCGCCGGCGTGACCGCGCCGGCCGGCAAGCGCATGGGCCACGCCGGTGCGCTGATCTCCGGCGGCGCCGACACGGCCGATGCCAAGCTCGCCATCATGGAAGAGTGCGGCTTCACCGTGACGCGCAACCCGTCCGAGATGGCCAAGCTGCTGAAGGCGATGCTGTAAGCATTGCGTCTTCCGCAACACGAAAAAGCGCCGGCTGGTCCGGCGCTTTTTTTTCGCCGCGATGTTCGTGACGCGACGTTTGTTTGTGTCGGTTTCCTGCCATTGTCGTGCCGGCGTGGTGCCGCCTGGCGCGCGGCGGTGGGCGAATTCCCTGAACTGGCGCCGCCTGCGGGGCGACATGCTGGCGGATGTCGGGGTGGCATCGTCCTTGCGGTAGCAAGGCAATGCCATTCACGGGACGCAGCACATCATGGTGACGATCAACGATACGACCCTGCGCGACGGGGAACAGACGGCCGGGGTCGCCTTCACGGCGGACGAGAAGCTGGCGATTGCGCGGGCGCTGGCGGCTGCCGGCGTGCGCGAGATGGAGATCGGCGTGCCGGCGATGGGCGAGGCGGAGCGCGAGGTGATCCGCGCGATCGTCGCGCTGAAATTGCCGGTGCGGCTGATGGTGTGGTGCCGCATGTGCGTGGCCGATCTCGACGCGGCGGCCGAATGCGGGGCCGACGTCATCCATCTCGCGCTGCCGGTGTCGGACCAGCAGATCGAGCGCAAGCTGGGGCGGGATCGCGATTGGGCTCTGGCACAGTTGCGCGATACCTTGCGCGCGGCCCGCGAGCGCGGGCTGGTGGTGTCGGTCGGGGGCGAGGATGCGTCGCGCGCCGATCCGGACTTCCTGTGTCGCGTTCTGGACACGGCGCAGGCGGGGGGGGCGGTGCGCTTCCGCTATGCGGACACGCTCGGGGTGCTCGATCCGTTTTCGGCCCATGCGGCGATTGCACGCCTGCGGGCGGCTAGCGACCTGGACATCGAGATGCACGCGCACGACGACCTCGGGTTGGCCACCGCGAACACGCTGGCGGCCGTGAAGGCCGGTGCGACGCACATCAGCACGACGGTGAACGGTCTGGGCGAGCGTGCGGGCAATGCGCCGCTGGAAGAGGCGGTGATGGCGCTGCGCCACCTGCACGGCATCGAGTCGGGCGTCGACTCGCGCCAGTTGTTGGTGATCTCTGAGCTGGTAGCGGAGGCGTCGGGACGGCCGGTGGCGGCGAACAAGCCGATCGTCGGCGGCTGGGTGTTCACGCACGAGGCGGGCATCCACGTCGATGGGCTGGTGAAGGATGCGGGCAATTACCAGAGCTTCGATCCGGCCGAGGTGGGGCGCAGCCATCGCCTGGTGCTGGGCAAGCATTCGGGCGCGGCGTCGATCGTGAATGCGTGCCGCGAGCTGGGGCTGGAGGTCGATGCGGTGACCGCACGCCTCGTGCTCGAGCGCGTGCGCGAGCATGCGATGCGGACCAAGCGCAGTCCGGATTTGCGCGATCTGATGCGCTTCCACCGTGAATGTCGTGCGCTGCTGACCGAAGGAGTGATGCCGTGAATACCCTTGTCGAAGATCTGAAGCACCTCGAGAGCGCGGAGGATTTCCTCAATTACTTCGCGATCCCCTATGACCTCGCGGTCGTGCAGGTGAGCCGCCTGCACATCCTGAAGCGCTTCCAGCAGTATCTCGCGCGTGAGGGCGGGGTCGAGAGCTTGCCCGCTGCGTCGGCGTTCGCGACCTGTCGTGCGCTGCTTGCGCGGGCGCACAACGATTTCGTCGCGTCGAACGGCATCGAGCAGAAGGTGTTTAAGGTGTTCCAGACCGCGCAAGGCGAGCACCGCGTTGCGATCGAGGGGCTGCGGCGCAAGGCCGGGTTCTGAAGGCGGGAGTGGCCTCGGCCGCTCCCCTTCACGTGTTCGATGCGGACGTAGGGCGGGAGCAGCGCAGCGCATCCCGCCTCCTGCCGTGAAAAATATTATTTTGCATAATTCGCGAATGCGCGAACAACACCGTTGGTCGACCAAATGAATCTCGCCGCGGGGCAGCGGCGAGATTGAGGGGTGGATTGGCGGGGTGCGCTGCGCTCCTCCCGCCCTACGCCAGATTGCTCGGCATTTGACCCGGATAGCAGTATCTACGGGCAAGCCGCTGGGCCGATAGCCCCCCGACGCAGCCTCAGTCCTCGTCGCCTTCGGCGAGGTCGCGGCGTGGGACGGTTTGCGGGTCGCAGGTGATCGGGCGGTAGATTTCGATGCGGTCGCCGACGCGCAAGGGGGCGTCGAGCTTTACGAGCCGGCTGAACACGCCGATCTTCTGCGTGGCGAGGTCGATATGCGGAAACTGCCGCAGGATGCCGGAGCGTTCGATGGCGTCGCGGACGGTAGCTTCGTCCGGGACGTCGATCGTGACCCAGGCCTGCCGGCCCGGCTCGGAGTAGGCAACGCCGATTTGCATGGTGGTCTCTCCTTCGCAGTGCGTTCCGCTCACGCCGACGCCGGGCCGGGCACGGAGCAGTGGGATTCGGTGGCATGCGCGGTCTGCCGGCGCTTCAGCTCCCACGCGCGTTTGCCTGCGAGGAGGAAGCCGAGCACGGCGAAGCCGCCGGGCGGCAGGATCATCAGCAGGGCGCCGTTCCACGCGCCGATCTTCATCTCGAGGAAGGCGAAGTGGCTGCCGAGGAGCGCGCTGGCCTGCGCGAACACGGTGGCGCTGCCGAGGATCTCGCGGATCAGGCCGATCACGGTGAGCGCGAAGGTGAAGCCGAGGCCCATCGCGAGTCCGTCGATGGCGGAGGCGGCGACGGTGTTGCGCACCGCGAAGGCTTCCGCGCGGCCGAGGATCGCGCAGTTCACGACGATCAGCGCGATGAAGAGGCCGAGCACCTTGTAGAGCTCGTGCAGCCAGGCGTTGAGGACGAGGTCGATGAGCGTGACGAGGGTCGCGATGAGGACGACGAACACGGGGATGCGCACCTGTGCGCTGACGGCGTGGCGGATCGAGGCGACGAGGATGTTGGAGACGATCAGCACCGCGGTAGTCGCGAGGCCCATGCCGAGGCCGTTGGTGCCCGAGGTCGTGACGGCCATCGCCGGGCACATCGCGAGGAGTTGGGCGAAGACGACATTGTTGTCCCACAGGCCGTCGCGCATCAGTTTTGCGGCATTCATGGTTGCGCTCCGAGGATTTCGTTGCGATGGGCGGCGAAGTAGTCGAGGCCACCCTTGACGGCCTTGACCACCGCGCGCGGGGTGATGGTGGCGCCGGCGAAGCTGTCGTAGACGCCGCCGTCCTTCTTCACTGCCCACTTTTCGGGGGCGGGGTCGTCTAGCGATTTGTCGTTGAAGCTCGTGATCCACGGGTTGCGGGCGATCTCGATCTTGTCGCCGAGGCCGGGCGTTTCGGTGTGCTTGAGAACGCGCACGCCCAGCACCCTGCCGGCCGGATCGACCGCCATCAGCAGGCGGATCTCGCCCGAGTAGCCGCGTTCGGCGACGTTGAAGACGGCGCCGGTGACGGCGCCGGCCTTCCGCGCGACGTGGATTTTGCGGGTGCTGCCGGTGATGGGGCCGGGGAGCTCGAGGACGTCCTTGAGCAGGTCGTTGTCGGCGCTGCCGGGCGGCAGAACCTGTGCGAGCGTCATCTGTGTGTCGTGCGCTTCGGCGGCGGCGATCGGCGCGCGCGTCGCATTGCTGGCGAGGGTGAGCGCGGTGCCGGCGACGAGGGCGATGCCGCCGAGCAGCAGCGGCTGGTAGGCGAGCCGGTCGCGCAGCGTGTCGAGCGAGAAGCCGGCGGATTGATCGGTGCCCATCATGCGTCTCCGGTGTTGTCGAGCGGGGTGGGTTCGAGCGCGCGCCCGTCGCGCCGGCGGCCGAGGATGCGCGGACGGCAGTAGCGGTCGATCACCGGGGTCAGCGCGTTCATCAGCAGCACCGCGAAGGCCATGCCTTCCGGGTAGCCGCCCCAGCTGCGGATGATCCAGGTGAGGAATCCGATGCCGAAGCCGAAGACCAGTTGGCCCGCCGGGGTGTTGGGCGAGGTGACGTAGTCGGTGGCGATGAAGAAGGCGCCGAGGAGTGCCGCGCCGGAGAGGAGGTGCTGGGTGGCGGAAAGGTAGCGTGCCGGATCGGCGGCGTGGCCGATGAGGGCGGGCAGGGCGATGCCGGCGAGCACGGCGGCCGGGATGTGCCAGCGGATGATGCCGCTGGCGAGGAGGTAGAGCCCGCCCGCGATCATCAGCAGGGCGCCGGTTTCGCCGAGGCTGCCGGTGCGCATGCCGGCCCAGTCGAAGAGCGCCTGCGGGCCGCTGGCGATCGCTTGCGGGAGTTCGACGCCGCGCGAGAGCTCGGTCTTGCTGTGGCCGAGCAGCGACGCGGAGGTGACGGCGTCGGGGTGGGCGGGCGCTTCGGCGGTGATGCGCAGGCTGTCGATGAAGCCGGGGGCTGCTGCCGAGAACAGCGGCTGCGGCACGACCCACTGCGTCATCGCGACGGGGAAGGACACGAGCAGAGCGACGCGCGCGACCATCGCCGGATTGAAGAGGTTTTGCCCGAGGCCGCCGAAGACCTGCTTGCCGACGACGATGGCGATGAAGCCGCCGAGGAGGCCGATCCACGCGGGTGCCCAGGGCGGCAGCGACAGCGCGAGGAGCCAGCCGGTGAGCAGCGCCGAGCCGTCGCCGAGGCTGCTCCGGCGGCCCATCAGGCGTTCGCAGAAGCGCTCGGCGAGCAGGCAGGCGCCGACGGTGACGGCGAAGAGGTTGATCGCCGGCCAGCCGAACAGCCAGAAGCCGAACAGGGTCGCGGGGGTGAGCGCGAGCATCACGCGCTGCATGACCTGCGCCACTGAGACGCCGCCGTGGGCGTGGGGCGAGGCGGCGAGGGGGGGCAGGGCGCCGTCGTCGGCGGAGATCGAGCCAGAGATGCGGGTGGGGCTCATGCCGGGGCTCCTTCGGAGTTGGATGCGGTGCTCGCGGCGGCCTCGCGGGCCTTCTGCGCCTTGCGCTCGGCGGCGCGGCGGGCGGCGGCTTCGGCCTTTTCGCGCGCTTCGCGGTCGAAGGCGCTCGGCGCGCGCGTCGGCCATCCGGCGCGTCGCATCCGTGCGCTTCCGGTCGCGCTCGCGCGTGGCGAGTTCGCCCTTCGCATGGTTGAAGGCCTGCACGAGCGGGATGCGGGCGGGGCACACGTACGCGCAGCAGCCGCAGCCGATGCAGTCGTGCAGACCGAGGGCGACGGCGGCATCGAGCGCGCCGTTGGCGATGCGGGCGTTCATCTCCAGCGGCAGCAGGCCGACCGGGCAGGCCCGGGTGCAGCTGCCGCAGCGGATGCAGGGACCGGGTTCGTCGCGTGCGACTTCGGCGGCGGACAGCGCGAGGATGCCGCTGCAGCCCTTGACCACGGGCACCTTGGCCGAGGGCAGGACGAGGCCCATCATCGGGCCGCCCATGACGAGGCGCGCGGGTTCGCAGCGCGCCCCGCCGGCGAAGGCGAGGAGGTCGTCGACGAGGGTGCCGATGGGGACCTCGTAGTTGCCGGGCTGGGCGAGGGCTTCGCCGTTGAGCGTCATGACGCGGCTGACCAGCGGGCGGCCGAGGTCGATCGCCTGATGGATCGCGAAGGCGGTGCCGACGTTGTGCACGAGCACCCCGACGTCGGCGGCGCGCGACTCGGCGGGCACCTCGATGCCGGTGAGCTCGATGATGAGCTGGCGGTCCGATCCCATTGGGTAGCGCGCGGGGACGACGCAGACTTGCACGTCGGCGTGGCCGTCGGCGGCGGCGCGCATCGCGGCGATCGCCTCGGGTTTGTTGTCCTCGATGCCGATGCGCACCTCGCGCGCGCCGGTGGCGTGGCGCATCAGCACGGCGCCGCGCACGATGCCCGCCGCGCGTTCGCGCATCAGGCGGTCGTCGCACGACAGGTAGGGTTCGCATTCGCTGCCGTTGAGGATCAGCGTGCGGATGCGCGAGCGGTGGCCCAAGCCGAGCTTCACCGAGGCGGGAAAGGTCGCACCGCCCAGGCCGACGATGCCGGCTTCGGCGACCCGGCGCGCGAGTTCCTCGGGTGAGCGGGCGAGCGGGTCGGCGAGGCCTTCGAGCGGCGCCCAGCGGTCTTCCATGTCGCTGCGCAGCGTGATCGCCGTCATCTCGAGACCCGAGGGGTGCGGCGCGGTGATCGGCCCGATCGCGACGATCTCGCCGGAGGTCGGCGCATGCACCGGGGCGGAGATGTTGCCCGTGGCGGTCGCGAGGCACTCGCCCTTGAGGACCTTCTGGCCGATGCGCACGACCGGCTCCGCGGCGGCGCCGACGTGCTGCGACAGCGGCAGGTAGAGGAGCGGCGGCACCGGCAGGCGCCGGATCGGCGCTTCCGAGGCCGGGCGCTTACGCTCGTCCGGATGCACGCCCCACGGTTCGCTGCGGGCGAGGTGGCGGAAGATCTTGTCGAAGAATCCCATGATGTGCGTTCCGGGTTCAGGCGCGGGCCGGGTTCGGCCACACCCAGTGCTGCAGCGTGATCGGGACCGGTTTCAGGCCGATGGCTTCGGTCGGGCAGCGGTCGACGCAGTTGCCGCAGCCGGTGCAGGCCTCGCGCAGCACTGCGTGGATCTGTTTGGCGCCGCCGAGGATGGCGTCGGTCGGGCAGGCCTTGATGCAGCGGCAGCAGCCGATGCAGATGTCTTCGGTGACGACGGCGAGCTGCGGTCCGGCGTTGGCGACCGCCGAGAGGTCGATCTCGAGTCCCAGCCTGGCGGCGAGGCTCTGAGCGAGCGCCTTGCCGCCCGGCGGGCAGCAGGTGGCCGGCGCCTCGCCGCCGACGATCGCCGCCGCCGCACCGGTGCAGCCGGGGAAGCCGCACTGACCGCAGTTGGAGCCGGGCATCAGCGCCTCGACTTCGGCGACGATGGGGTTGCCTTCGACGTGGAAGCGGCGACTCGCGAAACCGAGCAGCACGCCCAGGACGGCGCCGAGGACGGTGAGGCTGGAGACGGCAACGAGCATGGCGACGCTCCTCAGGAGATCAGGCCGGAAAAGCCCATGAAGGCGAGGCTCAGCAGGCTGATGGTGATGAATGCGGACGGCGCGCCGTTGAACGCGGCGGGCACGCGGGCGAGCGCGAGGCGTTCGCGCAGGCCGGCGAAGACCAGCAGGACCAGCGTGAAGCCGAGCGCCGAGCCGAAGCCGTACAGCACGCTCTTCATGAAGCCGAAGCTCTGCTGCACGTTGAGCAGCGCGAGACCGAGCACGGCGCAGTTGGTCGTGATCAGCGGAAGGTAGATGCCGAGGCTCTGGTACAGCGCCGGACTGGTCTTCTTGATGACCATCTCGACGAACTGCACCGCTGCGGCGATCACGAGGATGAAGCACAGGATGCGCAGGAAGCCGAGCTCGAAGGGCGCGAGCAGCCAGTGGTCGAGCATCCAGCACAGCGCCGACGCGAGCGTGATGACGAAGGTGGTCGCGAGCCCCATGCCGAGGGCGGCGTCCATGCTCTTGGAGACGCCCATCACGGGGCACAGGCCGAGGAACTTGACCAGCACCACGTTGTTCACGAGGGCGGTCGAGAGCAGCAGCAACAGGATTTCGGTCGTGGCGGTCATGGCTGGCGCGTCGTGTCGGTTGCGGCGGGGGTCGTTACGACGGCGCTAGTGCATGGAGCGTGCCACGGGCTCCGCTGTGGGCGGAAAGTGTCGCGGATTCAGCGGTTTGCGATGCGGCGCGGACTGCCCGGCGAGCGGGTAGGGCGCCGGGGCAATCCCGACAAAGTCGACGCCGCTGTCGTCTTTGCGACAGCCCGCGCGGATTGCCCCGGGGGCGTGCTCAGCGGGATGCGAGGACGATGTCGAAGGTGGCCGCGGCGGGGGTGCCGGCCTTCGCCGCGGCGACGTCGACGCTCAGCGCCTCGCGCTCGGGCGGGGCATAGCCGTTGCCCTCGCGGTTGTTGCCGCGGAAGTACATCTGCGTGACGAATTCGGCGCGCCCGGGCTGGGCGACGCGGAAGTGGATGTGCGGCGGCCGCGAGCCGTAGTTGCCCGGCAGGACCGTGAGGAAGCTGTAGCGGCCCTGGGCGTCCGTCATCGTGCGGCCGAAGCCCTGGAAGGCGGAGTCGCGCGTGCGCGGATCGACGCCGGGGTGGCGGTAGCGGCCGCGCGCGTCGGCCTGCCAGATCTCGACGGCGGCGTCTGCGACCGGTTTTCCCGCGGTGTCGCGCACCGCGCCGCTGACGCGCAGCAGCGCGCCTTCGACGGCAGGTCCCCGTTGCGCCCGCGAGCTTCGTCAGGTCGGCGTCGATGTCGCCGTTCCAGTCGAGCGGGTAGAAGGGGCCGATGTCGTCCTCGGGCGTGGGGCGCAGGGTGGCGGCGCCGGCCGGGAGGGCGGTGGCGGTCAGCCCGAGCGGCAGGAAGGGGAGGCCGCCCAGCCAGCGCAGGAGGTGGCGGCGCAGCGTGCCGCGGGTCGTGGCGGGGCCGTGGGGGCGGGAAGGGGCGTGCATCGTGTCGTCCTGTTGAAGGCGGGCAAATGTTCGATGGCTTTCATGTCCGCGGGTTCCGTACTACGTGGCGCGTCGCATGTCACAAACCCGACATTCGCGACGCGGCATGTCAAGGCTGCGATTGGCCGTGTTGTTATTTGTTTTCAGTGGCTTGGGTCGGTAGGCCGGTCTTGGCACCGTCCTTGCGATAAGTCCCGTGAGCCTCCCGCGCCGTCGTTGTCGCGACGGCGCGGGGAATCGGATCCCATCCACCCGTCCTGAAGGAGCCCACCATGGCCATGAAGATCATCGCCGATGAATGCACCGCCTGCGGCGACTGCAAGCCCGCCTGTCCGACCAAGTCGATCACCGAGAAGGGCGGCGTCTTCCGCATCACCGTCGACACCTGTACGGAATGCGACGGCGACGCGGATTCGCCGCAATGCCTGGCGGTGTGTCCGGCCGGCGAGAATTGCATCGTCTATCTGTGATGCGCGTGCAAACCGCTGCCGGGCGCGCGTCGTCCGGCCATCCGGGAACGAGGCCCGCATGAATGCGCCCACTGCCTGGGGCGAGCGCTGCCGCCAGCTTGCCGAGCCCGTCGTCGAAGCCTGCTCCGTGACCCCCGCGGCCGCAGGGCCGGCGGCGCTCGCCCACGAGATCCGCAAGCACCTGCCCGACTGGCCGTTCCGCGAGGTGCTGTGCCGCGGCGGCTGGTACCGGCTGGGGGGCGTGATCGACGCGGATGGCGTGCGCGTTTCCGACAATCTCGAGCAATGGGCCGTCGCGGAACTGGAGGCACGCGACGGCGAGCTCGGCGCGATGCTGGAGGACTATGCGGGCTCGACGCTACGCGCGACCCACCTGCGTGGTCGCACGCACTACTTCGCCGCCGCGACGCCGGGGCGCGCGAGCACGGACTTCGTCCAGCTGGAGGTCGAGGAGTTGCAGGAAACCTGGGCGTCGCCGCTGTTCCGCGACGACGCTGCGCCCGGGACGCTGGACGAGCTGATCGATGCGCCCTGCGGCGGCGAGGCGTGCTCGGGTGAGCATGGGCCGCGCTGCGGCACGCCGGTCGAGGCCGCGCATTACCGCTTCCGCCGCCTCACGCACGTCGGCGACCTGCTCGCGCGCATGCGCACGCAGGCGCTCGAGCCGCAGCCCATCCACCGCTTCGTCGCGGACTGGGACGCCTCCAGCGCAGGGCCGGCGACCGCCTTCTGCAACCACTGGGCGATCGCGCTGCGCGAGCATCTGGACCGCTTCCGGCAGACCATCGTGCGTGCGACGCCGATCTCGGCGCTGACCGGCGAGGCGCCGCGCTTCGGTGCGCGCGAGGGCGCGAGCGGGCTGTCGCTGCATGCGGCGCTGCTCGCGTTCGATCGCGCCGTCGGTTATCCGATGGCGTGGTATTTCGCCATGCTCGCCGGCAAGGCGGTGGGGCACTGGGTACCGGCCGCGGTCGCGTCCGACGCGGCGGCGGGTTTTTCCTATCTTCCCGAACGCGATCTCGCGGTGCTGCGGCAGTGGCTGCACCGGCCCTACGCGTTCTGATCGGGGGGCGACGATGTCCGATGCGGTGATGCACGACGGCGTGGTCCGGTCGGTCGAGGGGGGCAAGGCCCTCGTCGCGGTGCCGGTGCAGGGCTGTTCGAGCTGCGGCGAACGCAGCCGCTGCGGGGTCGGCAAGCTCGCGGGCGGCGGCAAGCTGTCGCTCGTGACGGTGCCCGTCGGCGAGAGCGACGGCCTCGCGCCGGGCGATGCGGTGACGCTCGCGGCCGACCCGGACGCGATCAACCGTGCGGCACTCCTCGGCTACCTGTTGCCGGCGCTGCTGATCGTCGTCGGTGCGATCGGCGGGGACCGGCTCGCGCACACCGACGTCGCCGCGGTGCTCGGCGCGTTCGGCGGTCTCGTGCTGGGCGTGCTGGTCACGCGGATGTTCCGCGCCGCGTCGGTGCAGCTTGAGGTGCTGCGGCGCGGCTGAGCGGGAGAACGACGGTCAGGCGAAAGCGAGCAGCGGCAACTCCTCGCTGCCGAAGCATTCGCCGTGGTGCGCACACACGCCGCAGGACGGCGCGCGGCAGGCGCTGATGCCGACCTCTTCGCACAGCTGCTTGTAAAAGAACTTCTTCCAGCGCATGCCGTTCACGTTGCGCCCGGCGAGGCGCGGGAAATGCTCGTGCAGCAGCGCCGACAGCTCGGCGCGCGCGGGCAGGCCGAGGTCGTGCCACAGGTGGTCCTCGCCCATGCAGGCGCGCGCGACGCATTCGGCCAGCGCGACCACGTCGGCGCTGCGCCCCGCGGCGCCCTGCAGCAGCAGGCGGCGCACGTCCTCGTATTCGTCGTGGCGCGCGCCGCTGGCGAACATGCTGCCGCCGGGCTTCCAGCGCGCGTCCGTCATCGCGAGCCAAGCGGCAGCGGGGCGCATGTCACATCGCCTTCGGCGCATACGAGATGCAGCGGCGCGCACAGTTGTTGTTGCAGGACTCGCAGCCGACGCAGTTCTCCGGGTGTGCGATGTGCATCACCTTCTTCTCGCACTCCTCGTCCTCGTCCTCGATCGCGAACATCTCGCCCTCGTCGTCGACGGCCATCAGCTGCAGCACCTCGCGCGCACAGGTCTTGAAGCAACGGCCGCAGCCGATGCAGCGCTCCTGATTGATCGCGGCGATGAAGTTGGGCGTCCAGGCGACGCCCGAGGGCAGGGTGACGGTGAAGTGGGACATGGCTGCTCCGTAAAAAGGTTCGGTCGGGATCCGGCGTTCAGCCCGCTGCGGCCAGCCGGGCGCGCGCTTCGGTGAGCTTCGCGTAGGCCTCGAAGGTCTTCTGCGCCTGCTCGGGGATGCGCTCCCAGCCGATCGGCAACTCTTCGGACAGGTCGTGCAGATCCATCTTCGCCTGCGTGGCCTGCGCGTTGAGCTTCTTCACCAGTGCCTTCAATTCGTCGCTCGTCATCGCCATCCTCCTCGAAATGCCTCAGAAATTCGCCACTTCGGGGAAGCGGCCGATGAGGCCGGCCGCCTCGTCGACGATGCGGTCGCCGGCTTCGGCGAGCGCCTGCAGCGTGTCGAAGCCGAAGCGGTGGATGTCGCGGTGGTATTTCGAGAACACGATCAGGCGTCCCGTCGTCAGCATCGCGCGGCCGAAACCTTCGTGGTTGAGCTTGATCGTCGGGGATGCGATCAGCCCCGTGCGGCGCTCGATCGCGAGGCCGGCGGCGTTGTAGAACAGATCCACCCGCGCCATCACCTCCGGGCCCGGGTCGTCGATGATCGAGATCTGCTTGCGCGCGGCCTTGTCGACGACGAAGGGCTTGAGGATCTCGGCATCGCTCTTGTGCTCGCGCCGTCCGAAGGTGTCCTGGGCGCGGATCAGCTTGACCAGCTCCGCGAGGAAGGGCGATGCGGCGATGACGATGGCCGCCTCATCCGGTGCGAGGGTGTCAGACATGTTCGGCCTCGCTCGCGGCGTCTTGCTCCGCATCGAAATCGAAGCTGCGCTCGCGGCCCTTCAGCAGCACCTTGCGCAGCCACGGCGGCGGTGTGCCCTTGAGCACCTCCTGCAGGCGCTCGATGATGTTCGCGATCGGCTGCGCGGACGCCACCTTCACCGGATGCACGCGCAGGTTCACGACCTTGGCCGCGGCCGAGCCGCCGATCGCCGCGACATACAGCATCGCGCAGTCGCGCACCGCGTCGAGCTTGGGCACGAGCTTGTCCTCGGTGCCGTCCTCGGCGAGATCGCCGGCGAACTCGACGACTTCGACCAGCCGGCTCGCGTCCGGCTGCACTTCGTAGATCGCGATCTTCTTCGCCCAGCCGAAGTGGGCGTCGACGTCGATCAGGTTTTCCGTTGCAAAGGCGACTTTCATGCCGAGTTCTCCCAGGGACGAGTCAGTGACCAGCGTGAGCCGGCGCATCCACGGCCGGCGCGGGGCCGGTTCGGTGGAGGTCGGGCCGGATGCTGGCGGGGGTGACGTGCTGTTCATGCGCGTGCAGTTGCTCCATGAAGACATTGCCCACCTCGAAGATCAGATCGCGCGTGCCGCGATAGCCGACAGTGACCTTGTGTGCGACGCCGAGCCGGTCGAAGGTCGGCAGGCCGGCGCGCCAGAAGGGGATGCCCAGCCGCGCCGCAGCCTGGCGGCCGTGCGAATGCGTGACCAGCAGGTCGCAGCCGGCGGCGTGCTCCTCGAAGTCGCCCAGGTCGCCGATGCGCACCGTCTCCGCAGCGACGCGCGCGAGCACCGGGGCGTCCTGCGGCGCGATCGCGCAGGTCACCTGTGCGCCCATGTCGGCGAAGAAGTGCGACAGCGCGAACAGCAGGTCCGGCTCCGCGGCGATCGCGACCTTCTGCTCGCCGAAGTAGAAATGCCCGTCGAGCATCGCGTCCTGCAGTTGGCTGCGCCGGCGGCGGTATTTCATCGGCACGTCCTGTTCGGACAGATCCGACAGCAGCGCGATGAAGGCGTCGCAGGCGGCGAGCCCGGACAGGCGCTCGAACACGCGGAAGGGCACGCCGGCCTTCTTCTCCAGCAGCGCTGCGGCCGGGCGCATCTGCTCTCCGATCGCGATCGTGATCGCCGAGGCGCCCATGCGCTTCACGTCCTCCAGGCGCGTGCCGCCCAGCGTGTGCGGCAGGAAGGTCTCCGGGATGTGGCCGTCGAGCGAGCCCGAGAGGTCCGGCAGCACGATGGGCGTGAGGCCGAAGGCTTCGACCGTCTCGCGGATCTCCTCGATGTCGCCCGGCGTGAGATGGCAGCCCGCGAGGATGTTCACCTGCCACGGCGTGCGCACCTTCGTCGGCGGCACCAGTGCGTCGACCATGGCAGTGACGGCCTTCGCCCAGCCGTCGGAAAAGCCGCCGACGAAATCCGGCGTCGTCGCGAACACCACCTCCGTGTCGGCGAGTTCCGGATGCTTCTCGCGGATCAGCTTCAGGAAGCCCGCGACGTCGTCGCCCTTGGCCTCCGTGATGCCGGTCGAGCACAGCCCGATCAACGCCGGGTTCGCGCGCTTCTTGATGTTGAGCAGCGCCTGCTCGATGTTCTCCAGGCCGCCGAGGATGGTCGTGACCTCGTTCATCGCGGTCGTCTGCAGCGGGATGGTCTCGCGGAAGTGGCGCACGAACAGCACCAGCCCGAAGGCCGTGCAGCCCTGCGAGCCGTGCAGCAGCGGCAGCGCGCGGTCCATGCCGAGGAAGGCGAGCGCGGCGCCGATCGGGGCGCTCATCTTCAGCGGGTTCGTCGTGCAGGCTTTCCTGCCGGGAATGATCGTGGCCATGATGCGTGCTCGAAAGGGTACGAGCACTGCACAGCAGGAACGGTGCCAGCGGTGCATTCTCAGTAAAAACAGGCACATGGCCGCGGCGCACCGGCGTGCGAACGGCGCTTTGGCTGATGTCCGACACGAACGTGTCGCAAGCGCCACAAATCCCGCGTAGCGCGAGTGCAGATCGATCCCGGCGGCAATCCCGCACGGCAATAGAGGCCGCGCGCGGTATGATGACGCCCGGCTGGAGTCGTGCGTCGACGCCTCGTCCGCAGGCAGTCGCACACGAGTTCGGGCGCGCCCGGCAGGTATGTCCGGGAACCCGACATTCAGGACACGAGGAGCGCAGGATGCCCGTTTTCCAGGAGCCGCTTACGCGATTTGCCTCTTGCGGCGCATTTTCTCCCGACCTCAGCGGGACCGCCGCGCGATGGTCTCTCGACCGTGGAGCGCACACGAGATGAAGTACCGTCGGGTCGCAGCCCGCACGGCCGAACTGGCCGCGGTCAGCGCCTCGCTGCGCGAAGCCAATGCCGAGCAGCAGGCGATCTTCGACACCGCGACCTCGGGCATCGCGCTCATCAAGGACCGCGTGCTCGTCCGCGGCAACCGGCGCCTGCACGAGATGTTCGGCTGGCCGCCGGGCGAACTCGTCGGCCAGCGCACGGCGGTCTGGTATCCCGACGAGGCCGCGCACGCGGCGGGCGGCGAACCGGTGTATGCCGCGATCTGGCGCGGCGAGTCGCACCGGCGCGAGCAGCAGCTCATGCGCCGCGACGGCTCGCTGTTCTGGGCGCGCCTGACCGGCACCGCGGTGGAACCGTCGGACCGCAGCAAGGGCTCCGTGTGGGTCATCGACGACATCTCCGCCGAGTTCGAAGCCATCGAGCGGATGGAGAAGGCCCGCGCGCTCGCCGAGGATGCCGCACGCATCAAGTCGGATTTCCTCGCCAACATGAGCCACGAGATCCGCACGCCGATGAACGCCATCATCGGCATGACCTACCTCGCGCTGCGCACGCAGCTCGACGCTCGTCAGCGCGACTACCTCGAGAAGATCCAGGCGTCCAGCCAGCACCTGCTCGGCATCATCAACGACGTGCTCGACTTCTCCAAGATCGAGGCCGGCAAGCTCATCATCGAGCGCATCGACTTCGACCTCGAGAAGACCGTTGCAGACGTCGGCGCCCAGATCGTCGAGAAGACCAACGCGAAGGCGCTCGAACTGGTCATCGACGTCGCGGCGGACGTGCCGGCCAGCCTCGTCGGCGACCCCCTGCGCATCAGCCAGATCCTGCTCAACTACGCCAACAACGCGGTCAAGTTCACCGACCGTGGCGAGATCGTCCTGCGCATCCGGCGCGAGCAGTTCGTGGACGGCGACGTCGTGCTGCGCTTCGAAGTGCGCGACACCGGCATCGGCATCGATGACGAACTGCGCGACCGCCTGTTCCGCAGCTTCGAACAGGCGGACACCTCGACCACGCGCAAGTACGGCGGCACCGGGCTGGGGCTCGCGATCAGCAAGCGGCTCGCCGGCATGATGGGCGGCAGCGTCGGCGTCGACAGCCAGCCCGGCGCCGGTTCGACCTTCTGGTTCACCTGCCGCCTCGGCATCGGCCGCTCCGAGGGACACCTGCTGATGCCCGCCCCGGACCTGCGCGGCCTGCGCGCCCTGGTCGCCGACGACAACCTCAGTTCGCGCGAGGTGCTCGCCGAGATGATGCGCTGCATGACCTTCCATGTGCACACCGTGGACTGCGGTCGCGCAGCGGTCGCCGAAGTCGAGCGCGCGGCGCACGCCGGCGAACCCTACGACATCGTCCTGATCGACTGGCAGATGCCCGAGCTCGACGGCGTGGCCGCCGCGCGCGCGATCGGCCAGCTCGGCCTGCCGCGGCTGCCCGTGCGCATCGTCGTCACCGCCTACGGGCGCGAGGATGTCGCGCGCGCGGCCGTGGGTGCCGGCGTCGACGACATCCTGCTCAAGCCGGTCACCGCCTCCGCGCTGTTCGACACCGCGATCCGGCTGCTCGACGGCGCCCTGCGTCCGGCCAGGCCGCACGCCGCCGCTGGCGAAGCGCCGGCCGACCTCGCCGCGATCCGCGGTGCCCGGCTGCTGCTCGTCGAAGACAACGAACTCAACCAGGAGGTCGCGAGCGAGCTGCTCGGCGCCGCCGGCCTCCGCGTCGATATCGCCTGCAACGGTGCAGAAGCCGTCCAGCGCGTGCAGCAGGCCGCCTACGACCTCGTGCTCATGGACATGCAAATGCCGGTGATGGACGGCGTGACCGCGACGCGCGCGATCCGCCGCCTGCCTGCCTGCGCCGACCTGCCCATCGTCGCGATGACCGCCAACGCGATGGCGGGCGACCGCGAACAGTGCATCGAGGCGGGCATGAACGACCACATCGC
Organism: Azoarcus sp. CIB; assembly: GCF_001190925.1. NCBI lineage: Bacteria > Pseudomonadati > Pseudomonadota > Betaproteobacteria > Rhodocyclales > Zoogloeaceae > Azoarcus > Azoarcus sp. CIB. The sequence continues at coordinate 782,877 of NZ_CP011072.1, forward strand.
CAAACCGATCCACCCCGATCGCCTGTGGGCCGCGCTACTGCGCTGGATCGCGCCGCGCGGCGACGCAACCGCCGCCGCCACGTCGGGCGCAGCAGGGGCGCTGTCCGCCGCTCCGTGCGCCGTCCTCGCACGGCTCAGGCGGATTTCCGGCCTCGATCCCGATCTGGGCGTGCGCCGCCTGATGGGGAAGGAAGACTTCTACCTCTCCCTGTTACGCAAGTTCGTCACCGGCTACGGGGATTTCACCGCGCGCCTGGATGCCGCCCTCGCGGCAGGTGACCTCGCCGCCGCCGAGCGCCTCGCCCACTCGCTGAAAGGCCTGGCGGGGCAGATCGGCGCGGCGCTGCTGCAGGAAGTTGCGGCCGAACTCGAGCGGCGTATCCACGAGGGTGCCCCCGCCGCGGACATCGACGAGGCGCGCGACCGCGCCGCGCGCACGCTCGCCGACCTGATCGGAGCACTGTCGCAGGCGCTGCCGGCGCCCGAAACGCCCGCGTCGGCCGTGTAGCGTCGCGGCCCTCCGAGCCTCCCGCGGCCGCTCACTCCGCGGCCACGCGCTCGCCCCAGCCTTCGGCCAGCTCCCACGGCGCCGGCTGCCGCACCTGCGACCAGATCGGGTTGTAGAGCGCCTTGTCGATCTCGGCGACGAGATTCACCACCCCGTCGTAACCCGCGTAGGCGTGATGGCGCTCCTGGTTGATCTCGACCCACGGCGTCTTCGCCTTCAGCGCGACGAACTGCGAGCGCCCGCCCGAGAGCATCACGTCGGCCTGCGACTCCTTCAGCATCCGGTACATCTCGCGCGGCGGCAGCTCGTCGAACATGTGCGCGTCGGTGCCCATGATCTCGACCACCTTCGCGCGGTCGCTCTGCGTCGATTTGCGCATCGAGGTGCCCACGATCTCCATGCCCACCTCCTGCAGCGCCGCCACCACGCTCCACGACTTCACGCCGCCCGTAGAAAAGCAGCACCCGCTTGCCCGCCAGCCGCGCGCGGTACTTCTCCAGCCGCGCCCACGCGCGCGCCTCCTCGCGTGCGATCAGCGCCTCGGCGCGCGCCGGCAGGTCGGCCGGCGCGCCGCGTTCGACCAGCAGGCGCGAGATCCGGCGCAGGCAGTCCGACATGTCCGCGATGCCGTAGAAGCTGCCCTCGAAGAAGGGGATGTCGTAGCGCTCGTCCATCTTGCGCGCGATGTTGATCAGCGCCTGCGAGCACAGCATGATCGCCGCCTTGGCGCGGTGCGAGCCCGCGATGTCGCGGTAGCGCGCGTCGCCGCAGAAGGTCGCCAGCACGCGGATGCCCAGCTCGTCGAAGAGCGGCTTCACCTGCCAGAACTCGCCGACCACGTTGTACTCGCCGATCAGGTTGATGTCGCAATCCGTCGTATATTCCGGCTCCTGCGTGCCGACGACATAGTCGAGCAGCGCCTCGCCGCCCAGCTTGTTGCCGAGGTTCTTGCTGCCCGCGAAGCCGGGCGCGTTCACCGGGATCACTGGCGTGCCGAACTTCGCGCTCGCCGCCTTGCACACCCCCTCGACGTCGTCGCCGATCATTGCCGGCAGGCAGGTCTGGTACACGAAGATCGCCGGCGGATTCACCTTGTCCACGATCTCCTTGATCGCGCGGTACAGGCGCTTCTCGCCGCCGTAGATCACGTCGAACTCCGCCATGTCGGTCGTGAAGCCCGTACGGTAGGTCTGCGGACCGGACGAATACACGTGGCGCGAATCCCACGAATTGCCCTCGCACGCAATCGGCCCATGCACCAGATGGGCGACGTCCACCACCGGCTGCAGCGCGATCTTCGCACCGTCGAAGGCACAGCCGCCGGCCGCGGCGCCGGGCGTCAGCGGCTTCTTGCAGCCCTCCTTGCGCGCCTTGTCGCTCTTCGCCTGGTTCGTCGCGCAGCCGGGTTCGACCAGCAGGCTGTCGATTCTCTGTTTGAGTGCGCTCATGTCGGTTTCCTGTGTGCGCCCGTGGCGCGGATGTCGCGGGGGCAGGGGAACCGATGCACGATCGATGCCAGACCGCACAGTGCGTTAAATCAATGGCTTGCGAAACGCGCACGCATTCATCTCCGCCGCTGTCGAACTCGCGACAACGCTTTTGTCGAACTCGTGACACGCCCCCGACGCCCCTGCGCCGCAGGACACCTCCTGCTATGCTCACGCTTTTCCGGCGTACCGCGCCGCGCTCCCGACCCGCCGCCAAGATGAAGAAAGCCCTCGTTTCCCTCGCCCTGTGCCTCGCCGCAATGCCCGGCCCCGCCTTCGCCACGCCCGGAGAAGTGCCCGAAGGCGGCACCCTGCGCCAGATACCGATGCAGGGCCTCACCGCCGGCTCCAAGCTGCTCGGCGACTATCGCGGCAAGCCGCTGATCATCAACGTCTGGGCGAGCTACTGCCCGCCCTGTCTCGCCGAGATGGGGTCGCTGGAGCGCCTGTCGAAGCGCTACGGCAAGCAGTTCAACGTCATCGGCATCTCGATCGACGACTACCCCGAGCGCGCCACGGCCTTCCTCACCCAGGCGAAGACCAGCTTCCCGCACTTCATCGACCACAAGCTCGCGCTCGAGAACATGCTCGGCGCCAACCGCATCCCGCTCACGGTGCTGGTCGACGCCGACGGCAAGGTCGTGCACAAGGTGTTCGGCGCCAAGGAGTGGGACAGCCCCGAAACCGTCGAGGCGATCGGCAAGGCCTTCGGCCTGCGCATGTAGGCCGTCCAGGCCGTCCGCGGTGGGCATATAGCCCCGGAATACGGGGTTTCAGGCTGAATTTGCGCGCGGAACATTACAGGATTGTTTCAGCTGGTAAAATCGCGCCCTGATTCCACTCCCCGGCAGGCAAAAACAATCATGTTCTCCCGCTTCATGCCCCGTGAGGGACAGTTCTTCACCCTGTTCAACGCCCATGCAGACGAGATCGTGGCCGGCGCCAAAGCCCTGGTCGCGCTGATGCAGGCCGTCGGAAAGGACGCATCGACAGCGGCGAAGACCACCGCCGACATCGACGAGATCGAGACCCGCGCGGACAAGCTGAACCACGACGTGATGGCGCTGATGCACTCCACGTTCATCACGCCGCTCGACCGCGACGAGATCCATCAGCTCATCTCGCACATGGACGACGTGCTCGACACCATCCAGGACGTCGCCGAAACCGTCTCGCTGTACGACATCGTCGAAGTGACCGAGGACGCCCTGCGCATCGCCGAGCTGTCCCTGTCCTGCGCCGAGAGCGTGCGCGCGGCGGTCGTGCTGCTGTCCAACATGGACAACGGCCGCGAGATCCTGCGCATCTGCCACGAGATCGACGGCTTCGAATCCGACGCCGACCGCGTCCTGCGCAAGGCGCTGTCGGGCCTCTTCCGCGAAGAGCCCGACGTCCGTGTGGTCCTGAAGATGAAAGGCGTGTACGAACTGCTCGAATCGGTCACCGATCGCTGCAAGGACGTCGCCAAGATCCTCGAGGCCATCGTGCTCGAAAACTCCTGACCCGCGATCTCCAGGAAAACGACATGGCAACTTTGGAGATCGGGCTCGCCACGGTGATGTTTCTCGTGGTGCTGGCCCTGCTGTTCGACTTCATGAACGGCTTCCACGATGCGGCGAACTCGATCGCGACGGTCGTCTCGACCGGCGTGCTCAAGCCGCAGCATGCGGTCGCGTTTGCGGCCTTCTTCAACGTCGTCGCCATCTTCATCTTCCAGTTGAAGGTCGCGAGCACGATCGGCAAGGGCACCATCGACCCCGCGGTCGTCGACCACATCGTCGTGTTCGGCGCACTGGTCGGGGCGATCGCGTGGAACGTCATCACCTGGTACTACGGCATCCCGTCCAGCTCCTCGCACGCGCTGATCGGCGGCCTCGTCGGTGCCGCGGTCGCCAAGGGCGGTTTCGGCTCGTTGCTCGCCTCCGGCCTCATCAAGACCGTCGCCTTCATCCTCGTGTCGCCGCTGCTGGGCTTCCTGCTCGGTTCGCTGCTGATGGTGGGCGTCTCATGGTTATTTTTCCGAACGCCCCAGCGCAAGGTCGACAAGTGGTTCCGCCGCCTGCAGCTCGTCTCGGCCTCGCTCTACAGCCTCGGCCACGGCGGCAATGACGCGCAGAAGACCATCGGCATCATCTGGATGCTCCTGATCGCCGCCGGCATCAGCCAGAGCACGGACCCCGTGCCGACCTGGGTCATCGTCACCTGCTACCTCGCCATCGGCCTCGGCACCATGTTCGGCGGCTGGCGCATCGTCAAGACCATGGGCCAGCGCATCACCAAGCTGAAACCGGTCGGCGGCTTCTGCGCCGAAACCGGCGGCGCGATCACGCTGTTCCTCGCCACCGCGATGGGCATCCCGGTGTCGACCACCCACACCATCACCGGCGCCATCGTCGGCGTCGGCTCCGCGCGCAAGGTCTCGGCCGTGCGCTGGGGCGTGGCGGGCAGCATTGTCTGGGCGTGGGTTCTCACGATCCCGTGCAGCGCCCTCATCGCCGGCGCCGCATGGTACGTCGGCCGCATGATCCTCTGAGCGGCCAGCCGTAACACAACGGCCCGCCCTGTGCGGCGGGCCGAACCGGCCGCGTTCAGAAGCGCGAGCCCGGCTGCTTCAGAAATTCGACCTCGTCCGGGGTCGACTCCCTTCCCAGAATGGCATTGCGATGCGGATAGCGCCCAAAGCGCTCGATGATCGTCTTGTGCTTCAGCTCGTAGTCCAGGTTGCCCGGGATGCCGTTGCGCTCGAAGAGCTGCACCGCGATCTTGTGGATCGCCAGCGACTCGCTGTGCATGAAGGGCATGTACAGGAAGCTGCGCTCGTTGGGCCGCAGCGCCTGCTCCGCCCCCGTCGCGATCGCCTCCTGCGCCAGCACCAGCGCCATCCCGTCGCACGCGAACGCCGCCGCCAAGTCGCGGAACATGTTGCGCGAGAACTGATCCAGCACGATTACCTCCGCCAGCCGTCCGGCCGGCGTGCTCCGCCACTCGAACAACTCGCCGCGCGCGGCCTGGGCGTGCACGTCGCCGAAGCGTTCGGCGATCATGCGGTCGAAGGCGGCGTCCTTCTTCCACCATTGGGCGGGTGAGAGCTCGTCGAACCAGAATTCCAGAATTTCTCGGTGCATGGCGTTCATCTCCGGGTTCGGCAAAATTGACGTTCCAGTCTGGTCGGCCCATGCTATGAGAATAGGTAAAACTTAAAGGCGACCCCCATGCAGGCCGAACGACGTCGCGTACGTGTTTTCAGGGGCAGGAATCAAGCCATCAGGGTTCCTCACGAATTCGAACTCGATGCCGACGAAGCGATTATCCATCGCGAAGGTGGCAGGCTGATCATAGAGCCGGTGCGCAGAAACCGCCTGCTTGCCGTGCTTTCCGGGTTGGAGGCTCTCCCACGGGAATTCCCCGATGTCGATTCCGGCTTGCCGCCGCTCGACGACGTTTCGTTTTGAGGAAGGCTGCGCAACCTGGCGTGCCGCGTTACCTGCTCGATACCAATGTCGTCTCCGACCTTGTGCGCAATCGCCAGGGAGAGTTTGCGGCCCGGCATGCCCGTCGGCCCGAATGATCTGCAGATCGCGGCGCATGCACGTGCGCTGGGCCTTACAGTCGTCGCCGCCAATCTGAAGTAGTTCCGCCGGGTGCCGGGACGGGCCGTGGAAAATTGGCTGGATCGCAGCGAGTAGGGCGGTTGTATGGTTACGTGGGCAAGAAACGAGATCTGACCCCAGAGACAGAGAGCTGCGTCAATATCAAAGCCCGGATAGTTTGCGATGAAAGACCTTCTTAATCTCATGTTCCTCGTGTGGCTTGCACTCATCATGGGCGGGTGCGGAGGATCCGCAACGCTTCCAAATCCAGTGAAAAGCAAGGATGGGCTGGCATATATCCCCATCGACGAAACGGCATTTCTCATCCCCGAAAAGACCTGGCTTAAGAGCTACGCTAGAAATTTGACAGATGGGTCTGTGGACAGCGTGACCTTACATGCGACGGTGCCTGATGTGCAGCCGTGGAGCCCGGAGCGCCATGACGAGATGTACTGGCCGGCGGGGCCGGGTAGTAAGCTATTGATTTATCTGTGGGGCGATCGCCGCTATCAGATCAGTCATTTTTCGAACGCTCCAAAGAGTATGGCGCCTCAATTTGATGTCATTGAGGAAGACTCAGATCAAAAGCGTCAGGGGCTTCGGCGGTTTAGGCAAATATCCAAATTTAATCCCACGCCAGACGAGCTTGAACGGCTAACGCGAAGTCTGGGCAATGAAGCTATCGAAAAGCTGCGCGCTAAGAATGGGACGCCGATGACCGATGCGGTGTATTACGAACTCATTGTCGACGAAAAAGTTAAGTACTACATCAGCTGTACTGACAGAAAGGAAGCGCCATTTCCAGGCTGTAAATTGTGGTTTTCCTGGGGGGCGACAATCTTGGTCGAGGTTCAATTCTCGCGTACCGACCTAATTAATGCGGTCCGTATGGCTGAGCTTCTGGCAAAGCAGCTGCATTCCTTTGAAGCAGCAGGCCTTGAGCGCGGGGCAATTGGTCGATAAAGGTGTTTTTTTGCCAAGGACGTACGTATAGCAAGGCCGTTTATTTCAAAAGCGAATCTGCGGTTTTGAATGACGATTCCCCTAAATAGTGGGCGTCATATGGTTGAAGGCTTGAGTGGCTGTATCGGGTTGATGGCCGCGGTTCCTTGTTTCCGCGATACCCCACCGCCCAGCGTCGACAAAGAAGATAACGGCCCGCCTTGCGGGCGGGCCGAGCAACATCCGGCGCGGAGAGAAATCGCCGGATGCCGTGAGCAAAATCCATCCGCTCAGAACTTCACAACAATATCCTCATCAAGCAGCAGGTACTGGCACGCGAGCCGGTAACGCGGCGCCAGATCCAGCAGTTCCAACTCCTCGAACTCCTGCCGCGCGAGCTTGCCGGACGTTAGCAGCGTGAGCTTTTCCTTCTCGGTGAGGTGCACCGCCATCGGCGGTTTGTTGCCGATGTGGATCACCTCGACCGTGCAGGAACCGCATTCGCCTTTCTGACACTCGCAGTCGATCGCGACGCCGTGCTCCCGGGCGACGCCGAGGATGCTCTTGCGGTCGCCCGCAGGGGCATAGACGGTGAGGTCGCGGCGCATCTTCGGCGAACTGAAGGTAACGGTGGGCATGCCGGATCTCCTCAGCGGACCAGGTCGAAGCTGGCCGAGTCGGAGGTCTTCGCGTCCAGCGTGTCGAAGATCTTGTCGAGGATCTTCACGAGAACGTTCAGGCCGCCCTGGTAGCCCCAGATCGGGAAGCGGTGGTGGTGGTGGCGGTCGAAGATCGGGAAGCCGATGCGGATCAGCGGCGTGCCGATGTCGCGCTCGAGGTACTTGCCGTGCGAGCTGCCGATCAGGAAATCGACCGGCTCGGTGGCGAGCAGCGAGCGCAGGTGCCACAGGTCCTTGCCCGGCCAGGCCTTGGCGTCCTTGCCGAAGGGGCTGGCGGCGAGCAGCGCGTTGATCTTCGCCGTCCATTCCTTCGTCGCGTTGCTGCAAAGGATGTGCACCGGCTCGGCGCCGAGTTCCAGCAGGAAGGCGGTCAGGCCCAGCAGCATGTCGGGGTCGCCGAACAGCGCGAAGCGCTTGCCGTGCAGGTGGGCCTGCGAGTCGGCGATCGCATCGACGAGGCGGCCGCGTTCGAGCTCCAGCGAGGCCGGGATCGGCTGGCCGGTGAGCTCGGACACCGCCATCAGGAAGGCGTCGGTGCCGGTGACGCCGACCGGGCAGTTGAGCGACACCGTCTTCTGGCCCGCTTTCGCGACGTAGTCGGCCGATTTCGCCGCCGAGATGCCCTGCATGAAGACCGTGCCCTTGGCGTGCAGCGCGGCTTCCATCTGGTCGGCGGTGGTGCCGCCCGCGTACATGCGGAATTCGCCGTCGGCCGGGGTATCGAAGACCTCGGACGGGTCGGAGATGATGGTCGCCTCGACGCCCATCTCCTTCATCATCCGCTTCAGCTCGCGGTTGTTGGCGACACAGTAGCCGTCGAAGCCGCCGTTGAGGTTGATCGCGGGCGCCGCGGTTTCGCTGCGCGTCTTGCCGTCCCAGAAGCTCGTGAGAAAGCCCTTGAGCATGTTGTCGTAGCCGGTGACGTGGCTGCCGACGAAGGACGGCGTGTGCGCGAACGGTACGCGGAAGTCCTCGGGGACCGAACCCTTCTGTTTCGCCGTCTTGATGAAGGCGTCGAGGTCGTCGCCGATGACTTCGGCCATGCAGGTGGTCGACACCGCGATCATCTTCGGCTTGTACAGCGCATGCGCGTTCGCCAGCCCGTCGACCATGTTGTTGAGGCCGCCGAACACCGCCGCGTCCTCGGTCATCGAGTCGGACACGGCCGAACACGGTTCCTTGAAGTGGCGGTTGAAGTGCGAGCGGAAGTAGGCCACGCAGCCCTGCGAGCCATGCACGTAGGGCAGGGTGCCTTCGAAGCCGGACGCGCACAGCACCGCGCCGAGCGGCTGGCACGCCTTCGCGGGGTTGATGACGAGGGCTTCGCGCTTGAAGTTGATCTCGCGGTATTCCATCGTCTTGGTCCAGTCGGCGATCTCCTGGACCTTGGCCGCGCCGCAGCCGCCTTCGAAGCCCTTCTTGCGCTCGAAGATCTCCTGGTATTCCGGTTCCTTGAACAGCTCGGCGTGGTCGAGGACCTTTTCAGCTGATTGAGGCATGGTCGTGCTCCTTATTTCTTCCAGGGGGCCTTGGTCATGCCCCATACCGGCGAGTTGATCGCCATGTCCATGTCACGGGCGAAGATCGCGAAGCCGTCGAAGCCGTGATACGGGCCGGAGTAGTCCCAGCTGTGCATCTGGCGGAAGGGGATGCCCATCTTCTGGAAGATGTACTTTTCCTTGACGCCCGAGGCCATCAGGTCGGGGCGGATCTTCTCGGCGAACTTCTCCAGTTCGAAGCTGGAGACGTCGTCGTAGATCAGCGTGCCGTCCTTAACATAGTGGGTGGTGCGCTGGTAGTCGTCGCCGTGGCCGAACTCGTAGCCGGTGCCGACCACTTCCATGCCGAGGTCCTCGTACGCGCCGACAACGTGGCGCGGGCGCAGGCCGCCGACGTAGAGCATGACCTTCTTGCCCGCGAGGCGCGGCTTGTACTTGTCGATGACCGCCTGCGACAGTGCCGTGTACTTGGCGATGACCTGCTCGGCCTTTTCCTTGATCGTGTCGTCGAAGAAGGCGGCAATGCCGCGCAGCGATTCGGCGATCTTGGTCGGGCCGAAGAGGTTGTACTCGAACCAGGGCACGCCGTATTTCTCTTCGACGTGGCGGGCGATGTAGTTCATCGAGCGGTAGCAGTGCAGCAGCAGCAGCTTCGCGCGCGGCATCATCTCGATTTCCTTGAGCGTCGCGTCGCCGGTGCCCTGGCCGATCACGCGCAGGCCCATCTCCTCGAGCAGGATGCGCGAACTCCACGCGTCGCCGCCGATGTTGTAGTCGGCCATCAGCACGACGTCGTAGGGCGTCGATTCGAAGGGCTTCTCGTAGTCCGCCTTGTCGAACACCCAGTCGCGGATCGCGTCGTTGGCGATGTGGTGGCCGAGCGACTGCGACACGCCGCGGAAGCCTTCGCAGCGCACCGGCACCATCGGCAGGTTCACTTCCTTGGACTTCTTCTTCGACACCGCCTCGATGTCATCGCCGATCAGGCCGATCGGGCACTCGGACTGCACCGAGATGCCCTTCGCCAGCGGGAAGACCTGCGTGATCTCGTCGACCAGCTTGTCGAGCTTCTTGTCGCCGCCGAAGACGATGTCCTTCTCCTGGAAGTCGGACGTGATCTGCATCGCACCGAAGGCGTCGACCCCGGTCGTGCCGTTGTAGTAGTTGCGCCGGGTGGCCCACGAGTACTGGCCGCAGCCGACCGGACCGTGGCTCACATGCACCATGTCCTTGATCGGGCCCCACACCACGCCCTTCGAGCCGGCGTAGGCACAGCCGCGGATCGTCATCACGCCCGGCAGGGACTTGATGTTGGACTTCACGCCGCAGTCGGGCTTGCCTTCCTCATACACGTTGAGGTGCTTGGCGCGCTTCTTCGCGGCCTTCTCGGGGTAGACCTCGAGCACCTCGTTGATCAACGCCTTGTTGCGCGTCTTGTCGTCCAGAACTGCACTCATGATCATGCCTCCTGATGGGCCGTCCCGAAGGAGGCATCGCCCCCGCGGGGGGCAGCGAACGCAGTGAGCGTGGGGGTCATTTCAACTCTCCTGTGTGCGTGGAAGTCAGGCGGCCTTGGCCTTGCCGACGATCGACTCGTCTTCCTTCTGCATGATGCCGAACTCGAGCAGCAGGTCTTCCAGCTCGTCCATGGTGATCGGCGTCGGGATCGTGCCGTTGCCCTTGTTGGCGTGGATCTTCTGCGCCAGGGTGCGGTACTCGGCGGCCTGCTTGGAGCCGGGGTCGTACTCGAGCACGGTCATGCGGCGCAGTTCGGCGTGCTGCACGACGTTGTCACGCGGCACGAAGTGGATCAGCGAGGTGCCGAGCTTCTTCGCCAGCGCGTCCGCCAGTTCGTATTCCTTGTCGGTCTGGCGTTCGTTGCAGATCAGGCCGCCCAGGCGCACGCCGCCGGCGTTGGCGTACTTCAGGATGCCCTTCGAGATGTTGTTGGCGGCGTACATCGCCATCATTTCGCCGGACATCACGATGTAGATTTCCTGCGCCTTGTTCTCGCGGATCGGCATCGCGAAGCCGCCGCACACGACGTCGCCGAGCACGTCGTAGGAGACGTAATCCACGCCGTCATAGGCGCCGTTCTCTTCGAGGAAGTTGATCGCGGTGATCACTCCACGACCGGCGCAGCCGACGCCGGGCTCCGGGCCACCCGACTCCACGCAGCGGATGTCGCGGTAACCGACCCGCAGCACGTCCTCGAGCTCGAGGTCCTCCACCGAGCCGGCATCGGCGGCGAGGGACAGCACCGTGTCCTGCGCCTTGGCGTGCAGGATCAGGCGGGTCGAGTCGGCTTTCGGGTCGCAGCCGACGATCAGGATCTTCTGGCCCATCTCGGCCAGCGCGGCGAGGGTGTTCTGCGACGTGGTCGATTTGCCGATGCCACCCTTTCCGTAGAACGCGATTTGACGAAGGGACATTTCATTTCTCCTCAAGAAAAGTGAGTCCTGCTTTCACACCCGGCGAACCGGCACAGTTCCCCTATGGCAAGGGCTGTGCCAATCGCGCCAAAAAGTCACGAAAGCCAGTCGCAGCAAGGGATTTTGGCGGGGAGGGGAGGGCCGCAGGAGCGGCGCCGGACCTGTCGGCAACGCGACAAGGGCGCGGCGAGTGTCGGACATCGGCATGTCGCGAGAGGAGGCGAATGTCGCGTTTGTGCGTCGGCGCAAGGGGATATGCGCGCCAATTGGCGACCGTTGCAGGCGGCATCCTTCTTGCTGCTCGATGGCCGACCCGACCCAACCATTCCGGAGGCCCAATGCCGATCTTCGACTACCGCTGTCCCGCCTGCGCCAAGACCTTCGAGCTGCTCGTGCGCGCCAGCCAGACGCCACACTGTCCGCACTGTGGCGGCACTGCGCTGGAAAAACAGGTGTCCGCGCCCGCCGCGCCGCCCCAGTCCGGCGAGCTGGTGAAGCAGGCGCGCGCGCAGGCGAGGCGTGAAGGCCATTTCAGCAACTACTGAGGCCCGCGCCGCCGCCGCATACGGCCATTCGACCAATCTCGTCGGCATCCCGACCGGGCTCGTCGCGAGCGTCGCGTTCAACGAGCATCCGCTGCCGCTGCACATCCACGGCGTGCGCGAGACCAACCGCGCGCTGTTCGCGATGCTGGGCGACGCGACGTGCGCCGACGAGGCCGTGCTCGCCTTCCAGATCTACATGCACACCGTGTTCGAACTGAACCTGCCGGGCGAGCGCGATGCGGCCGGGCGCAAGCGCTACCGCGCGAGCTACCTGCGCCTGTTGCGCGGCTGGGGCTTCGACGCCAACGGCAGTGAAGGCGCGGTGCTCAAGGGGTGGGCCGAGTCGCGCTTCGGCCTGCATCCGACTTTCCACAAGCGGCCGCTCGGGCGCTACCCGTCCGAGGCGTGGATGCAGTACGTCGAGGAGAAGATGAACGCGCGCTTCCACAACAACTGCATCCATGCGCAGCTCGATCTGCTGTACGAGTATGCGCAGCATGTGTTCCGCCGCTGGCTATACCCCGGTCGGCGCCACCTCACGCTGTACCGCGGCGTGAATGACTTCGCCGAGCATCAGGTCGTCGCCTGGCTGCCGCGCGCCGACGGCAGACCCGGGCGCGCACGCGAGGCCATCGCGCGGCAGAACAACCTTGTCTCGTTCACGACACGGCGCGACATTGCCGACCAGTTCGGCGACACCATCCTCGAAGTCGAGGTGCCACTATGCAAGGTCGTGTACTGCAACGAGCTGATGCCGGGACCGCTGCTGCGCGGCGAGGGGGAAATGCTGGTGCTCGGCGGCGACTATCGTGTCAGGATGGCGACCCTATGACGAACGCGACAGAACCGACCCTGCGCGAACGCGCCCTGGGCGCCTACCTGGGCCTTGCCGTCGGCGACGCGCTGGGCGCCACGGTCGAGTTCCTGACGCCCTCGGAGATTCGCCACCAGTACGGCGAGCTGCGCGACATCGTCGGCGGCGGCTGGCTGAGGTTGAAAGCCGGGCAGGTCACGGACGACACGCAGATGTCGCTCGCACTCGGCGCCGCGATCATCGAGTCGGGCGGGTGGGACCTGAAGAACATCGCCGAACACTGGCTCGCGTGGCTGAAATCCAAGCCCATCGACGTCGGCAACACCTGCCGCCGCGGTCTCGTGCGCTTTGGGCGCGACGGCTCGCTCGAATCGCCCTTCTCGGACGGGGACGCCGGCAACGGCGCGCTGATGCGCGTGCTGCCCGCGATCCTGTTCGCCTACCGCGACATGGCGCTCCTCGAACGCTGCGCGCTCGAGCAGGCGCACGTCACGCACAACCACCCGCTGTCCGACGCCGCGACGCTGTGCCTTGCACGCATGCTCGCCGATCTCCTGCATGGCGGCCACTGGCGCGACAATCTCGCCAAGCTGCGCGCGCATGCCAAGGCGCTGGTCGACGCGCACCGCCAGTTCCGCTTCGACCCCTACCCGAAGCGCGCAACCGGCTACGTCGTCGACACCGCACAGACGGTGCTGTACGCGTTCTTTTCTACCGACGACTTCGAGTCCTGCCTGATCCGCACCGTGAACTGCGGCGGCGACGCCGACACTACCGGCGCGATCGCCGGCATGCTGGCGGGGGCGCACTACGGCGTCGACGCCATTCCGGTCCGCTGGCTGAAGCGCCTGGATCGCGACGTGAGTGAGGCGATCGTGCGGCAGGTCGACGGCCTGCTCGCGCTCGGGAGTGCCTGAAGCTCAGCCTTCGCCCAGCCTGCGCGCCTCCACCGTGACCGGCAGGCGCGTGTCCGCCGCCATCGCCGGCATCTCCAGCGTCCAGCCGTTGTCGAGCTCCACCTTGCCGCCCCAGATCGCCGGGTGTTCGGCGCTCACGACGCGCGCCTCGAGATCCTTCTTCGCCACGTAGATCGAATAGTGGCCGGCCGTTTCCTTGCGCACGGTGACTTTCATCGCATCGTTTCCTCTTCTTCGAAATGGTGTGCGTCGTCCTCGTCGCAGACCTCGGGCGAGGGCGCATCCAGCGAGCGCAGTTCGCGCCCCTTCATGCCCACCACGTAGCCCAGGTCGACGAAGTCGATGCCGTAGATGTAGAACTGCTGCAGGAAGGTGCCGATGCTCTTCACGTAGCCGACATCCCCTTTCTTCACCAGCACGTCGCCGATCTCGCGGCCGTGGAAGGTGCCGTCGTTCCTGACGTTCTTCCGCGAGATGACCTTCTCGCCGTAGTCGAAGGCCGGCTGTCCGTCGAGTTCGACGATGTCCGAATCGCGCGCGAACATGATTCCTCCTATCCCTTGGCGCAGCTGCTGCCGGGCTTGAAGAACTTCACCGCGACCGCGGCGCCGGGTGCCTGCGCACCATTCCCCGAGCCGCAGCCGCAGGCCTCCGCCGCGCCTTCCTTGTGGTAGCTCAGTCGGCTGTCGACGCTGTTCTCGGTGAAATCCACCGTGTAGCCGCGCAGCAGCGCGCAACTGTCCCCGGTCAGGAACAAGCGCACGCCGAGCTGCTCGATCACCGCGTCGCCGGCGGCGGGGGCGGGCTCGACCGTGAAGCTCGAATCGAAGCCCGAGCAGCCGCCGGGCTTCACGGACAGCCGGAAGCCACTGTCGGCGCTGCCGCCGCCGAAGCGCACGATGCGCGTCATGAAATCGGCGGCGGCGGGGGTCAGGGTCACGCACATGTTCGTTCCTCCTCAGGCTGCGATGGTGGCCGCGCCCGCGACCGACTTTGCGAACCAGTCGATCAGCGAGGCCTCGATGTATTCGTGCGCGTAGTCCTCGATCGCGGCGATGCCCCCTGCCGCGAGGTCCTTGCGCGGACAGTGGCCGATCTTCGCGACGAACACCGCGCCGCAGCCCGCGAGCGCCTCGACGATCCCCGGCAGCGCCTCGTCATCGTCGTAACCGCCCTGGCAGTACAGCGACACCTTGCGATGGCCGACGAACTTCGCGCCAGCGGCCGACACCTCGTACACCTGGAATTCCTCGGCGTGGCCGAAGTGCTGGTTGATCCGCCCCGAGCCCTTGGTCGCGACCGCCACCAGCCGGGTCTCGGCGGTCGTTCCGAGCCGGGACCGGGCCGCATCCGCCGCCTCGCTCTGATCGGCGCGCTCGCGCTCGACGAAGCTGCGATAGGCCGCGCGCGATTCGGCGACTTCCGCCGCATCGACCCCGGCCGCGATCGCATCGACGTTGTGCGACGTGAACTCGGCGCCGCGATCCTCGCCCAGCATCCCCACCGCGTCGGCGCGGCACTGGCGACAGTGGCGCATCAACTGCATCTCGCCCTCGCACGCATCCTGCAGCGCCTTCAGCTCCGCCGGCGTGGGCCCGCGCTGTCCCGTCAGGCCGAAATGCGTGCCGTGCGCCGGGTCCGAGATCAGCGGCATGATGTTGTGCAGGAAGGCCCCGCGCGACTTCACCGCCTCGTTCACCTCGGCGAGATGGCGGTCGTTGATCCCCGGAATCATCACCGAGTTCACCTTCACCAGCACGTCGGCGGCGACCAGCATCTCCAGCCCCAGCATCTGCCGCTCATGCAGGATGCGCGCCGCCTCCAGCCCGCGCCGGCGCTTGTGGTCGAAGAAAATCCACGGATAGATCTGCGCGCCGATTGCCGGGTCGATCATGTTGATCGTGATCGTCACGTGGTCCACCCCCAGCGCCTTGATGCGCTCGACGTGATCGGGCAGGGCCAGCCCGTTGGTCGACAGGCACAGCCGGATGTCGGGCGCCGCCTCCCTGATCAGCTCGAAGGTGCGGAAGGTCTTCTCGGGGATCGCCAGCGCATCGCCCGGGCCCGCCACCCCCACCACCGACAGCTGCGGAATCTGCGCCGCCACCGCGAGCACCTTCTTCGCCGCCAGTTCTGGCGTCAGCTTCTCCGACACCACGCCCGGCCGGCTCTCGTTCGCACAGTCGTACTTGCGATTGCAGTAGTTGCACTGGATGTTGCAGCCCGGCGCCACCGCCACGTGCATGCGCGCGAAGTGGTGATGCGCCTCCGCGCTGTAACAGGGATGGTCGTGGACGCGGTCGCGCACATGCTGCGGCAGTCCGGCGGAACTGCCCGACCCGCAACCGCCCTTCGTCGCGGTGCCGCAGCCGCCCGCGCGCGGCGCGGCCGTTCCCGCCACGGCGAGCGGAATGATCTTGCGGGCAGGGGCTTCGGGCACAACGAGGCCTTGCGTTGACATGGGGAACTCCCTTCGCAGTGATCCATCAGGCCGCAACGTCGCGAAAGCACGCCGCGCAGCGTCTGCGGGGATAACTGCAATGCCTGTGCCAGTGCCGCGCGATCGGTGCAATGCATTGAAAGAAAAGAACTATCTGCGCGGTGTCGCCCCCGCGCTGCGATGTCGCATGTGCGACAGCAATGTCGCGTCGATGTCCGGAATGTCGTCCCTGCGCCGTCGTTGCCACCGCCCGCGCGCCGCAGTCGCCGGAAGTCGCCTGCGCGCGGAAAGGCCTGCAAATACAATGTGTTGTGCGCTGACCCTGCGTGCGTCCAGTGCCGTGGCGCAGTTCTTGCGGAACGGTGAACGAACCGCCTTACCCACTGTCACTGCACGAGAGATCCCACATGACCACGCCGACCCTGTTCAGCGCCCTCGACGGCAAGCTCCTGTCCCCGACCTTCTCCGGCCCTACCGGCAAGACCGCCCGCTATGGCTTCCGCGGCGAGCTCGGCCTCAAATTCCCGCCCTCGATCGCCGGCGAAAAACGTCCGCCCGAAATCAAGGCCGACCAGGTCATCCTCGCCGTCGAAGGCGAAGCCGTGAGCTTCCTCGCCCTGCACATCGATTCGCTCGCCCACCTCGACGACGTCCGCGCCACCTTCGGCGCCGCGCTCGTCCCGACGGGCAAGTACTTCATCTTCGCGGGCAACGTCGACATCTCGAAGAAATACCTGCTCGACATCGACGGCGTCAGCTACTACGTCCTGCCGCTGGACGAGGCCACCGTCTACAACGAGCTCCTCGAACTCCTGTACCTGGAAAAGGGCGACCTCAAGAAGATGTCCTCCGAGGCCAAGATCGACGCGATCGTTGATGCCGCGGCGAAGCTCGGCGGCGGCTTCCCGCGTGCCGAGTACGCGCAGGCGCTGGCCGAGATGGGGCCGGTGAAGGTCGCCGACAACCGCCCCGTCTAAGCGACCGACGAGCAATCCACCCACGCAGCCCGAGCGCGGGGGGCTTCCCGCCGGGCTGTCGTGAGCGCCGGATCGGGGCGGCTTGCGGGGGATGAAGGCGACGCATGTCTGAGCCGGCGCAGCCGGCGAGTTTGCGTCGCCGCCCCCGCAAGCCGCCTCGATCCGGGAAGCCGAAGGCCGCGAGCGCCTGCCCGAAGGGGAGTCCCCCGCGCTCGGGCGGGTCGAAGCCACCTCTGCCTCGGAGCCAGTCCCCCGGCCGTCACAACTGCTTCACCTCCACGTTGTACTTGCGTAGCGCATAACCGATCTGCCGCGGCGTGAGCCCCAGCAGGCGCGCCGCTTTGGCCTGCACCCAGCCGCAGCGTTCCATCGCATCGACCAGACGCTCGCGCTCGCTGGTCGGCGCCCTGGCGGCCGCGACCTCGTCGCCCGGATCCGCAGCCGGTGCCGCGGGTGCCGTCCGCGCGGGCGGCGCGCTGCGTACCGGCACCCCGATCACGGGGAAACACGCCCGCGATTGTGCGCTCTCCAGCAGCACCGCCGAGAAGCACTGCCCCTTCTGACAGCGCATATCCACCTCGCGGATCGTGTTCGCGCGCGTCATCGTCGCCGCGCGCTGGATGCAGTTCTCCAGTTCGCGCACATTGCCCGGCCAGTTGCACTGCATCAGGATCTCCAACGCCCCCTGCGTCATCGTCAGCTGGCGGCGGTTCTCGCGGTTGAAGCGGTCAAGGAAGAAATCCACCAGTAGCGGGATGTCGTCCTTCCGCTCGCGCAACGACGGCATGAAGATCGTCACCACATTGAGGCGGAAATACAGGTCGGCGCGGAACTCGTTCCGCTGCACCATCTCCTCCAGGTTGCGGTTCGTCGCCGCCACCAGCCGCACATCGGCGCGCAGCGTCTTGTTGCCGCCGACGCGCTCGAACTCCTGCTCCTGCAGCACGCGCAGCAGCTTCGCCTGGAAGGCCGGCGAAATATCGCCGATCTCGTCGAGGAAGATCGTGCCGCCCTTGGCCAACTCGAAACGCCCCTTGCGCTCCGAGGTCGCGCCGGTGAACGCGCCCTTCTCGTGGCCGAAGAGCTCCGACTCCAGCAGCGTCTCCGGCAGCGCCGCACAGTTCAGCTTCACGAACGGCCCCTTCGCGCGCGGCGACAGGTAATGGATCGCGTGCGCGATCGCCTCCTTGCCGGTGCCCGACTCGCCGCGCAGCAGCACCGTCGCGCCGGACGGTGCTGCCTGATGCACGTCCGCGAACACCTCCTTCATGCGTTTCGAGCGCCCCACCACGTTCTCGATGTCGTAGCTACCCTGCAGCTGCTTCTGCAGGCGGGCGGACTCCTCGATCAGCACCTGCCGGTCCGCCGCCACCGACTGGTGCAGGCGGTAGGTCTGCGCCAGCAGGTTCGCGACCAGCGACAGGATGCGCACGTCGCGCTCGAAGTTAACCGGCTGCTCGGCGTCGGGATGGCGGTCGGCCGAGAGGATGCCGATCACCTCGCGGTCGAGCTTCAGCGGCACGACGACGTAGGACACCCCCGCAAGCTGCTGAGGGTCGCGCCCGGTGCGGTTCGTGAAGTTCGTGTCCGCGGCGATGTCGGGGATCACGATCGGCGAACCGCTGCGGATCACCTTGGAGATCACCCCCGCGCCGGGGTCGAGAACCGGCGCCTCACTCATCGGCCAGGGCACGCCAGCTGCACCAAGAATGTGCAGCTGCTCGTCCGCCTGCACCAGACCGACCAGTGCGTGGCGCATGTGGAGCTGCGTCAGCAGCAGGCGCAGCACGCTCTGCACGCATTGCCTGAAGTCGAGCGATGAGGTCAAAACCTTGCTGATCTCGTAAATTGTCAGCAGATCGATGTCGGATGTGCGTCGATGATTACCGGAATGCGTCATGGCGGAGCCTGTATTTCCATGTTTGTTTCAGGGTCTTCCGCAAGAAGTGCGCCACGTTTGCTGCAGCGCAAAAACTCCGCGCACCGGCGAGGTGCTGCGGCCTGGGTGCCGTTGTCGTAGCGCTGGGAGACTGTCAAGAAAAACTGCTAGAATCACGAGCTACGCTTTTTGCGCCCAATTTTTCGCAGACCGATTCAATCCGGAGTTTTTTCAAATGGCTATCGAACGCACCCTGTCCATCATCAAGCCCGACGCCGTCGCCAAGAACGTGATCGGCAAGATCTACCAGCGCTTCGAAGATGCAGGTCTCAAGGTCATCGCCTCGAAGATGGTGCACCTGTCCGAGCGCGAGGCCGGCCAGTTCTACGCCGTGCACAAGGAGCGCCCCTTCTTCAAGGATCTGGTGTCCTTCATGATCTCCGGCCCGGTGATGATTCAGGTCCTGGAAGGCGAGAACGCCATCACCAAGAACCGTGACCTGATGGGCGCCACCGACCCGAAGAAGGCCGCTGCCGGCACCATCCGCGCCGACTTCGCCGACTCGATCGACGCCAACGCCGTCCACGGTTCGGATGCGCCCGAAACCGCTGCGGTCGAAGTCGCGTTCTTCTTCCCCGGAATGAACGTTTACGCCCGCTAAGCCTCTCAGGGCTACGCCCGCGGATCGGCCCGCGCACTTCGTGCAACGCGGGCCGATTGCATTTTGAGGGCAGCACAGGAAACACATGGAAACACCGGTCAATCTGCTCGATTTCGACGTCGACGGCCTCGTCGCCTGGTTTGCCGAGCGCGACGAGAAGCCCTTCCGCGCGCGTCAGGTGATGCGCTGGATGCACCGCTTCGGCGAAACCGATTTCGACAGCATGACCGACGTCGCGAAGAGCCTGCGCGCGAAGCTCGCCCAAGAGGCGTGCGTCCGCCCGCCGCAGGCCATCCGTGACAGCGTGTCGGAAGATGGCACGCGCAAGTGGCTGCTGGATGTCGGCAACGCCAACGCGGTCGAGGCCGTGTTCATTCCCGAGACCAACCGCGGCACCCTGTGCATCTCGTCGCAGGCCGGCTGCGCGCTCGACTGCGCCTTCTGCTCGACCGGCAAGCAGGGCTTCAACCGCAACCTGTCGGCAGCCGAGATCATCGGCCAGCTGTGGCTCGCGAACAAACTGCTGGGCGGCACTTCGACGCCGGCCGGGGCCAAGGACGCCGAGGGCGACGCGGATAACGGCCGCGTCATCAGCAACGTCGTCATGATGGGCATGGGCGAGCCGCTCGCCAACTTCGACAACGTCGTCACCGCGCTGCGCCTGATGCTCGACGATCACGCCTATGGCCTGTCGCGCCGCCGCGTCACGGTGTCGACCTCCGGCATCGTGCCGGCGATGGACCGCCTGCGCGACGAATGTCCGGTCGCGCTCGCCGTGTCGCTGCACGCGCCCGACGACGCGCTGCGCGACCGCCTCGTGCCGATCAACCAGAAATACCCGCTGCGCGAGCTGATGGCCGCGTGCCGGCGTTACCTCGAACGCGCCCCGCGCGACTTCGTGACCTTCGAATACGTCATGCTCGACGGCGTGAACGACTCCGACGCGCATGCGCGCGCGCTCGTCGCCCTCGTGCGCGACGTGCCGTGCAAGTTCAACCTGATCCCGTTCAACCCCTTTCCGAACTCGGGTTTCGGCCGTTCCCAGCCCGAACGCATACGCCGCTTTGCAGGTATCCTGATCGACGCGGGCATCGTCACGACGACCCGCAAAACCCGCGGCGACGACGTCAATGCCGCCTGCGGCCAGCTCGCGGGGCAGGTCCAGGACCGCACGCGCCGCACCGTTCGCCTTGTCAAACCGATGGAGGATCGTGCATGACCCGGCTCTTCGTGAAGCTGTCGCTTCCGCTGTTCGCGCTGGCGCTCGCCGGCTGCAACGCCACCATGAACGCCGCCGGCACGCCGCTTGCGGATCGTCCCGTGGCGGACACGCCGGTGTCGGGCAAGGGCGAGGCGACGGCCAAGGTGCACGCCGAGCTGGGCGCGGCCTACCTGCAGCTCGGCAACTATGCCGTGGCGCTCGACGAAGCGCGCGTGGCGCTGCAGAGCCAGTCCAACTACGCGCCGGCCTATCACCTGATGGCGCTGGTGTACATGGCCATCGACGATGCGAATGCGGCGCGCGAGAACTTCCTGCGTGCGCTCGAGATCGCGCCGAACGACCCCGAGTTCAACAACAGTTTCGGCTGGTTCCAGTGCATCAACGGAAATGTACAGGACGGCCTGGCGCGGCTTGCCTCGTCGGCGCGCAACCCGTACTACCGCACGCCCACGCGGCCTTACACGAACGCCGGCCTGTGCCATCTGCGCCAGAACAACGACACGGCAGCAGAGGCGGAATTCCGCCGCGCTTTGCAGGCCGACCCGGCGAACCGCCAGGCGATGTACCAGCTCGCCGGCATCTCCTACCGGCGCGGCGCCTACAACGTCGCGAGCGCCTTGCTGGTCGACCTGCATCAGCAAGGCGAGCCGACGCCGCAATCGGTGTGGCTGGGGCTGCGCACCGCGCGCCGCCTGGGCAACCGTGACTCCGAAGCCAGCTACGCGGCGCAGCTGCGCGGCCGCTTTGCGGACAGTCCCGAATACCGGACGATGATTCAGGGAAATTACGAGTGACAGAAGTGCATCTGGACCAGCAGGGGGCGGAATCGTCCGACCTCGCTGCCGAGATGGGCGCGCAACTTCGGCAGTTGCGCGAAGCCCGTGGCGAAACGACGAGCGACGTCGCGCATTCCCTCAAGCTGACCAGCCGGCAGATCGAGGCGATGGAGGCGGGGCGGCTCGATCTCCTGCCCGGCGCCGCGTTCGCGCGCGGTTTCCTGCGCAACTACGCCCGCTATCTCGGTGTCGATGCGGCGACCGTGCTCGCGGCCTTCGAGGCCGACGTCGCCCCGCGTGTCGTCGAACTCGCGCCGGTGTCGAACGCCGTGGGCGTCATGCCCAGCGGCAGCGGCGGGCGCTCGGTACAGATCCCGGCCGGGCTGATCGCCGGTGCGCTTCTGCTCGTGGTGCTGGTGGGCTGGTACTTCGACTGGTTCCGCATGCCTGCGGAGAATGCCGAAGTCGCGGAAAGCGTCGTCGAG
The DNA here is from genome assembly GCF_001190925.1 of Azoarcus sp. CIB. Classification (NCBI taxonomy): domain Bacteria; kingdom Pseudomonadati; phylum Pseudomonadota; class Betaproteobacteria; order Rhodocyclales; family Zoogloeaceae; genus Azoarcus; species Azoarcus sp. CIB. The sequence continues at coordinate 804,731 of NZ_CP011072.1, forward strand.
CCGGCGCCGCAGGGGGCTCCCGCCGTGACCAGCGCCGCCGCCGCGCCGCAAGGGCAGGTGTCGGAATCCGCGCTCGCCGCGAGCGGCGTCGTGCCTTCGCTCCCGGTCGCTACTCCGGCAACGCCGGCCGCGCCTGCACCGGAAACCGCTGCGGTGACTGCTCCGGTTCCGGCTGCTCCCCCGTCCGCTGCCCTTCCTCCGGTCTCTGCAGCCGCCACGGCTGTCCCGCCGGCGGCGCCCACCGCGCAGGCAGTGGTGCCGCCTTTTGCGGCCACTCCGGCGGCCGTACCCCCCGCGGAAGGCGTCGAACATATCGTGTTCCGTTTCGAAGGCGAATCCTGGATCGAGGTGCGCGATGCGCGCGGTTCCATCGTCTATTCGGGGGTCAATGGCGCCGGTAGTTCGCGCACCGTGCAGGGCAAGCCGCCCTTTGCGCTGGTCGTCGGCAACGCCAGGCAGGTGTCACTCGACTATCGCGGCAAGTCTTACGACATGAAGCCGCACGTGCGCGTCAGCGTCGCTAGATTCACCCTGGAGTGAGTTGAATTGGCTACAACCCCCACCCCCGACAATCACGCCGGCCCCCTGCCGCGTCACCGCACGCGCCAAGTCCGCGTCGGGCGCGTCCTGATCGGTGCCGACGCCCCCGTCGTCGTGCAGTCGATGACCAATACCGACACCGCGGATGTGCTCGGCACCGCGATGCAGGTTGCCGAACTCGCGCGCGCGGGTTCGGAGCTGGTGCGCATCACCGTCAATAACGAAGCCGCCGCGAAGGCCGTGCCGCATATCCGCGACCGGTTGCTCGCGCTGAACATGGACGTCCCCCTCGTCGGCGACTTCCACTACAACGGCCACAAGCTCCTCACGGACTTCCCCGCGTGCGCCGAAGCGCTCGCGAAGCTGCGCATCAACCCGGGCAACGTCGGCGCGGGCGTCAAGCGCGACCCGCAGTTCGCGGCCATCGTCGAACTCGCCTGCAAGTACGACAAACCCGTGCGCATCGGCGTGAACTGGGGCAGCCTCGACCAGTCCGTGCTCGCGCGCGTCATGGACCACAACGCGAAGCTCGCCGAGCCGCGCGACGCCGGCGCGGTGATGCGCGAAGCGCTCGTCGTCTCCGCACTCGAATCCGCGGCCAAGGCCGAGGAATACGGCCTCGGGGGCGACCGCATCATCCTGTCCGCGAAGGTGTCGAGCGTGCAGGACCTGATCGCCGTGTATCGCGAGATGGCGCGCCGCTGCGACTACCCGCTGCATCTGGGCCTGACCGAGGCCGGCATGGGCTCCAAGGGCATCGTCGCCTCGACGGCCGCGCTCGCGGTGCTGCTGCAGGAAGGCATCGGCGACACCATCCGCATCTCGCTCACGCCCGAGCCCAACGGCAGCCGCACGCGGGAAGTCGTCGTCGCGCAGGAGATCCTGCAGACCATGGGCCTGCGCGCCTTCACGCCGATGGTCACCGCCTGCCCGGGTTGCGGTCGCACGACCAGCACCTTCTTCCAGGAGCTCGCGTCGACCATCCAGAGCTACGTGCGCGAGCAGATGCCCGCCTGGCGCGAGCAGTACGACGGCGTCGAGAACATGACCCTTGCCGTCATGGGCTGCGTCGTCAACGGCCCCGGCGAGAGCAAGCACGCCAACATCGGCATCTCGCTGCCCGGCACCGGCGAAACCCCCGCCGCCCCCGTGTTCGTCGACGGCGAAAAAACGGTTACGCTGCGCGGGGACAACATCGCGGCCGAATTCATTGCGATCATCGACAACTACATCGCGACCAAGTACACAAAAAAGGCGGCCTGAACCGTCCACCTATGACTGAAAAGAAACCTGTAATGCAGACACTGCAGGCCGTGCGCGGGATGAACGACATCCTGCCCGACGACGCCGAGGCCTGGGAACACTTCGAAGACATCGTGCGCGACTGGCTGCGCAGCTACGGCTATCGCCCGATCCGCATGCCCATCGTCGAGCCGACGCCGCTGTTCAAGCGCGCGATCGGCGAAGTCACCGACATCGTCGAGAAGGAGATGTACTCCTTCGAGGACGCCCTCAACGGCGAGCACCTCACGCTGCGCCCCGAAGGCACCGCCTCCTGCGTGCGCGCCGCGATCCAGCACAAGATGCTCGCGACGGGCGCCCAGCGCCTGTACTACCACGGGCCGATGTTCCGCCACGAGCGTCCCCAGAAGGGCCGCTATCGCCAGTTTCACCAGATCGGCGTCGAGGCGCTGGGCTTCGACGGTCCCGACATCGACGCCGAGCACATCCTGATGTGCGCGCGCCTGTGGGACGACCTCGGCCTCGAGGACGTCCGGCTTGAACTCAACTCGCTGGGCTCCAGCGAGGAGCGTGCGCGCCACCGCGCCGAGCTGATCGCCTATCTGTCCGCGCACCAGGACCGCCTCGACGAGGACGGCAAGCGCCGCCTGCACACCAACCCGCTGCGCATCCTCGACACCAAGAACCCCGACCTGCAGGAACTCGTCGAGGCGGCGCCGCGGCTGATCGACTTCCTCGGCGAGGAATCGCTCAGGCACTTCGACGGCGTGCAGGCCCTGCTCAAGGACGCCGGCATCCCGTATCGCATCAACCCGCGCCTCGTGCGCGGCCTCGACTACTACAACCGCACCGTGTTCGAATGGGTCACGACGCGGCTGGGCGCTCAGGGCACGGTGTGCGCGGGCGGCCGCTACGACGGCCTGGTCGAGCAGCTCGGCGGCAAGCCTGCTCCCGCGGCTGGTTTCGCGATGGGTGTCGAGCGCCTGCTGGCGCTGTGGCGCGAGGGAGGCGGCGAGATCGAACGTGCGCTGCCCGACGTGTACGTCGTGCATCTCGGCGAGCAGGCCCAGCGGCTTGCCTTCCGTGCCGCCGAAGCGCTACGCGGCTACGGTTTCGCGGTGCTCACCCACTGCGGCGGCGGTAGCTTCAAGTCGCAGATGAAAAAGGCCGATGCCAGCGGCGCGCAGCTCGCCGTCGTCATCGGCGACGACGAGGCCGCGGCGGGCGAGGTCGGCCTCAAGCCCCTGCGCGGCCCCGGCGGCCAGCAGCGCGTCGCCCTGGAAGTCCTCGGCGATGTCGTCGCCGAATGCCTATTTACTGAAGAAGAAGAGGAAAACGATGGCAGTGTATGACCTCGAAGAGCAGGAACAGATTTCCGAACTGAAGGCCTGGTGGGTCCGGTACGGCAATTTCGTGACTGCGATCGCAGTGGCTGCCGCGCTGGCCTCGGTCGGCTGGCAGGGCTTCCAGTACTACAAAAACCGGCAGGCCGGCGAAGCCGGTGCGCTGTACTTCGCGCTCGAGCAGGCGATGATGAGGGGCGACGCGCAGAAGACGCGTGAAGCGGCCGGTCAGCTCATCGAAAAATTCCCCTCGACGGCCTATGCGGAAATGGCAGCGCTGGCCTCGGCCGGCGTGCAGATCGAGAAGGGCGATGTCAAGAACGCGCGCGCCCAGCTCGAATGGCTGCTCGCCAAGGGCAGCGACCCGGCGCTGAAGGACATCGCCCGTCTGCGCCTCGCGGCCGTGCTGCTCGACGAGGGCGCCTTCGACCAGGCGCTTGCGCAGCTCGCGAATGCGCCGGCCCCGGCCCTGAAGGCGCGTTTCGAAGACCTGCGCGGCGACGTGCTGGCGGCGAGCGGCAAGCCTGCTGAGGCTCGCAGCGCCTACCAGGCCGCGCTCGATGCGCTGGCCGCGGAAGGTGCCGACGGCAGCGAAACCCTGCGCGAAGTCATTCGCGTCAAGCAGCAGGCCCTGGAGGGCTGAGCAATGAAGCGACCGTTCACCGCGCTCGCCTTGGCGGCCTCGCTGGCGCTGCTTGCCGGCTGCTCCTCCCTCAACCCTTTCGCCGAATCGGGACCGAAGCCGGCCAAGCTGCCCGACTTCAAGGCCTCGGCCGAGTTGCGCCCGCTGTGGCAGGCGCGCATCGGCAAATCCGGTTCCTATGTATTCCAGCCCGCGGTCGTCGGCGAGGACGTCTATGCCGCAGCCCATGACGGCGCCGTCGCGCGCTTCAAGGACGGCAAGGCGGTGTGGACGGTCAACGCCGCCAAGCGCCTGTCCGCGGGCGTGGGCAGCAACGGCAAGCTCGCCGTCGTGGCCACCACGGCCGGCGAGGTCGTCGCACTCGACGCGGCGAACGGCGCCGAGCGCTGGCGTGCCGCGATCGGCGCCGAAGTGCTCGCCGCCCCGGCGGTGGGCGACGCGATCGTCGTCGTGCGCGCCTCGGACAGCCGCCTGATCGGACTCGACGCCAATACCGGCGCACGCCGCTGGGTGTTCCAGCGCGCGACGCCGCCGCTGTCGCTGCGCAGCTTCGCCGGCGTCACGCTGGAAGGTGCGGCCGCGGTGGCTGGCTACCCGGGTGGCAAGCTCGTTGCGGTAAGCCTCGCCAACGGTGGTCAACTCTGGGAGCTGACCGTTGCGACCCCCAAGGGCGCGACCGAACTCGAGCGCGTCGCCGACGTCGCCGGCACGCCGGTGATCGGCCGCAAGGAACTGTGCGCCGTCGCCTACCAAGGGCGCGCCGCATGCTTCGACGCCACCAACGGCAACGCGCTGTGGTCGCGAGACTTCTCCAGCAGCGTCGGCATGGATCGCGACAGCCGCTTCGTCGTGATCACCGACGACAACGACGCGGTCCATGCGCTCGACGGCACCAGCGGCGCGAACGTGTGGAAGCAGGAAGCGCTGCCCCGCCGCGCCCTGTCCCGCCCGCTGATCGTCGGCGACTTCGTCGCGGTCGGCGACTTCGAAGGCTATGTCCATCTGCTCAAACGCGACGACGGCACCTTCGCCGCCCGCACGCGCGCCGACAGCAGCTCCGTTACCGCCGACCCACGCCGTTTCGGCCGCGACGGCTTCGTCGTCCAGACGCGCGATGGCGGCATCCATGTGTATGAGGCCCGCTGAGCGGGAATGAACGCTTGAAACCCACCATCGTCCTCGTCGGTCGTCCCAATGTCGGCAAATCGACACTGTTCAACCGGCTCACGCGCACGCGCGACGCCCTCGTCGCCGACCAGCCCGGCCTCACGCGCGACCGCCACTACGGCATCGGTCGCGTCGGCGACCGCGACTATCTGGTCGTCGATACCGCCGGCTTCGACCCGGTCGCCAAGACCGGCATCATGCACGAGATGGCCCGCCAGGCCGAACAGGCGATCGCCGAAGCCGACGTGCTGCTCTTCCTCGTCGACGGCCGCGCCGGCCTGACCCCGCACGACGAGCAGATTGCCACGCGCCTGCGGCGGGCCGGGCGCCCCGTGCATCTGGTCGTGAACAAGGCCGAAGGCATGGAGCGCAGCATCGTCGCTGCCGACTTCCATGCGCTCGGTCTCGGTGCGCCGCTACCCGTGTCGGCCGCCCACGGCGACGGCATCAAGCAAGTCATCGATCTGGTGCTCGCCGACTTCCCGCTCGACGAGGAGCCGGGCGAGGCCGAGGACCACGGGCCGCGCATCGCGATCGTCGGTCGCCCGAACGTCGGCAAGTCCACGCTCGTGAACAGCCTGATCGGCGAGGAGCGCGTCATCGCCTTCGACATGCCGGGCACCACGCGCGACGCCATCGCAATCCCGTTCGAGCGCGACGGCCGCAATTACACGCTGATCGACACCGCCGGCCTGCGCCGCCGCGGCAAGATCTTCGAGGCCATCGAGAAGTTCTCCGTCATCAAGACGCTGCAGGCGATCGAACAATGCAACGTCGTCGTGCTGGTGCTCGACGCGTCGCAGGATATCTCCGACCAGGACGCCCATATCGCCGGCTTCATCCTCGATTCGGGCCGTGCCCTGGTCGTCGCGGTGAACAAGTGGGACAGCATCGACGACTACCGCCGCGAACTGATCAAGCGCGATATCGCACACAAGCTGGGTTTCCTGTCCTTCGCGCGCTTCCACTACATCTCAGCGCTCAAGGGCGCGGGCGTGGCCGCGGTCATGAAGTCGGTCGATTCCGCCTATGCGGCCGCGATGGTGAACCTGTCGACCCCCCGCCTGACCCGGACCCTGCAGGCTGCGCTCACGAAGCAGGCGCCTCCGCGGCACGGCATTTCCCGTCCGAAGATGCGCTACGCGCACCAGGGCGGCAACAACCCGCCGATCGTCGTCATCCATGGCGCCGCGCTCGACCACGTCCCCGTGTCCTACGTGCGCTTTCTGGAACGTACGTTCATGGAGGCGTTCAAATTGCAGGGCACGCCGTTGCGGATACAATTCCGCACCTCGCACAATCCGTATATCGGAAAAGACTAGTTTCCAACTCCACACCGGGATTGATTGTTCGTGCAAATGTGGCAGTGCAACATGAAATCCTTTACATTCACAATAATACGCAGCCTCGAGGTTTGAAAATGAGCAACAAAGGGCAACTTCTACAAGACCCGTTCCTGAACACCCTTCGCAGGGAGCATGTCCCCGTGGCGATCTACCTGGTCAACGGCATCAAGCTGCAGGGCCAGATCGAATCCTTCGACCAGTACGTCGTGCTGCTGAAGAACACCGTCACTCAGATGGTGTACAAGCATGCGATCTCGACCGTCGTGCCCGCGCGTCCGGTCAACATCCAGCAACAGGACGCGGGTGACGGCAATAGCTGATTCCCGCCGGCGCCCCATGGACGCCAAGTTGCTCCATGTTTGAGCGCCCCGACGCCGGTGAGCGCGCGGTACTCGTCCAGCTCGACCTGAACCAGGGCGCGCTGGACGAGCGCCTTTCCGAACTCAAGCTGCTCGCGCTCAGTGCCGGCGCCAGCGTCGAGGCCGTCGTCGGCGGCCGGCGGGCGCGGCCCGATCCCGCGCTCTTCGCCGGGCGCGGCAAGGTCGACGAAATCGCCGAGACGCTGCGCGCCCACGAAGCCGATTTCGTCATCTTCAACCACGCGCTGTCGCCCGCGCAGCAGCGCAACCTCGAACGCACGCTGCAGTGTCGCGTCGTCGACCGCACGGCCCTGATCCTCGATATCTTCGCGCAGCGCGCGAGAAGCCACGAGGGCAAGCTGCAGGTCGAACTCGCGCAGCTCGACCATCTCTCGACGCGCCTCGTGCGCGGCTGGACCCACCTGGAGCGCCAAAAGGGCGGTATCGGCCTGCGCGGACCGGGCGAGACCCAGCTCGAGACCGACCGCCGCCTGCTCGGCAAGCGCGTCAAGGTGCTCAAGGAGCGCCTCGCCCAGATCGAGAAGCAGCGCCGTGTGCGTCGGCGCGGGCGCGAAGGGCGCAACGTGCTGTCGGTGTCGCTTGTCGGGTACACCAACGCAGGCAAGTCGACGCTGTTCAACGCGCTGACGAAGGCCGGCGCGTATGCTGCCGACCAGCTCTTCGCGACGCTGGACACGACCTCTCGTCGGCTCTACGTGGGCGAGGGTGGCAACGTCGTGCTATCCGACACCGTGGGCTTCATCCGCGACCTGCCGCACGCACTCGTCGCGGCTTTTCACGCGACGCTCGAGGAAACCGCGAACGCGGACCTGCTGCTGCACGTCGTAGACTCGGCGAGCGAGGACCGCGAGGCACAGATCGAGGCCGTGAACGGGGTTCTCGCCGAGATCGGTGCGGGCGCCGTGCCGCAGTTCATGGTCATGAACAAGGTCGACCTGACCCGCGCCGAGCCCGGGGTTCAGCGGGACGAGTATGGTAAGATCGTGCGCGTTTTTCTGAGTGCCAGGACTGGCGAAGGGCTTGGGCTGCTGCGCGAAGCCCTTGCCGAGGCAGCGCGTAGCGCAGTCACGGACGCGCCGGGCGATCCCGACGGGATTGCGCCGGATTTCACCGATAAAGACCCAATTCAAACGTGATTACAGGCGTTCTAATGTCTCTCAACGATCCACGCTGGGGTAACAACCAGGGGAATGGCGACGACAAGCGCGGCGACGACAGGAAGGGGGGCAATCAGGGGCCGCCCGACCTCGAGGACCTGTGGCGTGATTTCAACCAGCGGCTGTCGGGCATGCTCGGCGGCAAGCGCGGGCCGCGTGGCGGCGGTGGTGGCGATGGCGGCGGGCCGCAGTTCCCGCAGCTCTCGTTCAAACAGTTCGGCGGCGGCATCGGCGCGCTGCTGGGCCTCGTCGCTGTGATCTGGCTCGCCAGCGGTTTCTACATCGTCGATGCGAACCAGCGCGGGGTCGTCCTGCGCTTCGGAAGCTATGTCGAGACGACCGAGCCGGGCCTGCGCTGGCGCCTGCCGTATCCGATCGAGAGCAGCGACGTCGTCGACCTGACCGGCGTGCGCACCGTCGAGGTCGGCTATCGCGGCTCCGAGCGCAACAAGGTGCTGCGCGAAGCCCTGATGCTCACCGACGACGAGAACATCATCAACATCCAGTTCGCGGTGCAGTACGTGCTGACCAGCCCGGAGAAGTACCTGTTCAACAACCGCTATGCGGACGAGTCGGTGATGCATGCGGCCGAATCCGCGATGCGCGAGATCGTCGGCATGAGCAAGATGGACTTCGTGCTCTACGAAGGGCGCGAGCAGATGGCGTCGAGCGCGCACGAAGCGATCCAGAAGATCCTCGACCGCTACGACACGGGTATCCAGATCAGCCGCGTGACGATGCAGAACGCCCAGCCGCCCGAGCAGGTGCAGGCCGCGTTCGACGATGCGGTGAAGGCGGGCCAGGACCGGGAACGCCTGCGCAACGAGGGTGAGGGCTACGCCAACGACGTCATTCCGCGTGCGCGCGGCACGGCCTCGCGACTCATCGAGGAGGCCAATGCCTACCAGTCCCGCGTGATCGCGAACGCCGAAGGCGACGCGAGCCGTTTCACCCAGGTCCTGACGGAGTACCGTCGTGCTCCCGAAGTGACGCGCGAGCGCCTGTATATCGACACGATGCAGCAAGTCATGTCGAAAACCAGCAAGGTCATGGTCGATGCCAAGGGCAATGGCAACCTCCTGTTCATGCCGCTCGACAAGTTGATGCAGGCCGCGGGCACCCAGGGCTCGCACGACGCGAGTCCCGCGCCGGCGCCTGGCGCCGCCACTCCCGCACCCGCGCCGCGGGCCGATAGTTCGATGGAATCACGCAGCCGCGACCTGATGGCCCGCGACCGTGAACGGGGAGAGCGCTGATGCGTGACAAGTTGCCGATTTTCGCCGGCGCGCTGCTGCTGCTTGCGGCAATCGCGTCGATGACGCTGTTTACCGTGGACCAACGGCAGTTCGCCGTCGTGTTCCAGCTCGGTGAGGTCAAGGAAGTCATCGACAAGCCGGGGCTGAACTTCAAGTGGCCCATGATCCAGAACGTGCGCTACTTCGACCGCCGTATCCTGACGATGGATACGCCGGAGCCCGAGCGCTTCATCACCGCAGAGAAGAAGAACGTGCTGGTCGACCACTTCGTGAAGTGGCGTATCGTCGATCCGCAGCTCTACTACGTCTCGGTCGCGGGCGACGAGGCGCGCGCGCGCACCCGTCTGCTGCAGACCGTCAATGCCGGCCTGCGCGAGGAGTTCGGTCGCCGCACCGTCCATGACGTGGTGTCCGGCGCGCGCGACAAGATCATGGAAGACATGCGCACCCGTGCCGACCTCGACGCGCGCAAGATCGGTGTGCAGATCCTCGACGTCCGCCTGAAGCGTGTCGACCTGCCGCTCGAAGTGTCCGAGTCCGTGTATCGCCGCATGGAGGCGGAGCGCAAGCGCGTCGCCAACGAGCTGCGTTCCGAGGGTGGCGCGATCGCCGAGAAAATCCGCGCCGACGCCGATCGCCAGCGCGAGGTCATCGTCGCCGAAGCCTACCGCGAGGCACAGCAGATCAAGGGTGTCGGTGACGCCAAGGCCACCGCGACCTACGCCCAGGCCTACGGCCAGAGCCCCGAGTTCTATTCCTTCTACCGCAGCCTGGAGGCGTACCGCGAAAGCTTCGCGAACAAGAGCGACGTGATGGTCGTCGATCCGAGCTCCGAGTTCTTCAGGTACATGAAGGATTCCAACGGGGGCAAGAAGAACTGAGCTCATGAGCAACAAGCTGCTGATGGCCTTCGCACTGATGCTGGTGATCGAAGGCCTCCTGCCCTTTATCGCGCCAGCCGCCTGGCGCGAAACTTTTTTACGGCTCGCACACATGGCCGACGGTCAGATCCGTTTCATCGGGCTGACCTCGATGCTGATCGGCGTGGTGTTGCTGGCCGTGTTTTCCTGACTGAATATCATGCGCTGGGTACTTCCCGATCACATCCAGGACGCGCTGCCGTCCGAGGCCGAAAAGCTCGAGCGCCTGCGCCGGCGCCTGCTCGACGCCTTCCGCAGCCATGGCTATCAGCTGGTCGTGCCGCCGCTGCTCGAATATCTCGAGTCGCTGACGACCGGCGCCGGCCAGGATCTCCGGTTGCGCACCTTCAAGCTGGTCGATCAGCTGTCGGGCAAGACGATGGGCGTGCGTGCCGACATGACGCCGCAGGTCGCCCGCATCGACGCCCACCTGCTGAACCGCAAGGGGGTTTCGCGGCTGTGCTACTGCGGTAGCGTGCTGCACGCACTGCCGTCGACGCTCACCGCCACGCGCGAGCCCCTGCAACTGGGCGCCGAGCTATACGGCCATGCCGGCATCGATGCTGACATCGAGATCGTGCGCCTGCTCTCCGAGGTGATGCGCCTTGGCGAAGTGCCGGCCAGCCGCATCGACCTGGGCCATGTCGGACTGTTCCGCGTGCTCGCGGCTCGGGCCGGGATGTTGCCGGAGCGTGAGGAAGAGCTCTTCGATCTGCTGCAGGCGAAGGACGTGCCGGGCCTGCGCGAGCTGCTCGCCGACGTTGCCGAGCCGGCGCGTACGGCATTGCTCGCCCTGCCGACCTTGTATGGCGGCGCCGAAGTGCTGGACGAGGCGCGCCGCTGCCTGCCCGACGAACCCGAGATTCGCGCCGCGCTCGACGATCTGAGCACGCTCGCAGCCGCGCTCGCCGACCTGCCGATCAGTTTCGATCTTGCCGATCTGCGCGGCTACCACTACCACAACGGAGTGGTGTTCGCGGCCTACGGCAGCGGCTCGCCCGCTGCGCTCGCGCTCGGCGGGCGCTACGACCGCATCGGTCAGGCATTCGGCCGTGCAAGGCCGGCGACGGGATTCAGCCTCGATCTGCGCGAACTGGCCCTGCATCTGCCCGACGCGGCGGAGCCGGGCGCCATCCTCGCGCCGGCCGTCGCCGACGGGGCGTTGCAGGCAACGATCGCGCAGCTGCGCGCGCAGGGCGAGGTCGTGATGACGGCCCTGCCGGGACATGATGGAAGCTGGAAGGAGGCCGGTTGCGACCGGCAACTGATCGAGCGCGACGGCCGCTGGACGGTCGAGGCGCTTCAGGGAGAATGAAGTAAATGTCAAAGAACGTAGTGGTTGTCGGCACCCAGTGGGGCGACGAGGGCAAGGGCAAGATCGTTGACTGGCTCACCGATCATGCCAAGGGCGTGGTGCGCTTCCAGGGTGGCCACAATGCCGGCCATACGCTGGTGATCGGCGCCAACGAATACAAGCTGAACCTCGTGCCTTCGGGCATCGTGCGCGAAGGCGTGGCCTGCTACATCGGCAATGGCGTGGTGCTCGACGCGCATCACCTGCTGTCCGAGATCCGTGTGCTCGAAGCTGGCGGCATCAAGGTGCGCGAGCGCCTGCGCATTAGCCCGGGCTGCCCGCTGATCCTCGGCTATCACGCCGCGCTCGATCGTGCGCGCGAGGCCGCGAAGAGCGCCTCCGACAAGATTGGCACGACCGGCAAGGGCATCGGCCCGACCTACGAGGACAAGGTCGCGCGGCGCGCGCTGCGCGTGTATGACCTGTTCGACCGCGAGCGCTTCGCCGATAAGCTGCGTGCGAACCTGGAGTACCACAACTTCGTGCTGACGCAGCACTTCGGTGCCGATGCGGTCGACTTCCATACCGTGTTCGACCAGGCGATGGCCGACGCCGAGGAAATCCGTCCGATGGTCGCCGACGTGTCGGCCGAGCTGTACGCGGTGAACAAGGCCGGCGGCAACCTGCTGTTCGAAGGTGCGCAGGGCACGCTGCTCGACATCGACCACGGTACCTACCCGTTCGTGACCTCCAGCAACTGCGTCGCGGGCCAGGCTGCAGCCGGATCGGGTGTTGGTCCGGGGCGTCTGCATTACGTGTTGGGGATTACCAAGGCCTATTGCACCCGCGTCGGCGGCGGTCCTTTCCCGACCGAGCTCGACATCGAGACGGCCGGTCTGCCGGGCTACCAGATGTCGACCAAGGGGCGCGAGTTCGGTACCGTGACGGGGCGCAAGCGCCGCTGCGGCTGGCTCGACCTCGCCGCGCTCAAGCGCTCGATCATCATCAACGGCGTCACGGGCCTGTGCATCACCAAGCTCGATGTGCTCGATGGGCTGCCCGAGCTGAAGCTGTGCACGGGCTACATGCTCGACGGCCAGCGTATCGACCTGCTGCCCATGGGCTCCGAGGAAGTGACGCGCTGCGAGCCGATCTTCGAGACGATGTCGGGCTGGAGCGGCACGACCTTCGGTGCGCAGAGCTGGGATGCGCTGCCGCAGGAGGCGCGCGCCTATCTGCACCGCATCGAGGAGATCATCGAGATCCCGATCGACGTGATCTCGACCGGTCCGGAGCGCGACGAGACCATCCTGCGCCGCCATCCGTTCGGAGCCTGAGCGGGCTTGACCGGTACGGAAACGCTGAACGACCTGGGGCCGGCTCCGACCGGCCCGGCGCACCGGCCGATTCCGGCTGGTGCGCCGTCGGGCAGCATCGCCGCTCGCGGGGCGGGATGCACGGTTTGCGGTTGCGACCGTTTCGCGCGGGAAGCACAAAAAGCAAAAGCCGGTCTTTCGACCGGCTTTTGCTTGGATCTGGTGCCCAGAAGAGGACTCGAACCTCCACGCCTCGCAGCGCTAGTACCTGAAACTAGTGCGTCTACCAATTCCGCCATCTGGGCAAGAGGGTGCATTATAGCGACAACTTTGCGAGAGGCCAAGCGCAATAGCGGCGCCGCGCAGCCTTTCGATCAAGCCCGCAGCGCGGACAAAATGTCCGGGAAGCGGGCAACAAAAAAGCCGACACTAGGTCGGCTTTCATGTAGAACTGGTGCCCAGAAGAGGACTCGAACCTCCACGCCTCGCAGCGCTAGTACCTGAAACTAGTGCGTCTACCAATTCCGCCATCTGGGCAAGAGCCGCGCATTATAAGCGCCAAATTTTGAATGTCAACGAGTAAAGCAATGAAAAAAGAAAAAGGGAAAACGACCACGGCGGCAACTTCCGCCAGCCCCCGCGAACCCAGCCCCATCCGCCGCGCCGATCCGTTCTACGAGCGCGAGTCGGCCAGCTACGAGCATCCTCTGCCGAGTCGCGAGTATGTCGAACAGACGCTCGCCGAGCAGGGCGTGCCGATGACTTTCCAGGAACTGTGTGCCGCACTCGACGTGAGTGGCGAGGAAACGGGACTGTTCGAGCGGCGCCTGCGGGCGATGCAGCGCGACGGCGAACTGTTGCGCAACCGCCGCGACGCCTATCTGCTCCCGAACAAGGCGGACCTGATCCGCGGACGCGTGTCGGGGCATGCCGACGGATTCGGCTTCCTGATCCGCGACGACGGTCAGCCCGACGTGTTCCTCGGGCCGAAGGAGATGCGCGAGGTGCTGCACGGCGATCGCGTGATCATCCGCGTCACGGGCACGGACCGGCGCGGACGTCCCGAAGGCAAGGTCGTGGAAGTTCTGGAGCGCGCGAATACGCGCATCGTCGGCCGCGTGCTCAACGAGCATGGGGTGCAGGTGGTGGTGCCGGAAAACCGGCGTATCGCGCAGGACATCCTGGTTGCGCCGGGGGGCAAGAAGGCCCAGCCGGGCCAGGTGGTCACGGTCGAACTGATCGCACAGCCGACCAAGGTCGCGCAACCGATCGGACGCGTGATCGAGGTGCTCGGCAACTATGCGGATCCGGGCATGGAAATCGAGATCGCGCTGCGCAAGCACGAGTTGCCCTTCGAGTTCTCGTCCGAGGCGAAGGCCGAGACGCGCAAATTGCCGGCTACCGTGCGCAAGAAGGATTGGGCGGGGCGCGAGGACATCACGAAGCTGCCGCTGGTGACGATAGACGGCGAAACGGCGAAGGACTTCGACGACGCGGTGTACTGCGAGCGCCAGGGGCGCGGTTACCGTCTGATCGTCGCGATCGCGGACGTCTCGCATTACGTGCAGCCCGGCAGCGCGCTCGATGACGAGGCGCAGGAACGCGGCAACTCGGTGTATTTCCCGCGCCGCGTGATCCCGATGCTGCCCGAGAAGCTCAGTAATGGTCTGTGCTCGCTCAATCCGCAGGTCGAGCGCCTGTGCATGGTGTGCGACATGAGCGTCGGGCCGACGGGGGACATCAAAGCGTATCGCTTCTACCCGGCGGTGATGTTCTCGCACGCGCGTCTGACTTACACGCAGGTGGCTGCGGCGCTATACGACAAGGATGCGGCGGCGCGCGACGCGGTGGGCGAATTGCTGCCGCATCTCGAGAACCTCGACAAGCTCTTCCGCGTGCTGCTGAAGGCGCGCGCGAAGCGCGGCGCGATCGACTTCGAGACGACCGAGACGCGCATGATCTTCGACGCCGAGGGCAAGATCGAGCGCATCGTCGCGGAGGTGCGCAACGATGCGCATCGCCTGATTGAGGAATGCATGCTCGCAGCCAACGTGTGTGCGTCGGAGTTCCTGCAGGAACGCGAGCATCCCGCGCTGTACCGCGTTCATGAAGGTCCGACGCCGGGCAAGCTCGAGAAGCTGCGCGGCTTCCTGGCCGAGTTTGGCCTCGGCGTGAGCGGCGGGGACGAGCCCAAGGCGGGCGACTACGCGAAGTTGCTGGAGACGGTGAAGGACCGCCCGGACGCGCAGCTGCTGCAGACGGTGATGCTGCGTTCGCTGCGTCAGGCCGTGTATAGCCCGGACAATGTGGGCCACTTCGGCCTCGCGTACGAGGCGTATACCCACTTCACGTCGCCGATCCGGCGTTACCCAGACCTGTTGGTGCATCGCTCGATCAAGGCCGCGCTCGAGAGCCGTACCTACGAGGCCGGCGACTGGGACGAGATCGGCCTGCACTGCTCGGCGACCGAGCGGCGCGCGGACGAGGCGACGCGCGATGTGGTTGCGTGGCTGAAGTGTTACTACATGCAGGACAAGGTCGGCGCCGAATTCACCGGCAGCGTGTCGGCGGTGGTACCCTTCGGCCTCTTCGTCGCCCTCGACGACATTTTCATCGAGGGGCTGGTCCATATTTCGGAGCTCGGCAGCGACTACTTCCACTTCGACGAGACGCGCCATGAGCTCGCCGGTGAGCGCACGGGTGCGCGTTTCCGCTTGTCGGACCGCGTGCGGGTGCAGGTCGTGCGGGTCGATCTGGAAACGACCAAGATCGACTTCCGCCTGATCGAAGGCGCGCCGCGCGCGACCGAACGGGCCGGGAAAACGGCGAAGGACAAGGCCACTGCAGCGAAGGCTGTACCGAAGGCAGCGGTCGCGACCGCGGCTCCGGTCGCGGCAGCGCCGAAGGCCAAAGGCGGCCGGAAGACGACGGCCGCGCCCGCTGTGGCGCCCGAAGTGTCCGTCGTGCCGGTGAAGAAGTCACGGACGACGCGCAAGACCGCCGTCGTAGCGGCCCCCGAAGTAGCGCCCGCAGCGCCGGGCAAGGGCGCCGGGAGGGCCAGGGCGAAGTCTGAGGTAGCCGAGACGAAGCCGACGAAGGTCGCCGGTGCGACGAAGAAGGTCGCCCAGGTCGCCGAGCCGGCGGCACCGGTCAAGGTCACCGGCGCGAAAAAGGCAACCGGGGAAACGACGGCCCGCAAACTTGCCAAGACCGCCAAGGTGACGAAGACGAGCACGGCTCCGAAGGCGGACAAGGCTCCAAATGCGGAGAAGGCTCCGAAGGCGGAGAAGGCTCCGAAGGCGGAGAAGGCTCCGAAGGCGGAGAAGGCAGCCGAGCCGAAAACTGAAACTGCAGCATCTACGAGGAAGGTGAAACGCCGTGGCTAACAAACCCACAAACCGTTCCCGCCCGCAGCAGGCGGAGCATGCCGAGGCGCCCGCAGCAGGGCGCGCGGAGTCGCGCCTGATCTATGGCTTCCATTCCGTGTTGGGCAAGCTGCGCCGCGACCCGGAGGCGGTGTTCGAGCTGTATCTGTCGTCCGCCCGCACCGACGCGCGCTCGAAGGACGTGCAGCGGCTGGCCGAGGCGCAGAAGGTGCGCATCATCCAGGCCGAGGCGGACCGGCTCGACGGCATGGTCGGCACGCGCCGGCATCAGGGCGTGATCGCGCGCGTCGATGCGCGCAGCCGCGACATCAAGCTCGCCGACGTGCTCGACGTGCTGGAAGAGAATGCACTGATCCTGGTGCTCGACGGCGTGCAGGATCCGCACAACCTCGGCGCCTGCCTGCGTGTGGCGGATGCGGCCGGGGCGCACGCGGTGGTGGCGCCGAAGGATCGTGCCGTGGGGCTCAACGCGACCGCGGTGAAGGTCGCGAGCGGCGCGGCCGATTCGGTGCCCTACATTACGGTGACCAACCTCGCGCGCGCGCTGCGCGAGATGCAGGAGGCCGGCGTGTGGGTCGTCGGCGCGACGGGCGAGGCGGAGAAGTCGCTGTACGAGATCGACCAGAAGGGGCCGGTCGCGTGGGTGATGGGCGCCGAAGGCGAGGGGCTGCGCCGACTGACGCGCGAGACCTGCGACGAACTGGCGAAGATCCCGATGCTCGGTACCGTCGAGAGCATCAACGTGTCGGTCGCGAGCGGAATCTGCCTGTTCGAGGCGCGGCGCCAGCGCGGCGGCTGAACGCGGCCTTTCGGGGACGCGCCGCAGGGCGTTCCCCACGGACCGTTTCGTGCCGTCCGCTAATCTAGACCATTCTTGTTCCGGTTCGCGGCGGCGCGAATCTTGCATAGATTTCACCATGCTGCGCGTACTCGTCATCGATGAATCCCGTGCCCGGGCGGCCGAAATCTGTGCCGGGCTGGCGCTCGCCGGTCACCAGGTGGCCGCCGTGCTGGCTTCATCTTCGGATTTGAGCGCGCAGATCGAGTCGATCCGGCCGGACGTGATCCTGATCGAGACCGATTCGCCGTCGCGCGATACGCTGGAGAACCTCGCGGTGATGAACGCGGCAATGCCGCGCCCGGTGATCATCTTCGCGCAGGAAGGCGACGAGGAGACGATTCGCGCCGCGGTGAAGGCGGGCGTGTCGACCTACGTGGTCGACGGGCTGGATCCCGGGCGCCTGAAGCCCGTGATCGACGTCGCCGTGGCCAGTTTCGCGGAGCATCAGGCCTTGCGCAGCGAGCTTGCCGCGGCGACGAAGAAGCTTTCCGAGCGCAAGCTGATCGACCGTGCCAAGGGCCTGCTGATGAAATCGCGCGGGATGGACGAGGCCGAGGCCTACGCCGCCCTGCGCAAGCTCGCGATGGAACGCGCGAAACCGATGGCGGCCGTCGCGCAGGATCTCATCGACATGGCGAAGTACCTGCTGTAGCAGGGCTTGTGCACAGTCCCGGCGGCCTGTCCGTCGCCCCTCGCCCGAACGGGCGAAATTCCCCGAATCAAGCCGAAGTCCGCTCGCGATTGGTGCAATAGCCCTTGGTTGTGCACTGCAATAGTGCGGCCGCCATGCGTTCCCGCCGCATGTTCCATCATGCCTCGTTGCTACCGAAACCCTTGCCGATAAGGGTGTCTGGCGTCGTTTGCGGTGCCTGGCATGGCATCTGCTAAACGAGTCCTGAGTCGAATCAACGGCGGTTCGACAGCGGATTGACCGGTTCCAAAGCAGGGACTGGTGCAAGCTACGGACAACGGCGTCCATCCCCGCGGTACTTGTTGCGCGGGCGGTGAGCGCCGTTTTTGTTTTTCTGGCCTGCAGGGAGATGAAGATGAGTGCATTCGACGACAATGGCATCACGCGGCGCGACTTCATGCGGCGGACGATGGCGCTTTCGGGAGCGGCGATGATGGGTTCTGCAGGGCTGGGGGCGAGCAGCAGCGTGTGGGCGGCCGGGTCGGATGCGCCGGAGAAGAAAGAGATCCGCGTCGGCTTCATTCCGCTGACCGACTGCTCGTCGGTGGTGATGGCCGCGGTGCAGAAGTTCGACGAGAAGTACGGCATCAAGATCATCCCAACCAAGGAAGCGAGCTGGGCGTCGGTGCGCGACAAGCTCGTATCCGGCGAGCTCGACGCTGCGCACGTGCTGTACGGCCTCGTGTATGGCGTGCATCTGGGCATCGGCGGGCCGAAGAAGGACATGGCGGTGCTGATGAACCTGAACCACAACGGCCAGGCGATCACGCTCGCGAACAAGCTGAAGGAGCAGGGCGTCACGGACGGCGCGGGGCTGAAGAAGCTGATCACCGCGAAGCCGGGCGAGTACACCTTCGCGCAGACCTTCCCGACCGGCACGCACGCGATGTGGCTGTACTACTGGCTGGCCGCGCATGACATCAATCCGCTGAAGGACGTGAAGGTCATCACCGTGCCGCCGCCGCAGATGGTCGCGAACATGCGCGTGGGCAACATGGACGGTTTCTGCGTCGGCGAGCCGTGGAACAACCGCGCGATCATGGACAAGATCGGCTTCACCGCGGTGACGACGCAGGACATCTGGACCGATCATCCGGAGAAGGTGCTCGGCACGACAGCCGACTGGGTCGCCAAGCATCCGAACGCGGCGCGCGCGCTGACGGCGGCGATCCTCGAGGCCGGGCGCTGGATCGACGCCTCGCTGCCGAACCGCCGTACGACCGCCGAGACGGTGGCGCAGAAGTCCTATATCAACACGGACATGGACGTGATCCTCGAGCGCATGCTCGGCCGCTATTCCAACGGCCTTGGAAAGAGCTGGGACGACCCGAACTACATGAAGTTCTACAACGACGGCGCGGTGAACTTCCCCTACCTCACCGACGGCATGTGGTTCCTGACGCAGCATCGGCGCTGGGGACTGCTCGATCGCGACGTCGATTACCTCGCCGTGGCGAAGCAGATCAACCGCATCGATATCTACAAGCAGGCGGCGACGGCGGCGAACGTGCCGCTGCCCAAGAGCGACATGCGCAGCCACAAGCTGATCGACGGCGTGGTGTGGGATGGCAAGGATCCGAAGAAGTACGCGGGTTCGTTCAAGGTCAGGGCCTGAGCGGGAGGAGGCGGCGATGACGCTGGCAGTGGTGGCGGACCGGAACGACGCCGGGACCGCGGAAGTCAGGGGGTTGCGCGCGGTGCTCGCGGCGCGCGGCAAGGACGGGACGGTGAAGGTGGTGGCGGCCGAGGCGCCCGCGGCAGTGCCGGGAGGGGGCGCAGGTGCGCGCCTGGGCGGCTGGCTGCGCGCGCTGGCGGCGGCAGTGCTGCCGCCACTGGCCGGGCTCGCGTTGCTGATCGGCTTGTGGCATCTGGCGACGATGAACGGCGGCGGCATCCCGACGCCGGGCAAGACCTGGGACGCCGCGGTGGTGATCTTTGCCGATCCGTTCTACCGCGTCGGGCCCAACGACCAGGGCATCGGCTGGAACGTGCTGGCCTCGCTGCAGCGCGTGGCAATCGGCTTCGGCATCGCGGCGCTGGTGGGCATCCCGGCGGGCTTCCTGTTGGGGCGCTTCGCGGTGCTGTCGCAGATGATGAACCCGATCATCAGCCTGCTGCGGCCGGTGAGCCCGCTCGCGTGGCTGCCGATCGGCCTGCTGGTGTTCCAGCGCGCCGACCCGGCGGCGACCTGGACGATCTTCATCTGCTCGATCTGGCCGATGATCCTCAACACCGCACAGGGCGTGACGCGCGTGCCGCAGGACTACCTCAACGTCGCGCGGGTGCTGAATCTCTCCGAATGGAAGGTGTTCACGAAGATCCTGTTCCCGGCGGTGCTGCCCTACATGCTGACGGGCATCCGCCTGTCGATCGGCACGGCGTGGCTGGTGATCGTCGCGGCCGAGATGCTGACGGGCGGCGTGGGCATCGGCTTCTGGGTGTGGGATGAGTGGAACAACCTCAAGGTCGAGCACATCATCATCGCGATCTTCGTGATCGGCATCGTCGGCCTGATCCTCGAGCAGGCGCTGATGCTGGTGGCGCGACGCTTCAACTACGAAAACCGCTGAGCGGCGGAGGAGACATCATGAAGAAGATCGTACAGATCGAGAACGTCGGCCAGGTCTTCAACACGAAGAGCGGCCCCTTCACGGCGTTGCGCGACATCACGCTGGACATTCACGAGGGCGAGAGCGTCGCGCTGATCGGGCACTCGGGCTGCGGCAAGTCGACGCTGCTGAACCTGATCGCGGGGCTGACGCGGCCGACCTCGGGCGTGATGCTGTGCGACGGGCGCGAGATCGCGGGCCCCGGCCCCGAGCGCGCGGTGGTGTTCCAGAACCATTCGCTGCTGCCGTGGCTCACGTGCTACGACAACGTGTATCTCGCGGTCGATCGCGTGTTCGGCGCGAAGGAGGGCAAGGCGAAGTTGAAGCAGCGCACGCAGGAGGCGCTGGCGCTGGTCGGGCTGTCGCACGCCGAGACGAAGTTCCCGCACGAGATCTCGGGTGGCATGAAGCAGCGCGTCGGCATCGCCCGCGCGCTGTCGATGGAGCCGCGCATCCTGCTGATGGACGAGCCTTTCGGCGCACTCGATGCGCTCACGCGCGCGATGCTGCAGGATGAGCTGGTGAAGATCCTCGCGGCGACACGGGCGACGATGGTGATGGTGACCCACGATGTCGACGAGGCAGTGCTGTTATCCGACCGCGTGGTGATGCTGACCAACGGGCCTGCAGCGACGATCGGCGAGATCCTCGACGTGAAGCTCGAGCGTCCGCGCGATCGCCTGGCGCTCGCGGAGTTGCCGGAGTTCGCGCACTGCCGTGCGGCGGTGCTGGATTTCCTCTACAAGAAGCAGCTGAAGCGCGCGGCATGAGCGGAGCGGCGGCGGGAGGGGCTGTGCGACCTCCCCCCGTCGCGCGCGTTCGTCGAAGCGATTGTGCGGCCCGTGTCACGACGTACGGGTGACGCGGCAATGATGCGCGGTTATCATCTCCCAAGCCCGGAACCGGAGAAAAACTGCGATGGCAATGCACTTCTACTACAACGGACATACCTACGAGATCGAGACGGCCCCGCTGAGCTGGGACGATGCCTCGGCGAACGCCCTGGGGCTCGCATGGAGTGACGAAGGCCGGTTGGAGGGGGCCGGTCTCGGCGGCCCGTTGATCGTTCCGTCCTATCTTTCGCTGATCGGTTCCGCTGCCGAAAACGCCGCGATCCTCAAGAACCTGAAGCCGTCGGTTCCCAAGGGGGCGACGGTGGCCACGGACGGTGGAAACGCGAGCTATCTCTGGCTCGGCGCGTCGGACGTGCAAAGCGAAGGCAACTGGCAGTGGCTGGACGGCACGCTGCTTGGGTCGGGTTACCAGAACTGGGGTTCCGGTAGCCTCGGCGGCGAGCCGGACAACTTTGGCGGGGTGCAGAACTTCCTCGCCATCGCTACCGGCAAGTGGCCCGCGCCGGCGGGCGGCCTCGGCGCGCCGGGGCAGTGGAATGACCTGGATGGCGCGAACCTGCTGTGGTCGGTCGTCGAGTGGGATGGTCTGATCGGCACGGTTGGCAACGACAAGCTGACCGGCACCGCAGGCGACGACGTCATCGACGGCAATGCCGGCAACGACACGGTCAAGGCGGGCGACGGCGATGACATCATCTACATGGGTACGGGTAATGACAACGTCCAGACAGGCAATGGCACCAATGCGGTGTTCGCCGAAATCGGCCTGGTGGATGATAACGACGGCAACGATCGCGTTACCGGCGGCAGCGGCGACGACTTCATCGCGCCGGGTACGGGCAACGACAACGTGCGCGCCGGCGACGGCAACAATGTCGTGATCGGAGGCGAAGGCGACGACATCATCACCACCGGGGCCGGGAACGACACGATCGATCCGGATGGTTACTACGCCGAGGACGGTGATGGTGCTGCGGGCAACGACACGATCAAGACCGGCGCCGGCGATGACCTCATCTTCCTCGGTGAGGGCGCGGACAAGGTGTGGGGTGGTGCGGGCAGCGACACCTTCGTGTTCGACACGCTGTTCACCGCGCCCAGCACCACGGTGTTCAAGCAGGACGGCACGCAGGTCACCAAGGCGACGGTGCATCGCATCAACGATTTCGACGCGACCGTGGACAAGCTGGGCTTCGATGCCAACGAGTTCCAGTCCCTTGCGGGATTTACCGCGACGAACTTCGTCAAGGGCAGCGGGCTGACCGCCGCGAGCTCGAACGAGACGGGTGTGGACGATTTCCTGATCTACGACACCGCCTCGGGCAAGCTCTATTACGACGAAGACGGCAATCACGCGGGATCTGCGCCGGTCCTGCTCGGGATCGTGACCGGCCACATGGCCGATCTGGATGCCTCCGATATCGAAATTTTCCTGTAAGTCCTGGTGACGGCGCCCCCGCACGGGGGCGCCGTGTGTCAACCGCTCGCGCGCCGCGAGGGGCTGCGGCGCCCTGCCGCCGGCCGGGTCAATCCGGATCCTTCTTTCTCCATTCTTGCTGCCGAGTGAGCGCGGGGCTCCTGCTCAGGGCCGCGCCACCCGCTTCATCGCGGCAACTGCGGGCCGACCTGGCCCGGTCTCCGATGATTTCGGCCCCGCGCACGCCCCTCCGGTGTCGCTATGTTGTGGTGCAACATCCCGCGAGATGCACCGGAATGGTGCCTGGGTCTTCATGCTTGATGCTCGGTCGGAGATTGTCGGTGTGTGTGTTATTGATTTAAAAATAATGACTTACGAAAATGCGTGGGGACTGGCACCCATTTTGCGTTAGGTGAACCGCAAGCCGGGGCAACGAGGCTCCGGCGAAGTGCTTGGTGCAGAGCATGCGGACAACGGCGTCCGTCGTTTCTTCGGAATTTCGATCCCGGGGGCGACGCGATGCCGTTTTTTTTCGCCTTACGGAGTGGAGATCGATCATGGCCAAGGTGTTACTCGTTGGTGCCGGCCCCGGCGCGGCAGACCTGCTGACGCTGCGTGCCGCGCGCGCCATCGCTGAGGCCGATGTGCTGCTGGCCGATGCACTGGTGACGGACGAAGTGCTCGCGCTGGCGAAGCCGACGGCGCGCGTGCTGCGGGTCGGCAAGCGCGCCGGGATGAAGTCGGCCGCGCAGGAGTTCATTCACCGTGCGATGGCGCGCTATGCGCGGCGTGGCCTGACCGTGGCGCGGGTGAAGGGCGGCGACCCCTTCGTGTTCGGGCGCGGCGGCGAGGAAATGGATTACCTGCGTGCGCTCGGCATCGAGGTCGAGGTGATCCACGGCCTGACGGCGGGCGTCGCGGTGACCGGTGCCGCCGGCATCCCGGTGACGCATCGCGCGCACTGCTTCGGCGTGACGATGGTGACCGGCCACACCGAGGACGGCACGGAGCCGGACTGGTCCGCACTGGCGAAAAGCGGCACGACGCTGGTGATCTACATGGGCCTCGGCGCCTTGCCGCGCATCGCCGAAAGCCTCGCTGCGGGCGGCCTGTCGCGCGCGACGCCAGCCGCGGTGATCGCCCACGGCACGCTGCCGACGCAGCAGCAGGTGGTCGGCACGCTCGCCGACATCGCCGAGCGCGCCCGTGCCGCGGCACTGCCGGCGCCGGCGCTGATCGTGATCGGCGACCTTGCGGCCTATGCCGAGAATCGCTTCGCCCGGTCCTCTTCCGAATCCTCCCCCGAATTCATCTTCCGCGCTGCCTGAAGGAGCCCGCCATGAAAAAACAGAAACTCGTGATGATCGGTAACGGCATGGCCGGCTGTCGCACGCTCGAAGAGCTGCTGAAGCTCGCCCCGGACCTGTACGAGATCACCGTGTTCGGCGCCGAGCCGCACGGCAACTACAACCGTATCCTGCTGTCGCCGGTGCTCGCCGGCGAGATGACGCTGCCGGAGATCATGCTCAACGATCTCGACTGGTATCGCGACAACGACATCACGTTGCATGCCGGCAAGATGGTGACGAAGATCGACCGCATCAAGCGCAAGATCATCGCGTCCGACGGCACCGAGGCCGACTACGACCGCCTGCTGATCGCGACCGGCTCGACGCCCTTCATCCCGCCGATTCCCGGGGCGGACCTGTCGGGCGTGCTGGCCTACCGCGACATCGGCGACACCGAGGCGATGATAGCGGCCTCGACGCAGTACAAGCACGCGGTGGTGATCGGCGCCGGCCTGCTGGGCCTGGAGGCGGCGAACGGCCTGATGCTGCGCGGCATGAGCGTGACGGTGGTGCATCTGGCCGACTGGATCATGGAGCGCCAGCTCGACAAGCCGGCCGCCGACATGCTGCAGGCTTCGCTCGAGGCCAAGGGCATGAACTTCCTGCTGTCGAAGCAGACCGAGGCGCTGATCCGCGGTGAGGGTGGGCGTGTATCCGCGGTGCGCTTCAAGGACGGCATGGAGATCCCGGCGGACCTCGTGGTCGTCGCGGCCGGCATCCGCCCGAACTTCGCGCTGGCCGAGTCGGCCGGCATCTACTGCGGCACCGGCCGTGCGCGCGGCATCGCGGTGTCCGACACGCTGCAGACCGTCACCGACCCGCGCGTGTATGCGGTCGGCGAGTGCGTCGCGCACCGCGGCATCGCCTACGGCCTGGTCGCGCCGCTGTTCGAACAGGGCAAGGTGTGCGCGAACCACCTCGCGAACTTCGGCATCGGCCGCTACGAAGGCTCGGTGACCTCGACCAAGCTGAAGGTGACCGGCATCGACGTGTTCTCGGCGGGCGACTTCAGCGGCGGCGCGGACACCGAGGAGATCGTCCTGCACGACAAGCAGGGCGGCGTTTACAAGCGCATCGTGATCAAGAACAACCGCATCGTCGGTTCGGTGCTGTACGGCGACACCGCCGACGGCACCTGGTACTTCCAGCTGATGAAGGATCAGCAGGACATCCACGGGATCCGTGACCACCTGATGTTCGGCCAGAACCACCTGGGCGATGCGGGCCACAAGGGCGAGAACAAGGCCGCCTCGATGGCCGACACCGCCGAGGTGTGCGGCTGCAACGGCGTGTGCAAGGGCACCATCGTCAAGGCCATCAAGGAGAAGGGGCTCTTCACCGTCGATGAGGTGAAGAAGCACACCAAGGCGGCGTCCTCCTGCGGTTCCTGCACGGGCCTCGTGGAGCAGATCCTCGCCTCGACGGTCGGCGGTGCCTACCAGGCGGTGAGTGCCCACGACAAGGCGGTGTGCGGCTGCACCGAGCTGTCGCACGGTGACGTGCGCCGCGCAATCCGCGAGCACAAGCTGCTGAACATCCCCGACACGATGGAAACCTTGTCGTGGAAGACGCCCAACGGTTGCTCGACCTGCCGCCCGGCGCTGAACTACTACCTGATCTCGACCTGGCCGCACGAGGCGAAGGACGATCCGCAGAGCCGCTTCATCAACGAGCGCGCGCACGCCAACATCCAGAAGGACGGCACCTATTCGGTGGTGCCGCAGATGCTGGGCGGGGTGACCACTCCGGCGGAGTTGAAGCGCATCGCCGAGGTCGCCGAGAAGTACAACGTGCCGACGGTGAAGGTGACCGGCGGCCAGCGCATCGACCTCCTGGGCATCAAGAAGGAAGACCTGCCCAGCGTATGGAAGGACCTCGGCATGCCTTCGGGCCACGCCTACGGCAAGAGCATCCGCACGGTGAAGACCTGCGTCGGCGCCGAGCACTGCCGCTTCGGCACGCAGCGTTCGATGTCGATGGGCATCGACCTGGAACGGATGCTGTTCGGCATGTGGAGCCCGCACAAGGTGAAGCTCGCGGTGTCCGGCTGCCCGCGCAACTGCGCCGAGGCCGGCATCAAGGACGTCGGTGTGATCGGGGTCGATTCGGGCTGGGAGCTGTATGTCGCAGGCAACGGCGGCATCAAGACCGAGGTCGCGCAGTTCCTGTGCAAGGTCCAGACGCGCGAGGAGGTGATGGAGTACTCCGGCGCCTTCCTGCAGCTCTACCGCGAGGAAGGCTACTACCTCGAGCGCACCGTGCATTACGTCGAGCGCGTCGGTCTGGAGTACGTGAAGAAGCACGTGCTCGACGACGCCGACAAGCGCAAGGCGCTGTTCGAGCGGCTGCTCTTCGCCTTGCAGGACGCGAAGGATCCGTGGGCCGAGCGCTACGCCGCCGACGCTGTGCCTGCCGTGCGCCGCGAATTCGAGATGCTGGAGATCTGAACGTGGAGATTGAATTCATGAGCACCATCGAGTCGAGCCTGGAAGCGGGCTGGAAACTGATCTGCGCGGTCGAGGACATCCCGGTCCTGGGTTCGCGCGTCGTGAAGTCGGCGAGCGGCGACATCGCGATCTTCCGCAACGCCGAAGACGAGGTCTTCGCGGTGCACGACAAGTGCCCGCATAAGCAGGGACCGCTGTCGCAGGGCATCGTGCATGGGCGCCAGGTGACCTGCCCGCTGCACGGCTGGAAGATCCAGCTCGAGTCCGGCGAGGCGGTCGCCCCGGACGTCGGCTGCACCAAGTCCTTCGCAGTGAAAGTCGAGGGCGGCCGAGTGCTGCTGAAGGTTTGATGAAACGTAGGGCGGATGAGCCGAAGGCGTTATCCGCCGCATGGAGGAGCCTGAAGCTGCCATTCGGCGGAAGGCGCTTCGCTTTTCCGCCCTACGGTCGCCGCATTCGCATTCTGGAGTTGTAAATGGACAAGCAATCCTTCCTCAAGGCCGGACACCCCCCGACGCTGCTGGCCTCCTTCCTGTACTTCGACCTCGCCTTCATGGTGTGGGTCATCCTCGGGCCGCTGGGCGTGCAGATCGCCACGGACCTGGGGCTCGACCACGCGCAGAAGGGCCTGATGGTGGCGGTGCCGGTGCTCGCCGGCGCGATCCTGCGCATCTTCATGGGCGTGCTGGTCGACCACCTGAAGCCCAAGATGGCTGGTGCCATCGGCCAGGTCATCGTGATCTGCGCGCTCTTCGTTGCGTGGCAGTTCGGCATCCACAGCTACGAGCAGACGCTGCTCCTGGGCGTGTTCCTCGGCTTCGCCGGGGCCGCCTTCGCGGTCGCTCTGCCGCTGGCGTCGCGCTGGTATCCGCCGGAGCACCAAGGCACCGCGCTGGGCATCGCCGGCGCCGGCAACTCGGGCACCGCGCTTGCCGCGCTGTTCGCACCGGGGCTGGCGGCGGCCTTCGGCTGGACCAACGTGTTCGGCCTCGCACTGATCCCGCTCGCGCTGGTGTTCGTGTTCTACCTGGTCGTCGCCAAGGATGCGCCCGAGTGCCCGCCGGCCAAGCCGCTCGCCGAGTACTTCAAGGTGCTGAAGGACAAGGACGCGTGGTGGTTCATGTTCTTCTACTCGGTGACCTTCGGCGGCTTCGTCGGGCTGGCGTCCTCGCTGACGATCTACTTCAATACCCAGTATGGGCTCGACGCGAAGATGGCCGGTTACTTCACCGCGGCCTGCGTGTTCGCCGGCTCGCTGGTACGCCCGATCGGCGGTCGCGTCGCCGACCGCGTCGGCGGCATCAAGAGCCTGTCGGTGATGTATGTGTTCGCGGCAATCTTCCTCGCGATCGTCGGTATCGGACTGCCGGAGGCGTGGATGGCGCTGGCCGTGTTCGTGCTGGCGATGCTCGCGCTGGGCATGGGCAACGGCGCGGTGTTCCAGCTCGTGCCGCAGCGCTTCCGCAAGGAGATCGGCGTGATGACGGGCCTCGTGGGCATGGCGGGTGGCGTCGGCGGCTTCTACCTCGCGTCCTCGCTCGGCTACGCGAAGCAGGTCACCGGCAGCTATCAGCTGGGCTTCATGATCTTTGCCGGGTTGGCACTCGCTGCGCTGGTCGGGCTCACGTCGGTGAAGACCCGCTGGCGCACGACCTGGGGCGCGGCGCACCTGACTTCGGCGCGCATCTGAGGCGCGCATCTGAGGCGTAAATTCGAGGCCCGAACGGAGAGCCCCAGCATGAACAAGGCCACTACCCTGGATGTTCCGTCCGCGACGCCGCTGCCGGCGCCCGCGGGCGCGCGCCGGCCGGGCAAGGCCGTGCCGCTCTCCGTCCGCCTCGGTCACGCCACCCAACAAGGCCTGCGTCCGCGCAACGAGGACTTCGTCGGCGCAGCGACGCCCGAGGGCGCGGAACTCGAAGCCAAGGGCCTGATGCTCGCCGTCGCCGACGGGGTCGGCGGCCACGCCAACGGGCGCGAGGCGGCCGAATACACCGTGCGCGGGCTGCTCGCGGACTACTACGCGACGCCCGACACCTGGAGCGTCGAGAAATCGATCGATACCGTGGTCGGCGCGATCAACCGCTGGCTGCTCGCGCAGTCGGCCAAGTCGCGCGATTACGCGGGCATGGCGACGACGCTCACCGCGGTGGTGCTGCGCGGGCGGCGCTACTACGTCGCGCATGTCGGCGACTCACGCGCCTACCTGTGGCACGACGGCGTGTTGCGCCGCCTGACCGAAGACCACACCTGGGAACACCCCGAACTCGACAACGTGCTGCGTCGCGCCGTGGGGCTCGATGCGCAGCTGCTGGTGGATTTCGACGACGGCGAGCTGGCGGTCGGCGACCGCTTCCTGCTCGTGAGCGACGGCGTGTGGAACACGCTGGGCGACGATGGCATGGGCGAGCTGCTGGCGCGCGGGGACGACCCGCAGGGGGCCGCCGACGCGCTCGTGCTGGAAGCGCTGCGTCGTGGCGCGACCGACAACTGCACGGCGCTGGTGGCCCACGTCGACGCGGTGCCCGCCGACAACCTGCGCGACCGCCTCGCGAGCGGGCGCCGCCTGCCGCTGCCGCCGCGGCTGAAGGTCGGCGAGACGCTCGACGGCCTGCGTGTCGAGGAGCTGTTGCACGAGTCGCGTGTGACCTTGCTGTACCGCGTCACGCGCGTGGCGGACGGTGCCGCGCTGGTGCTCAAGACGCTGCGCCTGGAGGAGGGCGACGAGGAGGCGATGGCGGCGCTGGTGCGCGAGGAGTGGCTCGCGCGCCGGGTGCCGGGCCACGGTTTTCCGCGCGTGTGCGAGCATCCGCAGCGCGATCATCTGTATTACCTGATGAGCTGGCACGAGGGCGAGACGCTGAAGGCGAGCCTCGCGCGCGGCCACCGCTACGCGGCGCACGAACTGGTCGCGATCGGCAGCGCGTTGCTGCGTGCGGTCGCGGCGCTGCACCGGCTGGGCATCGTGCATCGCGACATCAAGCCCGACAACGTGCACGTCGATCGCAAGGGCGAGCTGCGCCTGCTCGACCTCGGTGTCGCCGCCTCTGACGGCGAGGATCTGCGCGAGATCAACAACCCCGGCACGCCGTCCTACATGGCGCCGGAACTCTTCGCCGGACAGCAGGCGAACGAATCCTCGGATCTCTACGCCTGCGGCGTCACGCTGTACGAGTTGCTGACGCACAAATACCCCTATGGCGAGGTCGAACCCTTCCAGCGGCCGCGTTTCGGCGAGACCGTACATCCGACGCGCTACCGGCCCGATACGCCGGAATGGCTCGAAACCGTCTTGCTGAAGGCGTGTGCGCGTGAGCCGAAGGAGCGGTTCGAGACCGCCGAGGAATTCCTGCTGGCGTTGGAGCGCGGTGCGCATCGCCCGCTCGCGACCCATCGGCGCGCGCCGCTGGCCGAACGCAACCCGGCCTTCGCGCTGAAGCTGCTCGCGGGTGCGTCGTTGCTGCTGAACCTGATCCTGCTATTCCTGCTGAGCCGGCACTGAGAACGAAACCATGACGACCCCGGAGATCAAGATGGAAACGAAGGCCACCTGTCCGTATTGTGGCGTCGGCTGCGGCGTCCTCATCGAACACGACGGCGCGCGCATCACCGGCGTGCGTGGCGACCCCGAGCATCCGGCGAACTTCGGCCGCCTGTGCACGAAGGGCGCGACGCTGCATTTCACCGCGCGGCACGAAACCCGTCTGCTTTATCCCGAACTGCGCGGCACTAAGGGCGAGGCGCGTCGCCGCGTAGGCTGGGACGAGGCGCTCGGCACCGCGGCGCAGCGCTTCGCCGACGTGATCAAGGAGCACGGCCCGGATGCGGTCGCGTTCTATATCTCCGGCCAGCTGCTGACCGAGGACTACTACGTCTTCAACAAGCTGATGAAGGGCCTGATCGGCTCGAATAACGTCGATACGAACTCGCGCCTGTGCATGTCGAGCGCGGTCGCGGCCTACAAACAGACGCTCGGTGCCGACGCGCCGCCCTGTTCCTACGAGGATTTCGCGGAAACGGACTGTCTGCTGATCGCCGGCGGCAACCCGTCCTACGCACACCCGATCGCGTTTCGCCGCATCGAGGACGCGAAGGCCGCGCGCCCCGAGATGAAGATCATCGTCGTCGATCCGCGCCGCACCGACACTGCGGCGACCGCCGACCTGCACCTGCCTATCCTGCCGGGCACCGACATCTGGCTGTTCAACGCGATGCTCAACGTGCTGCTGTGGGAAGGGCTCATCGACAACGCCTTCGTGCGCGAGCATACCGAAGGCTTCGACGCGCTGCGCGAGCATGTGCGCGAGATCACGCCGGCGGTCGCGGCGGAGGTATGTGGTGTGAAGGCGGACGACATCCGCACCGCCGCCCGCTGGTGGGGCGAGTCGCCGCGCGCGATGTCGCTGTGGTGCCAGGGCCTCAACCAGTCCACGCACGGCACGCACAACGGCGCGGCGCTGATTGCGCTCTCGCTCGCCACCGGCAAGATCGGCAAACCCGGTTGCGGGCCGTTCTCGATGACCGGCCAACCCAACGCGATGGGTGGGCGCGAGGTCGGCGGGCTCGCGAACCTGCTGTCGGCGCACCGCGACCTCGCGAACCCCGCACACCGCGCCGAAGTCGCGCGCCTGTGGGGCGTCGAGAGTGTGCCGGAGAAGCCCGGCCTCACCGCGGTCGAATTGTTCGACGCGATGCACGAGGGGCGCATCAAGGCGGTGTGGGTTGCGTGTACCAACCCGGCACAGTCACTGCCCGAGCTCGAACGTGTGCGCGAGGCGCTGGCGCGCTGCGAGTTCGTCGTGCTGCAGGAAGCCTACGGCAACACCGAGACCGCCCCCTTCGCCGACCTGCTGCTGCCGGCCGCGACCTGGGGTGAGAAGGAAGGCACGGTGACCAACTCCGAGCGCCGCATTACCCACGTGAATCGCGCGATTTCTGCGCCGGGCGAGACGCGCGCCGACTGGGCGATCGTGTGTGACTTCGCGCGCAAGCTGGGCCCGCTGATTGGCAAGCCCGAGGCCGAGCGCCTGTTCGGCTATGCCGGGCCGGAGGCGATCTTCGTCGAACACGCCGAAAGCACGCGTGGCCGCGACCTGGACATCACCGGCCTGTCGTATGCGTTGCTCGACACCCAAGGCCCGCAGCAGTGGCCCTTCCCCGCAGGCGCGACGGAAGGCCGCGCGCGGCTCTATGCCGATGGCCGCTTCCCGACCGCCGACGGCCGTGCGCGCTTCGTCGTGCCGACGGCGAAGCTCACCGCCGAACGTGCCGACGCGCGCTATCCGCTGCGCCTCACCACGGGGCGGCTGCGCGACCAGTGGCACGGCATGAGCCGCACCGGCAAGGTCGCGCGCCTGTACAACCACGTCGACGAGGCGCGCATCGAGCTCAACGCCGACGACATGCACCTGCGCGGCATTCAGGACGGCGAGCTGGTGCGCGTGAGGAGCCGCCGCGGCGAGATCGTGCTGCGCGCCGCCGCGTCCGGCGAGATCCGCTCCGGTCAGGCCTTCATCGCGATGCACTGGGGCGCCAACGCGCTGAATTCGGCAGGCGTCAACGTGCTGACGCTGCGCGAGTTCGACCCGTACTCGAAGCAACCGGAACTCAAGCACGCCACCGTGCAGATCGAGAAGGCCGATCTGCCCTACCAAGCGCTGATCATGCGTGGCGAGGGTGACACAAAGCGGGGCGAGCCCACCGAGGGCCAGGGTGACAGTGGCGATCCCGCGGGCATCACGCTCGAACGTGCCGCGCTGCTCGCGCCCTGGCTCGAACGCTTCGCCTACGCGTCGCTCGCGCTCGCCGGTCGCGACCATCCGGCGGTGGTGCTGCGCATCGCCCACGACCAGCCGATCCCCTCGGCGTGGCTAGCCGAGCTGGATGCGCTGCTGGGCCTCGACGACGACCACTGCCTGACGTACAGCGACGCGCGCCGCGGCATCACCAAGCGCGCGCGCATCGAGGACGGCCTGCTGGTCGGCCTGCGGCTGACCGGAGAGACCGCCGCCGCCGGCTGGCTGCGCGACGTGCTGGTCGAGCGCCAGCCGACCGCGGAGCTGCGGCGCTGGATCCTCGCGCCGCTCGCGAGCCCGCCGGCCGCCGCGAAGAGCCGCGGACGCATCGTGTGCAACTGTCTCAACGTGTCGGAGAGCGACATCGCCGCGGCGATCGGTGGAGGCGCGGGCTTCGACGGCCTGCAGGCGAAGCTCAAGTGCGGCACCAGCTGCGGCTCCTGCGTCCCGGAGATCAAGCGCATGGTCGCCGCCGGGCGCAGCGCCGCCTGAGCGGGGCGCCTTGTTCCCGGTCCGACGATGCGAGGTGTCCCGCTTCGTCGGACCGGCGCTATAAAGGGCGCAGCCCCGGCCCCTGCATCCTGCCCCCCCGCGGCGCGGATGCCCGCATGACGCGGATTTCACGATTTCTTGATATCCCGCTCGCTAGAGTCACGCTTTGCCTGTGGTCGGACCGGTGCCGTCCCGAGGCGACCCCGATGTTCATGGTCGATCGACACGCAGGGTCCGCAGGTCTGCTCCTGCATGACCCCATGCACATCGACGACCGCGACCGAGTTCGAGTGAGGCATGCGCGACGACACCAGTGTTTCGGTCCTACGGCCGCCCTTTATCCGGTTGCGCCGGGACTTCGCCTTCGATCATCCGCGCTTCGAGTTCATCGCGCTCATGCTGCTGGCGCTGCTGCTCATTGGCGCCGGCATCGGCCTGCGCGAACCGTCCAACGTCGATGAGGAGCGCTTCCTCGGCGTCGCACTGGAGATGCTGCAGAACGGCTCGTGGATCATTCCGCACCGGGCCGGGCAGATCTACCCGGACAAGCCGCCGCTCTTCATGTGGGTCGTCGCGTTCCTCGTCCGCGTCACCGGCTCGCCGCGAGTCGCCCTGTTCCTGCCGGCCCTGATCGCCGGTGCGGTGGCCACCGGCTGCCTGTACGACCTCGGACGGCGCCTGTGGAACCGTCGCACCGGCGTCATCGCCGCGCTGCTCTTCCTCGCCTGCTTCCAGACCTACAACGTGCTGCGCGCGGGCCAGCTCGACGGGCTGCTGTGCCTGTGGATCGCGCTCGGCATGTACGGCCTCGTGCGCCACCTGATGGCCGGGCCGGCCTGGGGCTGGTTCTACGTCGCCTGCGCCGCGATGGGCTTCGGCGTCATCACCAAGGTCATCGGCTTCCTGCCGCTGTTCATGCTGCTGCCCTATGCGTGGGCCGTGCGCAAGGACTGGCACGGCGTGAGTCCCGTGCCGCGCGAACCGTGGCGCTGGGCGCTGGGCCTGGCCGCGATGCTCGCGGCGGTCGCCGTGTGGGCGGTGCCGCTCGCGGCCACGGTGCTGCTGCAGGGCGATGCGGAAAGCCTCGCCTACGTGCGCGACGTGACGCTGCGGCAGACCGCGGAGCGCTACACGAATGCGTGGATGCATCGCGAGCCGGCGTGGTATTTCGTCGCGAACGTGATCCCGGAAGTCTGGCTGCCGCTCGTCCTCGCGCTGCCGTGGCTGGTGCCGGCGTGGCGGCGGCAGCTCGCCCGGCGCGACGGCCGCGTGCTCGTGCTGCTCGGCTGGGCGCTGCTGATCGTGTTGTTCTTCTCCCTGAGCACCGGCAAGCGCAAGCTGTACATCTTCCCCGCCCTGTTCGGCATGGTGCTGACGGTCGCGCCGCTCGTGCCGTGGCTGCTGCGACGCTGGTTCGGTGGCCGTCCGCGCGCGCTGCGCATTTTCCGCTGGATCGCCGCGAGCTGGTTCGTCGCGTGGTTCGTCGCCGGCTTCGTCGAGCCGCTCAAGGAAGGTCCGAACCCGCACCAGGAGGTGATGCGGACGGCGGCGGAGCTGACCGGCGGCGGGGACCTCCTCCTCATCGAGTGGCGCGAGGGACACTGGCTCTTCGCGCGCCAGCCCATCGTGCATTTCGGCTTCCAGTCGGGGGCTGGCATCGACGAGGCCGCCCGCTGGCTGAGTACCCACCCGGACGCCCATGCGCTGGTGCCGGCGCGCGAACTCGCACGCTGCTTCGCTCCGGACAAGGCACGCAGGGTCGGCGGCACCTCGCGCGCGGAGTGGTACGTCGTCGGTGCCGACGCAGACAACGGTCAGTGCCGCAGCGACGTCGACCTGCGCGAATTCCGCTTCGAATGGCAGTCGCCGCTCTGAATCAGAACAACAAGGACCAGGAGACCAGGATGCCCGGAACCGCCCGTGCTGCACGTTACACCCGCAGGCGCCTGTATGGCCTCGCGCTGATCACGGCGCTTGCGGTCGTAGGCGTTGCGAACCACAAGCTGCACTGGGGACAGAAGATCAGCTCGCATGCCGCGGTCGGGCAGCACGCGGCCACTCCGGCGATCTCGCTGCAGGACTACGAAGTCGTCATCGACGCGAAACCGATCCCCGGTGCGAAAGAGCTGTCCGGTATCACCTACGACTTCGATCGCGACCGCCTGCTCGCGATCGGCAACGACGGACCGGCCGAGGTCGTCGCGCTGAGCCGCAATGGCGAAGTGCTCGACCGCTACCGCCTGGAAGGCTTCGACGATCCCGAAGGCATCGCCTACATGGGCAACGGGCGCGTCGCGATCACCAACGAAACCCTGCAGCGCCTCGACTTCGTCGACATCCCGGCACAATCGGGGGCGATAGCCGCGAAAGGATCGCCCTTCCTCACCCTCGGCCTGAACATGCATCGTGGCAACAAGGGCTTCGAGGGGCTCGCCTACGACGCGGCCGGCGACCGCGTCTTCATTACCAAGGAGCGCGACCCCCGCCAGCTCTTCGAGGTGGACGGCGTCGCCGCCTCGCTCGGAGGCCCGCTGCAACTGGCCCTGCAAGATCACACCGACTGGATCGACCGGGACGTGTCGACAGGTGACCTCGCCGACGTCTGCTTCGACCCGAAGACGGGGCACCTCGTGCTGCTGAGCGAGGAGTCGAAGGAGCTCGTCGAGCTCGACGCCGACGGCCGCTTCGTCAGCTCGCGGCCGCTTGCGGGCAGGCGCTCGGGTCTCGCGCACGACGCGCCCTCGCCCGAAGGCGTCGCGATGGACACGGCCGGCAACATCTACATCGTCAGCGAGCCCAACCTGTTCTACATGTTGCGGAAGAAGTCCCGGGGCGCGTAGGCCCCGGGCACCCCTCAGGCGCCCTTCAGCGCATAGATCCCGGCCGCGTTGCGCCAGTAGCCCTTGTAGTCCATGCCGCAGCCGAAGAGGAAGCGGTCGGCGATGTCCAGGCCGTAAAAATCCGGCTTCATCCCCGGCCTTGCCTTGCGCTCGTGCTGCTTGTCGACGAGCACTGCGGTGAGCACCTCGGCCGCGCCCTCCTCGCAGCAGTGCGCGACGATCGCATCCAGCGTGTGGCCCTCGTCGAGGATGTCGTCGATGACCAGCACCGTGCGGCCCTTCAGGTCCTGCGTCGGGCGCACGCGCCAGTCGAGCATCGTCCGCCCGTTCAGCGCGTGGCCGTAGCGCGTCGCATGCAGATAGGCGACCTCCAGCGGGAAGTTGAGCCGCGACAGCAGGCGCCCGGCGATCACCAGTCCGCCGTTCATCACGCAGTAGCACACCGGGTTGCTGTCGGTGAGCCGTGCGGTGATCGCGGCGGCCATGCGATCGAGCGCGGCGCTAACTTCGGCGGGCGAAGCCAGGCAATCCGCCTCGGCCATCGCCTGTTTGATTTCGTTGAGATCGACGCTCATGAGTTTCAGTGTCCGGAAAAATCGCAAACGGTAAAGATTTCGAGCCCGGCCTCGCGCAGCAGCTTCGAGCCACCGAGTTCGGGCAGATCGACGATCGCCGCGGCCTCGACGACCTCGGCTCCGAGGCGCGCGAGCAGGCGCGAGGCCGCCATCATCGTGCCGCCGGTCGCGATCAGGTCGTCGATCAGCAGCACGCGGTCGCCCTTGCGCGCGGCGTCCGTGTGCATCTCGACGGTGGCGTTGCCGTATTCGAGCTCGTAGTCCTCGGCGATCGTCGTGAAGGGCAGCTTCCCTTTCTTGCGCACGGGCA
Organism: Azoarcus sp. CIB; assembly: GCF_001190925.1. NCBI lineage: Bacteria > Pseudomonadati > Pseudomonadota > Betaproteobacteria > Rhodocyclales > Zoogloeaceae > Azoarcus > Azoarcus sp. CIB. Next base: position 840,941 of record NZ_CP011072.1, read on the forward strand.
CGAAGCCCACGTTGAGCTGGTGCGCGACCACGCTGCCGAGGATGAAGCCGCGCGCATCGATCCCCGCAACGACATCGATCGCGCGGTCCATATAGCGCAGCACGAACACATCGACCAGCAATCGGAAGGCCTTCGGGTCCTGCAGCAAGGGCGTGATGTCGCGGAACATCACCCCCGGCTGCGGCCAGTCCGGCACGGTGCGGATCGCGTTCTTCAGGAAGGTGGTGTCGAGCTGTAGGGTCATCACAGGAAGGCGAACTTGAGGACGAACACGATGGCGATGCCGACCACCATCGGCGAAAGATCCCGGCTGCGGCCCGCGAGGACCTTGAGTGCAGCATAGGACACGAAACCGAAGGCGATGCCGTGCGCGATCGAGAACGTGAAGGGCATCGTGATCGCGGTGACCACGGCGGGCGTCGCCTCGGTGAGGTCGTCCCAGTCGATCTCGGCCAGACCGCGGATCATCAGCACCGCGACGTAGCACAGCGCCGGCGCGGTCGCGAAGGCCGGCACGGTGCCGGCGAGCGGCGCGAGCACCAGCGCGGCAAGGAACAGCACCGCGACGGTGACGGCCGTGAGCCCCGTGCGTCCGCCGACCGAAGTGCCCGCCGCCGACTCGATGTAGGCCGTCGTCGACGAGGTGCCCAGCGCAGCGCCGGCCACGATCGCCGTCGAGTCCGCGAGCAGCGCGTTCCTCAGGCGCGGCAGCTTGCCGTCGGCGTCGAGCAGCCCCGCGCGGTGGGCGACGCCGATCAGCGTGCCCGAGGCGTCGAACAACTCAACGAGGAAGAAGGTCAGGATCACCGTCAGCAGACCCGCGTTGAGCGCCCCGGCGATGTCCATCTGCAGGAAGGTCGGCGCGATCGACGGCGGCGCCGCGACGATGCCGTTGAACGGCGTGAGGCCCAGCGCGATCGCGATCACCGTGATCGCGAGGATGCCGATGATGATGCCGCCGTGGATGCGCCGCTGCTCCAGCGCGACGATCAGGACGAAGCCCAGCACCGCCAGCAGCGGCCCCGGCTGATGCAGGTCGCCCAGCGTCAGCAGCGTGGCCGGATGGCCGGCGATGATGCCCGCGTTCTTGAGGCCGATGATCGCGAGGAACAGTCCGACGCCCGCCGAGATCGCGAACTTCATCGAGCGCGGAATCGAATTCACGATCGCCTCGCGCAGCCGGAACAGGCTCACGATGACGAACAGACACCCGGAGATGAACACTGCGCCGAGCGCCGCCTGCCACGTGAAGCCCATGCCCTTGACGACCGCGAACGCGAAGTAGGCGTTGAGCCCCATGCCCGGCGCCAGCGCGATCGGATAGTTCGCATACAGGCCCATGATCGCCGAGCCCAGCGCGGCGGCGATGCAGGTCGCGACGAAGACCGATTCCCTGGGCATTCCCGCCGCGGCCAGGATCTCCGGATTCACGAAGATGATGTAGGCCATCGTGAGGAAGGTCGTCAGGCCGGCCAGCAACTCCGTCCTGACGTCGGTGCCATGCGCGGAGAGCTGGAAGAAGCGTTCCAACATCTTGTTCCCCAAGCGAAAAAGCGGCGCAGTCTACCCTTCGCCTCCACCCCGGACAATTGTTGTTACACACAATGCCGGGACGCGATCAGCCCTTGTCGGCGCCCGCTCGTACGGGCCGTCGGGCAGCGGTGCTGCAGGCAGGCTGTTCGGCCGGTTCGAGGAGTGATGGCCAATTTGGGCAGTGCCGCAGTGCAGCATGGTTGCGTGACGTTGACGTCAACGTCAAAATACCGCCCGGCGTCCGACAGGGCGTCGAAACTCAATCAAAGTCGCCTGCGGCACAATACCCCGGCTGCACCGTCGGGGCCTGCTGCAAGCGGGCGTACATCGGGCGTGGCGGAGGTACATCCACCGCGCCGCTTCTGGGAAAGGAGAGGAAATGACTGCAGTTGCCGAGTTTCTGAAAGCACGCGACTTCCTGCTGGCCAACCGCACCGACTACGCCACCGCGTACGCCGGCTTCCAGTGGCCGCAGCTCACCGAATTCAACTGGGCGCTCGACTACTTCGACACGATGGCCAAGGGCAACGAGAAGCCCGCGCTGTGGATCGTCGAGGAAGACGGCCGCGAAGCGAAGCTCTCCTTCGCCGAGATGTCGGCGCGCTCGAACCGCGTCGCCAACTGGCTGCGCGAGCAGGGCGTCGCCCGCGGCGACCGCATCCTGATCATGCTCGGCAACGAAGTGCCGCTGTGGGAAACCATGCTTGCCGCGATCAAGCTCGGCGCCGTCGTCATCCCCGCGACCACGCTGCTGACCCCGGACGACCTGCTCGATCGCCTCGAGCGCGGCCAGGTCAAGCACGTCGTCATCGGCAAGGCCCACACCGACAAGTTCGTCGACCTCGCCGGCGCCTACACGCGCGTCAGCGTCGGCGGCGCGACCGCCGGCTGGCTGTCCTTCGAGGACGCCTACGCCGCATCGCCCGAGTTCACCCCGTCGGGCGTCACCCTGGTCACCGACCCGCTGCTGCTGTACTTCACCTCCGGCACCACCTCCAAGCCCAAGCTCGTCCAGCACAGCCACCAGTCCTACCCGGTCGGCCACCTGTCGACGATGTACTGGATCGGCCTGCAGCCCAACGACCGCCACATGAACATCAGCTCGCCGGGCTGGGCCAAGCACGCCTGGAGCTGTTTCTTCGCGCCGTGGAACGCCGGTGCCTGCGTGTTCCTGTACAACTACAACCGCTTCAACGCCAAGGCGCTGCTCGATGTGCTGGTGAAGTTCGAGATCACCACGATGTGCGCGCCCCCGACCGTGTGGCGCATGCTGATCCAGCAGGATCTCGCCTCGGTGAAGACCCAGCTGCGCGAACTCATCGGCGCCGGCGAGCCGCTCAACCCCGAAGTCATCGACCAGGTGAAGAAGGCCTGGGGCATCACGATCCGCGACGGTTTCGGCCAGACCGAAACCACCGCGCAGATCGGCAACACGCCCGGCCAGAAGCTCAAGCCTGGCTCGATGGGGCGCCCGCTGCCCGGCTACACCATCGCGCTGCTCGACGCCGACAGCAAGCCCACCGATGAAGGCGAGATCAGCCTGGTGCTCGCCAAACGCCCGATGGGCCTGATGCTCGGCTACGCCGGCGACGAAGCCAAGACCGCCGAAGCCATGCGTGACGGCCACTACCGCACCGGCGACGTCGCGAACATCGACGAGGAAGGCTACATCACCTACGTCGGCCGCGCCGACGACGTGTTCAAGGCGTCCGACTACCGCATCAGCCCGTTCGAGCTCGAATCGGTGCTGATCGAGCATCCCGCGGTCGCCGAAGCCGCCGTCGTCCCGAGTCCCGATCCGGTGCGTCTGGCCGTGCCCAAGGCCTATGTGATCCTCGCCGCCGGCTTCGAGCCGTCGAAGGAACTCGCGAAGGACATCTTCGCCTTCACGCGCGACAAGCTCGCCCCGTACAAGCGCATCCGCCGCCTCGAATTCTCGGACCTGCCGAAGACCATCTCCGGCAAGATCCGCCGCGTCGAGCTGCGCAAGAGCGAGGAGGGCAAGGACGGCTCCGTGCGCGGCGCGCTGGAGTTCTTCGAGGAAGACTTCCCCGAGCTCAAGGGCTGATCTAACGCGCATTGCACCGTGGGGAAGGTGCAGTAGCAGCAATAGCTGCTACAATGCGCCCCGTGGCGGGTCTCCCCGCATTGCAGCGCGGTGAACCTGGTCAGGGCCGGAAGGCAGCAGCCACAGCCGTCCCCTGCAAGTGCCGGGGGTCGGGCTCGCCACCCTGATTCGCGAACGGGCGCTCCGGAAACGGGGCGCCCGTTTCATTTTGTGCCTCCTTGCGCGACTTCCGTTACGCACGTCCCGCGCTCTTGCGCTATCTTCGGTTCGTCCCCTCACTGAGCACTTACCGAGCACGCGCTTGAACCTGCGTCCCTTCGTCCTTTCCCTGCTGTGCCTGGCCGGCCTCGCCGCCGTGCCCGTGGGCGCCGAAACATCCGGGCCGCCGCCACAGGGCGTCGCCCTCGTGCTGTCGGGCGGCGGCGCGCGCGGCATCGCCCACGTCGGCGTGCTGAAGGTGCTCGAGGACATGCGCATCCCCGTCGACTGCATCGTCGGCACCTCGATGGGCGCAATCGTCGGCGGCGCCTACGCGGCGGGGATGGAGCTGGGCGACATGGTGCGCGAGATCCACGCCGTCGACTGGGTGAACATGTTCTCCAGCAGCGTGCCGCGCGAGGACCAGCCCTTCCGCGACAAGCAGGACGCCGCGCGCAACCGTTCCGCGATCACGCTGGGCTACGGTGACGGCGCGCTGCTGCTGCCGCAGAGTGCGATCTCGGGCCAGGCGATGGACCGCTTCCTCACGCGGCTCGCCGGCGACGCCGAAGTGCTCGACACCTTCGACAGCCTCGCGCTGCCGTACCGCGCCGTCGCCACCGACCTCGAGACCGGCGAACTCGTGCTGCTCGACAAGGGCCCGCTGTGGCGCGCGATGCGCGCGAGCATGGCCGTGCCCGGCGTGTTCCTGCCGATCGAGAATGACCAGCGCCTGCTCGTCGACGGCGGCCTCGTCATGAACCTCCCGGTCGACATCGGCCGCGAGCTGTGCGGCGGGCGCGTCATCGCGGTGAACCTCGGCACGCCGCCGCATGCGCGCGAGCGCCTGCGTTCCGCGACCGACATCGCGCTGCAGGCGATCAACCTCGCCCTCGAACAGAACGTGCGCCAGCAGCTCGCGCGCCTGGGCCCGGACGACGCCCTGATCCAGGTCGAGTTGCCCGGCATCACCTCGCGCGACTTCGAACGCGTGCTCGAGACCATTCCCTACGGCACCGAGGCCGCGCTGCGCCAGTCCGCCTCGCTCGCGCGCTTCAGCGTCGACGAGGACAGCTACGCGAAGTGGCAGACGCTGCGCCAGTTCCGCTGGCACAAGCGCGCCCCCGTCGTCGCCGACATCAAGGTCGAAGGCCTCAAGTTCGTGCCCGAACGCCTCTTCGGCGCCACGCTCACGCAGAAGACCGGCGAAGCGCTCGACCCCCAGAAGCTCGAGCGGGACATCGCCCGCATCTACGAGCGCGGCGACTTCGACCGCCTGCGCTACAGCGTATTGCACGACGGGCCGCGCGCCACGGTGCAGCTCGATGCCGACGAAAAGGCGTCGGGGCCCAACCTGCTGCGCTTCGGCGGTGGCCTCGCGGCCGACTTCGAAGGCGGCTCCCAGGTCGGCCTCTACGCCGGCTTCTCGCGCCGCTGGCTCAACACCCGCGGCGGGCGCTGGGACACCGACCTGCAGCTCGGCACGACGAACCGCATCCGCAGCGAGCTGTTCCAGCCGCTCGACCTCGACAGCGGCTGGTTCGTCGCGCCGTCCGTCGAGCTCTTCAACCGCGTGCTGCCGGTCTTCGTCGATGGGCGCAAGCTGTCAGAGAACAAGGAGAAGGGCGGTCTGATCGGCCTCGATGCCGGCTACGAAGTCGGCATGTGGGGCGAACTGCGTGCCGGCTGGCGGCGCGGGCGACGTAGTTCGGAAGTCACCGCCGGTCCGGAGCTCTACCCCGAACGCCTCATCGAGGACGGCTGGGTGCATGGCACCGCCACCATCGACCGCCTCGACAGTCCCTTCTTCCCGCGCCGCGGCTACGCCGCCCGGCTGCGCGCGGAGCTGCACTCGCCGACCTTCGGCGCCGACCAGCGCTACTTCTTCACCGAGCTCGACGGCGACGCCGCGACCTCCTTCGGCCCCAACGTGTGGCGCATGCGCGCGCTGCTCGCCGGTAGCCCCGACCGCGACCTGCCCGAAGTCGGCCGCACCCTGCTGGGCGGCCCCTTCCGCCTGTCCGGCTACCGCTACGGCGAACTCGCCGCCGACCAGGTGGCGCTCGTGAGCGCCGCCTACTACCGCCAGATCACGCGCCTGCCCGACACGCTCGGCCGCGGCGTGTACGCCGGCGCGACCGCCGAATGGGCCGAACTGCGCAACTACGGCACCTCGCTCACGCCCGATCCCGGCCGGCATCGCGCCTACTCGCTCTTCCTCGGCGCCGATACCGCCATCGGTCCGATCTACGTCGGCGCGAGCTACTCGCCCGAAGTCGGCGACGTGCGCTACTACCTGCAGCTCGGGCAGCCCTGACGTCGAAGCACGTTCAGCGAATCGCTCCGGGTTCGTCGCCGGCGCTCTGCTAGAATCCGGCGCCATGAGCTATCAAGTTCTCGCACGCAAGTGGCGGCCCAAATCCTTTGCGACGCTGGTCGGCCAGGAACATGTCGTCCGCGCGCTCAGCCATGCGCTCGCGACCGGCCGGCTGCATCACGCCTGGCTGTTCACCGGCACGCGCGGCGTCGGCAAGACGACGATCTCGCGCATCCTCGCCAAGGCGCTGAACTGCGAGACCGGCGTCACGGCCGAGCCCTGCAACCAGTGCGCCGCCTGCCAGGCGATCGACGCCGACCGCTTCCCCGACTACGTCGAGATGGACGCGGCGTCGAACCGCGGCGTCGAGGACATGGCCGCGCTGCTCGACCAGGCCGTATACGCGCCGGTGCAGGGCCGCTACAAGGTCTACATGATCGACGAAGTGCACATGCTCACCGGGCATGCGTTCAACGCGATGCTGAAGACCCTCGAAGAGCCGCCCGAGCATGTGAAATTCATCCTCGCGACCACCGACCCGCAGAAGATCCCGGTCACCGTGCTGTCGCGTTGCCTGCAGTTCAATCTCAAGCAGATGCCGCAGGGCCACATCATCGAGCATCTGTCGCGCATCCTCGAGGCCGAGGTCATCCCCTTCGAGGTGCCGGCGCTGCGCCACCTCGCCAAGGCCGCCAACGGCTCGATGCGCGACGCCCTGTCGCTGCTCGACCAGGCGATCGCGCACGGCTCGGGCAAGGTCGAGGAAGAACAGGTCACCCACATGCTCGGCACGGTCGGCGACGACCACCTGTACGCCGTGCTCGACGCGCTCGCCGCTGGCGACGTCACGGCGCTGCTCGGCGTCGCCGACCGCATGGAGGCACGCAGCCTGTCGTTCGACGCCGCGCTGCAGGCTCTCGCATCCCTGCTGCATCGGGTCGCCCTTGCGCAGTTCGCGCCCGCCGCGATCGCCGACGAGGCCGAGCGCCAGCGCGTGCTGCCCCATACCGAGGCCTTCGACGCCGAATTCCTGCAGCTCGCGTACCAGATCGCGATCCACGGCCGCGACGAGCTGCCGCTCGCGCCCGACGACTACGCCGGCTTCACGATGACGCTGCTGCGTCTGCACGCGTTCCGCCCCGACCAGCCGCCAGCCCTCGGCAGCCCAGCGGCCGAAGGCGGAGGAGGGGGCGTCGCCCGCAGCCTGCCGCCAGCGGCCCCGCGGCCCGCAGCAATGCCGCGCCCCGCCCCTGCGAACGCTGGCGCGCCGCCCGTCCAGGCGGCTGCCGCGGCCCCGGCCGCGCCCCTCACCCCCGCACCGTCGGCAGTGTCTACGCCCACGCCGCCGGCCCCGGTTCCGGCTGCCGAGCGCGTACAACGCACCGCGCCGGCCCCGGCAAGCGCCCCGGCCGAAACCCGTCCGGAGCCTGCCAACTCGGTGCCGCCGTGGGAGGATCTCCCGCCGGAAGCCTTCGTCGGACAGAGCTCAGAACCGGCCACCGTCCGGTCCGAATCGCCGCGCGAGGATGCGCAGCCCCCAGCCGCCGTGCGCCCTGCGCCGGTGGTGCTGCCCGAGCAGGCAGCGCCGGCTGCTCCCGCCCCCGAGGCGCCTCTTGCGTCGCCGGCTCCTCCGATTGCGGCGGTTGCGCCTGCGCCCGGCGGCGATGACGACGCAGCGGCGGACTTCGCCGCGGGCAACTGGCACGGCCTCATCCGCCGCCTCGGTCTCGGCGGCCTCGTGCGCGAGTTCGCCCAGCACTGCGAGTGGCTCGGCTTCGCCGACGGCGTGATCGAGCTGCGGCTGTCGAACGCCCACCGCCATCTCCTCGACATGAACCCGGGAGTGGTCGAGCGCATCCAGGATCAGCTCGCATCCCTTTACGGGGCGCCGCTCAAGCTGCGTGCCGCCGTCGGCGCGATCGAGGGCGAGACACCCGCGCAGCGCGACGAGGCCGATCGCCGCGTGCGCCATGCCGAGGCGGTCGCGGCCCTGGAAAGCGATCCTTTCGTGCGCGAACTGATCGAACGATTCGACGCAACCCTCGTGGAAGCGTCGGTGAAACCTCTTTGAATCCCCAATTGCGGAGAATCGCACCATGATGAAAGGCGGAATCGCCGGCCTGATGAAACAGGCCCAGCAGATGCAGGAAAACATGAAGAAGATGCAGGACCAGCTCGCCCTCGTCGAAGTCGAGGGTCAGGCCGGGGCCGGCATGGTGAAGATCCTCATGACCTGCAAGCATGACGTTCGTCGCGTCACGATCGACCCCTCGGTCATGGACGACAAGGAAATGCTGGAGGATCTCGTCGCCGCCGCGATGAACGACGCGGTGCGCCGCGCCGAGGCGACCACGCAGGAGAAGATGGCGGGCTTCACGTCCGGCCTCAATCTGCCGCCCGGGATGAAGCTCCCGTTCTGATGAGCTCACCCTCGAGTCTCGACGAACTGATCGAAGCCCTGCGCGCGCTGCCCAGCGTCGGCCCGAAGTCGGCGCAGCGCATGGCCTACCACCTGCTGCAGCGCGACCAGCGCGGCGCCGGCCGGCTCGCGCGGGCGCTCGCGCACGCGCTCGAAGTGCTGCGTCATTGCGAGCGCTGCAACACGTTCTGCGAGACCGACGTCTGCCAGCGCTGCGCGAATCCGCAGCGCGACCACTCGCTGCTGTGCGTCGTCGAGATGCCGGCAGACCTCGCGATGATGGAGCAGACCCAGCTCTACAACGGCCTTTACTACGTCCTCATGGGGCGCCTGTCGCCGCTCGACGGCATCGGCCCGCGCGAACTGCGGCTCGACAAGCTCCTCGCACGCGCCTCGGACGGTGCAGTGAAGGAAGTCATCCTCGCAACCAATTTCACCAACGAAGGCGAAGCCACCGCCCACGTCATCGCCGAACTGCTTGCCGCCCGCGGCGTCAGGGTCAGCCGCTTGTCGCGCGGCGTGCCTGTCGGCGGCGAGCTCGAGCACACCGATACGGGCACGATCGCGCAGGCCCTGGTCGAGCGGCGCGCGCTGTAGTCAGGGGCACTGTTGCACTGCGGAAGCTGCGTTGCAGCATCCGCCTTTCGCCCATTCCGCCCGGCCGAGCAGGCGTGTGCTCGAGGCTGATGCCATTGGCATGGCTTCGGCATGCCCTCTTTTTATGTATCAGGCTTTTTGCTAAAATTCCGCAGTTTTTTTGTATCCGGAAACGGGTTTCTTTTCAGGGATGAGGTCATGAGCGTGGATCAGAAGATGGACAGTGGCCGCCGGCAACTGCTTGTCGCGACGTCGGCCGCCGGTGGCGTGGCTGCGGTTGCGACGGCTGTGCCGTTCGTTGCCAGCCTGACGCCGTCCGAGCGTGCCAAGGCTGCAGGTGCGCCGGTCGAGGCGGACATCGGCAAGCTGGCACCGGGCGAGATGATGACGGTGGAGTGGCGTGGCAAGCCCGTGTGGATCCTGCGCCGGACCCCGGAAATGCTGTCGTCGCTCGAAAAGACCGATGCCGCGGTCAGCGACCCGGAATCCGGCAAGGAGATGCAGCCCGAGTACGCCAAGAACAAGCATCGTTCGATCAAGCCCGAGTACCTCATCGCCGTCGGCATCTGCACCCACCTCGGTTGCTCGCCGAGCGACAAGTTCAAGGTCGGTGCCGAAAGCGGCGTGGGCGACGACTGGCATGGCGGCTTCCTGTGCCCCTGTCACGGTTCGAAGTTCGACCTGTCCGGCCGCGTGTACAAGAGCATGCCGGCGCCTGACAACCTCGAGGTGCCGCCGCACAAGTACCTTTCCGATACCACGATCCTCATCGGTGACGACTCAAAGGCCTAAGCGATGACTACGAAATCCCAACAACTGCTCAACTGGGTCGACGAGCGGTTTCCGCTGACATCGACCTGGAAGGAGCACCTGTCCGAGTACTACGCGCCGAAGAACTTCAACTTCTGGTACTTCTTCGGCTCGCTGGCGCTGCTCGTGCTGGTGATCCAGATCCTGACCGGCATCTTCCTGGTCATGCACTACAAGCCCGACGCCTCGCTCAACACCTCCGGCATCCCGGTTGCGTTCGCCAGCGTCGAGTACATCATGCGCGAAGTCCCGGGCGGCTGGCTGATCCGCTACCTGCACTCGACCGGCGCCTCGGCCTTCTTCGTCGTCGTGTACCTGCACATGTTCCGCGGGCTGCTCTACGGTTCCTACCGCAAACCGCGCGAGCTGATCTGGATCTTCGGTACCCTGATCTTCCTCGCGCTGATGGCCGAGGCCTTCATGGGCTACCTGCTGCCGTGGGGGCAGATGTCCTTCTGGGGCGCGCAGGTCATCGTCAACCTGTTCTCCGCGATCCCGGTGATCGGCCCCGACCTGTCGCTGGTGATTCGCGGCGACTTCGTCGTGTCTGACGCCACGCTGAACCGCTTCTTCTCCTTCCACGTCATCGCCGTGCCGCTGGTGCTGATCGGCCTGGTGCTCGCGCACATCGTCGCGCTGCACGAAGTCGGCTCGAACAACCCCGACGGCGTCGAGATCAAGAAGAAGAAGGACGCGAACGGCATTCCGCTCGACGGTATTCCCTTCCACCCGTACTACACGGTGAAGGACATCGTCGGCGTGGTCGGCTTCCTGATCTTCTTCACGGCGATCGTGTTCTTCGCGCCCGAAGGCGGCGGCTACTTCCTCGAGTACAACAACTTCATCCCGGCCGATCCGCTGAAGACCCCGCCGCACATTGCTCCGGTGTGGTACTTCACGCCCTTCTACTCGGTCCTGCGTGCGGTGACCTATCCGCTGTTCGGCATCGACGCGAAGTTCTGGGGCGTGGTCGCGATGGGCGCAGCCGTGGTCATCATCGCCTTCCTGCCGTGGCTGGACCGCAGCCCGGTGAAGTCGATCCGCTACAAGGGTGGCCTGTTCAAGGGCGTGCTCGCGGTCTTCGTCGTCTCCTTCTTCATCCTCGGCTACCTCGGCGTTCTGCCGCCGACCCCGGGTCGTACCTTGGTGGCGCAGATCTGCTCGGTGATCTATTTCGCCTTCTTCCTGGCGATGCCGTGGTACAGCAAACTCGACAAGTGCAAACCCGAACCGGATAGGGTGACTTTCAAATGACTATTAGCGTAATCAAGACCCTGAAGCGCCTGGCCGCTGCTGCGCTGTTTGCGCCGACGCTGGCGCTGGCCGCCGGTGCCGCGCTGCATCTGGACAAGGCCCCGGTGAGCACGGACCAAGCCTCGTTGCAGGCCGGCGCCAAGACCTTCGTCAACTACTGCATGAACTGCCACAGCGCGAGCTTCGTCCGCTACAACACGCTGACGCAGATCGGCCTGACCGAGCAGGAGATTCGCGACAACCTGATGTTCACGGGCGAGCGTATCGGCGATCTGATGAAGATCTCGGCCAGCACGAAGGAGCAGAAGGCCTGGTTCGGCGCGACCCCGCCCGACCTGACCCTGATCGCGCGCCAGCGCGCGTCGGAGTTCGGCAGCGGTGCCGACTGGCTGTACACCTACCTGCGCCAGTTCTATCGCGACCCGAACCGCCCGACGGGCTGGAACAACAAGGTCTTCGAAAACGTCGGCATGCCGCACGTGCTGTGGGAACTGCAGGGCGAGCAGATCGCGAAGGTCAGCGAGCACGACGGCGTCAAGTCGATCGAGCTGGAACTCGCGAAGCCTGGCAAGCTGTCGACGCAGGAGTACGACAAGACCGTCGCCGACCTGGTCTCCTTCCTCGTGTGGATGGGCGAGCCGGTTGCCGAGAAGCGCAAGTCGGTCGGCGTCGTCGTCCTCATCTTCCTGGCGGGCCTGTTCGCACTGACTTTCGCGCTGAAGAAGAATTACTGGAAGGACGTTCATTGAACGTCGGCGCGAACTGATTCGTCGCCTTGAAGTCTGACGCACCACGCGGCACACGCGTGGTGCGCTTTGTTTTTGTATCGGGAGCTGCAACACCATGATGAACCTGTATTCCGGCACCACCGACCCGTTCAGCCATCGCTGCCGGATCGTGCTGTTCGAGAAGGGGATGGACTTCGAGGTCATCGACGTCGATCTCTACAACAAACCGGAAGATATCGCCGTCATCAATCCGTACAACCGGGTGCCGGTGCTGGTGGATCGCGACCTCGTCCTGTACGAGTCCAATATCATCAACGAATACATCGACGAGCGCTTCCCGCATCCGCAGCTGATGCCGCCCGACCCGATCATGCGCGCGCGCGCACGACAGCTGCTGCACACTTTCGAGCACGAGCTGTTTTCGCACATCGAGGCGCTCGAGAAAAACCAGAAGGGCACGGTCGACAAGAGCCGCGCGCACGTTCGCGATCAGCTCGTCCAGCTCGCGCCGATCTTCGTCAAGCAGAAGTTCATGCTCGGCGACGAGTTCTCGATGCTCGATGTCGCGATCGCGCCGCTGCTGTGGCGCCTCGAGCACTACGGCATCGAACTGCCGAAGGCTGCCGCGAACCTCATGAAGTACGCCGAGCGCATCTTCAGTCGCCAGGGCTTCATCGACGCCCTGACGCCGTCCGAAAAGGTAATGCGTCGTTGACGCGCAGGCGGCCCCGCGCGTCGGGGCCGCACGGATCCAATCCATGAGCAAGGTATCGACCAAACCCTACCTGGTGCGCGCCATCTACGACTGGTGCCTCGACCAGGGCTTCACGCCCTACATCGCGGTTGCCGTCGACGAGCGCACGGTCGTCCCGCCCGGCTATGCGCGCGACGGACAGATCGTGCTTAACCTGGCGCTGGATGCGACCAACCATCTGGTGATGGGCAACGACCTGATCACCTTCCAGGCCCGCTTCGGCGGCGTCGCGCATGCGTTGTCCCTGCCGGTGTCCAACGTGCTCGCGATCTATGCGCGCGAGAACGGGCACGGCATGGCGTTCGAGCCGGAGCTGGCGGGCAGTGAGCCGCAGCCCGAGGAAGACGTGTCGGTAGACGCCGGTCCCGGTTCCGGTGCGGGCGATGGCGACGGGCCGGACACGCCGTCCGCAGCGGGTCGGAGCGCCGCCCGGAATCACCTGAAGGTCATCAAGTAAGCAGCGTCAGGACGGCAGGGCAGCCGGCGATCCGCCGGTCTGCGCTGCCGTTTCCGCATACCGTCGGTACAGGCGCGCGAGCCGCGCCGTCGTCTCGTCGGCGCTCCAGCGCCGCGCGTAATCGCGCGCGTCGTTTCCCATATGTTCCAGACGGGTCCGGTCGTTGAGTAGTTCGGCGACCAGGGCTGCGAAGCCCTGCGCGTCGTCCGGTGCGATGCGGCAGCCGCACTGCGGGCCGAGGATGTCGCGCGTGCCCATCGCCGCGATGGCCACCACCGGCGTACCCAGTGCCATCGCTTCGAGCAGCACCAGCCCCTGTGTCTCCGTGCGCGAAGCGAACACGAACAGGTCCGCGGCGCGATAGCAGTCGTGGAGTTCGGTGCCGCGCTGGAGATAGCCGAGAAAGCACACATGCCATTCGAGGTGTCGCCGCCGCACTTCCGCGCGCAATGCCCCGACCGCCGGGCCTTCCCCGGTGATCAGCAGCAGCGCCGATGGACGGGACCGGCGCAGTTCGTCGAGCATCGCGATCAGCATGCCGATGTTCTTTTCGTGCGCGACCCGCCCGACGTACAGCAGCACGCTACGCTCGGGGGCGATGCCGTGGCGCTGCCGGAAGGCCGCACCGTCGCCGCCGACGAACTGCGTCGCGGGCAGCCCGGTCGGCAGGATCTCGCGCGGCCGTGTGACGCCGTAGGCGTGCAGAACCTCGTCCATCGCGGAGGACGGCACGATCACCGCGTCCAAGTCGTTGCACTGGCTGCGCGTGACGTGGCGGGCGGCTGCCCGCAACAGGCCGCGCGGCAGGAAGCGCACGTAGTGGAAGAGGTATTCCTCGAAGAAGGTGTGACAGGTCGCCATGCAGGGTAGACCGAGTTCGCGTGCCAGCGCACGCCCGGCGTAGTGGGCGACGAAGGGGGTGTGGATGTGCACGAGATCGTAGCTGCGTGAGCGCAGGCGGGGGGCCAGTGCGCGGATCGTATCCGCGCGCATGCAGCGATCCTCGGGGTCGAGCGGCACGTGGCGCGACGGGACGCGCAGGATGTCGAGTCCCGGGTCGTCGGGCGGCGCGCCGGGGTATTCCGGGGCGATCAGGGTGCTGCTCACGCCGTGCACCGCGAGGGCTTGGCGGAAGGTCTGGATCGACGTGCTCACGCCGTTGATGCGCGGGAAATACACGTCCGAAATCATCAGGATGTTCATGGGCCGGGTCCGGTGAGCCAGGCCCCCAATCTAGGCTACCTGCATGACGGCTTCGTTGCGGCCGGATGGCCGCGCCGTGACGGCGGGCGGGCTCAGCGCCGGCCGTCGAGGAAGGGGAAATGCTCGACCGGGGGGCGGCGACCGGAGATGAGGTCGGTGAGTGCGCTCGCCGAACCGCAGGCGAGGGTCCAGCCCAGCGTGCCGTGGCCGGTGTTGTACCAGAGGCGGGAAATGCGGCTGCGCCCGATCAGGGGGATGTTGCCGGGCGTGGCGGGGCGCAGGCCCGTCCAGCGCTCCGCCCGGTCGAGGTCGACGGCGCCGGGAAAGCGCGCCTCGACCCAGTCGAGGATCGCCTGGCAGCGTGCCGCGTTGATGCGGGTGTCGAAGCCGTTGAGCTCCGCCGTGCCGGCCACGCGCAGGCGGTCGCCGAGGCGCGAGCAGACGATGCGGCGCGATTCGTCGGTGAGGCTGACGCTGGGGGCGCGCGCGGGATCGGTAACGGGCGCGGTGATCGAGTAGCCTTTGACCGGGTAGATCGGCAGGTCCTCGTCCAGCGGGGCGACGAGGGCGCGGCCGTAGCTGCCGAGGCAGACCACGTAGGCGTCCGCGGTCAGCGCGCCCGCGCGGCCCTGCGCGTCGCGCACTTCGACCGCGTCGATGCTGCCGCGCGTGCGTGACAGGCGGGTGATCGTGGTGTCGTAGTGGAAACGCACGCCCGCTTCGGCGGCGAGCCGCGCGAGGCCCTGGGTGAAGCGGCAGGCGTCGCCGGATTCGTCTCCGGGGGCGTACAGCCCGCCGGCGAGCTGCCCGCGCACGCCGGCAAGTGCGGGTTCGACGCCGATACACTCGTCTGCCTCGCAGGCGCGCGCGTCGATGCCGTAGGTGGCGAGTTCTGCAACGCGCCCGCGGGCGTGGGTGAATTCCGTCGGGGTGAAGAAAAGGTGCAGGATGCCGCGCTCGAGGTGATCGTAAGCGAGACCGGTTTCCGCGCGAAGCGCCCGCAGCTCCTGGCCGCTATGCACGGCGAGGTTGGCGATGGCCGCCGTGTTGCGCCGCGTGCGCCCGGGCAGGCATTCGCGCAGGAAGGCGAACGCCCAGCGCCACTGGGCGCTGTCGGCATGCGGACGGAACAGCAGCGGAGCGTCCTCGCGGCCGAGCCAGCGCAGTGCCGTCAGCGGCGCGCCGGGATTGGCCCAGGGTTCGGGGTGGCTGATGGAGATCTGGCCGCCGTTGGCGCGGCTGGTTTCGAGTGCCGCTTCGGGCTCGCGATCGACGACGCTGACTTCGAATCCGGCCCTGGCGAGATACCAGGCCGTCGTGACGCCGGTGACGCCGGCGCCGAGAACCAGAACATGCATAGTGAGTGATCGGATCTTGCGGTCGCCGGACCGGCCGTCGCCGCCGCTGCGCGGGAAAACCCGCGGAATGGCGATCATAACCCCTTCGCCGGGCGGCCGGTGCGCGGATCTTGATGCGTTCGGCCGCCGTACGCGGGATAATCCGCTTTTTTCAGCTTGCGCCACTATCTGCATCCGGCCCGGCCGGATCCACAAGGAGTCATTTGATGCGACGCGTCACGCTAACCCAGTTCCTGATCGAGCAGCAGCGCGCGGGCCGGACCACGCCCGAGCTGCGCCTGCTGATCGAGGTCGTCGCCCGCGCCGTGAAGGCGATCAGCGTCAATGTGTCGAAGGGCGCGCTGGCCGGTGTGCTGGGCGAGGCCGGCACCGACAACGTGCAGGGCGAGGCCCAGAAGAAGCTGGACGTGATCGCGAACGAGATCTTGCTGCAGGCGAACGAGTGGGGCGGCCACCTCGCGGCGATGGCGTCGGAGGAGGTGGAGGAGGTGCATCAGATCCCCTTCGATTATCCGAAGGGCGGCTTCCTGCTGTTGTTCGATCCGCTCGACGGTTCGTCGAACATCGACGTGAACATCTCGGTCGGCACGATCTTCTCGGTGCTGCGCAATCCGGAGGGCGACGGCGAGCCGACGGAGCAGAATTTCCTGCAGCCAGGCCGTGATCAGGTCGCCGCCGGGTATGCGCTGTACGGTCCGTCGACGCAGCTGATCCTCACTGTCGGCGATGGCGTGCATGGCTTCACGCTGGACCGCGAAATGGGCAGCTTCATCTACACGCATCCCTTCATGACCGTGCCGAACGAGACGCAGGAGTTCGCGATCAACGCGTCGAACGCGCGCTATTGGGAGCCGCCCGTGCAGCGTTACATCGCCGAGCTGCAGGCGGGCAAGTCCGGCCCGCGCGGCAAGGATTTCAACATGCGCTGGGTCGCCTCGATGGTCGCGGACGTGCATCGCATCCTGACGCGCGGCGGCATCTTCATGTATCCGCTGGACGAGAAGTGCCGTGACAAGGGCGGCAAGCTGCGCCTGATGTACGAAGCCAATCCGATGGCGATGATCATCGAGCAGGCGGGCGGCGCAGCAACGACGGGGCGCGAGCGCATCATGGAAATGCAGCCGACCAAGCTGCACCAGCGCGTGCCGGTGGTGCTGGGCTCGGCGGCGGAAGTCGAGCGCGTGACGAAGTACCACCTCGAGGGCTGAGGAAGGCGCCCCGTTCCGGGGCGCCCCGCCCGCCCCCGGCCCGCGCACGGGCGGAAGTTCGTACCATCCCATCGGCCTCGATATTCGCCCACCCGTTCCGATGCCAGGCGGTCCGGTGCCTTCTGCCCGGCTGAGGGCATCGGGCCGCGGGGTGGTTCACGCAGGCACGGACCGACCCGTCAATCCCGCTCGATCGACTCGAAAATCCTCATGCCGACCGCCGTCCCTCGCCGGTCCGTATCTCTATCGTCTTCTCATCCTTCACGACTTCCATCACCACATAGGTGTGCGTTTGCTTGACGCACGGCAGCTCCGAGATCTTCTCGCCCAGCACGCTGCGATAGGTCTGGATGTCGCGCGTGCGCACCGTCAGCAGGTAGTCGAAGTCGCCGGCGATCATCTGGCAGGTCTGGATCTCGGGGATGCGCTGCACCGCCTCGTTGAAGAGCTTCAGTTCGTGCGCGGTCGTGCCGCTCAGTAGCACCTGCACGATCACGACGTGCGCGCGGTCCATCGCCACCGGGTCGAGATCCGCGTGGTAGCCGCGGATGACGCCGCCTTCCTCCAGCTTGCGCACCCGCTCGGCGCATGGGGTCTTGCTCAGGCCGACCCGGCGTGCGAGCTCGACGAATGACACGCGGGCATCCTTCTGGAGTTCGGCGAGAATCTTGAGATCGATGCGGTCCATTCCGTTTGCCTGCAGGCTATTCGTCTAAAAGAAGAGAAATTCGCAGGAATTATGGCTTATTGGAAGGGAATTTCGGAGCCATAAACTAGGATGTTGGGTGAAGAATCGGGTTTTCGACGGGCGAAGTCGTCCGTCCGGGCCGGCGGGTGGAGACCCCGCCGGGAATCCTTTGCGGAGTTTTCCCCCATGAGCACCCAGAACAATCCTGACCTTCTCGCCGCCATCCCTGCCGACCCGCGTCCGGAACTGCGCCGGCATATTTTCGACGCCTGCCGCAGCCCCGAGCCGCAATGCGTGCCGCCGCTCGTCGAGGCCGCGCGCGTCGACGCGGTCATGCAGCGGCGCATCCATGACCTTGCGCGCCAGTTGGTCGTCGGCCTGCGCTCGAAGCGCGCCCGTTCGAGCGGCGTCGATGCGCTGATGAAGGAATTCTCGCTGTCGAGCCAGGAAGGCGTCGCGCTGATGTGCCTGGCCGAGGCGCTGCTGCGCGTGCCCGACAAGGCGACCGCCGACCGCCTGATCCGCGACAAGCTGTCGCGCGGCGACTGGGGTGCCCACCTCGGCCAGAGCCCGTCGCTTTTCGTGAACGCGGCGACCTGGGGGCTGCTGATCACCGGCCGTCTGGTCGCGACACGCAGCGAGGAGGGGCTCGCCAGCGCGCTCTCCAAGCTGCTGACGCGCGGCGGCGAGCCGCTGATCCGCAAGGGCATGGACCTGGCGATGCGTCTGCTGGGCGAGCAGTTCGTGACCGGACGCACCATCGAGGAAGCGCTGGAGCGCGGCGCCGAGCGCGAGACGCGCGGCTACCGCTACTCGTTCGACATGCTCGGCGAGGCGGCCATGACTGCGGCGGACGCCGAGCGCTACTACAAGGATTACGTGCACGCGATCCACGCGATCGGCAACGGCTCCGCGAAGCGCGGCGTGGTCGACGGCAACGGCATCTCGGTGAAGCTCTCGGCGCTGCATCCGCGCTACAACTGGGCGCAGCGCGAGCGCGTGCTCGGCGAGCTGCTGCCGAAACTGAAGCTGCTGTGCGAACTGGCGCGCGGTTACGACATCGGCCTCAACATCGACGCCGAGGAGGCCGACCGGCTCGACATCTCGCTGGACCTGCTCGAAGCGCTGGTCGAGGACAAGGACCTCGCCGGCTGGGACGGCATCGGCTTCGTCGTGCAGGCCTACCAGAAGCGCGCCCCCTTCGTGATCGACTGGATTGTCGACCTCGCCCGCCGCAACCAGCGCCGCCTGATGGTGCGCCTGGTGAAGGGCGCCTACTGGGACGCCGAGATCAAGCGTGCGCAGATCGACGGGCTGGAGGGCTATCCGGTGTATACGCGCAAGGTATACACGGACGTGTCCTACCTCGCGTGCGCGAAACGGCTGCTGGCCGCGCGCGACGTGATCTATCCGCAGTTCGCGACCCACAACGCGCACTCGATGGCGTCCATCATCCACATGGCCGAGGGCGACTACCGCAACGGCGAGTACGAGTTCCAGTGCCTGCACGGCATGGGCGAGCCGCTGTACGACCAGATCGTCGGCGACCCGGCGCTGCGCCGCATGGTGCGCATCTATGCGCCGGTAGGCAGCCACGAGACGCTGCTCGCCTACCTGGTGCGCCGATTGCTGGAGAACGGCGCCAACACGAGCTTCGTGAACCTGATCGTGGACGAGAACGTGCCGGTCGAGGAACTCGTCCGCGATCCGGTCGCGCTCGCCGAGCCGCTCGCCGGCTCGCCGCATCCGCGCATCCCGCTGCCCAAGGACCTGTACGGACAGGGGCGGCGCAATTCGCAGGGCTTCGACCTGTCGAGCGAGCCGGTGCGTTCCGCGATCGCCGCCGCGCTGGTACAGAGCGGCAGGCAGCGTCATGCGGCCGGGCCGCTGGTGGCCGGTCTCGTGATCGAAGGTTCGCCGCAGCTGGTGCGCAATCCCGCCGACCTGGAGGATGTCGTCGGGGAAGTCATCGAGGCGGACCTGGCGGAAGTCGAGGCGGCGCTGTGCGCGGCCGAGGCGGCCGCGCACGACTGGGCGGCGCGTCTGCCGGTGCAGCGTGCCGAGTGCCTCGAGCGCACCGCGGATCTGCTCGAACGCGACGGGGCGGCGCTGATCGCGTTGGCGGTGCGCGAGGCCGGCAAGTCGTGGTCGAACGCGATCGCCGAACTGCGCGAGGCGGTCGATTTCTGCCGCTATTACGCGCAGCAGGCGCGTGAGCTCGACAACGCACAGCATCTGCCGCTGGGGTCGGTGCTGTGCATCAGCCCGTGGAACTTCCCGCTGGCGATCTTCGCCGGACAGGTCGCCGCGGCGCTCGGCGCCGGCAATCCGGTGCTCGCGAAGCCGGCCGAGCAGACGCCGCTGATCGCGGCCTGGGCGGTGCGCCTGTTCCGCGAGGCGGGGGTGCCGGATGCGGTCGTGCAGCTGTTGCCCGGCCGCGGCGAGCTCGTCGGTGCGGCGCTGGTGCGCGATGCGCGCGTGCGCGGGGTGATGTTCACCGGCTCGACCGAGGTCGCGATGATCATCAATCGCACGCTCGCCGCGCGTGGCGGCGACGTGCCGCTGATCGCCGAGACCGGCGGCCAGAACGCGATGATCGTCGATTCGACGGCGCTGCCCGAACAGGTCGTCGGCGACGTGATCGCGTCGAGCTTCGATTCGGCCGGTCAGCGCTGCTCGGCCCTGCGCGTGCTGTGCCTGCAAGAGGACATCGCGGACCGCGTGATCGAGATGATCGAGGGCGCGGCGCGCGAGCTGACGGTCGGCAACACCGCCGACGTGCGTTCGGACATCGGCCCGGTGATCGACGCCGAGGCGCAGGCCGGGCTGCTCGGCCACATCGAGGCCATGCGCAAGGATGGCGCGAAGGTGTTCCAGCTGCCGCTTCCCGGGGCATGTGCGAAGGGCACATACGTGCCACCGACGATGATCGAGATCCGTTCGCTGTCGCAGTTGAAACGCGAGGTCTTCGGCCCGGTGTTGCACGTGCTGCGCTTCCCGGCGCGCGAGCTGATGCGCGTCGTCGACGAGGTGAACGCCACCGGCTACGGCCTGACGCTGGGCATCCATTCGCGCATCGACGAGACTATCAACGACATCGTCGCGCGCGCCCATGTCGGCAACATCTACGTCAATCGCAACATGATCGGCGCGGTCGTCGGCGTGCAGCCCTTCGGCGGCGAAGGCCGCTCGGGCACGGGTCCGAAGGCGGGCGGGCCGCTGTACCTGCATCGCCTGCTGCGCCGCAGCGCAGGCGCGGAGTTCGCGACGGCAACGGCTGTGCCGGAGCTCTTCGAGCGCTTCGCCGCGTGGGTCGACGAGGCGGGCCGCGCGCTCGTGGAGGGCGACGACACGATGGCGCTGCGCCTGCGCGCCGAGGCCTACCGCAGCCATCACCTCGCCAACCTGCGGCTCGCGCTGCCGGGGCCGACCGGCGAGGACAACAGCCTGAGCTTCAGGCCGCGCGGCACGGTCGCGGCGGTGGCGGGTTCGATGGCCGGTCACTGCCACCAGCTGATGGCGGCCCTCGCGACCGGCAACGGCCTCGTGCTGGGCGAGGATGCGCTCGCGCGCAAGTTCCTCGCGGCCTTGCCGGCGGAGATCGCCGGGTGCGTGCGCATCGACGCGAAATGGTTCGACGGCGAGTTCGGGGCGCTGCTGTTCGAGGGCGAGGAGGGGGCCGCGGACGAGTGGCGCGTGCGCCTCGCGCGCCGCGACGGTCCGATCCTGTCGCTGGTGCGTCCGCAGCCGGAGTACGACCTCGGCCGACTGGTGGCCGAGCGCACGCTGAGCATCAACACCGCGGCGGCGGGCGGCAATGCGAGCCTGATGGCGATGGGCAACTGAGCGTAACGGCGCGCAGCAGCGGTCGTGGCCGGTACAATCCGGCCATGACCGTCCGTCGTGTCCGAGCGTCCGGCGCGCGCGCGTTCGTGGCGCTGTGCCTTGCCCTGCTGCCGCCACTCGCCGCGGCGCAACAGCCCCTGCGCGTGCAGCTCGATGCGCCCGAGAGCGTACGCCTGCTACTCGAACGGCACCTGCGCATCCTCAACCGGTCCGACCAGACGCTGCCCGCCGAGCGTGCCGACCGTATCGCGCTCGCGCGCCGTGCGCGGCGCGAGGCGGCCGAGCTGCTCGCGACCGAGGGCTATTTCTCGCCCGAAGTGCGGCTGGAGCGCGAGGACGAGGACGACTGGAAGCTCACCGTCGTGCCGGGCACGCCGGCGAAGGTCGTCGCCGTCGACGTGCAGTTGGAAGGTGCGCTGGGCGGCGAAGGCGAGGCGCTCGCGGTGCGGCGTGCGCAGCTCCGCAATGCCTGGCCGCTCGCCGCCGGGCAGGTGTTCCGCCAGTCGGCCTGGGACGATGCCAAGCGGCGTCTCCTCGATGATGTCGCATCGCGCGACTACGCCGCGGCGCGGATCGCCGACAGCCGTGCCGAGGTCGATCCCGATGCGGCGACCGTGCGCCTGGCCGTGACGGTCGATTCCGGCCCGCCCTTCTTCCTCGGCCCGATCGAGGTGTCCGGGCTGAAGAATCTCCCGGCCGATCTCGTCGAGCGTTTCAGCAGGCTGCAGCCGGGTCGCCCGTTCAATCAGGACGAGCTGCTGGCGCTGCAAGGCACCCTGCAGAACGTACCGCAGTTCGCCTCGGTCGTTGTCGACATCGAGCGCGACCCCGCGCTCGCCGCGGCGGTGCCGGTGCGCGTGCAGGTTTCCGAGGCGCGCTCGCGCCAGCTCGGCTTCGGTGCCGGTTATTCGAGCAATACCGGCTTCCGCGGCGAGATCAGCTGGCGCGACATGAACCTGTTCGGCCGCGGCTGGGAGCTCGCCAGCGCCCTGCGCGTGGAGCAGCTGCGCCAGTCGCTGTTTGCCGACGTGTTCCTGCCGCCCGCGCCGGAGGGCCATCGCGACAGCGTCGGCGCCGCGGCCGAACACAGCACCGTCGAGGGACTCACGCTGATGACGCAGGCGGTGGGTGTGGCGCGTACGAACACCCGTGCGATCGCCGGTGGCACCACGATCGATACGCGGCTCGCGCTGCGCCTGCAGCAGGAGGAGCGAAAGCTCGACGGCGGCGACACGACCCGGCGCAAGGCATTGACGCTGAACTGGTCATGGACGCGGCGCATGGTCGACGACGCGCTCGATCCCCGTCGCGGCGACGTGCTGCAGGTCGAGATCGGCGGCGGCTCGCGCGCCTTGCTGTCGGACCAGAACTTCGTGCGCCTGTACGGTCGCTACGTGCGCTACCTGCCGGTGGCCGGGCGTGACGTGCTGATCCTGCGTGCGGAGGCCGGTGCGACGCTGGCGAAGAGCCGCGACGGCGTGCCGCAGGATTTCCTCTTCCGCACCGGCGGCACCCAGACCGTGCGCGGCTACGCCTACCAGAGCCTCGGCGTGCAGGAGGCGGATGCGATCGTCGGCGGGCGCTACCTCGCGGTGGCGAGCGCCGAGTACGTGCATTGGTTTCGGCCGCAGTGGGGCGCGGCGGCCTTCATCGACGCGGGCGATGCGGCAGACGACCGCGATATTTTCGAGCTGAAGAAGGGCTACGGCGTCGGCGCGCGCTGGAAGAGCCCGGCCGGCCCGCTCGCCCTCGACCTCGCCTGGGGGCAGGCGGAGCGGCGCCTGCGTCTGCATCTCGGCATCGCGATCGCGTTCTGACGACGGGCGTGGAGCGGGCTCAGTCCGGGTTGCGTGCCCTCACCCAGGGCACGAAATCCGCCGCCGGCATCGCCCGGGCGTACAGGAAACCCTGCGCGAGGTCGCAGCCCATGCGTCGGAGCTCGTCCGCGGTGGATTGGTCCTCGACCCCTTCGGCCACCACGCGCATCCCGAAACCGTGCGCGAGCGCCTGCACCGTGGCGACAATCGCGTGATCGCGGGTCGAGCGCAGCATGTCGCGCACGAAGAGCTGGTCGATCTTGAGCTCGCTGACGGGAAGGTCGCGCATGTAGGCGAACGACGAAAACCCCGTGCCGAAGTCGTCCAGCGACACGCCGCAGCCGAGCGCGCGCAGGGCCTGGATCACGCGGCCGGCGCGATCGCGATCCGAGATGAGGGCGCCTTCGGTGACTTCCAGCACCAGGCTGGGCGCGGGAACGCGCCAGGTCGCAAGGGTCTGGGCGACAAGGTGGGGCAGGTCCTCGTCGTGCAGGTCTTCGGCGACGAGGTTGAGCGACACGGGTATCTCGATGCCCTGCGCATCGAGTTCGGACAGCGTGCGCACCGTCTGGCCGAGGATCCAGCGCGTCAGATCGGGCATCAGGCCCAGACGGCCGGCGATATCGATGATCTTCGGCGGGGAAACCCATTCGCCGTCCTCGCGTTGCCAGCGCAACAGCGCCTCGGCGCCCGCGCAGCGACCGGTGCCGAGATGGATCTGCGGCTGCAGCCAGATCTGGAACGGAGGATGGGCGATCGTGCGCGCGATGTCGCGCTCGAGGTCGAGTTCGTGCTCCATGCGCGCGATCATGTCGGCGTGGAAGCACACCACCGGCATGTCGGCGCGGATCGCGCGAAGCAGTGCGGCGCGGGCTGCGTGCTCGAGATCGTAGGCGGTGTCGCCGTCGTCGGGCGCGCAAGCCGTGCCCGCATGGATCGCGCCGCGCAGTTGCGGGATGCCGTGCTCGGGCGAGCGTTCGCAGATTTCGATCAGCCGGCGCGCGGCCAATTGCACCTGGCCGGTGCTGCGCAGTTCGGGCATGATCAGCGCCCATTCCTGGTCTGCGATCGAGCACAGCATGTCGCCGGGGCGCAGCGCGCTGCTCATCGCGTCGCCGAGCTGCCTGCGCAGCCGGTCGCGCTGCGCGCTGAGCTGCTGCGGGCTTCCCGTCCCCCAAGTGACGTGCAGGAGCAGCAATCCGACGGGCTTTCGCTCCGGCTGGTTCATCCAGCGCTCGAGCGTGTGCACGAACTGCGTGCGCGTGGGCAGGCCGGTCAGCGGGTCGACGCCTTCGCCGGCAGCAAGGCGCCGGTCGAGCCGCGCGAGCGAGGCGGTCGTCAGCGTTGCCTGCACCGCCTGCGCAAGCTTCGCCGCCGCGACGACGATGTCGCAGTCGGCGCTTCCCGGCGGGTGGCCGTCGGCATGCAGCGAGGCGCGCACCGCTTCGACGAGGCAGGCGCAGGCGGCGGCCGGCAGGGTCGGCTGGCTCCCGTGCTGCTGACAGTCCAGCCACGTTCCGACGAGCGCTTCGAGCCATTCGTTCGTGCCCCATAGCGGCCGGTCGAGCAGTCGCGCATACAGCACGGTATCGGCGGGCACGGGCGGACGGGCGTTATTGCGCTCGAGGCATGCGGCAAACGCGGCGTCGAGCGCACCGGCGGGGACGGTCAGCGCGAACGCCCGCAAGGCCGCTGCATCGGCTGCGGAATAGCCGACCACGGCGAGCATTTCGGCCGCGCGGCTGGGGAGGGCGGGCGAGGGCGCGGTCAGGATAGGTAGAACTCCGACGGGTCGATGCCATAGGCGCCGGTGGGCAGTGCGCGCAGGATCCGGTACGGTTCGCCGGCCGGTGTCAGCGGCGAGTAGAGCAGATCCAGTGTCGGCGGATGATTGTTCGGCGTCTTGTCGGAGCACAGCAGCACCAGCACCCGCGGCTGCAAGCGCCGCACGCGGTTCTGTGCGATGACGACGGCGACTTCGCCGGAATTGAGTTCGACCAGCGTTCCGGCGGGATACAGGCCGATGCACTGGATGAAGCCGTCGACGACGTTGGCCGAGAACTTCACGTCGCGCTGCCGGCCCAGCGCTTCGAGCGCTCGCTGGGTGCTCAGCGGCTCGTCGTAGGCGCGCTTGCTCGTCATCGCGCAGAAGGTGTCGACGAGGCCGGCCATCTCGGCGCGCAGGCCGATGGCCCCGTCGCGCAGTCCGGCGGGGTAGCCCGAGCCGTCGATGCGTTCGTGGTGCCGGCTGACGATCTCGAGCAGGCCCGGAATCGGATTCGCGTCCTGCAGGATGATCTGGGTCGAGAACTCGACGTGCGACTTGGCGATCTCCATTTCGATGCGGCTCAGGCGGCCGGCCTTCTGCAGCACGCGTTCGGGCAGGCGGAGCTTGCCGACGTCCTGCATCATGCCGGCGACGCCCAGCACGGTCGCGCCGTCCTCGGAAAAGCCCATGCTGTGGGCGAACACCATCAGGTGCACGGTGACGTCGAGCGCGTGGTGGTAGCTGTAGCGGTCGTACTTCTTGAGGCGGATCAGCCACAGCAGCGCGTCGGGGTTGCGCTTGACGCTCTGCAGCATGTCGTCGACGCACTCCGTCACCTGGGCGATGTCCGGCTTGCGGTTCTCGCGCACGTCCGCGATGACTTGCTCGAACACCGCTTCGGCCTCCGCCATCACGGGAGACGCGCGGACCAGTTCGCGTTCCACGGAGTGGGTTTCGGGCCGGTCGCCGACCGCATCGCCTGCGAGCCGGCGTGCTGCGGCCGCGTCCAGGCCGCCCTTGCGCACGAGTGCGAGCGCTTCGAGAAAGCTCAGCTGGTTGCCGCTGGCGCCCGGTCCGGCATCCGTTACCGCCTGGCGTGCCGCCGCATGGCCCGCGTGCTGCGCCCCGGCGTCGTCCTGCGGGGGGGCATAGTGCTCCCCGATCGAGCGGCTGCGGTCGATGTAGATGAAGCGGCAGCATTCACCCAGCTGTTCGAGCGTCCTGTCGTCGTCGATCAGGAAGCCCTGCAGCAGGAAGGGGGTGCCGACCCACGGGCGGTCGAGCTCGACGACGAACATGCCCAGACGTGCGCCGGTCGCTGCGATGAGCTCCCTCCGCCCGCCCGACTTGTCGTCAGCGCCCGGTCTGCCCGGTCTCGTTCCGCCGCCCTTGCCCATGTCCTCTCATGATGAGAATGCCCGTCGAGTAGGATTGTGCACCCAATCAGCGACAAAATCTTCAGGCGGAATCGGCGGACCGAAAAGATATCCTTGCAGGACGTCCGATTCCTGGTCGGTGAGGAAGCGCGACTGGACCTCGGTCTCTACCCCCTCGGCGACCACGCGCAGACCCAGCGCGCGGGCCATGCGGATGGCAGCGACGACCAGCGCACAGTCTTCGGCGTCCTCGGAGAGGTCGCGGATGAAGCTGCGGTCGATCTTGATCGTGTGGAAGGGGAAGGCGCGCAGGTAACTCAGCGACGAGTAGCCAGTGCCGAAGTCGTCGAGGGCGACGGTGACGCCGATCGCCTCCAGCGCCAGCATCGCCTCGCGCACTTCGCCCGGGTTGCGGATCAGCAGCCCTTCGGTGACCTCGATCTCGAGCTGGTTGCGCGGAATCGCATGGCGCTCGACGCAGGCCCGGATCGTGTCGACGAGGCCGGGCGTGGCGAACTGGCGCGGCGAGACGTTCACCGCGATCACGAACTCGCCGCCGCAGGCCTCGCGCCAGCGCGCCGCGTGGCCACAGGCCTGATCCAGCACCCAGTTGCCGATGTTCACGATCAGCCCGCTCTGTTCGGCGATGGGGATGAAGCGGTCCGGCGGCACACGCCCGAGCACCGGGTGGGTCCAGCGCAGCAGCGCCTCCGCGCCGACCAGCCGGCAGTCGCGCGCGGCCACCAGCGGCTGGAAATGCACCTGCAGTTCGCCGCGCTCCAGCGCACCGCGCAGCTCGCGCTCCATCTCCATGCGTGCGACCGAGTCGTCGTGGATCTTCTGGTTGAAGAAGCGGAAGGTGTTGCGGCCCGCATCCTTTGCTTCGTACATCGCCAGGTCGGCATTGCGCAGCAGCACCGACGGATCGTTGCCGTCGTCGGGGAAGAGCGATACGCCGATGCTGGGCGAGGCCGCGAACTCGCGCCCCTCGATCTGGAAGGGCGGCGCGAAGGCCTGGATGATCTTGGCGGCGACCGCGTCGGCATCGCTCGCCTGCGCGACGCCGAGAATGATGAGGAATTCGTCTCCGCCCAGGCGCGCGACGGTGTCCTCGGCCCGGATCACCGAGCGCAGGCGCACGGACGCCTGGCACAGCAGCTCGTCGCCAGCGACGTGGCCGAGCGTATCGTTGATCTGCTTGAAGTTGTCCAGATCGATGAACATCACGGCGCACATCGTGCCCTCGCGCGCCGCGCGCCCGGTTGCCTGCTGCAGGCGGTCGAGTGCCAGCGTGCGGTTCGGCAGCGCCGTGAGGCTGTCGTAATAGGCCTGGTAGGCGACCTTCTCCTCCTGGGTGCGCCGTTCGGTGATGTCCTCGCGCATCAGCAGGAGGTGCTCCGCCCGGCCCTGCTCGGTGCGCATCGCGACCAGGCGCAGGTGCTCCCAGTATTCGCTGCCGTCGGGGCGGCGGCTGCGGCGCTCGCCATCCCAGTCTTGGGCGGCCAGCAGGGCGGTGCGGAATTGCGCGTCGACCTCCCGGCTGCGTTCCGGGTCGGCCGCCTCGGGCAGCGAACTCGCCAGCCGCGCGTCGGCGGGACGGCCGGTGACGCGCACATAGGCCGCATTGGCATACTCCACGCTGCGGTCCGCGCTTGCGATCAGCACCCCGATGGGGTTCTGCTCGACAGCCTGCGACAGCATCCACAGCCGCGCATTGGCCGTCGCCAGCGCCTGGGTGCGTTGCGCCACGCGATCCTCGAGATCCTCCTGGGCGGCGCGAAGGCTTCGTTCGCGCGACACGACGATCTCCTGCATGGCGTTGAACGCCTGGCCCAGGTCGCTGATCTCGTCGTTGCCGGAGATGGCGATCGGCTCGCGATGCTCGCCCGCGGCAAGCCGGGTCGCGGCATCGCGCACCGTGCGCAGCCGGCGCGACAGCGAGCGCGCGAAAACCACCAGCCCCGCTGCGAGGAACAGGAAGCCGCCCAGCGACAGCATGAGGAAGAAGCGCTGCTGTCGCTGCTGCTCGTCGCGCGCCTGCCGGTAGGCTTCGGTGGCGGCCTGCTCGGTCGCGCCGACCAGTTCGCGCAGGATCGACGAGATCGCCGCGTGCGCCGTGCGCGTGCGCGTGCTGGTGATCGCCTCCGCGGCGGCAAGATCCATCTTCCCCGCGAGCTGGATGACTTCCTGCAGGTCGCCGCGGTAGCTGGCCCAGTGCCTTTCCAGCCGCCGCGCGTCGTCCGGGCGCGAGGACGCGAGCACGGCGAGGAAGGGCGCCAGTTCCGCGGTCATCGCCTCGATTTCCACCTGCATGCGTTCGGCGTATTGCGGCAGCGCGAACACGTCGCGCACCGTGGGCAGTTCGAGCTCCAGCGTGCGCAGCTCGTTGCTGCGCGTCTGCAGGCGATGCGTTGCGGCGAGCGGCTGCACCTGGCGGATGACGGTATCTTCGAGGCGCTGCTTCGCATCCTCGAGCACGCGGTTGCCGATCAGCAGGATGGCCACCACGAGCAGCCCGCCCAGCGCGAACATCGTAGACAGCCGCACCAGCAGCGACTGGCGGAAGGGGCTCCGCCGGACCGGCACGGCAACCACCGGGGAGGGGGTGTGCATGTGATTCATTGCCGGCTACCGAACTGGCGGCGGAACTCCGCCCACTGCCGGACCTGCTCGGGCCGGCCGAGCTTCTCGGTGATCTGTTCCCACTCGCTGCTCGTGCGGCTCATCGCTTCCTGTGCCCCGATCTCGCCGCGGGCGGCGGCGGTCAGGTTGCGGTCGAGCGCGGCGAGATACTGGGCATCGCCGCGCAGTCCGGTGCCGGCCGGCTGCGTCACGGCCCATTCCCCAGCGAAGGCGTCGACTGCTTCCGGCGTGTAGATCTTGTGGATGCGCGCGTCGCGCAGGTGGTTCCAGCGATACGGGTCGGCAAATCCACCCGCCACGCCGATCGAGCGCGTCGATACGTCGGCGTCGGTCAGCCACATCGCGTACAGGAAGGCGAGGCGCGCATTGCGCGCCGACTGCGGAATCACGAGGTTGTTACCGTAGATCAGCGTGTTCTGACGCACGATGCGGTTATCTACGCGCGTGCCGGGCAGCGGGACCGCTGCGAACTTGCCGCGCACCGCCGAGCCTTCCGAGTTGAACATGCGCGCACCGGCGATGGTGTTCATCGTCGCGAAGGCCTTGCCCTGGGCAAACTGCGGCAGCGTGAAGTTGTAGTTCCGGCCCGGATCGGTGATGCCTGGCGGCGAGTATTTCACCAGCGCGACGTAGTTTTCCGTTGCGGCGATGGCGCCCGGGGTGTTGAGACGCGGCCGCATCTGCTCGTCGAACAGCTCCGCGTGCGGTGCGACGGACGACAGGAAGCGCGGCATCCAGAACATCCAGGCGCCTTCCTCGTCGCGCTCCTCGGCCGCTCCGTAAAGGCCCTGCGTCGGACGGTGGAAGAAGCGCACCAGATCCTCGTACTCCGTCCAGGTCTTCGGCGGCGCGAGCGGGCGCCCGTGGAGCTTGCGGAAGGCTGCCCGTTCCTGCGCGTCTTCCATCAGGTCGCGCCGCAGGTACAGCAGCACCACATCGCCGTCGGCCGGAATGGCGACGGTGCGCTCGCCGGCCTTCGACTGCAGTTCCGGGCGGATGTACCCGTCGCTGACGTTGTCGTCGAAGCGGTAGCCGTATTCGGCCATGAGCGGCCCGATGTCGGTGATCAACCCGTCCGCCAGCAGGTCGGGATACTCGTGGTTGCGCGCCACGAAGATGTCGATGTCGGGGGTGCTGCGCAGCGTCTCGCGGATCGGCTGCTGCGGCACGATGTGCACGTCGAGCACGATGCCGGTCAGGCTCTCCCACTCCTTCTGCAGCGCCAGGTCGGTGCCGAGGAATGCATTGACGTTGCCCTGCTTGAACCCCAGGGTGAGCCGGGAGCCCGCAGGGATCTGGCCCGAGGCGACCAGCTTGCGCACGGCGGCCACCGCCTTGTAGGCCTGCTCGCCGGCCGATGCAGCGGGGGCGACGAGTGCACCGGCTGCGCACAGGGCAGCCGCGAGCAGCGGGACAAGGAATGTTCTTGAAGGCATGGCGGGTTGCATCCGTCCGTATGGCTATAACCTAAGGCGTATTCGCAATATTGTCACACAAAGTTACTAATTCCATGTCGCAGGGATGGTTACCACACGCTCGGCGGCACTCCGTGGCGCGGGCGATCATCACTGCCCATATTATCCCGCATGCCCCCCCCGAGCGATGCCTGGCCGGTCCGATGGGCGACGCGCGGACCCGATCAGATACACTCCCGTACTTGCACGCCTGCGCGCGCCGTGTCGCTTCGGCGCCGCCGCGAGCGACCGTTCAACCCGACCGATTACCGCGGAGCCGCTTGCCCATGTTCGAACACGTCGACGCCTATCCCGGCGACCCCATCCTCACCCTCGTCGAAACCTTCATGCACGACCCGCGTGCGCAGAAGGTCAATCTCGGCATCGGCCTGTACTACGACGAAGAAGGCCGCATTCCGCTGCTCGGCTCCGTGCGCAAGGCCGAGGTCGCACTTGCCGCGACCCCGCTGCCGCGCTCCTACCTGCCGATGGAAGGCGCGGCCGACTACCGCGCCGCCGTGCAGCGCCTGCTGTTCGGCCCGGAACATGCCGCGCTCAAGGCCGGGCGCATCGCCACGATCCAGACCATCGGCGGCTCGGGCGCGCTCAAGGTCGGTGCCGACCTCCTCAAGCGCTACTTCCCCGCCAGCGAGGTGTGGGTCAGCGACCCGACCTGGGATAACCACCGCTCGATCTTCGAGGGCGCCGGCATCGCGGTGCATGACTACCCCTACTACGACGCGGCCACCGGCGGTGTGCGCTTCGCCGACATGCTCGCGACGCTGAAGACCCTGCCGGCGCGCGCCATCGTGCTGCTGCATCCGTGCTGCCACAACCCGACCGGTGTCGATCTGTCGCAGGAGCAGTGGCGCGAAGTCATCGCCGTCGCGAAGGAACGCAATCTCATCCCCTTCCTCGATATCGCCTACCAGGGCTTCGGCGACAGCCTCGACGACGACGCCTTCGCCATCCGCGCGCTTGCCGATGCCGGCGTGAGCTTCCTCGTCAGCAACTCCTTCTCGAAGAACCTCTCGTTCTACGGCGAACGCTGCGGCGGCCTCTCCATCGTGTGCAAGGACGCCGAGGAGGCCTCGCGCGTGCTCGGGCAGATGAAATTCACCGTGCGCCGCAACTACTCCAGCCCCCCCTTCCACGGCGGGCGCGTCACCGCGATGGTGATGGACGACCCCGCGCTGTACGGCGAATGGACCGGCGAGGTCGACGCGATGCGCGACCGCATCCGTGCGATGCGGCGGGAGCTCCACGAAGTGATCACTGCGCGCGTGCCCGGGCGCGACTTCAGCTACTTCATCAAGCAGCGCGGCATGTTCAGCTATACGGGCCTGAGCCCCGAGCAGGTCGACCGCCTGCGCGAGGAGTTCGCCGTGTACCTCGTGCGCTCCGGCCGCATGTGCGTCGCCGGCCTCAACACCCGAAACGTCGCGTACGTCGCTGAAGCGATGGCTGCGGTCCTCAAGGACTGAGGCCGCGCCGCCTCCCCCGATCCGCCGGGGGAGGGCGCCGGGCAGTTGCGGCCGGCCTGGCTGGCCGTTCCGCATTGGTCGCAAAACGTGGGTTGCCGGCCAGCGCAGCGAGGATCGCGTTCGCGGCGTACAGCCCGGTGAGTCAGCGCCGTGCTCGTCCTTCAGCCACGGCGGCCCCTAAGTGCGGGTGTCGTATCCCGAGCCGGGGTGTTCGACTTTGATCACGTCGGCACCCAGATCGGCGAGCATCTGGCTGCACGAGGGGCCTGCCAGGATGTGCCAAAGAGCGTTTGCCATGCCCGGCCTCGACATGCGGGACACCCCCGGTCCACGCCGTGGCCGGAATGTGTCGTGTGAAAAATTGTGAGCTGCAGGCGCTAAGGCGAAGCAGCGGCCCGGTCACGTGCCGGGGCGCGGGAGTTCACGACGATTCCGCCGTCGGCGCTTCACGTCCGGGATCTGCCCAGGGTTCATGCTATGAAACACGGCGAAGCGGAGCAAACGACATCTTCGAAGGGATTCGTGCGCCTTTGGCACTTCGAGATTTATCGTCGGGCCGCACTTGAAATACCAAAAGTGCGTCCCTATTATTAGCACTCGTTGGCAATGAGTGCTAACGGTCCCGGGGAACCCCCGCGGCCACAGCGAATTTTCCAGACGGGCCATGCCCGTGCTCGATGTGATAACAAGGAGTGACTCAATGAAAATCCGTCCCTTGCATGATCGCGTGATCGTCAAGCGCCTCGAAGCCGAACGCAAAACCGCCAGCGGCATCGTGATCCCCGACTCGGCCGGCGAGAAGCCCGATCAGGGCGAAGTGCTGGCCGTCGGCAACGGCAAGATCCTCGACGACGGCAAGGTTCGTCCGATGGCCGTCAAGGTTGGCGACAAGGTCCTGTTCGGCAAGTACGCCGGCCAGACCGTCAAGGTCGAAGGCGACGAGCTGCTCGTCATGCGCGAAGAAGACATCATGGGTGTCGTCGAGGCCTGAGTGCCCCGGTCGGACCGATCCAAAGAATTCAAGGAGCAATGAAGAATGGCTGCAAAAGAAGTCAAGTTTGGTGATTCCGCCCGCGACCGCATGGTTGCCGGTGTCAACGTCCTGGCCAACGCCGTCAAGGTGACCCTCGGCCCGAAGGGCCGCAACGTCGTGCTCGAGCGCTCGTTCGGCGCCCCGACGGTGACCAAGGACGGCGTGTCCGTCGCCAAGGAAATCGAACTGAAGGACAAGTTCGAGAACATGGGCGCGCAGATGGTCAAGGAAGTCGCTTCCAAGACCTCCGACATCGCCGGTGACGGTACCACCACCGCGACCGTGCTGGCCCAGTCGATCGTCCGCGAAGGCATGAAGTACGTCGCCGCCGGCATGAACCCGATGGACCTGAAGCGCGGCATCGACAAGGCTGTCATCGCCACCATCGAAGAGCTCAAGAAGCTGTCGAAGCCCTGCTCGACGAACAAGGAAATCGCCCAGGTCGGTTCGATCTCCGCGAACTCGGACTCGGATATCGGCGAGATCATCGCCCGCGCGATGGACAAGGTTGGCAAGGAAGGCGTCATCACCGTCGAAGACGGCAAGAGCCTGAACAACGAGCTGGACGTCGTCGAAGGCATGCAGTTCGACCGCGGCTACCTGTCGCCCTACTTCATCAACAACCCGGACAAGCAGGTTGCCATCCTCGACAACCCCTTCGTCCTGCTGTTCGACAAGAAGATCTCGAACATCCGTGACCTGCTGCCGGTGCTGGAACAGGTTGCCAAGGCCGGCCGTCCGCTGCTGATCGTTGCCGAAGACGTCGATGGCGAAGCGCTGGCCACCCTGGTCGTGAACAACATCCGTGGCATCCTGAAGACCTGCGCCGTCAAGGCTCCGGGCTTCGGCGACCGCCGCAAGGCCATGCTGGAAGACATCGCCGTGCTGACCGGCGGCCAGGTCATCGCCGAAGAAGTCGGCCTGACCCTCGAGAAGGCTGCCCTGACCGACCTCGGTCAGGCCAAGCGCATCGAAATCGGCAAGGAAAACACCATCCTCATCGACGGCGCCGGCCAGACCGACCGCATCGAAGCGCGCGTCAAGCAGATCCGCGTGCAGATCGAGGAGGCCACCTCCGACTACGACCGTGAAAAGCTGCAGGAACGCGTGGCCAAGCTGGCCGGCGGTGTGGCAGTCATCAAGGTCGGTGCTGCGACCGAAGTCGAAATGAAGGAAAAGAAGGCCCGCGTCGAAGACGCGCTGCACGCGACCCGCGCTGCGGTCGAAGAAGGCATCGTCCCCGGCGGCGGTGTTGCGCTGCTGCGTGCCCGTGTCAGCCTGGCCAGCCTGAAGGGTGACAACCACGACCAGGACGCCGGCATCAAGATCGTGCTGCGCGCGATGGAGCAGCCGCTGCGCGAGATCGTCGCCAACGCCGGTGACGAACCCTCCGTGGTGGTGAACAAGGTTGTCGAAGGTTCGGGCAACTTCGGCTACAACGCTGCTACCGGCGAGTACGGCGACATGGTCGAGATGGGCGTGCTGGATCCGACCAAGGTCACCCGCACCGCGCTGCAGAATGCCGCCTCCGTGGCCAGCCTGATGCTCACCACCGACTGCATGGTTGGCGAGGCGGCTGAAGACAAGCCGTCGATGGGCGCCGGCATGGGTGGTATGGGCGGCATGGGTGGTATGGGCGGCATGGACATGGGCATGTAATGTCCCTGAGGTCCGACTGAGGCCCGCCTCAGTCAGGCCTCATGTACCCAGGCATTCGTGCCCGGCACAACGGCCCCGCTTCGGCGGGGCCGTTGTGCTTTCTGGCGGACGCCATGCGCGCAAGAACGGGCCTCGATGCGCGGTGGCGCTCGAAGCATGTGATAATCGGGGGGACGGACAAAAAAGGCGGTCGGGAGTTTCCGGAGAATTCTGTCGGAAGCTCCCGGGAGTGGGCGCGCTGGCGGCGCGGCCATTCCTCTGACCGGGTAAAGGAGAACAGCGGGTGTAAATCTAGGCGCGCCCGCTTACATGTAACTTACATCCTGATTCCATGCGGATTCTGCTTGCGGAAGATGATTCCGTCATTGCCGACGGCTTGTGCCGTGCCCTCAGGCGTGGCGGTTTTGCGGTCGATCACGTGGCTTCCGGCGCCGAGGCCGATACTGCGCTGGCATCGCAGCCCTACGATCTGGTGATCCTCGACCTGGGCCTGCCGCGCCTGCCCGGTATCGAGGTCCTGAAGCGCCTGCGTGCGCGCAAGTCGACCATTCCGGTCCTGATTCTCACCGCCCAGGACGGCGTCGAGGATCGCGTGCGCGGCCTCGATGCCGGCGCGGACGACTACCTCACGAAGCCCTTCGCGTTGCCGGAACTGGAGGCGCGCGTACGCGCGCTTACCCGTCGCGGCACCGGCCAGGCGCGCTGCATCGAGGTCGGCAGTCTCTCCTACGATCAGGCTGACCACGTCGTGAAGATCAACGGCCAGGTGGTCGAATTCTCCGCGCGCGAGATCGGCCTGCTGGAAGTATTCGTCCTGCGGGTGGGGCGCCTCGTCAGCAAGGACCAGCTCGTCGATCACCTGTGCGGCTGGGGCGAGGAAGTCTCCAGCAACGCGATCGAGGTGTACGTTCACCGCCTGCGCAAGAAGCTCGAAGACAGTGGCGTGCGCATCGTGACGGTACGCGGGCTGGGGTACTGCCTGGAAACGGTGGATGCTGGCCAGGCGGCGAAAGCCTGACAAGACGGCGGCGGGCGCACGCTCGCCGGCGCAGCCGAACTCGCTGTTCGGCGAGATCCTCGACTGGATGCTCGCGCCGCTGCTGTTCCTGTGGCCGATCTCCATCATCGTCACGCACAACGTCGCCGACAACATCGCCAACCAGCCGTATGACCGCGCGCTCGCCGACAGTGTGCGCGCCTTGGCGCGCCTGGTCTCGGTGGAGGAGGGGGGCAAGGTCGCGGTGCATTTCCCCGCGCCGCCGCGGGCGCTGTTCCGAGCCGACCAGGATGACGTCGTCTACTATCAGGTCGCGCACGAGGGGGGCGACCTCATCACCGGGGATCGCGAAATCGGCGGGGCGTCGGCGCCCCCGATCCTGATTCCCGAGGACGTGCTGTACCGTGATGACGTCATTCATGGCGAGGAAGTGCGTATCGCGTACCAGTTCCTGCGTCCCTGGCCCGAACCCGTCAGTCCCCTTGTGCTCGTTCAGGTCGCCGAAACCCGCAACAAGCGCAGCGACCTCGCCTCGCGCGTCGTCACGGGCGTGCTGCTGCCGCAGTTTGCCATCATCCCGCTCGCGGTCGTGCTGGTGTGGGTGGGGCTCACGCGCGGCATCGCGCCGCTCAACCGCCTGCAGAGCCTGATCCGCCGCCGTCGTCCCACGGATCTCTCGCCGATCGCGGCAGCGAGCGTACCCGAGGAAGTCCGCCCGCTGATCGTCGCCTTCAACGACATGATGGCCCGCCTCGAGCAAAACCTTCAGGCCCAGCAGCGCTTCATCGCCGACGCCGCGCACCAGATGCGCACGCCGCTTACCGGGCTGCGCATGCAGACCGAACTCGCGCTGCAGGAATCCGATCCTGTCATGCTGCGCGAGTCGCTGTCGCGCATCGCCCAGAGCACGGAGCGCGCGAGCCACCTGATCAACCAGCTGCTGTCGCTCGCACGCGCCGAGGCGAGCTTCGAGAAGCTTTATGCGGTGGAAACTATTGATCTGCGTGCGCTGGTGCGGGACGTCGCGCTGGATCTGTTTCCCCGCGCCCAGGCAAAGAACATCGACCTCGGCGTGGAGGGGGGCTCGGACCCCCTGACGGTCGAGGGCAACCCGGTGCTGCTGCGCGAGATGATCAAGAATCTCGTCGACAACGCGATCAAGTACACGCCCGCGGGCGGCAGCGTCACAGCGAACACGCGTTACGCCGGCGCGCCGATTCTGGAGGTCGAGGATACCGGCGTCGGTATACCCGAAGCCGACCGCGAGCGCGTGTTCGAGCGCTTCTACCGGGTGCTCGGAAGCGGCGAGGACGGTTCCGGCCTGGGGCTGCCGATCGTGCGCGAGATTGCCGAGCTGCATCGTGCGACCGTCACCCTCAATCCCAATTCAGGTGGGCGGGGTACGTTGGTGCAGGTCGTCTTCCCGCGCGGTCATGTCCCGCCGCCGATCCAGGTGTACGGTGATTTCCCGCTCGGTTAGGCGGGACGGCCGGCCTTGCGGTCGGATGCTCTCCTGTAAGCGCGCGTAAGGGCGTCGTAAGTCTCCCGCTTTAAGGTTGCGGCAACCGGAGAAAATTCCCGGCTGACCACCGCTTTAAGGAGGGAGACATGCAAAACGATATGGTGACAAGAATCGTCGCCAACCCGAAGTACCAGAAGCTCGTGAGCGCCCGCTCGTCGTTCGGCTGGATTCTGACGGCGATCATGATGGTCGTGTATTACGGCTATATCGCAGTCATCGCGTTCAACAAGGACCTGTTCGCACAGCGCCTCGGCGACGGCGTCATGACCGTGGGTATTCCCGTCGGTCTCGGCGTGATCGTGTTTACGGTCATCATCACCGGCCTCTATGTCCGTCGCGCGAACTCCGAGTTCGACGCGCTGACCCGGGACATCGTCAAGGAGAGCAGCAAATGAGCGGCCGCTTCATGAAATACGGCGGCGGGCTCGCGCTCGCCCTGGTAGCGGGCGCCGCACTGGCGGCGGGCGCTGACCTCGGTCAGGCCGAGAAGCAGGCGACCAACTGGACCGCGATCCTCATGTTCGCGGCGTTCGTGGCCGGCACGCTGTGGATCACCAAGTGGGCTGCAGCCAAGACCAAGTCGGCGGCCGACTTCTACACCGCCGGCGGCGGCATCACCGGCTTCCAGAACGGTCTGGCGATCGCCGGCGACTACATGTCGGCCGCGTCCTTCCTCGGTATTTCCGCCGCGGTCATGGCCAACGGCTACGACGGCCTGATCTACTCGATCGGCTTCCTCGTCGGCTGGCCCGTGATCACCTTCCTGATGGCTGAACGCCTGCGCAACCTCGGCAAGTTCACCTTCGCCGACGTCGCGGCGTACCGCTTCAAGCAGACCCCGATCCGCGCCTTTGCGGCCTCGGGTACGCTGGTCGTCGTGGCCTTCTACCTGATCGCGCAGATGGTCGGCGCCGGCCAGCTGATCAAGTTGCTGTTCGGCCTCGAGTACTGGATGGCGGTCGTCATCGTCGGTGCGCTGATGATGGTGTACGTGCTGTTCGGCGGCATGACCGCAACCACCTGGGTGCAGATCATCAAGGCCTGCCTGCTGCTCGCCGGCGCGTCCTTCATGGCCTTCATGGTGCTGCTGTCCTACGGCTTCTCGCCGGAAGCGCTGTTCGCCGACGCGGTGCGCGTCAAGGCCGGCGTGGCAGCCGCTGCAGGCAAGACTCCCGAAGAGGCCGGCATTCTCGGTCAGGCGATCATGGGACCGGGCTCCTTCATCAAGGATCCGATCTCCGCGATTTCCTTCGGCATGGCGCTGATGTTCGGTACGGCTGGCCTGCCGCACATCCTGATGCGCTTCTTCACCGTGCCGGATGCCAAGGAAGCACGCAAGTCGGTGTTCTGGGCGACCACCTGGATCGGCTACTTCTACATCCTCACCTTCATCATCGGCTTCGGCGCGATCGTGCTGGTCTCGACCAACCCGCAGTTCCTCGATGCGAAGGGCCTGATCGGCGGCAGCAACATGGCCGCTATCCACCTCGCCAACGCGGTCGGCGGCAACGTGTTCCTCGGCTTCATCTCCGCGGTTGCGTTTGCAACGATCCTGGCGGTGGTTGCCGGTCTCACGCTATCGGGCGCTTCGGCGGTGTCGCATGACCTCTACGCCACGGTGTTCAAGCACGGCAATGCCGACTCCGCGTCCGAACTGCGCGTCTCGCGCATGACGACGGTGGCGCTGGGCATCATCGCGGTCGTCCTCGGCATCGCGTTCGAGAAGCAGAACATCGCCTTCATGGTGTCGTTGGCCTTCGCGATTGCGGCTTCGGCCAACTTCCCGGTGCTGTTCATGTCGGTGTTGTGGAAGGACTGCACGACCCGCGGCGCGTGCTGGGGCGGTTTCCTCGGCCTGACTACCGCGGTGGTGCTGACGGTCGTGTCGCCGTCGGTGTGGGAAGCCACGCTCGGCAACCCGAAGGGGTCGGCGCTGTTCCCCTACACCTCGCCGGCGCTCTTCTCGATGGCCGCGGGCTTCATCGGCATCTGGCTGTTCTCGATCCTCGACAACAGCGCGCGTGCCAAGGAAGACCGTGCGGGCTACCTGGCGCAGAAGGTGCGTTCGGAAACCGGCATCGGGGCGGAAGGCGCCTCGGGCCACTAAGATCCGCGACGCCGCCGGCCTTCGGGCCGGTGGCCGGGCGAATGATTCGGGGCGGCCACGGCTGCCCCATGTTTTTTGCGTATTCGCGATATTTCAGCGTCGTGAAGAAAATATGTTTGACTCTGCGCTGAGAGTCGCTATAATGCGCGCTTCACCGGCCAGGTAGCTCAGTTGGTAGAGCAGCGGATTGAAAATCCGCGTGTCGGCGGTTCGATTCCGTCCCTGGCCACCAGTATCAGAAAACGGGCCGGTTCCATCCGGCCCGTTTTCGTTTACGTTGCAATATCTGCAACAGAAACGTCTGATTCCGCGCAATATTGCAGCGATTTTCGCGGTGCTATAATCCGCCGGATTAAGCTCACCATTTGCGACCGCGCATGCAACTTTATGCTCTTGGCTTGAACCATCACACCGCCCCGCTCAGTATCCGGGAGCGGGTGGCGTTCCAGCCCGAGCGGCTGGACGATGCCCTGCACGACCTGACGCATGCGCGCACGGTGCGTGAGGCCGCGATCCTGTCGACCTGCAATCGCACCGAACTGTACTTCGCCACCGAGCAGCCGCAGCACGCCGCCGACTGGCTGGCGCGCTTCCATCAGATGTCCCTGAAGGAAGTGTCGCCCTACCTGTACACCTATCCGCAGCGCGACGCGATCCGCCACGTGTTCCGCGTCGCCAGCGGCCTCGACTCGATGGTGCTGGGCGAGCCGCAGATCCTCGGTCAGGTCAAGGACGCCGCGCGGCGGGCCGAAGAGGCGGGGACGATGGGTACCCTGCTGCACAAGCTGTTCCAGAACACCTTCGCGGTGGCCAAGGAAGTGCGCTCGACGACGGCGATCGGCGCCAACATCGTGTCGATGGCCGCGGCGGCGGTGCATCTGTCCGAGCGCATTTTCGAGCGCATCGGCGACCAGCGTGTGCTGTTCATCGGTGCGGGCGAGATGATCGAGCTGTGCGCCGCGCATTTCGCCGGGGCGAGCCCCAAGGAGATGGTCGTCGCCAACCGTACCGAGGCGCGCGCCCAGGTCGTCGCGAGCCGCTTCGGTGCCCAGGTGATGCGGCTGGACGCGATCGGCGACGTGCTGGCTCAGTTCGACGTCGTGGTGTCCTGTACGGCGAGTCCGCTGCCCATCGTCGGTCTGGGTATGGTCGAGAGGGCGATCAAGGCGCGCCGGCACAAGCCGATGGTCATGGTCGACCTCGCGGTGCCGCGCGACATCGAAGCCGAGGTCGGGGCGCTGGACGACGTCTTCCTGTACACGGTCGACGATCTTGCCCAAGTCGTCGACGCCGGTCTCGAGTCGCGCCAGCAGGCGGTGATCGAGGCCGAGGAAATCATCAATACGCGCGTGGATGGCTTCCTGCACTGGATGCAGGCGCGCGATGCGGTGCCCACGATCAAGGCGCTGCGCCAGCACGCCGAGATGCTGCGCGCCGTCGAGCTCGAACGTGCAAGCAAGTTGCTCGCGAAGGGCGAGGACCCGCACAAGGTGCTCGATGCCCTGAGCCACGGCCTTATCAACAAGCTGATGCACGGCCCGACCCGCTTCCTCAACCAGTCCGAGGGTGAGCAGCAGGCAGACGCCGCGCGGGTGGTGCAGCAGCTCTTCAACCTCAATTCGCACGACTAGCCGAGCGCGCGCCCGCTGCGGGCGTGCCACCGGCCGTCGTGCTCCCCTCCCGGTTCCCGATGAAGCAGAGCATCCGCGAAAAGCTCGATTTCCTGAGCAGTCGACTGGCCGAAGTGGATCGCGAACTCGCCTCCGAGGATGCCGCGCACGACATGGACGCCTTCCGCGCGCTCGGGCGCGAGCGCGCGGAGATCGAGCCTGTCGTGGCGCTTTACGAGGCCTGGCGCAAGACCGCGAGCGATGCGGCGAGCGCCCGCGACATGCTTGCCGATGTAGAAATGCGCGAACTGGCCGAGATGGAGTTGGCGACCTGCGCGGAACGGATCGCGGCGCTGGAGGACGAACTGCAGCGCGCGCTGTTGCCGCGCGACCCCGACGACGAGCGCAACCTGTTCCTCGAGATCCGCGCCGGGACCGGCGGCGACGAGGCGGCGCTGTTCGCCGGCGACCTGCTGCGCATGTATACGCGCTACGCCGAACGGCAGCGCTGGAAGGTCGAGGTCGTGTCGGCGAGCGAATCGGATCTCGGCGGCTACAAGGAGGTCATCGTGCGCGTGGTCGGCGGCGGCGCGTATTCGAGACTGAAGTTCGAATCCGGCGGACACCGGGTGCAGCGGGTGCCGGCGACGGAGACGCAAGGGCGCATCCACACCTCCGCCTGCACGGTTGCGGTGATGCCCGAGGCCGACGAGCTCGAGGCCGTCAATATCAACCCGGCGGATCTGCGCATCGACACCTTCCGTGCAAGCGGCGCGGGCGGGCAGCATATCAACAAGACCGATTCGGCGGTGCGCATCACCCACCTGCCCACGGGCATCGTCGTCGAATGCCAGGACGACCGTTCGCAGCACCGCAACAAGGCGCAGGCGATGTCGGTGCTGGCCGCGCGCATCCACGACATGCAGTTGCGCGAGCAGCAGGCCCGCGAGGCCGCGACGCGCAAGAGCCTCGTCGGCAGCGGCGACCGTTCCGAGCGCATCCGCACCTACAACTTTCCGCAGGGCCGCGTCACCGATCACCGCATCAATCTCACGCTGTACAAGCTGGACGCGGTCATGGAGGGCGAGATCGACGAGCTGGTCGGCGCGCTCACGGCAGAACATCAGGCCGAGCTGCTGGCGGCGCTCGCCGGTGAGTGAGATGGCCGTGCTGCCGCGTTCGATGATGTCGCCCCGGTGGAGGCGTTGATGGATGCTCCCGACGCGGCACCGGACATCGCCGGCGTACTCAACTGGGCGCGTGCCCGCATCGCCGTCGTCGATGCGCGGGTTCTGCTGCGCCATGTGCTGCAATGTTCGTCGGCGCGCCTCGCGGCCTACCCGGAGGCGCGGCTCGACGAGCGCGAATGGACGGAGTTCCGCAGCCTGGTCGAGCGCCGCGAGGCCGGCGAGCCGGTGGCCTACCTGATCGGCGAGCGCGAGTTCTATGGGCACCCCTTCATGGTTGGCCCGGCGGTGCTGATCCCGCGACCGGACACCGAGCTGCTGATCGAGCTGGCGCTGGCGCATTTCGGCGACAAGCCGCGCACGCGGGTGCTCGATCTCGGCACGGGCAGCGGCGCGCTGGCCGTGACGCTGGCGCTCGAGTTGCCCGACGCGGACGTGACGGCGGTGGATCGCTCGCGCGAGGCCTTGCTGGTCGCGATGGCCAATGCCGCGCGCCTCAAGGCGAGCGTGTCCTTCGTGCTCGGCGACTGGTTTTCGCAACTGGGGGGTGACCGCTACCAGCTGATCGTGGCCAACCCTCCGTATGTTGCGGCGGGCGACCCGCACTTGAGCGAGGGCGACGTGCGCTTCGAACCGGGGACCGCGCTGGCCGCGGGGCCGCAGGGGCTGGACGACCTCGCGGCCATCGCCGCGCAGGCGCCGCGCCACCTTGAGCCCGGCGGCTGGCTCTTCATGGAGCATGGTTACGATCAGGCGGCGGCCGTGCGCGGCCTGCTTACCGACGCGGGATTCTCGTCGATCTCGTCATGGAAGGATCTCGGCGGCATCGAACGCGTGTCGGGCGGCCAGTGGCTGGGACGTGGCGAGCCGCGCTGAATGGGTGCCGCGGTTTGGCCGCAGTTTTGCTATTGACGGCCGGAGCAGCAATCCCTAGAATTTCCCGAGTTAATTACTCAACTTTTGGAACGGCACCATGGACATCCAGAACGTCATTCGCGAGCAGGTCACCAACAACCCGGTCGTGCTCTACATGAAGGGTACGCCCCAGTTTCCGATGTGCGGCTTTTCCGCGACGGCGGTGCAGATCCTCAAGAACCTGGGCGTGAGCGATCTGTTCTCGGTGAACGTGCTCGAGAACGAAGACATCCGCAACGGCATCAAGGAATACGCCAACTGGCCGACGATTCCGCAGCTCTACATCAAGGGCGAGTTTGTCGGTGGCTGCGACATCATGCGCGAGATGTACGAGAACGGCGAACTGAAGACGATGCTCGGCGAAGCCGGCGTCAAGTAATCAGTTTCCCCCGGTGCGGCGTCCGGCCGCGCGGGGATCGCGCAGGTATCGATATCAGGCCCGCCCTTCGACGGCGGGCTCGTCTTTTCTGAGCCGCGCGATCGACTTGTGCGCGAGGTGGCGCAGCAGGAGATGCGGCGGCATCCGCAGCCAATGGGCGCGGACGTAGATCGCGAAGCGGGCGAGCGTCGCTGCGGGGCTCTCGCCCGCCTCGTTCTCGGGGCGGATCGCGGTCGTGTACAGCATCGTCAGCAGGCGCGAGGCCGGTCCGCCCGCGGCATTTCGCATGTCCGCAAGCACATGCGGCGGAATCGGGCTGTCGAGCAGATGCCTGGCAAGGTGCAGGCCGAATGCGACCGGCGCGACGACGTCGAGCGTGCGTGAGGCGTCGACGACGCGCGTCCAGAAATCGGCTTCGTTGGCGCCCATGCGCAGGAGCCCGTCGATATCAAAAAGATCGCGCAGGCCGTTGTGGAGTTCGCCTTCGTGCAGCAGGTGCACGATGCTGTGGATCAGCAGGTGCTCGGGGCGCGGGATGCGGACTGCGGGCAGATCGGGCAGCGCGGAGGCCGCCCGGATGATCGTTTCGGCGTCGGGGCTGTGCCGTGACGTAAGCGGCAGGATCGTGTGATGGACGTCGAGCACAGTGCCGCGCCGCACGTTCACCATCGGCGGCAACTCGTGCATCCACGTGCGGTAGTAGCGCTGGTCGTAGGGCGAGTTCTTGCCCGACGCCCAGCCGGCGACCATCAGGCGCAGCTCGACGTCGCCGAGGGCGTGGTGCGGCACGAGGATGTCGATGTCGCCGAACAGGCGCCCGCGCCCGACCGGATGGTCGGATACCGCATAGGCGGCCCCTTTCAGCAGCACCACCGGAATGCCGAGCTGGCAAAGCGCGCGCTGCAATCCATGTACTTCCCAGCGCACCGACTGCGTCTGGCGACGGCTAAGCTGTCGGAGGGCCTCCAGATGCCGTGTCGCCTCGGCAGGAACGGGGATGTCTGCAGCAGCGATGCGTTCGGCAAGCAGGCCGGCGAGGTTTGCCGAGCGTGCGCTCGCGACCAGTTGCGACCATTCGGAAAGGTCCAGTTTCGTCGCCTGCGTGGGCGTCTTGAGGATGGAAACGAGGCGCTTGCAGGCCGTCGATTTCATCGCGTCACTGCCCGGTGACGTCGCGCACCAGCGCCAGCGCCGTTTCGGTCGAGTCGAAAACGATGTCGAAGCAGCGCGCCGTGTCGAGCATGTCGCACAGCGCGCG
This sequence comes from Azoarcus sp. CIB, assembly GCF_001190925.1. Lineage (NCBI taxonomy): Bacteria > Pseudomonadati > Pseudomonadota > Betaproteobacteria > Rhodocyclales > Zoogloeaceae > Azoarcus > Azoarcus sp. CIB. The sequence continues at coordinate 885,588 of NZ_CP011072.1, forward strand.
AAAACCGGTTTCACCCATACGGTCGCGGTTGAACGACTGTTCCGCAATGCGCGCGAAGGCCTCGGCGCGGCCGATCTCCTCGCAGGAGGGGGCCGACTCGGCGGCGAAGCGGGGAAACACCACCCAGCGACAACGTGCCTGGTGCTCGGCCGCGGCGCGCGAGGCGGGGGGCGGCGCGGCATGGCTGATCGTACCCTTGCGCGTGTCCGTATAGCGCGGGCCGAGCGTCGCGCCGGGAAAGCGTGAAACGATTTCTATCGATTCGTTTTTCAGGCTGATCGGTCGCGGGTTGGGTTGCAGCGTGCCGCAGGCTGGAGCGAGGATTGCGAGTTCGTCGGACAGCAGTCGCCATCCATCGATGAAGGTCAGCGCCGCGCACAGCGTGCTCTTCCCCGCCCCCGGCGAACCGGGCATGACGAGCGCATCGCCATCCCGTGCGACGACCGCGGCATGCATGACGAGATAGCCGAGCGGGCGCGAGGCGATGCCCCAGTTGAGTCCCCATTCGAACAACGGCGCGGCTTGATCGGCCGGTAGCGGCAGGAAGGGCTCGACGTGGTCCAGCAGGAAACGCGCTTGCGGGCGCAGCCAGCGCCGCCATCCGGCTCCACGCTCGATGCGAATGTCGAAATCGATGAACCGCTTCGTCCTTCCGGGCGCTTGCATCGCCTCGGGGTAGAACGTCTCGAGATGCTGGCGCACCGCGCCGAAAGGCGCACGCACGCGCACCGTGACCGGGGCGAGATGTAGGGTGGTGTCGATCAATCCTTTAGCCAGCTCGCAATGCGGAACGCGTTGCGATCAAGTGTGCGCGAGAATTGACAGCTGCACCAGTTCATTGATCACACGTCGGATCGTCGTTGCGCTGCCGTCGAAATCTCCGATTTCGTCCCCGTGTGCGACGATGTGAGCGACAAGCGCCTCGACGCTCTGCAGATCTGCATTGGTCGACAGCCTCACGATTTCCCGTGCGAGCGGCGAGACGATCCAGTAATCGCCGGAGTTGCCGTCGAACAGCACCGTCGCATGGTCTTCACGCCAGTCCGGCGAGCAGAGGATCGTGCGGCCGGGAAATCCCTGCAGCATGGCGTCGTCGCGGATCTGCAATTTCATGCCCGGCACGGCTTACTTCTTCTTGCCGGTGCCGATGTTGCCGTCGCTTGAGAGGCTGCTTCCATTGGTTGTGCACACCGCGACCAGGCCGGATGTCAGATCATAGGTGGTCGTGAGGTAGGCGATGACGTCCGACGTGGTCAATCCCATATCGGTATTGCAGGCCAAGTTCGACGGGCAATACGTTCCGCCGCCTTTCAGGGCCTCCCACATTTCCGAAATGTGCCAAGTCTTCACCGGATAGCCCGGGAAAGCGAGGGCATTGAACCACGCGGCCAGCAGATGGCTCATCAATTCCCCGGACGGGGACGTGAAGAAGTCAGGGAAGGCCAATACCTCCCAGATGCCGGTATTGCCCGGTGCGCCCGGCAACACCTGATCCACCGGGGTCCCGATCATGGGGTTGCCAGACAGATCAACGGCAATCACGTCTTTCGGGTTGGCGATATCGTGCCCCCCGTTGCAACCGGTTGAATCTGTCAGCGTCGTGTTGAAAGTGGGTGCGGTGAATCCGGCCGGCCAGGGATTGGCCATCTGACCTTGAGTGCCCTGCAGTTTCCAGACGGTTGGTGACAGGCCGCCAGTGCAGTTCAGGCCGTCTGCCGGGTGACTCAGGTTGCCGCTCACCAGCGCAGACGGACTCAGACAGGTGCCGCCGAGCGCAGATCTCGCCTGCACGGCCAGTAGCACGCCGACTCCGCCTGCAGTCGCCCCGATGAAGCGACGACGAGAACCCGTGGATGGGGACGCCGCCGTTCTTTCGGGAAGCTCGCTACGGCTGGTATCGCACGGTTTCGGGGGCGTCCCCATTTTTTTGGTCCCTGATGGCAATTTTCGTTGCTCGTGCCTGGTCGCATGTATTCGAGCACGATTCATGCCGAATTGGTGTGTGCTCCAGGGGGCTGATATTTAACAACTTATTGTTATCGAGGTGTGCTGGTTCCGGGGGAGTGTAAATAAATCCGACGTTTGCTCGCCTAACCCCATGCGACGGTATCCGTCGTCCCTAACCTAGCCGACCGGCCCGGCCGCTTCAAGCGGAAGGGCAATGGCGCCGTGACCTTCGTCATGCCGGTGCTATACATTGGCGATGCGCGAATTGGCGAGCGACAGGCGTGTTGCCAGCACCTCCAGAAATCCCTTGTAGAAGTGCATGCGCGTCGTATCGGATGCCCGGTTGAGGGCTTGCGCGTCGATGCGGAGGATTTCGAGCGTGGTGACCGCCTCGACGGAAGCCGAACGCACTGAGCCGCCGGCCGCGAACAGGGACATCTCGCCGAAGCACTCGCCCTCGCTGAGGAGGTTGAGCAGGCGTCCGCGCTTCCTGACGCGCGCCTCGCCGGCGGCGATGAAACAGAAGTGGTCACCCGGTTCGCCTTCGCGGAGTACGACCGTGCCGGGCTGCACCCGGGTCCAGCGCGACAGGCCAATCACTTCCCATAGTTCCACGTCGCTGAAGTTGCGGAAGAAGGTGAGGCGGCGCAGGGTCTGGAATTTTTCCGCGTCTGGAATGGGGGCGTGGATGGACGTCGCGGCGCGATTGCGAAACGCGCAGGCAAGATCGTGCGCGAACTCCGGCCAGTCGCGGTAGCGGCGCGCGAGATCCTTCTCGATCGCGCGCCGCACGATGGCCGCCAGCGCATCGGGAATGTCGGGTCTGATCGAGGTGGCCGGGGGGGCCTCGTCGTGCGCGATGCTGTACAGCAGGCTGAACTGGTTGTCCGCTTCGAACGGCAGGTGGCCGGTGAGCAACTGGTACATGACGACGCCGAGCGAATAGATGTCCGTCTGCTGGTCCAGCGGCATTTCGCGCACCTGTTGCGGCGACATGTAGGCGGGCGAGCCGACCGAGGCAAGCTGCGTGCGGTCGCTCGCGATGTCGAAGGCGGCGCCGAAGTCGGAAATCTTGATGTCCTGACCGTCGCGGGCGGTCAACAGGATGTTTGCCGGCTTGATGTCGCGGTGGGTGATCCCGCGGCGGAACGCGTAGTCGAGCGCGCGGGTGCACTTGAAGATGATCTCGATCAGGCGATCGAATGGCAGCAGCGCATCGGGCGTGCAGAAGTCCGCGAGCGTGCCGCCGCCGACGAACTCCATGACGATCCAGCCATCCTCGTCGTCGATGTGCGCATCGAAGGTGCGTACGATGTGGGGGTGGATCAGCTTCCCGGCGAGCGCAACCTCGTTCATCAGGAGGTGGCGATAGATGCGTCCGCGTTGCGGATCGCGCAGGATCTCGGGATGGATGCGCTTGATCGCGACCTCGCGTCCGGCGAAGGGGTCCCACGCCAGATGAACGGAACTGGTGGCGCCCGCACCGAGCGGGCGCCTTACTTCGTATCTGCCGATCCGTTCCATCGGCAGCCGGGCGTCAAGCCAGGGTGCTGCGCGCCCGCGCGATCGCGGCGCGGACCTGCTCGGGGGCCGTGCCGCCGATGTGCTTGCGCGAGGCGAGCGAGCCTTCGACGGTGAGCACCGCGAAGACGTCGTCCTTCACGCGCTCGGCTGCGCCCGGCACATGCGCCATCGCCGCGCGCAGCTCGTCGAGCGTGAATTGCGGCAGGTCGCAACCCTTCACGTCGGCCGCGCGCACCGCGAGCGCGACCGCTTCGTGCGCGTCGCGGAAGGGCAGGCCGTTCTTGACCAGGTAGTCGGCGAGGTCCGTCGCGGTCGCGTAGCCCTGCTTCAGCGCATCTCGCATCGCATCGGCCTTCACGCGGATGCCGGTGATCATGTCGGCGTAGATGCGCAGCGTGTCGATCACCGTGTCGGCGGTGTCGAACAGCGGTTCCTTGTCTTCCTGGTTGTCCTTGTTGTACGCGAGCGGCTGGCCCTTCATCAGCGTCAGCAGCGCGATCAGGCTGCCGTTGACGCGCCCGGTCTTGCCGCGCACGAGCTCGGGGACGTCCGGGTTCTTCTTCTGCGGCATGATCGAGCTGCCGGTGCAGAAGCGGTCGGCGAGGTCGATGAAGCCCACGCGCGGGCTCATCCACAGGATCAGTTCCTCGGAGAAGCGCGACAGGTGGGTCATCAGCAGCGCCGAGGCGGCGCAGAATTCGATCGCAAAGTCGCGGTCGCTGACGGCGTCGAGCGAGTTGTAGCAGACCTCGTCGAAGCCCAGTTCCTGCGCGACGAACTCGCGGTCGATCGGGTAGCTGGTGCCGGCCAGCGCGGCGCTGCCGAGCGGCAGGCGATTGACGCGCTTGCGGCAGTCGGCGAAGCGCTCGGCGTCACGGCGGCTCATCTCGTAGTAGGCCATCAGGTGATGGCCAAAAGTGACCGGCTGGGCGACCTGCAGGTGCGTGAAACCGGGCATCGCCGTCGCGGCGTTGGCCTCGGCGACGTCGAGCAGGTTCTTCTGGAAGTCGCCGATCAGCACGAGGATCTGGTCGATCGCGTCGCGCAGCCACAGGCGGATGTCGGTCGCGACCTGGTCGTTGCGGCTGCGCCCGGTGTGCAGGCGCTTGCCGGCGTCGCCGACCAGCGCGGTGAGGCGCTTCTCGATGTTGAGGTGCACATCCTCGTCGTCGAGGTTCCAGCCGAATTCGCCGCGCTCGATCTCGCCGAGGATCTGCGTCATGCCGCGCTCGATGTCGGCGAGGTCCTGCGCGCCGATGATGCCCTGGCGCGCGAGCATCTTCGCGTGCGCGAGCGAGCCGCGGATGTCCTGGCGCGCCATGCGCTGGTCGAAGAACACCGAGGCGGTGTAGCGTTTGACGAGATCCGAGACCGGCTCGGTGAAGCGGCCCGACCAGGCCTTGGCCGGCTGCGAGGAAGTGGTGTCTGTCATAATGTCCGTCAGTGGTGTGGCGCGGCCGGATGCGGCCGTCGCGGAGCGGGGCGCCGGTTGTCGCTGGCGCCGCGCAAACAGGCCAAAATTATAAAGCAAAAGCCCCGCATGCCCTGGGCGCCGGTTCGCCGGCGGGGCGCGAATCGTGGGGGCGGGGAGGTTCTTCGATGGAGTCGGTCCAGGCGTTGCGCGTGGTTATCGTCGACGACGAGGCGCCGGCACGCGCGCGCCTGCGCGACCTGCTTGGTGACATCGCGCAGGAGCAGCCGACCGCCGTCGTCGGTGTCGCGGCCAATGGCGTCGAGGCGCTGCGTCTGCTCGAGTGCGAGCCGGCCGACGTCGTGCTGGCCGACATCCGCATGCCGGTGATGGACGGCGTCGAGCTCGCCCGCCATCTCGGCCGCCTGGATAAGCCCCCGGCTGTGATCTTCACGACGGCTTACGATGAGTACGCGGTGCAGGCCTTCGAACTGTCTGCGATCGATTACCTGCTGAAGCCGGTGCGGGCGCAGCGCCTCGCCGAGGCGCTGGCGAAGGTGCGCCGGCGCCAGCCGCTGGCGGATGCGGCACTCGCCGCGCTGGCGCCCGGTGCGCGGCAGCATTTCGGCGTCAACGAGCGCGGCCGCATCCTGCTGGTGCCAGTTGCGGACGTGCTGTTCCTGCGTGCGGAGCTGAAATACGTGACGGCGCGGACGGCCGAGCGCGAGTACCTGCTCGACGAGTCGCTGGTGCAGCTGGAGCAGGAGTTCGCCGGCCGCTTCCTGCGCATCCATCGCAATTGCCTCGTCGCGCGCGCGGCCGTGGTCGGCGTGGAGCGAGCGGGCGAGCACGACGGCGAGCCGCACTGGGACATCCTGCTGACCGGCTTGCCCGAAGGCCTGCCGGTCAGCCGCCGGCAGTGGCCGGCGGTGAGGCAGGTGCTGGGGATCTGAAGACCGTTCCCCCCGTCAGCCGCTGTTGCGCAGGCCCGCCGCGACCCCGTTGATCGAGATGTGGATGCCCAGCCGCACGCGCGCGTCGTCGTGGCCGTCGCGGTGGCGGCGCAGCAGTTCGACCTGCACGTGGTTGAGCGGATCGAGATAGGGGAAGCGGTTGCGGATCGAGCGCTTGAGCAGCGGGTTGTCGTCGAGGAGTTCCTTCTGGCCGGTGATGGCGAGCAGCGCGTCGACGGTGTCCTGCCATTCGGTGCGGATGCGGCCGAAGATCGCGTCGCGCAGCGCCGGGTCCTTGACCAGGCCGGCGTAGCGCGAGGCGATCGCGAGGTCGGACTTTGCCAGCACCATGTCCATGTTCGACAGCAGCGTCGCGAAGAACGACCACTCCTTGTACATCGCCTGCAGCCGTGCGAGGCCGTCGTCGGGATGGGCCGCGCGCCACGCCTTCACCGCCGCGCCGAAGCCGAACCAGCCGGGCAGCATCAGGCGGCACTGCGCCCAGCTGAACACCCACGGGATCGCGCGCAGGTCCTCGATGCGCGTGCCCTTCTTGCGCGAGGCGGGGCGCGAGCCGATGTTGAGCTCGGCGATCTCGGAGATCACCGTCGACTCCCAGAAGTAGCGCTCGAAGCCCTCGGTTTCGTACACCAGGCCGCGATAGGCGGCGAAGGCCGCGTCCGACAGCGCCTGCATGGTGTCGAGGAATTCGGCGCGCGGCGCGGGGGCGTTGTCGGACAGCAGGCTCGCTTCCAGCGTCGCGGCGACCAGCACCTCGAGGTTGCGGCGGCCGACCTCCGGGTTGTTGTACTTCGCCGCGATGACCTCGCCCTGCTCGGTGAGGCGGATGCGGCCCTGCACGGCGCCGCCGGGCTGCGCGAGGATGGCCTGGTAGCTCGGGCCGCCGCCGCGGCCGACGGAGCCGCCGCGGCCGTGGAAGAGGCGCAGGTGCACGCCGTGCTTGGCAAACACCTCGACGAGTCCGATCTCGGCCTTGTACAGCGACCAGCCGGAGGTGAGGAAGCCGCCGTCCTTGTTGCTGTCGGAGTAGCCCAGCATGATCTCCTGCATCCGCTCGCGCGATTCCAGCAGGCTCATGTAGGCCGGCAACGCGAACAGGCGGTCCATGACCGTCGGCGCGTTCGCGAGGTCCTCGATGGTCTCGAACAGCGGGATGATGTTCACGTCGAGCGCCTGCTCGTGCGGGCGCAGCAGGCCCGCTTCCTTCAACAGCAGCGCGAGCTCGAGGAGGTCCGAGACGTCGTCGGTCTTGGAGATGATGCAGTTCGTGATCGCCTCCTTGCCGAAGCGCAGGTGCGCGCGGCGGGCGGCGCGGAAGATCGCCAGTTCGCCCTCGGTCTCGTCAGAGTAGCGCACGTGCGGCGAGGCGAGCAGCCGCGGCGTGGACAGTTCGGCGATGAGGGCCGCGCAGCGGCCCGACTCGTCCAGCGCACGGTAATCGGTGCCCGGCTGGGCGGTCGCCAGCAACTCGGCGACGACCCGCTCGTGCACGTCCGAATTCTGGCGCAGGTCGATCGGCGCGAGGTGGAAGCCGAACACGCGCACGGCGCGGCGCAGCAGGCGCAGGCGGCCGCGCGCGAGGGCGGCCGAGCCGTTGGCGACGAGCGAGCGGTGGAGGATGTCGAGATCCTCGGACAGTTCGTACGCGGTCAGGTAGGGCTCGGCGTCCGCGACCGCGTGACGGGGCGGTTCGCTGCCGAGCAGCAGGCGGTGGGTCGCCGCGAGGCGCGCGTAGATGCCGGAGATCGCGCGCCGGTAGGGCTCGTCCTTGCGGTGCGGAGATAGGTCGGGCGAGCGCTCCGCGAGCCCGAGAAGTCCGTCCGAGGCGCTCACGAGGCCAGTTGCGAGTGACAGGCGCGCGCCCAGCGTGTGCAACTCGTCGAGGTAGAAACCGAGTACGGCGGCGGACTGCATCGCGAGCGCGCGTTCGAGCACCTCGGCCGTGACGAAGGGATTGCCGTCGCGGTCGCCGCCGATCCAGCTGCCCACGCGCAGGAAGGCGGGCAGTTCGAGCGCGCCCAGCGCCGGGTCGCGCTTCGCGAGCTGGTCTTCGAGGTCGGCGTAGAGGCGCGGGACCTCGCGCAGGAAGGTCGCATCGAAGTACGACAGGCCGTTGGCGACCTCGTCGACCACCGACAGCTTGGCCGGGCGCAGCATGCGCGTCTGCCACAGGATCAGCACGGCGCGGCGCATGGCTTCCTCGCTGTGCTCGCGCTCCTCGGGCGTGAGCACCATGCGGTCGCGCCGGTCGAGCAGGCGGGCGATGTCGGTCTCGCAGTTGAGGATGCTCTTCCTCTGGACTTCGGTCGGGTGGGCCGTGAGCACCGGCGAGATCGAAGCGGTGTCGAAGAACGCCGCCAGCGCCGATGCCTCGTGGCCCCCGGCGAAGGCGCGCGCGAGCGCATGCGCGAGGCTGCCTTCGCGCGGCGCAGAGCCGGCGATGAGGTGGGCGCGGCTGCGGCGGATGTGATGCTGGTCCTCGGCGATGTTGGCGAGGTGCGAGAAATAGCTGAACGCCCGCGCGACCTGGATCGTCTGTTCGCGCGACAGCGCATCGAGGATGCCTTCGAGTTCCTGGCGCGCGGCGCGGTCGTCGTCGCGGCGGAAGCGCACCGAGGTCTGGCGGATGCGTTCGATGAGGCCGAACACGGCTTCGCCCTGCTGGTCGCGCACGGTGTCCCCGAGCATGCGGCCGAGCAGTCGGATGTCTTCGCGCAGTGGTGCGTCCTTGTCCTGGGTCATGATGTTTCCGTTGCGGTGTTGGGGTTCGGGGGCGAGAGGTGTGCTCGGACGTCCATGCTAGAATGCTGTTTTGCTGCGGCGCCATTGGCGCGAACCCTGATGTTGCAACGCGGTATGTGCCGCGCCTGTCAGGATCCTAAATCATCTGTCGACGAGTCCGTTTACCGTGAGCGCAACTTCCGCCGAATTCAACCCGCCCGAACGCATCGTAATCGCCACCCGCGAAAGCCGGCTCGCGCTGTGGCAGGCCGAGCACGTCAAGGCCCGCCTCGAGGCGCTGTACCCCGGTTGCCGCGTCGAGCTGCTGGGCATGACGACCCGCGGCGACCAGATCCTCGATCGGCCGCTGGCCAAGGTCGGGGGCAAGGGCCTGTTCGTGAAGGAGCTCGAGGCAGCACTGCTCGAAGGGCGCGCCGACATCGCCGTGCATTCGATGAAGGACGTGCCGATGCAGCTCGCGGAGCCGTTCGCGCTGCCGTGCATCTCGGAGCGCGAAGTGCCGCTCGACGCCTTCGTGTCGCCGCGCTACGCGAGCCTCGACGAACTGCCGCCGGGTGCCGTGGTCGGAACGTCCTCGCTGCGGCGCGAATCGCAGCTGCACGCGATGTATCCGATGCTCGCCGTGACCAGCCTGCGCGGCAACCTCGACACCCGCCTGCGCAAGCTCGACGAGGGGCAGTACGACGCGATCATCCTCGCCGCGGCCGGCCTGAAGCGCCTCGGCCTGGCCGATCGCATCCGCTGCGAACTGCCGTCCACGGTGTCGCTGCCGGCCGCCGGCCAGGGCGCGCTGGGCATCGAATGCCTGGCGAGCCGCAAGGACGTCGCTGCCTGGCTGGCGCCCCTGAACGACGCCGACACCTCGGCATGCGTGCGCGCCGAGCGTGCCGTGTCGCGCGCGCTCGCCGGCAGCTGCGAGGTGCCGCTGGGTGCCTACGCGGAGATCCGCGCGGGCAAGCTGTGGCTGCGCGGTTTCGTCGCGCTGCCCGACGGTAGCCGCATCGTGCGCGCCGAGCTCGAAGGTAATCCCGCGGACTGCGAGGCGCTGGGTCTGGCGCTGGCGGCCGACCTGCGCGAGCAGGGGGCCGAGGGCATCCTCGCCCAGATCGGCTGAGGCCGGCCGCGACGGTGGCGATCATGACCGCGGCAACGCTGTCCGGGCGCCACATCGTGGTGACCCGGCCGACCGGGCAGGCCGACAGCCTGTGTGCGGCGATCGAGGCGCGCGGCGGGATTGCGCTGCGCTTTCCGGTGCTCGCGATCGGCGAACCCGAGGACGGCCGCGCCCTCGATGACGTCATTGCCCGGCTGGACGGGTTCGATCTCGCGTTCTTCGTCAGCCCGAATGCCGTGAGCCATGCCGTCGGCCCCATCCTCGCGCGTCGCGCGTGGCCCGCCGGGCTGCGCGTCGCCACCGTCGGCAAGGGCAGCGAGCGGGCGCTGGCGGGCTACGGCTTCAAGGATGTCATCGCCCCGCAGAGCGGCTTCGACAGCGAGTCCGTGCTGGCCCTGCCGGAGTTTGGGGCGGACGCGGTCGCCGGCAGGCGCGTCGTGGTCTTCCGTGGCGACGGCGGGCGCGACCTCCTCGGCGAGACGCTGCGCGAACGGAGCGCGACGGTCGAGTACGTCACGTGCTACCGCCGCTACTGCCCCGCGATCGATCCTGCACCCTTGCTGCGCCTAGCTGCCGACGGACGCCTCGACGCGATCACGCTGACGAGCAGCGAAGGTGTCGGCAACCTGCGCACCATCGTCGGTGACGACGGCTGGCCGGTGCTGCGCACGGTCGCCATCTTCGCTCCTCATCCGCGCATCGTTGCGCACGCACGCGCGGCCGGTTTCGAGCTCGTCCTCGAGACGCCGGCGGGCGATGACGGGCTCCTCGGCGCCCTCGAGTCTCATTTTCGGCACGCCTCGGTTACACTCAGGCCATGAACCAAGAACAATCCGCGCTCACCCAAAACAGTCCGTCCGAAACCTCCCCGGCTTCGAATCGTGAAGCGGCCGCGCGGCCGTCCGCCGCCGGTCGAAGTTCCGGTGGCGGCCTCGCCGCCGGGATCGCAGTGCTTGCACTCGTCGCGACCGGTGTGCTCGGCTGGTACGTCTACGACATGCGTGGCGGCGTTGCTGCCGTGCGCGAGGAAGTCGCCCTGCGCCTCACCGCGGGCGAATCGGCCGTGACCGAATATCGCGCACTCGGTCGCCAGCAGCAGGAGGCGATCGCCGCGCTGCAGGGCAAGCTCGGTGCGCTGGAGGCCCAGGTGGCGGCCACCGAGGGCCAGGCGGCGGCGCTCGAGACCCTGTACCAGCAGTTCTCGCGCACGCGCGAGGATCGTGTCATCGCCGAGGCCGAATACGCCGTGGCGATGGCGGCGCAGCAGCTGCAGCTCGCCGGCAATGCCGAGGCCGCGCTGATCGCCCTGCAAGGGGCCGAGGCACGCGTCGCCGCGCAGGATGCCGGCCAGCTGCTGCCGTTGCGGCGCGCGCTGGCGCGCGATATCGAAATGCTGAAAGCCGCGCCGCAGGTGGACGTGCCGGGCATCGCGCTGCGCCTCGAAGGTCTGCTGGAACGTGCCGATGCCTTGCCCTTGGCGTTTGCCGGCGAACTCGCTGCGCAGCCGTCCGCCGATGCCGGCACTGCCGCTGCACCGGCCGCTGCCGCGCCGTCGCCGATGGATTTCATCCAGGGCGTGGCGCACGAGGTGTGGCACGAGATCCTCGCGCTGGTGCGCATCGAGCGTCTCGACCAGCCCGAGCCGGTTCTGCTCGCGCCGGCGCAGAGCACCTACCTGCGCGAGAACCTCAAGATCCGGCTGCTGACCGCCCGCCTGGCACTACTGGCGCGCGACGGGCGCACCTTCTCGGCGGATCTCGCTCAGGCACAGAACTGGGTCGGACGCTACTTCGACAAGCGCGACGCCAAGGTGCAGGAGACCCTGTCCGAACTGGCAGTCCTCGCGGCAATGCCGGTCAAGGTGGAGCAGCCGGCGCCGGTCGAGAGCATCGCCGCGCTGCGCCTGCTACAGGCGCGTGCGGGCGAGGCAAACCGGAACGCGCCGGCTCTCGCCATCCCGCCGGCCGCGCCGCCCGCCGCCGAGCCGGCGAAGGGGAGTGCCGCGCACCAGCCTGCCGGCGCCACGCGCTGAGGAGCCGTTCATGCGTGCATTGATCTGGCTCATCGGAATCTTCGCGCTTGCGGCCGGCGTTGCGATGCTCGCGAGCGTCAATGAGGGCTATGTGCTGGTCGTCGTACCGCCGTGGCGTGCCCAGCTTTCGCTCAACCTGCTGATCGTCGGGCTGATCGTCGCGTTCCTCAGCGCCTACGCGGTGTTGCGGGTCATTCGCCGGACGATGGCGCTACCCGGGCGGGTTGTCCAGTACCGCGAGCGGCGCCGCAAGGAAAAGGCCGGCCGCGCGTTGCGCGACGCGCTGCGGGCGCTGTTCGAGGGGCGTTTCGCGCAGTCGGTGAAGTTTGCCGGCGCGGCGTTTTCGGATGGCGACAACCGCTCGATGGCCGCGCTCGTCGCAGCCCGGGCCGCACACGCAATGCGCGACGACACGCGTTATCGCATCTGGCTGGGCAAATCGGCCGAACAGGAAGAGGATTCGCGCGTTGCACGCCTGATGACCGAGGCGGAGCTGGCGGTGGAGGGACGTCGTTTCGAGGAGGCTGCCGAGCACCTGGAAAACCTGCGTCTTGCCGGGCATCGCCACATCGCTGCGCTGCGCCTGTCGTTGCGGGTCGCGTCGGCGCTCGCGCGCTGGGACGAGGTGCTGCGCACCGCGCGCCAGTTGCACAAGCACAAGGCCATGTCCGAGGAGCAGGTGCGTTCCGTGCTGCGGCGCGCGCATCTCGAGCGCATGCGTGAACTGGCCGGCGACGCCGAGGGTCTGACCGCGTACTGGCGGGAGATCCCCGCGGACGAGTTGAACGACCGGCGCCTGGTCGAACGTGCCGTGCCTTACCTCGCCGAGACGGGACAGGGGGCGCTCGCGCGTCGGACGCTCGAGCGCCTGCTCGATGCGGAATGGGACAGCGGCCTCGCCCGCCTGTACGGTTATAGCTGCGAAGGCGACGCCGTCGATTGCCTCGCCCGCGGCGAGAAATGGCTGCGCATGTATCCCAAGGATGCCGGCCTGCTGTTCGCGCTCGGGCGCCTGTGCCTGAACGCGCAGCTGTGGGGCAAGGCGCAGAGCTACCTCGAGGCTTCGCTCAATCTTGCACCGTCGGTCGAGACGCATCTCGCGCTCGCTGGCCTGCTCGAGCGTCTGGAGCGTGGTGACGAGGCGCAGGCGCACTACCGCGCCGCGGCTCAGCGTTCCGCCGCCTGAAAACGAAACGGCCGCCCCATGCGGAGCGGCCGTCGTTCATCCCTGCCCGCGGTCGCCGGTAATCAGCACCAGTCGCGCGGCTTGAGGAATTCCTCGTAGAGCTTCGCTTCCGGGCTCCCGGCTTCGGGATGCCAGTCGTAGCGCCACTTCACGATCGGCGGTAGCGACATCAGGATGGATTCGGTGCGTCCGCCCGACTGCAGGCCGAACAGCGTGCCGCGGTCGAACACCAGGTTGAATTCGACGTAGCGGCCGCGGCGGTAGGCCTGGAAGTCGCGCTCACGCTCGCCATAGGCGATGTCCTTCCTGCGCTCGAGGAGCGGCAGGTAGGCCGGCACGAAAGCGTCGCCGACGCTCTTCACTAGCCCGAAGCCGTCATCGAACGCGATCTTGCCGTCGGCGCCGAGGTCGTCGAAGAACAGGCCGCCGACGCCGCGCGGCTCGTTGCGGTGCTTGAGGAAGAAGTAGCTGTCGCACCATTCCTTCAGGCGACGGTATTCGGCCTCGCCGCCGAAGGGCAGCACCGCGGCCTTGCAGGTGCGGTGGAAGTGGCGGACGTCCTCTTCGAATGGATAGTAGGGCGTGAGGTCCATGCCGCCGCCGAACCACCAGATCGGTTCCGCATCCGGTTCGTTCGCCGGCGGGAGCGCGATGAAGAAACGCACGTTCATGTGTGCGGTGGGGCAGTACGGGTTGCGAGGGTGCAGGACCAGCGACACGCCCATCGCCTCGAAGGAGCGTCCGGCGAGTTCGGGGCGGTGCGCCGTCGCGGACGCCGGCATGCCGGCGCCCATCACGTGCGAGAAGTTCACGCCGCCGCGCTCGAAGAAACGGCCTTCCTCGATGACGCGGGTGATGCCCCCGCCGCCGCCCGGACGGTCCCAGGCGTCGGTGCGGAAGGCCTCGCCGTCGAACGCTTCGAGCGCCGCGACGATGCGTTGCTGTAGGCCGAGGAGGTAGTCCTTGACGAGGGAACGGTCGGGCGCGCTCATCGTGATGGTGACCTCAGCTCTTGCGCGCGACGGCGCGATGACCGATGTCGCGGCGGAACTGGCGGCCTTCGAAGACGATTGCGTCGGCAAGCTCGTACGCGCGTTTCTGTGCGCTGCGCACGTTGTCGCCGAGCGCGGTGACGCACAGCACGCGCCCGCCGGCGGTGACGACCTGGCCGTCCTGCTCGGCGGTGCCGGCGTGGAAGACGTGCACGTCCTCGACTTCGGTCGTCGGCAGACCGGTGATCGCGTCGCCCTTGCGCGGCGATTCGGGATAGTCCGCGGCCGCGAGCACGACGCCTAGCGCAACGCGGCGGTCCCATTCGGCTTCGGCCTGGTCGAGGCGGCCGCCGATGGCGGCATCGATCAGGTCGGAAAGATCGGTCTTCAGCCGCATCATGATCGGCTGGGTTTCCGGATCGCCCATGCGGCAGTTGAATTCGACCACGCGCGGCTGGCCGGCGTCGTCGATCATCAGGCCGGCGTAGAGGAAACCGGTGTAGGGCAGGCCGTCGGCCGCCATGCCGGCGAGCGTGGGCATGATGATTTCGCGCATCACGCGGGCATGCACTTCGGGCGTGACGACCGGGGCAGGCGAGTAGGCGCCCATGCCCCCGGTGTTGGGGCCTTCGTCGTTGTCTTTGAGACGCTTGTGGTCCTGGCTGGTGGCGAGCGCGAGGGCGTGCTTGCCGTCGGCGAGCACGATGAAACTCGCTTCCTCTCCGGACATGAACTCTTCGATCACGACGCGCGCGCCGGCCTCGCCGTAGTTCACGCCCATGCGGTTGTCGGTGAGCATCATGTCGATCGCGGCGTGCGCCTCGTCCGGCGTCATCGCGACGACGACGCCCTTGCCGGCCGCGAGCCCGTCGGCCTTGATGACGATCGGGGCACCCTCGGCGTTAACGTAGGCGTGCGCCGCCGCAGCGTCGGAGAAGGTCTGGTACTTCGCGGTCGGGATGTTGTGGCGGACCAGGAAACGCTTGGCGAAGTCCTTGGAGCTTTCGAGCTGCGCAGCGGCTTTTGTGGGCCCGAAAATCGGCAGGCCGGCGGCGCGGAAGGCGTCGACGACACCGGCTGCGAGCGGCGCCTCCGGGCCGACGACGGTGAACTGCACCTGCTCGCGGCGGGCCAGTTCGACGAGTTCCGGGATCGCCGTCACGGCGACGTTCTCGAGCAACGGCTCGCGCGCCGTGCCCGGGTTGCCCGGCGCGACCAGGACGCGCGTGACCTTGGGCGACTGTGCGAGTTTCCAGGCCAGTGCGTGTTCGCGGCCGCCGGAGCCGATGACGAGAACTTTCATGCTGTTTCCTGCGCTGCGTATCAGTGGCGGAAGTGGCGGAAGCCGGTGAAGACCATCGCGACGCCCTGCTCGTCGGCCGCGGCGATCACTTCGGCGTCGCGCATCGAGCCGCCCGGCTGAATGACGGCGGTCGCACCGGCCTGGGCGAGGACGTCGAGGCCGTCGCGGAACGGGAAGAAGGCGTCGGACGCGACGACCGTGCCCTTGACCGTGAGCCCGGCGTTCTCGGCCTTGATCGCGGCGATGCGGGCGGAGTCGACGCGGCTCATCTGGCCGGCGCCGACGCCCACGGTCATGCCGTCACGGCAGTAGACGATGGCGTTCGACTTGACGTACTTGGCGACGCGCCACGCGAAGAGGAGGTCGCCCAGTTCCTTCTCGGTCGGGGCGCGCTGGGTGACGACCTTGAGGTCGGCGACCTGGATGCGGGCTTCGTCGGCACTCTGCACCAGCAGGCCGCCGCCGACGCGCTTGTAGTCCAGTGCACCGGCGGGTTTGCCGAGCGGGCAAGTGAGTACGCGAACGTTTTGCTTGGCGGTCAGCAGCGCCAGCGCATCGGCCGTGTAGGACGGCGCGATCAGCACTTCGAGGAACTGTGCGGCCACGGCTTCGGCCGCAGCGCGGTCGACTTCGCAGTTGAAGGCGATGATGCCGCCGAAGGCCGACGTCGGATCGGTCGAAAAGGCCTTGCGGTAGGCGGCGGACGGCGACTCGGCGATGGCGACGCCGCAGGGGTTGGCGTGCTTGACGATGACGCAGGCTGGCGTCGCGGTGTCGAAGGCCTTGACGCATTCCCACGCGGCGTCGGCGTCGGCGATGTTGTTGTACGACAGTTCCTTGCCCTGCAACTGCTGGTACGCGGCGATCGAGCCTTCGGGGGCGTTCGGCTCGCGGTAGAAGGCGGCGGACTGGTGCGGGTTCTCGCCGTAGCGCAGGTCCTGCACCTTGTCGAAGGCGACCTGGTAGCGCTCGGGGTAGGCCTGCTTGGCCACTTCGCCGCTGTCGCCGAAGGTCAGCGCGGTGAGGTGGTTGGAGATCGCGCTGTCGTAGCGCGCGGTGTGGGTGAAGGCCTTGACCGCGAGGGCGAAACGGGTCTTGTAGCTCAGTTCGCCGCCATTCGCCTTCAGTTCGTCGACGATCGCAGCGTAGTCTTCGGGGTTGGTGACGATGCCGACGCCGCCCTTCGCGTCGCCGTGGTTCTTCGCCGCGGCGCGTACCATGGTCGGGCCGCCGATGTCGATGTTCTCGATGGCGTCCTCGAGCGTGCAGTCGGGCTTGGCGACGGTTTGCGCGAAGGGGTAGAGGTTCACGACGACGAGGTCGATGCGCGAGATGCCGTGCGCGGCGATGGTCTCCATGTGCTCGGGCAGGTCGCGGCGCGCGAGGATGCCGCCGTGCACCGTCGGGTGCAGCGTCTTGACGCGGCCATCGAGCATCTCCGGGAAGCCGGTGTGCTCGGACACGTCGGTGACCGGCAGGCCGGCGTCGCGCAGCATCGAGGCGGTGCCGCCGGTCGACAGGATCTTCACGCCGAGGCCGTGCAGGGCCTGGGCGAATTCGAGGACGCCGCGCTTGTCGGAGACGCTGATCAGGGCTTGGGAGACTTTCATCGTTCGGATCGCAGGAAGGAGTCGGAAGGCGGGAAGCCGTGCGCAAGCTATGCCGCGCGGCGGAATTCGGGCTTACAGCAGTTCGTATTCGGTGAGCTTGCGTCGCAGCGTGTTGCGGTTGATGCCGAGCATCTCCGCGGCCACGGTCTGGTTGCCGTTGGCCTGGCGGAGGACGAATTCGAGCATCGGGCGTTCGACGTTGCGAATGACCATTTCGTAGATTGCGGCGGGCTTTTCGCCGTCGAGGTCACGGAAATACTGGTCGAGGGTGCGCTGCACCGAATCGGCAATCTCGTTGGGGCGGCTCATGCGGCAAGTTCCTGCGGGAGGTCTTCTTCGTAACGCAGGCGGGCGTCCTGCTGGGCCAGCTGGCCGAAAAAGTCCTCGACGGCCGTCATTTGCGAGCGGACGTCGGGGAGCTGGTTCATCGCGCGACGGAAGGCGGCCGAACCGACCAGGCCCTTCGTGTACCAAGAGATGTGTTTGCGGGCGACCTTGACGCCGGTATCTTCGCCGTAGAAGGCGTACAGGTCGGCCAGGTGTTCGCGGCACACCTGGAGGATCTCGCTGACCAGCGGCGCAGCCATCAGCTCGCCGGTCGCGAGGTAGTGTTCGGTCTCGCGGAAGATCCACGGCCGGCCCTGGGCGGCGCGGCCGATCATGACGCCGTCGGCGCCGGTGTAGTCGAGCACGTATTTCGCCTTTTCGGGCGAGGTGATGTCGCCGTTGGCGATGACCGGGATCTTCACCAGGGTCTTCACGTGGGCGATGGTGTCGTACTCGGCCTCGCCCGTGTACTGGTCGGCACGCGTGCGGCCGTGGATCGCGATGGCGCGGATGCCGGATTCCTCGGCGATGCGAGCGATCATCGGGGCGTTGCGGTGCTGGCGGTTCCAGCCGGTGCGGAACTTGAGCGTGACCGGGGTGCCAGGCACTGCAGCGACGACGGCTTCGAGGATGCGTGCGACGAGGGGCTCGTCCTGCATCAGCGCGGAGCCGGCCATCACGTTGCACACCTTCTTGGCCGGGCAGCCCATGTTGATGTCGATGATCTGTGCGCCGTTGTCCGCGTTGTAGCGGGCAGCCTCGGCCATCATGGCGGGGTCGGCGCCGGCGATCTGCACCGAGATCGGATCGACCTCGCCCTCGTGGTTGGCGCGCCGGCGCGTCTTCGCGCTGCCGTAGAGCAGCGAGTTGGAGGTGACCATTTCGCTCACGGCGACGCCCGCGCCGAGCTTCTTGCACAGCTGGCGGAAGGGGCGGTCTGTGACGCCGGCCATCGGGGCGACGAACAGGTTGTTGCGCAGGGTGAAACCGGCGTACTGCATGGGCGGGGCGTGGTGCGGGGGAAAGCTCGGGATTTTACCCCATGCCGCGCCGGGCGAGCAGCGTAATGCTCGCCCCAGGCAGCGACCGCGTCACACCGGTGTGGTATCGGCGCCCGTCGCCGCTGGCGTGCTCGCTTCGGGAGGAAGCGCGCGCGTGCTGCGATTGCGCCCGCCTTCCTTCGAACGATAGAGCGCCGCATCGGCGGCCTCGACCAGGCCCTCCGGGCCGGAGACGGGAATCTCGGGGAAGGCGGCGACGCCGATGCTGATGGTGACCCTGAGGCCGTCGACTTCCGCCGCTTCGATTTCCACCCGCAGCCGCTCCGCGACGCAGAATGCGCCCTCGAGCGTGGTATTGGGCAGGATGCCGACGAACTCCTCGCCGCCGTAGCGGCACGCGAGGTCGTACTTGCGCAGCGCGTCGTGGAAGTTCTTCGCGACCGACTGCAACACCCGGTCGCCCTGGTCGTGGCCGTGCGTGTCATTGAATTTCTTGAAATGGTCGATATCGAACATCAGCACCGCGAGCGGGGTGCCGGTGCGTTGTGCGCGGTTGTATTCGGTGTCCAGCGTGGCGTCGAGGTGGCGGCGGTTGAACAGACCGGTGAGTCCGTCGGTGGTCGACAGCCGGCGCAATTCTTCCTCGAGGCGCTTTTCCTCGGTGATGTCGCGCAGCAGCGCCGCGGATCCGACCACGTTGTGGTCGCTGCCGAAGATCGTCGAGGCGAAGATCTGCAGGACCCGCCCCTTGTAGCCTGTGGTGATCGCTCCGGCCTGTTCGGGATCGGACAGCCACAGGCGCATCTGCTCCTCGTCGTCGAGGAGTGCGTAGAAGCCTTCCCTGACGAGCTGGCTCGCCGGCTTTTCGAGCAGGCGTTCGGCCGCGGGGTTGACCAGCACGATATCGCCTGTGCTGTCGGTGACGACAATGCCTTCGCCGGCGCCGTGGATGATGGTCGTGAGCTTGTCCTGTTCGCGCCGCAGGCCGTCGTACGTCGTTCTCAGCTCCGAGGTCATGCGGTTGAAGCTGTTGGCCATCGTGCCGATTTCGTCGCGGCTGTGGATCGGCACCTGGTGATCGAGGTCGCCGTCCGAGACGCGCGTCATCGCGTGTGTGACCTTCTCCAGCGGCTCGACGACGGTGCGCCCGAGCATGTAGCCGGTGAGCAACATGGTCGCCATCAGCGCCAGGGCGAGGCCGCCGATCGCGTACTGCCGCACTTCGTAGATGTCGCGTTCGACGGCGGCGAGCGAGGTCGTCAGCTTGATCACGCCGCGCACCTTGTTCGCGGTGCCGTGGCATTTGCTGCACGCGTCGATGTACTTGATCGGGGCGAGGAAGGTCAGGTTGCGGTGGCCGTCCAGGCCGGGTTCGTAGATGGCAAGCGTGCGGCCTTCGCTGACCGTTGCGAGCAGGTTTGCGTCGTCGGCCGACAGGACGGGGATCTGCTGTTCGTGATCGCGCGGCGTGAAGGTTTCCTCGCCGCGGCGGCGGTTCACGTCGTGGATGGTCTTGTTGTCGCGGAAGGCTTCGTCGCCGTTGGTGCGCAGGATGCGGAAGTCGATGATGTCGGTGACCTTCTTCAGGCGGTCCGCATAGGATTCGGCGATGTCCGCGGAACCCGCCAGCATCACCGCCTGCAGGCCCTGGGCCACGCTTTCGGTGAGCTTCTCCATCGTGCGCTCGTTCTGGCTCAGGACCGACTGTTCCTGGAAGTGCGTGTAGAAAAGTGCCATCGCCACGAGCACGACCGTGACTGCAACGCCGACCGCGAGGGTGATCTTGTAGCGAATCCGCATGTTCTTGTTCATGTGATGGAACGTTGGCGCCTGGATTGTCCGGCCGCAATCATATAACGAACGGCCGATTGCCGGCGGGGCCGGCGCCGTGCTCACGGCCAGGCGCGGGCGCCGAACATCATGCGGCGGGCGATGAAGTGGCGCAGCGGCGGCAGCATGTCGAGCGCGAACAGGGCAGCGCCGCGCGCGTGGTGCAGGAGGGCGAGCTCGTTGCTGAAGATGCGCACGAGGCTGTCGGTGAAGTTGATTGCGCCGAAGCGGTCGAGCCGGCGGGCATCGCGCCAGGCGGCGAGCGTGCCGGCGAGGCCGGGGTCGCCGCCATGGTCGAGGAGGGTGTGGGCGAGCGCCCATACGTCGCGCAGCGCGAGATTGAAGCCTTGGCCTGCGACCGGGTGCAGGGTCTGGGCGGCATTGCCAAGCCACACGGTGCGTTGGCCGACCGGATCGGTCCGGTAGCGCAGCACCAGCGGGTAGCGCAGCCGCCCGGCGACGCGCGCGAGCTGCACGCGGCTGCCGAAGCGGCGCTGGAGGTGTTCGAGGTAGGCGGCGTCGGGCAGGGCCAGGAGTTCGGTGGCACGCTGGGGCGAGGCGACATGCACCAGCGCGTACGCGTCGCCGTGGGGCAGCAACGCGATCGGCCCTTCGTTCGTAAAGCGCTCGAAGGCGGTATCGCGGTGGCTGCCGGCGATGCCCACGTTGGCGATGAGCGCGTGCTGGCCGTAGTCGCGCTCGACGATGTCCGGTGTGCCGGCCTGCAGGCCGCCTTCGGCACAGGCGACGAGGCGCGCGCTGGCGGTGGTGCCGTGGATGGCGGCGCCGCCGCCGGCGAGGCTCGCCGTCACTGAGTCCGGGCCGGCTGCGAGGTCGGCGACCTCAGTCTGGTCCATGACCGTGATGCCGGCGCGCTCGACGGCGTCGCGCAGGGCTCCGGCCAGGGCGCCTGCCTGGACGACGTAGCCGAGTGCAGGCACGCCGTAGTCGTCCGCTTCGAGCCGGGTGCGGCCGAAGCCGCCCTGCTGCGAAACGTGGATGTGGCGAATCGGCGTGGCCGGCAGTTCGTGCCACACGCCGAGCCGCTCCAGCGTCAGGCGCGAGCCGTGGGCCAGCGCGAGCGCGCGCGGGTCGGCGGCGACGGCGTCGCGCGGACGCGTGTCGGCCAGTGCGATCGCGAGGCCGCTGTCCTTGAGCGCAAGGGCGAGCGAGAGGCCGACCGGGCCGGCGCCGACGATCAGCAGGTCATGCTGCGCCATCGGCGGCCTCGCGCATGACGTCCTCGATGTCGGCGACCGAGCGCGGCGCCGCCTCGGTGATGTACTCGCAGCCGTCCTCGGTGACCAGCGCGTCGTCCTCGATGCGCACGCCGATGTTCCAGAACGCTTCCGGCACGCCTTCGGCGGGGCGGATGTAGCAGCCCGGCTCGACCGTCAGCACCATGCCCGGCGCCAGCGGTCGCCACTGGCCGTCGAGCTTGTATTCGCCCGCGTCGTGCACGTCGCGCCCGAGCCAGTGGCCGGTGCGGTGCATGTAGAAGCGGCGGTAATGGCCTTGTTCGAGGACTTCGGCGAGGCTGCCGGACAGGAGCTTGAGGTCGAGCATGCCCTGCGCGAGGACTTCGACGGCGGCGTCGTGCGGCATGTTCCAGTGTGCGCCGGGACGGATCGCGGCCTTCGCGGCCGTCTGGGCGGCGAGCACGAGTTCGTAGATGTCGCGCTGCGGGCCGCTGAAGCGGCCGTTAACGGGGAAGCTGCGGGTGATGTCGGAGGCGTAGCCGTCGAGTTCGCAGCCGGCGTCGATCAGCAGTAGCTCCCCGTCGCGCATCTGGCGCTCGTTCTCGATGTAGTGCAGCACGCAGGCGTTGGCGCCGCTGGCGACGATGGAGGGGTAGGCGGGGGCCTGGCTGCCGGCTCGGCGGAAGGCGTGGATCAGCTCGGCTTCGATCTCGTATTCGAAGCGCCCGGGGCGGGTCGCGGCCATTGCGCGGCGGTGGGCTTCGCCGGAGATGTCGCCGGCGCGGCGCATGGTCGCGATTTCGGCGGCGTCCTTGAGGATGCGCATCTCGTCGAGCTCCGCGCGCACGTCGCGGATTGCGTGCGGCGGAATCGCGCCGGCGCGGGCATTCGCGCGCACGGTATTGAGGGCGCGCATCACGCGGGCGTCCCAGTCGCCGTCGTGGCCGAGGCTGCACCACAGCGCGGCTTGTCCGGACAGGAGGTCGGGCAGGCGCTGGTCGAACTCGCCGATGGTCCAGGCTTCGTCGAAACCGAAGCGCTCGCGCGCGGCGTCCGGGCCGTAACGGTAGCCTTCCCAGATCTCGCGCTCCTCGTTCTTTTCGCGGCAGAACAGGATCGATTTCGGCGAATCGCCGGCGATCAGCACCACCACCGCCTCGGGCTCGCCGAAGCCGGTGAGGTAGTGGAAATAGCTGTCGTAGCGGAACGGATAGTTCGTGTCGCGGTTACGTGCGTATTCCGGGGCGGTCGGCACGACGGCTACGCCGCCGCCGAGTGCGTTCATGCGGGCGAGCAGGCGCTCGCGGCGGGCGCGGAAGGGGGCGATATCGAGCGTGGGGCGGTCGAGTGGCGTGTTCATCGGCTGATTATGGCATGTGCGCGGGTGTCGGATTCGACCGGACCCGCCGGGGCGCGTTCAGGCGCCGGTCCGTCGCAGTCGTGCGTCGAGTTCGGCGAGTCGCGCCGGGGTGCCGACGTCGAGCCAGTAGCCGGTGTGCGTCGTACCCCCGACGCGCCCGGCGTCCATCGCTTCGCGCAGCAGCGGTCCGAGCGCCGCGCGCGTGCCCGCGGCGATGCCGGCGAAGAGGGTGGGGTGGTAGATGCCGATGCCCGAGAAGGTCAGGCGCGGCTCGCCGTCGCGGTGGAGGCGCCCCGCGGCGAGACGGAAGTCGCCACCGGGGTGATGTTCGGGGTTTTGCACCATCAGCAGGTGGGCAAGGTCGCCGTCGGCCGCGAGCGTCGCGCCATGGGCGCGCAGGGCCGCGAGGTCGGCGTCGCAGAACACGTCGCCGTTCACGACGAGGAAGGGCGCGTCGCCGAGCAGCGGCATCGCCTGGCGGATGCCGCCGGCGGTCTCCAGCGCCTCGGCCTCGGGCGAGTAGCGGATGCGCACGCCGAAGGCGCCGCCGTCGCCGAGGGCGGCCTCGATCATCGCGCCGAGGTGGGCGTGGTTGATCGCGATGTCGGTGAAGCCGGCATCGCGCAGGCGCTCGATGTGCCACACGATCAGCGCCTTGCCGCCCGCCTGCAGCAGCGGTTTGGGGCAGGCGTCCGTCAGCGGGCGCATGCGTTCGCCGCGTCCGGCGGCGAGGATCATCGCGCGCATCAGAAGGTATAGCCGACTTCGACCGGTTCGGGGTCGAGGCGGTCGAGCAGTTTCAGCAGCGGGCCGAGGTCGCGGTAGCGCTTGCACGTGCGGCGCAGGTAGTCCATCACCAGCGGCATGTCGGCGAGGTAGCCGTCCTTGCCGTCACGGTGATACAGGCGCGCGAAGATGCCCAGCACCTTGATGTGGCGCTGCACGCCCATCCATTCATAGTCGCGGTGGAAATCCGAGAAGTCTTCCCGCACCGGCAGGCCCAGCTTGCGGGCCGCTTCCCAGTAGCGCGCGAGCATGTCGAGGGTAAAGTCCTCTTCCCAGTGGATGTAGGCGTCCTTGAACAGCGAGGCGAGATCGTAGGTGAGCGGGCCGTACACCGCGTCCTGGAAGTCGATGATGCCGGGGTTGGCCTGGTCCGGGAGGTACATCAGGTTGCGCGAGTGGTAGTCGCGGTGTACGAAGACCTGCGGTTCGGCGAGGTTCACCGCGAGGATGCGGTCGAAGGTGTCCATCAGCGTGACGCGCTGGCGGTCGTCGAGGGTGACGCCCTTGTGGCGCTCGATGTACCACTCGGGGAACAGCATCAGCTCGCGCAGCAGCAGCTCGCGCGAGTATTCGGGCAGCACGTCGGGTCGGCTCGCGCGCTGGATCGCGATCAGCGAGCCGAGGGCGTCGGCGTAGAGGTGCGCGGCGTTGTCCTTGTTCAGCGCGGCGAGGTAGGTCGTGCTGCCGAGGTCGGAAAGCAGCAGGAAGCCCTGGTCGAGGTCCTGCGCGAGCACTTCCGGGACGTGTGCGCCGGCGGCGCGGAACAGCTCCTCGACCTTCAGCCAGGGGCGGCAATCCTCGCGCTCGGGCGGGGCGTCCATGACGACCAGGCTGGGGCTGCCGTCGGCGAAGTTCACGCGGAAATAGCGGCGGAAGCTGGCGTCGGCCGATGCGGGCGTCAGCGCGAAGGTCTTTCCGGACATTCGGGTGGTCAGCCAGTCGTTCAATTGGGCAAGTCTGTGCACCGGGTTCTCCGCAACGCTTCGTGTAAAATCCGCGAGTTTATCAAAAGGCCGGGGCCGTGCCGGACACGCGCCGCCGGCGATGAAACCAGGATTGGGGAAAGCGCTTTGCGCGATATGCGATTGAGAACACAGCTGCGGGCGATCCCGTTGCTGCTGTGCTGTTTCTCGGGCTCGGCCCTGGCGGCCGGACTGCCGCCGCTGGTCGTGTCGCCGGACCTGCTCGGAGGCGGCAGCCCCCGCGTGCCGGCGAAGCCTGCGCCCGCTGCGGCACCGGCGGAGTCCGCGCAGCCCGCGGGCGGCACTCGTCCTGCAGCGACGACGCCTGCCGTCGCGACACCGACGCCGGCGGCGAAGACGCCCGCACAGGCGACGGCCGCATTGCCGCCGGGTGCGACCGAGGTGCGTGCCCGGAGCATCCGCGGCACGCGCTCCGTCGAGCTCCTGGCGGAAGGCGATGCCGAGCTGCAGCGCGACGATCTGCTGCTTTCCGCAGACAAGCTGAGCTACCGCGAGCTCGACGACGAGGCGCATGCCGAGGGCAATGTGCGGCTCAAGCGCGGCGAGGACAGCATGAGCGGACCGGAGGCGCGGCTCAAGCTCGAGGAGCGTCTGGGCTCGTTCGAGTCGCCGACCTACCGCATCAAGCGCCAGTCGACCGCGCCGGTGCAGCCGGGCGAGACACCGCGCGAGGTCGCCGGGGGCGGTTCGGCCGATGTGCTGTATTTCGAGGGCGAGAACCAGTACCGCCTGAAGAACGCGACCTGGTCGACCTGCGAGGCGAGCGATCCCGACTGGTACCTGAAGGCGAGCGACCTGCACCTCGACTACGACCGCGAGCTCGGCACCGCGCAGGGCGCGAGTCTGGTGTTCCAGGACGTGCCGATGCTGTGGTGGCCGTGGGCGGAGTTCCCGCTTGTCGGCCAGCGCCAGTCCGGCTTCCTCGCGCCGACCTTCGGCATGTCGAACAAGGTCGGTCTCGACATCTCGGTGCCCTACTACTGGAACATCGCGCCGAACTACGACGCGACGATCGCCCCGCGCGTCATGGGCCGCCGCGGCGTGCAGCTGGCGACCGAATTCCGTTACCTGACGCCGACGCAGGCCGGCGAGGCGCGCGTCGAATACCTGCCGCGCGACAACGTCACCGGCGAGGAGCGTGCGCTGGGCTCCTTCCAGCATACGCAGGTCATCACGCCCAGCCTGTTCGCGGCGATCGACTGGAACGGCGTCACCGACAAGGAGTATTTCGAGGACCTCAGCTCGCGCGTGTCGGTCGCCTCGCGTGCGAACCTCGTGCGCAAGGGCACGCTCAGCTATGCGGGCAGCGAGTGGTGGAACGCCTCCGCGCTGGTGCAGAGCTACCAGACCCTGTCGGGCGGCGAGCCGTACCGCAAGCTGCCACAGCTGCTGCTGAACGCCAACCGCGGCGAGCTGATCGGCGGTTCGGCCTTCGCGTTCCGCGGCGAATACGTGCAGTTCGACCATCCGGATTCAAATGTTGCCGAAGGCAGCCGCTTCACGCTCCATCCGCAGGTGTCGCTGCCCTTCGAGCGCGCCGGCTATTACGTCACGCCCAAGGTCGGACTGCATTACACGCAGTACGACCTCGACCGCGACCTGACCGGCAACAGCCGCTCGATCACGCGCTCGGTGCCGATCTTCTCCGTCGACAGCGGCCTGTTCTTCGAGCGCGATGCCAATCTGTTCGGCCGCGACTTCCTGCAGACGCTGGAGCCGCGCGTGTTTTACGTCAAGACGCCGTTCCGCGACCAGACCGACATCCCGGTGTTCGATTCGTCGCGCTACGACTTCGGCCTCGCGCAGATCTTCTCGGAGAACCAGTACTCCGGCGGCGACCGCATCGCCGATGCGAACCAGGTGACGGCGGCGGTGACCACGCGCCTGATCGACCCTGAATCCGGCGGCGAACGCCTGCGCGCGACCGTCGGCCAGCGCTTCTACTTCGACGACCAGCGCGTGACGCTGCCCGGCGAGGAACCGCGCACCGGCCGCCGCGCCGACGTCCTCGGCCTCTTCAGCGGCTACGTGATGCCGAAGACCTGGCTCGATTCGACCCTGCAATACAACCCGCGCGACATGTGGACCGAACGCTTCAACGTCGGCGTGCGCTACCAGCCGGATTTCGCCAAGGCGCTGAACCTCTCCTACCGCTATTCGCGCGGCCGGCTCGCCGACGAAAGCGACAAGGTCCAGGATCTCGCCCTGTCCGGCCAGTGGCCGCTGGGCGGCGGATGGTACGGCGTCGGGCGCGTGACGCGCTCGCTGACGGAGGATCGCATCACCGAGGCGATCGCGGGCATCGAGTACGATGGCGGCTGCTGGGTGGTGCGCACCGCGGTGCACCGCTTCGCGACCGACCCCAATGACGTGACCCAGGCCGTGTTCGTGCAGCTCGAGCTCAACGACCTCGCGAGCGTGGGCACCAGTCCGGTCAATCTGCTCAAACGCAGCGTCGGCGGTTATGGGAAGATCAACGATCCCGTCTCCGATCGCGTTTTCGGCGCCGAATGAACTCCCCAACATCCACACCACGACAGAACATGATCCGAATTTCCTCGCGCCTGTGCATCGCCCTGGTCCTCGGCCTGGCCGGCGCCCCCGCGCTGCTTCCCGCGCATGCGGCGCTTGCGCGCCCGGTCGCGGTCGACCGCATCGTCGCCGTCGTCAATAACGAGGTCATCACCACGCTGGAGCTGCGCGAGCGCGTCCAGCAGGCGCAGCGCCAGCTCGCCCGCCAGGGCACGGCCCTGCCGCCAGCCGACGTGTTCGAGCGCCAGGTGCTCGAACGGCTGGTGCTCGAGCGCGCGCAACAGCAGCTCGCTGCGGAAACCTCGCTCAAGGTCGACGACGCGACGCTGGAGCGGGCGATCGGCCGCATCGCCGACAACAACCGCATGAGCATGACCGACTTGCGCCTTGCGCTGGAAAAGGACGGCATCACGTGGAACCGCTTCCGCGACCAGATCCGCTCCGAGATCCTGCTCACGCGCCTGCGCGAGCGCGACGTTGACAGCCGCATCGTCGTCACCGACGCGGAGATCGAGAACTTCCTCGCGAACAACGCCGATGCGCTGTCGGGCGAGGAGTTCCACGTCGCCCACATCCTCGTGCGCGTGCCTGAAGGCGCAACCATGCAGCAGCAGTCGGAGCGCCTTGCGCGCGCCGAGAGCGTCGTCGAGCGCCTGCGTGCGGGCGAGGATTTCGGCCGGCTGGCGGCCTCGTATTCGGATGCTCCGGACGGCCTGAGCGGCGGCGATCTCGGCTGGCGCGGGCGCGACCGCATGCCGGTGCTGTTCGCGGATGCCGTGCGCCAGATGCAGCCGGGCGAGGTCTCGAAGGTCATTCGCAGCCCGGCGGGCTTCCACATCGTCAAGCTCGTCGAGCGCCGCGGCGGGACGGCGGCGGGACTGCAGCAGATGCAGCAGACGCGTGCGCGCCACATCCTGATCCGCACCTCCGAGATCGTGACCGACGCGGACGCCGAGAGCCGTCTGAGAGGCCTGCGCGAGCGCGTCGTCAACGGCGGTAACTTCGCGGAACTGGCGAAGGTGAATTCGGCCGACCTGTCGGCAGCGAAGGGCGGCGACCTCGGCTGGGTCAATCCCGGCGACACGGTGCCCGAGTTTGAGCGTGCGATGGAGGCGCTGAAGCCGGGTGAAGTCAGCTCCCCGATCAAGTCGCCCTTCGGCTGGCACCTGATCCTGGTCGAGGAGCGCCGCATGCAGGACGTCACCGACGAGCGCAAGCGCGCCGCCGCGCGCAACGCCCTGCGCGAGCGCAAGGCCGAGGAGGCTTACGAGGAATGGCTGCGCCAGCTGCGTGACCGCACCTACGTCGAGTACCGCATGGAGAAGGAGTAAGCCGGCGTGCCGGGGTTGCCCACGAGGTTGCCTGTCCTCGCCGTCACGAGCGGCGAGCCGGCCGGGGTCGGACCGGAGCTGTGCGCGCATCTGGCCGGGCGCGGCTGGCCGGTGCGTACCGTCGTCCTCGGCGACATCGGGCTGATCCGCGAGCGTGCCGCCGGCCGCGTCGCGGTGGTGCCCTTCGATCCCGCATGCGATGCGGCGCCGGCGAACGCACTCGAAGTCCTGCATGTGCCGCTGGCGGTGCCGGCGCGCGCCGGCACGCTCGACGCGGCAAACGCCCCCTACGTGCTCGCGCTGCTCGACCGCGCGCTGGCGGGCTGCCGCAGGGGCGAGTTCGCCGGGATGGTGACGGCGCCGGTGCACAAGGGCGTCATCAACGACGCCGGGGTGCCCTTCAGCGGGCATACCGAGTATCTCGCCGAGCATACCGGCACGCCGCTGGTGGTGATGATGCTGGTCGGCGGCGGCATGCGCGTCGCGCTGGCGACGACGCACCTGCCGCTCGCGGCGGTGCCGGCGGCGATCACGGGCGAGCTGCTGGAGGCGACGCTGCGCATCCTGCACGGTGACCTGGTGCGGCATTTCGGCCTGACGGCGCCGCGCATCCTCGTCGCCGGCCTGAATCCGCATGCGGGCGAGGGCGGTCACATGGGGCGCGAGGAGATCGAGGTGATCACGCCGGTGCTGGAGAAGCTGCGCCGCGAGGGCATGCAACTCGCCGGACCGCTGCCCGCCGACACGCTGTTCGTGCCGCATACGCTGGAGCAGGGCGACGCGGTGCTGGCGATGTACCACGATCAGGGGCTGCCGGTGCTCAAGCACGCGAGCTTCGGCGGCGGCGTGAACGTGACGCTGGGCCTGCCGATCATCCGCACTTCGGTCGATCACGGCACCGCACTCGATCTTGCCGGAACGGGAAAGGCCGATCCGGGTAGCCTGTTCGCGGCGGTCGAGCTGGCGATTGCCATGGCGGGCGCAGGCGGCTGAATGCAAGTAAGAACAATGCGGATCGCGCCCTGCGCGCCAGCCGCCCCCGCCAGGGGGCCTTCCGGTGCTCGTTGGCGCGTGGCGGACGCCTCGCCCCGAAAGGCACCCTGACGGGGGCTGCGCCGTGCCCGCGTCGGCGTATTGCGCCTGCGCTTCGCCTATGTGAATGAGACAATCAATGACCGAGCATCACGCGCGCAAGCGCTTCGGGCAGAACTTCCTGTCCGACCCCAACATCATCCGCAAGATCGTCGATGCGATCCGCCCTGCCGTGGGCGACACCATCGTCGAGATCGGCCCGGGGCTCGCGGCAATGACCGATCCGCTGGTCGAGCGCCTCGGGCACATGCACGTGGTCGAGATCGACCGTGACCTGATAGCGCGCCTGAAGGAGCGCTACACGCCGGAGCGCCTGACGATCCATGAGGGCGACGCGCTGAAGTTCGATTTCGGCACCCTGGGCGCGCCGCTGCGCGTGGTGGGCAACCTGCCGTACAACATCTCGACGCCGCTGTTGTTCCATCTCGCGTCCTTCGCCGAGAGCGTCACGGACATGACCTTCATGCTGCAGAAGGAGGTCGTGATGCGCATGGTGGCCGAGCCGGGGACCGAGGAGTACGGACGCCTGTCGGTGATGCTGCAGTACCGTTTCCGCATGGGGCGCCTGTTCGACGTGCCTCCGGGGGCGTTCCGCCCTGCGCCGAAGGTGACTTCCAGCATCGTGCGCATGGTGCCGCTGCCGCCCGACCAGCTCGGCGCCGAGGACGAGGAACTGCTTGGCCGCATCGTCGCGGCGGCCTTCGGGCAGCGGCGCAAGACGCTGCGCAACACGCTGCGCGATTTTCTCGACGAGCAGGACTTTGCGGCCTTGGGCGTGGACTCGGGGTTGCGCGGCGAGCGGCTGAGCGTTACGGACTACGTCAATATTGCGAACCACGTCGCGAAGAAGGGCGGCTCCGCGTAGTTCGGGCGGAATCCGAGCCGTAAACGACAAAAAGCCGGGTCGCCCCGGCTTTTTTGCGACGTCGCGAAGGACGTTCAGGCCTTCTTCATCGGGCAGGTGTTGAGGCCGAAGATCGAGTAGGCCGGGCACCAGCCCATCAGGCCGGTGGCGAGGGGCACGACGCCGATCCAGGTCCAGGGGGCGCCGATGCCCATGATCGCGAGACCGATCAGGACCAGGCCCGCGACGATGCGAAGGATCTTGTCGATGCCGCCGACGTTTGCATTCATGATTTGCTCCGGGGGTTGTCTAGGTTTGCGAGCGTATTTCAACACTCGCCGGCCCCCCGGTCTGTAACCTCGGTTACACAGCCCCGATCGCTCAGGTTTGCCGGCCGTCGCTTGCGATGCGGCGCAGGCCCGCGGGGTCGAGAATTTCGATCTGTTCGCGCGACAGCTTCACCAGGCCCTGTGCGGCGAAGCCCTTCAGCAGGCGGCTGACGAACTCGCGCACGCTGCCGAGCTCGTCGGCGAGCTGCTGGTGCGTGACGTGCAGGAGGCGTCCCTTGCCGAGGAGCTGGGCGGCGAGGCGCTGGTCGAGGCGGTGGAAGGCGACTTCCTCGATGAGCTGCATCAGGTCGGCGATGCGCTCGGCGAAGAGGTGGAACACGAAGCTGCGGAAGGTCGGTTCGGCGAGCAGCGCGTCGAACTCGGGCTTGGGCAGCATCAGCAGCACGGTGTCGGTCTCGGCGATGCCGCGCGCGTTGTAGTCGTCGTGCCCGAGCAGGCAGGACGAGGAGATGATGCAGGTCTCGCCCGGCGTGACGCGGTACAGCGGCAGCTCGCGGCCGTTCGGTGCGCATTTGACCACGCGCACCGAGCCTTCGACGACGAAGGGAAAGCCTTCGCAGGCTTGATGGTCGTCGAACAGCAGGGTGCCGGCCGGCACGCGCGCCCAGCGGCCCGCCGCCAGCAGTCGCCCGCGCGCGGCTTCGGGCAGCGCTCCGATCATCGGATAGTGGGCGGCGGCGAGGGCGGGGTCCGGGGTCGGCGTGCTCATGGCGGGGCGGTGCCTACAGGTCGAGCTCAACGACCACCGGGGCATGGTCGGACGGGCGTTCGAGCTTGCGCGGGGTCTTGTCTATCGCGCAGGCGCGGCAGTTTCCGCGCAGCGCCGGCGAGACGAGGATGTGGTCGATGCGCAGGCCGAAGTTGCGACGGAATGCGCCCATGCGGTAATCCCACCACGAATAGCTCTTCTCGGGCTGATCGAAGAGGCGGTAGGCGTCGGCGAGGCCCAGTTCGGTCAGCGCGGCGAATGCGGCCCGTTCGGGCGGCGAGACGTGGATCTCTTCCTTCCAATCGGGGTGCGCGTCGCGGTCTTCGGGGGCGATGTTGAAGTCGCCGGCCAGCACGAGGCGCTCGTGGGCCTTCATCTCCTCGCGCAGCCACTCGGTGAGGGCAGCGAGCCAGCGCAGCTTGTATTCGAATTTGTCGGAGCCGACGGCCTGGCCGTTGGGAAAGTAGGCGCTGACGACGCGCACGCCGCCGATGGTGGCGGCGATGATGCGCTTCTGTTCGTCGGCGAAGCCGGGCATGTCGCGCGTCGTCTCATCCGGCGCGTGCGGACTGAGGATCGCGACGCCGTTGTAGGTCTTCTGGCCGTTGAACACCGCGCGGTAGCCGGCCGCCTCGAGTTCGGCGGCGGGGAAGGCCTTGTCTTCCATCTTGAGCTCCTGCAGGCACAGCGCGTCGGGCCGGTTGGCGGCGAGCCAGTCGAGCACGTGGGGCAGGCGGACCTTGAGGGAGTTGACGTTCCAGGTGGCGATTTTCATGGGTGAGTTGGCAGTCGGATGGCGGGTTTCCGCGGGCCGGTGCGCCACGAGCGCGTGGCGCCGACAATGCCGGCATTCTGCACGACCTGGCGATTCCTGTGGCGATATGCGCCGCCAGTCGCCTCCCCGCCGCGGCGCTCGCGAAGTGGTGCGCTAGCCTTCGCGCCGCGCGCCGCAGTCGGCGCCGAGCCAGCGCGCGTCCGTATCCATCTGCATGTCCCCGCGCTGGGAATTCATGTGCACCCGCGTCGTGAAGCGTTCGGGCGTCTGCACGTTTGCCTCGAAGTTGCCCGTGGCGGTGGGTTGTGTGCAGGTGAGATGGCCGCGCACGGTGCTGCCGGATTTCACGACCTTGTCGAGCGTGCAGTTGCCTTCGGTCTTGCCCGAAAAGATGGTGTCGGATTTCGCCTGTTCGGGCGTGATGCAGCTACGCACGGTGCCGTCGTTGCCGAGGCTGGCGCCGCGTGCGGCCATCTGCTGCTCGACCATGCGCCGCATGTCGGGGGGAAGGCTGCGGAGGTACTGCTGGGCCTGGGCCATCTGCGCGGACATGTCGGGTAGGCCGGCGATGTTGAGCCGGGTCGAACGGAATTCCCACAGGCCGGGGCGGATGTCCGTCGGCTGTGCGGCGCCGGCAAGGCCGGTCGCGGCCAGGCCGGCGGTGAGGAGGAGGGCGCGGTAGCGGGCAGGGATCATGATCGGGCTTCGTGAAACAGCAGTTTGACGGCGCGCGGCGCGCTTGGTTTCACGCACGTCCTCGCGGGCAGGTCGCGCGCCGGCGCCAGGCGCCGCATTTGCCGACCTCGCTTCAATACGCGTTGGGGTCGCGCACGACCATCAGCGCGGTCCTGACGATGATCCAGAGGTCGAGGCCGAGCGACCAGTTGCGCAGGTAGTCGAGATCGTACTCGATGCGCTTCTGCATCTTGTCGAGCGTTTCGGTTTCGCCGCGGTAGCCGTTGACCTGTGCCCAGCCGGTGATGCCCGGCTTGACCTTGTGGCGGATCATGTAGCCCTTGATGAGCTTGCGGTAGGCCTCGTTGTGCGCGACGGCGTGCGGTCGCGGGCCGACGATGCTCATGCGTCCCTGCAGCACGTTGACGAACTGCGGCAGCTCGTCGAGCGAGGTGCGGCGGATGAAGGCGCCGAAGGGGGTGATGCGGCTGTCGTTGCGGGTGGCCTGGCGCACGCTGGCGCCGTCGTCGCAGACGGTCATCGAGCGGAACTTGTAGACGAGGATCTCCCGGCCGTCGAGGCCGTAGCGGCGCTGCTTGAAGACGACGGGGCCGGGGGAGGAGAGCTTCACGCCGAGGGCGACGGCCAGCAGCAGGGGGCTCAGCAGCAGCAGGATGAGCAAGGCGAGCACGAAGTCGGAGCCGCGCTTGACGATGTTGTTGAGGCCGGTGAAGGGCGTCTCGCACACGGCGACGACCGCCATGCCGCCGACGTTGTCGACGCGCCCCTGGATCAGGTCGGTGACGAAGATGTCGGGCACGAAGTAGATCGATGCGGTGGTGTCCTTGAGGTCGTCGAGCAGGGCGAGGATGCGCGGTTGCGGGGCCATCGGCAGCGCCAGGTAGATCGCCTCGACCCGGCGGCGCTTGACGAACTCTGCGAGCCCGGCGAGCGGTCCGAGCAGCGGTGCGCCATCGGTGTCGGGCAGCCGCACGCGCGGGCGGTCGTCGAAGAAGCCGACCACGCGGGTGCCGAGGTAGGGGTGCTCGCGAAACTCGCGCGCGAGTTTCAGGCCGATGTCGTTGACGCCGGCAACGACGGCGATGCGCTGGTTGTCGCCGATCGCCATCCATTTCGGCAGGGCTTGCCGCGCGGCCGCATGGACCGCGACGAGTGCGACCGGGGTGGCGCAGAACCAGGTCACGAGCATCGCGTACGGAAAGTAGTGCAGGTAGCCGCTGGCGTAGCCGAACGCCCCCGCGGCGGCGGTGAACAGCAGCCAGTTGGTTGCGACCTTGCGCACCATGGTCCGCGTGCTTTCATGTAATCCGATATTGCCGGGAAACGTCAGCGCGAAGGCGAGTGCGCCCAGGATCATATAGGGCGGACTCAGCAGGCGTTCGCCGTGCCATGCGGCGCAGGCGTATAGAAGTGCGACGACGGTGACCGGATCGATGAATGCCTCGATTGCGCCGCTCAACGTGAAGCTGCCGCGCAGCAGGCTGCCTTGTCTATCCAGAGCTGCAAGCATGATGTCGGGAATTGAGTTTTGTGCGCTGCATGATTCCGTCCGTTTGCGGCGAATTTGACGCGAGGACGGTGCCGAGAGCGATTGTCAGAATCGTTCTTGGCATCTTACGGGAGAGGCTCCGACGTGGATGCGCTTTTGTAAGTAAAAATATTCGCGCAAATGTTGTTGAGCGTGTGGCGGAAGAATTCGCGAAATTGATGCCGGGTTGCAGGTGCGGATTGAAAAATCATAAAAAACTACGCAAAAACAGAAGGATGTTGTGTTTATCCATGATTTCGAAATGGGTTTTAGGTCGATGACTTTGTCGTTTGGCCAGCTCTTGAATATCGCAATCAACGACTTAGAACACTTTTTAATGTGCTTACAAGCTTTATTTTTATCCGATCTATTTCGACTATTCTTGCGCCGAAGAAAATGGCACGGCAGGCATGAGATATTTCAGTTCGATTACGTGTGCGATTACCGTTGCATCGGCTTTCCTGTACGAAGGAGCGCATGCCGATGAAGGGGATGCACTCAATTTCGGTATCAGTCAGTCGATTCGGTACGAGAGCAATCTCTATCGGATCGATGACGATGAGCGCGCGCCCGAAAACAAGGCGCACGACACGGTGAGCGAAACCGGAATTGGCCTGAAGTTCGACCGGCGCTACGGGCGTCAGCGCTTGCTGGCGGATGTGAACCTCGTCAGCGCGCGCTACGCGGTGCATGACGAACTCGATTACGACCGGCCGGATGCCCGGCTGGGCTGGGAATGGCAACTGGGTAACCGCTGGAGCGGAGAGTTGGGCCACCTGTATCGCGAGTCGCTGACGGGCTTCGACGAGGCGGGCGGTACCGAACGCAATCTGAATGCTTATGCCCGCACGCATGCCAGCGCCGACTACTGGTGGCATCCCCGCTGGGCCGTCGGTGCCGGGTTTGCGCATGCGCGGAGCCGGTTCGACAGCAGCGATGCCGATGCGGCCGAGTTCGATGCCGATACGGTGGACCTGAATCTCACCTACCGGCCGCCCACCGGCAACCATGCGCGGCTGACGCTGCGCGACACCGACGGGCAGTACCCGAACCGGCCGGCCGTGGCGGGCTCGATTCGCGATTACCGGCAGCAGGAGCTGCGGCTCAGCGGAGAGTGGCAACTCTCAGGCGCGACGCGGGTTTCGGGCTTCATCGGGCAAACCCGGCTCGAATACCGGCGGGCGCCGGAACGTGATTTCCGGGGGACGATCGGACGCGTCGGAATCGTCTGGGATGCGACCGCGAAGACGTCGGTGGATCTGAGCGTGAGGCGCGAGATCGGTGCCCAGCAGGACCTTGCGGCCAACTATGCGGTGACCGACGCGGTGCGGCTGGCGCCGAAGTGGAATGTCACGGACAAGATGAGTCTCGGTGCGGGACTGGAGTGGCGCCGCCGCGACTACCGCGGCGACCCGCAACTGGCGGGAGCGGGCGCGACGCGCGAGAAGCCGGAGGACAGGAGTTACCGCTATGGCCTGCATGCGGAGTACCGGCCGATGCGTGCGCTGAGCGTCGCGTTCAGCGTGCAGCGCCAGGTGCGGGATGGTTCGCGCAGCCTGAGTGCCTATTCGGCCGATACCGCCGATCTGTCGATGCGCTTCCGCTTTTAGCGCGGCAATTGCTATGAATCGCGATGCCCTGTTCGGGGGTGCGAACGCACCGCGCCGGCATTCGACTGCACTCGATTGGTGCCGGATGAGCGGATGTCGTGCGGCAAATGAAAGGATTCATTTCGTGATCGTTGCAAATATATTGAGAAATGAAAACGAGTTTTTCCTTTATTGACTACGGTTTTTTACGTGGTTATGGTGCAAAGCAATAAATCGAATAATCCGGCCCGCTAGCGTAAGAAAATGATTGGAAATTGAATAAGGGTCGGAATGATGCAGGCGCGCATGAGGCGCTTGCATCCCAATAGAGAGGTAATGCCCATGTCCATCATCGACAGAAGAATGGTCGTTGTTTCGGCGTTTCTGTTTGCCGTCGCTCCTGCAGCCTTGGCCAATACCGTGACCCTGTCGGGTGACGGCGTGACGATCCGCTACGAGGACCGGGCCGCAGAATTGACCGGTGCGCCGTCCTTGATCGCGACCGGGATGATGACTTCGCTTGCCAGCGTCGCCGGTGCGCGTGTCGATGCGCCTGCGCCAGTGGCCGGGCTGGAAGCCGCGTCCGGCGTGGCGCCGCAGGCCGGGGCGGCGGCCGTTTCGGCCGTCGGGCGCGAGGCTGCGCCGCGTTCCTTTGCCGAAGGCGTGGCTTTGCGTTTTTCCCTTGGTGCTGCGGACGAGGGGGAGGGCGGAGTCGATTCGCTGCTCCTGGCGGGGTTCGCGCTTTTTGCCCTGATTGCGCGTCAGCGGCTTGCGGCGATGCTGCGTGTCCGCAATTCGCCGTTATTCCAGTAATTGCGGTGCGCGCAATTGCGCGGCGCTTGGTGCCGGGCAATTGCCGACATCAATTGGATGTTTCCGGGTTCATTCCATTTTTCGGGTAGGTCGATGTCTTCGGCTGCACGCTGCGCATTTCCTGTTGTCTTCATCGCGGTCTTTCTCCTCAATGCCTGCAGCAAGGGCGAGGCGGAAGGCAAGCCGGCGTTCGGGGTGATTGCCAAAGTGAATGAGCAGGAGATTCAGGCAAACGAGCTGAATTCGGTTGCGGCCCGCGTCGCGACGCAGGGCGCGGCCGACGAGGGAACGCTCGAGCGCCTGATCGACCAGGAGCTGATGGTGCAGCAGGCGCGCGAGCGCAGGCTCGATCGCGATCCGCGCGTGCTGCAGTCGTTCGAGGCGGCGCAGCGGGAGATCCTCGCGCGCGCCTACCTCGAGCAGGTGACGGAGCAGATTCCGCCGCCGGGCGATGCCGAGATCTCGGCCTTCTATGCCGCCAATCCGGAGCTGTTCGCGCGCCGCCGGATCTACAGCCTGCAGGAGTTGGAGATCCGCATGCCGGCGGAGCGTTTTGGCGAGCTGGAACGCCTGAGCACGAAGGCGGCGAGCGTGCACGAGGTGAAGGATTGGCTCGCGCGCGAGCAGATCGAGTTCCGCCTCGCGACCGCGGTGAAGCCCGCCGAGCAGTTGCCGCTCGAGAGCCTGAAGGGCTTTGCACGCATGAAGGACGGGCAGATGGTGGTGAGCCGGACCGGGAGCGGTGCGCTGCTGATCCATCTCGTCACGTCGCGCGAACAGCCGATGGATGAGGCCGCCGCGCGCCCGATGATCAAACGCTATCTGGTGAATGAACGCAAGACCGCGCTGGCGAAGGCGGAAGTCGAGCGTCTGCGCGGCGGCGCACGCATCGAGTATGCGCCTGCGGCGTCGTCCGCGACCGCTGCGGCACCGGCGGAGGCTTCGCAGGCGGACGCCGCGGAGGTGCCGCTTGCGCCCGTATCCCAATGATCGAGGAAGAGCACCCATGCCGTTGTCGAAACTGTTCCGAGTCCTGTCCCATCTGCCACTGCTGACGTGTCTGGCGTGCGCGCCGGCGTGGGCGGCCCCGCTGGGGGCGGTGGCGGTGGCCGCGCCGGTCGAGGAGAACGCGCGCGAGTACGTGCTGGGGCCGGGCGACATCGTCCGTATCAGCGTCTTCCAGAACCCCGACCTCACGACCGAGGGGCGGGTGTCGGAGACCGGCGCGCTGACCTTCCCGCTGATCGGCAGCGTGCCGCTGGGCGGGCGCACGGTGTCGGCTGCCGAAGCGCTGGTCGCGGAGCGCCTGCGGGCGGGCGGTTTCGTGCTGCAGCCGCAGGTAACCGTGCTGCCGGTGCAGATCCGCGGCAATCAGGTCGCGGTGCTGGGGCACGTTAATAAGCCGGGACGCTATCCGCTCGACACCTTCAACGTGCGCGTGACGGACATGCTCGCGAACGCCGGCGGGATCGCCGCGGGCGGCGACGACGTGCTGGTGCTGGTCGGTGTACGCGACGGCCAGCGCATCCGGCGAGAGCTCGATCTGCCGGCGCTGTTCCAGCGTGGCGATGCCGATGCGGACGTGATGCTCTCCCCCGGCGACGTGATCTACGTGCGGCGCGCGGACGTGTTCTACATCTACGGCGAGGTGCAGAAGCCGGGCGCCTTCCGCCTCGAACGCAACATGACGGTGATGCAGGCGCTCGCGACCGGCGGCGGGCCGACGCTGCGCGGCACGGTTCGCGGGCTGCGCATCCATCGCCGCGCCCCCGACGGCAATCTCGCGGTGATCGAGCCCGCGCTGGAAGACCGCCTGCGGCCGGACGACATCATCTACGTGAAGGAAAGCCTGTTCTGAGGCGGGGTCGATCATGAATCTGGGGCAATTCCTGCGCGTCCTGCGTGCGCGCTTCGGGCTGGTGTGCGCGGTGGTGTTCGTCGTGATGGCGGCGGCGTTCGCGGTGAGCATCGTGCTGCCGCAGAAGTATTCGGCCGAGACCATGCTGGTCGTCGACGCGAAATCGGCCGACCCGATGGCGGGCGGGATGATGCCGTCGCAGCTGATTGCCGGCCACATCGCGACCCAGGTCGACATCATCGGCTCGGAGCGCGTGGCGCTGCGCGTCGTGGAGCTCGCGGGGCTCGATCGCCTGCCGCAGTTCCAGGAACAGTGGCAGGCGGCGACCGAGGGTACCGGGGACCTCCGCGCCTGGATCGGAGCGGTGCTGCGTTCGGGCCTGGAGGTGAAGCCGGCGCGCGAGAGCAACGTGATCCGCATCCGCTACACGGCCTCGCAGCCCGA
This sequence comes from Azoarcus sp. CIB, assembly GCF_001190925.1. Taxonomy (NCBI): domain Bacteria; kingdom Pseudomonadati; phylum Pseudomonadota; class Betaproteobacteria; order Rhodocyclales; family Zoogloeaceae; genus Azoarcus; species Azoarcus sp. CIB. Next base: position 924,470 of record NZ_CP011072.1, read on the forward strand.
GTTCGCGGCGATGATCGCCAACACCTTCGCGAAGGCCTACATGGAGACGGCCCTGGAGCTGCGGGTGGAGCCGGCACGCCAGTATGCGCATTGGTTCGACGAGCGTACGCAGGGCCTGCGCGAGGAGCTGGAGGCGGCGCAGAAGCGCCTGTCGGACTATCAGCAGAAGCACGGCATCGTCACTGCGGACGGCCGTCTGGACGTCGAGACCGCGCGGCTCGCGGAGCTGTCGAGCCAGCTCGTGCAGGTGCAGGGGCAGCGGGCCGAGAGCCGGTCGCGCCACAGCCAGGCGGGGTCGGCCGAATCGCTGCCGGAGGTCACGCAGAACCCGCTGATCGCGAACCTGAAGGCCGATCTCGCCCGGCGCGAGGCCGAGCGCGAGCAGATGCTCGGCCGGCTGGGGCCGAACCATCCCGAGGTCGGCAAGCTCGCCGCGGTGATCGATTCGCTGCGCCAGCGTGTCGGCGCCGAGACGCAGCGCATCGCCGCGTCGCTGGGTACCTCGAGCCGCATGAGCGCGGCGCGCGAGGCGGAGGTGGCGGCGGCGGTGCAGGCGCAGAAGGCGCGCGTGCTGCAGCTGCAGGCGCATCGCGACCAGATCGCGGTGCTGCAGCGTGATGTCGAGGGCGCGCAGAAGGCCTACGACCAGGTGGCGCAGCGCCTTGCGGCGACCAGCCTGGAGAGCCAGGCACAGCAGATCAACGTGGCGGTGCTGACGCCCGCGGCGACGCCGATGTGGCCGTCCGGTCCGCGCCTGCTGATCAAGCTGGCGCTGGCGCTGGTTGTCGGCGTCGTGCTGGGAGTGGGCAGCGCGCTGCTGATCGAACTGATCGACCGGCGCGTGCGTGGCGAGGATGACCTCGCAGGGCTGCCGGGTGTGCCGGTGCTCGGCAGCGTGCCGGGCAGCCGGCGGGGCGACCGGGCTAGCCGGGCGCGAGTGTCGAGTCGAACTGCTGGAGCTTATTGATCCCATGAACGCACCCCTGAGCAGCGCCCTCGATCCCAAGGGCGAGCATTCGATCGGCGCGATCCTGATGGCAGCCGGACGCCTGCGCGCCGACGAGAATGAACGCATCGCGCGCCTGCAGCGCGACAAGGGCCTGCGCTTTGGCGAGGCCGCGGTGGAGCTGGGCCTCGCGAGCGAGCGCGACATCCGCTACGCGATGGCGCGGCAGTTCGACTACCCCTGCCTGCAGCCGGGCGACAGTAAGGTGTCGAGCAGCGTGGTCGCCGCGTTCAGTCCGTTCTCGGCGCAGGTCGAGGCGCTGCGCGCGCTGCGCAGCCAGCTGATGCTGCGCTGGTTCGACCCGTCCGCGGGGCGCAGGCTGCTGGCGGTGGTCAGCGCCGAGCGCGGCGCCGGACGCTCGTGGATGGCGGCGAACCTGGGCGTGGTGTTCTCGCAGCTGGGGCTGCGCACGCTGCTGATCGATACCGACCTGCGCCGGCCGTCGCTGCATACCCTGTTCGGCATCGACAGCCGCAGCGGACTCTCCGCGCTGCTCCTCGGCCGCCCCGCGCCGGACGCGATCCGGCCGGTGCCCGGTCTGCGCTCGCTCGCACTGCTGCCCGCGGGGGTGGTGCCGCCGAACCCGCAGGAATTGCTGTCGCGCCCGGTGCTGGCGCAGTTGCTGCAGCAGTACGCGACGGCCTTTGACATCGTCATCCTGGATACCGCTGCGGGCGACCGCTGCGCCGACGGCGTGATGGTGGCGGCGCGCGCGCGCGCGGCGTTGATGGTCGCCCGGCGCAACGTGAGCCGCATGGCGGCAGTGCGCCGCTATGCGGAGCGCCTGCGCGAGTCCGGCGTGGGCCTGGCCGGTGCCGTGATGAATGGGGACTGAGACATGAGCCGCCTGACCGACGACCCCGAGATCGCCGCCGCGCAGCAGGTGTTGCGCCGCGTGCCTGCGCCGCTCGTGAGCGTGGTGATTCCGTCCTACAACCGCGGGCACGCGATTGGTGCGTGCATCGCCAGCGTGCTGGCGCAGACGCTGGAGGATTTCGAGATCGTCGTCGTGGACGACGCCTCGACCGACGACACGCGCGAGCGCGTCGCGGCGATCGGCGATCCGCGGGTGCGCTACGTCGCGCATGAGCACAACCGCGGCGGGGCTGCGGCGCGCAACACCGGCGTGCGGGTCGCGACCGGCGACTTCATCGCCTTCCTCGACAGCGACGACAGCTGGGCGCCGCGCAAGCTCGAGCGGCAGATCGCGCTGCTGGGCGAGCGCGGGCCGGAGTACGGCCTCGCGTACACCTGGTTCATCGGCCGCGACCGCGACGGCCACGAGGTGTCGCGCTCGGACCGCAGCCTCGACGGCAGCGTCGCCGATGCGCTGCTGGTCGCGAACCACGTCGGCACCTTCTCCAGCATCGTCGTGCGGCGCGACGTGTTCGAACGCGTGGGCGGTCTCGACGAAGGCCTCAGGAGCTGCCAGGACTGGGATCTGTCGATCCGCCTGAGCCGCGTGACGAAGTTCTGCTGCGTCGAGGACTACCTGGTCTCGTACTTCCACAATGGTGCCGACAAGCATCGCATCTCGTCGAATCCTGCGTCCCTGATCCAGGGGCACCGGCGCATGCTGGAGAAGTTTTCCGACGAGTATGCGCGCCTGCCGCGCGAGCAGGCCGCGCAGGCGCTGAGGGGCTTCCTCGACGTGTTCGCGGGCGCCGGGTCGTTCGAGGACGTGCTGCGGCTCGGCCGTCGCATCGTTGCGACGACGCCCCGTCCGGGCAGCGCGCTGCTGTGCGGCGTGGCGCTCGCGCGGGCGGCCAAGCGGCGCATGACGGGGCGCTTCGGGTACTGACGTGGGCTACGCGGTGCAATCGCCCCCTCCTGCCGTGCTGACCGGCGGCGCGCTGCTCGTCGCGCTGGCGGTCGGGCTGGCGCTGCCGCTGTACGCGGAGGCGATGTCCGGGAGCGTCGTGCGGCTGCTGGCGCTGCCGGCACTGCTGGTGCTCGCGATCGTCTTCCTGTACGACCGGCTGATGCTGCTCGCGCTGGTGCTGCTGCTGCGCGCGGCGGGCGACCTGGTGTTCGAGAACACGCGCGTCGCGGTGGGCGGCCTCGCGATCGGCTTCGGCGGGCTGGTGAATGCCTTCGTGATCCTGATCGCCGTGCTGCTGGTCGCGGCGCGGCCGGAGCGCTTTCCGCGCCGGATGGGCGCGCCCTGGGCAGGCTTCCTGATCGCGGCACTGGTCGGCGTGGGCATGGCGCCGAACGCCGGCGACGCGGTGCGGAGCTACCTCGGCCTGCTGTCCTACTTCGCGGTCTTCGTCAGCGCGTTCCACTTCGTGAAGGGCGAGGGCGATTTCAAGGTGTGCGTGAAGCTGGTGCTGCTGTCGTCGCTGCTGCCGGCCGCGTACGGGTTCGCGGAGCTGGCGCTGCACGGGCTGGCTGGCGGCCTGCAGGCCTTCCGCCTGAAGAGCACCTTCAGCCATCCGAACATCTTCGCGTTCTACCTGACGCTGGTGCTGCTGCTGGCGCTGTACGCGCTGAAGAGCCCGGCGGTCGTGCTGACGCCGCTGCGCCGCGCGCTGCTGACGGCCTACGTGCCGGTGCTGCTGGGCCTGCTGCTGCTCACGCAGACGCGCAGCGCGTGGGTCGCCTGCTTCGCGATCTTCGCGCTGTATGCGCTGATGTTCGAGCGGCGCTACCTCGTCTATCTGCTGCTCGCGCCGGCGCTTGCGCTGCTGGTGCCGGGGGTGCACGAGCGCGTCCTCGATCTGGGCAGCGGCAACGAGATCGTGCAGTACGCGAAGCTCAATTCCTTCGCGTGGCGCCTGCAGATCTGGGAGTACGGCCTGCGCTGGATCGGCCCCGGGAACCTGCCGCTCGGCTATGGGCTGGGCGCGTTCAAGCATTTCGCGCCGGTCTTCTTCCCGTACTCGGGCGGGGTGAATTTCGGCGCGCACAACATCTACGTGCAGATCCTGTTCGAACTCGGCGTGCTCGGCCTCGCGGCCTTCGCGTGGCTGTTCGCACGCCTGTTCGCGACGCTGCGGCGCATGGCCGCGGTCGACCGCCTCGGCGCCTTCGTCGCGATTGCGCTGGTCGTCGAGTACCTGATCATTTCCGCATCGGACAACGTCCTCGCCTATCTCGCCTTCAACTGGTACGTGTGGTTCGTGCTCGGCGCCGCCTGCGCCGTTGCGCTGAGCCGGACGGCGACGGCAAGCGCGGCGACGCAGACGGAAGGAGACACAGCATGACAAATATCATCCGGCGCCCCCCGGGCGCGCGCGTTGCATCGTTCGCGGCCTGCGGGCTGGCGCTGGCACTCGCCGGCGGCGGCGTCGCGGCGCAGAACGGGACGGTGTGGGGTAGCTATGAGACGCCGTTCGCGGCCACTTCGCCGTGGAACAGCCGCCCCGTGAACCCGAAGTTCAGTGATTTCGTGATTCCCAAGTCGGACTACTACCCGTCGATCGCCGAAGGGGCTTGGTCGACCGGCGTGTTCGTCGCGGGCAGCGAGGATCCGCCGGTGACCGTGGTCGGGCCGCCGAACAGCAAGGGCGTGTGGGACCCCGATGCGGGCGTCCATCGCACGGTGGCGATCCCGCGTTGGCCCGCGGACGTGATACCGGCCAGCGCTGCGGATGGGCACGCGGACATCGTCGATCCGGTCGCCGGTGTCATCCATTCCTTTTACAAGCTGCGCCAGTCGGCGGGGCAGTGGATGGCTGCGCAGTACGCGTGGACGCGCCTCGACGGGCGCGGCTGGGGCGATCCGGCGCACTACTTCCAGGGCGCGCGGGCGGCCGCGGTGCCGACCTCGGGCGGTCTGATGCGCAAGCACGAGATCGACGACGGGCGGCCGCTGTACCGCCATGCGCTGGCGATGTCGCTGACCTACAACGCGTTGTCGGCGAATCCGGCCTATGTCTTCCCGGCCACGTCGGCCGACCGTGACGCGGCGACGACCAATACCGGCAAGATCCCCGAAGGCGCGCTGGTGATGCTGCCGCCCGAGTTCAACGTCGGCAGCATCCAGACGCCGGCCGTGCGCAAGGTGGCCGAGACGCTGAAGACCTATGGCGCCTACGTCGTCGACCGCAACCGCGGCACGCCCTACGTCATCTACGTCGAGAACGGGTCGGGCTTCAACCTGCATCGCGGCGGCTGGAACACCGTGGCGGCGGCGGATCTCGAACGCATCCGCCAGGGGCTGCGGCAGGTGGTCGCGGTCGACGGCTGGGTCGATGGCGACGATCGGCCCGTCGAGGCGGAGCGCAATCTCAACCTGCTGTCGATGCGCGGGCCGTGGACGCGGACGAGCGGCACGGTATCGGGCAGCTTCGAGACCTGGGCGCAGGCGGTCGTGTTCCCGCCGAGCGCGAGCGCGACGGTGATGGTGAACAGCAGCGGCCGCAGCCTGCACCCGGTCGCATGGGCGGTGCCGGTCGCCGGCCAGGGCTATCGCCTGCGCGCGATCGCGACCGGCGGTGCGCGCCTGCGCCTGCAGCTGCGCGACAAGGCGAGCGGCGCGACGGTGTTCGACAGCAAGGAACTGAACAACGACGAGGTCGCCGACTTCGTCTGGCCGGGCGGGACAGTGACGCCGGTGGTGACGGTGACCAGCGGCATCGGCAGCGGCTCGACGGTGCGCGCCGAACTGCTGAGGACGGGCGGATGAGCGCGTCGTCGCATAGCCCTGGGGGCGACGCGTTGCGTGCGCCGCGCGATACCGATTGGGCTGCGGACCTGCGCCGCTGCGGCCTGCGCCGCCCCTTCCTGAAGGAGCAATCGATCTGGGCCGTCGCCGTGTATCGCTTCGGCCGCCGCGTCGATGCACGTCCGGACGGTGTTGCGAAGCGGCTGCTGACGGCGGGCTACTGGCTTGCCTTCCGCGTCGTCGAAACCGTGGTCGGCATCAGCCTGCCGAAGGCCGCGCGGATCGGCGGCGGGCTGCGCATCTGGCACTTCGGCGGCGTGTTCGTGCATCCCGGCGCCGTGATCGGGCGCAACTGCACGCTGCGCCAGGGCGTGACGATCGGCAACCGCCACGAGGGTGGCCCGGCGCCGGTGATCGGCGACGACGTCGAGTTCGGCGCCTACGCGCAGGTGCTGGGGGGTGTGCGCATCGGCCGGGGCTGCCGCATCGGCGCGCTGTCGGTGGTGCTGTGCGACGTGCCCGACGGCGCGACCGCGGTGGGGGCGCCGGCGCGCATCGTCGGCGGAGGTGGCGCCGCGGCGCGGCGAGCGATGGAAGAGGAGAGGCAAGTGGTGGAAGTCGACAATCTCGTCGCGGAGGGCGGACGTTGAGGATCGCCTACCTGATCAACCAGTACCCGAAGGTGAGCCACAGCTTCATCCGGCGCGAGATCCTCGCGCTGGAGCGGCAGGGCTTCGACGTGCTGCGCATCGCCGTGCGCGGCTGGGATGCGGAGCTCGTGGATGCCGAGGACCGCGCCGAGCAGGCGCGCACGACCTACCTGCTGCGGGACGGCATGGGGGCGCTGGCGAAGGCGGTCGTGCAGGTCGCGCTGCACCGCCCCGGCCGCTTTCTCGCGGCACTGCGGCTCGCGCTGCGCATGGGACGCCGCGCCGACCGGCCGTGGCCCTACCACCTCGTCTATCTCGCCGAGGCCTGCCGCGCCTTGCCGGCCCTGCGCGAATTCGGCGCGCGCCACGTGCATGCCCATTTCGGCACCAACCCGGCCGAGGTCGCGATGCTGATCGAGGCGCTCGCGGGCGTGCCCTACAGCTTCACGGTGCATGGGCCGGACGAGTTCGACAAGCCCGGCTTTCTCGGCACCGGCGAGAAGATCCGCCGCTCCGCCTTCGTCGTCGCGATCAGCTCCTTCGGCCGCAGCCAGCTCTTCCGCTGGGCGGCGCACCGCGACTGGGAGCGCGTGAAGATCGTGCATTGCGGGCTGGAGCCGGCCTTCCATTGCGTGCCGGCGACGCCGGTGCCGGCCGCGCCGCGCCTGGTGTGCGTCGGCCGCCTGTGCGAGCAGAAGGGCCAACTGCTGCTGGTCGAGGCGCTCGCGCGGCTGGCGGCGCAGAACATCGACTTCGAGATGGTGTTCGCGGGCGACGGCGAGCTGCGTGGCGAGATCGAACGCCTCGTTGCCCGGCACGGCCTGCAGGGACGGATCCGGATCACCGGCTGGATCAGCAGCGAGCAGGTGCGCGACGAGATCCTCGCCGCGCGCGCGCTGGTGCTGCCGAGCTTCGCCGAAGGCCTGCCGGTCGTCATCATGGAAGCGCTCGCGCTGCGCCGGCCGGTGGCCACGACCTATGTTGCGGGCATCCCCGAACTGGTGCGCCCGCAGGAAAACGGCTGGCTCTTTCCGGCCGGGTCGGTCGAGGCGCTCGCCACCGTGCTGGAAACCGTGCTGGCGGCGCCGGCCGCGGAGCTCGAACGTATGGGCGAGGCGGGGCGCCGGCGCGTGCTCGAGCGCCACGATGTGGACCGCGAGGCGGCGAAGCTCGCGGACTACTTCCACGAGGCTTGCGCATGAGCATCGTGTCCGCGCTCCTCGCCATCGTCCCCGCGCTGCTCCTCGTGCCGGTGGTCCTGCTGTTCGTGCAGATCCTCGTCGCACTGCCGCCGCGCCGGCGCCGGCCGGTTCCGGCGGCGCCGCGTCCGCGCGCCGCGGTGCTGGTCCCGGCGCATGACGAGGCGCTCGGGATCGCCGCGACGGTGCGCGCCATCCGCGCCCAGCTCACCGACGGCGACCGCGTCGTGGTCGTCGCGGACAACTGCAGCGACGACACCGCAATCCTTGCGCGCGCGGCCGGTGCCGAAGTGATCGTGCGCAACGACCCGCAACGCCGCGGCAAGGGCTACGCGCTCGACTTCGGCATGCGTTACCTGGAGGCGGCGCCGCCGCAGGTGGTCGCGATCGTCGATGCCGACTGTCGCCTCGCCGAAGGCGCGCTGGACCGCCTCGCGCGCAGCTGTGGTGCGAGCGGGCGACCGGTGCAGGCGCTGTACCTGATGTATGCGCCGCCCGGCTCCGGTCTCAAGGCGCGCATCGCCGAATTCGCCTGGGCGGTGAAGAACCGTCTGCGCCCGCTCGGGTATGCGCGGCTGGGCCTGCCGTGCCAGTTGATGGGTTCGGGGATGGTGTTCCCGTGGGCAACGCTGTGCGCCGCCGAGCTCGCGAGCGGCCACATCGTCGAGGACCTCAAGCTGGGGCTGGATCTGACCGCGGCCGGGCAGGCCCCGCTGTTCTGCCCCGACGCGCTGGTGGGCAGCGAGTTCCCGCGCTCGACCGAAGGCGCGCGCACGCAGCGCACGCGCTGGGAGCACGGCCACCTCGCGACGATCGTCGGCGCCGCGCCGCGCCTGCTGCGCGCGGCTTTCACCCGCCGCAATCTACGTCTCGCGGCGCTCGTGCTGGACCTGTGCGTGCCGCCGCTCGCGCTGCTGACGCTCGCCGTCGTGGCGGTGTTCGCGGTCACCGGCGCGCTGTTCGCGGCCTCCGGGGCGGTCCTGCCCTTCGCGCTGGCCGCGCTCGCGTGCGCGCTGCTTGCGACGTCCGTGCTGCTGGCGTGGGCCGCCTGCGGCCGCGACAGCGTCTCCTTCGCCGATCTCGTCCGCGCGCCCCTGTACGCGCTGTCGAAGATCCCGCTCTACCTGCGCTTCCTCGTCCGCCGCCAGGTCGACTGGGTGCGCTCCCGCAGGGATGCCTCATGACTCCGCCAACCGTATTGCAAGCGCGCTGGACCCAGGTCCTGCGCCATCTCCTGACCATTCCCTCCGAAGACGACGCGGCGCGGCTCGTCGAAGAACTGGCCGCCGGGCGACAGCCGCGCATGCTCGCCTTCGTCAATGCCCACGCGATGAATTCCGCCGTCGGCGACTTCGAGTTCTACAAGGCGCTGTGCGATGCCGACGTGCTGCTGCGCGACGGCTCGGGCATGGCGACGCTGTTCCGCATGCTGGGCGGCGATCCCGGGCTCAACATGAACGGCACCGATTTCATCCCGCTGCTGCTCGAAGCGTATCGCGGCCGGCGGGTGGCGCTGTGGGGGACCTCGGAGACCTGGCTTGCCGCGGCCGCCGCACGCTGCGCCGCGGACTTCGGCGTCGAGGTCGTCTCGTGCGAGAACGGCTTCCATTCGTCCGCGCACTACTGCGAGGCGGTGCGGCGCACGCGGCCCGAGCTGATCGTGCTCGGCATGGGCATGCCCAAGCAGGAAACGGTCGCCCGCCTCGTGCGCGCGACCGCCGCGGGCGCACCGCTGATCGTGTGTGGTGGCGCGGTCATCGACTTCCTCGGCGGCAAGGTCGAGCGCGCGCCGCGCTGGATGCGGCGTGTGGGCATGGAGTGGGCCTACCGCTTCGCGCGCGAGCCGCGCCGCCTGTTCCATCGCTACATCATCGGCAACCCGCTGTTCATGCTGCGGGCGTGGCGCTGCCGCGCGGCCTGGGCACGATGAATCGCGCATCCGGACCCGGCCGGCGCGTCGCGGCGATCGTCCTGTCGGCGGCGCTGCTCTTCGTCGCCGTCGAAACCGCGCTGCAGGTCCGCTCGCATCTGCGCTTCGGCCAGAGCGTGTTCAACGCCCTGCGCGGCGAGACGCGCTACGTCGACGACGCGCGCACCGGGCTCAAGCTCCTGCGCCCGAACCGGGTGTTCCCCGGCAGGGAAGTCGAGATCCGCAGCAACAGCCTCGGCCTGCGCAGTCCGGAGCTTGCGCCGCAGCGCACGCCGGGCAGCCTGCGCGTCGCCGTCGTCGGCGCATCGACGGTAATGGGCGAGCTCACCCGCAGCAATGACGCGACCTTCCCGGCCCTGCTCGGCGAGCGCCTGCGTGCGCGCTACCCGCAGCGCGACATCGAGGTCGTGAACGCCGGCATCTCCGGCTACCGCCTCGCCGACCAGCTGCGCATGCTGGAAAAGGTCGTGCTGCCGCTGACGCCCGACCTCGTTATCGTCTATCCCGGCTTCAACGACTTCGCCGACTACTGCCGCGACAAGGCCCCCGCATCGGCCACGCTGCGCCAGGGCCTGCCGCTCGTGAGCCTGCCCGGTTGGCTGCTCAGCGTCGACGCTGTGCGGCGCCACACCGCGTTCCTGCGCGCCGCCGCGCCGGGCAGGCAGGCCGTGCTCGACCCCGCCGCGGTCGACCTGCAGCCCTATCGCGCGCGGCTCGAGCGCCTCATCGCGAAGGCGCGTGACGCCGGCGTGCCGCTCGTGCTCGCGACCAACGCGCGCGCCTACCGCCCCGAGCAGCCGCTCGAGGAGCAGATGCGGCTGTCGGCGCAGGCGCGCTACTTCAATCCGTGCTTCGATCTGGCGGGACTCAACGCGCTCTACGACCGCCACAACGGCGAGATCCTCGAGGTCGGACGGCGCCTGGGTGTCCCGGTGTTGCCGCTGCACGAACGCATTCCCGGCGGCCGCGAGTACTTCGCCGACGCCAGCCATTTCACGCTTGCCGGCGAGCGGCTCGCGGCCGACGCGATCTTCGCCTTCCTCGTGCGCCGCGGCCTTCCCGGCGCCTGATCCGCGATGTCCTTCCAGTCCCTGCATTTCCTGCTGTTCCTGTGTGTCGTGTTCGCGCTGAACCGGTACTTCCTGCACCGCCTCGACGCGCGCAAGAACCTGCTGCTCGCCGCCAGCTACTACTTCTACATGTGCTGGGACTGGCGCTACGCCGGCCTGCTGCTCCTGATGAGCGCGGTGAATTTCGTCGCCGGGCGGCGGATCGAGGCGAGCGGGCGCACGCGCGACCGCAAGCTGTGGCTCGCCTTCGCGCTCGCGGCATCGCTCGGCGTGCTGGCCTGCTTCAAGTACGCGAACTTCTTCATCGACGGCGCCGCGCACCTCCTCGCGTCCTTCGGCTTCGAAGCGGAGCTCCCGGTGCTGCAACTCCTGCTGCCGGTGGGCATCTCCTTCTTCACCTTCCAGAGCCTGTCCTACACGCTCGACATCTTCCGCGGCCGCGAGCGCGCGAGCGCCAGCTTCCGCGACTTCGCGCTCTTCGTCGCCTTCTTCCCGACCGTGCTGTCCGGGCCGATCACGCGTGCGCGCCAGTTCCTGCCGCAACTCGAGCAGCCGCTGCCGGACAGCCGCGAGCGCGTGGAGGAGGGGCTGGTGCTGATCCTGCGCGGCTTCGTGAAGAAGATGGCCTTCGCCGACGTGGTCGCGGTGCATCTGGTGAATCCCGCCTTCGCGTCGCCGGCCGACTACTCGCCGCTCTTCCTGATCGTCGCGGTGTATGCCTTCACCTTCCAGCTCTACATGGATCTCTCCGGCTACACCGACATCGCGCGCGGCGTCGCCAAGCTCCTCGGCTTCGAGCTGCCGACGAACTTCGACCGCCCCTACCGCGCGCTCAGCGTATCGAACTTCTGGCAGCGCTGGCACACCTCGATGTCGGGCTTCTTCCGCGACTATCTGTACTTCGGCATCGGCGGCTCCAAGCGCGGCAACGTGTATGTGAACCTCTATATCACCTTCGTCGCGATCGGCTGCTGGCACGGCGCGGGGTGGAACTTCGTGCTGTACGGCCTGATCCACGGCAGCTGCGTGTGCTTCGAGCGCTGGCGCCGCGGCCGGCGCGAGGCGCGTGGCCTGCCCGCCGAGCCGCAGGGCGCGCTGCCCCGTCTCCTCGCGCTGCTGCTGACCTTCCAGATCATCGCCCTGTCGCGCATCCTGTTCCGCGCGCCCGACCTCGACAGCGCCGCCGCCTACGTCGCGGCGATGCTGCAGCCGGTGGTTGCCACCCCCGCGGCGCCGTTCACCGCCGTCGGACTCACGACGCTGTTCGTCGCGGTGCTGCTGCACTACCTGCCGCCGCGCCTCTTCGAGCACGCCGCCCGCGGCTACCTGCGCGCGCCGGTCGTGCTGCAGGGCGGGGCGCTCGCGGGGCTTGCGCTGGCACTGCTGGCCTTCTCCTCCGGAGGGGCCTCGTTCATCTATTTCCAGTTCTGAGCCCGCCGCAAGCGGGCCCAGTCGATACCTACCGGAGACCCTCATGGCAGCCAGCCTCGCCATCGAAAACCGGCAAGCGCCGATCCGCGTCCTGCAGTCGCTGCGACAGCAGGCCGACGACAACCCCTACGTGAAGCAGGTCGTCGCGGCCGTGTCGCCCCATGTCGACGTTGCCTTCTTCTCCTGGCGTACGGCGCTGTTCGGCCGCTACGACGTGTTCCACGTACACTGGCCCGAATTCCTGCTGCGCGCGCCGGACCGCAGCCGGCCGCTGCAATACGCGCTCTTCCTCGCGCTGCTCGTGCGCACGGCCCTGGCGCGCCGCCCGGTGGTGCGCACCCTGCACAACCTCGAACCGCACGAGGGCGCGAACCGCTTCGAGCGCTTCCTGCTGGAACGCCTCGACCGACACACGCGGGTGTGGATCCGCCTCAACGCCGTGACCGCCGACCGCGCGCCGCACACCGTGACGATCCTGCACGGCCACTATCGCGACTGGTTCGCCCACCTGACCGTGCCCGATCCGGTGCCGGGCCGCCTGTTGTACTTCGGCCTGATCCGCCCCTACAAGGGCGTCGAAACCCTCATCGACAGCTTCCTGCGTCTCGACCCCGCGCTCGCCCCGGATGCCGAACTGCGCATCGTCGGGCACGCCTCCACCGAAGGTCTGCGCCGCCGCATCATCGACGCCTGCAACACCGACGCGCGCATCGGCGCGCTGCTGAGCTACGTCGACGATGCGACGCTCGCGACCGAGATCGGCCAGGCCGAGCTCGTCGTGCTGCCCTTCCGCCGCATGCTCAACTCGGGCTCGCTGCTGCTCGCGCTGTCGCTCAACCGCCCGGTGCTCGTCCCGCGCAACGAGGCCAACGAGGCGCTGGCCGAGGAGGTCGGCCCGGGCTGGGTGTACATGTACGACGGCGACCTCGACCGCGACGTGCTGCTCGGCGCACTGTGGCACGTGCGCAACGCCCCGCGCGCGCCCATGCCGGACTTCTCGCGCCGCGAATGGAGCGAGGCCGGCGACCGCCATTACCGCGCCTACATCGCCGCGCTGCGTGGCGAGCCGGTCGGGGACTGAATGCGCACCGGCAACGTCTCCGCCGCGACGCCCGCATCGGCCGCTATCACCCCGCGCCTGGGCCGGCTCGCGGCACGCGGCGCGCTGCTCACGATGGGCGGGCAGGCGTGCAAGATCCTGCTCCAGTTCGGCGGCATCGTCGTGCTCGCGCGCCTGCTGTCGCCGGGCGACTATGGCCTGCTCGCGATGGTCACGGCAATCGTCGGCATCGGCGAGGTGCTGCGCGACTTCGGGCTGTCGTCGGCCGCCGTGCAGGCCCGCAGCGTCTCGCCCCAGCAGCGCAGCAACCTCTTCTGGATCAACAGCGCGATCGGCCTGCTGCTCGCGCTCACCGTGTTCGTAGCGGCGCCCGCGATCGCGGCTTTCTACGCGCAGCCCGCGCTGCAGCCGATCGCGCAGGCGCTCGCCCCGAGCTTCCTCCTCAACGGCCTCGCGACCCAGTTCCGCGCCCAGCTCAACCGCGACATGCGCTTCGGCCGCTTGGCCGCCGCCGACGTCGGCGGCCAGGCGCTGGGCCTTGCCGCCGGGGTCACGCTCGCGCTGCGCGGCCACGGCCACTGGGCGCTCGTCGCCCAGCAGCTCGCCCAGGCGCTCGGCACGCTGCTGCTCCTCGCCGCGACCAGCGGCTGGCGTCCCGGCCTGCCGCGTCGCGGCGCGGAGATGGGAGGCTTCCTGCGTTACGGCGGCAACCTCATGAGCACCCAGCTCGTCGTCTACCTCAGCCGCAACGTCGATGCGCTGATCATCGGCCAGCGCTTCGGCGCCGAGCTGTTGGGCCTGTACAACCGCGCCAGCCAGCTGCTGATGCTGCCGCTCAACCAGATCAACGCGCCGGCGACCTCGATCGCGCTGCCGGTGCTGTCCCGCCTCCACGACGACAGCGAGCGCTATGACCGCTTCCTGCTGCACGGGCAGGCGGTGATGCTGCATGTCACGCTGGCGATCTTCGCCTTCGCCGGCGCGCAGGCCGAGCCGCTGATGGTGCTCGTGCTGGGGGAGCAGTGGGCCCCGGCCGTGCCGCTGTTCCAGATCCTCGCCGTGGGCGGCGCCTTCCAGGTCGCCGCGCAGGCGAGCTACTGGGTCTTCCTGTCGAAGGGCCTCACCGCCTCGAACCTGCGCTTCACGCTCGTCTCCCGCGTGCTGCTGATCGCCGGCATCGTCTTCGGCGCGCAGTGGGGCGCGCAGTGGGGCGCGCAGGGCGTGGCGACGGCCTATGCATTCGGCGTCGCGCTCGGGTGGCTCGGCGGGCTCTTCTGGCTGCGCGCCTCCGGGGCGCCGGTCGGTGCGATGGGCCGCAACGCGCTAGGCGTGATGCTCGCCTACGGCCTGTGCGGCCTCGCCTCGGCCGCCGCTGCGCAGGAGTGGGCGAGCTCGCTCGTCGGCCGGCTTGCATTCGGCACGACGGCGATGATCGCCGCCTTCCTGCTGCTCGTCGCACTCTGGCCGGCCTTCCGCCGCAGCGTCATGGACATCCTGCGCAGCCGCAACCTGCTGCGCGCGCGCTGAACCCCGCGCAATGCATGCCTCCTTCCCCACCTACCCGAATCCACTCGACGGAAACGATGCTCAAGCGAATCAGATCCCTGTTCGAACCGGCGCCCAAGCCGCAGGCGCCCGTCTCCGCGCCGCTGCCCTACCGCCACGTGTCGCTGTTCCACTGGCGACCGGCGAACGGCAGCGTGAACTTCGGTGACCACCTATCGCAGGTCGTCGTGTCGCGCGTGCTCGGCCTACGCGGCCTGACGCTCGACGACCAGGTCGAGCAGTCCGCGCGCCTGCTCGCGATCGGCTCCATCCTGCACTTCGCGGCGCACGATGACGTCGTGTGGGGATCGGGCGTCAACGGCAAGGTGCCCGAGTCCGCCTTCACCGCGCAGCGGCTCGACATCCGCGCGGTGCGCGGCCCGCTCACCGAGGAGTTCCTGCGCAGCCGCGGGCACCGCGTCCCGATGGTGTATGGCGACCCGGCCCTGCTCGTGCCGCACCTCTACGCCGGCCGCTTCCGCCCGATCGCCGAGAAGGCGCACGTCTTCGTCCCCAACCTGCACGACCTCCGGCTCGTCGCCGGCAAGCCCGACGTCGTCTCGCCGCTCGCGGGCTGGAACACCGTCGTCGCCGAGATCCTCAAGGCGCGCCTGGTGCTCGCCAGTTCGCTGCACGGCCTCGTCATCGCCGAGGCCTTCGGCATTCCGGCGCGCTATGTCCGCCTCAGCGAAACCGAGAACCTGTTCAAGTACCGCGACTACTACTACGGCACCGGGCGCACGGACTTCGAATACGCGACCTCCATCCCGCAGGCGCTGGAGATGGGCGGCATGCCCGCCTTCGACTTCGATCCGCGTCCGCTGCTCGACGCCTTCCCGTGGGACCTGTGGCGTTGAACCCCGCCCATCGCACGGCCATCCAAACAGACAAATCGATAGAGAGGGGAGAGCCCCAATGAAACTGACCGTCATCGGCACCGGCTACGTCGGCCTCGTCTCCGGCGCCTGCCTTGCCGACGTGGGCAACGACGTGCTGTGCCTGGACGTCGACGCCGCCAAGATCCGCATCCTCGAGGACGGAGGCATCCCGATCCACGAACCCGGCCTGCTCGAGATCGTGCGGCGCAACGTCGAGGCCGGGCGCCTCGCCTTCACCACCGACACCGAGCGCGCCGCGCGCCACGGCGAGATCCAGTTCATCGCCGTCGGCACCCCGCCCGACGAGGACGGCTCGGCCGACCTGCAGTACGTGCTCGCCGCCGCACGCGCCATCGGCCGTCACATGGACGGCTACCGCGTGATCGTCGACAAGTCCACGGTCCCGGTCGGCACCGGCGACAAGGTGCGCGCCGCGATCGCCGACGAACTCGCCGCGCGCGGCGTCGAGCTGCCGTTCTCGGTGGTCTCCAACCCCGAGTTCCTCAAGGAAGGCGCCGCGGTGGACGATTTCATGCGCCCCGACCGCATCGTCGTCGGCGCCGACGACGAGCGCGCGATCGGGCTCATGCGCCGCCTCTACGCGCCGTTCCAGCGCAAGCACGAGAAGCTCGTGGTGATGGACGTGCGCTCGGCCGAGCTCACCAAGTACGCCGCCAACGCGATGCTCGCGACGCGCATCAGCTTCATGAACGAGCTCGCGAACCTCGCCGAGATGCTCGGCGCCGACATCGAGCTCGTGCGCCAGGGCATCGGCTCCGACCCGCGCATCGGCTGGCACTTCCTGTACGCCGGCTGCGGCTACGGCGGCTCGTGCTTCCCCAAGGACGTCAAGGCGCTGATCCGCAGTGCCACCGAGCACGGCGGCGAGCTCAAGGTGCTGACCGCGGTCGAGGCCGCCAACGACGCCCAAAAGCGCGTGCTGGTCGACAAGATCGTGCGCCGCTTCGGCGAAGACCTCTCCGGCCGCCGCTTCGCACTGTGGGGCCTCGCGTTCAAGCCCGACACCGACGACATGCGCGACGCCCCCAGCCGCGTGCTGATCGAGGAGCTCTTCCGCCGCGGCGCGCGCGTCACCGCCTGCGACCCGGTCGCGATGCGCGAAGCGGAGCGCATCTTCGGCGACGAGCCGCGCCTCGCCTTCGCCGGCCGCCCGAAGAGCGCGCTCGAAGGGGCCGACGCGCTGGTGATCGTCACCGAGTGGAAGGAATTCCGCAGCCCCGACTTCGAAGCGATCCGCAGCCGCCTGCGCCAGCCGGTGATCTTCGACGGCCGCAACATGTACGAACCCGGGCGCATGCGCGACGAGGGCATCGAGTATTTCGGCATCGGCCGCGCCTGAGCCGTTCCCGTTTCAATCCCCGCGACCGTGCGGCCGTGCGCCGCGCGGTGGGGCTCCCTTTTCATCCATGAGAGAGGTGTCGCTATGGCAAAAGCAATGATTCTGGCTGCGGGGCAGGGCACGCGGGTGCGCCCGCTGACGAAGAACGTGCCCAAGCCGATGGTGCCGATTCTCGGCAAGCCGGTGCTGGAATACCTGATCGAGCATCTCGCACGCTTCGGCGTGAATGAGATCATGATCAACGTCGCCTTCAATCACCACAAGATCGAGGACTACTTCCGCGACGGCCACCGCTGGGGCGTCGAGATCGGCTACTCCTACGAAGGCGTGCGCGACCACGGCGAGATCGTGCCCAAGGCGCTCGGCTCGGCCGGCGGCATGCGCCGCATCCAGGACTTCGGCGGCTTCTTCGACCAGACCACGCTGGTGATCTGCGGCGACGCGCTGATCGACCTCGACATCCGCGCCGCCCTCGACGAGCACCGCCACAAGAAGGCGCTCGCGAGCGTCGTCACGCTCGAAGTGCCGCGCGAGCAGGTGCAGAACTACGGCGTCGTCGTCACCGATGCGAACGGGCGCGTGAAGTCCTTCCAGGAGAAACCCAGCCCCGCAGCCGCGAAGTCCACCCTCGCGAGCACCGGCATCTACATCTTCGAGCCGGAAGTCATCGACCTGATCCCGCCCGGGCGCGAGTTCGACATCGGCAGCGAGCTCTTCCCGTTGCTCGTCGCCGAGGAGCGCCCCTTCTACGCCCAGACGCGCTTCTTCAACTGGATCGACATCGGCCGCCTCACCGACTACTGGGCCGTGCTGCAGCGCGTGCTGCGCGGCGAGATCGCGCAGATGGACATGCCCGGCACCGAGATCCGACCCGGCGTGTGGGTCGGCCTCAACACCGCGATCGAATGGGACAGCGTGCAGGTCGTCGGCCCCGTCTACATCGGCTCCGGCGTGCGCATCGACCCCGGCGTATCGGTCATCGGCCCGACCTGGATCGGCCACGGCAGCCACCTGCGCGCCGGCTCGCGGGTCGAGCGCAGCATCCTGTTCGAATACACGCGGGTCGGCGAAGGCCAGCGCTTCAGCGAGAAGATCCTCTCGCCGCAGTACTGCGTGGACCGTTCGGGCGAAACCCTCTACGTCGGCGACGACCGCACCGAACTGCGCTGGGGCGACGCGCGCGCCTGAGCCGCTAGCGCGGGGATCGGCCGGGTATGTCACGGGGCCGCCCGGCCGGCGGCGACGCCGCGACCGCCCCACGGCGAGCCGCTGCCGCGTCGGCCGTCTTTACATCCTATTTCACATTTGTCGCGGGAACCGCAGCATGCGACCGTATGTCTTTGTAAATATGACTGGTTCGCGTGCGTGGCGTGAATCGTGCTTTCCGCTTTATCAGGGGGGACTGGTCTTCAGTCCTTGAACACTTCCGGCGTCCCGCATGGAGATCGCGATCGTGGAATACCATGGAACCGAGATGCGCGTGGATTGGGTGATGCGCCAGTACGTCGAAACCATCATCCAGTATCTTGCCCGCGGTGGGAGTCTGGCGAACGCGCGAATGAACATGACCGAGCGCGGCGTTCCCGTCCACGTGCAGGACCGCGTGTTCGAAGGTCACGCCGCGCTGCAGTGACCCGCGGGAGCGCTGCAGCGCAGCGCCCCCGTCAGGTCGTTACGCCTCCACCATGCCGTTGTGGCGCAGCAGCGCATCGACGCGCGGTTCGCGTCCGCGGAAAGCCTTGAACGACTCCAGCGCCGGGCGGCTGCCGCCCACCGCGAGGATCTCGCGCCAGAAGCGCTCGCCGGTGTCGCGATCGAGCAGCGTGCCCTTGCCGGCGCCGGCCTCCTCGAAGGCCGCGAACGCGTCGGCCGACAGCACCTCCGCCCACTTGTAGCTGTAGTAGCCCGCCCCATAGCCGCCCGCGAAGATGTGCGAGAAGCTGTGCGGGAAGCGGTGCCAGGCCGGCGGGAACATCACCGCGACCTCGCGGCGTACCTCGTCGAGCAGCGCCATCACCTGCTCGACCGGCACCGGGCCGGTCGATGCGTCCGGCTCGCTGTGCAGGCGCAGGTCGAACATCGAGAACTCGAGCTGGCGCACCATCTGCATGCCGCCCTGGAAGTTCTTCGCCGCGATCATCTTGTCGAAGAGTTCGCGCGGCAGCGGCGCGCCGGTATCGACATGGGCGGTCATGCCGGAGAGCACGTCCCACTCCCAGCAGAAGTTCTCCATGAACTGGCTCGGCAGTTCCACCGCATCCCATTCCACGCCGTGGATGCCCGACACCGCCAGGTCATCGACGCGCGTCAGCAGGTGGTGCAGGCCGTGGCCGCATTCGTGGAACAGGGTCAGCACGTCGTCGTGCGTGAAGGTCGCCGGCTTGCCGCCCACCGGACCGGGGAAGTTGCACACCAGGTAGGCGACCGGCGTCTGCACGCCGCGCATGTTCGAATAGCGGCTGCGCGCCGAATCCATCCACGCTCCGCCGCGCTTGGTCTCGCGCGCATGCAGGTCGAGGTAGAAATGGCCGACCGTCGCCCCCGCCTTCTCGATGCGGAAGAAATGCGCGCTGGGATCCCATTTCGGCGCCTCCTCGGCGACGATGTCGACGCCGTACAGGCTGCGGATCACGCCGAACAGGCCTTCGAGCACCTTCGGCTCGGGGAAATACTGTTTCACCTCCTGTTCGGAGAACGCATAACGCGCCTGGCGCAGCTTCTCCGACGCGTAGGCGAGGTCCCACGGCTGCAGCGGGGCCAGTCCCAGCCCGGTGCGTGCGAAATCCTTCAGCGCGGCGAGATCCTGTTCGGCAAAGGGCTTCGCCTTGGCCGCGAGTTCGCGCAGAAAATCGAGCACCTGTGCGGGCGACTCGGCCATCTTCGCGACCAGCGAGACCTCGGCGTAGCTCGCGTAGCCCAGCATCTTCGCTTCTTCGGCGCGCAGCGCGAGGATTCGCCCGATCAGCGGGCCGTTGTCGAGTTCCGGCTTGCCCTGCTCGGACGCACGCGTCGCGTAGGCACGGTACATGCGCTCGCGCAGCGCCTGGCTGTCGGCGTACTGCATCACCGGCAGGTAGGAAGGCATCTGCAGCGTGAATTTCCAGCCCGGCTTGCCTTCGCGCTCGGCGGCGGCACGCGCGGCGTCGATCGCGTCCTCGGGCAGGCCTGCGAGTTCGGCCTCGTCGGTGATCCACTCGGCGTGGGCGTTGGTCGCGTCGAGCAGGTTCTCGGAGAACTTCGCCGCGAGCGCCGACATCTCCTCCTGGATCGCCTTGAAGCGCGGCTTGTCGGCGTCCGGCAGCTCCGCGCCGGACAGGCGGAAGTCGCGCAGCTCGTGGTCGATGATGCGCCGGCGTACCGGCGGCAGCTGGTCGTACTCGGCGCTGTTGAAGAGCTGGCGGAATTTCTCGAACAGCTCCAGGTTCTGGCCGACGTCGGCGTAGAAGCTGGAAACCTCCGGCAGCAGGGCGTTGTACGCCTCGCGCCACTCGGGCACGTCCATCACGCTGTGCAGATGGCCGACCACGCCCCACGCGCGGCCGAGGCGTTCGCCTTCCTCGGTGAGCGGCGTGACGAAGTTGGCCCACGTGGGCGGCGCCGGGTCGGAGACGAGGTCCGCGATCAGCGCGCGGTTCTCGTCGATGAGCTGGCGGATCGCGGGGGCGACATGTTCCGGCCGGATCTCGTCGAAGCGCGGCAGGCTGGTGAAATCGAGCAGGGGATTGGGCATGCGTTTCTCGGCTGGCGCAATGATCGTTCTGGAAGGGGCGGGAACAGCGCTGCGAGTCGGGCGCGCGCGCAGCCCCGGCCGGTCATTCTAACCGCAGGGGCCGTGGGGCGTGCGCGGCGATCGGCGCCGCCGGCGCACGCGGGAACGCGCGTGCCGGCTTACTCGACGAGATCCTTGTAGGCATGCCACGTGGCATGGCCGACGAGCGGCAGCAGCACCACCATGCCAATCATCATCGTCGCGAAGCCGAGCCCGATCAGCAACACGATCAGCGCCGCCCATACCGCCATCGCGCCGAGGTTGAAGCCGACCGCACGGGCGCTGGTCATCATCGCCGTCACCATGTCGCTGCTGCGGTCCATGAGCATCGGCACGGACACCACGGACAGCGCGAACACGAGGCAGGCGAGTGCACCGCCGACGATGAGGTAGGAGACGACGAAATGCACGTAGTTGCCGGACAGGAACACATCCTGGAAAAAGTTCGCCATGTCCGGCGGAACGTCGTGATAGAAGAGCGCGAACAGGATCGCCGACAGGCGCTCCCAGCCGAGCAGCACGAAGGCGAGAAAGGCCCCGTAGTACAGCAGGTGGTCGCCGTGTCGCGCCAGTCCCTTCACGGAGTCGGCAAAGCCGGCGTCCTCGCCGCGCTCGTGGCGGCGCGAAATCTCGTACAGGCCTGCCGCGGCCAGCGGTCCGACGAGGAAGAAACCGGAAATCGCCGCAGTGAACAGGTAAGGCATGTCCGTCGCGTAGGCGAGGATCAGGTAACCGAGCACGGCGAAGATCAGTCCGTAGCTCAGGCTCGCACCCATGTTGGCGCGCATGTCATCCCACCCCATGCGCAGCCACTGCAGCGGCCGCGCTGCTTCGACCTGCCTGACGTGGGGAAGGGTGAAATGACGGTCGAGGGAATTGTAGGACTTGTCCATGGCAGCCTCCTTGGAGTTGGAAGTACCAGAGGGCGGCTCCGTGCGGCGTGGCCGCGATGGGGATGGCCCCCGGGTCGAGTGTTAGAGCGGCCGGTTTCGGGCAAGTTCACCCACTTCGCGACAAGCCTGCGACGTCGATTCAGTGACCAGCGGGCGGCGGGCGTGGAAAGGCCCGCCGTCCCCGGCAGGGTGCCGGGAAGGGCGGGCCTTCGAAGGGCGCTACGTACTCAGGCCAGCGTCTGGCCGGTCAGGCGCTCGTAGGCTTCGCGGTACTTCGCGGCGGTGCGCGCGATCACTTCCGCGGGCAGCGACGGTCCCGGCGCCTTCTTGTTCCACGTCAGCGTCTCGAGGTAGTCGCGCACGTACTGCTTGTCGTAGCTCGGCGGGCTGATGCCTTCGCGGTAGCTGTCGGCGGGCCAGAAGCGCGAGGAGTCGGGCGTCAGGGCCTCGTCGATGAGGTGCAGCGTGCCGGCGGCATCGACGCCGAATTCGAATTTCGTGTCGGCGATGATGATGCCGCGCCCGGCGGCGTAGTTGGCCGCTTCGGTGTACAGCGCGATGGCCGCGTCGCGCGCCTGTGCGGCGAGCTGGGCGCCGTTCCTGCCGGTGCCCGCGAGTTCGTTGACCAGCGCGGCGGCGCAACGCGTCTGCGCTTCGGCGAAGGAGATGTTCTCGTCGTGGTCGCCGACTTCGGCCTTGGAGGCCGGCGTGAAGATCGGCGCGGGCAGCTTCGCCGCCTGCTGGAGCCCCGCCGGCAGCTTGATCCCGCAGATCGCGCCGGTGTCCTGGTAGTCCTTCCAGCCCGAGCCGATCACGTAGCCGCGCACCACGGCCTCGATCGGCAGCGGCTTGAGGCGCTTCACCACCAACGCGCGGCCGCGCACCTGCTCGCGTTCGTCCGCCGCCACCACCGATTCCGGATCGATGCCCGTGAGCTGGTTCGGCACGATGTGGCCCAGGCGCGAGAACCAGAAGTTCGCCATCGCGGTCAGCACGCGACCCTTGTCCGGAATCGGGTCCGGCAGGATCACGTCGAAGGCGGAGAGCCGGTCGCTGGTGACGATCAGCAGCTTGTCGGCATCGACGGCGTAGATGTCGCGCACCTTGCCGCGCCCGAGCAGCTGCAGGCTCTTGATGGAGGATTCGAACAGGGGAGTGGCCACGATGGAAACTCTTTCAGGGCAAAGCGCAATTATAGGACAGCTTGGGCGCCGGCTACCCCTCAATGGCCACCTCAATGACCGCCTTCCTCGGCGGTGAGCTGGCGGCGCATGCGGCGCAGCCCCAAGGCGACGAGTCCCGCGATGACGGGGATCGACACCGCCGTGACGACCTCGGGTGTAGCCGGATGGATGTAGTCCTTCGCGCCCTTGGCGAGGTACTGCACGAGCTGCGAGCCGTAATACGTGATCGCGACGACCGACAGGCCCTCCACCGTTTCCTGCAGGCGCAGCTGCAGCTTCGCGCGGCGGTTCATCTGGCCGAGCAGCTCCTGGTTCTGGCGTTCGAGCTCGATCTCCACGCGCGTGCGCAGCAACTGCGAGTTGCGCACGATGCGGCTCGACAGGTCCTCCTGCCGCCGCGCAACCGTCGCACAGGTATCGATCGCCGGCGTCAGGCGCCGTTCCATGAATTCGCGTACCGGCGGGTAACCCTTGACGCGCACCTCGCGCAGGTCGTCGATGCGCTGGCGCACCAGCCGGTAGTAGGCGGCCGCTGCGCCGAAGCGGTAGGTCGTGCGCGCGACCGAACGTTCGACGTGCGCGGCGAGCCGCGTCAGACGGCCCAATACGTGGCGCTCGTCCTCGGGGGTGGCGGCCGCCCCCATCGCGTCCATCAGGTCGGCCAGTTCATCCTCGGCGAGCGCCAGCAGCCGGCCGACCTCCTTCGCGACCGGGAAGGCGAGCAGGGCCATCACGCGGTAGGTCTCGATCTCGAGCAGGCGCTGCACCGTGCGTCCCGCCTGGCGCGGAGTCAGCGAGGCGTCGAGGACGAGGAAACGCGAGAAGCCGTCGGCGATCTGGAAGTCCGTGAAGACCCAGCCCGCGCCGTCGGCGATCTGCGATGCGACCGAAGTCGTTCCGGTCGGCGACAGCTGTGCGAGCACCGTCTCGGGGGCGACCTCATCGACGCCGCGCAGCTCGATGTGCGTGGCGACCAGCAGCTGGCCGGGGATCTCGCGCCGCCACGCGGCAGGCACGTCGAGCAGCGGGTTGTCGTCGCTCGTGCCGCTGAAGTCGATGCGGCGCACGAAGGTGTAGCTGGTGAATTCGTTGTGGCGTTCCCACTTCAGGCGGAATCCGCCGGCATCGAGGAAGACGTGCCCGGACGAGGCGTCCGGCGGCGCCAGTTCGAACTGTTCGGCGAGCAGGCGCAGGTGGTCCGCTTCGCGTTCGGCGCTGCCGTCGACGTGCAGGAAGGCGAGGTAGGTGACGAACTCCGGCGTTTCCAGCGTGACCGGGGGGCGCGCGTGGACTTCGTCGTTCAGTTTGTGGCGGAGCGGATATTCGTCGAACAGGGGCATGGCGCGGCAGTTGGGTTGGACGCGCTAGGGTAGCGACCGCGGGGCGATAACGAAAGCCCCGCCGCGCCCGGGCATCGCTGCTGCGGGCAGGGCGGGGCTGCAGGAGGCCGGTGCGATCAGTAGCGGGGGCCGGGGGCCGGCTGCATACCGGGCTGCTGGGCCTGCGCGGGCACGATCAGCACTTCGACGCGGCGGTTCTGCGCGCGTCCCTGCGGCGTTCCGTTGTCGGCGACCGGTCGCGATGCGCCGTAGCCGACGGCGATCAGCCGGCTCGATTCCACGCCACGCTGGTTCATGTAGGTGCGCACGGAATCGGCGCGGTTTTCGGACAGCGCCTGGTTCATGCTCGCCGCGCCGGTCGAGTCGGTGTGACCCTCGATCTGCACGATGGTGTCGGGGTATTGCTGGATGCTCTGCGACAGGCGCGACAGCACTGGCTGGAACTGCGGCTTCACGTCGGCACGGCCGGTGTCGAAGGTGATGTTCTCGGGCGCCTGCAGGCGGATCGTGTCGCCCTGGCGCTGCACCTGCACGCCGGTGCCGGCCATCTGCTGGCGCAACTCGGCTTCCTGCTTGTCCATCTGGCGGCCGACCAGGCCGCCGACGGTCGCGCCGATCGCAGCGCCCACCAGGCCGCCCGTCGTGCGGTTGCCCGAACCGCCGACGACGTTGCCCAGGATCGCACCGGCGCCGGCGCCGATGGCCGCTCCGCGGGTGGTCTGAGCGTGTTCGCCGTAGAACGGATTCTGCGCACACCCTGCGACCGTCAGGATCGACAGGGCCGCGACGATCAATGTTTTTTTCATTATTGCCTCCTGGGTTGAAAAGAGCGAACTGCCCTATTTTGAGCGCGTCCGCCCGCCCGGGGTTCCGGGAAGCATAACGAATTGTAAATGTTCGGGGTTCAGGTGCTGATGCCGATGGCCTGTTCGATGGATGGTGTCGGGCGCTGGATGTGATAGCCCTGGGCGAGATCGATCGACTGGGCGACGACCTTGTCGAGCACCTCCGCGTCCTCGACATACTCGGCCACGGTGCGGATGCCCAGCTCGCGCGCGAGCGCGACGATGCTGCGCACGAGGGCGCGATCCTTGTCGTTGTGCTTCATGCCGAGGATGAAGTCGCCTTCGATCTTCAGGAAGTCGATCGGGAAGCGCTTCACGTAATGGAAGGAGGAGAAGCCCGAGCCGAAGTCGTCGATCGCGAGACGGAAGCCTTCGCCCCGCAGGGTGTTGATGAAGCGTTCCAGCAGGGCCATGTTCTTGATCGTCTCGCGCTCGGTGATCTCGAACACGATGCGCGACGGGTCGAAGCCCGACGCACTGGCGATGCGCCGCGTCTCCTGCACGAAATCGTTGAGCACCAGCGCGCGCGGCGACATGTTGAGGAACAGCAGGCCCTGGTAATTGGCCGCGGTGGCCGCCTCGAGCGCGCGCTCCATCAGGATGTAATCGAGCTTGTGCATCAGCCCCATTTTCTCGGCGATCGCGACGAAGGCGTCGGCGACCAGGATGGAGCCGTCGTCGAGACGGATGCGCGCGAGCACTTCGAGCGCCTCGACCTTGCCCGTCTTCGGGTCGATGATGGGCTGGTAGTAGGGGATCACTCCGCGCGCCTCGACCGCCGCGAGGATCAGCATGCTCTTCTCGGACAGCGAGCGGAACACCTCGACGACGTCCTGTTCGGTGGGGATCGCCACCCGGCCTTTGCCATCGGCCTTGGCGCGATACATCATGCTGTCGGCGAACAGGAACAGGTCCTTGGTCTCGATGGCGTGGTCCGGATAGACCGCCATGCCGACCGACAGCGAGCCGTTTACGCGCGTATTGTCCGGGGTCTCGATCGCCAGCAAGGTCACGGCTTCGATGATGCGCTGGGCGACCTCGATGGTGCCGGCGAGGTCGGTCTCGGGCAGGATCGCGACGAACTCGTCGCCGCCGTAGCGCGCGAGCAGGTCGTCCTCGCGGATCGCCTGACGGATGGTCGTCGCGACCTCCTGCAGGAACACGTCGCCGAAGCCGTGGCCGTAGGTGTCGTTCACCGACTTGAAGTTGTCGGCGTCGATCATCAGCAGTCCGAACTTGTAGCCGTGACGCCCCGAGCGCGTCGCCTCGCTGTCGAGCAGCTCCCAGAACACGCGCTGGTTGTAGAGGTTGGTCAGCGGGTCGCGCGTCGCGTAGTACTCGAGGTCTTTGGTGTACTTGTCGATCGCCTTCACCGAGCCGACCACGTTCAGCAGCGTCGACAGGATGCTCTCGACCACCAGCCAGCGCGTCGCGTCGGTGCCGGCCTGGGCCTGCATGCCGATGCCGACGATGCCGCCGATCTTGGGCGCCTCGACCAGCAGGGACTTCGTCTGCACCTCAATGTCGCAGCGCACCAGCTCCGGCGCGTTGCGCGAGCTGTCGGCGATGTTGTGCTCGATGCTCACGGCGTAGCCGTCGGCGAAGTAGGGGTTGCGGCGCAGCGATTCGCGCACGGTCTCCTCGAACAGCTGCCGGCTCTCCGTCGACGGCGCGTAGCGCCAGAACACCTCGAGGTCGAAGACGTCCTCGCCGGTCTTGAAGATCGAGAACAGCGCGTAGGCCGGCATCACGCCGTCGATGTCGATGAGCAGGCGATTCACATACTCGCGCCAGTCCTTGACGACATCGGACGTGAGGATGAATTTCTCCAGCAGGCGGATCTCGAACTCGAGCATGTCCTTGTCGACGGCCACGCTGCGGACGCGCTCGGTGAGCTGCCTGACCTCGGTCACGACCGGGCTGAATTCGCTGAAGCCGAAATCGAGCGAAGCGTTTTCGAGTTGCTTCAGGTCCGAAAGCCGGGTGATCGAGCGTATGTTCGTCGCAAAGCCCGCGATCGCCTTGTCCAGCCGGCGGCGGATATACATCACCATCAACAGCGTCGCCACGATCGCCACCGGCACCACCGGCGCGAAGGCGAACATGAACTGGCGGTTGCCGGCCTCGAGGAGCGGTCGGATGTCCTGGCGCACGTCGATCACGCCCAGCACTTCGCCGGGCTTCGCGTTCGTGTGGCATTGCCGGCATTCGGCCTCGGCGCGCAGGGCGTTGATGAAGCGCACTTCCGGGCCCTGATCGATGCGGCGGCTCTCGCCGGTCGCAATCACCTCGAGGATCGCCGCATCCATCTCGCGCTGCTTGATCTCGCCGAACAGTTCGGTGACGCGCGGCGCGCGGTAGATCGCGATCTGGTGCTGGGTATTGTCCACCGAACGCTCGATCGCGCGGATGAATTCCTCAAGCTGCGTGCGCGTCCAGCCGGTGCGCATCAGCTGGAACATCGACTGGAAAGTCACTTCCGCGAAGGTGTTCGCGTCGCGCATCGCCTCCTCGCGGATCGAGCGCTCGTAGAGATTGGAGACCACGTACTGGGTGGCGACCGCGAGCGCCGTCGAGAAGACGACGGCAGCAGTCAGCAGGAGTCCGCGGATGGTCTTGATCGGAGTCATTGCGTATGGCGATCCCGGACTTGCGCAGGCGCTGCACGCGGTCACCGCCGGGGACCGGTCTGACGCCCGACGCGGAGTGTAAGAACGCGTAACAAAAAGGAAATTTCCGCGGACTATACTCCCACGCCCCCATTACGGAAAGCCTTGTTCCGGGCGGGTGAATCGCCTTCCGCGAGGAGCGCTTCGGCCTGCTCGCGCGTAAGGAATCGGCCCGGCAGGGGGATCAGCCCGGCAACGGCGGCACGATAGCGGGCGTAGGGGGCGCCGTGCAGCGCGAGGAGCTTACGCTCCTCGAGCAGGGAGCCGATCCAGAGGTAGGCGGTGATGCACAGCGACGACGTCAGCCGCGCGGCATCCATGTCGCGCGTCCACAGGATCAGCAGGCCCAGGAAGTACCACGGGTGGCGCACGATGCGGTGCAACGGCGACAGTTGCAGGTGCCCTTCCGCGTGCGCCGGCGGTTGCGCATCCGCGCGCCACTGAGCGAGGCCCGAAAAGCCTCCCATGTCGTAATGGCGGGTCGTCCACACGAAACCTGCCACGGCCGCGAGCGCCACGGCGTTCGCGATCCAGGCGCCGACGCCGGACCATTCCCACAGCAGCGGGCCGCGCAGTTCGAAGGTGAGCCATGCGGGCGGCACGAGCAGCAGCACCGCGATGGCGTTGAAGGCCAGCCGGTAGCCGCGCGTCGCGGCAGGCCAGTGCCGTGTGACGAATCCCTTCGCCGCGAACGAGGCCAGCAGGGAATGGATCAATCCGTACAGCGCCCACACGGCGACGAGGATGGCGAGCTGTGCGGCGGACGGTGACATGGGCGGCCTCGGCGGTGTCGCGTGCGGGCGGATCCCGCGGCGAGCGGGATGATGTCACGATTGCCCGCACGCGGTCGTGCTTTCCTACAGCGCGCGTTCGATCGCCTCGCGCACTTCCCGGGAGTCCGGCTCGACCCGGCTCGGGAACGACGCGGTCACCTTGCCGTTGCGATCGACCACGTACTTGTGGAAGTTCCAGCGCGGGGCGCCCGACTGCCGCGCGAGTTCGCGGAACACCGGATGGGCGCCGTCCCCGCTGACGCCGATCGGCGAGAACATGTCGAAACTCACCCCGTAATTCACGAAGCACACCTGCGCGGCCTCGGCCTCGTTCGCGGCTTCCTGACGAAAATCGTTCGACGCGAAGCCGAGGACCATGAGGCCGCGGTCCTTGTACTGCCGGTGCAGCGCTTCGAGCGCCTTGAACTGTCCCGTGTAGCCGCAGTGGCTGGCAGTGTTGACGATCAGCAGTGGCTTGCCGCCGTAGCGCTGGCGCAGATTGACGACCTCTTCCGAGTGCAGACGACGCATGGAGTGATCAAGGTAGGTGAGGCCGTCGGCGGGGCCGGCCGCGGACGCGCCGAGGGGGAGCAGCAGGGCGGCACACGCCGCCGCGGAGAGTGCGCGGATCATTGGTTTTCTCGCTGTTGGGGCTGGGGTGTCACTGAGACCCCGGAAGTCCGGTTCGAGTTCGTCGCGGGCGCGCAGCGGCGATGCCAGGAGCAAAGGTGAACATCCCCCATTTCCGGGTGTTACAAAGCTTTTCAGGGCATAATTGCACCCCGGCGAAACAATCAAGCGGGGAGGCGCGCACCCCCGGAGTCCGAATGAATCTGAATCGAAAGATGACCCTGCTGTTCGGCGGCATCGCTGTGGGCACACTGGTGATGCTGATCCTGATCAGCCTTTATGCCTTCCGCAGCTATTCGATCGCCTCGTCGACGGCGCACGTGCGCACGGCCGCAGAAATCGTGCGCGTACATCTGACCGAGTCGATGATCCAGGGGGTCATCGACAAGCGCGAACAATTCCTCAACCGCCTGCTCGAGGTCCAGGGGCTGCGCACGGCGAGGGTCGTGCGCTCCACGCACGTGAATGAACAGTTCGGCGCCGGCATGAACCGCGAAATGAACGCGGACGAGATCGAGAAGCTCGTGCTCGCCGACGGCCAGCCCCGCTACGAGATCCGCGACGAAGCCGGCGATTCGGTGTTCCGCGGCACCATTCCGTTCGCCGCCTCTTCGCGCGGCACCCCGAACTGCCTGCAGTGCCACAAGGTCAACGAGGGGACGGTGCTCGGCGCGGTCACGATGGAGCTTTCGCTCACCGAGCTGAAGGAAAAGGCGCTCATGACCGTGACCTGGATCAGCGTCACCATGGCGGTGTTCGCGGTGCTCTCCATCCTTCTCGCCCGGCGTCTGATCCTGCCGGTCGGCTCGACTGCGCAGGCGGTGGAGCGTGCAGTGCACCGCGCGCTGAAGGGCGACTTCAAGGGGCGCGTGGAAAAGCGTACCGACGACGAGATCGGCCAGATCGCCAGCGAGACCAACAACCTGCTCACCTTCCTCGACGATGGCCTCGCGCGCATCAGCCAGCGCGTGGTGCAGCTCACCGGCCGCACCCTGCGACAGGACGACAACCAGCTCGAGGTCGCGATCGACATGGTCAACGGCCTCGCCGATGCGTCCAGCTTCAAGCAGGCGATCGAGGAAGACGAGACCAAGGCCGAGATATTCGACCGTTTCGGCCGCGTGCTGACCGACCAGTTCGGCGTGCGCGAATTCTCCATCTACGAGACCTCCGGGCCGAAGCAGCTGGAACCCTTCATGGTGGACGGCGTGCAGGGCGGCTCGTGCCGCTGGTGCGATCCGCAGATCCTCGTGCGCAGCGACATGTGCCGCGCCAAGCGCTCCGGGCACACCGTCGATGGCCTGACCCAGCCGGGCATCTGCTATGCGTTCAAGCAGCCCGACGATACGGGGGAGACGCGCCGCCACTATTGCGTGCCCATCATGCAGTCCGGCGCGGTGGGCAGCATCGTCCAGCTCGTGGTGCGTGGATCGGAGGCCGCGCGCTTCCATACCCAGGTGCCGTACGTGAACGTCTATGTGCGCGAGATGGCGCCGGTCCTGGAGGCCAAGCGCCTGACCGAGACGCTGCGCGAGTCCTCGTTGCGCGATGCGATGACGGGTCTGAACAACCGCCGCTTCCTCGAGGAATACGTCGACACCCTGGTCGCCACGGCGCGCCGGCGCAAGATCGAGCTGGCGATCATGGTGCTGGACATCGACTACTTCAAGATGGTGAACGACACCTACGGCCACGATGCCGGCGACGCGGTGCTGAAATCGCTGGCCGCGGTGCTGCGCACTTCGGTGCGGGCATCCGACATGGTCATCCGCTTCGGCGGGGAAGAGTTCCTCATCGTCCTGCAGGAAACCGAGGCGGAGAATGCGCTGCGTGTCGCCGAGAACATCCGCGCGACCGTCGAGGATCTGAAGATCCAGATCGGGGGCGCCGTGCTGCAGAAGACGATCTCGATCGGCCTGGCGATGTTCCCCGAGGACAGCGAAACCTTCTGGCAGACGGTGAAGTTCGCGGACGTGGCCCTCTATCGCGCGAAGGATGACGGCCGCAATCGCGTCGTGCGCTTCAGGTCCGAGATGTGGGAAGGGCACGCCGACTCGTACTGAGCGGCGGGGCTGGCGGAAGTCTTCGCGGGGACGGCCCGCTGCGCGGCGGGCCGCCTCAGCTGGTCTTTTGCCAGATGGCGATGAGGGCGTCGCGGTGCGCGGCGAGTTCGCCGGGCGCCACCTCGATCACCGGGCCGCTCAACGTGTGTCCGGCACAGGCGCCGCGCAGTCGCACGTCCGAGCCCTGGATTGCCACCACCAGTCCGTCCTGGTTGGCCTGCAAACGGCTCTGGCGGTCCTGGTCGCTCACCAGCACGCTGCCGTTGGTGAGGTTCAGTCGCGCGTTGAGTGTGGCGTCCTTGCCCGAGTTCAGGCGCGCCCCGACTACGCAGGCCACCATGCGGAACTCCCCCGCCAGCGCGAGCGCATGCCGGCGCAGGAAGCGCGCGCGCTCGACGTCGGTGAGGGGCACGCGCCCGGCCGTGCGCCGCGCGAGCTGGTCGAGCTCGTCGTCGGTGAGGTGCGGGCCGGCGGCGACCAACTCCTCGCGGGGAACGGCCGCAGCCGCGGTGTTCAGAACGTCGAGGTGATGGTGGTGGGAAACCACCGCGATGCCAGCCTTCCCGAGCTGCTTTGCCGTCACCGTCGGCATTCCCTGCAGCACCATCGCGCCGAGCAGTTCCTGCACGGCCTTGCATAATTTCTCATGGTTGCCGTCGAGAAATGCGGCGGGCGCTTCGAGTTCGAACTCGAAGCCGACGGTGAGCTTAAGATTTGCCTTGGGCATGGGGCTGCGCATGGGCACCGCGCCCGAAGGCGCGAGCCGGGTAAATGTCTTAACGGACGACTTGCGTGAGCTCGCCGGACTTGTAGCGCGCGGCGATCTCTTCCAGCGACGCCGGCTTGATGCGGCTCGCCTGACCGGCGCAGCCGAAGGCCTCGAAGCGCGCCTTGCACACCAGCTTGGCGGCTTCGCGGGCCGGTTTCAGGAACTCGCGCGGATCGAATTTCGACGGGTTCTCGAACAGGAACTTGCGCACCGCGCCGGTCATCGCGAGGCGGATGTCGGTGTCGATGTTGATCTTGCGCACACCGAACTTGATCGCGGTCTGGATCTCCTCGACCGGCACGCCGTAGGTTTCCTTCATGTCGCCGCCGTACTGGCGGATGATTTCGAGCAGCTCCTGCGGCACGCTCGACGAGCCGTGCATCACCAGGTGGGTGTTCGGCAGGCGCGCGTGGATCGCCTTCACGCGCTCGATCGCGAGGATGTCGCCGGTCGGCTTGCGCGTGAATTTGTAGGCGCCGTGGCTGGTGCCGATCGCGATCGCCAGCGCGTCGCAGTCGGTCTGCTTGACGAAGTCGGCCGCCTGGTCGGGGTCGGTGAGCAGCATCGAGTGGTCCAGCGTGCCTTCTGCGCCGATGCCGTCTTCTTCACCGGCCTGGCCCGTCTCCAGCGAGCCGAGGCACCCCAGTTCGGCCTCCACGGTGACGCCGATGGCGTGCGAGAACTTCACGACCTCGCGGCTCACCGCGACGTTGTACTCGTACGAGGACGGGGTCTTGCCGTCTTCCATCAGCGAGCCGTCCATCATCACGCTGGAGAAGCCGGAACGGATCGCGCCCATGCAGATGGCGGGCGACTGGCCGTGATCCTGGTGCATCACGACGGGGATCTGCGGATAGGCCTCGACGGCGGCGTCGATCAGGTGGCGCAGGAAGGCTTCGCCGGCGTACTTCCGGGCGCCGGCCGAGGCCTGCATGATCACCGGGCTGTCGCACTCGGCCGCAGCTTCCATGATCGCCTGGACCTGCTCGAGGTTGTTGACGTTGAACGCCGGCAAACCGTAGCCGTTTTCGGCGGCGTGATCGAGCAGCTGGCGCATGGAAACGAGGGGCATTGTCCTTCTCCGGTATCAAGTGCAGGCACGACAGACGTGCCGGGTTGCGAATTGGCTCGCATTTTAGCGTTTGTTGGGCGGCGGTGGGTCCGGCGAAGGAAACGGCATGCAAATACCTGCCGCCGCGCCGTCCTGTCAGAGTGGCGGCAGGCCCCGCGCCGCGAGTGCCTGGGCTGTACGCAGCGCCTCGCGCAGCGATCCGGCGTCCGCGCTGTCGCCGCCCCAGCCGTCGAAATGCACGAGCTCGTCGAGCGGCAGGCGCTGGCGCCAGCCGGCACTCTGCAGTTCCGGCTGGTCGAGGAAGTGGCTGACGTGTCCGATGCACAGGTAGGCGACCGGCATGATGCGATCGGGCAGCGAGAGGATCTCGCGGATCGCCGACTGGCGGAAGATGCTCACCCAGCCCACGCCCAGCCCTTCGGCGCGGGCGGCGAGCCACAGGTTCTGCACCGCACACACCGAGCTGTACAGATCCATCGCCTTGATGTGCGTGCGGCCGATCACCACCGGGCCGGCGCGGTCCCGGTCGCAGGTGACGCACAGGTTGATCGGCGCCTCGAGGATGCCCTGCAGGCGCAGGCCGGAATACACCTCGCGCTGCTTGCCCTCGAACATCTGTGCGGCTTCGGCGTTGGCGAGCGTGAAGGCGTCGTGCACGCGCTGCTTCACGGCCTGGTCGCGGACCAGGACGAAGTTCCACGGCTGCATGAAGCCGACCGACGGCGCGAAGTGCGCGGCGGTGAGGATGCGCGCGAGCATGTCGTCGGCGACCGGGTCGGGCAGGAACTGGCCGCGCACGTCACGGCGCGCGAGGATGTTGCGATACACGGCAGCGCGCTCGGCGTCGTCGAAATGATGGTGGGCCTGTTGGCCAGGGGCGGCGCTCTTCATCGATTCCTCTTGCGAAGTGCAGTGGACGGCGAACGGACCAGGTTGCCGCTGATTCATTGGTCGTTGAGGTGCGGTGCCGGATGTTCGCCGACGCGCACGATCTTGAGCGTGTTCGTCCCGCCGGAGGCGCCGATCGGCTCCCCGATCGTCAGCACGATGAGGTCGCCGTGCTCGACGACGCCCTGGTCGAGCAGGATCTGTTCGGCCTCCCACAGCATCAGGTCGCGGTCCTGATGCGTCTGCGACATCAGCAGGGGGAAGACCTCGCGGTACAGCGTCATCTGGTTGCGCGAGGCCAGCTCGGGCGTCAGCGCGTAGATCGGCACGCCGCTGTTGAGGCGGCTCATCCACAGCGCGGTCGAGCCGGTCTGCGTCAGCGAGGCGATCGCCTTGACCTTGAGGTGCCAGGCGGTCCAGATTGCCGCCAGCGCGATCGACTGGTCGATGCGCGTGAACACGCGGTTGAGCACTTCGCGATCGAGCGTGACCTCGGCCGACTTTTCGGCTTCGAGGCACACGCGGCTCATCGCCTCGACGACATCGACCGGGTACTTGCCCGATGCGGTCTCCGCCGACAGCATCACCGCATCGGTGCCGTCCAGCACCGCATTGGCGACGTCGGAGACCTCCGCGCGTGTCGGCACCGGGCTGCCGATCATCGATTCCATCATCTGCGTCGCGGTGATCGTCAGCTTGTTGCGGTCGCGTGCCGCGCGGATCATCTTCTTCTGCAGCGCCGGGACGGCTGCATCGCCGACCTCGACAGCGAGGTCGCCGCGGGCGACCATGATGCCGTCCGAGGCGTCGAGGATCTCGTCGAGGTTGGCGACCGCCTCGGTGCGCTCGATCTTCGCGATCAGCAAGGCCTCGCAGCCGGCCGCGCGCAGGAGCTGCTGCGCCATGTACATGTCAGCGGCGCTCTTGGGGAAGGAAACGGCCACGAAGTCCACGCCGATGAGGGCGGCGGTCTTGATGTCGTCCATGTCCTTCGCGGTCAGCGCGGGCGCGGTGAGGCCGCCGCCCTGGCGGTTGATGCCCTTGTTGTTCGACAGTTCGCCGCCCACCCGCACGGTGGTGTGGATCTCCGCGCCGACGACGCGGTTGACGACCAGCTTGATGCGCCCGTCGTCGAGCAGCAGCACGTCGCCCGTCTTCACGTCCCGGGGCAGGTTCTTGTAGTCGAGGCCGACGCGCGTCATGTCGCCCAGCTCGCAGCGCGCATCGAGGATGAACTCCGCATCCTTGTGCAGGTGCACCCGGTCGCCGGCGAACTTCCCGACGCGGATCTTGGGGCCCTGCAGATCGGCGAGGATGCCCACCGGCCGGCCGGCTCGCTCGGAGGCGTCGCGGATTGCGGCGGCGCGGGCGATGTGGTCTTCTGCCTTGCCGTGCGAAAAATTCATGCGCACGACGTCGATCCCCGCATGCACCATGCGTTCCAGAACTTGCGGGTCGGACGAGGCCGGGCCCAGGGTGGCGACGATCTTCGTGTGGCGCAGCATGTTTTCTCCGTGTCGATATGCATCCGAGAACACGATTCTACCTGCGCGCGAAAGGGCGACGGGGCCGACATGGCCGCGATGCGCGGCGTCTCGCCCTTGGGCTGGGCTCGTCCGCCCTCTCGACAGATGCTGAAGCTTCCTATAATTTTGTCTTCATCAATTCAAATACCGGACTTCCGAACGCCATGAAACTTGCTCCCGTCGCTTCGTTGTGTGTGCTCATCCTGATGACGCCGCCCTTGCTTGCAGCCGACCCCGCGCCCGCGCCGGGACAGGGCACCCTCGTGCAGCGTGCCGACGAGAATCGCAGCCTGCGCCTGCTCGACAAGGCGGTGGCGCGTTTCCGCGAAGTCGGCGATGCGGCGTTCGACGAATTCAACCGCGCGCCGCAGTTCAAGGACCGCGAACTCTATGTGTACGCCCTGGGGACGGACGGCACCATGCTCGCGAGTGGCGGCTCCTCGGTGGTCCTGGTAGGGCGCAACGTGGCGACCATGCAGGATGCCGCCGGCAAGCCCTTCTTCCGTGAAATGCTCGACGTCGCGGCGAAGAGCGAGGCAGGGCGGGTCGAGTATCGCTGGCTCAATCGCGTCGACAACCGCGAGGAGCCGAAGGTGACGCTGTTTCGCAAGGTCGGCGAGCGCATCATCGCGGTCGGCTATTACGTGCCGCGGGCGACTCCGGCTCAGGCCCGGGAGTTGCTGAACCGGGCGGTTGCGGCGGTGAAGGAGAAGGGGGCGCAGGCGGCCGTTGCGGCCTTCAACGCGCTCGACGGTGGCTTCGTGCAGGACGATCTCTACGTGTTTGCGATCGACATGAATTCGCAGCGTTTCCTTGCGCACGGTGCGATGCCCAAGCTGGTCGGCAGCGACGGTCGCGCGGTGCGCGATCCCAAGGGCAAGGCGATCGTCGCCGATATGGTGAATATCGTCAGCCGCAAGGGCGAGGGCGAGCTCGACTACGCGTGGCGCAACCCGGTTACCGACAAACTGGAAACCAAGCATTCGTTCATCCGGCGCGTGGATGACATGCTGGTCGGCGTCGGCTATTACATGCGCTGACGCATCCGGTTGACCTCCGACAATATTCCGCGGAGGTCGATCCGGGAGAATGCACGCCGTCGGATGCCATGCCGTCCGGCGAACGTTTACCCCTGAAGGATGAAGCGCCCATGATCGACGACGTTACCCGCACCCTGCTCGACAGCCTGCCGCGCGGCGGCAGCTACGACCTTTCGGTCGCTCACGATCCCGCGAGCAACCTGCACGCGCTGACCATCGTGATCGACGGCCAGACCTTCCAGCCGGGGATCGGTTACGGCAGCAGCGACGAGTTCGAATTCGACCGCGAGCAGATCGCGGCGTATCTCGTCACGCGCAAGCAGAAGTGCGGCGGCTGCGGGAGTTGCAGCTGCGGCTGAGTGCCCGTTCGGCGCCCTCTGCAATGAAAACGGCCACCCGCGGGTGGCCGTTTTCATGTCGGGTCCGCGGCGCTGCCGGGCCCGCATCGTGCGAGGGCGTCCTCAGTCGTTGAAGCGCTCTTCCAGCGCTGCGATCGCCGGCAGGGTCTTGCCTTCCAGGAACTCGAGGAAGGCGCCGCCGCCGGTGGAGATGTAGCCGACGTCCTGGGCGATGTGGAACTTCGCGATCGCCGCGAGCGTGTCGCCGCCGCCTGCGATGCAGAAGGCGTCGGAGTGGGCGATGGCGGAGGCCATCATCTTCGTGCCGCCGGCGAACTGGTTGTGCTCGAACACGCCCACCGGGCCGTTCCACACGATGGTCCCGGCGTGGGCGATGATGTCGGCGAGCTTCGCCGAGGTCTTCGGGCCGACGTCGAGGATGCGGTCGTGCGTGCCGACCTCTTCGACCGGGATGCGGTTCGCGCGCGCCAGCGCAGAGACTTCGTCCGCGACGACGACGTCGACCGGCAGCGGTACTTCTGCACCGCGTGCCTTCATGATGTCCATGACGGCCTGTGCTTCCTTGACCAGTTCGGGCTCGGCGAGCGAGTCGCCGATGCGGTGGCCCGACGCGAGCAGGAAGGTGTTGGCGATGCCGCCGCCGACGATCAGTTGGTCGACCTTTTGTGCCAGGGTCTTCAGGATCGTCAGCTTGCTCGACACCTTGGCGCCGCCCACGATCGCGACCAGCGGGCGGGCCGGGTTCTCGGTGGCCTTGGTGAGCGCGTCGATCTCCGCGCCCATCAGCATGCCGGCGCACGCGACCGGTGCGAAGCGCGCGATGCCGTGGGTCGTCGCCTCGGCGCGGTGCGCAGTGCCAAACGCGTCATTGACGTAGATGTCGCACAGTGCGGCCATCTTCTTCGCCAGTTCTTCGCTGTCCTTCTTCTCGCCCTTGTTGCAGCGGCAGTTTTCGAGCAGGACGACTTCGCCCGGCTTCACCTCGAAGCCGCCTTCGACCCAGTCGCGGATCAGGCGCACGGGCTTGTGCAGCAACTCGCCCAGACGCACCGCGATCGGCGCGAGCGTGTCCTCGGGGTGCAACTCGCCTTCGGTCGGGCGACCGAGATGGGAGGTGACCAGTACGGCCGCGCCGTTATCGAGGCAGTACTTGATCGAGGGCAGTGACGCGCGGATGCGGGTGTCCTCGACGATGTTGCCGGCCTCGTCCTGCGGCACGTTGAGGTCGGCGCGGATGAAGACGCGCTTGCCGGCGACGTTGAGGTCGGCGAGTTTCTTGACTTGCATGGATTCGTTCCCGATGGAAAAACGCCCCGCTTAGCAGGGCGTTACGTTACGTGCTGGGTCGCGTGCTTATTTGGCGTTATGGAGCGCGCGGGCGGCGTCGAGCATGCGGCAGGAGTAGCCCCACTCGTTGTCGTACCACGCGAGCACCTTCACGAGGTTGCCGTCCATCACGCGCGTCTGGGTCGCGTCGAAGATCGAGGAGTGCGCGTCGTGGTTGAAATCCATCGACACCAGCGGATCTTCGTTGACCGCCAGCACGCCCTTCAGCGCGCCCTTGGAGGCTTCCTTCATTAGCGCGTTGATCTCCTCCTTCGAGGTCGCACGGCTCGCCGTGAAGGTCAGGTCGACCAGCGACACGTTCATCACCGGCACGCGCAGGGCGAAGCCGTCGAACTTGCCCTTCAGCGCCGGCAGCACCAGGCCAACGGCCTTCGCGGCGCCGGTCTTGGTCGGGATGATGTTCTGTGCGGCGGCGCGGGCGCGGCGCAGGTCCTTGTGGCGCACGTCGACCAGCACCTGATCGTTGGTGTAGGCGTGCACCGTCGTCATCAGGCCCTTCTCGATGCCGATGTTGTCCTGCAGCACCTTGGCAACCGGCGCGAGGCAGTTGGTCGTGCACGAGGCATTCGACACGACGGTCATCGCCGAGGTCAGCACGTCGTGGTTCACGCCATAGACGATGGTCGCATCGACGTCATCGCCGCCGGGAGCGGAGATCAGCACCTTCTTCGCGCCCTGCTTGAGCAGCACCTCGGCCTTGGCCTTGGCGGTGTAGGCGCCGGTGCACTCGAGCAGCACATCGACGCCCAGGTCGCCCCAGTTCACGCCCAGCGGATCCTTGGTCGAGAAGAAGGGGATGCGGTCACCATTGACGATCATCACGTTGTCGCCTTCGGTCTCGACCGGGAAGGCGAAGCGACCGTGGGTGGTGTCGTACTTCGTCAGGTGGGCGTTGGTCGCCAGGTCGCCAGAGGCGTTGATCGCAACGATCTCGAACTGGTCGCGCAGGCCCAGTTCGTACAGGGCGCGCAGCGTGCAGCGGCCGATGCGGCCGTAGCCGTTGATGGCGAGTTTGATGGTCATCGAGGATTCTCCCGGAGCAATGATACGAACGGCACAATCTGATAGCCGGCGCCGCGGACTGCCGGCGCCGACTGCGCCGGGAGCACGGCGACGACGCTTACTTCACGATCTGCTTCACGGCTTCAGCGACCGCGTCGGCAGTGATACCGAAATATTTGAACAGCTCGCCGGCGGGGGCGGACTCGCCGAAGCGGTCGATGCCGATCACCGCGCCTTCGAGGCCGACATACTTGCGCCAGCCGTCGGTGACGCCCGCCTCGACGGCGACGCGCGGCAGGCCCGCGGGCAGCACTTCACCTTGATAGGCGCGGTCCTGGCGGTCGAACACGTTGGTCGAAGGCATCGATACGACGCGCACGGCGATGCCGGCGTCGGCGAGCGCCTTCTGCGCGGCGATCGCGAGGGCAATTTCCGAGCCGGTGGCGATGATCACGGCCTGCGGCTTGCCGCCGTTCAGGCTGGCCGGTGCGTCCGACAACACGTAGCCGCCCCGGCGGATCGCCGCGATCTGCTCGGACGAGCGGGCCTGGAAGGGCAGGTTCTGGCGCGAGAACAGCAGCGCAGAGGGGCCGTCCTTGCGCTCGATCGCGTGGGCCCAGGCCACGGCCGATTCGGTCGTGTCGCAGGGGCGCCACACGTCCATGTTGGGGATCAGGCGCAGCGTCGCGGTCTGCTCGACCGGCTGGTGCGTCGGGCCGTCCTCGCCGAGGCCGATCGAGTCGTGTGTGAACACGAAGATCTGGCGGATCTTCATCAGCGCAGCCATGCGCAGCGCACTGCGCGCGTACTCGCTGAACATCAGGAAGGTGGCGGTGTAGGGAATCAGGCCGCCGTGCAGGCTGATACCGTTGGCGATCGCGGCCATGCCGAACTCGCGCACGCCGTAGTAGATGTAGTTGCCGCCGGCTTCCTTCGTGACGCCCTTGGCGCCGGACCACAGCGTGAGGTTGGAGCCGGCCAGGTCGGCCGAACCGCCGACGAGCTCAGGCAGCTTGGGCGCGAAGGCCTCGATGCTGTTCTGGCTCGCCTTGCGGGTGGCGATGGTCTCGGCCTTGTCGACGATCTTCGCGATCACGGCGTCGACGTGCGCCGACCAGTCGGCCGGCAGTTCGCCCTGCGTGCGGCGCGTGAACTCGCCGGCTTCCTGCGGGAAGGCCTTGGCGTAGGCGGCGAAGCGTTCGTTCCAGCCGGCTTCCAGCGCCGCACCCTTGTCGCGCGCGTTCCATGCCGCGTAGACGTCCGCGGGGATTTCGAACGGGGCGTGCGTCCAGCCGATGTGCGCGCGCGTCGCGGCGATTTCGGCGGCGCCCAGCGGCGCGCCGTGCACGTCGTGGCTGCCCTGCTTGTTCGGGGCGCCCGCGCCGATCACGGTCTTGCAGCAGATCAGCGTCGGCTGGGTCGTGTTGGCCTGGGCGGCGCGGATTGCCGCGTCGATCTCGGCCGCATCGTGGCCCTGCACGTTGGCGATGACCTGCCAGCCGTAGGCTTCGAAGCGCTTCGGCGTCTCGTCGGTGAACCAGCCATCGACGTGGCCGTCGATCGAAATATTGTTGTCGTCGTAGAAGGCGATCAGCTTGCCCAGGCCCAGCGTGCCGGCGAGCGAACAGGCTTCGTGCGAGATGCCTTCCATCAGGCAGCCGTCGCCGAGGAACACGTAGGTGTGGTGATCGACGATCGCGTGGCCGGGGCGGTTGAATTCCGCAGCGAGCATTTTCTCGGCCAGCGCCATGCCGACCGCGTTGGTGATGCCCTGGCCGAGCGGGCCGGTGGTGGTCTCGACGCCGGGCGTGTAGCCGTATTCGGGGTGGCCCGGGGTCTTGCTGTGCAGCTGGCGGAAGCGCTTGAGCTCCTCGATCGGCAAGTCGTAGCCGGTCAGGTGCAGTAGCGCGTAGACCAGCATCGAGCCGTGGCCGTTCGACAGCACGAAGCGGTCGCGGTCGGCCCACTTCGGGTTCGCCGGGTTGTGACGCAGATGGTGACGCCACAGCACTTCGGCGATCTCGGCCATGCCCAGCGGAGCACCCGGGTGGCCCGAGTTGGCCTGCTGGACGGCATCCATCGCCAGGGCGCGGATCGCGCCGGTGACGGGGTTGAAGACCGGGGGCCGCACGTTGCGCGGGTTCTCGTTGCGGGCTGCCTGCATGGATCTCTCGGGCCTGGTGGCCGGCTGGGAAAAGCGCGGATTATCGCCGAAAAAGGGGGCACTTGGGTAGCGCCTGCTGCACTGCAAAATTCGCACAAACCCCTGTGCGCTCAGGTCAAATGTCGCTCCGTTGCGCGTCCTGCGGGGCTTCAGATCGCTTCGCGCCGGCGCTCCATCAGCTTCCAGATCAGCGGCGTGAGGATGAGCTGCATCGCGAGGTCGAGCTTGCCGCCCGGAATCACGATGCTGTTCGCGCGCGACATGAAGGCATCGTGGATCATGCGCAGCAGGTAGGGGAAATCGACGCCGCGCGGGTCCTTGAAGCGGATCACCACCATCGATTCGTCGAGCGTGGGCACTTCGCGCGCGATGAAGGGGTTGGACGTGTCGACGACCGGCACGCGCTGGAAGTTGATGTGCGTGCGCGAGAACTGCGGGACGATGTAATGCACGTAGTCGTACATGCGCCGCAGGATCGTGTCCTGCACCGCCTCGGGCGAGTAGCCGCGCTCGCGCGTGTCGCGGTGCAGCTTCTGGATCCATTCGAGGTTGATCGTCGGCGCGACGCCGATCAGCAGGTCGACGTGGCGGGCGACATCGACCTTGTCGGTCACGAGCGCGCCGTGCAGCCCCTCGTAGAACAGGCAATCGGTGCCGACGGGGAGATCCTCCCACTCCGCGAAGCTGCCGATCGGCAGGCCGGTGCGTGCCGCGCGTTCGGCGTCGTGGATGTAGCCGCGATGGCGCCCCGTCGCGGACTTGCCGTAGGCGCGGAACAGCGCTTCCAGTTCCTCCACGAGGTTCGCCTCGGGGCCGAAATGGCTGATGCCCCGCTGGCCCGCCCGCTCGGCTGCTTCGATCAGCTTCGTCATCTCCTCGCGGGTGTAGCGGTGGAAGCTGTCGCCCTCGACGATGGCCGCATTCACGTTCTCGCGATGGAAGATCGCCTCGAAGGTGTGCTTGACCGTCGTGGTGCCGGCGCCCGACGAGCCGGTGACGGCGATGATGGGGTGTTTGGTTGACATGTTGGTTGCCGTTGCGGGGAGGTCGTGGGCGCGCGGTGCGCGGCTGTCATGCGTCGGTGAGGCGGGAGCCCTTGTTGCGGGCGGAATGGACGCGGTGCGCGGCGACGACCAGCACGTGCACTTCCTCGAAGGAGAGTTCGGGGTAATGGTCGCGCAGCACGCGATAGGCGAGGTGGTCGAGCGTCGAGTTGCCCCAGCGGTTTTCGCGGGCGAAGAAAGGCATGATCAGTTCGCTTGCCTCGATGAATATTTCGCGCACGCGTTGATGCGAGCGGCGCTCCTGCAAACCGGATGGTGCGGAGGGGGACGAAGTCATGAGTCGGTTCCGAGAGCGTAGCGACAGGGGATCATGGCGGGATTCATGTGTGTTCGCCTTGCAGGCTCGAACCGGGCGATCAGGAGTGGGCGCTTACCCAGTTGCGCCACTCCGTAAACAGACAGGGGCTGGCGGCCGCGATCACGCCGCGCTTGATCGACGGTCCCGCGATCCCGGTGCTGCCGTCCAGTGCGGCTGCCTTGCCGCCCGCCTCATCCAGGATCAGCTTGCCGGCCGCATAGTCCCACAGCATCTGCCCGCCATGCAGATACACGTCCAGTCGTCCCGCGGCGACAAAGCACCATTCGAGCGCGCTGGAGCCGAAATTGCGCTGCGAGAAATAGGGCGGTCGCACCGCGAGCTCGTCGCCGAGGTGGTGGCTGATGCGCTTGAAGTCGATGCCGGCCACCGCATCCGACAGATGTGCCGCAGCCACGCGCAGCGGCAGTTCGACGCCGTTCAGGAAGGCACCGGCGCCTTTGGCTGCGTAGAAGGATTCGTCGGTGACCGGGTTGTAGACGACGCCGAAGCGCGGCTCGTGATTCACCAGATAAGCGATCGAGACGGCGAAGAAGGGAATGCCGTTGGCGAAATTCGTCGTGCCGTCGATGGGATCGATGCACCACAGGCCGCGTCGTCCGTCGCTCCACAGGTGTGCCTGTTCTGCGGCGCTCATCTCTTCGCCGAGCACGGCGCCGGGCGCCAGCTTGGGCAGTTCCTCGGAAAAGCGGCGTTGCGATTCGAGGTCGGCCTCGGTGAACAGTGTGCCGTCGGCCTTGCGATTGCGCGCGGTCTTGAGGTAGCGCGGCAGGATCACCTCGCGGGCAACATCGCGCACCAGCGATTCGAGCGCCCGCGCCTGCGCGAGCCGTTGGCTGGTCGTGGGCATCAGCGGCGCTCCACGCTCATGTGCGAAGCGATGACTGCGGACTTGCGCGTCCGCGCATTCCTGCGTGCCGTGTCGGCTGGCGCCGGGGAGGCGCATGAGGGGCGGTCGGGAACACAGGAAATCATGGCCGTGCCGAAGGCAGGTCTCGCGGGAATGCAGTGTCCTTATAATACACCACGATGATTTCGCGCTTCTTTTGCCCCCTTCCGATGCCGGCTTCCGGCGAGATCCAGCTGCCCGAGGCGCTGGCCCAT
Organism: Azoarcus sp. CIB; assembly: GCF_001190925.1. Lineage (NCBI taxonomy): Bacteria > Pseudomonadati > Pseudomonadota > Betaproteobacteria > Rhodocyclales > Zoogloeaceae > Azoarcus > Azoarcus sp. CIB. Next base: position 968,025 of record NZ_CP011072.1, read on the forward strand.
CATGCTGCACGCGTGCTGCGGCTGCGCGACGGCGATCCTGTCGTCCTGTTCGACGGTGCTGGCGGCGAAGTGCTGGCAGTGCTGCGGCTGCGCGGCAAGCAGTGTTTCGCCGAGCTGCAGGAGCGGCGCGAAGTCGAACGCGAGTCGCCGCTGCGGCTGGTGCTGGTGCAGGCCCTCGCGAGCGGCGACAAGATGGACTGGATCGTGCAGAAGGCCGTCGAGCTGGGCGTTGCCGCCGTCGTGCCGGTGCAGGCGGAACGTTCCGTGCTGCGGCTTGCCGGTGAGCGTGCGGCCAAGCGCGTGGAGCACTGGCAGCAGGTCGCCGTGTCGGCGTGCGAGCAGAGCGGACGCAACCGCATACCGGTCGTCGCGCCGATCGCCGGACTGCGCGACTACCTTGCCCGCCCCTGCGAGGGCGTGCGCCTGATCCTCGATCCGGCGGCCACGCAGCGCCTGCTCGACGCCGGGCGCCCGGCGGGGGAAGTGCATCTGCTGATCGGTCCGGAAGGGGGCTGGTCCGACGACGAACTCGCGGCCTGCCGCAGCGCGGGCTGCGCCGGCATGGGGCTGGGGCCGCGCGTGCTGCGCACCGAGACCGCGGGGCTGGCCGCGGTCGCCGCGCTGCAGGCCGTGTGGGGCGATTTTTGAGGAGGCTGGAAGATGTTCGAATCGGCTGAACTGGTCCACAAGATCGACAAGGACGAATACGACGCGGCCGAACCGGAGCTGCGCGCGCAACTGCTCGATGTGCAGTTCGACCTCCTGGAAGCGAAATCCTTTGCCGTCGTGGTGCTGATCAACGGCATCGACGGCGCCGGCAAGGGCGAGACGGTGAATCTCCTCAACGAATGGATGGACCCGCGCCACATCCAGACGCTGGCTTTCGATTCGCCGACCACCGACGAGGCCGAGCGTCCCTTCATGTGGCGCTTCTGGCGTGCGCTGCCGCCGCGCGGGCGCATCGGCATTCTGTTCGGCAACTGGTACACGGACCCGATGCGCGAGCGCGTCGAGAAGGTGTCGAAGAGGGCCGACCTCGATCAGCGCCTCGACGAGATCAACCGCTTCGAGGCGATGCTGGTGCGCGAGGGGGTGGTGCTCCTGAAACTGTGGTTCCATCTGTCGAAGGACGGGCAGCGCAAGCGCCTCAAGGCGCTGGAAAAGGATCCGCGCACGCGTTGGCGGGTCACCGAGCAGGACTGGCACTCCTACGAGCGGTACGACCGTTATCGCGAAGTGGCGGAGCACGCGCTGCGTCACACCAGCACTGGCGATGCGCCGTGGATGATCGTGGACGGTTCCGATTCGTACTACCGCGAGCTCTTCGTTGCGCGCACGCTGCTCGATGCCATGCGCAAGCGGCTCGATTCCGGCGCGCGTCATTGGGTGGCGCGCCAGACGGCGCCCCCGCTGCCGCCCGCGCCCGATTCGCGCAACCTGCTCAACAGCCTCGTGCTGCGGCAATCGCTGGACAAGAAGGAATACCAGGCGCTCCTCGAACGCTACCAGGGGCGGCTCGCGCTGCTCACGCGTGACGAGGCCTTCCGCGGCCGCTCGCTCGTGCTCGTCTTCGAGGGCGCGGATGCCGCGGGGAAGGGCGGCGCGATACGCCGCGTCACCGCCGCGCTCGACGCGCGCCAGTACAACGTCGTGCCGGTGGCCGCGCCGACCGAAGAGGAGCGTGCCCAGCCCTACCTGTGGCGCTTCTGGCGGCACCTGCCGCGCCAGGGCAGAGTCGCGATTTTCGATCGCTCGTGGTACGGCCGCGTCCTCGTCGAGCGCGTGGAGGGCTTCTGCTCGGAGGCGGACTGGATGCGCGCGTACTCGGAGATCAACGACTTCGAGGACCAGCTGGCCGACGCCGGGGCGGTGGTGGTCAAGTTCTGGCTGCAGATCGGCAAGGACGAGCAGCTGGAACGTTTCCGCGAGCGCGAAGCCGAAGCGCACAAGCGCTTCAAGATCACCGCCGAGGACTGGCGCAACCGCGAACGGTGGGACGACTACGCCCGCGCCGTGTGCGACATGGTCGACCGTACGAGTACCGAGACCTCGCCGTGGACCCTGGTCGAGGCGGACAACAAGCTGTTTGCCCGTATCAAGGTGCTGCGCACACTATGCGAACGGCTCGAATCCGCACTGCAGCGCTAACGGACGGGACTGCGTGCGGATGCCCCGATCGCGTGCGGAGCTCGCTCCGCGATGCGCCGTGTATTCCGCTAGAATGGACCGGGCATACGTGCCCTGCGCCGCACCCGGCGAGATTTCCGATTTTCTGATGGTGACGATTTGAGCGGCCAGTCCAATCCCAACTCCAACCCCAATTCGAATCCCGCGGCATCCGACATCGCGGCGTCGACGGAGCAGTTCGTGGCCTGGGTGCGCGGGGCCGCGCCCTACATTCATGCCTTTCGCGGGCGCACCTTCGTTCTCGCCTTCGGCGGGGAAGTCGCCGCCGGCGCGCGCGCCCAGAGCCTCGCCTACGACTGCAACCTGCTGGCCGCGCTGGGCATCCGCCTCGTTCTCGTGCATGGTGCGCGGCCGCAGATTGAAGCCGAGCTCGCGCGCCGCGGACTGGAGCAGCGCTACCACAACGGGTTGCGCGTCACCGACGCCGATGCGCTCGAATGCGTGAAGGCCGCGATGGCGGTGACGCGCATCGAAGTCGAGGCGCTGCTGTCGCAGGGGCTCCCGAACACGCCGATGGCAGGCAGCTACATGCGCGTGACCGGAGGCAACTTCATCACGGCCCGTCCGGTCGGTGTCGTCGACGGCGTCGACTACCAATACACGGGCGCCGTGCGCAAGATCATCGCCGAGGAGATCAACGCCGACCTCGACCAGCAGAACGTCGTGCTGATCTCGCCGATGGGCGTGTCGCCGGCGGGCGAGATATTCAACCTCAGCATGGAAGAGGTCGCCGAGGCGGTCGCCGTCGCGGTGAAGGCGGAGAAGCTGATCTACCTGTGCGACGCCCCGGGCCTGCTGGATGCGGACCAGCGCCTGATCGATTCGGTGACGGCCGACGAGGCCGAGCGCATGTTCAACGCCGGGGAAGGGCTCACCGAGGATCTCGATCTCTACCTGCCGTGCGCGATCCGCGCGGTGCGCCGCGGCGTGGCGCGCGTGCACCTCATCGACCACGACAAGGACGGCGGCCTGCTGCTGGAGTTCTTCACGCACGCCGGGGTGGGCACCGTCGTGTCGCGCGATCCGCTGTTCCGCCTGCGCGACGCGAGTTTCGAGGATGTCGCCGCGCTGGTCGCGCTGATCTCGCCGATGGAGGCGGACGGCACGTTGGTGCGGCGCGGGCGCGAACTGCTCGAGCAGGAGATCGACCGCTTCTCGGTCGTCGAGCACGACGGCGTGCTGGTCGGTTGCGCGGCGCTGTACCCGTTTTCCGACGAGCGTGCCGCGGAACTCGCCTGCCTTGCCGTCACGCCCGAGTACCGCCGCGCGGGTCTTGGCGACCAGCTGTTGCGCCGCATCGAGGAGCGCGCGCGCAAGCAGCGCCTCGAGCGCTTGTTCGTGCTCACGACGCGCACCGCGCACTGGTTCCGCGAGCGCGGTTTCAGCGAGATCGGCCCCGAGGCGCTGCCGCAGAAGAAGCGCGATCTGTACAACTACCAGCGCCGCTCGAAAGTGTTCGTGAAGAAGCTATGACGGACGCGCGCGCATTGTCCGGCCGATGGTGTGCGTGCGGCATGCGTGCGGAGGCCTCGTGAGCGGCAAGGACGCCCCTTCGCGTTCTGCGCCGGCCCTTGCCGGCGTGGCGGGAGCGCTCCTTGCGGGCCTTGGCGCGCTGGCAGGTGCGCACTTCGGCGTCGCCGGCGAGTGGGGTCTGCTGGCCCTTGTGCTCCTCGCGGCAGGGGGGCTGGGTGCCACGGCCGTGCTTATCTACGACAACGCGGCGGTGCGTCGGCAGACAGGCGACGACGCGGCGATCGCGTCGCGCCTCGACGCGCTGGACGCAGTGGTCCATCTTTCCTCCGGTGCCAGGGGGGGCGAGCCGGCGGCCGATCATGCGAAGCGGCTGGATGCGGTCACCGTCGGCGTGTCCCGTCTGCGCGAAATCGCCGAAGGCGTGCATGGCGTCGAAGCCCTGTTCGACATGCGCGGACGCCTGACCTGGATCAGCCCGTCGATCGAACGGCTGACGGGCTGGAGCCCCGCAGCCTGCCTCGAAGCGCCCGATGCGCTCGCCCTGCTGGTGCACGAGTCCGACCGTCGCTATTGCCAGCGTATGGCGCAGCGCGTCGCCGAGGGAAGTCCCGGCGAGGATTTCGAGATGCGCCTGTTGCGCGAGGATGGCCACATCTGCTGGGTCGCCTGCCACTGGCGGCCGCTCGGCCGAGAGGGAGGGCAGCCGGCCGGCCTCCGCATGTCGGCCGAGGACATCCAGGCGCGCAAGGAAGCCGAATACAAGCTCCTCGAAACCGTCACCGAGCTGCGGCGTGCCCAGGCGCTGCGCGAGCGGTACCTGGCGCGCTCGAACGACGAGCGCCAGCGCCTGTCCGCGCTGCTCAACGTCATCCGCCTGGGCATCCTGTTCATGGACCGCGATCACCGCGTGCTCTATTACAACCGTGCGATGCTCGACATCTGGGGCTTTCCGCCCGACGAGAATCTCATCGGCATGCGCGACGTCGTGCTGCAGAGCCGCGTTGCCGAGCTGATCGAACAGCCCGAGGCCTACTTCGAGCACATCGACGCGGTGCTGCGCACCTACGTGGTCAGCGAGCCCCACGAAGTGAATTTCAAGGATGGTCGCATCGTCACGGATATCGCCGCGCTGGTCGAGGCCGTGCAGGGGCGCCGCGGCATCGGGCGCGTGTGGATCTACGAGGACGTCACCGAGCAGCGCCGCACCGCGCAGCGTCTGGTCGAACTGGCGGAGCACGATCCGCTGACCGGCCTCTACAACCGCCGGCGCTTCCACGAGGAGCTCGACCGGCAGCTCGCCGAAGCCTCGCGCCGTGGCGGCCAGGTCGGGCTCGTGGCGATCGACCTCGACGGCTTCAAGCCGATCAACGACGAGTTCGGCCACCAGGCCGGCGACGAGGTGCTGGTCGCCCTGGCGGAGAGGGTCGGCGACGTCATCCGCCGCAACGAGATGTTCTGCCGCCTGGGCGGCGACGAGTTCGGCGTGGTGGTGCCCGATGCGGGCGAGAAGAAGCTGTGCGAGCTGGCGCGCCGCATCATCGAAGTGATCGAGGGGCTGTGTTTCGAATTCGGCGGGCGCTCCGTGGGCATCACCGCGAGCCTCGGCATCGCGATCTACCCGCGCCATGCCGCCTCCGCGGAACAGCTGATCGCGGTGGCCGATCAGGCCTTGTATCGCTCGAAGAGCGGCGGCCGCGATCAATGGACCATGGCAGAGAGCTGTGCGGGGGAATCCGCTAGAATGACGCCCACCGAATCCGATGAACCCGATTGCAGAAGAGAGGACTGAACGATGGCCCGTATGGTCAATTGCATCAAGCTTGGTCGCGAGGCGGAAGGGCTGGACCTGCCCCCGGTTCCCGGCGCGCTCGGAAAGCGCATCTTCGACAGCGTCTCGAAGGAAGCCTGGCAGCAGTGGGTCAAGTACCAGACCATGCTGATCAACGAGAACCGCCTGAACCTGATGGATGCGCGCGCGCGCAAGTATCTGTCGGAGCAGATGGAGAAGCATTTCTTCGAAGGCGGCGCCGACCAGGTCGGCGGCTACGTTCCGCCCGCGCAGTGAGCCTGCGTCGCGGATCGCGGCGCGACTGAATGAAAAAGGGATGGCCGCGGCCATCCCTTTTCGCGTAAACCGCCGCCGCAGCGTGCGCGCAGCGAGATTCCCGTCAGTTGGGGCCGGAAGCGCGTTCCAGCGCCTCGACACCTTCATGGCGTACGTCGCGGCCCTTGACCATGTACACGACGTATTCGGAGAGGTTCTTCGTGTGGTCGCCGATGCGCTCGATCGACTTGGCGATGAACAGCACGTCCAGCGAACGCGTGATCACGCGCGGATCTTCCATCATGTAGGTGATCAGCTGGCGCATGATGCCCTTGAAGATCGCATCGACCTCCTTGTCGCGCCGCACGATTTCCGGCGAAGCCGTCGGGTCCATGCGGGCGAAGGCGTCGAGCGCGCCCTGCAGCATCTCGACGACCATCGTCGACACGTGGCGAAGCTCCACCTTGGGGACGAAGGCGGCGTCCGAGTCGATGATCTGGCGGCCGGCCTTGGCGATCTTTTTGGCCTCGTCGCCGATGCGCTCGATGTCGGTGATCATCTGGATCATCGTCATGACCATGCGCAGGTCTCCGGCGGCCGGGGCATGGCGCGCGATGACGTGGATGCAGGCATCGTCGAGCGCGACTTCCTCGTCGTTGACCTTGCGATCATCTGCGATGACCTGTTCCAGCAGTTCGTGATTGCCCGTCCCGAGCCCTTCGATCGCACGCGTCAGCTGCTGGGCCACGAGGCCGCCCATTTCCAGCAGGCGCTTGCGGATGGCTTCCAGCTCCTTGTCGAACTGGGTGTAGGTGTGCTTGCTCATTGTCATGTTCCGGTCCCGAGAGTCCGCGAGGGTAGCAGTCGAATGTGACGAATATATTGCACGGATGCTTGCGATTCAGGAAGTCGCTGCGACGCGCCGCTCGACGCCCGTCGACGTGGCCATCAGCAGCAGGTCGGCGCCGCGCAGCGCAAACAGCCCGTTGGTCACGACGCCGGTGATCTGGTTGATCTCCGTTTCCAGGGCTTGCGGCTCCGGAATGCGCAGCCCGTGCACGTCCAGGATCAGGTTGCCGTTGTCGGTCACGAAACCCTCGCGCAGTACCGGACGTCCGCCGATCCGGGCGAGGCGGCGCTCGACGTAGGCGCGCGCCATCGGGATCACCTCCACGGGCAGCGGGAAGGCCCCCAGGCAGCTTACGAGCTTCGACTGGTCGCAGATGCACACGAAACGCTCGGCAACCGCGGCGACGATCTTCTCGCGCGTCAGCGCGCCGCCGCCGCCCTTGATCATCGCGAAGCCGCCGTCGATCTCGTCCGCCCCGTCCACATAGAGCTGCAGTTTGGTCACGTCGTTGAGGCCGATCAGCGGAATGCCGTAGCCCTCGAGCCGGCGTGCGCTGGCTTCCGAACTCGATACGGCACCGGCGATGCGGCCGCGCATCTCGGCCAGGCCGTCGATGAAATGGTTGACCGTCGAGCCCGTGCCGACGCCGACGATCATGCCGTCCTCGACGTAGTCCAGCGCCGCGCGCGCCGCGGCCTTCTTCAGTTCGTCCTGATTCATTAGGTATTCCTGTGGGTGGGTCTTACACGAGGCCGTCGAAGATCTGCACCTGCACCGTCTCGCCGGCGAGGACGTCGCCGCGCTCTTCCGGCAGCACGATGAAGCAGTTGGCTTCCGACATCGAACGCAGCACGCCCGAACCTTGGGCGCCGGCAAGCCGTACCGTCTGGCGGCCGTCGACGAGGGCCAGGCGGCCGCGCATGAATTCGCGTCGTCCGGGCTGCTTGCGAATGGTTTCTGCGCACACCACGTCGAACAACGCCGGCTCAGGCAGCGGCGAGACCCCGGACAGGGCTTGCAGGGCGTCCTGGACGAACTGGTAGAAGGTCACCAGTACCGCGACCGGATTGCCGGGCAGGCCAAACAGCCACGCATCACCGACGCGTCCGAAGGCCATCGGCCGTCCGGGCTTGATGTCGATCTTCCAGAACGCGACCTCGCCGAGGCGATTCACGAGCTCGCGGATGAAGTCCGCTTCCCCCACCGACACGCCGCCGCTGGTCAGGATCACGTCGGCGTTGGCTGAAGCGTCGCGGAAGGCCGTTTCCAGCGCCTGCGGGTCGTCGCGCACGACGCCCATGTCGATGAGATCGCAGCCCAGGCGCGAGAGCGCACCGAAGAGGGTGTAGCGGTTGCTGTCGTAGACCTCGCCGGGCGCGAGCGGCTTGCCGATCGACGCGAGCTCGTCGCCGGTGGAGAAGAAAGCCACGCGCAGCCGGCGGCGCACGACGACCTCGGCGATGCCGAGCGAGGCGACGAGGCCCAGCTCGGCCGGTCCGCAGCGCTTGCCCGCGGGGAGGGCGATGCCGCCCAATGCCAGGTCCTCGCCGGCGCGGCGCAGGTTGTGTCCGGCGCGCTGTCCCGCCGGCACATGCACCTTGCCGTCGGCGGCGCGCGCCACCTCCTGCACGACGATCGTGTCGGCACCCTCCGGAATCGGCGCCCCGGTCATGATCCGGACGGCCTGCCCGGCGCCGACGATGCCGGAGAAGGGCTTGCCGGCGAACGCCGTGCCGACGACCGTCAGGGCGCTCTCGCCCTGCGGCGCGAGGTCGGCGTGGCGCACCGCGTAGCCGTCCATCGCCGAGTTGTCGTGGGCCGGCACGTTACACGGCGCGATGACGTCCTCGGCGAGCACGCGCCCTAGGGCGCTGCGGACATTGACGCGTTCCCATCCGCCGACCGGCGTCAGCCGGTCGAGAATGGCCCGCCTCGCCTCGGTGGCGGAGTAATTGGGCGAGCGGGCGGAGGTCGGGCTCCCGGGGTTCTGTGCCATGGCTTTAGTTCCTGGATGCGGCGTTCGCTCGGTCTTGCGGAAGACGCATTATCGTCCGATCTTGCGCGCCGTGGGACCGGCGGTCGCAAGGGCGCACATGCTGCCGGTGCCGGAAAAAGAAAAGGGGTGGCCATGCCACCCCTTTCACCCCTTTCGAGATTGCTGCGGCGCCGGACGGTCAGCGCAGGCCGGCGGCGTAGTCGGCGACCGCCTTCATTTCCGGATCGGTCATCTTCAATGCGATGGTCTGCATCATCAGTGCCGGGTCGTTCTTGCGCACGCCATCGCGGAAGGCCTTCAGCTGCGCTTCGGTGTAGTCGGCATACTGGCCCGCGATGCGCGGGAACTGGGCCGGCAGGCCGGCGCCGGCCGGGCCGTGGCAGCCAGCACAGGCGGGAACGCCCTTGGTCGGGAGGCCCGCACGCCAGATGTTCTGACCGAGCTTCGCGAGGTCGGGATTCTTGGCCGAGTCAGGCTGCAGCGTCTGCGACGAGAAGTGGATCGCGAGCGCCTTCATGTCCGCTTCCTCGAGTGCCGCCACCATGCCGCCCATGATCGGGTTTTCGCGCTCGGCGGGCTTTCCGTTCCAGCCCTTGAAGTTCTTCAGTTGCTTGAAGAGGTAGTCGGAATGCTGGCCGGCCAGTTTCGGGTTGACCGGAATCGGGCTGTTGCCGTCGGCGCCGTGGCACCCGACGCAGAGGGTTTCTGCAGTCTGTTTCGCCTTGGCGAGATCGGGTGCCTGGTCCTGGGCGTGAAGGCCGCCCGTAACCAGCAGCAGCGAGAGCAGCAGGGAACGCTTGATCATGGTGTCCTCAGAAAGCCGTGAGTGGATATCGCAAACGCGGTATTCTATAACAGCTGGCCGGATTTGCGCGATGCAATGTGGGCTGTCCGGCATAACCATCTGCGTTTTCCCCTCCCTCCCGATGTCCCTCTTCCGCAACGCAAAATTCGAGATTTCCATTGCAAAATCGGGCGATCTGCCGGTTCCGGACGGGCCCGAGATCGCTTTTGCCGGCCGTTCGAACGCCGGCAAGTCGAGTGCCATCAATACGATTGCCGACCATACGCGCCTCGCATATGTGTCGAAGACGCCCGGGCGCACGCAGCTGATCAACTTCTTCCGCCTCGATTGCGGGGCGGTGCTGGTCGACCTTCCCGGCTACGGCTACGCCAAGGTGCCCGAGGCGATCCGTCGGCAGTGGGTGGGCCTGCTGGAAAACTACCTGCGTCAGCGCGAGAGCCTCGTCGGGCTCGTGCTGATCATGGATTCCCGCCATCCGCTGACGCCGCTGGATCGCCAGATGATCGACTGGTTCCTGCCGAGCGGGCGGCCGATTCACGTGCTGCTGACTAAGGCCGACAAGCTCACGCGCAACGAGGCGGCGGCCACGCTGGCCGCGGTGCGCCGCGAACTGGTCCCGCTGGGATCGCAGATCACGGCCCAGTTGTTCTCGAGCCTGAAGAAGGTCGGGGCGGAAGAGGTCGAGCACACCGTGGCGGGCTGGCTGAATCTGCCGACGGAAGAGTTGCCTGCGATTCCGGCCACGGCGCGTCTGGGTGGCGCCGGAAAATAAAAGACCCCGGGCCAAAGGGGATAAAGCCCGGGGTCAAACGCCTTAATGGGATTAAGGCACCCGCTCAGGGAGGTGAAGCGGGGGACGGCTCGTCACCATCCGAAACTTCAGAGTAAATGCACTTTGAAGAAGTTCCCACCCGAATTCGTTACCTTATATTTCATGTCGATTAACTGAACTGGAGCTGGATCGAACATGCGTCCCACCGGAATCTTTCCTGCGACCCGCATGCGGCGGATGCGCCGCGACGAGTTCTCCCGCCGCCTGATGCGCGAATCGCACCTGTCGGCCGACGACCTGATCTACCCCGTGTTCGTGCTCGAGGGCAACAACGTCACGCAGGCCGTGCCGTCGATGCCGGGCGTGACGCGCGTGTCGCTCGACAACCTGCTGCGCGTTGCCGAGGAGGCGGTGTCGCTGGGCGTTCCCGCGCTGGCCCTCTTTCCGGTGATCGAAGCCGCCGGCAAGACCGAGGGCGCCGAAGAGGCGTGGAACCCGGACGGACTGGTGCCGCGCGTCGTGCAGGCGCTGAAGGCGCGCTTCCCGGAGCTCGGCGTGATCACCGACGTCGCGCTCGATCCCTACACCAGCCACGGCCAGGACGGCCTGATCGATCCGGATGACCCGTGCGGCTACGTGCTCAACGACGAAACGCTCGAGGCGCTCGCGAAACAGGCGCTGTGCCATGCGCAGGCGGGCGCCGACGTGGTCGCGCCGTCGGACATGATGGATGGACGCATCGCACGCATCCGCGCCGAGCTCGACAGCGACAATCGCATCTACACGCGCATCCTCGCGTATTCGGCGAAGTACGCGTCGAGCTTCTACGGCCCCTTCCGCGACGCGGTGGGTTCGGCCGGCAATCTCGGCAAGGGCAACAAGTACACCTACCAGATGGACCCGGCGAACACCGACGAGGCGATCCGCGAGGTCGCGCTCGACATCGCCGAGGGGGCCGACATGTTCATGGTCAAGCCCGGCATGCCCTACCTCGACATCGTGCGCCGCGTGAAGACCGAACTGCAGGTGCCGACCTACGCCTACCAGGTGAGCGGCGAGTACGCGATGCTCAAGGCGGCCATCGCCAATGGCTGGCTGGCGGAAGAGGCGTGCGTGCTGGAAGCGCTGCTGTCGTTCAAGCGCGCCGGTGCGGACGGCATCCTGACCTACTTCGCGCTCGATGCGGCGCGCTGGCTGAAGGCCGCCGGCTGAGGCGGGGTGTGTCCGGCCCCGGTATCCCTACCGGGGCAGCAGGCGGCCGGCCGCGCGGCGCAGATCGAGAATCGAAGTGATCCTGACGTCCACATAGGCCGGCCTTTTCATTTCGCGGCCGACCAGCACCGTCTTCATGCCCAGCCGGCGGGCGGTGCGCAGGTTCTCGGCTGAATCCTCGACCAGAATGCAGCACTGCGGCCGCAGCTGCAGATCGTGCAGCAGGTGGCGGAAGGCGCGCGCCTGCGGTTTCGGGTGGAAGCGCATCTGCTCGATGCCATAGACCGCGTCGAAATGACGGCGGATCCCCATCGCTTCGAGCACGGCGCCGGCATAGCGCTGCGGTCCGTTCGAGAACACGATCTTGCGCCCGGGCAGGCGGCGCAGCAGCGCACCGAGCGCGCGGTCGAAGACCATCATCGCGTGCAGCCGTTCGAAGCGGTGCGTCTCCGCCAGGAAGTGGTGCGGATCGACGCCGTGATGGCGCATGAGGCCGGTCAGCGTCGCGCCGTAGCGCCGCCAGTAGCGCACCCGCAGTGCGTTGGCGTCCTCGTCGCTCAGCGCGAGGTGCCGCACGAGGTAGGCCGTCATGCTCAGGTTGATGTGCGGGAAGATGTGCGCGCTGGCGTTGTGCAGCGTGTTATCCAGGTCGAAGAGCCACACCGGCCCCGCGCACGGTCTGCTCACGTCTGTCTCAGCCCCTGCCGGGGCGCGGCTGGAAACGGACGATGGCGCGGCCGTCCTCGGTCGTCTTGGGCTGGGCCTTCCACGCATGGCCCTGCACGACTTCGAAGGTTGCGGGCAGGCGATCATCCCGCCGCAGCGCCTCGAGAGTCTGCCGGGCGGCCTCCCAGCCGCCTTTCCCCGACAGGCCGCGCGGGCGGGCGACGCTCGCGTTGGCGCAGCCCGACAGGCGCAGGTCGCGCAGCAGTTCGTCGACGTCCGCGTAGGTCAGCGTCAGCACTTCCATGTCCATGACCGGGTCGGAAAAGCCGGCCTGCACCAGGGCGTCGCCCAGGTCATGCATGTCGATGAAGCGGTGCACGCGCTCGCCCTGCGCGGCGGGCAGTGCGGCGCGCAGCTCGCGCAGCGTGTCCGGGCCCAGCGTCGAGAACATCAGCATGCCGTCCACTTCCAGCACGCGATGAACTTCGCGCAGCGCGGGAAGCGGGTCGGCGAGCCAGTTGAGCATGAGGTTGGACCATACCAGCGACATGCTGGCGCGCGCGAAGGGCAGGTTCGCTGCGTCGGCGCAGGCGAGCGCCGGGCCCTGGGGTTTTCCCAGTGCGCGCAGGCGCTCGAGCAGGCCGCGCGCGCCGCGCGCGCGGGTGAGCATCGGCAGCGCGAAGTCTGCGCCGACGCCGTTGTGCCGCTGGGAAGCGCCGCACGAGCGTATCGAGGTCGGCGCCGGTGCCGCAACCCAGGTCGAGGATGCGCTTCGGTTCGAGGCGGATGTAGTCGAGCCGCTCGTCCATGCGCCGCGCGACTTCGCGTCCGAGCACGGCGACCTCGTCGCAGCTTGCCGCCGCGCGCCCGAAGCGCCGGATCAGGAGTTTGCGGTCGAGTGCGAAGTCGGCGTCGCCGGCCATTCCTTGCGAAGCGCTCAGATCGGACGAATGCCGAGGCGCGCGAACAGCTTCTCGTCGCGGTCGGCTTCGGGGTTGTCGGTCGTCAGCAGGCGTTCGCCGTAGAAGATCGAGTTCGCACCGGCCATGAAGCACAGGGCCTGCATCTCGTCGCTCATCTGCTCGCGGCCTGCGGACAGGCGCACGAAGCTGGTCGGCATCATGATGCGCGCCGCGGCAATCGTGCGCACGAATTCGAAGGGATCGAGCTTCTCGGCTTCGGCGAGCGGGGTGCCGGGGATCGCGACGAGGTTGTTGATCGGCACCGACTCCGGCGGACGATCCATGTTCGCGAGCTGCGCGAGCAGGCCGGCGCGGCCGCTGCGGCCTTCGCCCATGCCGATGATGCCGCCCGAGCACACATTGATGCCGGCATTGCGCACCTGGTCGATGGTGTCGAGACGGTCGGCGAGGGTGTGCGTCGTGATCACCTTCTCGTAGTACTCGGGCGCGGTGTCGACGTTGTGGTTGTAGTAGTCGAGGCCGGCGTCCTTGAGCTGCTGCGCCTGGTCGCCCTTGAGCATGCCCAGGGTGACGCAGGTTTCCATGCCCAGCGCCTTCACTTCGCGCACCATCGCGAGGACGGTCTCCAGTTCGCGCTCCTTCGGGCCCTTCCACGCGGCGCCCATGCAGAAGCGGCTGGACCCCTTGGCCTTCGCTGCCTTGGCCTTCTCGACGACCTCGGCGACCGCCATCAGCTGCTGGCGGTCGAGGCCCGTCTTGTAGCGGGCCGACTGCGAGCAGTAGCTGCAATCCTCGGAACAGCCGCCGGTCTTGATCGAAAGCAGCGTCGAGCGCTGCACGGCATTGGCGTCGAAGTTCTCGCGGTGTACCTGCTGGGCGCGGAAAACAAGATCCATGAACGGCAGTTCGAACAATGCTTCGGCCTCAGCGACGCTCCATTGCTTGCGGGCGGCGGTGTTGGCGGCGGACTGGGTGTCGAGGTTGCGGCACGCGGAAGTCATTGTCATGAAAGCAGTTCCGGGATGTAATGCGAAGCTTCCCATATTCGTTCATTCGGCGAAAACTTGTCAAACGTACTTCACCGTATGGAGGCGATGGCGCGAATCCTCGCTTCCAGGCTCATGCCGAACGAGTGCTTTGTGTGCGGCCAGGGGGCTGGCTCCGCGCTGGTTTGCGGGGCGTGCCGCGCGAGCCTGCCACGGCTGGCGACGGTGTGCCCGGTGTGTGCGATCCCGTCCGGCGAAGACCTGATCTGCGGCAGTTGCCAGCGCGCGCAGCCCGCTTTCGATGCAACCATCGCCGCCTTGCCCTACGTGTTCCCGGTCGACCGCCTCGTCCAAGCGCTGAAATACGGACGGAGGCTGGCGCTGACGCGCTTCCTCTCCGGCCTGCTGGAGCCGTTCACGCCGCCGCAAGGGCCGGCGGTCGTGGTGCCGATGCCGCTCCACCCCGGCCGCCTGCGCGAGCGCGGCTTCAACCAGGCGGCGGAGATCGCGCGGCCGCTCGCCCGTGCCTGGGGGCTGCCGTTCGAAACGGCCGCTGTCGAGCGCGTCCGCGACACGGCGCCGCAGGCCTCGCTGCCGTGGCTCGAACGGCGCCGCAATATGCGCGGCGCCTTCCGTTGCCATAGCTCGTTCGACGGCAGGACCGTCGTGGTCGTCGATGACGTTATGACCACCGGCGCGACGCTCGACGAGCTCGCGCGCACGTTAAAATCGCACGGCGCAGCCCGCGTAGTGAACCGGGTCGTTGCGCGTACTCCATCGCCGGTCTGACATGCTCGACATCGTTCTCTACCAACCCGAAATCCCGCCCAATACGGGCAATTCCATCCGTCTCGCAGCCAATACGGGCGCCCATCTGCATCTGGTCCGTCCGCTCGGTTTCGATCTCTCCGACCGGCAACTCGCGCGTGCGGGTCTCGATTACCACGATCTCGCGAGCGTCAGCGTGCACGACGATTTCGACGCATGCTGCCGCGCCCTGGCCGGGCGGCGCATGTTCGCGCTGAGCACGAAAGGGGAGCAGCGTTACGACAAAGTCGAATACCGCGAAGGCGACGTGCTGCTGTTCGGGCGGGAAACCAGCGGCCTGCCCGCGGACGTGCTGGCGAAGCTGCCGCAGGGGAGCACGCTGCGCATCCCGATGTGTCCGTCGAATCGCAGCGTGAACCTGTCGAACGCCGTGGCCGTCGTCGTGTTCGAGGCGTGGCGGCAGCTGGGATTCGCCGGCGCCGCGCAGTAGGGAAGAAAGGGGCCGCCGCCGGCGGTCGGCTATGGGCGGGTCGGTCCCGCCGCTAAGCTGCGGCCTATTCCTGGCGCGGTTCGCGCGACAGCAGCTGCTCGACGACTTCACGTGGCCCCAGGCGGTTGCCGTGGAGCAGCTCGTCGACGGCGGCGCACAGGGGCATGTCGACGCCGCGACGGGCGGCGAGGCTTGCGACCTCGCGCGCGGTGGACACGCCTTCGGCGACATGTCCCAGTTCCTGCAGGATCTCGGGGAGGGTCTTGCCCTGCGCGAGCGCGAGTCCGACGCGGCGGTTGCGCGACAGGTCGCCTGTGCAGGTCAGGATAAGGTCGCCCATGCCTGCCAGGCCCATCAGCGTGTCGGCGCGGCCGCCGAGTGCCGTGGCCAGGCGCGCGATCTCCGCGAGCCCGCGCGTGATGAGTGCCGCGCGCGCGTTGAGGCCGAAGCCCATCCCGTCGGAAACCCCGGCGGCGATCGCGAGCACGTTCTTGATCGCGCCGCCGATCTCGGCGCCGACGACGTCGCTGTTGGCGTACATGCGCAGCCGCGGTTGGTGCAGCTGGTACACCCACTCCCGGGCGAAATCGATGTCCGCCGACGCCAGCGTAACCGCCGTCGGCATGCCGCGGGCGACTTCCGCGGCGAAGCTGGGGCCGGTCAGGACGCCGCAGGGCGCGTCTGCGCCGAGTTCTGCGGCGACGATCTCGTGCGGCAGGCGCCCGCTGCCCGCTTCCAGTCCCTTGCACGCCCAGATCAGCGGCGTCTGCGCCTGGATGTCATGCAGGCGGCGTGTGGTCTGGCGCAATCCGGCAAGCGGCGTGACGACCAGATGAAGGTCGGCGTCGCGTGCCGCGGCCTCGAAATCCGCTGTCAGTTCGAGCGCCTGCGGTAGCGGCACGTCCGGAAGGTAACGGGCGTTGACGCGCTCGGCGGCGAGCGTGGCGACGTGGTCGGCGTCGCGCCCCCACAGGATCACGCGATGCTGCGCGGAGAAGGCAAGCGCCAGCGCAGTCCCCCATGCGCCGGAGCCGAACACGGCGATGCGGATCGGGCTCAAAGCCCCCAGACCTCGGTCACCCGGACGAAGCCATTCGCGCCGTCCTTGTGGCGCACGGGGAGCCAGCCCTCGTTCGCGTTTCCGGTGACCTCGAGGACCACGTCCTTCGCGCTCTCGAACGCGACCGGCGCATCGGTTGCCGGGCGCTGCCGTGCCACGGCGCGGGCGCTCGTCACCATCACCGTGCGCTTGTCCGACAGGGTCCGGCGCTCGATCCAGTTGATCGAGCCGCCCGCATCGCGCACCTTGGCCCACTTGTCGAGGCTTACGACCACTTCGAGCGGTGTGCCGGGCGCAATGATGAACAGCCGCTTGCCCTTGTCCGACGGCGAGTCGTACAGGATGGCCGGTTCCGCAACCGAGCGGTATTCGATGGCGTGCGCACCCGCCGCCGGCAGGACGAGGGCGGCGGCGAGCGCGATGCAGCGGAGCTGGGTGTGCATCGGAATTACTGGATCGGCAGTTCGCCCGACTCGCGGGCTTCGGATTGCTGCTGCTGCGCCTGGTACAGAGCCTCGAAATTGACCGGGGCCAGCACCACGGGTTGGAAGCCGGCGCGCGTGATCGCGTCCGAGATTGCCTCGCGCGCATACGGGAAGAGGATGTTCGGGCAGCCGATCATCGTCACCGGTTCGAGGTCGCCTTCGGGAATGTTGCGAATCTGGAAGATGCCGCCCTGGGCAACCTCGACGAGGAACACGGTGCGTTCGTCGGCGAGCTTGGCCGAGACGGTGACCGTCAGGGTGACTTCGTAGACGCCCTCGTCGACGCCGCTCGCCTCGGTGCGCAGCTGCACGTTGATCTGCGGATTCTCGCGCTCGAGGAAGATGCGCGGGGCGCCGGGCACTTCCAGCGACAGATCCTTCACGTAGAGTTTTTCGATCGAGAAGACGGGGGCTTGGGCGTTTTCGGACATGAGGGTGCCTGGGAGTATTGAAATGGTGAAAGGGAGGGGAGGGGGCTCAGGCCTGCTGCAGCAGCGTGTCGAGCTTGCCCTGGTGTTCGAGTTCGTAGAGGTCGTCGCAGCCGCCGACGTGCGTGTCGCCGATGAAGATCTGGGGCACGGTGCGACGCCCGGTGAGGCCGATCATTTCGTCGCGGCGGGCGGGATCCTGGTCGACGCGGATCTTCTCGATGTCCTGCACGCCCTTGCGCCGCAGCAGCTGCTCGGCGCGCACGCAGTAGGGGCACACCGCCGTCGCGTACATCCGGATCTTCGCTTGCATCGTCATTTCCTCTTGCGGCTGAGCGGCTGACCCGCCTTCTCCCATTCGACGATGCCGCCGCGCAGGTTGAAGAGCTTTTCGAAGCCGGCCTTTCTCAGAGTGGTGGCCGCGGTCGCGGACCGGTTTCCCGTTGCGCAGCAAAGGATGATGGGGCGGTCCTTGAACTTTTCCAGCTCGCTGCTGCGGCGTTCGAGCTCGCCGAGCGGGATGTGGCGCGCGTTGGGGATGTGGCCACCGACGAATTCGCCCTGGTCGCGCACGTCGACGAGCTGGGCATCCTCGCGGTTGATCAGAAGGGTCGCCTCGACGGGCGAAAGCTGCGACTTGTCGCCCTGGCTGCGCGCCAGGTCGAACAGCAGCCATGCGCCGCTTGCTGCCGCGAGCGCGGCCCAGTACCAGTTTTGCTGCAGGAATTCCACGTAGGTTTACTCCGTCTTGTCTTCTTGTCGTGTGGCGGGCGTGGCGCCGCCCGCCCGGCTGTCACTTCCGGCCGGGCTGGTCGTTGCAGAACACTTCGCGCATCAGCGCGATGAGTTGCAGGGTGCGTTGGTCGCAGATGCGGTAATAGACGCGGTTGGCATCCTTGCGGGTCTGCAGAACGGCCTTGTCGCGCAGGATCGCGAGATGCTGCGAGATGTTGCTTTGCGAGGTGCCGACCGCCTCGACGATGTCCTGGACGCACACTTCGTTCTCGCCCAGCACGCACAGGATCTTCAGGCGCAGCGGGTGGGCGATGGCCTTGAGCGCGCGCGCAGCGGTTTCGATGTGCTCGTGCTTGTCGATGAGGTCGATGATGGTCTTGGTGTCCACGATGGCGGGAAGTGCAGATCAAGCGAGTAGTATAAAATACCGCGGCCCGTAATAGCGCGCCATCGGTGCCTCCGTGCTCAGCCAGACCCTTCGGGGCGTCGGCGTCGTGCCGGTCAGGAGGCGTCGTCCCTTTTCGCTCCCAACACATCCTCTGAGCGCTCATGTACCGAATCGTTCTGCTCCGTCACGGCGAATCGACCTGGAACAAGGAAAACCGCTTCACCGGCTGGACCGACGTCGATCTCACCGAGACGGGTGTCGAGGAGGCGCGCGCCGCGGGTCGGCTGCTCAGGCGTGAAGGCTACAGCTTCGACCTCGCCTTCACGTCGGTGCTCAAGCGTGCCAACAAGACGCTCAACCTCGTGCTCGAGGAGCTCGACGCGCTGTGGTTGCCGGTCGAGCATTCCTGGCGCCTGAACGATCGCAGCTATGGTGCGTTGCAGGGGCTGAACAAGGCCGAGACCGTCGCCCGGTTCGGTGAGGATCAGGTGCTGGCGTGGCGGCGCGCGTACGATGTTGCGACGCCGGCGCTGGCCGAGGGCGATGAGCGCCTGACGATGAACGATCCGCGCTATGCGTCGCTGCCGCGTGCGCAGTTTCCCCGTACCGAATGCCTGAAGGACACGGTGGTCCGGTTGGCTCCGTACTGGGAAACCGTCATCGTTCCGCAGATACTGGCCGGTCGCCGCATCCTGATCGTCGCGCACGGCAACAGCCTGCGTGCCCTCGTCAAGTATCTCGACAAAGTTCCGGACGAGGATATCGTCGGCCTGGAAGTCCCGATGGCGCAGCCGCTGGTGTATGAGCTGGACGCCAATCTGCGTCCGATCAAGAGCTACTACCTGGCCGACGAGGACACGATTCGCGACGCGCTGGCCGCGGTGGCTGCGCAGGGCAAGGCCAGGAGCTGAGACTGCAATTGCCGATGAAGGAAACTCCGCGACTGCGTAGCCTGCGTCTTGCGCTGGCAGCGTGCGCCCTCCTTGCGGGCACCGTCGCGCACGGGACCGACGCCCCGGACGTCGCGCAGAAGCGCTCCGACCTCGAGGAGGTGCGCCAGCGCATCCGCGAGCTGCAGAAGGAGATCGCGGATACCGAGGAATCGCGCTCGAGCGCCTCGGAGGAGCTCGCGGAGGCCGAGCGGGACGTTTCGCGGGTGCAGCGCGCGCTGCAGCAGCTTGCCTCGAACCGCGCAGCGGCGGAACGGAACCTCGCCGTGCTGGAGGCGGAACGGCAGGCGGTCGAGGGACGCATCGTCGGCCGGCAGTCCGAGCTTGCGGACTGGCTGCGGCGGCATTACGTGCATGGCGCGGCTGGCGGCGTCGCTCCCTTCCTGTCGACGCGCGACCCGAACCAGCTCGCACGCGATGCGCACTATCTCGAGCATCTCGGCAAGGCCCGCCTCGAACTGATCGACACCCTGCGCTCTGACCTCAAGGAAAAGAGCCGCCTGGGCGAGGCGATCATTGCGCGCCGGGACAGACTGGTTTCGCTCGAGGCCGAACAGCAGGCGCGGCGCAAGGAGCTCGAATCCGTGCAGGCGCGGCGCAAGGAAGCCGTGACCGGCCTCGCGGAGCAGTTGCGCTCCCAGCGCAAGGAGGAGCGGACGCTGCGCCAGGATCAGGAGCGCCTCGGGCGCCTGGTCGCGGTGCTGGCGCGGCGTGCCGCCGAGCGCGAAGTGGCGCGCGCCGCCGCCGCGGCAAAGGCTGTACGCGAGCAGGCGGCGCGTGAGCTGGCCGCGCGGGAAAAGGCGGCACGGGAACAGACCGCGAGGAGCGACACTGTCCGGGACGCGGCCGCACAGACTTCCGGTGCTGCGGTCGCCGCGGGCGGTGCCGACGCCGACGCCGCCCAGCAGCGGCAGACCCGGCCGGGCGCTGCGCGCTCCGAGCCTGTCGTCGGCGAGATCCGCCAGTCGGCCGGACCGACGCCTACCGGCGTGAGCTTTGCGCAGTTGCGCGGCAAGATGAGATTTCCCGTGCGTGGAGAACTCGTGGGGCGCTTTGGTGCTCCAAGGGCGGAAGGCGGAACGACGTGGCGGGGCGTCTTCATCCGTGCGGGGGGGGGCTCGCAAGTACGTGCCGTGGCAGGCGGTGAGGTGGTCTTCTCGGACTGGCTGCGCGGGTACGGCAACCTCATCATCGTCGACCACGGCGGCGACTACCTGACCATTTATGGCAACAACGATGCGCTGCTCAAGGAGCTCGGCGACAACATTGCCGGAGGCGAGGCGATTGCCAGCGTGGGCGCCAGCGGAGGTGGTAGCGAATCGGGTTTATACTTTGAAATCCGCCATCGGGGTCAGCCGCTCGATCCCCTGAAGTGGGTGCAGTTCAACTAGATTTTCCGGCGTGGGCCGGGCGATGTTTCCTCGATGGAGTGCTCATGCGCAACAAGCTTCAGAAAGCAGGATTGGTGATGACCGGCGTGGTGGCCGGCGTGCTGATCAGTCTCAATTTCTCCGCCAGTGCCGATAAGGCCACGCAGGCACCGCTGCCGGTGGAGGAGTTGCGCGCATTCGCCGACGTGTTCAACGCGATCAAGCAGGGCTACGTCGAACCCGTCGAGGACAAGAAGCTCATCAATCACGCCATCAGCGGCATGCTGAGCGGGCTCGACCCCCACTCCGCCTATCTCGACGCGGAAGCCTACAAGGAACTGCAAGTTGGCACGCACGGCGAGTTCGGCGGCCTGGGCATCGAGGTCGGCATGGAAGACGGCTTCGTCAAGGTGATCTCGCCGATCGAGGACACGCCGGCCTATCGTGCCGGCGTGAAGTCGGGCGACCTCATCGTCAAGCTCGACGACACGCCGGTCAAGGGCATGAACCTCAATGACGCGGTCAAGCGCATGCGCGGCAAGCCCAAGACCGACATCACGCTGACGATCGCGCGCAAGGGCGAGCAGAAGCCCGTCGTGCTGAAGATCACCCGCGAGGTGATCAAGGTGCAGAGCGTCAAGTCCAAGGTCGTCGAGCCGGGCTATGGCTACCTGCGCGTCGCGCAGTTCCAGGAGAACACCGCGCAGGCGGTGGTCGAGCACCTCGGCAAGCTGGCGAAGGGCAACGAGCTGAAGGGCTTGGTCCTCGACCTGCGCAACGACCCCGGCGGCCTGCTGCACGGCGCTGTTGGCGTCGCCGCGGCCTTCCTGCCGACCAATACGCTGGTGGTGTCCACCGACGGCCGCACCGAGGACGCGAAGCGCGAATACCGCGCGAGCCCCGAGGACTACCTGCGCGGCACACGCGAGGACTTCCTCAAGACGCTGCCGCAGGGCGCGCGCACGCTGCCGATGGTGGTGCTCGTGAATGCAGGGTCCGCGTCGGCGTCGGAGATCGTCGCGGGCGCGTTGCAGGACCACAAGCGCGCGGTGGTGATGGGCACGCAGACCTTCGGCAAGGGTTCCGTGCAGACCATCCTGCCGCTCAACGCCAGCACCGCCATCAAGCTCACGACCGCGCGCTACTACACGCCGAGCGGCCGTTCGATCCAGGCCAAGGGCATCGAGCCGGATATCGTCGTGGAGGAAAGCGCCAATGGCTCCTCGCGTCGCCTGCGCGAGGCGGACCTCGACGGACACCTGGGCAACGACAAGGATCCGGACGCAGAACGCAAGCTCAAGGAGGCGCAACGGCCTGCCGGTGAAGGGAGCAAGGCGCCGGGCGGTGACGACGAGGCGGCATCGCCGCACCGTTTCGAGTTTGCCGGCAAGGATGACTATCAGCTCGGCCAGGCAGTAAATCTTCTCAAAGGCCTGCAGATCGTCCAGAATAAAAAACAATGAGCCGATAAGGCCTACTGGATGGGGAGGCTGGGATGCGCCGAGAAACCGCCTACAAACTGGCCGGGCGCCATCACGAGCATCCCGTGGTGGCGGCAGGGCTGTTCAAGGAGCGGGAGATCCGCTTCTCCGAGTGCCCGCCGCGCCAGGCGGAGCAGGCGCTGCGATCGCTGCGCCTGCTCAAGGGGTTGCATGCGGCGCCCCACGGCGAGCGCCTGCATTCCATCGTCGTTTCCTATTCGGTGCTCGAGCTCTCGCTCGAGGTGCTGGAGGACGCGCTGCGCGACGCGGGATTCCACCTCGACAACTCGCTCTACGTGAAACTGACGCGCGCCGTCGTGTACTTCTGCGAGGAAACGCAGCGGCACAACGTCGAGTCGCCCGAGCGACTGCTCAAGAAGTCGAACGAGGTCTACGTGAAGGTGTACGAACATCACCTCCACGGCGACCACGACGACACCCCGCCGGAATTTCGCGAATACAAGTGAGCCCGGTCCGACCGGGCGTTGATGTGCCGGCGCGACGTCCGGTACCGTGTGGGTCTTTGCTCCGATGAATGACGATCAGCTTCTCCGCTACAGCCGCCACATCCTGCTCCCGGAAATCGGTGTCGAGGGCCAGGAGGCGATTCTTGCCGCGCGCGTGCTCGTTGTCGGGGCGGGCGGCCTCGGTTCGCCGGCGGCGATGTATCTGGCCGCCGCGGGCGTCGGTACGCTGGTCCTGTGCGACGGCGATACGGTGGATCTCACCAACCTGCAGCGTCAGATTCTGCACAGCGCGGAGGGCGTCGGGCGCCTGAAGGTCGAATCGGGGCGCGATACGCTGCTGCGCCTGAATCCGTTCGCCCGGGTCGAAACCGTGGCCGAGCGGCTGGAGGGGGGCGCCCTCGAGGCGCAGGTGGCGGCCGCCGACGTGGTGCTCGACTGTTCGGACAATTTCGCCACGCGCCATGCGATCAACCGCGCCTGCGTGCGTCATCGCAAGCCGCTTGTGTCGGGTGCAGCGATCCGCTTCGACGGCCAGGTCTCGGTCTTCGACCTGCGCCAGGCCGAGAGCCCGTGCTACCACTGTCTGTTTCCCGAGGGGCAGGAGGTGGAGGAGATCCGCTGCGCGGTGATGGGGGTGTTCGCCCCGCTCACCGGCATCATCGGTGCGACCCAGGCCGCCGAGGCGCTGAAGCTGCTGGTCGGCTGCGGCACGACGCTGGATGGGCGGCTGCTGTTGCTCGACGGTCTCGGCATGGAATGGCGCAGCGTGACGCTCGGGCGCGATCCCGGCTGCGCCGTGTGCGCCGGTCGCGGCGAAGCCTGAGTCCCGCGGCCGTCAGGACACCAGCGGACGGGCAATGACCCGCAGGTCGCCGCCGATGCGGCGCACGTCGCGCAGATCGAGCCGCACGGCCTTGTCGAGGGCGGCGAGTTCCGGCAGGTTGAACAGCCCCTGTGCGGAGTCGCCCACGAGCATGGGCGCCATGTAGAGCAGGAGCTCGTCGACGCAGCCTTCCCGCAGCAACGAGCCGTTGAGCTTGAAGCCCGCTTCGGCGTGGACTTCGTTGAAGCCGCGGCGTCCGAGTTCCAGCATCAGGGCCGGCAGGTCGACCTTGCCCGCGGTATCGGGCAACACGACGACTTCGACGCCGCGTTCCGCAAGGGCGGCGATCTTGCCTTCGTCCGCAACTGCGGCGGCGACGAGGCACTGCCCATCCTGCAGCAGCTTGGCCGAGAGCGGCACGTCGAGGCGCGCGTCGACGAGGACGCGCTGCGGCTGGCGTTCGCAGGGCACCGCGCGCACGTTGAGCTGCGGGTCGTCGCCGCGCACCGTGCCGATGCCGGTGAGCACGGCGCATGCGCGCGCGCGCCAGCGATGGCCGTCGCGCCGTGCCGCGTCGCCGGTGATCCACTGGCTGACGCCGTTGTTCAGCGCAGTCTTGCCGTCCAGCGTGCTCGCCGCCTTGAGACGCAGCCACGGGCGTCCGCGTGTCATGCGCGAGATGAAGCCGATGTTGAGTTCGTGTGCCTCGCCGGCCATCAGGCCGCTGCTCGCCGCGATGCCCGCCTCGCGCAGCATGGCGAGGCCGCGGCCGGCGACGAGCGGGTTGGGGTCCTCCATCGCCGCGACGACGCGGGTGATGCCGGCGCGGATCAGTGCCTCGGCGCAGGGCGGCGTACGGCCGTGGTGGGCGCAGGGCTCCAGGGTCACATAGGCGGTTGCCCCGCGTGCAGCGTCGCCGGCTGCGTTGAGGGCATCGATTTCGGCGTGTGCCTCGCCAGCGCGCCGGTGCCAGCCCTCGCCGACGACTTCGCCGTCGCGCATCAGTACGCAGCCGACGCGCGGGTTGGGCGTGGTGGTTTCCAGGCCGCGTGCCGCGAGCCGCAGCGCGCGGGCCATTGCGCGGTGGTCAGTTGCCGAAAAGGTCATTCTCGGCGCCTTCAGGGTCGGGATTGTCCTTGCGCCCGCGCTTCGGGCGCGTCTGCACTTCGCGGATCACTTCGGAGAATTCGTCGACGTCGGCGAAATTGCGATACACGGAGGCGAAGCGGATGTAGGCGACCTTGTCGAGCTTCTTCAGCTCCTTCATCACCAGTTCGCCGATCTTCTCGCTCGGGACTTCGGTTTCGCCCAGCGACAGGAGCTTGGCCTCGATGCGGTCGACCGACGACTCGAGCGCCTCGAGCGTGACCGGCCGCTTGCGCAGCGCGAGCTTGAGGCTGCTCGTGAGCTTGTCGTGGTCGAACTCGGTGCGCATGCCGTTGCGCTTGATGATGTGCGGCATCTTGAGGTCGATGCGCTCGTAGGTCGTGAAGCGCTTGTCGCAGTGGGCGCAGCGGCGCCGGCGGCGGACCACCTCGCCGTCTTCGTTCTCGCGTGTGTCGGTGACTTGGGTATTCGGGTCGCCGCAGAACGGACACTTCATGGTGTGTGTCGGCCTCTTTCAACGGGCACAAAAAAACGGGGTGTGCCGTGCAAGGACGGCACACCCCGGATGTTCACGCAGGACTCGCTGTCCGCGGATTACTTCCCATACACCGGGTGCTTGGCGCACAGTTCGGCGACCTTGCCGCGAACGCGGGTGAGGACGGCTTCGTCCGCGGGCGCGTCGAGCACATCGGCGATCAGGTGCGCGATCTGCTCGGCTTCGATCTCGGTGAAGCCGCGGGTGGTCATCGCCGGCGAGCCGATGCGGATGCCGGACGTGACGAAGGGCTTTTCCGGGTCCTTCGGGATGGCGTTCTTGTTCACCGTGATGTGCGCGGCGCCCAGCGCGGCCTCGGCGGCCTTGCCGGTGATGTTCTTCGCGCGCAGGTCGACGAGGAACACGTGGCTTTCGGTGCGGCCCGAGACGATGCGCAGGCCGCGCTCTTCGCCGAGCACGCGCGCCATGACGCGGGCGTTGGCGATGACCTGTTCCTGGTAATTACGGAACTGCGGCGTCAGCGCTTCCTTGAAGGCGACGGCCTTGCCGGCGATGACGTGCATCAGCGGGCCGCCTTGCAGGCCCGGGAAGATCGCGGAGTTGATGGCCTTCTCGTGCTCGGCCTTCATCAGGATGATGCCGCCGCGCGGGCCGCGCAGCGTCTTGTGCGTGGTCGAGGTGACGACGTCGGCGTGCGGAACCGGGTTCGGGTAGTAGCCCGCGGCGATCAGGCCGGCGTAGTGGGCCATGTCGACCCAGAAGATCGCGCCGACTTCCTTCGCGACCTTCGCGAAGCGCTCGAAGTCGATGCGCAACGAGTAGGCGGAGGCGCCGGCGATGATGATGCGCGGCTTGTGCTCGCGGGCGAGGCGCTCCATCTGGTCGTAGTCGATCTCTTCCTTCTCGGTCAAGCCATACGCGACGACGTTGAACCACTTGCCGGACATGTTTAGCGGCATGCCATGGGTGAGGTGGCCGCCTTCGGCAAGGCTCATGCCCATGATGGTGTCGCCGGGCTTGGCGAAGGCCATCAGCACGGCCTGGTTGGCCTGCGAACCGGAGTTCGGCTGCACGTTCGCGGCGTCGGCGCCGAAGAGCTTCTTGAGGCGGTCGATCGCGATCTGCTCGGCAACGTCGACGTGCTCGCAGCCGCCGTAGTAGCGCTTGCCCGGATAGCCTTCGGCGTACTTGTTGGTCAGCTGGGAACCCTGCGCTTCCATCACGGCGTTGGAAACGTAGTTTTCCGAGGCGATGAGTTCGATATGGTCTTCCTGACGGCGGTTTTCGGCCTGGATGGCTGCCCACAGTTCCGGATCGACCTTGGCGAGGGTGTCTTGCGCAGAGAACATGAAACGGTCTCGAAGGGGTGATTAAAGGCGGATATTAGCACGCACGCGGAGTGCGGATGAAACGCAGGCCGGCGCCCGGTGCAGGGGAGGCACGGCTTCAGGCGTTGGGTAGTTCGTCGCGCGCACCGTCGAGGTGGCGCTTGTCGGCCCAGCTGACGAGGTGCCAGCGCGTGCCGTCGTATTCGATCCAGTTGAGGGCGGCGTTCGGGATGGCGAAGTCGCGCGGCGCGTCGAGCGCCTTGCCGGCGGCGAGGCGATGGACGATGTCGAGCACGCCGCCGTGCGTGACGATCAGGACCTGCTCGCCGTGGTGGTTGGAAGCGAGGTCGGCGAGCATGGCCTCGATGCGGCCGGCGAACTCGGAAAGGCTTTCGCCGCCTCCCGGAAAGGTGAAATGCGGGTCGCGCTGCTTGAAACGGAGATAGTCGTCCGGAAAGCGGGCTTCAGCCTCGGCGTAGGTCAGTCCCTGGAAGGCGCCGTAGTGGCGCTCGCGCAGGCGGTCGTGGAATTCGACTGCGGCTGCCCGATCGCGGGTGATGGCGGCAGCGGTCTGGCGCGCTCGCTGCAGGTCGCTGCAATAGACTGCGGCGAAGTGCACGGTGGCGAGGCTCGCCGCGGTAGCCGCGGCCTGCGCCTCGCCGGTGCGGTTCAGGGGCACGTCGAGGTGCCCCTGCAGCCGCCGTTCCGCATTCCACTCGGTCTCGCCGTGCCGGACGAGGCACAGGCGGGTGGGTCTCACTTCCATGCGCCTCCGCCGCCGCTTTCTCCCCATCCTCCCTCGCCTGCGGGCTGCTGGATCTGGATGGTGTCGAGGTCGACCTTCGACTTCTCGTCGAGACCGCCCGTCACGAGCTCGGGGAAGATGATGATGAGCGCGACCATGACGATCTGGATGATCACGAAAGCGATCGAGCCGCGATAGATGTCACCGGTCTTGAAGCCCTCGATGCGCTTGTTCGTGATGCGGTCGAGGTAGGCGTTGGCCGGCGCGACGCTGCGGAGGTAGAACAGCGCAAAGCCGAAGGGCGGTGTCAGGAACGAGGTCTGCAGGTTCATCGCGATGATCACGCCGAACCATATCAGGTCGATCCCCATCTTGTCCGCGACCGGTCCGAGGAGCGGCATCAGGATGAACGCGATCTCGAAGAAGTCGATGAAGCAGCCGAGGAAGAAGATCACCGTGTTGACGAACAGCAGGAAGCCGAGCTGGCCGCCGGGCAACCGGTCGAACAGGTGCTCGACCCAGATCTGGCCGTCGACTGCGGTGAACACGAAGCTGAAGATCGTCGAGCCGACGAGGA
This sequence comes from Azoarcus sp. CIB, assembly GCF_001190925.1. Classification (NCBI taxonomy): domain Bacteria; kingdom Pseudomonadati; phylum Pseudomonadota; class Betaproteobacteria; order Rhodocyclales; family Zoogloeaceae; genus Azoarcus; species Azoarcus sp. CIB. The sequence goes on from NZ_CP011072.1 coordinate 995,637, forward strand.
TGAACATCACGAAGATCGACAGCCGCGAGGTCGATTCGAGGGCCTGGACCAGGGTCTTGAAGTCGAGGCGCCTGCGCGATGCGGCCATGATCATCGCGCCGACTGCACCCATCGCACCGCCTTCGGTCGGCGTCGCGACGCCGAGGAAGATCGTGCCGAGGACGAGGAAGATCAGGATCAGCGGCGGGATCAGTACGAAGGTGACGCGCTCGGCGATGCGCGACAGCAGGCCGATCCTCAGCCCCTTGTTGATGAGGGCGAGGACGAGGGCGAGGATCGTGCCGAAGGTCAGTGCTACGACGATGACTTCGTCGAGGGCTGGCGCGATCACGTCCGGCCCCTTGAGCCAGTGGAGGATCGTGTCGTAGTTCTTGCCCAGGGCGATCGACGCTGCGGTGACGACGATCGCAAGAACGCCGAGCGAGCGCAGGCCCGAGCTGCCGTCCGGTTCGCGGTAGGCGAGCGCTTCGGGGGGCAATGCCGGCACCATTTTGGGCTTGAACATTGCCAGGCCGATGATGAACAGCGCGTACAGGCCGACCAGTGCGAGCGCGGGGATCATCGCGCCCTTGTACATGTCGCCGACGCTGCGGCCGAGCTGGTCGGCCATGACGATCAGCACCAGCGAAGGCGGGATCGCCTGTGCGAGGGTGCCCGACGCGGTGATGACGCCTGCGGCGATCGGGCGGCTGTAGCCGTAGCGCAGCATGATCGGCAGCGAGATCAGGCCCATCGAGATCACCGAGGCGGCGACGACGCCGGTCGTCGCGGCGAGCAGGGCGCCGACGAAGATGACGGCGAGCGCGAGACCGCCGCGCACCGGGCCGAACACCTGGCCGACGGTCTCGAGCAGGTCCTCGGCCATGCCGCTGCGTTCGAGCACCAGTCCCATCAGCGTGAAGAACGGGATCGCCAGCAGCGTGTCGTTCTGCATGATGCCGAACACGCGCAGCGGCAGTGCCTGGAACAAGGTCGAGGGGATCAGCCCGAGTTCGAGGCCGACGAAGCCGAAGAACAGGCCGCAGGCCGACAGCGAGAAGGCGACCGGGAAGCCGGACAGGAGGAAGAAGATGATGACCCCGAACATGATCGGGGCGATGTTGGCGGAGACGAATTCGATCATTTCTGGGACTCGCCGGCTGCGTTGTTCTGGGGGACGTCGCCGACTGCGGCGTGAACATGGTCTTCGGTGGTGTCTGCCCCGGAGTGGGCGAGGCAGTCGGGGCCGCTGCCCGTCAGGAACGCGATGCGCTTGATCAGTTCGGATATGGCCTGCAGGCCGAGGAGACCGAAGCCGGCCGGCACCATCGCGTAAACGGGCCAGCGGATCAGGCCGCCGGCGTTCGACGACATTTCGCCCGACACATAGGCGGCGTGCACCACGGGCCACGAGAAGCTGATCATGAAGTAACACAGCGGCAGCAGGAAAACGATGATGCCGATGATGTCGACACAATTGCGCACGCGTGCGCTCAACTTGCCCGCCACCACGTCGATTCGCACGTGGGCGTTCTGCAGGAAGGCGTAGCCCGCGCCAAGCATGAACACGGCGGCGAATAGATACCACTGGATTTCGAGAAAGGCGTTCGAGCCGATGTTGAATGCTTTGCGCGCGACGGCGTTCAATGCGCTGATGGTCGCCGTGGCAAAGATGAACCAGATGACGATCCTGCCGATGAGCCGGCTGAGTGCGTCAATCGATTTTGACAAATTGAGCAGAGTTCCCATCGGGTATTCGCCTGAAACGTGTGGGGCGACGGCGTCGGCCATTGGGCCGGGCTCGCCGGGGATCGGATGCTACCGTGCTGCAGCCTGTGGCGGAAGTGCAAACGGCCCGCCGAAGCGGGCCGTCCGGGGTGCTGCTTAAAGTTTCTGTGCTGCCATGTACTGGTCGTAGCTGCCTTCGGCGATGCCCTGCCACTGGTAGGCGTCGGCGAGGAAGCGCGAGTAGTCGGCGTAGACCTTCTTCCACTGCGGGTTCTTGCTGTTCAGCTCGGCGTAGACTTCGCGCGAGGCCTTGAAGGCGGCGTCCATGACGTCCTTCGGCAGGCGCTGCAGCTTGGCGCCCTCGGCGATGAGCTGCTTGAGGGCGGTCGGGTTGCGCGCGTCGTAACGCGCCAGCACTTCGATGTGGGCGTCGGAGGCGGCCTGGCGCACGATGGACTGGTATTCCTTCGACAGGCCGTTGTAGGCCTTGGCGTTGACCAATAGCGAGAATTGCGTGCTGCCTTCCCACCAGGCCGGGTAGTAGTAGTTCTTGGCGACCTTGTGCAGGCCGAGGCGCAGATCGTCATAGGGGCCGATCCACTCGGCGGCGTCCACGGTGCCTTTTTCCAGCGCCTGGTAGATCTCGCCAGCCGGGATGTTCTGCGGTACGGCACCGAGCTTCGTGATGACGCGGCCGGCGAAGCCCCCGATGCGGATCTTGAGGCCGTTGAGGTCGGCGACCGACTTGATCTCCTTGCGATACCAGCCGCCCATCTGTGCGCCGGAGTTGCCCATCATGAAATTCACGATGTTGAACTGGGCATAGAACTCGCGCAGCAGCTTCATGCCATTGCCTTCGTTCATCCACGCGGCCATCTGGCGCGCGTTCATGCCGAAGGGGATGGCGCAGTCGAGCGCGAAGGTCTCGTCCTTGCCGAAGAAATAGTAGGGCGCGGTGTGCGCGCACTCGATGGTGTCCTGCTGCAGCGCGTCGACGACGCCGAAGGCCGGGACGAGCTCGCCGGCGGCATGCACGCTGACTGTGAACTTGCCGCCCGTCGCTTCGGTGACGTTCTTGGCGAAGGTCTCTGCGCCGCCGAAGAGGGTTTCGAGCGATTTCGGGAAGCTCGACGCCAGACGCCAGCGGATGGCCTGTTGTGCGCCGACGATCGCCGGTGCAGTGCCCGCAGCGATGATCCCGGCGAGGCCGGCGTTTTTCAGAAATTTGCGACGTTCCACGAGATGTCTCCTCTCACGTGTGTTGCTGGTTGTAATGGCACTGAGAGTACTTCGTTCGGAGTAGGTCGAAAAAGCCGCGGAAAACCCTAACAAACGGCGGCGTGGCTTGCCGTGGCAGTGTTGCGGGGAGGGTCTCGCGCGCCGTCGCGGCGCGCGAGACCGGGGGCAGGGACCGGTGCGGTCCGCCCCCATGCTGCCGGCGGATCAGAGCTTCTGTGCCGCCATGTACTGGTCGTAGCTGCTCTCGGCGATCCCAGTCCACTGGTACTGATCCTTCATGAAGCGGGAGTAGTCGTCGTAGATCTTCTTCCAGTTTGGATTCTTGTCGTTCAATTCGGCATAGACCTCGCGCGAGGCCTTGAATGCTGCATCCATCACGTCCTTGGGCAGGCGGCGGAGCTTGGCGCCTTCGGAGATCAGCTGCTTGAGCGCCGGCGGATTGCGTGCGTCATAGCGCGCCTGGGTGATGACATGCGACTCGGTGGCAGCGGCGCGTACCACTGCCTGGTATTCCTTCGACAGCCCGTTGAAGGCCTTGGCGCCGACGTACAGGGTGGTCTGGGCGCTGCCTTCCCACCATGCCGGGTAGTAGTAGTAGGGCGCGACCCGGTACAGGCCGAGCTTGAGGTCGTCGTGCGGGCCGACGAATTCGGTCGCGTCGAGCGCGCCCTTTTCCAGCGCCGAGTAGATTTCGCCCGCGGGGATGTTCTGCGAGACCACGCCGAGCTTCGCCAGCACGCGGCCGCCGAAGCCGCCGACGCGGAACTTCAGGCCGTTAAAGTCGGCGACCGACTTGATCTCCTTGCGGAACCAGCCGCCCATCTGCGCTCCGGTGTTGCCCATCGGGAAGCTGATGATGTTGTACGGGGCGTAGAACTCGCGCAGCAGCTTCCCGCCGTTGCCGTCGAACATCCAGGCGTTGAGCTGGCGCTCGTTCATGCCGAACGGGATCGCGCAGTCGAACGCGAAGGCTTCGTCCTTGCCGAAGAAGTAGTACGGGGCGGTGTTGGCGCACTCGATCGTGCCCTGCTGGATCGCGTCGACGACGCCGAAGGCGGGGACGAGCTCGCCCGCGGCATGCACGGTGACCTGGAACTTTCCGCCTGTCAGCTCCGATACGGTCTTGGCGAACACTTCGGCCGCGCCGATCAGGGTGTCGAGCGATTTCGGGAAGCTCGAGGCGAGGCGCCAGCGGATGTTTTCCTGCGCATGGACGATTGCCGGTGCGGTGCCGCTGGCGAGCACGCCGGCAAGGCCGGCCCCTTTGAGAAACTTGCGACGTTCCACGATCTCTCCTTGTTATCCGTGCGGGATTCGAGACAATGACATTAGGATGGTCCGGGGTGCGATGCGGTCGCCCCGGATCGCGCGCCGAATCATAGCCCAGCACGATGGAATTGCCACGACTGCGGTGGCGGTCACGCGCCGGAAGCGCTCAGTGTCCGGCGACCTTCATGCGCTCGATGAGGATCGAGCCGCACAGTTTCGAGCCGCGCGGCAGCGCGTCGTTGCCGATGGCGACGATGTTGCGGAAGATGTCGCGCAGGTTGCCGGCGATGGTGATTTCTTCCACGGCGTGCTTGATCTTGCCCTTCTCGACCCAGAAGCCCGCCGCGCCGCGCGAGTAATCGCCGGTGACGTAATTGACGCCCTGGCCGAGGAGTTCGGTGACGACTAGGCCGCGATCCATGTGCTTGACCAGCGCGGCGAAGTCCATGTCGCCCGGCTTGACGATGAGATTGTGCGAGCCGCCCGCGTTGCCGGTGGTCTGCAGGCCGAGCTTGCGCGCCGAGTAGGTCGACAGGAAATAGCCCTGCAGCACGCCGTCGGTGACGACTTCGCGGTCGTGCGTGGCCACGCCGTCGCTGTCGAAGGCGCTGGAGCCGAAGCCCTTGGGCAGGTGCGGGCGCTCGGAGATATTCACGAGGGGCGAGAACACGGGCTGGCCGAGGCTGTCGAGCAGGAAGGAGGATTTACGGTACAGCGAGCCGCCGCTCACTGCATACACGAAGTTGCCGATCAGCGACACGGCGAGCGCCGCGTCGAACAGCACGGGCACTTCGCAGGTCTTGATCTTCTTCGCGCCGAGGCGCGCGAGCGCACGTTCGGCGGCGCGCTGGCCGACCGATTCGGCCGACATCAGCTCGGCGGCGTCGCGGCGCGTGTCGTACCAGTATTCACGCTGCATGCCGTCGCCTTCGCCGGCGATGACCGAACACGACAGGCTGTGGCGCGAGCTGGCGTAGCCGCCCATGAAGCCGTTGCTGTTGGCGGAGACGAAGTGCGATTCCTGCGTCGAGACGCTGGCACCTTCGGAATTCGTGATCTTCGGGCTGGCCGCGAAGGCAGCGTCCTCGCAGCGACGTGCGGCGGTGATGGCCTCTTCGACGCTCGGGCGCCACGGGTGGTGCAGGTCGAGGTCGGGGCAGTCCGTGGCCATCAGCGCGGCCTCGGCGAGTCCGGCGCAGGGGTCGGGGGCGGTGAAGCGTGCGATCGAAACCGCCGCGTCGACGGTGGCCTTGAGGGCTGCTTTCGAGAAGTCCGACGTGCTCGCGTGGCCGCGCTGCTGGCCGAGGTAGACGGTGACGCCGATGCCCTTGTCGCGGTTGTACTCGATCGTGTCGACTTCGCCCTTGCGCACCGTCGCGGACTGGCCGAAGCCTTCCGAGACGTCGGTTTCGCAGGCCGACGCGCCGCGCTTCTTCGCGAACTTGAGGATGTCGCTGGCGATTTCCTGCAGGCGGTCGGAGGGGAAGGAGAAGCCTTGATCGGACATGGGGGGAGACCGTTGAGCAAAGGCTATAATCTTACCCCGTTCCCACCGACTGTACTTTCCATGAGCCACGCCCACCACGACGAGATGCTTCCGGACGACGATTCGGGCGTTCCGGAGCCGCCCAGCAAGAGCCAGCGCAAACGCGACATGCATGCGCTGCAGGATCTGGGTGAGCAGCTGGTGGCGTTGTCGCTGGACCAGCTGAAGAAGGTGCCGATGTCCGAGTCGCTCGCCGATGCGGTGCGCGAGGCGAAGCGCACCACCAGCCACGAGGGGCGCCGGCGCCAGATGCAGTATGTCGGCAAGCTGATGCGCAACGTCGATCCGGCGCCGATCCAGGCGCAGCTGGACGTCTTCAACGGCATCTCGAAGGCGGAGATCGCACGCCAGCACCGGCTGGAGCGCCTGCGCGTCGATCTGCTCGAAGACGAGAAGACGCTGCAGGCGATCGGCGAGTTGTGGCCGGAGGCGGACTTCCAGCAGCTGCGCACGCTGCGCCGCAACGCGCTCAAGGAGCGCGAGCTGAACAAGCCGCCGCGCGCTTTCCGCGAAATTTTCCGCATCCTGCGCGATCTGGATGCCGGGGCGGGCGACGGTGGCGGCGAGGACCCCGCGGCCGACGATGCCGCCGACGAATAAGCCGCAGGGAGATGCAATGAGCGACGAAATCACCATCGGCCTGGTCTCGATCAGCGACCGGGCTTCCGACGGGACCTACGAGGACCAGGGCATCCCGGCGCTGAAGGACTGGCTCGCGAAGGCGCTGACTTCGCCGTGGCGTGCGGAGACGCGGCTGATTCCGGACGAACGGCCGATGATCGAGCGCACGCTGCTCGATCTCGTCGACACCGTGGGCTGCTCGCTGATCCTGACGACCGGCGGCACCGGGCCGGCCGTACGCGACGTGACGCCGGAGGCGACGCTGGCGGTGGGCGAGAAGGAGATGCCCGGTTTTGGCGAGGAGATGCGCCGTATCAGCCTGAACTTCGTGCCGACGGCGATCCTGTCGCGGCAGGTCGCGGTGATCCGCGGCAAGTCGCTGATCGTGAACCTGCCGGGGCAGCCGAAGTCGATCCGCGAGACGCTGGAAGGCTTGCGTGCGGCCGACGGCTCGGTCGCGCACGTCGGCATCTTCGCAGCGATTCCCTACTGCATCGACCTCATCGGCGGGCCTTACGTCGAGACCGACGAGGCCGTGATCAAGGCTTTCCGGCCGAAGAATGCGATCCGGCCGAAGCAGGACTGAGTCACATACCTAGCGCAACGACTTCATTACGAGCGGGATGACCTTCCCGCCCGGCATCGGGCGCGGCATGCTCGCGGCGATCTGCCGGCGGCGTTCCAGCTCGCGCCACCAGCCGCGCATGCCGAGCAGGGCGGCGAGGGTCAGGCCGTAGATCATCGGTTCGAGGATGTCGGCCTTCACCAGCCACCAGTAATGCACGATCGCGAGGATGCCGATCGCGTACACGGAGCGGTGCAGCGACTGCCAACGACGTCCGCCGAGGCGCCGGATCGCGTAGTTGTTCGACGTGACAGCGAGCGGGATCAGCAGCACGAAGGCGGCGAAGCCCACAGTGACGAAGGGCCGCTTCATGATGTCGTGCGCGATCGATTGCAGGTCGAAGAACTGGTCGAGCCAGAAATACGTCGTGAAGTGCAGACTGGCGTAGAAGAATGCGAACAGACCCAGCATGCGGCGCAGACGCAGCAGCCAGTTGAGTCCGCTGAGCTTGCGCAGCGGCGTGACGGCGAGCGTGATGAGCAGGAAGCGCAGCGTCCAGTCGCCGCTGCCGCGCGTGATCGCCTCGATGGGATTCGCGCCGAGGGCGTCGTCTAACCAGCGCTGCGTGTAGAGCGCGAACGGTACGAGGCACAGGGCAAACAGCAGGGCCTTGATCGCGGCGAGCTGGGCGGCGGACGGGGTCTTTGTCATCGGGCGGGTCAGAAGAGCTTGCGCAGGTCCATGCCCTGGTACAGGCTCGCAACCTGTTCGGCATAGCCGTTGAACATCAGCGTCGAGCGCTTGCGGAATTCGCCTATCCGTCGCTCGGTCGCCTGGCTCCAGCGCGGGTGGTCGACGTTCGGGTTCACGTTCGAATAGAAGCCGTACTCGCTCGGCGCGGACTTGTTCCACGCGGTGCGGGGTTCCTTGTCGACGAGACGGATCGCGACGATCGATTTTGCGCTCTTGAAGCCGTATTTCCACGGCACGACGACGCGCACCGGCGCGCCGTTCTGGTTCGGCAACACCTCCCCGTACAGGCCGAGCGTGAGCAGCGTCAGCGGATGCATCGCCTCGTCCATGCGCAGGCCCTCGGTGTAGGGCCAGTCGAGCACCGGGCGGCGCAGCATGATCTTCGGGTCGTAGTGGGTGATGAACTCCACGTACTTCGCGCTACCTTGCGGATCGACCTGCCTGAGCAGCGCCGACAGCGGAAACCCGACCCACGGGATCACCATCGACCACGCCTCGACGCAGCGCAGGCGGTAGATGCGTTCCTCGAGCGGCGCGAGCTTGAGCAGGTCGTCGATGTCGAAGGTGCGAGGCTTGCCGGCCAGTCCCTCGACGCGCACCGCCCACGGGCGCACCGTCAGCTTGCCGGCGTTCGCGGCGGGGCCTTCCTTGTCAGTGCCGAATTCATAGTAGTTGTTGTAGGTCGTGACCGACTTGTACGGCGTCTGGGTCTCGTCGCTGCTGAATGGCGAACGCGTCAGCGGGTCGAGCTTGGCCGCGGCGGCGCGTGCTTCGGATGGAAGGCCGGCCCACATCGCGGCACCGGCGGCGAGGGTCGCGCCGGCGCCGATGAGGAAGCGCCGCCGGTCCTCGAACAGGGCTCGTGGGGTGATTTCCGACGGCAGGATGTCGCTGAGCCTGAGGATTAGCATTGCGTCACGTCATGGGGAGAAAGATTGCTCATTCGGCATCTGCGTGATGCCGAAGTTCCGGCTAATTGGGGAATTTGGCCCGCGCGATGCGGGCGACCGTCAGGGAGCGATCTGGTGATAGACGCTGTTCGCAAGCGGCAGCAGCGTGTCGCGGCCGAACTGGCCGGACAGGGCGTAGGCGAAGCGGCCGTCCACCCAGTAGAACACGCCCACGTCGCCCTGCTGCGCGTAGCGGAACGCGGTCGTGCCGGCGCTGTCGTCGCGCACGCTGAGGTACAGCGTGAGGCGGCGGCCGCCGTCGTTCTCGTACATGAATTGGGCGCCGGGACCGTCGGTCGCCGGCAGCAGACGTCCGCCGAGCAGCGCGAAGCCCTGCTCGCGCAGGTCGGGCAGTTTCACCGGGGCCCCGAGGCGCTTCGTCAGCCAGGCGACGAGATGCTGTTCCTGGTCCGCGCCGACTTCGACGGGATGGCGGACTTCGGGCGAATACACCGCGTGGGCGACCGCGGCGCGATGCGGCAGGGATGCGAGGGTGTCGCTATCGGGGCCGGAGGCCTGACCCAGGTGGTAGCCGACCCCCGCGCCAGCAAGCGCGCCGACGGTCATCCAGGCGGCAACGGCGGCGAACCGGAGCGTCCGCGCAGGCCGGCGCCGTTCGAGCGAGGCACGCAGGCGTGACGGGACAGGCTCGGCGAGGAGCGGATCGTAGGCGCTGCGCAGCGCTTCGCTGTCCGAGCGCCACCCCTCGATGCGCGCGGCGCGTGCAGGATCCTCGGCCAGCCAGGCGTCGACCTCGGCGCGGCGGGCGGCGTCGAGTCGCCGGTCGACCCAGGCGTGGAGATCGTCTTCGCAGATCGGGCGGGGCATGGCTATTTCACAACCTTCAGATAATCGGGTACGGCGGATTGTCCGGCGAGCACCTGACGCAGGCGCTCGCGCGCGCGCGACAGGCGCGACATGACGGTGCCGATGGGCGTGCCGAGGATGCGGGCGGCGTCCTCGTAGCTCATGTCTTCCAGCGCGACGAGCAGCAGCACTTCGCGCTGCTCGGGGGATAGCTGCTGCAGCGCGCGTTCCAGTTCGCGCAACTCGATGCCGTCCTGCTGTTGGGGGCGCACCGCGACCTCGGGCAGGTCTTCGGGGGGACGGAAGTCCATGGCGCCCGCGGCGCGGTACTGGTTCACAAACACGTTGTGCATCATCGTCAGCAGCCAGGCGCGCAGGTTGCCCGGCCGCCACAGTCGCCCTTTGATCAGGGCGCGTTCCAGCGTGTCCTGCACGAGGTCGTCGGCACGTGCGGCGTCGCCCGTCAGGCCGCGCGCATAGCGGCGCAGGCGCGGAATCTCGGCGAGAAGGGCGTCGTCGGAGAACATGCGAGGCAGCGGTCAGGGGCGGGTGGTGTGCCGCGCGTCGTTGACGCCGTCGTCGGAGATGTCGCCGGACAGGCGGCGCGTGTTCATGATCGGGCTCCTCGATGGCGGCTGGTAATGCATGAACAGGTCTGCCGCGGGGTTTATTCCGCCGCGGCTCCGTCGCCCGCGGTCGAGCCGTGTCACGTGGCCCGGAGGCACGGCGGACGCCAATCTTCGGCTAGAATCGAACGCTTGCCAACGCCACTCTGCAGAGTTTTCGCCATGTCCGCTTCAGTCAAGATCCACATCGACGACGTCCGCATCAAGGAAATCAAGGAGCTGGTGCCGCCCGCGCACGTGCTGCGCGAGTTTCCGGCGACCCCGAAGTCGGCGGAAGTGGCGTACGAGGCGCGTCAGGCGATCCATCGCATCCTGTACGGCGCTGACGATCGCTTGCTGGTCGTGATCGGACCGTGTTCGATCCATGATCTCGACGCGGCGCTCGAATACGGGCGCAAGCTGAAGGCCGAGGCGGCCCGCTTCAAGGACGAACTCCTCGTCGTGATGCGCGTGTATTTCGAGAAGCCGCGCACCACGGTCGGCTGGAAGGGGCTGATCAACGACCCGTATCTGGACAACAGCTTCCGCATCAACGAAGGCGTGCGCATTGCACGCAAGTTGCTGTGGGAAATCAACGAGATGGGTCTTCCGGCCGGGACCGAGTTCCTCGACATGATCACGCCCCAGTACATCGGCGACCTGATCTCGTGGGGGGCGATCGGTGCGCGCACGACCGAGAGCCAGGTGCACCGCGAGCTCGCGTCGGGGCTGTCGTGCCCGGTCGGGTTCAAGAACGGTACCGACGGCAACGTGAAGATTGCCGTCGATGCGATCAAGGCCGCGCAGTCGCCGCACCATTTCCTGTCGGTGACCAAGGCCGGGCATTCGGCGATCGTCTCCACGATGGGCAACGAGGACTGCCATCTGATCCTGCGCGGCGGCAAGGCGCCGAACTACGATGCGGCGAGTGTCGACGCGGCGTGCAAGGAACTGGCGGCGTCAGGGGTGCCGGGCAAGGTCATGATCGACTTCTCGCATGCCAACAGCCGCAAGCAGCACCGGCTGCAGATCGACGTCGCACGCGATGTCGGTGCACAGATGGCGGCAGGCGAGGATCGCATCATTGGCGTCATGGTGGAGTCGCACCTGAAGGACGGGCGCCAGGATCTGGTGCCGGGCAAGGAGCTCGAGTACGGCAAGAGCATCACCGATGCGTGCATCGGCTGGGAGGACAGCGTGGCCGTTCTCGAGATCCTTGCCGAGGCGGTGCGCCAGCGGCGCGTGAGCCACGGCGCCGATCTGGAATAAGGCGGGTTTCCGCGCCGGAGTGTTCCGGCGCGGATAAATGTTTCCGTCGCTCCTGCCGGCCTGTCCGGGTCAGGCGTTCTTGCGCTTCTGCCACAGCACGTCGCCGCGGCCGCCGGCGCGGTTGAGCACGCGGCCGAGCACGAACAGCAGGTCCGAGAGACGGTTGAGGTACTGGCGCGGACCGTCGTTCACCGCCTCCTCCAGCGCCAGTGCGACCAGCGAGCGTTCGGCACGCCGGCAAACCGTGCGTGCGTGATGCGCGAGCGCGGCGGGGCGGGCGCCGCCGGGCAGGATGAAGTCCTTGAGCGGCTCCAGCGGTTCGTTGAAGCGGTCCAGTTCCTGTTCGAGCTTCTCGACCTGCTTCGTCGTGATCATGCTCATGCCCGGGATGCACACTTCGCCGCCGAGGTCGAAGAGGTCATGCTGCGCGTCGGTCAGCAGCGAGCGCACGTCCTCGGGCAGTTCCTCGCACAGCAGCACGCCGATGGCGGCATTGAGTTCATCGACTTCCCCGAGGGCATGGATGCGCAGGCTGTTTTTCGACACGCGCTTGCCGTCTCCCAAACCGGTGGTGCCGGCGTCGCCGGTGCGGGTGTAAATCTTCGAAAGTCGATGTCCCATGGGGTTGATCCGTTATTTTGAGCTGGAAAGGCCGAAATTATAGGCGATGGCTGCGCTGCGCATGGGGCTGGGCGTCGCCTGTGCCCGTTTCATCGGCTTACCGGGCGGGCATCGGTTAGAATCGTCGCTTCCGAACGACGCGGCGCCGATGCGGGCCGCACAACCGAATGCCAGCCATGAAAAGCGCCGAAATCCGCGAGAAATTCCTCAAGTTCTTCGAGTCGAAAGGCCACCAGATCGTTGCCTCCAGTTCGCTGGTGCCGCACGAGGATCCCACCCTGCTGTTCACGAACGCGGGGATGAATCAGTTCAAGGACGTGTTCCTGGGCTTCGACAAGCGTCCGTACTCGCGCGCGACGACCTCGCAGAAATGCGTGCGCGCCGGCGGCAAGCACAACGACCTCGAGAACGTCGGCTACACGGCGCGGCATCACACCTTCTTCGAGATGCTGGGCAACTTCAGCTTCGGCGATTACTTCAAGCGCGATGCGATCGCTTATGCGTGGGAGCTGCTGACCGGGGAATTCAAGCTGCCGAAGGACAAGTTGTGGGTCACGGTGTACGCCGAGGATGACGAGGCCTACGACATCTGGACCAAGGAAGTGGGCGTGCCGGCCGAGCGCGTGATCCGCATCGGCGACAACAAGGGCGCGCGCTACGCGTCGGACAACTTCTGGATGATGGGCGACACCGGTCCCTGCGGTCCGTGTACAGAGATCTTCTACGACCACGGCCCCGAGATCTGGGGCGGGCCCCCGGGATCGCCCGAGGAGGACGGCGACCGCTACATCGAGATCTGGAACAACGTGTTCATGCAGTTCAACCGCGACGAGGCGGGCGTGATGCATCCGCTGCCCAAGCCCAGCGTTGACACCGGCATGGGGCTCGAGCGCGTCTCGGCGGTGCTGCAGCATGTGCATAGCAACTACGAGATCGACCTGTTCCAGACCCTGATCAAGGCTGCGGCGCGCGAGACGAAAGTTGCAGACCTCGACAGCCCGAGCCTGAAGGTGCTGGCCGACCATATCCGCGCCTGCTCCTTCCTCATCGCCGATGGCGTGATTCCCGGCAACGAGGGGCGCGGCTACGTGCTGCGCCGGATCATCCGCCGCGCGATCCGTCACGGCTACAAGCTGGGCGCGCGGGCGGCGTTCTTCCATCGCCTCGTCGCGGATCTGGTCGTCGAGATGGGCGAAGCCTATCCTGATCTGAAGACCGCGCAGGGACGCGTCGCCGAGATACTCAAGCAGGAGGAGGACCGCTTCTTCGCGACGATCGAGAATGGCATGACCATCCTCGAGGCGGAACTGGCGGCGATGGCTGCGGCCGACGTGAAGGTGTTCAACGGCGAGACGGCGTTCAAGCTGCACGACACCTACGGTTTCCCGCTCGACCTGACCGCGGACGTGTGCCGCGAGCGCGACGTGACCGTCGATGCGGTGGCCTTCGACGCGGCGATGACGCGCCAGAAGGAGCAGGCGCGTGCGGCCGGCAAGTTCAAGATGGCGGCGAACCTCGACTACGACGGTCCGGCGACGACCTTCCACGGTTACGAGCGGCTGGAGGAGCGCGGCAACGTGCTGGCGCTGTACAAGGATGGCGCGCCGGTGAATGAGCTGGTCGAGGGCGACATGGGCGTCGTGGTTCTGGACAACACGCCGTTCTATGCCGAATCGGGCGGCCAGGTCGGCGACCGCGGCGAGCTGCGCGGCGCGGTCGGCATCTTTGCGGTCGAGGACACGCAGAAGATCCAGGCCACGGTGTTCGGCCATCATGGCGTGCTGAAGACGGGCCGGCTGTCGGTCGGGCAGGGTGTGGCGGCGAAGGTCGATGCGGCGGCGCGTGCGCGCACGCAGCGCAATCACTCGGTCACGCACCTGATGCACAAGGCGCTGCGCGAGGTGTTGGGTGCGCACGTGCAGCAGAAAGGGTCGCAGGTCGATCCGGACAAGACGCGCTTCGACTTTGCGCACACTGCACCGATGACGCCGGAGGAGGTCCGCGAGGTGGAGGAGCTCGTCAATGCCGAGATCCTCGCCAATGCGGCGACCGACGCACGCGTGATGCCGATCGAGGATGCGCAGAAGACGGGCGCGATGATGCTCTTCGGCGAGAAGTACGGCGACGAGGTGCGGGTGATGTCGATCGGTTCGACGCGGGAGTTGTGCGGCGGCACGCACGTCGCGCGCACGGGCGACATCGGCCTGTTCAAGATCCTGTCGGAAGGCGGTGTCGCGGCCGGCGTGCGCCGCGTCGAGGCGGTGACGGGCGAGCTGGCGCTGCACTACGTGCAGGAGCAGGAGCGTCGCGTGCAGGGCGTGGCGGCGTTGTTGAAGGCGCAGCCGGACGAGGTCGCCGAGCGCGTCGCGGCGGTGCTGGACAATGTGCGTGCGCTGGAGAAGGAGCTTGCGCGGCTGAAGTCGAAGCTGGCGGCCAGCCAAGGCGACGATCTGGTGGCCCAGGCGACCGACGTGAAGGGCATCAAGGTGCTGGCGGCGATGCTGGACGGTGCCGACGTGCCGACCCTGCGCGAGACGATGGACAAGCTGAAGGACAAGCTGAAGTCGGCGGCGATCGTGCTGGCGTCTGCGGCCGACGGCAAGGTGAGCCTGATTGCGGGCGTGACGGCGGACCAGACGGGCAGGGTGAAGGCCGGGGAGCTGGTGAACTTCGTCGCACTGCAGGTCGGCGGCAAGGGTGGCGGGCGACCCGATATGGCGCAGGCGGGCGGCACCGAGCCGTCGAAGCTGCCGGCAGCGCTGGCGGGGGTCGCGGATTGGGTGGCCGGCAAGCTGTAAGCGCCCGGTTCCTCGCAAAGCCTTGAAAAAGCCCCGTCGGTCTTTGGCCGGCGGGGCTTTTGTACTTCTTTACTGCGGAAAGGAAAAGGCCCCGATCCCCGGTGGTTGCCGGTGATCGGGGCCTTGTGTTTGTTGTTATTGTTGTTATCGGATGTTCTTAGAACGGCAGCTTGAGGCCGGGCCAGATCTGATCGATCGCGCTGCGGAAGGCGTGCTGGATGCGGGCGATCGCTGCCTCGTTGTCAGCTTCGAATCGTAGCACGACGACTGGCGTCGTGTTCGACGGACGTGCGAGTCCGAAGCCGTCGGCGTATTCGACGCGCACGCCGTCGAGGGTGATGATTTCGGTGGCGCCGTCGAAGCGGGCGGCTTCCTTGAGGCGGCGCACGAGTTCGAAGGGTTCGCCCTCAGCCATCTTGATATTGAGCTCGGGCGTGCTGACGGCATCGGGGAGGCCCTTCAGTACGGCGCTGGGGTCGGCGTGGCGCGACAGGATCTCCAGCAGCCGGGCGCCGGCGTAGAGGCCGTCGTCGAAGCCGAACCAGCGTTCCTTGAAGAACACGTGGCCGCTCATCTCGCCGGCGAGCGGAGCGCCGGTTTCCTTGAGCTTGGCTTTCACGAGGGCGTGGCCGGTCTGCCACATCGTCGGCTTGCCGCCGTGCTGGCGCACCCAGCCGGCGAGGTTGCGGGTGCATTTGACGTCGTAGATGATCTCGCCGCCCGGCACGCGCGACAGCACATCGGCCGCGAACAGCATCAACTGGCGGTCCGGGTAGATGATTTGGCCGTCCTTGGTGACGACGCCGAGGCGGTCGCCGTCGCCGTCGAAGGCGAGGCCCAGTTCGGCGTCGGTTTCCTTCAGGGCACGGATCACGTCCTGCAGGTTCTCGGGCTTGGACGGGTCGGGGTGGTGGTTCGGGAAGGTGCCGTCGACCTCGCAGAAGAGTTCGACGGTTTCGCAGCCGAGGCGGCGGAAGAGTTCGGGCGCGATAGCGCCGGCGACGCCGTTGCCGCAGTCGATGACGATCTTCATCGGGCGGGCGAGCTTGACGTCGGAGACGATGCGTTCGAGGTAGGCGTCGACGACGTTCTCCTGGCGCAGCTGGCCGGCGCCGTGTGCGAGGTCGTTGTCGGCGATGCGGCGGCGCAGGTCCTGGATCAGGGGGCCGTACAGCGTCTGACCACCCAGCACCATCTTCAGGCCGTTGTAGTCGGGCGGATTGTGGCTACCGGTGACGCTGACGCAGGAGTCGGTGCCGAGCTGGTAGGCGGCGAAGTAGGTGAGCGGGGTGGGTACGCAGCCGATGTCGACGACGTCTACGCCCGCGGCGCGGATGCCGTCGGACAGTGCGCCGGCGAGCTCGGGGCCGGAGAGGCGTCCGTCGCGGCCGACGGCGATCGCGCGCTGGCCGCGCGCCACGGCTTCGGAGCCGAGGGCGTGGCCGATGGCGCGTACCGCGTCGGCGGTAAGGGTGCTGTCCACGATGCCGCGGATGTCGTAGGCCTTGAAGATTTCAGCTGCCGGGACGGTGTAGGAGGTCGAAGTCATGTTCGGCGTGTTCTTGTGCAGAGGTCGGGTTCAGGACCGGGCCGGACGCTCGTGTGCGTCGGGTCCGCCGAGGTGCGCAGGATAGCGCAGATGCGTGAATCAGGTGCGGCGGGGCGCCGGAAAAAGCATAAGGGCATGTTGCGGCGCCGCATCCGCAGTGTCAGTGGACGATGCGCGGGCCGTCGTGCATGCCGGCGTGGTGCATTTCGGGGGCCGGCGAGGCGTGGTGCATGATCATCTTCCATCCGTGCGGGCCGCTCGCGTAGACGTTGGTCGCGATCATCGGCTGGGGGACGCGGTCGTCGCCCGGGAGGGCAAAGTGTTCGATGACGTTGTGCGTCGCGAGCAGGGAGTTGCCCGCGGTGACCCGCTGGGAAACACTGACCTTGAGGCGGGTGCCGCCGGAAAACAGCTGGCGCCAGGATTCGTGTACGGCGCGCAAGCCGACGAGGCGGGCGCCGTCCGGGTGGATGCACACAACCTCGTCATGTTCGGACCACACCTGCATCATTGCGTCCATGTCGGAGCGCGCGAGCGCATCGTAGAAGGCGGCCTCGGCCTCCAGGGCGGTGGTGAAGACGGGGTTGGTCATTTGGGCTGGGGACTGTAGACGTGAGCGAAAGACTGGTCCGGAAATGCGATGGGGGCATTGCTGCCCCCATTGTCGGTTCGTGCGTTCCGTTCGGTCAGTGGTGACCCTTCGGGTGCTCGCCGGTGAACACGTACTTGGCGCTGCAGTACGGGCAGACGGCTTCGCCTTCGGCCAGCACGTCGAGGAACACGCGCGGGTGGCGCGCCCACAGCGGCGCATCGGGGCGCGGGCAGTGCAGCGGCAGGTCGTGCGCGGTGACGGCGATGGTTTGGTTCTTGTCCTGGTTTTCGGCCATGGCGGAGGAATCCTCAGATGAAAGAGAGCCAGCGCTCGAATTCGGGGGCGCGACCGTTGACGATGTCGAAGAAGCGCGCCTGGATCTTCTCGGTGATCGGGCCGCGCTTGCCGGCGCCGATGCTGCGGTTGTCGAGCTCGCGGATCGGGGTGACTTCGGCTGCGGTACCCGTGAAGAAGGCTTCGTCGGCGATGTAGATGTCGTCGCGGGTCATGCGGCGGGATTCGAAGCGCAAGCCCAGTTCGCGCACGATGTTGATCACCGAGTCGCGGGTGATGCCGGTCAGCGCGGAGGCGATTTCGGGCTCATAGACCACGCCGTCCTTGATGACGAAGAGGTTTTCGCCCGCGCCTTCGGCGACGAAACCCTGGGTGTCGAGGAGCAGCGCCTCGTCATAGCCGTCCTGCGTGACTTCGAGGTTCGCGAGGATGGAGTTGGCGTAGGTGCTGGCGAGCTTGGCGCGCGCCATGGTGACGTTGACGTGCTGGCGCGCGAAGGACGAGGTCTTCACGCGGATGCCCTTCTCGAGGCCTTCCTCGCCGAGGTAGGCGCCCCACGGCCAGGCGGCGATGGCGACGTGCACGCGCGCGCCGCGGGTCGAGATGCCCATCTTTTCCGAGCCGTAGAAGGCGATCGGGCGCAGGTAGCAGGATTCGAGCTTGTTCGCGCGCACGACTTCCAGCTGGGCTTCCATGAGTTCTTCCTTGGAGAAAGGAATGTCCATCATGTAGATCTTGCCGGAGTTGATCAGGCGCTGGGTGTGCTCGGGGAGGCGGAAAATCGCGGTGCCCTTGGCGGTCTTGTACGCGCGCACGCCCTCGAATACGGACAGGCCGTAGTGCAGGGAGTGGGTCAGGACGTGCGTCGTCGCCTCGCGCCACGGCACGAGTTTTCCGTCCTGCCAGATGAAACCGTCGCGGTCAGCCATGGACATGGTGGGATTCTCCAGCGGAATTGTGTTCAGAGGGGGATCCGCCCCGGAGGGCGGAACGAATTCGCGATTTTAGCGCAATCCCGGCGGGTTTGCCGGGATGCAGGGCGCTTGCGGCTTACTGCGGGTGCCAGCCGATGAAGATCATCATCGCGATGAAGCCGGCGACATAGGCGACCGGAATGTGCCAGCCCTTGCGCAGCCACAGGACGGCCGAACGGGCTTCCGGATACATGTTGGACAGGGCGACGCCGGCCGAGGAGCCGAACCACAGCATCGAACCGCCGAAGCCGACGGCATAGGCGAGGAAGCCCCAGTCGTAGCCGCCCTGGCGGATCGCGAGCGCGGTGAGCGGGATGTTGTCGAACACGGCGGAGACGAAGCCCAGGGCGAAGGCGCTCATCCACGAGGCGGGCGGCAGCTCGTTCACCGGCATCATCGATGCGCAGCCCACCAGTGCGAGCAGGAAGATCGAGCCCTTGGCGGTCTCCGGCAGGATCTCCCAGTCGTGGCGGCGCAGCTTCGCGGTGATCAGGATCGCGACCCACACGGCGACGCCGATGAAGGGGAAGCTGCTGGCGATGCTGGGCGCGGCGATGTTCACGGTGACGTTGGTGCCGATCGCGAGGCCGAGCATCAGCGCGACGATGGTAATGCGGCCCCAGTCGATGCGGGTGTGCTCGTGCGCGTGCCTGTTGATCGGCGACCAGGCGTGCTGCTGCTTGGCGGCGATGGTGCCGAAGATGCACAGCGCGACGGCGGCGCCGAGGGCGGCTTCGAGCACGGCGAGCGGCGAGATGCCGGCGATCCACATCATCGTCGTCGTGGTGTCACCGACGACGGAGCCGGCGCCGCCGGCGTTGGACGCGGCGACGATGGCCGCGAGGTAGCCGATATGCACCTTGGCGCGGAAGAGCTGGTGTGCCATCGCGCCGCCGATGAGCGCCGCGGCGATGTTGTCGAGGATCGCCGAGATGAAGAAGATCATCACCAGCAGGGCGAACGGGCCTTTCCAGTCGTGCGGCAGGAACTTGGGCAGGATCACCGGTACGTGGCTCTTCTCGAAGTGTCGCGCGAGGATTGCGAAGCCCATCAGCAGGCAGAACAGGTTGGCGAAGGTGACCCATTCGTGGCCGAGGTGGGCGAACCAACCGGCGACCCCGGCACCCGCGGCGAAACCGGTGAACACGATCTTGTACAGGCTGATGACGGTGAAGCCGGTCAGCGCGACGTACAGGGTGTAGTGGTGGAACAGCGCGACGCCGAGCAGCGTGAACGCGAACAGGATGAAATCGACGGGAATGCCAGCGAGTGAGGGAGTCATGATCGTTATGAGTTGGTCTTGTTCGGGCGAGGGGTCTCCTCCGCACGATCTTTTTCTTGGTTTGACGTGGAGAGCCTTGAATGATAATGCCTGTCAGGCTCTTGTGCGCGTCGCGCAGGATGCTTCCGCTTGCACTTTCGCGCGTCGTGGCGTGCGTGGCGCGTTAAAATCGCGCTTTTGCCTGCGATGGCCGCGATGGACAGAGTGTGGAAGCCGAATGTCACGGTGGCATCGGTGATCGAACGCGACGGACGTTTCCTGGTGGTCGAGGAAGAGACGGCCGACGGACTGCGTTTCAATCAGCCGGCCGGCCACCTCGAGGCGGGTGAGTCGCTGGTGGAGGCGGCGGCGCGCGAGACGCTGGAGGAAACGGCGCACCGCTTCGTGCCCGAGTATGTGGTCGGGATCTATCAGTGGCCCGTGCCTCAGGGTGAAATCACCTATCTGCGTTTCACCTTCGGCGGCACGGCCGGTGCGGAGGAGACAGGGCGCGAGCTCGATGCCGGCATCGTGCGGGCGTTGTGGCTGACGCGCGACGAACTGCTGGAGTGCCGCGCGCGGCATCGCAATCCGCTGGTGCTGCAGTGCGTCGATGACTGGATTGCGGGACGCCGCTACGCGCTCGACCTGATTCGGCATTATCCAGGCTGAGTGCCGACGCGATGCGTGTCGCGCTGCTCACCTGCGTGTCCACCTGCTTGCTCGCCGGGTTGCCGTTGGCGCAGGGGGCGGACGCGGTCGAGGTGTGCTTCGACTACGGTTGCGCGAGCCGGGTCGAGGTGGTGCTGGCCGAGGACGGGCTCGCCGATGTCGCGGACGTGCTGGCGCAGGCCGCGGATGCAGACTCGGAGCGCGCCGCCATTGCCCGGGCGGTGGGCATGATGCAGCGCCTCTCCGCCGGGCAGACCCCGATCGCGGCGGATCGCGGCGGCAATTACCGCGACGATGAGGTCGCGGGGCGCATGGACTGCATCGACCACTCGACCACGACGACGCATTTTCTCGAGCTGATGGCCGCGCGCGGCTGGCTGCGCTTTCATCGTGTGCTGGCGGTTGAGCGGCGGGCGCCTTATCTGGTGCTGCAGCACTTTTCCGCGGTGATCGAGGAAACGGATGCTGCGGGGCCGCGGCCGGCCGTGCCGGATGCGTCCGCGCCGGTCCCTGACTACATCGCACCCATGCTGGCGATGTGCGACTGCGGCGAAGTGCTGGCCGACATCGGGCCGGCCCTCGTCGCACGTCCGGAGCTGGAGTCGGATGAGGTGCCGGGGCACAATCCCGGCGCGCGCTTTGCGGTCGACAGCTGGTTCGTGGATCATGGCGAACCTGCGGTGGTGCTGCCGCTGGCGGAATGGCTGAATGGAGAAGGACCGAATGTCCAGTAAGAAGGACCCGAACGGGATGAAGGTGGTTGTCGGCATGTCCGGCGGCGTCGATTCCTCGGTGACCGCGCTGCTGCTGAAACAGCAGGGCTATCAGGTGACCGGCCTGTTCATGAAGAACTGGGAAGACGATGACGACGACGAGTACTGCTCGACGCGTCAGGATCTCGTCGACGTCGCGTCGGTGTGCGACGTGATCGGCATCGATCTCGAGGTCGTGAATTTCTCGGCCGAGTACAAGGACCGCGTGTTCGCCGATTTCCTGCGCGAATACGAGGCGGGGCGCACGCCGAACCCGGACATCCTGTGCAACTCGGAGATCAAGTTCCGCTGCTTCCTCGATCATGCGATGCAGCTTGGGGCGGACAAGATCGCGACCGGGCACTACGCGGGCGTGCGCGAGTGGGTCAATGACGGGCGCGCCGAATACCAGCTGCTGAAGGCCGAGGACGGCACCAAGGACCAGAGCTACTTCCTCTACCGCCTGACGCAGGCGCAGCTCGCGAAGACGCTGTTTCCGCTGGGCAGCCTGTACAAGCGCGAGGTGCGCAGGATCGCGGCCGATGCCGGCCTGCATGTCGCCGAGAAGAAGGATTCGACGGGCATCTGCTTCATCGGCGAGCGGCCGTTCCGCGAGTTCCTGATGCGCTATCTGCCGACGAAGCCGGGCGAGATCCGCAACCTCGACGACGGGCGCGTGCTCGGCGAGCATCAGGGGCTGATGTACCACACCATCGGCCAGAGGAAGGGCCTGCACATCGGCGGCATCAAGGGCAAGCAGGACGAGGCGGGCGAGCACGACGCGTGGTATGTCGCCGCGAAGGACGTGAAGGCGAACGTGCTCTACGTCGTGCAGGGACACGAGCATCCGGCGCTGCTGAAGAGCAGCCTGACGGCGACGGAACTCAACTGGATTTCGGGGCGCGATCCGCACACCCACTGGGTGTATACGGCCAAGCCGCGCTACCGCACCCCGGACATGCCGTGCGAAATTGATGCGCTGAGGGACGCACTGAGTGCCGCGCCGGGCGACCGCCGTGCCGAGATCGTGTTCGCCCAGCCGCAGTGGGCGCTGACGCCGGGGCAGAGTGTGGTGGTGTACGAATCGAAGGTGTGCCTGGGCGGCGGCGTGATCGTCTGAGCCGGCGCCCGGCGGCAGTTTGCGGACGCCCGGACGGCGACGATCGCCGTCCGGGCGTCGCCGTTTACGCGTTGCCCTTTTCGTCCTGGCCCTTCTGGTCGAGGCCGCCCTTCTTCAGGAGCTTGGCGACGAGGGAATTGACGCCGGATGCGGCATTGGCCCCGCCCGAGGCCTTCGCGAAGCGGTCGGGGGTGTCGGTATTCTTCATGCGGCTGTTGATCTTGAGGCCGTTGAGTTTCTCGAGGTCGGTCTTTTTCATTGCGTGTCGATCCTTGCCGCCGTGCGGGGCGTTGTGGGGGGCGGTTGTGCCGGATGCGCTCAGGGGGCGACCGGCGAGGGGTGCAGGCGCAGACAGAGGCCGCTGCGCCAGTGTTCGCAGCGTTCGACGTATTCGCGCGTGCTCTTGGGCATGGGCACGCGGGCGCGGGTGATGTAGCTCACGAGGTCGCGCCCCTGCACGATCAGGTTCATGCCGTCGACGGCGAGTTGCAGGTCTTCCGGCGTGGTCGCGCCGGCCAGGCGCGGCGTGACGCTGGCGAGCCTTTCCGCCGCAACGGCGAAGTCGGACCACACATCGAAGATCGCCGGGTCGGTGCGCAGCGTCTCGCACTTGACCTTGGCCGCGTCGGTGAAGCGCAGGGTCGGGTCCTCGATGCCTTCGAAGAAGCGCGAGCCGGCGAAGGTCTCGACCATCACGCCGCCGATGCGATCGATGTCGCGCAGGGTCTGCGAGATCTTGATATAGCGGCTGTCGTAGAAGGCTTCGATGGGGATCGAGAACGCACGGAAGGGTTCGCCCCACAGCTCGTCGATGCCTTCCTCTCCGCTGCGGTGGCGTACGAGCTTGCCGAGGTTGAGCGCTTCCTGCAGGCAGAAGCCGCATTCGCGCATCAGCGCGTTGTCGGTCTGGATCTCGATGCCGAGTTCCTGCATCTCCATCAGCTTGGTGAAGATGTCGGTGGCGCGGTTGAACAGCGCGCCGGCGAGCATTGCGCCCTTCACGCGCTTGCGGTCGGGGTCCTGCTCGGTGTCGTAGGATCCGCGGATTTCGGCGAGACGTTTGCCGGGGATGTTGATGCCGTGTTCGACATGGTTGAACAGGCGTCGCGTGAGCCCCTCGATCAGCTGCCGTTTCATGCGCAGCGAGTCGACCGGCGGTTCGTAGGCCTTGATCCAGTAGCCGTCGTAGAACACGCGTTCCACGCCGTCGATGACGCGCTTGGTGCCGTTGGTGACGGTAGTATTCATCTGTGGCATGCCCGGACGAGTTGAGCGGAAAACGCGGGCGGGCGAACGGCGCCCTTGTCGCAGGGCGAATCTTACGGCAAGCGCCGCGTCAGCGATGTCGATTCGCGGACATTTTTTGCGCTGCGCAAAGGGGCGCCGCGGCGGCCGCAACCGGGCCGTGATGTGGCCACGATGCGGCCGGCCTCAGGCGAGGTCGGGGGGGACGACGGCACGCAGCACGGTCTGGGTTTCGCCCTCGCGCACGCGGTTGCTGAACCACCACAGGGCGCCCTTCTTGATCGTCCAGTCGGCTTCCACGCCCGCGAGCAGCAGGGCGGCCATGCGGCCGAGCACGGGTTGATGGCCGACGACGAGGCAGGGTCCGGCGGAGTCGGGCCAGCCGGTGGCGGCGAGCAGGTCGGCGACGCTGCCTTCGGGCCCCAGCGAGGGGACGATCTCGAAGCGGTCGGCGAAGGCGCTTGCGGTCTGGCGGGTGCGCACGGTCGGGCTGACGAGCACGCGCAGGCGCTTGGGGCGGCGCTCTGCCAGCCAGGCGGCCATGCGCTGCGCCTGGCGCCGGCCGCGCTCGGTGAGTTCGCGCGTGTGGTCGGGACTGCCGTCGACCGCTTCGGCATGGCGCCACAGCAACAGGTCCATCGTGTCCTCCGTGTCCAAAGGGGCGATAGCCTATGGGGCGAGTGTTGCCGCGCGATGACGGCTCAGCCGCGCGCCGCGGCCCACGGGGCGTCTTCGCGCAGCAGGCGCGTGACGTCGCGCAGCGCGCGGCGGCCGAGGCGGGCGTAGCCGGGCCCGTGCCAGCCGCACACGAAGGCCGCCGCGGCGCGCAGTTGCGCGTCTTCGCCGGCGTAGTGCGCGAGGCGCATGCGCGCGACATCGACGTCGTGCACGAAACCCAGGGCGTTCTGGGCGCGGACGATGGTCGCGACGTAGCGGCGGGTGGGCTTCGCCGGCAACAGCGGGGCGAAGAACTCGAGCGCGTAGCGCAGGCGCTTGAGGGCGATGCGCAGCGCGTGCAGGTGGGTGCGGCTGCGGTCGGCCGCGGCGGCATGGCGGCGTCGGACCTTCTTGCGCAGGCGCTCGAGCTGGCGGACCGCGAAGTCGGCGAGGGCGTGATCGTCCGGGGCGCCGTCGTCCGGCAGGGCGTGCAGCGCCGCGCTCAGGCCGATCATGAGGCGGCCCTGGGCGGCGGGGTCGAGGGCATGCACGGATTCGCTGCGCGCGCGCTCGCGTTCGCCGCGTATACGTTCGGCCAGCGCGATGACGGAATCGGCCTCGCTGCCGCTGTGCCCGGCTTCGTCGGTCGCCACCGGTGCGAGGATCTCTTCGTACAGGACGTCGAGGTCGCGCGCTTCGGCGAAGGTGCGCGCGTTCTCGCCGAGGCGTGCGCGCCAGTGTTCAACGAATTCGGGTGGCAGGATCGGGGCGAAGAGGCTCAGCAGGGTGCGCAGGCGCCGCAAGGCGACGCGCAGCTGGTGAATGAATTCGGGCGCCCGGTCCTCGGTCGCGCCGACGGCGTTGGCCTGCCACTGGCGCAGGCAGGAATAGGCGAGGGTGCGGAAGGCCGCGAGCGGGGAATCGCCGGTGCCGATGGCCGACGGCTCGGCGCGCGCGGGTTCGAGCCGTGTGTCGAGGTGGAGCGCGTAGCCGCGTTCGGCCTTGCTGATGTCGCTGGGCATCAGCGGGTTGTCGGCGGCGAGGCGACAGGCGAGCAGGAGCAGGTCGAGCGGCTCGCCGGCGACGAGTTCGAGCTCGAGTTCGCTGATCGGTGCGCGCCGGTCGCCGGCGACGACCTCCCCCGTGTCGATCATCATCAGGATGCGTACCTTGTCGTCGGGCGCATACAGGCGCGTTTCGCGCCGGAAGCGGGTCGAGAAGACGGGGACGAGCGCGGATGCATGGCGGGTGAGGAGCTTGCGCACCTTGGGGGCATCGACCGCGCTGAAGTCGAAGCTGCCGGAAAAAGGCTGTTCCCACTCGGGTCGGCTGGTGAGGCCGGCCGTGGATTCGGCCGCGCACTTCACGGTCTGCAGTTCGACGCGCCCGTGCCGGCGGGTGCGCAGGGCGATGCGGCGGGCCTTGAGCCGCAGGTCCGACGTGTCGAAGTAGGTGTTGTCGAGCGTTTTCGCGCTGCCCTGACGGGCTGCGCCGGCCACCAGCGGGTGGCGCCGCAGCGCCGCGATGGCCTGGGGCGGCAGCGCGAGTTTGAGTTCGATTTCCTGGCTCATGTGGCTCGTTCACCCGTTGCGAGGAGTCCGATTCTAGTCGCGCGCCCGGTTCGCGTCATGCGCGCAAAGGCGAACTGAAATATTTCAGCCGGCATTGCGGCGTCGCCCTGCTGCGATGCGCTTCAGTCCTCGCCGAACACCAGCTGCCACAACCGGCGCACCGATTCGCGCGCGAACGCGACTTCCAGCGGCTGGACGCGGGAGGGCAGGTCGTTGAGGCGCTGGCGGTGCTGCAGGTGGCGGAACATGCGATAGCTGTCGCCGCAGCGGCCTGCGAGGCCGGCCGGGATCAGGTTGAGATCGCCGGCGATGCGCAGCAGGGCGATGTTGCCAAGGTTGCCGGTGAGTTCCGGATACTGGTGGGCATGACCGAGCACGAGGTACTGGACGAGGAATTCGACGTCGATGAGGCCGCCAAGATCGTGCTTGAGATCGAAGAGTTCGCTCTTGCCCGAGTGCGCATCGCGCATCTTGTGGCGCATCTCGAGCACGTCGGCGTGCAGCTTGTCGAGGTCGCGCGGTTGGCGCAGGACTTCGCAGCGGATGCGCTCGAAGGCTTCGCCGAGCACCGGGTCGCCCGCCGCGAAGCGCGCGCGCGTGAGCGCCTGGTGCTCCCACACCCAGGCGGACTCGAGCTGGTACTTGCGGAAGGAGTCGAGCGAGCACACGAGCATGCCGGACTCGCCGTTGGGGCGCAGGCGCAGGTCGGTCTCGAACATGATGCCCGCGGCCGTCTGGCTCGATAGCCAGGTGTTCAGGCGCTGGCCGAGGCGGGCGTAGACCTCGGGCGCTTCGGGCGCGTCGTCGTCGTGCAGGTACACGAGGTCGAGGTCGCTGGCGTAGCCGAGTTCCTTGCCGCCGAGCTTGCCGTAGGCGATCACGGCGAACTTGGGTTCGTCGCGATGGCGGATCTTGATCTTGCGCCAGATCGTCGGGATGCTCAGTTCCAGCATCATGTCGGCGAGCGCGGAGAGGTGGTCGGCGAGCTTTTCGACCGTGAGCATGCCGGCGATATCCTGCATCAGCAGCCGGAACACGAGCGCATGGTGCTGTTCGCGCATCAGGTCCATCTGCCGCTCCATGTCGGGTTCGGCGGCGTCCACGGCCTCGGCGATCTGCTGGCGCAGCGTCGCCCAGTCGGGGGCCGTTTGCAGCACGCGCGCGTCGAGCAGTTCGTCGAGCAGGATGGGGTGGCGGATGAGGAACTGCGCGGCCCAGCGCGACGCGTTCATGAGGTCGGCGACGCGCCGCAGCGCCTGCGGGTATTGCTGCAGCAGCGCGAGATAGGCGCCGCGGCGGCTGATCGATTCGAGGAGGTCGAGGCAGCGTCCGAGCGTCTCGTCGGCGCCCGAGGTGCTGGCGGCGGCTTCGACGACGCGCGGGATCAGCGCATCGAGGCGGCTGCGGATGTGGTTGGGCAACTGCTGGTAGCGGTTGCCGGTGCGGATCGCGGCGAGGCGGCGCGCCGCGGCGGGCGGGTCGCGGTAGCCCAGCTTGGCGAGCGTGGCTTCGGCCTGGCCGGAGTCGCCGGCCGAGGCCCACATGCTGTCGAGCGTATGGCCTTCCTCCGCAGGGTCGCCGAAGACCTGCTCGAAGTGCCGGCTCACCATCGCGCGGTAGCGGTCGAGTACGTCTAGCAGGGCGGCGAAGTCGGGGAAGCCCATTGCGCGTGCGATGCGTGCGCGGTCCTCGTCGTTGCCGGGCAGGTCGTGCGTCTGCGCGTCGTCGAGGTACTGCAGGCGGTGTTCGAGGCGACGCAGGAATTCGTAGGCCTCGCTGAGTTCGGCAACCGCCTCCGGGGCAAGGAAGCTGCGCTCGCCGAGGCGCGCGAGTACCTTGAGCGTCGGACGGATCTGCAGCTGGGTTTCGCGCCCGCCGCGGATGATCTGGAAGACCTGGGCGATGAACTCGATCTCGCGGATGCCGCCGGGCCCCAGCTTGATGTTGTTGGCGCGGTCGCGGCGCGCGACTTCGCGGCGGATCTGCGCGTGCAGGTCGCGCATCGCGTTGATGGCGCCGAAGTCGAGGTACTTGCGGAAGACGAAGGGGCGGGCGATCTGCTGCAGTTCCTCGAAGCGTTCGCCGGCGAGCACGCGCGCCTTGATCCACGCGTAGCGTTCCCATTCGCGCCCCTGGGTGATGAAGTAGTTCTCCAGCATGTCGAAGGAGCACACCAGCGGCCCCGAGTCGCCGTTCGGGCGCAGGCGCATGTCGACGCGGAAGACCTGGCCGTGCTCGGTGATCTCGGCCAGCGCCTGGATCAGCTGCTTGCCGAGGCGTTCGAAGAACTCGAAGTTGCTGATGATCTTCGCCCCGCCGGTTTCACCGTCCTCGGGATAGATGAAGATCAGGTCGATGTCAGAGGAGACGTTGAGTTCGCGTCCGCCGAGCTTGCCCATGCCGACGACGAGCAGCTCCTGCTCCCAGCCGGTCTGCGATACCGGGGCACCATAGCGTTGCACCATGGCCTCGCGCAGCACGTCGTGGGCGGCGCGGATCGTGACTTCGGCGAGCACGGTCATCGTTTCGGTGACTTCGGCGAGGTCGGCCATGCCGTTGAGGTCGCGCACGATGAGGTGGCACATGACCCAGGTGCGCAGGTCGCGCAGCGTGCCGCGCAGGCGGGCCTCGTCGAGTCCGGAGTTGGCCATGAAGGCCTGCATCGCCGCGGCGTCGAGCGGCCGGTCGAGCGCGGCTGCGAGCCGTTCGGCGAGCCAGGCGCGGCCGTCGAGCATGCGCTGCAGGTAGCGCGACAGCGTGGCGGCGTAACAAATTGCTTCGGAGGGCTGTTTGAGTGATTCGGACATGGGAGGCGAGCTCAGGATCGTTGATAGAATGCGCGGTTCCCCGGACGCTTGAGCTGGTGCCGACGCTCAGGATGCAGACTGGATTGTATCGAACCCGGTCCGCATTCAGTCGCACCGCGGCGCCGCCCCCGCCTTATTGCCGATGAACGCTCCCCACGCCCACCTTCCTGACGTCCGTTCCATGGTGTCGACCGCGCGTCGCGGTCGCCTGTGGCGCGTGCTGTCGGTCGTGCTGCTGGTGGCGTGGTTCATTGCGGGGGCGGGTTATTTGTTCGTGCGCGAGGTGCTGGTGCCCCGCGTGGGCGAGTTTCGCGAGGAAGTGGCCGGTGCGATTTCGGCCGCGGCCGGGCTGCCGGTGTCGATCGAGGGCCTGGCTGCAGACCTGTCGGGTCTGCGGCCGCGCCTGCACCTCGCCGGATTCGAACTCAAGGACAACGCCGGGCGTCCCGCGCTGCGCCTGGAGAGCATCGACGCGACCCTGTCGTGGTCTTCGCTGCTGCGCGTCGAGCCGCACTTCCATCGTATCGAGCTGACTGGTCCCGTGCTCGCCATGCGGCGCGAGGTCGATGGCGCGATCTATATCGCCGGCGTGCGCATCGACCCGGAGGAGACCGCCGGCGGGACGCTGGCGGACTGGTTGTTCGCCCAGCGCGAGATCGTCGTGCGCGATGCAAGCCTGGGCTGGACCGACGCGCTGCGCGGCGCCCCCGAGCTGAACCTCGCGGGGGTGCAGTTCCGCCTGCTGCGCAGCGGCCCGCGTTACCAGTTCGCGCTGCAGGCGCACGCGCCGGCCGAGCTCGCGCCGATGGTCGAGGTGCGCGGCGACATGGCGAGCCGCACGCCGGCCGATCCCTCGTCCTGGCTGGGGCAGGTGTATCTCGCGGCGGACGACGCGAGCCTGGGCGGCTGGCGCACGTGGATCGATTACCCGGTGGCGCTGGCAGGTGAGGGCGGGGTGCGCGCGTGGGTCGGACTCGGGGACGGGGGCATCAATGCGCTGGCGGTCGATCTCGCGCTCGACGATGTGCATACGCGCCTCGGCGACGACCTGCCGGTGCTCGAACTTGCGGGCGTGCGCGGGCGCCTTTCGGGGCGGCGCACGCCGGATGGCATGGAGTTCTCGGCGCGCGGGCTGGAGCTCGCGACCGTCGATGGCCTCGCGATCGCGCCCACGGATCTGGACCTGGTGCTGCACGGGACCGGCGACGGCACGCCGGATGGCGGGAAGTTCACCAGCGGGCGCCTCGATTTCCGCGTGCTCAGCAATCTGGCGACGCACCTGCCGTTCGATCAGGTCGTGCGTCAGCGCCTCGGTGCGTTCGCGCCGCAGGGCACGCTCGACGACCTGCGTCTCGAGTGGCGCGGACCGCCCGAGCGGCTCGAGACGTGGAAGATCCACGCCCGTTTCGACGGCATCGCGCTCAATCCGCAAGGGGCTCTTCCGGGCCTCGCCGGCATGTCGGGGGAGCTCGAGGGCGACGAGCGCAACGGACGCTTCCGCATTGCCGGCCAGAACGCCGCGCTGGAGTTGCCGGCGGTGTTCCCCGAGTCGCACATCGGGTTTTCGAGCCTGCGCGCGGACGGACGCTGGACGCAATCCGCCGGGCGGCTCGAGATCGCGCTCGACAGCGCGAACTTCGAGAATCCCGATGCGACCGGCACGGCTTCCGGGCGCTATTGGCCCGCAGCGGAGGGGGCCGGCGAGATCGACCTGAACGCCCGCCTCACGCGTGCCGAGAGCAGCGCGGTGTGGCGTTACCTGCCGCACGTTGTGAATGACGAGACGCGGACCTGGCTGCGGCACGGCATCGTCGGCGGGCGGGTGCCGGATGCGCGCCTGCGCCTGAAGGGCAAGCTCGACGATTTCCCGTTCCGCGACCGCAAATCGGGCGAGTTCCTCGTGACCACGCGCGTATTCGGCGCGCGGCTGGACTACGCGGAAGGGTGGCCGTCGATCACCAACATCGATGGCGAGGTGCGTTTCGACGGGCCGGGCATGCGCATCACCGCCGACCGTGCGCGCATCTTCGGCGTCGCGCTCGCGAACGTCGTCGCCGATGTGCCCGACCTCGACGCGCCGGGCGGCGAGATCATGAGCATTCATGGTCGTGCGGCCGGGCCGACGGCCGATTTTCTGCGTTTCGTCTCCGAGAGCCCGGTGTCGCGGCGCATCGACGGATTCACCGATGCGATGCGTGCCGAAGGCACGGGCGCGCTCGACCTGAAGCTGGTGCTGCCGCTGCGTCACATCGATACCAGCACGGTAAAGGGCGAATACCGTTTCGCGGCCAATCGCCTTACCGTGGTCGACGGTCTGCCGCCCTTGACCGAGGCGGCAGGGGTGGTGCGCTTCACCGAGAACGTTCTGGAAATCCCCGAGGCGCGCGCACGCCTGTACGGCGAACCGCTGCAGCTCGCGGCGCACACTGCGAAAGACGGGGGCGTGCTCTTCGATGCCCGCGGCGCGTTCAAGGTCCAGGCCGTGCGCGAGGCGCACGATTGGCCCGGACTCGATCACCTCTCCGGTGGCACCGAGTGGCAGGCCAACATCGACGTGCGCTCGCAGGGCACGCGCGTGGTGGTCGATTCCGCCTTGGCCGGCGTCGCATCCAGCTTGCCCGAGCCGCTGAACAAGAGCGCCACCGCCGCGTGGCCGCTGCGCGTGACGCTGGACTTCCCGGCGAACGGCAAATCCGAGAGCCTGAGCGTCGCGCTGGAGGGGCGCGGCGATCTGCTGCTGGAGCGCCGTCGCGAAGGCGACGCGTGGGGCGCGACGCGCGGCGGGGTCGGCGTGCACGCCGGAATTCCTGCAGGGGAGTCGGGTTTCGCGATCGCGGCGAAGCTCGACGAACTCGACATCGATGCCTGGCGCAAGGTGCTCGATGCGGCCACTGCGGGCGAGCGCAAGGACGCGCAGGCGGGGGGCTCGATTGCTGTCGCCGGGGTGGACCTGCGGGCGAAGCGTCTGACCGGCTTCGGCCAGGAACTCGGCGACGCACACATCACCGCCCGTGCCGACGACGGCGGCTGGAAGGGGCGTATCGACAGCCGTGAGGCCGAGGGGGACTTCGACTGGCGGGATGGCGGCGACGGCACCTTGCGCGCACGTCTGAAGCGCCTCGTCCTGGCCGGGAATCATGATGCGGCCGAGGACGCTCCCGACGCGCTCGAGAGCGTAGCGGAAGCCGAGGAACCGCCACGCCGCCTGCCGGCCCTCGACGTCGTCGTCGACCGCTTCTCGCTGCGCGGCATCGAATTCGGCCGTCTCGAGCTGCAGGCGCGCAACCGCGGCGGCATGTGGCACCTCGATTCCGTGTCCCTTGCGAATCCGGACGGCAAACTGGGCGGTTCCGGCCTGTGGCGCCCCGGCACGCGGCCGCAGACGGACCTCGACTTCCGCCTCGAGGCGCGCGACATCGGTCAGCTCGCGAGCCGGCTCGGCTATGGCGAGGTTGTGCGTGGCGGCAAGGCGGTGCTGGCGGGCAAGATCGCCTGGCGCGGCGCCCCGACGCGCATCCACTATCCCTCGCTGACCGGTACGATGATGGTCGAGGCCGAGGACGGGCAGTTCCGCAAGCTCAACCCCGGCATGGGGCGCCTGCTCGGCGTGCTCAGCCTGCAATCCCTGCCGCGGCGCCTCACGCTCGACTTCCGCGACGTGTTCAGCGAAGGATTCGCCTTCGACAGCATTTCCGGTAGCATCAAGGCGGCTTCGGGGCAGTTGCGCACCGACGATCTGCAGATCCGCGGCCCCTCGGCACGGGTGCGGATGAGCGGCTCCGTAGACCTCGAGGACGAGACGCAGGACCTGCGCGTCAGGGTGCAGCCGACGCTGGCCGAATCGGTCGCGCTGGGCGCGGCCGCCGGACTCATCAATCCGGTCGCGGGCGTGGTCGCCTACGTCGCACAGAAGGCGTTGAGCGATCCGATCGAGAGGATGTTCGCGTTCAGTTATTCGATCACCGGCAACTGGGCCGACCCGAAAGTCGAGAAACTTTCCGCCGCGAACTCCGCCACGGCGGACTCATCGAAGCAGGAGTGAGCAGCTTGAACCGTTCCGCCCCGTCCGCAGCCCCCGTGCCTCCCGTGCGTATTGCCGCGATCCAGACCGTTTCCGGCCCCGACGTCGGCGACAACCTGCGCGTCGCCGGCGAGCTGATCGCCGAGGCTGCGGCTGCGGGGGCGAAGCTCGTCGCGCTGCCCGAGTATTTCCCGCTCATCACTGCCGACGAGACCATGAAGGTGGCGATCCGCGAAGCCGACGGCAGCGGTCCGATCCAGGACTTCATGCGCAACGCTGCGGCGCGCCACGGCGTGTGGCTCGTCGGCGGCACGATTCCGCTGGTCGCAGACGCCGACGCCAAGGTGCGCAATTCCACGCTGGTGTTCGACGACCGTGGCGAGCGCGTCGCGCGCTACGACAAGATCCACCTGTTCGGCTTTCAGAAGGGCGCCGAGCGCTACGACGAGGCCGCGACGATCGAGGCGGGCAGGGAGGTCGTGACCTTCGACGCCCCCTGCGGCCGTGTCGGACTGTCGGTGTGCTACGACCTGCGCTTCCCCGAGCTCTTCCGTGCGATGGGTGCGGTCGACCTCATCATCCTGCCCGCGGCCTTCACCTTCACGACCGGCCGCGACCACTGGGAGGTGCTGCTGCGCGCCCGCGCGATCGAGAACCAGTGCTACGTGATGGCGCCGGCCCAGGGCGGGCGCCATCCGAGCGGCCGCGTCACCTGGGGCCACACGCTGATCGCCGACCCGTGGGGCGAAGTCCTCGCATGCCGCGACGAAGGGCCGGGTGTCGTGTGGGCGGATCTCGATCCCGCGCGCATCGCGGCCGTGCGCGAGAGCCTGCCGGCGCTGCGCCACCGCTGCCTCGGCATGGCGAGCGCCTGAGTACCCCCCGTTTTTTGACCTTATTCGCGATGTCCGTGTCGAACCGAGCGGACCTCCCCAACCTGGACGAACAATGAGCCGAGCACAGAACCCCCTCAAGGTCGCCGACCGCTACCTCCTTACCCCCTACGAACTCGGCGAGGCGGAACTCGAGAAGGTGTTCCGCAAGCTGATGCGCCATCGCCTAGACTACGCCGACCTGTACTTCCAGTACCACCGCTCGGAAGGCTGGAGCCTCGAGGAAGGCATCGTCAAGTCGGGCAGCTTCAACATCGAGCAGGGCGTCGGCGTGCGCGCGATCAGCGGCGAGAAGACCGCCTTCGCCTACTCCGACGACATCTCGCTGCCCGCCCTCACCGCGGCCGCCGAAGCGACGCGCGCGATCGCCGAGGCCGGCGGCCGGCGCAGCGTCGCGATCGCCCCGCATGCCGGAAAGTCGCGCCTGTACCGCGGCGAAGACCCGCTCGCCTCGCTCGACGACACGGCCAAGGTGAAGCTCCTCGAGCGCCTCGAAGGCTTCGCGCGCGGCGAAGATCCGCGCGTCGCGCAGGTCATGGCGCACATTGCCGGCTCCTGGGAAGTCGTGCTCGTCGCGCGCAGCGACGGCCACATGGCGGCCGATGTGCGTCCGCTGGTGCGCGTGTCGGTCACCGTGATCATGGAGGACAAGGGCCACCGCGAGCAGGGCAGCGCCGGCGGCGGCGGGCGCTTCGATTACAGCTACTTCGACGACGATCGTCTACAGGAATACGCGCGCGCGGCGGTGCATCAGGCGCGCACCAACCTCGCGGCCGGTCCCGCGCCGGCTGGCACTATGAGCGTCGTGCTCGGCCCCGGTTGGCCCGGCATCCTGCTGCACGAGGCGATCGGCCACGGCCTCGAGGGCGACTTCAACCGCAAGGGCAGCTCGGCCTTCTCCGGACGCATGGGCCAGCAGGTCGCGGCGAAGGGCGTCACGGTCGTCGACGACGGCACGCTGCCCGACCGGCGCGGTTCGCTGACGATCGACGACGAGGGCAATCCGACCGAGCGCACCGTGCTGATCGAGGACGGTATCCTCACCGGCTACATGCAGGACACGATGAACGCCCGCCTCATGGGGGTGAAGCCCACCGGCAACGGCCGGCGCGAATCCTTCGCCCACCTGCCGCTGCCGCGCATGACCAACACCTACATGTTGAACGGCGACAAGGCCCCCGAAGAGATCATCAAGTCGGTGAAGAAAGGCCTGTACGCCGTGAACTTCGGTGGCGGCCAGGTCGACATCACCTCCGGCAAGTTCGTGTTCTCGACCGCCGAGGCCTACCTCATCGAAAACGGCAAGGTCACCCGCCCGGTGAAGGGCGCGACGCTGATCGGCAACGGCCCGGATGTGCTCACGCGCGTGTCGATGATCGGCAACGACATGGCGCTCGATCCCGGTGTCGGCACCTGCGGCAAGGACGGCCAGAGCGTCCCGGTAGGCGTCGGCCAGCCCACGCTGCGCCTCGACGGGCTGACCGTCGGCGGCACCGTCTGACCGGGCGGGGGGACCCCGGCACCGGCGGCGCGCCGACGGTTCAGCGTTCCGCCAGTTCCAGCGCGTTCTCGACCAGACGCACGCCGCGCACGTTCAGCGCGGTACGCTGGGCGCGGGCGCGCTGTTCCTCGTTGACGACGACGCCGGCCAGCGTCACGCGCCCCGCATGCGCCGACACCGCGATGTGCGCGGCGCGCAGCTCGGGGTCTGCGCCGATCGCCGTCTTGATCTCCCGCTGGAGGTTGTGATCGTGTTCGTCGCGCGCCACGGCGGCCGTAGCCTGAGCCACCGCCACGAGGCTGTCCGCCCGTGCCGGTGTGCCGATACCGAATGCGATTGCGCTGGTGGTGAGTAAGGAAACGATGTTTTTGCGGGTGATCACGTCGGAGCTCCTTCTGCGAAGAGTCATGTAGTTGCACGCGCGGTTGGGGACGCGCTTCGCTCTTCTTACAGCAGATGGCGTGCCAGCTCCCGGCGAGGCCTTTGCGGACGCGGCGCTGGAGGGGGGGCCGGCGCAGTTCCATGTCCGCGCGGGGTCCGGAATGCCGATCGCCGCCGAAAAGTGTCGTTATTCCCCGACGTTAATCGGCGGTATGACGCAAGTCTATGATTCAGTTGAATTCATGCTGTCGCTCGCGCGCGACATCGGCGCTGTCGCCGCGGAACAGACTGGGCGTCAGCGAGTGCCGCTGCAGCAGGCGATAGAACTCGGTGCGGTTGCGGTCTGCGAGACGGGCCGCGTCGGACACGTTGCCATCCGTGAGCTTCAGCAGCTGGATCAGGTAGTTGCGCTCGAAGCGCATTTTCGCTTCGGCGTAGCTCAATGCCTCCAGGCTCGGCCCGCGCAGCGCGCGGTCGACCAGTGCAAGAGGGATCAACGGCGTCGTCGCGAGTGCGCAGGCCTGTTCCACGACGTTCTGCAGCTGGCGGATGTTGCCCGGCCACGCCGCGGTGGTCAGCGCCTCGAGCGCCTCCGGCGCGAAGCCGCGCAACCGCTTCTGGTACTTTCGCGCGAGACCCCGCAGGAAGTGGTTCGCCAGCAGCGGGATGTCCTCGCGCCGTTCATCCAGCGTCGGCAGGTTCAGGCTGACGACGTTCAGGCGATAGAACAGGTCTTCGCGGAAGGTGCCGGCGACCAGCGCCGCTTCGAGGTCGCGGTGGGTCGCCGACAGGATGCGCACGTCGATATCCTGCGCGCGACTCGCGCCGACCGGCCGCACCGCGCGCTCCTGCAGTACCCGCAGCAGCTTCACCTGCAACGCGAGCGGCATGTCGCCGATCTCGTCGAGGAACACCGTGCCGCCATTCGCGGCTTGGAACAGGCCCGTGTGCGAGCTTGCTGCACCGGTGAAGGCGCCCTTCACATGGCCGAAGAGTTCGGATTCGAGCAATTGTTCGGGAATCGCACCGCAGTTGATCGCGATGAAGGGATGGGCCGCGCGCGGGCTGGCGTCGTGGATCGCGCGCGCCAACAGCTCCTTGCCGGTGCCGCTGTCGCCGCGTATCAGCACGCTCGCGTCCGAAGCGGCCACGAGCTGGGCCTCATCCAGCACCGTCGCCATGCGGCTGCTGTGGCTGATGATCGCGTCGCGCCAGCCCGTGGCCGCCGTGCCCTCCTCGCAAGCGTGGGGCGTGCCGCCGATCTGCAGCGCCTGCGCGATCTTGCCGAGCAGGGCCTTGCTGTCGAACGGTTTGGTCAGATAACCGAACACGCCGCGCGAGGTTGCCTCCACTGCATCCGGGATCGTGCCGTGGGCGGTCAGCAAGATCACCGGCAGCGCCGGCCAGGTCTGGCGGATCTCCTCGAACAGCACCAGCCCGTCGCGATCGGGCAGGCGCACGTCGCTCAACACCAGACCAAAGCGTTCGACGGCCAGGCAGGCCAGCGCGGCCTCGGCGCTTTCGGCCGTGCTGACGCGATAACCGCTCGCGCGCAGGCGCATCGACAGCAGCCGCAGCAGATCGGCATCGTCGTCGACGACCAGCAGGTGGGCGCCGTCCTGCGTCGTCTTCGCCGCGCCTGTCGTGGAAGGGCTCATCCTCATTTTTCGCTTCTCCTTTCCCGTGGTGACGGCGTCGGCGTGGACGGGCGCGCCGGCAGCGTGCGTTCGATTTCGGTCAATGCGTCGAGCTTCTCCTGAAGCTGGTCGCTCTGCTTCTGAGCATCCTTGAGCTGCTGTCCGGTGCGTTCGAGCTGCTGCGTAAGGCGATCCGCGGTGTTCTCCAGGCGCACGCGTTCCTGCAACTGCTCGGCCAGCAGGCGGGCGAGCGGTTGCAGCGCCACGGCGTCCGGTTTCTCGGCAGCGTTGATCGCCTCCAGCAAGGACTGCGCGCGCTGCAGGTTGTTGTTCCCCTGCGGATGGCTCAGCAGCATGGCCTGCTTCATCTGCACGAGCGGGGCAGTGCCGGCGCCGGACAGCGCCGAGCGTTCGCGCGCGAGTTCGGCGGCGTTCATGCCGCGTATCGTTTCGTGGTAGGCGAGGGCGTTGCGCACCGGCGTATTGCCGTTGCTGAGCAGGGGCGGCAGCTGCGGCAGCTCGGGCAGCTCCGCCGTTGCGCTGCGTACGGTCGCGCAGCCGGCCAGGGCCGCCGCAAGCGCCAGCGCAATGCCCGCGACGGCCCAGCGTTCGCAGCGCGATGCGGCGATGCAGACGGGCGGCCGGTCGTGGTTGAAGTCAGCTCTCATTGGGAAGTTCGATCCTGAAATAGGCGCCTCTTGCCGACGGTTGCAGCCCGACGCGCCCGCCGTGGGCAACGACGAACTCGCGCACGATCGACAGGCCGAGTCCGCTGCCGTGGCGCGGTTCTTCCGGCTGCCGGGAGCCCTGGAAGAATGGGTCGAAGATGCGTTCGGCCTCCTCTGCGGCGGCGCCCGGCCCCTGGTCGAGGCAGTCGATACGCACCCAGCCCGGGTGCGTGCTCAGCGTCACGCGGATCTCGCCGTCGCGCGGGCTGAAGGACACCGCGTTCGCGAGCAGGTTCGCCAGCACGATGCGCAATTTGTCGGGGTCCGCACTGAACGGTGGCGGATCGCCGTGCAGCGCGACCTTCAGATTGCGGGTCTGGATCGGCAGCTGCTGTTCGGCGATCACCGATTCGGCCAGCGCGCGCAGCATCACCGGGCGCCGGCGCAGGTTGCGGGCGTAAAACACCGCGGCGTTGTAACCGAGCAGATCCTCGATGCGCTCCTGCAGCGCATGCGTGTTGTGTTGCAGGATCGCAACCACCTCGCGCTGTTCGCCGCTCAACTCTCCGACCACACCGTCTTCCAGCAGCGCAATCCCTTCGCGCACCGAGGCGAGCGGCGTCTTCAGCTCATGCGATACATGACGCAGCACGCGGCTGCGGTTCGCCTCGAAATCCGCCAGCCGCAGGCGCAACCAGTCCAGACGGCGGCCGACGCGGCGCAGGTCGGCCGGGCCGGGGATCGCCACCTGCTCGTCGAAGCGGCTCTCGCCCAGCGCCTCAATCGCGGCCTCGAGGCGGTTGATCGGGCGCAGCAGCCACCAGCCCGTGAGCGCCGCGAAGGTGCTGGCAGCGATGATCGCGGCCAGCACATGCCAAGCCAGCCGCCCGCGGTTCGCGTCGAGCTGTTCAAGCAAGGCCTGGCTCTGGTGGCCGAGCTGCGCCTGTACCTCGCCGGCGAGCTGCTCGTTCAGCGGCGGCATCCGGCTCAACGCGACGGTGGCCGATTCCGCCGGACCGCCCTCTGCAAGGGTCGCTCCGGCCGCGTCGGCTGCGGCACGCCACTCCTCGACCAGCGCACTCACGCTCGGCGCACGCAGCGCGGCAATCGTCTGCAGCGCCACCAGCGACTCGCCCCGCGCCTGCTCGAAGCGCTCGCGCAGCAGCGGATCCTTGAGCACGAGAAACTGGCGCGCGCTACGCTCCATGTCGACACTGCGTTCACCCAACTGCTGCACCGCGCTGGAGTACTTCAGCGCATCGCCGACGCTTTCGCGGTGCCGTGTTGCGAATTCCTCCAGCGTGATCAGTCCCCCCAGCGCGGTGGCGCCCAGGATCGCCGCAACGAGCAGGAAGCTGGCAAGCAGCGAATGACTGAAGGAAAGGCGCGACATGGCTGGAGGATCTTCGTAAACCAGCGCGACAGTGTAGGTGGCGGCCGGGCGCCTGCGTCGTAAGCAAGTGCAAGGCGGTGTTTCCGAACGATTTCCGTGTCGTCTCCCGGCGACGCACGAAAAATCAACGAAAACAACGGGATGAGTATTCCTCTCGCAGGAGCTGTCGCCGCACGGCGACAGAATTCGCGCCTGTTCCGCCAGAATTTCCGTTGCCTTAGAAGAAATACAGTAAATTCAATGGCTTGAATTCATGGCATGGCAAATGCTCAGGCGGCCTACGGGGGCGATGATCGTCGGCCCGGAAACGTTTATGGATTCAAGGAGAGACCATGTTCAACAAACCCGCCCTGTTCCCCAAGGTTCCAGATACCCCGGCTTCGCGCAGCAACAACGGCACAATGCGGTCTCCGTCGGGCAGTCTGACCACGGGGGCGGCGTCCTCTGGCGCAAGCCTGTCGCGCAGTTCTACGGAACTGCCGGCATCGTCCAGCGACTCCTCTCCGGCCGCTGACGACAAGGCGCTTGCGTCCGCGAGCCTCGCAGCCGCCGCGATCGACGACACACCCCAGGACACCGGCAGCCGCCTGATCGTCGGGCCCGACGTCAAGCTGAAGGGCGCCGAGATCCTCGATTGCGACACCCTGGTCGTCGAAGGTCGTGTCGAGGCGACGATGGATAGCCGCGTGATCCGCATCGCCGAAAACGGCTCGTTCGCCGGCACCGTCGGCATCGACGTCGCGGAAGTGCGCGGCCGTTTCGAAGGCGAGCTGACCGCCCGCAGCCAGCTGATCATCCACTCGACCGGCCGGGTCAGCGGCAAGATCCGCTACGGCAAGATCCTGATTGAGGAAGGCGGCGAGATTTCCGGTGACGTTCAGTCGCTGGCCACTGCCAAGGACGCCAGGGATACCGGACGTGAAACCGTTCGCGCGGTCGGGCGCGACGAGCCCAACGTGAAGGTCGCCGTCGGCGCCTGAGCGATTTTTCTGCGGTCCGGGAACCGGCAGCCAACCTCCGACGAGGCCGGCTGCCGGTCGTCCTTCAACTGTCGCCGTCTTCGTCTTCGAAGCCGACGGTGAAGCGCGACAGCATCGACTTCAGTGCCGCCTCGTTCTCCGGGCGGTCCAGCTCGAACAGGCGGAAACCCGTGCTGCAAAATTCCGGGTTGGTATCGTAGCCCGACCACATCGCCTTGGCCGGCAATAGGACGCTGCGGCCTTTGCCGTGATCGTCGGGCAGGTCGATGCGCAGGCGGTACAGTTGGCCCGTCAGCAGTTTGCTGGGGCCGTACACGAGCAGGCCGCCCTTGCTGATGTCGCCGATGCGCCCGATGAATTTGCCCGTTTCCGCGTCATACACGCGAAACGAAATCGAGATCGAGCGGCGGCGAAACAGTCGGTGTTCCATGTTCGTTCCCGAGTCTGAAGATTGGGTGGCTCAGTTCGCCTGGCCGCGTGCCTCCGTCACGGCGAGCGTCAGTGGCTGATAGCTCCAGTGGCGCTCCCACGCCGCGCGCACCATGTTCGGATACTCGGCGCGGCCAAGGCTCCCGTTGTAGCGCCCTAGCGCCCGGAACAGGTCGCCTTTCTCGACGTCGACGTAGTGGCGCAGGATCGTGCAGCCGTAACGCAGGTTCGTGCGCAGGTGAAAAAGGTTGTCTTCGGCCCCGCCTATCGTCTTGATCCAGAACGGCATCACCTGCATGTAGCCGCGTGCGCCGGCGCTCGACACCGCGTACTTGCGGAAACCGCTCTCGACCTGGATCAGGCCGAGGACGAGCTGCGGGTCGAGCCCCGCTCGGGTCGCCTCGTAATGCACCGAAGTCAGCAGGTCCTCGCGATAGGCGCGGTCCGGGATGCGCTTCTCCAGGCGGCGCGACATTTCGCCCAGCCAGCGCGTACGCTCGCCCGCATCGGCGATCAGCAGCTCCGGCGCCCCGGCATCGCTCACCGCCGCATGCAGCGCGGCCCGTACGCTCGCCGCCATCGGCTCGTAGATCTGGTTGCCGGCCGACGCACCGCCGCTGAACGCCAAAGCGGCTGTCAGCGCGGCGCGCAGCAGCGTGCGGAGCGTGCGTGTCATGCGTCCGTTATAGCCGAAAGTCATTGGCCCCGCAGCTTCGCCGCGACGAAACCGGCAAGATCGCCGATCGCCACCTTGGTCGCCTCCGTCTCGCGCCGGCCCTGGTATTCGGCCATGCCTTCCTTTAGCCCGCGTTCGCCGATCACCACGCGATGCGGCACGCCGATCAGCTCCCAGTCGGCGAACATCACGCCCGGGCGCTCGTCGCGGTCGTCGAGGATCGCATCCACGCCCGCGGCAAGCAGCCCTTCGTAGAGCTTCAATGCCTCCGTGCGCACCCCTTCCGACTTGCCCCAGCCCACCGGGCACACCACGATGCGGAAGGGCGCGAGCGCGTCCGGCCAGATGATGCCGCGCGCGTCGTTGTTCTGCTCGATCGCAGCGCCCAGGATGCGCGTCACGCCGATGCCGTAGCAGCCCATTTCGAAATGCTTGGGCTTGCCGTCCTCGTCGAGGAAGGTCGCGTTCATCGCCTTTGAGTACTTCGTGCCGAGGTAGAACACGTGGCCCACCTCGATGCCGCGCTGGATCGCGAGGCGCCCCTTGCCGTCCGGGCTCGGGTCGCCCTCGACCACGTTGCGCAGGTCGGCAACGAGGTCGGGTTCGGGCAGGTCGCGGCCCCAGTTCGCGCCGGTGTAGTGGTAGTCCTCATCATTGGCGCCGCAGATGAAGTCGGACATGTTCGCCACCGTGCGGTCGGCGACCACCTTCACCGGCTTCTTCATGCCGATCGGCCCGAGGTAACCCGGCTTGCAGCCGAAATGCTCGTGGATCTCGGCCTCGGTCGCGAAGCGGAAGCCTGCCTTGAGGCCCTCGACCTTGCTCGCCTTGACCTCGTTCAGCCCGTGGTCGCCGCGTACCAGCAGCAGCCACACCGTCACGCCGGCAGGCTGGCCCTTGTCATCGACGTCGTCGGTCGCGAGCACCAGCGATTTCACCGTCGTCGCGAGCGGCAGGCCGAGCAGCTTCGCGACGTCCGCGCAGGTCGCCGCGCCCGGGGTCGGCGTCTTCTCCAGCCCGTGCGTCGGCGCCGCGCGCGACGCCAGCAGCGGCAGCGCCTCGGCCAGCTCGATGTTCGCGGCGTAGTCCGAATCCGGGCAATAGACGATCGCGTCCTCGCCGGTGTCCGCGATCACCTGAAACTCGTGCGAGCGGTCGCCGCCGATCGCGCCGGTGTCGGCCGCGACGGCACGGTAGGTCAGGCCCAGGCGGTCGAAGATGCGGCAGTACGCCGCGAACATCGCGTCGTAGCTGCGGCCCGCGGCGTCCATGTTGCGGTCGAAGGAGTACGCGTCCTTCATCGTGAACTCGCGTCCGCGCATCACGC
Source organism: Azoarcus sp. CIB (assembly GCF_001190925.1). Lineage (NCBI taxonomy): Bacteria > Pseudomonadati > Pseudomonadota > Betaproteobacteria > Rhodocyclales > Zoogloeaceae > Azoarcus > Azoarcus sp. CIB. Next base: position 1,037,787 of record NZ_CP011072.1, read on the forward strand.
CGAAGCGCGGACGTCGCTCGTCGCGGAACTTGGTCTGGATCTGGTAGAAATTCTTCGGCAGCTGGCGGTAGCTCTTCAGCTCCTGGCGCGCGATGTCGGTCACCACCTCCTCGGAGGTCGGCTGCAGCGCGAAGTCGCGCTCGTGACGATCCTTGAAGCGCAGCATCTCCTCGCCCATCTTCTCCCAGCGGCCGGTCTCGGCCCACAGCTCGGAGGGTTGCACCATCGGCATCATCAGTTCGAGGGCACCGGCGCGGTTCATCTCCTCGCGCACGATCTCCTCGACCTTGCGGATCACGCGCAGGCCGATCGGCAGGTAGCTGTAGATGCCGGCGGCAACCTTGCGGATGAAGCCCGCACGCAGCATCAGCTTCTGGCTGACGACCTCGGCGTCGGCGGGAGCTTCCTTGAGGGTGGAGATGAAATACTGGCTGGCACGCATTCTTGAGTCCGCGGTAGTCGGTTGGGCAAACCACTGATTCTAGCCGGTCGCGTGCGTGTCGGGTGTGCGCCGTGCTGCACATTCTGGGTTGCTGCAATTTCCGGCCCCCGCGCGCCAAGAAGCACTTCGAAAACGGGAACATGCCACGGGTCGCGCCTTTCCAAGGCAGGGTAAGTGTGAAAAAATTGCTACAACTCTCATGAATTGAAGGTTTGATCATGCTCGACCGTGAAGGCTATCGCCCGAACGTCGGCATCGTTCTGGTCAACGCGCGCAACGAGGTGTTCTGGGGCAAACGGATTCGCGAACATTCCTGGCAGTTCCCGCAGGGGGGCATCAAGCACGGGGAATCTCCCGAGCAGGCGATGTTTCGGGAACTCTTCGAAGAAGTGGGTCTGCGCCCCGAGCATGTGAAGATTCTTGGCCGCACGCGCGGCTGGTTGAGGTATGACGTTCCGAAACACTGGATAAAGAGGGAATGGCGCAACACCTACCGCGGTCAGAAACAGATCTGGTTTCTCCTGCGGCTGGTCGGCCGTGATTCCGACGTCTGCCTGCGAGCCAGCAATCATCCGGAGTTCGATGCCTGGCGCTGGAGCGAGTATTGGGTGCCGCTGGAAGCTGTCATAGAGTTCAAGCGGCAGGTGTATCAGCACGCACTGTTGGAGTTGGCGAAAAACCTGTTCCGGGTCCGTCCCGGAGACCTGCCTGAAGCCTACCGGGCCGCCGCGGAAGCGCGCGAGCCCTGAACACGGCATCGACGCCGCCGCGACGCAACCGGATCTTCCGAACGCATCGTGGCGGCGTTTTTTTGTTTCTGCCTGCCTGCTGCTGAACCGTTGAACGGGCGGCCGGTCGAAGCCCTTATGCCGGTTTCCGACCGGCTGCGGCGTGCGCATCGACGGCGCCGTTCGCGGGGCGCGCGTGAAGAGTCTCGATGCGAAGTCCGCAAGGCAGTCATGCGCCCCTCCACGCCATCGTCTGCAATGGGAGGTGCTCATGAACCGGGAATTCGAACCGCTTCCGCAAGCCCGGCTGGCAGGCTTGCACTGCGAAGTCGCCAGAACCGATGAAAGCCGCAGGGTGTCCGCGTCGTCTCCCGCGGTCGAAGTCATGACCGACTTCACTCGAGTGCCCGCTGCGACCATATCCGGCGAAACGCCGCTCGACGACGCCAACCGCGCGATGCTCCTGCGCGGTGTCCGGCTCCTCCTCGTGAGCGATGCGCGCCACCTCGTGCGCGGCGTCATCACCGTCGCCGACCTGCTCGGCGAACGCCCCGTCCATACCGCGCGCGACCGCGGCGTGCCGCTCGGCGAGCTGACCGTCGACTGCGTGATGACGCCGCTCGAGAAGACCGAGGCCGTCGAACTCGGCGAGATCATGCGTGCCGACGTGGGCCACATCGTCGCCACGCTGCGGCGTTCCGGCCGTCAGCATCTGTTGGTACTGGAGCGCGAAGAGGGCGGTCGTGGGCTCATCCGCGGCATCTTCTCGGCGTCGCAGATCGCACGCCAGCTCGGCGAACCGCAGCCGATGATCACCGAGATCGCGCGCACCTTCGCCGAGATCGAGGCCGCCATCGCGGCCTGACGCGCCGAAATCCTCCCATCGCCGGGCGCCATCGAAAACATAGTGCCATTCAAACTTTCACTTGGTGCCCGCGATTTCTAGGCTTCAATAATGATGATTGAGTTCGCCGCGGAGGATCAGCGGCGGCTCTGGCTCGCGCGCCTGATCGGGGTCGAGCGTCGTGTCTGGGTGCGCGTCGGCGGTGGCGAACCGATCTTCGCGATTGCGGACGAGGACCTGGAACGCGACAATGGCGAGAAGACGTCCGCGGTGCACTTTCTCCGCTTCGAACTGCCGCCCGCGCAGATCCGCGCCCTGCATGCAGGTGCCGCGCTCGCGATCGGTGTCGATCACCCCGCCCTGGCGGCGGTCGTGGAACCCGTACCCGACGCCATCTGGCAATCCTTGTGTGGAGATCTGCGAGCTTGACGCTGCTGCAACCCATCATCCGCGGGGGCCTCGTGGCCCTCGTCTGTTTTTCGGCCCCGGCAATTGCCGGGCTCCTCACCGACCTCGATCCCGAGTGGAAGGAGGGCGAGTACACGCTGCCGGCGCCACCGCGCGACGCCGGTCTGCGCGAATTCTTCGTCAGCAGCGCGTCGCCCAACCACTTCTACGTCGACGAGGACAGCATCGTGGTCGGCGACGACGGCGTCGTCCGCTACATCCTGGTGATCCGCTCTGCCGGCGGCGCAACGAACGTCACGCACGAAGGCATCCGCTGCGCCAGCGGCACCTGGCGCCTGTACGCGACCGGACGCGCCGGCGGACAATGGTCCGCAGTGCGCGACGAGGAATGGAAACCGATCGTCGGCGGCGCCTACAACCGCCCGCGCGCGGCGCTTTCGGCAGACCACATCTGCGACGGCCCGGTGCCGCCCCGCGACCGCAACGAAGTCCTGCTGCGGCTGCGCGGCGAAGCCAGCACCTTCATGAAATCGGGAAAATAAGCCTGCCGACCGAGGAAACCCCCATGGATCAGCTCATCGTCGAATTCGACAAGGCCCTGCGCACCCTGTTCGCCCCCGCGCGCTCGGTGCGTCCCGTACCCGGCGGCGACATGCCGGATACCCTGCTCAGCGACGCCCAGCGCGAACACGTCGCGGGTCTCATGCGCGTCAATCACTGCGGCGAGATCTGCGCCCAAGCCCTCTACCAAGGGCAGGCCATCATGTCGCGCGACGCCAGCGTGCGCCGCGAACTCGAGCACGCCTCGAATGAGGAAACCGAACATCTCGCGTGGACCGAACAGCGCATCGCCGAACTCGGCGGACGCAAGAGCCTGCTGAACCCCCTGTGGTACAGCGGTTCGCTGGCGTTGGGAATGCTGGCGGGGCGGCTCGGCGACCGCTGGAATCTCGGATTCCTCGCAGAAACCGAGCGCCAGGTCGAGGCCCATCTGGGCGGGCACCTCGATCAGCTGCCGGCCGAGGACCAGAAGTCGCGCCAGATCATCGGGCAGATGAAGGTCGACGAAGCGCGCCACGCCGACACCGCCATCGGTCTCGGCGCGCAGGAGCTTCCCGGCCCGGTCAAGGCCGCGATGAAGCTCATGGCGCGGGTCATGACGACCACCGCGTACCGGCTCTGATCCGAAAACAGGGCAGGGGGCGGCCTCGTCCCCTGTCCGCCCGCCTTGGCCCGGGGCTTATTCGACGTCGACGATCGTCACTTCGTGGACCATCTCCGCCGTCTTGGCCAGCATGATCGAGGCGGAGCAGTATTTCTCCGCCGACAGATGCACCGCGCGTTCCACCGTTTCGCGCTTCAGTCCCTTTCCGGTCACCGTGAAGTGGAAGGTGATGCGCGTGAACACCTTGGGATCGGATTCGGCCCGTTCCGCCACGAGCTTCACCTCGCAGTTGCGCACGTCGTGGCGGCCGCGCTGCAGGATCAGCACCACATCGAACGCCGTGCAGCCGCCGGCCCCCGCCAGCATCATCTCCATCGGCCGCGGCGCGAGGTTGCGTCCGCCCGCCTCCGGGGCTCCGTCCATCGCAACGACGTGACCGGTGCCGGTTTCGGCAAGAAAGGTCATCCCGTCGACCCATTTGATCGTGCATTCCATCTTTGACTCCGTTGTCGGCTGGATTGGGGTCGCCATTGGTCGACCGGGGGGCGATTTTACCGGAATGCCGCGCGCGGCCGCCCGGCCTCACCCTACGGAAATATTGCGCTGCAACATAAAGGTCTACGTGACTGCCAGGCAGGGACCGGCATTAAGGGCATGTTTTCACGGCGGCCTTCGGTAAATTGATATGCGTCAATGAGTTGCAATTTCATAAGCAACGCTTATCTTTCGATTAAAACATTTGTAGTGCAATGCACAAAAAATTCTTGCCACACCCGGTTCGGCTACGGATAATCGTCAGCAGTCGGATCAATCGAGCTTCGTGATCCAAACCGGTGTCTCCTCCACCCTCCTCCTTTGGTGTGGATTTAACGCAGTCCTGCAAGGACTGCGTTTTTTTTTGGGCGGCCCGGTATGGCTGCACACCCCGTGCAGCGTGTCGCCGTCACGTGTGGACGGCTCCTGTCGAGTCCGGTCTTCTGCGACCGCTCCATCCTGTTGGAAAGGGCGGCCGCGTACCGTAGGGTCAGAGGCTGTCGCCCAGGTCGGCGCGGAACTTCGCGACGAGCCTCTCCTGCCAGTCCGACACCGGCCTCAGGCGGCCGTAGAAGAAGCGCAGGATTTCCGGCTCCTCGGTGAACGCGAGGCCGCCGATGAGCCGGCGATGGGCGTACAGCCATTCCAGCCGGTCGATCGCATATTTAACCTGCGACAGTGTGAACACCCGTCGCGGCATCGCCAGGCGAACGAGCTCCATGTTCGCGAAGATCTCGCGCCCGTCCGGCTCGCGCTGCTCGGACAGCGTTCCCCGCTCCATCCCGCGGATGCCGCTGGCGATATACAGTGCCGAAGCCAGCGCACCGGCCGGGTATTCGGCCTGCGGGATGTGGTCCACGAACTTCATCGCGTTGACGTGGCAACCCAGTCCGCCGGCCGGTGTGATGACCGGAATGTCGCGCTTTTGCAATTCGTCGACCATGTAGGCGATGAACTGCGGACCCTGGTTGATCACTTCCTCGTCCATCGTCTCTTCCAGCCCGACGGTGAGCGCCTCCATCTCGCGCACCGACATGCCGCCGTAGGTGAGGAAGCCTTCATATAGGGGCACCAGCCCCCGCATCCGGCGATACAGATCCTCGCTGCGGATGCAGATGCCGCCGCCGCGGGCGCATCCGAGCTTGCGCGCCGAGAAATAGATGATGTCGCACTGATCGGCGATCCGGCGCGTGATCTCGCGAATGTCGAGCGCCTTGCAGTCGGCTTCGCGCTGCTTGATGAAGTGCAGGTTGTCCGCGAGCAGGCTCGCATCCAGCACCAGCAGCAGGCCATGCTCGTCGCAGATCTTCCGGATGTCGACGAGGTTCTGCAGCGAGAACGGCTGTCCGCCGATCAGGTTGGTGCCGGCTTCCATGCGCACGAAGGCAATCTTGTCCGCACCGTGCAAGCCGATCACGTCGCGCAGTTTGCCGGTGTCCATGTTGCCTTTGAACGGATGCACGCTGACGACTTCCAGTCCCGAGTCGGCAACGAGTTCCTCCACCGTGCCGCCGTTGAGCGTGATGTGCGCCTTGGTGGTGGTGAAGTGATAGTTCATCGGTACGACCGAACCCTTCGATACCAGCACCTGCGACAGGATGTTCTCGCAGGCCCGTCCCTGGTGGGCGGGCAGGAAGTAGGTCATGCCGAAGATTTCCTGCAGCTTGTTCGCCAGGCGGGTGTACGTGGCACTCCCCGCGTAGCTGTCGTCGGCGATGAACATTGCCGCCTGCTGCTGGTCGCTCATGGCGTTCACACCGCTGTCGGTGAGCATGTCCATGAACACCTCCGAGTTGTGCAGCAGGAAGGTGTTGTTTCCCGCTTCCGTGATCGCCGCAAGCCGGCGCTCCACCGGGGGTAGCGCCAGCTTCTGGACGATGCGGACCTTGTGCATTTCGAGCGGGATGTTCTCGCCGCCAAAGAATTTCACTTCCGCCATATCCTCTATCCTCCGGTTTTCTCGACTAAAAGTGCACTATTATTCATGTCGAATCCGGCGCGGCTTTGACCTGACACAAATGTTCGCGAGTTTGTCTGTAGGGGTGGAGGCGGAGGTGGTTCGAACCTCCCGGCTTCGATCGCAGCCGCAACGGGAATTGCTGATCCTGATTTGACTTTCGGTGGCTGTTCCTATTACCATCACGAGCTTTCCGTTTATTGGCCTCTGCCCCAGGCCGGACAAGATCGAGGATTCGAATGAAAACGTTTTCTGCCAAGCCGCACGAAGTCAAGCGCGACTGGTTTGTTGTCGACGCTGCGGACAAGGTGCTTGGCCGGGTCGCCGCCGAGGTAGCCCGCCGTCTGCGTGGCAAGCACAAACCCATTTACACGCCGCACGTCGACACCGGCGACTTCATCGTCGTGGTCAACGTCGAGAAGCTGCGTGTCACCGGTAACAAGGCGCAAGACAAGAAGTACTACCGCCATACCGGTTACCCGGGCGGAATCTACGAAACCAACTTCACCAAGCTGCAGCAGCGCTTCCCGGAACGCGTGCTCGAAAAGGCGGTGAAGGGCATGCTGCCGAAGGGGCCGCTGGGTTACGCCATGCTGAAGAAGCTGAAGTGCTACGCGGGTGCCGAGCATCCGCATGCCGCTCAGCAGCCCAAAGTTCTCGAGATCTGACAGGAGCCGATCAATGGCTGTGACTTACAATTACGGCACTGGCCGCCGCAAGACTGCGGTTGCCCGTGTTTTCATCAAGCCGGGTTCCGGCAACATCGTCGTCAATGGCAAGCCCCTGGACGAGTTCTTCTCGCGTGAAACGGGTCGCATGATCGTGCGCCAGCCGCTCACGCTGACCGAGAACGCAAACCGCTTCGACATCATGGTGAACGTTACCGGTGGTGGCGAGTCGGGTCAGGCGGGTGCCGTTCGTCACGGCATCACCCGTGCGCTGATCGAATACGATGCCGAACTGAAGCCGGTGCTGCGCAAGGCCGGTTTCGTGACGCGCGACGCCCGCGAAGTCGAACGGAAGAAGGTCGGTTTCCGCAAGGCCCGTCGCCGCAAGCAGTTCTCCAAGCGCTGATACCTTTTCCCGGTATCCGCTGGAACAAAAAGCCGCCCGCTGGGCGGCTTTTTGCTTTTCTGCCCGCAAAACCCGCGGGCGATGGGTGAGATAATTAAAAGCTGCATCGGGGATTGCCCCGCCAAGGAGAAAGCATGATCAAGGTTGGTGTCGTCGGCGGTACGGGTTATACGGGTGTCGAACTGCTCAGGTTGCTCGCGCGTCACCCCGACGTTCAGTTGCATGCGATCACTTCGCGTGGCGACGCGGGCATGGCCGTGTCCGAGATGTTCCCGAGCCTGCGCGGCCGCGTCGATCTGCACTTCGTTACGCCCGCCGAGGCCGAGCTCGACCGCTGCGACGCCGTGTTCTTTGCCACGCCCAACGGCATCGCGATGCAACAGGCACGCGAACTCGTCGACAAGGGCGTACGCGTCATCGACCTTGCTGCCGACTTTCGTATTCGCGACGTCGCCGAATGGCAGAAGTGGTACGGTATGACGCACGCAGCCCCCGAGCTCGTTGCCGAAGCCGTGTACGGACTGCCCGAGCGCAACCGCGAGCAGATCCGTTCGGCTCGCGTGCTCGCCAATCCCGGCTGCTACCCCACGGCCGTGCAACTTGGCTTCCTGCCGCTGATCGAGGCCGGCGTGGCGGACCTCTCGCATCTGATTGCCGACGCCAAGTCGGGCGTCTCGGGTGCCGGACGCAAGGCAGAGGTGCATACGCTCTTCGCCGAGTCCGCCGATAGTTTCAAGGCGTACGGAGTCCCGGGGCATCGCCATCTGCCGGAAATCCGCCAGGGGCTGGTCGGCATGGCCGGCAAGGCGGTCGGCCTGACCTTCGTGCCACATCTCACGCCGATGATTCGCGGTATCCACGCGACGCTGTATGTCCGGCTCACGCAGGATGTTGACGTGCAAGGCCTGTTCGAATCGCGCTATCGCACCGAGCCTTTTGTCGACGTAATGCCGGCGGGCAGCCATCCCGAAACCCGCTCGGTGCGCGCGAGCAACATGTGCCGCATCGCCGTCCACCGTCCGCAGGGCGGCGATGTCGTCGTCGTCCTGTCGGTCATCGACAACCTCGTCAAAGGGGCGGCCGGGCAGGCGGTGCAGAACATGAACATCATGTTCGGTTTCGATGAAACCCTGGGGCTCGACATCGTGCCCGTCAGTCCCTGACGGAACCAATCGCGGCGATAGCCACTCTCATTTTGACGAAACGTGTCGGGTGACGCATTATTTGAAAGTGCACACCCCTTCAGGAGATAACATGAATACTGCAGTCGAAACGCCGGAACTGCTTGTCTTCACCGACAGCGCGGCAAGCAAGGTCAAGGAACTGATCGAGGAAGAAGGCAATCCCGAACTCAAGCTGCGCGTTTTCGTCAGCGGCGGTGGCTGCTCGGGCTTCCAGTACGGCTTCACTTTCGACGAGGAAGTGAACGAGGACGACACCGCATTCGAGAAGAACGGTGTGACCCTGCTGATCGATTCGATGAGCTACCAGTATCTGGTCGGCGCCGAGATCGACTATTCGGAAGGGCTCGAAGGGTCCCAGTTCGTCATCCGCAATCCGAACGCGACGAGCACCTGCGGCTGCGGATCGTCCTTCTCCGCCTGAAGCGCGCGCAGCCCATCAAACAGAACGGGAGGCCTCGGCCTCCCGTTCTGTTTGATGGGCTGTCAGTGCCGCAGGTCAGTCCGCTCGCGCCACCGTCGTGCGATCAAGCAGCGCCAGGCGCTCGAGCAGCGGTGCAGTGTCACGACGGAAGCTTGCAAGCGCGCCACTCCCGAGCGGCTGGGTGGTCGGTAGCGCGATCTTCATCGGATCGTGCGCGACGCCGTTCACGCGGACCTCGAAGTGCAGGTGCGCGCCCGTCGACCATCCGGTAGATCCGACATAGCCGATCACATCGCCTTGGCGGACGCGCTGGCCCTTGCGCAGCCCCTTCGCGAAGCCGTTGAGGTGTGCGTAGGCGCTTTCATAGCCGTCACGGTGCTGGATCACGACGGTGTTCCCATAGCCACCCTGGCTGCCCGCGAATTCGACGACTCCGTTTGATGCCGCCTTCACCGGGGTTCCCGTCGCTGCCGCGAAATCCGTACCCTTATGCGCCTTCCAGCGTTTGTGGATCGGGTGCATGCGGCCCCCGAAGTTGGAAGAGATGCGCGAGAACTCGAGCGGATAGCGCAGGAAGGCCTGGTTAAGCCCTCGTCCGTCGGGGGTGAAATACGCGTCGGAACCGTCCTCGTCCCGATGTAGTACGACCGTGTGGCGCTTGCCGTCATTGACGAACTCGGCCGCCAGGATGCGGCCGGCTCCCGCCGGCATGCCCTGATCGTGCAGCGACTCATACACGATGCTGAAGCGGTCTCCACGCCGCAGGTCGCTACTGAAGTCGATTTCGGTGCCAAAAATTTCCGCAAGCTTCGTCGCGACGCTGTCGGGGATCCCCGACGCGTCGGTTGCGCCGAACAGTGTCTGGCGGATCGTCCCCGACCGCATCTCGATGTTAACGTCGAGCGTTGCCGCGCTGAATGTGCGCGATTCGATGCCGGCAGCGGTACGCTCCACCGTGTAGCGTTCATCGCCGCCCGCGACCGGCAGGCTCAGGAATGCAATCCTGCCGTTCGCCTGTACGGTCGCTAGGACGGATCGACCGGCCCGCAACTGTCTCTGAGCCTGCAATCCTTCCGGCTGGTTCAGGTAGTCCAGTACTTCCAGATCATTGGCGCCTACTCGCCGCAGGATCGCCTGTATCGTGTCGCCGGGACGCACGCGCTCGTCGAAGACGAACGGCAGATCCGTGGGGTCGGCGACAGGCGATGCAATCGGCCCGAGACGTTCGACGACCGACTCGGTGGCGATGGACACTTGAGGCATCCCCGGGGGGACGGCTGTGGCGGCAACGACGCCCAGTAGCGACGTGCCGACCAGCGCGCCGACGGCCCACCGCTTGCGTCCGGAGGGGAGGATGTCGTTGAGTTCGGCTAGAATCCTGACTTTTCGTGCCTGCATGGGATTTTCGGACAAAAAACTTCCGCGAGTTTAGCAAAGTTTCTTGTCGTCCCGTTGAATGGAGAGCTGCATGACTGACGTACAGGGAACCCTCGAACTGATCAAGCGGGGTGCCGACGAGTTGCTGATAGAGGCCGAGCTTGTCGACAAGCTGAAATCCGGCCGTCCGCTCCGGGTGAAGGCCGGCTTCGACCCTACCGCGCCCGATCTGCACCTTGGTCACACGGTCCTCATCAACAAGCTGCGTCACTTCCAGGATCTGGGACACCAGGTGATGTTCCTCATCGGCGACTTCACCGGCATGATTGGGGACCCGTCGGGCAAGAACGCCACCCGTCCGCCCTTGTCGCGCGAGCAGATCATGGAAAATGCGCGCACCTATCAGGACCAGGTGTTCAAGATCCTCGATCCGGAAAAGACCGAGATTTGCTTCAACTCGGCGTGGATGGAATCCCTCGGTTCGGCCGGGATGATCCGCCTGGCCTCACGCAGCACCGTCGCACGCATGCTCGAGCGCGATGACTTTGCCAAGCGCTACGCCGCCAACCAGCCGATCTCCATTCACGAATTCCTGTATCCGCTGTGTCAGGGCTACGACTCGGTCGCGATGCGTGCGGACATCGAACTCGGCGGCACCGACCAGAAGTTCAACCTGCTGATGGGGCGCGAACTGCAGAAGCACGAGGGCCAGGTGCCGCAGTGCGTCCTGATGATGCCGCTCCTTGAGGGTCTGGACGGCGTGAACAAGATGTCCAAGTCGCTCGGCAACTACATCGGGATCGCCGAAGGTCCGCGAGAGATCTTCGGCAAGCTGATGTCGATTTCGGACGACCTCATGTGGCGCTACTACGAGCTGCTGTCCTTCCGTTCGATCAGCGAGATCGCCCGGTTGCGCGCTGACGCAGAGGCGGGGCGCAATCCGCGCGACATCAAGGTCATGCTGGCGATGGAACTGGTTGCGCGCTTTCATGACGAAGCGGCGGCCGAGGATGCGCGCGCGGAATTCGAGGCACGCTTCCAGCGCGGCGTGCTTCCCGAGGACATGCCCGAGGTGAATGTGGCCGTAGGTGCCGAAGGGATGCCCGTCTTCCAGGTTATCAGGCAGGCCGGTCTTACCGGGACGACGTCGGAGGCCATGCGCATGATCGAACAGGGGGCGGTGCGACTCGACGGCGATCGCGTCGAAGACAAAGGTCTGGTGCTGCAGGCAGGGACGACCGTGGTGCTGCAGGTGGGCAAGCGCAAGTTCGCGACCGTGCATCTGGGCTGACGGCTGGCAGCGTTTCGCCGACGTGTGACGGCGGTCGGTCCGTGCCTGCACGAATGTCATGTGTAATATAGTGTGAACATGCTTCGGACCGGGCGGCGGAGATTGATCCCAGCCCGGATCGACGCCCGCGCGCCACCGTCTTCCGGCGCGCGCCTCATTGCGCCCGTTCTTGAAGGCAGGGTTTCGAGACCATGAAGTTCCGGTCATTGTTCGGTACGGGCGCCGCCTTGCGCCCCGGCTCCCTGGGCGCAATCGTCTTTGTGGTTGCCCTCGGGGCCGCTGCCCTGTTTGTCGCGCAGTCGGAGCGCGAGAGCCAACGTATCCGACGTGCCGAAATCGCCGACCTGAGCGGCGACAAGGCCCACGAAATCGAGAGTGCAGTTCGCCACGGCCTGACTGCAACTTTTGCCCTTGCAGCCCTTGTCAGGCAGGGAAGGGGTGTCATCCCCGATTTCGATGCCGTGGCGACCGAGATGCTCCGCTACTACCCCGGTGCCGATTCCCTTCAGCTTGCGCCCGGCGGTGTGATTCGGCAGGTCGTTCCGCTCGCCGAGAACGCACGTGCGATAGGACACGATCTGCTCGCGGATCCTGCCCGGAACAAGGAAGCTTTTCGCGCTCGGGATACCGGCGAGCTCACCCTTGCCGGGCCGTTCGACCTGATGCAGGGCGGTATCGGTGCGGTCGGCCGCCTGCCGGTGTTCCTCGACGACGAGAGTGGCCGGACGCGGTTCTGGGGCTTCACCACGGTACTGATCCGTTTCCCCCAGGTCCTTGGCAAGGCCCAGCTGCCCCAGCTCGTGAAGCGCGGGCTGCATTACCAGCTTTGGCGCGTGCACCCCGATACCGGGCTGAAGCAGGTCATTGCGGCGTCTTCCGAGGAGTCGCTCATTGATCCGGTGGATCGTGCGGTCATGATGCCGAACGGCGCATGGACACTCAGCGTCGCCCCGATCGACGGCTGGACGTACAAATCGGCACTGTCACTCAAGCTGCTCCTGGGATTCATCTTCAGTGCGCTCCTCGGCTGGCTGGCGAAACAGATGGGCGAGCTGAGATTTCATCGTTACCGGTTGCAGACCCTGGTCGACGAGCGCACGTCCGCGCTGGCGGCGCGTGAATCCAAGCTGGGTGCGCTGATCGGGTCGCTACCCGACCAGTTGTTCGTGCTCGATGAGCCGGGGCGGATCGTCGAGGTTCATTCACCTGATCCTGCGCTTCTTCCGATGGTTCCGCACGAGCTTCCGGGCCGCGCATACGGCGAGGTGTTCCCGAAACCGGTCGCGCGCGCGGTCAGCGCGGCGCTGGCGGCCATCCGCAAGGATGGGCTGCGGCACGAGTTCGAGTATGCGCTGGACCTCCCGGGCGGGGCTCGGCAGTTCAGTGCGTCGATGAGTCAGCTCTCGCGCAGCGACGGAGCGCCGGCTGGTTTCATCGCGCTCGTGCGGGACGTTTCCGAACGCAAACTGGCTGAAGAAAAGATGCGCGAGGCCATGGTGGTCTTCGACGCATCCAGTCAGGGGATCATGACCGCGGATGCGGCGGGCGTCATAACCTCCGTGAACCCCGCCTTCTGCTCCATCACGGGGTATTCGGCGGATGAGGTTATCGGGCAGACGCCGTCGATGTTCAAGTCCGGGCGTCACGATCCTGCTTTCTACAAGAACATGTGGGCGACCCTCGAGACGACTGGCCGCTGGGAGGGCGAGGTCTGGAATCGGCGGAAGGCTGGTGACGTCTATCCGCAGTGGCTGACCATCTCTGCCGTGCGTGACGAGTCGGGAAAGCTCATCAAGTATGTATCGATTTTCAGCGACATGACGCGGCGCAAGCAGCGCGAGGAGGTCATCTGGCGGCAGGCGAATTTCGATGCCCTTACCGGCCTCGCCAACCGCAATTTGCTGAATGATCGACTCGAGCGCGCGCTGGCGCATAGCCGCCGGACGGGCAAGAAAGCCGGTCTGGTGTTCCTCGATCTCGACGGGTTCAAGTGGATCAACGACACCCTCGGCCACGACGTCGGTGACGAGATGCTCATTGAGGTCGCCGCCCGCCTCAAGGACTGCGTCCGTCAGCAGGATACGGTCGCACGGCTCGGGGGCGATGAATTCACCCTTGTCGTCGATGACATCGAAGATGTCGAAAATCTCCAGACCGTCGGCGACAAAGTGTTGCGGATCATACGCGCCCCTTTCCTGCTTGCCGGAGCGAACCGTTACGTTTCGTGCAGTCTGGGAATCACGGTGTTCCCCGACGACGGTGATAACGTGCAGACCCTGCTACGCAACGCCGACATCGCGATGTATCAGTCCAAGCAGTTGGGCAAGAATCGCTGTCAGTTCTACTCGCCGGACATGCAGGAGGCCGCCCGTCTGCGGGTACAACTGGAGGCCGAGCTGCGTGTAGCCATCGAGCGCCGCCAGTTCGTCCTTTATTACCAGCCCATCATCGACGCAGGAAGCGGTTGCGTGAGCGGCGCCGAAGCGCTCGTGCGTTGGCAGCATCCCTCGCGTGGTCTCGTCGCCCCGGACGAATTCATCGCCATCGCCGAAGATACCGGAATGATTCTCCCGATCGGCGCGTGGGTGCTCGACGAAGCTTTGCGGCAGGCGAACGAATGGCTGGCGCAGGGATTGTCTCCTCTCCGGATGGCGGTCAACGTTTCGGGCGTCCAGTTCCGGGAACAGGGTCTGCTCGACCTGATCGTGCAGGCCAGCCGGAAATCCGGATTCGACAAGATCGAACTTGTGCTGGAAATCACTGAGTCCGTGCTGATGCAGAGCAGCGATGCCACGGAAGCCGTCATGCGCGAAATCGGTCAGCTAGGCGTCCGATACTCGCTCGATGACTTCGGGACCGGCTATTCATCGCTGTCATACCTGAAGCGCTTTCCCGTCGATCAGGTAAAGATTGATCGTAGCTTCGTCAGCGATTGTCTCGAAGACAAGAACGATGCCCTCCTTGTCGAGGCAATCATCAACATGGCGCATAGCCTCGGACTCAAAGTCACGGCGGAAGGGGTCGAAACCGAATCGCAGCGCGAGTTCCTCTGCGCGCGCCATTGCGATTACCTGCAGGGCTACCTTGTGAGTAAGCCCCTGCCGGCGGACGAATTCCGACTGTTCGCAATCGGATGCAGGGCGGGGAACGAATAACCTGCTCCCTGGTGCCCGTAGCGCCATGCCGCATGGGCCGATTAACGGACGGAGCCGCCGATGTGTTGTCGCTGCAGTGCATCCCCATAGAATTTTTTCCGCAAACAGCTTGACGGCGTGTTTGAGGTCTATATAATTCGCGCCTCTTCAGCGCTGCGGCGGAAAGTGCGGCGGCGGTGGAGGGTAGGAAAGAGAGGGTGGTGCGGCAGCGGATTTAAAAAAGTTTGCTGCGGTGCTTGACGAAAGTAGTGAAGTTTGTCAGAATCTCTTTCTCGCTGCTTCGGCAGCGGTTCTTTAAAAAATTGGACAACCGATAAGTGTGGGTGCTTGGTTGGCGCGACCGAACTGCTTCGGCAGTTTTAATGTTGCAAAGATTGAGTGCTCACAGATGTCAGTAATGATTCTTTGAGTACTTTGTTGGATTGAACTTAAGAGTTTGATCCTGGCTCAGATTGAACGCTGGCGGCATGCTTTACACATGCAAGTCGAACGGCAGCGGGGGCTTCGGCCTGCCGGCGAGTGGCGAACGGGTGAGTAATGCATCGGAACGTGCCCAGTCATGGGGGATAACTACGCGAAAGCGTAGCTAATACCGCATACGCCCTGAGGGGGAAAGCGGGGGATCGCAAGACCTCGCGTGATTGGAGCGGCCGATGTCGGATTAGCTAGTTGGTGGGGTAAAGGCCTACCAAGGCGACGATCCGTAGCGGGTCTGAGAGGATGATCCGCCACACTGGGACTGAGACACGGCCCAGACTCCTACGGGAGGCAGCAGTGGGGAATTTTGGACAATGGGGGCAACCCTGATCCAGCCATGCCGCGTGAGTGAAGAAGGCCTTCGGGTTGTAAAGCTCTTTCAGACGGAAAGAAAACGCCCCTCCTAATACGGGGGGTGGATGACGGTACTGTCAGAAGAAGCACCGGCTAACTACGTGCCAGCAGCCGCGGTAATACGTAGGGTGCGAGCGTTAATCGGAATTACTGGGCGTAAAGCGTGCGCAGGCGGTTGTGTAAGACAGGTGTGAAATCCCCGGGCTTAACCTGGGAACTGCGCTTGTGACTGCACGGCTAGAGTACGGCAGAGGGGGGTGGAATTCCACGTGTAGCAGTGAAATGCGTAGATATGTGGAGGAACACCGATGGCGAAGGCAGCCCCCTGGGCCGATACTGACGCTCATGCACGAAAGCGTGGGGAGCAAACAGGATTAGATACCCTGGTAGTCCACGCCCTAAACGATGTCGACTAGTCGTTCGGAGAGGTAACTCACTGAGTGACGCAGCTAACGCGTGAAGTCGACCGCCTGGGGAGTACGGCCGCAAGGTTAAAACTCAAAGGAATTGACGGGGACCCGCACAAGCGGTGGATGATGTGGATTAATTCGATGCAACGCGAAAAACCTTACCTACCCTTGACATGCCTGGAATCCTTGAGAGATCAGGGAGTGCCTTCGGGAACCAGGACACAGGTGCTGCATGGCTGTCGTCAGCTCGTGTCGTGAGATGTTGGGTTAAGTCCCGCAACGAGCGCAACCCTTGTCGTTAATTGCCATCATTTAGTTGGGCACTTTAGCGAGACTGCCGGTGACAAACCGGAGGAAGGTGGGGATGACGTCAAGTCCTCATGGCCCTTATGGGTAGGGCTTCACACGTCATACAATGGTCGGTACAGAGGGCTGCCAAAGCGCGAGCTGGAGCCAATCCCTTAAAGCCGATCGTAGTCCGGATCGTAGTCTGCAACTCGACTACGTGAAGTCGGAATCGCTAGTAATCGCAGATCAGCATGCTGCGGTGAATACGTTCCCGGGTCTTGTACACACCGCCCGTCACACCATGGGAGTGGGTTTCACCAGAAGTAGGTAGCTTAACCTTCGGGGGGGCGCTTACCACGGTGAGATTCATGACTGGGGTGAAGTCGTAACAAGGTAGCCGTATCGGAAGGTGCGGCTGGATCACCTCCTTTCAAGAGACAGGTCGCATCTGACCAAGTATCCACAACTTATCGGTTGTTCAGGCACGAGCCTCGAGATGACGAGGGTCTGTAGCTCAGCTGGTTAGAGCACCGTCTTGATAAGGCGGGGGTCGTTGGTTCGAACCCAACCAGACCCACCACCGAACGAGGGGGATTAGCTCAGCTGGGAGAGCACCTGCTTTGCAAGCAGGGGGTCGTCGGTTCGATCCCGTCATCCTCCACCAACGCTTCGGTGGGCTCGACTGTAGGGCTAAGCAGTGTGCACGGTCGTGTGCAGTGCTTAGGCCTTGGTGCCAGTGTTCTTTAACAAAGTGGAAGAAGTAAAGTGTGCAATCTCTGTTGCGCTGTGTCAGCGGCGCGTGAAGACAGGGGTTGAACATGGGTTGTGTGATTGCATTGCAATCGTCTGCGCTTTGAACCAGCAGCAGGCGGTTGCGCACAAGCGTGAGTTCGCCTATGACTGGGTCCCTGGCGACAGGGTCCAGGGTTATAGGATCAAGCGACTAAGTGCATGTGGTGGATGCCTTGGCGATCACAGGCGATGAAGGACGTGCAAGCCTGCGAAAAGCGGGGGGGAGCTGGCAATGGAGCTTTGATCCCCCGATGTCCGAATGGGGAAACCCACTCCTTCGGGAGTATCCCTGGCTGAATACATAGGCCAGAGGAGGCGAACGCGGCGAACTGAAACATCTAAGTAGCCGCAGGAACAGAAATCAACCGAGATTCCCCAAGTAGTGGCGAGCGAACGGGGAGTAGCCTGCACGACTAAACCATCTATTTAGCAGAACGGTCTGGAAAGTCCGACAATACAGGGTGATAGTCCCGTATGCGAAAAGTAGGTGGCGGGTCTGAGCGTGCGACAAGTAGGGCGGGACACGAGAAATCCTGTCTGAAGATGGGGGGACCATCCTCCAAGGCTAAATACTCGTGATCGACCGATAGTGAACCAGTACCGTGAGGGAAAGGCGAAAAGAACCCCGGGAGGGGAGTGAAATAGATCCTGAAACCGCATGCATACAAACAGTGGGAGCCTCCTTGTGGGGTGACTGCGTACCTTTTGTATAATGGGTCAGCGACTTACGTTCAGTAGCGAGCTTAACCGAATAGGGGAGGCGTAGGGAAACCGAGTCTGATAAGGGCGACATAGTTGCTGGGCGTAGACCCGAAACCGGATGATCTATCCATGGCCAGGATGAAGGTGCCGTAACAGGTACTGGAGGTCCGAACCCACTAATGTTGAAAAATTAGGGGATGAGCTGTGGATAGGGGTGAAAGGCTAAACAAATCCGGAAATAGCTGGTTCTCCCCGAAAACTATTTAGGTAGTGCGTCGTACGGACACTTGCGGGGGTAGAGCACTGTAATCGTTGGGGGGGTCACTGCGATCTACCCCGCGATAGCAAACTCCGAATACCGCAAAGTGATATACGGCAGACAGTCCTGGGGTGCTAACGTCCTGGGACAAGAGGGAAACAACCCAGACCGCCAGCTAAGGTCCCAAATACATGGCTAAGTGGGAAACGAAGTGGGAAGGCATAGACAGCTAGGAGGTTGGCTTAGAAGCAGCCACCCTTTAAAGAAAGCGTAATAGCTCACTAGTCGAGTCGTCCTGCGCGGAAGATGTAACGGGGCTCAAGCCATGAACCGAAGCTGCGGATCTCGAAAGAGATGGTAGGGGAGCGTTCCGTAAGCCTGCGAAGGTGTCTCGAGAGGGATGCTGGAGGTATCGGAAGTGCGAATGCTGACATGAGTAGCGATAAAGGGTGTGAAAAGCACCCTCGCCGAAAGCCCAAGGTTTCCTGCGCAACGTTCATCGACGCAGGGTGAGTCGGCCCCTAAGGCGAGGCAGAAATGCGTAGTCGATGGGAAACAGGTCAATATTCCTGTACCGATTTTAGATGCGATGGGGGGACGGAGAAGGTTAGGTCAGCCGGGTGTTGGACGTCCCGGTTTAAGCGTGTAGGCGTGCACCGTAGGCAAATCCGCGGAGCTAAGCTGAGGCGTGATGACGAGGTCTCTTTGAGACCGAAGTGACTAATACCATGCTTCCAGGAAAAGCCTCTAAGCTTCAGTCTAAAATCGACCGTACCGCAAACCGACACAGGTGGGCAGGAAGAAAATTCTAAGGCGCTTGAGAGAACTCAGGAGAAGGAACTCGGCAAATTGATACCGTAACTTCGGGAGAAGGTATGCCCCACTAGCTTGTAGGAGTACATCCGAAGGGCGAAGGGGCCGCAGAGAATCGGTGGCTGCGACTGTTTATTAAAAACACAGCACTCTGCAAACACGAAAGTGGACGTATAGGGTGTGACGCCTGCCCGGTGCCGGAAGGTTAAGTGATGGGGTGCAAGCTCTTGATCGAAGCCCCGGTAAACGGCGGCCGTAACTATAACGGTCCTAAGGTAGCGAAATTCCTTGTCGGGTAAGTTCCGACCTGCACGAATGGCGTAACGATGGCCACACTGTCTCCTCCTGAGACTCAGCGAAGTTGAAATGTTTGTGAAGATGCAATCTACCCGCGGCTAGACGGAAAGACCCCATGAACCTTTACTGTAGCTTTGCATTGGACTTTGACGGGACTTGTGTAGGATAGGTGGGAGGCTTTGAAGCGGGGACGCTAGTTCTCGTGGAGCCAACCTTGAAATACCACCCTGGTGTCGTTGAGGTTCTAACCTTGGCCCGTGAATCCGGGTCGGGGACCGTGCATGGCAGGCAGTTTGACTGGGGCGGTCTCCTCCCAAAAGGTAACGGAGGAGTACGAAGGTCGCCTAGGTACGGTCGGACATCGTACTGATAGTGCAATGGCAAAAGGCGGCTTGACTGCGAGACCGACAAGTCGAGCAGGTGCGAAAGCAGGTCATAGTGATCCGGTGGTTCTGTATGGAAGGGCCATCGCTCAACGGATAAAAGGTACTCTGGGGATAACAGGCTGATTCCGCCCAAGAGTTCACATCGACGGCGGAGTTTGGCACCTCGATGTCGGCTCATCACATCCTGGGGCTGTAGCCGGTCCCAAGGGTATGGCTGTTCGCCATTTAAAGTGGTACGTGAGCTGGGTTTAAAACGTCGTGAGACAGTTTGGTCCCTATCTGCCGTGGGCGCTGGAAGTTTGAGAGGACCTGCTCCTAGTACGAGAGGACCGGAGTGGACGTACCCCTGGTGTACCGGTTGTGACGCCAGTCGCATCGCCGGGTAGCTAAGTACGGAAGAGATAACCGCTGAAAGCATCTAAGCGGGAAACTCGCCTCAAGATGAGACTTCCCCGGGGCCTCGAGCCCCCTGAAGGGTCGTTGAAGACTACAACGTTGATAGGTCGGGTGTGGAAGCGCAGTAATGCGTTAAGCTAACCGATACTAATTGCCCGTGAGGCTTGATCCTATAACCCTGGATCACAGCGAACTCAACACGCTAAACAATCACACTCCCACACACTCTACTTCTCCACTTTGTGACCCCTTACAGTCTGACGACCATAGCGTCCCGGAACCACTCCTTCCCATCCCGAACAGGACAGTGAAACAGGACCGCGCCGATGATAGTGCTCTTCGTGAGTGCGAAAGTAGGTCATCGTCAGACTACCCCACTCCAAAAAAGCCGCTTCCCTCAAACAGGGCAGCGGCTTTTTTACGTCTACGTTCCGGATTTCGTGTTAGGCCGGATTTGTTGTATGTTGCAGTCAATCGCCCGCAAGCCAGCGTGTGCGGCTCGGAACGAGTCGGCCGGTGAAATAGCGGCGTCATCTGCCCTTCCGGTTTCAAGGAGATAGACGATGCAAGCAGTCCGTTTGCGCAAGGTACAGGTGGTGGCCGCGCTTTTTGCCGGTCTTCTGGGGTGCGGCTTTGCATATGCCGAGAAGCCCGATCATGCAGGAGGGGGCGGCAAGGGCGGACAGCACGAGCGTGCCGAGAAGGGGCAAGGCGGAAAGGGCGGCGGGCAGCAAAAGGGCGAGCGGGGCGATCACCGTGATGGCCGCGATCGCGTGGCACGCACGCGGGACGATGGGGTTCGCCATGTCGTGACGCGTTTCGAGACGCGGGAACGGACGGTGATTCGGGAGTATTTCGCGCGCGAAGGGGGGGCGGGCCGATGTCCTCCGGGGCTCGCGAAGAAAGGAAATGGCTGCATGCCCCCGGGCCAGGCAAGAAAATGGGCGGTTGGTCGGGCGTTGCCACGGGATGTCGTGTATTACGATCTTCCGCCTGCGCTCGTCGTTGAGATCGGGGTGCCACCGGCCGGTCACAAGTTTGTGCGCGTTGCCGGGGACATCCTGATGATCGCTATCGGGACAAGCATGGTCGTGGATGCAATCGAGGATCTGGGCGGGTTGTGATCGCGCGCGGCGTCTGTGCGGCGCAGGGCTATTGACGGGAGAGCCCTGGACCGGGAGAATTGCGCGCGATTCGACATTGACGGTGAAATATGACACCGTCGGAACACGGTGCGAGCTTGCTCAATTCCGTGGCGGGCCCGCCGCTGTAACCGGGGACGGATGTCGCAGGGATGCCGGTAAACTTCGAGCATCCAGTCACTGTCGGGGCATACCCCGGTGGGAAGACGCGGCAGTTCGGATGATCCGGGAGCCAGAAGACCTGTCGTAATCGACTGTTTTGTAGCTGGAACCAATGGCAAGGGTTCCGCTGTCCGCACTTGGCAGTGCGGCAGCGGAGCCCTTTTTGTTTTTGTGTTTGGACAAACAGGAGAATCGGATGCCTTCGACTGATATCAAGCAACAAGCCGCGAAAATCGCAGTTTCCGGTGCAGCAAACACCGCTGTGTGTGGCGCCGAAGCGAAGCCGGCAATCATCGCCACCCGCAAGCGTTGCGAGGCGGAAGGGGTGGGACTGTCCCATTACGTCCTGATGGACCGCAAGGCGGTGCGATGAGCGGCGTCGTTTCGACCGCTCGCGCCCCGTCCGCGGGGCGTTATGCCAACCTCGGTTGCGGCGCGAGCCTGATTCCATTTGACATCGGCCACGCGGACTACGTGGCGCTGAGCGATCCCTCCAGCGCTTTCTGGGCACTCGTCCGCAAGGACAAGCTCGCCGACACGCTGACCGATAGCGCGCTGATGGCGGGCTATCGGGCAAAGGCCGACGATTTCGCGCGGGAGCTGCATGCGCTGCGCTTCGAGTTGAAGCCGTCGGCGGTGTACGTGAATCCGACCGAGCGCTGCAACCTGAATTGCACGTACTGCTATATCCCGGAAGGCATGCGCCGCGCCGGGCAGCATATGTCGGAGGATCGGCTGGTGGAGGCGCTCGGGCGGCTCAAGTCGTATTTTTCGACCGTGCTCCCCGAGGGACGAAAGCCGCGCGTGATCTTCCACGGCGCAGAGCCCCTGATGAACCAGGCGGCTTTGTTCGCGGCAATCGACACATTCAAGGACGAGTACATTTTCGGGGTCCAGACCAACGCGACCCTGCTCGACGAAAAGGCGATCGCCTTTCTCGCCGATCGCAATGTCAGCATCGGTTTGTCGCTCGACGGGCCGCTTGCCGAGACGACCGACGCGACACGGCTGACGTTCGGAGGCAAGAGCGTACACGACAAGGTCTTGCGTGCGATGGAGTCGCTACGCGGATATTCGGCTTGGAGCGTAATTGCGACGTGCACCGAGAAGAACCTGAATCAGCTGGTTCCGCTGGTGGATCTGTTCCATGCGCACGAAGTGCCGACCTGCATGCTGAATGCGGTGCGCTGTACCCTGCCGGGCGCACGGACCGTCCGTCCCGACGACGATGCCCTGGCGCGTGCCTTCATTGCCGCGCTGGAGCGTACGCATGCCCTGTATCGCGAGACGGGCCGGAAGATGGTCGTCGCCAACTTCGCGAACATTCTGCTGGCCATCCTGGCACCGACCGCGCGCCGCCTGATGTGTGACATTTCGCCGTGCGGGGGGGGGCGTGCATTCTTTGCACTGGCGCCTGACGGCGGGCTGTTTCCGTGCAGCGAGTTCATCGGGCTGGATGCGTTCCGCGGCGGGAACCTGTTCACGGATCGCATCGAGGAGGTGCTCGAGAGCGACGCGTTCCGCAAGGTTACGGGGCGGGACGTCGACAGGATCGATCCGTGCAAGGCGTGCGCGATCCGGCACTTCTGCGGTTCGCCCTGTCCGGCCGAGGCGCATGAAATGAACGGGGGAATGGACCGTGTCGGGGCGTTCTGCGGCTTTTATGAGGAGCAGACGCGCTTTGCTTTCCGCTTGATCGCCGATCACAAGGCGAACGATTTCCTGTCGGACGGGTGGGATTCGGCGGACGGCGGGGTGGAGAGCAGTTTCGACTTCGTGTTGCCGTAAGCGGCGCGGCGCTTGTCGCCGTTTGCGAGGGCCCGCTCGGGGGGATCTCCGGCGGGCCCGTTTGCCTTATGCACTGCCGAGGTGGCGGCCGCCGCCGCCGGGGCGGGCGATTCCGGCGGAATCGTAGAGCTGCGGCTGCCGGGCGGCGTCGAGCAGGATCGACATGGCGGCTTGGTTATGCTGGAGGCGCTCGGAGATGAGCTTGCCGTTCAGTTCGTTGCGTGCCTGCGCGTCGCGTGCGAGCGCGTGAATTTCGTCCCAGCGCCTGAGGGTGTCGGGAAGCGGTTGGCACACCTCGCGGATCGCAGCATCGGTGTTCGGACGACGCAGCCTGCCGAGCAGCAGGGCGCGGTCGTTGTGGATGCGCTGCAGCTGATGGAAGCGTTCCGTCTTTTCGCGTGTCAGGACGAGCAGGCCGTCGGCGTCACCGGCGAGGAGCAGGGCTTCCTCGCGTTCGAGCAGTGCAAGGAAGCCGCGCAGCAATACCGCCTCGCTGTCGATCAGCTGGACGAGCCGCTGAAGTTCGGGCTGCAGGTTCACGGGCACTATTTCTGCGCGTCGAGCATCTGGCGCACGCTTTCGATCAGGCCGTCGGCGATGCGGTTGGCGTCGACCTTGAAGCGGCCTTCGCTGATCGCCTGACGGATTTCATCGACGCGGCTGCGGTCGATCTCGGGTGCGGCGGCCATCGCTGCTTCGGCCTTGTTGAGGCTGGACGAGAGCGAGGACAGTTCGACCTTTTCATTCGCGGCGCTGGCGATCGTCGTGCTGGCCGGGCGTTTTTCCCGGGCTTCTCCGGTCGGGGCGGACCCCGGCGGTTTCACTGTTCCTTCGATTTTCATGGCGCTACTCCCATTAAGCGGTCTCTGTTCGTGTTCACGACCGCGGGAGCGAAAACTTTAGGCGTTTTTTTGCATGGCCGCGGCATCAGAAATCGAGCTCGACGGTGCCGTCGGCGCGGGCCTTGCCGGAGATGACCTGGCCGCTGCCCAAGCGCACGCGCACGGGTTCTCCCGCGGCGGCGGCATTGAGCGCCCGCCCTTCATTGGTGACGGTGAAGCCGCTGCCGGTTCCGACGACCTTGACGTGCTGGCCCTGCCGCACCGTCTGGGGCAGGCGGAGCATGTCGGTGCGCAGCGCATTGCCTGCGGCGATCGTGAAGCGGGCGCTGTGGCCGACGGCCTGGGTCATATCGGTCAGCGTATTGGGGGCTTCGCCCGCGAGGTCGCCGCTGCGTCGTTCGAGATCCGCCGGTGCGATCACCTGGCCGGCACGGATCGGGCGCGCGGCAACCAGGTAGTCGCCGACGACGGAGATCTGCGCGGGTACATAGATCGTCCAGCCGAAGGGAGATTCGCAGCGGACGCCGACGTTGATCCGGCCCCAGGCGCGCGTGCCGGGGGGGAGGAAGGGGACGAGCTCGGCGCACGCGGGGAGCTGGTTCTGCGGATCGACGCCTTCGACGGTGATGCCGACCTTGCCCGGCAGGCCCGAAGTCTGTTGACCGAGGAACGTCATCACGGCCTGCCGGACCGGCGCCAGGGGCTGCTGAGCGCCGGCGCTTCCGCCCGTGAGCGTGAGGCTCAGGGCCCACAGGGAAATGACGGCGCGAGGGCGGTAAGGGGGCATGAGGTGGTTCGAAAGCATGGGGCGCATTCCACCATGCGGCCGGCCGATCGGCAACCGGCAAAGTTTTCCGCCGCTGCTTGCCGGGTGCCGCCGCGGTACTACCGAAAGCGGCGGAATTGGCCGGTATTTGCCGGTCTTATCGCGGCTAGGGGCTTGTGGGGCGGGGACTAAGATCGCTGGCATGGAAGGTGCAATGAACCAGGTGCCAGCCGATGAAGAGCTTAACGGCCGTCGGCGACAGAACTTGAGGTGATGCCATGAAGACCCAACTCGATAGCGCGCTGCAGTTTCATCAGACGGCACTGAACCTGCAGGCGCAGCGGCAGCAGATGCTGGCGTCGAACATCGCCAACGCGGACACGCCGAACTACAAGGCGCGTGACATCGATTTCCGCAGCGCGCTGAAAGGGGCGCTGGGCGACCGCATGGGGCCGCTCGCGCTGGCGAGTTCGTCTTCGCGTCACCTCGATGTGGCGGCGGAGATGCCGTTCGGGGCCTACGTCGGGTTTCGCCGCGAGTTCCAGTCCAGCGTAGATGGCAACACCGTGAACATGGATGCGGAGCGTGCCGCATTCGCCGAGAACTCGGTGCACTACGAGGCGAGCGTGACCTTCATCAACGGCCTGCTGCGCAGCATGCAGACGGCGATCACCGGCCAGTGAGCGGAGGGTAGGCGTCCATGAGCATGTTCAATGTATTTTCGATCGCCGGATCGGCGCTGCATGCGCAATCCGCGCGGCTGAACGCCACGGCGTCGAATCTGGCGAATGCGGACAGCGTCGCGGGGCCCGACGGCCAGCCCTACCGTGCCAAGCAGGTGGTGTTTACCGCCGCGCCGGTGGCGGGTCCGAACAGTGTCGGAGTCACGGTTTCGAACGTCGTCGAGAGTGCGGAGCCCGGGCGCCTGACTTATGACCCGAGCAACCCGGCGGCGAATGCGGAAGGCTACGTCGAGATGTCTAACGTGAATGTGGTCGAGGAGATGACCAACATGATCTCGGCCTCGCGTGCCTACCAGAACAATGCGGAAGTAATGAATACGGCGCGCACGCTGCTGCAGCGTACGCTGCAGATCGGGCAGTAAGGTTTCGGGAGCGGATCATGGCAACGGTCAATAACACGGTTTCGTCGGCGGCTGATTCGGCGTTGGCCTTGCTCGGGCGGAAGGACAGCACTTCGTCGAAGGGCGAGGTGGATAGCCAAGGGCGCTTCCTGACGCTGCTGACGGCGCAGTTGAAGAACCAGGATCCGATGAATCCGCTCGACAACGCACAGGTGACTTCGCAGTTGGCGCAGATCAGCACGGTCGACGGCATTGAGCGGCTCAACACGATGCTGACGCAGCTGCTCGACGGGCAGCAGTCGTCGGAAGCCCTGCAGGCGGCGTCGCTGGTGGGGCGCGGCGTGCTGATTCCGGGCAGCGGGCTGAAGCTCGGCGATGCGGGCTCGGTCGGCGGCTTTGCGCTCGACGTGCCGGCCGACGCGGTGACGATGCGGATCAAGGATGCGCAGGGCCTGGAGGTCGCGGCGGTGGACCTCGGTTCCTTTGACGCGGGAACGCATAACTTCCAGTGGGACGGCACGACGATCGACGGCAGTCGTGCGGCGAACGGCAAGTACACGGTGAGCATCGAGGCGGTGACCGGCGGCAAGCCCGTAGCGGCGGAAGTCCTCGAATTCGGGGCGGTGACGAGCGTGGTGCGTGGCTCCAAGGGTACCGACCTTCAGGTTGGCGACATGGGCATCTTCAAGATGTCCGATGTCCGGCAGATTGTTTGAAGAATTGTTTGAGACCGAGTTTCCAGGGAGACGGCCATGGCTTTCCAGCAAGGTTTGAGCGGACTTAATTCGTCCTCGAAGGCCCTCGATGTCATCAGCAACAACGTCGCGAACGCGAATACGGTCGGCTTCAAGGCCGGGCGCGCGGAGTTCTCCGACGTGTTCGCGGCGGCGCTGAACGGTGCTGCGGCTGGCGTGCAGGTGGGTATCGGTTCGGCGATCGGGGCGGTGACGCAGCTGTTCTCGCAAGGGAATATCACGACGACGAACAATCCGCTCGACGTCGCGATCAACGGCAACGGCTTCTTCCGCATGTCCGCGCCGGACGGGTCGATTGCCTACACGCGCAACGGGCAGTTCGACGTGAACAAGGACGGTTTCATCGTCAATTCGCAGGGCTACCAGCTCACCGGTTACGCGGCGACGAACGGCGTGATCCTGACCGGCGGCGAGCCGCAGCGCCTGCAACTCGATTTCTCAGACGTGCAGCCGAACCCGTCTTCGCAGATGACGCTGGCGATGAATTTCGACTCGCGCGAGCCGATCTCGCCGTCCTTCGATCCGACCAACCCGACGCCGCTCGACCGCACGAACGTGACCGCGGGCGGGTACAACTTCTCGACCTCGGCGACCGCGTACGACACGCTGGGTAATGCGCACACACTGACCTTCTTCTTCCAGAAGTCCGCGGCGGGTGCGTGGGACGGCTTCTACCAGGTGGATGGCACGGGTGACGCGATCGCGATTCCCCCTCCGGGTTCGCCGCTGCAATTCGACACTGCCGGTGCGATGACGGCGGGCGGCCAGTTTGACCTCACGTTCCCCGAGTTCGCCGGCACCGGCGCCTCGGCAACCCAGACGGTCAGTTTCGATCTGGCGGCCTCGACGCAGTTCGGCAGCGCGTTCGGTGTGAATACACTGCGCCAGGATGGTTTCGCGTCGGGTCGCCTGACGGGCATCACGATTGGCGACGACGGCGTGATCCTGGGGCGCTACAGCAACGGCCAGAGCCGCGACCTCGGTCAGGTGGTGCTGGCGAACTTCCAGAGTCCCAACGGACTGCTGTCCCTCGGCGGCAACCTGTGGGCCGAGTCGCCGGATTCGGGCCAGCCGATCGTCGGCGTGCCGGGCAGTGCCAACCTCGGTCTGCTCAATGCGGGCGCCATCGAGGAGGCGAACGTCGACCTGACGGCGGAGCTGGTGCAATTGATCGTGCAGCAGCGCGCCTACCAGGCCAATGCGCAGTCCGTGCGCGCCCAGGACCAGATCCTGCAGACGCTGGTGAACCTGCGCTGATCGGCCTAGCCGGTTTCGCGGGATAGGGAGAGAGGATCATGGATCGGCTGATCTACACGGCGATGACCGGGGCGAAGCACACGATGGGCCAGCAGGCCGCCGTGTCGCACAACCTGGCGAACGCCACCTCGACGGGCTTTCGCGCGGAGCTGCACAAGCTGCGCGCGGTGCCGGTGCAGGGCGAAGGGCTCGCGACGCGGGCTTTCGTCGTGGACGCGAGCGTGGCGTCGAACTTCGAGCCCGGACCCATGCAGAATACCGGGCGCCCGCTGGATGTGGCGGTCGAAGGCAAGGGCTGGCTCGCGGTGCAGCTGCCGGACGGACGCGAGGCCTACACGCGCGACGGTAGCCTGCAGTTGAGCGCGAACGGCGTCGTGCAGACGCGCAGCGGCTTGCCGGTGTTGGGCGACGGCGGTCCCGTGACGATCCCGCCGGACAATGAGTTCCTGGTCGGCAAGGACGGCACCATTTCCGCACTGCAGGCGGGCGGGGCCGAGAACGTCATCAACGTGATCGGCCGGTTCAAGCTCGTGAATCCGCCCGAGGCATCGCTGGTGCGCGGCGACGACGGGCTGTTCCGCCTGCAGGACGGAGCCGTTGCGCCGCAGGACGAGAACGTGCGCGTGGCGGGCGGCTACCTCGAGGGAAGCAACGTGAGCGTGGTCGACCAGATGGTGCAGATGATTTCGCTGGCACGCCAGTTCGAGATGCAGACCAAGATGCTGCAGACCGCCGAGGCGAATGACCGTGCCGGCGCGCAGGTGCTTGCGGCCCGCTGACGGGCGGCGGGCGAGCAGGGAATTAGCGGGGCTTTTCGGCGGGTGTTCCGGCGATCGAGTCGATCCGCCCCGCCGTAAACTGACCCCGAGACTGCAGGCAGACCGTCTGCCTGCGAAGGAAAGGGAGTCAGGATCATGATTCGCTCATTGTGGATTGCACGGACCGGCCTCGAGGCGCAGCAGACCCAGCTGGACGTGATCTCGAACAACCTCGCGAACGTTTCCACCAACGGTTTCAAGCGTGCGCGCGCGGTGTTCGAGGATCTGCTCTACCAGACGATCCGGCAGCCGGGTGCGCAGAACACGCAGCAGAACCAGATCGGCAGCGGCCTGCAGATCGGCACCGGGGTGCGCACGGTGGCGACCGAGCGCATCCACACGCAGGGCAGCCTGCAGCAGACGGGCAATCCGCTCGACATGGCTGTCCAGGGCAACGGCTATTTCCAGGTGACGCTGCCCGACGGCACGCCGGCCTACACGCGCGACGGTGCGTTCCAGCTCGATTCGCAGGGACAGATCGTGACGGCCAGCGGCTACCCGCTCGAGCCGGCGATCATCATTCCGAACGACGCGCAGACGATCACCATCGGCAAGGACGGCACCGTGAGTGTGCTGCAGGCCGGCCAGACGGCGCCGACCGTGGTCGGCAACATCCAGATCGCGACCTTCGTGAATCCGGGCGGCTTGTCGAGTGCGGGCGAGAACCTGTTCCGCGAGACCGCCTCGAGCGGTGTGGCGACGCCCAATGCGCCCGGCACCAACGGTGCGGGGGTGCTCAACCAGCAGTACGTCGAGACTTCGAACGTGAACGTCGCGGAGGAGCTGGTGAACATGATCACGACGCAGCGCGCCTACGAGCTCAACTCGCGGGCCGTGCAGACGTCCGACCAGATGTTGGGACGGCTGACGCAGCTGTAAGGAGCCGATCATGATGCGTCAGGTGCTGGGGGCGATTGCGGTGCTGCTGCTGTCGGGCTGTGCGTCGATCTATTCGACGCCGCCCACGGTGGTGCATCAGCCGATGACGGTGCGGCCGGAGGCTCGTGCGCAGATGGCGCCCGCGAACGGCTCGATCTACCAGGCAGCGCAACTGCGGCCGCTGTTCGAAGACCGCCGTGCGCGCCTCATCGGCGACACGCTGACGATCAATCTCGTCGAGCGCAACACGGCACAGAAGCGTGCCAACAGCACCGCGTCGCGCGCCTCGGACGTCACCGGTGGCATCACGGCGGCGTCGAAGGTGCCGCTGTCGGGTCTGGCGGGCATGAATCTGCAGGCCGGCGTCGAGTCGGACTTCGAGGGGGCGGGCGCTTCGGCGGCGAACAACGTGTTCAACGGCACGATCACCGTGACGGTGATCGAGGTGTATCCGAACGGCAATCTGCTCGTGTCCGGCGAGAAGCAGATGGCGATCAACCAGGGCAACGAGTTCATCCGCTTTTCGGGCGTGATCAATCCGAACACGGTGACGGCTGCGAATACGGTGCAGTCGACGCAGGTCGCGGATGCGCGGATCGAATACAAGGGTAGCGGTTACATCGACGAATCGAACACGATGGGCTGGCTGCAGCGCTTTTTCGTGGCGGTGTCGCCGTTCTGAGCGCTTCGATGCGTCGCGGGAGTCGATGATGTTGGGCAATGGCAGGGGAATTCGCGCGCTGGCGTGCGTGTTGGCGATGCTGGTCGCGGGTACGGCGTTCGCCGCGGAACGGCTGAAGGAGCTGGCGACGATCGCGGGCGTGCGCGAGAACCAGCTCGTTGGCTACGGCCTCGTGATCGGTCTCGACGGCAGCGGCGACCAGACGACGCAGACGCCCTTCACGGTGCAGAGCATCATCAACATGCTCGGCAACATGGGCGTGACGCTGCCTCCGGGCACGAACCTGCAGCTCAAGAACGTTGCCGCGGTGATGGTCACCGCGAGTCTGCCTCCGTTCGCGCGGCCCGGGCAGCAGATCGACGTCACCGTGTCGTCGATCGGCAATGCGAAGAGCCTGCGCGGCGGCACGCTGGTGATGACGCCGCTGAAGGGCGCCGACGGCCAGGTGTATGGCGTCGCGCAGGGCAACCTGCTCGTGGGCGGGGCAGGGGCTGCGGGCGGGGGTGCGTCGCAGATGATCAACCACCTGTCGGCCGGGCGGATTCCCGGTGGCGCGACGGTCGAGCGCGCCGTGCCGACTGCGCTCGCGCAGGGCGAGTTCGTGACCTTCGAGCTCAAGGACACCGATTTCGGCACCGCGCGTCGTGTCGTCGATGCGATCAACCTGGCGACCTCGGGCGGAACCGCGCAGGCGCTCGACGGGCGCAGCATCCAGGTGCGCGCGCCGCTCGATCCCTCAGACCGCGTGGCTTTCCTCGGTAAGCTCGAGAATCTCGAAGTCACGCCGGTACTGCAGGCGGCGAAGGTGATCGTGAATTCGCGCACTGGTTCGGTCGTGATGAACCAGGCCGTGACGCTTCAGAACGTCGCGGTCGCCCACGGCAATCTGACCGTCACGGTGGGTGTCGATACCGCGGTGAGCCAGCCGGCGCCGCTGTCCGGCGGCCGAACGGTGACGACGCAGAGCGGATCGGTCGAGATCAAGCAGGGCCAGGGCACGCTGCATAACGTGCGCAGCGGCGCAAACCTTGCCGAGGTCGTGAAGGCGCTGAACACGCTCGGCGCCACGCCGATGGATCTCGTGAGCATCCTGCAGGCGATGAAGGCCGCCGGATCCTTGCGTGCGGAGCTGGAGGTGATCTGACATGGTCGCCTCTAGCCAGATCAACGCGATGGATCCGCGCGCGCTCGCTGACATGAAGCGGCTGGCGCGCGACGGCAACTCGCCCGAGGGGCTGCGCGCGGCGGCCAAGCAGTTCGAGGCGCTGTTCATGCAGATGGTGCTGAAGTCGATGCGCGATGCGATGCCGTCGAATGGGATGTTCGACAGCGACCAGACGCGACTCTTCCAGGCGCTGCAGGACCAGCAGATGGCGATGAACACGGCGCAGGGACGCGGTGTCGGCCTCGCCGACGCGATCGTCCGGCAGCTTGGCGGCGCGGCCCAGGAGCCGGCTGCGGAGGGTGAGGGCAGTCTCGATGTGGCGCGCATTCCGCGGCGGGCGGCAATCGTTGCCGGCGGCGAGTTGCCGGCGGCAAACCCCGCCGTCGATGCCGACGAACTGGCGGAGTTTGCCGCCCGGCTTGGTGCGGTAATCGGCAAGCCGCGCAACGAGGCCGGCGGGCTTCGCGGGGCGGGCGATGCGGGGGACGCGGCGGAGGTGCAGTCGTCACCGCGCCCGGTTCCCGAGGGCGCGCGCGAGTTCGTCAATCGCGTGTGGGCGCATGCCGGCGAAGCCAGTCGCAGCACGGGTATCCCCGCGCATTTCATGGTCGGGCAGGCGGCGCTCGAGACCGGCTGGGGACGCGGCGAGCTGCGCCGTGCGGACGGTTTGCCGAGCCACAACCTCTTCAACATTAAGGCAGGGCCGAACTGGAAGGGCGCGGTGGTCGAGGTGCCGGTGACGGAGTACGCGAACGGGCGTCCCTATACGGAAACCGCGCGTTTCCGCGCCTACGGTTCGTATGCCGAGGCGTTCCGCGATTACGCGAGCCTGCTGCGCGGCAATCCGCGCTATGCGGAAGTGCTGGGGCAGACCGACGCCGCGGGTTTCGCGCGCAGCCTGCAGCAGGCGGGCTACGCGACCGATCCCATGTACGCCGACAAGCTCACGCGCATCATCGGCGGCGCCACGCTGCGTACTGCCCTGGCGGGATGAATCCATCGCTGGCAAAAGTCTTGCTTAGTAATGCCGTAAGAGCAGCGGTAACGAGGGAAACATCATGGCTGGACTACTGAGCATCGGTCTGACGGGAATCAACAGTTCGCAAGCGAACCTGGTGACGACCAGCCATAACATCACGAACGCCAACACGCCGGGTTTCAACCGCCAGACGACGATCGTGACCACGGCGGATCCGTTCTTCTCCGGCGCCGGCTTCTTCGGCCAGGGGGTCGAGGTCGATGGCGTGCGGCGCCAGTACGATCAGTTTCTCAGCCAGCAGGTGCTCAATGCATCCGCGCGCAAGGAGGAATTTGCCGCCTACAGCACGCAGATCTCGCAGATCGACAATCTGCTCGCCGACACGAGTTCGGGCCTCTCGCCGGCGCTGGCCGGCTTCTTCGCCGGCGTGCAGGACGTGGCGACGAATCCGTCGAGCGTCCCCGCGCGTCAGGCGCTGATCTCAAGCGCGGAGTCGCTCGCATCGCGCTTCAATGCCCTCGATACGCGTCTGACCGAGATCCGCGACATCAACGAGGGCCAGATCGTCAGCACGGTCGATTCGATCAACGCCTACGCGCGCCAGATCTCCGACATCAACGAGCGCATCGCGCTGGCGCAGGTGGGCGGGACCTCGATCCCCGCGAACGATCTGCTGGACCAGCGCGACAACCTCGTCGCAGAGCTCAACAAGCTGGTGAAGGTGAGCACGACGACCGAGTCGGACGGCTCGCTCAGCGTGTTCATCGGCAGCGGCCAGCCGCTCGTCGTCGGCACTTCGGTATCGCAGCTCGTCGTCGCGGCGGACTCGTCGGTGCCGTCCGATCCCTTCCGCGGCGAGATCCGCCTCGCGACGCCGGGCGGAGGTACGGTGCTGATGCCCGACTCGGTGCTCACCGGCGGCCAGCTCGGCGGGATGCTGAGATTCCGCAACGAGACGCTCAATGCGGCGCGCGAACAACTGGGCGATCTTGCAATTTCGGTCGCATCCGAGTTCAACGCGATCCATGCCGCGGGATACGACCTCGACGGGACGGCCACCGGCATCGCCTTCTTCAAGGATCTGAGCAGCTTTGCGGCCACCGACCTCGGGCGCCGCGAGGCGGCCGGCGCTTTTGCCGTCGTGCTTACCGATCCGCGCAAGATCGCGGCTTCGGGGGCGCCGACGGGCACCGTGGGCGCGGGCGGGAGCAACAACGAGAATGCGCTGAGACTCGCGGCGCTGCAGACGGAAAAGGTCATGAACGGCGATACGGCGACTTTCCAGTCGGCCTATTCGCAACTGGTCAGCTTCGTCGGCAACAAGACGCGTGAGGTGCAGATCGGCGAGCGCAGCCAGGAATCGCAGCTGCAGCAGGCGATCGACGCGCAGCAGGCCCTTTCGGGGGTGAATCTCGACGAAGAGGCGGCCAACCTTATCCGCTTCCAGCAGTCCTACCAGGCAGCGGCGCGCGTCATGTCCGTGGCGGGAACGCTGTTCGACGAAATCCTGTCGATTTCGCGTTGAGCGGGGTGAAATCATGAGAATCTCGACCGGCATGATCTTCGACGCGGGCCGCAACTCGATGATGCGGCAGAGCGCGGATCTCCTGCATACACAGCAGCAACTCGCCTCCGGGCGGCGCATCCTGAGCCCGTCGGACGACCCGATTGGTGCCTCCCGCGCGCTCGAAGTGACGCAATCGAAGAGCGTCAACACGCAGTTCCAGACCAACCAGGGCTATGCGAAGGATGCACTGGCATCGCTGGAGAGCAATCTCGGCAGCATCACGGACGTCCTGACCTACATCCGCACGCGCGCGGTGGAGGCGGGCAACGGTGCGTTCGGCGCCAGCGAGCATCAGGCGATCGCGACCGACCTCGAGGCGCAGTTCAACGCGCTGCTCGGCATCGCCAACGGCAAGGATGCGACCGGGGATTACCAGTTTGCCGGCTACCAGTCGGCGCAGCCGGCCTTTTCCGGTGGCGCGGCGCTTCCCTCGGCCGGACCGGGCCCGGTGATGTACGACGGCGATGGTGGCGAGCGCAGCATGCAGGTGGGTTCCACCCGCGTCATGCCGGTGGCGGAGCCTGGCAGCAAGGTGTTCATGGCCGATTCCGTGACCGGCGAGTCGCAGGTGTTCGGCGCAATTTCGCAGTTCATCACCGAACTGCGCAAGGATCCGACCGATCCGACGCGCAACATCGGTGCCGCGGTTTCCCAGGCGATCGGCGACATGGACGGGGCGCTCGAGAACGTCAGCACGATTCGGGCGTCGGTCGGTTCGCGCATGGTGGAACTCGACGCGCTGGGCGAACTGGCAGCAGTCCAGGACCAGCAATACGCCGAGACGCTGTCGCGGCTGCAGGACCTCGACTACAACGAGGCGATCACGCGCTTCACCCAGCAGCAGACCATTCTCGAGGCCGCACAGCAGACCTACGTGCGCGTGACGGGGCTGTCGCTGTTCAATCTGCTCAGCTGAGGTCCCGAACGTGTTCCGCGTGCCTGCCCGCATCGCCCTGTGCCTGATCTTGCCGGCCTTCGCAGGTTGCGCGCTGCTGCAGGACCACGGCACGAAGGTGGCCGCGGGTGTGGGGGCCGCGCTTACGGCTTCGGAACTGAATCTGTTCGAGCCCGAGTTCATCGGCGGGGCGTTGATCGCCTATGCGATCTACGATCCGCTGGCGCCGACCTGGGACATCTCCGTCACCCGGCTCGACGAGGAGCGCGTGCGCTTCGATCTGCGCATGAAGCGGCTGGTCACGGGCGGTGAGGGCGAGGCGCGCCAGGTTTTCGTCCGCAATGCGCGGGAACTCGCAGAATCCAAAGGGCTTGCGGGTTTCGACGTGATGCGTTTCGAGGAAGGCATCGACTCGACCCGTCCGTTCGCGCGGCGCATCGCGAGCGGCGAAGTGCGCTACCTGCGTTCGCGCACCTTCCCCGGCATCTGAACCCGCCTAGACGAAGGCGCGCAGCAGCCGGTCTATCCCGTCGAAGCCGGATTCGAAGATGCGCTGCAGCACCGGGGCGAAGCTTCCCATGCTCAGCATCAGCACCACGAACCCCACCGAAAGCGTCACCGGAAAGCCCACGGCGAAGAGGTTGAGCTGCGGTGCCGCGCGCGTGAGCACGCCGAGCGCCGTGTTGGTGATGAGCAGCGCCGCGACCATGGGCAGGGCCAGCAGCAGGCCCGACGCGAACATCACGGCGGCGTAGGACGCGACCAGCAGCCACCCCTCGCCCTTGGGCAGCTTGCCGACGGGGAGCCATTCGAAGCTCGCGACGACGACGTTCACGAGCATCAGATGGCCGTTCATCGCAACGAACACGAGCAGCGTGAGCAGGCCGAGGAACTCGGCGATCACCGACGTCTGGCCGCCGGTCTGCGGACTGAAGAACACCGCGAAGGACAGGCCCATCTGCAGGCCGATCATCTCGCCCGCGACGTCCACCGCGGCGAACATCAGCCGCATCATGAAGCCCATCGCGATGCCGATGAAGGCCTGCTGGGCGAGCAAGGCCAGCGCCAGCATGGAATCGGCCGGCACCTCGGGCATGGGCGGCAGGGCGGGGAGCACGGCCATCGCCATCGCCAGGCCGACGGCCAGGCGGATGCGCACGGGCACCATGCGGTTGCTGAACAGCGGGGCGGCGGTCACCAGCCCGAGCAGGCGCGCGAGCGGGAACATCAGCGCCGCGAGCCAGGCGTCGAGCTGGGCGGAAGTGACGCTCAGCATCGCCGCTGCTATCCGATCATCGTCGGTATGGACTCGAACAGGCGCCGCGTGAAGTCGGTGATCAGGGCGATCATCCAGTGGCCGGCGACGACCATCGTGACGAACACCGCGATGAGCTTGGGCACGAAGGTCAGCGTCATCTCGTTGATCTGCGTCGCGGCCTGGAAGACGCTGACGATCAGGCCGGTGATCAGCGCGGCGAGGAACATCGGCGCGGCCAGCATCAGGGTCATCTCGACGGCCTGGCGGCCGATATCGACGACGGTACCCGGGGTCATGGCGAAATCTCCTGTCTTATACCGCGAAGCTGCCGACCAGCGACCCGATGAGCAGGGTCCAGCCATCGACCAGCACGAACAGCATGATCTTGAACGGCAGCGAAACGATCACCGGCGACATCATCATCATGCCCATGGACATGAGCACCGACGCGACCACCATGTCGATGATGAGGAAGGGGATGAACACGAGGAAGCCGATCTGGAAGGCGGTCTTCAGCTCCGACGTGACGAAGGCCGGTACGACGACGCGCATCGGCAGGTCCTCGGCCTTTTCGACCGGCGGCGTCTTCGACAGCTTGGCGAACAGCGCGATATCCGGTTCGCGCACCTGCTTGAGCATGAAGGCTTTCACGGGCACGGTGGCGCGCTCGAGGGCCTGATCGAACTGGATTTCGTTGCGCGACATCGGCAGGTAGGCGTCGTTGTACACCTTGTCGGCGATCGGCGACATGATGAAAAAGGTCAGGAACAGCGCCAAGCCGAGCAACACCTGGTTGGGCGGCGAAGTCTGCGTGCCCATCGCCGTGCGCAGCAGCGCGAAGACGATAATGATGCGCGTGAAGCTCGTCATCATCAGCACCACCGAGGGCAGGAAGCTCAGCGAGGTCAGCAGCAGCAGGGTCTGCACGCTCAGGCTGTAGGTCGTGCCGCCGCCCGGTGCCGGCGCGCCGGTGATGGCCGGCAGGCCTTGGGCGCCGGCCGCGATCGGCAGGAGCAGCAGGGCGAGCGGAGCGAGCACGCGGATCAGCGCGGAGCGAGCGTCATTTCGCATCGTTGCGACGCTCCATCGAACGCTTCAGCCAGCCCTGGAAGTCCCCGAACGGGCCGGAGATCGGGGGCGCACTCGGCGATGTGTGCTGCAGTGCGTCCGCGGGCAGCGTGTGCAGCGTGCGGACGTTGGTCGGCGTGACGCCCAGCACCAGCACCTGTCCGCCGACTTCGACGAGCACCACGCGCTCGCGCGGGCCGACCGGCACGGCGCCGAGCACGCGCAATCCGGCGGCGGCCCCGTGCGGCGCCGAAAGCTTCTTGATCAGCCACAGGCAGCCCAGCAGCAGGCCGAGGACCACCGCGAGGCCCAGCAGCATCTGGCCGAGGCCGTCGGTGATGGCGGGGGCTGCCGGGAGTGTCGCGTCCGCAGCGAAGAGCGGCGTGGCCGCGCCGGCCAGGACGAGCGGCGCGAAGCGGACGAGGTCGGGGACGGGCTCGGGAAGTTTCGGAAATTGCGTCACGGCGGATCTGCGCATCTTGGGATGGGAGAAGCATACCCGTGCGCAAGCCTTGCCGAGGGGGCAATAAGACGGGCAAAAACGGGACAATTCGGTGCTTTGCCGCGAGCCGCGCGCTCGATGCGCGGGCGCGCAGGCCGCCGTTGCGGCGTTCAGCCGCGGATCTTCCGCATGCGCTCGGCGGGCGTGATGATGTCGGTCAGGCGGATGCCGAACTTGTCATTGACGACCACCACTTCGCCTTGGGCGATCAGTGTGCCGTTCACGAGCACGTCCATCGGTTCGCCCGCCAGTCCGTCGAGCTCGACCACCGAGCCGTGCGCGAGCTGCAGCAGGTTGCGGATCGAGATCTTGGTGCGGCCCAGTTCGACGGTCAGCTGGACGGGGATGTCCAGGATCATGTCGAAGTCGTTGAGCCCGCCCGTGCGGGGCGAGGACGCGCCGAAGTCCGGGAAGAGGTGGCTGGCAGGTTTCGCCTGGTAGGGCGACTCCGCTGCGGCGGCAAGGTCCGCGGCAACGCGACGCGCCTCCGCGTCCGGGCTGCTTTCGGCCGTGGCCTGTTCCATCATTGCCGCTGCCCAGTCGTCTTCGGTGACCTGGTTTTCGAGATCGTTGTCAGCCATTTCGGCCTCCGAGTGTTGTGGCGTCGTCGTCGTTGGCGAGGAAGCGTTCGACCTTGATCGCGTAGTTCGTGCCCTGCCTGCCGTAGCTCACTTCCAGAACCGGACTGCCGTCGACTTCGGCCTCGAGCATCTTGGGCACGTCGATCGGGATCACGTCGCCGACGCGCATATTGACGATGTCGCGCAGGGTGACGTCGGCGCTGCCCAGATTGCACACCAGTTGGACATCGGCGTTCTGCAGTTGGCGCGAGAGCAGGCTGATCCAGCGGTTGTCCTGGCTCAGGTGGTCGCTCTGCATCGTCGAATAGAGCAGGTCGCGGATCGGCTCGACCATCGAGTACGGGAAGCAGATGTGCATGTCCGCCTGCGAGCCGCCGAATTCGAGCGAGAAGCTTGCCGAGATGACGATTTCCGACGGCGTGGCGATGTTCGCGAATTGCGAGTTCATCTCCGAGCGGACGTACTCCATCTCGATCTTGAACACTGGTGCCCACGCCCGCGTGTATTCGGCGAATACGACGTTGAGCATGCCCTGGATGATGCGCTGCTCGGTGGGGGTAAAGTCGCGCCCTTCGACCCGCGAGTGGAAGCGGCCGTCGCCGCCGAACATGTTGTCGACGACGATGAACACGAGGTTCGGGTCGAAGACGATAAGCCCGGTGCCGCGCAGGGGTTTGGCCAGGATGAGGTTCAGGTTCGTCGGCACCACCAGGTTGCGGACGAATTCGCCGTACTTCTGCACCTTCACCGGTCCGACCGACACTTCGGCATTCCGGTGCATGTAGTTGAACAGCCCGATCCGCAGGTACCGGGCAAAGCGCTCGTTGATGAGCTCCATCGTGGGCATGCGCCCACGGACGATGCGCTCCTGGGTGGCCAGGTTGTACGGGCGTATGCCCGCCTGGTCCCCGAGTTCCTCTTCCTGTTCCTCGGGCTCCCCGGCGACGCCCTTCAGCAGTGCGTCGACCTCATCCTGGGAGAGAAAATCGGAAGACATGACGTCCTCTTACTGGATGATGAACGAGTTGAACAGCACCGCCTGGATCGGTCCGGCGGCGGGTGCGCTCTTCCCGTCGCCCGCCTTTGCGGGCGGCGCGCCGAGCACTCTGTTGGTGCGGTGGACGATCTCTTCCGCCAGCGCCTCACGTCCTTCCATCGTAGACAATTCGGAAGGCAGTTTGCTCGACAGCAGCAGATTGATCTGGTGGCGGATCTCGGGCATGAAGGCCTTGAGGTTCTCTCCCGTTTTCGCATCGGCGACCCGAAGGGCCATGACGACCTGAAGGTAGCGCTCGCCTTCCGCCGGCGCGAGGTTCACGACGAAGGGATCCATCGGCACGAAGGTCGGCGGTTTGTTCAGATCGACAGCGACGACTGCCGGCGCCTCGTCGTCGTCGCCGGTGGCCGACTGGCTCTTCTTCATCAGCAGCAGGCCCACCACCACGGCCGCGAGCAGAGCCACCACGACGGCGGCGGCGATCAGCAGGATCAGGAGCTTCTTGCTCCGTTTCGGCGCCGGTGCGGGGGGTTCAGCTGCTGCGGGAGGGGGGGTAGGGGCCTTGGCCATGTAGTTCTCCTGTTTCCACAATTGAATTATCCGCGATAAATCGCGTTACCCAATTGCGGAAAAGTGGGGAAGACAGGCCCCAATTCAATCCTCAGGCAAAGATATCGACCATGCCCAGGCCGGTGCGCGACCAGGACGCGGGGGCGAGGGGAACGGTCCGGCCGTCGCCGGCCTGATCTGCTGCGGTCGCGCCGCGTTGCCCGCGGCCGGATCCGGTCCCCGAATCCTGTGGTGCGCGCTGGTCGCCCTGTGTGCTGACGTTCGCCTGGCCGAGGTTGATGCCGGCCTGCTGCAGGACTTCGCGCAGTCGCGGCAGCACCTGCTCGAGCGCGTCGCGAGCGGCCGCCGACGCGGCGACGAAATGCGCGGTCGTCTGGTCGCCGTTGATCTGGATCGAGACCTCGAGCTTGCCAAGATGGGCTGGCGTGAGCACAAGCTCTGCCCTGGATTCGTTGCGCCCCACCATCCACATCATGCGGTTGCCGACGTCTTCCGCCCAGGCGCGCTGGCCGGCCGGGGTGTGCACCTGCAACTGCGGCGGCGTCTGCTCCGTGCGCGCGGTGCCGGGAGCAAATGCCGAGGCGTGCAGACCGGCTGCCTGCGCGTCGGGTTCGAGCGCCTGCAGGCCGGGCGCAGTCGGTGCGGACTGCTGCGCAGCCATCTGCAGGCGCGCGCCGAAGGCCGCGGGGGTGCTTCCGGCCGCAATGTCGGCCTTCACTTTGGCGACCGCGTCCGCAACGCCCCCGGCGTCCGGCCCGGCTTTCTCCGACGACTCGGTCTGGGCGGTGGCTTCCGCGATCAACTGGCCGAGCGTGAAGGCGCCGGACTTGCGCTTCGGCGTATCGAGAAGCACATCGGATGTCAGCAGGGCGTCGCCTTCCGCGGCGGATTCTGCGGCCGGCAAAGCGGCAACGCCGGGCATCAGGGCGGCAAGGCTTGCCGCCTGGGCGGCGGGATCCGCCGGTGCGCCGCTGTCCTGGGCCGTATTGCCGTCCTGTGTCCCGCCCTCCGCGCTGGCCGAGTCCTGCGTGGCATTTTGACCGGCCGTTTCGGCGCTGGTCGCGTCGGCGCTGCTGCTTTCGTCCTTCCGGTCCGGCGCGTTCGCTTCCCCGCTGCGCTGCGTTTCGCTCCGTGCTTCGCTACGCGGGCGTTCCGTCGTCTGCGTCGCACGTTCCTGCGGTCTTTCCCTTTCCGGGCGGGCGAGGGAGCGTTCGGCCGCGTTCATGCGGCGGTCTAGGGTGCGGGAAAAACTGTCGTCGTTCAGTTCGTTTCCGCCGGCCCGGCTTTCCTCCGTGGCGCGCTGGAGAGGCTGCGCGGCGGCCGACGGGGCATTCAGGCGCAGCATGCTGGTCAAGACCTGATTCGACATGGTGGATTCCCTTTCACGGCTGTATCTGCCATGGATACAGCAAGGCGCATGCCAGACTATTGAACGGAGGACGGCGACTCAGGATTCGCCGCCGTCTTCGCGGTTGGCGAAGCGCTTGGCCGAGTGCTCGTCGGACTGTCGCTGTTCGAGGCGGGCTTCCTTGCGCGCCTCGCCGAGGTCGTGGCGTTTCTGCAGCGTATCGAAGGCCTTGACCTTGTTGCGCTGGGTCATCCACGCGTGCTGGCCGGCGACGGTCATCTGGCGGGAGCGGTCGACGCTGGACTTCTGCACCGCAATGGCTTCGTCGATGCGGCCGATGAAGGCGCTGAAGTTGCGCCATTCGTCGGGGCTGATGCCGTTGCGTGCAGCTTCATGAAAACGCGATTCGTACTCGTCGCGATAGTTCTGCAGCAATTCCAGCTTGCGCGTGCCCTCCTGCTCGCTGGCGATGAGCTCGCCCAGACGGCGCGCCGCGTCGTCCATGCGTGTCTGGCTCAGTTCCAGCAGTGGCTTGAGGGGAAAGGATTTGCTCATGGTGCGAATCGCTCGGCGTCGCAGGACGCCCGGATGTAATGTGAATCTTTATACATTCTAATCGAGCGGCGTCACTTCGGCCCGTGACAGCGCTCACCCCGGGGCGAATAGCGCACCGAGGCCCGCAACCGCGTTGGGGTAGCTTTCCTGTTCGTCGATCCGCTGCTGCAGGAACGCCTCCAGCTTCGGATAGATGGCGACTGCGCGGTCGAGGAGGGGGTCGGAACCGGGTTGGTAGGCGCCGACGGCGATCAGGTCGCGCGAACGCTGGTAGCGCGAGAACAGCTGCTTGAAGTGCCGGACGAGTTCGAAATGCTCGGCGCTGACGAGGCCATGCATCGCGCGCGAGATCGATTGCTCGATATCGATCGCGGGGTAGTGCCCCTGGTCGGCGAGCGCGCGCGACAGCACGAAGTGTCCGTCGAGAATCGCGCGCGCCGAGTCGGCGATCGGGTCCTGCTGGTCGTCGCCCTCGGCGAGCACCGTGTAGAAGGCCGTGATCGAGCCGCCGCCTTCGAGCCCGTTGCCGGCACGCTCGACCAGGGCCGGCAGGCGCGCGAACACGCTTGGCGGATAGCCGCGCGTGACCGGCGGCTCGCCGATCGCGAGGGCGATCTCGCGCTGGGCCATCGCATAGCGCGTGAGCGAATCCATGATCAGCAGCACCTGCTTGCCGCGGTCGCGGAAGTACTCGGCGATCGTCGTCGCGTAGGCGGCGCCCTGCAGGCGCATCAGCGGGCTGGTGTCGGCCGGTGCGGCGACCACCACCGAGCGCGCGCGGCCCTCGGGCCCGAGGTTCTGTTCGATGAATTCCTTGACTTCGCGGCCCCGCTCGCCGATCAGGCCGACCACGATCACGTCGGCCGAGGTGTAGCGCGCCATCATGCCGATGAGCACGGATTTGCCGACGCCCGAGCCGGCGAAGAGGCCCAGGCGCTGCCCGCGCCCGACGGTGAGGAGCGCATTGATTGCGCGGATGCCGACGTCCAGCGCAGTGTCGATCGGCGCCCGGGTCAGCGGGTTGAAGGGGCGGCTCTGCAGCGAGCGGCTTTCGGTCGTATCGAGCGGGCCGAGGCCGTCGAGTGGGCGGCCCGCGCCGTCCACGACGCGTCCCAGCATGTGTTCGCCCACCGGCAGGTGCTTGGCGCGGTCGGAGGTACGGCGTCGGGGCACGGGCCGGGCGCCGAGGACGATGCGCGGCGGGGCCGGTTCGACGGGCATGACGGCGGCGCCCGGCGCGAGGCCGAAGACGTCGTCGGTCGGCATCAGGTAGAGCTTGTCGCCGTTGAAGCCGACCACCTCCGCCTCGACGGTGGCGCCGCCGCTCGCGAGGATGCGGCAGTCCGCACCCAACGGGAGCCGAAGCCCTGCGGCTTCCATGACCAGGCCGTTGATGCGCGTCAGGCGCCCGGAGACCTCGAACGGACTCACGTTCGCGAGCTGCCGACGATGGGCCTCGAGATAGCCGGTCCACGCCGCCGCGCGTGTCGTGCTCATTTGTCTTCGCCCCAGCTCGTGCCACGGTGGCCGAGCCCTTCGAGGATCCGGCGCCAGCGGGTCTCCACCGTCGCGTCGATCTCGCTCGCGGACCCCTGCAGCCGGCAGCCGCCCAGCGTCACGGATTCGTCTTCGATGACCTGGTGGTGAAGGTGAGTAGGCTGCTCCGCCAGGTAGCTGCGGATCAGCGCGACGTCGTCCGGATGCACGTGGATGCGCACCTGCGCCTGGGGCAGCTGGTTCAACGCTGCGCGCACGGTATCGATAAGGGCATCCTCGGGATTCTCGGCCAGCGTACGCCGGACCATCTGGCGTGCGACCTCGATCGCCAGCGCGACGACTTCGTCTGCAACCTCGCGATCGAGCTGCTTCAGCGCCGTGTCGAGTCCGTCGGCCAGGCCGCCCAGGCGGTTCGCCTGCTCGCGTGCGAACTCGGCCCCCTCGGCAAAGCCGGTCTCATAGCCCTCGCGGCGCGCGTCGTCGAACATCGCTTCGATCTCGGCCGCCGTCGGCAGCTGGATTTCCGGTTGCGCTGCGGGTGGGGGTTCCAACGGTGGAGCGGCCTCGACAAGCGGCTCGGGCGGCGCAGGTGGGGCAGGCTCGGCTTCCGGAGGCTGG
This sequence comes from Azoarcus sp. CIB, assembly GCF_001190925.1. Taxonomy (NCBI): domain Bacteria; kingdom Pseudomonadati; phylum Pseudomonadota; class Betaproteobacteria; order Rhodocyclales; family Zoogloeaceae; genus Azoarcus; species Azoarcus sp. CIB. The sequence goes on from NZ_CP011072.1 coordinate 1,081,316, forward strand.
AGCTGCGGCTCTTCCGGTTCGCCGAAGGCCGGCGGTTCCCAGCGACGGTAGGCGCCGACCGCCTGATGGCGCGAGATGCTCATGACCGGCTCCGGGAAGGTTCGTACTGCCCGGCGGGCTGCTTACACGAAGGCATCTTCGGACCCCTTGCCGCTGAGCACGACCTGGCCTTCCTCGGCGAGGCGACGTACCACCTTGAGGATCTCCTTCTGTTCCGCCTCGACCTCGGACAGGCGCACCGGGCCCTTTGCCTCGAGATCCTCGCGCAGCATGTCGGCAGCGCGCTGGGACATGTTCTTGAAGATCTTTTCGCGCAGCTCCGGCGCGGCGCCCTTGAGCGCGGTGACGAGCGAATCGGACTGCACCTCGCGCAGCAGCGTCTGCACGCCGCGGTCGTCGATGTCCATGATGTTTTCGAACACGAACATCTCGTCGAGGATTTTCTGGGCGAGGTCGGGATCGTACTCGCGCACGTTGTCGAGCACCGCCGTTTCCGCCGCCACGCCTACGAAGTTGAGGATCTCGGCCGCGTGGCGCACGCCGCCCATCGAGGCCTTCTTGACCGTGGAGGCGCCCGCGAGCATGCGCGCGAGCGCCTCGTTGAGTTCCTTGAGGGCCGCGGGCTGCACGCCGTCCAGTGTCGCGATGCGCAGGATCACGTCGTTGCGCAGGCGGTCGGGGAACTGCTTGAGGATTTCGCCCGCCTGGTCGAATTCCAGGTGCACGAGGATGGTCGCGATGATCTGCGGGTGTTCGTTCTTGATCAGGTCCGCAGCGGTCACGGCGTCCATCCACTTCAGGCTCTCGATGCCCGCGGTGTCCGAGCCCTGCAGCACGCGCGCGATGATGTGCCCGGCACGTTCGTCGCCGAGCGCCTTGGTCAGCATCGCGCGGATCTGCTCTTCGTCGGCTTCCACCGGTGCGCCCTTGATGCGATGGGCCTCGAGCTCGTCGAGCACCGCCTCGACCTTCGAACGCTGTTGCGCCGGCAGGCCGGCCATCGCCATGCCGAGCTTCTGCACCTCCTTCGGGCCGAGCAGCTTGAGGACTTCCGCCGCCTCGTCCGATCCGAGCGCGAGCAACAGCATCGCGCTCTTCTCGAGGCCTTCATCCATTGAGCTCATCGCTTGCCTTCCTCATTGACGCCCATCCATTCCTTGATCAGGTTCGCGACGACTCGCGGGTCGGACGTCGCGAGTTCCTTCGCTCGGGCCAGCTTGCCATCGAAGGTGTTCGCGGGCTCCAGATGCGACAGGCTCACCACGGCGCCTTCGTCTTCCTCCTCGGGGGCGGGGGCCGGCGGAGGCGGCGGTGCCACCGTACGCAGCAGCGGACGCACGACGCCGAAATACACGAAGGCGAGGGCGACGAGAATCACGAGATACTTCAGCACCTCCTTGCCGAGGTCCACCATCTCCGGATCCTTCCACACCGGCACCTGCGCCTGCGATTCGGTGCGGCCGGCGGCGAACGGAGCGCTCGATACGTTCAGGCTGTCGCCGCGCGCCGGGTTGAAGCCCATCGCTTCGCGAACCAGGCTGGTGATGCGCGCGATTTCGTCCTCCGACAGCGCTTCCGGGCGCCTCTCGCCATTTGGCAGCGTTTCGTTGCGGTGGTTCACGACGACCGCCACGGACAGGCGCTTCACCTGGCCGAGCGCCTGTTTCGTGTGCTGGATCGTGCGGTCCAGTTCATAGTTGATCGTCGCCGCACGATTGCCCGTGACGGGCGTGGCCGGGCCGCCGGGTGCGCCGCCGGCCGCGACCGACGGCGAGGTGATCGGCGCGGTAGCGGGAACGGGCGGCTGGTTGCTCAGCGCGCCGGGTACCCCTTGCGCGGCCGGCTCGCGCATCCCCTGCTCGTTGATCTGCTGGCTGCGGATCGCCTGATCGGGCGAGGGATTCGGCTTGAAGGTCTCCGCGGTGGCCTCGACCTGGTCGAAATCGACGTCCGCCGTGACCTGGGCCTTGAAATTCTCCTGGCCCACGATCGGCGTGAGGATCGTCTCGATGCGGCGAATATAGCCCGATTCGACCTCGCGCACGTAGCTGAGCTGGGTCGCGTCCAGGCCCGCGTTGCGCAGCGGGTCGGGGCGGTTAGTGAGCAGGGTGCCGTTCTGGTCGATCACGCTGACCTGGTCGTTCGCCAACTGCGGCACGCTCGATGCGACCAGATGAACGATGCCGGCGACCTGGGCGGAATCCATCGTTCGTCCCGGGTACAGGTTCACCATCACCGACGCGGTCGGTTTCTGCTCGTCGCGCAGGAAGCCGGACTGCTTGGGAATCGCCAGATGCACGCGCGCAGAAGAGACCGACGCGATCGCCTGGATGGTGCGCGCCAGTTCGCCTTCGAGCGCGCGCTGGAAGTTGACCTGCTCGTGGAACTGCGACACGCCCAGCTTCTGGTTTTCCATCAGCTCGAAGCCGACCAGCCCGCCCTTGGGCAGGCCCTGTGCGGCAAGACGCAGACGCACATCGTGCACCATGGCTGACGGGATCAGGATCGCATTACCGGCCGGCGAAAACTTGTAAGGAACGTTCTGCTGCTGCAGCGCGGTCACGATCGCGCCGCCGTCGCGCTCCTCGAAGTTCGAGAAGAGCACTGCGTAGTCAGGCGCCCGCGACCACAGCCAGACGCCCACCAGCATTGCGATGGCGATCGCCACGGCAGCGCCGGCGGCGAGCTTCTGGCGCTGGCTCAGCTCATTGAAGCGCTGCAGCGCCTGCTGGGCCGGCGGCAGGGTTCCCCGATCAACGGCGGTGTCGGCGGTGGCCATGGTGGAGTCCTTCAATCACGTCACTTTTACGGATGACGGCATTGTCCGTCCGCGCGAGCAAATCGCGCGAGCGGAAAAGCGGCATTTTTTGCCGCCTATTTGCCGGTTACCATGGACGCATCGGGGCTTAATCTGCCAGCCGTGAAAACAGGTCCTGCACCCCATGTCCGCTGAAACGCCTCCTGCCGCCACGAATGCCGCGTCCGGCGCGGGGCAGCGCCTCGACGCGGCGCAGCTCGCCGAAGCGTTCGAGATGTTCGCGCGCGCGTCCGAAGAGCTGTCGACCGCCTACAACGCGCTGCAGGGGCAGGTCGCGCAGCTCACTGAACGCCTCGCGGTGCTGATCGGCGCGCTCCCCGCGGGCGTCGTGATGCTCGATCGTGGCGGCCGGGTCGGGCAGTGCAACGGTGCGGCCGAGGTCCTGCTGGGCGGCGATCTTGCAGGCCGTCCGTGGGACGAACTCGCCGCCGTCCTGCATGCCACCGAAACGCCGGGCGAACTGACCGTCGGCGAAGAAACGGGCGCCCGTCGCGTCTCGCTGTCCGAGGCAGCACTGGAGTCGGGCGAAGGGCGCATCATCCTGCTGCACGACGTCACCGACGCGCACCGCATGCGCCTGCAAGTCGAACGCAATGAGCGGCTGGCGGCGATGGGCGAGATGGTCGCCGGCCTCGCCCACCAGCTGCGCACGCCGCTCGCCGCCGCGCTGCTCTATACGGGCAACCTCAAGCAACCAGAGCTCGCTCCCGCCGACCGTGCGCGCGTCGCCGATCGCGCGATCGAGCGCATGCGCTACCTCGAGCGCCTGATCCGCGACATGCTGCTCTTCGCGCGCGGCGACAGCCTCGGTCGCCAGCGTTTCGGCGTCTGCGAGCTCGCCGGGGAGCTCGTGCATACCCTCGAACCGCTCGCGCGGGCGCGGCAGGTCGGGTTCTCGTCCGCCTGCGACTGCGGCGATGCGACCCTGCTCGGCGACCGCAAAGCCTTAGGCGGTGCGATCACGAACCTGCTCGAAAACGCCATCCAGGCCACCGAGGCCGGCGGCGCGGTGGACCTGTCCGCCACGCTCGAAGGCGATACCGTGCTCTTCCGCATCCGCGACAACGGCCGCGGCATCGAGCCGGCCCACCAGGCGCGCCTGTTCGACCCCTTCTTCACCACCCGGGCGGACGGCACCGGCCTGGGGCTCGCGATCGCACGTGGCGTCGCGCGCGCCCACAGCGGTGACATCGCCGTCGAATCCAGCCCGGGCAAGGGCGCCTTGTTCACCCTCAGCCTGCCGCTGCCGTGTCCCGACGAGGGGGGCGCTGCACCCGCACCGAAGGAACCCGCATGATCGAACAGATCAACATCCTCGTCGTCGAGGACGACGCCGCACTGCGCGATGCCGTGTGTCTCACGCTGGAAATGGGCGGGCATCGCGTCACCGGCGTCGATGGCGGACCGGCCGCGCTCGCGGAGCTCGGCCGGCAGGCGTTCAACCTCGTCGTCAGCGATCTGCGCATGCAGCCGATGGACGGCCTGCAACTCCTCGGCGAAATCCGCTCGCGCCTGCCCCAGCTTCCCGTCCTGCTGATGACCGCCTACGGCGACGTCGACAAGGCCGTTGCCGCGATGCGCGGCGGCGCCTGCGACTTCCTCATGAAGCCCTTCGAACCCGACGTCCTGCTCGAACACGTGCGGCGCTACGCCTCGCAGCCGCCGGGTGCCGACGACACCGTCGCCGAGGACCCGCACACGCGCAACCTGCTCGCGCTCGCCGCGCGGGTCGCCGACACCGACGCCACGGTACTGCTCAGCGGCGAATCGGGCACCGGCAAGGAAGTCTTCGCGCGCTACATCCACGATCACTCATCGCGCAAGGCGGGGGCCTTCGTCGCGATCAACTGCGCCGCCATCCCCGAGAACCTGCTCGAAGCGACGCTGTTCGGTTATGAGAAGGGCGCATTCACCGGTGCGCAGACGGCGCAGCCGGGCAAGTTCGAGCAGGCCCAGGACGGCACCATCCTGCTCGACGAGATCTCCGAAATGCCGCTCGCGCTGCAGGCCAAGCTGCTGCGCGTGCTGCAGGAACGGGAGGTCGAGCGCGTGGGCGGGAAGAAACCGGTCGCGCTCGACATTCGAGTCCTGGCGACGAGCAACCGCGACATGGTGCGGGAAGTCGCGGCCGGCCGCTTCCGCGAAGACCTGTATTACCGGCTCAATGTCTTTCCGCTTGTGATCCCGGGGCTGCGCGAACGCCCCCGCGACATCCTGCCGCTCGCGCGCCACTTCCTCGCCCGCCACGGCGAGCGCCTCAAGCGCAGCGCCCGGCTGAGCCCGGAAGCCGAGCAGCTGCTCGTGCGCCATGCCTGGCCGGGCAACGTGCGCGAACTCGAAAACGCGATGCAACGGGCACTGATTCTTGCTGCCGGCGACACGATCACGGCCGAGACGGTACATCTGTGCCTGCCGAACTGGGTCGCGGCGGAACCGGCGCCAATTGCCGAAGTGCCAAACCGGGCCGAAACGGCGCCGGTGTCAGTGTCGGTGTCGGCAAATTTTGCCGTGCCACCGGAAAATTTCGCCGTTTCGTCCCCGTCCCGGCCCGATCAGGCTGCCGCCGGGCGGCCGGCAAACATGAAGGATCTCGAGCGCGAACACATTCTCTCGACGCTGCGCGAAGTCGGCGGATCGCGCAAACGGGCCGTCGAAAAGCTCGGAATCTCGGAACGGACCTTGCGTTACAAGCTGCAGCAGTACCGTGACGAGGGTTACGAGGTGTAGTCATGGAGCTACGGTAGCGGCGGCCCGTGCATTGGCAGTCGCCCTGCAGCATCCTTTTGGCACGACGATTGCTCTGCTAGACTGAGCACAACGGATACTCCGTGTTGGAGTCGAGCGTATGGATACGCGTGGAATCAACCAGATGATCGGCGAATTGCGTGCCACCGCCCAGGCGGCGGGTGCGAAGTCGTCCGCCCCCGCCAACCAGGCTGCAGGCGGCGTCGATTTCGCCGAAGTGCTGCAGGGTGCGCTCAAGGACGTGAGCGCCGCGCAGCAGGAAGCCCGCGGCATGGCGCAGGAGTTTTCCGCCGGCGATCCGAACGTCAATCTCCAGGACGTGATGGTCAACCTGCAGAAGGCCAACCTGTCGTTCCAGCAGATGGTGCAGGTGCGCAACCGCCTCGTCACGGCGTATCAAGACATCATGAACATGCCTGTGTGACCGGGCTCCGTGCGCACAGACGAAGAAGCCGCCCCAGGGCGGCTTCTTCGTTTTCGACTACAGGATTCAGTGTTCGTCGTGCATTCGCCGGTCACGTTCGAGCTTGAACATGTAGCGCTGGATTCGTGCGGTCGCCTGGTTCGACAAGCCGATGAATTCGCAGCCGGCGCGCAGCACCTTCACTCCGTTCGCCTTCTCGATCTCGAAAAGGTTCCTGACCTTCAGGCGCACGGGCAGGGGATTGCCGTCGGGTAGCCGGAGCGAGCACTGGCCGTATTCCGTTCCGGGTTCGAAGCGAAGTTCCTTCGGCGGAACGAGGACCGCCAGTCCGCCGCCGCTGATGTCCACGATCCGTACCTGGACCTCCTGCCGGCGGCCGTCCTCGGTCACGTGGGTGACCACGCAGACGAGCGGCTCGGCCTGCAATGTGGGCAGGCGATAGAACTCGCGCCGTTGCAGGCGGATGATGCTGTCGGGAAGCGTCGCGCGCAGGGCAGGTTTGCCCGCATGCACGATGCGGGCGGGGGCCTCCAGCGCGAACTGCAACTTGATGTTGTCGAGGCGCGTCGTGCAGACCAGCCGGGCGGCGCTCCCTGCCCGGGCATTACGCACCTCGTCGGGGCAGGCATCGACGATCACGGCGCCGTCGTCGGTCAGCTCGAGCGCCAGCGTGATGAACGATTCCCCGCCGTCGATGAAGGCAGTCAGGAGCGGACGTTTCTCGACCAGTACCCTGAGCAACTGGATGATTTCGCGCGGGTCGTGTACCGCGTAGCGGGCAAACGCGTCGGCATCCAGCGGTCGCTGCGTCGTCGAGGTTTCGGACGGTTCGGGCATCGGCAACGAGTCCGGGCAAAGCCGGGTTTATAGCACGGCTAGGGGCGGGGCGGTCCGCCCGGTGCTTGTGCCTGCGTGCCTGGGGTGCCCTGTTCGACACGATAGATCCACGCGAGCAGCTCCGCGACTGCGACGTACAGCTCGGGCGGGATACGTGCGTCGAGGTCGACCTGCATCAGAAGGCCTACCAGCTCGGGGGATTCGTGCACGAACACGCCGGCCTCGTGCGCGCGCTCGATGATCTCGCGCGCGATCAGTCCGCGCCCCTTCGCAACCACGCGCGGTGCGGCGTCGCCCTTGCCGTAGGCGAGTGCGACGGCCTCGCCGCGCGGTGCCGGATCGTGCTCAGTGTTCGCCATCACGGCGCTCCGCGACGAAGCCCGTGAGCGGGACGTTGGCCGCTTCGAGGGCGCTGTCGAGCTCCGCCCGGGCGTTGGCGAGCGCCGCGACCGTCGCGTCGTCGTCCGCCATCAGGCGCAGCGCGACACCTGCGGGCGTCAGGATCAGAAGCGCCTCGACACCACCGAGCCGCGGTAGGCTGAGCCGCAAGGTGGTCTTCCATTCCGTCGACGGCTCGTCCGAACCCGGTTCGCGGTCGCGCTGCGGATCCTCGATCTCCCATTCCATCGTCTGTCCCGGCCAGACTTGGCCCTGCCAGACGTAGTTCTGCGTCGCCATCGCGTCGAGTTGCTGATAGACGACAGGGACGAGCCGATCGGGGATGGCGGCTGTACGTGCGCTCGCAGCCGGTGCCGGAGTCGTGCCTACAGCGGCGTCGGATTCGTTCGTTGCCACCGCGGACGCGGTCGATCCCTGTGCCGGTGCATTCGGTGCCATTTCGGCGGTGGCCCGCAGCAGGCCTGGCGAGCGAGCGAGGACGGCTGCATCAGCCGGGCCGCCAGACTGGGGCGCCGGCCCCCGCAAATGCTCGCCCTGAGGCTCCTGCAGGAGCGCCGAGGCAGCGAGCTTGCCGGAGAGCCATTGCACCTGGTGGGATTCGTAGAACAGGCCGCTCTGGGACAGTGCCTGCTGCAGGGCCGGGGCGAGCGTCGCGGCGGCATTGTTGGTCGGCGGCGCCGCAACGATGGGTTTTCCGGCCGCGAGCGACGCGGGCTGCGGAGCCGGCTGCCCCGTGAGCAGGAATCCGATCAGCCGCCCCGCGGCGCTGAGCGTCGGGCGAGCGCCTTCATTGCCCGCGAGCGTCGGCTCGGCGAGCTGGGCGAACACCGCCTTGGGCGTGCTTTGAGTGACGACCAGTTCCAGCGTGTCGCCGGTATTCGCGGAGTGATTGAGCGCGAGCGTGTAATCGCGTCCGCCGACGACGGCCTTGAAGGTGCCATCGGGCAGCCGGCGGTCGATCGTCGCGACGAAGCGCTCGCCGGGCAGCAGCTCGGGAAGGCGAGCCTGGATCTCGCGCACGCGCGACGTGCCGTTGATCGGCGGCTCGCTGTCGAAGAGGCTCGCCTCCGTGATCAGACGCAGGCGGGAGGCGAGATCTGAGGGGATCATCGTGTGCGCTCCTGTGTCGTCAGACCGCCCGGAGGCTGGTCAGATCCTCAGGGGCCGAAGGCGCCGTAGGCGGTGCGTACCGCACGGTCGCGTGCTGCGCCCGACAGCAGCTTGCGCACGCTGGCGAGCCACGGTTCGACGTGTTGGCGGATTTCGACGTCGTCCTCGAGCATGGTGGCGATCAGCTGCGCCTTGCGTGCCGTGTCCGCGGCGCCGAGGGGTTCCAGTAACGCACCCGCGGCGCGCATGATCTCGTCGCGCAACGCGGCCATCTCGCTTTCCAGTGTGACGAGGCGATCCCAGTCATTCGCCCGTGCCGCTTCGACCATCGCCGCCGAGACGGTACTCATCGATTCGTACAGGGAAAGAGGGGATGCCATCACCGATCTCCTCAGGCTGCCGCGGTTGCCGCATTCGGTGCGATGCCGGCCCAGGCTTCGCGCAAGGTGGCAAGCAGGCCGCGGACCTCGTCGAGTGCGGCGTGGCTGTTGTGCAGGTTTGCGTACAGCAGGCGTTCGCCCATGTAGACATACAGCGCGTCGAGCCGACCGGCGAGTTCTCCTCCGGCGACCGGATCGAGGCTGGCCTTCAGGCCGTTGACAATGATCTCGATGGCTTTGGAGATGGACTGGCCCTTGGTCGAAATATCGTTCCTTTCCATTGCTGCTGCTGCAGTGGCGATCGAAAGGATCGCGCCGTCGAAAAGCATCAGGATCAGCTTGTGCGGATCGGCCGTGCTCACGCCGGTTTCGACGCCGACCTGGGCATAGGCCGATGCGCGGTTGGATGATGAGCCGAACATTGCGTTGCTCCGGGGTTATTCGCCAATCGTTGGCAGGTTCGCGAGTTGCTGCGTGAGATAGTTACTGGTTTGCGTCATGCTGGCCACCATCGAGTCGAGCGCCGTGAATTGCGCCATGTAGCGCCTCTGGATGCCTTCCAGCCGCGCTTCGAACGCTTCACGCTGCTTGCCGATCGACTTGATGGAGGCGTTGATGCCGTCGGTGCGCCCGGCCAGCAGTCCGTCGCTGGCAAGGAAATTGTCGAGGCCGTCGGTGATCGTGGCGGCGAGGCCCTTCACACTGCCGACGCCGCCGAAGAAGGTCCCGACGTTGAGCTTCGGGTCCTGCAGCGCGGCGTCCAGCTTGGCGCTGTCGACTGCCAGTTTGCCATCAGTCTGGAAGGTGATGCCGATGTCGCTGAGGCGGCTGACATTGCCCAAGCCGGAAAGGGCGCTTCCGACCATGTTACGCACCTGGCTCTGCACGCTGCGTGCCGTGGAGTCGCCGGTCAGCGCAGACGCGGCTTTCTTTTCGGCGTCGTAATTGGTCAGGTTCCTGAGCGTGGTCTGCGTGTCGTTGTAGGCCTTGACGAAGGCGTCGATGGCGCTGCGCGCGCCGCTCTTGTCGGTCGCGACAGTGACGCTGGCCGCCGTCGTGGTCGGTTTCGTGAGGGTCAGCGTTACGCCGCTGATGACATCGCTGATGGTATTGCTGCTGCGCGTGATGGCGATGCCATCAACCGTAAATGCCGCATCCTGCGATGACTGTACCCGGGTGGTGGTCGGAGAGCCCGCCGGTGTCGCCGGGTCGTAGTTCAGGCCCACGCTGCCGCCGATGCTGAATGCCTGGTCGGCGCCGGTGTTCTTGCTGGTGATCACCAGCTGTTTGGCGGTGCCGTTATTAACCAGGTTGGCTGAGATGCCGAGATCGGCTGCGTTGATTGCGTCCCGCAGCTCCTCGATGGTCTTGCCTGTGAAGCTGAGCGTCTTGGTCGTGCCTGCCCCGGCGGTAAATGTGCCGTCGACGGTTTCGCCAGCCACGAATGCGCTGCCGATCATCTTGCCGAAGCGGATGTCCAGGGTTTGAGGCGTGACGCTGCCGTCGGCGGGTACGAACTGCGTGGTCGCGTTGCTGGCCACGCGCTGAGCTGCTGCCAGGCTGCCGACCAGCACCGAGTAGCTGCCGGCCGTCGCGCCTGCGGCGGAACTGGCGGTGAAGCCGGCGTCGGCACCGACGGTGGCCTTGGTGGCGGAAAATTTTGCCGCGTCGTTCAGCGCTTTTGCCGCCGTCTGCAGTGCGGCCAGGCTGCTCTTGATCTGGCCGAACGCCGACAGCCTGGACTGGAAGCTCGCTTCCTTCTTCGCCAGCGCCGTGAGCGGTTGACGTTCGACAGCCATCAACTGCGACACCATGCCGCTGATGTCGAGTCCGGAGCCGAGTCCTGATGCGGTCAAAGCCATGATGTCCTCCTCGCGGCTAGGCTTTCTGCTGTATCAGCAGGCCCTGAAGTCGGTCGAGAGCCTTGGAAATCGCCAGCAATTCTTCAGACGGAATCTGGCGAATCACCTCGTCGGTGGTTGAATCGACGACTTTTACCAGTGTACGCCCGGTGTCTTCATCAATCGAGAACAGCAGGTTCTGTGCCACGGGCGCCAGCACTTTTTGCACTTCGGCCACGGCCTGAATCAGTGCTTCGTGCGTGGGGGCGACTGCGGTGGGCGGGGAGGTGGCTTGCGTCGCTTGGGGCGCGGCCGGACTGGAAATCGCGCCGCGCTCGCCGGTGACCGCCCGCGTCACGCCGGCGTTCATCGCCGCTGCGTTGCTGCTGATGTTCTGAATGGTCATGATTCCACCTCTCCGATGGGCCACAGGCGCGAGACCCTTACGAGCCCCGCGCCTGTGGGTGTTGCCAGTCTAACCGAAGCTTAGCCGCGGAGCAGGCTGAGCACGTTGTTCGGCAGCGAGTTCGCCTGCGCGAGCATCGCGGTACCGGCTTGCTGCAGAATCTGGCCGCGGGTCAGGTTCGCGGTTTCCTGTGCGAAGTCGGCGTCGAGGATGCGGCTGCGGGAGGCGGACAGGTTCTCGGACGTGGTCTGCAGGTTGGCGATCGTCGAGGAGAAGCGGTTCTGGATCGCGCCGAGATCCGCCCGTGCGCCGTTGACCGCTTTCAGTGCCGCGTCCATTGCGACGATCGCGTTGTCGGCCCCTGCGGTGCTCGAGATGTCGAGCCCGGCGAAACCGGTCATGGTCGTCCCGGCTGCATCGCCGTTGGTGGCCGTCCCGACCATAGTGCCGGCGAAGCCGCCCGGGGTGTTGAAGGTGTTTGTCAGCGCGATGGTCATGTCGGTACCGTCAGCCTTGCTGATCACCAGATCGCCGCCTGCAACCGTACCGGTCGCTGTGTAAGCGCCGGCGGAGGCGGTAATAAACGCATCCACGCCGGTCTGCACTTCCGCAGCAGTTACCGTCTCTACAGCAGCGGTGGTGGTCTTGGTGAAGGCATTCGTGCCATCAACCGTGAGGGTGAAGGCTTGGCCGATTGCGCTGGACGTTGCGGTGGTAAAAGCACCCGATGCACCGCTGGTGGTGGAGGTTGCTACCGCCGAGGTCCAGCTGCCCAAGGCTGCAATGTTGGCGTCTGCAATGTTGGCGACCGTGATGGTCTGCCCCTGGTCTGCGCCAACCTGGAAGTCCTGGTTCTGGAAGCTGCCGTCGATCAGCTTCGTACCGTTGAACGATGTCTGGTTCGCGACGCGGTCGATTTCGTCCTTGAGCTGAACGACTTCCTTCTGCAGTGCGGCCCGGTCGTCCGCGGAGTTCGTTGCGTTGCGCGACTGCACGGCCAGTTCGCGGATGCGCTGGAGGTTGTTGCCGATCTCGCCGAGTGCGCCTTCGGCGGTCTGTGCGAGCGAGATGCCGTCGTTGGCGTTGCGCACGGCCTGGTTCAGGCCGCGGATCTGCGCGCCGAAGCGTTCCGAAATCGCGAGGCCGGCCGCGTCGTCCTTCGCGCTGTTGATGCGCAGGCCCGACGACAGGCGCTGCAGCGAGGTCGCGAGCGAGGCGCCGGAAGTGTTCAGGTTGCGCTGCGCATTGAGCGACGAGACGTTGGTGTTGATGACTTGTGCCATGATGTTTCTCCTAGCGAAAGGTGACTTCGGTTATCCCGGCTTCATGCCCCGTTTGCATCTGCGCGGGCGTTTTGTCTGCCGTTGAATCCATTAACGGAGGGCCCGGAAAAATCTTTAGGGAATTTGCAAGGAGATTTGTCTAGGGCCTTGCGCTGGCACCCACATGGCCCGCTAGCGCATCACTCGTGGGTGCCAGCGCCCTGCGGGGGGCGCATCCGGTTCAGACGACGGGATGTGCGACGACCTTGTTCTTGCCCGCCTGCTTCGCTTGGTACATGGCCTCGTCCGCGCGCTGTACGGTGCTTTCCACCGTGTCGTCGGGGTTCCATTGGGTGACGCCGGCGCTGAACGTGATCAACACCTTCCGCTCGTGCGTGAGGAAGAAATTGCGCGTGAGTTCGCGCTGCAGGCGCACGAGGGCGGTTTGGGCCTGTTCGAGCGTGGTGTCCGGGTAGAGCAGGATGAATTCCTCGCCGCCGTGGCGGGAGATGGTGTCCTGCGGGCGCAGGCTCTGCCGGATGATGGTGGCGAGGTGGACGAGGGCGTCGTCGCCGGTGCGGTGGCCGAAGGTGTCGTTGAGCTGCTTGAAGTTGTCGAGGTCGAGCAGGGCGAGGCTCAGGGGGCTGCCGTGGCGGCGGGCGCGGGCGGCTTCCTTGTCGAAGGTTTCTTCCAGTCCGCGGCGGTTGAGTACGCCGGTGAGCTGGTCGTGGCGCATCAGGCGGCTGGCTTCGTCGAGTTGGCGCTGCAGCTCGTTCATCCGTTCTTCGGCGTCGCGGGCGCGCTCGCGTGTGGCCACCAGGTCGTCGCGCGAGCGGCGGGCGGCGTCGCGCATCGTGAGCGTTTCGCGCATCACTTCGCCGAGGACTCCGCTGATCTCGGTGATGTCGCGTGCGGTGGAGATGCGGTCGGCACAGTTGCCGATGCGATCGTGGTAGGCGCCGGTGGTTTCGGCGAAGCTGGCGAGGTGGTCGACGAAGCCGGCGAGCAGTTCCTTGAGCGAGCGCTGGGCTTCGGAGTGGTTGTGCTTGAGCTGGCTCTGCTTGTAGATGATCTCGCGCAGGCGGCGTTCGGCGTCGTCGATGAGGCGCACGTTCGCCGGTTTGCCGAGGACGTCGCGCAGGACCTCGATCTGGCCGCTGAGCCAGCTGTCGTCGACGACGATCTGGTCGATGTTGTCGAGCAGCAGGCGCAGCAGGTTGAGCAGTCCGGCGTTGATCTCTGCCCGGTCGCCGGCGACCATTTCGAGCCGGTAGGCGAACTTGCGCATGCGCGCGGCGATGTTGCGCAGATCGTCCGAGTTGCCGGCGGCCTTGACCGATCCGGCGAGCCTGTCGGCTTCCTGCGCGAGTTCGGGCTGTTCGGTGAGCAGCGGTGGGAGCACCGTTTCGAGCGCGAGCTGCAGCAGTTCCTGGCGTGCAGCCAGCAGTTCGCCGGCTTCTCCAGATGCGATCTGGCGCATTTCGGGTGCCACACCGGCAGGGGGCGTGGGTGCGCCGGCGGACGGTGCGTTCGCTGGCGCGTTTGCTGCGTCGGACGGTTCGCGGGGGGCCGGCGCTTCGGGGTCGCCCGGCGCTTGCGTCCACGAGCGGACGAGGGCGTGCAGACGCGCGTGCAGCGTTGCGGGATCGTTGGCCGCGAGGACGCGCTCGAGCGATTCGCGCTTGCGCGCCGTGGTCCAGCCGAGCTGGCGTGCTTCCCACTGCTTGAGCAGGTTGGCGATGAGTTCGTTCCAGGCGGGCGGCTGCTCGGTCTTCAGGCTGGCAAGGTAGTCGGTCAGCGCCTGCCGGCTGGTGTCCTGGTTGCTATCCGCCAGAGCCTGGTCCAGCTGGCGGGCGATCCGCACGCGTTCGGCGGTGTCGCGTGGCAATTGCCGCGCGAGGGCGCGCACGAACTTGTCGGGGAAAGCGCCGTCGGCGTCGGGCGTTCCCGCGACCTCGTAGTAGAGGGCGCGAAAGTTGTCCGGTGTCGGCGAGATGCGCCGCGCCGCGAACAGACGCAGGACTTCGCGGGCAATTTCCGATGGCTGAGTTGGGGCGGGCATCGACAGCAGCTTTCACGCGGGCAAGTTGAGCGCCGATTATAGGGAGATCGGCGCAATACCGGACATGCGGGCAGGGATTTGCGCGTGAAATTTCTGCCGGCCGATGCATGACCGTGCCGGAGGGCTTCGACAGGCCAGGCCCGGAATTCAGCGCTCGTCGGCGGCGCTGCGAGCCTGCATTCGCATGAACCACACCGCGAAGATCGTTGCCGCCGCGAGGGTCGTCGCCTCGACGACGTGGCCGGTGCCGAGCATCAGGCCGGAGGCGCCGCCGCAGCCCATCAGCAGTCGATTGATCCACTGTTCCATATTGGTCTCCGTCGGGAAAAGAGCCCTCTCCGGGGCCGTGTTGATCGAGTGCTGTAAGTATATACAGTATTCGAATCTGGCTGCAAGTGATCGGTGCGGCGTTCGCGCGCCGGACGCGGGCGGCGCGCGAACAATGAAAAAGGGGCGCCGAAGCGCCCCTTTTGATCTTGGTCCTGCCGTGCTTACTTCTTGCGAGGCGGCGGCACGTCGGTGCAGCTGCCGTGTGCGACCTCCGCCGCCATGCCGACGGTTTCGCCCAGCGTCGGGTGCGGGTGGATGGTCTTGCCGATATCCACCGCGTCCGCGCCCATCTCGATGGCGAGGCACACTTCGCCGATCATGTCGCCGGCCGAGGGGCCGACGATCGCGCCGCCGATCACGCGGTGCGTTTCGGCGTCGAAGATCAGTTTGGTGAAGCCGTAGTCGGCGCCGTTGGCGATCGCGCGGCCGGAAGCGGCCCACGGGAACTTGGCGGTCTCGATCTTGCGGCCTTCCTTCTTCGCCTGTTCCTCGGTGTAGCCGACCCATGCCACTTCCGGATGGGTGTAGGCGACGCCCGGGATCACTGTGGCGTCGAAGGCGGACTTTTCGCCGGCGGCGACTTCGGCCGCGACGTGGGCTTCATGCACCGCCTTGTGGGCGAGCATCGGGTTGCCGACGACGTCGCCGATCGCGAAGATGTTGGGCACGTTGGTGCGCATCTGCGCGTCGACCGGGATGAAGCCGCGATCCGTGACGACGACGCCAGCCTTCTCGGCACCGATCTTCTTGCCGTTGGGGCTGCGGCCGGCGGCCTGCAGGATCATGTCGTAACGCTGCGGTCCGGCCGGGGCCTTCTCGCCTTCGAAGGTGACCCACAGGCCGTCGTCCTTCGCCTCGACGGCGACGGTCTTGGTCTTGAGCATGATGCTGTCGAAGCGGTGGGCGTTCTGCTTCTCCCACACCTTGACGGCGTCGCGGTCCGGGCCCTGCATCAGGGCGTCGAGCATTTCGACGACATCGACACGGGTGCCGAGCGTCGAATACACCGTCGCCATCTCGAGGCCGATGATGCCGCCGCCGATGACGAGCATCTTCGCCGGCACCTGGCGCAGCTCCAGCGCACCGGTGGAGTCGACGATGCGCGGGTCGCGCGGGATGAAGGGCAGGTGCACCGCGGCCGAACCGGCGGCGATGATGCACTGCTTGAACTTGATGACCTTCTTCTCGCCGGTCTTGTCCTGTGCGTCGCCGGTCGTGACTTCGACTTCGACGTGGTTCGGGTCGAGGAAGCTGCCGTAGCCGCGCACGATGTCGACCTTGCGGACCTTGGCCATGCCGGCAAGACCGCCGGTGAGCTTGCCGACGACCTTGTCCTTGTGGGCGCGTAGCGCGTCGATATCGACGGTGGGCTTGGCGAAGGTAATGCCGGCGGCGGACATGTGCTCGGCCTCGTCCATCACCGCTGCGACGTGCAGCAGGGCCTTGGACGGGATGCAGCCGACGTTCAGGCACACGCCGCCGAGGGTCGCGTAGCGCTCGACGATGACGGTCTTCATGCCGAGGTCGGCCGAGCGGAACGCGGCGGAGTAGCCGCCGGGGCCTGCGCCGAGCACGAGCATGTCGCACTCGATGTCGGCACCGCCGGCGTGGCTCGCCGCGGCCGGGGCTGCGACGGTTTTTGCCCCTCCCCCTTCAAGGGGGAGGCTGGGAGGGGGATGGGTTTTGCCGGCAGCTTCGCCAGACCCATCCCCACCCTGTCCCTCCCCTTGAAGGGGAGGGGACCCTGCTCCGGCCGCTTCGACCTTGATCAGCACGGCGCCTTCACCGACCTTGTCGCCAACCTTCACCAGCACTTCGGTGACGACACCCGCGGCCGACGACGGCACGTCCATCGTCGCCTTGTCGGACTCGAGCGTGCAGATCGCGTCGTCGACCTTGATGGTGTCGCCGGCCTTCACGAACAGCTCGATCACCGGGACGGACTCGAAATCGCCGATGTCCGGAACCTTGACTTCAACTTGGCTCATGGTGCGGCCTCCTTACAGCATGACCCGACGGAAGTCGGCCAGCAGTTGAGCGAGATAGACGTTGAAGCGGGTCGCCAGCGCGCCGTCGATGACGCGGTGGTCGGCCGTCAGCGACATCGGCAGCGTCAGGCGCGGCACGAAAGCTTTGCCGTCCCACACCGGTTTCATGACCGACTTGTTGACGCCGAGGATCGCGACTTCGGGCGCATTGACGATCGGCGCGAAGTAGGTGCCGCCGATGCCGCCCAAGCTGGAGATTGTGAAGCACGCACCCGACATGTCGGCCGGGCCGAGCTTGCCGTCGCGCGCCTTCTTCGCCAGTTCGCCGGATTCCGCGGCGATCTCGAACACGCTCTTCTTGTCGGCGTTCTTGATGACCGGCACGACGAGCCCGTTCGGGGTGTCGGCCGCGAAGGCGATGTTGAAGTACTTCTTGTAGACCAAGTTGTCGCCGTCGAGCGAGGTGTTGAACTCGGGGAATTCCTGCAGCGCGCGCACCGAGGCCTTGATGATGAAGGCGAGCATCGTGAGCTTCTTGCCCGACTTCTCGTTTTCCTTGTTCATCAGGACCCGGAAGGCTTCGAGGTCGGTGATGTCGGCGTCTTCGTGGTAGGTCACCGCCGGGATCATTGCCCAGTTGCGGGCGAGGTTCTGGCCGGAGATCTTCTTGATGCGCGACAGCGGCTTCGATTCGACTTCGCCGAACTTGGCGAAATCGACCTTCGGCCAGGGCAGCAGATCCAGCCCGCCACCCAGGCTGCCGACCGCGGCAGCGGCCACGGCCTTGCCCGGGACGACGCCGGTCTGCATCGCGCCCTTGACGAAGGCGGTGACGTCTTCCTTCAGGATGCGGCCCTTCGGCCCGGTCGCCTTGACCTGGGCGAGATCGACACCCAGCTCGCGGGAGTAGGCGCGCACCGAGGGGCTGGCGTGCACTCTGCCGCCGAGGGTGACGGCGGACGGCGCGGCCGGTACTGCGACGGCGGGCGCCGACAGCGCGGACTGGCCGAATGCAGCGGTCGATGCGGCCGGGACTGCGCCCGACGGGGTTGAGGCGGGGGCCGGAGCGGCGGCAGCGGGCGCGGCGCCGGCGCCTTCGATGACGATCAGGACGGCGCCCATCGACACCTTGTCGCCGAGCTTGACCTTCACTTCCTTGACCACGCCGGCGGCCGACGAGGGCACGTCCATCGTCGCCTTGTCGGATTCGAGCGTCGCGATGGCGTCATCGACCTTGATGGTGTCGCCGACCTTCACGAACAGCTCGATCACCGGCACGTCGGAGAAATCGCCGATGTCCGGCACCGTGACCTCGATCGGGCCGGCGGCTGCGGCTGCCGCTGGAGCCGCAACCGGTGCGGAGACGGGCGCTGCGGCAGCAGGGGTCGGTGCAGGCGCAGCAGCGGGGGCGGCAACGGCCCCGGCTCCCGCGGTTTCGACGCGGATCAGCACGCTGCCTTCGGCAACCTTGTCGCCGAGGCTCACCAGCACTTCCTTGACGACGCCGGCGGCCGACGAGGGCACGTCCATCGTCGCCTTGTCGGACTCCAGCGTCGCGATCGCGTCTTCGACCTTGATGGTGTCGCCGACCTTGACGAACAACTCGATGACCGGCACTTCGTCGAAATCGCCGATGTCCGGGACTTTCACTTCAATGATTTGGCTCATGTTCTTTGTCTCCCTCGCGCGCTCAGACGCTCATCGGGTTCGGCTTGCTGGGATCGAGGTTGTACTTCAGCAGTGCGGCGGCAACCTTGTCGCGCGGGATCAGGCCGTCGTCGGCGAGTGCCTTCAGCGCGGCAACCGTGACCCAGCGACGATCCACCTCGAAGAAGTGACGCAGCTTCTCGCGCGTGTCGGAGCGGCCGAAACCGTCGGTGCCCAGCGTCGAGTACGTGCGCTTGACGAAGGGACGGATCTGCTCGGAGAACATGCGGATGTAGTCGGTCGCGGCGATCACCGGGCCGGTGGTGTCCTTCAGGCACTTCTCGACGTGCGACAGGCGCGGCGTTTCCATCGGGTGCAGCATGTTCCAGCGCTCGGCGTCCTGGCCGTCGCGGGCCAGTTCGTTGAAGCTCGGGCAGCCCCAGATGTCGGACTCGACGCCCCAGTCGTTCTTCAGCAGGTCGGCCGCGGCGATGACTTCGCGGAAGATCGTGCCGGAACCGAGCAGTTGCACGCGCAGCTTGCCTTCATTGCCCTTCTTGAACGCGTACATGCCCTTGATGATGTCGGCTTCGGCGCCGGCAGGCATCTCGGGATGTTCGTAGTTCTCGTTCATCACCGTGATGTAGTAATAAACGTCTTCCTGTTCGGCGAACATGCGGCGCATGCCGTCCTGCACGACGACGGCGACTTCGTACTGGAAGGTCGGGTCGTAGCTGATGCAGTTCGGGATCATGTTGGCCATCACGAGGCTGTGGCCGTCCTCGTGCTGCAGGCCTTCGCCGTTCAGCGTGGTGCGGCCGGCGGTACCGCCGATCATGAAGCCGCGGGTGCGCTGGTCCGCAGCCGCCCAGCACAGGTCCATCGTGCGCTGCAGGCCGAACATCGAATAGAAGATGTAGAAGGGGACCATCTGCACGCCATGCACCGAATACGCGGTGCCCGCGGCGATCCAGTCGGCCATCGCGCCAGCTTCGTTGATGCCTTCCTGCAGCACCTGGCCGGTTTTCGATTCCTTGTAGAACATCAGCTGGTCATGGTCTTCCGGCACGTAGTTCTGGCCCTGCTGGTTCCAGATGCCGTACTGGCGGAACATGCCTTCCATGCCGAAGGTGCGCGACTCGTCGGGCACGATCGGGACGATGTTCTTGCCGATCTGCTTGTCCTTGAGCAGGGTGTTCATGATGCGCACGATCGCCATCGTCGTCGACAGCTCGCGGCCCTCGCCGGAAGCCTTCAGCAGCGCGGCGTAGGTGTCGAGCGCCGGCACCGGCAGCGGCTCGGCCTTGCGGCGGCGCTGCGGCAGGAAGCCGCCCAGCGCCACGCGGCGCTCCATCATGTACTTGTATTCGGGCGAGTCCTCGGCGAACTTCAGGTAGGGCAGTTCGACGAGCTTGTCGTCCGGCACCGGCAGGCCGAAGCGGTCGCGGAAACGGCGGATGGCTTCCTCGTCCAGCTTCTTCTGCTGGTGCGAGATGTTCATCGCCTCGCCGGCCTGGCCCATGCCGAAGCCCTTGACGGTCTTGGCGAGGATCAGCGTCGGCTGGCCCTTGTGCTCGACCGCCGCCTGGTAGGCGGAGAAGATCTTGAACAGGTCGTGGCCGCCGCGGTTCAGTGCCCACACCTCATCGTCGGTCCAATCGGCGACCATCGCCTTCAGTTCCGGCGTATTGAAGAAGTGCTCGCGCACGTAGGCGCCGTCCTTGGCCTTGAAGGTCTGGTACTCGCCGTCGACGCATTCCATCATGCGCTTCTTCAGCAGGCCCTTGGTGTCGCGGGCGAGCAGCGAGTCCCAGTGGGTGCCCCACACGAGCTTGATGACGTTCCAGCCGGCGCCGCGGAACTCGGCTTCCAGTTCCTGGATGATCTTGCCGTTGCCGCGCACCGGGCCGTCCAGGCGCTGCAGATTGCAGTTGATGACGAAGACCAGGTTGTCGAGCTTCTCGCGCCCGGCCATGCCGATCGCGCCCAGCGATTCGACTTCGTCGGTCTCGCCGTCGCCGAGGAAGGCCCACACCTTGCGGTCCTGCGCCTTGGCCATGTCGCGCGAATCCATGTACTTCATGAAGCGTGCGGCGTAGATCGCGCACAGGGGGCCGAGGCCCATCGACACCGTCGGGAACTGCCAGAAGTCCGGCATCAGCCACGGGTGCGGGTAGGACGAGATGCCCTTGCCGTCGACTTCCTGGCGGAAGCTGTCCATCTGGTCTTCGTTCAGGCGGCCGAGCATGTAGGCGCGCGCATAGACGCCGGGGACCGAGTGGCCCTGGAAGAAGATCAGGTCGCCGCCGTGTTCGGCGCTCGGGGCGCGCCAGAAGTGCGAGAAACCCACGTCGTAGAGCGCTGCCGCGGACGCGAAGGAGGCGATGTGGCCGCCGACGTTGGTGTGCTTGTTCGCGCGCACGACCATCGCCATCGCGTTCCAGCGGATGTAGGAGTGCAGCTTGATCTCCATGTCCGGGTTGCCGGGGTACTTTGGCTGTTGGCTCGCGGGGATGGTGTTGATGTACTGGGTCGTCGCGGAGTAGGGGATGTCGATGCCTTCCTCGCGGCCGGCTTCGATCAGCTTCTCGACCAGGAAGTGCGCGCGTTCGGCGCCTTCATTGGCGACGACGGCCTGGAGGGCGTCCAGCCATTCCTGGGTCTCCACGGTGTCCGGGTCCGTCTGCAGCGTTACGTTGGGTGTCGCGGCCATGCTCTGTCTCCTTGTGTTGAGCTTCGCGGTTTGGCGAATCCGCCCTGGCTCGGTGATTCGGGTCGAATCCGTAAGGCGCCGGTCGAGGTCGTCGAGCAGCATTTTTCGCATTCTAAAACGAGATTTCAGGATGTGCAATAACTCCCGGTGCTCATTTCGGGCATGGCAACGGGCACGCCAAAAACGCGCGAAAAGCCGCGCAGCGAACGGCATCGGGTGCGTTCGCGGTGGGCGTGAACGGGACGGGTGCGGCGGGGAAAAGACGGTTCGCCCGGGTGGAGGCGGGAAAAAAATCGGCCGGGAGAAAGGGAGGGAGAGGAAGATCTCCCGGCCGATTCGGAAAGCGGAATGCGGAGGGGCTAGCGGCCCGATGCTCTGCGACGATCTTCATCGTAGGCAAACACCACGCGACCGTCACGCACCTCGCCCATGAAAATATCATGGACGCTGGTGATCGTCTCGTGGCGGTCCTTCGAAAAGGGGGTGCGATACGTCATGACCACGCCCTCGATCTTCTCGTTCAGGTTTTCCAGCGCCTCGCGGACGCGGTCGCCATCGGTGGTGCCGGCTTGGCGGATCGCTGCGGCGAGCAGAAGGAGCGAATCATACCCCTGTGCAGCGGCGGGGGGGACCGGGATGCGCCCGCTGCCGGTCGATGCGCGCCACGCCTCGAGGAAGGCCTTGCGCCGCGGGCTCGTCGGTTCCGGGATGAATGTCTGCGGCATGCGCGCGCCTTCGGCGTTGGGCCCGGCGTTGTCGATGAAGTTCGACATCGCCAGCGTCCAGCTTCCGATCAGCGGCACGCGCCAGTTGATGCGTGCCATGCCGTTGGCGATCTGCGCGAGCTCCGGCCCGATGCCGTAGGTCAGGATCGCCTCGGCGCCGGCGTCGCGTGCGCGGCGCAGCTGCATGGTCATGTCGGTCTGCTGGAGATTGAAGCGCTCGACCGTGACCGGCTTCAGGTTGCGCTCGGCGAGCGTGCGTTCGAGGTCCTCGCGTCCGAGTTGGCCGTAGTTGGTTGCGTCATGGAAGATCGCGACGCGCTTCAGGCCGCGCCGGTCGATCGCCTCGGTGACGATCATCGCCGCCTGTATCGTATCGTTGGCGGAGACGCGGAAGATGAAGTTGTCGGGATGCTGCGGGGGCAGGAATTGCTGCGTGACGACCGAGCCCGTTGCCACCGAGGTGATCACCGGGATGCGCGCTTCCTGGTAGAAGCGCTGGGTCGCGAGCGCGACGCCGGTGTTGGCGATGCCCAGCCCGGCGGCGATGCGCTGCTTGTTGATGAGCTCCTGCACGACCTGCGCGCCGCGTTCGTTGCGTGCCTCGTCGTCGCGCTCGACCAGTTCGATCGGCCGTCCAAGCACGCCGCCCTTCGCATTCAGTTCGGCGGCAGCGATGCGGATGCCTTCGCGCATGGAGATGCCCATCGGGCTGGAGCCGCCTGTGAACGGCCCGGATACCCCGATACGTAATGGATCGGCCGCCAGTGCGGGTGGGGCGAGGAGATACAGCAGTGCAAGGATCAGGCGCAGCACGCGGAACTCTCACGTCAGGTCGGCAAGGCCTCCAATGTACGTTCGGCGTCGATCCGGCTGAATAGGCGAAAACCCGAAGCGTCCTGCGGCGCGCGGGTTTAGGGGAAAACCCGACTGACGCCGGCGGGCCGCCGCCATGACAATTGCGGCGGACCGGGCTGCGTGCGCAGGTGCGCGTGTTGGCCGTCTGTCGTCCGATCCTGCCGCCTGCTCCGCATTCCGATGTCCGACTCTGCCGAATCCGGCCGCCTTGCGCGGACCCGTCTGTACTGGACCGCCCCTTATGTGGCGGTGGGCATCTTCGCGCTCACGATGCTGGGCCTGGTGTGGCTGCTGCAGTTGCGCGACGCCGAAACGCAGCGCAACGCGGTCGCCCGCGACGTGCAGTGGGCGGAACAGACGATGCGCCTGCACATGCAGGGCACCGAGGAATTCCTGACCCAGCTCGCGCGCGATCTGGCTGTCTCGACGCTGGATCTGAACGGTTTTCAGGTCCGCGCCAATCAGCACATCGCCAACAACGGCGAACTGGTGAACGTCGCATGGGTCGGCCCGGAGGAGCTCGTGCGCTGGACGGCGCCCTTCGATACCACGGACTGGCTGGCGGGCGACGCCTTGTCCCGCGTGCAGGCGGCCACGTTCTACCGGGCCCGCGACTCGGGGCACGCGAGCTACGGCGAGGCCTATCAGACGCCGGGCAAGCGCATCATGCTGGAAGTGTTCGTGCCGGTGCGGCACGGGCGCGAATTCCTCGGCGCGATCGTCGGCGTGTATTCGATCGAGCGGGTGCTGCAGTACCTCGTGCCAAGCTGGTTCGGCGAGAAGTACCACCTCGCGCTGATCGGTGCCCAGGGCGAAACGCTGGCGGTGAACTCCAGTGTCGTGGATCTCGACCGCAGCATCTCGTATTCGATCCCGCTCGACCCGCCGGGCACCGGGCTGGTGCTGCGCGCGACGGCTTTCCGCACCGCAAGCCAGCTGCCGCAGGCGCTGCCGACGGCGATGATCATAGGGCTGTCGGTGATTGTGCTGTGGACGCTGTGGCTGCTGCGCACCCACGTGCAGCAGCGCGTACGCGTCGAGAAGGAGCGCGACCGGCTTTTCAACCTGTCGCTCGACCTGCTGTGCATCGTCGGCCTCGACGGCGTGTTCCGGCGTGCGAACCCGGCGTTCGAGCGCATCCTCGGCTACCTTCCGGACGAGCTGCCGGGGCGGCCGCTGCTCGATATCGTGCACGCCGACGACGTGCCCTTTGCGATCGAGCAATTGCGCCGCCTGGCGGACGGGCAGCCGGTCAGCTTCGAGATCCGCTGCCGTTGCGCCGACGGCAGCTTCCGCTGGCTCGACTGGAGCATCAACCCGGTGCGCGAGGAAAAGCTGGTATATGCCGTCGCGCACGACATCACCGGCCGCAAGGCGGGCGAGGAGGCGCTGCGGGCGGAGTCGGCCTTCCGCAAGGCGATGGAAGAGTCGGTAATGACCGGCATGCGCGCGATCGACCTCACGGGCCGGATCATCTATGTGAACTCCGCCTTCTGCCGCATGGTCGGCTTCGAGCAGGAGGAGCTCCTCGGTGCGATGCGGCCCTTCCCGTACTGGGCGCCGGAGGAACTCGAGCTGTGCAGTCACAACCTCGACCTGACCCTGCAGGGACGCGCGCCTCCGAGCGGTTTCGAGATGCACATCCGGCGCAAGAACGGCGAGCGCCTCGACGCGCGCTTCTACCTCTCGCCGCTGATCGACGCGAACGGCGTGCAGACCGGCTGGATGGCCTCGGTCACCGACATCACCGAACCGAAGCGCATCCGCGCCGCGCTCGAGGCCGCGCACGAGCGCTTCGAGGCGGTGCTGGACGGTCTCGAGGCTGCGGTGTTCGTCGCCGATGCGCGCACCGACGAGATCCTGTTCGCCAACCGTGCGTTCAAGAGCATCCACGGCTTCGACGCCGTGGGCCGGACCGTGCGCGGCGTCGCCGTGCCGCAGCCGGAACGTGGCGACTACCCGGTCGATCCGCGTGGCCTGACGCCCACCGACCTGCCGCGCGAGCTCTTCGACGGCGAACTGCAGCATCCGCTCTCCGGGCGCTGGTACCACGTGCGCGAGCACGCGACGCGCTGGGTGGATGGGCGCGTCGTGCGCATGGGCATCGCCACCGACATCACCGAGCGCAAGCAGACCGCGGAGGTCTCGCGCCAGCAGGCCGAGCGCCTGCAGCGCACCTCGCGCCTGATCACGATGGGCGAGATGGCGTCCACGCTCGCGCACGAGCTCAACCAACCGCTGTCGGCCATCGCCAATTACTGCATGGGCTGCGTGACGCGCATCCAGGGCGGCAGCGCGCGCGAGGAAGACCTGCTGGCGGCGATGCAGAAGGCGAGCTTCCAGGCCGAACGCGCGGGCAAGATCATCCGCCGCATCCGCGAATTCGTGAAGAAGAGCGAGCCGCGCCGCAGCGCCGTGCAGATTTCCGACGTGCTCGACGACGCGATCGGCTTTGCCGAGATCGACGCCCGGCGCATGAGTTCGCGCATCGTGTCGGAGGTCGTACCCGACCTGCCGCCGGTGTTCGCGGACCGCATCATGATCGAGCAGGTCGTCCTGAACCTGATCAAGAACGGCATCGATGCGATGGCGGACCTGTCGCCCGAGCAGCGCGTGCTGACGGTGCGCGCGCGCGCGCTGGGGCCGAGGGCGGTCGAAGTGGCCGTGATCGACCGCGGCCACGGCATCGGCGACGAGGAGCGTGGCCACCTGTTCACGCCCTTCTACACGACCAAGACGGAAGGTATGGGAATGGGCCTCAACATCTGCCGCTCCATCATCGAGTTTCATGACGGGCGACTGATCGTGGACTCCAATCCCGAAGGGGGTACCATCTTCTCATTCACCTTGCCCACCGAGATCGCCAGTGACCGCACCGTCCGCCGTACCTGAACAATGCATCTACGTCGTCGATGACGACGAAGCCCTGCGCGACTCGCTCGTGTGGCTGCTCGAATCCAGCGGGCATCACGTCCGGGCATGGGAATCCGCCGAAAGCTTCCTGCGCGACTTCCAGCCGGCGATGACGGGTTGCCTCGTGCTCGACGTGCGCATGCCCGGCATGAGCGGGCTGGAACTCTTCGAGGAGCTCAAGCGCCGCCACTTCACGCTGCCGGTGATTTTCATCACCGGTCATGGCGACGTGCCGATGGCAGTATCGGCGGTGAAAAAGGGGGCCGTCGATTTCATCGAGAAGCCGTTCAGCGAGCGCGACATGCTGAACCTGATCTCCGAATGCCTCGCCGCCGAGCAGCAGAGCCGGGACAAGCGGCAGCTCGAGGCGGAGACCGCACGGCGCCTGACGCACCTGACGCAGCGCGAGCGGGAGGTGCTGGATCTCATCATCGCGGGCAAGCTCAACAAGCAGATTGCCGACGTGCTCGGCATCAGCATCAAAACGGTGGAAGTCCACCGCGCGCGCGTGATGGAAAAGATGGAGGCCAACTCGCTGGCCGAACTCGTGCAGAACGTGCTGACGGCGCCCGGAGGTGGCGGCCGCTGACGGATGTGCCGCCTGTTGCGGCAGGGGGAATCATGGGTGTCGGAAAGTGTCTGGTCGCAGTCCTCATCTTCGGGTGCATGGCCCCGGCCATCGCCGCCCCCGACCGGCCCGTGGAGCAGTTGGTCCACGAACGCTGCCGCAAGTGCCACGGTGCGAACGGCCTGAGCGGCGAGGACGAGTTTCCCAAGCTTGCCGGACAGGACGTCGAATACCTCACCCGGCAGATGGCCAACTTCAAGACGGGCGTGCGTACCAGCAAGCGCATGAAGCAGCGCGTGGAAGACCTCTCCGGCGGCGAAATGCGCGCGCTGGCCGAATATTTCAGCGCAAAACCGATGGTGCCGGAGCGGGGCGCCGATCCGGTGAAGGTCGACATCGGCCGCCACATCTACTATTCCGGCATCCCGGCAAAAGGCGTCACGGCCTGCACGACCTGCCACGGTCCCCAGGGCCGCGGGGCGATGTACTTGCCGCGCCTTGCCGGACAGCACGCCCAATATCTCGCCTCGCAGTTGCGTGCCTTCCGCGAACATTCGCGCACCTCGCCCAACATGGTCATGCACACGGTCGTGGAAAACATCGCCGACTCCGAGATCGAGGCCGTCGCAAGGTTCCTCAGCGTAATGGAGTGAATGCCCCGGTCGGCGTCCTGTCGACCGTTTCCTGTCAGGTCTGCTCGGGCTCAAGTTCGGGTGCGTACACCCGTTAATGGTCATTATTAAATTAATATTTGCAGCCATTAATTTTGTTGGGGGGTATGTGGTGCCGAATCTGTATGGACTGAGTGTGGGATTCCGCTTGCGCCTCATCGTCATCGTGGCGTTCGTTCTGTTCGCGGCGGTGATGGGCCAGGCCGTAGTCTCGTTCCGGGGGGCGATGGAGGGCGAGCGCAAGGGAAGCGTCCAGCACACGGTCGAGTCCGTGCACGGGACGCTCGAGTACTTTCACAAGCGCGAAGCCGCGGGTGAAATGAGCCGCGAGGACGCGCAGGCCGCAGCGAAGGCCACGATCAAGGGGCTGCGCCACGGCGAGGGCGAATACTTCTTCATCACCGACATGCACCCGCGCACCCTGATGCATCCGATCAAGCCGGAGCTCGACGGGCGGGACATGACCGAAACCGCCGACCCCAAGGGCAAGCGCCTGTTCGTCGAGTTTGTCAAAGTCGTGCGCCAGGACGGCGCGGGTTTCGTCGACTATCTCTGGCCCAAGCCGGGCGAGAGCGAGCCGCAGCCGAAGATTTCCTACGTCAAGGCGTTCGCCCCCTGGGGCTGGATCCTCGGGACCGGCGTCTACGTGAACGACATGGACCGGGTCTTCTGGCGTCAGACGATGCAGACCCTGATTTTCGCCGGCATTGCCGTACTACTGCTGATCCTGGTGTCGTGGCGCATCGGTCGCGGCATCCTGCGTCAGCTCGGTGGCGAGCCGTCGGACCTGCAGCGCGTCGCCGTGCGGATCGCAGAGCGGGACCTGACTTCGCACGTCAAGGTGAAGGAGGGCGATTCGCGCAGCATCACCTACGCGATGGACCAGATGCAGTCGCGGCTGGCCGAGGTCATCCGGCGTGTGCGCGACAATGCTCACGACGTCACCGACGCCGTGCGTCAGGCCGCCGATGCCGGGCAGGCGATCCACGACTCGGCGCTGCACCAGACCGAAGTCGCCGGCAGCACCGCCGCCGCTATCGAGCAGATGGCCGTGAGCATCGCCCATGTGTCCGAGAACACCGACGAGGCGCGCGGCAATTCGCAGCGCACCGCGGAGGTCGCGCAACGCGGCGAGGACCTCGCCCGTGACGCCTCGGAGGGCATTGCCCAGATCTCGGAGACGGTCAGCGGCGCGGCCAAGCAGATCCAGGTGCTGCGTGACCGCTCGGGCGAGATCGGCGAGATCGCCAACGTGATCCGCGAAATCTCCGACCAGACCAACCTGCTCGCGCTCAATGCCGCGATCGAGGCCGCCCGCGCGGGCGAGCAGGGCCGCGGCTTCGCCGTCGTCGCCGATGAAGTGCGCAAGCTGGCGGAGCGCACCGGGGCAGCCACGGCGCAGATCTCGCAGGTGATCCAGTCCGTGAAGGCCGAGACCGAAAGCGCGGTGGCGAGCATCGAGCAGATCGTGCCCAAGGTCGACTCCGGCGCACGCCGCTCCCAGCAGGCGGCCGATGCGCTGCGCGAAATCCGCGAGGGCGCGCGCGACACGCTGGGTCGCCTCGAAGACGTCGTCTCGTCGATGAAGGAACTCACCGCAGCCAGCAACAGCGTCGCCACCAACATGCAGGAAGTCGCGCAGATGGCCGAGCGCAGCAGCAGCGAAATCCGCAGCAGCACCGAATCGACCGAGAAGCTCAGGCACAGCGCCGAGGCGCTCGAATCCCTCACCGCAGGCTTTCGCGTGGACTGAATCCCTTTCAGTACGGGGCATTTTGCCCCGTTTGATCCTGGTCAATAGAGCAAAGTTGACCGATCGGTAAACTTTGCTCTCTCTCCGATTCACCTCATCCAGGGTCATCCCATGCCTGTCACTCAGACCGTTCCCGCGGCTGCCCGCATGTTCCTCTCCGGCAACGACGCGGTCGCGCGTGCCGTCTGGGAAGCGGGCACCCGCGTCGCCGCTGCCTATCCGGGCACCCCGTCGACCGAGATCCTCGAAATCCTGTCGCGCTATTCCGGCCTGCACACCGAATGGTCGATTAACGAGAAGGTCTCGATGGAAGTGGCCCTCGGCGCCTCGATGGTCGGTGCGCGCGCGTTCTGCGCGATGAAGCACGTGGGCCTCAACGTCGCCTCCGATGCGCTGATGACGATGACGGTCACCGGCACCGAAGGCGGACTCGTGATCGCAGTCGCCGACGACGTCGGCATGTCCTCGTCGCAGAACGAGCAGGATTCGCGTTACTGGGGGCGCTTCGCGCACGTGCCGGTGCTCGAACCGTCCGACTCGCAGGAGGCCTACGCGATGACGCTCGCCGCCTTCGACCTGTCCGAGCGCCTGAAGAGCCCGGTGATCCTGCGCCTGACGACGCGCATCTGCCATGTGAAGGGCGTGGTGCACACCGGCGAGCGCATCGAGGTCGAGCCCAAGGGCTTCGTCAAGGATCCGCGCCACTGGGTCATGGTGCCCGGCAACGCCAAGCCACGCCTGCCCACCATGTTCGAACGCGAGGCCGCAGCGCGCGCGCAGGCGGAAGTCACCCCGCTCAACTTCCAGGTCGACGGAAGCGACCGCCGCATCGGCTTCGTCACCTCCGGGCCCACCTTCATGCACGTGCGCGAGGCCTTCCCCGACGCCCCGGTGTTCAAGCTCGGCCTCTCCTGTCCGCCGCCGCTCGAAAGCCTGCGGCGCTTCGCCGCCACGGTCGATACTGTACTGGTCGTCGAGGAAACCGAGCCCCTGCTCGAAACCGAGATGAAGGCCGCCGGCATCGCCTGCCACGGCAAGGACGTGCTGCCGCGCATCGGCGAACTCGCGCCCGACGTGCTGGAGCCCGCAGTCAGGCGCCTGCGCGGCGAGGTCGTGCCCGAGCCGGAGCATGTCCCGGCGCAGCAGGTCTTTCCGCGCCCGCCGACGATGTGCGTCGCCTGCCCGCACCTGGGCGTGTATTACACGCTGTCGCAGATGCGCAACGTCATCATCTCCGGCGACATCGGCTGCTACACGCTGGGCGCCGGCCACCCGTGGAACGCGCTCGACACCTGCATCTCGATGGGGGCGTCGATGGGCACCGCGCTGGGCATGGATAAGGGGCGCGGCAAGGCGGACGAGAACAAGAAGATCGTCGCCGTGATCGGCGACTCCACCTTCATGCACATGGGCATGCAGGGCCTGCTCGACATCACCTGGAACCGCGGCAACGTCACCGTGCTGCTGCTCGACAATCGCGCCGTCGGCATGACCGGCGGCCAGGACAACCCCGGCACCGGGCGCGACATCCACGGCGAGGAAACCACGCGCGTCGATTTCGCCAAGCTGTGCGAGGCGCTGGGCGTGAAGAAGGAGCGCATCCACGTCCTCGACCCCTACGAACTGCCCGTGCTGTTTAAGGCGTTGCGCGAAGAAACGAAGATCGAGGAGCCCTCGGTCATCATCACCAACCGCCCCTGCGTGCTGATCGACCACTACCAGCCGGCCAAGTCCTACACTGTCGAGGAGGACCGCTGCACCGGCTGCGGCAACTGCGTCGAAGTCGGCTGCCCGGCGATCCACGTTACGCGCCGCGACAAGGTGGTCAAGGCGTCGGGCAAGGAGGTCGATCTCTCCTTCGTGCGCATCGAGACGTCCGCGTGCACTGGCTGCGGCCTGTGCGTGCAGCCCTGCGCGCCCGAGGCCATCGTGCACGCCGATCCCGTGCAATCGGTCCAGTCAGTCCAGTTCGTCAGGAAGTGAGCGCCGCCATGTCCAAGATCACCAACATCCTCGTGTGCGGCGTCGGCGGCCAGGGCGTCATGACGGCGACCGAAATCCTCGCCGAAGCGGCCATCTCGCTCGGCTTCGACGTGAAGAAGACCGAAGTCGCCGGCATGAGCCAGCGCGGTGGGGTCGTCACCTCGCATCTGCGTTTCGGCGACGTCGTCCTGTCGCCGCAGATCGCCCCCGGCGAGGCGGATCTCCTGATCGGCTTCGAATCGGCCGAAGCGCTGCGCTGGAGCCACATGCTGCGACCGGACGGCGTCGCGCTGGTGAACTCCGGGCGCATCGTGCCGCCGGTCGTCAATCTCGGGCTGTTCGACTACCCCGAAGATCCGGTCGCGCAGATGCGCGCGCTGGGCCTGACCGTGCATGCGTTCGACGCCAGCTCGCTCGCGATCCAGCTGGGCAACATCCGCCTCGGCAACACCGTGATGCTCGGCGCCTGTGCCGACAGGCTGCCTTTCCCGGCAGAAGTCCTGCGCGACGCCGTGCTGGCCCGTTTCGGCACACGCAAGCCGCAGCTCGTGGAGGCGAACCGCGGGGCCTTCGAGGCGGGACGCAGGGCGGTCGGCGGCGAGGCGCTGGCGGCGTAGGACGTAGGGCGGGAGGAGCGCAGCGCATCCCGCCAATCCAGGAGCCGAAGCTCGCCCAACGATCGCATGGCGGGATACGCCTTCGGCTCCTCTCGCCCTACGCGCACGCCTCGCGCCGTTCGCACAAACCCCTGATCCTGCGATAAAATCGCGGGTTTTTCATCGGGGCATCTTCCATGACGGCTCGCACCATCGACGGCAACGCCCTCTCGGCGCGCGTGCGCGGCGAAATCGCCGACCGCGCGGCAACGCTCAGTGCGCAAGGGGTGCAACCCTGCCTCGCAGTGATCCTTGTCGGCGATAACCCGGCTTCCGCCGTGTATGTCCGCAACAAGGTGTCCGGCTGCGAAAAGGCCGGCATCCGTTCGCTGCGCTACGATTTTCCGGCCGATGTCGATGCCGCCGAAGTCATGGCGAAGATCGCGGCGCTCAACGCCGACCCCGCCGTGCACGGCATCCTCGTGCAACTGCCGCTGCCCAAGCAGTTCAACGAGGCGGAAGTGCTCGAGGCGATCAGCGTCGAGAAGGACGTCGACGGCTTCCATGCCGAGAACGTCGGTCGCCTGTCGCAAGGCCAGGAAGCCTTCCTGCCGTGCACGCCGCATGGCGTCATGAAGATGCTCGAGGCCGAGAACGTTCCGGTGCAGGGCGCCGAGGCCGTCATCATCGGCCGCTCGAACATCGTCGGCAAACCGATGGCGATGCTGCTGACCAATGCCGGCGCGACCGTCACCGTGACGCACTCCAAGACGCGCGACCTCGCCTTCCACACCCGCCGCGCCGACATCCTTGTCGCCGCGATCGGCAAGCCGCGCTTCGTCACCGGCGACATGATCAAACCCGGCGCGGTCGTCATCGACGTCGGCATCAACCGCCTGACCGAAGGGCCGGATGCCGGCAAGCTGTGCGGCGACGTCGATTTCGCATCGGCGAAGGACGTCGCGTCGGCGATCACGCCGGTGCCCGGCGGTGTCGGGCCGATGACCATCACCATGCTGCTCGCGAACACCGTAGAGTCGGCCGAACGCGCGCTGCGCAGGAAAGCTTGAATCATGAGCCCAGCAAACGAAAACCCCCTGGTCGGGATCATCATGGGATCGAACTCCGACTGGCCCACCATGCAGGCCGCGGCGAAGATCCTCAAGGAATTCGGCGTCCCCTACGAGGCGCGCGTCGTCTCGGCCCACCGCACCCCGGACCTGATGTTCGCGTATGCGGACACCGCCCGCAGCCGCGGGCTGAAGGCCATCATCGCCGGCGCCGGCGGTGCCGCCCACCTGCCGGGCATGGTCGCCGCGAAGACCACCTTGCCGGTGCTGGGCGTGCCGGTGCAGTCCAAGGCGCTGTCCGGTCAGGATTCGCTGCTGTCCATCGTGCAGATGCCCAAGGGCATCCCGGTGGCGACCTTCGCGATCGGCGAGGCCGGCGCGGCGAACGCGGGCCTCTTCGCCGTCGCGCTGCTCGCCAACGAGGACGCCGCGCTGGCCAAGAAGCTAGAGGAATTCCGCACCCGCCAGACTCAAACGGTGCTCGACATGACGCTGGATGAACAATGATCCTGCCTCCCGCAACCCTGGGAATGCTCGGTGGCGGCCAACTCGGCCGCTTCTTCGTTTCTGCCGCCCATGAAATGGGCTACAAGGTCTGGGTGCTCGACCCCGATGCGAACAGCCCGGCCGGACTGATCGCCGACCGCCACATCGCCTCGGCCTACGACGATTACTCCGCACTCGACGAACTGGCGAACGGCTGTGCGGCCGTCACGACGGAGTTCGAGAACGTTCCGGCGACGACGCTCGACTACCTCGCCAAGTTCATTCCCGTGCATCCGTCGGCGAGTGCCGTCGCCGTGTGCCAGAACCGCGTCGCCGAAAAGACCTTCCTCGCCGACAACGGCCTGCCGCACGGTCCCTTCGCGGTGATCCGCTGCGAGGAGAACCTGCGCAGCGCGGACGAGGCGCTCTTCCCGGCGGTGCTCAAGGTCGCCCGCTTCGGCTACGACGGCAAGGGCCAGGCGCGCGTCGCCAACCGCGACGAGGCGCTGCACGCCTTCCACCAGTTCGGCGGCGAATCCTGCGTGCTCGAGAAGATGCTCAAGCTCGACAGCGAAATGTCGGTCGTTCTCGCGCGCGACGAGGACGGCGTGGTGCGCTGCTTCCCGGCCGGCGAGAACAGGCACCGCCACGGTATCCTCGACGTCACGATCATGCCGGCGCGCATCGAGCCGGTGCTGGCCGAGCGCGCACGCGAAGTGGCGCAGGCCATTGCCGAGCATCTCGACTACGTCGGCACGCTGGGCGTCGAGTTCTTCGTCTGCGGCGGACAGCTCTTCGTCAATGAGATGGCCCCGCGTCCGCACAACAGCGGCCACCACACCATCGACGCCTGCGTTAACAGCCAGTACGAGCAGCAGGTCAAGGCGCTGTGCGGCCTCCCCCTCGGCGAGTCGCGTGCCCACAGCGCCGCGGTGATGGTGAACCTGCTCGGCGAACTGTGGTACGACGAGGCCGGCGACTACCGCGAACCGGACTGGTCGGTCCTGCTGGCGGTACCCAACCTGCGCGTGCACCTGTATGCCAAGCACCACGCCCGGCCCGGCCGCAAGATGGGCCACTTCACCGTGATCGGCACGGACGCGGAACAGGTTCTCGCCGCCGCGATGCAGGCTCGTGAGGCGATCGGCATCCGCGATGAAGGGCACTGATCCCGCGCTGCAGCCGGACGCCGACGACATCCGGCGCGCCGCAGAACTGCTGCGCGCCGGCGAACTCGTCGGCATGCCGACCGAGACGGTGTACGGTCTGGCCGCCGACGCGCTGAACGTCGACGCCGTCGGCAAAATTTTCAGTGCCAAGGGCCGGCCGGCCGATCACCCGCTGATCGTCCACCTGCCCGATGCCGCGCACCTCACGCGCTGGGCACGTGCCATCCCGAAGGAAGCGATCGCCCTTGCCAACGCCTTCTGGCCCGGCCCGATGACGCTGATCCTCAAGCGCGAGGAGGGCGTCCCCGATGCGGTCACCGGCGGACAGGACACGGTCGGCCTGCGCGTGCCGGATCACCCCGTCGCGCTCGCCCTGCTGCGTGCATTCGACTCCGGCATCGCAGCCCCGTCCGCCAACCGTTTCGGCCGCATCAGCCCGACCACCGCCGCCCACGTGCGCGAGGAGCTGGGCGACAAGGTCGCGCTGGTGCTCGACGGTGGCCCCTGCCAGGTCGGCATCGAATCGACCATCCTCGACCTCTCGCGCGACACGCCCGTGATCCTGCGCCCCGGCGCGATCTCCGCCGACGACATCGCCCGCGTCATCGGTCGCAGGCCGGCAACACGCACCGCGCACGCGGAGGAGGGCGCCGCTGCGGCGGATTCCGACCAGCCGCGCGTCTCCGGCTCGCTCGCTGCGCACTATGCGCCGCGCACCCCGCTGCAACTCATTCCTGCCGCCCGTCTGGTCGAGGAAGCCGCCACGCTTGCCGGTGAAGGCAGCCGCGTTGCCGTACTGGCGCGAACCTGCCCGGACCCCCGGGACGCCCGCCTGATCTGGCGCAACGCCCCGGCAGATCCCGCCGGCTTCGCGCACGACCTCTACGCTAGCCTGCGCGAGCTGGACGCCTGCGGCGCGGATTTCATCGTCGTCGAAGCGTTGCCCGAAACCCCCGACTGGCAAGCCATCACCGACCGCCTCGGCCGCGCGGCGGTGGGATCCGGCGACGGCGAGGCAGTGCCCGACGAGCACGACGAAACCTGAGTGAGAATTCGCCCT
This sequence comes from Azoarcus sp. CIB, assembly GCF_001190925.1. Taxonomy (NCBI): domain Bacteria; kingdom Pseudomonadati; phylum Pseudomonadota; class Betaproteobacteria; order Rhodocyclales; family Zoogloeaceae; genus Azoarcus; species Azoarcus sp. CIB. The sequence goes on from NZ_CP011072.1 coordinate 1,116,127, forward strand.
TCCAAAATGGAAAAAGCGTCGCTATAATCCGCGGCTCTTGGGCCGATAGCTCAGCTGGGAGAGCGCTGCGTTCGCAATGCAGAGGTCGAGGGTTCGATCCCCTTTCGGTCCACCAATTTCGAAAAGGCCAGACATTGTTCTGGCCTTTTTCACGTCTGCCCGACACTCAGCCCATGTCTTCGTGGCCGCGCATGCGAAATGAGTGCTTGGGCCGCCGCTCTCATAGGGAAAGCGGGTAGCCGGCTGCGCAGCGTGGCGCCCATGGTCGAGGTAGTGATCACGCCGTGCCCTACAATGCACGCATTGCAATCCAATGGAGATTGCCGTGGCGTCCAAGCCAGTTGTTCGCAATATCGAATCCGCAATAGCACAGGCCCCGAAGGATGCGGTGGCCTCGCACGGCCGGAGTGTCGACGCCGAAGATCACGAAATCTTTCATGCTGCATTGTCCCGGCCTGCCCGCAGTACATTCAGGGAAGTTCTGGCCAGCATCCCTGATGTTGGTACCGATGAAGATTTCGACCTCAGGCCGGGCTGATGCAGCTGCCTGACCCGCCACAGGTCCGTCTCCCCATGACGCTACTCGGCCAGACTCACCTCAACCGATGCGAATCGTCATGACAGCCACTCTGCTTTCCTGCGGTCTGCTGGTCATCAATGAGCGCGGCGAATTGCTGGTCGGACATTCGACCGGCAGCCGGCATTGGGATCTGCCCAAGGGGCTTATCGACGCGGGGGAAGGGCCGATGACTTGCGCGCTGCGGGAGGCGCAGGAGGAGTTCGGGCTCGTGTTCGATGCGGACCGGCTCACGGACCTGGGCCGGCATGCGTACTATCGCGGCAAGGATCTGCATCTCTTCGTGGTCCGCACTTCGTCGGAAGAGACGCGAGCCGATCGGTGCCGGTGTACCAGTTACTTCGAGCATTATGTAACCGGGCGGCGGGTACCCGAGGTGGATGGTTTCGCGTGGGCCGACGATGCGCAGTTGGCCACCCTGCTGGCCGGGAGCATGCGGCGCTTGCTTCTGGACAAGGGCTTGCTCGCCCATGCCAGATCGGTGGGTGCGGTCGGCCCGGCCGCCGGGCGGGCGCCTGCCGGGGACGGGATTCGGGCGCCTGCCGGGGACGGGATTCGGGATCCGGACCGGACGGAGTGAGGCGTTCGGCTCGGGGTGGCGAGGTGCTCGACCGGGACTACGCTCAGGCGCATCCGCGAATCCGGACGTGGCTTCCGGCCGCCCCGAGGCTGATTTCGATGCCGGTGTCGATCTGCCGTTTCAGCTCATCGACGTGGGAAATGATGCCGACCATGCGGCCTTTCTGCTGCAGGTCGATGAGCGCCTTCATGGCCATGTCGAGCGACTCCGGATCGAGACTGCCGAAGCCTTCGTCGATGAAGAGGGTGTCGAGCTGGATGCCGCCGGCGTAGGACTGGACGACGTCCGAGAGGCCGAGCGCGAGTGACAGCGAGGCCATGAAGCCTTCGCCGCCCGAGAGGGTATTGGCGGGGCGGGCGCGCCCGGTATAGTCGTCGAACACTTCCAGATCGAGGCCGGAGGCCTTGCGCGCGTCGGCGACGTCCATGCGGCGCTGGAGGGTGTAGCGGCCGCGGCTCATGGCCTTGAGGCGCAGGGATGCCTGGCCGAGCACGTCGTCGAGGAGCGCGGCGAGGACGAAGCGCTGGAAGGTGAGCTTGCGGCTGTTGTCGCCGTTGGCGATGGCGGCGAGATGGCCCATCACGCGGTAGCGGTCTTCGATGTCGCCCAGTTCGCGGCGGATGTCGGCGAGGGTGTCGAGCGTCCTGCGTTCGTGGGCGATCTTCTCCTTGAGGGTGTTTTGGACGGCGACGAGCGATTCGACGCGTTCGCGCGTTGCGCTCTGGGCGGCCTTCAGTGCGGGCAGATCGGGTGAGGTCTTGCCCGCAGTGCTGCCTTCGGCGCGTGCCACGCGTTCCTTTGCGGCGGCGAGCGCTTCGTCGTGGGCCTGCAGGGCGGTGCGCAAGGCGGTGATCGCGTCGGCAGGGCGGCGGGCGAGCAGGAACCCGTCTTCGCCGGCGAAACCGTGTTCGCTCAAAGTCCGGATGAGCGTTTCGTGCGCCTCGGTGCTGCGGCGCTCGGCTGCGGCGAGCGATTCGCGCAGGGTGGCGAGGGTGGCGCGGGCGGCGGCGTCGGCGGCATGGGCTTGGCGATGCGCGTCCTGCGCCGTTTTCAGCTGTTCGAGGAGGCGGTCGGAGAGCGCTTTCGCGGCGCGGATCGCCTGCCCGAGGGCGTCGTCTTCGCGCAGGTCGGCGGGGACTTGGGCGGACCGCTCGGCGACGCGCGATGCTGCAGTGGCGGCCTGGATTCCAGCTTCCTCGCTCTTGCCGCGTGCGAGCTCCACGGCCTGCGCCGCGGCGGCGATGTCCCGATCGCAGGTCTCGATCGCGGCTTTGGCCTGGATCGAGGCGGCCGCGGCCTGCCTTGCGGCGTCGAGCTCACGTTCAAGAGTGTGCAGGACCTGCTGCGCTGCCGCTGGATCGGACACGTCCGCGGGCAGGCCGGATTGCAGGGTCGTCACGGTCGATTCGTCGGCGGCAACCCGGTTGGCGGTTTCGTGATGGGCGCTGCGGGCCAGATCCAGCGCGCCTTCGGCTTTGTGCAGCGCGGCTGCTGCGGCGCGCAGCTCCGTTTCGGTCGGAACCGTCTCGCCGCTCGCTGCGGGGTGGGGATGCTCGAGGCCGCCGCAGACGGGGCAGGGCTGACCGTCTGCGAGATGGTGCGCGAGCACGGCGGCCTGCCCTTCGCGCCAGCGCGTTTCGAGGGCTTCCTTCTGTTCAAGCGCGCGCTGGCGTGCGGTCTGCGCCGCTTCGAAGGTCCGCTTGCGGTTGCCGGCTTCGGTCTGGCTCGTGGCGAGCGTGGCCTTTGCGGTAGCCAGCCTGGTGAGCGCAGCGACACGCTGGGTTTGCTGATCGATCTGTGCCTGCAGGGCATCGCAGCGGTTTGCCTGGGGGCCGTGGAGCTCGATGGCCTGCTGCAGCGCCCTGCGTTGGGTGTTCAGGCTGTCGTGCTGCTTCTGCAGTGCCGCGAGAGCCTGGAGGGCCGAGCGCGCAGCGGCATCGGCCGCGGCGTGTTCGCGCTGCGCGAGTCGCAGCCCCTGCACGGTGTCGCGCAGGCCTTCGAGACGCGCATGTTCGCGTGCCGCGGCATCGCGCTCGGCTGCGCGGGCGGTTTCCGTATTCAGCGCGGTTTCGGCCGCGGACAGTGCCGCCGTGGCGCTTTCCGCCCCGGTTGCGGCCGTCGCCGTCTGCCCGGCAAGCTGCTGCTGGTGCCGGCGGGCCTCAGTGAAACCCGCGTGGGCGGGGATGACGTTCTGCGCGCGCGTGGCGTCTTCCAGCTCGCGCCGTTGCGCATCCGCGAGCGCTGCGCTGGTGGTCAGTTTTTCCAGGGCCTGTTTCGCCAGCTCGACTTCCTTGAACTGGGCGGCCAGCGCTTCGCCTGCGGCAAGTGCCGCAGTAGCCGCGGCGTCGTCGCTGCGGCTCTGCTTTTCCTGGATGGCGAAGTCGGCAAGGCGGGTTTCGGATTCGCTCACGCGTGCGGCCAGTTCGTCCCCGGATTGCGCGCCGGCCTGCTCCAGCAGCGTCGTGCGCCGCGCCCTGGCCGCGTCCGCTTGTTGTTCGAGCTGGCGCGCGGAGCCGTTGAGGCGTTCCTGCAGGAGCTTGTAGGTCTCGGTCGAGAACAGCGCTTCGAGGATCTTCTCGCGATCCCTGGAGTCGGCGGTCAGGAGCTTTCGGAACTGCCCTTGGGGCAGCATGATCACCTGACGGAACTGGTCGGCCTCGAAGCCGAGGAGCGCGACGATGCGCTCGGTGACTTCGGTGGTCTTGCTCACCAGCGGCGTCCAGTCCCCCGTGCCGGCGGTGTCGCGGACGTGAAGCTCGGCCTTTGCCGGCGTCTTGACCAGTTCCTTCTTGCCGCGCAGGGCGGTGCGTTCCTGCTCGGGCGAGCGGCGGATGCGGTAGCGCGTGCCGGCGAGTTCGAACTCGAATTCGACTTCCGTCAGGACGCTGTCCGGGGCGTGGTGGCTGCGCATTTCCTTGGCGGAGCGCTCGCTGCCGGAGGTTTCGCCGTAGAGCGCATAGCAGATGCCGTCGAGGAGCGAGGTCTTGCCCGCGCCGGTCGGGCCGTGGATCAGGAAGAGGGCGTCGGACGGGAGTGCGGCGAAGTCGATTTCCTCGCGGCCGGCGAAGGGGCCGAAGGCTTGCAGGGCGAGACGACAGGGTTTCATTGTGCGGCCTCCCGGTCGGCCCGGGCGAGGGCGGCGATTTCGGCATGCAGGAGTTGCGCGGCGGGATCGTCCAACTCGGCGCCGGTCATCTCGCGATAGAAGCTGGCGAAGAGATCCTGCGTCTCGACCTTGCGGTGATCCGTGCCGCCTTCGAGACCGGCGCCGCTGCCGGACAGTTGCGGGCGTTCGATGGATAGCGCGTTAGGGTAGGCCGCGCGCAGCTTGCTCATCGCGTCGAGGATCGCGCCGGTGTCGGAGATGCGCGCGAGCACGTAGTCGTCGCGCTGCGGGTCGTCGACCGCCCGGCGGACGATGTCCTCCAGCGGGCCTTCGAGGATGCGCAGGTCGCGGCGCGGGGTGAGTGGCATGCGGCGGATTGCGGTGCTGCCGCGGCCGTCGATCTCGACCAGCGAGACGCTCTTGGCGTGCCCGGCTTCGGCGAAGGAATACTTCATCAGCGAGCCGGCGTAGTCGAGGCGGCCGCTTTCCAGTGCCTGCGGGCGGTGCAGGTGGCCCAGCGCGACGAAATCGAAGCCGTCGAAGACGTCGCTGCCTACCGCGCCGGTGCCACCGACCGAGAGGGGACGTTCCGACTCCGAGGCCGTGCCGCCGATCACGAAGGCGTGGGCGAGGACCACCGAGCGCCGCGAACGGTCATGGCGTTCGCGCACCCGGTTCAGCTGTGCCTTGAGGCCGGCGTGGTGGTCCGCGATGGAATCTTCGGCCAGGCAGTGCCGCAGCATCGAGGGTTCGGCGTAGGGCAGGGGATAGAACGCGACCTCGCCATCGGCGTCGCGCAGGATTACCGGCGCGATGTCGGCCGTGACGGTGCCGCGCACGGTCAGCCCGGCCTCGGACAGGAGGCGGGCGCCGAAGCCGAGGCGGTCGGGGCTGTCGTGGTTGCCGGCGATCAGGATGACTGGCACGCGCTCGCCGATCACGATGCGGGTGAGGGTGTCGTCGAGCAGGCGCACGGCCTCGGCCGGCGGGACGGAGCGGTCGTAGATATCCCCGGCCACGAGCACGGCGTCGGGCTTTTCCGCGTGGATCAGGGCGACGAGGTCATCGAGGACCTGAGCCTGGTCTTCGAGCAGCGACACGCCGTGATAGACGCGGCCGAGGTGCCAGTCGGCGGTATGGAGGATTCTCAATGCGTTGGTCTCGACAGGATGTGGGGTGCCACTCGGCCACCGGGGCGCGGCAGGGGCTGAAATATCGCTCATCGCGGCCTCTCTGGCCACTCATCTGCGTGCGGGAGGAGTATGTCGGGCGATACGAATACGTGCACGGCTTCACCGTGCGGCGACCCACGCGCCGGTTACGGCCGCGAGTCGAGCAGAAAGTTCGTCGCCGGCGCCGCGAGGCGAGGCGCTTGTGTGTCGTCCTTGAGGGACACCCCGGACAACTGCCTGCTGCGCGCCGCGTTCATCAGCCAGAGCAGCTTGTCGGCGGCGAGGTCGATAGCGAGTCCTTCGCGCCGGATGTTGGAGATGCAGTTGCGCTGCGCGTCCGTCGTGCCGATGCGGGGCTGCCAGGTGAGGTAGACGCCCATGCTGTCGGGGGAGCTGAGGCCGGGGCGTTCGCCGATGAGGATGGCGACCATGCGCGCGTGCAGGGTGACGGCGATGTCGTCGCCGAGGGCGACGCGGGATTGCTCGGCGATCACGAGCGGGGCCCGTGTCCACGCCGAGGCCGCCAGGCGGGGCAGCATGGCGTCGAGGAAGGGCAGGGCGTTCTGTTCGATGGCGAAGGCGGAGAGGCCGTCGGCGAGCACGATGGCGACGTCGAAGGGGGCGTCGTCCGCGGCCCTGAATGCGGCGAGCGCTGTCCGCGAGGTTTCGTCCAGACGCCGCCCGAGATCGGGGCGCTGCAGGTAGGTCCGGCGATCGGGGGCGGCGCTGCGAACCGTGGCGACGGTGTGGCCGCGTTGCGCGAGAGCCGCGCGCAGAACGTCGGTCGCGAGCGGGTGATGGACGGCGTCGCGCGCGCGGGCGTGGGCGAACTGGAACGCGAGCTGGGCTTCGGTCGGGACGCTGGTGCCGGCGCGCCCGAGCGCGATGCGGGCAGGGGTGAAGCGGCGGAGTTGTCCCCAGGCGTCGGGGATGACGGGCGTGTCGGCGGGGTCGTCCATCGCGGTATCCTCAGTCGAGCTTCGCGAGCGCGTGGCGGAAGGGCGCGGGCAGGTCCTTCGCGAGCGCCAGCGCTTCGCCCGGCGCGAAGATGCCGATGTCGCGCAGCCAGGCTTCGAACTCCGGCGCGGGACGCAGGCCGAGGACCTGGCGGATGTACAGGGCGTCGTGGAAGGACGTGGACTGGTAGTTGAGCATGACGTCGTCCGAGCCGGGCACGCCCATCACGTAATTGACGCCGGCGGCGGCGAGGAGCGTCAGGAGCGCGTCCATGTCGTCCTGGTCGGCTTCGGCGTGGTTGGTGTAGCAGACGTCGCAGCCCATCGGCACGCCCAGCAGCTTGCCGCAGAAGTGGTCTTCGAGTCCGGCGCGGGTGATCTGCTTGCCGTCGTACAGGTATTCCGGGCCGATGAAACCGACGACGGTGTTCACCAGCAGGGGCTTGAACTTGCGCGCGACGGCGTAGGCGCGCGCCTCGCAGGTCTGCTGGTCGACGCCGTGATGGGCGTTGGCCGACAGGGCGCTGCCCTGGCCGGTCTCGAAGTACATGACGTGGTCGCCGACGGTGCCGCGCCGCAGCGACAGGGCCGCGTCACGCGCTTCGGCGAGTAGCGCGAGGTTGACGCCGAAGCCGGCGTTCGCGGATTCGGTGCCGGCAATCGACTGGAATACCAGGTCCACCGGGGCGCCGCGGCCGATGGCCTCGATGGTGGTCGTGACGTGGGTGAGCACGCAGGCCTGGGTCGGGATGCGGTACTTGGCGATGACGGCATCGAGCATGCGCAGCAGCGTCGTGACGGTGTGCACGTTGTCGCTGGCGGGATTGACGCCGATGACCGCGTCGCCGCTGCCGTACATCAGGCCGTCGACGATGCTGGCGGCGACGCCGGCGGGATCGTCCGTCGGGTGGTTGGGCTGCAGGCGCGTGGCCATGCGGCCGGCGAGGCCGATGGTGTTGCGGAAGGCGGTCACGACGCGGCATTTCTTCGCGACGAGGATCAGGTCCTGCACTCGCATGATCTTGCTGACGGCCGCCGCCATTTCGGGCATGAGGCCGGGCGCGAGGGCAGCGAGCGCGGCTTCGTCGGCGGCTTCGGACAGGAGCCAGTTGCGGAAGTCCCCGACGGTGAGGTGGCCGACCGGCGCGAAGGCGGTCTTGTCGTGCTCATCGATGATGAGGCGGGTGACTTCGTCCTGTTCGTAGGGAATCGGCACCTCGTCGAGGAAGGCCGCCAGCGGCAGTTCGGCGAGCGCCATCCGGGCGGCGACCCGCTCTTCGTCGCTGCCTGCGGCGATGCCGGCGAGTTGGTCGCCCGAACGTGCCGGCGTGGCCTTGGCGAGCAGGCTCTTCAGATCGGCGAACCGGTAGCGCTTTCCATCCACGGTGTGTGCGTAGCGGGGCATGTGTCCGGTTCCGGTGGCGGCATGTATGGATTGTAGTCAACGTCGGGGTTCAGTCCGTTTGCGGCGCGGACTTCCCGGTCGGGTGCTGCCGGCACTGCCGGATTTTCTGTCCTATCATGCATTTGGGGCGTTTGCCCCATGGCGATTGACTAGCCGCCGATGCATGCCGGCGGCCGAACGGTCCCGTCAATGGCATCGACGAACGCATCCCGTGTGCGGAGGGCGTCATGCGCAAATCCCTTGCAGTTGCACTCCTGGCCGTTTTCGCGGCGGGGCCGGTCTGGGCGCCGCAGCGCCCAGGGCTGGCCACCGGAACGCCGTCAGGAAGCGAGTCGCCACCAACCGTGCCGGCCCCGGTCCCTCCGGAGCAGGCAACGGGATCGCCCCCCGGAGCTGACCGCGATCGGCAGGTGCCGGGAATGAGCCGCAGCGGTGAGTCGTCCGGGGACGTCACGTCGCTGCGCCGCGAGAATGCGGTGCTGCAGCGCAAGGTGGACCTTCTCGAAAAGCAGGTCGAGTTGCTGAGGCAGCGCGTGAGATCGCTGGAGGGCGGGCAATGACGAAGGCGGAATTCGACAAGCAGATGGCCGACCTCGACCGGGAACTGTCGCAGGTGCCCGCGGCGCCGGTGAAGGCCGTCGTGACGCCTCCCGCCGCCGGGCCGGAGTGGTGGTCGAACCAGAACGCGATGACGATGAGCGCGGTGGTGCTGATCTTCGGCATCGTCGTGCTCGTGCTGTGCGCCGGGCTGATGCGCAGTTCGCGGCCGTCGCCGGAGGCAATCCTGCGCGTGTTCGGCACGGTGCTGATCATCACCGGCGCGCTGTTCCTGGTGGTGGCCGGATACACGGACCAGCAGGTCGCGCCGGTGATGGGCCTGCTGGGGACGCTCGCGGGTTACCTGCTCGGAAAGGGTTCTCCGTCCGAGCCTGGGCCGCCGCGCACGGAGAAGTAAAGGGCCGCAGGGGATGGCGTGCCGGGCAGGGGAGCCATGAAGCAGCGTTGGGCGCATAATTCACGCCGTTCCCGATCATGGAGATTGGCATGGAGCACGTGTTGGGCGTGGTTGTCCTCTTCGGCATCATCGCCTGGGCCTGTGTCCGGGCGATGCGCGGGCCGCGCGCCTAGCCGCGGCAACGCGATGGTGCTGGCCGCTCGAGGCTGGTCGCAGGAGGTTACCGAAAGCACCCGGGCGCTGGATCTCGAGCCGGGGGGGCTTTTGCCGGACGGGCTCGCGCATCGCCGGCTGGACCCGCGGCTCAGCGCGTGTCGGTAGTGCTGCCGGGCCGGCCGTCGACCGACTCCGCGACATAGCGGCGCATCAGGGGTGCCTCGGGGCCGATATGGAAGGCGAGCCGGCGCTCGCGCAGGCCCAGGTCCGCGGCCGTGAAGCGTTCCAGGCGCCGCTGGTGCTCGATCCAGTTCTCGTCGAGGAAATATTCGATGTAGCGCTCGGGCCGCGCCGTGTCGCGGAACAGCCCCCAGGACAGCGCACCCTGACGCAGGCGGGCACGGCGGGTTTCCTGCATCACGGCGTTGAAGCCGGCGGCGCGCGCGGGGTCGATCAGGTATTCGATCGTCACCATCACCGGGCCTTCGTCCGGTTCGATGTCGATCGCCGGCGGGGGCAGCATGGCGACGACGGCCGCGGGACTGTGGTCGACGTCGTGCGGGCGGATCGCCGCGTGGTGACGCGTGAGCAGCATCACCAGCGGACCGATGACGGACGCGACGAGGATGCTGATCGTCACCGACGTCAGGTTTGCAACGTAGCCCCACAGCGCAGCCCCGGTGGCGCTTCCGCCCATCAGGGCCATCTGGTAGATCGACATGCCGCGGGCGCGGACCCAGTTCGGGAGACCCATCTGTGCAGCCACGGTGAGCGCGTTCGCCGTCGCGATCCATGCCATGCCAGCCACGAACATGGCTGGTATCGCGGCCCACAGTGTCGGTACGAGGACGACGACGGCCGCGCATGCGGCATGGAGGAGCGTGCCCCAGCTGACGAAGTCTTCGCGTTCCAGCCGACGGCGCAGGCGCTCGAGGTTGAGCGCCGTCAGGATCGCACCGCCGCCCATGGCGGCAAGCAGGCTCGTGTAGGCCGTGGCGCCGCCCCCTTGGAGGTCGCGTACGACGAGGGGGAGCAGTGCGGTCAGCGAGGTCGATTGCAGGAAGAACAGGAAGATCCGGGCGAGGACCGCGCGCATCGGCGGTGACTGCATCACGTGCTGCAGGCCCACGCGCATCGCCGCGAGGAAACGTTCGCCGGGGAGCGCGCTGATCTTCGGTTCGGACTTCCAGCGCAGGATCATCACGAAGGCGAAGATCGACAGCAGCGCGTTGAGCAGGAACACGTAGGCGCTGCCGGCGCCGGCGAGCAGTGCGCCCGCGACGACCGGGCCGATGATGCGCGACATGTTCATCGCGACGCCGTTGAGGGCGAGCGCGGCGGGCAGGTCGCGGCGTGGCACGAGGTCCGGGATGATCGCAGCGAACACCGGCCAGCGCATCGCGAGGCCGATGCCGTTGGCGAAGGTGAGCGCGAGCAGCAGTTCCGCGGTCAGCGCGTCGGCCAGGGCGAGGCCGCACAGCAGGATGGCCGCCACCGCGATCCACAATTGCGTGGCGGCGAAGTACTTGCGCCGGTCGATGATGTCGGCCAGCGCGCCGCTCGGCAGGCCGAGCACGAACACGGGCAGCGTCGAGGCGGCCTGCACCATCGCGACCATGAAGGCGCTCGACGTCAGCGACGTCATCAGCCAGGCCGCGGCGACGTCGTTCATCCACATCGTGATGTTCGCGGCGAGCCATGCGATCCACAGCATGCGGAACATCGGTTGGCGCAGCGGCGCGAGGGCGGATGGACTGACGTCGGTTTCGTTGGGCAAGTCGATTTCCCCGGTGGCGTGTGTCCGCGACGGCGGGGGGCGGTGTTGTCGCGATGCCCCCGGTGGGTACGAGTATAGCGAGCCCGGTGGCGGCGGCGCCTGCGCCGATCGCCTATGCAGGTGGGTCCGCGCCAAGCGCACATGATAATCTCGCTGGTTTCCGGCCATTGCCCCAGAAATCCGAACAAGGAGCGTCCATGCTGAAGCTGAAGAACGTCGCAGTCTCCCTCGCACTGTGTGGTGCAGTTGCCGCCCATGCCGAACCGGTCAAGGTCGGTGTCGCGCTGGACATCTCCGGTCCGTTCGCGACGATCGGCGCCGAGACGCGTGACGGCCTGAACCTCGCGGTGGAGCGCCTCGGCAGCAAGCTCGGCGGTCAGCCGGCGGAGTTCATCCAGCAGGACTTCGCGGGCAACCCGGAGCAGGCGAACCAGCTTGTGAACCGCTTCCTGCAGCGCGACAAGATCGACTTCTTCACCGGCCCGGTCGCGTCGAATTCGGCGCTGGCGGTCGGTCCGGCGCTGTTCGCGGCGAAGGTGCCCTTCCTGTCGAGCAACCCCGGCCCCAGCCTGTTCGCGGGCAAGCAATGCAGCCCGTACTTCTTCGGCGTCTCGTACCAGAACGACACCTATGACGAGGCCGCGGGCAAGGTCGCGAACGAGAAGGGGTTCAAGAACGTGGTCCTGATCGCGCCGAACTACCCGGCGGGCAAGGACCACCTGGGCGGCTTCAAGCGCCTGTACAAGGGCACGCTGAAGGACGAGATCTACACCAAGGTCGGGCAGATCGACTACGCGGCCGAGATCGCACAGATCCGCGCGGCCAAGCCGGATGCCGTGTTCGCCTTCCTGCCCGCGGCGATGGGGATCAACTTCATCAAGCAGTACGTCGGCGGCGGCCTGAAGGACATTCCGCTGATTTCGCCGGGCTTCACGGCCGACCAGGACGTGATCGAGGCGGTCGGCGAACCGACGCTGGGGATGCTGAACACGGCCCACTGGGCGCACGACCTGAAAGTGCCGGCCAACGTCGAGTTCGTCGAGGCCTTCCGCAAGAAGTACAACGGCCGCTACCCGACCGTGTATGCGGCGCAGGCCTACGACGTAGTGATGGCGATGGACGCGGCGGTGCGCGAAGTCGCCGGCAAGGTCGATAACCGCGAGGCGGTGATCGCTGCGTTGAAGAAGGCGAACTTCAAATCCGTGCGCGGCGAGTTCAAGTACGGCGCGAACAACTTCCCGGTGCAGAACTACTACCTTCGCGTTGTCGACAAGGACGCGAGCGGCAAGCTCACGAACAAGCTCGTCGGCACCGTGATGGAGAAGCACCAGGACGCCTACGTCGGCGACTGCAAGCTGTAAGGGCATCATCTTCCGGCGCGGCGGCGGGTGTGCCCGTCTGCCGCGCTTTCGCTTTGTCCGGCTTTATCCCGCTTTCCCCCGATGAATTCGATCTTCGTTTTCGAGCAGCTCCTGAACGGCCTCAGCTTCGGCCTTATGCTGTTCCTGCTCGCGGCCGGCCTCACGCTCGTGTTCGGCATCATGGACACGATGAACCTCGCGCACGGGTCCCTCTACATGGCCGGCGCCTACGTCGCCGCGCGCGTGCATGAGGCGAGCGGCAGCTTCGTCGGCGCGGTGCTGGTCGCGGTCGCGGCGACGGTGCTGGTAGCCTTCGTGCTCGAACTGCTGATCGTGCGCAAACTCTACGCGCGCGACCACCTCGCGCAGGTCATCGCGACCTTCGGCGTGATCCTGATCGCCGACGATGCGGTGAAGGCGATCTGGGGGCCGTCGCCGGTGATGGCGACGATGCCCGCCGCGCTCGCGGGGCCGGTGCAGCTGCTGCCGGAGCTGCCGTATCCGGCCTACCGGCTGGTGCTGTTGGCGGTGGGGCTGCTGGTCGCGATCGGGCTGTACGTGCTGGTGAATCACACCCGTGTCGGCATGCTCGTGCGTGCGGGTGCGTCGAACCGCAAGATGGCGGAATTCATGGGGGTGCGTGTCGGGCGAGTGTTCTCCTTTGTGTTCGCGCTCGGCGCGGCGCTCGCGGCGCTCGCCGGGGCGCTGATGGGGCCGATCAGCGCGGTGCAGATCGGCATGGGCGAGGCGATCCTGATCCCGGCGCTGGTGGTGATCGTGATCGGCGGCATCGGCTCGGTACGCGGTGCCTTCGTCGCGGCGCTGCTGGTTGGCCTCGTCGACACCGCGGGGCGCGCCTTCTTGCCGCCGCTGCTGCGCTCGGCGCTGCCGCCGGCGCTCGCGGCGGACCTCGGCCCTGCATTCGCCGGGATTGCGATGTACGTGCTGATGGCGGCCGTGCTGATCCTGAAGCCGGCGGGCCTGTTCCCGGCGCGGGCGTGAGGGGGCGGCGATGAGTGACAAGCCGGATTCCTTGGCCGCGATTCCGTCGTCGGGCGGTATTTCGCGCTGGCTGCCGTGGGCGCTGCTCGTCGTGCTGGCGCTCATGCCGGTCGTCGGTGCCGGGCTGGGCCTCGACTACTACGTCGGCTTCGTGCGCCGCATGCTGATCGTGATGATCGCGGCCACCAGCCTCAACTTCATCCTCGGCTACGGCGGCATGGCGGCGCTGGGTCACGCGGGTTTCATCGGCGTGGGGGCCTACACGGTGGTCGCGCTCGTCGATGCGGGGGTGAGTTCCGCATGGACTGCGTGGGGTGCCGCGGTGCTGGTCTCGGGCGCATTCGCCGCGCTGATCGGGGCGGTGTCGTTGCGCACGCGCGGCGTGTATTTCCTGATGATCACGCTCGCCTTCGCGCAGATGCTGTACTACCTCGCCGTGTCTCTGTCGGCCTACGGTGGGGACGACGGCTACGGCCTGTATTCGCCGCTGGAGCTGGGCTTCGGCCGCACGACAGGCGATGCCGCGCTGTTCTTCTGGGTCGTGCTCGGTGTCGCCGCGCTGGTGTTCGCGTTCGCGAGCCGCGCCGCGGTGTCGCGCTTCGGCCACGCGCTCACGGGCATCCGCGACAATGAGACGCGCATGGAGGCGCTGGGCTATCCGGTGTATCGGCTCAAGCTCGTTGCGTTCTCTGGCGCAGGCGCGCTCGCGGGGCTCGCCGGGGCGCTGCTCGCGAGTCACAACAACTTTGTCAGCCCCTCGACGATGCACTGGACGGAGTCCGCGGCGCTGCTCGTGATGGTCGTGCTCGGCGGACTGGGTCGACGCTGGGGCGCGGTGCTGGGCGTTGCGGTGTGGCTGGTGCTGTCCGAGGTGCTGAAGGGCTACACGGAATACTGGCACTGGCCGCTCGGCCTGATGCTGATCGCGGTCGTGTTCATGGCACCGCGCGGGCTCGCGGGGTTGTTCGACGGCAGGAGGGCAGTCCAGTGAGCCTCTTCGTCGCGCAGAACCTCGTGAAGCGCTTCGGCGGGCTGGTCGCGACCGATCATGTCAGCCTCTCGGTCGAGCCGGGCGAAGTGCATGCGCTGATCGGGCCGAACGGCGCGGGCAAATCGACGCTCGTGAATCTGATCTCGGGGCTGCTACCGGCCGACGGGGGCTCCATCGTGCTCGACGGCGTCGATCTGACGACCCTGAGCGCCCACGATCGCGTGCGTCACGGCCTGTCGCGCTGCTTCCAGATCACCAGCGTGTTTCGCGGCGACACCGTGCTCGACAACCTGCTGCTCGCGGTGCAGGCGCATTCCGGGTCGAGCTTCCGCTGTTTCGGACGGCGTTCGATCGAGGCGGGCTTACGCGAGCGGGCGCTGGAACTCGCGCACAAGGTCGGCCTGGAGGACAGGCTGGATCGCGTCGCCGGCACCTTGCCCCACGGCGTGCAGCGCAAGCTCGACGTCGCGCTGGCGCTCGCGGCGCGGCCGAAGTTGCTGCTGCTGGACGAGCCGATGGCGGGCATGGGACCGGAGGACTCGCAGCAGATGGTCGAGTTGATCGGTCGCCTGCGCGCGGAAGCGGCGATCCTGCTGATCGAGCACGACATGGACGCGGTGTTCCAACTCGCCGACCGCATCTCGGTGCTGGACTACGGCAAGGTGCTGGCGTCCGGCGACACCGCCTACATCCGCGAGCATCCCGAGGTGCAGGCGGTGTATCTGGGCACGGAGGAGCTGCGATGAGCCGCGATGTGCTGCTGAGCTGCCTCGGTCTGGAGGCCGGCTATGGCGCGAGCCAGGTGCTGTTCGGGCTCAACTTCGACATCCGCGCGGGCGAGGTCGTGACCCTGCTCGGGCGCAACGGCATGGGCAAGAGCACGACGATCAAGACAGTGATCGGCGGCCTGCGCGCCCGGCGCGGCGAGATCTGCTTCGACGGTCAGGCGATCCACGGTCTGTCCGCGGATGCGATCGCGCGGCTGGGGGTGGCGATCGTGCCGGAAGGGCGGCAGTGCTTCCCGAACCTGAGCGTGCGCGAGCATCTCGTCGCCTTCGCGGACAACCGCAGCGGCGCGCACGAGCCGTGGACGCTGGAGCGCCTGTACGCGCTCTTCCCGCGCCTGAAGGAACGCGCCGGTCACCTCGGCAACCAGCTCTCCGGCGGCGAGCAGCAGATGCTCGCGATCGCGCGGGCGCTGTCGACGAACCCGCGCCTGCTGATCCTCGACGAAGCGACCGAAGGCCTCGCGCCGGTGATCCGCGAGGAGATCTGGCGCTGCCTCGCGGGGCTCAAGGAAGCCGGGCAGACGACGCTGGTCGTGGACAAGTACGTCGAGCGCCTCGTGAAGCTCGCCGACCGCCATATCATCCTCGAACGCGGGCGGGTGGCGTGGGCGGGGACGTCCGGGGAGCTCGCTGCCGATCGGGGGGTGTGGCACCGGTATCTCGGAGTCTGACGTAGGGCGGAAAAGCGCAGCGCCTTCCGCCGGATGTGCAGCGCTCGCAATCGGCATGCGGCGGAAGGCGCCTTCGGCTTTTCCGCCCTACGACCCGCCGAGTGCCGCCGCGTGGTGGCGCAAATGGTCCTCGATGAAGCTCGCGATGAAGTAGTAGCTGTGGTCGTAACCCGGCTGTAGCCGCAACGTCAGCGGGTGGCCGGCTGCGCGGGCTGCGGCTTCGAGCGCCTCGGGCTTGAGCTGGGTCGCCAGGAAATCGTCGCGGTCGCCCTGGTCGATGAGGATGGGCAGCTTTTCGGCGGCGTCGGCGATCAGCACGCTCGCGTCCCATTCGCGCCAGCGGGCGCGCTCCTCGCCGAGGTAGTGCGAGAAGGCCTTTTCGCCCCACGGGCAGTTCATGGGGTTGGAGATCGGCGCGAACGCCGACACCGAGCGGTAGCGGCCGGGGTTGCGCAGCGCGCAGACGAGCGCGCCGTGCCCGCCCATCGAGTGCCCGCTGATGCCGCGGGCGTCCGACACCGGGAAGTTCGCCTCGACGAGCGTGGGCAGTTCCTCGACGATGTAGTCGTGCATGCGGTAGTGGCGCGCCCACGGTGCCTGTGTGGCGTTGAGGTAGAAGCCCGCGCCGTGGCCGAAGTCCCACGCGCCGTCGGGGTCGCCCGGCACGTTCGGCCCGCGCGGGCTGGTGTCGGGCGCGACGAGGACGAGACCCAGTTCGGCCGCGACGCGCTGCGCCCCGGCCTTCTGCATGAAGTTCTCATCGGTGCAGGTCAGGCCCGACAGCCAGTACAGCACCGGCAGCTTGCCGCCGGGTTCGGCCTGTGGCGGCAGGTAGACGGCGAAGGTCATGTCGCAGTCTAGGGTGCGCGAGCGGTGGCGGTAACGCTTGAGCCAGCCGCCGAAGCTTTTCTGGGACGAGAGGTTTTCGAGGGTCATGGAGATGCTTCCGGTTAGTGAGTCCCCGATTGATGCACCAGTTCCTCCCGTTGAAGGGGGAGGTTAGGAGGGGATGGGTTTCGGTTGATCTCTGCCTGACCCATCCCCACCCCAGCCCTCCCCTTGAAGGGGAGGGAGCGACCGTGCCGGGTCCGGCATCAGAAGTGAATCACCGTGCGAATGCTCTTGCCTTCGTGCATCAGGTCGAAGGCGTCGTTGATCTGCTCCAGCGGCATCGTGTGCGTGATGAAGGTGTCGAGCGGGATCTCGCCCTTCTGTGCCTTCTGCACGTAGCTCGGCAGTTCCGTGCGGCCCTTGACGCCGCCGAATGCGCTGCCGCGCCACACGCGGCCGGTGACGAGCTGGAAGGGGCGCGTGCTGATCTCCTGGCCCGCGCCGGCGACGCCGATGATCGTCGATTCGCCCCAGCCCTTGTGGCAGCACTCGAGCGCCGCGCGCATCAGCTTGACGTTGCCGACGCACTCGAAGGAGTAGTCCACGCCGCCGTCGGTCATCGCGACGATCACGTCCTGGACCGGCTTGTCGTGGTCCTTCGGGTTGACGAAGTCGGTCGCGCCGAGCTGCTTCGCGATCTCGAACTTGTCCGGATTGATGTCCACGCCGATGATGCGCGAGGCCTTGGCCATCTTCGCGCCGATGATCGCCGCGAGCCCGATGCCGCCGAGGCCGAAGATCGCGACCGTCGCACCTTCCTCGACCTTGGCGGTATTGAGCACCGCGCCGATGCCGGTCGTCACCCCGCAGCCGAGCAGGCACACCTTTTCGAGCGGGGCGTCCTTGGGGATCTTCGCCAGCGAGATCTCCGGCACCACCGTGTATTCGGAGAAGGTCGAGGTGCCCATGTAGTGGTAGATCGGCTGGCCCTGGTAGGAGAAGCGCGTGGTGCCGTCGGGCATCAGCCCCTTGCCCTGGGTCGCGCGCACCGCCTGGCACAGGTTGGTCTTGCCGGATTTGCAGAACTTGCACTCGCGGCATTCTGCCGTGTACAGGGGGATCACGTGGTCGCCGACTTCGAGCGAGGTCACGCCTTCGCCGACCGCCTCGACGATGCCGCCGCCCTCGTGGCCGAGGATGGCGGGGAAGATGCCTTCGGGGTCGTCGCCGGAGAGCGTGAAGGCGTCCGTGTGGCACACGCCGGTCGCGACGATGCGCACCAGCACCTCGCCCTTCTTCGGCGGCTCGACGTCCACTTCGACGATCTGCAAGGGTTGCTTGGGTCCGAAGGCGACGGCGGCGCGCGACTTGATGGTCATGGTGGGGCTCTCTGTGTGTAGTCGTTGAGGGTAGGCGACGAAGTCTAATACCTGTGTGTCGCCTCGTTCTATCTCGAAAGCGACGTCGGCGTGCACACGCTCCCGGAACTCGTGCGCCACAACGGCCCGATCAGACCGTCGCGTCTGGCTCGCCGCAGCGCTGGAGGATGTCCCGACGGGCGGCATCGCGCAGCGCGAGCGCGGCGCTCCAGTCCTTGCCCTGCGGCAGGATGGGGCGGCCGATCGTCACGGTGACGGGGCCGCGGCGCGGCCGCCAGGTCTCGTCGGGCAGCACCGCGCGCGTGCCGCGGATCGTGACCGGCACGACGGGGAGGTCGGCCTCGCATGCAGCGAGGAAGGCGCCGAGGCGGAACTCCTGCAGGCCGGGCCGTCGCACGAAGGTGCCTTCGGGAAAGTAGAACAGCGCGGCGCCCAGCCGTGCGCGTTCGGCGAGCCGCTTTGCGGCGTCCGCGCTGTCCTGCACCGCGAAACGTTCGATGAACTCCGTTCCCAGGCCCAGCAGGAAGCGGCGCGCGATCGCGTTGTCGAGCAGCTCGCGCTTGGCGACGAAGACGAAGGGGCGGGGCAGCGCCGCGGCGGCGATCAGGCCGTCGAGGTAGCTCGCGTGATTGGCGACGACGATGCAGGGGGCGGATGCGGGAAGGTTCGCTTGTCCCTTGACGTCGATGCGGACGCCGATCAGGCCGGCCAGCAGGCGCGCGCCGCCGCGGCCGATGTGCCAGCCGAGGGCTGGGCGGCGCAGCCCTGCGACGGCGAGCCAGACGGGGATCGCGAGCAGCACCAGCGCCGTCCACGCCCAGGCGGCCCACAGCGTGGCGCCCGTGCGTTGCACGGCATGGGTTGCGTTGCGGCGGGCGGCGAGCGCGGCGAGTCGCAGCATCTGCATGCGCACGCTGTGCTGGCGGCCTAGCACGCCGCTCTGGTACAGCTCGCGCGTCGCGGCGCGCCGGATCTTGCCGCTGGACGTCTTCAGTACGCTGTGCGGCGGTGCGAGCACGACCTCGTCGAGCGGCACGCCGAGCAGGTCGACCGCGAGGTTGCCGACCGCATGTTCGAGCCGGCGGCGTTCGACATCGTCGGCGCTGCGGGTCTCGACGACGGCGACCAGGCGCTCGCTCGCCGTTGCGGGATCGGCGACCCCGAACACCGCGACGCAGCCGCGGCGCACGCCGGCCAGTGCGCCGATCGCATCTTCCAGTTCGTAGGGGTACAGGTTGCGTCCGCCGCGGATGATCATGTCCTTGACGCGACCTGTGACGAAGAGCTCGCCTTCCGCGAGGTAGCCGAGGTCGCCGGTGTCCAGCCAGCCGGCGCGCAGCAGCTTGCGCGTCTCCTCGGGATTGCGCAGGTAGCCGGCGGTCGCCGACGGGCCGCGGAATTCGATGCGGCCGACGTGGCGGTCGGGGAGTTCGTCGCCGTTCTGCCCGACGATGCGCACTTCATGGCCGGGCAGCGGCTGGCCGCAGCCGACGAAGCGGATCGCGCCCGCGTCCTCCGCGGCGGCACGGACCGCCTCGGTGCGGAAGAAGGCTTCGCGTGCGACGCGATCGATGCGCGGACCGCGTCCGGGTGGCGGCACGGCGAGACCGACGGCGTTCTCGGCGAGGCCGTAGGCGGGGGTCATCGTCTCGCGGTGCAGGCCGTAGGGCGCGAGGCGTTCGGCAAAGTGTTCCAGCGTGTCCGGGTTCACGGGCTCGGCGCCGTTCGCGGCGATGCGCCAGTGCGAGAGATCCAGACCGGCGAGTTCGGGTTCCTCGACATGCTTCAGCACGAGCTCGTAGGCGAAGTTCGGTGCGGCCGAGAGCGTGCCGCGGTAGCGGTGCAGGGCGCGCAGCCAACGCACCGGGCGCGACAGGAAATCCAGCGGCGACATCAGCACGAGCGGGCAGCCGTTGTACAGGCTGCCCAGCCAGGCGGCGATCAGGCCCATGTCGTGGTACAGCGGCAGCCAGCTCACCGTGACGTCCGCCGCCGTGATGGCGACGCTGCGGCTCCACGCGCGGATGTTGGCGAGCAGGTTCGCGTGCGTGAGCATCACGCCCTTGGGGTTGCCGGTGCTGCCCGAGGTGTATTGCAGCAGCGCGAGGTCATCCGCCCGCGGCGTTGCTGCTGCGGGACTGCCGCCGCCTGTGGAGAGCTCGCGTGCGGTGACGGTGTGCCTGAGGTGCCCCGAGGGCGTGGAGATCAGGCGGGCGACCGGCTGCACTTGCGCGTCGGTGATCAGCACCTGCGCGCGGCAGCTCTCCAGAATGCCGGACTGGCGGCGCAGGTGGTCCTCGAGCTGGGAGGGGCGCGTGGGCGGGTACATCGGCACCGGCACGCCGCCCGCGAGCAGGGCGCCGAAGAAGCTCGTGAAGAATTCCAGCGAGGTCGGCAGCATGATCGCCACCGCGTCGCCCGGCGCGATGCCGCGCTGCTGCAGCCCGGCGGCGATGCGCTGCGCCCCCTGCAGCAGCTCGCGGTGCGTGAGCGTGCCGACCTCGGCGTCGTCGTGCAGCAGGCGGACATGCACATGCTCGGGCGAACGCTCCGCGTGCCACAGCAGCACCTCGACGAGTGTGGATGCACCGACCGGGGTCTCGATGCGCGCGGTGTCCGGCGCAGCGGCGATCTCGGGCGCGGACGCGGTCGCCTCCGGTCGTGCGGCGCGCAGCGCGGCAAAGAGCTGGCGCGGGGTGTCCGCCGTGGCGAGGGTGTCTTCCGGCAGGCGCACACGCGCGGCGCGTTCGATGCGCGCGAGCAACTCGACGCGCGCGAGGCTGTCGAGTCCGAGGTCGCGTTCGAGGTGGCTGTCGAGACCGGCTTCCGGCGGCTTGCCGGGGCGCAGCTCGCTGACGAGCCCGCGCACGATCCCGAGCACCTCGGCCGCGTCGATTGCCGGACGGCTTCGATTCATGGCGAGGTTCCGACCGCGATGCCCGTCGCGGCGCGTACGGGCCGGGTCTTCCCCCTTTTTAGCCTCTGGTTGCGAGTCCTGCCGTGACGGCGTCGCTCGCGGGCAGCGCGCGCACGTTGCGGCAGTCGGTGGCGCGGATCTGCTGCAGCATGTAGTCGGCAGTCAAAGTGGGCAGCATCGCGCGCAGGTAGCGCGCCAGGTTGAGCATCTGGCGGTTGTCGAGTTCGGTCTCGCAGTTCGTGCGGCCGAAGTCTTCGTCGGGCGGGATCTGGGTGAAGCCGAGCCGCGCATTGGGGGCGATCTCGCGCCGGGTGCCCGCGGCAAACACCAGCAGGCACGGGGTGTGGCAGGTGCTGCCGGCGGCGATGCGGGTGTCGAAGCCGCGGTTGCGCAGCATCGAGCCGACCGTGATCGCGGCGCCGACGCTGCCGTCGGCGAGGTCGAGGACCACAGTCTTGCCCTGGCAGGAACGCTTCGCGAGCGCGTCGCTGGCCAGTCTCAGCGCGGAGACGGCGGCTGGCGTCAGGGTGCCGCGCAGCGTGAGTTCGCAGTCCGCGCCGCGTTGCGTGGCCGCCACTTCGCCGCCCTGATAGGGGAAATGCTCCGCTTTAGCGTCGCGTTCGACGGTCGGGGCGACGCCACAGGCGGCGACGACCAGGCCGGTCGCAACGGCGGCGAGGAGATGCCAGGGGAAGCGGATGTGCATGGAGTCACTCTCCTGATGGTCAGCGGCAAGCTGTTCGGCGGCCTCTGGCCGGATTCGCCGCCGATATTAGCGCAGCGCCAACCCGCTCCCCTGCAGCTTACTAAAATATCATGGCAGGGGTGTCCGTCCGGAGCGGGGCGGCGCACGATGTGTGAGCCATGCGGGCAGCTATTGGCTATGCTGCACATGACAGGAGCACGCGGTGCAGCGTCGCGGTTCGCTCAGGGGCGCGCGATCGGGCTGGCGCGGCACTGAACGGCGGCATGGCAGCGGCAGGAGGCAGACGATGGAACTCCGGAAATTCCGCCAACGCGGCCCGTTCGAATGGGCGCTGCCCGCCACGGGGCGCATGCGAGTGCCCGGCGTGATCTTCGCGTCGCGCGAGCTGATGGAGGCGATGGACGAGAAAGTCGCCGAACAGGTCGCGAACGTCGCGAATTTGCCGGGCATCGTCGCGGCCGCCTATGCGATGCCCGATGCGCACTCGGGCTACGGCTTCCCGATCGGCGGCGTTGCGGCCTTCGATGCGGACGAGGGCGGCGTCGTGTCGGCGGGCGGGGTCGGCTTCGATATCTCCTGCGGCGTGCGTACCCTGCACACGGGGCTCAAGCTGGCCGAGGTCGAGGCGCACAAGAAGCGCCTCGCCGATGTGCTCTACGCGCGCATCCCGGCCGGCGTCGGCAGCACCGGCGCGCTGCGCCTGTCCGGCCCGGAGACGGACGCGATGCTCAAGGGGGGCGCGGGCCGTGCGATGAGCCGCAACGAGGCGCTGCGCCGCTGGCACGGCAGCAAGGTCGTCGACGAGCTCGCCGCACGCGGCATCCTGATCCGCAGCCCGAGCGTCCGCGGCGTCGCGGAAGAAGCGCCGCTCGCCTACAAGGACGTCGACGCGGTCGTCGATGCGGCCGACCGGGCGGGTCTGGCGATCAAGGTGCTGCGGCTCGCACCGCTGGTTTGCATCAAGGGTTGAAGAGCACATCCGTACGCAACGGAGGAGGGAGTGATGGAGCGAACTTCGATCATCCGCAAGACGGCGGAGCTTCGAACCCGGCCGAACCTCGTCGATTACGAGGCGACCCGCCGCGGCTTCGACTGGAATGTCGCGCACGAGGCGCTCGCAGGCCTGCCCGGCGGTGCGCTGAACATCGCCTACGAGACGGTCGTGCGCCACGCCGGAGGACGGCTGCGCGACCATCTGGCGTTCCGCTTCCTCGGCCAGAGCGGCGCGGTGCGCGACCTCAGCTACGGCGATCTCGCGTCACTTACGGCACGTTTCGCCAACGTGCTGCGCGGGCTCGATGTCGTGCGCGGCGAGCGCGTGTTCGTGCTCACCGGACGCATTCCTGAGCTCTATGCCGCGGTGCTCGGCGGCCTGCGTGCCGGCTGCGCGGTGTCGCCGCTGTTCTCGGCCTTCGGGCCGGAGCCGATCGCCACGCGCCTGAACCTCGGACAGGGGGCGGTGCTGGTGACGACCGAGTCGCTGTACCAGCGCAAGGTCGCGAAGATCCGCGGCGAGCTGACGACGCTGCGCCATGTGCTCCTGGTGTCGGACGACGGTGCTCCAACCGACGTCCCCGGTACGCACGACCTCGGACGCCTGATGGCGGCGGCCTCGGACGACTTCCCGACCGTGCCGACGCGGCCCGACGAGCTTGCGCTGCTGCATTTCACGAGCGGCACGACGGGCACGCCCAAGGGCGCGATGCACGTGCATGGCGCCGTCGCGACGCACTGGGCGACCGGCCTCTACGCGCTCGACCTGCACCCGGACGACGTGTACTGGTGCACCGCCGACCCGGGCTGGGTCACCGGCACCTCCTACGGCATCATCGCGCCGCTGCTGCACGGCGTGACCTCCATCGTCGACGAGGGCGACTTCGACGCCGAGCGCTGGTACCGCATCCTGCACGAGCAAAAGGTGAGCGTCTGGTACACCGCGCCGACCGCGATCCGCATGCTGATGAAGGCCGGCCCGGAACTGGCGAAGCGCTTCACGTTCCCGAATCTGCGCTTCGTCGCGAGCGTCGGCGAACCGCTCAACCCCGAGGCCGTGTGGTGGGGCAAGGAGGTGCTGGGCCTGCCGATCCACGACAACTGGTGGCAGACCGAAACGGGCGGGATCATGATCGCCAACGTGCCGGCGCTGGACATCAAGCCGGGCTCGATGGGCCGGCCGCTGCCGGGCGTCGAGGCCGCGATCGTGCGCGAGGGCAAGGACGGCGTCGTCGAGGTGATCGAGGAGCCCGACGTCGAAGGCGAGCTCGCGCTGCTGCGCGGCTGGCCGTCGATGCTGCGCGGCTACCTGAACAACGAGGAGCGTTACCGCAAGTGCTTCTCGGGCGTGTGGTACCTGACCGGCGACCTCGCGCGGCGCGACGCCGACGGCTACTTCTGGTTCGTCGGGCGCAAGGACGACGTGATCAAGTCGGCCGGCCACCTGATCGGCCCCTTCGAGGTCGAAAGCGCGCTGATGGAGCATCCGGCGGTCGCGGAGGCCGGCGTGATCGGCAAGCCGGACGAGATGGTCGGCGAGATCGTGAAGGCTTTCGTGTCGTTGAAGAAGGGATTCGAGCCGAGCGAGGCGCTGCGCATGGAACTCCTCGCGCACGCGCGCAGGAAACTCGGCGCTGCCGTGGCGCCGAAGGAGATCGACTTCGCCACGACGCTGCCGCGCACGCGCAGCGGCAAGATCATGCGCCGGCTGCTGAAGGCGCGCGAGCTGGGCCTGCCGGAAGGCGACACCTCGACGCTGGAGGGCGGCGCATGAGCGCGACCAGACGCAAGCCTGCTGCACCCGCCGCCGAGCGGCCGTTCAAAGTGCAGCTGCTCGCGGACATGCTGCGCATCCGCCGCATGGAGGAGAAATGCGCGGAGCTCTATGGTGCGCAGAAGATCCGCGGCTTCCTGCACCTCTACATCGGCGAGGAGGCCTGCGCGACCGGCGGGATGCATGCGCTCGACGCGGACGACAACGTCGTCGCGACCTACCGCGAGCACGGTCATGCGCTGCTGCGCGGCGTGCCGATGGACGCGATCATGGCCGAGATGTTCGGCAAGGCGGCCGGCTGCTCGCGCGGACGCGGCGGCTCGATGCACCTCTTCGACGTCGCGCGGCGGTTCTACGGCGGCAACGCGATCGTCGGCGGCGGCCTGCCGCTGGCGGTGGGGCTCGCGCTCGCAGACCGGATGTTGGGCATCCGCCGCGTGACGGCGTGCTTCTTCGGTGAGGGGGCGGTCGCCGAGGGCGCGTTCCACGAAGGCATGAACCTCGCCGCGCTGTGGCGGCTGCCGGTGCTCTTCCTGTGCGAGAACAACCTGTACGCGATGGGCACCGCGCTGGATCGTTCGGAGTCGCAGACCGAGCTGTGCGTGAAGGCAGCGAGCTACAAGGTGCCGACGCTGAAGGCGGACGGGATGGACGTGCGGGCGGTGCACGAGGCGACGTGCCGCGCCGCGCAGCAGGTGCGCGAGGAGGGCGGCCCCTTCTTCGTCGAGTTCCGCACCTTCCGTTTCCGCGCGCACTCGATGTTCGACCCCGAGCTCTACCGCGGCAAGGCCGAGGTCGAGGAATGGAAGAAGCGTGGGCCGATCCACAGCTTTTCGGCGCAGTTGAAGGCGGCGGGCGAGCTGACCGAGGACGGCTTCCTCGAACTCGACGCGGAAGCCGAGGCGGAGGTCGCCGCTGCGGTCGCGTTCGCCGAGGCCGCGCCGTGGGAGCCGGTCGAAGACCTGCTGCGCGACGTCACGACACCGGGAGCGACGCGATGAGGATCAGCTATCGCGAGGCGATGCGCCAGGCGCTGCACGATGCGCTCGCCAGTGACCCGCGCGTCTTCCTGATGGGCGAGGACGTGGGCCGCTACGGCGGCACCTACGCGGTGTCCAAGGGCTTCTACGACGAGTTCGGACCCGAGCGCATCCGCGACACGCCGCTTTCCGAGCTGGGTTTCGTCGGCGCCGGCATCGGCGCGGCGCTGGGCGGCATGCGACCGATCGTCGAGGTCATGACGGTGAATTTCAGCCTGCTCGCGCTCGACCAGATCGTGAACAACGCCGCGCTGCTGCGCCACATGTCGGGCGGGCAGGTGTCGGTGCCGCTGGTGATCCGCATGGCGACCGGCGCGGGACGCCAGCTCGCGGCCCAGCACTCGCACAGCCTGGAGAACTGGTACGCGCACATCCCCGGCATCCGCGTGCTCGCGCCGGCGACGATCGCCGACGCGCGCGGCATGCTCGCGCCCGCGCTCGCCGATCCCGATCCCGTCGTGATTTTCGAGCATGCGCAGCTCTACAACATGGAAGACGAGCTGCGAGATGAGCCAAATGAGGACTGGCACTGCGACATCGAGCGCGCGGCGATCCGCCGTCCCGGCAGCCAGCTGAGCCTGATCACCTACGGCGGCAGCCTGCCGAAGGCGCTCGACGCCGCGGCCGAGCTCGCGCGCGACGGCATCGACGTCGAGGTCGTCGACCTGCGCGTGCTGCGTCCGCTCGATACCGCGACCATCGCCGAGTCGGTGAGCCGCACGCACCGCGCGGTGATCGTCGACGAAGGCTGGCGCAGCGGCAGCCTCGCTGCGGAGGTCATCGCGCGCATCGTCGAGAACTGCTTCTACGACCTCGATGCGCCGCCGATGCGCGTGTGCAGCGAGGAAGTGCCGATCCCCTACGCGAAGCACATGGAGGACGCCGCGCTGCCGCAACCGGCGAAGATCGTCGCCGCGGTCCGGGAGGTGCTGAATGTTTGACTTCTCGTTGCCCTCGCTCGGCGCCGACATGGACGAGGGCAAGCTCGTCGAGTGGAAGGTGAAACCCGGCGATGCGGTGTGCAAGGGTCAGGTCGTCGCGATCGTGGACACGTCGAAAGCGGCGGTCGACGTCGAGATCTGGCAGGACGGTGTCGTGCATGCGCTGCTGATCGAGCCGGGGGAGCGGATTCCTGTCGGCACGGTGATGGCGACGCTGCTCGAACCCGGTGAAAAGGCGCCGCCGAAGGGGGCTGCGCGAGCGGGGAAACAAGCGGGCGAACGAGCTCCCGCAGCACCCGGTGCCCCGGTCGTTGAAGGCGCGCGCCTGCGTATCTCGCCGGCCGCACGCAAGCGCGCCGAGGCGCTCGGGGTGGATGTCGCCCGGCTCAAGGGTACCGGCCCGGGCGGCGCCGTGACGCTCGCCGACATCGAGGCCGCGGTGCAGCCCGGAGCGCCGAAGGCCCCCGAAACCGCGCCGGCTGCGCACCCCGAGGCCGACAGGAACGCGGAGATGCGTCGCGCGATCGCTGCGGCGATGAGCCGCTCGAAGCGCGAGATCCCGCATTACTACCTGTCCGAGACGATCCCGATGGCGCGTGCGCAGAGGTGGCTCGCGCAGGCCAACGAGGGGCGGCCGATCACCGAGCGGCTCCTGATGGCGGTCGTGCAACTGAAGGCGGTGGCGGCGGCGCTGGCGCAGTTTCCCGATCTGAACGGCTTCTTCCGCGACGGCCGCTTCGAGCCGGTGCAGGCCGCGCATATTGGTGTCGCAATCTCGCTGCGCCAGGGCGGGCTGATCGCGCCCGCACTGCACGACGTCGGCAGCAAGCCGCTCGACCAGCTGATGCGCGAGCTCGCCGATCTCGTGAAGCGCACGCGCGCGGGCTCGCTGCGCAGCTCGGAGATGTCGGATCCCACGATCACCGTGACCAACCTCGGCGAGCAGGGCGTCGATGCGGTGATGGGCGTGATCTACCCGCCGCAGGTTGCGCTCGTCGGCTTCGGCCGTATCGCTGCGCGCCCGTGGGTCGAGGTTGGCGCCCTGGTCGCGATGCCGACTGTCGTCGCGAGCCTCGCGGCGGATCACCGCGTCTCGGACGGGCACCGCGGGGCGCTCTTCCTCGCCGAACTGCGCGGGCGCCTGCAGCGGCCCGAGGAGCTGTGAGCGCGAAGAACGAAAGCGAAAAGGGTAGAAAAAGGGGAAAGCGATGGCAGATAAATACCCGGAACTGCGCGCGAACGTGATCGCGATCCTGCGCAGCATCGCGCCCGAGGTCGAGGCGGACGAGCTGCGCGACGACCGTCCGCTGCGCCAGCAGGTCGACCTCGATTCGATGGACTGGCTCAACTTCCTGATCGGGATCAGCGAGCAGCTGAAGGTGAGTATCCCCGAGGCGGACTATGGCCGCCTCGTGACGCTGGGCAACCTGCTCGACTACCTGCGCGCGAAGCTCGGTTAGCGACGTCCCGACATGACGCCGGCCCGTCCCGGGCAATTGCTCGCCCGGGACGGGCCGGCGTTGCGGGGGGAAGCCTTCGTGGGGGGAAGTCTTCGCGGGAGCAGCCTTACATCACGGCGATTTCGATCTTGCGCGGCTGCGCGTGTTCGGCCTTCGGGATGCGCAGCTTCAGTGTGCCCTGGTTGAACTCGGCCGACACTTTGTTTGCGTCGAGTTCCTTCGACAGCGTGAACATGCGGCGGTAGCGCGGCAGGTTCACTTCGGCATGTGACGATTCCATGCCCTCGGGTGCTGCGAGGCTGATCTCGCCCTCGATCGTCAGCGTGTCGCCTTCGACCTGAAGGGTCAGCTTGTCCTTCGGTACGCCCGGCAGGTCGGCGTACAGCGTGATTCCGGCGGCATCCTCGATGACGTCGACGGGCGGCAGCAGCGCCATCTCGCTGGCCGGGGTTTCGGGCTTGCGGGCGATGTTGGTGGTGTCGTTCATGTCCGGCTCCTCCTCATTCGATGCTGATGCGGCGCGGCTGGGCGGCTTGCCGGCGCTGGACGCTGACGTGCAGCACGCCGTCGCGGTACTTCGCGCTCACGGCGTTGGGGTCGGCGTCGTCGGGCAGGGTCACGACGCGGCGGAAACGTCCGGAGAAACGCTCGTCGATATGCACCGTGGCGTTGGCTTCCTTCGGCGGCATTACGCTCGCGCGCTCGCCGGCGACCGTCAGTACGCCCTTTTCGAGCTGCACGTCGATCGTCGCCGGGTCGATGCCGGGCGCAAAGGCGTAGATCTCGACGGAATGCGGCGTGTTGCCGACGTTCATCGCGGGAAAGCCGCCGCGCGCGAGACCGCGGATGCTGGGGGAGAATTCGTACGACTGCTGCATCTCGCGCTGCAGGCGATCGATTTCGGACAGCAGATCGCGGGGAAATACTGATCGGTAGAACATCATGATCCTCCTTCGGACAGGGATGGGTGTCCGCTCGCAACACCCATGTTTTCCGATATCGAGGCGGTCGGCTGGACTTCAAGTCCACATGCGGCAACGCACATGCCGAAGGAGGAGAGGAGCCGCGGCGCGGCTCCCGGGGGGAGGCTCAGGCGAAGTTGCCGAGCGCCTCGACCGAGCCGTCGAGCGCCATCAGCAGGGTCTCGATGCCGAGGCCGGGATGCTTGTCCTTGATGGCGGCGGCGAGGCGTTCCAGGTGGTCGCGATGCACCGCGGCTTCGCGCACGGGATCCGGCGCCAGGTCCTCGCCGAGAATCGCCTTGTAGGCGCCGCAGTCGCGGTGATCCATGACGACGACCTTCTGTACGTCATGGAGCTGGATCGCGACGGCGAGGTGGTCCCAGAAGGTGCGGTTCCACGCGGGGTACTTGTCGGTCAGCGCGCCGAGCGAGGCGCCGGCGAGCACGATGTGGTCGTACTTGTGCGTGAGGCCGCGGCCCGCCATGTATTGCTCGACGCTGTCCATGAGGCGGAAATCCATGCAGGTGAGCAACAGGATGTCGGTGTGGCCTCCGGCGAGGGCGGGGCGGCTTTGCGAGACGGTGCCGAGCAAGGCGACACCGGCGGCGAGCGTGGCGCGCGTGAGGAAGTTGCGGCGGGTGCCGGAGTGATTTTCGCCGTGGGCGTGCGTGCAGTTGCAGTGGTCGTGAGTGTCCATTGTTCGCTGTTCTTTTGATGGAGTTCGGATGGAGGCGAGCGGAATGGTATACCGCCGCAAACTTCCGAAATATCCATTAAGAATATTTAATCAGCGCTGGGGAATATCGACAATTCATTGATGCAAAACGCTTGTCAGGTCTTTTTCTTGATGCCTCTGGGATTTTTGGCGCGCGTCGGCGGCGGCAGTCCGGGGCAGTCCTGCTGGCCGAGGCTGCGCGCGAGTTCGCCCAGCACGCGGGCGTGCATCGCATCACCGGGGTGGCCGCGCAAGGCGGCGAGGCGGGCGAGCAGGCAGATCTGCTTCACGACGGAGTCGAACTTGCGCGCGCTGCGCGGCACGTTGTCGATCGCCTGCTCGTAGAGGCAGGTGAGCTTCGGGCCGTCGTCAGCACCGATTCCCGCAAGGAGCAGCGCGGCGAGTTCGGCGTCGGCCGGCTTCACCGCGTCGAAGAAGTCGCCGCTGCGTGCGAACAGTGCGCGCGCCGCCTCGGCGCACATGGCCGCCTGTTCGGTCGCGCGCTTGCGCGCGGCGTCGGCGTCGGCTTCGAGCAGCAGCCAGTCGAGCTGCAGGCGGTTGATCATGAGGTAGGGATCAAAGCCGGCATCGCCCGGAGTGCCCTCGGCGCCGGCGTACGCCTCGCGTGCGCGCGCCAATGCCGCGCGGACACTCGGCCAGTCGCCGTTCTGCGCGGCGAGCACTGCCGCCTCGCGCTTGAGGGCGCTGCCGAGCAGGGCGCTGCGTTCGGCGTTCGACGGCATGGGGGTCGTACCGGGCGGCATCGGCTTCGCCAGCGCGATGAGGCTGTCGAGGCGCGCGATGGCGGATTCGATCAGGGTCGTATCGCCCCGCGTCTCGCCCATGCGGGCTTCGAGGTTGGCAAGCTGTTCGACGATGCGCACGGGCACGCGTCCGCTGCGGTCTTCGCCGGCGAGCGCTAGGCAATAGGCGGTGCAGGCGCGTTCGAAGCCTTCGGTGCCGAGTTCGGCATAGGTCGCGCCGATGGCGGCCTGCACTTCGGGCAGATCCTTCCACGCGGCTGGAACATGCACGAGGATGGCCGCGATATGACGCCCCACGTCGGCGACGCTGCGTGTCCGGTGCGACAGGTCGACGCGCAGGCGCGCGAAGGTGTCGACGAGGGCGACGGGCGAGACGATGTCGGTGGGGACCCGCGCCGTGCCTTCGTCGGCGGGGGCTTCGAGCATGTAGTGCGGATCGCCGTAGGCCTGGTAGGCGCCCCAGGTGTTGTACTGCGGAAACTGCTCCCATGCGCTCTTGCGGGCGGTGAAGACGGCCGGGCCGAAGGGTTTGCCGTCGCGCACGAAGCTTTCGAAGAAGCTCGTCGCGAAGAGGCGGGCGGCCTCGTCATTCACCTGCCAGCCGGCCGCGACGACGCAGCGCACGCCGATCTCGATCAGTTCGCATGCGATGCTGTAGGCGAGGCGGTTCGCCGTGTCGGGCGCCGCCGACATCGCGCCGAGGTGGCAGCAGTTGAGGAACACGAGTTCGGGCACGACTTCGAGCTGCGATACCTCCGCGGCGGTAAGCAGCATGCCGTCGGACAGGACGACGCCGGTGCGTTGCGTGCCGTCGCGCGCCGTGGCTTCGAACACGCCGTGGGCGGCGACGACGAGCACCTTGCACGGCTGGCGGAAGAGGCGTGCGAACACGTCGAGCGCCTCGATGCCTTCGCCGTAGTTGACGTCATAGCCGCACTCGCCGAGCAGGTCGCGGATGGCCGCGCCTTCGGCCACCGCACCGGGCAGATCGGGCAGATGGTCGTCCTGCGGCGCGGGCAGCGGTCGCGACGGATCGCCGAACTGGCCGTAGTAGCCGTGGGTGGACGGGTTGGTAATCACGCACGCGACCTTGCGCGTGATGCTGAGCGGGTTGCGGCGGAAACGCGCAGAGGCGAACTGGCGCACGATCGCCGTTTTGAGCGCCATCGGCTGCTCGTCGGCCTGCAGCATCTCCCACGGCAGGTTCGCGGTGTAGGCGTCGACGACGAGGACGAGCTGTTCGGTTTCGCGCGCGGCCGCCTTGAAATCCAGCGGCACCATCAACTGGAACAGCGTACGCGACAGGTCGGCGTTGTAGTGGTCCTGGGTGATCGCGTTGCGCACCAGTGCTTCGATGAGTCCGGGCTGGCGCTGGTGCACGACGCTTTCGGCGCGCGAGCGTTCGGATAGCATCACGTACTTCAGCCGTGTGGCGATTGCACGGCTGCCGCTTGCGGGGGCCGGCGTGCCACCTTCCGCAGGTCCGTCGTCCGCGGTGACGAGCATGCGTGGCCAGTAGCCGAAGGGGGCGAACACCGACAGGCGCGGGCGCGCGCCTTCGCCCTCGTTGAGCTGCTCGGCGACGTCGATGCGCGACTCCAGGCGGCGCAGGTCGCCGGCCATGCGTGCGGGCAGCTGGCGCACCGCGCGCGCGGCGCTGATCGCGGTGTCCATGAACAGTTCGATCAGTTCCAGTCGCGCGACCCGTAGCCGCGTGAGCGGCATCGCCTCGGCGAACTGGCGGTTGGCGGCGAGCACGCCGCGCACGATGGATTCGATGGAGTCGTCGACGCTGATGTGGGCGGTGGAGTTGTAGCCGATCAGCAGGCTCGCGAGCGTGAGCTCGGTGTCGACCTCGCCCTCGCCTTCGCTGTCACCCTCGGTGCCCTGGCGGTCGTGCGAATGGAGCAGGTAGCGCAGGACGCCGGCACGCACGGTCTCGGTGATGTCGGCCGCGGACAGCTGACCGAATCGCCCCAGACCGACGATCACGGCGCCGCGCCCGGTGCCGCGCAGGCGGTCTTCCCGGTTGCGCGCCTGCAGCACGATGGCCGCCGAGCCGATTTCGCCCGCATAGACGCCGAGCCGTTCGCGCTGGCGCAGGGCGCCGTCGACCAAGGCGTCGTTGATCGCGGCCTCGGCGCCGGCGATCCCGTCGCCCTGGTAGTGGCCGCACAGGATGGGCTGGCGCGCGAAGCGCAGGTCCATCGCGCTGACCGAGACCTGCAGCGGATGGATCGCCGACACCGGGCGGCGGCGGCGCGGACGGGTGCCGACGAGGCTGCAGACGAGTTCCTCCTCGGTTGGCAGCACGGGCGGCGGGGCGTCGTAGATGGCGATCGGGGCGGCGGCGCCGCGTGCGGCGGGCAGGCGGCCGAGGCGGCTCGTGCTGCCGGTCTGCAGCAGGTCCGTGACGGCGGGGAAGTGGTCCTCGGTGCCGGTCAGCGCGCCGTGGTCGACCGGCATGTACCAGTGCTGCTCGGCCGGCAGGTTCGCGAGTCGCCCGGCTGCCCAGCTCACCGAGCCGTCACCCTGCGGCGTGCCGATCATCTTGATCTGGTCGCCTTCGATCGTGGTGCCGCAGGGGGTGTTCTCGGCCTGGCCGAAGACGTAGATCACGCGTTCGACCGGCTGCGGTGCGTCGTTCGTCGCGAGCGGCCCCTCCCACAGTCCGCGGGCGGCGGCGAGCGTGGCATTGCTGGGCTGTCCGGCGATGCCGTCGCCGAACCAGCGGTCGCGGTTGGCCTTGGCGGCGGACGGCCAGACGGGCGCGCGCAGCCAGTCGGCGTGCAGCGTCGGTCCCGCGTCCTCGAAGCCGGGGCGCGGCAGCAGCTGCATCGCACCGGGGAAGCCCGCGACGATGTCGAGCACGCCTTGCATGCCGTGGCCGAGGTCCATGCGTGCGAGCTTGCGCATCGTGCCGGACTTGCCGAGCAGGGTCTCGACCATGAGGTGCGAGCCGCTATTGGGCGTGCCCAGCATCACCAGGCGGCCACCGGGGCGGCGCACGAGCTCCGCCCACAGGTCGGGGTGAGTCGCGATCATCGTGCGGCACACGAGGCCGCCCATGCTGTGCGCGAGCAGGCGCACGGGCTGGTTGGGGTGCGTCTTCAGCGCCTGCTGAAGGGTGTCGGCGAGGCGTTCGGCTGCGCCATCCGGGGCATGGATGGGCTTGCGCCAGTCGTAGGGGAAGCGGATGACGGTGTGCGTTGCTTCGAGATGCTCGGCAAGGTCGCCGTAGAACATGTCGAAGAGCGCTTCTTCGCTTACGGCGGTCTTGTCCATCGCGATCTTCGCGAGGCCGCCGGTCGCGAGGTCGAGGAAGTCGAACCACACGCGGTCGCCGTCGCCGGCCTTGCGTCCTTCCTTGCGCACCTCGAGGTGCGAACCCATGATGCCCGGCAGGAAGATCACGACCGGGCGGCTGTCCGGGCGCGGTGTCTCGCGCAATGCCGCACGGCTGGCGGCGCGTTCGCGCGCCTCGGCGGCGCCGGGTTCGCGACGGCGGGCGATGGCGCTGAACGTGGGCAGGGCCGCCGGGTCGTTGCTCGTGAGCCAGTCGCGCAGCGCGGTGCGGGTATGGCGGTTGGCGAAGTAGCTGAAGTGATTGACCGAGGCGCCCTGGTCGAAGAGGTAGCGCGCCTCGTTGCGCATCGCGAGGCCGGCGTACATCGAGTCGGTGTCGACGACGAGGTCGTTGTCGTGGCGGTCGAACAGCATCCAGTCGGTGAACATCACCCCAAGGCGCTTCAGTACGCTGGTTTCCTGGATGTCGCCGCTGATGACGGCCATCGCGATGCCCTGCTTGCGCTGCGCGGTCGCGAGC
Organism: Azoarcus sp. CIB; assembly: GCF_001190925.1. Lineage (NCBI taxonomy): Bacteria > Pseudomonadati > Pseudomonadota > Betaproteobacteria > Rhodocyclales > Zoogloeaceae > Azoarcus > Azoarcus sp. CIB. The sequence goes on from NZ_CP011072.1 coordinate 1,149,932, forward strand.
AGCGGGCCCATCGGTGCGTCGGTGAGCATCGCCTCGATGCCGGGGACGAGACGCGCATCGACGCGCTTGTCGGCGATCTCCAGCACGATGCGCTTGAACGCCGACAGCACCGCGCCGCCGGCCGGGCCGGTCACGGCGCCGACGAGCCGGGCGGTGAGGCTCAGCAGCCCGGAAAGGAACAGGTCGAGGTTGTCGGAGAGCAGCGTCGTGCCGCGTGCGGGGCAGGCGACGCGCACGTAGCGTTCGATGCGGAAGTTCTTGTCCGCAAGCTCCTGGCGCAGCGCGCGCAGCGTGTCCTGCTCGCGCGCGGTGAGGACGTCGCGCAGGCGTTTTTCGCGTTCGGATTCGCCCGCGTTGGGCGGTGCGGCGTGGCGATAGGCGGCGATCGCATCGTCGCCCAGGCCCGCGAGGCACAGCAGGTCGCCGACGAGACCGCCGCGCGAATGCGTGACGACGGACAGCCGGGCGTCGGCGGGCAGGGTGCGAGCGAGCTGCAGCGCGTTGTCGATCGGGCTTTCGGAGAAGGTGCGGTGCTCGAAGCCGAAGATGCGCTCGCCGAAGCGGTGTGCGAGCGGTTCCCAGTCGGCGGCGGCGCTGCCGGCGCGCAGATCCTTGAAGCTTCCCAGCGTGTGTGAGGCGGTGCCGTGGATGAAGAGCAGCGTCGGCGCGTCGCCGATCGCGGCGAGGCGCGGGTCGTTGGCGGTGCAGCGGTCGGCGCCCGCGAGGCCGTCGCCGTCGCGCCACTGGTAGAGCCCCGGTTCCCCCGCGAGGCGGCTTTCGATCGCCCACATCAGCGCCTTGGTGCCCAGCCACGACGCGCCGGGCGCCGCTAGATCCTCGCTGCGCTCGCCCAGCCAGTCCTGCAGCCATTCCAGCGCTTTGTCGCGTGCGGCATCGGCGATCGCGTCGTGCCCCAGCGTGAGCACCGACACGCCCGACCACAGCCAGTCCGGAATGCCGCGCGCGGCCGCGGACGGGTCGCGCAGGGCGGCGAAGTCGATCGAGCCGTCGGCACGCACGGCGTCGGGTTGCACCCGCGCGAGGTCTTCCCTGAGCTTGTCGGCGCGGATGAAGACGGTGGTGCCGTCGCCCGCCTCCAGTGCGAGCAGGCTGTCCTCGCGCAGGCGCGCGTCGGTTGCCGCAGCCGCGTCGCGCCCGGGCGCGGTCAGGGCATACGCGGCTTGCACCGCGACGACGCCGTCGAGAAAGGGATCGGGCGCCGCCGCGCCGCCCGCGCGCGTGGCGGCCTTCAGCGCGCCGGGCAGGGTGTCGGCCTCGCGCGGCACCCCAGGCAGGTGGAGGACGAGTTCACTCGGTTTGCGCGGTGCCGGCATCCGGGCCTCCTGCGGCGGTGGGGAAGGGTGCGCGCCGGCGCTTCAAGGCCGGCGCGCGGGCGTCACGCGAAGACCTTGAAGCGGCGCGCAGTGCGGGTGCCGAAGATCTGCGGATCCTGCGGCAGGCGCGTGGAGGGCAGGTAGTTACGGATTTCCTTGAACCACTGCTCGTAGGTTGCCGTCGCGGGCAGGTTCTTCAGCGTCTTCAGCGCATAGAAGGTGAAGGCGCCGTTGGGGCGGCCGCTGAAGCTCGTGTCCCAGCTGAACTGGGTATCGAGGCAGCCCGCGAGCAGCAGGTCGCCGCCGGCGCGCGTGAAGCCGCCGGATAGCCGCGCGGGGCGCACCGTGTCCGCAGGAAGGTCGTCGCGCTTCATCCACACGGCCGGCGGCAGGAAGCGGGCGCGCGGCATGCCGGGGTCGAGATCGCTTTCATCGCCGCGCGTGACGGTGCCGGAGTGGCAGCTGTCGGAGATGAGCATGATGCGCACGCCACCGGCACGCTGGCTGAAGAGGTCGTGCAGTTCGTCGTCGAGCAGGGCATTGCCGCTGCCGATGTCCCACGGGCACAAGGCTTCGTCGCGTGCGTCGGGCTCGTCGCCATCGGCGTCGGGCAGCCAGGTGCCGTGGCCGGAATAGGTGAGCACGATCGTGTCGCCCTTCGCCGCGCCCGTGACCAGGGTGTCGATGGCCTGCACCATCGCCGCCTTGGTCGCCGCGGAATCGAGCAGGCGGGTCACCGAGAAGCCGCGTTCGGTGAGGGCGGCGGCCCAGTCGTTGGCGTCATTGACGCAGCCGGAGAGGTCGCTGTCGGTGCCGGGGTAGTTGTTGATGCCGATGCAGAGCGCGCGTCTTGCCATGAGATTCTCCTTCGGGTCCGGAGCATCCCCGCCTCCCGCGGCGGCACCTTGCCGGCCGCATTTCGGAGCGATGCGGACGGAATCGGGCGCGACCTTTCTGTCGGGGTATGCGGGCTGCCGCTCACGGGACGGAGCGGTGCCGCGCACTTATTCTGTTTAATTATCTGTTTAGAGGTCGCTCACTTATTTGTCAAACCGGTCTTTTTCAAACCGGCAGATCGTCGAACGAGCACAGCCGTGCAACTTGCGCGATGTCGGCGACGCCGGTCGCGGGAAGGCCGTTCTTCGTCTGCCAGGCCTTGATGCAGCGCGCGCTGGTCTGGCCGAAGAGGCCGTCGGCCTTGATGTCGACGCCGCGCAGCGACAGGCCCAGCTGGATGCGGCGCACGTCGAGCCCGCGCATGATCGGCGAGCCGACCGACACCGCGCGCGAACCCGGCGCCGGGCCGTCGAAGCAGCCGTGGGGCAGGGCGGCCAGCGTCGCGGGCGAGATCTCGGCGCTGCGCACGACCAGCGGCAGCTCAAGGTTCCAGTAGCCCTGGTCGATCAGGCGCTGGAAGGCATCCATGCGATACACCGTCGGGCGCAGGTCGGCGCGCGCGTGGCCGCCGAGCCAGGCGCGCCGCGTCGCCACGTAGGCGTCGATCCACTTCCGTTCGCCCGCGTCGGCCACGCTGCCATGCGCGGCGTTGCAGCGGTCGCGCATCGCCTTCCACGCGCCGTGCACGAAGCTGTCATACACCACGGCGCAGCCCAGCGGCGAGGCGATGCCCTCGCGGGCGGCCGCCCGCATCGCCGGCTGCCAGTAGTTCGCGTCGAAGAAGGCGTCCTGCACGTCGCGCATCACCGCGTCGTCGGCGCCCGCGCGCAGGATGTTGTGCAGCGCGCCGTCGCTGTCCAGCGCGAGGTCTACAGCATCGAAGCGCGGCAGGTAGCGGTCGAGCAGCGGGGCAAATTCGGCGCCGGGTGCGGTGCAGTACTGGCGCAGCAGCTTGGCGAGGTTGCCGGAGCCGAGCGTCGTCTGCGAGCGCCCGTAGGTGAGGTGGCCGGTGTCGCCGCGGATGATCGTAACCATGCCGTAGTCGCCCAGCACCTGGCCGGTCTCGAAAAGATTGACGATGCTCTCGGCGGTCTTCTTCTGCGTGGCTGTCAGCATGGACTCGACTCCTGTCGTCGGGGAAACTCGCGGGGGATGGGAGGGGGGTGGAAGGGGCGGCGTTCAGCCGCCGGAGCCGCTCCGGTCGTCGAAACAATCGATCAGCGCGATCACCAGGTCGCGCGATGCCGTGCGGAACTTCAGGCCGGCGAGCGAGCGCCGCGCCGAGGCCTGATAGCCATGGTTATAGTCGGCGACGATCTGGCCCGCCAGTCTGTGGAAGTCCTTGTGCATGCGTGTGAGATGCCCGAGGCGGTCGGCTGCCAGGGCATCGTTGCCGTCGATCCACTGGCCCAGCTCGCACAGGCTCACCGAGCCGGCTTCGGCAACGTCCAGTGCTTCGGCGTTGGATCGTCCGCTGACGTAGGCGTTGAGCCGCTTGCGCCAGTTGAGGTGGGCCTCGATGGCCTGCTTCAGGTCCAGCCCGTGCCGCCTCCAGCCTTCCCGTTCCATGAACGCGGCCAGATCGGGCGAGCGTTCGCCGAGCAGCCGGCGCAGCCAGGCATCGACGTCGAGGTCGTCGCGGCGCAGCGCGGTGAGCAGGCGCGACTCTTCCGGGCCGAGATCGTCTACCGAGGCCAGCAGGAAGTGCTTCTGCAGCATCGCCTCGAACTCCTCGGGCGGCAGCGGCTTGCCGATGAGGTAGCCCTGCAGGAAGTCGCAGCCGAGTTCGCGCAGGAAGCTCACCTGCTCCCCGGTCTCGACGCCTTCCGCGGTGACGTGCAGCCCGAGGCTGTGGGCCATGTTGATGATGGCCTCGACGAGATGCGCGTCGTTGCGGTCGTCCGGGCAGTCGCTGATGAAGCTGCGGTCGATCTTGACGATGTCGACGGGGAAGCGTTTGAGGTAGGACAGCGACGAGAAGCCGGTGCCGAAGTCGTCGAGCGCGTAGCCGATGCCCAGCGCCTTGATGTCGCGCATGCGGGCCTCCATCGATTCGCTGCCGCCCATCAGCACCGATTCGGTGATCTCGACCATGAGGCTGCCGCGGTCCATGCCGAATTCGGAGAGCACGCCGGCGATCAGGTCGGGCAGCCCGGATTCGCGGAACTGCACGCCGGACATGTTCACCGCCAGTCGCAGCGTCCCGTGCCCCTGTTCGCGCCAGGCGCGGGACTGGCGCGCGGCCTCGCGCAACGCCCATTCGCCGATGCCGATGATGAGGCCGCTGTCCTCGGCCACGGGGATGAACTCCAGCGGCGACACGGGTCCGCGTACGGGGTGGAACCAGCGTATCAGCGCCTCGGCGCCGACCAGTTCGCCGCTGTCGGAATCGACGATGGGCTGGTAGTGCAGCGAGAAGGCCTGCTGTTCGAGCGCGGTGCGCAGATCCGCCTCGAGCTGCATGCGCGCGAGGGCGTCGCTCTGCATCTCGCGGGCGTAGAACTGGAAGCGGTTCTTGCCGGCCTGCTTGGACTTGTACATCGCGATGTCCGCGTTGCGGAACAGCGTCTGCAGGTCCTCGCCGTCGTCCGGGTAGACCGTGATGCCGACGCTGCCCGACATGCGGTGCTGCATGCCGCCCAGCGAGAACGGATCGCGCAGCACGCTGACGATCTTCTCGGCGATCGCGTTCAGGTCGTCGGGCTTGGCGAGGTCGTGGATGACGATCGTGAACTCGTCGCCGCCGAAGCGCGCCACGGTGTCCTGCTCACGCACGCAGAAGGTCAGGCGGCGCGCGACTTCGACCAGCAGTTCGTCGCCGGTGTCGTGTCCCAGCGTGTCGTTGATCCACTTGAAGCCGTCGAGGTCGAGGAACAGCAGGCCGACGTGGGTGTGGTTGCGCCGCGCATGCGTCATCGCCTGGTCGAGGCGGTCCTGCAGCAGGCTGCGGTTGGCGAGGCTGGTCAGCGGGTCGAAGTTGGCCTGGCGCCAGATGGCCTCTTCCTGCTGCTTGCGCTGGGTGATGTCGTTGAACAGCGAAATGTAGCCGGTTACGGCGCCGCGGTCGTCGTAGATGGCGGAGATCGTCTGCCACTGCGGGTAGATCTCGCCGCTCTTGCGCCGGTTCCAGATCTCGGATTCCCAGCGCCCCGTTTCGGCCAGCGATTTCCACATGTTGGCGTAATAGGCCGCGTCGTGGCGCCCGGAGGCGAGCAGCGAAGGCTTGCGTCCGAGCACCTCCTCGGCGGCGTATCCGGTGATCGCGGTGAACGCCGGATTGACGGCCGTGATCACCCCATGCGCGTCGGCGGTCATGATGCCCTGGCTCGACGCGTTGAACACCACCATCGCCTGCTTCATGCGGGTCTCGATGCGCTTGCGCTCGGTGATGTCCTGCATGCTCAGCTGCAGCAGCGTGCGGTCGCCGTGGCGGAAGCTCATGCAGCGGATCTCGGCGTCCCACTCCTCGCCGTCCGGGCGGCGGTTGCGCCACTCGAACACGCTCACGCGCGTGTCCAGGCAGCGCGAGAGCTGGTCGTTGCCGGCCTCGCCCGACGGACGCCCGTCCGGCTGCACGGGCGCGGCCAGGTCGAGCGGCGAGCGGCCGATCATGCTGCGCCGGTCCGGGTAGCCGCACAGGGCCGCCGCTGCGTCGTTGCAGTCGATGAAGCGGCGCGTGCCCGGGTCCAGGATCGCCTGCGCGATGTGCGAATGCTCGAACAGGGTCTTGTTGTACGACTCGCTGTCGACCAGCGCCCGCATCGCCTCCTTCGGCGCCGACACGTCGTTCATCACGCCGACGAACTGCTGCGGCTCGCCGCCGGGGGCGAGGATGGGCGCGATGCGCAGGTCGCTCCAGTACAGCTCGCCGTTCTTGCGGCGGTTGAGGAGCTCGCCCTGCCAGCTCTCGCCCCGCAGGATCACGTTCCACAGGTCCTCATACAACTCGCGTGGCGTCTTGCCGGAGCGGAACAGCGCCGGCGTCCGCCCGAGGGCCTCGTGCGCAGGGTAGCCGGTGATGCGCGAAAACGCCGGGTTCGTGTATTCGATCGCGGAGGCGCGGTCGGTGATGACGATGCCCGAGGTGCTCGCATCGACCGCCACCTTGTACAGGTGCAGACGGTGCGCGGCGCGGCGGCGCTGTTCCAGCAGTACGCCGGCCAGCACGATCAGCAGCATCGCGATGATCTCGACGTGCATGTGCAGCAGCGTCGTCCAGCCCAGCGCGGAGCGGTCGACCACGTGATAGACGGTCCAAGGCGCGTTCTTCAGGCGTACGCCCGCCAGCAGCCAGCCGTCGTGCTCGCTGTAGCCGGTTGTCGCGACGTCGACGAGCTGCGGAAGGTGGCCGGAGAGCTCGCGTGGCAGCGTGCGGTCGACGAGGCGGACTTCCGAATCGCCCTGCTTCACGATTTCGGGATCGGCAATCAGCTGGCCCTGCTCGTTGGCGACGAACATGCGGCCGATCTCCATGCCAGGGCCGCCGAGGTAACCGTTCAGGGTCGCGAGCGTGATGTCGAGCGCGATGATGGCGCGGAAGCGACCCGCCTGATCGTATACCGGCGCCGTCACCGAACTCATCATGCCCTTGCCCGCTTCGTCGACGTAGGCCTCGCTCCAGTGCAGTGCGCGACCGGGATTGTTTTCCGGCGCGGCGCGTGTGACGACCGGATGGGTGAGCATCTCGTCGCGCCAGGTCAGGTACTTCCACTGCGCATCGAGCGGATAGATGCTGACGAAGCCCGAGCGCGACGTGTAGTACACCCACGCCGCCTGCGGAACGTTCTCGCGCACGCGCTGGAACACCGGGATCAGGTGCAGCGCGACCTCGATCTCGCGTTCCATCGGCCCGGGAAGGGCCGCGGGATCACCGCGGCCGAAGACGTAAGCGCCGAGGCCGGGCGGCAGATCGTCCGGGACGCGCGTCGTCGCGAACAGGCCCGGTTCGGGGAACACCGTGACCGCGTCGCGCAGCGGGCTGCGCGCATGGACGACCTCGTCGCGCAGCGCACGTTCCGCCTCTACGCGCAGGATTGCGACGTGATCGGTGGCGGACTTCGCCGTGGCATCGAGCGCCCCGCCCATCGCCTGCAGGCTCTCGCCGGAAAGGCGCAGCGCCGCGGCGACGCGGAAGGACCACAGCTCGTAGAAGCCGAAGCCCGCGAGCCCGATCACTGCGGCGTACGCGATGAGCACGACCCGGTTGAGCTGCGGAGCTTTCACACGCCACCTGATTCGCTGGGGGGACGACCAATCCCTTCAAATCTAACGTATTACGGTGACGGGAAGATGCGAAATGACGACCGGGCACCCAATTTCTCACGAATCGGATGTTGCGATAGTTCGGGCGGCCATTAATCCGGCAAGCAATTGCGTGATGTCAGGTTGAGAGCAGCACGGTCACTCCCTCCCCTTCAAGGGGAGGGTTGGGGTGGGGATGGGTTTAGCCTACGTCGCAGAAACCCATCCCCCTCCTAACCTCCCCCCTTGAAAAGGGGAGGAACCGGTTTGATTACCGCCCTAACAAGATCAGCGCGTCAGGCCGGCGTTGTCGACGGTGCGCTCGACGATGCGGCGCAGCAGGGCGCGTGCGAACTCGCCGGCGGGCGATTGCAGCGCCGCCGGGCGCACAGCCAAAAAAACCGTGCGCGGCCGGCCGGGCAGCGTGTACAGCGCCACCGTCATCGGGCACAGCGCGATGTTGCGCACGTCCTCGGCGATCATGCGGCCCGAGACCTGCGCGCTGCAGAAGGAAAAGATCTCCGCCTCGCCGTAGAAGTCCGCGCGGTGGCCGAGATCTGGCGCGGTGCGCGCGAGCATGTCGCCGAACGGGCTCACCGCCGGCGGCGCCAGCCCCTCGTCGACGAAGGCGTCGAGCAGTGCTGCGCGCGCGTCCGCGTAGGCGAGCGGCTGCAGTTCGCGCACGACGATGTCGTCTGCAGCCCGCGCCGGCGCGACGGCCGACAGCAGTGCCGCGACGAAAAAAACGAGCCCCGCCCGAACGAGCCGGGCAGGGCGGAAGCTGACGCCGCGAAGGAGGAGTTCGGGTCCGGTCAGAATCGGTAGCTCGTCTTGATGCCCGCGTACACGCTGCGGGTCGGGCCGGGTTCATAGAAGCGGTCGTTGCCGTCGCCGACGATCACCGAGGCGACGTGTTCCTTGTCGAACAGGTTATCCACGCGCACCATCTCCTGGAAGGTCCAGTTCCCCGAACGCTGCTCGGCGGTCAGGCGCAGGTTCGCCAGTGTGTAGCCCGGTGCGGCGCGCTTGGTGTTGGTGTCCTCGACGTAGACCTTGCTCCGGTGCAGAATTTCGACGGCGGTCGCCAAGCCTGCGCGCGGCTTCCATTCCAATTCGGCATAGGCCGAGAGTGCGGGGATGCCGGGGATGCGCTTGCCGTCATCGACGGGGCGGCCGCCTGCGACGAAGGCGTCATCGTAGACCGCGTGCAGTCTCGTCACCGACAGCTTCCCGCGCCAGTTGCGCGAAAACTCCGTGTCGGCCGCGAGCTCGATGCCCTGGCGCAGGGTCGAGCCGGCGTTCTTGAACACCGTGCGCCCGCCCAGGGCGCTGTCCACGACCAGTTCGTCCTTTGTGCGGATCTCGAACACAGCGACGTTCACGCGGGTGTTCTCGCCGACGAAGGCCTTCGCGCCGAGTTCGTACTGCTTGCTGGTGGCCGGCTTCAGGCCGAAGTTGAAACCGTCCGTCGAGGTCGTGCCCGAATAGGAAAGCTCCGTCAGCGTCGGCGTCTCGAAGCCGCGCGCCGCGCTCGCGTATAGGTTCACCACCGGGCTCAGGTGATAGACGATGCCCAGCGCCGGCGTCGTCTTGCGATAGCGGATGTCGCCGCTGTCGTCGGGGTTGCCGGTCACGATGTACTTGTCGTCCACCTCGAACTTCACGTCGCTGTGGCGCAGGCCGGCCTGCAGCGTCCACTGGTCGAGCTTCCAACTGCCCTGCACGTAAGGATCGACGCTCGTCACCGTGTCGGTCTCGTTCCTGCGCAGCCGCCCCTTCACCCCCACCGCGGTCGGCGTGATGGCGCTGCCGCGGAAGTTCTCGAAGCCCTTGCGCGCATCCTCCGAGCGGTCGTAATCGACGCCCCCCGTCAGCGTCAGCTCGCCGGGGCCTGCCGTCAGCGTGTGCGTCCAGCGCGCGCCGAGGCCGTGGAAACTGCGGTCGAAGTCGATGACTCCGCCCGAATGGCGCGGCCGCGTCACGATGTTCTGGACGGCTGTGGGGATCGCTTGGTATTGCGTCACGCTGCGTTCGCCCGCATACGCGGACAGGTGCAGCCGCCCCGGGCCGAAGCGCCGTTCGTAGGTCGCCCCGCCCTGGCGGTGGTCGATGCTCTTGCGGGTGTTGAAGGTCTCCGCCACGCTTTCGACGTCCCGCGGATCGTCCTTGAACGTATCCCAAGTCAGGCCCAGCGGGTCGTCGGTGTCATCCTGCCGCAGCGCATTCGCCACCAGCGTCAGCTTGCTGTCCTGATCCGGGCGGAACAGCAGCTTGCCGAACAACTGATCGCGTGTCGCGGCGCTGTGGTCGCGGTAGCCGTCGGTATCGAAGCGCGACGCGTCGACGACGTAACCCACGCCGTTCTTCTCGCCCTCGGCGCCGATATCCACCTTGGTCGTGCCCCACGAACCGCCCAGCACCCCGCCGCGCAGCGTCGGCGCACCCTTCGGATCGCGCGAGAACAGCTGGATCACGCCCCCGGCATGGTTGCCATACACGGTCGAGAACGGCCCGCGCATCACCTCGATGCGTTCGGCCGTGTCGAGGTTGAAGGTCGCCGCCTGGCCCTGTCCGTCCGGTGTGCTGGCCGGGATGCCGTCGGCGATCAGCTTCACGCCGCGCACGCCGAAGGCCGCCCGGCTGCCGAAGCCGCGCACCGAAATCTGCAGATCCTGCGCGTAGTTCTGGCGGTTCTGCACCACCAGCCCCGGCACCCCCGCGAGCGCCTCGGACGCATTCACGCCGAGATTGCCCGCCTGCACCCCCCGCATATCCACCGCATCCACGGAGAAGGGCAGGTCGAAGCTTTCGGCCTCGACGCGGCTGCCCGTGACCACCACCGGGTTCAGTATCGGAGCAGGCTCCGCGGCCCGAACGGTGGAGGCCCCCACACAGGCAAGCAGCGCCAAGGGAAGCGGCCGAAGCCGGGTACGCGGGGAGGGAGCGAGCGATTTGCGGGTGGAAGCGAACATGATTCCGGATCCTGTCGGTTGGAGTACGCCGCGTGTGGCGTTTGTACCAACTTTACGGAGCCGCGCACAGTCCCGCGTCCAAAAGTCCGCGGAATCGCACTACAGAAAATCATGAGATTTCACTCGGGGAACGCCGGTGCGCGCCGCGTCAACCGTGCCAGATCACCAAATACTTCTGCCGCCACCGCAACGAGCGCCACCACCGTTCCCCGGCCTCGTACAGCGCGACCCCGTCGGCGGACAAGGTGTAATAGTGCGCGCGCGTCCCTTCCTTCGCGCAGGGCACGATGTAACCGTTGCGCTCCAGAAAGCCGAAGTAATGCACTGCCATCGGCGCGCCTTCAAGGTGCGTCAGGCAGGAGAGATCCCAAAGGTGTATGAACGGATGCCCCGCACGCATCGACCGCAGCATCTGCAGCACGTGCCAGCGATGCGGAACGGGTTCGCGGCGAGGAGCATCATCGGCACGCGGCAGCATCACACTCTCCAGGGTCCTGCGTTTCCAGGGCAAGCCCGACAAGGCATCCCGCTCGTTCCATACGCCAACGTCGGCAGTGGAGCGGCAGCCAGCCGCGAACCGCATGCAGCCAACCAAGCCTTGCCTCGGACCAGCACGAGCGACGCCGGATGAGCCTTCATCCCGTTCGCCTGCGCAGCCGACAATTGATTTATAGCCCGCAGGATGCCGCTTGTCTTCGAGTCGGCGAGGGTGATGTGTGATGGTGCGACGGCGCGGTTGGCGCGATCGATTTCGTGCCTGACGGGACGGTGAAATGCGCATCCGCCCGTCTCCGACGCCTGGCGCTATCCAGCTTCGGGGGGCAGCCGCGGCGCCGCCCGTTCCGATACCCGGCTCGCAACCCTAACTGGATAAAGCCGCCACCTTGGCGCGTGCGACGTGCAGTTTCTTGTAGCTATCGATCAGGCGCTGGTGCCTGTCGAGCCCTTCCAGTTTCATGCTCGTTGGCGTCAGCCCGAAGAAGCGCACGCTGCCGTCTACCGACCCCATCACCGCATCCATCCGCGGGTTGCCAAACATCCGACGGAAATTGGCCTCGTAATCGTCCAGTTCCAGCTCGTCGTCCAGCAGCACCTCCAGCACCACATTCAAGGCCTGATAAAACAATCCGCGCTCGACCGTGTTTTCGTTGTATTGCAGGAAGGCTTCCACCAGCTCTTTCGCCGCTTCAAATTGCTTCAGGGCAAGATGAATCAGCAGTTTCAACTCCAGAACCGTGAGCTGACCCCAGACCGTATTCTCGTCAAACTCGATACCGATCAAGGTGATGATGTCGGTGTAATCATCAAGCTCACTGTGTTCCAGGCGTTCGAGCAGTGCTTCCAGGCTGGCATCATCCAGGCGATGCAGGTTCAGGATATCGGCGCGGAACAACAGCGCCTTGTTGGTGTTGTCCCAGATCAGGTCTTCCACCGGATAGATTTCCGAATAACCCGGCACCAGGATGCGGCAGGCCGTTGCGCCGAGTTGGTCATGCACCGCCATATACACTTCCTTGCCCATGTCTTCGAGAATGCCGAGCAAGGCTGCGGCTTCCTCGGCATTGGAGTTTTCACCCTGGCCGGAAAAATCCCACTCGACAAAATCGAAATCGGCTTTGGCGCTGAAGAAGCGCCATGACACCACGCCGCTGGAATCGATGAAGTGTTCGACGAAGTTATTCGGCTCGGTTACGGCGTTGCTTTCGAAGGTGGGGCGGGGCAAGTCGTTCAGGCCTTCAAAACTGCGCCCCTGCAGCAACTCGGTCAGACTGCGTTCCAGCGCCACCTCCAGGCTGGGGTGCGCCCCGAACGACGCAAACACACCGCCGGTACGCGGATTCATCAAGGTGACGCACATCACCGGAAACTCCCCGCCCAGCGACGCATCCTTCACCAGCACCGGAAAGCCCTGCTTTTCCAGCTCCTCGATGCCGGCCAGAATGCCGGGATATTTCGCCAGCACGTCGTGCGGCACATCGGGCAGCGCGAGTTCGCCTTCCAGAATTTCACGCTTGACCGCCCGCTCGAAGATTTCCGACAGGCATTGCACCTGCGCTTCAGCCAGCGTATTGCCGGCACTCATGCCATTGCTGAGAAACAGGTTGTCGATCAGGTTGGTCGGGAAATACACCACCTCGCCGTCCGACTGGCGCACATACGGCAGCGCACAGATGCCGCGCTGCACATTGCCGGAGTTGGTGTCGTACAAATGCGATCCACGCAACTCGCCATCGGGGTTGTAGATCTGCAGGCAGTACTCGTCGAGAATTCCAGCCGGCAGCGCATCCTTGCGGCCCGGCTTAAACCAACGCTCGTTCGGGTAATGCACAAACGTCGCGTTGGCAATGTCTTCCCCCCAGAACTGGTCGTTGTAAAAATGATTGCAATTCATGCGCTCGATGAATTCGCCCAACGCCGACGCCAGCGCGCTTTCCTTGGCGGCACCCTTGCCGTTGGTAAAACACATCGGCGAGTGCGCATCGCGGATATGCAGCGACCAAACGTTGGGAACCAGATTGCGCCATGAAGCAATTTCAATCTTGATGCCCAGATCCGCCAAAACCCGCGACATATTGGCGATGGTTTTCTCCAGCGGCAGATCCTTTCCCGCAATATAGGTGCTTGCTTCTGAATCCGGGTTCAGCGTCAGCAAGGCCTGAGCATCGGCATCCAGATTTTTCACCTCCTCGATCACAAACTCAGGCCCGGTTTGCACGACCTTCTTCACCGTGCAACGCTCGATGGAGCGCAAGATGCCCTGACGGTCGGTGGCGGAGATATCCTCCGGCAACTCGACCTGGATCTTGAAAATCTGCTTGTAGCGATTTTCCGGGTCGACAATATTGTTCTGCGACAGGCGGATGTTATCGGTAGGAATATTGCGGGTTTCGCAATACAGCTTCACAAAGTAAGCCGCACACAAAGCCGACGAAGCCAGAAAGTAATCAAACGGGCCAGGCGCCGAGCCATCGCCCTTATAGCGGATAGGCTGATCGGCCACCACCGTGAAGTCATCGAACTTGGCTTCAAGACGAAGCTTGTCGAGAAAATTGACCTTGATTTCCATTGGGGAATCCTGAAATAGCGCTCAAAACGAATTGGCCGCCATTATCGCCGTTTTCTCCGTGGAAAAACCGTGCTTCTCGGCAGTTTGAGAATCCGGGTGATGGCTCCGACATTTGTGGCACAGTTACTTCGACCCGATCCGAAAGCTGTTTCAACGCTCCGTAAAGGGCGGGTTCTCCGTGGCGATGAGGCGGGCCTCGCGCCAGCTTCCGTCCCGGCAGAGCCCGCCGACCAGCGCGTGCAGCACCCTGGCGACTGCCAGGGTCGCCGCCGAGGCAGGGATATGCCGCGAGGCGCAGAGCACGACGCGTCGGGTGAGGTCTTCCGGTGCGATGGGTACGGCCTGTAGCGTGCCGGTGTCCAGTTCGTGCTGTAGCGGCATCGGTGGCAGCAGGGTGTGCCCGAGGCCGGCGAGCAGGCTGGTGCGCAGGATGCTGATGGAGCTGATGTCGGCGACGACGTTGGGGGCGGCGAGGCCGGCCTTCCACGCTGCGGCGTCGACGATGGGGCGGACCCCGTGCGGCGATGCGGGCAGGATGAGGGGCATGCGTAACGCCTCGCGCAGGCTGATGGGGCCGCGTGGCGCATCCGGCGCTGCCGCGGGTGAAATCAGCAGCAGCGATTCCTCCAGCAGGGGGTAGCAGCGGAATTCGTCGAGGAGGCCGTCGTCGAAGAGGATCGCGAGATGGATCAGGCCGGTGCGCAACTGCGGGATCAGGTTGCCGGTGAGTTCCTCGGTCAGTTCCAGTTCGACGCGCGGCAAGGCCGAGCGCACCGCCTTGAGCAGGGGCAGTGCGAGCGCTTGCGAGACGCTGTGCGGTATGCCGAAGATCACCTTGCCTGCGGCTTCGCCCTCCGTCTGGGTGACGCTCTGCCGGGCATCCTCCACCTGGCGCAGGATGGATGCCGCGTGCGCATGGAAAGCCCGGCCGGCCGGTGTCAGTTCCACCCCGCGCGGCAGGCGGTGAAACAGCGGCCGGCCGAGTTCATCTTCCAGTTGGGCAAGTTGGTGGCTGAGCGCCGACTGCGCGACATGAACCAGCGCGGCGGCCTTGGAGAAGCTGCCGTGTTCGGCGATGGCGAGAAAGTAACGAAGCTGGCGCAGTTCCATGTCGGGGCAGGGGGAAAGCGATGTTTCAGTCTATCGTTTTTTCAGATGGCAATATCGCAATTATGAAATTTGCAGATTCGTCGGCCTGAGGTCTAATGGCAACAACTGATCTGCACCGACGCTTCCGGCCACAAGCCGGGATGCTCCAGCCAGACCCGGCTCCGGTTGGTCCGATCAGGCGCTTTTTTACCGCAAGCGTCGCCCCGACAGGGGATCGATCAAGGGCAGGCCGGCACGTCCGGGCTGCCCTTGTTTTTTGGCCTACGGCATGACGTCTTCGTGCATCACGCCCCGGGGCACACACCGATTTGCGAGCGGCAAAGCGCACTACTGGCCGGCACTGCGGTCAGACGTTGCGAAGGAAGTCCTCCGGACGCTGCTCGATCAGGTCCCGGATGAAGTCCCACACGACGCGGACGCGCTTGATCCGCAGCAGGTCTTCAGGCGCGGCGATCCATAGGGTGCGGGTCACGAGCGACTGTCCGGGGAATACGCAGACCAGGTCGTCGGACAGATCGGCGACGAAAGGCGACAAGGCCACGAGTCCCATTCCCGCTGCCGCGGCCTCGCGCTGGGCAAGTATGCTGGTGGAGGTGAAGATCCTCCTGGGATGGGGTGTGAGCTCATCCAGGACCCGGAACAGGCCGCTGAGCGAGCCGTCGTGGATGTAGTCGACGAAGTCGTGTTCGGCGATGTCGCTCAACTGGCGGATGGGCGGGTGGGCGTCGCGGTAGCCGGGCGAGCAGTAGATGGAAAAGTCGACATCGGTCAGCCGCGCGACCTTGTAGCGTCCGACCTCGGGAGGGTCCAGGGTGATCAGGATCTCGACCTCGCGCGTGACCAGGCTCGGATACTGGGGCTGGGGCATCAGCTGGACATGTAGTTCGGGGTGCTCGCGTTGCAGTTTCGCCAGGCCGGGTGCAATCAGGTGGATGCCCACGCCCTCGGGCGTACCGACGCGCACCGATCCCTTCACCCGCACCCCCAGACCCGCGCTCTCCTCGATGGCTTCGAGCAGGGCGCTTTCCATTCTTTCCGCATGCGGGATGAGCGCGTGGCCGGCATCGGTCAGCAAATACCCGGTACGGCGGCGATCGAACAGAACTACGCTGAGATTGGCCTCCAGCCGGTCGATGCGGCGCGAGACCGTGGAGTGTTCGATCCCCAGCCGCTCGCCTGCGAGCGAAATCGTGCCCAGGCGAGCGACCGCGAGGAAGATGCGCAGGTCGTTCCAGTCAGGCAGGGAGTCCATGCGCACTATTGTGCATTGATGCACAGGGCGTGTGCAACTTCTTGCTTTGGCGAGGGAAATTCGAGCCCGATAATCCGCCAGAACAGGGTCGTGTGCGTCGTCCAATGCGCGATGTTGCACCGGATCGACCGCACTCGCTTCATACCAACAAGGAGACAAGCAATGGACTTCGACGCAGTCTTGCTACCCCCCCGCCGTGCCGCCTGCATTGCCGCGGGCCTGTGGCCCGATCGCACGATCAACGACGAACTCGAGGTGTGCGTCAGCACATTCCCCGACAAGATTGCGCTGACCGCGATGCGCGCGGAAGACGGTGAAGTGCGGCGGTTTACGTACCGCGAGCTGGCCGCGCTGGCCGATCGCGTCGCCGTCGGTCTGTCGCGCCTGGGTGTGGGCCGCAACGACGTGGTGGCGATGCAGCTGCCGAACTGGTGGCAGTTCACGGTGGTGTATCTGGCGTGCGCGCGCATCGGCGCGGTGATCAATCCGCTGATGCCGATCTTCCGCGAGCGCGAGCTGTCCTTCATGCTCGGCCATGGCGAGGCGAAGGTGCTGATCGTGCCGAAGACCTTCCGCGGCTTCGACCACGAGGCGATGGCACGCGGGCTGCAGCCGAGCCTGCCGGCATTGAAGCGCATCGTCGTCATCGACAGCGATGGCCCGGACTCCTTCGACGCGCTGCTCACGGCGCCGGCCTGGGAGAAGGAACCCGATGCCGCGGACATCCTGACGCGCAGCCGGCCGGGCCCCGACGACATCACGATGCTGATGTACACGTCCGGCACCACCGGCGAGCCGAAGGGCGCGATGCATTCGACCAACACGGTGATGGCGAACCTCGTGCAGTACGCCCGTCAGCTGCGCCTGGATCACGACGATGTCGTGCTCATGGCCTCGCCGATGGCGCACCAGACGGGCGCGGCGTACGGAATGATGCTGCCGATCCTGCTGCACGGGCGTTCGGTGATCCTCGACAAGTGGGAGCCGGCGAAGGCGGTCGAGCTGATCCGGGCGGAGGGCGCGACCTTCACGATGGCCTCGACGCCCTTCCTGACCGACCTGACGAAGACCGTGCAGGAACTGGGACTGCCGGTGCCGACCCTGAGAAGCTTCCTGTGCTCCGGCGCGCCGATTCCCCCTCCGCTGGTCGAGCAGGCGCGCAAGGTCCTCGGCACCAAGATCGTGTCGGCCTGGGGCATGACCGAAATCGGCGTGATCACGATGATCGGCCTCGATGACGATGACGAACGCGCCTATACGACCGACGGCAAGGTGATCCACGGCGCCGAGGTCCGCATCGTCGACGACGCGGCCGTCGAGCTGCCGCGCGGAGAGGTCGGTCGCCTTGTCGTGCGCACGTGCTCGGCCTTCGGCGGCTACCTCAAGCGGCCGCAATGGAACAACGTCGATGCCGACGGCTGGCTCGACTCGGGCGATGTCGCGAAGATGGACGAGCAAGGCTACATCCGCATCAGCGGCCGCAACAAGGACGTGATCATCCGCGGCGGCGAGAACATTCCGGTGTTCGAGATCGAGTCCCTTCTGTATCGGCATCCGGCCGTCGAGCAGGTGGCGATTGTCGCCTACCCGGACGAGCGCCTCGGCGAGCGCTGTTGCGCCGTCATCGCACCCAAGGCCGGCCAGACGATCGACTTCGCGTCGATGGTCGACTTCCTGAAGGCGCAGAAGGTCGCCATGCAGTACATCCCCGAGCGCCTGATCGTGCGCGAGACGATGCCCTCGACGGCGACCGGGAAGATCCAGAAGTTCAAGTTGCGCGAGTTGCTGCGCGAGGAGCTGAGCCTCCCCCAGCGATAAGCGGTCATGCCCCGTTCGAACATCCACGGGAAAACAAGCGATGTTCGAGAACACATACAAGGTAGGAGACAAAGAATGGAAAAGACCGTGAAGACGGCCCGGCAATTGGTGACGGAGGTCGGGGCCGGCGTGGTTTCGGTCGGGCCGAACGAGCCCGTGATGGCGGTGTTGCAGGCGATGGCCGACAACGGCGTCAACGGCGTGCTGGTCATCGACAACGGGCAATTGCTCGGTATCGTCACCGAGCGCGACTACGCCTTGAAGGTGGAACTGAAGGGCCGCACGGCCAGGGAGACCCGGGCGCACGAGATCATGACGAGCGAGGTGATCTGCGCCTCGGCGGATGACTCCTGCGAGCGCTGCATGGAAGTCATGCACCGCGAGTGGGTACGTCATCTCCCGGTGATGGAGCAGGGCAAGGTGATCGGCGTGCTTTTCTTGCGCGACGTGCTGGAGGAAGTGGTCGCCGAGGACGAGCACCTCATCAAGGATCTCGAGCGCGAGCGCATCGAGTCCAGCGGTGCCACCGGCGGCAACTACTGACCGCGCCCTCCCACTCCACATCGGGTTCTCGAAATGTACGAATTCATCGTAATCCTGGCGGCGCTCGTCTTTCTGATGTTCGTCGCGTACCGCGGTTTCAGTGTCATCATTTTCGCCCCTGTCGCCGCCCTCGGCGCAGTGCTGTTCACCGATCCGTCGCTGGTGCCGGCCATGTTCACCAGCGTGTTCATGGACAAGATGGCCGGCTTCATCAAGCTCTACTTCCCGGTC
Source organism: Azoarcus sp. CIB (assembly GCF_001190925.1). Taxonomy (NCBI): domain Bacteria; kingdom Pseudomonadati; phylum Pseudomonadota; class Betaproteobacteria; order Rhodocyclales; family Zoogloeaceae; genus Azoarcus; species Azoarcus sp. CIB. The sequence continues at coordinate 1,168,397 of NZ_CP011072.1, forward strand.
TTTCTGCTGGGAGCGGTGTTCGGCAAGGTCGTCGAGCTGTCCGGCTTCTCGAAGTCGATCGTCTCCGCGGTGATCAAGCTTGTCGGGCGCGACCGGGCGATGTTCTCCATCGTGCTCGTCTCCGCCATCCTCACTTACGGCGGGGTATCGGTGTTCGTGGTGGTGTTCGCGGTCTATCCGTTCGCCGCCGAGATGTTCAGGCAGAGCGGCATTCCGAAACGGCTCCTGCCGGGAACGATCGCCCTTGGGGCCTTCAGCTTCACCATGGATGCGATGCCCGGCACGCCGCAGATCCAGAACATCATCCCCTCGGCCTTCTTCAAGACCAATGCCTGGGCGGCCCCCTGGCTCGGCGTCGTCGGCTCGGTCTTCATCCTGCTGGTGGGTCTCACCTATCTGACCTGGCGGCGCAAGCAGGCGGCGGCGCGGAACGAAGGCTATGGCGAGGGTCACCACAATGAGCCCGAGCCCTTCGCCGGCGAGGCCCTGCCCAACCCCTGGATCGCCATCCTGCCCCTGCTCGCGGTGGGCGTGCTGAACCGGGTTTTCGGCGCGTGGATTCCGCAGCTGTATGGCAGCACCCACGAAATGGCGCTGGCCGCGGGCGGCAAACCCGTCGTCACGGAGGTCTCCAAGGTCGCTGCCATCTGGGCGGTGGAGGCGGCGCTGCTGGTGGGCATTCTCACCGTGCTGGCGTTCTCGTTCAGGACGGTGAAGGCGAAGTTCGCCGAAGGGACCAAGGCGGCGGTGTCGGGTACGCTGCTGGCGTCGATGAACACGGCTTCGGAATATGGCTTCGGTGCCGTGATCGCCATCCTGCCGGGCTTTCTCATTGTCGCCGATGCACTTAAGGCCATCCCCAACCCGCTGATCAACGAGGCGATCACGGTCACCACGCTGGCCGGCATAACCGGCTCGGCCACGGGCGGCATGAGCATCGCGCTGGCAGCGATGTCGGAGCAGTTCATCGCTGCGGCCAACGTCGCCGGTATCCCGATGGAAGTCCTGCACCGAATCGCTTCGATGGCCAGTGGCGGCATGGATACCCTTCCGCATAACGGCGCGATCATCACGCTGCTGGCGGTCACCGGCCTCACCCACCGGCAGGCCTACGGCGACATCTTCGCCATTACCTGCATCAAGACCCTGGCGGTGTTCGTGGTCATCGCCTTCTTCTACCTGACCGGGCTGTACTGAGCACTGCGTTCGCCGCAATAAGGTAGAGGAAACGGACACGCGGACCCTCCGTAGCTCGTGTGACGCCGCCGGCGTTCCACGGGATGCGGAGGGTCCGCGTTTTCGGCGTCGAATTTCCCGAGCGTCGCGGCACTCGCAGGGCATTCCCGCGGTCACAGCTTGCGGAGGCCGTGCTTCGGCCGTTTTGCGGAGGAAGGACGCATGTCCAGCCCGTCGTCCCCGATGATGCCCGCTGGCGGAATGACGCGAGCGCAGTTCCTGCGGCTTGCGGCGGGCGCGGCTGCGGTCCTTGTCGTCGGCGGCCGGGCGAAGGCCCAGGCGCCGGGCGAGTCTTCCGGAGGTGCGATGCCGACGCGCCCGATTCCTTCGACCCAGGAGCGACTGCCCGTCGTCGGGCTGGGCACGTACGTGGGTTTCGACGTCCCGCGCGACTCGGCGGAGTATCGGCGCTTACCCGAGGTGTTGCGGACCTTGTTCGCGGCCGGCGGGTCGGTGATCGATACCTCGCCGATGTACGGGCGGGCCGAGGCCGTGACGGGCGAACTGCTCGCTACGGGTGGACTGCGCAGCAAGGCCTTCGTCGCGACCAAGGTGTGGACGCACGGGCGGGCCGAGGGTATCCGGCAGATGCAGGAGTCGATGCGGCTGCTGCAGGTGGAGCGCCTGGACCTGATGCAGGTGCATAACCTGGTCGATTGGCGGGTGCATCTGTCGACGCTGCGCGACTGGAAGGCCGAGGGGCGCGTGCGCTATATCGGTATCACGCATTACACGCAGGGCGCCTATGGCGAGCTCGAGGCGGTGATGCGCGAGGCGCAATTCGATTTCGTGCAGGTCAATTATTCGGTCGGCGAAGCGGCGGCGGAGCGGCGCATCCTGCCGCTGGCGGCCGAACGCGGCATGGCGGTGCTGGTCAACCGGCCCTTCGGCGGCGGCCGCGTGCTGCGCCGCCTGCGCGACCGGCCGCTGCCGCCGTGGGCGGCGGAGATCGGCGCGACGAGCTGGGCGCAGGTGCTGCTGAAGTTCGTGCTGAGCCATCCGGCGGTGACGTGCGCGATTCCGGGCACCGGGCGGCCGGAGCATATGGCGGACAACGTGCGTGCGGCGACCGGCGCGCTCCCCGACGCGGCGTTCTGGAAACGCCATGTCGATTCGATCGGCGCCTGAGCCGTGGGGCAGGGCGCTGCGGGCCGTGCGGCCCGGTTTCATGCTGCGGAGGCAAGGATGATTGCGCAAATCCGGTCCCATTTTCAGCCCGCTTTCCCGCCCGATCGTCGCCGCCGCGTGCTGATCTTCGCCGCGCTGGCGACGGCCGCGCTGGCCGCGTTGCCGCGTTTCGCGATCGGCGCGTCGGACCGTTTGCGTATCGGCATCATCGGCACCGGGCGGATCGGCGGCGCGCTGGCGGAGCTGTGGGCGAAGGCCGGTTACGAGCTGCTGATCTCCTCGCGCCATCCCGACGACCTGAAACCGCTCGCGGCGCGTCTGGGCGCCCACGTGCGGGTGGGAACGCCGCGCGAGGCGGCGGAGTTCGGCGATGTCGTGCTGATCGCGGTGCCGTACGGGGCGCTGCCGCAGGTGGGGCGCGACTACGCGGGGCTGATGGCGCGGAAGGTGGTGCTGGAAACCGGCAATCCGCGGCGCGAGCGCGACGGGCCGATGGCGACGCCGGCTTTGGAGCGGGGCACCGGGGTGGCGTCGGCCGAATACCTGCCGGGCGTGCGCCTGGTGCGGGCCTTTACGTCGGTGCCGTATCTGGCGCTGCGCAGCGAGGCGCATCGCAGCGGCGAGCGCGTCGGGGTGCCGCTGGCGGCGGACGACCATGACGCGCTGGCGGTTGCCGCGCGGCTGGTCGAGGAGGCGGGCTTCGAGCCGGTGGCGGTCGGCGGGCTGGCGCGCGCCAAGGATTTCGACGTCGGTTCGCCGGTGTTCGGCCGGGCGCTGACGGCGCGCGAGTTGCGGCAGGCGCTAGGCGTGGCGCACTGAGGGCGGCTGAGCGATGTTCGGGGCGCTCGTCCGCCGGGTGGTGCCGGTGCGTGAAGGCGAGACGTTGCCCTTGCTGCTCGCGACGGCTTACGGTTTCGCGATCCTGTATTCCTACTACCTGCTGCGTCCGGTGCGCGACGAGATCGGCGCGGCGGACCGGGGCAACCTGCAGATCCTGTGGACTGCAGTATTCGTCGTGATGCTGCTGGCGGTGCCGCTGTATTCGGCGGCCGTGGCGCGCTGGCCGCGGGCGGTGTTCGTGCCGCTGGCGAACCGCTTCTTCGCGGCCAACCTGCTCGTCTTCTATGCCGCTCTGTATCTGCTGCCCGAGTCCGCACGCGCCTGGATAGACCGCGTGTTCTACGTGTGGGTGAGCGTGTTCGCGCTGTTCGTCGTCACGGTGTTCTGGGGCTTCGTCGCGGACCTGTTCCGCCATGAACAGGGCAAGCGCCTGTTCGGCTTCATCGCGGTCGGCTCCTCGCTCGGCGGCATCGCGGGTTCGGCGACGACCGCGGTGCTGGCGCAGCATGTGCCGGTGTTCCTGTTGCTGCTGATGGCGGTGCTGCCGCTGGAGGTGGCGTCGTGGTGCGCGCGCGCACTCGACCGCCACGCGCAGCACGAGCCGGCCACGCTTGCACGCGAACCGGAGGCGCGCATCGGCGGCAGCGCGTGGAGCGGGGCGCGGCTCGTGTTCCGTTCGCCGGCCTTGCTGCGCATTGCGCTGTGGCTGCTGCTGATGACCTTCGCCTCGACGATCCTGTACTTCGTGCAGGCGCACATGCTGGGCGAGGCCTACACCGACCGGGCGCTGCGGCGGGTGTTCCTGGCACGCGTGGACCTCGCCGTGAATGTGCTGACGATCGCGACGCAGATCTTCCTCACGGCCCACATCCTGCGCCGCCTCGGCGTGGGGCTGACGCTGGCGCTGCTGCCCGCGGTCGCGCTTGTCGGCTTCGTGGTGCTCGGCACGGTGCCGGCGCTGGCCGTGCTGGTGGTCGTGCGCGTGCTGTACGACAGCAGCCGCCATGCGCTCGCAAAGCCCGCGCGCGAGGTGCTGTTCACGCTGGTGGGCCGCGAGGAGCGCTACAAGGCCAAGGCCTTCATCGATGCGGTGGTGTATCGCGGCGGCGACCTCGCCAGCGGCTGGATCTACGCCGGGCTCGCGGCGCTGGGCCTGTCGGTCGGCGCCATCGCCCTGGCTGCGGTGCCGGTCGCAGGGGGCTGGATCCTGGTCGCGCGCCAGCTGGGGCGCTGGGATGAGCATGATCCGACCTGAATCCCGTCTGGCGGGGCTGCAGCGTTGAGGATTTCACCGAGTCGTCGGCCGCAAGATGTTATTTTCCATCCGTTAACAATAAAGGCAGTCGTGCCGAAGCGGATCTGTTGCACATGCACTGCCATCGATGTCCCGATTCCGGGCGCCCCCGACAATTTCCGTCAGACCAATCATTGCCAGGGTCTTGAATGAATCTGCCTGATTTTCGGTGGCGAACGCTCAACACGCGCATCACCCTTGTAACGCTGTGCATTTTTCTGGTCAGCATCTGGTCGCTGGCCCTCTACGCCAGCCACATATTGCGCGAGGATATGCAGCGCCTGATGGGCGAGCAGCAGTTCTCGACGGCGACCATCCTGGCGGCCGGGGTCAATGACGACCTGGGTCAGCGATTGCGTGCTCTGGACGCCTTTGCGGGCGCAAGTGCAGCGGCTGCCGCGCAGGGCTCGTCGGACCCGCAGACGCTTCTGGAGCGCAACCCGGTCCTCCTCGAACTGTTCAACGGCGGAGTGGCCGTTCTGGATGCCGACGGCACGGCGATCGCCGACAATCCGCGATCGGCGGGGCGGATCGGTGTCAATTTCATGGATCGGGAGCATGTCGCCGCCGCGCTGAAGAATGGCTCGGCAATGATCGGTCGGCCGATCATGGGCAAGAAGCTTCCCGCGCCGGTGTTCGGCATGGCGGTGCCCGTTCGCGACTCGCAGGGCCGTGTGGTGGGCGCGGTGTTGGGCGTGACGGACCTGTCGAGACCCAATTTCATCGACAAGATCGCCGGAAACGTCTACGGCCGCACGGGCGGCTACTCGCTTGTGGCGCCGCAGTATCGGCTGGTGTTCGCCGCCTCCGACAAGCGCCGGATCATGGAGACGCTGCCTGCCCCCGGCGTCAACGCGGCGATAGACCGTTTTGTCGACGGCTACGAAGGCTCGGCCGTGTTCCGTGCATCGGATGGAGCGGAGGTGCTTGGCTCTGTGAAGAGCATACCGCTGGCGGGCTGGTTTGCGGCGGTCGCTCTGCCGATCGAGGAGGCCTTCGCCCCGATTCGTGCCGTGCAGCAGCGGGTGCTGGCGGCGGCGATCGTGCTCACCCTGTTCGCGGGGGGGCTCACCTGGGCGATGTTGAGACGCCAACTCGCACCGATGCTCAACACCGTGAAGACCCTGGCCGCAATTTCCGATGCGAGGCAGTTTCCGGCCCCCCTGGCCGTGGTCCGGCACGATGAGGTGGGCGAACTGATCGGCGGGTTCAATCGACTTCTGGACACCCTGTCGCAGCGTGAGCGGGCGTTGCGGGAGAACGAGCGGAAGCTCGCCACGATCCTCGAAAGTGTCGATGCCGACATCTACATGAAGGACAGGGATGGGCGGTATCTGTTCGCCAATCGCAAGGTGCGCGAGCGCTTCGGCTTGGCGGAGGAGGAGATCGTCGGTTACGCAGACGAGAAATTCTTCGATGCAGCGACCGCGGCACGGATGCGCACGGGTGACGAGCAGGTGCTGAAGGAAGGGCAGCTGCTCAGGACGGAGGAGACCATCCAGAACCGCAAGGACGGCAGCGCGGCGACCTGCCTGACCGTCAAGCTGCCCCTGCGTGACGAGAACGGCGAGATCTACGCGCTGTGCGGAATCTCGACCGACATCACCGAGCGCAAGAACATGGAAGACCAGATCCGCCTGCTCGGTTTTTACGATTCCCTGACAAACCTGCCGAATCGCCGGCTGTTCCTCGACCGCACGCAACAGGCTCTCGCGGCCAGCAAGCGCACCGGTCGCCCGGGCGCCCTGCTGTTCATCGATCTGGACAATTTCAAGCCGCTGAACGACACCCATGGCCATGACATTGGCGACCAGTTGCTGGTGGAGGTCGCGCGGCGGCTGCAGAAATGCGTGCGCGAGGTCGATACCGTGGCGCGCTTCGGCGGCGACGAGTTCGTCGTGATGCTCTGTGAGCTGCCGTCCGACGGCGCGGAGTCGCGTCGTCAGGCTGGAGTGGTCGCGCAGAAGATCCTGGCGCGCCTGTCCGAGCCATATGTGCTGGGCATCGAACCCGCCGCGCCTGGCGTCCGGAAAATCGAGCACCGCTGCTCGGCGAGCATAGGCGTGGCGCTGTTTACGGGGGGCGATGCGAGCGAGGACGCCGTCATCAAACGCGCGGATACCGCGATGTATCTGGCCAAGGAGGCCGGCCGCGGCGGGATACGCTTCGTCGATCCGGATGCGGGACCGTGGGCCCGGGAGGCGGAAGCCGTCGGCTGAGCGCGAACCGGGGCGGTAGCGCCCCCGCGCGCGAAACAGTCTCGGGGGCGGTCACTTCCCTTCACTTCCCCTTCGTGAGCAAGGCCTTCAGGTCGGCGAACGGGTTGTGCGTCGACACCGTGCCGTTGTTCGTCTGGATCGAGCTGCCTGCCTGCGCTTCGAGCTGCCGCTGGTGTTCGTTGTCGTGGCAGTAGATGCACAACAGCTCCCAATTGCTGCCGTCGGGCGGGTTGTTGTCGTGGTTGTGATCGCGGTGATGCACCGTCAGCTCGCGCAGGTTGGTTACGGTGAATTCGCGCGTGCAGCGGCCGCAGATCCACGGGTAGATCTTCAGTGCGCGTTCGCGGTAGCCGTCGCTGCGCGTGTCGGCGGTGCGCCGGGCATCGGCGACGATGCGGTCGAGCTTGCCGTGGTCGTATGTCTTCATGGCTGGACGAATTGCTGGTTGTGGGTGGAGGTTTCGATTCCGACAGGGCCTTGCGGGTTCATTGCGGCCAAAGACGCCGCTCAGAGCAGCGCTTCGATGTCGTCGGCGATGGCTTCCGGCGGGGTCATCGGTGCGTAGCGTTCGACCTGGGTGCCGCTGCGATCGACGAGGAATTTCGTGAAGTTCCACTTGATCGCTTCGGTGCCGAGCACGCCTTTCGCGTGCGTCTTGAGCCATGCATAGAGCGGGTGGGCGTGGTCGCCATTGACCTCGATCTTGGCGAACATCGGGAAGCTGACGCCGTAGTTCGTCTCGCAGAACGCGGCAATTTCGGCGGCGTCGCCCGGTTCCTGCGTACCGAACTGGTTGCACGGAAAGCCCAGCACCACCAGCCCGCGGTCGCGGTACTTCTCATAGAGCTGTTCGAGCCCGGCATAGTGCGGGGTGAAGCCGCACTGGCTGGCGGTATTCACGATCAGCAGCACCTTGCCGGCGTATTCGCCCATCGTCGTGCTGCCACCTGCGAGGCGCTCGACTTCGATGTCCTTGAGTTGCGCATCCATGACCTGTCCCTCCGGATCCTGCTTGCCGCACGGCGGCGATGCCTCCCGACCGGAGCCGGGAGGGCGGGGTGTCACGCTGTCACAGCAGCCCTTCGGCCTTCATCGCTGCGACGACCGCCGGGCGGGCGGCGACGCGGGCCTGGTAGGCGGCGAGCGCCGGCCACTGCGACAGGTCGAGTTCGATGTACTTCGCCCAGCCCATCACCGTGAACAGGTAGGCGTCGGCGACGCTGAAATCCGCGCCCATCAGGTAGTCCTTGCCCGCGAGCTGTTCGGCCACGTAGCCGAAGCGGCGTTCGAGGTTCGCGCGGCACATGGCCTTCCACTCGGCGGGCGTCGCCGGGTTGAAGAAGGGGCTGAAGGTCTTGTGGATTTCGGTGCCGATAAAGGTGAGCCAAGCCTGCAGCTTGTAGCGCTCGATGGTGCCGTTGGCCGGAGCGAGCTTCTTGCCCGGTACCTGGTCGGCGAGGTACTGGACGATTGCGGGGCCTTCGGTGATCACTTCGCCGTTGTCGAGCTGCAGCGCGGGAACGTAGCCCTTGGGGTTGATCTTCCAGTAATCCGCGCCCGATGTGGTGACCTTTGTCTGTAGGTCGACGACTTCCATGTCGTACTTCAGGCCCGCCTCCTCGAGGACGATGTGGGGAGAGAGCGAGCATGCACCGGGTTTCAAATACAGCTTCATTGATGGGCTCCTTGACCGGGTGAGGGGGACGCAAGGGATGTCGCGCCCATGCGCTGCGGCGCGACTTCCGGTGACTCGGATGTCCGCGAACGCCCGCCGGCGGTCGTGTCCGGACATGCCGCAATGACTACCGGATCGCGTCCGGGGTTCCGCAGAGCCTACGCGCCGGCCGTGTCCGTGGCAATCGGATGCGGTGGGGGCCGCGCACGCTTGCCCGCGAAGCGCAGGAGTTTGCGATACTCGCGCCTCCGCAATCACCTCCCGCCGTACCGCATGAATCACCGCGAACGCCTTCTCGAACTGCAATCGGAACTGCATGCGCACGAGGCGTTCTGGCGTCCGTCGCCTTTCCAGGTGCGGCGGCCCGCCTGGTGCGAGGCGCAGCCGGCGCTCGCCGACGCGGTGCTCGGTCTCGACGAGGCGACGCTCGAGCGATTCGTCCTCGACCCCGACGCCTGCCGCGCGTGGCTCGCGCCGCGCCTGCCCGTGGTCGAAAGGCTGGAAACGCTGTGCACGGTGCGGCAACTCGTGCCGCGCGACCTGCCGCCGCGCGATCCGCGTGCCGACCTGTTCATCCCCGGCCGCAAGCTCGCGCAGATCGACGCCTTCGCCGCACACGCGCCGGCCGAAGGGGCGCCGGTGCTGGAGTGGTGCGCGGGCAAGGGGCATCTGGGGCGGCGGCTGGCGCTCCTCGACCGGGTGCCGGTGCGTCTGCTGGAGATCGATTCCGCGCTGTGCCGGGCCGCGGAGCGGCTCGCCGACGGGAGCGGAGTGGAACAGACCGTGACTTGCGGCGATGCGCTGGACGAGGGCGCCCGTCGCCATGTGCGCGGCCATGCCGTCGTCGCGTTGCATGCCTGCGGCGAGCTGCATCGCACGCTGGTCCGTCACGCGGGGCACGATCATGCGCACAGCTACCGCATCGCACCGTGCTGCTATCACCTCGGCGCGGGGGACGGTTACCGGCCCCTGAGCCGCGCTGCCACGCTGGCGCTCGACGAGCGTGCGCTGCGCCTGGCCGTCACCGAGACCGTCACCGCGCCGCGCAACGTGCGTACGCGCCTGGCGCGCGACCAGGCGTGGAAGCTGGGTTTCGTCGCGCTGCGCAACGAGATCGAGGGCGAAGCCGTGCGCAGCTTCAAGCCCGTGCCTGCATCGTGGCTGGCGCTCGACTTCGCCGGCTACTGCCGGGCGTTGGCGGCGCGCGAAGGGCTGCGCCTGCCGGCGGCGTCGGACTGGGAGCACTGGCTCGCCGTCGGCGAGCGGCGCCGCGCCGAAGTCCGCCGCCTCGAAGTGATCCGCCACGCCTTCCGCCGTGCGCTCGAAGTGTGGCTGGTGATGGACCTCGCGCTGGGGCTGGAGGAGGCGGGCTTCGACGTGCAGGCGGGCACCTTCTGCGCACGCGCGCTCACGCCGCGCAACCTGCTGCTGCTCGCGCGGCGGCAGGCGTGACGTTTGGAAACGTGCGATCGTTCCGGGCAGGAGGATAATATTAGGGCGTACTGTTCGACTTGCCGGTCTGCCACATCGACGCAAGCCTCCGGCGATCCGGGGTCCCATCCGTTCGGGAGAATACATATGTATAAAAAGCTCGCAATCGCGTCGCTCGCGGCCCTCGTGCTCACTGCATGCGTCGTGGCGCCCCCGCATGGCGGCGCGGTGGTCGTCGCGCCGGCACTGCCAGCCCTCGTCGAATTCGACGTGGAGCCGTATTACTTCTACCGCGGCTATTACTACTACTACGATAACGCGCGTTGGCGTTATTCGAGCTCCCGGTCGGGCCCCTGGGTGGAGTTGCCCCGCAGTCACTATCCGCGGGAAATCCGCTTCAAGGGGCGCAGGGATGAAGGGCGCGGCGACCGCGACCGCGACGATCGGCGCTGGGATCGCGACGACCAGCGCCGCTGGGAACGGGAGCGCGAACGGGATCGTCGCCGCGACCGCGACGGCGACCGCCGGGGCGACGACGATGACGATCGCCGGCGTGACCGCCGGGGCGATGACGGTGGCGACCGCCCTTGGTGGGAGCGCAACGACGAGCGGCGCTGATTCACCCGGGCAGGTCGGTGCGTTCCGCGCAGCGGTCCGATCTGCCCGCGATCCGGACCGCCCGCTGGACGGGGCGGCGCCGGATCAGATGGGCGAGTCCTTGTCGGCCTGCGGATTCAGTACGAAGGCGTTTTCCGCCGTCTCTTGATACGTCGTCCCGAAGCCCGCAAGGATCTCCTTCGAGCGTGCGTTGGGGTTACCCCAGCACTGACAGGTGATCTTGTCGCAGGCCTCGATCAGGGTCGCCAGCGGCACCTTGCCTTTTTCATTGGCAAGATGCGCCTCGAACGCCTCGTCGGTCGCGTAGATCTCGGTCCACTGACTCACGCGGGGCGAGGGGTAATCGGCGTGGTAGCAGATCACCCCAGGGTGATCGAGCATCACCTTGCACAGCGCCGCCTGATTGGCCCGGAAATCGGCCTCGCGTCCGGCCTTGATGTCCCACTGGATCTTGAGCATGAACGGCATGGGCTCCTCCTTGACTGCCTGATGGATGCACGACGTCGTTAGGCACCGGCGGCGCGAGGCACGATGCGTGATCGGTGTGAGGGCGGGAACGTCGAACTACATAGTAGGACATGAATACGGGATGCGTCGCCGGGCGCATCGCGTTGCGCGTGAGGTGTGCGCGCCGCTCAGGCTTCGATCAGGCCGGAACGCACCGCGATCAGCGCCAGTTCGGCGGCATTCGCGGCGTTGAGCTTCTGCTTGATGTGGTAGAGGTGGGTGCCGACGGTGCTGGGGCTAAGCTTGTGGGTGCCGGCGACCTGGGTCACGGAATTGCCTTTCGCGAGTTCGAGGAAGACGGCGAATTCCTTGTCCGTGAGCGCGTCGGCGGGGTCGTTGCTGCCGCCGAACTGCGCGAGCGCGAGCTGCGGTGCGAGCTCGGGGTCGACGTAGCGCTGGCCGCGCGCGACCTGGGCGACGGCGCGCACCAGTTCCTGCGGCTGGGCGCGCTTCGAGAGGTAGCCGGTTGCCCCGGAGCGCAGCGCGCGCATTGGGATCTGCGAGTCCTCGTGCGCCGAGAGCATCAGCACGCGGGCGCCGGGGTGGTGTGCGCGCAGGCGGTCCAGAGCGCACAGGCCGCCCAGCCCGGGCATGGTCACGTCCATCACCAGGGCGTCGGGCTGGTGCTCGCCGAACGCGGCGATCGCGGCTTCGCCGCTGTCGGCCTCTGCAACGATGGTGGCGCCAGCGCCTTCGAGCAGCATGCGGAAGCCCATGCGGACGATGGCGTGGTCGTCGGCGAGGACGAGGCGGAGGTTTTCAAGGCTGCTGGCCATGGAGGCTTTCCTCGGTGGGAATCTCGGTGGGGATGGGGTGCGGCAGGCGGGCGCTGACGCGCAGGCCGCCGCCGGGGGAGGTGTCGAATTCGAGTTCGCCGTGCAGCTCGGCGACGCGCTCGCGCATGCCGGTCAGGCCGTAGCGGCCCGGGCGCGGGTCGGGCGGCAGGCCGCGGCCGTTGTCGCACACTTCGAGCGCGACGGCATCGGGCTGGAAATCGAGCCGCACTTCGACCCGCGTGGCGCCGGAGTGGCGCGCGACGTTGGTGAGGCTTTCCTGCAGCAGGCGCAGCACCGTGAGGCTCAACGCCTCGCCGGTCGGCGCACTGGCGGGGGCGGTGCGGCAGTCGACCCGGATGTCGGGATGGTGGCCGGACCACAGGCGGCAGTAGTCGGCGACGGCGCGGTCGAGCTGGCCGGTGTCGGCGCCGGCGGGGCGCAGGCGCTGCAGGATCGTGCGCACGCCGTCCTGCATCTGGCCCGTCATCGCGAGGATGGCCTGGGCGCTGCCGTGGAGCTGCGGCTGGTCGTCACAGCGCTGCAGGATGGCGCCGGAGATGGCGCGCACCGCGGTGATGGCCTGTCCGAGTTCGTCGTGCAACTCGCGCGCGATCACGCGCCGCTCCTCTTCGAGACGGGCGTGCACGGCGCGCGTGAAGGCCTGATCCTCTTCGAGGCGCAGGTTGTGCGCGCGGGTGTCGTCCAGCGTATCGGCGAGGCGGTTGTAGCTCGCGGCGAGGCGGTCGAGTTCGGCGACGCGGTAGCCGGGCAGGCGGACGTCGAAGCGGCCGTCGGCGCCGCGCGCGAGGGCGGCGTCGATCTGCGCGAGCGGCGCGAGTGCGCGGTGCAGCGCGAAGCGCGCGGCGAGGGCGACGACCAGCAGTAGCGCGAAGGCGGTGCCGAGGCCGGCGGTGAGGTCGTCCCAGGCGTCGAGCACGGCACGCGAGGCGTCGGGGCGCAGCACGATCTGGCGGTCGCCGGCGTCGAAGTGGCGTACCGGCAGCGCGGGCGTCATGCGTTCGGCAAACCAGTCGGGGGCGAAGCGGCCGGGCTTGTAGGTCGATTCGGGGGACACGTAGAGGCGGGCGCCGTCGGGGGCATGCACTTCCAGCTGGTTCGCGCGCAGCCGCCCGACGGCGCGCAGGTGCGCCATCAGGCGGTCGGGGCCGTCGGCGCGGTCGCGCAGGGTTTCGGAGACGAGCACGGCGACCCATTGCTGCGCGACGTGGCTCGCGGCGAGCACTTCTTCGTGGATCGACTTGCGCGTCTCGCGCACCCACCAGCCGGCGCCGACGAGCAGGAGCAGCGCAAGCGTGGCGGCGAGCACGAGGCCGACGCGGGTGCCGAGGGTGGTCGATCTAGCGCGCATGGGCTTTCTCCAGTACGGCCTGTTCCGCGGCCGGATAGAGGTGCACGACCGAGCGGCGGTATTCGCGCTCGACCTCGGCGAGGCCGCGGAACTGCGGCGGGACGGCGCGGGCGAGCATCTCGGTCATGTCGAGACCGGACTCGGCGCCGTCGCGTATCGCGGCGGCGAGCCATTCGAGGTAGCCGCGCGTCTGGCGGATCGGCGTGTCGTCGGCCGACGGGGCGCCGTGGCCGGGTACCCACAGCTTTGCGGGGATCGCTGCGAGGCGATTCAATGCGGCGAGCCAGTGCGTGAGGTTCGCATGCGGCGTCGTCGCGGCGCGGTCGTGGAAGAGCAGGTCGCCCGCGAAGACGGTGCCGGTCGCGTGGTCGATCACGACGACGTCGGCCGGGGTGTGGCCGTCGAGCGCGACGATCTCGATGTCGCGCCCGCCGACGCTGCGCGGCCCCGGCGCGAGCGCCTGGGCGGGCGTCACCCGCTCGGTGCCCTTCATCCAGTCGCCCGACATGCGGTAGAGGTTCTCGTTGAACGCCTCGCCGTCCTTCTGGATGCCGCGCAGGGTTTCGGGCAGCGCCGCGAGGGTGGCGGCGGGGAAGGCCTGGTTGCCGAGGAAGTGGTCCGGATGGTGGTGAGTGTTGATCGTCAGCACCACCGGTAGCGGCGTCACGCGCCGGATCGCCGCGAGCATCTGCTCGCCGTAGCGGCGCGAGGGGCCGGTGTCGATGACGATGACGCCGTCCGTGCCGACGAGGAAGCCGGTGTTGACGATGTTGCCGCCGTTGGCAGGCGTGAAGTCTTCGCGCAGGCCGACGAAGACGTGCACGCCGGGGGCGATTTCACGCGGTTCCAGGTGGTAGTCGAAGCGGTCGGTGTCGGGGACGGCGGGGGGAGCGGCATTCGACGTCAGCACGGGCGTCAGGGCGAGACCGAGCACCAGCAGCATGCACGGCAGGGCGGACGTCTTCATTGCGTCACCCATGCGTCGATGCGGTTGCCGTTGTTGTCGCGGCCGCGCGCATGGATGCGCGTTCCTGCCGCTGCGTCGGCGGGCATGTCGATGGTGAACAGCGGGTTCTCGGAAACCGGTTCGTAGGCGCGGATGCGCATCAGCTCCGCGCCGGATTCGTCGGCGAGGCTCAGTTCCTCGATATGGAACACCGGGATGCCGGGCGCGAGGCCGGTGTCCATCGGGTGGATCACGCGCACGCGCAGGCGCTCGCCGCCATCGGTGCGCGGAAAGATCCTGCCGCTGACCTGGTTCAGGCGCTCCTGCCACTCGGGCGAGCCCGATCCAGTGGACGGCGCCGTGCACCCGCCGCCCGTCGCCGTGATCCACACGCCGCCCACGTGCCACACGCCGTCGGCGGTGCGGGCGGCGGCGCGCACCGGCGAGGACTGCTGCAGCTTGAGGCGGAAGGCGAGGGCGGGGCGCGACTTCTTCGGCTGGAAGCGCAGCACCGGGAGGATGGGATTGAAGTCGGCGAAGACGAGCACCTCTTCAACGCCGGGCAGTTCGCTCGCATCGACGGAGACCGGGACGTTGAGCGAATCCTCGGCGATCACTGGCGCCACGACTTTCACTCGCGCATCGAATACGACGCTGGCGCCCGCGAAGAAGGTCTTCACCATGTCGCCCCAGCGCGCCGAGTCGAGCGGATCCGCGCTGGCGGCTGCAGCAGCAGGGGGGGCGGCCGGCGCCTCCGTGACGGGGCACAGCCAAAACATCGCCAGCACGATCAGGGTCGAACTGCGCATCGGGTCTCCTCCACGGGGGCGGTCGATGCCGCCCTCCTTGTTTGTGCACCGATTCGAGCAAGGGGTGTGCCACGCGACGGATCAGCGCATCTGTGCAGGCCGCGGGGCGCAGTTGCTCCAAAACGGAACACGTGCTGTCAATCAGAGCAATGAAAATCGCTAGATGTACCGATATCGCCTTGAAAAACTCGTTGCTTGGGCCATGTTTCAGGAACCGGAGAGGATTTTCGGCGGCAGCGGCCCGGTGGCACGCCCTTTGCGAACCCTGCAGCCGAATCCGGTCGCCCGGTCAGGGAGGCGGTTTCCAACAATACGACGAGATTCGAAAAGGAGGATTCAAATGGAGCAGATCCGGAAACGCGCAGGGTGGTCCGTCGCGGTGTCCGTCCTCGCGCTGTCCCTGGCAGGCATGGGGAGCGCGCAGGCCAAGGAGGTGACCGACGCGGACATCCTCGCGGACGGCACCGGCAATACCTCGCAGGTCGTTACCCACGGCCTCGGCACCAAGGGCCAGCGTTTCAGCCCGCTGGCGAAGGTGAACCCCCAGACGGTCAAGAACCTCGTGCCGGTGTGGTCGTTCTCGTTCGGCGGCGAAAAGCAGCGCGGCCAGCAGTCGCAGCCGCTGGTGCATGACGGCAAGATGTTCGTGACCGCCTCCTACAGCCGCATCTTCGCGCTCGACGTGAAGACCGGCGAGAAGCTGTGGAAATACGAGCACCGCCTGCCCGACGGCATCATGCCGTGCTGTGACGTCGTCAACCGCGGCGCCGCGATCTACGGCAACCTGGTGATCTTCGGCACGCTCGACGCGCAGCTCGTCGCGCTGGACAAGGACACCGGCAAGGTGGTGTGGAAGGAGAAGATCGAGGACTACAAGGCGGGTTACTCCTTCACCGCCGCGCCCCAGATCGTCAAGGGCATGCTCATCACCGGCAACTCCGGCGGCGAGTTCGGTATCGTCGGGCGCGTGGATGCGCGCGATCCGAAGACCGGCAAGCTGATCTGGACGCGTCCGGTGGTCGAAGGCCACATGGGCTTCAAGTACGACAAGGACGGCACCCAGGTCGAGAACGGCATCAGCGGCACGACCAACGCCACCTGGCCGGGCGACCTGTGGAAGACCGGCGGCGCGGCACCGTGGCTGTCGGCCTACTACGATCCGGACGTCAACCTGATCTTCATCGGCACCGGCAACCCGGCGCCGTGGAACAGCTGGCTGCGTCCGGGCGACAACCTGTACTCGTCCTCGACCGTCGCGATCGATCCCGACACCGGCAAGATCGTGTGGCACTACCAGACCACGCCGCACGACGGCTGGGACTACGACGGCGTGAACGAATTCGTGTCCTTCGAGTACAAGGATCCGAAGAGCGGCAAGATGGTCAAGGCGGGCGGCAAGGCGGACCGCAACGGCTTCTTCTTCGTCAATGACCGCACCAACGGCAAGCTGCTCAACGCCTTCCCGTTCGTGAAGCAGATCGATTGGGCCAAGGGCATCGACCTGAACACCGGCCGTCCGCTCTACGACGACAAGAAGCGCCCGGGCAACCCCTTCACCGAAGGCGGCGGCGACGGCAAGAAGGGCGAGGTGGTGCTCAATGCGCCGTCCTTCCTGGGTGGCAAGAACCAGATGCCGATGGCTTTCAGCCCGAAGACCGGCTACTTCTACGTGCCGGCCAACGAGTGGGCGATGGACATCTGGAACGAGCCGGTGTCGTACAAACGGGGCGCGGCTTACCTCGGCGCGGGCTTCACGATCAAGCCGCTCAACGAGGATTACATCGGCGCGCTGCGCGCGGTCGATCCGGTCAGCGGCAAGATCGTGTGGGAAGTGAAGAACAACGCGCCGCTGTGGGGCGGCGTCCTCGCGACCGGCGGCAACCTGGTGTTCTACGGCACCCCCGAAGGCTACCTGAAGGCGATCGACGCGACCTCCGGCAAGGAAGTCTGGAAGTTCCAGACCGGCTCCGGGATCATCGCGCCCCCGATCACCTGGGAAGACGGCGGCGAGCAGTACATCGCGGTGGTGTCGGGCTGGGGCGGCGCGGTGCCGCTGTGGGGCGGGGATGTCGCCAAGCGCGTGAACTTCCTCGAGCAGGGCGGTTCCGTATGGGTGTTCAAGCTGCACAAGTCGTAATCGCATCGCGGGACGGTGTCGTGCCGTCCCGCACGCAAGGCCCCCCCGGTTCGCCGGGGTGGCCCGCTGAGCCTGCCTGGGCCTGCCGTTTGGCGCCCGGGCGGGTTCAGCCGGCCATCTCGCCAGCGCCTCAACTTCCGATTTTCCGCATCTCGCCAGAGAGGAACCGCACGTGAAACGTCTCCCCCTGAAGTCGCTCGCCGCCGCCACCCTGCTTGCCTTCGCCGCGCAGTCCGCCACGGCCGTGGACCGCAGCACCCCGCGCGAGGCCCGCACGCTGTTCGACCAGGCGGTCAAGTACATGGAAGCGAACGGCCCCGACCGCGCCTTCGCCGCCTTCAACGACCGCAGCGGCCAGTTCGTGCGCAAGGACCTGTACGTGTTCGTGATCGACGACAAGGGCGTGTATCAGGCGAGCGGCGCCGCACCCGAGGCGCTCGTCGGCCTGACCGTGCTGAACACCACGGACGCGGCGGGCAACCCGCTGTTCCGCGAGATGATCGACAGCACGCGCGTCACGCCCGAAGCCACGGTGCGCTACATGTGGCTCAATCGCGTGACCAACAAGGTCGAGCCGAAGGTGAGTTACGTGCGCAAGATCGGTGGTTACGTGCTCGGCGTCGGCTACTCGGCACCGCGCGCGAGCGCCGACGACGCCCGCGCGATGCTCGACCGCGCCGTCGCGCTCGCGCGCGGCGAAGGTCACGTCAAGGCTGCCGCCGCGTTCAACGATCGTCGCGGCAATTTCGTGAAGGACGACCTCTACGTCTTTATGGTGAATCTCGATAGCGGCAAGTTCGAGGCGATGGGCATGAATCCTGCGTTATCCGATACCGACGCGAGCGGCCTCGCCGACGCCGAAGGCCACAAGATCGTCGCCGAGATGATCGAGAAGCTGAAATCGGCCGATGCGGCCACCGTGGACTATGTATGGCGCAATCCGGTGACCAACCGCGTCGAGAAGAAGCGCTCCTACGTACGGCGCGAGGGCGGCTCGCTGATTGGTGTCGGTCACTACGTGGAGTAAGGTGCGGCAGCATCGAGCGCCGGAATTTCCGGTGCCGGGGGTGGAGAAGGTGGCAAGGACGAGGCAGGCGTTCCGATGGATGTTCGTGCAGGCGCTGGTCGCCCTGGGGGCGCTCGCCGCCGTCGTGCCGCACGCGCTTGCGGGGGACGGGGTTGCGCCCATCCCGGGGCTGTCGGGCCTCACAATTCGCGTGGACGGCGAGGACTGGGGCAGCGCCGCGCGCGACGAGGTCGAAACCCTGCTCAACGCCGTCGCGGACGAACTGACAGGGGGCGCCGCGCATGGACTCGTGAGCCCCATCGTCGTCCGCTACGCAGCGGGCAGTCCGGTGGCCCTGTTCGACAAGGGGCATGACGGGGAATATCGCGTGCACCTGTCCGCACGCAATCGTGGCTGGGCACAGTACGTGTACCAGTTCGGCCACGAGCTGTGCCACATCCTGTCGAACTATGACCACCGTGCGCACGACACGACGCGTCGCACGACACAGTGGTTCGAGGAGGCGCTGTGCGAGGCGGCCGGCCTCTACGTGCTGCGCAGCATGGCGGTGCGCTGGCGGACCGACGCGCCGTATCCGGGGTGGGAGGCGTACGCGCCCAGCCTCGCCTCCTATGCCGAGGGGCTCGTTACTGAGCCGCATCGCCGGCTTCCGGCCGGCGTGTCCGCCGCTTCATGGCTGAAGTCGACGCTTCCCCGTCTGTCGGCCGATCCCTATCGCCGTGGTGACAACGAAGTCGTCGCCAATCTCCTTCTTCCGCATTTCGAGCGCGACGCCGCACGCTGGGTCGTGTTGCGCTATCTCAACCTCGAAGCGGCCGGAAGCTCAGCCGGAATTGCCGGCTACGTCCGCGAGTGGCGCAAGGAAGTGCCCGACGAACACCGGCCGTTCATCGACGCCCTCGCGAGCACGCTGGGCCTGGCCGAGGGGTAGTGGTGACGCCGGCCGCGATCAGCGGAATCCGCTCGGATCGCGGTCCATGATGGCGTTGCGCAGGCGGATCTCCAGCGCCAGGCGCTGCACGTAGCGATC
The DNA here is from genome assembly GCF_001190925.1 of Azoarcus sp. CIB. Classification (NCBI taxonomy): domain Bacteria; kingdom Pseudomonadati; phylum Pseudomonadota; class Betaproteobacteria; order Rhodocyclales; family Zoogloeaceae; genus Azoarcus; species Azoarcus sp. CIB. The sequence goes on from NZ_CP011072.1 coordinate 1,187,439, forward strand.
CATCTCGCGGTCGCCGACGGCGCTTGCCCGCGGGCCCTCGTCACCACTTCGGCCGGGCCGGCCGAATACGCCCGAGTCTTCCTTCAGCTTCATCCCTTCATCGATCGCCCGCGCCTGCTGGTCGAAAGATGCGTCGCTGACTGTGTCTGCTGCGAGCGCGGACGGGAGCGCCAGGATCAGCACTGCACCGAGCAGTGCCACTATGGCGGATTTGTGTGTCATGGGTCTCTCCCCGGGGTGAATGGCTCCCTGTTGACTTCTTGTGCTTGTGGGACTGCGGTGTTGCGTACGTTCACTATAGGTGAGGGGGGAGGGGATATCTGTGCCGTGGGGGATGGGCGGGAGGAAGGCCTGGGTGAGCACCGGGACGGCCACGATCACGCCGGAGAACGATCCGCCGACTGAATGACTCGGTGCACGCCGCGCAAGCCGCCCCCGATTACAGTTTTGCGACATTTGCTATCAGCTTTGCCCCTCCGGGCGCATCACCGCCGTTTGCGGATGGACCCGATTGACAGCGAAGGAACCTTGTAGCAAAGAGGGTTTGCGCAGGTCTGCGATTTCCCCGCGCAAATTTACTGCGCTGCAAAACGGTGGAGAGCCCTCATTGAGGCGCGGGGGTTTTTTTGCCACCATGCGCAGCGTTCCTGATTTTTACCCAATGATGTCGTGGTCTTTCGTGCGTCCCTAACCACGGGCGCGAAACCGCTGTGAAGAACTCATGAGGAATTCCGGATGAAAAAGACTGCACTGCTGTTCGCCATGCTCGCCCTGACCGCGGGCGGCGCCTTCGCAAAAGACTGGAAAGAGATCCGCCTGGCGTCCGAGGGTGCCTACCCCCCGTTCAACATCACCGCCGCCGACGGCTCGCTGCAGGGCTTCGACGTCGATATCGGCAATGCGCTGTGCGCCGAGATGAAAGCCAAGTGCACCTGGGTGAAGCAGGAATGGGACGGCATGATCCCGGCGCTGGTCGCGCGCAAGTTCGACGCGATCATCGCCTCGATGTCGATCACCGACGAACGCAAGGCCAAGGTCGACTTCACCGACAAGTACTACGCCTCGCCGCTGGCGCTGATCGCCAAGAGCGGCTCGCCGCTGCGTCCCGACATGGCCTCGCTCAAGGGCAAGAAGGTCGGCGTGCAGCGCGGCACCGTCTCCGACAACTTCGCCACCAAGTATTGGGAAGGCAAGGGCCCGGAGCTGGTCCGCTACGCCAAGCAGGATGAAGCCTACCTCGACCTGAAGTCGGGGCGCCTGGACGCCGCATTCGCCGACTACCTCGAAGCCTACGGCGGCTTCCTGACCAAGCCCGAAGGCCAGGGCTACGACGTCGCCGGCGACCGCCTGTTCGGCAAGAACGCCGAGGAGAAGGGCGTCATCGGCGAGGGCATCGGCATCGCCGTGCGCAAGAAGGACAAGGAGCTGACCGCGCAGCTCAACAAGGCCCTCACGGCCATCCGCGCCAACGGCAAGTACGAAGAGATCCGCAAGAAGTACTTCCCGATGGACATCTACGGCAACTGATCATTGCCCTGAAGACAAGCGCCGGATTGCTTTCGCAAGCGGCGCTTTTTCTTTTCCCGTTTCCCCGGAGTCCGTGAGTAATGGATGCCCTGATCGAATACTCCCCCAGCCTTCTCGGCGGCGCGTGGGTCACCCTGAAGGTGGCGCTGCTGTCGCTGGTGCTGGCGGTCGCGACCGGCCTGCTCGGTGCGGCGTTCAAGCTGTCCGACTTCCTGCCGCTGCGCCTGTGGACCATGCTCTACACGACGATCGTGCGCGGCGTGCCTGACCTGGTGATGATGCTGCTGGTGTTTTACGGCGGCCAGCTGCTGCTCAACGAGGTCGTCGACTACTTCGAGTGGGAGTTCATCGAGATCAACCCCTTCGTCGCCGGCGTGCTGACGATCGGCTTCATCTTCGGCGCCTATTTCACCGAGACTTTCCGCGGCGCCTTCCTCGCCGTGTCCGCCGGCCAGCTCGAAGCCGGCCGCGCCTACGGCATGACCGGCTGGCAGGTGTTCCGGCGGATCATGTTTCCGCAAATGTTGCGCTATGCGCTGCCCGGCATCGGCAACAACTGGCTCGTGCTGCTGAAGAGCACCGCGATCGTGTCGATGATCGGCCTGTCCGACATGACCTCGCTCGCCGACCAGGCGGGGCGCTCCACGCACCAGCCCTTCACCTTCTATCTCGCCGTCTGCGCTTTGTACCTGGCGATGACCGCGGTGTCGGGCTACGTCCTCAACCGGCTGACGACCCGCTACAACGTCGGCGTCCGCGAAGCCAACGTCTGAGGGAGCTGGAGTCATCATGGAACTGTTCGATTTCCAGGTCATCACCACCAGCCTGCCGGAGTTCTGGCGCGGCCTGCTGATGACGTTGCAGCTCACCGGCATCGCGCTGCTGTGCGGCTTCGCCGCCGCCGTGCCGCTCGCCGTGGCGCGCGTGTCGAAGAACCGCTGGATCAGCGGCCCGGTCGCCGCCTACACCTACTTCTTCCGCGGCACGCCGATGCTCGTGCAACTGCTGCTGATCTACTACGGCGCCGGCCAGTGGCAATGGATGCAGGCGGCGTGGGAGGCGGGCAACCCCTTGTGGCTGCCGTTCCGCGAACCCTTCTTCTGCGCGCTGGTGGCCTTCGGCCTCAACACCTGCGCCTACACGATCGAGATCATCGCCGGTGCCATGCGCAACACGCCGCATGGCGAGATCGAGGCAGCCAAGGCGATGGGCATGAGCCGTTTCAAGGCGCTGCAGCGCATCGTGCTGCCGTCGGCGTTGCGCCGCATGCTGCCCTCGTACAGCAACGAGGTGATCCTGATGCTGCAGGGTTCGGCGATCGCCAGCGCGGTGACTCTCGTCGACATCACCGGCGCCGCGCGCAACGTGTATTCGCGCCATTTCGCACCCTTCGAGGCCTTCGTCTTCGCGGGTCTCGTCTACCTCGTGCTCACCTTCCTGCTGGTGGGCATGTTCAAGTACGCCGAAGGCCGCTGGCTCGCCCATCTCGCACCACGCAAGGCCACGAAGCGCAAGGAGGCAGCATAATGAACCACGCCGCGACTTTCGAACGGATCAGCGTCGGTGACCCGCATAACTCCCTCGGCCTGCACGAGGCGCCCGGGGATGCGCTCAACGACGTGCGCTCCGCCGTCACGCAAGGAACCGCAATGAATCAGACTGCCACCGTCGAACAGGTCCGCGTCGAGGATCTGCACAAGTCCTACGGCGACAACGAGGTGCTGAAGGGCGTATCGCTGTCGGCGAGTTCCGGCGACGTCATCAGCATCATCGGCTCGTCCGGCTCGGGCAAGAGCACCTGGCTGCGCTGCATCAACTTCCTCGAAAACCCCACCTCCGGCCGCATCACGGTTGGCGGCAAGGAGGTAGGGCTGGTGCGCAACCGCAAGGGCGACCTCGTCGTCGCCGACCCGAAACAGCTGCAGCTGATCCGCACCCGCCTGTCGATGGTGTTCCAGCACTTCAACCTGTGGAGCCACATGACGGTGCTGGAGAACGTCATCGAGGCGCCGATCCACGTGCTGGGCCTCCCCAAGGCGGAGGCGCTGGAGCGCGCCGAGCGCTACCTCGAGCGCGTGGGCGTGTGGAATCTCCGCAATGCCTATCCGGCCCACATGTCCGGCGGCCAACAACAGCGCGTCGCGATCGCCCGCGCGCTGGCGATGGAGCCTTCCGTGCTGCTGTTCGACGAGCCGACCTCGGCGCTCGATCCGGAACTCGTCGGTGAGGTGCTGAAGGTCATGCGCTCGCTCGCCGAAGAGGGGCGCACCATGCTTGTCGTCACGCACGAGATGGGCTTCGCGCGCGAAGTCTCCAACCACGTGATCTTCGTCCACCGCGGGCGCGTGGAGGAGCAGGGCAATCCCAAGGAAGTGCTGGTGCGCCCGCAGAGCGAGCGGCTGCAGCAGTTCCTGTCGGGCAACCTGAAGTAGTCGCACGTTCGCGTCGGCGGACGAGCGCAGCCAGGGAGGGGCGAGGATGCGCTGGGACCAGCCCGTCGATGCCGAGCGCGGCGCACAGCCGCTCGACGTCGCCGTGCTGCTGCTGCCGCCGGTGTCGCTCGGCACGATCGGCGCCATCGTCGATCCCTTCGTCGAAGCCAACCGGCTGGGCGGACAGCGCTACTACGCCGTGCATCTCGTCTCGGCCGACGGCGCGCCGGTCGCGCTACCCGGCGGAGGCCGCCTGTCCGTGGGCGGTGCGCTGACCGCGCTGGTGCGCTGTGACGCCCTCGTCGTCGCCTCCGACCTGCATCAGTCCGGAATCAACGCGGCGGACATCGTCTCGCAACTGAAGCGCATCGCGCGCGTGGGCGCGGCCTTTTGCGGCAACCGCGGCGGCTCCGGCTGGCTCGCGGCGGCGGGGCTGCTGGACAATCGCCGCGTCGCCGTGCACTGGGAGGACATGACGTTCTACCGCGAGCGTCATCCCGCGCTGGTGCTGTGCGCGAGCCTGTACGAGATCGATGCCGACCGCCTGACCGCGTCGAGCAGCCAGGCAACGCTCGACATGATGCTGTGCGTGATCGCGCAGCAAATTTCGCCCCGGCTCGCCGACAACGTCGCGCGCCAGTTCGGGCTGGACCGCATCCGCCCCGGCCACGAGAAACAGGCGGTGCCGGCCTCTAGCCGCATCTCGCAGCACCCGCCCAAGCTCAACGAGGCGCTGCTGGTGATGGAGGCGAACCTCGAGGAGCCGCTCGGCTCGGACGAGATCGCCGAATGCGTCGGCATCTCGCGGCGCCAGCTGGAGCGGCTGTTCAAGCAGAACCTCGACATCCTGCCTTCGCGCTACTACCAGGAACTGCGCCTCGAGCGCGCGCGCCAGCTGATCGTGCGCACGCAGCAGTCCATCGTGCAGATCGGCCTGTCCTGCGGTTTCTCGTCGGGCTCGCACTTCGCCACCGCCTACCGCGCCCATTTCGGCATCACGCCGCGCGAAGACCGCGCGCGCGCCACGCTCACCGGCAGCCAGGGCCCGGATTCCCGCGCCGCCGGCACGCCCCCAACGGAGCCTTCATGCTGACGATCCGACCCGCCCAGCATTCCGACCTGGACGCCCTGGCCGAGACCGCCGCGCGCGCCGGCGCGCCCGACGTATCGCTGCCGAACGACCCCCGGCTGCTCGAACGCCTCATTGCGCAGAGCGAGGACGCGTTCGCGGCGGACATCGACTTCCCCGGCGAAGAGCAGTACCTGCTCGTCGCCACCGACGACGGTGCCCTCGTCGGCGCGATGCTGGTCGTCGCCGCGGCAGGCTATCCCGGCGCCGACTATTCCTTCCGCAACGAGACCATCATCCACGCCTCGCCCGAGCTGGGCGTCAACCACCGCATGTATGCGCTGACGCTGAGCCACGACCTCTCCGGCTTCACGCTGCTGCGCCCGCCGCTGGTCGCGCGCGACGGCCGCCGGGTGCGTGTCGAGCGCGCGCTCGTGCAGGCCGCGCTGGCGTTCATCGCGACGCAGCCCGGACGGTTTGCCGAGGACCTGATCGCGCCGCTGCCGGGCCTGGTCGATGACGACGGCGAGTCGCCGTTCTGGTCGGCGGTCGGGAGCAGGTTCTTCGGTGTCTCCTATCGCGAGGCGGAGCGGCTGGCGCTGGGCAAGGACCGCAGCTTCATGGCCGAGCTGATGCCGCACCATCCGATCTATGTGCCGCTGCTGCCCGAGGGCGCGCAGAATGTGCTCGGCCAGACGCGCGCCGGGTACATGCCGACCTACGGCTTGCTGATCGACGAGGGCTTCGAGGCCGAGCGCTACGTCGATGTGTTCGACGGCGGGCCGACCTTCTGCGTCAAGCGCGGGCTGGCGCGCTCGATCCGCGTCGCGCAGAAGCTACCGCTTGCGGTGGATGGGGCCATCGGGCGCAGCGAACCCGAGTGCCTGCTCGCGAACGGCGAAGCCAGTCGATTCCGTGCCGTGCTCGCGCCCGCGCTGCGGCGCCCCGACGGCCGCCTCGCCACGACCGCGGATGCCGCGAGCCGGCTCGAACTGATCGACGACGACGAGGTGTTCTGTGTCCCGGCATGAACAGGTTTCCCTTCCCGCTTCCGCCGGCCGCTTTATCGTGCGCGTCGCGCGTGCTGACGACGCAGCGGCCTTCCATGCGCTCGTGATCGAGGCCGACGGCGCGCTGGAGCGCCATGCGGAATCGCCCGAAGCAAGCCGCGCGACGCTGGAGCGGGTCGAGCGCAGCCTCGCCGGCGAGGCGAGCGATGCGGAGCGCGGCTATCTGCTGCTGCTGGAGGATTGTGCGAGCGGAGAAGTCGTCGGCTGCGTGCAGCTCGAGTGCAGCATCGGCCTGGATCAGCCGTTTTACGACTATCGCCTCGGCAAGATCGTCCATTCCAGTTCGCGCCTGAAGTCCTATCGCTGCCATGAGGTGCTGTACCTGTGCAACGACCTCACCGGCTGCAGCGAACTGCACAGCCTGTACGTGCGGCGTGACGCGCGCGGCATGGGCGGCGCGGAGCAGCTGACGAAGGCCGCACAGCTCTTCATCGCCACGCGCCTGGCCGAGTTCGCGCCGCGCACCATCATCGAGATGCACGGCGTGCGCGATCCCGACGACACGTCGCCGTTCTGGGAAGCGGTCGGGCGGCACTTCTTCAAGGTCGACCAGCGCGGCGCCGAACGCCTCGTCGCGCAGGGCCGCAAGGCCTTCATCGCCGAGCTGATGCCCAAGCATCCGGTCTACCTGAGCCTGCTGCCCGAATCGGCGCAAGGCACTGTCGGCGGCATCCACCCCGAGGTCGCCGGGCTCGCACGCCTGCTCGAACAGGACGGCTTCCACTTTGAGAACCACGTCGACATCTTCGATGCGGGCATGGTGCTCGAGGCGCATACGCGCACCCTCAACGGCGTCGCGAACAGCCGCGAGCTGGTTGTGGATGAGGGCGGTCCGGCGCAAGGGGCGGGATCGTGGTGGATCGCGGCGGGCGAGGGCGCGGGCTTCAGTATGTCCGCTGCCGCCGGCGAGCTCATCGATGACCGCCTGAGCCTGTCGCCAGACACCCTGTGCCGGCTCGGCGTACAGTCCGGCGCCGCGTTGCGCGCGCTGGGTGCGACATAAGGGCTGCCGCCAGTCCCGGCTGCGGACCGTAGGGCGGGAGGAGCGCAGCGCATCCCGCCAATCCAGGCTCCCGCGACGTACCCGACGCCGCATGGCGGGATCCGCCTTTGGCTCCTCCCGCCCTACGCCTGCTGCGGCGGTTTGGCGTGGAGTCCGACGCCGCGGTGTGCGCTGGGTGCGACATAAGGGCTGCCGCCAGTCCCGGCTGCGGACCGTAGGGCGGGAGGAGCGCAGCGCATCCCGCCAATCCACGCTCCCGCGACGTACCCAATGCCGCATGGCGGGATCCGCCTTCGGCTCCTCCCGCCCTACGTTCGTGCGATCGCCCTGTAGCGTCATTCCGCAGTCATGCCTGTGGCGCCCCGAGCGGTTAGAATCGAAGGTTTTGCCGCCCCGGACGCCCCACTGTGACCACCCCCGCCGTCGACCTCTTCATCCAGCGCTGGCAGAAGGCCGGCGGCAGCGAGCGGGCCAACTACCAGCTCTTCCTCACCGAGCTGTGCGCGCTGCTCGACCTGCCGCTGCCCGAGCCGGCCGGCGACGACACGCGCGACAACGCCTACGTGTTCGAGCGCCGCGTCGTCATGCGCCAGCCCGACGGCAGCACCAACAACGGCTTCATCGACCTCTACCGGCGCGGCACCTTCGTGCTGGAGGCCAAGCAGACCGGCAAGACGCTCGACTCCTCCGGCTGGGACAAGGCCATGCTGCGCGCCCACAACCAGGCCGACCAGTACGCCCGCGCGCTGCCCGCCGACGAAGGCCGTCCGCCCTTCATCCTCGTCGTGGACGTCGGCCGCAACATCGAGCTGTACGCCGAATTCAGCCGCTCCGGCGCCACCTACACCCCCTTCCCGGATCCGCGCAGCCACCGCCTCCGCCTCGAAGACCTGCGCCGCGAGGACATCCGGGAGCGCCTGCGCTGCGTCTGGCTCGACCCGCAGAGCCTCGACCCGGCGCGCCGCTCGGCGCGCGTCACGCGTGAGATCGCCGACCGCCTCGCCACGCTCGCGAAATCGCTCGAAGCCGCCGGCCGCCCGCCGCAGAAGGTCGCCGGCTTCCTGATGCGCGCGCTGTTCACGATGTTCGCCGAAGACGTCGGCCTGCTGCCGGTGCGCAGCTTCACCGACCTGCTGCATAGCCTCAAGGATTCGCCGCTCACCTTCGCGCCGATGCTCGAACACCTGTGGCAGAACATGAACAGCGGCGGCTTCTCGCCCATCCTGCGCGGCAACGTGCTGCGCTTCAACGGCGGCCTGTTCAGCGACGCCAGCGCCATCCCGCTCGACCGCGACCAGCTCGAACTCCTGCTCAAGGCTTCGCAGGCCGACTGGCGCTACGTCGAACCGGCCATCTTCGGCACCCTGCTCGAACGCGCCCTCGACGCGCGCGAACGCCACAAGCTCGGCGCCCACTACACCCCGCGCGCCTACGTCGAGCGCCTCGTGCTGCCCACCGTCATCGAGCCGCTGCGCAGTGAATGGAAGGAAGTGCAGACCGCCGCGCTCGCCTTCGAGCAGTAGGGCAAGCACAAGGAAGCGGTCGCCGAGATCCGCGCCTTCCACCGCCACCTGTGCGAAGTGCGCGTGCTCGACCCCGCCTGCGGCAGCGGCAACTTCCTGTACGTGACGCTGGAACACTTGAAGCGCCTCGAAGGCGAAGTGCTCAACCTGCTGCACGACCTCGGCGAATCGCAGGGCCTGCTGGAGCTCGAAGGTGTCACCGTCGACCCGCACCAGTTCCTCGGCCTGGAGATCAACCCCCGCGCCGCCAAGATCGCCGAGATGGTGCTGTGGATCGGCTACCTGCAATGGCACTTCCGCACCCACGGCTCGGTGAACCCGCCCGAGCCGGTGCTGCGCGACTTCAAGAACATCCAGCACCGCGACGCGTTGATCGAGTACGAGCGCGAGGAATTCGTCACCGACGAAGCCGGGCGTCCGGTCACGCGCTGGGATGGCGTGACGTACAAGGCGAGTCCGATCACCGGCGAGCCGATCCCGGACGAGAGCGCGCAGACGGTGCAGGTGCGCTACGTGAATCCGAGGAAGGCGGAGTGGCCGCAGGCGGATTACATCGTGGGGAATCCGCCGTTCATCGGCGCCGCCACGATGCGCCGCGCGCTCGGCGACGGCTACGTCGATGCGGTGCGCCGCACCTGGCCGGAAGTCCCGGAGTCGGCGGATTTCGTCATGTACTGGTGGCACATCGCCGGCGAGCGCGTGCGCGCCGGCGACGTGCAACGCTTCGGCTTCATCACCACCAACAGCATCAAGCAGACCTTCAACCGCCGCGTCATCGAGGCGCAGCTCGGCGCGAAGAACCCGTTGTCGCTGGCCTTCGCGATTCCCGATCATCCGTGGGTCGATGCGGCGGATGGCGCGGCGGTGCGGATTGCGATGACGGTCGGGGCTGGCCGAATGGAACGTGGTCGCCTTCTATCGCTTCGTGATGAGTCCGAAACTGCAGGCGACGAGCGTGAGGTCTTGCTCGCGACCACCGAGGGAGTCCTTCATGCCGACCTCCGTATCGGTGCGAACATTGCGGGCGCCCGAGCCCTCCGTGCAAATAGCATCATTGCGAATCGTGGCGTACAAATTCTTGCCCCCGGGTTTGTCGTTTCGCCCACTGAGGCGACAGAAATCGACCCCACTCGCAGTCTTGCGCGTCCATATCGGAACGGGAAAGACATAACTGACAAGCCGAGAGGCGTGTTGGTGCTCGACCCCTATCCGTTTCAGCTCGACGAACTGCGAGCAAAGTCGGCCTCCGTCTATCAATGGCTCCTTACGCGCGCCAAACCCGAGCGCGATCACAATCCGCGGGCCAGCTATCGCGACAACTGGTGGCTGTTTGGTGAGAATCAGCCCCTGATGCGTCAAACGATCGCGACTGTCTCGCGATTTGTCACCACGCCGATAACGGCTCGACATCGGTTCTTTGTGTTCCTCGAGAGGGCGGTCATACCGGATCAGGCGCTTCTGGTTGTGGCGGTCGACGACGCGTACGTATTGGGCGCCCTATCCAGTCGTTTGCACGTTGCATGGGCGCTTGCGGCGGGAGGTACGCTTGAAGATCGCCCGAGATATAACAAATCAGTTTGCTTCGAAACCTTTCCCTTCCCCGACGCGACCCCCGAGCAACAATCCCGCATCCGTGACCTCGCCGAACAGCTCGACGCCCACCGCAAGCGCCAGCAGGCGCAGCACCCGGACCTCACGCTGACCGGCATGTACAACGTGCTCGAAAAGCTGCGCAGCGGCGAGGCGCTGAACGCCAAGGACAAAGTCATCCACGAGCAGGGCCTGGTGTCGGTGCTGCGCGAGCTGCACGACGCGCTCGACGCCGCGGTGTTCGACGCCTACGGCTGGAGCGACCTCGCCGCCGCCCTCATCGGCCGCCCCGGCGCGACGACCCCGCTGCCCGACAAGCCCGAGGCGCAGGCGGAAGCCGAGGAGGAGCTGCTGCGCCGCCTCGTCGAGCTCAACGCCCGCCGCGCCGCCGAGGAAGCCCGCGGCCTCGTGCGCTGGCTGCGCCCGGACTACCAGAACCCCGACGCCACCACCGCCCCGCAGCAGGTCGAAGCCGAACTCGGCGAAGCGGAAACGGCCGAAGCCGCCCCTGCCGCGGCACCCGTCGGCAAGCTCGCGTGGCCCAAGAACATGCGCGAACAGGTCGCCGCCGTACGCGCCGCGCTCGCCCGCCAGAGCCTGCCGCTCGAAGCCGTCGCCGCCCAGTTCAAACGCTCCCCCAAAGCCGCCGTGCTGTCGGTGATCGAGGCGCTGGAAGAACTGGGCATGGTGCAGCGCGAGGGCGAGGCGTATCGGCTGCAGGGGTGAGCGTCGCGGCGATGGTTCGATCGTGATGCCAATGGCAACGGACATTCCTTCGGACAAAAATTTTCCGAGAACAACGCCAAGCAACTGATATTGCGATATAAACGTCCATATCAGTCACGGACATTCCAGCGGACATGATCGCCCACGAAATCCCCGAAATCCGGCTTCGCGTCGACACCGACCGTTTCGGGCCGGTGCTGTTCGAGATCGGCGTCGATCCGGAACGACTCCGGCTGACGATGCAGCGCGTCGAGGACGCACATGCGCGGTTTGCGCACTCCCCCTTGGCGCAGGTCGCCAACAAGCTCGAGCGCGAGGTCATCGCCAGCAGCATCTACGGGACCAACACCATCGAAGGTGGCACCCTCACCGAGGATGAGACCCGTGCGGCGATGGATCTCGACCCCGCGCAGGTACAGGAAATCGAGCAGCGTCGCGTGCTCAACATCAAGGCGGCATACGGCCGGGCGCGGCAGGCTGCACTCGATCCGGCGTGGGCGCTCTCGATCGATTTCATCACCACCATCCACGGACTGATCACCCACGACCTCCCGCACCCCGACAACCGGCCCGGGTTGATCCGCAACAATCCGAAAGGCCGCATCACTCACGTCGGCAGCCCGCAGCATGGCGGGCGGTACAAGCCGCCGCAGTATGAGCGCGACATCTGGCGGCTGCTGGAGGGACTGCTGGCATGGCACCAGCAACTCGCCGATGCCGGCGTGCCCCCCCTGGTGCGTGCGCCGTTGGTGCATTACTACTACGAACTGATCCATCCCTTCTGGGATGGCAACGGGCGTGTCGGGCGGGTCATCGAGGCCACGCTGCTGCAGGCAGCGGGCTACGAGTACGCCCCCTTTGCGTTGGCGCGCTACTACCTCGACAACATCGACGCTTACTTCACGCTGTTCAGTTCCTGCCGCAAGGCGGCCGAAAAGCATCAGCCGCATCCGAACACGGCCTTCGTGCTGTTTCACCAGGAGGGGATGCTCCTGACGATCAACGCGCTGCACGATCGTGTCAATCGGCTCGTCAGCATCCTGCTTTTCCAGAGCCGGACCCGTGAGCTGCTGGACAGCAAGGCGATCAATGCGCGCCAATACACCATCGTGTCGCAACTGCTGACCCAGGGCCGCCCCGTGCCGCTTGGCGAACTTCGGCACACGCCGTGGTATGCGAGCCTCTACCTGAAGCTTAACGACAAGACGCGCAGCCGCGACCTGAAGAAGCTCCGGGAACTGGAACTACTCGTTCTCGACCAGGAGGACCAGCTGTGGCCGGGCTGCGTGCAGGTCCGCAATCCCAGAGCGCTGTGACCCTGCCAGCTCGCGCGTCGTTGAACGAGGTGGGCGCGCTGCGCTGAAGACACGGGGCGGGGACTGACCCGGTCAGGCCGCCGCAGCCGGCAGCGGTGCGAGCAGTGCGGCGATGTCGTCCGCACCGAACTTGGCGAGCGCGTCGGCGTCTTCCGACAGCACGCCGGCGGCGAGCGCGGCCTTGCGCTCCTGCAGCGCGAGGATGCGTTCTTCGATGCTGCCGGCGCAGATCAGCTTGAACACGAACACCGGCTTGTCCTGGCCGATGCGGTGGGTGCGGTCGGTGGCCTGGTTTTCGGCGGCGGGGTTCCACCACGGGTCGTAGTGGATCACGGTATCGGCCGCGGTGAGGTTGAGGCCGACGCCTCCTGCCTTCAGGCTGATGAGGAAGACCGACGCGCGCCCCCGCTGGAAATCCTCGACCGGCGTGCGGCGGTCGCGCGTGTCGCCGGTCAGGCCGACCCAGCTGATCCGGGCGCGGTCGAGTTCGGCGGCGATCAGCGCGAGCATCTGGGTGAATTGCGAGAACACGAGGATGCGCCGCCCTTCCGCGATCAGCTCGGGGAGCATGTCCATCAGGTGGTCGAGCTTGGCGCGCTCCTTGACCCTCGCCGCGGCGGCCGTGCTCTTGAGCAGGCGCGGGTCGCAGCACACCTGACGCAGTTTGAGCAGCGCGTCGAGGATCACGATCTGGCTGCGCGCGAAACCCTTCGCGGCGATCTCGTGACGGATCTTCTCGTCCATTGCCGAGCGCACGATCTCGTACAGGTCGCGCTGCCCGCCTTCGAGGCCGATGCTGCGCACGATCACGGTCTTGGGCGGCAGCTCCTTCGCGACGTCATCCTTGCGCCGCCGCAGCATGAAGGGCTTGATGCGGGCGGCGAGGAGGTCGCGCCGCTGCATGTCGCCGCGCTTCTCGACCGGCGTGCGCCAGAGGCGGGTGAAGTCCTTTGCGGTGCCGAGAAAGCCGGGCAGCAGGAAATCGAACTGCGCCCACAGCTCGCCGAGGTGGTTTTCCAGCGGCGTGCCGGTCAGGCCCAGCCGGTGGCGCGCGCGCAGCTGGCGGATGACCTGGGCGCCCTTGCTCGCGGCGTTCTTCACCGTCTGCGCCTCGTCGAGGATCAGCAGGCTCCACTCGCGCGCCTGCAGCGCGTCGGCGTCGCGCCACAGCAGGGGGTAGGTGGTCAGCGCGACGTCGATGCCGTCGAGCTGGTCGAAACGGCTGTGACGGTCGGGGCCGTGCAGGTTCAGCACGCGCAGTCCGGGGGTGAAGCGCGCCGCTTCGGCCTGCCAGTTGAACACCAGCGAGGTCGGCAGGATCACCAGCGCAGGTCGGTCGAGCCGCCCGGCGTGTTTTTCCGTGAGCAGGTGGGCGAGCGTCTGCGCGGTCTTGCCGAGGCCCATGTCGTCGGCCAGGATGCCGGCCAGATCGTGGCGCACGAGGTGTTGCAGCCATGCGAGCCCTTCGAGCTGGTAGGGGCGCAGCACGGCGTTGAATCCTTCCGGGGCGGCGACGGCTTTGATGCCGCGGGCGTCGCGCAGGCGGCGGGCGAGCTCGGCGAGCGCGTCGCGTCCGCGCCCCGGCAGATCGAGATCGGCCAGCCGTGCGGCGTCCAGGCGCGACACGCGCAGCGCCCCTTCGGGGCGGTCGAACAGGTCCACCAGCGCACCGACGAGCGGCTTCAGGCGCCCGGCCGCGATGCGCAGCCGGCCGAGGTCGGCGTGATGCAGGATGATCGCCTCCGCATCGGCGATGCGCTGGAGGCCGCCGCCCAGCCAGCGCGCGTCGCGCCCGAAGAGTTCGGCCAGCAGCGGCGCGAGGGCGAGCGTGCGGCCGTCGACCTCGATGCCGGGCGAGATGTCGAGCCAGCCGCCGTCGGCCTCGTCCACGTCGAGCGTCACGTCGATGATGTCGATGGCGTGGTGGCGGAAATCGGGCGGCAGTTCGATCGCCCAGCCTTCGGCGCGCAGGGCCGGAATTTCGTTGGCCGTGAACGGGCCCCAGGCGTCTTCGCTGGCGAGGCCGAAGGCATGTTCGGGGAGCGTGTCGTAGGCGCTGGAGACGCCCCGCAGGCCCACCTTGCCCAGCCCCGCCTGACCGAGGCGCCGGATGGCGGCCGATTCTGCCTTGGTGTCGCGCTGCAGCCGTGCGCTGCGGCCGTCGGGCAGGGTGTGGAACATCGGTGCCTCGCCGGGCGGGATCGTCAGCGGGCCGTAGCGGAACGCGAGCGTCGCGTAGTCGAACAGCGTCGCGCCATAGCGCGGGTAGCTGCGGAACTTGATGTCGTAGCTGGAAATCGTGTCGACGCGCAGCACCGGGACGGGCGGGCCGGACAGCTCCAGTGGCGGTTCGCCGAGCGTGCTCGGCAATGGCAGGGCCGGGGCGAGTTCGGTCAGCGTCGCGCTGATCATCTCCGCTTCGACCGGCGTCAGCGGCGGCAGCCACAGCAGGCGCACGACATGTTCGGCGGGGGCGTCGAGGGTGATGGGGCCGGTTTCGTTCGCCTTGCGGTCCACGTACCAGGGCGGCAGCAGCGGCAGCACGACCTCCGCCGGAGGCGTCAGGCGTAGTCCCGGCGCGCGTCGTCCGTCCGCGGTGCTGAGCCATTGCGGCGAACCGGGGCGTGCGTCGCCCAGGCTCAGCGGAGCGGCGCCGAGCTCGTCGAAATAGGCACGCTCGCAATGTGCCAGGCGCGTCATCAGTTGTTCGGCGTTGCGGCCATCGAGCGGCAGCGCGTCCTGGAAGAAGCGTCCGCGTGGCCGCTGGCTCCAGAGCAGGCCCAGGATCTCGAGATCCGCGTCATTGACGAAGGACGGCGGCGTGTCGAGCGCCCGCTCGACGTTCTGCCAGCTTTCGGCCTGTCGAACCGAGCCGTCGCGGCCGAGCCGCGCCTTGAAGCAGGTCACGGCGTACTGCTGATAACCGTTGTGGAAGCGGATCAGGTAGAGGAGCGTGTGCTGCGCGGTGGGCGCGGGCTTGCGCGTCGTAGGCGGCTGCTGTGCCGTGATGCCGCGGAACGCTTCGATCCAGGCGAGGATCTGTTCGCGCGGGCGTGACGGATCGCTGGTGCGCACCGTCAGCCAGCGGAGCAGGGTGGCGGCGACGTGTTTGCAGTCGATGGCAACCGGGCAGGAGCAGTATGAAACGGGGCGCTGCGAATGCGGGGCCCCCATGAATTGCACCACCACCTGATAGGGCCGCGACCGTGTGCCCTGGACGCGGGCGCGCAGGGTTTCGCCATCGCGGGCGAGGTCGGAGACAGCGCCCAGATAGGCACGCCCCTTCGCGACCTCGTGGGGCCCGAGCCAGCGCGTGATGTCGGTTTCGGTGCAGGTGTCGAGGATGCTCATAGGGTCGGGAGCGAGGAGCAGGGGGGGGCGGGGCGCTTGGGTCACCGCCGGTGTTTCAGTCGGGGCGGGATTCGCGGCGCCTGCGCAGAACGAAGGGTGGGCGCCTCACCACCCTCGGATCGGGTTACGAGCAAGTCGCGCGCATCAGCCCGGCCGGTCCAGCTTCGTCGACAGCAATATCGTCGAGAAGGTGTCCACCACACCCCGTATCGCCCGCACCCGGTCGATCACCGCGTCCAGTTCGTGCGTGGTCTCCGTTTCCAGCATTCCGCACAGGTCGTAACGGCCGCTGACCGAGTACAACTTGGTGATCTCGTGGCGCTTTCTCAGCGCACGCACGACGTCGGGCTCGTTCTTCGACTCGATCGAGATCAGCACCATCGCCTGGATCGAGCGCGACGACTGCGGCTTCGTCACGCTGACCGTGTAGCCGCTGATCGTTCCCGAATCTTCCAGCGCCTTCAGGCGCAACTGCACGGTGCTGCGCGCGCAGCCGAGCGCCTGCGCGATCTTCACGACGGGCAGGCGGGCATTCACTTTGAGTAGCTCGATGAGCTGGCGGTCGAGTTCGTCCATGGGTTTTGCGGGGTAAAAATCAGATTGTCCGAACGTCGGTCATTTTGACTGATTTGCGGGCATATTCAAAGTCACTTTGCCTGTTCAGGCTGGCGCAGCCCGTCCCTAAACTCGTCTTCGTCAGGCCCCCGCGGCCATTCATAACGACGAACAAAAGGGACAGGAAAATGCTGCAGAAAGTCGTCATCTCTCCCCGCCAACTGCTGACCCGCGCCGAACTGGAAGCCTATGATCCAGCTTCCGAACCCTGGCAGAAGCAGTTCGGCCGCCGCTATACCCACCACTCCGAACTGAAGGACGTCCTGAACAACATGGAGGACGTGAACGAGACCGTGTACGAGAAGTTCGCGGTGTCGATCACGCCCTACATGGCGCAGCTGATGGACCCGAACGATCCGGATTGCCCGATCCGCCTGCAGTACCTGCCGTCTCGCCACGAGGAGCAGAAGGCCGGTTTCGCCACGCTGCTCGACGAACTGGGCGAGGAGGGCGACACCGTTCCCGGTACCAGCGTTGTGCACCGCTACCCGCGCCGCGTGCTGTTCCTGGTATCGAACACCTGCTCGACGCTGTGCCGGTTCTGCACGCGGAAGCGCATGGTGTCGCAGCCGGCAGGCTCGGTGCACAAGGACGAGATTGAGCGCTCGATCGACTACATCGCGAGCAACAAGGACATCGACGACGTGCTGCTGTCGGGCGGCGATCCGCTGACCTTCGACGACGAGCGCCTCGACTACATCCTCGGCGCAATCCGCGAACGCGCGCCGCACGTGCGCTTCCTGCGCATCGGCTCGCGCATGGTCGTGCAACTGCCGACGCGCGTGACCCCCGAGTTGTGCGCGATCCTAGAGAAGCATCGCGTGCAGATGGTGAACATCCACATCAACCACCCGAAGGAGATCACGCCGCTGCTGCGCGAGCGCGTCAAGCTGATCCAGAAGGCCGGCATCATGATGGGGCTGCAGACGGTGTGCCTGAAGGGCGTGAACGACGACGTCGCTGTGCTGCGTGAGCTCTTCATGCAGGCGATCGAGATGGGCGTGCGGCCGTACTACGTCTATTCGACGGACATGGTCGAGGGCGCGCACCACTTCATCGTGCCCTACCACCGCATGCTGGAACTGTACGAGGGCATCCGCGGCTGGATCAGCGGCCCGGCGGTGCCGACCTTCGTCGTCGATGGCCTCGGCGGTCTCGGCAAGCTGCCGATCATCCCGACCTATGTGACGGAAGAGATCCGCCGCGACGGTCAGGGCACGACGATCAAGTGCCGCAACTACAAGGGCGACACCGTCGAGATGCCCGGCCTGGGCCTGGACTTCCGCGTTCCGTCGCACAGCCGCGCGTAAGGGGAGCCGCATGAAGCATGGTTCCCCCTACGGCACGCATCGCGTCGTCGAGCCGCAAGGCGTGCTGCCGCAAGGTGCGTGGAAGATCGACAACTCGATGTCGCTCTGTGACAACGAGATCCTGATCGACGTGTCCGCGCTGAACATCGATGCCGCGAGTTTCACGCAGATCAAGACCGAGGCCGAAGGCGACCTCGGCCGCATCGCGGCGAGCGTGCGCGACATCGTCGGCCAGCGCGGCAAGATGCACAACCCGGTGACGGGCTCGGGCGGCATGCTGATCGGGCGTGTCGCGGCGATCGGGCCCAAGCTTGCGGGCAAGATCGACCTCGCCGTTGGCGACCGCATCGCGACGCTCGTCTCGCTGTCGCTGACGCCGCTGCGCATCGACGCGATCCGCCAGATCCACGTCGACAAGGACCAGATCGAGATCGACGGCCAGGCGATTCTGTTCGAGACCGGCCTGTACGCGAAGCTGCCCGACGACATCCCCGAGAAGGTCGCGCTCGCGATCCTGGATGTGGCCGGTGCGCCGGCGCAGACCGCGCGCCTCGTGCGTCCCGGCGATACGGTCGTGGTCGTCGGCGGGGGCGGCAAGTCCGGCACCTTATGCGTGTACGAAGCGAAGAAGCGCGCGGGGCCGACCGGCTGCGTGATCGGCGTGTCGCCCTTCGAGAAGGACTGCCGCCGCATGACCGAGCTCGGCTGGGTCGATCACGCGCTGCGGGCGGACGCGACCGACGCGGTGTCGATGATGGAGGCCGTCTCCGAGCTGACCGGCGGGCGCATGGCCGACGTCGTGATCAACTGCGTGAACATCCCGAACACCGAGATGGGCAGCATCCTGTCGACCCGTGACGGCGGGAAGATCTACTTCTTCTCGATGGCGACGAGCTTCACCGCCGCCGCGCTCGGTGCCGAAGGCGTCGGCAAGGACGTCGAGATGATTGTCGGCAACGGCTACGCGAAGGGCCACGCGGTGCTCGCGCTGGAACTGCTGCGCGAATCGCCCACGCTGCGCCGCCTGTTCGAGACGCTGTATGTCTGAGGCGCGCGCCATGACCGGGAGCGCGCTGTGGCGCGAGATCCGCGCGGCCGGCATGACGACGCTGGCAGTGATGGGGATGACGAAGAACACCGGCAAGACGGTGTGCCTGAACCATCTCCTCGCGCAGGCCCACGCGCAGGGTACGAGCGTCGGCATCACGTCGATCGGCCGCGACGGCGAGGACCGCGACCAGGTGTTCTCGATCCCGAAGCCGCCCGTGCTCGTGTGGCCGGGCAGCCTCGTCGCCACCGCGCGCGACACGCTGCTGCGCGCGAAGGTGCGCTGGAAGCAGATCGGCACGACCGGCATCGAGAGCCCGATGGGCGAGATCCTGATCGTGCGTGCACTCGACCACGGCGAGATGGAGATCGCCGGCGCATCGCGCAGCTCGGACCAGCAAAAGGTGATTGCGATCCTGAAGGGCTGCGGCTGCGCGCTCGTGCTGCTCGACGGCGCACTCGGACGGAGCCATCACGCGTCGCCTGCGATTGCGGACGGTGTGGTGCTCGCGACCGGCGCGGCGATCGGCGGTGGCATCCCCGACGTGATCCGCAAGACGCGCGACCGGCTCGCGATCCTCGGCATTCGGGCGGTCGATGAAGTTCTCGCCGAACGTTGCGCGCACGTCTTCGCACATGGCGGCATAGGCGTGTGGAATCGCGCTGGCGAAGCCGTGTTCGACGCACGCATCCCGACGCTTAACGCAGCGTCGACGCTGCTCGGCCTGCACGAGCCCGCAACCATCGCCGTCAGCGGCGCGGTCGGCCGCGCGCTGTGGCACGCGCTTAACACGCTGATCGCGCGCCATCCGGGGCTCTCGGTCGTCGTCGCCGACGGCACCAAGCTCTTCATCGACGCCACCGACGTCGCGACCTTCACGGCGAAGGGCGGGCGGCTCGCGGCCTTCCGCGGCATCCGCATCGCCGGCATCACCCTCAACCCGTTTTCGCCGCTCGGCGGCAGCTTCGACGCCGGGGACTTCCTCGACGCGGCACGCCGGGCCTTCCCCGATCACGTCGTCACGGACGTTATGCGCAAGGAACAACGATTAACCCGACAGGCAATTACGTGAATGAAGCTTGAGTGCTGCACGGTCGCTCCCTCCCCTTCAAGGGGAGGGTTGGGGTGGGGATGGGTTTCGGACGGGGCTCGTACAGGCCCTGGTGGGTTCCGACGGAAAACCCCATCCCCTCCTAGCCTCCCCCTTGAAGGGGAGGAACACGGTGCCCGAGCGGACCTCGTGTATTTCTTTGCCGCCTTGATGATGCAGGAAGGAGTTTTCGAATGACCCAATTAAACCTGGACCAAGGCCAGATCGACCGCGCGCGCGAGTCGGCACGCCGCATCGCGCACCGCGTGTTCGACGACATGAGCCAATACACGACGACCACCGTCGAACGCGCAACGCTGCGCCTGATGGGTGTCGACGGCGTGGACGACAATCAGATCCCGCTGCCGAACCGCCTCGTCGGGCACCTGCACGAGCAGGGGCTGCTGCAGCACGGCGCGGCGGCAGTCGTCGCGGGCGCGATGACGGAGCATGCTCTGAGCGCTCAGCAGGTCGCCGAAGCCGTCGCCGCAGGCAAGCTCGTGCTCGCCCGCCCGAAGCACGACAAGGCCGCGCGTCAGGCCGCCGAAGCGATCGCCACGAAGATGTGCGACCACATCGCCGCCCAGCGTGCCGTGCGCGCCGAGCAGATCGACAAGGTCGGCGAAGCGCGCACGCCGTGGCTGTACCTCATCGTCGCCACCGGCAACATTTTTGAGGACATCGTGCAGGCCCGCGCCGCCGCGGAGCAGGGCGCCGACATCGTCGCGGTGATCCGCTCCACCGGCCAGAGCCTGCTCGACTACGTGCCCTATGGCGCGACGACCGAAGGCTTCGGCGGCACCTACGCGACGCAGGAAAACTTCCGCCTGATGCGCGCCGCGCTCGACGAGGTCGGCGCAAAGATCGGCCGCTACATCCGCCTGACGAACTACTGCTCCGGCCTGTGCATGCCCGAGATCGCGGCGATGGGCGCGATGGAGCGTCTCGACATGATGCTCAACGACTCGATGTACGGAATCATCTTCCGCGACATCAACATGAAGCGCACCTTCATCGACCAATTCTTCTCGCGCATGGTCAACGCCTACGCCGGCATCATCATCAACACCGGCGAGGACAACTACCTGACGACCGCCGACGCGTTCGACGCCGCTCACACGGTGCTCGCGTCCCAGCTCATCAACGAGCAGTTCGCCTACATCTCGGGCCTGAAACCCGACCAGATGGGCCTCGGCCACGCCTTCGAGATCAACCCGGACCTCGAGAACGGTTTCCTGTGGGAAGTCGCCCACGCCCAGCTCGTGCGCCAGGTCTTCCCGGAAGCGTGCCTGAAGTACATGCCGCCGACGAAGCACATGACCGGCAACATCTTCAAGGGGCATGTCCAGGACGCGCTGTTCAACGTCGTCAGCACGCTCACCGGGCAGAACATCCACCTGCTCGGCATGATGACCGAGGCCATCCACACCCCCTTCATCCAGGACCGCTTCCTCGCGATCCAGAACGCGAAGTACGTGTTCGGCACGATGCGCGATCTGCACGACGAGGTCGAATTCAGGGCCGGCGGACGGATCGAATCCCGCGCGCAGCAGGTCCTCGCCGAAACCGTCGGCATCCTCGCCGACATCGAGAAGATCGGCCTGCCCGCGGCGATCGGCCGCGGCACCTTCGCCGACATCTCGCGCACGATGGACGGCGGCAAGGGCCTCGACGGCGTGATCGCCAAGTCTCCCGACTACTACAACCCCTTCCCGGACCTGATGCTGGCGGGAGCGAACTGACATGAGCGAACAGATCACCGAAAACTGGGTGAAACCCTACGGCGACACGATGAACGATGGCCGCGTGCAGCTTTCCTTCACGCTGCCGGTCGCGCTCGACGAGAACGCGAAGGAGGCCGCGCGCCAGCTCGCGCTGGAGATGGGCCTCGACGAGCCGGCGGTCGTGCACGCCGAGGACATGGGGCAGGGCTTCTCGTTCTACGTCCTCTATGGCCAGTGCAGGCATCGCGTGGATCTCTCGCGCATCAAGGTCGCGAAGCCCGAGTTCGAGACCCTCGACAAGGACGCGATCAATGCGCTGATCGCCGAGAAGATGGGCCGCAAGATGGTCGTTCTCGGCGCCTGCATCGAGACCGACGCCCACACCGTCGGCATCGACGCGATCATGAACATGAAGGGCTACAACGGCCACAAGGGGCTGGAGAGTTACCACGAGGTGCGCGCGATCAACATGGGTGCGCAGGTGGACTCCGAGGACCTCGTCGCGCGCGCGATCGAGGAGCAGGCCGACGTGATCCTCGTGTCGCAGGTCGTCACGCAGAAGAACATCCACCTCGACAACCTCACGCGCCTGTCGGATCTCCTCGAAGCCGAAGGCATCCGCGACCGCGTGATCCTCGTCGTCGGCGGTCCGCGCATCTCGCACGAACTTGCGAAGGAACTCGGCTACGACGCCGGCTTCGGTACCAAATCCTACGCCGAGGACGTCGCGTCCTTCGCGATCCACGAATGGGCCAAACGCCACGCCGCATGAAGCGATGAATCGTAGGGCGGGAGGAGCCGAAGGCGTATCCCGCCAAACAAACTTCGGATGTATCGGAAACGCGGTAATGGCGGGATGCGCTGCGCTTCTCCCGCCCTACGGTCCGGTCGCATACGACAAAGGCGGGAGTAGATCTCGCCTCCGAACCGGAAAACAATGAGTATCAGAGGGATGCATCATGACTGAAATCACCAGCCTCATCCGCCTGCGCATCAGCGCCCATGACGCCCACTACGCCGGCGACCTCGTCGACGGCGCGAAGATGCTGCAACTCTTCGGCGACGTCGCCACCGAACTGCTGATCCGCAGCGATGGCGACGAGGGCCTGTTCGTCGCGTACGACAAGGTCGAATTCCTCGCGCCGGTGCGCGCGGGCGACTTCATCGAGGCGACCGGCCGCATCGTTTCGATGGGCAAGACTTCGCGCAAGATGGAGTTCGAGGCGCGCAAGGTCATCGTGCCAGCCGGGATCAAAGGCCAGCCTTCGGCCTGCGACGTGCTGCCGGAGCCGATCGTCGTCTGCCGCGCTGCCGGCACCTGCGTTGTGCCGGCAGAGTGCCAGCGCAATATTCGCTGAAGAACATGGAAAAGCTGATCATCACCGCCGCGCTGACCGGCGCCGAAGTCACGCGAGAACAGCAACCCGCGCTACCCGTCATGCCGGATGAGATCGCGCGCGCGGCGGAGGAGTGCGCCGCGGCCGGCGCATCCATCGTCCACGTCCACGCACGCCGGCCCGACGGCACGCCGACGCAGGACAAGGCCGTCTACGCCGAGATCATCGACGCGATCCGCGCGCGCTGCGACGTGATCGTGCAGGTGTCGACCGGCGGCGCCGTCGGCATGAGCGCCGCCGAACGCCTCGCCCCAGTCGAACTGCGCCCCGAGATGGCGACGCTGTCGATGGGTTCGGTGAATTTCGGCGACGACGTGTTCCTCAATGTCCCTGCCGACATGGAAGCCTTCCTCGCCGCGATGAAGGAATTCCGCGTCAAGCCCGAGTTCGAGATCTTCGACGCAGGCATGCTGCACAGCCTGCAGCGGTGGCTGAAGAGGGGCGTCGTTGAGGGACCGGTGCACGTCGACTTCGTGCTCGGCGTGCCGGGCGCGATGGCCGGCACGCCCGAGTCGCTGATGTTCCTGCGCTCGCAACTGCCGCCCGGCGCGACCTGGACTGTCGCCGGCATCGGCTCCGCGCAACTGCCGCTCGGCGCGATCGCGATCGCGCTTGGAGGACATGTGCGCGTCGGCTTCGAGGACAACGTCTGGTACCGCAAGGGCGAACTCGCGACCAGCAACGCCCAGCTCGTCGCACGCATCGCGCGGATTGCCCGCGAGATGGAGCGGCCGGTCGCGACGCCGGGCGAGGCGCGGGAGATCCTTGGCATCATGCGCTGAGCGCATCGGGCGGCAGGGGGCCGCTCGCTGCGTTCGCCCGCGGCCGTAAAGATGTAAATAATATGAATTTTATAGGAATGACCCCCCAATGGCTTCAAGACGTACCGTCGAACTCGTCCAGGCAACCGTTCCAGCGCTGCAGGCTCACGGCCTGGCGCTGACGACGCATTTCTATACCCTGATGTTCACGCACGAGCCCGAGCTGAAGAACATCTTCAACCTCGGCAACCAGGCTGGCGGCCAGCAGCAACAGGCTCTTGCGCAGGCCGTGCTCGCCGATGCCGACTACTACCTGTGCGGCCCGCTGCTCTCGTGGGGCGTGCCGGCCGGACGCGTTCACTACGAAGTCTTCGGGCCCGACCAGATCGTCAGCGCCTGAGGGCCGGCGCTGGTAGACTCGGCCGCCCAGCCGCAGCATGGAGACCGCAGCATCGTGAACCTGTCCGACCTCGAACGGCAACTGGCCTTCCTCAGGGAGATCGATCGGCTCAAGAGCGTCGTCCGCCTGTCGCCCCTGATCGACCGCTCCCGGCGCGAGAACAGCGCCGAGCATTCCTGGCACCTCGCGCTCTATGCGCTTGTGCTGGCGCAGCACGCCGCCGGCGCGGTCGATGTGCTGCGCGTCGTCAAGATGCTGCTGATCCACGACATCGTCGAGATCGACGCGGGCGACGTGCCATTCCATGTGCCATCGACGCACGCCGGACAGGCCGAACGCGAGCGCCTGGCGGCTGAGCGCATCTTCGGCCTGTTGCCCGAGGCGCAGGCCGCCGAATTCCGCGAGCTGTGGTTCGAATTCGAGGCCGCCGCGAGCGA
The DNA here is from genome assembly GCF_001190925.1 of Azoarcus sp. CIB. Classification (NCBI taxonomy): domain Bacteria; kingdom Pseudomonadati; phylum Pseudomonadota; class Betaproteobacteria; order Rhodocyclales; family Zoogloeaceae; genus Azoarcus; species Azoarcus sp. CIB. Next base: position 1,211,828 of record NZ_CP011072.1, read on the forward strand.
CGACGCGAGATTCGCCAAGGCGCTCGACCGCTTCCAGCCGATGCTGCACAACGCCGCGACCGACGGCGGCACCTGGGTCGAATGCGAGGTCACCCTCGATCAGGTCGAGGCGCGTTGCCGACCACCGATCCAGGGCGGCGCGCCGGCGCTCTGGGAGGCTGCGGCCGGGATGGCCGCCGATCACTTTCGCAAGCGATCGCAGGCGGATTGACCCGCCCTCCGCTGCGGGGCCGGGAGCCGCGAGCCGTCGTCGGTCACCCTGCCTGTGCGCGGCGCCTCCTGGCGCTGCACGGCGGATGATCCGGCAACGGGGTCAGCGATCCTCCCCGAGCAGAAACGCCACGACTGCATTCCACCAGCGATCGTCGACGCGCTCGACCCAGTCGTTGTGGTCGGCCGCCGGCACGACGATCTGGCGTTTCGGGCCCGTCAGGCCCTCGTACAGCGCAGCGCCGAAGCGCGCGGGCACGATGCTGTCCCGTTCCGCGACGACTACCAGCACCGGGCGGTCGAATGATGTGAGGTGCGCGGCGCTGTCGTAGCGGTCATGCAGCAGCCATCGCACGGGCAGCCACGGAAAGTGGAAGGCGGCGACGTTTTCGAGCCTGTCCCACGGCGTGACGAGCAGCAGGCCCGCGAGCCTGTCGCGCTGGCGCTCGGCGACCGCCGCGACGACGCCGGCGCCGAGCGATTCCCCGACAAGGAGCAGCGGCGCCCCGTACAGGCGATGGGCCAGCGCCACGGTCGCGTCGGCGTCATCGACCAGTGCTCGTTCGCCGGGCTTGCCGTCGCGCGGGCCGTAGCCGGGATATTCCGCGAGGATCACGCGCAGGCCGAGTCGTGTGAGCGCCGCGGCGTAATACCCGCGGTGGCCGGCGTGGCCCGCGTTGCCGTGGAAGACGACCGCGGTGCCGCGCACGGGGCCGGCCGGTTCGGCGACGAGCCCGCGGAAGTCATCCGGCGTCGGCCATGCACGCAGCGGCCCCGAGACCAGCGCCTCCAGCGGCGCCTTGTCAGGGTAGTAGAGCGACTGGTCCTGGAACATGGTGACCCCCGCGAGCATGAGGATGAAGGCGATAGTCAGCCGCAGCATCACTCTGGCAAGCGGCGCGGCGGGGGCGGGGTCGGCGACGAGCCGGTCCAGTCGGTCGTGATCCGGTTTGTCCATCGGCATTCACCCGCATCGCAGCCTTGAAACACATTGTCGCGCGGCTGGAGGCTCGATTCAAATGCCCCGGCCCGATCGGTACAGGCGAACTCGACGCCCGCGCCTCGGGTACATCCCGCGCGCCGCCCCGATCCACACATGACACCAGTGTGTCGGCGGACGGAGCTGTCGTCACGGTGCGAGACCGGTTCTGTAGCCTTTCCGATGATGTTCATCCATAGGGATATTGATCTAGCGAAACAGACGCTCATACCAATTCCTGCGCACATGCCATCCATCTATTGTGCAAACCAGGGAAGCGGGATCCGGAAACGACGGTTCCCTCCTGGATGACCAATCAGGACGGAGGCAACGATGAGTGCGAAACTGAATGTAGCGGTGGTGGCTTTGGCCGTAGCCGCAGGATCTTCGATCGCAGCCGAACCGGCCCAGCCGGTTCCCGCCGCTCCGGCGCCCGCAGCGGCCGCGCCTGCCGTGCCGGCGGTCTATCCGTGGGTGGTGCCGGACGTCGACAAGCTGCCGAACGACAAGTACGGGCAGATGGTGCGCATGGGCCGCGACCTCGTTCTGAAGACCCACCAGTTCATCGGGCCGGAGGTCGCCGATCCCGCCAAGCGCTTCGCCGGCAACAATCTCGCCTGCACGACCTGTCACCTCGACGGCGGCACGAAGAAGGACGGCAACGGTTTCGTCGGCACCTACGTCGGCTACCCCTCCTACAAGGCGCGCGAGGACTCGGTGCAGACGATCGAGGAACGCATCAACGGCTGCATGGAGCGCTCGATGAACGGGCGCCGGTTGCCGCTCGACAGCGTCGAGATGAAGGCGATGACGAGCTACATGCGCTTCATGTCGACGAATGTGCCGGTCGGCGCGAACGTGGCCGGCCTCGGGCTGCCGAAGCCGGGAAAGTTCCCGGATCGTCCGGCCGACCCGGTGCAGGGCAAGCAGGTTTATGACCAGTTCTGCGTCGCCTGCCACGGCCCGGAAGGCCAAGGCGTGCGCGTGGGACAGGCCGGCGATGCGCAAGGCTACGTGAATCCGCCGCTGTGGGGGGCGGACAGCTACAACGACGGCGCCGGCATGAACCGCGTGATCATGGCGGCGCGCTTCATCCGCAACAACATGCCCAAGGGCGTGACCGCGGAAGCTCCGGTCCTCACCGATGAGCAGGCGTTCGACGTGGCAGCCTTCATCAACAGCCAGCCGCGCCCGAAGAAGGCGGGGCTCGAGGCGGATTTCCCGGCGCGCATCAACAAGGTCGTCGATGCGCACTTTCCGCCGTACCGCGAAGGCTTCACCCCCGAGCAGCACAAGTACGGGCCGTTCAAGCCGATCATCGATGCGATGAACAAGGAGGTCGCGGCGGCGAAGAAGAAGTGACGGCGCGCGCGCGGCTGTGACCTGAAAGGACCGGGTGCGATGGCATCCGGTCCTTTCATTTGTGCATCCGTAGACGCTAGATCACGAGCTGCGTGCCGAGCTCCACGACGCGATTGTTCGGAATGCGGAAGAAGTCCGTCGCGCTGGTCGCATTCTTCGTCATGAACGCGAACAGGCGCGCGCGCCACGGCGCGATGCGGCTGCGGCTCAGGCGCGGGATCACCGTTTCGCGCGACAGGTAGAAGGTCGTCTCCATCATGTCGAAGGGTTCGCCGAAGCGGCTGCAGTGGTCCAGCGCGCTCGGGATGTCCGGGTCTTCCATGAAGCCGTAGCGCAGGATCACGCGGATGAAGCCTTGTTTCAGGTGGTGCAGGTAGATGCGGTCTAGCTCGCTGACGTAGGGGGTGTCGGCGGTCTGCACCGTGACCAGCACGACGCGTTCGTGCAGCACCTGGTTGTGCTTGAGGTTGTGCAGCAGCGCGGCGGGTACGCCGTCCTTCGAACTGGTCATGAACACGGCGGTGCCATGCACGCGGTGCACGCTGCCGATCATGGCCATGAAATCGTTCATCGACAGGCCTTGCTTGGCGATCTCCTCCTGCACGATGCCGCGTCCGCGGCGCCAGGTCGTCAGCACCGTGAAGGACACGAGCCCCATCGCGATCGGGAACCATCCGCCCTGCGGGATCTTGATCGCGTTGGCGGCGAAGAAGGCGATGTCGACAGCCAGCAGCGAGCCGGCGACGAGGACGACGAGCAGCCGGTTCCACTTCCATAGCAGGACCATCACGAAGGCGATGAGCACGGTGTCGATCATCATCGTGCCGGTGACCGCGATGCCGTACGCCGCGGCGAGGTTGGAAGAGCTCTGGAAGCCCACGACAAGCGCGATCACGGCGAGGTAGAGCGTCCAGTTGGTGAAGGGTACGTAGATCTGGCCCTCTTCCTGGCCGGAGGTGTGCACGATCAGCATGCGCGGCAGCAGGCCCATCTGGACGGCCTGGCGCGCCACCGAGAAGGCGCCCGAGATGACCGCCTGCGACGCGATCACCGTGGCGAGCGTGGCGAGGATCAGCATGGGAATCATGGCCCACGTCGGCCCGAGGTGGAAGAAGGGGCTCTCGATGGCGGCGGGCTCGTTCAGCAGCAGGGCGCCCTGGCCGAAGTAGTTGACTACCAGGGCCGGCATCACGAAGGCGAACCATGCGAGGCGGATCGGAAAGGGGCCGAAATGACCCATATCGGTGTAGAGCGCCTCGCCGCCGGTCACCGCGAGCACGACCGCGCCGAGGGCGAGGAACGCGAGGGCGGTGTGGTTGCCGATGAAGCCGAGCGCGTACATCGGGTTCAGTGCTGCGAGCACTTCCGGATGGCGGACGATTTCGTTGAAGCCCAGTACGGCCAGCACGGCGAACCAGCCCACCATGACCGGGCCGAAGAACAGGCCGACGGCGCCGGTGCCGCGGCGCTGGATCATGAACAGCGCCGTGAGGATCACTACCGTGATGGGTACGACGAAGGATTGCAGCCCCGGCGCGACGATGCCCAGGCCCTCGACGGCCGACAGCACCGAGATGGCCGGCGTGATCATGCTGTCGCCGTAGAACAGCGCCGCCGCGAACACCCCCAGCATCGACACGGCCCAGGTGAGCCGCCGGCTCTTCGCCTTGTCGACGATCAGCGCGAGCAGCGCCAGCGATCCGCCTTCGCCGCGGTTGTCCGCCCGCATGATGATCAGCACGTACTTGAGCGTCACCAGCACCATGATCGACCAGAACACCATCGACAGGATGCCGAGGATGTTCTCCGGGGTGACCGGGATGGGATGGTGGCCGTTGAAGATTTCCTTCAGGGCGTAGAGCGGACTCGTGCCGATGTCGCCGAACACCACGCCGATCGCGCCGACCGTGAGGGTCGGCAAAGCCTTGCGCGAATGCATGCGCTATATCCTGTGTTGTTGTTTTGGGTGTAGCGGCGCGCATTGTAAGGTCACAAGGGGCAAGGCGGCATGCTTTGGCAGGATGTCCTGAGAATCGTCGAGTCGCTGTCGCTGGCAGGCTGCATCCGCGTGTCGAGATTGACGCACTGCAGCGGCTCCTTCGATACTCATGCACTTTGAGTCACGGCCGCGGGAGTCGTGTGCAGGTGAATACAAGAAAAATCAACAGCGGCGGGGCGTCTGTCCTGGCTGTGGCTGTGGCGGTAGCGCTTGTCGGTGCGCCGGCGGCGGCGGACGATAATCTCTTCTTCAGCGAATTGCCCGTGGTGGCGAGCGTGAGCCGCTTGCCGCAGCGGCAGGTGGATGCGCCGACCGCGGTCACGGTGATCGACCGCGAGACGATCAAGGCCGCGGGCGTGCGTGCGCTCAATGACGTATTCCGCCTCGTGCCGGGCTTCCAGACCTTTCCCCACAACACCGATCCGGCGCGGGTGACCTATCACGGCATTACCGACGAGGACTTCTCGCCGCGGGTGCAGGTGCTGGTCGATGGCCGCTCGCTGCATTCGCCGCTCTTCCGCAGCGGCGTCAACTGGGCGCTGATGCCGGTCGCGCTCGAGGACATCGAGCGCATCGAGGTGGTGCGCGGGTCGAACACCACGTCCTACGGCACGAACGCGTTCCTCGGCGTGATCAACATCGTCACCGTCGATCCCGCGTTGGTGCGCGGCGTGTCGGTGTCGGCTCACCACGGCAGCCAGGGCGTGCGCGACTACACGCTGCGCGGCGGCGTGCGGCTGGGCGAGGACGGCGAGCTTCGCCTGACCTACCAGCAGCTCGACGACGACGGGCTGGAGGACCAGTACGACTGGATCGACAGCTTCCGCTCGCGTCTGCTGGACCTGCGCGCGACCTGGCGTCTCGGCGTGCGCGACGAACTCGACCTGCACGCGGGCCGGATCGAGGGTGTGATGACCGTCGGGCGCCTGGACAAGGACTTCGTGAGCCGCAACGGCGAGCTGTTCCGCAGCGATCCGGAGAATCCGATCCGCGATTTCGATCAGTCGAGCAACTGGCTGCAGCTTCGCTGGCTGCGAACCCTGTCCGAGAGCTCCGATTTCTCGCTGCGCTATGCCTACTCGGCCGACGAGGCGAGCGACGACTACGTTGCTCCGGGGCTACCGGCGGATTTCGCACACGTCGACGAGTCGGGCGACAGAGGTCACCGCAGCGAGGTCGAGGCGCAGCACACCTTCTCGCCCTTCGACAAGACGCGGCTCGTGTGGGGTGCGAGCTGGCGTCAGGACACGCTGCGCTCGAAGAGCATGCTGTACGGGCAGAACAAGGTGTCGCGCGACGTCAGCCGTGCCTTCGCGAATGCGGAATGGGCGCCGGTGGCATGGTTTACCGGCAACCTCGGTTTCTCCTCCGAATACGACTCGATTGCCGGCAACAACGTGTCGTCGCGCGCGAGCGGCAGCTTTCACCTGAACGCCGAGAATACCGTCCGCGCCGGCTATACACGGGCGTGGCGCACGGCCAGCATCCTGGACTACCGCGCGAACTTGCGCAGCAGCACCACGCGCGCCGTGTTCACGGGAACGCGCAATCTTCCCGCTGAGAGCCTGGACAGCTGGGAGGTCGGTTACCTCGGCGACTGGAAGGACTGGCGCATGAGCCTGGACGTCAGGCGCTTCCGCGAGCGCGTGGGCGACCGCTTGTTCCTGATCGACCCCAACGTGCGCGACCGCCTGGGCGATCAGGTGATGCCGATCCAGGACATCCGCATCGACGGCGTCGAATACCAGTGGAAGTGGCAGCCGCTCGACGCGACGCGCCTGATGGTTTCGCAGAGCTTCATCCGCATCGACAGCGAATACTCGGGTGGTGCGCTCACGCCAACGAGCAACCTCGTGACCCGTCGCGGCCGCAAGGAGCTGGTCGATGCGTTCGCCGAGGAATCCGCGCCGCGGCGGGCGTCTTCGCTGTTGTGGATGCAGAAGCTGCCGTACGGCCTGGAAGGTTCGGTCGCGCGTTACTGGGTCGATCCGATGCGATGGACGCGCAACACCTCGGTCGGCAGCTATGTGCGCACCGACGCGCGCCTGGGCTACCCGTTCCGCATCGCGGGGCAGGGCGGCGAACTGGCTTACACGGTGCAGTCGCTCGACGGCGACCACGGCGAGTTCAAGTCCAACGGCAGCCCGGCCGACCGGGTCGTCGGCCGTCGCCACTGGGTGTCGCTGCGGCTCGACTTCTGAGCCCGGCCGCGCGCCGGAGCTTGGCGCCGGTTCAGCGGTTGCCGCGCGTCTGCCGGTGCATGCGCATCAGCGTGCTCTTGCCGAACAGGCTCTCGACGAGATCGACGGCCAGTTCGGCGGTCATGTTGCGGTGGTCGAGCGCGGGGTTGAGTTCGACGATGTCGAGCGAGGCGAACTGCTCGGTGTCGGCGATCATCTCCATGCACAGCTCGGCCTCGCGGTAGGTCGGGCCGCCGCGCACGGTGGTGCCGACGCCCGGTGCGATCGTCGGATCGAGCCAGTCGACATCCAGGCTGACGTGCAGGTGCGTGTTCTCGTCCACGCCGGCGAGCGCTTGTTCCATCACCGCGCGCATGCCGACTTCGTCGATGTAGCGCATGTCGAAGACTTCGACGCCGAGTTCGCACAGGAAGCGCTTTTCGCCCTCGTCGACGCTGCGGATGCCGATCTGGCGGATCTCGGCCGGGAGCATCGCCGGGATGTGGCCGCCGATGCGCGTCAGCACTTCCGGGCCGTGGCCGCACAGGCAGGCGACGGGCATGCCGTGGATGTTGCCGGAGGGCGTCATCGTCGCGGTGTTGAGATCGGCGTGCGCATCGAACCACAGCACGCGCAGCTTCTTGCCGACCGTGCGGCAATGGCGCGCGACGGCGCTGATCGAGCCGATCGCGAGGCAGTGGTCGCCGCCCATCATCACCGGCAGCCGGCCGGCACGCAGTTCGGCATACACGGCCTCGTGCAGGATCTCGTTCCACTGTGCGACCTCCTGCAGGTGACGGAAGCCGTCGACTGCAGGCAGGTTGGGATTCGCGGGCCCCACGAGGTTGCCGCAATCGCGCACGTCGGCGCCGAAGGCCGCGATCGCCGCGTGGATGTCGGCGACGCGCAGGGCCTCGGGGCCCATGCTGGCGCCGCGCGTGCCGGCCCCGGCGTCGGTGGGAACGCCAATCAGGCTAACGTTCAGAATCGTCATGGTGTCGGTTTACCCCAGTGCGGGCGCCGCAGTCCGCGGTGCGAAGATTCGGTTCGACCCGCACGACGTGGTGTGGTTCGTCGTGCGGGGCGGGTAGCGTCCGGGCACCGGATTGGTGTCGTTTCGCAGGGCCGAACTTTGAAGGAAGCGTCGCTCAAACAGAATGGTTAATTTCGTATCGAAATGCCACGGCTCTGACGAAATGACAGAGTTGAATAGCGTTCTGCGCAAAATCCGGCGTGTACCCCCTCCAGCGACGCCCCCGGCTCGGGTATAAAGGCGCCTCGGCTGGTCCGAGGCGGTATCCCCGCCCGGGTGCATTGTCGGCGCGCGGGGCGGCGTTCGTCGAGCTTTTGCGCGCCGGGATCCGCCCGGATGCCGGCCGAATGGATAGCGATGTCGAAGTAGATTGCATAGGGAGTCGGTGAATGAAGCGCGCGCAGGCCAATGGCCTCCTGTTGGTTGCGGCACTGATCTGGGGGACGGCCTTCGTCGCCCAGCAGGCGGGTATGCGTGATGTCGGTCCGTTCACCTTCACCGGCGTGCGCTTCCTGTTCGGCGCCGTGGTGATCCTGCCGCTGGTGGCGCGCGAGCTGCGCCGGCTTGGGCGGCGTGGCGTGTGGCTGGATGGTCGCGACCTGGCAGGCGGGCTGCTGCTGGGCGTCGTGTTGTTTCTCGGCGCGGCATTCCAGCAGATCGGCATCGCCGGCACCACCGTGAGCAACGCCGGCTTCCTCACCGCGCTGTACGTGCCGCTGGTGCCCGTTGCGAGCGCGCTGCTGTTGCGCGAACGCCTGCACTGGTCGGTGTGGCCGGCGAGTGCCGGCTGCCTCGGCGGCACGTTTCTGCTCGGCGGCGGCAGCCTCTCGGCGCTGTCGACGGGGGATCTGTGGGTGATGGCGAGCGCGCTGTTCTGGGCCGCGCACGTGATGATGGTCGGGCGGGTCGCGGCACGCCACGGCGCCCCGATCACGATCGCATGCCTGCAATTCCTGATGTGCGGCGCGCTGGGGATGGCTTGCGGGTTCTCCCTGGAGGTCGTCAGTGTCGATGCGCTGGAGCGCGCGCTGCCGTCGATCGCCTACGCCGGCATCCTTTCGGTGGGGCTGGGCTTCACGCTGCAGGTGGTCGCGCAGCGCCACACGCTGGCGGCCGACGCGGCGATCCTGCTCAGTTGCGAGACGCTGTTTGCGGCGATTGCGGCACGCATTTTCGTCGGCGAGGTGCTCACGCCGATGCAGCTGCTGGGCGGCGGGCTGATCTTCGCGTGCGTGATGGCGATCCAGTTGCTGCCGCTCGTCCGCGCGCGCAACGAGGCGGCGCAGCCGGCGTGACGCCGCTGCCGCTCAGGCGGCGTTCTCGAACAGCTCCGGCGGGATGTCCTCGGGGCACAGCTGGCTGGCCTCGTCCCCCATCAGCGCGAGCATGAGGCGCAGTTGGTTGCGCAGCTCGCGCAGGTTGCCCGGCCAGCGGTGGCGGTGCAGCAGCGCAAGCGCGTCGGGGCACACGTAGACCGGTCTCCCGGCGGCGGCCTCGCGCACGAAATGGCGCACGAGCTCGTCGAAATCGTCGCGCTCGCGCAGCGGCGGCAGGCTGATGATCCGGCCGCTGGCCGCCTCGAAATTGCGCAGGTCGAGTCGCCCCTCGCGACGCAGTTCGGCGAGCGGCCGCCGTGCCGCACCGATCACGCGGGCGCGGCTGCCGTCGTGGGCGTCGAAGAGTCGCGCCTGCAGCGTTGTGGGTAGTGCGTCGATCTCCACGAGGAAGAGGATGCCGTTGGCCGCCTGCACCCAGGCGCGGTCCAGTTCCGCCTCCGCGGCTTCGCCAGCGGGCAGGGCCGCACAGTCGATGCCGATCAGCGGCGCGTCCGCGGTCGGTTTGTGGTCTTCGTGGAACGCCCGCACGAGATGCGCCTTGCCGGTCCCCATCTCGCCTTCGATCAGCAGCGGGGTGGCTTCCGCGGCGCAGTTGCGCAGCGTGCCGACAATGCGCGCGATGCGCCCGTCGCCGCGGCCGATCGCGCCCAGACGGGAGTCGTCGTGGCGGGTAGTTGCGCTGCGCGGTCCCGTGTCGACGTGGCGTCGCGAACGCAGGTTGGCGCGGGCGATGAGCGTGCGGCCTTTCAGGTCGTAGAGCGGAAAGGGCGCGTCGGGCGCCTGCGCTGCCCAGCCGACCAGGCTGCTCCAGGGCGTCGCGAAGCAGGCTTCATAGGTCGTTGCGGGATGTGACGCGTCCAGACCGAGCATTCCGCGCGCTTTGCGATTGCTCGCGACGAGGCGGCCGCCTTCGTCGAACACGACGAGCGCATGCAGCGGGTCGGCGAGCGCATCGCGGCGCGTGTGGAAGTGCAGCGTGAGGAAGCCGTCGTCCAGCGTTTCCAGCAGGCGGTGCTCGATCAGTTCGGCCGTTGTGCGCAGCAGCGCTTCGGCGTGCGTGAGGTTTTCGCGCGCATCCGACGACACGTCGAGGATGCCGAGCATGCCGCCGGTGGGTGCGAGGATGGGTGTGGCGACGCAGGTGAAGATGCGGTTGCGTGCGAGGTAGTGCTGATCGCCGTGCACCGTGACGACCGTCCCGGAGTGCAGCGCCGTGCCGATCGCGTTGGTGCCCATCGTGGCCTCGCTCCAGTCGACGCCGGGCCGCAGGGCGACGCGGCTGGCGCGGTCGAGGAAGTCGGTGTGGCCCAGCGCGCTGAGGATCATGCCCTGGCGGTCGGCCAGCAGCACCGTGGATGAGGGGCTGCCGATCTGGCGATACAGGCCTTCGATCATCGGGCGCGAAAACGCGAGCAGCCGGTTGTTTGCCGCGATGCGGTCCGTGAGTTCGCCCGGCGCGAGCGCCGTGTCGTTGAGCGGTTCGTCCGGACGCAGGCCGTGCTCGCGGCTGCGCTGCCACGATGCGATGAGCGGTTCCGGTCGGGATCTGGGGGGTGAAGCTTCCATCATGGGGAGCGATGAAGCATGAATCATTCCGTCGGCGTCGAGCCGCGCGAGTAAAGGGGTTTTTGCGGCAGCGGGGCGTGCGTGGTGCGGCGCCGTTGTCACGCATCGGAACAGGTGTTGCCTTGTTGAGCAGGCGGGAGCAGGGCAGGGCGGCGGGGCACTCGGTGCCGAGATATGCCGGATCGTGGTGCAAGTATTTGTTTGAGCGTTGAAAGATGTCTCTGGAGAAGGTGGCGGCGCTTGCTGGCACGCGCCCTGCGGAAGGGATGGCGACGCGAGACAGCGTTTCGACCAATCAACACAGCTTCTGGAGACAAGTTCAATGATCTACGAGATGCCCGGCCAGGCAGGCGCCAAGGTCCAGTTCAAGAGCCGCTACGACAACTTCATCGGTGGCAAGTGGGTGGCGCCGGTGCGCGGCCATTATTTCGAGAACATCACGCCGATCTCCGGCAGGCCGTTCTGCCAGGTCGCCCGCTCGACCGAGGAAGACATCAATCTCGCCCTCGATGCTGCCCATGCCGCAGCCGACAAGTGGGGCCGCACCTCGGCTGCCGATCGCGCCAACATCCTGCTCAAGATCGCCGACCGGCTGGAAGCCAACCTCGAAATGCTGGCCTACGCCGAGACGGTCGACAACGGCAAGGCGATCCGCGAAACCCTGAACGCCGACATCCCGCTGACGATCGACCATTTCCGCTACTTCGCCGGCTGCCTGCGCGCGCAGGAAGGCGGCATCAGCGAGATCGACGAACACACTGTCGCCTATCACTTCCACGAGCCGCTCGGCGTCGTCGGCCAGATCATCCCGTGGAACTTCCCGATCCTGATGGCGGCATGGAAGCTCGCCCCGGCTATCGGCGCCGGCAACTGCGTGGTGCTGAAGCCCGCCGAATCGACCCCGGTCAGCATCCTGGTGCTGGTCGAACTGATCGCCGACCTGCTGCCCCCGGGCGTGCTCAACGTCGTCAATGGTTTCGGTCGCGAAGCCGGCATGCCGCTGGCGACCAGCAAGCGCATCGCCAAGATCGCCTTCACCGGTTCCACCGCCACCGGCCGCGTCATCGCCCAGGCCGCGGCGACGAACCTCATCCCGGCGACGCTGGAACTCGGCGGCAAGTCGCCCAACATCTTCTTCGAGGACATCGCCGCTGCCGACGACGCCCTCTTCGACAAGGCGGTCGAAGGCATGGTGCTGTTCGCCTTCAACCAGGGCGAAGTGTGCACCTGCCCGTCGCGCGCGCTGATCCAGGAGTCGATCTACGACAAGTTCATGGAGCGCGTGCTGGCTCGCGTCAAGGCGATCAAGCAGGGCAGCCCGCTCGATACCGCATCGATGATGGGCGCGCAGGCCTCGACCGATCAGATGAACAAGATCCTGTCCTACCTCGACGTGGGTAAGCAGGAAGGCGCCGAACTGCTGATCGGCGGCGACCGCGCCCGTCTCGGTGGCGAACTGGCCGAGGGTTACTACATCCAGCCGACGCTGTTCAAGGGCCACAACAAGATGCGCATCTTCCAGGAAGAGATCTTCGGGCCGGTGCTGGCCGTGACGACCTTCAAGGACGAAGCGGAAGCGCTCGAGATCGCCAACGACACCCCGTACGGCCTCGGTGCCGGGGTGTGGTCGCGCGATGGCAGCACGGCCTACCGCATGGGCCGCGCCATCAAGGCCGGCCGCGTATGGACGAACTGCTACCACGCCTACCCGGCCCACGCCACCTTCGGCGGCTACAAGGAGTCGGGCATCGGCCGCGAGACGCACAAGATGATGCTCGACCACTACCAGCAGACCAAGAACCTGCTGGTGAGCTACAGCCCCAACGCGCTCGGGTTTTTCTGAGCGCTCGCGTTTCTTCTCTCCCTCTCGTCCGCCCACAGCGGAAGAGCTTCACGGGCGGCTTCGGCCGCCCGTTTTTTTTTTGGTGCATCGCTGCGGCAAGGGGCGAGCGCGCTTCTCGCGAACGAGGGCTAATCGTGCACTATGCTTGAAGCGGATTTCCGATCTGCCCGACGTGCCCGCGATGTGCCGTTATGTCGGCATGTGTTCCGAAATGGAGCACCTGTTCCGTGGTGGAACACCCGATTCCGCAGGCGACGGATTGGCGGAGCCTTCACCGGCTGGATCGAATCCTGCATTGGAAACACGACCGTCCCCGGCTCGATCCGGCGGGCGCTGACACAAGAACGATGGAGACACATCAATGCTGCGACCCTTTGCGCGTGCGTGCCTTGCCGCGGCTGCGCTCCTTGCCTGCCTGATTGCACCGGTGCGCGCCGCCGAGCCTGCGCCGATCCGCATCGGCGTGCTGCAGTACGGCACCGTGAGCTGGGAGCTCGAGGTGATGAAGCGCATGGGCTACGCCGAACGCGAGGGGGTGCGGATCGAGGTCGTGCCGCTCGCGCAGAAGGACGCCGCCAACGTCGCGCTGCAGGGCGGGGCGGTCGACGTCATCGTCAATGACTGGATCTGGGTCGCACGTCAGCGCGCCGAAGGGCGGGATTTCGCCTTCGTGCCGTACTCGCGCGCGGTGGGCGGCATCATGGTGCGACCCGATGCGAACGTGCGCTCGCTCGCCGACCTGCGCGGGCAGCGTCTGGGAGTCGCCGGCGGCGCGCTGGACAAGAGCTGGCTGCTGCTGCGGGCGTGGTCGCGCAGGACGGTCGGCGAGGACGCAGCGACCTTCCTGAAGCCCGATTTCGGCGCGCCGCCGCTCCTCAACGCCTTGATGCTGAAGGGCGAACTGCCCGCGGTGATGAACTTCTGGCACTTCTCCGCGCGCCTCAAGGCCGCCGGCATGCGCGAGCTGCTCACGCTGGACGACATCCTGAAGGGGCTCGGCGTCGACGGCGAGCTGCCGATGATCGGCTGGGTGTTCCGCGAGGAGTGGGCGGCGAAGAACCGTGCGGCCTTCGAGGGCTTCCTGCGCGCCGGCGCCCAGGCGCGGCGGCACATGCGCGAGTCCGACGCGGTGTGGGAGGAGTTGCGTCCGCTCACGCGCGCCGAGGACGACGCGACGCTCGCGGCGCTGCGCGACGGGTTCCGTGCCGGCATTCCCGGCGAGGACATCGCGCAGGCCGAACGCACCGCGCGGCGCGTGTTCTCGATCCTCGCCGAGGAGGGCGGCGCCGAACTCGTCGGCAGCGCCACGACCCTGCCCGCGGGCACCTTCTGGCGTGCGGGTGGGGCCCGCTGATGAAGGCAGGCACCGATGACTCCGCGTCCTGGCCCGCGCCGGCCATGAGCGCCCGGCCAGCGATGAAGCGCATCCGGCCGCTGGGCGAGGGCTGGCTGCGCGCGGCCTCGCTCGTCGCCTTCCTCCTGCTGTGGCAGATCGCCGCCGCGCTGCTGCAGAGCCCGACGCTGCCGCCCCCGGCGACGGTCTTCGCGCGCATCGTCGCCGAGACGAGATCGCTCGCCTTGCCCTCGCATCTGGCCATCACGCTCGCGCGCGTCACGGTTGCCTTCCTCCTCGCGATGGCGATCGGCGCGGCCATCGGCATCGCGATGGGACGCTGGCGCCGGCTCGACCTGCTGCTCGACGGCTGGCTCGTGCTCGGACTCAACATCCCCGCGCTCGTCACCATCATCCTGTGCTACGTGTGGTTCGGCCTCAACGACGCCGCGGCGATCGTCGCCGTCGCCGTGAACAAGATCCCCACCGTCGTCGTCACCGTGCGCGAGGGTGCGCGCGCGGTGGACGCCCGCCTGATGCAGGTCGCGCGTGCCTACCGGCTGCCGCGCGTGCGCACCTTCACCCACGTCTACCTGCCCCAGCTCGTGCCCTACCTGATGGCCTCGGCGCGCTCGGGCCTGTCGCTGATCTGGAAGATCGTGCTCGTCGTGGAACTGCTCGGGCGCAGCAACGGCATCGGCTTCCAGCTCAACATGTTCTTCCAGCTCTTCGATATCACGGGCATCCTTGCCTACACGCTGGTGTTCGCCGCGATCGTGCTCGTCGTCGAGGCGGCGGGCCTGCGCCCACTGGAGCGGCGCCTGACGCGCTGGAGGTCCTGAATGCTCGACATCGCCATCGACCGCAAGGCCTACCCCGACCGCGGCGGGGCGCCCCACGTCGCGCTCGCGGGCCTGCACCTCGCGGCCGCGCCGGGGGAGTTCGTGTGCGTCGTCGGCCCCTCGGGCTGCGGCAAGAGCACGCTGCTCAACGTCGTCGGCGGGCTCGACCGCGACGTCGATGGCCGCGTGCGGCTCGCCGGCGCGGATGCCGCGCACGACATCGGCTTCATGTTCCAGGAGCCGCGCCTGATGCCCTGGCTCACGGTGCTGGACAACGTGCTCCTCGTCACCGGGGCTTCGCCCGCGGCCAGACTGCGCGCATGCGAACTCCTCGCCGCGATGGGCCTCGGTGACGTGCTCGACGCCTTTCCGGGCCGCCTGTCCGGCGGCATGCAGCGCCGCGTAGCGCTCGCGCGTGCCTTCGTGATCGAGCCGAAGCTGCTGCTGATGGATGAGCCTTTCGTGTCGCTCGACGTGCCCACCGCCAACCGCCTGCGCGCGATGCTGGTGGAACTGTGGCAGCGCTCCCGGGCGACGGTGCTCTTCGTCACCCACGATCTGCGCGAGGCGCTGGCGCTCGCCGACCGCATCTGCTTTCTCTCGCCCGCCCCAGGGCGGGTCGTGCTCGAACTCCCCATCGTGCTGCCACGGCCGCGTCTGCCCGACGATGCGGCGGTGCAGACGCTCCAGGCGGAGCTTCTCGCGCAGCACCCCGAACTGCTTGCCGGACTCGCGACCAGCCCGGACGGGACCACGGATGAATGATCGTATGAGTATCGGCAGCGAAGGGCCGCAATCCGCATCCACGGCGCAGGAGGGGGGCGCCCTCCTGAAGCTGGCCGACGTGCGCAAGTCCTACGGCGCGCGCGAGGCATTGTGCGGCGTGAGCCTCGCCGTCGGCCGCGGCGAGTTCGTCGCGCTGCTGGGGCCCAACGGCGCGGGCAAGAGCACCCTGTTCCAGCTCCTCACCGGCCTGTTCAACGCCGACGCCGGTCGTATCGAAGTGTGCGGCCACGACATCCGCCACGACGCGGTCGCGGCGCTCGCGCACCTGGGCGTCGTGTTTCAGCAGAGCACGCTCGACCTCGATCTGGGCGTCGCCGCGAACCTGAAATTCCACGCCGCGCTGCACGGCTTGGGTGGGCGACACGCACGCGAACGCGTCGCCGACGCGCTGGGCCGCCTCGGCCTCACCGAACGCGCGAACGACCCCGTGCGGGAGCTCTCCGGTGGCAACCGCCGCAAGGTCGAGCTTGCGCGTGCGCTGGTGCACGAGCCGGCCGTGCTGCTGATGGACGAGGCAACCGTCGGCCTCGACCCGGCCTCGCGCCGCCAGCTCCTCGACGAGGTGCTGGCGCTGCGTGCGCGCGGTGTCGGCGTGCTTTGGGCGACCCACCTTGTCGATGAGGCAGAGGCCGCCGACCGCGTCATCGTGCTGCACCGCGGCCAGATCCTCGCCGAGGGCGCCCCGCAGGCACTCGCCGCGCAGGCCGGCACGGCCACCCTCGCCGACGCCTTCCTGCAGATGACCGGCGGCGGCAGCGAGCGCAGCGACTGAACGCCTACAAACCAAAAAAACCGTCCTGGAAATCCGACCCCGAGAGGAGACCCGCTTGATTCCCCGCACCCGACTCATCGCCGCCGGCGTCCTCGCGCTCGCTGCCGGCGCCGCCACCGCCAAGGGCACCGGCTACGTGTTCGTCAGCAGCGAGAACGACCATGCCGTGACCGTGCTCGACAGCAAGACCTGGCAGGTCGTGAAGACCATCGCCACCGGCCAGCGCCCGCGCGACATGCGCCTGTCGCCCGACGGCAGCCAGATCTATGTGGTCGCGAGCAAGGCCAACCGCGTCGACGTCATCGACATCGCCCAGCTCAAGGTGAGCCACAGCATCCCCGTCGGCGAGGATCCGGAGATGTTCGACCTCTCGCCCGACGGCAAGCGCCTCTACGTCTCGAACGAGGAGGGCGCGCAGGTGTCCGTGATCGATGTCGCGACGAAGAAGTCGGTCGCGCGTATCGAGGTCGGCGAGGAGCCCGAAGGGGTGCGCCTGTCGCCCGACGGCAAGCGCGTGTATGCGACCTCCGAGGTCGCGAACATGGTGCACGTCATCGACACCACGACCCACAAGATCCTCGCCAACGTCGTCGTCGCCAACCGCCCGCGCCGCTTCGCGATGACGCCGGACGGCGCCGAAGTGTGGGTCACCTCCGAACTCGGCGGCAAGGTCACGGTGCTCGACGGCGCCACGAACGCGGTCAAGGCCACGATCGCCTTCACGCCCAAGGGCTTCCGCGCCGACGATGTCACCCCCGTCGGCATCGCGATGACGGGCGACGGCAAGACCGCGTACGTCACGCTCGGGCGCGCCAACCACATTGCCGTCGTCGATGTCGCCAGTCGCAAGGTGCAGGACTACGTGCTCGTGGGCAACCGCGCCTGGGGTGCGAGCCTGAACCGCAACGGCAGCCTGCTCTTCGTCGCCAACGGCCTGTCCGACGACATCTCCATCGTCGACACCAAGACCCGCAAGGTGCTGCGCTCGGTGCCGGTCGGGCGCGTGCCGCACACCGTCGTGATCGACGACTGAGGGCGGACGACCCATGCGCACCCGCCCGAACCTGCTCCTGCGAGTCGTCCTCGGCAGCCTCGCCGCGCTCGTCGCCGCCTCCGCGTTCGCGGCGACCAGCGTGCGCCTCGCCCACCTCGAACTCGAAACCGATTCCCGCTACGACGAGACGAAGCTCTTCTTCCGCGGCCTCGCCCAGCCCCTCGGTCGGCCCTTCGCCGGCGCGGAGGTCGCGCTGCGCGAGGCGCGTTTCGTCGGCCAGGCGGTGGGCGCCGAATTCGCGCTCGAACGCGTCACCGGCGCCGATGCGAAGGCGCTTCTCGCCGCGATCGACAAGCTCAACAAGGAAGGGGTGCGCTACTTCCTCCTCGATGCGCCCGGCGCCGTCGTCGCCGAGCTCGCCAAAGCCGTGCGGGGCAGGGAGCTCCTGCTCTTCAACGTCTCCGCCCCCGACGACGCACTGCGCCAGGCGCAGTGCCAGCCGAACCTGCTGCACACGCTGCCCAACGACGCGATGCGCATGGACGCGCTCGCGCAGTACCTGGTGTCGAAGAAGTGGCGCAACGTCCTGATGCTCGAAGGCCCGCGCCCCGAGGACAAGCTCGTGGCGGAAGCCTTCGACCGCGCCGCCAAACGCTTCGGCCTGAAACTCGTCGAGCGCCGCCCCTTCGTGCTCTCCAACGACCCGCGCCAGCGCGACCAAGGCAACGTCGCGCTGCTCACGGCCGGCAGTGAGCACGACGTCGTCTTCGTTGCCGACAGCGACGGCGAGTTCGCGCGCAGCGTTCCCTACCGCACGGTGCGCCCGCGCCTCGTGGTCGGCACCGAAGGCCTCGCCGCGGCCGCGTGGTCCTGGGCGTGGGAGCGCCACGGTGCACCGCAATTGAACAGTCGCCTCGAGAAACACGCCGGCCGCAAGATGGCCGACCCCGACTGGGCCGCGTGGATGGCGGTGAAGGCGGTTGTCGAGGCGGTCGTGCGCACGCAGAACGGCCCCTTCGGAACGGTCGCGAAATACCTCAAGAGCGAGGAGATCACGCTCGACGGCTTCAAGGGCAACCGCCTCGGCTTCCGCGCCTGGGACAACCAGCTGCGCCAGCCCGTGCTGCTCGCGACCCACAACGCGGTCATCGAGCGCGCGCCGATCGCGGGTTTCCTGCATCCGACCAACAACCTGGACACCCTCGGCTTCGACCAGCGCGATAGCCGCTGCGCGTTCTGAATCGGGACCCCGCCCCATGAGACTCTCCCACGCGTGGCTCGCGCTGCAGGCGATCACCGGCCGCGAAATCGCCAAGTTCGTGCGCCAGGGCGGGCGCTTCGCCTCGGCGCTGGTGCGGCCGCTGCTGTGGCTCGTCGTCTTTGCGGCGGGCTTCCAGAACGTCTTCGGCGTGTCGATCATCCCGCCCTACGACACCTATATCCCGTACCAGGTCTACATCGTGCCGGGCCTATTGGGCATGGTGCTGCTCTTCAACGGCATGCAGTCTTCGCTGGCGATGGTGTACGACCGCGAGATGGGGATGATGCGACTCTTGCTGACTGCGCCGCTGCCGCGCAGCTTCCTCCTCTTCGCCAAGCTTCTCGCGGGCACCCTGCTGTCGGTGCTGCAGGCCTACGTCTTCCTCGTGATCGCGTTTTTCTTCGGCGTCGAGGTGCCGTGGGCGGGCTGGCTCACCGCGCTGCCCGTGATCGTCCTCGCGGGCATGATGCTCGGTGCGCTAGGGCTGCTGCTGTCCGTGCAGGTGCGTCAGCTCGAAAACTTCGCCGGCACGATGAATTTCGTCATCTTCCCGATGTTCTTCGTCTCGCCCGCGCTGTATCCGCTGTGGAAACTCGAGGAATCCGGTGCCGCCATCGTACATGCGGTCGCGCAGTGGAACCCCTTTACGCACGCGGTCGAGGCGATCCGCTTCGCGCTCTACGGCCAGCTCGCCGCGACCTCGCTCGCGATCGTCGCCGGCTGCCTCGCCGTGTTCTTCACGCTCGCGGTACGCGGCTACGATCCGCAACGCGGCATGCTGAAGCGGGCGGGCGGCAAACCGGCTTGACGGAGGCGGGCGAGGGAAGCGATCCCGTAGGGCGGAAAAGCGCAGCGCCTTCCGCCGCATGGCAGGGGTGATCGGAGCGCATGCGGCGGAGCAGTTGGCAAACTCGGCCTTCGCTCGTCCGTCCAGCCGGAATTGCGCCGACGACGCGGAAAACGCCTCTGTTTCAATGCGGAGCAGGTGCTCCAAAACGGAACAACGAGATCAAAAACAAGCCGGATGTTCAGCAAAACCGTGCATAGGTTTTGCTGAACATCCGGCAATTTTTCAGGGCGCCGAGTGCCCCGAAAGTCGTTCAGGGAACTCTGTGCGTGACCCCGTGGGCCGAGAAGATCCGCCCAAGCTCGCCCGACCGTTGCAGGTCCGCCAGCGCCGCCGCCAGCGCCGCCGCCAGCTCCTTGCTGTCGGCCTTCACGGCCATGCCGAGCGGCCAGCCTTTCACACGCAACTCGGGCATGGTCAGCGCATCGATCGCGAACTGCCTGTGCTCCTTCATCGCCGCTTCCAGCTGGCTGCGCGGGGCCATCACGGCACTGACTTCGCCCTTCGCCATCGCGGCTGCCGCGTCGGCAACGCTGCGGAAATGCACGACGTTGTCGCGCAGCCGGCCATTCAGCACGTGCAACATGAAGTCGCTCGCGTGCGTGTCGAGCTCGACGCCGATCTTCTCGCGTGTAAATACTTCGAAGGCCACCGCGGCCGAACCCGACACCGACGGCACGCGCTCTGGATTGCGCGCGATCGCGATCGTCTCGAGGTGATAGGGGCCGAAGATCGCCACCTTGTCGTTCTGTGCCGCGAACTGCGCATCCACGGGCACATGCAGCATCACGTCGGCCGGACGCCCGCCGAGGTAGTGCCCTTTCCACACCATGTTGCGCAGGTCGTCGCTCATGTTCTCGTCGGGCGGGAACTCGACGATCTCCGCGCGCATCCCCAGGCGCTCGGCCAGGGACTGCGCGAGGGCCACGTCGATGCCCTTGCCGCGTGCCGAGAAGGGCGCGTAGTCGGCATACACGGCCACCCGCAGGGTGCCCGCCTGCTGCACTTCGGGCTGTGCGGCCGCGTGGGCCGGGAGCAGGGCGCCTGCCAGCAGGGCGCCCGCGCCGATCAGGAATGCGCGTCGTTCATTTCTCACGTACGGTCTCCAGCCAGGCCTTGATTGCCCACATCGCCTCCTGCGACAGCATGCCCTCGAACGGCGGCATATACACCGCGCCGTTGCGGCTCACGCCATTGCGGATGCGCTGCAGGAAATATTCGTCCGTTTCGGGCGCGATGTCGAGCTTGCGCAGATCCGGCGCGATGCCGCCCGAGACCGCACCGAGGCCGTGGCAGCGCGCGCAGTTCTGGTTGAAGGCCGAATCGCCGATGCGGATCGCCTCCGCGTTGTCGCGGTAGGGGTTCACCGCACGCCATTCCTCGCCGAGCTTGGGCAGCGTCGATACATCCACCGCCTGCGGCGTCACGTCGCCGTGTGCGTGGGCCAGTCCCGCTCCGAGCGCGAGTCCCGCGGCGAGGGCCGCTGCGCGCAGTTTGCGGGTCAATGTCTCCTTGTCGTTGTACTTATCCACCTTCTGATTCCTCATCTCTGATTGACGACGCCCGGAGTGCCGGATCTGCACGGTCCTTCGCAAGCCCTGTGCCACGTCGACCGAGCGATCCGGAATCCTGCGTATTTCCTTGGTAAGGCGCCTGAAAGCTGCTGGCAGGAAAATTGCTCCTCTGTTGTTGCCGGGTCGGATGAACGATTGCTTCGACCTGGTGCAGGTGCTACTTTCTGACACAAGGGACAAACAAAAAAATAGTCCCCAAAGTGACGCGCAGGAGAGGAGGAGAAGATGGCCGTATTGCCGCAATTGCGGGATCGCCGCGAGAACACCATTTCGGACGCGCGACGATTTTTCTTCGAGCTTGGCCAGACGCCGGAGGCCGGGCTCGCCCCTCCTGTGCTGCGTTCCTGGCAGCGCTGTCGCACCGGCGGGCTCGACCACCTCGATGCCTACCTGATCGACCCCGCCGGCCGCGCCCAGCTCTCCGACGCACGCGACCGCAGTGCGCGGCTGCTGGAGCACGCGGGCGGGATCATGGAACACGTGTTCGAACAGATCCGCGCCTCGGGCAGCATGGTCATCCTCGCCGACACGAAGGGCATGATCCTGCACTGCCTCGGCGACCCCGATTTCGTCGGCCGCGCGCAACGCGTCGCACTCCAGCCGGGCGCATCGTGGGACGAAACCTTCCGCGGCACCAATGCGATCGGCACCGCGATCCTCGAAGGCGCACCGGTCGAAATCCACGGCGCCGAGCACTACCTGGAACGCAATGGCTTTTTGACCTGCAGTGCCGCGCCGGTGTTCAACGCACAAGGGTGCATCGCCGGTGTGCTGGATATCTCGGGCGACTCGCGCAGCAACCAGCGCCATACGCTGGGCCTCGTGCGCCTTTCGGTGCAGTTGCTCGAAAAGCGGCTCTTCGAGGCAGAGTTCGCCAAGGAAATCCGCATCGCCTTCCATCCGCGCCCCGAATACGTCGGCAGCCTGCAGGAAGCGATGCTCGCGGTCGATGCCGACGGCCGCATCGTCGGCGCCAACCCCGTCGCGCGCGAATGGCTGGGGCTTACGGCCGGGCTCGCCGACGCACCGTCCTTCGGCACGCTCTTCCGCGCCGGCTTCGGCCAGGTGCTCGACCGTGCCGCCAACGCGCCCGACGACCTGCTGCTGCTCGAAATGCGACGCGGCGATGCCGTATACGTGCAGGTGCGCGGCCACCGGCGGACGCGCCCGGAAGTCCATGCGCCCAGATTGCAGGAAACTGCCCCGGCGTCGGCGAAGGGGGGAGCGAAAAACCCGGAGGGTTCGAAGGTCCGCATCACCCTCGACTGCCTTGCGACCGGCGACGCCCGCCTGCAACTCGCGCTCGACCGCGCGCGCCGCGTCCAG
Source organism: Azoarcus sp. CIB (assembly GCF_001190925.1). Lineage (NCBI taxonomy): Bacteria > Pseudomonadati > Pseudomonadota > Betaproteobacteria > Rhodocyclales > Zoogloeaceae > Azoarcus > Azoarcus sp. CIB. The sequence goes on from NZ_CP011072.1 coordinate 1,234,072, forward strand.
GGCAAGGACATCCCGCTGCTGATCCAGGGCGAATCGGGTGTCGGCAAGGAACTCTTCGCGCGTGCCTTCCACAACAGCGGCGTGCGCAGCGACGGCCCCTTCGTCGCGCTCAACTGTGCGGCGATTCCCGAAAACCTCATCGAATCGGAACTCTTCGGCTACGTCGGCGGCTCCTTCACCGGCGCGCGGCGCGAGGGCGCGGTCGGCAAGCTGCAGCAGGCCCACGGCGGCACGCTGTTCCTCGATGAAATCGGCGACATGCCGCTCGGCATGCAGGCGCGCCTGCTGCGCGTGCTGCAGGAGCGCAGCGTCACGCCGATCGGTTCGATGAAATCCATCCCGGTCGACATCTCCCTCGTGTGCGCAACGCACCGCGTGCTGCGCGACGCCGTAAAGCAGGGCGTGTTCCGCGAGGATCTCTACTACCGCGTCAACAGCCTCACCGTCACCCTGCCGCCGCTGCGCGATCGCACCGACGTCCGCCGTATCGTGCTGAACCTGCTCGAGATCGAAGCGGCCGACCGGCGGCGCGGGCCGCTCGGCATCAGCGAAGAGGTCATGGACTTCTTCGAACGCTACCCTTGGCCGGGCAATGTCCGCCAGCTCCAGAACGTCATCCGCGTCGCGGTCGCGCTGCTCGACGACAACGAGGACGAGATCGCGTCGATCCATCTGCCCGAGGAGCTCTTCGGTATCGACGGCGGGGACGACATTTCGGAGCCCGCCACGCGACCAGCGGTCGCGATGGCCCCGGCTTACGCCTCGCCTTTTGGCGCCGCAGTGCCCACGGCGGCCGCTGCGCTTGCCCCCTCGGCACCCGCACCCGGCGCCCCGCGCAGTCTGGATGAAATCGAACTCGAAGCGATCACCACGGTCATGCGCGAGGTGGGCGGAAACGTCTCGGCCGCTGCGCGCAGGCTGGGCGTCAGCCGCAATACGCTCTACCGCAAACTCGGCAAGTTGAACTGAAGTGTGAAAACCATGCTTGCGGCATGGTCAGTGGCATGATATTTGCGATCTGCGACACGTTGTCCCGAAGCGAAACAAACGACGGAGGAGTACATCGATGTGGAAATCCCTTCACATTGACCCCGCGAAGTGCACCGGCTGCCTGCAGTGCGAAATGGCCTGCTCGTATGAGCACACCGGGGTCATCAATCCCAGCAACTCGCTGATCAAGGTCTTCAACTTCGAGCACGAAGGGCGCAAGGTGCCCTACACCTGTACCCAGTGCACCGACGCGTGGTGCATGCACTCCTGTCCGGTCGATGCGATCCGGCTCGATCTGACGACCGGCGCGAAGATGGTGTTCGAGGACACCTGTGTCGGCTGCAAGGTGTGCACGATCGCCTGTCCGTTCGGCACGATCAATTACAACCAGGCTACCGGCAAGGTGCAGAAATGCGACCTGTGCGAGGGCGACCCGGCCTGTGCGAAGGCCTGTCCGACCGCCGCGATCACGTACATCGATGCCAACTGGACGGGGCTCGGCCGCATGCAGGCCTGGGCTGCCAAGGCCAACACCCCTGCATCCGCAGCCTGAGAGGAGAGCAAGACCATGGGATGGAATCGCAAAGTCCTGCGGGTGAACCTGACTCAGGGCACGTGCAAGGAAGAACCGCTCAATATGGAGTGGGCCAACGAATACCTCGGCTCGCGCGGCTTGTCGGCCAAGTATCTGGTCTCGGAAATCGACCCCAAGGTCGATCCGCTATCGCCCGACAACAAGCTGATCATGGCGACCGGCCCGCTCACTGGCACGATGGCCTCGACCGGGGGGCGCTACACCGTCACTTGCAAGGGGCCGCTCACCGGCGCGATCGCCTGTTCGAACTCGGGCGGCTTCTTCGGCGCCGAGATGAAGTTCGCCGGTTGGGATATGGTCATCTTCGAGGGCAAGTCGCCGAAGCCCGTCTACCTCTTCATCGAGAACGACAAGGCCGAGCTGCGCGACGCCTCGCACCTGTGGGGCACGAGCTGCTGGCATACCGAGGAGCAGATCAAGGCCGACCACCAGGACCCCCTGATCCGCGTGTCGTCGATCGGCAAGGCGGGCGAGAACCTGGTGCTGTTCGCGGTCGTGATCAATGACCTGCACCGCGCGGCCGGGCGCTCCGGTGTCGGCGCCGTGATGGGTTCGAAGAACCTCAAGGCGGTGGCGATCCGCGGTACCAAGGGCGTGTCCGGGATCAAGGACTTCCCGGCCTTCCTCAAGGCCACGACCGAAGCGAAGAAGGTGCTCGCCGACAACGCGGTGACCGGCCAGGGGCTGCCGAAATTCGGTACCCAGGTGCTGATGAACGTCATCAACGAAATCGGTGCGCTGCCCACCCGCAACCACCGCGACGTGCAGTTCGAGGATGCCTCCAAGATCTCCGCCGAGGCGATGCACGAGAAGCGTGAATCCGACGGCAAGAGCCACCTCATCACCAACGCAGCGTGCTTCGGCTGCACGATCGCCTGCGGGCGCATCTCGCAGATCGACAAGAACCACTTCACGGTCAAGAACAGTCCGCAGTACTGGGGTGCGTCCGGGGGCCTGGAATACGAAGCCGCGTGGGCGCTCGGTGCCGCCAACGGCGTCGGCGATCTCGAAGCCCTGCAGTACGCCAACCTGCTGTGCAACGAACAGGGTTTCGACCCGATCACCTTCGGTGCCACCGTCGCTGCGGCGATGGAGCTGTACGAGATGGGTGTCCTGACCAAGGAGCAACTCGGCCTCGATGCGCCGTTCGGCTCGGCCCAGGCGCTGGCGAAGCTCGCCGAGATGACCGCGGCCGGCGAAGGCTTCGGCAAGGAACTCGGGCAAGGCTCGGCACGCATGTGTGCCAAGTACGGCCACCCGGAACTGTCGATGAGCGTCAAGAAGCAGGAATTTCCTGCCTACGACTCGCGCGGCATCCAGGGCATGGGCCTCGCGTACGCCACCTCTAACCGCGGCGCCTGCCACCTGCGCGGCTACACGGTCGCGTCCGAAGTGCTGGGCATCCCCGTCAAGACCGACCCGCTCGTCACCGACGGCAAGGCAGAGCTCGTCAAGGCCTTCCAGGATGCCACCGCGGTGTTCGACGCGGCCGGGATCTGCGTGTTCACGTCCTTCGCGTGGACGCTTGCCGACGTGCAGCCGCAACTCGCGGCGGCCTGTGGCGAGGAATGGACGATGGACAAGCTCAACGCCGTCGGCGAGCGCATCTGGAACCTCGAGCGCCAGTTCAACAATGCGGCCGGCTTCACCAGCAAGGACGACAATCTGCCGCCGCGCCTGCTGACCGAACCGGCCAAGACCGGTCCGGCCAAGGGGCTCGTCAACGGCCTCGACAAGATGTTGCCCGAGTACTACAAGGTGCGCGGCTGGACGCCGGACGGCGTGCCGACGGCGGAAACGCTGGAGCGACTGGGACTCTGACCGCCGTCTGAAACGCGGCATCCGAGTCTGGTAGTACCCCTTTCCCGGCGATGCACCGCCGGGAAAGGGGCGTCATCGCCCAATCGAGGACATTTCCCATGAAACACGTGATACTCGGCAACGGACCCGCCGGCGTCGTCGCGGCCGAAACGCTGCGCCGCGCCGCGCCCGCCGACGAGATCCTGATGGTCGGCAGCGAGGACGCCCCGCCGTACTCGCGCATGGCCATCCCCTACCTGCTCGAAGAGAACATCGACGAAACGGGCACTTACCTGCGCAAGGCGCCCGACCATTTCCGCAGGCTGAACATCGGCGAACTGCGCGCGCGCGCTGTGTCGCTGGATACCGACAAGCGCCGAATCCTGTTCCACGACGGCCACTTCGAGGACTACGACCGCCTGCTGATCGCGACCGGCTCGCATCCGGTGCGTCCGCCCATCCCGGGCGTCGACCTGCCCGAAGTGCAGACCTGCTGGACGCTGGACGACGCCCGCGCGATCGCCAGTCTGGCGAAGCCCGGCTCGCGCGTGCTGCAGCTCGGCGCCGGCTTCATCGGCTGCATCATCATGCAGGCCCTCGCCTCCCGCGGCGTGCAGCTCACCGTCGTCGAAATGGGCGACCGCATGGTGCCACGCATGATGACACCCAAGGCCGGCGGCATGATCAAAAGCTGGGTCGAACACAAGGGCATCCGCGTCGTCACCAACGCCGGCGTGCAGCGCATCGACCGCGGGGCGGCGGAAGGCAGCGTCGATGTGACCCTGTCGACCGGCGAAGTGTTGCCCTGCGATCTCGTCATCGTCGCAGCCGGCGTCGCGCCCAACGTCGCCTTCCTCGACTCCACCCCCGTGCATGTCGCCAAGGGCGTGCTCGTCGACGACAAGCTCGAAACCAGCGTCCCCGGCATCTTCGCCGCCGGCGACGTCGCAGAGGCGCCCGACCTCTTCACCGGTGCCCACCTCGTCGCGGCGATCCAGCCCAACGCCGCCGACCAGGCCCGCGTTGCCGCGCTCAACATGGCGGGGCGCCACACGCAGCTCAACGGCGTGCTCGCGATCAACGTGCTCGACACGCTGGGGCTGATCTCGGCGTCCTTCGGCCAATGGTGGGGCGAGGGGAGCGAAACCGGCGGAGCGGGTGTCGAACACGTCGACGAGAACCGCTTCCGCTACCTCAGCCTGCAGTTCAAGGACGACGTGATGATCGGCGCAACCTCCATCGGCCTCACCCAGCACGTCGGAGCGCTGCGCGGCCTGATCCACGGGCAGGTGAAGCTCGGGGCGTGGAAGGACCGCCTGCTCGCCAACCCGCTGCAGTTCGTCGAGGCCTACGTCGCCCGTTCGCAGCAACCCATGGCGCTCGCGCGCTGATGCCGGAGTGGACGCGCCCATGAAGATCGGCTTCAAGCTCTTCGCCTCCCTCACCGACCACCTCCCGTCCGACCGCAAGGGCAACCGCGTCGAACTGGAGGTCGGCGAGGGGACGACCATCGCCGAGCTGATCACGCGCTTCAACGTCCCCGAGCGCAGCGCCCATCTCGTGCTCGTCAATGGCCACTTCATCCCGCCCGCACAGCGCGCCTCGCGGTCGCTCGCGGACGGCGACGAACTGGCCATCTGGCCGCCCATCGCGGGCGGGTAGGCTTGGTGTTCATCAGCGGCCCCGTGCCGGAGCGCTTCGAGCGCGAGGTGACCGCCTCGCCCGCCGAGTTCGAGCGCGACCTGCGCAAGGCATCGCCCGGTGCGGTGGAAGCCGTCGCCCCTGATCACTTCCGAGTGAGCGCCGGGCCGACCCGGCTCGACATCCATGTTGCCGCGCGCGGTGTGCGGCGGCTCGGCCTGCTTCAATTGCAGACACTCTGCGTACGTTACGAATTCTCCGGCGGGGCCGAATCCGACCGCAGGGCCTTGCTCGTTCCGCTCGACCGCGCGATGCAGCGCGGTGGCGGATGAGGCAGTTCCCGATCCGCATGCGGTGCAGGGCTGTCGAAACGCGGCGCTTGCGCTATGCTCCGCCGAATGTACGGACTCGCCGCGACCTTTGCCGACGCCTTCGCTCTCCTCGCCACCTTCGATCACCGCGCGGTCGAAATCGTCAGCCTTTCGCTGCGGGTCAGCGGTTCGGCCGTAATCCTCGGTACCCTCATCGGTCTGCCCCTCGGTGCCTGTCTCGCCGTGGGCCGCTTCCCCGGGCGCAGCGTCGCGCTGGTGGTCATCAACGGCCTGATGGGTGCACCATCCGTCGTTGTCGGCGTGGTCGTCTATCTCATCCTGTCACGCTCGGGTCCGCTCGGCGGGCTGGGGATGCTCTACACGCCCGCTGCGATGGTCGTCGCGCAGACCCTGCTGGTCGTCCCGCTGATGGCCGCCATCGCCCGCCAGATCATCGAAGATACCTGGCAGCGCTATGCCGAGGAGTTCAGGGCGATGCGCTTCACATGGCTGCAAAGCGTCACGACGCTGCTGCATGACTGCCGCCATTCCCTGCTCGTTGCCGTCCTTGCCGGACTCGGGCGCGCCATGAGCGAAGTCGGCGCAGTGATGATCGTCGGCGGCAACATCGACCATGCCACGCGCGTCATGACCACCGCGATCGCGCTGGAAACCAGCAAGGGCGACCTGCCGCTCGCGATCGCATTGGGCATCGTGCTCGTCGCGGTCATCCTGGTCCTCAACGCTGCCGCATTCGCCATGCGGGCGTGGGCGATGCGCAGGTACGGCTGAGCATGTTTCCGCTTCGCCTGCGTGACGTCCGCTTCCAGCCCAACGGCCGCAAGGTCCTTGACGGCGTCGAGCTCGAACTGGGCGGCGAGGGCATCACGCTCGTTCTCGGCCCCAACGGTGCGGGCAAGAGCGTGCTGCTGCGCACCATCTGCGGCCTGCTCGAACCGACCGGCGGGCAGATCGACTGGGGCGGCGGTGCGCGCCCCCATCTCGGCGTCATGATGGTGTTCCAGCATCCGATGATGCTGCGCGCCTCGGTGCTCGAAAACGTCGCTCTTGCGCTCAAGCCCCACGGCGTACCGCGCATCGAGCGCCGCCGCCGCGCGGCCCGCGTGCTCGATCGCGTCGGCCTGCTCGCACGCGCGTCCGACAGCGCCAGATTGCTATCCGGCGGCGAGCAGCAGCGCCTCGCGCTCGCCCGCGCCTGGGTGACCGCGCCGCGCCTGCTGCTGCTGGACGAACCCACCGCCAGTCTCGACCCCTCCGCGACGGCCGAGGTCGAACGCATCGTGCGCGAGATCCGTACCGACGGCACCCGCATCCTCATGACCACCCACAATCTCGGTCAGGCCACCCGCCTCGGCGACGACGTCGTTTTCATGAGCGCCGGACGGGTGCGCGAACACGCCCCGGTGCAGCGCTTCTTCGCCCGTCCCGCATCCGACGAAGCCCGCCTGTTCATCCAGGGCGAGCTGCCGTGGCGGATGAATTTCTGAGCGGTTCAGTCCCAGTACGGAACCGGCCCGATGCGCTCCGCCAGATAGTCGACCAGCGTGCGCACCCGGTGTGGCACATAGCGCGTGCCGGGAAACACCGCGTAGATGTGCAGCTCGGTCGCCGAGTACTCCGGTAGCAGCACCTCCAGCAGCCCGGCCCGAACCGCCTGCGAGGTCAGGAAGGTCGGCTCGCGCACGATCCCCAGCCCGCGGATCGCCGCATCGAGCAGGGCATCGCCGTTATTGGCGCGGAAACGCCCCTTGATCGGCACCGAATACGGTTCCCCATTTACGCTGAAGCTCCAGCCGAGGCTGGAGCCCAGCGTGTAGGTCAGGCAGTGGTGCTGCAGCAGCTCGTCGGGATGCTGCGGCCGCCCGTGCCGGTCCAGATAATCCGGCGAGGCGACCACCGCCAGCGAGCTGCGGCTCAGGCGGCGGATCACCAGCGACGGATCGATCTGCTCCGAGATGCGCACGGCGAAATCCATGCCTTCCTCGATCAGATTCACGCGGCGATCGCTGAACTCGACGTCCACGCTGACTTCCGGGTAGGTCGTGATGAAGTCCGCCACGAGCGGCATCAGGTGGCGCACGCCGAAGCTCATCGGCACGCTGGCGCGGATCTGGCCACGCGGCGCCTGCTTCTCGCCCGCCAGGTCGCCCTCCGCCGCCTCGACCATCGCCAGGATGTCGCGGCACTTTTCCAGGTAGGCCGAACCGGATGACGTCAGGCTCAGTCTTCGCGTGCTGCGCGCGAGCAGCTTCGTGCCCAGGTGTGCCTCGAGCGCCGCGATCTGCCGCGTGATCGCCGAGCGGGCGACATTCAGCCGGTCCGCGACCGCAGTGAAGCTTCCCGCTTCCGCAACGCGAACAAACACTTCCATTGCCTGCAGGCGATCCATTGTTGTTCTCGATGCAACAAAGAGTTTGCTTGGTTCCGCTATTTTAGAACCAATCAATCCCATAAAGTGCGCCCATACGCTAACGACGCACCGCCAAGGACGACCACATGATTCTCGTAACCGGAGCAACAGGGCAGTTGGGCCTGCAGATCGTGCAGCAGCTCGCCGTGCGACTGCCGGACGCGGGCGCCGGCCGGCTTGCCGTCAGCGTCCGCGACCCCGAGCGGGCCGGGGCGCTTGCAGCGCGCGGCATCGAAGTGCGCCGTGGCAACTTCGACCAACCCGAAGCCCTGCGTGCGACGTTCGCCGGCGCATCGCGCCTGGTGATCGTGTCGACCGACGGCCCCAAGGCGCAACGCATCGCGCAGCACCGTAACGCGATCGAAGCCGCACGTGCCGCCGGGGTCGAACACATCCTCTACACCAGCTTCCTCGACGCCGACGCCGCTTCGCCGTCCGAATTCGCGCAGGTTCATGCCGATAGCGAGGCAGCGCTCGTCGCATCCGGCGTCGGTCACACCATCCTGCGCAACGGCATGTACGCCGACTTCCTGCCGATGACTTTCGCCGGCGCACTCAATAGCGGCCTGCTGCAGCTGCCGGCCGGGGAGGGCAGGGTCAGTTACCTGTCGCGCAACGAGCTTGCCGCGGCCATTGCCGCCGCAACTGTCGCGCCGCGGCTCGAAAAGCGCATCTACGAGCTCACTGGCCAGACCGCCCACGACTATCACGACCTCGCCGCTCGCGTCGGTGCCGCAACCGGCAAGACGCTGCGCTACGAACCGGTCGGCGAGGACGCCTACGCCGGCGTGCTCGAGGGTGTCGGCATGCCCGGCTGGCTCGCCCGCGCCATGGCGAACATGTTCACCGCCGTCGCCGCGGGCCGTCTGGCGCGCACCACCAACGATTTCGCCGCGCTGGTCGGTCACCCGCCCAAGTCGATCGACTGCCTCATCGCGGGATTTTTCCGCGCGGTCTGAGTACTGAAACAAAAACCACAGGAACAGGGGGAAACGCGATGAATGCTCCGGGCCAATATTCGAAACCAGCGGTAATCGTGCACTGGATGATTGCGATCCTCGTGCTCGTCGCCTTGCCGCTCGGCTACTACATGACCGATCTGTCCCTGTCGCCGCGCAAGCTGCAGCTCATCTCGTGGCACAAATGGATCGGCTTCACGGTGCTGCTGCTGTTCATCCCCCGCCTCATCGTGCGCCTCACGCGGCCGGTCCCCGCGCCGGTCGACTCCATGCCCGGCTGGCAGCGCGCAGTGGCGTCGATCACCCACGTCGTGCTCTACGCGCTGATCATCGCCGTGCCGCTCTCCGGCTGGCTGATGAGCTCGGCCAAGGGCTTCCCGGTCGTCTACCTTGGCCTCGTTCCGCTGCCCGATCTCGTCGGCAAGGACGAAGCGCTCGGCGACTTGCTCAAGTCGGCTCACGAAGTCCTCACGTCCGGCCTGCTGATCCTCGTGGGCCTGCACATCGCCGCCGCACTCAAACACCACATCATCGACCGCGACGAAACGCTGGTGCGGATGGTGCCCCTGCTCAAACGCTGATCCGGACAATGAAAGGAATACACATCATGAACAGCAAACGACTTCTTGCCGCAGCCCTCGTGTCCCTCGTCCTGCCTCTGGCTGGCACCGGCGCATACGCGGCGCAACCGGCAGGCACGTTCGATCAGGTGGTGCCGGCGAAGAACCGTATCGATTTCGTCTTCAAGCAGATGAACGTGCCGGTCAAGGGCCACTTCAAGAAGGCCAATGTCGATCTCGCCTTCGACCCCGCGGCCCCCACGAAAACGACCGTTCGCCTCGATCTCGACCTCGGCAGCATCGACGCGGGTTCCGCCGACGCGAATAGTGAAGTGGTAGGCAAGCCCTGGTTCGACCTCAAGACCTTTCCCACCGCAACCTTCGTCTCGTCGTCAGTGAAACCCCTCGGCGGCGACCGCTACGAAATGACCGGCAAGCTCACGATCAAGGGCAAAACTCGCGACGTGACGACGCCGGTAACCGTCACGCAGAACGGCAACACCGCTGCGTTCGACGGTGGTTTCACCCTCAAGCGCCTGGAGTTCGCCATCGGCGACGGCACCTGGTCGGACACCTCGATCGTCGCAGACGAGGTCAAGGTCAGCTTCCACGTCGAAGCCGAACGCCGCGCTGCGAAATAAGCCGTTCCCCTCTCAGAACCCTTTTCAATTCCGAATTCAGGAGTTTCACGATGAAGCAACTCAAGCGCCTCGCACTCGCGTCCATCCTCGCCGCCTCCGTCGTCGCCCCCGCCATGGCCGCCTCCGAAACCTTCGATATCGACGGCACGCACACTTTCGCGCGCTTCGCCTACAGCCACTTCGGCTATTCGAAGCAGGAAAGCCGCTTCAACAAGACCACCGGCACGATCAAGCTCGACCGCGCGGCGAAAGCCGGTTCGGTCGACGTCGCGATCGACGCCAAGTCGGTGGATACCGGCTTTGAAATGTTCAACGGCCACATCCAGGGCGAGGACTTCTTCCACACCGAGAAGTACCCGACGATCACCTTCAAGTCGACGAAGCTGAACTTCAACGGCGACAAACTCGCCTCGGTCGACGGCAACCTGACCATCAAGGGCGTCACCAAGCCGGTGAAGCTCGAAGTCACCTCCTTCCATTGCATGGAGCACCCGATGCTCAAGAAGGAAGCCTGCGGCGCGAACGCCTCCGCCGTGGTCAAGCGTTCCGATTTCGGTGCCGGCAAGTTCGCCCCCCACGTCGGCGACGACGTCACGCTCGAGATCGCTGTCGAAGCGGTCAAGCAGTAATCCTGCAGTTCCGTCTCCATTGATCCCACCCCCTGGGGATCACTTTCACCACCCCGGAACCCCGGGGTGGTTTTTTATCCACCGCATTAGGAGTTGATGCATGTCGAACGAATCCGCAAATATCGCCCAGAAATCCCCCTACGCAGTCGACATCGAGGCCGGCAAGAGCTACTGGTGGTGTTCCTGTGGCAAGAGCACCAAGCAGCCGTTCTGCGACGGTTCCCACCAGGGAAGCAGCTTCACCCCGGTCGAGTACAAGGCCGAGGAAACCAAGACCGCCTACTTCTGTGGCTGTAAGCAGTCGGGCAACGGCGTGATGTGCGACGGCGTCCACCAGAAGCTGTAAATCACTCTTGTTCCGGCGCGGGACCGCACATGCGCGGCGCTCGTGACCGGGGCAAATTCCCGCCTATCGTTCCATTCTTGGGGAAGTTCACCCGCAACATTCCCCTTCTTGTGTGCAGTTGTAAGAGCAGTCCGATCCGCTCGATGCGGGAGTGATAATTGCGCCACGAGCGCGCTCCGGCCTGGCTCCAATGCGGGATCCCCTTTCCGCAGCGTCCGCAGCCCGCGCAGATTGCGCGCTCCGCCTCCAACATCACGGGCTGCTAACATGAGACGTTGCGCCGCGGCCTTGGCCGCAAGTCTTCCGCTCCTCGCACACGGCGCCTTGGTCGCCGGCGAGCATCTCGTTCGTGCAGTCCGCAGCGATCCGCATGGCGCCGAGCACTTCGGTGCCCAACTCGTCCTCACCCCCGACGAGTCGCACTTCCTGAAAGCCTGGCGCGTGTCCAAAACTCCCCTGCGGCTGCCCGCCACGGCAACCGTCCGGCGTGGGTCGTCCGTCACCGCCATGCTCGTCTTCCAGGGATGTGCGAGGGATGCCTCCGGACGATGCGATGTCGTCGCCGATCTTGCGCTCCAGGCGCCGGACGGCGGGCGCATCCCGGGAGGCTCAACGTCCCTGTGGTCCGCCGAGTCCGTGCCGGGGCGTCTCCATCTCGGCAACGGCAGCATGCAGGTCAGCTTCGATCCGCACGACCGTATCGGCCGCTACAAGGTGATCGCAACCGTCCGCGACCGCGTGTCCGGGCAATCCCTCATCCTGAGTTCGGGCCTGCAAGTCCTCGAATAGACGCTGCGGCGTCGCCCCGGCGCTCGCCGGGCGCCAACACCGGCGCACATCGGTGCCATCGGGCGGCAAATGTGTCGTGCCCGGACTGCGATGGTTTCCCGTTGTGACAATCAGCCGTCGGCATCACCGCGTAGCCGGGAGCCGATGCGCGCCGGTGCGCCTGCTTCCGCAGTATTACCATGTGCTAATTAAGATGTCCTGCGTATACATTTAATTAATCACCGGTAATCTAACCGTGCATGCGGAAATACGGATCCTGTATAAAAATGCGTTGGCGTGTCAAGGTCTTGTGTTGTAACGAGGCAATTGTGTCCTTTTGTACGTTCGTGTCGAACATCCTTTGAAAAATTGGGGGTATATTCCACCGACAAAATGTCCAGAGGGACGCCGTTCAGCTCCCGCGGGCATTTGGATGCGTATATATCGAAAGGAGAATCAGCGTGAAGGCACGAATTCTTGCGAGCATGATCCTTGTCGGACTGACGGCAACCCTCGCGACCCCGGCTGCAATGGCTGCGGACGCCGACGCTGCCAAGGCCACCGCCAAGCGCAACGACTGTTTCAAATGCCATGCGGTCGACAAGACCAAGAAGGGCCCGTCCTACAAGAAGATCGCTGCGAAGTACAAGGACAAGGCGGATGCCGAGCAGAAGATGGTCGAGCAGATCACCAAGGAACATAAGGTGAAGCTTGAGGACGGCACCGAAGAAACGCACAAGGTGATCGACACCACCGACAAGGCCGAGATCAAGAATCTCATCGACTGGATCCGCGCCCAGTAACGCGGCAAGAGATCCGGCGCGCATCGCCGTGGTGCGCGCCACTCATCAGCAAATCAGGGGGTTTATATGAAATCGCTAGGAAAAGCGTTGCGCGTGTGCGCATTCGCGGTCCTCGCCGGGAGCTTGTTCCCGGCGCTGACTGCGACCGCTGCCGAGAAGGAAGCACCCAAGGATATCGTCCTCACGGGCGATGCAAAATGTACGACCTGTCACGACGAGAACGACTCGCCCGAAGCGCTGCGCATCGGCAAGACGAAACACGGCACCGTCGCCGACAAGCGCACGCCGGGCTGTACGAACTGCCACGGCGAGAGCGAGAAGCACGTCAAGGAAGCCGGTCGCGGCAGCGGCCCGACGCCGCCGGTGGATGTCGGTTTCACCAAGAAGAACTTTTCTTCTGCTGAAGCCCAGAACGCCTCCTGTCTGAACTGCCACCAGGGCAGTACCCGCATCTTCTGGCAGAACAGCACGCACGCCCGTCGTGATGTGACCTGTGCTTCCTGTCACTCGATCCACGATGGACACGACAAGGTCCGCGAAGCCAAGACGCAGCCCGAAGTGTGCTCGAACTGCCACAAGGAACAGCGTGCGCAATTTGCACGCCCGTCGCACCACCCGGTGCCGGAAGGCCAGATGAGCTGCTCGTCCTGCCACAACGTGCATGGCGACAACCCCTCGCAGCTCGCCAAGCCCAGCGTGAATGAGACCTGCTACTCCTGCCACATGGAAAAGCGCGGCCCCTTCGTGCATAACCACCAGCCCGTCGCGGAAGACTGTGCCATCTGCCACAACCCGCACGGCACCAACGTAGCCAACCTCCTGAAGGCGCGCGCACCCTACCTGTGCCAGGAATGCCACAGTCACAACAGCCACCCGAGCCAGCTCGCTGGTCTGCCGACTGACCGCACGACGAATACCAGTCTTCTGGGTACCGTCGGACGTGGCTGCCTGAATTGCCATACCAACATCCATGGCGGCAACAGCACTGTGAACAATGCGACCGCCGGGCGCTTCCGTCGCTGATCGGGCCGAGGGAGATTGACATGAAAAACTTCAATACAACGTTCAGGCTGACCGCAGTAGCGGCGGCCATGCTTGCGGCATACGGCTCGGCCTTTGCCGAGGACGACGAGATCAAGCAACTCACGGAGCCCGACAGCTCCATCTCGGTAGGTGCCGGTTACTGGTCGAACGATCGTCCGCAGCAGGGCATCTTCGATGGCATGCGGGATGATCACGGCTATGCGCTGATCGATGCCGACGTCGTCAAACGCGACGACGCCACGGGCACCTGGTTCAAGTTCAAGGGCGACAGTCTCGGACTCGAGAGCCGCAAGATCTCGATCGAAGTGCAGCAGCAGGGCAACATGGGCGGATTCGTGAACTATTCACGCATTCCGCGCGAGAGCCCGCTGGAGATCCGCTCCGGGATCCGCGGAGTGGGATCCGAGCGCATGACCATCAGCGGTGCCGGCGCCAATGCGCTGCCGTTCCATGATGTCGACCTGGCCACCTACCGTGATCTCATCCATGTAGGCTTCACCAAGAACCTGCTCAAGGACGTCGATCTCAAGCTCAGCTTCAAGAACGAGGAAAAGAACGGCAGCCGGCATTGGGGGCTGGGCAGTGCGCCTCTGTTCCTGGCCGAGCCGATCGACAGCACCACGCAGCAACTCGACGTGACGCTCGAATATACCGGCGAGAAGTTGCAACTTGCGGGCGGTTATGCGGGGAGCTGGTACAACAACAAGAATGACCTCGTGATGGCAACGGTCAGAGGCGTAACGACGAACACCACGAGTGCGCCGAACCCGGCGCCGCTGTCGCAGCCGCTCGACAACGCGGCACACCAGTTCTTCCTGAATGCGGGGTATGCGTTTACGCCCTCGACGCGCGGCACCCTCAAGGTTTCGCGCAGCGTGGCAACCCAGGACGAAACCATCCCGAGTATCGGACTGACGGGCGTCAATGCACCATTTGCCGGTGCGCCGCACAAGCTGGACGGCGAGATCGTCACCACGCTGGCGGAACTCGGGTTGAGTTCGCGGCCGACCAGCAAGCTGTCGCTGAATGCGAACCTGCGTTATTACGACGTCGATGACAATACCCCGCTGTTCGGCTTCGTCGGCAACAACACGACGCGTGCAGTGACGGTTCATAACACGCCGCACTCGTACGAAACCAAGTCGGGGAAGGTCGAGGCGTCGTACCTGCTGCCGGAACGTTTCAAGTTGATCGGTGGGGTCGACTTCAAGGACCAGGATCGCTCCGCTCCGAAGTTCGTGGACGAGCGTTACGTGCCGTTCGCGGAAAGCATCGAGGAAACGACGTATCGCCTGCAGTTGCGTCGTTCGATGTCGGAAACGGTTAACGGCTCGGTCGCGTTCCTGCACAGTGTCCGCGACGGATCCGTACGGGTGACCCCGCACGATCCGCACATCTTCGATGCGATCAATCCCCTGCACATCGCCGACCGCACGCGCAACAAGTGGCGGATGTCGCTGGATTGGGCGCCTGTCGACGCCTTCAGCATGCAATTCAACGTCGAAGATTCGCACGACGACTATTCCCGCGAAGAAGGCCGTCCCTGGGGTCTGAAGGACGGTCGTGCGACCCTGGTTTCGGTCGATGCGCGTTATGCCTTCTCGGACAAGTGGGAATTGACGGGTTGGGCATCGCACGATGTGACGCGTGCCAAGCAGCTTGCGGGTCGGTGGGACCGTGTCACCGAAATCTTCGAAATGTCGAAGGATGCGAAGCTCGAGGATCGCGGCAATTCGGTAGGCATGGGTCTGCGTGGCGCGCTGACTTCGAAGCTGAAGATCGGTGCCGACGTGCAATGGACGCGGACGGAAAGTTCATATGACGAGGATACGCAGCTCAGCGGCCTCGGTGGCCTGCAGGCGGTATATCCGACCGACGGGGCTCCGTTCCGTGCGACCGGTGCGCGTCTGCCCGACATCGAGAACACGCTGACTCGCATTTCGATGTTTGCCCGTTACGCCATCCGGAAGAACGCCGACGTCCAGCTCGACCTGATCCACGAGCGTTGGAAGACCGACGACTGGACCTGGAGCTTTGCCGACGGGTCGAACTTCACCTACGGCACGACCACGGACGGTACGACCGTCTCGGTCAAGCCGAAGCAGGTGGCCAACTTCATCGGGGCACGCTACATCTACAAGTTCCAGTAAGCGGTACTTGTAAGGTGGCGAAGGACGGGGCGGCGTGAGCTGCCCCGTTTTCATTTGCGATCAGTGTTCGAGAATGGGTGCGACGGTGATCGCGCGCAATTTCCGCAGCTGGGAGTGCAAGCCTCTGTGCTGCGCGGGGAAATGGTTGCCCTGAGGCTTGATGCTGCGGACTACTGTCCTGCGACCCAATGCCCCGACTTGCCGCCGAGCTTTTCCATCAACTGGATGCCGTCCATGCGCATGCCGCGATCCACGGCTTTGCACATGTCGTAAATGGTGAGCAGCGCCACGTTTACGGCGGTAAGCGCTTCCATCTCCACGCCGGTACGGCCGACCGTCTCCGCGGTGACGTTGCAGTCGATGCGGCTTTTCGCTTCGTCGAGTTCGAACTCGACGGCGACGCGGGTCAGCGGGATCGGGTGGCACAGGGGAATCAGGTCGCTGGTGCGCTTCGATCCCTGGATCGCCGCAATGCGCGCGATGCCGAGTACGTCGCCCTTTTTCGCGCTGCCGGACTTGACCATCGCGAAGGTCTCCGGCTTCATGCTGATCGAGCCGCGGGCGACGGCGACGCGGCGGGTTTCGCTCTTGCCGCCGACGTCTACCATGTGGGCCTGGCCCTGGGCGTCGAAGTGGGTGAGGGCGGAAGCTTTCGGCTCGGTCATGGCTGGTATGCGCAGTGTCGTACAGTACGATACATTCCGCGCTGAACGGTTGGTGGTGGGCCGGTATCATAGCACCCGATGATCAGACGAATTCTTATCCTGCTGTTGTGCGTCGCCCTCGTGCCGCCGGTGAATGCGGCCGGTCTGCCGGATCTCGGCGACGTGGGGGCCTCGGAACTCTCGCCGCTCGCGGAACGCAAGATCGGCGAGTCGATCATGCGCGAAATCCGCTGGCGAGAAGCGAGCTATCTCGACGACCCCGAGGTCGAGGATTACATCAACCGGATGGGACGGCGGCTCGTTGCGGCGAGCTCCGCGCCGCAGCTGGAGTTCGAGTTCTTCGTCGTGCGCGACGGCACGCTGAACGCCTTCGCGATGCCCGGCGGCTTCATCGGCGTGCACACGGGGCTGATCGTCACGGCGGAGTCGGAGTCGGAACTGGCCTCGGTGCTCGGGCACGAGGTCGCTCACGTGACGCAGCGGCACATCGCGCAGATGTTCGGCAAGCAGAGCCAGACCAGCATGGTCATGCTCGCCTCGATGCTCGTCGCGGTGCTTGCGGCACGCGGCGACTCGCAGATCAGCCAGGCGGCGATTGCGGCGGGGCAGGCCGGGGCGCTGCAGGCTCAGCTCGGTTATACGCGCGATTTCGAACGCGAGGCGGACCGCCTGGGCTTGCAGTCGCTCGAAGGGGCTGGCTTCGACGTGCGCGGCATGCCCAGCTTTTTCGAGCGGCTGCAGCGTTCGAGCCGCTTCTACGAGAACAATGCGCCGAGCTATCTGCGCACGCACCCGCTGACCCAGGAGCGGATTTCCGACATGGGGAACCGCGTGGCGCAGTTACGTTACAAGCAGGTTCCCGATTCGCCCGACTTCGGTTTCGTGCGCGCGAAGCTGCGCGTCGGAGCGATGCCGCCGATCGATGCCGTGCGCGAATTCGAAGCGCAGGTCGCCAAGAACGGTAGCGATATCGCGCAGCGCTACGGGTACGCGCGCGCGCTGCTCGCGGCCGGCCGTCTCGACGATGCCGGCAAACAGGTGGAGACCTTGCGGCGCGAGGCTCCGCAGTCGTCCTTCGTGGACATGCTGGCGGCGGAGTTGCGGCTGGCGCAGCGCGACGCCGCCGGTGCGGTGCAGATCCTCGAAGCGGTGCAGAAGCGTTTTCCCGAGAGCCAGGCGGCGCGGTATGCGCTGATGGATGCGATGATCCACGCAGGGCGTGCGCGCGATGCCGGCGCAATGGCGCGGACAGCGGTGCAGAACCGCAAGGAAGATCCGCGCCTGTGGGCCTTCCTGGCCCGCTCGGAGGCCGAGCAGGGGCACCGCGCGGCCCAGCACCGCGCACAGGCCGAGGTGTATGTGCTGCGCGGTGCGGTTCCGGCCGCGATCGAGCAGCTGGAGCTGGCACGCCGGGCAGGGGACGGCAATTTCTACGAGCTGTCGGCGGTCGATGCGCGCCTGCGCGAACTCAAGGAACAGGAACGCGAACGCCGCCGCGAGGAGCGCAAGAGCGGCCGTTCGGAATGATAGCCGCGGCAGATCCGCTGCCCGCCGCGGGCGCGGTTATGGCCGTGGGGTAGAATTGCGGTCACTGTCAGTGAGGGTTACGCGTAATGGAGTTTCAAAAGGAAGTCGATGCGCGCGGGCTGACCTGCCCGTTGCCGATTCTGCGGGCCAAGAAGGCGCTCGCCGAGATGAGCGCCGGCCAGGTGTTGCGGGTGCTGGCGACCGATCCCGGTTCGGTGAAGGACTTCCAGGCCTTCGCCCGGCAGACCGGGAACGATCTGCTGCAGCAGGGTGAAACGGCGGACAAGGCGTTCGAGTTCTACCTGAAGCGCAAGTAGGGATCGGACTGCGCCCCCTGCATTGCAGGGGGCAGACGCAAAAAAAAGGGGCCGCCCGGTGATCGGGCGGCCCCCTTTGCTTTCGGCGCGACGTCGGTCAGCCGCGATTGAGTTTTTCGAGCTGCGGCCGCAGTTTTTCGAGCGTTGCGACAAAGGCGTCGAGGCGGTCGCGTTCCTGCTGCACGACGGCGGCGGGGGCGCGTTCGACGAAGCTGGCGTTGCCGAGCTTGCCGTGGGCCTTGCCGATTTCGCCTTCGAGACGGGCGATCTCCTTTGCGACGCGCTCGCGCTCGGCGGCGATGTCGATCTCGACGCGCAGCATCAGCTTGAAGGCGCCGGACACCGATACCGGGGCGAGTTCGTCGGCGCCGATATCCTCGACGATCTCGACGCCGGACAGGCGCGCGAGGCCGGCGAGGTAGGGGGCGTAGACCTCGAGCGCGGCGGCGTCGCCCGCGGCGACCAGCGGCATGCGTTGGGCGGGCGAGATGCCCATCTCGCTACGCAGGTTGCGGCAGGTGCCGACGATGGCCTTCAGTTCCGTGATCTTCGCCTCGGCGGCCTCGTCGATGCGGCCGAGGTCGGCTTCCGGGTAGCGCGCCAGCATGACGCTGTCGGCGTCCTTGCGGCCGGCGAGCGGGGCGACGGTCTGCCACAGTTCCTCGGTGATGAAGGGGATCAGCGGGTGGGCGAGGCGCAGCACGGTTTCCAGCACGCGCAGCAGGGTGCGGCGGGTGGCACGTTGTTGGGCTTCGCTGCCAGTCTGGATCTGCACCTTGGCGAGTTCCAGGTACCAGTCGCAGTACTCGTCCCAGACGAACTCGTACACCGCCTTGGCGACGAGGTCGAAGCGGTAGTCCTTGAAATGCTGCGCGATGTCGGCTTCGGTGCGCTGCAGGCGCGACACGATCCAGCGGTCGGCAAAGGAGAAGTCGAGCTTCTCGGCGTTGCAGGCGGCGCTACCGGCGACAGCATCAATGCCGCAGTCGTGGCCTTCGCAGTTCATCAGCACGAAGCGGGTGGCGTTCCACAGCTTGTTGCAGAAGTTGCGGTAGCCCTCGCAGCGCGACAGGTCGAACTTGATGTCGCGGCCCGGCGTGGCGAGCGACGCGAAGGTGAAGCGCAGCGCGTCGGTGCCGAAGGCGGCGATGCCTTCGGGGAATTCCTTGCGCGTCTTCTTCTCGATGCTCTGCGCCTGCTTCGGGTTCATCAGGCCGAAGGTGCGCTTCTTGACGAGCTCCTCGACGGAGATGCCGTCGATGAGGTCGATCGGGTCGAGTACGTTGCCCTTCGACTTCGACATCTTCTGGCCTTCGGCGTCGCGGATCAGGCCGTGCACGTAGACGTCGCGGAACGGGATCTTGCCCGTGATGTGCTTGGTCATCATGACCATGCGGGCGACCCAGAAGAAGATGATGTCGAAGCCGGTGACGAGGACCGAAGACGGCAGGTAGAGGTCGAGCGCGTCGTTCGACTTGGCCGGCCATTCGGGCGTCCAGTCGAGCGTCGAGAAGGGCCATAGCGCGGACGAGTACCAGGTGTCGAGTACGTCCTCGTCGCGGCGCAGCCTGCCGGTGTAGCCGTCTTTCGCGGCGAGCGCCTTCGCTTCGTCTTCACTGAGGGCGACCCACACGCGCGTGTCGCCCTCGACGTCGGCGTACCAGGCGGGGATCTGGTGGCCCCACCACAGCTGGCGGGAGATGCACCAGTCCTGGATGTTGTTGAGCCACTGGTTGTAGGTGTTGACCCAGTTCTCGGGGTAGAAGCGGATCTCGCCCGAGGCGACGCATTCGAGCGCCTTCCCGGTGATGCTCTTGCCGTCCGCGCCGGGCTTGCTCATGGCGACGAACCACTGGTCGGTGAGCATGGGCTCGATGACAGCGCTGGTGCGGTCGCCGCGCGGCACCATGAGCTTGTGCGGCTTGACCGCGGCGAGGAGGCCGAGGGCTTCGAGGTCCTGCACGATCTGCTCGCGCGCGACGAAGCGGTCGAGGCCGCGGTACTTCTCGGGGGCGTCGTCGCTGACGTGGGCGTCGAGGCGCAGGATGCTGATCATCGGCAGTTTGTGGCGCAGGCCGACGGCGTAGTCGTTGAAGTCGTGTGCGGGCGTGACCTTCACGCAGCCGGTGCCGAATTCGCGGTCGACGTAGTCGTCGGCGATGATCGGGATCTCGCGGTCGCACAGCGGCAGCGTGACGGTTTTACCGATGAGCTGCGCGTAGCGCTCGTCCTCGGGGTGCACCATCACGGCGACGTCGCCGAGCATGGTTTCGGGGCGGGTGGTCGCGACGGTGAGGCCGGGCAGGCCTTCGATCGGGCCGTCAGAGAAGGGGTAGGTGATGTGCCACAGGAAACCGTCTTCCTCTTCGGACACCACTTCGAGGTCGGACACCGCGGTGCCGAGCTTGGGGTCCCAGTTGACGAGGCGCTTGCCGCGGTAGATCAGCCCTTCGTTGTAGAGGCGGACGAAGGTTTCGGTGACGATCTTCGACAGGCCGGCGTCCATCGTGAAGCGCTCGCGCTTCCAGTCCGGCGACGTGCCCATGCGGCGCATCTGACGCGTGATCGTGCCGCCGGAGTATTCCTTCCATTCCCAGACCTTCTCGAGGAACTTCTCGCGGCCGAGGTCGTGGCGCGAGATGCCCTTGGCGTCGAGCTGGCGTTCGACGACGATCTGCGTCGCGATGCCGGCGTGGTCGGTGCCCGGCTGCCACAGCGTGTTGAAGCCGCGCATGCGGTGGTAGCGGGTGAGCGCATCCATGATGGTCTGGTTGAAGCCGTGACCCATGTGCAGCGTGCCGGTGACGTTCGGCGGCGGCAGCAGGATGCAGAAGGCGTCGGGGTTGGACTTGTCCAGTCCGGCGTCGAAGTGACCGCGCGACTCCCATTCCGGATACCAGCGGGCTTCGATGTCCGCGGGCTCAAAACTCTTGGCCAGTTCCATGGTGTGCTCAGGGGCTTGAAGGCAAAGGGCGGATTATAGCGGATCGAGGCCGCCTGCCTTGCCGCCGCAGCATTTGCCGGCCGGTGCGGCCCCTCAGGACTGGTCCGGCGGGAGGACGTCGGTGTTCTTTTCGAGATGGCGCGAGATGTGGGCGGACAGCTCCGGCAGCAGGCTTGCGCGCAGATGGGCGAGGGCTTGTGCGCGGATGTTGGCGCCGAGCCGGTCGAGTTCGCGCGCGACGATCTGCGGCAGTTCGGCGTGGAACCAGGCTTCGACGGCGCGCGAGACTTCCGTGTCGAGGCTGATGAGCTGTTCGGCGAGTTCGCTGGCGGAGCGTTTCGCCTGCGGCGGCCGGGGCGAGGCCAGTTCGGCGGGCAGGTCTTCCGGCGCGACGACTTCGGTCAGGACGGGAAGGTCCTCATCGTCCAGCGAGACCACCTCTTCCGGGGCCGGGGGCTGCGGCTCCGGGCCCCGGTGCCGCTTGAGCAGGGCGTCGGCCTTGCCGAGGAGAAGGTCGGCGGCCTTGAGGTCGTCGTCGGGGTCGAGACGTGGCGGCAGCGGCCAGGTTGTCATAGGGCCTCCCTGCGGATCGCGTCGAAGGCCTGCAGGGGCAGGTCCTTCTGTTTGTAGTGCATCCAGCGCGCCCGTGCAGGGAGCTTCTGCGCTTCGCCCTGGCCGATGATCTCGATCACCATGCGGAAGCGCTCGAGGCCGGGCGGGACGTCGTCGGCGAGGTTGAAGAGGATCTCGGCGTGCGGCCACTCGTTCGGCGCTTCCGCGTGGCCGATGACGACCGGTGTTTCGGCTGCGAGGGGAGAGCCCGCCATCACGTGCGGCACGAAGGCCTGCTGCTCGAAGTTCCACAGCATCTGGTCGAGCTGGCGGGCGGCCGTCGCATCCTGCGTGCGCAAGGCGACCTTGCGGCCGCTGCCGTAGGCCCGCGCGGCGAGCTCGCAGGCGAGCGCGAGCGGGTTCTCGGCGTTATGGTAGAACTGCACGCGTGGAGGCATGGCGGCCGTTTCCCGGCTCAGGCCCCGGCAGCCTGGCTGCGCGCGATCAGAAATTCGGCGAGCAGCGGAACGGGGCGGCCGGTCGCGCCCTTGGCGTCGCCCGACAGCCAGGCCGTGCCGGCGATGTCGAGGTGCGCCCATTTGTACGCCTTGGCGAAGCGCGCGAGGAAGCACGCCGCGGTGATCGTGCCGCCGTAGCGCCCGCCGATGTTGGCCATGTCGGCGAAATTGCTCTTGAGCAGTTCCTGGTATTCGTCCCACAGGGGGAGCTGCCACACGCGGTCGCCGGAAACGGTGCCGCAGTCGGTGAGCTCGCGCGCAAGTTCGTCGTCGTTGGCGAGCAGGCCGCTGGGGATCTTGCCCAGCGCGACGACGCAGGCGCCGGTGAGGGTGGCGATGTCCACGACGCACGCGGGCTTGAAGCGCTCGGCGTAGGTCAGCGCGTCGCACAGGATCAGGCGGCCTTCGGCGTCGGTGTTGAGGATCTCGATGGTCTGGCCGCTCATCGAGGTGACGACGTCGCCGGGCTTGGTCGCCCCGCCGCCGGGCATGTTCTCGGTGGTCGGGACGATGCCGACGACGTTGATCGGCAGCGCCATGCGCGCCAGCGCCTTGAAGGTGCCGAGCACGCTGGCGGCGCCGCACATGTCGAACTTCATCTCGTCCATCTCGGCGCCGGGCTTGAGCGAGATGCCGCCGGTGTCGAAGGTGATGCCCTTGCCGACGAGCACGACGGGCTTGTCCTTGGCCTTGCCACCCTTGTAGTGCAGGACGATGAACTTGGGCGGCTGGTGCGAGCCGCGCGCGACCGACAAGAGGGAGCCCATGCCGAGCTTTTCCATGTCCTCGCGTTCGAGCACTTCGACCTTGAGCTTGAACTGCTTGCCGAGTTCGACGGCGGTCTCGGCGAGGTGGGTCGGCGTGCAGTAGTTGCCCGGCAGGTTGCCGAGGTCCTTTGCCAGCGCCATGCCTTCGGCGATCGCCTGGCCGCGTTTGACGGCGGCCTCCATCGCGGCGGAGATCTTGTTGCGCGTGGCCAGCACGACCTTGCGTGCGCCGCGCGGCTTGTCGTCCTTTTTCTTCGACTTGGTGGCGTCGTAGCGGTAGGTGCCGTCGGCCAGTGCGCGTGCGAGCTGCTGCAGCGCCCATTCGGCGTCGCGTCCGGGAAGCTCGATGTCTGCGAGGCAGACGGCGGCGTCGTGGGTGGGCGAGGCAGCGAGGGCCTTGGCGACGGCACCGACGGCGTCGCGCCAGGCGCGGTCGGCGAGTTCTTCCTGCTTGCCGAGGCTGACGACGAGCACGCGCTCGGCGGCGCAGCCCGGAAGCTCGTGCAGCGCGAGCAGAGAGCCCGCCTTTTCGTCGAGATCGCCGCGCGCGATCAGGGCGGCGAGTTTGCCTTTGGCCGCCTTGTCGAGGGCGGCTGCGGCGTCGGTGAGCGTGCCGCCGGCAAATGCTCCGACGACCAGGCAGCCGGCCTTGAGCTTTTCCGGGGCCCCGGTCTTTATGGTAAATTCCATGCCCTGTTCCTTTATAAGACGCGACGTTTCGATTGCCGCCGATTATGGCCCGTTCGCGGCAAACGCGTCAAAAACCCCGCACTCCAACGAGATCCAGGCTTTCGCGCGATGATATTCAGCCGCGCCCTCCGGCGTGAATTCTCCCAGTCGGCTGCCGGTGTGTTCGTCGCCCTGTTTGCGATCGTCATCACCGTCGTGCTGGTGCGTCTGCTCGGGCAGGCGGCCGGCGGCCGCGTACCCCCCGATGCAGTGCTTGCGCTGATCGGCTTCGGCGCATTGACCGAGCTGCCCATCGTGCTGTCGCTGACCGTGTTCATTTCGGTGCTGATGCCGCTGTCGCGCTCGTACCGCGATTCGGAGATGGTCGTGTGGTTCGCCTCGGGCGTGCCGCTGACGGGCTTCATCCGGCCGGTGCTGCGCTTTGCGCTGCCGGTGGTGGTTGCGATCGCGGCGGCGACCCTGTTCCTGTCGCCGTGGGCACACCAGAAGAACGCGGAGTTCCAGGCGCGGCTCGACTCGCGCGACGATGCGTCGCGCGTCGCGCCGGGGGTGTTCCGCGAGTCGGCCGCTTCGCAACGCGTCTTCTTCGTCGAGATGGGCGCGGGGGAGAGCGGCAAGGTGCGCAACGTGTTCGTGAGCTCCGAACAGAACGGCCGCCTGAGCGTCATCGTGTCGGCCGAGGGGTCGCTGCACACGGATGCGAACGGCGACCGCTTCGTCGTGCTCGAAAAGGGCCGGCGCTACGAGGGCCAGCCGGGTACGCCCGAGTATCGCGTGATGGAATTCGAGCGTTACTCGGTGTTGATCGAGGAGCGCAAGGTGGCCGGCCAGTCGTCGCGCACGCGCGTGATCCCGACCGCGGAGCTGCTGGCGTCGCCCACGGACCGCAATCTCGGCGAGCTGCTCGGCCGCATCGGCGTGCCCGTCGCCGCGCTGTTGCTGGCGCTGATGGCGATACCGCTGTCCTTCGTGAATCCGCGCGCCGGGCGGGCGAACAACCTGCTCTTCGCGATCCTGACCTATCTCGTGTATAGCAACGCGATCAGCATCTTCCAGTCGTGGGTCGGGCAGGGGCGGCTGCGCTTCGAGCTCGCCGTGTGGCTGCCGCACCTGGCGGTGCTCGCGGTGCTCGCGCTGATGTTCTACCGGCGTCTCGCGGTGTCGCCGTTCTGGAGGGCGCGCGCATGATGACGGTTCTGGGCCGCTATCTCGCCCGCGAGATCGTCGGGGCGACCTTCACGGTGCTCCTCGCCTTCCTCGGGCTGTTCGCGTTCTTCGACTTCCTCAACGAACTCGATTCGGTCGGCAAGGGGGGGTACGAGCTGCAGCACGCCTTGCTGTATGTGGCGATGATCCTGCCGGGGCGGGTGTATGAGCTTCTGCCGATCGCGGTACTGATCGGAACGCTGTATTCGCTCACGACGCTCGCGCGTCATTCCGAGATCACCGTGATGCGCGCGTCGGGGATGTCGACGGCGAAGATGCTGCGTGTGCTGGCGGGCATCGGCACGATCTTCGTCGTCGCGACCTTCATCTTCGGCGAGTATGTTGCTCCGCCGGCCGAGCGGGCCGCACAGCAGTGGCGCCTGACGGCGACCAATTCAACGGTTTCGAGCCAGCTCAGGTCGGGCCTGTGGGTGAAGGACGGGCCGCGCTTCGTTAACGTGCGGACGCTGCAGCCGGACCGCAGCATGGAGAAGGTACGGATCTTCGAGTTCGACGAGCACCATGCGTTGCGGTCGGTGACCGAGGCTGCAACGGGCCGCTACCTGGCCGACGAGAACGGCTGGCGCCTGAACGGCATCCACCAGACGCGCTTCCTCGGCGATCGCACCGAGATCGTGGATCTGGCGGAAATGGACTGGAAATCGGAGCTGACACCGGAAGTGCTGAGCGTGCTGATGGTGCTGCCGGAGCGGATGTCGGTGGCGACGCTGGTGGCCTATGTGAACCACCTGCGCGAGAACCAGCAGAACTCCGACCGCTACGAGATCGCGCTGTGGAAGAAGCTGATCTATCCGTTTGCGGCGCTGGTGATGATGGCGCTTGCGCTGCCGTTCGCGATGAGCCACGAACGCATGGGCGGGGTGAGCGTGAAAGTCTTCCTCGGCGTGATGCTGGGGGTGGGTTTCCACCTGTTGAACGGCCTGTTCTCGAACCTGGGCGTGATCAACAGTTGGCCGCCGGTCCTCGCGGCGGCGACGCCGAGCCTGATGTTCGTCGTGGCGGCCGCCGGGCTGCTGTTCTGGGTCGAGCGGCGCTGAGTCCTGTCGCGGGTGCTCGTCTTGGCACCCGTCCTGGGGGCCGTTTCCTGACGCCCTTACCAGCCGTTCTCGACGGCGATCTGCGCGGGGACCTTCCCCGCTCAGCCGGCAGACATGTTCCCGAGTGCGTGATGCGACGCGAGACGCACGACATATCCGATCTTGAAGAACGCCGCGGACACCGGTAGCACCAGGTGGCCGGTGATCTGCACGCCCATGCCGAAGCGTTCGGCGAAGGGATAGGCGATGAGAGCCGCGGCGATCATGCCGAGGCCGGAAAGAACCATGGTTGCGCGTCCGAGGGTGAGGGTCTGTCGGGCGTTGAGGCGGGCGGGGCGCATCATTTTCCTCCGTGGAACAAGAAGTTGGGTACGGCGGGCGGATTGGAGCGGGTGTCGTTTAAGGGGAATATAAAATGAATGTTTAAAAAGAGTCAACGTAGATGCATCTTTTAGCTGCGTTCCGTATAATGGAATCGATACCGTGGCCCGACGGCCGCTTCAGGAAGCGCCATGCATCTGACCCAGCACACCGATTACGCCTTGCGCGTGTTGATCTACCTCGCCGTAAATGAGGATCGTCTCGTGACGATCGCGGAGGTGTCGGAGCGTTTCGGCATCTCGCGCAGCCATCTGATGAAGATCGCGAACCACCTCGTGCGCGACGGGTTCGTCGAAGGGCTGCGGGGCAAGGGCGGCGGATTGCGGCTCGCGCGTGCGCCGGAGGCCGTCAACGTTGGAGCGGTGGTGCGCAGCATGGAGCGCGGGATGGCGCTGGTCGAATGTTTCGGCACCGGCAGCCAGTGTCTGTTGACCCCCGACTGCAGGCTGAAGGGCGTGCTCGGCCGCGCGTTGGAGGCCTTCCTGCAGACGCTGGACAAGGTGTCGCTGGCCGAGCTGGTCGATGAGCCACAGCGCGAGGTGCTGCACATCCTGCGGCGCAGCGCATGAGGGCTGTGGAGCGCCGCAAGATGTCTGCCCCGGCCTCCGCAGCGAAATTGTCGGGGGGCGTCAGCCGGCCGGAGTGAAGGCTGGTGGCTGGCCGACCGGTACAAGTCTGCGCAACTGCCAGGCGCACAGGAGGGCCAGTGCGGCGCACAGGATCAGGGCGGCCGTCACGCCGGGCCACGCGGCAAATTCCCACGCCAGGCCGGAGAGTGTGCCGATGAGACTCGCGCCGAGGTAATAGCTGCACAGGTAGAGCGCAGTCGCGAGGGCGCGCCGTTCGCCGGATCGGCGTCCGACCCACCCGCTCGCCGTGGTGTGGGCGCCGAAATACCCGAAGGTGAAGACGGCGACGCCGGCGACGATGGCCGCGAGGTGGTCGATGAGGGCGGTCGCGAGGCCCACGCCGCAGGCGAGGATCATGATCCACAGCAGGGCGCGGCGTCCGACGCGGTCGACCAGACGCCCGGTCCACGCCGACGACAGCGTACCGACCATGTATAGCAGGAATACCGCGCCGATGGCGGTCTGGCCCAGCGAGAAGGGCGCAGCGTGGAGACGGAAGCCGAGGTAGTTGTAGAGGCTGGTGAAGGCGCCCATCATCAGGAAGGCGACCGCGAAGAGGCGGCGCAGCCCGCTGTCGGCAAGCAGGGCGGCGATGTCTCCGAGCACCCGTGCGGGCAGGACGGACCGTGCCCGGAAGTGGTGCGATGGCGGCAGGCAGCGCCAGAAGACGAGGGTCGCGACGAGCCCGAGCACGCCGAGCGCCGCCGCGGCGATGCGCCACGAGCTCCAGTCCGTGAGGCCGGCGACGAGGAAGCGCCCGCTCATTCCGCCCAGGGCGTTGCCGGCGATGTAGAGGCCCATCGCGCGGCCCTGCGCGTTCGGTGCGATTTCCTCGCCGAGCCAGGCCATCGCGGACGCCGGCAGGCCGGCGAGGACCGCTCCCATCAGCATCCGCAGGACGAGCAGCTGAGTGAAGTCCGCTGCGACGGCGGTTGCAAACGCGATCACGGTCGCGAGTGCGAGCGAAGCCTTCATCAGACGTTGGCGGCCATAGCGGTCGGACAGCACGCTCGCGGGCAGGAGCATCAGCGCCAGCGCGGCGGTGCCCAGCGAGACGGACAGGCTCGCGGTGGTCGGCGCGACGCCGAAGTCGGCGGCGAGGCGGGGGAGGATGGGTTGCGTCGCATACAGCAGTGCGAAGGTCGCGAAGCCGCCAAAAAACATCGCGAGGTTGGCACGGCGGAAGGCCGGGGTGCCGGCTTCGATCGGGGGGGCGGCGGAGGCGGGGTCTTGCATGGTCGTCCGGTGTGGATTGCGGAGGCGATGGTGTTGCGCTGCGTCAGCGAATCCTAGGTTGCGACCAATGCATACGTCCAATATATTTAAATGGCTCTGGTTATCTGTGGAATATATGAATGGAACTGCGCCACCTTCGCTACTTCGTCGCGGTCGCCGAGGAGCTCAACTTCACGCGGGCAGCCGCGCGCCTGCACATTGGCCAGCCGCCCCTGTCGATGCAGATCCGCGATCTCGAGCAGGAGATCGGCACGTCGCTGTTCGAGCGCAACAAACGGCGTGTCGCGCTGACCGAGGCCGGGCGGCGCTTCCTCGAGCATGCGCGCGAGATCCTCGCACGCGCGCAGGTCGCGACCGAGGACGCCCGCCGTGCCGGCAAAGGTGAGCTGGGGGAATTGAGGGTCGGTTTTACGTCCTCGCTGCCCTACACAACGACACTTTCGGACGTGTTGCACACCTATCGGCAGGACTTTCCGCAGGTCGGCCTGTCCTTGCGCGAGATGTTCACGGGGGCGCAATTCGAGGCCCTGCAGCGCGGCGAGATCGACGTCGGCTTCGTGCGCTACCGCGGCCTGGACGTGCCCGCGGGGATCGTCACGCACGAGATCGGGCGCGACGCCCTGCGGCTGGTCGTCAATGCCGCGCACCCGTTGGCGGGCCGTGCGGAAGTCTCGCTCGCGGAATTCCGCGACGAGGGTTTCATCGCCTATCCGCCCGATATCGGCACGGGGGTGCCGGCGATCGTCGATGACCTGTGCCGCAAGGCGGGTTTCGAGGCGCGCATCGTGCAGCGCGCGCGCGAGGCAACGACGCAGATCGGGTTGGTCGCATCCGGGCTCGGCGTTGCCGTGCTGCCGGCGCCGCTGGAGTGCGTGCGCCTGCCGCGCGTGCGCTACCTGGCGATCGGCGACGAAGGGGCTTACCTGTCGCTTGCGGTCGCGCGTGCGGACCGGCCGCCTGCGCCGGTGCTCGATACCTTCCTCGGCGTGATCGGGCGCATTGCGGTGCGGCCGGTCTGAAAGGCCCGCCGCGGCGAGTAGTGGCCGCGCCTACTCCTTCAGGCCGCTCGCCCAGTCTGCGAACAGGCGGGCGAGGGCGGGCAGCCCCTCGCGGATCGCGACCGGGCCCGGCGCGAGGATGATCGCGGACTTGATCTCGTGGATCTGCCCGTTGCGTGCGGCGGGCACGTCCTGCCATCCCGCCCGCGCGGCGACCTTTTCGGGCCGGAAGCGCTTGCCGCACCACGAGCCGATGACGATGTCCGGTTGCCGGCGCGCGGCTTCGAGCGGGTCGGCGAGGCAGCGGTCCTTTGCCGACGGGCGGCTGGCGAGTTCGGCGAAGACGTCTTCGCCGCCCGCGATCCCGATTAGCTCGGACACCCAGCGGATGCCCGAAATCGCCGGTTCGTCCCATTCCTCGAAATAGACGCGC
The DNA here is from genome assembly GCF_001190925.1 of Azoarcus sp. CIB. Lineage (NCBI taxonomy): Bacteria > Pseudomonadati > Pseudomonadota > Betaproteobacteria > Rhodocyclales > Zoogloeaceae > Azoarcus > Azoarcus sp. CIB. The sequence goes on from NZ_CP011072.1 coordinate 1,263,661, forward strand.
GGACGCCGCGGAAGCCGCGCGGCGGCGGCACGCGTGGCGTCGATCAGCTGTTCCAGTTCGCCGACCAGCGCCTGCGCGCGGGGCTCGGCGCCGACGAGGCGGCCGACCGTTTCGATCATCGCGAGGATGTCTTCGACGCTGCGCTGGTTGAAGACATGCACGGCGACGCCGGCCTTGACGAGATCGCGGGCGATGTCGGCCTGAAGGTCGCAGAAGCACAGCACGAGGTCCGGTTCGACGGCGAGGATGCGGTCGAGGTCGCCGGTGCTGAAGGCGAAGACCTTCGGCTTGTCCTTGCGGGCCTGCGGCGGGATGACCGTGTAGCCGGAAATGCCGACGATGCGGTCCTGTTCGCCGAGGGCGTAGAGGACTTCCACGGTTTCGGTGCTGAGGCAGACGATGCGTCGGGGCAGTCGGGACATGGCGGTTCGATGTGGTGTGAGGACGGCCATTTTGCCGTCAAAGTCGCCGGAAGCCGAAGGCGGATGCGCGCCCGGGTTTGCCGGGGGGAGGGAATCCTGCTAAAAGGCGCGGTCCGGTGGCGGACGGCGGACCTCGGTCGGACGATGTCCGGTTTGGTGCCGCCTCCGCCTTCCCGGTCATTCTTCCCGATCCCTGCCATCGCCGAGCGCTACCGTACCCGTGCCGCATCTTGCTCCTGCCATCGTCCATGCGGACGACGCCATCGTCGTCGCCGACAAACCCTCCGGTCTCCTGTCGCAGCCTGCGCGCGGCGAGGAGCGGCAGGATTGTCTCGAGCTGCGCGTGCAGGCGCAGTACCCTGACGCGCTCCTCGTGCATCGGCTCGACATGGCCACATCGGGACTGATCCTGCTCGCGCGCGGGCCCGAGATGCTGCGGCGGATGAATCATGCGTTCGCGCAGCGCACGGTCGGCAAGCGCTACGTTGCGGTCGTGCACGGCCTCGTCGCGGGCGACAGCGGGGAAATCGATCTGCCGCTGGCGGCCGATCCGGACAACAACCCGCGCCAGAGGGTGGACCGCGAGCGCGGGCGGCGGGCGCTGACGCGGTTTTGCGTCGTCGAACGCCGTGGCGAAGGCGAGGGAGCGGTGTCGCGCGTCGAACTGGAGCCGGTGACGGGGCGCACCCATCAGCTGCGCGTGCACCTGATGTCGCTGGGGCATCCGATTCTTGGCGACGTGCTGTATGCGCCGCCACAGAGCGCGCAGCATCACGCGCGCCTGCACCTGCATGCCGCGGCGATCGCCTTCATTCATCCGGAGCGGCGCATCGCGATGACCTTCGAGAGCGTCGTGCCGTTCTGACCCGCCGCGCCGTGACGGCATTGACGCACGCGGCCGCGTTTCGTTACGATATTTCAACAAATTTGGAAATGTGGAAGCAATGGACGAAAAAGCGGCCGTGGCCGTATTCGAGTGCCTCTCCTCGGGCGTGCGGCTCGGCGTCTTCCGGCTGCTCGTGAAGGCGGAGCCGGCGGGCATCGTTGCCGGGGACATCGCCACCGCGCTCGACATCGCGCCGAGCAGCCTGTCTTTCCACTTGCGCACGATGACGCAGGCGGGACTCTTGCGCGTGGAGCAGGAGGGGCGATTCCTGCGCTATCGGGCGAATCTCGCGCTGATGACCGAGGTCGTCGGCTTCCTCACCGAAAACTGCTGCAGCGGGGTGCCCGGCGGCTGCCGGGATGGGGACATCCTGTCCGGAGGGATTCCCGGCTGCGGCTCTTCCAACCCTGCGCGGGAATCGAAAGCATGAATGTGTTGTTCCTGTGTACCGGCAACTCGTGCCGGTCCATCCTTGCCGAGGCGACCTTCAACGCCCTGGCGCCTGCGGGTATGCGGGCGATGAGCGCCGGCAGCCAGCCTGCGGGCTATGTGCACCCGCGCTCGCTGGCGCTGCTGGCGCGCGAGGGCTTCCCGACCGAGGGGCTGTGCAGCAAGTCGTGGAGCGATCTGCCGCGGGTGCCCGACCTGATCGTCACGGTGTGCGGCAGCGCCGCCGGCGAGACCTGTCCGGTGGTGCTCGGCAAGGTGCCGCGCACCCATTGGGGCGTCGACGATCCGGCGAAGGCGACCGGTACCGATGCGGAGATCGACGCGGCGTTCGCGCTTGCCTACCGCGTGTTGCGGGCGCGTATCGAGGCATTCCTCGCCTTGCCCGGCGATCTCGCCCGGCGCGACCCCGCTGCGTTCCAGGCGGCGGTCGACCGCATCGGCAAGCTGTCGGCCTGAATTCTCCTTCTTCCTCTTCCAATTCCTCTACCGAGACCACCATCATGAAATCGATCCAGATCTTCGATCCTGCCCTGTGCTGCAGTTCCGGCGTGTGCGGTGTCGATGTCGACCAGCAGCTTGTCACCTTCGCCGCCGACGTCGAGTGGGCGAAGCAGCAGGGCGTCGCGCTCGAACGCTTCAACCTCGCGCAGCAGCCGCTGGCGTTTGCGCAGAACGCGGTGGTGAAGGGCTTCCTCGAGCGTTCGGGCGCCGAGTCGCTGCCGCTGATCCTGATCGACGGGGAGTTCGCGCTGGCGGGGCGTTATCCGACGCGCGACGAGCTCGCCCGCTGGGCCGGCGTGAAGGCCGAGCCGGCCGGGAAGTCTGCCGGCGGGTGCTGCAGCGGCGGCCGCTGCTGCTGAGCGGGACGGCGATGCGCTTCCTCGACCAGCCGCCGCGCTACCTGTTCTTCACCGGCAAGGGCGGGGTCGGCAAGACCTCGCTCGCCTGCGCCACTGCAATCCATCTTGCCGGACTTGGCCGCAAGGTGCTGTTGGTGAGCACCGATCCGGCCTCGAACGTCGGCCAGGTCTTCGGGCAGGAGATCGGCAACGTGCTGACGCCGATCGCCGCCGTGCCCCATCTCACCGCGCTGGAAATCGATCCGCAGGCCGCCGCGCAGGCCTACCGCGACCGCATCGTCGGCCCGGTGCGCGGCGTGCTGCCGGACGACGTCGTGCGCGGCATCGAGGAGCAGCTTTCGGGCGCGTGCACGACCGAGATTGCCGCCTTCGACGAATTCACCGGGCTACTGACCGATTCGCAGCTCACGACCGGTTTCGAGCATGTGGTGTTCGACACCGCGCCGACCGGCCACACGATCCGCCTGCTGCAGCTGCCTGCCGCGTGGTCGGGATTTCTCGCGAACAACACCGAAGGGGCGTCCTGCCTCGGTCCGCTGGCCGGGTTGCAGAAGCAGCGCGAGCAATATTCGTCCGCCGTCGCGGCGCTTGCGGACGCCGCGCGCACGCGGCTGGTGCTGGTCGCACGCGCCCAGGCCTCGACGCTGCGCGAAGTGGCGCGCACGCATGCCGAGCTGGCCGCCATCGGACTCAGCCGCCAGTTCCTGGTCATCAATGGCGTCCTGTCCGACGACGAGGCCGCGCGCGCGGACGGACTGGCCGCGGCGGTGCTGCGTCGCGAGCGGGATGCGCTCGCCGCGCTGCCCGAGCCGCTGCGCGGGCTGCCGACCGACTACGTGCCGTTGATGCCCTTCAACCTCGTCGGGCTGGCGGCATTGCGTAGCCTGCTGGGCGTGACCGGTGCGCAGGCCTGCGACTCGCCGGGTGACGAGCGGTCACCGGCGGCGCACGGGTTGCCGAATCTCGCGGGCCTCGTCGACGGCATCGCCGCGGAAGGCCATGGGCTGGTGATGCTGATGGGGAAGGGCGGGGTCGGAAAGACCACGCTCGCCGCCGCGATCGCGGTCGAACTCGCGCACCGCGGCTTTCCGGTACATCTGACAACCTCCGACCCCGCCGCGCACCTCGCGGAGACGCTCGAGGGTTCGTTGGGGAACCTCATCGTCAGCCGTATCGACCCGCAGGTCGAGACGGAGCGCTATCGCCGGCATGTGCTGGAGACGAGCGGCAAGGATCTGGATGCGCACGGACGCGCGATGCTCGAGGAGGACCTGCGTTCGCCCTGCACCGAGGAGATCGCCGTCTTCCAGGCCTTCTCGCGCGTGATCCGCGAAGCGGGGAACAGGTTCGTCGTGATGGATACGGCCCCCACCGGGCACACGCTGCTGCTGCTCGATGCCACCGGCGCGTATCACAAGGAGATCGCGCGCCACATGGACAAGAGCGGCATCACGCACTTCACGACGCCCATGATGCAGCTGCAGGATCCGCAGCAGACCAAGGTGCTGATCGTGACGCTCGCCGAGACCACGCCGGTGCTGGAGGCCGCGAACCTGCAGGCCGACCTGCGTCGCGCGGGCATCGAGCCGTGGGCGTGGATCATCAACAACAGCCTTGCCGCTGCGCGAACCGACGCACCCGTGCTGCGCCGGCGCGCCGCGCAGGAGTGGCCGCAGATCGAGGCCGTGCGGGAGCACCACGCCAGGCGCGTCGCGCTGGTGCCGGTGCAGGCGGACGAGCCGGTGGGCGTACCGCGCCTGCTGGTGCTGGCCGAAGGGGGCGCCGGCAAACAAACAAAAATGGAAGGAAACGATGTCCGTACAGTGTGAAGTCACGGGAAAGCGCGCCGCGCCGGCGCCGATGAGCGTCTTCGAGCGCTATCTCACCGTCTGGGTGTTCCTGTGCATCGTCGCCGGCATCGCGTTCGGCCAGATGGCGCCGGCGCTGTTCCAGGCCATCGGGCGGATGGAGGTCGCGCAGGTGAACCTGCCGGTCGGGGTGCTGATCTGGGTGATGATCATCCCGATGCTGATGAAGGTCGATTTCGGCGCCCTGCACGAGATCCGCGGCCACATGCGCGGCATCGGCGTGACGCTGGTGGTGAACTGGCTGGTGAAGCCGTTCTCGATGGCGCTGCTGGGGTGGTTTTTCATCCGTCACCTGTTCGCGCCCTGGCTGCCCGCCGAGCAGATCGACAGCTACGTCGCGGGCCTGATCCTGCTCGCCGCTGCGCCATGCACGGCGATGGTGTTCGTGTGGAGCCGGCTCACCAACGGCGACCCGATCTTCACGCTGTCCCAGGTCGCGCTCAACGACGCGATCATGGTGGTCGCATTCGCCCCCATCGTTGCCGTGCTGCTGGGTATGTCGGCGATCATCGTGCCGTGGGACACGCTGTTCACGTCGGTCGTGCTGTACATCGTGATTCCCGTCGCGCTCGCGCAGGTCGCGCGTAAGGCGCTGCTGGCGCGCGGGCAGGCGGCCTTCGACGCGGCGATGGAGCGCATCGGCCCGTGGTCGATCAGTGCGCTGCTGGTGACGCTGGTGCTGCTCTTCGCCTTCCAGGGCGAGGCGATCCTCGCGCAGCCGCTGGTGATCGCGTTGCTGGCGGTGCCGATCCTGATCCAGGTGTTCTTCAATTCCTCGCTCGCCTACCTGCTCAACCGCGCGGTGGGGGAGAAACACAGCGTTGCCTGCCCCTCCGCGCTGATCGGCGCGTCGAACTTCTTCGAACTCGCGGTGGCCGCAGCGATCAGCCTGTTCGGCTTCGAGTCCGGTGCGGCGCTGGCGACGGTCGTGGGCGTGCTGATCGAGGTGCCGGTGATGCTGCTGGTCGTGCGCGTCGTCAATGCCAGCAAGGGGTGGTACGAGGCGGGCGCAGCGGCCCCGGCGGCGGCAGGCCGTCGCGGCGGCGCCTGACCCGGACGAGGGCGCATGCGCTGTTCGCCTGCAAATTGGCCGAGGCGGACTCCGGGTTGATCGCAGGATAGGTATGGCGGCAGGTCGGTTGGAACGGCCAATGAGACGACGAACCGTGACTGGCAGGGTCCGGCTATCAAGCGACGTAGCGACTGAGAAATTTCGCCCACCGCGATCGGCGGGTAACCGATCTTGGACCGGTCGGCTGTCTGTCGTCGAACTCGGACAAGTCCTCGGCCTCAACGGTCATTGGGCTGCTGCTCGGCCAACGGCCGCAATGAATCCGCGATCGGTCATCTGCCGCAGAGCAGGAAACCGTCGCTAATGACAGCTTTCAAGTTCACCATATAGCCGAACCCGCCCTAAAGCGGACATGACGCGCAGCGAACGCTCCGCAAGCGGTCCCGGTGTCGGTTTTACCATTGGAACTCGGTGAGCAATGAATCCCGAGAGATAAAGGACGCAGATGCTGCTAGTCCCGCGTACATGCGTGCGCCAATCCGACGTCAAAGGTGAGACGATTGTAGAGCCAATGCCGCTGAGCGACACGCGAGACTTGACGGCATACGTGTTGCTCGGCGATCCCGGCTTGGGCAAGAGCGAGGCGTTCCGGCAGGAAGCCGATGCTGGCGGGGGCCATCGCATCAGCTCGGGCGATTTTTTGGCGCTGGATCATCCTGAACTGAAGGACTCGCCGCTACCCGTGTTCATCGACGGCCTTGACGAAACGCGGGCGGGCACAGTGGACGGCAGGGTTCCGCTGGACAACATCCGCAAGAAGCTGCAGCTGCTGGGATGCCGCAGCTTCCGCCTCTCGTGCCGCGCTGCCGACTGGCTGGGGAACCCGGACGCGACCAAGCTGCAGTCCCTACTACCCGCGAGCAAACAGGTCCAAGTTTTCACCTTGCAGCCACTGACGTCGGCCGACGTCGCCGCCATCCTTCCGACTAACCACGGAATCACCGATCCGCAGGCCTTCATCAACTCGGCCGAACAACATGGACTGACCGATCTTCTGTTCAACCCGCAGACCCTGGGCATGCTCGCTAAGGCGGTCGGTCCGGACAACCGCTGGCCGGAGACTCGACCGGCTGTTTACGAAATGGCCTGCGAGCGGCTGGTGCAGGAGCACAACGAGGAGCACGTCGCCGCCACTCGCAAAACCGCGCCGGATCAAGGCGCGCTTCAACGGGCTGCCGCCTACCTCTGTGCCATCCAACTGATCGCAGACCTCGCCGGCTTCACGCACCTGCCGAACCATCCGGACCGGGTGCTCAGACTGAACGCCGTGCCCAATCCCGAAGGACTGCCGCTGGACGAAGCATTGGCCAGCCGCCTGTTCAAGTCGATAGGGCGCGATGTGTTCACCGCTGTGCACCGGACCGTGGCCGAATTCCTTGCCGCCCGCTGCCTGGCCGATCGCCTCGACGGGAAGCTCACGCTACGGCGTGTGCTCGCGCTGATCTGCGGCTCAGACGGCGGGGTTGTCAGCAGCATGCGCGGCCTGGCCGGTTGGCTGGCATCAATGTCCCCCGCGGCGCGGATCCCTCTCGCCCGGCTCGATTCGCTTGGCGTCCTCCTGTACGGGGACGCGGAGGGTTTCTCGATCGCGGAAAAGTCGGCGTTGATGGAGCGGCTCGGCGGCGACATCGCGGTTTCAGCGTCGTTCCGCTGGTACGAATGGGGCGGCCGGCCGTTTGCGGCGTTGGTGACGCCGGAGATGGGTTCGGTGGTCAGCCAGAGGATGGCCGCCGCCGACCGCTCGGAGAACGGTCAACTCCTCGTGCTTGCCCTGCTCGAAGGACTGCTCGACGCGCCACCGGACACCGGACTGACGCCTCTCCTGCTGTCCATGGTCCGGGATGCGTCCCGGTGGCCAGCCGTGCGCGGGCGGGCCTTGAAAATCTATCGACGTTGGGTTGGCGTGAACGATCCTTCCCTGCGCACCTTGCTGGACGATATCGGCACCGGCGCGGTGACGGACAGCGACGACGAATTGCTTGGAGCACTGCTCAAGGCGATGTACCCGCGAGCGCTTCCGTCCGCTGATCTCCCAGCATTCCTTCATCCGCCGAAACGGGAAAACCTCATCGGCAATTACACGATGTTCTGGCGGCGCGACCTGGATCGGATCGACGCCGCGGAGGCTCCAGGCTTGCTGGACGCGTTCGCCGCGCGTACAGACCTACGCAAAGGAGCCCGCCTGCGTGAGTACGCCAAGGCCGTCGGCAGCGTGCTGGCCCGCGTGCTGAAGGAAAGCGGTGACAAAACTCCCGACGATCGATTGCTGAACTGGCTTGACGCCACTTGCGGCAAGCACGCGGAGAGCTTGCTGGAAAACGATGACAAGCTGATGGTCCAGCAATGGTTGGAAGCACGCCCGAAGCGCTACTTCTCGCTTCTAGACCTCGCATTGACGCGGTACGCAAACAAGCAGAACCGAATTTGGCCAGCCGAGGCCCGGCTGCACGGGACCAAGGCGCCGGCGAACGAGGCCGCGTGGTGGCTTGCCAAGACCCAAGCGACCGACGATGAGGCGTGGGCAAAGGAGTACTTCGTCCAGGCTCTCCATGCCATCACCAACGAGTCCGGAACCGAACTCGAGGAATTGCTGGTCGCCTGCGAAAACCTCGCGGCGTCGCGCGGGTGGCAAGACTCGCTCGCCGGCAGGCTTACTTGCAGCTTCGACGATTGGCAGTGGAAATTGGACGAAGCCGCACGCCGGCAGGAACATGAGCGCGAGGCCGCCGAACGGCGCGATTCTTATCGCGCACGGCTGGCCGATTTCTCACTGCCGCTGGCGCCGCTTGCCGTCCTGAGTCCCGTGGCCGAGGTGTACGCACACAGACACTACGACGTCGATGGCGAAACGCCGCAGGAAAGGCTGGCCAGCCTCTTCGCGGGCGACGAGGAATTGGTCCAGGCCGCGCTCGCGGCGCTGCGTAACACGATCGGTCGGGCGGACTTGCCGTCCGTGGAAGAAACTCTGGCCGCCATCGCCGAGGACAAGGTGATGGTGCTGAACGCGCCGGCGTTGATCAGCCTGGAGATGGCCTATCGTCAAGATCACGCGTTCCTCGACTCGCTCTCCGACGAGCGCCTCGTGGCCGCATTGGTTGCCCATTTGGTTCACTCGGTCGAAGGCCACGACACATGGGTGGCTGCGGCGGTCGCATCCCGACCGCAATGCATGGCCGACGCCTTGAGCGCCTACCTCACAGCCGCGATGCAATGGAAGACCCGCACCCCGCATGCCACGCACCTGTTCCGCGACCAAGCCTATGCTGAAGTCACGAGGAGGTGCTTGCTGCCGCTCCTCGCGCAGATCCCCTTGCGAGCGCGCCCCAACCTCCGCAGCGCACTCACGGATATGCTTCACGCCGCGCTGACGCTACCCGCGCGCGACGAGCTGCTTCCCCTCATTAAGGCCCGGGTCGACGCGCCGAAAGTTGACGGGCCGCAGCGCGCGTACTGGCTGGGCGCAGGCTTGCTCTTGGACCCGGATCACTACCTTCTGCAGGCCAGCTGCTACTTGCAGCGCCGAGCGCCGGCCGTTCAGCACCTCGCCCGTTTCCTGCACTATCGCCGTGAGGTCGGCGGCGACGGGATTCCGCGCCCGTCGAACGTGCTGGGTTTTCTGATCGAGCATTTCGCCGTCGGCTGCTCGCCTGCGCAGTTCGACGGCTCGGGCTGGGTGAGCCCCGAAATGAATCGGGCCGATCTCGTCAAGCGCTTCCTCAACGAATTGGCGGGCAGGCCGGATGCAGAGAGCGCCGAGCTGCTCAAGCGCCTCGCGAGACTTCCGGCGCTCGCCGAATGGGCATCAAAGCTGCGGGAGGCCCGAGCTGCCCAGCAGGTCGTGCGGCGCGATGCAACTTACGAGCGGCCCATGTGGCCGCAGGTTTGCACGGCCTTGCAGCAGGGGGCGCCCTCCAGCCCAGCAGAGATCGCCGCCGTCGTGAACGACACGATCGAAGACCTGAAGGAACAGGTTCGCCGTAGCGACCTTAACCTGAACCATCAATACTGGAACGCCGATTCGCACAAGAAGGCAACAACGCCTCGCCATGAAGAGCTTTGCCGCGACACGTTCGCTGACCAGTTGCGCGTCCGGCTGGAGCGATTCGAGATTGCCTGCTTGCCCGAGGCCTACCATGCCGACGGCAAGCGCTCCGACGTGTGGTGCACCACCGGCACCCTGGGTGGCGTGCCGATCGAGGTCAAACTCGATCGGCATCGCGAACTGTGGTCCGCCACACGTGGACAGCTGATAGCGCGCTATTCGACCGATCCCCGGGCTAAAGGGCGCGGAATTTACGTCGTTCTCTGGTTTGGCGACCCGAAGCAGGTTCCCCTGTCGCCCTCGGGCGTGCGAACCCAGACGCCCGACGAACTCCAGGCAATGTTGGAGGCGGGCTTGTCGGAGGAAGAGAAGCGCTCCATCACGATCCACGTGCTCGATTGTTCGGTGCGAGGGAAGTAAGCCGCGGGCCTGTTGCTGGCGGTGGCGGCGAGAGCCTTCGTCGCAGCCAGACTAGGGGCCCGGGTCGAGGGCAAGAAAGCGTTCGGGCTAGGGCTGCTTCTCGCCGGGAGCACCGGGGCGACCTGCATCTCCCAAGCGGTCGTAGCCGAAAGGCCAACGCGCCTTGACTGACTGCTTATCGGCCGACTGTCGAACTCCCGCTTGGGCACATTGCTATCTCGCATCTCGATTCCCCATACAGCTGAAGTTTCCAACTTCTTGCTGTACGTGAAATCGAGGCAGGGTCAGTTTGTTCACGCTCAGCGATACAGATGCCTGTCCATCGGCTTTTTTCCCAGTTAGGACGGGATTCGCGTGGAGGCACGAAACGGCAACTGCGATGTCTCGCTTGCCGCAACGTCGCGATCGAAGTCCGCGCGCGTGTAATCGCGCGGGTAATAGGAGAAGCTCTTCAGGTCGAAATATGCATCTGCATCCATGTAGCGCCGAGACAATTCTAAACTTGCGGCCTCAGCCGACTTTGCGTCGAAATCATGGCTGAGGTGAATCATCGATATCCCGCTGTCGTTCGCGCTACTTGGGTCGACCGGCACGGCACCGCTCCTCGACCATTCACGCAAAAGAATGTCCGCAATTTTCGGCGGGCCATAGGCCACGACCGGGCCAACTGAAACTCCGGCGATCGAACCCTTGTGCTCATCGAGAAACGAACGCGTTTCGTCGAAAGTCCTGGTCGTTTCCCCGGCATAAAGCAAGACATTTACCTTGGCGGCGATGTCGTGATCGCCGCATGCCCTAAGCAAAGTGGACGCTCGCTCTAGGTAGCGATCCGGATCGCGCGATTTGCGCATGTTTAGGATTTGCGTCGGCGACGCCGTTTCGAGCCCGAGATCGAGCACCTTCATGCCTGCCTTGGCGAGACAGGCGATCGTTTCAGGCGTGAGCGCATCGACGCGGCTTTCCGTCCGCCACGGGACATCGAGGCCGACGGCCCGCACCGCATTCGCTAGGCCGGTGCCCCAATTCTCATTGGGGGCGAACATCGATGATTGGAAATAGGGCCGGATCTCGCTGCCGCCATACTGGCTAGCAACCGTCGCAAGCGCGCTGGCAATCTGCTCCGGCGCCCGCAGCTTCCCAAGCCGGATATCCCGCTCCTCGCAGAAGGCGCAGCCCATGCCGCACCCGCGCGATGCCTCAATGCTTGGTTGATAGCGCTCAAAACCCGATACCAGAGGGTGGTTCAGGACGGAGTCTGGTGTCGGCGCAGGCAGGCGGCGCAAGTCCGGCGCGCTCGTGAGCAGGCTTTCTATAACCGGTTCTGCCAACCCTGGGACGAGCAGGTTCGCCTCGGGCAGTTTCGCGTGCAACCAGCCAGGATCCGGCCCAACCACCCAACGACCACCAACAATGATCCTGGCGTCCGGATCAACGCCGCGCACTAGCCGGCAAAAGGTCTGCGCCCACGGGAGGGCGTAGAAGCTTGGGATCGATAGCATCACCGGCAATCGAGACGGAAACACGCCTTTGTCGAGCAGCATGCTCAGCACGTCGGCGGGTTCGTCGTGCTCGCCATGCACCAGCAGGGTCTCGATTCCCATGGCATCTAGGATCGTTGCCAGCGACAATGCGCCGTAGTTGAGATAGAGCTGCCGACGCGCAAGCATATGATCGCGCCTCTTGGGCGACAACATACCGGCGGATACGAATGCAACTGTATTCGAGCGCTTCATTGAAATATCATTGTTTGTTTGAGTTGGACCGGAAAGGGTACACGTGCCATTTGTAAGTATCGAGGGCATCGATGGTAGCGGGAAGACCGTGCAGGTTAGGCTGCTTGTTGAACGCCTTAGAAGTACCGGCCTGACGGTGCTACAGACAAAGGAACCGGATGGGGGGCAATTGGGTGCGGAGGTGCGGGCGATCCTGACGCGCCCCGACCGCCGACTCGCCCCGGCAGAGCAGCTCCTGCTGGTAAGCGCTGCTCGATTTGATCATGTGCGCAGCGTTATTCGGCCGGCATTGACGAACGGCCATTGGGTCGTCTCCGATCGCTTCATCGATTCGACTTACGCGTTTCAGGTCGCGGTGTCCGACGTCGATCTCCACCAGATGTTCCGGGCGACCCGCGACATCGTCGTGGGGCCCACACTCCCGGACCTGACGATCATCCTCGACCTTCCGCTTGAGGTGGCTCGTGGCCGGAGGGGACTGCGCCGCGACGGCGTTCTCGACCCGGCGGAAGCGACTCGGGACTTTGCCGCCATCCGCGAAGGTCTGCTCGCGGTGGCATGCGAGGACCCCCGACGCTGCCATGTCGTCGACGCGAACCAGACGCCGGGCGCGGTGGCACACGATATCTGGTGCATCATCGAACGCTTGCTATGACGCGCCGCTGCGAGTCGGCGAACGGACATCGCCAATCACCACCGATATGAAACCCGGAGCCTCTTCATGAACCCGCAGACCCGCAGTCTGCTCATCCAGCGCGTGATCGACGCGCTCGCGATTATGGCGCCGGGTTCGATCTTCGAACGGTTCGGGGTCGTGCTTGTCGAGCGGCTGTGCGATGTGAGACTTGTGCAGCGAGGGTCGTCGGTCGGCGGCAGTCCGGTCGGCGGCGCGCTAGATGCGGTGTCGGAAGATGGTCGTGTCGTCGTCGAGGCTTCAATCGTGAAGGGATATTTCTCCGGTGCGATGGCCAAGCCGTGGGGCGATCTCGATCACACCCTGACCTTGGCGCCACGCGCCCAAGACATCTATCTACTGAGTTCCCAACGCGCGGAAACCGGCGTAATCGAAGCGATGGTCAACACGGCCTTGGAGCAGGATCGGATGGCCGGGCGACGCCTCCACCTGATGGACAGTCGCGCTATCGCCGAGGCCATCGTTGACGCGCTGATACTTCGTGACGACGCAATCGACGACCTGGCCCGGCATCTGCCCGTCCTGGCCGAGATCCGCGATGACCACCCCGTGTCATTGAACGCGCCGCCGCTGAGCGCGCTCTATGTTAAGAATGAGGCGGTTGACGCCGAACTGCACCGGCGGCTCGAGACCAATGCTTGTGTCGAGATCGGCGGAATTGGCGGCATCGGCAAGTCTCAGGCGGCAGCCGCGTGTCTGCTGAGCAGCGAGGACCGCTTTCATTACAGGTTCTGGGTAAGCGGTCGAGACATCGACAGCGTCGAGCGGCTCTCGTCAGTACCGGTCCGGCGCGGCGGTGCCGAGCGCAATGTCAGCGCTCTGCTGCGCAGAAACCGCACGTTTCTGGTCGTGGACGACGCCAGTCCCAGCCTGGCGGTCGACCGGCTTGCCAATTTGTGCGGGCCGGATTCGCGGATCCTGATCACTCGGCAGAACCCCTCATCCGGGGCCTTCGCCATGCCTACGATGGACGCCCAGCAGGCCCGCACATTGCTCGGCAGAGGTCTCGATACGCAGCCGCCCAGAATGGCGTTCCAAACGATCTGGCGCGCCGTTGGAGGGCATCCGCTGAGCTTGGCAATGCTGAATGCCGCCGCGCGCGAGGGCGTATCGTGGAACGACCTCGCTGAGGACTGCGCCAATGTTGCGAAACTGCCGGTTGATGGCGTCCGGCTCGCTGACCGTATTCTTGGACGGCTGAAACCGGCGCTCGAGGATGAACTGTGTCTGTTTCAGTGGGCGGGCCAGAGCCACTGTGATCGCGCCTTCTTCAAGCATGTCGTCGGCTTGCTGCGTTTGAGGGCTTTCGAACAACATGGCCTGACTGCGCCTGAAGGCGCTGCGTCGATTCGTATCCACGATATCGTCTTCACCGCACTGAGATCGCTGAACTGGCTGACAACTAAGAAGGCGGACGAGATTGACGGTCATCTTGAAGCATTCATTCTTCAGCAAATCCGCGAGGACGGGCATGGCCTGCATCTGATCGCCTCTCAGCTGAGGGGAAAGATCGCCAGCAACGTCGCGAATGGCGATCGTCGTCCGGCCTTCCTTTACGCCCTGGCGATGACCTGGATGGGCAGCGCCATTCCGGTGCATCTGCTGCCAAACCCGCTAGAAGAGGCACAGCGGCTCAAATCGCTGAGCGCGACTGAAAACGAGGTGGCCATCCTAGTCGTCCTCGAGTCAATCGAAGCAAAGGGGCGCTATCTCCGGCAAGCGTCAAGGGACAAGGCTGCAGTCACATGGCTAGAAACGGTCGTGCCTGCCTATGACGACCTCGCGGCCATGGCTGACCTCAGTGCCCGGCAGGCTGCCGAGATCAAGCATCACCGTGCAAAGACACTCCGCATCTTGGGAAAACATGCCGAAGCCGAGCGCTTGTTCGAGGAGGTGGTCGCCAGCTATCCGCTGAATGATGCCAAGCTTCAGCTGGTGCGATCTGTCGGTGGCAAGCCGCAAGGTTACGACACGGCAAAGCGATATGCGTCAGAGATCATCACCGCAAAGCTGGACAACGGCAGCGTGTCTCCCTCACTGCTGATGGCATTGGGCGATGCGCTCAATGGCGCACGTCAGACCTGGGCGGGCGACCTTATCGAACAGCATGAGGAGCTGTTTCTGTCGGAAGCGCTGTACAGCGCCGCCATCGGGATACCGCAAGGCTATCATTCGGTCGCGAGCTTCGTCCGCGCGCTGGTCTGGCATGCACCGGAGCGGGTCGAGAGCGTGCTGGCGCGCCTGCCCGACCCAACGCCGTGGATGCTGGACGATGACCAGAGCCGCGGCGGTTACGCGGAGATCATGCTGCTCGCAGCGGGCGTCGGGGACGAATCCGTTTACCTGAACCGCGCTCTCGAAGCTTACGAGACACTGAAAACGCCGGACCACTACCAGAAGCGCAAATGGGGCGAGGCGCTCTACAAGCTCGGCCGCTATGCAGAGGCAGAGGCCATCCTCCAGACGATCGAAGACAAAGGCGGCCGGATCTGGTTGGCTCATAATCTGTCGCAGGTGAAACTCCAGCTGGGCAAGTTCGAGGAAGCTCTTGATCTCGTTAACGAGTCCGTCGCGGGGGCGACCGGCGTTAACGAGAAATATCGCAGCAGCTTCCTTCTGCAGCGCGTCAAGGTGAAGGTCGCGCTACACCAGGATCCAGCCGACGATATCGCCGAGGGCCTCCGGTACACAATCAACCCCGGCCTTCTCGATCAGTTTTCCGCGTTCTGGCCTGGTGTCGTCGCGATATCAACGCGCTGAATTCTGCCGTTCCACGGTCAATGAGGGGTAAGCCATCAGGCGTGAAGGCCTCGATGCCCAACCAAAAGCTGCTGCCTGCCATCGCGATTTTTTTGAGGGAGGCGCGTCGTATGTCGTCTTTCGCTACTTGGACTAAACCGCTCGCGCGGTAGGGCGTGCTGAACCGCTTCGAACAGTCAGGACGTCGTGGGTGTGCATCGGCAGTGCTCTGCCATGTTGGAGATGAGGCGATCCGCCTCGTTTTCGACAGGAGCACGTCATGGAAACGACTATCCGCCCCATCAGCCCACTGCGCCAGCGCATGATCGAGGACATGCGGATGCGCAAGCTGGGCGACAGAACCCAGGAAGGGTACGTGCGCGCCGTGCGCTACTTCACGAAGTATCTTGGGCGCGCTCCGGATACCGCGACCGTCGAGGATCTGCGGAACTACCAGCTGTACCTCGTTGATCACGGGACGTCGCCCACGTCGCTCAACGCGGCAATTTCTGGCTTGAAGTTCTTCTTCACCGTCACGCTCGACCGTCCCGAGCTGATGGCCAAGATGCAGCCGGTGCATCTGCCGCGCACGTTGCCGGTGATCCTGAGCCCGGACGAGGTGAAGCGCCTGATCGCTGCGGCGGGCAACCTGAAACACCAAACCGCCCTGGCTCTGGCCTATGCCACGGGCCTACGCATCAGCGAAGTGGTGTCCCTGAAGGTGAGCGACATCGACAGCCAGCGCATGACCCTGCGGGTTGAACAAGGCAAGGGCCAGAAGGATCGTTATGCGATGCTGTCGCCGTTGCTGCTGGAACGGCTGCGCGTGTGGTGGCGGGTGGCCCGCGCGCAGGGCAAGATGCTCGATGGCGGCTGGCTGTTCCCGGGTCAGGATCCGGTCCGGCACCTCAGCGCCCGGCAACTCGACCGTGCCATCCACGCCGCTGCCGACGAAGCCGGCATCGGGAAGCGGGTATCGATGCACTCGCTGCGCCATGCCTTTGCCACGCACCTGCTGGAGCAGAAGGTCGACATCCGCCTGATCCAGGTCCTGCTCGGGCACAAGAAGCTCGAAACAACCGCCCTGTACGCCCAGGTCGCCACCGACATCCTGCGCGAGGTCGTCAGCCCGTTGGAGAAGCTGAACTCCCCGTAGCGCCGCCATGGGGCGGCCTGCCCTGGAGGTCGCCGACATCTTCCGCACCCATGGCCCCGCGTGGCGAGCACAGCAGTCGGGCCACCTGAGCCTCGGTCAGCTCAAGGTCATGTCGGCCATCGAACAGTGCCGTACCGCGGCGCTGGGCGGACACGCATTGCGTTGCAATGGCTGCGGGCATGAGGAGATCAGCTACAACTCCTGCCGCAACCGGCACTGCCCGAAGTGCCAGGCGCGTGCCGCCCAGCGCTGGCTCGAGGCCCGACAAGCCGATCTGCTGCCGGTCGAGTATTACCACGTCGTCTTCACGCTGCCCGAACCGATCAGCGCCATCGCCTACACCAACAAGGCGGTGCTCTACCGGCTGCTGTTCGACATGGCGGCGGAAACGCTGACGACCATCGCCGCCGATCCGAAACACCTCGGCGCCCAGATCGGCGCCACTCTGGTCCTGCACACCTGGGGTTCGGCATTGACGCATCATCCCCACGTGCATGGCATCGTCCCCGGCGGTGGAATTTCTGCAGACGGGAAGCGCTGGGTCGCTTGCCGGCGCGGGTTCTTCCTGCCGGTGCGCGTGCTGTCGCGCTTGTTCCGTCGGCGCTTCATCGAGGAACTCGAGAAGCGGTATCGCGCCGGCCAGCTGCAATTCTTCGGCGAGCACGCGCCCCTGGCCGATGCCGGCGCGTTCGGCCGGTGGTTGGTGCCGCTGCGCAGGTGCGAGTGGGTGGTGTATGCCAAGCGTCCGTTCGCCGGTCCCGAGGCCGTATTGGCCTACCTCTCCCGCTACACCCACCGGGTGGCCATCTCGAACCGGCGATTGGTGGCGATGAATGACAGTGACGTGTCCTTCCGCTGGAAGGACTACCGGGCCAAGGGGCGTACCCGCCACAAGACGATGACGCTCGCCGCCGACGAGTTCATGCGGCGCTTCCTGCTGCATGTGTTGCCAACGGGCTTCCACCGCATCCGTCACTACGGACTGCTGGCCAATGCCGGGCGACAGCAGAATCTCGCCACGGCGCGTGCCTTGCTCGATGTGCCTCGACCCGAACCGGTCGACAACGAAAGCGCCGTCACGCCACCGCCGACCTTCGTCTGTCGCTGCTGCGGCGGCGCCATGCTTGTCGTCGAGATCATGATGCGTCGACAGCCGATTCGCGCACCGCCATGATGCACCGCCTGCAGTTCTCTCGTCACACGACAGCATCGGCACCCGAGTTCCCGGCGCCGAGAGCGGCCGGCTGTTGCTCGATGCCGTATCGCCAGCATTCGCCGCCTCAGGCACGTGTCATCGTGGCGCCAATGACCGCCGTCGGTGTCGATCTGTGCGTTGCCGATGGTTCGATGCGCCAATCATCGGTCATCTTGGGAACACCGCCTGGCGTCAAATCCCCATAGGCCGCGTCCTACCCGAACCGCGCACCAGCATTCCGCGGTTTCGTCCCTGGAGGTTTATTCAACGTCTGCCCGCAGGCGCTCTCGCGTCATCCAGCCTCGTCACGTGAAGGGCAGACGTCAAACAAACCTAAACCTTTGCTGCCGCTCGGACAAGTCCCGAGTTACGTCAGCAATGCGGCCGATTACTGACGGCGAGAGTATCGGGCGCCATCGCTACTGCCATCCGCATAGCGAATTTCAGCCCAGTTAGCCACTGGCGTACCGAGCATGGCGAACGTACTTTACGCGTCGCGGGGTCTATCAAACATCAGTAAACTAGGCGATGACAAAACAATGATGACTTAGGAGGGGAAATGGCTTCAAGGAAGTCCGCTGCGACTGCGACCAATCCACAACTGGACTTGCTCAAGTCCGAACTCGAGACCCACGACGACTCTGTCTTCGAGCACTTGTCGGCGCATCTGATAAGTCGACTCCTCGGTGATGTAGCGATCACGGTCTCTAAGAGCGGACACCAAGTAGGCGCCGATGCCGGCACGGCCGGCTTGCGCGGGCGTCGACTGCGCATCGAATGCAAGCGCTACCAAGAATCGACCGGACTGCGCTCCCGCGACTTGGCGGGCGAGGTTGCGGAGGCGGCAGATGACGACGAACTCTTGGAAGCCTGGATTCTCATGGCCACGAAAAAGGTCAAGGAGAACGAGCGCAGACTAGCCTGGAGGCAGGGGCAAAAAAACGGAATCGCGGTCATCGTCATTGATTGGACTCCACCGGCAAGTGGCGCTGGCATCTGCTCTTTAGCAGCTTTGTGTGCAACTTGGCCAGAAGTGGTCGAGCAGCACCTCAGTAAGACGGCGGCGGACGCGGCTCGAGCGCTTGCGCCGCTCGTTGGGCCGGCCGTCGACAACCTGCGCAAGGACATCGAGGTCTGGAACATTGGCTACAAGAGCCTGCGTGAGTCCTCGCACAAACATTTGAAGTCGATCTGGGAAAGTCGCAGGCAATCCCGCGCTTATCTGGGGCAGGACGCCGCAGGAGGAGAGGCGGGAGTTCACCTCATTTCGCGCAAGGGACCGCTCAAGGAACTTACATCCTGGTGGAACGCCCCGAGCAAGCTTGAGGCGCCCGTGGCTGTCACGGGCCTAGAAGGTGTCGGAAAGACATGGGCGGCACTGGACTGGGCTCGCCAAAGCTGTGACGATCTGCCTATCGTCCTGGTGGTTCCCTCTGGTGCTTTCGCAAAGAACTACGATGTCTCGGTTGGTGGCATCCAGGAACTCCTCGCCAATACCCTCAAAGAGCACACCAACTCGACCCTGACGGACAGGTACTGGCGCACGCGCGTGACGCGTTTGCTTACAAGCCCCGTCACAGAGGGGCCGACCTTCTTCCTTTTCCTGGACGGGTTGAATCAGCACCCGCACACGAACTGGACGGGCTTGGCGCAGACGTTGCAGGCGGACGTCCTGCTGGGACGCGTGCGACTCCTGATGACCTGCAGGCAAAGCTACTTCGAGCAGGACCTGAGGCGGCTCTCTCAAATCGACCCCCGGCCGGTCGAGATCCCAGCGCATGTGTACGACGACGCCGAATTTGAAGAGGTTCTACGCCTGCATGCGATGAGCAAGGAGCAACTGCACGAGTCACTTCGCCAACTGGCGCGCACACCGCGGCTGTTTCCACTTGTGTACCGGCTTAAGGACAACGACGCGCTGAAGTCGGACGCCACAGTGCACCGCCTCCTCTTTGAGTATGGGCGAGACGTTCTGGAGCAGCGCGAGCGCAGCGCCTTCACACCAGACGATTGGGCCCAGTGGCTCGCAGACAGGGCAAGACACCACCGGGAACGCATCAAAGACACCGGTGTGCTGGCAAAGCCCGAGCCGGTGAAGGAACTCGAGAGCAGCCTGGCCTCGCCGGCATTGACGCCCGAAGGTGTTCAACGCCGTCTGAGCGAGCTCGTCGACGGACATCTGTTCGAGAAGAGGAAGGTCGGAGCCACGACTCAAGTGCTCCTGCGCAATGAGGCAGCGGTGCTTGGCTTGGCCTTGGCCCTACTCGAGACGCTGGACAACAGGGGCGACGACTTCGATGCTCAGCACGCAGCACTCGAGGAGTGGGTCGAGCCGGTTAGCGCCATCGACCAGACCACCGAGGTGCTGCGAGCGGCGCTGTCCGTGATTTCGGCTGGCGCTGGGTCCGACGGAGAGGTCAAGACCGATTGCCTTCTGGTGACTTGGATGAACGCCCAGAACCCGGGCCGAACCTACGAGCAAGACGCTGCCGTATTCGGCGACGCGCTGCCTCGCTCCATGCTCGCGGTTGTCGAGCGCTCATCAAGCCAGGCTCGTGGGGCGGCTCGCCAGTTGGCGATTCGGAGTCTTCGAATGCTGCCAAGGACACGCGCTGAGGATTGGCAGTTCATCGAGCGGCGGCTTGTCCATTGGGCTGGATGGTTCTACGTCCCGCGCCCAGACAAGATTGCTGACACAACACACTTCGCCCAGAGGGATCACGATCAAATCGTTGAGCGTATCGGGACGGCCCAACCAGGAGAAAAGCTTGTCCTTGGAGTGCGGCTGCAGCTCGACTACCAGCATCTGGGCGACCCTGCATCAGCCATTCCGGGAATTCTGGAAGGGCACGACCTGACTCAGTTCCCAGAGATTTTCCGCACGGCGGCGGTGCGGGAGGCAGCCCAAGTCGGTGGGTTCGGCAAGATCTGGGCGGGCTTTCACTGGTTGGCGTCGATTGCAAGCGCCGACGAGCAAAAGACAAGAGAGTTTCTCTGGCGACTTGCCGATGCGATGCTTGCCACCCGGGCCGAACCTGGTGTGCATTCACGGCTTTGCAACCGCGCGGCCGCTTTGCTGCTGCGAGTTGGCGGAGAAGAGAGCATGGAGAAGCGAGCGTCGGAGGTCGACGAGACTTTCGGCGCGGCCTGGAAATACGAAGACGACTACGAGAAGGACCCCGCCCACTCCTTCATCGAGCCGGAACGGCGGCATCTCGAAGCCATCTTGGCGACCGAGGACCTTCCCGTATGGAGGCGGCTGGAGAAGGTCAACGATTTCCTATCTGACCCTACGGTCAGCATGCCCGAAGACATTCTCAGAGCGCTCGCCTTGTCGCTCGATGCACAGACGTTCGAGGGAGTTCGTCAGGGCATGCACCACACCAGCGAGGACCATCAGTGGGAGAAGCTGCAGCCTGTCGCAGCCAGGTTTCTGCCAGAAAAGTTCTCCGAGGCGTCACGCCGTCACTTGCAGGCGCTTGCTGCCCGGCGGGGAGAGCAGAAATACTGGTCCGCGTTGCACCTGGCGGAGCTGCTGCTTCTGGTTGCGCCTGAGGACATGCCAACGCTTGCGGGCCTGCGCACCGGCACCAAGCTTGAGAGCTACGAGGAGATTGCCAATACCTTCTGCCTGCAGCTTGAAATCCTACATATGCCCGTGGAGCAACAGCTCGAACACCTGCTCAACGCGGGCGAGTATCGTGCGACGCTTGACCTCCAGGAGGTCTTGCGACCAGCAAGCGCTGAGCATTTGGGCAAGTTCCTCGAGAAGCACCAGCCGTCGCCTAGGGCGGAGCGCATCGTCCTTGAAGTGATGGCGCAGCAGCAAACGAAGGATGCCGCGGCGCTGGCCGAGAAGTTGCTGCACACGCTCGACAGCGAGGATGAGGAGCTCAGGAACATCAGCTTTATGGCGCTCTCACTGTGCGCCCCGGAGGTGTGTGGACAGCGCCTGCTCTCCAAGAACTGGAAGGCCGATGCAGCGGATGCCTTTGCTTCGCACTATGGCAGCGATGCAGTCGCGCGTGCTTCCAAGACCTTCAGCTTTGAAGACGTGCAGGCGCTCATCGCGCCGTGGCGCTGGCTGGATACAGCTGTGTCGCGTGGTAGTCAGCCCCTGGAGCTGCAATCCGTATCCGTCTCTCTCGTCCGGCTGGTGTTGAGCGCTGCTGGTGAAATCGCTGAGCCGCCAGGTGAACTCTCCATGCGTAGTCCGGAAATGGGGGGGCTGCCCAGCATCGGCATCAGAGAGTCAAAGCACCAGGAGACTTCGGAGCGCGAATTCTTTCGCGCGATGGGCGAGAGTGCAGAGGCAGCCAACCGCCGGATGGAGGAACTCTCCAAGGCAGCGGCTGCTAGCATCCGAAAGATTCGCGCGAGCGGCTACAGCTTCTACTTGCAGTCGTTCGAAGTCTCTGCAGTAAGAGCGGCGTACAACTGCGCGCCGGCAGAGTGGAATAAGCTGTTGGATGGGGGGCAAGACAAAACATCGGATTTTGTGAAGCGCGTACGTTCAGCCGAGGGGCTATACATGGCCCTTTGCGAGGTGATGCTGGAGGTTGCTCCTGCTCAAGGTGCAGTACTGTGGGAGGCCTTGGCTAGCGTCGTGCGAACCAAGATGAAGGGAACCGCCGGAATCTCGGAGTTCATTCACATGGTGTTCAGGGCGCCAGATTCGCCTGAGGTCGAGAAGCTGCGGGAGTCCCTCACCGCGTTCGCTCTGACCAGCACGGACTTGGCAATCCTGGACACTGTCATCGCTGCCCAGGTCAATAGCTGCGATGGTTGGCTCGACAAGCTCATCCAGCAGGATCAGGCGTCTGCGTACCAGTGGCGGCGAAAGCGCGGGCTGATGCTTGATGCTTTGCGTTCTTACCCGGACCCTCAGACGTTGGA
The DNA here is from genome assembly GCF_001190925.1 of Azoarcus sp. CIB. Taxonomy (NCBI): domain Bacteria; kingdom Pseudomonadati; phylum Pseudomonadota; class Betaproteobacteria; order Rhodocyclales; family Zoogloeaceae; genus Azoarcus; species Azoarcus sp. CIB. The sequence continues at coordinate 1,286,094 of NZ_CP011072.1, forward strand.
CTGGCCGTTCGGACTAAAGGTGACCTCCATCGAGTCGCTCGCGAGTCGCATGGCCAAGTGGCACAACAGAGGAGCTTTGGCCCGCATGTGGTGGTCCAGGTTCATACAGGCGGTCGACGCTCCCAGCGCTTTTGCTGCGTGGAAGGTGTTCCTGACTTGCGCCGATCGGCGCGCCTACGTGTGGATGAAGAAGGAAGCGGAGAGCGCGTTCAAGGATTCGGAGCTGGACCGTCTTCGCAAACTGCACGTTCGGATGAACTGCAGTCAGCTTGAGAGAAACCTCTCCGCGCGTGAGGAGAAGACTAACGGCCTAAACAACCATCTCTTCGGACGAGAGGCACCGGCGCATTGGCTTGAGATGGACGCCATTGCCAGTTGAGGACCGCCCCGCGTTTTAGGCGGTCTGTGAACTGGACAGGACATATCGACAGGGAGGTTGTCAATGACTGATCAAGTGACTAGGAACAACCACTACGCCCGAGAACTGCGCAAAGCCAATGAAATCCTGAAGCTTGCCTGAATCGCCCCGGGTTTCCTAGACACCCTTTTGCCTCACAATGAGGCGTCATGGAGGTGTTGATGGAAACGAAGAAGGCGCAGCAGCGCTTCACCGAAGAGTTCAAGATCGAAGCGGTCAAGCAGGTAACCGAGCGGGGGCATGCGGTTGCCGAAGTGGCGGTACGGCTCGGCGTGAGCGCCCATAGCCTTTACACCTGGATCAAGCGCTATTCCGTTCCCGCGGAGCAGCGCGCCCAGCACGACGGCCAAGCCGACGAGATCCGGCGCCTGAAGGCCGAGCTGCGGCGCGTGACCGAGGAGCGCGACATCCTAAAAAAGGCCGCCGCGTACTTTGCCAAGCAGTCCGGGTGAAGTACGCCTTCATCGACGCTCACGCGGCGCAGTACCCGGTGCGTCGCCTGTGTTCGACGATGGCGGTGCATCCAAGCGGCTACTACGCGTGGAAGCAGGAGCCCACCTCTGAGCGTTCAAACAACGACCAGCGGGTCGGTGCGCTCATCACGCAATGCTGGGAAGCCAGCGGTCGCGTCTATGGCTATCGCAAGATCCGCAACGATCTGCACGACATGGGCGAGCCGTGTGGCAAGCATCGCGTGGCGCGGTTGATGCGCTTGGCGGGCCTGCGCTCGCACACCGGCTACGGGCGCCGTCCCGGTCGCTACGGTGGACGGCCTGCGGTGGTCGCCCCGAATCTGCTCGAGCGGCAGTTCGCTCCGAGCGGACCGAACAAGAGCTGGGTGACCGACATCACCTACATCCGAACACATGAGGGGTGGCTGTACCTTTGTGCGGTGCTCGATCTGTTCTCCCGCCAGGTCATTGGTTGGTCGATGGGCGAGCGAATGACCAAGGAGCTGGCGTTGAACGCCTTGCTGATGGCGGTGTGGCGGCGCAAACCCACCGAGGAGGTGGTGGTGCATTCGGATCAGGGCAGCCAGTTCAGCAGCCACGACTGGCAAGACTTTCTGAAGGCGCACCGCTTGGTGCCGAGCATGAGCCGGCGCGGCAACTGCCACGACAACGCGGTCGCCGAAAGTTTCTTTCAGCTCCTGAAGCGCGAGCGGATCAAGCGAAAGATCTACACGGATCGGGCACAGGCGCGCTCCGATGTGTTCGATTACATCGAGCTTTTCTACAACCCGCGACGACGCCACGGTTTCACCAACCAGCTCTCGCCGGTAGAGTTCGAGCGGCAGTATTTTTTGAAGAACGGGACCGTCTAGAAAACCCGGGTCGATTCAGCCAGTGCGTTTTTCGCCCAGGCGGAGCTCGACCGCCGATTCAAGTCCTGAGGTCTTTCGTCGACGCGCATCGTGATGCTTTCGGGGTCGAGCCGATCTGCAGGCAATTGCAGATCGCCCCGTCCGGCTACCGGCGTCATGTCGCCCTGCAGCGCAACCCTGAACGACGCAGCCCGAGGGTGCAGCGTGATGAAGCGTTGATTCCCGAGATCGAACGCGTCTGGCAAGCTAACCTGCAGGTTTATGGTGCCGACAAAGTCTGGCGGCAACTGAACCGGGAAGGTGTCGCGGTGGCCCGCTGCACGGTCGAGCGGCTCATGCGCCGTCAGGGTTTGCGGGGTGTCGTGCGCGGCAAGGTCGTGCGCACCACGATCAGCGACAGCAAGGCGGTGTGTCCGCTGGATCGGGTCAATCGGCAGTTCAAGGCCGATCGTCCCAACCAGTTGTGGGTCTCGGACTTCACCTATGTCTCGACCTGGCAAGGCTGGCTTTATGTGGCCTTCGTCATCGACGTCTTTGCCCGACGCATCGTGGGCTGGCGCGTGAGCAGTTCCATGCACACGGACTTCGTGCTCGATGCGCTGGAACAGGCGCTGTACGCCCGCCAACCAAGTCCCGAAGAAGCCCTGATCCACCACTCCGACAGAGGCTCGCAGTACGTCTCGATCCGCTACAGCGAGCGGCTGGCCGAGGCGGGGATTGAGCCATCAGTGGGTAGCAAGGGCGACAGCTATGACAATGCTCTGGCAGAGACGATCAATGGTTTGTACAAGGCAGAGATGATCCACCGGCGAGCGCCTTGGAAAACCAAGGAATCCGTGGAGTTGGCAACGCTGGAATGGGTGTCCTGGTTTAACCACCACAGGCTGCTCGAACCCATCGGGTATATCCCGCCCGCAGAAGCTGAGGCAAACTACTACAGGCAACTCGCCCGTCAGGCCGCCATCGCGGCCTGACTTAAACCAACCGGCCTCCACGGAACCCGGGGCGATTCAGTATCGGTTGGGAGACCGCTTTCTGAGTGCTGCAGACCTTGGCAGAGACGGTTCGCTGCACGAGTAACTGGTGGGCCGCTTCAGGCCGGACAGAGACCTCGGCACGTCGCTGGCCAACGTCTGGTGCGGATTCCGACCCAACGTGACCGCTGATTCCGAGAAGGGTGTGACCGGTGTTTCCGGGATGGTGACCGCGGATTCCGATTTGATCGTGACCGATTTGGGCGGTCGTCGGAATGACCGGTCACGTTGTCGGAATCGCCGGTCACGATCAGATCGGAACGGGTGTATGCAGCAGGCGTGGCAACGTCGTTTATCAGGCCGGCTACCCTCGCGCGCTTTGCGCGGAGACGGGGATGCCGGCGGAGCGGATTGCCATGCACAAGATCAGGGAGCTGTTACGGCTCAAGTACGACTGCGCGCTCTCGCATGAGCGCATCGCCCGCGCGCTGTCGATTTCGAAGGGGGTGGTCGCCAAGTATGTGAAGGCGGCCGAGGCGAGCGGACGGGCGTGGGCCGAGTTGTCGGCGGCCGACGAGGCGCAGCTGCGCGGGTGGCTCGGCGGGACGATGCGCCCACGCGGGGCGACGGCGGGCTACGTGCCGCCGGACCTGGCGGCGGTGCATCAGGGACTGAAGAAGAAGAGCGTCACGCTCGCGCTGCTGTGGGAAGAGTACGTGCAGGCGGCCGACGGGCCGAGCTACCATTATTCGCGCTTTTGCGACCTGTACCGCGCTTTTGCTCGCAGCCTGAAGCGCTCGATGCGCCAAGTGCACCGCGCCGGCGAGAAACTCTTCATCGACTACGCCGGCGACACGGTGCCGATTGTTGATGCCGGCACCGGCGAGATTTCCCGCGCGCAGGTCTTCGTCGCGGTACTCGGGGCCTCGAGCTACACCTTCGCCTGTGCCACGGCGACGCAGTCGCAGGCGGACTGGCTGGGGTCGTTGGCGAAGGCGCTGACCTTCATCGGTGGCGTGCCTGAACTCGTCGTGCCCGACAATACCCGCTCGCTGGTCGGGCAGGCCGACCGCTACGAGCCGCAACTGCAACGCACGACCGCCGAATTCGCGGCGCACTACGGCGTGGCGATCCTGCCCGCGCGCCCTTACAAGCCACAGGACAAGGCCAAGGTCGAGGTTGGCGTGCAGATCGTGCAGCGCTGGATTCTGGCGCGGCTGCGGCATCGGCGTTTCTTCTCACTGGTCGAGTTGAACGAGGCGATCGCCGCGCTGATCGAGCCGTTGAACACGCGCCCCTTTCGCCGCCTGCCGGGCTGCCGCCGCGAAGCGTTCGAGACGCTCGACCGCCCGGCGCTGCGCGCGTTGCCGGCCACGCCCTTCCAGTTCGCCCAGTGGAAGCGGGCCAAGCCCAACATCGATTACCACGTCGAGTTCGACGGGCATTACTACAGCGTGCCCTATGCGCTCGCCGGCCAAGCGGTGGAGCTGCGCATCACCGCGAGCAGCATCGAATGCCTCGCCGCCGGCAGGCGCGTGGCCGTGCATGCGAGAAGCCACCGGCACGGTGCCTTCACCACGCTCACCGAACACATGCCCGCCTCGCACCAGGCACACCGTCAGTGGTCGCCCGGCAAACTCGTCGGCTGGGGCGCGACGGTCGGACCGCACACCGAGCAGGTGGTCCTCCACCAACTCGAACGCATGCCGCACCCCGAGCAGGGCTACCGCGCCTGTCTCGGGCTGATGCGCCTCGGTCGTCAATACGGCAACGAACGCCTCGAGGCCGCGGCCACCCGCGCAGTGACGCTGGGCGCGATGCGTTACCGCAGTGTCGCCTCCATCCTCAAGAGCGGGCTTGACCGGGCACCGCTACCCACCCCCGCCGCCGCTAGCCAAACCGAACTGGCGCTCCCCGCCGCGCACGAGAACCTGCGCGGCGCGCACTACTACCACTGATTCCACCCACCGGAGAACATCGATGCTGATGCAACACAGCCTGCAACAACTGCGCGCCCTGCGCCTGGAAGGCATGGCGCACGCCTTCGAAGAACAGCTCACCCAGCCCGCCATCGCCGCGCTCAGTTTCGAGGAGCGCTTCGCCCAGCTCATCGATCGCGAGATCCTGTTGCGCGATGGCAAACGCATCGACCGGCTGCTCAAAGCGGCCCGCATCAAGGCCGCTGCCGCCTGCCTGGAGGATGTCGACTACCGCGCCGGGCGCGGGCTCGAGCGCAGCCAGATCGCCGCGCTCGGAACTGGCCAGTGGATTCGCCACCACCAGAACTGCCTCATCACCGGACCGACCGGCAGTGGCAAGACCTGGCTCGCCTGCGCGCTCGCCAATGCTGCCTGCCGGCAGGGACTGTCGGCCTACTACGTGCGTCTGCCGCGGCTCTTCGAGGAACTGCGCATCGCGCACGCCGACGGCAGCTTCAGTCGGCGGCTGATGCAGCTCGCGCGCCTCGATCTGATCGTCATCGATGACTGGGGCCTGGCGGCGCCGTCGGCGCAAGAGCGCTCCGACCTGCTGGAGCTTCTGGACGATCGGGTCGGCACGCGTTCGACCGTGATCACCAGCCAGTTACCGATCGAGCACTGGCACACCTATCTGGGCGATCCGACCTTCGCCGACGCCATCCTCGATCGCGTCGTGCACGCCGCGCACAAGTTCGCCCTCAAGGGCGAATCGATGCGCAGAAAGGAAAAAGCATGAGGCCGTGCGCGCGATACGCCTTACCCACAGGCGCCCGCCCGCCAGCGTATGAGGCGCGCTGGCGGTCGCCTGTGGATAAGCCTGCGCACTGCCCCCAATCGACCGTGATCGTGACCGACGCGGTTAGAATCTGAACCCCACGCTTGCGCGCAGACCCCACCGGTCACGTTCGTCGGTGCAGGCGGTCACGTTCGTCGGAATGCGCAGTCTGGAACACTTTCGAACCTGCCGCTCAAGGGCTCAATTGCCCCGAGCGCACCCAACGGCCGCTTCCGCGACGTTGGCTCTACCGACGAATGTCCGGTCTGGAAATGATCGTGCGTCCGCTGTGGCCGAGAACGAGGCGCTCAGCCTGAGGAGCTGACTGGCGGTTTGAAGATCAGGAAGCCGACTTCGACCGTGCAAACATCATCGGGCAGGTCACGGTCGGCTCCGGGCGTTGATCGATCAAGCACTGACGGACAACTCCGGCCGACGAACTGCCCGCCACGAGTTTCCGACGATGTTGAGTGCTTGTGCGCAACGAGTGTGCGTTCCGCGCATCGCATTCCTAAATGTCGACGTCGGCAGCGACATTGCCGGCCGCGAACAGCGAACGCGACCATTTGCCATAGTCTTGCGGCCCGCCTCATTCGTAACGTGATCCCTTGCGCGGCCCGGGCGGTGTGCCGCGCGAGTAGCCTCGGGCCTCGTCGCGCCGTTCCGGCGGGATTGCCAGGTGATCCGTGGACAGCCCCTTTTCGCGCAGTTTCCGGGCGATGAAGGCCATGTCCTCGGCCGTCACGCCGCGCATTGCGCGTTCGTGACGGGCCTTGCCGATGGCTCGGCGGGCGCGCAGTTCGGCGGGGGGCAGGCTTTCGGCGCAGGCATCGTGGGCGACGGCGGCGACGAGGACGCGCGTCAGCGGCAGCCACGGATTCGGGCCTGTGTCGGCGGATTCGAGGTCGCGGATGAAGGCCGGCAACCAGCGCGCGACGGGGTCGTGGAGGAAATATTCGGGGTGCACCGGCGGCAGCGGTGTGCCGGCCTCCAGTGCTTGGGCGCTGCGCAGGTAGAGCAGGGCGACGAACTCGAGTTGCACCGATACATGGTCGGAGAGATCGTGGAAATCCGCGCCGCGTTCGACACCGCAGCTTCGATAGGCCTCATCCATTGCCGCGACGGTACCGCCGTTGAGCGCGCCGTCGAGGTAGCAGGCGGTGTTGATCTGTACCGTGCGCGGCGGTGTAACGAACAGCGCGCTGTAGCGCCCGAGCAGCGTCAGGTGGTCGGGGATCGCGGCGATTGCGGCGCGGTAGTCCGCGAGCGCATCGGCGCAGGCGTAGCCGAGCGAGGCGGCGAGTTCCGCCAAGTCGTCTGCCAATGCGTCGCGCAGGCCGTCGAAGGCCTGCACTGTGTGCGGCGTGAGGAAGGCGCGCGCGAGGCACAGGTAGAACTCGCCGCGCTCGGTCAGGGATTCGATGTTGCGTGCGTCCATCATGCGGGCTTCCGGAAGGTGGCCGGGGGCGGGGAGAACGCGCCCGGCCGGGGAGCGGACCGGGGGCAAACCGGTCCGCCGGGAGAAGCGCTCAGTCCTGCGGCGCGGCGTCGAGCTTCAGCATCTTCTCGCCCAGCGCCCAGCCGACGAACGCAATCGAGAACGCCAGCAGCGTGAGCATCCACTCGGTCGTCGACGGCGTGTAGGCGATCAGATCGGGCACCCAGCTGCCCTTGAACAGCGGCAGGAGCTGCCCGCCGATGACGAAGTCGTAGCGGTCGATGAAGAAGCCGCCGATCACCATCACCGAGGCCACTGCCAGGGCCTTGCGTTGCAGCAGGAGGTAGAAGGCGCCGATCAGCAGCGCGGCTTCGATCCAGTACCACGGCGAGGCGACGATGGCGTCCCACACTTGCAGGCCGTCGGCGTTGCTCCACAGGCCGATCACGGTGCGGTAGCCGATCACGAGGATGGTGATGCCGAGCAGCCCTGCGAAGGCGGTCGGCAGCGGCCCCCGCATCAGCGTGCGCACCTGGGCCGGCATCGTGTCCTCGCTGCTGTAGCTGAGGCGGGTGACCAGCATCGCGAAGGCCGCGCCGGTGCAGGCCGCGGTGAGGATGAAGTACAGCGGCACGAGGTTGCCGTACCACATCGGGCGCATCGCCATCGCGCCGAAGGCCATGCCGAGCATGCCGCCTGCGAGCAGTTCGGTGACCAGCGCCGCGAGACCGATCTGCTTGCTCGTGGCGCTGTTCCAGTCGCCGTTGTGGATGCGCAGGAACTTGAGGATGCCGAGCACGAGGAACACGGCGTAGAAGATGCCCATCCAGTTGAGCGGCGAGACGAGCTGCGCGTTCAGCGGGATCGCCCACAGCATGCGGAACGGGTGGCCCAGCTCCAGCGCCAGCGATGCGAACCCTGCCACCAGCGTGACCAGCGACAGCCACACGCAGCGCTTGGCGATGGGGTACCAAGCCCTGTTGCCGAAGGTCATCGCCACCGAGGCGACCAGCGTGAGGCCGGTCGAGGTCAGTGCGAAGAACACGTAGTTGACCACCGGCAGCCCCCACGAGACGCCGTCGCTGCCGGTGTTGAAGGCGCTGTGGCCGCCCGACAGCAGGTTGAAGAAGGCGATGCCGAGGCTGACGACCAGGCCCGCGAGGCCGGCCATCAGTACCGCGCTCACCGCGCCGCTGCCTTGAGTATTTGTTGCCATGGTGTGCTCCTCCTCAAGCCTTCGTGTTCGAGCGGGTGCCCGGAACCGCGCCGCTGGCCGCGCCGCCGCCGCTGACGTAATACACCTGCGGCTTGTTGCCGGTGTGGTCGAGCAGACGCGTGCCCTGCTTGTCGGAAATCAGCCGGCTGACCTGCGAGTTCGGGTTGTCCAGGTCGCCGAAGTAGCGGGCCTTGGGCGCGCAGGTGCGCACGCAGGCGGGCACGTATTCGACGAGCTCGGGATTGCTCTCGTCGAGATCCGCCGTGCCCTTGGGCGCCTTGCTGATCTTGTGGTAGCAGAAGTTGCACTTCGACACGACGCCGTTGGGCTGGATGCCGACGCCGTGCTTCGGGTCCTGCTGCGGGCCCTTGTACGGCGGGTTCCACGACAGGTCGCCGTCGCCCTTGAACACCTGCTTGATGTTCGGTTCGATCAGCGGCTTTTCGTCGGTGTAGAAGCGCACGCCGTATGGGCACGCGATCATGCAGTACTTGCAGCCGATGCACTTGTCCCAGTCGATCAGCACGACGCCGTCCTCGGTCTTGTAGGTGGCCTTGGTCGGGCACACATGCATGCACGACGGTTCCTCGCAGTGCATGCAGGGGCGCGGGAACCACTTCAGTTGCGGCGTCGGGTGCTTGCCTTCCGTGTAGTACAGGACGTCCTGGTAGTTCTCGCCGGGCAGACGGTTGTTTTCCATCTGGCAGGCGGTGCTGCAGGCCTGGCAGCCGGTGCACTTCTCCAGGTCGATGACCATTCCCCATTTAGCCATTTTGCGAGTCTCCTCAAGCCTTCTCGACCGACACCTTGCCGGTGTAGTAATTGGCCATGCCCGAGATGCGGTCGGACTGGTTGTCGATGATCGAATCCACGTGCGATCCGCGTCCCTTGGCCCAGCGGCCGTGCGCCCAGTGGCCGTGCTCGAAGGGCAGCACGATGGTGTCGGGGCGGGTGAGCTCGGTGACGCGGGCGACGGCGACGATCTCGCCGAGTGTCGATTTGATGCGGATGCGGTCGCCGTCCCTGAATCCCTTGGCTTTCGCGACGGAGGGATGCACTTCTGCATACACCTGTCTGCGTCCGCCGGCGGTCGGCTGCATCAGCGAGATCGCGTTGGGGATGTTCGCGCTGCGTCCTTCCGCGTGGAGCGCGTTCTTTGGCGTGACGAAGTGCAGGTCGCCGCTGCCGGTGTATTTCGGCTCCTCCCAGTGCGGGAAGTTGAATTTCGCCGGGTCGCGGCCGGTCTTCGCGATCACCCAGTCGCGCTTGTGGTCGAGGTAGGAGGACTTGAATTCGAACTTGCCCGAATCGGTCTTGAGCAAGTTCTTCTTCACGTCGTCGGCGCTCATCGGCTTGTTCCAGCCCTGGCCGTCCCACTCGAAGAAGTCGCCGCGCACCTGGCGCCAGTGATAGGGCTTCTTGTACCAGACGCCTTTCTCGACCCACGACTCGAAGCTGTTCACGCCGTTGTCGCCGGGCGTGGCCTCGAAGCCCTTGGCCAGGTGGCGCAAGATGTTCTCGACGTTTTCAAGCTTGGCGTAGTACTCGCTGGCGGGGCCCTTGAGGCGCTTGCCGATTTCGATCAGGGTGTTGCCGAAGGTCTGGGTGTCGTACAGCGGCTTGATCGCGGGGGTGCGGATCTGCGCGAGCGGCCAGCCCTGGAAGGGGTAGGTGGGTGCATCCTGCCAGCGTTCGAGGTAGGTCGAGTCGGGCAGGATCAGGTCGGCCATCATCGCCGTCTCACCCGGGAAGGGCGAGGTGTCGATGACGAAGACCTCGGCGAGCATCTTCTCCCACGCCGTCGCATCGGGCGACGAGAACACCGGGTTGGTCATGTAGAACATGACCGTGTCCATCTTGTACGGCTTGCCCGCGAGATGGTTCTTCGGCACTTCCTGCAGCATGTTCTTCGCGAACATGTAGCCGTCCTCGTGCCCTTTCAGGTCGATGCGTGGCATGTCCTTGTGCGGGCCGTTCTTCGCGTAGTCGTCGAGATGGTCGTCCGGGTTTGCGGGCGCCGGACCGTAGGCGGGCCCCATCTGGTAGGCGAGGCCGCCCTCGGCGAAGAGCGAGCCGACCAGCGCGTTGAGCGAATGGATCGCCATGCCGTTGAGCACGCCGTTGCTGTGGTTGTGCGCGCCGCGCTCGAACAGCGCGATGGCCGGGCGCGTCGTCGCGAATTCTCGCGCCGTCTTGACGATGAGGTCGGCGGGAATCGTCGTGACGCCTTCGGCCCATTTCGGCGTGCGGTCTTTCAGTTCGACGTTCCACCATTCGGTGAGCCCTAGTGTCCACTTCTCGTTGAACGCCGCGTCGACCGGTTCGCCCGCCTTGAAGTGGTTCTGGCCGTCCGCGAAATTGCCGACGAAATTCCGGTCCCACAGGCCTTCGGTCAGGATCACATGGGCGATCGCCAGCGCCAGCGCGCCGTCGGTGCCGGGCTTGATGATGAGCGCGCGGTCCGATGCGGACAGCGTCTGGTTCATGTGCACGTCGACGGCGGTCACGCGTGTCTTCGGCGCCTTCTCGCCGCGGATGTAGCCCCACACCTGCAGGTTGTTGTTGTACGGGCGGAAGGACTCGAGGAAGTTGGCGCCGAAGATCAGCAGGTAGTTGGCGTTGCGGTAGTCGTACGAGCTGTAGGACGCGTTGCCGTCGGTGCATTGCTTCGCAAGCACCGAACCGTCCGAGCACATCGAGGAGTGGCCGATACCGATGTTGGGTGAGCCGTAAAGCTTTGCCATCGGCACGAGCGTCACGCCGACGTCGGTCGCGCCCCAGCCGCGCCCGAAGAACAGGCCGAAGCGGTGCGACTCGCTCTTGTCGCGCAATGCGTTCATGCGGTCGGCGACCGTCTGCCAGGCCTCGTCCCACGTGATCGGCACGAACTGCGGGTCCTCGTTGCGCCCCTTCTTCGGGTTCGTGCGCTTCATCGGCCCCTTGAAGCGATCCGGGTCGTACAGGATGTAGGTGCCCAGGTGCATCTTCGGGCAGCCCTTGCCGTTGGCGATCGGATGGCCGGCGTTGCCGTAGATCGCGTGCACCTTGCCATTGGTCGTGTAGACGTCGATGCCGCAGCGCGCCGGGCATTGTGCGCAGATGCTCTTGGTGACCACGGTGTTGCTGTCGACGGTGGCTGCCTGTGCTTCCTTCAGCGTCGACAACTGCGCGATGCCGAATCCGCCGCTGCCCGCCACCGCCGCGCCGGCCGCCGTTCCCGCACCGCTGACCTGCAGGAAGCGGCGCCGCGAAATGAGTTTCTTGAGCATTTCCATTTTCCTGACTCCTCCATTGACCCTCTTGGTATGGCGTTCATGACGAGCGCGGCGGGGGCTAAGGGCCCTCGGGGGCTGCCGGCGCGTCTCTGTGCGGGCGGCTGAAGAGGGCAAATCCGGCGCGTGCGAGGTTTTCGCTCTTGCGGCAGCGCTCGCACAGCGCTTCGTCGTCGTGCGCGGCGAACAGGGCGCCGCAGCGCACGCACTCGCTTTGTTCGATCGTCGCGAGCACGGGCGGGGCACCCAAGGGACGCCAGGCGCGCGCTTCGTGTTCGAGCGCATGGGATGGACAGATCTGCGCACAAGCGCCGCAATCGACGCACAGCCATGCGTCGAACTGCAAGCGGGCGTGCCCATCGCCACGATCTGTTTCGAGGTGCAGGGCGCCCGTCGGACATGCGCGCGAACACGCGCCGTGTGCCCGGCAGGCGGTGCTAACCGTAAGTGCAGGCAGCAGCGCGGACCGGGGATGGGGTTGGCCGAAGCGACGTGCGATGTGCTCGAGCAATACGCGCGTCTCGTCGCCACGATGGGTTGCGATGCCGACGCGGCGTCCCCGGGCGACGGGAATGTCGGCTTGCAAGGTCTCGCCCGTCGCTGTCCGGGTGACGGCTGCGGCGAGCGAACGCGAGAGGCCCGCAAAGAAGCGGCGTCGGCTTTCGATGGGCAACTCGTCGGTCGCGGCATCCGGGCGGTTACCGTTCGGTAACGCGTCCGGGCCGACCGCCGCAGGCAGGTGGTTTGCCCGCATGCCGGCTTCGGACAGCGCGCGGCGCGCGATCTCCAGGGGCGCGCGCCAGGGCGCTTGGTGCGCGCGTGCATTGCCGCACGCTGCGCAGGCGCCGTCATCGACCAGCCGAATCGGTGCATCGCCGGCGGCGATCGCGAGTCGCAGCCAGTCGTTGACGGCGAGCCCTCCGAGGCAGGCCACGCGGTGCAGGGGGGCGTCGATCGCCGCGCGGCTGCGCTCGCAACTCAGCACCAGTCCCCGGGCAGGCACCGTCGCCGGCAGCCTTACCCCATCGACCGCCAGGGCACCCGTCGGGCAAGCGGCAGCGCAGAGGCCACAGCCACTGCACGCGGCCGGGTCGAGCAGCGGCGCGTCCTCGCCGAGTGCGATGCAGCCGTGAGGGCAGGCCACTTCGCAGCGCTTGCATGCGGTCGCCGGCAGGGTCCCCGCGATGCACGCCGCACGGCGCAGGCCGACGAGTCCGAGTGCGTGCAGGCGCCGAAAACCGTCCTCCGGTCCTGCGGGGGCAGCGTCGCGGGCGAGATGGCGGAGATCTTGATTCATGGTCGCCTTCCGGATTGGTCGAGCTAGTACCGCAAGAGCCGGGCCATTCGATTCAAGTAACGGAAAAATAAGGAAATATGCGTTTCCAGAAGGAGCCGGGGGGAGTCGCGGGTTACGGTTCGGTAACCTAAACTGCAGTTGGGAACAGGGTTTTGTTACGATTTGGTAACGGGGATCCCGGCACGATGGGCGCAGGCTGTCGGCGTGCACCCTCGGTGCGGTTCTTGCGTAGGCAGGAGACCCGTTCTTCCACGAGCGAACGGGAAGGGGGAGGGATGCTGGCCTCGGGAATGGGGGAGCGATGAACCGGCGGCAGGCCTTGTTCGGCCTGTGCGGCCTCGCGTTTGCCGGTCGCGGCGCCCGGGCGTTCGCGGAGACCGGCGGCGATGTCGTGCGGATCGGCATGACTCCGGTGTTCCTCGACGACCAGGTGGGCTTTCTCGGCGCGTGGCGCGACTACCTCGCGCAGGCGCTGGGGCGACCGGTCGAATTCATCCAGCGCGGCAGCTACCGCGAGATCGTCGAGCTGATGCGCCAGGAGAAGCTGCACTTCGCGTGGCTGTGCGGTTATCCCTACGTGCGCGAGCAGCGCTGGATGCGGCTGCTGGTGGTGCCCGTGCATCAGGGGCAGCCGCTGTACCGCTCCTACCTCATCGTGCCTGCGCGGGATACGGCCACCACCAAGATCACCGAGCTGCGCGACCGCGTGTTCGCGTTCTCCGATCCGGATTCGAACTCCGGCTATCTCTATCCGCACTATCAGCTCAACCGCGCGAATACCTCGCCGGCGAACTTCTTCCGCCGCACTTTCTTCACCTATTCGCACAAGAAGGTGGTCGAGGCGGTGGCGCTGGACGTCGCGCACGGCGGGGCGGTCGACGGCTACGTCTGGGACACGCTCGCACGCACGCACGCGGAACTGACCGGGCGCACGCGCGTTGCCGACCGCTCGCCGCCGTTCGGTTTTCCTCCTTTCGTCGCCGGGCCCGCGGCATCGCCTGCGCTGTTCAAGCGCATGCAGGAGATCCTCCTCGCGATGCACGATGACGGCGCCGGCGCGGGGTTCCTGCGCCAGCTCAACCTCGACCGCTTCGCCCTCGGCACGCCGGCTCTCTATGCGGACATCGAGCGCATGCTGCGCACCATCGGCCAGCCCAACGCCTAGGAGGACGCTTGCTGCATTTCCGCGACATCAGCTTCCGCTACAAGATTCCGCTGCGCGCGACGGTGCTGGTGCTGGTTACCGCGACGGTGCTCACGGCTTCGCTGCTGCTGCGCGAATACCGGGACCTGCGCCGCGACATGCTCGACGGCTCGGCGCGCTGGTCGGCGGTGCTGAGCCAGACGCTGGTTGCGCCGATGTTGCACGACGACCTGTGGCGCGCCTTCGAGATCGTGCGTGCGGCGACGTCGCCCGGTGGCGGCGAGCAGGCCAGCGCGATCACGCTCGTCGATCCGCGCCTGCGCATCTACGTGTCGACCGATCCGGCGCGCTACCCCATCCTCGCGCCGCTGCACGAGCGCGGCGAGGCGGCACGCGAGATCGCGAGCCGGATCGACGGCGCTGCCGGCACGGCGTCGTACAGCGTGGAGATCGGCGACAAGCTGTACGTAATCACGCCGATCGACGCGGACGGCGTGCGCCTCGGCCACATGATCCTCGAGCACACCAGCACCTTCATGCAGTCGCGCTTTGCCGGCATGTGGCTCAGTGCGACGCTGGTGACGCTGTTCGTGCTGCTGTTGATCCTGCCCGTGTCGTGGTTCTGGGGGCGACGCATGGCCGAGCCGCTGGTGCATCTGGCCGATTGCATCGGCAAGGTCGGCGCGACGATTCCGCCGCCCGGCGCGCTGCAATTCGAGGATTCGAAGGACGAGCTCGGCCAGGTCGGGCGGGCGGTGGAGCGGATGTTCGACGAGTTGCGCGAGAAGGCGGGACTCGAGCGCGAGATGCTGTTCTCAGAGCGGCTCGCGGCGATCGGCCGGCTCACCGGCGGCATCGCGCACGAGATCAACAATCCGCTCGGCGGGATGCTCAACGCCATCGGCACCTACCGCAAGCATGGCGCGAGCGACCCCGAACTCGCCGCGCGCACGATGTCGCTGCTCGAACGCGGGCTGCTGCAGATCCGCGACACGGTGTCGGCACTGCTGGTCGAGGCCAAGGCGCCGAGCCATCCGCTGGCGCCGCAGGACATCGAGGACGTGCATATCCTGCTCAAGCCCGAGGCGGCGAAGAAGTTTGCGCGACTGCAATGGAACTGCGAACTGCCGGACGAGATCCCGCTGCCGGCGACGTTGGTGCGGCAGGTGCTGATCAACCTCGTGCTCAACGCGCTGCAGGCGGTCGAGGCGGGAGGCTCCGTCGCCTGCGACATCGGCCTGTCGGCGGACGGCATGACGATGGCGGTGCGCAATGACGGCCGCTACATCGAGGAGGCGCGCCTGCCCTACCTGTTCGAGCCCTTCGTCGGGGACGGCAATGGCAAGCACGGTCTCGGCTTGTGGATCACCTATCAGATCGTCACCGGGCTCGGGGGGCACATCTCGGTGCACAGCGAGCCGGGCCTCACCGTGTTTGCGGTCGATCTGCCGCTGGGCCTGGCCGTCGAAATGGAGTCCGCATCATGAATGCCGCCGTGCGCGTGTGCCTCGTCGAGGACGATCCGATCATGGGCGAGTCCCTGTGCGAGCGCTTCCGCCTCGAAGGCTTCGACGCGCGCTGGTGCACCAGCGGCGCCGAAGCGATGCGCAGCCTGCGCGAACAGGCCTTCGACGTCGTCATCAGCGACATGCGCCTGGGCGATACCACCGGCGAAGCGATCTTCGACTGGGCAGCCGGCGCATTGCCGCAGCCCCCGCCCTTCGTGTTCATCACCGGCTACGGCACCGTCGACCAGGCCGTCGCGCTGATCAAGCGCGGCGCGTGCGACTACGTCACCAAGCCCTTCGACCTCGACGCGCTCGTCGCCCGGGTGCTGGAGATCGCGGCGGCCGCGCAGGCGCAGGAGGAGGGCGTCCCCGGGCTCGAGCCGCTGGGCGTGTCGCCCGCGATGCAGCGCATCGAGGCGATGCTGCCGCGGCTCGCGCGGGCCGCCAGCACGGTCCTGATCGTCGGCGAGTCGGGCGTCGGCAAGGAGCGCGTCGCCCAGCGTCTGCATGCCTGCCTGCCCGACGCCGCGCGTCGTCCCTTCGTCGCGTTGAACTGCGGCGCGGTGCCCGAAACGTTGCTCGAGCCGGAACTCTTCGGCCACGAGAAGGGCGCTTTCACCGGCGCCGCGCGCACCCGGGCCGGTGTGTTCGAGCAGGCCCACGGCGGTACGCTGTTCCTCGACGAGATCGGCGAGATGACGCTGGCGATGCAGGTGAGGCTGCTGCGCGCGGTGCAGGAGCGGCAGGTCGTGCGCGTCGGCGGTGAGCGCCCGATTCCGGTGGACCTGCTGCTCGTGTGCGCGACGCATCGCGACCTGAAGGCGATGGTCGCGGAGGGCACGTTCCGCGAGGACCTCTTCTATCGCGTCAATGTCGTGCAGATCCGCGTGCCGCCGCTGCGCGAGCGGCGCGAGGACATCCCGTGGCTGATCCGGCGCTTCCTTTCCGATATCGCGCGCCAGAGCGGCGAGGCGCGCCGCCACCTCGTTCCCGCCGCCGAGGAGGCTGCGCTGGCCTACCCCTGGCCCGGCAACGTGCGCGAGCTCAAGCATGCGGTCGAGCGCGCCTGCATCATGAGCCCGGCCGAATGGATCACGCCTGCTGCGCTGTTTCCCGACGCTGAAGTCGCGCCGACGGCGGGCGACGTGCAGGCGCCGCTGGGCGATTACCTGCGCGAATGCGAATGCCGCTACATCCGCGGTGCGCTCGAATCCTGCGACGGGCACATCGGGCGCACGGCTGAGTTGCTCGGCATCAGCCGCAAGAACCTGTGGGAAAAGATGAAGAAACTCGATATCGGGCACGCCTGAAATCTTCGCGGGGCCACCAGTTCGGCATCGCGGGGTGCGGCATCTGTTAGGTCCTTGGCATCGGCGCGGCGGTTTTCGGAGGATAATCAGCAGTGACTGATATAGGAGCCGTTGGCGATTCGTCGATGGCTGACCCGTGCGAACGCGGGCGGGCGCAGGAATCCACCCGCGGGAACGGTGCCGGTGCGCGAGCCTCGCGTGGGGCGCTGTCGTCGGGCCGAGGAGCAATGCGATGGAAAGCGTTTCATCCTGGATCCTGCCCGTCTTCTACGGCGGGCTCGGAAACCTGGCTGCGTATCTCGCAGCACATGTGCTGTTGTGCCTGCTGCCGGCCTTCTTCATCGCCGGTGCGATGGCGGCGCTGATTCCCAAGGAAACGGTCACGCGCTTCCTCGGGCGCAATTCCAGCAAGGCGGTGTCCTATCCGGCCGCGGCAGCGGCGGGATCCCTGCTGGCGGTATGTTCCTGCACCATCGTCCCGCTCTTCGCCGGCATCTACAAGAAAGGCGCCGGGCTGGGGCCGGCGATCACCTTCCTGTTCTTCGCGCCCGCGGCGAACATCCTCGCGCTGGTCTACACCGGCGGCATCATCGGGCCGGATCTCGCCATCGCGCGTTTCGTGCTGTCGCTGATCTTCGGCATCGGCATCGGCCTGATCATGGCGCTGATCTTCCGCGCCGACGATGTCGCGCACGACCTCGCGACCGACAGCCCCTTCACTGCGCGGGGTGAGGGCATGGGGCGGGCGTCCCTGTTCTTCCTCTTCGTGTGGGTCGCGCTGTTGCTGGCCGGCACGCTGAAGCTCGGGGTGCTGACCGGCACCTACGTGAATTTCGAGCTGCCGCTCGCCGATGCGCAGATCTGGCAGGGCGTGCTCGACCGGCTCGTGCCCTTCGATGCGGCGAAAGGCGAGGAGGGGGTGTCGCTGCAGGGTGTGGTGCTGATCGCCCTGCTCGCGGTGATCGGCTTCAGCGCGTGGCGCGGGCTCGAGAACATCCAGGACGGGGCGAACGCATGGACGTGGACGAGCCTCGCGACGATCGCCCTGACGCTGCTCGTCGCCGCGCTGTCGGTGCAGACGGCGCCGGAGGGACTGCAGGTCGGGCTCACCGGAAAATTCTTCGGTGTAGCCGTCGCGCTGGCGGGAGTCGGGCTGATCGCACGCTCGCACCTGTCGCCGGACGAACTGCGCGACTGGCTGTGGGAGTCGTGGCGCTTCGTGAAGCAGATCTTCCCGTTGCTGGTGATCGGCGTCTTCATCGTCGGCATGATCCGCGTGCTGATCCGCCCCGAGTGGATCGAGATGCTCGCGGGCACGAACTCTGTCGTCGGCAACCTCGCCGGCGTGGCCTTCGGCGTGTTCATGTACTTCCCGACACTGGTCGAAGTGCCCATCGCGAAGATGTTCCTCGATCTCGGCATGCACCGCGGGCCGCTGCTCGCCTACCTGATGTCCGACCCCGAACTCTCGCTGCAGAGCATTCTGATCATCTCGGCCATCATCGGCCGGCGCAAGACGGCGACCTACGTCGGGCTGGTGGCCTTGTTCAGTGCCATCGCCGGCTTCACCTACGGCGCGTGGGTCGACGGCGTGTCGCTGCTGCGGCTCGCGCTGTGGCTGGGCGCCTTCATCGGCGTGCTGGCCGTGCTGCTGTCCTTCGCCAGCCGACGCGCCGCATCCACCCTCGTGAAAGGAGTCTGATCATGGTGA
Source organism: Azoarcus sp. CIB (assembly GCF_001190925.1). Lineage (NCBI taxonomy): Bacteria > Pseudomonadati > Pseudomonadota > Betaproteobacteria > Rhodocyclales > Zoogloeaceae > Azoarcus > Azoarcus sp. CIB. Next base: position 1,304,460 of record NZ_CP011072.1, read on the forward strand.
GCATCAAGGTTCTCGGTCCCGGTTGCGCCAACTGCCGCAAGCTCGAGGAAGTCGCCCGCGAGGCGGTCGCGTCGCTCGGCGTGCAGGCGGAGATCACGAAGGTCACGGACATGAACGAGATCATCGCCCACGACGTGCTGAAGACGCCCGGGCTGGTGATCAACGGGAAGCTCGTCTCGTCGGGGCGCATTCCCACGCCGGCGACGGTTGCGGAGTGGGTGCGCGCGGCGATGCCCTGAACGGGATGCGTGCCTCCACTCGCGTGGCCGGGCGCGGACGCGTTCAGTTGGTCGCGGGTGCCGCGCGGCGCAGCCGCAGCGCGTTCGTGACCACCGACACCGAGCTCGCGCTCATCGCCAGCGCGGCCACCATCGGCGAGAGCAGCAGGCCGGTGAAGGGGTACAGCAGGCCGGCCGCGAGCGGTACGCCGAGGGCGTTGTAGACGAAGGCGAAGGCGAGGTTCTGGTGCATGTTGCGCACCGTCTCGACCGAGATGCGGCGTGCGGCGGCGATCCCGCGCAGGTCGCCCTTCACGAGCGTGAGCTGCGCGCTGGACATCGCGACGTCGGTGCCGGTGCCCATCGCCACGCCCACGTCCGCGCGGGCGAGCGCGGGCGCATCGTTGATGCCGTCGCCCGCCATCGCCACGACGCGTCCTTCGCGTTGCAACCGCGCGACCAGTTCGTCCTTGTCCTTCGGCTTGACCTCGCCGAGCACCTCCTCGATGCCCAGGCGCTTGCCGACGGCGCGCGCCGTCGTCAGTCCGTCGCCTGTCGCCATGATGATGCGGTCGATGCCGTGCGCGCGCAGTTCCGCGAGCGCCTCGGGGGTTGTGGCCTTGACCGGGTCGGCAACGGCGACCAGTCCCACGACGGCACCGTCGATGGCGAGCATCATCACGCTCGCGCCTTCGAGGCGCAGCGCTTCGGCCTGACCCGCAAGCGCGTGCCAGTCGATGCCTTCCTCGTCCATCAGCGCGGTGTTGCCGAGCACCACCTTGCGTCCGTCGACCGAGCCGCGCACGCCGATGCCGGAGGACGATTCGAAACTCTCCGGTTTGGACAGCGCCAGCCCGCGGTTCCGCGCTTCGCCGACGATCGCGTGCGCGAGCGGATGCTCGCTGCCCTGGTCGAGGCTCGCGGCGACGCGCAGCACCTCGTCCGCCTCGCGGCCGGGGGCGGCGACGGTGCTGTGGAATGCGGGGTGCCCTTCGGTGAGCGTACCGGTTTTGTCGACGATCAGGGTGTCGACGCGGCGCAGGTTCTCGATTGCCGCGGCGTCGCGGAACAGCACGCCCTGTGTGGCGGCGTTGCCGGTCGCGACCATCACCGACATCGGCGTCGCGAGCCCGAGCGCGCACGGACAGGCGATGATCAGCACCGCGACGGCGTTGATCAGGCCGTAGGCCCATGAGGGGGAGGGGCCGAAGAGGCCCCAGCCGAGGAAGGTCAGCGCCGCGATCGTGACGACCACGATGACGAACCACCCCGCGACGCGGTCGGCCAGCCGTTGCATCGGCGCGCGCGAGCGCTGCGCCTGCGCGACCATCTGCACGATCTGCGCGAGCACGGTCTGCGAGCCGATCTTCTCCGCCTGCATCACCAGCGCGCCGCTGGTATTGAGCGTCGCGCCGATCACCTTGTCGCCGGCGGACTTCGATACCGGCATCGGCTCGCCCGTGAGCATCGATTCGTCCACGGCGCTCGTGCCTTCGAGCACGGCGCCGTCCACCGGCACCTTCTCGCCGGGCCGCACGCGCAGGCGGTCGCCCGGATGCACGTGGGTCAGGGGGATGTCCTCCTCGCTGCCGTCCGCGTTGATGCGTCGTGCGGTCTTGGGCGCGAGGCCGAGCAGCGCCTTGATTGCAGCGCCCGTCTCCGATCGCGCACGCAGTTCCAGCACCTGTCCGAGCAGCGTCAGCGACACGATCACCGCGGCGGCTTCGAAGTACACGGCGACATGCCCGCCCATGTGGAAGGATTCGGGAAACACGCCCGGCGCGACGGTCGCGACGACGCTGTAGCCGTAGGCGGCGCCTACGCCGGTGCCGATCAGCGTCCACATGTTGGGGCTGCGATTGGCGATGGATTGCGCCCAGCGCACGAAGAACGGCCATCCGCCCCACAGCACGACGGGCGTCGCGAGCAGCAACTCGACCCATGCGCGCGCGCTGCCGAGCAGCGGATCGAACAATCCGCCCGACATCGCGATCAGGGTGACGAGCAGCGTGGCCGGCAGCGGCCACCAGAAGCGCCGACGGAAATCGGCCAGCTCGGGGTTCTCGCCTTCCTCAAGTTCCGGCAGAACCGGTTCCAGCGCCATGCCGCATTTCGGACAGGAGCCGGGGCCGGGCTGGCGGATCTCGGGGTGCATCGGGCAGGTGTATTCGGCTGCGGCCGGCGGCTCCCCGGCGGGCGCGACCTGCGCTGCGGGTTCCAGGTAGCGCTGCGGATCGGTGCTGAATTTGGCGAGGCACTTGGCGCTGCAGAAGTGGTATTCGTGACCGGCGAACGTAGTGTGGTGGGGCGAGTCGGGCTTCACGCTCATGCCGCACACCGGGTCTTTCAGCGATTCGAGCATCGCGCGGTCCTCCGCATACGTTCACGCAAGCGCTCACTTCGCGGGGCGCTTGCCCGCCGGGCCGGCCATGCGCTCCATCATCATCTGCATCATGTCCATGCGCCGTTCCATCTGGTGCATGCGCTGTGTCATGGCATCAGGCGAGGCGCCGGAAGGATCCGCCTCCATCATTCCACCCATCATGCCCATGCCGCCCATCATCCCCTTGCCGCCCATCATGCCTCCCTTTCCGCCCATCATGTGGCAGCCCATCGGAGCGGCATCGCCCGCGGCCATCTGCTGACCCATCATCATGTTCTCGCGCATGGTCTGCATATGCTGCATGAGCAGCTTCTGGCGTTCTTCAGGTGTTTTCGCCGCGGCCAGCGCGTCGAGCTGGGACTGCATCGTGGCCGTGTTGTCGCGCATGCGCTGGATCGTCTTTTCGGGTGCGGGGGCAGGAGCCGTCGCGGCGGCCGCCTGTTCCGGGTGGTGGGCATCCTCGGCCCAGGCCGGCGACAGGGTAGCGAGCGACAGTGCGAGTGCGGTGGTCAACAGCAGTTTCATGATCCTTCTCCTGATGAATGCTCGCCGTGGCCGTCGGCGATCGGGTGGGGGCGGGGTTTCGTCCGATGCGGGAAGAAGGCCGGAGTCAGGCCCGCGTAACGCAGCCAGTCGGCACCGAAGGTCGCCGCGGCCTCGCGCTCTTCGCGACGGGCGAGACGCACGTAGGCGACGACGAGGACGGGGAACATCGCAAGCGTGATCAGCGTCGGCCATTGCAGCAGGAAGCCCGCGAGGATCACGACGAAGGCCGCGTACTGCGGGTGGCGCAGGCGTGCGTACGGGCCGGTGGTGGCCAGCGTGCCGGCCGCCTGCGCGGCGTAGAGCACCTTCCATGCTGCGGCGAGCAGCCAGAAACCGCCACCGATCAGGATGCCGGACAGGATGTGGAAGGGGCCGAAATGCGGATTGGCGCGCCAGCCGAACATCACTTCGAGCAGATGGCCGGCGTCGTGGGAAAGGAAGTCGACGCCGGGGAAGCGTGCCGCGAGCCAGCCCGACAGCAGGTAGATCGTCAGCGGGAAGCCGTACATCTCGGCGAACAGCGCGACGATGAATGCGGAGAACATGCCCAGCGTGCGCCAGTCGCGCGACGAACGCGGCTTGAAGAAACTGGCGGCGAAGAGGATGAACACAGCCGAGTTGATCGCGACGAGCGACCACAGGCCATAGGCGGGGCTCGATTCGGTCATCGGGTGCCTCCGTCGCCTGGCGTGCCGTGGTGATCGCCGTGGCCGCCACGGCCGTGGTGCATGAACAGGTGCATCAGCGGACAGGCGAGCAGGAACAGCCAGGGCAGAATGCCCAGCAGGTGGATCCGGTGTTCGAAGGCGAGCAGGGTGGCGGCGATTGCCAGGAACATGCCGAATACCCAGCGGACGCGCTTCGTCCGAGGTGCGTCCCTCACGGGGGCGGGCACGGGAGAGTGCTGCGAGTGCATGGCATCCATCCGCTGTTCCGATGAATCCATCATAGACCGCGGAGATCGACTTCACCCTGACGCGATGATTACATTCCTGTCAGCATCGAAACAGAGGCCATATTCCGGGTAGTTCACAGCACTTTCAGGCATCCGGATCGCGGTCGACGTGCGCGGATGCGGAAACCGGGCGCTCGTGAATCGCGTTCGCCGATGATTTCCTGAAAATGACGTTGAGCTGAACAAAGCGTAATGTCGCGGTCATCGTCCTGTCGGGGGGGCTTTCCTAGCATTCGATCATGGTTGCTCGCATGTGAGCGCCTGACCCAGTCACAGCCAGGAGAGTCATCATGAAAGGCACATCGATCCGCATCGTCATCGCATCAACGCTGCTTGCCGGCACCTTTGCAGCATCGGCACATACGGACTATTCCGAGGCCGGCTCGGCCCATTGGCTCGATGACGTCAGTGCGGCGCCCGCCACGCCGGCGAGGCCCGCATTGCGCGAAACCGTCCGTGACGGCTACGGCGCAAACACGGTGGAGAAATCCTACGATCTCAAGGACGGTTCGACGCTGCACGTCTTCCGGGACGGCAAGATGGCCATGGAGGACCGGTTCGGTCGGGCGTTCTCGATGGATCAGGGACACCCGATGGAGGCCTTGGACGGCACCAAGATCTCGATGCAGGGGAACGAGGTCTGGCGCCTCGACAGCCTGCTGCATTCCAACCACCGCGGGCGCTGAACGGCGCGCGGGGAGAGCGGCCGCGGTTGCGGCCGCTTGTTTGCACACAAGGGAACGGCGGGCAGATCGTTTGCGATTTGCCCGCCGTGGCTGGTTGGACGAAAAATGCGCTGTCGCAGCCGTCGTCTACTTGAAGTCGCGCTGGTGATTGTGGCGCGTGGCGGCGGGCTTTACAGGCGTCGATTTCGCAGCTGCCGATCCGGCCGCAACGGTCTGTTCTGCGCGCACGCCGATCTTTTCGCCCATGTGACTGTGCCGCGGCGCGGTTGCCGCGTCTGTCGCGGTGGGCGCTTGTGCTGTGCTGCGGGCCTGCTCGACGGCCGGCGCCTGGGACGCTGCGCTGGCGCTGAAGGACAGCCCGAGCACTGCGGCGATTGCGGCGACGGAAGGAATGGTGGTTCTCATGATGAACTCCGGCACTTTCCGGCGAATGCCCTTCCGGCGCGGATGCTCCGGAATCCTTCGCTCGTGTTCGAAAGTTTGCGCCGCGACGACTGTCCGATCGATGACGGCGGTATTACGTGTTTGTAAGCGACGCTGCACTTCACCACGGCCGCAGCGGCCGGCTCTGCGCGCATAAGCTCAGCAGAATTTCATCGTTCGCGTCCGTGACATGCCCTCGTAAAGTCGGGGTGCGACGATGTGCCGGCTTTCCGTGCGCGATGCGTCGCGATTCGCCCAAGACCACCGATGGAGCCCGTCATGACCAGTCCGACTTCGCGGATCGCCGATCGCGTTCGCGACTTCCTCTTTCGCCTGCCGCTCGAACGTCAGGCCGGCCGGCAGCTGCGCCGCCTTGCGGACGGCGGCGTCGTGGGGGACTGGTTCGGCTGCGAGCTGTCGAGCGTGTTCCAGCCCATCGTGGATCCGTCGTCCGGTCAGGTCGTCGGGCACGAGGCCTTCCTGCGTTGCCTGGGGGGCGGTCGGCGCGACCTGTCGCCGTGGGTGCTGTTCTCGGCCAATGCCGACGACGACCGCCTGATCGCGCTCGACCGGCTCGCGCGCACCGTCCATGCGCTGAACTTCATCGCGTCGGTGGGTGATGACGGCCTGCTGTTCCTGAACGTGCATGGCCGTCTGCTGGCGGCCGTCGCGGGCGACCATGGAGCGGCGTTCCGCAAGGTGGTCGACGCGCTTGGATTTCCGCCGGAACGCATCGTCATCGAGGCCCCGGTCGTCGCGAGCCGGCAGGCGGACCTGCTCAGCTTCGTGCTGCGGAATTATCGCCACAACGGCTTCCGCGTTGCCGTGAACGTCGAGTCCGCGGCGCAATGGCATGCTTTGTCGGGGATCGTGCCGGCGGACTTCATCAAGATCGGTACGGCGGCTTTGCAGGCCGAGGGTGATGCCCGCAAGGCGCTCGATGCGCTGCAGGCGCGCGCGGGATCGGCGCGGGTGATCGTGACGCGGGTCGAGGGCAGGGCATCGTCCGATCTGCCGCAGGGCGTGCTTGCCCAGGGCTTTGCCTATGGCGCACCCTTCGGCCGGCCGGCGGTGCGTTCGCCGCTGCGCTTTGCGGTGCGACGCGAGGCGGGACAGGCTCCGGTGTCCGGTTGAGCGGCGGCTTCGACCTTGCGTCGGGGCTCATCGCACTGTTCCGCTTCAAGGCGAACGTCATCCACGTGATCGCCGTGTGCGCGGCGGTCGGATTTGCGCTGCGGATGTCCATGGCCTGACCATCTGAAACACTCCCGTTGCCGTTCTTGCTGTATGGTGCAGTGCAGCAAGAGTGTTTCTGTGCATGGAAGGGAGTGGAACATGCTGCGCAAACGATGGTGGTCAGGCAAGCGTGGTGAGCTGCCCGCAATCAGCCTCGCGCTGCAGGGGGGCGGGGCGCACGGCGCCTACACATGGGGCGTGCTGGACCGGCTGCTGGAGGAGGGCTGGAGGCTCGACGGCATCAGCGGGACCAGTGCGGGTGCGATGAACGCGGTGGCGCTGGCGCAGGGATGGACGCGCGGCGGGGGCGAGGGCGCGCGCGCGAGCCTGTCCGATTTCTGGGAGGCGGTGGCGGCGAGCGCGCCGCTGGAACTCGACCTGTTGCACAGCATGAACCCCAACGGCAACGGCGCACTGCCCAATCCGCTTGGCATGATGCTGGGGATGACGCGGCTGCTGTCGCCCTACCAGTTCAATCCGCTCGAGCTGAACCCGCTGCGCGAGGTGGTGCGTGCGCAGTTCGATTTCGGGTTCCTGCGTCGCGAGTGCCGCCTGCGTCTGTTCATCGCCGCGACACGGGTGCAGACAGGCAAGGTGCGCCTGTTCCGCACCGCCGAACTGACCGAGGACATGCTGCTGGCGTCGGCCTGCCTGCCGACGATGCACCATGCCGTCGAGATCGACGGCGAGGCCTACTGGGACGGCGGTTTCAGCGCCAACCCGGCGGTCTACCCGCTGATGTACGAATGCGAGACGCCGGACATCCTGCTCGTGCTCCTGAACCCGCTGCGCATTGCCGCGGCACCGCGCAGCGCCGGCGAGATTGCCGACCGCACGGTGGAGCTCGGCTTCTCGGCGACCTTCTTGCGCGAGATGCGCATGATCGCGCACGCCCGTGCCTATCTGGAGGCGGGCAGCGGCTGGGTGCCGCACGGGCGCCTCGAGCGCAAGCTGCTGGGCCTGCGCTTTCACATGATCGAGGCGCAGGAGCTTGCCGAGAGCGGCAGCGGTAGCAAGCTCAACGCGGCGCGCGCCTTCCTGCACGAGCTGCGCGACCTCGGGCGTGCCCGCGCCGCGCGCTGGATCCGCACCAAGCGCCAGCACGTCGGCAGCCAGGCGACGGTGAATCTGGGCGAGGTGTTCACCTGAATGAAAAAGGCCGCCCCGGACGAGGGGGCGGCCGGTTCGCGCCGGCTTCAGGCGCGATTGAACGCGGTGCGCGGGAGGATCGCGGCGTCCCTGCCGGTCTGCCCGCCCTGCGAGTCGGCCGTTTCCTCGTCGACCGCCGCGAGGTGAGCGACGTGGGTGCGGTCGGTGAGGAAGAGGGCGGCGACCAAGCCCAGCGCAGCGGCGAACATCACGTAGAACACCGGGGCGATGGTGATGCCGGTGGTGTGGATCAGCCAGGTCACGATGAACTGCGCGAAGCCACCGAACATCATCACCGCGACGTTGTAGGCGAGCGCGAGGCCGGTCGAGCGCACGCCGGCCGGGAACTGCTCGGCCATCACCGCCGAGATCGGGCCGAAGAAGACCGCGAGCAGGATGCACAGCACGATCTGCATCGTGACGAGCCGTTCGAACGAGGGGGCAGCATGGACCCACGAGAGCAGCGGGTAGGACGCGATGAGCAGGCCGGCGGCGGCGAGGATGACGAGGATCTTGCGGCCGACGCGGTCGGACAGCGCACCGAACACCGGCATCAGGGCGGTCATCAGCGCGACCGCGATGACCTGGGCGGTGAAGGCATCCGACAGCACCATGCCGAGCTGCTTGGTCGCGAAGGTCGGCATGTAGACCAGGATCACGTAGAAGCCGACCGTGCCGCACACCGTGACGCCCATGACCGCGAAGACTTCGCGCAGGTGGTTCTTGAGCATGCGGGCGATCGACTGTTTTTCCGCCGGCGCCTTGTGGGCTTCCAGAAAGGCCTCGGTTTCTTCCAGGTGGCGGCGGATCCACAGGCCGACCGGGCCGATCAGCAGGCCGATCATGAACGGGATGCGCCAGCCCCAGGCGTCGAGCGCCTCGGGCGAGAGGTTGCGTGTGACCAGCGCCGTGACGCCGGCGCCGGCAAACACCGCCAAGCCCTGGCCGAACATCTGCCATGAGCCGTAAAGGCCCCGCTTGTTGGGCGGGGCGCTCTCGATCAGGAAAGAGGTCGCACTGGCAAACTCGCCGCCGGTGGCGAAGCCCTGCAGCAGGCGCGCGAGCACGATCAGCAGCGGCGCGGCGACGCCGATCGCGGCGTAGGGCGGGGCGAAGGCGATCAGCGCGATCGATACCGTCATCATGGCGATGATGAGCTGCAGCGCGGCCTTGCGGCCCTTGCGGTCGGCGTAGATGCCGAGCAGGACGCCGCCGACCGGGCGCATGAAGAAGCCCACGCCGAAGGTCGCAGTGGCCATCAGCAGCGAGCTGTACTCGCTGTCGGCGGGGAAGAACAGGCGTGAGATCACGACGGCGAGGAAGCCGAAGACGATGAAGTCGTACCATTCCAGCGCGTTGCCGATGACGGCTGCGACGATCTGGCGCGCGCGCGGCGCTGCGGTGTTGCTGCTCATGATGCGTGTCTCCTCTTGGTGAGTCTGTTTTGTCGTTTTGGGTTGCGGTGCCGCCTGGCGCTCAGCCGCTGAAGAATCGGTTCGCCAGGGCCACCCAGAAGGCGGCGCCCGGCGCGAGGCAGGCGTCGTTGAAGTCGTAATGCGGGTTATGCACGCTGCACGGCCCGAGGTGTTCGCCGCCGGCGAAGCCGTTGTCGCCGTTGCCGATCAGCAGGTAGCAGCCGGGCACCTGCTGCAGCATGAAGGCGAAGTCTTCGCTGCCGGACAGGGGCGGGGCGTTGCCGTCGACCTTGTCGTCGCCGATCAGCTCGCGCGCGACCTCCGTCGCGAAGCGCACCTGCTCGGCGCTGTTGATCAGCACCGGGTAGCCGCGCTCGTAGCGGATGTCGCAGCCGACGCCGTGGGCGGCAGCCTGTCCGCGGACCAGTTCGCAGATGCGCTGTTCCAGGCGGTCGCGCACTTCGGGACGCAGCGCGCGCACGCTCAGTTCCAGTTCGGCGGTTTCGGGGATCACGTTGTAGGCCTTGCCGGCCGACATGCGGCCGACGCTGACCACCGCCATGTCGACCGGATCGACGTTGCGCCCGACGATCGTCTGCAGACCCAGCACGGTTGCCGCAGCCGGCAGCGTCGGGTCGATGGCGAGATGCGGCAGCGCGCCGTGACCGCCCTTGCCGTCGAAGCGGATCAGCACCTTGTCCGACGAGGCCATGAAGGGGCCGGGGCGGAAGCGGAAGTGACCGGTCGGCACGCCGGGGAAGTTGTGCAGCGCGAAGATCGCATCGCAGGGGAAGCGCTCGAACAGGCCTTCTTCGAGCATGCGCTTGGCGCCGCCGCCGCCGCCCAGTTCCTCGGCGGGCTGGAAAATCAGGTTCAGCGTGCCGCTGCCGGGCAGGCGGCCTTCGCGCTGCAGGTGCCCGAACACCTGCGCGGCGCCGAGCAGGATCGCGGTGTGGCCGTCGTGGCCGCAGGCGTGCATCCGGCCGGGATTGCGGCTTGCCCACGGCAGGCCGGTCTCCTCGTGGATCGGCAACGCGTCCATGTCGGCGCGCAGCCCCAGGCGCGGGCCGCCCGTGTTTCCACCTTGTTCCCCGCTGTTGCCCCCGCTTTTGCCCCAGCTGAGGGTCCCGACGACGCCGGTCGTGGCGATGCCGGTATGTACCTCGAAGCCCGATTGGTGGAGCTGGTCGGCGACCAGGCGGCTGGTTTCGAACTCGTCGAAGCCGAGTTCGGGGTGCTGGTGGATGGCACGCCGCCAAGTCTTCATCGCGGCTTCGTCGGGGAGGATGCGATCAATTGTGTTCATGGATTGATAATAGGATTTGCTACCGATCGCGGAAGGCGGTACTTTTTCCGGGGTGACAACCATAGGTAATCACTTGCCGCGATGAAGGACCATCAGCTGAAGGCGCTCGTGCAGGTTGCCGATGCCGGTTCGATCCGGGCGGCGGCGCGGGCGATGCATCTCAGCCAGAGCGCGCTGACGAAGGCGCTGCGCGAACTGGAGGAGGACGTGGGTGCGGAGCTGCTGACGCGCAGCTACAAGGGCGTGGTGTTCACGCCCGCCGGCCACGCCCTGCTGGTGCGTGCGCGGCTGGCGCTGGCGACGCTGGAGAAGGCGCGCGAGGAGGTCCGGCTGTTGCGCGGCGGGGCGGGCGCGCGAATCGCCGTCGCGCTGACGCCGCTGGTCGCCGCGACGGTGCTGCCGCGCGTGCTGGCCGAATTCCGCCGCATCCAGCCCGATGCCGCACTGAGTCTGGAAGAGGGGCTGCTGACGAACGTGGTGCCCGGCATCACCGAAGGGCGCCTGGATTTCGCGGTGGCGCTGGCCAATGCGCAGGATCTTCCCTATGAGGTGGATTTCGAGCCGCTCGCGCAGATCCCGGCCTCGCCCGCGGGCCGCATCGGCCATCCGCTCGCCGCGGTGCGCACCTGGGCGGAACTGCGCGGCGCGAGCTGGGTGCTGAACCTGACCGGGGCGAGCCAGGGCAGCCACCTCGTGAACTGGCTGGTGGCCAACGGCATCGACGTGCCGGCCAACACCGTGCGTTGCGCGTCGCCCACGCTGATGCTGGAGCTCATGCGGCGAACCGACCACATCGGTTTCGGCCCGACGGTGCTGATACGTGATCCCATCTTCGGCGCCGGGCTGCAGGAGTTCGCCGTCGAGCCGCTGCCACCGCCGATGTCGCTCGGCATCCTGAGCCTGCGCGGCGTGCCCCTGAGCGTCGCGGCGCGGCCGCTGGCGGCGCTATTCGCCCGCCATCTGCGCGCCTGACGATGCCGATCCGCTACCGCGCGCGCCGTCGGACGTGGCGAAGCTGCTCGTGATGTAGTCCGCGAGGCAGCGCACCGCCTCGGTCGCGCTTTCCGGCCGCTCGTACAGCCGCACGTCGAGTTCGCCCATCACGGGGAAGCCGTCGCGCTCGCCCAGCGCCCGCACCCCTTCGGGCACGGTGCTGCCGGCGAGCAGGGTCACCCCCAGGCCGGCACGCACGGCGGCGATGATGCCGCTGTAGCTGGAGCTCATGTAGGCGATGCGCCAGGGGCGCTGCTGGCGGCCGAGCGTCTGCAGCACGCGGTTGCGGTAGATGCACGGCGGCGGCGCGACCACCAGCGACAGCGGTCGCTGCGTGTGGCGCTCATGGTCGAGGCTGGTGATCCACACCAGCTGCTCGGTGAGCACCTTGGCGCCGCCGCGCTCTTCGGGGTCGTCGTGCAGGGCGATCACGAGGTCGAATTCGCCTTTCTCCTGCCGCGCGAGCAGGTTCTTGCTCAGGTCGCAGGTCACTTCGAGCATCACGCCCGGATGCGACTGCGCGAACTTGCCGAGGATCACCGGCAGCAGCGACGCCGTGTATTCATGCGGCGCACCCAGGCGCACGCTGCCGGCGACCTTGGGCCGGCGCAGGCTGCTCACCGCCTCGTCGTTCAGCGCCAGCATCCGCCGCGCGTAACCGGCCAGCGTCGCCCCTTCCTCGGTGAGCTTCACGCGGTGCGTGCCGCGCACGAACAACGGTGCGTCCAGCATCTCTTCCAGGCGCCTGATCTGCAGGCTCACGGCGGACTGCGTGCGTCCGACGATCTCGCCCGCGCGGGTGAAGCTGCCCGTCTCCACGGCCTTCAGGAAGGTGCGCAGCAGTTCGGTGGGGATGTTTTGCATTGTGCACCGTTCATTTGTGCGATTAATGATTTCATTTCAACTATCAAATTCACTCATGTCAACCGGTTGATAACATTCGTGCCGTCACTGAAGCAGACCCTTGCATCAACCCACACGAACCTGGAGACCTCATGAGCACGATCAAATTCACCGAAGACCACGAGTGGCTGCGCGTCGAGGGCGACGTCGTCACGGTCGGCATCACCGACTACGCGCAGAACGCGCTGGGCGACATCGTCTTCGTGCAGCTGCCGGACGTCGGCGCGAGCTTTGCGGCCGGCGACGAAGCCGCGGTCATCGAATCGGTGAAAGCCGCCGGCGAACTGAAGATGCCGCTGGCCGGCACCGTCGTCGAAGTCAACGGCGCACTGGCCGACGCGCCCGCGACGGTCAATGAAGACCCGATGGGCGAGGGCTGGTTCATCCGCGTCCGCCTCGACGATCCGTCCGCGCTGTCCGGGCTGCTCGACCAGGCTGCCTACGACAAGCTGACTGCCTGATCGATCATCTTCCGGAAACTGCCCAAGCCATGAACATGAACGACACCCGCTTCCCCGCGACGCTCGCGCAACTCGAGCAGCGCGATGATTTCGTCGGCCGCCATGTCGGCCCGGATGTGACCGAAACGCAGGCGATGCTTGCCGCGCTAGGTCTCGATTCGCTCGACCAGCTCATCGACAAGGTGATCCCGGCTTCGATCCTGTCGCCCTCGCCCCTCTCCCTCCCGGAGGGCCGGACCGAAGCCGACGCGCTCGCGCTGCTGCGCGGGATCGCGGGGAAGAACCGGGTGTTCCGTTCCTTCATCGGTGCGGGCTATTACGACACCTACACCCCGGGTGTCGTGCTGCGCAACGTCCTCGAGAACCCGGCCTGGTACACCGCCTACACGCCGTATCAGCCGGAGATCTCGCAGGGTCGCCTGGAAGCGCTGCTCAACTTCCAGACCATGATCACCGACCTGACCGGCATGGAGATCGCCAACGCCTCGCTGCTCGACGAAGCGACCGCGGCGGCCGAAGCGATGACCTTCTGCCAGCGCCTGTCGAAGAATCCGGCCAAGGCCTTCTTCGTGTCCAGCGACTGCCACCCGCAGACCATCGAGGTCGTGCGCACCCGCGCCGAGCCGCTGGGTTTCGAGGTGATCGTCGGCAACCCCGCGACCGACCTCGATCAGCATGAATTCTTCGGCGTGCTGCTGCAGTATCCCGCCAGCACCGGCGAGGTCGTCGACTACGCCGGCATCGTCGCCGCCGCCCACGCCAAGAAGGCGCTGGTCGTCGTCGCGGCCGACCTGCTCGCGCTGACGCTGCTGAAGTCGCCGGGCGAGCTCGGCGCCGACGTCGCGATCGGCACGACGCAGCGCTTCGGCGTTCCGCTGGGCTACGGCGGCCCGCACGCCGCGTACTTCGCAACGCTCGACGCGCACAAGCGCGTGATGCCGGGCCGCGTCGTCGGCGTGTCGATCGACAGCCACGGCAAGAAGGCCTACCGCCTCGCGATGCAGACGCGCGAACAGCACATCCGCCGCGAGAAGGCCACGTCCAACATCTGCACGGCGCAGGTCCTGCTGGCGGTGATGGCGGGCCTGTACGCCTGCTACCACGGCCCGAAGGGGCTGACGACCATCGCCCGCCGCGTGCATCGCCTGACCGCGACGCTGGCCGCCGGCCTGCGCCGCGTCGGCGCCGAAGTGGTGACGAACGCGTTCTTCGACACCATCGCCGTGCGCGTCGCCGACGCCGCGGCCGTGCATGCCGCCGCGCGCGGCCGTGAAATGAACCTGCGCGAGATCGACGCGACCACAGTCGGCATCTCGCTCGACGAGACCACGACCCGCGCCGACGTCGAGGCGCTGTGGGCGGTGTTCGCCAACGGTTCCGAAGTGCGAGTTGAGCCACCTGAGTTCGCCGACGTCGAGAACCTCGCGCCCGAGGCCCTGCCGGCCGGCCAGCTGCGTACCTCGGCCTTCCTGATGCATCCGGTGTTCAGCAAGTACCAGTCCGAAACCAAGATGCTGCGCTATCTGCGCGCGCTGGCGGACAAGGACCTGGCGCTCGACCGCACGATGATCCCGCTGGGCTCGTGCACGATGAAGCTGAACGCCACCACCGAGATGATCCCCATCACCTGGCGCGAGTTCGGCGGCCTGCATCCCTTCGCCCCGGCCGACCAGGCCCAGGGCTACGCCCAGCTCACCGCCGAGCTGGAGCAGATGCTGTGCGCCTGCACCGGCTACGACGCCGTGTCGCTGCAGCCCAACGCCGGCTCGCAGGGCGAATACGCCGGCCTGCTGGCGATCCGTGCCTACCATGCGAGCCGCGGCGAAGCCCACCGCGACGTGTGCCTGATCCCGAGCTCCGCACACGGCACCAACCCCGCGACGGCCAACATGGCCGGCATGCGCGTGGTGGTGGTCGCCTGCGACGAGAATGGCAACGTCGACGTCGCCGACCTGAAGGCCAAGGCCGAGCAGCACGCCGACAAGCTCGCCGCGATCATGATCACCTACCCCTCGACGCACGGCGTGTTCGAGACCGCGGTGCGCGAGATCACCGAGATCGTGCATGCCAACGGCGGCCAGGTGTACATCGACGGCGCCAACATGAACGCGATGGTCGGCCTGTGCGCGCCGGGCAAGTTCGGCGGCGACGTGTCGCACCTGAACCTGCACAAGACCTTCTGCATCCCGCACGGCGGCGGCGGACCGGGCGTGGGACCGATTGGCGTCAAGTCGCACCTCGCGCCCTTCCTCCCCGGCAACGCCACGGGCGGCCTCAAGGGCATCGGCGCCGTTGCCGCTGCGCCGTACGGCAGCGCCAGCATCCTGCCGATCACCTGGACCTACATTACGCTGATGGGCGCCGAAGGGCTGCGCAACGCGACAGTGATGGCGATCCTCAACGCCAACTACATCGCCAAGCGCCTCGATGCGCACTATCCGGTGCTGTATCGCGGCGAGAACGGCATGGTCGCGCACGAGTGCATCCTCGACCTGCGTCCCCTCAAGGACGCGACCGGCATCAGCGTCGATGACGTCGCCAAGCGCCTGATCGACTTCGGTTTCCACGCGCCGACGATGTCCTTCCCGGTGCCCGGCACGCTGATGATCGAGCCGACCGAGAGCGAGTCCAAGGAAGAGCTGGACCGCTTCTGCGACGCGATGATCGCGATCCGCCAGGAGATCGCCAAGGTCGGCAGCGGCGAGTTCGACGCCAAGGACAACCCGCTGGTCAACGCCCCGCACACCGCGGAAGCGATCGCCGGGGAATGGACGCACCCGTACAGCCGCGAACAGGCCGTGTATCCGCTCGCCAGCCTGCGCGCGAACAAGTACTGGTCGCCGGTCGGCCGGGTCGACAACGTGTATGGCGACCGCAATCTCGTGTGCGCCTGCCCGCCGATGTCGGACTATGAATAAAGCACACACACCAAAGGAGCCGAGGCCATGAACGCATCTCTCGTCATCACCCTGATCGGCACGGATCGTCCGGGCCTCGTCAATGCGCTGGCGGCGCGTGCCGCCGCGTGCGGCGCGAACTGGCTGGAAAGCAGCATGGCGCAGCTCGCCGGAAAGTTCGCGGGCATCGTGCGGCTGGAAATCGCCGAGGCCGATGCCGGCAAGCTCGAGGCGGCGCTGCGCGAGCTCGAATCCGAAGGCCTGCGCCTGACGATCGAGCGGGGCGCTGCGGCGCCGGCCGCGGGTCCGTCGCGCACGACGAAGCTCGCACTGGTCGGCCACGACCGTCCGGGCATCGTGCGCGAGATCTCGGCCGCGCTGGCACGCCACGGCGCCAGCATCAGCAAGCTCGAAACCGCGTGCGAGAACGCCTCGTTCAGCGGCGAGCCGCTGTTCCGCGCCAGCATCGAAGTGCAGGTGCCGGCGTCCGTCGAGCCGGCAGTCCTGAAGGCAGAGTTGGAAGCGCTGGCGAACGAACTGATGGTGGATCTCAACCTGGAGGGCGAGTCCGCCAACTGATGCAGTGCCGCCTGCCCGGAAGGGCAGGCGCATCCACCGGGGCCGGGCATCAAAAGGAGCGGGAAAACCGCCGCGTCAGGCCGCCGACCAAAACGAGAAACAGGACGGAGACACGCCCATGCAGTTGCTGAATGAGTTTTTCACGACCCTGAACGATATCGTCTGGGGTGTGCCCATGATCGTGCTGATCCTGGGTACAGGTCTGTATCTGCAGCTTCGCCTCGGCTTCATGCCGATCTTCAAGATTCCTCACGGCTTCCGCATGATCTGGCGGAGCCGCACGCCCGGCGCCAAGGCCGAAGGCGAAATCTCCCCGTTCGCCGCGCTGATGACCGCGCTGTCGGCAACCGTCGGCACCGGCAACATCGCCGGCGTCGCCTCGGCGATCGCGATCGGCGGCCCCGGCGCGCTGTTCTGGATGTGGATGACGGCGCTGGTCGGCATGGCCACCAAGTTTGGCGAAGTCGTGCTGGCGGTGAAATACCGCGAGGTCGACGACAAGGGCGAACACGCCGGCGGTCCGATGTACGCGATCAAGAACGGCCTCGGCAAGCACTGGCACTGGCTCGGAACCGCCTTCGCCATCTTTGGCGGCCTGGCGGGCTTCGGTATCGGCAACATGGTGCAGGCCAACGGCATCGCCAGCGCCGTGCATACGGCATTCGGCGTGGAAACCTGGGTCACCGGCGTGGTGCTGGTGGTGCTCACCGGCGCGGTCGTGCTGGGCGGCATCAAGCGCATCGGCGCGGTCGCCGAATGGCTGGTGCCCTTCATGTGCATCGGCTACATCGGCTGCGTTGCCGTGATCCTGTTCGTCTTCGCCGACCGCATCCCCGATGCCCTCGCGACCATCTTCACGCAGGCCTTCAACCCCACCGCAGCGACCGGCGGCTTCGTCGGCTCCACGGTGATGATGGCGATCCAGAAAGGCGTGGCGCGCGGCATCTTCTCAAACGAAGCGGGCCTCGGCACCGCGGGCATCGCGCAGGCCGCCGGCGCCACCAGCAACCCGGTGTTCTCGGGCCTGATCGGCATGATGGGCACCTTCATCGACACCATCATCGTGTGCACGATGACCGGTCTGGCGATCATGGTCAGCGGCGTGTGGGATTCGGGTGCGACCGGCGCGGTGCTGAGCTCGGCGGCCTTCGAGGCGGCGATGCCCGGCGTCGGCAAGTACCTGCTCGCGGTATCGCTCGCGATCTTCGCCTTCACCACCATCCTCGGCTGGGCCTACTACGGCGAGAAGTGCTGGGAGTTCCTGCTCGGCACGGTCAGCGAGAAGCCCTTCCGAATCCTGTGGACGGTGGCGGTGTATTTCGGCGCGGTGCTGAGCCTCGATTTCGCTTGGCTCGTGGCCGACACGCTCAACGCGCTGATGGCGATCCCCAACCTGATTTCCCTCCTGCTGCTTTCGCCGGTGATCGTGAAGCTGACCCGCGATTACTTCGCCGAACAGCGCGGCGAAATGCGGCAGGAAATCGAAAACCCGTCAGTGTCCGCGGCGCGGGCGACGCACTGACGTCCCAGTCCGACAACCCAATCCGGAGTACATAGATGTTCGACAAGCAAATGCAGATCGCCGGCTTCGACCCTGACCTGTGGGGCGCCATCGAATCCGAGCGCCACCGCCAGGAAGACCACATCGAGCTGATCGCGTCCGAGAACTATGCAAGCCCGCGCGTGATGCAGGCGCAAGGTACGGTGCTCACCAACAAGTACGCGGAAGGCTATCCGGGCAAGCGCTACTACGGCGGTTGCGAGCATGTCGACGTCGTCGAGCAGCTCGCCATCGACCGCGCCAAGGCGCTGTTCGGCGCGGATTGGGTGAACGTGCAGCCGCACTCCGGCTCGCAGGCTAACGCCGCGGTGTATTTCGCGCTGCTGCAGCCGGGCGACACCATCCTCGGCATGAGCCTCGCCCACGGCGGCCACCTGACGCACGGTGCGAAGGTGAATTTCTCCGGCAAGATCTTCAACGCGGTGCAGTACGGCGTCACCGACGACGGCGTGATCGACTATGACGCGCTCGAAGCGCTCGCCCTCGAGTGCAAGCCGAAGATGATCGTCGCCGGCTTCTCGGCCTACGCCCGCCACCTCGACTTCCCGCGCTTCCGCGCGATTGCCGACAAGGTTGGCGCGCTGCTCTTCGTCGACATGGCGCACGTCGCCGGCCTCGTTGCCGCGGGCCTGTACCCCAGCCCGGTGCCCTTCGCCGACATCGTCACCAGCACCACGCACAAGACCCTGCGCGGCCCGCGCGGCGGCATCATCCTCGGCCGCGCCAATGCCGACATCGAGAAGAAGATCGCCTCGATGGTCTTCCCCGGCACCCAGGGTGGCCCGCTGATGCACGTCATCGCGGCCAAGGCGGTGGCCTTCAAGGAGGCGCTCGATCCGTCCTTCAAGGAATACCAGAAGCAGGTGATCGCCAACGCCCGCGCGATGGCCGGCGTGTTCGTCGAGCGTGGATACCGGATCGTGTCGGGCGGCACCGACGACCACCTCTTCCTCGTCGACCTGATCGCCAAAGGCATCACCGGCAAGGCCGCCGACGCGGCGCTCGGCGCGGCCCACATCACGGTGAACAAGAACACCGTGCCGAACGATCCGCAGTCGCCTTTCGTCACGAGCGGCATCCGCATCGGCACGCCCGCTGCGACCACACGCGGCTTCGGCATCGCCGAGGTCACGGAGCTGGCCGGCTGGATCTGCGACATCCTCGACGACCTCGAGAACCCCGCGGTGATCGACGCCGTGCGCGCGAAGGTGTCCGCGCTGTGCGCCCGGTTCCCGGTCTACGGCAAATAAAAAAATAACGATACGTGCGGCGCCTGCGGGCGCCGCCTTCCAACGCCAGAGAGAGACCGTTGAACTAACCGAGGAAGGGAAGGATGACTCGCATCAGCGACATGCTCGACGAAGAGCAAAAACACGAAGGGAGGGACCTCGAACGAGGCCTCAAGGACCGGCACATCCAGCTCATCGCCATCGGCGGGGCGATCGGCGTGGGCTTGTTTCTGGGTTCCGCCAAGGCCATCAGCAAGGCCGGTCCGGCGCTGCTGCTGACCTATGCGCTGGCCGGCGTCGCAGTCTTCTTCATCATGCGGGCGCTCGGTGAACTGCTCATCCACCGCCCCGTCGCGGGTTCCTTCGCAACCTATGCCGAAGAATACGTCAGCCCCTGGGCGGGCTTCGTCACCGGCTGGACCTACTGGTTCACCTGGGTCGTCACCGGCATGGCGGAACTGACCGCCGTCGGCGTGTATTTCCATTACTGGTTCCCGGAAATTCCGCAGTGGATACCGGCTCTCGCGACCCTGGTCATCCTCTATGGCGCGAACCTGATCGCGGTGAAGGTGTTCGGCGAGATGGAATTCTGGTTCGCGATTATCAAGGTCGTGACGATCGTCGCGATGCTCGTGATCGGCCTCGTCATCATCATCTTCGGCGTGGGCGACCTCGGCAAGACCGCGAGCTTCTCCAATCTGTGGTCGCACGGCGGCTTCGCGCCGATGGGCATGGTGGGGGTCGTGCTGACCTTGCAGATAGCCTGCTTCGCGTACACCGGCGTGGAACTGATCGGCGTCACCGCGGGCGAGGCGCAGAACCCCGAGAAGGTGCTGCCGCACGCGACCAACAGCGTGACCTACCGCATCCTGATCTTCTACATCGGCTCGCTGATCGTGCTGATGTCGCTGGTGCCGTGGCATGAACTCAACCCGAACATGAGCCCGTTTGTGACCGTGTTCGAGAAGATCGGCATCCCGGCGGCGGCAGGCATCATCAACTTCGTGGTCATCACCGCGGCGGCCTCGTCGTGCAACAGCGGCATCTTCAGTACCGGCCGCATGCTCTACACCCTCGCGCAGTTCAAGCAGGCTCCGGCCGCGCTCGGCAAGGTCAGCAAGAGCCACGTTCCGGCCACCGCGATCACGCTGTCCGCCGTCTTCATGCTGGTCGGCGTCGCGCTGAACTACGTCGTGCCTGAGGAAGCCTTCGTCTATGTCACCAGCATCGCGACCGTGGGCGCCGTGTGGACCTGGGGCATCATCGTCTGGTCGCACCTGAAGTATCGCCAGGCCGTGAAGCAGGGTCTCGCCACGGCGGTGTTCTTCCGCATGCCGGGTGCGCCGTATGCCAACTGGTTCGTGCTCGCCTTCCTGGCGCTGGTGGTCGTGTTCCTTGCGATGGACGCCGGCACCCGCGTGGCGCTGTACGTCACTCCGGTCTGGTTCGCGCTGCTGACGGTGGGCTACCTGATCTCCAAATCGCGTGCCGCTCGTGCGAACGGCGTGCTCGCAACCGAAACTTCGAGGTAATCCCGCATGGCCATCAGCGTTTTCGACCTGTTCAAGATCGGCATCGGGCCGTCGTCGTCCCACACCGTGGGGCCGATGCGCGCGGCGCAGGTCTTTGCGAACGGGCTCAAGGAGTCCGGCCTGCTCGCCCGGGTCGGAAGCGTGAAGGCCGAACTGTTCGGTTCCCTCGGCGCGACCGGCAAGGGGCACGGTAGCGACAAGGCCGTGCTCCTCGGGCTGGAAGGCGAGGCGCCGGATCTCGTCGATACGGAGCAGGTCGACGGCAAGCTCGCCCGCATCCGCAGCGAGCAGCGCCTGCTCCTCGCCGGCGAACACCCGATCGTGTTCGTCGAGCGCGAACATCTCGTGATGCACCGGCGCCAGTCGCTGCCCTACCATCCGAACGGCATGCGCATCGCCGCCTTCGACGCGGCGGGCGAAACCCTCTGCAGCAAGGTGTATTACTCGGTCGGCGGCGGCTTCGTCGTCGATGAGAGCGCCGCCGGTGCCGACCGCATCGTCGCCGACACGACGCCGCTGGCGCATCGGTTCCGCAGCGGCGACGAACTGCTCGCGCAATGCCGCGAGAAGAATCTCTCGATCAGTCAGCTGATGCTGGAGAACGAGCGCGCATGGCGCACCGACGCGGAAACCCGTGCAGGCCTGCTGCGGATCTGGGACGTGATGCAGCGGTGCGTGCGCCGCGGCTGCGAGAAGGAAGGCATCATGCCCGGTGGCCTGAAGGTGAAGCGCCGCGCCGCAGAGATGTACCGCACGCTCTCCAGCGCCCACGAGGCCAGCCTGCGCGACCCGCTGACGACGCTGGATTGGGTGAATCTGTATGCGCTCGCCGTCAATGAAGAAAACGCCACCGGCGGCCGCGTCGTCACGGCCCCGACCAACGGCGCCGCCGGCATCGTGCCCGCCGTGATGCACTACTACAGCCGCTTCATCCCGGGCGCGAACGAGGAGGGGGTGATCCGCTTCCTGCTCACCGCCGCGGCGATCGGCATCCTCTATAAAGAAAACGCTTCGATCTCCGGCGCCGAGGTCGGCTGTCAGGGCGAGGTCGGCGTTGCATGCTCGATGGCGGCCGGGGCACTCGCCGAAGTGCTGGGCGGAACGCCCGAGCAGGTGGAGAATGCCGCCGAGATCGGAATGGAGCACAACCTGGGCCTGACCTGCGACCCCGTCGGCGGGCTGGTCCAGGTGCCCTGCATCGAGCGCAACGCGATGGGCTCGATCAAGGCGATCAACGCCGCACGCATGGCGCTGCGTGGCGACGGCAAGCATTTCGTCTCGCTCGACAAGGTCATCAAGACCATGCGCGAGACCGGCGCCGACATGAAGTTGAAGTACAAGGAAACCGCCCGCGGCGGCCTCGCCGTGAACGTCATCGAATGTTGATGACCCCTGACACCCAGTAAAGGAAGCATGATGAGCGACAATCACTCCGACGCACCGCTGCTGCGCACCCCGCTGTACGACCTGCACGTGTCCCTCGGCGCCAAGATGGTGCCCTTCGCCGGCTACGAGATGCCGGTGCAGTATCCGACGGGGATCATCAAGGAACACACCCACACCCGCACGCAGGCCGGCCTGTTCGACGTGTCGCACATGGGCCAGGTCTTCCTCGTCGGCCCCGAGGCGGCTGCGGCGCTGGAAACCCTGGTGCCGGTCGACATCATCGACCTGCCGCAGGGCATGCAGCGTTACGCGCTGTTCACCAACGAGACCGGCGGCGTCATGGACGACCTGATGGTGGCGAACTTCGGCGACCGCCTGTTCGTGGTGGTGAACGCCGCGTGCAAGGCGCAGGACATCGCCCACATGCAGAAGCACCTGTCCGGCCGCTGCAAGGTTGAAGTACTGGAAGACCGCGCGCTGCTCGCGCTGCAGGGTCCGGCTGCTGCCACCGTGCTCGCCCGCCTCGCGCCCGAGACCGCCAAAATGGTGTTCATGAACAGCATCACCGTGAACCTCGTCGGCGTGCCGTGCTACGTCAGCCGCTCGGGCTACACCGGCGAAGATGGTTACGAGATCTCGGTGCCCGCCGACAAGGCCGACGCCCTGGCGCGCGAACTACTGAGCCACCCCGAAGTCGCCCCGATCGGCCTCGGCGCGCGCGACTCGCTGCGCCTCGAAGCCGGCCTGTGCCTGTACGGCCACGACCTCGACGTGGATACCTCGCCGGTCGAAAGCAGCCTGCTGTGGGCGCTGTCCAAGCCCCGCCGTGCCGACGGCGCGCGCGCGGGCGGCTACCCCGGCGCCGACGTGATCCTCGGCCACATCGCCAACGGCGTGTCGCGCAAGCGCGTCGGCCTGCGTCCGAACGCCCGCGTGCCGGTGCGTGAAGGCGCCGAGATCGTCGACGCGGACGGCCGCAAGGTCGGCGTGGTGACCAGCGGCGGCTTCGGCCCGACGCTGGAGGCGCCCGTCGCGATGGGCTACGTCGAAACCGCGCTCGCCAAGGTCGGCACCCAGCTCTCCGCAATGGTTCGCGGCAAGCCGGTCCCGGTCGAAGTCGCCAGCACCCCCTTCGTGCCGCAGCGCTACTACCGCGGCTGATGCAGCACCGGGTGGTCCGGCATGTGCCGGGCCACCCGCCGGAGTCCTCCCATGCAGAACGCAAGCACCCCCACCCCCCAGACCGGCGTCAAGCTGCGCGGCGCAGAGAAGACCGCGCGCATCCCGGTCAAGATCATCCCGATCACGCCGGCGCAACAGCTGCGCAAGCCGGAATGGATCCGCGCCGCCTTCCGCGGCACGAAGAGCGTGCGCCAGCTCACCGGCACGCTGCGCGAAAACCGCCTGCACACCGTGTGCGAGGAAGCCAACTGCCCGAACCTGGGAGAGTGCTTCAACCACGGCACGGCGACCTTCATGATCATGGGAGCGATCTGCACACGGCGCTGCCCGTTCTGCGACGTGGGCCATGGCCGCCCGCTGCCGCTGGATCCGGAGGAACCGAAGAACCTTGCGCAGACCGTCAGCGGGATGCGCCTGAAATACGTCGTGATCACCTCGGTGGACCGCGACGACCTGCGCGATGGCGGCGCCCAGCACTTTGCCGACTGCATCCGCGAGACGCGCGCCGCCAACCCCGGCATCACCGTCGAAGTCCTGACCCCGGACTTCCGCGGCCGGGTCGACCTCGCGCTGGACGTGCTGACGGCCGTGCCGCCCGACGTCTTCAACCACAACATCGAGACGGTGCCGCGCCTGTACCGCGAAGTGCGCCCTGGCGCGGACTACGAACACTCGCTTGATCTGCTCGCGCGTTTCAAGGAGCGCCATCCGAACGTCGCGACCAAATCCGGCCTGATGCTGGGCGTGGGCGAGACGCGCGAGGAAATCGAGGCGACTCTGGCCGACCTGCGCGCCCACAACGTCGACATGGTCACGATCGGCCAGTACCTGCAGCCCAGCCTGCACCACCTGCCGGTGCGCCGCTACGTCACGCCGGCCGAATTCGACGAGCTGCGGGTCGTCGGCGAGAAGATGGGCTTCCGCCACGTCGCCTCCGGCCCGATGGTGCGGTCGTCCTACCACGCCGACCTGCAGGCGCACGGCGTGATCGGAGGCTGATGGCGATGAATGCGATCTGGAGCGTGAAAATCGAACGCCTAGAAACCCGTCTCGCGGTGGGTATCTACGAGGACGAGTACGAACCGCAGCCGGTGTGGGTGTCGGTCACCCTGACCGGCCTCGCGCCGGCCGTGCCGGACGGGCTCGACGACTGCCTCGACTATGAACCGCTGTGCCGCTGGCTCGCGACCGAATGGCCGCGCACGCCGCACACCCCGCTGCTGGAAACGCGCGTCAACGAGATCTTCGATTACGCCTTCGGCCTCGACTCGCGCGTGCAGGAAGTGTCGGTCGGCCTGTACAAGCAGCGCGTCAGCCGCTACGCGACCGCGATCGGCATCGAACGCAGCGCGAACCGCGGCGAACACGCGCGCGCAAGCGAGCAACGGCGGCGGAAGCAACCGATGGATGTTCCTGCGGCGGCATCGAACCATGCCGACGCCCGACCGCTGGTCGCCGTGGGCGGGCTGCGCTGAACGTCATGGTGAAGCTGCGCTTCGACTTCCCGGCGGATGCCATCGGCGCCACGCCTGTGCACTTCTCCGCCCCGCGCGAGCAGCTCGTTGCGCGCGAGCCGCAGGACGTGCGCGCGGTGCTCGCGCGGGCCGATGCACTGGCACGCGCCGGGGCGTGGGTGGCCGGCTTCGTCTGCTATGAGGCGGGTGCCGCCTTCGACCCGGCCTTCCGCTTCCGCCAGCGCCCGGCGTTGCCGTTGGCGTGGTTCGGCGTGTTCGACGAGCCCGTCGGCACGGACGAGCCCACGCCTGCCGCGGTGCGCTGCGACGGCTGGCAACCCGGCGTCGAGCGCGACCGCTACGACGCGGACATCGGCCGCATCCTCGACCACATCCGCGCCGGCGACGTGTACCAGATCAACCACACGATCCGCCTGCACGGCCGCTTCGACGGCGACCATCGCGCGCTCTACGAACACCTGCGCGCGGGCCAGCCGACCGGCTACTGTGCGCTGCTTGACCTGGGTCGCCACCGCATCCTGTCGCTGTCGCCCGAGCTCTTCTTCCGCCGCGACGGCGAGCGGTTGATCGCGAAGCCGATGAAGGGCACGCTCGCGCGCGGCAGCAACCCCGAGCAGGATGCGCAGCACGCCGAGGCGCTGGCGGCGTCGGAGAAGAACCGCGCCGAGAATCTCATGATCGTGGATCTCATCCGCAACGACATGTCGCGGGTCGCGCGCCCGCACAGCGTCAGCGTGCCGCATCTGTTTTCCGTCGAGACTTATCCGACCGTGTTCCAGATGACCTCGACCGTGTCGGCCGAGCTGCGGCCGGATGCGGGCCTCGCGGACATCTTCGCCGCGCTCTTTCCCTGCGGCTCGATCACCGGCGCGCCCAAGATCAAGGCGATGGAGATCATCGCCGGCCTCGAAGCCGAGCCGCGCGGCATCTACTGCGGCGCGATCGGCGTGCTCAAACCCGGCGGCGACGCGATCTTCAACGTCGCGATCCGCACGCTGGCGCTCGACGGTCTCACCGGCCGGGCGGAATATGGCGTCGGCGGCGGCATCACGGCCGATTCGGTCGCGCACGACGAATACGAGGAGATGCGCGCCAAGGCCCGCATCCTGCAATGTGCCGCATGAGCAGGGCGTCGACAGGCGCGGTCGGACCGGCATTTCGCTGCGGGCAAAATACTGCAAGAACATGTCGCATACCGGACATCGCAGTGCAGGCACACAGCATTAAATTCCCGAGCGGCTGTTGCGACGGCAATGTCCGCATCAGGCAGACGTACCCGTCAATGACGGCATCCAGCAAGGCAGGCCAGCAGAGCAGGACATGGACATGAAACCGATCAAGAGCATCCTCGTCGCCAACCGCGGCGAAATCGCCATCCGCGTGTTCCGCGCCGCGAGCGAACTGGGCATCCGCACGGTGGCGATCTACGCCAACGAGGACCGCTTCGCGCTGCACCGCTTCAAGGCGGACGAATCCTACCTCGTCGGCACCGGCCAGAAGCCGATCGCGGCCTACCTCGACATCCCCGACATCATCCGCGTAGCGAAGGATGCCGAGGTCGATGCGATCCACCCCGGCTACGGCTTCCTGTCCGAGAACCCCGAGTTCGCCGAAGCCTGCGCCGCCGCCGGAATCGCCTTCATTGGCCCGCAGCCGCAGGTGATGCGCGATCTGGGCAACAAGGTCGCCGCGCGCAACCTCGCCGTCGCCGCCGGCGTGCCGGTCGTCCCCGCCACCGGCGCGTTGCCGCAGGACCTCGACGAGATCAAACGCCTCGCCCGCGGAGTCGGCTACCCCCTGATGCTCAAGGCGAGCTGGGGCGGCGGCGGTCGCGGCATGCGCGCGATCGAGAACGAGGAAGAACTGCCCGGCCTGCTCGACGTCGCCCGCCGCGAAGCGCTCGCCGCCTTCGGCAACGACGAGGTCTATCTGGAAAAACTGGTGCGCCGCGCCCGCCACGTCGAAGTGCAGGTGCTGGGCGACACGCACGGCAACCTCGTGCATCTGTTCGAGCGCGACTGCTCGGTGCAGCGCCGCAACCAGAAGGTCGTCGAACGCGCCCCCGCGCACTACCTCGATGACACGCGTCGCGCGGAGCTGTGCGAGGCCGCGCTGAAACTCTGTCGTGCCGCGAACTACACGCACGCCGGTACGGTGGAATTCCTCATGGACGCCGACACCGGCGCCTTCTACTTCATCGAAGTGAACCCCCGGATCCAGGTCGAGCACACCGTCACCGAACAGGTCACCGGCGTCGACATCGTCAAGGCGCAGATCCGCGTCACCGAAGGCGCGCGCATCGGCGCGGCCGACGCCTACCTGCCCGCGCAGTCCGACATCCGCCTCAATGGCCACGCGCTGCAGTGCCGCGTCACCACCGAGGACCCGGAGAACAACTTCACCCCCGACTACGGCCGCATCACCGCCTATCGCAGCGCCGCGGGCTTCGGCCTGCGCCTCGACGGCGGCACCGCCTATTCTGGCGCGGTGATCACCCCCTTCTACGACTCGCTGCTCGTCAAGGTCACCGCCTGGGGCCACAGCCCGGACGAGGCCATCTCCCGCATGGACCGCGGCCTGCGCGAATTCCGCATTCGTGGCGTGTCGTCCAACCTGCAGTTCCTCGAGAACGTCATCGCGCACCCGCTGTTCAAGTCCGGCGAATGCACGACGCGCTTCATCGACACCGCGCCCGAGCTCTTCCGCTTCCAGAAGCGCCAGGACCGCGCCACCAAGCTGCTGAAGTTCCTCGGTGAAGTCAGCGTCAACGGCAACCCCGAGATGGCCGGCCGTCAGGCGCCCAAGGGACCGCTCGCGAAACCGATCAAGCCGCAGGTGGACCTCGCCGTGCCGCCCCCGGCCGGCACGCGCGATCTCCTCAAGGCGCTCGGTCCCGTCGGCTTCGCGCAGTGGATGAAGAGCGAGCAGCGTGTGCTCCTCACCGACACCACGATGCGCGACGCGCACCAGTCGCTCTTCGCCACCCGCATGCGCACGCGCGACATGCTCGAGATCGCGCCCCACTACGCGCGCCTCGTGCCGCAGCTCTTCTCGCTCGAATGCTGGGGCGGCGCGACCTTCGACGTCGCGCTGCGCTTCCTCAAGGAAGACCCGTGGGAGCGCCTCGCGCGCCTGCGCACGGCCGTGCCCAACGTGCTGTTCCAGATGCTGCTGCGCGCCTCCAACGCCGTCGGCTACACCAACTATTCCGACAACGTCGTCCGCTACTTTGTCCAGCAGGCGGCGAAGGAGGGTGTCGACGTGTTCCGCGTGTTCGATTCGCTCAACTGGATCGACAACATGCGCGTCGCGATGGACGCCGTCAATGAAGCCGGCGCGCTGTGCGAAGGCACGATCTGCTACACCGGTGACCTCTTCGACGCGAGCCGCCCCAAGTACAACCTGAAGTATTACGTCGATCTCGCCAAGCAACTGGAAAAGGCCGGTGCCCACATCCTCGGCATCAAGGACATGGCCGGCGTATGCAAACCGCGCGCCGCTGCCGCGTTGGTGAAGGCGCTCAAGGAAGAAGTCGGCCTGCCGATCCACTTCCACACCCACGACACCTCCGGCATCGCCGCCGCGAGCGTGCTCGCCGCGATCGAAGCCGGCGTCGATGCCGTCGACGGCGCGCTCGACGCGATGAGCGGACTCACCTCGCAGCCCAACCTCGGCTCCATCGCCGCGGCGCTCGCCGGCTCCGAGCGCGATACCGGGCTCGATCTCGACGCGATGCAGTCGCTGTCGCACTACTGGGAAGGCGTGCGCCGCGCCTACGCGCCGTTCGAGGCCGACATCCGCTGCGGTACGTCCGACGTGTACAAGCACGAGATGCCCGGCGGGCAATACACCAACCTGCGCGAGCAGGCCCGCGCGATGGGGCTCGAGCACCGCTGGCCGGAAGTCTCGCAGGCCTACGCCGACGTGAACCAGCTCTTCGGCGACATCGTCAAGGTCACGCCCACGTCCAAAGTCGTCGGCGACATGGCGCTGTTCATGGTCGCCAACGATCTCACGCCCGACGAAGTCCTCGATCCTGAAAAGGAAATCGCCTTCCCCGAGTCGGTCGTCTCGCTCTTCCGCGGCGAGCTCGGCTTCCCGCCGGACGGTTTCCCCAAGGCGCTCGAACGCAAGGTACTGAAAGGCGCCGAACCGCTCAAGGGCCGCGCCGGCGACTTCCTGCCGGTCGTCGATCTCGACGCCGCGCGCGCCGAAGCCGAGGCGGCCATCGGCCGCCAGGTCTCGGACACCGACCTCGCCTCGTGGCTGATGTACCCCAAGGTCTTCAAGGACTACGCCGCCCACCACGCACGCTTCGGCGACGTCTCGCTGCTGCCCACGCCGGTGTTCTTCTACGGCCTGAAGGACCGCGAGGAGATCAGCGTCGACATCGAGAAGGGCAAGAGCCTCATCGTGCGCCAGACCGGCAGCAGCGACACCCCGGACGAGGAGGGCCGCGTGAAAGTCTTCTTCGAACTCAACGGCCAGCCGCGCCTGCAGCGCATCCCCAAGGCCGGCGCCGCGCCGACCGGGCGCCGCCACCCGAAGATGGACGATGCCAACCCGAACCACATCGGCGCCCCGATGCCCGGTGCGGTCGTGACGGTTGCCGTGCATGCCGGACAGAAGATCGCCAAGGGCACGCCGCTGGTGTCCATCGAGGCGATGAAGATGGAAACGGCACTGACCGCCGACCGCGACGCCGTCGTCAAACAGGTCTTCGTGAAGCCCGGCGACAAGGTCGCGGCCAAGGATCTGCTGGTCGAGCTGCAATAGCAGCGCGGCCGGCATCAACGAGTTCTCCCCCTCCTCTCCAGAGGGAAGCCCTGTCCGGGGCCTCGTGCCCCGGACTTTTTTTGTCCGGCCGCGGCGTGTGGTGCCGCGGTCCGGCGAGATCCGGCTACTCTGCGTCGGGCTGCTGCCCGGGCGCAGCGCGTTGAAAAGCATCGAGCGTCGCGCAGCGCTCGACGATGCGCATCACGGTCGGCATGGCCGACAGGTCGCAGTCGAAGCGCTGCGCGTTGAACACCTGCGGCACGAGGCAGCAGTCGGCCAGCGTGGGCGTATCGCCGTGGCAGAAGAGGCCGGTGCGCGCGTCCGCGGCGAGCATGGACTCCACCGCCGACAGCCCGATCGCGATCCAGTGGCGGTACCACGCGTTCTTCTGCGCGTCATTCACGCCCAGTTCGTGCACCAGGTAACGCAGCACGCGCAGGTTGTTCACCGGGTGGATGTCGCACGCAATTGACTGAGCGATCGCGCGGATGCGCGCGCGCTCTGCGGGGCTGCCAGGCAGCAGCGCGGGCTGCGGATGCACCTCGTCGAGGTACTCGATGATCGCCAGCGACTGCTGCAGTACGTTCCCGTCGTCGACCAGCGTCGGCACCAGTCCGGCCGGATTCAGCGCAAGGTAATCCGCCTGCCGCTGCTCGCCGCCGTTGCGCACGAGATGGACGGGGATCGCCTCATAGTCGAGCTGCTTGAGGTTCAGCGCAATGCGCACGCGGTAGGCCGCCGAGCTGCGGAAATAGGTGTAGAGCTTCATCATTGCGGCACTTCCGTGGGGTCGAGGTGCGGCGAGGTGGGGGGCGCGATGAAACGGACGCCGGCCCTGCCGCGCAGTCCGTTTACCGTGACCGACGGCGCGCTTCAGGTCAACGTGCCGTTTCCCGCGCCGACCTCGAATGCGTCCATCCCGGTCACGACCGGGCGTATCGTTACAGCAGCACCTGCGTCCCCAGTTCGACGACCTGATTCGCCGGCAGGCGGAAATAGGTCGCTGCACCCTCGGCCTGCCGGTTCATCCACGAAAACAGCGCACAGCGCCAGTGCGGCAGCGCGCCCGGTCCGTCGACGATCACGGAGCGCGCGACGAAGTAAGTCGTCAGCATCGGTTCCAGGACCAGACCCACCCTGTCCGCCCCCCTGAGCGCGTTCGGCAGGTCCGGCTCCTCGCGGAACCCGAAATGAACGTCGACCTGGTAGATGTCGGGTCCGAGCCGGTGCAGCCGCAGGCGTTCGGGTTCGGCAACGTAGGGCACCTCCTCGTTGATGACATGCAGGAATACCGTCTGTTCGTGCATGACCTTGTAATGCTTCAGGTTGTGGAACAACGCGCTCGGAACGACGCTGGTGTCCGATGTGAGGTAAACGGCGGTGCCGGCGACCTTGGGCACGTCCGGATGAGGGCCGTGCACGAAGCCGTCCATCGGTACGTCGATCTTCCGCCGCTGTTCGGCGACCAGCGCACTGCCATCCTTCCAGCTGGTGAGAGCGATGAAGATGAGCGCGCCGAGCACCATCGGAAACCACCCTCCAGCCGCAATCTTCGTGAGATTCGAGGCCAGGAATGCGCTTTCCAGCAAGGCGAAGAGCGCCAGTCCGGCGATCAGCAGCACCCGGAAGCGGCCGGGAACGGCGATGGTGACGAACACGGTGAGCACCGTCGTGATGATCATCGTGCCCGACACCGCGATGCCATATGCCGCGGCGAGCGCGTTGGATGAGCGGAATTCCAGCACCAGCAGCACCACGGCTACCAGCATCAGCCAGTTGACGCTGGGAATGTAGATCTGGCCGCGTTCGCTGTCCGACGTGTGCAGGATGCGCACGCGCGGCAGGTAGCCGAGCCGCGAGGCCTGCAGCGTCATCGAGAATGCGCCCGAGATCGTCGCCTGCGAGGCGATCACCGTCGCCGCAGTTGCCAAGCCGACCAGCGGGAAGACGAACCAGTCCGGCGCCAGCAGGTAGAACGGATTCGCGGCCGCCGCCGGATCGCGCAGCACCAACGCGCCCTGGCCGAAATAGTTGATCAGCAGGGCGGGGCAGACCAGGCCGTACCAGGCGACGCGCACCGCCTTCGCGCCGAAGTGGCCCATGTCCGCGTACAGGGCTTCCCCGCCCGTCAGCGCGAGGAATACCGCCGACAGCAGCAGGAACGCCTCGTGCGGGTGCTCCAGCGCGAAGCGGAGGGCGTGGGCCGGGTTGATCGCGGCCAGCACCTGTGGTGTCTCGATGATCGAGTGCAGCCCCAGCACCGCGAGCGTTGCGAACCAGAGCAGGGTCACGGGGCCGAACAGGGTGCCGACGCGGCTCGTGCCGTGTTTCTGGATCAGGAACAGGCTGACCAGGATGCCGATCGTGATCGGCACGACCAGCCGCTCGAAGTCCGGCGCCGCCACCGCGAGGCCTTCCACGGCCGAGAGGACGGAGATCGCCGGCGTGATGATCGCGTCGCCGTAAAAGAGCGCCGCGGCGAAGATCCCGGCGCCGATGACCAGCGCCGCGAGCCGCCGCGTGCCGGACGCGCGGCGATGGGCGAGGGCGGTCAGTGCGAGCACGCCGCCTTCGCCGTCGTTGTCGTGATTCAGGACGATCCACACGTACTTGAGCGAGATGATCAGCATCATCGCCCAGAAGAACGCCGACAGCGCCGCGAGCACGGTCGTCTCGCTCACCGCCAGTGCATGCGAGCCGTGGAACGCCTCCTTGAACGCATACAGCGGGCTGGTGCCGATGTCGCCGTACACAATGCCGAGCGCCGCCAGTGCGAGGGTGCCCAGGCTGCTGCGCGGATGATCCTGGTTTGCGGACATGATGAATTCCCGTGGAAGGCGAAGGAACGGCCGGTCAGACCTGGAAGCGGTAACCGACGCCGATTTCGGTGCGCAGATGCACCGGCTGAGTGGGGTCCGCCTCCAGCTTCTGCCGCAGGTGGCCTACGTAGATGCGCAGGTAATGGGTGCTGTCGACATAGGCCGGCCCCCACACCTCGCGCAGCAGCTGGCGATGTGTCATGACCTTGCCGGCATTGACGAGCAGCACCACCAGCAGCCGATACTCCCGTGCCGTCAGATGCACCGGCGCCCCCGCGCGCAACACGGTGCGGTGCGCCAGATCGACCTCTACATCGCCGAAGCGCACCACCGCAGCGCCCGCGTCTGTCCCGCCCTCGGCGCGGCGCAGCAGGGCGCGGACGCGCGCGAGCAGTTCGCCCACCGAGAAGGGCTTCGTCAGATAGTCGTCCGCGCCCGCATCGAGCGCCGTGATCTTTTCGTTCTCGTCGGAACGTGCCGAAAGGATCAGCACCGGCATCCGCGACCAGTCCCGTACCGCACGCACGAAGTCGACGCCGTCGCCGTCGGGAAGACCCAAGTCGAGGATGGCGAGGTCGGGCTTCCCCGATGCCGCCGCGCCCACGGCCTGCTGCACGGTCGACGCCTCGATCACCTGGTACGCCGCTTTTTCCAGCGTCTGGCGGATGAAGTGACGGATCTGCAGTTCATCCTCGACCACGAGGACGCGGGCCTGGTGCGCGTTCATGATCCGGCTCCCGCCGGGTCCGCAGGTTCGGGTTCGATGCCCGGCGGTTCGCCGCCGCAAGGCAGCACGATACGGACGCAGGCACCGCCCCCGGCCCGGTTCGAGGCGCTGACCTGCCCGCCATGGGCATCGATGACGGCCCGGCAGATCGCCAGCCCCAGGCCGACTCCGGGAGTCGACAACTGCGGTGCCCCGCGCTCGAAAAGGTCGAAGATGCGCGCCATGCTGCCCGCCGGAAAACCTTCGCCGCGGTCGCACACCTCGATCACGAGGCCCCCCGCGTCGTCTGTCGCCACGTCGATCGTCACCGGTGTGCCGGCCGGCGAATACTTCGCGGCATTCTCCAGCAGGTTGCAGAACACGCGCTCCATCAGCACAGCGTCCATCGCAACGAGGGGCAGGTCAGGCTGCAGCGATACCTTCACCGGGTGCTCGCGCAAGGCCTCGCCCAACAGCTGGATGCTCGCGCCGATCACCTCTTCGATCGCCTGCCACTCCTTCCGCAGGCGTACCTGGCCCGCCTGCAGGCGGGCCATATCGAGCAGCTTCTCGACCATTTCATGCAGCCGTCCGGCCTGATCCCGGATCGCGCGCGCGGTGTCGCGCTCCTCTCCGCCCAAAGGGGCGTCAGCCAGCGTCAGCGTATCGGCCAGGCCGAACAGCACCGTCAGGGGCGTGCGGATGTCGTGCGAGATCGACGAAAGGATTGAACTGCGAAGCCGCTCGGCCTCGGTTTCCATGCGGCTCGCCTGCGCGAGCTCCACGAGATGCAGCCGTTCCAGGGCGATCGCCGTCACGGAGGCCACCGCTTCGAACATCGGCCGCAGCGGGTCGAGCCGGTCGCGACCGCAATCCCGCACCAGCAGAACGCCGTGGCGGCGGGTCGCGCCGATCAGCGGAAAGAGCAGGGTCAGCCCGTTCGGGCCACTGGTACTGCAGGACGGGTCGCTCGCCCGACTGTGATACACCGCGTCGAGCACCAGCGACTCGTCGAGCCCGAGCGTGGCCGTGCCGGGTGGGAACTCGTGCAACTGCCCCTCCGCATCGGGCAGGAAGAATACCGGTTCCCCGTCAGCCTGCTCGCGCACGAATGTGGCCACGTGCTGCACGACCTGTTCGGGCGATACCGTGCCAGCCAGACTGCGTGCAAGCGCGTAAAGCGCCAGGGAGTGGGCCTCGCGCTCGCTCGCCTCGTGTGCGCTCGCCTGCAGGCTGGTCGTCAGATGGCTGATGAACAGCGACACTGCCAGCATCACCGCAAAGGTGACGAGGTACTGCACGTCGCTGACCAGAAACGAGAGATGCGGCGGAACGAAGAAGAAGTCGAACAGCGCGACGCTGACGAAGCTCGCCATGACCGCTTCGGATCGCCCGAGGCGAGCGGCGATGAAGACCACCGTCAGCAGCAGGAGCATCGCGATGTTGGTGAGATCCAACACATCGCGCAGCGGCAGGCAGACCGCAACCGCGAGGCCGCAGGCGGCCAGTGCGACTGCATGGCTGGAGATCGGGGGGGGATGCCTGGAGGTGTCGTTTCGCATGTTCGGTTCGTCGATCCCGCCCGCGGCACAGGGCGCCTGAGGTAGCGGGCCGGGGGCCGGAGTTCGTCGTTGCGTCGATTCTGACGGGGCGCAGATAAAAACGGGGTAAACGACGGGCAGGGCGGTCGCGAGCATCGCCCCCACGCCCGGTGTCCGCCCGCTCTGCCAGGGGTACTTCGATCGACTAATATTGCCTGATTGCCACAACAGCGTGCTGCGAGGGGATTCCGATGAGAGTGTTTCAGGTCGACACGGCATGGACGGACGACAATCTGCGCATCGGCGAGCGCCCGGAACCGACCGCCGGTCCGGGCGAAGTCCGGCTGAAGATGCTCGCCTCCGCGCTCAACTACCGCGATCTGCTGGTGCCCCGCCGCGGCTACGGATCGCGCATGCAGGCGCTGCCCCTGATCATGCTCAGCGATGGCGTCGGGCACATCGACCAGGTCGGCAGCGGCGTGGACGCATACCGCATCGGCGATCGCGTCTGCCCCCTGTTCTTCTCCACCTGGCCCGGCGGCGAGCCGAGCGCCGAGCATCTCGCCTACAGCCTCGGCTGCGAAAGCGACGGCACCATGGCGGAATACATGGTCGTCCCGGCCTCGACGGTCGCACCCGTGCCCGCCCACCTCGACGACGCCGAGGCCGCCACCCTGCCCACCGCCGCGGTCACCGCCTGGCGCGCGCTCGTCACGGAAGGGCGGGTCACGTCCGGCGACACCGTCCTCGTCCAGGGCACCGGGGGCGTCTCGCTGTTCGCCCTGCAGTTCGCCAAGCTGCTCGGCGCCCGGGTCATCTGCACCTCGTCCAGCGACGAGAAGCTCGAACGCGCCCGCGAACTCGGCGCGGACGTCACCATCAACTACCGCTCGACCCCCGAATGGGGCCGCGTCGCGCGCGACGCCGCGGGCAGCGGCGGCGTCGACCACGTGATCGAAGTCGGCGGGCAGGGCACGCTGACGCAGTCGCTGCGCGCCGTGCGGCCGGGCGGCGCGATCAGCATGATCGGCGTGCTGGGCGGTTCCCTCATGGACGCTCCGCTGGGGCTGGTCGTCACCCGCCACGTCCGCCTGCAGGGCATCACCGTCGGCAGCCGCGAGGATTTCCTCGCGATGTCGCGCGCCGTCGCGCACAGCGGCATGCGGCCCGTCGTCGACCGCAGCTTCGCCTTCGAGCAACTGCGCGAGGCCATGCAGTATCTCGCCAGCGGCCGGCATTTCGGCAAGATCTGCATCCGGCACTGAGCAGCGGGACACATTCCATGCACATCTGGGTCGACGCCGACGCCTGCCCCGGCGTCATCAAGGAAATCCTGTTCCGCGCCGCGGAGCGCACCCGGCGCCCGCTCACCCTGGTCGCCAACCAGACTCTGCGCATTCCCGCCTCCCCCCTGATCCGGATGATCCAGGTCCCGGGCGGCTTCGACGAGGCCGACAAATACATCGCCACGCACGTGCAGGCCGGCGACCTCGTCATCACCGCCGACATCCCCCTCGCCGCCGCAATCGTCGAAAAGGACGCCCACGCGCTGTCGCCGCGCGGCGAGCTCTACGGCAAGGAAAACATCCGCGAACTGCTCGACCTGCGCAACTTCATGGACACCCTGCGCAGCACCGGCGTCGAAACCGGCGGGCCGGCGGCGTTCAATGCCGGGGACAGGCAGGCGTTCGCGAACCGGCTGGATCGCTTGCTGAAGTAGGGGCAGAGCGCAAGGGGGGAACCCTCCGCCCATGATCCACCTGCGGCGACTTTCCCGAATCCGACGTTGAGCGGGACCGCCCATCCGTCAGCGGCCATTCACCTCGCCATGTCAGTGCGGCGGTGAGCCATCGGATCAAGCGATCAGCGCCGAGCGCACGCGCTCCAGTCGCTCGCGGACCTCATGTGCGACGCGGCCGATCTCGGGGTCGCGGGTCAGCTGCAGCACGGCCACCGGATCCATGAAAGCCACGACGATCTGGCCATCGGTGTCCTCGCGAACGACGACGTTGCACGGCAGCAGCAGTCCGATGTCGGGTTCAGCAGTCAGCGCCTGATGGGCCAGCGGAGGATTGCAGGCGCCGAGGATGCGATACGGGCGCCCGTCGATCCCCAGTTTGGCCTTCATCGTGGCCTGCACGTCGATGTCGGTCAGCACCCCGAAGCCCTCGACCTTGAGCGCCTCGGTGACGAGCGCCACGGCCTGCGCAAAGTCCGTGGTCTTCAGGCCGCAGTGGAAGCCGTAGCCCGCAGTGGACGGCGGCGTGGTGGTTGCTGTGTTCATTTCAATCTCCCGACCTGATTTGTGGGCTTATGCCTTGGGCGTGCGGTCACTCACACTCACGCCGTTCACTTGCGCTTTTGCATGACGAGCCAGACGAGAAACGCGACCACCGCAACCACCAGAACCGGCACCCAGTACCCGCCGTATCCCCCCATCCAGCCGCCGCTCCACATGCCACCGTAGCCGCCATTCATCATGCCGCCGGTCTGCGCCGAAGCGGGGCCGACAGCCGTCAAGGGTAGGGCGGCAAACACCATTTTCATCAAGTTCTTCATGTCTTCCTCCGTGGGCTCGGATCGTGTGGACTGCCGCTTGGGGTCCAAGTCGGGTCCGCAATCGATGAGCTCGGTTCAGGAGGATGAAGCTACTCCGAAACGGTGTGGGCCTCTGTGCGCCAGCCAACGCTGTCCCTGACGATCAACGCACCTGGAAGCACCACGGTCATCCCCGTGCCGAACCCTGCTGCGACGTCCTGCGCATGGCAGCACCAGCGGTATCGCGCGTCGATACTGCCGAAGAAGTTCATACCCGGAATGGTTTATCGGGCATCATCGGGTTTGCATTGTCATATCAATCCGATCCGTGCAGCCCGACACGCGGGCATGCGCCGGGCAGGATCAGCGGAACCCCGAGCGATGAAAACTTTCCGAATCGTAGCCTCGATGGCAGGCTTGCTCGCCTGCATTTCCCTCGCACACTCCGGAACCGGTCGGATGAGCCCGGAGGAGGTGCCCGCGCCGCTCCGCCCGTGGGTCGACTGGGCGCGCCACAATCCGCCGGCACCGGAATGCCCGCGCACGGCGAGCGACGCTGCACCCGCCCAATGCATCTGGCCGGCGGGCATCGAGATGCAGCTTTCAGCCCGACAGGGCGTCTTCACGCTGACGGTCGACGCCTTCGCCGATGGGACGGTGGAACTGCCCGGCGATGTCGAGGCCTGGCCGCGCGACGTGCGCGTGGACGGCGAGCCCGCTGCGGTCGTACTCGCGAACGGACGGCCGTCGTTGCGCGTGGGCCCGGGGCACCACGTGGTCGTCGGGCGCTTCGACTGGCAGCAACTGCCGCTGAACCTGCAACTGCCGCGGCAGGTCGCGAAGGTTTCCGTCGCCATCGACGGCGAGCGGTTCGCGGGGCAGCCGGATGCGTCCGGCCAGCTGTGGCTGCGCACCTCGCCGGAGCAGGACGGGGCGGTGGATTCGCTGTCCATGCGCATCTTCCGGCAGTTCTCGGACGACGTGCCGATGGTATCTACCGTCCGCTACGAATTCTCGATCGCGGGCCGGCAGCGGGAGGTTCGCGTCCCGCATGCGGTGCTGGAAGGATTCGTTCCCTTGGCCGTCGAAGGCGGGTTGCCGGCGCGCATCGACGCCGACGGCAGCCTGAAGGTGCAGGCGCGTGCGGGTTCGTGGGTGCTGAGCGTGAGCTCGCGCAGGATGAGCGCCGCGAACGAGCTGCAATTGCCGGATGCCGCGAGCGAGCAGGAGGTGTGGTCCTTCGCGCCGCGCAACGAGGTCCGCGTCGTGAACCTGGAGGGGCCGCCCGCGGTCGATCCGAAGTCCGTGGGCGTGCCGGCGGAATGGGCCGGACTGCCGACCTTCGTGCTCCAGCCGGGAACGGCCCTGAAGATCGCCGAGGTGCAGCGGGGGGATTCCGGCGGCGCGGCGGATCGTCTGGAGATCCGGCGCACGCTGTGGCTCGACTTCGATGGCGGCGGATTTTCCGTTCAGGACAGGATAAACGGGACGATCGGCCGCAGCTGGCGGCTCGACCTGCCCGAGCAGTTCGCGCTCGGGCGGGTGTCGGTCAATGGTGTCGACCTGCCGGTAACCCGCAGCGAGGCCGGCCGCGGCGTGGAACTGCGCGACGCGTCGATCGCGCTCGAAGCCGACAGCCGCATCGACTCGTCCGCACGCGAGATTCCCGCAAGCGGCTGGACCGTGCCGCTGAGCGGCTGGGCGGCCGAACTCAACCTGCCGCCGGGGTGGCGCCTGATTCACGCCTCGGGCGCGGATTCGGTGCGGGGCGAGTGGCTGATGTCGTGGACGCTGTGGGACATCTTCGGCGTCCTGCTGATCGCGGCCGTCACCTTCCGCGTCGTCGGCCCCGCCGCGTCCCTGATCCTGCTCGCGGGGCTCGTCCTGACGTGGCACACCTCGGATGC
The DNA here is from genome assembly GCF_001190925.1 of Azoarcus sp. CIB. NCBI lineage: Bacteria > Pseudomonadati > Pseudomonadota > Betaproteobacteria > Rhodocyclales > Zoogloeaceae > Azoarcus > Azoarcus sp. CIB. The sequence continues at coordinate 1,343,262 of NZ_CP011072.1, forward strand.
GCCCAGGTTCCTGTGGCTGGCACTGGTCCTGTTCCGGGCGATCGCTGCGGCCGTCCCGACCAGCGCGAAGCTGCGCGGCTGGGCCACGCGCGGGGCGCTCGTCAGCGGGATATTGATCGCCATCATGCTCGTTCCCTTCGCCGTCGATCAGATCCGGCAGGCCATGTATCCGGCCCTAGGGATGAGTTATTCGCAGGCGACCGCCGGCATGGGCAGGGCGGCGCGTGCGCCGAGTTCCATGCCGGCGGCTCCGCCCGTCGCGCAGGAAGCGGAAAGCTACGTGGAGCGCAAGTTGCGCGACGAAGCCGCCTCGGTGGTCGCGCCGTACACACGGGAAGGTTCGTCACGGCCGGTGGCCGCCAAACCCGACCCGAACCTGAAGGTGCAGACGGGCCCCGGAATTCCGAGTTGGCGCTGGACTGCGATCCAGCTCGCGTCGCAGGGGCCGATCGCCAGCGGACAGACGCTGTCCCTGACGCTGCTGCCACCCGCCGGCTCGGCGTTGTGGTCCTTGCTCTCCGTGCTGCTGCTCGGCCTGGCGCTGTGGCGCTGCTGGGAGTTCGACCGGGCGGCGCTGGCGCGCAAGCTGCGCGGGGCGCTGAGTTCCGCGGCGGTGGTGGGCTTCGTCGCGGCTGTCGGGCTGGGCAGCGCACCGACGGACGCCCGCGCGCAATCCACGTTCCCGTCGGAAGAGTTGCTCGGGGAACTGCGCACGCGGCTCCTCGCCCCCGAACCCGCGCCGGCATGCGCGCCGGTGTGCGCGGACCTCGCCGACATGCGCATCGAAGCCGCCGGCAACACGATCACGCTGAAGCTCGAAGTTCATGCGCAGGCCCGGACGGTCGTGCCGCTGCCGAGCCCCGGGGCGAACATCCGTCCGTCGTCCGTGCTGGCGGGCGGGCAGCCGCCGGCCCTGCTGCGCGACGACAAGGGGTTGATCTGGGCAAGCGTACGCGCCGGCATCACCGCCATCGAGATCGTCATCCCGGCCCATCAGGACGACGTGCCCATCCATCTGCCGCTGACGCCGCGACGGGTGAGCGCGCAGCTCGCGCGCTGGAGCCTGTCCGGCATCGATGCCCGCGGCCTCGCGACGGAAACCCTGACGCTCTCGCGGCTGCGCGAAGTGCAGGCGAAGGCGGACAAAGAGTTCTCGGGCGGCGCCGATCTGCCGCCGTTTGCCGAAGTCGAGCGGCATGTCATGTTCGACCGGACATGGAGCGTCCATACCATCGTGCGGCGGCAAGGCCCGAGCGCGCTGCAGACGAGCGTGCGGATTCCGCTGCTGGCAGGGGAGGCCGTCACCGATCCCGGCATCAAGGTCGAGGACGGCGAAGCGGTCGTCGATCTCGCGCCCGGCGCATCGCGCACCTTCACCAGCGTTCTCGAGCACTCGGACAAACTGCGGCTGCTCACTTCGACGCACCCCGGCCAGATCGAGCGCTGGACCGTGTCGGCAACGCCGTCGTGGCACGTCGAGTCGGCGGGCCTCGCCCCCGCCGTGTGGACCAATGGCGGCACGTGGCAGCCGCGCTGGTTGCTTTGGCCGGGCGAGACGGTCGAACTGGCCCTCTCGCGCCCGTCGGGCATGGACGGCAGCACCCTAACGTTCGACGAGGTCCAGATCGACACCACCGTCGGACAGCGCTCTTCGGACGCCTCCGCCACGCTGCGGCTGCGCAGCAGCGCCGGCGGCAATCACGTCATCGGCCTGCCCGAAGGGGCGGAGCTCCTGTCGGTACGGATCGACGGCCAGGTGCAGCCCTTGCGGGTAGAGAAGAACAGGCTGGCGCTGCCGATCACACCGGGGGCACACGCGGTGCAGCTCGACTGGCGCGACGTCTGCGCGGCATCGAACCACTATCGCTCCCCGCAACTGGATCTCGGCGCGCAGGCGGTCAATGCAACCGTCACCCTTGCCGTGCCGCAGGACCGCGTCGTGCTGTTCACCAAGGGGCCGCTGGTCGGCCCGGCGGTGCTCCTGTGGGGCGTGCTCATCGTCGTGGTCGCGATTGCAGCGGTCCTGTCCCGTGTCGTGCCGGGGCCGCTGGGAATGGTGACCTGGATTCTCCTCGGCGTCGGGCTCGTCCAGTCGTCCGTTGCCTCGGTGTTCTTCGTCATCGGCTGGTTCGTGTTGCTTGCGATCCGGCGCAACTATGCCGATCCGTCGCCGTGGCGTTTCAACCTGTTCCAGATGGTGCTGCTGATGTTCACGCTGCTGGCCGCGAGCGCGCTGCTATCGGCGCTGCGGCAGGGCCTGCTCGGCTATCCCGACATGCTCGTGACCGGCAACGACTCGACGGCGTTCAGCCTGAGGTGGTATCTGGACCGCCTCGACGGGACGACGCCGAGCGTGGAGTTCTTCAGCATCCCGGTGTTCGCCTATCGCCTGATGATGCTGGGCTGGGCGCTGTGGCTCGCGATCTCGCTGACCGGCTGGGTGCGGTGGGCGTGGACGTGCGTTTCGGCTGGCGGAAGCTACTGGCGGCCGGTCAATGTGGCGAACCTCGTGCCGCGCAAGGCGAGGGCGGCCGATGCCGGCAGCGACGCCGACGAATCCTCGGGCCGGGGAACGCCGGGATAAGCGGCAGGGCGCGCCCCGGACGGCACGAGTCCCCCCGGAGGGCAGGGGGCTCGCGGCGTGACGGAGAAGCCTACCGGCCGCAGCTTCGTCGGCGCTGCATGACTATGTTGATCTGGTCGCAATAGCCATGTCATAGTCATGGTTAAGTTGCGAGAAACACCGGTCCGGCGACGACGGGAACCGTCGCGCTCGCGATGCGATTGTTCATGTGTGGAAACAAAGTGCTGGTTTTTTGCGCATTTATTCGTCGCGCGCCCCCCGGTACAGTGCGCCGGAATTCCAGCATTTCGCTATGCATCAACGTCAAAGGAGGATGGCCATGGAGTTGTCGATACAAGCATCCGCGCGGACAACGGCGGGTCTCGGCACGGCCGACCCGCGGGCGGATATCGAGGCCAACGCGCGGAACGTCATCATGAAGACGCGCGCCAGCTTCGCGCACCCGGTCCAGATGGGCCGATGCGACGAGCCGGACTGCGGGCAGTCCCTTGTCGGGCGTGCGCGTCGCCCCGTGCGAGGTCGCTGACGCGCGGTTTGCCTGCAACCTGATGTAGTGCTGTTCCTGCGGGGCGGCGCTGGCGGAGGTCAGCGCCGCCCCGCGGCATTGAAGGGCGCGAAAAGCTCCGCTACCCAGTCGACGAAGACGCGGATCTTCGCGCTCAGGTGGCGGTTCGGGGGATAGACGATGTAGACCGGGAAGCCCGGGGTGGTCCAGTCTTCCAGAACCGGGACAAGTTCCCCCTTCGCCAGTTGCCGATCGATCATGAAGCTGGGCAACTGCACGATCCCCAGGCCTGCGAGTGCGGCGGCCAGGTAGGCGTTGCTGTCGTTGACGGCGACGATGTGCCTACCCGGCAGCTCGACGCGTTCGCCGTTGCGCTCGAATTCGAAGGGCGAGATCCTGCCCGTGCCCGCCGAGAAATAGCCGACGACACGGTGCGGCCCGCCGAGTTCAGACGGGTGCCTCGGAATTCCATGCTCGGCAAGATAGGCCGGGGACGCGCACGTGAGGTGATCCATGTAGGCGATGCGTCGGGCAACCAGCGATTCGTCGATGAGGGTGCCGGCGCGGACCACGCAATCGACGTTGTCGGCGATCAGGTTCACGAGGCGGTCGCCGGCGCCGAGATCGATCTGGATGTCCGGATAGCGTGCGTGGAAGGTATGCAGCGCGGGAATGATGATCCGGGTCGCGACCACCGCGGGGACGTCGACGCGCACGCGCCCCTTAGGCGAGGCCTGGGCGTTCGACAGGCTGGCGTCGATTTCTTCCAGTTCCGTCAGCAGTCGCGCGGTGCGCTCGTAGTAGGCCGCGCCGTCCGCGGTGACCGTGACGCGCCGCGTGGTGCGGTTGAGCAGCTTCACCCGCAGGTGCGTCTCGAGGTTCTGGATCAGCTTCGTCACGGTCGGCTTCGGCATACCGAGCGAGTCGGCGGCCTTGGTGAAGGTGCCTGCCTCGACGACGCGCGCGAATACGCGCAGTGCCAGAAATTGGTCCATTCGTTTCTCCTCGGATCGATCCGCTTCGATTGCCGCAGTGCGATTATTTATCAATGGAAATAAAGAAGCCATGAATTGATTATTTATTCATCGGCTGGCGACATCTATCGTTCAGGCCATCGGCGCTGTCGGCGTCCATTGCATGCCCCAACGAATATGTCCCGCTTTCCGCAATCCCGCCTCGCACGTCCGACCCGACTCCCGGTCAAGGAGGACCGCAGCATCGACATCGGCCTTCCGCGAGCGCTGAACGTACGCCTCTACGGGAGGCGTCACGCCGGGGCCGCGCTGGTCGTGCATTTCCATGGCGGGGCCTTCGTGTCCGGATCGCTCGACAGCGGCGCGCTGGTGGCTGGTCTGCTGCACGAAGCGGGCGCCGTCGTGATGTCCGTCGACTACCCGCTGGCGCCGGACGATCCGTTTCCGGCGGCGGTCGACGCGGCCTACGCGGCGCTGCAGTGGGCCTGCCGCAAACGCGCCCAGCTCGCGGCGCAGGGGGCCCCCGTCTTCGTCGCCGGCGAGGAGGCGGGCGGTAATCTCGCAGCCGCCGCGGCGCTGATGGCGCGCGACCGTAAAGCGCCCCGCCTTGCCGGCCAGATTCTGCTCTCGCCGATGCTCGATCCCTGCCTCGGCACCGCGTCGGTTCGCCGCAGCGAACAGGGGCCGGCCAGTTGCCCTCTGGCGAAAGGCTGGTGCAGTTACCTGCGCGAGCCGTCCGCCGCCGAGCACCCGTATGCGACGCCCGGCCGCTCGATGCGCCTGGCGGGCCTGCCGCCGGCACTGCTGATCACGGCCGACGACGATCCGCTGCGCGACGAGACGCTCGCCTATGCCCGTCGCCTGGAGGAGGCCGGCGTGCCGGTATCGGAGGCCGTGCTGGCGGCGCCCACGGGTTGGCCGGGCGCCCTGCAGGACGCAGCGCGCGCGGGGAGTTCATGGGCGCAGGAGGTGGGTTCTCGCTTCGCGGCCTTCCTCGCGACGGCGGGCGGCAGGGAGGCCGTCGATCCGCTTGGCCAATTTTCACCCCAAGAAAGGTGTTGACTCCGTACTTGACTACGGACTTTAGGATGCCCCCGTTCGCCGACGCCACGAGCGCAGGTCAGAACAAATCAACAAGGTCATAAAGGAGTTTTCCATGTCCCCAGAGAGCCATTCCAATCGCCGCCGGCTGTGGGCCGCCGGCCTTGCCGTCACTGCCCTCACCGCGGTTTCCGGTGCCGTCCTCGGCCTGCGGTCGGCGCAGGTCGAAGCGAATCCACCCGCCGGTGCTCCGCCGGCCATGCCGGTTTCGGTCGCGACCGTCGAGCAACGCGAGGTCGCGACCTGGGATGAGTTCTCCGGCCGACTCGAAGCGGTCGAGCGTGTCGATATCCGCTCGCGCGTCGTCGGCACCGTGCAATCCGTGCATTTCCGCGAAGGCGGACTCGTGAGGGCGGGGGATCTGCTGATTACGATCGACCCCGCGCCCTATGCGGCGGAGGTGGATCGCGCCACGGCCCAGGTCGTCGCCGCCCAGGCGCGCGCCGCCTTCACGACGAGCGAGCACGAGCGCGCCCAGCGCCTGTGGGAGCAGCGTGCGATCGCCGAGCGCGAGTTCGAGGAACGGGCGAACGCGCGTCGCGCGGCGGACGCCGATCTGCGCGCCGCCCAGGCCGCGCTGCAGTCGGCGCGTCTGAATCTCGGCTACACGCAGGTGCGGGCACCGGTGTCGGGGCGCGTCGGCAAGCTTGAAGTCACCGTGGGCAACCTCGTCGCCGCCGGTCCAGGCGCTCCGGTGCTGACGACGCTCGTTTCCGTCAGCCCCATCTATGCGAGCTTCGACGCGGACGAGCAGGTCGTCGCGCGCGCACTGCAAACCCTGCGCGAAGCGAGCGGCAAGGCGGCGCGGCTCGAAAGCATCCCGGTCCGGATGGCCACGGCGACGAGCGCGGACACGATCTTCGAGGGGCACCTGCAACTCGTCGACAATCAGGTCGACGCCGCCAGCGGCACGGTGCGCGTGCGGGCGGTGTTCGACAACGCGGACGGCGGCCTGATGCCGGGCCAGTTCGCGAAGCTGCGGATGGGGCGCCCGCAAGCGGCCTCGGCCGTGCTCATCGACGAGCGCGCGGTCGGCACCGACCAGAGCCGCAAGTTCGTGCTGGTCGTCGATGCCGAAAACAAGACCGCGTACCGCGAAGTCACCCTCGGTGGAACGGCGGACGGCCTGCGTATCGTGACCGCCGGCCTGCAGGCGGGCGAGCGCATCGTCGTCAATGGCCTGCAGCGCGTGCGGCCGGGATCGCTCGTCGCGCCGCAGGCGGTCGTGATGGACGGCCGCTTGCAGGTCCGCACTCAGCTCGGCAATGAGAGCGCTGCGCGCGCGGCCGAGTCCGCCGCCTCGCCGCAGTCCTGATTCGTCCGCAATCGAGAGCACGATCATGAACCTGTCCCGTTTCTTCATCGACCGCCCGATCTTCGCCGGCGTGCTGTCCTTGCTGATGTTCGTCGCCGGCCTGCTCGCGCTGCGCGTGCTTCCGATCTCGGAGTATCCCGAGGTCGTGCCGCCGTCGGTGGTGGTCCGCGCGCAATACCCCGGCGCCAACCCGAAGGTGATCGCCGAGACGGTCGCGACACCGCTGGAAGAGGCGATCAACGGCGTCGAAGGCATGCTCTACATGGGCAGCCAGGCGACGACCGACGGTTTGATGACGCTGACCGTCACCTTCCGCCTCGGTACCGACCCCGACAAGGCGCAGCAGCTCGTGCAGAACCGCGTCTCGCAGGCCGAGCCGCGCCTGCCGGAGGAGGTGCGCCGGCTCGGCGTGACGACCGTCAAGAGTTCGCCCGACCTGACGATGGTCGTGCATCTGCTGTCGCCGAACGGCCGCTACGACATGACCTACCTGCGCAACTACGCGCTGCTCAACGTCAAGGATCGGCTCGCACGTGTCGACGGCGTCGGCCAGGTGCAGCTTTTCGGCTCGGGTGACTACTCGATGCGGATCTGGCTGGATCCGCAGAAAGTCGCGGCGCGCGGCTTGTCGGCAGGCGACGTCGTGCGCGCGATCCGCGAGCAGAACGTGCAGGCCGCAGCCGGCGTCATCGGAGCATCCCCGGGCCTGCCGGGCGTGGACTTGCAGCTGTCGGTGAACGCTCGCGGCCGCCTGCAGAGCGAGGAGGAGTTCGGTGACATCATCGTGCGCACCGGCGAAGACGGTGCGGTGACTCGCCTGCGCGATCTCGGCCGCATCGAGCTGGGCGCCGCCGACTACGCGCTGCGCTCGCTGCTCGACAACAAGGACGCGGTCGCGATTCCGGTGTTCCAGGCACCGGGGTCGAATGCGATCGAGATCTCGGACCGCGTTCGCGAGACGATGCAGGATCTGAAGCAGCACATGCCTGAAGGCGTCGAGTACGAGATCGTCTACGACACGACCCAGTTCGTGCGCGCGTCGATCGAAGCGGTCGTGAAGACGCTGCTCGAAGCGGTCGCGCTGGTCGTGCTCGTGGTGATCCTGTTCCTGCAGACCTGGCGCGCGTCGATCATTCCTTTGCTCGCCGTGCCGGTGTCGATCGTCGGCACTTTCGCGGTGATGCATCTCTTCGGCTTCTCGATCAACGCCCTCTCCCTCTTCGGGCTGGTGCTGGCGATCGGCATCGTCGTCGATGACGCGATCGTCGTCGTCGAGAACGTCGAGCGCAACATCGAGGCGGGGTTGTCGCCACGCGAAGCGACCTACCGGGCGATGCGGGAAGTCTCCGGTCCGATCATCGCGATCGCGCTGGTGCTGATCGCGGTGTTCGTGCCGCTCGCCTTCATCAGCGGCCTCTCGGGCCAGTTCTACAAGCAGTTCGCGCTGACGATCGCGATGTCGACGGTGATCTCGGCGATCAACTCGCTGACGCTGTCGCCGGCGCTGTCCGCGCTGCTGCTGAAGGGCCACGACGCGCCGAAGGATGCGCTGACGCGGGGCATGGACAAGGTCTTCGGGCGCTTCTTCACCGCCTTCAACCGGACTTTTCGCCGCGGCGCGGAAGCCTACGGCGGCGGTGTGCGTGGCGCGATCGGCCGCAAGGCGGTGATGATGGCCGTCTATCTCGCGCTCGTCGGCCTGACGTTCGGGCTCTTCAAGGCGGTGCCCGACGGCTTCGTGCCGGCGCAGGACAAGCAGTACCTGATCGGCTTTGCGCAGCTTCCGGACGGCGCGACGCTCGACCGCACGGAGGAGGTCATCCGTCGCATGGGCGACATCGCGCTGCAGCAGCCCGGCGTCGAGCACGCGGTGGCCTTCCCCGGCCTGTCGATCAACGGCTTCACCAACAGCTCGAACTCGGGGATCGTGTTCGTGCCGCTGAAGCCCTTCGACGAGCGCAAGGGCGAGGCGCTGAGCGCGGGCGCGATCGCGATGGCGCTGAACAAGAAGTTCGGCAGCATCGAGGACGCCTTCGTCGTGATGTTCCCGCCGCCGCCCGTGCAGGGCCTCGGGACGACGGGCGGCTTCAAGCTGCAGCTCGAAGACCGCGCGTCGCTCGGCTACGAGGCGCTGGACGCCGCGACCAAGGCCTTCCTCGCGAAGGCGTCGAAGGCGCCCGAGCTCGCGGGGCTGTTCTCCAGCTACCAGGTGAACGTGCCGCAGCTCTATGCCGACATCGACCGCACCCGCGCGCGTCAGCTCGGTATCCCGGTGACCGACGTGTTCGACACGATGCAGATCTACCTCGGAAGCCTGTACGTGAACGACTTCAACCGCTTCGGCCGGACCTACTCGGTTCGCGTGCAGGCGGATGCGCCGTTCCGTGCCCGCGCCGAGGACATCGGCCTGCTGAAAGTGCGCGCGCCGGGCGGGGAGATGGTGCCGCTGTCGTCGCTGATGAACATCCAGTCGACCTTCGGTCCGGAACGCGCGATGCGCTACAACGGTTTCCTGTCGGCCGATATCAGCGGCGGGCCGGCCCCGGGCTACTCGTCGGGACAGGCCAAGGCGGCGGTCGAGCGTATCGCGGCGGAGACCCTGCCATCAGGCATCGGCTTTGAATGGACCGAACTGACTTATCAGGAAATCCTCGCCGGCAATTCCGCGGTGTGGGTGTTTCCGCTCGCGATCCTGCTGGTGTTCCTCGTGCTCGCCGCGCAGTACGAAAGCCTGACTTTGCCGCTCGCGATCATCCTGATCGTGCCGATGGGGATCCTCGCGGCGATGACGGGCGTGTGGCTCTCCGACGGCGACAATAACGTGTTCACGCAGATCGGGCTGATCGTGCTGGTCGGGCTGTCGGCGAAGAACGCGATCCTGATCGTCGAGTTCGCCCGCGAGCTGGAATTCGCCGGCCGCACGCCGGTGCAGGCGGCGATCGAGGCGAGCCGGCTGCGGCTGCGCCCGATCCTGATGACCTCGCTGGCCTTCGTGATGGGCGTGCTGCCGTTGGTGCTCTCGACCGGCGCCGGCGCCGAGATGCGCAGCGCGATGGGCGTCGCGGTGTTCGCCGGGATGATCGGCGTGACGGCCTTCGGCCTCTTCCTGACGCCCGTGTTCTACGTGCTGCTGCGGCGGCTCGCCGGCAATCGCGCCCTGAAGCTGCACGGCGAGATTCCGCACCTCGAAGCCTTCGCGGGCTCGCCGGCAGCCGGCGGCGCCGCGACTGCCCCAGGCTTGGCCGCACCGCGCTCGCACCACGAATAAGGAGTTGACCATGACATTGCTGACTCATCCCCTGCGCTCCGCGCTCGCTCCGCTCCTCGCCGCCCTCGTGCTGGGCGGTTGCGCGACGGCGCCCGCGATCGATCCCGCCGCGTTGCCGAGCGCGCCGGCGGCCTTCAAGGAAGGCGACGGGCGCTGGACGCAAGCCTTGCCGGTGCAGGCACAGACCGATGGCGCGTGGTGGAAGGCCTTCTCCGACCCCGTCCTCGACGGGTTGGTGGAGCGTGCACTGGAGCGCAACAACAGTATCCAGATCGCCGCGGCCCGCCTCGCGCAGTCCCGCGCGCTGCTGCAGGCCACCGACTCGCAACGCTTGCCCCAGGTCGGCGTCGGCGCGGACGTCACACGGCAGGGCGGGGCGATCACGCCGGCCGGCGGTGGCGCGGGCAACCTGCTGCGAGCCGGCGCGAACTTCTCGTGGGAGCTCGACCTCTTCGGGCGGCTCTCGCAGGCGAGCAAGGCTGCGTCGCTCGATGCCGACGGCCGTGAGGCTCTGCTGCGCAACGCACGTCTTGTCGTGCAGGCGGACGTCGCGCGCAGCTATCTCGCGCTGCGGGCGCTTGACGCCGAACGCGCGCTGGTGCGCGAGACCGTCGGCGCGTATCGCGACACGCTGGCACTCACCGAACGCCGTTTCGAGGCCGGCGATATCGCCGAACTGGACGTCGCGCGCGTGCGCACCGAACTTGCCGCGACGGAATCGGACGCGCTTGCGCTCGACCGCCGCCGCGCCGAAGTCGAGCACGCGCTCGCGGTGCTGGTCGGCGACGCCGCCTCCGACTTCGGGCTCGACACCGGAGAATGGAACTCCGCGCTACCCGTGATCCCGGCCGGCGTCCCGTCCACGGTGCTCACGCGTCGGCCCGACATCGACGCCGCGCGGCAATCGATGCTCGCCGCCCAGGCGCGCGTCGGGGTCGCGCAGGCGGCGTGGTTTCCGGACATTGCGCTGACCGGTTCCGGAGGCTTCGCCTCCACGGAGCTGGGTGACCTCTTCAAATGGTCGGCGCGCTCCTGGGGTATCGGCGCATTGCTTTCGCTGCCAATCTTCGACGGCGGGCGGCGCGATGCGGGCGTGCGCAACGCCAACGCGGAACTGGATGCCGCGCTGGCCGGTTACCGCGAACAGGTGCTCGTCGCCTTCAAGGACGTCGAAGACCAGTTGTCCGCGCTGCGGCTCCTCGCGGAACAGGGCGAGGCGCAGGCACGCGCGGTCACCTCGGCGAGCCGTGCGACCGTCCTGTCGGACGTGCGCTATCGCAACGGGCTCGTCAGCCAGCTCGAACTGCTCGACGCCCGCCGCAGCGAGCTGCGCAATCGGCGGGAGGCATTGCAGGTGCGCTCCGCACAGTACCAGGCGACCGTCGGGCTGGTGCGCGCCCTCGGTGGAGGGTGGGCGCGAGATGAGGGGCTGGCGCTCGGCGGTCGTGCCGCGGCCGCGACCACAGGCGGTTGAGATTCGGCCGGGATGCGCGGGGGCGATGGGCCGGTCGTTCGGTTCGAACTGCGCACCATCGCCCGGTGCGGCCATTGCCGGGCCGCACCGGGTTGCGGACGCCTCAAGCGTGGAAATGTCGGTGAGGCTTTGCCGATATCGGCTAACGTCCTGCCGACAACCGCCACGAGAATCGGACCGTCACGCGCAGGAGCCTCGATGTCCTTCTCTTGAGGTCCGGCGTGCTTGGCGTTCATCGACCACAACCGCCCGAGAAACCTGAGGATGAGCACTAAGCGGATCGTCGTGCTAGGCGCCGGCCCGGCCGGAGTCGCGGTTGCCATCGGCTTGAGGCGTGCGGGGGAGGAGGTGCTGCTGGTTGGCGAGCCGCGCCGCTTTGCCGCGGTGGAGGGGGTCTCCGCACGGGTGCTTGGGGCCCTGCACAAGGCCGGCTTCGCCCGGGCCGTGCGGTGCTTCGCTCCGCCATCGCAGCGCTGCGTGACGTGGGACGGTACGCACTCTCGTGCCAATTGGGAGAGTCTCGTCGACCGCCAGGCCTTCGACCGGGCCGCGCTCGAGGACGCCCGCAGCGCGGGTGTGCGCGTGGTGACCGGCCGGATCGTGTCGTGCGTGTCCGCCGTGAACGGGCATCACGTGGAGGTCGATCACGACGGCAGGCGGACGACCTTCGCGGCGGATTTCATCGTCGAGGCGCGGGGCCGTGCCGCACCGGGGCAAGGGAGCGCGCGCGTGCGCGGTGCGGAGACGGTGTCCCTGCTGCAGTACTGGGTCGGTCCGCCCGCGACCGCCGGTTCGGCGGTGGAGAGCTGCGCCGACGGCTGGGTGTGGATGGCCGCGCTGGCGGACGGTCGGCGTTATCTCCAACTGACGCTGGACGTTGCGACTGCGGCGCTGCCGCCGAAGCGGGAACTTGGTGCGTTCTGCCGTGCCCGGTTCGATACGCTGGAAACCGCGCGTCCATTTCTGGATGGTGCCGTGCCGGTCGGCGAGCCGCATGCGCGGACCAGCACGCCCGTACTGCAGGAAGAGGTGGTCGGAGACGACTGGATCCGGGTCGGCGATGCGGCGATGGCGGTCGATCCCTTGTCCGGGAACGGGATCTTCCAGGCGCTTTCCTCGGCCTTGCAGGCCCCGGCCGTGATCAGCACCCTGCTGCACGATCCCCATCGTGCTGCTCTGGCGCGGCGTTTCCACCAGGAGCGGATCGAAAACCTGTTCTTCCATTTCGCGCGCATCGGCCGTGATTTCCATGCGCAGGAATCGCGTTGGCCGGAAGAGCCGTTCTGGCGCACGCGCCGCGCGTGGCCCGATGCGCAGCCGATCCATCGCGACACTTCCGCCGCCGACTTGCAGGTGATGCGCCGGCCCGTCGTATCCGACGGCCGGATTGTCGAGGACGAAGTGGTCGTCACGCCCGACCAGCCTCTCGGCATCTGGCATGTCGATGGCGTGAGGCTGGCGCCGCTGGTGCGGGCCTTGCACGCGTGCGGGTCGCAGACGAGCGCCGAGGAGGTGCTGCGCGCCGAACTCGGCGGTGATGCCACGCGTGCAGCGCGGGTGGCGGCGTGGATGCGGGAGCAGGGCTGGCTGGCGGGGGAGCCACAAGAGATTCCGTAGGGCGGGAGCAGCGCAGCGTATCCCGCCATGCGACGGCCCGGTCGATTCCGGTGGCCGGATTGGCGGGACGCACTGCGTTCCTCGCTCTCTGCCCGAATTCGTGCAGTTGTCCTCGGTCTAGCGAAAATGAGTTTGGATACGCCGGCATGCCGTGGCATGCTCTTGTATTTTTAACGTTCCCGCGTGTCCGACATTCGCGCAGGCGGAGAGTCGTTCGCTGCGGCCGTGTGCCGACCGGCAAGAGATCGCGTTCCCCCATTTCCGAGTATTCAATATGCTTGATAGCCTGATCTTTATCGACAGCTTCAATAACCGAATTGTTACCGCGCCGTCGATCGATCCGAACCAGCTGGTGCTGTATCGCGATCCCTATTCCAATCAGTACACCGTGCGGCTGCTGGGTATCGACGAGGAGCTGCACTTCGCTCCGGGCACGATCCGGGAGATCCAGTTCGGCGACGGCACGGTGTGGGACCAGTTCGCCATCGACCAGGCGGTGTGGCAGACGCAGCTGCAGCAAGGCACGTCGGGCAACGACTGGCTGTGGGGCACGGAAGGGCAGGACGTGCTGCTGGGCGGCGCGGGCGACGACCAGCTGATGGGTAACGGCGGCAATGACGTCCTCGACGGCGGCGCCGGCAACGACAAACTGGACGGCGGCGTCGGCTCCGACACCTACGTGCTCGCCGCCGGCGGCGGCACCGACACCATCATGGACGGCGGCGCCTACTGGATGGAACAGAACCGCATCGTCACCGCCCCGACCATCGATCCGGGCCAAGTGATGCTGGTGCGCGAACCCGGTGGCTACGACCAGTACGGCAATTGGACCGGCGAGCAGTACGTGCTGCGCCTGCTCGGCACGCACGACGAACTGCGCTTCAATCCGGGCACGATCCAGGAGATCCAGTTCGGTGACGGCACGGTGTGGAACCAGTTCGCCATCGATCAGGCGGTGTGGCAGACGCAGCTGCAGCAGGGCAAGGCGGGCAATGACTGGCTGTCGGGCACGGAAGGCCAGGATGTCCTGCTGGGCGGCGCAGGCGACGACCAGCTGCAGGGCAACGGCGGCAATGACGTCCTCGACGGCGGCGCCGGCAACGACAAACTGGAGGGCGGTGCCGGTTCCGATACCTACGTGCTCGCCGGAGGCGGCGGCTCCGACACCATCATGGACGGCGGCGCCTACTGGATGGAACAGAACCGCATCGTCACCGCCCCGTCCATCGACCCGAGCCAGGTGATGCTGGTACGCGAACCGGGCGGCTACGACCAGTACGGCCAGTGGACCGGTGACCAGTTCGTGCTGCGCCTGCTGGGTTCGCACGACGAGCTGCGCTTCAATCCAGGTACAATCCAAGAGATCCAGTTCGGCGACGGCACGGTGTGGGACCAGTTCGCCATCGACCAGGCGGTGTGGCAGACGCAACTGCAGCAGGGCAGCGCCGGCAACGACTGGCTGTCGGGCACCGACGGCCAGGACGTGTTGCTGGGCAGCGCGGGCGACGACCAGCTGATGGGCAACGGCGGCAACGACGTGCTCGACGGCGGGACGGGTGACGATCGCCTCGACGGCGGTGTCGGTTCGGACACCTACGTACTCGCCGCCGGCGGCGGTTCGGACACCGTCATGGACGGCGGCCCCTACTGGATGGAACAGAACCGCATCGTCACCGCCCCGACCATCGATCCGGGCCAGGTGATGCTGGTGCGCGAACCCGGTGGCTATGACCAGTACGGCAATTGGACCGGCGAGCAGTACGTGCTGCGCCTGCTCGGCTCGCACGACGAGCTGCGCTTCAATCCCGGCTCGATCCAGGAAATCCAGTTCGGCGACGGCACGGTGTGGGACCAGTTCGCCATCGATCAGGCGGTGATGCAGACGCAGCTGCAGCAAGGCACGTCGGGCAACGACTGGCTGTGGGGCATGGAAGGGCAGGACGTGCTGCTGGGCGGCGCGGGCGACGACCAACTGATGGGCAACGGCGGCAACGACGTCCTCGACGGCGGCGCCGGCAACGACAAGCTGGACGGCGGCGCCGGTGCGGACACCTACGTGCTCGCCGCCGGCGGCGGTTCGGACACCATCATGGACGGCGGCCCCTACTGGATGGAGCAGAACCGCATCGTCACCGCCCCGACGATCGACCCGGGCCAGGTGATGCTGGTGCGCGAACTGGGCGGCTACGACCAGTACGGCCAGTGGACCGGCGACCAGTACGTGCTGCGTCTGCTCGGCTCGCACGACGAGCTGCGCTTCAACCCCGGCACGATCCAGGAAATCCAGTTCGGCGACGGCACGGTGTGGAACCAGTTCGCCATCGATCAGGCGGTGCTGCAGACGCAGCTGCAGCAAGGCACGTCGGGCAACGACTGGCTGTGGGGCACGGAAAGCCAGGATGTGCTGCTGGGTGGCGCGGGCGACGACCAGCTGCAGGGCAACGGCGGCAATGACGTGCTCGACGGTGGAGCGGGCAATGACCGCCTCGACGGTGGCGCCGGCGCCGACACCTATGTGCTTGCCGCCGGCGGCGGCTCCGACACCATCACGGACGGCGGCGCCTACTGGATGGAACTGAACCGCATCGTCACCGCCCCGACCATCGACCCGGGCCAGGTGATGCTCGTGCGCGAACTGGGCGGTTACGACCAGTACGGCCAGTGGACGGGCGACCAGTACGTGCTGCGGCTACTGGGTTCGAACGACGAGCTGCGCTTCAACCCCGGCACGATCCAGGAGATCCAGTTCGGCGACGGCACGGTGTGGAACCAGTTCGCCATCGATCAGGCGGTGATGCAGACGCAGCTGCAGCAAGGCACGTCGGGCAACGACTGGCTGTGGGGCACGGAAAGCCAGGACGTGCTGCTGGGCGGCGCGGGCGACGACCAGCTGCAGGGCAACGGCGGCAATGACGTGCTCGACGGCGGAACGGGCAACGACAAACTGGACGGCGGTGCCGGCTCGGATACCTATGTGCTTGCCGCCGGCGGCGGCTCCGACACCATCATGGACGGCGGCCCCTACTGGATGGAACAGAACCGCATCGTCACCGCCCCGACCATCGACCCGGGTCAGGTGATGCTCGTGCGCGAACTAGGCGGTTACGACCAGTACGGCCAGTGGACGGGCGACCAGTACGTGCTGCGGCTACTGGGTTCGAACGACGAGCTACGCTTCAACCCCGGCACGATCCAGGAGATCCAGTTCGGCGACGGCACGGTGTGGAACCAGTTCGCCATCGATCAGGCGGTGCTGCAGACGCAGCTGCAGCAAGGCAGCGCCGGCAATGACTGGCTGTGGGGCATGGAAGGGCAGGACGTGCTGCTGGGCGGCGCGGGCGACGACCAGCTGCAGGGCAACGGCGGCAATGACGTGCTCGACGGCGGAACGGGCAACGACAAGCTGGACGGCGGTGCTGGTGCCGACATCTACGTGCTCGCCGCCGGCGGCGGCACCGACACCGTCGTCGACACCTACTGGATGGAGCAGAACCGCATCGTCACCGCCCCGACCATCGACCCGGGTCAAGTGATGCTCGTGCGCGAACTAGGCGGTTACGACCAGTACGGCCAGTGGACGGGCGACCAGTACGTGCTGCGGTTACTGGGTTCGAACGACGAGCTGCGCTTCAACCCCGGCACGATCCAGGAGATCCAGTTCGGCGACGGCACGGTGTGGAACCAGTTCGCCATCGATCAGGCGGTGCTGCAGACGCAGCTGCAGCAAGGCACGTCCGGCAATGACTGGCTGTGGGGCACGGAAAGCCAGGACGTGCTGCTGGGTGGCGCGGGCGACGACCAGCTGCAGGGCAACGGCGGCAATGACGTGCTCGACGGTGGAGCGGGCAATGACCGCCTCGACGGTGGCGCCGGCGCCGACACCTACGTGCTCGCCGCCGGCGGTGGCGCTGACACCATTGTCGATGCGTATGCCTCCTGGATGGAGCAGAACCGAATCGTCACCGCACCTGACGTCGATCCAGAACAGGTCACGCTGCTGTATCGTCCCGGATCCTATGATCCGTACATGGGCGGGGCGCAGCCCGAGCAGTATGTCCTGCGCATCGTCGGCTCGACCGACGAGCTGCGCTTTGCGCCCGGCGCGATCCAGGAGATTCAGTTCGGCGACGGCACGGTGTGGAACGCACAAATGATCTCGATGATGGCCGTGACGGACGTCAATGATCCGCCCACCGGAGAGGTCACCATCAGCGGGGCGCCGGTGCAGGGCGAAACGCTCGTTGCATCCAATACCCTGGCGGATGCAGACGGTATGAGCGAAGTCCACTACCTGTGGCATGCCGACGGTGTCGCGATCGACGGTGCGGTCGAAAATACCTACACCCTGTCGCAGGTTGATGTGGGCAAGACCATCACCGTCACCGCCTCCTACATGGATGGCTTCGGAACGCAGGTGAGCGCGGTCGGTTTCGCGATGCCGCCCGTCGCGAACCTCAACGATCTGCCGAGCGGTGAGGTGCTTGTCATGGGCGAGGCCGTGCAGGGGCAGACCCTGACCGCATTCCACAACCTCGCGGACGCCGACGGACTGGGCGCACTCGGCTACCAGTGGAGTGTGGACGGCGCGGCGATCGCAGGTGCCAATGAGAGCAGCTACACGCTCAAGCAGGGTGACGTGGGCAAGAGCGTTGCGGTCACCGTGAGTTATGTGGATGGCTTTGGCGCTGCGGAAAGCGTCGCGAGTGCGCCGACGGTTCCGGTCGCGAACATCAACGACCTGCCGACCGGAGAGCTCACGATCGACGGAATCGCCATGCAGGGCCAGACTCTGACGGCGACCAGCAGCTTGGCCGATGAAGACGGAGTCGGGCTGCTCCGCTACCAGTGGAGCGTCGATGGTGCCGCAATCGCCGGGGCGACCGAGAGCAGCTACACGCTTGCTGTAAGTGACGTGGGCAGGAGCATCTCCGTCACGGCCAGCTATGTCGACGGCTTCGGTACGGCGGAAAGCGTCAACAGTCTCGCCACGGCGCCGGTGCTGCCCATCCCGAATCTCACCCTGACCGGTGCCGGCGGCAACGACGCGATCTACGGCGATGGCGGCCACGACAGCCTTACCGGCCTTGGCGGAAGCGATACGCTGTATGGGCTCGACGGCGACGACATGCTGGATGGTGGAGCGGGAACGGACAGCCTGCTGGGCGGAGAGGGATCCGACCTGTATGTGATCAACCTTGCGTCGGATCACCTCGCAGCGGAAATCTCCGACACGGGCACGACGGGTGCGGACGAAGTCCGCTTCACGTCGGCTTCCGCGAGCACATTGAAGCTCTACGCGTCGGACACCGGCATCGAGAAGGTCGTCGTAGGCACCGGCAGCGGGGCCACGGCGAACACCTCAGGCACGACGGCCCTGAATGTCGACGCATCGGCGGTGCTGAACGGCCTGACGCTGATCGGCAATGCGGGCGCGAACACCCTGACCGGTACCGCCTACAACGACACGCTCGACGGGGGCGCCGGTGTCGACAGGATGACCGGCGGATACGGTAATGACACCTACGTCGTGGACACCATCAAGGATGTGATTTCCGAGGGCAGCGTTTCGGGCGGCTCAGACACGGTGGTGTCGAGCATCGGCTACACCCTGGGTACAAACGTCGAAAACCTCGTGCTGACAGGACAGGCCGGCCTGAGCGGAACGGGCAACTCGCTGGCGAACCGCCTGTCGGGCAGCGACGGTGCGGATACCCTGAAGGGGCTTGCCGGAAACGACGTGCTCCAGGGCGGCGCCGGGAACGACATGCTGGTCGGTGGCCTGGGGATCGACGAGCTGACAGGGGGGGCGGGCGCGGACGTCTTCCGCTTCGAAAGCACCCTGGGCTCGACCAACATCGACACGATCACGGACTTCGACGGCACGAGCGATACGATCCAGCTGGAGAACCTGATCTTCAAGAAACTCGCTGCAACCGGCAGCCTCGCGGCTGCGAATTTCGTCGCCAGCGCCACGGGCGAGGCCGCCGATGCCAACGACTACGTGCTTTACAACACGAGCACGGGCGGCCTGTACTACGATGCCGATGGCAATGGAGCGGGCGCGGCCGTTCAGGTGGCGACGCTGACCAGCGCCCCGACCCTTGGCGCCGGGGACTTCATCGTTACGTGACGAGCGGGAATCGGCTCGCCGGCTGAATCCGGTCGGCCGGACGTTTCCCGCGTCCGGCCGATTGCATGCGGTCAGAGCTCCTGCAACGCGGTGGCGATGGCGCTACTTGCAAGCTGTTCCGCCCGAGTGGCTGCCGTTCAAACTCCCGGCGTCGACGCGGCGATTACAAAATGGTCGGCGCTCACGGGACGCGATGATTATCTCAAGGAACCGAGACCCAGCCCTCAAGCGCCTGATGGGCCGCCTCGTCCAGAGTCTTGGGGCCGAAAGGATCGCCGTAGTTGCGATCCTGTTGGTCCTCCAACATCTGGCCGAGCATGCCGAGTCGGTTGGAATAGTCCCATATGCCGCCGCGCACGGCGCTCATGGCCTTGACGTCGAGCGTTTCGATGGCGGGCAGGTTGTGGATGATGAGATGGGTCATGATGGCTCTCCTAACGCGTGTATCGCGTTTCTGCTGGTAGTGAGCTCGATGCTGCGCTCGCCACTCTTATTGCAGAAAGCGCGCCAGGGGCGCCATAGGCATCTTGAAAAAAGCGTAAGGGCCTGAAAATAAAAATAATGTGAAGGCGCATCGCTCGCGTCGAAGGCGATGTGGGTACCACTGGCGGACGCCAAGCGATGGGCAATCCCCAACAGGTTTAGGAGAAGTGTTGGGTCTGTCACGTCACGGTTGGGCAGCCGACGCCGCATAAAGCTGGGGAGGGGCTAAGGGGTGACCCCCTGTGTGCTCGCGCGCGTCGGGCGCGTGGCGTCGATATTCCGGGTGGGTGGGTGCGCTCCCGGCGTGCGCAGCCGCGCGGCTGGAAACTCCTCCTGCCACAGGCGCGTGCCCGCGCCGTTCCACGCGGCGACGCGCAGCAACCGCGAGCCGGCCGGCCCGGAGAACTCCAGCGTGCAGAAGTTGCGCTGCGTGACCAGCGTTCCGGGCACCTCGCGCACCGGGAACGGGCGGGGATGCACGCGCGAGGTCAGCGGCGAGCAGGTCAGTTCGGTCAGCGGGTAGGTGCCGGGGCGCTCGCGCTCGGTCAGGTGGGTGTAGTGGATGTCGCCGGAGAGGAAGAACACGCCGTCGATGCGCTCCGCAGCGAGCCAGTCGAGGAACGTCTGGCGCTCGCGCGGGAAGTTGTGCCAGCCCTCGCCGCCGCGCTGCTCGGGCGACGGGCGGTCGCTGAGCATGCGGCTGCCGTTGGCGACCAGCTTGAAGGTGGCGCGCGAGTCGCGCAGCGCGCCCTTGAGCCACTCGAGCTGCACCGCGCCCAACATCGTCCGGGCGGGGTCAGCAGCGGCATCGTCGTCGCGGTGGTAACGGTCGTCAAGCAGGAACAGCTCGACGTCGCCGAGCGGCACCCGGGCGAAGGTCCCGCCGCCGTCGGGCAGTCCGTAGCCGGGGTTCGCCCAGTAGTCCTGGAACAACTCCAGCGCCGTCGCCTTGAGCGCGAAGTCGCGGTTCGAGTTGTCCGGGCCATAGTCGTGGTCGTCCCAGATGGCGACGTGCTGGCCGGTGCGCAGCAGCCGCTGCAGCGGCGCGAAGCTGCGCGTGGTCGCCCAGCGCCGGTGCATCCGCGCGGCGGCCTCGTCCGCGGGCGCGAGGTCGTCGTCGCGGTAGTAGATGCTGTCGCCGAGCCACAGCATGACGTCGGGTCGCCGTGCGGCGATGGTATCGAAGATCTCGAAGCCGGCGCCGAAGGAGCCCTGCGTGACCTCGTAAGGGGGGTCGGGGACGTAGCTGCACGAGCCGGTGGCGATGACCAGCTCGCGCGGCGCGGCCGGCTCCGCGGGCGCGGTGGTGAACGCGGGCACCTCTCCGAGCTCGACCGGGGTCCCGTCGAGCAGCACACGATAGGCGTAGCGGGTGGCGGCCTGCAGGCCGTCGAGGTCGACGCGCGCGGTGTGGCCGCGCTCCGGGCTGACGGCGACCGGCGCGCTGCGCCGCGCCGCGTCGGGCTGCCCGTGCGGCCAGTACTCGAGCTGCACCTGCGCGGGGGCGTCGGTCATCAGCCACACGCCGACGCGCGCGGCCGTCGCCGGCCCGGCCATCGGGCCGCCGGCCAAGGTGGCCGCGCTGGCGACGGCCGCGTGCAGCGCCAGCAGCAGCCAGGGCAGCGCCAGGCGGCGCAGTACGCGCCACCCAGGCGTGGAACGGCGAACGTCCCGAACGACGTAGCGCAACCGGCCGAGATGGCGGATCAGCAGGTCATCGTCCCCGCGCTGCAGGGCATTGACCGTGAACAACCAGGTGCCGGCGGGATGCCAGGCGCGTCGATAGTCGGGCATGCCATCATGTTGCGCGGAACGCCATGGCGGCGCAATGCCCCTCGGTTCCTGCACCCTACGGAATTGCCGTCGCGTCCGATCACAAAGTGCCACCGAAGCCGCGTATTTTCGAGTGGCTGAGTCGCGACGAGAACGGCCGATTGCGGCAAGGTGATCTGCAGTCGCTGTCACGCATCAGGCAAGCTTTTCACCGGGACTGCGCGTAAGCTCGCGCAGCGCTGTGCATTCACAGGTTCGCCTTAAACGCCATGACTACAATGATCCGGCCCGAGACACCATCAGACGAAGACGCAATCGAGCAAGTCACGCGACGGGCTTTTCTCTCTCATCCTTACAGCCATCAAACCGAGCAGTTCATCATCCGCGCCCTGCGGGCGGATCACGCACTGTCGGTCTCTCTGGTCGCCGAAGAGGCAGGCCGCGTCGTGGGGCACATTGCGCTGTCGCCGGTAAGTGTCAGTGATGGTGCTGCCGGCTGGTATGGACTTGGGCCGATTTCGGTCGAGCCGGAGTGGCAAGTCCGTGGTATCGGGCGGGCGCTGATGGAAAGGGGGCTTGCCGAGCTCCGCAGGATCGGCGCGAACGGTTGTGTGCTCGTCGGTGACCCGGCGTTCTACACTCGATTCGGGTTTGCGAACAATCCGGCGCTCGTGCTGGAGGGCGTTCCGCCCGAGTACTTTCTTGCGCTACCCCTGGGCACCGCTTCCGCTCATGGCAATGTCCGGTTCCATCCGGCATTTCAGGCCACAAGCTGACCCATTACGCTTTCGGGCTGCGCGATCCTGCCCTAGCCGCCGCCCGCGAGCTCTTCGACCAGAAAGTTGATGAAGGCCCGCGCGCGGGCGGGCAGGTTGCGCTTGCCTGGGTAAGACACGTACAGGTCGGCGTTCGGTAGCGCGTAGTCGGGCAGCACGCGCCTGAGGCGGCCGCTCTCGAGGTACTTCGCGAGATCCCATTCCGAGCGGATCAGGATGCCGTGGCCGTCGAGCGCCCAGCCGAGCACGATGTCGCCGTCGTTGCTCGACAGCGCGCCCTGCACCTTCACGACTTCGGTGTGGCTGTCGCGCGTGAAGCGCCAGATGCCGTAGGCGTCGTCGTTCTGGCGATGGACGATACAGCGGTGGCGGGTGAGGTCGTCGAGCGTCACGGGCGTGCCGTGCTGTTCGAGGTAACGCGGCGACGCGCACAGGAAGCGCCGGTTCGACATGATGCGGCGGGCGTGCACGCGGCTGTCGGGCAGTTCGCCGAAGCGGATCGCGAGGTCGTAACCGGCCTCGACCAGGTCGATGGGGCGATCGGTGACTTCGAGCTGCACTTCGACGTCCGGGTAGCGCGCAGCGAAGGCCGAGACCAGCGGGGCGATTGTGGTGCGGCCGAAGCCGAGCGTCGCGTTGACGCGCAGCAGCCCGCGCGGCGCTTGCCGGCTGCTGGTGACGATCTCGTCCATCTCGCGCAGCTCTTCGAGCAGGCGGGCAGCGTGCAGCAGGTAGAGCTCGCCTTCGCTGGTCAGGCTGATGCTGCGCGTGGTGCGATTGACGAGGCGCACGCCGAGCCGTTCCTCTATCGCCGCGAGCCGCATCGTCGCTGCGGGCGGGGTGATGTCGAGCGCGCGGGCCGCGGCCGACAGGCTGCCGTGGCGGGCGAGCAGGACGAAGAACTCGAGTTCGGAGGCGCTGGCGGTTTTCAAGAAAACTGAAGAATGAAGTCAATCGACGTGAAACACCGGCGTGTTGGCGCGACGTAATGTTCGTCCGCCGGGGCCGATACCGTGCCCCCGAAAATACACAGGAGCCACGCCCGTGAGAATAGTCGAAATCCGCGAGAAGACCGTCCCGATCAGTTCGCCGATCCGCAACGCCTACATCGATTTCAGCAAGATGACGCTGAGCCTCGTCGCCGTCGTCACCGACGTCATCCGTGACGGCAAGCCGGTGGTCGGCTACGGCTTCAATTCGAACGGCCGTTACGGACAGGGCCAGTTGATGCGCGAACGCTTCATTCCGCGCATCCTCGAAGCCAACCCCGCGAGCCTGGTCGACGACACCGGCAGCAACCTTGACCCGCACAAGGTCTGGAACTGCATGTTCACGAACGAGAAGCCCGGCGGGCACGGCGAACGCTCGGTGGCCATCGGCACGATCGACATGGCGATCTGGGACGCGGTCGCCAAGATCGAGGGCAAGCCGCTGTTCCAGCTGCTCGCCGAGCGCTACGGCAACGGCACGCCGGACCGGCGCATTTTCGTCTATGCGGCGGGCGGCTACTACTACCCCGGTCAGGATCACGAAAAGCTCAAGGACGAGATGCGCAGCTACATCGACCGCGGCTATACCGTGGTCAAGAAGAAGATCGGCGGCGCGTCGCTCGACGAGGATCTGCGGCGCATCGATTCGATCCTCTCCGTGCTGCAGGACGGCCAGAAACTCGCCGTCGACGCCAACGGCCGCTTCGACCTCGACACGGCGATCCAGTACGCCAAGGCGCTGTCGCAGTACGACCTCTTCTGGTACGAGGAGCCGGGCGACCCGCTCGACTTCGAGCTGCAGGCGACCCTGCGCAACTACTACAAGAACCCGATGGCGACCGGTGAGGATCTGTTCTCGATGCAGGACGCGCGCAACCTGATCCGCTATGGCGGCATGCGCCCGGACCGCGACTGGCTGCAGTTCGACTGCGCGCTGAGCTACGGCCTGGTCGAGTACCTGCGCACGCTCGACATGCTCGCGCAGCACGGGTGGTCGGCGAGCCGCTGCATTCCGCACGGCGGGCACCAGATGTCGCTCAACATCGCGGCGGGCCTGGGGCTCGGGGGCAACGAGTCGTATCCCGATCTCTTCCAGCCCTACGGCGGGTTCCCCGATGGCGTGACCGTCGACAACGGCTACGTCACGCTGCCCGACCTGCCGGGCATCGGCTTCGAGGGCAAGGCGGACCTGTATCGCGAGATGCAGAAGCTGTCGGCCTGAGCGCCGCGGCCCCGGCCGGGGCCTTCGCTACGTCGCCCGGCAGGCGAGGGCTTTGGCCGACCTGGGAACTCGCGCCTACGCTAATCCGGCGTCCTCAAGCACCGGCTTCCAGCACCTATTCACGATCTTCCTGAACCCGGTCCCCTTCGGATGCAACTCGTTCGCCCAGTCCTTCGGTCCAAGCGTACCGCGGCTGTCCACGAGGAGCAGGTGGTTGGGGTCCCCAGGCGTGATCGCGGCGAGCATGTCGTGGAATGCGTCAATGAGGTATCTGACGCAGTCTTGCTGGAGTGCTTCCGGAACGTTGGCGGCGACGAGTGCCGGCTTGAGCCAACCGCCGGAACCGAACACACCCCGTCCGTCGGGATTCGTGTAGTCGTAACTGTGCATGACGATCTTGCAGTCAAGCGAGGTATGGGTGTAGATGCGGCCGATCAGCGTGCGGTAGTGCTGATCCATCCGCAGGAGGAATCCTGAAAGGCCGCTATCGCCCGAGCGGAAACATTCCTGGGCGGACTGCGCGTCGGTACAGTCAAGATTCAGAAGCGGGCGCATGTCGTTGAGCCCCGCGAAATCGTTTCCGCCGCCGCTGATGAACGCCGCAGAAAGGCTCGATCCATAGAGGCGCAGGGCGTCATTGACGCTTCGCTTGTACTTCCCTTCGACGTAGTCGAACGCCTCCGCGCCGTTCATACCCTTCGCAAGGATCACGTGTTCCATCGTGTCGACCAGCGGGCCGAGATAGCTGGTGAGGCTTCCTCCCGGGAAGGGATACCAGAACCATGAGTCGCCGATCGCCAGAATCGTCGGGATGACGCCCGCATTTCGCATTGCCCCTTCGTCCCAGTAGATGCTCATGATGGCCCATCCTCTTTTTGGTCTGGCACTGCAGTAACAGACCGTACGTCATGCCTGCGCATGTT
The DNA here is from genome assembly GCF_001190925.1 of Azoarcus sp. CIB. NCBI lineage: Bacteria > Pseudomonadati > Pseudomonadota > Betaproteobacteria > Rhodocyclales > Zoogloeaceae > Azoarcus > Azoarcus sp. CIB. The sequence continues at coordinate 1,368,396 of NZ_CP011072.1, forward strand.
CGTTCGCAGGGAGCTTCACGACGGTCTACCGGGCGAATACGGTTGGTGACGACCGGCCTTTTTTCGCCCATTGGAAACTGGTCGGATTGAGAGAAGAACGGGCCGCACGACTCTGTGCTGCATGCTATGCAATCAAGGTGATCGCCTGTCGTATGTCAAGGTCGTCAAAAGAAAAGGGCGACAAACCCACCATAGAAAGGGGCCAGGCCCAGACGCCGCCCGAAGCAGTACCAGTTCGGTCGATCGACGTTGGCCAGAATGGACGCACTCGGGTTGACTAGGTGTGGAATGGCATCTATCCAGAATGACGCCGTTCAGGAAGGAGTGCGATCATGTTCCATACGCAATCACGTTCGACGAGATCGGCAGTCCTGCGGGCGGCGGCCCTCGGCTTGGCGGTACTGGCAACCGGCGTGTGGTCCGGCGCGATGTACGCACAGACGCCGATCAGCGACTTCAGCTCGAACCCGGACGGCGGCAATCCGGACGATCCGCTCGCGGTGACGCAGTGCAACGGCGCGCCGCAACTGGGTGTCCTCTATCGCAATAGCGAGAGCGAGCCGCACCTCGCGGTCAACCCGCTCGACCCGGCGAACATGATTGCCGGGTGGCACCAGGACCGCTGGAGTTCCGGCGGCGCGCAAAGCCTGGGGGCGGCTTACACGACCGACGGTGGCGTGTCATGGACGCAGGTGGTGATCCCGTTCACGCGCTGTTCCGGGGCGGCGCCGCGCTCTGCGGGCGATTACGAGCGCGGCTCGGATCCGTGGATCAGCTTCGGCCCGACTGGCACGGCGCATTACATGGCGCTGGTCACCGACAGGTCGGTCAACGCGAACGCGATGGTCACCGCGCGTTCGACCGATGGCGGTAACACTTGGTCGGCGCCGGTGGCGATCGCGCGCATGCCCGCACAGGATCCGGTCGCGCGTTCGCTGTTCCACGACAAGAACACCCTCACCGCCGACCCGTTCGATGCACGCCTCGTCTATGCGACCTGGACCTTGTTCCGCACCGGGATCACGTCGCTTGTGTTCTCGCGCTCAACGGACGGGGGTCTCACCTGGTCCAAGCCGGCGCCGATCGCGACGATGGGCTCTGGGGTTGGGAGTTCCGAGAAGACCATATTCCGCCAAGGCGCGCAGATCGTCGTGCTTCCTGACGGAACGCTGGTTAACGCGTTCTTCCGCATACTGTTGGACGACGCTACCGGGCGCGTGACCAACGAGCAGGCGATCCTGCGTTCGACCGATCAGGGGCGGCACTGGACACGCCTGGATACGCGCGTCGCGCCGTTCGAGAGCGCGTCGGCGGTCGATCCCGAGCTTGGCATTCCGGTGCGCGACGCGGGTGGATTGCCGAGCATCGCGGTCAATCCTGGTTCCGGCGAAATCTATATCGCGTGGCAGGACCGTAACGCCAACAGCGCGGGGCTCGTGGGTGCCTTCGTCGCGCGCTCCAGCGATGGCGGCCTGACCTGGACGGCGCCGGTGCGCGTCAATCAGGGCACGACGGATGATGCGCAGGCGTTCCTGCCGATCGTTGCGGTCAGCGCGGATGGCACGGTGGGCGTGCTCTTCTACGATTTCCGCAACGACGTGCCCGGCGATGCGCCGTTGAGCACCGATGTGTTCCTGTCGCTGTTCACGCATGAACTGAGCTTCCTCGACGAGCGACCGCTGACGGCGAGCTCATTTGACATGCGTCAGATGGTGATCACCGGCTCGCGCGGCTTCTTCCCCGGCGACTACATCGGGCTCGCCAGCGCCAGCGGTGATTTCGTCGCGGCATTCACGCGGAGCAATGACCTCGGTCTGCAGGTGGTCTTCCCGCAAGACGAGAACGGCTTGTTCCTCGACACCCACAACCGCCAGGACATCGTGTTCGTGCGCGAGACGCCGTAAGCGGCGAACGCTGCCGGAAAGGGCGGGTGCCGGCAGCTCGCGCTGCCGGTGCGGCTGCGAGTGCGCTATGCCAGTTTCGCGGCAGCCTGATGAATGGCGGCGCGAATCCGCGGATACGTGCCGCAGCGGCACAGGGTGCATTCCATCGCCGCGTCGATCTCCGCATCCGTCGGATGAGGGGATTTCTTCAGCAGTGCGCAGGCACTCATCAGCTGACCGCTCTGGCAATATCCGCACTGCACGACATCGACCGCCATGAAGGCGAGGCGCAGCGCGTCGGCTTCCCGTCCGGCCAGCCCCTCGATGGTTGTGATCGAACGTCCTGCGGCGAGCGCGTCGGCGATTGTCGTCGTGCAGGCGCGAACCGCATTGCCATCGAGATGTATCGTGCAGGCGCCGCAAATCCCGACGCCACACCCGTACTTGGTGCCGGTCAGCTTCAATTCGGCACGCAGCACCCACAATAGCGGCGTATCCGCTTCGGCTTCGACGTCGGCTGTCTTACCGTTGATCAGCAGTCTGGGCATGGCAATTCCACTCGGGGGCTGGTTTGAACCGGAGCGGCAGCGATCGCAGGCGCTGTCCGGTCAATGCAAACAGCGCATTGGCCAATGCGGGGGCGACGGGCGGTGTCGCGGCTTCGCCGACGCCTGCCGGCGCTTCGGTACTCGGCATGATCTCCGTTTCGATCTCCGGGCAATCGACGATGCGCACGATGTGCTGGTCGCCAAACGTGCTTTGCCTGACGCGGCCGTTTTCGATCGTGATTTCGCCGAAAAGCGCGGCGCTGAGGCCGAAAATGATCCCGCCTTCGACCTGCTGCCGGATTAGGTTGGGATTGACCGGAAAGCCGCAGTCGATGACGCACGCCACGCGGTGGACCCGGATCTGCTCGTCCGTGTCGAGCGATGCTTCGATCACCTGGGCGACGATGCTGCCGAAGCTCTCGTGCAGTGCGACGCCACGCGCTCTTTGCGCGCCGCCTCGTGCGCGAGCCGGTGGTGTCCGCCAGTTTCCCAGCGCGGCCGCGCGTTCGAGCACCGCGCGATGCCGGGGATGGTGCTTTAGCAGTGCGAGACGGAAATCCACCGGATCCTGACCGCTCGCCGCAGCGGCCTCGTCGAGAAAGGATTCCGTGAAAAACGCGTGGTGCGAGTGCCCCACGGAACGCCAGAAGCCGATCGGCACCGGCAACTCGACCTGCTCGTGAGCGACGCGCACGTTCGGTAATTCATAGGGCAGATCGAAGGCGCCTTCCGAGGTCGTCTTGTCGCGGAACGGCCAGGGCAGGCCATACGTGCGTTCGAGCACTTGGGTAATGATCGACTGGCTGGCCGAGACGTTCCGCCATGCTGTCAGCCGGCCGTTGGCGTCGAAGCCGGCCTTCAGGCGCGATAGGCACGCCGGGCGGTAGAAGTCGTGGGTCGTGTCCTCCGCGCGCGACCACAGTGTCTGCACCGGAAGGCCGATCGCTTCGCGGGCGATTGCCGCCGCCTGGGCGATGAAATCCACTTCGAGGCGGCGCCCGAAGCCGCAGCCGAGCAGCATGACCTTGATGTCGACGTTGCCGGCCGGAATGCCGAGGACCCGGGCAACCGCATGCCGGGCCATCGTCGGCACCTGCGTCGATACCCACACGGTTGCCGAGTCGTTGTTGACCAGGACAGTGCAGTTCATCGGCTCCATCGTCATGTGGGCGAGGTACGGCGCGCGATATTCGGCCTCGATGTGCTTCGCAGCACCGGCCAGCGCACGCTCGACGTCGCCAGTCCGGTGATAGGTTAGGCCGTCCGCCTCGTCGAGCGCCTGCGACAACTTCTGCAAGAGGTCGACGCTGTTCACGCCCGCCATTGCGCCTTCGTTCCACTTGATCGCTATCGTTTCGAGAGCCGTGATCGCACGCCACGGGCTGTCTGCGATCACGGCGATGCCGGCGGTGCCGCCGTGGTAGCCATCGACCGGGACGACCTTGCGCACGCCCGGAAGGCCCGTCGCGCGTGCAGCGTCGACGCTCGCGACCGTGCCGCCGAGCACGGGACACATGCGCACGCTGGCGTACAGCAGCCCCTCGGGCAAGGCGTCGATCCCGAAGGCCGCGCTGCCGTCGAGCTTGCTCGGGCCTTCGATGCGCGCCAGCGGCTTGCCGATCAGCGTGAAGTCCTGGAGGGACTTGAGCTGAGGATGCTCCGGCAACGCTTGGCGTGCAGCCGCGCCGGCGAGCTCGCCGAACCCGGCTGATCGTCCCGAAGCATGGACGACCCGGCCGGACGATGCGCGGCACTCGCCAACTGGCACCCGCCACTGCTCGGCCGCCGCCGCGATCAGCATGTGGCGTGCAGCTGCGCCCGCTTCACGCATCGGCAGCCAGAGATCCTTCATGCTCGAGGATCCGCCCGTCGCCATGATCCCGAACTCGCGAGCGATCTTTGCGGTCATCCAGTCCGCAGCGCGCTTCACGGTGCCTTGATCGTCGGGCCGGAAAGGCAGGCTTTCGACGACGGCGGTGATGTTGTTGTAGATCGCGTCGATGGGCGCCATCTCGATGCGCACGCTCGACCAGTCCGCATCCATTTCGTCGGCCAGCAGCATCGCCAGCGAGGTCATGACGCCCTGGCCCATCTCGCTCCTGGTCATCATGATGGTCACGGTCCCGTCGGGCGCGACCTTGACCCAGCCGTTCATGGCCGTCTCGCCGCGGGAACTCGCCAGCGGCCGCGCGGAGACCATCCGCTGCCGTGGCGGCAGCACGGACCAGCCCACGACCAAGGCACCCAATGCCCCGGCTGTTCCGAGAATGAAGCGGCGTCTGCTTACCATGCGGCCATCTCCGTCTTGAATGGGACGAATTGCGCTCGCCACGTTCCTTCGCCACGGGAACTCACTATTGATAGATGGCGCTCGGCAGCGGGTCAAGCTGCGTTGCCACAGCGCGGGCGGGGCGGTGAGCGATCCCGTCTGCGTCGTGCTCGCCGACTTGCAGTTTTATCATGTGACAGTATTGACGAAGGTCAGGAGGAAACTGTATCGTTTTGCAAATCAACTGTTGGATATCAACCAATGAGCCAGGGTTATCGCTCTCCTGCGGAATACGACGACCGGGGACTTCGACTTGTCGAAGCCGAGGCGCGTGTGGTCGCCATCGAAGGGCAGGTCGCCTGGCTTCAGCCGGAGCACCGCAGCGGTTGCGGCGCGTGTGCATCGGCTTCGCTGTGTGGTGCTGCGACACTTGCTCGCGCGGCAGGGGGCGGCCGGGCGGGGCGGCTGGCGGCGCGCTGCGTCCCCGTCCGGCCGACCGGCTCGCCGTCGGTGACAGGATCGTCGTCGGTTTGCGCGACGACGCGCTCGCGCGGGCGGCGCTGACGGCTTACGCGCTGCCGCTGGCGGTGATGCTCGGTGCCGCACTCCTGGCGGAAATGGCGGGCGCCGGCGAGTCGATGACCGCCGTGGCGATGGCGGGCGGCCTGGCTGCGGGCCTCGCGCTAGCGCGGTGGGCCGGTGCGCGGGCGGCGGAGGGGCCGCGGGTGCTGCGCCACGCGAGCGCGCTTTCGGGCAGCACCGGCAACCAGGAGCGTGCGGCATGAACGAATATCTGTTGCTGCTCCTGTCGACCGCGCTCATCAACAACGTGGTCCTCGTGAAGTTTCTCGGCCTGTGTCCGACGATGGGGGTGTCGAAGAGCGTCGATGCCGCCCTCGGGATGGGGCTCGCGACCACCTTCGTGATCACGCTTGCCGCTGCGGCGAGCTGGATGCTCGAACACTGGCTGCTGGCGCCGTTCGACCTCGGCTTCCTGCGCATCCTGAGCTTCATCCTCGTCATCGCCGCCGCGGTGCAATTCACCGAAATGGCGATCCGCAAGACGAGTCCTGCACTGTACGAGAGCCTGGGCATCTACCTGCCGCTGATCACGACGAACTGCGCCGTGCTGGGCGTGGCGCTGCTGAACGTGCAACAGGGTTACGGCTTCCTGAAGAGCGTGCTGTTCGGCTTCGGCTCGGCGCTCGGCTTCACGCTCGTCCTGCTCATCTTCGCGGGGCTGCGCGAACGCCTGGCTCTGGCCGGCGTGCCCGCTGCGTTCTCGGGCGCACCCGCGGCCTTCATCACGATCAGCCTGTTGAGCCTCGCGTTCATGGGCTTTTCCGGTCTCATCCCTGCCTGAGGAGATCACATCATGCTTGCCGCCATCCTCAGTCTCACGATCCTCGGCGCTGTGCTGGGCGCCGTGCTCGGTGTCGCCAACCGCTTCTTCCATGTGGAGGGCAATCCGCTCGTCGAGGAGATCGAGGCGCTGATGCCCGGCTCGAACTGCGGCCAGTGCGGCTTTCCCGGCTGCGCCGGGGCCGCAGCGGCGATCGCGGCGGGCCAGGCGTCCCCGGCATGCTGCCCCCCCGGCGGGCGTTCGCTCGCGGTGACGATCGCGCAGCGCCTGGGCGTGAGCGTCGAACTCGGCGGAGCGGAGGATCCGGGGCCGCTGGTTGCCGACATCGATGAATCGATCTGCATCGGCTGCACGCGCTGCATCCGCGCGTGTCCGACCGACGCGATCCTGGGCGGGCCAAAGCAGATTCACAACGTGATGCGCGATTCCTGCAGCGGCTGCGCGCAATGCATCGATCAATGCCCGACCGAGGCGATGGTGATGCAGCCGCTGCCGATCACGCTGCAGCAGTGGTTCTGGCCGAAACCGGCGTTGCAGGGCTGAGGGGGAGCAGGACATGGGTATTCTCGATCGATTCCTGCGCACGGCGCGTTTCAGTGGCGGCGTGCATCCGGATGACCATAAGCGCCCGGCCGCGGACGCGCCGTTGCGGGTGATGCCGCCCCCGGCCCGTGTGTACGTGCCCCTGGTGCAGCACATCGGCAGTCCGGCGCGCGCCGTCGTCGCCGTGGGCGATCGCGTCAGGAAGGGCGAGTGCATCGGCGAGCCGCAGGGCGCGGTGTCGGCGGCGATCCATGCGCCGACCTCCGGGCGCGTGATCGCGATCGGCGACATCGTCGCGCCGCATCCGTCCGGATTGCCGGTGCGGGGGATCACGATCGAGAGCGACGGGCGCGACGAATGGTGCGAGCTGGAGGGCTGCGACGATCCGTTCGCGCTCGACCCGGCGGAGATCGGCCGGCGCGTGGCGCGCGCGGGCGTGGTCGGACTCGGCGGGGCTGCGTTTCCGTCGGCCGTGAAGCTTTCGGGCGGACTCGGCGCGCGCGTCGAACTGCTGATCATCAACGCGAGCGAATGCGAGCCCTTCCTGTCCTGCGACGACCGCCTGATGCGCGACCGCGCGGCAGAGGCCGTCGATGGCATCGCGATCATGCTGCACGCGACGGGCGCCCGCGAGGCGCGCATCGGTATCGAGGACAACAAGCCGGAGGCGATCGCCGCGATGCGGGCGGCCGTTGCCGGGCACGCGCGCATCCGCGTCGAGGTGATCCCGACGCGCTATCCGATGGGTTCGGAAAAGCATCTCATCCTGGTCCTGACCGGTCGCGAGGTGCCCGCCGAAGGGCGTCCGTCCGATATCGGTGTCGTCGTGCATAACGTCGGCACCGCGGTGGCGGTGCGGAATGCCGTCCGGTTCGGGCGTCCGCTGGTGTCGCGCCTCGTCACCGTGAATGGCGCCTGCGTGCGCGAGCCGGGGAACGTCGAAGTGCCGATCGGCACGCTCGCCGGGGAGGTGCTCGCGTTCTGCGGCGGCATGCGTGCCGATCACGGCGGCCCGGCGCGCCTGCTCCTCGGTGGTCCGATGACCGGCATGCAGGTGGCGACGCTGGAAGTCCCGGTAATCAAGGGCACGGGGGGAATTCTGGTGCTCGACGCGGCGGAGGTCGGCGAGGGCGACGGCGGTCCATGCATCCGCTGCGGCGATTGCATGCGAGCGTGCCCGGTCGGTCTGCTGCCGCTGGAGATCGCCGCGCGGGTCCGTGCCGGCGAGGTCGATGCCGCCGCGCGTTTCGGCCTCGCGGATTGCATCGCCTGCGGATGCTGCGCCTACGTGTGTCCGTCGCGCATCCCGCTCGTGCAGTACTTCCACCATGCGAAGGGTGAACTCGCTGCGCGGGCACGTGGAACGCAGCGCAATGAAACGATCCGCACGCTCACGCGGGCGAAAACCGAGCGGCTCGAGCGCGATGAACGCGACAAGGCCGAGGCGCTTGCGCGGCGCGCGGCCGCGTCCGTGGCAGCCGCAGCGACCGCGAAGCAGCCGGTAGCGGTCGCGGAGAAGGCGGTCGAGGACGCGAACCAGGAATCAGGAGTCTGCGCGTGAGCGGTCACGATCAATTCATGCCGGCACCGGCGCCGGCTCCTCATGCCCATGTGGGGACGGACGTCGGGCGCACGATGCGCAGCGTGCAGTTGGCCCTGCTGCCGGCGACCCTGTTCGGGTTCTGGCTCTTCGGCTGGCCGGCGGTGCATCTGTTTGTGATCACGGTCGGGGCGTGCCTGCTCACGGAAGTCTTTTGCCAGCGGCTGCGTGGCTGCGAGAGCCGGCTGTGGGACGGTTCGGCGCTGCTCACGGGCTGGCTGCTCGCGCTCTCCCTGCCGCCGTGGGCGCCGGGCTGGATCGGTGCGCTCGGGGGCGTCATCGCGATCGCTATCGGTAAGCAGGTATACGGCGGGCTCGGGCAGAACCTGTTCAATCCGGCGATGGTGGCGCGCGTTGCGCTGCTGGTGTCCTTCCCGGTGGCGATGACCCACTGGGTGGCGCCGCTGCCGCTCGGGTCGGCAGGTGCGCCCGGTTTCATGGAAGGCCTGCGCATCACGCTCGGGGCGCTGCCGGTGCCCGATGCGGTGACCTCGGCCTCGCTCCTCGGCCATGCCAAGACCGAGCTGTCGCGCGGCATCGACCTCGCGCAGATGCTCGATGCGGCCGGTGGCACGCTTGCGGCGTGGAACGGTGTCCGCGCGGGCAGCCTCGGCGAGACCGGTGCAGTGCTGCTGCTTTTGGGCGGACTCTACCTGCTGGCGCGCGGCGTGATCCGCTGGCACATCCCGGTCGGCGTCTTTGCGGGCCTCGCGCTGCCTGCCGCGGTGGCGCACGCGATCGACCCCGGCCACTACCTTTCTGCGACGACGCATCTCGCCTCCGGCGCGGTCGTGCTGGGGGCGTTCTTCATCGCGACCGACTACGTCACCTCGCCCAATACGGCGTCCGGGCAACTGCTCTACGGACTCGGTATCGGCCTGCTGACCTGGATCATCCGCAGCTGGGGCGGCTATCCCGAAGGGATCGCTTTCGCGGTGCTGCTGTTCAATGCGCTGACGCCGGTCATCGACCGCTATTGCCGTCCCCGGATCATGGGGCGGACGCGGCGCGGTGCGCCGATCCGGGCGACGCAAGGGAGTGCCGAATGAATGTTCGTGAGACGCCGAAGGGCATCGCCGCTATCCGGGAACGGCTCGGCTACCAGCCCGTCCTGCTCGCCGTTGCGGCGCTGTTGGCGGGCGCTGCGCTGACGTGGGCACATGGTGCGACGAAGGCCCCCATTGCCGCCGCCGAAGCGACTGATCTGCGTAACACCCTCGCGCAGGTCATGCCCGAAGGGTTTGCCGACAACGACCTGTTGGCGGATGTGGTGGAGGTCGACGGCGCGCGCGGGGCGGTGAAGGTGCACGTCGCCCGTCGCGCGGGCGCTGCCGTTGGCGCCGTCTTCCGCATGGCGGAGCGCGGCTACGCCGGCGAGGTGGCGCTGCTGATGGCCGTCGACGCGGACGGCCGCGTCCTCGGCGTGCGCGTCCTGAAACACGCCGAGACGCCCGGGCTGGGCGACAAGATCGAACGCGCGAAGTCGCCGTGGATCGACGGCTTCGCCGGCAAGTCGCTCGCCGAACCGGCGCCGGCGCAATGGGCCGTGAAGAAAGACGGCGGCGTGTTCGACGCCTTCGCGGGGGCGACGATCACGCCGCGTGCGGTGGTGAAGGCGGTCCGCTCCGGGCTGGAGTTCTTCTCGGCGCAGCGCGCCGAAATCCTGGGAGGTCGCACATGAGCCACGCACGCATCCTGCGCGAGGGGCTGTGGGGGAACAATGTCGTGTTCTCGCAGATGCTCGCGCTGTGCCCGACCATGGCGGTGACGACCTCCGGCACCAACGCGCTCGCGATGGGCCTGGCGACGACCGCGGTGTTGGTCGTGTCGAACATCCTCGTATCGCTCATCCGCGACGTGGTCAGCACCCAGGTCCGCATCCCCGTCTTCGTCGTGCTGATCGCGACGCTGGTGACGATCGTCGATCTCGCGCTGAATGCGTGGGCGCACGAGTTGTACAAGGTGCTGGGGCTCTTCATCGCGCTGATCGTGGTGAATTGCGCGATCCTCGGGCGTGCGGAAGCCTTTGCGAGCAAGAATGGCGTCGCGGCCTCCGCGGTCGACGGGCTGGCGACCGGGCTCGGCTTCACGCTGGCGCTGACCGTGATCGGCCTGATCCGCGAGCTGTTCGGCGCCGGGACGCTGTTCGCGCAGGCGAGCTTGTTGCTCGGCCCGAGTTTTGCGTTCCTCGAAATGCGCGTGCCGGCCTACGAGGGCGCCTTGCTGATGATCCTGCCGCCCGGAGGCTTCGCCGTGCTCGGGCTGTTGCTGGCGGCGAAGCGCGTGTTCGAGGGCCGGCGGCGTGCGGACGCGGCGGCGTCCGTGCCCGTGGCGGCAAGCTGAAGGAGGTCGTCGATGCAGATCGTGGTCGCTTATTCCGAACCGGGGCAGCAGGTAGCGCTTAAGCTCGAACTGCCCGAAGGCAGCAACGTGAAGGCTGCGATCGAGCGTTCGGGCATTCTCGGATTGTTCCCGCACATCGACCTCGCGGTTCAGAAAGTCGGCGTCTACGCGCGGGTCGTCAAGCTGGACGCCACCCTCAAGGACGGCGACCGGGTCGAGATCTACCGCCCGATCACCTGCGATCCCAAGGCGGTGCCGGTGCGCAAGACGCGCAACAACACGCAAGCGACCGACGCCGGGGCCTGAGGTGACGTCGCTTAGTCGTCCTGCCCCGGCGCGAGTTTTTCCTGCGTCCGGTCGTCGAAGTCGCTCGCGTCGTGCCGCTCGTGGAGCTGCTCGCCCGGTTCGCCCCACGTGCGATTGACCTTGCGGCCGCGCTGCACGGCCGGCCGTTGGGCAATCTCCCGTGCCCAGCGCAGGACATGCGTGTAGGTGCTTGCGTCGAGGAACTCGGCCGCCTCATACACCTGATTCAGCACCAACCCGCCGTACCACGGCCAGATCGCGATGTCGGCGATCGTGTAGTCGTCGCCGGCGATGTAGCGCCGTTCGGCCAGCTGGCGGTTCAGTACGTCGAGCTGGCGTTTCGCCTCCATCGCATAGCGGTTGATCGGGTACTCGTATTTTTCCGGCGCATAGGCGTAGAAATGGCCGAAGCCGCCACCGAGGAGGGGCGCGCTGCCCATCTGCCAGAACAGCCACGACAGGCACTCGGTGCGCGCGGCCAGGCCCTTGGGCAGGAAGGCGTCGAATTTCTCCGCGAGGTACAGCAGGATGGAGCCGGATTCGAATACGCGGATCGGCGGGGTGACGCTGCGGTCGAGCAGGGCGGGGATCTTGGAGTTGGGATTCACCGCGACGAAGCCGCTGCCGAACTGGTCGCCCTCGGTGATGCGGATCAGATGGGCGTCGTACTCGGCCCCGGCAATGCCGTGTTCGCGCAGCTCCTCGAGCATGATCGTGACCTTCACCCCATTCGGCGTCGCCAGCGAATACAGCTGCAGCGGGTGCTTGCCGACCGGAAGCGACTTGTCGTGCGTGGGGCCGGCGATCGGGCGGTTGATGTGGGCGAACTTGCCGCCGCTGGGCGCGTCCCATTTCCACACCTTCGGCGGTGTGTAGGTCTTGTCGTTCATCCGGATGTCCTCATACCTTCAGCTCAGACGCAGAAATCCTGCAGTGCTTCGCATTTAGAATATCGAACCTTCATCGACACCGTGCTCCAATGAAAATTCCGTCGTCCGCATTTCTCGTGCTCATGCTGTTCTTGGTTCCCGCGCTGGCGCAGACGACGTCCGCCGCGAAGCCCGCCTCGATGCGCATGGCGCCCGTGCCGTTCAAGGGGGTGGATTACAGCGGTGTCTATGACTGCCGCGGCATGGACAGCCACGAAGGCCCGTACAACGGCGTCGTGACGCTGGAACTGGTGCCGTCCCAGAGCCACGGCGAATACGGGGCCTATCGCTTCAAGCTCGAGGTGTCCGGATACGGCGAGTACCCCGGTCAGGCCGCGGCGAAGGGCCGGGAGATGGGCATCTACTTCGCCAACACCGACCCGGCGCCCAAGGATTACGGTACCGGAATCGCGTCGTTCGCGAAGGGCAAGAACGGCAAGTGGACCTTCACGAAGTACTACTACGAGCCCGAGTTCAAGGGCGGAAACTTCGGAACGGAGACCTGTTTTCAGCGCTAGGTCCGGTCTGCGGTGGAACGACGGGTTTCCGATTCGTCTCGTCGTCCGATCACACCCCGCATCCCGTTTTCAGCGGCGTCGATTGCCCGGACTTGCCCGTATCGACGCGGGCCTGCGCCAGCAGCGCCACGCCGTTCTTCACCGCGACCACTTCCGCCATGATCGACAACGCGATTTCGGCTGGGGTCTTGCTACCGATGTAGAGTCCCGCCGGGCCGTGCAGGGACGCCAGTTCCGCCTCGGTCAGGCCGAAATGGGTGCCCAGCCGCTCGCGCCGCAATGCCGTGTTCCGTCGCGAGCCGATGGCGCCGACATAGAAGGCGTCGGACCGCAGCGCATCGATCAGGGCGAGGTCGTCGAGCTTCGGGTCGTGCGTCAGCGCCACCACGGCGGTGCGCGCGTCGGGCTTGAGGCGCAGGATCAGGTCGTCCGGCATCTCGCGGCTGATCTCGACGCTTGGCAGGGACCAGGCCGCGTGGCGCTCGATGCGGGGATCGCAGACGATCACCTCGAAGCCCAGCCCGAGCGCGATCTGGCACAGGAAACGCGACAGGTCGCCGGCGCCGATGACGATGATGCGGAACTGCGGCCCGAGGTAGGTCGTGAGATGCCGTTCGTCCAGATGCGGCACGCCATCGCGGCGCCCGTCGCGCAACTCGACGTGGCCAGTGGCGAGATCGAGGATGCGTTCGACGCTGCGGCGCTGCTCGCACGCCGCCAGCAGTTCGTCCAGCCGGCTGTGCGGTGACACCGGCTCCAGCACCAACTCGATGGTGCCGCCGCAAGGCAGTCCGAAGCGGTGCGCCTCGTCGGCCGAGATGCCGTAGCGTTGCACGGTCGGTGCGAGGTCAGGGCAGGCCGCGTGGATGCCGCCGGTGCGGATGCGCTCGATCAGGTCGTCCTCGATGCAGCCACCCGACACGGAGCCCACCGTCGCGCCGTTGGCGTTGATGGCCATCAGCGAGCCGGGCGGACGCGGCGAGGAACCCCAGGTGCGGGCGACGGTGACCCGCACGACCGGCAGGCCGTCTGCCTGCCAGTTGCATGCGGTGCGCAGAACCAGGGTGTCGAGATCTTCCATCGTGTTTCCCGTTCAGGCGAGCTTGAAGGGCAGTTCGCGAATCGGCGTTCCCGTGAGCTGCGCGATCGCGTTGGCGAAGGCCGGTGCCAGGGGCGGCAGGCCGGGCTCCCCCATGCCGGTGGGCGGCTCGGCGCTGGGCACGATGTGCACGTCGAACTCGGGCGCGTCGGTGATGCGTGCGACCGTGAAACCGTCGAAGTTGCGTTGCTCGACTTCGCCATCCTTGAACGTGATCGCCGCCCCCGGCAGACACATCGACAGCGCCATCATGGCCGCCCCCTGCACCTGAGCTTCCACCCCGCGCGGGTTCACCGCGAGATTGCAGTGTACGCCGGCGGTCACGCGGTGGAGCACCGGCCGGCCCTGCTGCAGCGAGGCTTCGACCACGTAAGCGACCACCGAGCTGAAGGACTCGTGCACCGCCACGCCCCAGGCGCGGCCTTCGGGCAGGCGCCGCTTGCCGTAACCGCTCTTGTCCACCGCAAGCTGCAGGGCCGTACGGTGGCGCGGGTGCTGGTCGCCGAAGAGCGCCATGCGATAGGCGACCGGATCCTGCTGCGTCGCACGTGTGATCTCGTCGAGCAGCGTCTCCATCACGAAGGCGGTGTGGGTGGAGCCGACGCTGCGCCACCACAACACCGGTACGTTGAGCTTCGGATGGTGGACCGTGAGGCGCATCGGCAGCGGATAGGGTTCGCGCATGCCTTCCACCGCGGTGCGGTCGACGCCGTTCTTGATCATGCCGCCCTCGAATGGGGTGCCCACCGCGATCGACTGGCCGACCAAGACATGATCCCAGGCGAGGACGCGGCCACGCCCGTCGAATCCGATCCGTGCGCGGTGCAGATGCATGGGACGGTAATAACCGCCGCGGATGTCGTCCTCGCGGCTCCATACCATGCGCACGGGCACATCGAATCCTGCCGCACGGGCCCCCTTCGCGATTTCGCAGGCCTCGACCACGTAGTCGCTCGTGCCGACCGCGCGCCGGCCGAATCCGCCGCCGGCCATCTGCACATGCACCTTGACCTGCTCGGGCTTCAGCCCGAACACACGCGCCGCGGCCTGTCCGTCGATGCCGGGAAACTGGGTGCCGACCCACAGCTCGGCCCTGTCCGCGCCGATCCGCACGGTGCAGTTGAGCGGCTCCATCGGCGCGTGTGCGAGGTAAGGAAAGACGAACTCCGCGTCGATCCGGTGCGGCGCGCTGTCGAGCGGCGTCATGTCCGCATCGAAGTGGCGCGGGCCGGATTGCGCGGCGAGCTCGCGGTATTGTGCCAACTGGCGCGCGCTGTCGACGCGTTCGACGCCGGCCGTGTCCCACTCCAGCGTCAGCGCCTCGCGGCCCTGCTTCGCCGGCCAGTAGCCTTCGGCCAGCACCGCGACGCCTTCACCCCCGCGTTCGAGCGGGACGCGCAGTACCGCCTGCACGCCTTTGATGCGGCGCGCAGCCTTGTCGTCCACGGTGCGCAGCCTTGCCCCGAACACCGAGGGGTGTGCGATCACCGCGGTGAGCTGGCCCGGCAGGTGCACGTCGATGCCGAAATCCTGCCGGCCGCTGCTCTTCGCGTCGCCGTCGAGGCGTGCGGTCGCCCGTCCGATGAGGCGGAAATTCTTCGGGTCCTTGAGGGCGATGCGTGCAGGGACGGGCTGCGCCATCGCGGCTTCGGCCAGCTCGCCGTAACCCAAGCTGCGTCCGCCCGGGCCGAGCACCTTGCCCGATTCGGTGCGCAGCGCCGCCACGTCGACGTTCCAGCGCGCCGCGGCGGCGGAAAGGAGCATCGCACGGGCGCGGGCGCCGAGCTCGCGGTACTGGACGAAGCTGTTCTTGACCGAGTTAGAGCCGCCGGTGAGGTGCATGCCGTAGGCCGGATCGGCATAGGCGGGGGAATTGTCGCCAAAGCGCGTCCGCACCTTGGTCCAATCCGCGTCCAGCTCTTCCGCCAGGATCATAGGCAGCGCGGTCTGCACGCCCTGACCGAATTCGAGGCGGTTGATCGCCACGGTCACCACCCCGTCGGCGTCGATGTGCAGGAAGGCGGACGGCTGCTGCGTCGGCTTGAGCGCCGGGGACTCGCCGGCGACGCCTTGCGCCGCGGCCATCAGCGGAAAGGCGCCCAGCGCCAGGCCGCCGAGGCCGGTGAGCTTCAGGAAGCTGCGGCGGGACATCGCGGCGGGTGCGGGGGCGTCGCGTTCCAGCAGGTCGCGCAAGGCGGGCGGCAGTGGGTCGGGGAAGATGTCAGGCAGCATGTCGGTCTCGGTCAGGCGATCGTGCGGGCCGCGTCGGCGATGGCGGCGCGGATGCGGGCGTAGGTGCCGCAGCGACAGAGGTTGCCCGCCATCGCTGTGTCGATTTCTTCGGGCGTGGGCTGCTTGCCCTTGGGCAGCGACTTCAGGAACGCGGCGGCGCTCATGATCTGCCCGCTCTGGCAGTAGCCGCACTGGGCCACGTCGTGCTTGACCCAGGCGTCGCGCACGGCGGCACCGATGCGGTCGCTGCCGTCGGTGGCCGCTTCGATGGTGGTGATCTTCGCGCCTGCCGCGGCGGAGATCGGCGTGACGCACGAGCGGACAGCCTGCCCGTCGAGGTGCACCGTGCAGGCGCCGCACAGGGCAGCCCCGCAGCCGAACTTGGTGCCGGTGAGGCCCAGCGTATCCCGCAGTGCCCACAGCAAGGGCGTGTCGGGGGCGACGTCGAGCGTGTGCTCACGGCCGTTGATATCGAGAGTGATCATGGTGGTTCGATCCTGCATCAGTCGGATGTTGGGCGAGGCGGCACGGGTATCCACGGAGGCCAAAGCGGGGACGGGCGTGAGTCGGAATTTCCTTTTTGCGTGCCGTGAATCTTATGACCTGGATTGTTCATCGAATAGCGAGCAACATCTTGAACCACTAGCAAGTAAAACTTGCTAATCTCCCGTCGCCCCCGTTTCTGCTAACACGCTGGAGAGGTCCGATGCCGATCAACGAGATGCGTGCCATCAGCACCTTCACGAAGGCCGTGGAGCTGGGTAGCCTGCGCAAGGCTGCCGCGGCGTTGGGCGTGAGTCCGCAGGCCGCCAGCCAGGCCGTGGCGCAGCTCGAGCAGCACCTCGGCGTGCGTCTGCTGCACCGGACGACTCGGCACATCGCGCTGACCGAGGAGGGGCAACAATTTCTGGAATCGGCCCAGCCCGCGATGGCGATGCTCGAACGCGCGCTGCGGCGGGTAACGGTTGCCAAGGATGAGATCGCCGGGCCCTTGCGCATCATCGCACCGCGATCGAGTTTCGCGTCGCTGCTGTGGCCGGTGATCAACGCCTTCTGCCAGGAACATCCCGACGTGCAGCCCGACCTCCATCTGGACGACCAGATCGCGAACTGGGTGCAGGAGCGGGCGGACGTGGGCTTTCGGATCGGCTCGCCGCCGGAGGAGGGCTTGATCGCACGCAAGCTCTTCGTGGTGCCGCTGATTATCTGCGCCGCCCTGGCCTATCTCGAGCGCTACGGGATTCCGAAGAGCCTGGACGAACTATCGGTCCATCGCTGCAGCGTGTTTCGCCATGCGGCGACTGGCCGGGTCTATCCGTGGTTCCTGAAAATCGGCAACGAAGTGGTCCAGCGCGATTTTCCGCCGGCCTTGTCGACCAACGATGCGGAGACCGAACTGCAGGCGGTGCTCGACGGGCTGGTGGTCGGCCAGCTTGCGGGTTTTTCCGCCGTGCCGCATCTGCGTGCCGGCCGTCTTGTGCCGGTGCTCACGCAGCACTTGACCGACCACATGAGCGTCCATCTCTTCTACGGAAGCCGGCGTGCGCAACCGGCGCGGGTGCGCAAGTTCATCGACTTCGCGCTCGCGCGCCTGACGGACAGTCCGGACTACGTCCTCAGTGAGCAGGAGATCCGCGACATGACCGGAACGGCGAGCGATCCATCTGTGTAGGTGCGAACCGGATCGCGCGGAAGCGCCCGCGCCGAATGCGAGAAACGGGGGCGAGGAGCGTCCCCCGTCGCGCGTGAAGGCGCGGTACCCGCGCGTCAGCCTGCCTTGACCGCGAGTACCGGGCAGGCCACTTTCAGCAAGAGATCCTGCGCGGTGCTGCCGAGGAACAGCTTGCCGACCGGCGAGCGCCTGCGCAGGCCGATGATGACGAGCGACGCTTGGAGCTTTTCGGCCAGATCCTCGATTTCCTCGACTGGGCCATTGCCGCGCACGAACTGCTTGAACTCCGCCTCCACGCCGGACGAAGCGAGCAGCTTCTCGATGTCCTCGGCGTCCGCTGAGTCGGCGAGCGACGGATCGTTCGCCGTCCCACCGGGGCCGGCATTGACGACGACGAGGCGTTCCTGGAAACGGCCCGCAAGCTCGATACCTTTCTCGAGTGCGGCGCGGCCTTCGGGGCGAGGGGCATAGGCGACGATGATGGTCATTTTGATTCCTCGTATCGGGTGACGGCAGGGTCGCCGGCAGGGTCGCGATAGCCGCGCCGGCCGGATCGCAAGTATCGTACAACACAGCATCCGGAACCGTATTCCTTTGTGCTGGTTCCGACGCGATACACGCGCACCATTATTTCCCCATTTCGTCGTTTCACGACGAAAGCTTCCATATCCGTGCGTCCTTATATATGGAGATGGGCGCATTCGATTTCGCATTGCTACACTGAATCGACACTCGGCGGGCGCCGGGTCGAGACAATTTCCAGTGCATCGGACTGCGTGTTGCAGGCACGGTCTTTTCCGACCCGCCGGCATGACATCGACGAGACGCCCGGATGATGCATCACGACGCTGTAACAGGCAGTTGAACGTTCCCGATCGATAGATGAGGAGTTGTCATGGCCAAGGTTCTCGTTCTGTACTATTCATCCTACGGGCATATCGAAAAGATGGCCGCCGCGATTGCCGAAGGCGTGCGCGACGCGGGCGCCGAAGTGATTATCAAGCGGGTTCCGGAGCTGGTTCCGGAAGAGATCGCGCGCAAGTCGGGCATGAAAGTCGATCAGGCTGCGCCGATCGCCACGGTCGCCGAACTCCCGGACTACGACGCAATCATCTTCGGTACGCCCACGCGCTTCGGCAACATGGCCTCACAAATGCGCAATTTCCTCGATCAGACCGGGGGGCTGTGGATGTCAGGGGCGCTGATCGGCAAGGTCGGCAGCGTATTCGCCAGCACCGCCACGCAGCATGGCGGGCAGGAAACCACCATCACCAGCTTCCATACCACGCTGCTGCACCAGGGCATGGTGATCGTCGGTTGCCCGTATTCGGAAACGCGGCAGATGAACATGGACGAGATAACCGGCGGCAGCCCCTACGGCGCGACGACGCTGGCCGCGGGCGACGGTTCGCGCCAGCCGAGCGAGAACGAACTGGCGATCGCCCGCTTCCAGGGCAAGCACGTCGCCCAGATCGCCGCCAAGCTGGCTGCACGCTGATCGCGTAACACGAGTTTGCGCCGCTCGTGCGGCCGGAATCCCTTGCCGGTTTCGGTCGCACGGCCGACACCCACAGTGTGCGGGTGCTCCGCGGTCGGGGGCGACGCGGGCAGGTTCTGAAAGGTTTTATGACAATTCCCCTGCAATCTTCACCGGCCAAGGGTGTCAAACCGGCACTTGTCCAGCCTGGAGAAGGAGAAGATCATGAAGAAGACTTCCGCCCGCATCGTTCCGATCGCGCTGCTCGCGCTTGCTGTCGGCTTCCATCCGCCGGTCCTGCGCGCCGAGTTGGTATCCACTCCCGACGTCGCCAGCCAAGCGTCCGCCGAGGCCGATCGCGCCAAGGTTCAGCACTTCCTTGAACAGGCCACTGTCAAGGAGCGGCTCCTGGCCATGGGCGTGGACGGAATCGCAGCCGCCGACCGGGTGGCCGCCCTGGACCAGCAGGAAATCCACGCCCTCGCGCAACGCATCGACTCGATGCCGGCAGGGGGCAACATCACGACGATGGAGTGGATCCTCATCGTCCTCGTCGCGATTCTCGTGGTGATTGCGCTCTGATGTGAAACTTCCCGCATCTTGCCTGAGCGTTGCCGCAGCCCTGCTGCTGGCCGCCTGCGCGAGCCTTCCGCCGGGAGACTGGGGCAACCCGCCGGGCGACCCCTTCCCGGCGTGGGCCGAAAGGACGGATGCACCGTTCCATCCGCAGGAGGAGTACCAGTGCGGCCCCGCCGCGCTGGCTACGGCCTTGGGGAGTGCCGGTATCCGGCGGGCGCCCGTGGATCTCGTGCGCGAGGTCTACATTCCTGCCCGCCAAGGAAGCCTGCAACCCGAAATGCTGGCCGCGGCGCGCCGCTCCGGCGCGGTGGCCTATCCTCTCGCCGCGGAACCGCAGGCGCTCCTGAAAGAGGTGGCCGCGGGCCATCCGGTGGTGGTGTTGCAGAACCTCCGCCTTGATTGGGCGCCTCAGTGGCATTACGCGGTGGTGGTGGGCTACGACCTGCGCAGCCGCGAGGTGGTGCTGCGCTCTGGACGTGAGCAGCGCCTCGTCATGGATATCGACGCCTTCGACCGCACTTGGGCGAAATCCGGGCGGTGGGCGTTCGTCGCGCTGCCGCCGGACCGGCTGCCCGCCACGGCTGCCGAAGCCGGTTATGTGAACGCGGCCGTGGCGCTGGAGCGGGTCGCACCGGCTGCCGCCGAGGGTGCCTACCGCACCGCACTCGGGCGGTGGCCGCACAATCTCGTCGCCCGCATGGGGCTCGGCAACATCGCATACGGCCGCGGCGACATCGAGTCGGCCGAGTCGGCCTTCCGCCGGGCAGCTGCCGATCACCCGGACTCCGGCGATGCCTGGAACAACCTCGCGCAGATTCTTCACGAGCGGGGCCAGGCGCAGGCGGCGCGGGACGCTGCGGAACGTGCCATGGCGATCGGTGGACCCCGGCTTCCGACGTACCGCCGCACCTTCGAATCAATCGCTGGCGGGTGACGGTCTGGCGCCCCGTCGTCTCTGCGGGAGGATGTGCCCTTGAAAACGCTCATACGCGTGTTCTCGATCATTCACGGGCTGATGGCGCTGCTATTCGCCTGCGCCGCGCTTGTGCTCATTGTGATTGCTGCCCATACCGGCGGTACGGCCGTCGCCACGGGGCTGGACCGGGTCGCGGCGCAAGGGGTCATCGAAGCGGTAGGTTTGTTGGCTGCGGCGGTCGTGGCGCTTCAGATCGCGCAGACCATTACCGAGGAGGAAGTCATTCGTGACGCCCATATCAGCGGACCGACACGCGTACGGCGGTTCTTGTCGCGATTCATGGTGGTGGTGGTCGTCGCACTCGCAATCGAAGGACTCGTTGCGACGTTCAAGGGCGCAAACGAGGATCCGGCGCATCTGCTGTACGCGGCGGGCATTGTTGCTGCCGTAGGGCTTCTCCTTGCCGGCTGGGGGGTATTCATCCGTTTCAATTGCCAAGCCGAAGCGCTGGAGCCGGAGGCAATGGCGGCAGCCAAGCGCGAAGACCGGAAGCTTGAATAGTCAGTATCCGGAAATGAAACGCGGCGAAGCTGCGGTAACACTGACGTCGTCCGCCTGATCAGGACACGGGGCTGCTTGCGCATGCACGAACGCTGGCCGGGTCGGCTACATGAGGTAAGCTCGTCCGCATGTTGAACCTGAGAACAATCCGGGCCATTTCGCTCGATCTGGATGACACCCTGTGGCCCATCTGGCCCACCATCGAGCGCGCGGAGACGGTGCTCCATGAATGGCTCGCGCTCAATGCGCCGATGACGGCGGTGCGGTTCGCCACTCCCCAGGCGTTGCGCGAGATCCGCAACGCCGTGGAGTTGCAGCGGCCGGACCTCGCGCATGACCTCGCCGCATTGCGCCGCGAGTCGATCCGCGTCGCACTTTGCAGCGCGGGGGATGACCCTGGACTGGCGGAGCCCGCCTTCGAGCTCTTCTTCGCCGAGCGCCACAACGTGACCCTCTTTCCCGATGCGCTCCCCGCGCTCGAGTTCCTGGCCGCGCGCTATCCGCTGGTGAGTCTCACCAACGGAAACGCCGAGCTTGCACGCATCGGGCTGGAATCATTCTTCGTCGCCAGCGTTACCGCGATCAAGGTCGGGCTGTCCAAGCCCGATCCCCGGATCTTCCATGCCGCCGCCCAGGCAGTGGGAGTGCAGGCGCAAGAGGTGCTGCACGTGGGCGACGACGCGCTGCTGGATGTCCTGGGCGCGCGCAATTCCGGGATGCAGGCTGCCTGGCTCAACCGGACGCAGGTGATGTGGCCGCACGAAGAGCGGCCCGACCTGGAGTTGTCGAGTCTGGGCGAGTTGTGCAATGCGCTGACATAGCCGGCGATCGAGTGTGGATGCCGCTGCCGCGGTAGCCGCCCCGGATTGGGTAACGTGCCGGGCCGATGTTGATTTTCCTGTCACATTCGCGGGCGACCATCACGTGCACGCGGCCGAACCCAACACGGCACCTCAACTGCTATCGGAGGTACGCATGAACTTCGGAAAACCCGGTCAATCCTATGTCGATGCTGCCAAAACGCTGAGCGCACGCGACATTGAGCAGCTCGACGCAAGGCTGAAGCCATGGCTCCCGCCAGACAGCAGGCTTGGACGTCTGCAGAAAGTGGAACGTGCAGCGCTCCAGCTTCAATACGAGGAAGAGTCGCTCGCGCAATGGCGTGCCAATCTGGCCCAGTTGCGAGCGAACGCTTCACGGTGAATCACGCCTTGCCGCACGACGGACCACGCGACCATGCCGGACGTCGCAGTCCTTGTCCGCCGACGGCTCCTCAGGACTTGATCTTGTTGAGTAAGCCCCGTCTGATCGCAACAGTGGTCGGCGGGTTGAATCACGACACCTAGTCGGAGAGGGAGGCGCTGCGCGATTTAGCGATCGGTGCTGAGGGCGACGTGCGGAGGAACGGTGGATGGCACGCGGACTGTGCTTCGTCCGAATGAATACGGTTCGCCTCATCAAGAATGCCGTGAAGCATCTCCGGTACTTCAAACAGGGCGCGGTTGTCGATGGCGCGCACGCTCGCGCGAAATTCATCGAGCCGGTCCAACAACTGAGCAACTGCGCGGTCGATCGTGCGGAAGCTGCCATGGACGATGCCGAGATGGTTGTCGCGAACCCATTCGGCGTTATAGCGCTCCTGCGGCATGGTCCAGGCGTTTTCCACGACGATGACGGGCAAGCCTTGCTGCACGGCTTCGCTGATGCTGCCGGGGCCGGGCTTTCCGATGAAGAAATCCGCGAGCTGCATGTAGTACGGGATGTCCGGACTGAATTCGACGACGAGCCGGGAAGCCCCTTGCGGCAATGCACGTAGCTGACGGGCCAGCGACTTGTTGTGGCCGCAGATCAGGATCAGCTGCGTCGTCTCGGCGAGTTTTTGGGCGATACCCAGCATCGCTTTCGATCCATGTCCCCCGAAAAGCACGACGCCCGTCGGTCGCGATGGATCGAGGCCGTGGCGACGTCGCTCGCGCTGCCGATCGTACCGGGCCGCGGTGTAGAAATCGGGGCGGATGATCATCCCCGACGTCGCATGAATGCGCTCGTCGGTATGTCCCAGAGCGCGCGCCTGCTCGACGGCCTTGGGGGTGCCGCAGACGAAGTGCTGGGCCTGATCGGGTTCGATCCAGAAATTGGGCGGAACGTCGGCGAGATCGGTCAGCACCGTCACGTAGGGCACGCCGGGTAGTGCGGTGGCGAGGCTTTCGAACAGGGCACGGTTGAAATTGGGAATCAGCGAGACGACCAGATCGGGTTCGGTTCGTGCCCAGTGCTGCTGGAGCTGCTTGACGAGCGGGCCGTGTGCGAGGCGGATCAGGGTTTGCAGGAGCTTCAGCTCCTGCGCCATTCCGATGGTCCATCCACGCGCCAGGCGTTTGTTGTACCAGTCCTCCGGAGCACTGCCGGTGATGGTGCGAAATCGGTCCTGCGGGTCGAGGACTTCGAAGAGATTGACGAGGCGCACCCGCCATTCCGGCTTGCGCTCACGCAGTACCGCAGCGAGGGCGACGGCTGTGGCGCGATGCCCGCCACCCGCGTTGAAGTAGATCAGGTCTACGGTTTTCATCCTTGCTCCGGGATGCCTGGTATCGGGAGGTCCAGGGTGTGCAACAGGCGGCGGCGGAAGTCGTCGGGCGAGGGCACGATGCATTCCTCCGGGACGTTGTAGGCGTTCGTCAGGCGCAACCGGTCTTCCGCGCCGTAGGCCACGACGAAGGGACACATGGCGGCTCCGATTGCCGCCCGGTAGTCGCTGTATTCGTCGCCACACGCGTAGGCGCGGGCCGGGTTGATCGCATAGCGTTCCCGCGTGCGCCTGAAGTGCAGCGTCTTGTCCTCGCGCAGGGGAAGACAGACGAGAAAATCGAATTCGCGCGTGTCGATCCCGTGCCGGCGGAAGAGGCAGGCCAGCGTTTCCTCCGGGTCGATTGTGACGTTGCGCGTGACCATGCCGACGCGCACGTCCGGCGTTGCCAAGAGCGTCCGCAGCAAGGCGTCGATCCCCGGGTACAGGCACGCCTCGTGACGATAAAACTCCGTCAGCGTCGACAGGAGCCGCTTGCGGTTCTGCTTGCCGAACTGGCGTCGCAGATTGTTCGGAAACTCGCGCAGGCCACCAAGGTACTTGAACAGCTTGCGACGCTTCTGGAAGCGTTCGAGGTCGCCGAGGGCCATGCCGTGGCGCAGGAAACTTTGTTCGACCGCATGAAAGGCGTCTATGGTCGTGCCATCGGCATCGAAGATCACCAGACGGTCGTGATTGGGATAAGTCGTCACGCGGCTACGCTAGCCAATCACTGTGACAAGGGGATGACGCCGCGGCCGGGGGGATTGCCGGGGGCTTACCGCGAGTTCGTCCGGCAGAGCCCCGTAGGACATGCAGTGAGCGGGCCTCGCCTTGTTCTGGCGGTCAATCCCGCATAATGTGTTTATACGGTTTTAACTGTTGCAAGTGAGGTGTCTGATGAAAAGTTCTTCCAGCGCACGTGGCCGCGCCCCCGCGGATCCGGTGGCCGCACCGCGCGCGCGTTCGGGTGGGAAGGGCGTCGACGGGGCTCCGACAGCCGCCGCGGCGAACCGGACGCCGACTGCAGCCGTTGCGGACGACGCTGCAGCAAAGGATGGGAAAGGCAGGAGGAACGGCCTCAGAAAACCGAAGCTCGTGCGTGACAGCTTCACGTTTCCGGCAGCGGATCACGCCCGGCTTGGCGAACTCAAGGAGCGCGCGCTGAAGTCCGGACGCGAAATCAAGAAGAGCGAACTGTTGCGGGCGGGGCTCGCTGCCTTGGTGGCGATGCCGGATGCGGCCTTCCTCGCGGCGCTCGATGGCGTGGAGCGGATCAAGACGGGGCGCCCGGCCAAATAGCGAGTGTCGCCGGCCTGTCCGGCTAGCGGCGACGCCGGGCAGGCGCTACGGTGCGAGTACCCGCACGACGATGTCTTCGCCCAAGCCGTTGCGGAACATCCGCTCGGTGACGAATGCCCGCTCTATCGGCGTGAGCGCCTTCGCCAGGGTTTGCCCGATGCTGAAATGCCCCGCGCGAACATGTCGTTCGATGTGGCGGGCGGTTTCGAGGATCTTCTTGTGGCGGTTGGAAGGGCGCGCGCCCGCGCCGTCGCCGTCGATGACCGTGAGCATTCTTCGTGTGTGGAACCGCGGCCGGCCGGCCGGGGAGGTCGGGCCGCGACGGCAAGCCGCCGGAGCCTTTGCAGACGCCTCGTCACACCCTCCTTTCCCGCCTGCGTCTGGTTGCAGAGATCAACCCTGTCCTGCGCCCGCTTCATCGTCCCGGTTGCATCGTCCGGCCGATGGCGGTTTATATCGTTAAAACAGTTTATACGCTTTTATCGGGAGATCAAGGGCGGCCGTCACGGTACTGCGGCTTAAGCGTGTAGCCGCGATTGCCTGAGTTCGGCGGCAAAAAAAAATCCCTGCGCACCACCATCGGGTGCGCAGGGATCGGTGTGAGTACGGTCAGCGTTGACCCGGAAACGTGCGGGTGGCTACCGCCTCAGACGGTCGGATGGATGGAGCGATGCTTCAGGCCGATTTCCTTGCCCGACCTGCGGTTTCCTCATGCGATTCGGTCAGGCTTTCGCTGGCCGCTTCGCCGGCGCCGGTGGCGCGCTTGGCGAGCTGGAGGGCGGACATCACGGCGGCAAGCGCGAGATCCGTGCCGGCGGGCGCGGAGCGGGCTGCGTTGTCGATGTTGGTCGTGAGCTCGCGGGTGAATTCGGCGATTCGCGGCTCCATGAGTTGCAGGATCGCCTGTTGTCCTTCGCTGACGATTTCGTAAGTGCCACGGACGCACGCGGTGGCATTGTCGATCACCGACTGGCCCAACGCCATGTCGTGCGTCAGGCGCTCGCCCGTCTTCTGCGGATCCAGCAACGAGGTGGCACGGTTGGCTCCATCCTGCAGCAGGGTGCGCGACGTGCCGAGGTTCAGCGCCATCAAGCGTGCGCTGGTGTCGAAGGCGATGTTGAACACGGCGGTCATCGTGTCGAGACCGGCCTTGCCGGAATCGACGAATTTTTCTGCGGTGGCGATCATTGCATACTCCAGTGGCTATCGGTGGGCAGCGGGGGGAACTCCGGTGCGAGCCTGCGGCGCAGGTGCACGTCCGTCTACATAGCAGGCCGATGTTATGGATTTGTTGTCGCTGGCCGGGGCGATACATTTCCGGGGCCGTGATCAAGGCCCGCCGGGTTCAAGGCAATAATCGTCTTTCCTGCATGGACAGGAATTGCCGTTTCGCTTTCTGGCGCGCAAGATCACGATTGATTTGCGATTGCTGCCTGCCGAACGCGTCACGTTCGGCGATGCTGCCTTGTGCGGCCTCGATCGAGCGCCGGCAGCGCCAGCGGTAACCGTGCCGGGTGAGATGGCGGTCCATCTCATCGCGTGGGTGGTGAACGCGGCAGCAGTGGCAAAACAGCATCTCCGGCATCGAATTCAGGCCTTTCATGCGTTCGAATGGGTATCCGCGATCATTGCGAGGCTCCGGTGCTGATGGCGTCCGGCTGCCACGGATAGAGCCAGTCGTCCTCGAACATCTCGTCGATGATTCGTTGCAGATCGAAGAATCTCCACCTCATTCGCGCTCCCGGGTGTCTGCGATGACTGACTCTGCTCACCCTATCAAGGGAACATGGCAATCTCGTTTCAACTCGACGATGCGTGCGCGATCAGGACGGGAAGGCAATGCCGCCCGGTTCCGGGCCTACGGCCCGCCCACGCTCCCATTCAAGCTTTGTTGACGATTCGATCGTGGCGAATTCTGCGATTTTCGAGCTGAACGAACTGGAAAACGTCATCGAGGCGGGGAGGGGGCACCTCGAGACGCGTGTCGTGGCCGAAATCGATGGAGGATGCGGCACCCGATTCCCGCTCTATGCGATCGCATTGGGCAATCCGGATCGTGCGGTGCCCGCAATCGGTTTCTTCGGCGGCGTTCATGGGCTGGAAAGGATCGGTGCCGACGTCGTGATCGCCTACCTGAGGCACCTCGTCATGCGCCTGCGCTGGGACTCCACCCTGCATCGACAGCTGGAATCCGTTCGCTTGGTATTCATGCCCCTCGTGAATCCAGGCGGCATGTGGCGGGGCACACGCGCCAATCCGAACGGTGTCGATCTGATGCGGAACGCGCCCCTCGAAGCGCACGAGCGTGTGCCGCCGCTGATCGGCGGACAGCGGATCAGTTCCCGCTTGCCCTGGTATCGCGGTCATCGCAACTGCGCCATGGAAACCGAGAGTCGCGCGCTGTGCGAAACCGTCGGCGAGGAACTGCTCTCACGGGACTTCAGCATCGCCCTCGACTGTCATTCGGGATTCGGGCTGGTCGATCGCGTCTGGTTTCCGTATGCCCATACCCGCACACCGTTGCGCCACCTCGCGGAGATCCATGCCTTGAAGGAGATCTTTCGCCAGACGCATACGCATCATCCGTACGTCATCGAGCCGCAAAGCCGCCAATATCTGACCCATGGCGACCTGTGGGATTTCCTGCACCTGCAAGCCTGCGAGAAGGCCGGGCGCATCTTCCTGCCGCTGACGCTGGAAATGGGGGCCTGGTTGTGGATCAAGAAGAATCCGCGTCAGCTGTTCTCCCGACACGGAATTTTCAATCCCCAGGTCGCACACCGGCAGCAGCGCGTGCTCCGTCACCACCTGTCGCTGCTGGATTTCCTGTCGCGGGCGACGTGCAGCTACCGGCTATGGCTGCCCGAGGGCGAGGCGCGCGCCAAACACCACGAGCTTGCCGTCGCTCACTGGTACCGATGAGCCCATGACGACCTGGATCTTCCTCCGCGGTCTCACGCGGGAAAGTCGCCACTGGGGCGACTTCGTGGACACGTTCCGCCGAACCATGCCGGATTCGCGTGTCGTGACGATCGATCTTCCCGGGAACGGCGCACTGCATCACTTGACCAGCCCGACCGACGTGCGCGAGATCGCCGTCTACTGTCAAAAAACATTGACACGGCTCGGCATCGAGCCCCCCTACAACCTGCTGGCAATGTCTCTGGGTGCAATGGTCGCGGTGGCGTGGGCGCACGCGTGCCCGGGCGCGATTGCCCGTTGTGTCCTGATCAACACCAGCCTGCGCCCATTCAGTCCGTTCTATCGGCGTCTGCGCCCGCGCAACTACCTTCCGTTGCTGAAGCTGGCGCTGTTCGGGGGTACGGGGCGCGAATGGGAGGAAAGGATCCTCTCCCTGACCAGCCGGCTACGCGTTGGTGCGGCGGACGTGCTGGATTCCTGGATCGCCTTCCGCACGGAATACCCGGTCACGAGGAAGAATGCGTGGCGCCAACTGTGCGCGGCTGCGCAATACCGTGCCGGGGACGAAAGTCCGGGAACGGCACTGCTGATTCTTGCCAGCCGGAACGATGGGCTGGTTCATGCGGATTGTTCCCTGGCCCTTGCGCGCGCATGGAACTGTGCGATCAGGATTCATCCACGGGCGGGCCACGACATTCCGCTGGATGACGGCCCGTGGGTTGCAGCCCGGGTGCAGGAATGGGCGGAGAGTCGGGACAGTGATCGGAGTCCACGGGCCTGAAAGCCCTGGCGCAGGCGGTTTGAGTACCTCGCCTGGACATTCATCGGCGTTCCGGAAGCCGGCGTAACCACTTTGCGCCAGCCCCAGGAACGCCTTCCCCGGATCACTTCACGTCGAAGCGGTCGAGGTTCATCACCTTGTTCCAGGCCGCAACGAAGTCGCGCACGAACTTCGCCTGCGCGTCGTCCTGGGCATACACCTCGGCCAATGCGCGCAGCTGCGAGTTGGAACCGAAGATCAGGTCCACGCGGGTGCCTGTCCACCTGGCTTCGCCGGTCTTGCGGTCATGCCCTTCGAAGCGGTCCCCCGCCTCGGTGACCGGCTTCCAGACCGTCCGCATATCGAGGAGATTGACGAAGAAGTCATTGGTCAGCGTCTGGGGCCGCTGCGTGAACACGCCGTGCGGCGAGTTCCCTACGTTGGCGCCCAATACGCGCAGGCCACCGACCAGCACCGTCATTTCGGGCGCGCTCAGGGTCAGGAGCTGCGCCTTGTCCACCAGCATCTCCTCGGCCGACATGGTGCTGGCCTGCTTCTGGTAATTGCGGAAACCATCGGCCAACGGTTCCAGCACGGCGAACGACTCCACGTCGGTCTGAGCCTGCAGGGCGTCCCCGCGGCCCGGGGTGAAGGGCACATCCATGGGATGCCCGGCTGCCCTGGCGGCCGCTTCGACCGCCGCGCAGCCGCCCAGCACGATCAGATCGGCCATCGAGACCATCTTGCCGCCCGTGTGGGCGCTGTTGAACGCTTGCCGGATGCCCTCGAGCGTCGCCAGCACCTTGGCCAGTTGTTCCGGCTGGTTCGCTTCCCAGTCCTTTTGCGGCGCGAGGCGGATGCGCGCACCGTTGGCTCCGCCACGCTTGTCCGAGCCGCGGAAGGTGGATGCCGAGGCCCATGCGGTGGAAACCAGCGCGGCCACCGACAGGCCCGAAGCCAAGATCCTGGCCTTCAGGTCGGCGACGTCCCTGGCGTCGATCAGGGGGGAGTCGACGGCGGGAATCGGGTCCTGCCAGATCAGGTCTTCGGCCGGCACCTCGGGGCCGAGGTAGCGGACCTTGGGCCCCATGTCGCGGTGGGTCAGCTTGAACCACGCGCGCGCAAAGGCATCGGCCAGGGCCTGCGGATCCCGATGGAAGCGGCGTGAAATGGGTTCGTAGATCGGGTCGAAGCGCAGCGACAGATCGGCCGTGGTCATCATCGGCGGATGCTTCTTCGACGGGTCGTGCGCATCCGGAATCATGTCTTCCGGCTTGACGTCTTTTGCCACCCACTGGTGTGCGCCGGCGGGGCTCTTGGTCAGCTCCCATTCGTAGCCGAAGAGCGTGTCGAAGTAGCCGTTGTCCCACTTCGTGGGATTGCGCTTCCACGCGCCCTCGATGCCGCTGGTGGTGGTGTCGCCGCCCTTGCCGGATCCCAAGCGGTTGATCCAGCCCAGGCCTTGCGCCTCGATGGGGGCGCCTTCGGGCTCGGGGCCGACGAGTGCCGGGTCGCCAGCGCCGTGGGCTTTGCCGAAGGTGTGACCGCCGGCGACGAGCGCCACGGTCTCTTCGTCGTTCATGGCCATGCGCGCGAAGGTTTCGCGCACGTCACGGCCCGAGGCCACGGGGTCGGGGTTGCCGTTCGGGCCTTCGGGGTTCACGTAGATCAGGCCCATCTGCACGGCGGCCAGCGGATTGGCCAGTTCGCGGTCGCCGCTGTAGCGCTTGTCGCCGAGCCAGGTGTCTTCGTTGCCCCAGTAGGTGTCCTCTTCGGGCTGCCAGATGTCCGCGCGGCCGCCGCCGAAGCCGAAGGTCTTGAAGCCCATTGATTCCAGCGCGCAGTTGCCGGTCAGGATCACCAGGTCGGCCCAGGAAATCCTGTTGCCGTATTTCTGCTTGATCGGCCAGAGCAGGCGGCGTGCCTTGTCCAGGTTGCCGTTGTCGGGCCAGCTGTTGAGCGGCGCAAAACGCTGGTTCCCCGTGCCGCCGCCACCACGTCCGTCACCCGTGCGGTAGGTTCCGGCGCTGTGCCACGCCATGCGGATGAACAGGCCGCCGTAGTGCCCCCAGTCAGCGGGCCACCAGTCCTGTGAATCCGTCATCAGCGCATACAGATCCTTCTTCAGCGCGGCCAGGTCGAGCTTCCCGAATTCCGCGGCGTAGTCGAAGTCGCCACCCATCGGGCTGGAGGCCGGTGCGTGCTGGTGCAGGATGTTCAGGTTCAACTGGTTCGGCCACCAGTCCCGATTCGATCGCACGCCGACCGTTGCGCGCGCACCATGCATGCCGGCAACCGGGCACTTGTTCTCGTTGCTCATGTATGACCTCTCCTTGCAAGGGTGAACGGAGCAGATGTGATATTCACCTTAGCCGTAATGCATTGCTGTTTCTATCGATTTCTAAACATGGGGGCGATAGCCTCGATTCATCTGTGACGGATATGCGCCCGGCGGGCGTTGCCTCGCGGCCCGGCCCGGCGCACTTCGCGTAAGTGTTGCGCATGTCCTGCAGCGAAGACAGTGACGGGAACGCCCACGCCGCCCACGCGTCGAAAGCCTCGTCGATGACAACATCAGGAAAGACGCGATGGCGCACTCAACGACACAGGACCGCGCCGCGGGCGCCATACTCGGCGCCTTCGTCGGCGACGCGCTCGGGCTCGGCCCTCACTGGTACTACGACCTCGACGAACTGCGCCGCGATTACGGCGAGTGGATCACCGACTACACCAGCCCGAGGCCCGGGCGCTACCACGAAGGGATGGCCGCGGGGCAACTGTCGCAAGCCGGACTGATCCTGAAGATGCTGCTGCAGTCCGTCGTCGAGCGTGGCGATTACGAGGAAGCGGATTTCTGCCGTCGTATGGATGAAGAGCTCTTTCCCCGGCTCGACGGCACCCCGATGTCCGGGCCCGGCGGATACACCAGTCAGTCGATTCGCGAGGCCTGGCGGCGCCGGGTCGAGCAGGGCCTGCAGTGGTCGCAAACCGGCGGACACGCCGATACCACCGAAGCGATCGAGCGCTCGTTGGTCCTAGCCGTGCGCTACGCCCCGGAGCCGCATCGGCTCGCCGACGCCATCGCCCGCAACACGCACCTCACCCAGACCGACGAACTGATCGTGTCGCTGACTGTGGCGTATGGAGCCGTGCTCGGTCTCCTGGTGCAGGGGGAGAAACTCGACGCCCAGCTCTCCGGAAAGCTCATGCGCCTCGTCAAGTCCGGCGACCTGCCTTTCCATGCGGTCACGACCGGACAACTCCAGGCCCCGCGCCGCGGCGAAGCCGAGCCCTCGCACGCCGGACGCTTCGCCTCGCCCGACGCACTGCTGACGCCGTCCTACATTGCCCGTGCCGCCGCCGACCCCGACATCCGCATCGAGCCCGCGTGGAAGGTCTCGCTCGTCTACGGGATGCCATGCGCGGCCTATCACGTGTTGCCGGCCGTCTACTACCTTGCGGCGCGCTTCCACGACGACTTCGAGTCGGCCGTGCTGCACGCCATTAACGGCGGTGGCCAGAACCAGGCCCGCGCGATGCTCGCCGGCGCCCTGGTCGGCGCCCAATGCGGACTGTCAGGCATCCCCGGCCGTTTCCTCGACGGCCTTGAGGACGCGGTCGAGCTCCAGCAACTCGCACGAAGCCTCGCTGCGCAGCTCGCGTAGGGGAGCGTTGATTACCGTTGATGGAATTGCCGGCTGGAATTCTTGGGCGCGCAAGGGCTTGCTTGCGCACTGCCCCCGTTCTCGACTCCGCCTGGCGGCGGGGAGTAAGCAGGCTTTGCGCGAAATTGCGCCAAAGCCGGAAACGACAAGGGCCTGCACGATGTGCAGGCCCTTGGCTTGTTTGGTTGCGGGGGCAGGATTTGAACCTGCGACCTTCGGGTTATGAGCCCGACGAGCTGCCAGACTGCTCCACCCCGCGTCGGAGAAACAAAACTATAGCGAACTTCTACCAGGCCCGCAAGAACTATTTTCGAAAATCTTCCAGCTGACCCTCGCAGCTTGTCTTGCCGGGGTGATTATTGGATAGTGCCGGGTTTTTGTGCAGGCCGCGAATTGTCTGCAATTTCAGTGGCTTCGAGTTCTTGATGGGGGATGTTCGATGCTGGCGGGGTTGTTGTTGCGTCTGGCTGGCTGGCGCCTGGTGATTGTGCCGCCGCCCGCTCCGAAAGGGGTCGTGATGGTGTATCCGCACACGTCGAACTGGGATTTTCCGCTCGGGGTGCTGGCGCGATCGGCATCCGGGTTGAGGATTTCCTACGTGGCGAAGGATTCGCTCTTTCGTCCTCCGTTCGGGGGGCTGTTCCGCTGGCTGGGCGGCATTCCGGTGAATCGGCGCGTCAGCACGGGGTTCGTCGGGCAGCTGGTGCGTCGCTTCGCGGAGTCGGAGCGCCTGCTGATCGCGATCGCGCCCGAGGGAACCCGCGGACATGTGCCGCACCTCAGGTCCGGCTTCTATCACCTTGCGGTCCAGGCGGGAGTTCCGCTCGGATTCGCGTATATCGACTACGGCCGCCGCGAGGTGGGCATCGGGGCGTGGGTGACGCTCAGTGGTGACGCGGAACGCGACCTTGCGACGATCCGCGATTTCTATGCGGGCAGGCGGGGCAGGCACCCGGATAAGGCGGGCGAGATCACCTTCGGTGACGGGCGCGCTTGAGCCGCAGCGGGAATGAAGAAGGGCGACCGGCCTGAGGCCGGTCGCCCTTTTCTCTCTCTCTGGCGGGCAGGGGGTGTTAGTTCAGTTGCTGGATGCCCGCGACCTGCCAGCCCTGGTTGCCGTCGATCGGCTTGGTGAGGTGCCAGAACTCGTCGAAGTTGACCGGAGCGGCGCCGGCTTCTTCGCGGATCAGGCCGCGGAAGCGGACAGCGACACGGTAACGGCGGTTTTCCTCGACGCATTCGACGACTTCGGCGTTGAGTTCCATCACTTCGGTCTGCTGCGGGGCGGTGCCGCGCTCGCGGATCTGCATCTGCAGTTCGCCGAAGATCTCCGGCGTCACGAACTCGCGCAGGTCATCGAGGTTGCCGGCGTCGTTGGCAGCCTGCAGGCGGATGAAGTTCACCTTGGCCTGGCGGGCAAAGCCTTCGGCATCGAAACCGGCCGGCAGGGCGTTGCTTGCCGGAGCGGCGACCGGTGCAGCGCTACCATAGGCCGGTTGCGTTTGCGACTGCATCGGGATGTTGCCGCCACCGGCGCCCATGCCCGCGTACTGCATCGCCGGCTGCTGCTGAGTGCGCTTGCGCATCACCAGGCGGAAGACGGCGATTGCGGCGAACACGAGCAGGCCGATCATGAGCATGTTGGCGAACTCTTCGCCCATGCCGAGGTGCGAGGCGAGGGCGGCGAGGCCCAGGCCGGCGGCCAGGCCGGCGACGGGGCCGAGCCAGGAGTTCTTGCGCGGGGCCTGGGCCGCGGCCGTCGGTGCGGTCGGGGTGTCGGCCGTGCGGGCGGTGGTCGTGGACGATTGCGCGGTGCTGCTCTGCGTGCCGAACGACTTGCCGCCGCCGACGCGCTTGGCTTCGGCATCGTTCGCCGTCAGGCCGACGCTCACGACGAGCGCGCAGACCGTGAGCAGGAATCGGGTGAGTTTCATAAGGGAGGGCCTCCTTTGAGTGTTTGAGTTCCGTGTCCCGCGGGCCCCAGCTGGGGGCGCGCGGTCCGCTGCACCAGTCGGTGCACACGACACTTGGAGGATACGGAGACTTGGACTTCCGAGGAAGATGAATTTAAAGTATGTTTATTCAGAAAAAAAGGAAGTAAGCATGCAGCCGCTCAACTACCGTCACCTTTATTACTTTTGGGTCGTCGCGAAGGAAGGCGGCATCGCGCGGGCCGCGGAGCGGCTCGAGATGGCGGTGCAGACCGTCAGCACCCAGGTGCGTGAGCTGGAGCGCTCGCTGGGTTACGCTCTGTTCAAGTCGGTGGGGAGAGGGATCGAGCTGACCGATGCGGGTGCGACGGCAGTGCGCTACGCGGAGCAGATCTTCCAGCTGGGCGAAGCCTTGCCGGCCGCCGTGCAGGAGGCGGCGAATGCGCAGGGCGTGCGCCTCGCGGTCGGAATCTCCGACGCATTGCCGAAGCTGGCGGTGCGGCATCTGCTGCAGCCCGCGGTGCAGACGCCCAACCTGCGCCTGCAATGCCAGGAGGGCGACTTCGACGACCTCCTGGCCGATCTGGCCCTGCATCGTCTGGACGTCGTCCTCGCCGACCGGCCCGCACCGGCGAATCCGAACCTGCGCGTGTTCAGCCACCGGCTGGGGAAATCGTCCATCGCGTGGTACGTGCGGGCGGACATTGCCGCGAAGGTCGAGCTGGATTTCCCCGCCTGTCTCGCCGAACTTCCTTTATTGTTGCCGACGACGGATTCGGCGGTGCGCAGCCGCCTCGACGACTGGCTCGCGCGTCATGGCATTCGTCCGCGCATCGTCGGCGAGTTCGAGGATAGCGCGCTGCTGGCGACTTTCGGCGAGAGCGGGCTTGGTGCCTTTCCGGCTCCCGAACTGTCGTCGGAGGAGTTCACCCGCTCGCGCGGTCTGGCGCTGCTGGGGCGCTGCCCGGATGTGGTCGAGCATTTCTATGCGATTTCGGCGCAGCGCAAGGTCGATCATCCGGTGATCCGCAGCCTGCTTGCCGGAGCAGAGCACGCCAGCGCTTGAGCGCGGCATCGGTGGGGCGCGGTGGTCCGTCCGCTTGTCGTCTTTATCCGGATGGGCTAAAAGGCATCATCGGACGGGAGCGGCGGCGATGAACAGCTGGGTGCGTTACTGGATGGTGGTGCTGAAGACGACGGTACGCCTGTGGCTGGACGCCCAGGTGTTCGTGCACGCAGCGGCGCTCGCCTTCTTCACGGTGTTTTCGGTGGCGCCGGTCGTAATCGTCGCGGTCACGATCGTCGGCCTGGTGCTCGGCGAGTCCGCGGCGCAGGGACAAATGGCGCAGCAACTGGAGGCGGCGATCGGCGCTCAGGCGGCGCAGGCGGTGCAGACCGCGGTGATGGCCAGCCGCATCCAGCAGAGCGGCATCCTGCCGACGCTGGCGGGCTTCGGCGCGATGCTGTTCGGCGCGACGACGGTGTTCGCGCAGATGCAGGCCGCGCTCAATGCGATCTGGTCTGTCGCACCACGGCCGACGCGCAGCAGCATCTTCATCTACGCGAAGGGTCGTTTGCTGTCGATGACGATCGTGCTGGCGATCGGCTTCGTGCTTCTCGTATCGCTGCTGTTGAGCGTAGCGGTGCGGGCGGTGGTCGAGTTCGCGAGCGATTGGGTGCCGATTCCGCCACCGCTCTTGCTGCTGCTGGAC
The DNA here is from genome assembly GCF_001190925.1 of Azoarcus sp. CIB. Classification (NCBI taxonomy): domain Bacteria; kingdom Pseudomonadati; phylum Pseudomonadota; class Betaproteobacteria; order Rhodocyclales; family Zoogloeaceae; genus Azoarcus; species Azoarcus sp. CIB. The sequence goes on from NZ_CP011072.1 coordinate 1,404,092, forward strand.
TGGGGCGTGTCGCTGTTCGTCGTGACGCTGCTGTTCGCGACGATCTTCCGCGTGTTGCCGGACGTCGTGCTGCGCTGGCGCGACGTGTGGCTCGGGGCGCTGGTCACCGCGCTGTTGTTCGCGGTGGGGCGCAGTCTGATCGCCCTCTACCTGTCGACGACCGCGACCGCGTCGACTTACGGAGCGGCAGGTTCGCTGGTCCTGCTGCTGATGTGGGTGAACTACTCGTCGCTGATCCTGCTGCTGGGTGCAGCCTTCACGCGCGCGAACGTGGAAGCGCGCGGGCGGGTCATCCGGCCGCGGATCACTGCCGTGCGCGTGCATCGCGAGCTGATGAAGGATGATTGAAGCGGACCGGGCAAGCTTCGCAGGATCAATTCCCTTGTCCGGCGACCGCGGCGAGTTCGGTGCACTGCAACTCGGCGATGGTTCGCTGGGGCGCTCCTACGTGCTGCTCGAGCTTTCGACCGCCCGTGGGCCGGATTCGGACATCAGGTTCGCGATCAGGCCGCGCAGCCAGCGATTGCCCGGGTCGTGGTGGAAGCGCGCGTGCCAGTGCTGCTTGATCGTGTAATCCGGTAGCGGGAAGGGGACGGGCAGGACGCGGAAGTCGCCGCGTCCGCGCAGCAGTTCGCCCAGCCGGCGCGGCACGGTCATCAGCAGGTCGGTGTGTTCGACGACGAAGGCCGCGCCGAGGAAGTTCGGGATGTCGAGCACGATGCGGCGCTTGATGCCCTGGCGGGCGATTTCCTGCTCGATCACGTGGTGGCCCGTGCCCGTGGTGCGGAACACCGCGTGGTCTTCCGCCTCGAACTGTTCCAGCGTCAGGCCGCCGTGGATGCGGGGGTGGTCGGCGCTCGCGAGGCACACGTAGTGCTGGCGGAACAAGGCCTGCTGGTAGAAGCCGGCCTCCAGGATGGGGATGAAGCCGACGGCGAGGTCGGCTTCACCCGATTCGAGCTTGCGGCCGGTGTCGTCGTCCAGCGGGGCGATCTGGATGCGGATGCCCGGCGCGGTCGCGCGCAGCTCGCCCCACAGGCGCGGCAGCAGCACCAGGTGGGTGATGTCGGTCATGCAGATGCGGAAGCTGCGTTCCGACGTGGCGGGGTCGAAACTGCTGCGGTGGCCGAGGGCGACTGCGAGCGCGTCGAGTGCGTCGCGGATCGGCTGCACCAGTTCGTCGGCGAGCGGGGTCGGCTCCATGCCGCTGGAGGTGCGCACGAACAGGGGGTCCGAGAAATGTTCGCGCAGCTTGCCGAGGGCGATGCTGACGGCGGGTTGGCCGAGTTCCAGCAGATCGGCGGCACGGCTCACGCTGCGGGTCTTGTGGACGGCGTCGAACACTTGCAGCAGGCGAAGGTCGGGGGTGCTCATTGCGCGACGACTATTCGAAATTCGAATTCACATTATTTCACGCATTGCATCGACGGAATATTTATCCCTCGATAAATTGTGCTCCATCACAACGAATCGCCGCTCGCCTTGATCTGGCGCAAAGGTTTTTCACCTAGCTGGCGGCGATATCCCGATGGAGGAGTCAGGAATGCAGGAACTTGGTCGTCTCGATGATCTGCCGCTCGCCTACCGCGAGTCGCTCGGCGCGCAAAACCTGGTGCCGCTGTGGCCCAGCCTGCGCTCGGTGCTGCCCCCCGGTACGCCCGCCCGCCGCACCAAGCCGGTGATGTGGTCCTACGAGGCGCTGCGCCCGCTGCTGATGCAGGCCGGCGAGCTGACCCCGATCGAGAAGGCGGAGCGTCGCGTGCTGGTGCTCGCGAACCCCGGTCACGGCCTCGAGAAGATGCAGGCGAGCGCGGCGATCTACCTCGGCATGCAGCTGCTGCTGCCGGGCGAGTGGGCGCCGTCGCACAAGCATACCCCCAACGCGGTGCGCATGATCGTCGAAGGCGAGGGCGCCTACACGACCGTCGATGGCGAGAAGTGCCCGATGAGCCGCGGCGACCTGATCCTGACGCCGACCGGCCTGTGGCACGAGCACGGCCACGACGGCAAGGAGCCGGTCGTGTGGCTCGACGTGCTCGACCTGCCGCTGGTGTATTACACGGAAACGTCCTACGCCGTCGAAGGAAAGGAGCAGGAGGTGAGCGGTACCCGCCTCGAGCGCAACTACGTCCGCGGCGGCATCGTGCCATCGCCGGTGTTCTCGCGCGGCAGCGCCCGCCGCTACCCGATGCTGCGCTACCCCTGGGCCGATGCCCGCGCCGCGCTGCTGAGTCTGGCCGAGACGCAGCCTGAAATCGAGGCCGTGCAGGTGGCCTATGTGAATCCCGAGAACGGTGGGGATTGCCAGAACATCCTCGGCTTCTCCGCGCTGATGCTGCGCCCGGGCGAGACGCTGAACCTGCCCGCGCGCTCGCCGGCGATGGTGTTCCACCTGATCGAGGGCGGCGCCGACGTGGCGATCGAGGAGAACCGGTTCGCGCTGTCGCCGGCCGACACCTGCTGCGCGCCCGGTTATACGCCCGTGACGCTGAAGAACCGCTCGGCGAGCGAGCCGGCCTTCATCTTCGTTGCCGACGAGAGCCCGCTGCACAAGAAGCTGGGCGTCTACGAAGTGCGCGCCTGACCCCCGAACCCAACGACTCAGAGAGAAGACGACATGTCCGAAGCCCAATACCTGTTCCCGCCGTCGCCGGTGTATTCGCTGCCCGTGCGCGGCATCGAGTCCCGCTACCCGGTCAAGCGCATCTTCTGCGTCGGCCGCAACTACCACGCCCATGCGGTCGAGATGGGGCGCCCGGTCGACAAGGCCACGGCTCAGCCTTTCTATTTCACGAAGGCTGCATCGACCCTGGTTGAGTCCGGGGCGACGGTGCCGTACCCGACCGGCACGTCGAACTACCACTACGAGATGGAGCTGGTCGTCGCGATCGGCGCGCCGGGCTTCCGCGTGACGGAAGCCGATGCGCAGAGCCTGGTCTACGGCTACGCCGCCGGCCTCGACATGACCCGCCGCGACCTGCAGCTGGTGGCCCGCGAGCAGGGTCGTCCGTGGGATCTGGGCAAGGACTTCGAACTGTCAGCCGTGTGCACCGAGATCGTGCCGATCGGCGACCTGGGCGTGCTGACGACGGGCGCGATCAACCTGCAGGTCAATGGCGAGACCCGCCAGACCGCCGACCTGTCGCAGCTGATCTGGAACATCCCCGAACTGATCGCCGACCTGTCGAAGTTCTATCACCTCGAGCCGGGCGACCTGATCTTCACCGGCACGCCGGAAGGCGTGGGCGCCGTGAAGAGCGGCGATCGCATCACCGGCCACGTCGACAAGGTCGGCGACATCGAACTGACGATCGGCGCAGCCGAATAAGACCTTAAGACGGAGCGCGCAGCCGCTCCGCCAATCCTGATCGAGATGGAGGAGACACACATGACCGAGCAGCTTCCCGTAATCGTCGCCGGCGGCGGCATCGGCGGCCTTGCAGCCGCACTCGCGCTGGTGCGCCAGGGATTCCGCGTGCTGGTGCTGGAGCAGGCGGACCAGATCGGCGAGATTGGCGCCGGCATCCAGCTGGGCCCCAACGCCTTCCATGCCTTCGACGCGCTGGGCGTCGGTGAGAAGGCGCGCGGGCGCGCGGTGTATACGGATGAAATGGTGATGCACGACGCGCTCGACGAGACGCTCATCGGCCGCATCCCGACCGGCGAAGCCTTCCGCAAGCGATTCGGCAACCCCTATGCGGTGATTCACCGTGTGGACGTGCATCTGTCGCTGCTTGAAGGTGCGCAGGAGACCGGTCGCGTCGAATTCCGCACCTCGACCCACGTACAGCGCGTCGAACAGGATGCCGACGGCGTCACGGTGTACGACCAGCACGGCAACGCCGTCCGCGGCGTTGCGGTGATCGGCGCGGACGGCGTGAAGTCGGTCGTGCGCGCGCAGTACGTGAATGACCCGGCGCGCGTGACCGGCCACGTGGTGTATCGCGCGGTGATCGACAAGAAGGACTTCCCCGAGAACCTGCAGTGGAACGCGGCGAGCATCTGGGTCGGCCCGAACTGCCACCTCGTGCATTACCCGCTGCGCGGCGGCGAGCAGTACAACGTCGTCGTGACCTTCCACAGCCGCGAGAAGGAAGAGTGGGGCGTCACCGAAGGCAGCCGCGAGGAAGTGCAGAGCTACTTCCAGGGCATTTGCCCGAAGGCACGCCAGCTGATCGACCTGCCGAAGAGCTGGAAGCGCTGGGCGACGGCCGACCGCGAGCCGATCGGCCAGTGGTCTTTCGGCCGCGTGACCCTGCTGGGCGACGCGGCGCACCCGACGACGCAGTACATGGCGCAGGGCGCGTGCATGGCGCTCGAAGACGCCGTGACGCTGGGCGAAGCGCTGCGCGTCAATGGCAACGACTTCGAAAAGGCCTTCGACCTCTACCAGCGCTCGCGCATCGCCCGTACCGCGCGCATCGTGCTGTCGTCGCGCGAGATGGGCCGCATCTACCACGCCAAGGGCGTCGAGCGCCTGGTGCGCAACGACCTGTGGAAGGGCCGCACGCCGGAGCGCTTCTACGACGCGATGGAGTGGCTGTACGGCTGGAACGTCGACAATTGCCTGGCGAAGGACTGAGTGGCATGTCCATGAAGCTCTACAACTTCTTCCGCAGCGGTACCTCGCATCGCCTGCGTATCGCTTTGAACCTGAAGGGGATCGACTACGAGTACGTGGCGGTCGACCTGCGCACCGAGGAGCATCTCGGTGCCGAGTTCCGCGCGGTGAATCCGCAGGCGCTGGTGCCGGCCCTCACCGAGGGCGATCTGACGCTGATCCAGTCGCCGGCGATCATCGAGTGGCTCGAAGAGCGCTACCCGACCCCGGCGCTGCTGCCCGCCAACGCAGAGGACCGCGCCCGCGTGCGCGCACTGGCGGCGATCGTCGGCTGCGACATTCACCCGATCAACAACCGACGGGTCCTCGAATACCTGCGGAAGACGCTCGGCTGCGACGAGGCGGCGGTACTGGCCTGGTGCGACACCTGGATCACGGCCGGCTTCGACGCTCTGGAAGCGCTGCTCGCCGCAGACAAGGACCGCGGTGCGTTCTGTTTCGGCAACGCGCCCACGCTCGCCGACGTGTATCTGGTGCCGCAGGTCGAGAGCGCCCGCCGCTTCAACGTCGATTTGACGCCGTATCCGAACATCGTGGCGATCGACCGCGCTTGCGGTGAGCTCGACGCCTTCCGGCGAGCGGCCCCGGCCGTGCAACCGGATGCGCCGGCGAAGTAAGTCACAGGCAATTAGAAGAAATCGGGGGTGACGCGGTTGCGATCGCGTTCGGCCCCCGAACCCTGACGAGAGAGATGAGGAGACACATGATGGAATTCAGAAAGCATTTCGCGTTGCTGGCCGTGGCATTCGGTACGTCGGTCCTTTCGCTGTCGGCCGCCGCCGCCGAACCCCTGAAGATTGGCATGATCCTGCCGATGTCCGGGCCGTTCGCGTCCTACGGCAAGCAGATCGAACACGGGGCGCGCCTGTACCTCCAGGAGCACAACGACACCTTCGCCGGCCGAAAGGTCGAATTGATCGTCAAGGATGACACCGGTGTTGCGCCGGAGATCAGCAAGCGCGCCGCGCAGGAACTGGTCGTCAAGGACAAGGTGCACATCCTCGCCGGCTTCGGCCTGACGCCGTCCGCGTTCGCCGTCGCGCCGCTGGCGACGCAGGCGAAGACGCCGATGGTCGTGATGAATGCGGCGAGTTCGTCGATCACCACGAAGTCGGATTACGTGCTGCGCGTGTCGCACACGCTGCCGCAGATCACCGCGCCGATCGCGAGCTGGGCGCTCAAGAACAACATCAAGAAGGTTTTCACGCTGGTCGCGGACTACGGTCCCGGTCACGACGCCGAAACGCAATTCAAGAAGACCTTCACCGCGGGTGGCGGGGAGATCGTCGGCGAGGTGCGCACGCCGGTGAAGAGCCCCGATCTGGCTCCCTTCCTGCAGAAGATCAAGGACGTGAAGCCGGATGCGGTCTTCCTGTTCCTGCCGCCGGGCGAGCAGACGGTCGGCTTCATCAAGGGCTTTGCTGAACGCGGTCTCGCGAAGGCGGGCATCCGCATCATCGCCACGGGTGACCTCACCGAAGAGGACCAGCTCGACGCGATGGGCGACAACGCGCTGGGCATCATCAATTCGCTGCAGTATTCCGAGGTGCACAACTCGCCGGAGAACAAGGCTTATACGGCGGCGTACTACAAGGCCTATCCGAAGGACCGGCCGAACTACATGTCGGTCAGCGGCTATGACGGCATGCAGCTGATTGCCAAGACGCTGGAGAAGACCGGCGGCGACGCCACCGGTGCGAAGTTCATGGCGGCGGCGAAAGGTATGGCCTGGACGAGCCCGCGCGGCCCGATCAGCATCGACCCGGAAACCCGTGACATCGTGCAGACGATCTACGTGCGCAAGGTCGAGAAGGTCGCAGGCAAGCTTCAGAACGTCGAGTTCGACCAGGTTGCGAACTTCAAGGATCCGGGCAAGCAGTAAGCCGCGCTGGCCGGGCAGCGCTCTCGTGCTGCCCGGCCAGCCGGACCTACGACCCCGCAACTGGAGACTTCCATGACTGTGATTTTCGACGGCATCGCCTCGGGGATGCTGCTGTTCCTCATCAGCGTCGGCCTGTCTGTCACGCTCGGCCTGATGAACTTCGTCAATCTCGCACACGGCGCGTTCGCGATGCTGGGCGGCTACATCGGCGTAACGTTGCTGAACCAGGCCGGTGTGCCCTTCCTCGCGGCGCTGCCGCTGGCGGCAGTCGCGACGGCGCTGGTCGGCGTGCTGTTCGAACGCACGCTGTACCGGCGCCTTTACGGTGCGACCCACCTCGATCAGGTGCTGTTCTCGATCGGACTCGTGTTCATGTCGATCTCGGCGGCACATTTCTTCTTCGGCGCGCAGCAACAGCCGCTGACGCTGCCGGATTTCCTGCAAGGCCAGATCAATCTGCCCGGGCTCGACATCGGCATCTACCGCCTGTTCCTGGTGGCTCTTGGGCTGGTGATTGCGGTCGGCCTGCAGCGCATGGTCAGCGGCACGCGCTTCGGCGCCCAGTTGCGCGCATCGGTCGACAACCCCCGCGCCGCCCGCGGCATGGGCATCAACGTGGAGCGCATCTTCACGCTGACCTTCGCGCTCGGCACCGCGCTGGCCGGCCTTGGTGGCGCGCTCGGCGTCGAGATGCTGGGCCTCGATCCGACCTTCGCGGTGAAGTACATCGTGTATTTCCTGATCGTCGTTGCGGTCGGTGGCAGCGGCAACATCAAAGGCTCGCTCGTCGCCTCGCTGATCCTCGGCATCTTCGATGTCGCCGGCAAGTACTACGTGCCGGAGATCGGCGCCTTCGTCATCTACGCGGTGATGGTCGCGATGCTGATCTTCCGCCCGCAAGGCCTGTTCGGCCGCGCCGCGTCCCGTTAAGGATTTCTCATGACTACACTGGCACTTCAATCGGGCCTCGTGCCCGTCCGCCGCGCTGACCAATGGCGTCCGGCCGAACTCGCGTTCTGGCTGCTGCCGGTCGCGGCGTATTTCATCTTCCCCGATAACCTCGTGCTGCTCACGCAGATCGCGATTACCGCGCTGTTCTGCCTGTCGCTCGACCTGATCCTCGGCTACGCCGGCATCGTGTCGCTCGGTCACGCCGCGTTCTTCGGCCTCGGCGCCTATGCGGCGGGTCTGCTGGCGGCGCACGGCTTCGGCGACCCGCTGCTGGGGCTCGGTGTCGCCGCGGTCGTCGCGGCAGCGCTCGGTTTCGTCACCAGCCTGCTGGTGCTGCGTGGCGCCGACCTCACGCGGTTGATGGTCACGCTGGGCGTCGCGATGATGCTGTATGAGCTCGCCAACAAGCTGACCCCGATCACCGGTGGCGTCGATGGCCTGCAGGGCATCGAGGTGCTGCCGCTGCTCGGCGCCTTCGAGTTCGACCTCTATGGCAAGACCGCCTTCTGGTACGCGCTCGCGGTGCTGTTCGTGTTGTTCTGGGTCGCGCGCCGCATCGTGCATAGCCCGTTCGGCCTGAGCCTGAAAGGCATCCGCCTCAATGTCGGTCGCATGCCGGCGCTCGGTACGCCGGTCAATGCGCGCCTCGCCGCGGTGTATACGATCGGCGCCGCGTATGCCGGCATCGCCGGTGCGCTGCTCGCGCAGACGACGCAGTTCGTCGCCCTCGATGTGTTGTCCTTCAACCGTTCGGCCGAGTTGCTGCTGATCCTCGTGCTCGGCGGCTCGGGTTCGCTGTATGGCGCGTTGATCGGCACCATCGTCTTCATGTCCGCGCACCACCTGCTGTCCGAGCTGAACCCGCAGTACTGGCAATTCTGGCTCGGCGCACTGCTGGTCGTGATCGTGCTGTTCGCGCGCGACGGCGTCATGGGCGGCCTGCGCCGCATCGGCACGCGCCTGGGCGCGAACGGAGGGGCGAAGTGATGAACTACGCACTGCAGACCCGCAACCTGGTTAAGAAATTCGGCGGCTTCGTCGCCACCAACGACGTTAGCCTCAACGTCCAGGCCGGGGCGCGCCATGCGCTGATCGGCCCCAACGGCGCCGGCAAGACGACGCTCATCAACCTGCTCACGGGCTTCCTCGAGCCGACCAGCGGTGAAGTGATCCTCAAGGGCACGACCGTCACGCATCTCGCGCAGCATCAGCGCGTCAAGGGCGGGCTGGCGCGTACTTTCCAGATCAACCGGCTGTTCGCCGATCTCACTGTGCTCGACTCGGTGACCATGGCGGTGAACGAGCGCCTCGGTCTCGGCGCGCGTTTCTGGAAGCCGGTCGCGTCCTACGCCGAAGCGGTCGATGAGGCCGCGAGCTTGCTCGCCACGCTGCGCCTGCTCGACGTCGCGCACGAGAAGACGCGCAACCTCGCCTACGGCAAGCAGCGCCTGATCGAGATCGCACTGGCGCTGGCGGCCAAGCCAAGCGTGCTGCTGCTCGACGAGCCGGCGGCCGGCGTGCCGACGAGCGAGAGTCGCGAGTTGTTCGAGAGCATCGCGAACCTGCCGCGCGACGTGACGATCCTGCTGATCGAACACGACATGGATCTGGTGTTCCGTTTCGCCGACCAGATCTCGGTGCTGGTGAGCGGGGCGGTGCTGACCGAGGGCACGCCCGAGTTCATCGCCAACAATCCGAAGGTCAAGGAAGTCTATCTGGGGGAGGCGATCAGTGTCTGAACTGCTCAAACTCGAAAACGTGTTCGCCGGCTACGGCGAAGCGGTGGTGCTGGAAGGCATTTCCTTCAGCATGGAGGAGGGCGACAGCCTGGCGTTGCTCGGCCGCAACGGCATGGGCAAGACCACGCTGCTGTCGACGCTGATGGGCGCGGCGCGCCACCATTCCGGAGCGCTGCACTTCAACGGACAGGATCTTGCCGTGGTGCCGGCGCATGCGCGCGCCCACCTCGGGCTTGGCTGGGTGCCGCAGGAACGCGACATCTTCCCGTCGCTGACCGTCGAGGAGAACCTCACCGTCGTGTCGCGCCCCGGCCATTGGAACCTGAAGCGCGTGTATGACATGTTCCCGCGCCTCAACGAACGCCGCACCAACATGGGCAACGAACTCTCCGGCGGCGAGCAGCAGATGCTTGCGATGGGCCGCGCACTGATGCTGAACCCCAAGCTGCTGCTCCTCGACGAGCCGCTCGAAGGCCTCGCCCCGCTGATCGTGCAGGAACTGCTGTCGATCATCCGGCAGCTTACTGAGGAAAGCGGCATGGCCGTGATCCTCGTCGAACAGCACGCGCGGCAGATCCTGCCCCTGACCCGCCAGGCGCTGGTCCTCGAACGTGGGCGGGCCGTGTATCACGGCGACAGCGCCACCCTGCGCGACGACCGCGAGCTGCTCGATAGCTGGCTCGGCGTTGCGGCGCACTGAACGAAGGAAACAAGCATGAAAGCAATCGACATCATCCATGATGAACACCGCGCGCTCGGCGCGGTGCTGCAGGCCTTCCGTTTCGTGCTCGACGGCATTCGCGGCGGCAGGTTCGAACCGGACTTCGAACTGCTGGCGGCGATGATCGAATACATCACCGAGGTGCCCGACAAGCTGCACCATCCGAAGGAAGACGACTACCTGTTCGTGAAGATGCGCGAACGGATTCCGGCTGCGGCGAAGCTGCTCGACCAGCTCGAGGCCGACCACGCCGAAGGCGCGCGCCGCACCATCGCGCTGCGTGCCGCCCTTGAACAGTATCAGGGGGCAGGGGCCTCGGGGTTCGCGCAGTTCGATGCCGCCGCAGGCAAGTACCTCGACGCTTCATGGAAGCACGTGACGCGCGAGGAGACCGAACTCCTCCCGCTCGCACGGCAGGACCTCCGCGATGAGGACTGGGCCGAGATCGACGCCGCGTTCCTCGCCAACAAGGACCCCTGGTCGGGTCCGACCGGTGAATTCCGTGCGCTGTTCTCGCGCATCGTCACCCTGGTGCCGGCGCCGTATGGCGTCGGCGCGACTCCGGCCTAGGGCAGCCCTCGGACTGTTGCCGGACATGCGATCGGAGCGCGATTGAGTTTGCCGGATGCGCGCGATTGAAATAGAGTGAATGTTCATTCATGATTCTGCCCGGGCCGCTCCCGAGGGATCCGAGGCTCCGGGGGTGCCGCGAGGCATCCCCGTTTTGCCCTTTGGGCATTTCAGCCTTCCAAAAAAATGATGAGGAGACAAACCCCGTGTCACGACTGTTCGCAAAAGCATCCCGCGTTTGCCTTGCCGTTGCCGCCGCCACCTCTTTGAGCTCGGTTGCCGCGCCGCCTGTGCAGAGCGGGGCATCCCGCCCGAATATCCTGCTGGTCGTGGTCGACGATCTCGGCTTCAACGATCTCGGCGTTACGGGCGGGGAGATCGCCACCCCCAACATCGACGCGCTCGCCCAGTCCAGCGTGTTGATGACCGACTTCCATGCCGCACCGACTTGCTCGGTCACGCGCTCGATGCTGATGACGGGGGTGGACAACCACCAGGCGGGGCTTGGCACGATGGCGGAGCGTCCGAAGGCGCCGAACCAACGCGACCAGCCTGGCTACCGGGGCCGGCTCGACGAACGCCTCGTGACGATCGCCGAGCGGCTGCAGGACCGCGGCTACGCCACCTTCATGGCTGGAAAATGGCATCTTGGCACCCGTCCCGAGGACGACCCGTCGCGCAAGGGGTTCGAGGATACGTTCACGATGGTGCAGGGTGGTGCGAGCCATTTCGCGGACCGGCTCGGCATCACGCCGGGCGCGCCGCTGTCGCAGTGGCGTGACAATGGCCGGGAGCTGACGCAACTGCCGGAGAATTTCTTCTCGTCGATAGCGATCACCGATCGCGCCCTTGCCGCGATCCAACGCAACCGCGGCGATGCCCGGCCATTCTTCGGCTATGTCGCCTACACCGCGCCCCATTGGCCGCTCCAGGTGCCCGATGAGTGGCTCGACCGCTACCGCGGACGGTACGATGCTGGCTACGAAGCGCTGTGGCGCGAACGTCATGATCGGATGAAGCGTCTCGGTCTCATCGCGGCCGACGCGACGCTCCCGCAGTTCCCGTCCTACCTCAGGAAATGGGACGAGCTCACCCCCGAGCAGCGGCGCGTCGCGGCGCGCTCGATGGAGCTCTACGCAGCGATGGTCGAGCAGATGGATCAGCAGATCGGCCGCCTGTTCGCGGGGCTGAAGGCCGCCGGCAAGTACGACGACACGCTCATCGTGTTCCTGTCCGACAATGGCGCCGATTCGGAGAACGTCCGCGCGATCTGGGCCCGCGCTGGAGAGGACAAGGCCAGGGAGTTCGAAGCGAAATTCGACTTCAGCCTGGAAAACATGGGTCGGCTCGGTTCGTTCGTAAGCGTCGCCGATGGCTGGGCGCCTGCGCGGACCTTGCCGGGGCGGCTGTACAAGGGAATGACGACCGAGGGCGGCGTCCGGGTGCCGACGATCATCAAATACCCCGGCCGTGACGGACTGACCGGACGTGCCCATGCCTTCGCGTCCGTGCTTGATCTGCCGCCGACCTTCCTCGAACTTGCCGGCGAGGCCAGTCGCGAGCAGCCGCGTCCGGGGCGTGTCGTGCCCGAACAGCTGGGCCGCTCGATGGTCGGCTTCCTGGCCAAGTCCACGCCGCGCGTCCACGGCGATGATTATGTGATGGGCTGGGAGCTGTGGCCGAACAAGGCGCTTCGCAAGGGCGACTGGAAGCTGGTGCGCCTGGGGCCCCCGCACAAGACGGCAGACTGGCAGCTCTTCGACCTGTCGAAGGATCCGGCCGAAGCGAAAGACCTGGCAGTTGCAGAGTCCGAAAAGCTGCGCGAGATGATTTCCGCGTATGACCAGTACGCGGCCCGTGTCGGTGTCATCGAGCCGGAGTGGGAGACCCCTCCCGCGCCGCGCGCCGCTGGCGGCGCCAACTGAGCGTCGCGGGCGATGGCCGGTACGCCGAGCGGGGAAGTCCGCGGAACCAGGTCGATCTCCGGCCGCGCCCTGCGGTCCATGCTGTGGCGCGGGTTCGGGGTCTTGGGCGTTGCCTTGTGGTCAGTAACTGCGACCGCCGCTCCTGGCGTGACGCGCGAGGGGCTTTCCGGCTGGGTCGACGAGACAGGGTGCGCCGACTGCCACGCTGATGTCGTGCGGCAGTGGAAGGGGTCGCAGCATGCGCGGGCGTTGCAGCCCGCAGCCCCGGACACAGTGATCGGGGACTTTTCCGGCGGCGCAGTCCCCGAGGATCCGGAAATGCGCTTCGAGCGACGCGGCGACCGGTTCCAGGTCGTCGCGCGCGACGCGGTCGGACAAGCGCGGCGCTTGGATGTCACGCACACCTTTGGCGTCCATCCTCTGCAGCAATACCTCGTGCGCGGTCCACGCGGCCGCCTGCAAGCGCTGACCGTGGCATGGGACACGGTGCGCAACCGCTGGTTTTCGCTCTATCCCGACTTGCCGCCGGCGCCGGGCGATGCCAGGCACTGGGCCGGTCCCGGCGCGAACTGGAACACGATGTGCGCCGCCTGCCATTCAAGCAGTGTGCGCAAACGCTATGACGCAACTGCCGACCGCTACGACACGCTGGTCGCAACCCTTGGCGTCGGCTGCCAAGGCTGCCACGGTCCCGCAAAGCGCCATCTCGAGATCGTGCGTTCCGGGCGGGGAAACGACACAGCAAAGGATAACGGTTTCGCTGCGACGCTCGCCCGCACCGGCCCGGCTCAACTCGACGCCTGCGCGCAGTGCCATGCCTTCCGCACGGCACTGGTGGCTCAGCACGATCATGGCAAACGTTTGCTCGACCAGTACCTTCCGGTGCTGCTCACCGAATCGAACTACTTTGCCGACGGTAGTCAGAAAGGCGAAGTCTTCGTGTGGGGCTCCTGGCTGCAAAGCCGCATGCATCAGCGGGGGCTGGTGTGCGGCGACTGTCACGAACCGCACACGGGTGCGCTGCGCGCCGAAGGCGACACCTTGTGCGTGAGTTGCCATTCGCCGACGGGGCCTGACCCCGCGCGGGTGCGCGCCGGCATCGATTTTTCCGGTCTCGTCCGCAAGGACTACGCCTCGGTTGCGCACCACCGCCATGTCGGCAAGGTGCCCAGCTGCGTCGACTGTCACGCGGGCCGCCGCGAGTACATGGTGGTCGACGCGCGTCTCGACCACGCTTTCAGGATCCCGCGCCCGGATGTCGCGTTGCGCACCGGCTCGCCCGATCCCTGTACTGCGTGCCACCGCGATCGCGATGCAGCCTGGGCTGCGGCAGCGATCACGGGCTGGATCGGGGCCGCTCCCGCGCGGGCGCCGCATTACGGCGAGGCGTTCGCTGCCGCCCGCCGTCCGGCTGCAGGAGCCGTTGAGGGGCTGCTCGTCGTGGCCCGCGACGCGGCACAACCGGCCATCGTGCGAGCGACTGCGTTGCAGGCGCTTGCCGCATTTCCGGGCGCGCGCGCCGCAAGCGCGCTGAAGGAGGGCGCGCGGGACGTGGACCCGCTCGTGCGCCTGGGCGCGTTGTATGGCGCGGCCGCGTTGCCGCAGGAGGCAGTCGCCGCGTTCGCAGGGGCGCTACTCGCCGATCCTGTCCTGGCCGTGCGCGTTGCCGCGGCCGGTGCGCTGCTCGGATCCCCTGCGCGATCCGATCCGCAACTATATTCGCGGCTGCAACGGGCGCTCGGTGAATATGAAGCAGCGCAACGCGAGAACGCTGACCGACCGGAAGGGCTCGTCAACCTTGCCCGTGTCGCGCTCCATCGTGGCGACCACGGCGAGGCCGAAGGTCTGCTGAGGCTTGCCGTGGCTCGGCATCCGCACTTCGTTCCGGCCCGTCGTGCGCTAGCTGAGTTGCTCGCCTCGAGCGCCGGAGAAGCGGTCGCTGAGCGGCTGCTGCGCGAAGGACTGGAGCGCTTTCCCGACGAACCCGCGTTGTATGAAGCGCTCGGCCAGTCGCTCGTGCGACAGCGGCGCTTAGGCGACGCGGAGACGGTTCTTGAGGTGGCCGCCGCACATGGCGAGGGCTCGCCGTCTGCGAAGTTGCTGCACGCGATGCTCGTAGCCGAGCGCGCCGACATCGCGCGCGCCATCGCGCTGCTCGGGCAGGCGACGCGCCGTCACGGAGAGCGCAGAGAACTCCTCCTTGCGCTCGTCGCCCTGCAGCGGCGCGCGGGCGCCCCGGAAGAGGCGCGCGTGACGCTGCAGGGGCTCGCAGCAGTCAATCCCGACGATCCGGCACTTTCTACGCGGTGATCATCACTTGGCAACGAGCTGCTCCATCACTTCTCCGACTGCCATGCCGGGGTCCTGAAGAAGCTGGACATGCCGGGCGAGCCGCCGGCACCTCAAGCGGAACGACCGGAACTCAGGCGATCCGCTCCCACAGCGCCTTTTCCTCTTCGAAACGATCGAGTTCGAGGCCCTCGAAATCCGAGCGCGCGACGATCGCGGTCACCTCGCCCTTATCCACGATGGGGAGGTGCCGAAAGCCCCCGTCGCTCATCAGGCGCAATGCGTCGATCGCGTGGGCGTCGGGCGCTATCGTGACCGGCCCGGGCGTCATCACGGCATCCAGCCGCGTTCGGGCGGCATTGCCGCCTTGTCCCAGCAAGCGTACGGCGTCGCGCCCGGTGAAAATGCCGAGCAGGTGGTGCGCGCGATCGGCGACCAATACTGCTCCGACGTGTCGCTCGCACATGCGCTCGCAGGCCAGTGCCACCGAAGCATCGGGTGGCATCATCAACGGGGCCTGATTCTGGACGATGTCCGAAATGTAGCGATTGGTCATGGCGATTCCCTCATGGCTGGCCAGTGGAAGCTCCCTCTCATTCAATCTAGCAGGTGAAACGGCGGTTGGCCTGCAGCGCGACCGTACACGAGCACCTCTTGCCGGCAGCCGGGATGCGCCAATACGTCATGCGTCCGGGTCCCGGGAATCGCCCGTTTCCAATTTCATTCAGATTTTGTTCATCAATAGAGGCATAGCGTAAGCGCCTGGTCACCCAATCAGGAGGTCACTCCATGCGCACTAGCTCCCGCGCATTGGCCGCCCATGCCGGTGCCCCCAGCATTCGGGCGGCAGGACGCCGCGCCATTCAATCAAACAGGTTCGACGAGGAATAGGGTTATGAAGACTGTATCGGCAAGAGGATTGCTCACCGCCTGCGCGATCGCCGCCGCGGCACTGGCCGGCGCACCGCAAGCGGTTGCAGCGGACGCCCACAACCACGGCGCGCAAACGCCGGCGCTCAAGCTCAATGCGGGCAGCAAATGGCAGACCGATGCGCCGCTGCGCGAGGGGATGCTCAAGATCCGCGCGAACGTCGAGCCCAAGCTCGCCGCGGTTCACGGCGGCAGGTTAACGACGGCGCAGTACGAAGCGATGGGCAAGGCGGTCGACGACCAGCTCGCGTACATCGTCGGCAACTGCAAGCTCGCGCCCGAGGCCGACGCGGTGCTGCACAACGTGATCGCGGAGCTGTCGGGTGGGGCCGAAGTCGTCGCCGGCAAGCAGCCCGTCGATGACCGCAGCAAGGGCGTCGTGCATATCGTGAACGCCCTCAACAGCTACGGCCAGTACTTCGACCATCCGGGCTGGAAGCCTGTGAACGCCGGGCACTGAGCGCCGGTGCCGCCCGCTTGCGCCGGGCGGCACCCTGAACCTCCCTCCGTCGCGGCGATCGAAAACGATGGCCGCGGCGTACTCGTACTATTTGCGGCGCACGACAAGAGCCACGGGGAGGAAACAGGATGCTGATCTTCAGGCAACTCTTCGACGCGTCGTCGTCCACCTACACCTACCTGCTGGGCGACAGACTGAGCGGCGACGCGCTCCTGGTCGATCCGGTGTTCGAGCAGGTGCGGCGCGACGCCGCGCTGTTGCATGAGCTGCGCCTGCGATTGCGCTGGACGCTCGAAACGCACGTGCATGCGGATCACGTGACCGGCGCGTGGCTGCTCCGCGAACGGACCGGGAGCCGCATCGCGCTGTCGCGCCATAGCGGCGCGAACGGCGCCGATCGGCTGCTCGATCATGGCGACCGTGTCGCGTTCGGCGGACGCCACTTGGGGGTGCGCGCGACGCCCGGGCACACCAACGGCTGCCTCACCTTCGTGCTCGACGACCAGTCCATGGCCTTTACCGGCGACTGCGTGCTGATCCGCGGCTGCGGCCGCACCGATTTCCAGCAGGGGGATGCCCCGACGATGTACCGCTCGGTACACGAACAGATCTTCTCGCTTCCCGCCGACTGTCTGCTGTATCCGGCGCACGACTACCGCGGGCTGACCGTCACGAGCGTGGAAGAGGAGCGCAACTGGAACCCCCGTCTCGGCGGCGACAGCAATGTGGGCGACTTCGCCGGCTATATGAAGAACCTCGGCCTGCCGCACCCGAAGAAGATCGACGTCGCCGTGCCGGCCAACCTGAACTGCGGACGTCCGGAGGCAGGGGACGTCGACGCGGGCGACCCCGCGTGGGCGCCGCTCACGTTTACCTTCGGCGGTATCTGGGAAATCCAGCCGCATGCGCTGGAAGAGGCGGGGGAGCGGGTGCAGGTGATCGACGTCCGCCAGTCCGACGAGTTCGACGGGTCGCTAGGCCACATCCGTGGCGCGAAGCTCATTCCGCTCGATCAGCTCGCCGCACGCAGCGGCGAGATCGACGCGGCGCGGCCCGTGGTGACCGTGTGCCGTTCGGGTACGCGTTCGGCGCAGGCGGTCGTGATGCTGCAGCGGGCGGGATTTGGCGAGGTGGCGAACCTCGCCGGCGGGATGTTGCGGTGGCGGGCCGAGGGCTGCGCCGTCGAGGGTGGGGCGACGTGACGCGATCGCCCGCGCCGCCCCGCCTCGCGGGCCTCAGCTTTTCTTCGTCTCGGTCTTGACGTTGGTGCCATCGGCCGGGTTGAGGTAGATCTCGACGCGGTCGCCGACCGTATTCGTCCCTTTCAGCTCGTAGCAGTCCTCCTTGGTGACCTTGGCCTTCTGGAACTTGAAGCCCGCGTCGACCAGCGTGCGCAGCGTGTTTGCCACGGGCTGGGTGTTCTGCGGAGCGGCCGTGCACTTCGGGCCGGCGAAGGCGCTGGTCCCGATAAGAAGGGCGGCTGCGGCGAGGGTGAAGTGGCGGATGTTCATGGCTGTCTCCTGTTTCTTTGTATGCCGGGGTGGCATGGGAGACATTCTGCGAGGGCGAAGGTGAACCGCTCCTGAAGTCTCCGCCCGAGGCGTGACCGCGCTGCGACTTGTCCGCAAATGCGACAAGAGACGCAGGCGTGGCACGGCGGATGTCCGGAAAATGTACGATCACGTATTGCGCACGGCGTCGGATGAAACATGTTGCACTGCAGCGTGCATTCGAGTGCAGTTAGTGCACAATGATGCATGTAGCGATTGGCGCGTTCATACGCACGCTTTTCCCGAGACAGGAAGGACGCACTTGAAACCGACCGACATCAGCAATCCAGACTACCTGCACAAGGTCGTCGACTGTCAGTGGGCCTGTCCGGCCCATACCCCGGTGCCCGAATACATCCGGCAGATCGCAGCGGGCGACTTCTCCACCGCCTACATGATCAACTGGCGCTCGAACGTCTTTCCGGGGATTCTCGGACGGGTGTGCGACCGTCCGTGCGAACCGGCCTGCCGGCGCGGGCGTGTCGACGCGGAGCCGGTTGCGATCTGCCGCCTCAAGCGTGTCGCGGCCGACTTCAAGGACGACATCCGCGATCGCCTGCCGCGGCCGCCCGAGAAGAAGAACGGCAAGCGCATCGCGTGCATCGGCGGCGGGCCGGCCTCGCTGACGGTCGCCCGCGACCTGGCGGTGCAGGGCTATCAGGTCACCGTGTTCGACAGCGGGTCGTCGTCCGGCGGCATGATGCGCAGCCAGATCCCGAAATTCCGGTTGCCCGACAGCGTCATCGACGAGGAGTGTGGCTACGTCGAGCACCTGGGCGTCGAACTGCGCCAGAACCACTGGATCGGCAGCCTGCGCGAGGTGCTGGCGAGCGACTGGGACGCCGTCTTCGTCGGCACCGGCGCCCCCCGCGGGCGCGACGCCGACCTGCCGGGGCGCAACCAGGCCGCGGCGCACATCCACGTCGGCATCGACTGGCTCGCGAGCGTCGCCTTCGGTCACGTCACCTCGATCGGCAAGCGCGTGATCGTGCTCGGCGGCGGCAATACCGCGATGGACTGCTGTCGCTCGGCGCGCCGCCTCGGCGGCGAGGACGTGCGCGTGGTGGTGCGTAGCGGCTTCGAGGAGATGAAGGCCTCGCCGTGGGAGAAGGAGGACGCGCTGCACGAAGGCATCCCCATCCACAACTTCCTCGTGCAGAAGGCGTTCACGCACGACCACGGCCGCCTGACCGGCGTGCTGTTCGAGAAGGTGCGCGCCGAATACGACGACAAGGGCCGCCGTTCGCTCGTGCCGACCGGCGAGCCGGACGTGCATATGGAATGCGACGACGTCCTGATCGCCATCGGCCAGGAAAACGCCTTCCCGTGGATCGAGCGTGACATCGGACTCGAATTCGACCGCTGGGGCCTGCCGGTGCTGGACGCGCAGACGCTGCAATCGACGCTGCCGCGCGTGTTCTTCGGCGGCGACGCGGCGCTCGGGCCGAAGAACATCATCACCGCGGTCGCGCAGGGCCACGAGGCGGCGATCTCGATCGACCTCTTCTGCCGCGGCCTGCCGCTGACGCAGCGCCCCGCGCCGACGATGAACCTCGTGAGCCAGAAGATGGGCATCCACGAGTGGAGCTACGACAACCAGGTGTCGGAAGAGGCGCGCCGCAAGGTGCCGGTGAAGTCGATCGAGGAGGCGCTCAAGGACATCAAGTCGGAGTTCGAACTCGGCTACGACTTCAAGCTCGCCTGTGCGGAGACGGCGCGCTGCCTCAACTGCGACGTCGCCACCGTGTTCAAGCCCAAGCTGTGCATCGAGTGCGATGCCTGCGTCGATATCTGTCCGACCGAATGCATCACCTTCACGCGCAACGGCGAGGAAGACGAGCTGCGCGGCCGCCTCAAGGCGCCGTCGCACAACGCGGAGCAGGCGCTGTACCTCGCCGAGGGTCTCAAAACCGCGCGCGTGATGGTCAAGGACGAGAATGTCTGCCTGCACTGCGGCATGTGTGCCGAGCGCTGTCCGACCGGCGCCTGGGACATGCAGAAATTCGAAGTGAACATCGCGCAAGCCGGCGCGGAGGTCTGAGATGAGTACCCCAGCGATCCAACACTGCAACGACTTCGTGATCAAGTTCGCGAACGTCAACGGCTCGGGCTCCGCCTCGGCCAACGAACTGTTCGCGCGCGCGATCATCCGCATGGGCGTGCCGGTCGCCCCGCGCAACATCTTCCCATCCAACATACAGGGCCTGCCCACCTGGTACGAGGTGCGCGTCACCGAAGCCGGGTGGCTCGGTGCTCGCGGCGGCTGCGACATGATGGTGGCGATGAACCCGCAGACGTGGGACCGCGACATCGCCGCGATCGAGCCGGGCGGCTATCTCTTCTACGACTCGACGAAGCCGCTTCCGCCGTCGAAATTCCGCGACGACATCACCGTGCTGGGCATTCCGCTCACCGCGATGTGCAACGAGGAATACGAGGACGCGCGCCAGCGCCAGCTGTTCAAGAACATCATGTACGTCGGTGCGCTGATCGCGCTGCTCGACATGGAGTTCGCCGCGGCCGAGCAGCTCATCGTCGACCGCTACCGCGGCAAGGACCAGCTCATCAAGGCCAACGTCAATGCGCTGCGCCTGGGCTACGACTACGCGAAGCAGCACCTGCCGTGTCCGATCGGGCTCAGGGTGAAGCGCGCCGATGCGGTGGGCGACCGCATCATGATCGACGGCAACAGCGCCTGCGGCCTCGGCGCGGTGTTCGGCGGCGCGACCGTCGCGGGCTGGTATCCGATCACGCCCTCGACCTCGGTCATCGAAGCCTTCTCGAGCTACTGCCGCAAGTTCCGCACCGACCCGGACAACGGCCGCGCGCGCTATGCGATCGTGCAGGCCGAGGACGAGCTTGCGTCGATCGGCATGGTCATCGGCGCCGGCTGGAACGGCGCGCGCGCCTTCACCGCGACCTCGGGTCCGGGCATCTCACTGATGCAGGAGTTCTTCGGCCTCGCGTACTTCGCCGAGATCCCCGCGGTGATCGTGGACGTGCAGCGCGGCAGCCCCTCGACCGGCATGCCCACGCGCACGCAGCAGTCGGATCTGCTCTCGTGCGCCTACGCCTCGCACGGCGACACGCGCCACGTGCTGCTCTTCCCCGAGGACGCATACGAGTGCTTCAGCCTCACCGCGCAGGCCTTCGATCTCGCCGAGCGGCTGCAGACGCCGGTGTTCGTGCTCTCCGATCTCGACATGGGCATGAACGAACAGCTGTGCGCGCCTTTCAACTGGGACGATAGCCGCCGCTACGACCGCGGCAAGCTCATGACCTACGACGAGCTCGAGGCTGGCAAGGACTTCGGCCGCTACCTCGACGTCGACGGCGACGGCATCCCGTACCGCACGATTCCGGGTACCCATCCGACCAAGGGTGCGTACTTCACGCGCGGCACGACGCGCAACCCGTACGCGAAGTACAGCGAGATCGGCACCGACTACGTGTACAACATGGAGCGCCTGCGCCGGAAGTTCAACACGGCCAAGGATCTCGTGCCCGCGCCGATCCTGAAGAAGGCGGAGCAGCCCACGCACGTGGGCGTCATCTACTACGGCTCCACGGCGCACGCGATGGCCGAGGCTGGCGCGAAGCTCGCGGCCGACGGCATCCACGTCGATACGCTGCGCGTGCGCGCCTTCCCCTTCAGCGACGAGGTGATGGAGTTCATCGCCGAGCGCGACGCGGTGTTCGTCGTCGAGCAGAACGAGAGCGCGCAGCTGCGCACGCTGCTGATCAACGAGGGCGAAATCGATCCGAAGAAGCTCGTGCGCGTGCTCCATTACGACGGGTCGCCGATCACCGCGCGCTTCATCGCCGGCAAGATCGCCGACGCCCTGACCGACCGCAAGATCAGTCCCATCGGACAACCCCAGCGCAAGGTGGCCTCATGACCTATCTCGCCAAACCCAAACTCCACAGCGCGGATGCGCCGCGCAACGCGCTCGGCTACACCCGACGCGACTACGAGGGCGCGATCTCGACGCTGTGCGCCGGCTGCGGCCACGACTCGATCAGCGCCTCCATCGTGCAGGCCTGCTTCGACCTCGACATCGAGCCGCACAAGGTCGCCAAGCTGTCCGGCATCGGCTGCTCGTCGAAGACGCCGGACTACTTCCTCGGCAACTCGCACGGCTTCAACTCGGTGCACGGGCGCATGCCCTCGGTGCTCACCGGTGCCGCGCTCGCGAATCGCAACCTGCTGTACCTGGGCGTGTCGGGCGACGGCGACTCGGCCTCGATCGGCATCGGCCAGTTCGCGCACGCGATGCGCCGCGGCGTGAACATGACCTACATCGTCGAGAACAACGGCGTGTACGGCCTCACCAAGGGACAGTTCTCCGCGACCGCCGACAAGGGCTCGAAGAGCAAGAAGGGCGTCATCAACAGCGACAGCCCGATCGACCTTGCCATGCTCGCGCTGCAGCTCGGTGCCACCTATGTCGCGCGCAGCTTCTCCGGCGACAAGGAGCAGCTCGTGCCGCTCATCAAGGGCGCGCTGCGCCACGGCGGGCCGGCCTTCATCGACGTCATCAGTCCGTGCGTGACCTTCAACAACCACGCGGGCTCGACCAAGAGCTACGACTACGTGCGCGAGCACAACGCGGCGGTGAACCGGCTCGACGTGATCCTGCCCAAGGCGCAGATCGAAGCGTCCTACCCGCCAGGCAGCCTGCGCCGCGTCGTGCAGCACGACGGCTCGATCCTGCACCTGCGCAAGGTGGGCGTCGACTACGATCCGTCGGACCGCATCGGTGCGATGAACCACCTGCAGGAGCGTCAGGCGCTGGGCGAGATCGTCACCGGTCTGCTGTACGTCGACAGCAGCGGGCAGGACATGCACACCCACCTCAACACCGTGGAGAAGTCGCTGAACCAGCTCGGCGATGCCTATCTGTGCCCCGGTAGCAAGGCACTCGAGGCGCTCAACGCGATGCTGCGCTGAAGCGACGGCGGCAGCACGACATCCCCGCGGGATTTGCATTCGCGGGGACTGTCCGTAACATGATGAACGGCTAGCCTGAGAAGTCCGCCTCCGGTATCGTGGGGCGGACTTCTTGCTTTGGAAACGGGCGCGGGAATGCCGATGCGCAAACTCTACCGGGGCCGCGATCCATATCGCGCCCAGAATATTGCCGAACTGCGCGCGATGGCCGCTGCGCGCATCCCCAACTTCTGCTTCGAATACCTCGAAGGCGGCGCGGACGACGAACTGACGCTGCGGCAGAACCGCGCGAGCTTCGATGCGATCAATTTCCAGCCTCGCACGCTGGTCGATGTGTCGGAGCGCGACCTCGGCTGCGATCTGTTCGGCGAGCGCATCGCGATGCCGGCGATCATCGCGCCGACCGGCTTCAACGGCCTGCTGTCGCACGAGGGCGACCTGATGCTCGCCGAGGTCGCGCGGGATGCCGGCATTCCGATGTGCCAGAGCATGGTGTCGACGGTGTCGCTGGAGCGTGTCGTGGCGAGCGGCGTGCGCCACTGGATGCAGATCTACCCG
This sequence comes from Azoarcus sp. CIB, assembly GCF_001190925.1. Classification (NCBI taxonomy): domain Bacteria; kingdom Pseudomonadati; phylum Pseudomonadota; class Betaproteobacteria; order Rhodocyclales; family Zoogloeaceae; genus Azoarcus; species Azoarcus sp. CIB. The sequence continues at coordinate 1,427,239 of NZ_CP011072.1, forward strand.
TTCAAGGATCGCGAGAACCTCGCCGGCGTCGTCAAGCGTGCCGAAGTTGCGGGCTCCGAGGCGATCGTGCTGACGACCGACGTCGCCGCCTTCGGCAACCGCGAATGGGACCGGCGCAACTACCGGGCGCCGATGAAGCTCAACCTCGACAACATGGTCGACGTCGCGACGCGCTGGCGCTGGCTGTTCGATGTTCTGATCCCGCACGGCATGCCGCGCTTCCGCAACCTGGGCGACTTCCTGCCGCCGGGGCAGGACAGCGCGCGCAACGCGGCGACCTTCCTGTCGACCCAGATGGACCCGTCGCTGAACTGGGACGACGTCGCGTGGCTGCGCGACCTGTGGCCGCGCAAGCTGATCGTGAAGGGCATCCTGCGGCCGGACGACGCCGAACGTGCGAAGCAGTTGGGTGTGGACGGGCTGGTCATCACGAACCACGGCGGGCGGCAGCTCGACACCTGCGTGGCGCCGATCGAGGTGCTGCCGGAGATCCGCGAGGCGGTCGGGCCGGACATGACGCTGATCATCGACAGCGGCCTGCGCCGCGGCAGCGATTTCGTGAAGGCGCGCGCGCTCGGTGCCGACGCGGCGATGTCGGGGCGCGCGACGCTGTATGGCCTCGCTGCGGCGGGCAAGCCCGGTGTGGCGCGGGCGTTGGAGATCCTGCGTTCGGAGATCGACCGCACGCTGGCGCTCCTCGGCTGCCCGGTGTTGACGCGTCTCGGGCCGGATTGCGTGCGCCTGCCGCTGCGCTGAGGGGGCGCACGCGGCGGGACGCATGCGGCGCCCCGCAACTTATTGGCGTCGCGCACTCTCCGAACGCTACACTCTCGCCCTTGGCGGAATTTTCAGCATTTCCCGCAGCTTCTCAAAGGTATTCGATGCACCCGCTTCACGATATTGACGCTCTCCTGTTGCTCGCCCTGGCGCTCGCTTCGAAGCGGCGCCCGGCCGAGCTTGCCGAAGCCGTCGCGGCAGTCGATCTGCTGCAGGGGGCCATCCCGTCCGAGGCGAAGCTGGCCGAGTCGTTCCAGCGCCTGTCGACGAACGGCCTCATCTGCGCGGAGGAGGGGCGCTTCGCGCTGAGCACGGCGTCGCAGGCGATCGTCACCGGCTTGCCGAAGAAGGCGGATACGGCCGAGCGGATCTTCGAAGTCCGGCAGCGGCTCGCCGCGCATGTCGCGCAGGGCGAGCAGGCCGAGGTCATGCCGACCATCGAGCAACTGAGCGCTGCAATCCTTGCACACCGCGCTTCGGGGCAGGGGGCGGGCAAGAACCTGCTGATGCCCAAGCCCAAGACCCCCGAACCCGAAAAGAAGCGCGCGGGGCACTGGCGCAAGCCGGCCAGCGCGGCGCGTCGGCGCAAGGGCTGAGGCGGAAGGTGAGCATGAGCGAAGCGATCCCGCCGCAGGCGGACCCGGCCGCCCCGGACCCGACCCCGGCTGCGCTGGGTCCAACCCCGGCTGCGCTGGGACCAGCCCTCGCCGGACGGTCGTTCGGCGAGCTGCCGCTGTCGCCCGCGCTGCTGGCCACGCTGGAGCAGCTCGAATACCGGACGATGACGCCGATCCAGGCGGCGAGCCTGCCGTTGGCGCTCGCCGGCCACGACCTCATCGCGCAGGCCAAGACCGGCAGCGGCAAGACCGCGGCCTTCGCGCTGACACTGCTCACCAACCTGAATCCGCGCCGCTTCGCGGTGCAGGCGATGGTGCTGTGCCCGACGCGCGAGCTGGCCGACCAGGTGACGCAGGAGATCCGCCGTCTCGCGCGCGCCGAAGACAACATCAAGATCCTTGCGCTGTGCGGGGGCACGACCATGCGTCCGCAACGGGCGAGCCTGGAGCATGGCGCGCACATCGTCGTCGGCACGCCGGGGCGCATCATGGATCACCTCGATCGCGGCAGCCTCAAGCTGGATGCGCTCAACACGCTGGTGCTCGACGAAGCGGATCGCATGCTGGACATGGGCTTCTACGACGACATCGCATTCGTCGCCAGCCAGTGCCCGGTGCGGCGCCAGACCTTGCTGTTCTCGGCGACCTATCCCGAGGGGATCGAGAGGTTGGCGCAGCAGTTCCTGCGCAATCCCCAGGAAGTGAAGCTGCTGGAGCAGCACGAAGGCAGCAAGATCCGTCAGCGCTTCTACGAGATCAAGCACGACGAGCGCCTGCAGGCTGTGGGCACGCTGCTCAAGCACTATCGCCCGGTCAGCACGCTGGCGTTCTGCAACACGAAGCAGCAGTGTCGGGAACTGGTGGAGGTTCTGCACAAGCAGGGCTTCCATGCGCTGACGCTGAACGGTGACCTCGAACAGCGCGAGCGCGACCAGGTGCTGATCCAGTTCGCCAACCGCAGCTGCTCGGTGCTGGTCGCGACCGACGTGGCGGCGCGCGGTCTCGACATCGCGCAACTCGAAGCGGTGATCAACGTCGACGTCACGCCGGATCCCGAAGTCCACATCCACCGCATCGGTCGCACTGGCCGCGCCGACGAGGATGGCTGGGCGCTGACGCTGTGCAGCCCGGCCGACAAGCGCCGCGTGGCGACCATCGCGCAGATGATGGGCAGCGAACCGGAGTGGCACGGCCTGGGTTCCCTGCAGGGCGGGGACGATTCGCCGCTGGTGCCGCCGATGGTGACGCTGCAGATCCTCGGCGGGCGCAAGGACAAGATCCGGCCCGGTGACGTGCTCGGCGCGCTGACGGGCGAGGCCGGTTTCACGCGCGAGCAGGTCGGCAAGATCACCGTGACCGACCAGACGACCTACGTCGCGGTCGTGCGCGACATCGCGCGCGAAGCCGCGCGCCGGCTGTCCGCGGGCAGGCTCAAGGGCAAGCCGGTGAAGGTGCGCGCGCTGGCCGACTGATCGTCGTCAGGCTGCGGCCGACCACAGCGGCCGGCCGGTGGCGTCGAGGTGGCACAGGTAGGTGCGTACATCGAACTCCAGCTGATGGTAGTCCGGTTCCATATGGCAGCACAGCTGGTAGAAGGCCTTGTCGTGCTCGCGCTCGCGGATGTGCGCGAGCTCATGCACGACGATCATGCGCAGGAAGGCCTCCGGCATGTCGCGGAAGACGGTCGCGACGCGGATCTCGCACTTCGACTTGAGCTTTGCGCCTTGTACGCGCGCGATGCGCGTGTGGGTGCCGAGGGCGTGCTGGATGACCTGCAGCTTGCTGTCGAAGGCGACCTTGCTCAACTGCCCGGCATTGCGCAGGTACCCGCCCTTGATGTCCTGCACGTAGTCGTACAGCGCCTTGTCGGTGCGCACGCCGTGGGCTTGCGGGTACTTGCGCAGCAGCAGTTCGGCGAGCCGCTCCTGCCCGATCAGGTCGCGGACCTGGGCGGCAAGGGCGGGCGGGTAGCCGGCAAGATAATCGGGAGCGGTTCGGGGACGCATGGGCGGATCGGGTGTCGCGAAGGCGCGATTGTACCGGTGGCGCGATCGTGTGCCCGCACCGGTGGGTCAGAATTGTCCGGCGTGAAAAACGGGCCGGTATCGGACCGCAGAGCGGTGATCCCGGCCCGGGGGCGAACGCGGTCGCTTACAGGATGAAGCGCGTGTTCACGAAGTTCGACTTGTTGCCGAGCACGATGCTGTCGAGGAGCTTCTTCGACGCCTCGGTCTGCTTCGCTGCGACCATCGTGCGGATCGAGAACGCGCGCAGTGCGTCATGCACCGACAGCGTGCCTTCGGCCGAATCCTTGCGCCCCGTGAAGGGGAAAACGTCAGGGCCCCTCTGGCACTGGGCGTTGAGGTTCACGCGGCACACCTGATTGACGAGCGGATCGACGAGATTCGCGATCTGGCCCGGGTTGGTGCCGAAGATCGAGACCTGCTGGCCGTGGTCGGAGCTGATCACGTAGTCGAGCGCGGTTTCGATGTCCTCGAAGGGCGCGACCGGGATCACCGGGCCGAACTGCTCCTCGCGGTAGAGCTTCATGCCATCTTTCACCGGGAACACCACGGCCGGGTAGAACAGCGTCTCGACCGACGCGCCGCCATTCTCGTTCAACACCTTCGCGCCCTTCGCGATGGCATCGGCGATGCACTCGTTCATGTAGCCGACGTTCGCCATCTCGGGCAGCGGGGTGATCGTCACGCCCTTTTCCCACGGCATGCCGATCTTCAACTTGCCGATCTCCTCGCTGAAGCGGCGCAGGAACTGGTCGGCAATCGCCTGATGCACAAGGATCATCTTGATCGCGGTGCAGCGCTGGCCGTTGAAGGACAAGGTGCCCGCGATGCACTCCTTGACCGTGAGTTCGATGTCCGCGTCCGGCAGGATGATCGCTGCGTTCTTGGCTTCGAGGCCCAGCACCGCGCGCAGGCGGTTGGTCTTCGGATGCGCCTTCTTCAACTGGTCCGCGACCTTGCTGGAGCCGATCAGCGCCAGCACATTGACCTTCCCCGAGCTCATGATGTGCGGCACGACGACATGGCCCTCGCCATACACGATGTTGATCACGCCCGCCGGGAAGGCGCTGCGGAAGGCCTCCAGCATCGGGTAGTACAGCAACACGCCGAAGCGCGGCGGCTTGAAGAGCACGACGTTGCCCATGATCAGCGCCGGGATCAGCGTTGTGAAGGTCTCGTTCATCGGGTAGTTGTACGGGCCCATGCACAGCACGATGCCGAGCGGCGAGCGGCGGATCTGCGCGATCGTGCCGTCGACGATCTGGAAGCGCGAGTTCGCGTTGTCGAGGTTCTTCAGCTCGGCGATGGTCGCCTTGATGTAGTCGATCGTGCGGTCGAACTCCTTCTCCGAGTCCGTGAGGCTCTTGCCGATCTCCCACATGATCAGGTTCACGATCTCTTGCCGGTGCGCGAGGATCTGGTTGGTGAAGTTCTCGACGCAGGCGATGCGTTCGGCGACCGGCATCGTCGGCCACTGGCCGCGGCCGTTGTCATACGCGGCGACCGCGGCGGCGATCGCGGCATCGGCTTCGGCGGTGCCGGTGACGGGGAAGCTGCCCAGTTCGACGTGCGTCAGGCTGCCATCGGCGGCGCGCAGCGCGACCGGGGAGTAGACCGGATGGGTCTCGCCCTTCCAGATCTGCATCGCGCCATTGAGCAGGATCGCGCGCTGGTGCAGCGGCGCGAGGATGCGGCATTCGGCGGGAACGTCGGATTCGGTGGGGAACAGGGCATGCAGGCGGGCCTGGATGGGGGGGACGTTCATGAGTGTCTCTCTCTCGATCGATCTCGTTGTCTCGATGCGGTAGCAGCTCCGGGCGGGCGAAGCGCCGCAGCGGCACGGGCGAGGTCGGTGATCGCCGCCCAGTCGCCGGCGCGCACACGGTCGCCGGGGGTGAGCCACGATCCGCCGACGCATGCGACGTTGGGCAACGCGAGGAAATTCGGCGCGCTGGCGGCGTCGATGCCGCCGGTGGGGCAGAAGCGCACCTGCGGGAAGGGGCCGCCCAGTGCCTTGAGCATGCCGATGCCGCCCGCCTGCGCCGCGGGGAAGAACTTCATCGCAGTGTAGCCGGCCGCGAGCGCGTTGATCACCTCCGACGGCGTCATCACGCCGGGCAGCAGCGGGATTGCGGATTCGCGCCCGGCGCGCAGCAGCTCGGGCGAGGCGCCCGGGCTCACGGCGAACACAGCACCGGCTTCGGCCGCGGCGGCGAGATCGGCCGGCGTGACGACGGTGCCGACGCCGACGATCGCATCGGGGACTTCGGCGCGGATCGCGCGCACGCTCTCGAGCGCCGCGGCGGTGCGCAGCGTCACCTCCAGCACGCGGATGCCGCCGGCGACCAGCGCGCGGGCGAGCGGCACCGCATCGGCGACCTTGTCGAGGACGATCACCGGCATGACGGGGCTGGCGGCGAGCAGGGCGTTGATTTCCATGCGGGGGCTCTCCGGTGTCGGGTTCAGGCCGCCGGTAGCGGGCCGGGCAGGGTCGAGCCGAAGGTGCTGGCGCCCTGTTCGGCGCCGCTCGCGTTGGCTCGGGCATTGAAGAAGAGTTCGCGGCCGGTGCCGTGCTGGTTCGCGTCGAGGTTTTCCGTCGCGACCTCCCGCGCATCCCATTCGGCCGCGTCGACCAGCGCTGCGAGCGTGCCGGCCTCCGCATCGACGCGGATCACGTCGCCGTCGCGCACCTTGGCGAGCGGTCCGCCAGCGAGGCATTCCGGTGTGACGTGGATCGCTGCCGGCACCTTGCCCGAAGCGCCTGACATGCGCCCGTCGGTCACCAGCGCGACGTGGTAGCCCTGGTCCTGCAGCACGCCGAGTGCCGGCGTCAGCTTGTGCAGTTCCGGCATGCCATTCGCCCGCGGCCCCTGGAAGCGCACCACGGCGACGAAGTCGCGCGTCAGTTCGCCCCGCTTGAAGGCCGCCATCAGGTCGTCCTGGCCGTTGAACACGATCGCCGGCGCTTCGACGACGCGGTGCTCCGGTTTCACCGCGGACACCTTGATCACCGCACGGCCGAGATTTCCCTGCAGCAGCTTCAGGCCGCCGTCGGCGCTGAACGGTTCGGCGGCCGTGCGCAGCACCGTCGTGTCGAGGCTTTGCGCGACGGCCCCGCGCCACGCGACGCGTCCGTCGTCCAGCCACGGTTCCTCGGTGTAACGCTGGAGCCCTTCGCCCATCACGGTCGTGACGTCACCGTGCAGCAGGCCGGCGCCGAGCAGTTCGCGGATCAGGAAGCCCATGCCGCCGGCCGCGTGGAAGTGGTTCACGTCGGCGCTGCCGTTCGGGTAGATGCGCGTGAGCAGCGGCACAGCGGCGGAAAGCTCGTCGAAGTCGTTCCAGTCGATGTAGATGCCGGCCGCCGCGGCGATCGCGACGAGGTGGATCGTGTGGTTGGTCGAGCCGCCGGTCACGAGCAGGCCGACGATCGCGTTGGCGATCGTGCGCTCGTCCACCACCTGCGCGATCGGGATGTACTCGTTGCCCAGGCGCGTGATGTGGGCCAGGCGCTGCGCGGCTGCGCGCGTCAGGCCGTCGCGCAGCGCGGTGCCCGGATTCACGAAGGCCGCGCCGGGCAGGTGCAGGCCCATCACCTCCATCAGCATCTGGTTGCTGTTCGCGGTGCCGTAGAAGGTGCACGTGCCGGGGCCGTGGTAGGCCGCCATCTCGGATGCCAGCAGCTCCTCGCGCGTCGCAAGACCCTGCGCGAAGTTCTGGCGCACGCGCGCCTTTTCGTCGTTGCCGATGCCGGTGGTCATCGGGCCGGCCGGCACGAAGATGGTCGGCAGGTGGCCGAACTGCAGCGCGCCGATCAGCAGACCGGGCACGATCTTGTCGCATACGCCCAGGCACAGCGCGCCGTCGAAGACGTTGTGCGACAGCGCCACGGCCGTCGCCATCGCGATCACGTCGCGCGAGAAGAGGGACAGCTCCATGCCGGCCTCGCCCTGCGTGACGCCATCGCACATCGCCGGCACGCCGCCTGCGAACTGCGCGACCGCGCCGGCACCGCGTGCCGCGTCCTTGATCAGCGCCGGCATGCGCTCCAAAGGCTGGTGCGCGGAGAGCATGTCGTTATAGGCGGATACGATCCCCAGGTTCGGCAGACGTGCCTGGCGCAGCACGAGCTTGTCGTTCGCTTCAAACGCCGCGTACGCATGGGCCTGGTTGGCGCAGGACACGTGCATGCGTGCCGTGCCGGCGGCGCGGGTTGCGGCATCGACGCGCAGGAGATACGCAGCGCGCGATGCGGCGCTGCGGGCGCGGATGCGGTCGGTGACGCGGGCGAGGATGGGGCTGAGGGACATGCGGCCTCCTTCGTGTCGTGGCGTCGCCCGAAGGCTTGCATGGAGCGTCCTGGCGAATCGCCTTGATACAAGTGTAGATTTGCTACATTTGGAAAGGCAAGTCTCTTTTTGCAAGAAACGCCTGATCCCGTTGCGCCGCAACTCACGCCAAGCGCAAGACGCTCGTATTTCCTTTCATACGCTGAATTGCAGCGGCGTTTGCGGGGATTTTAGACTCCATGTTGAAACAAGAATAGCTTACAAGATCGTGTTGACTTGCTACGTTCCGCTGCCTTTAATTGGCTGTAGATTTACTACCGACTTGTTCCGGCAGCCCGGAAAGGCGGCGTACCGACCCGAACAAACCGACGAGGCGAAAAAAGTGATCCCTCTTGAAGCGTTCGACCTGGTCCTCTTCGGAGGTAGCGGCGACCTCGCGATGCGAAAACTGCTGCCTGCGCTGTATTACCGTCACCGCGACAGCGTCGCCGACGGCGAGCGCTCGCGTTGGCGCATCGTCGGCATCGCGCGGGAAGATCTCACCCGTGAGGCCTATATCGCGAAAGTCGAAGCCCACGCGCGAAAGTTCGTGGCCGCGCACGATTTTGACGCCGATGCCTGGGCCGCCTTCGCATCCACGATCGACTATGTGCGGCTCGACGCCCGCGAGGCGGGCGACTACGGACGCCTGGGCGCGGCGCTCGCCGACAACCCCGCGCGCGTGCGCGTGTTCTATCTGGCGACCGCACCCGGCCTCTTCGCGTCGACCTGCGAAAACCTCGGCGCCGCCGGTCTCGTCACCGCGGACAGCCGCGTCGTGCTGGAAAAGCCGCTTGGGCGCGATCTTGATTCCGCGCGCGAGATCAACGCGCACGTCGGCGCGATCTTCAAGGAAGAGCAGATCTACCGCATCGATCATTACCTCGGTAAGGAAACGGTGCAGAACCTGATCGCGCTGCGCTTCGGCAACACGCTGTTCGAGCCGCTGTGGAGCCGCGGCTGTGTGCGCGACGTGCAGATCTCGCTGGCCGAGACCGTCGGCGTCGAAGGGCGCGGCGAGTTCTACGACAACACCGGTGCATTGCGCGACATGGTGCAGAACCACCTGCTGCAGCTGCTGTGCATCGTCGCGATGGAGCCGCCGGCGAACATCGACCCCGATGCGATGCGCGACGAGAAGCTCAAGGTGCTGCGCGCGCTGCGCGCGATGACGCCCGAGGACGTCGCCACCCGCACCGTGCGCGGCCAGTACCGCGCCGGCGCGGTCGACGGCCGCCCGGTGCCGGGCTATCTCGAGGAGCCGGGTATCGCGCCGAACAGCCGCACCGAGACCTTCGTTGCGCTGAAGGCCGAACTCAACAACTGGCGCTGGGCCGGCGTGCCGTTCTACCTGCGCACCGGCAAGCGCATGCAGGAGCGCCTCGCCGAGATCGTCGTCAATTTCCGCGACGTGCCGCATGCGCTGTTCCCCTCGCTGTCGGGCGAGCGCGTGCCGAACCGGCTCGTGATCCGCCTGCAGCCCGACGAGGGCCTGGAACTGCACCTGATGGCCAAGGTGCCGGGCGACGAAATGCGCCTGCGGCCGGTCGCCCTCAACCTCGACTTCGCGGACACCTACCACGGCCGCCAGTGGGACGCCTACGAACGCCTGCTGATGGACGTCATCCGCGGCAAGCTCACGCTGTTCATGCGGCGCGACGAACTCGACGCCGCGTGGCGCTGGGTCGAACCCATCCTCGACGGCTGGGAGCAGGATTCCACGCCGCCGCGGCCTTACACCGCGGGCACATGGGGGCCGGCCGCCTCCAGCGCGCTGGTGGGGCGCGACGGTCTCGCGTGGCGGCAGGACTCCTGACGAGGGCACTCGCGATGGATCCGGATCACGCGCTCGATCTCCCGCGCCACGTCGCGCAGGACGTCTTCCCCGACCCGGCGACGATGTCCGCGGCGCTGGCCGACCGCGTCGCCGCGATGCTGCGCCACGCGATCGGCCAGCGCGGGCGTGCGAGCCTCGTCGTTTCCGGCGGGCGCAGCCCGGTGCCCTTCCTGCGCGCCCTCGGTCAACGAGCGCTCGACTGGTCGCGTGTCACGGTTACGCTCGCCGACGAGCGTTGGGTGCCGGCGAACCATCCCGACAGCAACGCCGGCCTCGTGATCGCAAACCTGCTGCAGGGGCCGGCCGCGGAAGCGCGCTTCGTGCCGCTGTATGGCGGCGAGAACGCGCCCGGGGACGGGCTCGCCGCGTGCGCGGCGCGGCTCGGCGAGATTCAACGCCCGTTCGACGTCGTCGTGCTGGGCATGGGGGACGACGGGCATTTCGCCTCGATCTTCCCCGGCATCCCGAGGCTGGCCGAGTTGCTGTCGGAGTCCGGCCCCGTGCTCGCGGCAACCGTCCCGCCCACCGCGCCGCATGCGCGCATGACGCTGGGACTTTCCGCGTTGCTCGATTCGCGCCGGATTCTGCTGCCGATCACCGGCGTCGCGAAGCGCACCGTGATCGAGGCCGCGGCGGGCGGACACGAAAATTTGCCGATTGCCACACTTCTGCGACAACGGCGCACGCCGATGCATGTATTCTTCTGCCCCTCCACGTGACATGCGGATGGGCTAGGCTTCCGAACCCGGGGAGCGGCGCACGAAGCCGTGCGACACTGGAGCCAGGCGACTGAAATGGAAAACCAACGGATCATCAAATTCCCCGGCGACGGTCCGGACGAGACGGTCGCCCGTCGGGCGAGTCCGCTGCTCGCCCGCATCGAAGCCTCCTTCGACGAGTTGCGCAAGTCCGAACGCGCCGTCGCGGAATTCGTACTCGCGCATCCGAACGAGGTGCTCAGCATCTCCATCGCCGAACTCGCCTGCCGCGTGGGCGTCAGCCAGCCCACCGTCGCGCGCTTCGTCAATGCGCTCGGCTACACCGGCTTCAAGGATTTCAAGCTTCGCCTTGCGCAGAGCCTCGCGAGTGGCGTGGCCTATGTACACCGCGACGTCGGCCCCGACGACTCGCTCGACGAGGTCGCGCCCAAGGTGTTCAACCGCACCATCGGCGTATTGATCAGCGTGCGCAACCAGTTCGACGCCGTGCGCCTCAAGCGTGCGGTCGAGCTCATCACACGCGCGGGCCGCATGGAGTTTTACGGCATTGGCAATTCGGGTATCGTCGCAAGTGATGCGCAGCACAAGTTCTTCCGCTTCGGCATACCGTCCGTCGCCTACAGCGATCCGCATACCCAGGGTATGGCCGCGACCCTGCTGGAGGAGGGCGACGTCGTCGTCGCGATCTCCGCGAGCGGGCGCACGCCCGAGATCATCCGCGCGTGCGAACTGGCGCGCGAGGCCGGTGCCGAGGTGATCGCGATCACCGCCAGCGGCTCGCCGCTCGCCCGCGCGGCGACAGTGCTGCTCGCCGCCGACGTGCCGGAAGACCCCGACGTCTACGCCCCGATGACCTCGCGCATCGCGCATCTGGCGATCATCGACGTGCTGTCGGTGAGCGTCGCGCTCGTAAGCGGCCCCGAACTCATCAAGCGCCTCGAGCGCACCAAGCAGACCCTGCGCGACAAACGCATCCGCGGATTCGAATCCTGAAGATGAAACAACCCCCACGCTCACTTCATTCGCTGCCGCCCGAGAAGGCGGAGGCCTCCCTTGGGGCGGCCCGGCGGGAGACCATGACCTCACTGACGAATTCCAACGCCTGGCGTGCGCTTGCCGCGCATCGTGATGAGCTCGGCGAGCAGCACCTGCGCAATCTCTTCGCTGCGGACGAAGGCCGCTTCGAGCGCTTCTCGCTGCGAGGTGCAGACCTCTTCCTCGACTACTCGAAGAACCGCATCGTGCCGCGCACGCTGGAGCTGCTCACCGCGCTCGCGCGTGACCGCGGCCTCGAAGCCGCACGTGCCGCAATGTTCGCGGGCCGTCGCATCAACACCACCGAAGACCGCGCCGTCCTGCACGTCGCGCTGCGCAACCGCAGCGATGCGCCGGTCGAGCTCGACGGCCGCGACGTGATGCCTGCGGTGCGTGAGGTGCTCGCACGCATGGGCGACTTCGCCGAGGGGGTGCGCGAAGGTCGCTGGCGCGGCTACACCCGCGAAACGATCACTGACATCGTCAACATCGGCATCGGCGGCTCCGACCTCGGCCCCGCGATGGCCTGCCAGGCGCTCGCCGCCTGCGGTCACGAGCATTTGACGATGCACTTCGTCTCCAACATCGACGGCGACCATCTCGCCGGCGTGCTCGCGAAGGTGAAGCCCTCGCGCACGCTCTTCATCGTCGCCTCCAAGACCTTCACGACCATCGAGACGATGACCAACGCCGCCAGCGCGCGCGCGTGGTTCCTCGCCAACGGCGGCACCGAGGCGATGATCGCGAAGCACTTCGTCGCGGTGTCGACCAACGCCGAGCGGGTGGCGGCCTTCGGCATCGACACCGCCAACATGTTCGGCTTCTGGGACTGGGTCGGCGGGCGTTACTCGATGTGGTCGGCCGTGGGCTTGCCGATCGCGCTGTACATCGGCCGCGAGAACTTCGAGGCGATGCTCGACGGCGCACATGCGATGGACCGCCACTTCGTCGAGGCCCCGCTCGAAGCGAACATGCCGGTCGTGATGGGTCTGCTGGGCGTGTGGTACCGCGGCTTCTTCGGCGCATCGAGCCTCTCGATCGCGCCCTATGCGCAGGCGCTCGCGCGGGTGCCGGCCTACCTGCAGCAGCTCGAGATGGAGAGCAACGGCAAGTCCGTGACATGCGACGGCAAGCCGGTCGAAACCGCGACCTGCCCGGTAATCTGGGGCGAGCCCGGCACCAATGGCCAGCACGCCTTTTTCCAGTTGCTGCACCAGGGCACCGACCTGATTCCGGTGGACTTCATCGCGCCGCTCGCAGCGAGCCACGGACTCCCCGATCATCATCGCCTGCTCCTCGCGAACTGCATCGCGCAGAGCAAGGCGCTGATGGTCGGCAAGACGGCCGACGAGGTGCGCGCCGAGCTCGCGGCCGGTGGCCTGACGGGCGAGGCGCTGGAGGCGCTGGTGCCGCATCGCGTCTTCCCCGGCAACCGCCCGAGCAACACGCTGCTGCTGCCCGACCTGTCGCCGCGCTCGTTCGGCGCGCTGATCGCTCTCTACGAGCACAAGGTGTTCGTGCAGAGCATCATCTGGGGCATCAACGCCTTTGACCAGTGGGGCGTGGAACTGGGCAAGCAGATCGCGACCCGTATCGCCGGCGAGCTCGCCGGCGGGGCCCGCGGCGAGCATGATGCATCGACGCAAGGGTTGATCGCCGCCGTGCGCGCGGCGCGCTGATAGCACGGGTCCGAAGGGGCGGGAGGCGCCGATCCCGTTACGGCGTTCGCACGGTTGCGTAGGGCGGGAGGAGCCGAAGGCCGAACGTGTCAACTGAGCCGCCACGCGGCGGTCGGGCGGATTCCGGCGGCTGGATTGGCGGGATACGCTGCGCTGCTCCCGCCCTACGAATTCGACCAATCATCGCAGTATCAACGGTGACGCGCCGGGGCCGCCGCCCTCACGATCCCTTCATTCGCTGGGCTCCAGAAAGTGCGCCGCCGCGTCGACCAGCGCCTGCTGCATCGACGCCGCGAAGGGATTGTGCCCGGCGTCGGGGACGATCCGTAGCCGGCTCCCCGGCACGGCGCGATGCAGGCGCCGGGCGTTCTCGGCCCGGCAGACGAGATCCTTCGCCCCGTGAAGGATGGTGACCGGCAGGGAGCCGAGCGTCGCGGCGAGTTCGAGGAGGCGCGTCTCGCCGAGGAAACACGCGTGGCGCAGGTAATGCGCCTGCACCCGATACTTCGCGAGCAGCGCCGTCTGCGTGTCCACGTCCGGAAACTCGGGCGGCGGGGCAGGGGAGCCGCCGTCCAGCGTCGCCTCCCATTGCATCCAGCGGCGCACCGCTTCGGCTGCGACCATCACATCCGGTCCGACTACGGCATCGAATAGGCGCTCCGCGAGCGCCCGCTGCCGATCGCCGGGCGCCGCCCGGTCGAACTCCTGCCATGTCTGCGTGAACAGTCCGCCGGCGCCGCCAAAGAACCACTCCAGGTCCGCTGGGCCTGTCAGGAAGATGCCGCGCAGAATCGCGCCGAGACAGGCTTCCCGATGCGCCGCCGCATACGCGATCGCGAGCGCAGCACCCCAGGAGCCGCCCGTGACCAGCCAGCGCTCCACCCCCAGGTGCCGGCGCAGCCGCTCGATGTCGGCGACGAGATCGTCCGTGGTGTTGTGTGCGCATTCCCCGCGCGGCGTGCTGCGTCCGCAGCCGCGCTGGTCGAAGAGCACGATGCGGAAGCGCGCGGGGTCGAACAGCTGCCGCATGCGCGGCGAACACCCGCTGCCCGGGCCGCCGTGCAGCACGACCAAGGGAAGGCCATGCGGATTCCCGCACTGCTCGAAGTAGATCGAATGTCCTCCACCCACCGGGAGCCACCCGCGTTGCCACGGCTCGATGGCCGGGTAGGGCGGCGATGGCGTGGGATCGAGGGACGTATCGGTGGCTTGCATGCGCTCGATCCTAACGCAATCCGCGAGGCGGGCGCAGACGGCCCGACGCGCATCTCATGAAAATCGCTAGGTGAACTTCCCCACTTTTGTGATGTGCGTTCAGCGGCGGCGGTGCATCCTGTGCTCCGGCTCGGCAATAAGGCCGCGGTCGCTTCCTCGAACCACGACAGACGACACAGGAGACACATCATGAAATGGGAAACCCCCTCGGCTTGCGATTTCCGCTTCGGCTTTGAAATCACGATGTACATCGCGACGCGTTGAGCGTCCCCGGCACGGCCCGCGGATGCCGGTTCGTGCCGTCGCATGAGGAGGTGAGGGCGTGAAGATCAGGGTGCTCGGTTCGGCGGCCGGCGGCGGATTCCCGCAGTGGAACTGCAACTGCCGCAACTGCGACGGCCTGCGGCGCGGAACGGTGCGCGCCCACGCACGCACGCAGTCGTCCATCGCGGTGAGCGGCGACGACGAGAACTGGGTGCTGTTCAACGCCTCGCCCGACGTCCTGCAGCAGATCCGCGCCTTTCCCGCGCTGCAGCCGGCTCGCGCGCCGCGCGACACGGCGATCCGTGCCATCGTGCTGATCGACGCGCAGATCGACCACACGACGGGGCTGCTGATGCTGCGCGAGCACCGCGCTGCGCATCAACTGTGGTGCACCGCCGCGGTGAAGGAAGACCTCTCGGCCGGCAATCCGCTTTTCAATGTCCTGTCGCATTACTGCGGCCTCGACTGGAGCGAAGTGCCGCTTTTCGGCGCCTTCGCGATGCACGGCGTGCCCGGCGTCGGTTTCGAGGCGCTGCCGCTCACCAGCAACGCGCCGCCGTATTCGCCGCACCGCGACCGTCCGCGGCCCGGCGACAACATCGGCGTGACGCTCGTCGATGCCAGGAGCGGTCGGCGGGTGTTCTACGCACCCGGCCTCGGCGAGATGGAGCCGCACGTGTGGGCAACGATGCAGATGGCCGACTGCGTGCTCGTCGACGGCACCTTGTGGACCGACGACGAGATGATCCGCCTCGGCGCGTCGAAGAAGACCTCGCGCGCGATGGGCCACCTGCCGCAGTCCGGTCCCGGTGGGATGATCGAATGGCTCGACCGCCTGCCTGCGAGCACCCGCAAGGTGCTGATCCACATCAACAACACGAACCCCATCCTCGACGAGGACAGCGCCGAACGCGCGGAGCTTGCGGCGCACGGCATCGAGGTTGCCTACGACGGCATGGAGCTGTCGTTCTGAGGGGCGGTCCCCGCCGAACGTTGCACTGGAAGGAGAGAGCAAGATGGATTTCGACGTCGCGATCGAGGATGCCGCAGCGCGGACCCTGCAAGCCTGTCCGGGCGATGCGCCGCCGCTGAGCCGCGAGGAATTCGAGGCCCGCCTGCGCGGCAAGAGCTCGAGCTATCACATCCATCACCCCTTCCACGTGATGATGGCCGAGGGGAAGCTCACCCGCGCGCAGCTGCAGGGCTGGGTCGCCAACCGCTTCTACTACCAGATCGCGATTCCGGTGAAGGACGCCGCGATCATGTCCAACTGCCCGGATCGCGAGATCCGCCGCGAGTGGATCCAGCGCATCCTCGATCACGACGGCTACGCTCAGTTGGGTGAGGGTGGCGGCGTCAAGGACCCGGGCGGCATCGAGGCGTGGATCCGCCTCGGCGAGGCGGTCGGCCTCACGCGCGACGACGTTACTTCGCTGCGCTTTGTGGTGCCGGCGGCGCGCTTCGCGGTCGACGCCTATGTGAACTTCGCGCGCCAGCGGCCGTGGCAGGAGGCGATCGCGTCGAGCCTGACCGAACTTTTCGCGCCGCACATCCACCAGCAGCGCATCGACACCTGGCCGCAGAAGTATCCGTGGGTCGATGTCGAAGGGCTGCAGTATTTCCGCAATCGCCTCACGCAGGCGCGGCGCGACGTCGCCCACGGCCTGCGCTTCACGCTCGACTACTTCAGTCGCAGCCGCGCGCTGCAGGAACGGGCGCTGGAGATCCTGCAGTTCAAGCTCGACGTGCTATGGGCGCTGGCCGACGCGATCATGTTGAGCCAGTGCGAGATTGAAATACGCGGGGAGAAAGCAGGAGCGCGGGCATGAGCGCGGTCACCGCAACGGACGCCTGCCCGCGCGTGTCGCGCCGCTTCCGCCTGCAGTGGGAGGAGGCGCAGAATGCCTGGGTGCTGCTCTATCCGGAAGGGATGGTAAAGCTCAACCAGAGCGCGGGCGAGATCATGCGCCGCTGCGACGGCAACCGCACGGTGTCGGGGATCGTCGCGGATCTGGAGCAGGCCTTCGGCGCGAGCGGGCTCGCGGACGATGTCGCGAAGTTCCTCGAACTCGCGCGCGGCCAGCAGTGGATCGAAGGGTAGGGGGAGTCGCGATGTCCGCAACAAGTATGCCGGAGCCGGTTGCGGCGCAACCCGGCCCGCCGCTGTGGCTGCTGGCGGAACTCACCTACCGCTGCCCGCTGCACTGCGCCTTCTGCTACAACCCGGTGGATTTCGCGACCAGCGGGCCGGAGCTCTCGACCGACGACTGGCTGCGGGTGCTGCGCGAGGCACGCGCCGCGGGCAGCGTGCAGTGCGGTTTCTCCGGTGGCGAACCGATGCTGCGCGACGACCTTGAGATCCTCGTCGCCGAAGCGCACCGGCTGGGCTTCTACACGAACCTGCTGACCTCGGGTGTCGGCCTCACGCCGGAGCGCGCCGCGGGGCTGAAGGCCGCGGGCCTCGATCACATCCAGCTCTCGTTCCAGGACTCGACGCGCGAGCTCAACGATTTCCTGTCGCACACCCGCACCTTCGACCTCAAGCAGCGCGTCGCGGCGCTGATCAAGGACAACGGCTGGCCGATGGTGATGAACTGCGTGATTCATCGCCTGAACATCGACTACATCGACCGCATCATCGAGATGGCGGTCGAGCTCGGCGCGGAATACCTCGAGCTCGCCAACAGCCAGTACTACTCGTGGGCGCTGCTGAACCGCGACCAGCTCCTGCCCACGCGCGAACAACTCGAGCGCGCCGAGCGCATCACCAACGAATACCGGGAAAAGTACGGCGACCGCATCCGCATCTTCTTCGTCGTGCCCGACTACCACGAGACGCGCCCGAAGAAATGCATGAACGGCTGGGGCAATGTCTTCCTCACCGTGACCCCCGACGGCACGGCGTTGCCGTGTCATACGGCGAAGATGCTCCCCGGCCTCGCCTTTCCCAACGTGCGCGAGCTGGGCGTGCGCGAGATCTGGTACGAATCGGAAGGCTTCAACCGCTACCGCGGCGACGGCTGGATGAAGGACACGTGCCGCACCTGCCCGGACAAGGAAAAGGATCTCGGCGGTTGTCGCTGCCAGGCCTTCATGCTGGCGGGCGATCCGGCCGCAGCCGATCCGGTGTGCGACAAGTCGCCCGCCCACGGGGTGGTCGTCGAGGCCCTGGCCCGCGCCGAGTCGGGCGCCGGCCGGAGCGCACCGCTGGTGTTCCGCGATCCGGCCGCGTCGCGCCGCCTCGCCGCAGGCGGGGGGTGAAGGGATCAGCGGCGGTCGCGGTAACGCCAGGAACCGTCGCGGTCGCCCCAGTAGCGGTAGCCGCCGTCGTGGCGGTCACCCCATTGGCGGTCACCCCATTGGCGTTCGCCCCAGTGGCGGTTGTGGTGGCCGGAGCCGTAGCCGCCGTGTCCAACGGGGAGCACGATGCAGCCGCCGAGCAGGCCGGCCACGAGGAATGCGATGAGGAATTTGATGAATGAGCGAGCCATGATTGACCTCCTTGTGAGTGGTCAACGCGCTGCCAGCATGCGCCGTGCACCGCTGAGCCTGACTGCTTTGTAAGACAGTGTACGTGGAGCCGCCGCTCAGGCGGGCGGCTCGCCGTCATGCGGCGCTCAAGCCGCGGTCCGGCCGACGCTGTCGCCACGGGCGGCGCGCAGCGGTTCCAGGTAGTCGAGTTCGGGGCCGACGGGGACGATGCCTGAGGGATTCAGCGCGGCGATGGAGTAGTACCCCGCCTTGATGTGCTCGGCGCGGACGCTCGCAGCGAAGGCGGGGATCGCGAGCAGGCGCACGAGGTAGGCACGCACCGCCGGGTAGGCCGAGAGCGGGCGGAGGTTGCACTTGAACAGGCTGTAATACGCGAGATCGAAGCGCACCAGCGTGACGAAGGCGCGGATGTCGGTTTCGGTGAGCCGGTCGCCCACCAGCCAGTCCGCCCGTGCGAGGCGGCTTTCCATCCAGTTCAGCGTCGCGAACACGTCCGCAACTGCTTCCTCGTAGGCCTTCTGCGTGCCCGCGAAACCGGCCCGATACACGCCATTGTTGAATTGCGTGTACAAGCGCTCGTTCACCGCATCGATCTCCGCCTCCAGCCCGGCCGGGCGTAGGTCGATGTCTCCAGTCGCCAAAGCCCCGAAGTCGTCGTTGAAGATACGGACGATGTCCGAAGACTCGTTGTTCACGATCGTGCGCGTCTTCTTGTCCCACAGCACCGGCACCGTCGCGCGGCCGGTGTGCGTCGGGTCGGCCAGCGTGTAGAGCTCGTGCATGTAGTGCGCGCCATTCACGCCGTCGAAGTCGCTGCCGTCGCGACCCGTGAAGGCCCAGCCCTGGTCGCCCAGTCGCGGGTCGACCGCGCACACGTCGATCGCGTTCTCGAGGCCCTCCAGGCGCAGCGCGATCAGCGTCCGCGAAGCCCACGGGCAGATGTAGGCGACGTAGAGCTGATAGCGGCCGGCTTCGGCGGCGAAGCCCTTCGCGCTGTCCGGGCCGATCCGGTCACGGAAGCCCGAATGCTGGCGGATGAAGCGCCCGTCGGCGTCGCTCTGTTGCACGGGATGCCATTTTTCCGCCCATTTGCCGTTCACAAGCATGTTCCTGTCCTCTCTCTGTTGCGGGCTTTGCCCTATCGAAGAGAAGTTAGTAGAAGCACCGTGTTAGATAAATAGCAACAGAAGTGCATGACTGTTGCCCGAAGGGGAACAAAGCCGCCGCAATCCTCGCTGACGCTACGACCGCATCGGATTCCGGCGTGCAGGGAATTGTTGCGAATTGAAGAACAGAAATTCGCAATTAGCACTGTTTAACTCAATCGTCCGGCCGCGTACAGTCCGTCCCATGGTCAGCACGCGGTACGAAGACATGCGGCCAGCCCCAAATGCAATCAATGGAGAACGAACATGAGCAACGGAATCGTCAATCGCCTTCTTGCCACCAAAGCCGGCTGGGGGCCCCTCGCGCTGCGCATTCCGGTCGGCATCATCTTCGCAGCACATGGCGCGCAGAAACTCTTCGGCTGGTTCGGCGGCTACGGCCTGCAGGGCACGGGGCAGTGGATGGATTCGATTGGCCTGGCGCCGGGGCAGCTGATGGCCCTGCTGGCGGGCGGCGCGGAATTCTTCGGCGGCCTCGCCCTGATCGTCGGCCTGCTCGTGCGTCCCGCGTCGGCAGTGCTGGCCTTCGCGATGCTGGTCGCGATCTTCAGCGTGCATGCGGCCAACGGA
Organism: Azoarcus sp. CIB; assembly: GCF_001190925.1. NCBI lineage: Bacteria > Pseudomonadati > Pseudomonadota > Betaproteobacteria > Rhodocyclales > Zoogloeaceae > Azoarcus > Azoarcus sp. CIB. Next base: position 1,446,962 of record NZ_CP011072.1, read on the forward strand.
CTGTTCATGAAGAACAACGGCTACGAATTCGGTCTGGCGCTGCTCGCCGTCTCGATCTCGCTCGCGTTCAGCGGCGCCGGCCGGGCATCCCTCGACGCGGTGCTGGCGCCGTCGGACGAAAAGCGCTGATCGTATCGCGCCGACTGCCCCGGGAACATTCATGACCGACGACACCATCCACGTCCAGCAACCGGCCGCCGCAAGGCGGCTGGTGCTGCTCCTCCATGGCGTCGGTGCGACGCCGCAGAACCTCCTGCCGCTCGCCGAGGCGATTGCGCACGCTGACCCCGCCGCGTGGGTCGTCAGCGTACGATCACCCGATCCCTGCGATTTCGGCATCGGCTGGCAGTGGTTCCCGGTGCGCGGCGTCACCGAAGAAAACCGCCTCGAACGCGTCGCCGCGGCGATTCCGCAATTCATCGACACCGTGCGGGACTGGCAGCGGCAGTCCGGCGTCGGGCCGGATGCGACCACGCTGGTCGGCTTCTCGCAGGGCGCGATCATGGCCCTCGAATCCACCCAGATCGCCGACCGGCTCGCCGCGCAGGTGATCGCCATCGCCGGACGTTTCGCGCAGCCGCCCAGAATTTGCCCCGCGGCGACGGCAGTCCATCTGATCCATGGCAACGACGACTCGGTGATCGACCCGCGCTACAGCATCGCCGCGGCGGACCGCCTCGCGTCGATGGGTGCCGAAGTCACGCTGAATCAGTTGGCGAGTGTGGGGCACACGATCGACGAGCGCGTCATCGAACGGGTGTGCGCACAACTGCGCCACGCCTGAATCAACTCACCCCCGTCCACGGATACGACGCGATGGACCGCGCCGTGATGCGGATGCCCGTTCTGCGCGGTCGCTCCGATTCGGGCAATAACCCGCTGGCTGCACTCCTTGTTACCATCAGCCTTGGTTCTTCAGGGAGACAGCCAGAATGAAATCGACATTGTCACAAATCGCCGCCTGCATCATTTTTTCAGGCGCGGCGATCACCACCACGCCAATCGCCGCCGCGGATTCGATCGCCGCCACAGAAGCCGCCGACAGCGCCGCGGCCAAGGCGCTTCTCGATCGGGCCGCGGCGCGTTACCGGACGGACGGTGAGGCCGCATTGGCGGCATTCAGTCGTGCCGGCGAATTCCTTAGCGGGGATCTGTACGTCTATGTTCTCGGCCTGGACGGCGTCATGAAGGCGAGCGGGGGGCCGTCGATTACCTTGATCGGCAGGAACATCAGCGATCTGAAGGACCCCGAAGGCAAGCCATTTATCGCCGAAATGCTGGAAGGCGCGAAAGCGAACGGATCGGGTACCGTGAAATACCGCTGGCTCAACCGCCAGCATGGCAAGGCGGAGCAGAAGGTCGTCTATTACCAGACCGTGGGCGACAGCATCATTGCCGTCGGCTACTACGTTCCGTTCGCGTCGGCGGAACAGGCCAAGGCGCTGCTGTGGCGCGCCGTCCATGAAATCAACCAGGACCAGCAGGCTGCAATACGCCGATTCAACGATCTCAACGGCGGCTTCGTCCAGGACGATCTCTACGTCTTCGTCATCGGTGTGGACGATATGAACACTTACGCACATGGGGCACAGCCGCGGCTGATCGGGAAATATTCCAAAGACCTGCGCGATCCAGCCGGGAAACTGTTCGTCCAGGAAATGATGCGCCGGACCAAGGACGCGGATGTCGCAGCGGTTGACTACCTCTGGCGGAATCCCGTCACCCAAAAGACGGCGAAGAAGACGTCCTACGTCAAACGGGTGGGACGCTATCTCGTCGGTGTCGGCGCCTACTCGATAGAGTGATTGTTGCGAGGCCGGATGCACAAGGGCGTGCGACTTGCCGGGTTACCATATCGTCATCTCTGACGAGCCGGAGCCGATGTGCATGAAGCATGACCTTCCATCTTTCGCGGTCCTGATCGACGCCGACAATGTCCGGCTGGACACCATCTCACTGATTCTGGAAGAAATCACGCGGCATGCACGGGTGACCGTCCGCCGCGTCTACGGCGATTTCACCAGCCAGAACCTCGCCGCGTGGAAGATCAAGCTTGCCGAGCATGCGATTCATCCGATCCAGCAATACCGCAATACCATAGGCAAGAACGCCAGCGACAGCGCGTTGATCATCGACGCGATGGATCTTCTCCATTCGCGACGCTTCGAGGGTTTCTGCCTCGTTAGCAGCGACAGCGACTTTACCCGCCTCGCGACCCGCATTCGCGAGGATGGCCTTGTCGTGTACGGCTTCGGCGAAAAGAAGGCGCCGAAGGCCTTCGTCAACGCCTGCGATCGTTACATCTACGTCGAAAACCTCGTGGAGGCCCCCCTTCCGGAACAGGGAGCAATTGGTGTCGGCGAGGCGCCTCCCAAGGGGAGTATCGACGAAAGGGAAGTCGTGGTCATTGCCGCAGAGGTGGGCGATTCTCCGCCGCCGCTCGAACCGATCGTTGACGTGCCGATAGCGGCCGAGACGCCGCCCCAAACCTTTAGACCGCCAGCGCTGGCGGCAAGCCTTCTGCTCCGGGCATATACCAATGTGGCCGACGAGCAGGGTTGGGCGATGCTCAGCCAGATGTCGACCTACATCCACGTCAACCACCCGGATTTCGATCCGCGTACCTGCGGTTGCGCGAAATTCATCGACCTGGAGGCATTGAAGGCGACGGGGGCTTTTGAAATGCGGGGAAGTGGTGCTGCGCGGTATTTTCGAGTGAAAGGTCAGGCGAGCCGGGGAGGTCAGTGATAGCGCAGCTGAAGGCGGGCCGTGTGGGGGACGTGTTTGTTCCTCATTTGCCGCAGTAAGGGACGCTGACGAGAGACAGTCGGCGGAAGGCGCTTCGCTTTTCCGCCCTACGAGGACCAGCGGGGGCTTGGGCAAGAATCGGCAGCCACGATCTGCCGTTCACTCGAGTTGCTTTACTGTATCTCAAAGGAGATACATAATTCACTCAAACGGAGGACGCTGCTATGTCACATTCCACAATGCTGCACGTTCGGGTGGACAACGAAATCAAGACGCAGGCCAGTGAGGCGCTGGCCGCCATGGGCCTGTCCGTGTCGGATGCGGTGCGCATCCTGCTCAAGCGCGTGGTCAACGAGCAGGCTTTCCCGCTAGAACTCAAGGTTCCGAACGCAAGAACCCGTGAAGCGATGGAAGAAGCTCGTGCGATGGTAAAGGCCCGCGCGGCGCGTTTTGACACTGCCGACACCATGATTGATGACCTCGAAACGGCCCGCCAGCAGTAAGCGAGCCAAGCCGCCCAAGGCGTGCGACTACACCAAATCCTTCCTCAAGGACTGGCATCGCCTTTCCCGCTCTGGTCGTTACGACCTCAAGCGTCTGAAAGAGGTGATGTTGCTACTCATCGCTAATGAGGAACCGCTGGGACCCGAATGGCTCGATCATGCGCTGAAGGGGGACTGGTCCGATCACCGGGAATGCCACGTCGGCGGGGACTTCCTGCTGATCTACCGGATGGATGGCAATGTCATCATTTTCGTGCGGGCAGGCACACATTCCGAACTTTTCGAAGAGTGACGTGGTAGTGACAGCTCGTCGCCTCCGAAGGGCTTCCTCGACGTGAAAACGCCCGGTACTTCCGCCGGGCGTTTCCTCTTCCTGTCGCCTGAACTCCGCACCCCTGCGGCCCGTCCGCCCCTGTCCTGTGTGCAGCTAAGGGCTACTTCTTCTTCGGCACCAGATCCACGACCCAGATCTCGGCGGCTTCGGTGGTGCTCGCGTTCCGGAACCAGTGCGTCGTGTCGGCGTTTTCGTACCACGTGTCGCCGACGGCAAGCGTGCGCTTGGCTTCGCCGCGATACTCGATGATGGTCCCCTTCGTGACGCGAACGATGCCCGGACGGCCTGCATGCGGGTGGTTATGGATGGCGCCGCCGGGTTCGAGCCCGATGACGCGTGCACGCAAATCGTAATCGCCGACGGCACCGGCCAGGTTGTGAGGGGCCAGATCGACCAGCCCGACCGCATCGGCCGCGCCGGTCAGGCCGATGGGTTTTTCGGGCGCGGTATCGGCGGTGTGCGCCGCAGCCGGTATCAATAATGCACAGCTCAACAACGGTGCAACAAACCGCAGGGAAATCGGGAACCTCATGGATGCCTCCGCTTTGTGGGTGTTTGTTCGTCGCGGCGTTACGGGCTGTGGGGTCTGTCAACGATAGGACGCGAAATGCATCGGCGCCAATTAATCGGTATGCCGCGGACCGTCGGTCGCACGTGCCATCGATCCGGTCGGAGAGCTAATCGTCGCCACCACGTGTTGCAGCCGCCCAAGCGGTTTTCCGTGGCACACATCAGCGGCTGGATACTCGACCGAGCGCACTCATTTGGCGCCTGACGCGTCCTCGTATCACGATACTGGTGCGGAGAGCAGCTGCGCGGAAACGCCAATGCAACGTATGGCACTGTTTTAATGGGAGTTCTCGGTCCGTGCTGCAAAGGCCTGGAACTTGCACGACTTCTGTCGAGCGTCGATTGCCGCAAGGTCCGATATCAGGTGCTCACGGAACAACACCTTGCGGTCATCGCCCGTTCGCGACGTCATTCCGCCCGAGCCGACACCCTGTTCATCGGGTTCGTGTTCCAGAACGGCTCGCAGGAAGATTCGTTCATCTTCATCCTTCGATCGAGAGGAGACATGCCATGCCCTACCGCCCCATTCGCGAAGTCATTGGTCAACGCCCATTCCCTACGGTCACACCGAGCAGCACGATCCGCAATTCGTCGATCATCATGCGTGAGATGAAATCCTCGGCAGTTCTGGTGGTGGAGAAGGGGAAGTTGCGCGGCATCCTGACCGAGCGGGACATTGTGTTCCGGGTCGTCGCCCAGGGTCTCGATCCGGCCGCCACGTCGGTCGAGAGCATCATGACCACGCAGGTGCAGACGATCCACAAGAACAAGCCTTTCGGCCACGCCTTGCATCTGATGTACGAAGGCGGATTCCGCCACATGCCGGTCGTGGACGATGGCGGGACTCCGGTCGGGTTGCTCGCCGCGCACGATGCGCTCGATATCGATGGTCTTCAGTTGGAGCACGATCTGGTTCGCCGTGAGGAGATCTCCGTCATCCTCTGACGCATGCCCCGACGAGGGGCTGCGTTGGTCTCCAGTTGAAAACGGTTGATTGGGCCGCAGGTCCGGCCCGCTTTCGTCGTCCGGTTTGCGCGGAGCGTGCGACTCCACCGCGTCGCGCCGATGACGAACGGGCCGGACTGGCTCAAGTCGCGCTGACCATTTAGCGGGACAACTGGGCGACCGCCGCTCCGCCGACCGGAACGCGACGCTCGGCAAAGTAATCCTGCGTCAGTCTTGCGACGATCGGGGACAGAAGCAGCAAGGAGATCAGGTTCGGGATGGCCATGAAGGCATTCAGCGTGTCGGCGACCAGCCACACGAAGTCGAGTTGCGTCACGGCGCCGACCAGAACAAAGATTGTCCAGAGCACGCGGTAGGGTTTTTCGACCGACGTGCCGATCAGGTACTCCCAGCACTTCTCGCCGTAGTACGCCCAGCCGAGGATGGTGGTGAAGGCGAAGATCGCCAGCGCGATGGCCAGGAACTGACCACCAAATCCCGGGAACGCGGTGACGAAGGCGCTCGAACTCAGTGCCGCGCCCTTGAGGCCGCTGCTCCAGACGCCGGTCACGATCAGCACCAGGCCGGTCATGGTGCACACGATGATGGTGTCGATGAAGGTGCCCATCATGCCCACCAGGCCGGACTCGACCGGGTTCCTGGTCTGGCCGGCCGCCTGCGCGATGCCCGCGGTGCCGAGACCGGCTTCGTTCGAGAAGATGCCGCGCGCCACGCCGTAGCGCATCGCCATCATCACCGCCGCACCGGCGAAACCGCCCGTTGCCGCCACCGGACTGAAGGCGCTCGAAAAGATCAGCGAAAAGGCCGCGGGAATCTGGTCGGCATAGATGCCAAGCACAGTCAGGGATGTGACGACATAACCGATGCACATGAACGGCACCAGTTTTTCCGCCACCGCGCCGATGCGCTTGACCCCGCCGAGCAGCACGACGCCGGTGAATACCGCCATCACGACACCGGACACCCACGGATCGATACCGAAACCGGCTTCCAGTGCACCGGCGATGCTGTTCGATTGGACCATGTTGCCGATACCGAAGCCGGCGAGGCCGCCGAACAGCGCGAACGCCGCGGCAAGCCAGCGCCAGTGGCGACCGAGGCCGTTCTTGATCGCGTACATCGGCCCGCCGACCTGCTCGCCGCGGTCATCGGTTTCGCGGTAATGCACCGCAAGCAGCACTTCGGCATACTTTGTGGCCATCCCGACGAGCGCTGTCATCCACATCCAGAACATGGCGCCCGGCCCACCGACGGCGATGGCGGTGGCGACGCCGGCGATATTGCCAGTCCCGACCGTTGCCGCCAGGGCGGTCATGAGCGCTGCATAGGGCGTGATTTCACCCGGCGCGCCGGGTGCCGCCTTGCGTCCGCGCCAGACCATGACGAAGCCGGCGATGATCTTGGTCACCGGCATGAACTTGAGGCGCAACTGCAGGAACAGGCCGGTACCAAGGATCGCGATCAGCATCGGCGGCCCCCACACGATGTCGTTGATCGCCGTGACGAACTGCGTAAGTGCTTCCATCGGTTGTCTCCGTTGTTTGTGTGGACTTGAATCAAGGGTGCATAGCAACGCCTGTGCCATCAAATAAAAGTCCATGAAAACATACTGTTATGCGTAGTCGTGCGTCCTGGGTGAATTCGTGCGTACGTAAATCAATACACAACCGGTGGGGCGGGGCGTAGTGTGGGAAAAAATTTCACGTAATATCAACAACCTGTAGTTGATGTAGCGGTTCCGATACACTGTTTCGATATCGATACAGGAGCCTTGATGCGCATTGCCATTGTCTTTGACGACCGGGTCGGCATTGCCCATGAGATCCTGGCGGAACTCGCGCGGCGCTCGCTCAATGTCACGGCCGTCGAGGTCGAGCCACCGCACATCTACATCGAGGCCCCGGCGCTGGATCAAGCCGGACTCATCAAGTTGCGCAGCCAGTTGCTGCAGATCGCCGGTGTGCGCACCGTCGACGTCGTCGCCATGCTCCCCGGCGCGCAACGGCGCTTGTATCTGGACGCCCTGCTGGCCTCGCAGGCCGATCCGGTGTTCGCCGTCGATGCGAAGGGGCGCGTGATCGTCGCCAACGGCGCCGCCGTCACGGCAAGCGGAATGTCCGAAGCCGAATTGCGGGCGAGCTCGATGCAGCAACTGATCGGCGATCCGGGACTGCTGGATGCGCTCGTCGACGGGGGTTACCACCTGCCGGTGCGCGAGATTGATCTCAACGGCGAGCCGTACATGCTGGAGACTCTGCCCCTGCACGAAACGGGCGGTCGGGTGGCGGGTGCCGTGATGACCCTCCACGCCCCCACTCGCATGGGCGAACGCCTGAGCGCGCTGCAGAATTACGATGCGGGCGGTTTCGAAGCCATCCTCGGCAATTCGGCGGAGATCGACCTGCTCAAACAGCGCGCGGCGCGCATGGCGCTCGTCGATGCCCCGCTGCTGATCACCGGCGAAACCGGCACCGGCAAGGAGCTGCTCGCCCACGCGTGCCATGCCGGCAGCAGTCGCAGCGCCGAGCCTTTCTTTGCGCTGAACTGCGCCGCGCTTCCGGAGAACCTCGCCGAAAGCGAGCTGTTCGGCTATTCGCCGGGCGCCTTCACCGGCGCTTTGCGCGGCGGCAAACCCGGCCTGCTCGAACTGGCGGACGGGGGCACGGTGTTTCTCGACGAGATCGGCGAAATGTCGCCCTACCTGCAGGCCAAGCTGCTCCGCTTCCTCAACGACGGCAGCTTCCGGCGGGTCGGCGGCGATCGTGAAATCAAGGTGAACGTCCGCATCATCAGCGCCACCCACCGCGCGCTCGAAGACATGGTGGCCACCGGTCATTTTCGGCAGGATCTGCTCTTTCGACTGAATGTGCTGACGCTGCACATGCCGCCGTTGCGCGAACGGCCCGGCGATATCCTCCCGCTTGCCCAGTTCTTCCTGGCGCGCGCCTGCGCACAGGCGGGGCGCCCCTTGATGCGCCTGTCGTCGGCAGCGTGCGCCGCCTTGCTGGCGAGCACCTGGCCCGGCAATGTCAGACAGCTCCAGAACGTGATTTTCCGGACGGTGACGATGACCGAACGGCTCGTGATTGCCGCGGCCGACCTCGAGCTCGCCCACGCGGCGAACCCCGCGGGACGGGATGCGGACAGGGAAGTCACGACGCTTGACGAGGCTGTCGCGGGCTTCGAGAAGAACTTGCTGCAACACCTTTACCGCGATTTCCCTTCCAGCCGGCGACTTGCCAAGCGCCTTGGTGCGTCGCATTCGGCCATCGCCGCCCGCCTGCGCCGCTACGGCATTGGGTAGTAGTCCAACGGACTGCTGGCGCGATTTTTTTGTGCTATGCCACATAAACGGCGTGCCTCGTCGTGTGAAGGTCTCCGCCCGCCGGAAGGAGAGCACGTATGTCGCATCCGTTCGACCCAGGCTATGTCGCCGAACCCTTCCTGACGCTCTGCTCGGACTACCCCGGGGTGGATGTCTATCCGTCCGACCAGTTCCGAACCGAGTGGGGGCCGATCTTCCATCGCGGACGGCTCGACGGCACCGCCCGCATCCTTGTCATCGGTCAGGACCCCGCGCAGCACGAAACGGTCATCCGCCGCATCATGGTCGGCGAGGCCGGACGGCGCGTGCAGGGCCTGCTGCGCAAGCTCGGCGTCACGCGAAGCTACGTGTTCATCAACACTTACCTCTACAGCGTCTATGGCAGCGTCAAGGCCCGCACGCGCAAGGATCCGCGGCTCGTCGATTACCGTAACCGCTGGTTCCACGCCCTGCTGAGCGGCGGCCGCATCGAGGTGGTGCTGGCATTCGGCCGCGTAGCCGACGAGGCGTGGCGTTTCTGGAAGGCGACCCCGGCGGGCGAGTCGATCGAAGTCGGCTATGCGGCACTGACCCACCCCACGCAGCCGGAAAGCGCCTCGGATGGCAACAGGGCAAAGTTGGCGGAAGCGACCACGGCGTTGCTGCGCAACTGGAACAAGGCCCTGCTGGCGGTCGCGCCGCGCGTGCAGCACCCGGACGGGCCGACGCCGCTGGTTCTGTACGGCGAAGCCTGGGCGGGGGAGGACCGCATCGGTATCCCCGAATTCGATTTCCCCGCCGGGTTGCCCGCCTGGATGCGCGAACAGGACGGCTGGGCGCGGCGCGTCGGTCCCGACGATCTCGCCAAGCGGCGCAACATCACGATCAGGATTCCCAAGGGAGTCGTCACATGACCGGCATCCCGCGGCGCTGGTATCCGCTCGCCGGAACCGAGCCGCCCCCTTCCGCCCGCGCGCCGATGCCGGTCGCAAGGGGAGCAGGGCCGATCGACCTCCCGACCGGCCCGAAAGTCGCGCTCGCCGGTCGCGTCGTGACGATGGACGACGCATTTACGGTCAGGGCGAACGCCATTGTCTACATCGACTGCGGCGCCATCGTCGCCGTGCAGGACCGCGCCCAGCCCGCACCGGCCGGTTTCGACGGCGTCGCGCCTGTCGCCACGCGCGGCACGCTCTATCCGGGCCTGATCGAACTGCACAACCACCTCGCCTACAACGCGCTGCCGTTATGGGCGCCGGTGCCCAGGCGTTTCCAGCATCGCGGCCAGTGGCCCGATCATCCCGACTATCGCCGGCTGATCAGCGGTCCGATGACCGTCGTCGGCAGCTACCGCGACGCCGAAGGCAAAGCCGCGCTGCTCGCGCCGCTCGTGCGCTACGTCGAGTGCAAGTGCCTGCTCGGCGGGGTGACGACCAGCCAGGGGATCATGCTCAACAGCAACGCTGGCATACGGCGCTACTACCGCGGCCTGCTGCGCAATGTCGAGCAGACCGACGACCCCGAGCTGCCAGAAGCGCAGGCGCGCATCCCCGACATCGATGCCCGCGATGCCGCCTGGTTCCTGGCCCGGCTCAACAAGGAAGACAGCTGCTTCCTCCTTCATGTCAGCGAAGGCGTGACCCCGCCGGATACGCCCGACTCCATCGCCCGCCGCCATTTCCTCGCGCTCCAGGTCGCGCCCGACCTATGGGCCATCAACGACCGCCTCGCCGCCATCCACGCGGCCGGCCTCCTGCCGGAAGACTTCGAAGTGCTCGGGCGGCATGGGGGTGCGATGGTCTGGTCGCCCTTCAGCAACCTCCTGCTGTACGGCGCGACCGCCGACGTGAAGGCTGCCCGCCAGGCGAACGTGCGCATCGGCCTAGGCAGCGACTGGTCCCCCTCGGGCAGCAAGAACCTGATGGGCGAACTGAAGGTCGCGTGGCTCTATTCCCGGCACATGCTCGATGGCCTCTTCGACGCGCGCGACCTCGTCGCGATGGCGACGCGCGAAGCTGCCGCGATCCTCAAGTGGGACAAGGCGCTCGGCACGCTGGAGCCCGGCAGGCGCGCCGATCTCCTCGTCATCGACGGCACGGCCGGCGACCCCTACGAAGCGCTCGTGAAGGCGAAGGAGACGTCGATCCGGCTCGTCATGGTCAATGGCCTTGCCCGCTACGGCACACCCGGCATGATGCGCGCGCTCGGCGCCGAGGGCGAAAGGCTGCGCGTCGGCGGCAGGCTCCGCTGCCTGAACCTGACCCTGACGCAGCCAACGGCCGATCCCGATGTCGCCGCCGTGTCGCTGAAACAAGCCTGCCGCAGCCTGCGAGCCGCCTTCCGCAACCTGCCCGCCCTCGCGCGTGAAGTCGAAACGCCGAGGCCGCGGAACGCCCTGCGGAGCGCGTCCGAACCCGTCGTCTGGTCACTCGCCCTCGACGAAATCGAGGCCACGGACATCAACCTCCGCCCGCGCCTGCCATTCAGCGGCCCCGACGACTTCACCGGCCCCGACCGCATCTCCCCACGCGCCGCCGCGGCGCCCCTGTCGACGATCCTCCAGCCCATCGCCCTCGATCCGCTCACCGTCGCGGACGACCCCAATTTCCTGGCGGAGATCGCGAATCAACCCAACGTGCCGGAGGCGGTCCGTACGGGGCTGGCGGCTCTCTATTGATGGGGGAGGCGAGCCGAATACGCACGTCGGCGCTTCGAGCCCATCGTGCTTGAGCCGATCTGTGGCCCAGCGTACAGACTCGTTCCATCACGGCGAATATGCTCGCGGACGTAGTGACAGACAACTGTTCAATGGAGTTCTCCATGGCGAAATGCGACGCGTGCGGCAATGACTACGACAAGTCTTTTCAAGTGGTGGCGCAGGGGAAGACCCATACCTTCGACAGCTTTGAATGCGCGATTCATACGCTCGCACCGAAATGCGCGCATTGTGGCGTGCGCATCATCGGGCACGGCCTGGAGAAGGGCGACCGGATGTTCTGCTGCGATCACTGCGCTGAAGGCGCTGGTGTGACCGAACTACGCGACCGCGCCTGATCATCACGCAAGTGAGGCGCTTTCATCGAAAGACTAGATGCCAGGAGAATGAACATGCACCAGTTACGAGACCTCATGAGTCGCGACGTCAAGGTCATCAATCCCGACATGACCATCAGGCAGGCCGCAGCAACCATGCGCGATGAGGGCTTCGGCATGATGCCGGTTGGGGAAAACGATCGCATGATTGGAACGATCTCGGATCGGGACATCGCGATACGCGCTGTCGCCGAGGGTAAGGACTCCAGCACCAAGGTTCGCGATGTAATGTCCGACGGCGTTGCGTGGGCCTTCGAGGACGAATCAGTCGACCAGGCCGTCAAGATCATGAGCGAGCGCCAAGTCAGGCGTCTGCCGATCGTTGACCGGGAAAAGCGATTGGTGGGAATCGTGTCGCTCGGCGATTTTGCGGTCCAGCGTACCGAAATCAAGCCCGCTGCCGAAGCGCTTGCCGAAATTTCCAAACCATAACGCGACCAGGCCAAAACACGACGCGGGACGGAAATAGGGGGCAGGGACGGAAACAGGGGCCACTCACCGTGGCGGACGATCGGGATTTCCTCGCGGACTAGCGGAACTCTATTGATGGCGGAGGCGAGCCGAATACACACTCCGTCCCGATGAGACCTGATTGCAATACAGTCATGGAAGGCATGAATCCCTATCCCCTCCGACAGCTGCCCGGCAGCGACCTGCGCAAGGCGCTGGAATCGGCCGTCAGCGAGCAACCCGGCGGCCCGGCCGTCGTCCTCTCCGGCATCGGCAGCCTGATCGACGCAAAACTCCGCTTCGCCGGCCACCACACCGCAACGAGCATCCCCGGCCCGTCCGAAATCCTCACGCTTGCCGGCAGCCTCGCGGAAAATGGCGCGCATCTGCACATGTCCATCTCGACGCCCGACGGGCGGGTCATCGGCGGACACGTCGTCTATGGGAACACGGTGCGAACGACTGCCGAGGTCTTGCTGGCCCCATTGCCGGGTTGGGTGCTCCAGCGCGAACCGTACGCTTCGACGGGGTATGACGAACTGGTGGTTCGCCGGCGCGTCGAGGAGTGACGCATGGTGGAGCTGTCAATCGGTCGACAGCAAGGTGACTATGGCTCTTCCCATCTTCCGTGATCCTTGTGTCGAGGGCTGAAGGCAGCCGCGACTAGTCCTTGCTCGTTTGCTCAAGCCGTTCACCGGCCGGCGGGTCCGACCATGTTGCTGCCGCTCGTGAATGCGCAGCCTCCGTCGAGTCATCGGCCTGTGCCGACGGTCAGCGCGAGGCTTCAGCGGGCACCACAGGCAGGTTACGGGCGCCAGTCTTGAACTCGCACTTCCGGCCACAACCGGCCGGCGAATTTCTCTCCCCAACGGTCATTCGAGAGGCTGCTTCGCTCTGAAACCTGCCGGATCGCCTACGGTAGCAGCTTCGCCGCAGCAGTCTTTCTACAGCTGGGTGAATTATTTTGCGGCTTATCGGCTCGTTTTTGCGCTTCATCTCACTATTTCATACGCGCAACGCATTAAAATCCTAAAATTCACCTTACCAGCCAGTACACCGTGACCGATAACTCCAAGCTCTATATCAGCACCACCCAGCAGGAAACGGCCAGCCTGCCCCACCCGAACACCCTACTGGCCCGGGAGGTCTATGATCGCTTGTACACCCTCATCCATGAGGCACAGCGGGAAGCCAGCAAAGCACTGAATGAACCAGACCAGGATTTCGACAGCCGGCGGACCCACAATGCCGTACTGATTGACGGCGCTCGCGGCACCGGCAAGTCAACGGTACTGGTCAATCTGCCCGCCTACCTAAAGCAGCGAGCGAATGCGTCCCACGACCCGAACCAAGGATTGCCTGAAGTCCAGCGCAGCCGAGTACGGCAGAACAAGGATTTGCTGGCACGAGTGCACATTCTGAAGCCGGTGGATCCCACCCTGCTGGAAGAACATGACGATCTGTTCCTGCACGTGATTGTCGCGGCTGTGCTCAGCGACAGCCAAGTACAGCAAGCCCAGCGCAACGAGTCCAATTACCGCGCAATGCTGCGGGCGCTTGAGGAGCTGGCGCACGGGCTGGAAAGCGTGGATGCACAAAAGGAAGAGCGCGGGCTGGACAAGCTGCGCAGCTTTATCGGTCACCGGCAGCTCAATAGCAAGGTGCACGCATTTTTTGGCAGTGTGCTGACACTGCTGGGCAAAGACTTGCTGGTGCTGACCATTGACGATGTCGACACCTCGCTCGACCGGGCATATGAAAACCTGGAAATCGTGCGCCGCTATCTGAACACCCCGCTGGTGTTGCCTATCATCAGCGGCGACCTGGATCTGTATACCGAAGTGATCTGGCGCGAGTTTCACGGCAAGATCGTCAAGCCCACGCCGAAATATGAAGAAGATCAGGCCAGAAATTTGGCAATCGCACTGGCAAGCGAATACCAGCGCAAAATCCTGCCAGTGACCAACCGCCTACGCATGCCCGATATTGCCGAATACCTGTGCGATTTTCAAATCGAGCTGCGCAGTCCCAGCGACGAGCAGGGAGGTCAACCGATAGCCTCACTCGGCGCCTTCCATGCCTGGCTGGAGTGGTTTATTGCCGGCCCGGTCAATGAGCAGGAAAACAGCAGACTTGCGCTGCCCATCCCGTCGATCAGGGCGTTAACACAACTGATCCGGCGCTGTGGCCAAGACCGCCTGCTTGAAGTGATGCCAGGAGAGCTGAGCCAAGCACAAAGTGCTCTAGTCGCCAAGCGTATCGGGCAACTGGCGCCGGGCATTCGTCATGAACTGGTCGACCGATTTGCCGCCGAATATGCTAATGCCACACTAGCCAAAGACCGCGACTTCCGTCCCGCGTACAAGGCCTTTGCCGACGCATGGGAACTGGAAAAGAAGGGCCATAGCAATGCTGGCAGAGGGATCAGTCCGCACAACACACTGCAATTGAGCCAAAGGCTGCGCGAGCAATTCGGCAGCGAATGGGAAGCTGGCCCGACTTGCCTTGTGCTGGAGGCCATACAGCACTGGTATGGTGCAAGCTCGTTCGGCGGCAGCATCCTGGCTACCGCCTTGTTCCTGCCACTAAGCCATGCCGATGCCGCCTATAAAGACTTCAACAAACCGGACTCACTGGCAAGCTGGAGGAGCGCATTGGTCAACCAACTTCCCGGCTATTGGCTGGAGGTAATGGGCCACCGGGAGGTGCTGCTGCCCTACCCGCTACCAGAGAGTGGGCGCTGGGGCCGGCTTAACTGGAATGTCACAAAGTCTGTCAAAGAGCCACAACATCGGTTGCTAATGAAGCTGCTGACTCATCTTAACTATTACAGCGAGTCCGGCCGAGGCACCAAAGTAAATATCGGCCGCCTGTTCGAGCTGCTAGTTACCAGTCTGGTGCGCGACGTGTCGGCACTGGATTTGGTCAATCTCCTCAATCGAGCGCCGTTCCATTCCACCAGCACGCTGGCCCCCACCAAAACCCAGAGCACTGCCCAAAATGAAAATAATGAGGATGGAGAAACAGCAGAAGCCGACCTGGATGAACCGCCGATCGATGCCATCAATACGCTGGTCAATGAAATCCAAGCTTGGCGCAATGAGCACCAGCTAGAGCAGGTGCGTTTCTCACCGTGGCTGGTGTACAACGTGTTCAACAAAGTGTTCAATCAGGCGCAACTGTTCAACCGCAACCAGCGGATTGAATCCACCGACCTCTATCCCAAGGCTGCCCTCCAGATTGGCCTGCACGCCTTTTACAGCATCTGGTCGGCCAGCGGCAGCTTTGAAAAGGGGGCCGTGTTCGGTCTGCCGGCCAGTATTGCGACTGTGAACCTGGAGAGGCCTAGCAACTTCGAACAAAACGCCTTGTTCCGGCAGAACATCCTGCCTTTCTTCCCGCAAGGCGGGATTATTGAGAAAAGCGATGTTGCCAAGTACGGCATGGCGATGCGCGCGCTGACCTATTACCTTGGAAATCATCCTTTGAGGGAGTGGCTAGAAAAAGCAGTCAATACCCAAGGAAATGTTGATGAACGTACTGCAACAATTGCGACCACCACAACTAACGAATTAGCCCCGAACGAACGTGCCAATCGACACCTTCGCAAATTGCTGAAGCTTCCCACCAATACAGCTAATGTAATGCGCAAGAAACTGGAGGCCAGTTTGCAGTCGCTCTCAGTAGATGAAGCCCAACAAGTCCTCAATGAAATGCATGATCAATATCCTGAAACGGAAGCATTGCGCCGACTGGAAGAAGCCTATGGAAAGGTTGTCGCTAATTCGTCGCGCGAATCCTGATGCTCGAACGCTCCCTTCTTGAACTGGTCGGCGGGCAATACTTTTCCAGTGCGGGTCTGGCGAAGACGCTACTGGACTATCTCACCTGCACACCAGCTGCCAGCTGGGCTCCCGATTCGCTGACATCGCTACGCAAAGACTGCCGCGAAGCACTACTGTGCAGCATAGAGCAGGACCGCCCCCGACAGTTCCGCCGGGATGACCTGCGCCGGCTGACCGAAATGCTGACCAAGGAGTCGTTGTTTGTCAGTGGCGAACTGCCGCTGCTGGAGAAACTGTCCAACGAACTGCTGGTGCGGCATGGCGATTACCTGCACTACCGTGATACCGAGGTGCAGGCCTACGCCCGGCTGGCGGTTGATCTAGACCCAGCGCTGTTGGCTGCCTGGCATTTAACCGGCTGGCTTGATGCATTGCCGGTACCCGGTGCCGACGCCATTTGCCGCGTACTCGACCACCAGACGCCGCTGTTTGCCCCGCTCCCCAACCCGGCGATGCCGCATGCCGAGGGACATGTGCACTTGGGTGGTGTGAGTGCCGCTGGGCTGATTCTGAGCGGGCAGTTGCTGGGCACACTGAAAACGAGCGAGAAGGAACATAAGGTGCTGCTGCGGCTGCGCCGCGTGCTGGGTGAGCTGCTGGGTTGGGCGCCCGCGGGCAGCAACTGGCTGACCGGCTCGGAAACCACTGACTGGCAAGCCCGTCTGCGCCAGGCCTGCCGCGACGAACCTAATCTGTCAGGTAAAGGTGATTCGTTGCCGGACTGGGATCTTCTCGCAAAACATCATGCGCTCGCGGTGGCAGGTTCGCCGGAATGGCTGCTGGCTGAGCTGGCGCGGCGCGCCCTTGGGGCGGGCGGGTTGGAGCATTGCTGGCTGTGGTTACTGGTGTTTCTACTGCGGCGTTACCGCGAGCCCGATACCCCGTCGTCGCTGCGCGTAGCCATCCTGTACCTGCTGAGTGAAACCATGCAGCTGCGCCGCCTGCTGATCATGGACAACTTGGGCTTGACCCGCTTTGCCAAGGATTATTTCCCTAGGGCGTTGCGCAAAACAGCAACAAACCGACACTCTCGCTTCGCCAACCTGCGCCATCTGCTGGCCAGCCCAAATGATCTGTTGGAGGCCAAAGGCAGCCCAGAAGTCTTTGGCCCCGAGAGTGTTGCCGAACTCGCCCAGCAACTCGGCCGCACTCTGGGCCAGCCGCTCCGCCCCCGGCTAGCGTTGACGACGGTTCCGCCCAGCCCCCCGGGGGCAGCTGAGCTGGGCTACCTGCGCGCACTGGAGCAATGGCAGTTCTGCGCACACTTTTCCCGCTCTGCTGACAAGGATGGTGAGGACGGCCAGCGGCGTGCGCCGGACATGGCCAAGCGGTGGCAGCAAGGCGAAAAGCTGCAGCAAAGCCTGCAGCGCACCGCCGGCTGGAATCGCCCTGAATTTCTTGGCGGCCGGCTAAATCCGTATTTCCGCTTTGAGCCGGCGCGCTGGCTGCGCGGACTGGACGTAGCCGGCAATGAAAACGATCTGCGGATCGAGTGGTTTGCCCCGCTGCTCCGTTGGCTGCGATTGGGGCTGAAGCCACATGGCCCGGACGCGCAACCCCGCAGCGGCTTTCACCTGAGCATTCATGCAGGTGAAGACTACGCCCACCCGCTCTCTGGCCTGCGTCATGTGGACGAAACAGTTCGCTTTTGCGAGATGCGCGACGGCGACCGGCTGGGCCACGCGCTGGCGCTGGGTATCAAGCCCAAGCGCTGGGTGGCGCAACACGGCGATATGGTACTGCCGGTGGACGAACATTTAGACAATCTGGTCTGGGCCTGGCACCACGCCACCCTGCTCAGCCGGCGCCTGCCGCTCGCCGGGCAGGTGCTTCCGCTTCTGGAGCAGCGCATCCGGCGTATGCAGCGCTATGGCGCCTGGCTGCACCCCCTGGAAATCAACCCCCGGCCGCGAGCTACGACCTCCGCGACAACCTATGCCCCGGCCGGTACGAGGAAGGAACATGAAAATCTGCGGCACTGGGTAAGCCCGCCCGACTGGCGTATCACCCCGGAATTGCTGCTCCAGGCCTGGCTGCTGCGCCGCAATTGCCATTACCGCCTGAGCAAGATCGGCGCGAACCCGGTACTGGGAGCAAAGGAACAGCACGCGGTGCCCGATTTGGCGCGGCTGCAACATGCAGGCACAGATACTGAAGACTGGACGCCGGAGACGCTGTATCGGCGGCGCCACGCGCACCTGGCTCTCGGCAATGCCTCGCCATTTCTGGTGGTGGTGCGCGAGCAGCCCAACGATCGCTGCCACGCCGAACTGGATCGCGCGCCGGAAGAGCCGAACGAGGCGCTGCTGTACGACAGCGATAGTCCGGAAGAACTGCGCTTCATGCATGCGTTGCAGGATTATCTGTTGCACGAGTATGACCGCAAGGGCCTGATCATTGAGACCAACCCGACCTCAAATGTTTACATCGCCCGGGTCGGCAAGCACAGTGAGCACCCGATCTTCCGCTGGAACCCGCCCGACGAATCCACACTGGCCTTCGGTGGCCGGCACAACCGCCACGGCCTGCGCAGCGGTCCGATTCGTGTTCTCGTGAATACCGACGACCCTGGCATCATGCCCACCACACTGCGTACCGAATTTGCGCTGCTGCGCGAAGCCGCCATCGAGCGCGGCATCGCCCGCACGGTGGCTGAGGATTGGCTGGAGCGTCTGCGTCGCTATGGCGTGGAGCAATTTCATCGTCACCACCAGCCAGTATTCACGCTGGAAGCGGCCGATGAGCTGTTCACATGACATACACTTCAGATGGTCCGAAATTCAGGCAAGAGCTGTCGTTGCGTTCTGCTCAGCAGTAAGGCGGCTTTGGGCGAGGGTTTATCAGCGACGGGTCACCGGAAACGACAGCTGTGCTCGGCTTCCTGACTTTCGAACAATGACTCATCATCCGGCAGCTTGGGGTCCGGTCCGGCTGTAGCCCGACATGACAAGCGGTCAATGAGCTCCCTCAGCGCCTGAACGGCAGGTGAGCGTCGCATTGCCGCCCGACACGCATCAGGCCAACTGCTGGCCAGGCCGACGACCTGTAGTTCATGGAAGGTCCACCGGTTAAATCCGCATCAGAAACCTGCCGTGCAGGTCGTTCACGTCGTGCAGGGCTGGATTGCTGCGGTGGGTCGACAACGGGCTACGGACCAACCTGAAAAGATCGGGCCTGTTTGATAGCGTCGGACCATGACATGATTCGCTTGCAGATCCCGCGGGATCTGGCGTATCACACGACGTGATTCAGCCGTTCTTCCATGACACTCGACGGAGATCCCTTGAATACTTGCGTACCAAATGCCAGCCGAAAGTCGCAAATCGATGAAGTTCTTCTTAAGCTTCCTGGCGTCAGAGCAAGGAAGATCAGCGGACTTGACGCCTACTTTGTCGACGACAAGATGTTCGCCTGCATAAGCGGCACCGGCGTCGGACTACGCGTGCCTGCCACCACCGCGATCGAGTTGCAGTTCTCAAGGGGCGACGTCGTCCCATTTCAACCCGGAGGCATGGCAAGTTCGAGGGAATGGATTCAAATCGACCGGGCCGACGCGGCAGACTACGAGCAAGATATTGAACTGTTCCGCGCCTCGCTTGAGTTCGTGAAGGGCGCGCGGACGCGGTAATTTACCGGCCCCGCAGGGGGAGTAGCGGCTTTCGACAGCTGGAACGTGATCTTCCGCGCCGTGACGATGTCGGAACGGCTGGTGATCGGCGCCGACGACCTGGAACTTGCGCAAGCGTCAAACCCCGCCGTGCAAGGCATGACCGGAGAAGTCACGACGCTTGAACAGGCGGTCGCCGACTTCGAGAAGAACCTGTTGCAGCGCCTGTATGGCGACTTTCCGTCCAGCCGGCGACTGGCCAAGCGGCTCGGCGCCTCGCACTCGGCAATTGCCGCCCGCCTGCGTCGCTACGGGATCTGCTGATGCAGCTGGCGCACACGGGCGAGAACCGGACAATTCCGATTCGGAATCCGCACGGTTTTCACGGCCGTGCCGTTATGGTTGCACTGCCCGGGTATCCGTCGTCTCCGCATCCGCGGTCAGCATCTGCGCAATGTCCGGATCGCGGCTGAACGCTTCCGAAAAGTAGTTCACGAAACTGTTCACCTTCAGCGACGGCCGCCGGGCTGGCTGGAAGACGACGTTCAGGGGCAGGGGAGGCGCGCGGTAGCGGGTGAGGATGGGTTTGACGCGGCCGGCGCGCAGGTCGTCGCCGAAAACCCAGATTGGTGAGTAGCTGATGCCGAGCCCTTCGCAGACGGCCTGGCGGATGGCTTCGGAGCTGTTGGACTGGAAGTTGCCGTCGACGCGGACGGTGTGCAGCCGGTCGTCGGCGTCGAGGTAGGACCACTCGTTGATGGCCGTGAGGCCCGTGTAGACGAGGCAGTTGTGCCGCGGCAGCTCATCGAGGCGTTGCGGCTCGCCGTGCCGCTCAAGATAGGCGGGGGAGGCGAGGGTGGCGCGATGGGCTGAGCCGATGCGACGGGCGATCAGTCGGCTGTCCTTGAGTTCGCCGACGCGGAAGGCGACGTCGATGCCGGCCGCGACCAGGTCGACGAAGCCGTCGTCGAGTTGCAGGTGGAGCTTGATCTTCGGATGGCGCGCATAGAAGGCCGCCAGGCGGGGCACGATGTGCAGGCGGCCGAAGGCGACGGGGGCGGCGACGCGCAGGACGCCGGAGATCTCGTGCTCCACGCGGTGCACCTCGAGATGCGCTTCTTCCAGCGTGTCGAGCACCTGCCGGCAGCGCTCGTAGTAGAGCTGGCCCGCTTCGGTGAGCGAGTGGCTGCGCGAGGAGCGGACGAGGAGGGGTGCGCCGACGAGCTTTTCGAGGGCCTGCACCTGCTTGCTGACGGCCGACTGTGTGGTGTGCGCTTCGCGCGCGACGGCCGAGAAATTGCCCGTCTCGACGACGCGGACGAAGGTCTCCATCAGGCGCATGCGATCCATGGCGGCTCCTGACTATTCCTGTTGGGAATAGATGCTATCACCGATTCGGGCTACTCCATTGGATCAGGCATGGACATAATCGTGGCAAGTCGATCAGGCGACTGATCCCGTTCCCGATTGCGATTCACGAAGGAAGCCCGACCCATGAACACTACCCGCAAGCTTTTCCAGCCCGCCCGCATCGGCGACATCGAGGTCGCCAACCGCGTCGTGATGGCGCCGCTGACGCGCAGCCGCGCCGACGAGGCCGCCGGCGACATCCCCGGCAGCACGATGAACGTCGAGTACTACCGCCAGCGCAGCAACGCGGGCCTGATCATCAGCGAGGGCACGCAGGTATCGCCGGTGGGCAAGGGCTACATGGCGACGCCGGGCATCTATTCGGATGCGCAGGTCGAGGGCTGGAAGGCGATCACGCAGGCGGTACACGAAGCCGGCTCGAAGATCGTCGCGCAGATCTGGCACGTCGGGCGCATCACGCACCCGGACCTCACGGGTGGTGCCCAGCCGGTTGGCCCGTCGGCGGTGAAGCCCAAGGTCGTGGCCTACACGCACAACGGCAAGGTCGAGGTGCCGGAACCGCGAGCGTTGAGCGTCGAGGAGATCGCCGAGGTCGTGCAGGAATTCCGGCGTGCCGCCGCGAACGCGATCCGCGCGGGCTTCGACGGCGTAGAGATCCACGGCGCCAACGGCTATCTGGTCGATCAGTTCCTGCGCGATGGCGCGAACCGGCGCACCGACCAGTACGGCGGCTCGGTGGAGAACCGTACCCGCTTCGCGCTCGAAGTGATCGACGCGGTGATCGCCGAGGTCGGCGCGGGCCGCGTCGGCATCCGCCTGTCGCCGGTCACCCCCGCGAACGACCTGTCCGACAGCAACCCGCAGGCGGTGTTCGGCCATCTCGTCGAGGAATTGAACAAGCGCGGCATCGCGTTCATCCATTTCGTGGAAGGCGCCACCGGCGGTCCGCGCGACGTACCGGGCTTCGACTTCGCATGGGCGCGCCGGACGTTCAAGGGCACCTACATCGCCAACAACGGCTACGACGGTGCGATGGCGGTCGAGGCCGTGGAATCGGGCCGGGCCGATGCGGTGGCTTTCGGCCGGCTGTTCATCGCGAATCCCGACCTGGTGCCGCGCCTGAAGCGCAATGCGCCGCTCAACACGCCGAACCCGAAGACCTTCTACGCGCCCGGACCGGAAGGCTATATCGACTACCCGGCGTTGGAGGCGGTCGCGGCGTAACCCTGCGGGCCGCACGGTGGTAATCTGGCCATAGCCTCTGCGGGAATGGCACATCGCGGAACGCGCGGCGCGGGTCGTTCGCCCCTTCGCCGTGCGCGCGAGTGCGAGGAAGATCCCTTGTCGCGGCCGGATTCCGCCCGGTCACGCAGCCCATCACGGCGCACCGCGAATGATCGAGCCCCTTCTCCTGACGACCGTGCGCATCGTCACCTTCGATGGCCAGCGGCAACTGACCAATGCCAGCGGATTCTTCTTCGGGGACGATCAGCGCCTCTTCCTCGTCACGAGCGGGCACGTGCTATTCGACAAGCCCGCCCGGCACTTCCCGGACCGGATCGAACTGGAGCTGCACAACAACCCGGACAATCTCGCGGAATCGACGGGTTTTTCGATACCTCTTTATCGCGATGGCCGGAGCCTGTGGCGCCAGGGGTTCGACGCAGCGGGCGGCATCGATGTGGCGGTCGTCGAGATCGATCGCGGGGCGTTGCCTGCGACCACCGTTTATCGCGCCTTCACGCAGGCGCATCTGCCGGGCCGGCTCGATCACGTTGAAATCGGCACCTCGCTGCTGATCGTAGGCTTTCCGCTCGGCTTTCACGACACCTTGCACCACATGCCGGTGGTGCGTCAGGCGGTCGTGGCATCGTCGTTCGGATTGCGTTTCCAGGGGGAGGGCTATTTTCTTACGGATGCGCGCACCCACCGTGGCACCAGCGGTGCGCCCGTGGTCATGCGCGTGGCCAATCCGCCTCCCGACTTTGGCGATCTGCCGTGGATGCTGCTCGGTGTGCATTCGGCCCGGCTCGATGTCGGCACGCGCGATCTCCAGCTCGACGAGGCACTGGGTCTGAACTGCGCCTGGTACCCGGATATTCTGCTAACGTTGGTCCAGTCCTGACTGCTTGCAGGCGCCGGCGGGTCGTTCATGCCGGCCTTTGTCGCTCGACGTCGCAGGGCAATCACTGAGGGAGAACTGCGATGGCACAGGGACCAGCGGAGAGTTCCGTGGTGCTGCGACGCCTGCTTGCCCTTGCGCGTGATTTCTTGCAGGCCCCCGACCTGGGGGGAATCCTCGAACTGGCGGGGCGGGCCATCCCGGACCTTCTCCATTCGGACGGGAGCCTTTTGCTCGTGCATGACGGCGAGCGCGAGTTCGTCACGGAGTTCGGCCGTCACCGCAGGCCCATGCCGACGCCGGAAGCGTCGGCGTTGCTGCGACATGCGCGACGCGCCATGGCCGACCGGACGCCGATCCTGCTTCCCGAGATTGCGCCGGATTCCGGCATGCGTGAGGACGAACTCACTGCGTTGGGCATTGCGAGCCTGATTGCATACCCGTTTCCGCCGGTCAGGCCCGTGGGGGCGCTGGTGTCGGTGTGGTATCGACAGGGGTACCGGAAGGAGCTCGCACGCCTGATTCCGACCCTGCGCCTGCTCGGCGAGATCACCGGAGCGGCTCTCGGCAATGTTAGCTCCCGGAAGATGCTCGAAGACCGCATCGTCACAAAGTCGAGCGAGATTGAAGAGGCCGCCCGTCTTCACGCGGTCGAGTTGCTGAGGCGGGACTCCGTGGAAGAGGAAATCCACAGGATCTCGGTGACGGACGTGATGACCGGCCTCCTGAACCGGCGAGGTTTTTTCCTTCACGCCGAACGTAGTTACAAGCTTGCCCGCCGCCAGCAGGTGCCAAGCGTCCTTGTGTTCATCGATATCGATGGCTTGAAGGCAATCAACGACGCATATGGGCACGATGTCGGCGATGACCTCATCGAGGATATGGGGCACATACTGCGGAAATGCTTTCGTGACGCCGACGTGCTTGCCCGTATCGGTGGCGACGAGTTTGCCGTGTTCACGATCGATACGTCGCAGCCGGACGTGCTCCTGGCCCGGATGCAGCAAAGCCTCGCGGACTATACGCTGCGATCGGACTGTCCCTACCGGATCTCGTTCAGCACCGGAATCGTGCAGTGTGACCCGGCGTCCGAACTGAGCCTCTCCGACCATCTCCTTCGGGCGGACCAGTTGATGTATGCCCAGAAACGGAAGCGGTTCCCCGAGAGCTGAAACGCCGATCGGGGTGAGAGCGTGATCGGCGTTCGCGCGCTCGCGCATTGAACAGCGAGACCACGAGCCGGCTGCGCTCGGTTTTGAGTTTGTGAATAGCAAATCGGTTGCGTATAGACGAATTTGTGTCTAGGATTCATATCGTCCACCCATCCCGACAGAGACCCCAAAATCATGACCACCAAAAAATTCGCCTCGCAGGCCGACCTCGAAGAAAAGCAGATCAGCTGGGACAAGCTTTCCGACAACGCCTACGCCTATACGGCCGAAGGCGACCCGAACACCGGCGTGATCATCGGTGACGACGGCGTGATGATCATCGACGCCACCGCGACGCCGGTCGCGGCACAGGGCGTGATCGCCAAGGTGCGCGAGATCACCGACAAGCCGATCAAGTACGTCGTGCTGACGCACTACCACGCGGTGCGCGTGCTGGGTGCCTCCGGCTACAAGTCCGAAGGGCTCGAGCAGATCATTGCCAGTCGCGACACCTGGGACTTGATCGTCGAGCGCGGCCAGCAGGACATGGATTCCGAGATCGGCCGCTTCCCGCGTCTTTTCCAGGCGGTCGAGAGCGTGCCGGGGCTGACCTGGCCGACGATCACCTTCGAAGGCGAGATGTCCCTGTGGATGGGCAAGCTTGAAGTGAAGATCAAGCAGATCGGCCGCGGCCACACCAAGGGCGACACCATCGTCTACCTGCCGTCGCAGAACATCTGTTTCTCGGGCGACCTCGTCGAGGCCGACGCGGCCTGCTACACGGGCGACGCCTACCTCGCCGACTGGCCGCAGACGCTGGACAACCTGGCCGCGATGAAATTCGACAAGCTGGTCCCGGGCCGCGGCCCGGCGCTGATCGGACGCGAAGCGGTCGACGCGGGCCTCGCCTACACCCGTGATTTCGTGTCGACGCTGTATCGCAGCGCACAGGAGGCGGTCGGGCAGGGCATGGACCTGAAGGCGACGATGGCGCACACGCGCAAGAACATGGACCCGAAGTTCGGGCAGGTCTTCATCTACGAGCACTGCCTGCCCTTCGACGTGACGCGCGCGCACGACGAGGCGAGCGGCATCCGTGACCCGCGCATCTGGACGGCCGAGCGCGACCGGCAGATGTGGCATTCGCTGCAGGAGTGACCGTGTGGTGGTGTTGAGCCGGCGTCATATGACGTGTGCTCGGGCACGTTCTTCCTCCCCCTTCAAGGGGGGAGGTTAGGAGGGGGATGGGTTTCTGCGGCGTCTGCTTAACCCATCCCCACCCCAACCCTCCCCTTGAAGGGGAGGGAGTGACCGTGCAGTACTCGTGCTGACATCACGTAATTGCTACCCCGGCTGAGCAATCAACCGATCAGAGTCGCGCCCTCACGGGCGCCGGACTCCGGGCCGAAGCACGCCAAGAGGCAGGCCCGGAGACGTGAAACAAACGGAGGAGACACCCGTGCTGAGCACGTTCCAATACCCGAAGTTCGAGTACGTCCGACCGCCCGAGATCGCCGAAGCGCGTGACGGGCACTATCCGGTCGTGATTGTCGGTGCCGGCCCCGTCGGCCTGACTGCCGCGATCGACCTCGCCCAGCAGGGGCAGCGCGTGCTGCTGCTCGACAACGACGACACGGTGTCCATAGGCTCGCGCGGCGTGTGCTACGCGAAGCGCACCCTCGAAGTGCTCGACCGCCTCGGCTGCGCCGAAGAGATGGTGCAGAAGGGCGTGTCGTGGAACGTCGGTCGCACCTTCTTCCGCGAGGAGGAAGTGTTCAACTTCAACCTGTGCCCCGAGCCGGACCATCACCGGCCGGGCATGATCAACCTCCAGCAGTATTACCTGGAAGACGACCTGATCAAGCGTGCGCGCCAGCTGCCGAACCTCGAGATCCGCTTCAGGAACAACGTGATCGGGGTGACCCCTGACGCGGAGCAGGCGACCTTGCGTGTCGAGACGCCGGACGGCGCCTATACGCTGTCCGCCGACTGGCTGATCGTCGCCGACGGTGCGCGCAGCCCGATCCGCACGATGCTGGGCCTGGACATCGACGGGAAGATCTTCATGGATCGCTTCCTGATCGCCGACGTCGTGATGAAGGCGGACTTCCCGACCGAGCGCTGGTTCTGGTTCGATCCGCCGTTCCATCGCAATCAGTCGGTGCTGCTGCACCGCCAGGCCGACAACGTCTTCCGCATCGATTTCCAGCTCGGCTGGAACGTCGATCCGGAGGAAGAGAAGAAGCCCGAGAACGTGATCCCACGCATCAAGGCGATGCTCGCAGATGACGGAAACGAGGACAGGGAATTCGAGCTCGAGTGGGTCAGCGTCTACACCTTCCAGTGTCGCCGCATGAATCGCTTCAACCACGGCCGCGTACTCTTCGTCGGCGATGCGGGGCACCAGGTCTCGCCCTTCGGTGCGCGCGGCGCCAACTCCGGTATCCAGGACACCGACAACCTGGTGTGGAAGCTGAAGCTCGTGATGGACGGCAAGGCGCCGGCGACGCTGCTCGACACCTACTCGGACGAGCGCTGCTACGCCGCCGACGAGAACATCATGAACTCGACACGCTCGACGGACTTCATCACACCGAAGAGTGCCGTCAGCAAGACGTTCCGCAACGCGGTGCTGGGGCTCGCCGAGCAATTCCCGTTCGCCCGCGCGCTGGTCAACTCCGGGCGGCTGTCGGTGCCAAGCTTCCTTGCCGATTCGCGCCTGAACACGGGCGATTCGGACGTGTTCGCCGGCAACATGATTCCCGGTGCGCCGATGGACGACGCGCCGGTCGCGGTTGCCGACGGCACGCACTGGCTGCTCGGTGCGGTCGGCAACCGCTTCCAGTTGCTGCACTACGTCCCGAATGCGGGCGCGCTGGATGCGGCGACCGCCCAGTCGCTCCGCAGCCTGATCGACGCGCCGATTCCGGTCGAAGCGATCGTCGTCGCCGAACGCGGCACAGCACCCGCCGGCTTGAAGACCCTGATCGACGTGAAGGGCCGCGTGCGCGAGCGCTACGATCTGCGCGAAGGCACGAGTTACCTCGTCCGCCCCGACCAGCACGTCGCCGCGCGCTGGCGCGCGCTCGACCTCGCCCAAGTGCGTGCCGCCGTGGCGCGCGCCACCTGCAACGCCTGATGGAGACCGCCATGGCCCTCAACACGCAACCGAACCTGCACGAACCCGGCAAGCGCCACTTCCGCGCCTTCTCGCCCGGCGACGACTTCTACGAGGCGCTGATCGAGACGCACCGCGACCTGACGGACGAGCAGAGCGCGATGGTGAACGCTCGCCTGATCCTGCTGCTCGCGAATCACATTGGCGACATCTCGGTGCTGCGCGACGCGATGAAGATCGCGCGCGAAGGCGTCTGAGAATGAATACGGAGACAAGAATGCTAATCCAGAAGATCCACCACGTGGCCTACCGTTGCCACGACGCACTCGCGACCGCGCGCTGGTACGAGAAGCACCTCGGGATGAAGCTGATCCTGTCGATCGCCGAGGACGCCGTGCCCTCGACCGGCGAAGCCGATCCCTACATGCACATCTTCCTCGACGCCGGCATGGGCAACGTCCTCGCCTTCTTCGAGCTGCCGACCCGTCCGAAGATGGGCCGCGACGAGAACACCCCGGCGTGGACGCAGCACCTCGCGCTGCAGGTCGAGTCCGTCGAGGTGCTGCTGGCCGCCAAGGCGCGCCTCGAAGCCGAAGGCATCGACGTGATCGGGCCGACCGACCACGCGCTGTTCCAGTCGATCTACTTCTTCGACCCGAACGGCCATCGTCTGGAACTCGCCGCGAACACGGCGTTGCCCAAGATGCTGGAGGCGCTCGACGACGTGAAGTGGGCGATGCTCGAAGAGTGGGCACAGACCAAGAAGGCGCCGAAGCACGCGGCGTGGATGCACGACGGCAGCTACAAGGAGATGTTCAAGTGAAACTCGCGACCCTCAAGCAAGGCGGCCGCGACGGCACGCTCGTCGTCGTCAGCCGCGACCTGACCCGCTGCCGCGCCGTCCCCGCGATCGCCCGCACGCTGCAGGCCGCGCTCGACAACTGGTCCGACTGCGAGGCGCAGCTGCGCCAGGTGTACGAGGCGCTCAACAGCGGCGCCGTGGATTCGCTTCCCTTCGACGAATCCGCCTGCCACTCGCCGTTGCCGCGCGCCTACCAGTGGGCGGACGGCTCGGCCTACCTCAACCACGTCGAGCTCGTGCGCAAGGCGCGCAATTCGGAAGTGCCCGAGAGCTTCTACACCGACCCGCTGATGTACCAGGGCGGTTCGGACAGCTTCATCGGCCCGCGCGACAAGGTCGTCGCCGACGAGAGCTGGGGCATCGACTTCGAGGCCGAGGTGACGGTCGTGACCGGCGACGTGCCGATGGGCGCGACGGCCGAAGAGGCCGCGAAGGCGATCCGGCTCGTGATGCTGGTGAACGACGTCAGCCTGCGCGGCCTGATCCCGAACGAACTGGCGAAGGGCTTCGGCTTCTTCCAGTCCAAGCCTGCGTCGGCGTTCTCGCCGGTCGCCGTGACGCCCGACGAGTTGGGCGACGCGTGGCGCGACGCCAAGGTCCATCTGCCGCTCGTCGTGCATCTCAACGACCGGCTCTTCGGCAAACCGAACGCCGGCGTTGACGTGAGCTTCAGCTTCGGCCAGCTCGTCGCGCATGTCGCGAAGACGCGCGAGCTCGAAGCGGGCTCGATCATCGGTTCCGGCACGGTGTCGAACAAGGCGGGCGATCTGTGGGGCTCGTCGATCGAGCACGGCGGTGTCGGCTACTGCTGCCTCGCCGAGGTGCGTACCTGGGAGACGATCGAGCAGGGCAAGCCCGCAACGCCCTTCATGCGCAGCGGGGACACCGTGCGCATCGAGATGTTCGACGCCGCCGGCCGCAGCATCTTCGGCCGCATCGAAAACACCGTCGCTGCGCTCGCCGGCTGAGCGGAGCGCGAGGCTCGACTGCCCCGCTCGCGGCGCTACGCGCGATGCTACAGGGATAGAATGGAACGACGAGGAAACCGGATGGAGTTTCATATGACCGACAACACCGTTGTTCCGCTTTGGACGCCCTCCGCCGATCGCATCGCCGCCGCGAACGTCACCGCCTTCCGCCTCGCGGCCGAGAAGCGCTGGGGCGTGTCGCTGCCGGACTACGATGCCCTTTACGACTGGTCGATCGCCGCGCCCGAACAGTTCTGGGTCAGCGTCTGGGAGGGTGACAAAACCGGTGGAGGCGTGATCGGCCAGCGTGGCGAGCGCGTCTTGGTCGACGGCGACCGCATGCCCGGCGCGAAGTGGTTTCCCGATGCGCGCCTCAATTTCGCACAAAACCTGCTGCGCTCGCGCGACGCCAAGGACGCGCTCGTCTTCTGGGGCGAGGACCGCGTGCAGAACCGCATGACCCACGGGGAGCTGTATCGCGCCGTCGCGCACTTCGCCGCCGCGCTGCGCGAGCAGGGCGTGCAGAAGGGCGACCGCGTCGCGGCCTACATGCCGAACATGCCCGAGACCGTGATCGCGATGCTCGCGGCGGCCAGCATCGGCGCGATTTTTACCTCCGCGTCGCCGGACTTCGGCGTGCAGGGCGTGCTCGACCGCTTCGGCCAGACCGCGCCGAAAGTGCTCGTCGCCTGCGACGGCTACTTCTACGGTGGCAAGGCCATCGATGTGCTCGGCAAGCTCGGCGACATCGTGCGCCAGCTGCCGTCGGTGAGGCGCGTCGTCGTCGTGCCCTATGTGCATGCCGAACACGACCTCAAGCACGTGCCGCATGCGCTGATGTGGAAGGATTTCGTCACGCCCTTCCACCTCGTCGACGACATCGCCTTCGAGCCGCTGCCCTTCGATCACCCGCTCTACATCATGTACTCGTCCGGTACGACGGGCGTGCCGAAGTGCATCGTGCATTGCGCGGGCGGGGCGCTGCTGCAGCACCTGAAGGAGCACCGCCTGCACGCCGACGTGAAGCCGGGCGACCGCCTGTTCTACTTCACCACCTGCGGCTGGATGATGTGGAACTGGCTGGTGTCAGGTCTGGCCGCGGGCGCGACGCTGCTGCTCTACGACGGCTCGCCCTTCGCGTCCGACAACCAGATCCTCTTCGACTACGCCGACGCCGAGCATATGACGCATTTCGGCACCTCGGCAAAGTTCATCGACGCCGCCGCGAAGTTCAATCTGAAACCGCGCGAGACGCACAAGTTCGCCACGGTGCGCGCAATGATGAGCACCGGCAGCCCGCTGGTGCCGGAAGGTTTCGACTACGTTTATCGCGACATCAAGGCCGACCTGCAGCTGTCGTCGATCTCGGGCGGCACCGATATCATCTCGTGCTTCGTCCTTGGTTCGCCGGTGCTGCCGGTGTGGCGTGGCGAGATCCAGTGCCGCGGCCTGGGCATGGCGGTCGACGTCTGGGACGACGAGGGCCGACCATTGCGCGGAGAGAAGGGCGAGCTTGTGTGCACGAAGCCGTTTCCGGTGATGCCGATCGGCTTCTGGGGCGACGAGGGCGGGGCCAAGTACCACGCCGCCTACTTCGACCGCTTCCCGAACGTGTGGTGTCATGGCGACTTCTGCGAGATCACCGAACATGGCGGGCTGGTCATCCACGGACGCTCGGACGCGACGCTGAACCCCGGCGGCGTGCGCATCGGCACCGCAGAAATCTACCGCCAGGTGGAGCGCCTGCCGGAAGTGGTCGAGTCGCTCGTGATCGGCCAGGACTGGCCGCCGCAGAATCCGAACGACGTACGTGTCGTGCTGTTCGTGAAGCTGCGCGACGGACTGACGCTCGACGACGCGCTCGTCGTCCGCATCCGGCAGACGATCCGCGACAACACCACGCCGCGCCACGTGCCGGCGAAGGTGCTGCAGGTCGCCGACATCCCGCGCACCAAGAGCGGCAAGATCGTGGAACTCGCGGTGCGCAACGTCGTGCATGGCCGGCCGGTGAAGAACCAGGAGGCGCTCGCGAATCCGGAGGCGCTGGCCTTCTTCTGCGACCGGGTCGAACTGGCTGAGTAGCGGCACGCCGTGTCGCAACCGGATCCGGGCAATGGAGTCGGCATGCCGATCGAGCAAGAAACTGATCTGAACCGCGAGTCCGCGCAGGAGTTCGGTGACGGTGCGCGCCTGCTCGCGGACATCGGTGCGACCAATGCGCGTCTTGCGCTCGAGCGTGCCCCCGGCCGCGTCGAGACGATCGGGCTCTTCGATTGCGGCGACTACGCGGGCATCGTCCCCCTCATCCAGTCCTACCTGCGGAAACAGGGCAAGCTCGCCCCGCGCCATGCGGCGATCGCGATCGCCAACCCGATCGATGGCGATTACGTGCAGATGACGAACCGCGACTGGCAGTTCTCCATCGAGGAGACGCGCCGTGAGCTGGACTTCGACACGCTGCTGGTGGTGAACGACTTCAAGGCGCTCGCGATGGCGTTGCCGCGGCTGTCGGCGGACGAGCGCGTGCAGGTGGGCGGCGGCGCGGCCGCACCGGACGGTGTGATCGGGGTGATCGGCCCCGGCACCGGCCTCGGCGTGTCCGGCCTGATTCCCGCCGACGACCGCTGGATCGCGCTGGGCAGCGAAGGCGGCCACACCACGTTTGCGCCCGCCGACGAGCGCGAACTCTTCATCCTGCAGTATGCGTGGCGCGAAAGGCCGCATGTGTCGTCGGAACGGTTCGTGTCCGGCCCCGGGCTGGAGCTGATCCACCGCGCACTCGCCGAGCGCAACGGCGTGGCGGGCGTGCAGCCGCCGAGCGCGGCCGGGATCGTCACGCGTGCGCTGGCGGGCAGCGACCCGTTGTGCGCGGAAGTCGTCGACTGCTTCTGTGCGATGCTGGGCACGGTCGCGTCCGACCTCGCCCTGACGCTCGGCGCGGTTGGCGGCATCTACATCGGCGGCGGTGTCGTGCCGCGGCTGGGAGCACTTTTCCTGCGCTCGCCCTTCCGGCAGCGTTTCGAGGCGAAGGGGCGCTTTGCAGACTACCTCGCGCGCATCCCGACCTACCTGATCACCGCGCCTTACCCGGCCCTGCATGGCGTTTCGGCGATCCTCGGCCACCACCTGCAGGCGGAAACCCGCGCCAGCCCGTTGGTCGATTAGGTGCGTGCCGCGCGCCTCAGCGCTTGACGAGGGGGCAGCCGCCCTCGGCGAGCGGCTTGAAGGCCTCTTCGGCGGGGATGGTCCGCAGGATGCGCAGGTAGTCCCACGGGGTCGTGATCTCGGCGGGCTTTTTCACTTCCATCAGGTAGGTGTCGTGCACCATGCGGCCATCCTCGCGCAGGCGGGCGTTGCGCACGATCGGGTCGCGGATCGGCAGCTCGCGCATCTTCGCGACGACGGTCGTCCCCTTGTCGCTGCCGCTCGCCGCGACGCCCTTGAAATAATGCGTCAGCGCCGAATACACGCCGGCCTGCATGTCGTTGGGCATCGCCCCGGTGCGCGCGCGGAAACGTTCCGACCAGGCGCGCGCCTCGGGGTCGCGGTTCCAGTAGAAGGCGTGCGCGAGCTTGAGCCCCTGGGCGAGTTGCGGCTTCATCAGGTGCACGTCGTTGAGCGTCGTCGCGACCGCCGCGAGCACCGTCTGACCCTTGCTCACGCTCAGCACGTCATAGCTCTGGCGCACGGCGCGGATCATGTCGTCGCCGGCGTTGACCAGCGCGATCGCGTCGGCGCCGGACTGCGCCGCCTGGCGGAGCTGGGCGAAGAGCTGCTCCTGCCCCAGGGTGTGGCGCGCCGCGCCGATCACGTGGCCGCCGTTGGCGGCGATGACCTTCGTCAGGTCGGCCTGCACGTTCTGGCCGAAGGAGTTATCGACGGTGACGAAATACCACGAGCGCGCACCGCGTTGCGTGAGCTCGCGTCCGATCGCGGTCGTGAAGGCATAGCCGTCGTACATCCAGTGGATGCCGGTGGGGGCGCAGGCGGAGCCGGTGAGATCGGAAGTCATCACGCCGTTGTAGAAGACCACCGCCCCGCGCGTGCGGTTGAGCTCCTGCACGGCCAGCGCAGCCGGTGAGGCGACGACGTCGGCGATGACGTCCACGCCTTCCTCGTCCAGCCAGCGGCGCGCGGTCTCGACCGCCCGGACGACATCGTTGCCGTGATCCGCGATGACGAGTCTGATCGGACGGCCGGCGACCTCGCCTCCTGCGTCCTCGACCGCCATCCGTGCGGCGGTCGCTGATCCGTGCCCCGATATGTTGGCGTAGATGGAGCTCATGTCCGCGAGCAGGCCGACCCGCACTTCGCCGTCGGAGATAGTGGCTGACGCCGGCGCAGCGCCGCACGCGATCGCCACGTACGCCGCTGCCGCGAACAAGCGCATCCGGCGCAGCGGGCACGGACGCGGCCGAAGCGGGAAATTGCCGCCGCGCATATTGTCCATCGGGGTGTCCTGAGTGGAAAATGACCGCGATGATAAGAGGGGTTCTACGCAGGCACAACCGCCGGTGTGCCCGTCCGCAAGGGGAAGTTCAGATTGAAGGACCATTCGAAGGGGGCGCAGCGCCTGCCTTTCATCATTTACGGCGTTGCGGTGCTGGCGGGCGTGATGCTGATGATCGGTTTCGCGCGATTCAATACGCTGCACGAGGTCTTCCTTGGCGCGAATTTCAACGCCGTGCATGGCGCGCGCACGCTGCTGAAGGCGCGCTACTTTCTCGGCCATGCGCAGGAGCGTATCGAACGTGCCGGCGACGATGTCCTGAAGCGCAGCCAGCACCTCGCCCACGCCGCAGAGGCGCTCGCACTCGCGGCGAGCTACGGCGCCGAAGGGCAGGACGCGGACCCCGCGCTGCGCCGCTCGCTGTTGAGCCGAATCGCCCCGATCCGCGAGTCGGTTTCGCGCGTGGCGATGCTCGACAGCGCTGCAGCGGACGAACAGCTCGCCGAGGTGGTCCGCGAGGTGCGCCGGCTGGCGGGCGATTTCGAGGCGGCTGAACTCGACCGCTGGGGTGTGCTGTCCTCACTGAATGCGCAGCTCGCCGATCGCATGGACGGCATGCGCCTGATCATTGCCGCAATCGTCGCGGGGTTTGCCCTTCTGATGTGGATGCTCGGCTGGGCGCTGCTGCAGGCGCGCCGGGCCGAGGTCGGCCTGCGACGCGCCAAGGAGGGGCTCGAGGCGGTCCAGCAGACCACCCTGGATGCGGCCGCCGTCGGTATCGCCTACGTGGATACGAGCAATCCCGCCGACCGCCGCATTACGCGGGCCAATCGCCAGATGGCGGCGATCTTCGGCTATTCGGAAGGCGGGTTGATCGGCCTCAGGACGGCGGACCTGTTTCCCGATGCGGGATCCCACGAACAGGTGGCGAGCCGGGCGCTGCCCGGGCTCGTGGCAGGCGAGGTGCTGCGCATGGAAACGCAAATGCGTCGTCGCAGCGGAGAGGTGTTCTGGTGCGCATTGTCGTGCAAGGCGATCGATCCCGACGATTTGGGTCGCGGTGTGGTGTTGGCCTTCGACGACGTCACCGAGCGCAAGACCGCGGAAACCGAGGTGCGCGATGCGCGCGAACGTGCCGAGGCCTGCAGCCGTGCGAAGAGCGACTTCCTCGCCAACATGAGCCATGAGATCCGCACGCCCTTCACGGGCATTCTGGGGGTGCTCGATCTGCTGCGTCACGCGAACCTGACGGAACAGCAGGACCGCTACGTCCGCCTCGCGCACGACAGCGCGCGGCAGTTGCTAGGCATCGTCAACGACATCCTCGACATCTCCCGCATCGAGGCCGGCAAGCTCGTGATCCGGCCGGAGAGCTTCGAACCGCGTTCGCTGTTCGGCGATGTCGCGCTGATCCACGAGGCGGCTGCCGAGCGCAAGAAGCTGCGCTTCAAGATCTCCTGGAGCGGGGACATCCCGCCGCTGCTGCAAGGTGACCCGGTGCGCTTGCGGCAGGTGGTCGACAACCTGCTCGGCAACGCAGTGAAGTTTACCCCCGCCGGCGGGGTGACCCTGAGCGTCGGCTGGTTGCCGACGGATGCCGGCAGAGGGCGTCTCAGGGTGGAGGTGCGTGACACCGGCATCGGGATCGCACGCGAGTGCCAGGAAAGCATCTTCGAGAAGTTCGGGCAGGCCGATTCGTCGACGACGCGCACGTTCGGCGGCAGCGGACTGGGACTCGCGATCTGCCGGCAGCTTGTCGGGCTGATGGGCGGCGAACTGGGCCTCAAAAGCCGCGAGGGCTCGGGCAGCACCTTCTGGTTCGAGCTCCCGCTCGAGCTGGGCGATCCGCAGCCTGCGCCGGTACCGCGAGCCGTGCCGCACGCCGTCGCGGCGCGCCTGGCGGGCGCTCGGGTCGTACTCGCGGACGACGTCGAGATGAGCGTGGAAGTGCTCGGCGAATACCTGCGCGCAGGCGGCTGCGTCGTGCGGTCGGCGCGCAACGGCGACGAGGCCGTCGAATTGGTGCACGAGTGGAAACCCGACTTGGTGCTGATGGACTGCCAGATGCCGGGCACGGACGGCTACGAGGCGACGCGTCGCATCCGCCTGCTCGAGGATTCTGAGCGGCACACGCCGATCATCGCCCTGACGGCGTTCGCAATGAGCGGGGATCGCGACAAGTGCCTCGAGGCCGGGATGGACGACTACCTGTCCAAACCGGTGGAGCGCGACGTGTTGCTCGGGACGCTCGTGAAGTGGTTGCGGTGCGAGGGCGCAGCGCGCTCGGGGCGGGCGGAGTTCGTCGGGCGGGTGCTGCTCGTCGACGACGATCCGGCCATCCGCGAGGCGAGCTGCGGCCTGCTGGAAGCGCTGGGCTGCGAAGTGAAGCTTGCCGCCTCGGGCCACGAAGCCCTTGAGGTCGCACGCGACGATGCGAACCTCGATATTGTGCTGATGGATTGCCGCATGCCCGGCATGGACGGCTGGGAAACGAGTCGCGCGTGGCGCGAGCACGAGCGCGAATTCGGCCAGACGCCCACCGCGATCGTCGCCCTCACGGCCGGCGAACGCGACGAGAACTTCGAGCGTTGCCGCGAGGCGGGAATGGACGACTTCCTCGGCAAACCGTTCTCGCCGGCCGAATTGAGCGGATTGCTAGGGCGCTGGCTCGCCCGGGGGTGAGCGTGCGGACCCACCCGTCGCCGCGCCGCGTCCGGCCCGACCGGGTGCTATGGTGAAGGTGACGGCCGCTCGCACAGGTATCGTTCCGGCATGACGCCGCGGCGCGGCCCCACACAGCGGAGGCGTGACACCATGAATCTGATTCCTGTCAGGATCGACAAACCCGAACCGATCAACGTCATCCTCGGCCAGACGCACTTCATCAAGTCGGTCGAGGATATCCACGAAGCGCTCGTCAATGCGGTGCCCGGCATCCGCTTCGGGCTCGCGTTCTGCGAAGCGTCCGGCGATCGCCTGATCCGCTGGTCGGGCACCGACCAAGCACTGGTATTGCTGGCCCAGACGAACGCGCACGCGATCGGCGCGGGTCACAGCTTCATCGTCTTTCTCGGCGAAGGTTTCTATCCGGTCAATGTCCTCAACGCGATCAAGCAGGTGCCCGAGGTGTGCCGCATCTTCTGTGCGACGTCGAATCCAGTCGAGGTTCTGCTGGCGGAAACGGGGCAGGGGCGCGGGATCATCGGTGTCGTCGACGGTTATCCGCCGCTCGGGATCGAGGACGATGAGAAGATCGAAGCGCGCAAGCTGCTGCTGCGGCAAATCGGCTACAAGCTCTGAGTTTCTGCACATTCGCGCCAGGGCAAACATCAATCCTGGATGACGGTGTGCGCGAGTGGACGTGCAGAAACGAAAAAGCCAAACCGTGAAGGTTGGCTTGAATCGTTGAGTCCGTTGGTGCCGACAATCTGACTCGAACAGATGACCGCTGCTGCCGGTCTTCCTGCGCTCTCTCTGCATGGCCTGCGCCGCTCCATCGGTACGTTGGCCGAATGGGTGGAATGCCCGGTCGGCGTGTCCGCGCAGATCATGGGGCATAAACCGAGTGCCATTGCCGAGAAGCATTACCGCCGCCGGCCGCTCGACCTGTTGCGCCAGTGGCACACGAAGATTGAGGGCTGGATTCTGGAGCAGGCCGGAATCGAGCAGCCGGATTCCTGGCAGTCGACGGGTTTGCGCGTCGTGGCATAGCATCGACTTGCTGTTTATACAAAAATTTATATACTTAGCCCATGAAGCCGATTTCCTTCCGTGGAACTGCGCTCGATGATCTGCGCCAGTTTCCGTTGAATGCACGTCGCGAGGCCGGTTATCAACTCGATCTGGTGCAGCACGGGCAAGAGCCAATCGACTGGAAGCCCATGAACAGCGTAGGACAGGGGGTGAAGGAGATTCGCATACGAGACGCCGACGGCGCGTTTCGCGTGATCTATCTGGCCAAGCTGGCTGATGCCGTGCACGTGTTGCACTGCTTTCAGAAAAAGACGGAAAAGACAGCGGATGCCGACATTGAACTTGCCCGCAAGCGTTACCGGGTACTCATGGGAGAGCAACGATGACGACTCAGACCTTTACCAGCGTGTGGGATGCGATCGAGGATACGCCGCAACAGGTCGCAAGCATGCGGGCCAAGGCTGAACTGATGCGCGCCTTGGAGCAGACGATCCGCCAGCGCGGCATGACGCAGCAGGACGCCGCCGCACTTTTCGGTGTGACCCAGCCGCGAATCTCGGACCTGATGCGCGGCAAGATCAATCTGTTTTCGCTTGATGCGTTGATTGATATGGCAGCGACCGCGGGCCTGTCGCCGCACATCGTATTCGAGAACGAACCGCTTGCTGCTTGACTGAGCTTGTGGGGTCCCAAGAGCCGGACGCAAACGCAGTGCGCGAATTTCGTTCTCTACCAATTCTCTACCGAGTCACAGGGAGAGCATGGAACACGAAAAAGCCAACCCCTGCGAGTTGGCTTAAGTCTCTGAATCCATTGGTGCCGACAATCTGACTCGAACAGATGACCTACCGCTTACAAGGCGGTTGCTCTACCAACTGAGCTATGCCGGCGCGGGCCGGATTATAGCGTAACGCTGGCGTCCTGAAAGCGCTGATAGATCGCTTCGACTTCTTCGCGGCAATGGAGCAGGGCCTGTACCGCAGGTGCATAGAGCTGGGAACCCGACATGCGTTCGATTTCCTCGAAGGCGTTGTCCAGCGTCCAGGCGGGCTTGTAGCTGCGCGCGCAGGCCAGCGCGTCGAA
Organism: Azoarcus sp. CIB; assembly: GCF_001190925.1. Lineage (NCBI taxonomy): Bacteria > Pseudomonadati > Pseudomonadota > Betaproteobacteria > Rhodocyclales > Zoogloeaceae > Azoarcus > Azoarcus sp. CIB. Next base: position 1,485,200 of record NZ_CP011072.1, read on the forward strand.
GACGTCGGCGGTAGCGACGATGAGGGCTTCGAGCGGAATCGCGTCGCCGCGGAGGCCATGCGGATAGCCGCTACCGTCCAAGCGTTCGTGGTGCGCGATGACGATGTTGCGCAGCATGTCGATGTTCGACAGGGATGCGAGGCCGAAGTCGTTGATCAGGCGTTCGGCCATCTGCAAGCCGACGATGACGTGCCGGCGCATCTCCTCGCGTTCGGTATCGTCGAGCTTGCCGGGCTTGAGCAGGATGCGGTCGGGCACGCCGACCTTGCCGATGTCGTGCAGGGCGGAAAACAGGAAGATGTTTTCCGCGTAGTCGTCGGTCTTGCCGTGCGCCGGGCCGATTTCGCGTGCGATGAGGCGGGCATAGCGCGCCATGCGGTCGAGGTGGGCGCCGGTTTCGAGGTCGCGCACGTGGGCGAACTGGCTCGCCAGCCTCAGCCCGCCCACCAGCATCTGCACGGTGGCGAGCTCCTGGGTCACGATCATGCCGATGAGATGGCCGTAGAGCAGGAGGTCAGCGACGACCGGGTCCTGAAAGACGTCGCGCTCGCGGGCGTCGAAGAACAGGAAGCCGAGCAGTTGGTCGCCCCGCCGGATCGGCAGCGTGAGGCTGGACTGGAAACCTTCGTTGTGCAGCCAGCGCGAGTGCGTCGTGTCGGACTGCGCCAGCTTGCCGAGGTCGTTGAGCACGCGCGCCTGTCCGCTTTCGGCGATAGCGAGCAGCGAGGGGACGGTGTCGATCGGGCACTCGTAGCCGTTCAGCGGCGTGATCCCCGGCTCGTTGCTGGCGACGAAGGTCTTGAGGCGCCGCATCTCGGGGTCGTAGAGTGCGACGGCGATGCGTGCGATGGCGGGATAGCGTTCGTGGATGCGCTGGTGCAGTTCACGCACCTTGTCGCTGACCGACGCGACGTGCAGGTTTCCGGCCTGCTTGGCGGCGGATGCGGCGAATTCCTGCCAACTGTCGGTGACGCTCATGATGTTGGTTCGCGCGGGAACGGGAATCAATTATCAATTACGGCCCGAGGCGCCGCCAGTACTTTCGACACATCTCCGTGCGTGGCCCTCCGGAACCGGTGCGCTTCAGTAGCGGGCGCCGGTGGTGCGCAGGCGTTCGATGTCCGGGATATGGATCGTGCGCCCCTCGACGACGATCAGGCCAACCTCGGCCAGTTCGTGCAGGATGCGCGAGAAGTGTTCCTGCGTGAGGTTGAGTCGCGAGGCGATCGTGCCCTTGCTGGTCGGCAGGCGGATCGAGACGCGTCCGCACAGGCCCGGTTCGCCGCTGCTTTCCTCCTCGCGCAGCAGGTAGCCGACGATGCGCTCGCGACCGGAGAGCAGGGAGTAGGTCTCGACGTCGGCGATGAGGTGGTGCAGGCGCTGCGACAGCCCGGCGATGATGCGGCGGCAGAACGTGGGATCGCGGTCCATCTCCTCGAACACCACGCTCTTGGCGATGTGCAGCAGCCGGCTATCGCTGAGGGCCTGTGCCATCACGAAGTAGGGCTTCTCCATGAACATCACCGCCTCGCCGAAGCTCTGGCCCGGGCGCATGATCTCGATGACCTTTTCCTGGCCTTCGGCGGAGGTGAAAGCGAGTTTGATCTGGCCGCACAGCACCAGGTGGAAGCCGTGGCAGGGGTCGCCGCGGTGGAACAGCACGGTGCCCTTGTCGACGTTCTGTTCGCGCACGCCGCGCGCGAAGCGGGCAAGTTCGCCGGGGTCGAATCCTTCGAGGAGCGGGACATGGGCGAGCAGACGACACAGGTTCTCGGTGTCCGCGTGCGGCGTCACGGGCAGGCCCGAGCGCTCGCGCAGGCAGTCGGTCAAGGGCATGGCATCACCGCGTGAGTTGGGCGTAGAACATGGGCAAACGCGCCGGCAGTTCTTCCGGCTTGCGGATCACCGCGAAGCCGGCCGGGCCGAAGAGGTGCGGGAGGTAGCCGGCGCCCTCGCGGTCTATCGTCACGCAGAAGGGCACGAGACCGAGCTTGCGCGCCTCGGATACGGCAATGCGCGTGTCCTCGATGCCATAGCGGCCTTCGTAGAGATCCAGGTCGTTGGGCTTGCCGTCCGACAGGATCAGGAGGATGCGCCGCGCGGCGGGCTCGGCGGCGAGGATCTGGCTCGAGCGCCGGATCGCGGCGCCGAGGCGCGTGTAGTAGCCGGGTTTGATCGCGCTGATGCGGCCGCGGATGCGATCATCGAAGCGGTCGCCGAAGTCCTTCAGCCGATGGAAGCGCACCTGGCTGCGTTTTACGGAGGAGAAGCCGGCGATCGCGAAGCGGTCCCCCGTGGCACCAAGCGCCTCGCCGAAGAGCAGCAAGGCGTCGCGGATCACGTCGATGACGCGCGCTTCGCTCGACACCCAGCTGTCCGTGGACAGGGAAAGGTCGGCGAGCACCATGCAGGCGAGATCGCGTTCGCGCTTTTCCAGCGACAGCCAGAGTTGGTCCGAGGGGTGGCGGCCCACGGCGCGGTCCGTCTGCGCGCGCACGACCGCGTCGACGTCGAGCTCGGAGCCGTCGACCTGCGCCTTGATCCAGCGCCGTCCCGGTTGCAGCGCCGCAAACTGCTGGTGCAGGCGCTTGGCGGTGCGGCGAAGGTGCTCAGGCAGCGGGCAGGGCTGGGCATCGCGCGCGGCGAGTTCAGCCAGGCGCACGTGGTCTTCCAGCAGCACGCCCTTGCGGTAATCCCATTCCGGCAGGGGGATGCCAGGGCCGAGCACGATGTCGTCCTCGGCCGCAGAAGGAAGGTCGAGATCGAAGCGCACCTTGGAGGCGACGCGTTCCGTGTCCTGCGTGAGCGACAGGTGGTCGAGGTCGCGCGCCGCATCGGCGGCGTTCGGGTCGGGGTCGTCGTCTGAAGGCCGGTTGATGCGCAGGAACTCAGCGATCGCGAGCAGGCTTTCCGCGCGGAACATCAGCAGCAGGCCGTTCTTTTCCTTCGGCATGTCGACCTGCTCGGCACGGTGGGCGCGGCGCTCGGATTCGTCGAAGGCCGGCGGGCCACCGTCAGCGGTCTGCTCCGGATCGGCGCCGCTGCGGCGCGTCGCGCCTCCCGTTGCGGCCAGCGATCCGGTGAGCCACAGCAGCACGGGGTGAGCCGGCGGCGTGCCCTGCGCCACGGCCGGGAGCGCGAACACGGTGCCCGGCGCTTCCAGCGCGCGCCGGATCGCGCGTTCGCGCTCGGCCTCCTGCGGCGGCAACTTCTCGGGCTTGGGGCGCTTCGGCAGATAGGCCTCGACCAGCCGCCGGTAGCGCGGCGCAAGCCCGGGCCACGCATGCAGTGCGGCGCAGGTCGCGAACTGGTTGCGGCGGAAGTCCCGGTCGGCTTCGTCGTCGCCTTCGGCGGCGAGGCCTTCGTGCGCGGCGGCGAGCGCAGCGAGCCACAGGTAGAGATCGCGGTTCAGCGATTTCTCCGGGAAGGCGTCGATCTCCGGCGGCAGCCGCAGCGTAGACGGGTCCATGCGCGCCCGCGCCGCGCGGTCGCCGGCGCCGGCGATGCGGGCGAGCAGGCCGCGCCGCGCACCATGCTCGTCGTTGGTTGCCGCGGCAACGCGCAGGCCCGGATCGCCCCCCAGCGCGCGGAAGAACACGCCCGCCGTGCGTTCGATGTCCTTGAGCCGTACGACCGCGTCGGGGTGGTTGCCGACCGCGGCGCGGGTGATCAGACGGTGCCAGATCTTGCCTACGGCTTCTTCCATGCTAGCGTTCCTTGCCGGAGCGGAATCCGGCCTCGTTCTGGCGTGCGGCTTCGTTGCTGACCCACTGCAACAGCGGGCCCTGCGGGTTGTTGCGCTGGCTCTGCTCACAAGCCTCGACGCACTGCGCGCACTGCGTGCAGGTGAACATCAGGCGCTTGATGTTGCGCGGCGTGAGCCGCATCGGGCACACGGCATCGCAGGCCGACTGCCGGTCCGGCAGGCAGCTCGCACAGTCGGCGGCGCGCTTGCGCTGGAAGCCGACGACCATCGCCTTGCGGTTGCCCATCCACGCCAGGCTCTGGAACAGGCCGACCGCGCAGGCATAGCGGCAGAACAGGTGCCGTGCGAACAGGAATTCGATCGACAGCGCCGCGGTGCCGGCCGTGAGGAAGATCCTCTGGTTGCGCGTGAGCTCGCCGCCGAAGAGATTGCCGTAGATCTCCGCCGGCGGCAGCAGATAGGTCAGGAACACCACCGACCACAGGAAGGCGAAGAACACCGCCGCCGGCACGACGACCAGCCACCAGCGAGCGTCCGCGCGCCACGGCGTGCCGTCCGCCTTCCAAGGCGGAAGCGGTTCCTTGACCCACACGCTGGGCTTGCCCGAGGCCTTCTGCATCAGCTTGTTGATCGTCTCGACGACCGAGAAGTGCGGGCACAGCCAGCCGCAGTACAGGCGCCCCCATTTCCACGACACCCACAGGAAGGCCGCTGCGCCGACGAGGATGGGGACGAACAGCCGCAACATGACGTTCGCACCCGCTTCGAACGCGCCGATGCGCCCGGCGAGGAAGTCGTCCATGCCCAGCCGCCATTCCATGCCGAGCAGCCATGCGTGGCCCGCGTCGAGGTCATAGCGGAGGATGTCGAACACCGGGGCGAGGATGAACAGCGTGAAGAAGGCGACCTGGAAGGCGATGCGCTTCTTCTGCGTGCGGTTATGGCCCATCGGCTTCGCGCTCGCGATGGGGATCACGCGCCGGGCGGGTTTCGCCTCGACGTCGGGATTCGCGGACAGCAGGGAGGGAAGCGGGGCGTTCATGGACTTACTCGTAGAGATCCGGGCCGATGAAGGGGTACTGCCAGCTGCGGCCGAGAATCGCGTGATTCAGTCCGACGACGCCGAAGATCACCAGCGTGGCGTGAAACGAAACGAAGTAGAGAATGCCGAGCACCCACGACCACGGATCGTCGAATCCCCCGAGCAGGAAGATCCCGACGCTGACGCCGACCAGCATCGCGCCGCCGTAGATGCTCGCGACGACCGTCTGCTGCAGGTGGTTGCGCACCACCAGCGGCGCGCTGTCGCGATGGCGGCGCCACAGCACCAGCAACGCGAGGAAGGCCAGTCCGGGCGCGATCAGCAGGTTCGCAAGGAACAGCGCCTCGGCGAGGATCGCAAGGCGCGGGCCGGGCATCTGCTCCTTGAGGAGATCGGGTTCCTGGTCGGACATGGGTCTTTGGGCCGAATGACCTGGGGAGGGTGTCAGCGCCCGAAGGTGGCTGACACAACCTCCATCAGGGCGTCGGCGACTTCGGGGTCGTCGGTCAGGCTCTCGACGATCGCCGCGCGGCAGGCGGTCACCGGGTCCATGCCGTCGCGCACGAGCAGTGCCGCATACACCAGCAGGCGCGTGCTCGCGGCTTCTTCGAGGTCCTGGTCCTTGAGCGTGCGCAGCGCATGCGCGATCGACACGAGGCGTTTCGCGAGATCCGGGGCGCAGCGCGATTCGCCGACGAGGATGGCTTCCTCGCGCTCGGTGGCGGGGAAATCGAAGCGCAGGCTCACGAAGCGCTGCCGCGTCGATGGCTTCATGCCCTTCAGCAGGTTCTGGTAGCCCGGGTTGTACGACACCACCAGCATGAAGGAGGGCGGCGCGGCGAGCAGTTCGCCGGTGCGGTCGATCGGGAGGATGCGGCGGTCGTCGGCGAGCGGGTGCAGCACCACGGTCGTGTCCTTGCGCGCCTCGACGACCTCGTCGAGGTAGCAGATACCGCCCTCGCGCACCGCGCGGGTCAGCGGGCCGTCGCACCACACGGTCTGGCCGTCGCCGATCAGATGGCGGCCGACGAGGTCGGCCGCGGTCAGGTCATCGTGGCAGGCCACCGTGTACAGCGGCAGACCCAGGCGCGCGGCCATGTGCGCGATGAAGCGCGTCTTGCCGCAGCCCGTCGGGCCCTTGATGAGCAGCGGCAGGCGGTTCTTCCACGCATGCTCGAAGACGTCGATTTCGTCGCCGGCGGGCTGGTAGAAGGGAACGTCGAGGTGGGGCGTATCGAGCATCATGCGGCGAGTCCTTTCCAGTAGGCAATGCCGATCAGGGCGCAGACGAGCGTCATCCAGCCGAGCGCGAGCACCGGCCACATCAGCGGGGCGCGGCGCAGCGCCATGTAGTCGAGGATGATCAGGGCGCCCTTGCCGAACGCGATCGCGAACAGCAGGCCGACGACGGCGGGGCCGGAACCTCCGTTCTCGCCCACGCTCCAGGTCACGATGGTTGCCGCGATGAGCACGACCCAGATCACAGTGGCGCGCAACGGCGTGCCGTGATCGGAGTGTTGTAGGGCGCGGGCGGAAGATTCTTGGGTTTGCATCGTCTCGTACCTCTCAGCGCATCACATAGACCAGCGGAAACAGGATCAACCACACCAGATCCACCATGTGCCAGTACGCAGCACCCGTCTCGATTCCGTTCATGTTGTCCGGGCCGTAGCGCCCCCTGCGCGCGTTGTTCCACAGGGCCGCCAGGATCACCAGCCCCAGGATCACGTGCATGAAATGGAAGAAGGTCAGCACCAGGTAAAACATGTGGAAGGTGCTCGACGACAGGCTCACGCCGGCCTCGAACTTTGCCGCGTATTCGAACAGCTTCACGACGACGAAGCCCGCGCCGCACGCGAAGCCCCCGGCGATCCACGTCGCCGCGCGGCGCCCCTGTCCGGCTTCCGCCGCCTGCACCGCGCGCACCACGAGGTAGCTCGAAGTCAGCAGCAGGATCGTGTTGATCGCCCCGGCATTGCGGTCCAGCGCCATCTGTTGCTCGTTGAACAGCTCGACGTTGTTCGCACGCGCGAACGCATAGACGATGAAGAAAGCGCCGAAGGCGAGCAGTTCGGCGAGGATGAAGAACCAGATCGCCAGGTCGCCGGGCAGGCGCCGGGCGGGGCTGTCGGAAGTGACGGCCGGGAGGGCAGACGGGCTCACGAGTGTTTGGACGCATGTATTCATGTGTCCCAGTCTACGAAGGGGAGGTGCGCCGAACCTTGATTCCGGTTAACTCCCGGACTTGGCGCCACAAAGAGGTGGGGAAAAAAGCCCAAGTGCCCCGCAACAATAAAAAAGGGGCGGCCGAAGCCGCCCCGGAATCGCTTCACCAGCCCCGCGGAGGGCCGGAAGCGAGTGATCCATCAAGCATGGATCAGGGGTTTGCTCTCGCCCTTGACGAAGAAGCTCGCAAGGTAGGTCACGAGGCCCGCTGCGAACACCACACCGGCCCACAGGCGCATCCAGTAGAACAGCGCGATCTGGTCCTGCACCGCCATGAAGGACATCGGGGTGTCGGACACGCGCTGCAGCCACACTTGCAGGATGCCGGCGGCGGTGAGGAACAGGGTGATGAAGACCATCGAGATCGTCATCAGCCAGAACGCCCACATCTCGCACACCTGCGAACGCTCGCTGTTGGCGGCACGACCGCGCAGCAGCGGCATCGCGTAGCTGATGATCGTCAGCACCACCAGCACGTAGGCGCCGTAGAAGGCCATGTGGCCGTGGGCTGCGGTGATCTGCGAACCGTGCGTGTAGTAGTTGACCGGAGCCAGGGTGTGCAGGAAGCCCCACACGCCAGCGCCGAGGAAGGCCATCACGCCGGTACCCAGCGCCCACAGCACGGCAGCCTTGTTCGGATGCTCGCGGCGGCGACGGTTAACCATGTTGAACGCGAAGACGGTCATGGCGAAGAACGGGATCGGTTCCAGGGCCGAGAAGATCGAGCCCAGCCACTGCCAGTATTCCGGCGTGCCGATCCAGAAGTAGTGGTGGCCGGTACCGATCAGGCCGGTGACGAGCGCCAGGGTGATGATGACGTACAGCCACTTCTCGATCACTTCACGGTCGACGCCGGTCACCTTGATCAGCACGAAGGCAAGGATGGCGGCCATGATCAGTTCCCACACGCCTTCCACCCAGAGGTGCACAACCCACCACCAGTAGAACTTGTCCTTGACCAGGTTGCCCGGGTTGTAGAACGAGAACAGGAAGAAGATCGCCAGACCCCACAGGCCCATCAGCAGCACGATGCTGATGACGGTCTTGCGGCCCTTCAGCATGGTCATGGTGATGTTGAACAGGAAGGCCAGCGCCACGATCACGATGCCGACCTTGGTGATCAGCGGCTGCTCCAGAAACTCCCGTCCCATCGTCGCGAGGAGGTTGTTGCCCGTCATCTCGGCGAGCGTCGAATACGGCACCAGCAGGTAGCCGAGGATCGTCGCCGCACCCGCGATCAGGAAGATCCAGAACATCAGCAGTGCGAGTTTCGGGCTATACAGCTCCGTTTCCGCCTCCTCGGGAATGAGGAAGTAGGTGGCGCCCATGAAGCCGAACAGCAGCCACACGATGAGCAGGTTGGTGTGCACCATCCGCGCTACGTTGAACGGGATTTCCGGGAAGAGGAAATCGCCGACGACGTACTGCAGACCCATTGCCAGGCCGAAGATGATCTGGCCGACGAACAGTCCGATGGCTGCTATGAAGTACGGCAGCGCAACCGATTGAGATGAATATTTCATAGTTATGAATTCCCTTGGAGTTGTCGATTCGCTGCGCTCAGCCCTCGATGTTGGGAGGCCATTTCTGGGTGTTGATCTCCGAGCTGTACTTCAGGAAGGCGACCATGTCGTCGAGTTCCTGCTCGGTCAGATTGAAGTTCGGCATCTGGCGGCGTCCGGGCGTGCCGGTCGGCTGCGACTTGATCCATGCCTTGATGAACTCGGGACCGCGACGCTGGTACACGTTGCCCAGCTCCGGCGCAAAGTACGCACCTTCGCCCAGCAGCGTGTGGCAGCCGATGCAGTTGCGTGTTTCCCAGATGTGCTTGCCGCGCAGGACAGACTCCGTCAGGTTCGCACGGTTGTCGGATTTCGGCAGACCGCCCATGGTGTCGAACGTCAATGCCACCAATAGCAGAAAGAAGAACACTGTCCCGCCGTAAAAGATGTTGCGGGCCATCGCCTTAGTGAATGTGCCGCTCATGGTTTGTCCCTCATTGTTTTGTCATGCATCCGAGTGATTGAGAAATAACCCGAAGGTTGGACGCATTCTGGGCAGCGCGCGGTGGTTGCTCCATGATTTGAATCAATTTCGGGAATTGGGCCGACTTACTCTCTCAAGGAAAAGAAAACGGGGCCGGAATCGGAAGGGAGGAGATCTCCTCTCGCGATTCCGGCCCCGCGGGCCGATCCAAACCGAAGAACGGTCAGTACGTGTAGCCGACCATCACGCCGCCGCCCCAGTCCGGGCTGTTGTCGGAAAACCCTTTCACGCCATACACCTGCAGCTTCCACTGGGTGCTCAGTTTCTGGCTCAGGAACAGCGAGGCCTCGCGGATCGGGTCGCCGGAGGATCGCAGCCGCGCGCGCCAGTCGTAGGCTGCGCCGACGGTGGTCGTCGGCCCGAGCTTGGTGCCGATGCCGAGGGAAGCGTAGAAAGGATTGCGCAGCTCCGAATTGCCCATGTCTTTCCACCCGACGGTGCCGAAGGCGGTTACAGGACCGAAGGCCTTCGCGGCGTCGAACTGCAGCGCGTAGTCGGTCTTGTTGTTGCCCAGGCACTTGCTTTCCGCGGTCGGCATCTTCAACTTTGCCACCGCGTCGAGCAGCAGGCCGTTCGCACTGCCGTCCAGCAGGTTGTAACCGGCGCTCGCCGTGATGTCGCCGAGCCCGGTCTCGGTGCCGGAGCAGTCGGTGCCCTGGATCGGGTCGCCGTCCGGGCTCACCACCGCGTTCGAGACGCGCAGGTACGGAATGGTCGCCTTGTAGGTCATGCGGCCGGTTTCGTACTTCACCGCGATCGGCACATACCAGGTTTCGCTCGTCGTGCTCGTGCCGTAGTCGCCGGTCGAATAATCCAGTCCGGTCGTGACATTCAATTCTCCGGTGCCGGCGGCGAGGGCGCTGCCGGACAGCAGCAGGGCCGGCAGGATGCGCTTATGCTTCATTCGACTCTTCCTCCGCGTTGGGGTGTCGTGTCCCGGTAGTGCTTCAGTCATGTTCGGGGCGTTCGATGCGTTCCGGTCTTTCAAGCTTCTCGGGCCGTTCCAGGCGCTCGATGCGTTCCGGCCGTTCGATTCGTTCGGTGCGTTCGATACGCTCGATCCGGCCGCTGCCGTCGAAGCGCTCGATGCGTTGGCGGGTTTCGATGCGGTCGCCCGAGGTACGCGTCTCGATGCGTTCGCGCAACAGCAGGTCGCCGCTCGGGCTCACCTCCGTGCGTTCGATCCGCTCGCGTTCAACTTCGCCCGTGGGCGACAGCTCGCGCTCGATGCGCTCGCGTCCCGATCCGTCGTCGGTTTCGATGCGGATCCGTTTGTCGTCGATCTCCGTCCGCGTCTTGCCAGAACCGTGTTCCTTTTCGCCCTCGCCCTCGCCCTCGCCCTCGCCCTCGTCCTCGCCGTTGCCGGATTTCTTTCCGGATCGCGAACCGTCGTGGCCTTCGCCGGCCCCGAAGCCGTCGCGCACGACCTCGATGCGGGCAGCCTTGACCTTGCGCTCGCCGGTGAAGCTGCCTTGCACCCGGACACGCATGTCCTTTTCCAGCGTGCCAGCCGCGCCCTCCGAGAATTCGGTGGCTTCCGCCAGTTCCACTTCGAAACCGCTGATATCCATCCGGTTGCCGCTGCGCTCGAACACCAAGCCTTCCACGATCGCGTTGCGCACGCGCCCGGCGAAGGGAATCGTCGGATTAGTCCTTGCCTGCGTCACCGCCAGCGCACGTCCTGTCCATGTGCCGCGTACCAGCGACTCCGCATTGCCCCGGGCGTCGCCGCTCAGCGCCATTCCGTGCAGCGTTCCGTCGCCGCCGCGCGTTCCGATCGCGCTCGCCTCGCGCAACTGTGGTGCCCGTTCGACGCGGGTTGCAACGACCTCGCCGGACGCATTGCGGAATCCGCTCACCCGCACCATCTCGCCGGCGCGCAGGCCCGCCTCGACCTTCGCCCCTGACGCAAGCTGCACCGGCTGACCCATCACGCGCAGCGGCTCGGCGCCCTTGCGCGCAGCGGTCACGGGGCCTTCGTAGGCGTGAACGATCGCGATGCTGCGTGCTTCCAGTCCGCGCGGCGAAGTACCGGCCTCCACGGCGACGACCTGTCCCACGGCAAGGCGCGACACGGTGCCGCCGATGCCGTTTTCGGTCACCGGAACGGCCTCGTCGTAATGCACCTCCACACCGTTCACGCAAATCGACGCGAAGCCGGTGATCGTCCCGACGATGCCCGTGCCACCGGTTCCGCCTTCGCGGGCAGGGGCTCCCGTGCCGCCGATCCCTCCCTGCGCGAGCGGCGCGCCCGTGCCTCCGATTCCCGATGCCACCGGCGCGCCCGTGCCGCCGATGCCCGATGCGGCAGGTGCGCCGGTCCCGCCGATGCCGGACGCCGGCGACCCGGTGCCGCCGATCCCGCCCTCGCGCCGGGGCGCGCCCGTACCACCGATGCCGCCCGGGTCCACGCACACCGGTGCGGCAACCGCCGGGACAACGCCGCACAGCGCGAGCGCGAGGCCCGCCACTAGCCGGCTCAGTGGGTGGAAGCGATTACTCATGACGGGGATGTTGGCGAGGCGTTGCCGGACGGGCCGGTGCCCGAATTCGCCTCGCTGTAGAAATACAGGCCGATCGTGACCCGCTGTCGTGCATCGGGGGCTTGAGCGTCCTGTGCTTCGAGGTCCGAGGCCAGCGTATTGAACGCGAGCAGCGCCTGCATCCCTTCGCTTGCGACCGCGTCGCGCAGGTGTGCGATGCTGGCCAAGGACAAGGCGTCGTAATGTACGCTGCGTTCGAAATACGGCGGGCCGTCGGCAGTCAGGTTATGCACTGCCGCACAGGCATGGTCATGTACGTTGTGGCCGAAATAGGCCGCCTTCTCGTCGAAGCCCTTCTGCGGAATGAAGGCCGTAGTCTCAAGATGCACGCGGTCATGATCATCCATGCGCGCGATTCCGAGCCGCAGCCATTCGTCGAGCACCACGCGCGCCCGGATGTCCTTGCTGACGCGCGCGACGAGCGCATCGAAGGAGCATTCTCCGCCGGTGCTGGCGAGCCGCGGCAAGGGCGCGGGCTCGCCCGGCCGCGTGCAGAACGGCGCGGTGGTCTGCCAGGTGCTCACGAGGTGGGCTCCCAAGGATATGGCTGCGGGCAGGTCGTCCGCCACATCCTCACGCTGGCCGCGCAGACGCTTGACGTCCTTGCGATGCACACCGGTCAGGAGGCTGATCCTGCTGTCGCTCGGCGCGTTGGCGTCGAGGCGGAACTCCTGCTCCGCCACCTCCACGAAAACGCCCTTGAGCATGTCCGAAAAATAAGTATAGGTCACCCCCTTGCGCAGCATCAGCCGCACCAGCGGCCGCATCACGCGTCGGAGCGCGTGCAGCAGCGAAGTCGGCGGGGCGGGGGAATGCATGAGGGTGTTTCTTCCGGGGGCAGTAGCTCACATTCTAACTAGACGTGGGAAAAAATTCCATGCAATCCGCCGGGACCTGCTCAGTCGTGCTCGCGACGTTCCATCCGCTTAGGTGATGGTCCTGAGGCGTCGGCGCCCTTGAAGGTCAAGCGTGTGAGGGCGCGCAGCCATTGCGGGAGGTGCGTCGTGCGGATCCCGCGGGCGAAAAAAAGCCCGGCCGGGTAAACGGCCGGGCTTGCGGTGCCTCTGCCTGCGCGCGGATCAGGCGGTGGCGAGCGGGATCTTGCCGATCTTCACCTGCCACTCCTTCGGGCCGGTGTTGTGCACGCTGGTGCCGTTCGAGTCGACCGCGACCGTCACCGGCATGTCCTGCACGTCGAACTCGTAGATCGCCTCCATGCCCAGATCGGCGAAACCGACGACCTTCGCGCTCTTGATCGCCTTCGCGACAAGGTATGCGGCACCGCCGACCGCCATCAGGTAGGCCGACTTGTTGTCGCGGATCGCGTCGATCGCCGTGGGGCCGCGCTCGGCCTTGCCGACCATGGAGATCAGGCCGGTCTGTTCGAGCATCATGCGCGTGAACTTGTCCATCCGCGTCGCAGTGGTCGGGCCGGCGGGGCCGACGACTTCATCGCGCACCGGATCGACCGGGCCGACGTAGTAGATCACGCGGTTGGTGAAGTCGACCGGCAGCTTTTCGCCCTTCGCCAGCATGTCCTGGATGCGCTTGTGCGCAGCGTCGCGGCCCGTCAGCATCTTGCCGTTGAGCAGCAGCACCTGGCCCGGCTTCCACGACGCGACTTCTTCCTTCGTCAGCGTATCGAGGTTCACGCGCGTGGCGACCTTGGTATCGGCCTGCCAGGTCACGTCCGGCCAGTCTTCCAGCTTCGGCGCTTCCAGCTTCGCCGGACCCGAGCCGTCCAGCTCGAAGTGCACGTGGCGGGTCGCCGCACAGTTCGGGATCATCGCCACCGGCAGGCTCGCCGCGTGCGTCGGGTAGTCGAGGATCTTGACGTCCAGCACGGTCGTCAGGCCGCCCAGGCCCTGCGCGCCGATGCCCAGCGCGTTGACCTTCTCGAACAGTTCGAGACGCAGCTCTTCGGCGCGCGTGAGCGTTGCCCCGGAAGCGGCCTTGTCCTTCAATTCGTGGATGTCGACCGGCGCCATCAGCGATTCCTTCGCCAGCAGCATCGCCTTTTCCGGCGTGCCGCCGATGCCGATGCCGAGGATGCCCGGCGGACACCAGCCGGCGCCCATCGTCGGCACGGTCTTCAGCACCCAGTCGACGATCGAATCGGACGGGTTCAGCGCGTAGAACTTGGTCTTGTTCTCCGAGCCGCCGCCCTTGGCCGCACAGATCACTTCGACGTGATCGCCCGGGACGATCTCGTAATGCACCACCGCGGGGGTGTTGTCCTTGCTGTTCTGGCGCTTGCCGGCCGGATCGAGCAGCACGGAGGCGCGCAGCTTGTTGTCGACGTTGGTGTAGGCGCGGCGCACGCCCTCGTTGACCATTTCCTGGACGCTCATCTTCGCGTCCCACTGCACGTTCATGCCCACCTTGAGGAAGACCACGGCGATGCCGGTATCCTGGCAGATCGGGCGATGGCCTTCGGCACACATACGCGAATTGGTCAGGATCTGCGCGATCGCGTCCTTCGCCGCGGGGCTCTCCTCACGCTTCCAGGCCTCGCCGAGGGCCTTGATGTAGTCGAGCGGGTGGTAGTAGCTGATGTACTGGAAGGCATCCGCGACGGACTGGATCAGGTCTTCTTCGCGAATCACGGTCATGGCGCATCTCCTGGTAAGGCCGGGTCATTCGGTAGGGCCGCAATTCTAGCAGTCCGCGGCCGGCGACGTCCCACCGGAATGGGCAGTGTTCCACGGTATGGGGGTGTAAGTCCTGTGTAAGATACAAAGCCTTAAATGCCGACCAGATCGCGAAGGCAGCATTTTCAGCGAACGATAAATAAGACCGGCTCGACCGGTCGGCCCAGCAGGGCGCTTCAATTACTTTGAATAGTTGAGGAGAGGTCAGTATGTCGAACGAACAGCAGCCCCGTATCTATTACCCGTCGGAAGAGATGGTCAAGAATGCCGCAGTCTCGGGTATGGACGCCTACCGTGCGCTGTGCAAAGAAGCCGAGGACGACTACGAGGGCTACTGGGCGCGTCAGGCCCGCGAGCTGGTCGATTGGAAGAAGCCTTTCACCCAGGTCCTGGATGAGAGCAACGCACCCTTCTTCAAGTGGTTCGCCGACGGTCAGCTGAACGTCTCCTACAACTGCCTCGATCGCAACGTCAATAACGGCTTGGGCGACAAGGTCGCGCTGATCTTCGAAGCCGACGGCGGTGATGTGACCCGCGTCACCTACAAGGACCTGCTGGCCCGCGTCTGCAAGTTCTCCAATGCGCTGCGCGCGATGGGTGTCAAGAAAGGCGATCGCGTCGTCATCTACCTGCCGATGTCGATCGAAGGCGTCGTCGCGATGCAGGCCTGCGCCCGTATCGGCGCGACCCACTCCATCGTTTTCGGCGGCTTTTCCGCTCAGGCGCTGCGTGACCGGATCAACGATGCCGGCGCCGTCGCCCTGATCACCTCCGACGGCCAGTTCCGCGGCGGCAAGGCTCTGCCGCTGAAGCCGATCGCTGACGAAGCGCTCGGCCTGGGCGGCTGCGAGAGCATCAAGAACGTCGTCGTCGTCAAGCGTACCGGCGGCGCCTGCGCGATGGTCGAGGGCCGCGACAAGTGGTTCCACGAAGTCTGCGCCAGCCAGGCCGAGACCTGCGAACCGGAATGGGTCGATGCCGAGCATCCGCTGTTCCTGCTCTACACCTCGGGTTCGACAGGCAAGCCGAAGGGCGTCCAGCACTCGACCGGCGGCTACCTGCTGCACGCGATCCTGACCATGAAGTACACCTTCGACATCAAGCCGAACGATGTCTTCTGGTGCACCGCGGACATCGGCTGGGTCACCGGTCACACCTACATCACCTACGGCCCGCTCGCCTGCGGCGCGACCGAGATCGTGTTCGAAGGCGTGCCGACCTACCCGGACGCCGGCCGCTTCTGGAAGATGATCCAGGACCACAAGGTCAGCATCTTCTACACCGCCCCGACCGCGATCCGTTCCCTGATCAAGGCCGCCGACAACACCCCGGCGGTACACCCGAAGAACTACGACCTGTCGAGCCTGCGCATCCTCGGTTCGGTCGGCGAGCCGATCAACCCGGCCGCGTGGGAGTGGTACTACCAGAACGTCGGCGGCAGCCGCTGCCCGATCGTCGATACCTTCTGGCAGACCGAGACCGGCGGCCACATGATCACCCCGCTGCCGGGCGCCACCCCGATGGTTCCGGGCTCCTGCACGCTGCCCTTCCCGGGCATCATCGCAGCCGTCGTCGATGAAACCGGTACCGAAGTGCCGAACGGCCAGGGCGGCATCCTCGTCGTCAAGCGCCCGTGGCCCTCGATGATCCGCACGATCTGGGGCGATCCCGACCGCTTCAGGAAGTCCTACTACCCGGACGACTTCAAGGGCAAGCTGTATCTCGCCGGCGACGGCGCGATCCGCGACAAGGAAACCGGCTACTTCACGATCACCGGCCGCATCGACGACGTTCTGAACGTCTCGGGTCACCGCATGGGCACGATGGAAATCGAATCGGCGCTAGTGGCACATGAGAAGGTCGCCGAGGCCGCAGTCGTGGGCCGTCCCGACGACCTGACCGGCGAGGCCATCGTCGCCTTCGTCGTGCTGAAGGGCGCGCGTCCGACCGGCGAGGACGCCAAGGCGATGATCAAGGACCTGCAAAACTGGGTCGGCCACGAGATCGGGCCCATCGCCAAGCCCAAGGACATCCGTTTCGGCGAGAACCTGCCGAAGACCCGTTCGGGCAAGATCATGCGCCGGCTGCTGCGTCAGCTGGCGAAGGGGGAGGAGATCACCCAGGATACGTCGACCCTCGAGAACCCGGCGATCCTGGAACAGCTCAAGCAACCCGCGAGCTGACCCAGCATGACGGGAGACCGGTCCGCAAGAGGCCGGCCCCGCATAAGAATAATTGAGGCAAGCCGGCGCGAGCCGGCAGGGGGAGGAGGAGAAGGCGCGCGCAAGCGCGCCTTTTTTTTCCCGTCCGGAGGGACTGCGTCCCGGGGCCCCGGGCGGGCAACGGTATACTTCGGGTAGCCATCGTCATCATGAGGGAGACATGATGCGCAGAGGTCTGGCTGGTCAGAGGCTCGTTGCGACGTTCCTGGGTGGGGCGTTGCTGTTCAACTATCCCGTGCTGTCCCTGCTCGACAGGTCGGAGCCCTTCTTCGGCATGCCGATGCTGTGGGCGTGCCTGTTCATCATATGGGCGGCGCTGATCGCCGTGGTCGCGTGGATCGCGGAACGTGGCGCGCGTTGAGGAGGCGGGGATGCTGTCGGGCACCGTCGTAGTCGCCGCATCGTTCGCGTACCTGCTGGTGCTGTTCGCGGTGGCCTGGTACGGCGACCGGCGGGCGGAGCAGGGGCGCTCGATCATCGCGAATCCGTGGACCTACGCGATGTCGCTCGCCGTGTACTGCACGGCGTGGACCTATTTCGGCAGTGTCGGGCGCGCGGCATCCGGCGGGGTGTGGTTCCTGCCGATCTATCTCGGACCGACGCTCGCGATGAGCCTGTCGTGGGTGGTGCTGCTGAAGATGATCCGCATCTCGCGCACCTACCGCATCACGTCGATCGCCGACTTCATCGCCAGCCGCTACGGCAAGAGCCACCTGCTGGGCGGCCTGGTGACCATCATCGCCGTGGTCGGCATGGTGCCGTACATCGCCCTGCAGCTGAAGGCGATCTCCAGCGGCTATTCGGTACTCACCGGCAGCGACGACAGCGGCGTATTCCCCTTCGCGACGGCGAGCTGGTTCAACGACGGCACACTGTATGTCGCATTGACGCTCGCGCTGTTCACGGTGCTGTTCGGTGCGCGCCACCTCGACGCCGCGGAGCGCCACGAGGGCATGGTCGCCGCGATCGCTTTCGAATCGGTCGTCAAGCTGCTGGCTTTCCTCGTCATCGGCGGATTCGTCACCTGGAGCGTGTATGAGGGATTCGACGACATCTTTACGCGTGCCTTCGCGGACCCCGAGCTCGCCGCGCTGCTGAGCCTGAAGACCGCAAGCAGCGCCGGCTACGGCGGCTGGTTCGCGCTGACGCTGCTGGCGATGCTGTCTGTGATCTTCCTGCCGCGCCAGTTCCAGGTGACGGTCGTGGAAAACGTGAACGAGCAGCACCTGCGCCGCGCGACCTGGCTCTTTCCGGGCTACCTGTTGCTGATCAACATCTTCGTGCTGCCGATTGCGTTGGGCGGCCTGTTGTATTTCGGCCGGGGCACGGTCGACCCGGATACCTTCGTGCTTTCGCTGCCGCTCGCGCACGGCGAGCGGGCGCTTGCGCTGCTGGCCTTTGTCGGCGGCTTCTCCGCGGCGACGGGGATGGTCATCGTCGAGACGATCGCCGTATCCACGATGGTCTGCAATGACCTCGTGATGCCCCTGCTGTTGGGCACCGAGCGCTTCAAGCGCAGCAATCATCCCGATCTGACCGGCTTGCTGCTGGGCATCCGGCGCGGCGCGATCGTCGTTGTGCTGCTGCTGGGTTACCTGTATTTCCGTCTTGCCGGCGAGGCCTATGCGCTGGTCAGCATCGGCTTGATCAGCTTCGCCGCGGTCGCGCAGTTCGCCCCGGCGATGCTGGGCGGCATGTACTGGCGCGGTGGCACGCGCGAGGGGGCGTTCGCGGGACTGCTGGCGGGCTTCGTGGTGTGGGCCTACACGTTGATGCTTCCCTCGGTGGCGAAGTCCGGTTGGCTGGACCGGACTTTTCTCGACTACGGGCTCTTCGGGCTGGAATACCTGAGACCGGAGCAGCTCTTCGGGCTGGGCGGACTCGACAGCATCAGCCATGCGCTGTTCTGGAGCCTGACGGCGAATGTCGCGTGCTATGTGATCGTGTCGCTGGCACGCGTTCCGACCGGGCAGGAGGCCACTCAGGCGACCCTGTTCGTCGATGTCTTCAGCCGCGGCCAGGACACGCCTGCGACGTTCTGGCGCGGCAGTGCGCAGATTCAGGATCTGCAGCCCCTCGTCGCGCGTTTTCTCGGCGCCGAGCGGGCGCGGCGGATGTTCGAGTCCTACGCGCGCGAGCGCGGCGTTGCGCGTATCGACGACCTGAAGCCGGATGCCGGACTCGTGCAGTTCGCAGAAACCCAGCTCGCAGGCGCAATCGGCAGCGCATCGGCGCGCGTGATGGTGTCCTCGGTGGTGCAGGAAGAACCGCTGGGGCTAGACGAGGTAATGGACATCCTCGACGAGGCCTCGCAGGTGCGCGCGTATTCGCACGAGCTGGAGGAGAAGTCGCAGGCGCTGGAAGCGGCGACGGCCGAGCTGCGGGCCGCCAACGAGCGCTTGAAGGAGCTTGACCGCCTCAAGGACGATTTCATGTCCTCCGTCACCCACGAACTGCGCACGCCGCTGACCTCGATCCGCGCGTTTTCCGAGATGCTGCTGGACGATCCCGAGATCGATCTCAAGGACCGTACGCGCTTCCTCGGAATCATCGTGTCAGAGACCGAGCGTCTGACCCGGCTGGTGAATCAGGTGCTGGACATGGCCAAGATCGAGTCGGGCCATGCCGAATGGCACAACACCGACATCGACATGTGCGAACTGGTGGGGCATGCGGTGGAAACCACCGAACAGCTCTTCCGCGACCGCGCTGCGATGCTCGAACTCGACCTTCCCGACCGGGCGCCGCACCTGCGCGCCGATCGCGACCGCCTGCTGCAGGTAATGCTGAACCTGATCTCGAACGCGGCGAAGTTCGTGCCGGGCGACTCCGGCGTGGTGCGTGTCCGCCTGACGTGCCAAGCCGGACAGCTTCGCGTCGATGTCACCGACAACGGTCCGGGGATTCCGCCCGAGCAGCTCGGGGTGATCTTCGAAAAATTCCGCCAGGGTGGCGACGAGCATTCGCGCCCCCAGGGGACCGGGCTCGGATTGCCGATCAGCCGGCAGATCGTCGAGCACTTCGGCGGCAGGCTGTGGGTGCAGTCAAGGCCGGGCGAAGGCGCGACGTTCAGCTTCGTCCTGCCGCTACCGCCCGAGGCCGGCGACGGCCCGGATCGCGCAATGACTTAGAATATAAAGAAGGAAAGGGGAGAGCATGGCCAAAAAAATACTGATTGCCGACGACGAACAGAACATTGTCATTTCACTCGAGTTTCTCATGAAGCGTGAGGGCTACGAGGTGAGCGTCGCCAACGACGGTGATGAGGCGGCGCGGCGTATCCGCGCCGAAAAACCCGATCTCGTGCTGCTCGATGTGATGATGCCTAAGAAGAGCGGCTTCGAGGTCTGCCAGGAGGTGAAGTCCAACCCCGAGCTGCAGTCGGTGCGCATCCTGATGCTTACGGCCAAGGGGCGCGACACCGAGGTTGCGAAGGGGCTCGCCCTCGGCGCCGACGCCTACATGACCAAACCGTTCTCGACCAAGGAACTCGTGGAGCGCGTACGCAGCATGCTCGCGGAGCGCTGACGGATGACCGCTCGTGCGCGCTTCATCCTCGCAGTCTGCATTCTTGCGTTGCTGATGACCGGCCCCTTCGTCGTGACGACGGGGCTGGTGTGGCTGGAGGCGGGCGAGGCCGACCGGGCGCGGCTCATCGACGTGGTCGTGCCGCACCTGCCGCTGGGGGCGCTGATGACCATCGTCGGTTTCGCGCTCGGCATGGCCGTCGTGCGCAACCTGTTCCGGCACTACGTGCAGGGACTGCTGCGCATGGAGGAACACCTCAAGCTGATGCTCGGCGCCAACCGCGAATTCCGCGTCAAGCTCGAGGGTCCGCCCGAGGTGCAGGCGCTGGCGCACGCGGTCAACGTCCTCGCGCAGCAGCGAGACGAGCTGCTGCAGGACGTCGAGGCGCAGATCGCCCAGGCGAAGCACTCCGTGGAGGAGGAAAAGAACCGCCTCGCCGCGCTGATGTCGGAACTCACGCAGAGCGTCGTCGTGTGCAACCTCGACGGCCGTATCCTGCTCTACAACCACCGCGCGCGACAGCAGTTCCGCGCCTTGTCGGATACCCCGGCGGTTGCCGGCGGCGGCGAGCTGATCGGGCTCGGACGCTCGATCTACGCGGTCTTCGAGCGCAATCTCGTCAATCATGCGCTGGAGAGCATCCAGCACCGGCTGCGGCGCAGCGCGGCACAGCCCGTCGCCAATTTCGTTACGACGACGCGCGCGGGCCAGCTCCTGCGCGCGCAGATGGCGCCGGTGCTGTCGGTCGAGCAGGAGGAGGGCGGCGAGCGGGCCATCACCGGCTTCATCCTGATGCTCGACAACATCACGCGCACCTTCGAGACCGAATCGAAGCGCGACCAGATGCTGCACACGCTTACCGAAGGCAACCGCGCGGCGCTCGCCAATGTGCGTGCCGCGGCCGACATGCTCGAATACCCGGATCTGCAGGAAGAGCTGCGCGAGCGCTTCCGCACCGTGATCCGTGACGAGGTTCGGGCGATGAGTACGCGCCTCGACGACACCGCCAATGAATTTGCTGACTCCCTCAAGGTGCGCTGGCCGCTCGAGGAGATGCTCGGCGCCGACCTGATCGCCGCGGCGCAGCGACGCATCGAGAATGTCGTCAAGCTGCCGACGAAACTGGAGGAGGTCGATGAGACGCTGTGGGTCAAGGTCGACAGCTTCTCGTTGCTGCAGGCCCTGACCTACCTAGCGAATCGCCTGTCGGACGAGTTCGAGGTGCGCGAGGTGCGTTTCCGCCTGAGCGCAGCGGGCCGGCTGGTCCACCTCGATCTGATCTGGTCGGGCCAGGCGATGAGCACCGAGACGGTGATGAGCTGGGAGCTCGAGCCGATGCGCTTCGCCGACGAGAACAGCCCCCTGACGGTGCGCGACGTGATCGAGCGTCACGACGGCGAGATGTGGCTGGAGCGCGAGAAGGTCCGCCACCGCGCGTTTTTCCGCATCCTGCTGCCGGCCGCCATGCCGCAGGAACAGCTCGACGAGGCGACCATCCTGAAGGGCGAAAGCCGGCCGGAATACTACGACTTCGACCTCTTCAACTGGTCCGACAAGTCGCGCGCGTTGGACGACCGCCTGCTCAGCGAGCTGACCTACACCGTGTTCGACACCGAGACGACCGGGCTCAACCCCTCGCAGGGCGACGAAATCATCCAGATTGGCGCGACCCGCATCGTGAACGGCAAGCTGCTGCGTCAGGAGTCGTTCGAGCAGCTCGTCGATCCCTGCCGCTACCTGTCGCCCGAATCGGTGCAGATCCACGGCATCACGCAGGAGATGGTCAAGAATCAACCGACCATCGAGGCGGTGCTGCCGGCCTTCCATGCGTTTGCCGAGGATACCGTGCTGATCGCGCACAACGCGGCATTCGACATGCGCTTCCTGCAGCTGAAGGAAGAGGCGACCGGCATCCGCTTCGATCAGCCCGTGCTCGACACGCTGCTGCTGTCCGCCGTCATTCATCCGAACCAGGAATCGCACCGCCTCGAGGCGATCGCCGAACGGCTCAACCTGCCCATCCTCGGACGCCATACCGCGCTGGGCGACGCGATCGTCACCGCCGAGGTCTTCCTGAAGATGATTCCGCTGCTCGCGGCGATGGGCATTCGCACGCTGCGCCAGGCGCGCGAGGCGGCCGAGAAGTCGTATTACGCGAGGGTCAAGTATTGAACGCTGATCCCTTGCGGTGCGCACCGGCGTCGCCCGTGCGCCGCTTGACCGGACGGCTGCCCGCATGACCGGGCCGTCTCCTTTCGCACGCCGTCTGCGCCGGTACTACCTCTGGTATACGATCAGCTTCATCTGCTTCGTCGGGCTCCTGGCGGTCGGCGAAAAGATGGGCATGTCGCAAGGCGTGATCGGCCACGTCTTCCTGTTCGCGACCATCGCGATTTACGCGGGCATCGGCGTCATGAGTCGCACCGCCGATGTGACCGAATACTACGTCG
This sequence comes from Azoarcus sp. CIB, assembly GCF_001190925.1. Taxonomy (NCBI): domain Bacteria; kingdom Pseudomonadati; phylum Pseudomonadota; class Betaproteobacteria; order Rhodocyclales; family Zoogloeaceae; genus Azoarcus; species Azoarcus sp. CIB. Next base: position 1,507,614 of record NZ_CP011072.1, read on the forward strand.
CCGGGCGCCGCGTCCCCGCCATGTTCAATGGCATGGCGACGGCGGCGGACTGGATGAGCGCCGCCTCGTATATCGGTCTTGCCGGCACGCTGTATTTCACCGGCTTCGAGGGGCTCGCTTTCGTCACCGGCTGGACGGGTGGCTTCGTGCTCGTCGCGCTGCTGCTCGCTCCCTACCTGCGCAAATTCGGGCAATACACGATTCCCGACTTCCTCGGCGCGCGCTACCAAGGCAACGTCGCCCGCGTCGTCGGGCTGATCGCCGCGGTCATCGCCAGCTTTGTTTACCTGGTCGCGCAGATCTACGGGGTAGGGCTGATCACCAGCCGCTTCGTCAGCGTCGAGTTCGAGATCGGGCTCTTCGTCGGTCTGGCGGGTATCCTGGTATGTTCCTTCCTCGGCGGCATGCGCGCGGTGACCTGGACGCAGGTCGCGCAGTACGTGATCCTGATCGTCGCCTACCTCGTGCCGGTCACGATCCTTTCATACAAGGTCACCGGTGTGCCCGTCGCGCCGGTGATGTACGGTACGGTGCTCGGCAAACTCTCCGAAAAGGAGAGCGAACTGCTTACCGACAGCGCCGAAGTGGCCGTGCGCAAGCAGTTCGCCAAACGAGCTGGCGACTATGAAGCCAAGATTGCCTACCTGCCGGATTCGCTCGATGCGGAGCGCCGCGAGCTCATCGAGCACCTCAACCAGCTGCGCCTGAACAACGCTCCCGCGCGCGACATTGCACACACCGAACGAGCCCTGCGCGATCTGCCACGCACGCCGGATCAGGCGCGTCAGCAATGGGAGCGCGCGCGTGTCGAGGCGATCGAGCGCTCGCGTCCGCCGCCGCGGCACGCCCAGGCCCACCCCGGCGACACGCCCGAACAGCGTGAGGTCGCACGCAACAACTTCCTCGCGCTGGTGTTCGTGCTGATGGTCGGGACCGCTGCGCTGCCGCACGTCCTGATGCGCTACTACACGACCCCCGGGGTTGTCGAGGCACGCAAGTCGGTGTTCTGGGGCCTGTTCTTCATCTTCCTCCTATATGTCACGGCGCCGGCTTATGCAGTGTTCGCGAAGTGGGAGGTGTACAACAACCTCATCGGCACCAGCATTTCAATGCTGCCAAACTGGATCGTCTCGTGGGGCAAGGTGGGCATGGTCAATATCGAGGACATCAACGGCGACGGCATCCTGCAGCTCGCCGAACTGAGCCTCAACACCGACGTGATCCTGCTCGCGACGCCCGAGATCGCCGGTCTGCCCTACGTGATCTCGGGGCTTGTTGCCGCCGGCGGCCTGGCCGCCGCGCTATCGACCGCCGACGGACTCCTGCTGACGATATCCAACGCGTTGTCACACGATCTTTACTACAAGGTCATCAACCCGAGCGCCAGCACCCAACGCCGCCTGGTCATCTCCAAGTCGCAGCTGCTGGTCGTCGCCGTCGTCGCCGCGTGGGTCGCCTCGATGCGCCCGGACAACATCCTGTTCATGGTCGGCCTCGCGTTCTCCATCGCCGCAGCGGCCTTCTTCCCCGCGCTGGTGCTGGGCATCTTCTGGAAGCGCGCTAACCGGCCCGGTGCGGTCGCCGGCATGCTCGCCGGGCCTGCCGTGACGCTCTACTACTTCGTCAGCACCCACGCATTCTTCGGCGGATCGATGGACAACGCCTGGTTCGACATCAACCCGATCTCCAGCGGCGTGTTCGGCGTGCCGCTGGGCTTCCTCACCATCGTCGTCGTCAGCCTGCTCACCCCGCCGCCGCCGCCGGAAGTGCGGGCGCTGGTCGATTACGTGCGCTACCCGCGGCTGCCGGCCGATGATCCGGGCATCTTCACCGAATCGAAGTAGGCGGGAGGTATCTGCGCCTTGGCGGGCGCGCCGGAATTCTCCGCGGAGCGCGAAAATGGGGTTCCGTATCGCGAGTGTTCTGCTACAATGCGCGCCTTCCACGGAGAGATGGATGAGTGGTTTAAGTCGCACGCCTGGAAAGCGTGTTTGGGATAACATCCCAACGCGGGTTCGAATCCCGCTCTCTCCGCCAGAACTTCTAAGTGGCTGAATTGTAAAGGTCTTTTTTCAGCCATTCTGACGCAAGCGCTCCACTTAAGTGCTCCACTTATAAGGAGCCGCACATGCGTCTTGCCGCCCGAAATCTTCGACTCCGTCACGGGATCTGGCACCTCAGGGTCTGCGTCCCGAAGCACCTGCGGCCTCATTTCCAAAAGAACGAGATCTCGCGCTCGTTGCATACTTCGGATCGTCGGCAGGCCAGCGTTCTGCGCCATGGCTACCTGTCTCAGGTGATGGAGCTATTCAGTCGTGTTGAAAAACTCCTCGCGACCCGGCACCATCCGCTGGACTTGAGTTGCTTGGGTTTGGAGATGCCGGATTTTCGTTTTCCGCAGTGGCGTATACAGATTACGCAGGATGACAAGACCGTCGAACTCTCGACGGAGCCTGGAAACTTGGAGGACCATCGTCTAGGTCTGGACGCCCTGTCGGTCCTGCTCTCCAAGGGTGACGTGACTGTTGCGCACGGCGTCGGACGGGCGCCTTCCGTGCACGGGAATCGCAAGCGGCTGTCGGAACTGGTCGAGACCGTCTTCAATGAGGAAAAAAACCGGTGGTCGAAAGCGACAATGATCGACTACCGCGGCGCCTTGAACGATTTCGTCAAGCGACTTGGCGACAAGTACGCCGATGAAGTCTCCAGTCAGTCCATCGCGAGCTACACGCAGGCCTTGCGCGACTGCGGGACTGCGCAGCGGACAATTGACAAACGCCTGAATCCGATCGCCGCGCTCTTCAAACTCGCGCAGCGAGACGGTTACTATCCGCCAGGAATTCCGCTTCCTACGACCGGCCACTTCAAGTTCAGGAAGGTCACCAATGCGAAGACCAAGGGGCGCGGAGGCTTCGAGTTCTTTGATGCCGCGGATTTGAAGAAGATTTTCGATCCAGCGAACTTGTCTGCAGCGCGGACGCCGCATGAGTTCTTCCTGCCGTTGCTCGGCTTACTCACCGGCGCACGCATCAATGAGCTCTGTCAGTTGGCCTTGACGGACGTGCGTGTGGACGACGACATCGGTGTTGCCTATCTCGACATCAATGGCGACCGCGAGGATGCCAGTGTGAAAACCGATTCTTCGCCCCGATGGGTCCCTTTGCACCCAAAACTTGTTGCTACCGGGTTCCTTGAGTATGTCGCTGCCGTTCGCAAGTCGCCCGGCGCAACACTCGTATTTCCCTATCTTCGATATTCCGAAAAAAATGGCTATGCGGGGGCTCCCAGCAAAGCATTTGGCCGCTACCTCGACAAGATCGGTGTTGTTGGTGCGGGGAAAGTATTTCACTCGCTTCGCAAGACGTGTAACCAGCGACTTCTCGAGGGGGGCGTTTCCGTGGAGATCCGCTCTGACTACTTGGGACATGAGAACGAAAATGTGAATAGCGTTGTTTACACGCGCGGCTTGCAGCTCAAGAAGCTGGGCGAGGTTGTGCACCCGCACCTTGATTTTCCCGAGATTGACGCCGCGAAATTGCGACCAGCGTGCGATCGTCTGATTCAGACGATTGATCAGCTCATGTCCAAAGCCAAACGCGATGCTGCGCACGAAGCAGCGATGAAAACTCGAGTGAAGACGAGGGGCTAGCGGGCGCCCTTGTCGCGAGGCCCAAGCGCGGTTCATCCCCACGCACGTGGGGAATGCTAGTGCATGCGGAAGCGCTCACTCCTCGCTTAGAAGTTTGCGTTTGCACGAAAAACGGTGAACTAGGTGGCACACGCTCTTACAGAGAGAGCCAACAAAGCGGCATGAAGCGGCGCACCCAGAAACATAGTGTATTTTCAGCTACAAGGTCGATCGACCTTGTAGCTGAAAATACACTAATGAAGTAGTTTGATCGCTGTGGATAACTTTATACGGCGACGGTGAGTTGCGGCGGCTGACATGGACCATTGTGGTGGCCGATGAGCCGCCTAGCACTTCCACATTGCAAATTTGATAACTCTGCTATGCGGGTACGGCGCTGCGTTCCTCAAGCTCTGGGGCAACTTCGTAACTGACTGTGGATGTACTCTTGATGATTTCTTTACCGCACGGCAGGATGATATAGATTCGCGTTCCCGAAAAATATAGTGTCGCCAGATCGGCGGAATGCGTGACCACGTGGCTTGTACCTCGGTGCTTTACCCATTCCTTCCACTGCACTTTGATGGCTTTAACTGATGGCAACTGGACGAGTCGTTTTTGATGGTCCTCGGCCAATCGGTTGATGCGCGCTTTTTGCTCCGACATCATTAGACGTACGCGCTCGTCGGCGAGAGCTCTTTCCGCAGTTCGCGTCTCTTCGCGTTGACGACGGATTGCGGCGGCATGCTCCTCCTCAGTTCTAAGCTGTTCCAACTTCGGCGCGAAGATTTCGGTCCACATGCGTTCGTGTTCGAGCCAGATGCCCTTTCCGGGAATGGCAGGCCAACAGGAGGTTTCGGGAAACAATTCGCGGACCCTATTGCGGGCAAGCCACCGTGGTATGTACAGTTTCTTGTCAATCTCGAGGACCTGAGCCTTGGGGACCGTGATTTCGTATTCAGGACCCTCTCGTGGCACAAATCGTCGCGAATCGAACAGGGCCTTCACAATGACCTTTCGGGCGCTTGCAGCGGAGGTACGTCTCCCTCGCTGGACCTCAATCAAGGCGCTGCTACCCATTTCTACGGCCTTGCGTAAGTCTTCGAAGGTCTTGCGATGATCAATACCAAATGCACCAAGCCGAGATGCAAGCGGGCGGTATGCAGTCGTGTCGATCGAAATCACGGCGCCCCAAGGCAATTCAATCGATGTCTCAAAGGTGTTCTGGCGCTTGATCTTCATGTCAACATGTGGCAACTGGTGCGATTCAGAACGGCCGAAAACGATTCGCATTTCTCTTCTCCTTAACGAATAGATACCCCATGGCAATCGGGTTTCTATATCTGAGACGACTGTAATTAAATATAGTTCATGTCAGATGAGAGAAAATTTGGGGATCAACAGTACTACATGGCGGATGAAGCCTGCGTCCATGATTGAGACGCGCGTGCCAGAGAATATCCACTGAGCGGGCAAACAGATGCCGGGCGGCTTGCTGCTGACCCGTCGCCCATGGCACTCCGAAGCAATTGTGGTGTACCTGACCAGCAACGGCGCTGAGCTGTCATGGAAATCGAGTTGATGTCAGTCAAATGATGTCATGTGGCTGCGAATAAGAGGATCGGTTTTCGTTATGACGATATGCATACATCCGTAGACGGAGGCGTGTGAATAGCGTTGAGCTTCGTGCCGAACCCGATGCGTGCGGCAGCACTTACGTCCGAGTCGCGCGAAAACGCCAGCAAGGTTCCCGAGACTGTGTTGTCGGCCGCGTGCAGGTGAGCCTTGCGAGCCGTCGAGTACTGTACGAAAATATAGTCTTAGGAGCCTCAGCCATGAAGACATCTCTCCCGCACGTCCCATACGCGGTGTGCCCGCACTGCCACACGTCGGTTCCCCTCGCACGCTTTGAAGACGCGGTCTGCGGTGCCGTGATCTACCGCGTGTGCCCCGAATGCGACCATACGGTCGTCGCGCGCTCACCTCGTCCGCGGTCGCACAGGTCGAGCCGGAGCAACGCACATGTTCGACGTCCGCGTGATGCGCCGCGAAGGGGTCCGTATTCCGAAAGAGGAACTCGTGAGGCAGAGCGAGTTTATCGGGGACTTCGCGCTGGACCAGGCGAACGGTGCAAAGCGGCTGCGACTGAAGAGCCCTTGGACCGGCGACTATGCGCCAGTCGAGTTGTACGACCCCGTCCTCGTGAGTGCCCGCGGCGGCACGCAGTTATGGCGCGGTTACGAGCGTGCCGGTGACCGTGGGGTGGTCCAGGAATGGCTTGTGCGCGCGCGGCGTTGATGGGAATTCCTGACGGGAAATCGTTGTCCGTGCACGCTCAATATTGACTCCCCCTGCGTGCACTGAATTCTGATCCTGGATGTTTAGCCCTTGAGCATCGATCGGCTGTGGGTATGCATAGCCCGCAGCTGCTTCCTCCCGCGGGACGCTCAGAACGGTGCTACAGGTGAAGCCGGAGGAGGGGGCACAGTATCAAATGTCCAGCTTCCTCCAGATCACCTCATCTGTGATGGCTTTCGCAAAGGCGGCAGCGGTGAAACCGTTCGGATAGAGGGTGCCATCCACATCCTCGCCGTCGAGCCAGTTTGCCTCGTCGCGCAGCGCTATCAAAAACTCGGTCATGCCGACCTTTGGATGTCCAGAGAAGCGCTCTCGATCGAAATCCGGTGATGTGTCGATGATCCAGGCGTGCACTTGCGGCTGGGCTGGTAGTGAATCGAGCTCGAGGTCGCGTTTCAGTGACTCGGGAAGATCCGCCTGAAGGCTGCCGAGCTTTCGCTGCAGTTGTCGTCCTGCCATACGCAGCGTACTCGTTCGATGATGCCAGGCGGCCTCGAGCGTCTGGCGGACATATCCTGACTTGATCTCGAACACGAACAGGTGTCCATCGCGGCTGGCGATCAGATCTATCTCGCCGGGGGGTTCGCCATCGCCATCGGAAGGCTCAAAGCCGACGACGGTTCGGAAGCCCTGTTCCTCCATTTGCTCGGCCAAGCGCTTTTCGATGCGAAAGGTTTCGTCCCTCGCATCGGGTCGGAGCGGACGAACTCGCCGGAGATTGTTCACCACCGCTGTCGGCACGTCCTGTGTCGTCAGTACCCAAGGTAGGGTGAAGACGTAGTCGCCGAGCTTCAGATACGGCAACTCGGCGAAGCTGCCCTTCAATTGACGTTGATCGCGATGGATCAAATCCGGGCTCGTGGCGAGATCGTTGCCCCAGAAGGCTAGCAACGCGGAAGCTGCCTCATCGCTACCCGAGGGCTGTTCTTCTGTCGCCGTGAATTGGCGCAGCATGCTCAGCTTTTCGTCGTGGCGAGCAAATAGAAGGGGGTACCGTTGTTGCAGGCCGTCGAGCATTCCATGCTCGATGATCTCGCGCAACGCAGGAGCCCAATTCCCATGCGTTTGGAAGGCCTGTGCGAACGGCATTAACAAGGTCGTCCGATAGTGCTCGCGTGCCATCTCAATCGCCAGGCAGGCTTGATCGATGCGGACCCGCGTGCCTTTGCCCAGATCGACCTCATCCTCAATCCCGAAGAGGCTGTGTAGCACCGCAAGATCCGAAAACGCACGAACGGTGGCTTCGTCGCCTTCGCGGGCAGGGATCTTGTCGTCGTTCGCGCCCTCTTGCGAAGCCAAGGCGGCATAGGCAATTGCTTGCCAGTAATTCGACAGCACTTGGCCTCGTACCTGCCCGGTTACCCACGCTTTGAAGCTGTTCCCGGGTGAGATTGCATGGTCGAGCCGTTCCGGCGTATGCCCATCGTGGTACCCGTGGTCGAAACAAAATTGACTGATCTCCCGTTGCCGGAAAGCATCGAGCCGCAGTTGTGCGTCGATGTATTGCTCGAAGCGAGCAAGGGTTCGTGCGCAGGCGCCGCCGTCCGCGTAGTGTGGAAGAAGCAGCGGATACAGACGTTGTTGAAAGGTCACCCGGAGCTTCTCCTCCGTGACGATGAGCTCGTCCTCTGTGCAGTGGGTGAGCCTGCGCGCGAGAAGCCGGCTAACCGCTTCGTTGAACGCGGGATAGCGGAACTCGGGGAGTGGAATAACAGCATTGGGTCGCGACAGACCGAGCAGGGGCGGCAGCTCGGTCTTGAATGCGGAAACGCTCGCGGTAACCAGCAGGTCGAGCAGTGGCAGATCGGCCAGCTTGTCGTAAGCCTGGTCAGCGTCGCGGCGCAAGTGCTCGTAACGTTGCCATAGCCCTCGACATTCCTTTACGAAGCCGCGATAGCCCTTCTGCTCGGAGGTCAGCAGGCTCTGCAGGGCCTTCCAGCGTGAAGACTCCGGGTCGAGAAAAGCCCGCGAGTAGCGGATTGCTCGCTTGCAGGCTGCGGGTGCCACGGTCAATGCTCGTTGCAGTTCTGCGAAGCTGTAATCGCCGGCGCGGGTGAAATATCTCGCCAGCGAGAGTGAAAACCCTTCAGTGTGGAATACCGAGTCGGGACAGCTTGACCAGAAGGCGCTCGTCCACAGTGCGGCATCCTTTCCAGCAGGGGTTGTGCCCGTGGAGGACTTCCCGTCCAGATAGCGGTGGATGACTGCGACCGCGGCTTCCTCGTGAGAGGCGCCTTGCCCTGTGAGCTTTAAGAACCACTTGTCGTAGTGGGAAAGCGCGTCGAACATCATTCAGCCTCACTTCCGCGCAGCCATACCGCTTCGTGCTCCAGTGCTAACCCTTCGCGACTCATGGCAGCACAGAGCTCCAGAAGGTCGGCGGGGGGGCGGAGTGCGGCGAGCCGCGTCGTAGCTGCGACGAACTCTTGATGGGTGTTATGCCAGATCCGGTTGCTGCCGTACTTGCGCAGGAGATCGTGCCAGTTCGGCATCAGCCAGAACGAACAGGATGTCGTCAGTTGCTCTCTCAGTCGAACGAAGTTCTGCAGACCGATACCGTCGTAATCCGCAAAGAGGATGACTTCCGGCACGCGCGAGCGCTGCGCAAGCCATGTCACGAGGCGGCTCGGGATCTGTCCCGCGTAGTAGCCGATGCTTGCCCGCGTGTGTTGAGGCAACCAACTCGTGTCATCGAAGATGGCCTGGTTTTCGACCAGCCATAGCGGGCAGTCCGATTGCCAGGCGTCACTTTCCTGGATCGCCAGTACGCCGGCACCTGCGGATTTCGTTGCGGCAGAAAGGTCAAGTACGCGATCGTCGCTGTGCGTCCAACAGACGCCGTTGCCGACCGCCTTCAGCAAAAAATAATGGAATGAGTGGGTTGCCAGGCCTGCCTTGCTGTCACGATGGGTCGCGATGTTGGCTGCGCGTTGCGGGATATCTCGCGGCACCGTGGCAGGGGTTTCAGGCCGCAGGGTGCGCAAGTGGGCTTCAAGTCCGGCACGGTTGCCGATGCGGTACGCCACGCCGCGCCCTTGGGGGCGGGCGATGAGGAATCCAGTCCCGCGTGCGAGGACGTCGAGGGCCGCTCGTTGGGCGGGCGTGAACAGACTCGCCGGCGCTTCATCCCCTTGGGTCAGCAGTTTTTCCAAGGCGTCGGCGAGGGCTCGGCTCATGCCTGTGCCGCGCTCGCTTCGAGCGATTCGATGATCTGCCAGCTTTGCCGGCTGACTAGGTTATGGCCACTGCGACTGGTGATCGGCACGCAGTAGCGGGCCGTGATCAGCGGGGCAGGGGAGGCGAAGATCAGCGCAAAGCCGAAGTCTTCTGCGGTCTCGATCAGGCTGCGCTGGTTGCGTTGATCCAGTGCCGAGGCCTCGTCGAGGTAACAGACAGCCTGCACGTCGTGGCGCTTGTCCTTCATCTGGTGCAGCAGCGCAAGTCCAGTCACGAGCTTGGCCATCAGCACCGTCCCGTTCGAGGCCGCGCTATCGATATCGGTGAATGACTCGGGTTTGCGCCCGGTCTTGCCGACAATGAACTCCAATCGGAAAAAATGCTCGACCTTCAGGCAGCCGCGTACGGCGCCTTCGTCGATCAGCAAGGTCTTGGCGCGGTTGAGCGTTGCGTCGTCCAGTACGCTCTGATGATTGAAGAGCTCGAAAGTCTCACCGCTGCCAGCCTGTTCGGCCGTGCTGATGAGCTGCGCCATCGCCTCGACCAGCGGTGTCTCCTCGACCGGTTCGATCTTGAAGACCTCCAGGTCGGACAACTGTCGTCGGTTCACCAGGCGGTTGAATTCGCGCATTTTCCCCTGAAAGCGAAGCAGGCCGTCACGTAATTCACGCAGGCATGCGGTGACGTTGACCACCGCCGTTCGGGCCTTGCGCTCGAGTGCTTCGGCCTCCTGGGGTAGGTGCGCGGCAAAGCGGACGATCTGGTCGAGCTCCGTTTCCGGGTTGTCGGAGAACAGATACTTCGTCAGGCCGCCTGCATGCAGAACTGCCAGGTGGTTGCCAATGCGGTCATCGAGGTGGAGGAGCGTGCCGCAATCACGTTGATAGGTCTGCAAGTCTTCGGCCAGCGTGGCGAGCGCGATTTCATCGCTGCCGAGCCAGGGCTGATGTGGCAGATCGCCAAGCAGATCGAAGACGGGAGCGTCATCGCCGCGTCGATTGCGCAGGCTCACGATTTGCCTGTGCTGGTCTTCGAGGCGGGTGATGCGAGCCTGAACATCCTTGTGAGCGTTGCGCAGTCGGGAGGCGTCATCCTTTGAGTGCTCGAGCAGGCGTTCGATCTCCTCGACTCGGGCCTTCAGTACCCCCATCTCCTGTGTGCGTGCTTCCTGGCCAGCCCTTAGTTGCAGCAGTTCGTCGTAGTCGGTCAGCTCTTGGGTAATGCGGGCCAGATCGCGTTCCAACTTTGCCTTGTGCGCCCGGGCGGCATCAATTGCCTGTGCGGCTTCAAGCTGCTGTTGAAGTTGGGGCGCAAGGGCGCGCAGTTCTGCAAGCTGCCCCTGGATCTGATCACGCGAGCGTTGCTCGTGTTGCGCTGTCAGGCCGCGCAGATCGAACGCCAGTCCGGGCAGGGCGATTGCCGTGTCGCTCGAGCCCTGCAGCCAGGTCTTTAACCGTGCATGATCGACCTCGAAGGCGGTCGGCGACAAGGTCATCACCGGTGCCGCAAGGGCGCGGTTGAGCCGCTCCAGTTCGTCGTCATCAAGCTGCGCTCGCAAGCGCAGATAGAGGTTGTCGGCGAGAGTTTCGAGTTCGTTTCCGCAACGTTGTTGGTCGCGCTCGTTTGCTGCGATATCGCGCTGGATGTTCGCCACACTGCGATTGTCGGCCTGATGCACCAGAACGATCTGCGCTTCGAGCTGGTCACGGATCTCGCTATGCCGCTGCTCCAGCACCTCGCGCCCGGCAATCAGTTCGAAGCTGCGTGACAAGGAGGTGAGGCGGGTTTCCTGCTTCTGCAGTTCAACGAGCTTGCCGCTGGTCTGGCTCTGTTGCTTGACGAGATCACGGTCCCGCGTGGTGAGACCCTCTTCCTCTGCCTCGACGCGCGCCTGCTCGACCTGCAGCCGCGTCTTCTCTTCCCGCTGGTAGGCGTCCCATTCGCCGAGTCGCGCATCGATCAGGGGCCGAAAGTGCAGCACCTTGCCGCGCACCACACGGCGCGCATCGTGATCCCGCTCCAGCGTCGCGATCAGGGAGCGCTGCTTCATCGCGGCGTCGTACTGCGCCCGGTCGGCGTTGACCTCCGCAAAGGCCTTGTCCCATTCCGCCTTGAAGTCGATGCTCGCATCCGGAAGGTCATTGCGGAAAATCTCGAGCAGATAGGTCTTCACCTCTGCCGAGTTCAACCGGTCCAACCGCAACGTGCGGGTGAGCACGCGCTGGAAGATGGCCGCGTTGCTGACCTGTTCGAGCTTGAAGACGGTGAAATCCGGCTCATTGTCCTGGCGCTTGTGGCGCCGTCCGCCATAAAGTGCGTCGGCGAATTCGGGCGGGCTGTAGGCGTACACCAGTTGCCCGAACTGAAGCATGTGATCCCGCAGTTCGGGTTGCGGCACGGTGCTGCCATCGGGCAGTCGATAGTGTTCGAGGTCGAGCTCGCCCTTGTAGGCGAAGTATTCGTAATCGTGGCTTACCCCCTTTCCGACGCAGCCGAGCACCACAGTGCCGGTCGTTGGCAGGGCCACTTCCAGCAGGATGTAGGCGCTGTTATGGGGGAAGTAGAAGCGCCGGCTGGTGTCGACCTCGTGCGCACCGAAATCCATGCGCCGCTTATCGATGATCAGCAGGAATTGAAGCGCATTGATCAGGCTGGTCTTGCCGGTGTTGTTCGGCGCGATCAGAGACACCGCCGCATCGAGCGGAAGTTCGGCACGCTGGTAGCCCGCGCTGTTGAGCAGGGCGAGGCGCTGGAAACCATAGCGGATCACGCGTCGTCCTCCTCGACAGCAATGTCGTCGCCCAGCTCAGCGTCGCTCGCATCCGCTTCGCCGGTCGCATCACGATGAGCCAGTTCCTCGAAACGATCCAGATACCGGAACACCGCGGGCAGCAGTCGCCAACCCGCGCCATCGGCGATTGCGAAGCCGTAATTGGCGGCTGTGCGCATCAACTGCGTCAGTTGGTCCACTTCCGCCAGGTGCTCGGCCTTCAACAGCAGATTGTTTTTTTCGATGAGTGCCAGCAGAAGACCCTGGTCGATCGGCCATTCGGTGAAACGCGCCAGATGGACGCCCATGTCGGCCTTGAACTCGAAGATCAACATGAAGAGCAGCGCGAGCTGACGGGTGGTCTTGGTGACGTTGCTCGTGCCCTCGTCGGAATGGAACCAGGCGAAGCCCCTCCCATCGATGCGCAGCGCGTAGCCGAGTGCCGCGAACAGGGTTTCATACTGACCCTGCTCACGTTCCAGTTCCGCCCACAGGCGCTGCTGGGTCATGCGGTTCAGATGCTTACCGGCGTTGAGATGTTCGAACAGCTCGCGCAAGAACGGCAGGCGCTGCAGGTCTATGGATGAAGGCGCACTCATGAGGGATTGGTCGACAAGATGATTCGATGCGGGTGAAGCGTCACCCGAACGCTGTTCAGGGGCAGGGAGCAGGCGAACGCGGCTTGGATCGCTTGCCATTCGGGGCGCTGCGCGAGCTCGTGGTACAGCCGCAGCGTGGTGGCATCGCTCCAGGCGGGTTCGTAGCGATGCAGCCAGTCGAGCAGATTATCGATCGGCGCATCCCGGCGCAGCGCAGCCAGGAGGGCGTGCTCGTCGACGAGATCGACCATCGGTTCAGCAACCACACCATCGTCCTCCGGAAAACGGACTGCGGCCGGTGTGTAGCACAGCGCTTCACTCATCACTGACAACACCTCGCTTCCCACCGAGACCCGCCGCTGGAAGTCGCGCTGCCACAGCGGTAACTCGGCACCCCGGAGGGCGCGACGCAGCCCGCGTTTACGAATCTGCCCAAGCAAGTTGCTGATCGCGGAAGACAGGGCGTTGTGCTGCCGAAGCTCCTCGCGCAAAGGCAGCAAGGTGTCACTACACTGTTTCAGTACCTCGCGGCCAAGGCGGCGCAGTTCCTTGGCCTGGAACGCCACCTGCCGCATGGACAGGCGGTGCGAATACAGTGCGCCGCGCACCTCGAGCGTCTCCACCACGTGGTCGAGCGTTTGCTCTGCTTGTTCGAGGTAACGATAGAAAGAGCCCTCTGGGCCGCTGTCCATCATCTCGGCCATGGGTTCGACATAGTTGTCGTAGGCCTCCAGCACATCGGTGTAGCGTCGCGAAAGCGGGAGATTCGCGTCGGCAGCCTTGGCCCGTTCGGCCAGTTCCAGGATCGCGTGACGGTCCTGATCGAGCTGCTGGCTTATCTGGCGGAAGAGCTCAGCCAATTTGACCGCAGCACTGCGCATGCCGTCCGCCTGGTTCAGGGCGAGCGCATCGGCGAGCTGTGCGGTGGCGTCCTTGATTGCATCGACTCGCGCGCGCAGCACCTGCGATAGGCCGAGTTCGTGCTCGCGCGTCAGCCCGCGCACGAACTCGAGCACCTGGGGGTGAAGTTCGAGCGCATTGCCGCGTGGCAGCAGGCGCAGCAGATCCGCATTGACCAGCTGGCGCAGGGTGTCTTCCCGTTGTGCAGGCTCGAGTGTCGGGCAGGCACGGGCGATCACGGCCAAGGCCTGCTCGGGGTCGAAGGCCGGAAAATCACGCGTCAGCGGCACCACGGATTCAATGATTTCCCAGTGCGTGTAGAGGGCGAAGGTGAGGCTGCGGGGGGAGGGCATTCTGGTACGCAGACCTGTAGGGACTATTGACTAACCATGCTGGTCTGCAATCAGGTCGTCAAGGTCAGGTGGCAGGGGTATCGGCCGATGGCGGATTGTCAGCTATCAGTGTGGAGATGGGCTGCCTCTAGTTGGGCGCACAGGCTCGTGTACCGAGTTGGAGTCTCATAGCGCACTGCGCAGCGCGACAAACTGATTGCTGGGGCCTTCGGATCGCACCTCCAGCGTCTGGCTATTCGACATCACATAGCCAAGCGGCTGGTCGAGTACGAACGGGTAGATGACTGCCAACGATTGCAGTGTCGCCAATGAGATGGCCTTCTGCTGGTAGCGCAGTGCGGACTCAACCAACCATGCCACCATCTTGTCGTTCTTCAGTCTTCTGGCCTGCAACCGGACTAGTCGTTTGCCATTCTCCACACGCTCGATCGCCCCCCAATTCGCTTGCGTCTGAATCACGGCTTGTGTGGCGCGCTTTGTCACCTCGCGGTCACCGTACACCTCACTGATGCGGCGGTGGATTTCGGACACCGCGCAATCACCCTGGATCGACGTTAACCGCCCAGTGAACTCGGCGACCTTTCCGAAGTACGGGTAGGTGGCGATTGCCGCACCCCATGCGAAAACAGCAAGCTCCCCGGGATCTTCGGTGCCTTTGAAGATTTGCGCGCCACGGTCGATGAGGTCAACCAGATCGGCCCTCGGTTCAAGCGCGAGCGCGTTCAATTTCGTGCGTGTCTTTGCCTTTGCCTCTTTCCCAAGGCCGGCGACATCCAGCAGCTCATTCAGCTTATCGAGACTGGCCATACCTGCGCGCACCTTAAGCGCAGCAGTCACCCAATCCAGCTGTATGAACCGGTCGAAGCCGATTTGAGGGGCTGTCGGAATCATTCAGTTCAACTCACATAACTAATCTTGACGAAAGGCACCAACAGCTCTTCGACCGAGATGCCGCCGTGGACGACGGCTGGTTCTCCTTGTTGCATAAAGGCAGCGCGTCCGCCCGCGAATAAGGTCATGAAGTTCGCCGGTAGTCCAGCGACATCAAGACGGTAGGTGTTCGGATTCGCAGCCGCCGACTCGGACACCAGGGTCTCACTGCGGTAAGTCCGAACGCGCTCACCACGCAGCTCTGGTGCCACCCCTTGGTTGGGCCGTCCTTGGCCAACCGCTTCCACATTTCCGTGGTCGGCGGTCAGGTAGACGTGGAAGCCTTTGTCGAGCAGCAGCGAGAACAGTTGGTCGACGAAGCCGCTCTCACACCAGCTTTCGATTTGGGTGGCGATGCCGCGCTTACCCAACACGGCGCCGTGCACGATCTCATCGATCGTGTCGACCACAATGCCAGCGGCCCTGATCGATGGCGCTGAAATGGCCGCGCCCAGTTCCGCCAACTGATCCGTTCGCTTGATGCCCTTGCGGTACATGACCTCATTGGCGCGCAGCCCTTGGTCTTGCCAAAACCGCGACCACTGCGTCGGCTCCGGCGAGGTGGACTCGATCGTGTCGGCGAACTCTCGTGGTTTGAGTCCCGAGAACAACGCCTGCCGGGATACCGATGTCAGCGTCGGAAGCCAGGCAAAGCACGCGCTTTCCTCGAACCCGAGCTTGGGCGCTCGCTTAGCCAGAGCCTCGCGGATCTGAACCCACTGGTCCACGGCAAGTCCATCGAACACCAGCAGGGCAATCTTGGCCTCGCCGGCACCGCGCCGCATTGAAAGAAAGCGCGGCACGTGATGCACCATGACCGGTCCTTTGGCTACAGGCAGCGAAGGCAGGTCGGCATAGTGCTTTGTCACCCATTGCCGCAGACGCTCGTCAGTGGAGGCTTGCAGCTCTGCGATCGCGGCTTTCAGCCCTTCGGCGCGCACCGTGTCCAAGGCATGAAACCGGGCAAGCACCTCGCCGAACCGGCGAGACAAGTTGGCCCAATCGCGGAAGGAAGACTCCAGCGTTGGCAGCGACTGAAGAATGCCTTTGATGCCCTCGGCGACCAGGTTCCTCAGTGCGAGCGGATCTTGGACGATGCCCACCTTCGCCCACTCAGGGATGCTGACAGCAGCGCCCTGAACGGCGAGCGGGTGAAGCAGGCCGTCGAGGAACATCGAGTCGACCAGCACCCGAACATCCGGATGCTCAAACGGCACGTCGGCCTTGGCTAGGAAATCCGCCGGCGTGGGTTCCCCGGTACGTGTACCCGTCAACCCAAGGCGTGACAGGTAGCGGTACCAAGCGTCCTGCACGACCCGTAGCAATGTGCTCTTCGAGGCGAACAGCTCGCTGATCGGCAGATCCTTGAACGCCGCGTGATCGCCAAGCACGTGCGCAACGTGGCCTGCCAGAACCAGCGGCAGACCGGAATCGCGGTAGTGCAACCGCAGCAACTCCCGCCACAGGTCCTCGGGGCGCGAAATTAGGTGCGGACTGATCTTGAAGATGTGGGTCAGGACGAACTCTTTGGTCGCAGACTCGCCCAAGGCCTGCGACGCATGCTTCGATTGCGCAGCGAACAGCGCTTCATGGTTTTCTGCGCCGATCTGTCGAACGACGGGATAGCTGAGCCTGGAGAACAGGTTGGCAAGGCTCAGGCTGACCCGGCGTGCTTGCCTCAGGTAGTCCCAGGGCAAATCGCTGACGTTGGTGCCACGCAGGTGCAACACCAGGGCCTTGGCAGGCGCCGCTTCACCACGGTCCCAAGCGCTGCGGTACCGATCCTCATACTCGGCGCGGAACGCGACCGAGTCCTCAAACGGCAGCACCTCGAAACCACGTTCTCGCAAGCCTGACAGCACCTGCTCATCCAGGAGCACATCGTCGGGGTCGGCAGCAATCCACAGACGGGACAGGTCTGCCGGAAACTCCTTGAGGATGCGTTCAATCCATGGGCTCATACGGCCCCCACCCGAAGCATCATCACTGCGTTGAGGTCCGGCACGCTCGCCTCTGCGTCATCCAACGAGGCCATCCGCACCTGGTGTTCGGCATCCAGCCGTTTGCGGCGATGCTCGCGAACAGCAGGCAAGCCGATTCGACCAATGGCCTGGTAGCGTGCCTCGTAGGCGTACTTGGCGCGCTCCCGTTCTTCCTTCAGCCGTGAACGGTGCTCCCCGAGCAGTTCTGAGAACAGCCGCTCACCTTGGGTCTTGGCAGCCGTCATGGAGGCTTCGAACCACTGCACCGCCTGCTCGGTGGTGGTGGCGCCCTTGATTTCGATGGCTTCCGTCAACAGCAGGTCCCAGATGCGCTTGGCCGTGGGCACAAAGGTCCGCCCGTCGTCTGTTGCGAAGACGGGCAGGAAGCGCTTTCGGCTGAGACCTTCAGCGGACAGGCTGATCTCCCACAGTGACCAGACACCCTGCACAGCCTCAGGCAGGCCGGTGATCTTGACCACCGGCAGGGGCTGACCAGCAACGCAACGGGACAGCTCGCTGATCACCGCTCTGGCGCGCGGGTCCTCCAACGTGACCCATTCCAGATCCGGGTTCTGTTCCGCCGTCCTGGCGTCAAAGCAAACCCTGGTGGACTCGCTGCCGTCCACCCACTTCACGCGCCATGCGTCACCCGTTTTCAGGGCACTGCCGCCACGTGCCGGCAAACCGGAGGTGATGGCGCGCTCCAGCCAAAACTGCGCCGGGTGGTCGCGCCACTTGCGGGCATCGTCGGCGTCCAGCGCATGGGCATCCGTCAACAGGTCGCTGTTCTTGCGTTCGTCGGCGACCTTATCTCGAACCTGATTGATCACGGCGTCACACGCCTTGTCGATCGAACCAGGGTCTTGCAGGCCCTGCACGAACACCTCATCGAACATCGCCTCCGCCTCGACTGAGTCCATCACGTCCGAGGCCTTGTCCACCCCGAATTCCTGGGCAATGACTTCGAGCTTGGTCTCCAGCACCTGGCGGACGCGGTGCTCCACCGTGTCTTCGAGAACGAAGTTGATGGCCCGCACCACATGGCGCTGGCCGATACGGTCCACGCGGCCAATGCGCTGCTCGATGCGCATCGGGTTCCACGGCATGTCGAAGTTGACGATGACATGGCAGAACTGCAGGTTCAGGCCCTCGCCGCCAGCGTCGGTGGAGACCAGAACCCGAACATCCTGCGAGAAGGCCTGCTGCGCCTTGGTGCGCGTATCCAGGTCCATGCTGCCGTTGAGCAGGGCCACAGAGAAGCCACGGCTTTCGAGGAAGCCTGCCAGCATGGCCTGCGTCGGCACGAACTCCGTGAAGATCAGGACCTTCATGGTCGGGTCGTTCTCTTCCTGCTGCAGCTTGTAGATCAGCTCGAGCAAGGCTTCGGCCTTCGCGTCTGTGCCTTGGGCCTCCGTTTCCCGGGCCAAGGTCAGCAGCAGGTCCACCTCGGCCTTCTCCTGTACCCAGCCTGAGGTCTGCACCGCGATGTCCACCTGGCTCTGGCCGTCCAGCTCGGCCCACTCGTCCATCTCGGTCGAATCGAACAGCGATGCCTGCGGTTGGGGGTCATTGAGCAACGCCTGCCGCTTCTCCAGCGTGGTGCGAATCGCCGCTGTGCTGGACGTCACCAGCCGCTGCATCAAGATCATCAAGAACCCGATGTGCCGCTGCTTAGCCGCCAGTGCCTGGTTGTAGCCATGGCGAACGTAGTCGGTGACCGCCTCGTACAGGCGCTGCTGGGCGCCGTGCCGGTCTTGCCACGCCACGGCCTGGAGACGGGTGACGCGAGGCTTGAACAGCGGCTGGCCCTCCGCATCGATCGCATTGCGCTTCTCGGTGCGAATGACGAACGGCCGCACGCGATCTCGGCTGACGCTGCCTTCATCCGGGAACGATTCCCGGTCAATCAACTGCATCAGGCGCAGGAACTGGTCGGTCTTGCCCTGGTGCGGCGTGGCCGACAGCAGCAGCAGGTAGGGCGCCGCTTCGGCCAACGCTGCGCCCAGCTTGTAGCGTGCCACCTGGTCGGTGCTGCCACCCATGCGGTGCGACTCGTCGATGATCACCAGATCCCAAGACGCCGAAATCAAGTCCTCGAAGCGTTCGCGGTTGTAGTTGTTCAGCTGCTCCAGGCTCCAACCCTTGCGGCCCTCGATCGGCTTGACCGAGTCCAGTGAGCAGATCACCTGGTCGTGCAGCCGCCAGAGGTTTTCTTCGTCGTTGCGCCACTGCCGGAAGGCGGCCAGTTCGGCCGGGTCGACGAACTGCAACTTCTCCCCGAAGTGCAGGCGCATCTCGGCCTGCCACTGGCGCACCAGCCCCTTGGGCGCCACCACCAGCACCCGCTTGGCCATGCCGCGCAACTTCAGTTCGCGCAGGATCAGTCCGGCCTCAATGGTCTTGCCCAGGCCTACCTCGTCCGCCAACAGGTACCGAATGCGGTGCTGGCTCATCGCGCGGTTCAGCGCATAGAGCTGGTGCGGCAACGGGACCACGCTGGACTGGATAGGGGCCAGCAGCAGGTTGTCCTCCAGGGCATCCAGCAGCTTGGCCGCCGCTGCGGTGTGGAGGATGTGCTCGACCGTCGGCTGGATGCTGTCGAGCTGGGCCAGGTCCTGCGAGCGCGCGCGCACCACCGCGTCTTTGGTGGGCAGCCACACGCGGTAGGCGGTTTCCCCCCACATGTCCTGCCTGTCCACCACGCGGCAAGGCGCTGCGTGGCGCGCGTGCCAGCACCACGCGCCGACGGCGTGCCCATCTGCGGTTTGGCCGCTCTCCGCCATCAGGCCCCAGCCTCCGTTCGCGTGAGCGCCTGGTCGTACCAGAGCAGCAGTTTCTCGTCTTCTTGCAGCGCCTCTTCGGGGATCTTCTGGGCGATCGCGATGATGGCCCCGTAGTTCTTGGCGGCCCAAGCTGCCTTGAACCCAGCTCGCAACACCTCCAGGCGGAATTCCTTCAGCTTGCGACCAGTCGCTGATTGGTACCCCTCGAACTCCTTCAGAAGCGCCTTCTCGCGCCTCTTCTCCAAGTCATGGGCCTTGTTCGGGTCAGGTACATACCAGCGTTCCTGGGCCTTTGCCTTTAAGCGAGGATCGACTTTGTCCAGGCCTCTGTAGTCATGGAAGTTCTTCGATAAGTAGTTCGATATCTGGGAAGGAACTTCGCTGGTACCGTCGTACTGTAGGAAGTTGTTCTCCAGCAATGCCGACAGCTCCGGTTTTGCCTCGTGCTTCTTCCAGCCAGCACCCAACTGGGTGATGAACTCGGGGTGGATCTCTTGGTAGGTGGATGGACGCGACTTTAGGAAGTCGGCAAGCCAGTCAATGGCGCTGCGCTCGTCGCTGACAAACAATTCCATCTGTGGTGCTTGCGCCACCAAAGCACGCTTTTTGTCGTACGCGGCCACTTGGTCTGACAAGAAGACCATGCCATCACGCTCGGGGAAGCGACTGCGAAGGCCGTCTAAGAACTCGTCGCTTGACAGCGGAACCGGAGCGTCGTGGCGCACGAACCATGCGACCAAGCGATCGTAGATACGCCGTGGATCTCGCTCAACAATAAACTCCAGACCACCGTCTTTCACTTTGACCACCGACAACTGCCTTAAGTGCGTCTGCACAAAGTCCCAGGCTGAGTCGGGAGTAGGACCACGTTGGGCGAAGCGCTGCTCAAGCCCACCGTTTGGCTTATAGGCTGAGATCACCAGATCCTGCTTCACGGCAGTAGTGGAGGTGACCTGCCGATAGCTGCCTTGCAGCTTGTCCAGCGCAGTGACCTCGGCGACTACGAAGCCCGCTTGCTGCAAAGCTACCTGGATCGCGTTCCATACTGAGGCCCTGCTGTTTGAAAAGACAACCGTCATCCAGCGTCCGGGCTTGAGCACGCGGTGATACTCCAAGAAACACCGCTGCATCAAGCGCTGATACTCGGGAAGCGCTTTTTTCTTAAATCGGTCAATGATCGCTTCGGGTTGGGCGTCAGTGATGACGCCGTGCCACGCTTCGACTAGGAAATTTAGGTCTGCGTAGTAGATGTTTTCGCCGAAGGGTGGGTCTGTGAAGATGTAGTCGACGCTTTCGTCGGGCAAGCCAAGCCTCGCTGCCGTACCTGTCGTGACGAATGTGTTGTCAGCCTTCGTCCATGAGCCACTGAAGGCAGCGACTAGTCTTCCTAGCTTTCCTTCGAACTGATACCACGGACTGACCTCACTCGAGATCGAAGACACGTAGTAGACGCCAGGCATATCGAGGCCGACCTGAGACCCCCCAATCTTTCCGTATTGGATTGGTTTATATCGGTTCAGCACCGACATTCCACGGATTCCCTGCTCCACCATAAACAGCAGAAATGCTCGAACCCGTTTGTCGGGGTGTGTGTGCACCCTTTCCCACAGTTTGCCCATGGCCTGTGCGGCCCTTGCGAGGAAGAAGTGGTGAATGTGCGTGATACCGGAATAGTCCATCCGCGCACGCTCATGCGTCATGTGCATTGGTGGAAGGTCGCGGGTGGGCACTTCCTTTGGTAGATCAAGCAACTCGATGCGAGCTAGCAGTGCCAGATCGGCGGCATCTGGCTTCTTCTCGTACTTGACTTTCCCAACCTGGTAGGAAATCAAGGTTGGCGCCCGCTTAGGAACCTTGATGGTCTTTCCTGTCGCGGCATCGACTTTGGCCGTATACAGCCGTTCGAGACGCTGTTTGGTAAGACCGGAACCACAATGCGGGCACGGAAAGTCATCTCTAACGCGCTTAGTTTCTGCATCGAGCGCTTCCTCAGTGAAGTTCACTTCGCCTGAGCACTCTGGGCAGCTGTAAAGCTGGCTCCACACCGTGTAATCGATCCGCCCCTTGGTTTTGCCATCTGTGTGCAAGGTCTCGTACATCCAGCCTATTTCGTGTTCGAGGTCCCTAAGCAACTGCTTACCAGCCCGGGCGAAGGCGTCAGCATCGAACGGGAGGTTGTAGTTAGCAGCGATGAACGTAGCGGCCGGCGACAGGTCGTTCAACACCACACGGCGTGTGCCCCACTGAGGGGTAGGTTTGCCTTCCTTTTTCCAGGCCAATTCCACTTCGTGGCGGTAGACGGCCGGTGCGCGGTCGCACCACTGCGCCGCCACGCCGGTCATGCCGGAGCCAGCAAAGCCGTCAAGCACTACATCGCCGGGTTGTGTGTAGTGCAGGATGGAAGGCACGATGGCCAAGTGCGGCACTTTGGTGTGGTACGAGTGCGCCTTGTAGAGGGCGTCAGTCTTTCCCTCGGAAACGTCAATGGCCAACGGTTCGCGGGAGTACTTGGCGTCTGGGTCGTATGGTCTGCCGTAATGCTTTACAAAGTCGCACAGCCACGGATTTGGGCATGCCGTGTAGTACGGTGGGTCCGACATCGCCAGGATGGCTTCATCGGTGCCCTGCGGGAACCCTTCGGTCTTCCGGAACGCCGGGTCCTTCAGCTTCTCGGCCAGCAGTTCCGAGAAGTGTTCGCGACGGGCCTGCTCACTTGGGAACTTGATGCCCAAGCATTCGACTGGGCCTGATGCTGCCTTTTGATGGTCTTTGTATAGGTCGTTCATAACGTCAGCTTCGGATTTCAGAGGTTGGGTCGCACTTGGCGCACGTAGGTGGCCTTGTCGATGCCCACGTGGTGTAGGAATGTCTTGAAGACGCCAGGGCTCACCGGGTCTCGCGTGGGAAGAATGAAGGCACGTTGGTCCGGCCCCGTCCACTTCTGGTGGCCGCCTTTGCCGCCCGATGCGTCCAGGCTGTGGCGGAAGTGTTTGAGCGCCCGCTCAAGCTCGCGACGCGGCGGCACGTTGAACGTGGCCGGGTGGCTTTGCAGACGGTCAGCGATGACGCCCGGGCCCACGAAACGCAAAGGGATGTCGGCGGGCTGGAAGTCGTACGGCAGCGGGCCGGTCAGCGCGCTTTCAAGTGGCAGGCCGATGCTGGTGGCGTTGATCTTGGCGTTACCCGTGCTGAGCTGGTTGGCAAAGGTGCGCCACGTGGCAGCCTGATGCCCCAGGCGCCATTCCTGATACCCGGGTGGTGCGAGGTCGAGAGATCCTTCGACGACGCGGTCCAGGCCCTCAGCGTTCGACGCCATGCGTGTGACCAACGACTGGATGCCGGGTGCTTTGAACCAGTCCCATGCTGACCAGTTGGCCAGGGCTTCTTCGAGCCAATCGGGCGTTTCGCGCAGCGCCTGGTAGACGCGGTACTTGTAGCGCAGGTGTCGCGGCTGCTGGGCGTTGATCTCGGCCCAGGAGAGTGCGGCCTCGACCCGGGCGTGGAACAGCTCGTGGGCGTAGGTCAGGCCAAAGGCCAGCAGCGCAGCAAGGCTGTGCGACCCATGAACACGCGCCGACTTGAAGTCGTCCAAAAAGCTGAGCGCCAGGTCGTCCAGCTTACGGGCGTCGAAGTAGATCCCCCAGGTCTCCTCGGTCCAGACGTGATACGGCTGGAACCAGGCGATGGCCTCGAAGCCCTGTCCTTTGACGTCCTTGCGAACGTCGTCCACGCGGTCGCGGTAATCGTCTTGGTCGAGCTGCAGATCGTCCAGCGCATCCTTGAGGTCGTTCGACGTCGGATCAAAGCCCTGGACCTGAACCGAGTCCTGTACGGGCTGTGTGCCCGTGTCGAACTTGGGCTTGCCCATCTGCTCGATGCGCGGCTTGCGCAACGCCGCAGGCAGGCGCTTCTGAACAGCCCAGCGGACCTCGGGGTACGAGGGTAGGCCTGTGTGGGGCACCCATGAGGCGAGGCCTTGAGTGCGGCGCCCAGCAGCGCCAGGAAGAATGCCGGCGTAGTTTCCATCGCGGGATGGCGGCCAGCCAGATGCGGCGATCCCGGCCAGGGCAGCGCGTGCGAGCTTTTCAAGGTCGCCCGATGTGGGCTGTGGGAACTTCGCGGCGCGCGGCATGGAAGGAAGTAGCCGTTCGGCAGTCAACACCGGACGCTGAAAGTGGCTCTCCATCGCCACCTGCGCTTCTGCATACCCTTCGAACCTCTTCATGTCGCTGTTGCGAGCGTAGAAGTCCTCGTTGTCCTTCTTCTTGCGGTCGATTGCCTCGTCAAACTCGGCGACTTTGGATTGGTGCTCCAGCAGCAGCGCGTCGGCGTCTGCCTTCAGCCCTGCCGAGATCCAAGCATCCGGAGCAACAGGCTTCGACCGCCCCACCACCAGGCACAAAGTCTTCCCGTCCGGCAGCAAGAACACGCCGTGGCAATGAGCGACAACCTTGGTGCCGACCTTGATGCGTGCGTCGGTTGGCTTGAGCTTGGCTGGCGCCCAAATGGCCTCTCGCAGCTGCCGGCGAAGAGACTTTTCGTCTAGCAACAACGCCATCAGCCGCGCCGTTCTCTGGGCCCCAAGAACTTCAATCTCCCATTCGCCGGTTGCAAGGAACTCAACAAGATCAGGGTCAGAAGCGGGTACGTCGATGCAGAACACATCAGGCGCGGTCGTCCACGCGAAGCTGGGGGGAATCCAGCTTTGCAGGCGCAGGGGTCTGCTGCTTGGGCCGCTCACGAGATCACTCCACCACGAACCGGAGCTTGCTGGCGTCCTTGCCCTTGCAGCGGTCATTCAGGAAGGTCTCGAACCGCTTGCGCAGGTCGTCCGGCGTGGCTGGCGATCCGCCTTGCAGCAGGGCCTTCTTGATGTCGTCGCCGCTGACGCCGATCTTCTCCAGTCCTGACAGTGCCTCTTGCACAGCGCTGACAAAGTCCGGGGTGACGGGGTCGGCCAGCTTCTTCGACGCGACGAACTTCTTGATCAGCTCGCGGGCGGACGCCTTCAGCAGGTCAAGGTTGGCCTGAATGATCGGGTCGTCCAGGTTGTCGAGCAGCGTTTGTTGCCAGCCGTCGAGCAACTTGTCCAGTTCCTCGTCCAGTTGCTTGAGCACGTTGGCGGCGGGCAGGAAGTCGCCTTGCTCGTTGGCCGGGCGGAAGCTGCAGTGCGGGCAATAGGGGCTGGCCGACAGTTCCGACTCGACCAGCGACGCGCAACTCTTGAGCTTGTCGAGCTTGTCGTCGAAGGTGGTGAGCTGGCTGGTGGGCATCAGCGAGATGCCGGCCAGGGCACGCATGGCCACCAGGCGCGAGTCTTTGCGCAACGCGGACTTGGTCTTGTCCTCCGCCACGCCCAGGCGAGCTTTGCTGTGCTGGGCGATGTAGGCGGTGAGATAGTCCTTCTTGAGCTGGGCCAGGGTCTGCCGGTATTCGGCGGCATGCTGGGCGTTGCGGTCCAGCGCGAGCTTGTCCAGGATGTCCTTGCGTGCGCTCTGCGCCTGCTTGACCCATGCGTGATCGCTGGACAGCACCATCTCAGCTTGCGACAAGTAGGCTGCCGTGCTGCCCAACTCCGTCACCAGCTCCAGCAGCTTTTCGACGGCAGCCAGGACCTCGAGGTTCTTCTTCTGAGCATCGATGTCGTCGGACCCGATGCGCAGGTTCTTCAGCTTGCCGACCGTGTTGTACGGCGTCAGCCCCTCAGTGAAGGTCTTGAGCGCTTCCAGCCGGGTGCGCCAGTCGCGGATTTCGTCGTCCGTGAGCAGCGGCTTGCCCCAGAAGGTGAGCTTGCCTTGCAGATCAGTGCCCGCCGTCAGCACGCGGCCGACCAGCTTGGAGACGGCTTCGAGAAGCTGCTTGACGGGTTCTTCCGACCCTTGCGTGGCCAGTTGTGCCAAGCCGGGCGACAGGCCGAGCAGTTCGAACAAGGATCGCAGAACGGAGACGTTGATTTCCTTCGGCGCTTCGACATGCTTGAACTGCTTGAGCTCTTCGAGTCCGCGCTCGGCCAGCAGCGTGATCTTGCCGGAGTCGATCTTGTCGCCTGTGATGGCCAGGACGATGTCGCCGGAGTAGACGAGGCCCCCCAGCACGGCCACCAGCAGGTCCGGCTCCAAGCGGAATTTCACCGGGTGGAAGTACTCCACGTCCGTCTGTCCGTTCAGCAGCTCGCTGCGGTTCAGCACCTGGCCATGCCCCTTGGCCTTCAGGCGGCTCAGCACTTCTTGCGAGTAACGCGAGCGCCCCGGCTCGATGCGGTCGCCATCCAGCATCTCCAACGCGTCGAGGATGGCATTGGCGTCCTTGGTGCGGGTGCCGCCGGCCAGTGCCTTCAGCGCATTGCCCACCAACTGCTTGCGGTTGGACTCGGTGACCAGCACCGGGAAGGTCGGGTACTCGGGCGAGACCTCGGCAAACTGCTGGTTGAGCGCCAGGCCGGAGACGACGTTGACGATGTCGCGGAAGTTGGCGCGCTCATCAGATCCCAGACGGAGCCTGTCACGGATGTTGACGCCCGTGGCCCAGCCCTGGAGGGTCTTGGTCTTGCCTTGGTAGGTGACCTCGAATGCGGTCATCTGCTTTTCCTGGAGCCACTTGCTCATGTCGCGCAGCGCGTCTTTGGCTTTGTCCAGGTAGACGGCCTTCGCGCCGCCGCTGGCGGTGGAGGCAAGGTCCTGTGCCGCCGCGTAGAAGGCCAGGTGGCGCTTGATGGCGTCGTCCAGGCCCTTGAGCCGGATGAACACCTCATCGGACTTGTTCTCGTCACGGAAACGCGGCGGCTCGAAGGGCTGAATGAAGTAGACGTAGAAATCGCGCTCGGGCTGGGCGGTGGGCCGGTCGTTCGGGGCCCCGAAGAACAGGTAGCCGTTGCGGTCGACGCGGCGGTCTTGCCACTCGATCTGGTACTGCCAGATCTGATGGCCCGTCACGTAGGTGCTCTCGTCCGTGCGCTCCATCAGCTGCTTGATGGCGCCGTAGTAGGCGCGGTCCAGCGCGTCATCCGACAGCGCCTCGGCACGCTTTTCGATCTGCGCGTCGTAGTCGACGTCCTTCTTGAGGTCGAGGAAGTACTGCTCGGTGTCCGGCGCCTTGGAGATGAACTGGCCGTTGACCGTCTTGACGATCTCCCGCAGGGTGGTTTGAACAGCGGTGAGCAGGTCGTCGGCCGGGTCGCCACCCATGTCCTCGATGCCGGGCTGGTAAAGGCACAGCGTGTCGCGCAGTTCGGCAGCGGTTGGACCGACCGGCACGTAGATGTCGCCGCCTGTGGTCAGCCGATGCACCGACAGGCCGGCAATCACGCGCTGCGCCATGAGCTTGTACGCTGGGCGGGTGAAGGCCTTCAGCACGCGTTCGGCGAGGACCTCAGACACCTTCAGGACGGGGCCAATACTGGGGTCTGAGCGCAGCACCGAGTTGGAGGTTACGGTGTCCCAAAACTTATCGTAGCCGATCAGTCCTGGGCGGTCGTCGGGAACCTCGTCATTCAGGACGGCCTGGATCTGGTCGCGCAGGGTGACCAGGGCTCCGCGCTTTTCGGTGAAGATCAGACGCTCGAAGGTGCCGATGTACTCCGGGTGAACCGGAAACAGCCGCACGTACTCGTCCATGCGCTCGTTCATCGAGCTGTAGAACTTGGCGAACTTGGTGAGGTAGGCCCGTATCTTGTTCTGCTGGTCAGCGGTCTTCTTCAGCAGGCGCTCGGCGACAACGAAGCTGACGTCTTGCCGAGCCAGCAGCACTTGCGTGAAGCGGTCTTTCACGCGGCGCAGGCTGTCGGCGACGTGCTGGAAACGGTTGCTGTCGAAGATGGCTTCCTGCACGCCGGCCACGAAGCGGAAACGCAGGTGCTTGGTGACTTCACCGATCTCACGCAGGAACGACAGGTCCAGCACCAGGTCGTGATCTTTGCGGGACCGCAGGTAGTCGAGAAACTCGTCGACCACCAAGAGCACGCCGTGGTTGGGGTGGACCTCGGCGAACGCGGCCATCATTTCCTCGAACGCCGCCTTGTTGTTGACCACCTTGTCGGCAGCAGGGAACGAGTAGCTGACACCGTTCTTTTCAAGGAAGAGCTCAAGCTCCTGGGTGATGATGTCCCGCAGCGACATCTGGCTGGAGATCTCGATGCGGTGGACCTTGAATTTGCCCGCGATTTTCCCCGCCGCTTCTGCAACCTTGGTGTGACGGATCATTGGAACATAGGACGCATCTTCCGCGACGAGGGATAGCACAGACATTAGGTGTGATTTACCTGTGCCGTAGTTGCCGACGACGAGAAGCCCTTGGTGGTCAATGGACGCATCAAAAGACAGTTGTGGGAGAATTCGGTCCACGATCCTCTCTGCCATATCGTCGGAGATTACATACGTCTGGAGAAGCTTCTGTGCCGCGCCAGGTCGGTCCGCGTTTAGTAGCTCGATCGTTGTCTCGATTTGGTCGAATTGAATGAGGTCGCCGTACCGCATATTTTTCTCTCTTCCCTATTTCTGAATTTCAAATGGGACCACGCCAGCAAGGCTGTAGTCTTGATGTTCTGGGTGCCCTATGTCGGCGTAAGTCAGCCGGCCCGTTCTTGTGTCGCCCTGCAACTCGCCCGGCCAAACCGCCACGACGCGTTTCGCGTGTGCGTGACGCTTCAGCAAATCGAGTGGATCGAGCTGGAGCGATCGGTCGAACAAGAGCTCGATGTTGTCCAGCAGCAGAAGGTCGCCGGTGGCATGCTGATCGGCCAGCTCACGCAGGATCGTCGTGGTCTGCAGGTGGCGCTGTCTCTGCGGCATGCCCGCGAGACGACCGCCCAAGTCAGCCCCGACATTCAGCGGGGTGACACCCTTGTCTTTTGCGAGGGAGTGCAGCAATGCCGTCTTGCCTGCATGAGGCGCACCAATGAGCAGGACGAGCCTGCTCTGCAGTGCCCCGACTTCATCGACTAGACGCTCCAGCTTTTCGATCATCTGCGCTTCCTTCCGGATAGGACCCGGAGATGGCGCCGCAGGTATCCAAAGGGGTGACGTGTCGGCATGAATCACTCGAAAAGGCTGGACTGCTTGACGATGTAGCCCGCTGGCTTCTTCTGTTTCTCGATCACGCCTTCGTCGACGAGACGCTGAAGCCACGTCTTGGCTTGGGCGGTGGAGACGCCCAGCGCAGCGGCAACTTCGGCGTCCTTCATCGGGGCCTTCAGCAGCAACTGGATCACTTCCCGGACAGCCGCAAACAGCGTATCCGCAGGTGTGGACGCCGTTGTCGCCACAGGGCTGGCTGCTTCGGAGGTGGTCTCAGATGCCAGTGCAGCCGATGAGGCGGGCTCTGGCGTCAGCTCAACCTGTTCGTCGATGGGTGCAGCGGCGGATGGCGGCATTGGCTCGCTCGGCGCTTCGATCGCGGGCGTTGTCTCCGGGAACGAGGGGGTCGTGGGTGCAACGCCCGACGTTCCGTCTCCGGAAATCAGTGCAAGGCCTGACTGCGGAGATGGCACTGGAGTTGGTGCAGCGACATCGAACACACCTTCAAACGCGTCAGCGTCTTGCGGGTTCGGCCAAGGTATCGCCCCCTTGCTGCGCAGGGCTTCGAGTCCGGGAGACGACTCGCCCGTGGATCGAACGTACACGGGCACGAACTTGAGCTTGGCCAGTTGTTCGACGGCACCAGCCCAGGTGCCGCCTTTGTTGAGATCAGAGCTGACGACCAAGGATGCGTCGGCCAGCGCATAGATCAGCTTGTTGCGCTGCATGGCGTTTCCAACGTTGAATCCTGCGCTCGGGTCGTAGGGCGAAATCAGCACCAGTTGGCCATCGAGAAGCAGGTTGCGGTGCTCGCGGTTCATGGTCGTTTTTTCCAGACTGTCTGCGAGGACGCCACTGACCTTGCCGCCAGCTTCAAGCGCACCGCGCATGGCGGCCTGATCGATGCCTTTCGCCCCACCCGATACGAGTGTTCTTCCCGCCCGCGCCGCTAGCCGGCCAACAGCCATCGTGTAGTCGATCAACGAATCGTCCACGTGACGAGATCCGACTACGGCGAGGCCACCCGACTCCAGCAAGCCCATTTCGCCGCAGCCGTAGATCACTGCTGGGGCGTCTTCGCGCAGGCGCGCCTTCAAGCGGCGGGGGTACTCGGCATCAGCGCGGCTGACCACCCAGATGGCGCGCGCCTGCCATCGCTCGATGACTTGGCTCAGGAGGAAGCCACGCCCTAACAAGCGCTGCAG
This sequence comes from Azoarcus sp. CIB, assembly GCF_001190925.1. Taxonomy (NCBI): domain Bacteria; kingdom Pseudomonadati; phylum Pseudomonadota; class Betaproteobacteria; order Rhodocyclales; family Zoogloeaceae; genus Azoarcus; species Azoarcus sp. CIB. The sequence continues at coordinate 1,537,310 of NZ_CP011072.1, forward strand.
ACGGGCTTCATCAATTACCGGCTGGCAGGCACGCAGTAGATCTGCCGCATCGGGCGACACGAGGTCCGCAGGCTGGCGTTGTATCTCCCGCAGGTGGCGGGCGAGGCGCTTGTATTCGCCGGGCGACAGAAGCTCCGATGACGATGTACCTCGCCCAGCGATCAGCGGCGCCGTCAGTAGCAGGATCGCCTGGGTGTTGGGGGACAAGGTGGGCGTCATTCGTCGTGCCCCGTTTGAGAGAGTGCCATCGGCCAGACCTCGCCACTTCCGCTCTTGCGTAGCAGCCACGCAGCCACGGTCAGCGTCCAGCGTGAGTCCACCATGTCGTCGACCAAGATCACCGGCCCATGCGGGACCGGCTGACCGGTGAGTGCCAACGAGCCGTCGATGTTGCGCGCTTGCTGTGTACTGTTTGCCATCGTTTTCTGTTCGGGCCTATCGTCTGTTTTCGCAATGACGATATGAAACGGCAGACCCAGAGCCGCAGCCAAGCGTTTCGCAAAATTGGGGACGAGATCGGGGTGACGCAGCGATGGAACGCACGTCACCCAGGTCGGTTTGGGGTGGGGGTTCCATTCGCGAACCATCTTCAAGCACGCCGCAACCAGGTCATCGGCAAACTTGCCGTCGTGATACTTGCCTTGCCGGACCAGGCCGCCCCAACCAGCGTCACCCCATACACACAGCGCCTTGCCAGGCTGCGATTGGTGGTCAGCGGCAATGAATCCCTTGGCGCCGTACTGGGGCATTCCCCCATCAGGCCATTTTTTGCGAGGATCGATGGGCAGGCTAGTGCGCTGAAGAAATGCGATGGCGTCCCGAACCAAGGCCTCATTCACACCTGTTGGCAGTGGGGGAAGTGCAGGCTGCGTGACAACACTAGGATCACCGTCGAGCGCGCTGATCAGGAAGCCCATGTGATCACCGAAGGGCAGACTGACATACTCCTGCATCTGCTGATGTTCGTCACGCCGCAGGGCCGTGAGTCGTTCGGCTCGCGCCCAGAACCCCTCGCTCAGCGTGGCTGCTGTGAGCTGCCACTTGGTGCCCTGTTTGGCGATGGGCGCTGGTGCTTCGAGGGACAGCAGCGCGATCGTCTTGTCGACGCGCCCCTTGCTCAGGTTGACGCGACTGAGCAGTTCGGGGACAGACAGGCCGTTTTCTTCTTCCTCAAGTGCGCCCAAGACGTCGGCGACTTCCTGGCGGGTCGGAAAGGCGCTGCGGATAAACCAGTCGGTGATGTCCGACTCTTCCTGGCCGCTGAGCAGCACACCGTAGGCGGAGTTCAGCGCGCGCCCCGCACGTCCAACTTGCTGGTAATACGCGACGACGGAGCCTGGCATTTGGTAATGGATGACGAACGCCAGATCGGGCTTGTCGTAGCCCATGCCCAACGCCGTCGTTGCGACCAGCGCCTTGACCTCGTTGTTGAGGAGGGCCTGCTCCAGCGCTTCTCGACGGTCGCCCGTTTCGCCCGTGTAGGCCTCGACATTGAAGCCCCGGGTCTTGAGCCAATCGGCGACTTGGTTGGCGTCGCGCACCGTCAGCGTGTAAATGATGCCGTGGCCTTGCAGCGTGGCGAGTTGCTCTGCCAGCCAGGCAAGGCGCTCTGCCTGGCTGGGCAGGCGGATCGTTTGCAGGGAAAGAGAGGTCCGATTCAAGTCGCCGCGTGAGACGTCCAGCTTTGGACCGAGCACGGCAGCAAGGTCCTCCATCACGCGGTTGTTCGCCGTCGCTGTGGTGGCGAGGAGCCGAAGATTCGGCGGCAGCGTTTTGACAATCCGTTCCAACAGGCGGTAGTGAGGACGGAAGTCGTGACCCCAGTCGGAAATGCAATGAGCCTCGTCGATGACCAGCATCGAAATCTGAGCGGCGATCCCTGCCAGGACCTGCGTGCGGAAGCGCTCGTTCGCCAGGCGCTCGGGTGAGATCAAGAGGATGTCGACTTGCCCACGGGCAAGTTTGGCCTCGACTTGGGTCCAGTCATCAACGTTGTCGGAGTTGATCGTGGCGGCGCGAACGCCCATCCGTTCCGCTGCGGCGATCTGATTTCGCATCAGCGCGAGCAGCGGCGAGATCAGTAGCGCGGGGCCATTGCCGCTGTCGCGCAGCAGCTTTGTCGCGATGAAGTAGACGAAGCTCTTCCCCCAACCTGTCTTCTGAACGACCAGCAAGCGGCCTCGTCCGTCGACGATGTGGCGAATCGCATCTTCTTGGCCGTCACGGAATGTGGCGTCGGCGCGTCCCGAACCGATTCGGAGAAGTTCCAGTGCGCGTGTTGGATCATAAACCACGTTATTGCTCTCCCTTATCTTGGTCAGGGGAGCGGTACCCCGGCGCCAACACAGCATTCTTGACGCCGTATAGCGCCAGGTGATCTTTCAGCCAGAGCCTGAATTCGTAGCCGCGCAGGCTGTGGTCGGGCGAGCAGTCCACGCTCCATTTGCGCAGGATGTATCCGGCCGTGGCGGCACGCAGCTTCATCCGCAGTACGCCGTCGCGCATGCCGTAATCCATTTCGGTGATCTCCGGCCGGGGTTGATCCGGGTGCGGCACCAACTCCAGCTCGACGATCCGGGTCCACTGAATGTCTTGATCGCTCAGCTCGTGGGGCGCCACTGGCTGGCCCTTTAGCACGACGGGGCGTCTGATCCGGGTGATGACGAAATCCCGGAACTCCTGGGACTTCCGGTCGAAGCCGCGGACGTGCCACCGGAGGCCGTTGTCGATCAGCGCGAACGGGACGATCTCCCGCTCAGTGCGGCCACTGGAGATGGAGTGGTACTCGATGCCGAGCGGACATTCCTGATGGATCGCCCGGGTCACGCTCGCGAGCACATCCAGATCCGGGTGTGTGAGCCGTGAAGGGCTTTCGCTGGCCACCCACGCCTTGAGCCGCATCGGCTCGCCATCCCCAAAACCCTGGGTCAGCCACGACAGCACGCGCTCCGCAGGGAAGTCGAAAACTGGCTGAAAGTCCGGCCCAAGGACGTAGGACTTACCCTTGGGATCGTAGTCGATGTTGCCGGGTGCCAAGTCCTTGTACAGCGCCAGATCCCTGGATGCTGCGGCGGACTGAATGCCAAACCGCGTCACCAAGTCCTGGCGGCGTATCTCCCCGACGAAGCGCACGCGCAACTCCACGAACGCGAGGCGGTCGCGTTGTGGCTGGGTTAGATCTGCAAGCTGCTCGTTCCACATCCTGGCTGGTTCTTTCGGATTACCGAGTATGTGTATGTGATATTGCGGAGAGTATATGGTCCGCCCTAGAATCTGTCGATGAGTCTATTGCGATTTGTATATCAGGCGTATTTTGATAACCATTGGCGCGCGGCGATAAGAGGAACAATACGGACGCCATGGTGAATTTTGCAGAGCTTCGCCTCAAGCAAGGGACGTGAATCGGTCGCTCGCTGGACGCCAAGTCCGGTAGTGGCAGCCCCTCGGAAACGTGCGTCTGCGTCCCGCGCGTAGTCGTAACGTCACAGCGTTTCCAGCCCACGCTTGAGCTGGTCGCGGACCTGGGACTTTAGTGGATCGGGGCCAAGCACCTTGACGTCCGGTACGTGACGCAGGATGTCCATAGCGAGTTCGGTCGGGTTGCTATAAGGCACCCGCAGCCTGAAGCTGCCGTCCGGCAGAAATCGTCCTTCCTGGTCCGGATGCCAGACCTCCCGGCTGACCCAGCGTGCCCGCTCGGCCGTGAATTCCAGTTCGGCCCACTCCACATCTCTACCCGCGAAGATGCCGTAGCCTCCGTCGAGCGTGGCCCGTATCTCTTCGTCCGGAATTTCGAGCGAGATGTCGCTGTCGAGCGAGACCTCGATGATTGCATCGAGCGCGAAACTGCGCAGTTCCTCCCTCAGGTGGCACCACGCGTCGAGATACCAGGCTTCGCGGTAGAAGGTGAGGCGTTGCGGCGACACTTCGCGACGGATGGTCTCGTCGCGTGAACGGACGTAGTGGTCGATGACGAGGCGGCGGCGCTGTAGGACTCCCGCTGCAATCGGGGCGAAGTGTTTCGGGTCGTGCCGGCGTGCGGCTTGGTGGTGAAAGCGGATGCGTTTTTCGACGGTGTCCGCCCGGATGTCGCCCTTGTCGAGCAGCGCACGCAGCCGTGCGAGGAGCGGTTCGACGTGCGGTGCAAGAAGGCCGGGCTCGAGATCCTTGAGCAGCTGTTGCATGGTGAGCAGCGCATAGACCTCGGAGGCGTTAAACCACAGGCCGGGCAGCTCATAGCGGGGCCCCGTCTGAACCTTGTCGAAGCGATAGCCGCCGGCCTCCCGATCCCACACGATGGGAGCGTTGAACCGCTCGCGGAGGTATTCGAGATCGCGCTTGAAGGTCGCGAGCGAAACCTCGAGTTCGTCCAGGAATGTCTGCAGCGGAACAACCTGATGCTCATGAAGCAGCCGGTCGATATGATAAAAGCGTTCAGTGCGATCCATCGGGCCTATCCTAAGGCATACCGTCATAGCATAGCGTCTTCATCACGAGGACGTTACCTGAAGTGCGTGATGCTAGTCGACGCGCTCGCGTCGCTTAAATGCGACCAGCACGGCCTGACCGGGCAGGTCGGCGCGCAGTCGTACGTTCACGTTTTTGCCACAGCGGTCCAGCGTCTTGAGGTAGCCCAACGGCCAGTCCTGCTCGATCACTCATCCCTAGGCAAGGTCAGATCGAACCATAACGTTTCCGCATCACGTCATGCCTGAAGAACTCTGCGGGAACCCGCTCGCCCCGCCCGGACGTCTCGTAAGCAACATCTAGTGGCACAACGGTGTTGGGCGCATAGGCGAGCCGTACCAGGCACTCATTGGCTCCGGTCCTCACCATATGAAGGGCCGCTTCGCGTGCCGCTTTGGCACCTATACGGTCGATATGCGTCGGGTGCTTTCCTGCCAGGGCTCCGCCCCCGATGGGCACGCGGGGCCCATAGAAATCCATAACGAGCTTGCGACCAGTCTGCCCATTGTCGCCGTCGCTGCCCGCTTCGATCATTGGGCCATTGGGGTTGAGCAGCAATTCGACATCATCCCAGCGGGTCCTCCAACGAGGATCGGCCCTCCGGGCCGCCTCATAGGCGTCCCTCAGGACACTAGCCAGCTCCTCACACACTGAAGTGAAGTCAGCTCCTGACGACTGTTGTAGCGTGACGAGTAGATGTTCCATCCGCCATTCATCGCCTTCCTCACGTATGCGGACCATCAGCTTGCCGTCGGGCCCCTGACCGGAAAGCGTTCCGCTCATGCAGGACTCGAACAATATCTGCGCGAAATGATGTGCCAGGAAATGCTCGGGTGGGAGCCACTTGGTCTTCTGGTCGTAACCTGCCCATCCAATGACGATACTTTGGTCGTTCACGTGGTGCGACCACTGTCTCGGGTCCGCAATGCGTTGGCATACCGCGTCGGTAACGTGATATCGAGTGGCGTCAATGTGATTCCCCGGTTGATACCCGATCGCGAGCCCAGTGCTGACAACGATTTCGTCCAGCTGACGAGCAAGCGGCGTGCGCGTGCAAAGTCCGCCGGAAAGCCAAACCTGATCGGACCAGACAGAGACCTCGACCTGGCAGTACGCATCCGAGTCGGCTCTCAGGGATTCAGCGACGACCGCATCGGCCACGCGGTCGCAAAACTTGTCCGGGTGGCCGGGAAGGACCACCTCGCTAATTCGAATCATGCTGGCAACCTGTCGAGTTGGGTGTAAGGCAGTCCCGCTCTCTCGAGCTCTGCACCATTGCCGTCTCGTGTGAGCAGGACATGAAGCCTCGTGCCGGCAAGTTTTCCGACGATAGCCCGATCAAGGCGCTCGATGTAGCCGTCAGTGACTACGATTGCCGCACTTGGCCTGGTCTTGAGGACGTGCGCCAGCACGCAAGTCATGGAAGTGCCGCCAGTCGTTTCGGTTTTGAGCTGGCCGCTTTCGATCCGGGCTGGCGCGACCACGTCGCTGAAGGCCCAGAGCGGGCGCCGGATGTAACGTGACAGGCACTGTAGCAAGGCGATGATTTCAGGCATCTCTGCATACATCGACCCGGAAACGTCGAGATAAATTTGGGCGGATCCATCTGGTCGCAGCCGCTCCATCGACCAGGTGACATCCGGGAGGAACCTAGACCACCTACAGCGAAGGAACGCGCGCCGATCTGTCGGCGACAGAATCGGGAGGCGAGCTTCGTCAAGGTGGGGGGAGTGCGCCCGTGAGCGATGGTCAGGTGTGAGGTGGCGCTTGAGCACTGCGAGCGTCTTTCGCCGCCAGCGTGCCGTGGGCTCGTTCCTGGCAACGAACAAAGCTTCGTAGGGATTCGTTCCCACTCTTCGCGACGAAGGCGCACGCCATATTCCTCCGCCATTCATTTGGCGCAGTGCCTGATCGAGAACTCTGGCGAGCGCATCGGGGAGCGGACCGGCGAGCCCGTCGTGATTTCCGAAGAGATCCGGAATGATCTCGGAGCGAAGCACCTCGTCCAGACTGAACGGCGCCGCACCCGCATTTGGCTTGCGACGGGAGACGGTGTTCGCGAGGCTTTCGGCCAGTTCGGCAATGTCATCGGCAACGAGGCATCCCTCGTAGAGAGAGGCCCATGCCCGGACCCATCCCGGAACTGCATTTTCGCCACCTTGCAGTGATTGCGAGGCGAGGGCGGCGAGCTCCTTCTTGTTCATTGGGCGCAGGAGCTTGCGCAGGTCCCGCACATCGCTGTAATAGCGAGACATGAGAGACGACCACTTTGGCCCGAAGCTGCGATGAATGATGGCGTTGATCACTGCATCGAACGCGAGATGACGTGCCGGCGTGATGAGGTCGATGTGCTCGGTATGGCGCAGGAGCACATGAAGGAACTCGTGACAGATGACCGCCTTCACCTCGGTGTCGCTTCGGCAGTGCAGTTTGACGAAGTCGAGATTGACCAGGAGGACGGGCTTTTCCTCGCAGGTCACCGCGAGCGTGGAAACCTTGTCGGTGAAGCGCACCTCGCAAAGTTTCAGAACCGCGCGCACCGCCAAGGGGTTTTCCTCGACGAGTTCCTCTGTGAGGTGACGAAACTGCAGCGGCGTCATGCATAGAACTCGGCCGGATCGTAGAGCTCGAGCCCGCGTGTGAGGCTCGCCTGCGTCCAGATGACCGCGCGGGACGGGTCGTAGCGAAAGGCTGTACAGAGGCCGAGCAGCAGCGCTTGTTGGAGCACCTTCTCGCGAAGCGCTTCCGCGACCTTGAGCCGCTGGTGATCATCCGCAAGTGCGCGACAGAGGTAGGGCCGATCAGGCGGAGGGAAGCGCTCGCGTAACGCCTCCGGAGTCGTGAGGCCCTCGGTGGCGAGCATCTGGTGAAGATGCTTGACCGGGTCGACGCCCTTCCGAAACTCAAGCCCAAGTCTGATGATCATCGGGCAGCGGATATGCCCCGTGTCCCGGCCGAGCAGCGAGGATGCGATGCGCACACTGCGCGTGCGGCTCATCGGTCCGCCGATGTTCGCATGAAGCGGATGAATGGCGCCGAGGTCTGCGGAATGCTGGCAGAACATCACGCAAGCCCTCTTCGGCGAATTTCCTGCACGCAGCCTTCAATCTCCTTCTCTAGCGCGCCGGGCTCACCGACGACCAAGTGCTGGACAACGCATGCGTTGAAAAACTGCTGCGCCCGCTCGTACCGGGCGCCCTGGAGATCGCTCAGAATGCGGACGTAACGGGAGAGGTCGCCATGCTCACTGTTCTGCTGGTTCAGTCGCTCCTGCCACGACACCAGGCCCTCGGTGGTCAGCAAAGGGCTCGCGAGGCGAGCCAGATCATTGACGCCTTCTGGACCGATCGGAAGCTTTCCCATGGCAGCCGCGGGATAGACCGCGAAGGCGAAGGCGGCACTTTGCTCACGCGGCGCAACGGCAATGAGTTGCGAGACGGCCTGGGTGCCTGCATCCGGATCCCTGCATTCGTCAAGCAGGATTGAAAGCTTTCGGGGAAGACTACGCTCGGCAAGAAAGCGATGGATCCAGTGTGTTTCGCCGGGTGTGGCACTTTCCCAGGCAACACGGTGCGCCGCTGCAAGGACTTCCTCAGCAACGGCCACGCCCCAGCACGGTTGTGGCAGCGAGGCGCGGAGGATGGTGCGGAAGATTCCTTCCGTGGCATCGCCGACAACGATCGTCGCCGCGAAGAGGCTGCGCGCGATAAGACGTGCGCGGCGAGGTGAAATCCGAACGCTGGCACCGTTGAGCGCCGTGGTGGCGGCGGCGGCATAGCGCACGATGAATTCGGGGCAGCTGTCGACGCCGGTGACAAAGGCGCTCCGCCATGTCTCGATCCGCTCCTTTAGGACGCCTCCATCATCGGCGATACGACCTTCGCCGCCGGGCAACGTGATGCTGCGACGGTCGTCCTCCGACAGATCGTCCCAGTCCGCGGCGGAGACGAGGAGCGCGAACCGGTCGGCGAGCGCGGGATCGAGCGGTTCCGAGCCCGCATACTCCTCGATGGCGTCTTGGTCACCAGAGCATGGGTTCATTGCAGCCCATCGGTAACGAAGCTTCGGAAGCGCAATGCCTTGGATGCGCCGCTCATGCACCAGGGAAAAAAGGCGGTTCTGGTGCTCGGGTTTGCATCGGCTGATTTCGTCGATAAGGACTGATTCTGCGCCCCACACCGTCGCGGGCGTTTCAAGAAACCGCACGCCGCCCGACGCCTCGTCTGGATAGGGGAAACCCACCAGATCGTCGAAGGAAATGAGGCTAGCGTTGTAGTGTCGATGATTGAGCCCGAGCGCTTCGGACAACGAGTTCAAGAGGTATGTCTTGCCCGTGCCGGAGCGGCCGATGAGGATCATCGGGTCCTCGGTGACCAGCGCGGCCAGGATCACCGTCTCAACCGGTTCGAAGCCGAAGACGCCAAGCGAGGCGAGACAGCTTTTGGCTGCGCTCATCGGTGTTTTTCCTGAACGGTGTTGTATTGAGCCGGCACGTCGAACTCGAATCCGCGGGCCATAAGCCAGCGGACGATACTTTCGCCCTCACGGGCCATCTCGAGGGGGTCGTCACGCACGAGCCGCGCCTCCAGGCCCGGAAAATCTACCGGTCCGCTACGCTCGAACATGATGTCGGGGTGCTGCGCAATCACTCCGCCATGACGGTCGGCAATCGCACAGCAGCGTTGCGTGTCTATCCCGGCCGCCCGTAGTTCGGCCAGATACTCCTCCAGATCCTGGCCCGACATGCTGCCCAGACCGAAGAGATAGCGATCCTCCGCTGCATACGGGTAACGGGCGCGAAACCCGGCCTCGCCGCCGGGAAAATGATGTCGCACGGCGCTCTTCTTGAGCACGATCATCAGGAATACGACGGGAAGAGTCATCGCACACATCCCCAGCCCCGGATGTCGGGCGGCGAAAATGGGACGAAAGGCAACATGGCGCACTCCTTTTTAGCGGCTTCGCCGAACTCGCAGGGCCGCGAGCTGGATCGACTCCCCTCGCCCGTCAGGTGGGCGAACCATTGTGTGTACTATAAAAGAATGACATGCGCATTTGTCTATGCTCAGCCAGAGTGTGTTAATCCGGGTCATGACAGAAGAACTCCGTGCGATCCACGCGATCTCCTCCCGTTGATCACACGAGCATACCGGCTTCCTGATAGAGATGGGTAAGCACCTCACGCATGTCATGGGGCAGACGCGCCCATCCCTGATCGGCGATGTCATCGGGAATGCCGAAGAGGGCTTCGGCGACGCCTCCGGCAATCGCCGCCACCGTGTCGCTGTCGCCACCAATCGAGATGGAATTGCGGATCGCATCCTCGAAGCCGGTGGCGGTCAGCGCGCAAACCAGCGCCTGCGGGACGGTCTCCTGGCACGTTTCATTGAAACGGTAATCCGGGCGGATCTCATCGACGCTGCGCTCGAGGTCGTAGCCGAAACGTTCGGTGACCGCGATGCGAATGTTGTGTGGCGTCACCCGCTGGCGTGCGAGAAAGATTGCCAAGGAGGTGGCCTGCGCACCCTTGATCCCCTCCGGGTGGTTGTGCGTTGCGGCGGTGACCTTGTGCGCCAGAGCGAGCGCCGACTCCACGCTGTCGGCGAGCAGTCCGGCCGGGGCCACCCGCATAGCCGCGCCATTGCCGTAGCTGCCGTAGGGCGCCATGTCGTCGGAGGCGAGCCAGAGCGCGAAGCGTTGCCCCCATCCGCCATTCTCCCAATAGCGGCGCCCCCAGTCCTTCAGCGCTTCGGCGGGATCACGGTCGTGGATGAGGGCGTCGGCCACCGCAATCGTGCACACCGTGTCGTCGGTGTAGAAGGCGTTCTCATGAAAGAGGGGCTGGAAGTTCTTTGCGCGGAAATTATGGAACTCGAATACCGAGCCCACGATGTCGCCGATGATGGCACCGAGCATGTCGGATTCCTCTCAGTTGCGGTTGATGCGTTGTGTGCGATGACCCACCGTGGCCGCGGTTCGCCGGTGGCGAACACGACGTTGATGTCGAGGGCGCGCGTCGTCCGGGCGCATTGACAGCATTATCCTGCTGTAATGGCTCAATGGATGAGCCGCTACAGCAGGGACGGGGCGAATCGCCGGGCGCGGATGGCGATGCGTCGATTCAATTCCTACATTTGGTCGTCCTCGGGACGCTGTTCGAACTGTGCCTTGCCCTGTGCACGCTTGCGCCGCAGGAAACTCGGCGCCGCCGCCTCGGTGGCCATGTCGAAATGCAGTTCGTCCTTGGCTGAGACCCGCGCTGCCATCCTGCGGCTCGAGTACATCGCCTCCTTGCGGAAGCGTGCGATGTCCATCTCGCTGGCGAGATCGGCGATCGCGTCGAGGACCTCCATGACCCACGGATGGTCGGCGAAGCGCTTGCGGCCTTCGGCAAGCATCTTGTGGATCGTCTCCCAGTCGCCACGCTCGGCGGCCGCCCGCGCTTCGGCCAGGAACTCGCCCGCCTCAAGTTCGGTGAGCCGCGCGACGACCCGCGGATCGGTGAGCAGCGTGTCCCAGGCCTGCGGCGACAGCACCTTGCTCACCAACGTAGCGTCCGCCATGGCGATCGGCAGCCCGTCCGGTGTGCTCGCCGTGACACCGGCCTGCAGGAGGACATTGCCGGACTCGAGCGCCAGTGCGGCCGGAATCTCGAGTTCGACCAGCGCCCACGCTTCCGCACCATACGGCACGTCGGGTAGACGGATGAGCGGGAAGCCTTCGCGCTCATCCACCATGTAGTCGTTGAGCAGCCGGATGCCCACCCCGGTCGGCGCCGACAAGGCGAGGCGCACGTGACGCGCGTACAGGCTGGAGATGAAATCGAACTCCTCGGTGAAGGGCTCGAAAAGATCCGCTGCGGTGTCGCCGTAGTAGTGATTGCCCCCACCGCGCCGGCCCATCTCGACCATCAGGTCCTCGTTGAAGTCGCTGCCCAGTCCGTACGTAGAGGTGGTCACGCCCTTTTCGGCGGCTTGGGCGCAGAACGCGGCGATTTCTGCGGACGCCAGAATTTCGCCGGCATTGGCGTTGCCGTCCGAGAGGAGGATCACCCGGGCCAGGGCAGCGCTTGCGGCGGTGTCGAGAAGCGTGGTGACGCCGGCCCTCCAGCCGCCGTAGAGGTCGGTCGTGCCGCCGGAACGGATCTGAGCGAGGGCTGTGTGGAGCGCGCTTCGATTGCCCACCGGTTTGGCCGGCACCAGGGTTTTGACCTTGTCATCAAAGATGACGAGTGAGGCGATGTCCGTCGGGTCGAGGCGATCGATGATGTGGCGCGCGCAGCGCACCGCCTGCATGAGCGGTTCGCCCGACATCGATCCGGAGCGGTCGATCACGAGCGACAGGTGATAGGGCTTACGGGGTGCCGAGCGGGTCGGATCGGCGTCGGGCGCCTGCACGCGCACCAGCACGGGCAGCTTCTGCGCCATGCCATTGATGAGGGCCGGCTTGAGAGGGGTGATCAGAATCTGCGGAATGGTGTTATTTGTCATTTCGTCATCTCCCATTCTGCCGGCGCCATCGCCAGCACTGGGTGGGACGATAGCGGGCGGCAGGCTCATAGGGTGAGCCTGGCGATACGAGTACCGCTAAACCGAGCGCCCCCCGTTCGCGGTGACGGCGATTCACTCCGCCATCCTTTCCGCTCCAGCCCGAGCGTCCGCGGTGCGACGGTGTCAGTACAGGCTCATCCCATGAGCCTGTCGCTGGTCACAATGGATTTGCCTACCCACGGGCGAGGGGGATTTGATCCGGATGGCGTCCCCTGCCATGTCGGCAAAGACGCTAAAGAGGAGAAGCCAGATGCTGCGCGAAGAATGGAAATTCGATTACACCACTGACCAACTGGGGGAGGCCGCGCAGGGCAAGCTGCGCTTTCACGAGGAGCGCCTCGCTTTCTGGCAGCAGAAGCGCAAGTCGGTGATGGACACCATCCGCGCCGAGGGGCTCGAGGTTGATGAGAAGATTGCCACCGCCTACAACAATCCCAAGGCGCGCGACTGGCATCGGGGTGCGCAGGTGATGGTGCGCAACGACCTGCAGAAGGATCTCGACGAGTGCCTGGAGAAGCTCGAATGGCACACCGCGCGGCGAGATGAGTACGACGGCTGGCACCAGTTTCTGCGCGCCCAGACGGGCAAGGTGCAGCAGCTCGACATCAACGACTGGCTGTTCTTCTTTGGGCGAAGCAACTGACGTGGGCCGGCGCAGCCTATGACGTCTCCTGCGCGAGGATCGGGACATCATGGCGGCACTCCGCACCGTGATCATCGAGGGGGATTGTCCCGGCAGTTCCTACCTCGCCGCCGAGCTTCACCTGCCGATGCATGAAGCCAACCAGATTGCGGCCGGGCGCGGCTGGGCCATGCGCTTCATCGATGAAGGCGCGCTCCTGCCGAACAGTTAGCCGCTGCTTTAGCGGCGACATCAATGGCCCAATTTTTAGGGGCCTGAGTTAATACGCCACGGCTGGCAATCCGCGGAAGTGTAATATCCGAAATGCAAGAACGGCGAACAATGCTGGCGCAGATGCAGGGCTCCTTTCGCCAACCGCCCTGCCGTCAATGTCATCTTGTACAAGTGCGCTACGACTCGCAGACAAACATGGAAACTCGTGACGGGAAACAGAACATGGATACGCGTGAACGTATTGCGAAAATCCTCGAGCACCGACGAGCTCGGCTGCCGGCAGTGCAAGCAGCGATTGGTCATTGGGAGGAAGTGAACCAGGGGATCCGGCAGCTAAGCGCCGCCGTGGAAGAACTGCAGGCTCATCCGCGCACGTCCGATGAGATCCGCTCGTCGCTCCAGTCTTTTGACGCGACCGCGTTGCACACGCGCGTGACGGAAGCGATCAGGCAGCTACACTTGCTAGCCGGGCGTTTTTCGCGAGACACCATTAATATTGGGGTCAGCGGGCGAGCCCGGGTGGGTAAGAGCACGCTGCTGCAAAAGTTGTCTGGCCTCACTGACCAGCAGATCCCGACTGGGTCAGGCCTGCCGGTTACAGCGGTGCGCAGCCGCATTGTGCACTCCAGCGCGAATGCGCACGCCCGCCTGACGCTGCACAGCTTCGAGTCGTTTCGCGACGAGGTGATCGCGCCGTACCATGCTGAACTCGGCATCGCCCAGTTGCCGCAGAGCATCTCCGATTTCAGATCCTTTTCCTATCCGCGTTCGGAAAGGGAGCTCGCATCGGAACTGCAAGAGCGTCACAGCAGCATCACCGTTCTCCGTCGCTTGCGCGAAATGCAGCAGTCGCTGTGGTCCTACGAAAAGGACCTTTCGGGTGGCGAGCGTACGATCGGACTCGACGAACTGCGCCCCTATGTTGCCTATCCACGCAGGGAGGAGGCGGGCTCGTCCGACTGTTCCCGCCCCTACCTGGCGGTGCGGGACGTGCGCATCGAATGTCGATTCCCTCATACGCAGGTCGAGCATCTGGGCATCATTGACCTTCCAGGCTTGGGCGAGGTAGCAGCCAATGCGGAAGAACACCACCTTAACGGTCTGAAGAACGACGTGGATGCCGTGGTGATGGTCAAGCGCCCGGTGGAGGGCATGGCGTACTGGACGCGGGAGGACGCGAATGCCGTGAATCTGCTGGATCGGGCGCGCGGCTATGTGAGCCAACGTCGCGACTTCGTGGCGCTGCTCATCAACCACGGATCTGAGGATGCCCCTAGGGTGGATGCTCTACGCGACGACATTCTGCGCCAGGTCAACGATGGCAAAGATGGAGCGCACTTTCGCGTACTGGAGGCTGACGCGACGGATGCTAAGGCCGTCGCCGACAGGGTACTGGAACCGCTGTTGGCGCACTTGGCCGAACGGCTGCCGGCGATGGACGAGGAGATCCTGGTTGGTACGCGGAAGGCGTGCCTCACTGAATCGCAAAGTATCCGTGGCGTGCTCAACGGACTGCAAGCTCCTTTGGCGGCAAAGAGGTTGGGCGACATCAGCGGGATTGAGGATTTGCAACGCCGGAGCGAGGAACTGCGCAAGGACCTGGCGGCGGCGCTGCAAGGTTTGGTGTGCGATCTTCGCGACGCATCCCGATCCGGCGAAGAGGATCCGGAATTCATGACGGCATTGGAGACTGCCTACCAGGAGACCCTCTGCTGGATCGAAGATGGGTTCGGTCTAAACCGGGAGAACTGGTGCAATATTGCGCTGCGGCAAATGCGAGTGGACCGATTCAGTCAGGCATTCGCAGGGCATGAGCTCAACCGTATACGTGTTGAAATCAGCGGCCGCTACTGCGCGCTGGACCGCTATCTCACGGGCCGAGTCGAAGAGCTGTGGAACCAGGTGGCGGAATTGCTGAGGAAGCATCTCAATCAGCTCATGGGTGACGAGGGGGGCGCTAATGAACTGGACCAACTCGCCCGATACTTCGATGACGCGGTCGAACCCTGTCCGACTCTGGCCCAAGCCTTGCGGGAGCTGAGGGCCATGCGTTTGGACTATCGCACACAACTGCATCCTCGCGTCCGCAGTGCGCTTGACGGACTCAATCTTCAGGTGACGGATCCCGAATCCGGGCTGCCCGAGGCTCAGATCTCTGTCGAAGTGAGCGAGACGGGTGCAGAGCAGTTGTACCGCACCCTCTCGCAACTGGCCGAAAAGGCGACCTATCAGACTCAAAAGGCCCTGATCCAAGAAGCCAGAACGCCGGCGGCCGTTTTGCACGCAAGCCTAGAGCAGTTCGAAGATACCCTGATCCGCTCCGGTCAGTCGCAAATCGAGTTCGCCCGTTTGGGGAGATCGTTTAGGGACGACATTTGGCCTGGAGTCTACACGGACACTGAACAAGCCACTGCACGCGTCAACCGTGTCCGGCACGCGCTCAACGGGCTTCTAAAACAAATTGACAACGTCGAAGGGGTGCTGGGGTGAGCAACACAGCAGATCTGAAATTCAGGATTGGATTGGTTGGGCCCTCGCGCGTGGGAAAGACGTCACTCGTCGCGACCATATTACGGGACGCACAGCGCGTTCTTGCCCAGACGACAGCCAGAATAGAACCTCATGGCACCGCTAGCGAGCGTCGTCTCCAGCAGCACGACAATGAGTTGCGCGGCGCGCTGTGGGCCGGTGAGTTCAATCCGGGGGCAGTTGCCGGCACCGAGGGAGTGTTCACCTTCGAATTGCGTCTCGATCCAGGAGAAGGTGGCGACGCGTTAGTGTTCGGCCTGCAGGATTTTCCGGGCGGCTGGATCGATGCGGCGGCGCGGGGGACGCATCGTAATGCGGAATGGGAGTCCTATAAGGAGTGGCTAGCACGCTGTTCGGTACTCATCGCACCCATCGAGGCTACGGTGCTGATGGAAGCGACGGCGGCGAGCCAGAAGCGCGCAGTACCAAGCATGCTTGCCATCCAGCAGGTCCAAGCGGTGGTTGAGGACTGGGCCAAGAATCGCCGCACGGCCTCTCATGAGCCTGCACTGCTGCTGCTGTGTCCGGTCAAATGCGAATCGTACTTCTCCGACAACGGCGGCAACGGTCATGGGGCCGGAAAATTGCATGATGACGTATGCACGCTATTCAACAGCGTCATCACCTCAGCCCGGGCCACTGCTCCTCACGTCAAGGTGGCTTACGCCCCGGTCGACACGATGGGTTGCGTCGACCTGATTCGTACCCAATGGCGCGCTGATCAGAATGCGCCTGGCGGCTTCGACTTTACGGCAACTTATCGCGTGCGATCGCCAGGTGAACTTCGGCCCAAGGGTGGCGCCTCGGTGATGGCGTTATTGTGCCGGGACGTTCTCACATCCATCCATGAGGGAGAAAAATTGCTGGAAAAGCAACTAAGTGGCAAGTTTAGTGAAGCTAGCGAGCGCGCAACGAGAAAAGAAGGTTTTTTCAAGGACATCTGGATCAAACTGAATGGCGAGCGCGACAAAAGGAAGTTGGCAGCCACCGACGTGCACAATTGCTTGCAGCAACAGCAAAAACAGGTAGCCGTATTGGCGCGCGCGCTTAAACCACTTGCTGAATTCCAAATGGATTCTCGAGTGATTGAGTTGGAATAGCATGGCCATATATCTGCAGACCCGCAGCCGAACCACCGATTACGCTTTCTTGGGGGATGCACCGCAGGAGCGTTGGTGGACCGCGTTCGAGCGGCGAACGACGCTCGAACGACCGACCATTATCATCGAAGCTTTTGAAGGTCGGTTGCGCGGGTATTTCAGCGGTATCCAGTCACCTTCCAGGCGCGACCGTGTGGGTACCGTGATCCGCTACACAATAGTGGTGGAAGATGAACCTAAAACAATCCTTGCTTTGGCATGCGCTTGCCTGATGCCCGACGCCCTCGACAGTGCGATAGGACTCGGCAGGTTGCTGGATAACCAATTTGTCAGCGAGGATGAGGTCGATGACCTCCTGAAGGGCGGTGCGGTTGCAGGGGAACGGGTTTCTAGGCGCGTGGCGGAAGCGGTACAGTCCTTTCAAGCCCTTTCAGCGGGCGAGGCCGATGTGCAACAAGCGGGTCATTTGCACTGGTTCGGCTGTGTGGCGTCGGAGGCTGCCCGCCGGATCTTCATGGATAGGGTGAAACAATTATCCAGCCGGAATGTCAGTGGTCTTGCTGCCCGGTTGAACTTGGTCGGTACCGAGGAAGCCTGCGGGATGGGGAGCGGTTATCAGTCAATGGCGCTGCTCATTGAGTCGGATGGAAAAATTGAACGGCAAGGTCTCGTAGAACTGAACCCGCAAACCCCCGCGCCTTTGCCGCCTGCTGCCGCTGCAATCACGACGGCCAAGACGCAGCGTAGCGACTGGTCCTTTTCGGGCAGGAGTTGGGTGCTGGTGGTGGTACTAGTCGGACTCTCGGTGTTGGTCGCAGCGATCTTCGTGGGGCGCCCAACATCTACGCCTGCAGCAACATCATCTGCAGTGGGAAATTCTGCTCGTTGAAAGTATCCAGCGACACAGCGACGCCTTCCGAAATCATCAAGCCACCGATATTGGTTTGTCAAAGGGAAGACCTCCTTGTCCCGTCACGACTCCGGAAAGGTTTGCGCAAGCCCACATTGCTTTAGAACGAATGTGCCATGCAACAATCGGGCTGGCCATAGATTTCTTGTGATCTCCGACTCCGGTTCCATCTCCAGGCGTGAGCTAATTTTCGATTATCGCCGGCCCGGAAACATGCATTTTGATATTCTCGACAAATTCAGTTTGCAGGGAGCCGCCGTTGAAGAGCGCACTCTTCGTTGATTTCGACAATGTGTATTCCGGACTGCGCAAGCTCGACCCGGCGATGGCCGACAAGTTCGCGCAGAAGCCGCAGCGCTGGATGCAGTGGCTGGTGTCGTCCCTTGAGCTTCCCGAGCACGCGCCCGAAGACGCGCGGCGTCGCGTCCTGGTGCGGCGCTGCTATCTGAACCCGCAGGTCTATCAGCGGTTTCGCCCCTCGTTCAATCTCGCGGGCTTCGAGATCATCGACTGCCCGTCGCTCACGAGCGAGGGCAAGACGAGCACCGACATCCACATGGTGCTCGACATCATCGATCTGCTGCAGCACGAGGCGCACTATGATGAATTCATCGTGTTCTCGGCGGATGCGGACTTCACGCCGGTTCTGCGCAAGCTGCGTCGCTGGGATCGGCGCACCACCGTCCTTGCCATCGGATTCCCGTCGGCGGCCTACCGGGCATCCGCCGACCTCCTGATCGATCAGGATCTCTTTGTCCGCGACGCGCTGGGGTTCCGTGAAGAGGAAACCGCGGCGCCCGAGCCGGCCCCGAATGCCTCGCCTGCCCCTGCGACCGTGGACGTCGTGCGCGGCGCCCGCGTACTCATTCGGCGTAAGGTTAGCGAGTCCGCAGGTCCAGTGTCCCTTGCTCTGCTCGCGTCGACCATTCTCAAGGAAATCGGAGGCATCGACGCCACCACCTGGGCGGGCTTCGGGAGCTTTCGTCAGCTTGTCGATGAGTCGAGCTTCGCACCACTGGTCGTGAGTTGGGAGGGCGGGGGTGTCATCTTCGATCCGGCCCGTCATGCGACACCGGCGCCCGCGGCCAAGAAAGTGAAGATTGAGGACGAAATGAACGCCATCACTCGGCTCATCCGGGCGGAGGTGGATGCTGCTACGCAACCGGTCGCATGCGCGCGCATCGCCCAGCTCATCACGTCCACGTATGGCGCCATTGCCAAGGACTGGAACGGGCTGGGATCCTTCCGCAAGATGGTGGAAGACCTCAACCTTGCGCCAATCAAGGTCGATTGGGCGGGGGCCGGGGGGCGCATGTACGATCCGGCAAGGCATCGCCTGACGGCCTCCAATGGGACGAAGCCCAACGGTAGCGCTACGCCGGACTGGGGCAAGGATGCCGACCTGCTGCCGATCGCAACCCAGATTCACGATGTGACGAATGCGCCGCTATGGCCTCCGGCCGACTATCAAAACCTGTTTCGACTGGTTGCGGAGGACTTGGCAGATCAACCGTTCGATATCGCCGAGACGGGTAAGCGCGTGCGCGACAAGGTTCGGGCGCAAGGGCGCCCCATCAATCGCCAGAACGTGAACTGGATCCTGCAAGGGTTGTTGTTCCGTGGGCACGTGTTCGGAAAGGGCGAGGACGACTGGATGACGCTGGCGCGCAAATCCGCTGACAACATCAAGTCCTTGTGCTTGCGCGAGCAAATGGTGATCGACGGGTCCGTGGATGCTGCGATCCGGCGCTGGATCGGACGTGCGGAATGATTTGGCGGCGCCGGGCGCCAGCTCTCGCTCATGTCACGCGGGCGTCGATGGGCCGCGGTCGATAATTTGCGAGGCGCAGACCTCGCGCCGCAAAGCCTCGCCGTGGGGCGGGGCGCCTGCTCCGCGTGTGGCCAGGCGCCAACATGTGCAGCTGGGCCTAGTCCATCACGATGCGGTAGTCCTCGACTCGCCCCGTTTTTTTGGCGATCGTGATGGCGAGCCATTCCGAGTCAATTCCGACGGACATGCGCTCGGGCCCCAACCAATACACGAGGTCGTAATCCTTGAAGTAGCCATGATTGCCCGGGTCACCCAGCATCTCCGTCACCTGTGCCGTGGTCAGCCCCTTCAATGTCGCGTCTTGGAGGAATCCGTCCGCCATGAAGCGACGCGGGTACGGCTTGACGTGCTCCGCACCGTGCGACATCCAGATGTCGCGGTCGAACGGCATCGGCGAGGTTACCGACCACCGAGCTCCCCACATCAGGGCGAAGACCAGCCCGAGTATTCCTACGGCCCATGCCAGTCGGCGTTTCAGAGTTCGAAACCGAGTGCGAGACCCCAATTGGGTCGCTGGGCTAAAGGGCGCCGAAGGGCCCGGGCTCGGGGGTGGGTTCGTCATTCTTCCGCACGCAGCTTGAAGGTGCCGTCGGGTAACTCGATCACATCCCCGGAGGCGTCCAGGCAGCGCTGATCGTCCTTGTAGGTCGGGGCGTGCCGCAACAGGTTGAAGGATCTGCCCAAGACGTCCCTCAGCGCTTCGGCATCCGGCCCGACAATCTGGCATCGCGCTTCGCCGCGAGGGGGCGTCCGTGGTGCGCTGTGCTGTGCATCGGCGTGCTGCGGCCCCGGGTCTTCCTGCGTGCTCATCCGATTCTCCGATTGGCGATGCGGGTGGGGGCGGCGGTGGCTCGTCACGAAGCTGCCATTCACCGCCGCTCGATCACGCTGCGGCCGTGGTCGCCAGTTTCAGCGCCGAGGACTTCAAAGTGTCACCCGCACCGAACATCATGTGCGCGTAGCGGTCGCCCTTGATCGCCTGCGCGTGATCGACCCAGGCCGTGACCGAATTGAGCGCGCCCCACCAGGTGTGCGGTTCGGGTGCAATCTGCCTGGCCGGCAGGCCTTCCCGAAAGATCGTGCCCACCTGCGCGCGGGCCCGCTGCGCGGTGGCGAGACGCGTCTCGTAGGCGCGCAGCACGGCCGCATTGCGGATGGCGGTCGCGGGGCGCGATGGATCAGGGAGGAGGCTCGCGAGGAAATGATCGAAGGCGTCGCTGTCGCAGCGTCGTTTGCGCAGGCGATCGAAACGCTGCGCGGCTTCGTCGCACTGGCGGGTGACGAAGGCGAAGAAGCCTTTGGCCTCTTCCTCGAGCAGCGCGAGGCTGCCGTTGTGTGCGCGACGAAACACCTTCTGTCCGGCACGGCCGGATAGCGCCAGCGAGAGGGTGTTCTGGCACACGACGCGGATGGTGGTCAGCCGGATGTCGATGGCTTGGGAGCCGTCATGGCTGTTTGAGAACAGGAGGTAGGGCTCGATGACGTCCCGGCCCGCGAGCTCGATCGTGTGGGGAAGGCGCGCCAGCAGCCACACCACCTCGCCTTGGCGCAGGTACCCCCCCGTGTGATATGCCCGCTCGCCGCGCACGAGGAGTGAGTCGAAGAGCTGCGCCGCATCCCGATTCTGCAGCGGCCGAAACCCCGGATGCACGACCCCGATGACCCGTCCGGGAGATCCCGGGGCGCGATCCATGCGCACGACCGCCTTGCGATGGGCAATGGACGAGTCCGGTTCACCCGCCGGGACAATCGGCACGAGCTCAACGTCCCAGTCGAGCTCGCCGGCTTGCAGCGCGCCCTCGATGTCCGCCGGTGCGGGCAAGGCAGTACCGAGTCCGTGCCACGGGCGCTCGCCGTAGTAGAACATCCTGCCGATATCGTGTGCCATGGGCTGCCTCCCGGTGCGTGTGAATAGGCCTGCCTGTCGAGTGTGGAGAGATCCGCTATTCGATCGGCTCGGCAAGTGCCGTGTCGAGCTCGAAAATACACGCAGGCCACGTTTCGGCCTGCAGGTCCGCGAGCAGCGGCGCAAGCCGCGCCGCGCATTCGGTTTCGAGCAAGGCATCGGATGGGGCGGCCTGCTGCGACCGCGATGCGAGCCGTCGCGCGAGGGCTTTCAGATGCGCCAGCGTCCCCAGGGATTTCACCAGAGCGGCGTGGGTCTCCGGCAATGCGAGCAGCTTGAGGAAGGTCGCTACGACGGCGCGTTCGTCTGCCGCGGCGCCAACCGTCAATTCGAGCCAGTCGACGACCGCCGCCCCGAGCCCGATCTCGCGCAGATCCGCGTACGTCAGGGGCCATAGAGATTCCGGGTTGTCGCGCAGCCATTCGCTCAGGCCGAGTGGGGTAAGCCCGCTGTAGTGCTCGGACGTCGCCCAGTGACGCGGATCGGCATTGGCCGACGCGGCGCGGTCAATGCCGAAACGGTTGTGGCGCAGGAAGGCGGGGATGTCGTAAGCGTTGCCGCCGGCAGGCGCGACAGAACGTCGGGAGCTGCAGCGGATGACGGCAGGGACATCGTAGGCGCCGGGCGCCCTCGATTCGCAGACCATCGCCGCGCCGGACAATACGCTACCTACGCCGCCCCAGCCGGCGGGCAGCATCGACCGGACCTTGGCAAGCCGAGGCATGTCGAGCGGTTTGTCGGCCTCTGCCCGCTCATCGATCAGCAGGAAATTGGTGCGTGTCGTGACGAGCTGGTAGGCAACGGCCAGCCGCAGTGCCTCGGCTTGCGCTGCCGTTCGCCGATTCTTGGCCAAGGAGGCGACCCGCGCGGCGGCCGCCATGCGTGCTACGGCATCGCCGGCCAGCACCGGCCCGATCGTTGCCTCGCCAATCACTTCCCCCGGCGCATCCGGGCTCGGCCGCGCGATCAAGCGCACGATGCCCTCGGGCCTAGACGCGAACCCCGCGAATACGCTCACCGTATCGCCATCGAAAACGGACCCGGGTGGCGTAGAGGCCCATACCGGGGTGCTCCCGTCAGGCCATTGGACGTGGAGGTCCTCCAGGCGCGGCGAGCGCAAGCGCGCAAACATGCGCAGCATCGCCGGCTCCACCGCCTCGCCCGGGGCCACGAAATCGCAGGCGCCCCCGGTGACCTCGGCCAGGCGGCGCAGCAACCCTTCCGCGGGGCTGCTGCCTGCGCCCACCACGAACACGCGATGGCCGGAGGCTTGGGCACACGCCAGAGTGCGGTCGATCGCCTGGATCTCCCCATCGGTGATGAGCAGCACATCCAAGGGGACATCCTTCACTGCCGCGTGCGTAAGCTCGAAGGTCGACAACAGCGCCGCTTCCATTTCGGTGCCGCCGAGGTCGGCCGTCAGTCCGTCCGCCCAGCGCCGGGCGGCGAGCCGTGTGGCATCGGTGGTGCGCCACAGCCCACGGGAGCGATGCTCAACCGACGAGCCGAAGCGCGACAACGAGAAGTGGTCTCCCGCCTCGAACTTGCCGACGATAGCCCGCAGGGCGCGACGCGCGGCGTCGATGCTGTCGCCCGACATCGACCCCGAGCAATCGACCAGGATCTTGACCGCTACCGGGCGCCGCTGCGGAAGACGCGGACAGAAGCTCACCAGCGACGTCACACCGCCGGGCTCCACCGCATCCTCACCCGATACGGCGAGCGAGTCGTGCGCCAGCTCGCTCACGACGAGGATGAAGTCGCGGTCCAGGCGGCCGGCTCGCGCGAGGCCGATCTCGATGCCGTCGCCGCTCGGCCTGGTGCTGATCGGATGACTGGGGGACGCCACGCATGCACGGGCGAGGTCGCCCATGAGGCGCAGGCTGAGTTCGAAGGGGTACTCGACGGCCAGGTCGTGCTCGACGGCCTGGTGGGGGCGCAACCCGCCGTCGATTACCGGGTCGCCGAAGCGTGGGGCGATCACGGTCGGAATCAGCAGCCGCAGGCTGCGCTGTTCGAACGGCAAGACCTGCGCGTAGCGCAGGCGGACCGTGCAGCGCTCGCCGGGGGCAAGATTGCCGAGATTGAGGGTGAAGCTGCCGTCCGCGTTCTGTTCGAGGAGGATGGCCGTATTGCCCTCGGCGAGGGCGCCCTCGTAGTCGGCTTCAGCCTGCGCCTTCTCCACGACCACGCCTTCCAGCTGCCGCTCGCCCAGCTGCACCTGCACGCCGAGGAGAATGGCCGCCCAAGGCAGCGGGAAGGTGTAGACGACCTCCAGGTGCTCGTCGTGCGGATTGTGAAACTGCTGGATCACCGTCGCCTCGAACAGCGCACCGTCCAGCACGCCTTCGAGACGCACCCGCTCGAGCGTGAGCCTCTCGCCCGTCGATGTCGCCACGCGTGCCGCTTCAAGCGTCCTCATTGCTCTTTCCCCCCTCGTGTTCTTCTTCCGCGCCTGAGGCAGCATCGTGCAAGCCTGCATACGCCGCCATCACGCCCCTGACGAAGCGTCGTACCTCCTCGGGACTCAATCCGGCCTTTCCCGGGTCGATCACGACCTCAATCCCTTCCGCCACCGTCAGATGGCTGCACACCGAAACACTCCCCACCGTGCGCGTCCGTGGCGGAACCGGGGGTGCTTCGCCGTGCAGCAGTTCCCGAATCCGTTCCAGCGAAACCCCCGCCGCGCTCCATTTCCGGATGAGCAGCAGCTGTTCGAGGTGCTTCGCGCCGTACCGCGCCGCCCGCGTCTCGCCCTCGGGACGATCGACCAGACCGATCTGGACGTAGTAGCGCACCGTCCGGAGTGGAAGATCGGCGAGGACGCAGAGCTCGGACAGCGGGTAGCTCGCGGCGGTGGGGGAGGAGTCTGGTGTCATGATGCAATTGAAGCACGACGACTGACGCAATGCAAGTGTATGAAAACCTTCAACGTCGATCCCTTCAGTGTCGCAGCGCGGAGTCCGGCCTCAAGAGCGCGAACTGACCGGTCATCGGGGCTGGTGGATGAAGAAATTATCCGGGGCGGGTGGCGCATGGAATGAGCCTGTTTCCCTGAAGTCTTCGCCCAGATGCGACTTTCCTCTTCTCCGATTGCCGTACCATGCCGATTCCATGCGCACGCACTTGTCCATTCTTCGTCATGGCGGCCTGCAACGCCGCGCCAAAGCCCTCGCGGCCCTGTGCGTCGCGGGCCTGCTACTCCCGCTGGCTTCGGCCTTCGAGAATCATTTGCCCGGCGCGCTGGCGTGGGGGCTGGATCTGGCCGTGCACTGGCAGTGGTTTTTCCTCGCCGGGCTGGTGCTGGCGCTACCGATGCTGGCGTTTGCCCACCGGCGCTGGGTGATGGCGGCCGCCTTGGTACCGCTGCCGTGGCTCACTGCAACGCCGGCGGCTGTGCGGGGTGGCGAGGGCGTTGATGGGCTGGTCGTTGCGGCCGCGAACGTGCATCTCGATAATGAATCCCCCGAGCGGCTGGCGCGGTGGGTCGGGGAGACGAAACCCGAAGTGCTCGCGATTCTCGAGATCTCGGACACGTTCGCGCAGCGGTTGGGGCTCGATGACGCGTATCCGCATCGGGTCGTGCGCCCGCGCTGGGACCCGTTCGGCATTGCGCTGCTCTCGCGTCATCCGATTGTGCGCCACGCGGTGGTGGAGGAAGGCGGCGCCACGCCGCGGATCGAGGCGGTGGTCGACTGGAACGGTACCGAGGTCACCGTCGTCGCCTTCCATCCGATGCCGCCGATCAGTGCGGCCGATCATTTGCTGCGCAATCAGTTGTTGGCCGACATCACCGCGCGCTACGCCGACCGCCCGACGATCGTCATGGGCGACTTCAATGCAACGCCCTGGTCATCGGCGTTTGGGGCGCCACGGCGCCATGGTTTCATGCTCGCCGGGGGACTACAGGCAACGTGGCCGGCGCCGTTGCGGGGAGTCATCGGGCTGCCGATCGACCACGTGATGGTATCGCGCCACTGGTCCGTCATCGATCACGTGGTCGGCCCGGACCTGGGCTCGGATCACCTGCCGACTCTGGCCACCGTTTCGCCGCACCGCAAATAGCGCGGGGCTCATTCGCGCCTTCGCTGTCGCGCAGGCGGCGCCGAGCCTAGCCCACTGATGGGCTCTACGTGGCGAAAGGTCGATGTAGCGCCGATCTATACCGGCTACCGACCCCGCACAAATCGCTTGCCCAAGCTTTCCATACACACGTCACGCACGACATTCACGTCGTCTGTCGCGACATATTTTGTCGCAGTCGCCTATTTAATGACATTCATGCGGTGGTTATCCATCGCTCGGTTTTTCGGAAACCGTTCTTTGTCATTTCAGGGGGATGTCATGAACCAGAATCACGTGTCGTTTCTGAAGACGGATGATGAATTTGGTGGATTGTCGAACATGGCTGGCGGTTTTCCGTTGCTGGTGAACGGGGTCAGAGTTTTGACCAGTGAACACCTGTATCAGTCATTGAAGTTTTCGAATAACCCCGAGATTCAGAAAGCAGTGTTGAATCGCGCCCGCGAGAGTGGTCAGATATCGACCTTCTGCGTTAACCGAATTTCAGTAAGGCTTTGCGTTTACCGTCGCAATTTATCGAGTTCGCGTAAACATTGCCATTTTGAATTCAGCGGGCAAATATTATCGCGCGCTTAATCAGATGGGGGAAATAGCCGTGGATATTGAGAAGTTAATAAAATATATTCGCGATCCAAGAAGGACTGAAGACGATCTGCGGAAGCTAATGCACCGATTCGTGAAGGAACGCGACATAGATGCGGCGAAAGCGGTTGATCGGGAGCTGCGGGCTCGTTTCCCTCTTGGTGGCCGCGATGGTCGCGCCAAGCCCGTGATTGCAATGTTCAAGGGGGTTGAGCGAATATTCGAGAAATCAAAAGATGGCTATGTCTGGATGTTGGAGATGTTTTGCAGTCATCATTCTGAGATATTCACTGAGAAGGAGGGATGGAGGAGGGGCTTTGTTAGCGATAGTCGGGAAATTAAGTTCATCTCAGATCAAATAAGCGAGTTGTTTCCGAATTCGCCGGAACTGATGAAGAGGAAATGCAACTACGTGCGCCTGAGTAATGGCCTGTACGCGAGAACCCACATGGACAATGATCAAAAATTGAAGGTGTTGTGTAAGTTGGCTGTGGCTTGCAATATGACGATTTTGGAGGATTGGAGCTGGCAGAAGCTTGTCTGAGTTGCATTCAGTGGATTGATATCGGCGCGTCGGCAAGGTTGAGCGGAGGTAGTATGGATCGAGAGGATGGGAGTGAATTTGAGCGGTCAGCGGAGGAACTGAAGCGTGCGCTGAGCGACTGGGCACGACTGGCTCAGGCGGGCAATCTGCCAGGGCTGAAGGACTCGCTGCTTGCTCACTACGCCCGCATCCGGACAGTCGTCGAGCAGATCCCAAGTCATCGCGAACTGCGGCTTGCGGCCGAGGAGGTGCAGCGTACGCTCGATGCGCAAACTGAGCGGGCGAGGGCGCGGCTGGCACAAGCGGAGTCGGAGCTGCGTGACTTTGACGCGCGGAATCCGCTGTATGCGTACTTGCGCGAGTGTGAGCGATTCCACGAGACCTGGTGTGCGTCGATGGCGATCGGAAACCCATGCGGTGTGCCGTCGGCGCTCGGGCCAGACGTCTGGGCTATGCATGAACGTGTCGCGGTGCTGCAGAAGAAGCTGCCCGCGTAGTAGCTGAACGCGGAGAGCGTCCTGCCCTTCGTGCCCTGCTGCGTCGCGAGGCCACGGTCTGCGCATCGATCTCAGCGCCCGGAGCCGGGATCCCGTATTCCTGCGAGACACAGTCGTCGGGCGCGATCGGCGGATCGATGACGATTTCGGGGATTGACGGGCGTCCAGCCGCCACGGTCCCGCGCGTATTCATTGTCACCTGTGGCCGTCTTCGTGCCGTCTGCAGGCGTCACCTCTCTGTGCTCCTTCGTTTCGTCGGTCGTCCGGCTCCCTTGCAGGCCGTATAATCAACTTGGCTATGATAATTTACCGTTAATTGCTGGGAACGTCGGGCGATGTCGCGAATCAGGACCCATTACGACAACTTGAAGGTCGCGCGCGACGCGCCCATCGAAGTGATCAAAGCGGCATACCCCTCACTCAGCCAAAAATACCATCCGGACCGCAATCCAGATGACCCCAATGCCGGACGCGTCATGCTGCTGCCCACAGGCGCGCGTAGGGCGGATTGCCGACCAACCGGATGAAGGTGGTGGTGGCGTCGAAACTGATACCGACATCACCGTCCTCGTCGAAGTCGAGGGTATCTACGCCGGTGATTTCGCGCACGAGCCCGAGTACGCGCTTGGCGATTTTCTGCCGGTCATACTTCTCCGCCGGTGACACGTGTTGCAGCCCTAGTTCCGGGAAGGTCAGTCCATTGTCGTCATAGTCAAAGGCGTCGTACGTGAGAAAACCCGGGTACGGGATGCCGAGGACCTCCACGAGCGCACCCACTGCTTGCTCCGCGATACGCAGGGCGTCGATCGGGGCGTCGTACTGAATAAAGAAGTTCGAGGAGCCATCCGGATCCTGTTCGGGAGTGGATTCCTCTGGCGTTCCGGTAGGGGGCAACCACCCCGCTTCCGTCAGTTGTGCCATCTGCCCGTCAGAGAAGCGATCGGGGCGGGGCAAGTAGGCATTGCTGCTGATCTCGGCGCGCATGCCAAACGCGCCCTGGGCTGCAAACTGAATGTAGCGTTTGGAATTCTTGTCGGAAATGATCAGAAATTGATCTTCTTCCATGCCCGAAAGAACACTCGCCAGCCGCTCGGTGAACCCCGGCCAGTCGCTCGAGATTCTTGCGCTTTTCGCGTGTAGTTCGACGTTGCTCATCTGCGCCTCCTGTTTCGGTAGTTACCACAGGGATCGATACAACATCATCGTTTTGATGATGTAAATTTATATAATCAAAGTGATGATGTCAAGATGATCTTTTTGATATTATTGGTATGGAGGTGAACCAAATTGACGATCGAGACCAGTCTTGCTGCACTGAATCAGGCCCAACGTGAGCGGCTCGCCTTCATCGAGTTCCGTCTCTGGTTCCTTGGAGACGTAAGGCGCCCCGACCTCATTGATCGCTTTGGCATCGCGCCAGCCGTGGCGACGCGGGATCTGAGTGCATACCGGGAGTTGGCACCGGGCAACATCGCGTTCGATGGGAGCCGCAAGGTCTATGTCCCGACGGCCGCTTTCAAGCCCGTGTTCGAGCATGACCCGGACCGCGTGCTCTCCGGGTTGTCGCGTGGGTTTGGTGAGGGGATCGGTCGGGCATCTGAAGGCTTCCTGCCATGCGAGTTTCCGCTACGCCTCAACCGCCCGCCGCTTGACGTGCTGGCGGTCGTGACCCGGGCGATTCACCGGCAATGCGCAGTGCGTCTGGTGTACCACTCACTGAACAAGGGGCCGAGCACCCGCGAGATCGTGCCCTTCGCGCTGGTCGATAGCGGACTTCGCTGGCATGCGCGGGTATTTGATCGCGTGTCGAATGAATTTCGCGACATGGTGATTACGCGCATGGAGGCCGCGACGCTCCTGGCGGAGAGTAGTGCAGCGCCACATGAATGTCCCGACCACGACATTCAATGGACGCGGATTGTCCCGCTCACCCTCGTTCCACATCCGCGGCAGGCAAGACCGGAAATCGTTGCTCGGGACTTCGGCATCCTTAATGGCGGAGCTTTGACCATCAACGTGCGGGCTGCCATCGCGGGCTATGTGTTACAGCAGTGGAGCGTTGACTGCAGCACTGATCATGCCCTCGATCCGAAGCAGTATCGACTGTCGCTCAAGGACGCACTCGTGCTCTATGGCGTGGACAACGCTGTGATTGCGCCGGGCTATCGAGCTCCGGCCTAGCTAGATCCTCACGTTTAGTTGAGCGGCGGGCACCACCCTGGCCGTCCCGCCTCAGTGTGCAGATGGTGCGGCCGACAAGAATTCACCACCGAGCGGAACGGGCTGTGATCGGATTTCCACTTCGATGCGACATTCCTCTCGGGGTTGGTGGACTTCGTGCATACCACCGCCATGTCGTCCGCGCAGAACCAATCGGGCTCACCGGATTTCGGTGTGTTTGGCCCGCCAGTTATGAGCTGGTGACATACCATCAATAATAGGACGTTATTGTGTTTTTCTGTGGGTGTGCTATAAAACGTCATATAGGATAGTAGTGTGTTCGGTGGAGGCGTAAATGACACTTGGAACAAGTCTCCCAAGGAAGTGGCGCAAGGAAGCGCAGGAGGGCCCGTTAGGGACCCCCTGATCAATCGATGTTCTGAGCACGCTCACCCAAGCCAGCCATTTTCGCCGACTCCGATGATCGATTTCTTCGCTTCCACCGCTCCTTTTCGAGGCCTTTCGGGCCCCGAGCACCCGTTTGCGGGCACAGCGGGCGGATTTCGCCCATCAACTCATCAAGGCTCGCCTCGCGAGGTAAAGGGTGAATGTCCGGCGCGGACCGTGGGAAGCGTGGCACCATCGTTGATGGGCGCGTGCTGGCAACCGGTGCGAGTCTGCGCGACGCCATCCATGCGACGATTCAAGCAGTCTGGCACTGAGCGATGCCTGTCAGGCAATATCGCCATAGGACAATGGAGGCATTATGCGAATTTCTGATGACGCAGCGAAACAAGCGGTAAGCCTTATCTCTGCCCAATTTGGGGATAGCGCCAAAATATGGCTGTTTGGCTCTCGGGCAGATGACCAGCAACGCGGTGGTGATGTCGATATTTTTGTCGAAGCGGAGCCGGTGGATGTGATGCGTAAAATCAAGTGCAAATCGGCCCTGATGGACCTTTTCGACTTGAAGGTTGATTTGGTTGTTGGGGTTGGCGACAAGCCAATTCACCGAATCGCCAAGGCAAGGGGAGTTCGACTTAAATGAGTGAGAATCTCAACATACTTCACAAAAAGCTTGACCATCTCAGTCGAATGCGCAGTGATGTCCAGCATTCGCTTGGGAAACTATCCGGACCGCTGACCACAATCAAGCAGGCTGGCGTTGCGGCGCTAACGCCCGATGAGCGTGAAACACTTTCTGCCTTTACTACCCGTTTTGCAACCTACCAGGAGCATATGGGTAAAACAATGAAGAGCATCGCCATCGAGGAAGAAAGCGCAACCAGCCCATTCGGAACCATCTTGGCCCTGATGGAGAAGTTGGGCATTCTGGATAGCCAGGAAAGATGGAGTGACATCAGAGGTCTTCGCAATTCTGTGAATCACGAATACGAGGATGATGCGGACGAACTGCATCAAATTCTCAGTAATATGGCGGACAGTGCTCCGTGGCTGATTTTGGTGCATGAAAAGTTGGACACTTTTGTAAAGAACACCTATCCAGCTATTTCGGTACCGCGCGGGCACAAGCCCCGCTGATGCAACTCAAGAGCCTCTTAGGAGGCTCTTTTCATTCCGCGCTGTAGGATTATGGTTTCGCGTTTCCAAAATTCACCATGCTGCCCCTCGACTTGCCAGGTATTGCAGTGACCAATACCGAGTCCGACGGCCACCTATTTGCCATCCACGCCGGCTGTGAAGGGCGCCCGACGGCCTGCGTCACCTGCGGTAGCAAGAACTTCATCGGCCACGGCCAGCGCGCCCAAGAGGTCATGGACTTACCCCATCACGGCAAGCTCACCTGCATCCACCTGCTGCGCAAGCGCTACCGCTGCAAGGACTGCTCCGACACATTCTTCCATCCGCTGGACTGGCTGGACGACGACCACCACGCCACCCAGCGCTTCGTCGACCGCATCGCCAGTCTGGCGCTGGAACGCTCGTTCTCCGACCTGGCGCGGGAGTACGGCATCAACGAAAAGACCGTCCGCAACATCTTCTACGGCCGGTACAGGGACACCATAGACACAGCCCGCTTCGAGTCGCCAGCCTACCTGGGCATTGATGAAGTGAATATCGCAGGCAGCGCACGCGGCGTCATCACCAACCTGTCCGAGAACGTCGCCATCGAGTTTCTACCCAAATGCACCAACGACGTGATGCGGGCCTACTTCGAGAAGATGCCCGGCAGGGAGAACGTCAAAGCCGTCGCCATGGATTGCACCAAGCGCTACAAGAACATGGTCCATGAGTTCTTCCCCAAAGCCAAGGTCGTGGCCGACAAGTTCCACATCACTCGCATGGCCGACCTAGCGGTTGATGGCATCAGGAAGGGCGTTCGCGCCGGCATCGAGTCGCGGCGCATGCAACTACGCCTGAAGAAGGACAAGTTCGTTCTGAATACTCGCGCCAGCAACCTCACCGACTGGCAGAAAGACCGTCTGGCGTCCTGGCGGGCCGACTTCCCGGATATTGCTATTGCGTATGACCTAAAGGAAGAGTTCTACCGTATCTACGATGCCGCCAACCGGCGCGAAGCCAAGATGCGCTTCGACACCTGGTGCTCACGCATTCCGCCAACCATGTGGAAGCACTGGCAGCCCATCCTGGTCACCTTCGACAATTGGGGCAACGAAATCTATGCCTTCTTCGATGTCCTAGAAGAAGCCTGCAAGCGCTTGACCAACGCTTACACCGAATGCCAGAACGGGCTGACGCGGGCTATTGACCGCATCGGTCGGGGATACAGCTTCGATGCCGTGCGCGTGAAACTGCTGTTGGCGCCCAAGAAGCAAGGTATGGTGACCAGCTATCGCAGTGTCCGACGCAAGAAGAACGAACCGCAAGGCCCGGCGCTGGCTGAGTTCATGTTAGCCAAGAGCTGCGACATGGACGACGGGTACGAGACAGTCAAGGTGCCGGAGCGTCGGCAGGTGACTTGGGGTGTGGACATCGCCAAGTTGGCGGACTGGCTGGAAGAAGACCTGACCGGACAGCTTTGACTGCCAAATGTTGGCTAAGTACCCACACTAAAATCCGGGGACGCACACACCGGAATCCGAGGTGAAACACACGGACGGGTGGCGGTCAGAAAATCGTAGTTTCAGAGTCGAAACGCACTACTCTCCGAAGAGCCACCAGTCGTTCGGTTCCGGATCAGGAATCACCTGGTGATGGGCGCATTCGAGGCAGTTGGAGACTAGTCCGGCGGACGTCATCTGCGTCTGCTTCTTCTTGTTCATGGCAAATCTCCTCGCGCGACAGTCAGCCCGACGCGCTCTCGACATGGAGGAAGGCGTGATCGGACAGCTGGGCTTCCCCGTTCCAGCGGTACGCCACGAGCTTTCCCCGCTTCGCGACGCTGAAGTCCACGCAGGCCGCTGCAGGACTCTGGATCGCGGGGTCGCCTTGCATCCAGTAATGGCCGAAGAACACCGGCTTCGCGCAGGGATAGCGGTAACGCGCCGCCGGCGGAAGCGGGAGGGTGGGAAGTGTCACCCGCAGGTGCTCCTCGATGACCGCCGCGGTGCGGAAGTGCGTTGCGTCATGATCCCACCAGCGCACGCGGACTTCCCGGCGCGGGTGGCCCTCCTTGTCGGGGAAGGAGAATTCCTCGGGGAGCGGCGCTTCGAGGCCTTTCAGACATGTCTCGACCGCATGAAAAAGCGTCTCGGCCGCGCCTTCCTCGGGCCGGGTAGCAGCCTCATTGAGCAGATCAACGCCGAGACGATTTCCGGGGCGCAGCCGAGCGCCGAAGCGCGCCATATAGTCCGTGTGCCAGCATGCATGCACGATGTTGATGCCGTCGAGCTCCAGCCAGAGCGGCCGGTTCAGAAACCAGTCGAGGAGCTCCCGGTGGAGCGCCGGTTTTCCGTCGACGGCGGCGAGAAAGGCTTTGTGCTGGTTGCGATTCTTCTCGCTGTGCGCGCGCAGCGGGCGCCCGTGGTCGTCGTGCGTTCCCCAGGCGATGGCGTTGAACTCATGGTTGCCCATGACCGCCTGGGCGTGGCCGGCATCGACCATGCGCCGCACGATGTCGACCGTCTCGAGCTGCTTTGGTCCGCGGTCGATCAGATCGCCGAGGAAGATTGCTCGGCGCTCGGGATGGCGCCAGGCACCGGCGTGCATGCGATAGTCGAGTTTGTGCAGCAGCGCCTCGAGCTGCTCGGCGTGCCCATGCACGTCGCCGATGATGTCGTAGCCGGTGTTTTCGGTCATGCGATCGTCCTTGTTCTGTTTGGGGGCGTATCGGCTCAAGGCCGCTACGCCCGAATTTCCGCGTAACTGCGCTGCAGGGCGTCCTCCGACAGTGCGTCCTCGAAGAACGCCTCCACCAGCACGTGGCGGAAGGCCTCGAAGGACTCGAGGTGCGCGGGATCCCGCGCGAGTGTCGCGGCAATCCGGTCGTACTCGTCCTCCATGCCCTCGCAGACGTTGCAGCACGTGTTCGCGGGGTCATGCCGGTAGAGGATCTCGCTGATGTGGCGGTCGGCCATCGCATGCTCTTCCACGTAGGGTCTATTCATATCACATGTATAGGGGGTGCAGGAGGGAAGGGGCGCCATCGCATCAATGCACGGCATCGGCGTGTGTCCGATGGCGCAGTTCCTGCGCGAGCTGCGTCGCGAACGCCTGGGGCGGGAGCGTTTCACCCAGGAGCGACTGCTGGCGCACGACATTGGCGAAGTCACCCGCGGTGAGGCCGTCGAGGCGCGCCACGCGGGTGCGCAGCTCCTCGGCCAGCGGCGCGTGCGCATCGCCGAAGACTTCGCGCGCGAAGAGCGCGAAGCGCTGTTCGAGGCGCAGCGGGCGGAAGGCGAGCTTGAAGTCGAAGCGGCGCAGCGCGGCGGGGTCGATCTCCGTCATCAGGTTGGTGGTGGCGATGAAGATGCCGGGGAAGTCTTCCATCTGCTGCAGCAGTTCATTCACCTCGCACACTTCCCAGCTGCGCTCGGCGTGGCGGCGGTTACGCAGGAAGCTGTCGACTTCGTCGAAGAGCAGCACGCAGCGTTCGGGGTCGATGCTACTGAAGGCCTCCGCGATGTTTCGCTCGGTCTCGCCGACATACTTGCTCTTGAGATCGGAGGCGCGCTGCGTGACGAGTTCGAGGTCGAGCGCATTTGCGATGAGGTGCGCGAACTCGGTCTTGCCGGTGCCGGAGGGGCCGTACAGGCACAGCGATCCGCGCGGGCGCCGGTCGAGCGCGGCGAGGAGCTGCGCCGGGGCCACGCCGCCGGCGACGTTGAGGAAGGCGATGTCGACGGTGAGGGGGCCGGTGCGCCGGTGCGGCATGGCGCTGCCGTGGAGGAGGCGCCGCTGCGCGCCGATGACGTCGCTGACGCGCGTCGCGGCATGGTCCGGATCGGCGACCAGTTCGAGCACGCGCCGCGCCGCGTCGAACTGGGCGGGCATCAGCTTGTTATCGGCCGCGAGGGTGTCGAGGAACTCGTCAGGCAGGCCGAAGCCGCCCAGTTGCGCATCCACGATGCGCCGGCGCACCGCGCGCGGCGGCACATGCACGGCCACCGGCAGCAGGAAGCGGCGCAGGAAGGCGGGGTCCATGCTGTGCGCGTCGTTGGTGAGCCACAGCGAGGGCACGGGATTGTCTTCCAGGGTGCGGTTGATGAAGCCCTTTTCGCGCCCCGTGGGCCGTTCGCCTCCGAGGAGCAGGCCGAGCGCGCCCAGCCCCTCGTTCGAGAACACGTCTTCGACCTCATCGAATACGACCAGCGCGTCGCGTCGTGCACCGAGGAGGCGCTGTGCGAGGAGGTAGGCCGAGATGCGGCCGCGCCGTCCGAGGCCGTCGCCATCCTCGTCCGCGCTGCGCACGCGAAAGCCGCACAACCCCGCGGCGGCGCACACTGCGGTGGCGAACTCGGTCTTGCCGGCGCCGGCCGGTCCGTAGAGGAGCCCATTCACGCCAGCGCCGCCGCGGGCAGCTGCCGCACCCAGGGTGGTGACGAGCCGGGCCGCGTCGCGTGC
Source organism: Azoarcus sp. CIB (assembly GCF_001190925.1). Taxonomy (NCBI): domain Bacteria; kingdom Pseudomonadati; phylum Pseudomonadota; class Betaproteobacteria; order Rhodocyclales; family Zoogloeaceae; genus Azoarcus; species Azoarcus sp. CIB. Next base: position 1,572,310 of record NZ_CP011072.1, read on the forward strand.
GAGGTGCGGGAAATCCTCGATCGTCCACTTCGCCGCAGGCAACGGCTCGACCAGGAGCTCGCGCAGCTCGGCCTCCGTCGCCGGGGCTTCGGCCACGATGCGGCGGAAGAAGTCGCTGCTGTGGAGGTAGTCCTCCAGGTCGCAGGTGCCGCGATCTTCCTCGACGAGGTCGATGCGGTGCAGGGTGCCACGCAGCGACAGGGCACGATGCACCTCGTGGGTGTCGAGGCCGGTGGCAATCGCGAGCCACTGGCGGTTGCGCCGCAGCCCGCCGGCCTTGCTCACGCGCATGAAGTTGCGCAGCGCCGAGTTCTCGTCGCGTACCCACACATATTCGAGCAGCGTCCGCTCGACCCGGGGCAGGTTGAGCACCTGTTCGAGGATGCCGATCACGAGCAGCGACCGCCCCGCGTGGTCGAGCGCCTCAAGGGCGTCGAGGCGGGCGAGCGCCGCGGCGGCGAACTCCTCCATCCAGTCGAGAAAGAGCGTGCGTTGGGCAGGGTTGAGGCGCACGAATTCGGTCTCGCCGGGTCCCGCATCGAGGTCGCAGTCATCCAGGTCGCCAAGAAAATCGTCCTCGCCGTCGGCCACCGCGCGGCGCAGCCGCTGCTTGCGGCCCTTGCCGATGAGCGGGCTGACGAGGTGCCACAGGTTCGTGACTACGGCGCTGTCGTTCATGCGCAGCGGCAGGGTCGGCTCGCCGCGCCACAGGTTGAGCACGTAGCGCGCGGCCAGGCGCGCCGCCGGCGACATGACCGGGGCGGGGTCGAACCAGCCGTCGAGGTCGGCGGCGTGCAAGGCAGTGCGCGCATGGCGACGTGCGGGGGTGAGGTGGGTCGTCATGGTCAGGCCTCCGTTTGCGTGTCGTCCGACCACGGCTGGAAGCGGCGGCCATCGACGTGGAAGGTCAGGAAATCGCCGCGCGCCTCGCCCTTGTCGATGAAGAACCCCAGCACGAGGTCGAGCGGCTCGCGGTAGTAGGGCGAACCGGGATTCTCCGAGGGGTCGAGGATGGGCTCGGCGAGCACCTCGACGACGATGGCAGGGTGGTCGTAATGCGGCCAGCGGCGATTGCGCAGCCCCGGCTTCCAGCGCACGGCCATCCCAGGGGTGAAGCGGCAGGGGCGGCCGAGGGCCTCGAAGCGCGCCTTGAGGGTCGCCAGCATGTCGTCCTCGATGTCGGCGCAAAACTCGGCGTGCCCCGCGTCCGAGGCATCGAGACTGTTGCAGCCGATGCGTTCGAGGAGATCGCGCGAGGAAAGCGGCTTGCGGTCGGACGGGCGGCGTGGGGAAGGGTTGGACATGACGGGCTCCGGTGACTTGACAGTGCCATTGCAGCAGGGCGACGCGACACGTTTTGTCGTATGCTGCCGGCTTCGTCATTCCCGGAGTGCATGCAATGGCCGTTGCCTACGAGACGCGCATCAAGCGCCTGAAGGCGATCGAGAACCTGCTCCCCGTCGAGGGCGAGCAGGATACCGGGCTCGCGGCGCAGATCCTGCTGCAGCGCCTGCCTGATCTTTACGAAGGAAGCGACGGCGCCCGTGTGCGTGCGGTCCAGCGCGACCTCAAGGATCTGCTGGCGGAGGGGCGCATCGTGGTGCGCAACCCCAGGGCCAAGCCGCTGACGTATTTCCGGCGGGGGACCCCAGGCGACGACGATTACCTCGATGATGCGGCGTGGTCGTACGTCGTCACCAACGTCGAGAAGGCGCTCGAGGAGGTGATGCCGGAAAGGCGGCTCGAGTCGGCGCTGCGTCGGCTGCAGAATGCCGAACTCGGGGTGAAGCTCTCGAGCAAGCGCTTCCGCATCGTTCCCGACACCTTGCGCCTGTTGCCCGCGGACTTCGAACTCGCGACCCTGGCCAAGGTGTTGCGCGCGGTCGTGGAGGAGCGGACGTTGAAACTCGCTTATCGCGACAGCGAGGGGAAGAAAACCGAGTGTGTCGTGCATCCACAGGCGGCGTTGCAGCGCGGGCCGCGCTTCTATTTCTTCGCGCTGAAGAATGACGAGGCCGAGCCGGTGCGCATGTATGCGTTGCACCGCGTGATCCGGGCCGAGGTCAGCAGCGACCCCGCGCGGATCGCGCCCGGGTTTGACCTCGATGCGGCGATCTACCGGGGACAGGCCGACTTCGGCAACGGCAGGATGATCAGGCTCGAGGCGCAGGTGCGCGGCTATGTCGCCGACCTGGTGCAGGAGTGCGCGATGGGGCGGGACCAGCAGGCGGTCCCCGAGCCCGAGGGCAGCGACTTCGACATCCGCCTGACGGTGACCTTGCCGTCCACGGGGCAACTCTATCGCTGGCTGCTCGGTTGCGGTGCGAACATCAAGGTGCTGGCGCCCGTGGAGCTGCGTCAGGCGATCGTGGGGCAGGTGGCGAAGGTGGCGGCGATGTATCAGGCAGCGGCGTAAGCGGCCCGATTCGCCGCGATTTCAACACGACAGAACCTGTCGGTTCGTGCGGGCACACTGCGGACAATTCCTGACGCATGGAGGCCGCAGATGATATCCCCGCTCGCGATCCGCACCAGCCAAACGCATCCCCTTCGCATCGATCCGGTTCAGCCCGCTGGTGGCTGGGCGCCGATCGGCATGTCGCTGTGCCCGGGCAAGCGACAGCGGGACGCGCTTACGGGGCAATGGGAGCGCGACCTGGCTACCGACCTCGACCGTATTCGGAGCTGGGGCGCGGAGGTGGTGGTGAGCCTGATCGAGGCGCACGAGTTCGGGCTCCTCGACGTGGCGGCCCTGCCCGAGGAGGTCGAGCGCCGCGGCATGCGCTGGCTGCACCTTCCGATCGCCGACCGCCATCCACCGGGCGATCTGTTCCACAGCCTGTGGCTGAGCGCTGGGGCGGAATTGGTGAATGACCTGCAGGCTGGCCGGCGCGTGTACCTGCATTGCATGGGCGGGCTCGGCCGCACGGGCACGGTGGCGGCGTGCCTGCTGATCGAGTCAGGGATGGGTGCGGAAGCGGCCATCGCCGCCGTGCGCCAGTCGCGAAACGGGACGATCGAGACGGCGCTGCAGGAGGAATACGTGCGGCAGTACGTGCGCGGATTCGCCTTCCGCCGGCCTCAGCACCGTTCGCAGCGATGAAGTGTGAGTCGCATACGACGGGTATTGAGGGCGCCGAGTTCAAAAGAGCTTGTTATCGGGACAAAAGCGGTGTCGCGCTCCGTATTGGCTCTTGCAAGTGCACTGGAAAACGGTATACGAAAATGCAGGATTCGGCGGTTAATGTATTTTCAGCTACAAGGTCGGTCTACCTTGTAGCTGAAAATACACCACAGTCCGCGTAGGCTCCGAGCGAGCATGGAAATTGCTGACGGTCTTGGATGGCAGGCCGACTCTCATCCGACGCCAGGCGGGCCGGCGTTTCGTCCGGTGTGAAAATCAAACGCGTCTCAGGGCGATCGGGCGATTTTTCTTACTTTCGGGCGTCCTGAGTAATCGCCTCCACCCAGCCCATGCTCGGTATTACGATAAATGCGGTGTGACGAGTGCTCGACGGGGTTGAAATTGACGGCGAAAATGAAGTATATGCCGGCGCGCAGCTGGATTAGGTGTAGTTTCAGCTACAAGGTTGATCGACCTTGTAGCTGAAACTACACTAATCGAGAAACGTCAATCGCTGTGGATAACTTTAGACAGCGACGGCGGTTGCTTGGAGACACGGCGGCTCTGGGCGTTGTTCGTTACAAACGTCACCGTTTGACACCAAATCGACAACAACACGCACCAATCGTCACCAATTGGAACCAGTCGTCACCAATTGGTGCCAAGCGCCACCAATTGGCACCAAGCGCCACCAACTGGCACCAGTTGTCACCAGTCGGCTACAACCGGCACCAATTGCCACCAATCGGCTACAACCGGCACCAGTTGCCACCAATCGGCTACAACCGGCACCAGTTGTCACCAGTCGTGCGACTCTCGAAGTCCGTCATCACACCTCCAGGCTCGCGAACGCCATCCAGCACGCTGGTCCGGCCGTACACGCGGCTGGTCGCCGATCGGCGCCCGTAACCAACCCACTTTTTGTCTTCCGCACCGCAGGTGGTCGCGAATGACGGCGTCGCGCTCAGGATTGAGCGTGACGGCATCACTGCGCAACATGGGGCATGTGCAGTACGATTAGCTTAAGAGGATAACGGGAGACCTTGAAAATATGAAGTTCTTGGAGTATTTGATGTGGGATGAAATTGATTGATACGCACCAAAAAGTTTTCTTCCCTGTAACGCGAGGACGTAGGGATACATGTTGCAATAGGTATGGGCAAAATCCTTTTCAATTTGGTTTTGCGGACTGCACGGTGTACTCCAAACGAGCCTCTTTGGGTTGCCGGAAGAGGGACAATGAAGAGCCAGGCAGTCATTTCTCGATCTGTGAATAACCTCATAGGAAGAAGAAACACCAATAAAAAGAAGGGGCGCCTGATTAATGGGTGAGCAAAGCAGAAGCGATCAGATAAGTCGGATTCCCTGTCTTGTAAACCGCGCTCCGAGAGAGTGTCGCGACGACAGAAGTCGATGAGAGGAAGGCGTAAACCTGATCTCGTTCCTGACTTATGGAGGCCTGCCGACAGCGGTCAGATAGATACGGAAGTCGAGGGGTTCGGATTCGAGCAAGCGAGTTCCCGGGCGTTTTCCGAATCCATCGTTCTCACCGGTTTTCGTTCACAGGCGCTAGTCATTCAGATGGATGGCGGCGGCGGGGCCACCAGCCATCTCCTAACCGGTAGGCGCCAGCAAGGATTTCGTACCCCTTTCACGTTTCCAGCACTCAAGACTATTCCGAGCTTCCTCAGTCTGCCTTGGCGGCACGCAGTCTGACGGTCGGCGGCACCGGAGCCGCCGGTGGTCAGCTGAGCCTGTGATGTGCCGCCTCATGAGACCCTGCAGATCACGAACCCGTATTATCTTCGCGAAATCGAAATCCGCCGAAACCGTTCCAGGGCGGCGCATAGCCTGACAGGTGGCGGCGTTAGGCCGCCACCTGTCAGTTCGCTAGATGAGATGCGCCGCCCGTCCTGATGACGGAACATCGATGTCCGGAATCGTAAAAATTCAGACGTATCCGGCAGCCATGGTTGCGACTGGTCTACGGACAGCTTTTACGTGATCGAGAAGCGCAGGAAGTCATAAGAAGGCCGTGATCGTTCCCGTGGCGGTGCTCGTCAGGCAGAGGGCGGCGTTAGGCCGCCGGCTGTCAGCTTGCTACGAAGAGGCGCCGCCCGTCCTGTCATCGGAATAGGGTTTCGGGATTCGAAAAATTCCACGCTCTCGTTCATTGGTAACGCATTCGACAAGTACGGTGACTTCAGGATGTCGAGGTGGCGACGCAGGATCCGGCTCAGCGCGGGGCCGGCCCGCGACAGGCCGGCACGTTGAGGTTGCCGTGACGGGAACGGAAGTCTTGTCTGCAGCCGGAAGGATTAAGCTAAGCTATTGCCGCGTAGAAGAAAAGCAGCTCTCAAAAATTTATTCTTCGCGTGCATTTTTGCCTCAGGGCGTTGTGTGCGACAAGGGGCTCTCTTGCCGAGCCTGCGGTGCGCCAATCCTGCATAGCTCGATGGGGTATGATGAATAGTTTCCCGGCCTGCTGCCGCGCGCGACAGTCCTTCCACGGGAGCGGCGATGTCGAAAGCCCTTACCCAGATTCCTCGTGAAGAGCTCCAGGTCGACCGCTGGTACGTCGGCCGCGGCCGCAATGGCAATGTCGGTCTCTGGAATGGAGACTGCTTCCTCGTCATCGCTGAGGGCGGACGCAAGGCAGGTCCGGCCGCTGGCGACTGGGTGCCCGAGTGGCGCATCAAGCAGGAGCCCTACTGGACCGAAACCGAAGGCTGCTTCCAGCCGTTTCGGCTCATTGACGAGGGGCGGGGCGATGACGAACGCGGTCTCGGCTGGAACAGCCACTACGTGAAGGCCCTGACCTTCTACGACGAGGCATGAGCGGCCGGCGGCTTAAATCTGGCGGGCATACGTGAAATATTTCACGGATACGCAACCGTGGCCGTTAATTCAAAACGCGCTCGTTCGAATAGGTAAGGGACGTGGCGAGTTCGCGTCGGTGGCTGTGAGGGGCGAACGCTCCTTCGACTCGCCGACACCCGCCTGCACTGTCACTGGCGCATTTAACTTCCGGCCGGCGCTCAGCGCGGTCCATAAATGAGGGGTGAACCATGAACTACCGTTACCTTTTCGGCGCTCCCGTCCTTCCGTGCCAGCCGAGCGCGGACGGGCAGCGGGATCTCTTCGTGCTCGGTGCCTACCCGAGCGCGCTGCACGTGAAATGGCTTGATCCTGCCGGAGAACGGCTCATCGAGGCGATCGCAGTGGGCAACGAGCCCACTCCCTTTTGGGCGGGCGAAGACCAGAAGGGGCGAATTGCTGCCTGGGTCGCGGAGCAGGGCATACGGCCCGAATGGGGTTCGTTCGAACGCTGCGAGCATAACGGCGCGTCCGGGACGAAGCTAAACAAGATGCTGTTCGAACCGCTGCGACTTTCGCGCTTGCAAGCCTGGATCACCGATTGCCTGGACGAATACCATCAGAGCCGGGATGCGCGCAGGGCGATGTCGCGAAGCGCGGTCCTCAAGATGCTTAGCGACCACGAGATTGTCCCGTCGAACCATCGATCGCACCCGCTGGAAAATCAGATTGTCGCCCAGGCCCTCGAGCACCATCTCCCGCGGCTGCGCCGCGAACTGGCCACTGCACGGCCCCAGCTCGTGGTCACTCTGGGCAATGCGGCATTGCGGGTGTTTCGCGAGCTCGCGGAAGTGGAAGAAGGGCCGCTAACATTGTCACCGGAGCTCGATCTTTACGGGAAGAGCTATGGGGCCCGGATCAAAGGCCGTTTAGTGGAGTGGCTACCCTTGGCACACCCAGCTGCGCCGTCGCACTATCAGAAGACGCATGAGCACTGGAAGGATGCGCGCAAAGCCTAGGCTTCCATCAGCACGTAGACCCTACTGACATTACCAACGTCGGGCAGGGTTCTGGAACGGGGAAGGCGCGGTGCCGGGCGGTGGCCATCCGCGTGGCGGGCACGACTCTCGCCGACTGCGCCACATGAACGAGCGGTTCTGGGCCGAACCGGTGCGCGAGGGAGGCGAGGTGGCAGCGCGGGCCGAGCGCAACGCCCGCAACCTGCCGAACAACTGGGACGACTTCCGCGTGGCGAGTCGCGAAGATCGCTCGTGGAAGCGCCACCGCAGGACGCGGTGGAAGACGTGCCAGAGATGACTTGCCCGGCCGGCGGTGAGGTCAGTTCCTCATCCGCCGACGGACTTCGGCCTTGAAGCCCACCTCACACTGGTTACGGCAGGACGGCGTGCTCTCGCGCTTGCAGCCCATCTCCATCATTTCGCTGGCGGTGAGACCGGCTTCTGCCGCTCCTTTGAAGTTCGCGAGGTAGGTGGCGGCGATGCGCATTCCGGAGTCGTAGCAGCGGGCCTCGGGATCTCCCGGTGACAGGGAGGCGCGCTGCGACGTTGAGGGTTCGTCCCGCGACTTCGACGCGGCTTCCTCGGCCGTGGCTTGGGGAGTGCTGGGCGGCGGTGCAGAGTCTTCGGTTTTGAACGCGACAATCGCCGCAACGCCTACGATCGCAGCGATCGCCCCTCTTTTCAGAACGGCAAGCGGACGTTTGCTCGCTCGCAACGCAGCCACCCTCTCTTCGCCCTCGCGCAGTTTGCGGGCCACCTCCGCCTTCTTTGCCAGCTCCGCTGATGCGATTTTGGCGGCGATCACCGCTTCGACCTTGGCGTAGATGGCCCCACACTTCGGGCACTCGTAGTCAGGAGACGTATCGCTCGGCTGACGAGTGTAAGTGCATTTCAGGCAGGTCTTGGACACGGTGGGCTCGGAAGGGTGTGCGTTTCAGGACATTGTACTGTCCTGAATACCCCTGTGCATCGAACGACTGCCCGATGCGGGCACCGCTTTCGGGTCCGAGATTCCGGAGTCTCAACATTCCGGCACGATGCGAGGGGCGTGGGGACGGGCTAGGCGCTCGCTGCCCCTCAGGCTCCATCAGTCGGAGCGCGACGCCCTGGTGTGGGCGCGCATCCAAAGCTACCCTGCCGTGCGCGTTGAATTTTACCCGGGGGCTTTAGCCACGCGTCATCGCGCGGACTGCTTTCCAGTGTAGCCCAACGGGTCGGATTCCGGTTCCGCGGATCGGTCAATCGGAGTGCGCAGAGGAACCCGCGCAGGGTGTAGCCCGCAGCGGGTTCCCTCTGCGCGGCGACCGTTCAGAAGGGTTCGTCCTCCGTCACGGCGATCTTTCCGCGTTCGCTCTGCTCGCGCGCCGCGATGCGTGACTTCGCATCGGCCGTGCTTTGGCGGAAACGGTAGTACTCGTTGCCGGTCTCGACGATGTGACAGTGGTGCGTGACCTAGTCGAGCAGCGCCGTGGTCATCTTCGCGTCGCCGAACACGGTCGCCCATGCGCCGAAGTTGAGATTCCTCGTGATCATCACGCTGGTGTGCTCGTAGAGCTTCGAGAGCAGGTGGAATAGCAAGGCCCCGCCCGACTGGGGGAAGGGCAAATAGCCGAGCTCGTCGATTAATGTGCACAACATGACTCGACGACTTCGGGCTGAAACCGCTGCGCTCGCCCGCCGACGAAGATCTGCACGACCTGATCGCCGAGCGTTACGAGCAGGCTGCCACCGTCGTCACCAGCAATCTCGACTTCACCGAGTGGGATCAGGCCTTCCCCGGCAACCGCCTGCTCGCCTCGGCCACCGTCGATCGCCTGCGTCAGTGGCAGGTCGGGACACTCGAGGAACAGTTGCCCGTCGTCGGTCACACCGACCCCTCACTTGATTGATTCAGATGCAATCACTATGATTAAAATTGAATCGCTGCGAGAAGTAGGCTGTTGAAGAGCGGCCGCAACTTGTCGTGGCTGGGAACACAACGACGCCGTGACGGCGGCGGGGCGTCCTCCCCGAGCCGGGATAACCGGGGTGCTGGCTCCGGAAAGTTTTTGATGAATCGTGTAATTCCGCAGACGCTGGAGAGTTCAAATGGCACCGACCGAAACCAAAGTGCTGACCGCACATATCCCCCTTCCGTTGGCGGAAAAAGTCGATCAGATGGCTGCCCGACTTGAACGATCGCGCGGCTGGATCATGAAGCAGGCGCTGTCGGCCTGGATCGACCAAGAGGAAGAGCGCAGCCGCCTGACCCGCGAGGCGCTTGCCGACGTGGACGCCGGTCGGGTCATTGACCATCAGGCTGTGCAGGCATGGGCCGACAGTCTCGGCACCGATACACCATTCCCGGTGCCGCGCTGATGGAACTGAAGTGGACCGGCAAGGCGCTCTCCGACTTGGCGCGTCTGTACGAATTTCTCGCCCCGGTAAATAAGCCTGCCGCTGCGCGCACGATACAGGCGCTCACGGCTGCGCCATTAAGTTTGCTGCTGAACCCACGTATCGGCGAACGGCTCGATGAATTTGAGCCGCGCGAGGTGCGGCGGATTCTCGTGGGGCATTACGAGATGCGCTATGAGATTCAGGAATCGACGATCTACATGCTGAGGCTGTGGCACACCCGAGAGGATCGCTGACAGCGCGCGGATACCAATCGCTCATGGATGTGACCTTATCGAGTAGCTCCGTTCGAGTGCACGGAATGCGTAGCCGACGGACGGATGTCCTGCTCGGTATAGGGCGTGCGCCGCTCAGTCCCGTTCGATCACCCGCGTGAGCTGGCCGTCCGAGAGGAGGATCGAATCCTCGGGCGGGAGGTCCGCGAGCGCCTGGGAATCCTCGATGAAGGCCGTGTCCGTGACCGTGCAGCCAGGGGCCAAGCGGCGTTGGGCGGCAGGGGGATCGATTCAGGGTGTAGCGTGAAGATCCACTTGTGGCGAGTATTGGCTGCGACGCTCGCCTTGGCCGCGGCGAGCGCCTGAGACTTGTTCTGGCGGAGGTTCATGTAGAGGCACACCTGCTGGTCGGTGATTCGGGTTCCTGGCATGGGGTCGCCTCTTAGTGAGACTTGTCCCCGCAATCCTGCACCGCGTCCGAGCGCCGCCGCCGGTGGCTCGTCGTCTTCGGCGGCTACGCCGCCTTCGACTCCTCACCACGACCGGCCAAGATGATTGTCGCGCCCCAGGAGGCCCGTTTGATTGGCCGTAACTGTCCCCAAAGGGACAATTGACTGGGGATTGATGGCACAACGGCCCTTCTCGGGGCAGTTACGGCAACGTTGACAATCCTGGTTCAGCTTGGCTTGCGCCATTTGAAGTTGAAGGGAGCGGCGAATGGCGTCGGTCAGCTCCCGCGTGAGCGGCATGTAGCGTAGCGAGCCACTGCGACCAGTAACGCGTGCGACGGCGGAAAGTCGCGGAGCAGGCACCTGTGGCATTGCGCTGCCTTCCACCTCGATGAGCGGGAAGCCGCCTCCGCGCAGTGAGCGCGAGGTGGTCCGCGTTGTCAATAAAGCCGCTGTTCGCCATTCAGCGTCGGATCTGTGTCAAGGAAGGCGCCGAGTTCGACGCTTCGGGGCGTAGGTCCCTCACGCAGGACAACGCGCTATTATGTTCACATCAGGACAAAGGCATTGGCTTGAGGAAAATGATGAACAACCCTTGGAAGAAATTGCCGGCGAGCGCGCCGTATGTCTTGGCCGATGATCAACTCTATATCGCGGTCCACAATGCCAGAGTGAGCCACCGGCATGGGCACGGGCACGAGCATTGGGTGAAGCTCAGCCTCCTGCCGGAACCCCGGCTGGGTCCGGTGAATGCGCCGGTCGTGCTGTTGCAAGGAAATCCAAGTCTCGGATTGCCGGAACCTCCGTGGACCGAGGCTGATCGGCGAACCAACCTCGAAGATGAGGACCACGATCACCTGGGTGCCAAGCTCGGCGGAAAATGGTGGACACCCGTCCTCAGCCGGCTGCTTAAAGACCTTAGCCCAAAGCAGGTGGCGCGCGGCTTGTGCTCGGTGGAGCTCTTTCCTTATTGTTCCGAGACTTTCGGGCACGCGCACATTCGCTTGCCCTCTCAGCAGTACACGCGGGATGTCGTGCTTCAGATGATCGAGCGCCGTGCGATCTTCCTAGTCGCACGCAAATATCCCGAATGGCTCGGCCTCGTGCCCGAACTGGCCCAGCTGGCAGGCACAGATCTCTTCCGGCTCAAGAACTCACGGCGGATATCGATTAGTCCGAGGAACATGCCCGACGCCCAGCTGCAGGGGCGCGTGTACACTAGCCAGGCATACGATCGCGTCGTTGATGCCATGTGGAAGGGTGCAAGTGCAGGCGGTGCTTAGGGGCGACGACCGTAAAAAGTCGAGGTATACCGAGGAGCCCATTGGGCGCAATTTCTGGTGAGCTGGATGCGCTGTATTCGAAGGTTGGGTGGCCATCGATTGCCCCGGAGCGGCTGTTGAAGGGGCAGTTGCTGATTGCGCTGTATTCAGTCCGCTCCGACCGGCAGTTCTGCGAGCTGCTCGACTACAATATTTTCTTTCGCTGGTTCTTCGATATGGACCTCGAAAGCGCTGGGCTGGATCAAACGAATTTCAGTCCCCTGCGCGAGCGCTTGGTCGATACCGATATCGCCCGCCGGTTTTTCGATGAGGTGGTGAGCCTTGTGCGGCGAGAGCAATTGCTGTCGTCCGATCATTTCACCGTCGATGGCACGTTGATCGAGGCCTGGGCCTCGTTCAGGAGTTTCAAACGCAAGGATAGCGAGCCGCCCTAGGACGGGGGAGACAGCACCGGAATGGTCGTTTTCAGAGTGAAAAGCGCTCGAACGCCACTCATCAGAGCACGACCGATCCGGACTCCCGCCTCATGAGAAAGGGCAACGGCCAGCCCGCCAAGCTCAGCTACGGCGGACATGTCCTCATGGAAAATCGCAACGGGTTGTGCGTGGATATTCTCATCACCCAATCGACACAGGCCGAACACCGGGCCGCCCGATCGCTGCTCACGCGATCCCGTCGGCGTCGCATTCACCCCAAGACGTTGGGTGCCGACAAGGGCTATCACGTGAAGGATTTCGTCGCCCCATCCGCGCACGTGCGCGAACATCGCATTCGCCCCCATATCGCGAGAATTGGCGAACGCAAGACGCCGGGTCTCGATGGCCGCACGACCAGTACCAAGGGCTATCGAATCAGCCAGCGAAAAACGATAGACGGCGTCAATCAGCATGGCCGGTCAAACGACATTCATCTTGGCCGGCCAAGATGATTGTCGCGCCCCAAAACGAAAACGCGTGGAGGAAATCTTCGGTTGGTTGAAGACGGTTGGGGGAATGCGCAAGACAAGATTCGTAGGGCAGGCAAGAACGCAGATGGCGGCCTTCATATCGGGAACGGCCTACAACCTACTGAGAATCGCGAGATTGACCGACACGGAGGTGACGGCGTGAGCCCCGCCGCAGAAGGGGGCCTCGCGGCGAACACGAACGAGCACTTCGGCAATTCGAATTGGATTGAAAATCCAATTCCGTCGAGGAAATCGTCGTGATCACCATTGAATCGCGCCGGGTTTTGCGGACGCGGGTTGGTTTAATTTGCGCCTTGCACTCGACTCGTCCCGCAATCTCAACGGCGGCCGGCGTGTGACGCCTCGGGGGCGCGATGTCTCGCTCGCGCATCCAGCGATGGACCTGGTTTGCGTTCACGCCGCTGGCCAACGCAATACCTGCCACCGAGACGCCCGGCTCACGACAGGCTGAAATCACCGATTGCTTGAATGCTTCGCTGTTGGTGCGCCGGCCTCGACGCGAGATGACTAAATTCATAGTGTCCGCGATCGAACGTTCGTGGACACGATCTTCAATGGGCTAAGCGGGCGGGAGAAGGTGTGTTCGCCGGGTGCTTACCAGCGATGAGTCGCACAGGCATGTTGGGCGCGCGAGACCGGCATGGAAGTGATCGGCGCCGCAACAAGAGCCGTTCTCTGAAGCTGCTAGACGCGATGATTTCCCACTAAGCGGTCAAGCCTCGTCCATGCGGCGGGAGTCTTCCGCCAGTACTTCTGCGCGTGCGAGCAGCTTGGAGGCCGGGACGCCCAGGCCGTCGGCAATTGCGAGCAGCGAGCCGACCGTCGGATTGCGCTCGTTGCGCTCTAGCAGTCCGACCAGATTCCGGTGCACGTGGGCTACCTCAGCGAGACGTTCCTGCGACAAACCTGCCGCCAACCTTGCCTCGCGGATGGCGCAGCTAAGGGCTTCGAGACGATTCATGGTGAATTTTGTACGTTATATACCCCCGAAGTCTCACGGGCGTTGCCTTACTTGACTACACACAAAACGGTGGCACACAATAAGGGTGCGCTTTGGGCTTCATTGGCTGGCACGAAATCGTTACGAGGGGAATGTGATGAGGAGGTCGATACATTGAAGGGCTTCATGTGGTTCGCGCCTTCGTTAAGCCCACCGGAATCGACTTCATCGATCGCACTGAAGGGCCGTTCGTGATGTGCGTCAACGGCGACGGATGTTGGTTGGATGCCGAATGGGAGTCCGCGAGGATCACTGGCGACGAGAGCGCGGGAGGTGCGGCGTTCCGTGCACAGCCAATTTATTCACGATCGGCGTCTGGAAGTGGTTGAGATGTGTTTACATACAGTGCGATGCTGAAGCCATGTTCCAGGAGACGCAATCATGCTCACCCTATCTGCGACCACCCCCATCCCCGCGATCATCTACCGCCCGACGCCGGAGGCCGCGCCCCGTCTGCTGACCGACCGCGAGGAGATCGGTACGGCGATGTATCGCGCGACGCTGCGCTATGGCTCGCCGACGGAGGTCTACATCACTCGTGATGAGTTCGTCGCCGCGGTCGACGAGGTCTTGCACGCGTACGCGCCCGATGAACTCCTGGCTGCGGCTGAGCGCGGCGAGGCCTGGCCGCTCGAGCTGGGGCTCGTCGTGGACGAAGGCGAGCAAGGGGGCTGACGTGCGCAAGGATCTCGATGATCTCCTGTGCCGACGGTATCCCGACCTCTTTGCCGATCGCCATGGCGACATGCGAACGACAGCGATGTGCTGGGGCTTCTCGTGCGGCGACGGCTGGTGCACGCTTATCGATGCCTTGTGCGCCGAGATCCGGCGTCACGCCTCCGAGACCAATACGTCGGCTCCCGTTGTCCAGCAGGTGAAGGAAAAGTTCGGCTCGCTCCGCTATTACGTCGCCGGCGGCGACGACTGGATCCACGACCTCATTTGGTTCTCGGACTACCTCTCGGGCGTCATCTGCGAAGAGTGCGGAGCGCCGGGCTACCTGGCAGCCGACGCCGATTGGTATCGCACTCGATGCGTAGCGCACGGCGGCAAGGCGCCGCCTGTGGTCAGGATTGCCGAACCGCGCGCCTTTGTGATGCCACCGATTGCAGCGCCTGGCTGGCGTCATCTCGCTCAAGCCCTCGAGGCCTGCGTAGAGAACGACATCCAGCGCAACGGCCTCGATCCGGTCGTTGTCGATCGCGTGATGGAGGGCGATGATACGTTGCTGTTTGCCTCGCACGGTGGCGGCGACCGTGTCGCGGCCTGGATCCAGCTGCTGTCGATGTACTCCCTGCGGGTCGATTCCATCACCGGCAAGCCGCGCGACGAGGTGCCGGCATGAGAGACGAACTCGTACGCGAGCTGCGCGCGGCGCATCCTGCGCTCTTCGCCCCTGATGCCAGGATCAGCTGCCGCGATGGCTGGCATGGCCTGTTGTCGTCCTTGTGTCGCTACCTGGACAGTCTGGTTGCGGCCGGCACGCCGGCGGTGCAAATCCGCGAGGTCAAACAAAAATTCGGCAAGCTGCGGATCCGTGCCGTCGGCGGCGATGCGACGACGGTTGCGCTGCTCGAGGCCTGCGAAGCGGCCTCTGTATACATGTGTGAGACCTGTGGCCAACCGGGTGAGCTCGTACTGGCTCGCGGCGTCGAGGTGGCGTGTCCTGCTTGTCGCTCAGCGGGTGCCGTGCCGCTCGAGGCCGCGGCTTTGGCGGGCATTCTGCAACCGACGCCGGTTGTGGCGCATGGAGGCGGGCGATGATCGTTTTTCTCGATTTTGACGGCGTCTGTCATCCACATTTCGTGCGTCCTGGCGACCAATTTATTGATTGGCCGCGGCTCGAAGCCGTCCTCGTCGAGCATCCGCATGTCGAGCTTGTCGTGTCCTCGTCCTGGCGCACGATCTCGGCTGCCGAATGGGATGACGAGGTGCCAGAATCGCTACGCCGGCGCGTCGTCGGCCGTACGCCTGTCATCCAGCGCCCTCTGCGGGCGCGGTATCCGCTCGATTACGAGCCGGAGCCTGTGCGATTTTGGGAGATCGTCAAGTACCTCAAGGCGACGCGGCAACTCCACCGCCCCTGGGTTGCGCTGGATGACGACGAGACCGTGTTTCCGCGGGGCTGCCCGAACCTCATCCTGTGCGCCGACGGCTTCCGTGACGACGAGGAGCGCCGGTTGCGGGCTGCGCTGCGCGAGGTGCTGCGATGAAGATCCTTGTCGCCTCCGACATCCATCTGGAATTCGGCGAGCGGTGGATGCCGCCCGATATCGATTATGACGTCCTCGTTCTGGCCGGAGATATTCACGTCGGCACGAGGGGGTTCTCGCTATATCGGGGGTGGATGGACCGCTGGATGATCTACGTCGCGGGCAACCACGAGTTCTACGGCCAGAACATGCCCGCGACAGTGCGCCAGTTGCAGGGCTTGGGCGCGGAAGCCGAGCGCGTCGGGTCGTTCTACCTCGAAAAAAGCAGTACCGAGATCGACGGAGTGCGCTTTCTCGGTTGCACGCTCTGGACGGATTTCTGCCTTTTTGGCGGCGATCGACAGGCCGAGGCGATGGCCGTAGCTGAGGAGACTATGGCTGACTACGCCAAGATCATCGTTGCCAAGGACGGCCCGACCAAGGTCAAGCTCGCACCCCGGGACACGCTGCGTTTTCATGAGCGCGCGCGCGACTGGCTCACCCGCGAACTGGCCAAGCCGCATGACGGCCCGACCGTCGTCGTTACGCATCATGCGCCGTCGATCCACTCGATCGCGCCGCGCTTTTGTGATGATCTCGTATCGGCCGCCTACGCGAGCAATCTCGAGCCGCTAATCGAGGAGTTCCAGCCTGCGGCGTGGATCCATGGGCATTCGCACGTAGCCTGCGACTACCACATCGGTGCGACACGGATTGTCGCAAACCCACGCGGCTACCCGGGCGAGACGTATGTTGGTTTCCGGCCGCGGCTGATCGTGGAGGTCTGAGATGGATCCAAAACTAGACGCCCTGTTGTGCAGCCGCTACCCGGGCATCTACGGCGCTTCCTTCGGCTTCGATACCGCGCCGGGTTGGTACGTCCTCGTCGACACCCTGTCGGCCGAGATTGCTCGCTACGTTGCCGAGCGGCCCGACGACCGTGGAGTCAAGGCAACGGACGTCAAGGAAAAACACGGCGAGCTGTCGTACAACTACTACGGCGGCGGTGACGACGACAGGTACCTGGACGGCCTGATCTGGATGGCCGAACATCTGTCCGCGCGCGTGTGTCAGCAATGCGGAACGATGGATTGCAGCGCGCATACCTGGTGGCGCCATGACCCGCCGCCGGAAAGCCGACGTCTGCCGGCCGTTCGCAATCCCGACTGGATCCCGATCGCGGAGGAGCTCGAACGCGCGATCAGCGCCTCCGTTCGCCGGGGGGCACCCGAGGTCGTGATCCAGGCCGTCATCGAGACGGAAACGCTCGCGTATCGGTGGACCGGCGGCGATCGCCGGCATGCGGGGTGTTTTCGGATGGCTGAGGCGTTTTCGGCGCGCGTCGGAGAACGGCCGCCGTGCTGATCTTCGTCGATAGCGAGTTCACTGACTTCGACAATCCGCGGCTGATCTCGCTCGCACTCGTCGCCGAGGACGAATATCGATGGATCTACACGGAACTCGAGGGCGAGTCCTGGTATCGGCATGCGAGCGAGTTCGTTTTGGCCGAAGTCGTCCCGCTGCTCGAGCGCCGCTACGGATGGGAGGCGCCGGCCGCGGCCGCCGAGCGCATCCGTGCCTGGTGCGACAGGCTCCCGGAGCCGGGGCAAATCGTGTGCGACTCCGATTACGACTGGGATCTGCTGCGCCGGCTGATGATCGACAACGGCGGATGGCCGGACAATCTCCATGATCGCTACATGATGGCGCAATGGACGCCCCGCCTGCACGACTATAAGCAGGACTACTTTTTGAGGTATGGGCTCAGCGCTCACAACGCGCTCAGCGACGCCAGGGCGCTGCGCTACGCGTATCTCTTGCGCCGCGAGACGCCACCGGAGGCGCCGTTCGGCGCCGCCGATGTGCCGGCGTGAGCACCTCAAAAGGCTTGCCGACGGGCGCGCGGCAACCCTTGCCGGCCAATGGCCGGGCGGTGTCAGCTTGGCGACTCATATCACGATCAGTTCACGCTGAAATCAGGATGAGTTCCACATGAAAACACCGCGACTTCATATCCTCAGCGATCTGCACCTCGAAACGGGACCCTACGAGATCCCCGCAGATCTCGAGTACGACATCCTGATCGCAGCCGGCGACATCGGGCCGCCTGCGTTGTCGGTGCCGTGGCTGATCGCGACCGGCAAGCCGGTCGTCTACATCATGGGGAATCATGAGCACTGGGAGACCGACCTCGGCGAGGCTCTGGCCGAGGCCAAGCGGCTTGCGGCCGGTACCCAGGTGCACGTCCTCGAGCGCGAAGACGTCGTGGTCCAGGGCTTGCGGTTTTTAGGCTGCACCTACTGGTCCGACATCGGCCGCGGCAACCGCTGGCTCCGTGGTAAAGCCAAGACACGCGACTATCAACGCATCCGAATCGCGGCATGGCTCGCGAAAAATGAGTCCCGTGTGCGTAAGCTGCTGTCGCGCGCCGGCGGCTACCAGCCGGGTGACGAAAAATGCGAGCGAGCTTACGCGTCGATCGCGCGGAGTGGCCTCTTTGTGCACGAGACATCGATGCTTGAGCATGCCGACGCCGTGCGCTGGCTGGGACGAAAACTCATGTCGTCGTTCGACGGCCCGACCGTCGTCGTCACTCATCACTCGCCGACGTATGAGTCACTGCGCCGGTTCAAGAGCGCGCGTGAACTGGACTACCTGGATCCGCGGCATTTTAAGCCGCGATCAAAAATTTTCGGCCGGGTCAGCGATCGCGATACCGCGACCCGGATCGGTTGCTACGCGAGCGAGGATAGCCGGCTACTGCGTCGACATGCGGATCGAATCGCGCTGTGGGTACACGGGCATCTGCACGAAGGCATGGATTTCGTCGCCCAAGGCGTGCGCGTGATTTGCAATCCGCGCGGATACTGCGAGATGCCGCCAGACGAGAGGTGCGCGTTGTTACGAGTGTTCGGGTATGACTCGCTCGCGAGTGAGCAGATGGTTGCGCAAGACCGGGTCGATTTTGCACAGAATCCGTATCGGGGCGACGCGTTCGAGTTCCAGCGCCGCCTCGTTGTCGGTCTAGTGCGCCGCGATCACGCGTAGGCTCCGCTCTCCATCTGCGCGAGCAGTCGCTGCACGATCTGGCCCCCTTCGTTCGTGTCCAGGTGCTCCGCGGGGCGCTTGCCGGCGAGAGCGAGATTGGCCTGATCGAGCCAAGCGCCGCGCCATGCACTGGCATCGAAACCTTCGGGACCGAGTTCACGGACTTCGACGAGCCGCGGCTGATCTCGCTCGCGCTGGTCGCGGAAGATCAATACTGCTGGCTATATACGGAACTCGATGGCGAGACCTGGTATTCGCATGCGAGCGAGTTCGTGCTGAGCGAAGTCGTGCCGCTCCTCGATCGCCGCTACGGATGGGAGGCGCCCGCTGCGGCCGCGGCGCGGATCCGCGCGTGGGCCGACAAGCTACCCGAGCTAGGGCAAATCGTGTGCGACTCCGATTACGACTGGGATCTGCTGCGCGGCTTGATGATCGATAATGGCGGTTGGCCGGATAAACTGGTCGACAAAATGTTGATGGTGCAGTGGAGCCCGAAGTTTGCAGAGTACAAGCAGGACTACATATTGCGGTACGGCCTCTCGGCGCATCATGCACTCGCCGACGCCAAGGCACTGCGCTATGCGTTTCTCCTGCGTCGCGAGACGCCACCGGAGGCGCCGTTCGGCGCCCTGGACGTGCCGGCGCGATGACTCACAAAAGCTTTCACCTGGACGCCGCGGTGTGCGTCTTGCCGACGGGCGCGCGGCGACCCTTACCGGCGGATGGCCGGGCGGTGTCAGCTTGGCTCATCTCATGATGAGTTCACACTGAAATCAGGATGAATTCACGATGAAAGTAGCGAGAAACCGTAAAGCAAGACAACAACGCTCACACTGGCGCCGGCTAGCTCAGAAAGAGGGGTGACTCGATTCAATGCTGACATTCGAGGGGCTACTTCAGACTGAAAGCGGACTCGAGAGGGGGGCACGCTTGTCAAGAAGACATTACGAACCAACGAGAGGCAATCGTTCCGGCTCTTTCAGGTTCGGCTCATGCTCTAGGGCCGACCTCGACCACTGATTGACGCTCATTTTGAAGCGTTTGGAATCATTAGCTAAGACATTGCGCGAGGCAGTTACACCGTCTAACATCACCCCATCAAGGAGGGCTGACGCATGACTTCGAGCACGATGCAGCAACCGCAATACGAGGATATCGACCAGAAAAGCGATGTGCGTGACGCGATCGCCCGTGGCACGCACACCAATCCTGTCATGCAGCGCCTCCAGACCCGGATCTTGAAGAGCGCGGACGCCAGTGAGGTCATCACGAGCTACGACCGGATGCACCACCGCCACAACCGCTCATAGTGGCTGTTCTGGCTGACGAGGTTCAACTCACCTCGTTCCTTGTCAAGGTCGCATCCAGGTGTAACCTGGATTGCGACTACTGCTACATCTACCACCATGCGGATCAGAGCTGGCGGTCGATGCCTCGACTGCTTTCGTCCGAAAATCGTGAGGCGTTTGCGTCGAAGCTGGCGTCATACCTCGGGCACGCCGGAATACGACGTTCCGTCGTTGTCTTCCATGGTGGCGAACCCCTGCTCATGGGTTGCGCTGAACTCGTGGCTTTCGCGGCTCAGCTTCGCGAAGCGGTAGGGGCTGGCGTGCAATTGGACATCGGCATGCAGACCAATGGCCTTTTGCTCACGCGAGAGGCAATAGATCAGCTCTCGGGCGCCAACATCGGCATTTCGTTGAGCCTGGATGGCCCTAAGGAGGCGAACGATCTGCATCGGACGTCTCGTCGTGGCCGGTCAAGTTTCGAGCAGACCTATCGGGCCTTGCGGCTGTTGCGAAGCGCGCCGGACGTGTTCGCCGGAGTAATTGCAGTCATCGACCCTCGGACGCCTCCGCGCCAGTTGCTGGAGTTCTTCGACGAGCAGCAGGTGCCGCGGCTGGACTTCCTGTTGCCGGACGCGCATCACCTGCGCCTGCCGCCGGGGCGGCTCGAACAGCCGGATGTCTATGAGAAATGGCTCGTCGAGGCCTTTGATCTCTGGTTCGATGAACACTCAAGTCTGCAGGTCCGCACCTTTGAGGCGCTTCTTGACGCCGTGGCGGGTATGCCTTCGCAGACTGATGCGTTTGGCTTCGGCGATGTGAGCCTCATCACGGTCGAAACTGACGGCACCTACCATGACCTGGACGTGCTCAAGGTGGTGGCGCAGGGCGCGACTCGGCTGGGCGGCAGCGTGAGGGACACGCCCATTTCAGATGTTGCGGCCTCGCCTGCTCTGGCCGCCCATCGCGCACTGCTGAAGAAGGACGGCTTGTGCGCCATTTGCCACAGTTGCGACGTTGTCGATGTGTGCGGTGGCGGTTCCGTCCCGCACCGGTATGGAGTGAACGGTTTCAATAACCCGACGGTCTACTGCAAGGAGATGCGCACGCTGATTCGTCATGCGCAGGCGCGTATTACCGAGTCGCTCGAGCTGGCGAAGCCCTCCGCCACCACGGGGCACTACGGCCGCGACCTAGGTGAGTTCGAGCACGCTGAAACCTCCACGGAGGCCGTTGCCAGCCTCTGGGCCAGTGCGATCTCGGACCAGTCCGCTGGACTGCGACGAGCGCTGCTTTGGCTCCAGGGCTCCTGCAGCGGCTCCAGGGAGTCTGAGGCGGCAAGAGCGTTGCTTGATTCGACGTCCGCCATTGATCTCCTCGCACAGAGGCCTGGCGCGATCGCATGGAGCAACGCCATGCTGGCGATCGAAGCTGGCCGCCCAGTGAGTGCCGTTGATGGAAGTGTGCTTCACCGGGACGCGAGATATGCACAATGGATGTTCGCCCGGCTACACGGTTCGCCTGAGGAGTCGCCTGAAGTCCACGCGAACGATGCCTGGCTGCGCCGCCCCTTTGGCAACGCTATCCATTTCGAGGACCAGGAAGTCCTGCCTGCTGCAGAGCCGCTGCTGTACGAAGCGCTTAGTATCCTGCATGCATGGCGTCCGGCCATCGTAAAAGAGCTGAAAAGGATCTGCCGGGCGGTCCAGTTCATCAGGGACCCAGCCGCTGATCCGGACAAGATCGTATCCTTCAGCGACAACGCGGTACCTGGCGCGCTCTATGTCTCGGTGATGCAGCGGGACAGGCTGATAGATGCCTACGACTTGGCGGACTCCCTCCTCCATGAGTACCGCCATCAGAAGCTCTATCTGCTGGAGCGGCTTGCGCCTGTGGTCGAGCCGACAACGTGCAAGGTGGTCTCGCCCTGGCGCCAAGACCTGCGACCGCCGTCAGGACTCTTCCATGCCGTTTTCGTGTTTGTCGAGCTACGCCGTTTCTGGAAGCACGTTCGCTCGTTGAACCTGGACCGGCTGAACACGCGTGCCGAGAATCAGCTGATGGATACCGATGCCCGTTTGAGCGAAGCGTTCCTTACACTGGCCAGATGCCCTCTGACAGCTACGGGCCGCTCGTTGGCAGCTGTGTTGGAAGCCGCTGCACGGGAGTAGAGCGTGCGCGTACCCAGAGGTCGATTCCCGCAAGATTCGGCCCTCTGGCATGGCTTTCTACGTGACTACTTCTGCGACAAGGATGCGGTCGCGACCGAGTCTGCCGGCGACATCCATCTTCACCTGAGTTGGCCCGACGAGGCGGAGCGGCATGTCGATCCCGCCTTGGACGTCGGCCTGCGCTGGTGGGGACGAGGGGTCTCGTTGGGGTCCATGTGGTCGGCACACCGGCGAGAGGGCCGTATCATGACCTCGCTCTACGACACATGGACGCTTCTGAGTTGGTGTGAATGGTTGACTCGAGTTCCGTCTAGCACAACCGAGCAAGTCGTCATCCTGCACGTGGACGATCACCGTGATCTGGGATCGCCACGGCTGTACTTGGCCAACGGCGCGCTGGTTGACGCCATTACCAACGAGGAAGTCCGGTTGACGGATCCAGTGACGGTGCAGCGGGCCATCGAAAGCGGCGCCATAGGCATGGGCAGTTTCATGACGCCATTTCTATGGCACTGCCCGCGAGCGACCGTGCAGCATCTCTGTCAACCGCCGAAGATGCAGGCCGACGTGCGGCGAAAGCTCATGCTCAACCTTGCCCCTGACACCCTGCTAGATCCGGACGCCGAGCGGATTGCTATTGAGCTCGTCGAGGGAGCGGCCGGTAAGGAGGAATATCTGGGGACTAGTGATACGGCGAGGTGGTCGGACGACATCGAGGGCCGTCCAGCGCTTGTTCACATTGATATGGACTATTTCAATAATCGCTATGACGGCGATTCGGCTTGGCCCCAGCGCGACAACCGACTCGACCCGGACCTGCCGACGATGCTATCGAAAGTCGATGATGTCATCGATGCTTTGGCGGCATCGAAAGCGATCATCGAGGATGTGTCCATTGCGTACTCTCCCGGGTTCTTCCCGGCAGAGTTCTGGCAACCTGTTGGCCGGCATTTGCGAGCCGGGCTGGCGCGACTCCTGTGACAGCCCACAGTGCCAGTGCCGCCAAACGCAGGCGACCGGCTAGGGAGACACCTAAGCCGCAGCCCATGAAGCCGCGGACAGCCGAGACGAAGGTCTCCGCCAGCGAAGTGGATCTGGTCGCGGTCGCCGGAACGTCTGGAAAAGGCAAAGGCCTGGGCGGCGAGAAGTGGCGCATTGATGTCGGTGGTGTCCGGGCAGGCGAGGTCTACATAAACGTCATCGATGAGCCGCCGATCGGCCGTCATGCGTCACTGCAGATCTACCTGAACATCAAGAGCCAGGGACGTGGCATAGGCCGCGTTGGCTACATGAAGGCCTGTCAGCTGAGCGCCCACGACACCATATACGCCCATATGCGTCGGTCAAACGTCGCTTCGCGGCGCGCTGCGGAGGCGGCTGGATTCGTGGATGCCACCCCCACAGGATTCACGCAGCTCATCCTTCGCTGGGTAAGACCGCGGACGGACCTCCCCACCTGAGCAATTCGGCCATGGAGACATTCACCGTTATTCCTTGCCTGAACGAAGAGGACTGCATCGCGGCGACATGCGCGTCGCTGGGATTTGGACATGGGCTGGAGCCACTCGGACGACTGGTTCTCGTGGACAACGGCTCAAGCGACGGAACGGTTAAGGTGATGTCTGCGATCCAGCGAGCATCCCCGCCTGGGCATGTCTTGATCACTCACGAGCACAGGCGCGGCTATGTCGCTGCCAGACGGGCAGGCATGGCCGCCGTCCTTGCCGTCGCTCACCGTGAGCAGGTGTCCGAAGAAGATGTGCTGGTCCTCCAAGCCGACGCCGACACGATCTATTTGCCTGGCTACGCCAAAACTATGGTCGACGCTAACTTTGGCGGTCGCGGGCGGCTTCTGGAAGCGAGTGCCGTCACCAGCCGCGAGTTCAACCTCGAGTTTCCTGCATTCGGTCAGCTCTGCCGGGAAGTCGATACTGACATGGAGCGTTGGTTCGCCCCAGCAGAGAGACAAGTCGTGGTGGACGACAAGGTTTGCGCATTCTTGCTCGCTGATTACCGTGCGTGGGGCGAGCACAAGGATGAGCACGATGACCAAGGCGAACTGGTCTTAGCCGAGACGACACGGCTATTCATGCGTGCCAAGAGCAGAGGAAAGGTTTGGCGTGACAGGGTGGAGAGTGCCCAGGCCCTCCCATCGCGTCGGCGGCTTAGGACGCACGCTCCCGGCTATTTCGCCTGCTCAGGCTTTCCCCGGCAGACCAGATGGGTGGAGGCCTGGGGGGCACCAAGTGAAGCAGAACGCTTCTTGCGTTCCCCACATACCTGGACAACGTTGTGCCGTCTTGTGCGATCGCGACAAAGGCACCAGCTGGCTCTATTTGGTCTACTGCCTGCCATCTACCACGCTGAAGTCAGCGTGCGGGTTGAGCTCGCTGCGCTGGCAGAAGTGATTCGCAGGACGTCAGCCGGCATGTCGCCAGGCCGTTTGCTGGGGTTGATGCTGAAGCTGGCCGGCGAAGAAGAGGGGCCACTCGCCGAACTCCTGCGCAAGGGTTGATTTCATCTGTCCGGATAGCAGAGCACAACTGCAGCGTGACCACATCGCGTCCCGTCCGCCATGTCGATCTCAGGAACCAAGAATCGCTCGAGGATAACGGACCGAAAGCCCGGTAGGGTTCGCGGGGGACCATCGCCGAAGTGCGGATGGCAAAGCGCGCCCTCGCCACTTACAAGCCGCCGTAGCAAGCTCGCTTCACTAACCACGTCGTGCGGCTCAGAGGAGTAGTCGAACGGGTCATAGAACAGCAAGTCGAAGGGGGCTGCCAGGGATGCGCTGCGCCAGTCGCCTAGGCGCGGCACGACCCCTGGTCGTGCATTGGCAAACTGCACGAGGTCTGCATAGATCCCTGTGTCGATCTCGACGATGTGGTGCTCGGCAGGGTGCAGGTAGCGTTGAATCAGATCCGCAGAGATTCCTAGACCAAATCCTATCTCCAGGACGCGTGTCGGTCTTAGATCCCTTGCGAGGCGCTCGAACAACTGACGAAAGTACGGCTCTTCTGAACGGGACATTACCATCTGCCCCTGCCATACAAGGTAGTCGTCAGTTTTGACGTCGAACGTCAAGCTAGTAGTCGTCATGGGCGCCCGTACCTCAGTTTGATTTTATCTTTGCCAGCTTACCAACGTCTAAGTATGGACAACTCAACGCGCGTTGGTGACTGATACCGGCGCGGCCTCCATAGGTGAGTCTCGGCTCCATCGAGATTGCGCCACGTTTCGCGACCGCGAGGACAGACAGACCGCGCAACCACATGGCAGTGTCGGAAGACCGCTTTCTGATGCAGACATTGACGTTGGCGACGTCATGGACCGCAACGGGTCGATCACGGCTAGTGATACGCCTGCGTGCTCTACCTGCAGGCCTCGAACTCGGGCAGGTGATGATCGTCATCGCCGCGGCGGCCTAGCTGTTCGTGCTGCGGCTGGCCGCGCTGCTGGTTGGGCGGGTGAGGTTCGTCGACCGCACCGTCGACAGCACGCCGGAGGAACCACTGCGCCGCGATTCATTGAAACAGTACCTCTGGGGGCGTGACGATGCAGGACGTATTCAACACTGACACTGACTCGGGTGTTGGCAAGACCTATAACTAGACAACCCTAGCTCAATTGTTGCCCCGAAGCGGAATGCCTGCGCGCTCGCGCAAGCCACTACAAAGGTTATCGAGATGACCGACATCCCTGACAACATGCGCACGTATTCCTCCCAGGTGGTGGATGGCATCGAGGCCGCCCCCGCTCGTGCCATGCTACGTGCCGTGGGCTTCACCGACGAGGATTTCAAGAAGCCGCAGATTGGCATCGCCTCGACCTGGGCCAATGTCACGCCCTGCAACATGCACATCGACAAACTCGCGCAAGAGGCCGAGAAGGGTGCTAACGCGGCGGGCGGCAAGGCCGTTATCTTCAACACCATCACCGTCTCCGACGGCATCGCCAATGGCACCGAGGGCATGAAGTATTCGCTGGTGTCGCGTGAAGTTATCGCCGACTCCATCGAAGCCGTGGCCGGCTGCGAAGGCTTCGACGGCCTCATCGCCGTGGGTGGTTGCGACAAGAACATGCCCGGTTGCCTCATCGGCATGGCACGCCTGAACCGCCCCTCGATCTTCGTCTACGGGGGCACCATCAGGCCCGGCGCCGGCCACACCGACATCATCTCGGTGTTCGAGGCCGTCGGCCGGCACGCCGCAGGCGAACTCAGCCTGCTCCAGGTCAAGCAGATAGAGGACACCGCCATCCCGGGCCCGGGCTCCTGCGGCGGCATGTATACCGCCAACACCATGGCCTCGGCCATCGAAGCCCTGGGCATGTCGCTGCCGGGTTCCTCGGCGCAGGACGCGATCTCGACCGACAAGGCCTCGGACTGCTTCCGTGCCGGTCAGCAGGTGCTGGAACTGCTGGCACGCGACATCAAGCCGCGTGACATCATGACCCGCAAGGCCTTCGAGAATGCGATCCGCGTGATCATCGCGCTCGGCGGTTCCACCAACGGCGTGCTGCATTTGCTGGCCATGGCTCACGCCGTGGAGGTGAAGCTGACGCTGGATGACTTCACCGAGCTCGGCAAGACCACGCCGGTGCTCGCCGACCTGCGTCCGAGCGGCAAGTACATGATGTCCGAACTGGTCGCCATCGGCGGCATCCAGCCGCTGATGAAGCGCATGCTCGATGCTGGCCTGCTGCACGGGGACGTGCTTACCGTCACCGGCAAAACACTAGCGGAGAATCTCGCCAATGTCGCCGACTATCCGGCCGGCCAGAACATCATTCGTCCCTTCGACAACCCGATCAAGAAGGACTCGCATCTGGTCATCTTGCACGGCAACCTGTCGCCAACCGGCGCGGTCGCCAAGATCACCGGCAAGGAAGGACTGCGCTTCGCGGGCCGCGCGCGCGTCTACCAGGGCGAGGAAGCGGCGCTGGCTGGCATCCTCAACGGCGAGGTGGTCGCCGGCGATGTCATCGTGATCCGCTACGAGGGTCCGAAGGGCGGTCCGGGCATGCGCGAAATGCTGTCGCCGACCTCGGCTGTTATGGGAAAGGGCCTCGGCAAGGATGTCGCGCTCATCACCGATGGCCGCTTCTCCGGCGGCTCGCACGGCTTCGTGGTGGGTCACATCACGCCGGAAGCCTTCGATGGCGGCCCGATTGCACTGGTCGAGAACGGCGATGCCATTACCATCGATGCGGAAACCCGCGAAATCAGCCTTGGCGTGTCGGATGCGGCGCTTGCCGAGCGCCGGGTGCGCTGGACGCAACCGAAACCGCTCTACACGCGAGGCGTGCTGGCCAAGTACGCAAAGCTGGTCTCCAGCGCCTCGGAAGGCGCGGTCACCGACAAGTAAGAGGCGGCCGACCGCTCACGAAACGGAATAACTCGTACGCTAGACAATGCGAATAAACGAGAATCTACGATGGATTTCGGGTTTCGGCCGAGGCCGTGTAAAAACGGTCGCCGATGTGCCAAGAATCAGTCGTTCCGGCGCCCTGCGGCGGAAGCGAACGAATTTGAAGGCGGCAAATCAGCTCAGTTGAGCTTCAAAAAGGCCCTTTCAGGCCTTCATCGCCGCCATCAATGCCTCATTTCCTATCAACTTCATCACTCGTTTCAGGTTATATGCGAGGACGTGCAGACTCATCTCCGTTCTGACGCGTTCGAGGCCCTTGGTCAGGAAGTGCGTCGCCCCCATCCACGCCTTGAGGGTGCCGAAGGGATGCTCCACCGTCCGACGCCGGATCCGCATGCTGTCGGGCGCCTGATCGAGCCGAGCCTGCATGACTTCCAACTCTTCTTCGTGCGCCCAGCGGCCGACCCGCCGGTAGTCACTTGGCGTGCATCGGTCCTTGATGGAGCACCGCGGACAGTGTGAGCTCCAGTAGCGATGCATCGTCAGCCCGGCCTCAACGCGGGTGAAGCGCCAGATCAGGCGCTCGCCGGCCGGGCAAACGTATTCGTCGTTCTCACGGTCATACACGAAGTCCGATTTGTCGAAACGTCCGTCGGCTTTCGCGTTGGAGGTCGCGCTTTTCGGAACCAGGGGCACGATGCCGGCCTTGTGGCAGGCGAGGATTTCCTCACTCTTGTAATAGCCCCGATCGGCAATCGCGGTGAGATAGTCCACTCGCATGGCCTTGCGCGCCTGCTTGCCCATCTTGCTCAGCTGGTCGCGATCCAGACCGTCGTTGATCACCTCATGGGCAACGATCAGATGGTTCTTCGTTTCGACGGCCGTCTGCACGTTGTAACCCACGATGCCCGTGCCCCGCGTCTTCATGGATCGGGCGTCGGGATCCGTGAGGGAGATTTGCTTGTCGGGCGTGTTCTCGAGCTGGACACCGATCGCCTCGAGTTCCTTCATCCGCGCCTTCAGGGTCGTGATCTTGTCCTGCAGCCGCTCCTTCTTCGCTTGGGCCACCGCCGGCTCTTGCCGGTCGGCGGTATCCATCTCGACGAGGTAACGCTCGATGCTGGATTCGATCCCCTCCATGCGCCGTTGCAGCTTGGCGCTGGTGAAGTTCTGATCGCGGTTGTTGACTGCTTTGAACTTACTGCCGTCGATTGCGACCGCCGCTTCGGCAAAGAGTCCCAGTTCCCGGCACAGCACGACGAATTGGCGGCAGACACCGCGAATCCCCTTCGGATTGTCCTTGCGAAAGTTTGCAATGGTCTTGAAATCGGGCGTCAGACGCTCGACGAGCCACATCAACTCCAGGTTGCGCTGCGCCTCGCGCTCCAGGCGTCGGCTCGACTGGATCCGGTTCAGGTAGCCGTAGATGTAGAGCTTGAGCAGCGCCGCCGGGTGATAGGCGGGTCGTCCGGTCGCCGCCGGATCGACGCCGGCGAAGCCCAGCTTGCGCAGATCGAGTTCATCGACGAAGACATCGATGACCCGAACCGGATTGATCTCGGAGACGAAGTCATCCAGCCTCTCGGGCAGCAGCGCCTCCTGTGTGCGGCTCTGACCTTCGACGAAGCGCTTCATGGTCACTGATTACGCTGATAACAATGCCAATATCATACAACATCGACCGTTTTTACACAGCCTCGGCCATAATCGGTCGGTCGACACTTCTGTGAAGCCGCGAATCGAGGGACTGCTTCACTCTCGAACCCGCCGGACGGCGCTTCTGAGCGCCGCCGCCCGATCCCTTTCCGAAAAGCTGTGCTCTTTTGAATTAAGGCACGATAACGAAATCCGGATTTGCAACGGAAAAAACGGCGTCCCGATTCGCAGCGGGCGGATAAATCCACTTTGTCGTGATTTCTTGTTTAAGGTGCTTACCCTCCGCGCGGGTGAGCCGTACTTGCCGATCCCATCCTTCCGTGTAGAGCGCTCCCCAGGAACCGATATCCAGGCAGGTCACATACTTCGGTTGACTGTAGGGATGTAACGGTAGATCCAGCAACGCGGCGGCCGCGTTATGACCGGCGACCCGACCGAGACTCATTGCGTGCTGGCACGACATGGAGGCCACGTTGCCCTGGTCATCTGTGGCTGCATTCACGGCGTCTCCCGTCACGAGAATATCCGGCGCGTCGGGCGCACGTAGATACGCGTCACCGTAGAGGCGCCCGAGATGATCGTAGGTTCCTGGAATCTGACGCACTAATGGATGGGCGCGTGCGCCGGCAGTCCAAAGCACCGTATTGGTGTCGATGCTCATCCCAGTCGCCGTGGTTACGCTGTCGGGAGTGATCGAGACGACCGAAGTCCCGGTGATCATTTCGACTCCGCACTCGGCAAGTGCTTCCTGAATGACAGGACGTGGCACGGGGCCCAAGTCGGGTCCGATGTCAGGTGCCCTTTCAATAATAACGACCCGGATTGGCGCGTCGTCTCCGAGGATGTCGCGAAGTCGAGACGGCATTTCGGCAGCGGCTTCGATACCGGTAAAGCCTCCCCCGGCAACGACTACCGTATTGCGAGCGTTGCTGTCCGGCCGGCTGGCAAGAGAGGCGAGATGCGCTTCGAGTTTTTTGGCGCCTTCAATCTGATCAACATCGAATGCATGCTCAGACAGACCCGACACGGAGGGGCGGGACAGGCAGCTACCGGTCGCCAGGACGAATTTGTCATAGGTCAGAGTCGATTGCACCCCATGTTCATCGACGATTTCGAGTCGATGAGCATCAGCATCAATGGACGTAACGCTTCCTTTGACATAAATGACCCCGGTAGCGTTGAAAAGGGGGATCAGGTCGGGGTCCATGCCCGCGATCGTCGCCTCGTATAGACGAGGACGGATAACGAGCGTCGGGGTGGGTGAGATTACCGTCACCTCGACAGCCTCATCCCGGCCGGACAGCGCGACGGCTCGTGCCGCGGACAGGGCTGCCCACATTCCCGCAAAGCCGGCGCCTGCGACGACAATTTTCTTCTTCATGAACGGGACTCCTAATTTTCGGACGCAAGAGGGCCATCCATCGTGCAGACGCGCGACAGCACCTCGGTCCGTCCGAGGTGACCGAGAGGGGAAACTGACAAAGTGTTACGGCGAGCGCCGTCAGAGCCTCAGGATGAAGCTGTGCGCTTTTTGGCAGGGCGACCGGGGCGGCGGCCTCCTACGCGCTCGTCCATCCATTCCAGAACTTTGATCTTGAAACCGGTAGGAGCCTTTTGCGTTACAGCAAAGGCGACATCGGCAAGCGAATGCGCCGCCAACTGCGCACGCATCGCCTTTTCCGCCTTGATCATGACTACGTGAATGGCGCACAGACCATCGGTAGCCCAGGCGGGTGGTGTATCGCCAAACAGGGCAATCCGATCGCGTATCTCCTGGCATTCGAACAGAGGCTTGAACCCTTCGATCGCGTCAATCACTTGCAGGAAGGTGATTTCTTCGGGCGGACGGGCCAGCACATATCCTCCCCGCACGCCCTCGCTGGCCGTCACGATGCCGGCCTTCTCCAGCTTGGGGAACAGCTTGGCCACGAAACTGGGGGAGATGCCTTGCAATTCCGCCAGATCCCGACTGCTCAGCGGTTTGCTGCCTGCATCGATGAGCCATAACAGGCAATGAATTGCGTATTCGACACTCGCGGTGAGATGTGCCATGAGGGAAGCTCCCTGGACTGCAATAACGAGGACTATATCAGTCCGCGTTATTAACGTCAATATAACAGGGAGTAAGTCTATCGGCGTTTATCGTGCCTGCTATGGAAGATCTCGTATGCCGGAGGCGTCCACTCCTCACAGGAATCCGCTGCGAAGGAGCCAAGGCGACGAATGTCGCCTGTGGGTCGATACGACTCATCAACGAGTGGCTGCTAATGGGAAGCGAACCTCCAGCGGCGGCTTTCCGGCGATGAATCGGAGGAGGCGTCGCTCGCAACCCGACCCTCAGGAGGCATTCATGGCCTCTGTGGCCGAGTGATAGGTTTCGGGGCGGATCGGCCGGACGGTGCGATGGCTGGCTGAGTGCGCCTCGGTCCTCGCCGCCATTGAGGCGGCGCTCCGTGTTAGTCGGCAATGACGCGGTTACCGGCCCTTCAGCATTGGATCGCTCTGAATGGCAGATTCCCAATCTAGCGAAATCATGTTCCCGACCCTGCATTGACAATGAATCCGCTGGACTCATTGCCCCGAAACGGCCGGTCGGAATCCGAGTCACGCGATGCGGCGCCTTCCAGAGAAAAGCCATGGAAAGGGCAACGTAGAGCCCATCGGCATTTCATTTACCGCTTCAGGAAACTCTGGCGTTTGGTGAAAGGCGCTGCGTGAAATTTGTTTGAGCGGCAGATGGCGGTTACATTGCAAACCGTATCGCGCCAAGGGATGGCACGGTTTGACTCCCGGGGATGCTTGGATGAAGCACTCCCCGGATAGTCTGACACCAGGCATATCCCGGAACCGTGATGCAAAACCCCCTCAACTTCACATCCGGAAGTCATATGAACATGCCACTCCAGCACGCGCCGCTTCGCGTCGTCGCTCTCGTTGCCACCAAGAACCGCCACGATCTTCTTGCTGCGCGAGCCCTTCCCTCTATCGCGTCCCAATGGCGTCCCTGCGACGAACTGATCCTCGTCGACGATGCAGCCGAAGCAGCGTCATTGGGACGATGCCAAAATCTAGCCGAGTCCCTAGGCTTGCCCGTCAGCGCCTTGCATAACCGCCGCACACCTGGCGCGGCAGGGGCATGGAATACCGGACTGGACCATCTGGCGCGGCACACTGCCGACCCGCGGAGGGTGTTTATCGCCTTTTTGGACGACGATGACCAGTGGCTACCCCACCACCTGGAGCAGTGCATCGGGGCACTGCAGGCCGGTGCATCGCTGGTTGCCAGCGGCTTTGTACGCGTTGTTGCCGGTCAGCCGGATGAAGCGATCAAGCCGCCCGCCCGCGTCAGCCTGCCAGCCTTCTACGTCGGCAACCCGGGCCTCCAGCCCAGTAACCTGGTCGTTCGTCTGGACCGCTTACTCGAAGCTGGCGGCTTCGATGAATCCCTGCCGAGCTGCACTGACAGAGATTTGCTGATTCGCATTCTGCGAATTTCTACTGCGGGCTACCGTCGTGTAACTGAGCACACCGTGCGACACCACGCCTGCGGTGATCGATCCAGGCTTTGCACCCCTGGCTCGCCTCAGCGCCAAGCAGGCTTGACCGCATTCTTCGACAAGCATGGCCCGCACATGAGAGCCGCGCAGCTTCAGGGTGCCCGGGACCGCGCGAAGCGGCTCTTCGACTGGCAGGTGCCAGTCGCTTCGGCCGAAGCAGCCCAACAACCAGACGGAATGTGCCTCGCATCCTCACCGTCGGTCGATCACGGGATCCACTTAGTGGTTGGCCTGATCACCGATGCGCTGCGTATCCAGGCACTGGACGGTTTGATGCAGGACTTGGTGCTTTTGCAGTTGGAACCGGGGCTCGTGGCGCTGGATGTGCTGGTGCTGGACAACAGCACTGACGCGGACTCGGATGAACTGCCCCGAGCGGCTGACCGCTGGCGGGCACAGGGACTGCGTATTCAAACCATCGGGCAGAGCGCACGCGCGGCCGCCTCGCTTGCGGGCGAATTACCGACCGAGGCGCAAGGGCGGCTAGCCATCGGACCGGCCAGGACCTGCTTGCAGTCCTATCTGTACCGTTTCTGCAAGTCACGGCCCGGTGCTGTGGCCTGGATCCTGGACGACGACATGAGGCTGGATCCGCTTCTGGCCTTCGGTGCGAAGCTACGGCGTACGCGTTACCCGTTGGTTCCGTGGCTAGCTAAGCTTCGAGATGAGGGAGTCGACATCGCCATCGGCAGCTATACGGGGGCAGCGCCATTACCCACCTTGTCAACGCTTCGCGTCCAGTTGGTAGACCTGGTCGCAACGCTGCGCTGGCTGGCCCGGCTCGACCCGGACGAAGCCTTACCCGACATGTCACTCAAAAACGCCGCCCTTCGCTTAGGGAAACGCGACTATTACTACTGCCTGTCTCACCACGAAACAGACCGGCTGGAGACGCCCTTCTGGTTACTGCCCGAGTATCCCGGCGAGACCGTGGGTGCGGCCTTCGAGCGCCTGTGCTCAAACCTTCACCGCCTGTTGTCAGGAGAGCAGTTGTTCCGCCCTCTGGCCATCGACGCCGCGGCGCTGGCCAACTTCGACTTAAAGGATGCCCTGCACCGAGGGGGAAATACCTGGATCTTCGACATTGAGGCACTGCGCGACGCACCCAACGCGGTGCCCGAGATCCGTGGCCGCGTCACGCGCCGGTCCGACATGATCTGGGCACTGATTCAGCGCGACAGATACCGTCGCAAGGTAGTCTCGGTTCCACTAGGGGTCTATCACGCGCGTGAGGCACAGGTCATCGACACGGCGCGCGACGAATGCACTCTCATTGACGACATTCGCGGCTTTGCGGTGTTCTCTGCGCTGCAGGACAAGAGCGTGGACCCTGGCCTGAACCTAGCCGAGCGCGCAGAGAAATATCGCGAAGAGCGCCTAGCGGCCTTCAGGTTGTCGATCTACCGCATTCGCGGGTTGGGGCATGAACTAGCGGCATTGGCAAGATCGAAAGGCTGGATTGGGGCGAGCGCAGACCGCGTGCTGGCGTTCGCCGATACGGTGCTCCGCTGGGTTGATTCAGACCTGCTGAACCGCGTGACCAAGGCTGTAAGCCAGTTGTCGGGGCTTGACGTCGTCGTCTTCGAGGCAGGCCTGTCGGTGATGGTGACCGAACACCAAGACCGCCTACGGTCTAGCACGCTGATTGATGCGCAATTGCACGAGCAGCGGCTGCTCAATGCCGAGTCGGTCGCGCGTCGCTTGGTAGGCAGGCACCTCCGCACCGATGCGGCACTGCAATGCCTGGGTCAGGGCTCAGAAGGCGTGGTTTTCACCGACGGCCAACGGGTGCTGAAGGTAATCGACTATTGGAAGCCCAGACAGGCAGCGAGGGCACGGGACCGTATCGCTTCGCTGGTAGGGCGATGGCCCACGGGGAAGGGGCTGTATGGCATCAAACAGTTCTTGATCGAGGGCATCCACAGCGTGTTGATTTACCCTTACGAGCCCAGCCAACCATATCTCGGGGGCCAGGGCCCCGGGCTCGTGGATCTAATGGCGGAGTGCCATGCAAAGGGCTTGGTCTGCCGGAATATCCATCCCAAGAACCTCCGCAGTGTCGGCTGTATGGTCCGCCTGATCGACTACGGCGGCGACCTGCTGCTGACCAACGAGGTGCAGGACTTCGAGGCCGAGTTCACGGCCATGTGTCGACGTGCCTACCTCGCTTGGCGACACAGCAACAGGACCGACCTGAACGAATTGCTAAGAGCCAGCTCGACCGATGCCTACCTGCCGGAACTTAGCGGCTTCGAAGAGTACTTCATGAGGGCTGTGCGCGAGACCACGGAGCAGCAGCCGGCGGTGGACCCGCTGCTTGCGAATGTGTCGAGGCTGCCGCTACAGCGCGTGCTCGACTTCGGTTGCGGCAAGGGCGAGGTCAGCGGCCTCCTTGCCTCACTGGGGCACTCTGTCGTGGCCTATGACCCCGACCTGGCCTTGGTCGAGCGGCTGGAGAGCCTTCGTAGCCAGAACCTGATACCCGCGCACTGCCTGGACCAGGTGCTGGCCCACGAGCCCTTTGACTTGGTGATCTGCAGGCGCGTGATCTGCTTGCTGGATGACGCGGCGATGAATGAGGTTGTGGCGCAATTGCGCCGATGCGTATCTCGCCAAGGACGTCTGCTGCTGGCAATTTGTCACCCTGCTTACGCACCGCGGATCGCCACGTCAGAAGCGCTGCCAGAGGCACCAGCCGCGATCGATCCGGAAACCAGCTTCAGGTGGACCAAGCGCCATCGACGTAGCGGGCGGACTCTCATCGAATTCCATCGACCCGAGCGCGTCATTCTCAAGCTGCTGCGGCGGGCGGGCTTCGAACTGGTGCAGCGGCTAGAGAGGGAGACCATCGACCAGATCAGATTCGAGCCGGCTTGCGACCTTTTGATTTACGAGTTCCGGCCAGTTGAACCGCTGGACTGCACGCTGCTCATTAAGGCGTGCGCCATGGAAACCGACATGCTGGCCACGCGTGTTCGGCACTTGGTTGAGCAGCTCGAGTCGCCCCGGGCCTTCTACGAGGTCATTTTAGTGCTGGATTCAAGGAAAAATGACTTCCTTCGCCAGTACACCGACGGTAGCCTGGTCGGGCTTCGAGCCCAGGCCGCGGTGCTGCAGGCCCAGGGATGGGTCGATCGCGTCGTAATCGCTCCGGTTGATGCGAAGACCTGTTCGGAACTGGCCGCGAAGTGGATTGGGTACGCGCATCCGGGAACACATGCCGACAATGGCGCCCCGCTGGCCGCAATATTGGCTGGCTTCGAGGCCTGTCAGACCCCTTATCTGCTCCAGACCGATCTGGATGTAATCGTCGCGCGGCGCGACCCGAAGCATGACTACCTCAGCGACATGGTGCGGGCCGTGGACAGCGACCCGATGGCCGTTACGGTGGCATTCAACATTGCCCACGTCACCGACCTGCCTTATACCGGTGCCGGCCCGGCAGGCCCTTGGCGCGTAGAGGTCCGCATTGCGATGCTGCAGATGCAGCGACTACGGGCGCTGCTCCCTCTGGTACCCAGCTGTCCAGACAACTCATCGGTACCCGCTTGGCATCGAGCCCTGGATCGCGTCGTCAAGCGAGGCCTTGCGCACTCTTTGCGGGGCGGCAACCACCGCACCTTCTTCGTCCATCCGACCAACGAGCGCAAGAGTGATCTTGTCGACCTCGCGCGAATTGCATCTCGCGTGGCGACGGGTTCAGTGCCCTCGTTTCAACTCGACGCGGTCGACTTGCAGGGCACGGTAGAGCAATGGTTGCAACCCACGCGCTTCGAGCGTTTCGTGTTCATCATTGCCGGACGGAACGTCGAGCCCGGGCGTTTCCGGCGCTGTCTGGAATCAGTGCAACGGCAAGCATGTAGCGATTGGGGCGCAGTGGTAATCGACGATGCTTCCTGCCCGGCCTGGGGGGAAGTGCAGCGACGGTTGTGCTCCGGCATTGGAGACCGGGTGAGTTTCGTTTGCAACCCGGTGCGTCGCGGCCTGCTGGCAAACACGGTGGATGCGATCCGGATCCACTGTGGCCACCCGGATTCGGTGATCATTACACTGGACGCAGACGACTGTTTGGTCGGGACGAACGTACTCGACATCCTGGCTGCAGAATACGACCGGGGCGCGGACATGACCGTCGGTTCAATGTGCCGCACGGACAAGCGCGCGGACTACCCGGCTTGCCTACGCGATCCCCGTGCAAATAGGGGGGGCAACGTCTGGCAGCACCTGCGCAGCTTCAAGAAGTCGCTGTTCGACCAAATCCCTGACGAACACTTAAGACTCGATGGTGCGTATGTCGAACTAGCCAGCGACTGGGCCCTAATGCTGCCGATGGTGGAGTTGGCACACTCACCGCGGTGGATTCGACAGTGCCTGTACTTGCATGAACCCGGTGGAGCACGCGATGCAGAATCGAGAAGCCAGCGCGACGCTGTCATTGCCTCGCTGATGACGCGGCCATCGCTGCGAAACTCGACACGGGACGCGGCCAGTGCGGGGAGCCTTGCATGACGAAACCCATCGGCAACGCACGACGGGTCTGCATAGCTGTTGTGGGCGATGCACGGCTGGAAGCCGGCCATCCCCGCGCAGCCCTGGCCGAAGCATTGGGCCGCGGGCTCGTCGACGCAGGATTCCGAGTCGTTACCGGAGGCATGGCCGGCGCAATGCAGGCAGCCCATCGCGGGGTGCGCTCGTCTACAGCTTGGTTTGATGGAGCTGGTATCGGAATCCTCCCAGGATCGGACACTGGTGAGGCAAACGAGTACGTAGACATCGCCATACCCACCGGCCTGGACCACGCCAGGAATGCCATCGTCGCGCAGTCCGCCGCGCTGGTTGCTGTCGGCGGGGGCGCAGGCACGCTGTCCGAGATGGCCTTGGCCTGGTCCTTCGGCAGATTAGTGATCGGGATGCGGTGTGGTGGTGCCAGCGAACTGCTGGCGGACCGCCGCATCGACGAACGCGTGCGCTATCCCGGTTTGCCGAACGACCGCGTGTTTGGCGCTACTACTGCGGAGGAGGCTGTGAGGCTGCTGCAGCATTGGCTGCCGCAGTATGGAAAGGTGCACCCAGGAATACTGCCGGTCAGGTAGTTGAGCAGAAATCCGGCCCAGCGTCTCTTGACCGCAGGACACCGGCCGCTCGTTCAGCGAGAGATGTACGGCCGGATTGGCAGGCATCCTTCCACTGCCGATCCGATAGTTTTCAGGGCAGAGCACCCCTTTGACAGTCAGCTTTCTGGCGAGAACGAACTACCGCTCCTGGGCGGACAGAGACCTCGCCACGTCGCCGGCCAACACCTGGAGTGCGCAGAAATCAGTTGGTTGGGCTCAAGGGGCCCGTTGGATCATCCGCTTTACTGTCAACACAACTTCTCGCATGGCAACCCATCCCTGTCGCCGTCGAGTCGATAGAGGCCACAGCTGTTGAGGTAGAACTGAGCTTCCGCGCACGAATTCATTTCTCTACAGTAGCGCTTGCCTGCGCAGGAAAAACCACTGCTCGCTTCATTACGTCCGTGAGTCATCGCCGCGGCTGGTGCTGATGCGATCGCATAGGCGGCCCCATGGAATTCGCGGGAGGTCAAATTCGTACCGTGCCGCCAGTCGGAGGGTCGAATCGGGTCTGGTTCCGACCACAGGCCGAGATGACTTGCGCGTGCTGCAGATTGAGCTTCGAAGTACGCTGGGTCACGCGCGTATTGGTCATAGACCCAGGCCATGCCGCTAGTCACCATCTCGCGATTGATGTCATGACCAGCAAATATCACTGTCCCGACCGTGCGGCCGTAGCGATCTGTCGTCTCGACCTCGATGGTGACCTTTTTGCCGAATACATGGTTCGCAAGCGCCTGCTTGGCCTTTTGTCCGAAGCTCTGCCCTTTCTCGGGCGCGTCGATCTGAGCCAGGCGGACCTTGACCTGTCTTTTCTCTTCGGTGAGGCACGTTAGGGTGTCCCCATCGGAGACGCCCACGACTCGACAGGAAATGCTCTCCGCATGCACGTTGAAAACTGTGATGAGCGCAACGGCAAAAATCAAAGTTCGTGTCAGGGTCATACGTTGTGGTGAAGCGCGACTAACTAGTAAGAGTGAGCGGGCTGCACCGACCAGGGCGGTTTGGAAATTCTTAGCGCATCCATGGCACTGGGCCCCTGACCCGACAGTTTCTTTAGGCCAACGGTCAGCTGCCGGTTTCGTTGTTCAGATTCACGAGAAAGTCTTGCGCTTAGTCCCCCCTACCGCGCACCACGCGGGCGATCCAGCCAAAGAAAGTCTCGCCGGGGAGGCGGTCCAGTGGGTCAGGTTGGCGTACCCTTTGGGGTTGGCGGGCATATGGACTTTCAGGACGCGGTTCCGGGCGCGAGGCAGGCTCCCGGTGTCGCGCAGGATCACGCGACCAGATGCGGTAGAGGTGCGCGGTCATGGCATCGAGACTGCGCACCAGGCCCTTCATCTCGGCATCATGATCCTGCATTGCGCACTTTCCGAATAGCTGGAACAAAAGCCGAAGACACGGCATCGCGAGCATCCACATACCGAGTCGCCTCATTGAAGGTGACTGTGTAGCGGCAGTCTGGTTTTAGCGCCGTGATCGGGCTGAATGCCTTCCGGAAATCTGCCAGCGACAGCTCCCTGACACTGTCGAAGTTATGCCCTAGGATGTGGAGCACCTGCGCGAGCTGCGGCGTGTTCTCCGTGAAACGGATCGTGGAGTCAGTCGCCACGACGGTTGCGACTTTCGTCACCACCTTCTTGCCATCCACCACATCGTAGAGGCATGGGGGCTTGCCCGATCCCTCCTCGAGCTTCCGGAGCTTCTCGAGCCGCTCTTGCACCTTCTCGACCCCGCCTGCATCCGCCACTGCCTTCTGTGCCGAGGTCGCCTTCTCAATTCCACCCCACTTCGCCATGAAGTCGGCAAAGCCCTTGAGTTCGGTAATGGGCGCGAGGCGGGTGAGGAGATCGGTCAGCTCGGTGAGATTCGATACGCCGGCCGCCTTTTTCAACTCCTCGACTTGCTGCTTTTCGACGCCGCGCTGCTCCTCCGCCTCCCGTTGGTTCGCTTGAGCGACCACGTAAATCAGCATCCCGAAAAAGAAGACCTGTACCAGAAAGTCGATCAGGGTAAAGAAGAAGACGTCGTCCGCGCGTTTCACGCTGCCACCTGCTGCCGCTGCTGAGTACGGTCAATGATCATCTGCGCCATCTGCGCTAGGCGTTCCGTTAGCAACGTTACCGCTTCGCCCGATCGACGCGCGTCGGCGTCCAGCACCCCGGCGGAGGACGCGATCGCAGCCTTGACCTCCTCGGATGCGTGGATTAAGTTTTTCTGGGATGCATCAATCGCGGTCGCGAACTTCGGCAGAAGCTGCTCGATCACGCCGATGGATGAATGTAGACTTTTTGCGGTACCGATAAGCTGCGCGCCGCTGTTCGGGCCCTGTGCAGCAGCAAACATTTCGGCCTTCAGCCTTTCCGCATGGGCGGCCGCATCGGTGATCGCCTGCACGATATGCGTAAGCGCGTCAGGAATTCCGGCGCTCGCAGCGGTCAGGTCCTTGATCGGTTGCGGGAGGCTGTTGAGCTGATTTGCGAGGCGATGCGCAACCTGCCCGGCCTGGTCGAACTGGGACCTCAAACCCTCGACGTTGCCCACGAGCTTGGGTAGCGCCTCGGCTGTATGGTCCAGCGCTATCGAAAGGCGGCCGGTTGCCCCTGCAGTTTCATCGATCCGTGTAACCGCTCCGCCGAGGCGCTCGGTCACCTCAACAAGCGAATCCATCTGTTCCTGCGTTTTTTTGGCCATCGTTCGCATCTTCTGAAACGTCGGACCGGTATCGGCCACCGCGGAAGCGGCATGCGCCAGTTCGGTCGTGACTCCATGGACGGCGCGCGACCCTTCCACGATCACGGCACTTGCATCACTCAGGGCTGCGGCCGATTTGACGATCGCGCCTTCGTTACCGGCGAGCAGTTCGACGTTCGTCCTGAGCGTATCCAGCGCGCGGTTAAGTGCGGCGGATGTTGTGATTGACTGCTGGGTGAGGTCCGTGCCGGCGCGTGTTGCCGAGGCGTATTCGGCTAGGCCCTTGTTCAGCAATGTCACTGCTTCCAGGGTCGCCTTCACACTGCGGGTGAGTGCATCGCGTTCTGCCGCAAAGCTCACATCGGAGGCCAACGCACGTACCTCATTGAGCCCGTCGCGCGCAGAGGTGAGCGTCAGCTTCATCTCCTGATCGAATACATGTGCCATGTCGCGCAGGACCTTCTCGGTGGCGGCACGAGAGACCTCCGACACCTCGGCCGTCCGATTGATCACCACCACCGACAATTCAGCAATGCGGTTTGATGCGAGCTCGACGTTGTCGACCATCTCGCGTGAGCGCTTCAGGTAATGATCGAGAATAGCTTCGGGCGACTCGCGATCCTCAACCGTCGCGA
Source organism: Azoarcus sp. CIB (assembly GCF_001190925.1). Lineage (NCBI taxonomy): Bacteria > Pseudomonadati > Pseudomonadota > Betaproteobacteria > Rhodocyclales > Zoogloeaceae > Azoarcus > Azoarcus sp. CIB. Next base: position 1,613,303 of record NZ_CP011072.1, read on the forward strand.
CGCTACTCAAGTGCATGCGGGCGATCACGGCATAGCCAGTGGCGATCAATCCGACACCGAACTGATAGACGACAGTGTTGATATCCGTTGAGGCGCCGCGGCTCGCGATCGTCATCGCGCTGATGCCCAAGGCCGCCACGGTGACGAGAAAGCCAAAGTAATAGACGCTGTCGATCGCCGTATGGCTTAGGCCCTTCTTTGCCTTGGGGTACAGATAACCCAAATGATAAATGATCATTGGGGCCACACCCGCCGCCATTGATAGCAGCGGTCCAAGATTTACCATCGTCGCTCCGATCAGCAATCCGAACGACAGGAGGATGAACCTGAGAAGACTGTTGAAGTGAGAGCCTGTCATTGCCGAATTCCCGATGTGGAGCTGGTGAGTGTGCCGCCGGGGAGGTAGTCGAGCGTTAGCTCGGCGCGCGAGCCCGAGTTGTTACCGAAAAACCACGGCCATAGCTGATCGCGGCACTTCAAGTTCTGGAGGGGCTGGTCGTTGCGGGGCACCAAGTTCAATACGACCTTCGTGTTCTTGAACTCGGGCCGCTCCTGCGAGCCCTGCCGCGAGGCGCGGAAGCGGCTCACAACGTCCGCGGCCCCCCCGCAGCGGAGCAGGGAAAACCGCTCCGTGTGTTCGAGCATGTCCGAGTAGATGAGCAACGTATTGCGTTCGCCGCGCAGGTACTGACTCAACGAGAGATCTGTGATCGCCTGCGCAATGGGCGACTCCCGGCCTGCGACGGGTAGGATTTGCAGCGCCTCCCGGATCGGCTTCTCGAAGTTCTGCTGGAAGCGCTTGCGCAGCATCTGCACGTTCTCGACGGCCCGGTTACCGTCCTCGCGCGGGCGGCACACAGACACGATTGGCTTAAGCGACTGACGGGTGATGTCCGAGATGGTGAAGACGCTTACCCGTTCATTGATTTGGACCTCATCGAGGATGTGGCGCATCGAACGCGCCATGATCTCCTCAAGCGTCTGGTCGCTAAGGCGATCGCTGTGATCGAGAATTACGACGGTGTTAGCCGTCACTGACCCCACGCAATTGTCTGGAGCAGGCTTCGGCTTATCACCCACCAATATCTTTGCGCCAACCAGAGCGAGCATCGCGGCGACCCCGATGCCGATCATCAAGAGCCCTTGCTTGTCTTTCTTGCTCAGAGTCTTGGCCATCATGCCCCCGCAACGGCAACGGTGCGGGAGATGGTCGGCGAGCTACGATCGATGGCCTCCCGTGCATCCTCTTCCACCCCGGCAATGAAGACGTCGAAGGTATGTCCAAGTGCGTTGGTCGCATTGCCTGCGAGTTCCTTCAACTTGTCGTTCAGCGGGCCTTCGTGACGAGTGCGCGTCTCGGCAATCTCGGCTTGCAGTTCCTCGATGTCGCTCAGGATCGCCGGCGCTGCATCGCTATTGACCAGCGAGACCAAATCTTCGGTGTGCTTGAAATAGGCGGGTGCGTCGTTAGCACGGATCGAAAGGTTGGCTTGTCGGTAGGCGCCAAGCACGAGCGCGTAGTCGCGCTGGATGGCTTGGGCCTGAGTGTGAAGCTTGGTCACTGACTGCTGCAGTTCGGCTGAGCGGGTCGATATGCGTGTGACGAGTTGCGTCGGTTCATGCACGGCCGCCTGGACTTCAGTGCGTTGGCGCTGCAGGAAGTCGCGGATCTTCACGCGCAGTTCTGCTTGTTTTTCGAGCTCTAGGGTGCGGCGCTCCTTCAAGCTGCGGTCCTTGGCGCCGTAGCCCGGGTGTTTGTCATCAAGCGTGTAGCCCTTCCAGAACGCCACGATGCTTAAGAGCAAGCCGAAACCGAACAGGACGAAGCTGCTAATGTCCGCAATCTGCATGTCGAACACGTAGATCTTGATCGCTTCGCCGCTCGCTCGCGTGAAGGCTTCGCGCACCAGCAGGTAGTCCGTCGGATCCGCCAGCATCTGGTATTCGGCGCGGAAGGCCGAGAACAGCGCATTACAGTAGATGGCGCCCGCAATAAAGACGAGCAGGGCGAGCCAGCCGTAGATCTTCTTGTCGAAATCCACTAAGTTCTGGTTTCGGAAGAAGTAGCCCAGCCCCATCGCGCCGCCCATGTTGAGGATGGAAATCGCAAGCGCGACCATCGCACCCCCCAGCAGTCCTTGCGCGTTCTCGTAGAAGAAGGCATTTACGATGGTCTCGAACACAACACATAACGCGACGAGCCCGAAGTGGTGAATCAGGCTGTCAGGATAGCGAGCTTCCTCATGGATGTTGTTTTTGGCGCGAAAGGCTTTCCAGTCGACCTCTGCCCTCATCCGGGCCTCGGTCGCAGCGACGAGCCCGGCGCGCTCCGCCGCAAGATCCATGTCGATCGTATCCCGCACGGACTGATCGGAGACGAGTTGCTTGACCTTGGCCTGAAGCTCGATGAGCTTCTGCTGTGTATCCATCACTATGCGCGACGTCTCGGTCAGCCCGTTGCCAAAGATTTGTTGCTCGGCGGCCATCCACTTTGCTGCCTGGGCGCGCAGGTCGGCCTCGTACTGATCCGGGTGAGTAGCGTCCTTGGAGGGGCGATGCTTCTGGGCTTCCTTAATCCCCTTCTTCTGGTACTCATCGACCAGTGCGCTGAATTCTGCGTTGTAGTGAGCGGGCGTGGGCATAGGTTCTGACCTTGTGATGACGACAGGCTAGGTGCGAGCGGACTGAGGGGCAGGCTCTTCGGGAATGGAAGCGATGATGCCTGCGTGTCGACAGTGATCCGTAAGCAACTTCTCGAGAAGGTTGGTTTGACTGCGCTGCTCCCGCTCAGCGGCCAATTTCAGTAGGCGCTTGAATTCCGAGGTCACGCGCATGTTGATGGTTTCGCATTTGTCCTGCGCCACTGCTCACCTCAATCATGTAATGCGCATTACAGTACATCTTGTTACCAATTTGAATCAAGTATGCACTGCGGAAAGTGATGCGATGGAAACAATGTCTTTGGCTAACGCATAGTGAATACTTGCGGCCGGAGCGGACAGTAGCGAACCGAGCCGCTGCCGTCCGTGATGAGTCCGTCACCGGTCGCATATTAGGAGAACGCGACGAAACGCCACTCTGCACGCCACCCTGCAAGCGGACTTGGTCGCGGAGCAGGAGGGCGTGCCCATGTCTTGACCGACTAGTGCCGAGGCGGAGCTGACTTCCGACTGACCGGTTTGTGGGACGGATGTGTGGCCGGAACTGGCGGCGTCGAGTCACAGCGGGGGGGCGAGGTTGACAGCCGTAAACCGGACGTCCAAGAGGGGCCAGGCGGAGAAATTCTGAGCGAATCGCCATCGGCCGGTTCTGGCCGCGTGCGTGAGTTCAGTACTCGCACCGGAATGTTGACTTTGACGAGCCGAAATTCGCAAGCATGGAAGTCGAGTCCGGGCGACGACGAGGCAGTGAACTCGCTGTCTCCCGGTACGCCGCCTGCTCGACCGTGGCTGCCGGTCAACAGCTCTCGGTGCCGAGCGGAGCGCAACCCGGAGCGGAGGGGGGCTTCGGGCGTCTGACGCCCGACTTCAATACCGTTGCTTACCGCCGTAAGGAAGATCCGAGGGGGATCCGTCGTGTCTGCCGCCAGTTCGGCGTGCTGTGCCGTGAACTGGCGCTCTTCACCGAAGCCATGGTTGCGATCGACGGCAGCAAGTTCAAGGCAGCCAATAAGCGCTACCGCAACTTCACCAGCGCCAAGCGGCAACGGCTCATGGATGCCTCTAAGCGAGGGGGCCGCGCAATCGGTCAGCTAGGAAAGCCGACCCGTTCGACCAGCTCTGGACCCTCCGTCCGGGGATTGCCGACCGCTCGACCGACGGGGTAAGCCTCCATGCGGCTCACTGGAAACTCGCTGGCCAGCTCCCGCACGAGCCCCGGGTCGGTGATGCCCGGATCGAGCCATGCCGCGTAATTCTCGGGCCGGAGGATCACGGGCATGCGGTCGTGGATCGGGCGAACGAGATCGTTGGCGGCCGTCGTCAGAATCGCGAACGTTAGCACCTCGCCGTCAGTGCCGTTCCACCGTTCGAGCAGCCCGCCGAACCCGAACAGCACCTCACCGCCCGCTGGGCGGATGAAATACGGCTGCTTGCCACCGGCCACAGGTTGCCACTCGTAGAAGCCGCACGCAGGCACGAGGACACGGGACCGTCTGATCGCATCGCGGAACATCGGCTTTCCCGCCGCGGTTTCGATCTTCGCGTTGATCGGTTGTGAGAGCTTGCCGGGTTCTTTGATCCAGCGTGGTAGCAATCCCCAGCGAGCAGCGAGGATCTCGTGATGCTTGCCTGCTGCGTGGATCACCGGAGCGGACTGCGTCGGCGCGATGTTGTAGCGGTCAGTCCAGCCGAATGGATTCGGCGCATCGCGCGGAATGATCTCGAAGTCGTCATAGCCAAGGTCGACATCGAACTGCCTGCAGGCGCGGGAGATAGGACCATAGAGCGCGTATCGACCGCACATGGCAGGGCCTCAACTTGTGGCAACGCAGGCACCCTACACCGAATGGCGGCCTACCGCTAAACGGCACGTTTGCACAGCTTTCAGCCACGTTGACGTTCGTTCGGATTCGCCGCCTTTATTGTGCGTATCAAACGGGCCGCCTTGTGCCTCCGCCGAGTCTTGGTGGCGATCGGTGGGGCAGTGCTCGAATTTCATGCTGCCGCATTCTCCACGACCACGCGGCTCTGTCCACCGGGTTGGCGTTTGAGGACGATGCGGGTGCCGATGCGCTCGGTCATCTCGGCGACGTGCGAGATCACACCCACTTTGCGGCCGAGCGACTGCAGGCTGTCGAGGGCATCCATTGCGATGCGCAGCGTGTCCGCATCGAGGCTGCCGAAGCCTTCGTCGATGAAGAGCGATTCGACGCACACACGGTGCGAGGACAGCGACGCGAGGCCCAGCGCCAGCGCGAGCGAAACGAGGAAGGATTCGCCACCCGAGAGCGAATGCACCGAGCGGTGTTCGTCCCCCATGTCCTGGTCGATCACCATCAGCGCCAGGGTGTTGGGCACGCGCTCGAGGCGATAACGCCGAGCGAGATCCTTGAGGTGTTCGTTCGCGTAGGCGATGAGGATGTCGAGGGTGAGCTGCTGCGCATAGTTCCGGAACTTCTTCCCGTCGGCCGAGCCGATGAGTTCGTTCATCTGCGCCCAGACCCGGGCAGCGGCTTCCTGGGCGTCGATCTGCGCGACGAGTTCGGCGGATTGGCGCCGCGCCAGGTCGTCCTGTGACAGGGCGAGCTTGACCGCCTCGAGGGTGCCCCGCACGGCATCGATTTGGCTGCGCACCTCGGCGAGGGCCGCATCGAGCGCGGCGGGCGCATCTTCAATGGGGAGGGACCACGCAGGGCGGGCTGCCTGGTGGGCCTGCCGCTGCTGCGTGAGGGTGGTCAGGGCGCCCATCGCGGTTGCAACGGCCGTGTCGAGCGCTTGCAAGGCCTTGCGCTCGGCGGCGAGCCAGGCTGCATCGTGGGCGAGGAGGGTGGCGAGCTCCCGCCGATCCAGAGGCGCGTCGGTGGTGTCGGCGTTGAAGTTGGCGATCCACTCGGTGAGCGCCGTCTCGGCCGCGCCGCGAGCCGCCTCCGTATCCACTTTGCGGCGGGTGAGGCCCTCCAGGGCGCTCTGGGCGCGGGTGAGCGCGGTGGCGCAGTCCTTCAGGCGGACTTCGCACGCGTCGAGTCGTTGTGTCGACCGGGCGTTCGCCGCCTCAAGGGTCGCTTCGATCTCGGCGACGCTGAACGTCTCGGCGTCGCGTTCGGAATCCTCTTCATTGCCCGCCGGCAGCCGCAAACCCGCAAAGACCTGAGCGCGGGCCTGACGCTTGGCCTCCACGGCAGACGCGGCAGTGGTGGCCTTCAGGCGGGCGGCTTCATAGTGCTTCGAGGCTTGCTCGGTCAGCTTTCGGGCGCCGTCGAGGGCCGTATCCAGTTGTGCGATGCGTTGCCGCAACTCGTTCGCGGCTTTGTCCTGTGCTCTCCAGTCGCGGGCGCTGCGTTCGAGCGCTGCGCGGTGCCCTGCAGGATCCGCGGTCCAGGCCGCACGCCACTCGGCCTCGCCCAGTTCGGCCTGCATCGGTTCAAGCTCCGTGAGCTGGCTGTTCAGGCGTTGTTCGGCCGCATTGTGATTGGCCTCGGCCGCTTCGCGCCGGGCACCGATCTCGCCGAGGCGCTGCCGCAGGGTGTTGAGCGTTTCCTGCGTTTTTCCCAGTTGGACGCTGCTTTGTTCATGCTGGCTACGCGCCTGCTTGAGCGCCTCCTGCGCTGCACGCAGGGCAGCCTCCTCCCGTGCTAGTGCTTCACGGTCCTTGCCGAGCGCCGTGTTGCGATCGGCGAGCCACGTCTTGGCGTCCGTGGTGGCATCCGGCGGGACTTCGCCGAAGGCCTCTGCCTGGGCGGTGCGCGCATCTGCCCAAGCCACCGTGGCTGCTGCAACCCGTTCGGCAAGGCCGGTGCGTTGAGCTTCGAGCTCACGGGACTGAGCTTGAAGCGTGGTGCGTTCTTGGCGAAGCGCACCCAACTCGATCTCCGCAGCGCGGTGCTTAGTCTGGGCGGCCTCGCGCCGCTGGGTCAGGGCGTCGAGCGCGTTGTCGAGGGCGGGATGCGCCGTGACGTAGGGGGTGCTCTTGGCTTCCACAGACGGGGCAGGGCGCGTCGGGGCGCAACTGCGCCCGCAAGGCCTCGATGCTTTCCTGCGAGGCCTCGAACACGACTTTCCAGCTGGCCTCAATCTCGGCCAGAGCCGTGGCCAGCGCAGGCAGCTCGCGTTCGAGTGCATCGTGTCGGGTGGTGGTCTTGGCGATGGTCTCGGTGAGCTTTCCGTGCTGATCGTTAAGACTCGCGTGATCGCGCTGCACGGCATCCAGTGCGTCGAGCCGGGCGCGGCCTTCAAGCAGCCGTTCGTGCTGGCGCGTGAGCCGTTCGCTACGCCGGGACAGCGCCGTGCTGTCGAAGCGATCGGCGGCCCTAGAAGCAAACTCCAAGGTTGCGGTCCGCTCCTGGTGGATCTTTGCCGTCGCCTCGTGTGCAGCGTGCGCCGCTTTCGCGTTTGCCTTGAGCGCCTCCTGTTCGGATCGGGCCTTCTGCAAGGCGGTCGTCGCGGTGAGCAAGTCCGAGCGGGCGGTTTCGGCGTTGCCGAGAAGGCTATCCCAGCGCGGCCAGCCTTCGGCCAGCGTGCGCAGGCGAGCGTGGTCGGCGAGCCAGGCTTGCGCTTGCGTCAGTTGTCCCCGGGCCGCACCGAGGGCCGATTCCGTGCTGGTTTGATCGCGCCGGGCCGTAGCGTGTGCATTTTCGGCGTCGGTGAGGGCCTGGGTCGCTGCGGTATGGTCGGCGGCAAGGGTGACGAGGGCCGCATCGAGTTCGCGGGCAGCGTCTAGCCGGGGCTTGAAGGCTTGCGCGATGGCGCGCAGCGCCTCGCGGTGTTGCTTGGCGGCCTCCATCGCGGTCTCCGCGGCCTGCTCCTGGGTCAGTGCGGTGTCGGCCGCGCCGCGGGCGGTAGCCGTCTCCTCGTTGAGCTTTTGCAGCGCCGCCTCTTGGCGTCCGATGTCCTCGTGCAGCGGGCGGGCTGCTTGCACCGCCTCGACGCGTTCGAGTTGGCGCTGGCGCGGCAGGGCGTTGTCGCGAGCGGTCACCGCTTGCTGCCACGTCGTACGGGCGGCGTCCTCCCGCGTGGCGACGTCGCGAAGATCCTGGTGCCAGCGCAACTGGCGTTCGAGCAGGCCTTTGCGCTCGGCATGGGCGAGGAGGGTGGTCTCCGCCGTCGCCCGCTCCGCTTCCTTAGCAGTGCGTTCGTCGGCCGCGAGGGGCTGTTGCAGGGCGAGGAGTCCCCGCAAGCGCTCGAGCAATTCCTGTTCGCGCTTGTGACGCTCGTAGGCGCGGCGCGACAGCACTTCGAAGCGGTCGCGGCCGGTGAGTGTCTGCAGCAGCGTGCCCCGTTCGTCCTCGCTCGCCTTCAAGAAGGTGAAGAACTCGTTCTGCGCGAGCAGCACGGCGCGTGTGAACTGCTCGAAACTGAGTCCGATGCGCTGCTGGATGAGGTCGAGCACCTCCGTCTTGTTGCCGCCGAGCGGACGTTCCTCGGGCAGCTGCAGGAGCGTCATCGAGGATTGCTGAAGCTTGCCGTCAGCCTTGGTGCGGGCCCGTCGCACACTCCAGCGGGAGCGGTAGTCGATGCCGTCGTTGCCGCGGAAGTCGACCTCGGCAAACCCTTCGGCGCAGCCGCGGCGTAGCAGGTTGCGCGGATCGCTCGGTTGGGTGGTTTCCTCCCCGACGTCGGGCAGCTTGATGCCGCGGCTGTCGGCCCCGCGCATGCGCGGCGTGTTGTCGAAGAGGGCGAGGCACAGCGCATCGAGGAGCGTGCTCTTGCCCGCACCGGTGGGGCCGCAGATGGCGAAGAGTCCCGCCGAAGCGAGCGGATCGCTTTGAAAGTCGATGGCGAACGCCCCTGCGAGCGAGGCGAGGTTGTGACCACGGATGGCGAGGATTCTCATGCCGACACCTCCTCGCTAGGATCGAGCTGCAGTTCGGCGAAGGCACGCCGCAGCGCCGTCATCATTTCCTCGCGTCCTTCCAGGTCAGGGTTGATGCGCTGTCCGCACAGCCGCTCGAAGACCTGCTCCGGTTCGAGTTTTTCGAGATCGGTGAGGGACACGATGGGGCGCTCGGACTCAGCCTTGGCACGGTGGCTGGTGGGGTCGATGCGCGCCAGCCGCACGGGTTGGCCCGCCAAGGCGTCTTCGATCCGGGCCCGCAGGCCCGGCTCCGGCGCGTCTAGCCGCACCCGGACTTCGAGGAAGGGTTGCGCTTCGGGCGGCAGGCCGGCGTAGGCAGAGAGGTCGAGCTCGGCCAGTTCGGCGAGTGCCTCGTCGAGCGGGGCGTGCGTCTTCGGCACGCGCAGCAGCTCAACACTGCGCGGCACGCGGATCGGGCGGATCGCCTTCGCGGTTTCGCCTTCGAGCTCGACGCACACGATCTGATGCGGGTAGTCGATCTCGGCGAAGGACATCGGCAGCGGACTGCCGCTATAACGCAGGTTGGCCTGGCCATTGACCTGCTGCGCAAGATGCAGGTGGCCGAGGGCCGTATAGGCAATGGCGACGTCGAAGACGTCCGCGGGCAGCGCCTCGGCGCCGCCGATGACGATGCGCCGCTCGGAGTTCTCGGAGGCTTTGCCGGCGACCATGTGGCAGTGCCCCATGGCGACTATGGCCTGGCCGGGCAGGCGCTTCGCCTGCGCGTTGGCGAGCGCTCGCTGGTACAGGGCCGCGACGCCCGCAAGGTAGGCGTCCGCGGCGCCCTCGATCCGTGGCACGTCCCCCGGGCGCAGGAAGGGCATCGCGATGCACCATGCGCGCACCTCCCCATCGCGGGCCTTCAGCGGCACGACGAGGCGGTCGAGGTCGAAGGCATCCGGGCCGTGGCGATCCACCTGCCCGACGACGCTCGCGTCGAAGAGTTCGAGGAAGGGGCGGGTGGCCTCCAGCCGGCCCGGCGAATCGTGGTTGCCGGCGATCACGACGATATTGAGCGCCGGTGCTCGCTCGCGAGCGGCCGTGAGAAAGCGCGCGAACTGGTGCTGCGCCTGGGCTGACGGATTGGCGGTATCGAACACGTCACCCGCGATCAGCAGGGCGTCGGGCGCTTCCGCTTCGATTTGCGCGAGCAGCCAGTCGAGAAACTGCGCGTGCTCGTAGCTGCGGTCAAAGTCGTGGAGCGTCTGGCCGAGATGCCAGTCGGAGGTGTGCAGGAGGCGCATCGGTCGGAGGTCTCGTCGAATCGGGGGCAATCGGTTAAGTCGCTTATGGGTGAATACCGCGCCGCAGGCGTGAGGCGCCCATGATAAATGGTTTGGCGGAAGTGCCGCCGTGGCATGGATTCATTCGCTCTCCGCCGCCATGCAGTGGGCGTAGGTGGTCAATTCCGCCGCGAGTTCAGCGGCCGGCCGGGGTGTGAGAGCGAGGCAGCGCCGGAAGCGTGGCTCTTCGCTGCGATCCCACAGGATGCCGATGCCGTGCTCCCAATATGAAAGGTAGGCTTCGCCGAGGGCGTCGGCGTAGTGGTTACCCATGCCCACCGAGCAATCGAGCGCGAAGGCCCAGTTGTTGGCGCGCATGCAGACGCCCGTCTCGGGGTGAGGGGTCTGGCCGAGGGCGGTCAAGTAGTCGGCTGACTTGCCGTCCAGCGGGCGATAGGTGCAGACACACAATCTCCCATCGCGTGTGGGTTGGAGTGCAGCGATGAGCTCGTTGCCCCGCTGCACGGTCACGATGGTGGTCGTCAGATCGACCCCGCCCAAGCGCAGCCACCAGTTGGATCCGGAAAGCTCGTGGGACAGCTCTAGTGTGTCGCGGGCGAGCAGTTGTGCGAGCCGCGCCATCGCCGGCTCCAACTGTTGCCACCCGCGCTCGTCGCTGGCGCTTGCGCACTGCAGGCCGAAGAGCATCTCGGCAAGCGGCGGTGTTGCGGTGTCGATTGTGGCGAGCACGGCGGCACGAACCGGGTAGGGCATCTCGGGCAAGCCCAGGGCGCGCAGTATTTCGGCTGGCACAGCGAGTTCGGTCAGTTCCGGCATCGGCGAGGCTCAAGTGGAGGGGGGGACGGGCAGGGGGAGTCGCGTGACGGGCGTTCTGCCGCTTCCTGCTTTGCTACGCATTGTCAAACGGGTCGAGCTCATAGGATGAGCCTCACAAGCTTGTCGGGTGGTGAGCGTCGGCGCTGCGGTGCGGCGGATAGCGCCTGCGGATCTCCAGATAGCACCGCATCAGATCATCCTCGCCGACCGCCCCCGCGAAGAACGATCGCTCCAGCACCTCGCGCAGAACCTCGAGGCTCAGTGCGTTGGCGGGAATGCGGGCGATGGCGCCCGCAACGCGGTCGTACTCGTCCTCCATGCCGTCACAGACAGTGCAGCCCGTGTGGGTGGGGTCGTGTCGATAGTGAATGCGTGAAATGAATTCCTGATGCATGGCGATGGCCTTCAGGCGGCTTCAAGTTGCCGTGAGGTGGTGGGCTCGACAGCGGTCATGTCCTTGTAGAAGTAGATCGCCTGGTCGTACGGCACGATCTGGAACCCTTGTAGGAGCGAAGGGGAGAGGCGATCGGCCATCCTTCGGTACAGTCGTCGCTTCTTGTCGCTCGCGGCCTGGATCCAGAAGTAGCTGGGCCGGCTCGATTTGATCCACTGCGCGGTGAGTTCCATCACCCGGCGCATGACCTCGATCGGTTTTGGGCAGACGCCGATGTCTTCAGTGCTGATGACGATGTCGTCATCATCCCAGCCGAGCATCAGATCCTCCATCGGCACCAGACGCAGCTTGTAGTTACTGTCTTCGAGGGCGAAGGCCACCTGGTGGTCATCAGTGACCGACCACACGTAACGCCAGCCGCCAACAAAGAACTCGACCCTTTGTCCCATCACACCCTCCACATCGGGTTGGACCAGTGCACGGGGTCAGAGTAGCGCCGTGGCGCGACGGACCTTGTCGCATTCGTCGGCGCGGGGGATGGCGCCGGCAATGTCGAGAATGGATCAGGCTGCCGGAACAAATCTGAACATCAGGGGTGGCGCCTCTCGGGCTTCCGCACCGTCTCCCCCATCGGAGGGTGGCCCCTGTGCAGACAGCAATACTGGGGCGCGAATACCGGGCGGTCGCGTCAGGCTAAGGTGTCCGGGTCTTGCATCCAAGCGGGAATATCGCGCTGGCCATGCAACACACGCCAGACATCAATGAGGTCCAACCGTTCTACGTAGAAGACGACGTAAGGGTGGCGAGACAGTGACCAAGATCGAAGACCGGGAATGTCCACTTCTTGGCCATAGCGAGGTAAGCCCGTACCGGGATGGCGGCCAATATGGGTATAGGCCTGTTCCAATGCGTCGATGAAATCGAGTGCGACCGACGCGGTACCCTCATCGAGGTAGTAGGCGACCACGTCGTCGGCGTCTAGATTGGCCCGCGCACCCGGTTGTGCTGCCCCGCCGGCGTTTGGGCGAAAAGTGAGGGGCCGCGCCATTGATCTCGTCCACCAGCTCCGGGTCGATGCCGTAAGCCGCGTCGAGATCACGACCCCGTGCAACTGAGCCCGCAGCTCGTCCCAGCGCTCGCGCAACACGTCCCAGTTCCGCTCGTCGTAGGTGCCCCGAAACACCACCGGACGCACCAGAATCAGTGGTCACGCCGCATTTTCGGCACCCTTGCCGAGGCATTCCTCCATCTGCGTCGCAGTCAATTTGATATGAAAACACGTTGATTTCATCGTGTTTTCAGCGACAGCTTATGGTGATCCTAGTTTGAATCGAACAGGGCACTTTGTTGGCATGCCTGCAGAATTGGAAGTGCAGCAAAGCATTGAAAAACCGGCAAAAATTTAGATATGTGTTATGGTACAAAATGTGCTACACGCGTGACGTGCGCGCGTTTTACGTAAACATTAAGTAAGTAATGTAAACATAGTTTAAGATTGTCTTTGTATTAGTTAACTTATTAAGAAAGACTATACTTTTGTCGGGAACGAAAAATTTTGAAAAACTAAGGGAAGTGTGATGGAAGCAGCGTGAGAAACACTTTATGAAGTCGACACGCCTGGATAGACTCGTAAAGGACGTCGCATAGCGACGTCTCTCAGGCGAAATTCTTTGAGGATGTCGAGAAAGGAGTGTTGAGTTCGATTTGCCCGATATCGTGAATATTTTATGTTTACGGATAGCGCGCGCGGGAAATTGAAAAAAACGGCCTGTGGGCCGTTTTTGGGGTCTGGGTAGGTGTTGGTATTGTCGCTCGTGGAAAAGTTCGGCCATGAGGCTATAAATCGATTCTAGAGGTATTGCCTCTGTGCGGAGGGATGCATCCTGAAGAAACGCCCTATGGCCTTGTCTAGTTTTGGCGTCGGGTCGCTTGTTCGGTCAATTTCTCTGGGGTACTGAACAAGTTCGCTATAGAGGTGTGGAGTTTGCCTCGAGCATCACGCACAGTCCGTATGTCTAAACCGCATCCGCCCGCATCGCACGGATGATCTCGACTTGCAGTGTTGACGTTCGTCAAGCCAGTGCCCCCTGAGCGCGTTAAGATTGACTTTTTTGTGATGCTCAGACATGCACGATCTTTGTGAAGCGGTGCGTCGCGGTGATATCAATGCCGTTCGATCGAAGCTCATGGCCGGCGCAGACCCCGATCAATGTTCATGGGGCGATGAAACGTCGCTGATGATCGCAGCGAAAGACGGATCCACTGACATAGTCATTTGTTTGCTTGAGGCAGGAGCCGAATTCGATTTCCTGGATTTGAATAACAAGACAGCTTTAATGCATGCCGTTGCCGCGGGACATTCCGATGTCGTGGACGTGATCATTAATGCGGATTCGCAGTTTCAAGACGAAGCTAGATACATTTCTGAACTGCTTGGAATTGCCGCAAGTCACGGTCATGCCGAAATGGTAGATAAGTTTCTACGTCTAGGCGCCGAAGTGGACGGGGCTATCGATGACGCCGGGAACAGCGCATTGATGGTGGCCGCTCGGAGTAATAGAGGCCCAGTCGTGCGTTCACTCGTCCGCGCCGGGGCAAATGTCAAAAGGGAGAACAGCGGTGGTCTCTCGCCACTGTTGATTGCAGTTCAGCACGGGGACGAAGACATCGTTGAATTCCTGATCGAATCCAGTGCGAGTTCGGCACAGATGTCAGATCTGCTCTTGATTGCAGCGAGCCGCGGACACGCTTCAATAGTACGCAGGCTGATCGTATCGGGAGCCGATATCAACAAGGTCGGGGATGACAAGAGGTCACCTCTCGATATTGCCTTGGATTTTGCTGAGTACAAAACTGCAAAATTACTTATCGATTTGGGTGCAGATGATAGCAAGGTTGATAGGCGACACAGGTGGTTTTGTGCCGCCGCTAAGTCATTAAGGGCGGGCAACGATCGCGCGCTGCTTCGGGCAATCAAAAAAATCCGAGTATCGCCTCAATCAATTGCGAGAAGAGATACTCCAGCGTATTACGATTGCCAATCACGACATACTCAATGAGTTCGGAGAACTCGGTGACGAGTACCGTGCCGCAGTCATGAAGCGCGTCGCGAGCGGAACTGCAGTGTCCGATGTCGTGAGATCGGATCCCTCCGTTCGAGCCCGCGGTATCAGCCGCGCACGGGACGTTCTCTGAGAGGGTTCCTGCGTAGGCGAGTCGAGAGGCTAGTCCCAGGGGCGATTCACCGACAGCGTCTCGGGGGCCCGAGTTCGACAGTTCAGCCCCAAAAACGCCGTTTTTTGAGCAATCGAGCCAGTGTTTATGCGGGTTGTAGGCCTATTTTTCAAAAAGTCGTGTGGTGGCACGTTTGTAATATTAATCGTCAATATTGACGTTACATGTAGTGCTGCTAAAGTGGCGGCATGCATGTCAAAATCACCACCTCCGGCTCGCGCCGCTACGTCCAGCTCGTCGAGTCCTATCGGGATGACGCCGGCCGGGTGAAGAAGCGTACCGTGGCGACGCTGGGACGGCTCGATCAGGTGGGCGGCGAGCTCGATTCGGTGATCAGCGGTTTGCTGAAGGTTGCTGGCCACGAGCCGCTGGCGGCCAAGCCCCCGGCGCCGTCGGTCTCGTTCGAATCGGCCCGCGCGCTCGGTGATGTCTGGGCACTCACGGAACTATGGAAAGAGCTGGGCTTTGGCGCGCTGCGGCGGGTGTTTCGCAAGACGCGCCACACCACGGACATCGAAGCCCTGATCCGGGTGATGGTGCTCAACCGGCTGTGTGATCCGGACTCCAAACTCGGGGTGCTGCGCTGGGTGGAGACGGTCGCCTTGCCGGAAGTCGATGTCACCGTGATCACCCACCAGCAATTGCTACGCAGCATGGACGCCTTGATGGATCACCAGGCCGATGTCGATGCCGTGGTGGCCGGGCTGCTGCGCCCGCTGATCGATCAGGAGCTGTCGGTGGTGTTCTACGACCTCACCACGATCCGCACCGAAGGCCTGACGACCGTCGAGGGTGACGTGCGTCAGTTCGGCATGGCCAAGGAAGGACTCATTGCGCGCCAATTCATGCTGGGGGTGGTGCAGACCGCCGAGGGGTTGCCGATCTATCACGAGGTGTTCGCGGGCAACGCCTCGGAGACAAAGACGCTGCTGCCCACCCTCACGACCGTCCTTGAGCGCTTTCCCAAGGTGCGCCGGCTCATCCTCGTGGCTGACCGCGGGCTGCTGAGCCTGGACAATCTCGACGCGCTACAGGCGATCCGGCTGGCCAACGGGCAGACACTGGAATTCATCATCGCCGTACCGGGCCGGCGCTATCACGAATTTGCCGATCTGCTGGGAGACTTCCACCAGAACCACTGCATCGCGGCCGCTCAAGAGGTGAGCGGTGAGTTGGTCTGGAACGGACTGCGCCTGGTGGTGGCGCATGACCCCGCAACGGCGGCGGCGCAGACACAACGGCGCGGCGAGCAGATCAACGAACTCATCGCCTTGGGTGACCAATGGGCGGGCAAACTGGTCGATCAGGACGAAGGCGTCAAACGCCGGGGGCGCAAGCTCTCGGACAGCGGCGCCAAGGCGCGCTTCTACCATGCGGTGTGCGAGGCGCACCTGTCAAAGATCATCAAGGTCGATCTACCGGCCGAACTCTTCAGCTATGACATCGACGCGATGGCTCGTGCGCTGGCGGAGATGATGGATGGCAAGTTGCTGCTCGTGACCAACACGCAGGATATGACGCCCGAGGATATCGTCGGACGCTACAAGTCGCTGGCCGACATTGAGCGCGGCTTCAAGGTGCTGAAATCCGAGATCGAGATCGGGCCGGTGTATCACCGGTTGCCCGAACGGATCCGGGCGCATGCATCGATCTGCTTCATGGCGCTGATCCTGCACCGGATCATGCGCGCCCGACTGCGCGCGGCAGACACCGGACTGACCCCGGAGCGCGCCCTCGAACAACTGCATCGCATTCAGCACCATCGCATTCGCCTGAACGGCGCCGAGCCGGTGACAGGGGTGTCTTCGATTAACTCCGATCAGAGCGAGGTCCTCAGTGCCCTCAGGGTGAAAAAACCGGTCGCGCCGCAACAACTGACGCTGTTGTAGTGGAGCGTTTTAAAGCCTGACCTAACGAAATCAGATAGTTACGAGATTAACTGTCGAATTCCGGCGGGGGGTATCGATTGTTCAATTGCTCAGACGAACAAAAGGCGCACACGTCTTCCGTGTGCGCCTTCATGCTTGACCTACGATGGGGTTTGCCCCATCAGCGATCTTGCGCAATCGGTTCCTAGCCTGAGAACCGTTTCATTTCAACCCTCAGGAGTTGCCCCCTGAGGCAATATCAGCCACACGTTTCGGTTCCTAGGCTGCGAACCATTTCATTTCAATCCTCAGGAGTTGCCCCCCGAGGCAATATCAACCGCACGTCTCGGTTCCTAGCCAGCGAACCAATTCATTTTCAATCCTCAGGAGTTGCCCCCCGAGGCAATATCAACCGCACGTCTCGGTTCCTAGTCAGCGAACCAATTCATTTTCAATCCTCAGGAGTTGCCCCCCGAGGCAATATCAGCCACACGTTTCGGTTCCTAGGCTGCGAACCATTTCATTTCAATCCTCAGGAGTTGCCCCCCGAGGCAATATCAGCCACACGTTTGGGTTCCTAGGCTGCGAACCATTTCATTTCAATCCTCAGGAGTTGCCCCCCGAGGCAATATCAACCGCACGTCTCGGTTCCTAGCCAGCGAACCAATTCATTTCAATCCTCAGGAGTTGCCCCCCGAGGCAATATCAGCCACACGTTTCGGTTCCTAGGCTGCGAACCATTTCATTTCAATCCTCAGGAGTTGCCCCCCGAGGCAATATCAGCCACACGTTTCGGTTCCTAGGCTGCGAACCATTTCATTTCAATCCTCAGGAGTTGCCCCCCGAGGCAATATCAACCGCACGTCTCGGTTCCTAGCCAGCGAACCAATTCATTTCAATCCTCAGGAGTTGCCCCCCGAGGCAATATCAGCCACACGTCTCGGTTCCTAGCCTGCGAACCATTTCATTTCAATCCTCTGCTGTTACGCTGAGGCAATATCTTCGGTGCGTCCGGTTCATGACCTGCGAACCGCTTTTCACTTCAACCCTCAGGCGACGCCCGAGGCAATACGCTGCCCACACCGATGCACCAGATGCTCATTTCTTGAGATATCCCATAAGTTCCCTCACGGGGTATTACACGATATGGCTCTGTGCATGGCTTATTTCTACGCGAACTCCAAAGGCATGTCAACGAATGCGAATAAAATTGCCGGAAATATATGAAAATATAACGCTTAGGCATTATGTGATGGGCGTGACCGTATCAATGTGAAATCGTCGCTGCGAGCGTCGCGTTCTGCTTGTCATTCGCAAAGATGCCGTCACTGAAGGCACTGCGCTCGTGCGCGCCAAAGGCTCTGGCCGTAACTTGCGCCATCTGTTCAGATGTAAATTGTCTCGAGAGTGTCTCGGCGGATGATATGAAGTCGGTGGATTATGTTTGCGCAGTTGGTCGTTGTGGGGGGGGCTGGGGGCGCAAGCGCCCCGGTCTAGCCGACTGGCTTGCAGTTCCGGTCGTACGGCTGTCCGTGGGCTATTGATCCAATTGTTCGGTCCGAAAGCCGATAGGGGTGATGTCTTGTGGCCTCAACCTGACGATGTGACTTTTTGCCGCCTGAGTGGCTTCCGAAAGTTCGAAAACGTCACATCGAACGACACCCGGTTGACCTCTACCTGCAAGGTGGGGAAGTCGAACATCGTCAGCGGATCCCGGCCGTCGTAGTACTTGTCCTGGGTGTCGTTGTATTTATGTCCGGCAAGCCGTGTCCGATTATCTGAGTAGGACCTCACACGTATCGGCGGTAACGCCATCGACGACAGAACGGTGAGTCACGCAGGTTGTGCTTGTGCTGCCTATAACCCATTCCATTACACAGATCTCCGACGCCCCTGAGCTGGTCATAAAATATGCTGATTCAGCTAGTTAACACTTTGCTTGTGGACCTGCTGAAAAAAGCGTCCACTCTCGTCTTTTGGCGAGAGAACATGGCGACAGAGGCGGCGGGCTGGGTGGCGATGGAATTCGAAGGCATGGATCTGGGGGACGAGCGGCTGAATCGGCGGGCGGTGAAGCTGACGGAGAAACTGGCGGCGAAGCCGATGTCGAGCATCCCGTCGGCCTGCGGTGGTTGGAGCGAGACGGCGGCGGCGTACCGCTTTCTGTCGCAGGAGGAGATGTCCTGGCAGGACATCGTGCAGCCGCACTGGCAGCGGACGCAGGAACGCATGGCGGCCCACGAGGTAGTGCTGTGCGTGCAGGACACGACGGAACTGGACTTCAACGGTCAGGAGATTGCCGGCCTCGGGCCGCTGTCGTATTAGGCGCAGCGCGGCATGTACCTGCACCCGACCTATGCGGTGACGCCGGAGCGCGAACCGCTGGGCCTGCTCGACGCCTGGATGTGGGCGCGCAACTTCAAGGATGGCGAGGGCGAGCGGGCGCAGGTGGGGGAGAGCACGCGCTGGATCGAGGGCTACGAACGGGTGGCGGAACTGGCGGCGGCATTGCCGAACACGCGCCTGGTGTATGTGGCCGACCGGGAGTCCGACATCATTGCCCTGATGCTGAGCGCCCAGGACTTGGGCACACCCGCGGACTGGCTCGTCCGCTCCCAGCATAACCGTGCGTTGCCGGAGGGCGACAATCTGTGGGAGCGCCTGACGTCGGGCACGACATTGGGGGAAATGGCCTTCAGACTCAACGACGTCATCCGTCTCATGGCGGGACTCGGTGGATTCCTCGGCCGGAAAGGAGACGGCGAGCCGGGCGTGAAGACCATCTGGCTCGGGCTACAGCGCGTCACCGACTTCGCCGCCGGCCTGCGTCACGCCAGAGAGTTCGGCGAGCTTTGAGATGTGTGTAATGGAATGGGTTTGGCGGCTGATAAACGTAGAGAGGATGGCGGCGGTGCGTCAATAGTTGTCGCATCTATCAAACATCATGACTCCACCGGCACTCATCGTCTTCCAACCACGTTGGGAAATACATCATGAACGGCCAACTGCAGACATTGATTAGCCGGAGGCATCAGCCCATGCGCGAACTGCGTGGCAACGCCCGCGACCACGTCATCACCATCACACGGATCGCCTCACACCCGATTTATGTCATAACCCGTTAAAATAGTGACGCGGCCTATAACATCACCTACTCCGCATTTCGAGTTCCAGAATCAGCCTGAGAGAGCTATGGCCAACCCCATTCAACACAAGGCATCGACACACCCGGTTGCTGGGCTCGTTCAGATCGATCCGGCCCTTCTTGAAAACATCCAGCGCACACCGCAGCCGGAACTTGCATGTTCAGTGTCTCCGCGCCCTAAGTTGTGGCTGATGCGCCTGGATGAAATCAATGAAGAAAGCCCCAGCACCTATCGAAGCGCGTTAGCCAACGTGTATGCGACGCTAGACGCGGACGACGGCACGAGCTTCCTATACCTGCTCGACGGAGGGCCAGACGGGGTTTCGCTGCATTTCGGCATTATTGAGTCACGCCCTGATTCCGGTTCTCATGAGGCGTTCAAGAATCTATGGGGTGCCCTCGAAGGACAACTTCCTGGCATCAACCTGGGCAATGAAGAGAACATCGAGCCACTCATTCAGCGTCTCGAACAAAGTCGTTTCCAAGGAGTCGTTCTTGGGGTGCCCACTTTGCAGGACGAAGGACAGGGGAGTGAAGACGAGAATTTTCAAGGCATTGAAAGACTGGTGCGCACCCTGGTTTCCCAGCGCGGACTCAAAGATCCGAATGTCACGCGCTGGCAACTGGCCGTTGTCTGCCAACCGCTGAGCCGTGTCGAGGCGCGTAAGAGACTTGACGCCGCCTACGATCTGGCCAGTGAAATTGCTGCACTAGTTCGTACCAGTGTCCAAGCGAGCGGCAACAGCAGCGAGCAGAAGGGTAGTTCGTACAGCAGTAGCACTGCCGACGGTGAAAACACCAATCGGGCAGATTCGCGCGGCAAGTCGGAAGGCGTCTCCGATACACGCAGTCACGGCACTAGCAAGAGCAATGGTAGCTCCTCCAGCAGCGGCGGCCAGAACTCTGGCACCTCGCAAGCCAAGAACTGGGGTACCAACGAGGGGGTAACGAAGACCACCGGTACTTCGACGACCCGAACAGAAAGCGACAGTGTCAATCTCAGCCGTAACAGTGGCAGCAGCCTCGGCATCACCCAGGAGTTCACTGACAAGCGCTCGCAGCACCTTCTAGAACACTTAGAGAAGATCCTCATTCCGCGCTTGCAAAAAGGTGTCACCAAGGGCCTGTTCTGCACGGCCATACACATCTGCGCTGACCGTCCGTCGACTTATCGCAGCCTCAAACGAACCCTTTGCGCGACCTACCAGGGCGGCGAAGCCACCGCCAGTCCAATGGAGGTGCTCGATCTTCCGGAGGGTAGCGCAGGCCAAGCCCTGCGGCTGCCACTCCTCGCACAACCTCTTGAGCCTCGGGTCGCCGTTTTTCACAGCCTGGGGGCAGGAAGAGCGCCCAATAGCCTAGGTAGCCTACTCACCGCCGACGAAGTTGCCCTGGTTGCCGGCTTGCCGCGTCAGGAATTACCCGGCCTGCGCCGGCGCAAGACGGTTGAGTTTACCGTCGCCCTGCCGCGTCCAGGCGAGTCGGATGCCATCGATCTCGGCGAAGTCATTGACTGCGGGCGGCGGCAGCCCAGCAACCGAGTGCGGCTCGACAAGGCTGACCTCAACAAGCACTGCTTCATCACTGGCGTCACTGGCGCCGGAAAGACCACCACCTGCCTCAATCTGCTGGTCGAATCAGGGCTCCCCTTTTTGGTTATTGAGCCTGCAAAAACGGAATACCGTGCATTGCACGGGCGTCTCGCAGGCGAAATCGATTATTACCGCCCGAATGGCGACACGCATCGCAGCCTGCGCCTGAATCCTTTTGCGCTCTTACATCGAAAACAGAAACTGAAGAGTCACGCATCCTTCCTGCGCAACGCGTTTGCTGCCATTTTCCCGATGGAAGCCTCGATGCCCTACTTGGTCGAGCAGGCCATCCTGCGAGCTTACGAAGAAAAAGGATGGGATCTTGCCGACGACAGTTGCTTGTTGGCCGACGATCCCTTCGATCCGGCCGCCCGCGCCTGGCCGACTATGAGCGACATGATCCGCCAACTCGACGTATTGATTCCCGAGCAACGCATGGGTCCGGAATTCACGGAAAAATACCGTGGTTCGCTGGTATCGCGGCTCACCAGCCTGACCCACGGCGTGCTCGGCGATGTGCTCGACGTACCGCAATCGCTCGATTTCACCGCGCTGCTCGATCGTCATGTGGTAATCGAACTCGAAGAAGTCAAGGATGGCGAAGGCAAGGCTCTGATGATGGCTCTTTTGCTCGGCGCCGTCAGCGAAGCCATTCGCCAGCGCCACAGCAACGACTCGTCGTTTCGCCACCTCACTCTGGTTGAGGAGGCACACCGCCTGCTCTCCCGCCCCGAACCCGGGGACAAGGCGCGCGCAATGGCCGTGGATGCCTTTGCCGATCTGCTCGCCGAAGTGCGCAAGTATGGCGAAGGTTTGATCATCGCCGATCAAATTCCGGCCAAGCTGATTCCAGACGTCATCAAGAATACCCATACCAAGATCGTGCACCGGTTGTTTGCCGAAGATGACCGCCGTGCCATGGGTGAGGCAATGATGATGGATGATGACCAGCGTGATTTTATGCCCAATCTCGCCACAGGCGAAGCCATCGTTTTCTGTGGTGGCTGGCATGGCCCAACCCATGCGGCCATTCGTTCCGATCACGCCGGCACCGATCGCTCCCCATTGGCCGAGGCGGACATCGAAGCGCGCGCCATCGGGCAACTTTGGCGTGAGCGGAAGCGCTACTACCCCAGCCTCGCGACTCTGGGCTGGCTAGGGTCTGGGGAGGACGCTCCGCATCGTTTTGCACAGTTTGTGCGCCACACACGTAAGGCCTTCGGCCACCTGCTTGCTCTCAACCCGCACAACCGAGGACAAAAGCGTGAGTACCTCTACGCACAACGCTTTGCCGCACTGCAGCGCTGGCTCCACGACTGGCAAACGTTTGCAATAACCGCACCGCTCAACATCGATGCCTGGGGGAGGCTCAGTGGCCAACCCCGGCCCGGCCAACCGCTCACTGCGCCGCTCCTGGCAATGCTGTACGACGCTAGCCCGCGCCCTCATGCGCAGGCCAAGCCAAACTCTGCTTGGCCTTGGCTGATCGCGGATTGGCACTTGTGGCAAGGGCCGTTCGACACTCTCCTCGAACATCTGGCTGGCGGCGTTGATGCTACGGATTTTGTCAAGCGCATGAATGAATCACGTGAGCTGAAAGGGGTTTTGGTAAACCTGGGCCAGTATCAGAGTTTTTGACAACCAAGGAGAAAGACATGGATTTTGGGTTCATTACTAGCGCCATCGGTACCATCAGCAGCGCCGTCAGTACCATCGGTAGCGCCCTCTCATCCTTTGCCAGTGGGGTCAGCACGGTCATCGGCAAGATCGTAACTACGTTAAGTCCGGTGGCCGAGGCACTGGGCAAGTTTGCCAATGCCTTCCTGCAGGTGCTGGGCATCCTAAAAGCCGACGAAAAAACTGAAGACCTCGGCGAGCGTGCCCTGCAGGCCGCAGAAAAGGGCATCACCCTCGACCAGTTCGACGACTTCGACTGTTATCTGGACGCACTGCGCAACTTCGATCTCGACCCGGACAAGGCGGAGAAACGCAGCCACGCGGAAAAACTGGTCGCGGGCCTGGGCGTTGGAACCGTTGCCGTAGAACGCAAATTCAACGCCGCCCCGGGCGCCCTCGACAGCATGTGGCTACTGCCCATTGCGAACCCGAGCTACTTCACGCCCGAGCGGATGCAAAGCATCGTTAGCACCGGTCGCTTGACTGGCGATCTCTGGGCTTATCTCGACAAGCGCCTCTCTGCAGGTGACAGCAGTCGCCTGGAAGAATCTCTGGCCGCAGGCGCCCCGGAAGCAGGCGACAAGGAACAGCTCTACGAAGCTCTCGACCAGGCTAGTGACAAGTGGGAAGCACTCGGGCGGCAAATCGAAAGCGGCAAGGACGCATGAGCATGGGATTTTTATCTTCCATATGCTCGGCCATATCCGGGACAATAGCCAGCATCGACGAAAAGAAGCCTGAGCGCACCACGGATGCCACGCTGTTCAAGGATTTTGACGTTGAATGTAAACGGCTGCAGAACTTCGACCTCGAAGCCCCGGTCGAGTCCGTGGCTAGCCCCAACGCGCGCGCGCAACGCAGGGACTTCGGCCAATCATGACGAACGCAACCCCCGCGCTGATTCTGCTCCTCCTTGACCAGCACCTCGCCGCCTGGCTCGCCCTGCCTGGCGGCGTGCCACGCGACCAGCCAATTGAAGGCGAAGGAGGCTGGATTCCGTGTCATACAGCTGATGAGCTCCTCCAGGGCCTTGACGATCTGCGCAGCCGACTCAGCGGTGAGCTCGGAACCAACTTCCATCTCGAACTGCTTCACGACGACGCTAGCCGTGCCCTGCTGACGACGGCGCTGTCCAAACTGGCCCCACGCCTCGCCGCCAGCGCCTGGCAAATCCGACGCTGGGAGCCACTTGCCACCCGCTGCGGGCTGCGAAGCACTGAACGCGCACGTCCGGCCAGTGACTGGATCGCCCAGCATGCACTGCCGTTGCTGCTTGCCAGTGATGATGTCAGCGCACGCAAGCACATGCAGGAAGCCACGCAGCGTGACCATGCCAGCCTCACGGGGCAACTGCAGGCCGAGCGCGCGCAACTCCAGCGTGAAAACGATACCCTGCGTGCGCAGAACGAAGCACTGCGCCGGGTGGATGCCGAGCGGCTCATCGTTTACCTGCCAGCACTCTTCCCCCGCATCTTCACTGAGATCGGGGGGCAGGACCTGGCACTGCTCACCGGCCGACCCGAGCCTTATGCCTTGCCCAACCCCTACCCGGAGCCGAGCCCAGAGGTCCTGCACACCATGCAACGCGACTTCCGCGCCCTGCCGCCCGAATTGCAACGGCAGATCGTCGGCTTCATTGCCCGCCTGCCGCAGCGACAGAAACTCAAACCGCGTCCGGAAATGCGCGAACTCGTTCTAGATCTTGAAAGTGAGTGACGCCATGGGAAGAAAAGACCATGACGATACCGACCCGCTGGCTCACCTGGACAAGGACGCACGCAAGCGTCTGGAAAAGCTCGGCGAGGAATGGGACAAGGACGCTGGTGGCTGGCTTGAAAAGCTTACTGCCCCCGATCTGCGCCTGATTCTGGAAAACTTCCGTCCGCTGCACGATCTGATCCGGCGGATTGCAGCCAGCGCCTCCGGCCAAGCCGTGCCCAGTGCCGCCGCGCAGCAAGTGCTGGAAGCCTCCTGCAGCCAGGCAGAAAGTGAAAAAGACGCGGCCTTGGCCGAAGACCTGACCTTGCTGGAGCAGCTCGATGCCTGCCATCAGGAGCAGACAGAACTGCGCCGGCAACTCCAAGCCACAGAAAAGCGGCAGGCCAAACTGGAAGCAGATAACCTTCGTCTCACAAGCGAACTCGGTGCGCAGCAACGCGAACTCACCCAGCTGCGCCTGCATGCCGACCTGCCGCCGGTGCTCGGCCTGCTTCGCCGTGATCCGGCACTTGCTGAGCGTCTGGGGCTTGGTAGCCTGCCGGACGACACCAGCCAGGCGTTGATCCGCGCCGTGGCCGTGCTTTCCCAGATGGGCACTATCGAACGCTTGTGGGACACCCTCAGGGAAGGTTGCGAACGCGAGTGCCGGCCCGCCAACGCCGAAGAAACTGCGCTGCTGCAAACAGCCCTCGACTGGCATAACCACAATTGGCAGAAAAAACCTTTTGCCCTGCACCACCCCAGCGACGGCAGGCACTTCGACTTCAGTAAGGAACAGCGCGCCGCCACCTCGCCCAGCGGCGACACCCTCACCACGGTCTGGCTACCCGGCATTGTCTCCGGAAATGGTGCCGTGCAAAAAAAGGCGCTGGTCGCCACCCGATAGGCAAGAATTTTCGATGAGCACGAACAACAAGATGCAGCACAGCGAACCGCAGATCGAGCACGCGGTGCGACTACAGAATTCCGGCATCGACGCGGCCGCTGTGTGGGACGAAGCCCTGACAGAATTCACCGACGCGCTGATGCAGCAACCGCTCTGGCTCCTTGTTCCAAAGGCAGGAGGGACAGTGAGCGGGGTTCTCAATGCCAAGACTGGCCTGCGCTACCCCCCTTCCAACGAACTTGAGTCGTTCCTCCAGGCCCATTCTTTCCTGTTTGTGCAGGATAACAATAGATCCACCCTCGCAACCCTGCACTCCGCCACACGCAATTTGTGGCACTACCCGGCTCAAGGAACTTCATTTATCTTGGCAGGAGGTAAGGCCAAGGTGGCCGAGAGCCGGGTGGCCGGGTTGCAAGGCTGGCGGCTACCTACGAAGGATGAGCTGTGGAAGTTTGCCAAGGCTGAAACTAACCCGCATCGCAAAGGTAAAAAATACCGATTGAATGAGACGTGCTTGTGGCTCACAACTGGGGGTGGCTGCGACGTGGATGAAGGATTCTGGAGTGTTCGTTCGGAAAGTATGGGCGACATCGTCGCCTGCCACGACCACTGGGTTAACGCATCCCCAGCGGACCTGCTGATCGACCTCGCCGCACGCGGTTGGCAACTGACCAGCCCAAATGGCCAAGCGAGTTACCTCCCACCGGAACCGAACGCCACATGGCAAGGCTTCGATTCCGCCCGACTGATGCAAGCCCTCCACGACGCTGGCGCGCAGTTGCAAAGCCCAGACGGCAAGGCAAAGCTCGATCCCAACCCCTTCGGCTTTCTCTACGACCTTGACTACACCCCCTGCCGCCTGCCGCGACTGGAAACGGCTCAACTCACCGATCCTCACAAGGGGCTGTGGGAGTTGTGGGGCAACGATGCCGCCCTGCTCAAGCATCTCGGCCTGGTCGCTCGCGACCCGGCGCGGGACATGTGTACGCGCAATGTTGCCATCGACTTCGGTACCAGTAGCACGGTGGTTGCCTTGGTCGACGAACACGGCGGCCGGAGACTGCTGCGCATCGGTGTGCGCGATTTTTATCAGCCACCGTGCGGTGCCGACTTCGAGAACCCGACAGTGCTCGAAATCATCGATTACGCGCAACTCCACACCGCGTGGACGGTGCAAGCCTACCGGCCGACTTTGGATTGGAACTGGTTGCATGCATCCCACGAAGCACAAGCCAGCTTTCGCGACAACCCTGGCGACACTGCGGTACTCGCCAGCATCCTGCCACGCTTGAAGCAATGGGCACTACGCTCGTCCAAGGAAGCACTACGCATCACCGATCGCCAGGGCAGGGAGATCGATTTGCCGCCACTCACCGAGTGTAACCCGGTGCGCGGCGAGCCGATGATCGTAGGAGCCGAAGACGCTTTCGACCCCATCGAGCTCTATGCCTGGTTCCTCGGTATGGCCGTCAATTGGCGCGGCCGCGGCCTGCACTGCAAGTACCACTTGACCTTTCCGGTCAAGTACGAGCGCGAAGTCAAGGACAAAATCCTATCCAGCTTCCGTCGCGGCCTACAGCGCAGTCTGCCGCCAACACTAGTGATGCAACCCGGGACCCTGCAGCCCTTCAGTGTCGTAGAGATCGCCTCCGAGCCCGCCGCGTATGCTGCTGCCGCATTACCTCATCTCGGCATGGCGCCAAACAACGAAGGGATTTTCTATGCGGTTTTCGATTTCGGAGGCGGAACAACAGACTTCGATTTCGGCCAGTGGCGCTGGGCCAACGATCAGGAGGCCGAGGAAGGCTACGACCAGGTGTTCGAGCACCTGCATTCTTCGGGGGATAATTTTCTCGGCGGCGAAAACCTGCTCGAACACCTCGTGTACGCTTGCTTCCTTCACAATCTCGTGGTGTGCCGCGAGCAAAAAATTCACTTCACCCGCCCCCTGGATAGTGAACGCTTTACCGGTGACGAGGCATTTGTTCATGCCACCCAGGCAGCCCAGACGAATACCGTGCTACTCGCTGCCAAACTACGCGGCTTTCTGGAAAGCACCGATGGCAGGCTCGATGCACAACTCAAGATCGACCTCTTGGACAAGGACGGGAACAAGAGGTCCTGCGAGCTGAGTCTGGACAGGGCGGCCCTCGATCAGCTGTTGTTCGCTCGCATGGAAAGCGGTGTACGCGCCTTTCTCACCGAATTGGCCGCGATTCGCGGTGATTTGCCAGAGGGCCAGCCCGTGCAGGTCCTTCTGGCCGGCAATGGCAGCCGCTCGCGCCACATTGCCGAACTGTTCGACAAAGAGAGGGAACACTGGCCGCGTCTGTTGCAGGAATGTTTTGGCGACAGGTCCCCTGAATTGATCGTTCACCCGCCGCTGCCCATTGACGAAGGCAACCATCATGCCCCCACAGCCAAGACCGGCGTGGCCCTCGGCATGCTTCACCTGTGTCCGGGAGAAGGCGTCAAGCTGATCGATCATGTGCGTAGCGCCAGCCATGATGAAGCACCATTTCGCTATTTCGTCGGCAAACTGGGACGACGCGAAGAGTTTACCCCGGTACTCGACCCGCGGACTGCCTACAAGCGGTGGCATCTGCTCGGCCCGCTACCGCAGGGAGTATTCAAGCTCTGTTACAGCGTCAGCCTGCGCGCGCGCAACGGGATGCGTCAGGGCGATGCGGAATTACGGATTCAGCGTCTGGACTTTCCCAATGCCACCCCGCAGGACAAACTGTTCGCTCGTGCCATCGGACCGACGACGATAGAGCTGGCCTTCGCCACCGATGAAGCCACACTGTTCGCCCGCTCCGATCTGCCGCATCAGACCTTTGATCTGGAGATCGGTTAGGGATGAACTGCGAAACCCTAAAACAAGGCTATCTCTGGGGCGCGACAATCATCTTGTCCGCCGGCCATGCTGATTGACGCCGTCTACGACATCCTCCAGGCAGGCGGCAGCGGCCTTGATGCGGGCCGCTTTGAGCAGCCGGTCGATGCGTTTGCCATCGCGCAACAGGATCTCGCGATCGATGAGCTGGGCGAAGCGCTCCTCGAAACTGAGCGCGGCGATGGCGGGCTGGGTGAGCTGTTCTTCGAAGGCGTGCGCCATGCCTTCCAGGCGCAGGGCGCGCAGTTGTTGCAGGCTGTGTTGCATCAGCATCGATGTTCTCCGGTGGGTGGAATCAGTGGTAGTAGTGCGCGCCGCGCAGGTTCTCGTGCGCGGCGGGGAGCGCCAGTTCGGTTTGGCTAGCGGCGGCGGGGGTGGGTAGCGGTGCCCGGTCAAGCCCGCTCTTGAGGATGGAGGCGACACTGCGGTAACGCATCGCGCCCAGCGTCACTGCGCGGGTGAGCGTGGTCGGCGAGCCAGGCTTGCGCTTGCGTCTGTTGTCCCCGGGCCGCACCGAGGGCCGATTCCGTGCTGGTTTGATCGCGCCGGGCCGTAGCGTGTGCATTTTCGGCGTCGGTGAGGGCCTGGGTCGCTGCGGTATGGTCGGCGGCAAGGGTGACGAGGGCCGCATCGAGTTCGCGGGCAGCGTCTAGCCGGGGCTTGAGGGTTTGCGCGATGGCGCGCAGCTCCGGGGCTTTGGGGCAATCTCCGCCATCGTCATGGCTGTGCGACAATCGAATACGTGTTTTTCATTGAGCGAGCGATCGCGCCATGACTGCGAAGGCATTCCCGTTTCGCGCCTCCTTGCGGCAGGACACGGGCCTGTACCGCGAACTCGATGTCCTGCAGCGCTTGGAAGATTCCCTGCCAAAGGGTTATGAGCTCTTCCATAGCGTCAGTTGGCACACGGTGCATCAAGGTGCCGACTGTCACGGCGAGATCGACATCGTGGCGCTGGCCCCCTCCGGGAACATCCTGTTGATCGAGGTAAAGGCCGGCGACGTTATCCTGCGCAGCGGGCAGATCCTCAAGCTCTACGACGGGCGCGAGCGAGACGTCGCCAAGCAGTCACAGATCCAGTACGCCGCCCTGCGCAATCGCCTGAGCCAGGCGAAGCTCGAAACGCGAGTGGCGAACTGCCTCGTGCTACCGGATTACCATGTCGGCGACGCGCCGATCGTCGCCTATCCGCGTGAGCGAATCATCGACGCCTCCCAGTTCGACATGCTCGGGACACTGGTTCGCGAGCTGATCCCTAGCGTGCCGGCCCCGAGCGGGTTCGAGGCCGTGCGGCAGTTTCTCGCCAACGAGTTCAAGGTCTCTCCCGACCTGCGCGTGCTCGGCCATCAGTTGCGCAGCGTCAAGCGTCAACTCGCGGACGGTCTCGCCACGTGGGTGCCGCGCATCGAGGCGCCGACGGGCGTGATCCAGGTGCAGGCCACGGCAGGATCGGGCAAGACGCAACTTGCGCTTCGCCTCCTGGAAGAGGCCGCCGTGACTGGGGGCCATGCCCTCTACGTGTGCTTCAATCGCACGCTGGCCGACCATGTTGGTCGCATCGCCCCGACGCGGGCGAAGGTCACGAGCTTTCATGAGCTGTGCGTGGAGCATTTCCGCCGTGCGGTGGGCGAGCCTGCGTTCAGCGAAGACGGCATCTTTGACGTCATGGCTGCCCGTTTCTGCGCGGATGTCGAGGCAATGGAAACCTGCTTCGATCTGGTCATCGTCGATGAAGCTCAGGACTTCGAACCTGAGTGGGTGCAAGGTTTGACCGGCCTTCTCGCGGAGAGCGCGAGGCTCTACGTCCTGCAGGATGAGGATCAGCGTCTGTATGGGCGGGACAGTTTCGGTATCGACGACGCGGTGACCATCCGCTGCTGCGACAACTTCCGGAGCCCCCGCGCCATCGTCCAGACGATCAACGCCTTCGGACTGACACAACAGGCGGTCGAGGCGCGCTCCCCGTATGTCGGCGAGCTTCCCGGCATGCGGACCTACACGGATCGGCGCGATCTGCTGCGTCAGACGGCGCAGGCGGTCGATGCGCTACGGGAACGTGGCGTCGAGCTCGCGGACATTGCCGTGTTGTCCTGGCATGGCCGTGCAAAGTCGGCGCTGCTGAATGCGGCGCGTATCGGTGATTATGCCTTGTCGCGCTTTTCCGGGCGCTACACCGCGGACGGGGAGCAGGAATGGACGCCGGGGGATTTGATTGCGGAATCGGTTTATCGGTTCAAGGGGCAGAGCGCAGCGGGGATTGTGCTGACCGAGGTGGATTTCGAAATGCTCGGGGCGCTCGAGCGCCGCAAGTTGTTTGTGGGGATGACGCGGGCGGAGTTGGCGGTGGAGATGGTGTTGTCTGAGGCGGCGGAGAAGTGCTTGGCTGCTGCTCTGCAGTAGGTGTCCATGTTGCTTGCGACAGCAATGCCGCCACCCGCTCACAACTTCGCTCGAACGGCGGGTCTGCCCGCCTTTGACTGGCCGGACCAGACCTTTATGGAAATCTAATGAAATGGACTCCCCCTCCGTCTAGCGGGAAACTGACCCGGTCGCGGCCATGACGGCAGCGAGTCAGCCAAGGAGGTGTGCCATGAACGTTGTTCGCATTGGTCTCGACATCGCCAAGTCTGTTTTCCAGGTGCACGGCGTTGACCCGCACGGCAAACCCGTTATCAGGAAGACATTGAGCCGCTCTCAAGTGTGCGAGTTTTTCGCCCGACTGCCGCGTTGCCTAGTCGGGCTTGAAGCGTGCGCCGGATCGCACTACTGGGCACGGGAACTGGGCAAGCTCGGCCACGACGCACGGTTGATGGCCGGCCAGTTCGTCAGCCCATACCGCAAGAGCGGGAAGAACGACGCGAATGACGCCGAGGCGATCTGCGAAGCGGTCGGGCGGCCGAACATGCGGTTTGTGCCCGTGAAGTCGGAGGAGGCCCAGGCGGTTCTGACGGTGCATCGAGCGCGTGCGTTAACGGTGTCCGAACGTACTGCGCTGGTAAACCAAGTCCGCGGCCTACTCGGTGAATTTGGCATTGTTACTGCAGCAGGGGTTTCGCACGTGCGCAAGTTGCTGGCCGAGATCGGCGCCGGCGGCAAGCAGTTGCCAATTCTTGCCCGCGAGACGATGGGTGAGCTCCACGACCGGTTGCGCGCGCTCGACGAGCGCATCTTGGCCTACGATCGAAAAATCGAGGCGCTGGCGCGCCAGAGCGAGCCAGCGCGGCGACTGATGGCGATCGAAGGCATCGGTCCAATCACCGCCTCTGCCCTCGTCGCCAGTGTCGGCAATGCCAGGACCTTCACCAACGGCCGCCAGTTTGCAGCCTGGCTGGGACTGACGCCACGGCAGAACTCTAGCGGCGGCAAGGCGAAACTCGGTGCAATCAGCAAGCGGGGCGATGTCGTGCTGCGAACCTTGCTGATCCACGGTACGCGCTCGGTGCTGCGTCTTAGCGCTCAAAAGCACGACCAGAAAAGTGCTTGGGCCGAAGCGCTCAAGGCGAGAAGCTGCGCCAATGTCGCGGCCGTCGCATTGGCTGCAATGCATGCGCACATCATCTGGGCGATGTTGGCCCGCGGCACTGATTATCGGAGTGCAGCCGTGTCCGCTTGAATCCGCTGCATTGATTAGCCAGAAAGATTCCTGCCTGAAGATTGCGAGCGAAGCGTGTTGATGGGATGACGGTGCAAACCGACGCGGCAAGAACCTGCTTATGGGAATGGTCGAAGCCAGACCGCGAGGCTAATGAGGTGGCCGCGGAACGTATGTCATCAGGGCCGGCGCCGACGGGCGTCACAGTAGGCCGGATAGATTCCTGCAGGTTTGCTTCCAGAAGCCCAAGACCGTCACTTGCAATTCCGGGGGAGTCCATAGATTCCATAAGGGGCGTTATGCAAAGTCCTCGATCATGAAAAGTTGCCCTCTGATGGACGTTGAGGACCAAGCGGCAAGCGAGAGGTTTCGCCCGATGGTGGTCACCAGGTTGAATCGCACCGGGTTCCGTGGAGGCCGGTTGGTTTAAGTCAGGCCGCGATGGCGGCCTGACGGGCGAGTTGCCCGTAGTAGTTTGCCTCAGCTTCTGCGGGCGGGATATACCCGATGGGTTCGAGCAGCCTGTGGTGGTTAAACCAGGACACCCATTCCAGCGTTGCCAACTCCACGGATTCCTTGGTTTTCCAGGGCGCTCGCCGGTGGATCATCTCTGCCTTGTACAAACCATTGATCGTAAGCGTCCGCCCGAGACCGTCTTGACGCTCAGACCTTGATTTTGTGGAGGCGCAGATCGACCGCCGCGATGTCGAAGGCGGCCGGATCGAACGGTGCGCCGTACCATTCGAGCATGTCGTGGTGTTCAGGATGGTCCGGATCGGCCATTGCCGCGACGAAGTCGGCGTAGCCGGGTGCGCCGCCGACATCCTCAGGCGGGGTGGCGTTGGCGCCGCCAAGGCAGAGCGCCGTATCGAAGAGCGAGTCGGGTGGTAGGCGGCGTTCGACCTTGATGCGATGCTCCCAGTCGTCACCGAAGTCGTAGACGTAGCGGAAGGATTTGGCGCCGCCGAGCGCGGTCGCGAGCCGCACGCGTTGTTCGTTGCGAACGGGCTCGAAGTCGTAATCGGGATCGGGGACGCCATAGCGCTCGCCGGTGATCTCGAACTCGTGCAGATGGCAGTCGTGCCGTAAGCGTCCGCCCATCACCGTCTTTCGTTGGTGACAGGGATCGCCCAGAGTGGTGCCCACCAAATTTCTGGTGGGGACCACTTTGGCCACGAATAGCATCACCCGGGTGACCCGCAAGGGGCGGCCGAACTACCCGATCGACTTCAAACGCCACCTTGCCGCGCTCGCCTGCGAGCCGGGGGTCTCGGTGGCTAAGCTCGCCCTCGAACACGGCATCAACGCGAACCTGCTGTTCAAATGGCGTCGTCACTACCGTGCCGGGTGGTTCGGCGAGCCGGGCCCGGCGCATCACGCGGCCCCTCGGCCGCGTGTGGGTGAAGCGCCGAAACTGCTGCCGGTGATGACCGTGTCGCCGACAGTCGGCCTGCAGTTGGCGTCGAAGAGCGTCAAGCCGGCAGCCGCGCTCGAGATCGTTATCGGCGGCGCGACCGTGCGGGTGCTCGGCGAGGTCAGTCGCGACGCACTGCGTACGGTCCTCGACTGTCTGGCCGAGCGGGCATGATTGGCTTGCCGGCAGGCACGCGCATCTGGCTTGTGGCCGGCGTGACCGACATGCGTCGCGGCATGGACGGTCTGGCGGCGATCGTGCAAGGGGCGCTCACTGAGAACCCGTTCTCCGGGCACGTCTTCATCTTCCGCGGGCGGCGGGGCGATCTCGTGAAACTGCTGTGGTGGAGCGGCGACGGGCTGTGCCTGTTCGCGAAGCGCCTCGAACGGGGGCGCTTCATCTGGCCGCAGGCGACCGCGGGGGCGGTGCATCTGACCGCAGCGCAGCTGTCGATGCTGCTCGAAGGCATCGACTGGCGTCGGCCCGAGCGGACCTGGCAGCCCGACTGCGCGGCCTGAAGATCGGAGCATGCCGCCCCCCGGAGGCTGTTCACACGCCACGGCATCGCGTAGACTCACGTCATGCACGCGACGACGCCCCTTCCCGATGACCAGGCTGTGCTCAAGGCCCTGGTGACGGCCCAGCAGGCCGAGATCGCGCGCCTGAACTTCATCATTGCCAAGCTGCGCCGGATGCAGTTCGGTCGCCGCTCGGAACAATTAGACGGCACGCTCGCCCAGCTCGAACTCGCCCTTGAGGGCATCGAGACTGCCCGGCGCGAAGCCGCTGCAGACGTCTCGCCGGACACGACCGCCGGCACAGCGTCGTCACCGAAACGCCCCGCCCGCAAACCCTTGCCCGATCACCTGCCGCGTGAGACGGTCGAGCATGCGCCCGCCGAAGGCGACTGCCCCGACTGCGGCAGCACCTTCGTGAAGCTCGGCGAGGACGTCTCGGAGATGCTCGAGTACGTGCCGGCCCACTTCAAGGTCATCCGGCACGTGCGCCCGAAGCTCGCCTGCTCGCGTTGCGAGTGCATCGTGCAGGCGACTGCACCCGCGCGGCCGATCGAACGCGGACTGCCCGGGCCGGCCTTGCTCGCGCATGTGCTGGTGGGCAAGTTCTGTGACCACCTGCCGTTGTATCGGCAGAGCGCCATCTATGCTCGCTCGGGCATCGAGCTCGACCGCTCGACGCTCGCCGACTGGGTCGGGCAATCGGCACAACTGCTCGCGCCCTTGGTCGAGGCGCTGCGCCGCTACGTGCTCGCCGCCGACAAGGTCCATGCCGACGACACCCCGCTGCCGGTGCTCGCGCCCGGCGAAGGACGGACCAAGACTGCCCGGTTATGGACTTACGTACGCGACGATCGCCCGGCGGGTAGCAATGACCCTCCGGCGGTGTGGTTCGCGTACTCGCCCAATCGCAAGGGCGAGCACCCGCAGCGCCATCTTCGCGCCTTCTGCGGCATCCTGCAGGCCGACGCCTATGCGGGTTTCAATGCGATTTATGCGACTGGGCAGGTGCAGGAAGCCGCTTGCTGGGCCCATCTGAGACGCAAGTTCTTCGATGTGCACCGGGCACAGGCTTCGCCGATCGCTGCCGAGGCGCTCGCGCGGATCGGTCAACTCTACGCGATCGAAGCGAGCGTCCGCGGCGAACTCCCGCCGATCCGCCGCGTGGTGCGGCAGGCCCAGGCGCGTCCATTACTGGAGGATTTGCGGGCTTGGTTGGAAGCGCAGAGCCGGCGCGTGTCGCGCAAGTCCGGCATCAGCGAGGCGATCCAGTACGGCCTGAACCACTGGCAGGCGCTCGTCCGCTACGCAGACGACGGTCGCATCGAAATCGACAACAATGCCGCCGAACGCGCCCTGCGCGCGGTGGCCTTGGGAAGAAAGAATTTCCTCTTCGGCGGTTCGGATGCCGGAGGCAATCGCGCGGCGACCCTCTACAGCCTGATCGGCACCGCCAAACTCAACGATCTCGACCCGGAAGCGTATCTACGCGACGTGCTGGCACGCATCGCCGAGCATCCGATCAACCGGATCGAAGACTTGCTGCCCTGGAATCTGGGCCGCGACCAATCCGACCCCCTGCGCAAGGCCGCCTGACCATGGGCACTGTTGTACGACTTCCCAAGGCGCGACCCGCGCCGCATCTGCTGCAACTGCGGATCGAGCTAGCCAGGATCAAGCCGGCCATCTGGCGTCGGGTGGCGGTCCCGGAAACCATCACGCTGCCGAAGCTGCATCAGGTCATCCAGGCCGTGATGGGCTGGCACGACTGCCATCTGCACGAGTTCGAGATCACCGGCGAGCGCTATGGCGTCCCCGATCCCGATTACGACTTCGAGCCCGTTCGCAACGAACAACGCGTGCGGCTCGCGACCGCGCTCGGCGGCGCCAAATCCTTCCGCTACGTCTACGACTTCGGTGACGACTGGGAGCATCGCATCAAGGTCGAACGCCGCCTACCACCCGACTCGCTCTTCGATACGGCGCTCTGCCTTGGCGGCGCCAACGCCACCCCGCCTGAGGATGTCGGCGGCGCACCCGGCTACGCCGACTTCGTCGCGGCAATGGCCGATCCGGACCATCCTGAACACCACGACATGCTCGAATGGTACGGCGCACCGTTCGATCCGGCCGCCTTCGACATCGCGGCGGTCGATCTGCGCCTCCACAAAATCAAGGTCTGAGCGTCAAGACGGTCTCGGGCGGACGCTTACTCAGAATCTCATTGGCTTTGCGCAACTCACGGACCTCGCGCTCGAGTTCCTTGACGCGCTTCTGATCGGCCGTGGTAGGTCCGTCGCGCTGGCCGCTATCTCGTTCGTGCTGACGAACCCACGTCAGTAGCGTCTGCGGCGTGCAACCAATCTTGGCGGCGATGGATTCAACGGCTGCCCACTGCGACGGATGATCGCCGCGACACTCGGCCACCATGCGTACGGCACGCTCACGGACCTCGGGGGAGAACTTCACTGACTTCTTCATGGCTCTATCTTCTCAAGAATTAGAGCCTCCACCAAACCCGGGGCGATTCAAGCTGCTTCCAACTACGAGTTTGTTCTGTGCAAGGGGCACGCGGAGTTGCTTCAAGCCCCTTTCGCCCCAGAGCATGTTGCACTAATGGCAAAGAGATACGCCGATGCCTAACTCCAACGTTAGGCCATCCACTGGGGTCGCATGACTGATTCAGATTTGCTTGCGTATGTTGGCGCAATCACTGGTGTGATCGGAGCCATAACGGGTATTGCTGGTGCCGTCATGGGCTACTTTAGCTACCGCAAGACGAATGAAATCAAAGCGCTCGAGCTGCGCCTAGGGAAATGCTGAACAAATCAAGTTCAAGCGCCCGCGGACCGATTTCGAGCGCGTATCAGTGATGACCATTCGAGGTCGAAGACATTTTTCGCTTCCGATCGGGTCGTTCACGGGCTGTTGCCCCCCGTTTTCGCTCCTTGGTGTCCCATCAGGACGCACCTCGGGCATGAAGCGCCAACAACGGTCGGCGCGCCAGGAACAGATTGGCCAGGCCGAAGAGCGAGAACAACTGAGCTTCGTTCTTCGCCAGCCCGCGGTAGCGGGTCTTCTTATGCTTGAAGAGGTTCTTGACCACATGGAACGGGTGCTCGACCTTGGCGCGAATGCTCGCCTTGACGCGCTCAAGCTTCTCGAGAAGCTTCCCCAGCCGGTTGGCCGGCAATGCCTTGCGCTTGCTGCGCTTCATGGCGACGTGCCAGGTCACCTTGGTGCCCCGGTTCTCTTCGCGCTTCTCGACGCCCTGATAGCCCGCGTCACCGAGCACCTCCGTCTCCTTACCGTGCAGCAGCTTGTGCGTCTGGCTCACGTCGCTCACGTGGGCGGCCGTCGCGACCACCGCATGCACCAAGCCTGACTCGGCATCGACGCCGATGTGCGCCTTCATCCCGAAGTACCACTGGTTGCCCTTCTTTGCTTGGTGCATCTCGGGGTCGCGCGCCTTGGCGCGGTTCTTGGTCGAGGGCGGCGCAGCGATCAGGGTGGCATCAACGATGGTGCCCTCGCGCATCATCAGGCCCTTCTCGGCGAGATGCGTCTTGATGACCTCGAAGATCTTGCGCGTAAGCCCGTGCGTCTCCAGCAGGCGGCGGAACTTCAACAGCGTGGTCGCGTCGGGCGCCGCTTCCCGAGCCAAGTCGATGCCGACGAAGCCGCGGATCGCCTGGCTGTCGTAGATCGCGTCCTCAATCCCTTCGTCCGACAACCCGAAACACTGCTGCGCCACGTACATCCGCAGCATCCGTCCCACCCCGATCGGCGGGCGCCCGCGACCCGCGCCCTTCGGGTAGAACGGCTCGATCTCGGCCTCCAGCGCCGACCACGGCGTCACCGCCTCGATCTCGGCGAGGAACCGGTCACGCCGCGTCTGCTTCTTCTTGGCGGCGTACTCCAGCTCGGAAAAGCTCGATTGCATCGGTTGAGGTCCCGTTGTGGCTCAGCAGCGGCCATTATCTCAAAGGCATCCCACCAGCCGGGCGGTGGCGGACGAATAAATCAGTGGCTCCCTAGAACTCATGAAGTCGGGCGTAGAGGTGTTTCAAAGCGCCGATAGTCTGGTGGACCTGCTTGCTCGTGCAAAACGATCACGGGACGCAGTTGCAGCAGCAATGGGCTCGCACAACTCTGGCGCTCATGATAGATGGATTCGTCAACACGCAGCAGACGAAGAATCCCTTGCGTCGATCAATGAATCGGTAGATGAACTGAATTTTGACTACTCCAACGCACCGCTACACGAGCTTGAGCGGGCGATCACGGATGTTCATGCCCTGCGAACGATCGTAGGCAGCATAACGGAAAAATACGTTGATTCTATTGCGGAAGACGATCGCAATCGAGAGTTCATTCGGGACCAAGCCCATGCAAGAGTTAACCGTTGGCTTAAATTCTAACCACTGCGTGCAGCGGACCGTCAAAAGCTGCGCTTTTGCCGTCCGCTGAAGGCGCACGTTATAACTCATGCATACATCATGCGAATCGATGGCGCTGTAAAAACATGGAATGACGAGCGGGGCTTTGGCTTCATCGAGCCTTTGCATGGCGGCCAAGAAATCTTTGTTCACATCAAAGCCTTTACGTCGCGCTCGGGCCGCCCTGAGGTCGGTCAGCGAGTTACGTTTGAGGTCGAAATGGCCCCTGATGGAAAGAAACGCGCAAAACGCGTCGAGGTAATCAGAGCCACGCGCGCACGAGTGAAAGCACGAAATGAGAATCCAGCGCAGTGGGGTACTGCAACTCTGTTCGCCATTCCTGCGTTCTTCATTCTCTTCACCATCACCGCATTCTTCTGGAAGGTTCCGGTTTGGGTCGGTGCCCTCTACGTCGGCGCAAGTGTGTTGTGCTTCGTCGTATACGCCAGCGACAAGTCTGCCGCCGCTGCCGATCGGTGGCGCGTCAGCGAAGACACATTGCTTGCTTTGGGGCTCATCGGAGGCTGGCCCGGGGCGATCGTCGCTCAACAGTTCCTGCGCCACAAATCCAGCAAGATTTCGTTCCGCACCAAGTTCTGGGCAACCGTCGTCGCAAACGTTCTGGGGTTTCTTGTCCTCAATTCTCCCGTGCGATCCATGGTGTTCACGTGACTTCTAGCATTCCGGGCAATCTGACAACTGAAAGCGGTGCGCTCTTCGAACGAGCCGCCTCGCGCGGTTGCAAGTAATCTCCACGTTGTGCGCACAATGCCAAGTCCGGTTAGCACCGCCCCCTTTCATACATTGATGGGCTCCTTGAAGGCAAGCGGTTTCACTGCGCAGGCGGCTCGTCTTGAAGAGGTTCTGGATGGTACGTGGACAACCTCGACTGAGCTGATTGGTGAACTTGGTGCAGTGGTATGCGCAATCCGTAGGGAGTGCAGGCCTCTCACCTTTGCCCAGAAACGATTGATCAGGGCTTGCCTCAGGGAGGTACGGAAGGCGTGGCCGGGGTTTGGATGGTTCAGCGGGTTTCCTTTTCGCTGGTAGCGGTGGCGACAATTCAAGGGGATCTCGCGCGATGCATCATCAAGCCTCCGCAGGCTGCCCCCCATACGCGCGCTTGAGCTCCACCTTCAGCAGCTTCCCCGCAGGATTGCGGGGCAGGGCCTCGCTGCGCACATGTACGACGACCGGCACCTTGTAGGCCGCGAGACGCGCCGCGACGTGCTCGCGCAGCGCCTCGGACGTCACCGCGCCGGGCGGGTCCACAACGACGGCGGCGACTACCGCCTCGCCCGACTTTTCGTCCGGTACTGCGAACACGGCTGCCTCGATGACTGACGCATGCTCCAGCAGGCAGGACTCGACTTCGGCCGCGGCGATTTTCTCACCGCTACGGTTGATCACGTCCTTGATGCGATCGACGACGAACAGGAAGCCCTCGTCGTCGAGATAGCCGACGTCGCCGGTGTGGAACCAGCCGTCGACCAGCGCCGAGGCGGTCGCCTCCGGATTGCGCCAGTAACCCTGCATCACGGTGATGCCGCGCAGCCAGATCTCGCCGGACTCGCCGGCGGGCAGGGCCTTGCCGTCCGGGTCGGCGATGCGCACGTCGATGATGGGTGAGGTGATGCCCGAGCTGCGGGGTTTGTATTTGAAGAGCTCTCCCGAGCCGGCGGCGCCGACGCCGTTGGTTTCCGTGAGTCCGAACCCGATGCCGGACAGCCCGTTCGGGCGGGCGGCGAACACGCTGCGGATCAGCGGCTGGGGCAGGCCGGCCCCGCCGAAGCCGAGGCCGCCGAGGCTGCCGGTGATCGCCGGGTCGTCGAAGCCGGGGGCCGCGAGGAGTTGCGCCACCATCGACGGCGCGCCGTTGAATTGGGTGATCTTCTCATCGCGGATCAGGTCCAGCGCCTGCCCGGGATCCCAGCGGTGCATGAACACCAGGCGGCGGCCGTTGCGCAGGGCCGACAACAGCTGCGCATGCAGGCCGCTGACGTGGAAGAGCGGCACCGCGGTGAGGGTCGTCGGTGCGAGGCCGCTTTGCATGAGGGCAGCGACGGCCTGCGGCGAGGTCATCGCGGAGATCGCACCGATGAAGTCGATGTTGAACAGGGCC
Source organism: Azoarcus sp. CIB (assembly GCF_001190925.1). Taxonomy (NCBI): domain Bacteria; kingdom Pseudomonadati; phylum Pseudomonadota; class Betaproteobacteria; order Rhodocyclales; family Zoogloeaceae; genus Azoarcus; species Azoarcus sp. CIB. Next base: position 1,653,367 of record NZ_CP011072.1, read on the forward strand.
TGGCACACGGCGCGCTGCGAGGACAGCACGCCCTTCGCCTGGCTCGTCGCGCCGGAGGTGAACAGGATCAGCGCCGGATCGTCCGGACCGAGGGCGGGCCGTTGCAGTGTCTCGGGGGCACGTGACGCAAGCGCCTCATAGGACAGCACGCCCTCGGATGCCTGCCCGCCAACGAGCACGATGCGGCAGCCGGGTACGCCCGTGTCGCCTTCGATGCGTTCGAGGCGCTCCGGATCGCAGAACAGCAAGGTCGGTTCGACGTCGGTAAGGGCAGCCCGCAACTCGCCGCGCAGACCGAAGCTGTTGAGCGGGGCCGGAACGGCGCCGAGAAGGGCCGCGGCGGCAAACGCGACGACCCATTCGGGACGGTTGCGCATCGCGATCGCCACGCGGTCACCGCGTTGCAGGCCGTGCTGCTGCAGCGCGGAGGCGACGGCGTCGACTTCCGCGAAGAAGCGGTTGAAGGTCCAGTGCTCGCCCTGATAGACGACAAAGAGCTTGTCGCCATGCGGGCGGCCGGCGTCGATCAGGACCGGCAGGTCGGGGAAGGCATTCCGGTACATTTTTACCGGACGCCCTCCGACTTCGCATTCGGTCAGCTCGAACGGCGCCCCGGGCGCCAGCAGTTGCGCGCGGGCAGCCGCCAGCGCGTCGATGATGTTCGTCATTCGTCCCTCCGTGGCGGCGGTGCAGGTCTTCCGCCGCTGTCCTTGTTCGTGCGTGAATGCATCGCGGTCACTCCCTCCCCTTCAAGGGGAGGGCTGGGGTGGGGATGGGTTAGGCAAGCGTCGCCGAAACCCATCCCCCTCCTAACCTCCCCCCTTGAAGGGGGAGGAATAAGGTGCCCGAGCGGAGTCCATCCAAGTGATCGCCGCCTTTCTACTTGCTAAGTTGCCGCGCTGAACCGATAGGCGCCGTCATCGTCGAGCACGCGGCGCAGTTCGCCTTCGTATCGCAACCACGACAGGTGTGCAATGGTCTCGCCGATCGCGAGCATGTCGTCGGCGCCCCCGAGGATGCGCGGGAACAGTCGCCCCATGGCCTCGAAGGCCGTGCAGCTGCCTGCACCGGCGACGAATTCGCGCAGGATGTCGAACTGCTGACGGTGGTGCTCGCGCAGTTCGCGCACGCGCGCGTTGAGGCCGCGGAAGACCAGTTGGTGCGACGGCAGCACGAGCGTCTCGGCGGCCAGGCGATCGAGGCGCCCGAGCGATTCGATCCACAGCTTGAGCGGATTCGCCTCCGGTTCGACGCCCGACACCAGTACGTTCGACGTGATGCGTGGCAGCAGCTGATCTCCGGCGATCAGGATTCGGTCCGACTCGCAGTACAAGCAGGCATGTTCCGGCGAATGCCCTTCGCCGATCACGATGCGCCACGTGCGGCCGCCAATGTGAAGCTCGTCGCCCTCGCGCAGGCGCCTGAACGCATGGGGGTGGGGCGGCATGAAGGGGTCGCGCCGCACCGCACCGAACATCCGGTCGATGCGCGCATCGGGCATGCCCGCCCGCTGATAGAACTGGCGCAGCGGGGCGGGCAGCGGGTCGGGCACCTGCTCGTTCAGCCCCCGCATGGTGAAGAACTCGCCGTGCGTCATGAACAGCGGGATGTCGAAGCGCTCCGTGAACCACGCCGCGAGTCCCGCGTGGTCGTAATGGAAGTGCGTGCAGATCAGCCCCTTCACCGGCAGGCCCTTCAGGTGGCGGGCGATGATCGTGTCCCACAGGGCCTTCGATTTGCCGGTGTTGAGGCCGGTGTCGACCACGAGCCAGCCGTCGCCGTCCTCCAGCAGGTAGACGTTGATGTGGTCGAGCTGCATCGGCATGGGGATGCGCGCCCAGAGGATGCCGGGCGCCAGCGCGACGACTTCGCCATCGGGGGCAGGGGCGGCAAACGGATACTGCAGCCCTCCCTCCTCCTTTCCCTGACCGGCTAGCGCCGGTTCCGAAACAAGCCCGTGGTCTGGCATGAATGCTCCTGTGTGCTGCGGTCGGCAGTGCCCGATCGTTGCTGCAATCTAGATCGGCCCGGGGCGCAGAAAAACGTCCAAAAGGACGATGCCGCCCCACGTCCTCGCGAAAGGCGAGTCGCACGCCGCCACGACCATCGTCCAAACAGAGGATGTGGAAGGGGGCGGTGCACTCGAAAATCTGGGTGAAATTCCCCATACCCCATCAAGAGGAGACAGCTCGATGGCCACTACCAAGGATTACCGGCTCGGCGATTTCACCTATCCGCGCGGCTGGTTCATGATCGCAGACGCCGAGGAACTCAACACCCACAAGCCGCTCGCGGTGCGCTTCTTCGGCAAGGACTTCGCACTGTATCGCGGCCGTGCGACCGGCAAGATCGTGCTGCTCGACGCCTACTGCCCGCACATGAAGACCCACCTCGCGGCCCAGAACACGACGTCCTATGTCGTGATCGATGGCGGCGGCAGCAACGTCGAGGGCGACAGCATCCGCTGCCCCTATCACGCCTGGCGCTTCGGCGCGGACGGCAAGTGCGACGACATTCCTTACCATCAGGGGCCTATCCCGGCGACCGCGTGCGTGAAGTCGTGGACGGTTGTGGAAAGCCTTGGGGCGATCTGGGTTTGGCACGACCCGGAGGGTGGCGAGCCCGAGTGGGAGCACCCGACGCTGCCGCAGTGGGACGATCCGTCCTGGGTGCGCTGGAAGTTCGACCACCTCGGCGTGCTCAACCAGCACCCGCAGGAAGTCATCGACAACATCTGCGATTACGGCCACCTCAGCCCGATCCACGGATCGACGGTCGAGCGCTACGAGAACGAGTTCCGCGGCCACACCGCCACCCAGCGCCAATGCGGCCCGCACCGCACCCTGGTCGGGGCGGACGGCGCCAGTCCCATTCTCCACACCGACACGACCTACCACGGCCCCGGCGTGCTGATCTCGTACCTTACCGGCCTCTACGACTCGGTCCTGATGATCACGCACACCCCCGTCGACGACGGCTCGATCAAGGTCTGGCACTCGCTCCTCGTCAAGTCGCCCGGCAACAACGCCGTCGCGACCGTGCCCGACACGATCGCCGCGCGCCAGTTCCAGGAGTCGAGCCGGCTCGCCTTCATGCAGGACTTCGAAGTGTGGATGAACAAAGCGCCTTGCCTCAATGGCCTTTTCATTCCCAGCGATGGTCCCTTCATGAAGGCGCGCATCTGGTACAAGCAGTTCTTCAATCCACGCGCGAAGAAGCAGGAATTCCTCGATCAGTGCGAAGGTACCTACGTTCCGCGGGGCGCGACGCCTTATACGGAGCCGGCTGAAGCGGCCTGAGCGACCGGGGAGGTCGATTGAAGGAGGCCCGTCCTGAGGACGGGCCGATTTTTTATGTGCCGGCCTCGGACGAATTCAGGTCGTGCAGCCCGGTTCGACAAGCTCAGGCTGCTATGGCCGCCACTTCCCGCGCCGCCTCCTCGCGTGTATAGAAGCGCCCGTCCAGTACGAACCCCGAGACGATGCTCTCCTTCACCCGCCTGACGCGGCCCCCAGGCTCGCGCTGGACGACCACGTCCTCGGGGAGTCCGTCGAGGAGGTGGAAGGGCGCCGGCCGACCGTCCGCGAATCGGGAGTCGTAGACTGTGCCCGATGCGACGTCCTTGAACGCCGGACGAAAACCGAGGGGCCTGTTCTCCTCGCTGCGTCCGCCGGTGTTGCGAAACTCGCGGTTTTCCCGCTGCAGCGACAAGGGACCCATGACTGTGCTCATGATTGCTGCGCCCATGCCCACCACCATGGCACCGATGCCGCGAGGGGATTCCAAGGCGTGGGCGCGCTTTTCTCCGCGGCGGAGGATTGCGCCGGTGCCGGGTTCGCGAGCTGGAGATTTGCAGCAGTCGTGTCGCAGTGCCGGCAGTGCAGGCGGCCGGATGTCGTGACGGTCCATGCGCTCTCGCCGCACACGCCGCAAGACCAGATTTCCCGATCCGCTTCCGCGCTATGGGAATGACGCCTGCGGTACTCGTCGATCCGAATCACTTTGTCCATCGTCGCCTCCGCTCCGGTATGGCCGGAATTCACCTGACGGTACCGATTCTGTTCGGGTGCGAAGGGTGGCGCATCGTCCCTTTCGAATAGTCCGAGCGGACGAGCTGGATGGTGTTGCGGGTGGCGTAAACGAAGCGCCGGCGCCGCCCGGGAAAGGCGACGCCGGCGCGTGACAGGGACTCTGCCTAGGATGCGTTCTTCGGTGCGGCGGGGGTCGTCGGTGCCCAGTTCTGCAGGCCGCTGTCGCTCGCAAGCAGCCATTTCCCGTCGGGGGAGACGATGAGGTCGGTGAGCGTCTCGCGGCCGCCCTTGCGCGCGATGGTGAAGCTCGCTCCGCCATCCGCGCTCGCGAGCACGATGCCGCCCTGGCCTGCGAGGAGCAAGCTGCCGTCGCGGTCGATCGCGTGGCTGTAGGTGGAAATGGGCGCCTGCAGCTGCGAAGGGGCCCAGGTCGCGCCGTCATCGACGCTGTGGAATACGTTGCCGCGCATCCCGTACGCGACCCAGCGACCGTCGCTGAGATGCACGGCGCCGTACAAGGAGCCGTTGTAGAACGCGGGCACCTTGGTCCATTCCTGACCGCCGTCGGTCGAGCGCTGCAAGGTCCCCGCCTCGCCGACGATCAGCCAGGTCTTCCTGTCCTTCGAGGCGGCGATGTGGTTGAGGTGCCAGTCTTCCTGCTCCCCGATCGCGAATTCTTCCCAGGTCGTGGCATCGTCTGCGGAGCGCAGCGTGCGGCCGAAGGCACCGACTGCAATCCAGTCGCCCGAAGGCAGGCGGGCGGCGGACATCAGCGGTTCGCCGTTCGTTTCCGTGAAGGCCACTTCGGTCCAGTTCAGGCCGCCGTCGCTGGTGCGCAGGATCCAGCCCTCATGCCCGAGGGCGACGCCGGTCTTGTCGTCGGCAAAGACGAGGCGGGTGATTACAGCCTGCCGGTTCTGCGACAGGTTCGCCCGCTGCCACGAAGCGCCCTCATCCGTGGAAATCAGAATGCTCCCGAGCTCACCGGCCGTGACGAGGCCGGCCGAGGTGCGCGCGATGCTGGTGAGCTGCATCCGGTCGACCGGGATGCGGGTGGCTGCAAGCGGGGGCACGCTGCGCGGCGAAAAGGCGAAGACCCCGGCGAACGCCACGGTCAATGCTATCGCCATGCCAACGAGAGTTCGCATGGATTGTCTCCTTGATGAACGGTCTGCCGCGTGAGGCTTCGGCAGTGTGCGCCAATTATTGACGGCGCGGAGGGTGGAGCATCGTCCAAACGGGTTACTGCTTTCCCGCGCCCCCGGCTCCTTTCGATCGAATCGCGCGCGCCGTCCGGCGTTAGTCCGTTCAGACGATGAGTTGCAGGTGTCCGTATGAAAACCTTGCATCAACGGGGTATTTCACCCAGCGCAATGTTTGCAGGCCGGCGGGCACGATTTCGAGGAGGCGCGGAGAATGGGTATTGTGACGGAAGATCAGGTGGCGGGCGTGCTCGCCGAGGATTACATGACGCCCGAGGCGGTCGGGCTGTTGCAGCGAGCGCGCGAACTCGCACCGCGTCTCGCGGCGAGGGCGGCCGACGCCGAGCGAGAGGGCATCGTGCCCGCCGAATCGGTGCGCGAGATCGCCGCAGCCGGATTGTTCCGCGTGCTGCAGCCTCGCCGTTGGGGCGGCTACGAGCTCGATCCGCGCGTGTTCTACCGTATCCAGATGGCCCTCGCCGAAGGCTGCATGTCGACGGCCTGGATCTACGGCGTGATCGGGGTGCATAACTGGCAACTTCCCCTGTTCCCCGAGCAGGCGCAGCAGGACGTGTGGGCGAAGGATTCCGGCACGCTGATCGCATCGACCTACATGCCGGTGGGCAAGTCGGAGAAGGTCGACGGCGGTTATCGCTTCTCGGGCCGTTGGAGCTTCTCGAGCGGGGTCGATCACTGCGAATGGATCTTCCTCGGCGGCCTGCTCCCCAAACGCGACGGCTCGGAGGGGCTGGAGCACACGACCTTCCTGCTGCCGAAATCGGACTACCGCATCGAGCGCAACTGGGACGTGCTGGGCCTGCGGGGGACCGGGAGCCACGACATCGTGGTCGAGAACGCCTTCGTGCCGGAGCATCGCACGCAGCGCACCAACGATCATTCCAATGCCGGCTGCCCCGGGCGGGAGCTCAATTCCGGCTGGCTGTACCGCATCCCCTTCACCCAGGTGTTCCAGCGCGCGGTGTCCTCCTCGTGCATCGGCGCGCTCGACGGCGCGATCGCGAGCTTCAGGGAGCGTGCCGCGGCGCACGTAGGAAAGCATGGGGCGAAGACCGCGGACGATCCGAACGCGCAGATGGCCGTGGCAGAGGCGATGATGACGAGCGACCAGCTCAAGCTCGTGCTGTTCCGCAACTACGCGCGCATCGTGCAATGTGCGCGCACCGGGGAACGGATGCCGGTGGAGGAGCGCCTCATGCAGCGCGCCCAGGCCTCGCAGGTGCCGAAGGTCTGCGCACGCATGGCCGACGAACTTCTGCGCGCCTGCGCGGCCTCGGGCACCTTCCGCGGCAACCCGGTGGAGCGCGTCTTCCGCGATATCCATCAGGCGCGTGCGCACATCGCGAACAACACCGACGCCTACGCGCGCGCCCACGGCGCCGTGATGCTCGGCCTGCCGAACGCCGACCCCTTCGTGTGAGGGCTCGATCCGAGTTGTTGGTATTACTAATCCGGCAACCAATTAGCTGATGTCAGGTTGATAGCAGCGCGGGTACTCCCTCCCCTTCAAGGGGAGGGCTGGGGTGGGGATGGGTTTAGCAGACGCCGCAGAAACCCATCCCCCTCCTAACCTCCCCCCTTGAAGGGGGAGGAACACGGTGCCTGAGCAGATTGCAGATCTGTGTTTGCCGCCTAGCTGGGAAAACAGGAGAGGATGATGGGACGTCTCGATGACAAGGTCGTGCTCGTGACCGGCGGTGCGAGCGGGGTGGGGCGCGAGGACGTGCTGCTGATGGCGCGCGAAGGCGCCGCGGTGGTGCTGACCGACCGCAACGTGGACGCGGGCGAGGCGCTGGCGAAGGAAGTCGGCGATCAGGCGCTGTTCCTGCGCCACGACGTTGCGAGCGAGGCCGACTGGCAGGCGGTGATGGCGGCGGTCGAGGCGCGCTTCGGGCGTCTCGATGCGGTCGTCAACAACGCCGGCATCCTCGAATCCGCCTCGCTGGAGGAGGCCACGCTCGAGCACTGGCAGCGCATCCAGCGCGTCAATGCGGACTCGTGTTTCCTCGGCTGCAAGTACGGCGTCCTTGCACTTAAGGAACGGGGCGGCTCCATCGTCAACATGGCTTCGGTCTCGTCGTGGCTGCCTGTCGACGGCTACGCCGCCTACAGCGCGTCGAAGGCTGCAGTGGGCGCGGTGACGCGCGCCGCGGCGCTGCACTGTCGCAAGCGCGGCTACATGGTGCGGGTGAATTCGGTGCATCCCGACGGCATCTCCACGCCGATGATGCAGGCAAGCGCTCCGGGCGTCGATCCGAAGTACATGCTTTTCGATCCGGTGACGAACCGTGGCGGGCGCGTCTATATGCCGGACGAGATTGCAAACGTCGTGCTGTTCCTCGTCTCGGACGAATCGCGCTTCGTCAGCGGTGCGGAGATCCGTGTCGATAACGCGATCCTGGGCATGGGGCTATGAGTTCCACCACGACGCGCTGGCATGCGCTGAAGATCGCGTCCGTCGTCGCCGAGACGCACGATTCGAAGTCCGTCGAGTTCGACATCCCGGCGGAACTCGCGGACAGCTTCAGCTACCGCCCGGGCCAATTCCTGACCCTGCGCGTGCCGGTGCTCGGACGCCACCTGCCGCGCTGCTACTCGATGTCGAGCGCACCGACGCTCGACGCCCGGCCGCGCGTCACCGTGAAGCGCGTGGCGCAGGGGCGAGCGTCCAACTGGTTGTGCGACCACCTGAAGGTCGGCGACACGCTCGAAGTCATGGCGCCAGCCGGCGTGTTCACGCCGCGCGCGCTGCAGACGGACTTCATCCTGTTCGCGGGCGGCAGCGGCATCACGCCCGTGTTCTCCATCCTGCGCTCGGCGCTCGCGCACGGGCAGGGGCGGGTCGCCCTGATCTACGCGAACCGCGACGAGCGTTCGGTGATCTTCCGTGACGCCCTCAAGGAACTGGCCGCCGCGCATCCGTCGCGCCTGCAGGTGATCCATTGGCTGGATTCCGTGCAAGGTGTGCCCTCCGTAGCCCAGCTCGCCGAACTCGCGCGCGCGTGGCACGGCGCCCAAGCGTTCATTTGCGGCCCCTCGGCTTTCATGGACGCGAGCGTTGCGGCGCTGGAGGCCATCGGCATGGCGGGCGATGCCGTGCACGTCGAACGCTTCGTCTCGCTGCCCGATGAGGAGGACGCGGCTGCGGTGAGTGCCGCCGCGGCGGCGACGGCTCCCGTGGCTGCCGTCGAGCAGGCCGAGCTCGAGGTCTCACTCGACGGCGAACACCATACGATCGCCTGCGGCGGCAGCGAGACCCTGCTCGACGCGATGCTGCGCGCCGGCATCAATGCGCCACACTCCTGCCAAGCGGGGATGTGTGCATCCTGCATGTGCCAGGTGGAGGAGGGCAGCGTCCATCTGCGCCACAACGAAGCGCTGGACCAGAAAGACCTCGATCGCGCCTGGACGCTCTCCTGCCAGGCCGTCCCGACCTCGGGCCGCCTGCGCGTCCGCTTCCCGGGCTGAACCCGTTTCGCGTATTAACCCGGCACCAAATTTGGTGATGCCAGGGAAGAGATGCACGGTCGCTCCCTCCCCTTCAAGGGGAGGGTTGGGGTGGGGATGGGTTACGCAGACGTCGCAAAAACCCATCCCCCTCCTAACCTCCCCCCTTGAAGGGGGAGGAACAAGGTGCCGGAGCACACTTCATTTTCCTGCCGCCTTAATAGTCCTGTTGGGGGATGCCTCGCTCTCCCGCGCCCGCGATGATTGGCTCAGGGGCCGGCCCGCCCTCGGCTGGCGGCCGGCACGTACGAGTCACGTTCCGAGTGGGAGAAGCAAGTGAAGATTCTGGTCCCCGTGAAGCGGGTGGTCGATTACAACGTCAAGGTGCGGGTCAAGTCGGACCGCAGCGGCGTGGAACTCTCCGGCGTCAAGATGGCGATCAACCCCTTCGATGAGATCTCCGTGGAAGAGGCCGTCCGCCTGAAGGAGGCCGGCACCGCAACCGAAGTGATCGCCGTGAGCTGCGGCAGCACCGCGAGCCAGGAAACGCTGCGCACCGCGCTGGCGATGGGCGCCGATCGCGCGATCCTGGTCGAGACCGATGCGGAACTGCAGCCGCTCGCGGTCGGCAAGCTGCTGAAGGCCGTCGCGGAACGTGAACAGCCGCAGATGGTGATCTGCGGCAAGCAGGCGATCGACGATGACGCCAACCAGACCGGCCAGATCCTTGCCGCCCTGATGGGCTGGGGCCAGGCGACATTCGCCTCGAAGGTCGTCGTCGAGGGCCAGACCCTGCGCGTGACGCGCGAGATCGACGGCGGGCTCGAAACGCTCGAACTGAAGCTGCCGGCGGTCGTGACTTCGGATCTGCGGCTCAATGAACCGCGTTACGCGACGCTCCCCAACATCATGAAAGCGAAGAAGAAGCCGCTCGACGTCATTCCTGCGGCCGAGCTGGGCGTCGATGTCGTCCCGCGCCTGCGCCACACGCAGTATTCCGAGCCGCCGACGCGGAAGGCAGGGGTGAAGGTCGCCGATGTCGCCGACCTGATCGCGAAGCTCAAGAACGATGCCAAAGTGATTTGAGGAGTCCGGGAAAATGAAGGTTCTGGTCATTGCCGAACACGACAATACGAAAATCGCCGGCGCGACGCTCAATGCCGTCGGCGCCGCGCAGCAATTCGGAGCGGAGGTGCAGGTGCAGGTGCAGGTGCTGGTCGCCGGTTGCGACAGCGCGGCGGCCGCGAACGAAGCGGCAGCGCTGGCCGGAGTCGCCCAGGTCGTCAGCGTGAATGCCCCGCATTACCGCGACCAGCCGGTCGAGAACCTCGCGCTGCTCGTGGCTGGGCTCGTACGCAACGAGGGTTTCACTGCGGTACTTGCCGGCGGGACGAGCTTCGGCAAGAATCTCGCGCCGCGCATCGCCGCTTTGCTCGACGTGGCGCCGGTTTCCGATGTCGTATCGATCGCGGGCGTTGGACGCTACGTGCGTCCGATCTATGCTGGTAACGTGATGGTGTCGGTGGAGTCGGACGAGCCGGTGCAGGTGCTCACGGTGCGCACGACGGCATTTGCCGCAGCCTCTGCCGGCGGCGCAGCGGCCGTGCGCGACGTGGCGGCAGGTGAGGATCTGGCAGTCTCGCGGCTGGTCGGGCGCGAGATCAGCAAGTCTGAGCGGCCGGAGCTCGCGGGGGCGCGTATCGTCGTCTCGGGCGGGCGCGGCCTGGGCAGCGGCGACAAGTACCGCGAAGTGCTGGAGCCCCTGGCAGATCGCCTTGGCGCGGCGCTGGGAGCATCGCGTGCCGCGGTGGATGCAGGTTTCGTCCCGAACGACTACCAGGTCGGTCAGACTGGCAAGATCGTGGCACCCGATTTGTATGTCGCAGTGGGCATTTCCGGCGCGATCCAGCATCTTGCCGGGATGAAGGACTCGAAGGTCATCGTTGCGATCAACAAGGATCCGGATGCGCCGATCTTCCAGGTGGCCGACTTCGGACTGGTCGGCGACCTGTTCGAGACGATTCCGCAGCTGGTCGAAGGACTGGGAGCGAATCAGTAGATACTAGGATCGGGTCGGGGCACTCAGGTGTCCCGGCAGTTGCGGCAACGATGTGAGATGGCCGGGACGTGGAGGGAACCCCGACGGAGGGAACCCCCGATAGACGAAAATCCCGGTGAAGGAGAGATCGTGGAAGCAACCAAGGGGCCGTCGGCCCTGATGCAGTCGAATTTCGATCTGGCCGAATACGACCGGATCGTCAGTGCCTTGTACGACGCGGCGCTCGACACCAAGTCGTGGGCGCCGGCGCTGGAGCACCTGCAGCACGTCTTCGCGGCGAACTACGTGACCCTCATCCTGCGCACGCCGGAACAGTCGGATACGGGTTTGATGATCGCGGTGGGCGATGTGGAGGGGGGCGGCCGGGTCACGTACATGAGCTATCCCCAGACCACCACCCCCTTCGTCAACCAGCCCGCTGACAAGGTCTTCACGGTCGAAGACCTGATGACCGAGAGCGAGTGGCGGCGTTCTTCCTACTACCAGCACTGGTGCGCCGGCCACGGCGTCTTTCACGTCATGGGCGTCGATATCGCCACGCCCGGTGCCGGCAAGCTGCGGTTCAGGATCACACGGCCCGAGGATTCACCGAAGTTCTCCGCCGAGGATCGCGCACGCTGCGACGCGCTGTTGCCGCACCTGCGGCGCGCCCTGCAGATCCACAACCAGCTCGACCGCAGCGAATCGCTCGGCGCGATGTACGCGCAGGCGATCAGTCGTCTGTCGATCGCGACCGTCGTGCTCGACGAGAGCGGGAAGGTGCTTGACCAGAACCTGATCGCGAAGGAGATCCTTGCGACCGGCGACGGGCTCAAGGTCGTCGGGGGGCGGCTCGAGGCGTCGTATCCGACTGACAACCGCGAGCTGCAGCGGCTCGTGCGCAACGCCTTCGCGCGTTATGGTAGCGGCAATGTCGCGGTGGCCGAGGCGATGTCGGTCTCACGGCCGTCGGGGCTGGTGAGCCTGGGTGTCGTCGTGGAGGTGGTCCCGTCGAGCGAGTGGGCCGAAGGCAAGGGGCAGCCGGCCGCCGTAGTCTATATCCGCGATGCGGCCGGCAAGTCGCTCGCGAGCAGCGCAGTCGCCAAACAGCTGTTCAACCTGACGCCCGCCGAAACCGCGCTCGCGCTCGAACTCACCAACGGCCTGTCGCTCGAGGAGGCCGCGGAAGCCCTCGGCATCCGGCGCAATACCGCGCGCGCCCACCTGCGCTCGATCTTCTCCAAGACGGGTGTGCGGCGGCAGACCGAGCTTGTGCGCATCATGCTCAACAGCGTCGCGGCGCTCAGCAAGAACGGTTGAATCCTGCGCGCCGTGCCTGCGGCGCGCTCTTCGTCGAGGTCCGTCGCCGCTGTGTGCGGGGCCCTGTGACGCTATCGCTCGTTCCAGCGGGCCGGCTGTAGAGATTCCATTGGCATATAGCGCAGGCAGGCGTCCGAGCGAGCCCCGAAAACCGCACGACATGATCTATATGGACGATGCGGCGCTGCGGCAAACACTGGAATATCCCATACAACACAGTCGGTCAATGAGGAATCCATGCACAAAGTCGCATTCGTGACGGGGGCGAGTCGCGGAATCGGGCGCGAGACGGCGATGGCTTTCGCCCGCGCCGGTTTCGATGTCGCAATCAGTGCACGCACCATGGAAGAGGGCGAAACGCACGAGCACGCCCTGCAGACAGCCGACGGCCGCCCCTTGCCGGGAAGCCTCGCGGAGACCGCTGCCGCCATCCGCGACCTGGGGCGGAAGGCGCTGGCGATCCGCATGGATCTGCTCGACGACGCCTCGGTGCGGGCCGCGGGCGAGGCCGTGTTGCGCGAATTCGGCCGCATCGACGTGCTTGTGAACAATGCCGTGTATCAGGGCGGCGACCTCAATCTTCCCTTTCTCGACCTGGAGTCGGCCACGCTGCAGCGCGTGTTCCAGGGCTACGTGATGGCGCCCTTCCTGCTCACGCGCACCCTGTTGCCGGCGATGCTCGCGCAGGGCGAGGGCGTCGTGATCAACATCACCTCCGGCGCCGGCGAAAGCGATCCTCCCGTTGCCGCAGGGAAGGGCGGCTGGGGTTACGCCTACGGCGCCGGCAAGGCTGCGGTGTCGCGACTGTCGGGGATCCTCTCGGTCGAACTGGGCGAACGGGGAATCCGTGCCTTCACGGTCAATCCGGGTGTGGTGACGACCGACGCACTGAAGGCGACGATCGGCGAGAAGGGCGTGATCGCGCTGCGCAACGGATCGGCGCCGCCCGAGGTCCCGGCGGCTGTGCTGCTCTGGCTGGCCACGGCACCGGAGGCGGTGCGATTCCAGAAGCGCACCATCAATGCCCAGCCGTTCGCGCTCGAGCACGGCATCGTGGCGGACTGGCGTCAGGCAGGGCCGAAAGAGGCCTGACCGGCCACCTCGTAATGATGCTTTGAATCGGAATGACGAAGCGATGAGCAATGAACGCGAATCGATGGAATTCGACGTCCTGATCGTCGGCGGCGGCCCTGCGGGCATGGCCGCGGCGATCAGGCTCAAGCAGTTGGCCAACGAAAAGGGCACGGAACTGGCGGTGTGCCTGATCGAGAAGGCGGCCGAGATCGGCGCGCACATCCTCTCCGGCGCGGTGATGGATCCGCGCGCGCTCAACGAGCTGATCCCCGACTGGAAGGAACAGGGCGCTCCGCTCAACACCGAGGTCACGGAAGATCGCGTGCTGTTTCTCAATGAGACGGGCGGTCGCAAGGTCCCGAACGGTCTGCTGCCGGATTGTTTCCTGAACCACGGCAACTGCATCGTGCGCCTGGGCAACGTCGCCAAGTGGCTCGGCGAGCAGGCCGAAGCACTGGGCGTCGAGGTCTATCCGGGTTTTGCGGGGGCCGAGATCCTGTTCGACGAGACGGGCGCTGTGAAGGGTGTCGCGACCGGCGACATGGGCGTCACGCGCGAAGGCGAACAAGGTCCGGCCTATCAGCCGGGCATGGAGCTGCACGCGAAATACACGCTGTTTGCCGAAGGCTGCCGCGGGCATCTGGGCAAGCAGCTCGAAACTAAGTTCAACCTCCGGAACGGCGTCGATCCGCAAACCTACGGCATCGGTCTGAAGGAGCTGTGGGAAGTGCCGGCGGAACGTCATGAGCCGGGCGTGGTCGTGCACACCACCGGCTGGCCTCTGCCCTCGGACACCTACGGCGGCGGCTTCGTCTATCACCTCGAGGACAACCTCGTGGCGATCGGCTACGTGGTGGGACTCAACTACACGAACCCGCATCTCTCCCCGTTCGAGGAGTTCCAGCGCTACAAGACGCACCCCGAGATCCGCAAGTATCTCGAAGGGGGCAAGCGTCTCGCCTACGGCGCGCGTGCGATCGCCGCGGGCGGCCTGCAGAGCCAGCCCAAGCTGGTGTTCCCGGGCGGCGCGCTCATCGGTGACGACGCGGGCTTCCTCAACGCCGCCCGTATCAAGGGCAGCCACGCCGCGATCAAGAGCGGCATGCTGGCCGCGGAAGCCGCGTTCGAAGCCCTCGCGGCAGAACGCCAGCGCGACGAGCTCTCGGCCTTCCCGGAAGCTTTCAAGAACAGCTGGCTGTTTGATGAGCTGCACAAGACGCGCAACTTCAAGCCCTACATGAAGAAGGGCCTGTGGATGGGCTCCTTGCTCTTCGGCTTCGACCAGAAGGTGCTCAAAGGCAAGGCGCCGTGGACGCTGCACAACAGCGCCGACCACGACAAGCTCAAGCTCGCCGCCGAGTGCCCGAAGATCGACTACCCGAAGCCCGACGGCGTGCTGACCTTCGACCGTCTCTCCTCGGTGTTCCTGTCGAACACGAACCACGAGGAAGACCAGCCCTGCCACCTGCAGCTGAAGGATGCGTCGGTAGCGATCGCGGTGAACCTCGCGAAGTACGACGCCCCCGAGCAGCGCTACTGCCCGGCGGGCGTGTACGAGATCGTGCGCGAGGAGTCCGGTCCGCGCCTGCAGATCAATGCGCAGAACTGTGTGCACTGCAAGACCTGCGACATCAAGGATCCGACGCAGAACATCAACTGGGTCGTGCCGCAGGGCGGTGAAGGGCCGATTTACCAGGGAATGTAGCCCCGGCAGATTTTTCCGGAGGTGTCGCATCAAACGCTTTTGGGTTCTACGCTCTCCTCCTCTCCCTCTTGCGTGACACCTTCGTTTTTTACATACGGCGACGTCGGCAACGCCCTTGGGCTTTGCCGGCGCGTTCGCCCAAGGATTGCGACGCTTCCTTAGCGCGGAGCGGCGAGCACCTGTTCGGCGAAATGCTCGTCGATCTGGGCGCCCTTCGCGAGGAGCTGGCGGTACTTCACGAAGTCGACCGTGTCCTTGCCGGTCAGCTTCCGCGACTCGAACGCGTTGAAACCCAGCCAGGCCTCGTTGTTCATGTTCGCGGCGAGCCAGTGCCGTTGTGCCGCCTTCTGCTGATCCCAGAAGAATTTCTTCTTGCCGCGGATCGCGTCGATGGAGTTCATCAGGCAGTTGGGGAAGAGGTTCGTGAAGCGCCAGATCAAGGCGTTCACTTCCTTGTCGAGCCGCTCGAAATCCACATCGCATTGGGCGATCAGGGCTTCGGCCTCCTTGAGCGCATCCCCCTGGACCATCTCGCCGTACACGATCTGCCCCAGTTCGGACCAGGTATCGGTGCGCACCTTCGGATTAGGGATCCACTCGCCGTTCTTCTTCAGCACCGGCAGGACCTTCGAGATCATGCCCTTGTACTTCATCTTGTAGGCGCTCCACAGCTCGCACGAGACGCAGTTGTAGATCGCGTCCTCCATCGACAGGAACCAAGGCAGGAAATCGGTCGAGCCGCCCACTGGCGCGCTCCCGTGCTTCGGGCCGGCCTGTCCATACACGGCCATGTCCGACGAGATCGTGATGTCGGTCGCCATCCCGATCTCCTGGCCGCCCGCCACGCGCATGCCGTTCACGCGGCAGATCACGGGCTTCTTGCAGTTGAGGATGCCGTCCACCATGCCGATGAAGAGATCGATGTAGTCGCCGTATTCCTGCGGTCGCCGCGAGTAGTAGGACGCGTATTCGGCCGTGTTGCCGCCGCTGCACCACGCCTTGTCGCCGACTGCCGTGAACACGGCCGCGACGACGCTGCGGTCCGACGACGCTTTCTGGAAGGCTTCGATGACGCCTTTCACCATCTCCGTCGTGTAGGAGTTGTATTGCGCCGGGTTGTTCAGCGTGATCCAAGCGGAGTAGAGGTCTTCGACCGGCTTGCCGGCCGGGTCGAGGACCGGGCGCTTCTCGTAGATCACGGACGGCGCGGACGCGCCTACGTGTTGGTTCTCCATCAGGGCGTGATTCTTCAGCTCGTTGTCGCGTTTCAGAAAGTCCAGGCTCACGTCGGTCTCCATGTATTGAGTGTGCCGGAAGGATTTCCGGCAACACGTTGCAGTGATGTTTATCAAACAATCGGATTTCTATCTTTGAGCACGCCCTGACCGTACAGGCGCGACTCAGCGCGCGAATCACCGATTTCGGTGATGCGGTCACGTGGGGGATGGGATAGCCGGGGAGGGGAATGGGCCGCAAGGCGTGTGCAGGCGCGCCTTTCCATAGTTCATTTTAGTGATGTCGCGCCATTGGCGAGGTGCGAGCATCCCCCTGCCTCCGCTAATCCATGTGGACGGGCACTTCCACGCGCGGTCCCGCGCTCGATACGAATAACAGGCGTCGTCCGCCCCCGAACGGGGACGGCGGACCAGGCGCCCCACCTGCGGCGGCAGGCAGCCATGCCGTGCCGCTCTTGTGCCGCGCTTGCCGGAGGAGGCAAGCGCGGCGAGTTCCACATCGTGAGGGAGACAGGATGTTCAAGAAGAAGATAACGGGGCAGGCGGACGGGCTCGCGACACGCGCGAAGCCGCTCGCCTTGGGTATTTCGCAGGTATTGCTGGCACTGGCGAGCGGGAGTGCGCTGGCGGCGCCAACAGTCCAACTCGGGCCGGACACGACGCTGGACTATTCACTGACGCTGTCCTACACCGCGTCGACGAGGACGGAGAAGGCGGCCCGTGAATACCTGAACGACCTCAACAGTGACGACGGGACGAGGAATTTCAAGCGCGGCTCGCTGTTCACGAATCGCGCGAATGCGCTGGCCGAAATCCGGCTCAAGCACGACAACGTCGGTGCGATGCTGCGCGCAAGTAGCTTCTACGACTGGGCCTACCGCTCCGGCAACGACAACGATTCGCCGCTGACGGTGAACAAGACCGGCGACCACGACGAGTTCACCAGCCGCACACGGCAGCTGAGCGGTCGCAATTCGCGCGTCCTTGACGCCTTCGCGTACGGCAACTGGATGCTGGGCGAGGAGCAGTTCTTGTCGCTGAAGGCCGGCCGGCACGTGCTGGCGTGGGGCGAGAGCCTGTTCTGGCCTAACATCAGCCAGGGGCAGTCGCCGCTGGATGCGACGAAGTTCAACGTGCCCGGCACGGAAGCGAAGGAGGGCTACCTGCCGGTCGGCCAGGTGTCGGCCTCCTTCACGGTGAATCCGTGGCTGACTCTGGCGGGCTACTACCAGTACAAGTGGGAAGAGACCCAGCTCAATCCGGTGGGCGATTACTTCGGCAGCGATTATTTCGGGCCGGGCGCCCAGTTCTTCCGCCTCGCACCCGGCGCGATCGGCTCGCTGCCGGACCACACCTTCCGGGTCGCCAATTTTGCCGGCGAGATCAAGCCGCGTGACACCGGCCAGTGGGGTCTGGGCTCGCGCTTCCGTCTCGGCGACACGACCGAAGTCGGCCTGTACCACTACCGCTATCACGACCGCATCGGGGCGATGTTCTTCGACTTCACCGGCTCGACGCAATATTCGTCATTCAATCGCTTCGGCCGCAAGGCGTCGCCAGCGAGCGCGCCGTACTTCAAACTCGCCTACTTCGACGATATCAAGCTCACCGGCGTGAGCCTCAGCACGAAGTTCGGCGATGCCGTGCAGGTTGGCGCAGACCTTAGCTACCGCGACGGCACGCCGGTGTATCTGTCCAATGGCGCGCCTGCCCGCGGGCAGGTCACGCAGGGCAACCTAAACTTCCTCTACATCCTCGGGCCGTCGAAGATCGCGCACCAGACGACGCTGATGGGCGAGGTCGTGCATCAACGCATCGAAGGCGTGGACAAGCTGACGATCAGCGGCGGCCTGCCGGGCCAGAACGGGACGTTCAAGGACTTTACCTACGACACGCAGACCAAGAGCTCAACGCTGTTGGGCCTCGGGGCGATCTTCGACTATCCCAACGTGTTCGATGGCTGGGACCTGTCGACGAAGGCGATCTGGACGCAGAACGTGGATGGCAGCCCGCTGTCGGGCATGGGCAAGGACGACCGCCGCCTGACGCTGGGCGCCGATTTCAAGCGCTTGGGCAACTTCACGGTCGGGCTGACTTACGTCGCCTTCCTTGGCTCACCGGACCTCGCCAACGGCCGCACGATGACCGATCGCGACTACGTGTCGCTCAGCGCGAAATACACCTTCTGATTACGTTCAATTCGAAAAGGATCTGTTCATGAAGATGAAACTGTGCGGACTGCTGCTCACGTGTCTGGCAGCGGCCCAGATATTCCCGTCGGTGTCATTCGCGAAGGGAACACCCGACGAGATCGCCCGCCTCGGCAAGGATCTCACCTGTGTGGGCGCCGAGAAGGCCGGCAACAAGGACAGCAGCATTCCCGAATATTCGGGCAAGTGGCTCGGCGTGCCGCCGCACGTGCCCTTCAAGGGCACCGGAAACCATCCGCTCGACGCCTATCCCGACGAGAAGCCGCTGGTCGTGATCACCGCCGCCAACATGGAGCAGTACGCGGCGCGCTTGTCTGAAGGGCAGAAGGCGCTGTTCAAGAAGTATCCGCAGACCTTCCGCATGCCGGTCTATCCCAGTCATCGCGATTTCCGCTTCCCGGATTCCGTGTGCCAGACCGCGAAGGAGAATGCGGCAGCGGCCGAACTGGTGAACAACGGTGAAGGGGTGATGGGCGTGACCGGCGGGCCGATCTTCCCCTTCCCGAAGACGGGCACCGAGCTGCTGTGGAACGCGATCATTCCGTATCGCGCATACACTGAGGAACTGATCTCGGACAACGCGTATGTGTTGGCTGGCGGCGCCATCAACTGGGGGCGCGTGAAGTCGCGCAACCTCGGCGCGGCGAACGAGCCGGGCGTGCGCCACAAGACGGAGGGGCAGTCCTCGTACTACCTCAACGAGACGCTGCTGCCGGAGCGCGACAAGGGGGAGATCAACACCGGCATGGAGTTCTTCAACTTCGCGCAGAATCCGCGCCAGAGCTGGCGCTTCGACCCCGGCACCCGGCGCGTGCGGCAGTCGCCCGGCTATGGCTACGACATGGCCTTCCCCGGCACGGGCGGCTCGATCACCGTCGACGAGGTGCGGATCTTCAACGGTTCGCCCGAACGCTACGACTGGGCGATCCTGGGCAAGAAGGAGATCTACATCCCGTACAACGCCTACAAGGTGCATTCGCCGAACATCAAGTACTCGGAACTCGTGAAGCCGGGGCACGCCAATCCAGAGTTCATGCGCTACGAGCTGCATCGCGTGTGGGTGCTCGAAGGCAAGCTCAAGGAAGGTTACCGTCACCTGTATGGCCGGCGCGTGATGTTCATCGACGAGGACACGCTGTTCCCGATCATGGCCGACAACTATGACGTTCGTGGCGAGCTGTGGCGGACCTCGATGCTGAACCACTTTTATGCGTACGAGATGAAGACCTGGCAGGCCGGCGTCGGCTTCTATCATGACCTGAACGCCGGCACCTACCTCGCGTTCAACCTGATCAACGAGCAACCGGCGGCCTACAAGCTGAACGAGAACAAGATCACGCCGCAGATGTTCGGGCCAGAGGCGGCCCGTCGCATGGGGCTGTGAGCTGTTCCGCACCGCGTGCGGGCCATCCGGGGCGTGATGCCCCGGACACGGCCCGCCGCGTTGTTTCGCTGTTCATGCGGCAGCCCGGCTGCCGCCGCAACGATGGGGGAAATGCGATGACACCGGTGGCGTCGCCATTCGATCCACTCACATTGGGGCCCTTGCGGCTCCGCAATCGTTTCATCCGTGCCGGGGCGAACGAGGGCATGGTCGTCGATGGGGCGCCGAGCCGCGCGCTGGTGAAGCACCATCGCGACCTTGCCGCGGGCGGCGTGGGCATGACGACGGTGGCCTACGGCGCGGTGAGCCAGGTCGGCCGCACCTTGCCGAACCAGGTGTGGCTGCGGCCGGAGATCCTGCCCGACCTGCGCGTGCTGACCGATGCGGTCCACGCCGAGGGCGGGGCGATCGCCTACCAGCTCACGCATGGGGGTTCCTTCGTGACTTCGCTGAAGGTGCGCGGGCCGACGATGAGCGCGTCCTCCGGACTGAACAAGGCGGGCCTGATGCGCGGAAACTTCTTCCAGCGGGCGATGACCCACGACGACATGCAGCGCGTCGCGGGCGAGTTCGTCGAGGCCGCGCGCCTGTGCCGGCAGGCCGGTTTCGATGCCGTGGAACTGCACATGGGCCATGGCTACCTGCTCAATCAGTTCATCTCGCCGCTGTCGAACCGCCGCCGCGACGCCTATGGCGGCAGCGCCGAGAACCGCGCGCGTTTTCCGGCCGAGGTGCTGGCGCGCGTGAAGGATGCGGTCGGGGGCGACATGGCGGTCGTCGCGAAGATCAACGTCGCCGACGGCGTTAAAGGCGGGGCGACGGTGGACGATGCGATCGTCACCGCCCGCCTGCTGCAGGCGGCGGGGGCCGATCTGCTGGTGCTGTCGGGCGGGCGCAACGTCGAGTCGGGCTGGTTCATGTTCGGCAGCAACCATGACATGGACGAGATGCGGAAGGTCCTGGCGGGTAGTCCCATCACCGGACTGATGCTCAAATGGTCGCAACATGGCGTGCCGAAGATCACTTTCCGCGAGATGTACTTCCTCGAGCATTCGCGTCGCATCCGGGCCGCGGTGGACGTCCCGCTGGGCTATCTCGGCGGCGCCCGGTCGCTGGCGAACGCGGAAGCGGCGATGCGCGAGGGCTTCGATGCCGTCGTGATGGCGCGGCCGCTGATCCACGATCCGGCGCTGGTGAACAAGTTCCGCGACGGCAGTGCGCTGCGGTCCGGTTGCACGAACTGCAACCGCTGCGTGCCCTACATCTACCACCCCGCCGGGACCTGGTGCGTGATGAATCCGCCCAACGATCCGGCCCTCAACAAGATCCGGGCTGCCGGCTGAGCCGGCGCGATCCCGGACCGAACCTCACCCCCAGGAGAATTGAGATGGAACAGCAGTTTTCGCCGTCGCGGCCATGCCGCGTCGAGGATGTCCCGCAGTGGGACATCGAGACCGATGTCGCCGTGGTCGGCTTCGGCGCCGCCGGCAGTTGCGCAGCGATCGAAGCGCGCAATGCGGGCGCCGAGGTGGTGATCTTCGAGGTCGCCGCCGCGCCGGGCGGCAGCGCGGCGCTGTCCGGCGGCGAGGTGTACGTCGGCGGCAGTGGCGGCACGAGCGTGCAGCGCGCGGCCGGATTCGAGGACTCGACCGAGGACTTCTACAAGTACCTGCTGATGGCGGGCGGCCCCGGCGCCGACGCCGCACGGGCGCGCGTGTATTCGGAGAACGCCGAAGCGCACTTCCGTTGGCTGCAGGAGCAGGGCGTGCCGTACAAGGGCACTTTCCTGCCCGGGAAATGGCTCGAGCCGCATACGGACGACACGCTGGTGTGGTCGGGTTCCGAGCTGGCCTGGCCGTTCTCGGCCGAGGCCAAGCCAGCACCGCGCGGGCACACCGCGCAGCAGGACGGCTGGAGCGCCGGGCGAACGCTGATGGAGAAACTCTGCGGCCGCGCCGAGGCGCTCGGCGCGACGGTGTATTGCAGCAGCCGCGCCCTGGCGCTGGTGACCGCCGCCGACGGCGCGATCGTCGGTCTCGTGGTGCGCATCGACGGGGTGCCGCGCTACGTGCTGGCGCGCCGCGGCGTGGTGCTCGCGTCGGGCGGCTTCATCACCAACCGCGAGATGGTCGAACGCTACGCGCCCGACGCGCTCGTGTGCGAAACGCCGGTCTCGGCCGGCAACGACGACGGTTCGGGCATACGCATGGGCATCGGCGCCGGTGGGACGGCGCTCAACATGGACCAGTTCTTCGCGACTCTGCCCTACTTTCCGCCCGAGTCGCTCGTGAAGGGCATCTTCATCAACGAGCGCGGCGAGCGCTTCATCAATGAGGACGCCTATCACGGCCGCATCGCGCACTACGTGCTGCGCCAGCCGGGTGGCCGCGCCTGGCTGATCGTCGATGACGAAATCTTCGGACGGCCGATGATCCATCGCGACATCACGATCGCCGGGGTGGGCGAGACCTGGGAAGAACTGGAGCAGGAACTCGGACTGGCCGAGGGCAGCCTGCAGTGCACCGTCGAGGCCTTCAACCGGGAGGCTGCCGAGGGACGCGATCCGCAGTTTCACAAGGCAGCCAACTGGCTGCGCCCCCTGACGAAGGCCCCGTTCGCCGCACTGAGCTACTGCCGCGGCGACATTCCGGGACACGCCTTCACGCTGGGCGGCCTCGCGACCGACACCGACGGCGCGGTGCTGAACGAGGCCGGCCAGCCGATTCCCGGTCTCTATGCCGCGGGGCGCTGCGCCTGCGGCCTGCCGCGCTGGGGAGAAGGTTACAGCTCTGGGATGTCGCTGGGCGACTCTACGTTCTTTGGTCGACGGGCTGGCCGTCGCGCGGCGGAGGGCTGAGGCGCGGGTCCTGCTGCTGGGCCTGCTTTCGTTCAAGGCGCAGGCTCAGCAGCAGGGCAAGGCCGATCAGGCCGACAAGCAGCCAGCCGACCGTGCCGAGTGCGGCGGCGAGGGCGTCGGGCGTGCCCTGCTGCTTGTGGAACGCGAGCGAGGCGCTGAAGGTTGCAAGCGATACGGATGAGCCCGTCGGCGCGCCCAGATCGCGCAGGGTGCTGAAGAGCCCGGTGCCGGCGCCCAGGCGCTCGGGGGGGACCGCGCCGAGGGCGAGTTTCATCACCGCCGGGGTGTTGCAGCCCATCGCGAGGCCGAGCACGCAGACCGTGGCGATCACGAACCACAGCGGGGTGTCGCTGCGCAGGGTGAGCAGCAGCGCGAGGCCGGCGAGCATGACGGCGAGGGCTGCAGTCGTGACGTGGCGGGGAGCGATGCGGTCAACGAGGCGGCCGGCGAGCGGCGAGGCGAGCACGCTGCTGCCGTAGAGGAAGAGCGTGACGAAGCCGAACTGGGCGGCGCTGCCGCCGGGGCGTCCGTTGATGAAGAAGGCGAGGGCGTAGACGACGCCGCTGAAGGAGAGCAGGTGGAGCCAGTAGATCGCGCTGGGCAGCGCGAAGGCCGGGAGGCGCAGGATCGCGACATCGATGACGGGGGCTGCGACGCGCTGGCTGTTGCGCCACAGGAGCGTGAGGCCCAGGACCCCGGTCGCGACGATTACCGCGGTGTAGGGCGAGCGGAGGCCGAAGTTGCCGATCCAGGTGGGCAGGGAGAGCAGCGCGGCGATCGTGGCGAAGAGCGCGGCGGAGCGCTCGCTGCGGATGTCCGGCACGAGCAGGGCGACCGGGACCAGGCCGGCGAGGGCGAGCGCGCCGCTGATCCAGTAGACGCTGGGCCAGCCGAGGCGGTCGATCAGCAGTCCGCCGAGCAGTCCGCCGCTCGCCGCGCCGAGCGTCATCGTCATCGCGAAGATGCCCAGCGCCATGCC
The DNA here is from genome assembly GCF_001190925.1 of Azoarcus sp. CIB. Classification (NCBI taxonomy): domain Bacteria; kingdom Pseudomonadati; phylum Pseudomonadota; class Betaproteobacteria; order Rhodocyclales; family Zoogloeaceae; genus Azoarcus; species Azoarcus sp. CIB. The sequence goes on from NZ_CP011072.1 coordinate 1,676,867, forward strand.
GCGGCGCTGCTCGGGGAAGAGATGCCCGATGTAGGCGAAAACGCCGGGCAGTATGCAGGCGACGCCGAGGCCCTGGGCGAAACGCGCAGCGAGGAAGACATGGAAGTTCGCGGCCGCGGCGGCGGCGAACTCTGACAGCGCGAACACCAGCAACCCGGCCAGCAACACGCGCTTGCGCCCGCGCTGGTCGCCCAGGCGCCCCATGATCGGCGCGAACACGGTGAGGCCGACGAAGTAGGACATCAGGACCAGCGCGGCGAGGTTGATCGGAATGCCGAAGTGCTTGGTCAGGCTGGGCAGCGCCGGCGCCTGGAAGGCGGCCGCCTCGATCGTGACGAAGGTGCCGAACAGCAGGGCAGCGTAGATCTTCCACGCGGTGCGCGAATCCATGGTTCCTCCGAAAAGGGAGATGTGACGTGGACGGCTGCTTTTGCTCCCTCCCCTTCAAGGGGGCGGAGGCGGGGTTTCGCAGAGCACCGCTCTGCGCCGCCGTAGCGGCGGAGCGAAGCGGAGACTCCCGGGGCGGGGTGGGGATGGGTTACGCAGGCGTCGCAGAAACCCATCCCCCTCCTAGCCTCCCCCTTGAAGGGGGAGGAACAGGGTTCCCGGCATGCCGTCGTGGCTGTGCCTGGCGTTACACGGCCAGCGGGGGATAGTCCGTATAGCCGCGCGGCCCCGGCGTGTACAGCGTACCCTGATCGAATTCGGCGAGCGGGGCGCCCTCACGGAAGCGCCGGACTAGGTCCGGGTTGCCGATGAAATAGCGCCCGAAGGAGAGCGCCTCGCCCTTGCCCTCGGCGATGACCCGTTGTGCGCTGGCGAGCTTGAAGCTGTCGTTGGCGATGATCGGGCCGCGGAAGTTGGCGCGGGCGAGCGCCAGCGCGTCGAGTTCGCGCAGCGGCGAGCGCATCACGTGCAGGTAGGCGAGGCCCAGCGGGTCGATGGCCTGCAGCAGTCCCGTGTAGGTCGTGACCGGATCGTCGTCAAGGACATCGTTGAACGGATTGGCCGGGCAGATGCGCAGGCCGACGCGACCGGCGCCGGCGGCGGATGCCATGGCTTCCAGCGCCTCGACGACGAAGCGCAGGCGCTTTTGCGGCGAACCTCCGTAGGCGTCGTCACGCTGGTTGGTGTTGGCGGCGAGGAACTGCATCGGCAGGTAGCCGCTCGTGCAGTGCAGTTCGACGCCGTCGAATCCGGCTTCGAGGGCATTCCCGGTCGCGCGGCGGTATTCGGCGATCACGCCGGGGATTTCTTCGGTGCGCAGCGCGCGCGGCATGTCGTGCTCGACCATGCCAGCGACGTCGGTGAAGATCTTCCCGGCAGCGCGGATCGCCGAGGGGGCGACGGTCTCGGTGCCGGGATCCTTGTTGAGATGGCTGGCGATGCGCCCGACATGCATGATCTGCAGCACGATGCGTCCGCCTTCGCGATGCACCGCGTCGGTGACCTTGCGCCAGCCGGCGATCTGCTCGCCGGTGTGGATGCCCGGCGTGCGGCAGTAGCCCTTGCCGTTGGCGCTCGGCTGCGTGCCTTCGGCGACGATCAGGCCGGAGGTGGCACGCTGGCGGTAGTACTCGACCATCAGATCGGTCGGCACGTCGCCCGCGCCCGCGCGGCTGCGGGTCATGGGTGCCATGACGATGCGGTTGGCGAGCTCGATGTCGCCGAGCGTGAGCGGGGAAAACAGGTCTGGCATGTCGGGCTCCTTCAGCGGACGCGGATCTTCGGCGCGGGGGTGCCGCGTCGCATCGTCTCGAGGAACTTCTCCAGCGGCGCGGGCGGCGCGACTTCGGGCAGCGATTCCTTGTCGGGACGGTTGGCCCAGAACTCCTTCCACGACGGGAAAAGCTCGTGGAAGGTGCCGGCGTAGGGCGGGCGGCCCGGCCAGCGCATCTTCATGTCGCCGATCGGCGGCTTGTTCAGGTCGGTGGCGTACCAGTAGCACGGCAGGCGGCGCCGGAACAGCCAGCGGCCGTCGATGCGCTGGTAGTCGTCCCAGTACAGCATCTGCATGATCACCCACTCGCCGCCGCACTCGTGCTCGTTCTTCGAGTAGACGACGCCGGTGGCGTGGTCGCGGTCGGTGAACTCGATGATGTGCTGGCCGAGATGGTGGGAGGTGCCGGTGAATTGCTCGCGCAGCGTGTCGTCCTGCCAGGCCTTGAAGTGAGCGCGGCCGACCCGCTCGCGGCCGACGCGGATGTCGGGCGCGAACAGGTTCACGTGCGAGTCCATGTCGCGCATGTCGAGCGACAGCGAGTACTTCGCGACGAGCTGACGGATTTCGTCGAGCGATTCGAGCCGGTCGATGCGTTCTTCGAGCGTGGGCGTGCTCATTGCGTCCCTCATTCGAGCGCGGTGACGAGCACGGCGGAGCGACCGCCATCGACCGGCAGCGCGGCGCCCGTGATGTAGGAGGCGTCGGGTCCGGCGAGGAAGGCGACTGCCGCGGCGAGCTCGTCGGACTGGCCGACGCGGCCCATCGGAATCAGCTTCTCGGTGTTGCGGCGCGACTTCTCGTCGGAGAGCATGCCGGCGGTGGCCGGGGTCTCGACGACCGCAGGGATCACGACGTTCACGCGGATGTTGTCGGGGGCGCCTTCGGCGGCCGCGGCGCGCGAGAAGTTGATGATCGCGGCCTTCGCGGCCGAGTAGCCGGCCATCCACGGCGTGCCGAGCGTGCCGCAGATCGACGACAGGTTCACGATCGCGCCGCCGCGCCCCTTCATCAGCTTCATCGCGGTGCGCGTACCCCAGAAGGTGCCGTCGACCGAGGTGCTGAAGTTGGCGTGCCAGTCGGCGGTCGAGGTCGATTCGATGGCGCCCCAAGTGTAGGCCATCGCGTTGTTCACGAGGATGTCGAGGTGGCCGTGGCGCTTGGCGGTGTCTTCGAGCGCGGCGACGAACTGCGCCTCGTTGCCGACGTCGACGACGAGCGCTTCGGCCTTGCCGTCCTTCGCGACGATGTCGGCGACGACTTCGTCGAGCGGTTCCTTGCGGCGGCCGCAGATGACGACGGTCGCGCCCTCGGCGGCGAGGCGACGAGCCGTCGCGGCGCCGATGCCGGAGCCGCCGCCGGTGACGAAGGCGACCTGGCCGTGGAGTTTTCCGGACATGCGCATCCCCTTACTTGAAGTACGAGCCGCCGTTGGCGACGAGATCCGAACCGGTGACCATCGCGGCGTCGTCGGAGGCGAGGAAGGCGACCACAGCGGCGATGTCGGAGGGCTCCGCCATGCGGCCGAGCGGGATGCCGGCGACCATCGAGTCGATCCACGCCTGCGAGACGTTGGCCATGATCGGCGTGTTCACCGGGCCGGGCATCACGTTGTTCACGCGAATGCCGCGCGGCGCGAGCTCCCGCGCGAGGCTGCGCGTCATGCCCGTCAGCGCCGCCTTGGAGGCGGCGTAGTGCAGCGCGCCTTCGCCCGAGATCGCTGCCGTGCTGGAGATGTTGACCAGCGCGCCCTTGATGCCGTGCTTGATCATCACGCGCACGGCTTCGCGAGTGCAGAAGAAGGTGCCGTCGAGGTTCACCTGCATGACGCCGCGCCAGCCTTCGTCGGCCATGTCGCAGATGAGATCGGGATACACGGTGGGCTTTTCGCCGCGGGCCATCTGTGCGCCGCGCTCGTTCATGCGCGCGAGCAGCTTGTCGAAACCGTCGTTCTTGGCGCTGCCGATGCCGGCGTTGTTCACGAGCACGTCCAGGCGGCGATAGCGGCCGTCGACTTCCTCGAACAGGGCCTTCACGGAGGCGCTGTCGGCGATGTTGCAGACGCGCGCGATGCCGTCCGAGGTGTTGCCACTGAGACCTGCGAGTTCCAGCGTTTCCTTCGCGTTGGCTTCGTTTACATCGACCGCGACGATGGTGGCGCCTTCCTGCGCGAGGCGGATTGCGATGGCGCGTCCCATGCCTTGGCCGGCGCCGGTGACGACGGCCACTTTTCCTGCGAATCTCATGCCTTGTCTCCTGGAAATGACTGTTTGCGTGGGGTGAGCGTAGGGATCCCGCCCGGGCGTGCCATCGTCCGATGGGACTAACGCGGCCACCCATTACCGTTCGGGCTGAGCTTGTCGAAGCCCTCTCACGGCCCTTCGACGGGCTCAGGGCGAACGGATGTTGTATATGTCGGTGCGTTCCCTCAGGCCGCGTGCGCGAGGCGTGCGTCGGAGAGCGTCTGATTCGTCCACGCCTTGAAGGCGCGGCGGAAGTTGCTGACGCTGCTGTAGCCGAGCATGTAGCCGATCTCCTTGGGCGTCAGCATTGTGTGTTGCAGGTACTGCAGCGCGAGATCCTTGCGCGTGTCGTCGAGGATCTTCTGGTAGCTCTGGTCTTCATCCACGAGTCGCCGGCGCAAGGTGCGTGCGCCGATGTTGAGGTGCTCGGCCATCTCCTCGAGGGTCGGAAATTCCCCGGGGTGGCCCACCAGATAGTCGCGAATCAGTTCCGACAGCCCCGCATCCCGACGCTGGCGCGCGGCAAGCATCTCGCACTGGCTCGCGCACAGCTTGAAGACCTCGGGGTTCGCGAGGCTGATCGGATCTTCCAGCCGGTTGATGTCGAAGACGACGAGGTTGCGCGACTGGTTGAAGTAGATCGGGCAGTTGAAGCGGCGGATATAGGGCGTAACGTCGGCAGGCTGCGGGAAGGTCAGGTGCAGCTCGAGGATCGGGAAGGGGCGGTTGGTCAGCGTCGACGCGAGCTGGATGGTCTGGCTGACGAACTCCTCGACCGCGAAGCGCATCACGTCGCCGAGACGATAGACGTCGTGGATCTCCGAGAACCAGCGCCCGTGCTTGATGTAGTTGGTGGTCGAGAAAATGTGTTCGTTGAGGCCGCGGTAGCGGTCGTAGAGTTCGCGCGAGTCCTTGAGCGTTGAGGCGCTGAGCGCCGCATAGCCGAGGATGCCGAGGTCGCTGACGCGGAATTCCTCGCCCAGCGCGATGCCGAGCCACGGGTTGCGGGTGAGTTCCAGCATGTTGAGGATGACGCGGCGATACTGCGGCGGATGCGGCTGGAGGTCATGCTCCTGCAGTTGCTTGGCGCGCAGTCCGGTGCCGGCGAGCACGCGCTCGGCGCCGATGCCGCGGCTGGCCATACGGGCCAGATAGAACTCGAGTTTGCCCGTCGGTTTCAGATCATTCATCGCCGTCTCCGTCCGTATCTGCCGCTTTCCGGGGCACGCCCGGCCGCGGGTGGTGAGGGCATCGTCGTCGATGGCCCGTTCGCGCGCATCACCCGATCGCATTAAATCCCCCGGCGCTTCGAGCGTTTAGGTCTTGGCCGCCGCCGTAATGCAAAGGAACGATGCGGGTTTGCGCGCCGCGGACGACAGTTCGAGCAGGGCTTGTGATACCGGAGAGGGAGGCGCCGATGAACGAAATGCAGCGGATCATCCAGGCCGTCGCGCGCCTGCGCGGGCGTGGCGAGATGGCGGCGCTGGCCACAGTGGTGGCGGTCGAAGGATCGACCTACCGACGCCCCGGCGCGCGTATGCTCGTGAGCGCGGACGGCGAGGCCGAAGGCGCGATCAGCGGCGGCTGTCTCGAACGCGACGTCTTCCGCCAGGCCGCCCGTGTGCTGCACAGCGGCCAGCCTGCAGTCACCGCGTACGACTCTACCGGCGAGGATCTCGATGAAGGATACTCGCTCGGCTGCAACGGCCTCGTGGTCGTGCTCGTCGAGCCCCTGGCGCCGGACGGACCTGCTGCGGCGCTCGACTTCATCGCGGACTGCGTGCGACGTCGCCGTCAGGGCGTGGTCGCCACGGTTTTCGCGGTGCGGGGCGCGGTTCGGACGCGCATCGGTGCGCGGCTGACCCTTGCCGACGATGGATCGAGCTGCGCGACGGGGATCGATGATGACTCGACGCGTGAGCTGCTGTGCGCCGAGGCCTCCAAGGCCCTGCACACGGGACGTTCTTCGCGCACCCGGGTCAGTACGCCAGCAGGAGAGTTCGAAGCCTTCGTCGAGGTGGTCGCGCCGCCGACGGCGCTGAAAATCTTCGGGGCCGGCCACGACGCCGTGCCGCTTGCGCAGTTCGCGCAGGCGCTCGGCTGGCACGTGAGCGTCGTGTCGCGCAATGCGGGTCATGGCATCCACGCCCGCTTCGCCACAGCCGACCGCGTGCTCGTCGCGGATGCCGACGAGGCACTCGACGGGCTGGAGGACGAGGGCGGTGCGATCGCCGTGGTGATGACGCACAACTACTTCGAGGACCTGCGCGTGCTGCGCGCGCTGATCGCGCGTCGGCCGCGTTATGTCGCGCTGCTCGGCCCGAAACGACGCACCGCGCGCCTTCTCGCGGCTTTGGCGGACGAGGGCCTGATGCCGCGCGGCAAGCCGGCGCCATGGCTGCACGGGCCGGCGGGGCTGGACATCGGGGCGGACACGCCGGAGGAGATCGCACTGGCGATCGTCGCGGAGATCCGGGCCGTTGTCACGGAGCGGAAAGGGGGCTTTGCGCGGGAGCGGAGCGGGCCAATGCACCCGCGGAGCGAGGCGCTTGAAGGGGCGCGTGAAACGGTGCTTGCTGTCGGCGTGCCGCGCGGCGAAGTCGTGTGCGGGATTATCGCCGACTAGCTCGGGACGGAGCAGCCGAGACACGTTCGGGCGGGAAGGGGCGGTCACATGAATGCGCTTGTCGTCGGATCGCGTGTGAAATTGTTTGCGGGGGCACGGATTCGTAGGGTGGGAGAAGCGCAGCGCATCCCACCACGCAACGGTCGAGCGGATTCCGGCGCCTGGATTGGCGGGATGCGCTGCGCTCCTCCCGCCCTACGCGGGCTCGTCCGATTGCCTTGGGGGCGGTCGCCCCCGTGCAGGACTCAGGCCCGACCGAACACGCGCCGGAACAGCGCGGCGATGCGGTCGAGGAAGACCTTGAACACTACGCCGACGACGTTGATCGAATCTTCCTTGCGCGGAATGGCACGCGGAGGCGATTCGGGCGCGGTGGGTGCAGCGTTACCGCCTTCTGCCGCGGTGGAGGGAGCCGTGGAGGCTTCGTCGCGCGGGACTTCGAGCAGTGCGCGCACGTTGTTTACGTACTTCTTGATGATCTGTGCCGACACACCTTCGATCATGCCCCGCCCGACCTGGAGGATGCGCCCGGTGAGGTCGATGCTCGACTCGCAGCTCACTTCGGTGCTCCGGCCGTCGGGTGAAGGGGTGAGGCGGGTGACGATCGTTCCGCTGACGGTGCCGCCGCCGCGCTCGTTGCCTGACGCGAGCAGCTTGACGATGTGCTGGGCGAGGTCCTTCTCGACGTAGGTGATCGTGCCCTGATACTGCGCCGTCACCGCGCCGATCTTGAGCTTCACCGCGCCGATGAAGCTGTCGGCATTCACGATTTCCGTCAGCGAGGCGCCCGGCATGCAGGCGACGACGTTCTGCGGGTCGAGCAGGAACTGCCAGACCGCGTCGACCGGCGCGGCGACCTCGAATTTCTCCTGGATTTGCAGGGCCATGTCCGTTCCTTGGTAGTGGTTGTCTTGGTTCTTGCGGGGCTTTAGCCGAGGCAGGCCGCGATTTCGTTGCCTTCGGCGTGCACGGCGTTCTCGCGCACGGCGGCGCGGCCATAAACCGTGTTGCGACGCCAGAGGGGGCGGCCGATGGCGGTTGCGATGCGGTTCATGCCGGTGCCGTCCATTTCCTGGCCGTTCAGGCCACCGGCGGCGCGGGTGATCGATTCGTACATCAGTGTTCCGCCCAGATCGTTGGCGCCGGCTTGCAGGCACCGTGCCGCGCCGGTCGGCCCCATCTTGACCCACGAGGTCTGGATGTTCGGGATCAGCGGGTGCAACGCGAGGCGTGCAACCGCGTGCATCAGCACGGCCTCGCGCGCGGTGGGGCCGGATCGGCTGCGGCCCTTGTGCCACAGCGGCGATTCCATATGCACGAAGGGCAGAGGCACGAATTCGGTGATGCCGCCCGTGTCTCGCTGAAGTTGGCGCAGCTTGAGGAGATGGCGGGCCCAGTGGCGCGGAGTGTCGACGTGGCCGAACATGATTGTCGAGGTCGTGGGCACCCCGACCTCGTGGGCCGCCCGCACGATGGCCAGCCATTCGTCCGTGCCGAGCTTGTCCGGGCACAGCTTTGCGCGCACCTCGTCGTCGAGCACTTCCGCGGCGGTGCCGGGCAGGCTGCCCAGCCCGGCGTCGCGCAACCGGCGCAGGAACGCGGCTGGTGACAGCCCAAGCGTGGCCGCGCCGTGGCGGATCTCGAGCGGCGAGAAGGCGTGAATGTGCATGTCCGGCACGGCGTCGCGTACGGCCGCGACGATGTCGAGGTAGGACTGACCCGTGTAGGCGGGGTGGATGCCCCCTTGCAGGCAGACCTCGGTGGCGCCTCGGCGGTGTGCCTCCAGGGCGCGCTGTCCGACCTCGTCGGCGCTCAGCACGTAGGCGGGGCCGCGCAGCGTCTCGGCGCTACGCCCCTTCGCAAAGGCGCAGAAGCCGCAGCGGTGTTTGCAGATGTTCGTGTAGTTGATGTTGCAGTTCGCGACGAAGGACACGCCTTCCCCAACGGTGGCCGCGCGCAGGCGATCGGCTGCCTCGACGACGGCCGTGTAGTCGGCGCCGCGCGCTTCGAAGAGGGCGGCGATCGCATCCTCGGTGAGTTCGCGGCCGGCGCTGGCTTCGTCGATCAGCCGGAGGACAGTGCTCGACGGCGCACGCGCGTTGCTTCGGGCGCCGCCGCCGACGGATGGCGGGAGCGGCGCACCGCTGCCGGCGTGCCAGGCGTCGTCACGCGCGAAGCCCGATGCGTCGGTGCGGTGCAGGATGGCGCGCGAGATCTCGGGAGCGGTCCAGCGGGCCGCGTCGCGGGCGTAGGCGGGGACCAGCGCGAGGCGCTCGACGAGCTCCCGCCCGGCCGCCTCGGTTTCCTGCCGCAGCGTGGCAATGTGCGGCCACGCGGCCTCCGGGTTCACATGGTCGGGCGTGACCGGCGAGATGCCGCCCCAATCGTTGATGCCGGCGCGGATCAGCGGCGCGAGTTCGCCTGGGCGCAGGTTCGGCGGCGCCTGGATCGACATCGCGGGGCCGAAGATCAGGCGCGCCATCGCGATCGTCCACTGGTGTTCGACCAGGTCCGGCTCGGGCGCGTGCGCCATCGCGGTGCGCGGTTTGGCGCGGAAGTTCTGGACGATGATCTCCTGAATGTGGCCGTGCCGGTCATTCAGCGCGCGCAGGGCGATGAGGGCCTCGATCCGTTCGAAGCGCGTCTCGCCGATGCCGACGAGAATGCCGCTCGTCATCGCGATCGCCTGCTCGCCAGCGGCGTGCAGGGTCGCGAGGCGTGCGTCGGGATGCTTGTCGGGGCATTGCCAGTGCGGGCCACCGCGCTCGGTGAGGCGGGTGGCGGTCGACTCCAGCATCAGGCCCATCGATGCGGCGTGCGGCCGCAACCGGCCGAGCTCCTCTGCCGAGAGCGTTCCCGGATTGAGATGCGGCAGCAGTCCCGTCTCGTCGAAGATGCGGCGCGCCATCGCGGCGACGTAGTCCACCGTGCTGTCGAAGCCCAGCGCGGCGAGCGCGTCGCGCGCGGCGGGGTGGCGCAGCTCGGGGCGTTCGCCGAGCGTCAGCAGGGCCTCGCGGCAGCCGGCTGCGGCCCCGGCGCGGGCAATCGCGAGCACCTCGTCCGGACTGAGATAGGCCGGTGTTCCTGTGCGCGGACTCTCCGCAAAGGTGCAGTAGCCGCAGCGGTTGCGGCACAGATGCGTGAGCGGGATGAAGACCTTGCGCGACCAGCCGACCGCGGTGCCGTGGCCCGCGAGGGTCAGTGCTTCCGCCGTCGCGAGGATCGGTTGGAGTTCGGCCGCGGCAGCGAGAATCGCCGCGCCTGTGGCGTCTAGCCTCAGTCCCGCGCGTACGTCGGCAAGGATTCGCTGTGCACTGTCGGCCATGGCATGGGATTCCGGTGGGGGGTGGGGAAGTGGCGGCACGGTGGGTCGCGGCGAGCCGTCAGAGGGTGGCAGTGTGATTGGCTGAGTGATTGGCCGAGAGGACGCGCGAAGCGCGCGAGATCGGCCGGCAGATCGACATCGAAGGCCAGTCCCGGCCGTTCGACGATAGCCGGCACCAGTCCGCAGCGCAGCGCCTCGGTGACGTGAATGGGGAAACTCTGCGTGCCGAACTGAAAGCGAAAATCGCTGCCGGCCTCGAGGTAGACCGCGTTGGTGCCGACGCGGGCCCGGTCGGGTGCGAGCGCGAGGCCGGATTGGCGACCGCGCAGCACGAGTTCGTCGATGTCCTCGGGACGCGCGAGCGGCAGGTCTCCGTGCATCACGACGAGTTCGCTCGCGCCCCGGTCGGCGAGGGCGAGGGCGGCCTGCTGCACCGAGCCGTTAAGCCCGAGGCCGCAGTCGGGCAGGACCTCGACGGGGCGGGACGTGAGATTTGCGGCGGGGGTGACGATGGCGACCCGATCGATCAGTGACGAGCCGAGCAGCGCGTCGAGCACGCGATCGAGCATCGCGCGTATCAGGCGCTGACGCTCGCCCGGGCCGAGGACGCCGGCCAGCCGACCCTTGCCCAGGGCGGGCAGCTTGATCGGGATCAGCGCCCAGCAGCTCACGGTCGGCCCCGGTCAGTCGGCGTAGGCGGCGAGCGCGCCGGTGATGCGCACGCCGGCCCCATCCACCGAATAGTTGCGGTTCATGAAGATGAGGATCGAGGTCAGGGCCTCGGCGGCTGCGGAGTTGTCCAGCGCCCCGGCATGGAGCCCGCGCAGGCCCGCGTCGTCCGCGAGCGCCGCGACCACGCCGCGCGCCGCCTTGTCGTCGCCGAAGACCAGCACACCAGCACGTCGCATTCGACCTCGACATCGGTCGCGAGCTTGTGCGCAGCCACGTTGTGGAAGGCGGATACGACGCGCACGCCCTCGCCGAGCAGCGCCTGCGCGCGCAGCGCGGCGCAGCCTTCGGGCGGCAACTGGACCCGCATCACCTTGGGCGGCACGAGCGGCACCGTGGTATCGACGACGATCTTGCCGCCGACCGCAGGGCGGATCTCCTCGAGCACGGCAGCCTGCGAGGAGAAGGGAACCGTCACGACGACGATATCGGCCCGGCGTGCCGCGTCGAGGTTGGTGCCGGAGGCGATCTCGCGTCCCAGTTCGGCGCCCAGCACATCGGCTGCCGCACGGGCCTTGTCCGCGTCGCGCGACCCGATGACGACCTTGTGGCCGTGCTTCGCCCAGCGCCGTGCGAGCGCTGCGCCCAGGTGCCCGGTCCCGCCGACCACGCCGATGATTCGTTCCGTCCCGTTTGTCATGTCTGGCCTCTTTTCGATGTGAGGCCAAAGCTATCAGCCGGGGGGGGCGGGCAGCATCGTTCTTTTGCACTATCGGTGGGGCAGGGGGCGATTCAAATCCGGTCAGGCGCCGCGGTATTCCGCCAATAGTCCCATTGGATGATGTGTCTCTCCGTGCCCGCCGGGAGAATCGCCCCATCAAGATCCACGAGGCGATTCACGGGAAAGCCAATGGAAAATGCATTGCTGTTATCCGACGAGCAACTCGCGCTGCAGGACACGGCGGCCGCGTTCCTCGCCGAGTTCGCCAATGCCCGCAAGCCGCGGGACGAGGATGCATCCCTCTGGCGGCGCATCAGTGAGCTGGGGTGGCCGGCGGTGCAGGTGCCGGAGGACTTGGGCGGGCTGGCCATGGGGGCGGTGGAACTCGCCCTGCTGATGGAGGAGATGGGGCGCCGGTTGATCCGCTCGCCCTACTTCGCGAGCGTGGTGTTGGCGCAGACGGCTCTGCTCGAAGCGGGTAGTGCCGCAGCGCGCGAGCGTTTCCTGCCCGAACTCGCGAGCGGCGAGGTGAGCGCGACACTGATCCTCGCGCCCGGGCTCGTCTGGGCCCCGGACGCGATCGGCATCGAATGCCGCCGCGAGGGGGACGGATGGGTGATGAACGGCGAGGCCGCGCAGGTGCTCGACGACGGCAACGCCGCGATGGCCTTTGTCGCCGCGCGTACCGAGGATGGCATCGGCCTCTTCCATGTTTCGGCACACGCCGCCGGCGTCGAGCGCAGTCCGTTGGATGTCTGGGATCTGACCCGCCCGCAATGCGCGTGGCGCTTCCGGGAGGTGCGTCTCGCGGCCGATGCCCGCATCGACGCGCCCGGGAAGCTCGACGCGGGGCTTGCGCGCACGGTCTCGCTCGCCGCGCTGCAGCTTGCGGCCGAGCAGGTCGGCGGCGCGGCGGCCTGCCTCGACATGACCGTGGCCTACACGAAGGAACGCGTCCAGTTCGGCCGTCCGGTCGCGAGTTTCCAGGCCGTCAAGCACCGTTGCGCGCAGATGATGGTGAAGCTCGAAACCGCCCGCTCCGCCGTGCGTGGCGTCGCCGCAAGCGTCGCCCGCCTGCAGGACGCGGACGCGCTGGCCTGCGAGGTCGCTGTCGCGCGCGTGCTCGCGTCGGACGCCTATCGCTACTGCGCACAGGAGGCGGTGCAGCTGCACGGCGGCGTGGGATTCACATGGGAATACGACCCGCAACTGCACTTCAAGCGCGCGCAGTGGGGCAGCCAGTGGCTCGGTCCGGCCAGCCGCTGGCGCGAGCGCGTGGCCACCCAACTTCTGGATCTTGCCTGACATGGATGCGACAAAGGATTCGATGAACGAGACGGCCTTTCGCGCCGAAGTGGCCGCGTGGCTCGCGCGCGAGCTGAAGGGCGAATTCGCCTGCCTGCGCCACCGCGGCGGCCCCGGCGACGAAGAGGCCTTCCCGGCCTTGCGCAAGGACTGGGAACGCAAGCTCGCCGAAGGGGGCTGGGTTGGCGCGTCGTGGCCGCAGGAGCATGGGGGGCGCGGTTTGCCGCTGGAACTTCAGCTCGCCTTCCATGAGGAATACGTGCGCGCGGGCGGCCCCGGCCGCATGGGCCACATCGGCGAAACCCTGCTTGCCCCGACCCTGATCGAGCTCGGCACCCCCGAGCAGCAACGCCGCTTCCTGCCCGGCATCCGCGAGGGACGCGAATTCTGGTGCCAGGGCTATTCGGAGCCGGGCGCAGGTTCGGACCTCGCGGCGATCACCACCCGCTGCTGGCAGGACGGCGACGTGTGGCGTGTACAGGGGCAGAAGGTGTGGACCTCGCTCGCGCATGAATCCGACTGGATTTTCGTGATCGCGCGCAGCACGCCGGGTTCGGTGGGCCGCGAAGGACTCACCTTTCTTCTGATGCCGCTCGACCAGCCGGGCATCGAGATCCAGCCGATCCGCCAGATGACCGGCGAGGCGGAGTTCAACGCGGTGTTCTTCGACGGCGCCGCGACCGATGCGGGCTGCATCGTAGGCAAGCCCGGCGAGGGCTGGCGTGTCGCGATGGCCTTGCTCGGCTTCGAGCGCGGCGCCTCGACACTGGGCCAGCAGATGCACTTCGTGCATGAGATGCAGCTCGTCGTCGATGCCGCGATCGCCATAGGCACGGCCTTCGATCCTGCCATACGCGAACGCATCGCCGACGCGTGGATCGGCCTCCGCGCGCTGCGCCACAACGCCCTGCGCATGCTCGCGGGCAATGACGGCGGCGTCCGCCCGGAATCGCTGATGTACAAGTACGCGTGGTCGAACTGGCATCGCGATCTCGGCCAGCTGGCGATGGACGTGCTCGGCGCAGCCGGCGACGTGCGCTCCGACGACGACACCGTGCGTCGACTGCAGCAAGTGTTCTTCTTCTCCCGCGCCGACACGATCTACGCGGGCACCAACGAAATCCAGCTCAACATCATCGCCGAGCGCGCGCTGGCCATGCCGCGCTGACGCGACCGGAAAGGGAGTTCCCATGCGTTTCGTGCTGCAACTCGGCTTCAGCAACTACCGCAATTACACCGCGATCGCCCAGGCCGCCGACGCTGCCGGCTGGGATTGGTTGTCCATTCCGGACAGTCTGTTCTTTCCGCGACTGACGGAGTCGGAATATCCGTATGCCGAAACCAGTGCGATCCGGCAATACCTGGAACATTCCGACTTCATCGAGCCCTTCGTCGCGATGTCGACGATGGCGGCGGTGACGCAGCGGATCGGTTTCTACCCTGGAGTGATGAAGGTGCCGGTGCGCCAGCCGCTGATTCTCGCGAAGGCGCTGTGTTCGCTTGCGGTTATCTCCAACGGGCGCGTCGCACTCGGTGCGGGCCTGAGCCCGTGGAAGGAGGACTTCGTCTATAACGGCGCGGATTTCGAACGCCGCGGCGAACTGATGGACGAGTGCATCGCCGTGTTGCGCGGCGCAATGAGCGGCGAGTTCTTCGAATTCCATGGCAAGCATCACGACTTCGGCCCGCTGCGCATGCGCCCGGTGCCGGAAAAACCGGTGCCGATCCTGATCGGCGGACACAGCAAGCCCGCACTGCGCCGCGCCGCACGTCTGGGCGATGGCTGGGTTTCTGCCAACACCGATCTGCCGACGCTGAAAGACCTGATCGCCGAGGTCAATGCCTACCGCGCCGAGTTCGGCACCCTCGGGCGCGACTTCCAGTTCCACGGCATCGATTTCGCCGCACGCACCGTCGATGACTTCAAGCGCCTCGCCGAGGTCGGCGTAACCGATGCCGGCGTACTGCCGTGGGACGTCCGCAGCGATCCGACGGACCTGCAGGGCCAGCTCGACGCGATCCGCCGCTTCGGCGACGAGGTCATCGCGAAGATGGGCTGAACCATGGCGGACGGCGACCCCGCGGTCCTCGACCTGGCCGACCTGCGCGCGTTGCGCTTCGCGTCGGCCGGCGGGGCAGGGGGCTCGCCGTTCGCGCCCGATCCTTTCCTCGTCGTCGCCCCCGTCGGGGCGGACGAAGGCGATGAGGACCAGCTCGCCGCCTGGCTCGCGCGCCAGCCCTGCCCGGTGATCGGGTTCTCCGATAAGGGTGCCGCGGCCTCAGCGCTGCTCGCCGCCTGCGACGTCGTGCTGGACGACATCGGCGATCTCGCACCAATCGCTGCAAACATCCGTAAGGCGCCGCTCGCAGCGATGACGCTGGTGCAGGTGCTACGCGTCACGGACGGCATGCCGCCCGCACAAGCCCTGGCCGTCGAATCCTTGGCGTACGCAACTCTGCAGGCCGGGCCCGAGTTCGCGGCGTGGTCGCGCGCGAATCCGCCTGCGCCTGAGAAGCTCATCGTTGGGGAGGGGCCGGCGGTGCGCATCGAGCGCGACGGATCACGGATCGAACTCATCCTGAACCGTCCGCGCAGCCGCAATGCGATGTCGGTCGAGATGCGGGACGCCCTGTGCGAGGCGCTGCAGCTTGTCGTCGCCGACGAATCCATCACCTCGGTCACGCTCTCCGGTGCCGGCGCCTGTTTCAGCACGGGTGGCGAGTTGCGCGAGTTCGGCACCGCCCCCGATCCGACCACAGCACATGCCATCCGCAGCCAGCGTCTGCCTGCCGCGCTGCTCCTTCAATGTGCCGATCGGGTCACCGCCCATCTGCACAGCGCATGCATCGGCTCGGGAATCGAACTCCCTGTGTTCGCGCATCGCGTCACGGCGGCCCGCGACACCTTCATCCAGCTGCCGGAACTGCGCTTCGGCCTCATTCCCGGGGCCGGTGGCTGCGTGAGCTTGCCGCGACGCATCGGGCGACAGCGGACGGCGTGGCTGGCGTTCTCGGGGCGGCGGATCAGCACGGCGACGGCGTTGGGGTGGGGGCTGGTTGATGAGGTCGTCGACTAGCTCCGGCGCCAGATCGCCCGCCCATCCTTGATCGTCGCATCCACACCGACCGCTGCCAGCTCGCCCAGTGCAGCCTCCCACGAACGATTCAGCAGGCACAGGTCGCCCGCGGCACCGCTTTCGATGCGGCGTGACGATCCGCCCGGATCATTTGCGTCACCTGTGAACAGCGCGAGGGCTTCGGCGGGCGAGAGCGCTTCGTCGGGGCCGATGAGTGATCCCTTGCGCGTGCGGCGGCTGACGGCGGCGGACATTGCGGTCCAGGGGTTGAGCTCACCGCAGGGCGCGTCGGTGCCGGCGGCGAGCGGGATGCCGGTTTGCGCAAAACCGCGTCCGCGATAGAGCCACGGCAGATCCTCACGGTCCACCTCGTCGATGTAGCTGTCGCCGCGTTCGAGCACGAAATGCGGTTGGGTCACGACGGTGAGGCCCAGTTCCCGCAGCAGTTCGACGCCCTCGGGAGGGGCGACGGAGGCGTGTTCGATGCGGTCGCCGCGCAGGGGGCCGCATTGGCGCAGGGCGGCGGTCGCGAAGATCAGTTCGCCGCGGGTCACGCAGTGGATCGCCACCGGTCGCCCTGCCGCGTGACTCCGGGCGATGGCGTGGCAGAAGTCCTCGAAGGGCGGCAGCTCGGCGTCGCGCAGGTACAGCTTGGTCGGACCGACTCGGACACCGGACTCGTCGGCGAGGTCGTCGAGCTCCGCGTTGCCCATCACCAGCACGTCCTGTTTCAGTCTGCCGTCGCGCCGTTCGGCGACGAAGTGCCCGAATTCGCCGCGCCCGTTGCGCGCGCCTGCGTCGGTGACGCCGGTCACGCCCAGCCGGGCGAGGGCCTCACTTGTCCGCGCGAGCGACGGGTAGGTGCCGGCAAGGCGCGCGCTCAGCCACTCGTCGGCGTCGAAGAGGCGCCCGGTGAGCCGTCCGTCGATGCGCTCGAGCGGAGTGTCGCGACTGCTTTTGGCGTCATTCTCATCCACGCCGATGCGCCGCAGCGCGCAGGTGTTCAGGATCCACAGCCGGCCGCTGCGATGCTGGATGCGCACGGGCACGCGCGGCGCCACGGCGTCGAGCCAGCGCCGGTCGATGGGGCCGGCGACGCTCTCGTGGTAGCCGATGCCGCGGATCCAGCCCGGCGCTGACGGATCTTCCATGCGCGCCCGCATCAGCAGCAGTTCCGAAAAGCCGGTGACGCAGCCGATGACCGGGTTCCCGCACGGCAGGGATTCCAGCGCCGCCGCGTGGGCCATGAGGTGCAGGTGGTGGTCGTGCAGACCGACCGAGAGCGCACGGCCGCGCGCATCGATCACGGCCTCGCCGTCGCGCGGCGGTAGTCCCGGTGCGATGCGCTCGATACGTCCGGCGGCCAGGCGCACGTCCACCCTCGCCCCGGATTGAAGCTCCGCGTCGCGGATCAGCAGGGCCTGGGCGGGGCTCATGCCGCACGTAAGCCGAGGTCCGACAGCACGGCCGCGGTGTCGGCACCGAGCGGGCGCGCGCGGCTCTGCGGCGCGAAGCAGAGCGGGGCGGGCTCGATATTGCGGCGGGATCTCGCGACCCGCGTCCAGCGGGCGTGCCGCTCGTGCAGCGCATCGTCCGATTGTGGCGCGCCGAAGCTCACGCAATGCCGCAGCACGGCGTCCAGCGAGAGCGCGAGCAGGTGGCCGCCGCCGGCGCGCCAGCTCGCCCAAACGGCGAGTGCGGCATGCAGGCCCGTGAGCGGGTCGCCGATCGCGTCGCCGCAGATCAGCCGTTCGCCGGTCGCGCGGTGCATCAGCTCGGAGAGTCCTGCGCCCACGCCCGCGTCGTCGCCGAATGCGACCCAGTCGGCGGCGTCACCCCGTCTGCCATGGCCGGTGATGCTCAGCCAGCTGCGTCCGGCGCGCGCGGCAAGCCAGTCTTCGGCGGCGACGCCCATCTGGCGCAGGGCGCGCGGACGGGAGGCCTCGATCACGATGTCGGCGCGCTCGACCAATTGCCGCAGCCGATCGCGTCCGGCCGGCGAGGCGAGATCGAGCTGCACGCTCGCCTTGCCCGCGTTGAGCAGATCGAAAAAGGGCGCCGGGCCGCGGCGGGCTCCGTCGGGCCGTGCAGACGATTCGACTTTGATCACGTGGGCGCCCAATTCACGCAGGAGTTGTCCGCACAGTGGTCCGGCCCACAGGGACGAGAGGTCCACGACGAGGGGGCGGTCGCCACTGGCACACCGCGGGCGTGGCGCCTTGGGCGCGCCGAGAAGATTCAGTTCGAGCCACGAGCGTGGCGTGGGGGCCTCCGACACGGCGGCCGCAAGCCCCAGCAGGCGCGAGCGTTCAAGCAGCTGCGCGGCCGGTTGATCCGACACCCGCGCAGCGACGGTGACCCAATTGGGGACATCATCGCTTTCGAGCCACGCCGGCACCATCGCCCAGTCGTCGGGGCGGGCGAGGTTGATCGCGATATGTCCGTCGCGGCATGCGAGCAGGCGGCAGGTTCCGCCCGGCGAGACCGCGCCCTGACGGGCCAGGCCGGCGAATTGTGCACGCACGCCCATCAAGGCGGCGCCGCTGCCGGGTACTGCGCGCAGGCCCTGCCCGAGCGCGGCGAGTGCGGCGAGCGCCCCGTCGGCACAGGCGGTGAGCGGCACCGGGCACATCCGCGCCGCGCCGCCCGCCCGTCCCGTGAGCGCCATCAATCCGCTGCGGCGCCATGCGAGCGCTGGGTGCTCGTCGGACTCGCCGTCGCCCTTCGCCTCGCATTCGACGCCCAGGGACGCCAGCAGGCCACGCGCGTAATCGCTGGCGTGGCCGTGCCCGCCCAGCGCGACGCGCAATCCGGTGAGCGGGTAGGCGGAGGTCATGCGATCAGGCCGGCTCAGCCGCGCTGCGGAAGTCGTCCTTCAGCACGCGCCGCAGCACCTTGCCCATCTCGTTGTACGGCAACTCGTCGCGGAAGCGGATCGCCGCGGGCACGCGCGACGAACGCAGGCGTTCCCGCACCCAGTCCTGCAGATCGGCGGCCACCACATTCGCGCCTTCGCGCGCCACGACCACCGCTGCCACCGCTTCGCCCCATTGCTCGTCCGCCATTGCGACGACCGCGACGTCGGACACTGCCGGATGTTCGCGCAGAACGTCCTCGATCTCGCCCGGCGAGATGTTCTCGCCACCGCGCACGATCACGTCGTCGGCCCGCCCGTCGAGGTACAGAAAACCGTACTGATCCACGAAGCCGCGGTCGCGCGTCGGGAACCAACCGTCCGCGTCGAGCAGGCTGCCGACGCCGAGATATTCGCCCGACACCTGCCCGCCGCGCACGAACACGTCGCCGAGTTCCCCCGCGGACAGCGCCTTGCCGTCCGCGCCGCGGATCTCGATTTCAATCGTGCCGATCGGTTTGCCGACCGAATGCAGCCGCCGGCGCACGTCCGGGTCGCTGCTCGCGAACGCGTCGCGGTGATCCTGAGGGCCGAGCAGGCAGATCGTCGAGCTCGTCTCCGTCAGTCCATAGGCGTTCGTGAAATCCACCGCGGGCCAGATCGCCATCGCCTTCTCGATCACCTGCGGCGGCATCTTGCCGCCCCCGTACGCGATCGCCTTCATCGCCGGCAGCGCCCCGGATTCGCCGGTGGCGTCGAGATGCTCGATCACGCGCGAGAGCATCGTCGGCACGACGAAGGCATTGGTGACACCCTCGTCGCGACACAGCCCGAGCCAGGTCGGGCCGTCGAAGTTGGGCAGCTGCACCATGCGTCGGCAGGCGTAGGTCGAGCTCAACACCGCCGAGATGCCGGCAATGTGATATGGCGGCACCGCGACCAGCGCAGCATCCGCGTCGTCGGCGCCGGCGAAGTCGACGGTGCCGAGGATGTAGCTCATCAGGTTCTCGTGGCGCAGCACGGCGGCCTTCGGGGCGCCCGTGGTACCGCTGGTGAAGAGCTGCACGGCGACGGCCGACGGCTCGCCCGGCGCTTCGGTGGCCGGTGCGGTGTCGCCCTGCGCCAGCGCGAGAAAATCCTCTGCGCTCACGACGCGATTGCCGGCCGGCATCGTCAGCGGTTCGACGTAGGCCGGGGCGGCGACGAGGAAGGCCGGCTCGATGCGGGCGAGCAGGGCCTCCAACTCCGGGCGCGTCAGCCGGTAGTTAATCGGCACATAGGGCACGCCCGCATAGGCGGCGGCGAAGATCGCAATCGGCGCCGCGAGGCTGTTGATGTCGAGCAGGCCAACATAGCGGCAGCCGCTGTCGCGCACGACCGCGCCGGCAGTGCGCGCCGCGCGCAGCAACTCCCCGTAGGTGAGATTTTTTGTGCCGGACGTGACGGCGACGCGATCGGGATGGCAGTCGGCCGCCATCTCCAGGGCCATGACGATGTTCATGCGATCAGTCCGAAGAGGGCAAGGCCTTGGCCTGCTTCACGACGAGCGCCGCGCCGCCGAGCGACAGGCTGCCCTTGCCGCCCTTCGTGCATAGCAGTTCGGTCGTGTCCTGCTCATCCACATAGCGCTTGCCCACCAGCGTGCCTTGCGCGAAGGCCGCATCCGGCTCGGCAGCGGCCTTCTGGCCGTCCATCGCGATCATCTCCATCCCGCCGCAGCACAGCAGCACGGGCTCGGGGCGGGTGCGGATCACCATCACTTCGGTATCGCACGCGGCGCTCTTCAGGCGCGTTCCGGCTTTCAGGGTTTTCATCGAAGCTCCTTCGGATTGTCCGTTGATCGTTTTCGCGACGCCCTTCCGGAAGGCCGGGCCGAACGCCGCATCGCATTGATCGTGCTGCGATTCTGGGCGATGGATCTCCGATAAACATTTGACTGGCCCGAATTGCAATGCCGATGTCCCGATCAGAAACGCAAGCCCGGAAACCCCCTTCCGGCAATTCCCTATCGTGATCGCAACGGCCGATCCGTCACGGCTCGGCTCGCTTCGCCCTTCCTTTGCAATCCCCGGAAAACCGCTCCGGATCACGAGGTGAACGCCCATCATGAACACGCCCGTCCCGCCGCTCGGCAGTCTGCGCATCATCGAAAGCTCGATTCTCGGCCCCGCCGCCATCACCACCGCGCTTGCCGATCTCGGCGCCGAGGTCATCAAGGTCGAAACGCCCGCCGGCGACTACATTCGCGAGATGACCTGGCCGATCATCGAGGGCGTATCGCTGATGCACTACCACCTCAACCGGGGCAAGAAGAGCATCGCGCTCGACCTCAAGACCGAGGCCGCGCGCCGCATCTACCGCGACCTCGTGCGCGATGCCGACGTGGTGATCGAGGCGTCCAAGCCCGGCGCGCTCGCGAAGTACGGCCTCGGCTACGAGGACTTGCGCAAGATCAACCCGAAAATCGTCTTCTGCACCGTCTCCGGCTACGGCATGAGCGGCCCGTACAAGGACATGCCCTCGCACGGCATCGCCTACGACACTTGGGCTGGCATCGTGAAGCCCGCGTATGACGAGGAAGGCTTCTGCTACATCCCCGAACACGTCGGCATCGGCATCAACGCCGCGCCACTGTTCGGCGGCCTGGCGGTGCTCGCCGCGGTGATCCGCGCACGCGAAACGGGGGAGGGCGCCTTCCTGGAACTCGCGCAGAGCGACGCCGCCGCCGCCTTCGACTGGTACCGCAGCGAAAGCCACATGGCCTATGCGCGCCCTGAGGATGTCGTCACCGGCAACAAGTCCGACAACTGGGTGCGCCGCCCGGTCGCCACCGCCGGCATGAAGGAGGGCGTGCGCTACCAACTCTACGCATCGGCCGACGGCCACGTGCTGTTCATGGCCTCCGAGCAGGCCTTCTGGAAGAACTTCTGCGCGGGCGTCGGCCGCATGGACCTCTTCGACAAGTGGCCCGGCTCGAAGTACGCGGACCACGCCCGCGGCAACCGCGAGCTGCAGGCCATCCTGCGCGACATCTTCAAGACGCGCACCACCGAGCAGTGGCTCGCCTTCGGCGTGGAGGCCAACACCCCGATCGCACCGGTCAATACCGTGCAGAACATCGTCGATGACCCGCAGTTCCAGGCGCGCTTCAAGCTCATCCCGCACGAGACGCACGGCGCCGACATGCTCGGCTTCCCGGTGCAGTTCGTCGGCGAGGAACTCCCCGAGCCCACCCGCGCGCCCACCGTCGGCGAGCACCGCGATGCGGTGCTGCGCGAGGTGCTGGGCTACGACGCCGCGACCATCGATGCGCTCGCGCAGGAGAAGGCGTTCGGGTGAATGGGTCGTCCGTAGGGCGGAAAAGCGAAGCGCCTTCCGCCGTATGGCAGTCGGGGGCGTGCTACATCCCGCATGCCCGTGGCCGACGAGCTACATGCGGCGGATAACGCCTTCGGCTCATCCGCCCTACGAAATTCCCGCCTCACCGCTGCCTGTCACGTACGGATACCCCGCGGGCCGTTTCGGATACCAAACGCGCCCTAAGCCCGCGGCGTCGCTCAATAGAATCAAATCGAGGCCGGCGTCGCTCGCCGGCCACCGCCGATTCCCGAAGGAGCCAAGATGAGCAACCCCCTGCACACCCCACTCTGCGACAAGCTCGGCATCGAGTATCCGGTCGTCGCCTTCACCCACTGCAAGGACGTCGCCGTCGCCGTCATCAACGCGGGCGGCTTCGCGGTGCTTGGCGAGGCGCTGCACACCCCCGACCAGATCGCCGCGGACATCAAGTGGATCCGCGAACGCATTGGCGGCAAGCCCTTCGGCATCGACCTCGTGCTGCCGTCCTCGGTGCCGGAGGAGAAAAGCGTCGAGGAACTGCTCGCGATGATCCCGCCCGAGCAGCGCGAATTCGAGCAGATGATCAAGCGCAAGTACGACGTGCCCGATCCCAAGGTTGCGCCGGACATCCACCATTGGGGCGGCCTCGACCAGAAGCGCGCGCTCGCCCAACTCGAGGTCATTTTTGACGAGCGCGTGCCCGTGTTCGCCTCCGGCCTCGGCTCCCCGGCCTTCCTGCTCAAGCGTGCGCATGAACTCGGCATGCAGGTGTGGGGCCTGGTCGGCAAGCCCAAGCAGGCGAAGAAGCAGCTCGCCGCGGGCACCGACGTCATCATCGCGCAGGGCTACGACGCCGCCGGCCACACCGGCAACATCGGCACCTTCTCCATCGTCCCGCAGGTCGTCGATGCCGCGCGCGGCACCGGCGTGCCGGTCATCGCCGCGGGCGGCGTCACCACCGGTCGCCACCTCGCCGCGGCGATTGCCCTCGGTGCGGACGGCGTATGGACCGGTTCGCTGTGGCTCGCGTCGCGCGAATCGGACGTCAATCTCCCGCTCAAGGAGCGCCTCATCGAGGCCGAGACCGACGACACCGTCTACTCCAACTGCATCTCCGGCTACACAATGCGCACCACGCGCAGCCCGTGGCACAACGAATGGGGCAGCGACGCCGCGCCGGAAGTCCTCAAGCCGCCGCTGCAGATGATCCTCTCGTCCAACTACATCCAGGGCTCGCTCGACTACCAGCGCAAGGACCTGATGACCGAGGCCGCGGGGCAGGGCATCCACTACGTCACCGAGATGAAGCCCGCCCGCCAGATCCTGTCCGATATCGTCGAGGAGGCGCTCGATGTCTTCGACCGCTTCGCAGGCTGACACAGGTTTTCGCCCCGGATTCGACGCCGCGATGAGCGGCCGCATCGCCGAGTGCGATGGCGGCCGCCACATCGCCGGCACCAAGTTCGCCGGCCGGCAGGAATTCACCGGCACGCTCACCGGCGCCTACCGCGACTTCGGCCCGTATCCGTGGCGCTGGTACCTGCTCGCCCAACTCACCCGCAAACCCGAAGGCTTCGCCCATGACGCCGTCTGGTGTGATGCCGAAAGCCTCACCCTGACCGGCGCGCTCGACGCCGCCGGCATCCGCCAACCCGAACAGGAGTGACCGCCATGCGAATCGTCGTATGCGTGAAGGAAGTGCTCGACCCCGCCGCCGTCAACAACTACGCGCTCGCCGGTAACCTCAAGATCGCCGCCGACGGCCGCACGCCCGAAGTCGCCGCGATCCCGCGCCTCATCAACGGCTATGACGAACAGGCGATGGAAGCCGCGCTGCGCATCCGCGACCAGGGCGTCGCCTGCACCATCACCGCCGTCACCATCGGCACCGACCGCAAGGACCTGCTCAAACACTGCGCCGCCCTCGGCGCCGACGAGATCGTCGCGATCGACCCCGGCGCTGCGGAACCGGACGGCCAGGTCGTCGCCAACATCCTCGCCGCCTACGTGAAAAGCATCGGCGGCGCCGACCTCGTCCTGTGCGGCCGCCAGGCCTCCGACGACGATCAGGGCGTCGTGCCCCTGCTGCTCGCCGAAAAACTTGGCATGCCCGCAGCAACGCTCGCCCGCGCGGTCGAGGTCAGCGGCAGCAGCGTCACCGTCACCCGCGCCACCGCCGACGGCGACGAAGTCGTCCGCGGGCCGCTCCCCGCCGTCGTCACCGTCAGCAACGAACTCGGCACCCCGCGCTTCCCCAACGCGAAGGCCAAGATGGCCGCGCGCAAGATGAGCCCGGTCGAACTCGCTCCGGTGGCGCTGGGGCTTACCGCGCAGGAGCTTCAGCCGGCGGTTGTGATGCTGCGGCAGTATGTGCCGAAGGTGCAGGGGAACTGCAAGTTCCTCACGGGCTCGGCGGCGGACATCGCGCGCCAGTTGTTGGAGAAGATTCGGGCTGCGTAGGGGAGAAACTCCCTCGGCATGGAAGAGCCGGCGCGTTCGGTATGAACGCGCCGGCTCTTTGCGTTTACCTTGCCTCTTGAAGTGACGGGCGACTAGTCGGCCGAACCCGACGTTCGTCCGTCGCCGCATTGCTCGGTGAACGGCAGCTATCGGGAACCCACTTTCAGTAGCGGCACCCGGCCATTATCTGCCTGTCGAGGGCGCTACCCAATTTCAATAATTTGCACGTACAATGATCCAGCTAAATTAACCGCATCCGGCTAGCAAATTGGAACACACGTCGCCTCAGCTCGAACAGAAGCAGTCGGTGACATTGTTTTCCTAATCCAGTCATTAAATATGACAAAAAAAACAGGTTCGCGGTCACGCAGAGCCTGTCAATAATCTTGTGTTTGGGGCATTCCATGTCGCGGAGGTCCAAACAATGCCGCCGCTCATGAGTAATCGCATCCCAAGATGCATAGAAGTCAATTCACATGCCTAGTTCAAGCGCTTTCTCACGCGTGGTCGTCATGCTGCTCACGACCGTAGTCCTTTGTGCCCAATGCGAACGGGCAACAGCCGAGTGGGTGGAGGTAAGAAAGCACCCGGTATCGACGATTTACATAGATCCTGAGATCGCGCGATATGACAAGGATATCTTTTTGGCATGGATGCTAGCGGACTTCTCCCCTCCGTACAAAAATCCCCTGATCCTATCGTCGCGTTTTCAGATGGCCTACGACTGCCAGGGCAATCGCACCTTCATGTCATAACCCCGAGCAACTCGGCGCGAAATTCATCGACGGTGGCAGCCAGCATGCGCTTCGATTTGATGCTCGCCTTGCGGGTCGTATTGAGCCGCAGCAGGTTCATCACGATGTGGCGGACGATGGCCAGGTTGTTGGCGGCATAACCGCTGCGCACCCGTGACTGATCCTCATTGAACTGCACATCCAGACACCAGTGAAGGCGATTCTCCACCTCCCAGTGACTGCGTACGGCCCGAGCGATGCGCTCGGCGTCGGCGGGCAGGCTGCTGATGTAGTAGGCGCGCTCGGTGCTGGTGCGATTGCCCACCGTGCGCACGCGCTCGACCACGGCAAAGCTGGCGATGTCCTGCCAGTCCTCGGCCTTGTAGAGCCGCTCGGTTGCATCAAAGGCCCAGCATCGCCTGACTTCGCTACGACCGTGGCCTGGATTCTTGGTCTCGTGCGTCGAACTCGGTGTCAGCGGTCCGTTCGGACCGATACCGGCAAACATGATCGAGTCGAGCAGCTTCGGATGGTTGTCCTTCACGCACAGCACGTAATGGGCGCCACGCTCGCGGATCGTGCGCGCGATCTTCGTCTGCGTGCCCATCGCGTCGATCGTCACCACGCAGCCCTCGAGCGCCAACTTGGCGAGCAATTCCGGGATCGCCGTGATCTCGTTGGATTTCTCGGCGGTCGCCGTCTGGCCCAACACAACACCCATACCGGCCACGAATGCGCTGACCAAGTGCAGCGGACTCGCCTGCGTCTTGGTCTTGCTGGCGGTTCGTCGGCTGGTCTTGCCATCGATTGCCACGACCGTGTCCTCGGCCAACGCGGGCACCACCATGCCAACCCAGCGCCGGAATGCAGATTCGAACTCATCGGGCGTGATCATGCCGAACACGCGACCGATCGTGTCATGGGACGGGATGCCATGCTCAAGCTTCATGAAGCCCCGCAGCCAGTCGATCTTGGCCTCGGCCCACAATTCGATGTCGACGAAGTCGTCCACGCCCGACAGCACCGCGCAAACCGCCACCGTGAGCAGTTCGGCAAGATCGTGGCGCTTGTGGCGCGCGCTGCGCGGATCGGAAATCGAGACGAACACCTGCGTCAGCGGCATGATGTTTCCTGCCTTCATGGGCGGCCCAAAAAGGTAGGAAACTACACAAATTATGCCGCTGTGAACAGGGGCTCGGTAAGGTCATGAAAGTTAACAATCTTTGGCATTCGCATATGCCAAGTCGGTGCGATTGCCCTGCCTACGAGACCAACACGCGCAATGTCTGTGCTCAACGCGACTTCATGCGGTTCGAAGCCAAGGGGCGTAAGCCGGACTGGCTCGAAGAAGAGTTTGGCAAGCTCGAATCAATGGCTGTGGCAGCCATTCGCGAGGTGATGAAGTCAGGAGATTTTGACGGCGAAAACAAGAACTACATACTCAACTTGATGGCCTTGCTGGCCGTTCGTTCACCCGAGCAGCGTGAGAATATGCGCGAGTTTCAAGCGCGCGTGGCGCAGCGCATGATGGAATTGGTGCTCGAAACGAAGGAGCGCTGGGAGTCTCAGATCAGTGAAATGGAAGAGACTACGGGTAAACCAAGGTCGGTCACGTATGAGGAAGTCAAGGATTTCCACGAGCAGGGTAAGTACACGATCGAGGTTGCGCGCGAGCGACACATTCAGACCGAGATCAATTTGTACAACACGGTGTTGCAACTGCTTGGCCAGCGAAAGTGGACGTTATATTCAGTTCCTGGTGACTACGGCGAGTTCATTACTACGAGTCGGCCGGTGGTGATTGCGTATATCGATCCGGAAAAGGTGCCGTTGTACCTGCGGCACTCCCCGGGCTTCGGTCTCAAGAACACGGAGGTCTACTTTCCACTGACGAAGCACGCCCTATTGGTTGGGCGTTGGGATGGCGATGAAAAGACTATCAGCCCGGCAAATCAGGCGTTCGTAGGTGTGATGAATTACCAGATGATCCAGCACTCTTACGGACTGGCGCTGTCTTCAGCCCGTGAAGTGCTATACCACGATCCGCTACTGCGACTCCAATGGGACGACAAGGTGATCGACAGGTTCACTGTTCCCCCGAGCGAAGAAGATGTCGCGCAATTCAAAGCCAACCACGGAATCGCGGACACCCCGGAAGCGAGACGAACAGACTAGTTTTGTGCCAGCCGCTGACGTCGGCATATCTCCGTCAGCTTGATGAATTTCAGGTTAAATCGACTCGTGGAAGCGGTCATAAGCGAACGTCGCCTCCTGGCCGGGTACGTGAGTTCGTGAACGGCCGCGTCGTGGCTTCGAAACTCGCGAAAGCCCAGTGTGCCTGAGCGGCGGCTTCAGGGAAGTCCCAATGGCCGCTTGGGGTCGACACTGCACTGTCGGCAGACGCGACCGGAGACATTCACCCTGCGTAAGTTGACGAGCGGCTGAACGTCCGTTGAGGCCGACTCGCGGTCAATCGACGGTTGTACCAAGACCGCCGGTACATGGGGAAAGGAGGCGATCCGGGCCCGCTTCGCGGGGCTTGAGGGTAACCCTTAAACGAACTGTCCGGCAGCGTGCCCGGACGACCATGCCCACTGGAAGTTGTAGCCGCCGAGATGGCCGGTGACGTCCATCACCTCGCCGACGAAAAACAGCCCCTTGCAGCGCGTCGCCTCCATCGTCTTCGACGACAGCACGCGCGTGTCGACGCCGCCGAGCGTGACTTCCGCCTTGGCGTAGCCTTGCGTGCCCGACGGGACGATCTGCCAGTTGGCGAGCGTGGCCGCGACGGTGCGCAGTTCGGCGTGGCTGAAGCGGTTCAACGGCCGTTCCCAGCCATGCAGCGCGCACCACGCATGCGCGAAGCGGCGCGGCAGATGTTCGGCGAGCAGGTTGGCGAGCAGCGCCTTGCCATCGGCGTGCGAGAGCAGCCAGGCTTCGGCGTCGAGGTCGGGCAGGAGGTCGATGCCGACCGGCTCCCACTCGCCGTCGCGGTAGGCCTGTGCCTGCCAGTAGTTCGACACCTGCAGCACCACCGGCCCGGACAGCCCGCGATGTGTCACGAGCAGCGCCTCGCGAAAGCGCGCGCCGTTGCACTGCGCGGCGACGTCGAGCGAGGCGCCGGAGAGGTCGGCGAAGCGGGCAAGGGTTTCGGATGGCAGCGTCAGCGGGACCAGCGCAGGGCGCGGCGCGACCATCGGCAGGCCGAACTGTTCGGCGATGCGGTAGCCGAACGGCGTCGCCCCGATCTTCGGGATGGACAGTCCGCCGGTGGCGACGACCAGGCTGTCGCAGCGCAGGCGCCCGCGCGCGGTGTCGAGCACGAAGCCGGTGTCGCCCTCGCCGCGCGCGATGGCCTGTACCGTCATGGGCATCGCCCACGCTACGCCACCGGCGTCACACTCGGCGCGCAGCATGTCGATAATCCGCTGTGCGGAGTCGTCGCAGAACAGTTGGCCGTGGTCGCGTTCGTGGTAGCGGATGCCATAGCGCTCGACGAGCGCGATAAAGTCGGTGGAGCCGTAGCGCGACAGCGCCGAGCGCACGAAATGCGGATTCTGCGACAGGTAGTGTTCAGGACCGACGCGCCGGTTGGTGAAGTTGCAGCGCCCGCCGCCCGAGATGCGGATCTTCTCGGCGAGGTGCTCGGCGTGATCGATGAGCAGCACGCGCCGCCCGCGTTGCCCGGCCTGGGCCGCGCACATCATGCCAGCCGCGCCCGCGCCGATCACGATCACTTCGAAATGCTGCTCCGCCACTGCCGCCTGCCCGTCGTCCGAAAGGGGCGCAGGATACGCCGCGCGGTGAGGGGCGGCTAGTGGGCATTTTTCGATTCCGCCGACGCGAGAATGGCGCGGACTAACCGGATTCAGGCCCCGAGAAGGCGGCGAGCCAGCACTGACTGCATATCCCGGCGGCCATCGACGATCAGGTAAATGACGACCTGGCTTCCTGAAACGCGGTAGATCACCCGATAGGGTTTGAATGCGGTCTGGCGATACTCCTTGATGCCCAAGGCAGCCAACTCCTTCGGGTGGCTGCCTCGTTCGGGGAAATGCGCCAGGCCTTCGACGACTGCCATCAACTGGTCGAGGACATGGTTGGCATTTGCCACGCAGTCGAACTCGGCGATGTAGTCGTGGATGGACTCCAGGTCCTGCTCCGCGCCCTGGGTGAGCAGAACCTCGTAGCGGGGCGGTCTGCCGGCCATCAGGCAGTTGTATGCTTGGCGCGCAGACGCGCCACGACGTCTGCCACAGGTTTGACCCGACCGGCTTCGACATCCTGGTTACCGAGGGCCAGAATCTTCAGCAAAGCCAATGTCTCCTGCGTCTCCTCGAAGGATGCGACGTCCTGCAGCACGGCCTTGGCTTCCCCGTTCTGCGTAATGATCAAGGGCTCCCGTCGCTCGGCAAGATCTGTCAGCACCTCGGCTGCGTTGGCCTTGAGGTAGCTGATGGGTTTGACTTGTGATGAGTAGCGCATTGCCTTGCCCTCCGAATTCGACAAGACTGAATATAGTTTTTTAAAGGGCTTGTCGCAACAGACGAATAAGCTCGCCGCGCTCACGCCAGCGGAATCACACCCCCGAGCAGCAGCCGCAGCAACTCCGTCTGCCGTGTCACCCCCGTCTTCGCAAAGATCGCCCGCAACTGGCAACGCGCCGTGTTGCGGCTGATCGACAGCTCTTCGGCCGCTTCATCGACGGTGAGCCCGTCGAGGAGCTTCAGCGTGAGCGTTGATTCGGCCGGCGTCAGGCCGTAGAGCCGTTTCATCAGCGCTTGCGAGGCCTGCACGCGGGATTCGGAGTCGCGGATGACGACGACGGCGGCGGGGCGGTTCGCGGTTTCGGACCACTCGGTGACGGGCGCGGTGCGCACGAGGATGCCGAGGTTGCCGTGGCCGGCGGTGCGGGTGATGGACATGGCGCCGACGACGCCGGGGCCGCGGTCGGCGTGGCCCGCGATGGCCTGCTCGATGAGGCGGTGCAGCTCGCGGTTTTCGCTGCCGTAGGACGCCTGAAGGCCGCCCTGCACGAGGCTGATGCCGTTGCGCTCGGCCAGGATCTCGTTGGCGGCGCTGTTGCTCTTGAGCACGCGGCCTTTCTTGTCGAGGATGACGGCGCCGATGGCGAGGCGCTCCAGTGCGCCTGCATAGACGGTGCGTTCGGCTTCGGTGGCGTCGTGCGCGGAGCGCAGGCGCACGGCGCATTTCAGGTGCGGCAGCAGCAGCGTGCAGAGTGCGCGCTCAGGCTCGGAGAAGGGGGTTGACCCGCTCGGACGGCTGACGCGGATGCGGCAGATCGCGTCGTTGCCGCCGCCGACGTCGGCGCCCATGTAGTAGCGGATGTTGAGCGGCTTGAGGAATTCCTGGTAGATCGCACTCTTGAGCCAGTCCGCTTCGTTGATCACCTCGTCGACCGTGACCATGCGGTCGGCGGGCAGATTGACGAAGGGGTCCATCGCGTAGAAGAAGGTTTCGTACGTGGCGGCGATCGCGGGCTGGGCTTCGCCGGCGAAGACGACGCGCCATTGGTGCTCGGGCGTCGGCGGGCGCAGGATCAGCGACACGTAGTTGGCGTCGAGCCGCTTGCGCAACGATTCGAGCAGCCGCGTCCAGGGCACCGGTTCGGTGACGCCTTCGTAGACGAGCCGGATCAGGTGATCGTAGTCGGCGACGCCGAGACCGGAGGCGGCGAATCGGATAGCGAGGTCGGTCTCGGGTGCCATCGGGAATCCTCCGGTGTCGGGTTGTTTTGCTGCGGGGTCAGGGCGTGATCTGGGATTGCATGGCCGCGAGGAAATGATCTGGGTAGGGCGGCAGCGTGCCCCACTCGCGGCGCGGGTCGTAGGCGGGCGCCTTGAACACGGTGCGGACGTGGCTGAACTCGATGAAGCCCTCGCGGCCGTGATAGTGGCCCATGCCCGAAGCACCGACGCCGCCGAAGGGGGCGTCCTGCATCGCGGCGTGGAACATGGCTTCGTTGATCGTGACGCCGCCCGAGAGGGTGTGTTCGAGCACGCGCTGCTGCTCGGCCGCGTCCTCGCCGAAGTAGTACAGCGCGAGCGGGCGGGGGCGGGCGTTGATGTCGGCGATGACCGCGTCGATGTCGTCGTAAGGCAGCACGACCACGGCGGGGCCGAAGATCTCTTCCTGCATGATGCGAGTGGTGTGCGGCGGGTCGATCACGATGCGCAGCGGACAGCGACGGTTCTCGGGATCGGCGGGAGAGGGGGCAGTGAGGGGCGCGGGCGCGGTTTCGATGCGCGCCCCGGCTGCGGCGGCTTCCTCGACATAGCTTTCGACGCGGGCGAGATGGCGCGCGTTGACGACCGCGACGACGTCGGGATTGTCGGCGATGGTCGGGAACAGCGACGCGTAGGCACTCTTGAGGGCACCCACGAAGTCTTCCAGGCGTTCGCGCGGGGCGTAGATCACATCCGGATTCACGCACAGCTGCCCGCCGTTGGCGGCCTTGGCGGCGGCGATGCGGAAGGCGGCGGTGGTGAGGTCGGCGCTGCGCGCGACGATGGTCGGCGACTTGCCGCCGAGTTCGAGCGTGACCGGCACCAGGTTCTCGGCGGCGTTGCGCATCACCTCGCGGCCGACCGCGGTGCTGCCGGTGAAGACGAGATGGTCGAAGGGCTGGCAGCTGAAAGCTCCGCCGATGTCCGGGCCGCCGGTGACGACGCCGACGATGGCCGGGTCGATCAGGCCGGCGAAGGCTTCGGCGATGGCCGCCGCGGTGCGCGGGGTGATTTCGGAGGGTTTCAGGATCGCGCGGTTGCCCGCGGCGAGCACGTAGGCGAGCGGGCTCAGCAGCGTGAACAGCGGGGCGTTCCAGGTGCCGATGATGCCGATCGAGCCCTTCGGCTGGTACATCACCCAGGCTTCGCCGCCGAAGTGGTCATAGGGCGTGAAGGGCTGGCGCTTCTCGTTCTGCATCCACGCTTCGAGGTGGTCGCGCGCGTGCTTGAGCGACGCGAGCGAGCCGAGCACGTCGTTCATCAGCGAGAAGCCCTGCGGCCGGTTGCCGAAGTCCGCTTCCATTGCCGCGGCGAGGGCCACGTGATGCTTCACGAGCAGGTCGATCACGCTCTGGATGCGCGCGCGGCGCTCTTCGGCACCGACCGGGCCGGCGGCCGTGAAGGCGGATTTCTGCTGTGAGAGCAGCTGGGTAAGGCCAGCGACTGTGCTTAGCGTGGAGGTCATGGCGGTGCGTTCCGGTGGGTTGTCGGAGAAGTGTCGCGCGGCGCAGTGGGGCTTGCGCTTTGGACGCCACACTATCACCCGATGGCCGGAGGTGGCCTCGTCCGATCGGACCATGGCGGGGCAGCCGTTTGGTCTATTGCCGCCAGTGGCCTTCGAAGTCGAACGAAAGCTGTCGCTGGAGTCGGATAGTCAGCAGATAGATCGCGCCTCCAGCCTGTGCGTAGAGCAGCAGGTAGTCCTTGAGGACGTATTCGCGGAGGGCGTCCATGTCGGCTGTCAGTGCAGACAACTTTGCACGGAGCGTTGCCAGCGCATTGGTGGCTTCCACGGAGCGCGGCTGACGGGTCAGGAAGGGGCGCCCCATGTCCGGGTAGCGCTCGAGGTTGGGAATCACCGTTTCAAGCAGTTCGTCCAGCAAGCTGTCGAAGGCTTGCGGTACTTCCGCTTCGGTCAGGAAGCGCTCGATGTCTTCGAGGTTGCGCTCGAAGTTCGCGGTGAGTTTGACGACCGGTTTTCCTGCCACAAGCAGATCCGTCGCAACTCAGACGCTGCGACGGCGCTTGATGGACTGAACCACGCTGCGGGCGTCCTTCACCTTGCCGGCGGCAACATCGTCGAGTCCCTTGGCGGCCTCGTCGATCAGCAGCAGATGAATCCGCTCACGCTCCAGCTGGTGGTAGTAGTCCAGACGGTTGGCGTCGATCAGGGCGACGTAGCTCTCACCGTTCTTGGTGATGATCTTCTCGGCGCCGCCCTTGACCTCTTCCGCCAGTTCGGAAAAGTTGGCCCGCGCGTGAGAGAGCGGGACGACGTCACTTGCGGAGATAGCCATGGTGGCCTCCTGAATCCCATAAAAATGTACAGAATATTGTACGTCTTCTTAGCGAGCTTTTCACGCATCCGCCGGTTTGCTCGAACACACCCTGCTGGCTGCAGGTGGATGGATTCGCGGCTAGGCTGCGTGAGCGAACGACCGTCGCGGTGGACCGAAATGGCCCAAATCGAGTCACGCAGCGAGAGTTGCCCCATGGCTCGCACGCGTTAGTCCGTTGGGACGATGTTTCAGGCGTGGCCGGCTTTGATACTGCGGCCATGTTCCCTGTTTCCGGAGACCCCCGATGACGTCGCAAGCGAGCTTCGATCCGCAGGCGTTCCGTGCCGCGCTCGGCACCTTCACGACCGGGGTCACGATCATCACGACGCGTGGCTCCGATGGGGCTCCGGTGGGCGTGACCGCCAACAGCTTCAATTCAGTTTCGCTCAATCCGCCGCTGGTGCTGTGGAGCCTCGCGAAGAGTGCCCGCAGCCTGGAGGCGTTCTCGACGAATCAGCACTGGAATGTGCACGTGCTGTCGGCCGCTCAGGAAGGGCTGTCGGGCCGCTTCGCGTCGCAGGGCGAGGACAAGTTCGGCGGCATCGAGCTCGACGAGGGTATCAGCGATGCACCGCTGCTGCCCGGTTGCACCGCGCGCTTCCAGTGCCGCACCGCGTTCAGCTACGAAGGCGGCGATCACGTGATCTTCGTCGGCGAGGTGCATGCCTACGACCGCAGCCCGGAACCGCCGCTGGTGTATCAGGCCGGGCAGTATGCGGTGGCCGCACGCAAGCCGCGCACCGAACTTCGCCTTGCGGCGCCTCCACCGCCCGAATGCAGCTACACCGAGGACCTGCTCGGCTACCTCCTCGGTCGCGCTCATTACCAGATGCTGCATGCACTGCGTCGCATGCTCGCCGGCGATGCGCTGGACGAGGCGAACTTCTTCCTGCTGTCGGTGCTGTGCATCCGCGACGACCTGACGCTCGACGAGCTCAACGGGTTCGTGAGCTACACAGGCATCGAGGCGACCGCCGAGATGATGGCGCAGCTCGAGGAGCGGCGCTTCGTGGCCTGCGAGCGCCGCGGCCGGCAGAACCGCTACGTGCTGACGGCTGACGGGCGCGAGGTCGCGCTGCGTCAGATTGCGCTGGCGAAGGCCCAGGAGGACAACCTCGCGGACAAGCTGGGAGTGGGCGACGTGATGGCGCTCAAGCTGATGCTCAAGCGTCTCGTCGCCGCGACCGATCCCGGCCTGCCTGATTTGTGGGCGCCGCGATGACTCCCTCCCCTTCAAGGGGAGGGCTGGGGTGGGGATGGGTTAAGCAGACGCCGCAGAAACCCATCCCCCTCCTAACCGGTAGTCTCGGCTGCGCCTCGCCGCTCCACAGGCGGCGAGCAGTGCTCGCCGAAACCCCTGTTCCGCCCCCCTTGAAGGGGGAGGAACAGATAGACGACATATCCAAATCACGAATTCGACTTGAAGAGGACGGAATGAGCATCATCGATCGCTTCAGCATGGAAGGTCGCGTGGCCGTGGTGACGGGCGCGGGGCGGGGAATAGGGCGCGCGATTGCGCTGGCCTTCGCCGAGCGCGGGGCAGACGTGGTGTGCGCGGCGCGCACGCTCGCCGACGTCGAGGCTGTCGCGGCCGAAGCGCGCGCGATGGGGCGGCGGGCGCTCGCGGTGTCCTGCGACGTGAACGACGCCGCGCAGCGTGCGGCACTGGTGGCGGCGGCGCAGGAAGGTTTCGGCCGCGTGACGCATCTCGTGAACAACGCGGGCGGCGCGGGACCGAACCATCCGCTGAAGATGACGCCGGAGCAGTTCGAGGAGGTCTTCCGCTTCAACGTCAGCTCGGCCTACGCGCTGAGCCAGTTGTGCGTGCCGCTGATGCGTGAGGCGGGTGCGGGCAACATCATCAACATCACCTCGGGCGCTGCGCGCTATGCGCAGCCGCACTTCAGCGCCTACGGCACCGCGAAGGCGGCGCTGACGCAACTGACGCGCCTGCTCGCGCAGGATTTCGCGCCGCAGGTGCGCGTGAACGCGATCGCGCCGGGACCGATTCTCACCGATGCGCTCAACCGCGTGCTGCCGGCCGAGATGCGCGACGGAATGATCAAGAACACCCCGCTGCAGAGCCTTGGCGAGACCGAGGACATCGCCGCCGCGGCGCTCTACCTCGCCTCCGACGCGTCGCGATGGGTGACCGGCAAGGTCATCGAGGTCGATGGCGGCGCCGAATCGAGCGTCTGGCCCGGCTGAGCCGTGCATTCCATTCCGACAGAAACGAAGAAAGAACGACAAGCATGGACGCAACCCTGATCGAAACCCTGGGCGACGAGCTGCACGCCGCCCTGCGTAGCCGGCGCACGGTGACGCCGCTCACCGCGCGACACGCGGGCATGTCGGTTGCCGACGCGTACCGCATCTCTCTGCGCCTGTTGCAGCAGCGCGAGGCCGAAGGCGAACGCGTGATCGGCAAGAAGATCGGCGTCACGAGCGAGGCGGTGCAGGACATGCTGGACGTGCATCAGCCGGATTTCGGTTTCCTGACCGACGCGATGCAGCTCGACGACGGGGCGACGGTGAGCCTCGCGCAGGCGGGGCTGATCCAGCCGCGCGCCGAAGGCGAGATCGCTTTCATGCTGAAGGCCGACCTGTGCGGGCCGGGCGTGACGCGCGACGACGTGCTGGCGGCGACCGAGTGGGTCGCGCCGTGCTTCGAGATCGTCGATTCGCGCATCGACGCGTGGAAGATCCACATCCAGGACACGGTCGCCGACAACGCCTCTTGCGGCGTGTTCGTGGTCGGACGTGAGCACGTCGACCCGCGCGGGCTGGACCTCGCGGCGCTGCACATGGAGATGTTCCGCAACGGCGAGCCGGCAGGCAGCGGCTTCGGCTCTGCGGTGCAGGGCCATCCGGCAGAGGCCGTCGCGTGGCTCGCGAACACGCTGGGCGAATTCGGCATCCCCTTCCGCAAGGGCGAGTTGATCCTGTCGGGTTCGCTCGCCCCGCTGGTGCCGGTTGTCGCGGGCGACCGCTTCACGATGCGAATCGAAGGTCTGGGCGGCTGCTCGATCGGCTTCGCGCCGTAGTTTTCCGGTTGCAGGCACGCGGCGCGAAACCCATCGCTCTCCTCCTCCGCGTCGCGTTGCCTGCTCCACCCCAACAGAGAACCCTGCAAGGACAACATAATGAAAAAGATCCGCTGCGCACTGATCGGGCCGGGGAACATCGGCACCGACCTGCTGTACAAGCTGCAACGCAGCCCGGTGCTGGAGCCGGTGTGGATGGTCGGCATCGACCCCGATTCCGACGGCCTGGTGCGAGCGCGCGAAATGGGCCTGAAGACGACCGCGGACGGTGTGGATGGCCTGCTGCCGCACGTCGAGGCGGACAACATCCAGATCGCTTTCGATGCGACCAGCGCCTATGTGCACGCCGAGAACAGTCGCAAGCTCAACGAGCTGGGCGTGCTGATGATCGACCTGACGCCCGCAGCGATCGGCCCCTACTGCGTGCCGCCGGTGAACCTGGTCGAGCATGTCGGCAAGCGTGAAATGAACGTGAACATGGTGACCTGCGGCGGGCAGGCGACGATCCCGATGGTCGCGGCGATCTCGCGCGTGCAGCCGGTCGCGTATGGCGAAATCATCGCGACGGTGTCCTCGCGTTCGATCGGCCCCGGCACGCGCAAGAACATAGACGAGTTCACGCGCACCACGGCGGGTGCGGTCGAACGGGTCGGCGGAGCGAAGAAGGGCAAGGCCATCGTCGTCATCAATCCGGCCGAGCCGCCGCTGATGATGCGTGACACCGTGCATTGCCTGACCGAGTCCGAACCCGACCAGGCGGCGATCACCGCATCCATCCACGGAATGATCGCGGAGGTGCAGAAGTACGTGCCGGGCTACCGCCTCGTAAACGGGCCGGTTTTCGACGGCAATCGCGTGTCGGTCTTCCTCGAGGTCGAAGGGCTCGGCGACTACCTGCCGAAGTACGCGGGCAATCTCGACATCATGACCGCCGCCGCGGCGCGCACCGCCGAGATGTTTGCCGAGGAAATCCTCAAGGGCGAGCTCGTGCTGGCGCCCGTCGCCCCCCAACCCGTCGCAGCATAAGGAGCCGGCCATGGATCTGCACGGCAAGAAAATCACCGTTCATGACATGACCCTGCGGGACGGCATGCATCCGAAGCGTCACCTGATGACGCTCGAACAGATGAAGACCATCGCCTGCGGGCTGGACAAGGCCGGCGTGCCGTTGATCGAGGTCACGCACGGCGACGGCCTGGGCGGCTCGTCCGTGAACTACGGCTTCCCGGCGCACACGGACGAGGAGTATCTCGGCGCGGTCGTGCCGCTGATGAAGCGCGCCCGCGTGTCGGCGCTGCTGCTGCCGGGGATCGGCACCGTTGATCACCTGAAGATGGCGCACGGGCTGGGCGTGTCGACGATCCGCGTCGCGACCCACTGCACCGAGGCGGATGTCTCCGAACAGCACATCGGCATGGCCCGAAAGCTCGGCATGGACACCGTCGGCTTCCTGATGATGGCGCACATGAGCAGCCCTGAAGGGCTCGTCGCGCAGGCGAAGCTGATGGAGAGTTACGGCGCGAACTGCATCTACATCACCGACTCGGCCGGCTACCTGCTGCCCGACGACGTGCGCGAGCGCATCGGCGCGGTGCGCGCGGCGCTCGCGCCCGACACCGAGCTGGGCTTCCACGGCCACCACAATCTGGCAATGGGCGTCGCGAACTCCATCGCGGCGATCGAGGCGGGGGCGAGCCGCATCGATGCGGCGGCAGCGGGCCTCGGGGCCGGCGCGGGCAACACGCCGATGGAGGTCTTCGTTGCGGTGTGTGCGCGCATGGGGATCGACACCGGCGTCGACGTGTTCCGCATCCAGGACGTCGCCGAAGACCTCGTTGTGCCCATCATGGACTTCCCGATCCGCATCGACCGCGATGCGCTCACGCTGGGCTATGCGGGCGTGTACGGCTCCTTCCTGCTGTTCGCCAAGCGCGCGGAGAAGAAGTACGGCGTGCCGGCGCGCGAGATCCTCGTCGAGATGGGTCGCCGCGGCATGGTTGGTGGGCAGGAGGACATGATCGAGGACACGGCGATGACACTGGCGAAGGCGCGGGCCGCGGCATGACGAGTTGGGAGCCGGGGACGTGGTGATCTTGGTTCCTCCCCCTTCAAGGGGGAGGTCAGGAGGGGGATGGGTTTCTGCGGCGTCCGCTAGACCCATCCCCACCCCAGCCCTCCCCTTGAAGGGGAGGGAGTGACCGTGCAGCACTCAAACCGATAGGAGCCCCGATGTCTGCACCGCCCCCCACGACCTCCGCCAGGCGCAGCCACGGGCTGCTCATGCTGTTGTCGCTGATGTATGCGGACAACTTCGTCGGGCGGCAGATCATGGCGGTGATGATCGAGCCGATCAAGCGCGAGTTCGGCGCGAGCGACACGGCGATGGGCCTCATCTCGGGCCTCGCGTTCGCGGGCGTGTATGCCTTGCTGGGGCTGCCCGCGGGACGCATCGCGGATCGCGTCTCGCGCGTGCGCCTGCTCGCGGTGTCCGGACTGATGTGGTGCGTGGCGACCGTGCTGTGCGGTCTGGCGAGCGGCTTCGGACTGCTGGTGCTGGCGCGCATGGCGGTGGCGGTGGCAGAGGCACCGGCGACGCCGGCCTCGCTGTCCATCATCGCCGATCTCTATCCGCCGCAACGCCGCTCGTTCGCCATCAGCTGCTTCACCGCAGCGCCGACCTTCGCCGCGATCGTCGCACTGAGTGTGGGCGCATGGATGGTGGGGGCGTGGGGCTGGCGCAACGCTTTCATGGTGCTCGCGCTGCCGGTCCTGCCGGTGGCGGCGCTGCTTGCGTTTGCGGTGCGCGAGCCGCGACGGGGCGTATGGGATGGCGGCCATACGGGCGCCGCGATTCCGCTGGGAATGTGGAGCACCCTGCGCGAGCTCTGGGCCTGCCGTCCCTACCGTTACCTGGTGCTCGCCAGCGCGGTGACGACGCTCGGCGCGAACGCCTACGGCATGTGGAATCCGACCTTCCTCGTGCGTTCGCACGACCTGACGCTGCAGAACGCCGGGCTCCTCGCGGGCCTCGTCGGCGGCACCTCGGCCGGCGTGGGCATGCTCTTCAGCGGCTGGCTGACGGACCGCCTGACGCATCGCGGGCAGCGCTGGCACCTCAGGATTCCGTTGATCGGCCATAGCATCGCCGTCGTTTCGCTGGCCGCCTATCTGCTGTGGCCGCACGCGACCTTGCTGCAGGCCGGGTCGGTTGCCGTGCCCACTGCCATGCTGTGGTGCGGACTGAACGGATTCTTTTCCGTGTGGTGGGTGGCGCCCTCGTACAGCTTCATCACCCACCTGGTCGCGCCCGGCCAGCGCGCGGTGGCGCTCGCCGCCCTGACGATCCTCACCACCTTGCTCGGCGTCGGAGTGGGGCCACTGCTGATCGGTGCGTTCAGCGACGCGCTGCAGCCGCGGTTCGGCGGGGAATCCCTGCGCTATGCGCTGCTGTTCGTGTGCCTGACAACGGTTGTCGCGATGTTCGCGATCAGGCGTGTGGGTGGCCTGATCGGGGGGCAGCCGCAGGCCGGTCTCGCGGTGTCAGGTTCCACGCCATGAGCGGCGTGGTGCAAGTCACGCCGCGGACGTCGTTCGAAGGGGGCCTGCGGGCCCTCTTTGCATTGCTGAGAACCCCGCGCTGCGCGCCGTTTCCGGCGTCGTCCGCATTTGATCCGCCATCGGCCGTAAATGACTTCCTGCCGTCCCTGACGGGAAAAGCCGGACCGATAGACTGGAATTGGCATGGGGTGAAGTTCGCCCCGCACCTCCGAACTCGTCACAAGGACTCCCGATGAGCCGCGCCCTCGACGATGTCGTCGTTCTCGATCTGACCCGGCAGTTCTGCGCCTCGCTGTCTGCCGCCTTCCTCGCCGACTTCGGGGCGCGTGTGATCCGCCTCGATCTGCCGCCCCAGCGCGCGCCCACCGACGGGCGCTGGAATCACGAGGCGGACCTGATCCACCGCAACAAGGAGAGCGTCGCGCTCGATCCCGCCACCAAGCGGGGGGCGGCGCTCCTGCACCAGCTCGTGGCCAAGGCCGACGTCATCGTCACGGACTGGCAGCGCGACGAACTGGCGGCGCTGGGGATCGACTACGCAGGCGGGTCTGCGCTGCGCCCCGACATCGTCTTCGGGCGCATCTCCGGTTTCGGCCCGCAGGGGCCGGATGCCGACCTGCCGCCGATCGACGAGCTCGCCGCGGCGCGCACCGGGATGATGCCGATCCTGCCGCAGCCCGGCCAGCCGCCGATCCACACCGGGGCCGGCGCGATGCACGCGACCGTGATGCTGGCCTTCGGCGTCGTCACCGCGCTGATACACCGGCAGGCTTCCGGGGAGGGGCAGGAGGTCGACGTGTCGCTCTTCGGCGCCAACATGTACGGCGGAGCGCTCGACATCCAGGCCTTCCTCGCGATCGGCGAAGGGGAACGCTTCCTCAATCCGATCTCCCGCATGGACGTCTCCAACCCGATGTCTGGCTCGCTCTATCCGGGCGCCGACGGGCGCTGGGTGACGCTCACGATGCCTGATACCGACCGATGGTGGCCGGTGTTTTCGGCGGCGGTCGGGATCGCGGCCGACGATCCGCGTTTCGACACGCACGACAAGCGCACCGAGACGAACCGCCTCGAATTGATCCGCGAACTCGAAGCCGCCTTCGGGAAGCAGCCCGGCAGCCACTGGCGCCAGGTGTTCCACGAGAAGCAGATGTCGGCGGACGTCATCGAACGCTTCGACTACCCGGCGAACGACCCGCAGGTGCTCGCCAATCGCTACATCCTCGAACTCGACCACCCGAGCTTCGGGCCGGTGAAGAGCCTCGGCTTCCCGATCTTCATGAGCGACAGCCCGGCGCGCCTCGACCGCCTTGCGCCCTGCGTCGGCCAGCACGGCACCCAGGTGCTGGGCGAGCTGCTCGGCTACCCGGAAGAGGCCATCCAACAACTGCGCGCGGACCGCGTGCTCGTCTGACGTACAGCAAACGGGAACGGAGAACGCTCGTGGCGAAAGCATTGGAAGGAATCCGGGTCATCGACCTCACCGTGTGGTTCCAAGGCCCCGTGTCGGCCCAGTATCTGGCCGACTTCGGCGCCGAGGTCATCAAGGTCGAACGGCCGCAGGGCGGCGACCAGGGCCGCGGTGTGCGCTCGATCAAGTCGCTGCCCGTGGGCGACTGGAACCAGTATTTCCTGGTCATCAACCGCAACAAGAAGAGCATGGCGATCGACCTCAAGACCGAGGGTGGGCGCCAGATCCTCTATAGGCTCGTCGAAAAGTCGGACGTGTTCCTGTCCAATCTCGCGCCGGAAATGCTGGAGAGCTGGGGGCTGTCGTACGAGAAGCTCTCCGCGCTCAACCCGGCGCTGGTCTATGCGACCAATACCGGTTACGGCCGCTTCGGCGGCGTGTCGAAGCCGTCCTTCGACATGACGGTGCAGGCGCTCACCGGCGCGATGGCGCGTCTGGGCGAGCCGGGCGAGCCACCGGTGTACCTCGGCATGGGCTCGGGCGACGCCTACGGCGGGATCATGTCCGCGCTGGGCATCGCGCTCGCGCTCTACCAGCGCCGCCGCACCGGGCGCGGCCAGTACCTGGACGCGTCGCTTTACGGCGCGCAGCTCTTCCTCGCGGCGCCGTACCTGCAGTCCTTCCTCGCCGGCAATCAGGACGCGGCCCTGCAGCACTCCCGCAAAGCGGTCGAGAACCCGCTGTGGAACCTGTATCCGACCACCGGGAAATGGGTCTTCCTGTGCGAACCGAACGATGACGCGCGTTTCGCCGCGCTGTGCCGCGCACTGGATGCGCCTTCCCTGCACGCCGATCCGCGCTTCGCGACCTGCGCATTGCGGGCCGAGCACAACGAGGCCCTGATCGCGGCCATCGAGGCGCTGACGCTGCGACACGACCATCAGGCGCTGATGCGGGCCTTCGTTTCCGAGGCGGTCGTCGCGAGCCCGGTCAGCAACCTTGCCGACGTCGTGCGCGACGAGCAGGCCTGGCGCAACAACTACTTCATGAAGGCGTACTGCGAGGAAGTGCAGCGCGAGGTCGACGTGCGCGGCCTGCCGGTGACGCTGTCGAAGACGCCCGGCGAGATCCACTGCCTCGGCCCGCAACTCGGGCAGGACACCGAGCTGCTGCTCATGGACCTGCTCGGCTACGAGTGGGACGAGATCGAAACCCTGAAAGCGCAGCGCGCGATTCCCTGAACACCCAGCGCATCCGGAGACGAATCGATGAAGAACGAAAACGTGCCGACCGTGTGGAGCGCGTGGCAGGTCGTGGAGGGCGAGGGGCTCGACGACTTCGCCGAGATCCTCTACGAGAAGAAGATGCATGGCGAGCTCGGCGGCGGCATTGCGCGCATCACGCTGAACAAGCCCGACAAGATGAACACGCTGACGCTCGCGACCGTCGACGAGATGTTCCGCGCCTTCTACGACGCGAACCACGACTCCGCGATCGGCGTGATCGTGATCGCGGGCAAGGGCAAGCATTTCGGCGCCGGCGGGGATGTCGAGTGGGAGCGCTGGGGGCTGCGCGAAGCCTTCTACAACCGCTATCCGCACAACCGGCTGATGCGCCTGTCGCGCAAGCCGATCATCGCGCAGGTGCAGGGCTACTGCATCGCCGGCCACAACCACATGGCCTACTGCTGCGATTTCACGATTGCCGCGGACAACGCCATCTTCGGCCAAGCCGGTCCGCGCGTCTCGTCCCCGGCGGACGGCTTCTTCGTGCCCTATCTGACCAAGGTCGTCGGCGCCAAGAAGGCGCGCGAGATGTGGATGCTGTGCCGCAAGTACAAGGCGCCCGAGGCCCTGCAGATGGGGCTGATCAATACGGTCGTGCCGCTTGACGAGCTGGAGACAGAGGTCGATCGCTGGTGCGAGGAAATGCTGGCCGTGAGCCCGGGCTGCCTCGAAGTGCTCAAGGCCTCATTCGACCAGGAAATGGACGGCTACAAGGAATCCTGCGTGACCTCCGCGGCAATGTATCCGGACTGGTTCGACATGCCCGAAGGCAAGGAGGGCGGGGCGGCCTTCCTCGCCAAGCGCAAGGCGCGCTTCTGGGACATCCGGCAGCGCGAGGCGGAAGCCCGGCAGGCGCTGCTCGCAGACTACGAGGCGCAGCCCGCGCCTGTGGCCAAGTAGGAGCGCCGGCGAATGTTCAAGGACAAGGCCTGTATCGTCGGCATCGGCGAAACGCCCTTCTGCCGCAAGCCCGGCTCGGGACTCAGCGAGATGGGCATCCAGCTCAAGGCGGCGGTGGCCGCGCTGGAAGACGCCGGGCTCAAGGCAGCGCAGATCGACGGCATCCTGCCCTTCCCGAACGTCGGCAAGGCGGAGGCCTTCGCCGCGAGCCTGGGCTGCGAGAACCTGCGTTTCGCGGCGACGCTGCACATGGGCGGCGCGGCCCCCGTCGGCTCGCTGCGCATGGCCGCGATGGCGGTCACGAGCGGCGCAGCCGACTACGT
The DNA here is from genome assembly GCF_001190925.1 of Azoarcus sp. CIB. Classification (NCBI taxonomy): domain Bacteria; kingdom Pseudomonadati; phylum Pseudomonadota; class Betaproteobacteria; order Rhodocyclales; family Zoogloeaceae; genus Azoarcus; species Azoarcus sp. CIB. The sequence continues at coordinate 1,720,548 of NZ_CP011072.1, forward strand.
CATGGTGCCGGGCGGCTGGAACGGCTACTCCGGCGCGCGGGTGCGCGAGACGGCGGCCAACGACGTCGATTCCATTCCGGGCGGCGAGATCGCGCGCGACTTCTACATGCCCTTCGGGCTTACCGCACCGCCGCAGTGGTACGCGCTGATGGCGCGCCGGCACATGCACGAATACGGAACGACCGCCGAGCAGTTCGGCGCTGTGGCGCTGGCGATGCGCAAGCATGCCCAGTTGAACCCCGCCGCGCTGATGCACGGCAAGCCGCTGACGATGGCCGACTACCTCGCGTCGCCGTACATCGCTTCGCCCTACCGGCTGCTCGACTGCTGCGTCGAAACCGACGGCGCGGCCGCCTTCATCGTCACCACCGTCGAGCGCGCGCGCGACCTGCGGCAGAAACCCGTCTACATCATGGGTGCAGCCGCCGGCCAACCGTACCCCGCGGACGAGATCACCAACCGTGCCGACTTCCATCGCACCGGGCTCACCAATGCCGCGCCGGAAGCCTTCCGCATGGCCGGCGTAAGCCCCGCGGACGCGGATTTCGCGCAGATCTACGACTGCTTCACCTTCGAAGTGATCCAGCAGCTCGAGGAAGCCGGCTTCTGCAGGCGCGGCGAAGGCGGCGCCTTCGTCGAGAACGGCGGCATCGAGCTGGGCGGCCGCCTGCCGGTGAATACGCACGGCGGGCTGCTCTCGCAGGCCCATGTACTGGGCATCTCGCATGTCGTCGAGGCGGTGCGCCAGCTGCGTGGCGAGGCCGGTGCGCGGCAGGTGGCGGATGCCGAGATCGGCGTCGTGACCGGCTGGGGCGATTTCGGCGACGGCAGCATCGCCGTCCTGCGCCGCTGAAGAATCCCTGGAGAAGCGACATGAGCCAAAACGCGATTTCCTACGACAAGCCGCAGCCCAGCCTCACGGGGTTGCACGGCGAGTTCTACGCCTGGTGCCGCGACCGCGAGCTGCGCTTCCAGCGCTGCAAAGGCTGCGGGCGCCATCGGCACGTGCCGCGCGACATCTGCGCGCATTGCAGCTCGATGGAATGGGAATGGGCCCGTTCCAGCGGGCGCGGCACGGTGTTTACCTGGACCGAGGTGGTGCGCGCACTGCATCCGGCCTTCGCCGCCGTGACCCCGTACGCGCCGGTCGTTGTCGAGATGGAGGAGGGCGTGCGCCTGCTGTCGCGCGTCGTCGATTGCACGCCCGACGAATTGCAGATCGGCATGCCTGTCGAGGTCGATTTCGAGAAGGTTAGCGATGCAATTACGTTGCCCGTATTTCGCCGTGCAGCCCGGTAGGGCGGAAAAGCCGAAGGCGCCTTCCGCCGCATGTACCGATCCCAGTCACATTCGGCGGAAGGCGCTGCGCTTTTCCGCCCTACGCAAGACGTTTTCATTGGATAACGCAGTCAACGTGAGGACAAATTCATGGGCCTGAACCTGCCCGCGAGCCTGAGCTACGAGAAACGCGGCCGCATCGCGATCATCACAATGAACCGCCCGGAGGCGATGAATTCGCTGACGAAGGAGATGCTGATCGGTCTTGAGGCGGCCTTCGAGGATTACAACAACGATCCCGAATTGCGCTGCGCGATCTTCACCGCCTCCGGCGACCGCGCCTTCTGCACCGGGCTCGACCTGAAGGTGGCGCTTCCGGCGCTCAATGAGGGCGACGCACTGGGTTATGAGGATCCGGCGAAGCGCCCGTTCCAGAACGTCTACAAACCGATCATCACCGCGGTGAACGGCGTGTGTGTGGCGGGCGGGCTGGAATTCCTGCTCGGCACCGACATTCGCATTGCCGCCGAGCACGCCAAGTTCGGCCTCGCCGAAGTGCGCTGGGCGGTCGTGCCGGCGGGCGGCTCGCACGTGCGCCTGCCGCAGCAGATCCCGTGGGCGATCGCGATGGAGATGCTGCTCACCGGCAACACCATCGACGCGCAGCGGGCCTACGACATCGGCCTGATCAACAAGGTCGTGCCGGCCGACAAGCTCCTCGACGAGGCCCTGGCCTACGCCGAACGCATCTGCGAGAACGGGCCGCTGGCGGTGCGCACCGCGAAGGAGATCGCGATGCGCGCGCTCAACAACGAACCGGCCTTCGTGCTCGAAAAGACCATGTCCGCGCGCGTCTTTGCGTCGGAGGACGCGCGCGAAGGGCCGCGTGCCTTCGCTGCCAAGACCAAACCCGAATACGTCGGCCGCTGATCCGCCGAAACCCCACGAACCCAAGGGAAGGAGACCGCAGCATGAGCAAAGACTACTTCGTCGCAATGACCGAATTCCACTTCATGAACCTGCAGACCATGAGTGAGATCGGTTACTACCCGGGCATGCAGCAGTTCCACGACAGCGTGAACGGCGTGTTGCGCGCGTGGGCCGGCCGCGACCTCGACAGCGAGTGGCCGAAGCCGATCGCGAGCGAGCTGATCAACTACATGGACCAGACCAGCGTCGACGTTGCGTTCTGCCTGCGCGAGCCGATGATGGACATCACCGGCGGCACCGTGTCGATGTCGACCAACGGCTTCATGCTGCAGCAGATCGAGCCCTATCCGGAGCGCATGTATCTGGAGGCCAACGTCGGTCCGGTCATCAAGCGCGGCATCAAACATGCGAACTGGGAACTCGAATACCTCGTGAAGGAGCGGGGCGCCAAGCTGTGCAAGCTCTACACGCCCGAGGACGACGGCCCGCTCAACGACAAGCGCCTGTGGCCGTTCTACGAGAAGGCGGTCGAGCTGGGCGTCCCGCTCACCATTCATACCGGCATGAGCTACGTGTGCCCGCAGCCGAGCAACCACTGCCATCCGTCGCAGCTCGATGACGTGATGCTCGACTTCCCCGATCTGAAGATCATCGCCTACCACGCGGGCTGGCCGCATTCGGAGGAACTGATCGGCCTGTGCGGCAAGCACAAGAACCTCTACCTGAGCCTGTCGGGCATCATCGGCTGGTTCCAGCGCGCACCGTACCGCGGCTATCACACCATCGGCACCGCGCTGCAGTGGATGACGTCCGAGAAGATCGTGCTGGGCTTCGACCTGCCGTTCGACGACCTCGGTCGCGTCACCGACTACATCAAGAACCTCGACATGCCCGAGGAATTGCAGGAGAAGTGGGGCTACGCGCAGGTCACCGAGCAGGACAAGGCCAACATCCTGGGCCTCAACCTTGCGCGCCTGACCGGTATCGAGCCGACCAAACGCGCGCCGCTGCGCTGATCGGTTCATGGAAAAGGTCATCTATGCCCTGTGGCGCTGCGAAGGCACGGACAAGGCCGCCTTCGCCGCGCGCTTGCACGGCGAACTCGTGCCGCGCCTCGTTGCGCTGGGCGTACTCGGCGCCCAGCTGAACGTGGCCGACGCAGACGCTGCGGATGCCGCACCGACGATGCAGGCGCTGCCGATGCCGATGGACGCCTTCGTTTCGGTGTGGGTGGATTCGGCCAACGCCTCGCTGCGCAAGCCGGTCGACGACGCCGTCGCGGCCGTGTGCGAGCGCTACGCCGCCTGGCTCGTGACCGAGTCGCGGCCGATGCGCAACACGCGCTTCCTGCCCGCGCTCGGCGAGCGCACGGCCGGCTTCGCGCAAGTGGCCCTGTTCCGCCGCCCGCCACGCATCGAGCGCGAAGCCTGGCTCGACGTGTGGCTCGGTTCGCACACACAGGTCGCCATCGATACGCAGGACACCTTCCTCTACGTGCAGAACGTCGTCACGCGCGCGCTCACGCCCGACGCGCCGCAGTACGACGCGATCGTCGAGGAGGGCTTCCCGCCGGAGGCGATCGGCAACATCCAGGCCTTCTACGACGCTGTCGGCGACGAGGAAAAATTCCGCCGCAACGTCGTGGCGATGCGCGAAAGCTGCGCACGCTTCATCGACATGGACAAGATCGACGTCGTGCAGACCAGCCAGTACGTGCTGATTCCCCCGCGCGGCGGCGTCGGCTAGCAGGGGCATGGATTGACCGGGGACCGACTCGTCGCGGTCCTGCGCGCCGCGCATATGACCCATCTGATCGATTTCATGGTCATGATGCCGCTGGGCGCGCACTTCATCGGTGCCTTCGGCGCGACGCCGGCCGATCTGGGCCGGCTCGTGCTGGCCTACACGGCGAGCGCGGCGGTCGCGGGCGTACTGGTGAGCACGGTGATCGACCGCTTCGACCGCGGTCGGGTGCTGTGCGCCGTATATGCGGCCTTCGTGCTGTCGCTGCTCGTGACGGCGACCGCCGGCAGCCTCGACGAATTGGTCCGCGCACGGGTCTTTGCCGGCATGAGCGGCGGCGTGCTCTCGGCGCTGATCCAGTCCCTCGTCGCCGAGGTAGCCCCACCCGGTCAGCGTGCCGGGGCCATCGGACGCGTCATGAGCGGGCACGCGCTGTCAGCTGTGATCGGGCTGCCCGCCGGGTTGTGGGTTGCTGCCGCGCTGGGCTGGCAGGGACCTTTCGTCGCGGTCGCGCTGATCTCGGTGGGCGTGTTCGTGGGTCTCGTACGCCACCTGCCACCCGTGCCGTCACGGCGGCTCCAACCTGCGTCGGATACCCCGGCCCGGACCTCGTTCCGGGAGCTTCTGGTCGGCCGTGCGCTGGGCGGCTTTCTCCTGACCTTCCTCGTGACCTCGTCCTGCTACGCGGTGATCGCCTACATCGCGCCCTACTGGGTCAAGAACGTCGGGATCGCCGAGACGCAGCTGCCGTGGATCTATCTGCTGGCCGGCGCGATCAGTTTCTTCACGACGCCCTTCGCGGGACGGCTCGCCGACCGCCACGGACGCTTTCCTGTATTCGCAGCGACCAGCGTGCTGTCCGCGATCGGGATCGTGCTCGCCACGCACGCCCCGGTGCTGCCGATCGCTGGCGCGCTCGTGGTGAGCAGCCTCTTCTTCGTCTCCGTGTATGCGCGCTGGACGCCGACGGTGGCGATCCTCGCCGACCTTCCGCCCCCCCGGGTGCGGGGCGCGTTCATGATGCTCAACGGCGTCATGACCCAGTTCGGCATGGGGGTGGGCGCGATGTTCAGCGGCGTCGTGATCAGCATCGGGCCGGACGGGCAGCTTGCCGGATTCGGGACCGTCGGCATCGTCGCGACGCTCCTCTCGCTCATCGCCCTTGCGCTTGCCCACGTCATTACCGGCTCCAGTGCCAAAGGCAGTTCTGGCTGAGCTTGTCGAAGCCCTGCGCGTGCCCTTCGACAAGCTCAGGGCGAACGGAGTATTTGGCACTGTGAGCAGCGTCGGAATCGCGAGCGGGCGCGCTGTCCGCAATTGAGACGCGATCGGCCGGATTCGAAGCCGTGCCGCCACGAGCGTCGCGCGACGCCTCTCTACACTGGACTGCGGATCGTCTACTCAAGGAATTCCAGCAATGTCGACGCAGAATCGCGAAACCATGGTGAAGCCGGACTACATGTCCGATGAAGAATGGCAGGCCATCAAGGACGCCACCGCGTCACTCGAGCGCATCCGGGGCGACGCGAAGGCGGATGTCGCACGCTATCTCGCGAACCCCGACGGCTGGGCTTCCGGCAAGGGCTCGCCGTCGGGCTTCCCGACCCTGCTGCTGACGGCCGTTGGCCGCAAGTCTGGCGAGCCGCGCACGACGCCGCTGGTGTTCCTGCAGAACGGCAAGGATGTCGTCGTCGTTGCGTCGCTCGCCGGCTATGACGAGCCGCCCGCCTGGTACCTCAACGTCACCGCCAACCCCAACTGCTGGGTGCAACTCGACCGGAACAAGTCCACCGCGGTCGCGCGCGACGCCACCGATGAGGAACGCAAGACGCTGTGGCCGCACCTGACCGCGCTGTTCCCGCCCTGGGGCTTCTTCCAGCAGCAGACCGACCGCCCCTTCGGGATCGTGATCATCTCGCCGACCCGCGCTGTCTGAGGCGCCTCGCCGGTTCCATTCCCCGGCTTCGTGTCCTGTCGCTTTCCTGTGGAGACGCTCGCATGAGCACCGTGAACTTCGAACACCTCTTCTCGCCGCTGCAGGTCGGCCCCATGCGCGTGTCCAACCGCATTTGCGAGACGACCAACACGATCAATTCCTCGCGCGCGCCAGGACTCATCGACGAGCACTTCATCGCCCACCACGGCGCCAAGGCGAAAGGGGGCACGGGGTGGATCGGTAGCGAGACCTGGCTGCTCAATGTGCCGCTGCCGCCCGGAGCGCCCGACGAGATCTCGCTGAAGGGCGGGTTCGGCTGCCGCTTCGCTGCGCACCAGAATCCGGCCTTTCTGGAAGGCTGGAAGAAGTTTGTCGATGAAGTGCATGGGCATGGTGCGGTCGTGGTGGTCCAGCTCACACACCTCAACGCGCTCTGGTCGCCGTCGCCGGTGCCGGTCGTCGGCGCGCAGGACTACACGCCTCACGTGCTCGGCGAAGCCGAGATCGAGTTTCTGCTCGACGGGTATGCCGATGCCGCCACGGCGGCAAAGGCGAGCGGGGCCGATGCGGTCGAGATCCACTGCGCGCACGAGACGGTGGGCTACAGCTTCCTGTCCCCGGTCACCAACCGTCGCACTGACAAATGGGGCGGCGGACCGGCCGAGCGCATCCGCTTCGTCGTCGAGGCCCTCAAGCGGGTACGCGAGCGCGTCGGTTCCACGATGGCGGTCGGCATCCGCGTCAACGGGCAGGAATCCCGCGAAGGCGGCTACGACAACATGCAGCTGCGGGAGATGCTGTACCACATCGGCGAGACCGGCCTGATGGACTTCGTCGACCTCGACGTTGGCCACTGCTGGGGCGCTCCGTCCTACGTGCCCTCGTCCTACCATCCGCATGCGGAGTATCGCGAGTTCGGCAAGGCGGCGCGCGCTGACCTCGCCGACCTGGATCCGAAGATCTCCGTGCTTTTCACGGGCCGCATCAACGACCCCGTGCTCGCCGAAGAGCTCATCAAGGGCGGCTTCTGCGACCTCGTCGGCATGGTGCGCGCAGGCATCGCCGATCCCGATTTCGCCCTCAAGGCGAAGGAGGGCCGGCTCGGCGAGATCCGCCGCTGCATCGGCTGCACGCGCTGCATCGACGAAGCCTCCGAGCCTGCGTACATTCCCTACACGCCCACCTGTTCGATCAATCCGATGATCGGCAACGAGTTGCAGTGGGAAGCCGACTTCCGACCCACCGACAAGCCTGGCCATGTCGTCGTCGTGGGGGGCGGTGCCGCAGGCTGCGAGGCGGCGCGTATGGCCGCGCTGCGCGGGCATAAGGTCACGGTGCTGGAGCAGGGCAAGCGCCTCGGTGGCCAGCTCCTTCTCGCCGCGAAGGCGCCGGGGCGGGACTCGTTCGAGGATCAGGTCTATTTCGAGGAAAACGCACTCGCGCGCTTGGGCGTCGACGTGCGCGTCGAGACCGCCGCGGATCTTGCCGCGATCCAGGCACTCCAGCCGGATTCCGTCGTGATCGCCACCGGCTCGCTGCCGCGCATGCCGACCGAGGTGCCGGGAATCGACCTGCCCCACGTCGTGCAGGGCTGGGACGTGCTGCGCGGGCGCGCGAAGACGGGGCAGCGCGTCGCGATCGTCTCCCAGGAAGACTACTACCAGACCCCCTGCGTCGCGGAATACCTCGCCGAGCAGGGCAAGTCGGTCGAGATCTTCCACAAGTCCGTGCACCTCGCCACCGAAGTCGCACGCTACTCGATCGGGATGGTGCTGAAACGCATGGAGCGCTGCGGCGTGAAGGTGCACCCGAACCTGATCCTGCGTAGCATCGACTCGGACGTGTTGGAATTTGTCTCCAGTTGGGGCGACCAGACCTACCGGGTCGAAGGCTTCGATTCCGTCGTGCTGATGTACGGCTCCGTGCAGCAAGCGGCGCTCTACGACGCCCTCAAGGCCGATGGCAGCATCGCGCAGGTATTCATCGCCGGCGGCGCATGGGTGCCGCGGCGGCTCGCCGAGGCCACGCGACATGGGGCGGCGGTGGGGATGATGGTCTAGTTCCTCCTCCCCGCGAGCATGAATGTGCCGATCCGCGCCCCGTCGGGGCAAGGATCGGCGCACAATCACTTCGCCACGGGCGCCCGCGCGGTCAGCGCTTTGGTGCGCCGCGGGTGTGAAGGTCCGCCTCACTCGCCAGCGTACGGTCGGAACATATCGCCCGACACAGTGGGGCGCACATAGCAGCCGGTGTAACGTCCGGCCGCCCGTGGCCCTTTCGTTGGGTCGCTCGAATCCGTTCAGGTCGGCTTTCTGACCTTCCGTTCCTCGCGGCGGCGGGTCATGTCCGCGACGTCTGCGACCAGACCCTCGCCGATCAGCGCATCGACATCCCCCTTCGCGTAACCCAGTTCACCGAGGATCTCTCGCGTGTGTTCGCCCTGCATCGGCGGGTGCCGCGTGACTCCGCAGGGGGTGCCGTAGAAGCGGATGGGGATGCCCGTGACGTCGAGGCGGCCGAGGACGGGGTGCTCGACCGGGACGATCATGCGGTTGTGCAGGATCTGGGGATCCTTGACGACATCCTCGACCTCGTTGATCGGCGCGGTGAGGACGTCGGCAGCAATCAGCTTCTCGACGAGTTCCGTGCGGTCGAACTGGCGGGTGCGTTCGGCCATGACGCGATCGAGCTCGTCCTCGTTGGCGAGACGCGCGTGGATGTCGTGGAAGCGCGGGTCGGTGTCCCAGTCGGTGTCAAGGGCACGACAGACTTTGGCGAAGAACTTCTCGCCCGGCGTGGTGATGACGACGTGTTTGCCATCCCTCGTGGGATACACGCCTGAGGGCGCGAAGTAGAGGCTGCGGTTGCCGGTGCGCTTGGGCCGGTCGCCGGTGGTGAGCCAGGTGCCGATGGAACTCGCCTGCGCGTGCATCAGGGCGTCGAGCAGCGAGACCTCGATGCGCTGGCCTTCGCCGGTGAGTTTGCGCGCGCGCAGCGCGGCCAGCGCGGCGTTGCTGACGAGGAGCGAAGTCATGACGTCGACGGCCGGGAACCCCGTGCGCACCGGTGCACCATCGGGTTCGCCGTTGAGGGTGAGCACGCCTGTGTAGCCCTGCGCGAGGAAATCGATGCCGGGGCGGCCGGCGTAGGGGCCGTCGGCGCCGAAGGCGGTGACACGGATCCAGATGATGTCCGGCCGGTGCTTCTTCACCTGCTCGTAGTCGAGGCCGAGCTTCGACAGGGCCGGCTCGCGGATATTGGTGACGAGGATGTCGGCAGTGGCGGCCAGCCGGGCGAAAATAACCTGCGCCTCTTCGCGCTGCAGGTCGAGCACGAGGTCACGCTTGCTGCGGTTGAGGCTCAGATATGGGCCGCGCTCGTCGCCGCGCTTGGGGCCGAGGTGGCGGCTCTCATCGCCGTAATGGGACTCGATCTTGATCACGTCGGCGCCCAGGTCCCCGAGCAGCGTCGCGCCGTAGGGGCCGGCGAGCATGGTCGAGAGGTCGAGGACGCGCAGGCCGGCGAGGGGGCCTTTGCTGAGGTCAGGGATGGTCATTGGAGAGTTCCGGTTCGGGCGGCGTTCACCGAGGGTGTGCCGACGGGATTGCGTTGATAGCAGCATGCTCACTCCCTCCCCTTCAAGGGGGAGGGTTGGGGTGGGGGATGGGTTAAGCAGCGTCCGCCGGAACCCATCCCCCTCCTAACCTCCCCCTTGAAGGGGGAGGGACTAGGTGCCTGGGAATCCATTCGACTGCTCGGGTAATCGCTGACATCCCCTAACTTAATTGCCGTGCTGGCCGCGCTGGTCGTGCAGCAGTTGCCACAGCCGGCGCGGCGACGCGGGGGTTTCCCGGCACTCGAGGCCCAGCGGGGCCAGGGCGTCGTTGATCGCGCACAGCAGCGCCGCGGGCGTCGTATGGATCGCGCCTTCGCCGCAGCCCTTGGCCCCGAGCGGCGCGATCGGCGAGGGCGTGACGATGTGATCCTTCACGGTCATCGGCACCTCGTGGATGGTCGGCATGAGGTAGTCGACGAAGGTGCTGACCAGCGGCTGGCATTGCGCGTCGTAGACGTATTCCTCGTAGAGCGCCGCGCCAACGCCCTGCGCGACGCCCCCCTGCAACTGGCCTTCGACGTTCGCAGGGTTCAGGCGCGTGCCGCAGTCGTCGACGATGTAGTAGCCGAGGATCTCGACCTGCCCCGTATCGCGGTCGATTTCGACCTGGACGACGTGGGTGGCCGCGGCCGCGGTGAGATAGCTGCGGCAGCGCCCCTGGTCGTCGGGCAGATTGCGGTTTGGCGAGACCCAGACGAAGGTGGCTTCCGGGCAGGGCTCGACGCCGGGAGGCAGCAGGTCGCTGCGCGACAGCATGAGGCCCGCGACTTCCGCGATGGTCATGCCGTGTTCCGGCGCGGCCTTGATCTGCAGGCGGCCGTTCATCAGTTCGATCTGCTCGGGCTCGGTCTGCATCACGTGGGCGACCACCCTGCAGAAAACTTGCCGCAGCTTTTCGCAGGCGCCCAGGATCGCGCCGGTCACGGCGACGCCCAGCCGGCTGCCGCCCTGACCGAAGTGGGGCAGGGCGACATCGGTGGAGGCGGTGGTGACTTTGACCGCATTCATGTCGACGCCGAGGTAATCCGCGACGACCTGCGCGGCGACCGTGAACTGGCCCTGGCCCTGCAGATTGAAGCCGACCGCGACGGTGACGGTGCCGAAGACATCGACGGCGACCTTGACGCCTTCGGGTACGCCGACGCCGGGTACGCCTACCGTGGCATAAGCGTTCCAGTCGAAAACGCCCGGTTCGACGGTGCTCACTACGCCGATGCCGACCAGCCGGCCCTCGGCGCGAGCCTTCGCCTGCGATTCGCGCAGCGACTCGTAGTCCGCGAGTTCGAGGACCCGGTCAAGCACCGCGGCGTAGTTGCCGCTGTCGTATTCGTTGCCGCTCGGCACCGTGTAGGGAAACTGCTCGGGCCGGATGTAGTTGCGGCGGCGCAGCTCGGCCGGGTCGAGCGTGAGTTCGCGCGCGGCGACGTCCATCAGCGATTCGAGGACCAGGTTGTGGGGCGGGGGGCCGTAACCGCGATACGGGTAGGTGGGCGCCCGGTTGGTGGCGACTAGCGTGAGGTCGTAGAGGGCCGCCTCGATGCGATAGTTGCCGGTGAAGGCGGCGAGCGGCTTGGCAGCCGAGATGGTGCCATAGCCTTCGGCGCCTGCGCCCTGGTCGTCGACGAGGCGCACCTTGAAGCCGGTCACGGTGCCGTCGGCCTTGAGCGCGAGAGACGCGTCGTAGTAGCGGTCCCAGGACTGTCCGCCGCCGGCGAGCAGGTATTCCATGCGGTCTTCGATGTACTTGACGGGGCGTCCGTCGCTCTTGCGCGACAGCAGCGCCGCGATGTCGGTGCCGCGCGGCCCGCCCTTGCCGCCGAAGCCGCCACCCTGGGCGTGGCTGATGATCTTGACCTTATTGGCCGGCAGGCGCAGCGAGGCGGCGCGGCCGATCGCCATGAAGCGCGGCGTCTGGTAGGCGCCCCGGCAGGTGAGGCTGTTGTCCGCGAGGTCCCACTGGCAGATGCAGCCGAAGGTCTCGGTGGGGTTCGCGCCGACGCGATTCCAGCGGAATTGGCGGCTGACGATGCGGTCAGCTTCGGCGAACACGCGATCGACCTCGCCCCAGGTGTAGGTGCGGCTCTGGATGACGTTGGTGCCGCGGTTCTCGAACACGAGGGGCGCACCGGGGGCCATCGCCTCGTCTGGATTCGCGACGGGGGCCAGCAGTTCATACTCGACCTGGATCAGTTCCAGCGCATCCTCGGCGATGTAGCGATTGCTCGCAGCGACGGCAACGACCGGTTCGCCGACGAAACGCACCTTGCCGACCGCGAGACAGTAGTTGCCCCATCCTTCCGGTGCCGTGAAGCAGGGGTCGCACCAGCGCTCGACGTCCTCGCCGGTCAGCACCGCCTCGACGCCGGGCAGCTCCAGCGCCGCGCTGACGTCGATGCCGGTGATGCGCGCGTGCGGATGCGGGCTGCGCAGGATCGCGCAGTGGAGCATGCCGGGCAGCGACAGGTTGTCGATGAACTCGACGGTGCCGGAGACGAGCGCGGGGTCTTCGATGCGCTTGACGGCCTTGCCGATGAAACGCGTGGCGCTGGTCGGCAGCTGATCGGTACGGGTGGGAATGTCGATCGCCATGAGAGGAAGTCCGTGAGCCGCGTCAGGCGGCGGAGGCGGTGTTGATCCGGCTGGCGGCAAGACGCACCGAATCGAGAATGCTCTGGTAGCCGGTGCAGCGGCACAGGTTGCCGCCGAGGGCTTCCTTGATCTCGTCGTCCGTCGGGTTGGGGTTCTCGCCGAGCAGTTCGAGGGTGGTCATGATGAAACCGGGAGTGCAGAAGCCGCACTGCAGGCCGTGGGCATCGACGAAGGCCTGCTGGATCGGATGCAGTTGCCCGGTCTCGCGGTTGCGCAGCCCCTCGACGGTGGTGATGCTGGCGCCGTCGGCCTGTACGGCAAGGGTCAGGCATGCGCGCGCCGAACTGCCGTCGATGAGGATCGTGCAGGCACCGCAGATGCCATGTTCACAGCCGACGTGGGTGCCCCCGAGATGCAGTTCATGACGAATGAAGTCGGCCAGCGTGAGGCGGGCTTCGACCTCGCGTTCGTAGGGCTTGCCGTTGACGGTGAGGCGGATGGTTTTCCGGGTGCTCATGGTGAACCTCGTGCCTGGAGTGAGAGGGCTTCAGTGCGCGCGCGCGGCCGCATCGGCGAGCGCGCGCTCGAGCAGGGTGCCGACGAGGTGGCGCCGGTACTCGGCGGAAGCGTGGATGCAGCTCATCGGGTCGGCGAGCGAGGCGGCTGCAATGGCCCCCGCCCGGGCGAAGCTTTCGGTGTTCGGGACGGCGCCGCGCAGCGCGTCTTCGGCCTCGCTCAGGCGCACGGCGGTCGCATCGATGCCGAATGCGGCAATGCGCGCGTCGGCACAGCGGCCCGCTTCGAGGCGCAGCGTGAGCGCGACGCCGGCAAGTGCGAGGTCGCCGCTGCGGCGCGTGATCTCCCGGATGGCCCAGCCGGTTCCGGGGGGCAGCACCGGCATGCGAACTTCGGTGAGGATCTCGCCTTGTTCCAGTGCGGTCGTCATGTAGGTGACGAAAAACTCGGCGGCCGGAATCACGCGCTCGCCGTCGGGACCGGTGGCGACCATCTCCATGCCGAGCACCAGCGCGACGGCCGGATATTCGGATGCCGGATCGGCATGGGCGAACGAGCCGCCGACGGAGCCGCGATTGCGGATCTGCTGATGTCCGACGAGTCGCGTGGCCGCGTGGAAGAGCGGCTGGCGCTCGCGCACGAGTTCCGACAATTCCGCGGCGCGCTTGCTCGCCATCGCACCGATCGCGATGCGGCCGTCCTGCAGGCGAATGTGGTCGAGGCCGGGCACTTGGCGGAGGTCGACCAGGGCATCGGGGCGCGCGACGCGCATCGCCAGCATCGGCATTAGGCTCTGGCCGCCGGCGAGGATCTTGGCGTCGCAGCCCTCGTCTTCGAGACGTGCGAGGAGCGTGACCGCGTCGGCGAGGGAGGTCGGGGCGTGGTATTCGAACGGGGCCGGTTTCATGGCGCGGACCTCGGTGCGGGTCGGGGGGATCGGTCGGGATGACTGTATGCGGGTGGGGAGGTACCCGCATCATCAGGATGGGTTATTGCGAGGCGACCGGCGTTTCCTGCCCGCCGCGGCACAGGCCGTCGCCGTGACAGTGGCGCTCGACCTTGCGGCCGTGCTCGGCGAGGTAGTCGACGGTGACGTTCGGCAGCTTGTCGAGCTTCTCGACGATCTCGTAGTGGCGCTTGTACTCGGTGCTCCGGAGCAGCCACTTGCCGTCGACCTTCACATAGCGGTCGCGATAGAAGGCGGTGCCGGTGGTGTAAAGCTTCTCGCGCAGGTTGTAGAAGTTATCGTGCAGGTACCACGTGCCTTCGGCCTCCGTCGGGCTGACAAGGCGGATCTCCGGGTGATGGCCGTTATGCTGGGCAATGACTTCGCTGTTGAAGTTGTTGCCGATGGCTTCGAGGTACTGCTCGCGGCCCGCGAGCTTCCACTCGTAGCCGCCGCCGATGAAATGCACGGTGACCTCGGGGTGCATGAGGCTGCGCAGGAGGGGCAGGTCCGCACTGTCGATGCCGCGGAAATAGGCGTGCTTGAGCATGCGGATTTCCTCGATGTCCTTCAGCGCGCGCACTTCGGCCTGCAGGGCCTTGAGCTGCCCGGCCACGTTGTCGCTTTTGGGTGGTGCCGCGGCGAAGGCCGCGGACGAAAGGATCAGCGCGGCGGCAGCCGCAACAATGAATTTGCTCATCTCAACTCCATGTCATGGCGCCCCCGGCGCATCGCGCGCCGTCGGGCGGGTCTCGTGTCGGGGTTGGCGATGAGGGGGCCGGCCCGGTCTGCGCCGTGCTCGGCCGTACGCGTCAGATACCGCGATACACGGGCTTGCGCTTCTCGAGGAAGGACTGGGTGCCTTCCTTCGCGTCGAGCGACGAGGCGACGATGACGCCGGCGATGCCTTCGTAGTCGAGCATCTGTTCGAGCGTCGCGGTCTGGCCCATGTAGATCATGCGGCGCGCCATGTCGACGGCGACGCTGGCACGCTGGGCCAGGGTCTTCGCATATTCGAAGGCGGCGGCGAAGCTTTCGCCTTCGGGCACGAGATCGTCGACAAGCCCCATCGTCCTGCATTCCTCGGCGCGGAAGACGCGGCCGGTCTCGACCATCATCAGCGCGGTGGGCAGGCCGACGATGCGCGGCAGGAACCACGACAGGCCGCAGTCCGGCGCGACGCCGACATTGGTGAAGATGGCCGACATCTTGAGCGTGGTGTCCGCGAAGCGGCGGTCGCACACCATGGCGTAGGCGAGCCCCGCGCCGACGGCGTGGCCGTGGAGGGCGGCGACGATGGGCTTGTCGACCGCGATCATCTGGCGCGTTGCGTCCATGAAGGGGCCGCCCGGGGTCTTGCGCTGCGAACGCGGAATCGGGCGCGTCGCGTCGGAGGTGCCCGGCATCGGGCGGTCGCTGTCGCCGGAGATCCAGTCGATGTCGCCCCCGGCGCAGAAGGCCCGGCCGGCGCCGGTCAGCACGATCGCGCGGACTTCATCGACGTAGCGCCAGCGATGGAAGACCGTGGCGAGTTCCTCGGCGAGTTCCCAGCTCAGGGCGTTGAGCTTCTCCGGGCGGTTGAGGGTGATGATCCCGACGTTGTCTTCGATGCGGGTGGTGAGGTAGTTGTGGGTGTCCGGCATTTCTGTCTCCGGTTTTGCTTTATGTGAAATCAGACGAAGTCCCGCAGTGAAACTCCCTCCCCTTCAAGGGGAGGGTTGGGGTGGGGATGGGTTAAGCAGCGGCGCCAGAAACCCATCCCCCTCCTAACCTCCCCCCTTGAAGGGGGAGGAACTGGTGCATCACCTAAACTGCGGAATGATTTCCTGGTCGTACCACTCGATCCAGTCGAGGCATTGCTCGAAGGTTTCGAGCTTCGGCGGCATGACCTGGACGGAAGTGGCGCCGGCCTTCTGCAGCGCCTCGATTTCGCGCAGCACGCTGTCGCGGTCGGCGGAAACCTCGGTCTCGCCCTTCTCAGCGTGCGAGTAATCCTCGACCTTGTAGGCGGTGGTCGTGACGAGGATCTCAAAGCGGTCGGCCTTCTCTTCGTAGGCGGGCAGGCTCTTCATGTAGGCGATGCAGCCCGGGAGGTCTTCAGCGGTCACGAGCCAGGGGATCCAGCCGTCGCCGTGCACGGCGGCGCGGCGCATCGCAGCCTGCGAGTTGCCGCCGATGAAGATCGGCGGGTGCGGCTTCTGTATCGGCTTGGGTTCGACGAGGATGTTGTCGAACTTGACGAAGTCGCCGTGGAACTTCGGATGCTCCGAGGTCCACACTTCTTTGAGCGCCTTGAGGTATTCGTCGGTCATCGGTCCGCGCTGTTCGAACGGAATGCCGAGGGTCTCGAACTCGCGTTCCAGGTGACCGACTGCGGTGCCGAGCGTGAAGCGTCCCCCGGCGAGGAATTCCATCGTGCCGATTTGCTTGGCGAGCACCAGCGGATGGCGGTAGGGCAGCGCCAGGATGTAGGTGAGCATGTGGATGCGCTCGGTCGCGCCCATCAACACTGCAGAGGCGGCGATGCCCTCGGCGAAGCGCGAACCCATCACCTCCTTCATGTCCGTGGGCATCACGATGTGCTCGGGGATTGTGAGCCAGTCCCAGCTCAGGGAGTCGGCCTTCCGCGCATAGCGCAGGACTTCCGGGCCGCCGGCACGCGGCTCCCACGGGGCCATGGCGGCCGGGTAGTTGTTCAGCGCAGGCGTTGCGAGGGCGAACTTCATGGCGTGTCTCCGATGTATGGGCCGGGCGGCGGGGTGCCTGCGGGCCGGTGCGTGTCAGTAGATGATCCGGTCGCGCTTGAGGCGCTCGTATTCCGCTTCCGGGATGTCGAGGAGCGTCCTGAACACGCGCTCGTTGTCCTGCCCGATGGTCGGGCCGGGCCGGATGTCGGGACGGCTGCGGCTGGTTTTCACGTAGGCTCCGTAGATCGTTTCCTTGAAGCCCAGCGGGTGCGTGACCTCGATGAAGGTGTCGCGGGCGCGGTATTGCGGGTCATGCAGCAGGTCGCCGACGTTCAGCACCGGGGACGCGGCGACGCCGTGCTCCTGCAGGCGCGCAGCGAGCTCGCGGTCGTCGAATCCGCGCGTCCATTGCGCGATGTGTTCGTGCAGGCGGTCGATCGTGGACACCCGCGCGGGCAGCGTCGCGAAGGCGGGCGTCGCGGCCCAGTCAGGGTTGCCCATCGCGGCGACGAGGCCTTGCCACTCCTCGTCCCGGCAGACGGCGATACTGATCCAGCGGTCGTCGCCGCGGCAGGGGAAGACGCCGTGCGGCGCTGCGGCGGCGGTGGGGTGTTCGTTGCTCTTCGGCCCGCCGCTGCGCCCGTTCAGCGTGTAGTCCATCCACGCCGGGGCAACCATCTGCATCACCGCCTCCTGCTGGGAGAAGTCGACGTGCTGGCCCGTACCGGTGTTGCGGCGGTGGTTGAGGGCGGCGAGCACCGCAAACGCACCGAAAATGCCCGCGAAGGGGTCCGAGAAGGCGTTCTCGACCGGCACCGGGTCGCCGCCCTTGTAACCGACGAGGCTGTCGAGGCCCGTCAGCGAAGTGAGGCTCAGGCCGTAGGTGCGCACGTGTTCGAGGGGACCGTAGAGGCCCGCCGCGGGCATCGAGAACAGGATGATGTCCTCCTTCACCTCGCGCAGGCGCTCGTAACCCAGGCCGAGGCGTTCCATGACGCCGGGGCCGAAGTTCTCGACGACGACATCGGCGGTCGCGATCAGCCGCAGCGCGAGTTCTAGCGCTTCGGGTTCCTTGAGGTTGAGCGACACCGATCCGTTGCCCGCCCAGCAGGCGTGGTTCGACAGGCTGCGGTCTGGCCCGGGGATGCCGTCGGCGAAGGGCGGCAGGTTGCGGGTCATGTCGACGCGCGCGGCCGATTCGATCTTGAGCACCTCGGCGCCGAGGAAGCCGAGCGTCTGCCCGACCACTGGCCCCGCCCACACCCAGCCGAAATTGACGACGCGGACACCCTTCAGCGGCAGTTCGTTGGCCATGTCCATTTCCCCCGATCAGATCACGTTGCGTTGCGCGAGTCGGCGCACGTCCGCGGCGCCCAAGGCCAACAGTTCGCGGTAGACCTCTGCGTTGTGCTGGCCGAGCAGCGGCGCAGGGCGTTCCGGTCCGCCGGGGCAGGCCGGGAGCTTGAAGGGGGCGCCGAGGTTCTTCAGCCGGCCGAGCTGCGGGTGCTCCATGTCGACGAAGTAGTCGCGCGCCTGCAGATGCGGCTGCGCGGCGGCCTCCGCGATGGTGAACACCGCCGTCACCGGGCAACCCGCGGCTTGGCACTTCTCCATGATTTCCATCTTGCCGTGCTGCAGCGTCCACTCGCGGATGAACTCGTAGATGACATCTGCATTCTGGGCGCGCGAGTACATGTCCTGGAACATCTCCAGGCTCGCCCATTCCGGGTCGTCCATCACCTTGCGCAGCCCGTTCCACTGGCCCGGTTCGAGTGCCAGCATCCATACGTGACCGTCGCGACAGGGCAGGATCGTGGCTGGCGCGCCGAGCGGCATGCCGACACCGGTGCGCTTGTCGAAGCGGCCTTCCTGCGCGTAGCAGCCGATGTTCTGGCCGCCAACGAAGGTCGCGGCGATCGCCTCGGCGCAGGACACGTCGACCTGCTGCCCGCCCCCGGCGAGCTCACGGCCATAGACGGCGGCGAGTCCCCATGCCGCCGCGGTGACCGCGCCGAAGTAGTCCGCGGCGAAAGTGCCGTGCTCGAGCGGCGTTTCGCCTGGCCGACCGCAGTAGCGGGAACTCGCGCCGGACAGGTGGTAGGCGTTCAGGTCGTAGCCGTTCCAGCCGCTGTAGGGGCCGGTCTGCCCGAAGGGAGTGATGGAGATCACGACCAGGTCGGGGTTGGTCTCCGCAAGGGTCGCGTAATCGAGCCCCCACGCACGCATGCGCTGCGGCAGGTTGTTCTCGATCAGCACGTCGCTGTGTTCCAGCAGGCGGAGGAACAGCCGACGGCCTTCGGGGTGGGCGACATCGCAGGTGATGCCGCGCTTGTTGGTGTTGTGGAAGAAGTACAGTCCGCTCTTTTCGACGTGCGGCACGTCACCCGGGAACGGCCCCGCAGTGCGCGCAGCGTCGCCCTCGGGCAGCTCGACCTTGATCACGTCGGCCCCGTAGTCGCTGAAGAGTTTCGCGCAGTAAGGGGCCGAGACCATCTGGCCGAAGTCGATGACGCGGATGCCGGCCAGAGCGCCGCGCGGGGCGGCAGGGGTGTTGGGGATCATGGAGCCTCCGCGGGGATCAGGGCAGGAACTTCAGCAGGCGTTCGGGGGCGTGCGTGAAGTCGCGCACCGTGCCCGCGCTGCGCAGCGCCCGTTCGACGGCCCCTGCGTTGTACGAGTAGCAGGCGCCCTGCGGCATGCCGTCGGAGATGCCCGGATGCGCTGCGACCGGTTCGAAGCTGTGGCGCCGCGCCTGGGCGACGAAATACGCGCGCTGCAGTGCGACGGCGGCCTCGCGCGGCATGCCGTCGAAGGCTTGCGACGCCCATGCGTGGAAGCCACGCATCACCGGCTTGCCGGCGAGTTCTTCCGGCGCGGTGATCGTGTGCGCGCGTGGCGTGGCGATGTGCCATTCGTGGACTGGAGCGCCGTCGCAGGCGATGCGCGCGCGGGTGATGCCGTCGCGTTCGTCGTCTACCGCCATGTCGTAAAGGCGCGTCGTCCGTTCCTCGCCGCGGTGTGCGGCGGCATGCGCGACGGCAAGGATCGTCAGGTCGTGCATGTGCGTGCAGTTGTCGCCCGGGACGAGGCGGCTGCGCAACGTCGCTTCGTCCTCGTCGAGGCGATGGCCGATGGCGCGCTGGAGCGGGCGTACCGCCTCGGCGCAGGTGTTGAACGGGATGCGCATCGGCTGCACCTCGACGGTCGTGACGCGCTCGCCGTCGTGCCACAGGCGCAGGCGGAAGCCGTGGTTGCAGTCCTCCAGCTCGACGGCCACCTCGCCCGGCGCCACGCTCACGCGGAGGCGACGACGGAAGATGCCGGTTCCGTAATGCGGGTTCGGGTGCGCCATGCGGGCTTCCTCGTTCAGGCGGGCGGTCGTGGGCGGATCAGACGGTGAAGGGATCGGGGATGGTCCGCTCGCCGTCGCGGTCGAGGATGTCGGCGGCGATCAGCTCCTCGAGGTAGGACGAATCCCACCAGTTCATCTGCAGCTGCTTGGCGCGGCGGTAGAAGAGCTGGATGTCGTAGTCGAGCGTGAAGCCGATGCCGCCGTGCACCTGCTGGGCCATGTGCGTGACCTCGCGGAAGGCGCGGCAGGCGAAGAGCTTGGCCATCGCCGCGAGGCGCTTCACGTCCTTGCCCGAGGCGTGCGCCCAGGCGGCTTCGAGCACCAGCATCTTCGCGCCGTCGACCACGGCGCTCGCGTCGGCCATGTAGTGCGCGAGCGACTGGAAGGCGCCGATCGGCTTGCCGAACTGCTCGCGCTCCTTCGAATACTGGACGGTGATCTCGAGCGCGCGTTCGGCGCCGCCCGCGGCCCAGGCCGCGAGCAGGATGATGCCGTCGTACATCGCGGCCTCCCACGCCTGCCAGCCCCGCCCTTCGGCGCCGACGTGGTTCTCTGCACTGACCCGGACATTGTCGAAATCGACGCGGTACTGGGTGTCGGAAGCCATCGAGTGCTGCTGCGTCAGCGTGACGCCGGGCGCCTTCGTATCGACGAGGAACAGGTCGATGGCGTCCGCGGCCTCGCCCGTGCGGGCCAGCACGAGGAGCTGTTGCGCGGCGGCGGCGTGGAACACGTGCCGCTTGGTGCCGGACAGGACATAGTCGTCGCCCTGCCGCGTGGCGCGCAGCTGCACGCCCGCCGGGCCGAAGCCGCCGTCCGGTTCCAGCCACGCCGGCACCACGACGGTGTCGCCGGTTGCGATGGCGCCGAGCAGCCCGCGCCGGTCCGCGGCTTCGCCCGCGTGACGCAGCGCCCCCGCCACCATCACCGTGCTGGGGAAGTAGGGTCCGGGCGCGAGGTGGCGGCCGAGCTGCTCGTAGATCACGGCGCAGTCGAGCATGCTCAGTCCCATGCCGCCGTCTTCCTCGCGGATCGCCATGCCGAGCAGGCCCGTCTCGCGCATCTGCTGCCACAGGTCGGCGGGGACGCCCATCGGGTCGTTTTCCATCTTGCGCACGACGTCCGTGCCGCTGAAGTCGGCGCACAGGTTGCGGGTCATGTCGCGGAGCATGTTCTGCTCGTCGGTGAACTTCAGGTCCATTGGCAGCCTCTTGAAAGTGTGGCGGGCGAAAAGGTCGCGGTCATGGCGCGGGTGCCTTACGGCAGCCAGCGATCGCCCTTGCGGGTCCAGGGATTGTCGGCAGCGTCGGCAGGGATGGCGACGCGTGCGCGGCCGGTCGTGCGCACTTCGTCGCCGACGGAAATCGTCAGCTCCAGGTCGGCCCAGTGGCATCCGGCTGCGTCGCGGGCGAGCTTGCGCACGATCCCGGAAAAGCACATCTCGTCGCCGGGGAAGACGGATTTCTTCATCTCGAAGCGCAGGCGCCCGAGGCGGCCTTTCGGGCCGGTCCAGTCGGTGATGTAGCGTTCGAACCAGGCGGCGTTGTTGGGCGTGTTGATGAATATGTTATTCACGCCGTTGCGCTCGACCGCGAAGTCCTTGTCATGGTGCATCGGCCGCCAGTCGCGACTCGCCAGCGCACCGAGCACGATGGTCGTCGCGCTCACGGGGTGGCGCAGCGCGGGCATTTCCTGGCCTTCGGCGATGTCGGCGGCAGTGATGCCGCACACCTCAGTCGCGCTCATTGCTCGGGCCTCCGGTAGCCCAGCATGGTGTAGATCTCGGTGCCGACCCATTCGCCATGCTGGTTGGTGGTTTCGACGTCGATTGTCCAGAATCGCCCGATGCCCAGCTTCGTCTGTTTGAGGGGGCCGATGCTGCGCACGATCTGGCGCGTCGTCAGCCGATCCCCGGGGCGTACCGGTTCGCCGAACACGGCTTCGTTGCTGGCGACGACCGCCTCGGGCAGGTCGAGGATCTGCTTGAGGTCGAAATGCGTCTGCAGCGCCTTGCGTTCGCCAGTCGCCCCCGGTGCCCAGTAATGCGGGCGGAACCACACGGACATCATCGTCGGCGGCGCGATCGGGCCGCCCGTGACGGCCTCGGCGACGGCCGGATCCCAGAAAATCGGGTTGCCGTTCTGCACGGCCGCGCAGGTGTTGTAGACGTAGCCCATCTCGATCGGGAACTCGCCGGGCTCTTCGTAGAGCGGTGTGTCGATCATGCGCTGCGCCTCGTCGGGCAGGTCCGTGGCGTTGCGGCTGGCTTGCGGATCGCGCGCGCTCATTCGATGCACCCCGCTGCGCGCAATTCGGCGATCTGGCCGGCGGGGAAGCCTGCTTCGGCGAGGATCGCGTCGGTATCGGTATGGCCCGGTGGTGCGACGTGGTGGACGGGCTGCTTGCGATCACCGCCGGCGAGCACCGGCGCGAGCTGTTCGAAGGCGCCACGGCGCGGATGTTCGGCCGCCATGAAGGCCTTGCGCTCGCGGAACTGCGGATGCGCGGCCACTTCGGGGATCGCCAGCACCGGTGCGACGCAGGTGTCTGCCCCGGCGAGCAGGGTGACCCATTCGTCGCGGCTGCGCGTCAGGAAGCGTGCCGCGAAGGCCGCGCGCATCGCGTCCTGCTGCGCGTCGTCGTACTGGTGGTCGGCGAAGGCTTCGAGCTCGAGCAGTCGGCACAGGTTGCGGAAGAAGTGGCCTTCGATCGCGCCCACCGCGATATGCCTCCCGTCGCCCGCGGTATACACGCCGTACCACGCGTATTTGCCGGTCAGCACGCCCGAGCCGGGCGCGGTGTCCTCGCCGGTCGCGAGGTACTGGTCGAGGTACAGCGACATCAGGTTCAGCACGCCGTCGGTGATCGCCACGTCGAGGCATGCGCCTTCGCCGGTGCGCTCCCGGCGCAGCAGCGCCGCGAGGATGGACTGCGCCGCGTGCATGCCGCCGCCCGCGCCGTCGGCGAGCGTCGCGCCGGGCAGGGCGGGGCGGCCTTCGGCGTCGCGCCCGCTGCAGGCGAGGAAGCCGGACATCGCCAGGTAGTTGATGTCGTGCCCGACCCACTGCGCGCACGGCCCGTCCTGGCCGTAGCCGCTGGTGGAGCAGTAGATGATCTTCGGGTTGCGCGCGGCGATGTCGGCATAGCCCACCCCGAGCCGGGCGGCGACGCCGGGGCGGTAGCTCTCGATCACGACGTCCGCCTGCTCCGCCAGACGCAGCAGGGTGTCGCGGCCGGCGTCGGACTTGAGGTCGAGGCGGATCTTCTGCGTGCCGCGCCCCGCACCGTAGGCGTGGAAGACGGGCTCGACCTGCTTGGCGCCCTTGGCCGCGACCGGCGCGACCTTGACGATGCGCATGCCGAAATCGGCGAGGATGCGCGAAGCGCGCGCGGCCGGGCCGACGCTCGCCAGATCGAGAACGGTGTAGCCGTCGAGGAAGTTCATCGCGCGTCCGTCCGGTCAGAAATTCTTCGGCAGGTCGAGCTTGCGCTTGGCGATGATGTTGCGCTGCACCTGCGACGAGCCGCCGCCGATGGTGTCGATCACCGTGTAGGTGTAGCAGCTCTCCCCGCGGCCCTTGAGCGGCGCGTCCGCGGTGTGCAGCGCGAGCTGCCCGCCGGGGCCGACGATATCCATCGTCGCATCGGCCAGACGACGCGACAGCTCGGTGGCGTACAGCTTGTATTCGGAGGCCTCGACAGTCGGGGTCTTGTTGCTGTTGAGCGCGGCATCGACGAACTTCACGCCGAGCACTCGCGCAACTTCGCACTCGGTCGCCAGTTCGGCGATCCTGTGGCGCACCACCGCGTCATCCTTGAGCGGCTTGCCGTCGCGCTTGGCCGTCTTCACGTGGTCGGCCAGCACTTCCACGCGCCCGCGGATCGGCGCGAACGTGAACATGCTGAAGCGTTCGATGTCGAGCGCTTCGGCGATGTACTGGAAGCCCTTGTTGAGCTCGCCGACGCGGTAGTCGTCATGCACGAACACGTTGTCGAAGAACACGGCGTTGGTGCGCTCGTTGCCCATCGTGTACATCGGGTGGATGGTGAGGCCCGGGTCGTCCATGCGCACGAGGAACAGGCTGATGCCATGGTGCTTCGGCGCGTCCGGATCGGTGCGCGCGCCGACCCAGTACCAGTCGGCGAAGTGCGCGGAGGTCGTGAACACTTTCTGGCCGTTGAGCACCCAGCCGTCGTCCTTGCGCTCGGCCTTCAGGCGCATCGCCGCGGCGTCCGAGCCGGCCGACGGTTCCGAATAGCCGACGGCGAATTCGATCTTCGCGTCGAGGATCTGCGGCAGGAATTCGCGTTTCAGCTTTTCCGAGCCGACATTGATCAGCGTCTTGCCGATGATGCCCACGCCCTTGCCGATTTGCGGCGCGCCCACCGAGGATAGTTTTTCGTTGAGCAGGTATTCGAAGAAACCTTCGCCTTCCTGACCGCCGTATTCCTTCGGCCACGTGATGCCGAGCCAGCCCTTTTCGGCGACCTTTTTCATGAAGGCGCGGCGCTCCGGCGTATCGCACACCTGTGCCATGTTTTCACGAGTGACGTCCATGACTTTCGGGTCATGGTTTTCCTTCAGGAATTGATCGACCTCACGCAGGAATTCGCATTCTTTTTCGGAAAACTCAAAATCCATGTCTGTCCCCGCATCAGGAATTAATCAAGACGGCCGGGAAGTCGGCTATTGCCGCCATGCCGCCAATCGTTGAGCCGATTCTAGATTCCGATTTCGGGCGATGTTGTCCGGCGGCAGTTCCGAAGTGGCCGCAGGAATGTCAGATAAGGCCATGCCCGCCCTGGCAGGGCGCGGGCGACCGATCCTTGCATCGCGCAACCTGATTCGAACGAGATTTATCCACGCGCGCCGCAGACCCTCCCCCCTCCCTTCAAGGGGAAGGAGCCCTTCGATCACCGGCTGAGGTTCGTTGCTAATCAAGTCGCCAAACGCCTTGCGTGACAAGGGTTTCGGGCTGGCCGGAAATGAATTGGCAAAGTCCCCTTCTGATTCGAAGCGGCGCAGTGCGAAAAAGGGCAGGCAATTAGACTGGATTCAGGAATCGGGATCCGGGACTGCGCCGATAACCCGCAGCAAAGTGGCCGCATGGAAATAGCACTGCCTCTGCCGGATGCCCGCTCGATCAATTCGTCGCACTGAACAAGGAGTCCTCGCTATGGCCGTTGTGCTGTGTTCCTGGGGTGATGCCATCGACGGCGGTACCGAAGAGGCGCTGACGCTCGCACGCAAGCTGGCGGGCTCGACCGGGGTGGAATTGCGCTGGCTGGTGCTCGGCAGTGCCGCGGACGCGGCGACCGAAGTGGCTGCCCGTTACGGCGTGAATCGCCTCGACCGCATCGAGGGAGCCGCGCAGGGGGTGACTGCAGGGCCGTCCGGACCGGATGCGCTCGTCGCAATCCTCGCCGCTTACTGCGGCAGCACCTCGCCCAGCACGGTGCTGTTCAATCAGGGCGCCGAATCGCGCGTCATCGCGGCGCGCCTCGCGGGCCGTCTCGGCGTGCCCGTGGTCGCAAACGTATTCGATGCCGAGCCCGCCGGCAACGGGCTGCACGTGACGGCGACGGCCTTCGGTGGCGACACGCATGCGGTCTACGAACTGACGGCGCCGGTCGCGGTGCTGTCGGTGACGACCACCTCGATCGTCGCGGCGCCCGCCGCCGTGCCCACCGCCGTCGTGCAGCACGCCGTCGCGCTCGACACGGGCGCCGTCGGCGAACGCTTCGAAGTCATCTCCTCGCCGCAGGTCGCCGAAGCGCGTCTCGAGGACGCCCAGATCATCGTCTCGGGCGGTCGGGGCCTCGGCAGCAAGGAGAACTTCGAGATGGTCAAGGACATGGCGGCAGCCATAGGCGGGATGTGGGGCGGCTCGCGCGCCATCGTTGATGAGGGCTGGATCGACTCGTCGCATCAGGTCGGCCTCACCGGCAAGGTCACGCGTCCGGCGCTGTATATAGCCGTCGGCATCTCCGGCGCCAGCCAGCACATGGCCGGCTGCTCCGCGGCGAAGACCATCGTCGCGATCAACAAGGATGCCGACGCGTCGATCTTCCGCTACGCGCACTACGGGGTCGTGGGCGACTGCCTGGAGATCCTGCCCGAACTCATCAAGGCGGCGAAGGCATGACGGAGCGTTACACGATGAATGAGATTGCCAACACTGCCGCCCTGCGCGAGCCCTGCGTCCCGGGACTGTTCTCGGAAGAGGAGGGCGCGCGCCTGCACGGTGCCCGCTGCAATTGCTGCAACACGCCGTACTTTCCGCGGGTGGCCACCTGCCGCAATCCGTCGTGTGACGAATCGCGGATCGTGCCCTGCACGTTCGGGGGCGAGGGAAACCTCTGGAGCTATTCGGTCGCGGACTTTCCGCCGCCGCCGCCCCACCGCTACGACCAGCCCTTCGTCCCGTACGCCATCGGCGTGGTCGACCTCGACAGCGGCCTGCGCGTGGTCGGGCAGATGGTGGATCCCGCCGAGGCCATGCAGGTCGGCGCGCGCGTCCGGCTCGTGATCGAACCGATCCATCACGGTGACGGCAAGGCCTTCACGTCGTGGAAATTCAAACTGCTCTGAGCTCCGGGGGAAACATGCAGGAAGTCGTCGTTCTGGGAGTAGGGATGCATCGCTTCGGCAAGACCGGCGATGCGATCGTGGGGGAGAAGTCCGTCACCGAGTTGTGCCGCCATGCGGTGGACATGGCGATGAAGGACGCCGGCGTGTCGTGGAAACAGGTGCAGGCGGTGTCCGCCGCGAGTTCGCGTTTTTCGGGCGGGAAGGGCTGGGGCCTGAACGGCAACGACATCGTCGAGGATTTCGGCTGCACCGGCATCCCCGTCTACAACCTCTCGGCCGGCTGCGCCGCCGGGGGCAACGCGTTCAACATCGGCTACTCGCTCGTCGCCGGCGGCATCCATGATCTCGTCCTCGTAGTCGGCGGCGAGGTGATGCCCAAGGGCATGATCCAGACCTCCGGCGTCGAGGACGCGAACGATCCCGAATACCTGCGCCAGCGCTGCGTCGGCATGCCAGGCCCGGCCTTCTGGGCGACCCTCGCGCGGCGCCGCATATTCGACTACGGCACGACCGAGGAGCAGATGGCCAAAGTCACCGTGAAGGCGCGCAAGTGCTCCGAGAGCAATCCCTTCGCGCGCTTCCAGAAGGCCGTGTCGCTCGACGAGGTGCTCGCGTCGCCCTACGTCAGCAATCCGCTGCGCCTGTTCGAGATCTGTCCGGTGTCGAACGGCGCCGCCGCGGCGGTGATCTGCTCGAAGGAGATGGCGCGCCGCTTCACGTCGAAGCCGATCACGGTCGCAACCAGCGCCGTCGCCACCATCGGCTTCGACGACGCCCTGCCGCGCAGCCTCGCCGGCCCGGTCCCCTCCGGCCCGAGCTTCCACACCGAGGCCAAGTCCGCCGTGATGAAGGCCTTCGAGCGTTCCGGTATCGGCCCGCGCGACATCAGCTTCACCGAATTGCAGGACAACACCTGCTACTACGAGCTCGCCTTCCCCGAGGAATGGGGGTTGTGCGAACCCGGCGAGGCCGAGCGCCTGCTGGAGGCGGGCGAGACCGCGCCCACCGGCCGGATGCCGATCAACCCTTCGGGCGGCTTCGTGTCCTTCGGCGAGGCCACCACGGCGATGGGCGTGTTCCAGATCGCCGAACTCACCTGGCAGTTGCGCGGCCAGGCGGGCGGACGGCAGGTGCCGGATGCGAAGGTCGGGCTTGCCCAGACCAACGGCCTGGGTGGCAACGCGACCGCCGCCATCCTCAAGCGCTGACTTCCTCCAGATACGACCGTTCGCCCCGAGCCTGCCAAAGGGCTCGGCACGACCGATCGCTGGTTACAAGGCTGATTACCCCGGGGCCCCGACATGTCCACGATCTCCGCACTCGACTACACTCTCCTCGCGATCCTGCTGGGGGGCGCACTGGTCAGCATGCTCCTGGGCCTGAAGCGTCGCGCGGCGCGGATTGCAGCCGGCAAGGCGACCCCGGTCGGTGTCAGCCCGGGGCAGGCGTGGCGCGAGCGCCTGAACTTGCGTGCCTTTGCGTCGCGCGGCCTGTTCGCGTCGCGCCTCATCAAACGCCCGGTGGCCGGGCTCGCCCATGGCCTGATGTTCGTCGGTGCACTCGTCGCCATCTTCGGCCACGCGGCCTTCCTGCTGAGTTTTGCCGGCGTGCCGGTGTATGAGGGGAAGTTCGGCCTTGCCGTGATGGAACTCGGGCGCGAACTCGCCGGCCTGCTGATGTTCGTGGGCGTGGCCTTCTTCCTCGTGCGGCGCCTCACGCGCCTCGAACGCCTGAACACCGGTGGCTTCCGCCGCGGCTTCGTCGCGATGGAAGTGTTGTTCCTCGTCACCATCGCGGCCGGCTTCGCGGCCGAAGCCTTGCGGCTGGCGGCACCCGGATCCTTCAGTCGCGGCGAGTTCTTCGGCCTCGCGCTCGCGGGCGGGCTGCGCGACATCGGGCTCGGTGCCGACGCCCTCGGCTCGCACCTCGCGTGGTGGCTGCACGGCCTGCTGGGCGTCGCGTTCATCGGCCTGATCGCGCACACGCCGCTGTCGCACATGCTGCTTGCGCCCGCCAACGCCGCGCTCGCCCGCCGCCGCCCGGGGATCACGCTCGCCCCGATCGACTTCGATGCCGATCCGCCGGAGGGAAAGGAGGTCTCCTTCGGTGCCGCGAAACTCGCCGATCTCGACCGCAAGAAGCTGCTCGATTTCTCCGCCTGCCTGTGGTGCGGGCGCTGTCAGGAAGTGTGTCCGGCGGTGCAGACGGGCAAGGCATTGTCGCCAAAGAAGGTCATGACGACCTGCGCGAGCTACCTCGAAAGCGGACGCCTCGACGATGTCGCGCTGATCGACGAAATCGGCCTGCAGGCGGTGTTCGACTGCACCACCTGCGCCGCCTGCGTGGAGGAGTGTCCCGCGAGCAACAGCCCCGCTGAAACCATCCTCGAGTTCCGCCGCCATTTCGTCATGGATCGCTCGGAAATGCCGGACACGCTCGCGCTCGCCAACCGCAACCTCGAATCACGCGGCCACCCCTTCGTCGGCACTGCCGCCAATCCGCACGACTGGCGGAAGGGGCTGGACGTGCCCTTCTTCGAGGCCGGAAAGTCCGAATACCTGCTCTGGATCGGCTGCTCGGTCGCCTTCGAGCCGCGCGCCCAGGAAGTCGCCCGCGCGATGGTGCGCATTCTGGAGACCGCCGGGGTGTCCTACGGCATCCTCGAAGAGTCGCGCTGTACGGGCGACCCGGCGAAGATGGCCGGCGACGAGATGCAATTCGTCGAGATCGCCCAGGCCAACATCGAAGACTTCCGCGAGCGCAAGATCCAGAAAGTGATCACGATGTGCGCGCACTGCTTCAACAGCTTCGACCGTTACTACCCCGAACTCGGCGCCGACTGGCAGACGATCCCGCACTCCGTGCTGATCGACCAGTTGATCACCGACGGCCGCCTGCAGGTCCTGCGCAACGACGCCGAGAAGATCACCTTCCACGACCCCTGCTACCTCGGCCGCCACAACGACATCCTTGCCGAACCCCGCCGCGCCCTCGGCGCCGTCGCCCAACTCATCGAAATGCCGCGCAACCGCAAGGACAGCTTCTGCTGCGGCGCGGGCGGTGGCAACTACTGGGGCGGGAAAGGTGGTACTGCGCGCATCAACGACGTGCGCATGCAGGAAGCTGTCGACACCGGCGCCGCGAAGGTTGCGACCTCGTGCTCGTTCTGCTTGCTGATGCTCACGTCGAGTGCGTCGAAACACGGGGAGGAAAGGCGCGTGTTTGATGTCGCGGAGTTGGTGGCGGAGGCGCTGCCGACGCGCGCGTAAACCGCCTGAGGGCGGTCGTGGAGTCTCGCCTTCCTGCGCGTTGCCCCAATTTGAGGCGCGCCCGTGCGTCCCTGTAGCCGCGCGGCTTCGCGCTGGTTCCCCGCATCTTATCCACAGGCTCGCCCACAGAGATTGTGGAGGAAACCTCGGGGCGGTTATTCGGGTCAGCCGCCGAAACGTATACTTGCGCGCTCTTGGGCAAGCCAGTGTGTACGGCAACAACCGCCCACTCGCTTCTTGTACGCGTCTTGATGCCCCACACTTCACCACACGAAGGATGCTTCGCCCCCCTCATGCCCACCCGGCACTCTGTTCAGAGGCCGGGACCGGATCGAGAGCGTGAAGGACTCGGCGCCTACTGCTGCGCGAGTTCCGCCTTCACCAGCGCTTCTATGAACTCGAAGGCTTCGGCGGGCACCCTTTCAACCAACTGCTTGCGCCGGTTCTTCGAGATCGCGCCCCCGTTTTGCAGCGCAGACGCGATCAGCAGGTGCTGGTCGTTCGACCGCAAATCGAATTCCTCGTTCACGGCCCTGCTGATGCGGTCGAAGCTCGCGAGAAATTCGGTCTCCTGCCGCAGATCGACGTTGAGGGCTTCTTCAGCCATCCGGAAGCCGAATTCGACACAAGGCGTGGCATCCCAGTAGCGATAGATCGAAGGCTGCCCCTTGAAGTCGAACGCGAATTGATCCTCGTCGATCCACGCCACATCCCACAGCTTGCGGGCAGGCTTCGAGAAGGACTGCAGGGCCAGCAGATACTGCTCCTCGTGGCGCTTCATCGCGATTGACACGGGTAGCAGCAGGCCCCGTTCCAGTTGGCCGGACTGACACAAGGCGTGATGAAACAGGAAACGTGACAGGCGGCCGTTGCCATCCATGTAGGGGTGCAGGAACACGAAACCGAAGGACTCGACGGATGCCGCAACGATCGGGTCGATCTGTTTGGACAGGCTGTTCGCCACTGCCATGAAGGCAGGCATCAGGCTCGTCAGCAGGTCGGGGGCCGGCGGCACATAGGTGACGCTGCTTGCCCCGCGCAGCCCTCCGCCGCGTAGCCAGTTCTGCTCGTGACGAAAGCAGGCTGCCCGATCGTATGGGTTCGAGAGCGTCGCGGACTGCAGATCGGACAGGTACTGTTCCGTCAGTTCAACGTTCTCGTGCCCAGCGGGAAGGAGCTCAGGTTGAGCCTGCGCCGAAGGAATTCGTAGCCAACCAAGTCCATGAAACGTTGCCCTCGTGCCCGGATATTTCGAAGCGGTACAGGATTTTTTTAATTCTTGGCCGTTTCGGAAAGTATTTTATACGTATAGATATCCGGTGCTCACATCCCGCCATCCCTCTTGCGCGATGACCGGCGGAAGATCTCGTTGTAGCGCTGCGCCCGCTGATCTCGTCCGATGTCGCCCGCAAAGGTCGATCAGCCCGGCCTGCGGAAGTCATCCTCGATCCACGCCTGCGCGCTGGCCGTGGTCAGTTTGAATCCCGCATCCACGCGCAGTCGGGCCAGTTCTTCGCCCGCAGCGTCGTAGGCCCCCAGCAGGGCATGGGGATCGTACTCGTCGACAACAATGTCGAGCGTGACGCTGACCGGGCCGGACTCCGTGTTCACGGTGAGTTTCTTGTGAAGCGTCGCGTGCAGCTGTTGCTCATGGCGGCGTAGGACTTCGGAGGCGGTCTTGACCAGGGTGTTGAATGCTGTGGGGTCAAGGGGCTTCGGGTTCTTCTTGTCGCGCCCCATCGTCCAAGGCCCCACTAGGGCGGGCTCGGGCTCGCCATCTTTGATCATTTCGACCGCCCATCCCTCGTCGTCCATGTTCTTGATGACGCGGGCGGTCCAGCCGTCGTCCTGCCATAGGCGCGGCTCTTTCACGCGGACGACTCCGTCGTCCACTTCGGCTTCGTTCATTGCATTCGATGTCATGGGTGGATTTTACGTCCCCCACGATCACGACGCGAATCATGGTTCGTAAGGATTACGCGCCGAACGAGTTCTGCCCCGATGGGAGGTGGTAATCTACTCGGTTAGCCCCATTCCATGCAGTTCAGCAGGACCAAAGTATGAAAACCCCAAGCAGAATCGAGCCGCTGGTGACCGACGGCCTCGTCGACCGCGTCACGCGCCAGCTAATGAGCGGCAAGGAGGCGATGGTGTTTGTCGTTGAGTGCGGCGAGGAAGTGCGCTGCGCCAAAGTCTACAAGGAAGCCAACAAGCGCGCCTTCCGTCAGGCAGTCGACTACACCGAAGGCCGCAAGGTCAAGAACAGCCGGCAGGCGCGCGCAATGGCAAAGGGTTCGCGCTATGGGCGGCAGGAGCAGGAGGCCGCCTGGCAAAGCGCCGAGGTCGATGCGCTATATCGCCTGGCCGCGGCCGGCGTGCGCGTGCCGACGCCGTACAACTTCCACGAAGGTGTGTTGTTGATGGAGCTGGTGGCCGACGAGAACGGCGAACCGGCGCCGCGGCTCAACGACATCGTGATGAGCGAAGAGGATGCGCGGCGCTACCACGCCTTTCTGGTGCGTCAGGTGGTGCGCATGCTGTGTGCGGGCATCGTCCACGGCGACTTGTCCGAATACAACATCCTGGTCGATGCCGATGGACCGGTGATCATCGATCTGCCGCAGGCGATCGGTGCGGCCGCCAACAACAACGCCAGCCGCATGCTGGAGCGGGACGTCGACAACCTCGCCGCCTACTTCGGCCAGTTCGCGCCGGAGCTACTGACCACCGATTACGGCAAGGAAATCTGGTCGCTCTACGAGTCCGGTAGCCTGCATCCGGACATCGAATTGACCGGCAACTTCAAGCGTGACGAGAAGCTCGCCGACCTGGACGAAGTCATGCAGGTCATCGAGGCGGCGCGCGCCGAAGATGCCGCGCGGCGGGCGCGCATGGACGAGTCCATGTAGCTGGACAGGTAACGCGGCCGACCTTGCCGCCGGAGTCAGTTGCGTGGGGCCTCGCGATCCTCTTCGCGAATTTCGCGCAGGACTTCGCCTTCGATCACCGTACCGTCGGCGGCCGGGCCTCGCGGGGCGGGCCCTCTGGCCTGCGCCTGGGCTTGGGCTTCCTGCATCACCTTGCGCAGATTGCGGGTCTTCCACCAAAGATAGCCCCAGATCAGCCCGCCCACGGCCACCACCACCGCAAAGAACAGGATGGAGAAGGTCAGCGCCAGGCCGAACACGAGCACGGCAACGGCGATCGCGGCGATCTTCTGCAGCGGGCCGACAGGCTTGGGCGGGTGCTGCTTCAGGTTATTGAACAGGGCGTCGAGTCTCGGATCGCGTTGCATGCGGGTTCCTGCGTGTGGCTTGGTGTAGCGGATGGACGAGAGATCGCGAAGAAGGTTCCGGTGAGCCGGAGCCGATTCTCGCATTCGCGCACCGCAAAGCGATGACTGCCGCTTCGCGGCTTCAGCCCCGGCTTGCCGCTTCGATCTCCTCGGAAAGCTGCAGCCAGCTGTCCTCGTGGGCATTCAGGGTTTCGTCGATCTGCTGCAACTCCTTTCCCAATTCAGCGAGTAGCTGCACCGACGGCGATCCGGCCAGTCGGGCTTCGGTGGCGTGCTTGCGCGCCTGTACTTCCAGGATCGTTTGCTCCAGCTTGCCCAGGTCGCGTTTGAGGCTCTTGAGCTTCTCCGGGCTGATCCGGTGGGCGGCAACCGGCGCCGGCGCGGGCTCGTGCTTCGGACTCTTGAGCGCGGCTTTGAGCTCTTCGCGGGCGCGGCGGGCTTCGTCGAGCAGGTATTGCTGGTAATCGTCCAGGTCCCCGTCGAAGGGTTCGACGCCGCCGCGGGAGACTAGCCAGAACTCATCGCACACCGAGCGCAGCAAGGCCCGATCGTGGGAGACCAGCATCACCGTGCCCTCGAATTCGTTGAGCGCCATCGCCAGCGCTTCGCGGGTCGCGAGGTCGAGGTGGTTGGTCGGTTCGTCCAGCAACAGCAGGTTGGGGCGTTGCCACACGAGCATGCACAGCACGAGGCGCGCTTTTTCGCCGCCGCTCATGGTGCCCACCGGCTGCTGCACCATGTCGCCACTGAAGTTGAAGGTGCCAAGGAAGGTGCGCAGATCCTGCTCGCGACCGCTCTGGCCGGCCGGGAGGCCCTCGCGCGCCATGCGCACCATGTGTTCGAGCGGGTTGTCCTGCGGGCGCAGCACGTCCAGTTCCTGCTGGGCGAAGTACCCGATGCGCAACCCCTTGCCCTCGGTGACGACGCCGCTGGTGGGGGCGAGGTCACGCGCGATGGTCTTCACCAGCGTGGACTTGCCGCGGCCGTTGGCGCCGAGGATGCCGATGCGCTCGCCGGCCATCACCGACTTGTTCACCCCACGCACGATCACCGTCGGCGGCGTGCCTGCGGGGGCGTCGTCGGGCGGCGGATAGCCGAAGCAGGCTTCCTCCATCGCCAGCATCGGGTTGGGCAGGTTGAGCGGTTCCTTGAACTCGAAGGTGAAGTCGGCGCTGGCGAGCACCGGTGCGAGCTTGTCCATGCGATCCAGCGCCTTGACCCGGCTCTGGGCCTGCTTGGCCTTGCTCGCTTTGGCCTTGAAGCGGGCGATGAACTTCTGCAGGTGGGCGATCTTGTCCTGCTGCTTCGAGTAGGCGTTCTGCTGCAACTCCAGCTGCAGGGCGCGCGTGTCCTCGAAGGTCGAGTAGTTGCCGCCGTACCGCGTCAGCTTGTGGTTGTCGATGTGCACCGTGACGTCGGTGATGGCGTCGAGGAATTCGCGGTCGTGGCTGATGACCACCAGCGTGCCGGCGTAGCGCTTGAGCCAGGCTTCCAACCAGACGAGGGCGTCGAGGTCGAGGTGGTTGGTCGGTTCGTCGAGCAGCAGCAGGTCGGATGGGCACATCAGTGCCCGGGCGAGCTGCAGGCGCATCCGCCAGCCGCCGGAGAAGCTGTTCACCGGATTGCACAGTTCGGTGGTCTTGAAGCCGAGCCCGAGGATCAGCGCCTGGGATCGTGCCTGGGCGTCGTGGGCGCCCGCGTCGTGCAGCGCCATGTAGGCGTAGGCCATGCGTTCGCCGTCGTCGCTGGCTTCGGCGGCGGCGACTTCCTGCTGCGCGGCGAGCAGGGCGGTGTCGCCCTCGATGACGAAGTCGGTGGCCGACTGGCTGGTCTCCGGCATGTCCTGTGCGACCTGCGCCATGCGCCAGGCCGCCGGGATGTTGAAGTCGCCCGCGTCTTCATGCAGCGTGCCGTTGAGCAGGCCGAACAGCGAGGACTTGCCGGCGCCGTTGCGCCCGACCAGGCCGACTTTTTCGCCGGGGTTGAGGATGACGGAGGTGTTGTCGAGCAACACCTTGGCGCCACGTCGCAGGGTGACGTCCTTGAGGGTGATCATGAGATAAGGCTCTGGTATCTGGGGATTGCAGTTGCGGGCGGATAGGGAAACGAACGCGCACGGGACCGCACTGCGGAGCTCGACCGAATCGGGAAGGACGCAAGGATACGTGCTTTGGGGGTGTGATGGTGCTGCAGGCGAAGGCGCCGCCTGCTTAATGGGAACTGCCCCGATTCGCTTGCTGCCATCAAACGTGAGTCCCGAAGAGCTCACCCACGAATTTCACAAACGCGCTGATCTTTGCCGGTTGGTGGCGGCTGGGCGGGTAGAGGATGGATATTGGAGGGCCCGGTGCAGTCCATTCCGCCAATATCGGCACCAATGTCCCTTTCTCGATGTGCGGCTGAAGCGAGAGGGACAAGAGCTGGATGACGCCCGCGCCGGATAGTGCTGCGTCGATCAACGATTCAGCGTGATTGATCCAGATGCGGGCGTCGGGCGTGTGCTCGGTAGCGGCACCGTCTCGCTCGAAGAACCACGGGACTGGCTGGCCCGTCGTCGGCTGCAGAAAACCAAGCTGCGGACACCTCGCCAGGTCGGCAGGGGAACCCGGCGTGCCGTGCCTGGCCAGGAAATCCGGCGATGCGCAGCAGACATGGCGCGTGCGGTGAATGGTTTTTGCCACGCGCCCGGAGTCTTTCAGGTTGCCGATGCGGATCGAGACGTCCACCCCTCTCTCTTCAGGGGCGACGATCTGGTCGCCGAGCGTCATCTTCACCGTAACCTCGGGGTAAAGCGCCGCAAAACGGGGCAAAGCCGGAGCGATATAGATGCGCCCGATGGCCGTCGGCACGTCGACCCGGAGAACACCTTTGGGAACCAGCGTTGCGCCGCGCAGGCGCTCCTCCATCTCGCCCAATCCGTCCAGGAGTTCGCGGGCCCGCTCGTAGCACGCCTTGCCCTCGTCGGTCAGGGAGAGCTTGCGAGTCGTTCGATTGAGCAAGCGAACCCCCAGGTGACGTTCCAGATTCGTCAGATGGTTGGTCACAGAGGAATTCGACATCTCGAGCTGCCGCGCCGTGCACGTGAAGCTGCCGGCTTCGACGATACGGCAGAACACTCGCAAGGCTTCGAAGCGGTCGATGCTCATTATTTCGATTTACCGAAGAATGTTTTTAACCATTCTACATTTGTGGATTTTGCTTTAGAAGCCACAATGCGACCCGAAATCGGCCGAACGTCTTAGAACCTTTTCTTCACAGGAGCAAATCATGGCCAGCATACAGAACGGACAGACAGCAGGTCTCCTTATCGGGCGAATCCTCCTGGGTCTGATCTTCGTCATTTCCGGCATCGGC
The DNA here is from genome assembly GCF_001190925.1 of Azoarcus sp. CIB. NCBI lineage: Bacteria > Pseudomonadati > Pseudomonadota > Betaproteobacteria > Rhodocyclales > Zoogloeaceae > Azoarcus > Azoarcus sp. CIB. Next base: position 1,756,651 of record NZ_CP011072.1, read on the forward strand.
AAGATCGGGAAGTTTGCCGGCGTTGCCGGGTACATGAGTTCGAAGGGCATCCCCATGAGCGAAGTGCTCCTGGTCGGCACGATCGCCCTTGAAGTGCTTGGCGGACTGGCCATCATCACCGGATGGAAAGCGCGATGGGCGGCGGCTGCCATCGTTCTTTTCCTGGTTCCGGCGACGTTGGTGTTCCATCAATTCTGGGCAGCCGATCAGGCCAGCTATCAGAACCAGCTCAATCACTTCCTGAAGAATCTCGCGATCATGGGCGGCATGATCTACATCGTTCTTGCGGGCCCGGGGAAGCTCAGCCTGGACCGCGGTGCCGATAACGAGGCGATGTCTTCCGCACGCTAGAAAGATCCGCTTGACCGCAAGTCACCACTAGCGGCTCCCCGCATCAGGGGCGCTGCGCTGGTGAAATCCCTGCAACGCCGCCACCCACAGCGTGGTGGCGTTGTAGGAGCGCCTGAAGCTTTGCAATACCGGGTAAATTAGCGCATTTGGCTTATTTCCGGCCGACTCCCGGCCGACTCGCACGGAACAGACAAGCTCGGCCCCTTGCTCAAGCTCAGGTACAACAACGCGATCGCCGACGCGTTCGCGGATCTGGGCTCGCCGGATGTGGTTCGCAAGGCGTTCGTCGGGTTTCAGCGCTACCTGTATCAGGGGTAGCGATTCACTCCGGGACAAGGTTCGTGAAGCGCCGGACGAGGGCGTTCGCCTGCTGGCTCAACGCAGGGCACCGCAGAATCGCTATCCCACTTCTGGCACTACCTCTTCGAATTGAGCAGAATTAGCGGTTAGTGCTGGCGCCCCCGTGCGCGTCCGTATCGGGCCATCGCACCTTCCGGCGGAGGTGTCCTGGACCCGCAGCGCGGGATTTCGCGTACGGGCACGGGAGCGGAGACAGCGCCGATTGCGCAATGCGGAGATAGGGAAGGGGACAGGATTGCATCGGCAACTGAGCGGCACATTCAACTTTCGCAGCCTGGCAGGTTTGCCGACGAATGACGGCCGCCGTATCGCGGGACATGTGGTGCTGCGCTCGGACCAGCTGGATCGTCTGCAGCCAGCGGACTGGGAGGTGCTTGCTTCGCTTGGCGTGAAGACGGTGTGCGACTTGCGTACGGCTGCGGAGCGCAATCGGTTTCCGAACCGTCTGCCGGAGCAGGGCATGAGGCAGATTCCGATCGAACTCGTCGGTGATGTGCGCTCCAACCCCGAACTGATCGAGCCGCTGCGCACGGGTCACGGTGCCGAAGGCGCGGTGGCGATGATGAGGCAGATGTACCGCCAGTTTCCCGAGGCGCTCGCGCCACACTTGGCGACGCTGTTCCGGCTTTTCCGCGAGGACGAAGTGCCGGTGCTCGTGCTCTGCGTCGTCGGGAAAGATCGCACCGGCTTCACCGTCGCGGTGATCCTGCATGCGCTGGGCGTCGCGCCGCGACGGCACGGATCATCCAGCGCATCACCGAGCGGCACGTCACCGAAGAGATGGTCGATGCGATCCTCGATGCGAGGCCGGAGTATTTGAATTCGGCGCTCGATGCGGTGACCGAGCGCTATGGTTCGATGCAGGACTACCTGCGGGTGCGTGCCGGCCTGGACGAACGGGCGCTCGGCGAGTTGCGCGACCGCTGGTTGGAATCGCGCTGAAGCCGGGTGCATCGTGGCAGCGGACGCGCGATGGCGGGGCTAGGTGCCTTTCGCCGTCCCGCCCTCCGGCTTCCTGAGGAATAGAACACGTAGCCGTAGTTACGGAACGCATCTCGGCACAGTTCAAGGCGCACTGACGCGCGAACCACCCGGAAACATCCGCGCATAGCCGAACTTCATTGACCGCGTCCCGCGGCTTCGGCAAGCTTCGAGGTTTTTGTCGGAGAGGGCGGATGCATAACGAGCGCTTCGTCGGCGCGGCTTACGTCGCAGTATCGGCATCGGCGTTCGGTGCGATGGCGATCTTTGCCCGTTTTGCGCGCGACAGCGGTGCGGACGTCGTGACGGTCCTGTTCCTGCGCTTCGTGATTTCCGCCGTGCTCATGGCTGTCGTGATGCTGGCGACCCGGCGCCGCTGGCCTTCCGCGCGGAATGCGGCGATTCTCGCCGCGATGGGCGGGATCGGGTACGTCGCCCAGTCGTACGCGTTCTTCGAGGCGCTGAATTACGCCTCGGCTGGCCTGGTCGCCCTGTTGCTGTATCTCTACCCGATCCTCGTGACGGTGCTGGGCGCGGTGTTCCTGCGGCAACGGCTCACGACGGGGCGGGTGATGGCCGTGCTGACCGCGCTGGCGGGAACGGCGCTGACGATCGGCGGCGAGCTCAGCGGACGGCCGCTGGGGGTGATCCTCGGGGTGAGCGCGGCCCTGATCTATTCCGTCTATATCCTCGTTGGTAACCGCGTGATGAGTCAGGAGGCGCCGCTGGCGAGTGCGACCGTGGTGATGATGGCCGCGGCCGTGGTGTTTGGTGGACTGCTCGGGGTTTCCGGTGCCGCGTGGCCGCAAGGGGCGACGGGCTGGGTCGCCGTGCTGCTGATCGCCGTGGTGTCCACCGTCATTGCGATGGTCAGCTTCTTCGTCGGACTGCAGAAACTGGGCGCGGCCGATGCCGCATGCCTGTCGACGCTCGAGCCGGTCGTCACCTTCGTGCTCGCGGCGATCTTCCTCGGCGAGGCGATCGAGCTCAATGAGGTGCTGGGCGGAGCGGTGATCCTCGGTGCGGTGATCTGGCTCGCGCGGCACCCGCCGGCGGCGACATTCTGACAAGTGCGTGGGGAACATGACGTTCCCCGTGCGCGTCGCAGGACCCCGCTGCAGCCCGCTCAGTCGCGGCGCTTGGGCAGGTCGGGCGTGATGTGGCGCAACTCGGCGGCGTACATGCGCGAGTTCTGCACATAGTTCAGGGCATTCTGGCGCAGGTCGGCGATGTCCTCGTCGGTGAGCTCGCGGATGATGCGCCCCGGTGAGCCGACGACCAGGGAGCGGTCGGGGATGACCTTGCCTTCCGGAATCAGCGCGTTGGCGCCGATGATGCAGTTCTTGCCGATCACTGCATGATTCAGGACGACCGCGTTGATGCCAATGAGCGTGTCGTCGCCGACCGTGCAGCCGTGCAGCATGACCATGTGCCCGACGGTGACGCCGGAGCCGATCTTCAGCGGCACGCCGTCGTCGGTGTGCAGGACCGAGCCGTCCTGGACATTGGTGTTGTCGCCGATCGTGATCGGATCGTTGTCGCCGCGGATCACGACGTTGTACCAGACACTCACGTTGGATCCGGCTGCCACACGCCCGATCACCGTGGCGTTGTCCGCTACCCAGCACCCGTCGCCGAAGTTCGGGGTATGTTCGCCCAGGGCGTAAATCGCCATCTTTCTTGTCTCCGTTGGAGCCGGCGGTGCGCGCCAGCGGCCCGCAATCATAGCAGGCAGTGTTAGCATTCGGCGCCTGACTCCGTTCCGCATCCTCCATGCTCAGTTACCGCCACGCCTTCCATGCCGGCAACCATGCCGACGTCCTCAAGCACTTCGTCCTGATCGAGCTGCTGCGCTATTTCAATCGCAAGGACAAGCCGTGGTGGTACATCGACACGCATGCCGGTGCGGGTTGCTATGCGCTCGACAGCGAACAGGCCGGCAAGACCGCTGAATTCTCGGGCGGGATCGGACGCCTGTGGGAGCGCGACGATCTGCCGGAGGCGCTGCGCGCCTACATCGACGCGGTCGCCCAGTTCAATCCGCACCGGCGCCTGACCTTCTACCCGGGCTCCCCCGCGCTGGCCATGACGCAACTGCGCGATCAGGACCGCATGCGCCTGTTCGAACTGCATCCGGCCGACGTGTCGCTGCTCGAACAGACCTTCGCGCGCGATACGGATCGCGTGCTGATCCGCAAGGCCGACGGGTTTGCCGGTTTGCGCGGACTTCTGCCGCCGGCGGTGCGGCGTGCCGTGGCGCTGATCGACCCGCCGTACGAGATGAAGGAGGATTACCGCCGCGTAGTCGATACCGTCGCGGACGCGATGAAGCGCTTTCCGGGCGGCACTTACGCGGTGTGGTACCCCATGCTTGCGCGCCCTGAAGCACGGCAGCTGCCGGAGCGGCTGGCCGACCTCGGTGCAGAGAGCTGGCTCGACGTGCGGCTCGCGGTGCGCAAACCGACGCGCGACGGCATCGGGATGTTCGGCAGTGGCCTCTACATCGTCAATCCGCCGTGGGTGTTGCCGCAGACGCTCGAGTCGGTGATGCCGTGGCTGGTGCGCGCGCTCGGTGAGGACGAGGGCGCGGGTTTCGACCTGGAGCATCACATCGAATGAGCGGGCAGGACAGCCTCGACGCGCTGCGCGACGCGCTGCGTGCGTTTGCCGCCGAACGCGACTGGGAGCGCTTCCATACGCCCAAGAACCTGGCCATGGCCCTGTCCGGCGAAGCCGGCGAGGTGATCGAGCATTTCCAGTGGCTGAGCGGCGACGAGTCCGCCGCATTGCCGGAGCCGGCACGCGCGGAAGTGGCGATGGAACTGGCCGACGTGCTGCTGTACCTCGTGCGCCTGGCCGACGTTCTCGGTGTCGACCTGGCAGACGCCGCGAGGACGAAAATGCGCATCAACGCCGAGCGCTATCCGGTCGACAAATCCCGCGGACGGTCGGACAAATGCGATCGCCTCTGAGGCGCCGCAGGATTCTGCGAAAATGAACAATTCCGCGTTCGCATAGTGGTCGGCTGAAAGTTGGAACTCAAGCATATAGACGAAATCGACAAGGCCACGCGCCAGGGGCACGGCGAACTGCTGCGCCTTGGGGCGACCATGTTCTTCGTCGTGGGCGTGATGCTGTATGCGGCGCTGAAGGGCGGTTCCGAAGGTGGGGTGCTCGTGGTGGTCGGCGCCGTCCTCGGTGCGTACATGGCCATGAACATCGGCGCCAACGACGTTGCGAACAACGTCGGGCCTGCCGTGGGCGCGCAGGCGCTGACGCTCACTGGCGCGCTCGGCCTGGCGGTGGTGTTCGAGGCTGCGGGCGCCCTGATCGCGGGGGGCGACGTGATCCGCACGATACGCAGCGGCATCATCGATCCCGCGAATATCGGCGACGCCTGGACCATGGTGTGGGTCATGATGGCCGCACTCCTTGCCGGCGGACTCTGGATCAACGTCGCGACGGCTTTCGGCATGCCGGTGTCGACGACGCATTCGATCGTCGGCGCGGTGCTGGGGGCCGGTGTCGCAGCGCTGGGGCCGGACGTCGTGAACTGGAAGGTCATCGGTGCGATTGCCGCGAGCTGGGTGATCTCGCCGGTGCTGGCCGGACTGTTTGCGGCGCTGTTTCTTTACCTGATCAAACGCATCATCACCTATCAGGTCGACATGGTCGCCGCGGCGCGGCGCATGCTGCCCGGGCTCGTGGCGCTCATGGCTTGGTCGTTCTGGACCTTCCTGCTGATGCAGGGCTTCGGGCGTTTGTGGGCGGCCGATTTCACCGTGGCGGCAGGCAGCGGCATTGTCGCCGCGGGGGCCGTGTACCTGTACGTGCGGCGTGCTCTGTCGAACCCGAACTACATCATCGCGAATACCAAGTCGGGCGTGAACCGTCTGTTCAACCATCCACTGATCTTCGCCGCCGCGTTGCTGTGCTTTGCGCACGGCTCGAACGACGTGGCGAACGCTGTGGGACCGCTCGCGTCGATCGTCGATTCGCTCGCGCACCTCGACGGACCCGTCGCGCGTCTGACACCGGTACCGTTCTGGGTGTTGTTGACTGGTGCTCTCGGCCTGGTGGTGGGGCTTGCGCTGTTCGGCTCCCGGGTGATCCACACGCTGGGCGAGGAGATCACCGAACTCGACCAGATGCGCGCCTTCTGTGTGGCACTGTCGTCGGCCGTGACGGTGATTACCGCCAGCGCGCTGGGCCTGCCGGTAAGCACGACCCATATCGCGGTCGGCGCAGTGATCGGCGTCGGCTTTCTGCGCGAGTACCTCAAGGGGAACTACGCGCGCATGGTTGCGGACATGAGGGCGCAACATCCGGCAGGCGATCAGGCGGCGATGGACGCTTTCCTCGGCCGTTTCGAGCGTGCCGGCGTGCCGGAAAAGAAGGCGCTGCTCGCCGAGCTGAAGGCGCGTTCGAAGCAGAAGTCGGATCCGGCGAATTTCTCGAAGCGGGAGCGCAGGGTATTGCGCGAGGTTTATCGGAAGGAACTGGTCACGCGCACGCAGCTGCAGCGCATCTTCGCGGCGTGGCTGCTGACGGTGCCATTGTCCGCACTGCTCGGCGGTTTGTTCTTTGCTGTGATGGACGGTATGAAGCTCGAATGACGACCCGGTGCCTGCATCCGGTCTTGCGGAGTCCCCGATGATAAGTTTTGCCGAGTTGCTGGCCCTGATGCTGCTGTGCCTGTGTGGCTGGTTCTGGCTGGACGGGGCCAGGACGCGCGAAATCGGCGTTCAGGCGGCGAGGGCAGCATGCCGTCGCGAAGGCGTGCAGTTCCTCGACGAAACCGTCTCGAGCCGCTCGTTCCGGTTCGTCCGCGACGAGGACGGGCGGCTGTGTCCGCAGCGCGTCTATGAGTTCGAGTACTCGGTTTCGGGCAACGACCGCGTGCACGGTTCGGTGACGCTGCGCGGCAAGGAGGTCGTGATGCTCGAGATCGGCGCGCAAGGGGTGCCGACCTTCACGCTTCACTAAACGCGGGAGGTCAGCGCGCGCCGCGCCCTGCGACGGCGTGCAGGAACTCGCTGCGCAGGTGTTCGCGCGTCTCGAATTCGCCGGCGAAGGCCTGCGTGACGACGCGCTCGTCGCCGCGCCGGTCCTCGCCCAGCAGCAGGCACAGCTGCTCCGCCTCGATGATGCACGCCGCACCCCGCGCATGGCCGTGCTGGAGCAAGGCATCGGCGATGTCGCGCGTCATCCATTCCTGGTACGTGAAGCGGTGCCCGATGGCGTCGACCAGGCGGGCAATGCGCCCGAAGCCGTGCAGGCGTCCGCCGGGAAGGTAGGCGACATGCGCGACGCCGCGGAAGGGTACGAGATGGTGCGGGCACACGCCATGCACGGCGATGCCGCGAATCACGACCATGTCCGAGCGCTCGTCGGGGAAGCCGTCGCCCAGTGCCTCGGCGGGGTCGAGCTCGTATCCGCCAAGCAGGCGCCGTTGCCACAGTTCGCGCACGCGCGTGGCGGTGCGGCCCATGTGGGTGGTGTCGGGGGCAATGCCGCAGGCGGCCAGGAGGTCGTTGACCGCACGTTCGAACGCCGCGGGGTCGAATGCGCCGCTGCGCGGTATGCCGACGCCGGTGCACGGCGCGTGGCGCGGGTGGTGCTCGTCGAAGTCGCTCATCGTGGCCCTTTGTACGGTGGGGAATCGCTCAGGCGATGAATACCGGGTCGGAGAATACCAGCGTGCCGTCCCTGCGCATCATGATGTTGTCCGCGTTGAGGATGTCCGGCAGCACCTGATACTCCTCGACGAAGTCCGACAGCGCCTTCAATGCGAGCTTCAGCGATTCGCTTATCGCGGGCGGCGCGAGGCTCACATGGTATAGCGCGATCCTGCCCATGTCCCCACCCAGTTGCGTACGTTCGAGGCAGGCCGACCAGTAGCCGTCGATCAACAGGGCGGCCTGATCGGCTGCCGTGGTTCCGTCCTGCAGCGGGTAGAGACGCTCCATCTCGAGGAGATGGAAGGGGAAGCCGGAGGCTGCGCGCCCGATCGCGCCGTGGTGTGCGTACACCACCGGGAAGTGGGGACCCCGCGGGCGGTCGTCGGCCGTGTAGAGGAACAGGTCGGCGGGCGAACTGACGACTTTGTAGACCCGGTCGGGATCGGGGTGTTGCAGCACGATGCTGTATTCGCCCCGTCCGATTTCCCTCAAGCCCGCGAGCAGGGCATGAGGGGGGATCGGATCGGGCAGGCGGAGTCCGATACGACCGAGTCGGGCGCGTGCTTCGGCGAGATCGATCACCGCCGCCTCGCGTCTCAGGCCATGATGTTGTAGCCGGCGTCCACAAAATGGACCCCGCCGGTGACCAGCCGCCCGGCGTCGGAGACGAGGAAGGCCGTCAGCGCGCCGATGTCCTCCGGCGTGACGAGGGCGTGCATCGGCGAGCGCTCGACCGCGGTCGCCATCAGGCCGTCGAAGCCGGCGATGCCCGATGCGGCGCGCGTCATCAGCGGGCCGGGGGAGACGGCGTTCACGCGGATGTTCTTGCTGCCGAGTTCGAACGCCATGTAGCGGGTCGCAGCTTCCAGCGCGGCCTTGCACAGGCCCATCACGCCGTAGTTGGGGATCACCTTTTCGCTGCCGAGGTAGGTCATGGTGACGAGCGATCCGCCGCCGGCGCGCTCCAGCAGCGGCTCGACCATCTTGGCGAGGCGCACGAAGGAATGCGTCGACACGTCCATCGCCATCGCGAAGCCGTCCGCCGAGGTGTCGACTACGCGGCCGTGCAGGTCGTCGCGCTTGGCGAAGGCCATGCTGTGGATTGCGAAGTCGAGCTTGCCGTGGCGCGCCGCGATCTTGTCATGCACGTCGGCGAGGGTTTCCGGGCGCGTCACGTCCAGGAGATACACGTCCTCGACGCCGAGGCGATTGACGACGGGCTCGATGAAGGCGCGCGTCTTGTCGTTCTGATACGTGATGATGAGCTTCGCACCTGCCTCGGCACACGCTTCGGCGATGCCGGTGGAAATGGATTTTTCGTTGGCGATGCCTGTGATCAGGCCGACCTTGCCTTCGAGATTGACGATCGGTTTCATGGGGAATCCTCGGGAAAACTGGAACGGAAATGGTGCACTGCGGCAGTACGATGCTGCGCTTATGTCTTTAGCAATAGGTGAAACCCGCAATTCGCCATTTTTAAAGGCTACTTGCCAGATTTTGCGCAATGCAGCATTCTAGCATCCGGTGCGCCTTCGCGCCGTTACTCTATCGGTAACCAATCAATGACTCGGCATAGCTACATCTTCATGGATTTCGACGGCGTCACCCACCCGTGGGGCGAGGTCGAGGATTTTCGCTGCCTGCCGCACATCGAGGCGGTCGTGCGCGACTATGAAGAAGCGCGCATCGTCATCACTTCGGACTGGCGAATGCTGTTTTCGCTGTCCAAACTGGTCGGGCGCTTCGCCGAGGACATCCGTCCGCGGGTGTGTGGCGCGACGCCGCATGTCATTCCCAAGAACGGCGCCGAACTGCACGGTTTGCGCGAACGCGAGGCGATGCTGTGGCTCGCGCAGCACGTGCCCGACGTGTCGACGGCGTCGTGGTGCGCGGTGGATGATGCGCCCGGCAACTGGCTGACCCGTTCCCGGCTGGTGCTCACCGACTTCAAACGCGGTTTCGGCGACGAGGACGCGGCGCACCTGCGGCGCACGCTCGACAGCTTCCGCGCCGGCACCGCACAGCCGCCGAAGTCGCGCGAGCCCTCCTTCCTGCGGCGAGCCTGACGGGCGGGGTCAAATCGACCAGAGCGGCGCTTCGTCCATCGCGGCCACCTGCTCGCGCAGCTCCAGCACCCGGTCCTGCCAGTAGCGCTGGGTGTTGAACCATGGGAAGGCGAGCGGGAAGGCCGGGTCGTTCCAGCGACGGGCGATCCACGCCGAGTAGTGGATGAGGCGCAGCGTGCGCAGCGCCTCCACCAGATGCAGCTCGCGCGGGGAAAACTCGTGGAAGTCCTCGTACCCGGCCAGCACGTCGCCGAGCTGCCGGCTCATCTCCTCGCGCGAACCCGACAGCAGCATCCACAGATCCTGCACGGCGGGTCCCATGCGGGTGTCGTCGAAGTCGACGAACTGCGGCCCCGGGGCCGCGGCCGACTCGCTCCATAGCACGTTGCCGGCGTGGCAGTCGCCATGCAGCCGGATGTGCGCGACGGTGCCGGCGCGCTCGAAGCAGCGTCGCACCCCGTCGAGCGCCTGGTCCACGGTGCTCGTCCAAGCCGCAAGCAGGTCGGCGGGGATGAAGTCGTGGTCGAGGAGGTAGCGTCTCGGTTCGACGCCGAAGGTTGCGATATCCAGCGTCGGCCTTTCCCGGTAGGGTTGCAAGGCGCCGACGGCGTGGATGCGGCCGATGAAGCGCCCCATCCATTCGAGCGTCGCCGGATCGCACAACTCCGGAGCCCGGCCGCCAGCACGCGGAAAGACCGCGAAGCGCTGGTCGGCGAAATGGTGCAGCGTGGCGCCTGCAATCGCGAGCGGAGCGATGACGGGAATCTCCCGCGCGGCGAGTTCGGTGACGAAAGCATGTTCTTCGGCGATGGCTTCGTCGCTCCAGCGCGCGGCGCGATAGAACTTCACGATCAGCGGCAGGGCGTCCTCCATGCCGACCTGATAGACGCGGTTCTCGTAGCTGTTCAGGGCCAGCATGCGACCGTCGGGACGCAGCCCGACACTCTCGAGCGCGTCGAGAAGGAGATCGGGGGTCAGGGATTCGAAGGGCAGGTCGGACATGTTCGTCGGGGTTCGGGAGGATGGGCACATTCTGTCAGGAATGGCGCAATGCACAAGACCGACCGCAGCAGCGTCGGACGATATTTGCCGTCCGCTTGCGCGGGGCTCAGAATACGCCCCTTTTGCCGGACCGCAGACATGACGCAAGACGTATCCGCCGACACGATCCCGGTCGACTCGCTCGCCGCCCTGGCGGCGGTCGATGTGCAGAAGCTCGCTGCGCGCATGGCGCAGGACAGCTTTGCGCAGGTGTTCCGCCTGACGCTGGACGAGGATGATGCCGGCCGTGCGCGCGGCGTCGAGACGCTTGCCGCGGCGCTCGGCAACTGGAGCCGCGCGGCCGCCGACGACGACGCCCGCGCACTGCGCCTGGCGATGCTTGTCTCGGGGCTGGACCAGTGGGGGCTCGCGTACAGCCAGGCGTTCGGATTGGTCGCGATCCCCGGCCTGTCGGAACTCCTCGGCGCCTTGCACACCGCGCTGGGCCCCGAGCAGGAAGCACGTTTTCAGCGTCAGTTCGCGGCGATCGCCGAAGGCGAGGGCGACGCGATCGACTTCAAGATCGACCTCAGGCGCGGCATCCATCTCGCCCTCTGGCACGCGATGATCGCGAGCGACGAACGCGAGCAGGCGACGGCGATCCTGACCCGGCTCGGCGGGATGATGTTCGCGCTGACGGAACTGATGCCGGTGCTCGGCTGGCGCCTGGTGGCCGATGCGGTCGCGCATATCCAGATCCAGTGCCTGGCCAAAGGGCTGGCTGCCGACGGGCTGGCGCGCGAGATGAACGAGGCGCTGTTCGGTGCCTTGTCGAAGGAGCTGCCAGCGCAGTTCCGCGACCGCGTGATGGCGCATGCGACGCATGCGGTGCTCGCGTGGCAGCAGGCGCGCCGCCCCGCCGGAACCCCGACGCACTGAAGCGCGGCACAACCAATCAACAGCGGCCTGAGGCCGCAGCGGGAATCGAACGACATGGCCCTCAAGGCAACCATTTTCAAGGTCGAGCTCGTGGTCGCCGACATGGACCGCAACTACTACGGCGACCACAACCTGACGATCGCACGCCATCCGTCCGAGACCGACGAACGGATGATGGTGCGTATCCTCGCGTTTGCGCTGTACGCCGATCCCGCGCTCGCTTTTGCCAAGGGCTTGTGCGTCGACGATGAACCGGACCTGTGGCAGAAGGATCTGACCGGCCTCGTCGAGCGCTGGATCGACGTCGGTCAGCCGGACGAGAAATGGATCCGCAAGGCCTGCGGCCGCGCGCGCGAAGTCGTCGTGATGAGCTACGGGCGAGCGGCGGACGTCTGGTGGAACGGCATTCGCGACAAACTCACGCGGCTGACGAACCTCACCGTGCTGAACCTGCCCGGGGACGTCGCCCCGGCGCTCGCTGCGCTGACCGCACGCAGCATGCGCCTGCAATGCACGATACAGGACGGGCAGCTGTGGATCACGGACGGGACCGAGACGGTGTCCGTCGAGCCGGAGCGCCTGATGGGGCCGCGCGGCTGATCGCCCACGGCGGGAAACCATGTGGCATTCGTGACGGGGTTCCCGCCGCTCGTCGTCGCAGATTCGCCTTTTTCGGTCGGACACCGTAGATTAGACAGGGATGTCGGCTTTCCGATTGCTGCAGGGGGGATCGGTCATGAGGCGCAGTCTGGCGGGTTGCATGCTTCTCGGATATCTCGCGAGCGGGTGGGCGGCGGGGGCGGACGTGTCAGGCACGCCGCAGCCGGCCGGATCCGGATCGTCCATTCTCGACCGCAGCCGTGTGATGGTGCACGGCTTCACCGAGGGCGTTGCACGGCACGTCGACAGCTGGTTCGGTGACAGGCCGTTCGAGCAGGGCGGGAGCGTGTCGGGCAGAATCGGCTTCAAGTTCCTCACCCGGCAGCACGAGAGCCCGGACGCGAGCTTCCGCTTCGGTGCAAAGCTCGACATGCCGAACGTGAAGGAAAAGACCTATCTGTTCTTCGGCCAGGAGAACGAGCGGGAGCTCCTCATCGACCAGCCCGAGCCCTTCACCCGGCGCGAACTGCTGCTTGCCGAGGACCGCAGGGAGGACCAGACCTTTTTCGCCGGAGTCGGCTACGCGTTGCGCGACAACATCGACTTCCGTGCGGGTCTGCGCAGCGGCATCAAGCCTTATGCCCAGGCGCGCTACAAGATGGCTTGGGCGCTGGGAGAGCGCAACCGCATCGACTTCCGCGAGACGCTCTTCTGGAACCGCAAGGACGGTGTCGGTTCGACGACCGCGCTGAGCTTCGGTCACGGCTTCACCCGGACCCTGGCGTTTCGCTGGCAGCTTGCCGGAACGATCTCGGACGAGACGGACGGCTTGGCGTGGTCGAACAGTATGGGTATCTTCAAGAACTTCGGCGACCAGCATACCTTGTCGCTGGAAGCCCTCATCGGCGGAGCGACCGCGGGTTCGGACAATGTGTCCGAAACCGGCGTGCGTGCGATCTGGAAGCAGCCGGTGTATCGGGACTGGACGCTCGTCGAGGTGAGCCTGGGACACTTCTGGCCGCAGGGCGATGCGAAGGACGAGAACCGGCGCGGCTGGGCGCTGGGCGTCGGCTTCGAGATCCTCTTTTGACTCGGTAAAGCCCCGCGTCGGCTGCAGGCACGCGGCGGCGCATGGCGGCCGCGGGGGGCTGCTGCGGAGGAGTGCGGAGTTTTATCGTGAGTCTGTCGAATCAGTTGCTGGTCATTGCCGCGCTCATCGCTTTGAGCGCGTTCTTTTCGATTTCGGAGATTTCTCTCGCTGCGTCGCGAAAGATCAAGCTGCGGCTGATGGCCGCGGGCGGCGACGCGGCCGCGGCGCGGGTGCTCGCGCTGCAGGAGAACCCGGGCCATTTTTTCACCGTGGTGCAGGTCGGGCTGAACGCCATCGCGATCCTGGGCGGCATCGTCGGCGAATCGGCGCTGTCGCCCGCGATTTCGGGCGTGATCGCGCTCGTCTATGACGGACCGATGCTCGACACGCTGAGCTTCGTGCTGTCCTTCATCGTCGTGACCTCGCTGTTCATCCTTTTCGCCGACCTGATTCCGCGTCGACTGGGGATGGTCGCGCCCGAGCGCGTCGCGGTCGCGGTGGTGAAGCCGATGCAGGTGTTCCTGATTGCGTTCGCCCCGGCCGTGTGGCTCTTCGACGGGCTCGCGAACCGCCTGTTCGCGCTGTTCAAGCTGCCCAACGTGCGCGCGGAGGACATCACTTCGGCGGATATCGTTGCGATGGCCGAGGCCGGTGCCCTGACTGGCACCCTGCTAAACCAGGAGCGTGAGCTCATCATGAACGTGTTCGAGCTCGATACGCGGACGGTCGGCTCGGCGATGACGAACCGCGAGAACATCGTCTTCTTCACGCTCAACGAATCCGAGGAGGGCATCCGCAAGAAGCTCACCGATCAGCCGCACGGCAAGTTCCCGGTGTGCGAGAACACGATCGACACGGTGGTCGGCTATGTGGACCTGAAGGACATCTTCACGCGCATCCTGTCCGGGCAGAAACTCTCGCTGCGCGCGGACCCGATGGTGCGCAGCGTGCTCGTCATTCCCGACACGCTCACGCTTTTCGAAGCGCTGGACCGCTTCCGCGCAGCGCGCGAGGACTTCGCGCTGATTGTTAACGAATATGCCCTGATCGTGGGCCTGCTGAGCCTGCAGGACGTCATGAACACGGTGATGGGCGAACTGGGAAGCACGCTGCAGGAGGAGCTCATCGTCAAGCGCGACGCCGATTCGTGGCTGATCGACGGCATTACGCCGATCGAGGACGTGATGCACGCGCTGGAGATCGACGAATTCGAAGGTAGCGAGAACTACGAGACCCTCGCCGGCTTCATGATGTATGCCCTGCGGAAGGTGCCCAAGCGCACCGATTCGGTGAGCTACGGCGGCTACAAGTTCGAGGTGGTCGACATCGACAATTACCGCATCGACCAACTCCTCGTCACGCGCGAATCCGCTGCGGCCCCTGCGAGCTAGGGCTGCCCGACCGGCTCAGGTTTCGTCCAGCCCGAAGCGGATGCCCTGCGCGAGGGGCAGCGCGCCCGAATAGTTGATCGTGCAGGTCGCGCGGCGCATGTAGCCCTTCCACGCGTCCGAGCCCGATTCGCGTCCGCCGCCGGTGTCCTTTTCGCCGCCGAACGCTCCGCCGATTTCGGCACCCGAGGGGCCGATATTGACGTTGGCGATTCCGCAGTCGCTCCCCGCGGCGGACAGGAAGCGTTCGGCTTCGGCAAGATCCTGCGTGAAGATCGACGACGCGAGCCCCTGGGGCACGTCGTTGTGCAACGCGATCGCCTCGTCGAGGGTGGAATAGCGCATCGCGTAAAGGATGGGGGCGAAGGTCTCGCGGCGGACGATGTCGTGCTGCGCGGGCATTTCGACCAGCGCCGGGCGCCGGTAGCAACCGCCTTCGGAGCCGCGCACCGTCACCGTTTCGCCGCCGAACACCTTGCCGCCCGCTGCCTTTGCTTCGGCGAGGGCGGCATCCATCGCCGCCCCGGCGCCGGTGTCGATCAGCGGGCCGACAAGGGTTGAGGTGTCGAGGGGGCTGCCGACGGGAATGCGGCGCCAGGCCGCGCGCAGCCGCTCGAGCAACGTGTCGGCGATCGATTCATGCACGATCAGGCGGCGCAGCGTCGTGCAGCGCTGTCCGGCCGTGCCCGCCGCGGCAAAGAGGATGGCGCGTTCGGTGAGCGCGAGATCGGCGCTGGGGCACACGATGGCGGCATTGTTCCCGCCCAGCTCGAGGATGGAGCGTCCCAGGCGCGCTGCGACGCGCGGCGCCAGTGCGCGCCCCATGCCGCAGGAGCCGGTCGCGGAAAAGACCACTATGCGGCGGTCGTCCGCGAGCAGAGCCGCGTGCTCGCGGCCACCGGTCACGACTTCGAGCAGGCCCGCCGGGGCCTCGCTCACGCCGCGGCATGCGCGCTCGAACAGGGCCCTGCAGGCGAGCGCGGTGAGGGGCGTGCGTTCCGATGGCTTCCACACCACGCTGTCGCCACACACCCACGCCAGCATCGCATTCCATGCCCATACCGCGACAGGGAAATTGAAGGCCGACACGACGGCGACCACTCCGGCCGGGTGCCATTGCTCCATCATGCGGTGGCCCGGCCGCTCGCTGGCGATCGTGAGACCGTACAGCTGCCGCGAGAGGCCACAGGCGAAGTCGCAGATGTCGATCATCTCCTGCACTTCGCCGAGCCCTTCCTGGCGGATCTTGCCGGTTTCGATCGTGACGAGCGTGCCGAGGTCGGTCTTGTGATCACGCAGCAGGTTGCCGAAGCGCCGCACGAGTTCGCCGCGCCGCGGAGCGGGCACGCTGCGCCAGGCGAGGAAGGCGTCATGCGCGCGCGCAATGGCCGCCTCCGTCGCGGCCTTGTCGGCGGCTCCGACCCGGCCGATCAGGCTGCCGTCGATCGGGCTATGGACGGCAAGCTCGCCGCCGTCGAAGCGCTCCTTCGCGACGCCGAGCGAGGCCAGCAGCGAGGAAGTCAGGGATGCGAGTTCCATGATCGGCCTCCGGGAGCAGATGCCGCGTTGACCCGTCCCTATGCGGAATCGTTCTGGAGCGAGCCGGGCGTTCCCCGCGTGTAGCGGAAAAGGGGCTTGTCACATTGCGAGCAGGCGACGACGCGACGGTCGTCGCCGGAATCGTTGATTCCGAACTCGCGGGTGTCTATCGAGCGGCAGTGTGCGCACACGACCGAATCGAGGCCGTGCGAGGCGAGGTATTGGTCGCGTTCGGGCAGGTTGCGCTGTGCCTCTTGCTGCCGCATGAACACGTGGAGAATGGCGAGGGTGCCGAACAGGAAGACGGCGGCGACCAGGACGGGGAAGGGAACATCGGACATGGGGGGACCCGCGGTCTGTTTGTGAACCAACAGCCTACCAGCGCACAACCGGTGCGTACTTCACCGTGATCAAGTTTGACGCCCCGTGTGCGGCTCAGTAGACGAAACGCTCGCGCAGGTCTTGCAGGTTCAGTTCGGCGAGGATGCTCTCCAGCCGCTCGCGCGCGTTGCCGCGGCGCTGGCCGGTGGCGCGGGCGATGATGAGTTCGTTCTTCATCGAATGTTCCCAGCCGACAAGTTCCGTGACCGTGAGCTGGTAGCCGTGCGACTCGAGCAGCAGGCAGCGCAGCACGTTGGTGAGCTGGCTGCCGAATTCGCGCGTGTGGATCGGGTGGCGCCACAGCTCGGACAGCGGGGTGCGGCCGAAGGATTCGTTCTTGTGCTTGCGCAGCGTGGCCGCGACTTCGGCCTGGCAGCAGGGCACCAGCACGATGAAGCGCGCACGCTTCTCGAGCGCGAAGCGGATGGCGTCGTCGGTGGCGGTATTGCAGGCGTGCAGCGCCGTGACGATGTCGATGTGCTCGGGCAGCTCGGCCGAGCGGATCGATTCCTCGACCGAGAGGTTCAGGAAGCTCATGCGCTCGAAGCCGAGCCGGTCCGCGAGTTCGCGCGACTTCGCGACGAGCTCCTCGCGGGTCTCGATGCCGTAGATGTGGCCACCGGTTTTGCCACCCTCGCGCGACTTCAGGAACAGGTCGTACAGGATGAAGCCGAGGTAGGACTTGCCGGCGCCATGGTCGGCGAGCGTGAGGTCCCCACGCGCGCTCATGACTTCGTCGAGCAGGGGCTCGATGAAGTTGTAGAGGTGGTACACCTGCTTCAGCTTGCGCCGGCTGTCCTGGTTGAGCTTGCCGTCGCGGGTGAGGATGTGGAGCTCCTTGAGGAGCTCGATCGACTGTCCCGGCCGGACATCGGGAATCGCAGCCGGTGCGGCGGGGAGTGCGGGCCGGGCCGCCGCAGGCTTGTGGCGCGTGCTGCTCACTTCTTCTCGTCCTGCATTCCGGGAATGCCGAGCGACTTCCAGCCGTCGAGCCCGAGCTTTGTCACCGTCTCGATGTTGCGGTCGTAGATCGCCTCGGCTTCCGGGTAGGCCGCAACGGCGCGCTCGATGCTCTCCTCGCGCAGCAGGTGCAGGGTGGGGAAGGGCGAGCGGTTGGTGAAGTTCGCGATATCGTCCTCGGCGGTGTCCTCGAATTGGAAGCGCGGATGGAAGCTCGCCACCTGCAGGATGCCTTCGAGCTCGTGCTCGATGACCGCTTCCTCCGCGATGCCGGCGATCTCGTTGAAGTCGAGGAAATCGGGAAACAGGGTGGGATGGATGAGCAGGGTCGTGTCGACGTCCTGCGGGTCAGCGGCGGCGAGAAATTCGAGCTCGCGGTCGAGGTCCTCGAGGAAGGCGTCCACATGCTTCGCCTCGCTGACGACGATGCGCACCTGGTTCTTCACATACACCGACTTGGCGAAGGGGCACAGGTTGAGCCCGATCACCGCTTTTTCGATCCACTGGCGCGTGGCCGCGATCACTTCGTCACGATTCATGCACTACCCCTCGAAAGGGCGCCATTTTGCCCCAATAGCAGGCCGAAGGAGGCGATAATGCGCGCCTTGTCCAACACTTACTGTCCAGATGTCCATCCAGTGGTTTCCCGGTCACATGACCTCGGCGCGCAAGAAGGCGGCCGAGACCATGGCAATGACCGACGTCGTGATCGAGGTGCTCGACGCCCGCATCCCCGAGGCGAGCAGCAACCCGATGATCCGCGAATTGCGCCTGTTCCGGCAGCGTCCGTGCCTCAAGCTGCTCAATAAGGCCGACCTCGCGGATCCCGTCACGACCCGCGCCTGGTTGGACTTCTTCAACGCGCAGGCCGGCGTGAAGGCGGTGGCGCTGTCGTGCAAGAAGCCGGGCGATGTCGCGCGCGTGCCCGGGCTGTGCCAGGCGCTGGCGCCGCACCGCACCGACGGCACGAAGCCCTTGCGCATCATGATCATGGGCATCCCGAACGTGGGCAAATCCACACTGATGAACGCGCTGCTCAAGCGGCGCGTCGCTGCGGTCGGCGACGAGCCGGCGGTCACGAAGTCGCAGCAGACCTTCGATCTCGGCTCGCACATGACGATCACCGACACGCCGGGCCTGATGTGGCCGAAGATCGACCACGATTCGGACGGCTTCATGCTCGCGGCGAGCCACGCGATCGGCCGCAACGCGGTGATCGACGAGGAGGTCGCCGCCTTCCTCGGTGACGTGCTGGTGGAGCGCTACCCGGATCTGGTCGCGACGCGCTACGGCGTCGCCCCCGAACGCATGGAGGCGCTCGATGGCGTTGGCGTGGTCGAGATCGTCGCGGCGCGGCGCGGTTGCCGCCTCAAGGGCGGCGCGCCAGACCTGGAAAAGGCCGCGCAGATCTTCCTGACCGACTACCGCAGCGGCGCCCTCGGGCGCATCAGCCTCGAGACGCCCGAAAGCCGCCGCGCGATGCTCGAAGCCGGCCGCGGTGTCAGTCCTCGAGCCGGAACCCCACCTTCAGCTTGACCTGGTAGTGCGCGACCTTGCCGTCGGTGATGTGGCCGCGGATCTCGGTCGCCTCGAACCAGTCGAGATGACGGATCGTCTTGCCGGCGGTCTCGATGGCGTTGCGGATCGCGGCATCGACGCTGTCCGGGGACGAACCGACGATTTCGACGAGTTTGTAGGTGTGGGCGGACATCGCGGTCTCCTTTGTTGTTCGGGGTCGAGATCCCAGTATAGATAGGCGAACCGGCGGCGCACGGTTGCTCCCTCCCCTTCAAGGGGAGGGTTGGGGTGGGGATGGGTTAAGCAGGCGGGACGGAAACCCATCCCCCTCCTAACCAGTAGTCTCGGCTGCGCCTCGCCGCTCCACAGGCGACGAGCAGTGCTCGCCGAAACCCCTGTTCCGCCCCCTTTGAAGGGGGAGGAACACAATGCCGTGCGCCATTTCGCTGCGCGGGCATATGCGCAGGGAATCAGTCGCGCTTATGTGCGCATATGTTGCACTTGCGCGATGCGTACCCATACCGTAGCGTATTGATCCGCACACCACGGCCCCGACGATGAGCGAATCACAAAAACAACGACTGAAGGTCCTGAGTGCCGGCATCCTGAGCCTGATCCTGGTGATGGGCGTTGCACGTTTCGCCTACACCCCCCTGTTGCCGCTGATGCAGCAGCAGGCGGGCCTC
Organism: Azoarcus sp. CIB; assembly: GCF_001190925.1. Classification (NCBI taxonomy): domain Bacteria; kingdom Pseudomonadati; phylum Pseudomonadota; class Betaproteobacteria; order Rhodocyclales; family Zoogloeaceae; genus Azoarcus; species Azoarcus sp. CIB. The sequence goes on from NZ_CP011072.1 coordinate 1,776,172, forward strand.
GGAGTGGCCGACGGCGGCTGGCTGGCAGCGTGGAACTACGCGGGCTATCTCAGCGGCGCGCTGATCGCCTCGATGACCAGCGACCTCGTGCTCAAGGACCGCCTCTACCGTATCGCGCTGGTCGTCGCCGTGATCACCACGGTGGCGATGGGCCTCACGACGGATGTGTTCTGGTGGTCGGTGTCCCGCTTCCTTGCTGGTCTGAGCACCGCCGGGGGGATGCTGCTGGGGACCGGGTTGATCCTGAACTGGCTCATCCGCCACCAGCACCGCTCCGAGCTGGGAATCCACTTCACCGGCATCGGCCTCGGCATCGCGGGCTGTGCGGCCGCTGTGGCGCTGATGACGCACTGGCTGGACTGGCGCACGCAGTGGTTCGTGTTCAGCGCGCTGGGCGTGCTGCTGCTGATTCCCGCGTGGCGTTGGCTGCCCCCGCCCGACAGTACGTCCCTCACGGTCGGCGGACAGAAGATGGAGGACAACCCGCCGGGGGCGGGCTTCCTGCGCGTGTTCATGGCGGCGTATTTCTGCGCAGGCGTCGGCTACGTCGTCAGCGCGACCTTCATCGTCGCGATCATCGACAAGCTACCCGGCCTGGGTGGGCGGGGCCCGCTCGTGTTCCTCGTGCTCGGGCTGTCCGCCGTACCGGCGTGCATCGTGTGGGACTTCATCGCGCGCCGGGTCGGTTACCTGAATTCGCTGCTGCTGTCGTTCGTGCTGCAGATCGTGGGCATCCTGCTACCGCTGGCGGGCGGCCTGATCCCGGCCATCCTCGGGGCGACCCTTTTCGGCGGCAACTTCATCGGCGCGGTGAGCCTCGTCCTCACGATGGCCGGCCGCTACTATCCGACCCGGCCGGCGAAGATGATGGGAAAGATGACCATTGCCTACGGCATCGCGCAGATCGCCGGGCCGGCAGTCACCGGCACGCTCGCGGCGCGCGGCGGCAGCTACGCGGATGGCCTGTACATGGCGGCGGGGGTGATGACCGTCGGAACGGTTCTGGTCGTGGTGCTCAAGGTAATGGCCGCGCGGGGGCCCGAAAACACAGTGACGGCAGGCAATCCCGTTTAAAATCGCGGCCTTCGACGTGCTCGGCACGTCCCCGAGAACCTGCGACCGGAATCACCATGCTGCGAATCAACGAACTCAGGCTGCCCCTCGATCACCCCGAGGGCGCCCTGAGGGACGCCATCGTTGCCCGCCTGGGCATCCAGCCCGCCGAACTGGGCGAGTTCACTGTGTTCAAGCGCAGCTACGACGCGCGCAAGGTGAGTGCGATCACGCTCAGCTACACGATCGACGTGCAGCTCGCGAACGAGGACGCAGTGCTGGCGAAGTTCGCCGGCGACCGCAACGTGGTCCGCACCCCCGATACCAATTACCGCTTCGTCGGCAAGGCGCCGGAGCAGCTCGCCCATCGGCCGGTGGTCGTCGGCTTCGGCCCGTGCGGCATCTTCGCGGCGCTGATCCTCGCGCAGATGGGCTTCCGCCCCATCGTGCTGGAGCGCGGCAAGGCGGTGCGCGAGCGCACCAAGGACACCTGGGGTCTGTGGCGGAAGGGCGTGCTCGACCCCGAGTCGAACGTGCAGTTCGGCGAAGGCGGGGCAGGTACTTTTTCGGACGGCAAGCTCTACAGCCAGATCAAGGACCCGAAGCACTACGGGCGCAAGGTGCTGACCGAGTTCGTGAAGGCCGGTGCGCCGGAAGAGATCCTGTACGTGAGCAAGCCGCACATCGGCACCTTCCGCCTCGTCGGCATGGTCGAGAACATGCGCGCGGACATCATCGCGCTGGGCGGCGAGATCCGCTTCCAGCAGCGCGTGGCAGACGTGCGGATCGAGGACGGGCACCTGCGCGGCGTCGTGCTCGCGAACGGTGAGGAAATCCGCTCGGATCACGTCATCCTCGCGCTCGGCCACAGCGCGCGCGACACCTTCGAGATGCTGCACGAGCGCGGCGTGTACATGGAGGCCAAGCCGTTCTCGGTCGGCTTCCGCGTCGAACATCCCCAGTCGCTGATCGACAACGCGCGCTTCGGCCCCAACGCCGGACATCCGGTGCTGGGCGCGGCCGACTACAAGCTCGTCCATCACGCGAAGAACGGCCGCTCCGTGTACAGCTTCTGCATGTGTCCGGGCGGAACGGTCGTCGCGGCGACGTCCGAGCCGAACCGCGTCGTCACCAACGGCATGAGCCAGTATTCGCGCAACGAGCGCAACGCCAACGCCGGCATCGTCGTCGGCATCACGCCGGACGATTATCCGGGCGGCCCGCTTGCGGGCATTGCGTTCCAGCGTCACTGGGAATCGCGCGCCTACGAGCTGGGTGGCGGCGACTACATCGCGCCGGGCCAGCTCGTCGGCGACTTCGTCAAGGGGCAGCCGTCCAGCGTGCTCGGTTCGGTCGAGCCGTCGTACAAGCCGGGGGTGAAGCTGGGCGACCTGTCCACGAGCCTGCCCGACTACGCGATCGCCGCGGTACGCGAGGCGCTGCCGGCCTTCGAGCGCCAGATCAAGGGTTTCTCGATGCGCGATGCGGTGCTCACCGGGGTCGAGACGCGCACCTCGTCGCCGCTGCGCATCACGCGTGGCGGGGACTGCCAGAGCCTCAACGTGAAGGGTTTGTTCCCGGCGGGCGAGGGTGCGGGATATGCTGGCGGAATTCTCTCGGCGGGGGTCGACGGCATCCGCGTTGCCGAGGCGGTGGCCACGTCCATCCTCGGCGACGTGACCGTGGTGGCGGAGGAGGCGTGATGGAAGGCCGCCTCGACCGCATCGAAAGCAAGCTCGCACTCGCCGAGGACGCAATCGACGAACTCAACATGACGGTGTTCCGCCAGCAGCAGCTGATCGACCGCCTGCAAAAGCAGGTGCTTGAACTGCACCGCCAGATCTCCTCCGGGGCGCCCGGCGAGCGGCGCGACCTGCGCGAGGAAATTCCGCCGCATTACTGAGAGGTGGTGGACTGGCCGAGCGTCACTGCGGTCGTCTAGAGTGGGGAAGGCGCAGGCCCGGCGGCGGGCCCGCTTCACTTCAGGAGAGACGTCATGACCGAGCCGGAACCGACCATCGCGCAGAAGGCGCCCTATGCCGTCGAGCTGGAAGCCGGCAAGAGCTATTACTGGTGCCGCTGCGGCAACAGCAAGAACCAGCCGTTCTGCGACGGATCGCACAAGGGCGGTCCGTTCCTGCCGGTGAACTTCACGGCGCAGGAGACGGGCACGGCCTATCTGTGCGGCTGCAAGCACACCGGCAACCAACCCTATTGCGACGGCACGCACAAGACGCTGTAAGGGGGCGGTGACCGTATCCCTCACCCTCGCGGACGGAACGCGGATTGCCGGAGCGCAAGCACCGGGGCGGTGCGGCAACGAGTGGGGAATATCGCCCTTGGATGCCAAGGGGGTGATAAGATCGCCCCAAAGCAAATAACGGCGACATTTCGTATCCCCGTTCGCCCCGATGCGCGAGGTGCGTCCCGATGGCCGATTCCGGTTTGCAACGCGGCCCCGCTTCCTTAGGTTCGAATTCGCTGGCCGGGATTGCCGAAAGTCCGGCAGGGCAGACGGCTCCTGCCGGTGCCGCGGGGCCTGCGGCCGTGTGGCTCAGGATCATCGTCGTCGCGGCGATGTATGTCGCGGCTGGCCTGTTGGCGCGCGCGCTGACACAGTCATCAGGCTATGCGTCGCCCGTTTGGCCCGCGGCCGGCGTCGCGCTCGCGGCCTTGCTCGGCTGGGGCGTGCGTTGCTGGCCCGGAGTGTGGCTGGGCACATTCGTATTCACCTTGCAGTCCGGCGGTATGGCAGCAGGCGCCATCGTCCCTGCCTTCGTCGCAACCGGGGCGACCGCCCAAGCGCTGCTCGGTTACTGGTTGACCAAGCGCTTTCTGCTCACGCCGATATCTCGTGCACGGACCCGCGATCTTGCGCGTTTCCTGCTGCTGGCGGGACCGGGCGTCTGTCTGGTGGCGGCGAGTATCGCCGTCGGCACCCGGCTGGGATTCGGACGCATTGCTTCGGCAGAGGCCGGTGGGGAGTGGCTGGCATGGTGGGCGGGCGACACGCTGGGGGTGTTGCTGTTTGCCCCCCTGATGCTGCTCGCGTGGCCGGGCGTTCATCCGCAGTGGGTACGCATGCGGGGCAAAGCAAGGTTTTCCATTCTGCTGCTGCTCGTGATCACACTGCTTTCGGCCGGAAGCTTCGGTGTCGCCCGGCTGGCGGAAAGCCGCAAGGGCGCAGAAATATCAAGATTGATGGACGAGGTATTCGAGGTCGGATTCTTTCCCCTGCCGGGCATCATCGCCCCGCTCGAAGGGGTCGAGCACTTCATCAATTCGAGCGAGGTCCTGAGCGGAGCCGAGTTCACTACGTTCACGGGATGGATCACCCGTCATCCGGCGGTGATGTCGATCGACTGGGCGCCGCGCGTGCTGGATGAGGAGCGCGAGCGCTTCGAGCGGGCCGTACGCGCCGAAGGTTCGCGCGGCTTTTACATCTTCGAACCCGGCAGCGACGGCACTCCGCAACGCGTCTCGAACCGGGCGGAATATTTTCCGATTTTGTATAGCGCACCGCAGGAAGAGGGGCGTGCGGTCCTGGGACTCGACCACGGCCACGATCCGCATAGACGCGTCGAGATGGAGCACGCGCGCGAAAGCGGCACGTCCCACCTGGTCCGCGTAGTGCCATTGTTGCGCACGAAGCACATGTCGTTGCTCGTTTTTCATCCCGTGCGGGGTATCGCGCGTGCGTCATGGATCGGTGCGGGGCGCGCAGGCACTCACGATCTGCTGGGCCATGTCGTGGGGGTTTTCGACGTCGAGCAACTGTTCGTTCCTCTGGCCGCGGCGGCACGCGCCCGGAATATCGGTTTCCGCGTGTCGGACATGACGGCCGGCGGCACCGTGCAGACCTTGCTCGACGAGATGCCTTCCGGTGCAAAGCCGGCCATGCGCAGGTCCATCGAATTCGGCGGACGCACACTGAGTCTGGAAATGGCGCCTGACGGGTCGGCGGCAGTCATAGGCCATCGTCTCGAGGAGCGGATCTATCAGGTCTTTTCGGTTCTGGCGGCCCTCCTCGTAGCCTATGTATCGCTGAGCAACGCAGGGCATACGGCGGCCATCGAAGCGGAAGTGGCGGAGCGGACGGCAGATCTCAAGCGTGCATTGGACGCCCGCCTGGCCGCGGAAGACGAGCGTGACCGAATCTTCGATCTGTCTCTTGACCTGCTCGGGATTGGGGGCGTCGACGGTTACTTCAAGCGCGTGAATCCGGCCTTCAGCCGCACGCTCGGCTGGAGCGAGGAGGAAATCCTGTCGCGGCCCTTCCTCGACCTGGTCCATCCCGACGACCTCGAGGCGACGCTCTCCGAGCTGGACTCCGTTGCCCATGGCCGCACGACGATCGGCTTCGAGAATCGCTATCGCTGCAAGGACGGTACGTGGCGCTGGCTGGAGTGGACAGCTTTGCCGCTACCGGACGGCTTGATGCTGGTGACGGCGCACGACTGCACGCAACGACACGAAAGAGCCCAGCAACTGCGCGAACTCAACGCCGAATTGAGCCGTCGCGTCGGCGAGCGCGAGGCGGCGCTGGATGCCCTCGGCGCGAAGGAGGAGGAGATCCGCGCGGCGCTGGACAATCTGATCGAGTGCGTCGTGACCATCGATGCGCGAGGGATCGTCCAGGGGGCGAACGCGGCTGTCGAAGCGGTGTTCGGTTACCCGCGCGATGAAGTCGTCGGACGCAACGTTTCGCTGCTGATGGCTTCGCCGCATCGGGAGCAGCACGATGATTACCTGGCGCGCTACCTGATGACTGGCGAGAGGCACATCATCGGCACGACCCGCGAAGTGGAGGGGAGACACAAGCTCGGCCATCCGATCGCACTGGAGCTGAGCGTTGCAGAGTACCGCATGCACGACGATCAGTTCTTCATCGGCACGCTGCGGGACATCGGCGAGCGCAAGGCATTGATCGCGGCTCTGACGCATGCGCGGGAAGACGCGGAGCAGGCAAGCCGCGCGAAGTCGGCCTTCCTGGCGGCGATGAGCCACGAGATCCGCACGCCGATGAACGGGGTGGTCGGGTTGATCGAAGTGCTGGCGCGCAGTGGCCTGCCGGAACATCAGGCCGATCTCGTCGGGACGATCCGCGAATCCTCCTCGACGCTCCTGCGCATCATCGACGACATCCTCGATTTCTCGAAGATCGAGGCCGGCCGGCTGGAACTCGACATCGGGGCGGTATCCATCGCGGATCTCGTCGAAGGCGTGGCCGGTTCACTTCTTCCGGTGGCGGCTCGGCGCCATGTCGACCTGTCGGTGTTCGTGGCGCCGCAGGTGCCCGAGCGCGTGCAGGCCGACGAGGTGCGGCTGCGGCAGGTCCTCTACAACCTGGTGGGCAACGCGATCAAGTTCTCGGCCGGTCGTCCGCACGTGCGCGGGCGAGTGTCGGTCCGCGTAACCGTCGCCAGTACCACGCCCTTGCGACTCGCGGTCGCGATCGCGGACAACGGTATCGGCATCGAGCCAGAAAAGGTGGAGGAGCTGTTCACCCCCTTCACCCAGGCGGAAACTTCCACGACGCGCCGATTCGGTGGAACCGGCCTCGGACTTGCGATCTGCAGGCGACTCGTGACCCTGATGCAGGGCGAGATCGAGGTTCGCAGCGAACCCGGAGCGGGGTCGACGTTTACCGTGACAATCCCCTTCGTGCAGTCGGACGAACAGCCGGTGCGGACCGTGCCCGAGCTAGGCAGCGTGAATTGCGTCGTCGTCGATAGCCCCGAATTCAACACCGAGGATCTGCGCGTGTACCTTGAGCACGCGGGGGCAAGCGTATTCCCGGCGGACGACGAAGCTGCGGCCGGCGTGATCGCGGCGGGGTTGGCAGCACCGGTGGTCCTGATCGAGTTTGGCGGCGAACGGCGGAGTGGAGGCAGCGGAACGCCTGCCATCGCGAGCGGCGCTGCCCGCGTGAGGATCACGCGCGGCCGGCGCCGGCGTCCGCGCATCACGGGCCCCGACACGGTCATGCTCGACGGCAATGCGTTGCGCCGGCAGTCGCTGCTGCGGGCCGTCGCGGTCGCTGCGGGGCGTGCGTCGCCCGAGATCTTCCACGCAGGAGCCGCTGAAAGCACCGTGCAGGCAACCAAGCGTGCGCCGAGCATCGACGAGGCGCGCCGGCAGGGTCGCCTGATCCTCGTTGCCGACGACGACGAGATCAACAAGAAGGTGATTCTCGAACAACTCGCACTGCTCGGTCACGCCGCGGAGTTTGCCGACGACGGGGCCGAAGCCCTGCGGATGTGGCAGCGTGGCGGCTATGCGCTGATCCTGACGGATCTGCACATGCCGAACATGGACGGCTATGGACTTACGGAAGCGATCCGCAAGGCCGAAGGGGGGGCGACGCGCATACCGATCGTGGCGCTTACGGCAAACGCCCTGCAGGGCGAATCGCGGCGGGCGCTCGAAGCGGGGATGGACGAGTATCTGACCAAGCCGGTTCGGCTCGATGTGCTCGGCGCACATCTCGAGCGATGGCTCCCGCGGCAGGGCGCGGCGGTCGGGAAGGGGGAAACGGGCGTGCCTGAGCCCGCACCGGACACCTCGGCTTCGGCGTTGCCGATCTTCGATGTGTCCGTCCTGAGCGGACTGGTGGGGGATGATCCGGTCGTCATTCGCGAGTTCCTGTGCGACTATCTGACCTCCACAAGGAGCCTCGCAGCGGAAGCGCGGGCGGCATCTGCCGCACGGGACAGCAGCGCGGTCGCCGCCAGCTCGCACAAGCTCAAATCTTCGTCGCGTGCGGTGGGCGCACTGGCCCTCGGGGACCTGTGCAACCGCATCGAAAGCGCGGTGCGGGCGGCAGATTCGGACGCGCTGGAGCGGGAGATGAGCCAATTCGACGCTACGGTCGGCGCGACCGAATCCGCTATCGCGAGGCTGTTGAACGAACCGATTTCCGTGATCGGGGGTAAGCAATGAAGATACTCGTGATCGATGACGAACCGTTCGCGCGGAAGCTCCTCATGCATCAGCTCGGGCGACTGGGGGTCGAACACGCGCAGCCGTGTGCGAGCGCGCAGGAGGCCTTGGCGCTGCTCGAGCGTCCGGGTGAAAGTCCCGATCTGATCTTCTGCGACCTGCAGATGCCGGAGATGGACGGCGTCGAGTTCGTCCGGCACCTGGTGCGTGCGGGTTATGCGGGCGGTCTGGTACTGGTCAGCGGCGAGGACGAGCGGCTCGTGCAGACCGCGGCGAAGCTCGCCCGGGCGCACAAGCTGAAGGTGCTCGGTGCGCTCAACAAGCCGGTGCCGATCGACAGCCTGAAGCAGTTCCTCGATGGCGACGTCGCTCACAGTCCCGCCCAGGGGCGTAACGAACGCAAGACTTACTCCGCTGAGCGTTTGCGGCGTGCGATTGCCGACGGCGAGCTGGTCAATCACTACCAGCCCAAGGTCGAGCTCCCTTCGGGCGCGGTCGCCGGGTTCGAGACCCTGGTGCGCTGGCGGCACCCGGAGGACGGACTGATCTTTCCCGATCAGTTCATTCCGCTCGCCGAAGAGAGCGGACTGATCAACGAACTCACGCGGTCGGTGTTGCGCACGGCCTTGCGTCATGCGCGCGCATGGAGCGACGACGGCTTCCCGCTGCAGGTGGCGGTCAACGTGTCGATGGATAATCTGGTGTCGTTGGACTTCCCGGATTTCGTCGAGCGCGCGCTTGGCGAGGCCGGTATTGCGGCAAGCGGCCTGTTGCTGGAGGTTACGGAGAGCCGCCTGATGAAAGATCCGCTGGCGCCGCTGGAAGTGCTAACGCGCCTGCGGCTCAAGCGCATCGGATTGTCGATCGACGACTTCGGCACCGGACACTCCTCGCTCGCCCAGGTGCGCGACATTCCGTTCAGCGAACTCAAGGTCGACCGCGGTTTCGTGCATGGCGCCTGGCGCGATGCCTCGCTGCGCGCGATTCTGGAGGCGAGCCTTGGGATGGCTCGCCAGCTCGGCATGAAGACGGTCGCGGAAGGGGTGGAGGACAGGGAGGACTGGGACTTCCTGCGCGACAGCGATTGCGAACTGGCGCAGGGTTGGTTCATCGCCAAGGCAATGCCGCCCGAACAGATACCGGACTGGATCGCCGACTGGGAAGTGCGGCGGCCGACGGTCGTGGATTTCGGAACACGATCAACACCCTAACAGGGGGCGATCACGCACTCCGCAAAGCCGGCACGTAGTTCGTCCGCCTGCAGCCGGCGGCCGATCACGACGATGCGCGAGCGCCGCGTGTCGTCATTCCAGTCCGTGCCGTAGTCGAAGCCGGCGAGACGGTGCACGCCCTGGAACACCAGCCGGCTCGCCTGGCCGGGAATCGCGAGCACGCCCTTGTAGCGGAGCAGGTCGTCGCCGTGGCGGTCGAGGAGTCCCTGCACGAAGGTGCCGATGCGGTCGAGGTCGACGTCGCCGGCGTGTTCGAGCAGCAGCGAGCCGATCTCGTCGCTGTGCGCCGCAGCGCCAAAAATCGCTCCTGCCTCCGCGACCGGGCGGAAGCGCGGTGTCGCGGGGGCTTCGTCGGCGAGCAGGTTTTCGTTGAGGTTGAAGCCGCGGATATCGAGCAGGAAGCCGACATCGAGTTCGCCGGTTACGAGTTGGCGGATCGGCGCTCGCGGGTTGATGCGCGCGAGCCGGTCGAGCAGTGCGTCGAGCACATCGGCTGCGACGCCCTCGCTCTTGGATACGAGCAGGCGGTCGGCGAAACCGATTTGTTTCAGCAGGACGGGGTGTTCGGCGAGCTGACGCGGGGCGTGGACGGCATCGACCACCGTGAGCACTGCGTCGAGGAGGTAGGCCTCGGCGAGCTCGGGTTCGGCGAAGAAGGTCTGGATCACCGGCCCGGGATCGGCGAGGCCGGTGGTTTCGATGACGATGCGGTCGAAGGCGAGCTCGCCGCTGTCGCGGCGCGCCTTCAGGTCGACGAGGTTCTTCGCCAAGTCGCCGCGCACAGTGCAGCACAGGCAGCCGTTGGTCATCTCGACGACTTCCGCGCTTTGCTGCACGAGCAGCTCGCTGTCGATGTTGACCGGCCCGAACTCGTTTTCGATGACCGCGATGCGGTGCCCGTGGGCCGTCGTCAGGATGCGGTTCAGCAGCGTCGTCTTGCCGGCGCCGAGAAAACCGGTGAGGACCGTGACCGGAATCGGGACAGAGGAAGGGTTGGGGTTGGGGTGTTGCATGCTCGATCCTTGTTCCGTTCCGGTTTCTTGACGGTTCCTCAACAGCAGCGGCCGGTGCCGCCGCCGTAGCGCGCTTCCTGACGCTCGCGGAAGAATTCCTCGTAGCTCATCACCGGCCGGTCGGGGTGCGTCGCCTTCATGTGCGCGACGTAGGTATCGTAGTCAGGCAGGCCTACCATCAGGCGGGCGGCCTGCCCGAGATACTTGCCGAGCTTGGAGAGGTCGTTGAACACGGGCTTACGCCGCGGCGCCCTGCGAGGACGTGCCCGGTGCGCCGACTTCCTGCGTAGTCGGATGCGCCACGCGGTAGGCCTGGTAGCAGGTGCGTGCGCCGAACACCAGGATGCTCAGGACGACGAGCATGAAGAACGCGGTCAGTCCGGCATCGATCTGGTTGTTGAGGATGATCTGGTGCATCTGGTCCAGCGACTTCGCCGGTGCGAGCAGGTCGCCGCGGGCAAGGGCGTCCTGATAGCGCGACGACTGGGCGAGGAAGCCGATCTTCGGGTTGGCGTCGAACACTTTCTGCCAGCCGGCGGTCAGCGTGCAGGCGAGCAGCCACACCATCGGCAGGACCGTCACCCACGCGAAACGCTCGCGCTTCATCTTGAACAGCACGACCGTGCAGAGGATCAGCGCGACGGCGGCGAGCATCTGGTTGGCGATGCCGAACAGCGGCCACAAGGTATTGATGCCGCCCAGCGGATCGACCACGCCCTGGTAGAGGAAGTAGCCCCACGCAGTGACGCACAGCGCGGTGGCGATCGCGTTGCCGGCCCAGGAGTCGGTGCGCTTCATCGCGGGGACGAAGGTGCCGAGCAGGTCCTGCAGCATGAAGCGACCCGCACGCGTACCGGCATCGACTGCGGTGAGGATGAAGAGCGCCTCGAACAGGATCGCGAAGTGGTACCAGAAGCCCATCATCGCGGTGCCGCCGAACATCTTCGAGAAGATCTGCGCCATGCCTACCGCAAGGGTCGGCGCGCCGCCGGCACGCGCGATGATCGTGTTCTCGCCGACCGCGGCCGCGGTGCCGGTGAGCGTTTCCGGCGTTACCACGAAGCCCCAGCTCGAGATCACTTGCGCAGCGCTTTCGGCCGTCGGCCCGAGCACGGCGAGCGGGCTGTTCATCGCGAAATACACGCCCGGGTCGATGATGGATGCGGCAACCAGCGCCATGATCGCGACGAACGATTCCATGAGCATGCCGCCATAGCCGATCAGGGGCATGTGCGACTCGTTCTCGATCATCTTCGGGGTGGTGCCGGAAGAAATCAGCGCATGGAAGCCGGATACGGCGCCGCAGGCGATGGTGATGAAGAGGAAGGGGAACAGGCTGCCCGACCAGGCGGGGCCGGTGCCGTCGATGAAGCGCGTGACCGCCGGCATTTCGAGGTCGGGCGCGACGAACAGGATGCCGACCGCGAGCGCGAGGATCGCGCCTATCTTGAGGAAGGTCGACAGGTAGTCGCGCGGCGCGAGCAGCAGCCACACGGGGAGCACGGAGGCGACGAAGCCGTAGCCGATCAGCAACCAGGTAAGTTGCGTGCCGGTGAAGGTGAACAGCGCCGCCAGCGCGGGATCGGCAGCGATCTTGCCGCCGCCCACAATGGCCCAGATCAGCAGCACGAAGCCGATCACCGAGATCTCGCCGATACGCCCCGGGCGGATGTAGCGCGCGTAGATGCCCATGAAGATCGCGATCGGGATCGTCGCGGCGACGGTGAAGGTGCCCCACGGGCTTTCGGCCAGCGCCTTCACGACGATCAGCGCGAGCACCGCGAGGATGATCACCATGATCATGAAGGTGCCGAACAGCGCGATCACGCCGGGAATCGGCCCGAGTTCGGACTTGATCAGGTCGCCGAGCGAGCGGCCGTCGCGGCGCGTGGACACGAATAGCACCATGAAATCCTGCACTGCGCCGGCCAGCACGACGCCAGCCAGGATCCACAACATGCCCGGCAGGTAGCCCATCTGCGCCGCAAGCACCGGGCCGACCAGCGGGCCGACCAGCGGGCCGGCGCCGGCGATGGCGGCGAAATGGTGGCCGAACAGCACGTACTTGTTGGTCGGCACGTAGTCGAGGCCATCGTTGTTGCGGCAGGCCGGGGTACTGCGGTCGGGATCCAGCGACATCACCCGTTTCGCGATGAACAGGCTGTAGTAGCGATACGCGATGAGGTAAACGGAAACCGCGGCGACCACGATCCACAGGGCGTTGATCGTTTCACCGCGATTGAGTGCGATATATGCGAGCGCGAAAGCGCCGAAGATGCCGACAAGCGCCCACAGCGCGTGTCTCGACAGCGTGGCCATCTATACTCCTCCTCTCTCCGGATAGGCCGTTGAATCAGGCTCTGGTCTTACCGGATCTGGTTCCGGGTCCCGGCACCCGTGTGCCGGGGATCACACATTAATGTCGCGGAACGGCGCTCCGCGGACCATTCGCACTACTACTTTCCGGGTCTGCGTAGTACTACGCAGACATGCCGGGGGACTGCCACGCGGCTCTACAATCGCGAGCAGGCAACGGGGGAGAGGAAGGCTTGCGACTCAAGCACAAAGTCATCGTCCTGGCTGTCCTGCCGCTCATTGCGGCGGTGGCCGCGATCGCGATCCTCGTCGCGATGCAGGCGCGCGACCTCGAGCGGCAGCAGGAAAGCGTGCTGAACGAGGCGATGCTCGCGGCGAAACGTGCCGAGCTGCAGCACTACGTCCAGCTCGCGCAAACCTCCATCGACCACCTGTATTCGTCGGGGCGCGACGACGAGGTGACCAAGGCGGAGGCAAAGCGCATCCTCAGCGAGATGAACTACGGCGACGACGGTTACTTCTTCGCCTACGACGTCACCGGCCTCAACATCGTGCATCCGCGCCAGTCCGAGCTTGTCGGCCGCAATCTGTGGGACAAGCAGGATTCCGAGGGACTCCCCGTCATCCAGCGCCTGATCGCCGCGACGGCGTCCGGCGACGGGTTTCTCCAGTACAAGTGGAACAAACCCTCGACGGGCAAGGAAACCGACAAGCTGGGCTATGTGGTGAAGCTCGATCGCTGGGGCTGGGTGCTCGGGACCGGCATCTACCTCGACGACGTCGAGAGCATCCGCAGCAAGCTGCGCGACCGGATGTCGTCACGCATCGCGGCAACCGTCGTGGGCTTCACGGTCGTGGGGATCGTCGCGGCGCTTATCGTGTTCGCCGGCGGCATGGCGCTGAACATCAGCGAACACCAGCTCGCCGACCGCCGGCTGAAGGCGCTCGCGCAGCGCATCGTGACCTCGCACGAGGAGGAGCGCACGCGCGTCGCACGCGACCTGCACGACGGCCTCAGCCAGTTGCTGGTGTCGGTCAAGTTCCACCTCGAACTCGCCAAGGAGCGCGCGCTTGCGGGGCGTGACGACGTGGCGGAGCACATCACCAAGGGGCTCGAAGGACTTGGCGTGGCGATCGGCGAGATCCGCAGCATCTCGCACAACCTCCGCCCTTCGCTGCTCGACAACCTCGGGCTGTCCGCCGCCCTGCGGCAACTCCTAGACGAGTTCCACCTGCGCACCGGCATCGTGGTCGACGCCGACATCGGCAAGGTCGATCTGCTCGCCGACGAGGCAGGCGCGACGACGCTGTATCGCATCGCGCAGGAAGCATTGACGAACATCGAACGTCACGCCGTCGCCCATCACGTCCGCATCGCCCTTGCGTCCGGGGGCGGGGCAGTCCGCCTCGTGATCGCCGACGACGGGCGCGGCTTCGACACCTCCCGCATCGATCACCCGCGCAGCGGCGGAATCGGCCTGCGCAACATGCGCGAGCGCATCGAGCATCATGGCGGGAAGCTTGCGGTCAGCTCCGTGCCCGGCCATACCGAGCTCAGTGCGCTGCTGCCGTGCCCGAATGCGAAGAAAGGAAACCTGACATGAGCGATACCACCGATCCCGGCACGCGGATTCGCCTGCTGCTCGTCGACGACCACCAGCTCGTCCGCGACGGCCTGCGCGCGCGGCTGGGCGACATCCCGGAGATCGACATCGTCGGCGAGGCGGCCAACGGCGAGCAGGCCCTGACCGGCGCGGAAACCCTGCGCCCGGACCTCGCGCTGGTCGATGTTGGCCTTCCCGACATCAACGGCATCGAACTGACCACGGCGCTCGCGCAACGGCGCCCGGAGCTGCGTGTGCTGATCCTAAGCATGTACGACAGCCAAGGCTACGTGATGTCGGCGATGCGTGCGGGCGCGCGCGGCTATGTGCTCAAGGATGCGCCCTCGGCCGAGATCATCGCGGCGATCCGGGCGGTCGCCGCCGGCGGTGTCTACTTCAGCAGCGCCCTGACCGCGGCGCTGTCGACACAGGCGGACGACGCGACGGCCCTGACGGAGCGGGAACGGGAAGTGCTGATCTTCGTCGCCCAGGGCGACAGCAACAAGCGCATCGCGCAGAAGCTGGACGTCAGCGTGCGCACTGTCGAGACGCATCGCCTGAACCTGCGCCGCAAGCTCGGCATCGAGACGGCGGCGGGGCTCGCGAGCTATGCGCTGAAGCGCGGCTGGCTCAGGGGTTGAGCTGCCGCGCGGCGATCAGGATTTCTCGCCGCGCGCCGCCAGATAGATCCCCGCAAGGAGCAGCGCGAAGCCGCCGAACTGCAGCGGCGCGAAACCCTCGCCAAAGAAGATGAAGGCCATCGCCGCGCTGCCGACGGGCTCGCCGAGCGTGACCACCGCGACGAAGGTCGCCGAGACGTGGCGCAGCGACCAGTTGTAGGCGGTGTGTCCGAGCAGTTGCGGCCCGAGCGCCATGCCGGCCAGCACCGCCCACGCGGTGACGCTGAAGCCGCTGAGCGGGGCCCCGCTGCTGCTGCTTGCGGCGACCAGGAACAGCGCGGCGGTGCCGTACGCAAGCCACACATAGGCGGGCAGCGGCAGCCCCGCCCGCAAGCGGCGGCCGATCAGCAGGTAGGCCGAGAAGCACCACGACCCGACCAGCGCCAGCAGGTTGCCGAGCATCGGGTTCGCCCCGGCGCCGGCGTTCTGGCTGTCGCTCCAGAAGATCAGCAGGCTCCCGCCGAAGGACAGCGCGATGCCGCCCAGCATCATGCGGCTGGGGCGCTCGCGAAACAGCACGAAGGACGCCAGGCCGATCCACAGCGGGTTGGTGGTCACCAGCGCCGTACTGGAAGCGACCGAGGTGTATTCCAGCGAGGTGATCCAGGTGCCGAAGTGCAGCGCAAGAAAGAAACCCGCCGCCAGGGCGAGCAGCCCCTGGTGACGGTTCAGCCTTGCGAGCACGTTCCCCGACTGCAGCAGCGCAATCGGCGTCACGACGAGCGCTGCCAGCCCAAGCCGCCAGCTCGCCACGGCGAGCGAGGGCACCCCTTCGGCCTGCGCCAGGCGCGCGAAGATCGCACCGAAGGAGATCGCCAGCAGCCCGATGCCCAGCACGACAAAGGGCATCCAGCGCGGCGGGGCGGCAGTTTGTCCCGTCAATGCCCGCCCTCGAGGTAGGCCGCGCGCACTTCGGGGCTCGCGAGCAGCTCCTGGCCCGTGCCCGCGAGCACGATCTCGCCGTGCTGCAGCACGTAGCCGCGATGGGCGCAGCGCAGCGCATGGTGGGCGTTCTGCTCGACCAGTAGCACCGTCATGCCGTGCTCGGTGTTGAGTTCGCGGATGATCTGGAAGATGCGCTTGATGTAGATCGGCGCGAGGCCCAGCGACGGCTCGTCGAGCAGCAGCAGCTTGGGCCGGCTCATCAGCGCGCGGCCGATCGCCAGCATCTGCTGTTCGCCGCCCGACAGTGTGCCGGCGCGCTGCGATGCCCGCTCCTCGAGGATCGGAAACATCGCGTACACCCGCTTGATGTCGGCGTTGAAGTTCGCCGGGTCGGCGAAGGCCGTGCCCATCAGCAGATTCTCCATCACCGTCATGCGCGGGAAGATGCGACGCCCTTCCGGCACGATCGCGATGCCGCGGCGCGAGATCAGGTGGCTCGGCACGCGCGTGATGTCCTCGCCGTCGAACACGATGCGCCCCGACGAGGCGCCCGGCTTGCCGAACAGGCTCATCATCAGCGTCGACTTGCCCGCACCGTTGGCGCCGATCAGCGTGACGATCTCGCCGACCTGGACCGTCACATCGACACCGCGCAGCGCGTGAATATGGCCGTAATGGGCGTGCACGCCCTCCATGTGCAGCATCATGCGGCGATCCCCCCGGATGCGGTTTCGTCGTCATCCTCGCCGAGATAGGCCTTGATGACTTGCGGGTCGTTGCGGATTTCCTCCGGCGTGCCTTCGGCGATCTTGCGCCCGTAGTTCAGCACGCAGATGTGGTCCGACACGTTCATCACGACGCTCATGTCGTGCTCGATCAGCAGGATCGCGATGCCTTCCTCGCGGCACAGCGACAGCAGCAGCGTGTTGAGCTCCGCCGATTCGCGCGGGTTCAGGCCCGCAGCCGGCTCGTCCAGACACAGCAGCACCGGATCGACGCACAGCGCACGCGCGATCTCGATGCGCCGCTGCGTGCCGTAGGGCAGGTCACCCGCGGCGACGTCGGCGATATCGGTCAGGCCGAGCCGTTCGAGCCAGTGCGCGGCCGTCTTCAATGCCTCGGCCTCGGCCTTGCGGTAGCGCGGCAGGCGGAAGATGCCGCCGATCGAGAATCCCGAGGCTTTCTGCAGGAAGTTGTGCTGCGCGACGATCAGGTTCTCCAGCACCGTCATCTTCGGGAACAGGCGGATGTTCTGGAAGGTGCGCACGACCTGCGCATCGCGTGCGACGCGATGCCCGGTCATCGACTCCAGGCGCATCTCGCCCTTCTTCGGATGCACGAGGCGCACGCTGCCGGTGGTCGGCTTGTAGAAACCGGTCAGGCAGTTGAAAAAGGTCGTCTTGCCGGCGCCGTTGGGGCCGATGATCGCGGTGATCTTGCCCGCCGGGACCGACACCGACAGATCGTCGATCGCCGTCAGGCCGCCGAAACGCATCGTCAGGTTCTCGACCGAGAGCAGGGTAGCGGTGCTCATGACTGACCTCCCGCGGCGGCCGCCTTGTTGAGACGGATCGTCGGTTCGCGCGAGGACAACAGCCCGCTCGGTTTCCAAACCATGATCAGCACCATCGCCGTGCCGAACAGCAGCATGCGGTATTCGGAGAAATTGCGCCCCAACTCCGGCAGCAGCACCAGCACCAGCGCGGCGAGCACCACGCCCAGCTGGCTGCCCATGCCGCCCAACACCACGATTGCGAGGATCGTCGCCGACTCGGTAAAGGTGAAGCTTTCCGGCGAGATGAAGCCCTGGCGCGCAGCGAAGAACACACCGGCGAAGCCGCCCAGCATCGCACCGATCGCGAAGGCCGAGAGCTTCACGTTGGTCACGTTCATGCCCATCGCCTTGCACGCGATCTCGTCCTCGCGCAGCGCTTCCCATGCACGCCCGACCGGCAGCTTGCGCAGGCGCGACACGAAGACGTTGGTCAGCAGCGCCAGCACCAGGATCAGGTAGTACAGGAAGATGATGCGGTGCATGCCCGAGAACTCGAGCCCGAAGAAGGTCGCGAAGCTCTGCGTGCCTTCCGCCGGGTTGCGATCGAAGGGCAGGCCGAACAGCGTCGGGCGCGGGATCGATCCGATGCCGTTGGGTCCGTTCGAGAGCTCCGTCCAGTTCACCAGGATCACACGGATGATCTCGCCGAAGCCCAGCGTCACGATCGCCAGATAGTCGCCGCGCAGGCGCAGGATCGGGTAGCCGAGCAGGATGCCGAAGGTCGCGGCCATTGCGCCTGCCGCCGGCAAGGCCTCCCAGAAGGTCCAGCCGAAATGCGAAAAGAGCAGGGCGTAGGTGTAGGCGCCGACCGCATAGAATGCGACGTAGCCGAGGTCGAGCAGGCCGGCCAGTCCAACGACCACGTTCAGGCCCCAGCCGAGCATCACGTAGATCAGCACCGTGGTCGCCGTGTCGATCACGTAGCGATTTTCGGAGAAGGCAATCGGCAATGCGATCGACGCGCCCAGCACGGCCCACCCGATCACCTTGATCGCCTGCGGCGTGCGGTCGATCTTCGCGACCACCGGTTTCGCCGCGCGACGGTTGCGCACCTGATCCATGACCCAGCGGAAGATGAAACGGCCGACGAAGGAGGCTCCGACGAAGGCCCCGAGCATGCCGAAGCGGGTCTGGACGGTCAGGGCGCCGCCCTGGTCGACGGTCGTCAGGCCGACCATCGGAATGCCCAGCAGCAGCGCGACGAACGCCACCCAGGCCGCGTCCTTGAAGCGTTCGGCGGGCGTGCGCGCGTGGCGCGCGATGATCACGGCGCTCATCAGACCTTCTCCACTTCGGGACGGCCGAGCAGCCCGCTCGGGCGGAACATCAGCACCAGGATCAGGATCGAGAAGGTCGCGACGTCCTTGTACTCGGGCGACAGATAAGCTGCCCAGAACGCTTCGATCAGGCCGATGATCAGCCCGCCCAGCATCGCGCCCGGCAGCGATCCGATCCCGCCCAGCACTGCGGCGGTGAAGGCCTTGATGCCCGCGACGAAGCCGATGAAGAAGTCCACCACGCCGTAGTACACCGTCACCATCACGCCCGCGACTGCCGCAAGGGCCGCGCCGAGCATGAAGGTCGCCGAGATCGTGCGGTCGACGTTGATGCCCAGCAGCGCCGTCATCGTGCTGTCCTGCTCGCACGCGCGCTGCTGGCGCCCGAAGGCGGTCTGCGTGATCAGGTACGTGAAGGCCACCATCAGCACGATGGTGACGAGCACGATCATGATCTGCGTCCAAGAGATCTGGACCGTAAAGCCGCCGGATTGCCAGATCTCGATACCGCCTTCGAGCACCGGCGGGATCGGCTTCACGCGCGCCCCCTGGGTGAGCTGCACCATGTTCTGCAGGAAGATCGACATGCCGATCGCGGAGATCAGCGGGGCGAGGCGCGTCGAGCCGCGCAGCGGCCGGTAGGCCATGCGCTCGACCGCCCAACCGTAGGCCGACGTGAAGAAGATTGCGGTGATCAGTACTGCGGTGATTGCCAGCGGCAGCGACGTGATGTCGAAGGCCGCGAGCAGCGTGAAGGCGGTGACCGCGATGAACGCGCTCACCATGAAGATGTCGCCGTGGGCGAAGTTGATCATGCCGATGATGCCGTACACCATCGTGTAGCCGATCGCGATCAGGCCGTACACGGCCCCCAGCGTCAGGCCATTGATGAGCTGTTGCAGTGCGTATGCCACAGCAGTCTCCTTTCTCGTTTTGTGTGTGTTTCTCGCGAGCGGCGTCCGCTGGCCCGATCGGCGGACCGCGCGGGGCGTCATCCCGTGAGAGTGCGCCGCCGGCCTTGTGGACCGGCGGCGCGTTGGCCGGGCGGATCGCCCGGCCGGTGACTAAACCAAAGAAGGATTACTTGGCGGCGTAGTCGTACTGGCCGCCCTTCCACTGGTACACGACGAAGCCGGGCTGCTTCTGGTCGCCCTTGGCGTCGAAGGCGAGTTCGCCGATCACAGTCTTGAAGGTGTTACCGCGCATCGTCTTCTCCAGGTCGGCGAACTTGGTGCTTTTGGCCTGGGTCGCGGCGTCGGCGAAGAGCTGCATCGCCGCGTAGGCGTACATCACGTAGCCTTCGGGCTCCACCTTGGCGTCGCGGAAGCGTTTCACGATCGGCGCCGCATCCGGGTTCTTGCGCGGATCGGGCGAGAACGTGAACATCACGTTGTCGGAGTTGGCGCCGGCAGCGGTGACGAGCTCCGAGTTGGTCATCGTGTCGCCGCCCATCACGGTCAGCTTCAGGCCGGCCTGCTGCGCCTGGCGCAGGATCAGGGCGACTTCGGTGTGATAGCCGCCGTAGGCCAGCACTTCGATGCCGGCCTGCTTGAGCTTGGTCACGATCCCCGAGTAATCCTTCTCGCCCGCAGTGATCGACTCGCGCAGCGTCGGCTTCAGGCCCTTGGCGGTCATCGCCTTGGCCATCTCGTCGGCCAGGCCCTTGCCGTAGGCGCTCTTGTCGTCGAGCACGGCGGCCTTCTTGCCCTTGAACTTGTCGGCGATGTAGCTGCCGGCGACCAAGCCCTGCTGGTCGTCACGACCCATGATGCGGAAGATGTTCTTCAGCCCGCGCTCGGTGACCTGCGGGTTGGTCGACACGGTCGCCATCGGGATGTCGGCCTCGACATACACTTCCGACGCCGGGATCGTCGAGCTCGAGCACCAGTGGCCGTGCATGAACACGATCTTCTTGTTGACCATCGTGTTCGCGACCGAGACCGCCTGCTTCGGGTCGCAGGCGTCGTCGCCGACTTCCAGCTTCAGCTTCTGCCCGAGCACGCCGCCCTTGGCATTGATGTCGGCGATCGCCATCTCCGCACCGCGGCGGATCTGGTCGCCGGCCGAGGCGTACTGGCCGGTCATCGGGCCCGCGATCGCCACCGTCAGGTCGGCGTGGGCGAGCTGCGCCTGCGCGCCGAGCGCGAGGAAGGCGGTCGCAATCAGGGTCTTCTTCATGTGTTTCCTCCGTGGTGTCTGTGGTCTTTCAGGTACTGCACGAGCGACGCCCCCGCATCGAGCACATGGGCCCGCGTCAGGGACGCCGCAGCGTCGGGGTCGCGCCTTGCGAACGCATCGAGGATCGCGCTGTGCTCGCTCTGCGTCTTGGGCATCTCGGTCTGCGCCGTCATCGCCAGCAGCGCGCGCACGTAGCGCTCCAGCTTGTCGTAGAGCGCGCGGATCTCGGCCAGCAGGATGGGCCGGTCGGCGTCGGCGTAAAGCGTCGAATGGAACAGCCAGTTCAGTTCGCCCCAGCGTCCGGGGTCTTGCGACGCGCCGAACTCGGCCAGCTTCTGGCGAGCTTCGTTCAGGCGTTCGTCGCTGATGCGGGCTGCTGCGAGCCCGGCGGCGCGTGCTTCGAGCATCGCGCGGATGTCCATGTATTCGAGGATTTCGGCCGGCGACAGGCCGGCCACCACGGCACCACGGTTCTTCGTGAAGCGTACCAAGCCCTCCGCCTCCAGCCGCTTCAGTGCTTCGCGCACCGGGATCTTGCTGACATGGAATCGGGCCGCGATCTCATCCTGGCGAAGCACCACACCGGTCGCGAGGTGCCCACTGACAATCGCATCGCGCAGCGAACCGGCAATCTGGTCGGACGCCGAGAGACGCAAGACGCGCGGGACTGCGAGTTGTTCGAGTGGCATAGCCGTGGAGGGTCTTGTGTAAGATCGTATACGTTATACGGAGCGGCGCGAAAACTACCCGCCCGCGCAACGGAATGCAAGCTGCACTGCAATATCAGGATTTGCCGATCTTTTCGGCGTTGCGCTCAGGCGTCGGGGAGCTTCAGTTCCGCCCACATGACCCACTGTCCGCAGGCATTGCGGGGACTGCGCAGGGTGCCGTGCCACGGCCCCTCGTTGCACGGTCCGCGGGCATCGTCCTCGTACTCGACCTCGCCCGGATTCGCTCCGGGCTTGCGCGCGCCGCCCCAGCGTTTGCACGAAACGCAGCGCTTGCGGTCGGCGGGCTGGACGGCCATGGCGGTGAAACGGGAGGAGGGGTTCAGGCCGCCTTGCGTGCGAGATGCGTCTCGAGCGCCGGGCGAAGATTGCACTCCTGCTGCCAGCCTCGCCGCTCGTCATTGGCGAAGGCATACGCACGCGCCTCGTCATCGCCGAGGGCGGCCAGGGTTTCCAGCGTGCGTTGCAGGAATACGTGCTGCGGCAGCATCGTGCCGAAGAACTGCACCAGATCGCCGCGCTGGATCAGCAGCGTGGGGAAGTTCTCGATGTCGAGGTCGCCCGCCACGTCGGCATCGTCCTCCACATCCACCCAATGGAAAGCAGCCTGCGGCCATTTCGCCGCGAGCGCCTCGAATCCGGCGCGGTATTCGCGGCACGTACCGCACCATTCGGCGCACAGGCAGACGACAAGCAGTTCGGGCAACGCGGGGGTGTCCATCGGCGGAAACGGTCGGGGCAATGACCCCGAGGCTAGCATATCCGGCGTCGAAAACGCTCCGCTTCGTCCGCCGGCAGCGGAATCACGCGACCGGCCTGATGCTGAATACCGCCGGGTCGTCGCAATGCTCGAGCAGGATCCGGCGCACCCTGTCCTGCCAGAGGCGTCCGAAGCGCGCCGCGAGTTCGCTATCGCCCGGCGCATGCAGGCAGCGCCCCAGCAGTTCGGGCATTTCCGGGTCGGCCGGCACCGACGACAGGTCCGTTTGCGCGTCGACGGCCGCCCCCGTGTCCAGGCGCGTAAAGCGCATCGCCAGAGGCAGCTCAGCGGCGAAGTCCAGCAGGCCGCGGCGCACGAAGCGGCCCCCCAGCCCCTTGAACCCGCCGTCGTGCGCGGCACCGGTCAGCAACGTGACGACGCTCGCGATCACCCCCGTGACGCCCTCGTCGACGCGTCCGCGGAACGCGACCCTGACGCCGCCACGCTCGGGCAGTTGATCCGGATAGAGTGCCTGCAGTGCATGCACGCAGACCATGTATGCCGACGCGACGGTGGGGCAGGAATGGCCGGCGAGCTTCACCGCATCCTCGTACCCGTACGCGATCACGCCGCCCTCGCTCGCGCCGAGAAAGGCCGCCAGCGGGTCGCGCACTTCGATCCGACGCACGTCGGTAAAAAATTCCGGAAACCGCATTCGAGACCTCTTATCCTTTCGTGTGTTGGCGGCATTTGCCGGGTGGCTTGCGCCGGGGCGCGCCATCCGGCAACTTCGGTCATGTTCCAAGGATCTCAGCAAGGCTGCCGTCGTCTCATTGATGCCCGTCAAATCGCTATCCGGGCTCGTACCAGGCCAATAACCAATTGTTCGAATGGGAAGGGGGCTCCATGAGGTGGTTCTCATCGCTTCACGCCACGCCAGGCGTCGATGGTTCGGGCTGCAACGCACGCCTTGCACGCTGCATTGGTTCGGTGCTGATGGTCTCTACCCTTTGGCTGTCGCCCGCGACATGCGCGCAAACGGTGGTCCGTAGCGAGGCCGGGCCGGTCCGCGTCACCGAGGTCGCGCGCGGGCTCGAAACCCCCTGGTCGCTCGCCTTTCTGCCCGACGGAAACATGCTCGTCACCGAGCGCGCCGGACGGCTGCGCGTCGTGACGCCGGACGGCAAGCTGTCGGCACCGATCCAGAATGTTCCGCGCGTCCATGCGAGCGGGCAGGGCGGGTTGCTCGACGTCGTCGTCGGGCCCGATTTCGCTCGCGACCGCCTCATCTGGCTGTCCTTCGCGCAGCCGACCCAGAAAGGTGCCCGCACCGCCGTTGCGCGGGCGCGGCTGGACGAATCCTCCCGCAGCCTGCAGAACGTCGAGGTCGTGTTCGCCCAGCGCGACGATCCGGACGGCCGCAATCACTGGGGGTCGCGACTCGTGTTCGACCGCGACGGCAAGCTCTTCGTCACGCTGGGCGACCGCCACGCCTATCGCGACAGCGCTCAGGACCTGGGCAGTCATCTCGGCAAGATCGTCCGCATCCGGCCCGACGGCGCCATCCCGCCCGACAACCCATTTGTCGGCAAGACCGGCGCATTGCCCGAAATCTGGTCCTACGGCCACCGCAACGTGCAGGGCGTGGCGCTGCACCCCGTCACGGGCAAGCTGTGGGCTCATGAGCACGGACCCCAGGGCGGTGACGAGGTCAATGTCGTCCGTGGCGGAGCCAATTACGGCTGGCCGGTGATCACGTACGGCAAGGAATACGTCACCGGATTCAGCATCGGGGATGGGACGCAACGGGCCGACGTCGTGCCGCCGGTCAGGTACTGGATCCCGTCGATCGCGCCCTCGGGAATGACGTTCTATACGGGCGACGTGTTTCCGAAGTGGAAGGGCAGCCTCTTCGTCGGCGCCCTGCGCGGTCAACTCCTCGTGCGGATCGAACTGGACGGCGAAAAATTCGTCCGCGAGGAGCGCCTGCTGACGGAGCTGGGTAGCCGCATCCGCGATGTGCGCCAGGGGCCGGACGGCAGGCTCTACCTCCTCGACGAGACGGAGGGGCGGATCCTGCGCCTCGATCCGGGCTGAATCCGGCGTGCCGCTTCAGGCGGCGCTTACGCGCTCCAGGAAACGCGGAGGAACCGGCGCGACTTTGCGTCCCGTGTAGTCGAAAAACACGAAACCCAGCTTCGCCCGTGCAACCTCGCGCCCGGTTTCGCGGTCGCTGACGCGGCAGACGATGTCGCCGCCGTACTTGTTGAAATCGTTGGCTGTGAGCCGGAAGACCAGCGTCTCGCCTTCGAAGGCTTCCGAGATGTACTGGAACGCCGCATCGGTGATCACCGTGCCGAGCCCCTCGACATTGTTCTGGTTGTAGCCGAGACCGATGAAATAGGCCTCCCGTGCGCCCGATATCAGAACCACCATCTGCGCATTGTCGACATGGCCGGCGCCGTTGATGTGCTGTGCCTGCACGGGGATTTCGGTGGCGAAGGTGAAAAGCTCGGGTAGTTCGACCTTGATTCGTGGCATGAGGAAATCGTTAAAGAGATGACTTGCGGAGCCGTAAGTATAGAGAAGGCGTCCAAGCGCCGGTACGCGCCCGCCATTCCTGCCAGCTTGCACGCGTGTTGCCGGAATGCCCCGTCGCAGCGTCGTTTGAAGCATCGAAGGGGCGAATGAAATGTGTCAAACTGACCACGTTTGAGATTCGCCCAGAGTCCGGCGACAGTAATCGCCATTGTCCCGTACCGCCATCAAAGCGGAGCATCTCGTGACCAACCTTCAACCATCGCGCCAGACCGGAGCTCCCGATGCGTTCCGTCCGCATCAGGGGGTTCTGCTCGAATGTCGCGACTTCGTCAGCCAGCGCGTACGCGAAGCGCTTGCCCGGGCAGTCGGCGAGCTCGGCGATGAGGTCCAGGCTCGCCGGCTGAGCGTCAAGAACGCCGAGGAAGCGCAAAAACTGATCGAGTTGCAGGTACTCCTGCGCGGCATCGGCGCCGATATCGATCGCGCCTTCAGCGCCGGCTTCGACGATCAGTTTCAGGAGCGCGCGAAGACCTCGAACGTGGGCGGCTCGTTCTATGAGAGCGAAAACGGCTTCTTTCCGGAACTTTCGCTCGTCGGCGAGACCGAGATCGACGAGACCCTGGCGGTGAAGAATCTCGCGACCCGACTCGAACGGGCGTGCGAAGCGGAAAACCAGGACCTCCAGACCCGAGTCGCCTTCATGCTTGGCGAGAGCGACATCGACAACACCACGAACCCCATCGGTCCGACCGCAATCTGCGAAGCGCTCAAGGACATCTGCTGGACGCAGGAGGCGTCCGGGGGGCTGCGTGCCACCGCCCTCGAACTACTCATCGGCCGGCTTGCAGGCGAGCTTTCCACCGTTTATCACGATGTCAATGCGCTGCTCGTTGCGCGTCGCGTGATGCCCAATGTCCGGCCGCGGGCGCGACGCGGCAAGGCCTCGCAGCGCATGGCCGTGCGCAAGAGCGCGACGCTTCCCGGCGAGCCCGATCCGTCCGATGTCGTGAAGGAGATCTTCACGGCCAGGGCCGCAGCGGCCGACAAGGCCGACTGGCGGCAGCGCGCAGGCACGACCGACCTCATGCAACTGCTGGATGGCCTGCAACAGGGACGGGGCGACCTGCAGTTCGGCGGGCAAAACTTCGCGCTTCCGGCGGATGGTCAGGCCACCGGCAACGTCATCAGCGCCCTGATCGAAGCCGGCCTCAGCAAGCAGGCGAGTTCCGTCGACGGCATCGTCATCGACGTCGTCGCCACGCTGTTCGACTACATCTTCGACGACTCGCGCGTTCCCGACGCCATGAAGGGGTTGATCGGCCGCCTGCAGATCCCCGTGCTGAAGCTGGCCATGATGGATCACGGCTTCTTCTCGAACCGCACCCATCCCGCGCGCCGGCTGATCAATTCGCTGGCCCAGGCAAGCGTCACGTGGGACGGCCCCCTGAGCGAGGACAGCACCCTCTACCGTATTGCCGAAGGCATCGTCGTCCGCATACAGAACCAGTTCGCGGACGACCCCGGCGTTTTCGCAGGCTGCCTGCAGGAGCTCGAGAACTATCTCGCCGAGCAGGAACGCTATGCGGACGCACGCGCGGCGACGCTGACGGAGCGCCTGCGCGAACGCGAGCGCATCGAGCTCGCCCGTCAGGTCGGCGAGGACGCGCTGGCAGCCCACCTCGGGAACGAGGAAATACCTGAAGTCGTGCGCGACTTCATTCGCGACACGTGGACGAGGGTGCTGGCGCATGCCGCCCTCGAGAGCGGCGCCACGGCGGCGCCGCCCGCCAACAGCGAGCGCTGGACGAACGCGGTCTCCGCGGTCGGCGAACTCGTGTGGAGCGTCCTTCCCAAAGAGAGCATGGAAGAACGCCAGCGCATGGTGAAGCAGCTCCCGGTGATCCTGCGCAACCTGAAGGCGAGCATGACGGGTGCCGGCATAGACGAAGCACGTCAGAAGGCGTTCTTTTCAGAGCTCGTCAAATGCCATGCGGCAGCCCTGAAAGCCCCGGTCGCACCCGCGCCGGCTCCGGTGCGCCCGGCGCCTAATGCGCCGGCGCGGCCCACCGGGCCCTTGCCCGGCCTTCAGCCCGTCGGCGAAGAGCCCACACCGGAGATGCTGGAGCTCGACCTTCTCACCCGCGGCACCTGGGTGGAACTCAAGGACGAATCCGGCGAGGTGCGTCGCGTACGTCTCACCTGGATCAGTCCCGCGCGGACCATGTACCTGTTCGCGAACCGCCAGGGACAGCGCGCGCTTGCCCTGACGCGGGCCGAACTCACGCGGCGCTTCGCGAACGGGGAGGCATCGACGGCCGATCAGGAACCCCTCCTGGACCGTGTCGTGGATGACGTGCTCGACGAATTGCGCAGCTGATCGCCGGGGCGCTCGAACCGGCACGAAATGAACGAGAATCCAGCAGTCGGGCGATGGCGCCGGCGATACGGCGGAAACCTTCGCCCGACTGCGCTGCACGAGAGGTAACGGGAATGAATTCAGCCAGCAATCAGCGAGACCGTGGCCAGGTAACCGGAAACATCCGCGACTTCCTGCTCGCTGCCGACGAGCTGCCCAGCCCGCGCGGCGCGGCGCTGCAACTCATCGAACTTGCACGCGATCCCGAGGTGCGCATCGATGCCGTCGTGCGTGTGATCCGCTCCGACCCCGCGCTGTCGGGCTTCGTCCTGCGTGCCGCTTCAGCCGCGCGCTTCGGCCGGACGGAGCGTTCGCTCGACCTGCAGCAGGCAGTCATCCGACTGGGCATGAACATCGTGCGCGCGCACGCAGTCGCGCTGTCCCTGGTCACGAATCGCCCGAAGGTCACGTCGAAGCGCTTCGACTACAACGCCTTCTGGACCTCGTCGCTGCTCAATGCGGCCGTGATGGAAACGCTGGCCCACCACCGGGGAGATCTGCCCGGAGCGGAAGCGTTCACCCTCGGGCTGCTGAGCGAGATCGGCACGCTCGCATTCGCCACGGGAGCGCCCGCGACCTACGACCTGACACTGGAGCAGGCCGCGCGCGGGACGGATTCGGTCGAAACCGTCGAAATTGCCACCTTCGGGTTCGACCGTCACGAGTTGTCCGCCGTCCTGCTGGCCGACTGGGGACTGCCGACCTCGCTCGCAGACGTCGTGTACTGGCAATGCGACCCCGAGGGCGGCGGCTTCGAACCCGATTCCCGTTCCTATCGGCTCGCCTGCGGCCTGCAGCTGGCGACGAAGCTCGCCGATACCTGCCTGGCTGCGCAACCCGATCCGGATTCGGTGGCGACGATCTACCTGCGCGCCGCCATTCTCGACCTGACGCCGGAAGAAACCCGCAAGCTCGCAATGGATGCGCTCGCAGAACTCCCGATGTGGACCGATCTCGTGCGCCTTCCCAAGCCCGCGATCGCGGCCCTGCCATCGTCATGGGTGGACTGAAGCGCCTCAGAGCACCTTCAGCAGATCCTTGCGCAGATCTTCCGCGCTGCGCCGACCGGAGCGGCTATCGACGATGAGCCGGTACCACTCCGGGTAAAGTTCGCGCAGCTCTTCATGCGAGGATGCTGCGTTGATGTTGCTCATCAACGATATCGGGCCATACAGGCTGCAGAAATTCTTCAGCGTGTTGATCATGAAGTTGCGCGCCATCTCGAGTTCCTTCGGCTGGCGATTCGCCGGCAGCTCGCGGAAGGCCGTGATCGACGGCAGGGGGCCGGCAGGCTTGTCGCCACCGCCACTCGCCGAATCCGCGTTGCGCACCTCGATCAGACCGAGCTCCTCGAGCGCACCCAAGGTATGGGTCAGATCGTCGGCCGCCACCAGATCACGAAGTTCGGTGACCGTCTTTCGGCCGTCCACCAGAATCAGCACCCGGCGCACGCGGGGCGACAGCCCCCCGCTGCGGCTGGCAATTTCGTCCTGCCCGTTCGCCGTCTTGGCGAAAACCACTCCCATCGATGTCTCCTCGTTATTTTTTCTGCAACGTCCGTCGAGGGACGCAGCGCGATTCTGGCATGACTCGGGTGTCTGCCGCGAGACCGCGAAGGCATGCGCCGCGATTCGGGCTGCGAAACCGCCCACGACGCGGGGTCGAACGAAGTCTTCGTCGCAAAGTCTCGTCGCATGCTTGACGAAGGAATTCCCGTCCCTCTACAATCGCGCCTCTTCGCCACACTGGGCGGTTAGCTCAGCGGTAGAGCACTGCCTTCACACGGCAGGGGTCACTGGTTCGATCCCAGTACCGCCCACCAGTCGATGACGAAGACGCACGGAATTCCGGGCGGTTAGCTCAGCGGTAGAGCACTGCCTTCACACGGCAGGGGTCACTGGTTCGATCCCAGTACCGCCCACCACAATGCAAGGCCCTGGAGCTTCGGTTCCAGGGCCTTTGTTGTTTTGCGTACGGATTGCTCCCGTCATCGCCTCCGCGCCGTGGAGGAGGGCCAATGGCGTAGAATCCGCGTCTTTAGATCCGGCCCAGAGTCCTCATCGATGGCTTCCAACGTTCGCACCCGTTTCGCCCCCAGCCCCACCGGCTACCTCCATATCGGCGGCGCGCGCACCGCGCTCTTCTCGTGGGCCTTTGCGCGTCGTCACGGCGGTACCTTCATCCTCCGCATCGAGGACACCGACGTCGCGCGCTCGACGCCCGAAGCGGTGCAGGCGATCCTCGACGGCATGGCCTGGCTGGGTCTCGATGCCGACGAGGGACCGTTCTACCAGATGCAGCGGATGGCCCGGTACAAGGAAGTCATCCAGCAGATGCTGGCCGCCGGTACCGCCTATCACTGCTACACCTCGACGGAGGAACTGGACCGCATTCGCGAGGAGCAGCGTGCGCGCGGGGAGAAGCCGCGTTACGACGGCCGCTGGCGCCCCGAAGCGGGCAAGGTCCTGCCGACGCCTCCCGAGGGCGTGAAGCCGGTCGTGCGCTTCCGCAATCCCGCAGGGGGCGTCGTTGCCTGGGACGATCTGGTCAAGGGGCGCATCGAGATCGCCAACACGGAACTCGACGATCTCGTGATCGCCCGCGCCGACGGCACCCCGACCTACAACTTCTGCGTCGTCGTTGACGACCTCGACATGGGCATCACGCACGTCATCCGCGGCGACGACCACGTCAACAACACCCCGCGGCAGATCAACATCCTGCAGGCGCTCGGCGCCCAGGTCCCGCTGTACGCCCACCTGTCGATGATCCTCGGCGACGACGGCACCAAGCTGTCGAAGCGGCATGGCGCGGTCAGTGTGATGCAGTACGACGATGACGGCTATCTGCCGGAGGCGGTCGTGAATTACCTCGGTCGACTGGGCTGGAGCCACGGCGACGACGAGATCTTCTCGCGCGAGCAGTTCGTCGAATGGTTCGATCTCGACCACATCACGCCGTCGGCCGCGCAGTTCAACACCGAGAAGCTCAACTGGTTGAACGCGCACTACATCAAGCAGGCCGACAACGCTCGCCTTGCGGCCGAAGTCTCGCGCCGCCTCGCTCGCCGCGGTGTCGATCCCGAAGCCGGGCCTGAGCTGGAGTCGATTATCGCGCTGTACAAGGAACGCGTCGCCAACCTCAACGAACTGGCCGACTCTGTGGAGCTGTACTGCGTCGAAGTGCATCCGGCACCCGAACTCATCGCCCAGCACCTCACCGACGGCGCACGCTCCGCGCTTGCCGGCCTGAAGGCGCGTCTGGAATCCGCGCCGTGGGAGAAGGCCGCGCTCAATCAGGCGATCAAGGACACGATGGCCGAGCATGGCCTGAAGATGCCCCAGGTCGCCATTCCGCTCCGCGTCGCGACCTTGGGCGTGCCCCAGACCCCGGCAATCGACGCCGTACTCGAGGTTCTCGGCCGCGAGCGCGTGCTCGCGCGCATGGCCCGCTACGTCTGACGATTGCGCGAGGACGCAAAATGCAACCTCAAGCCTTGCATCGCCGCGCAAACCTGAGCGCAATCAGGGGGTTCGCCGGCATCGCGCTGTTCGGGTTCAACGGTCTGGCACTCGCAATGGTTGGGAGCAACGCGTTCGGCAAACCATTCCGGCCCGATTTCCGTCCCGTTGCCCGCGTCTCCTGTCCGCAGTCGGGTGCGTTGCCGCGTACCTTGATCGACGCGGCGGCCTGCGGCGACTTGTTCCGCTTGCACGCCCGCATTGTCGAAGGCGGCGACCTCGCAGCGACGGACCCGCGCAAGCCGCTGCAGGGACGCACGGCGCTCCATCACGCGGCGCAGCGCGGCGACAAGGACATCGTCGAAGCCTTGCTGGCCGCCGGCGCGAATCCGGACGCCGCGGATGCGGCGGGCAATTCGGCCATGCATCTTCTGGCGATGCGCCCGCGCAGGGCGTCCGACGTCGCGATCGTCGATGCGCTGATCAAGGCGGGTGCCGACGGCCGTCTGCGCAATGCGAAAGGGCGCACGGCTCTCATGGAACTGATGGATTTCACGACATACAGCATCGATCCCGTGCGGATCGGCGTGGAACGAATCGGTGGCATGTTCGACGAAGCGGAGGCCAAGGGCCCCGTGAAGGCGCTGCCGGTCCAGCCCGTGCAGGCGGAGGCGGGGCTGACTTCCGGCGTGGACATGCGGCAAGGCGAGGTTCCACCCGCCGAATACGCTGCTCCGGCTAGTCCGCAAGGCGCCGAGACGTCCGTCCAGGATGCTCTGGATGCCTGGGCTGGCGCCTGGTCTGCACGCAACATCGACGCCTATCTGAGCCATTACGCTTCCGACTTCCGTCCGGCCGATGGTCGCCCGCTGGAGCGATGGCGTGCGCTGCGCCGGGAACGTATCGGCGGTGCATCTTCCATCGACGTAAAACTCTCGGACGTGAAAATCCTCGTCGACGGTAGTCGTGCAGTCGCGCAGTTCCGTCAGGACTACCGCAGCGATGCGCTGAAATCCGTTGATCGGAAGACCGTCGTGCTCGACAACGTGGCGGGCAAGTGGCGCATCGTCGAGGAAAAGACGAGCAAGTAGAGGTTCATTCGGCAGCGAGACATTCGCTGAAGTAGCGGTCCCGCAGCGTGCGTGCACGCAATTCGTGATCGCGCTTGTAGCGGTTTCGTCGCAGGTGCTGTCTGGCGTCCGCCTCGGCCCGTTCCGCACGCTCCTGGTAGCTCGCACAGCG
The DNA here is from genome assembly GCF_001190925.1 of Azoarcus sp. CIB. Taxonomy (NCBI): domain Bacteria; kingdom Pseudomonadati; phylum Pseudomonadota; class Betaproteobacteria; order Rhodocyclales; family Zoogloeaceae; genus Azoarcus; species Azoarcus sp. CIB. The sequence continues at coordinate 1,807,995 of NZ_CP011072.1, forward strand.
TGCTGCATGTGCCTGCCGCTCGTCGTCGCGCTGCTTGAGCTCGGCTCGAGCGTTGCGCCGTGCGACTTCCCGCGCGGATTCGATTTCGGTGACGAAACGCTGTTCCTTGCGTGCCCGGGTCCGTGCGGCCGCTTGTTCAGCCGGTACGGGATCGCGCACGGAAAGATCCATGTGTGCTCCGTCGTTTTCGCACGGGAGTGCCTGATAGCTTGGCTGCCCGCTACCGGACACGCACTTGAACACCTGTGCCGGACAGGCGGGCGCGAAGAAGGTGGAAACCGTCGCAATGACGGCGAGGATATGCAGTTTTTCGCGGTTCATGACGTTCATCTGCCGGTGTAGTCATGAATGATGCCATATGCATTATCCGGCGTCTCCTGCTTAGGCGTGAGAGCGCTCGCGGGCAATTTTGCGGTTACTACGGATGCCCGACAACTCATCCGCATGTTGCAATCGCGCCCAACCTTGAGCACTATAATTCATCGGCACTTTATTGCCGCACAAATAGGGGTAGCCCCGATGTCCAACGATGAGAACTCATCACGGCTCAAACGCCCGGACCTGTCGTTAGAAGAGAACAACTACCTGCTGATGTTGGGCGACCGCATTCGCGACCTGCGAGCGCAGCGGGGAATGACGCGCAAGATGCTGGCGCAGCAGTCCGGGGTGTCGGAGCGTTACCTTGCCCAACTGGAAACGGGGCACGGCAATATCTCCATCATCCTCTTGCGCCAGATCGCGCAGGGGCTCGGCTTTCCCATCGTCGACCTCGTGCGCGAGGAGGCGGAGCAGTCTCCCGAGTTGACGCTGCTGATTCAGTACCTGAGCCGTTTTCCGCCCAAGACGCATGAATGGGCGCGCCGGCTGCTCCAGAATGAGCTCGAATCTTCGGGGCGAAGCGCGCGCAGGCAGCGCATCGCCTTCATCGGCTTGCGCGGGGCGGGGAAGACCACGCTGGGGACGATGCTGGCCGAGCACCTCGGCGTGCCCTTCCTCGAGCTCGCGAAAGTGATCGAACAGGAAGCAGGGGCCGATCTGTCCGAAATCTTTTCGCTGTATGGCCAGACGGCATACCGCCGCTACGAGCGTCGCGGGCTGGAGTCGGTGGTCGCAAGCAACGAGGCGTTTGTGCTGATCGCGGGCGGCAGCATCGTGTCCGAGCCGGCCAACTTCGATCTGCTGCTGTCATCGTGCTTCACGATCTGGCTGTGCGCATCCCCGGAGGAGCACATGGCCCGCGTCATGGAACAGGGAGACTACCGCCCCATGCACGGAAACCAGGAGGCGATGGATGACTTGAAACGCATCCTGGCCGGCCGGACGACCATGTACAGCAAGGCGGACGCCATCATCGATACATCCGGCCGAACGGTCGAGCAATCCTTCCTGGACATCCTCGAAGTCCTGGCACGCTGAGCGTGCATCAATGATCCGGCAAGTAGATACCGCTCGGGCCGAGTATGTCGAAGCGCTGCGATGGCACTTCGACAAGGTCCGGGCGAACGGCGCTTCTTGATTGGCGCCTGACTAAGCGCATGCAGTTTGATGCGCGTCGGGTCAGGAACAATGCCCAAAGCCGCCCGAGCGGACAGCAAGGCGCCCCCGGACCCGTAAATCTTCGGATAAACAGCTGACGCAGTGCAGCATGCTGCATCAGGCGCTCCCGGCTTCTCTCTCGACATTCCCTCATTTCCAGCAAGCCCTTTCCGGACTGCGTTCGAGAGCGGTTTCCGCTCGCGTTCGCTCTCCCGAGCCTCGCGTTTTACTGCGTGTTGCAATGCAACAAAATGCATTTCATGCTGCGTTGCGGCAAGAAAGATTGCAGTTTTCCATGCAAAAAATGCAATCAAGTGCATGCAAACGTGCCTGACATTTGACTTAGATCAACATCGCCTGCACTGCAGTGCGTAACATGCGACATCATGCATTAACGGCAAAATAATGCAGCAAAGGCGGACTCAGGGACGGGATCCGCAACACATCAGAGGAGATAGTTCGATGAGCGATGGTTTGTTCGACCAGTTCAAGACCTGGTACGAGAAGCGCCACGATTATGCACGCGACTGGAAGGTGCGGACAGGTGGCCAGGTTGTTGCAACGATGTGTACCTACACGCCGGAAGAGCTGCTGATCGCGGCCGGCATGCTGCCGGTGCGCGTCCTCGGTGCGCACGAGCCGCAAAACGTGACCGAGCCGCACATCTTCGGCATGTTCTGCCCGTTCTGCCGCGACTCGCTCGCACAGGGCCTGCTGGGCCGCTTCGACTACGCGGAAGGCGTCACGCTGACCCAGTCGTGTATCCAGTATCGCCAGACCTTCGGTTCGTGGCGCCTGCACGTCCCCACCGTGAAGTGGGACTACTACGTGCCGATGCCCAACGAAGTCCAGTCGCCGCATGCCCGCAAGGCTCATTACGAGGAAGTGCAGGCCTTCCGCGTGTTCCTGCAGACGCTGACCGGCAAGGAAATCACCGACGCGATGCTGAGCGATGCGCTCGCCGTGTGCGACGAGAACCGCCGCCTGCTGCGCGAGCTGTATGAATACCGCAAGGCAGCCGACCCGAAGGTGACCGGCGTCGAAGCGCTGTACGCATCGCTGACTGCGCAGTTCATCGACAAGCGCGAGCACAACGAGATGCTGAAGAAGACTCTCGCTGCGCTGCCGAACCGCAAGGTCGAGCGCAAGACGGGCGCGCGCTTCATGACTATCGGTTCCGAGAACGACGACATCGCGTTCATGGGCATGGTGGAGTCGGTCGGTGCGACCATCGTCATCGATGACCAGTGCTCCGGCAGCCGTTACTTCTGGAATGCATCGAAGCCGGAGGGTGATGTCATCAAGGCGATCGCCGAGCGCTACTGCGATCGTCCGGCCTGTCCGACCAAGGATTATCCGGCCCACACCCGCTTCGATCACGTTCTTGGCATGGCCAAGGAATACAACGTCGAAGGCGCGATCTTCCTGCAGCAGAAGTTCTGCGATCCGCACGAGGGCGATTACCCGGATCTGAAGCGTCATCTCGAAGAAAACGGCATTCCGACGTTGTTCCTCGAGTTCGACATCACGAACCCGATCGGCCCCTTCCGCATCCGCATCGAGGCATTCCTCGAGACGCTGAGCGAAGAAGAACTGTTCTGAACCGAGACTGCGGAGCTAACGATGAACGCAATGGCAAACAAGTATCCGACCGAGCAGCTGAAGCTCTGGGGCAAGGCGAAGGAACTGCGCGAGCAGTACTACATGAACTACGCGCGGGCGAAGGAGAAGGGCGGCATCCGCTGGTCCGGCTCGGCGTGGGCGCTCGACGCCATTCCCGCCGGTCTCGGTGAGGACGTCTATTCGCTGACCGGCGAGCCTTATGCCGCCGCCGTCGCCCACGACCGCAAGTTCGCGAAGGAGTGCATGGACGCGGCCGAAGCCTACGGTTTCGCCCGTGACCTGTGCTCGTACATGCGGATCTACTGGGGTGGCATGCACCTGAACAAGTACGCCTTCGGCGGCGAGTTCCCGAAGCCCGACTTCGTGTTCCAGACGCAGATCTGCTGCTCGCACTCCAAGTGGTACCAGCACGTCGCGAAGGAAGAGAAGATCCCCGAGTTCTACCTCGACGTCGGCGTCGGTCCTTACAGGGACATGACGGACGCCCGCCTCGACTACGTCGCCAACCAGCTGCACGACGGCATCGCGTTCGTCGAGAAGGCCAGCGGCCGCAAGTTCGATGACGAGCTGTTCATCAAGGCGGTGAAGAACGAGATGCGTTCGACCTCCCGCTGGGCGGACATCTGCGCGCTGAACAAGGTGAAGCCCGCGCCGCTCGACGAGAAGACGATGTATTCGCTGTACGTGCTCTGCACGCTGTCGAAGTCGTCGCAGTGGTGCGCGGACTTCATGGACGAGCTGTACGAGGAAGTGAAGGACCGCGTCGCCCGCGGCATCGCCGCGGTGCCGAACGAGGCGATCCGCCTGATGACGGATACGCAGCCGCCCTGGTCCTTCCTGAAAATCTTCCGCTACCTCGAGACCTACGGTGCGGTGTCGATCGGCTCGCTCTACACCTTCGCGTTGGAAGGTATCTGGGAAGACAAGCCGGACGGTTCCTGGGGTGGTCGCACCCTGCCGTGGGACAAGGGTATCGAAATCAACGACCGCGATACCGCAGTCCGCCTGTATGCCGACTGGAACCTGTCGAAGCCGCAATGGCAGCACTTCTACGATCCGACCATCAAGAGCGACATGATGCTGCGCATCATCAAGGAATGGCAGGTCGATGGCGTGATGCTGCACTTGAACCGCGGTTGCGAAGGTCTGTCGGTCGGCATCATGGAAAACCGCCTCGCGATCGCGAAATCGGGTACTCCGGTGATGACGTTCGAAGGAAACATGGGCGACGAGCGCGAGTTCGACGAAGTGCGTACTCAGGCACGGGTCGACGCCTTCATGGAACAGCTTGGCGTGCGCCGTCAGGCCGCCTGATCTGAAACAGAGCGAAGAGGAGACGAGAATGATTACCGCTGGAATCGATATGGGCTCCCGCAGCGTCAAGGTGGTGCTGCTGGAACAAATCAAGGTGGAAGGGGCCAAGGAGCCGAGCTTCGCTGTGAAGAAGGCGCATCTGATGATGCCGGGTGATCTCGACGCCGACCAGGCTGCCGAGGCCGCCTTCGACGCTGCACTCGCCGAGGCAGGCGTGAGCCGTGACCAAGTGAAGTCGATCTTCGCCACCGGCGCCGGCCGCGGCCAGGTCGCCTTCGCGAACGAAGGCGTCACCGAGATGACTGCCGGGGCGCGTGGTGCGGTGTTCATGTATCCGCAGGCCCGCACCGTGGTGGACGTCGGTGCCGAGGAAGGTCGCGGTATCAAGACGGATCCGGCCGGCAAGGCGATCGACTTCGCTGGCAACGAGAAGTGCGCCGCTGGCGCCGGCTCCTTCGCCGAGGCGATGAGCCGCGCGCTGCAGCTGTCGCTCAAGGAATTCGGCGAAGCCAGCCTGCGCTCCGACAAGAGCATCCCGATGAACGCGCAATGCACGGTGTTCGCGGAGTCGGAAGTGGTGTCGCTGATCCACTCCTCGACGCCGAAGGAAGACATCGCCAAGGCGGTGCTCGACGCGGTGGCAAGCCGGGTGTGCGCGATGGTGCGCCGTGTGGGTATCGAAGGCAACGTCGTGCTGATCGGCGGTATGGGGCACAACCCCGGTTTCGTCCAGTCGCTGAAGAGCGCGATGGACGTTGATCAGGTGCTGCTGCCGGAAATGCCGGAATTCGTCAGCGCCATCGGCTGCGCGCTGATTGCGGCCGAACGCCAGCACTGAACCGATACGCGAAACGACACGGATAAAGGAGCGATCAAATGAATGCAGAAGTTGCTGCCGCCACCGCCGCCCCCGAGAAGAAGGAATTCTGGCGCTGGCAGGAAAACACCTGGTTCGACGAGACGAAGAACTGGAAGGACGCCAAGATCATCACCTGCGGTATCGACGTCGGCTCGGTGTCCTCGCAGGCGGTGCTGGTCTGTGACGGCGAGCTGTATGGCTACAACAGCATGCGCACCGGCAATAACTCGCCGGACTCGGCCAAGAACGCCCTGCAGGGCATCATGGACAAGATCGGCATGAAGCTCGAGGACATCAACTATGTCGTCGGCACCGGCTACGGCCGGGTGAACGTGCCCTTCGCCCACAAGGCGATCACCGAGATCGCGTGCCATGCCCGCGGCGCCAACTACATGGGCGGCAACAAGGTGCGCACCATCCTCGACATGGGCGGCCAGGACTGCAAGGCCATCCACTGCGACGAGAAGGGCAAGGTCACGAACTTCCTGATGAACGACAAGTGCGCAGCCGGTACCGGCCGCGGCATGGAAGTCATCTCCGACCTGATGCAGATCCCCATCGCCGAACTGGGCCCGCGCTCGTTCGACGTGGAAACCGAACCGGAAGCGGTGTCGTCAATCTGCGTCGTGTTCGCGAAGTCCGAAGCGCTGGGTCTGCTGAAGGCCGGCTACACGAAGAACATGGTTATCGCCGCTTACTGCCAGGCGATGGCCGAGCGCGTCGTGAGCCTGCTGGAGCGGATCGGTGTCGAGGAAGGCTTCTTCATCACCGGCGGCATCGCGAAGAACCCGGGCGTCGTGAAGCGGATCGAGCGGCTGCTGGGCATCAAGCAAGTCGAGACCAAGATCGACAGCCAGATCGCCGGCGCGCTGGGCGCGGCGCTGTTCGGCTACACGCTGATGCAGAAGCAGGCCGCCAAGTAATCGGCGCAAGGCCTCTCCCTCCCCTTCAAGGGGAGGGTTGGGGTGGGGATGGGTTATTCGGCGGATGCGAGACCCATCCCCATCCTGTCCTTCCCCTTGAAGGGGAAGGGACCTACTAAGTGCCCGAGGAGGGAAAAAATGATCGCGAACTACGGATACAAGGACGGCTCCGGCGAGTATTACATCAGCATCGATACGGACAAGTGCATCGACTGTGCCGCGGATCGGGCTTGCCTGACCGCGTGCCCCAAGAACATGTTCGAAATCATCACCGACGACTATGACGACGAAGTGGCGTGGGTGAAGAAGGAGTGCACGCGCGCGCTGGCCTACGACTGCGCAGGGTGCAAGCCCGCGGGCGGCTACACCAGCCTGCCCTGTACCACCGCCTGTACGCCGGGCGCGATCAAGCATTCCTGGTAAGGAGAAGAGCATGTTCCCGGCGATGACGGAGGGTTCCGCAATGAGCACGAAGAAGACGATCCCGATCAAGCTGGCGTCCGCCGTACGCGAAGAGGACGTCGAGGAGCGCCTGTTGCGGGAAGGCTGGAAGCGCCTGACGACGATTGGCGAACCGCGCCTGTCGGAGATCGCCGAAGCGTATCGGGGCATGGGTTTCGAGGTGCACGTCGAGAGCTACAAGACGGAAGGTGACGGCTGTACGACCTGCCTCGATACCGACCAGGAAATGGGGAAAGTGATCGGCACGGTGTACACGCGCCGCTCGACGAAGTCCCAGCAGGAAGACGAACTGTTCTGAGAGGCGGTGACGCGAACAGAAGCGGAACTGCCAACCAAAGGAGATAGGTAAATGTCTGACCAGAAGCGTGTGATGCGGGTGCTGAAGAAGGAAGACCTGAATGCGATCGTCGAGATCGACGCAGCAGGTTCAAAGCAGAACCGTCGCGACTACTACGAGCGCAAGCTCGATGCGATCCTGAACCCGAAGCACAATATCAATTCCTCGCTGGTGTGCGAGATCGACGGCAAGATCGCCGGTTTCGTGATGGGCGACATCTATTTCGGCGAGTTCGGCATTCCGGATTCGACCGCGACCATCGACACGATCGGCGTCGATCCGCGCTTCCAGAACCGCGGCGTGGCGAGCGAGCTGCTGGACCAGTTCATGATGAACATGAAGGCGGCGGGCGTGGTGAAGGTTTATACGCTGGTGAACTGGGACGACTTCGCGCTGGAGAAATTCTTCTCCCGCCAGCGCTTCTCGCCGTCCAAGCGCATCAACCTCGAATACACCGTTTCCTGAGCGGCCAGGCCGGCGCGCGGAGTCCGTCCCATGTGGATCGATTGCCATTGCCACACCAAGTATTCCTACGACAACTGGCTCGAGCCGGTGGATCTGATCCGCCGCGCGAAGGAGCTGGGGCTCGACGGAGTGTGCATCACCGAACACTACTCGTACGAAGCGTCGCTTCCTGTCGAACAGGTGGGGCGCGACGAGGGTTTTCTGGTGCTGCGGGGGGTGGAGATCGCAACCGATCGCGGGCACATGCTGGCATACGGTGTCGAGGATGACGGCTGGAACATCTGGGGGCGCGACAACTACCTCCCGATGAACGACGTCATCGAGCACATCAACAGCATTGGCGGAATCTGCGTGCCGGCCCATCCGTTCCGTGAGGTCGGCGCCAGTCTGCTGCACGGCCTGCTCGATCTCACCGGGATCGCCGCCGTGGAAACGCACAACGGCGGCAATTCCGACAGTGACAACGACCTGGCAATCAGTGCCGCTCGCCACATGGCCCTGCCTGCGCTGGGCGGCAGCGATTGCCACAAGACAATTGCCGTCGGACGGTGCGCGACGAAGTTCGCGCAGCCCGTCACCGACATGGCGAGTTTCATTGCAGCGGTGCGTGCGGGCGCCTGCCAGGGGAGTTACTACCCCGGCTACGTGCAACTGGCGCAGGCTGCATAAGAGCCGCTTTGACCGGGCACACGCGAAGCCCGGCGCAGAATAGAGGACGAGAGAGACATGGAAGCCGTACAGACATCGGAAATCAGGTGGTGGAAGGCGAGCAAGCCGGTCGGCATGGCCGAGTTCGGCGCGCCGGTAAAGCTGAGCATCGACGGCGTCGAGGTCGAGGCGCCGGCCGGTGCGTCGGTCCTGAATGCGGCGACTGCCGCGGGTCTCTACATTCCGGCGCTGTGCGCGCACCCCGATCTTCCTCCTGCCGGGCAGCGCGGCGCGGGTGAGGGCGGCTGCAACCTGTGCATGGTCGAGATCGAGGGCACGGACGGCCTTTCGAAGGCCTGTTCGACCACTGTCACGGCCGGCATGGTCGTGACGACCCAGTCGGCGGCGATCCAGACCGTGCGCCAGGCCAACCTGGCGAAGGTCCTCGGTCCGCACCCGCATGTCTGCCTCACCTGTCCGCAGCGCGACGGCTGTTCGCGCTCGCAGTGCTCCTACGGCAACCCGCAGGAAACGCGCTGCTGCACGATTTTCTCGTCCTGTGAGCTGCGCAAGGTCTCCGACTACATCGGCATCCCGAACACCACCCCGCCGTACAAGCCCGCGCAGCTTCCGATCATCAAGGACGAGCCGTTCTTCGATCGCGACTACAACCTCTGTATCGACTGCCGCCGCTGCCTCGTCGCCTGTAACGACGTACGCGGCGTGGGCTGTCTCGAGGTGAAGGAAGTCGAGACGCCGCAGGGCAAGCGCACCTACGTCGGCACGATTGCGCCGACGCTGCTCGAATCCGGCTGTACCTTCTGCCAGGCCTGTGTGACCGTGTGCCCGACCGGCGCGCTGATGGACCGCACGCTCGACCCCGCGAAGCGCGAGGAGTCGATGGTGCCGTGCAAGAGCGCCTGCCCGGCGGGGATCGACGTGCCGCGTTACGTGCAGCTCGCCGCAGAGGGCAAGTACGGCGAGGCGATCGCCGTGGTGCGCGAGCGGCTCCCGTTCCCGGGTATTCTCGGCCGCGCCTGTTTTGCAATGTGCGAGTCGGCCTGCCGGCGCAAGGATCTCGACGACCCGCTGTCGATCCGCAATCTCAAGCGGATTGCTGCCGATAACGACACGGGCCTGTGGCGCGAGCATGCTAAGAAGCTGCCGGCGACGGGCAAGAAGGCTGCGGTGATCGGCGCCGGTCCGGCCGGCCTGACGGTGGCGTACTACCTCGCCAAGCAGGGCCACGGCGTGACCATCTTCGATGCGCAGCCGGCCGCGGGCGGCATGGCGCGCTACGGTATCCCGTCCTACCGCGTTCCGGCCGAAGTCATCGACAACGAGGTCGCGGAGGTTTCTGCTCTGGGCGTCGAGTTCCGCTACGGTGCCAAGGTCGAGAGTGTCGATACGCTCTTCAACGATGGCTACGGCGCGGTGTTTGTCGGCATCGGCGCGCAGGGCGGCGACAATCTGGGTATCCCCGGCGACGATCTGCCCGGCGTGGTCGATAGCCCGACCTACCTCAAGGCCGTGACGATGGGCCTCGTGAATACCCCCGAGGGCATCCAGACCGGCAGGAAGGTGGCCGTGATCGGCGGCGGCAACGTCGCGACCGACAACGCACGCAGCTCGCGCCGCTTCGGCGCCGAGGTCGACATGGTGTATCGCCGCACCCGCGAGGAGATGCCGGCACGCCTGGAGGAGTTCGAGGGCTGCGTGGAGGAGGGCGTGAATATCCGCTACTTGCTCGCGCCGAAGAAGATCGAGCCGGGCACCAACGGTTTCCGGCTGCAGATCACCTACGCGAAGATGGCGCTCGGCGAGGCCGACGCGTCCGGGCGCCGCCGCCCGGTCGAGACCGGCGAGGAAGTCGTCGAGGGGGTCGATCTGGTGATCGCCGCGATCGGCCAGTTCCCGAACCGTTTCGGAGGTTTCGGCGTGGAGACGGATCGCAAGGGCCGCATCACGGTGCGCGAGGATTCGATGCTGACGAGCCGGCCCAAGGTGTATGCCGGCGGCGACTGCGTGCTCGGACCTTCGACGCTGATCGAATCGGTTGCCCAGGGCCGCACTGCGGCCTCCGCGATGGACATCGTGCTAGGCGGCGACGGCGACATCTCCGAAGTGCTGCTGCGCAGCGGTTGGGAGACCAACCCGCGCATCGGCCGCAAGGACGGCTTCAACACGACGCGCAAGTTCCACCCGATCATGCTGGCGCCGGAGCAGCGCACCGGCTGGGACGAGGTGGAGCTCGGCTTCGACGATGCGACGGCCCGTGCCGAAGCGGCCCGCTGCTTCAAGTGCAACCTCGCGCCGAAGATTGCCGAAGCGATCCTGCCGCCCGAGTCCTCGCTGAAGTTCGACGAGGCGACGATCGCATCCGTGCCAACCGAGTCGGGCGTGTTCCAACTGCTCGATGGCGACAAGAACGTGCTGATGATCAAGGGCGTCGAGAATCTGCGCGACGGGCTCATGGAACAGCTCGAACGTGGCGGCGACGCGACTAACTTCGTGTTCGAGGAAGCGGCGCTCTTCACCTCGCGTGAAAGCCAGATGATCCAGGCTTACCTGCAGCAGTACGGAAAGATGCCGGGCGGCGGGTCCGACGAGCTGGACGACCTGTTCTGAGGACTACGTCATGGGACAGGTGATCGATTTCTGGTCGGCGGAGGAGATCCGCCCGTCCATCAAGCCCGAGGCCAAGTGCCGGTGCACGAACTGCGGCGCGGACCTGTGGCACATCCGCTGCGACGGCGAAGTGTGCTGTGCGGACTGCGACGCGGTTTGTCCCTACCGGCTGCAGATGAAGAACGAAAACTGAAACGCCCGAAGACGCGCACAGCGAACGAGAACCAGGGGAGACACCATGAGTAAAGCGCAATTCCAGTTCATCACCTACGGCGTGGCCGACGGCCTCGCAACGCTGACGATCAACCGTCCGCCGTTCAACGTCCTCGACATCCCGACGATGGAGGAGATGAACGTCGCCCTCGATCTGTGCCAGGCCGATAACAGCGTGAAGCTGCTGATGATTACCGGGGCGGGCGAGAAGGCCTTCTCGGCGGGCGTCGAAGTCGCGGACCACACGCCGGACAAGGTCGACCGCATGATCGAGGTCTTCCACGGCATCTTCCGCCGCATGCAGCAGCTGCCGATTCCGACGCTGGCTGCGGTGAATGGCGTGGCGCTGGGTGGCGGGATGGAAGTCGCGATCGCGTGCGACATGCTCGTCGCTGCCTCCAACGCGAAGTTCGGCCAGCCTGAGATCAAGCTCGCAGTGTTCCCGCCGATCGCCGCGGTGCTGCTGCCGCGCCTGGTGCCGCCGGCCCGTGCGCTGGAGCTGCTGCTCGGCGGCGAGAACATCGGCGCCGACGAGGCGAAGGCGATCGGGTTGGTGAATCGCGTGTTCGCCAAGGAGAGCTTCGCCGCCGACGTGCAGGCTTTCGTCGCCCCCTTCCTGGGCCTCAGCCGTGCGGCTCTCGCCAGCACCCGCAAGACGATCCGCGCCGTCGCCGACAAGCCCTTCGGTGCCGCGCTCGACACTGCCGAGAACATCTACCTGAAGGAATTGATGAACACCGACGACGCGAAGGAAGGCCTCGCGGCCTTCCTCGAGAAGCGCAAGCCGGTGTGGAAGAACACCTGATTTAGACGGTCCCTTCCCCTTCAAGGGGAAGGACAGGATGGGGATGGGTTCCAGAGGCAACGAACGCCTTAAACCCATCCCCACCCCGGCCCTCCCCTTGAAGGGGAGGGAGAAAACCGTGGCGACTGAAGTGACAACCGAAAGCTAAAGGGAGACGAAGCGTGATTCCTGAATTCATCGATACCTGGCAGATGACCGAGCCGGGCAAGCTGCAGAAGACCCGCGTGCCGATGCCCGAGCTGCAGCCGGGCGACGTGGTGGTGAAGATCGCCGGCTGCGGCGTGTGCCATACCGACCTGTCGTATTTCTACATGGGCGTGCCGACGGTGCAGAAGCCCCCGCTGTCTCTGGGCCACGAGATCTCCGGCACAGTGATCGGCGGCGAAGCGTCGATGATCGGCAAGGAAGTGATCGTGCCGGCCGTGATTCCCTGCGGCGAGTGCGAGCTGTGCAAGACCGGCCGCGGCAACCGCTGCCTGTCGCAGAAGATGCCGGGCAATTCGATGGGCATCTACGGCGGGTACTCCAGCCACATCGTCGCGCAGTCGAAGTACCTGTGCGTGGTCGAGAACCGCGGCAGCACGCCGCTGGAACACCTCGCCGTCGTCGCGGATGCCGTGACCACGCCTTACCAGGCTGCGGTGCGCGCGGACCTGAAGAAGGACGATCTGGTGATCGTCATCGGCGCGGCGGGCGGTGTCGGCAGCTTCATGGTGCAGACCGCCAAGGGCATGGGCGCGAAGGCCGTCATCGGCATCGACATCAATGAAGAAAAGCTGACGATGATGAAGGACTTCGGTGCCGATTTCGTCATCAACCCGAAGGACAAGAGCGCGAAGGACGTGAAGGAGCTCTTCAAGGGCTTCTGCAAGGAGCGCGGCCTGCCGTCGAACTACGGCTGGAAGATCTTCGAGGTCACTGGCAGCAAACCGGGCCAGGAGCTTGCGCTGTCGCTGCTGTCCTTCACCGGCAAGCTGGTGATCGTCGGCTACGGCACGGCCGAAACCAACTACATGCTCTCGAAGCTGATGGCCTTCGACGCCGAGATCATCGGCACCTGGGGCTGCCCGCCGGACCGCTATGCCGCTGTGCGCGACATGTGCCTCGACGGCCGCATCAAGCTCGGCCCCTTCGTCGAAACCCGCCCGATGAGCCAGATCGAACAGGTGTTCGACGAGGCGCACCACGGCAAGCTCAAGCGGCGCGTCATCCTGACGCCCGATTTCTGATTACGCACACCACTGGATAAAACAGGAGACATCTCATGGCACTCGATTGGCTGCGCCGCGACAACCACCTCAAGGACCACGCCCTCCTCGGCGAGGAGCATTTCGGCACCGAAGCGCCTTCGGTGATCTTCGAGAAGCGCCCGGTTACCGATCCGCAGGGCAACCAGGTTCCCGGCCTGTACGCCGCCTGGATCATCCTGAACAACCCGACGCAGTACAACTCCTACACCACCGAGATGGTCAAGGCCGTCATCGCGGGCTTCCAGCGCGCGTCGTCGGACCGCTCAGTCGTCGCCGCGGTGTTCACCGCTGTCGGCGACAAAGCCTTCTGCACTGGCGGCAATACCGCCGAGTATGCCGGCTACTACTCCAAGCGCCCGAACGAGTATGGCGAATACATGGACCTGTTCAATGCCATGGTCGACGGCATCCTGAACTGCAAGAAGCCGGTGATCTGCCGCGTGAACGGCATGCGCGTCGGCGGCGGTCAGGAAATCGGCATGGCGACCGACCTGACGGTGACCTCCGACATGGCGGTGTTCGGCCAGGCCGGCCCGAAGCACGGCAGCGCGCCGGACGGCGGCTCGACCGACTTCCTGCCGTGGATGCTGAACATGGAAGATGCCATGTACAACTGCATCTCGTGCGAGCCGTGGAGCGCGTACAAGATGAAGGCGAAGAACCTCGTCACCAAGGTCGTGCCGGTGCTGAAGAAGGACGGCCAGTGGGTTCGCAACCCGCTCGTCCGCACCGACTCCTACGTCGATGACGGCGAGCTGGTGTACGGCGAACCCGTCTCCCCGGAGCAGGCGAAGGCGGCGAAGGAGCTGATCGGGCAATGCACGACGGACTTCGCGAAGCTCGACGAAGCGGTCAATGCCCTGGTGTGGAAGTTCACCAACCTGTTCCCGCACTGCCTCGTGAAGACGATCGAGGGCATCCGCGGCAAGAAGAAGTTCTTCTGGGATCAGCTCAAGGTCGCGAACCGCCATTGGCTGGCTGCGAACATGAACCATGAGGCCTACCTGGGCTTCACGGCGTTCGACAGCAAGAAGCAGACCGGCAAGGACGTCATCGACTTCATCAAGTACCGTCAGTTGATTGCCGAAGGCGCGATGTTCGATGAGGACTTCGCCGAGCAGGTCCTGGGCAAGCCGAAGGCCTGACGCCTCGGTGCATACAGTTTCATAAGGTCTCTCCCTTCCCGGGGTGGTGGACGCGGCGTTGGCCGTTATCCTTCCACCCCGGCCTTTTCTGAAACGGGGGAGCACTTGCAGTTCACCGGCGGTGCATCTGCCGCCATGCGGTTAAAGGGGACTTGCATGCAGTTGAAGGACAGGGTCGCAATCGTGACCGGAGCGGGGCAGGGCATCGGCGCGGCGGTCGCGAAAGCCTATGGGCGCGAGGGCGCGAAGGTCGCAGTCATCGACCTGGATCTCGCCGCCGCCAACCGGATCGCGGAACAGATCGTCGAAGCGGGTGGTCAGGCTCTCGGCGTGGCCTGCGATGTCGCGAATCGCGAGCAGGTCGAAGCAATGGCCGCCAAGGTCACTGCTGAATGGGGTCGCATTGACATCCTCGTCAATAACGCCGGCATCACGCGCACGGCGATGCTCAACAAGATGACGTCGGATCAGTGGAACCAGGTGCTCGGCGTGCATCTGACGGGCGCGTTCAACTGCCTGCAGGCAGTAGTCGGCGGGATGATCGAGCGCCAGTACGGCCGCATCATCTACGTGACCTCCACCGCCGGCGTGCTCGGCACGATCGGGCAGATCAACTACAGCGCGGCCAAGGCCGGCGTGCTCGGCATGACCAAGAGCACCGCGAAGGAGCTCGCGCGCTACAACATCACCGCGAATGCGATCGCACCGGGGGCGGCCACGCCGATGACCGAGACGATCCGCACCGACGAGCGCTTCAAGGAAAAGTACCTCGACCGGATTCCGCTCGGGCGCTGGGCCGAGCCGGAGGAGATCACGCCCGTGTTCGTGTTCTTCGCATCCGACTCGTCGAGCTATGTCACGGGACAGATTCTGGCGGCCGATGGCGGAATGACGATTCACTGAAAATCCGCAGCGCCACGCCAGCAAGAATCATAAGGAGAGGAGGAGCAAATGGCAGAACTCAGCGTCGCGGATCAAAGTGTCAGCCCTCCGCGCATCACCATACCGCGCGAGTACAACGCGGCGCACGACCTGATCGAGCGCAACCTGCGCGCCGGGCGCGGCAGCAAGACTGCAGTAATCGACCACGCGGGAAGCTATACCTACGCGCAGCTCGCCGAACGGGTCGACCGCTTCGCGCATGCCCTGGGCGAACTGGGCATCCGCATGGAAGAGCGGGTGCTGCTGTGCTTGACTGATACCGTTGATTTCCCCACGGCCTTTCTCGGCTGCATCAAGGCCGGCGTCGTGCCGATTCCCGTCAATACGCTTCTGACGGCATCCGATTACACCTACATGCTGCGCGACAGCCGTGCGCGCGGCCTGGTCGTCTCGTCGGTCCTGTTGCCGGCCTTCGCCACTGCGATCGAAGCCAGCCCGTTCGTCAAGAATGTCGTCGTTTCGGGCGGCGATGCGGGCACGCGCGGTGGACATCTCGATTTTGCCGAACTCATCGCATCCCCGCGTCCGCCGTACGAGGCGGTCCAGACCTGTTGCGACGATCCCTGTTTCTGGCTGTATTCGTCGGGTTCCACCGGCGCCCCCAAGGGAACGGTGCACCTGCACTCCAGCCTGATCAACACCGCCGAGCTGTATGCGACGCCGATCCTGGGGGTATGCGAGAGCGACGTCGTTTTCTCGGCGGCGAAATTGTTCTTCGCCTACGGTCTGGGCAACGGCCTGACCTTCCCGCTCGCCGCGGGCGCCACCGCTGTGCTGATGGCCGAACGGCCGACGCCGGATGCGGTGTTCCGCGTGCTGCGCGAGCACCAGCCGACGATCTACTGCGGCGTGCCGACGCTATACGCATCGATGCTGGCGAGCCCGGCGCTCCCCGGGCGAGAGGAGCTGTCGATCCGCCGCTGCGCCTCTGCCGGCGAGGCCTTGCCGGCCGAAGTGGGCAAGCGCTGGACCGAGCATTTCGGCGTCGAGATCCTTGACGGACTCGGTTCGACCGAGATGCTGCACATCTTCCTCTCGAACAGGGCAGGGGACGTCCATTACGGCACCAGCGGCAAGCCGGTGCCGGGATACGAGCTGCGCCTGATCGGCGAAGACGGGGAGGAGGTCGCGCCAGGCGAGGCGGGAGAGCTTCAGGTGCGCGGGCCCACCAGCGCTGCGCTCTACTGGAATAACCGCACGAAGAGCCGCGATACCTTCGTCGGCCAATGGACGCGCAGCGGCGACAAGTACAGCCTGGATGAGCACGGCAACTATGTGTACGCGGGGCGCAACGACGACATGCTCAAGGTCGGCGGCATCTACGTCTCGCCGATCGAGGTCGAATCGGCGCTCATCACGCATGCTGCAGTGCTCGAAGCCGCGGTGGTCGGAAAAGCGGACGATGACGGACTGATCAAGCCGCTGGCCTTCGTCGTGCTGAAGCCCGGACGCATGCCCGCGGACGAACTGGCAGACGAGCTGAAGCTCCACGTCAAGAGCAAGCTCGCCCCGTACAAGTACCCGCGCTGGCTGGAATTTGTCGACGAGCTGCCGAAGACGGCCACCGGAAAGATCCAGCGATTCAAGCTTCGTTCGCTTTCAGGGGCGTAGATCCCGTAGCGCACCCATAAATAGAGCCGCACAAGCGGCCTAACCAAAGGAGGAGTGTGAAATGGAGCAAGGATTCAATCGCCGTCGTTTCCTGCTGTCCACTGCCGGTGTCGCGGGAGGGCTTGCCCTGCCCGGGGCACCACTGTTCGCCCAGAGCGCCAACAAGATCCGCGTCGGGCTGATGCTGCCCTATACCGGCACCTATGCGTCCCTGGGAAATGCGATTACCAACGGGTTCAAACTCGCCGTGGAGCAGGGCGGGGGGAAACTCGGCGGGCGTGAGATCGAGTACTTCACCGTCGATGACGAGTCGGATGCGGCGAAGGCACCGGAAAATGCCAACAAGCTGATCAAGCGCGACAACGTCGACGTCCTGATTGGTACGGTGCATTCGGGCGTTGCGCTGGCGATGACCCGTGTCGCGCGCGAGACCAAGACCCTGCTCATCGTTCCTAACGCCGGTGCAGACGAGATCACCGGTCCGCTGTGCTCGCCCAACATCTTCCGCACCTCCTTCTCCGCGTGGCAGCCCGCCTACGCGATGGGGCAGGTGATGGCCGAGAAGAAGCACAAGAACGTCGTCACGTTGAGCTGGAAATACTCGTTCGGCGAGCAGTCGGTTGCAGGTTTCAAGGAAGCATTCGAGAAGGGGGGCGGCAAGGTCGTGAAGGAAATGTACCTGCCTTTCCCGAACGTCGAATTCCAGCCCTATCTCACCGAGATTGCGGCGCTCAAGCCCGACGCGGTGTTCGTGTTCTTCGCCGGCGGTGGTGCGGTCAAGTTCGTGAAGGACTACGACGCCGCCGGTCTGAAGAAGACAATCCCGCTCTATGGCTCAGGCTTCCTCACTGACGGCACGCTGGAGGCGCAAGGGGATTCCGCCGAAGGCATCCTGACTACCCTGCACTACGCAGACGGGCTCGATATCGCGAAGGACAAGGCATTCCGTACCGCGTACGCGATGGCGTTCAAGACGCAGCCGGATGTCTACTCGGTGCAGGGCTATGACGCCGCTCAGCTCTTCGCTGCGGGATTGGCAGGCGTCGCGGGTGACGTCACCAAGCGCGAGGCGCTGATCGCCGCGATGGAAAAGGCGACGATCGATAGTCCGCGCGGGCGCTTCACGCTGTCGAAGGCGCACAACCCGGTGCAGGACATCTATCTCCGCAAGGTCGAGGCGAAGCAGAACAAGGTGATTGCGGTCGCCGCGAAGGCGCTGGCCGATCCGGCACGCGGCTGCCGGATGTAACCGGTTGCCAGCCCCGGCGGGGCTTGCGCGGGCGCGTGCAGCAAAGGGGCGCCCCGCGCAGTGCGAGCCCCGCCGGCGCGGCACCAGCGCTACGGCAGGTGTTCGCCATCCCGGTGGCGAACACCCGATCCGCTTCACCTTCACTCGGGCGCGGGCTGCGCCCGGAGGGATACGGCGATGGACTTCTCGACCTTCCTGATCCAGCTGCTGAACTCGTTTCAGTACGGACTGCTGCTATTCCTGGTGGCCAGTGGACTGACCCTGATCTTCGGCATCATGGGCATCATCAACCTCGCCCACGGCAGCTTCTACATGATGGGCGCCTACATGGCGTTCTCGCTCACCGCCCTCTCGGGCAACTTCCTCGTCGCAATTGTGGTGGGGGTCGCGCTGAGCGTGCTGATCGGCTTCCTGCTCGAGTGGGCGCTGTTCAGCAGGCTGTATAAACGCGACCACCTGGACCAGGTCTTGCTGACCTACGGCCTGATCCTGATCTTCGAAGAGCTGCGCAGCCTGCTCGTCGGCGACGACGTGCACGGTGTGCCGATCCCCGAGCTGCTGTCGGCGTCGATCCAGCTCAGCGAAACGCTGAGCTATCCCGTGTACCGGCTCTTCATGTCCGCCGTCTGCATCCTGCTCGCGATCGTGATGTACTGGATGATCCGCCACACGCGCTTGGGGATGATGATCCGCGCGGGCAGTTCGAACCGCGAGATGGTGCAGGCGCTGGGCATCAACATCGACCTGATCTACCGCATCGTGTTCGGCCTCGGGGTCACGCTCGCGGCTTTCGCCGGGATGCTCGCGGCTCCGGTGTCGTCGGTTTATCCCGGCATGGGCAACCAGGTCCTGATCATCTGCTTCGTCGTCGTCGTGATCGGCGGCGTGGGTTCCGTGTGGGGCGCACTCGTTGCTGCGCTGCTGATCGGCCTGGCCGATACCTTCGGCAAGGTCATCGCGCCCGACTATGCGGGCCTTGCCGTGTATGTGCTGATGGCCGCCGTGCTGCTGTGGCGGCCCGAAGGCATCTTCCGGAGGATCTGACGATGTCGCTCGCGCGCAAGAAAACCCGCAACTACCTGCCACTCGTGCTGCTGGTGCTGGCCCTGTTTCCGATATTCGGTTCGGGTTACTACAACGAGCTGATCGCCAAGATCATGATCATGGCGATCTTCGCGCTGAGCCTGGACCTGCTGGTCGGCTTCACCGGTCTCGTCAGCTTCGGTCACGCGGCTTTTTTCGGCGTGGCGGCCTACAGCGTAGTGCTGCTGTCGCCGAAGTACGATCCGGGAAACCTGCTGCTCGTCCTGCCGGGAGCGGTATTCACCGGTGCGGCGGTCGCCTTCGTCGTGGGGCTCTTCGTGCTGCGCACGAAGGGGATCTATTTCATCATGGTGACGCTCGCGTTCGCGCAGATGATCTATTTCGTGTTCCACGACACGCCGCTCGGCGGAGGCTCGGACGGGGCCTTCCTCAACGTGAAGCCGGAACTGCGCATTGGCGAGACGGTGCTGCTCGACCTCAACGAGCCGATGCAGTTCTACTACATCGTGCTGGTCTTGCTGGTCGTGGCCTACGTGTTCTTGCGGGTGCTGTTGCGCTCGCCGCTGGGGCACGCGCTGGCGGGGATCCGGAGCAACGAGCATCGCATGCTCTCGCTGGGCTTCCCGGTGTTCCTGTACAAGCTCGCGGGCTTCGTCACGGCGGGCGGTCTCGCGGGGCTTGCCGGCTTCCTGTCTGCCTGCCAGTACGGTTTCGTCACCCCGGAAATCCTGTCCTGGCACCAGTCGGGCAACGTGCTGCTGATGGTGATCCTGGGCGGCATGGGAACGTTGAACGGTGCCGTGATCGGGGCCTTCGCGTTCGTCGTGCTGCAGGAGGTGTTTTCGGCCCTGACGAAGCACTGGCAGCTGCTGATGGGGGTCGTCATCGTGACGGTCGTGATGGTGCTGCCGGGCGGCCTTTCGAGCCTTCCGCAACGCCTCAAGGGCCTGCTGATCGGGGGAGGCAACCGCAATGGCTGAACTCGTTCTCTCGGCACGCGGGATGTCGCGCCGTTTCGGGGGCCTGTACGCGAACAGGGACGTGTCGCTGGACATGCACAAAGGCATCTTGCATGCCGTGCTGGGGCCCAACGGCGCAGGCAAGTCGACGCTGATCAACCTGCTGTCGGGCGATCTGCCTCCCTCGGCGGGGCAGATTCTCTACCGCGGCCAGGACATCTCGGGCTGGAGCCCAGACAAGCGTTCGCGCGCCGGCATCGGCCGCAGCTACCAGCGCACCAACATCTTTCCCGCCTTCACGGTGTTCGAGAACTGTCGCCTCGCCGCGCAGTCGCGCGTACCGCGGGCGCTGCGCGTCTTCTCGAAGGCCGTTTCTTTCGCCGACCTGCGCGACGCCGCCGACCGCGCGATCGAGCAGGCAGGCCTTGCCGAGCGGCGCGATGTCGTTGCGGCGACGCTGAGCCACGGCGAGCAGCGGCAACTGGAAATTGCGATGGTGCTCGCGACCTCGCCCTCGGTGCTGCTGCTCGACGAGCCGCTCGCCGGCATGGGCCCCGAGGAGTCGCAGTCGATGGTGGCGCTGCTGAAGAAACTCACCCCGGATCACGCCATCCTGCTCGTCGAACACGACATGGACGCGGTGTTCGCGGTCGCCGACGTGATTACGGTGATGGTGGCGGGGCAGGTGCTCGAAAGCGGACCGCCGGACCAGATCCGCGACAGCGTCGCCGTTCAGGAAGCCTACCTGGGTGAAGGAGAATCGGACGATGAGTGACGTACTCCTGGAAGCCGAAGGGCTGCACACTTTCTACGGCAGCAGCCACATCCTGCACGGCATCGATTTCCACATCAGCCGCGGCGAGACGATCGGCCTGATGGGCCGCAACGGCATGGGCAAAAGCACGCTCATCCGCAGCATGCTCGGCCATGTGCGCCCGCGCCACGGCCGCGTCGCTGTGCGCGGCAAGACGATGACCGGCGGGCGGCCCTATCTCATCGCGCGCAAGGGCATCGCCTACGTACCGGAGGGCAGGGGGATCTTCCCCAACCTGACGGTGCGCGAGAACCTGATCATGGGGGCGAAGCCGGGTGTCGATGGGCGCCGCGACTGGACCTACCAGCGCGTGCTCGAGACCTTCCCGCGGCTGGGCGAACGGCTTGCCAATGGAGGCAACCAGCTTTCGGGTGGAGAGCAGCAGATGCTGACGATCGGCCGCGCGTTGATGACGAACCCGGACCTGTTGATCCTCGACGAGGCGACGGAAGGCTTGGCGCCGCTGATCGCCAAGGAGATCTGGTACATCATCCGCCAGATCCGTGCCACCGGCATCGCCACCATCGTCATCGACAAGAACCATGCGGCGGTCACGTCGATTGCCGATCGCAACGTCATCATCGTGAAAGGCAAGGTGGCCCACGAGGCGAGCAGCGCCGAGCTGCGCGCGAACCCCGACCTGCTGCACAAACATCTGGGCGTGAGCTGAGCGCCCGTCAACGAACTGTGCGGCTCCACAAGGAGCCTTGCGGGATTAAAACGATACCAGGAGACACGGCGGCATGAGAAACATCGATGTACACAAACTGATCGACGGGGCGACATTCAATCGCTTCCACTGGCAAGTCCTGTTTTTGTGTGCCCTGATCATCATCTTCGACGGCTACGATCTCGTGATCTACGGGGTCGTGCTGCCGGTGCTGATGAAGGAGTGGGGCCTGACGCCGATCCAGGCCGGCACCCTCGGCAGCTACGCGCTGTTCGGCATGATGTTCGGCGCACTGGTGTTCGGTCCGATGTCCGACCGCTTCGGACGCAAGAAGGTGATCGCGGTATGCGTGATCCTCTTCAGCCTGTTCACCTTCCTCAACGGCTTCGCGCGCGACGTCACCGAGTTCGCGGTCTGTCGCTTCCTGGCGGGACTGGGGATAGGGGGCGTGATGCCCAACGTCGTCGCCCTGATGACCGAGTACGCGCCGAAGAAGCTGCGCACCACGCTCGTCGCGATCATGTTCAGCGGCTATTCGGTGGGCGGCATGCTGTCGGCGGGGCTCGGCATGTATCTGATCCCGGCGTATGGCTGGTCCTCGGTGTTCTTCGTCGCAGGGTTGCCGTTGCTACTGCTTCCCGTGATCTATTACCTGCTGCCCGAATCCATCGGTTTTCTGCTGCACGCGAAACGCGATCAGGAGGCGGCCATCCTGCTGTCGCGCGTCGAAGGAAGCTTCGTTCCGCAGCCCAGCGACCGCTATGATTTCCCGACCGGGAACACCGGCCACGCTCCCTTGGTGGCACTGTTCAAGCACGGCCGCGCGCTCAGCACGATGATGTTCTGGCTGGCGTTCTTCATGTGCCTGCTGATGGTCTACGCGCTGGCATCGTGGCTGCCGAAGCTGATGACGCAGGCGGGCTACGGTCTCGGTTCGAGCCTGTCCTTCCTGCTGGTGCTGAACCTCGGTGCGATCTTCGGCGCGGTGGGCGGCGGGGTCGTCGCGGATCGCCTGCACCTGAAGACGGTGCTGATGGTCTTCTTCGTGATCGGATCGGTCTCGATCAGCCTGCTCGGCTACAAGAGCCCGACCGAGGTGCTGTATGTGCTCGTCGCGCTTGCCGGCGCGACCACCATCGGTTCGCAGATCCTGCTGTACGCGTATGCGGCGCAGTTCTATCCGATGGCGATCCGCTCGACCGGTATCGGCTGGGCCTCGGGCGTCGGCCGCAGCGGCGCGATCCTCGGGCCCATCGTCGGCGGCACGCTGCTGGCGATGGCAATGCCGCTGCACTTCAACTTCCTGTTCTTCGCGATCCCCGGAGCCATTGCGGCCTTCGCGGTCTCGCTGATCTCGCGTAGCGCATTCCACGCGCCCGAAGAAGAGGAGCCGCTCGCCTTTGCCGGCGAAATCGGTGTCGTGACCGAGTAAGACTGTAGAGGACGCCCGTCCCGTGACCGGGGCGGGCGCCGGGGCAACAGAGTCCTACTTGATCGAAAACCGCGCAGTTGCCGGCGCCTTGCCGGCGAGCGTGACCACTGCCACCGCCTTGGTGCCGGAGCCGACCTTGAACGCGCCCTTCGCTTCGAGCTTGTTGTCGCCGGCGGGGGCGAGGGTGGCTTCGGACTTCTCGGCACCGTTCAGCAACGTGACTTTCGCCGAGCCGCCGGTCGTGTCGACTTTCCTGCCGTGGTCGTCGAGATACAGCGCCAGGCCCTCGGGCGTCGCGACCAGTTCATACACGACATCCTTGACCTCGACGACGGCGCCACCGTGGTGGGGTGTCAGGTCGTGACCCGCACCGGCGAAGACGGCAGGGGCGGACAGGATCGCGAGGGCGGCGACCAGGGCGTTGAGGGATTTCATCGGTTTCTCCTTTGATGTCGATGCGGGGGCGGATGAAGTGGGAAGGTCGTTCAATACGCCTCGCCGCCCGAATCGGCGACGAGACGCTCCATGGGCTTGCGTCCGAAGAGCCAGACCATTACGGGCGTTACGAACGTGTCGAGCAGCGTCGAGCTGATCAGGCCCGAGAAGATTACCACCGCGACCGGATGCAGGATTTCGGTGCCCGGTTGTTCGGCCTCGAAGAGCAGCGGGGCGAGCGCGAACGCGGCGACGAGCGCGGTCATCAGCACCGGCGTCAGTCGTTCGAGCGAGCCGCGCACCAGCATGCGGCGGTCGAATTTTTCGTCCTCGAAGGCGCACAGGTTGATGTAGTGGCTGACCTTGAGGATGCCGTTGCGCGTCGAGATGCCGGCGAGTGTGATGAAGCCGATCAGCGCGGCGACCGACAGCGGCTGGCCGGACAGCCACAGGCCGATCACCGAGCCGACCAGCGCGAGCGGGATGTTGGCCATGATCATCAGTGCGAGCGCGGTGCTCTTGTAGCGGCTGTAGAGCACGAGGAAGACCATCGCTGCGGAGACCAGCGACAGCAGGCCGATCAGGCGGCTGGATTCCTCCTGCGCCTCGAACTGGCCGCCGAGATCGATGAAGTAGCCTTCCGGTAGCGGCGTATCGGCGATGACCTTGCGGATGTCGGCAATGACGTCCGACAGTGGGCGTTGCGACGCGTTGGCGGACAGCACGATGCGCCGTTTGCCGTCGTCGCGGCTGATCTGGTTGGGGCCGTCGGATTCGTCGATGTGCGCGAGCTTCGATAGCGGCACGCGACCGCTCGGCGTGTCGATGAGGACGTTGGCGAGGCCGTCGACCGAGCGTGCGGCGTCGGGCAGGCGCAGCACCAGGTTGAAGCGGCGGTTGCCTTCGATGACCTGCGTGATGCGTTCGCCGTCGACCATCATCTTCAGCTCCTCGAGCAGCTTCGACGGCGGCAGGCCATAGGCCTCGGCGGCGTCGAAGTCGACGCGCACCTTGATCTGCGGCGTGAGCACCTGCTTTTCGATTTCGAGGTCGGCCAGGCCCTCGATGCCGGCGAGGCGACCGCGCAGGGCATCGGCCTGGGCGCGTAGCGTGTCGAGGTCGTCGCCGAAGACCTTGATCGCGATCTGCGCACGCACGCCGGAGAGCAGGTGGTCGATGCGATGGCTGATCGGCTGGCCGATGCCGATCGCCGCCGGGAGGCTCGCGAGGCGTTCGCGGATGTCGGCATACACCGCGTCGAGCGGGCGTTCGCCGGGACGCAATGCGATGTCCAGCTCCGACGAATGCACGCCCTCGGCATGTTCGTCCATCTCGGCGCGGCCCGAGCGGCGGCCGACGTGCACCACTTCCGGCACCTCGCGGATAAGGTGCTCGGCCTGCGTCGCGATGCGTACCGACTCGGTGAGCGTGGTGCCGGGGTTAAGGCGCAGGCCGACGAGCACCGTGCCTTCGTTGAAGGGGGGCAGGAAGGTCGTCGGGAAGAAGGGCACCAGCGCCAGCGCGGCAGCGACCGCGACGGCCGCAGCCGCGAGCAGCGTGCGGGCGTGATCGAAGCTCCATTCCAGCGCCACGGCGTAGCGCGCCTTGAGCCATTGCACCAGCCGCGTGTCGCCGTGGTCCAGGCTCTTCATGCGCGGCAGGAGGTAGTAGGCCATGACCGGCGTGAGCGTCACCGACACCAGCATCGATGCGAGGATGGAGGTGATGTAGGCAATCCCCAGCGGCATGAACAGCCGCCCTTCGATACCGGGCAGCGCGAACAGGGGCACGAACACGAGCACGATGATGAAGGTCGCGTAGACGATCGCGGAGCGCACTTCCAGCGTGGCCTTGCCGATCAGTTCGAGCGGGTTCAGGCGGGCGTGACCCTCGGCGCCGCGCTGGCGCTCCTGCTTGAGTCGCCGCAGCACGTTCTCTACGCCGACGACCGCGTCGTCGACGAGCTCGCCGATCGCGATCGCCAGTCCGCCCAGCGTCATCGTGTTGATCGACATGCCGAAGTAGCGGAACACCAGCACGGTGGTGAGGATCGAGGCCGGGATCGCGACGAGCGAAATCAGGGTCGTGCGCAGGTTGGCGAGGAAGAGGTAGAGCACGACCGCGACGATTGCGGAGGCGGCGACGAGCTTGCCCTGCAGGTTGCCGATCGACGATTCTATGAAATTGGCCTGACGGAAGGTCACGCGCGGCGCGTCCATGCCCGCGGGCAGGGATTTCTTCAGCTCGGCGAGCGCGGTCTCGATCTCGCGCGTGAGCTTCACGGTGTCAGCGTCGGGCTGCTTCTGCACGGACAGGATCACCGCCGGCTGACCATTGAAGCCGGCGTCTCCGCGCTTGATCGCGGGCGCGAAGGTGACCGCCGCGACCTGCTTGAGCAGGATGCTGCGGCCGTCGCGTGCGGCGACCGGCAGGCGTTCGAGATCCGCAAGACGGGTGGTGTGGCCGATGTGGCGGATCAGGTATTCGCGCGCATTGAGTTCGAGGAAGCCGCCGCTGGTGTTGGCAGAAAAGCCCTTCAGCGCGCCCGCGATGTCGTCGATGGTGACGCCCAGCGCCGCCATGCGCGCGGTGTCGGGCTGCACCTGGTACTGGCGCACCTCGCCGCCGATGGGGATCACCTGGGCGACGCCGGGTACGGACAGCAGGCGCGGGCGCAGCACGAAGTCGGCGTATTCGCGCGTGGCCATGGGGTCGATCTTCGCCGGGTCGATCGGGATCGCGATCAGCAGGATTTCTCCCATGATCGAACTGATCGGCCCCATCGCGGCGTGCTCGATGCCGGCGGGCAGCTGGTCGCGCACGGTGGTGAAGCGTTCGTTCACCATCTGCCGCGCGCGGTAGATGTCGACGCCCCAGTCGAAGCTCACATACACGAAAGCGAGACCGACCGAGGACACGGAGCGCACCGCACTCACGCCGGGCAGGCCGCTCATCGAGACTTCGAGCGGGATCGTGATGAGCTGCTCGACTTCCTCGGGGGCCATGCCGCCGGCCTCCACCTGCAGCGTCACCTGCGGGCGGTTGAGGTCGGGGAAGACGTCGACCGGCGTGCGCACCAGCGTCATGCCGCCGTAAAGCATCATCACCGCGGCGAGCGCGAGTACCAGCAGGCGGTTGCGCAGGGATTGATTGACGAGCCAGTCGAACATGATTCGCCCTCAGCGCACCTGGTTCACGAGCGCGGCGCCCTGCACGACGACCCGGTCGCCTGCGGCAAGCCCATCGGTGATGGTGACGGTTGCGCCATCGAGCGGGTGGTGGCGCACGGTGCGCGGCACGAAGCGTTCGGCCGAGTTGTGAACCCAGACGATCTCCTGGTTCGCGGGATTCTTCACCAGCGCGGCGGCGGGGACGGGAATGCCGGTGATCTGTTCGCGCGTCTGTACGACGACCTGCAGCGGCTGCCCGACGGCGAGCGGTGGAGTCTTGCCCTCGACGGTGCGGAACAGCACCGGCAGACTCTGTTCGCGCAGCGCCCGGCCCGCGCCGACCCATGCCAGCGGAAAGGCGGTCCGGCCACCATCGACGGACGCCGAGGCCTGCGCGACGCCGTCCGCCTGCGTGGCGTCGTGCGCGATGGCTTCGACCTGCAGGCGGGCGGGATCGACGATCTCGAACAATACTTCGCGTGCCTCCACGACCTGTCCGGCGACCACATTGCTTGCGGCGATGACGCCCGACACGGGGGCGACGAGGGCCTCCGCGGTGTTCAGGCTGCCCGCGACCGCGGCGAGGCGTTCGCCTTGGCCGCGCACTTCGGCCTGTGCGGCCTCGATCTCCTTGCGCGGCACGCTGCCTTCAAGCTCCTGCAGGCGGGCGAGCTGCTTCTTCGCGGTATCCAGACCGGCGCGCAACTCGGCGGCCTGCGCCTGCTGGCCGGCGCGCTCGATCGGGCCGGCAGACGCGCGAACGTGCGCGAGCACCTCGCCCTTGCGCACCGGCTGACCGAGCACCGGCAAGCCGCGCGGGCCGGCTTCGATGCGGCCTTCGACGGTCGGCTGCACCTTGCCGCCGGCGTTGGGATCCATGACCACCTTGCCGACCCACTGCCAGGTCCGGGGCAAGGATTGCGGCTCGGCGACGATCGTACGGACGTCCAGTTGGCGCTGCGACAGCTTGGGCAGGAACACCGAACCGTCGGGCAGGCGCTTGGGCGCATCGGGATTGGTCACGACGGGGGCTTCATCGTGATCGTGTCCGCCGTCGTGGCCTGGTCCCGCGAAGGTGGGGCCGGCGAGGGCGACTGCGAGAAAGGGGAGAATCAGCCAGGGCGCGATCGCGCGGCCGGGCGCGGGGCGGGGGAGGTTCTTCATGATTTTTCCGCGAGGGCTGATTTCAGGAAGCCGGGCGGCGGCGACGCAGGCCGAAGGCGAGTGCGAGGATCATGGCGGCACCGCCGGCCCCCCACCACAGGATGCCGTTCGACGTGCGAGCCGTTCCGGCTGCGGGCGTGGCCTCGAGTTGCGGCACGACGAGGTCTGCGGCAAGCAGATCGACATCGTCGCCGGCCGTGATCGTCAACGTCACCGGATAGCTTCCCGGAGCGGCGAACGGGGCGGAGGCGAAGCGATACAGCTGGCGCTCGGGGACGTATTCGCCTTGCGCCTTGAAACTGCCCGACTCGAGCTCGATCTGCGCATCCGCGACAGGCTCGTTGCTTGCGTAGCGGTCGAGCGAGAGCGTCAGCGCGCCGCGCGATACGACGCCGACCACCTCGAACAGCTCCGAGTGCGCCTCGAAGCGCGGGACCGCCGGGCCGGATGCGACCGGTTGCACGTCGTCGTGCTCGTGTCCGCCCTCGTGCCCGGGGCCGGCGAACACGGGTGTCGCGATGATGAGACTGCCGCCGACGGCCAGCAATCGAAGGCGTCGCATGAAGAGATGAGGCACGGGGATCATGGAAGCAATCCGTAAGCTTGTTTCAGTCGGGATGCCGCGCGGCCGGATTCGAGACGCGCGCGGCCGAGTGCGAGATCGGCGTCGAATGCTTCGTTTTCCGCGCGCAAGCGCGTGGGAAGGTCGATCTGTCCGAGCTCGAACGCCTTGACCAGGAGTCGCCGGCTGTCGGCGGCAAGACGGGCCCGCTCGGCGGCAAAGGTCTCGCCTTGTTTGGCCTGCTCGACTTCGGCGCGGGCCGCCTCGACCTCGGCGTTGAGGCGCTCGCGCTGCAGCGTGGCCGTCGTCTCGGCCTCGATGAGTTCTGCGTTCGCTGCGCCGATCAGCGGCCGGTTGCGCGCTTCGGAACCGAAGGGCACGCGCACGCCGACGCTCGTCGTATTCGCGTAGCGCTCGCCGAAGTCGCCGCGCTCGCGCTTCATGCCGAGGATCAGCTCCGGGTTGTCGCGTGTCGCAGTGCTCGCCTCGTGCAGCCGGGCGCGCGCCAGATCTGCCGTGCCGCGCGCCGCAATCAACGCGGGATTGGCATCGAGGTCGCCCGTTGTGGGTGCCGGCTCCGTATCTGCCGGTACCTGCGCGACACCCGTCAGCGCCTCATAGAGCCCTTGCTCGCGCCGTACGCGCGCCGCTACCTCGGCCAGCGCGGCCTTTGCAACGAGCACTGCCGCTTGCGCGCTGTTGGTGTCGATGCGGGCCAGGTCGCCGGCACGAACGCGGCGCTCGACGTCGGCGGCCAGCACTTCCACCTGCGCGACGCGGCGCTCGTTCGCGTCGAGTTCATTGCGGGCCAGCCGCAGCGACCACACGGCCTCACGCACCTCGGCGGCAACGCGAAGCCGGGCGGTGGCGAGATCGCTTTCGAGCGCTGCGGCTTCCGCTTCGGCAGTCGCCGTACCCGCGGCACGTACGCCGGGCGTGCGCAGCGGCACTTCGAGCTCAGCCTCGACTTCGCGCATTCCGTCGTTGCGGTTCAGGCGATCCGAGCTGTGCACCAGCGTGAGGCTCGGCGCGGCCGCCATCCAGCCGCCTGCGGCGCTGCGTCGTGCGTCTGCAAGCTCACGCCGCGCCTCGGTCGCGCGCGACGCGGCACTGCGCTGCCATGCGGCTGCGACGATTGAGCGGATCGTGATCGAGCCATCGCCACCCGGTGGGGAATCCGGCTGCTGGGCGCCCAGCGAAGACGAAATGGTGATCGCGATGAGCATGCCCCAGCGCAGGCGGCTCGTTCGGCCTCGGGCGATCCGGGGAGAGGGAAGGGCGGAACGGAATGGCATGAGGTCGGGGCGAACGCGGCCATTCCGCGCAGGGGTGGATGATGGTGGCGATGATGCTTGCCGCGGGCAAACGAAACCCTGACGGGTAAATTACATTTTTGTAAGCTTGGGCTGCGCCTCTCGCGCCACTCACGTGCAACGCCGCCGCTGTGCCGAGCGCCGGAGATCGCGGTTCGTAATACGCACGACACACGGCTCCGTTAGCCTCCGCCGGTTCGTATCAGCCACCAGCGATTTCAAGGCCGTGCTCAAGCGATTCCTCCAACCTGCGATCTGGCTTGCCGGACGCCTGAATTTCCGTCACAAGCTGCTCGGCGCCTTCCTGCTGTTTTCCCTGCCGCTGGCCGGCGCGACTGCGCTCTTGCTGCATGGGGCGTCGCAATCGATCGACCGCATCATCCTTCAGCGGCAGGGGCTCGCTCTGCAGATGCCGGTTTTGGGTCTGGTGCGCAGCGTGCAGGACCACTTTGCAGCGTCCCTCGCTGCGGCACACGGCGACGTGGCACTCGAGGCGCGCATCGCCGAGTCTGTCCGCGAGTTCGAAGGTGCTGCGCCGGACGTGCTGGCTCACCCGCTCGTCGGCGACGGCGGCAACAGGATTCGCCGGCAATGGGACGAACTGGCGGGGCGGAGCTTCACGGACGCCGACGAGGTCCGCGAAGCGCACGAGCGCATGCTGGACGAGCTGTTCCGCCTGCGCGAAGCCATCGTCGATCGCAGCGGGCTGGGCCTGCAGGACGAGATTGCCGCGCAGGTGACGACCGGCATCCTCAACGACCAGCTGGTGCCCTTGGTACAAAACCTCGGGCAGGCGCGTGACACCGGCACCGGATTCATTGCCCGCGGCCGCATCGGCTCGTCGCAGCGCGACGCGTTGAGCATGCTGCGCGGCAGCTTCGACACGCTTCTGACGTGGGTGAGCAAGAGTGTCGAGAAAACGGGCACGATCGCCCCAGCAACTGGCAAGACGCTCGCAGTGCCGCTGGATACGCTGAATCTCGCGACCCTCGGTCTGCAGGAATTCCTCACGACCAAGCTCATCGATACGACCGAGTTCGACCTTCCTGCGGCCGACTTCCATGCCAAGGGCAGCGCGGCCCTCGACGCGGCGATCGCCTTCGGTGCGACGCTCGTCCCGGGCATCGATGGGCTGATGGCTGCAGCCGAAGCGAGGGCGCGGACGAGCTTCAACGCGAGCCTGATCGTATTCGGCGCGAGCATCGTGCTGATGGGCTGGATTTTTTCCGGTGCCTATTCGTCGATCATCGGGTCCATCGGGGAACTCGAACGCGCCGTCCGCTCGATGACCGCAGGGGATCTCCGGACCCGCGTCGAGGTGCGGACGCGCGACGAGATCGGTCACGTGGGCGACGGTTTCAACACGATGGCGCGGAGTTTCGCCGAACTCATCGGCAAGGTCGCGGCCGCTGCGGGCGACACGCAAACCGCTGCCGGTATCCTGACCGACCAGATCGGACTGGTGACCACCGCCTCGGGCCGCCAGAGCGAAACGGCGGCCAGCTCGTCCAGCTCCGTGCAGCAGCTCGCGGTAAGCGTGCAGGAGGTCGCAGCCCACGCCGAGGACACGAGCCGCATCGTGCGCCAGGCGGCCGATCTTTCCGCCGAAGGCCGCGACGTGGCGGACCGGGCAAAGGCGGAGATGCAGCGCGTCGTCGACGACATCTCGCGGGCGGTTGACGCCGTGCTCGCACTGGAGGAGCGCTCGCGCAACGTGGATCAGGTCGTGGGCGTGATCTCCGAGATCGCCGACCAGACCAACCTGCTCGCGCTGAATGCCGCGATCGAGGCGGCACGTGCCGGCGAAGTAGGGCGTGGTTTTGCCGTGGTCGCGGACGAAGTCCGCAAGCTCGCGGACCGTACCGGGAAATCGACGCGCGAGATCGGCGGGACGATCCGCGAGATGCGCGCCGGCATACAGGATGTGGTGGCCAGCATCCGCGAGGGCAGCGACCGCGTGGGTGCGAGTTCGGCGAGCTTCTCGAGGGTCCGCGAGGCGCTCGATTCCATCCACGACGAGGTATCGCGCTCCGCGAACTTCGTGAGCGAAATCGTCGATGCAACGCGCGCGCAGACCGAGGTCAGCACCGACATCGCGCGCAGCATCGAGCGCATGTCGGCGATGGCCGACGAAAACCACGCCGCCGCACGTCACACGGGCAGCATCATCGACGAACTGCAGCTGCTTTCCGGCGGACTGCGGCATGCCGTGTCGGGCCTGCGCGTCTGACGGGTTCGGGACGGGAGTGCCCACGTCGGACGCCCCGTAGCGCTGCGCCATTGCGCGGAAGACGAGGGCAGCGGACACTAGCCGCCTCCAGCCTGTCCGATGCCTGCGCATCGGCCATCACTCTGCCGCGCGGCGCGTGCCCTGCGGAAACCCGATGCTTCAGCAAACCATGAATCGATTCATTCTGATCGCGGGCAGCCTGCTCGCGGGACTGGGCGTTGCCCTCGGGGCTTTCGGGGCTCACGGCCTGCGCAACTTGCTCGGCGCAGCGGAGCTCGGATGGTGGAACACCGCGGTGCAATACCAGATGTGGCACGCGACCGGTCTCCTCGCACTCGGCGCCTGGCGGTTGCCGAATACGGGCCCCGTGGCAGTCCTGCTCGTGCTCGGTACGCTCGTGTTTTCCGGCAGCCTGTACGTGATGGCGCTGAGCGGATGGCGCGTGCTGGGAATGATCACCCCGATTGGCGGAACGCTCCTGATCGCCGGCTGGCTGCTGCTCGCGTGGCGGGCGCTGCGCGGGTAGGTGGCGCAGCTGAGAGTGCCGGTCAGCGCAGGACGGGTCGATTCGGCAACTCGTTCACTTCCCCGGTGCCGTCGTCGCCCGTATCCGTCGCGGGAAAGGCGGAGCGGAGCACCGTGCTGACGGCGTCGATCGCGCGCCCCAAGCCGTCCTCGTAGCGGCCGGCCCTGAATTCGGGCGTGGCCTCGGCGATCATGCGCTGCCACTCGGCGTCGCTCACGGTCCGCGCCACGGCACGGTCGGCCACGATCTCGATGCGGTGTTCCGCGAGTTGCAGGTAGATCAGGACGCCGTTGTTGAGTTCGGTGTCCCACACGCGCAGTTTTCCGAACAGGGTCACCGCGCGTTCCCGCACGACAGTGTCGATCGGAGTGCCCTTGAGGTGGCGCCACAGATAGCTCAGCGGAACGCTGGCCTCGACGCACAGGCAGATCTCGCCCGTGTGCTGCCGTTCGCTTTCGCGCACGCGCGCTTCCAGGCGCTGCAGCGCGTCCGGTCCGACCGCCCGTCGGGCATCGTCGGCGTCCAGCCAAAGGTGGCGAACGAGGCGGGCGAGGGCGCTCATTGACGTCCCCCTGGTGCCGGATTCATCTTCGCTACCATCGCCCTGATGCGCCTCCGCCGCCGAAACTTCCGCCGCCGCCCGAGCCGAAACCGCCGCCCCCGAAGCCCCCTCCACCAAACCCGCCTCGGCCTCCTCCACCCCCGATGATCGGCCCGCCGGGACCGCCACGGCCACCGCGTCCGCCACCGCCGGTGCCGAGCACGAAGACGAACACGATGGCGAGGACGCCGACGATGATGCCCAGCACGAGGCTGCCGAGCAGGAATTTCGCGAGGAGACCGAAGACGCCTCCGGTTGCCAGTGCGCCGAGCTTGCGGCCCAGGACCGCGGCGAGCATGCCGCCGACGATGGGCACGCCGAACATGAGGAAGACGGCGATGTCCTGCAGCGAGCCGAATCCGCGCGAGTCGCGGGCGTCGGACTCTGGCTCGGGCAGGGCCAGGTTTTCGCCGCGGATACGTGCCATCAGCGCATCCACACCGGCGTCGATACCGGCGGCGAACCGGCCTTCGCGGAAGGCGGGCGTGATGGCGCGGTCGATGATGTGAAAGGCGGCCAGATCGGGCACCGCGCCTTCGAGCGCGCGTGCGACCTCGACGCGCACGCGCCGGTCGTCCTTCGCGACGACCAGCAGGAGCCCGTCGCCGACGTCGCGCCGGCCGATCTTCCAGTCCGCCGCGACGCGATAGGCGAAGGCGGCGATGTCCTCGGGCGCCGTCGTCGGCACGATCAGGACGACAAGCTGGCTGCCGCGCTCGGATTCGAATCGGGCCAGCTTGTCTTCGAGCGCCTGCCGCTCGCCGGACGACAGCGTTCCCGTCTGGTCGATGACGCGTGCCGTCAGCTGGGGAACCGGGATCAGTTCCTGCGCGCCTGCGGCGCCCGGCCACAACAGCAGCGCAAGGACGCACATCGCCAGGCGCAGGGCGTATTCCAGCGTAAGCATGGGACGGGCGAGGAGCGGCATCACTGCTGGGGGACTGACGGATTCAGCGCTTGGGCGCGCCACCGCCGAATTCCACAGCCGGGGGCCGCGAGATCTCTTGCTCGTTCGCGACGGTGAATCCGGCCTTGGGGGCGTAGCTGAACACCATCGCGGTCAGGTTCGTCGGAAAGCTGCGGGCGAGGACGTTGTACTCCTGCACGGTCTTGATGTAGCCGTTGCGCGCAACGGTGATGCGGTTCTCGGTGCCTTCGAGCTGCACTCGCAGATCCTGGAAAGCCTGGTTGGCCTTCAGGTTCGGGTAGTTCTCGGCCACCACGAGCAGGCGCGACAGGGCGCTGCCCAACTGGCCCTGAGCCTGCTGGAAGCGTTCCATGGCCTGCGGGTCGGCGAGCATTTCGGGCGTGAGCTGGATCGAGGTCGCTTTCGCCCGCGCCTCGATAACCCGTGTGAGCGTTTCCTGCTCGAAGTTTGCCTCGCCCTTGACGGTCGCGACGAGGTTGGGAATCAGGTCGGCGCGCCGCTGATACTGGTTCAGTACCTCGGCCCAGGCAGCCTTGCTTTGCTCGTCAAGGCGCTGGAAATCGTTGTAGCCGCAGCCGGTGGTGCTCAGCGCAGCCACAACAGCGGCGGCCGATGCAAGGCGGCGCAAGAAGGATCTCGACACGTCACACTCCCAGGATCAGGTCAGCCGCATCAGGCGGCTCAGAGAGTCGCGCTCAGTCTGTGACTGCCGCGACACCCGATATGCGGGGGTGATGATAACCCGCCGCGCGCCGATTGCGACGCCGGCGGGAACTGCGTGCGAGGGGGCGGCGACGTACCCGCTCAGTCGTCGCGCTTCTTGTCCGGTCCGTGGGGCATCACGGTATCGATGGAAATCACGTTGCTGCCGCCCATCCAAGGCAATGTCGGCACGCGCACGCGCATCGACAACCTCGTCGCCTCCGTGCCCGGTTCGTCTTCCGTGCGGCAGAAGGGAATCACCGTCGATTCGATCTTGGGAACCCACGGGAGCTCCGCACGCCGGCGCTCCGGGCGTGCCGACCGGGTGCGCCCGGAAGCGCGCGCCGGCGCAATGTCCGGGCCGTGTTGCCCGAGCCACGTTGCCCAGGATTGCATCCACAGGTTGACCCACGGCATCCCCATCCACGCCGCCGTTACGTCGGCAAACGGCCACGTCGCGTGCGATTCGTCGGGCGCAGCCTCGACCGGCGGCGCATGCGCGGACTCATGAGCTATGACTTTTTTTCTTGGCATGATCGGCTCCTCGGCTTCAAGACTGGTCATTTCCGGTATAGAGCACATCCCCGACTGTCCGCAAGAACCGGCCGAGCATTCACCGGCGGCACGATGATCAGCGCGCCGGCTGACGGGCCGACGAACAGGCCGGTTTTCGGCAGCTTCCGGCACATCGGGATCAGTTTTTCATTTCGAATTCATTCACTTTTGAGCGCGATCGGGCGGCCGGAGTTCGCGGCCCTGGCCCTGAGGAAGCAAATTTCGGTCGAATTCGCACTTCCGGTCATCGTGCGTTGCGGCCCGCCAAGCGTGATCTATACATGAATCATGGACGGCTCCGCCGGACGGGGTGCGCAGCAGGATGCCAATAATGAAGGGAAAAAAATGGCTGTGGCCGGGGTTGCTCCTCGTCGGATTCGCCATCGGCGGCCAGTCTGACGGGCGCGGACAACTTGGCCATCGGCAAGTCGTCGGCTTGCCGCCGGGTTTTGACGCCGGGGCGCCCGCCGAACCCTACGCCGGACCGCATCCTTCGCGCCTCGAACGGCCGGCCGAAACCTTCCGCTTTCCGATCATGCTCGGTCAGGTCGGCCCGAGCGAGCCGCTGTTTGCCGGGCCGAAGCAATATCCATTCATCTGCGACACCGCCAATTCGGGCCTGGGTGCCCCGCTCGCGGACAATTCGGCGGGGATCGGCACGCCGGTCGAATCCATCGACGACGCCACGGACGGAACGCGCAAGGCTGCGGCCTTCAGCAAGGATTGCCAGGCACCGACGAAAGCCTGGTACTTCTACAAACCGGTGGGCGAGAAGCATTTTGCACGTTGGAACAGCCAGTCGGAGGATGTCGACACGATCACCGTCAATGGTGCCCGCGTCCCCTTCATCGTGCGGGTCGAGATGGGTACGATCAACCGCTTCATCTACCTCATCGCGGCGCTCAAGGGCGCGCGCGAGTTCATCGACGCTCCCGCCGCCGACCGCTGGAACCGCCGCCTGATCTACCAGTTCTATGGAGGCGTGGGAATCGGTCATCGACAGGGCAGGGCGAGCGTGAAGGCCGTTCTCGAGGATCGCCGCGAACAGCTTGCGCAGGGCTACGCGGTCGTCGCATCGACGGGAACGACGAGCCGGAACCACTTCGACATCTGGCTCGCGGAGGACACCGCACTGCGCGTCAAGCGGCAGTTCGTCGCGCTGTATGGCGATCCCGATTACACGGTCGGCGTGGGCGCCTCTGGGGGCGCGATCCAGCAATATCTGCTCGCGCAGAACCGCCCCGGTCTCATCGACGCGGCGATCGCCCAGTATTCGTATCCGGACATGATCACGCAGACGATCCCGGTGTTCGACTGCGAACTGCTCGAGTATTACTTCGACGTCACCGACGGCAACAACCGCGCTTGGCGCAAGGCCGAAAACCGGCGCTGGATAGAAGGTTTCAATGCCAGCAATCGCCATGAAAGTTCGGGCGGTCTGATGAAGATCGAGGTCACGACCCGGGTGGCCTTCATGATGCGCGGTGAATCGGTGCCCGAACGGAAAGGCGACACGGAATGCGTGGTGGGCTGGCGAGGCCTCACGCCGCTCGTCCTGAATCCACGGTTCGCGCATTTCGAATCCCATCTGACGCGCGACGTTTTCAAGCAGGTGCGCTGGAGTTACTTCGAGGATCTGAAGCGTTTCTTCGGCACCGACGCCCGGGGTTACGCGCGCATTCCTTGGGACAACGTCGGTGTGCAGTACGGCCTGCAGGCGCTGCAGCGCAAGCGGATCACCCCGAAGCAATTCCTGCGGCTGAACGCCCGCATCGGCAGCTGGAAATCGCCCGCCGACATGCAGCGCGAGCATTACTGGCTGATCGACGGCGGCGAGAGCGAGCTGAGCGCCTTTTCACCCTGGAGCGCCCACAACATCAACCTGAGCCCCGATCGAGCTCGTCCGGCGCCGCGCTTTGCGGGCGACCTCGAAGCGATCGCAGCTGCGTATCGTTCAGGTCAGGTCTTCCTCGGTCGCATCGACATTCCGGTCATCGACGAGCGCCTGTACCTCGAAGCCGAGCTGGACATGCACCACACGGCAGCATCGTTTTCCGCACGGGCGCGGATGATCGCAGCCCAGGGCGATGCGGGCAATCAGGCGATCTGGATGAGCGACAAGGCCTACGACCCGACCCCCCGGGCTTTCGCCGCGATCGATCAGTGGCTGCGCGCAAAACGTGCGCGTCCCGAGCTGTCGTGGGCGCAGGTTCGCCCGGGGACGGCCAGCGACCGCTGTTTCGACGCTCGCGGCCGGGTCATGTTCAAGGGCGACCGGGTCTGGGACGGCAACTGGAACCAGCTTCCGGCAGGCGCCTGCATGCGCGCCTATCCGATCTATAGCAATTCCCGCATGGTTGCCGGCGACGGGATCACAGGGGACCGCTTCAAATGCGCCTTGCAGACGGTGTCGGCCGCGCTCGATGGTGGCGAGTACAAGCCCGTGGACATGCGTCCGTACAAGGCACAACTGGAGCAGATCTTTCCCGACGGCGTGTGCGATTATCGCCAACCCGACCCAGGGCGTCCGAAGGATCTGGTGGGTGGCGTGGTGTCGGAGGGGGTTCGGTAGGGTCGGCGCGAAACGGCGTGGAGCGAGTGCGTTGCACCGATCTGTTGACCCATCGTAAACCGCCATAATTGGTATTATGTCAACTCGAAGGCGCCCTAATCATCGCCCCGAACCGGGTGCGCCTCTGCAGCAGCAACAACAAGTTTCGGCCGCGATCACGCGGCTTTTTTTTTGCTCCAAGCGTGACCTTTCACACGGAGCCAACAACAACCATGCCCGCCCGCACCCCTCGCCCTGGCACGTTGCCACGGCACGACATCATTGACCTGGCCGAACTTCTCGGCAGCGAATGGGACGGTTTCAGCCTGTCCCGCGATGGTCTGCAGCACCCGTATTGGCGCCGGCCGTTCTCGTGCGGCGATCTGAAAGCGATGTTCTACCGCTCGCAGCAGGTTGCCATCCTTGAGCGCGAGATCTCGCGCGCCCGTACCGAGCAGGAACGCGCCAGCGCGGCGCAGGACGCCGCCGAGGCCCGCGCGGACTGGTACCGGCACCAGCTGACACTGGAAAGCCGCCTTGGCTTGATGCTGGCCCGCGTGAGCGCGTAGCATTCGGCCATCATCACAGGGAGCCCATCAGCATGAAACGCATCGCCCTTGCCGCCCTGGTGGCGGTTCTCGCCGGATGTTCCACCTACGGCACGTCCAACATTGCGACCTACCGCGCAGCCGATACGGCGAAGCCGCACACGATCTCAGCCGACGTCGACGACGACGATCTGACGATCTACGTCGACGGCGACGACGTGGCGGATGGAGATTGGAACGCGGCCGGCACGCAGGTGCACGGCGAGTGGAAGACGCACCGCGTAGCAGCGCAGTGCGCGCAGCGTGCGGACTCGAAAGCCGCTGGCACCTGCACAGTGTTCATTGACGGCGAGCTAGCCGCTGAACTCGCCTTGCAGTTGCGGTAATCCTGCTTGAGCAAACACAAAGGGCGCCTCATGGGCGCCCTTTTCATTTCCGGCCAGCGTGGGTTACTGGCCGTCGTCGTCGGTCTGGATATTCAGCAGCTGCAGCGCGGCGTTCACGACTTGCCGAGGCGCGGCATTCACCGCCGGCACCGCGGCCTTGAGTTCGACCAGCGTAACGACGGCCTTGGCGGGGTTCGCCTGCAGATGGGCGGTAATCGCGGCCTTGATGGCTTCGGCGGCGGTGACCGTGGGGTCGACGTAGTACGGGTTTCGGATCTTCATCGGATCAGCCCTTGCGACGGCGGAAACGGCCCTTGCTGTCGCGCGGCGGCGTGCGGCGTTTGCTCATGGTGTCCTCACTGTGTGGTGGTGGTCGTGGTCGGGAACGTGAACCACTGCTTGGCGGTTGCCGGCAGCATGCGAATCACGACGGTTGCGAGCAGCGCCCCGGCGAGCACGATGACGGCTTCGCGCAGGATCTCCGGCCCGCTGGGGATGATGGACTTAAGCTGCACGGTGCGCCCCCATCAGGCCGTCAAGCCGCGCATGCGCCTTCTCAGCCGATCGCGCAGCGTTCTCCGCCTTCTCGCGCAGCTGCCCGAGGTCGTAGCGGATGCCGCCGTAGACGGCCAGAGCTCCCCCGCCGGCCGTCAGGATCTGAAACACCCAGTCAGGCATTACCGGCCCCCTTCTCGGGCGCCACAGCGGCCAGAACGCCCCCCAGCGCGGCAGCCCACGCTTGCGGGTTCTTGGGGTCTGCAGCAACAGCGACGAAGCCCTGTGCGATCAGCGCGAGCCCTGCCCAGGTAGAAGGCTCACCGAGCCGGGAAAGAATCCATTTCATGAAGCGGCCTCAGTCGTAGAAAACGTCATTCGGATGCAGCGACCAGAACATCGCCGGCGCCTGGTAGGAGCCTTCGGGTAAGTCGGTCGTGTGGGGTTGCTGCACGGACTGCGACGAGGCCGGCGCGGTCGCCCCGGTCGGCTGCCCTGCGAGCGTCCAGGCGAGGAAGTCGCCCGCGGTGCAGTATTTCGAGGCGCCGAGCACGTCGCCCCTGGCCTTGGAGATGTCGCACAGCATAGCGTCCGTGCGCGGCACGCCGACGGCATCGCCGATGCCGAGCACGGCACCGCTCGCCACATCGCCGAGCGCGCCAACGGTCGCACTCACGGCGCCGGCCGCTGCATCCTGCACAGAGAAGGACGCCGCGCCCGACTGCAGAGCCCGCAGGGCGATCAGGCCCAGCACGCCGAGCGCGGCACCCATCAGGAGGGCAGAGCGGCCCGAGTCCATCAGGACACCCGCTGCCCTTGGTAGTAGATATTTCCGGCGGCGTCCTTGCCGTAGCCGCTGTCGTAGTAGCGCCAGCCCTGCCACGTCGCAATCAGGTTGCCGAAGCCGGCATCCGAAGCGGTCGCCGTCGGGTTGAAGTTGGCGCCGATGACGGGCGCCGAGCCCCCGCCGGAGATCGTCCGCGCGATCAGGAACACGCCCAGGGCGGCAGCGGCCATCATGAAAAGGTCATTGGTCTTCATCACAGCCACTCCGAAATATCGCCGTAGGCTTCCTGTCCGTAGCCCCATGCACTGTCGTAGTCGATCGCCCCGCCGTCGATCAGCGCCGCGGCGGTCGAGGTGCTGCCCGCCGTGTTCCAGCCCGCGGCAGCCTTCGCGAGCGACTGGATACCGACGCCGGCCAGATTGATGCCGGCCATCTTCAGCCAGTAGTCCTGTTGATCGTGCAGCGTGGGCGCCGGATCGGTGCGGCGCATGGTCTCCGGCGGACGGCGGTTGAGCAGCAGCCACACGAGCAGCCCGCCGCCGATCAGAAGAATCGTTTTGTCAGACATACGCCCGACCTCCATAGTTGGCGAACGCAGTCAAAGCGGCGTCCATCGTCAAGGTGCCCTGCTTGCTGTACCGCCACGGCGGCAGGCTTGCCCATTCCCACGAGCACTTTTCGAGCGCGGTCGAGATGCGGCCGGCGAGCACGTCGGCGAGCGCCCCGCGGTTGCGGATGAGCTGCACGGCGGCGAGATCCTGCGAGGCCGGCGAGAAGTCGGAAAGCCCCGCCTGCAGGCGAGCCATGTCCCAAGTCTTCGATCGGAACTGATACGCCCCGGCAGCGGTCGAGTAATCGCCAATTCGCGCAATCCACACGGATTGCCGCGGATGGTCTGCAAAGGAGGCGAACGAGCCGCCCCCGACGAGCCGGCGATATCCGCCGTCGTCGGCGGTCCCCTCGCCCTTGCGCACGAGCTGCAGGAAGGCGCGCACGTTCGGATTGTTGAGTGCTTCGGCGTTCGTCATGTCCCACGTTTCCAGAAAGTCGGCGGCGGTGTCGATGACGCCCCCGTCGTCGGAGATCGTCACGCCCCGGTCGCGCAGCAGCACGAACAGGACGCAGCCGAGCAGGACGCCGGAGGCGATCAGGGAGACGTTCACACGGGTTCCTCGAAAAAATCCACCGCCCCTGAAAATCCGGCCTGCAACGTCACCCCTGCCACGACCAGACCGACCCCCGGCGCCAGAACCCACGGCTCAGTCGGTCGATACACAACAGGCGCCATCGTCGCGCCGACGTAGACGCGCCCGCCAAACGATGCACCGACCGGCGCCGCCAACGTGGTACTGACCCACACTTGAGCGGACAGGCCGTGTGCTTGCGCCGCATACTTCGACGCGACCGCATCCGCCGCCGCTTGCGCGCCGAACGTCGCGGTGATGTAGCGCACCGCGAGCACGCCCGCGTTTTGTTCGCCCTGAACGATGATCTGACTGACGACGATTCGCTTGCCCGAGCCGGCCGGATTCCACAGCGCGCCCGCCTGATACTGGCCGACCCCCGGATTGCTCGCAGTTCCGTAGGCGATCGAGGCCATGCCCGACGCATTCGAGAGCACGCGCGACTTGCCGCCGTCGATCACCGACACCTCGCCGGAAACGCGATCGTCGATCATCCCCGAGAAGCCTACGAGGATTTTTCCGCTGTTGGCGGCGCCCGACTTGTCGGTGATAGTCAAGGTGTTGAAGTTGAACTCTCGCAGTCCCTGACCTGGCATCAGGTCGAGCGTGGCCCCGGTGTCGACGTTGACGTTGATGACGCCGGTTGCACTGATGACTTTGAAGAAGTCACCCACCACCGGCAGGCGCTGCATGCCGCCCGCGATCAGGGTGAAGTCGTAGATTCTTGCGTGCATTTCTATCCCCTTGCGCGCACTGCAACGATGCCCATTACCACGACGGCAGCCAGCAGCAGGTAATCTGTCATCGCCCCGCGCCCCTTGGCGTCGGCATAGGCGTCCTTTGCCATGCCGGCCGATGCCGCGGCAGCGTCGGCGGCGGTCGTCAGCCCGCCCCGTACCGTGTTCATCGCGTCATTGACGACGCCGAGCACCTGCGAGAACGCCCCGTCCGCGAAATTGAGCGCGCGGCCGGTCGAGTCGTAGGCGACGCCCAGGGCGTTCGACATGGCCCCATCCGCGAAATTGAGAGAGCGGCCCGTCGAGTCGTAGGCGATGCCCAGCGCGTTCGACATGGCGCCATCGGCGAAGCCCAGCGATCGAGACAGCGCCCCGCTGGTCGAGTCGTAGGCGAGATCGAGCGAACGCGACATGGCACCATCTGCGAAGCCCAGCGCCCGAGACAGCGCCCCGGCCGTGGAAGCGTTCGCAAGGTCCATAGCTTGCGACATGGCGCCATCAGCGAAGCCCAACGCGCGGCCGGTCGAGTCGTAGGCCATGCCCAGGGCGTTCGACATGGCCCC
The DNA here is from genome assembly GCF_001190925.1 of Azoarcus sp. CIB. Classification (NCBI taxonomy): domain Bacteria; kingdom Pseudomonadati; phylum Pseudomonadota; class Betaproteobacteria; order Rhodocyclales; family Zoogloeaceae; genus Azoarcus; species Azoarcus sp. CIB. The sequence continues at coordinate 1,850,361 of NZ_CP011072.1, forward strand.
GTCAGCAAACGAGAGCGCCCGACTATTCGAGTCGCCCAGCGCACTGACGGTGTTGCGCACGACGCCGTCGACGAGATCCCAGGCGCCGCCGTCGATCACGTTATTGACGGTCTGAGTCGTCAGCGAACCTTTCGAGCCGACCTTGACGTTATCGAATCCCGACGACGTGGACCGCTCGCCGATGACCTGGCGGCGGTCGGTCTGGTTGGTCGACGTCGACGACTTTTTCGAGCTACCCCCGAACAAGCCCATTGCTTACCCCTTTTTCCAGATCCACCACGCGGCGACGCCGGCGGCGATCCACAGCCACGGAATGCCGGCCAAGCCGGGCACTTCCGTTGCCCCGCCCTGCACGTTCAGGCCGCGACCGCCGAAATTGACAGTCCACCCCGAGTTACCCATGCCGAGCGAGCCGCCGAACATGCCCGAACGGGTTTCCCCGCTCATGTCATCCGAGACGGCCGCGGAGACGAACGAATTACCGCCCGACGAAGCGACGCCCATGTCAGCCCCGCTTTTTCAGCAGGAACCACAAGCCCAGGCCGATCAGGATCAGCGTGGGATTGATGGTCAGGCCGGCCGCAGGCGCCGGAGCGCCGTAGCCGCCCGCGGAGCCCTGCACGTAGAGCGAGCCATCCCCGGCCATGCCGAAGTTGACGCCCCCGTTCATGAGCGGCGTGGCGTAGCGGACTTGCGAGTCAACGCCGTCCGTGATGCCGCGCCCGAGGTAGTAGAACCAGTTTGAGACGCTGGTTGCTTGTTGTTCCGCGATCGGGTCCATGTCCGCCCCCTATCAGTAGACGTCGAGCGGTTCGAGAGTTTCGACTTCGATCGTGATTGTTTCGGCGCCCGAGAAAGTACCCATCAGCTGGGCAGTCGTGCAGCCCGAGGCCGGCCGGGTGTCAAAAACGCGGTCCTCCTGCAGCCCGTCGACCATGCTGTCGATCATGTAGAGCGAAGCCTGCGGCGTGCGGCCGTAGATTTTCTGTCTGTACTCGTTGATCGCCTTCACCGAGTCATGCTCGATAATCCCGTTGCGGATTACCTGTGCGGCAGTCATGTTCGCGGAGAAGATTGCGAGCCGCTTGAAGATCGAGCCGCCGGAAACCGGGTCCATGTGCGGGACGGCCAGCGGGAACGTCCCGGCGGCGCCAATGGTTTGCGTCACGCGGTGCACGCGAGCGATCAGCGGGCGAAGCTGGGCGAACTCGGGACCGACTTGCGGCCGCGCGACTTCGGCATAACCGGCGAGCGTCGGAGCGGTCGCGCCCGCGATGGTGATTTCGAGGCGCAGGTTCTTGATTCCGAGCGTGGTATCGAGCGAGCCGCCGAGCATGCCCAGCTTCGATTTCGCGAGGTTTTCGAGAAAGTCGATTTCCAGCATGGTCGCGTCGGCGGTGCGCGGACGATACGACAGGCGCGCGTCCAGCTTCGAGCCGTCGGTGTCGAGGATGATTTTCCCGTTCGCCTTCAGCTGAATGCTGGTCAGCATCGCTTTCGTGAGCGCGGTTCCGCCGAGCTGCAGGAAGATCTTTTCGATCGAGTAGCCGAGCAGGTTCGACAGGTCGATGTTCGCGACGCCCGAGGCGACGACGTTGTTCGCGGGGTTGAGCTTGATTAGTTCGATCATGTTCGCGGCCCCGGTTAGATGAGCGCGTCGCGCACGTAGGGGACTTGCTTCGCGATCACGGTGCCGGCGGCGCCGAGCGCCATCGCCTTGACGGCCTGATGCGGTGCGAACTTGTAGGCGGCATAGAGCACGCCCAGGGCAATACCGGTGCGAATGACTTGGGTTTGAGTGGGCATGTCGGCCTCTCCGAGATAGAAAAAGAAAACGCACCGCTAGGGTGCGTTGTCTCGGCGAGCTGTACAAACATCCAGCCTTAGGCGTCTGGCTGAGGTTCCGGCGATGCCTTGGGGATTTTTTTTGCGGGTTTCGGCTTTTTCACGCTGGGCAGGGTGCCGCGCGTGGTCGAGCCGGTCTTCATCAGCCGCTCGAAGTATTCAAAGGTGTCGGTGTCGTCGTCGGCCTTGAGGTCGCGCACATCCTCAACGGACACCCCGAGCACGCCCGCCATCACCACATTGTCCGCGCGGAAGTTGAGGCGCGAGCAGTGGATAAGCGTGGCCTGCGAGAATATCGTTTTGTCGATGATCGCCGGCCGTTGCGCGCAGGCCCACACACGAAGCGCCTTGTGCCGGCCCTTGGTGAGAATCCGGCGCCACGGCGGCGGCGCATAGCTGGCCGTCGTCACGTCGCCCAGCTCATCGACCACGATGTCGCACTTCTGCCACGCAAAGGCGATGTTGCAGAAGGTCGCGAACTTCGCGGCGTAGCTGTCCTGATCGTCACCCGGTCGGAAGATCCCGACGAACGGCCCCGTTTCAGCCTTGGCACACGCGGCGGCGAGCTGGCGCACGTCGGCAAAGACCTTGCCGCCGGTGTATTCGTCCATCGGATCCCACACCAGCAAACGCGAAGGCCGAACCCTCGCAAGTACGGCCTTCAGCCATCGCCCTTTCCCGGAACCAGTCGCGCCGATTACGACGACGATATGCGCCCGGTTTCGAGAGCCTGGCCGAGTCATGCATCAGCCTCAGCCGGCGCCGGTTCCTGCTTCTCGGGTGCCTTGCCCACGGCCGCGTCCACGATCTTGTTTAGCACGGCTTGCAGCACGGCCGGCGGCATCAGCGCGAACGCAAGGGCGATCTCCGGCGCGTAGTCGCGCGCCCAGCCGCCGACGTTCCAGCCGTGCTTATTCGCGACCGGAACGAACGCGACGGCGATCGCGTGGATTTGTTCCGGCGGGTAGTGCTCGCGCACCTTCGGCACGGCCGCGCCGAGCAGGCCGAACACGACAAGCAACGCCTGTTCGATCTGCTGCACTTCGCCCGGTTCAGCATCGAGCACTTCCGGCAGGGTTTCGGACTCCGGGCCGGGTTCCGCGGCGATCGCGTTGAGGGTATCGAGATCCATTGTCACAGCCCAAGGTCAAACGCCGGCTTGCGGGCCGGCGTCTTGGTTTCAGTTTTCGGAGCCGCTTCCGGCGCCGGATCGGGAGCGGCGAACCGCGCCCGCATCTTGTCTGCAGCCGGCGTGCCCTTGCGGAGCAGCACGCCATAGTCACAGTCTGGACAGGTTGCAGAAAGGGAGCCGGACTCGGATTCCTTCACCCACATTTCAGTTTTGCAGTCCGGGCATTCCGTCTTTCCCAGCCGCTTGCGAGCAATCGCCATTCCAGCCCCCTCCCCTCTTACAGTCCGCGCAGTTCGGCGAGCGCGAAGTTCACCACGGCGCCCTGCAGTTCCGGCGTGGCGTCCAGGCGCACGACGAGGCCGGCGCCTTCCTCGCGCAGCACGACGCCTGCACGGTCGAAGTGCTCCGACTGTTCGTTGATGACCTTCACGGATGCCCAGGCTTGAAAGGTGCTCATGTTGCTTCTCCTTCTGTGATGCGGCGATCAGAGCCCGCCGCTTTGCTCCTTGAAAAGCGCAATTCGTTGTTTCAACACATACCGCAACTCGATCATGCAATCGGCCTGATCGTGCATTAGATCTTGCTCTACAAAGTCGAGTTGGCCGAACGCGTCGGACTTCATGAAGGCGGCCAGCTTTTCAAGCTTCTCGTCTAGTGCGGCCTTTTCGTCCACGACTCGCTGTTGATGAGGTAGCAGTTCCATTTCATCCCCCTTGCATTTCACGCTCCGCCCGCAGCTGGGCGACTTCATCGGCCAGATTCACCACCAGCCCGCGCAGGCTCAGGACGATCTCAACGATGTCCGACTTCGCAGGCATGAACGCGGTCTGTGCGCGCTTGCTGGCCGCGTCCAGGCTTTCCAGCAGCTGACGGTTTGCTTCCTCATGCAGCATCGCGATACTCCACAGGCTCAACGGCCCGAATGCGTTCGTTCTTGTCGAAGGTCGCGCGCTTGAGCACCTGCCCGCGGCCAAATTTCGGCATGGCCTTCACCATGCGCAGGTAATCGTCAATGTCTTGCTGCGCACGTTCCGGATGAACGCACGACTCGGCCACGTACCGATGAAAGTCTCCCAGCATGTTGCGGGAGACCAGCGCCGACAGGTCTTCAATGGAGATCGTGCCGACCTGTTCCTCTTCCGGTGCCGGCCGGTCGTCGGCGGCGATCTCGTCATCCTCGCGGTCGTCGGCGAGCCGGAGCGCCTTGCGCAGTCCCGGCGACCAAGAGAGCATCCGCCGGCCGTGGAAGGCGGCGGCATACTCGCGGAACCGCGCAGCGGCCCAGCCATCGCCCGAGATCACGAATTGCAGCAGTTGGAACGGGGTGAAGTGCATGTCGCCAGCGATCTCGCCGACCGTGCCGACCTTGGCGTGATTCCTGGTCAGCTCCGACGACGCGCCCCAGCGTTCATCCTTGCCAAACTTCGCGATGTACTCGGCAGCCTTCGCCCCGCCGCGCACGTTCAGGCCGTGCTTGAACACGTCCGACACCTGCGACACCGAGCACAGGCCGGCCTTCTGCAGCGCCTTCACCCATGCGCCTTTAAGTTCGTCGATCGCGCCCGAAGCCAGATCCCCGGCCGGGTTGATCGGGTCGCCCTCGCCGAAGGCCCCCGGTACCGCGAACACCAGCGCGTGCACGTGCGGATGCCAGCCGTTCGCCTTGCCGACCGTGACTTCCAGCGCATTGACGGTGCCGAGCCGGCCCGCGGTGCCGCGGTCGCCCTTCTCGCCCATGATGCGCTTGTACGTGCGGGAGTTCGCCCAGGACTGGCGAGCCTTGGCGAACTTCTCCAGCAGCTCGCCCAAGGGCATGTCTGATTCGTGGGGAAAGGTGAGCGTCAGCAGGTAGGCATGTCCGCCGGCCGCGACGTGGCCCGCCATCGCCTGGCTGAGATCCTTGCGGCGTTCCTCGCTGATCTTCGCGGCGCACACAGGGCACGTCCAGACCGCCCCGCAGGTGATCACGCCCGAGAGGCGAGCATTCGAGCCATCCACCGCGCGCCAGACGCCCGCCTTGTCGGTGCCGGTCGTGATCCCGCGATTGCACCAGACGGTGGGGTGCTGCTGGCGCGGACCCTCGCCCTTTCGGTAGAGCAGCGAGGACGCCATGCGCAGTAGCTCGAAGCGGTCTTTCTTCCGCCGAACGCCCCCCGAGCCCCCCTCAGCGTGTATCGATTTCCCATTAGTACCGAGAGTAGTATGCACGGCCCCGACCTCAGTGCTGGGAGGGCACCGCAGCGCCCTCCGAAAGGTCGGATTCAAGGCGGCAATCCACGCGCTGGAACTCGCGCACAAGCGCCCTCAGGGCGGCGGAGTTCTCCTGCAGCATCACCTCAAACGGGCCGGTGCACACGTCAAGCCCTAAGCGTTCCTCTTCGGCGATCGCCTTGCGCAGTACATCGCCGATCTTCATCACGGCGGAAAACTCGCGGCGCAGCAGCGACGCATAGGCGGCGATTTCGTCGGCGGGTAGCGGGCAGCTGGGGGCGTGCTGCTCAGGGAGGGCGGCGGGGTTCATTTGTCGCCCCTTGCCTGCAGCTCTTCCCACTCATGCGAGGTTATGGCGCCCAGACGGGCGGCGAGCCTCAGAGAGCCGTGCAGCCAGTTCGAGACGCGAATTACGTCGTCGATATCCTTACTGCCCTGCTGGTACTCCTGGCGCATCGTCTGACACTCGGCAATCTGCTGTTCTATCAGCTCAAGCGCCGTTGCCCGCAGTTCTGAGGCTTTCATGATGGGTAGCTCCCGGTTACGGTCTCCCTCTGCTCGCCGATTGCCCTTGCCCATCTTTCAGGGCACCTACCGGCGGGATTGGCGAGCCGGGAGACCCTCAGAAACCACCCCGGCGCGGTAGGCGAGAGGGATACTAATTCACACGTCGTGACATGTCCACAGACTGTGAATCTTGAAGGGCTGTGAATCGTGGCCTAGATTGCGGCCTTAGGAAGCTGTCAACCGGGAGAAGTGACAATGCAGACGACGAACGAAATGCTGGACGAACTTAAAGCCCGCTACGGCCTGTCAAGCGACTACGCCTTAGCGAAATTCCTTGGACACAAGGGGCAGTCTCGGATATCGAATTACCGTTCCGGCCGCTCTCAGTTCGACGACGAGGAAGCCGTCAAGGTCGCGGCCCTACTGGAGAAGAATCCGGCTTATGTATTCGCCTGCACTCATGCGGAACGCACGAAGAGCGCGGCGCAGCGACGCGTATGGGAGAGCATCGCCGACAAGTTCGCGATTGGTATTATGTAAACCACGAAATTGGTCGCGGGTTTTCGCAACGTCAGATATTCGGATCAGCGGGCAATGATAATATATGGAGCATATAGCACTCGGACACAAATTCCATAGTAAATACTGAGTTTCGGGACAGAATAGGCCTAGGCTCGGAGTTTCACCTTCCACTCCGACCATTGTGTCCCTAGCAAACCTAATCGATCGGCGGCTCGCACTATTCTGTCCAAAGGCCTACGTCAGCATTTCAGCACGACGAACTGCCCCAGCCGCCTGTCTGGCTCCGTATCGCTCCGCGGACTGTGGTACTGAAGGCGTAGGCCGGGCATAGGCAATGCCCTTGTGACGCTCAGCGAAGCGCCTTCCCTTCATCGGCGACCGCCACTTCAAACCGTGCGACGAAATCGCTCAGGGGAACACCCATCGCAACACACCAAGAGTGGAGTTCAACGAGATCGAGACGCCGCTCCCCGCGCTCGCATTTGCTGACGAAGGACTGCGTTGACTCAAGGCGTGTTGCAAGGTCTTCCTGTGTAAGTCCCACCGCTTCTCGCTGGCTCCGGAGAAGTTCGAGAAACGTTCTATATTGGCGAGAATAAATAGACTTTTGCATGTGGGCACAAGCTGGGCAAGGCCACAAGACTGAAGTCCATTTTCAAATAGTCCAAAATCGACTATTATCTAGATCGATCAACGAGGACAGACCCCTCGGTAGGAGCTCCTTCCGATTTCAGCGTACCACCTGACAGGGACGGCACGTCCACGTCGGTGCCGTGAGAATACGCGCCGGCCGAGCTTTCCAAATCTTTGCGAGCATGAGTACGCCATGTCGATATCAAGACGTTCAGCGACTGAAAATCCGTTTCAGCGCCCCGCCTTTGTCAAACGTGTCCAAAAAATGGGCGAGAAGCTCGGGCAGCCTGAGCTGTTCGAGCAATGGCTGACGGCGGCTCAAAACGATCATATTTTTTCAATAATGAACCTGAAGGACTACGGTTTGGTTCCACAGACCACTGCAGAGCTCATGAAGTGGGCAAATGAATACGCAGGAGGCATCGAAGAAACCAAACTGCGAAATCGATTACAAAGGGGATGTCACTTTTAGAACGTGCGCCCCATATCTTCACGGGTTGCCGCCCCGCGCAGCGGCTTCGGCGTGTGCTACAAAAGGCGGCACCATAGGACTCGCTCAGTACGCGCGCTATAAGCGTCAGTTACTCGCGGTTTTGCGACTCAACCGGCTCCTCCGAGAGAGACTTCCTGGTTGCCCGCTTGGGTGTAACTCGATCTGTGTGCGGAGCAAGCACCTTCTTCTTCGTACGGGCTCGTAGCTCAAGCGCCCTGAGCTTCTCGCCACGTAATTCCAGATCGCGTCGTAGAAGGGCCGTTTCGATTGCGCGCTGTGCCAATTGTTCGCGCAGCACGTCCAACTGCGCTGTGTGCTGATCGGCAAGCTCTCTCATCCTCACCAGGCCACCCTCCGCGGTGCCAAGCTCTTGGCGAACGTTGCCAAGTTCGCGCTGGAGTACCGAGGCCTCACTGCGATGGCGTTCTGCCTGATCAACATTGGCTTGCCGCTGCTGGGCCAATTCCTTTTGGCTCTTGGCCGCGGCGGTCCGCTCACGGTCGATTTCGAGCAAGGCGCGCTTTTCGGATGCCTCGTAACGCTCCTCGGCCCACTGCACTGCGTCGCGCAGCTTCTGTAGTTCCGCCGAAAAGTCCTTGCGAGCCTCTGACAGTTCCCCTTCGAGACCCTGTTGCTGTTCACGTGCAGCAGCGAACTGCCCGCGCAGCGACTGCTTTTCGGCTCGTTCGGTGGCGAGGCTACGTTCCAGGGCGAGATTGCGTTCTGATGCCGCGTCAAGTGCCTCGTGAAGCTGCTCCAGCTCGTTGATGGCTGTCTGCCGGTCCTGCTCAGTCTGAAGACGCGCGGTATTCGCCTCGTCGACACGACCGTCGGCTTCCCGCCGAAAGACATCAAAGCATTCCTTGGCTTGGGCTTGCGCCTCCGTCCATAGCCGCCCAACCATTTCGGCTGCCGCAACTTTCAACGACTCCGGCAGCTCCGGATGCTCGATGCGCACGCGGCTCTTCTCGCGCAGCTCTTCCCAGAAGCGCGCCAATGCTTCGGCAGGCGCCGACATGCTGCCCTTCTTGACAAATTGGTAGAGCTTGTTAGCGGTCGGCGTGATGCCGTAACGGAAGAACAAAAGCGCACAGACCTCGCGATACAGGTCCTGTGTATTCGAGGTCGTCTCGCGCAGTGCGTCGATGTCCTCACGAATTTGAGCGTCGATATTCATGGTGGCGAACGTTCCCAGTGCGATCTGAGGCATCGCTTTGGTGGGGTTGCATTGATAATACAACGTAAAACGTATGGATCATGGAGAAAATTCTAATAGATTTGACATTATGACTCTAATGTCGAAAAATTGCGGTACGTTGATGGTTGGAAAATAATGAGGCCCGGGATCGCTCCGAGGATGCGGAAAATGACTGATTCCCTCATGGTTCCCGGCCCGTTCGAGGGCCTCCGGCTTCCGTCGGATCTGGATGGCAGTCACGGCCACAATCGTGCCGTCGGCAAGGTGGCCCAGATTGCGGCCGCCAACGATCTGCAGGCGATCCAGGCGTGGCTCGCGCGCTTTGCCGACACACGCACGACCTTCGATAACTACCGCAAGGAAGCCGAGCGGTTGTATCTCTGGGCGGTGTTTCAGCTCGGACGGCCGATCTCGTCGCTTACGCACGAGGACTTCCTCGTGTACCAGCGCTTTCTGGCCGATCCGCAGCCGCGCGACAAGTGGGTGGCCGGCGCCGGTCGGAAGCACCCGCGGGGGGATCCACGCTGGCGCCCGTTCTATGGACCATTGGCCCCGACAAGCCAGCGGCAAGCGATGGTGATCCTCAACGTGATGTTCGCGTGGCTCGTGGAGGCCGGCTACCTGGCCGGCAATCCGCTGTCGTTGTCGCGGCATCGTACCCGTCGCCCCAAACCTCGCATCACGCGCTACCTCGATGCGGATCTCTGGCAGGAGGTGAAGGCGTACATCGAGGGCATGCCATGCGAGACCGATCGGGAGCGTGCCCACTATTTTCGAATCCGGTGGCTCTTTACCCTCCTCTATCTAGGCGGGCTGCGGATCTCCGAGGTCGGCTACAACACGATGGGCGCCTTCTTCTGCCGGCGCGATCGCGGCGGCGAGGAGCTTTGGTGGCTGGAAGTGCTGGGCAAGGGGGAGAAGGAACGATTGGTACCGGCAACCAGCGAGATGATCGTGGAACTCGCCCGGTACCGGCGTGAGTGCGGGCTTGCCCCCTACCCTACGCCCACCGAAGACACGCCGCTCGTGCTTCCGATTGGCAAATCACGGGCACCGCTTACCCGAGCCGCGCTGCACGCGATCGTGAAAAAGGTCTTCGACGGCGCAGCTTCCCGGCTACGGCAACGTGGTGAGGGATACGCTGCTCGAGCCGATCAGCTCGAGCGGGCCTCCGCTCACTGGCTACGGCACACCGCTGGTTCGCATATGGCTGACAAGCAGATTGATTTGCGCTCGATCCGCGACAATTTGGGGCATGAGTCGCTGAAGACCACCAGCCAGTACTTGCATACGGATGACGATGCTCGTCACCGGGAGACCGAGCAAAAGCATCGGATTGGTTGGTAGTCATTGGCCGGTGCCGTCGTGCCCTCACAATCCCATGCTTGCTGTCCTTTAGGTTCTTGGCCTTATGCAATCTATGGACTCCCCCGGAATTGCAAGTGACGGTCTTGGGCTTCTGGAAGCAAACCTGCAGGAATCTATCCGGCCTACTGTGACGCCCGTCGGCGCCGGCCCTGATGACATACGTTCCGCGGCCACCTCATTAGCTTCGCGGTCTGGCTTCGACCATTCCCATAAGCAGGCTCTTGCCGCGTCGGTTTGCACCGTCATCCCATCAACACGCTTCGCTCGCAATCTTCAGGCAGGAATCTTTCTGGCTAATCCATGCAGCGGATTCAAGCGGACACGGCTGCACTCCGATAATCAGTGCCGCGGGCCAACATCGCCCAGATGATGCGTGCATGCTTTGCGGCCAATGCGACGGCCGCGACATTGGCGCAGCTTCTCGCCTTGAGCGCTTCGGCCCAAGCACTCATCTGGTCGTGCTTTTGAGCGGTAAGACGCAGCACCGAGCGCGTACCGTGGATCAGCAAGGTTCGCAGCACGACATCGCCCCGCTTGCTGATCGCACCGAGTTTCGCCTTGCCGCCGCTAGAGTTCTGGCGTGGCGTGAGCCCCAGCCAGGCTGCAAACTGGCGGCCGTTGGTGAAGGTGCTGGCGTTGCCGACACTGGCGACAAGGGCAGTGGCGGTGATTGGACCGATGCCTTCGATCGCCATCAGTCGTCGCGCCGGCTCGCTCTGGCGCGCCAGCGCCTCGATCTTTCGATCATAGGCCAAGATGCGCTCATCGAGCGCGCGCAACCGGTCGTGGAGCTCACCCATCGTCTCGCGGACAAGGATTGGCAACTGCTTTCCGCCGGCGCCAATCTCGGCCAGCAACCTCCGCACGTGCGAAACCCCTGTTGCAGCAACAATGCCAAATTCACCGAGCAGGCCGCGGATTTGGTTTACCAGCGCAGTACGTTCGGACACCGTTAATGCACGCGCTCGATGCACCGTCAGAACCGCCTGGGCCTCCTCCGACTTCACGGGCACAAACCGCATGTTCGGCCGCCCGACCGCTTCGCAGATCGCCTCGGCATCGTTCGCATCGTTCTTCCCACTCTTTCGGTATGGGCTCACGAACTGGCCGGCCATCAACCGTGCGTCGTGGCCGAGCTTGCCCAGTTCCCGTGCCCAGTAGTGCGATCCGGCGCACGCTTCAAGCCCGACTAGGCAAGGCGGCAGTTGGGCGAAAAACTCGCACACTTGAGAGCGGCTCAATGTCTTCCTGATAACGGGTTTGCCTTGCGGGTCAACGCCGTGCACCTGGAAAACAGACTTGGCGATGTCGAGACCGATGCGAACAACGTTCATGGCACACCTCCTTGGCTGGCTCGCTGCCGTCATGGCCGCGACCGGGTCAGTTTCCCGCTAGACGGGAGGGGGAGTCCATTTCATTAGCTTTGCATAAGGCCGAGGACCAGGAGTTGCCCCCTGCCCTTCTTCGTTTGACATTATCCGCCAAGGGTCGGCAACCGTACCGGTCGTTCGGCCGAGAGCCAAGCAAACGTTCAAAACGTCTTGTCAAGCGACATGGAGATTTGCCCCCTGACACTTCATGCATGGGCGCATGCAACGGATAGGCGCGCCGGCAATCCGCGCTTGAACACGTTACGTGGCTCCAAGAGCCCTTGAGAATTCGTTAAACGGCTGCCATTCCACGTAGCCGGGCTTCGGAAATTCTTACGGAGCGCAAACTACGGGCCAACGACGGCTTCCACATGTTCCTTTGTGGCGGGTCGAGTGCCAGCAACGGATTAGCTCCCCTTCCAGGTGTAACGCACGCCGATCCACGCGCTGCGCGGCGTGCCGGGGGCGAAGAACCGTTCATGGCGCCATTCGCCGGGATCCGCGGCAAACGCGTTGCCCGCGCCGACGAAAGGATTCTCCGCCAGCGCACCGGCGGTCGCGTAGCGCTTGTCGAAGAGGTTGTCGATGCGGCCGAACAGGGTCCAGCCGCGAGCGAACCGGTAGTCGGCACTCACATTGACGACGGCATATCCGGGAAGCTTCCCGCGGCCTCCGAACTCGCCGTCGGGTTCATGGCGGTTGTTCTCGTTCCCGCGCACATATTGGCCGGAGTATGCGAGGACGTCGGCCCCGAGGCGAAGGGCGTCGCCGGTGCGCCAGTCGAGACCGAGCTTCAGGCTGTGCCGTGGCAGTCCCGGAAGCCGGTCGCCGCGCGAAACGCGGATTTCGTCGTCGGGACACCCGCCTCCACCCTCCGTGCTGTTGTTCTCGGCGAGGATGCAGGCGGAGGACTGGAAGGTGGCCTCGAGGTAGCTGTAGTTCACCCGCCAGTCGAGGGCGCCGCTCTCCCCGGTCAGGCCCAGTTCGATGCCCTCGCGGCGGGTGCGCCCGAAATTGGTGAAATAGCCGAGGCTGCCGCCCGTGCCGACGAAGAGGATGTCGTCGCGGTTGGTGCTGCGGAAGGCGCTTGCGTTCCACTGCACGTTTCCGGCGAGCTTGCCACGCACCCCCAGTTCGAAGGTCCGGGTGACGACCTGATCGAGGAAGGGGTCAGCGGCCATCGCATTGGGCAGGCTGCAGGCATTCTCGGGATCCGCACAGCCCAGTTCAATCGGCGTCGGCGCGCGGTTGCCCTGGGAAAAGCCGCCGTACATGGTGAGAGCGGGCGCGGCTTCCCAAGTGAGGCCCAACGCGGGGTTGAGCTTGTGATAGGTGAAATCGCCGTTGAGGGCGTCGCCCATGCGGTCCCGGTTGATGACCCGGGTGCGATTGAAACGCAGCGAGCCGGTCATATGTGCGGAGGGGACCAGCATGACGGTGTCGGTGGCATAGACGCTGGTGGTTCGGGTGCGGCCGAGCAGGCCGTTCACCTGTTCCTCATCCTCTGCCGCGGCGATGCCGCGGCTCCCGGTGAGTTCGCCGCCCTGCTCACTCTGGCGGAAGCCGGCACGGCTGCGGTCGTGGGACACGCCGACGGCGAACTGGTGCGCACCGGCGATGCGGCTCCACTGAAGAGCCAGCCCCGCTGCGTTCTGGTCGGTGCGGGTGCGGTTGAGCACACCACTTTCCGGGCCGTCGCCGGCGGGGAAGCCGGCATCGGCCCATTCCTCGAACTCGTTCTCATACTCGTCGTTGCCGTCGCCGTTCAGCGTGCGGGTGCGGGTGCGCCGCGCGTAGATCGTGCCGGAGATCTGGTCGTTGTCGTTCAGCCAATGGCTCCCGGAGAGCGCCAACAACGTGCTCCGGTTCTTCGTCTGGTCCGGATGGGTGAAGATCGCCTCACGCCGCTGGTGCTGCATACTCTCCGGCACCAGACCGTTGCCGATCAGGTCGGTGCTGGCGTGAGCGAGGGTCAGCGCGACATCCGTCCCCCACTTGGTCCATGCGAACTTGCCGAACAGCTGGCCGACCTCCGACGGAGAACGGTCGCGCCATCCCTCCTCCTTCATCCCCTCGGCAGCGACAAACCAGGAGAGTTCGTCGCGCTTGCCGCCGTGCTCCACGGATCCGCCGCGGCGATTAAAGGAACCACCGTACAGCTCCATCGCGCCACCCGGGTGAGTGTCGCCGCGCTTGGTCTGGATTGCCAGCGCGCCCCCGAGGGTGTTCAGTCCGTAAAGCGGGTTGGAGCCGGGCACCAGCGTCATCGTCGCGATCGCCGCCTGGGGGATCAGATCCCAATTGACCACATCGCCGAACGGCTCGTTGACGCGCACGCCGTCGAGGAACACGGAGAGGCCTTGGGGTGTTCCGAGCAGCGGCGAGGCGGAAAAGCCGCGGTAATTGACTTCGGCCTGGTAGGGGTTGCCCTGGATCTCGTTGACATTGACGCTGGGCAGCCTGCGCTGCAGGTCCTCGGCCAGTGACACACCGCCCGCCTCGCGCAGTTGCCGGCTGCTCAGGGTCTGGACATTGGCGGGGACCTGTTCTCTTGGAAGGCCGATCCCGGGTAGCAGCGTGGTGCCGACGACCTCCACCGGCGCGAGCTCGACCGTCTCGGCGGCCACGACCGTCGCGGCGGGTCCCAGGGAAGCGATCAGGATCGCGAGTGCTTTGCGGATCGGTGGCCGGCGGTCGGGCTGCATGAAAGTCCTCGTAGTCTGCTGGTATCCGTCGGTGGGTTGCCTGTGCCGTGGTCCCGCCGGCTGCACGACGCAGCGTACGCAGGCTGCGCCTTGCCTTCCATAGGAAAAATTCCCGATTTTCTCGATGCGCCTCCTGTCGGGCCGGTGTGATACTCCCCGCATGGAACTGACCTACGTACTGTTGCGCCGTGCAGCGGCGATTTCGCTTGCCTGTCTGCTCTGCGTCCTGCTGCTCGCGGTGTGGCGGGCGCGATCGGACGTGCGTCGGGAGGGGCTGGGCGCAGGGCAGCTTGCGCAGCTGAGCAGCCAGCTCGCCGCTTTGCAGAACGTGGCGGAAAGCGGGCTCCAGGAGAAGATCGGGGCCCTGCGCGAGGTGGGGCATTTGCGCCACCTCGACTTCCGGCTCGAAGATGCGGGCAGCGGGGAAGTACTGGCGCAGTCGAAGGCGGAGGAGTTGCCGCCGCTTGCGATGCGACCCTTCCTGTGGCTGCTGAACCTCTTTGCGCGCCCGCATGCCGCGGAGGAGTCGTCCTGGCATCTCGAGCGTGCGGATGGCCGCAGCTTTCGCGTCACGCTGACCACGAATCCGTTCAGCGAGCAAAGAGAGGCGTTCGACGACATCGTCGGCGTCACCGGTGTCCTGCTCCTCTATAGCCTTTGCCTGCTGGTGGCCCTGTACTGGGCAGTCCGTCATGCCTTTGCACCGCTGCGCCGCATTCTGGACACCATCGGTGCATTCGAACGCCAGGACTATCGGGCACGCCTGCCGGCGATGCGTATCCGCGAAATGGATGTGATCGCGCGTGCGCTCAACCACCTGGCGGCGGCACTGGGCCAGATACAGGAGGAGCGGCGCCTGCTCAGCCTGAAGCTGCTGACCCTGCAGGAGGACGAGCGCAGTCACATCGCCCGCGAACTGCATGACGAACTCGGCCAGTCGCTCACCGCGATGCGTGCGGACGCGACCTACCTGCTGCGGCGGACCGATCAGCAGCCGGAGCTGCACGCCGTCGTCGCGGAACTGGAGCAGCAATGCGCCCGTGTCCAGCAGGACATCCGCGACCTGCTGGGCTGGCTTGGCAAGCCGAGCGATGCGACGAACCGCGGGCCGATTCCGATCGACGAGCTTGTCGAGGCCTTGGTCGAGAGCTGGCGTAACCGTCCGGGGCAAACGATCGAATACCGGCTGACGGTCGACCTCGGCGACATCGATATCCCGCAAGCTCTGGCACTGACCCTGTACCGCATGACCCAGGAGGCGCTGACCAACGTGGCCCGCCACGCCGACGCCAAGACGGCGGCGGTCCGCCTCGTCACCCGCCCCGGGCAGGCCATCGAGTGGTCAGTATGTGACGACGGCGTCGGCATCGCCTCGTACAACGAGGCATCGCAGCAGGGCAACGGCTTGGCCGGCATTCGTGAGCGGGTCTGGGCCCATGGTGGCGAACTGGAAATGCTGGATCGGGGGCCAACGGGCTCGGCGCCGGGGCTACGTCTGGTCGCATGCTTTCCTTGCCCGGAAGCGGAACGCGCTTCAGGCGCCCCTAGCATGCGCAACGACGAACTGGAGGCCAACTGAATGACCTGCCTGCGCGTGGCAATCGCCGACGATCACGCCGTGGTGCGAACCGGCTTTCGACGGTTGTTGGAACTCGAGCCGAATGTCACCGTGGTGGCGGAATTTGGCGACTGCGAAACGGCATACACATGGCTGTGCGCCAATCGCGCCGATATTCTTGTGCTCGATCTTTCAATGCCCGGCCGCGGCGGCCTCGAAACGTTGCGGCGACTGAAAGCCAGAGTGCCAACGCTGAAGATCCTCGTCTTCAGCATGCATGGCGCGCCGGCGATGGTCAGTCAGGCGATGCAGGCCGGAGCCGACGGCTATTTGACCAAGAGCAGCGCGCCGGAAGCGTTGATCTCGGCAGTGCTGGACCTCGGCGCGGGCGGGCACCCGTTGTCGCAGGAGGCCGCACACGCCTTGAACGAAGCCGGGAACGACAGCCAAGCGCCCCACCTGGTGCTGTCGCCACGGGAATTCCAAGTATTCACCCTGCTCGCACAGGGACTGGCGGTAGACGAGATCGCGGGGCGCCTGTGCGTCAGCGCCAAGACCGTGGCCAACTATCAGACAGCCATCCGGCAGAAGACCGGACTGGGCAACGCGCTGGCGATGTTTCGCTACGCGCGGACCCACACATTGCTCGAGTGAGCCGAAATGCGCCAGCCTTCCACCCTCTACTGATTGATTCAGCGGGCTTCAGTCCAGCCCCTTTCTGGACGAAGGGTGCATCACGGTCCCGGTGTGACCGAGGCTGTATAAAACGGCTGACGATGCGCCAGCTGTCGGGCCGCTTCCACGCGACCCTTTGCAACCCAAGTCATTCGATGACGACGAGGCGACGCTGTTGAGGTCGTAAGATAGGACTGCTTCAGTCTCTCATCGCCACCATCAGCACCTCATTTCCCATCAGCTTCATCACCGGCGTCAGGTTGTACGCCAGAACGTGCAGATTCTTCTCCGTCTGACGCGTTCGAGCTCCCTGGTCAGGACGTGGGTTGCGCCCATCCACGCCTTGAGGGTGCCGGAGGGGTGTTCGACGGTCCGACGGCGGATCCGCATGCTGTCAGGCGCGTCATCGAGCCGCGCCTGCATGACCTCCAGCTCTTCCTCATGCAATTCGCGATGGCCACCTGCTTTCATGGAGCTGCCCCGTCCAGCACAGAAAACGTACGCCACCCCGATCAACCCGCCGACATTTCGGATTCAAATGACTCCTGTGCGGCTGAACACGGTGTCGTTCATTTTTGGCCCACCCATGCCGACATCACTTTCCGGCATTGCGGACTCGTGCACCGCCATGCGCGCCATGCACGTGCCCGCCACCGATAGGTGCTCCGTGACACGAAGGTTGCGACAGCTCATGCAGGATTCCGCAGTGGGCAGCATCCCGTGCCTGGGGGCATTGTTCGCGCAGGCTCTTGAGTTGCCGTTCCAGCGCGCGCAGTTCGCGGATACGGGCTGCGACGTGGCCGATGTGCGCGTCGAGCAACGTGTTCACGTCGCCGCAGTTCTCGCCCGGCGCATCCTTGAAGCGCAGCAGGATACGAATCTCGTCCAGCGCCATGTCCAGCGACCGGCAATGGCGGATGAACGACAAGCGCTCGGCGTGGGTGTCCTCGTAGATGCGGAAATTGCCCTCCGTACGCACCGGGGCGGCCAGCAACCCTTCGCGCTCGTAGTAGCGGATGGTCTCTACCGGGGCGCCGGTCATTCTTGCCAGCTCACCGATTTTCATGTTGCTTTCCCTCCAGGTGGGAAGAAAGGTCGTACCGGCATTCTAGGTCCTTGACTCTGTAGCGACTACAGATTGTTAAATGACTCAAGTCCAGACAAAGGAATCGACCATGCGCAAACGCAGTGATGGCGGCTGCGGCTGTTCCTCCCTGCCGCAGCCGCGGGAGTCGTCGCCCGCCGAACCTCACAGGGCGCAGTCCCCGATCGACAGCCCGGATTGCCCCACCGATGCGGCGCTACTCCGCAACAATCTTGAACCCCTCGACGGCGTGACGGGACTCGACCTCTCCGTGCCCCGGCAAAGGTCGGACGTAAGCGATCGCCCCAACCCGCCGTTCTCGGCCGACGCCGCCTTGCCAGCCACCGGTGCGCCGGCACAGCGCATCGATGAGACGACTGCTGCCGTGCGCACGACGCTCACGATCGCAGGGATGGACTGCCCGACCGAGGAAGCGTTGATCCGGAGCAAGCTCGCCGGCATGGCCGGAGTGGCGGCGCTGGATTTCAACCTTGTCCAGCGTCGCCTGAGCGTGATGCATCGTCCGGGGGCATTGGACGCGGTCCTCGGCGCCCTGCAAGCCATTGGTCTCGAAGCGAAGATCGAATCGGACGGCACGGAGAGCGCAGCCGCGCCGATCAAGTCCGCACCGAAGACCCACTGGTGGCCGATGGCCCTGGCCGGAGTCACTGCGACGTTGGCCGAGGGGGTGTATTGGCTCAACGGCGGCGATCACTGGGCCGTCCTGGTGCTCGCGCTGGTGTCGATCCTCAGTGGCGGTCTGTCGACCTACAAGAAAGGCTGGATCGCGCTCAGGCATCGCAATCTCAACATCAACGCACTCATGTCGATTGCCGTGACCGGCGCGATGCTTATCGGACATTGGCCGGAAGCGGCCATGGTGATGTTCCTCTTCGCGCTGGCCGAGGTGATCGAAGCGAAATCGCTCGATCGGGCGCGCAACGCAATTCGCGGCCTGATGGAACTCGCGCCCGACACCGCGACCGTGCGCCAGCCCGATGGAAGCTGGGTGGCCGTGCCGGCCAAAACGGTGCCGTTGGCCGCCGTGGTGCGCGTGCGCCCCGGCGAGCGGATCGCGCTCGATGGCGTGGTGATCCGCGGACGTTCGACGGTCAATCAGGCGCCCATCACTGGCGAGAGCCTGCCAGTGGACAAGGCCGAAGGCGACAGCGTATTTGCGGGCACGATCAACGAGGCGGGATCGTTCGAATATCGCGTGACGGCCGAGGCGAACCATTCCACGCTGGCCCGTATCATTCACGCGGTCGAATCGGCCCAGGGCAGCCGCGCACCCACCCAGCGATTCGTCGACCAATTCGCCCGGATTTACACGCCGGCCGTGTTCGCCGTCGCGCTGCTGGTGGCCATCGCACCCCCGCTGGCCTTTGGCGGCGCATGGATGGACTGGATCTACAAAGCGCTGGTGCTGCTGGTAATTGCCTGTCCGTGTGCGCTGGTAATTTCGACGCCGGTTACCATCGTCAGCGGTCTCGCCGCGGCCGCCCGCAAGGGCATTTTGGTCAAAGGCGGCGTGTATCTCGAAGAGGGGTGCAAGCTCGCCACGCTGGCGCTCGACAAGACCGGCACGATTACGTACGGCAAACCCGCCCAGACTGACTTCGTCGCGCTAAGCGATGATGCGAACAGGATCCATATTCTGTCAGGCAGCCTCGCCGCGCGCTCCGATCATCCGGTCTCGCTGGCGATCGCCCGGGCGGCGACCGATCTCGGATGGGTGCTGCGCGAGGTGGCCGATTTCGCTGCCATTCCCGGCCGGGGGGTGCGGGGCAGCATTGACGATCACCCCTATCACCTCGGCAATCATCGACTGATTGAGGAGCTCGGGCTGTGCTCGCCCGACATTGAAAGGAGGCTCGACACGCTAGAGCGACAGGGCAAGACGGCGGTGCTATTGGCCAACCAGACCGGGGTGCTCGCCATTTTCGCGGTCGCCGACACCGTGCGCGAGACGAGCAGGCAGGCGATCGCCGACCTGCATTCCCTCGGCGTGAGAACGCTGATGCTCACCGGAGATAACCTTCACACCGCCGAAGCGATCGCCGGCGCGGTGGGTATCGATGAGGCAAGGGGCAACCTGCTGCCCGAAGACAAACTCGCGACCATCGAATCGCTCCTGGCGAACGGCAAGGGTGGCAAGGTCGGCATGGTGGGCGACGGCATCAACGATGCTCCTGCGTTGGCCCGCGCGGACATCGGCTTCGCGATGGGGGCAGCCGGTACGGACACCGCCATCGAGACCGCGGACGTGGCGCTGATGGACGACGACCTGCGCAAGATCCCCGCCTTCTTGCGTCTGTCGCGCGCCACCGCTGCGGTGCTGACACAGAACATCGCTCTTGCACTCGGCATCAAGGCGGTGTTTCTGATGCTCACCTTTACCGGGCAAGCCACGATGTGGATGGCGGTATTCGCCGACATGGGGGCCAGCCTTCTGGTGGTAGGAAATGGTTTGCGCTTGTTGCGGCGATAGGGGAGCAGAAGTCTGAAGGCATTTTTCAATCTACAGGAGGCTGCAAAATGAAAAAAACGACTTTGATCGCGGCGATGATGGCTGCCGTGCTTCCAGCGCTGCCGAGCATAGCTCAGCAAACGGCGCCCCCTCCCGCGAAAGACGCTCAGGTGCAGCGGAAAGCACCCGACGTCGCCGAGTTCGACAAGCAAATGGCGCAGATGCAGCAGAACATGCAGCAGATGCAGGAGCAAATGGAGAAGATCCGTCAGGTTCAGGACCCGCAGGAACGGCAAAAGCTGCTTCAGGAACACTGGGCGACCATGCAGAACAGCATGGCAATGATGCACGGCATGTGGGGGCCCGGAATGATGGGATGCTGTGCAAGCGGCCCGATGATGGGAGGGGGAATGAAAAGCGGCCACATGATGGGCTGGCGTGGAATGGGCGATTACTACTCGAAACTCACGCCGGATCAGATGAAGCAGCGCCAGTACATGATGGATCGATACATGGGCATGCAGCAGCAGATGATGGACCACATGATGCAGCATCAGAATTACATGTGGATGCAGCCTTCTCGGTGAGAAGGATGGGGAGTCGGCCCCCGGTCTACCGGCCTTGGCTTCGGGCCCAATCTTTCGGGTTGGGCTTCTTTCCCGACGACGATATCGACAAGCGCGCGATCCCTGAATACATTGCTGCATCATTACCGGAGCTGAACCCGAATTGACCAAGATCGACCGATGCTTGCGGGACAATACTCTGTCTGGCGCCGCCTGGTTTCTGGTGCTTGCGTGTTTCGGGGTCAGCGGCGTCGCGACGCTGGGTACGCTCGCGCTCAGCGGAATCATGCAACTACCGTGTTGCGTGCTGTGCTTGTATCAGCGGATCTTCCTGTTTCCCTTGGTTCCCGTAACGTTCGTGGGACTCATCATGTTCGACCGCAGGGTGGCGTACTTCTCACTCCCGTTAGCCGGTATCGGCTTGCTGCTCGCGGTTGTCCACCTATTTGTGATTACTGAAACCATACCCGCGGCCGAGGCGTTCAAGTCCTGCATCCAGGGCATACGCGACTCAAAGCTACAAGCCATGATGTGGTTCGGATTCGAGACGATCCCAATGTTGTCGACGGCGGCGTTTTCCGTTATCAACGCGCTGTTGGTGGCGGCACATCTCAAAATTTCAAAATGACCACGAGCGTTTGCCTTGTCGCGCTCCTCACTCCTAAATTTCCCCCGACGGCTGCAGCGCAATGACCGCCATCCCGACCAGTGCGATGGCCGCACCTGCGATATCCCAGCGCGTCAGCAGCACGCCATCGATGAACCGCAGCCATAGCAAGGCAACGGCGATGTACATGCCCCCATACGCCGCGTAAGTTCGTCCCGCCGCGGTGGGATGCAGCGTCAGCAGCCAGGCAAACAGTGCCAGGGACAGCGCGGCCGGGACCAGTAGCCAGGCGGTCTTACCCTGCTTCAGCACCAGGAACGGCAGATAGCAGCCGATGATCTCGGCGAGCGCCGTGACCGCGAATAGCGCGCTCAATCTGGCCAATTCGATCACGGGCGCCCCTGCAACGAAGCAATGAGTGGGCAGGTTACCGCCCCATGTGACGATCCGCAGCGGGCAACCAACTGGTTCAGCACCGCTTCGATGTTGCGCAGATCAGCGAGTCTCACTCGCACGTCCCCGAGTTTGAGTTCGGCGAGGATACGCGCTTCGTCGCAATGGGCGCCGTCCTCCAGTTTCAGCAGTTCGCCGACTTCATCCAGCGAAAAGCCGAGCCGTTGTGCAGATTTGATAAAGCGCACCCGGGCAAGGTCCTCGTCGGCGTAGCGGCGAATGCTGCTGCGCGGCCGTTCAGGTTCGGGAAGCAGGCCCTTGCGCTGGTAGAAACGGATGGTCTCGACGCCGACCCCCGCCGCTTCTGCCAGAACCCCGATGGAGAAACCGGCCGAGTGGATTTTCATCATGCTTGATTCCGTACTTAAGTACGGAAGTAAGCTTACACCATGCACCCGAAAAGCTCGATCGAGAATCTCCCGCGCCGTGATGGGCGCGGCAGCCTGCTCACCGGCGGCGTGGCGGCCATCCTGGCTTCCGCCTGTTGCGTGGGGCCATTGGCGCTGCTTGCGCTCGGCTTCTCCGGTGCATGGATTGGTACTCCGACGGCCCCTGAGCCCTGGTCATGGATACCCAAGCGTTCCAACACTTGTTGGCACAACTGAGCCAACTCAGCGGGAAGCAGAAGTCCCTTCTTTTGGGTGCGCTTCATGAGCCGCCCCGGCAGGATGAGCTTGAAGGTGCGGTGCCGGACCTGCATATCTGCCCTCATTGCGGCGCGCCATCAGCGCAATTGGCCTCGTGGGACTGGAGTCGCGGTCTGCGCCGTTATCGTTGTCGGGCGTGTGGGCGCACCTGCAATGCTTTGACCGCCACACCGCTGGCGCATTTGCGCAAAGGCGATTTGGCGAGACTATGCCGATGCATTGATCAGTGGCCTGACGGTCAGGCAGGCAGCGCGATACTGCGGCATTAGCAAGAACACGGCGTTTCTATGGCGACATCGTTTTCTGTAAGCGGTGGCCGGACATCATGACGAGCATGAGAACGGTATCGTTGAAGCCGACGAGACATTCTTCCTGGAGTCGTTCAAGGGGCAGCGCCACTTGCCCAGAGCGCCGCGCCGGCGCGGCGGAGTGGGGGCGACTCTTGGCACCGGAAAAGACCAGATTCCGGTGATGACGGTGCGAGACCGTCAAGGGTACGCCGCCGATTTCAAGCTGACCCAACTCGATGCCGCGCACATGCAGGACGCACTGCAGCCGCTGATTGATCGCGAGTCGGTCTTATGTACGGGCGGGGCCGCCGTCTACGCCGCCTTTGCGCGACGCTGTGGCATCACCCATCGGGTGGTGTATGCCAAACCCAAGCAGAGCGAGTCCGTGAGGGCGCCTTCCATATCCAGAACGTCAATGCCTATCACAGCCGGCTCAAGAACTGGATGGCACGCTTTCACGGTGTCGCGACCAGCTACCTCGTCAATTACCTCTGTTGGCGACGCATGCCGGAACGCTACCGGAAAGCTATCCGACCCGCGCACTGCCTGTACGAGGCCGTCGGACGTCCCATGCAACACGTAATTGGGACATTGCGCTTCATAACGGTCTCTTGATGTCCGCTGACCGATCGTCCGCGGTTTGCGAAAAGCTTTGGAGGCGATTTCCCCCAAAGCTTCGTAGCACCGCTTACTTGACCGTGGTCACGAGATAGCCCTTGCCTTCCTTCACAAATTCGAAGTCCACCTTCTTGCCGTCGGCGAGCCTGTCGAACAGCGTCTTGTCTTTGATGCCGAAGGTCATGGTCATCGCCGGCCAGTTCATGCTCTTGACCGCTTCGTGGGCGAAAGTCACCGTACCGGCCGCGGTATCCATCGCCTTGACGACGCCGACGGCCGTATGCGTCGTCGTGCCCGCGGCGGATGGCTTGCCCATGTCCATGCCTTTCATGTCCATGTTCTTCATGTCGTCCATCTTCTGCTGTGCGAAGGCGCTGCCTGCCAGCATCAGGGTGGCCAGAACGGATGCGAGAATCGTCTTCTTCATGAGGTGCGTCCTTTCGTTGAGGGCGTGGGTGAAATTCGGGGGCTGATCGGTTCATCGGGAAATTGCACAGGCTTGCACGAGTCGATCGGATTACATCTGCAGCACCTCCTTTCCCGCGTCCGGCGCGAGATGGCGCCGCCGCAGCAGCAGATAGGCGGCCGGGATCACGAACATCGACAGCAGCGGTGCGGTGATCATGCCGCCGACCATCGGTGCGGCGATGCGCTGCATGACCTCGGAGCCGGTCCCCGTGCCCCACATGATGGGGAACAGGCCTGCGAGAATCACCGCGACGGTCATCGCCTTGGGCCGCACGCGCAGCACCGCGCCCTCGCGGATGGCGTCGAGCAGGTCGGCGCCGCCGTTCCTGCCGCGGTCGATACGCTCGTCCCAGGCGCTCTTCAGGTAGAGCAGCATGATCACGCCGAACTCGGCCGAGACGCCGGCCAGCGCGATGAAACCCACGGCCCCGGCCACCGACAGGTTGTAGCCGAGCAGGTACAGCAGCCAGATGCCGCCGACCAGCGCGAAGGGCAAGGTCGCCATGATCAGCAAGGCCTCGTCGAAGCGCTTGAAGGTGAGATACAGCAGCACGAAGATGATGAGCAGCGTGAACGGCACCACCACCTTCAGCTTCGCCGTTGCCCGCTCCAGGAACTCGAACTGGCCTGACCACGACACCGAATAGCCCGGAGGCAGCTTCACCTGCTCGGCCACCGCACGCTGCATGTCATGGACCGCCGAACGCAGGTCGCGCCCGCGGATATCCACGTATACCCAGCCCGACAGGCGGGCGTTCTCGCTCTTCAACATCGGCGGGCCGTCCACGACCTCGACCCGCGCCACGTCCGAGAGCAGGATGCGCGCCCCGCGTTCGGTGACGATCGGCAACCGGCGGATGCGCTCGACCGAATCGCGGATCTCGCGCGGATAGCGCACGTTGATCGGAAAGCGCGACAGGCCTTCGACCGTCTCGCCGATGTTCTCGCCGCCGATGGCCGACGACACCACCGACTGCACGTCGGCGATGTTCATGCCGAAGCGTGCGGCGGCGTCGCGATCGATCGTCACGTCGAGGTAGCGGCCGCCGGTCAGCCGCTCGGCCAGCGCCGACGACACGCCGGGCACGTCCTTGAGCACACCCTCGATCTCGGCCGTGATGCGGTCGATTCCGGCCAGCTGCGTGCCCGCCACCTTGACGCCGACCGGGCTCTTGATGCCGGTGGCCAGCATGTCGATGCGGTTGCGGATCGGCGGCACCCAGATATTAGCGAGGCCCGGCACCTTGACGATGCGGTCGAGCTCGTCGACCAGCTTGTCCGGCGTCATGCCCGGCCGCCATTCGCTGCGGGGCTTGAACTGGATCGTGGTCTCGAACATCTCCAGCGGTGCCGGGTCGGTCGCCGTCTCGGCGCGCCCGGCCTTGCCGAACACGCTCGCGACCTCGGGCACGGTCTTGATCAGGCGGTCGGTCTGCTGCAGCAGCTGCGCGGCCTTGCCCGCCGACAGGCCGGGCAGCGCCGTCGGCATGTAGAGCAGATCGCCTTCGTTGAGCGGCGGCAGGAACTCCCCGCCGATGTGCTGCAGCGGCCAGAGGCTCGCAACCAGGAGCAACGCGGCAACGATCAGGCTGATCTTGGGGGCACGAAGCACGGCATTGAGCAGCGGCTGGTAGGCGGCAATCAGCCAGCGGCTGAGCGGGTTGCTCTGCTCGTCCGGAATACGGCCGCGGATCAGGTAACCCATCAGCACCGGGATCAGGGTCACCGCCAAACCGGCGGCTGCCCCCATGGCGTAAGTCTTCGTGAAGGCCAGCGGTGAAAACAGCCGTCCTTCCTGCGCTTCCAGCGTAAAGACGGGGATAAAGGACAGCGTGATGATGAGCAGCGAGAAGAACAGCGCCGGGCCGACTTCGGCGGCCGAGTCGCCAATGACCCGCCAGTGCGCCTCCCCGGTCAGCTCATGCCCGGGGTGTTCGTGCTTCCACTGCTCGAGATGTTTGTGGGCGTTCTCGATCATCACCACCGCGGCATCCACCATGGCGCCGATGGCGATGGCGATGCCGCCCAGCGACATGATGTTGGCGTTGACGCCCTGGTAGCGCATGACGATGAAGGCGGCGAGGATGCCGAGCGGCAGCGAGACGATGGCGACGAAGGCCGAGCGCAGGTGGAAGAGGAAAATGAAGCAGACCACCGCGACGACGATGAACTCCTCGACCAGTTTGTGGCCGAGGTTGTCGACGGCGCGCTCGATCAGGCCGGAGCGGTCATAGACCGGCACGATGTCCACGCCCGCGGGCAGGCCCGACCGTAGCGACGCGAGCTTGGCCTTGACCGCCTCGATGGTCTCCAGCGCGTTCTTGCCCGTGCGCATGACGATGATGCCGCCGGCGGCCTCGCCTTCGCCGTCGAGTTCGCCGATCCCGCGGCGCATCTCGGGCCCCACCTGCACCTGTGCGACGTTGCCCAAGCGTACGGACACGCCGGCGTCAGTCGTCGTCAGGGGAATTTTGCGGAAGTCGTCCAGCGATTGCAGGTACCCCGACGCGCGTACCATGTACTCGGCCTCGCCGAGCTCCAGTACCGAGCCGCCGTTCTCCTGGTTGGCCCGCTGGATGGCTTCCACCACCTTGCCGTGCGGCAGGTTGTAGGCGCGCAGCTTGTCCGGGTCGAGCACCACCTGGTACTGCCTGACCATGCCGCCGATCGAAGCCACCTCGGCGACGTTGCGCACGGCCTTGAGCTCATACTTCAGGAACCAATCCTGCAGGGCGCGCAATTGGGCCAGGTCGTGCTGCCCCGTGCGGTCGACCAGGGCGTATTCAAAGACCCAGCCGACGCCGGTCGCATCCGGGCCGAGTGCGGTCTTGGCGCTCGCCGGCAGGCGCGACTGCACCTGATTCAGGTATTCCAGCACGCGAGAGCGCGCCCAGTAGAGGTCGGTGCCGTCCTCGAACAATACGTAGACGAAGGAGTCGCCGAAGAACGAGAAGCCGCGCACCGCCTTGGCGCCCGGCACCGACAGCATCGTGGTGGTGAGCGGATAGGTGATCTGGTTTTCGACGACCTGCGGCGCCTGGCCCGGGTAGGTGGTGCGGATGATGACCTGCACGTCGGAGAGGTCGGGTAGTGCATCGAGCGGGGTCCTGCCGACCGACCAGACGCCCCACGCCGCCACCATCGCGGTGGCCAGCAGCACGAGGAAACGGTTGTCGATGGACCAGCGGATGAGCCGGGCGATCATCGCTTCAGCTCCCCGGCGCCTTTCGGTTTGATGTGGGTCAGCTCCGGCATGCCGACCTTATTCATCGTAAAGGCGAAGCTCACCGACTGGCCCGTTTTCAATTCCGGCGGCAGGCCGGTTGTCGGCACACCGAAATCCATCGTCATCGCCCCCCATTGCAGGGAGGGAATGGGGCCGTGCGACAGGGTGATGGCAGCCTTGCCGATGGCTTCGATCCTGGCTTCGCCATGGTGCTCGACCGTTGCGGCGCCCGGCGTCGGCGGGCTACCCTCCATGCGGGTGGACGTCGCCTTGAGGCTGGCTTCCGAATCGACCAGGAACTGGCCCGACACCACGACCTTCTGGCCCGCCTCCAGGCCGTGCTTGATCTCGGTCTGCCCGCCCGACTCGACGCCGATGTCCACGTCCACGGGGCGGAACCTGCCGTCGGCCTCGGCCAGCATGACCACGCTGCGCCGGCCGGTCTGGATGACCGCTTCGGTCGGCACCAGCACCCCCTCTTCGGCCGCGGTGTTGAGGGCGACGCTGACGAACATGCCCGGCGCGAGTTGCGCCCCCGGATTGGCCAGTTCGACCCGCGCCTTCAGCGTGCGCGTGCCCGGATCGACCTCGGGCAGAATGGCCTGCACCCTGCCCTTGAACACGGTTCCTGGCAGCGCCGGAGAGCGCGCCTCCACGGCCGCGCCCGGGCGCAGCAAGCCGGCCTGGCTCTCGGGCACCTCGGCGTTGGCCCACACGGTGGACAGCCCGTTGATGCGGAACAGGGGCGCGCCAGGCATCACCGTCATGCCTTCGCGCGCCGCCAGCTCCACGACGACGCCGCCGGTCGGTGCGGTGAGCGCGATGTGCGGCTGCACCGTGTCGCTGGTTTCGACCAGGCGGATCTGATCGTCATTCATGCCGACCTGGCGCATGCGTTGGCGCGCGCCATCGACCAGCGCCGCCAGATCGTTGCCCTGAATGCGGCGCAGCGACAGGAATTCCTCCTGCGCGGCGACCCAGTCCGGGACGTAAAGATCGGCCAGCGCCTGACCCTTGCGCACCCGGTCCAGCGTGGCGCGTACATACAGGCGTTTGATGTAGCCGGCGGCGCGCGCCTGCACCACCGCCTGATCGCGCTCGTTGAAGGCGATGCTGCCGGCCGCCTCCACCTGCGGCGAAATCGTGCCGCGCCGGGCTTCGGCGGTGCGCACCCCGAGGTTCTGCTGCACCCGCGAGCTCACGGTGACGCCCCCGGGGTCTGCCCCATCCGGGTCATCGGCGTCGGCGTAGACGGGTACGAGTTGCATATCCATGAAGGGCGACTTGCCGGGCTTGCCGAATTTCTGCCCCGGCACCATCGGGTCGTGCCAATACAGCACGCGTCGGCCGGTGGACGGATCGATGTCCCCGGTCTTCATCGGGCCGGCCGCGGCTGCTGTGCCGGAGGCGGCGGCGTCCGCTGCGCCGGTCGATCGGTGGATGCCGCGCTGCATGCCGAGCGCGTACAGGCCGTAACCGCCGGCACCGAGCACGCTGGCAGCGAGGAGGCCGATCACGAGGGGTCTGACTGCCATGCGAGGTTTCTCCGAAGGGCCGGGTTCAAGGACGGGACGCCGCCACGTCATGGTCGGCCGGGATCAGGTAATTGAGTCGCGCCCACAGGCGCGCGGTCTCCATTTCGAGACGCAGGCGTTCGAGGCGGGTGTCGATTTCGTTGCGGCGGGCGTCGAGGACCGCCGCCAGGGGACTCGTTCCCCCCCGGTAGGCGGCCAGCGCCGCGCGGGTCCGCTCGGCGGCGAGCGGAATCAGCGCTCCGTCGTAGCGCGTCAGGCGCGCCCGGTTGCTGCGCCACTCCGCCAGCATCGCGAGTGCCTCCGCGACGTGTTCGCGCGCGGCTTCCTCACGCTGGGCATGCATCTGCTCCACCACCGCGAGCTTCGCGGCCAGCTCGCGGTCCTGGCGGTTTCTCTGATCCCACTGCAAGGGAATCGACACGTTGAAGGAGACCATGTTCGAGAACGCGGGGCCGCGCTGAGCGAACATCAGCTCCGCGCTCCAGTCTGCCTTCTTGTTGGAGCGCGCCAGTGCGGCCTCGGCCCCGGCGATCCCTTCCTGCGCGCTCAACACCGCAATCTGCGGGTGGTGGGCGAGTCGCGTTTCGAGGTCCACCGCCGCAAGATTCACGGTGTCGACGGTCGGACGGGCGCCCAGCGGCCGATCGGCGGCGTCGCCGACCCAGCGCGCCAACCCGATCCTGGCGGTGGCGACCTGGCGTTCGGCCTGAGCGATGCGGTCCTCGATCTGCACGACGGCCGCGCGCGCGACGAAGAGGTCGGCCTGCGCGCCCTTGCCGCCGCGGTAGGCGGCCTCGGCCGCATCGACCTGCAGGCGCGCCTCGTCGCGCTGGGCGACGAGCGCGTCGCGAATGCGCTCCTGGTAGTGGCGATCCAGCCACGCGATCGCCGTATCGCGTTGCAGGTCGGCCAGTGCCAGTACGCCGCCGGCGCGGGCGGCGTCGGCTTCGCGATCGAAGCGCGCCGCGCGGGCCTGGCGCTTGTCGGCGCGAGTGAATTCCTGCGCGATCCCGATCGAGCGCTGGGTCATGAAGTCGCGGGTGAGGCTGAAGCGGTCCGGGCCGTCGGTCGGCAGGTTGTCGATGCCGAGCTTGAGCATGGGATCGGGCAGTTGTCCGGCGGCCACCGCCATCTCGCCCGCGGCCCGCGCCGCGGCATCCTGCGCGGCGAGCTGGCGCGAACGATCCTGCGCGAGGCGCAGGGCCTGATCGAAATCCAGCGCGTTTTCGGCATGGGCGCCCAAAGCCGTAACGCCGATGGCGAAGGCGAGCGCATGTGCGACGGCGCGCCGCC
This sequence comes from Azoarcus sp. CIB, assembly GCF_001190925.1. Classification (NCBI taxonomy): domain Bacteria; kingdom Pseudomonadati; phylum Pseudomonadota; class Betaproteobacteria; order Rhodocyclales; family Zoogloeaceae; genus Azoarcus; species Azoarcus sp. CIB. The sequence continues at coordinate 1,879,835 of NZ_CP011072.1, forward strand.
GCCCGACACGGAATGAGTCGAAAGACATCGGATCTCCAGACAAGAAAGACGAAAAGCGAATCGGCTCGGGTGAGGTCCCGGGGGCCCGCAGGTCGACGAAAGCCGAACCCCGCAGGCGCGGACGAGCGGAAGCGCTGCGCGTAGCCGACCGATCAGGTCGTCGGCGCAGGCGTCGTCTGGACGATCAGATTCGGAAGCAGCAGTGCAGGATGGCGTGCGGCGGGGGTGCCGCAGCGAGGAGGCTGGGCGATGCTGCAGGCCGGGCCGGCGTCATCGGCGCCGGCAACGCCGGGATGATGTAGAGGCTGACGAGCAGGGCCGCCGGCACGGTCGGCGCTTGGGTGTGATCGCTCTGCTGGCCGAAATGAAAGTATTCGACGCAGAGGTTGGGATTGTCCGGGTCCGGCTGGTCCATCCCGGCGCAACCGGGCGCCATGTCCGCGACCGCTGTCGCGCCCGCGGAATCCTCGCTGGCCGGCGCCATGGCAGCTGGATCGGCCATCGAGCTCATCCCGGCCATGGACGTCGCCAAGCCGGAGCCGGTCGACGACCACTGCGGGCAGGCATAGGCCGCAACCGCCAGTTGCGCGAACAACAGAATGCCGACCAGCAGCCGGCAGATCAGTCGTTCGGCACGCCGCGCCACGTTCAGCACTCCACCGCGCGGACCTGGCGCGGCGGCGCGGCGCCACTTGCCGGCGCCTGGCTCGCCTGCGGTTCGCCCGCCGGGATTGCCGTAACGGGGTCCGCTGCCAGCGCCGCGATGATCGGACACGGCTGCGACCGTGGCGCGCGGGCGCAGCAGGAGGCCAGACCTTCGAGCGCCGACGCCATCGCCTCCAGTTGCGCGATGCGCGCGCGAATCTCCGCGGCACGGCGCCGGGTCAGCTCGCGGACGTGCAACTGGTCGCGCTCGGCGCTCAATGCCACCAGTTCGGCGACATCATCGAGAGAAAACCCCAGCTCCAGCGCGCGCTTGATGAAACGCAGGCGCTGCACATCCTCGGCCGCATATTCCCGGAAACCGCCCGCCACCCGTTGTGGCTCGTGCAGCAAGCAGCGCCGCTGGTAATAACGCACGGCCTCCACCCCGACCCCGGCGGCGTCGGCGAGTTTTCGAATGGTGAAGGCGTGGGCGGGCATGGCGGTGGTCGGGCAATCTGTAACTCAGTTTTCAGATACGGAGTTTAGTCAAGGCGTTCGCCGATGTCCATGCAGTAATGGCGCCTCTGTTTGTAGTGAAGAGCATCGAGCGTCGGCAAAACAAACGGGGAAACGCGCTCAATCTGGCCAATTCGATCACGGGCGCCCCTGCAACGAAGCAATGAGTGGGCAGGTTACCGCCCCATGTGACGATCCGCAGCGGGCAACCAACTGGCTCAGCACCGCTTCGATGTTGCGCAGATCAGCGAGTCTCACTTGCACGTCCCCGAGTTTGAGTTCGGCGAGGCTACGCGCTTCGTCGCAATGGGCGCCGTCCTCCAGTTTCAGCAGTTCGCCGACTTCATCCAGCGAAAAGCCGAGCCGTTGTGCAGATTTGATAAAGCGCACCCGGGCAAGGTCCTCGTCGGCGTAGCGGCGAATGCTGCTGCGCGGCCGTTCAGGTTCGGGAAGCAGGCCCTTGCGCTGGTAGAAACGGATGGTCTCGACGCCGACCCCCGCCGCTTCTGCCAGAACCCCGATGGAGAAACCCGCTGAGGGGATTTTCATCATGCTTGACTCCGTACTTAAGTACGGAAGTAAGCTTACACCATGCACCCGAAAAGCTCGATCGAGAATCCCCCGCGCCGTGATGGGCGCGGCAGCCTGCTCACCGGCGGTGTGGCAGCCATCCTGGCTTCCGCCTGCTGCGTAGGGCCATTGGTGCTGCTTGCGTTCGGCGTCTCCGGTGCATGGATTGGTACTCTGACGGCCCTTGAGCCCTATCGCCCGCTGTTCATCGCGCTGGCCGTGGCGTCGCTGGTGCTGGCCTGGCGACACATCTGGCGACCCGTCGCGACCTGCCCGCCAGGCGCGGGGTGCGCGGTCCCGCCGGCCGACCGGCTGTACAAACTGCTGTTCGCGGTCGTGACCGTGCTGGTGCTGATCGCGCTGGTCTTTCCCGCCATCGCACCCTGGTTCTATTGAGAGGAGATCCGCAGGTGAGAATACGTCCGCTGATGCTGGTTTCGTTGGCCACGTTCGCCCTGCCGACATGGGCGGCATCCACGACGGTCACGCTGTCCGTGCCGACGATGGACTGCCCGGTCTGCCCGATCACCGTCAAGAAAGCGCTGAGCAAGGTTGCCGGTGTGGAGGCGGTCACGGTGAGCCTCGACCGGCGCGAAGCGATCGTCACCTTCGACGACGTCAAGACGACTGTCGAGACACTGACTCGCGCCACCCGGGACTCGGGCTATCGGTCGAGCCTCGCGGAGCGCAAGCCATGAGCGGGATCGTTCTCGAATCGACATTGTCCTGTCCGGCGTGCGGTCACGCGAAGACCGAAACGATGCCGACGGACGCATGCCAGTGGTTCTATGAGTGCGAGCGGTGCCACACCGTAATCAGGCCGCTGCCGGGTGACTGTTGTGTGTTTTGTTCGTACGGCACCGTGCCTTGTCCCCCCATTCAGGCGCTCGGTCGCCCGCGTACCTCCACCGGCATTAGCAATTCCCGCCCGACAGACTGAAGCCGATCGTCGTTCTGCCGGCGGACGACCGGGCGAACGGTTGCCCGCCATGCATGCGCGCGATCGCTGCGACGATCGACAATCCGAGCCCGTGATTGGTGCTTCCGTGTTCGCGCGCCGCGTCCGCCCGATAGAAGCGGTTGAACAGGTGTGGAAGGTGTTCCGTGGAAATCTCCGGCCCGACGTTGCTGACGGACAAACGAACGCCGCCAGATTTGTCGAGCTCGATATCCAGATCGATCATTGACCCGCGCTGCGCAAACCGCGTGGCGTTGGCAAGGAGGTTCGACACGGCCCGCCGCAACAACCCTGCATCGAACGCGCCGCCGCTGTCCCCGCAAACGCGAACACGCACACCGGCTTCCTGTAGTGCCGCATCGTGGAACTCGACGACCTCGGTCACAAGCGCGGCGAGGCTGACGACAGGGCTTCGGCGCGCCCGTTCGCCGAGATCGGCTTTTGACAGGAACAGCATGTCATTGACGAGGCCCGCCAGGCGGTGCAGGTCCTCGAGGTTCGATCCCATAACGTCCCGCAGTTCCGGCACGCCGCGCTCGCGGCTCAGGGCGAGTTCGGTCTCGCCGATCAGCGTCGCCAGCGGAGTGCGCAGTTCGTGAGCGACGTCTGCATTGAAGCCTTCCAGTTGCTGATAGGCGCTATCCAGTCGCACGAGCAGTGCGTTGAACTGCGCGACCAGCGGTTGCAGCTCCTGTGCCTGCGCGGAACCATCCAGCGGCTGTCCGACGTTTTCCGGACTGAGTGCCGCGGCTTGTCGAGCCAGGTCGCGGACGGGCAAAAGCGCGCGTCGCACGAGCCACGCACCACCGGCGGAGACGAGCACGGCGCCGGCCAGCGCACTCGCCAGTAGCGTCCACGCCAGTTGCCTCAGCAATTGGGCATCGGAACTGCTGTCGAGCGCCAACTCGGCACGCAGCACGGTTGTGCCCGACCACGGCGAGGGGATCTCGAATTCAACCCGACGCAGGTTCGCGGGGGGCTCGGGGGCCGGCGGCGTCATGTAGAGGAGCGTCTCGGCGTCCCCGGTCAGCCGTAGTTTGAGGTCGGCATGGCCGATGAAGAAATCGTCGAGCTTGTGACGCAGGCTCGGCAGATCCTCCGGTGTCGCGATCTCGCGGACAAGGTGGCGGATCACGTCCTGTTTGTGCCGAAGCTCCTCAGCCTGCCTGGCGGAAAAGTTGAGGCTGGTGGCCACATACACGACGGCGCAGACGAATCCGAGCCCGATGAAGGTCTGCACGGCAAGCCACCATGACAGCCAACGGCCAAGCGAACGCGAATTACGCATCCTCAGGGCTCCCGGTCTTCCAGGACGTAGCCCATGCCGCGCACGGTGTGCAGCAACTTCCTCGCGAAGGGGTCATCGAGCTTGCTGCGCAGGCGGCGCACGGCAACCTCCACAACATTCGTATTGCTGTCGAAGTTCATGTCCCACACCTGCTCGGCCAGCGCGGTGCGCGACAGCACCTGTCCGTGCCGGCGCAAGAGCAAGGTCAGCAGCGTGAATTCCTTGGCCGTCAGATCGAGCCGCTGCCCGGAGCGCGACGCCTTGCGCCGCACCAGATCGAGTTCGAGGTCGGCCAGGCTGAGGACCGTGAGATCCTGACCGGCCGTCGGAATGGCGCCACGCCGCAACAGCGCGTGTACGCGTGCGAGCAGTTCGGACAGGGCGAAAGGTTTTACGAGATAGTCATCCGCCCCCGCCTGCAGCCCCTTCACGCGATCCTCCACCCTGTCCCGCGCGGTGAGCATCAGCACCGGTACGTGCTTGTCGCGCCGCATTTCGCGCAGGACGGCGAAACCGTCCAAGCCCGGCAGCATGACATCGAGCAGGACGAGATCGTAATGCCCTTCGATCGCGAGGTAGCGCCCCTCGGTGCCGCTGTGTGCGACATCGACGACGTAGCTGCTTTCGGTCAGTGCCTTGCGCAGGTATTCGGCGAGTTTGGGTTCGTCTTCAACGACCAGGATTTTCATACACGAATTATCGCGAAGAGCGCAGCGCGCCGACATTACGAATTCGTAATCGGGCTGTTCGCGATTCGACGTGGACGGTTTTCTACAGTACGTCCCGTGCCCGGTTTGACGGCACCTGACGATGCCCCAGCCGTGCCATACCCCGAATTGACGACAGGAAAGCCCATCATGCCCAAGATCCGTACCGCCACCCTCGTGTCCTTGCTCACCGCCGTCCTCGTTGCGCCGACCGGGGCGCAGGCCGGTTCGCTGTGGCACCCCGCCAACAATGAAGCCGGTTTCACCTTTCATCCCGACCATTCCACAAGCACCAAGACGCGCGCCGAAGTGCTGAAGGAACTCGAGGAGGCCAAAGCCGATGGCAGCTACTCGTCCATGCTGCGCGGCCTGCCCCCGCCTTCCCGCGACGTCGGACCCGGCAAGACCCGCGAAGAGGTGATCAAGGAACTCCTGGCCATGACGCCCGAGGAGCGGGCGCGCATGGACGAACTCTATGGTGACAATTGACGCGGTGGTGATATGCGCGCGGGCTGGATGCCACTCAACCCATGGCATCGCAGGGCCCCGCGCAGTCTCGACGTGAGTCCTCAGCAGTCCAGCCCCCATTTTCATGCCTCTTGCCGCTACAATGCGCCGCATGCGCCGCTGGCTTGCGATTCTCTTCATGGTGTTCCTGCCGCTCCAACTGGGTTGGGCCGCGGTGAGTGCCTATTGCCAGCACGAGTCGGGGGCGGCGGCGAAACACCTGGGTCATCATGACCACCAGCATCAAGCCGCGGCTGGCGACGAGCCCGGATCGAAAGCAGCAGGAACCGATTTCGATTGCAGCTTCTGCCAGGCGGCGACTTGCACCGCACTGCCGAGCGATGTGGGAGCGTCATCGACCGACATCCTGACTTCCCTCGCCATCGCCTCCACTCCGATGGGGTTGCTCCCGGGACATCCCTCCGAGCCCGAACGTCCGAAATGGGGCCTCCCTGCCTGATCGGCAGGGTGGTCGCTTTCATTCTCTTTCCGGCAGTTTCACCGTTATGAACGGTATTGCCGCGCGTCCATTGCGATCGAGCTGATCGCGCCTTGCCGATTTTCCGTGTCTCGTCATCAACGGAGAATTGGATGTTTCGAAGAATTCGCATCAACTGGCTGCCGGGGCTGCTGCTCGGACTCGCGGCCAGCGGGGCGTGGGCGCAAGCCGCGTCCCCTGCATCACCGATCGTAACGACTCTCAGACAGGCGTTCGACGCCGCTTGGGCGCGTCAGCCCGAAGCCCAGTCGCGCGACATGCGCCGGGCGGCTGCGCTGGCGCGACGCGAGAGCGCCGACAGCTGGTCGGCCGAACCGCTGGCACTCGAAGTGTCGGGCAAGTCCGACCAGATCCACCGCAACGACGGCAGCCGCGAATACGAGATCGGGCTTGCGGTGCCGCTGTGGTTGCCCGGCGAACGCGCATCGACCGCGGCTCTCGCCGATGCCGAAGTGCGCGCGAGTACGAGCCGCACGCTTGCGGCACAGCTGCGTACGGCCGCTGCGGTGCGGGCCGCGTACTGGGATTGGCAGCGCGCGCGGATCGATGTCCTGGTCGCACGCGAGCGGCTTGCCAACGCCCGCGAACTCACCTCGGATGTATCGAAACGGGTTCGGGCCGGCGATCTCGCTCGGGCCGACCAGCATCAGGCGGACGGAGCGCTCGCGACCGCCGAAGCGGCGCTCGCCGAAGCCAGCGGCGCGTTTGCGAGCGTTGAACAACAGGTGCGCTCCCTGACCGGCGTGACACCTGCGCCTGCTGCGGAAGGGCTCCCCGTGGCCGAAGCGGAGCCCGTCCCTGCCACCCCTTCTGCACCAGAAGTGGGGCATCCTGCTGTCGCCGAACTGCGCGATCGGGCGGAGCTTGCACAACGCAGCATGAACCTCGCCGGGGTTCAGGGCCGCGCCAATCCCGAGCTGCGTCTGGCGACGACGCGCGAGCGCGGCGCATCCGGCGAATCCTGGCAACAGACGGTGACGGTCGGCGTACGCATTCCATTTGGGTCCGATACCCGCAACCGCGCTCGTGTTGCCAGCGCCAGTGCCGAGGCGATCGAAGCCGAATCCCAGCTTCGACTGGAACGCGAACGCCTGGCGACCGAAGTGGACACGGCACGCGTCCGGGTCGAATCGGCGCGCACCTCGGTCGCCTCTGCCGAGCGGCGCGCGCAATTGGCGCATGAGTCGCGCGGCTTCTTCCAGAAGGCGTTCCGCCTCGGCGAAACCGATCTGCCGACCCGCCTGCGCATCGAACTCGAGGCCGCCGAAGCCGAGCGTCAGGTGGCGCGCACCCGCATCGAACTGGCCGCGGCCGTGTCCGCGCTGCGGCAGGCCATGGGCCTTCTTCCCGAATGAACACCAGGAACCCGAACATGAAAGCTTCCCCTACCCTGGCGGCGTGGAGTCTTGCCGTCGTCCTTGCGGGCGTCACGCCCCAGGCCTTGGCCGGCGAAGGACACGACCACGGTGACGCCCCGGCGCCCGCGGCCGGCCCGGCGCTGCCGCGATTCACCGCCGTCTCGGATCTCTTCGAACTGGTCGGCGTGGTCGACGGCAAGAACATCACGCTCTATCTCGACCGCTTCACCGACAACAGCCCGGTCAAGGACGCGACGCTGGAGCTTCAACTCGACGGCAAGGCGATTTCCGTCGAGCCTCATGCCGACGGCGAATTCGAAGCCACCTTGCAGGAAGCACTCAAGCCGGGCGTCGTGTCCGTGACGGCCACGGTCGTTGCCGGACAAGACACGGATCTTCTTGCCGGCGAGCTGGATCTGCATGAAGAAGCCACCGAAGCGCACGACGATACGGCCGGACCAGGCTTGAAACCCTACGCAGGGTGGGTGAGTGCCGGCGTTCTCGTGCTCGGACTCGTCGGATGGGCCGCGTTGCGCAAGGGAAACGCCCGCAACCGTTCGGCCGGAGGTGTCGCATGAAACCGCGAATCCTGCTGGTCATCCTGTGCCTCATCACCGCCGGTGCATCGTGGAATGCATTCGCCGGAGACGGTCACGACCACGGCGACGAGGACACGGCGCCCGTCGGCGGCAATGGTCCGCGACGGCTGCCCGATGGCAGCGTATTTCTGCCCAAGCCGGCACAACGCCAGATCGGCGTGCGCACGTTGGTCACGGAAGCGGGCGAGCTGCCCCGCACGGTGGCGCTCGCCGGCAAAGTCGTCATGGACCCCAACGCGGGCGGAAAGGTGCAGGCGGCGGTCGCCGGCCGCCTCGAAGCCGGGCCGCGTGGCTTGCCCGGGATCGGGCAGACGGTGAAAAAGGGCGAGGTGCTCGCGTACGTCGTGCCATCGGCGGGGCAGATTGAGCGCTCGAACCAGATGGCCCAACTAGCCGAATTGCGGGCCGCCAAAGTGCTCGCGGAAAAGCGCGTGGCGCGGCTGAAGGAGCTCGCCGACACGATTCCGCGCAAGGAAATCGAGGCGGCCGAGAGCGAACTCGCGAGTCTCGCGGCCCGCGCGACGGCGGTGGGTGCGGGGCTCAGCAATCGCGATGCGCTCATGGCACCCGTCGCGGGCGTCATCGCATCGAGCAACGCGGTCGCCGGGCAAGTCGTCGATGCCCGCGAACTGGTGTTCGAGATCGTCGATCCGAAGCGCCTGCGCGTCGAGGCGCTGGCCTACGATGCCGACACTGCCGTCGATGTCGCCGGCGCGAGCGTTGCGGTGGGCGAGCAACGCGTGAAGCTCGATTTCCTTGGCGCGGCGCGCAGTCTGCGCGAGCAGGCACTGCCGCTCGCTTTCGGTGCCGCGGGCGATTCGCTGGCGCGCTTCGCCGTCGGGCAACCGGTCGAGGTGTTCGTGCAGACGCGCAGCACGCTGCAGGGCGTCAGTGTGCCCGCAGGATCGGTGCTGAAGAACCCGGCGAACCAGACCATCGTGTGGGTCAAGACCGCGCCGGAGCGCTTCGAGCCCCGCACCGTCACGACCGCGCCGCTCGACGGGGCAAATGTGGCGGTGACGTCGGGCCTCGCGGCCGGGGAGCGCGTCGCCACAAACGCGGCCACCCTCATCAACCAGATCCGCTGACGGGGAGCCCGACCGATGTTCAAGTGGCTACTCGACAATAGTCTCGGAAACCGGCTGCTGGTGATCATCGCCAGCCTGGTGTTGATGGCTTACGGCGCATTCACGCTCACACGCACGCCCGTGGACGTGTTCCCGGACCTCAACAAGCCGACGGTCACAATCATGACCGAATCCGGCGGCATGGCGGCGGAGGAAGTCGAACAGCTCATCACCTTCCCGCTCGAAACGACGATGAACGGCCTGCCCGGCGTGGAGTCGGTGCGCTCCATTTCGACTGCAGGGCTGTCCTTTATCTACGTCACCTTCGACTGGAGCACCGAGATTTTTCGGGCCCGGCAGATGGTGTCGGAGCGCCTGTCCGCGATGGAGGAAGGACTGCCTGAGGACGTGATTCCGCGCATGGGGCCGATCAGCTCCGTGATGGGCGAAATCATGCAGATCGCGATCCCGATCGACACCGCGAAAATCTCGCCGATGCAGGTGCGCGAATACGCCGACTGGGTGCTGCGTCCGCGTCTCATGGCAATCCCCGGCATCGCTCAGGTCATCCCGATCGGCGGTGAAGTGCGGCAGTTCCAGGTGCAGCCGGATACGCGGCGCATGGCGGAACTCGGCATCTCGCTGGAGCAGATGGAAGCAGCGATCCGCGGGTTCTCGTCGAACACCTCGGGCGGCTTCCTTGAACTCACCGGGCGCGAATACCTGATCCGCAACCTCGGACGTACCTCGAATCTGGAGGATCTGAAGAATCTCGCGATTACCGCACGCGACGGTCAGCCGATCCTAATGCGCCAGATCGCGGCCGTGACCTTTGCCCCGGCGCTGCGACGTGGCGATGCGGGTTTCGAGGGCAAGCCGGCGGTCATTCTCGGCATCCAGAAGCAGCCGACCGCGGACACCATTCACCTCACCCGCTCGATCGAGGCCGCGCTGGACGAAATGAAGAAATCGTTGCCGACTGGCATGGATGCGCCGGCGGTAACTTTCCGTCAGGCAAGCTTCATCGAGGCGTCGATCGGCACGCTCCAGGGCAAGCTGATTGGCGCGTCCGTGTTCGTAGCGGCGATCCTGTTCTTCTTTCTCGGCACGCTGCGGCCGACGGTGATTGCGCTCACTGCGATCCCGGTGTCGATCTTCATGACGGCGCTGGTATTCAAGTATTTCGGCCTGTCCATCAACACGATGACGCTGGGAGGCCTCGCCATCGCGATCGGTGGTCTGGTCGACGACGCTGTTGTCGGCGTCGAGAACGTGCTGCGCCGGCTCAAGGAAGAGCGGGTCAAGCATCCCGATCACCGGCTCCACCCTATCGAACTCGTCGCGCACGCGACGATGGAAGTGCGCTCGGCCATCCTCTACGCGACGATCATCATCGTGCTGGTGTTTCTGCCGTTGTTCGCGTTGCCAGGTATGGAGGGGCGGCTCTTCGTGCCGCTCGGTATCGCGTTTATCGTCTCGACGCTGGCGTCGCTGGTCGTGTCGGTGACGGTGACCCCGGTCCTGTCCTTCTATCTGCTGCCGCGCATGAAGTCGCTCGAACACGGCGACACGCGCCTGCTTGCCTGGCTCAAGGCGCGCTATCGCGGTGGCTTGCAGGCGGTCCTCGATCGCCCCAAGGCGGCCGTGACCGCGGGAGCCATGGCTGTCGTGATCGCCGCGGTGGCCGTGCCGTTCTTCCCGACGACCTTTCTGCCGCCCTTCAATGAAGGCACCCTGCTGATTGGCATGCGGCTCAACCCGGGGGTGACGCTCGCCGAGTCGACGGCGCTCGCGCAGCAGGCCGAGGTGCTGGTGAAACAAGTGCCTGAAGTCACACACGTCGGACGCCGCAGCGGACGTGCGGAACTCGATGAACATGCCGAAGGCGTGCACGTCAGCGAACTCGATGTCGGGCTCAAACCGGCATCTGAACTCACCCGCTCGATGGGGGAAATCGCCGCCGACATCCGCGCGCGGCTCGTGAACCTGCCAGCTGCGATCGCGATCGGTCAGCCGATCTCGCACCGCATCGATCACATGCTCTCGGGCGTGCGCTCGCAGATCGCGATCAAGATCTTCGGCGAGGATCTCGACACGCTGCGGGGTCAGGCCGATGCATTGCGGGCTCGGCTCGCCGGGATCCCCGGACTCGCGGACCTCGAGATCGAGAAGCAGGTGCTCGCGCCGCAGATCAAGGTCCGCATCGACTATGCGGCGGCGGCGCGTTACGGCGTGCCGGCACCGCAGATCCTCGCCGCGCTGCAGAACCTCGTCGAAGGCGAGAAAGTCACCCAGATCGTCGAAGGCGGACGGCGTTTCGCGCTGGTCGTGCGCCTGCCCGAGTCGGCGCGGTCGGTCGAGGGGCTCGCGCAGATTCTCATCGAAACCCCGACCGGGCATGTCCCGCTGTCGAAACTCGCGTCCATCGAGGACGGCGACGGGCCGAACCAGGTCAGCCGCGACGATGGCAAGCGCCGCATCGTGCTGTCGGCCAATGCGCAGCAGCGCCCGCTGTCGGAGATCGTCGAGGACATCCGCACCTCGGTAGCCGATATGAAGCTACCCGAGGGCTACTTCATCACGCTCGGCGGGCAGTTCCAGGCGCAGGAGGAAGCCTCGCGCCTCGTCGGACTGCTCTCGATCGTGTCGCTCGTGCTGATGTTTGTCGTGCTCTACAGCCGCTACAAGTCGGTACGGCTCTCGGCGTTGATCATGTCCAACATTCCGCTCGCGCTGGTCGGTGCAGTGATTGGCCTGTGGATCTCCGGCCAGCCTTTGTCGGTTGCGGCGCTGATCGGCTTCATCACGCTCGCGGGCATCTCGGTACGTAACGGCATCCTGAAGGTCAGCCACTACATCAACCTGATGCGCATCGAAGGCGAAGGTTTCGATCACGCAATGATCCTGCGCGGCTCGCTGGAACGTCTCTCCCCGGTGCTGATGACCGCCCTGGTCACCGCCTTCGCGCTGGCCCCGCTGCTATTCGAGGCCGAACGCCCGGGCACCGAGATCCTGCATCCGGTCGCCGTGGTGATCTTCTCGGGGCTCATCAGCTCGACGCTGCTCGATACCTTCCTCACCCCGGCGATGTTCTGGCTCTTCGGTCGCCGCGACGTCGAGCGCCTGCTCAACGACCGCAATGCCGAAGCGTTCTAACGCTGATGCGCTTGCACAATCAAATCCTGAAAGGAGAAAACATGAAACTCTCGAAGCTCATCGCCTTGGTTGCCCTGGTCGCCGTCGGTCCTGCTTTCGCGGCGGACAAGCACGATCATGCCCACGGACATGAATCCCTGCACGGTGGCGTGGTCGTCGAGGTCAAGGATATCGACCTCGAGCTCGTCGCCAAGCCTGACGTCATCCAGCTGCACCTGCGCGATCACGGTAAGCCGGTCGATGTAGCCAATGGCAGCGCGAAGCTCACGCTCCTGGCCGGCACCGAAAAGCAGGACGTCGAACTGAAGCCTGCCGGCGACCGGCTGGAGTCCAAGGGGAGCTTCAAGGTGGGCGCTGGCACCAAGCTGGTGGCCGTCGTCACGCTGCCGGGCAAACCCTCCACCACCGCGCGCTTCACGCTGAAGTGACGCCGTCCGGCTGCCTGCAGCACGTCGCTGCGGGTGGCCTTCCCATGTGATCAAAAAGGTGACCCAATGAAAACTTTTGCTGCAGGAATGGTTGTCGTGGCCCTCGGTGGATTGGGCGGATGTGCGAGCCCCACCGTGCTCGAAGGGAAATACTCCGAGGCGGACGGGTGGCGCAAAGGAACCGTCGTCGAGATCGGCCCGGCGAAAAGTCTGAAGCGGCCCGCGTTTTATGACTGCAGGACCGAGGCGTCGTATAAGGATGACAACGAGCAATATGTGCTGGTCGCGCTATTAACAAATGGACACCCCCATGCACGTGCAGCGAAGTTGCCCGCCGACGCGCAATTGCAGATCGGTGACAAGGTCTACGTGAACTTCAAGGACTGCAGCGCGCCAATCCTGAAACGCAGCTCATGAACGTTCGACCGGTAGGCACTCTCTTGATGTACTTGCCGCGCGGGACGCGGGGGATCGTTGCGATTGATCAGCGGTCGGAGAAACCTTGGTTGGTCTGCTCAGGGCCCACACGATGAGTGACGACATCCATTACGAAGCTTGGGGCGATCGAGTCGACCCAGCACTGCTCGAAGCCGTTCGCGATGGCAACGTCCCGGAGGTGCTGAGGTGGCTGGAAAACGGACTGCCGGCCAACTGGCAGGACACCGAGGGGTGCAGCCTGATCTTCCTCGCCGCCTATCACCGCCAGTGGGCTATCATTGACAGCCTGTTGGCGCACGGCGCATCGGTCGACCTGCCCGATCGCAGAGGATGGACTCCGCTCTTCTGGGCCGCCTTCAACAGCCATGCGGACATCGTCTCATTCTTGATCGGGCGCGGTGCCAATCCCGACGCGCGGACTAACGACGGGGAGTGGCCCTTGTTCTGGGCGGTTTACAAAGGCCACACGGCCGTCGTCCGCTACCTCTTGCTCGGCGGCGCGAAGCGGAACCAACTCGATGTGGATGGTCATGACGAGCTCTGGCTCGCACGCACCTTGGGGCGACAAGAAATCGTCACCATCCTTGAAGGGCAGCGGACGCGACACTTGACTCACCCCCAGCCAGGGAATTCCGACGGGTTCGTTTAACCCCGCCCTACTGCTCCACTCGTACAAGTCGAAATAACTGCTTGGCAAACCGGAAGCCAACGTAAGCTTCAAACTGAAGTGATGTAGTACCTTTTGCCGGAGTACGCGACACTGCCGCGCACTCCGGCGCTCTGATTCAGAGCCGTCATATCCTCAAGGAATCATCATGTCAATTCATCGTTTCATCCTGGCACTGGCCATGACCTTCGGTGTTCCCCTCCATGCCACAGCCGATGGAGCCAAAAAGATCCAGGACAATTCATTCCTGATCGAGGAGGCATACAACCAGGAAGCCGGCGTGGTTCAGCACATTCAGAGCTTTATGTACCTCCGGCAGTCCAAGGAGTGGGCCTACACCTTCACGCAGGAATGGCCGATTCCCGACGAAACCCACCAGCTTTCATACACAATTCCAGTCCTGCGGGTCGCCGATCCGACTGCATCGACCGGCATCGGCGACATCGCCCTCAACTACCGATATCAAGCGATCGGTACGGAGGGCGTCGCCTTCGCGCCTCGCCTGTCGGTCATCGCGCCTTCCGGAGACTACCGAAAAGGGCATGGCACTGGCGCTATTGGCATTCAGGTGAACCTGCCCCTGAGCGTTGAGTTATCCGACTCAGTGGTCACTCATTGGAATCTCGGGGGAACCTACACGCCGAACTCCAGAGAGTCTGGCGGCGCCCGCGCTGATACCGTAGGGTCGAACTACGGTGCCAGCATCATTTACTTGGTGAGCGCGAACTTCAACCTGATGTTGGAGGCGGCCGGGACGAATTTCGAAGCAGTTCAGGCGGACGGCAGTAGACAACGTGAGAAGACGATGTTCATCAACCCCGGCTTCCGCTATGCGACCAACTTCGATTCGGGCCTCCAGGTTGTGTCGGGGGTTTCCCGGCCGATCGGTGTCGGCCCGTCTTCGGGAACGCAGGGTATATTGCTCTATGTGTCGTTGGAGCACCCGTTCAAGTAAGGTCACGGCCCGATTGCCATCGAGAGAACACGCGTCGCCGTGCACGGAACCCCGAGTCAACAAGGGCCACACGTCGGTTGTCCGGCATCTTCTGATCGGCGGTGCGAAGCGCAACCAGCTCGACGCGGACGGACATGACGAGCTCAGGCTCGCGCAGACGTTGGGGCGGCACGACGTCGTCACCATCCTTGAAGGGCAGCGCTTCAAACGTGACGTTTGACGCAATCGGCAGGTCGTCGACCGCCCATATCGTCATGCGCGAATGAGCTCAAGACACGCAGCCTGCCGACATTACGAATTCGTAATCGGGCTGTCTGCAATTCGACAGGGAAAGTCTTCTACAGTGAGTCCAGTACGCGGTTTCACAGATGCCATGATTGCGTACCCCCAAGATGGCAGAAGCAGATTCATCCTGCCCGACATTCCCTCTGCCGTTTCTGGAGGTCATCCCATGAAGACAATTATGGTCGCTACCGCTGTTATGGCCCTTGTAGCGCTGAGCGGATGTGCGAGCCCCACCGTGCTCGAAGGGAAATACTCCGAGGCGGACGGGTGGCGCAAAGGAACCGTTGTCGAGATCGGACCCGCGAAAAGTCTGAAGCGGCCCGCCTTTTATGACTGCAGGACCGAGGCGTCGGGCACGGAAGGCAGCGATCAGTATGTGATGATCGCGCTTTTGAGCCATGGACACTCGCATGCGCGCGCCGCCAAGTTGCCCGCCGACTCGCAATTACAGGTCGGCGACAAGGTCTACGTGAATTTCAAGGACTGCAGCGCACCAATCCCGAAACGCAGCTCATCGCCATCGGACTAGCAACAGTTCAATTGATGTGCTCATCGCGCGGGACGCCGGGGATTGTGGCGAAGGATCAACGCCCGCAGAGTCCGGGTTCGCCTCGTCAGGACCAAGACGATGCATTACGACATCCAGCACAAAGCCAGGCGCGATCGAGCGGCCCCGAAGCTGCTCGACGCGGTTCGCCAGGGCAAGGTCCCGGAAGTGCTGAGATGGCAGGAGGACGGACTGCCCGTCGCTTCGCAAGATACCGAGGGGGGCACCTGATCTTCCTGGCGGCATTTCACCGTCAGTGGGCCGTTATTGACAACCTGTTGGCGCACGGTGCATCGGTCGACCTACCCGATCGCCGCGGGTGGACGCCGCTCTTCTGGGCCGCTTTCAAGGGCCATGCGGACATCGTTTCATTCCTGATCGGCCGTGGCCCCAACCCCGACGTGCGGAACTCGGACGGGGAGTGGCCTCTGTTCTGGGCCGCCTAAAAGGGCCACACGTCGGTTGTTCGACATCTTCTGATCGGCGGTGCGAAGCGCAACCAGCTCGACGCGGACGGACATGACGAGCTCTGGCTCGCGCAGATGTTGGGGCGGCACGACGTCGTCACCATCACCGAAGGACTGCGCGCCCAACGTATGAAGCATCCTCCTCCCGGAAACTCCGACGGAGCACTTTGATCCAGCAGCTTCGCGGACGTCACGCAAGACGCATGGCTGCCGCAACTTGGTAGGCTGGTCAAACTGAAACCAGGTCAGCCCCCCTCCGGCACGCCTTCCGGCGACGTATTGACCTACGAGTTCGCCCTGCGGATCGTCGGAAGAACGCCGGGGATGCAAGAACAACACCGGCTCGGGGCCGGTGTCAGGCGAACACTTGTAATGGGAGCGTCAGCGACCGCCGCGATTTGGATGCAAGGCCCTTTCAAGACGCCAGATTTCATCGCCCTTCATCATGATCTTCTGGCCATCCTTAGTCTCCATCACGTGCCCCTCCGCCATCCTTTCAACCCGGCCGAATTTGTTCTCCATGGCCATCTTGCCATCCTTGAAAACATAAACCGTCGATCCATCCTTCATTACATACGATTTTTCTACGTTACTCTCGTCAACTGCAAGGGCCGACGTCGCGACCAAGACCGAGGCTGCTGCGACAATGAGTTTTTTGAGCATGATTTACTCCTTTAAATTCGCAACCTGTGGCTGACAGTTTAGCGGGAGATCAACAGGCATATTCTCCGCTTTAGTCACGCTCCGCGTGCTTCATGCCAGCCATAAGTTCACAGTTCAGATTTTCCAACAAAACTTGGCACGGACGTATCAACCTCCCCTCGGCGCAGACTGAGAAAACCTAGTATCAGCAACCGCACCACAAGAAGTCGGGCACTCCCAAAAATTCAAGGGAGAGTCAACTACCTCCACGATCACGATGCAACTCGCGCTCGAGACGCCAGATTTCATTGCCCTTCATCATGATCCTCTGACCGTCCGTTGTTTCCATCGTGTGTCCTTCCTTCATGGTAACAAGGCGCCCCAATTTGTCCTCCATGGCCATCTTTCCATCCTTGAATACATAAACCGTTGATCCATCCTTCAACGGATACGACTTCGTCACGTTCCCCTCATCTACGGCCAACGCAGACGCGGTAACGAGGAACGATGCAGCAACAATTGCGAGCTTACTAAGCATAACAAACTCCTCGTAGAGGATATGTGAATCAAGAATGTTGGGGCCGTGCGCGCCGTACTTGACACCTTTGTTCTGCACAACGCCGTTGTTTACGCCCCACTCCCGATGCTCTGCCCTCACTGACCTCCTCGGTACATCGGATTCTCGTCAACATATACGGTTACCTGCTCCGTGCCAGGGATGATTTCCGACAGCGGAAAACTAGAGGTTCCCAAGGTATCGAAGGTCCACGTAACAGTTTTTTCTCCGACGCGTATTGCAATCGTTTCCATTCTCACAACGTTGATATGGCGGGTCTGATTGTCAATGGTTATGCTCCGCTCCGCCGTCGCCAGCGATGCGTATCCATAGCGGGCAGCCTGGCGTGCATGAGCGGCGCTTGCGGCAACCCGGATTAAAGCTCCAACTTGCGTTTCGCTCGGCGCGGAATACTGCTCACCAGCAAGTGCGCTCGCTGTCCCAAACAGCAGTATTGATGCGTAAGCTACGCTAGATTTAGTAGTTTTCATCCTTCACTCTCCCGCAGTATTTGGCTCTATCGCTCGACTTCGCTACACCACGAGTAGATATTAGCCTGGAGCGCCTTACGGCAGAATGACTTTCCGATTACTTCCTACTCATCCTCCTGCAACCTTGCGGAAAGCAACAACGTTGTTTAAGCAGGGATTACGCACCACCGACAGCAGATCGGCCTGCTCCGCCGTTACAGCGCGCAGGCCGATCAATCGTCGCCACACGACGGTCGCAAACAATTCAGTTTGTCTGATGCTCGCGATGCAGCTCGTTCTCTAGACGCCAGATTTCGTTACCCTTCATCATTATTTTTTTTCCATCCTTTGTTTCCATCGCATGACCTTCCTTCATCGTAACAACTTGCCCAACTTTGTTCTCCATCGCCATCTTGCCGTCCTTAAAGACGTAGACGGTGGAGCCATCTTTCAACTCATAGGCTTTCTCGACATTTCCTCGGTCCACTGCGAATGCCGAGGTGGCGATGATCACGGATGCGGCTGCGGCGATTGCTTTCGTAAGCATGATTGACTCCTGACAGTTAAGTGGTAGAACTTAAAAACTAACCTTTACTGCACGACGCCTTTTGGATGTGAAACCGGTGTGCTATCTGCAAGAAGCCATCTCGCTTGATTGGTCCTGGGGAATGATTATGAACCGCAATATCTGCCGTGCCACTGCTATCTCGGCGCTGCTGTTCACAACGGCCTCGTCGGCAATCGCACACACTGACTATTCAGAAGCTGGCACTTCGCACTGGGTCCTTATCGAGTGACCGTAACCTGATGGTAGCTGCGAGCATCTGACATTGGCATGACGTAACAATTACATTTCAGTCATCGCTGTGTCATTTTGTAAAAACCACTGTGAGCACGTATATAATTTATCCATGCACGCTCTGACAACGCAACAAATCCTTAGCCAAGAGCATTCGCGCGCCGGAGAACTAAAAGTGCAAAATCCTGTCCTGACCGAGAATCGTTAAGCAGAGCACTTCTCGGAGTAGACGGGCAGCTCTTCTTTCGAACGGATCCCAGATTTACGGAATCCACTTTGGAGTTCCAGTCATGCTCATATGCGAACTGCTCGCTGCCCATTTCATGACACCTTCGGCGATTTCGTTGTGCGTCCGACAAAGATGGATTGGCAAGCTGGACGATCACGTTCGCCAATGAAATTTGGCTGGCGCAGCTATCCGCGATCACCGATTGGAGCTCGTCGATGATGTTCTTCCTGACCATGATGCCCCTTGCAAAGTAGCCGCTGACAAGTCACGACATGAGCCGCCAGTATTAATAACGAATGCGTACGGGCTATGATGCGAAATGGAATGTGCCGTCGCTTGCGGCAACATTCAGTTGCCACTACACGTGCAAATGAATGATTCTGTGATTGCCCCGTGTTTGCACCGTCCCGGAGTTGTAGTCACGGGGTGTCTTCGCATTCAACTTGCTACGGGGAATTCGTTGCTGGAGATAGGAAAAATGGAGTCGCGGAAGCACTATGCAACATGGCTAGAGCTTGCTGTTGCACCTGAATGGATGCGAGGTTCATGCAAAATCAAGGTGCACGAGGTTGGCGGAAGAGGACGGCCTTGCTTTGCTATTTCAATGAATAACCGGTGGTTGTGCGCAGCCAGCGGATGCCTGACCGTATTCTTCGGCCTCGGTTCGGCGCTGCATTTCCTGAAGCTTTGGCGCATCGAAAATTTTGAACCTGGCGAGGCTCACATTGGCAGTGTCGAATGTAGCGACTCCCGCCACTGTCTCAGCATCGGGGGCGATGGCAGTCTGAGGCGTTGCAGGGCCAACCCGAGTAAGTAACGCTCAAGGACCCACTTCCGCTTCTTGTCTGGCAGGTCGATGCCGTTGTCGAGAGGGGAGCGTCCATCTCATTGCTTACGCAGAGCCCACTCTGCTGGCATCGAAGATGCGTTGCTTTCGATACAGGCGCAGCGACGGGTATGGACTGCGCCGGCAGATTGACTGAAGGCGCCTGCCTTTCCCTCGCCTTGTAGACATCCCTCACTCGAGGGATGTCGGCTATATATGATTCTTCTTAGAGTCTTACCCTGTCTTCACGATCGCGCAGGATTGAAACCTCTCGATGAAAGCTCTTTATTTCGCCGTCCTCATTTGAAACCTCGCCGGCTCCAATGCCTCCCGTCTGGGAAGCGCGGTTTTTGGCAGTGATTGATTTCTAAAGCGGGCGCGCAGTAAGTCCTGCGAATTGATTACAGGTGCTTATGGAACTTGCTGTGATCGTGGAGAACTTTCTTCGCGTGTTGCGGCGTCGCTTCCGCACTCTTCTGTGCGGGAACAGCGAGCTTCTCTTGCATATGGTTATGGGGGCTGACACGGCCTTCGGTCTTCTCGTTCTGCGCCGCCACAGGTGCAGTCGTTGAGGCAGCGTTCCCCGCGGGCGCCAGGATTGCAGACGCGGATAACAGAGTCGTGATAAGAATCAGCTTCGTTGTCATGGCACGATCTCCCACAAAAAACACTATCGAAGTGCGCTACTGTCGCCTTGATCTGCGCACACCCTACCGGGAGTGTGCTCCACATAGGCTGTCGAGAGCATGACGCGGATATTACACATTCGTAACTGGATCAAATCGCACTTTAGGACTTCTAGGTTGATTTAGTGGGTTCAGACACGCATTTCATGTCCACCATCTGACGCAGTACGGCCTCCTCGGCGAGTAGTGCATTCACCGCAACAGGGTCGAATTGGCTGCCGGACATGTGGAGTATCTCCGCCTTCGCCGCATCAAATGTGAGCCCCTGACGGTACGGCCGGTCTGACGTCATGGCATCAAGGGTGTCGACAACGGCAAATAGCCTCGCACCGAAGGGAATATCCTCACCCCGCAGGCCACGCGGATACCCGCCGCCATCGAACCTTTCTTCATGACTGCGCACGATATCGGCCGCCTCTTCCATGCCGGCCAGTCGGCCAACTAACCGATGGCCATCATCCGGATGCCGACGCATGATGGTCCATTCGTTTTCCGTGAGCGGCCCTACCTTCAATAAAACACCATCCGGCACTCCGATTTTGCCCAAGTCATGCAGAAGAGCGCCCCAGTATATCTGGGCCAATCGCTGTTCATCGTTAGGAAAAATGCGCTTAGCCAGGACAACCGTGTGGCACGCAACACGCCGGGAATGCAAGCCAGTCTCATGCTCACGCAGATCAAGAGCATCTGCGAGCGCTTCTGCAAACGCAGCGTTCAGTTCACCACAGCGTGAGCACCCGCGGGACAACTCTTCGAGAAAACAGCGCTCACAAGTCTGCTGGCTTGATTTCCACGGCGTACGAGAAACGACACGGGTACCGCAGCAATGACACGTCCCTGCAAAGGTAGGTCGAAGCTCCAATGTGTGCCTCCCATGTAACGACGCACCCATCACTCGGTTGCATCGGGCGGTTGCCGCCCCAGGACAGGGATGAATGCCGGCGTGCGTTCCCGGTACTGCACGTAGGCTTCGCCAAATTCAACGAGTACGTCACGTTCTTCTTGGTGCGCCAGGCGCGCGTACACGATAAGCAACACGGGAAATAGCGCCAACGTGATCAATGTGGGCCACTGCAACAGGAATCCAAACATCACGAGGACGAAGGCAACATACTGAGGATGCCGAATTCTTGCATAGGGACCGGTGTCCGCCACGCGATGCTCACGCTGTGCGCGATAAAGCACCGGCCAAGCTTTTGAAAGCAACCAGAAACCGCCGACGATGAACGCCGTGCTAAGGAGATGAAACGGGCCAAAATGCGGGTTAGATCGCCAACCGAACATGACTTCGAGCAGGTGGCCCGAATCATGAGCGAGGAAATCAACACCCGGAAAGCGCGAGGATAGCCAACCGGACAGCACGTAGATTGTGAGCGGAAACCCGTACATCTCCGTGAACAAGGCGACGATGAAGGCGGAGTAAGCGCCGAGCGAACGCCAATCGCGCGTGCTGCGGGGCCTTGCGAAGCTGAACGCAAACGCGATGAAAAAGATTGAGTTGATGATGACCAGCGACCATAGGCCGTAGGAAGGCGTGTCGGTCATTTCTCATCTCCTTCCGTTTTATTCTGTGTGTCCCCCTGATTGTGCCCACCATGCCCACCGTGTCCGCCGTGCATGAAGATGTGCATCAACGGACAGGCCAACAGGAAAAGCCACGGCAAGATGCCGAGGAGATGAGCGCGGTGTTCAGTGAAGAGAAAAAACGCGGCCAGCGCGAGAAAGCCGAAGAATACCCATTTCACCCGTGAGTCAGCCCCCCCGCGTCTGTGGACCGGCTGTTCCCTATCATGTTGCTCTGACATGTCATAGCTCTCGGTTAGCGTCGGCGGTATTCGAAAAGTGCTTCGATCGGCTGTGCTATCCCGGGCCGTCGAACCTCGATGGCGATTCGGTATGGTCCATCACCGGACAGGATGAAGTAAGCGCCGAAGCTCAGCGCGTCGTCGATGTGCATGGGCTCAAGCCGCTTGTGCGTACCCGCCATGCCTAGTTCAGCGACGCTTGCCCGCACGTCGGCCTCGGTGATGCGTTGCCCAGCCGTATCGATGAGCGCGACGACTAGATGGTATGCATCCTTCTTGCTTGGAACTCCGCCATGCATGGCGCGTTCTTCATGAGGTGCCGGATGCTTGCCTGCCACCTGTGCCGGCATGAGCCCGTAATAGACTTCTATCCCTTGCACCGTCATGTGCTGCCCCGATTCGACCGCATGGGCGAACGCCGACGTGACCAGCATGACGAGCGCAGCCATCCAGCACCGAATCAATAGTGGGTACTCTTTTTTCATGATCCTTCTCCTTGCGTTGAGCCTGAACGTGCCACCCAGAGCGCTAGCAACTGCATCCAACGCCCCTGCATTTGGACAGAGCCGAACCCGTTTCGCTGCAGAAAAGCGGGAATCTCGCCGCGCAGGTTTCCGGCGGTCATTGGCATGGCCAACAAGGGCCAGAGCAGCCACCACCACAGCGGGTTCGCCGGCCGGTCGAGGTCGGCAATGACAAGACGTCCCGAGGGCTTCAGGACGCGGCGCACGCTCTTGAGCCCGGCTTCCTTCGCTTCCGGCGGGAGGTGATGCAACATCGCGCTCGCCAGCACCACGTCGAAGGTGGCGTCGGGAAATGGCAGCGTTTCGATGGCCGCAAGCTGGAAGCTCGCACGACTACCTGCGCGGGCGGCATTCTCACGGGCGACGACGATCATGGCCGGTGCCGCGTCAATGCCGATTGCCTCGCCCGACGCCTCGATCGCTTCTGCGGCGAGCCGGGTCAGAACGCCCGTGCCACAGCCGACTTCCAGCACGTGCTCGCCTGCCTGTAGTGCAGCATGGCGCAGCGTCTCCATCCGAAAGGCTTTGCCGAGGCCGAGTTTGGGGAAGTACCAGTCGTAGATCGGCGCGGCCCAGCCCATAGTCATTCCCGCCGTGCGGGGGGCGGGGCCAGGGGGAAAGGCGCCTGACCGGCGCAACTGCAGGCCGCCCCATACCAGCACTCCCGGGCAGGCGAGCAGAACGGCGACAAGCGTCGCACTTGGCCACGTGAGTCCCCACAGCGACACGACGACTGCTGCCACCCCGATCGCCAAGGCAGGACAGATCCACATCCAGTTGTCGATTGATCGTCGGCTCATGGCAATCTCCGATAGCGAGGACAACGCTGATTTGGCTAGGGCGAGAATGCTTTTTACGGGACGAGCACGTCTCGGGACGTTGACCGCGTTACATGCGAGGACATCGTTTCCCTACCCCCTATTAAGCGTTCTATGTCAGCGCGTCAGAGTATTGTGGTGCGAAGTCTTAGTGCATTCCCGACCACGGAGGCCGAACTGAGACTCATCGCCAGCGCAGCGATGAGCGGCGACAACAGAAGACCCAGGAACGGGTATAGCACGCCAGCCGCGATCGGCACGCCGAGCGCGTTATACAGGAACGCGAACGTCAGGTTCTGGTGCATGTTGCGCACCGTTGCTACGGACAGCGCGCGCGCGGTGGCGATGCCGCGCAGGTCGCCCTTGACGAGCGTAAGGTGCGCGCTGTTCATCGCGACGTCGGTGCCGGTGCCCATCGCGATGCCGACATTCGCGCGCGCGAGCGCGGGCGCATCGTTGATGCCGTCGCCCGCCATCGCGACGATGCGGCCTTCGGCCTGCAGCTTCGCGACGAGGTCGTCCTTGTCCTTCGGCTTGACCTCGCCGTGCAACTCGTCGATGCCTAGCTGTCGGCCGATCGCGCGCGCGGTCGTGAGGCCGTCGCCGGTCGCCATGATGATGCGCAGGCCGGTCGCGCGCAGCCCTTCGAGCGCTTCGGCCGTCGACGCCTTGATTGGGTCGGAGACGGCGAGCAGTCCGGCGATCCTGCCCGCGACCGCGAGGAACATCACGCTTGCGCCTTCCTGCCGCAACGCCTCGGCCCGCGCCTCGAGCGGCCGCCAGTCGACGCCTTCGTCTTCCATCAGCGCGGTGTTGCCGAGTGCGACGGCCTGTCCGTCGATCGTGCCGCGCACGCCGATGCCGGACGAGGATTCGAAGGTGCCTGCGGTGCTGAGGCCGAGAGCGCGCTTTTTCGCCTCGGCGACGATTGCATGCGCGAGCGGGTGTTCGCTGCCCTGGTCGAGGCTCGCGGCGACGCGCAGGACTTCGGCTTCGGTCCAGCCAGGCGCCGGGGCGAGGCCGTGGAACGCGGGTTTGCCTTCGGTCAGAGTGCCGGTCTTGTCGACGATCAGCGTATCGACTTGGCGCATCGATTCGATCGCGGCGGCATCGCGGAACAGCACGCCGTGGGTCGCGGCCTTGCCGGTCGCGACCATCACCGACATCGGTGTCGCGAGCCCGAGCGCGCACGGGCAGGCGATGATCAGCACGGCGACCGCGTTGATGAGCCCGTACGCCCAACTCGGCTGCGGCCCGAAGAGGCCCCAGACGAACAGCGTCAGCAGCGCGATCGCGACGACGCCGACGACGAACCAGCCCGCGACGCGGTCGGCCATCCGCTGCATCGGCGCGCGCGAGCGCTGCGCCTGGGCGACCATCTGCACGATCTGCGACAGCACGGTCTGCGAGCCGATCTTCTCCGCGACCATGACGAGCGCGCCGCTGGCGTTGAGCGTCGCGCCGATCAGCTTGTCACCGGGCCGCTTCGTCACCGGGATCGGTTCGCCGGTCAGCATCGACTCGTCGACCGCGCTCGACCCTTCCTCGACAGCACCGTCGACCGGTACCTTTTCGCCTGGACGCACGCGCAAGCGGTCGCCCGGATGGACGTGGGTCAGGGGGATGTCCTCCTCGCTGCCGTCTTCGCGGATCCGGCGCGCCGTCTTCGGCGCGAGCCCGAGCAGCGCCTTAATCGCCGCGCCGGTCTCCGAACGGGCCTTAAGTTCGAGGACCTGGCCGAGTAGCGTCAGCGAGATGATCACCGCGGCAGCTTCGAAATACACCGCGACGTGCTCTCCGATCCGGAACGACGGCGGAAACACGTCGGGTGCGACGGTTGCGATCACGCTATAGACGTAAGCGGCGCCGGTTCCGAGGCCGATCAGGGTCCACATGTTCGGGCTGCGGTTGCGGATCGACTGCACGCCACGAACGAAGAACGGCCAGCCGGACCACAGCACGACCGGCGTCGCGAGAGCCATTTCGACCCACGGCCGCGCCGGTCCGAGCAGCGGATCGAACATGCCGCCCGACATCGCGACCACAGTCACGATGACTGTCAGCGGCAGCGTCCACCAGAAGCGGTGGCGAAATTCCGTCAGCTCCGGATTGTCGCCCTCGTCTTCGCCGGGAAGCACCGGTTCGAGCGTCATACCGCATTTCGGGCATGTGCCCGGGCCCATTTGGCGGATTTCGGGGTGCATCGGGCAGGTGTATTCAGTGTCTGCCGCGACGTCCGGCGTCGCTCTAACGTGCATTGCCGGTGCCGGTTTCAGATAACGCTCCGGCTCCACCTTGAATTTGTCGTGACACTTTGCGCTGCAGAAGTGATAGACGTGACCATTGTGGCTCGCATGATGTGGCGAATCCGGTTTGACGGTCATGCCGCACACTGGATCCTTGGTCGCTACGTCATCGCGCGGATTATCGGAATCGTAATGATCGTGCACGACCAAGGCTTCTGGGGGGGGATGAACGTGTCGCAAGGCGGCATTCTCCCTATTGGGGCACGGCGCGTCCGACGCGGTGGGCACGCACAGCGCGTAGCCGGCCATGCATCGCAATGTTGATCGATCAGACTCCAGACTGTTCTGAACGAACGTAACCGGTTCGGTACAGCGAGTGACGTCTTGACTGCGCTGCAGTCCACCACGACGAACAATAGAGCCGGCTACGAACTCCCTGTCGGAACATTGCCATCGCCCTTGGATCCGATGGAGCTGTAGCTTACCCCGCCCATGCTGTCCCGCGCATGACGCTTAAATTACAACTCTGTAATCCTGCAACCATACAGCGCGGAGAAGCCGCGCTTTGGTTCGCGAACGACGACGCCTTCAGACGCTACTGCACCGTTGCGCGTGGATCAGTGTCGCAAATTACAATTAGATAACTGCGATGTAATGCTGTCTTCATTGCCGCGTTAAGATCCGACTCCTACAATTTGAGCCGTTGCGTGACTGTTTCCCGCGTTCGCCGGAGCGCGGTGCGGCAAGCCCCAAAATCGCTTGCCATATGAACGTCGATTTCCCGAGTGGATTCTCCAGATTCTACCGCCCGCCACCCGCCGGTGAGGACGAGCAAAGAGTCAATTGCAGCGAGCAACTCCGCGACCTGCGCTGGCGTGAGAAGAAATCCGCATCCACCGAAACGCGCTTCGCAAACTTCGTGACTGGCTGTGGTGCGTGGGAAAAAAAGTACCGATAAGAGGTGTTCGATGGAATCAAAATCGTCAGTGACCCACGGTCACCTTTGCGTCTGCCGTCTGCTCGCCGCTGCCGTCGGCTTACCCCCCGGCGCGGTGAACTACCGCTTCTGCTCCCGCGTGCTTCAGAAGCGCTGGATCGTCGATTGCGACCATGGCATGTGCAACAAGCCCGCGACGCACGACACCAGCGGAAAATGGCACGACGTTGGGCCGATCGACCCCGCAATCAAGGCAGTCCTCGTTCACGAGGAGTAGCGGGCGCCTCACTGCCATTTGAGAGATAACGCATGGCCGCATGTGCATCACTCCATCGCATGCGCATACGGCGTGGAGGGCAAATCGCGGCACATTGGTCTTCGCGTCCTGGTCTTTGATTGCTGCGGTGTTCTACCTGCCTTTGTCGTGCTTACGACTGCTTCTATATGCTAGTTGCAATTCCGCCATTCCAACCGTACATGCCGCGGACATTTTCGCAAGCTTGTGTAATTGATGGCGCGCAGCTGACGGAAACGTAACCTTGTCGTCACTCCACCGTCAGCTCGACCGTTTCATGATGTAGTCACATAGAAGAGTCCGTTCAGGACGGCCTTTGCCCACGCGCAAGAACGACGGCTTCGCTTGGCAGGTGGGCATGTTTCGCGAACAGCCAACCGTAGAGTGGTTCGCTGCGTAGTGAACGGGAGATGAGACGATGCGATCAGAGCACGACACTGACACGCCCCCCGACCCACAGCGCCGCCGCTTGCTGGTCGCCACTTCGGCAGCGGGAGGTGCCGCGGTGGCGGCGGGTGCGGTTCCATTCATCGTCAGTCTGACGCCGAGCGACCGAGCGCGGGCCCTCGGCGCGCCCGTGGAAGCGAACATCGCGAAACTTGGCGACGGCGAGATGACCACCGTCGAATGGCGCGGCCAGCCGATATGGATTTTGCGGCGCACGCCCGACATGATCGAAGGGCTCGAACGTATCTATGAGTTATTGCTCGACCCCGCCTCGCAGCGGCTGCAACAGCCACCCTATTGCCAGAACGCGACGCGCTCGATCAAGCCCGACGTTTTCGTCGCCATCGGCCTTTGTACGCACCTGGGCTGCGTTCCAACCTTCCGCCCGGAATTATCGCCGCGAGACCTCGGTCAGACCTGGCCCGGCGGGTATTACTGTCCTTGCCACGGCTCCAAGTTCGATCTCGCGGGCCGGGTCTTCAAGCATGTGCCGGCCCCATCGAACTTGGTCATCCCGAAGCACAAGTACCTGTCCGATACGCAATTGCTGATCGGCCAAGACGATTCGGGCGCATGACCGCAGACACACATGGGATCGATGGGCGCACTCGCCCATCCTTGGCACGGGAGGCAGGGCATCAACACGGGCGATCGCACCGAGGGGGTGTCGTAATCGAATCCGCTGGCCCGAGCAATACCGCTCACTACTCGCAAGAAAAAGAGGGGGGAATCGTGAACAAGTCAAGAACCGCAAGCCTTATTCAGGCCATGATGCAGGCGGCAGCCGCGGCGCTGTTGTTCCTGCTGTTGAGCGCCCCGGCACAGGCGGTGCCGAGCTTCGGGCGCCAGACTGGACAGCCATGCGCGTCGTGCCATACTGTCTTCCCCGAGCTTACGGCGTTCGGTCGGCAGTTCAAGCTGCGCGGCTACAGCCTGGGTAACCAGCTCGACGACAACAAATTCCCGTTCAACCTGCCGCTGTCGGGCTCGCTGATCGGCTCGCACAGCTCGATCCGCGACTCCCGCGCGTCCGATCCGTCGGAGGACTTCCCACGCGCCGGCGAGACGATCCTGCAGACGGCGGCGGTCTACTACGCCGGCAAGATCACCGACTCGTCCGGAGCCTTCGTCCAGTACGGCTATGACGGTATCGAGCGGCGCTGGGCGATCGAGATGGCCGACATCCGCTATGCGAGCAGCACAATGCTGAGGAGCAAGGAGCTGCTCTTCGGCGTGACGCTCAACAACTCACCCGGCGTACAGGACGTCTGGAACAGCGCCCCGATGTGGTCTTTCCCTCATCTCGAGGACACCGGCATCATGCCGGAGGTCGCACCGGCGCTCGACATGACCCTCGCCGGCCAAGCGGCCGGGCTGGGGCTGTATGGCTTCTGGGACAACATCCTGTACGGCGAAATTGGCGTCTATCGCACGGCCAGGAAGGGGGTGCTGCGTCCATTCAGCGCGGGAGTGCCGACCGAAACGGTGGTCGACGGCTATGCCCCATACTGGCATCTGATGTTCAACCGTGAAATGGGCAATCAGAGCTTTGCCGCCGGCATCAAGGGAATCATTGTGAACATCTTCCCTGATGAAGATGAACCAAGCGGCCCGACCGATCGCTTCCGCGACGTGGCCCTGGAAGCCCAGTACCAGTATATTGGCGCCGTTCACACCTTCACC
Organism: Azoarcus sp. CIB; assembly: GCF_001190925.1. Taxonomy (NCBI): domain Bacteria; kingdom Pseudomonadati; phylum Pseudomonadota; class Betaproteobacteria; order Rhodocyclales; family Zoogloeaceae; genus Azoarcus; species Azoarcus sp. CIB. The sequence goes on from NZ_CP011072.1 coordinate 1,908,455, forward strand.
GCCGACGCCACGTGGATGCGCGAGACGCGCGATTGGGACGCAAGCTTCCCGATGGGCATGGCCTCCAACGCATCCGACAAGCTGCGGACCTTCAAGGCCAATGTTCATTACTACTGGCAGCGCCGCGTCGGTCTCGGCGTGGGCTACTTCGACACGCAGGGCGACCGCGACATGCTGAAGTACGGCATGGCCGACGACCCGAGCGCCATGGGCAGCGCGAGCGGCAGTCCTGACAACCGCGGCTGGATCGCTGAACTCAACTACCTGCCGCTCAAGGACACACAGAACCTGAAGCTCGGGCTGCGATACACCTCGTATTCGCGCTTCAACGGTGCCCGCAGCAACTACAACGGCTTCGGCCGCGACGCATCGGACAACAACCTGCTCTTCGGCTACGTCTGGTTCATTTTCTGATTGAGACAAGGTGGGGGGGCGATGAAGCATTTCGACCAACTTGCGCAGCCCCCTACTCGAATTGCCGCCGGATGCGCCAGACGCCGACGCAGAATACCGCCCCGCCCAGAAGCAGGGTCCGAGGCACGGTGGCGATGAAGTGCTCCAGTCGCGACGACGTGAAGCCGGACAACGCCGTCAGCGCAAAGAACAGCGTCAGGCTACCCTTGATCAGCACGTGAAAGACGGGCCCGAGGACGGCGAAGACGCTCATCATCGACCCGGCCAGAACGACGAGCGTCATCGCGAGCACCTTGGGCACCAGGATCTGCAGCGGCGTGAGCGGCGAAACCAGCAGCAGCTGCTCGATGGTCCCGCGTTCCTTCTCGCGCGCAACCGTCCCGCACGACAGCAGAAGCGTCGCCATCATCAGCAGTTCGGCGATGGGAAAAACCAGAGTTTTGATTCGGGTTGAACCAGGCACACTGCTCCTCACGAATGACCGGCAGCGTCTCAAGGGTCCCCGCGCCCAGACAAGCGAGCGCGAGTTCCGTTTCGAACTGGCCTGTTATCTGCTCTGCATAGGCCGCAGAAAGCAGGCCGAGCGACGAACTGGCGGTATCCGCCTATGGATGTGCGGCGGCCGGCTTGCCGCGCAGCAGCGACTTCTCGAAGTCGGTTGGAACGTCCATCGTGATCATCATATCGCCGCGGTCGAGGAGCCGGATGCCAGTTCCGAGTTGCCCGTCCGTGCCATGCAGCAGGTAATAAGGCGCGGTGAACCGGCTCAACAACTCGCGCGAGGTCGCGCTCTTGTCGCCCTCGAGCACATACATGATCGCGTTCTGGAGTTCGAATCCGACACGCCCACTACCCATGCACTTCGGCTACGTGAGGTGGAAGTCGACAAGTCCGACTGAATTCGCTGCGCAGCCCCACGTGGCCACCACGCCGGGGCTCGGTCGGAAAACGGTTGCGCTGCAAGCATAGGTGACTGTGACGCGGCACGCTTTCTAGTCGCGCCTCACTTTCGAGTTGCTGCGCCTTAAACGTGATCGCGTCTCACGCCCTCACTTACTGCTTCGACAGGTTGTTAATGATGCCCTTTTGGATTTCTACTCCAGTTGACCACCAAGCGGACCACAGAGACATGCCGATTTCGCTGCTCTCCACAATGTATTTCGACAGGCCGTTGTCAAGGAACAATTCACGACCGGCTTCCGCGAGAGCAAGCGCACCATTCGTGGCATCCGTGCTCAAGTCAGCGAATCCCTTGCAGCATTTCAAACCAAGATCACAACAGGAGCGCGACAGATCGAGCTGTGCCTGGTAGGTTTCCCGCAAGTGATTTGTATGCGCTTGCAAATCCTTGTCGTTCACTTTGTCCTCCTATCGCTATTCAACGTCATGAAGACTCAACGCGCCGCCGTCCTCAACCTGATCGTCTAGGCAGTCACAGGCAAAGTGAGGGCCAAGGGCAGTGTGACGCTTCCGTGTTCGAGTGTTCGGGGTGCGTTGCACTCGTCAACTGCCCCTCTGGGGAATGACGTCCCGTGCAGATTGATCTGGGGCCCACGCTACTTCATATCACGCATATGATCGTGCTGCTTCGTCTGTTGGCTTCGTGGCGTTGTGGACTTGTCGGACACTGGATCTGCCGGCGTATTGGCTGTAACCCCCAGTCGCTCAGCTGCATGGTCATGCCGCGTCTTCGGTTGCGGAGCCTGGTTCCCGACGCTTTCGCTTTTCGTCTGTTCAGCCGCAGCGTTGGGCTGAGGATCCACGGAATTTTCTGCGCCAGTAGCCATCGTTGCGGTAGCAGCAAGTAAGCTGGAGAAAAATAGAGTCTTGAAGGTCATGCCACCCCCTGAGGGACAAGTCAATCCTGTGTCAAGGGCGTCTAACGCGCTCCTGCCACGCCGGTTTCGAGAACACAGACTACCCGCCGCCACCTGTCATGAACATGGCGAGCGGATTACATGTGCGTTATCAATTCAGCCTGCTTCGCACGCAATTCTGCTTACTTAATCGCGAACCTTGCCGTCGCAGGCGATTTGCCGGGCAGCGTAACCACTGCGACCGCCTTGGTCCCGGAAGCCAGTTTGTAAGCCCCCTTTGCTTCGAGCTTGTTATCGCCGGCGGGTGTCAGAATTGCCTCCTTCTTGTCCGCACCGGCGAGTAACGTGACCTTCCCGGAGGCACCTGCGGTGTCGATTTTCTGGCCGTGGTCATCGACATGTAGGGTAAGCGCGTCAGATGTGGCGACGAGTTCAAAGACCACACCACCAGCTTCGGCGGCGACGCCGCCGTGCTTCGGTGTCAGGTCATGACCGGCTCCGGCGAACACAGCCGAGGCGCTGAGAATGGCCGCGACAGCGACAAGGGTTTGTAGTGCTTTCACGTATGTCTCCTTGAGATTGGGTGTGAGCGAGGCTAGTGAGGATGAGGGTCAGTAGGCGTCTTTGCCAGAATCTTCGACCAGCCGTTCAATTGGCGTGCGCCCGAAGAGCCAGACAATCGCTGGCGTAAGGAAGGTATCGAGGAGCGTTGAGCTGATCAGACCCGAAAAGATCACCACCGCGACCGGGTGCAGGATTTCGGTGCCCGGTTGCTCGGCCTCGAAGAGCAGCGGCGCGAGTGCGAAGGCTGCGACCAGCGCGGTCATGAGCACCGGGGTCAGGCGCTCGAGCGAACCGCGGATCAGCATCTTCTGATCGAATTTTTCTTCCTCAAAGGCGCACAGGTTGATGTAGTGGCTGACCTTGAGGATGCCGTTGCGCGTCGAGATGCCGGCGAGCGTGATGAAGCCGATCAGCGCCGCGACCGACAGCGGCTGGCCGGAAAGCCACAGGCCAATCACTGAGCCGACTAGCGCGAGCGGGATATTGGCCATGATCATCAGCGCGAGCGCGGTGCTCTTGTAGCGGCTGTAGAGCACGAGGAAAACCATCGCAGCTGAGACCAGCGACAGCAGGCCGATCAGGCGGCTGGACTCCTCCTGCGCCTCGAACTGGCCGCCCAAGTCGATGAAGTAGCCTTCCGGTAACGGCGTATCAGCGATTACCGTTCGGATGTCGGCGATAACGTCCGAGAGCGGGCGCTGCGATGCGTTAGCGGAGAGAACGATACGACGCTTGCCGTCGTCGCGGCTGATCTGATTCGGACCATCGGAGTCGTCGATGCGCGCAAGTTTCGAGAGCGGAACGCGACCGCTCGGCGTGTCGATGAGGACGTTGGCGAGGCCGTCGACCGAGCGCGCGGCGTCGGGCAGGCGCAGCACCAGGTTGAAGCGGCGGTTACCTTCGATGACCTGGGTGATGCGCTCGCCATCGACCAGCATCTTCAATTCCTCGAGCAGTTTCGAGGGCGGCAGGCCGTAGGTTTCGGCCGCGTCGAAATCGACGCGCACCTTGATCTGCGGCGTGAGCACCTGTTTTTCGATCTCGAGGTCGGCCAGACCCGAGATGCCGGCGAGGCGACCACGCAGTGCGTCGGCTTGGGCGCGCAGGGTGTCGAGGTCATCACCGAAGATCTTGATCGCGATCTGTGCGCGCACCCCGGAGAGCAGGTGATCGATGCGGTGGCTGATCGGCTGGCCGATGCCGATCGCCGCCGGCAGACTCACCAGCCGCGCACGGATGTCAGCATACACCGCGTCGAGCGGTCGTTCGCTTGGGCGAAGCTGGATATCCAGTTCCGAGGAATGCACGCCTTCGGCATGCTCATCCATCTCGGCGCGGCCCGAGCGGCGCCCGACGTGTACCACTTCGGGCACCTCGCGAATCAGCATTTCCGCCTGCTGCGCAATGCGCACTGACTCGGTGAGCGTGGTCCCGGGGTTCAGACGCAGACCGACGAGCACGGTGCCTTCATTGAAGGGCGGCAGGAAGGTCGTCGGGAAGAACGGCACCAGTGCCAGCGCGGCAGCAATTGCAACGGCCGCGGCGGCGAGCAGCATGCGGGCGTGCTCGAAGCACCAGGCGAGGGTAGCCGCGTAACGCGCCTTGAGCCACTGAACGAGCTTGGGGTCGCCGTGCCCGAGGCTCTTCATACGCGGCAGCAGGTAAAAGGCCATCACGGGGGTCAGCGTTACGGATACCAACATCGAGGCGAGAATCGAGGTGATGTATGCAACGCCAAGGGGCAGGAAAAGCCGCCCCTCGATACCCGGCAGCGCGAAAAGGGGCACGAATACCAGCACGATGATGAAGGTCGCGTAGACGATTGCGGAGCGCACCTCCAGCGTTGCCTTTCCAATCACTTCCAGCGGACTTAGGCGCGAATGGCCCTCGGCGCCGCGCTGACGTTCCTGTTTTAAGCGCCGCAGGACGTTTTCGACACCGACGACGGCGTCGTCGACCAGTTCGCCGATCGCGATCGCCAGGCCGCCCAGCGTCATCGTGTTGATCGACATGCCGAAGTAGCGGAACACCAACACGGTCGTCAGAATCGACGCCGGAATTGCAACGAGCGAGATCAGCGTTGTACGCAGGTTGGCGAGGAAGAGGTAGAGCACCACTGCAACGATTGTCGACGCAGCAATAAGCTTGCCCTTGAGGTTTCCGATTGATGACTCAATGAAATTCGCCTGCCGGAAGGTCACGCGCGGTTCTTCCATGCCCGCAGGCAGGGATTTCTTCAGCTCGCCAAGCGCCGATTCGATCTCCCGCGTGAGCTTCACGGTGTCGGCGTCGGGCTGCTTCTGGACCGAGAGGATTACCGCCGGCTCGCCATTGAAACCCGCGTCGCCACGCTTGATCGCCGGAGCGAAGGTAACCGACGCGACTTGCTTGAGCAGGATGCTGCGCCCGTCGCGGGACGCGACCGGCAGACGCTCGAGGTCCGCAAGGCGCGTTGTGTGGCCGATGTGACGGATGAGGTATTCGCGTGCATTGAGTTCGAGGAAGCCACCGCTGGTATTCGCCGAGAAGCCCTTCAGTGCGCCAGCGATGTCATCCACCGTAACACCCAGCGCAGCCATGCGTGCAGTGTCCGGCTGCACTTGGTACTGACGCACTTCACCGCCAATCGGGATCACCTGGGCGACGCCGGGGACCGACAGCAGGCGCGGGCGTAGCACGAAATCGGCGTACTCGCGCGTAGCCATCGGGTCGATCTTCGCGGGGTCGATCGGAATCGCGATCAACAGGATCTCGCCCATGATCGAGCTGATCGGCCCCATTGCGGCGTGTTCGATGCCTTGGGGCAGTTGGTCGCGAACGGTGGTGAAACGCTCATTGACGATTTGGCGGGCTCGGTAGACGTCGACGCCCCAGTTGAAGCTCACATACACGAAAGCGAGGCCAACGGAGGAGACTGAGCGTACGGAACTCACACCCGGCAGGCCGCTCATCGACACTTCGAGTGGGATCGTGATGAGCTGCTCGACCTCTTCGGGGGCCATGCCGCCGGCCTCGATCTGCAGCGTGACTTGCGGGCGATTGAGATCGGGAAAAACGTCGACCGGCGTGCGGGTGAGCGTCAGACCACCGTAGAGCATCATCACGGTGGCAAGCGCGAGCACCAGCAGGCGGTTACGTAGGGACTGATTGACAAGCCAATCGAACATGAATCGTCCTCAGCGCACCTGATTGACCAGCGGCGCCCCCTGGACGACAACCCGGTCGCCAGAGGTAAGGCCGTCGGTGACGCTGACGGTCGCGCCATCGAGCGGATGGTGGCGCACGGTGCGCGGCACGAAGCGTTCGGCCGAGGTGTGCACCCAGACGATCTCCTGGTTGGCCGGATTCTTCACCAGTGCGGCAGCGGGGACGGGGACGCCGCTGATCTGCTCGCGCGTCTGCACGATGACCTGCAGCGGTTGCCCGACGGCGAGCGGCGGCGCCTTGCCTTCGACCGTCCGGAACAGCACCGGCAGACTCTGTTCGCGCAGCGCGCGGCTGGCACCCACCCATGCCAGGGGGAAGGCGGTCCGGCCGCCATCCACGGAGGCCGAGGCCTGGGCCACGCCTTGCGCCTGTGCGGCATCGTGCGCGATAGCCTCGACCTGCAAACGCGCGGGATCGACGATCTCGAACAGCACTTCGCGAGCCTCGACGACCTGACCAGCGACGACGCTGCTTGTGGCGATGACGCCCGACACGGGGGCGACGAGGGCCTCGGCGGTGCTCAGGCTGCCAGCGACCGCGGCGAGGCGCTCTCCGAGGCTACGTACCTCGGCCTGTGCCGCCTCGATTTCCTTGCGTGGCACGCTACCTTCCAATTCCTGCAGGCGGGTGAGCTGCTTCTTGGCAATCTCCAAATTCGCACGCAATTCGGCAGCTTGGGCGTTCTGTTCGGCTCGTTCGATCGGATTCGCAATGGGGCTGACACGTGCCAGCACTTCGCCCTTGCGCACTGTCTGGCCTAACACCGGCAGACCACCTGGGCCGGCCTCGATACGACCGTCGATCGTGGGCTGAACCTTGCCGCCTGCGTTGGGATCCATCACAACCTTACCGACCCACTGCCAAGTCTGCGGCAGGGATTGCGATTCGGCGAGCACAGTACGCACCCCAAGTTGACGCTGCGACAACTTGGGCAAGAAAACGGAACCGTCAGGCAGGCGCTTGGGCGCGTTCGGGTTGGCGACAACAGGCGGTTCATTACCGTGGTCATGTCCGGCGTCGCCAAACGCTGTACCGGAAACGCCGCTGACGAGCATGAAAATCAGCAGGGCGGAGCGAACAGGGGGTAGCGTGCGGCACAACCGCAAGTGGGAAGACTTCTTCATGGATCAGTTTCCGTGAGCGTTTCTCAGGCCACCGCACGGCGGCGACGCAGACCGAAGGCGAGTGCAGCAATGGCACCTACCCCCCCCACACCCCACCACAGCCAGCTGCCCGAACTAGGCGTACCGTTCATGACGGACGCGGACGCGGACGCAGCAGAGGCCGGGCGCACGATGAGATCGGCGGCGAGCAAATCCACCTCGTTGCCCGCGGTAATGGTCAGCGTCACCGGATAGGTCCCGGTCGCACTGAATGGCACGTCGGCGAAGCGGTAGAGCCCCCGATCCGAGTCGAACTCCCCCGTGGCCTTGTAGCTTCCTGATTCGAGCTCGACCTGCGCGCCCGACACAGGCTCGTTCGTCGCGTAAGTGTCCAGCGACAGCACCAATGCACCACTATTTAGGATGCCGACGACTTCGAAAAGGTCGGAGTGCGCCTCGAACCGCGGTTCTACCGAATCCACCGCGACAGGCTGCCCCCCCTCCTCCTCGTGGCCACCGTCATGCCCTGGCCCAGAAAATGCCGGAGCAGCAAAAATAAACATCAATAGCAGCAGAAGCCGGCGGACAACTGATGGTATGGAACGTGAATCGGGGTTCATGGCAACAGTCCGTTGGCTTGTTGGAGTCGGGAAGCGGCTCGACCAGCTTCGCTACGCGCGCGGCTTAGCGAAAGTTCAGCATCGAAATATTCGTTCTCGGCGCGCAGACGGGTCGGAAGATCCACTTGGCCGAGTTCGAAAGCCTTGGCAACCAGTTGCCGGCTGTCTGCCGCAAGGCGAGCACGCTCGGCGGCAAAGGACTCGACGCGACGAGCTTGGTCAAATTCCTCGCGGGTGGCATCGAGCTCCGCGCGGAGGCGTTCGCGCTCGAGCTCGAACGTCGTCTCCGCGTCGATGAGTTCCGCATTCGCAGCGCTGATCTGCGGGCGATTGCGTGCAGCGGTGCCAAAGGGCACACGGATGCCGATCGTCGTTGTGTTCGTATAGCGTTCGCCGAACTCCCCGCGTTCGCTGGTCACTCCGAGGATGAGCTCAGGTGCGTCGCGAGTTGCCGTGCTGGCTTGGTGGAGGTGAGCGCGCGCCAGTTCCGCAGCACGGCGTCTGGCGATCAGGGCCGGATGACTGTCGAGTTCGGCTGCCACCGCATCCGCTTCGCGATCCACGGGTGGTTGGGGAAGACCCGTCAATGCCGAATAGAGCCTCTGCTCGCGCAGCAGGCGGGCCTGTGCTTCGGCCATTGCCGCGCGGGCCTGCTGCACCGCAGCCTGCGCAGTGTTGGCATCGATGCGGGCGAGGTCGCCGGCCACGACCCGACGCTGCACATCGGCGGCGAGTACTTCGGCCTCCGCGACGCGGCGCTGGTTCGCGTCCAGATCGTTCTGCGCAAGCCGCAATGACCACACGGCTTCACGCACTTCGCCGGCGAGTTTCAGTCGGGCCAGCGCCAAACGCGCTTCCAGTTCATCGCCTTGCGCGTCTGCAAGTGCCGAGGCGGCAGCACGTGTCCCGGGCATCCACAACGGCACCTCCAACTCCGCCTCGACCTCGTGCTGGCCGTCATTGCGGTGGAGGCGGTCACTGCGCTGAGACAGCGTGAAGGTGGGCGGTTCGGGCGTCCAGCTGATTGCAGCATCGCGCCGAGCAACCGCTTCGTCGCGCCGGGCTGCCGCTGCACGACCGTCTGCACTACGCTGCCATGCCGCTTCGACAGCGTGCCGGATGCTCTGCGTACCGGCCTCTCCTGACGCGTGAAGAGCGGCCTGCTGGGCTGCCGCGGGACATGAGACTGCGAGCCCGAGCAGCACGATGCGGCGCATCGAGCGTGTCCGCCGAAAAGTCATCGACAACATCTCGGCGACTGTCCGGGCGGCAGTATGCAGTGACGGCACGGCGCTGCTTACCCGTCTGGCGCGGGTAAGCTGTGTATTCTTGCTGCTCATATGTTCGCGGCGACGGGGGCTGGGGCGTCCGACGCGGGCCGCACTTCGCGTCCTCGTCTCAGTTGCCACTGTTTGACCAACGCATAGAGCGCCGGGATCACGCCGAGGGTCAGAACGGTCGACGAAATCATCCCCCCGACCATCGGCGCTGCAATGCGGCTCATGACCTCGGACCCGGTGCCGCTACTCCACATGATTGGCAGCAGACCAGCCATGATGGCAACGACAGTCATCATCTTTGGCCGCACACGCTCGACGGCGCCTTCCATGATAGCCTCATAGAGGTCTGCGACTGAGGGCTCTTGGCCGTCGGCAACACGCTTCGCCTTGATCGCCTCCCATGCATGGTCGAGATAGATCAGCATGATCACCCCTGTCTCGGCAGCGACACCGGCCAGCGCTATGAACCCAACCGCGACCGCCACACTGATCTGATAATTTAGCCACCACATCAGCCACACGCCGCCAATGAGAGCGAACGGAACCGACAGCATCACGATCAATGTTTCAGTGAGACGTCGGAAATTGAGATACAGAAGCACGAAGATGAGGCCGATTGTCAGCGGCAGCACAATCTTCATCTTCTCCTTCGCTCGCTCCATGTACTCGAACTGACCACTCCAGGTGGCGTAATAGCCAGGCGGGAATGTGACTTGCTCGGCGACCGCTTGCTGTGCACGTTTGACGAACGCACCAAGGTCGGCATCACGGGTGTCCACATAGACATAGGCAGCCAGCAGCGCATTTTCGGTTCGAATGCCAGGCGAACCGCGCGTGAGCCGGATCTCCGCGAGTTGGCCGAGGGGAATCGGTCCGCTCATGGTCGGCACATACACTTCGGCGGCAATGCGTTGCGGGTCATCGCGCAGATCGCGCGGATACCGCACGCTGACGTTGTATCGTTCGAGGCCCTCGACCGCCGTCGTCACCATGTCGCCGCCCAGCGCGGTTGCGACAACTTCCTGAACGGCCCCGACCGACAGGCCGTAGCGCGCGAGTTGATCGCGCCGTGGCACGATGTCGACGTAATAGCCGCCGGTAACGCGCTCGGCGTACGCGCTGCTCGCACCCGGGACGTTCCTGACCGCCGCCTCAATCGCTTTCGCAACCTTCTCGATGGTGTCCAGATCCTTGCCGAACACCTTGACGCCGATCGGGGTGCGGATCCCGGTTGACAGCATGTCGAGGCGCGCCTTGATCGGCATCGTCCACGAGTTCGCGACGCCGGGAAATTTCAGCGCGGAGTCCATCTCGGCGATCAGCTTGTCGGTCGTCATGCCGGGGCGCCACTCGGCTTGCGGTTTGAGGTTGACGACCGTCTCGAACATCTCGAGCGGCGCCGGGTCGGTCGCCGACAGAGCGCGCCCGGCCTTGCCATACACAGACTCGACTTCGGGGAAGGTCTTGATGATGCGGTTCGTCGTCGCGAGCAGGCGCCCGGCTTCGGTCACCGACATGCCCGGCAGCGCCGCAGGCATGTAGAACAACGTGCCTTCGTTGAGCGTCGGCATGAACTCCGAGCCGAGTTGTCGCGCCGGAAAAACAGTTGCCGCCATCGTCACCAGCGCGGCCACGATCGTGAGGATCTTGTGGCGCATCACCCAGGCGATGATCGGACGATAGAGCCAGATCAGCACCCGGTTCACCGGATTCTTCGCCTCCGGCAGGATGCGGCCGCGCACGAAGAACAGCATCAACACTGGCACGAGCGTCACGGACAACAGTGCTGCGCCGGCCATCGCGAAGGTCTTCGTGAACGCGAGCGGCGAGAACATACGGCCTTCCTGGCCTTCGAGCGTAAACACGGGCAGGAAGGACACGGTGATGATCAGGAGCGAGAAGAACAGTGCCGGGCCGACTTCCTTGCAGGCACGGATAATTGCCTCACTGCGCTGAGCCTGCGTCGCTCCCTCGGGGAGGTGCTCTATGCGTTTGTGGGCGTTTTCGATCATGACGATCGCAGCGTCAACCATCGCACCGATCGCAATCGCGATGCCACCGAGGCTCATGATATTCGAGCCCAGATTGAGCGAGCGCATCGCGATGAATGCGATCAAGATGCCAAGCGGTAGTGTGATGATGGCAACGAGCGCACTGCGCACATGCAGAAGGAAGATCACGCAGACCGCGGCGACGATCAGGCTTTCCTCGAGCAGCGTCCATTTCAGGTTCGCGATCGCGCGCTCGATCAGCGTCGAGCGATCATAGACGGGGACAATCTCGGCCCCCTCGGGCAGCCCGGGCGTGATCTCGGCGATCTTCGCCTTGACGTTGGCGATCACGTCGAGCGCGTTCTGGCCAAAGCGCGCCATGACGATGCCCGAGGCGACTTCGCCTTCGCCGTTGAGCTCGGCGATGCCCCGGCGCTCGGCCGGGACGAGTTCGACGCGGGCCACGTCAGCTATGCGAACCGGTGTGCCGCCTACGCTCTTCAGCACAAGGGCCTCGATGTCCTGCACTCCCCGCAGGTAACCGCGGCCGCGGATCATGAATTCTTTCTCAGCCATCTCAATGACACGCCCGCCGACGTCGCGGTTCGAGTCGCGGATCACCTTGCTGACCTCGTCAAGCGCAAGGCCGAAGGTCGCAAGCCGGTGGGGATCGACGGTGACCTGATATTCGCGCACGAAGCCGCCGATGCTCGCGACTTCGGACACGCCGCCAGCCTTCGTCAGTTGGTAGCGCACGTACCAGTCCTGCAAGCTGCGCGTCTCAGCGAGCGACAAATTCTTGCCGGTTATCGCGTACTGATAGACCCAGCCGACACCGGTCGCATCCGGGCCGATCTGTGGCGCCACCCCGGCGGGTAGCCGGCCGGCAACGGTACTGAGGTACTCGAGGACGCGCGAGCGCGCCCAGTAAATATCGGTGCCGTCCTCGAAGATCACATAGACATACGACGCGCCGAACATCGAGAAGCCGCGCACGACTTTCGCGCGCGGCACCGCAAGCATCGAGGTGGTAAGCGGGTAAGTTACCTGGTCCTCGACGACTTGCGGCGCCTGGCCCGGGAAGTCGGTGAAGACGATGACCTGAACGTCCGACAAATCCGGCAGCGCGTCGAGCGGCGTATTTTTGACCGCGTAGATCCCGCCACCAATCAGGAACAGTGTCCCGAGCAAAATCAGGAAAATGTTGCGGGAAGACCAGTCGATCAGCCGGCCGAGCATGTTAGTGCCCTCCGTGCGCTGGGGCCGGTGCCACCGGCTCGCTACCGGCCACCGGTGCAGATTTCTCAATCCGGGTAACGACGAATTCGCCAGGCGCGCGCTGTATGAACTCGAAGCGCACCTTTGTGCCTGGCGCAACTCCGGCAACGAGATCCTTCGATGCGATTCCGAAGTCCATCGTCATCGCAGGCCACTGCAGCGCGGGAATGTCGCCGTGCGTCAATGACACGGTGCCGGCAGCGTCATCGAGCGCGTCGAAGGTACCTTCCCCGCGGTAGATCTGCGCTGCTGCGGACGATCCCCCACCTTCTGCCGCCGTGGCATCGGTCAGGTTCGACAAAGCGGCCTTGAGCTGGCTTTCGGAGTCGATCAGGAAATTCGCTGACACGACAACACGATCGCCCGCCTGCACGCCGTCCGTCACTTCAACGTATTCCTTGCCGCGCTGGCCGATGCGCACCGGTTGCGGCTTGAAGCGTCCTTCGTCGAGCGCGAGCAGCACAACCTGGCGCTTGCCGTCGTCGATTACAGCTGAAGTCGGCACGGTTACTCGCTGGATCGCCGCGCCGGACGCGAGGTCAACGTGCGCGAACATCCCCGGGCGCAGCAGGCCGTCGCGGTTGTCAAGCTCGAGGCGGACTTGTGTGCTGCGCGTTTCCGTATTTAGCGTTGGGTAGAGATAGCCGACCTTCGCCTCGAAGCGGCGGTCCGGGAAGGCGTCGAGCGTGACCGACGCCAACTGGCCAACCCGGATGCGGGCGAGGTCGCGCTCGTAGATGTCGGCGATGATCCATACCTTCGACAGGTCGGCGATGCGATAGACCGCGTCGCCGGGCATAAAGCGGGTGCCCTGTACCGCCTTTTTCTCAAGCACGACGCCGTTCGTCGGTGAATGGAAAGTCTGGCGCTGCGGCGTCTCGCCACTCGCGGGCGCGGCGATGTCCCAGTTGCGCAGGCGCGCCCGCGTCGCATCGGCGAGCCGACGCGCAGCGTCGGCAGCGACTGTATCGGTGGCCGCGCTGTCGCGCTGCAGTCGCTCGGCGATGCGCAGCTCCTCGCCAGCCGATTGCAGTTCCGGGCTGTAGATCGTGAAGAGCGGCTGCCCGCGACGCACCGGATCTCCGACGGCATTCACATACAGGCGCTCGATCCAGCCTTCGAAACGCGGCGCGACATCCACGATCGCGCGCTCGTTGAGCTCGACACGTCCGGCCGCACGCACTACCGCATCGACGACGCGCATTTCGGCGATCGCCGTTTTGACGCCGAGAGTCTGCACGCGGGCGGGGCTCACGACGACCACTCCGCTATCGTCAGGCTTATCGTCGGCATACACCGGGATGTAGTTCATACCCATTGAGTCCTTCTTCGGCACGGGCGAGGTGTCGGGCAGACCCATTGGGTTGCGGTAGTAGAGGACCTTGCGTTCGCCAGTTGCACTCGATTGCGTAGCACCTGCTGGCGCGGCGTCGCCCGCACCGACCACGTGGCTACCCGTTACCGGATCCTGTCTATCGGCGCGATTACCCGCCCAGTAACCGGCGCCCAACGCGAGCGCGACCGCCACAGCAGCCAAGGAAAGTTGTACGCCGGGCTTCAAGGCATATCTCCTGCAAGTTTTTCAAGTTCAGCAAGCGCCATCCGAGTGTCAACGTCGGCCTGCAGCATCGCCATGCGCGTATCGACGAGTTGGCGCTCGGCTTCGAGCACGGTATCGAAGTCGACACGCCCCGTCGCGAATGCGGCGCGCGTTGCATCCCGTGTCGCCTCAGCTTGCGGCATGAGCGTCCCGCCCAACAGTTGCAGCGTTTCGCGGCCGCTCGCGTACGTCGCATAGGCACTGCCAAGCTCGCCCAGCAGCTTCGACTCGGCCGCAGAGCGCTTTGCGTCAGCGGCAGTGACCATCAGCGTCGCCTCACGTTCGCGCGCTCGACGAGCGGACTGCTGCAGCGGGATCATCACCTCAAACATCACATCCCAGGATTGATCACCGCCGCGAGGTTGGTTGTTGGTCAGGCCGAGACTGAAGTCCGGGTATCGGTCCCGCCAAGTTCGATCGCGCTCGATCCGCGCCGCCTCGATACCGCGATCCTCGGCGGCAATCATTGGGTTAGTCGCACGGGCGCGCTCGACAAGGTCCGCAAGGATGAGCGTCTGTGGCAATGGCGCGGGATCCTGGGGCAAAGCAAGTTCATTGCCCGGCGCACGTCCGAGCAATGCGTTCAGTGCCGAGGCCATGCCGCGGCGCCGCTGTTCGATGCCCACAAGCGCAAGACGTTGTGAGGTGATCTCACGCTGCGCACGCAATACCGCCTGTTGCGGCAGCAGGCCGAGTCGGTAACGCGACAGCGTGATTTCCTCAAGACTCTGCAGCAATGCGAGCCCGTCACGGTTCAGTGCGGCCTCGCGATCGGCCGCGTAGTAACGCAGCCACGCAATCTTGATCTCTGCAGCAAGATTGCGCCATGCTGCGTCGCGGTTCGCATCGGCCTGATCGGCACGCGCACTTGCCGCGTTCGCTGCTAGTTCGCGCTTACCCCAGCCCGGTAATGACTGGATGATGCGATAGCGCGTTTCCCCAACTTCGCCCGGAATAAGTGTCGTCGAGCCCCCACGCATCGTGTTAGTGAAGTCCATGAGTTCAATCTGAACGGTCGGATCGGGCAGTGCGCCCGCCGGTTCAACCCGTTCCCGGGCCGCGGCAGCTTCGGCGCGATCGACCGCGAATGCCGGGTTGTTGAGGCGGGCCTGTTCTATCAGACCAACCACATCGGCACCCAAGGAGGGGTTTTGGGCGTGTGCGGCGCCTGCACTCAGACTGGCGGCGAGCACGGTAATGCCTACGACTCTATGCAAGGAACGGAGGCCGAGAATATGCGTTTTCATCCGAAACGACTTGAAAATAGAGGCCGATACAATCGTAAATGACAGGTGCCCACGGCGTCCGGGACTACACCCCTCCCGGTGACGCTGGCGTCAGTTTGCGGCTTCAAGCTTTGTGACAGTGAACACGCCATCAACGCGCTCGGCCCTGAAGCGGACCTTGTCGCCTATTCTGACCTGCTCGAGCATGGATGCATCGGCGGCACGGAAAACCATCGTCATTGCCGGCATGGCGAGATTTTCGAGCGGACCGTGGCTGATCGTAATTTTGCCGGTGCTCTTGTCAATCTTCTTGATCGTTCCGTCAGACAGCGCCGATACGATCTCGCTACCGCTGTCGGCAGCGCCAGCATGATGGGCATCGTGGCCGTTCGACGCAAAGGTCGGAGTGGCCACTGCGAGTGCTGCGAGGAGCGCAACGGTAGGAAGATTGCGTTGGGTAAGCATGACAAATCCTGCGTCGTGACTAATTGAGACTCAGTATGAAGAGTCGATTTGAACCGGAAGGTGACTGGAAAATTACTTTTTTGTCAGCTTGCATGGTTCAATCGGCTCAAGCTCGGGACACAATGATCGTACCGATCATGCCCGCTTGGTAATGACCAGGGATCAGGCAGGCGAACTCGAAGCGCCCGGGGCGATTGAACGTCCAATTGATTTCGCTCATCCCGCCCGCGGCAACGTGAGTCATCCACGGCGCGTCATGCTCCATACCGGGGAACTTCGTCATCAATTCAGCATGCTCATGGAGTGCCCACTTTGTCCCGATGACCATTTCGTGGAGAACGTTATCGACGTTGCGATGAACAAAGCGGATCGTTTCTCCAAGGCGTACTTCGATGCGATCGGGCGAGAAGCGCATTCCATTCGTTATTAGGATGGGGACAGTACGACTTGCCTCGCGCGGATCGCCGGCCACCCCCCAGTCCTTCTGTTCATTACTAACCGTCGCAGGTCTGATGGCGGAGTGCGTCGCTTCTCCGTGAGCCAATGCTGCGCGACCAGCAAAGAGTGAGCCTGTCGCGAACAGGCTTGTAGCCAAGAAATGACGTCGTGACCTCATTGGTTCTCCATTATCATAATCGAATATTCATACAGTTCGGGATGAAGTGGGCAGTGGTCCAGCATCAGTGCCTCGGGTGACGTCTGGGCCGGCGAACATTAATGGTTCAGGGAGAGCCGGTGTTAGTCCCCGGCATTGATTGACCACCTGCATCGACTGTCCGCGCCGGGTGGCACACGTCAGTTACAAGCGCCAAGACCGACGCCGAGGCCCGCAAGCGGATTTCCCGTTATTTCAGCTCGGCGCGGTCGAGACGCGCAGGTAGGAGCAGCACGTCAAGCAGCGAGAAGCTCAACGCTCGGCCAAGCTCGAGTTCGCGCTCGCCGCCTCCTGAACGCAGCAGACGCTCGAAGCTAAACACCAGGTTGGGGACGCGCGCTGCGCGCGTAGTATCGGCTGATGCCGCTGCCGCTTCCGCTTCCGCTTCCGCGAGCATCATCTGAAACGCCGGACTATAGTTGAGCGCTATCCGGACGGCATCATCCTTACGCAACGGCTGAGCCTGCAGGCGAGCGACTTCCGCCTCCACCTCGACGCGATCAGAATCGCGACGCAACCATTGCGGCGCGCTTCCAGCATGTTCCTGACTGAATCGCGCTACCGCCTCGTAAATACTGTCAATTTCGGCCGTTGCGCAGCCCGTCAGGATGCCAGCGGAAACCAAGACAAAAGACGTGGCGGCCTTCACCTCATATCCTCCGTCCTTCCACCCTGTGGCGCCGCATTGTTCGAAATCGGCGTATTGCCGCGATTACCGTGACGGCCCTCCTCTCTACCCACTTCATCGTTGACCTCACGCCATGGACGAAGACGCTCGTCCGCGCGGTAAGAACGGTAGTTTTCAAGCACGGAACGGAACGAGTGCACCTCAATTCCGGCATCCCCGCCTGTCGCAAATGTGGCGTCGCGCACGCAGGAGGATACTGGTGGCGAGGACTCGTTCGACGCCGCGGCTCGGCCTGTGTGAACTTGTAAGGCCAGACAGACGAGCGCCGCAGCGCTCCGCCACGAAATGGCGAAGCAACCACTCTTCATCGGGGATTTATTCTTTCTTGTGGCCTTAGCCCCGAGGAGCACTCCCAGAGGCAAACCTCCTCTTATTTCATGGGGTTCGTCGACTCGGCCTTCATGTGCATTTCCATCATCTGCTGCATCATGTCCATGCGCTTTTCCATCATTCGCATGTGGTCACGCGTCACGTCTGGCGCTTTGCCGCCCATCGGGCCAGCGGCCATTTGGCATTTATCTGGCATGTCACGCATCGCCAACTCCATGGCCCGCACCTGCTCTTCCATCAGGGCCATGCGACGCGCCGGGTCTTCCTCCGAACGGATCACTTTCATGCGCTGTTGGAGCGCGGGCATGCTGGCAGCGGGTCCTGTCGTGGCGGGTGTCACTTGCTCCACGTCGGGATGATGACTTTGGTGCTCCTCATTCGTCGGCGCTGCCGCAAACGTAACAGACATCGCAGCAGCGGAAGTCAACGCGAACACAACGCGCATCACCATAATCGGTTTCATATAACTACCTCCTTCGAAAGGATAGAAGCGATGCCCTCGGTACGGACCGACACATCGCCATGTTGCGACTCAGAAGGTGTCAGAAGTCTGTCTCCCGAATTACATCTTGGTAATCTCGTATTGAAGCCCGGTTTAGCGATGCAGAATGTCGTCGCATGAACGAGATAGAGGGCAACCATGAAGATCCTGATCGTTGAGGATGAGCCGAAAACCGGCGATTACCTGCAGCAGGGACTGGGCGAAGCCGGCTTTATTGTGGACCTCGCGCGCGACGGGCTGGATGGCCTGCATATGGCGCTCAATGGCGAGTACGACCTGATTGTGCTCGACGTAATGCTCCCCTCACTCGATGGCTGGGGCGTGCTTCGAACCGTCCGACGTAGCGGCAGTGAAACGCCGGTGCTGTTTCTTACTGCACGCGATCAGGTCGAGGATCGGGTACGTGGTCTCGAGCTCGGGGCCGACGACTATCTAGTGAAACCCTTTGCGTTCTCGGAACTGCTCGCGCGCGTGCGCACACTGCTACGTCGAGGAAAGACCAAGGAGCCTGAGGTGTTCAGGGTTGGGGACCTCGAACTTGATCTTCTGCGACGGCGAGTGACGCGTGCAGGCATAAAGATCGATCTCACAGCGAAGGAGTTCTCATTACTCGAACTGCTGTTGCGCAGGCAGGGCGAAGTGTTGCCGCGGTCATTGATTGCCTCGCAAGTGTGGGACATGAACTTCGACAGCGACACGAACGTCATCGAAGTCGCAGTTCGGCGGTTGCGTGCGAAAGTCGACGAACCCTTCGAACCAAAACTTATCCGTACCGTGCGTGGCATGGGCTACGTTCTGGAAGTGCCGGAGGCTCAGTGAAACTCCGATACCCTCTATCGCTCACCACACGACTTGCACTGCTCTTCGCACTGACGGCAGCGAGCTTTCTGATTGCCGTCGGCGTACTGCTCGGTCGTGCAGTCGAAGTGCACTTTGCGGAACTCGACGACCATGAATTGCGCGGAAAACTCGCGCTGATCGAAAATCTGCTCCAGCGGGCCGATTCGCCGTCCGCACGGGATATGCTGCCTCAACGACTCGACGACGCTTTCGTCGGCCATGATGGTATCGCGGCGTTCTTGCGCGATAAGGACGGGGTTGTAAGTTACGCAATCCATCCAAGCTCTTTTCTGACGGGAATCCTCGCCGGAGAAGCATTACCATCCGGCATCGCCAAATGGGAGAAGGATGGACACCACTATGCGGGACGTGAGCAGTCGCTGCGTATGCCGGGGGCCGACGGAACAACGACCTACATTCGCGCTGTGGTCGGACTGGATATCACCCACCATGCAACTTTTCTCGACGCAGCGCGGCTTCGCCTTTGGCTTGCCATCTCATTCGCGGCGGTAATGGCCGCCCTGCTCGGCTGGTGGGTCGCGCATGCGGGTCTCGCCCCCTTACGCCGAGTGACCGAGATCGCTCGCGGGGTGTCGGCTGAGCGTCTTAGCCAACGCTTGACGGAAGCCAAGGCGCCGGTTGAAGTGCGTGAACTCGTCGACGCCTTTAACGGCATGCTCAGCCGCCTCGAAGCTGCGTTTCAACGTCTATCCGACTTTTCGGCCGATATTGCCCATGAACTGCGGACCCCCATCTCGAATCTGATGACGCAAACGGCCGTTTCCCTGTCCCGACCGCGTACCGCCGACGAGTATCGTGAGGTCTTAACGTCAAACCTTGAAGAATATCAACGGATCGCGCGAATGGTTGCCGACATGCTGTTCCTGGCAAAAGCGGATAATGGGCGCCTGCCAGGCCCACACGAACTGGTGGCCTTGGCCGAGGAGGCGCGTGCGCTCGCGGAATTCTATGAAGCACTTGCCGAGGAACACGATGTCAGCGTGGTGGTACGAGGCGCAGCAACGGTCCACGGTGATCGCTTGATGCTGCGGCGCGCGATCTCAAATCTGCTATCGAATGCCCTGCGCCATTCCCGCGCGGGAAGCACTATCGAGATTGATGTCGCCGATGACGGCCCTCAAGTCATGCTCCGCGTCAAAAATCACGGCGATACGATTCCGGCGGACCAGCTATCACGCATTTTTGAACGTTTCCATCGTGCGAGCGCCGAGCGACATCATCACGGAGAGGGCGCCGGGCTCGGTCTGGCAATCACCCGTACGATCGTCGAGACACATGGCGGAACGGTAGACGTCGAATCCGCCGACGGCGTCACCGCATTTCGCATTCATTTGCCGCGCTTGATCCATGGCCAGACGAGCACAGAGTAGAGTTTGCCCAAGGTATTTGCCAGGAGTGACCGATATGACCATCAATGCACTGTTTCCGATCCGCGAGCGCGCATTGCTTGCCGCAACTGCGCTGTCCCTCACGTTCAGTCTGTCTCCTGCGCTTGCAGCAGGTGACGAAGTCATCGTTTACAAGGATCCGAATTGCGGCTGTTGCGGCAAATGGGCAGAGCATATGCGATCCCACGGCTTCAAGGTCAAGGAAATTGCCACGCCGAAAATGGGCGAGGTGAAACGCGAGGCCGGTATCCCGACGGCGCTTAGCTCGTGCCACACGACCAAGGTCGGTGGCTACGTCGTCGAAGGGCATGTGCCCGCTACGGATGTGAAGCGGCTGCTGGCAGTCAAGCCGAAGATCGTGGGCATTTCCGCGCCCGGAATGCCTCAAGGATCCCCGGGGATGGAGGGCAGGGCAATCGCACCTTCATGTCATAACCCCGAGCAACTCGGCGCGAAATTCATCGACGGTGGCAGCCAGCATGCGCTTCGATTTGATGCTCGCCTTGCGGGTCGTATTGAGCCGCAGCAGGTTCATCACGATGTGGCGGACGATGGCCAGGTTGTTGGCGGCATAACCGCTGCGCACCCGTGACTGATCCTCATTGAACTGCACATCCAGACACCAGTGAAGGCGATTCTCCACCTCCCAGTGACTGCGTACGGCCCGAGCGATGCGCTCGGCGTCGGCGGGCAGGCTGCTGATGTAGTAGGCGCGCTCGGTGCTGGTGCGATTGCCCACCGTGCGCACGCGCTCGACCACGGCAAAGCTGGCGATGTCCTGCCAGTCCTCGGCCTTGTAGAGCCGCTCGGTTGCATCAAAGGCCCAGCATCGCCTGACTTCGCTACGACCGTGGCCTGGATTCTTGGTCTCGTGCGTCGAACTCGGTGTCAGCGGTCCGTTCGGACCGATACCGGCAAACATGATCGAGTCGAGCAGCTTCGGATGGTTGTCCTTCACGCACAGCACGTAATGGGCGCCACGCTCGCGGATCGTGCGCGCGATCTTCGTCTGCGTGCCCATCGCGTCGATCGTCACCACGCAGCCCTCGAGCGCCAACTTGGCGAGCAATTCCGGGATCGCCGTGATCTCGTTGGATTTCTCGGCGGTCGCCGTCTGGCCCAACACAACACCCATACCGGCCACGAATGCGCTGACCAAGTGCAGCGGACTCGCCTGCGTCTTGGTCTTGCTGGCGGTTCGTCGGCTGGTCTTGCCATCGATTGCCACGACCGTGTCCTCGGCCAACGCGGGCACCACCATGCCAACCCAGCGCCGGAATGCAGATTCGAACTCATCGGGCGTGATCATGCCGAACACGCGACCGATCGTGTCATGGGACGGGATGCCATGCTCAAGCTTCATGAAGCCCCGCAGCCAGTCGATCTTGGCCTCGGCCCACAATTCGATGTCGACGAAGTCGTCCACGCCCGACAGCACCGCGCAAACCGCCACCGTGAGCAGTTCGGCAAGATCGTGGCGCTTGTGGCGCGCGCTGCGCGGATCGGAAATCGAGACGAACACCTGCGTCAGCGGCATGATGTTTCCTGCCTTCATGGGCGGCCCAAAAAGGTAGGAAACTACACAAATTATGCCGCTGTGAACAGGGGCTCGGTAAGGTCATGAAAGTTAACAATCTTTGGCATTCGCATATGCCAAGTCGGTGCGATTGCCCTGGGATGGAGGGGCCTTTCCCTGCTGACCGTTACGAAGTCGTCAGCTTCGACGAGAAGGGCGTGATCACCACATTCGCAAGGCACTGAACCGGGGGCAGACTCGGCGCTATCCCACACAGAGGTGCAAAGTGCCGGCCTGCCTGCCAGAGTGCCTTGCCCCCTCCTCGGCAGACCCACGAGCCAGACTGCTGCATCGCGCGTGAACACGGTTGGTGCAGGCGTTCTACATTCGCCGACAGGAGGAACCCATCGCCATCAACGGCGACGCGCGATCTTTGGCCGCCGGCATATGCTTTATGCCCATGCTCCGGACCTTTGCATTCTCGATGACAACTCAGGACGGCGTGGGCGGCGATGTGTCCGGGGGCCGGATGTGGGCAGCGCGCGCCCCAGATGGGCAGGATTGACCACCTCAATTTACGCTGTTAGAAACGATGCTTACGTTAATGAGGGGTCGTTATGCATGATGCTCTGTTGCCGATTGCGCAAGCTTACAAGGCCGATCCAGAATCGGTCTATAGCACTTGGTTCATCAGCAGCGAAGACCGGATCAAGGCGTTTCGCAGCATTCGCCGTGGTGTTGCAGCGGTCGTCGACGATATCAAGCATCAACGCTTCCCGAATGACTTCAAGGGATCGTCCTTGGAGTTCGTACTGGCGTGCATTTCAGAACAAAAACAGGTATTCGAAGGGGCCGCACATCCGTTCTACTGGAAGCCAAAATTGCGTATCCCCGACATCTACGAGAACGATCTCAACAAACAGGCATTTGGCGAGTTCCTCTATGCCTGTCTCGGAACTACCGATGTACGGGCGCTCGAAAGGGAGGTTCTGAAACTCGCCGTTAAGCGCATCAAAGGCTTGGGCCCAGCCGTCGCGAATATTCTGTACTTCCTGCATCCGACGCATTTCCCACCGTTCAACACGGCAATGCTGAACGGATTCAACGCGCTGTTTAGGACAAAGAAGAGACTCGGCTCGTGGGACAGCTATCTGGAAATGCGGGAGACAATCATCGTTGCCAACGCTGCACTGGGCATGCTCTCACGAGATCTGGGAGCATTCAGCGGCATGCTTTTCGAGATTGGCGTCGGACGGCTCGGAACGGCCGATGATGATTCGAGTGCCCTGACCATCGAACGTGAAAAAATCGAGCAGGTGCGTCGCAAGCGCCACGCCCAGGTCGAACAAGACATGGCGGAGGAGCGCCTGCATACGAAGGTCCAATATCAACTGATCGAACTGGGCCGCGCACTGGGCTATGACGTGCTGGTCGCCCGCAATGACCGCAGCGCCCTCTACAGCGGCCGCGCGCTGGGCTACAGTTGCCTGGAGTGTCTGCCAGACCTTGGGCTCCCACCAGAAGTGCACGCAACCGCAGAACTCATCGATGTCTTGTGGCTATACCCTGGCGAGCCGAGAATCGCGAGTGCCTTTGAAGTGGAGAAGAGTACGTCGATTTATTCGGGAATCCTACGCCTTGCCGACATGGCATTGTCGATTCCGGGCCGGCATGAGCATCTATATTTGGTTGCTCCGGCTGCACGCGAGAAGGAGATCGTCGTGCAACTCAAGCGCCCGATGTTCCAGCGTCACGAGGACTTCTCATTGAGTTATATCCTGTTCGAGGACCTTGACCAGCATTTCGAATCGCTGTGCAAGCTCGGCGAAGATCGGCGGATTCTCGAGCGCCTTGCGTGTCGCTGTGTCGCATGATGGATAATATTTGGAGGGACTTGCCGCTTGGCAGGAGCGCCCGTAGATTGAATTTCACAGCCACAACCACGCGGTTGACATTACCCCCGAACTTCTATTTCAGCAGCACCCGTTACGGTTTTTCGATGAACACGCTTCGATGACCGCTTCGCTTCAGGCACTTAAAGAGGCCGCCGGTCATTGTCCGCAGCGGCTCAACCGACTTCAAGCAAATCAACGCATCCCAGTGGCAATTCGCGGCTGACCACAGCGAGTGCCAGGTTGGCCTTCGCGACCAGCTCCAATGGCCTCAGGTTCTGGACATAGTACCCGTGCGTGATGCGGTCCATCCCGGCTCCAGCAAGCTTGGCTACAGTGCGCAGGCTGGCCGTGAGCGCTACGCTGTCGAGCCGGGCCCCGTGAAGAATAAGGTTACGCTGCCGGTAAAGCCGGTGAAACGACTCGCCGATCGCCTCCCGAATGGTCTGCAACTCGGGGCCGGGGTTGGCGAGCAGCTTCTTCAATCGAGCGGCAGCCGCTTGGTCCGTCACGCCGGGCATCTCCGGCATGCGTCCGTCGACGATCATCTTGGCCAGAATTCGAGAGCGCTCGCGATTGGTCTGTACTGCTGCAAGCTCCCGGCATTGGTCGGGATGCGTGCGCTGAACGCTATAGGACAATGCCGTAAGCTCAGCACGTGGAAAGGAGCAGGTGACTAACGTGGCGAGATTATCCGCGGCAGTCGCGCGGTCGTTTGGGTCCGCGAGCAAGCCCTCGATGGCACCCCAACCACCTGCAACCGCCGCCGGTGGAGAACTTCCCTCCAAGTGGGCCAGCAGTTCCAGTGCGGCGTCTACGCTCTGGCTCGCATCGGTGGAAAAAACGCGGTCCTCACGAAACAGTTCCTTCACGCCCACACCACGGGATGCCCCTTTCAAGGGTGCAGGCGTGGCGCTGCCTTTTACCCAGAGCATCGGAAAACAGTGCAGAGGCTCACCGGTGGCGATCAGGGCGCGAGCAGCGTAGCGATCAGACTCATTTCGTGCCGCCTGCGCCGCACCAAAGGCATCTCTGGCTTGCACCTTGAGTACCAACGCCACGGGGCAGCGCACCCCCGCCGTATCGAAGCCGTGATCCTTCAGCCACGTGGTGATGGCCGCACCCTGCAGCCACGAAGGGGGGGCACCATTGAGTAGTGCCGGGGTGGAAGTAAACGCCAGCAACACCTCAAACTCCCGTCGAGGGCTTGCCAACATCTCTGCCTGCAGGGCGTCGCAGAGCTGCGGCAGGGAGATGGGCTCCGGTGCCTTGAGCCGAGCCTTGATGAAGTCGTGTAGGTATTGACCGGCGAAGCCCGCATCCAGCAGGTATGCAGCAACACTGCGGGCGAAGTGTTCGACAGTGAACTTACCGGAAGCGACGGCCCTTCCCCATCGTGTCAGGTAGTCGGTCGAGACGCGAGCGGAGAGTTCCCGAATCCCGAAATGGGCCGCCCCATCGGCGCGCGGCACTTGCTGCACCTGCAGACGAAGAAACTGTTTCTCGGCTTCAGTAAAGGCAGGATGCACACCTACTCGCTTCTGAAGCGCGGACGCCATTCGTTTGATCGCAGCTTCGCTCAAATGCCCTTGCCGCATGGCCGCACAGGCCTCATACAGTTCTTCCATGGCCAACACGACGCCAATGCCCCACAGGGATCGGTACCAAGGCTTCTGCTCCGAGAGAAACTCCAGGAGTCTTACGGCAGCGGTTTTCTCGAGCGGATTGACAAATGTGAGCATGCGGCTTATTGTGCCTCATCTGCCAGCAAAACGATGGCTCACCGTCTACGCGGGGCGCGACCCAAGCGGAAGCGGCAGTTCAACTGCTTAATCCAAACGGCTCAAGCCCCCATTTCTTAAAGGCCCTGCAGCGCAGGGCCTTTTCCTTTGGTGGGCCCAGCATGGGCGCCCTCCTGCGGGGGCAAGGCCGGCCGTAAGTTGATCCCCAAGGGATGATGGCGAACTTCACCTGCTCGCCTGGTTAAATGCATAAGGCTTACAGCCTCATGTCCGCGTGCTGGGGTTGACTGCCGACAAGGCAGCTATCGTGGCGACAGGACGGCTGGGCAGTCTCGACTCCCTGGTCTCGCTGGAGCACCTCGCACAAACTTCGGGGGGCGCCCGGCAGCAAGTCAGCCGCCTGAAGGATCACTATCGCAACGGCTGGCTCGACGAAATCAAGGTTAAGGTCGGATTTTGGATGATTCCCTAGCCGGCAACACACTCACGAAAGTGAAGTCCTCTCCCCCTTCGGTCAGTTCCTGCGCACCCGCCTTTCTTGACATTATCCCGCGAACGTCCGCAGCCCCCAACTAGCCGACACTCCCCAATCGGCTTTGATTGACCGAGCGCGACCATCGCAGACATTGGATATCCTGGCTCGGTCGATCCAAAGCTGATGCTCGCGGATCTTGAACTCGGCCGCGGTGTCGTGCCTTGCTCAGAGGCTTTGAGACCGATGGGCGCGTAGTCGGTGTATCGACGTCGCTTATGCATCTGGCGAAAGAGAGGCCGCTAATCGCCCTTGTTTGAGTGTTCACCGTCGCCGTAAAGGCTGCAGCCCGTCGATCATTGCCACCCAGTCCTCGAACGCCTGCGATAGCGCGATGAAATCCTGCGCCGCTTGCGAAGCCTTGCGATCGCCCAGCAGATTTGCGTAAGCCTCGACGGCTCCGTGAAGACTGGCCGCCTCATCGGCTAACGACAGGATGGCGCGGCCGTCAGCTTTCTGCTTTGCCTTACGTGCCCGCTCGCCGCTGCCGACGTATCTTTCGATCGTTGACCACCAACCGATGCGCGTGGGGACATCGCCGTCAAATGCTCGGGTGAGGGCGTTGCCCAAGGGTTCAAGCCAGTCCGGATGCTTGCATGCCAGAACGCGGAGCGCTTGGTCGGCCGAGTGAGGGGGGCCAGACAATAGGCAACCGCGAACGACGGCGGCAATCTCGCGTGTGATCTCGACATCGGCGATGACGAAGTCGCCCCTAAATTGGAGAAGCCGCTCTTTGAGCTTGTTGCCGCGCGCCATGATGTCGCGGTAATCCTTGGGAGCGGCCGCCTGCGAAGTGGCCTGGAGCCCCCGCCGCTTGTTCGACTGGTCGGTGAATAAGTCGAAGAAGGCGTCCGCCTCACGACGACTGAAGGTGGCGAAGTGATTGTCGAGATCGACGCGCTTCAGTATGGGTCGGTCGGACGCCGTCTCGAAGAACGAGAGGATACGTAGCGCATCGCTACCCGCTGCCGCGTCGGGCAGGCGCGTGCCGCTGCGCGCGAAGTCGCTCGCGCGCTCCATCACCGGCTGCAAGTTCACCACGAACTTGCGCCGTTCACCACATGCCATGAGCGTCGCGAAGTCCCACGCGATCTCCGGGATGTCCATGACGGCCGCAGGCGAGAGGCCCATCCGGGAAAAGCGTTCGATCGGTTCGGCGAGCAGTTTGTCAGCCTTCGAGTCTCGTGTCGCCCAGCGCAACACGAAGCGAAGGGAGCGTAGCGTCGGTGGGTCCAGACGCGCAACGTCATCGAGCCTGACTTGCGCCAGCATCTCGATGGCGGCCTCGATCTCCTTGTTCCGCGCCGCTCGACCAGACCCCGCATCCCGCAGTCGACTCCATCGGCCCGTGCGATAGACCGCTTCTAGGCGAAGCCCGCGCGAATCCGACGACTCTTCCACGGTCGGATTGGTATCAAGCAGCCTCAGGAAAGCTTCGGCGCCGAGACGCCGCAGCAAGCTCGGGCCCGATGTCATCAGCAGCGAAGTGAGAATCGAGAAAGAGAAGGCAGCGAGCGTGGCAAAGGGAACGCTGCGGCCGAGCTTCGCCTTGAGGTAGCTCTGCGCGGGCTCCGACAGGTCATCGACCGCACTCGCCAAGGGACGCGCCATCGAGGGCGTCCACAGCGCGTCTACTTCCTCGAGTGAGGCACGTGCCCCGAGCAGCATGTGGTAGATAGTCTCCGCGCGTGCGGTTTCGTCCTGCTCAGCGCGCGCGCGGAACCTTTCCAGCGCGCGCTCGTTGGCAATATCGAACCTCCGCCTGTCCTTGCCGCGCATGAGCTCAAGCATCGCGCGCCGCACTTCCGGCCGATGCCTCAGTACGGAGCCTTGCCGTGTGACGAGCCATCGCTCGTTCTGGAGTCGGCGGAAGAGCTCGTACTCGGCGCCCTCCGCCAGCGGATTCTCATCATCGCAAAGGCCGCTGACCGGCGCCATGACTTCGCGAATGATTTCCGGTGTGATCGTGCGCACGACGAGCCCTGGTTCGGCGAGCTTTCGCACGTCCTTGTCGTTGATGTGCCCGATCATGCGCCGGGTCAGGATGCCGGTAATACGCAGCGCAACGAGCTCGGCGCCGTTATCGTCTTCACTTTGCGTGGCGGCGTCGATCTCCCGGTCAATGCCTTCGGTGAGGCTAGCCAGCAGTGACGCACGTTGCTCCGGCTTCCGCCCCTTCAACCAATTCGTAACGACGATGACGTCCAGCGGGCTGTTGCGCAGCGCAGGCGCGAGTGCCGCGATGTGCGCTGGCGTGAGATCCAGCGCTTCGGTCTTGCTGCGGCGGCGCAAGAGCTCACCTGTTTCTTTCAGTGACAGTTGCCTGAGATCGACGGGTTTCTGCGGCGTGTCGATATCCGCGAGGTCACCGCGTCCGGCGATCACCAGGCGCAAATTGCTCCACTCGCGCATCGCCGGCATGCGCAGCGCGTTGATCAGCGCGTTCACGCCTGCTACCGCCTCTTCGTCGTATTGCACGATCTCGTACGTATCGAAGACGATCAGCACAGGTGCTCTGCCACCGTTGACCTTCTCGACGATGGAACGCAGGCTTTCGCAGTAGCTGGAGAGCTCCGAGCCAGTGGCGGACTCTCGCTGGCGCCGGGTGAAGTTCCTGGCCTGGTTGTCGATGGTCTGACGAAGATCGCCTCGGAACCTGCTGAGGTCAGGCTCTGCCAAGGGCAAGCACAGGCCCAGCTGCACCGCAATCTCGATCAGGAGCTGCAGCGGCTGCCGGGGCGCCAGCGCCGCGCGGTCGAAGTCGAGATAGGCGAATGGCAGGTCGACGCCAGCGAACAGGGCATGGTCGAGCACGAACTTGCCAATCAGTGTCGACTTGCCCATGCCTCCGATGCCGCGCACGAGCAGCGGCTGATTGGCATCCGTGAAGGTGACCGTCGACCACAGCGAATCGAATGTCCGCGTCACGTAGTGCTTGAGCTCCTCCGGCTCGCGCAGCCCGACGTAGGCACGCAGCCGCTCGGTCTGCGCCCCGCGTCCTACGACGCGGTCCTCGCTGCCGTCCGGGCCGGCCTTTACCTTGCGGCCGACCAGCAGGCGGAACGGGTCCAGGATCCCGCGTTGAGCGAGAAGGCGCCGCACGTCGAGCGCGCGTGGAAGCTCCGCGAGGCCCGAGCCCTCCAGCCACTCCGCGACGGTGGCCAGCTGCTCCAGTTCCTCGAGCTCCATGAGGTCGAGGTCCAGGCGCTCGCCCGCGAGCACGCGGCGAAGCAGCGGGCCCTCGCGGTCGCGCGAGTCCGGCGTATCCACGGCCCCGCTGACTGGGGATAGCAGGTTGCTGATGCGCGCCTGCATGAGGATGTCGCGCCGCGCTTCCGGCCGCAATTGCCAGACCCGCTGCGATCCGGTGCTTAACACGTCGGAAACCGCGATGATCTCGGCGATCGACGATTTGTGGGCGTCGACGTCGGGCGTCAGGTCGGACGGCAGGAAACAGCCTCGCATCGCCGCGGCCACTGCCAGCGGCGTCACGGGCGGGGCTGCCTCCATCGTTTTGGGCTGCGTGTTCACCAAGGACGCGCTTTGTGCATCGATTGCGCTGATGAAGCCCTCGGTGTCGAAGCCGGCCTTGCGCAGCCTGGCGGTCACCTCCTCCACTGATGATTCAGGCTTGGCCGTCATGCTATGCCTGCCGTTTTGAAGAGCTTTCGCATGGCATCGATGATTGCCCCACCGAGGACGCGGATGCGTGTCGCCGGATCGCGGACGGCCGCCCCCTGCCTGAGCTCGACCAGGTCGTAAAAATCCTTGGCCACAGATTCGTCGAACTTGTCGGCTGCGCCTTCGCCCTCGAACGCGGTCTTGACGCATTCGATCCAGGCTTCGTCGTCGATTTCTTCCTGGGAAACGGTGTCGCGCCAGTACTCGATCGACCTCTCGCGCACGAAGTCCGGCACGTGGCCGATGACTAGCCACCGTAAGGACCGAAGACCCGGTCCCAGCGTCTGGTCGGTGTCGGTGATCGCCATCATACCTGCGAGCAACTCCTTCATCGCGCCTTCCGGCGGATATCGGTGAACGTTGTCGATCACGATCCAGAGCAGTTCGCGCAGCACGATCTTCTGCCCGGTGGCCGTCGCGGCCTCCCGCTCGTCCTCGCTGGCCGTCTCGGTGCGCGCCGTGCCGGCAGCCGCGGCCCGCTGCTCGAGCAGGTCGCCGAACCAATGCGGAAGGTCGTTCGCCCACCAGCGCGTACACTGCCGCTCGTCGTTCGGCCTAGGGGGCGCCGTGTCGAGCTTTGGCAGGTCGATGCCGATGCGCCGGCCGATCTCGCGCAGGAACGCATCGGGCGCCATCGAGCGCAGTTCCTTGGCCTCGAACTCGACGATGGAAACCGAGCGTCCTCGCGCCAATGCCTTCAACAACTCGGCGGAGAAGCTCTTTCCCGACTTGCCGACGGCCTTGACGTTCTCGGCGTCGTCCACAACGATCAGGCGTCGCTCGACGTCGGGCTGCATCAGGTCGAGGACCAGTTTCTTGAAGTCCCCGCGCCCGAGCACGGGGCGCGGCGCTGCAAGATCTGGCGACAGCGACCAGAGCTTGACGTCCGCGGGCGGCGGGTTGCGCGATGCGCTCGTCACGTCGGGTGGCAATGCGCTGATCACGTGGTCGATACGAACGCCCTGGTTGCACAGCTCGGTGTCGCCCTGGAAGTCCAGGGGCCTACCCGCGTTGTGAAAGGCGATGAGATCGAGGTTGCGGCCGAAGCAGGGTGAGCCGGACGAACCGTGATCGGCATTGGTGTCGTACCAGATACGCGTGGTGGTCGGGTCCTGTGCGCGAAACGTGTTCATCGCGAAGTTCTGCGGCAAGCCCTGCGGGTGCTGGAGTATCGTGATGAGTTCATCCCTCCTGAGCGACGGCACGGAGCCGTAGAGCTGCAGCCAGCCGCGCATCTTGCCGCCCCGTCGCGGGTCGGCCTTGATGCCGATGGGCGTGGCGAGGCGAATGACGGCGCAGTCCAGGTGCTTAGCGATGCTGGGTTCTCCGGCAAAGTCGTGCGTGCGCCCGTCCCGTCCGTCGGTGAAGCTCGACCACACGAGCCAGTCCGCGGCAGCGTCTACGACGGTGAATTCGGGCGGCGGCGCCTCGCGCACGAAGTTGCTGACGAGCGTCCGGTAGTCGAAGACGCAGCAAACATTCGGCGCGGAGCCCGCCTTCTGCTGGTCGCGCGTCTCGACGATGCCGCCCGTGACGACACCGGTCGGAATCTCGTCGATCAACCCGCGAACCACGTGCCGGGCGGTGAGCACGAGGTTGGGCGCGATGAGAAAACCTGTGCCGCGAATGCCCTTGTCGGCGAGTCCATCGTCGACCCAGATCGCGCAAACGCATGGCATGTTCGCCTTGAGCCACGTCGAGAAGTCCTCGGCATTGAAATAAGGCTTCACCTTGCTGTTGATCGTGTGCAGCTCGGCTTCGTTGACGTTGCCATCCGCATCCACGCCGACTGCGCCGTTCAGGATGTGTACCAGGTCGGAACTCGCACTGCTGCCCTGGTACAGCGCCGAGACGAACGCGTCGAGCTTGTCGCGATTGACGAGATCCGCAACCAGCGCCTCCCACAGCTTCAGCGAATCGTTGATGGCGTCCGGCGCGAGCTCTTCCACGTACCTGCGACGCCGCGCGGGCTCCATGTCCGACGGCAGCGTGGATTCGGCCGCGTCCATCACCGCGGTCCACGATGCATACCTGACGAGCAGCTTCGGAAACGCCTTGGGGGAAATGCTCGCAACCATTTTTGACGGGGTTAGATGCCCCACTCCTGCGCCAGATTCTTGACGATAACGGCATGCGCCTTGATCGCAGGGAAGAGCACGGCCTCATTACGCTCGCCGGGGTTTCCAAAGTAGTGAAGCCCCACGGCCAGGTAGCTGCCAAAGTCGATAACCGGGCTTCCGGACGAGCCGTTCGTTGTCGAGCAGTCGTGGGCGAGCGTGTTGCCCCCAAGGATCTGCCTGACCTTGCCAGGGCTCAGGCGCTTCGTTCCATCCAGGGGGCCGAACACGGTCGCCACGTTCGGATCGCTCTGGAGGTCGACGACAGGGTGCCCGACGGTGAACACGTTCGCCTTCTCCCAGACGGGCCGCTCGGCAAGGTCGATGTCGATCTTCGGGCGCCCTCCGAGCACAGACACGTCGTCGGCGATCCTGAACACGGCGATGTCCGGTACTTGCGAAGGCTCTACGTAGAGCACTTGCTCGATCGCGACCTCACTTGGGGGCTTGGTGGCATGCTCGAAGGAGAAATCCACGAAGCCTTTGACGTCCGACCGCAGCCTGTATCCCCTGCGCGAGTCATCAGCTGGTGCGTCCGGCTTCAGGCGCGCAAGCAGCACCCCGACGTGAGCGTTGGTGACAAGCGTGCGCGGTCCGATTAGCCATCCGGTACCGATAGGCTGGCGTTTGCCGTCGACCTCCAGCACGATGCAGCCGACCGCGCGACATACGGCCATCAATTTCGACTCGGCGGCCGTCGCCAGCCCTATCCACAAGCCGCTCGCCTCGAACGATGCCGTGTCGGGCAGGTTGTCCTCGACGAACCACGCGGGCCGGTCGGTCACGGAAATGACCGCCTCAAGGCCGGAAACCTCTTTGTCCGAGAGGTCGTCGACGTGCAACTCCGCGCGCGCGAGCTTGAGTGCAGTGTCGTGTCCGGCTTGCGCCAGTGCAACTGCTGTACCTGCCACGACGTCGGTCGCCATCTTCGGCGCCGCGGCGCCTATGCGTGCGGCCATGCGCGACGCGAGTTCGTCCGTGGACGGGAGTGCCGGCTGCGTTGCCGACTCGAGCGATGCTTCGCTGGCGCGTGCCAAGCACTTGGCAAAGTCCGCTGCTCGCTGCGCGCGCTCTTCGCGCGATTCCGGGTATCTGGCCTTCACTGCTCCTCCGTCCCTTTTGCGTCGAGGATCACTGCGTAGGTTGCATCCACTTCATCGCGCACTCTCACTTCCACGACTTGGCTCCCGCCATCGGGCAGGAAGAAGCGCAGCGACGTCTCACCTGGCGGCAGCCCAGCGCGCGCCGCGCCGTCCGGCCCGGTGACGTAGCCGATCTCCGGCATGGGCTCGGACGCGCGCTCAACGACGAACCGCGTTCCAGGAAGCTGCTCGCCGCTGGGGCCTCGCACAACGAGGGTGCACGCAAGTCGCGCCACGAACGGTCCGATGCCTCAGCTACCATCCGCCGCGAGCCATTCCTTGATCATCTGCACCATCTCCGGAATGAGCCGCGGTCCCGAATTCGCCCTGATCCCCCATGCGCCAGGCGTTCCTCCCACACCGTACGCATGAATGCCGATTGCAACCGGCTCGGCTTCCGGCGACGCTTGATGCCAGACGGGAGAACCGCTCTGTCCGCCATAGGTGTCGATGTCGTAGAAGACACGGTGCGCCGACGTTCGCAACACGCGATTGGCATGGAAGAACTGCTGCTCGCCGTCGCCACGGTCGCCGGGGTAGCCCGAGATGTTGAGCAATGCGCCTTCGAGATCCTGATCGGTCAGGGATGCGATCTTGAAATACCCTACCTCGTCACCGACCGGCTCGTCGAGGTGGATGCACCCGATGTCGTAGTCGGGGTCCGGCCGGCTCTGCCACACCGTGGTTGTCGAGAAGCGGGTTGCCGTTACCGTGCCATACGGTAATTTGGCGCCGTTGCGGCCCGGTGACACCTCGATGGATTCGATCCAGCCTCCGAAATCGCTTTCGCTGAACACGCAGTGGCCTGCGGTAAGCAGCGTCTTCGGGCCGATGAACCACCCGGTGCCGATGAATGACGAGGTCAATGGCAGCTTGGGCTTGAGACTGAGCGCCGCGATCATGCGCCAGGGCGGCTTGTCCGTGTCGCTGATTCGAACGCGTTCGTCAACTCCGATCACTGTTTCGGTGCCGGCGCGCATGAAGGGAGGGCGCATTCGCGAGCTGCTCTTGCCGATAACGATTAGATCGTCGGCGGCATTCGATTCGGAACTCGGCATACTGCCTTTGTGGCCGGTCGTCTCAGTCACGATGAATTTCGGTGCCGCTTCAGTCGGGGGCGGCGACGACGACCACTGGATCTGGGTTGACATAGGAGTGCTCCTTTGGTGAGGACAGCAGTTCGAGGCGTTTTCCTCGCAACCGCTTCAAACGTAACGATTCGCAGTTCACAGAACTATGCATCGGGAAGATGCCGACTTATTGAATGGGAACGGATGCGACTCGCGGAAGGCCACCATCATATAAACCTGATCTGTTCTGGAAAGAGCAGCGGTCCCGTGGGCACCCCGACACCTTCGCTCGACAGCGGATCAAAGGCGGCGAGAACGTCGAATGACAGCCCGGTTCGGGCTTCGATCATCGCGACCGGGACCTGGGTCGAGATGTTGAATTGCGGTGAGACAAAGTCGCCGAAGACGAACTCCGGAGGCTCTAGGTTGTTCTCCTGCGACATCTCATAGCCGGTGGCGCACAGCTCGCCGGTCTCGTCGTGCACGAAGGCGATCACCTTCCAGAACTTCACCGGGATCCGCACGCCGTACATTGTCGGATCGTTCTTCGTAAAGTAGGGCCCGGTGAACACTGAGATCTTCTGGTCGTCTTTACGCGCGTGCTGGAGGGCATAGTCCTCGAGCCCCAGCCAGATCGGCGCATTGAACGACTGCATCTGAGGCGTCACGTTGGTCACGTGCATCGAGTCGTCGGCACCGCGCTGAATCTCCGCGGCCGTGTCGCCCCAGGCCGGGTCCTCGCGACGGGTCATGTGCCCTCGGCTGAACTTGGGCGTGCTGCCGTAGCATTCCTTCATAATCTGCATCTCCTTCGGGATTCGCGGGTCGAAACGCCACGCGGCCCGTTTGCTCGACTTGGAACGCGCACCATTTATGTTGCAGGCACTGAAGAAGCACTGTCGGCGCTTTGCGTTCATGACGACCGAGAAGTGCTCGTAGGGGAGCACCGTCTTGCCGTTGCCCCACGTCAGAATTTCCGACTTGCCCTTGACCACCTTCGGGAGTTCGACGGCAAACTCGTTGCCGAGAAAAGAAGCGACGTAGCCCTTGCGATCCTCGTAGTCCTCGGGCCTGGCCGGCACCTCGATCTCGACCGGATCATCGATATCGTCTGCATC
The DNA here is from genome assembly GCF_001190925.1 of Azoarcus sp. CIB. NCBI lineage: Bacteria > Pseudomonadati > Pseudomonadota > Betaproteobacteria > Rhodocyclales > Zoogloeaceae > Azoarcus > Azoarcus sp. CIB. Next base: position 1,943,254 of record NZ_CP011072.1, read on the forward strand.
GTCCTGCCGCGCGGACACCGGGGGCGTGCGCGGTCGCGCCGACACGATTGCCATGGATTCGGCGCCGCCGATAGATACCGTCACCGTCAGCGGGATCGTGATGCTAGCGGCATGGGCGCGCGGCTCATTGTCGGGCGACGGAGTTGGCGCTGCTGTAATCGCCGCTGGAGCCGGACGGCGGGGCGGCCTGGGCGCCTCGCGCCCGCTCCCGAGCGAACCCGCGAGCAATGCATCCAGCCGCTCCTTGACGCGATCCGCTCGAACGGCGAAGTTGGTGCGCAGAAAGCTGCCGCTGAAGTGCAGCCCGAGCGCGTCGCCGCTCTTCAGGTCCACGACGACCGATCCCGAATTCCCACCGAGCGTCGTGCAGTTGTGCAGCACACGGTCCTGATCGACGTCGGTGATCGCGCCAGGCGCAAGGCGCTTCTTGTCAAAGACGTCGCCATAGATCCGCCTCATGAGGTCCGGCTCGGGGATACGGCTGTCGAACGCCGGGTAGCCGATGGTAGCGACACGAGGGTTCTTCGTCGGCGCCGACGCGGACAAAATTATCGGTTTGGCGACCGTGCCGGCGATCTGCTCCACCTCGAAGAAGGCGAGATCGAGCCCCGGACGCGACTCAATGTAGCTGATTCCTTTCACCTTGAACACATGCGTGTCGTCCCGCCCGATCTCCTGCAGTAGGTCGATCGAGGCGACGATGTCGCCGTCCGGTCCCGACTGCATGACGAAGCGGTCACCCTTGCCACGGGCAAACACTTCGGCGACATGGCGGTTAGTGACGAAATATCGCGGATGGACGAGCCAACCCGTTCCCACCCAGGAGAAGTCGGGATGTCCCGCCAACTCGATGCGCCCCACAGAGGGGATGACGCGTCCTAGGGCGCTCGCTGCGCCCTCAAGTCGCGATTTCCATAGCGGCACGTCCTGCGCGTCTTCGAACTCGAGCACTGCAGCGCATTTCTGGATGGCCAGGACCGGCCGTCTGCGACGCATGACGATTGATTCTCTTTCAATCGTCTGCTCGGGTGGGAGATTGACCTCGAACGCCTCGGTCGTGGCGCTTTCTGCATCCGCCATCTCCGGGTCGTCATCCAGCAAACTGGCATTGAATGCGCGCAGTTTCGAAGCTTGCTCGGGTGGTGTGGCCATGTCGTGTTCCCCCTTCTTGTGGACTTTCCCCTACACCGTCAGCTCTAAGTCGATGATCGCGCCCGGGGCGATCGTCTCCGGCCCCCAGACCCGACTCTCCACCGGTTGACCGTTCGCGTCGATTCCTCTCAGCTGCACTTGGCAGAGGCCGCCGGCCGGAACGGGATAACCTCCGGACGTCGGAAACCGGCTGGCGTCGCGGAGGAAGAGGCGGACGAACTTCGTGAGCCGAGTGCCGCCGGTGACGGTGCCGGCGATCGGCGATCGTGTCTCGGGAGCCGCCGGCGGAACGCCGATCAGCACATCCACCGGCCCTGTCGCTTGCTTGCGCAGCATCGTCACCGAGATCCAGCCTTCCGTCCGCGGCGGCTTAGGCGCGATATCCGCGTACGTGACAACCGAACGGAACCCCAGTGCCACAAAGATGTTGTTCACTGCGGCACTGCCACCGGCCATGATCAATGCCGTGATCAGGTAACCCTCGAAACCATGCTGAAACGGCGTCGCACGTGACGAGTAACAGTTCACCAAGTCGGTGACGATGTCCACGTCGAAGGACCAGACCAACAACAGTGCGAACACAGAACTGACCACTGTCTTGACGCCCCGGCCGTCGAAGTACACGAGAAATGGACGCCACCGAAAAAGTACCGCGAGCCCCGATTCCAGCAGCAGTGCCAACACGAACAACACGAATAGCAACTTGAACACCTGCTGATAGATGGCCCCGTCCCCTGGGATAACCGTGACCTCAACCGAATGTGACGTCGGATTGGTGAAGATAACCGACTCGGTGAAGGCCGCGTTGGTTTGGGGTGCGGTGTAGAGCAGCGTGAACTGCTTGGGCGTGGTCGCCGTTTCGGAGATGCTGGTCTTGCCACGCTTGGCATCGGTCGTGACCGCGATGGGAGCCGTCGATCCGGCCACCAATGCCGCCGACTGTCCCGCGCGGACCGTGTGTGCCTCCACCGGAGCCTGTGCCATTGCCGGTCGGGCAAGGGCGACAATGAATGCGGCGACAAGAATCACCAGTCGGCCAGGAAGGATCGTCATGTTCGGGTCCCTTCAATGCTACTTCCACCCCAAGAGCAGCACAGCACTCCCGCGGAGGAGTCAGGCTTCTCAGCCACGAACGGACAGCGCAGTTCTCGGGCAACTTTGGCTGCATCCTCAGCTTTCTGGATGTACGGTAGAACGGATGAGATGAAGCGAAGCTGCAAATCGCCACTGACTGCTCTTCGTCGATTGCACCGATAGCGCATAACAAATGCGAACCGTTTGCGGCACGTTCGTTACAACGCACGAACGACCGCTACGCGACGACTACTCCCAAAGGCAGGCACCGGCCCAGACTGAATACGAACCCCGGTTGGTAAGGGTAGATAGCGCGGGCGTTCGGCAGTGACGAACGGCTTAGTCAGCAGCTACCAAGCTTTATAAACATTGGCTTTTCGAACATCCACGGCGAGAACCGCGTATGGAATATCCTTGTAGGGGTAATTTCCTCCTGCGGCGTCATCCAAGTAGCGTGCTAGCGCTGCTTGATCGCCGGCAGGAACGGAATCGCCCGGAACCAAGTAGCCATAGCCAGCATGATACCGAGGTTTACTCGACATAATTTTGTTCAATTGGCCTGTTGGTACAAAAACGTAGAACCCTCGGTTCATGACGGGGAAGTCGACCAAATCTCCGGCCCCCAGCTTCAACTTTTCAAGCGCCGTTTTATTGAAAGCCCAACGCATTTCCTTTCCCTCAATGACCGCATCAGTATCGCCGTCTGCTCGAACTCTGTCGATTAACTGGTCAATGAACGCAACAGCAGGCAAGCCAATCGCGGGAAATCCGACCGTTGCGGTAAGCGCCAGTCCCTCTGGTGACTTGAACAGCGAAACGATTGATTTCCATACATTCTCAACAATCGAGAGCTTTCGATCTTGCAACACGTCAATCCTTAAATATCCCGCTCCACCAGGAAGTGATATGGCACGCCCCGCAAACGGTCTCGTTAAGTCGGCCTGAAGCTCTCCCGGTTTCAATGGTTTAGATTGCTCGCCATCCTTTGATTTTTTGTAGAGATCGAGACCTGCAGCGACAATCCAATGCAACGTATCCCTGCCTTCAAGAAATTTTCCATCTTGGCTAACTTGAATTCTGACTGTTCCACTTTGAACCCCAGTACCTGGAAGGTGTAGCGCTTCTAACTCAATTCGCATCTCCACATCTGGATTCTCCGAATCGCCTTCGATAGAAGGCTCGATCTTTTCACTTAGCGGAATCAAAAGTTGTTTGCTTTTCGGATCAAAATACAGGGCAAAAAACTGACGATCGTATGCGACACTTTCTCTAGAAATGCCGCCAACTGGAGTGGAAAGCCATTGTTCGTCTATGTAGTCGGATTCAATTTGTATTTCATGGTGTTCAGAGATTGATTGCTGCCCTCGAATAGTCGGCGCAGCGTGCACTTCACGCGAAGGCGCATCCTCTCGAATTGCTAGACCGTCAATTCGGTCGTTTCTACGAACAAAAGTCACTTTCATACGCCCTCCTTGAGATATATATTCTCAGCGAGAAAGTTGCGACAAGTTATATATTCAACAATGTAACACTCCGCAGCTTTCTGAGAAGTCACATATCTAACCATCCCCGCAATCCTCGAATTGCGGAATCGCAATCAGTTGAGCTTCTTGCGTGACCGAGAGGTTTAAGTTCCCCAAAGTGGACGATTGGTGGCTTGCTAACGACGTTTTTTGCACAACCTCAACACTCTAAGCGGCAATTGCCAGATCGGTGAAGCGGACGCTCAAGAACACTTCATTTCACCGGACACTGAAGGCAGACCGCTGGGAAGACAGGTTGGCCATTGCTATATTAGGCATAGACAGGTTGTCCAATATCCTTTCGAGAACGCAGTTCCGCCAGCATCTGCCTCTCCGTGAGATCCGACGCCCAGGTCGGCCGTAATTGAAAGTGGGGCTGATCAACAATGGTTTTCCACTTTCCGCCCCACTCAAGACCCAAATCCATTCCCAATGCGCCAACAGCTTTGTACTTCGGGGAATCTGGCAAGTACTTATTTCCCTCGAACACTCCAACATCAAATGCAATGCCAAAGTTGTGATTGGAATATCCCCCTCGAGCGTTCGTAACGACATCCCCAAGGGCAGTCCGTCCTTGCGCATACAGTGCATCTTGTTCCGAATAAGTTCTCAGTCCGCTGATGATCTTGATGGTAATGCCAACGGCCGACGCCTTCTGAACCAGTGCACGAGCGATTGGCTGTACCTCTGGCAAAAGTCTGGCGATTACCTTCTCGCTACGGCTATCCGTGGGCGCAATAGCCTCCGCTGGCTTCTGACCATTAATGTTCTTCTTGACGATGCGCTCATAGATCGCCCCCCAGGTCTGGGGACCAGCCTTACCGTCAACATCGACGCCGAGCTCTTGCTGAACTGCTGCGATCATTTCATCAATACGCATAGCTGTCTCCAGGATAGAGTGCGATGACTAATGACGCCGAATTCAGAAGCCTCCGCTCAGCCTGATTTTGAAGCGAGCAGCAAGTAACCGGCACCATTGCCGACCGATCTGGAGCACATCCTCAACGTCAGCTTATGTCGACCATTTGACCGACGGCCAACACCGCCGAGCGACCGGTTCCCGATCGCCTCTCCGCCATTCGTGCCCGTCCAATTTTCGCGGTTGCTCGTCTCATCTGGGCCGGTGCCAGCCCTTCCCTACTCTCACTTCAATGTCTGCAATACGTCGCAAACTTGACATTACCGCGCAAAGGTTCAGTGACAGACGCGGCTGCAGAAAACCTCATCGCGAATTTTCCGCCCTCTGCCGCCGCCACAGCGCTCTGCGAGGCCTCGGGAACCGCTCGCCAGGCCGCACAACCAATCGCTCACGAAACCCGATTCCTTCACCACGGTTCGGGTGGGCCTCGAAATCCATACGATCTGCAGCGATCCGTTCCAGTGACGCCGCTTCGCTGTAGCCCAGCATCCGGAACATTGCGACGTCAGCATCGACTAGCAACGGCAACGCATACCCGCGAGGATTGCAGATCACCCGCACGCCGTCGCTGTCGAAATCCATCCCGGCGTGCAAGTGTCCATGCACCCAGAGATTCACTCGATTGCGTAACCGGCGCAGGACTTCGCCGTGATCTGACGCGTACAAACCGATTCGGGTCACCGTTTCGCGACTACTCTGTCCGAATCGGGGCCACCGTCGTTCTAAGTAGCCGGGAGCGAGCCCGAACTGCAGCAGTGACGAGTACGTTGGCGAGTGATGTGTAACGACGACCGTTGGAAGCGCCGACCGTTTGCGTAGCATTCGTTGCAACCAGGCCATCGCGCTCACGTGCTCGGCCATGTATACGAAGCTACAGAATTGACGCGACCGCTCGACGTGCTCGGCACGGTCGGCGCAGCCCGTTTCATCGCAGATCTTGCGCAACCGATCGACGTTGTTGCTCGCGCGCAACCAGCGATCAATACGGATTTTGTCGTAATCGCGGATTCTCGCGCGGCCGGCAATCAGCTTATTCCCGCCTCCGAGATCCGCCCAAAGCGTACATCCAAGAAACCGCACGCCCTGGATCTCGACTGCATTCCGCTCGAGTACATGAACCTGCGTGCCAACAGCCAGGCGCCGGGCCTCATCGTGTGCCTCACCGTAGTCGGTATCCCAGTGCTCGTGGTTCCCGAGTACGTACACAACTGGCTTACCGACCGCCGCGAGCCACGGCACTGACACGGCCGGCGGCCCGATGTCACCGGCAGCAACCAGGATGTCGAACTCCAGATCGTCGGGAATCTTGTACAGCCCTGTCTCGAGGTGCAGGTCCGACAGGATGTGCAGCCGCGGCAACGAGGTCTGGATGGGTCGTGATCTCACGTTGACTTCACACTGAAATCAGATGGAAATCAGATGGAAATCTTCCTGATCTCACCCACGCCCCAAGGCGCAGGCGAAGAAGTGCAGCAGGCATTCCCCCAGCCAAAAGCTTTGCGTTAGTTGCTCGAAAAAGCAGCAACCGCTAGAACGCGCGTCGGTCTTGGTGTTTGGCTTGGTCCGCATCGGCTTATCCCCAGTTTTTGTGGATAGGTTACTGCCCGACAGGTACGCGCGGCGCACTGAACCGCGCCCGCAGGGCCGCCGCCTCGTCCTCCCCGAACCCTTCACGGCACAAGATTAGGTTTTGGCAGTCCGCAGGAAAGAGTCGCGGATCGTCATCCAACGCGACCCACGGCCGATCGAGCTGCCGAGTAGATTTCAGATGCTGCTGAATCTCAAGAAACCGCATAGGCTCAGGCTGGTAGTCAGCAGGGTACTGCCGCCGCACCGGCCGCTTGATTTCGGGCGTGCGACCGGTGATGCGAGCCTTCAGCGACTCCGGCACTTCCGCAGCCCATCGCTCCGGCGTAATCGAGCGCCACGACGACGACACCACGACGGCAACGTGAGGGAACTCCTCGAGCACCGCCAGCAGCCGCGGCCAGGACGAAAAGTAGGCGTTCTCCGCATCCAGCAAATCCGGAAGTGGAAAGCACGGATGCAATACGCAGTCGAAGTCGAGGAAGAGGATCACTACACTCTCGCAGAGAACACTTCTACAAGCCGGAAATACGCTTCCGCACGGCCTTCGTCGTCGCCACCGTGCCAGCAGAAGGCAAGGGTTTCGGTCTCAGTCACGTCGTCAATCAACACCATCGGCATCCCGTTGCGGCGGATGTCGATGTCGAGAACCTGCTCGAGTGCAGCGGCAAGCGGGCGAAAGCGCTCGGTCCGGATTTCCGGCAGATGGAACGCTGGCTCGGGACGCGGCTGGCCGGTTACGATCAAACCGTTGTCATCGAAAACACGAACGCCTTTCGACCCGATGACGTAGCTCGCATGAGTCGGCACCCGCGGTGGCGGATGCGGGATGCCACCGTGAGCCTCACATCGCACGTTCATCCAACCATTGCCGCTCAGGTAGCCTCGAGCGCCGCATTCTTCACACACCGACTCCGAGATCCGACCGGCGATCGAAACCAGGCCGGCGATGTACTCGTCGCCGCCGCTTGTGTAAAAGCGCAAGGCGCCGAACTTCTCCTTTACCTGGATTGCGGTCACGTCGAGGCCGGTGTCGTCAGCGTGGCGCTGGATCAGGCCGGACAGACAATCGATCAACTCGAACCAGCCATCACCGCAACCGCTGAAACCCCATTCTGCGGCTTCACGCACTCGGCAATCGCGGAAGAGCGCCAGATAGCGGTTGCGCAGCAGTTCGTCGAGTTCCTTTTTCATTTCGGCTCACCCGATATTATCCCAAGCCTGCAGCCGCCGCGGCTTTCGCAGCCGCATGTGCATAGCGCAGTGCTCGAGCGTCGTGCAGCGCGTGATGCCGCATCAGCGCGTACTGCGCGAAAAAGTACTCTTGGTCGGCCTGCATCTGAGGCGTCGGCGCGATCGGACAGCAGTAATCCGCAAACTGTGCCGGCCAGCCGCCGTTTTCCAACATCAGCTTCCGCAGCAGAGTCCAGTCGTAATCGCTGTCACAGGCAATGACGCCCTCCTCCGGCAGCTTCGTCGCCCACTCGCGAATGCGCGCTGCCGCCTGTGCGGGTTCCTCACCGTAGTGCGGTGAGTTCATCCGCGGCACCACGTCGGCCAGGACAAACTCGGAGGCGTACTTGTACCAATGCGCACCGTCGATTTCGCTGTAGAGCCAGTGGTACCCATCCTCAGCGACGAGCCCGATCGAGATCAGCCGCGGCTGCTCGAAAGCGGTGAACTCGGTGTCAACGTAGATCAGCATGATCAAACCTGTACGATTAGATTTTGCCGGAAGCCAGTTGCAAGCTCGCTGGGATAACCTTTCGGGTTCGCCAGAATCCGTGTCGAACCGATGTTGTAATCACAGGCCACATGCGTATGGCCATGGATCCACAGCGCCGGCTGATGCTCCTGGATCAGCGCTTCAAGGTTCGACGCATATGCGGCAGTAACCAGGTCGTCCCGGAAGCGCTGCGCGATCGACTGCATCGATGGAGCGTGATGCGTGACGACCACCGTCGGGCCGTCGTGTGGACGCGCGAGCTCGTGCGCGAGCCAATCGCGGGCGTATGCGTGGAGCCGCCGGGTGTCGGAGGGTGCCAGCAAGACTGCCGTCGGGCCGTCTTTCAGGATGACGATCTTGAAGTAATCAGTCATCTGACCTTCGGCCGCGTCCATCGCTTCGCTGCGCCGATCGGCGCCGAAGAGCTCGAAGTCGGTCCAGAGTGTCGTGCCGAGAAAGCGCACCCCGTCGATGACGGTCGAGGATTTCTCCAGGAAGAAGCTGCCATCGCGCTCAGCTTCCGCACCCAAGCCCTGCAACTGACGCACCGTCGCGGGCATGTTCCGGCCGTAGAACTCGTGGTTACCCGCGACATAGATCATCCAACGGCCCATCCAGCCCCGAAAGAGCTTGAATCCCTTGGTGCTGCTGTGCACGTCTCCGGCTAGCACGAGCACGTCGTAGTCGAGATCGGAAGGCATCCACCTTTCGCCGAATTCGAGATGAATATCGGAAGCGATGTAGAGCCTCATTCGCCCCCCCGCTCCGGTTTGCGTAAGTCGTCAGTCATGATTCGTCACTCAGTTTTTCGTTGCCGAAATCTGGCCTCCAGTCAATCTCTTGCAACGGCGGGGCATCAGGCGTGCACTGCGAAAGCAGTTGAGCGAGCGTCGGTAGCTCTCAACGCCGCCGAGCTTCGTCGTAGTCGCCGGCCCGAATGACGTTGCCGTCCTGATCGGCGATGCCGCAGAAGCCGACGCCAAAAGCCTGAAAGCCGAGCGCGGTCCTGTGTTGCTGATAGTCGAGGTTGTCGTGTTGATGACCGTGGAACGTCTTTTTTACGGCCATCGAGCGCGCGAGCTCGTCAATTACCGCGAACCCGTTCGGATGGCAACTCGGCGCCTCGTGCGTCACCAGGATGTCGGCCTGCTGTTTAGCCAGGCGCACGTAGTCGGAGTGGAAGATCGACGTGCGATGTTTTCGCGCTTTACCGCTCAAGGGAACGGAGGCTCGTAGCCGAGTTGGTTGCTGTCTCGTCAGCCACGCAATGTATTCGTCATGGCTTTCGTGTCGGATGTTGCCCCCGGTCGGATACCAGATGTCGCCGCGGAACACGCCGCCCAGACCGCCAACGCGCAGGCCGTCGATCACAGCGACGCGCCCATGTAGATTTCGATCGGCGAACTCGCTGTCAAACAGATTCCGGGAAGCCTGATCGCGATCCGCGTCGTGATTGCCCGGAATCCACCAAACTTCACTGAGATCATGAATCGGCGCGACAATCTCGTGCAGCGGCCGCGAGCAATCGAGATCGCCGAGAAAAATAATCGCAGCAGGCATGTCACGCCGCACAATCTCGATCACGTGATCGAAGTGCCCGTGTACGTCACCAATAAAATAGATCATCCTCAAGACTTCCTACTCTCTTGAACTTACCGCGAACCTCCTTCGCGCACTCGCGAACGTCCGCCTCCGCACACGGACTCAAGTCACTTATATCTCATTTCTCGCGCTCTCAACGTGAGCATCACTGGCCACGATTAGTAGCTTAGAGCGACATTTTCGGTGTGGCAACAAGAAATAACTAAAATGGTGCCATAGATATCTAATACACCATTTGCCGCTCAAATTTCTTAATTCAGGGCGAAGTCACACTAATCTTACATAAGTTATGTGTCGCGCCGGGAGCGAGTGAAGCTCGTCTTGTCGTTCAAATGAACTGAATTGCTGCATCCAGCATTTGCCGCGTTCACGAATGAATGGCCCACGGTTCCCTGGTGGAACCCTGTGGACGAGTTGTGAAAGAACTTCCGAAAGGCCCCCGCGGAAAGTTCGAGCACATCTCTAAACTGCATTCTGAACTCAAAGCGCACCCCTGAGCGCACATGCCCGGCGTTCCGACAACCCCCGCCTTCGGTGCTCCTGTTCTAGCAGGGTGATGCAAAAACGGACGATCCCGCGACCTGACCGGTGCTGGCATTGATGATCACGACGACTTCCGCGACAGAATTGGATTTTCAATCCACTTCGAATTGCCGAAGAGGTCGTTCGTGTTCGCCGCGAGGCCCCCTTCTGCGGCAGGGCTCACGCCGTCACCTCCGCGTCGGTCAATCTCGCGATTCTCAGAAGGTTGTAGGCCGCTCCCGGTATGAAGGCCGCCATCTGCGTTTTTGCCTGCCCTACAAATCGTGTCTTGCGCATTCCCCCAACCGTCTTCAATCAACCGAAGATTTCCTCCACGCGTTTTCGTTTTCGCTGGCTGATTCGATAGCCCTCGGTACTGGTCGTGCGGCTATCGAGACCCGGCGTCTTGCGATCGTCAATTCTCGCGATATGAGGGCGAATGCGATGTTCGCGCAAGTGCGCGACGAAATCCTTCACGTGATAGCCCTTGTCGGCACCCAGCGTCTTGGGATGGATGCGACGACGGCGGGCTCGCGTGAGCAGCGATCGGGCAGCGCGGTGTTCGGCCTGCGTCGATTCGGTCACGAGAATGTCAACGCACAACCCGTTGCGGTTCTCCATGAGCACATGCCCGCCGTAGCTGAGCTTGGCGGGCTGGCCGTTGCCCTTTCTCATGAGGCGGGAGTCTGGATCGGTCGTGCTCTGATGAGTGGCATTCGAGCGCTTTTCACCCTTGAAATAGGCCATCCCGGTGCCGTCTCCCCCGTCCTTGGGCGGCTCGCCATCCTTGCGCTTGAAACTCTTGAACGATGCCCAGGCCTCGATCAGCGTCCCCTCGACAGTGCAGTGATCGGACGACAGCAATTGCTGTCGCCGCGCAAGGCTCACCACCTCATCGAAGAAGCGGCGGGCAATATCGGTATCGACCAGGCGTTCGCGCAGGCGGCTGAAATTGGATTGGTCCAGTCCGGCGCTCTCGAGGTCCATGTCGAGGAACCAGCGAAAGAGAATGTTGTAGTCGAGCTGCTCGCAGAACTGTCGATCGGAGCGGACCGAATACAGCGCGATCAGCAATTGCCCCTTCAATAACCGCTCCGGTGCAATCGATGGCCGCCCGACCTTCGAATACTGCGCATCCAGCTCGCTCGAAATCGCGCCCAGCGCCCGATCGGCCAGCTGCTTGACCTTCCGCAGCGGATGATCGGCCGGAACCCGCGACTCCGGCGAGAAGTAGTGGAACATCGAAGATTGAGGATCGAGTTGGCCGCGCATCGTGTCAGGACAAGGGTTACGGAGACCAAACTATGACAAACCGCTCGCAGAATCGTTCACTGGGTTCTGCATCACCCTGCTAGCCGGCGAAGCCGCTCACCGCATCGGCGTTGATCGCCAAAGAACCATTTGCAACACGACGTAACAGGACCAAATGTACTAAATACACGATCAGTCTCGTTCAAATCGACGTTCGGTTTCCGAGCTTTCACCTCTCCCTTCCATGAAAATGTCTGATTCTCATCCCTATCCCCCCGATCGGCACCTTGTCGGGTAGGTGGTGACTGATCTATCTGATTTACGGTTTCGTGCGAAATCAACGATTTTATCGTACCCGATACTTCGGTCGCTCTATTTGAAAAAATCCGCTTCTGAGCCATGTTGAAGCGTGGCAAATGGAGATTGCCGCTTTCGATGCTCAGGTTGGCCGTTAGTGCAGGGTACGAAATCTCTGTCAGATCCTATGCGGAGGAATTGTGGCTAATACACCAAACTCGACGTCAAGCGGAAGACTTGGCACGAAATCGCGGAATAAACTCGTCGTATCGCATTCAATAATGAATGCTGCTCAGTCCAAAATCTATTACGCGTACAGTCCTAAGAGCGACCAAGACTACGTGCTCAGGGGTGATTTGCAGTGGGCACATTTTCTGTACGTCGAGTCTGATGTCTCGATCGCGCACGCCGACTATAAACCGTGCACGCATACAATTATCGTTGCTACCGCTCCATTCAAAACAAATTTCGATGCCCTTGTGACACTCAGAAACGGTCGAACGGAATATCGAGAAGTGCGGTCATCCATGTCGTTGCAGAAACTCAGTAACGCGGCCCGCCAGGAGTGGCGGGAAAAAGTCGAGGCAGCAGAGAGGGCCGATGTAAATTATCGACGATACACAGAGCTCGAAATCTTAGATCGGCCACAAAAAATTGCAAACTGGATGCGCATAATTGCTTGGTTGGCGGCGACGCGAGGACGCTCGCTGCACGCAGAGACCCTTGCTTTGGGCTCGATCATCCACGCGCGCGGAGGTGTAACCTTCGCCGAAATTCGAGCCCTCGGGGAGGGCGCTAGTCAAGCTACCTATATTGCGGCCGCATTCAGGGGAATACAAAACGGTATTTTTAAAGCTGATCTCGAGTACTCTGCTTTGACGGCGAATACCCTCGTTGAAGAAGGAAGTCAACATGAGTCGTAAGATTTGTCACTTCACTTATGGGACCCTACCCCCGGATTACGCGGACACCAGCCGCTGGCGGGCAGTTGACGAGGACGCGCTTCAAGATGACGAGCGAGGCCGTTTCGTACGCCTTCGAGAGGCGATTAAAGACTACATTAAGACGGGGAAGCTTAGTGCGATAAGTAAGGCCTCGGGTTACTCCGAGGACGAAATTATTAGGCAGCTAAACCGGTGCACCGAAGTCAGCTCGGACGGACAACTGGTCGGGTGGCAAGCGCTCATAAAATTTTTGCGTGTTGCACCCTACGTCCGCGAGGCTCCACTTCCGGCGGGTCCTGCCGGAGCGGTGACTGGTTTTTCCGGCGCCTTTTCAAAATTTCTCCTCGATCATTGTGAAATCACCACTAAACTTAATGAAGTAATCACAAAAAATGAAAGTGAAGACAAGATCAATGAGTCGAAAAAATCCATCCGGCAACTGACCAAGGATTTTGCTGGATGGTGCAAATCGGCTGGCGTCCGAGAGGATGAGTACCCGCTGAACTCAAAATCGCTAGCCAGAAAATCAATCGAGCGGTATGTGAGGGAAATGACGCGTACTCAGCGTTCTGCGTTAGAAGCAAGGTATGGCACGCGTGCCGCACATCGATTAAATGTAGCCACAGGAGAAGCGAGCTTCCCCCAAGCGCTGGCGCCCTACGACGTGGCTGGCTTTGACGCTCATGAAGAGCACTGCATCGCGTGTGTTGTGATCGATGGGCCCGCGGGTCCGCAGGCTATTGCAATTGAACGGCTCTGGATAGACTGTATTGTCGATTATCTCAGTCGCACGATTCTCGGTTACTGCGTGGGGATACGAACTGAGGTTTCGTCTGCAGTTATTGAAGAAGCATTTCGCTTTATAGAAACTCCGTGGGCGCCAAGGCCACTAAGCATTCCTGGAATGACATATATAGAAGGCGCGGGTTTTCCCTGCGGCGTTATCCCCGAACTACTAGGATGCTTTCCTGCGCTTCTGAAGTGCGACAATGCGCAAGCGCATTTGTCGAATCGAATTTCTGAGAAAGCCAGACGGCGCATGGGCTGCGTCATTACTTACGGTAAGCTCGGCGCATGGGAACACAATCATGCGGTGGAACGTGTCTTTAAGACCCTCGAAATCTACGGTTTTCAACGATTACCGTCATCTACAGGATCAAACTCACAAGATCCTCTGAGGCCGAAGAATCCCGCGGCGGAAGCCGTTAAGCACGTGATTAGATGGGAAGAACTCATTGATCTCACGGATGTAATTTTGGCGAATTATAACGCAACCCCGAATAGAGGCTTGGGTGGTCAGTCGCCTCTGCAGGTACTTCGCAACCATCTGACTCTAATCCCGAGTTTTCTTCCGCGACCGTTACCACCACCAACAATCGGGTGTCCCGAGTTCGGCATCGTCGTCGAAACGAAGTCGGTTCGTGGGAACGTGAAGGAAGGACGACGTCCATATATCCAAATCGACAAAGTTCACTATACGAGTCCAGTGCTTTCGTCCTCATTTGGACTTGTCGGTAGGTCGCTCCGTATTCACATCAGGGAGGAGGATATGCGCGTCGTACATGCCTACCTTGAGTCGGGCGTCGAGCTGGGGTCGTTACGGGCTCAAGGGGGATGGGGCCGAACACCGCACACACGAGAAATGCGGAAGCAAATAAACCTTCTCTGCGATTCAAAGGAGATCTGCTTAGGATCGGGTGATGACCCGGTCCAAAAGCTTCTGGAGTATTACGCGAGCAAGACGTACAAGGAAGGGCTCAAGCGACCTGCCGCTGTCTCTCGCTCGGGCACTAAGCTTGCAAACGCTTCAAACGTGTCTGGTCTTCCAATCCCCACCGTCAAGGAGCCTCGGCGTACTGAAACAGCGGATCTCGAGGGAAGTCCCGCTCGTCCACTTCCTTCAAGCATGAAGATCCCGGATTGGAAAACTTTGCATTAGGAGTGCCACATTATGACGAATGATCTATCTGTGACGGGGCCGGCGGGGGAGGAGAGGCTGCCGCTTCAGGAGTCCCCCTTCCTGCTGCGAAGCGGAGCTCGCGAAACAGCTTTCGAGAGACATCCGATCGTACTTGATCGTGCCAAGTTTCCAACATTATCGATCAGAAACGTATACAAAATCATTTCTCAAGCCGTCGTACACCGCGAATCAGGAGTTGCGTTTATTGCGGATTACCGGTTTGGGAAGACATATGCGATCGATGCCCTAATAAAGCAATTTCATAGCAACTTCAAAGTTGCAGTTTGCTCGGTGGTGGCCAAACACCACGATCGTAGTAGTGAAGTAAGCTTCTATACGGACCTCCTGTCAGACTGCGGACATACCGGAGCGACTATCGGTCGAACAGCAGTCGAACGTCGTGCCCGGTTACTTCGAATGTGGATCGCAGACGTACAAGATACCGGTAGCGACTGCCTTTTACTTTTCGTAGATGAGGCGCAGAGCTGGCATGAAGAGCAATGGACGTTTCTTCGCGACCTATCGAATGATTTGCAGCGTCCTCCGTACGAAATTCGCCTAATCACTGTCTCCTTCGCGCAACCGTTGTTCCGAGCGATTCGAGAAAGTCTATTAGGGGCGGAACGCATGGATCTTGTCGCTCGCTTCATGCTAAGAGTTAATCAATTTAAGGGAATTGGATCGATTGAAGATGCTACGGCATTATTTGAGATGTACGACGATCCGAATGTGTCAGAACACCCTGCGCGTAGCGGAATTAGTTACAGCAATTTCTTTCGTCCCAAAGAGTATTTTGAGGGGTGGCGCTTACAAAATGAGGCAGCCGACTGTTGGTCAGCGTTTGTTGCAGCAGCAGGCAAGAAAGGGGGGCAGCCAGAAGTTGGAATGCTATGGATGGCGAGCGCGGTCAGAAATTATCTTTACCTGCACTGGAATATGGAACATGGAGGAAAAATCCCGGACCAAAATATTTGGACCATGGCGGTTGCAGAGTCAGATTATATTTCATCCATAGCTTAACGCGGATCCTGTGTTCTTTGAGCCAGACGATTTCAAACGTCCCACTGATGTTCGCATTGTTGAACACTTTGTATGGCGTGCCCGGTGGTCCTATCCGTACGAGGGGCCTCTCACACTATTGTGGAAGATAGCGGAAGCGAATGTTCTTAATCCGACTCAACTCTGTCAGGCCCTGTGGGGAAAACGACTCGTTCTTAACGCTGTTCCTCGTGTACATGGACGAACTTTATTGGCGCCGGAGTGGATGACTTCAGCGACGGACAATTTAGGAGAAAGGATGCGCGCGCGGGGGCTGGACGTCGTTTCTAGTCGATGGGCGACGGTACTGGCATCCGATTCACACATTAGGTATTGTCGCTCGTGTCTCTCCGAGGGCTATCAGTCGATTTTCTGCCAGATAGACGGTTTGCTTGAGTGCCCGATTCACCGCGAACCTCTTTACTCTGTGTGTCACGCATGCGGCGCACCGACAGCGCGTTATGCTCTCACTTATTTATCCATGGCAGTCCCGTTCAAGTGCCCCCTGTGCCAGTCGTTTTACGGTGATCGGCCCTTTTCAATTCTTGCCGGAAACCATTCTTCACAAGACAACAGCTACTTTGAGCCGTACGCCGCGCTGTTTCGGTGGCTCTTACAAATCGGTTCGCCCCTGGTGTCGTGGCCCACTCTTCGTGACTGGCACTGGGGCGATGATCGTGCACTATTGCAAGGCGAGCGCAGCCGCGCAATATTTTGCATCCTTACTCGTTTACACCCCATTGAGGTAAAGGGCTCATTGGCAGTCGATCACTCTCGAATCGCGCTACACGTCCATCGCGTCCCCCCTGCGGAGGTTTCCGTAATTGCCTTGCCTAACTCCGATGACTCGGGTAACGAACGGGTACGGCGTACGCATCTTTTCCGTTCTTTGCGTCGGCATCTTATGAGGAGTCTGTTGCGCAGACATCGGAGATGCGTGGCTGGTGCGCTGGAGCGCTTAACGATTAATTGGGATTCATTGGAGATGTATCCCACCAGTGAAATCTGCCCGTTGGCATTTGGCTTTCTCCTTTGGCGACACCATTTTGAGGAGCCAGACTTGCTAAGGGAACCGCATCGCGGCCTTTGCCTCCGAACGTCAGTTCTTAACTGGCCAGGACAGACCGGCGTCACCACCAAGGCCTGGGGAAGCTTTGCTTCGATGTCCTTCGCGGCTTGTTTTCAAGTCGCGATTGAATGGGCTACGGAATCTGCGGCGTTGGCGGACTTGGACGAGAAGGCTAGAGAAGTGAGATTTCGAGAGCTAGTGGGTATGTTTCGGGTAAAACTCAGCCCACGCATTCTCGCGTGGCCATCTTTAGTCACCTGTATCCGTTTGGCCGACGAGGCATGCCGAGAGCAGGTACTTGCCGTTGTCCGCATGCATAGTCGGCCCGACGGCAACGAGAACTGCTGCGCTCAGTGGACCAGCTTAGGTTTTCTAGCGAAATGACGTGATTTCATGGTCCAAATCACTCCTCTGGAGCGCCTATGCGTCCCTACGGAACTTGACGGGCGCCAGGGCACGCACCGACTCCCGCGTGAGAAGTGCCTGCTTCGTGTCGATACGGACATTGAGGCCGTACTACTTTGGTTAAATCAGTACGAGGACACCCCGGCGCACCCGATCTATCGATGGGCAGTCGAGCGATTAATTAATTGGGCGCTCGTTTCGCGAAACACCTCATTGTCATCATTAAATGCCGACGATTTTGATGCATTCAGTGCCTTTCTATGCGATCCGTGCCCGGAGGAGTACTGGGTGTCTCCATTAGTAAGGTCCCGACGCCACGATGAGTGGCGTCCAGCGCACGGCCCCCTAACAGCTCAATCTCGCTTAAGCATGTTGCGGATATTGAAACGCATGTGCAACTGGCTAGGGGACATGGGCTACTGCAATGTGGGGCGCCGTCTCTCCCAGCTTACAAAAGGTGGAACAATCAACCCTGGGTCTTTGGCGTGTGGTGTGAGCTTGGTATCAACTACGCAGAAGATTTCTCTTGAAGACTGGCTGCTATTGCGCCGCGCATTGAATTGCCGGGAAGGGGATACCGGAGAATTGGGCGAGCGTCTGGCCGTCGAGTTGCTCTATTATGGGAACCTGACAATCAAGGAGATCAATGCATTAAGGATTGGTGATCTGCTCTGGGACGAACACCCACCCTGTCTTTTTATCCGCAAACGCCAAGAGCACATTTATCTCTTTCCGCCATTACTCGCGACGTTAAGGAGCCTGCCAGATCTCTGGATTAGAAATACCTTTCCTGAGCCTGGGTTCCAGGGGGCGACGATAACGTCGACGCCTGGTGAGCGAATGGTTGCGGTGAAGGATGTCACGAAATTAATAAATCGGGCGCTCATGGGTGCTGGCGAATATGCGGGCAGTTTGGGGCTGTCGGATGCAGCGGCGCGATTCGGCAGGATGAGCCCTCGGAATTTACGTCACGCCATCGTTTTCCACGCACAACAACTGCACGCGGAGACCGCCTTATGGCTGACAACCGGATCTCGGCAAGTGGCGGTGCCCGGGATTCTAGCGTACCTTCCGGCGCGAGCGCGCCTTAGCGAGGTAGAAGTATCACACGCTTTTGAGATGCTGAAACTGTGCTGGGAGGATGCCTTCTAGGACTCGGAGGGAAATCTCACGAAGTTCCCGGTCCGGAGGCACGGGGTTCTGCTGCCGAAGCGCACCCATGCGCAAGTCACGCGCAGCAATAGCAGTTAGCCCTTTTCTGATTCACCTACTAGATTTTGTCTCGGGCGCACCTTCGTACTCCGACATGGAATATTGCGTCCTCGAGTTTTAGGCGACCCCTTTACTCGGAGGATTAGTTCCCACCTTGTTTGACTCTAATTATTGCGTCCAAAAAATGGGAATAAAGTTTCCGAGTTCTGCGGCATAAATGGTGGATTTATCTATCCCCTTCGAGTTGACACTGCTAGGAATTTCTTGTCCAGTTGCTCATATACAGACCGTACATAGGGTGACCTTGTGGGAATCGTCAAGATCTCGGAGCAGATGCATGAAGCCCTGCGCCGGACGAGCGGCGCGCTCAGCCGCTCCATCAACAGCCAGGCCGAACATTGGCTGCGCGTCGGCATGCTCGCGGAGCTCAATCCGACGCTGCGCTACAGCGAAATCTGCCAGATTCTGATCCAGGAGGAAGAGGCGCACGGCGTACCCGAAGCGCCCTCTCCGCTGACGAACCTGAGCAAGGTGGCCTGATGGCAAAGAAGCAGCAGGTCCCGATCCGCTCGCAGGCTGAGATCGACATGTCCCGCCGCGCCGGCGCGCTGGCCGCCGACGTCCTTCGCATGATCGGAGAACACGTCCGGCCCGGCGTCACCACCGACGAACTCGACCGCATCTGCCACGACTACATCGTCAACGTGCAGCAGGCCATTCCGGCGAATATCGGCTATCACGGCTACCCGAAGACGATCTGCGCCTCCGCCAACCACGTCGTCTGCCACGGTATCCCGTCCGCCAAGCGCCTGACCAGCGGCGACATCCTCAACATCGACGTCGCCGTCATCAAGGACGGCTGGTTCGGCGACAGCAGCCGCATGTACTTCGTCGGCAAGCCCGGCGTCCTTGCCAGACGCCTCGTCCGGACCACCTACGAAGCCATGCGCGCCGGCATCCTCGCCGTCCGCCCCGGGGCCACGCTCGGCGACATCGGCCACGCCATTCAGACCGTCGCCCACCGCGAAGGCTTTACCGTCGTCCGCGAGTATTGCGGCCACGGCATCGGCGACGTGTACCACGACGAACCGCAAGTCCTTCACTACGGCCGCCCCGGCGCCGGCCTGACGCTCGAACCCGGCATGGTCTTCACGATCGAGCCCATGATCAACGCCGGCCGCCCCGAAACCCGCGAACTGGGCGATGGCTGGACGGTGGTCACCAAGGACCATTCGCTGTCGGCGCAGTGGGAGCACATGGTGGCGGTGACGGCGGACGGTTTCGAGATTCTTACCCCTTGGCCGGATGGGTATGGGGAATATCTGCCTATCGAGGCGGGAGCTCTTGTGCCGGCACAAGCCCTTTGAGTGAATGGTTCTGAACGAAAGCCGCTACTGAATTCGTGCGTCAGGGACGCTGGTCAAGCGACCTGATGGCGCCATGGATGGCTCGCTCGAAGATCGGCCGGTCGAGCTTCACGATCTGCGCCGTACCGTTCTTCAGTCGCACGGCCAGCGCTTCGGGCGTGATCGATATTGCGCAGGGCGAGGCGCTGTTGCTGAACAGGAAGAGCGTGCGGCTCCGGTTGATCCACGTTAGGCGCTCACGGCGAGTTTGTGCCGCCGTGGTGAAGTCCACCCAGTCGCCTCGCACCAACTGACGCACGCGGCGGAGGTCCGCACGATCCGGTG
The DNA here is from genome assembly GCF_001190925.1 of Azoarcus sp. CIB. NCBI lineage: Bacteria > Pseudomonadati > Pseudomonadota > Betaproteobacteria > Rhodocyclales > Zoogloeaceae > Azoarcus > Azoarcus sp. CIB. The sequence continues at coordinate 1,963,226 of NZ_CP011072.1, forward strand.
CGTTTCCCCCGTCGAGGCCGTCGCTGGCCGGAAGCGAGATGTCCTGGACGCGGACACCGATGTCCGTCGCGTGGCTGACCTGCAGGGTCGGTCCGGCGCTGCGCGGGCGCGCCCTCACGACCTTTGCCCCCTTCGCGGCGCCGGATTTTTTCGCCCGCATGGCGGCGAGTTGCAGGTCAAGCAGCGTGTCCAGAAAGGCCTTCCGCTCGGTGGGCGCCGAACCAATCTCGTCGAAACCGACGTTGATCTCACTCAGCAGTGCCGGCAGCGAAGCGGCCTGCCGCTGCTGGTCCCCCGCCAGATGCTTTGGCGTTACCGAACACAGCAAATCGGTGGCGACCTGAAGGGCCTCGGCGGTCGGCGCACCTTCCTCGCCGGCCTGCGAGATGCGGCTCTGCACGACGTCGCGCCAGTAGCTGCGGAGGAACTCCTCGATCTCCAACGGTGCCTCCGGCACCAGCACGCGGGCGATGCAGGCATCCGCCAACTTCTGGGCCCGTGCCTGGGCTTCGCGCTTGAGGCGCATGTCCTCCTCGCGGGCGAGCACCGCGTCGGCCAGCGCGCGGTTCTGCTGTTCGTCGCGTTCCTCGCACTCGGAGAGGAAGGCGTCCAGCTCGGCGTTGGCGGATTCGAACACCGCCATGTCGCCGTCGTAGGTACTCTGCACCTTGTCGACCAGCTCGGAGAGCTTTAGATAAAACGGGTCCTCGGCGTTAACAACCTTGCCCCAGCGCACGGCGACCACCGAAAGACTGTCGAGGAAGAGCCGCGCGGGGTGGCCGCGGTCGGCGAAGAAGCGCTGGTTGAGCATGGCGGCCTGCAGCACCGTCGTCTGCAGGCGGGCCACCAGCGCCTTGATGCCGTCCGAGACGTTGGGATCGCTGAAAATCAGGTCGAACAGCTTGACGACGATGTCGAGCGTCACGGACTCAAGCGGCTTCACGTCGCGCGCGGCCCCGCTGTCGCGCACCATGCGCACGACGTTGGTGTGTGTGCCGGGCGCTACCGCCAATGGCGCCGCCTGCAGAGTCTTCAGTGAGTTGAACAGCTCCTGGCTGGCAGTCCCCGACTTGGGCATCTCCCTGGCGCCCGTCTCCTTGGTACGCGCCTCGACCAGGCGGTCCAGGGCGCTGGCCACCCTGGTGGATTCCTCCGCCACCTCGTGGGCGTCAATCGGGATCGTGTCCCGGTAACTGCGCTTGAGCGACGGCAGGATGTCGGCCTCGATCATCGCCTCGTTGACCACCCGATAGAGTTGCGGCATCTCTATGGCCATCTGGTCGCCGATCAATTGCAGCAACAGGATGAGCGGGCCCGTGTCGGTCGTGACCTCGACGCAGGCCGCCTCGATGCAGGACCACAGCGCCGACACATTGAAGGTCTTGTCACCGGGCGGCACGGCCCTGCGCAGGACGAGGTAATTGATTCGCCGCTCCAGCGGCTTGGTCTCGTCGCGGCAGGCCAGGGTCACGCGATCGAGCACCTCGCGCATTGCCAGCTGGACGGATTCCTCCGCGGCGCTCAGCAGACGCAGGTTCTCCTGGTCGGCCAGGCCATAGCCCGACTTCGCAGCTTCCACGGCGCGCGCCGCGAGATTGGCCCGGAGGGATGCGGCCACCTTTTCCCAGTGTGTCGGAAGGGCCAGCTTGAGCGACGCGGCGGCTCTGCTCTCGGCGCGGTCGCGGCTGGTATTGCCGCGCGCGGTCGCCATCTGAGTCAGCGCGGGCCCCAGTTCCTCGAACAACTCGCAGAGGTCGTTTTCCATCTGCGAGCGGCAACCCGCCACGAGCTCACCGAGGGGTGCGGCAACTTTTTCGGTCATGTCCGGCCTGATCACGAGAATCGTTTGGCCCAATTATCACATTTGCACGTTGTCATGAAGCGACCGCGCGCAGATTCCGGCCTGAACGCCGCGGCGCCCTGCCTCGTTGTGCGAGCGGCCCCTCCTCCGAATTGACGATTCCCCGTTCAAAACAGCCACGGGATGAAACGGCGCGTGCCTCGCATGTAGTCGCTATAGGCCTGGCCGAAATAGGCGATGCATTCCTTTTCGTCGGCCAGCGCGGTCAGCAGTACGCAGGCGCTGCCGAACAGGGCGAGCGCAAAGGCCGGCCAACTGGCGGCGCGGAAGAACATGCCCCAGTCGAGGGCGAGCAGCGCGCTGTACATCGGGTGGCGGATCAGGCCGAAGACGCCGCCGGTAATGAGCTCGGTGGTTTTTTCCCAGCCGTAGAGCGAGCTGTCCTCGCGGCGGGCCGCATCGCGCTTACCCTGACGGCGCAGGGCGATGAAGCCGAAGACCAGCGGCAGCAGGCTCAGCTGCAGGAGGGTTTCGGAAATCAGCTGATCGCCGGTTGATTCCCGGTTGAGAACGGTCAGCGCGAGGATCGTCTCCCAGGCGAAGAAGCGGTAGAAGCCGTGGCTGCCGGGATTGCGCAGCGGCTTGCGCGAGAACCACAGCAGGCCTGCGGTGCCGGTGAGGATCAGCGGCAGATTGGCGATCGGCAGGTTCATGGGCTCTCCGGCGAAACGGCAAATCTTCGCGGTCTTACTGGCGCACGGCGCGGAAGACGAGGACTGCGTTGCTGCCGCCGAAGGCGAAGGAATTCGACAGTGCAGCGCGCGGCGCCACGCCTGAACGGGCGACGGTTAGGTGTTCGACGCCGGTACACGCGGGATCCAGATTGTCGGCAAGGTTTACGGTGGGCGGCAGGACGTCGTCGCGCAGCGCGAGCACGGAGGCGATCGCCTCGATGGCGCCGGCGGCACCGAGCAGGTGGCCGTGCATGGACTTGGTTGCGCTGACCGGCAGCGTCTTCGCGCGCTCGCCGAACACGGATTTCAGCGCCGCAATCTCCACTGGGTCGCCTTCGGCGGTGGCGGTGCCGTGGGCGTTGATGTAGTCGATGTCGTCGGCGGCCAGCCCGGCGTCGGCGAGCGCCGCCTGCAGGGCGCGGATCTGGCCGGCAGCTTCGGGACGCACGAGGTGGCTGTGGTCGCAGCTCGCGCCATAGCCGACGATCTCGCCGTGGATGGTCGCGCCGCGGGCGAGGGCGTGATCCCAATCCTCGAGGACCAGCGCGGCCCCGCCTTCGCCGAGCACCAGGCCGCGGCGGTCGGCGGCGAAGGGGCGGCAGGCAGCGGGCGAGGTTTGGGCGTCGCCGGGGGCCATGACGCGCAGGGCTTCCCAGGCGCGCGCGACGCCGTAGGCCTGCGGCACGTCGGAGCCGCCGGTAACCATGATCGTCGCCTCGCCCGAGCGGACGCGCCGGAAGGCTTCGCCGATCGCAACGGCCGAGGAGGCGCAGGCAACGGTGTGGCTGGTGCTGACGCCGCCCAAACCCAGCTGGATCGAGATGTGGGCGTTGGCGGCGTTGTTCATGCCGAGCAGCACCGAGAGCGGCGACAGGCGTTCGCGTCCCCGCTGCCACAGTTCGCGGTAGCCCTTTTCATAGGCGAGGGTGCCGCCGAGCGCGGTGCCCCAGGACACGCCCCACTCGTCGCGCGATTCGTCGCCGGAAGTGCGCGCGAGACCGGCGGAGTCCCATGCGTCGAAGGCGGCCGCCATGCCGAGCTGGGCGAAGCGATCCATCATCGCGGCCAGCGGTTTGCCGAGCGCGGCATCGGCATCGAAGGCCGGACACGCGACGAAGGGGATCGACAAGGGCCGCGGCTGGTCGTCGGTGAGCAGGTGGCGGATCGCCGATTCGCCGGCGCACAGCCGGGTGAAGAAATCCGCGAGATCGCCGCCGTAGGGGCTGACCAGCCCGAGGCCCGTAATCGCAACCCGACGCCGGACCATGACTCAGCTCGCGTTCGCGGCGGTGATCAGGCCATCCATGGCCGCCACCATGTCGCCCACGCTGTTCGGATTTTCGAGATCGTTCGGGACCTTGATCCCGAAGCGGTCCTCGAACGCGAACAACAGTTCGAGCATCATCAGCGAGTCGACGCCGAGGTCGACCAACTGCGCATCTGAAACAACCTTTTCGGAAGCAACGCCGAGGCGCTCGTCGAGAAATTCGCGAATAAGTGCAATTGAATTCATAGGGCGCGAATTTTATATGAAATCAAATGTTTCACCATAGATTCGTCGGCCATTTCCGGTGTTTTCGCCGATGTTTGATACTATCCGGCGGCCATGCCGACACTCCCCGCCCTGCCGCTGGTCGCGGCCCCTCGCCTCGCCTGGTTCCGCCAACTGGCTGCCCGTTTCGCCATTCTCTGGCCACTGAAAGCGGCGGGAACCATGATTTTCATGGTGCTATTCTTCTGGGGCTATTTCACGGTTCTCCGCCATCCGCTGACGGCGCCGACGATGATGCCCCGCCTCGTCGTCGATGAATGGATTCCCTTCACCGCCGCTGCGTTTCCGGTCTACGCAAGCTTGTGGGTGTATGTGTCGCTGCCGCCCGCCTTCATTGGCAGCCTGCGCCCCCTGCTGTGGTTCGGCGCGTGGATCTCGGCGCTGTGCCTGTTCTGCCTTAGCATTTACTGGCTGTTTCCGACCGCGGTGCCGGCGGCGGGCATCGACTGGTCGGCTTATCCGCAGCTGGCCGCGATCAAGAATGTGGACGCGGCCGGCAACGCCTGCCCGTCGCTGCATGTCGCTTCGTCGGTTTTCACGGCGCTGTGGCTCGAGCGCATCGCCCGGGCGGTAGGGGCGCCGGCGGCGCTGCGCTGGGGAAACGCCCTACTCTGCGCGGCAATTGTGTGGTCGACGATGGCCACCCGTCAGCATGTCGTGTTCGATGTCATCGCCGGCATCGTCGTCGGCCTGGCCTTCGCGCTGCCGTCCTTGCGGCATGTGGCGCGGCTGGCGCCGAAAGAGCTCTGAGAATACGGCCTCGCGCAACACTCCAGCGCGGCGTCATCGTGCTTCAGGTGATAGGGACCGGGTGATTCCCGAGCGGCTTCTGCCAGAACAGCGCACTGCCTGCGCGTATATCGAGCGTGTAATCGCGGAAACCGAACTTCGCATAAGCGGCCCGCGCCGCTTCATTCCCGCTGAGCACCTCCAGCGTGATCTTGCAGCATCCCCGGTCTCTGGCCGCGGCTTCCACCGCCTCCAGCAGATGCTGGCTCACACCACGTCCGCGGTACGCCGCGAGAACGACGAAATCGTGGATGTTGATCAGCGGCCTTGCGGCGAAGGTGGAAAACGCTTCGAAGCAATTCGCCAGCCCAATCGCGACGCCATCCGCGTAGGCGATCAGGCTGAAGGCATGCGGCAGGCGTGCGAGCTCGCGCACGACCCTTTCCTTTACCTCGGCCGGCAACGCCTCGCCGCCCCCCATCGGGTCGCGCGCATAGGCGTCGAGTAGCTCGATAATGGCATTTGCATGAACCGGGTCGTGATAATCGGCACGAATGACTTCGATGGACACGTGTATTTTCTCGGACGTTCATTTCGGGCGAAGCACAATCATACCGCGGCGGATTGCTCCTGCTCGCGGACCTGCGCTCCGGCGGCATCCGCATCACCGTTTTCGTATACGCACTGCAGCAAAACCGGGCAGAGTTACACCATGCAGAGAACGAACGGCAGGACCGGGTCAGCGGGCAACGGGTGTCGGCCATGCGGGAACCGGCCGGAAACCCACGGCCCGCCTGCCACAACCCTCGATGGATACAACCCACACTGTAAGCATGGACTTTTTTTGACTTTCGTCAAACATGAGTGAAATTTTTGTGCAACGCACATAGCCACGCCTGAGAAGTGGGTAATATGCCCCACAATTCATTCGCGTCATGCAAGAGGAGTAGCTCATGAAAAAATCGCTCGTCATCGCCTCCCTGCTCGCCCTGGGCACTGCAAGCCCCGTTGCACACGCCTACAAGGCGGGCGACTTCGTTGTCCGCGCAGGTGCGGCGCGGGTAGCCCCGGAAATGGGCGGGTCCGATGTCTCGTCCAGCGCCACCGGCAAGATCGCAGGATCCAATGCCACGGTGAGCGACGATACCCAACTCGGCCTGACGTTCGGTTACATGCTGACCGACCACGTCGGCGTCGAACTGCTCGCCGCCACTCCGTTCAAGCACAGCGTCAGCGTCAAGGGGTTGCCCGCAGGTCTCAACGGCAAGCTCGCCACCATCGAGCAACTGCCGCCGACCGTTACGCTGCAGTACTTCCCGATGGACTCCAGCTCGAAGTGGCAGCCGTACGTCGGCGCCGGCATCAACTACACGACCTTCTTCAATGAAGACCTGACCGACGGGCGCAAGGCCCAGGGCTTTTCCCATCTCGATCGTGAGGACTCCTGGGGTCTCGCCCTGCATGCCGGCATCGACTACATGCTGACCGACAGGGTCGTGCTGAACGCGGCCGTTTGGCGGATCGGTATCGACAGTCATGCCACGGCCCGGCACCCCGTGCTCGGAAAGGTCAAGGTCAGTGTCGAGATCGATCCGTGGGTCTACATGGTTGGCGTCGGTTACAAGTTCTGATCGGAACACCGCATCCGGCATGAGAAACGGCGACCCGCGGGTCGCCGTTTTCATTCTGCGCCACGGGATGCGACGGCCTTCTGCTGGCAAGCGCGCGGCGCGATCCGATCGGGGTATACTTATCGGTTTCCCAGAATTGCCCGGAGCATCGCCATGGAAGCCGAACGCCTCAACGCCCTCGCCCTGAAACTAGACGACCTGCAGGCCCGCGGTCGCGAACTTCGGAGGTATCTTTGACTACGATGAAAAGGCGTCGAAACTCGAAGAAGTAACCCGCGCGCTGGAAGACCCGGCCGTCTGGAACAATGCCGAGAAGGCTCAGGAACTCGGCAAGGAAAAACGTCAACTCGACGATATCGTCGTCAACCTGCGCGATATCGAGCAGTCGTCCACCGACCTCAAAGACCTGTTCGAACTCGCTCAGGCCGAGGACGACGAGGACACCCTGAGCGCCGTTGAAGGCGACCTCGCCCCGCTCGAAGCGAAGGTGCACGCGCTCGAATTCCGCCGGATGTTCTCGAATCCGATGGACCCGAATTCCTGCTTCATCGAAATCCAGGCCGGCGCCGGCGGTACCGAAGCCCAGGACTGGGCGGGCATGCTCGAGCGTATGTACCTGCGCTACTGCGAGCGCAAGGGTTTCGCGGTCGAGCTCATGGAAGAGTCCGAGGGCGAAGTCGCCGGCATCAAGGGCGCCACGATCAAGGTCAGCGGTGAATACGCCTACGGTTTCCTGCGCACCGAAACGGGCATCCACCGCCTCGTGCGCAAGAGTCCGTTCGACTCCAACGCGCGCCGCCACACCAGCTTCTCGTCGGTGTTCGTGTATCCGGAAGTCGACGACTCGATCGAGATCGACATCAATCCGGCCGACCTGCGCATCGACACTTATCGCGCGTCCGGCGCTGGCGGCCAGCACATCAACAAGACGGACTCCGCGGTACGCATCACGCACGAGCCCACCGGCGTCGTCGTGCAGTGCCAGAACGACCGCTCCCAGCACAAGAACAAGGCCGAAGCGATGTCCATGCTGAAGGCCCGCCTGTACGAACTGGAACTGCGCAAGCGCCAGACCGAACAGCAGAAACTGGAAGACTCCAAGAGCGACATCGGCTGGGGGCACCAGATCCGTTCCTACGTGCTCGACCAGTCGCGCATCAAGGACCTGCGCACCAACTACGAAGTCGGCAACACCCAGGCCGTGCTCGACGGCGACCTGGACGACTTCATCGCGGCGAGCCTCAAGCAGGGTGTGTAAGCGCCCTGCCCGTGCGCGCGCATGACGCCTGAGCTTGCCGATTTCCTCGCCCCCGGCGTTGCCGCGGACGACGTGCCCGACCTCGCGCCGCTCGCCGCGGCGCGACCGCTGATCGACGCCTTCATCACGCTGTTCCGCGGCTCCGAGGCGGAGGTCATGCTGCGCCTGCTGGTGCTGCGCGAAATCGGTCAGGAAGCGGAAGCGCCGCGCTGGTCGCCCGACGCCCTGCGCGCGCGCTTCACCTACCTCGACCCGGTGAAGCTCGAAACCGTCCTGAAGCGACTGCGCGACAACCAGCTCCTCGCCTACGCGGACGACGGCAATTACCACCTCTCTGACCTCGGCCGCAATGCCGTGGCGGCGATCGCCATGCTGCTGCGCTTCTCGGCCGAAGAGGACGCAGAACTGGGGTTCCTCACCGCCCAGCTCGCCGGCCTGCAGGCGGTCGGCAGCGTCACGCCCGAAGCGCTCGGCCACCTGCTCTCCAAACTCAACGACCTCACCTGGCACTTCGAGGAGGCGATCGCCTCCGGCTCGGAGTTCCAGATCCTCGGCGCACGCCGCCGCCTTTCCGCCAACGAGCGCTGGCTCGGGCGCGGCACCGAGATTCTCAAAGGCCTGCTGGCCGACCCCGAAGTCGACTTCGAAATCGCGCGCATCGCCCAGCGCATCGGTCTCGCCCAGTCCAGGCTCGCGCGGGCCGACGCGAGTTTCCAACGCGCACTCAACAAGATCGAGGCACAGCGCGTCACCCTGGGCGCATCGGGCATCTCCTCGTCCGACGTGGTGGCCTGGCTGCGCGGACTCGACGCCGCTGCCTTCGCGGCCTTCGCCGAAGGCGCGCTCCTCGTGGTGCCCGAGCTGCCGCTGCTCGCGGGCGGCCACGAGCTCATCGACCGCGCCGAAGGCGTGCTCTCCGACGAGGTCCGCGCCCGAGAGACCGACACCTCATTGCCGCCCCCGGACGCCGCCGCGGTGAACGCCGCGCCCGAGCAGGACGATCTCGCCCTCCTCGAACACTTTGCGCGGCGGCTGGACACCCTGCCCGACTCCGCCCCGCTGCACACCGTAGTGGCCGGCGGCGGCTTCGCGCCCGCCTCCTACCGCTTGTCGCTGCTGGCTCTGCTGGCCGACGGCGAGTCCGCGGGGCCCGCCGACGGGCCGGTAGGCGAATTCATGCGCCTTCCCGTGGATGTCCACTTCGGCGATACGCTCGTACCAGTCGGCGAAGACGAGATCGCTGCCATCTCCGACGGCCGGGTGATCCCCCGCTCGGAGGCCCCCGCAACGCCGGAATCCGCGAACGCGCGCCCCCTCATGGACGCCTGATGGAACACGAACTCAAGACCCTCACCGCGCGCCTGCTCGCCCACCGCTGGCTCCCGCGCAACGACCGGTTGGTGCGCCGCGCGCTGGTCGACGAGACCTTCCGCGTGGAACTCGACCACCGCCTCGCAGCCGTCGGCCTGCAGCTTCAGGACAACCCCTACGCCGGCCACGTTGCCGCCGTGCTCACCCCGGAGATGTTCGAGCCGGTGTTCGGCGCCCGGCGCGAATACGCGGCGAGCAACGTCGGGCTCACGCGCGACGAGATCGCGCTGCTCGTCGTCATCTGGTCGTTGATCATCCTGCCCAAGCGCGAGCGCCAGGTCACCCGGCGCGAACTGGCCGACGACGGGCAGGGCGACATGTTCGGCGCCGACAAGCCGGTCGTCCACGGCGAAGCGGTTTCCGGCGGACTCGCGGAAGCCTCGCTCATCGCCGACTTCGGTTCGCTGCTGGGCGGCAAGACCAAGGTCAAGAACTTCATGCTCGGCAAACTCGCGCGCCTGGGCTTCATCGAGCGGCGCAACGGCGTGCTGTACGAAGGGCCCCTGCTCGACGTCGCACTCGACTATCGCGTGCTCGCCGACCGCATCATCCACGGCACACTCGCCGACGTGCTGAAGAACGCAGGACACGCGGTCCCCGCAGCCAACGCGTTCGAGGCGGCCGAAGTCCTGCCCGACGTCGATGACCAAGAGGAAGACGTCTGATGTTCCACATCAAGCAACTGGAACTCGTCCACTGGGACTACTGGCGCCGGTTCACGCTGCCGCTGGACGCACAGATCATCACTATCGTCGGCCCCAACGGCTCGGGCAAGACGACGCTGCTCGACGCCCTACGCACCCTGTTCGCGCTGCGCTGTTCCGGCAAGCGCGACTTCCGCCGCTATGTGCGCCGCGCCGAACGCAGCTTTGCCTGGATTCGCGCCGTCGTCGCGAACAAGCCGGGCTCGTCCGGCCGCCGCCCGTTCTTCCCCTGCCTGCACGACGAAGTCACCCTCGCCTGCCGCATCCGCCGGGCCGGCGGCGAATGGACGCGCGACTACGCCATCATCGACGGCGACCAGCCCATCGAGTTGCTGGAGCAGACCGAAGACTGGATCGGCCTGCGCGACTACCAGAACCGGCTCGCCTGGGGCGGACTCACGCCTGCGATCGCCAAAGTGCTCGCGCTCGAGCAGGGCGACACCGACAAGCTGTGCGAATACTCCCCGCGCGCGCTGCTCGAACTCGTCTTCGACGTCTTCGGCGACAAGGAAGTGCTCGACAACTACCAGGCCGCACGCGAGGAACAGAAAAGCGCCGAGCGCGAACTCGCCGACCTCGGCCTGGACCTCGACCGCCTGCGCGCCCAGGCCGAGGGGCGGCGCCTCGAAGCAGACAACTACCTGCAGTGGAAGCAGCTCGCGGACGAAACGCACGCGCTCGAGGCCGAGATCGTCCCGCGCCTGGAGGCCGCAGAGCTCGCGCGCGACGTCGCTGCCGAGCGTGGCGAGCTTGCCCGTCAGCGTGGCGAATACGCGCTCAGGCAAACCGAGCGCCGCGCTGCCCGCCAGCGCCTGGATGCGGTGCAGGGCGAAAAGACGGAAGCGGAAAGCCGGCGCACCACGCTGCGCGCCGAACTCGACGCCGCCGGTGCGACCCACCTCACAGCGCACGACACGGTGCGCGATCTCGAAAAGCTCATTACCGAGCGCGACAACCTGCGTGCCCAACTCGCCGCCGAGCACGGCGCCGATGCCGTCGCGCTCGAGGCGCAGCATGAAGCGGCCGAAGCCGCGCTGCGCGAACTAAAGGCGCGCGAGCGCACCCTCGTCGCCGAATTCGAGGACAAAACCACCTCGCTGCGCAATGCCAAGAGCCGGTCCGGGCCGCCGTCCGACCCCGAGGTCGCCCGCTTCCGCGCCGTGCTGGACGCCGAAGGCATCGCCCACTGCGGCCTTGCCGAGATCGTCGAGGTCACCGACGCCACCTGGCAGGCTGCGCTCGAGGCGGTGCTGCGCCCCTACCGCCACGTCATCCTCCTCGAGCGCGAGTCCGACCGCCATGCCGCGTGGGCGCTCGGCGAGCGCGAACGGTTCCGCCACTTCGTGGTGCCGGAGCGCGAGGAGGCCCCACCCGCGGTCGCCCGCAGCCTCGCCGAGGTCGCGCGTTTCTCGGCGCCGGCCCCGCGCTGGCTGGCAGATCTGCTCAACCGCATCCGCCGCGTCGACAGCGTCGACGCCGCCCGCGACCTGCCGCGCGAGCTCGAATGGATCACGCGTGACGCCTACCATCGCGAGCGACGCGGCGCGCGCCACCTGGGTCGCCCCGCCGAATTCCATTTCGGCGAACTCGCCCGCCAGGCGCGCATCACTCAACTCGAAGACGACATCGCCGGGCTCGATCGCCAGCTCCAGCACCTGCGCCCCCGCGTCGCCAAGGCTGCAGACGAACTCACCACGCTGCGCCAGCGCCTGCTGGGCCTGCAATCCGCACAGCTGCTTGCCGCAAAGGCCGAAACCTACGCCGAGGCCGAAGCCGCCCTGCCCGCCGCCCGCGCCGCACTCACCGCGGCTATCGCACAGCGAGCCGACGCGCAGGGCGCTCTGGACGAACTCGGCGGCCGCATCAACGGAGTCGTCATCGAGATCGACCGGCGCAACCGCGAGCTGCGCGCCATCGACAGCCGCATCACCGAGCTCGAAACCGGCGCCGCACCGCGCCGCCACGCCCAGGCGCAGCGCATCCAGCGCCTGCGCTCCCTGCGTCGCGGCATGCCCGCGCACTGGCGCGACCCGGCCGAGATCGCGCTGCTCGCCGAACGCTACGAGAACGCCGCCGCCGCAAGGCGCGAGCGCGACCGCCTGCGCGCGCGCCTCGACGAAGGCGACTGGGTCCAGGACCCGACCGTCATCACCCTGTCGGAACGCCTCAAGGCGGACGTCGTCCAGCGCGAACGCGACTCCCAGGAGCGCCTGGGCTATTGCGCGACCGCCCGCCGAATCACTGAGGAGGCGCGCTCCGCCTACATCGCCAAGCTGCGTGCCACCGTGCGCCAGTACGGCAAGAACCTCAAGGCGCTCGGCGAACTCGCCGGCGTCGGCGTGGATTGCCCCGCCCCTGCGCTGGGCGACGACGACCTCTCGCTCGGCCAGGCCGGACTCGAAGTCCGCTTCGACTTCGACCGCAAGGGCGCCGTCGGCCTCAACGACGGCGAAGCCTCCGGCGGCCAACAGGTGATGAAGTCCCTGATCCTGCTGATCGCGCTGCTGATGGACGACGCGCGCCCCGGTGGCTTCGTCTTCATCGACGAACCCTTCGCCCACCTCGACGTCGCCAACATCGACCGCGTCGGCACCTTCCTGCGCGCCACGCGCGCCCAGTACCTGATTACCACGCCCGTGACCCACAACGCCAACGTCTTCGCCCCGGCGCAGCTCACGCTGGTTACGCGCAAGAAAAAACCCGGCGAGGACTGGGCGCCGACCATCGGCGTACTGGCGCGAGCACTCGCATGACCGTGGAAATGTTCGAGCACTTCTCCTGGCTCCCCTTCCTCGTCGCCATCACCGCGCTCACCATGTCGCCGGGCGTCGATTCCCTTCTGGTGATCCGCAATGCGGCCCGCGGCGGACTGCGCGACGGGCTGCTCACCAGCCTCGGCATCTGCCTTGGACTGTTCGCGCACGCCACCGTCTCGGCCCTCGGTCTGTCGGTCATCCTGCTCGGTTCGGCAACGCTGTTTGCCGCGATGAAGATTGCCGGTGCCGCCTATCTCGCCTGGCTGGGCATCCAGAGCCTGCGCTCTGCGTGGCACGCGCGCGGAATGCAGATTGCGGTGCAAAGCCGGCGGGCGGTGCCGGCAGCGACCTCGCTCCGCGAAGGCCTGCTGTCGAACGTGCTCAACCCCAAGCCCATCATCTTCTACATGGCCTTCCTGCCGCAGTTCATCGACCCGGCCCACTCGGCGCTGCCACAGTCGCTCGCGATGGCCGCGATGCATTTCGCGATCGCGACGATCTGGCAGGGCCTGCTCGCGCTCATGGTCGAACGCGCTCGCACCCTGCTCGCCCGCCCGCGCGTCAGCCGCATCCTCGATGGGATCACCGGAGTGTTGCTGCTCGGTTTCGGTGCGCGGCTCGCTGCGACCCAAACCTGAACGGAGCTTGATGCGACCGGCACAGCCGTACAGCTAATTCCCCGCAGTCCGGCCTTCGCAAACGTCGCGCGTCGCCCGACGATCAGGCGTCACCCTCGACCGGGTTCCTCCCGAGATGCCGGAACGGACCGCGAGAAGTAAAAAAGCCTGACGTTTTCAGGCGTCAGGCTTTCTAAAACTCACTCCCACTCTATTATTTCCTACTGACTGAAACCCTCGTGAAAGCTTGGGTTTGTTCTGCCTGCCATCGAGTTTACCGTCACATCGCAAGCGCTCACCCTGACATCAAGGCACGAACACTCAGCACCCTTGATCGACGCCGGGACTGCCGCGCTCGGGCATCCAACAGGAAAGATCAGATCCATGAGGCCAGGTCGGACGAGCGCGACATTTCATACCCATTACATGACGTTCCGCAGCTTCTTGATGCACCGCCCCGACGTGGTGCGCGTGCGCATCGCAGTTCAATCCAGTATCCCCAGCAGCCGCGCGCGATCGACGGCATGCCGGCGGTTCGCAGCGTTGAGCTTGGCCAGCAGGTTCCGCATGTGCCACTTGATCGTCTCGGGGCCAACGTCGAGGATGTTCGCGATTTCCTTGTTCGTGCGGCCATGGGCAAGCGCGGCGAGGATTTCCATTTCGCGCGCAGACAGCTGCGCGGGGCGCTGATTGCCGGTGGCGGTTCTCGGTGCAGCGGACTTGGGCACCCAGCCGACGCGGCAGCGCTCGGTGACGCGTTCGATGAAGGCGGGAGATACGCCGGCGGCGTCACCACAGCCCGAGCGGTCGAGTTCCGGCAGGACATCGAGTGCCGCCGGCCAGTCGTCCGCGAGCACACGCACGAGACCGAAGGATTCCGCGAGGCTCAGCGCTTCGGCGAGCAGACGCGGTCCCTCGTCGTCGTCGCGAAGGCTGCTTGCGCGCACGATGCGCAATGCGATCTGATCGCGCCCGCGCCGCAGCCGTGCCGCGATCTCGGCAGCCTGATCGAGCGCGGCGCCTGCGACGCTGTCGTCGTGTTCGAGCAAGGCGACGCGCGCCGCCGCGGTCTCGCGGATCAGCCGCAATTCCGCCTCGAGCCCGCGATCGTCACGCCCGGGGTCGGTGACGATCGCGTCCAGCCCATTCATCAGCATCCGGCACGACATGAGCCGGTTGCGGATCGCGTGCTGGCGGACCTGTTCGCCGAGGCTCGCGGCGACGAGGCGCGGCTGGCCGCGCAGTTCGCCGATCGCGGCCAGGCTGTTGAGCGCGTCGAAGGCTTTGCCTTCGCTGCCCTTCTGGCTCTCGTAGCGCGCGAGCGTCAGGTAGGCGAGGATCACCGCGTCCGGTAGCGCAGCCTGCTCGATCAGGTCGAGGCGATTCGCGAGCAGCGCGCGCGCTTCGTCCTCGGCGCCGAGCTCCCAGTTCGCCGCGGCGAGCCCCGCCGCGTGGATCGCGGCCGGCATCGAACGCCATCCCGTCGTGGTTTCGGCGCGTTCGAGCGCCGCACCGAAGACCGCCGCCGCTTCCTTCGCCTGACCTTCGATCAGGTAGCTCAGCCCGACTGCGAACGCGCCATAGATCGAATCGTAGAAACTGCGCGCCACGCGGCCGTGGCCGTCGGAGATCTGCTGGTAGTAGCGCGCGCGCTCGGGAAAACCGCTGTGGATCGCGATAAAGGAGAGCGTGTTGCAGTAAAGGGGACCGAGCGCGGGGTCGTAGGTGTCGATGCAGCCGCGCGCGCGCTGGTAGTCGTCGCAATGGATCGCCGCGGCCGAACGCACGATGTTCGCCTGCAGTACCACCTCCGGCGTCACCCCGGGCCGCGCGAGGATCACGTCGGTGAGCCGTTCCGCGTCCTGCGGCCGGTAGCACAGCGCGCACGCCCACGCTGCGGTGAGCTGGATGCCCTCGCGCCGCGCGATCTCCTCCGGCGGAAGGCGATCCAGCCACGCGAGCACCTCGACGATGCGTCCCTGCACACCGAGGTAGCGCACGCGTTTCTCGATCCAGTCCATCGCCTCGGCGCGCAGTCCGCCGAGGAAGGCGTGCTCGGCGGCGTGCTCGAGCATGCCGTGCGCGGCGAACCATTGGGCGGCCTTCGCATGCAGCGCGGTGCGCTCGCCGGCCGGCAGCTCCGCGGCGAGACTGGCGAGGTACTCGCGGAACAGCGGATGCATGCGATAGACGTCCCCCCCATCGACGGACGTCACCAACCCGGTCTGCTGCTCGAGCCGGGCGAGAATCTCCGCCGCGTCGATGCCGCCCCCGAGCGCCGCGCACAGCCCCGGGTGCAGGGTTTCGAGCAGGGACGCGCGGACGAGCATCGCGACCGCCCGTTCGTCCAGACTTTCGAGCACGAATTGCGAGAAATAGCGCGCCACGTCCCCGGTCGCGCCGGACAGGCTCGCCACCGTACCGGCGATGTCGCTGCGCCGGGCCATCGCCGAAGTCACGATCTGCAGCGCCATCGGCCAGCCTTCGGTGCGCTCGTGCAGGCGCGCGCAGGTCTCGATGTCGACCTCGTCGCCGAGCCGCCGGCGCAGGAAGGCGACCGTATCTTCGAGCCGCAACCGCAGGTCCTCAGTGACGAACTGGGTGTAGAGCCCGTGCGCGCGGAGTTCCTCGACCGGGAACGGCGGGTCGGTGCGCGAGCTGACGACGACGTGGAAGTTCGGCGGCGCGTTCGTCACAAGGTAGTAGATGAAGTCGATCGCGTCGCGGTCGGCGAGCTGGTGCAGGTCGTCGATCAGGAGCCAGGTCGGGCGGGCGAGCTCGTGCATCTGCACGAGCAGTTCGCTCGCGGCCCACAACTCCGCACCTGCCTGCCCCACCTGGTTGTATGCGCGGGTGGGCAATTCGAGCCCGAGCGCGGTGATCAACGACGCGATGACCGCGGGCGCGACCACCGACCTGTCGTCGCTGGCCTCGATCGTCAGCCACGCGACGGCGGCGCCGGGCGCGAGGAGTTCGCGGCGCAGTTGCACGAGCAGCGACGTCTTCCCGAAGCCCGCGAGCGAAGTCACGGCCACGAGCGGCTGCTCGACCGCCTCGCGCAGCCGCGCGATCAGCCGCGGCGGGGCCACCGCCTGGCGCGCGGAATGCGGCGGCATCGTCTTGAGGGCGAGACGATACGGGACGTCGGGAGCAGTCTTCTTCATAGGCCTTCGGGACGCTTCGGGGGCGGGTTCTAGCGGACGGCCGGAGTGCCGGCAGCCCTCGGCTCGTCGGCGCATACCGCCTCGCGTGCCCGGAATTGCTCGACTGCGAGCTTGAACTCCGCGATCGATTCGTCGCTCACCTTCGTGCCGCACTCGTAGCAGGTGTCGTTGATGCGGTCGAACCAGCGGCAGCCGCATTGCTCGCACGCGAGCTCGGGCGCGCCGGCGGGATTATGGAAGATCATCGGCAGGCTCCGAGGAAGGCGAGGCCGAGCGTATCGAGGAATTCCTCGTAGCCCGCGTCCTGAAGTTCGAATTTCGTGCGCAGCACGAAGAACATGATATGCCCCTGCCGGATCAGTCGTTTGATCAGCGACAAGGTGTCGCTGGCGAGGCTCGCGCGCATCGCTTCGAGCGCGGCGTCGTCGGCGACGAAGAGCAGATCGACGCGCGCTTCCTGGAAGCCCGAATAGCGCATGATGCCGGCCGACATGCCGTTGCCGTCGTTGGTCCATTTCAACATCGGCACCTCGCCCGCGGCTTCGACCAGTCCCGCGACGTGCTTGCCCGGCTGGATGCCCGAGCCGCTCCGCGGCACGAAGCCGACCGACGAGCCTTCGACCATGTCGGTGAAGAGCACGCTGTACCGGTCGAGCATGGCCTGCCAGGGCGCGAGGTCGCCGAAGGGGGCCTCGGCGCTGGCGATTTCATCGGCTTCCATTTCAATCTGCATGTTTGCCTCCGTCAGTTTCCCGCCGGATTCCATCGGCGGGCATGGAAAGGGATTCGGGCGCGATCTCCGGCACGGGCTGGCAGTAGCGCCCGAGACGGTGACGGATGTCGGCCGGGATCGGCACCGACTTCATCGTCTCGAGGTCCATCATGACGAGCGTCTGCCTGGCCCGCAGGCGCAACTCCTCCCCGACCCGTCCCTGCACGTCGAGACCGATCGAGCGTTCGCCGATGCGCGTGACGGTGAGCCCGAGCACCAATGTGTCGCCCAGCGTGCTCGGCCGCGTGAAGGTGCAGTCCATGCGCACCGTCGGAATTCCGAGCCGCCGCCTCATGATCATGTCCGCGAATGAGGTGCCGAGTCCGTCCGTCAGCCAGTCCTCGACAAGCCCGTTGAGGAGCACGAAGTACTGCGGATAGAACACGATCCCTGCCGGATCGCAATGCGCGAAGCGCACGAGCACCTCGCGCTCGAACATCGCCGGGCGCGCCGGAGCGGATGCCTTCGCTCCGACCTCGCCGACGAACGCGATCGCGTTGCTGAGGTCTGTCATCGTCGTGTCTCCTGTGCGCGTGGTCATGGGCTCAATGTATCCACGCGCCACCGCAGGCGCCCCCCCCACCCGGTATGGCTCAGCTCCTCACGGCGTCTTCGTGAAATCCGGCTTGCGCTTCTCCTGGAAGGCGCTGATGCCCTCGCGTGCCGCGGCCGTGCAGGCGCTGTCGCCCCAGGCCAGGTAGCCTATCTCCAGCGCCTCCTCGAACGTCGGCGCGGCGGCGGCAGCCTCCACGGCCCGCTCGAGGATGTCGATGACTTCGGCACTGAGCGGCTGACCGCTGGCGGCGACCGGGGCGATGGGGTCGAGCCGGGCGATCTGAACCGCCCCGTCGGGGATGCCCCCCACCTTGCCGTCCAGCGCCTTCACCCGAGCGACGGCCGCGTGGATGAGTTCCGGATAGTCGCGGGCGAGCCCGTCGACGACACCCAGCTCGAACGCCTTCGTCGCCTTGAGGCGCTCGGCACGGCGCAGCATGCCGTGGAACTCGGCCGACGCCTGCGGCCAGCGACGGTAGGGCACGACCATCGCGCCGATCCCGTGGACGATGCCAAGCGTGATTTCGGGCATCTGCATCCAGGCGCTCGCGAGCGCGACGATGCCGTGGCAGCGCATCGCCAGTTCGAAGCCGCCGCCCAGCGCCATGCCGTTGATCGCCGCGACGACCGGCTTCTTCATGCGGTCGAGGTGCACGAGCAGGCGCGAACAGTCGCGCGCGTACTGCGCGGAGGCCGGCGCATCGCCGAGCATGTTCACGAAGCGCCCGATGTCGCCGCCGGCGCAGAAGGCGCGATTGCCGTAGCCGACGAGGACGAAGCCGGCCACGGCCGGGTCGTGTTCGAAGCGCCGGATGACGGACAGGATCTCGTCGGTCAATTGGTCGTGGAGCGCGTTCAGGGCTTCGGGGCGGCGCAGCGTGATGACCTTGACGTCGCCGATGTCGTCGACGAGCACATGGCGCAGGAAGCCCTGGTAATCCCCGAGCGGCTTCCGGGCGGCGGGCATCCCGCGCCGTTCGGAGCAGAAGCGCGCGAGCATGCGGCCGGCGTCGGTGTCGCCCAGGTCGCGCATCAGCTCCAGCGGCCCCTTCCTGAACCCGAGCGCCTGACGGCAGCCGAAATCGAGGTCGGCCGGCTCGCCGATGTCGCGGTCGAGGATGTCCACCGTCTGCGAGAACAGCACGCCGAGCAGACGCTCACGCACCGTCGCCGCGGTGTCGTCCGCGACCTTGACGGGCTTGCCGGGGGGCACCGTCAGCCAGCGGTCGACCGAGCGGAACACCGGCGCCGGCTCGTAATGCTCGCCTTCGAGTTCGGCTTGCAGCGTGTTCGTCTCGGTGATGATCGGGTTGCCGTTGGCGAGGTTCAGCACGAAGAACGGCCCCGCATGCACGAACTCGCCCGCGACGCTGTCGATCTCGGCCGCGGTCGCGCGGTCGAGCAGCAGTCCGGATTCGTTGCACCAGTTGTCGAAGATGCGATCCAGCATGAAGCACGCGACGTCGTCGGTGACGAGCGGGACCTTGCCGGTCGTGCAGAAGGCCCAGCGCAGGTATTCGACGACGGCCGGGTCGGTGCGCGCCCAGCGAACGACCTCCACGACCGGGTTGCGCCAGGCCGGCGCGAAGAAGTGCGTGACGGTCGCGCGCTGGGGGTGTTTCAAGTCGGAAAAGATCTGCGCGGCCGGCAGCGAGCTCGTGTTCGACGTGATCAGCGTGTCCGCGCGGACCACCGCCTCGACGTCGGCGAAAATGCGGCGCTTCAACGCCAGGTTCTCGGTCGCCGCCTCGAGCACCCAGTCGGCCTCCGCGAGGTCGCGATAGTCGAGCGTGCCCACGACGCCAGTCGTGACGGCCGCGGCTTCAGCCTCGCTCATCTTCCCTTTCGCGACTGCTTTCGCCGCGTACTCGGCGAAGCGCTGCAAGGCACGGTCGAGCGCCGCCTGCGCGACGTCGACGAGGATCAGCTTCAAGTCCGGCAGCGCGCTTTTCAGGTAATAGCCGATATCCGGACCGATCGTGCCGGCACCGATTATCGCGACGGTGCGCGGCAGCGGACGCTGCGGCGTGGCGAGCAGAGGATTGGCGAAACGGGTGACCATCAGGGAGCCTCCTTCGGTAGTCTCAAGCGGCGAGCCGTCGGTGCGGCGCGCATCCTTATCGGTCGGCCATGCGGCACCGGCCGGCTAACTCCTCTGGGGCACCCGTTCAGGGCGATCGGCGCAGTCCTGCCGCCGTTTGTTTTTGTATGTATACAGTATCCAGTGCATTCAGAAAAAAAAGCAACCACTTCCGGCGCCGCATGGCACGGGGGCCGTGACACGATCGAAGGCTTCGTTCAGGAAGACGACGGAGATCTCGTCCCAGCGCCGGGCGATTCCACACCGCGGCGCAGCGTGTCCACCATGGCCGCGGCGATCTCGTCGGGCGAGCGCCGGCCCTCGCGGTACCAGACGTGAATCCAGTTGAGGGAACTCAGGAGCATCAGCCGCAGCAGGCTGCGATCGGCATGCGGTGCGAGCGGCAGCTCATCGATGAGCCCGCGGTAGACGTTCTCGTAGGCTTCGCGCATCGGCCGGATCTTTGCAAAGAGTTCCGGGCTGCCCGTCATCGCGAGGCTGTGGCCGGTGACGCGGTCGATGTAGGTGCCGCTGGTGATCGCCGCGATGTGGACCTGGCAAACGCGGGTGAGTCGCTCCCATGGATCGCTCGCACTGGCCAACGCCTCGGCGACGGCGACCATCAGGCGTCGGAAGCCTTCCCCGTGCACGGCGAGATAGAGCTCATCCTTCGACGCGAAATAGTGGTAGATCGACCCGGGCAAAAGACCGACCCGGCTGGCGATGTCACGAATGGAAGTGCTGTCGTAGCCCTGCTCCGCAAAGAGCGCCGCCGCCGCGTCGAGGATCACCTGACGGCGGTCGAGCGGCTCGCCGACCGTGGCGGCGTCACCGGCCACGAGTTGCGCGGCGACAGCTCCCCGCTCCAGCAATCCGCGCTGCATATCGGTAAGCGCCCCGACGCCCTCGCGGGACGACTGCGCGATCACCCGCAATCGCTTCACGGCGGTCTCGAGGTCGTGCTTCTGCCATATGTAACGCACCCCCGACGGGGAAATGGCAAACCCCTCGCGCCGCAGGCGCGCGGAGACCGCGGCCTGGCCCAGCCCGGGCTCCTCCCGCGCGAGCCGGAGGATCGCGGCCTCGACGTCCGGGCCGCGGCGCTCTTCTTCATGGCAGGCATCCAGGTTCATGCGCGTCACCCGATTGATTGGATATCCATCATAGCCAAGCCGTCGCCGTGGCGGCAAACTGCTGCAACGGCTTCCAGCGTCGCGGACTTCGATCGCCGGATCGGAGAATTCCCGGCGGAAGCTCGTTCCCCGCCGCTGATGCAAAGAACACTTTACACCCAAAAAAATACTGTATACAGTACACATCAAATCGAAGCCGCTGCAAACAACAAAACATCAAAGGCTCCAGAAAATGGTTTCCACGCTTCAGCCCGTCGAACGCCCCCTCGCCCTCGGTGAACGGGTCTATCACACCTTGCGCGATCACCTGCGTAACGGTCAGATCGTCGCCGGCCAGCCGCTGCAGGAAGTCCAGCTCGCCGAAAAGCTCGGCGTTTCGCGCACCCCCGTACGCGAAGCGCTGCGGCGCCTCGCGAGCGAAGGCTTGCTCGTCTCCGACAACCGCAGCTTCGTCGTGCCGTCGCTGACGCTGCAGGACGTCAACGACATCTACGAGATCCGCTTCCTCATCGAACCGGCCGCAATCCGCAGCATCGCGCCGCTGACGCGTTCGCCCGAGCTCCGCCGTGGCATCGAGGACGCGCTCGCGGCAATCGTACGTGCCCACAAGGCCGGCGACGCCGCAGCCTTCCGGGAAGCGACGATCTGCTTCCGTGCGGCATGGCTCGCCCTGGTGCCGAATCCGCGGCTCGTGCGAATCGTCGAACAGTACGCCGACCACATGCAGCGCATCCGCACGCTGACGCTGGATGATCCCGAGATCCGCACGATCGTGCTGCGCGGCCTGAATCGCATCTCGTCCGCGCTGGCCGCGGGTGACGGCGACACCGCTGCCATGGCCATGCTCGACCATCTGGTCGAGGCGAAGCGGGCGTTCATCGCCGCCGTCGGCCTCAACGAAGACGACCCGGCCTGACCCGGGCAGTCGCTCGCCGCATGACTAGAAGAATAAATTCCGGAGACCGCAGACGATGACCCGTTACACCGCAGAGATCCCGTACGGTGCGTACTGGAGCACGCCGTTCGCGCGCTGGCAGGGCAGCTTCGCGTCGCTGCACAGCGTTCGTTTTGCCGCACATGTGGCGAAGAACGAGCTTGCGAAACGGAACATCGACCCGCAGGCGATCGACTACGGCGTCCTGGGATTCTCCGTGCCGCAGCAGCACGCGTTCTACGGCCTGCCGTGGCTCACGGGACTGATCGGCGCGACCCGCGCGGGCGGGCCGACGATGATGCAGGCGTGCGCGACCGGCGTGCGCACGCTGCTCGCCGCGGCGCAGGAGATCGAGGCCGGCCTGTCCGAGGTGGCACTCGTGGTGAACTGCGACCGCACATCCAACGGCCCCCACCTCTATTACCCGAATCCGCGCGGCCCAGGCGGCACGGGTTCGTCCGAGGACTGGGTGCTCGACAACTTCGGCTGCGACCCGCTCGGCGGCCACTCCATGGTGCAGACGGCCGAGAACGTCGCCGCGAGGCATGGCGTCACGACCTCGCAGCAACACGAGCTCGTGCTGCGACGCGAGGCGCAATACGCCGACGCGCTGGAGGACGACTCCGCCTTCCTGCGCCGCTTCATGACCCTGCCCTTCGACGTGCCGAGCGCCGATTTCCGCAAGATCGCCGGCACGCTCGACGGCGACGAGGGCGTGTCCCACTCGACGGCCGACGGCCTCGCGAAGCTGAAGCCCGTCATGGAAGGTGGGACGGTGACGTTCGGCGGGCAGACGCATCCCGCGGACGGCAATGCGGCCATCGTCGTGACTACGCCCGAGCAGGCGAAGGCGCTGTCGAAGGATCCGGCGATCGCCGTGCGGCTTCGCGGCTTCGGCCTCGCCCGCACCGAGCTGGCCCACATGCCCGAAGCGATGATTCCGGCCGCACGGCGTGCGCTCGATCAGGCCGGACTCGACGTCGCCGACATGAGGGCGATCAAGACCCATAACCCGTTCGCGGTCAACGACATCGTCTTTGCGCGCGAGACCGGCGCAAAGCTCGATGCGATGAACAACTTCGGCTGCTCGCTCGTCTGGGGTCATCCGCAGGCACCCATGGGCACGCGCGCGATCATCGAATTGATCGAGGAACTCGCGCTGCGCGGGGGCGGCCTCGGCCTCTTCACCGGATGCGCCGCGGGCGACACGGCGATGGCGGTCGTCATCGAGGTCGGCGACCGGTAAGCGTTGCAAGCCCCGCGCCCTTTTCAAGGGATGCGCGGCGTACGGCAGTAAAGGATCACCGCCTCCCCGCCAACGGGAGACACGAGAGGCGCAAAAGCGCCCGGATGCAGCATCCCCAACCGGATTCAAACGAGTCAGTAGAGGCGCGCAAAGCGTCCGTGACCGAACCTGGAGGAGGAATGGGGATGGACTTGTCCGAATGGATCGTCCGTCAGGCCGGGCTCGCGCCCGACAAGACGGCGATCCGCTTTCCGGAGCGCGACCTGACGTACGCGGCGCTCGCCGCCGAGATCGATCGACTCGCGTCGGCGCTCCGCGTGTGTGGCGTGGAGCGCGGCGACTGCGTCGCGTTTCTCGCCTACAACCGTCCGGAAACGCTCGCGGCGCTGTTCGCCTGCGCTCGTCTGGGCGCGCTTTTCATGCCACTGAACTGGCGGCTCGCGGGCCCCGAGCACCGGCAATTGCTTGCCGACTGTCCGCCGAAGGTGCTGCTCGTGGAACCGCGCTTCGTCGGGCAGATCGACGCCTTCCGAGACGAGCTCGGCGCGGTGACGCTCGTGGCGTTCGGCGCCCCGCCGCAGGGCTGGATCGCCTTCGACGAGCTGATTGAGCGCGGCGGCGAGCCCGTGGCGGACGACCCGCGCGTCGGACCCGACACGCCACTGCTTATCTGCTACACGTCCGGCACCACCGGCAAGGCGAAAGGCGCGCTCCTGACCCAGGACGCGCTCGCGTGGAACGCCGCCAACAGCGCCGATCTGCACGGGCTCACGAGTGACGACCGCGTCCTGACGACGCTGCCGCTGTTCCACGTCGGCGGACTCAACAACCAGACGACCCCCGCCCTGTCGCGCGGCGCCACCGTCGTCCTGCACCCGCGATTCGACGTCGATGAGACCTTCGATGCGATCGAAGGCGAGCGCATCACGCTGACCGTCCTCGTACCGGCGCAGATCGAGGCGATGGTGGCGCATCCCCGCTGGCCGAGCGCGGATCTCTCCCGCCTGCGGATGATCACGACGGGCTCGACGGTGGTGCCCGACCGGCTCTTCCGCGCAGTGCACGAACGCGGCATCCCGCTCGTGCAGATCTATGGCTCGACCGAAACCAGCCCGATCGCGGCCTATGTGAAGGCTGCCGACGCCTACACGCACGCCGGTTCGGCGGGACGTCCGGCGCGCCACTGCAGCGTTCGCGTTTCGGGCGAAGGTGGGGCGGACGCGAAGACGGGCGTCAGCGGCGAGATTCTCGTGCGCGGGCCCAACGTGATGGCGGGCTACTGGAACAACCCGCAGGCGAGCTCCGAGGCGCTGCGGGACGGCTGGTTCCACACCGGCGACATGGGCCATTTCGATGCCGACGGCTGGCTGTGGGTGGACGGCCGCAAGAAGGAAATGATCATTTCCGGCGGCGAGAACATCTATCCCGCCGAGATCGAGAACCTCCTCATGGAGTCGCCCGACATCGCCGAAGTGGCCGTCGTGGGCCGCCCCGACGAGCGCTGGGGCGAATGCGTCGTGGCGGTCATCGTCACGCACGAAGGCGCGACCCTCGATGCGGACGGCGTGCTCGGGCTCCTCGACGGCCGCATCGCCCGCTACAAGTTGCCCAAGGAAGTGTTGTTCATCGACGAACTCCCGCGCACCGCGCTGGGCAAGGTCCGCAAGGACGAAGTGCGGCGTCTGGTCGCGCGCAAAACGTTCATGGAGCACATCTGATGACATTGAAAATCGGAATCGACGTCGGCGGCACCTTCACCGATTTCGTCGTTACCCGCGACGGTGCCGAACCGGCGATCTTCAAGACGCTGTCGACGCCATCCGACCCCTCGATCGCGGTCGTCAACGGGCTTGCCGAGATCGCCGCGAGCATGCATCCGCCGATGACGCTCGAAGCCTTCGCGCCAACCATCGACACGATCGTGCACGGCACGACGGTGACGACCAACGCGACCCTGACGGGCACCGGCGCGAAGAGCGGCCTGCTGACCACCGAAGGGGTGCGCGACGCGCTGGAGATGCGCCGCGGCGTGCGCGAGGAGCAATACAACAACCGCTACACCAACGTGAAGCCGCTGGTGCCGCGCTACCTGCGGGCGGGCATACCCGGGCGCGTCGACCGTGACGGCAACGAGGCGGCGGCGCTCGACCTCGACGCGGTGCGAAGCGCGATCGAACTCTTCCGCGCCGAAGGTGTGCAGGCGGTGTCGATCTGCTTCCTGAACTCGTTCGCAAACCCGGCACACGAGCAGGCCGCGGCCGACATGGTGCGCCGCGAGCTGCCTGGCGCGTATCTGTCGGTGTCGACGGATCTGTTGCCGTCGATCCGGTTCTACGAGCGCGTCAGCACGACGGCGCTGAACTCCTATGTCGGGCCGAAGCTGAACCATTACCTGGACCAGCTCGTCGGCCGCCTGAAGGGCATCGGCTTCGACGGGCTGCTGCTGATCATGCAGTCGAACGGCGGCGTGATCTCGCCGCAGCTCGCGCGCGAAAAGGCGGCGCTGACGCTGCTATCCGGCCCTGCGGGCGGCCCGGGCGCGGGCCTGCATTACGTGCGCATCCACGGCCAGAACAAGTGCATCGTCACGGACATGGGCGGCACGAGCTTCGAGGCGTCCGTCGCCGTCGATGCGCCGATGATCAAGAACGACGGCGAGATCGCGCGCCACAAGATCGCGCTGCCGATGCTCGACATCCACACCATCGGTGCCGGCGGCGGCTCGATCGGCTGGCTCGACGAAGGCGGCCTGCTGCGCATGGGGCCGCAAAGCGCGGGCGCCGATCCCGGCCCGGCGTGCTACGGCAAGGGCGGCCGGCTGCCCGCGACGACCGATGCGAACGTCGTGCTGGGTTATCTCGACCCGGCGTTCTTCGCCGGCGGCAAGATGAAGCTCGACGTGGCCGCCGCGCGCGCTGTGATCGACGAACACATCGCGCAGCCAATGGGGCTCAGCATCGAGGAGGCCGCGGCCGGCATGTACCGAGTCGCGTGCAACAACATGGCGCAGGGCGTGCGCGAGGTGACGATCAAGCGCGGCTTCGATCCGCGCGAGTTCCCCTTCATCCCCGCGGGCGGCGCCGGCCCGATCCATTCGTGCCTGATCTGCGAGGAGCTCGAGATCCCGCTGCAGGTCGTGCCGCGCGAATCCTCGGTGCTGTGCGCGTTCGGCATGCTGATGAGCGAGCTCAAGCACGATTTCGTGCGCACTTTCGTATCGCGGCTCGACGCGGCCGACTGGACGAAGCTCGCGGGCATCATCGCCGCGATGGCCGCCGACGGGGACCGCCAGCTCGACGAGGAGCGCATCCCCGAGGGACGCCGCCGTTTCGACGTCAAGCTCGACTGCCGCTACGTGAAGCAGTACCACGAGGTCTCCTTCGTCGTGCCGCAGGCCCTGATCGCCGCCGGCGACGCGCAAGGCATCGCGCGCGCCTTCCATGCCGAGCACAACCGCCTGTACGGCTACTCGCTGGAAGCGGAGAACACGCCGGTCGAGATCATCAACGTGCGCGTGCAGGCGATCGGCGTCACCGACAAGCCGGTCGCGCGGCACGAGTCCTGGGCGGGCGAGGACGCGGCGCACGCGCTCAAGGGCCGGCGCGCCGTGTACATCCCCGAGACGCGTAAATTCCGCGAAGTGCCGGTCTATGACGGCCACCGCATGCGACACGGCAACCGCATCGAGGGGCCGGCGATGATCGAGCAGGAGACGACGGCGATCTTCGTGTCGGC
This sequence comes from Azoarcus sp. CIB, assembly GCF_001190925.1. Lineage (NCBI taxonomy): Bacteria > Pseudomonadati > Pseudomonadota > Betaproteobacteria > Rhodocyclales > Zoogloeaceae > Azoarcus > Azoarcus sp. CIB. The sequence goes on from NZ_CP011072.1 coordinate 1,989,998, forward strand.
GTCCTTCGACTGCGTCGTCGATGCGCTCGGCTCGTTCGCGCTGTATCAGAAAGGCCGCGCCGACCTCGTGGCGTCGTGCATCAAGGACATGAAGGAGGCGCTGGTATGAGCAACGCGAAAATCGATCCCATCCTGCTGTCCGTGTACGCCCGGACCTTCCGCTCGATCACCGACGAGATGAGCATCTCGATGGAGCAGACGACGCGCTCGCCGATCCTGTGCGAGGCGAAGGACTACGTCACGGGCCTGTACGACGGCGACGGCAACATGCTCGAGCAGACCGAGAACCTGCCGATCCTCGCGTTCTCGCTCGCGCCGGTATGCAAGTACATCAAGGAGTACTTTGGCGACGAGATCTACCCGGGCGACGTGATCTTCCACAACGACGTGTTCAGCCTGGGCAACCAGAACAACGACGTCGCGGTGTTCAAGCCGGTGTTCTTCGAGGGCCAGCTCGTCGCCTGGACCGCGGTCAAGGGTCACCAGGCCGACATCGGCGGCAATGTCGCCGGCGGCTACAACCCGAACGCGGTCGAGGTGTGGCAGGAGGCGCTGCGCATCCCGCCGGTGAAGGTCGTCGAGAAAGGAAAGCTGCGCAAGGACGTGTGGAACCTGATCTTCGCCAACGTGCGCCTCGACATCGTGCAGCACGACATGAAGGCCGAGATGGGGGCGTGCACCGTCGGCGAGCGGCGCTTCCTCGAGCTGATCTCGAAGTACGGCGTGGCGAGCTACGACGCGCACAAGCAGGCGCTCTTCGACGCCACCCGCCGGATGATGGAAGCCGAGATCGCCAAGATCCCGAACGGCCGCTACTCGGGCGAAGGCAAGGTGTTCTACGACGGCCGCCACGTCGGCTCGCAATTCACGATCCGTGTCGATATCGAGGTGAAGGACAAGGCCATCCGATTCGACTACTCGCGCACCGATCCGCAGACCAACGGCTTCGTGAACGGCACCTTCACGTCGAGCGCATCGGCCACCATCCTGACCCTGCTGCAGATGGTGAACCCCGACATCCCGCACAACGAGGGCATGGTGCAGCCGATCGAGATCGTGATCCCGGAGGGCACGATCCTCAACGCGGCCTACCCGAAGGCGACGACCTTCGGCAACCACCTGTGCCCGCCCAACGCCGACGCCATCCAGCGCGCACTCGCCCCGGTGATGCCCGAGCGCGTGACCGCGGGCTGGAACAATCTGCTCGCGAGCCTCACCACCGGCATCGACCCGAAGACCAACGAGAAATACGTCGACATCGGCTTCATGGGCCTGAAGGGCGGCTCGGGCGCGATGCTGGGCACCGACGGCTACGACCACATCGGCATGATCGACGCGTCCGGCGGCGTGCTCGACCAGGACTACGAGATGTTCGAGCAGCAGACCCCGCATCGGCTCATCCGCCACGAGCTGCTCGCCGACTCGGCCGGCGCCGGCGAATGGCGCGGCGGGCTGGGCGTCGAGACGATCTTCGAGATCGGTTCCAACGACACGCAGCTCGTGACTTTCGGCGACGGCGACTTCGAGCCGGCGTTCGGACTCTTCGGCGGCGGCGATGGCGGCCTGAACTTCATCCGCCTGCACTATCCCGACGGGCAGACCGTCGTGCCGAAGAACAAGGACCTGATCACCGGCGTCCCGAAAGGCACGATCTATCACCAGGTCGCGAGCGGCGGCGGCGGCTACGGCGATCCGAAGCGGCGCGACCGCAAGCTCCTCGCGGAGGAGATCCGCAACGGCGTGATCTCCGAGCAGGCGGCGCGCGAGCTGTACGGGTTCGAGCCCGGGCAGGTGACCGGATGAACTTCGATCTCACCGACGAACAGCGCGCGATCCGGGACACCTTCGCGCGCTTCTGCGACGAGCGCATCGCGCCGCAAGCGGCCGCGCTCGACGAGGCGCGCGCGTTCCCGCGGGCGCTGTTCCGCGAGCTCGCCGAGCTCGGCTTCTTCGGCATGCGCTATCCCGAATCGGTCGGCGGCACCGGGCTCGCGCTCACCGAGTTCTGTCTCGCGCTGACCGAGGTCGCGCGCGGCTCGATGTCGCTCGCCGGCGCGGTCGCGATGCAGTCGCTGATGGGCACGAAGTTCCTGCAGCTCCTCGGCAACGCCGACATCGTCGAGCGCCTCTTCAAGCCGGCGCTTCGCGGCGACCGGATAGGCGCGATCTGCATGACCGAGCCGAACGCGGGCTCCGACCTCGAATCGATCGCGACCACCGCGACCCGGGTCGACGGCGGCTACGTCCTCAATGGTCAGAAGACCTGGATCACATCCGCCCCGGTCGCGGACTTCTTCACGGTCTTTGCGCGCGCGGGTGAAGAGAAGAAGCTGACGATCTTCCTCGTCGAGAAGGAGTTCAAGGGCCTCGTCGTCGGCCGCGAGATCCACAAGATGGGCGTGTGGGCGCTGCCGACCTCCGAAGTCGCCTTCAACGACTGCTTCGTGCCGGACAGCCACCGCCTGTCGAAAGAGGAAGGCGACGGCGAGGGGCACCTGAGGAAGACGCTCGCCGAGATCCGCATCATCACCGGCGCGATGGCGCTCGGCGTCGCGCGCGCGGCGCTCGACGAGGCGGTGCGCTACGCCGGCGAGCGCCAGCAGTTCGGCAAGCCGATCAACCGCTTCCAGGCGATCCAGCTGAAGCTCGCCGAGATGGCGACCGGGCTGGAGGCCGCCACCGCCCTCGTCCACCGCGCCGCGTGGCTGTGCGACGCAAAGCGTCCGCACCACAAGGAGGCCGCGATGGCGAAGCTCTTCGCGACCGAAACCGCCGCATCGATCTGCGACCAGGCCGCACGCGTGCTCGCGTCCTATGGCTACGCGATGGAGTACCCCGTGCAGCGCTACCTGCGTGACGTGCGCTTCACGCTGATCGGCGGCGGCACCAGCGAAATCCTCAAACTCGTCATTGCGAAGGAGGTGAGCGCATGAACGACACCGCACAACGCCGCATCCGCGTGCTGCTCGCGAAGCCCGGCCTCGACGGCCACGACCAGGGCGCGAAAGTCGTCGCCCGCGCGATGATGGACGCGGGCTTCGAGGTCATCTACACCGGCCTGCGGCAGACGCCCGAACAGGTGAGCCGCATCGCCCTCGACGAGGACGTCGACGTCATCGCGCTCTCGAGCATGGCGGGGTCCCACCTGCCCTTCTGCCGCAAGTTGAAGCCGCTGCTCGAAGCGAACGGCCTCGGCGACAAGCTGTGGATGATCGGCGGCAACCTGCCGGCGCAAGACCACGACGCATTGCGCGAGCTCGGCTTCAAGGGGATCTTCCCGACCGGCTCGAAGCTCGACGCGATCGCCGCATACATCCGTGAAAGCATCCGCGAGAGCATCCGGGAGAACGCCGCATGAACGACCGCGCCCAACCGACGCTGAAGCGCGTCACCAACGAATCCGGGCTCGAAGTCCAGCCGTTTTATACCGCGGCCGATGTCGCGGCGAGCGGCGGCGACGCGATGATCGGCCAGCCCGGCGAATTTCCCTTCACCCGCGGCATCCACCGCGAGATGTACCGCAAGCAGCCGTGGACGATGCGCCAGTACGCGGGCTTCGGCAATCCGGCCGACACCAACCAGCGCTTCAAGTACCTGATCGCGAACGGGCAGACGGGGCTCAACGTCGCCTTCGACCTGCCGACGCAGATCGGCCTCGACTCGGACGACCCGCTCGCCCAGGGCGAGATCGGCCGCGTCGGCATGTCGGTCGACACCCTGCGCGATTTCGAGATCGCATTCGACGGCATCGATCTCGACAAGATCACCGTGTCGATGACGATCAACGGTGCCGCGGCCATCGCGATCGCGATGTATCTCGCGATGGCCGAGAAGCGTGGCTACGATGTCAAGAAGCTGCGCGGCACCGCGCAGAACGACATCCTGAAGGAGTTCATCGGCCGCGGCACCTGGATCTTCCCGGTCGAGCCGTCGATCAAGCTCGTCGGCGACACGATCGAGTACTGCGCCGAGCACGCGCCCAAGTACAGCCCGGTGTCGGTGTGCGGCTACCACATCCGCGAATCGGGCGCGACGCCGGCGGAGGAAATGGCCTACGCCTTCTGCATCGCCCGCGCCTATGCCGACGAGGTGATCGCGCGGGGGCTCCACGTCGACGAGTTCGCCGGGCGGCTGTCGTACAACTTCAACATCTTCGGCAACCTCTTCGAGCAGGTCTGCAAGTTCCGCGCGGGGCGCAGCCTGTGGGCCAAGATCATGAAGGAGGAGTACAAGGCCGAAAAACCGGGCTCGATGTGGCTGCGCATGATCGCCGCGGGCGGCGGCGGCGGGCTGACCTTCGAGCAGCCCGAGCTCAACATCGTGCGCGGCGCCTACTACGCGCTGATCAGCGCGCTCTCGGGCACGCAGACGATGGCGCTGTGCTCGTACGACGAGGCCTACACCATCCCGACAGAGTATTCGGCCCGCATCTCGCTGCGCACCATGCAGATCCTCATCGCGGAGATGGGCCTCACCGAGACGGTCGATCCGCTCGGCGGCTCGTACTACGTCGAGACGATGACGAACCAGATGCGCGACAAGATGGAAGAGATCATCGCCGAGACCGACGCGCAGGGCGGCATCGTCAAGCTGGTGTCCGAAGGCGCGATCCAGGCGAAGGTCTCCGCGCAGGCGTACAAGATGCAGCGCGACATCGAGAGCGGCGCGTTTCCCAAGGTCGGCGTCAATTGCTACCGCAACGACCAGGAGGACGAGCACAAGGTCGATTTCCACCCCTACGACGAGGACGACGCGCGCGTGCAGATCGAGTCGCTGAATCGGGTGCGCGCCGAGCGCGACGCCGACCGCGTCGCCCACACGCTCGCGGGCGTCGGCGAGGCCGCGCGCGCGGGTGCCAACGTCATGCCGGCGATCGTCGAGGCGGTGAAGGCCTACGCGAGCGTCGGCGAGATCACGCAGGAACTGGTGAAAGTGTTCGGACGGTACCAGGAACCGATCCGCTTCTGAGGGACATTCAATGACCGCAATTGAAAGATACGCCGCGCCGCAGAGCCTCGACGAGGCGCTCGGCATCCTGCAGCAGGGCGAGGTGACCATCCTCGCAGGCGGCACCGACCTGATGCCGCAGACGAAAGCCGGCCGCATCGCGTTCAAGCCGACGCTGCTGAACATCGGCCGCGTCGCGGGACTGAAAGGGGTCAGCCTCGACGGCGCGTACCTGCGCATCGGGGCGCTCACCACGATCAGCGAGCTCCTCCGCGATCCGCTCGTCGTGCAGCACGCGCCGGTGCTCGCCGAGGCCTGCGATCAGTTCGCGAGCGACCAGATCCGCAACGCAGGCACGCTCGGGGGCAACATCAACAACGCTTCGCCCGCGGGCGACACGCTGGTGCCGCTGATCGTGCTCGACGCGGAGGTCGAGCTCGCGTCGAAGCCCAATGGCAGCGTCACCACGCGGCGCCTGCCGCTCGCCGAGTTCTTCACCGGCCCCGGCAGGACAAAGCGCGCCGCGAACGAGCTGCTCACCGCGGTGCGCATCCCACTGCCTCGGCCCGGCCACGTCGCGCGCTTCTACAAGTTCGGCACGCGCCCCGCGCTGGATATCTCGACGATCTCCATCGGCATCGCCGGCATCAAGCGCGACGGTGCGCTCACCGACATCCGCGTCGCCTTCGGCGCGGTTGCCCCGACGCCGGTCCGCGCGCCGCGCACCGAAGCCGCACTCGAAGGCCGTCCCCTCGACGCCGAGGCCATCGAAGCCGCCGCCGACGCCGCCCGCGACGAGGTGAACCCCATCGACGACGTGCGCGCCAGCGCGTGGTACCGCAAGGAACTGATCCACAACATGACCAGAAGGATGCTCGACCATGTTGCTCACGCATGACATCGAATTCACGCTGAACGGCGTCAAAAAAAGGCTCACCATCGACGTCACGATGAACGCGCTCGACTTGCTGCGAGACGTCGTCGGGCTGACCGGCACGAAATACGGCTGTGGCGAGGGCGAATGCGGCGCGTGCACGATTCGCGTCGACGGCGAGACGCGCAACTCCTGCCTGATGTTCGCCGTGGACTTCGACGGGCGCGACATCGTAACGATCGAGGGACTCGCCGCCGACCCCAAGGCCGATGCACTGCGCGAGTCCTTCGTCGAGCACGGCGCGGTCCAATGCGGCTTCTGCACGCCGGGCATGGTCATGCAGGCCTCCCACATCCTCGAGACGCATCCGGACGCCGATGCCGAGACGATCAAGCGCGGCCTCGAAGGGAACCTGTGCCGCTGCACCGGCTACAAGAAGATCGTCGACGCGGTCGAGTCCGCGTGCTGCGGCGCGAAGTGAGGGGCCCACGATGAACGTCGCAGAAAAACCCGTCATCACGGCCGAATCGCTGATCGGCCAGCGCATCCAGAAGAAGGACGCGCCCGAGAAGGCCGCCGGCAAGACGCGCTACATCCAGGACATGATCGTGCCGGGCATGCTGCACGCGAAGATCCTGCGTTCGGCCCGCGTGCACGCACGAATCAAGAGCATCGACACTTCCGCGGCGAAGGCCCTGCCCGGCGTGCATGTCGTCCTCACCGCGGCGGACGTGCCCGACCAGCAGCCGATCGGCGTCGCGCGCGACCACCTGCCGCTGAAGGGCGAGCGTGTCCGCAGCCTGCGCGACGAGATCGCCGCGGTGGCCGCCGACAGCGACGAGATCGCCGAAGCCGCGCTAAAGCTGATCCGCGTCGAATACGAGGACTTGCCGGTCATCGCGACGCCCGAGGACGCGATCAAGCCGGGCGCGCCGCTGATCCACCCCGCCCCGCTCGACGCCCACGGCCGCCCGAAGTCGCTGCCGCCCAAAACGCCGATCGCGTTCGCCGGCAAGCCCGACAACATCGCGATGCGCTTCGACTACACGCACGGCGACATCGCGCAGGCCGAGGCCGAGTCCGACGTCGTCGTCGAGGACAGCTTCCAGCTGCACTACGTGACGCACTGCTGCATGGGCGTGTCGGGTGTCATCGCCGAGTTCGACGCGTCGGGCAACCTGCTGATGTACTCCAACACGCAGGTGCCCTTCCTGCACAAGCGCGAGTTCGCCGAATACCTGAACATCGATCCGAGCCGCGTGCGCATCATCCAGCCGCCCATCGGCGGCGGCTTCGGCTCGAAGCTCGACATCTATCCGTTCGAGGTCATCTGCATCTTCCTCGCGCGCGCCGCGAAGCGCCCCGTGAAGATGGTTTTTACGCGCGAAGAAGAGTTTCTGGCCTCGCCGACGCGCCAGCCGGTGCTGCTGACGCTGCGTTCGGGCTGCAAGAAGGACGGCACGCTGACCTTCCGCCAGGTGCACACGCTGCACGACAACGGCGCCTACACGTCGTGGGGCGCGACGACGCCGTTCGTCATGATGCAGACCTTCTCGTCGCTGTACCGGGTGCCGGCCTGCGACTACCACACGACCGTCGTGTACACGAACAACCCCTACGCCGGCTCCTTCCGCGGCTACGGCAACCTGCAGGCGACCTTCGCGATCGAGCAGCACATGGACATGCTGGCCGAGAAGATCGGCATGGATGCGCTCGACTTCCGGCTGAAGAACGCGCAGGACGCGGGCGAAGTAACCGGCCAGGGCATGACGTTCAAGAGCTGCGGCTTCAAGGAATGCCTGACTACGGCGGCCGAGCGCAGCGATTACCGGAAGAAGCACGCCGACAATATCGCGAACCGCAACGCGCGCGGCCCGGTCAAGCGCGGCATCGGCATCGCGTCGATGCTGCACGTCGGCGGCGGCGCGAAAATCTATCCGTCGGACGGCTGCGGCACGATCCTGAAGCTCGACGATTTTGCGAACATCACCCTCATCACCGGCGCGTCCGAGATCGGCCAGGGCTCGGAAACGGTCCTGTCGCAGCTGGTCTGCGAGGAGCTGGGGCTGCCGATCTCGGCGGTCACCGTGGTCAATAACGACACCGCGATCACGCCGTGGGACGTCGGCGTGCATGCGAGCCGCACGACCTTCATCGCCGGCAACTCCGCAATCGGCGCGGCGCGCAAGGCGAAGGCGAAGATCCTGGCGGCGGCAGCGAAGAAGCACGGCTGCGACGAAGGTGCGCTCGACCTGCGCGGCGGTTTCGTCGTCGTCGCCGAGACCGGCGAGCCCGTGGTCGAGCTGGCGCGCCTGATGCGGAACCTGCACTTCTCCGACAAGGCCGAGCTCGTCATGACGACCTTCTACTACGAGCCGCCGAGCGTGCATCAGGACAAGGCCTTCAAGGGCGACGTGTCGGCCGCCTACGCGTGGGCCGCCCAGGTCGTCGAGGTCGAGGTCGATACCGACACCGGCATCGTGAAGATGACGAAAGTCACCGGCACGCACGACGTCGGCCGCGTGCTCAACCGCCTCGGCCTCGAAGGGCAGATCGAAGGCGGCGTCGTCATGGGCCAGGGCTACGCGCTGACCGAGAACCTGATCGTCGAGAACGGCGTCACGCGCAACCCGAACTTCCGCGACTACAAGCTCGTGACCGCGCCCGAGATCCCGGAGATGGACATCACCTTCGTCGAGTCGATGGACGGCGAAGGGCCGCAGGGCGCCAAGGGCGTCGGCGAGGCGCCGGCGATCTGCATCGCCGCGGCCGCCGCGAACGCGATCTACAACGCGACCGGCGTGAGGATGTTCGCCCTGCCCTTCACGCCGGAAGCGGTGTACCGGGCCTTACGCGGCGCGGCGCCGAAACCCCACTGGCCCGCGTGGAAACCGGAATGAAGCCGCGCACCGTACTCTCGATGGAGCAGGCGCTGTCGATGCCCTACGCGACGCTGCGCTTCGCGCAGCTCGGCTGGCGCGTGATCCGCCTCGAATCGACGCCATCGGGGGATGGCCTGCCCGGCGATCCCAACCGCTACATCGGCGGCAAGGTCGCCGACGACGACCGGCGCACCTACTTCATTGCGCCCAACGTCGGCAAGGAGGCGATCGCGCTCAACCTCAAGGAGCCCGACGGCCAGGCGCTGCTCAGGCGTCTGCTGGTCGAGCTCGACGTCGACGTGTTCTGCTGCAACACCGTGCCGCGCCGCTACAAACAGCTCGGCATCGACTACGACACGCTCGCCGCGGCGAAGCCGGACCTGATCTGGGCGGGGATTTCGGCGATGGGCCCGGACTACCCGGATGCCCCCGGCTACGATCCGGTGATCCAGGCGATGGCCGGCTACATGGAACTCACCGGTGCGGCCGACGGGCCGCCGACGCTCGCCGGCGTGCCGATCATCGACCTCAAGGCGGGCGACGAGGTCTATGCAAATGTGATGATGGCGCTGCTCGAGCGCGCCGAGAGCGGCAAGGGCACGCGCATCGACGTCTCCATGCTGCAGGCCGCCGCGTCGTGGCTCATCACGACGCTGCCGCTGCTCGATTTCGACTGCCAGCCGTCGGAGATCACGCGCTGCGGCAACGAGCACCGCAAGTTCATCCCGACGAACGTCTATCCGACGGCCGACGGATTCATCTACATGGCGATCGGCAGCGACGTGCAGTGGAAGCGCCTGTGCGAGATCGCGAAGTTCGCATCGATCGGCAACGCCGCGCGCACGACCAACGAAGGTCGCAATCGAGAGCGCGACACAATCCACCGTGACGTCGCGGCCGTCACGCAGCGTTATCCGACCGCCGAGATCGTCGCCGACTTCCGCGATGCGACGATCCCGCACGCGCCGATCCACGACATCCCGGCCGTGCGCGAGATGGAAGCCATCCGACGGCGATTGACGACCACGCGCATGCCCGGCGGCATGCTCGTGCATATGCAGCCGATGGCGGTCGACGTCGCCGCTACCCATGGCGGAGAGCTGCCGTTCGCGCCGCGCTACGGCCAGCACACCGATGCGGTGCTGCGCGAGGCCGGATGCAGCGAGGACGAAATCGCGCTGCTTCATGCGCGAGGAATCGTCGCCGGCTGAGCCCGGGCACCGCATCGTCATGCGGCGCCCCACGGGGAGGGGCGCCGCTCCCGACTCACGAACCCCGGAAACCATCGACGGCGAGAGGAGCGCGCGGACCCGATCCGCACGCGCGACAAGAGGTCCTTGTGGTGCACACCGTAGGAGACATCAGAACATGAAGATGCTTGGCATTCGATTGGCGCTGTCCGGACTCGTTCTGGCGGCGTCGTTGTCGGCGCACGCGCAGGTGAAGATCGGCGTCGTGTCCTCGGCGACCGGGCCGACCGCGCTGGTCGGCATTCCGCAAAAGAACACGGTGGCGCTGCTGCCGGCGAAGATCGGCGATCTCAGCGTCGAGTACATCGCGCTCGACGACGCGAGCGATCCCACCGCGTCGGTCACCGCCGTAAAGAAACTGATCTCGGAGCAGAACGTCGATGCGATCATCGGGCCCTCGGGCTCGCCCAACGCGATGGGCGTGATCCAGTTCATCGCCGACGCGGGCGTGCCGCTGCTCGCGCCGGTGGGCACCGCCGCCGTCGTGACCCCGATGGACGACAAGAAGAAGTGGGTGTTCAAGACCACCCAGAACGACGACATCATCGCGACGGCGCTGGTCGAGCACATGGTCAGGAAGGGCGTGAAGACGGTCGGCTTCATCGGCGTCGGCGACCCCTACGGCGAGAACTGGTACAAGGTGTTCTCGGCGCTCGCGGACAAGAACGGCATGAAGATCGTCGCCAACGAGCGCTTCCAGCGCCAGGATGCGTCGGTCACCGGCCAGAGCCTGAAGATCCTCGGCGCCGCGCCGGACGCGGTGCTCGTCGCCGCCGCCGGCGGCCCCGCCGTGCTGCCGCAGACCACGCTCGTCGAGCAGGGCTACAAGGGACAGATCTACCAGACGCACGGCGCCGCGCTGCCCGACTTCCTCAAGCTCGGCGGCAAGAAGGTCGAGGGCACGGTCCTCGCCGCGAGCCTGATGCTGGTGCTGCCCGAGATCGCCGACAACCACCCCTCGAAGAAGATCGCCGCCGACTACATCGCCGCCTACGAGAAGGCGCACGGCACGAAACCGGCGACCTTCGGCGCGAACGTCTTCGATGCCGGCCTGCTGCTGCAGCAGGCGATCCCGGCCGCGGCGAAGGTGGCCAAACCCGGCACAAAGGAGTTCCGCGCGGCGCTGCGCGACAGCCTCGAGCAGACCCGCGAGCTCGTCGGCACCCAGGGCATCTACAACATGAGCGCCACCGACCACAGCGGCTTCGACGAGCGTGGCCGCGTCCTCATCGCCGTCAGGGACGGCGGCTGGACGCTCGCAAAGTAAGCGGCCGACCCGGCCTCCCCCGCGAAGCCGCCCTACAAACGGGCCCGCGCCACGGAAGGACCGTGCGCGGGCCCGTCGTCGTCCAGCCCGTATAAACCTCCCGCTCCCGCAAGCGAACGCGTGCGCAGCAAGGATCATCCGTAGCGGAAGAAACTTTCGCCGCGACCGTCGCGTCCTTTGACGCCGGACAGAAACTCCGACCCGTATCGCCCCTAGACTGAAGCGGTTCAAACAATTTCACGGCCAACTAAATGTTCGCGACCGCGTCCCGATTGTTTCCGGCAGCGCTATGGGTGAGCGCGTTCCGCCCCTTCTTCCTGCTCGGCACGCTGTATGCGCCGCTCCTCATCGGCGCCTGGCTGGGGGCGGGGTTCGGATGGTGGAGCGGGCCGGTCGGCGACATGCCGGGCGCGCTGTGGCACGGCCACGAAATGATCTTTGGCTTCTCGTCCGCGATCATCCTCGGTATCGTGCTCACCGCGTTGCCCAGCTGGGCCGGCACCGAGGAAATCCACGGCGCCCGTCTCGCGCTCCTCGTCGCCGCCTGGCTCGCGGGCCGGCTCGCGTTCTGGGCGCTGCCGCTGTTGCCGGCCACCGTTGCGGCGGTGACCGACTGCCTGCTCTTTCCGCTGGTGTTCGCCACCGTCGCACCGCAATTGCTGCAGGTGAAGAACCGGTTGTACCTGCTGCTGCTGCCGGTTCTCGCGGCCTTCTTCGCGGCCAACCTCGCCTTTCATCTGGGCATCGGCGCGGGCAACCCCGCTTTCGCCACGATCGCCCTGCACGGCGGGGTCTATACGATCCTCACCCTGTACGTGCTCAAGGGGGGCGTGCTGACACCCGTCTTCACGGGAAACGCCCTGCGGGAGAAGGGGCGCGGGGAACAGGCACCGTTCCGGATATGGCTCGACGTCACCGCGGTGGGCCTCGTAGTCGCCCTCGCCGCGCTCGACCTCGCCGGCGCCCCGGCCCGCTGGGTCGGTCTCACCGCCCTCGCCTGCACGCTCGTCCATGCCTGGCGCGTCGGACGCTGGCAAGGCTGGCGCGTGGCCGACGTCCCCCTCCTCCTCGTCATGCATCTCGGCTTCGCCTGGCTGATCCTCGCCTTCGCACTCAAGGCGCTCGCAGGCCTAACCGGCCTCGTTTCGCACACGATGTGGCTGCACGCCTTCACGGTCGGAAGCCTCGGCATGATGATGCTCGGCCTGATGACCCGCGTGACCCTTCGCCACACCGGCCGTCCCCTGAAGCTGCCGGCCGCGATGCGCTTAGCCTGCGCCCTCGTGTTCACCGCGGCGATCGCGCGGCTCGCGCTGTCGATGCCCGACCTGCGCCCGGCCGCGATCACCGTCGCCGCGGTGCTTTGGGCGGCAGCTTTCGCGATCTACGTGTCCAGGTTCGGCCCGCTGCTCGCCGTGCCGAGCCTCCCGCGCAAAGCCGGTGTTCTTAACAAATAACGGCGAAAACTCGCAATCGGATTGAGTTGGGCGGAGCTGTGGTCCTTCTTATCTGCGCCAAACGATCGCGTTAGCCGCCAGCGAGTGCGATCGTCAGGGCTTCGAAGGGAATCATCACGCACCCATGCCGGCTACGATAGCCATGCACCGCCGCGAACAGAGCGATCTCGTCGGCCCCTTCGGGCATACCGGACACCTCCCCGGCGGCCAGCATCGCCGCCATGCGCGCGCGCAACCGTTCGACCTCGCCCGGCGTGCGGCCGAGAGCATGCAGGCCGAGCAGCGACGCCGATGCCCGACACAGGAGGCAACCCTTGACCTCGTGCGCGATCGCCGCGATGCGGCCGTCGACGAGTTCGACATCGATCCGCACGCGATCGCCGCACATGGGGCTGTCGCGAAGCGCCGAACCCGTCGGGGCGGTCAGGCGGCCGGCGCCGTGGGCGGCGTCGGCAAGTTCGCGGATGCCTTTGTTGTAGAGGACTTCGATCATCGGACTGGAGTCGCCATGCTTACGGTCGCGGCGTGGGCGGGAACTCGTGCAGAGTGGCCGGCCCCGTCGTTGTCGGGGTTCGCATCGTCGCCCTCGTCCGGTGCGCTGCGAATCAGGCCGCCGACGCCCATGCGCATGATGTCTTCGCGCGTCGGGGGGATGCCGGCCATCAGGCGCGGCAGCACGAGGTCGAGGCCGTTGCTCTTTCGGGAGCGGCCACAGCCGGGCAGGATCACGACCGGCACGGCGCCGATGCGTCCGAGCACGAGCATGTTGCCGGGCTCGACGGGCATGCCGAAATGCTCGATCGTGCCGCCGACCGCCGTCACGGCGGCGGGGGCGATGTCCTTGCGGTCCTTGGCGACGGTGGCGCCGCACACCATCACGAGTTCGCAACCGGCCGCGAGCGCCTGGTGCAGCATGGATTCGAGGGCGTCGCGGCGTGGGGCCGCGCAGCGCGAGCGCGAGCCGGCCGCCGAGGGCCTCGACCCGCTCGCGCGTGACCTTCGCGGTCGCCCCGAAAATCGAGTCTTTCATGCCGGGCAGTTCGGTCTGGATCAGCGCCGCGCGGCAGGGCTTCAATTCGGCGACGGCGATCGGCGGGGCGCCGGCGGCGATCGCGCGGCACCCATCGAGCAGGCGCCGCGGCACGGCGAACGGGATGATCTTCACGGTGGCGACGACCTGGCCGGGACGGACGACCGCATGCGGCGGCAGCGTCCCGATGGCGATGGCCTCGTCGAGCAGGTTCATCCGGTGGATGCCTTCGGCGTCGATGCGCAGCACGCCGGCTGCCAACGCGTGGAGGTTCCCGCGGCCGGCGCGCGGAGGGCGTGTCTCCATGTTCGCGCCGACGAGGAGCGCGGCCAGTTCGGCTGCGGCGACGTCCTCGGCGACGTCGTCCGGCCCCAGCCGGGCGCCGGCGACGGTCGAGAAACCCTCGTCGTCGAGCAGATCGAGGTCGCGCGCCGACAGCACGCGGCCCTTCTTCAGCGTCCGTCCGCCGAGCTTCAGCGTGTGGGCGAGCATCACGCCTTCGGCGGCGGTCAGGGGAAATTCGTCGAAGATCATCGGACACTCCTCCGGGCGCGTCGCGGCCCATTCAGGCGCGACGCTTCAGGCAGCAAGGCGGCTTCGGCGCTCAACAGCGCGGCTTCGCCGAGCAGGGTTCGAGCCGGTACGGGTCGAGCCGGAGTCGGGGCCAGCAGTCCCGCAACAGGTCGATCGCTCATCATTTCGTCCTCGTGATGAAGCCCATTTCCGGCGACGTCGATCATCGGCCGTGCCTCGCCTGGATCACCTCGGCGAGGATCGCGACCGCGATCTCGGCGGGCGCGCGGCCGCCCAGATCGAGGCCGACGGGCGCGCGGATGCGCGGAATCGCGTCGGCCAGTCCTGCCTCGGTGAGCCGTGCGACGCGCTTCGCGTGCGTGCGCGTGCTGCCGAGCGAGCCGATGTAGAAGGCGGGGCTCGTGAGCGCGATCGTCAGCGCCGGATCGTCGAGCTTGGGGTCGTGCGTCAGCGTGATGACAGCAGTCTGAGCGTCTAGCTTCAGGCGTTCGAGAGCCTCGTCCGGCCACTCCGTCGACACCTCGACGTTCGGCAGCCGTTCAGCCGTCGCGAACGCACGGCGCGGGTCGACGACCACGACGTCGAATCCGGCAATGGCCGCCATCGGCGCGAGCGCCTGGGTGATGTGCACCGCACCGACGATGATCATGCGCGGCGCGCCGACGTGGCAGCGCACGAAGAGCGCGGCCTCATTCGCCCCCTCATTTGCCCCCTCCCCCACGGCGAGCGCACCGCTGCGGTTCGCGGCGAGCCGCGCGCGCGTCTCGGCGAGCTGGGCGTCATCGAGGGGGAGCGCGCCTGCGACGGCGTCGTCGAAGACTAGCGCGTGCGCGCCGTCGCCGAGCCGGGTTACGACCACGACCGGGCGTTTTTCGCGCCGCGCGGCCAGGAGCGGAGCGAACAAATCGTCATCGACGCGCTCGACGAGCACCTGCACGCGACCGCCGCACGCCAGCCCCACTTCCCACGCCTGCTCGTCGCTGACGCCGAATTCCAGTAGCCGCGCCTTGCCGTCGGCGATCGAATCCTGCGCCTCGCCGATCACGGCGCCCTCGATGCAGCCGCCCGAGACCGAACCGACGAAGGCGCCGCCCTGCTCGACCGCGAGGTGGCTCCCATCGGGGCGCGGGGACGATCCCCAAGTGCGCACGACGGTCGCGAGCGCGACGCCGCGGCCCTCGGCGCGCCAGCGCTCGAGCTGGGCGAAGAGCTGGTCGTCCGTCGCCGGCGCGGACGGGGTGGGCGCCGGCGCGGCGCTGCGGGTTTTGAGGCGTCGAGCGACGCCCGCTACCTGCGCATGAGAATCGATGCGGTCCGCCAGCGCCGCCACGCCCTCGCCGCGCGTCGCCACCGTGGTCAGGACGGGCACCTCCCAGCCTTCGCCGCGCGCGCCGCCGCGCGCTTCGAGGTCGCGCACGGTGGCCGCGGCGACCGGCGAATCGGCCTTGTTCACGACGAGAATATCGGCGATCTCGAGCACGCCGGCCTTGATCGCCTGCACCTCGTCGCCGAGGCCTGGCGCGCATACGACAATGCGCGTGTCGGCCAGGCGTGCGACTTCGACTTCCGACTGGCCGACGCCGACGGTCTCGACGATGACGACGTCGAAGCCGGCTGCGTCGAAAAGGTCCACCGCCCGAGCGCTTGTCCGGGACAGCCCGCCGAGCTGGCCGCGCGACGACAGCGAGCGGATGAAGACGCGCTCGTCACTGCCGTGCGTGCCCATGCGTACCCGGTCGCCAAGCAAGGCGCCGCCGCTGACCGGACTCGAAGGATCGACGGCGACGACGGCGACACGCTTGCCACGTAGCACCAGTTCGCCGAGCAAGACGTTGATCAGGGTCGACTTGCCGACGCCTGGCGCCCCGGTGATGCCAACCACGTGCGCGCGGCCCATTCGGCCGGCGAGCGACGCGAGCAAGGCGTCGGCGCCGGGCAGATCATTCTCGATCGCAGTCAATGCGCGGGCGAGCGCCGGGCGCGAACCGGCCGCGATCTCGTCGGGGAGCGGGCTTGGCGGATGCATTGGACGCCTTCAATCAGTGGGAGATCCCATTATCTTGCGCAGTTGGGTGTTCGGGGAAGTTTCCGTGTATCAGATTCATTCCTGGGCAGCCTGCCGAGTCAATGGCGCGGAAACACCAGCCCGAAATCCTCGACGAAGTCCGCGAGGCCGGCGGCCTCCAGTCCGTCGAGCGACCTGAGCATGTAGGGATGGAGCCTGCCGCGTCGCACGAGCTGCGGCACCTCCGCGAGGCCCTGCTCCAACACCGCGGCCAGCGCATCCTGATCGGCGACGAGCAGCATCGCGACGTCGGCATCGAAATCTCCGCAGAAATCGCGCAGCGCGACGCTCGCTCCGTCCGGTGTTCCCCGCCACACGAGGACCCGGCCGCGGCGCGCGGAAAACGCGTCCTTCGTCAGCACGCCGACGGAGGCGTCCGCCGCGGCGAGCCCCTCGCGATCGAGCATCGCCTTCCATGCCGCGCAATCGAGCGCCGTTCCGGCCGTTTCCATCGCCTGCCCCTACGCCGGCAACATCGCGGTCACTTCGATCTCGACCTTCGCGCCGTGCTCGACGAAGCCGGCGACCTGCAAGGCCGTCATCGCCGGGAAATGCTTGCCGATCAGCTCGCGATAGACCGCGCCGATCTCGGGGAGCCGCGCGTTGTATTCCGCCGCGTCGCCGAGATACCAGTTCATGCGCACGATGTTCGACGGGCGCGCATCGGCCTGCGCGAGGATCGCGACGATGTTGGTCAGCGCCTGGCGGACCTGGCCGACGAGGTCGTCGGTCTGGAACTTCTCGTTCTCGTCCCAGCCGACCTGGCCCGCGACGAACACCATGCGGCCGCTCGTGGCGACGCCGTTCGAATAGCCTTTCGGGCGAACCCAGCCGGGCGGTTGCAGGAATTGCATCGGTAGTTCTCCTCGTGGGTAGGAAGGGACGACCGCCGTCTCGGGCGGCCGCCTTTTCCGTGAAACGCTCAGATCCGCACGCCCAGCCGGTAGCCCTCGTGGATCGACGCGTCGAGCCCGCGCGGTATGACCGCGTCGCCGGCGCCGTGCAGCTCGTCCACCATCCACTGGAACTCGTGGAAGAGGTCGTGGTTCGCCTTGCGCGGCCCGGACACGAGCACCGTGTCGGCCTCGACGAAAGTCTCCTCGCCCTTCGCGTTGCGGATCATCGCGCCCTCGTTGGTGACGCCGGCGAGCATCGACGACGTCAGCGTGCGGATCTCGAGCTCCTCGATCCACGCCGAGTGGCGCCACTTGAAGGACGGCATGACATCGCCGGCGATGCGCTTGTCCTCTTCGACGATGACCACCTCGTGGCCCTGCTTGCACAGCGACTCGGCGAGCGTGAGGCCGATCTTGCCCGCCCCGACCATGACGATGCGCTTGCCCGGCTTCGCCTTGCCGGTCGCGACATCGAGCGCATCGACCAACTTGTCGTGGCCCGGGATGTGACGGTACGCGTTCATGTCGGTGCGCGAGCCGGCGGCGACGATGCACACGTCGAACTGGTGCAGGATGCTGCGCATGAACTTGGCGTTGGCCTCGGTGTTGAAGCGCACGTCGATCTCCATCTTGCGCGCCATCGTCTCGTAGTACTTGATCACCGAGATCAGGTCGTCGGGCCGCGCGAGGTCGTTCGACGCGTAGCCGACGAGGCTGCCGCCGATACGGTCGCCCTTCTCGAACACGGTGACGTCGTGGCCGCGGCGCTTCGCGGTGATCGCGGCCTCCATGCCGGCGGGTCCGGCGCCGATGATCATGATCTTCTTCTTCACCGCGGCGGGCGTGACGTGGTACTCGGGCTCGACCTCGTGGCCGAGCGTGGGGTTCATCGCGCAGGTGTAGGGCAGGTCGCGGAAGAGCCGCGACAGGCAGTTCAGCGAGCCGATGCAGCGGCGCACCTCGTCGAGCCGGTCCTCGGCCGCCTTGTGCAGCAGCTCGGGGTCGGCGAGCATCGGGCGGCACACCTCCCAGTAGTCGAAGACGCCGTCGGCGATGCACTGGTTCGCCATGACGGGGTCGGGCAGGCGGTTGCCGAAGGTGATCAACGTGTTCGGGAAGAGCTTCTTCGCCTTCGCCGAGAGGTAGTTCCAGTGGCCGGGGGCGACGTCACGGCCGATCGACGATTCGGGCGCTTCCTGCCAGCCGACCGTCACGGAAATCATGTCGACGCCGCAGTCGACCGCCTGCTGCATCAGCTCGAAGCACTCGTCCTCGCTGTTGCCACCCCAGCGGTCCATCAGCTCGGCGCCGTTCAGGCGCACGACGAGCGGATGCTCCGGCGTGGCCTGCTTGATCGAGTCGATGAGTTCGCGCATGAAGCGGCCGCGGTTCTCGATCGAGCCGCCGTATTCGTCGGTGCGCTGGTTGGTGAAGCGCGAGTTGAAGTTCGCGAGCAGGTAGCCCATGAAGCTCGTCACTTCGGTGCCGTCGAAACCGGCGCGGATCGCGCGCTTGGCAGCGTCGGCGTGCTGCATGACGATCGCGCGGATCTGCTCCTTCGTCAGCTCGCGCGGCGGACGGAAGTGCGGCAGCGTCTGCGGCACCACCGACGGCTGGATGCAGTAGCCCAGGTCGATGCCGCCGTAGCGGCCGGCGTGCAGGATCTGCTGGATCGCGACGGCGCCGTTGTCGTGGATGTACTGCGCGATGGTCTCGAACTGCGGCAGGAACTTGTCGTCGAAGATCGCGACCTGGCGGAAGTAGGCCTTGCCCTCGCCGAGGGGATCCGGATAGGCGCCCTGGTTCGTGATGATGCCCGCGCCGGTGCCGGCGATGACTCGGGTGCGGGCGAGCTCCCGCGGCGTGATGTAGCCGTCGCGCGTGTTGTAGTTCGAGACGCAGCAGGCCCCGTACTTGACCATGTTCTTGGTCTCGTATTTGCCGATCTTGCCGGGTTTGAACAGGTGGGGGAGCTTGAGCTCGCCGGGTCGGGTCATTGTTGTCTCCTCGTCAATTCCGTGTGGCTGGAAGGTATTGGTGGATCGTCGTTCAGCCGTCGGCCCGTTTCAGGCCGGGACGGCGTTACGCGGCGCCTGCACGGGCGGCAGCGTCGCGATGAATTCGCGCAGGCTTTCGCCCCGCAATTCGCGGATGCACCCGAGCACGTCGCCAAGCGACGAGGCGCACACGCAGGAACAGGCAGCGGGAAAGGTGAAGCCGCTTCTTCCCGGGGTTTCCCCCTTCGCGGCGCCTTCCTCTTCCTGGAGTTCCTGAACCAATGCCATCACGTTTCCCAGTGCTGTCATGTTGTTCTCCTCGAACGAATCGGCCCGGATCCCCGGAACCGTTGTACGTGGAGTCAATGTATCGGGCCCCTCGCGGCGAATCCCCCCCCACCCGGTATGGGTCGAACGAGCCGAAGTGGGGAGTTGCGAAAAGCCTCGAAATGGCGCGCACGAACGCATTCCTCCCGCCTGTGCGGGTAACTCGTATTGCAGATTCAGGCCGTCACGTCCGCCGCAAGGAGCCCGCCGCGGGGCGGCGGCGGAAGGGCGGGGTCGGCTCAGGCCACGGCCCGCTCCCGCGTGCGCGACGGCGATTCGCCGAACCTCGCCTTGTAGGCGGTTCCGAAGTGGCCGAGATGGTGGAATCCCCAGCGCGTCGCGATGCAGGTCACGGTCTTGTCGGCCGAGCTCGGGTCGCGCAGTTCGTCATGCACGCGCTGCATCCGCACCGATTTCAGGTAGGCCATCGGGGTCGTGTTGCGGAACTCGCGAAAACCGGCGAACAGCGCGCTGGTGCTGACGTTGGCGTGTGCTGCCAGATCGCCGACGGTCAGTTCCCGGTCGGCATGGGCGTCGATGTATTCCTCTACGCGGCGCACGTGGCGTGGCGCGATCGACTGCGGCGGGCTCACGAGTTCGTCGCGATAGTTGTTCGGCTGGATCATCAGCAGCGTGGTGACGAGCAGATGCTCGATCTGCGCCGCGACGAGCGAGGACGCGAGCATCGGCGATTGATGCTCCAGTTCCGACACGAGGTAGGACACCAGCGCCTGCCAGCTCACGCCGCCCTGGCTGGACATCGTGAGGCCGAGACTGAATTCGAGCGGCTTGCGCAGGGGGTGGCCGAGGTGTTGCGCGCAGATGTTCTCGAGGAGCGTGCGATCGATCTTGACCATGATCTGGTCGCACTCGTCGTAGATCGTCTCCCACAGCGGCAGCGTGGGCGTGACGACCGATGCGAGGTCCGGCGTCGAGTGGATCGTTAGCCCGCCGCAGCGTACGTCGGCATGTCCCGACAAGGGCATCATCACGAGCAGGAAATCGTTCAGGCAGCCCGCGTCGATCGCCACCGTCGCACCGTAGCCGAGGCGGTTGATCGACACGCCGCGAATCGGCGCGTGCTGCATTCGCGTGTTGACGCGACTATCGCCGCCGGCGAACTTCAGGTCGTGCGGACAGAACACCCCCGCCACGCGGTTGCGGGCCTCGTCGAGGTCCCGCGTATTGAAAAGCGTGAAACGGGAGAGCACATCGCGCCCTCCCAGCGACGTCATCAACGCCTGGGTCATGTTGCTCCTCCTCCTCCGGTGTGTATTCCGTGCCTTGTTATTGCTGCGAGGCATCGGAATCGTGCGAACGCGTGCGGTCTGCGCCGTCGTACACGTCCTGTTCAGCGTCTATCGTCGAACCTCCTGTTGCTTCAGGTGAGGTGCCGCACCGACCAGGACCTCGGCGCGAGCTAGGGGAGTCGGTCAATGTATACAGTATTCTTGTATATCCTTCTGCATAGTAGGGCCTTCCACGGGGACCGTTACTGATCCAGGTCAACTGCCATCAAATCAGATTGATGTCCAACTACTTTTCGGCCCTCGCCCGGACGCATCGCGGCCAGTTCACGCAGCACCTGCGCCTGCTCGGCGACGTGCCGCTCGATGTGGGCAATCTGCGCGGCGTCGAGGTGCCGGAACTTGCCGAGCAGCTTCAGGTAGTCGATGACCGGCAGCGGGTCGTCGATGTCGCGCGAGAGCCTGAGCCCGTGCTCGCGGCGGTACTCCCACAGCACCGCGAAGTTCGTCTCCACGGCCTTGCGCGCGACGTCGATGTTGCTCGCCGACGGAAAGCGCCAGCCGGACGTGCAGGGGGAATACAGGTGCAGGTACGCGAAGCCGCGTTCTGACGCGTCGAGTGCCGCCTCGAGCTTTGCGTAGAAGTCCTCCATGAACGCGGTGGAGGCCGTAGCAACGTATTCGCAGCCGTGCCACATCATCAGCAGCGGGAGGTTCTTGGCGTCCTGGGCCTTGCCGCGGGCGCTCCCGCCGATGGGCGTCGTCGCCGTCCACGCGCCGTAAGTGGTGCTGCCCGAGCGCTGCGCGCCGGTGTTCATGTAGCCCTCGTTGTCCACGCAGACGAAGAGGATCTGTTCACCGCGCTCGGCCGCGCCCGACAGCGACTGGAAGCCGACGTCGCCCGCGCCGCCGTCGCCCGCCAGCGCGAGCGCGGTCACGTTGCGCCCCTTGCGCTTGTGCTGGCGGCGGATGCCGGTGAGCATCGACGCGGTGTTGGTGAGCAGCGGATGGAAGACCGGGACCTTGCAGCCGAGCATGCCGTTGTAGCCGACCGAGCCCATGCCCGGTATGCAGCCGGGCGGGGTCGCGAGGACGGTGTTCGGCCCGACGCGGCGCAGCGTGTGGCGCATGATGAGCTCGGTGTTGCAACCCTGGCAGCCGCCCAGGCCCGGCACGAACAGGTCCTCGAGCTCGCCCCAGCGGTTGAAGAGCTTCGCAGCCGTGACGTAGCGCAGCGCGCCGCGCGTGCAGGCCGCCACGCATTGCGGGGCGCCCGCGTGCTGGTCGCTGCACTGGTCGCATTTGACGATATGGCCTTCGTCCGGGCTGAACGCGATGCCGCCGAAGGTGCAGCCTGCGGTGCAGATCAGGCAGTTCACGCAGCGTTCGGCATCCCACGCGACGATGCCGTCATCGCCCTTCGCGAGCGCCGCCGCCGGACAGACCGACGCGCAGCGCGGGTCGCCGCACTGGCGGCACTGGGCGACGCCCCAGTGCCCCGCCTCCTCGTCGCGCACGATGCGGATCCGCGATTGCGCGGGGTTTCCGTCGGTCGATTTCGCGCTCGCGCAGGCGCTCATGCAGTCGCCGCAGCCGTCGCAGCGCGCGGCGTCGAAGGCGATGGTAGGGGTCGCGCTCATTGATTCATCTCCACAGTCCGGACATCAACGCACGCGCGGTGTCTTGCGGGTTTTCGAGCAGCGCATCGCGCCGCGTGCCGATTTCGACGCGGCGCAGGATCAGCTCCCACATGATCCCCGGGTCGAACAGCACGTCGACGCCGAAGATGCCCTGCAGCCGTCCGTCGCGCAGCACGAGCTTCAGGTAGCCCTCGGCGCCCTCCCCGTCGCGCACGAGCACCGCCCACTCCGGCCCGGCCTGCTCGGGGGCGTCGCGTCCGACCGACAGCGCGCGCCGGCCGAAGAAGCCGTAGGTGTTGAGCGATACGCCCCCGGGGTAGGGACGCAGGGCCGGATCGCCCGCCATGCTCATGCCGGCGGTGCGACCCTGCTCGACGGCGTCCGGCAGGATGCCGCCCGCGGGCGTGCCGTCGCCGAAGAAGCTGGGGGTCTGCACGACGTCGCCCGCCGCCCAGACGTTGGACGCGGCGGTGCGCATGAACGCGTCGACGACGATGCCGCGCTCGACCGCAACTGCGGAACCCGCGAGATACGAGACTTCCGGCCGCACCCCTGCGGCGACGAGCAGCAGATCGGCTTCACGCGCCTCGCCGCCGTCGAGCAGCACCACGCAGCCCTCGCCGCGCCGCGCCAGCTGTTCGACACGGCGGCCGGTCAGCACCTCGACGCCCTTGTCGCGGAACACCGCCTCGATGCGCGCCGCGGCCGCGCGGTCGAAGTAGCCGGGCAGCACCTGGCCGCGCATCTCGACGATCGTCACGCGGGCGCCCGCACGCACCAGATTCTCGGCCGCGTGCATGCCGACCAGCCCCGCGCCGAGGACGACCGCCCGGCCCGCCGAACGGCCCGCCTCACTTGCAACATCTCGCAGCGCGAGCGCGTCGGCTAGCGTGCGCAGCACGTGAAAGCGTACGTCCGACAAACCTTCGATCGGCGGGAGCGCCGGCGCGGCTCCGGTCGCGAGCAGCAGTTTGCCGTAGCCGATCTCGCGACCGTCGGCCAGACGCAGCCTTGAGCGGGCGGCGTCGAGCGCGGCGGCGGTCGCCTGCTGCCGGTAGTCGACGCGCTGCGCGTCGAACCAGTTGCGCTCGCGCAGCGCGATGCGGTCCTCGGCGCACTTGCCTGACACCACGTAGGGCAGCACCGTCGGCGACACCGGCAGGCGCGCCTCGCGCTCGAGCACCGCGATGCTGCCATCCGCATCGTGCGCGCGGATCGCCCGCAGCGCCTCGAGACCGGCGTGGCTCGCACCGAGCACGACGTAGTCGAACTGTTCCATTCATCGATCCTCGGCGTTGAGCCACACGGGGGTGCGCGGACAGGGGCCATCGAAGAGCTTCGCGGTTTCGGCAATCGCGCGCTCGAAATGCGTCTGGGTCAGATCCGCCCCGGCGAGGCCGCCGATCAGCGACAGGCACGGGATGCGGTGGCGGCAGTACTGCAGCGCGGCCAGCGTCTCCTGATGCACCGGGCCGCTGTTCCAGCCGTAGGACACGGCGCGGTCCACGACGCCGACCGCATGCACCTTGTCGAGCGCCGCGACCATCGCGTCGACCGGGAACGGCCGCAGCGTCTTGATGCGGATGAGGCCGACGCGCTCCCCGCGGTCGCGCGCGGCATCGACCGCATCCTTGGCCGCGCCCGCCATGCTGCCGATGGTGACGAGCGCATGGTCGGCGTCGTCGAGCCGGTATTCCTCGACCAGCGGCGCGTAGCGGCGACCGAAGCGCCGCGCCCATTCATCGTGCACTTCGACGATCACGCGCAAGGCGTTCTGCATGCCTTCGCAATGCCCGCGCCGGTAGCCGACGAAGAGCGCGGGCCCCGGCCCCGTGGCGCCGCCGGTGAGCGGATCGACGCCCATCGGCCGGTCGGGGTCGAGCGCCGCATGCCAATTCACGTCCGGCGTGCCGAGGAAGTCGTCGACCTCGCCCTGGTCCGGCAGCTCGATGCGGACGATGCCGTTCGAAAGGTAGTTGCCGTCGTGATTGACGTTGACGGGTAGCATCACCGAGCGGTCCTCGGCGATGCGGTAAGCCATGACGACGGTGTCGAGCACCTCCTGCACCGTCTCGCAGAAGAGCTGCACCCAGCCGACCTCGCGCACCGTCATCGCGTCCTGCTGGCCGCCCCACACGCACTGCGGCGTGATGCCGTCGCGGTTGACGATGGACATGACGATCGGCAGGCGCAGGTTGGGCGTGCGGAAGTAGGGCTCGAACATGAACGCCAGGCCCTGACCACAGCTCGCGGTGTAGGTACGCCCGCCAGCCAGCGCCGCGCCGTGCAGCACCGACAGCACGCTGTGCTCGCCCTCCGCCTCGACGAGCTCGGCATCTAGGACGCCGTCGGCGACGAACTGCGCGACGTACTCGGCGAGCGAGGACTGCGGCGTGATCGGGTACACCGCGACCATGTCCGGCCGCGACAGCACGACGCCCCACGCCGCCGCCTCGTTGCCGTCGCAGACGAGGACCTTCGGTTCCTTCTTCACGACGGCGGCATCGCAGGCGCGAGCGTTCCGGCCACTCGCGTCGGCGACCAGCGCAGTCATTTCGGCGACCTCGTTCATGTCATTTCCTCGTTCATTCCTCTTCGGGCACCATCGCGATCGCGCGCTGCGGGCATTCGCGCGCGCAGATGCCGCAGCCCTTGCAGGTGGCGAGGTTCATGTCGAACCAGCCGGCGCGCTCGACGACGCACTGCACGGGGCAGTACAGCCAGCACACCGCGCATTTCACGCACTTGCGGCGGTCGACGACCGGCCGCATCGAGCGCCAGTCGCCCGGCAGCATGCGGTTGTACTCGGTCGCGATCGGGCACAAGGTCCTGGGGATCGCGCTCGCGTCGAAGAGCGGCTGCGCCTGTTTCTTCATGCCGCCTCCCGCCGGGGAGTGGGATAGACGACGGTGCGCGCATAACCCAGCGCCAGCGCACGCCGGTTCTGCACCAGGCCACCGTCGCGGAAGCTCGTCTCTTCCAGCGCGCTCGCCAGCGCTTCGATCGACACCAGGCCGGTCGCGCGCGCGAACGCGGCGAGCATCACGGTATTGGTGATCGGGCGCCCGAAAACCTCGCGGGCGATGCCCACCGCGTCGCACACGGCAACCGTCGCGACCGACTCCGGCACCGCGATGTCCTGCGGCGCGAGGCTGCTCGCCTGCACCAGCGTGCCGCCGGCGCGCAGCCCGGCAAAGATGTCGACGACGCGCGGCAGGGACGAGTCGATGCAGACGACGCAGTCCGGCGCGTAGATGTTCGTCATCGCCCGCATCGGCGTGTCGGACGCGCGCAGGTAGGCCGCAACGGGCGCGCCCCGGCGCTCGAAGCCGAACTGCGGCACCGCGACGACGTGCTTGCCCTCCGCGACCAGCGCTTTCGCGAGTATTCCGGCGGCGAGCACCGTGCCTTGGCCGCCGCGTCCGTGCAATCGCACCTCGAACATGCGGCCTCCGTCACGCCGGGACGAGCGCGAGCACGCGCAGGGGGCTGCCGGAGCCGCCGACGAGCTTCAGCGGCGACGCGACGACGACGGCCCCGGTCGGCGGCAGGCGGTCGAGGTTCGCGAGGCTCGCGAGCCCGAACTTGCCGTTGCCCTGCATGATGTGATGCGTCCAGAACGGCGGATCGAAGCTGTGCGCCTGGCCCGCGTCGGTGCCCACCGTCTCGACGCCGACACCCAGCACGTCACGTTCGAGCGCAAGGAGTTCGGTCGCGCCGCGGTCGAAGCCCGGCGAATGCGGCCCGTCCTCGCGGCAGTTCAGGAATTCGGCGACGCCGACCCGCTTCGACCAGTCGCTACGCAGCAGCACCCACGACTTCGGCGGGATGCGCCCGTGCTTCGCCTCCCACGCGAGCACCCCGTCGCGCGTCAGCAGGTAGTCCGGATTCGTCGCGGCCTCGCGGCTGATGTCGATGACGCACGCGGGGCCGACGAAGCGCTCCGCCGGGATCGTGTCGAGCGTGTTGTCGGGCTGGTCCTTGCCGCTGACCCAGTGCACCGGCGCGTCGAAGTGCGTGCCGGTGTGCTCGCCCATGCGGATCGTGCGCCAGTACCACGCAGGCCCCTTGTCGTCGTACTGCGAGATCGTCTCGAAGCTCACGCCCGGCGAGTTCGCGAACGGCGGGGGCAGCGCCAGCACCGGGGTGTCGGGGCCGAGCGGCTGCGTCAGGTCGACGACCCCGATCGAGCCGCGGGCGAGCTCCGCGGCGAGCTGCGTCAGGATGTGGCCGTTGGATGTCATGTTTTCTCCTCAGTCGTCGATCGTGAAAGGGACCACGGGGGCGCGCGCCGCTGGAGCGGCCTCGCGCGCCGGAACGCAGTCCCGGATGCGTTGCGGATGCGTATAGACGGTCGCCGAGTCGCCGCGCACGAAACCGCACAGCGTGATGCCGACGCGTTCGGCGAGCGCGATCGCGAGCGAGGTCGGCGCGGACACCGCGGCAACGAGCTCGAAGCCGGCGCGCGCGGCCTTCGCGACCATCTCGTAGCTCAGGCGCGACGACAGCACGACGCCGCAGCCGGCGAGCGGCAGCTCGCGCAGCAGGCATTCGCCGACCACCTTGTCCAGCGCGTTGTGACGGCCGAGATCCTCGGCAACGGCGACGATGCCGGCCTGAGCCGAGAACACGGCGGCCGCGTGCGCCCCGCCGGTCGTGCGGAAGAGGCGTTGCCGGCGCTGCATGGCCGCCATCAGCGCGGCGAGCTCCGACGCCGCGAGGCGCAGCCGCGTTGTGACCGGGGCGAAGTCGTCGAAGCCATCCTCGATCGCGTCGCGTCCGCCGCATACGCCGCAGGAGCTGGCAACGATCACATCGCGCCGCTTCACCGTGACGCGCTCGGGCGCCTGGAGGCGCATCCGCACCACGTTGCGCCGATCGGGACAGACCGCCATCGTCGCGATATCGGCGAGGCTGTCGATGATTCCTTCCGAATAGGCGAAGCCTGCCGCGAGCGCGAGCCGCTCGGGCACCCTCTCGGACACCACCTCGTCGCCCAGCACGCCCTCGCCGGTGACGAAGCCGGCCGCCCCGTCTCTCTCGTCACCGTCGGCCGGCGTCCACATCAGCGTGTAGCGTCCGACGCCTTCGACGTCGATCGTCAGCGCGTCCTCTTCGATGATGCAGCAGGTCGCTTCGCCCTGCGCGCCCCCGGCGGACAGGCGCAGCGCAGGCACCGCTCGGCTGCCGCTCGCCGGCCACGGGCGGTCCATGCTGGTATGCATCGGGCGTCTCCGTCGCGACCGATCAGTGCCGAAACCGGTACGCGAGGCTCAGCGCGGGGTCGTAGCCCCCCGCCTTGAACATGAGCACGCGAAACGCGTAATAGCCGGTGAGTTCAAGGCCGGCGACCGCGAGCATCCACGCGAAGTCCGGCGGCGCGGCCAGCATCATCAGCGCGGAGACGACAAAGCCCGCGCCGATCACGAGCGGCACGAACCAGCGCGCGAAGCCGCCCTGCAGCAGCAGCGCGACCGATTGCCGCCCTGCTTCGGAGGCGTGGCGCGCGCCGTGCAGCAGGCTCAGCACCGTGACCAGCCCGTAGAGCATCAGCGCGATCGCGAGGACCTGAAGCAGCCGCACGGAGTCGGGACGGTTCGCGAGGAAGGGCTCGTCGGCGCCCAGCACCAGGGTCAGCAGCACGCCGTTCAACAGCGCGTAGGTCAGGCTCGCGAGCGGCATCAGCCCGCCGCTCCACAGCGTTATCGCCGATGAATGCGACATCGCGAAGCCCTGGTAGATCATGATGACGAAGCACGCCGCGAGCGCGACCGCGGCCACGAGCTGCGACACCCCGGCCGGCAGCAGGCCGGCACGCAGGTCGATGAGGTGCAGCGCGCCGGCAACCACGAACAGCACGATCGCCGCGAGTCCGCGACTCACCCACGAGGTGCGCACCTTCGTCAGCGCCCGCCAGCCGCGCAAGGGCTGCCCGAGGTGCAGGATGTGTCCGCCGGCCTTGCCGAACAGGACCATCACGAGGCCGGCGAACATGCCGAGCGCAAAATCGAAGAACTGCGCGACGAAATACAGTCCGGCGCCGGCCTCGCCGAAGAAGAACGCGGTGGCCATCTGCACGCCCCACGCCTTCTGCAGGCCGACGCCGACGCGGAAGCTGCCGTCCGCAATCCGGTTGCTCGCGATCATGTGCTTCCCCTTCAGTCGATGTAAAAGACGCGTGGGTTGGTGTGCTTTTCGGGCAGTGGCTGGCGCCCGCGGCGCTCCAGGATCAGCTGCCGCGGCCGGCTCGTCGGGTCGTCGAGGTCGCCGAAGATCCGCGCCTCGGTCGGACAGGTCGCGACGCAGGCGGGCATCTGGCCGGCGTCGACGCGTTCATGGCAGAACGTGCATTTGACGACGGTCCCGACCGTGAAGCGCCCGAAGCCCTGCTCCTCGAACGGCGTCAGCCGTCCGCCGCCGAACAGCCCCTCGTTCAGCATTTCCGGCTCCAGGCGCGTGCGCTGGTCGTACGGGCACGCGACGATGCAGGTCCCGCAACCGATGCATTTGTTGCGGTCGACCATGACGATGCCGTCGGGACGCGTGTAGGTCGCGCCCGTCGGACAGGCGCGCTCGCACGGTGCGTCCTCGCAGTGATTGCAGATCGTCGGCACATAGCTGCGCGTCACGTCGGGATACTCGCCGACCTCCTCCGACAGCGTCTTCGTGAAGAACACGCCGTCGGGCAGGCTGTTCTCCTGCTTGCAGGCGACCGCGCAGGCGTTGCAGCCGATGCAGCGGCGCAGATCGAAAACCATCCCCCACTTGGCCATCAGTGCGCCCTCCCCTTGCCGCCGTTCTGCCCGCTCAGCTGCCCACTCAGCTGCCCAAACACCGAGTTGCCCGCGGCGATCTCCCCGGGCACTGCGGCGAGCTTGGTCAGCCTGACTTTCGCGACCGTCTCCGGCTGTCCGCTGCACGCGTCGGTGTTCCGCAGGTTTGCCGGCAGCAGCTGGTTGAAGTTGCCGCCTCCGTGGCGCACGCCGGTGTTCTGCGTCACCACGCGCGACAGCGCGTTCGACACGCACACCGCATCGGGATGGACGCCCTCGGACAGCCCGAGCTTCGCGACGATCGAGCCGTACGGCGACTCGATGCGCACGATGTCGCCCTCGTCCAGCCTTCGGTCACGCGCCGTCTTCGGGTTCAGCAGCACCGCCGTATGCACCGGGTCCTTGAACACGATGTCGTTGATCCACGGGTTGCCGATGCTCTCGCCGAAGTTGATCTGGATGTCCTTGAAGGTGATCGCGTACAGGTCGAAGTCGGCCGGCTCCAGGTGCACCGGGTCGGGCACCGCCGTCGGCAGCGGCTGGTAGTCGCCCCACTCCCACTCGTGACGGAAGGGCACGTCGGCCGCCTCCATCTTCTGGCGCAGCGTGTCGCGTGCGCGCACGATGTCCTCCAGGTAGAAATGCAGCCGCAACCCGTCCCACGGCCGGTACCACTTCTCCGGCCGGCGCGGCGTCACCGCGTGGCCGTGCTCGACGTACCAGTCGAGATCCTTGCCGTTCCACAACTTGCCCTTGCGCTCGGCGATCTCGCGGTCGCTGTACTTGCGGTTCGGCTCGAGCAACAGCTCGGGCTTCTGTTGGAAGCCGTTGACGAAGTTGAGGATGCCGTTCCAGGTCTCGAGGACGCCGAGCCGCTCGGAGATCTCGTAGAAGATCTCCTCCTCGCTCTTCGTGTCGTACAGCGGCGGCGTCGCGGGCTGGCGCAGGCACATGCCTTCGTGGTGCGGCGGCTCGATCATCGTCATGTTCCATGACTCGAGCAGGTCGTGCGACGGCAGGATCACGTCGGCCCACTCGTTCGATTCGTTGGGCAGGATGTCGATCGCGACGATGAAGCGCATCGAGCGCAGCAGCGCGTACCACTGCGCGCGGTCGCCGGGCAGGTTCCACAACGGATTCGAGTGGCACATCAACAGCGTGTCGGGCCGGTAGTCGAGCCCGAACTTCTCGGCGTTCGCGAGCGTGTGCTGCGTCAGGTGCCCCGGATCGACGCCGATCGGGAAGAAGCCCATCAGGTGCGTCTCGTTCGGCGGCCAGGAGAACGGCACCTCGGGATGGAGCTGGTGCGGCATCGTCTGCAGCATGCCGTTCTCGCCGGCCTGGATCGTGCCGAAGCCGCCGCGGATGTCCTGCATCTGGTCGTCGAGCGTCACGCCGACGTGCCCTCCCGGCGTGTCGATCGCGCCGACGAGGAAATTCACCAGCTTGAACGCCTGGTTCGCCATCGCGCTGTACTTGTGGCCCTGCGCGCCGCGGTAGTAGTTGTACGCGGCGGGGCGCAAGGGCAGGATGCGCCCGTCGATCTCGATGAAGGAACCGATCTGGGCCGCCTTCGCGAACTCTCGTGCGATGCGCCGCGTGGTCGCCGCGGGCACCGTCGTCAGCGTCTCCATCTGCTCGGGCGAGCAGTCGGCGAGGACGTCTTTGAACTTCTGGAACGCCGGCCGGCAGGGGATGCCATCGACCGTGTACGTCCCTTCGAGCGCGAAGTCCTTGAGCTCGGGGTCGTCCCACAGGCGGGCACGATTGTCGACGGCGTCCCACACGTAGATCCTGCCTTCGCCGTTGCGCACGAAATACCCGTCCGGCCCGACGAGGTAGGGCGCGTTCGTATCCTTCTTCAGGAATTTCGCGTCGTAGAGCTTCTCGGCGACGAGCACGTGGGCGAGGCCCAGCGCGAACTGGCGATCCGTGGCCGGCCGGATCGGCACCCATTCGTTCGCCTTCGCGGCGCCGATCGACAGGCGCGGCTCGACGACGACGACGCGCATGTTGCGCTCCACGCGCGCCTTCGCGACGTGGTTCGCCTGTGCCGCCGTGTGCAGGTGCGACGAGAAGCCGTCGCCGCCGCCGTTGTTGATCCAGTAGTTGCAGTAATTGACGTCGTTCGCCGCGGCAAAGGCCGCGTGGATGAAGCCGTTCATCGGGTGGTAGCCGCCACCGCAGAAGTTGCCCACCGACGACAGGTAGTTCGCGTTGCCGAGCGCAGCGGGCCAGGCCCACAGGAAGAGCTTCTGGAAGTCGTTGATCGCCGGCATCAGCTTGCGCGGATCCTCGTCGAGCGTTTTCTTCAGCTCGCGGGCGACGAGATCCAGCGCCTCGTCCCAGCCGATCGGCTCCCACTTCGGATCGACGCCGGGCCCCTTCTGCGGATTCGTGCGCCGCAGCGGCGTCCCGAAGCGCGCGGGATCGTAGTGGCGCAGAATTGCCGCGTTGCCCTTCGGGCACAGCCGCCCGTTGTTGCTGGGGCTCGTGGGGTTACCCTCGATCTTGTTGATGACGCCGTCCTCAGTGACGTGGATCCGCGTCGTACAGGAGTGGATGCACATCTTGCAGCTCGAATTGAGCCACTTGCCCGGTTTCATCGAGTTCTGCACCGGCTGCGTGAGAGTCTCCATTACCGCTCCTCGGTGAATTGCGCGCCTGCTTCGAGCATTGAGATTACGGGGGGCGCCCCCCTCGAACTATCCCGCGATTACGACGCCTATCCGCGGACTGTCGATGTTTGTGCGGGACGCCCGGGAAGGCGGAACACAAGAAAAAGGGGCACCCCGGGGCGCCCCTGTGCCGGTCTTGCGTCGCGCCCTCAGCTGCCGCGCATGTACTGCACCGAGAACAGCTTCGTCGGGCTCATCTCCTGATCCAGATGCACCTTGAACTTGCCCGTCGTGCAGTGTTTCGCCTGCACGTCGATGATGCTGAAACCGTCGTTGATCGCCACCCCGCGGCCGGCGTTCTTCGGCAAATGGTTCTCCGAGTCGGTGTAGGCGACCACGAAGGTCTTCCACAGCTCGCCCTTGCGGTCGTAGATCTCGTTCAGGCTCAGCGCGAAGGTCTCGGCATCGACGTAATGCACGCGCTTGCTGATGACGTGGTCGGGATTGACCGGCACCGACTCGATGACGTAGGTCTTGCGCAGCTGCCACGTCACGTTCGGGAAGCAGTTGCCTTCGCCACCGAAGTCGATGAACTTGAAGTCGGGCTCCTTCGGCTCCTCGGCGAGCTTCTGCTTGTTGTGGGCGTAGAAGGGCACCAGCAGGTCGCGCGTGCCCTTGTATTCCCACTTCATGTCGCGCATGCGGCCGTTGTAGCCCTCGAAATCCTCGACCATCAGGTCGGAGCCGAGGAAGGGGTCGGTCACCTGGTTCGACGCGAGGCGGCGCACGCGGCGCTGGAAGCCGAGGTAGAGATACACCTCATCGAGCTTCGCGTCGTCGGAGAAGCGGCTGATCAGCAGCTGCGTGTCCTTCAGGTCCTGCGGCTCGTGCACCTTCAGGTAGCCCGAGCGCAGCAGCTGGGCCGGGTTCGGCTCGACCTCCGGGCGCGGCTCCTGATCGACGCGGTGCTTCCACTGGATGATGTGGTACTCCTGCTTCAGCGTGCGCTCGACCTTGGCGCTGGCCATGTTCTTGTATTCCATGTACCACGGCCAGATCGTGTAGCTGTCGCCGATGCGGTTGTTGTGCTGGAAGTTCCAGAACACCTTCTCGCCGGAGCGCGCGTCCTTCGCGTCGGGCTCCTGCGGGAAGGGCCGGCCGGCGACGTAGCCCACCAGATCGCCGACGTTGGGCCCCAGCGACACCTTGTTGAGGTTCTTGCGCGTCGCATCGATGTAGTTCTTGCTGATGCCGAACGAGTAGGTCTCGCCCACCGCGAGGGTGGTCTGCCCGCTCTTGATGAACTGCGCCATGCTCGGGATCAGCGCGCCCTTGGCGGCGTCGACGTTGTTCTTGTCGATGACCGTGCCGGGCTTGACGCCGGGAACCGTCGGCACGCCGCTCTTGTACGGGCCGAAGCTCTTGTCGACGTCGGCCTCGGTCGCGGCATGCGCCGCCCCGAAAACGCCGGCCGCCAGCAGCATCGATGTCATTGTCCTCATCTTCATTGTCTTCCTCCTCCGGATCAGAATTTGTACTGCATTACGAATTGCAGCTCGTCTTCTTCCTGCGCCATGCCGATCGGGCCGGACCGGAAGCGGCCGAGCGGCTCGAACCCGCCCAGGCCCAGCGACCCGTCGTTCGCCCCTTGCCCCGGCGAGGCGGAGAACGGATGGAAGGGGTTGCAGGTGCGGCAGTCGTCGAACTTGCGCGCGCCGCGGCCGACCTTGAGGTTGGCGCCGATCGTGAGCTTCAGGTTGTCGTTGACGAGCCAGTCGAGCGACGGCGCGATCGTGGTCGCCTCGCCGCGGAAGTCGTGCGCCATGATCACCTGCGGGCTCAGCCGGTCGTTCATGTAGAAGCCTTTCAGGAGCAGCGTGAAGATGTTGTTGTCCTTCCAGTCGGGCATGCCGACCTTGCCCAAGGGCCGGTCCTCCAGCTCGTGGTCGAGCAGGTGCTGGCCGAACAGCTGCGCCGAGATCAGGAAGGCGCGCGACTTGTTGAGGAAGGGGATGAAGGTCGGGCGATCCCAGCCGACCACGTAGCGGAACACGCGCGACTCCGAGAACAGGCGCTTGCGCAAGCCGTTCGGGAACTCCTCGCCCTCGGTCAGCGCGGCCTCGAGCCGGAACACCGACTTGATCGCATCCACCTGCAGGTCCATCGATCCGCCGATCAGGTTCACGCGCGGGAAATGCACGTCGAAGGCGATCAGGTAGGGGTAGGGATGCGGCTGCGGCTGCGTGTCGACTGCGCCCACGGGATCGAACGGATTGCGCGCCGGAATGCCGCCGCGCAGCGAAGGCAGCTGTGAGCGGTAGGTGAGCGCGTTGAGCGAGAAGCCGACGCCGCTCTTCTGGCCTTCGAGCTTGACGCCGAGCTGCGTGTTCGCCAGCGACCAGCTTGGCAGATGCGCCTTGCGGATGCCGATCTGGTTCGGGCCAAAGTCGGTCGCCGCCAGCCCCGGCATGCCGAGGTTGGCGAAGTTCGCGACCGTGCCGCCGTTGTCCCACAGGTTCTTCATGCCGCGCATGAAGCAGCCCGCATCGAGGATCACGTTCGGGCTGCCGCACTGGCCGATGTTGTGCGGGCGGAACTTGTCGAAGTTCCACACGAGGGCGAAGTTCAGGTCGTCGAAGGTCTCGGTGGCCCCCGCGCGGTACTCCGCCTGCATGATCCACATCGGGATGCGGATGTCCTGGAGCTCGTCGTAGATGTTGTTGCGCGAGTAGTCGACGGGGTTGATGACGTCGAGCACGCGGAAAAGGTCGGTGCGCCCCCACACCACCTGCTGCTTGCCGACCTTCATGAACACGCTCGAACCGTCGTCGAAGGGCACGGAGCCGGTGACGTAGGCCTCGCGGATGAAGTCCCAGCGGTCGTTGAACTCCGGCGACTCCAGTTCCTGCCGGCTCGCATCGAGATAATCCTTGATGCAGCCGCGCGAGTCCTTGTCGCACGGGCGCACCGGCACCGCGAACGCGACGCCGCCGTCGGTGCGGTGCAGGTGTTCGCCCAGCACGACCATCCCCTCGTTGGGGTTGTAGCGCGGCGCGGACGGGTCGGTCGAGTTGAAGCCGAAGGCGCCGCCGCCGGGCAGGCCCGCGAGCCCGCCCGTGAGCGGATTGGTCGGGCTCCCGAGGCCGTCGCCGTGCGCCACGCTCGGCCCCGGGATGCCCACGGTGTTCTCGAGCCGCACCGCGCCGCCGGCCTTGTTGCCGTAGTGGTCTTCGTTGAGGCGATAGACGCCGTCGAACGTGCCGCGCAGCTTCAGGTTCACGCCCACGTCGTCGAACGCGCCGCGCCGGCCGAGCTGGCGGTCGATGTCCACCTTCAGCGTATTGCGGAACTTCGACAGCCCCACGTCGCGGCGCGCGAAGGTCGCGTTCTCATAGACCACGTCGACCCGCGCCTCCTCGTTCGGAATGTCACCGGCCACGACCGTGCCCGTGTGGGCAACGCCCACGGCGAGCGTCAGCATTCCGGCCGCAAGCGGTGCGTTGCGGCGATCCTTCTTTGCGGATTTCCTCACCTTCGTCCTCCCCTCGTTGTTGTCGGTCGCCGCATCAGGCCGCCTGCAGCACACCGTCTTCGTCGAGCCGCGCCTTCGTGATGAAGACGGGCTTGAACATCACGACCCACGCCGGCATCAGCAGCATCGCGGCGAGCGCGTTGAGCACCAGCATCAGCGTCAGCAGCAGCGCGGAATCCGCCTGGAAGCGCAGATCGGACAGGAGGACCCACATGATCACGCCCGCGATCAGCGTCACCGCCGTGAACACCACCGCAAAGCCCGTCGTGCCCGCCGCGGTGCGCACCGCCTGGCCGAGGTCGCCGCAAGCGGCCATCTCCTCGCGGATGCGGTTCATGATGTAGATCGCGTAGTCGATGCCGACGCCGATTCCCACGGCGATGACCGGTACCGTATTGACGTTGATGCCGATGCCCATGGCGCCCATGTAGGCATAGGTCATGACCGTGGCGAACAGCATGGGTAGCACCATCAGCCAGCCGGCATGAAGGGAGCCGTAGGACAGGGTCACGAAGACGAACGCCAGCGCGATCACGAGCGGCACGATGAGGCGGTTGTCGTCGTCGACAGCATCGTTGATCGCCGCGTTGACCCCAATCGCGCCGCCGCCCAGACGCAGCTCGAAGCCGTCCAACGCGCCGAGCTGGGCGATGCCCTCCTCGGCCACATGCACCGCGCGCCGGATCGTGTCCGCCTGCTTGTCCTTGTAGTAGAAGACGAGGTTCGCATCGCGCTCGTCGGCATCGAGGAACTCGGCGAGCGCGCCCGGGATGGGGCTCGCCGCCATGTAGGCGAAGAGCAGTCCGCCGACCGCCGAAGCCGACTCGGGGATCTGGTTCCAGCGCGGGTCGGTGTTGTGGATGAGGCCGTTGACCGCGCGCACCAGCCCCGGCAGCGCCTTGGTGCCGCCGAGCGCCGGGTCGAGCAGCATGTAGTGCTGGAACTGCTCGATCGCGCGCAGCACCTCGGGCCGCTTCAGGCCGCCCTTCTCCTCGGTGCGCGCGACGATGTAGAGCTCCTCGGAGCCCGGAAAGCGCGCGTTGATCGCGCGCGACGACACGTTGTAGTCGTGGTCGGGATACAGCAGCGGCGAACCGGCCTCGGCCTCGCCGATCTTGACCCGTGCGGCGAGCCCGCCGCCGCCGACGAGCAGGAGCGCGGCGACTCCCAGCACCGCTGCCGCGGCGCGTCGGCCGGCCACGGCGCCGAACACCCGCTCGACCGCGGCATGCGCCCAGCCGCGGCGGTTCTCGGTATTGCGCGGCGCGGGCAGCAGCCACAGCAGCAAGGGCACGACCAACAGCACCGTGAAGAACACCGAGAACGCCCAGAATCCGGCGTAGTAACCGAGTTTCGTGTTGATCGGCGCCGCGCCGAGCGCCAGCACAGCGATGCCGATCGCATCGACCGCGATCGCGAGCGAGCCGGGTCGGAACAGGTCCTCGAACGACGCGCGGGCAGCCATCCGCCCGTCGCGGCTCGTCGCAAGCTCCGCGTAGTAGCGCTCGACGAGCTGAATGCTGTGCGACATCGCGCGCGCGGCGATCAGGAACGGGATCACGAGCGACAGCGGATCGAGGTTCCAGCCCATCTTCGACACGAAGCCCAGGCCCCAGATCGACGACAGCGCGATGCCCACGAGCGGCAGCGCGACGCCGTAGAAGCGGCGGAAATAGGCGACCAGCAGCCCGACCATCAGCAGCAGCGTGTACAGGAAGATCTGCAGGATCTGCGGCAGGTAGGTGTAGACCCAACCGATCAGCACCGGCTGACCGGTGGCGTGGATCCGCGTGCCGGCCGTCTGCTCGTTGGCGCGCGCCGCCTGCAGCTCGGCGAAGATCTTCTCGTAGTCGATCGCGCTGGCTTCGTTCATCTGCGCCTTGACCAGCGCCGCCTTGGCATCGGGCGACACGAGCAGGCCATAGATGCGCGGATTGGCGCGGACCTCGTTGCCGAGCGCCTCGAGCTCGTCGGCCGACAGCGCCGGGCGCTGCGGATCGAAATACGGCTGCGAGCGCATCTCGCCGTCCTCGGTCAGCCAGATCTTGCGCGCGGTGCGATGCGTGAGGCTGGAGACGAGGTTGTGATTCACCCCGGACAGGCTGTCGACGGCCTGCGTGACGCGGTGGATCCGTGCGAGCGTGTCGTTGGTGAAGATCGTGCCGTCCTCGACCTCGATGGCGACGACGATCTGGTTCGCGCCGCCGAAGGTGTCGCGGATCTCGTTGTGCAGGCGGATGAACGCGTGACCCTGCGGCAGCAGGTCGGCGAAGTCGGTGTGCATCTTCAGTGCCGGGATCTGCAGCGCGAAGTACGCGGTGACCGCGAGAATCGCCGCCAGCACGAGGCGCGGGAACGCGAAGATCTTCAGTTCGAGTTCGTGCAGCGCGTGGGTGAATTGGTGTCGCACGGCCTCTCCTTACTTCGGCGTGGCAGGGGTGGGGGAAACGATGTCGAGCGTGCCGGCGCCGCCGGCGACGAGGAGCCCGCGTCCGGCGAGCGGGATGGCGCTGCGCAGGTAGGGCGCGGCGCGTCCCTCCACCGGCCGCCACTGCCCGTCGTCGAGCGCGAGCACCAGCCCGTTGGCGCCGAGCGCGAACACGCGCTCTTCGTTGCGGACGAGGCCGTACATCGGGGCACCGGTGGGATTGGGCTGCTTCTGCCAGCTCGCGCCGCCATCGGTGGTGTGCAGGATCGTGCCGGCGAGCCCGCTGACCCAGCCGGTCTGCGTATCGGTGAAGAGCGCGCCGTACGGATAGAAGTCGTTCGGGATCGGGGCGCCCACCTGCCAGTTCGCACCGCCGTCCTGTGTCGTCAGGAAGCTGCCGAACTCGCCGGTGATGATCCCGTGCTGCGCATCGACGAACTGCACCGTCGCCAGCATCCGGTCCTCGCCGAGCGAGGCATCCCGCCACGTCGCACCCCGGTCCGCGCTGGACAGGATCGCGCTCTCGCTGCCGACGACCCACACCTGCCCGTTCGGATCGCAGGCGACCGCGAGCGGGG
The DNA here is from genome assembly GCF_001190925.1 of Azoarcus sp. CIB. NCBI lineage: Bacteria > Pseudomonadati > Pseudomonadota > Betaproteobacteria > Rhodocyclales > Zoogloeaceae > Azoarcus > Azoarcus sp. CIB. The sequence goes on from NZ_CP011072.1 coordinate 2,028,340, forward strand.
TGGCCTCGCTCGTGATTGGGCGTGCGCTCCAGCTGCTCGCCGCGGCGTCGGCGATCCACACGCGGCGGCCAAAATCGAGGGCGACGAAGGCCCCATCCGGGCACACCGCGACGCCGATCAGCGAGGCGGCGGCATCGACGACCTGGCGCCGCCAGCTCTTGCCGCCGTCGGCCGACGACACGACGACGCCGTTCGCGCCGACTGCGACGAGCACGTCCGGGTTCGCGGCGGTCGCCTGGAACTGGTCGGAACGCAAGACCGGCGCAGACTGCGTCTCGGCCGTTGCGGGGAGGTTGGCCGACGCGCTGCAGCCGAGCAGACCGGACTGCGCGAGCGCGAACGGCAAAATCAAGGTACGAATGCGGTCAATCCCAGTCATGAAGTCCCCTTGCGATCAGCAATGACGCCCCCTTCAAGGGGCAGCGAACTCTTGGGCTGGGGCTGGATGTCCCGACGCGCACGACAGCTGCAGGCCGGCGCATCTGCGACTCGGCCGATTCCGCTTCCGGCTCTGGGATCGGGGTCACCTCCCGACGTCGCGCGACATCGGAAAGGTAAGGATTTCGGGGTGGAGGCCGCTATCCGCGGAATGCCGCGCATATCCGCCGACTACGGATCGTTTCAAATGCCTACCGGGGCGGGCTTCCGGATGCCGCACAAACGGCACGGCCGCCCGAAGGCGGCCGTGCACAAGCGAACTGCAGGCGTTCAGCTGCGGCGCAGCGCCGTGTATTCCTGCACCCCCTTCTCCAGGATGCCCTTCAACACCTTCTCCGGCGTGATCGGCGCCTCGGTGAACTGGATGCCGGTCGCATGGAAGATCGCATTCGCAACCGCGCCGATCGGACTCACGAGCCCCGACTCGCCGACGCTCTTCGCGCCGAACGGGCCGACCGGATCGCCGTCCTCGACGAGGATCGTGGTGATCTTCGGCATATCCTCAGGGCCGAACATCTTGTAGTCGGTGAAGCTGTTGTTCTGCACCCGTCCGGCGGCGTCGTAGTCGATCTCCTCGCTCAACACGAACCCGAGGCCCTGCTGGATGCCGCCTTCGAGCTGCCCTTCGACCGCGGCCGGGTTGATCGCGCGGCCTATGTCGTGCGCATTGACGAGCTCGATGACGCGCACCTCGCCGGTCTCGGTGTCGACCTCGACCTCAGCGAAGGACGCGCCGAAGGGGGGCGAGTTGTGCGGCGCGAAGAAGCTCACGTAGCCCTGGATCTGGCCCGGCACCCCCTCCGCTTCGCCGGTCACGGGATCGACGAAGTGGTACACGCCGGCGCGCGTGATCGCCTCGGCCTCGATGCCGTGCGAAGGGTCCGCCCTGACGAAGATCCGCTTGTCGCGGATGTCGAGCTCGTCGGCGGAAACGCCGAGCTGCGGCGACGCGCGCTCGAAGAGCTGGCGCTTCACCTCCTCGCAAGCCTTCTTCACCGCCGCGCCGCCCACGTAGATCGTGCGGCTCGCGTGCGCGCCGATGTCGAAGCCGGAGACGTCCGACGTGCCGCCCGACAACTGCACATGCTCGTACGGGAAGCCCAGCGTCTCGGCCGCGATCTGCTTCAAGGCCGTGTGCGAGCCCTGCCCCATGTCCGAGCAGGCGAAGAGGACCTCGGCGGTCGCGTCCTCGTTGAGCTTCACCGTGCAGGCCGTGTGCTCCAGCAGCATCGGCATCGCCCCGCTGGTGTGGTTCATCACCGCGACGCCGACGCCGCGCCGGATCGTCCCTTCCTGCTTCGCGTACTTGCGGCGCTTCTCGGTCCAGCCGATCGCCGCGGCACCGCGGTCCAGACACTCGTCCAGCGCGCACGAGGGATAGGTGACGCCTGGACACCAGCCGTCGTCGCCCACACCCTTGTGCCATTTCTTGCGCCATTCGACCGGATCGGCGCCAAGCTCCGCGCACCCGCGGTCAATCAGCTGTTCGAGCACGAAGTTCGTCTGCGGATTGCCGTAGCCGCGGAAGGCGCCGGTCAGGCCCTGGTTGGTGAAGTAGGACTCGCCGCGGTAGCGCAGCGCCGGGAAGCGGTACATGCCGCCGAGCCATGCGCCAGCCGTGAAGGCGGTGCCGGAGGCATCGAGGTAGTAGGCGCCCTTGTAGTTCTCGAAGCGAGCGTCGCACGCGACTGGCGTGCCGTCGCGCTTGAAGCCGATCCTCATCCAGTACTTGCCGGGATGGCGGCTCGGCGAGATCACCCAGTCCTCCTCGCGCAAGGTCTGCAGCTTCACCGGGTGGCCCGGCACCGCCAGCGCCATCGCGCAGGCCTGCGGCTCCGAGATCATGCCCAGGCGCGTGCCAAACCCGCCGCCGATCACCGTCGGAACGATCTTGACGAGGTTCATCGGCAGGTCGAAGAGCTTCGAGAGCTTGCGCTGCACGAGCTTGGGCATCTGCGACGAGGTCCAGCACGTGAGCCGCCCGCCGCTGTCGACTTTCGCGACGTACGCGTGCGGCTCCATCTGGCATTGCTTCTGTTTCGGCACATAGAACGAGTCTTCGACGATGACGTCGGCCTCCCCCATCGCCCCCTCGACATCGCCGCCGCCCAGCGCGTTGTTCGGGAACATCGCCTCGGGCAGCTGGAACGCCAGGTTGCCCGGTTTTTCCGGCGTGAACTGCACCGCCCCAGGCGCCCGCGAAGCCTCGGCGGTCAGGTACACCGGCAGCGGCTCGTACTCGACGACGATCTTCGCCGCGGCGCGCTCGGCCGCCTCCTCGGAACGCGCGATGATCCCGCAGATCGCATCGCCCTGGTACTTCACGTGCTCGGTGAAGATCGGCTGGTCGTCGATGTCGCCGAGCATGTCGTGCATCGACTCGGACACCATCAGGTCCATCACCGAGGAGTTGTAGCGCTTCGGCGTCACGTCCTTCGGACCGATCACGCGCACGACCCCCGGCGAAGCCGCCGCCGCCGAAAGATCCAGCCGCTTCACGCGCGCGTGGGCATGTTCCCAGCAGCGCACCACCTTGCCGTACAGCATGCCCGGCAGCTGGATGTCGCCCGCGTACTGCGCCTGCCCGGTCGCCTTCTCGCGCACATCCACGCGCGGCGCGTTCGTGCCGACGATCGTTTGCTCGCTCATTGCACGACCTCCTTGCAGGGTTCGACCGCCGCCGCTCGGCCCGGCATCGTCTGCGCCGCCTTCTTCACCGCCTTCACGATCTTTTCGTAGCCGGTGCAGCGGCAGATGTTGCCCTCCAGCGCGTGGCGGATCTCGGCCTCGCTCGGGTCGGGGTTCTTCGCGAGCAGGCTCGCCGTCTTGAGGACCATGCCCGGCGTGCAATAGCCGCACTGGATCGCGGCTTCGTCGACGAAGGCCTGCTGGATGTGGTCGAGCCGGCCGAAGTCGGCCCGCCCTGCTGCCGTCGTGATGCGCTTGCCGTCCATCGTCGCGGCGAGGGTCAGGCAGGAATTGATGGCCTTGTCCTCGATCAGCACCGTGCAGGCCCCGCATTCGCCCGTGCCGCAGCCGTATTTCGTCTCCGTCATGCCGAGCTCGTCGCGCAGCACGTCGAGCAGGGTGCGGTTGACGGCGACGTTCAGCCTGTACTCCTCGCCGTTGATGTGGAGGGTGATGTCCCGGTTCTTCATTCTCGTCTCCTTGTATTTTTCTGCCGCGTCGCTCACGCGGCGCCGCATGCTTCCTGGATTGCGCGCCTCAGCAGCACACCCGACACCTGCCTGCGGTATTCCGCGGTGGAGCGCTTGTCGTCGATGGGGCTGATCTCCCCCGGTACCGACGCGGCGGCGCGTTGCAGCACCTCCGCCGTGAGCTCCCGGCCCTTCAGCAGCGCCTCGGTTTTGGTCAGCCGCAGCGGCGTGGGTGCGACGCAGCCCATGGCGAGGCGTGCATCGATGCACGTGTTGCCCGACATCTCGAGCCGGACCGCCACGTTGAGCTTGGCCAGATCCTCGCTCACACGCGTCATGCGCTTGAACGCGGAGCGCGAGCCGGCGGCGGGCGGCGGCAGGATCAGTTCGACGGCGAGTTCGTCGGGTTGGCGCGCGGTGACGCCGTACGACAGCCAGAAGTCGTCGATGTCGACCTCGCGGCTGCCGCCCGGCCCGTGCAGCACAAGGGCGCCCCCGAGCGCGTAGATTGCGCAGCTGCAGTCACCGGCAGGCGACGCACGCAGCAGGTTGCCCAGCACCGTGGCCGTATTGCGCACCTGTCCGGTCGCGAAGGTCCGCGCGGCATTCCAGAGGGCACGGTAATGCTGTTTCACCTCGGGCTGCACAAGCAGCTCGGCCACCGTCGCCTTCGCGCCGATGCGCAGGCCCTTTTCGGGGTCGAACAGCACGTAACCGAGACCGGGGACGTTCTCGAGGCTCATCACGAACTCGGGCAACTGGGCGGGCGACCGCGCGAACTTCATCGCGACCATGACGTCGGTTCCCCCGGCCATCACGGTGATCCGGTTGCGATGCGTCGACAGCAGCTCGACCGCCTCGGCGACGCTCTGCGGCAGCAACAGGTTAAAGTCCGGCAATATTCGACTGCTCATGGAGACACTCCTTCGCGAGAGGCAGGTGGGGTGGATCGGACGGCACGGGCGGCCCCGAACTCCCGTATTGATACGGCGAGGGCACGGAAGCGGCTATCCGCGAGCTGCGGCAGCTATCCCCATAGTTCGGAAACTTCACTTCGCGGCCGAATGCGAACCGCGCGCGCCGCCCATACCCCGTGGGGGGGACGCTGCAGGCGGTGGATGGCTATAGTCACCTCACGTTCCACCGCATCGACGCTGCGTCGATTCACACGAGGAGAAACGCCATGGCTTCCCGATATGATCCGATGGTCTCGCTGATGGATTCCGACGGTGAGGACACCGATGTGGCGGGCATTCCGTTTCCCGCCCCGCACTGCGCCGCGACGCCGGACTTCCCGGCCATGCCGGACGGCGATTCCTTCCTCGGCGAAGTGCTGGCGTTCATCCGCGACACCGCCGAGCGTGCGGGCGGCGGTGCGGCGGCGGACCGCGCCTGACACCCGGCGAGCGCCGCCTGGGTGACAATGACGGCAGGGACTGCACTCAGGAGAGGGAAGGAAGATGACGAAGGTCGCGATGGACAGCAGTGAGATCGCCTCCGGCACCATGCGGTGCGATCTCGCCCAGGCGCGCGCCGATTTCCCCATCCTGCGCACGCACGTGAACGGTCACCCCTTGGCCTACCTCGACAATGCGGCGACGACGCAGAAACCCGACGCGGTCATCGATGCCGAGGCGGATTTCTACCGCAATGCCAATGCCAACGTGCACCGCGGCGTGCATGCCCTGAGCCAGCGGGCCACGGACGCCTACGAGGCCGCGCGCCACAAGGTCCGGTCATTCATCAATGCGCATGCCGATGCCGAAATCATCTTCGCGCGCGGCACGACCGAGGCCATCAACCTCGTCGCGCAAGGCTTCGCGGAGCCGCGCCTGGCTGCCGGCGACGAAGTCATCGTCAGCGCGATGGAACACCATTCCAACATCGTGCCGTGGCAGATGGCGTGCCGCCGCACTGGCGCCGTGCTGCGCGTGGTGCCCGTCGACGATGCCGGCGAATTCGACCTCGACGCGTATGCCGAACTACTCAACGCGCGCACCCGCCTCGTGGCCGTGACCCACCTGTCGAACGCGCTGGGGACGATCACCCCGGTTCGCCGCATCATCGACCTCGCCCATGCGCGGGGCGTGCCGGTGCTGGTCGACGGCGCGCAGGCGGTCTCGCATCTGCCAATCGACGTGCGCGCGCTCGACTGCGACTTCTATGCGTTCTCCGCGCACAAGCTGTACGGCCCGACCGGCATCGGCGTGCTGTACGGCAAGACGGAGCACCTGCAGGCGATGACGCCGTGCCAGGGCGGCGGCGACATGATCCGTTCGGTGAGCTTTGACGCGACCGAGTACAACGAGCTTCCCTACCGGCTCGAAGCCGGCACGCCCCACATCGCGGGCGTCGTCGGACTGGGGGCCGCGCTCGACTACGTGAGCGCGATCGGCATCGACCGCATCGCCGCCCACGAAAGCGAACTGCTGCACTACGCGACGCGACAGGTGACCGGCATTCCAGGGTTGCGCATCGTCGGGACCGCTGCGGAAAAGGCGGGCATCCTGTCCTTCACCCTCGCCGGCATCCATCCTCACGACATCGGCACGATGCTCGACGATTGCGGGATCGCAATCCGCGCCGGCCACCACTGCGCAATGCCGCTGATGCAGCGCCTCGGCGTCGACGGCACCGCACGCGCATCCTTTGCGCTGTACAACACGCACGACGATGTGGACCGGCTCGTTGCGGGCATTCGGCGGGTCTGCGCCACGCTCCGCTCATGAGTTCGATACAGATCGCGTCTACACGTCATCTGGCAGGCCGTTGAAAAACGCATGTTGAAAGCGAAGTCCGCCCTCGTTTTTCGATCCACATCGCTGTCTGCAGCGCCGGCGCGGAGGCCGAAGCACTGCTGTGCCACGTACATCCGCAGCATCCGATCCAGTCCGATCGGCGGACGGCCGTGCCCTTCAGCCCTCGGGTAGAACGGTTCGAGCTCGGCCACCATCGCCGACCACGATGTCATCGCCTCGATCTCAGTAAGAAACCTGCCGCGCCGCGTCAGCTTCTACGTCCCAGCGAACTCGCGCTCCGAAAAGCTCGATTGCATGCTGGGCCGCGATGTCCGACAGGTTCACGAATTATCTCAAACGCATCGATCCCGCAGGGCGATGGCGTCCGAATAAATCAGCGGTCCCTTTGGTTTGAAGCAGCTAAACATCGCATGCTCACCGATTTACCGTCATCAGGCTCCCTTGAGCGGACCCCGTCCATCACCTCCTCTTCGGGCGCGGGATTCGACGCCGGAGACCGTAGCGGACCATCATGATTCGTCGTTGATCACCGGTCTGGTTTACCGTCAGATCGCCTCTGCTGGCAATTTCCCGAAAACCCTTGGCGGGCTTGGGATTGCGCCGCAGTTTACCGTCAAATATGTCATAGGTATTCTGACGGTAAACGAGCAACTCCCCAACAACTCGCGGCGTATACCGTCAAAAATACCGTCAGTTCGAGCCGGTTCGCCTCGACGATTGGCGGGGTCCAGAAAGCAAGAAGCCCCAGCGTTTGCCGGGGCTTCTGCTCGTTGATAATTCGTTCCGCATCATCAACGACAATCACGTAGCTACTTGATTCTTAAAACATTTTTTTGTAACCGTCACTCCCACTCAATCGTCGCCGGCGGCTTTCCCGAAATGTCGTACACGACGCGATTGATGCCGCGTACCTCGTTGATGATGCGATTCGACACCTTCCCCAGCAGGCTGTGCGGCAGCTCGGCCCAGTGTGCGGTCATGAAGTCCTGCGTCTGCACCGCGCGCAGCGCGACGACGTACTCGTAGGTCCGGCCGTCGCCCATCACGCCGACGCTCTTCACCGGCAGGAAGACCGCGAAGGCCTGGCTGGTCTTGTCGTACCAGTCGGCGGCGCGCAGCTCGTCGATGAAGATCGCGTCCGCACGGCGCAGAAGGTCGGCAAAGTCCTTCTTCACCTCGCCGAGGATGCGCACGCCGAGGCCCGGGCCGGGGAAAGGATGGCGATACACCATGTCGTGCGGCAGACCCAGTGCGATACCCAGTTCGCGCACTTCGTCCTTGAACAGCTCGCGCAGCGGCTCGAGCAGCTTCAGGTTCAGCGTATCGGGCAGCCCGCCGACGTTGTGGTGACTCTTGATCGTGTGCGCCTTGCCGGTCTTCGAGCCGGCGGACTCGATCACGTCGGGATAGATCGTCCCCTGCGCCAGCCACTTCGCGTTCGGCAGCTTTTTCGCCTCGGCCTGGAAGACCTCGACGAACTCACGGCCGATGATTTTGCGCTTCGCCTCCGGATCCGAGACGCCCTTGAGATGGCCCATGAACTGCTCGGTCGCATCCACATGGATCACCTTGACGCCGAGATTGCGCGAGAAGGTCTCCATCACTTGCTCGGCCTCGTTCAGGCGCAGCAGTCCGTTGTCGACGAACACGCAGGTCAGCTGCTCGCCGATCGCGCGATGCAGCAGTGCCGCGACCACCGAGGAATCGACACCGCCGGACAGACCGAGTATGACCTCCTCGTCGCCGACTTGGGCGCGCACCTTCTCGATCGCCTCGTTTACGTAGTCGGGCATGTTCCAGTCATGGCCGCAACCGCAGATCTCATGCACGAAACGGGCGATCATTTCCTTGCCCTTGATCGTGTGCGTGACCTCGGGATGGAACTGAACGGCATAGAACTTGCGCACTTCGTCGGCCATCGCTGCAACCGGGCAGGATTCGTTGCTCGCGATCACCTTGAAGCCCGGCGGCAGCTCGGTCACCTTGTCGCCGTGGCTCATCCATACGTCGAGAAGCCCATGCCCATCGTCGTTCGTGCGGTCCTGGATGCCACGGAAGAGCTCGGAGTGCCCGCGGGCGCGGATCTCGGCATAGCCGAACTCGCGCTTGCCGGAGCTCTCGACCTTGCCTCCGAGCTGCTGCGCCATCGTCTGCATGCCGTAGCAGATCCCAAGCACTGGGACACCGAGTTCGAAGACGGCCTGCGGCGCCTTCCACTCCTGTGCCTCGTAAACCGAATTCGGCCCGCCCGACAGGATGACGCCGGTGGGTGCGAACCCGCGCACGAAATCATCGGATACGTCGAAGGGATGAAGTTCGCAATACACCTGTTGCTCGCGCACGCGACGGGCGATGAGCTGGGTGACCTGGGAACCGAAATCGAGGATGAGGATTTTCTGGTGAGCCATGGCAACGGTCTCGGGCTACGAAAAAGGAAAGGCGGCCCGAGCGGGCCGCCTTCTGTGTCGGGATCGGATCAATCCACGTGGTAGTTGGGCGCTTCCTTGGTGATCTGTACGTCATGCACGTGCGATTCGCGCACGCCCGCCGAAGTGATTTCGACGAACTCCGCCTTGCGATGCATCTCGTCGATCGTCGCGCATCCGAGGTAACCCATGGAAGCACGCAGACCGCCCACGAGCTGGTGGATCACCGCCGTGACCGCCCCCTTGTACGGCACGCGACCCTCGATGCCTTCGGGAACGAGCTTGTCGGCATTGCCGTCCGATTCCTGGAAATAACGGTCCGCCGCGCCCTGCTGCATCGCACCGAGCGAGCCCATGCCGCGGTATGACTTGTACGAACGGCCCTGGTACAGCACCGTTTCGCCCGGGGCTTCTTCGGTGCCGGCAAACAGGCCGCCCAGCATCACGACGTTTGCGCCGGCTGCGATCGCCTTGGAAATGTCGCCCGAGAAACGGATGCCGCCGTCGGCGATCAGCGGGACGCCCGTGCCTGCGAGGGCCGTCGCGACGTTGTCGATCGCCGTCACCTGCGGCACACCGACGCCGGCGACAATGCGCGTCGTGCAGATCGAACCCGGCCCGATACCGACCTTCACGGCATCCGCACCGGCATCGACCAGCGCGCGCGCCGCCGCACCGGTGGCGATGTTCCCGCCGATCACTTCGACATGCGGGAAGTTCTTCTTCACCCAGCTCACGCGGTCGAGCACGCCTTGCGAGTGGCCGTGCGCCGTATCGACGACGACAACATCCACACCTGCCTCGACCAGCGCCTCGGCACGTTCTTCCGTGCCGGCACCCACGCCGAGTGCCGCACCGACGCGCAGCCGGCCCAAGTCGTCCTTGGCGGCCAGCGGATGCTCGGTGGACTTCATCATGTCCTTCACGGTGATCAGCCCGCGCAGCTCGCGTGCGTCGTTCAGCACCAGCACGCGCTCCAGGCGGTGCTTGTGCATCAGGCGGCGTGCTTCCTCGAGGCTGTCGCCTTCCTTGACCGTAACCAGACGATCGAACGGCGTCATGATCGCGGAAACCGGCTGATCGAGATTCGTCTCGAAGCGAACGTCACGGTTCGTCACGATACCGACGACACGCTTGCCCTCGACAACAGGCAGGCCCGAGAACTTGTGCAGGCGCGTCAGCGCCACCACCTCGCGGACGCTCATCGTCGGCGGAATGATGATCGGGTCCTTCAGGACGCCCGATTCGAAGCGCTTCACCTTTGCGACCATGCCCGCCTGCTGCTTGACGGGAAGGTTCTTGTGGATGATGCCGATGCCGCCTTCCTGCGCCAGCGCGATCGCCAGGCGGGATTCCGTCACCGTATCCATTGCGGCGGATACCAGCGGAATATTGAGGCGGATGTTGCGAGTCAGCTGTGCCCGCAGGCTGACATCGCGAGGGAGAACTGCTGAGTGGGCGGGGATGAGAAGGACGTCATCGAACGTCAGCGCCTTCTGAATCACTCGCATGGCTTCTATCCTTTCGGCCAAATCCGTATTATACAGATGCCGCGGAATCATGGTAAGCGGCGCTTTTCAATGGAGTCCGTCCGATGCGTCGCCTTAGCCTGCTCGTCCTGAGCCTGACCCTTGCACTGCCCGCTGCAGCACAGGTGTATCAATGGCGCGACGCGCAGGGACGGATCAACTATTCGGACTCGCCCCCTCCTGCCGGAGCGGCGAAGACCGTCAAGCCCGCGAGCCGGCCCAAGGCGCCGGTGGCCGATGACGTCGCACCGGATCAATCGGCCGAGGCGGCGTCGCAGAGCCCCGCGACCGACGCTGCTGCGGGCGAAACCGGCAAGCCGGCGGGGGAAAAGGCCGATCCGTCCAAGCCGAAGACGATGGCGGAGAAGGAAACCGAATTCCGCCAGCGCAAAGTGGCCGCCGCCGAGGCCGAAGCCAAGGCCGAAAAGGAACGCCAAAAGGCGGCCGAACTCGCACGCTACTGCGACCAGGCGCGCAGCCAGATCGCAGGACTGAAGAATAGCCGCCGAATCACGCGTTTCAACAGCGAAGGGCAGCGCGAACTGATGGACGATGCCGAACGCACGGCCGAGATCGATCGCACGCAGCGCAACATCGACCAGAACTGCAAGTAAGCGCCGCTGCCGGATTCATCCGGCGCAGGCGCACGGCCCTCATTCTTCGGCCGGACCGCCACCCTTCTTCATCACCTTGCCTTCCTCGGCACGCTTCTTCCGCACCGCCTTGGGATCGGCAATGAGCGGCCGGTAAATCTCCACCCGGTCGCGGTCGCGCAGCTCGGTATCGAGACGCGTCAGCTTGGCGAAAACCCCGACCTTGTTGCGGCCGTCGATCTCGATATCGGGGTGCTTCACGAGCACTCCGGACGCTTCGATCGCATCGCGCACCGTCGCACCTTCGGCCACCCGGACCTTGATCAGCTCCTGCTTCGACGGCAATGCGTAGGAGACTTCCACGTCGATGAATGCGGCCATTGTCATCCCTTCGGGTACACCTGCTGCGCGCGTTTGATGAACGATTCCACGAAAGTGTTCGCAATGTGGCTGAACACCGGACCGAGCACCTTTTCGAGCAGCTTGCTCGAAAACTGGTAATGCAGGTTGAACTCGACCTTGCACGCGGTATCGCCGAGGGCGGTGAATCGCCACAGGCCGTCGAGATGTGTGAAGGGGCCTTCGCGGAGGCCGATCTTCATCTCGCCCGGAAATACCTTCGCGTTCTCGGTCGTGAAATTCGCCTTGATGCCGTGATAGCTGATGTGCAGCGTCGCAACCGTCTTGTTATCCGTGCGCTCCTGCACTTCCGCTCCTCCGCACCACGGGAGGAATTGCGGATAGTCCTCGCAGCGGTCGACGAGCTCGAACATCTGCGTGGGGGTGAACTCGATCAGAACCTGCTTCCTGACTTCAGCCATGTGCGTGTGGGACCGGCGCTTTGCCGACCTGCTAAAATGCGCAATTCTACCGCAACGCACCGCCAACGACCGCTTCCCGCGGACCCGCCGCGAGGCACAGGATCCAGAACCCGCATGAGCATCATCGACAACCGCAAGGCGTACCACGACTACTTCATCGAGGAGAAGTACGAAGCCGGGCTCGTGCTCGAGGGCTGGGAGGTCAAGGCGATTCGGGCCGGCCGCGCGAACATCAAGGAAGCCTACGTGGTCATCCGCAACGCGGAAATCTTCATCCTCGGCATGCACATCACGGCCCTGGCCGCGGCTTCATCGCACATCCAGCCGGACCCCGTGCGCACGCGCAAGCTCCTTCTCCATGGCAACGAGATTTCCAAGCTCATCGGCAAGGTCGAACGCGCCGGCTATGCGCTCGTGCCGCTCGACCTTCACTACACCAAGGGCCGCATCAAGGCGCTGATCGGTCTCGCGAAAGGCAAGAAGCAGTACGACAAGCGCGAAGATGCGAAGGAGCGCGACTGGGAACGCGACAAGGCGCGCTTGATGAAGACCAAGGTCTGACGCGAACCTGCCCTACGAACTGCACGACAACATCGAGCACCCTGCACGGTTGCGCGCCCAGTCGGGGCGGCGCGCTGCGAAACGTTCGCGGCCGGGCTGCTCGTCGTACGGACGGCGCATCACGTCCAGCAGTTCGATCACGAGCGAATCGTCGCCCTGCTCCGCCGCGTCGATCGCCTCCTGCGCGAGGTAGTTGCGCAGCACGTAGCGCGGATTGACCGCGTTCATGCGTGCCCGTCGCAGATCTGATGGCGATCCGTCCGCGCGAACCCGCGCGGCATAGCGCCCCAGCCACTCTGCGAATGCCGCCTCATGCGCGTGGAACTTGTCTTCCGCATAGAAGGCCCCGCGCAGCGGCGCGAGTGACGGCGCCTCCACGTCGACGCGGGAGAGTTCGCGGAACAGGATCGTCATGTCGACCTCCGCTTCGGTCATGAGCTCGTGCAAGGCTTCGACGAGTTCATCGTCCTCTTCTCGCAGCTCTTCGAGGCCGAGCTTTGCGGCAAGCATGCCGCGGCTTTCGGCCTCGTACACGGCTGCATAGCGTGACAGGCCGTCCTGCAGCGGTTCGACGTCACCGAAGGCGGGAAACAGCGCGTTCGCCAGCTGGAGCAGGTTCCACTGCGCGATATGCGGCTGGTTGCCGAAGCGATAGCGGCGCCCCTGCGCGTCGGTCGTGTTCGGCGTCCATCCGGGATCGAAGTTGTCGATCCAGCCGTAGGGACCGTAGTCGATCGTCAGCCCGAGGATCGACATGTTGTCGGTGTTCATCACGCCATGCACGAACCCCACACGCATCCAGTGGGCGACGAGCCGTGCCGTGCGTTCGCACACCGCATGGAACCAAGCGACCCGCCGCGCCGACGTGTCGCCGGTGATCTCGGGAAAATCGCGCGCGATCGTGAAGTCGATCAGCCGTTCCAGGACGTCCTGGTCGCCGCGCGCGGTGAAGATCTCGAAGTTGCCGAAACGGATGAACGACGGGGCCACGCGGCACACGACCGCGCCCGGTTCCGCCCGTGGCCGCCCGTCGTAGAACATGTCGCGGACGACCGTCTCGCCCGTGGCGACGATGCTCAGGGCGCGCGTCGTCGGGACACCGAGGTGATGCATGGCCTCGCTGCACAGGAACTCGCGGATCGACGAACGCAGCACCGCGCGGCCGTCCGCCCGGCGCGAGTACGGCGTCGGTCCGGCTCCCTTCAGCTGGAGCTCCCATCGCTCGCCGCGCGGATTGATGGCTTCGCCGAGCGTGATCGCCCGTCCGTCGCCGAGTTGCCCCGCCCAGTTGCCGAACTGGTGCCCGCCATAGCATGCGGCGTAAGGCTCCATCCCGGCCAGCAGCGCATTGCCGCCAAAGACCTGCGCGAACTCCGGCGAGCGGACATCGGCCTCGTCGAAGCCGACCAGCCGTGCGACTTCGGGAGACCAGGCGATCAGGCGAGGGGCCGCGACCGGCTTCGGCATCACGCGCGAGTAGCAGGCGCCATGCACCTGGCGGACATGCGGAGACTCTTCCGGGTCGCCCGGCAGATCGCGCACGAAGCGGTTGTCGAAATTGAGGATTTTCATTATGTAGTGATGCTTGGGGTTGGGGGCTGCCCGTATGAGACGGCAGTGGCCGCGCTTGGTTCGCGGACGCCGTCCGCTGCGCTCAGGAGCGGCGCGGATCGAAGGCGTCGCGCACGACGTCGGCGAACAGGTTCGCCGACAGCACGAGCACGAACATGAAGGCGAAGGCGGCCATCAGCGACCACCACACCGCGGGCTCGCGTGCGAGTTCGGCTCGCGCCATATTGATCATCGTGCCGAAGCTGATCGTAGTCGGATCGACGCCGATGCCCACATAGGAAAGTACCGCCTCGGCCAGCACCAGACCGGAAAAGTCCATGACCAGCGCGATCAGCACGATGTGCATCACGTTGGGCAAGACATGACGCCGCAGGATGGCGGAGGTGCCTACCCCGAAGGCGCGGGCTGCCTGCACGTATTCCAGTTCGCGCAGCTTCAGCGTCTCGCCGCGCAGCAGACGGCACAGCCCGGTCCAGCTCGTTATGCCGAGGATCAGGCACAAGGCCAGGAGCCGCGCGTCGGCACGCTCGGCTGCGGTCGAGAACCACTGCGGATGGGTGTCGATCACCACCTGCATCATCAGCACCGCCGCGGCGATCAGCAGCACACCGGGAATGGCATTGAGGACCGTATAGACGTACTGGATCACGTCGTCGACCCAGCCTCCGAGATACCCCGCCATGATGCCCAGCGCGACAGCGAACGGCAGCATCACGAGCGTCGTCAGCGTCCCGATGATCAGCGCGGTGCGCACGCTCTTGAGCGACAGGTAAAGCACGTCCTGTCCGACCTTGTCGGTACCGAAGACGTGGTAGTACGGCGCAAGCTTGATCGCCAGAATCGTCACCACGAGCACGCAGGCGAAGGTGACGAGCGCAGCCCGCCACGCCAGATCCGTCTCGCCGCGCCACAGGGCGCGAGCGGCCTCCCCCATCCCTTTCCCGCGCCTGCGCGCCAGCATGACGACGAGGATTGCCGTGACGGCGATCCAGACTTCCATCGCGCCGGCAACGCCGGTCGCGATCCGTCGCGCGACATCGTCATCGCGCTCGTCGGTCGCCTCACCCAGGTGAGCCCCGGCCCACGCGAGCCGCGGGTAGATGCGCGCCTGCCCTCCCCCGGGAAGTTCGACCGTCTCGCGTGCATACAACTCCGTCGCGAAGGGCGCCGAATAGGTCTTCTCGACACGCGTACGCAGGGGGGCGAGCAGGACATCCAGTGCGCTCAGCACCTCGGACGAGTGGGCGACCGGCGCATTCTCCGCCGCGCCGTTGGCAACTGGCAGCAGCGGCCGGAAATGGAGGCTGTCGACGATGCCGATGGCGAGGAAAGCGAGCAGGATCACCGCCGAAGCCATGCCGCTGGCGCGGCCGCCCACCCTGCCCCAGGCGGCACGCAGCGGGGCCTCCCTGCGGACATGGACGACCGTTGCGACGCCGATCGCAAGCAGCAGGAAGAACAGCACATCGGTCCACAGCAGAACGGGCAGGAATCCCATCGCCTACTCCAGCCTCACGCGCGGATCGACCAGCGTATAGGAAATGTCGGTCAGGATCAGGCCGACGATGTATAGCACCGAACCGATGAACACCATCGCCCGCACGACGGCGAAGTCCTGCGCGTTGATGGCGTCGATCGTGTAACTGCCCAGGCCGGGGATGCCGAAGAACGACTCGACCAGCAGGCTGCCCATGAAAAGCAGCGGAATGACCACGACGACACCGGTCAGGATCGGGATCATCGCGTTCTTCAGCACGTGCCGGAACAGCACGACTCGCTCGGAGAGCCCCTTCGCGCGCGCGGTTCGCACGTAATCGCGCGAGATCTCCTCGAGGAAGATCGTCCGGTACCATCGCGCATTGGAACCCACCCCGGCGATCACGCTGATCACCACCGGCAGTACGAGGAAGCGCGACGCGTCGAGACCCGGCGCATAACCCGAAATCGGCACCAGCGCCCACAGCTTGGAGACCAGCCACTGCCCGCCGATGATGTAGAAGAGGCTCGAGATCGACATCATCGCCACGCACAGCACGACGCCCCAGAAATCCAGGTAGCTCGCACGGAAGAACACCAGGATCAGCGCGAACGTGACGGATGCGAACAGGCCCAGGACGAAGGTCGGCAACGCCAGGGCAAGCGAGGGTCCCATGCGGTCGCGCATCTCCTGCGCGATGTCGCGTCCGTCATCGGCGCGCCCGAACTCAAACGTGAACATCCGCAGGGACTTCTGGAAGAAGATCGTCTCCGTGACCTGTCCACTCCCCTGCGCACCGGCATTGAAGAACAGCGGCCGATCGTAACCGCGCTCGACCTTCCAGCGCTCGATCGCTTCGGGCGTCACTCGCTTCACGCCGAGCTGCATGCGCGCCATGTCGTCGGGCGAATTGACGACAAAGAACAGCCCGAAGGTCACGAGATTGACGCCGATCAGGATGGGCAGCGCATACAGCAACCGGCGCAGCACGTACGCGAACATCAGCGGCCGCCTCCCAATGCCGTCGCGCGCTCGCGCCGCCGGTAATGGATGAACGCCGGTGCAATCGCGGCCGCCGCGAGCGCACCCAGCAGTATCAGCGGCCACACGATCGGCCGATTCCATTGCGCCCGCGCGGCGTCGCGCCGCTCGATGTCGATGCGCTGGTACTTCAGCGTGTTGCGCACCATGCTCCCGGTCTTGCGATTGAGCACCCAGCCGTGTTGCAGCGAATACGCCTTCGGATGGAAGCCGAAAATCCACGGCGCGTCGTGCTGCAGGATCGCGACCATGCGATCGATGACCGCCTGCCGCTCGGGACCATCGGGCATGCTCTTCATCTTCTCGAACAGTCGGTCGTACTCCACGTTCACGTAGTTGGCCGCGTTCTGGCCCGAATCCTTCACCTTCGCCTGGGCGCCGTGCAGCAGGAAGAGCATGTTTTCCGGATCCGGATAGTCGGCATTCCAGCCGAAGAAGAACAATTGCGCGTTGCCCTCGCGGATCTTGTCCTGGAAGCGGTTGTAGTCGGTCGCGCGCACCACGAACTGCACCCCGAGCTCGCGGAATTGCTTAGCCAGCCAGTCGGAACGCGCCTTGTCGCCCAGGCCGCCGGGCGTCGTGTCGAGGTTGAGGATCAGGGGCTCCCCGGTCTTCGCATCGCGCCCGTCCGGGTACCCCGCCTCGGCCAGCAGGCGGCGCGCCACGTCCTTGCTGCGCCGCATGGCATGGCCGTCGCGCCATTCGTACACCACCGGATTGATCCCGGCCTCACCTTCACGCGCGCCGAATATGCCCGGCGGAATCGGATGCATCGCCGTCACCCCGCGCCCGTTCAGGAATATCGACACGAACTCGTCCATGTCCAGCGCGACCGAGATCGCTTGTCGCAGTTTGCGCGCCCGCGCCTGTCCCTCGGCACCGGCTCCGCCACCGACGACGCTGTCGAGCATGTTGAAGCCGAGGTAGAAGATGGACGGTGACACCGAGGTCAGTAGCTGGATCCCCCGATCGCGCATGTCATCCGAAAGTGACACCTCGCCCTGACTCGTCATCGACACAGCCTGATCGAAGTTGTCCGACGAAACGCCGGAAGCGTCGTAATAGCCCTGCAGGAACTTGTTCCAGTACGGAATGCCCTCGCGCTCGCGCGTGAACACTATCTTGTCGATAAAGGGCATCGTCTTGCCACAGTCAACAAGCAGGCCCGCCTCCCGATCGTCCGGCTCGCCTTCGCACGGGAAGCTCTCGCCGCGGAAATTGGGATTCCGCGCGAGCACCATGCGTGCATTCGGATTGTTCTCCGACAGCATGTACGGGCCCGTCCCGATCGGCCACCAGTCCAGCGTCAGGTTGCGCTCGACCATGCCCGGCTGGCTATAGAAGCGATCGGCCTCCGGCGGGACCGGAGCGAAAAATGGCATCGACAACCAATACAGAAACTGCGGATAAGCCCCCTTCAGCGTGATCCGATACGTGTAGCGATCAACGATCTCGATGCCCGGAACGGCATGACGTTCCAGATCAAGTGCGCCGGATGTCCGGGAAGCCTCCTCGGCAAGCACTTTCTGCAAATTCTTGAGGCCTGGCAGGTACTCGGCGATCAGCTCGAAAATCGGCGAGTGCAGTCGCGGATGCGCGAGCCGCTTGATCTGATGAACGAAATCACCGGCTTCCAGCTCGCGCGTGCCCGTTTCGGCAAAATCGGTAAGGCCGCGCACGTCCTCGAGGTCGGCCGCCGACAAGGCCGCATAGCGCAGCGTGCCGTCCGCCCGCCGGGCGAGCGCCGGGTGCGGCTGGTAAAGGATTCCCGGCCGGATGCGGATCTCATAGACGCTCTTCGCAACCTGCGACGCCGGGGCGCTGTCCGGCAGTTCGCGCCCTGCTTTGTCATAGCGCCGCACCACCGGCATTGCCGCCGCGCTGCCCGGAGCCAGCGTGTACGGCCGCTTCAGGTAGTGATACTGAAGCGGCGGCTCATAGATCTGGTACAGGAAGGTGGCCTCATCCTCGCTGTACGACTGCACCGGGTCTAGGTGCTTCGGGCGATCCGTGAATGCCGAGTACATGATATTGCGCCCCTGCTCCGACGCCGGGTAGGGGTCGTTCCACACCGGCCCGCAGGCAGCGAGGAAGGCGCAAAACACCAGCAGGAGCGGGAAACGGCGCAACATGGCAGCCGATTCTACCTGCAAGCCGGCACGCTTCGCGCCCCGAAGCGATATGATCGTGGTTGCGCACGTCGACCATCGGCGCCCATCGGCTATAATCCGCCGACCATCAAGACGGAGCATTACCGAAAATGGGCTTTCTCGCCGGAAAACGCATTCTGATCACCGGACTGCTCAGCAATCGCTCGATTTCGTACGGCATCGCCAAAGCCATGCACCGTGAAGGTGCGGAACTCGCCTTCACGTACCAGAACGAACGCTTCCAGGACCGCGTAGCCAAAATGGCTGCCGAATTCGATTCGGACCTCATCTTCGCGTGCGACGTGCAGAACGACGAGGAAATCACCTCGCTGTTCGACCAGTTGTCGCAGAAATGGGATGGCCTCGACGGCCTCGTCCATTCGATCGCCTTTGCCCCGGGTGACGCCCTGGAAGGCGACTTCCTCGAAGGCTTCTCACGCGAAGCGTTCCGTATCTCCCAGGAAATCAGTGCCGGCAGCTTCCCGCTGCTCGCCAAGGCAGCACGCCCGATGATGAAGGGCCGCAGGGGCGCGCTCCTGACGATGTCCTACCTCGGCGCCGTGCGCACGATGCCCAACTACAACATCATGGGCATGGCCAAGGCAAGCCTCGAGAGCGCGGTGCGCTATCTCGCCGTCTGCCTCGGTCCGGAAGGCACCCGTGTTAACGCGGTCTCCGCCGGCCCGATCAAGACGCTGGCGGCATCGGGCATCGGCAACTTCAGCAAGCTGCTGTCGTTCAACGAGCACAACGCCCCGCTACGTCGCAACGTCACCATCGAGGAAGTCGGCAACGCCGCGGCCTTCCTCTGTTCGGATCTCGCAAGCGGCGTCACCGGCGAGATCATGTACGTTGACGGCGGCTTCAACACCACCGCGCTCGGCAACTCGGAACAGCCCTGACGCCAAGCCTCACGGTGGGCCGTGCGTTGCGCGGCCGTTAGTCAAAACAAGAACGCCCGATGCTCATGCATCGGGCGTTCTTGTTTGTACCTGAGGCAAGGGCCGCGCTTCGGCGTGCCCTTGTGGATCGCTTACTGCTGTTGCGGCCTGACGGCAGCCGTATTGATGTTCACGGCGTAACGTCCGCGGAGCGACGTCAGGAAGGCGTTGAAATCGCGCTCCGCAACCAGACGCTGGTACTGCCCTTCCAGCGCCTTGAGACGTTGATCGTCCTTCGCGATTTCGATGCGATTCACGCTCTCGATGCGGTAGACCGAATATCCGCCCCCCTGCATCGGTGACCCGACATAGGCCGGCAGCTTCGCGCCCGGTGCGCCGAACACCGCAGAAATCGCGGCCTCCGGCAGTTCCGGCTTCGCCCGCTGCACGGTGCGCACCGCGCTCCACTCGCCCGACACCGATTCGCCCTTCTGCAGCGACACGAGTGCAGCCTCCCCGCGTTCGGCTGCGAGCTTCGCCGCCTGCTCCGTCTTGAGCAGCTGTTCGATAGCGCCCTTTACCTGCTCGAACGGCGTCCGTTGTGCAGCCTGATGCTCCACGACGCGGGCGGACACCAGCGTTCCACGCGACACTTCGACGGCCTCGACGTTACGCTGTTTCGTCACCGCCTCGTCCGAGAACAAGGCATTCAGCAGTTTCTCGTTCGTGTAGTCGCCCACCGCACCGCCAACCCGCTCGATCCAGTCGGTCGTGCGAATCTGGAGCTTCAGCGTGTCCGTCACCGGTTTCAGGCTGTCCGACTGCTCATACACGGTGTTCGAGAACACCTCGGCCTGCTCCGCGAATTTCTTGCTTGCTTCCAGACGCTTGAGTTCTTCGACGATCTCGCCCTTCACCTCATCGAACGGCCGGGCGTGAGCCGGCTTGATGTCGGTGACCTCGATGATGTGGAAACCGAAATCCGAACGCACGACTTCGCTGATCTGTCCCTTGCCGAGGCCGAACACGGCATCCTCGAACGGCTTCACCATCGCACCCCGGCCGAAGAATCCGAGGTCGCCCCCACGCGACGCCGAACCTGGATCTTGCGACTCCGCCGTAGCCAGTTCCGCGAACCGCTTCGGATCGGCGCGCAGCTGCTTCAGGATCCCGGCTGCCTTTTCGTTCGCCTTCGTCACTGCATCGGCAGACGCATCAGCCGCGGCGGAGATCAGGATATGCCGTGCACCGCGTTCTTCAGGCTGGCTGAAACGTTCCGCATTGGCTTCGTAGAACTTGCGGGCAGCCTCGTCCGACACGCTCACCTGACCGAGCACCGCATCCTGGTTGAAGACCACATACTCCGCACGCAACCGGGCCGGCCGCTCGAAACGAGCTCCGTTCGCATCGTAGTACTGCTTCGCCGCGTCGTCGGCCAGCTTCACCTCCCCGACAAACCGGTTCGCGGGAAACTGCAGTTCACTGATCTTCCGTTCCTCAAGCTGCGCCGTCAGAAAGCGCCTGATTGACTCACGCGAAGCGAACGCCGAATCGCCGACTGCCTGCGCCACCTGCTGCATCCGCAGGTCCTGCGCGAGACGAGACTCGAACATGGCGGGAGTCATCCCCTGAGCGCGCACCGCCGCCTCGTAACGCTCGATCGAAAAGCGCCCATCCTGCTGGAACGCATCCACTCCCGCGATCACCTGCTGCAACTGCTGCGGCGTCACGATGAGCCGACTGTCGGCCGCATGCAGCGCCAGCAGACGCTGGTTCACCAGGTTCTCCACCACCGAACGACGGATCGGCTCCGAATCGAGCAATGCCCGATCGACCTCGCCCCCCATCGACTCCCGCAGCCGGTCCTGCTGCTCGCGCAAGGCCTGATCGAACTCTGCGGTTGAAATCTTCGACTTGCCGACCGTGGCGACGTCCGTCCCGGCGGGCCCTTCCTGGAAATACGAATCCAGCCCGAAGAAAGCGAAGGGGACGATCAGCAGCGCAAGGATGATCTGCGCCACACGTTTGTTATTGCGAACTGATTCCAGCATCGTTGAGTTCCGTGAAATCCCTAGAGGATGGCAAGGCGGCCTGCGCCGCGGACATAGGCGTAGGATTATCGCATTGCACGGCACGCGAGGCCAAACGTCACGGGCACCCCTCGATCAAAGCCGCCACACGCGTAGTCCCGCTTCGCGAAGCACATTCGGGTTGAAACTGCTCTTTACATCGACGAACACGCCCGCCTTCACCACCTTGCGTTGAATATCCTCGAGCGCAAGTCCGACGATCTCGCGGTGCGCCACTGCCGCCACGATCGCATCCGCGCGCGGCAAGTCATCCCACGTCGAGAGCGTCACGCCGTACTCGTGCATCACCTCGTCGGCATCAGCCCAGGGATCGTACGCAAAGACCTCGACCCCATAGCTCTTCAGCTCGTTGATGACGTCCGCCACCTTCGAGTTGCGAATATCGGCGCAGTTTTCCTTGAACGTCAGGCCGAGAATATTCACCCTCGCGCCTTTGACGTAGCTCCCCGCCGCGATCATGTTCTTGACGGTCTGCTCGGCAATGTACTTGCCCATCCCGTCGTTGATGCGGCGTCCCGCCAGAATGACCTCCGGGTGGTAACCCAGCATCTCGGCCTTGTGCGTCAGATAGTACGGGTCCACCCCGATGCAGTGTCCCCCCACCAGCCCCGGGGAAAACCGCAGGAAATTCCACTTTGTTCCCGCAGCTTGCAGCACCTCGGAGGTATCAATGCCGACCTTCTCGAAAATGATCGCCAACTCGTTCATCAGCGCAATGTTGAGGTCGCGTTGCGTATTCTCGATGACCTTGCTCGCCTCCGCGGCCTTGATGCTCGACGTGCGATGCACTCCCGGCTCCACGATCATTTCGTAGAGCGCCGCCACCTTGCCGAGGGTCTCCGGCGTATCACCCGATACCACCTTCACGATTTTCGACAGCGTGTGCTCGCGATCACCCGGATTGATCCGCTCCGGTGAGTACCCGACGAAGAAATCTTCCTTCCACTTAAAGCCGGACTCGCGTTCGAGAACCGGCACACACACCTCTTCCGTCGCCCCCGGATAAACCGTCGATTCGTACACCACCACCGCGCCACGCTTCAGGTTCTGCCCCACCGTGCGACTTGCACCAACGAGCGGCCCGAAGTCCGGAATATGCGCGTTGTCCACCGGCGTCGGTACCGCAACGACAACGATATCAGCCTCCTGCAAACGCGCAGGGTCGGCGGTGTACTCCGCATATTTCGCAGCAGCCAACTCGGAATCTGGTAACTCCCGCGACGGGTCAATGCCCCGATTGCACGACTCCACCTTGGGAACCGAAATATCGAAACCGATCGTCCGAACGCGCTTTCCAAATTCGATGACAAGCGGAAGACCTACGTAACCGAGACCAATGACGGCGATGGTAGTCATATTGTTAGCTCAAAGAAATAAAAACTAGATCGAAAACTCTGCGCCTGATCTACCGCTCGTGGATAAATCCACGCAACGCAGTGAGCAGCTTCGCGGAGGCAATATCAGAAATAGGCACACCAGAATCACGAACCCCAAGCGCGCGCTCGATGGCCCCTGGCAATTCACGAGCATCCATTGCTACGAAAACTCCCGGCCGATTCTTCAGCCACTTGGCTGTAGCGACCTGATGGTCGTTTCGCGTTTCCTGAAGGCTACCCAAGCGCGGCATCAATACAATCGGCTTTGCCGCCTGTAGTGCAGTCAAAACCGAACCCATTCCAGCATGCGCAACGATCAGATTCGACGCTTCGACCAGCTCACTAAAACGAGCAGGAGCAACTGCTGCTTCGTACTTCATAAATCGGGGCTTCAATGACGTAATGCCAACTTGGGCCACAATTTCGACACTCACGGCTCGCGTTTCAGCCCATTCGTCCATCGCGCCAACCAAGCGATCGAATGGCATCTGCGAGCCAACCGTCACGAATATCAAAGCACGCCCCCTTCGTAACGCGGCCCTTCATTTTTCGCCAAGTGCTCCCACTGCGTAAGCCAAAGGTCTGCGAACCCCCTGACCCTTAGGCCGGAAAGGGACACCTGTTCCACATTTGCAATACTGTCCAGCCAGACCGTCTTCGCGCCGAGCCATTTCCCGATGCGAAGAGCCACCACTCCAGGAGCTGCCCCTGTTGAAATGACCACATCCGGTCGCTCTCGGACGACGATAAGACAAACCTGAAAAACCATCTTCAGAAGATCCCAGCGGCTCCACCGCGTTGCGTCAGTGATGGAGTAGAAACGCTCATTGGGGACCTGATCGCGGTAACTTTCCTGCACTGTGACGAAAGCCACGTCGCATCCAGCGAAAGCCTCGCGCAAGCGCATTAGCTGAACCCAGTGCCCGCCGCCGCTAGCGACGGCCAGAATCCTCTTTCGGCGACTTTCCATTTTTACCTAACCGGATTAAAGAAAACGCCTTGCGACCCCAAGCGTTCGTAAGTTTGCGAGTACTGCCGCATGACGACATCTATCGAATATCGCTCTTTGACAAAGTCATAAGCTCGCTGACGCAATCGTTGGCGCAGCGATGAATCCTTTCCGAGTTGAATCAATGCACGTGCAAGGGACATAGAATCACCGGCATCAATAAGGATTCCGGTCTCCCCATCGCAAACAACATCCGGCACGCCCCCGACAGGCGTAGTAATTACGGGAACCCCGTGCGCCATAGCCTCCAGTACACCGACCGGCAGTCCTTCAAAGTACGAAGGGAGGACAAAAATGCTTGCATTGCTCAGTAACGCATCCTTATGCGCACCGTCGACCCACCCAGGCAGAACAATGGCTGCGCTGACTCCGAGGCGCTCGGACTGCGTACGGATTTTGGCTTCACCTTCATCACCCGCGAGCACAAAGCGCATTCTCGGACACTCGCCAATAACAGCGGGCACCGCATCGACCAAGTCGAATACACCCTTCTTTTCCCGAAGTCGCCCCAGAAATAGAACATCAGTGAGGTTTGGGTCGTACGCCGGCAACGTGTCAGGCACTCGCACCGGGTTACCGATCACTTCAACGCGAATGCGTGAATCCATCGCCGCAATCCGGTCGCACCAACATGGTGTCAGACACACCACGGTCGCAGCCTCCCGAAGGGTCTTTCTCACCCACCATTTAGCTGTGCTGCCGCACTCCGCCTCGAAGAAAACCGGAAATTCCCCGCTGTGAATATGAAAAACATACGGCACTGAAAACAAACGCGACAACGCGCAGAGAATTGATTTGCGCCAGAAGCTTCCGCGCGACGCGCTGTGGGCATGAACCAGCCCGACACGCCCCCGCATCAACATCCACACCAGTTGCAGAGCAATGAGCGACATCACACGCACTTGTCTCACTAACCCGCCGCCCTCATACGACGCAAGGTATCTCACTCCGTACCGCGAAAAAAAACCGGCGTCGGCAAGGCTGCGGATCACCGAAGTCATACCACCAGGTGACTGCAAGCTGGTGCCAAGCATGACAACGCGTTTATTTGGCATATCTTGGGCTATTTACTGAACGAGAAATAGTCGGGAAGCTCATCGGGCACGTTGATGCGCACAACCTTCGCTGGAATGCCAACTGCAACACCGTAATCAGGCACATCGGCGAGCACCACCGCATTCGCACCAATCGACGCAAAGCGGCCAACTTTCACGGGGCCGAGAATCTTGGCGCCGGATCCGATCATTGCCCCTTCGCCTATTACAGGCACCTCCTGGCTCCCAGCACGGCCACCAATCGTCACCCCAGTGCCAACCACTGCTCGGGCCCCGATGATCGCGCGCCGATGAATCACGGTTCCGAGCCCCTGATAGCTCAGGAGCACCCCCGGCCCGATACATGAGGACGGTGGCAACACCACCGAGAACACCACGCGATTCACGATCTTCAAGATCTGCGGCAACAGCGGAATGCGCTTTAGATGCAACCACCGCGCAATTCGATAGATTCTGATTACCATAAGCACTTCCACCCTGTCCTTGCGGCGCGCAGTTCGTTCATCTTGGAAACACAAAAGCTTCGTTTAGCAACCACCAAACGGTACGCGATCGGCGCGGCGCGCCCCCCCACTGATACCACCCCCAAAGCGGCTGATGCGGACCTGCCTGATCCGGATGCAAAGTCGGCCCCTCGTACTCAAACCAAAGCTGACCGTTGATCCATGCGCGCAGATATCCCTTGCCCCCGAGATTCTCGGGGCGGTCATCGGCGAAGAAATCGATCCCAAGGACGTTGTACTGCCCACGCTTGACCGTATAGGGCGGAAGCGCCGGCCGATCGTAGCCGTCCTTTCCCCAGACGACCCGTTCACCCCAATGCTGAGAACTCGCACTCCTCGGAAAACTGATCACGCACCGCAACTGGTCCCCATACAAACTGAACGCGATAACGGGATTGCCATATTGATCCGGCTTGGGCCTACCCTTGAGCTGCCAGAGCAGCCCCTCTTCTCCCACCGCATCGAAGTCCCAACCGTCGTCAAATCTGAAGGCCATCAACCACGCATACTGACGGTAGGGTTCGATCGGATAGCCGGCAAGCTGCGTGCGCCATGAAGATGCGGTCTGCCGGTCGGTCGGACCCAAATCAACGCGAATGGCCTGCAGCGATTCAATCCGGTCATCAGGCAGTCTTGTGACTTGTGGCGGCAGCAAGTTCTCCCCGATACTCTTCCCTGAGATCACGATCCCATCGGCCATGATCGTGGCGATATCTGCAACACCGGTCAGGGGATTGATGATTCGCCGGTCGGCACTGAAGTTGAAGTCCGCGATGGCGTTGCCTCCGGCAATTAGGGCGCGATAAGGAACCCATCCTGCATTCCGGTATTCCTGTCGCAACCGTCGGATATCGTCTTGGCGCTCCAGCGCGGCACCGCTGGAGGCATTTACGAGCAATCCGCAGAGCAAGAGAATCTGCGCAAACCTCAAATCCCAACCTAGCTGCGCAAGCCCGAACCACGCCCGTGTCACGCGGCCGCTCCAGTACGCGGCGATCCCGATCGGAGCCATCTATCGACGATGCTCAATGTGCCTGCATCCGGCTGGCAAGCCATGCGGCACCCGCATCCGCCCGTTCACGCACTACAGCGATCCGGTCGGATAGCAGCTCGCGAATTGAATCCTCTTCTGTGACAAGAATCTCCAGCGACCGCTGCAGCGATTCGGCCGACAGCTCACTCGTGGGCAGCATGTACCGCTCATGCCCAAAAAGATCCCGATTGAGTCCTTTGGCTTTCACGCTGTAAGCAACCGAAATGACCGGCACGCCAGTCGACATTGCCGCAATCGTTGCGTGTGTCCGTGCGCCGATAAAATACTTGCACTTGGAGATCAGGTACTTGAGTTGCGGGGCATTCAAACCGGTTGGCGCAATCTGAACGCGCTCTCGTTCCGCGCCAAGTGTTTCGAAGATCTCCTGATGTGTTAGCTCGTCGCCACCGAGCGCCGATCCTGCCAGAGGAGCCACGTGGGGGATCAGCATGATCGAGAACGGATACTCGGCCAGTGCTTTGCGGATGAACGAGACGACTTCTCGCCGCAGGGCTCCGGGCCGCCCCGAGCGCGCCAGGATACGCTCGATCAGCGGGCTGACGTTGAGCCCAAGCACACCATGGGGATTCGCGAAAAGCGCACCGACATCGAATGCTTGCGGCGCCATGCAGAATGCCGAATCGGTAACAGGCAACACGGAATTGGCAAGCCCGAGTTTTTTCAGATAATCGACGCTTGCGGATTCGCGCACCGTGATCAGCGACAAGCGTTTCATGTGCTCGTACAACTGGCGCTCCACTCCCGGAAGCCTCGAAAACGGCCCTACGGATGCCCCCCATAGGACTGTGTGTTTGCCGAGCCGCATCGCTGCCTCGGCTTCACCGACGAAATGGAACAGCGATGCCAGATCGTAGTCGAGCGAGTAATTATCTCCACCGATCATGAGCAAGGCATCGCACCGCCACAGATTGCGCGCGAGGTGCACATCGGGGGTCAGGCGTAGCGCCGGCAACCGCGTCAACATTGGCACACGACGACAAATCCGATCCCAATGGGACCACCAAGCCGGCGGGACCGATGCCGACACGAACTCGACACCGTCATCCGCTGCATCCGGCCATTGCGCAGCATCGCGCGGGATGTCCAGAGACGGCACGAGCACGCGAACCGCGCCAAGGTGCTTGTTCAACAAAGCGACGGTGGAGCGCACCAGGGCCTCGCAACCGCGGTTTCCAAAGTTGTTTTGGCCTGACAGGTAGATGGTCTTCATGGTTTCCGGAAGCAGTTGTCGCGCTGTATGTGGCGCGGGCTCAGTCAGATCTCGAACAACACTTCGTTCAGCGAGCGGCGCGGACTTTGTGCCACACGGAACTCCTCGGGCAGATGCCCAACAGCAACAAGCATGATGACCTCTTCACCCATGCCCAATCCGGCTGCCTCCTTCAACCGGCGGTCCTGCTGCCGTTCCACGCTCCAATTCAAGCAACAGCTTCCAAGACCGAGAGAGTGCAGCGCATAGATCAGACTCATTGCGAACAAGCCACCATCAATCCACGACTGATAGCGCTCTCCGACCGTGTGAAAGCAGTCGATCCGTGCCGTCACGACGAGGATGACGCTCGCCTGCTCGCCAAACCCCCGGTTCCCGTTCTGGAGGCGCAGAAGCGCGGACTGCCGGTTCTTGTCGCGAACGGAATAAACGCGCGCCGCCTGCCGGTTACATACCGAAGGGCTTTTTTGCGCGAGGCGAACGGCCTCGGCAATGAGTTCCGGCGCAACCTCTGCCTCCGAAAAATTTCGGATGCTGTAACGGCTGTTGAAGAAGTGCTTCAGATCCTGCCGCGCGTGACCAAGAATGTCCTCGCGCCGCACCACCTCAGTGCCACCAACCGCGCAGTCAGGTACGCCGGAATGCCGGCCGCGCAGCACGGCAAGCCTTCGCGCAAAGCAGTCGTCCACGTGGCCATTTTCCTCGTTGAACGCCTGATACTCGACAAGGGAATTGACCGCCGCTGCCGTCGTGGCATCGCAGCCAAAACGATCCAGATAGTCCGAAACGTCGGAGAGGAGCGAGGCAACAGCATCGGCGCCAAAGCCCACCCGGGGCTGTCGCAAGGCCAGGCCCTTTTCAATGCGGTGGTAGGCCTTCAGAACCTTCGATTCCAACACCCCCCTCGTCGTCTGACCCAGGACACCCGAATGGCAACGATATATGTACCAGTCGGCAAGCAGCGCTCGGACGAGTCCTACCTCTGCCTTGGCTACCCGATATCGACCACGGAGCTTTGAATACACGGAAACTGGCAACCAGCGCTTCAAAACAAGTTCAATCGTCATGGGTTTCAGATTCAGAAAAAGATTAGCCGTGGAGGGACAAACCGGGCGATGACCGAACGCTCTTCGGCCTCCAGTGGCTTAAGCCACGCCATGAGCGCGAGAAACGCGAGCGCGAATCCTGCGCCTTGCACCACTTGCATCGTCGGCTGCTTCAGATAGGCTGCACCAACGGCCAGCGTGCCCCCCCACAGAACCACTTTCAGCAGGCCCTGCCATACGACAGGGAGGCGAAACCCGGAATAGCATAGGAGGAACCAGACCGCCGCGATCCAGATGAATTCGGCTGCGATCAGGCCCGCAATCACTCCCGTCAGACCAAACGCGTGCCCTAAGACATACGCCATTGGCAAACCGGCGCAGGCCAACACGGTAGCAATCAAATTGGCGTTGGGCCGCTCCAGCGTCACGGCAATCAGACTGAGCATGAGGTGGGCCGTCTGAAACCCCACCAGCACCATCATCAGCGACAACAAAGCCCCTGCCTCGGGGTACTTCCCGCCGCTGAGCAAGGCACCGGCATTGTCACCACCAACAACGAAGAAGACGAGCAGGAAAAGTATGCCCAGAAGATTGGATTTCAGCGCCAGGACGGCCACCATGGCCAGCTGTCCCAGGTCGCGAGTGGCAACGTAACGCGAGACCATCAGCGGCCTGATCCAGCCAATCAGCAACTGTGCGGGCAAGTAATTTCGGAGCATGTCCGTCAGCGACTGCGCGAATCCCAGCACTGCGGTGTATTCGAAGCCCAGCGTTTTCGCAACGAGCAGCTTGAGCACATTGGCGCCGTACACCTGCCCGAGTACCTGTACGCCATAGAAGCGCAACGCCACCGCCCACATGCCGGGCACATGGTAGCTCTCGTCGCCCCCTGCATCGCGCTTGCGAAGATAGGCGGCAAGCACGAGCGAACCGATCAACGCCGACACGGAACACACCGCCAGTTCGACGATCAGCATCTGACCAACATCGAGATCCTGACCATTGGCCAACAATAATGCTGCCGCCAATGCTTTTCCCGCATTTCGCAACACGGCAAGTGATTGGGACCACGCCTGCAGAAGAAGGGATCCAAACAGTTCGTCCAGATACCGGTAAAGAACACCGACGATCAGGAAAAGTGCGGCTCCCGCCCCGAGGAACGCCGCATCATCGAAGAGCCGTTGGTCAAGCAATGTTTCCCAGTAGGTCGAAACGATCCATCCCGTGATTACGCTCGCAGCAGTCGCCGACCAAACACGCAGGGCATAGACGCGCTTGACGAAACGAGCGAAGCAATCGCCCGACGCCTTGATCCGGAAATCCGGCACATAGCGCTGGGCAATTGCAGACAGGCCGAATCCGGTTGCCAGATAATAGATTTCGACAAAGGCAAGTACGGAGACGTAGATGCCATAATCGCCGATCGGCATCGCGCGGACGATCAGCAGCAGTCCGAGCACGCCGGTGACGGCGGCCGCGCCGCGGCCGACCACAAAATGCACCAGTGCAATGCGCGCCCGCTCGACGCTGTAGTGAGACCGGCCCATATGCTAGCTCGCCTCCATGCCTGCAGCGAACGGCTCTCGAAGGACCGTAGATTCCAACGGTAATAACGGATCATGGCGCGGATGGAATATCCCGCGCGCTATTGCGGCAATAACGTAATGCCAGTGATACAGTGACAAAGCAACATGCCTAAGGTCACGCTTTAACGCAAGCAGCCCCATGCACATGCTGAGGCCAGCGAGCAACCAGATACCTAGCAATTTCAGGCGCAATTCGTCCGAAGCAACAGCGGCAGCGATTACAACGATAAGCCAATAAGCTGCCGTCGCACAGGGACGTGCAAATAGATTTACAGCCTGCCAACGCCACGGTCGAAATAGCGCCCCACGAACGAAGACGCCGGACGCCATTGCGCGCCCCGACCGCCACTGGTGCGCGAGCAAAGTCCACGCATCGACATCGTGTCCCGTATGCTGCACCGCAGGCACGTCAATGCGCAGCAATCGCCATCCGGCGGCACGAAGACGCATGCCCAGTTCGGCCTCCTCATAGGCAAGCAGATTCCGATCAGCAGCATAGCCGCCAGCCTCGACGATTGCTCGACGCTTATACACCCCGCCGCCGTTCAGCCAGTTCGCAAATCCGGCACGCGAGGACAGACGGTTCTTCCTGCGAATCCGATCAATCCCATTGCGCAAACGAGTATCGGTCAGTATCCCCGCAACACCCGCCAACCGCGCATCACCTCTGAGCGCTGCGAGGGCAGACGGTAGGAACCCCTTTTCGATGGTCATATCCCCATCCACGAAGAAGATGTACGCTCCCTTCGCATGCTGATAGGACAGCTGCACGCCCGCGCCGCAGCCGCGGTCTGCAGGGTTGCGCATCCGCACGACCCGGACGGGATAGCGCGACGCAATGTCCACGGTGGCATCAGAGGACAGCGAATCAGCGACGATGATCTCGTACGTAACGCCGGCTTCGTTTCCAGCCTGAATCGCTGACTCGATGCATGCGCCAATTTTCTGCTCTTCGTTATAGGTCTTTATGGCGATAGTCAGCGTGACCTCATCGCCGCAACCAGTGCGCGAGTCAGCCATCCAGTTGCCCCATTTGCGTGGAAGGCAACTGCGCAGAAACGAACATTAGATAGCCCATCATCATTATCATGATGACTTGTGATTGTGGAATGTTTGCAAAGTCAGTGTTATAAAATATCTCCGCGCCATACATTGGCAGCATTGCAGCAAAGGCTGTACCTGTAGCGCGCTCCTCTACTGAAGCGGCTGGATTCCTGCATACCCGCAAGGCCATGCGGCCTGCCGCAACAAACATGAGGAGCACAATGGTTAATCCAATAATTCCGATTTCCCAGAGAAAAACCGTCGCACTACTTGCATCCAATCGATACATATAGCGAGCCGCCGTCTCCCCGACGACAGTCCCCCCTACCCGCGATGCCCCAATTCCGTGACCGAGTAACATTCGCAGCGGATCATCGAGACTGTGCTGGGCGCTCCAGAAAACAAGTGCCGAAGTCCTGGTCATATAGCCGTCACGCGTATTTACGCTGGATGTATCAGTCGCGCGACTGATCATCGTCTCGACGTAGCCGTCGATTGACTGCCCCGCACGCGTGCGGTCGCTGGAAAATTGGGTCATGTAACCCCACGTCAGCGCCAAGGAAAGCAGAAGCACGCCTGAAACCAGCACAAGGCCCTTGAACGGGCGTCGAATCAACTCAACGCGATAGAGCAAGATTATGCTTATCGGCAAAACGATCAGGGCTACTTTGACCTCTGACATGGCGATGGACGCAATTGCGCTCGACACGACAAGAAACATGAAGCGAAGGCGAATGATCCCGGAGCGCCAATAGGAAATCGAAAGAACGATTGCAAAGACAAGAAAAAACGCCATGGCGCCGCTGGCGCCACCACCATCCGGGTTTCCGCCAAATAGTCCAACTACTGCATCCCACGCCGAAGAGCCCCGACGCTCCGAAGCAACCACTAAGCGCTGATACAGCACCATCGGGAGCTGGAGTGGCGCAAGCCACAGCAGCGCAATCCACATGCGATGGAGATATTCTCGGGTGAGAAAGCCCAGAGCCGCAACAAAAAACAGCGACCACAGACATAGGTACTCCTTGACGCTGACAAGCACCTGAAGCATTGGCGATGCATTGACGGCTGTCGAAAAAACAATTGCCGAGACGTAGGCCATCATCAAGAGAAGAAAGCCATTGATACGGATTGGCCGTTTGTCATATTTAGAACCGGAGCCCAAGTTATCGGTAATTAGCCGCATACCAATAAGCACGCCAAGCCCGTATGGCAGCCAAAACGCCTTGTTGATCAGCAGTAAATATTGCAACTGACCAACCACAAGAAACGTTACAAACAGGATGCCCGCGACCAGCAGATTGACTGGCAAGAAAATAACAAGCACTCCGGCCATTCCAGCCGCAATAGCCGCGCCGAATATTGCCCCGTTGACCGCTATTCCATAGCCGGAGATACCTGCAATCACGAGTGCAGTAAACGAAAGCGCAACTGAAAATTGTTGCTTTGTAACTCGAATGCCGGAATCCCGGACTAATGCAAATGCACGCATACGCAACCTATTTAAGTCCAAAAAGTTGCGTGCGATGTTCGGGGCGTACCGCCGAAAGCAAATCTTCCGCAAATTGCACTTGAACATCGTAAGCATGTGCGGTGCCAGCATCAATTGAAGACAATCGAAGGAGCATTCCGTCAGGAATCTCCCCGCCAAATCCGTAACTCATTTCTACGAATTTCTTATGCATTCTGCTGGATATCACTCGGTCACCAACAGTGACCCAGTAGGTAACTGGTTCCCGGCGTGCCCCTAAACTCGTCTCAAGTCTTGTGACCGGAACGTCGCCCGAACTCGTCCTCAATACAGCAGTCTGCTTCGCGTGCAAAGAGAATCCCTGCGCTGGATAACAAACTTCCGGCTTGTGCACCTGCATCGAATCGCTTTGATTGCTGCCGTATGCGACAGAAAGCATGATGCGGTAGCCTTCGGAATTGACATAGGTACGCGACAGTGTCTTGCTGTAGATCTTGTCGATCGTTTGCTGCTGCTGTGGATCGACAATCTGGGGTGTACTGCGCAGTTCTTCCCGCCAATCGCCAAACGCCGTGGGGATCATCACTTCAGGATCAACGGAGGGTGTGGTGTCCGCGATTTTCTGCGTCGGCCGCAGACCATAGGCCCCGCCCGCCGCGAGCAGCATGAGGACTAACATTACCAGCGCACTGACGCGGCTTTTCATGCCTGAAGCGCTCCGGCCAGGGCAGATTGACGCCGCCCCGTGACGACGCGCTTTAGCAGTAAATCTACCGCCATGATGATCATCAACGCACTAGCAAACAGCATCATCCCCGCAAACCCGTGCAT
Organism: Azoarcus sp. CIB; assembly: GCF_001190925.1. Classification (NCBI taxonomy): domain Bacteria; kingdom Pseudomonadati; phylum Pseudomonadota; class Betaproteobacteria; order Rhodocyclales; family Zoogloeaceae; genus Azoarcus; species Azoarcus sp. CIB. Next base: position 2,062,021 of record NZ_CP011072.1, read on the forward strand.
GAACCCCTGCCCCGCCGCGTCGCCGTAATAGAAGGTGATCAGCGTGAGAACCATCACGCGGATCACGTTCGCGGCGAATGAAATCGGAACGATCAGGATGGCTAGCAGGGCGTTGCGCAGTGCCGAGTCGGAATGGGTTAATTTGAGGTACAGCAGCCCCAAGGCCTCAAGCGTGAATAGCGTGTGCAGGCCGGCGCAGGCATCGGCGACGAGGAGCTTGTATTGCCCGATCTGGAGGATGACGCCGCTGCGGGCGATGGGGTAGCCGGCCCAGTAGAGAACGTTTTCCGCGACGTTCGACACTGCGAGCTTCATCGGCATGGTGACGGCGTCGACGACCGCGCCGGGCAGCGGGATCATGAAGACCATGAAGAACAGCGCGAACCATTGCGCCTTGACCGCTTGCGCTCCGCGCAGGATGAGCGCGACCGCAGCGAGCACCCAGGTGAGGGAGCCGATTTCGAAGATGAGAATGTCTTGCGAGCGGCCCAGGATGTACAGCAGCAAACCGAAAACGAGGATGGGCCAACCAGCGGCGGCGGTCGGCCGGTCGGCGCTTCGGCGGAGCATTTCGGGCCACTGGCGGTAGAGCAGCCAGAGCGAGACGCCAATCACGATGGGGCCGTGGGCCTGTTCCGCGGTGCTCCAGATACCCTTGAACAGGTCGATGAAGCTGGGAACGTAGAGGAAGGACAGCCCTGCGAGGACGATGAGCCAGGGCGCGAGCGGTTCGGCGGCGGGTGCCGGCGCGGAGGCCGCGAGCGTCGAGATTTGCGCCGGGGGACTCATGGGACGGCGGCCTCGTTCAACCGGCGTCGTTCAGCACGCTGCCCACAACCGTGATGCCGGCCTGATGCAGCTCACCCGCGAGATTGCGCAACGCGGCCGTGCGCGTGCTGTGCGGGCGCGCGACGAGCAGGGTGCCGCCCACGCGGGCGGCGAGGGTAAAGGTGTCGGCAGTACTGCCTGCGGCCGGCGTGTCTACGAGGATGACGTCGTATTCCTCGGCGTATTGCTTGAGTAGCGCCGCAAAGGCCGGGCGGGAGATCAGCTCCTGCGGGTTGGGTGGCGTGGCGCCCGCGGGGAGGACGGAGAGGTCGACCAGTGCGGGCACACGGCGCACGATCTCTGCACTGCCGCGGCCGGACAGCGCTGCCGAGAGGCCCATGCGGTTATCGACGCCGAAGAGCAGGTGCTGGCGCGGATTGCGCATATCTGCGTCGATGATGAGGGTCCGCTCGCCGAGCTGCGAAAACACGACCGCGAGATTCGCGACGAGCCAGGAGCGCCCTTCCTCGCGCCCGGGGCTGGCGATGGCGAGGCAACGGCGGCCGGCGGCCGGGTCGAACCAGCGCAGCATGAGCTGGCTGCGCACGGCGCGCAGCGCTTCGACCTGCGGATGGAAGGGGTTGTACGCGGCGACGACTTCGTCCGCGACTCCGCTCTCCCCACGCTGCAGGTATGGGTAGTCGAACTGGCGCGAGAGTGCGAACTGGATATCCTCTTCGGTGACGAGACCCAGCTTGCACGCGGCGTCGCCGAAGCGCAGGCCGCCGTCACGCTGCAGGCGGAGGATTTTCTCGGCGTCTTCGGCCTTGAGGCGACCGGCGTCGATGAGGATGGCGCCGATTGAGCGTTCGGCGTGGCCGAGGTTCTTGGAGCTGATGGGGGCGTTCATGTGAGTCTCACGCGCGAGCGGGGATTATGCCGAGCAGGGGTGCAGCTGCGCATTGCTCGATGTCTTCGGGACCACGCACGCGCTGGTCGACGAGCTCGAGCAGCAGCGCGGAGCCGAGGCCGAGGAGCGTGCCGAGGAAGACGGCTAGCGCGAGGTTGAGCGCAGTGCGCGGGCTCGAATGCTGTATGGGCGCCGTAGCCGGCGTCAGAACCGCGATGTTGGTCTGCTGGGTACGGCTTTCCAGGCTGGCCTGGGTCAGACGCTGGGCGACGAGATCGTAGGCACGTTGGGCCGATTCGACATCGCGTTGCAGGACCGCGATCTGGTCGCGCCTTTCGCGCAAGTCGAGGACGCGCTTCTTCTGCGCTTCGAGCGCTGCGCGAAGGTCCGACTCCCGCGCCACGTTTACACGCGTGGCCGTTCCCATCGAACTGGCAATACGTTGGGACTCGGAACCCACCCGCTCACGCAACGACCGGATTTCCGCTTCGATGCGGGCGTAGTCCGGGTGGTTTTTGCCGACGCGCGAACTGAGTTGTTCGCGTGCGGCCTCCTGACGCGCGAGTTCGGCCTTGAGTCCCTGGATCAAGCCGCTCTGGAGTACTTCGGGCAAGGTTTCCGCCGAACCCGATTGACTCTGGCGGGAACGGCTGTCCATGCGCTGGGCCTCGGCGACAACGAGTTGGCTGGAAATTTCCGCCAGTCGCGCATTTTCGACATCGAGTCGCCCGTCGGCCGGAACGATGCCGTGCTGCAGCTGGTAGTCGGAGAGACGCTTTTGCGCAGCCTCGACCTTTTCACGTAGCGGACCGCTCTGCTCGTCGAACCAGCGGGCGTACTGTCGCGCGGGCTCGACCTTCAGCTCGAGATTGATCTCGATATAGGCCTGAGCGAACGCATTAGCCACCGCCGCGGCAAAGTCGGGGGCGTTGCCGGTGAAGGCGATGGTGATGACATTGCTGTCGCGCGAAGGCCGCACTACGAGCTTCTTCTGCAGCAGGTCCGCGAGCCACACGCGCAGTTCGCCGCGGCCGTCTGTATCGGCCTGCCACTGCTCGCGCACCGAGGGAGCTTCGTCCATCTTGAGCAGTCCGACGACTCGCTCGGCAACGCGACTGGAATTGATGATATCGACCTGGGTGGCCATGTAACCGGCCAGCATCTGAACCGGCAGTGCGGCACCGACGATCGGGTCTGGCGATTTGACGTCGATCACGAGTGCCGTTTCAGCCGTGTACTGGCGCGGGATGATCAGGCTCACCAGCAGCGTGGTGGCGACGACCACGCCCAGCACGCTGGCGACAACGAGCCAGCGCGCGCGCAGGATCAGGAGAAACTGGTGGAAAGTCATTCGAGGGTCTTCCGCGGGGAATCAGGGCTTGCTTGCTGCCTGGTGATGAGGGATTTCAGAAGAGGCTTTCGCGAACGTAGATCACATCGTCGGGGCGAAGCAGATCTTCGAGTGCAGGCTCGACGATTTCGAGCAGTCCTTCCGCATCGCGCCGGTGGACCTGCAGGCCGCGCAGCGTTCCGCGCTGATTGATCCCTCCCCCGGTCGCGAGCGCTTGCATCACGCTCATGTTCCGCTCCAGGCGGAAGGCGCCGGGACGCTGGACCTCGCCGTAAATGTAGAACGTGGGAGCGCGGTGGACGTAGAGGATGTCCCCGCCGGCAACAGGAACGTCGTTTTCGCCGCCCTTTAGAAACAACGCCGGAATGTCGATTTCGCGGCGCATCGTCTTGCCGTCGCGAACGCCAGTCAGCACTACGGTGTCAGCGCCGGTGGGAGCAATTCCGCCGGCTGTGGCGAGGACATCGGAAAGGCGGAGATTCGCCGTTTCAAGCGGGTAACGCCCCGGACGACCAACCAGACCGATCACGGAGACCTGATTGCCGCGCATCTGCATGGCCAGGACGCTGACTTGCGGTTGCAGGACGAACCCGCCTTCACGCAACTGTCGTTCGATCTGACGCTCGACAGATCCGGCCGACCGACCACCGACCGCGACGCTCCCGAGCAGCGGAAAGCTGATCAGACCGCCTTCCGATACGCGTGCCTCGGTCGTGAGGTCAGGATTCTGGTAGACGGTGACGCGGATTACGTCGCCCGGCCCGAGCATATAGTCGCCCGACTGCGCCGGAACATTGCGGGCAATTTCGGCCATGGCGGGCGAAACGACACCCAATGCGAACAATAGTGACAGGACGAGGAGAATGATTGCCGTAAGCGACCGATGGCTCATGCGTGTTCCTGGGTACGAAAAGAAAGTGGCAAAGTTGCTGCACACGCGCTGGTGCGCATAGCGTCACCTGAGCCCGCCGACACCCTTGTCGAGTGTCGTGGGACTGAGTGCCTGCGTCGCGGGAGTGGTTGCGGGGCTCCCCGGCGTCGGGGCGGCTTCCTCCGTGCGAGAGTCCGCCGTGCGACCTTTCGGATCGAATTCGCCGACATATTCGATTGCAGCGCGCTGTCGCAAATCACGCAGGGCTTCACGTGCGACTTTTTCCCGCGTGCGATTGGTGAGGTAGCGCTCGATCAGGGGGGCAGCCGAGGCTTCGTCGATAGGCTGTTCGCGTGCCCCAATCAACTGGACGATTAAGAGGGAGCCTAGCGAGGACAGCACGCCGAGCTGCCCCTCCCGCATCGTGGCCAATCGCTTGAGGGCGTCGAGCGGCAGGTCTTCAGCCGGCCTTACGCCGGAATCGGACTTGAACGGGATCTGCTCGCGGCGCAGCCAGGCTGCAACTTCATCCAGAGTGACCGCCTTGTCCGCTTCCGTCCTGATATCGCCTTCGCGGCCGGCAGGAACCGATACGCGCAGTTCGCGCAGCGCGTATACGCGACGCTTGCTGAAGAGTTCGGGGTTTTCGAGGTAGAAGCGCTGAACTTCCGCCGTGCTCGGCGTCGGCGTCTGGGCGGTGAGTCGTTCCACGTATGCACGCGAAAGCACTTCCCTGCGCACTGCATCCACCGCCGCCATCACCGCAGGATCTCTGTCGATTTTCTGCTCTTCGGCTTGCGCAACCATCAGCTCCTGGTCGATAAGCCGCTCGAGCGCGAGGGCTCCCGCCTGCTTGACCTGATCGCCTGCAGCGTTACCGAGCCGTGCGAGTTCGGCGCTTAGCTGATGCACGGTTATTTCGTACGAACCGACCCGTGCAGCGACCTGCGACGCGGGCGGCGACTCGTTTCGTCCTCCGCATCCCGCAAGAGCCACAAGCGCGAATGAAAGCGCCAAAGAGCGTGCAAAGTGTTTCATCGTGTCGAAGCAATGGTCAGAAGCGCATCGGCGGCAGCGTGCCGCAGGAATCGGAATGTGTGCGGCGATCGGTCTTGCCCATTTCGGAAGCCGCGACAAAAGGACGTGCCGTACGACACCGAGTGCCGACGGCTTCCACAAAAACACACCTTCAGGAGAAATTTCTGAGCAGTGCAGAACCGAATCAACGCAGACGAAACGGTGTCATGTCCGCATGCGGGACGCGGTCAGCGTTTGCTACGCCGACCCGCCATCACAACCACCATGCCGAGACCGGCCAGGAGCATTGCGTAGACATCGGGCTCTGGAACGGGTGGGATGACATTGGGGTTTCCGCCCGCCGCGATCGCGACCGGAATCCCGCCGGCGCTGGTGGCAAGTCCGCTTACCGCCGAACCGATTTCTGCCCCGAAACTTCCCGGCGCCGACAAGCTCGACACGACGCCGCCGCCCTGCCCCGTGACGGTGGAGTAAATCACTGCACTGAAGGCAGCGTTTTCGTTACCCGAGTTACCGTTCGCATCGGCGAAGGCGCCTCCTGCCAGCATGAAACCCACTACGCCAACCACTGCCTGTCTCAGCTTCATCCGCAAATCTCTCTCCACAAACCCATCTACCGACAAGGACACGCTTCTGCTACGCACTGCTCTCGGTTCACGACGAGGCGCGGACATGCTGCATTGCGAAACAACATTTTACATATTTGTATGCAATATTGTATCGGCCTACGCAAAATAGATGCAGTGACACTGATCTAGATCAAACGGCGATCGGCCGTGTCGCCCGGGATGACGGAAACAGTCCCGGGCGACGTCCCGAATTTCGAACTACCGGACGGCAGCACGCCGCCGGGCAATGACGCCAACCATGCCCAGACCGGTGAGTAGCATCAGGTAGGCCTCCGGCTCGGGAACAGGCGCAACCGGTACGACGCCGAACGAGAGCTTGGCGGCCGAAACGTTCACGGATGCGAAATTGTCGGCACTTCCACCGTTGGCTGCGAGAAACATCGACAACCCCACGTTCGCCGACTGTGCAGCCAATCCAGTAACTTCCGGGCTTTCCCCTTCACCAAGGGTCCAGCTTCCGTAACCGATACCGTTGCCGGATGCTCCCGAGCTCCCCGAAAACGCCTCAATCCCGACGCTGTCATAGGGCGTGACGAAAAGGCTCGTTCCCACGGCCGTCTTCGCGCCCGCTCCCAGCAGTGCGTAGCTCCCGCCATCGACAAAGCCTACCGAGTCGAGCTGATACCCTGACCAGGCAGACACGGTCATGTTGAATGTTCCGACCAGGGTGCTCCATGCGTTCGTAATGGACGAAACGCCAAATGCCGTGGGATTGAAGGTGAGATTGTTTCCGACGAGAGTCGGTGCACCGAAAAGGCTTGAAACGGAATCGTCCCAGCTAACGCTAAAGCCCCCCCCGTTCAGACTGATCGTCGCAGCACTCGCACTTGCCGAGATTGCAGCGCTCGTCAGCGCCACGACGAGGGATTTCATTTTTACCGCCATGCAGATTGCCTCGCTTTGCCATGAACCGGATTGATAACCAGGCACCGCACACAGCCCGAATGCAGGAGGCGAGGACGCATCTCGTCGTCGATCGCCGACTCCAGCCAGTCATGCCGTCGGTGCTTCTATACTTGCGAATGGCATTTTGGCATGCAAAAAGCAATACCGCATCAGCCGTATGACATAGTTGGGGCGGTCAGAAGCGGAGCTTGGCGCTCAGGAATGCGCTTTCAGCCCCATAACCCGGAGCAGCCGCCGAGGCGAAGCGCCGCTCACTTCGCGCTCCTAACCGGAGTACGACGACGCGAACCGGGGTCCACTCGACGGCGACGCTCACGGCACGTGATTTGTCATCCCGGTCGGCCGCCGCTGAAGCAAACGGGTCCCCGCCATAGTCGCGCGTCAACCATTCAAGCTTTCCCCGTACCTGAATCTTGCTGCTCACAGCCCATGTGGGATCGACGGAAACCGCCCGGGTGATCACGAAATTGTCAGCAACGTCCTCGCGGGCGCCGATCTCACGCCGCACCGTAACCCCCAGTCCGATCTTTCCGCTTGGCGCCCAGTCATAGGTGAGGCGGCCGGTAAAACCGCTGAAGTTCTTTTCGCTTACGTGCGGGTACTCGCGCCACGTGTACCCGACGTTGCCGCTGACCCGACTGTGGCCACTGGCCATCCAGTTCGCCCGAAGCAGGAGATCGCGTTGCTCGTAGCCGGTCACGGTCGATTCGCTGCGCAAACGTCCGGGGTAGCGGCCAGTGGCGCCTCGCGCGACGAGTGCAAGCGTGCTGTCCGCCGGCGAGCGGTAATGCGCAAGCGCCTCGAATGCGTCCTCGACGTACTCGGATCCGGAGGACCGCGGCTCGTCATAACGACTGTCCGCGCGCACCCAGCCGATGCCCACCGCCCACCGAGGATCAAGCCGATAGCGCGCGTCCGCTGCATGCCGGCGGTAGGTATTGACGCTGCGCGTGGTCGTGCCACGGTCGGCAAAGCTGCGCAGGCTCTCCGATTGTTCGGTCGTGACGGTTCCGCTCCACTGCTTACCCAGCCCCCACATCCACGTCCCCCGGCCATTCTTCGCCGTGAAGTCCAGGTGGTTGAACTCGAGATAGTCGTTGCGACTGATACCGAGTTCGCCGACGAGTCGCTGCCTGCCGTAAGTGCGGTCGAAAGTCGCCGACAGCGCCGTCACGCTAAGGGTGTCTGAACGCTGCCTGACGCGACCGTCTATCACCGGGCGGGTATCGTCTGGCATGCGGAAGAGATTGTCGTCGCGCACAAGTTCTTGCGAGATGACAAGTCCGTGCGCATCGCTGTCGGCGGCCAGGACGGGCGGAACGAACAGGGCAACGAGGGCCATTGCGGCTGACGCCGGACCCACACGCCGTGCAGCGTCAGGGATTGTCATTGAATGCGAAAAGCATATTTCGATGATTTTTATGACATTTCTTATTTTTCGCATGCTCCCCGCCTGAATGACCTTTGCATCGCTTTACAGTATGCTGTTAGAAATTGTAAGGCGCACCTTTTACCATGTTTGCATCAAGCTACAAACACGGCACGCTGTGGCGGGGGTCATTTTCCGCAGTGCGTGCGATCGAGTCGTTACTCGATCCAGCGGCGGCCACTGCACTGCTCTTCGTCGTGGCTGCCGTGTTCGGCGAGCGCTTCGGTCCGGCGTACGTGATCGTGGGCCTGGTCTCCTTTTCGCTCATTTTTCCAGGTGATTTCCACCTTCACGACACGGCCCGCCGCATGCTGCGCAAGACGCTCACGTCGTGGCTCCTCATCTCGGTTGTATTGCTCGCCTTCGGCTTCACCAGCGGTTACGTTCATTATTTCCCGCGGGAGGTCGTGATCGCGTGGCTCGCCGGCCTGCCGTTCGTGTGGCTGATTACACGGTGCGCAGCACGCATGGTGCTGTCGCAGGTGATGGCGTCCACAAAACTTCAGCGCCGGGCCGTTGTTGTCGGATGCAACGAGACCGGGTTGCGCCTCGCACGCGAGCTCGAGCACGACCCGTTCAATGGCATTGCGTTCGCGGGGTTCTTTGATGACCGAGAACGCGAGCGGCTCGACGGGATCGGGGACAGCCCCATTCTGGGTACCATGAGCCAACTGGCCCAGTTCGCCAAGGAACATTCGGTCGACCACATTTATGTCGCCTTGCCGATGGCCAGCCAGCCAAGAATTCTCAAGCTCCTGGACGATCTGAAAGACACGACCGCATCGATCTACTTTGCCCCGGACATCTTCCTCACCGATCTCATCCAGGGACGCCTCGATCATGTGGGCGGAATGCCGGTCGTGGCGGTTTGCGAAACGCCATTTACGGGCTTCGACGGCATGGTGAAGCGGCTGTCAGATATCGCCCTGTCGGTGCTGATCCTGATCCTGATCGCGCCGGTGATGCTCGCAGTAGCTCTCGCGGTGAAGCTGTCGTCACCGGGGCCCGTAATATTCAGACAGCGTCGCTACGGGCTGGACGGCAAGGAGATCACCGTCTACAAATTCCGCTCCATGAGCACTTGCGACGATGGAGGCGACGTGCGCCAGGCCACTCGCGGTGACCAGCGGGTTACACCCGTGGGGGCGGTGTTGCGCCGGACTTCACTGGACGAACTACCTCAGTTCATCAACGTGCTGCAGGGGCGCATGAGCATCGTCGGGCCACGCCCGCATGCCGTCGCGCACAACGAAACCTACAGGCGTTTGATCAAGGGTTACATGGTGCGCCACAAGGTCAAGCCGGGTATTACCGGCTGGGCACAGGTGTGCGGCTACCGCGGAGAAACAGACACGATCGAAAAGATGGTGAAGCGGATCGAGTTCGACCTTCAGTACCTTCGAACGTGGTCGCTGTCGCTCGATCTGTGGATCATCGTAAAGACGGTGCTGCTGGTCGTCCGTGACCGCAACGCGTATTGAGACACTGTGTTTTTGGGGTGCTGCGGAAGGGGGGCTGCCCCTCCCGCAGGGATGCTCCGTGACCCGGTCAGGCCTTTGCGAAAGTCATGCGCCCTCCCTTGGTCCCGACCAGGATTTTGTCCTTCGCAGCAAACTGCCCTTCCAGGATCGCTCTGGCCAGCGGGTTCTCGATCTGCTCCTGAATGGCGCGTTTTAGCGGTCGGGCACCGAAAACCGGATCGAACCCGACCGTCGCCAGCTCCTCGAGAGCCCCGTCGGTGACCTCGAGTGCCATATCCAGCCGCGCCAGGCGCTTCTCGAGATACTGCAGCTGGATGCGCGCGATGCTCGCGATATGGCGTGCATCGAGGGCATGGAACACGACCACCTCGTCGATGCGATTGACGAACTCGGGCCTGAAGAATGTCTTGACCTCGGCCATGACGGCGAGCTTGATGACCTGATAGTCGTCGCCTGACATGTGCTGGATCATCTGGCTGCCGAGGTTGGAGGTCATCACGATCACGGTGTTCTTGAAATCGACGGTGCGTCCCTGCCCGTCGGTCATCCGCCCGTCGTCGAGCACTTGCAGCAGCACGTTGAAGACGTCGGGGTGGGCCTTCTCGACCTCATCGAAGAGGATGACGCTGTAAGGCTTGCGACGTACCTGCTCCGTCAGGTAGCCACCTTCCTCGTACCCCACGTAGCCCGGAGGCGCACCGATCAGGCGGGCGACCGAGTGTTTTTCCATGAATTCGCTCATGTCGATACGGACCAGATGCTCTTCCGAGTCGAACAGGAACTCGGCAAGCGTCTTGCAGAGTTCGGTCTTGCCGACGCCGGTGGGGCCGAGGAAGAGGAAGGAGCCGTAGGGACGGTTCTCGTCGGACAGGCCCGCACGCGAACGGCGGATCGCATCCGACACGAGCCGCACTGCTTCGTCCTGCCCAACCACGCGCGAATGCAGGCGTTTTTCCATCTGCAGCAGCTTCTCGCGCTCGCCCTGCATCATCTTGCTCACCGGGATGCCGGTTGCCCGCGACACGACCTCGGCGATCTCCTCGGCTCCGACCTGCGTCCTCAGCAGCTTGAACTTGCGTTCGCCACTGCCTGCCGTCTCGGCCGCCTTGAGCTGCGCCTCCAGTTGCGGAAGCGTGCCGTACTGCAGTTCGGCAAGCTTGTCGTACTGACCTTTGCGCTGCATCTCGGCCATCTGTGCGCGCAGTTTCTCGATCTCTTCCTTGATGTGCTGGCTGCCCTGGACGGTGGCCTTTTCCGCACGCCAAATCTCGTCGAGGCTGGCGTATTCGCGCTCAAGCTTTTCGATCTCGTCGCGGATGAGAAGGAGACGTTTCTGCGAGGCCTCGTCGGTTTCCCTCTTGACGGCCTCCTGCTCGATCTTGAGCTGGATGAGCCGGCGTTCGAGCTTGTCCATCGATTCCGGCTTCGAATCGATCTCCATCTTGATCCGCGCGGCAGCTTCGTCGATGAGGTCGATCGCCTTGTCGGGCAGGAAGCGGTCGGTGATGTAGCGATGGGACAGCTCTGCTGCCGCTACGATCGCCGGGTCGGTGATGTCGACGCCGTGATGGAGTTCGTACTTTTCCTGCAATCCGCGCAGGATTGCAATCGTGGATTCGACCGAGGGTTCGTTAACGAGCACTTTCTGGAAGCGACGCTCCAGGGCGGCATCCTTCTCGATGTACTTGCGGTACTCGTCGAGTGTCGTGGCGCCGATGCAATGCAACTCGCCGCGCGCGAGTGCCGGTTTCAGCATGTTGCCCGCATCGATGGCGCCCTCGGCCTTGCCGGCACCGACCATGGTGTGGAGTTCATCGATGAAAACGATGATGCGCCCCTCTTCCTGGGCGATCTCCTTGAGTACGGCCTTGAGGCGCTCTTCGAACTCGCCGCGGTACTTCGCTCCCGCGAGCAGTGCCGCCATGTCGAGCGACAGCACGCGCTTGCCCTTGAGCGTTTCGGGTACTTCGCCGTTGACGATGCGCTGCGCAAGACCTTCGACGATCGCGGTTTTGCCCACGCCCGGCTCGCCGATCAGGACCGGGTTGTTCTTCGTGCGCCGCTGCAGGATCTGGATCGCCCGCCGGATTTCGTCGTCGCGGCCGATGACGGGATCCAGCTTGCCGGCGCGGGCGCGGTCGGTAAGGTCGAGGCAGTATTTCTTCAGCGACTCGCGCTGCCCCTCGGCATCCTGACTACCCACGGACACACCGCCACGCACCGCCTCGATTGCGGCTTCGAGCGGCTTGCGCGAGAGTCCGTGCTCCTTGAGCAGGCGTCCGGTATCGCCCTTGTCCTCGGACAAGGCGAGCAGGAACATTTCGCTCGCGATGAACTGGTCGCCGCGCTTCTGCGCCTCACGGTCGGCGACATTCAGGAGATTGGAGAGGTCGCGGCCGATCTGCACCTCACCTCCGTGACCTTCGACCTTGGGCAAGCGCGTGAGGAGCTTGTCCAGTGCAGTCTTGAGCGGCGGGACGTTTACGCCCGCACGTTGGAGCAGCGAAACCGTTCCTCCATCTTCCTGGCCCAGCATCGCGAGGAGCAGATGGACCGGCTCGATGAACTGCTGGTCGCCGCCATTGGCGATGCTCTGTGCATCGGAAAGGGCCTGCTGGAATTTTGTGGTGAGCTTTTCGAAGCGCATGTGACCGTCCGTTATCCGATTGGGGTTGATCGAGATATGGGGCCTTCGCGTGGCAATTCAACCTTCAGACCGCCGGGATATGATCCATTATGGTCCGCCATCAGGCGCTTGTACCCGATTTCGGCACCAATGGACTTGCTGCGTTGCAGCATCCGTGATCAAATGCTTGGGATAAGCTTTCAATGGCACGGCGTCTCTTGTCTAACGTGCTATGTTGAAAGAATTCAGCAGAGGCAGCAGAGGCCTCGACAATTTTTCAGCGCTCGTGGAGGAAGAACATGGCGATCAAGCAGGAACAGTTCAACGAAATTCAGAAGAAGAACTTCGAAGCGGCGATGCGCCTCGCGCAGATGTCGATCGAGAACTCGCAGCGGATCATGGAGCTTCAGGTCGCGACCGCCAAGAGCCTCTTCGAAGAGGGCGTGCAGAACGCCAAGGCGCTCTCCTCCGCCAAGGATCCGAAGGAAGTTCTGGACCTGCGTTCGCACTACACGCAGAGCGCAACCGAGAAGATGCTCGCCTGCGCCCGCGAAATGGCCGAGCTGGCCAGCCGCACCCAGGCCGAGGTCGGCAAGCTGGTCGGCGAACAGCTGTCGACCGGCAGCAAGGACGTGTTCGAATCGATGCAGAAGATGTTCACGGGCATGCCGATCACCGACCAGAACGCCATGTCCGCGATCCAGAACGCCATGGACACGACGCGCGCGGCCTTCGAGCAGATGACCCGCGCCTCGACCGAGGCCTTCCAGCTCTTCAGCCAGCAAGGCAAGGGCAAGAAGTAATCCGCCCCTGAGCAAGCACAACGGCGCCCGCGGGCGCCGTTTTCATTTCGGGCTGCGGTTCGGGCTGCGGGAATGCCTAGCGGCTGCCCTGCTCCCAGCGCGCCGCTGCAGAGTCGTCGCTGTCACGGGCATCGACCCAGCGCGCCCCTTCAGGAGTCTCTTCGAGTTTCCAGAACGGCGCACGCGTCTTCAGGTAGTCCATGATGAATTCGCATGCCGCAAAGGCTTCCCCGCGGTGCGCACCGGCGACGCCGACGAACACGATCCGGTCGCCGGGTTCCAGCCGCCCGAATCGGTGGATCACCCTGACGCCATACAGCGACCAACGCGAGCGCGCCTGTTCGGCGATGTCCTCGAGGGACTTCTCCGTCATTCCCGGATAGTGCTCGAGCGTCATTGCGGCAACGTTCGAACCGCCGCTCACGTCGCGCACCAGGCCGAGAAAGGTCGCGACCGCACCAACCTCGTTGCGTCCGGCCGACAAGGCCGCGATCTCCGCCGCGACGTCGAAGTCTTCAGCCTGCACGCTTACCGTCATGATTCAGCCTCCGGTCACCGGGGGAAAGAAGGCGATCTCGTCGCCGGGCAACACGGGGTCGGCCGGCGCAGCCATGCGCTGGTTGCGCGCTGCGCGGACGTTTCGCCCCTCGCCGAGCGCGTTCCACTTCTCGCCACGATCGGCAAGGAAGGAACGCAGTTCGCCGACGGTCGACACCCCCGACGGAAGGACAAAGCTCTCCTCGGCGCACCCGAGTGCGTCCTTGAGTGAGGCAAAGTACAGGATCTTGACGGTCATGGTGTCAGCAAAGCAGTTGGCCGTAGGGCAGGAAACGGATCATCTCACCTTTTCGGATGGGAGTTTCGGCCGGGACATCGGCCAGCCCCTCGGCCCACACGATGGAAGACAGCGCTGCGGCGCCCTGGTTGCCGTGGATCTCTACTGCGCCCGAATCGTTGATGCGCGCGCGAAGGAATTCGCGCCGCCGGTCGGGTCTCGGCCAGTCGAAATCCGCACGTAGCGTCAGCGCTTTGGGAATCACCGACGCGGCACCCTGCGTTGCGAGGATGAAGGGACGAACCATCAGCAGGAACGTGACGAAACTGGACACCGGATTGCCGGGCAGGCCGATGAAGGCTGCGGTACCCACTTGACCGTAGGCGAGCGGCTTGCCCGGCTTCATCGCAATCTTCCACAGATCCAGCGAACCCTCGGCCTGTACCGCAGGCTTGACATGATCTTCCTCGCCGACCGATACGCCGCCGCTGGTCAGGATCAGGTCGTGACCTTCCGCCACCTCGCGCAGCACCGCACGCGTCGTATCCAGCCTGTCGGGAACGATGCCGAAATCGGTAACGGCGCAGCCCAGCTGTTCGAGAAGCACGCGCAGCTGAAAGCGGTTGGAATTATAGACCCCGCCCGGCGGCAGCGATTCGCCCGGCATCACGAGCTCGTCGCCGGTGGAAAAGAGCGCAACCCGCATCCGGCGTACGACGGCAAGCTGGGCGATGCCGACCGATGCGGCAAGTCCGATTTCCTGGGCGCGCATGCGGGTCGCCGCGGGCAGGACCACGTCACCAGTGGCAATTTCACTGCCGGCGGTGCGCATCGCCTCTCCGGCGCGGGGCGCATGGTTGATGATCACCTCGTCGCCGGCATGCTCGCACAGCTCCTGCATCACCACCGCGTCCGCTCCGGGCGGCACTGGTGCACCGGTAAAGATGCGCGCCGCCGTACCGGGCTGCAGCGTCGTCCCCACGCTGCCTGCGGGTATGCGCTGCGATACCGGCAGACGCGCTCCGGCAGCGACCACGTCGCGACTTCGCACTGCGTAGCCGTCCATCATCGATGTGTCGAGCGCGGGTACCGCGAACGGGGACCGCACGTCGGCCGCGAGCACGCGCCCGTGCGCCATGAGCGTGTCGACCATCTCCATTTCGCGGATCGGCCGGGCTTTCGCAAGCAGGCTCGAAAGCGCTTCGTCAAACGGCAGCATGTCAGGATTCATGACGGGACGAGTATTCGATGATGAAGCGGACGATTTCGTCCGGTTCGTTGAGTGGCAGGAGGGGCACGGGACAGTCCAGCGGGACGTCTGCAGCGACCGCGACAACGTGAGGATTCTCTTGCCACAGGGGCGGCTTGCCGTGAGCGGGGCGATGGACTTCGATCTTCGGCACCGGCGCGGCCTTGAAGCCCTCGATCAGGACGATGTCGCATGGCGACAAGACGCGCAGCTGATCTTCCAATGTAGGCTCCGGTGCGCCCCTCAGTTCGTGCATCAACACCCACCGGTCGTTGGACAGCATCAGCACCTGGCTCGCACCCGCTTCCCTGTGGCGGTAGGAGTCCTTGCCCGGTTTGTCGAGATCGAAACCGTGATGGGCGTGCTTGATCACCGACACGGCGAGTCCCCGGGCGTTGAAGCCGGGAATCAGCTTTTCGATCAGAGTCGTCTTGCCCGAGCCGGACCAGCCGGCGATACCGAATACGATCATCGTGTTGGCGTCTTCCATTGGCGGAAATGAAGAATAACTCAAGCGCCGGGTTGCGCGCACGGCAGGGCAACGACCGTTGCAAAACCACCCCCCGGCGTACGGAAGTTGGTCGTCTGCCCGCGGTACAGGCGCGCTGCCGCCAGTTGCACCGCACCTCGATAGGCATAGACCCGCAGGTCCATCTTGAGATCCGTGGCCACGCCTTCCACGGACAGGCGCCGGGCGCTCGGGGGAACGAGCTCCTGTGCGATGTAGTCGCCTGCAAGGATGCTCGCGAACACGCTGCGGGTAAGCTTGTCGCCACGGTAGGCTGCCCGACTGCCGAAGCCCGTCGCGGGCTTGAAGAACAGCTCGCGCCGGTGCTTCCACAATGAATCGGCATCCTCCATCCGCACGCGCACCGTGTGCGGGATTCCTGTCACGAGGGCGCTTCGCGTGGCTGCGTCGATGCCCAGTGACTGCAGGAAACCGTCGTCGCACAACAGCGCCAGATTGCCCTTGTCTGCATACAGCGCATGTGCGCGCGGGTGCGGCGTGATCACGGCAGCCTGCGCATGCCACGCATCCGCAAGGGCGGCCGAGGCGGGCTCGTCGAGGCTGAAGTCGGTGAGCCGGTTATACACGAGGTCCACTTCTTCACCGTCGAGCAGGAGTCGCCCCCCGACAAAGCGCAGAGCGGCCGGATCGCAGATCCACGCCTTCAGCCCGTGACGCTCGAACAGTCGCTGGAACAGCAGAAATTCGGGCAGGAGATATTGGCTCTGCGGATCGCGATCGACGATCGCAACGGTGCGCAGCGGTGCGTCGCCTCGGACGGCGCGCCACTCGGAAGCGAACATCTCCAGGAACGCGCGCTCCGGGTCATCTTCGCCCCGGGACGCCAACGGGGCAACTTCGGCGCAGCATGCGCGCTGCGCACGCGCGAGCGCGACGTTCAGCAATCCGCCGCCGGCATTGGTGTTGATTTCGATGAGCCGTGGGCCGTCCGCCCCGAGATGGAAGTCGAAGCCGAGAAACACTCCGCTCGCCGCGCAATCGATGCGCGCGCTTGCCGGTGCGCATTCCAGCACCGCGGACTGCCAGCCGGGCAAGTTGACGACGCGCTCCACCGCCTCGACGAGTGCAGCCGCCGTGCTGAGATGCCGCTCGGCGACGAACGCCACGGAATCAGCAAAAAGGTGGGGCCGGGTCGCATTGATCGTCGCTAGCAATGCACCATCGCGCGGATCGCGTTCGAGCTCGGCCTTCAAACGGGCATGATCGAGCGAAACGCACTGGCAGCCGCGATTCATGCGTTCGACGATGTCATCGCAGTCGCCCTCTGCGATCGCCTGGATGAGGGGATCTCTTGCCAGTGCCGATGTCGCAGTCATGGGTGTTCCCGGGTCGATAGCAAATCAGGTTCCGGCGGGGGGCGGGAGTTGCTCGAGGAAGGCGACGGCCTCCGTTTCGGCGCGGGTGCGCCGCATCGGCGGCAGGCTCCGCCAGACGATCTTGCCGTACTGCTTGTCGATCATCCGCGGATCGCAGATGCATAGCACGCCGAGGTCGCGCTCGCTGCGAATCAGGCGACCTGCCCCCTGCTTCATGCTGATCACTGCGCGCGGCAACTGGTAGTGCATGAACGGATTGTGCCCGCTCTTCTGGAGATGCTCCACCCGCGCAGCGAGCACGGGGTCGTCCGGCGGCGCGAAGGGAAGCTTGTCGATCACGACCACAGACAGGGCGTCGCCGGGCACATCGACGCCCTCCCAGAAGCTCTGGCTCGCCACAAGCACCGCGTTCCCCTGCCGTCGGAACCGGTCGAGCAGCTCGGAACGCGACCCTTCGCCCTGCAGCAACAGAGGCAATTTTTCTCCCGCGCGTCCGAGGCCGTCCGATATCAACCCGTGAATGCGCTTCATCGCGCGCAGGGACGTGCATAACACGAAGGTTCGCCCGCGCGCGGCGCGAATCAGGGGCAAGGCGACGCGCGCGACGGCCTCGGCGTATTCGGGGTGGTTCGGATCGGGCATCCCGGCCGGCGCATACAGCAGTGCCTGCTTCGCATAGTCGAAGGGGCTCCCCCATACGGCTGTCACCGGCGGCGGATCGATCCAGCTCAGCCCCATCTCGTTGCAGTAATGGGTGAAATTCTGTCCGACAGCCAGCGTGGCCGACGTGAAGATCCAAGCCCGGGGATGACTCTCCAGCTGCCGCCGAAAGACGCCCGAAACATGAAGTGGGGTCGCGTTGAGTGCAGCGGACTGCGGAAACACCTCAACCCAGCGGATGAATTCGCCCGCGTCAGGCGAGCGCCACCGGACAAGGCGCTCGCCGATCTCGGCCGTGCGCCGCAGGCAGTTCGCCAGCCCCTCGCTGCGTTCGGCCTGCGTTTCGAGCACTGCGGCGAATGCATCGATTTCGCCGTTCAGCGCGTCGAGGCTCGTGGCGAACTCCGGCAGCGCCGCGACCTGTGCCGCCGAGAGCCGTGCGGGCTCGCTTCCGAAGGCCAGCCGGAAATCACGCGCCGCCTTTTCGAGCGCGCGCGTGGCGTCGATGAGATCCCGGCAGTCACGCGCACCAGCGAGCGTTTCCGATCGCGTGTCGCGCGCGAGTTCGAGGATCTGGGCCGTCGACACGCTCTCGCCGAAGAACAGGCTGGCAGTCTCGGGAAGCTGATGGGCCTCGTCGAAAATCACCGCGTTGCAGGAAGGCAGCAGCTCCCCCATTCCTTCGTCGCGCAACATCACGTCAGCGAAGAAGAGGTGGTGATTAACGACCACCACGTCCGCATCCATCGCCGCGCGCCGGGCTGCCAGCACGAAACATTCCTTCACATTGGGGCATTCCTGCCCCAGGCAGTTGTCGCGTGTAGAGGTCGCGGCAAACCACGCGGGCGAATCCTCGCGCACTTCGCTGCATTCGGCCTTGTCACCGCTCTGGGTGATCTTGGCGAAGCGCGCGATCGCGCGCAAATCAGCGGCATCCTGTGCAGTGAGGAAACGCCCGTCGCGCGCATTGCGCTCGAGGTGATAGGGGCACACGTAGTTCGCGCGCCCCTTCAGCAGCGCGATCGTGACAGGCACCTTCAGGGCGGCGCGAATGGTCGGAAGGTCGCGATTGAACAACTGGTCCTGCAGCGTCTTCGTCCCGGTGGACAGGATGACCTTTCCACCAGAAAGCAACGCCGGGACAAGATAGGCAAAGGTCTTTCCCGTGCCGGTGCCGGCCTCAGCCACCAGGACACGGTTGTCCCGCAGTGCCTCCGCGATGTGGCGAGCCATCTCGAGCTGCTGCGGTCGAGGGCGAAACGACGGAATCGCCGACTCGAGGGGGCCGTCCGGCGAAAAGGCGGTTTCCAGATCGGTCATCGTTGATCCATGGCTCCCCGATTAGCCGGTCTTGCGCTCAATCTACGCGGTGGCCTTGTGCAAGGTACTCACGGCTACGCATTTCGATGAGCCGGCTTACCGTGCGGACGAATTCATGGGCGTTGTGCCCCTGCGTGTACAGTTCCGCAGCGTCGACCTCAGCGCTGGCGATCAGTTTCACCCGGTGGTCGTACAAAACGTCTACAAGCCAGGTGAAACGCCGCGCCTCCGAGGCGTTTCCCGCGTTCATTCGCGGAATTCCCGACAGGATCAGCGTGTGGTGTTCCCGCGCGATCTCGAGATAATCGTTCTGCGAGCGGGGCCCACCGCAGAGTGTTGCGAAGTCGAACCAGATCACGCCGGTAGCGTGACCGAGAACCGGCAGCCTGCGTTCGAACAAGTCGATCTCGCCTGCCGCCGGCTCGCTTGCCGCCAGACGATAGAAATCCTCGCGCATCTTGCGCTCTGCCGCAGAGTCTGCCGGCACGAGGTAGATTTCCATCTGCTCCAGGGTTCGCAGCCGGTAATCCGTGCCGTGATCGACCTCGAAAACGTCAAAGCGCCGCTTGATCATCTGGATCGTCGGCATGAAGTTGATGCGCTGCAATCCGTTCGGATACAGGCCATCCGGCGGATAATTCGAAGTCATCACGAAGATGACCCCCCGAGCGAACAGCGCATCGAGAAGGCGCCCAAGAATCATCGCATCGGCGATGTCCGACACATGAAATTCGTCGAAGCACAACAGCCGCGTTTCCTTCGCGACACGGTCCGCAACGCGTTGCAAGGGATCCGGCTCGTTGTTGAATTCCTTCAGGTCGTTCTGCACTTCCTGCATGAACGCATGGAAGTGCACCCGCCGCTTGCGCTGATATGGCACCGAATCGTAAAAGCAATCCATCAGGAAGCTTTTTCCGCGCCCCACCCCGCCCCAGAAATACACGCTGCGCGGCATCTCGGGCCGCGCGAAAAGCTTTCGCAGGGTGCTGCGCCGCGCCGCTTTGAATCCCACAAGATCCGAATAAAGCGTCTGCAATCGCTGTGCAGCGATGCGCTGTTCGGGATCCGACTTGTAACCACGAGCAGCGAGTTGGGCCTCGTAGGCCTCGAGCATCCCGTACTGCGGGACATTCAGGACGCGATGGGGCATGGAACCTGCCTGAAACGGTAATTCGAAAAAACGAGGGTGGTCCGGGATTATCCCGCACCACCCCGCGAGCGACCAGTCGGAAAACCGATCAGAAATGCAGCGGACGCTTGTCCACCGCGAGCGCCGCCTCGTGCACCACTTCCGACAGCGTCGGGTGAGCGTGGCAGATGCGCGCCAAGTCTTCCGACGCAGCGCCGAACTCCATCGCGACGACGGCTTCCGAGATCAGTTCGGAGGCATTGGCACCGATGATATGCACACCGAGGATACGGTCGGTCGAGGCGCAGGCCAACATCTTGACGAAGCCCGTGGGGTCGCCGGAGCCGAGCGCACGGCCGTTGGCCATGAACGGAATCTTTCCGGCCCGGTAAGCGACGCCTTCGGCCTTGAGTTGCTGCTCGGTCTTGCCGACCCAGGCGATTTCGGGAGACGTGTAGATCACGCCCGGAACCATGTCCAGGTTGCAGTGGCCGGCCTGCCCCGCGATGACTTCAGCCACCATGACGGCCTCTTCCATCGCCTTGTGCGCGAGCATCGGCCCGCGGACGACGTCGCCAACCGCGTAGACGTTCGGCAGGTTGCTCTTGCAGTGTCCGTCGACGACGATCTGGCCGCGTTCATTCACGTTCAAACCGACTGCAGCAGCGTTCAGACCATCGGTATTCGGAACGCGGCCAACGGACACGATCAGGCGATCGCAATCCAGCTTCGCTTCCTTGCCGTCCTTGTCGGTGTAGGCGATCGACACGCCCTTCTTGGTGACCTTCGTGTCGCCGATGGTCACGCCGGTCTGGATCTGGAGCCCCTGCTTCGCGAAGACTTTCAGCGCTTCCTTGGCCACATCCACGTCGGCGAAGCCCATGAAGTCCGGCAGCGCTTCGAGCACGGTGACTTCCGCGCCCAGGCGACGCCACACCGAACCCATCTCCAGGCCGATCACGCCGGCGCCGATGACGCCCAGCTTCTTCGGCACTGCATCGAAGTCGAGCGCACCGACGTTGTCGCAAACGATCTTGTTATCGACCGGAATGCCGGGCAGATGTCGGGGCTTGGAGCCCGTCGCGATGATGATGTGCTTGGCCTCGACCGTCTCGTTGCCGACCTTGACCACGTAACCGCCCGCACCGGCGCTTTCGAAGCTGCCGTGCCCGGCCAGGAAGGTCACCTTGTTCTTCTTGAACAGGCCCTTGATGCCTTGGGTGAGTTGGTCCACGACCTTGTTCTTGCGGCCGATCATCGTCAGCACGTCGATACTCACGCCACCGCTCACCTTGATGCCCTGGCCTTCGAAAGCGTGTTCCGCCTCTTCGAACAGGTGCGAGGTGTGTAGCAACGCCTTGGAAGGGATGCACCCGACGTTCAGGCAGGTACCGCCAAGACGCGGCTCGCCCTTCGGATCGGCGTACGGATTTGACTCGGCGCACGCCGTCTTGAAACCCAGTTGTGCGGCACGAATCGCCGCCACATACCCGCCCGGCCCGCCGCCGATGACGAGTACGTCGAATTGCTTGTCAGCCATCATTCACTCCGGAAAAAGGAAAAGCGTGGTGCCACGCCGGACGCACCGGTCCGACGGGGCACCACGCACTATGTCGATTACACGTCGAGGATCAGGCGGGCAGGATCTTCCAGCGCTTCCTTCATCGTCACGAGGCCGAGCACAGCTTCACGACCGTCGATGATGCGGTGGTCGTACGACATGGCCAGGTAGTTGATCGGACGGATGACAATCTGGCCGTTTTCGACCACCGGACGGTCCTTGGTCGCATGGATGCCAAGGATGGCCGACTGCGGCGGGTTGATGATCGGCGTCGACAGCATCGAACCGAACACGCCGCCGTTGGAAATGGAGAACGTGCCGCCGGAGAGCTCCTCGAGCGACAGCTTGCCGTCCTTCGCCTTCTGGCCGAACTCGGCGATCTTCTTCTCGATGTCGGCGATCGACATCTGATCAGCATCACGCAGGATGGGCACGACGAGGCCGCGCGGCGAACCGACCGCGATACCGATGTCGATGTAGCCGTGGTAGATGATGTCCGTGCCGTCAACCGACGCATTCAGGACGGGGAACTTCTTCAGGGCAGCAACCGCAGCCTTGACGAAGAAGCCCATGAAGCCGAGACGCACGCCGTGCGCCTTCTCGAACTTGTCGCCGTACTGCTTGCGCAGCGCCATGACCGGAGCCATGTTCACTTCGTTGAACGTCGTCAGGATCGCGTTTTCGTTCTTCGACTGGAGCAGGCGTTCGGCGATGCGCTGGCGCAGGCGGGTCATCGGCACGCGCTCTTCCGGACGATCGCCGGTCAGGGCGAGCGAGGCGGGCGCAGCGGCCGGAACTGCAGCGCGCGGCTGAGCCGCAACCGCATCTTCCTTCGTCACGCGCCCGCCGCGGCCGGAACCCGCGACGTCGGAGCTCGGGATGCCCTTCTCTTCGAGAATTTTGCGCGCAGCCGGGCTGGCCGAAGCCGCCGCAGCGGCTGACGGTGCCGCAGCGGCCGCCGTCGGGGCAGCAGCAGGAGCCGCCGCACCGGCGGCCGCCTTGGCTTCGGTGTCGATCTGGGCGATCAGTTCGCCCGACGTCACATTTTCGCCGTTCGCCTTGACGATCCTGACGAGCACGCCATCGGCCGGAGCCGGGGTCTCGAGGACCACCTTGTCCGTCTCGATGTCGATCAGGTTCTCATCGCGCGACACCGCGTCGCCTTCCTTCTTGTGCCAGGAAACCAGCGTGGCTTCCGAAACCGATTCCGACAGTTGCGGAACTTTCACTTCAATCAGCATGTAGTCTTCTCCCGAAGTTCGAACTTTTGCTTATTAGTTGGGCGATTGTTGCGTCGTGTCCTGGATGGGACCGAATGCGTTTTCCATGATGGCCTTCTGCTGCGCGTTGTGCTTGGCGTAGTAGCCCACCGCCGGCGAGGCCGACGCGGGACGGCTAACGAGCAGCAGTTTGCGCTTGGTGCCCAGCACGTTGACCAGGTGCTGGCGCGAGGCCAACCAGTACCACGCACCCTGATTGCGCGGCTCTTCCTGAACCCAGACGACTTCCTTGGCATTCGGGAACTGGTTGATCGCGGTAGCGAACGCGTCGGTGGGGAACGGGTAGATCTGTTCGATGCGGACAAGCGCCGTATCGATGATCTTGTTTTCGCGACGATGCGCGAGCAGCTCGTAGTAGACCTTGCCCTGGCACAGCACCACGCGCTTGACCTTCTTCGGATCGAGCTTCTCGACCTCGGGGATCACGGTCTGGAAACTGCCCGTGGCCAGTTCGTCGATCGTCGAGATCGCTTCCTTGTGACGCAGCAGCGACTTCGGCGTGACGATGATGAGCGGCTTGCGCAGCTTGCGCAGCATCTGGCGACGCAGCAGGTGGAAGACCTGGGCGGGCGTCGTCGGCACGCAGATCTGCCAGTTGTTCTCGGCGGCGAGACTCATGAAGCGCTCGGGGCGGCACGACGAGTGCTCGGGACCCTGCCCTTCATAGCCGTGCGGGAGCATCATCACGAGGCCGCTCAGGCGGCCCCACTTCGCTTCGCCGGAGCTGATGAACTGGTCGATTACGACCTGCGCACCGTTCACGAAGTCACCGAACTGGGCTTCCCAGACGACCAGTTCGTTCGGCTCGGTCGTCGAGTAGCCGTATTCGAACGCCAGCACCGCCTCTTCCGAGAGCACCGAATCATGGCACTGGAAGCGGGCCTGCCCATCCTGGATCTGATCCAGCGGCTTGTAGATGCCCTCGTCCCAGCGCTCGCGCTTCTGGTCGTGCAGCACGGCGTGACGATGGAAGAAGGTACCGCGACCGACGTCTTCACCAGAGAGCCGCACGGGGAAGCCCTGGGCCAGCAGACTGGCGTAAGCGAGGTTCTCGCCCATGCCCCAATCGAGCGCCTGTTCGCCGCGGGCCATTGCCGCACGGTCGTCGATGATCTTCTTCACGCGCGAGTGCAGCGTGAAGGTCTGCGGAATCGTCGCCAGACGCTCGCCAAGGCGTTTGATTTCGCTGACCGGGATCGCGGTGTCGCATTCGTCGCTGTACGCTTTCTTGAGGAACGGCGTCCAATCCACCGAGAACTGACGATTGTGGCCAGGCAGAACCGGATTCGACAGAAGTTCGCCGCGATCGAGATGCTCGCGATACTCGGCGATCATGCGCTCGGGTTCATCCGCCTGGCACGTTCCCTCGGTCACGAGGCGGTCAGCATACAGCTTGCGGGTGCCCACATGCTTCTGGATGGTGCGATACATCAGCGGCTGCGTCACCATCGGCTCGTCTTGCTCGTTGTGGCCGAGCTTGCGGAAGCAGATGATGTCGACGACCACGTCCTTCTTGAATTCCTGGCGGAATTCGACAGCCAGCTGAGTGGCAAACGCAACAGCTTCGGGATCGTCGCCATTCACGTGGAAGATCGGCGCTTCGACCATCTTGAAGATGTCCGTGCAATACAGCGAGCTGCGGTAGTCGCGCGGGTCCGAGGTTGTGAAGCCGATCTGGTTATTGACGACGATGTGAACGGTGCCGCCGGTGCCGTAGCCGCGGGTCTGCGAGAAGTTCAGCATTTCCTGGTTCACGCCCTGCCCCGCCACGGCAGCGTCACCATGGATCAGGACGGGAATGACCTGTCCCTTCGCCTCGTCCTGGCGACGAACCTGGCGGGCGTACACGGAACCTTCGACCACCGGATTGATGATCTCGAGGTGCGACGGGTTGAACGCCAGCGTGAGGTGCATCGGACCGCCCGACGTCATGACATCGCTGGAGAAACCCATGTGGTACTTCACGTCGCCCGCGGTCAGGTCGGCAGCAGCCTTGCCCTCGAATTCCGAGAACAGCATCGACGGCGACTTGCCTAGGGTATTCACGAGTACGTTCAGACGGCCGCGGTGTGCCATGCCGATGACGACTTCCTGCGCGCCAAGGGAACCGGCAACGTTGATGAGCTCATCCATCGCGACGATCGCCGACTCGCCGCCTTCCAGCGAGAAGCGCTTCTGGCCGACGTACTTCGTGTGCAGATAACGCTCGAGGGTTTCCGCTGCGGTCGTGCGCTCGAGGATGCGTTTCTTCTTCGCAGCATCGTAACGCGGAGTCGCGCGTACGCTCTCGAGGCGCGCCTGGATCCAGCGCTTCTGCGAAATGTCGGAGATGTACATGTATTCCGAGCCCACCGAACCGCAGTAGGTCTGGCGCACCGCTTCGAGAATCTCGCGCAGGGTGGCGTGGTCGGTCGAGAACCCGTGGAACGAACCCGTATTGAAGCTGCGGGACAGGTCCGCCTCGGTGAAGCCGTAGTACGACGGCTCGAGTTCGGCGATGTGAGGCCGCTCGGTCCGACGCAGCGGGTCGAGATTCGCCCAGCGGTTACCCAGGAAACGGTAGGCATTGATGAGCTGAAGCGTGCTCACCTGGCGCTTGTCGTCGCCTTCGGAGACAACGGTGCGCACCGGTCCGCGCTTGGCCATCTCGGCGAATGCCGCGATAACCGGGCCATGCGCCACGTCGCGCAACGCAGCGCCGCTCTGCGACTGAAGGTTGTCGAAATAGGCACGCCACGATTCCGGGACCGATGCCGGATCCGCGAGGTAATTCTCGTAAAGCTCCTCGATGAACGGCGCATTGCTGCCGAACAGGTGAGAAGTCGATCTTTGCTGAATGGTCATTGTTATGCCACCTGTAGTCTTATTGGATTGCTTGGGCTACTCGACGCTCCATACCCGGCGTCTCCGAACAAAAACGGGATGGCCGCGTCGAACGACCATCCCGCGGAGATCATTGCCGGGATTCTCTCCCGCCCTTGAACATCAGTTACGGACGCTGGGTCAGGTCCGGAACGTTGCGACGCGCAGCACCGATGTACAACTGGCGCGGGCGACCGATCTTGTACTCGGGATCAGTGATCATTTCTTCCCACTGGGTGATCCAGCCGACCGTACGAGCCAGCGCGAAGATGCACGTGAACATCGACGTCGGGATGCCCAGCGCCTTCTGGACGATGCCGGAGTAGAAGTCGACGTTCGGGTACAGCTTCTTCTCGACGAAGTACTCGTCTTCCAGCGCGATCCTCTCGAGTTCCTTCGCCAGCTTGAACAGACGGTCGTTCTCGAGACCCAGTTCGCCGAGGACGTCGGCGCAGACCTTGCCCATCAGCTTCGCACGCGGATCGAAATTCTTGTACACACGGTGACCGAAGCCCATCAGCTTGAAGCTGTCGTTCTTGTCCTTGGCGCGCTTGATGTACTCGCCGACGCGCGACACGTCGCCAATCTCTTCCAGCATGTTCAGGCAGGCTTCGTTCGCGCCGCCGTGTGCCGGGCCCCACAGGCAGGCAATACCTGCCGAGATGCAGGCGAACGGGTTTGCGCCCGACGAGCCGGCCAGACGGACCGTCGAGGTGGAGGCGTTCTGCTCGTGGTCGGCGTGCAACGTGAAGATGACGTCGAGCGCACGCACCAGCACCGGGTTCGGCTCGTACTTCTCGCACGGCGTACCGAACATCATGTGCATGAAGTTCGCCGTGTAGTCGAGATCGTTGCGCGGGTACATGAACGGCTGGCCCATGTTGTACTTGTAGGCCATCGCTACGATCGTCGGCAGCTTCGCGATCAGACGGTTGATCGAGATGTTGCGGTGGGCAGCATCCGAGAAATCCATCGCCTCGTGATAGAACGCCGACAGGGCGCCGACCACGCCGACCATGACCGCCATCGGGTGCGCGTCACGACGGAAGCCCGAATAGAACTTCGTCATCTGATCGTGCAGCATCGTGTGGTTCTTGATCGTCGTCTCGAACTCGCCCTTCTGCACGGAGTTCGGCAGCTCGCCGTTCTTCAGGAGATAGGCGACTTCGAGGAAGTTGCATTTCTCGGCCAGTTGCTCGATGGGATAACCCCGATACAGCAGCTCGCCCTTGTCACCATCGATGAAGG
This sequence comes from Azoarcus sp. CIB, assembly GCF_001190925.1. Taxonomy (NCBI): domain Bacteria; kingdom Pseudomonadati; phylum Pseudomonadota; class Betaproteobacteria; order Rhodocyclales; family Zoogloeaceae; genus Azoarcus; species Azoarcus sp. CIB. Next base: position 2,088,762 of record NZ_CP011072.1, read on the forward strand.
TAATCGTGGACTTGCAGCTCGCGGTCGACAGGAACCCGGAGTCGTAGGTGAAGAGACCGGTCTTGGCGCCCAGGGTGCGGATGTCGATGACATCGTTGCCGTGGGTGCCGGTCATCACCGGGAATTCGACGGTCTTGCCATCGACGGTAAGCGTTGCGGTGCGTTCAGTGCTCATAGGTCATCCCTTATGCGTGCCCGTATTAACTACTAGCTCCCTGTGACGACCGTCCTGCTGAGTCAACGCTGACTCAGCAGTCCGATCATCTCCTTCCAGCGGTCGACCTCGCAGGGACTGCTCCCGTTGACCATGGCCCACAGATCATGGTCCTCGCAAAGGAGCAGGTCATCGAGGTCCGCCAACTGACCGTCCGTAAGACGGTCGAAGTCCCTTTCCAGAAAGCGTGCGAAGACGAGGTCGAGCTCCAGGAGAGCTCTACGACATTGCCAGCGCACGCGTCCCCGGTTGATGCTCATACTGCCCGGCTGACCATCATGTCCTTGATCTTGCCGATCGCGCGCGTCGGATTCAGACTCTTGGGACACACGTCGACGCAGTTCATGATGCTGTGGCAACGGAACAGGCGGTACGGATCCTCGAGGTTATCGAGGCGCTCGGTCGTCGCCTCGTCGCGCGTGTCGGCGAGGAAGCGGTACGCCGCGAGCAGGCCCGCCGGTCCGACGAACTTGTCCGGGTTCCACCAGAACGACGGGCAGGACGTCGAGCAGCACGCGCACAGGATGCACTCGTACAGGCCGTTGAGCTCTTCCCGTTCTTCCGGCGACTGCAGGCGCTCGCGTTCGGGCGCCGGCGAATTGTTGACCAGATAGGGCTTGATCGAGTGGTACTGCTTGAAAAACTGGGTCATGTCCACGATCAGGTCGCGGATGACCGGCAGACCCGGCAGCGGACGCAGCACGATCGGTTGGGCCAGCTTGTCGATGTCCGTCAGGCACGCCAGCCCGTTCTTGCCGTTGATGTTCATCGCGTCCGACCCGCACACGCCTTCGCGGCACGAACGGCGGAACGACATCGAATCGTCCTTGGCCTTGAGACGCACGAGCGCATCGAGGAGCTTCTTGTCGGACTCTTCGAGTTCGACGCTGATGTCCTGCATGTAGGGCTTCTCGTCACGATCGGGATCGTAACGGTACATCTTGAAGTGAACAGTACGCTTGCTCATTTAATTATCTCTCCCGCGCTTAGTAGGTGCGCTTGGCGAGCGCGATCGGCTCGACGTCGTGCGACAGCGGCTTCATGGTGACCGGCTTGTAATCGAGGCGATTGCCTTCGCGGTACCACAGTGAGTGCTTGAGCCATTCATTGTCGTTGCGGCCGTTCGGGAATTCCGCCGTGTCCGGCGCGTCGTCGCGCACGTGTGCGCCGCGCGATTCCTTGCGGGCCTCGGCCGAAATCATCGTGGCTTTTGCAACTTCGATCAGGTTGTCGAGCTCCAGCGCCTCCATGCGCGCCGTGTTCCAGACCTTGGATTTGTCCTTGATCTCCGTACGCTTCGAGCGCTCAGCGACGTCCAGAATTGCGGTCACGCCTTCCTTGAGCAGATTGTCGAAGCGGAACACGCCGGCATGCTTCTGCATGGTGCGGCGCATTGCGTTTCCGACTTCGGCGACACTCTCGCCGCCGCTCTGGTTCTCGAGACGGGAAATCCGCGCCAGCGAAGCGCCCGCGGCATCGGCCGGCAGAGGCTTCAGCGACAGGTTGCCGCTCTGGATGTCGTCGACAACGGATTCGCCGGCGGACTTGCCGAACACGAGCAGGTCGAGCAGCGAATTGGTGCCGAGGCGGTTCGCACCATGCACCGAGGCGCATGCACATTCGCCGGCTGCGTAGAAGCCGACGACCGGGGAATTCGGCTCGCCGTCCTTCGGCACGACCACCTGACCCTTGTAGTTCGTCGGGATGCCGCCCATCTGGTAGTGGCAGGTCGGGACGACGGGGATCGGGGCCTTGATCGGATCGACGCCGGCAAACTGGATCGAGATCTCGCGGATGCCGGGCAGACGCTTCATGATCGTCTCGGGCGACAGGTGCGTGATGTCAAGCAGCACGTGATCCTTGTCCGGACCGCAACCACGGCCTTCATTGATTTCGGTGACCATCGAACGGGACACGACGTCGCGCGAAGCCAGATCCTTCAGGTTGGGTGCGTAGCGCTCCATGAAGCGCTCGCCGGCGGCATTACGCAGGATACCGCCTTCGCCACGCACGCCCTCGGTGATCAGCACTCCCGCGCCCGCAACGCCGGTCGGGTGGAATTGCCAGAATTCCATATCCTCGAGCGGGATGCCCGCACGAGCGGCCATACCGACGCCGTCACCGGTATTGATGAACGCGTTGGTCGAACTATGGAAAATACGCCCGGCGCCGCCGGTCGCGAAAATAGTCGCCTTCGCATGGAAGATCGACACTTCGCCGGTTTCGAGCTCGAGCGCGGTTACACCGACGACATCGCCGTCCTGGTCGCGAATCAGATCGAGCGCGATCCACTCGACGAAGAACTGGGTGTTCGCGCGAACGTTGCGCTGGTAAAGCGCGTGCAGCATCGCGTGACCAGTACGGTCCGCCGCTGCACAGGAACGCGACACGGGCGACTGGCCGTAGTTCTGCGAATGACCACCGAACGGACGTTGGTAGATCTTGCCGTTATCGGTGCGATCGAAGGGCATGCCGTAGTGTTCGAGTTCGACGACCACCTCGTTGGCCTTGCGGCACATGAATTCGATGGCATCCTGGTCGCCCAGCCAGTCCGACCCCTTGACGGTGTCGTACATGTGCCAGTGCCAGTTGTCTTCCGTCGAGTTGCCCAGCGATGCGGCAACGCCACCCTGGGCAGCGACGGTATGCGACCGGGTAGGAAAGACCTTGGTCAGCACGGCGGTCTTCAGACCAGCCTCGGAAAGTTGCAGGGCCGCACGCAGACCGGCACCGCCGGCGCCAACGATAACTGCGTCAAAAGTACGCTTAGCGACAGTCACGCTTACAGCCTCCAAAGAATCTGCGCTGCCCACCCGGCGTAGCCGACGAGCAGGAAAACCGTTACAAGATGCAGGGCCAGACGCACGCCGACCGGCTTGATGTAGTCCATGAAGATGTCACGCACCCCGATCCAGGCGTGATAGAAGAGCGCCAGGAAAAACAGGAACGCGAAGAACCGCACGATGCCGTTGCGGAACAGGCCGGACCACGTCTGGTAGGTCATCTCGGGCAGACCGAGCGCAGCCGCTGCGAACAGAACGGTGAAGATCACCATGAACAGCGCGGTTGCGCGCTGCGCAATCCAGTCGCGCAGGCCATAGTGAGCACCGACGACGATACGATTTACCATAGCTTCACCCCAATGATCACGGTCAGCGCAATGCTGACGACCAGCACGATGCGCGAGCTGTTACGGGCAGACTGGAGGTCGATGCCCTTGTGAAGATCGAGCAGAAGGAAGCGAATGCCCGCGCAGAAGTGATGCACGTAGGCCCAGAGCAAGCCCAGCAGGAGAATCTTGACGAGAGGATTGCCGACAACGCTCTTGTACGCTGCAAAGGACTCCGGCGAAGCGAGGCTGCGATCGAGCAGGTACAAGAGGAACGGCAGCATCAGGAACAGCCCCGCACCGCTAACCCGATGAAGAATGGAAACGATACCCGGCAACGGGAGCCGGATTTCGTGCAGGGCCAAGAATTTGGGCCGCTGCTTTCGCGCTATGGCTTCTGACATATTGTTTTACCCCTAGTTTGGCGACGGTTGCCCGACGCGGTTCTCCCAACTTGCAAAGCGCGAGAATTATATACGCGGAACGTAGTCATTCCGCCGCTCCGCGCGCTCAATTCAGTTCATTCAGATAGAAATGCTCGGCGGTGGAATATAGACCGCGCCGCCATTCAACCGGCTTATCGCCATAGGTGTACGTCACCCGCTCAACCGACAGAAGAGGCGTCCCCTCCTGCACGCGCAGCGTCTCGCTCGTCGAGCGGTCGGCCGCGACAGCGCGAATCCGCTCCTGCGCACGAATCATGCGCAACCCGAAGCGAGTTTCGAACAGGCTGTAGAGCGAACCGTTCCAGCTCTGCAGCACCTCGAGGGTCAAGCCCTGGAAAATCTCGCCAGGCAGATAGATCTCGTCGATCACCACGGGCTTTTGCGCAAACCTGAGCAGGCGCCGCACGATGATGATGGGTTCGCCCTGCTCGATGCCGAGCATGCGCGAAGCCTCTTGCCCCGCCTTGGCGCGCCAGCAGTCCATCGGCACGCTCTGGGGATGGGCGAGATCGCCATCCATCGGAACGAGACGCAGGAAACGGAACAGTGCGCGCGGATCGTTATGCGACGCGACGAAGGTGCCTTTGCCCTGCTTGCGCACGAGAAGGTTCTCGGCCGCCATCTCGTCGATGGCCTTGCGAACCGTCCCTTGGGAAACGCTGAATCGCGAGGCGAGCTCCTGCTCGCTCGGAATCACCTGCCCGGGACGCCATTCGCCCGACTCAAGAGCCTGAAGAATCAGGCTTTTGATCTGCCGGTAAAGCGGACTGAAGGTTGGGGATTCCTGTGCCATGGGCGCATTTCATCACAAAATTTTTGAAGCGTCCATTATCGGTCTAGTGTCTTATATAAGACAAGTGACATTCATTGACACGCACCACACTTGCTTCTACCATCTCCCCGCCCCGGAAACCGATTTCCGGTTGTCCAAAGTCGAACGCCGAGCTGCAATCGCGGGCGCAAGATCTAGAATCAAAACCGTCTTCTCTTCAATTCGCTTTAGAGGGAGTACTCAGATGAGCAAAGCCCCCATCCGTGTCGCCGTTACCGGCGCTGCCGGCCAGATCGGATACAGCCTGCTGTTCCGCATTGCCAGCGGCGAAATGCTGGGCAAAGATCAGCCCGTGATCCTGCAACTGCTCGATCTGCCGCAGGCCCAGAAGGCGGTCAAGGGCGTGATGATGGAGCTGGAAGACTGCGCCTTCCCGCTGCTCGCCGGCATGGTTGCGACCGACGATCCGAACGTCGCATTCAAGGATGCTGACTACTGCCTGCTCGTCGGTGCCCGTCCGCGCGGCCCCGGCATGGAACGCGCCGACCTCCTCACCGCGAACGGCGCAATCTTCACCGTTCAGGGTAAGGCGATTGCCGAGAACGCCAAGGAGACCGTCAAGGTTCTCGTCGTCGGCAACCCCTGCAACACCAATGCCTACATTGCCGCTGCCGCTGCCAAGAAGGTCGGCCGCACGAATCCGAACAACTACCACGGCATGCTGCGTCTGGACCATAACCGCGCTCTGTCGCAGCTTGCTGCCAAGACCGGCCGCACGGTGTCGAGCCTGCGGAAGCTGGTCGTGTGGGGCAACCACTCGCCCTCGATGTACGCGGACTATCGCTTCTGCACGTCGAACGGCGACTCCATCAAGGCGCTCGTCAATGACCACGCCTGGAACAACGACGTCTTCCTGCCGACGGTCGGCAAGCGCGGCGCCGCAATCATCGACGCGCGCGGCTTGTCGTCCGCTGCTTCGGCGGCGAACGCAGCGATCGACCACATGCGCGACTGGGCCCTCGGCTCGGACGACTGGGTGACGATGGGCGTTCCGTCCGATGGTTCCTACGGCATTCCGGCCGGCGTCGTGTTCGGCTTCCCCTGCGAGTGCAAGAACGGCGAATTCAAGATCATCCAGGGGCTCGAGATCGACGAGTACTCGCGCGAGAAGATCAACAAGACCCTCGCCGAGCTCGAAGACGAGCGCGCTGCTGTTGCCGACATGCTGAAGTAATCGGCCTGCGCCAGGCTTGAGCAAAAAGCCGCGGCAATGCGCCGCGGCTTTTTTTTGCCCGCGAGTTTCAGCAGAATCGCTCTCTCGACACGTATATGGACAAAGTCATGCAACACCCTGCCGACGTTCTTTTCGCGGGAGAGAAACCCTTCCCGGCCCTGCCCGCCGTCGATCACTATGCCGGCTCTGAGAAACTGATGCAAAAAGCCTTGCAGCTTCAGCAGGAGCTCGGGCCGATCTTCGACGTGACGTGTGACTGCGAGGACGGAGCGCATGCCGGAGCCGAGGCGGAACATGCGGCAATGGCGGCCGGATTGATTGTGTCGGCGGACAATCGTTTCGGACGGGTCGGGGCGCGCATTCACGACATCACCCACAGCCACTGGAAGCAGGATCTAGAAATTCTTGTCGGTCAGGCGGGTCGGCGCATCGCGTTCATCACATTGCCCAAAGTACGCTCCGCGACGGACGCTGCAGAGCAGATTCAGGTGTTGCGCGCGATCGAAAATGCGCACGGAATCGACCAGCCGATCCCCGTGCACGTATTGATCGAGACACATGGCGCGCTGCGCGAAGCATGGGATATCGCCGCGCTCGACAGCGTGGAGTCGCTCGATTTCGGTCTCATGGACTTCGTATCCGGTCACCATGGAGCGATCCCGGGCCACGCGATGACCAGTCCGGGCCAGTTTACGCACCCGCTGGTCGTCCGGGCGAAAGCGGAGATTGCAGCGGCGGCGCTCGGAAACGGTGTCGTCCCGTCTCACAACGTCACCACGGAACTCAAGGATCTCGATTACATCCGCCGGGACGCCGAGCGTGCGCGACGCGAGTTCGGCTATCTGCGCATGTGGAGCATCCACCCGAACCAGGTCCGACCCATCGTCGAGGCAATGCGCCCGGATTTTTCCGAAGTCGAGGCCGCCGTCGAGATTCTCGTCGGCGCCCAAGCCGTAGGTTGGGGACCGACCCAGCACTGTGGAAAGCTCCACGACCGGGCGTCGTATCGCTATTTCTGGGAGTTGCTGTCCCGGGCCAAGGCCACGGGGATGGCAATCGGCGACGAAGCCGAGCAGCGCTTCTTTCGCTGAGGGCGCACGCCGATCGTCCTGATCGACTCAGGAAGTCGACTGGCGTGCGACGATAATAGCCACGGCCGTACGGTGTACGTCACGTACGGCGACATGATCGTCATCGCCCGCAGGAGTCCGCAGACTGGACGGGTTGTTCCCCCGCCAAGTCGCGAGAAGTCAAGAAACCTCAGCGACCGCGAAACTGGCGACGGGGGGCGGCAGGGGCATCGCTCCGTTCTTCCTTGTGGCGGAAACTGATGCGGGCCTTCGTCAGGTCGTACGGTGACAACTCGACGCTTACCTTGTCGCCGGCGAGAATCCGAATGCGATGCTTACGCATTTTGCCCGATGCGTAAGCCTGCACTTCCACGCCATTCTCGAGCGTCACGCGGAAACGCGTATCGGGAAGCACTTCGTTCACAACGCCTTCCATTTCCAGCAGTTCTTCCTTCGCCATTTCAACTCCTCGAAAACAGGCAATATCCGGCTGCACGACGGTCCATCGTGAGAATTCCGGGCGCCAAGCCGCACCGTGATCGTCAACGGCGCAGCGACCTGTGCCCCTGTTACACACGACTGTGATCAGGAGACACCGGAACGATCCAGACAGACGGAAATATGCAAGGCCTGGACGGGGATGACGTTTCGCTGCGACGTCGGGAATGACCGGCACAACCGGCAGAGAATGAGCCGGAACGATGTTCCGCCCCCAACTTGATAGTGCATTATAGCGGAACGCATCACAGTGCCCCAAATCGCCCCTTTCCGGGGGCGAATGTGCGTTGTGCGGGCCCGGCTTTCTTTATAATGAAAAAATGACGGTTCCCGAAACCTTCCCCGAAAGTTGCACGGTGTTCTTTGCCGATCTGGCCGGCAGCACTCAGCTTTACGAGCGCGCAGGGGACGCCGTTGCCTACCGTCTTGTCGAGCAATGCCTGCAGGGAATGCGACAGGAAATTCAGGCCTGTGGCGGCAGAGTGGTCAAGAACACCGGGGACGGACTGCTCGCAGTTTTTTCCGATCCGAACGGAGCGCCGGAGGCGGCGATAAGGGTCCACAACGTCGTTCAGGACCTTCCGCGCGTGTCCGGGCAGAAATCGGCGGTTCGCGTCGCGTTCCACACCGGTACGGTGATAGTCAGCGAAGACGATGTCTTCGGTGATACCGTGAATGTCGCGGCCCGCTTGCTCGAACTCGCATCGCCGGGGCGTGCGATAACGTCGGAACAATGTGCTCACGAGCTGAAAACTGAATGGCGCAGCCTCCTGCATCCGCTTCAGAGCAGAAGTCTGCGGGGCGTGTCGCGTCTGACGGCGCCGTTCGAGCTCGTATGCGAATCAGTGGGCGACCTCACGGTAGTGCAGAGCGTGACGCTCGACGCAGAAGACTCCCCCGAATTGCGACTCAGCATCGGAGGCCGCTCGCTGATCCTGAACTCCCAAAGGCCGAGCGCCCGATTGGGTCGTGGAGCCTCCTCGGAGATTCGTGTCACGGACACGCGCGCATCCCGCGAACACGCCTACATCGAGCTGCGTGGCGACAAATTCGTCCTCGTCGACCGCAGCAGTAACGGCACCTTCGTCGCCATTGACGGAGAACGCGAGTTCGTCCTTTCGCACGAGGAAGTGGTCCTGAGAAAACGCGGTTGCATCGCACTGGGCCGGTCGTCATCGGAAAGCCACGACGTCATCGAATTCGCCAGTCTGTAAAAGTCGCGGCGCACGCTGATATGCCCCGCCTGGCACCACTCAGTGCTTGGCGCAGTCGGCACGGCAAGCCGCGCAATTGCTCCTGTCCACCCGTTTTCCGAGCGCCTGCTGGAGTGCGCAGACGGACCGCCTGCAGCACACCACCGCAGCCCCTTCCTTGCTGGCTGCTTCGCGGAAGCGCTGCATGACGTTGTGCCCAAGGAAATCGGTGAAGAGGATCACCATGCCGATACCTGCCGGCAAGGTGGCCGTGCGGCGCTGGTGCGCGGTCTCCCGACCGCTGACATGCCCCGCAATGCGAATGCCGAACTCCGACAAGACGTTCGGAATGTTGCCGAGGCGATCTGCTCCCACAATCAGTGCATCCATGTCATCCCTCAATCGGTATTGCGAATCGTTCGCAACAATACTGCCTGCAATGGGAACTATTTGCAAGTAAGAATTGTTCTCGATAGTATTGCGCCATCACCCCATGACAACGCAAGGGAACCACATGAACAAGACTCTGATCGCCTCCATCCTCGCCGGTTTTGGCGTCCTCGCCACCCAGGCCAGTGCAGCGGACGCCGAACTCAACTTGTACTCGGCGCGCCACTATCAAACCGACGAGGCCTTGTATTCGAGCTTCACGAAACAGACTGGCATCAAGATCAACAGGATCGAAGCTAAGGAAGATGAGCTGCTCGAGCGCATCCGCAACGAGGGTGCGAATAGTCCTGCCGACGTCTTTATCACCGTCGATGCATCGCGTCTGGCGAAGGCGGACGAACTCGGAATCTTCGCTCCGGTGAAGTCGAAGGTACTGGAAGAGCGCATCCCTGCGCATCTGCGCACCGAGAACTGGTACTCGTATTCGACGCGCGCCCGCGTGATTATTTACAACAAGGACTCGGTCAAGGCGGACGACGTGCAGACGTACGAGAGCCTCGCGGCCCCTGCCCTCAAGGGGAAGGTCTGCTCGCGCTCGGGTAGCCATCCGTACAACATTTCGCTCGGAGCAGCCCTGGTGAAGCACAACGGAGCCGAAGCGACGGAGACCTGGGCCAGGAACGTGGTCGCGAATTTCGCTCGCGCACCCAAAGGCGGTGACACCGACCAGATCAAGGCCGTGGCCGCAGGCGAGTGCGGCGTGACGATCGCCAACACCTATTACCTTGCGCGCCTGATGAACTCGGACAAGGCCGAGGACAAGGCCGTCGTAGCGAAGATCGGGACCGTCTGGCCGAACCAGAAGACGTGGGGCGCGCACATCAATGTTTCGGGCGCAGGCATGCTGAAAAATGCCCCGAACAAGGGGGCCGCGGTGAAATTCCTCGAGTACCTCGCATCCGACGAGGCGCAAGCGTACTTTGCCAACGGCAACAATGAGTGGCCGGTCGTGGCGAGCGTCAAGGTGAATAATCCCGCGCTCGATACGCTCGGCAAATTCAAGGCTGACAGCCTTCCTGTCGGCGAACTCGCCAACACCGCGGCCGAAGCGCAAAAGATCTACGACCGCGCTGGATTCCGTTGATCGGTTGGTCTGCGACGGCGTGACCGCTCCGTCGCAGACCGACTGCAGATCAGAGGGCAGGCAAGGAAAAGAACGACGCCTTCCGATCTACCCGGAAGGCGTCGTTCTTTCATGTAAGCCCGACAGCGACCTCGGGAAGAGCTCGCAACGGACAGCGCTCCTACTCGGACTGAGGAGTGGGCGTGGTGTTCGGCTTCGGCGACCGCTTGCGGAATTTACGCGCGGGTTTCTTCGCCGGCGCATCTTCGCCCGCCGGTGCCGGTGCTGGCACAGCGGCAGCGCTCTTGGGCTGGACTACCGGCTTTTGCTGCGGGGGCGCCTTGCCTTGTCCGCCAGGCTTTTGTTGGCGTCCACCCGGTCGCGGGCCACGGGAAGGCTTGGCCCCCAATCCGGTCGAGGGCGTCGGGCGCCTCAGGTTGGGGTCGGGCGCGCCTTCACGATTTCCGGGAGCGAGACTGATCTCGAGTTCGTTGAGCTCGTCCCATTCGGCGTCGGAGCGCTGATTGTCAGGAATCGCCAGCAGTTCCTGCAGGCGACGACGCGGAGAAGTCGATTGCGGTGCATTCATGGTCGAATTATCCCATCGTTCGGGCGTGCCCGCTCCTGTTCTTGCTCAAAAAGTCGTGTCTGCGGCGAATGCCAGGGATGCAAGTCCCTTGAAGCGAATTTTTCACTTCGGAAAACGACGGGACACGCGCTCAACGATCGATCCGCGCGCTGCCACGTCGGTCGCTCCGGCCCGCTTTGCCGCCTCGAACGCCTCGGGGTCGTATTGCGGACCGAAAACGATGATATCGACCTGGGGAAAGGTCGCGCGCAACTGTGTTATGTGATCACACGCATTACGCACCGCGAGATCCACCACGATGCAGTCGGGCGTTTCCGTGCCGCGCTTCTTGAGCATGGTTGCACCGGAAGCCTTCCACTTCGACTCGAGCCGCATGCGGTTCATCAGATCATCGCACCACAGTAATATTTTGATTGTCATCCCGCATCCTCAGTAGTATTTCCCATTCGAAGCGCAATTCAGACTTCCGTCTCCTCGACCGTGCGCCGGTTCCCGCGCGCGATCTGGCGCGAGATGATGAACATCGGCAACAGGCCGACCGCGACGATCGTCACGGCAGCCGTCGATGCCTCGGTCAGCCGTTCATCCGATGCGAGCGTGTGAGCCTGCGTCGCCAAGGTATCGAAATTGAACGGCCTCATCACGAGAGTTGCCGGCAATTCCTTCATTACGTCGACAAAGACGAGCAGGCCAGCGGTGAGCAGGCTGCTTCGCAGGATCGGGACATGGACGCGCTGCAGCGTAGCCCACTTCCCGACACCCAGGCTGCGGGATGCATCGTCCATGCTCGACGTGATCTTGCCCAGACTGGTTTCGACCGTATGCAGTGCGACGGAAAGAAAACGGCCCAAATAAGCATACACGAGCGCGGCGATTCCCCCGGTCAGTACGAGGCCCGGATTTAGGCCCGTTACGCCCTGCCACCAGGCCGCGAGCACGTGGTCGAGCCTCGTCACCGGAATCAGCACCCCGACCGCGATAACCGATCCCGGTACCGCATAACCGAGCCCGACGATGCGATTCAATACATGGGGCAGGCGCGTGCGTGCCAGCCGCGCGGCATAACCGAGCAGGATAGCCAGAAGCACGGCGAGCAGCGCCGTAACGAGGGCGAGCACGAAGCTGTTGCGTGCCAGTTGCACAAAGCGCCCGCCGAACTGTGCATCGCCCTCGACGAGTGCCATGCGTACCAGCAGGAAGGCGGGCAGCAGGAATCCGAGAACGAGCGGCAGCAGGCATGCGAGCGTGGCCACGAGGCCCAGCGCGCGCGACAGCCGGACCGGGGTCGGCACCGCCTGTTGGCGCGAGGTGTTGTTGAACCGAGCCCGTCCGCGGCTGGCGTGTTCGAGAACCAGCACCAGCACGACGAAGGCCAGCAGCATGGCGGAAAGCTGTGCTGCGGCGACGCGATCGCCGAGCGAGAACCAGGCACGGTAGATGCCGGTCGTGAAGGTCTGCACGCCGAAATAGGAGACCGTTCCGAAATCCGCCAGCGTTTCCATCAGAGCCAGGGCGGAACCGGCAATCACGGCAGGTCGGGCCAACGGGAGCGAGACCCGGAAAAAGCTGCCCCAGGGGCCGAGGCCCAGCGAGCGCCCTGCTTCGAGCATTCCGGATGCACGCTCGAGAAACGCGGTGCGTGCCAGAAGGTACACATACGGGTACAGGACGAACATGAACATCGCAACCGCCCCGCCCACCGTGCGGACGTCCGGGAACCAGTAGCCGCCCGCCTTCCATCCGAAGACCTCGCGCAGCCCGCTTTGCAGAGGGCCTACGAACTGGAGAAAATCGGTGTACACATAGGCCATCACGTAGGCCGGGACTGCGAGAGGCAGAACGAGTGCCCACTGGAAGAAGCGGCGCCCCGGAAACTCGGTCATGGTGGTCAGCCAGGCTGTCGCCACTCCTATGGTCGACACGCCCAGCCCGACACCGGCACACAGGATCAGCGTGTTGCCGATGAACTCCGGCAGAACGGTGGACGACAGGTGGCCCCAGGTTTCAGCTGTTCCCCCGACGAACACGTTCGAGAATACCGATATCACCGGCATTGCGATCAACACGGAGATCAGCAGCGACCCGGCCGTCAATGACGACCAGCGCTCGCGCCACCTTCCCAGCCTTTCCAAAAATCTCATTTCGCTCCCGACGGGATCATGCCGCGAGGTCCATTCCACGCGGCAGGCTGTCGAGAATTATAATTCATCCCATTTCGGTTACCGCGATGCAATAATGGCCATCGCACTTTTCAACGCTGTATCGGATTCTCCATGTCCCATCTCGAGCTCGCTGGCATCGATCTGGCGTACGGCGGCCATCAAGTCGTCCGCAAGCTTTCATTCCGTCTCGAACAGGGCAGCATCGGCTGTCTGCTGGGCCCGTCCGGCTGCGGCAAGACCACTGTCTTGCGCTGCATCGCGGGGTTCGAACCCGTCACGGTCGGGCAGATCCGGCTCGACGGCAAGGTGGTGAGCGGGAGCGACCTGCATGTTCCGCCCGAGAGCCGGCGTATCGGAATGGTGTTTCAGGACTACGCGCTGTTCCCCCATCTTTCGGTCTCCGAGAACGTCGGATTCGGCCTGCGTCAGCTCGACGCGCAGCAGCGTCGTGACCGCGTCGCCGAGTTGCTGCGGGTCGTGGGATTGGCCAGCCAGGGGCATAAGTATCCGCACGAGATGTCCGGAGGCCAGCAGCAGCGGGTCGCTCTCGCCCGCGCACTTGCGCCGCGCCCCAGCCTGCTCCTGCTCGACGAACCGTTCTCGAATCTCGATGTGGAACTGCGCGAACGCCTGTCCTTCGAGGTGCGCGACATCATCAAGGCGACGAACACAACGGCGATTCTGGTCACCCACGACCAGCACGAGGCCTTTGCGGTCGCCGACGAGATCGGGATCATGAACGAGGGGCGCATCCAGCAATGGGATACGCCGTACAACCTGTATCACCGCCCTGCCAATCGCTTCGTCGCCGATTTCGTTGGACAGGGGGTTTTTCTCCGGGGATTGGTGCTCAACGACCATCAGGTGAAGGTCGAGCTCGGCACGCTGAACAGCGCCATTCCTGTCGAATGCGGCATCGGTTGTGGCAACTGCGACCGCGACTGCACGGTGTCCGTGCTCCTGCGGCCGGACGACATCGTGCATGACGACATGAGCACCATGCAGGCCGAGGTCGTGCATAAGGCCTTCCGGGGAGCGGACATCCTGTACACGCTGAGGCTGGCAAGCGGGGCCAAGGTGTTGTCGCTGGTGCCGAGCCATCACAACCATGCAGTCGGTGAGCGGATCGGTATCCGGCTGGATGTCGATCACGTGGTGACCTTTCACGAGGGGTCGGAAGACGCGGTGCAGGAGCGGCCACTTATCGGGCCGTTCCGGACGCAGTAATCGAAGTGATGATTCCCTGGCTCACGGGCACTCCGCGGTTTCCCCCGGTCGAGTCGGCACTCGACGATCCGCCCGGCCTGCTCGCCGCGGGCGGCGGGCTTGACCCGGAGTGGCTGTTGGCCGCATACGGGCAGGGAATTTTTCCGTGGTACAGCGCGGGCGAGCCGATACTTTGGTGGAGTCCCGATCCCCGCCTGGTGCTGGTCCCGTCGAGGATGAAAATATCCCGCTCGCTGGGCCGGACCTTGCGCCAGCACCGCTTCGAGATCCGCTTCGATACCGCATTTTCCGAAGTCGTCGCCGCCTGCGCGGCACCCAGGGAGCCCGGTGCAGGCACGTGGATTACCGAGGAGATGCAGGCCGCCTACTGTCGCATGCACGAACTCGGCTATGCACACAGTGTCGAAGCGTGGGATGAGGGCTCGCTTGCGGGGGGGCTTTACGGCATCGGACTGGGAAGGGCATTCTTCGGGGAATCGATGTTCAGCCGCCGCACCGACGCATCGAAAGTCGCCTTGGCGCATCTGGCGCGCTACCTCGAGTCACGGAATTTCGCGGTGATCGATTGCCAGATGAAGACCGCACACCTGCTCTCGCTCGGCGCCTTTGAAATCCCTCGCGCCGACTTCCGCGCCGGCCTGGATGTCTGGACGCAGCAAGGGGACGGACCGGGACGCTGGCGCGAAGACGCCGGTCAGGGACTGTTCTGAACGTAGACTCGCAGACATGCAGAAGGACTACCCGTACGCACTCATCCAGTTCTACGCGACGGCGCCTTATGCATGCTCTTACCTTCCGGATCGGGTGGCACGTTCCCAGGTTGCGACGCCTGGGCATCTCATCGACACGGCGGTGTATAGCGAGCTCGTCCGTAATGGCTTCCGGCGCAGCGGCATGTTCACCTATCGCCCCTACTGCGATCATTGCCGCGCCTGCGTGCCGGTGCGGATTCCGGTGGCTGCCTTTGTTTCCGACCGCAGCCAGCGGCGAAGCTGGGCGCGGCACTGTACGCTTGAGGCGCGCGAGCAGGATCTCGCGTTTTCGGAAGAGCACTACGCGCTATACCAGCGTTATCAGGGTTCGCGACACGCGGGCGGGGGGATGGATCAGGACAACCGCGAGCAGTACGCGCACTTCCTGCTGCAGAGCCAGGTCGACACGCGCGTAGTCGAATTCCGCGAGCAGGGAGTCCTGCGCATGGTCAGTGTGATCGACCGCCTGAGCGACGGCTTGTCCAGCG
The DNA here is from genome assembly GCF_001190925.1 of Azoarcus sp. CIB. NCBI lineage: Bacteria > Pseudomonadati > Pseudomonadota > Betaproteobacteria > Rhodocyclales > Zoogloeaceae > Azoarcus > Azoarcus sp. CIB. Next base: position 2,104,029 of record NZ_CP011072.1, read on the forward strand.
TGTATACGTTCTTCGACCCGGACGACCCCAAGGCCAGTTACGGAACCTACGGCGTGCTGTGGCAGATCGAAGTGTGCCGCCGGCTGCACTTACCCTATCTCTACCTGGGATACTGGATCAAGGACAGCCGGAAGATGACCTACAAGATCCGCTTCCGCCCACTCGAAGGGCGCATCCGGGGTGAATGGCGTCCCCTCGATCCGCTGACGGATTCGGATTCGGAATAGCGACCGGGATGCATGCCGGCCGCAGGCAGCCGCCTTCTTCGGAAATCCGGGGGGCGAGGTCCCGCGCGAAACGGTAGAATTCGCGGATGCTATACGATATCGCCCGCCCCATCCTGTTCTCGCTCGACGCGGAAACCGCCCACGAATTTTCCCTTGCCACCCTCAATCTCGCCGGCCGCTTTCTTCCCGCAGGCAAACCGGCGACTGCCGATCCGGTCGAGGTCATGGGCCTCCGATTTCCCAATCGTATCGGCCTGGCCGCCGGACTGGACAAGAACGGAGAGGCGATAGACGGTCTCGCAAGGTTCGGCTTCGGTTTCGTCGAAATCGGCACGGTCACCCCGCGCCCGCAGCCGGGCAATCCCCGCCCGCGGCTGTTTCGCCTTCCCGAGGTACGCGGCATCATCAATCGCATGGGGTTCAACAACCATGGCGTCGACGCGCTGGTCGCGAACGTCGGAGCGGCCAAGTTCAAGGGCATTCTGGGAATCAATATCGGCAAGAATTTCGACACGCCGATCGAGAATGCAGCTGACGACTACCTGGCCTGCCTCGACAAGGTGTATGCATTGGCAAGCTATGTGACGGTCAACATTTCCTCCCCGAACACCAAGAACCTGCGTCAGTTGCAGGGCGAATCGGAACTGGACGACCTGCTCGGCCGACTCAAGGAGCGGCAGGCACGACTGGCGGACAAACACGGCCGTTACGTGCCGTTGACCCTCAAGATCGCCCCCGATCTGGAGCCGGCTCAGGTGATCAACATCGCCGACGCGTTGCGGCGCCATCGCATCGACGGCGTGATCGCGACGAACACGACGATCTCGCGCGAGAAGGTCCAGGGCGTGCGTTACGGCGAGCAGCAGGGCGGCCTGTCGGGGGCGCCGGTGTTCGAAGCCTCGACCACGGTCGTCGCCCAGCTTGCGCAGGCGCTCGCCGGCGAACTCCCGATCATCGCTGCCGGCGGCGTGCTCGACGGGCGTGGCGCGCGGGCCAAGCTCGAAGCCGGGGCACAATTGGTGCAGCTGTACAGTGGCCTGATTTATCGCGGACCGGCGCTCGTGCAGGAGTGTGTGCGGGCAACCGCCGATTTTGGCGCGGACCGCTGACGCCGCAGCGTGATGGCCCCCAAAGGCATATGCCTATAACCCGTTCAGGGTTGAGCGGGAAATAACGGCGGGACATAATCCCGCGGATACCAACCGGTTCTCGAACATGACCAGCTACATCTTCATCATCATCGGCGCTGTTCTGGTGAACAACGTCGTCTTCGTCCGGATTCTCGGACTGTGCCCGTTCATGGGCGTATCCAAGAAGCTGGAGACCGCGATAGGCATGGGCGCGGCGACGACGTTCGTGCTTACCCTGGCGTGCGGAACGAGCTACCTGATCGATCACTACCTGCTCGAACCGTTCGATCTCGCATTCATGCGCACGCTTGCGTTCATCGTCGTCATCGCAGCGATCGTGCAACTTACCGAGCTGGTCATCCAGAAGACCAGTCCGGTCCTTCACCAGGTTCTCGGCATCTATCTTCCGCTGATCACGACTAACTGCGCGGTGCTGGGCATTCCGCTGCTGAACGTCGGCCTCCGGCATAATCTGCTGGAGTCCCTTCTGTTCGGCTTCGGTTCGTCGATCGGCTTTACCCTGGCCCTGATACTGTTTGCGGGAATTCGCGAACGTCTCGACGGCGCTGACGTTCCCGTGCCGTTCCGTGGCACGGCCATCGCCATGGTCACGGCGGGATTCATGAGCTTGGCCTTCATGGGATTCGCCGGACTGGACCGTTTTCACTAGGACTTGTGGCCGAAATCCCATCCCTAACTGATCCGGCGCAAGCGGAGCTCCCCGGCAGCGGGCTGTTCTCCAGCGCCTCGAACCTGGCACTCATTCCATGTTGACCGCCCTCCTCATCATGACAGGCATCGCCATCGTGCTCGGCGCAGCACTGGGCTATGCGTCGATCCGCTTCAAGGTCGAAGGCGATCCGCTGGTCGAGAAAATCGACGCCATTCTTCCCCAGACGCAGTGCGGCCAGTGCGGTTACCCGGGCTGCAAGCCGTACGCGCAAGCCATCTCGAACGGGGAAGCCGACATCAACCAGTGCCCGCCGGGCGGGGAAGAGGGCATACGCAAACTGGCCGACCTGCTGGGCCGTGAGTTCAAGTCGCTCTCGGAAGAGCACGGCACCGAGAAACCGAAATCGGTCGCGCGCATCGACGAACAGGTGTGCATCGGATGCACCCTGTGCATTCAGGCCTGCCCCGTCGATGCGATCGTCGGCGCGGCGAAGCAGATGCACACGGTGGTGGCGCCGCTGTGCACCGGGTGCGAACTGTGCGTGGCGCCCTGCCCTGTCGACTGCATCTCGATGGTGCCTGTCGCGGAGACCGTTGAAACGTGGAAATGGAAATATCCGGTGCATGAACTGAGGTCTGCGGCATGATCACCCGCCTTTTCGGCTTCAAAGGCGGGGTCAAGCCCGAATCGCACAAGAACGAGTCGTCCGGCACGCCGATCCAGAAGGTGCCGATGCCGACGCGGCTGGTCATTCCACTGCGCCAGAGCATCCGCTCGACCGCGCGCTGCCTCGTCGAGCCGGGGCAGAAGGTGCTCAAGGGGGAGCACATCGGCGAAGGCGAAGGCGGCCTCGGGACGAGCGTGCACGCCTCCACGTCCGGAACCGTCGTGGAAATCGCGCCATACCCGATGGCGCACGCCTCGGGTCTCGAAACTTTGTCGGTCGTGATCGAGCCGGACGGGGAGGACCGCTGGATCGACCATACGCCGCTCGATTTGCGCACGGTGTCGCGCGAGGAGGCGCTCGCCTGGCTGCGCGGCTGCGGCATCGTCGGCATGGGCGGCGCGGGCTTTCCGACCCACGTGAAGCTCGGGGGCGGACGCGGAATCGACACGCTGGTTATCAACGGTGCGGAATGCGAACCCTGGATCACCTGCGACGACCGCCTGATGCGCGAGCGTGCGCCCGAGGTGCTGTCGGGAGCGATGATCCTGCGCGAGCTGATCGGCGCGAAGCAGGTGCTGCTAGGCATCGAGGACAACAAACCGGAGGCGATCGCCGCGATGCAGGTTGCGGCGAGCGGCCTGGGTGACGGCATCGCAGTGGTGCCGGTTCCCACGCTCTACCCGGCGGGCGGTGAGAAGCAACTCATCCGGGTTCTGACCGGCGTCGAGATTCCGCAGGGCAAGCTCGGCACGGATTTCGGCGTCCAGTGCTTCAACGTCGGTACCGCGCAGGCCGTGCACCGCGCAATCCGCTTCGGCGAGCCGCTCGTTTCCCGCGTTGTCACGCTGACCGGCAACGTCACGCGCCCGGGAAACTACGAAGTGCTGCTCGGCACCCAGGTTGAGGAGCTGCTCGAACTAGCCGGCCCGAAAGCAGACACTGATCGCTACATCATGGGTGGCCCGATGATGGGAACCGAGCTGCAGAGCCTCTCCGTTCCGGTGATCAAGGGCACGAACTGCGTCATCGCCGCCTCGCCTGCGCTCTTTCCGCCGCCGCCGCCCGAACTGCCATGCATCCGTTGCGGCGCCTGCGCGCGCGCTTGCCCGGCCGAGTTGCAGCCGTTCGAGTTGTACTGGTTTTCGCGTGCGAAGAATTTCGGCAAGGCGCAGGAGTACCACCTCTTCGACTGTATCGAGTGCGGCTCCTGCGCATTTGTGTGCCCTTCGCGCATTCCGCTGGTCGATTACTACCGCTTTGCCAAGGGCGAGATCTGGGCCCGCGAACGCGAACTGCGGGCTTCCGACCAGGCACGAGAGCGTTTCGAGTTCCGCAATTTCCGCCAGGAACGGGAAAAGGAGGAAAAGGCCGCCAAACTCGCGGCGAAGGCCGCTGAGACTCGGGCCAAGCTCGCCGAATCGGGCGAGGCTCCTGCAACTACCGCCGCGGCCGAAGACCCCAAGAAGGCCCTGATCGCCGCCGCGCTGGCGCGCGCCAAGCAACAGCAGACGGCGGTAGCGCCCCGGAATACCGACGACCTGAGCGCCGATGTGCAGGCGGAGATCGCCGATATCGACGACCGCCGCGAGAAGCTCAACCCGCAAGACGCCGACAAGGCGCCGTGACATGATCAATTCTCCGTATATCCGCAAACCGGCCAGCGTCCAGGGGGTGATGCTGGCGGTCCTCACCGCGCTGATTCCCGCGATCATCGTCTATGCGTCGCAAATCGCCGCGGTGGTGCTGGTCAACCTCGCAATCGCAACGATCGCGGCTCTGGCCGGTGAGGCGCTGGTGCTCAAGCTGCGCGGCAGGCCCCTCGCCCCCGCGCTGTCCGATCTGTCGGCCGTGGTCACCGCGTGGCTGCTGGCGCTGTGCTTCCCGCCCATCCTGCCCTGGTGGGCGACCGTGCTCGGCGTACTGATCGCTATCGTGGTGGTCAAGCATCTCTATGGCGGGCTTGGACAAAACCCGTTCAACCCCGCGATGGTTGCGTATTGCGCGATGATCGTTGCCTTCCCCTCCCTGATGTCGCAATGGCCCGGCGCCGGCCAGCTGGACTTCGCGACGCAGTTGGGACTGGTTTTTGGCGGCGCTCGCGAAATCGACGCGATTGCGAGCGCCACCGCGCTCGACACGATCAAGACCGGCCTCCGGACTGCGGGGGCGACGGTTCAATCCATCATGAGCCAAGGCGGAAACTTCGGTCTCGTGAGCGGACGTGGGTGGGAATGGCTGGCACCGGCGTATGCGCTCGGCGGCCTTTATCTGCTTGCACGGGGAATCATAACGTGGCACATGCCCGCTGCCTTCCTCGGCGCACTCGCGGCGATCTCGGCGGTATTCTGGCTTGCCGATCCCGCGCACTACGCGTCCCCGCTATTCCACCTCGCGAGCGGTGGCGCCATGCTGGGGGCGTTCTTTATCGTCACCGACCCGGTGTCGGGAGCGACCACGCCTCGCGGCAAGCTGATCTTTGCCGCCAGCGTCGCATTGCTGGCCTATATCATCCGCGTCTTCGGCTCCTTCCCCGAAGGCGTCGCCTTCGCGGTGCTTCTGCTGAACATCTGCGTGCCGTTGATCGACATGAATACGCAACCGCGGGTATTCGGGCACAAGGGAGACAAGGCACGATGAGCGCCCGTTACACTGCTGCACGAACTTCCGTGCGCACCGCCGGCATCATGGTGCTATTCACCGTGGTGTTCACCGCACTAATGGCGGCGACTTTCGAGCTCACCCGTCCCGCGATCGAGGCCTCTGCGCTGGAAGGGAAGATGCGCCTGATCAGGGAGGTGCTGCCGCCCTCCTCCTATGACAATGCTCTCCTGGACGACTCCGTCGTGCTCGGCCCGACCCCGGAGCTCGGCCTCGAACAGAGCGGGCACGCCTATCGCGCGCGCCTCGCCGGCCAGCCCGCCGCACTAGTGTTGGAGGTGGTGGCGCCCGACGGCTACGCAGGACGGATCCAGTTGGTGATCGCCGTCGGCGTCGACGGGCGCGTGAGCGGTGTCCGTGTCACGGGACACCGGGAAACTCCGGGCTTGGGCGACTATATCGATCCGAACAAGGACCGCAACAAGTCGCAACCGTGGATCGGACAGTTTACGGGCGTGTCGTTCCCGGACCTCGGGCCCGACAAATGGAAGGTCAAACGCGACGGCGGAACCTTCACCTACCGCAGCGGCGCGACGATCAGCGCTCGCGCAGTGACGAACGCGACCGCGCGGGCTGTCGACTACGCAATCCGCCAACGCGATGCGCTGTTCGCCGCGCAGCCAGGCGGAAGACTCTGACGGAGAACGCTCAATGAACCTGCAAAGCTTTCGCGAAGCGGCCTGGAACGGCCTGTGGCGCCAGAATACCGGTCTCGTGCAGTTGCTCGGCCTGTGCCCCATTCTCGCCGTGAGCACGAGCATCGTGAATGCGGCGAGCCTGGGATTGGCCACCGTGATGGTGATGGCGGTGTCGAACCTCGCCGTTGCGTCGCTGCGGAACTTCATTCCCTACGAGATCCGCATCCCGGTCTTCATCCTGATCATCGCGGCACTGACCACGGTTGTCGACCTCGCCTTCAATGCGTATTTCCACGATCTCTATCTGGTGCTGGGCATCTTCATCCCGCTGATCGTGACGAACTGCATCGTCCTTGCGCGCGTCGAGGCCTATGCGGCGAAGAACGATCCGGTTTCATCGACCGTGGACGGCATCATGATGGGCCTGGGCCTCGTCTGCCTCCTTTCCGTGCTCGGCGGACTGCGCGAACTGGCGGGCAACGGCACCTTGTTCTCCGGCATCGAGATGCTCTTCCCGGGGCTTTCGGCGATCTCCGTGTTCGGCCCCGATTATCCGGGCTTCCTGATCGGCATCCTCCCCCCTGGCGCCTTCTTCGCGCTCGCTTGCCTGATCGCGCTGTCAAACGTGATCCGCAGTCGCACCGCGAAAAGGAAGCCAGCAGCGCAGGAGCCTGTGGCATCGGCGACCGAGCAGCCTGCGTCCGCAGCCTGATTCTGGCGGCGGGCATGAAACGGGAGTCCATCCGCGAGTTCTTTCGTCGTCTCGCGGAGGCAAATCCGCAGCCGACAACCGAACTCGAATATGGATCGCCGTTCCAGCTGCTGGTGGCCGTGGTCCTGTCCGCCCAAGCGACCGACAAGGGCGTAAATCTTGCAACGCGAGGGCTGTTTGCGGCCGCGCCGACACCGGAGGCGATCATCACCCTGGGCGAGGAAGGCGTCGCCGCACATGTCCGCACCATCGGCCTGTATCGCAACAAGGCAAGGAACGTCGTCGCGCTGTCGCACCTGCTGCTCGAACGCCACGGCGGTGAGGTGCCGCGCGACCGCGTCGCGCTGGAGGCGCTGCCCGGCGTCGGGCGGAAGACTGCCAACGTGGTGTTGAACACGGTGTTCGGCGAGCCGGTGATGGCTGTCGATACGCACATCTTCCGCCTTGCGAACCGTACCGGGCTGGCGCCCGGCAAGGATGTCCTGGCCGTCGAGCATGCGCTGATGCGACGCGTGCCCAAGGACTACCTGCGGGACGCCCACCACTGGCTCATCCTGCACGGCCGCTACATATGCACCGCGCGCAAGCCCAAATGCGGCGGATGCCTCGTGCGCGACTTGTGCGATTACCGCGACAAGACCGCCTAACCCACCACCGACCGAGACTAAATGTTCAATCCATCCCGCGATCAGGTTCGTACCTTCTTCATCGACAGCTGGCGGAAATACCGCGCGAAGGAGGTGCTGACGCCGATCGAGCACATCGCCAACGACCTCGTGCTGCTACACCCGGAATACCACGCGCTGCTCGAGGATCCCGAAGCGGTCGCCAAGGAGTTTCCGCCCGAGGGAGGACAGCTCAATCCCTTCCTGCATCTCTCGCTGCATCTCGCGATCGAGGAACAGCTCTCTATCGACCAGCCCCCCGGGTTGCGCGCCGCGTTCGAGTCCTGCCAAGCGCGCCGCGGCGATCGCCACGCTGCCCTGCACGACGTCCTCGAGTGCCTTGGCGAGACGATGTTCGACGCGCAGAGAAACAACCGGCAGCCCGACGGCCAGGCTTATGTCAGCTGCGTGCTTCGCCGCGCAGGTTGATGCGGTGTAGACTGCGCTGACGCAGCCCCGCTCGCGGGCGCCACTGGCCCCTGCCCCGCCCCTCCAGCGCCGCGGGCGCGTTCCCGAGGAGTCCTGCCGGACATGGAAGCGCTACCCGAACTGTCGATCCTGCTCGTGGAGGATGATCCGCTCCAGGGCGAACGCATGGTGATGCTGCTGCAGAGCCTCGGGCAGCGGGTCCGGGTCGCCGAATCCGGCGAAATGGCGCTCGACCTGTTCGCTGCCGCGCCCTCGGACCTCGTGCTCATGGACGTCATGCTGCCGGGCATCGACGGTTTCGAAACGACGCGGCGGGTCAAGTCGATGTGCGACGGCCGCTGGGTGCCCGTGATCTACATGACCGCACTCGGCGGTTGCGCCAATCTCGTCGAGGGGCTTCACGCCGGCGGCGACGACTACCTCGTGAAGCCCGTGGAGTTCGAGATCCTCGAGGCGAAGCTGCGGTCGGCGATGCGCACCCTGGGGCTGTACCGCGACCTGGAAAGATCGCGCGACGAACTGGCCCGTACCAACGCCGCGCTGCGCGGGGCCAACCGTGAGCTGGAATGTTTCACATACGCGGTCGCGCACGATCTCAAGTCGCCGCTCCGCGCGATCAACGGCTATGGCAGCCTGCTCGCCTCGAGCGAAGCCACCCGGCTTTCCGAGGACGGGCGATCCTCTCTGGAAAGGATCCTGGAGGGCACCGAACGCATGGGCCTCCTGATCGACGATCTGCTCGAATACTCGCGTGTCGAACGCGCGCCGACGATCTTCGAGGAAATCGACGTGCGGGAACTGACGTCACAGCTGACCGCGGACTTCAACGAGGAAATCGGGCGCAACGGCGCCACGGTGGAGCTTGCGCCTTCCTGCTCTTCGATCCTGGCAGACCGCAGCGGCCTGACACATGCGTTGCGCAACCTGCTCGGCAACGCGCTCAAATTTTCGGCGGGGGTAGCCCATCCCCGCATCGTCATCGCCTGCACCAGCAAGGCGGACCGGTGCCACATCTCCGTGCGCGACAACGGCATCGGTTTCGACATGCACCACCACGATCGCATCTTCGACATCTTTCATCGGCTGCACCGCGACGACGAGTATCCCGGCACGGGTATCGGGCTGGCGATCGTGCGCAAGGCCGCCGCGCGCATGCAGGGACGGTGCTGGGCCGAAAGCAGTCCCGGACAGGGCGCAACCTTCCATCTCGAATGGCCGATACCGCCGAACTCCTGATGTCCTGAGTTGGTGGAGCCCATATAATCGGGGTTAGCCAACGAGAGGAACTCCCATGCGCTTCGAAGGATCACGCGATTACGTTGCCACCCCCGACCTGATGCTCGCGGTGAACGCGGCTATCAAGCTGCAGCGGCCGCTCCTGATCAAGGGCGAGCCCGGCACGGGCAAGACCATGCTGGCTGAAGAGGTGGCCGCAGCGTTGGGCCTGCCGCTGCTGCAGTGGCACATCAAGTCGACCACCAAGGCCCAGCAGGGCCTGTACGAATACGATGCCGTTTCGCGCCTGCGCGATTCGCAACTGGGCGATGACCGGGTCAAGGACATCGCCAACTATATCGTCAAGGGCGTGCTGTGGCAGGCTTTCGAGTCCGACACTCCGTGCGTCGTGCTGATCGACGAGGTCGACAAGGCGGACATCGAATTCCCCAACGACCTGCTGCGCGAACTCGACCGCATGGAATTTCACGTGTACGAGACGCGCAAGACGATCCAGGCGCGCCACCGGCCCATCGTCTTCATCACGTCGAACAATGAGAAGGAGCTGCCCGACGCCTTCCTGCGCCGTTGCTTCTTCCACTACATCCGCTTCCCGGACCGCGACACGATGCAGCGGATCGTGGACGTGCACTTCCCGGACTTGAAGAAGGATCTCCTGCGCGAAGCACTCGAGGTGTTCTTCGGGCTGCGCGACGTTCCGGGGCTGAAGAAGAAGCCGACGACCTCGGAGCTGATCGACTGGCTGAAGCTGCTGGTGGCAGAGGATATTCCTCCCGAAGCCTTGCGCGCACAGGACCAGCGCGTGGTCATCCCGCCCCTTGCCGGCGCGCTCCTGAAGAACGAGCAGGACCTCCATCTGTTCGAGCGGCTCGTATTCATGGCGCGCAACAACCGATGAGCGCCTGGTCTGCTGCGAAGCTCGAGCGGTTTTCCGACGCCGTATCGCCACGGAGCGCCGCATGCTCATAGACTTTTTCCTGCATCTCAAGGCGAACAAGCTGCCCGTGTCGACGCGGGAATTCCTCACGCTGCTGGAAGGTCTGCGCGACGGCGTGTGCGGCCATGCGATCGACGATTTCTACTTCTACGCCCGAACTTGCCTGGTCAAGGATGAGTCGCGTTACGACCGTTTCGACCAGGCTTTCGCCGCGTATTTCAAGGGCGTGACGGAAATCCCGGGCCTGGAGCAGGAGCTGCCGGAAGAGTGGCTGCGGGCGATGATGAAGAAGCACCTGTCGCCCGAGGAAAAGGCGCAGCTCGAGAAGCTCGGCTGGGACAAGCTGATGGATGAGTTCCGCAAGCGCCTCGATGAACAGAAAGGCCGCCATCAGGGCGGTTCGAAGTGGATCGGTACTGGCGGCAAATCGCCGTTCGGCAACAGCGGTTATCACCCCGAGGGAATCCGGGTCGGCGGCGAGTCCGCGGGCAATCGCACCGCGATCAAGGTCTGGGAGAAGCGCGAGTACCGCAACCTGGACGATTCGCTGGAACTCGGCACGCGCAACATCAAGGTTGCGCTGCGGCGGCTGAGGCGCTTCGCACGCGAGGGCGCTGCTGAGGAACTGGATCTCGACGGCACGATTGCAGCGACCGCCCGGAATGCCGGCTGGCTGGACCTGATGATGCGGCCGGAGCGCCACAATGCGGTGAAGGTGCTGCTGTTCCTGGATGTCGGCGGGTCGATGGACGACCACGTGAAGGCGTGCGAGGAGCTGTTCTCCGCCTGCCGGTCGGAGTTTAAGCACCTCGAACACTTCTATTTCCACAACTGCGTGTATGAGTCGGTGTGGCGCGACGGTCATCGCCGTCACGCAGAGCGGATCCCGGTCCACGACCTGCTCCATAAGTACGGCCCGGATTACAAGCTGATCTTCGTCGGCGACGCGACGATGAGCCCGTACGAGATACTGCACCAGCACGGATCGATCGAACACATGAACCAGGAACCCGGCGCTGACTGGCTGCGCCGCCTGCTCGACGCCTGGCCAGCCGCGGCGTGGCTCAATCCCGAACCGGAGCGGCTGTGGCCTTATCGGCAGTCGATCGAGATCATCAACGGCATCATGGCCCAGCGCATGTACCCGATGACGCTGGAAGGGCTCGAACGCGCGATGCGGCAGCTTTCGAAGAAGACCTGACCGCCCGATTGACGTCGCCGCGAATGCGCGACTTACTCGGTGAAGGGCAAGGGCTGCATGCCGAAGCCTTCGTCGAGGTCCTTGATCTGTTGCAGCAGACCGTCCAGTTCTTCCTGGAGGCGTGTCTGGGACGCGGCATCGAGCAGCCGCAGGGCCTCCGGCAGGACTCCGCGGGCGGGCGACGGCGCCCGCTCCAGCAAATCACGCCCGGCTGCCGTCAGTGACAGTCGCACGACTCGCTGGTCCGCGCTGTTGCGTGCTTTTGCGACGAAGCCGTTGGTCTCGAGCTTGTCGATCATGTTCGAGGCGGTCGACTGATGCAGGGCCATCCGTTTGGCGAGCTCGCCGACACGCAGGCCGGGCTCTTCGAGCAATTCCTGCATCGCCCAAAGTTGCGCACCGGTCACGCCACTCTGCTTTTCGATCCACTGGGAATGGCGCTGCGCCGTGCGGATCAGCACGCGGAATCGTTGCAGCACGGAGAGCGGCGACACCTGTGCCTGCTGCTTGCGGTCTGACGACTTGCTCACGGTTGAAGCCTCCCCCTTTGCCCAACGCCGGGAAACCCGGGAAAAAATACTCGTGTAGATGTTTTGGCGGACGGCTCCAGTCCGGATACCGTCTTTTCCGGATATCGTAGCGGAAACGCCGGTCATTCCCAACAAATCCGGACTATACGGACCAACGATCGCGACCGGCACTCGCGGCCGTTGGTCGATCGGACTCGATCGGAGGTAGGTTCTGTCTCCGCAGTCCGAGTCGAAAGGAAAGTGGCGTGAACGAAAAACCGCCCGCAATGCGGGCGGCTTCGGTGATGCCGGAGTGGCGAATCAGTTGCCGCTCATCGCCATCATCAGCTGGTTGATGCGCTTGACGAAGGTGGCAGGGTCGTCGAGCGTGCCGCCTTCCGCGAGCAGCGCCTGGTCGAAGAGCACCACGGCCCAGTCGTCGAACTGCTTCTCTTCGTACTTGAGGCGCATCACGGCCGGGTGGTTCGGGTTGATCTCGAGGATCGGCTTTGACACCGGCGCCTGTTGGCCGGCGGCCTTCAGGATGCGCGCGAGGTTCATCCCCATGTCGTGCTCGTCGGCGACGAGGCAGGCGGGAGAATCGGTGAGGCGGTGCGTGACACGCACTTCCTTGACGCGCTCGCCGAGGCTCGCCGCCATCTTCTCCAACAGTTCCTTGTACTCGTCGGCTGCCTTTTCGGCTTCCTTCTTCTCGGCCTCGTCTTCAAGACTGCCGAGGTCGAGACCGCCCTTCGCGACCGAGACGAGCGGCTTGCCGTCGAACTCGGTCAGGTTGCCGATGACCCACTCGTCGACGCGATCCGACAGCAGCAGCACTTCGATACCCTTCTTGCGGAAGATCTCGAGGTGCGGGCTGTTCTTGGCGGCGTTGAAGGTTTCCGCGGTGACGAAGTAGATCTTGTCCTGGCCTTCCTTCATGCGGCCGATGTAGTCGGCGAGCGAGACGGTCTCGTCCGGCGTGTCGTTATGCGTCGAGGCGAAACGCAGCAGGCCGGCGATCTTGTCCTTGTTGGCGTGGTCCTCGCCGACGCCTTCCTTCAGCACCTTGCCGAATTCCTTCCAGAAGGTTGCGTACTTCTCCTTCTCGGCGGCGTCTTCGCTGGTCGCGAGGTCTTCGAGCAGGCCCAGCACCTTTTTCGTGCAGCCGGCGCGGATCGTATCGATGTCCTTGCTTTCCTGCAGGATCTCGCGCGAGACGTTGAGCGGCAGGTCGCTCGAATCGACCACGCCGCGCACGAAGCGCAGGTAGGTCGGCATCAGCTTCTCGGCGTCGTCCATGATGAACACGCGCTTCACGTACAGCTTGATGCCGTGGCGCGCGTTGCGGTCCCACATGTCGAACGGCGCGTGCGCCGGGACGTACAGGAGTTGGGTGTATTCGTGGCGGCCTTCGACGCGGGCGTGGCTCCACGCGAGCGGCTCGTCGAAGTCGTGGCCAACGTGCTTGTAGAAGGCTTTGTACTCGTCGTCGGTGATGTCGCTCTTCGAACGGGTCCACAGCGCGTTGGCTTGGTTGACGGTCTCGTCCTCGTCGGTCGTGACCTGCTCGTTCTTGTCCTTGTCCCATTCTTCCTTCTTCATCAGGATGGGCTGGACGATGTGGTCGGAGTACTTGCGGATCAGGCTGCGCAGCTTCCAGCCGGCGAGCAGATCTTCCTGGTCGTCGCGCAGGTGGAGCGTGATCTCGGTGCCGCGTCCCGTCTTCTCGACGGGTTCCACGGAGTATTCACCGGCGGCGTCGCCGACCATCGAGCATTCCCACTTCACGCCTTCGCTCGCCGCCAGGCCCGCACGGCGGGTGACGACGGTGACCTTGTCGGCGACGATGAACGCGGAGTAGAAGCCGACGCCGAACTGGCCGATCAGGTGCGCGTCCTTTTTCTGGTCGCCGGTGAGCTGCGAGAAGAATTCCTTGGTGCCGGACTTGGCGATCGTGCCGAGGTGCGCGATCGCATCGTCACGGCTCATGCCGATGCCGTTATCGGCGACGGTCACGGTCTTCGCGTCCTTGTCGAACGAGATGCGGATCGCGAGCTCGCCCTCGCCTTCGAACAGCTCTGCCTTGTCGAGCGCCTCGAAGCGCAGCTTGTCGCAGGCGTCCGACGCGTTCGAAATCAGCTCGCGCAGGAAGATCTCGCGGTTTGAGTACAGCGAGTGGATCATCAGGTGAAGCAGCTGCTTCACCTCGGCCTGGAAATTGAGGGTCTGGGCGCCGGCGGCGGTGGTCATCGATTGAAACTCCATTTACACAGGAACGCGCCTGCAGATGGGGCGCGTTCCGGGAATTTCAAGCACCGCCCGCAACGATCATTGGTAGCGGATTTCGACGACCTCGATCTCGCGCGGCCCCGCCGGGCTCTGGAAGCGCACGACGTCGCCCTCGCGCGCCTTCATCAGGGCGCGTGCGAGTGGCGAGATCCAGCTAATGCGGCCGGAACTGGCATCGGCCTCGTCGACGCCGACGATCTGCCAGGTCTGCTCGCCCTCGCCCTCGCCGTCCGCGTCCTCGACGTCGAGCACGGTCACGGTCGCGCCGAAGAAGACCTGTTCCATGCCCTGCTGGCGCTCGGGGTCGACGACCTCGGCCGATTCGATGCGTTTGATCAGGAAGCGGATGCGGCGGTCGATCTCGCGCAGGCGCTTCTTGCCGTAGATGTAGTCGCCGTTCTCGGAGCGGTCGCCGTTCGATGCGGCCCAGGCGACCGTCTCGACGAGCTTCGGCCGCTCGATGCGCACGATCTGGTCGAGTTCGACGCGCAGCGCGTCGTAGCCGCGCCGCGTCATGTAGTTCTTGGTCCCGGGAGGCAGGCGTACCGATACGGGGACGTCGTCATCGTCGTCCTGGCCGTCGCCTTCCTTCGTAAAAGCCTTGTTCACCTTGCGAGCCCATCCTGTTGCTGGGGTTCCGTTACCTGTCCCATTACCCGTTTTGTCACCACATGCAACCACGTCCGCTGTCGCGCCGTCGGCGCTTCATGATAACGGACAAGTACGTCGGTCGCGCACGACGCGACTGCTCGCGGCTGCACGGATTGATTCAATCCGATAAACTGGCGCGCTTTCACAAACATCTTGCAATCGCGAGACGCTACCGCGGTCGGCCGCCCCCGGGCGACACTTCGGCAGTCTCGCGACCCGCGCGCGCATCGCCCTGCGAAACGCGCGTTGCCGCGACTTCAACGCATTTTTCGCCGATTCATGACCCAAGCCGCCACTCCCTCTTCCGCCGATCTCGACGCGCTGCGTCTCGAAGTAGCGGGCCTCGTCGTCGAAGCCCTCAACCTGGACACGGCACCCGAGTCCATCCCGGCCGACGATTCGCTGTTCGGCGAAGGCCTGGGCCTCGACTCGATCGACATCCTCGAGGTCGCGCTCGTCGTCTCGAAGCGTTACGGCTTCCAGTTGCGTGCCGACAACGAGGACAACGTCAAGATCTTCCGCTCCCTGCGCAGCCTCACCGAGTACGTCGCGGCCAACCGCACGAAATGAGGCCCGCAGTCGTCCGCGTCGGGCGCGGACTGGCGATTGCCGTCGCCGTGGTTGCTTGGGCAGTGGCTGCGCACTACACGAGTGCGCTCGTCGATGAATCGTCCTGGGGCGCGCTCCTCGCGATCGCGCCCTTCGCGTTGATCGCTGCGGCTTTCGCCTGGCAATCGACGCGCCGCGGCCTGATGCTCGCGCTGCTTGCCACCGCCACGCTGGTGCTCGCACTCGCGTGGCCGACGCTCGCGCGCAACGTCGGCTGGCTGTATTTCGTCCAGCATGTCGGAACCAATGCCCTGCTGGGGCTCGGTTTCGGACGCACGCTCGGCGCAGGGCGCGAGCCGATGTGCACGCGTATCGCACGCACGATGCACGGCACCGTCAGCCCGGCGCTCGCGCGCTACACACGGCAGGTGACGGCCGCATGGGCGGTGTTTTTCGCGGGAACCGTGGCGATTTCCTGTCTGCTGTTCGCGTTCGGCACGATCGAAGCGTGGTCGACCTTCGCCAACCTTTTGACCATGCCGCTCGTCGGACTGATGTTCCTCGCGGAGTATCTCGTGCGCCTCAGGCTGCTCCCGGAAGATCGCAGCAGTATCCTCGACGCCGTCCGCGCGTATCGGCGTACCTCGCCCACGGCAAGCCCGGTCAACGAGCGATGACGCACCCCGGCCCTGCGGCGCTGCCGCTCCTCACGCACGCGAAACCCGATGCTGTCGTCGCCTGGCGGCACGATGGCCCTGTGACAATCGAACGCTTCCTGAGCGACGTACGGTGCCTCGCATCCAGCCTGCCTGCCGGAGGACACGTCCTGAACGTGTGCGCGGATCGCTACCGCTTCACCGTCGGGCTGGCCGCGAGCTTGGTGCGCGGCAAGATCAGCCTGCTGCCTTCGACGCACACTCCCGAGACCGTCCGGCAATTGCTGGCGTTTGCGCCCGATGCGTTCTGCCTGACCGACAGCCCGGTCTGTGACATCGACCTGCCGCAACATCGCCTCCTTGAAAGCGCGGAGGCATCCCCTTCGCCGGACGGTTCCGCGGTGCCGATGATCGCCGCGGACCAGACCGTGGCCTACGTATTCACGTCCGGCTCGACGGGCGTTCCGATGCCGCACCCGAAGACCTGGGGCGCGCTCGTGCGCAACATCGCGGCCGAGGCGGACAGGCTCGGGGTGGTCGGCAAGCCTTTCACGCTGATCGGCACCGTCCCTCCGCAGCACATGTACGGATTCGAATCGACCGTGCTGCTGGCGCTGTTGTCGGGCGGGGCAATCTGGTCGGGGCGGCCGTTCTACCCGGCGGACATCGTCCGGGCGCTGGACGCCGTTCCCCGCCCGCGCGTTCTGGTTTCCACCCCGTTCCACCTGCGCACCCTGCTGGCCGCCGATGCCGGGGTGCCGCCGGCCGATCTCGTCGTGTCCGCGACCGCGCCGCTGTCGGGCAATCTCGCGGTGGCCGTCGAGGCGCAGCTGCAGTGCCCGCTGATCGAGATCTACGGCTGCACCGAGACGGGCCAGACGGCCACTCGGCGCACCGCCGAGACCGTGGAATGGCAGCTCATGCGCGGCCTCAGGCTCAGCGTCGAGGATGGGAAGGTGTGGGCGCACGGAGGCCATGTCGAGACGCCGACCATGCTTAGCGACATCATCGAACCCACCTCGGGCGACCGCTTCCTGCTGCACGGACGGTCGGCCGATCTCGTGAATATCGCGGGCAAGCGCAGCTCGCTCGGGTACCTGAACCATCAGCTGAATGCGATCCCGGGTGTCGTCGATGGCAGTTTTTTCATGCCGGACGACGAACAGAGCGACGGGGTAACGCGCCTGACGGCAGTCGTCGTGGCACCGGGCCTCGACCGCTCCACGCTGCTGGCGGCGCTGCGCGAGCGCATCGACCCGCTGTTTCTCCCCCGCCCGCTGATCTTCGCGAATGCCCTTCCGCGCAACGCGACGGGCAAGCTTCCGCGCGCGGCGCTGGAAGAGCTGCGGCGCACTCTGGGCGGTGGCGAATGATCCACGAATCGAGCGTCTGGATTCCCGCCGATCATCGGTCGTTTGCGGGGCATTTTCCGGGTCGCCCGATCCTGCCGGGCGTGGTGCTGCTGGGCCTCGCGACGCGCGCGCTCGGGGACGCCCTCGGGCGCAACGTGCCGCCGTGCGGCATCGCATCGGCCAAGTTCCTGCGCCCGGTCGGCCCCGGCACGGATCTGCGTATTCGCCTTGCCGAGGCGGGCATGAACTGGCGTTTCGACATCCTTGCCGGGGAAGACTGCGTCGCGACCGGCTCCCTGCGGGTCGATCCGGCGTGAACGACGCGTCGAGCGCGAAACCCCGGCGCGGCACGGCCGAATGGGCGAGCCGGCCGGAGCGCAGCAATTACGCGACGCTGCGGCTGATGACCTGGATCTCGCTGCGGCTCGGTCGCCGCGTGGGGCGTGCGGTGCTGGTGCTGATTTCGGCCTACTTCCTGCTCTTCGCGCCGACCGCCCGGAGAGCCTCGCGTGAGTGGCTCGGACATGCCTTGGGCCGGCGTCCTACGGCCAGCGAACAGTTCCGGCATGTATTCAGCTTCGCGAGCACGATTCACGACCGCATCTATCTGGTAAATGACCGCTTCGACCTGTTCGACATCCGCGTGCATGGCGGCGAACTCGTGCGGGCGGCGGTGGCCGGCGGTCAGGGCGTGTTCCTGATGGGCGCGCACCTCGGGAGCTTCGAGGTCATGCGCGCGATCGCTCGCCAGCAACCCGGCATGCGCGTCGCGATGGTCATGTACGAGGAAAACGCGCGCAAGATCAACGACACGCTCGCGGCGATCAATCCAGCCGCACGCGCGGACATCATTCCGCTGGGACATCTGGATTCGATGCTGCACTTGAAGGAGCGGCTCGACGACGGCTCGCTCGTGGGCGTGCTTGCGGACCGCAGCCTGGGCGACGATCCGTCGCAGCCGGTCGAATTCTTCGGCGAACCCGCGGATTTCCCGGTCGGCCCGTGGCGCATCGCAGCGATGCTGAAGCGCCCGGTGATCCTGATGGTGGGCCTGTATCGCGGGGGCAACCGCTACGACGTGCACTTCGAGGAGCTCGCCGATTTCTCAGCGGCGACGCGCGAAAACCGGGCACACCTGATTCACGCGGCAGTCGAATGCTACGCCGCACGCCTCGCCCACTATGCCGGGCTGGCGCCGTACAACTGGTTCAATTTTTTCGATTTCTGGCAGAGCGCGCGCCGCCGCGCCGCGCATTGACCGCCTCCTGGAGTATCCGTGTTCAAAGTTGCTTCCACGCGTCTGCTCGTTGCCGCCCTGCTCGCTGCGGCTTCCGTGCTGCACGGCCCGCAGGCCATCGCGGCTGAGGCCTGGACGGTCGCCCAGCTGATGCAGGCCCTGGGCAAGCACCGCAACGGCCAAGCGACGTTCTCGGAGCGGAAGTATCTGGCGGTCCTCGACCAGCCCGTCGAATCGTCGGGCGAATTGCGCTTCCAGGCACCGGACCGGCTGGAGAAGATCACCCTCAAGCCACGCCCCGAATCGCTGGTCCTCGAGGGCAACAACCTGAGCGTGACGCGCGGCAAGAAGCAGTTCAACGTTCGCCTGTCAGACTACGGCGAAGTCGCCGGTTTCATCGACAGCATCCGGGCGACGCTGGCCGGCGACCGCAATACGCTGGAGCGTACCTACGCGCTGCACCTCGCCGGCAACGCCGAACGCTGGACCCTGACCCTGCTGCCGCGCGACACGCGCATGGCTGAGGTTGTCACCCGCATCAACATCGCCGGAACGCGCGGGCTGCTGCGCGAAATCGAAATCCTTCAGGCGGACGGCGACCGCTCCGTGATGGAGATCGTGGCGATGGGGCAGGCGCGGTGACACGCCGTTTCGTGCCGGCCCTGCTGCTATGGCTGGCCTTCGTCGCGGCCTGCATCGCCGTCGTGAGCCAGACGCGTTTCACGGCCGACCTCTCGGCCTTCCTGCCCGAAGCGCCCACTGCAGAGCAGCGCGTGCTTGTCGAGCAGTTGCGCGATGGCATGGTGTCCCGACTGCTGCTGGTCGGCATCGAGGGCGGCGACGCGGCGCAGCGGGCACAACTCTCGCGCGATCTCGCCGGGAAGCTGCGCGCCGATGCGGCCTTCGGCATGGTCGCGAACGGCGAACCCGTCCATCGCGAGCGCGACCACGCCCTGTTGTTCACCCACCGCTATGTCCTGAGCCCGGCCGTGAGCGCGGAACGCTTCACGACAACGGGCCTGCGGCAAGCCATCGCGGAGTCGATCGATCTCCTCGCCTCCCCCCTCGGCATGCTCACGAAGACACTGCTGCCGCGCGACCCCACCGGCGAGTTGCTGCAATTGCTGGAACGACTCGACGGCGGGGCGCGCCCTGCAATGCAGGAGGGCGTATGGGCGTCGCGGGACGGCAGGCGCGCCTTGCTGCTCGCCCAGACGCGCGCCTCGGGTTCGGACCTTGACGGCCAGCAGGCGGCCATCGCCTCCCTGCGTAACGCGTTTGCGGGCGAGGCGTCGAAGCTGCCTTCCGGAGCGGATTTGAAGCTGCTGGTTTCGGGCGCCGCCGTGTTCGCGGTCGACTCGCGCGCCACCATCGAGAGCGAAGTGACGCGGCTCGCGCTGCTCTCGACCGCGATCATCGCTGCGCTCCTGCTGTTCATCTACCGTTCGCCGACGGCCCTCGTGCTCGGCCTTCTGCCGGTCGTATCCGGGGCGCTGGCCGGCATCGTGGCGGTCAGCCTCGGGTTCGGCGTCATGCATGGCGTTACCCTCGGCTTCGGCACCACCCTGATCGGAGAGGCGGTCGATTACGCGATCTACCTCTTCGTCCAGTCCGGCCCCGCGAGGGGGAACGAAGGGCGCAACGCCTTCTGGCCAACGATACGCCTCGGCGTGATGACCTCCATCTGCGGCTTCGGTGCGCTGATGTTCTCGGGGTTTCCGGGGCTGGCACAGCTCGGCCTGTATTCGATCGCGGGCTTGATCGTCGCCGCGCTCGTGACCCGTTACATTCTGCCGCAGCTCCTGCCGGTCGGCTTCGCGATCCGCGACGTGACCCCGCTCGGCCTGCGCCTGCAGTGCGTTGTGGTCGCCGCCGGCAGGCTGCGCTGGATCCTCGCCGGAGTGGCGGCGCTTTCCGGCGCGCTCGTGTTCGCACAGCACGACCGCGTCTGGAACCACGAACTCGGAGCCCTGAGCCCGGTCCCGGCCGAGGCTCAGGCCGTCGACGCCGCATTGCGCAGCGATCTCGGGGCGCCCGACCTCCGTTACATGATTGTCGTGCGCGCGGCCGATGCGGACAGCGCCCTGCAGCGCGCAGAATCGGTGTCCGCACAACTGCAGACGCTTGTGGACGCCGGGGAGATCGGCGGCTACGAGAGTCCGTCGCTGTACCTGCCTTCGCAGACTCGGCAACTCGAGCGCCGGGCTGCGCTGCCCGATCCGCGCGAACTGGGCGAACGACTCGCCACCGCAACCGCGGGCCTGCCCCTGCCGGCCGAGCGACTCGCGCCCTTTATCGACGACATCTCCACCGCGCGCGCGCGCGCGCCGCTGACGCGCGCAGACCTCGACGGAACCAGCTTCGCGATGGCCGTGGATTCGCTGCTCCTGCGGCAGGGCGAGCAGTGGACCGCGCTGCTGCCGCTGCGCGCACCTGCGGCCGGAGCGCCTGCGAAAGAGATCGACCCGGCGGCCGTCCGCCGCGCGCTCGACGGGGCTGCGGATGCCAGCCCCATGTTCATCGACATGAAGGGCGAGTCCGGACGGCTCTACGCGAGCTACCTGCGCGAAGCGATCATGCTGTCGCTCGCGGGGGTGGCCGCAATCGTCGCGCTCCTCGCCGTCGCCCTGCGCTCGCCGCGACGCGTCGTGCGCGTCCTGTTGCCGCTCGCGGCCGCCGTGCTGACGGTCGTCGCCGGCCTCATGCTCTCCGGCGTCGCGCTGACGATCCTGCACCTCGTCGGCCTGCTGCTGATCGTCGCCGTGGGCTCCAACTACGCCCTGTTCTTCGACGGCCCGGGCGGCAGCGGCGGCCCTCCGCCCGCGACCCTGGCGTCGATGCTGTTTGCGAATCTCACGACGGTCGCCGGTTTCGGCGTCCTCGCGTTTTCCTCGGTGCCCGTGCTGCAGGCAATCGGGGGCACGGTCGGTCCCGGCGCCCTCCTCGCCCTGGTCTTCGCGGCTGCCTTCGCCCGCACGTCTTCATGCCCCGTCCCTGGCACCCCGGCGCGCTGATCGGCTTTTCGGCCGCGCTTCACGCCGCCGCGGCGGCAGGCATCGCCCTGCGCCCCGAAGCCTGGCCGTGGGCAGCGGGGGCCGTCGCCGCCAACCACGGCCTGCTCACGGCGGCCGGCCTGCTGCCGCGCTGCGCGCTGCTCGGCACGAACTGGACCCGGCTACCGACGGCCGCGGCTGCGCAGAGCGAGATCGCGCTGACGATCGACGACGGCCCCGATCCGGAGGTTACGCCGCGCGTGCTCGATCTCCTCGATACCCATCGCGCCGGGGCAACCTTCTTCGTCATCGGCCGGCTCGTGCGCGAACATCCGGCGCTCGCCCGCGAGATCGTCGCCCGCGGCCACGCCGTCGAGAACCACAGTGAACACCACCTCAAGACCTTCTCGCTGCACGGCCCGCGCTGGCTCGCCCGCGAGATCGGTGCCGCGCAGGACACCATCGCGGAAGTCTGCGGGCGGACACCGCGCTTCTTCCGTGCCCCGGCAGGCCTGCGCAATCCGTTCCTGGAGCCGGTCCTCGCCCGGCTCGACCTGCAACTCGCGTCATGGACCCGCCGGGCGTATGACACCCGCAACGGCGACGCCGATGCGGTTGCGTCGCGGCTGCTCGGCGGCCGCGACGGGAAGTTGCGCAGCGGCGACATCCTGCTGCTGCACGACGGCAACGCCGCACGCACGGCGCACGGGCGGGCGGTGATCCTCGAAGCTCTCCCAATGGTGCTCGACGGATGTCGGGCTTCAGGCCTGATACCGGTCACCCTCGAGCACGCCATCCCGTAAGCACGGCACCCGCCTGTCGCCCCGGCCAATGGCCGGAGCACCACGGCAGCATGTGAAGGGCATCCCCCGATCATCCCGGATTGCGGGGGATACCCTTTCGCTGCGCTACATTTTTCCGGCCCCCCGAATTCACGAGAATCCGCCCGACGCCAGGCATGTAACAAAGCGTATCCATCCGGATCTGCCTGGTCAGCCTATCGGGGAGTTCAATGAAAACGGGAACACGATTCACGCGGCTTTTCGCAAGTCGCGGCGTCCGCCTCATGGCGGGCCTGCTGCTCATCCATCTCGGCTTCGGCCTCGCGCAGGCGGCGCTACCGCCGGCCAGCGCGGCAAACGCCCCGCTGATCCGCTTTGCCGAGGGCGCGGAATACATCGGCGAGGAGCGTTGCCTCGCGTGCCACACCGCAGAGAACGACAAGTTCTCGCATACCACTCACGCCAAGGCTTTTCGCCTCAATCCGAAGAACGATCTTGAGCGTCGCGGCTGTGAGGCCTGCCACGGGCCCGGTTCGCGCCACGCCAACGAAAACTACATGGACAAGTCGCTCATCGTCAGCTTTACGCGCGAATCGACGAAAGCCGGCGAGCAGCAGAAGGACAAGTCCCTGATCGTCGGCTTCACCCGCGAGGCGGCGAAACCCGGCGAGGCGGCCAACAACAACGGCCCCGACCAAGGCAACGCGGTATGTCTGCAGTGCCACGACGGCAACCAGCGCATCTTCTGGCGCTCGTCCACGCACCAGACCAACGGGCTGGCCTGCACGGACTGCCACAACCCGATGGCGAAGTTCTCGGCCACCGGCCTGCAAAAGGCCAACAGCATTTCCGAGACTTGCTACAGCTGTCATCAGCAGCAGCGCATGGAGTTCCGCAAGCGCTCGCACATGCCCCTGCCCGAAGGGAAGATGTCCTGCGTCGATTGCCACAACCCGCATGGCTCGCCGACGAAGCCCCTGCTCAAGGCGGATACGGTGAACCAGCTCTGCTACAGCTGCCACCAGGAGAAGCGCGGCCCCTTCGTCTGGGAACACGCCCCGGTACGCGAAAGCTGCCTCAACTGCCACAGCCCGCACGGCTCGAATCAGGAAAAGCTGCTGACGACCCCACGCCCCTTCCTGTGCCAGCAGTGCCACACGCACACCACGCACCAGAACAACCTCCTCACGCAGGCCAACACTGCCAGCGGCACGCTGCCCGACGAACGCGTGATCGGTCGCGGCTGCTCGACGTGCCATGCGCAGATCCATGGCTCGAACCACCCGGCTGGCGCACGGATGCATCGCTAACGAGACTGAGGAACAACGATCATGAAAAACAAGGAATTCGTTCTGCTCCCGATCGTCGCGATGCTCGCGATGATGGGTACCGGTCCCGCCCGCGCCGACTCCGCAGCCGGCGTCGACACCGTGCTCGGCAACGCGGCTGCCCCCGGTGGCGGCGACACCACGCGCTACACGGACCCGCAAGGGTTCTCCGCCGTGATGGGCGGCAAGGGCCCATCGCATACGCCGAGCGCGCAGCTCTACCAATACCCGCCGGTGTCACCCGCCTACATCGAAGGCAGCGGCGGCTGGCAGTACTCGGGCAACATCGAAGCCGGCTACACCGGAGGCAAGGCCGACTCGAAGGCCGGCGGCTTCCGCGAATACGCGGACTGGAAGAACGGAGCGCTGCTCAACAGCTTCAACGTCAGCGCAGAGAAGCCGGACGCTGCGCTCTATCTGCGACTGCGGGGCGGCGGCGTCGACCGGAAGGACCAGTATTACGGCTTCGAGGCCGGACGATACAACGGCATCAAGTTCTCGCTGTTTCTCAATGACACGCCACATGTCTTCTCGACCAATGCCAGACCGCTGTGGAACGGTGTCGGCACCGATAACCTGACCCTGCCCGCCGGCCTTGCTGCAGGCACCCACACGCAATCCGACCCGGCCAGTTACGCTGCACTGCAAGCGGCAGTGGCGAATGCCCGCGAAACGACGTTGAGCGTCGACCGGCAGAAGATCGGCCTGCGCATGGATGCGCCGATCAGCGAGCGGCTCAACGGCTTTTTCAGCTACACCAACGAACGGCGCGAAGGCGAGCGCCCCTTCGGTGGCGGTTTCCTCTTCGACTTCATCCGCCGTTCCGCGGCCAATCCGGTCGGCAGCAACGTCCTGGGGGCAGTAAACGAGACGGTCGAACCAATCGATTACACGACCCACGAGTTCCTCACGGGTCTGCGCTACGTCGGCGAGAAGGACCGCCTGAACCTCACCCTGTCGAGCTCGCTGTTTCGCAACGACAACAAATCCCTGACTTGGGAAAATCCCTTCTCGATCAACTTCGGCACCGCCGGCACGACAAACTCGACCAGTTGGGAAAAGGGCCGTTTCGCCCTCAGCCCGGATAACGAGGCCTACAACATCAAGGCCGACTACGCCCGCATGCTGCCGCTGAACGGACAGTTCAGCGCGACCGTCGCCTTCGGCAGCATGCGCCAGAACGACGATCTGCTTCCGCCGACCATCAACGACGGCGTCAACGCCGCCGGCGTGGCGACGACTTACGCCAGCGCAATCGCCGGCTACGACACGACAGGCGTGCTCAGCCGCCTGAAGGCCGACGCGAGGATCGACACCCGCCTCGCCGATCTCGGCCTATCGCTGCAGCCCGCGGACGACCTCACCGTACGCGCCAAACTGCGCTACTACGACGAGGACAACCGCACGCGCTACACCGCCATCGACCCGGCTACCGGCAAGATCGGCTATCCGGCGCTGGATTACGCCCTGCCGGGGGTATTCGGGGCGGGTTTCGGCTTCTACAACGGCACCAACAACATTCACTACATGAGCATTCCGACCAGCTACACGCGCTGGACGGGAGGACTTGGCGCCGACTACCGGCTCGGTCGCCAGAGCCAGCTTGGCGCAACGTGGGAAAGGGAGGAAACCGAGCGCCCGTACCGCGAGGTCAAGAACACCACCGAGGACCGGCTCAAGCTCACTTTCAACACCCGCGCCTTCGAACAGTCGATGCTGCGCGCGTCGTGGGAGATCGGCGACCGTCGCGGTAGCGAATACCGCTACGACATCTACGAACATTTCTACACCAGCTCGCGCGACGACTACACCGGCGCCGTGCCCATCCACACCCTCGCCGAACTGCGCAAGTTCGACATCGCCGATCGCCGCCAGAACATCGTCAACCTGCGCTGGAACTTCATGCTGCGCTCGGACATGGACGCGATGCTGTCCTTGCAGCACAAGCGGAGCGACTACCTGGACGCCGACTACGGCCGTACCGGCGACGAGAAACTCAGCACCGTGAATGCAGAATGGAACTACACGCCCGCACCGGGCAGCAGTTTCTTCACGTGGTACTCGTTCCAGACCGGCGAGATGAGCCAGCGCAACATCAACCAGGGAGTGAGTGGCACACGCGCCAGCTCCCATGCCGGCGCAGACAACATGTATCCGCTGGCCGGCGCGTGGAGCGCCAGCACCGACGACCTGAACCATGCGCTCGGTGCCGGCTTCGCGCACAACTTCGGCTGGGCCCGCCTGGAAAGCCGCTACAGCTACATGTGGTCGTCGAGCAAGCAGAAGTACGGCTACGGCAATGCACAGGCGGCGACGGTGGGCAGCGGCACCAACGAGACTCAGACCGCGGCGGTCGCGGGCGACGAGTTTGCCGACATGAAGTACCGCCTGCAGGTGCTCGAAACGAGCATCGTGCATGACCTGGACAAGAACAATTCGGTGCGACTGTTCCATCGCTGGGAGAAGCGCAACGTCGAGGATTGGCACTACACCGGCCTCGACGGCAACCAGCTGATCGGCCAGAAGCTGTACCTCGGCGCCACACCGGAGGACTACAACGTCAACGTGCTGGGCGTGTTCTGGCAGTACCGGATGTAGGTACCGGAGTTCGACGTACAGAGTGCCAGGCCCCGGCGTGTCGGGGCCTGGCGCATGAGTCCCGGTTTTTGCTTACATCACCGGATCAAAGGCCGGAAACTCGTCTTCGAACACTGCCACCAGAAAATCCAGCAAGGCCCGGATGCGCGCCGAATTGCGGCCCGCCGGGAGGAACACCGCGTGGGCCAGCGTGGGGATCGTCTCGTACTCGGGCAGGACACGCACGAGGCGGCCGGCACGCAGGTCTTCACCGACGATGAACGTCGGCTCGCAGATGATGCCCCGCCCCGCGAGCGCGGCGATGCGGTTCATGTCGCCGTTGTTGGAGCGGAACGTACCATGCACCGGCACGACGAACTCCTGCTCACCCCTGCGCAGCGTCCACCCGTTGCCGGACGTGAGATTCGTGTACAAGAGACAGCTGTGGCGCACCAGGTCGTCGGGCTTCTCCGGGACTCCTGCGCGCTCCAGATATTCCGGACTGGCGCACAGGGCAGTGCGGATTACCGCGAGGCGCCGCGCGACGTACATCCCCGAAACACTGCGCGTGATGCGGACCGCCAGATCGACACCCTCCTGGGCAAGATCGACGATCCGGTCGGAAAAGCGGACCTCCGTCTTGAGCGCTGGGTGGGATTCTACGAATCGGGAGAAATGCCGCGCGAGGAAGACGTTGCTGAACGAGTACGGTACGCTGATGCGCAGGCAGCCGCTGAGTGAGGCATTGTCCGCGGATACCGCGAGTTCCGTCGCTGCGATCTCGTCCAGATGCATGCAGCAGCGCTCGTAATACATCGTACCGGGCTCGGTCAGGCTGATCTTGCGCGTGCTGCGGTGAAGCAGCGAGACACCGAGCGCCTGCTCGAGGTCCGCGACGTGGCGCGACGCGGTGGTAGTCGAAATGCCGAGCTTGGCCGACGCGCGAGCGAACGAGCCGCAATCGATGACCGTGCGGAAGACGTTCATCGCGATCAGTTTGTCCATGATTCAGTCCGTATGCATTTCCAATCGGGTCGCCGCAGTCTAGTTTGGTGCCACGAACCGAACTAGCGCGCATCGGACGAAATACTGTTTCGCTAACCGAAACAATCGCGAGCCGATACGCTGCACGTGCAATCACGACCCGAACGCAGAGCAAGCACAGCCGACATCCCGCACTTTGCTAAAATAGCCCTCCTTCGTGCAATTGCGAGTCAAAGTGCATCCGCTGCTGATTTCCGCCTACACCGCGTCGTCCTGCCTCGGGCGCGGGCTGGAGCCGCTACTCGAAGCGCTGCTCGCCGGCCGGTCCGGGCTCAAGCCCTGCGCTTTCGAGACCGTCGCGCTGCAAACATGGATCGGCGAAGTAGAAGGCGCCGACGACGAACGACTCCCCGCGGCGCTGGCACGTTTCGACTGTCGCAACAACCGGCTTGCGCAACTCGGCCTGGTGCAGGACGGCTTCGCCGACGCGGTTCGCGCGGCGATGTCACGCTATGGAGCCCATCGCATCGGCGTGTTCCTCGGCACGAGCACCTCCGGCATCCTCGAGACCGAACTCGCCTACCGCCGGCGCACACCGGATACCGGAGCGCTTCCGGCCGACTTCAACTACGCCGGCACGCACAACACCTTCTCGCTGGCCGACTTCGTGCAGCACTGGTTCGGACTGACGGGGCCCGCCGTGGTCGTCTCGTCGGCCTGCTCGTCCAGCGCCAAGGTGTTCGCCTCCGCCGCACGCATGATCGCGAGCGGTCTGATCGACGCGGCCCTCGTTGGTGGCGTCGACTCGCTGTGCCTCACGACGCTGTATGGCTTCAATTCGCTGGAGCTCACGTCGTCGCAGGCCTGCCGTCCCTTCGATCGCGCCCGCGACGGCATCTCGATCGGCGAAGGGGCCGCCTTCGCTCTGGTAGAGCGGACGCCGGATTCACTTCCGCCGGACGCGATCCTCTTGCTCGGCTACGGCGAATCGAGCGACGCCTACCACATGTCCTCGCCGCACCCGGAGGGTCGCGGCGCCCGTCAGGCGATGGACGCCGCGCTGGCGCGCGCCGGCCTGGCGCCGCGCGACATCGACTACATCAACCTCCACGGCACGGCGACGCCGAGCAACGACGACGCCGAAGGCAAGGCCGTGACAGGGCTCTTCGGCGACGCGACGCCCTGCAGCTCTACGAAGGGCGCAACCGGTCACACCCTCGGCGCCGCCGGGGGCGTCGAGGCCGTGATCGCCGCGCTCGCGATCCGCGACGGCTTCATTCCGGCAGGAGCCGGCACCTCCGATCCCGAAGCGGGGCTCGATTATGTACTCGCCACGCGTCACCAGACGGTGCGACGCGTTCTCAGCAACTCCTTCGGATTCGGCGGCACGAATTGCAGCCTGATCCTCGGCTGCCCAGCATGAGTCCGACCATGACGAACCCGCCCGCGGCCTGGATCCGCAGCATCGGCCTGATCGGGCCCGGCATGTCCGACTGGCCGGCCTGCGCCGCGATCCTCCTCGGCAAGGCTGCGTGGAACCCGGAAAAGACCGTTCTCAACGCCCCCGATCAGCTGCCGCCGGCCGAACGCCGTCGTGCGGTGCGGGTGGTGAAGCTCGCCCTGGGTATCGGCTTGCAGGCGACGACTGCAGTCGGCGTGGATCCGTCCGGGTTCGCGACCGTCTTCTCGTCCTCCGGCGGCGACGGCGTCAATTGCCACCAGATCTGCGAAACCCTCGGATCGGACGACCGCCAGATCTCGCCGACGCGTTTTCACAACTCGGTGCATAACGCCGCCGCCGGTTACTGGGGCATCGCCACCGGCGCGACCGCCGCCTCGGCGGTGCTGTGCGCTTACGACGCCAGCTTCGGCGCGGGCCTCCTCGAAGCGCTCGCGCAGGTCCAGGTCGAGCGCGCGCCCTGCCTGCTGCTCGCCTACGACGCCGACTACCCAGAACCACTGCGGGCGGCGCGCCCGATTCCCGACGCCTTCGGCGTCGCACTGCTGCTGACGCCCGAGCGGGAAGCGGAAAGCTGCGGACGCCTCGCTGCAAGCCTGACCGACGCCCCCGCCGACACCCTCGCGGATTCCGCGCTCGACGCCCTGCGCTGCGCTATCCCCGCCGCGCGCAGCCTGCCCCTGCTGACCGCGATCGCCGAGCGCCGCGCGGGCCGCATCGTCCTCGACTATCTCGACCACGCCCGCCTCGCGGTCGATTACGCGGAATGAGCGCAGCATGACCATGCAGCCCGCCACGCTCGACCGCGATGCCATCGCCGCACGCATCCCGCACCAGGGCAACATGTGCCTGCTCTCCGGCGTCGACGCGTGGGACGCCGACGCGATCCGCTGCCGCGCGACGAGCCACCGCGACGCCGACAACCCGCTGCGCGACGATAGCGGCCTGCCGGCGACGAGCGCCATCGAGTACGCCGCACAGGCGATGGCCGTGCACGGCGCCCTGCTCGCAACGCCGGGCGAGCCCCCGCGCGCGGGTTTCCTCGCGAGCGTGCGCAGCGTCGAGATTGCGGTCGAACGGCTCGACACCGTCGCCGCCGATCTCGACATCCGTGCCGAACGCATCACCGGCAACGACAACCAGATCCTCTATTCCTTCACCGTCGCCGCGGACGGGCGAGTGCTCGTTTCCGGCCGCGCCGCGGTGATCCTCGATGCGGGCGCCCTCGGCGCCGGCCTCAGCGGGAGCCAATCTTGAAGCGCGCACTCGTCACCGGCGGAAGCGGCGGCATCGGCGCGGCAATCTGCCGCCGCCTTGCCCGCGACGGCCATCATGTGTTCATCCACGCCAACCGCAACGCCGACAAGGCCGAAGCGCTTGCCGCCGAAATCCGCAGCGCGGGCGGCAGCGCCGAGGCGATCGCATTCGACGTCACCGACGCCGCGGCCACCGCGGCCGCGCTCGAGGCGATCGGCGCCGACGCTCCGCTGCAAGTCCTCGTGAACAATGCCGGCATCCACGACGACGCAGTGTTCCCCGGCATGCGCGCCGACCAGTGGCAGCGCGTCATCGACGTGTCGCTGAACGGCTTCTTCAACGTCACCCAGCCGCTCACGATGCCGATGATCCGCACCCGCTGGGGGCGCATCATCACGATATCGTCGGTGGCGGCGATCACCGGCAACCGTGGCCAAACGAACTATGCGGCGGCGAAGGGCGCCCTGCACTCGGCAAGCAAGTCGCTCGCGCAGGAACTCGCGAGCCGGGGCGTCACGGTGAATGTCGTCGCCCCCGGCATCATCGACACCGCGATGAGCGAGGACGCCTTCGACGCGGAGGCGATCGCCCGCATCGTGCCGATGAAACGCGCCGGAAAGCCCGAAGAGGTCGCCGACCTGGTGGGCTTCCTTGCATCACCCCAGGCGGCCTACATCACCGGCCAGGTAATCTCGATCAATGGCGGGATGATCTGAGGCGTCGCCCCAGCAGCATCGGCAGACGCACGAGAAAGCCGCAGAACAGCCGCGTGTGCATCCACGTCAGCAGCAGGTTGTCGCGCGCGTAGTTGAAGTGCGACACCCCCCCTTCGTCGACGCGGAAGTACTTCACCGGCGCCGGCAGGTTCACGGGGCGCACGCCGAGCCAGGCCATGCGCACCACGGCCTCGGGATCGAAATCGAAGCGGCGCATCCAGCGGTGGCCATGCATCACCTTGGCGAGCGGAGCGATCGGGTAGACGCGGAAGCCGAACAGCGAATCGCCGATCCCCATCCACAGCGTCTCGAGGTTCGCCCACCAGTTCGACAACTTGCGCCCGCGTACACGCAGCGCCGGGGCGCTGGCGTCGAAGACCGGCAAGCCCAGCACCATCGTCTCCGGTTGCGCGGCAGACGCCGCCATGAAGTCCGGAATCAGTTCCGCAGGATGCTGGCCGTCAGAGTCCATCGTCAGCACGTGCGTGAAACCCTGCTTCGCCGCCTGCTCGATGCCGTGCAGCACCGCCGCCCCCTTGCCCGAGTTCTGCGGCAGCACGATCACGCGCAGCCCCGGGTCCTCCTCCGCCATGCGGCGCAGCCCGTCGGTGGACCCGTCCGTGCTGCCGTCGACGACGACCCAGACGGGCATCCACTCGTGGCGCGCGGCGCGCACCGTCTCGAACACCTTCGGCCCCGGGTTGTAGCTCGGGATCAGCACCAGGTGCGTGGCAGTGGGAGCCTCTACCGGACTGGGCAGCGGCGCGGATTTCGGACGGGTGACCGGGTGGGACGTCATGGCAGCATGAGAGATTGGGTTCAGATCGTAGACGACATTGTGCCACCGTCCCTTTCCGGCGGTTGCGGTAGAACGGCATCGTCGAGTTCGGCAACGAAATAGCGCTCGAGTTCAGCCATGAAAGGCTGCACGCTGGCAGGCGGATCGAAGCGCCGTCCGAGGCGCACGCGATACACGACCGGCATTTCCGGCTTGCGGAACAGGGGCCAGCCCTTGCACAGGTAGGGCGAATCCGTCTCGATGAAAATCGTCTGCACCGGCACCCTGGCGCGCCGCGAAATCAGTCCGATGCTGCTCATCAGCGGATTGACTGGCATGCGTGTCGTGCGCGTGCCCTCCGGAAATATGAGCAGGAAGCTGCCCGCAGAGAGGTCGCCGGTCGCGCTGCCCACCATGCGCACTGGCGAATCGTTGCGGATGTAGCGGGCGATCCGTGCGCCGGCTCCGAGGAAGAGGTTGTCCATGAGGCCCGCCTTCATGATGCAGGCGACGTCTGGCAGGCGCGAGATCACCATCACCGCGTCCAGCAGGCTCGGGTGGTTTGGCGCGAGGATCAGCGGTCCCTGCCCGCGCAGCTTGTCCAGCGCGGATAGGTCGAAACGGCACGCGCCGATGAGGACCAGGAAACGGATGTAGCCCTTGAAGCCCCGGTTGATGACGAAGCGCCCCAGCCGCCGTCCGACACGTGCCGGCAGCACCGGATACAGCAACATCGCGAGCGGCGTCCACAGCAGGCAGATCGTGCCGAGGTAGCCCAGCCCGAGGTAGAGCAACACGTATTCGTGCAGACGCCGCAGCAGGCCCGGCAGCGTCGGCCCGCCCCGCATCGGCCCACCTCTACTCATCGGCGTCGACCCGACGCGTGGATTCGCCCAGGACCCAGGTCACCGCGAAGCCCGCGGCGACATAATCCTTGCGCTTCACCAGCGGGCTGTCCTCGAACACCGCGCCGGCGAGGCTGTCGTAGCGCACGAAACCGCCGATCCACCAGCCCGGATAGCGCTTCCACAGCGCCGCCAGCACCTGCGTTCCGCCGTAGCCGCCGCGGGCGTCGTAGGCAGGGCGCAGCGGCGTCGCCTCGTTCGCCTCGACCGTGTAGAAATAGCGGTGCTGCCGCCGGTCGCCATACACCGGCCCCGCGACGAGGCCGAGCGTCCAGCCGTTCAGCCCGGCGGGATCGCGCCAGTCGAGGTTGAGCTGCGGCGTGAACTGCCAGCCTGTCGACTCGGGGCTGCCTTCCACCGTGAAGCCCGCACGCAGCGGCAGCCGCGTACGCAGTCGCAAGCGCTCGTCCGCCGAACGCCACAGCTGCACATCGAGCGATGGGCCGATCTCGACCGTCGGCTTCAAGTCGGGCATGCCCTCGCGCGCCTTCACGCGATCGCTGCTGACCGGCGGAGAAGCACCGAGACTGAGGTTCAGCTCGACGCGGTCGCTGTCGAAGAAGGTGCCACGAATCCCCTGCCGGTCCGCCTTCAGGAACTCGCCGCGATAAACGACATAAGGCACCGGGAGCACGAACAGTCGGTCCTCATCCGATCCGCGGTATGCGGGAAACTGCAGCACGGTGAGGCCCGCACCGAGTTCCCACAGCGGTTTCTCCGCGGCCGGTGCGGCGGCCGGAACAAACGCGGGCGCCAGCAGCACGGCAAGCACTCCGCGCCGCAGCAACCCGCTCTCCGCCCCTGCATCCGCCGCCCTCATCGGCCATCCTCCATCGCGTGCCCGCCCGAGGCCTCGATCTCCACCAGCAAGTCGTTGCGGCACACGTCGGCCTGCACGTACACGACCGGCACCGCATCGCCGACGTGCGCGCGGAAGCACGCCCGCACGGCGTCGAGATCGCCCGGATTGCGCACATAGACCTTGTAGGCAAGTTCCCTCGGATCGAGTCCGCCACCCGCCGGCGCGGTTCGCCGCGCCTCGGCAAGCACCGCCGCAATGTTGCGGAAGGACTCCGCCGTCTGCGCAACGACGTCGCCCGGATGCAAGGTCTCGTGTCCGACGATGCTCGCCGTGCCCGACACGAACAGCACCGGTGGCGTCTGCGACAGCGCCAGGCTTGCGCGTGCGAAGGTCGGACTGCGCGGGCCGTACTGCTCGGGGTAATGATACGCGCAGACCTGGCGCGGATTCTCGATGGCCAGCGGCGCTTCGCGCAGTGCGATGAAATACAGCGTAAACGGACCGTGCGCCGAACCGAGTGCACATGCAGCCGGCACCCGGCCGGTCGTACTGCGACCGCCGGCGCCGAACGCCTCCTGGCGCCCGGCGTTGAACTGCCAGTAGCGCTCGCTGCCGTCCGCCACGGCGTTGATTGCGGGGAAGTAGTTCCAGGCGCGGAAGAGCGCCGGATATCCGGCCTCGTCAAGCAGCGCGAACACCTCTTGGTACGCGGCCCCGGTGGCCCTCTGCAGTGCCGAAACGCCATCCATTCCTGCGGGCATGGCGTGCTCGTCGAGTTCGATGGCACCGAACAGCATTGTCTCCGTGCAGCGATAACGGACCCGTCCGTGCACGCCCGTCGTCACCGGCCGGCCTGCGCGCCAGACCTCGCACACGGCCTTCGGGCCCTCGAGCACGGGCGTCGCCACGCGGGCGAGCGGAACGCCGGACGGCACGAAGCCCGCTTCCCCGTCACCGAGGATCGCGACACCGAGCACCTCATCCCACCACTGCTCCGGACACTCCCGGACAGACGTCGTCGGCATGTATGCCAGCGACAAACCGCGAACCAGACTCATCAGCACATCAAGCTTTCCTGCACCCGGGCAAACGATTCCCGGAACGAACGACGGCAGTCGGAAGCCCCGTGCGAAGCGGTGCTCGCGCTGCCCGCGGGACAGGAGAGGATCGCAACCTGCGAAGAAGATCTTCCTGCACGGGGAGGACGGAGATTCCGGGGCATCCCGGAAACCTTGCAATTCTGCATATTTGCATTACAAAACATGCAGTTACAAAGTCATCGAGAGATGACAAGGGGCGAATCTTCACACACCGTCGGACAAGTTGCAAGGCGCCCCCGGAGCGCCTCGCCGCCCCCTTTCGCCACGCTCACAGCCCCGCACCGACCGCGTCTGCCCCGGCGGCGCCGAAGGCTGCACGGGCCCCCCGCCGCTGGACAGCGCGGCCGTCGTCTGAACGCTCAGAACCGCTCCACCCACGGACGCAGATCCAGCTCCTGCGTCCAGGCGCTGCGCGGCTGCCGGTACAGCTGGTAATAAGCCTCGGCGATCGCGTCCGGGTCGAGCAGCGCGTCGCCGTCGTGCGCGTCGGTATGCTCGACGACGCTCGATGGCCGGATCCGGCCGTCAATCAACACGTGCGCCACGTGGATGCCCTTGGGCTGCAGTTCGCGTGCCATGCTTTGCGCCAACGCACGCAGGCCGAACTTGCCGACCGCGAGGTTGTGGAACCCGGCGCTCCCGCGCAGGCTGGCGGTGGCTCCGGTGAACAGGATGGTCCCGCCGGGTCCGCCCTGTCCGACGCGCTCCAGCATCGCCCGCGCCGCCTCGCGCCCGACGAGGAATCCGCCCAGGCAGCCTACGCGCCAGCAGCGTTCGAACTCTTCCGCGCTGGTCTCCACGATGCCGCGCGCGACGAAAGCGCCCGCGTTGTACACCACGACATCCGGGCATGCGTAGTCGCTGCGTACCGCCCGGAACAGCGCCTGGACATCCTCTTCGCGCCCGGCATCGCAGCGGTAGGCATGGGCGCCGCGACCGATACCGGCGCATTCCACGCTGAGGTTCTCCAGCCGCTCGAGGTTGCGCGCTGCGAGCGCGACATTCATCTCTGCAGCGCCGAAACGGCGCGCGAGCGAGCGGCCGAGCCCCGGCCCGGCGCCGACGATCAGTGCAAGTTTTCGCTGTTCCATCGCTGTCTCCTCGAACCGGCGTCCGTCCGCCACGAATGGACACGCCATCGGTGACTTCACTTTAGATCACGCACGGCGCTCATGCCTCGCCCCACCCGCATGGATAAGGGCTCGCCGCAGACAACGACGGCCGTTGGCGAGTGGCCTGCTCCGGGGTTATCCTCGCCTGATGGGGCTCTACGGGGTCCCCACACGATGGCGAATGCGTACCGAGGCGATCCGAGATGACAGACGACGTGACCGACGAAAGCTGGCGACAGAATCTCGAGGGACGTTTCGACGACCGCCTCGGCCTCGTGCGCCCCCCGGACTGGTGGACCGCGCTTACGCCCGAGCGCTGCCCGGGGTGGACGGCGGACGGCACGCTCACCTCGCTGCCGCTGCCGAACCTCGCGACCTGCACGCGCGACGAAGTCCGCGCCTATTTCGACAACGGCTGGACGCTCACCGAGCTGCTGTTCTCCGGCCTGATCGGTGAAGAGGCCTTCTACCGCCCCCCGTATCACCGTCTGCGACATCCGATGGTGTTCTACTACTGCCACCCCCCGGCGCTCTACATCAACAAGCTGCGCGTGGCCGGACTGATTCCCGCGCCGCTCAATCCCTACTTCGAACGCATCTTCGAAACCGGCGTCGATGAGATGCGCTGGGACGATATGTCGAAGAACGCGATGCGCTGGCCAGCGTTCGACGAGGCCCACGCCTACCGCAGGTCGGTGTACGCGCTGGTTCGGCGCGTCATCGACGAGCATCCCGGCCTCGCCGACGGCCACCCGCCGATCACGCAGGACGATCCGCTGTGGGCGCTGTTCTTGGGCTTCGAACACGAGCGCATCCATCTCGAAACCTCGTCCGTGCTGATCCACGAGCTGCCACTGCGCCTCGTGCGCCGGCCTGCGGGATGGGCGCCCCTGCATCCCTCCGCGACGCGCCCTGCCGCCTTTCCGCCGGTTCCCGGACGTGACTATCCGGAAATGGAACTCCTGCCCGTCGGTGCCGCACGGCTGCAGCTCGGCAAACCCGCCGACTGGCCCTCCTACGGCTGGGACAACGAATACGGCAGCCGCAGCGTCGACGTGCAGCCTTTCCGCGCCGCCCGCGGCCTCGTGAGCAACGGCGAGTTCTGGCAGTTCGTCGCCGACGGCGGCTACCGCGAGCGCGAATGGTGGTCCGACACGGGCTGGTCCTGGCGCACCTACCGCAACATCAAGTGGCCGACGTTCTGGGTGCCCGACGGACCCGCCGGATCCCACCGCTTCCGCCTGCGCACGCTGTTCGAGGAAATCGACATGCGCTGGGACTGGCCTGCCGAGGTCAACTGGCACGAGGCGAGGGCCTACTGCGCGTGGTTGAGCGCCCGACAGGGACTGCCCTGCCGCCTGCCGAGCGAGGCCGAGCACAATGCCCTGCGCGACCCGGTCGGCACCGTCGCCGACGATCCGGTCATGGCCGCGAGTGGTGAGGGCCTGATGCACCAACGCGGCCTCAACCTCAACCTCGGCTGCGGCTCTCCGACCCCCGTCACGGGCGGCAGGCCGACCGCGAGAGGCTTCCACGACGTCTTCGGCAATGTGTGGCAATGGCTGGGCGACCAGTTCAATCCGCTGCCCGGCGCCGAGATTCACCCCTACTACGACGATTTCAGCAGTCCGTGCTACGACGGCGAGCACCAGATGATCCTCGGTGGCTCGTGGATCTCGACCGGCGACGAGGCGAGCGTGTGGTCGCGCTTCCATTTCCGCCCGCACTTCTTCCAGCATGCGGGATTCCGCATCGTGCAGGCCGCCCACGACGGCGGCGCCGTGCGTCTCGATGCTGCCGATGCGCCGGGCAGGGCCTACGAGAGCGCCGGGATCACCAACGAGTACCTGCTGCTGCACTACGGCAGCCCGCAAGAGCAGATGCCGCACGAATCGGGACCGCGCGAGGCCTGCCAGTTCCCGCTGCGCTCGGCACGCTGGCTGATCGACGGCGCACGCGAACTCGGCATCACGACAGGTCGGGCGCTCGACGTCGGCTGCGCGGTCGGCGGCGCGAGCTTCGAGCTCGCGCGCGTGTTCGGCGAAGTGCTCGGCATTGACCTGAGCCGCTCCTTCATCGACGCGGCCACCACGCTGCGGGAGAATGGCGCCCTCGACTACGCCTGCCGCGACGAAGGCGAGCTCGGCTACCCGCTGCAGGCGCGCGTCGATCCCGCCATCGAGCGCAGCCGCGTTGCCTTCCGCCAGGCCGACGCCTGCTCGCTGCCCGCCGAGCTCATGGACTACGATGCGGTGCTGCTCGCCAACCTGCTGTGCCGCCTCCCGAGTCCGAAGTCGCTGCTCGGGCGGCTCGGCGGGCCGCGCGGACTGGTGCGCACCGGCGGCGTCGTCGCCATCCTGTCGCCCTACACCTGGCTCGAACAGTTCACGCCGCGCGGCGCCTGGCTGGGCGGCTACATGGACGGCGAACGCGCCGTGCGCAGCGCCGACACCCTGAAGGCCCTGCTCGGCGCCGACGGCTTCGAACTCCGGCGTGAAGCCGAAATGCCCCTCGTAATCCGCGAGCACGCGCGCAAGTACCAGTACATCGTGACGCACGCGATGCTCTGGCAGCGCGTGCGCTGACTGCCACCAACAGACCCGACGGCCCTCCCAGACCATGAGCTTCCGATACCTGCAGAGCCTCTTCAATCCGCAGTCGATCGCAGTGATCGGCGCCAGCGCCCGGCCCCGGCGCATCGGCAGCGTGGTCATGCGCAACCTGCTGGCCGGCGGATTCGGCGGTGCGATCATGCCGGTCAACCCCAAGCGCGACGCCGTCGCCGGGGTGCTGACCTATCCGAACGTCGCAGCCCTGCCGCGCACCCCGGATCTCGCCATCATCTGCACCCCGCCCTCTGCCATCCCGGGCATCCTCGACCAGCTCGGCGAACGCGGCACGCGCGCGGCCATTGTCATGGCAAGCCAACTCGGCACCACGCTGGGAACGGACGGACGACCGCTCGACGTGGCGATCCTCGAGATCGCCCGCCGTCACGGGATCCGCATCCTCGGGGGCAGCACGCTCGGCGTGATGGTGCCGCAAGCGGGCCTGAACGCGACCTTCTCGCAGGTCGGCGGACTGTCGGGCAACATCGGCTTCGTCTCGCAGTCCGACGCCGTCGGCACGATGGTGCTCGACTGGGCGCAGCCGAAGAAGATCGGCTTCTCGCACTTCGTGTCGCTCGGCGAGGCGCTCGACATCGGCTTTGGCGAAGTGCTCGACTTCCTCGGCAGCGATCCCGGCACGCGCGCGATCCTGATGTACATCGAATCGATCCGCGAACGCCGCAGCTTCATGGCGGCCGCACGCGCCGCGGCCCGCAACAAGCCGGTGGTGGCGATCAAGGCCGGACGCGCGCAGCGCACCATGTCGGGCATCGGCGACCCCCTGTTCCTCGACAGCCCCGGCCTGATCGGCAGCGACGACGTGGCTGACGCCGTGCTGCGCCGCGCCGGCATCCTGCGCGTCGACCACCTCAACGAGCTGTTCGGTGCGGTCGAGACGGTCGTGCGCTCGCGCCCGATCCACGGCGACCGCCTCGTCGTCATCAGCAACGGCGGCGGCGCCGGCATCATGGCCGAGGACAGCCTGCATCTCGGCGGCTACGCACTGCCGGACCTCTACCCCAACACGCTCACACGCCTGCGCCGCCTGCTGCCGCCCGACTGGAACGGCCGCAATCCGATCGCGATCCGCGTCGACGCGCCGCCCAAGCGCTACGAAGATGTGCTGAAGATCCTGTGCGAGGAGCAGGACGGCGACGCGATCCTGGTGATCCACACGCCCAACGCCCTCACGCCCAGCATGGAGATCGCCGAAGCGGCGATCAAGACCATCCGCAGCGTCGGCGGCAACCTCCTCACGTGCTGGATCGGCGACGAGACCGCCGCAGCCGAACGCAAGCTCTTTGCGGATTCGGGCATCGCCACCTTCGATACGCCGGAAAACGCCACGCGCGCCTTCCTGCACATGGTCAATCACCGGAACATCCGCGAAGTGCTGATGCAGGCGCCGCCCTCCACTTCGGAGAACTTCCGTCCCGACATCGAGGGCGCGCGCACCGTGGTGCGCAAGGCCGTCGCCGAAGGCCGCACGCGCCTGACCGAACCCGAAGCCAAGCACATCCTGGCGGCGTACGAGATCCCGGTCGTACAGACCCATCTGGCGGCCACGCCGCAGGACGTCTCCGCAATTGCCACCGAGCTCGGCACGCCCGTCTCCGTCACGGTCATGTCACGTGATATCCGTCGCAAGTGGGAAGTGGGCGGCGTCGCGCTCGATCTTGAAACCCCGGAGGCCGCCGAATCAGCTGCCCAGGCGATGCTCGTGCGCGTTGCAGCTTCGCGCCCGGACGTCAGGATCAGCGGCTTCGCCGTTCAGCCGATGGAAACGCGCGCCCATGCCCGGCAACTGATCGTCGGCGTCGTCACGGACCCGCTGTTCGGGCCGATGATCGTCTTCGGCGAGGGCGGACGGGGACTGGAGGTATACCGCAACCTCGCCATCGGCCTGCCTCCGCTCAACCTGCCGCTTGCGCACGATCTCATCAACCGCAGCCGCGCCGCGGGGCTCCTCGACGCCTACCACAATCACCCGGCAGTCAATCGCGACGGCGTCGCCCAGATGCTGACGCGGATTTCGCAGCTGATCGTCGACATCCCCGAGATCGAGGAACTCGACATCAACCCGATGTTCGTCGATGAACAGGGGATTCTCGCGGTCGATGCGCACATCCAGATTTCGACGGCTCCGCCGAATCCCCAACGACTGTCGATCCGCCCCTACCCCGAAGACCTCGCCGAACCGGCCAAGCTGCGCGACGGGCGTCAGATCGTCCTGCGCCCCATCCGTCCCGAAGACGAAGCCACGCATTACGAATTCCTCTCGCGGGTGACACCGGAAGACATCCTGTTCCGTTTCTTCCACTACATCGGGACCTTGCCGCGCAGCGAAATGGCGCGGCTGACCCAGATCGACTACGACCGCGAAATGGCTTTCATCGCCAGCGGGCGGGACGGTTCCGACCGTCCGGAGACCCTGGGTGTGGTTCGTGCCGTGGCCGACCCCGACAACCACACGGCGGAATTTTCCATCCTCGTG
Source organism: Azoarcus sp. CIB (assembly GCF_001190925.1). Lineage (NCBI taxonomy): Bacteria > Pseudomonadati > Pseudomonadota > Betaproteobacteria > Rhodocyclales > Zoogloeaceae > Azoarcus > Azoarcus sp. CIB. The sequence continues at coordinate 2,144,341 of NZ_CP011072.1, forward strand.
CGCTCCGACATGAAGGGCCACGGCATCGGCTCGACGCTGCTGAAAAAGGTAATCCGCTACGGCCGCGAACGCGGTCTGCAGGTGCTGGCAGGCGAAGTCATGGCGGAAAACGAACCGATGCTGAAGCTGCTGAAGGTGTTCGGCTTCACCGTCAAGGCTTCGGAGGAGCCCGGAATCCTCGCCGTGCGCCTGATGCTGCAGGAGCAGCCCGTCAGGACGTGAGCGTCGAGAGCGCTCGCAGCCACTGGCCGAACTCCGCCGCGGGCATCGGCCGCGCGAACAGGTAGCCCTGCCCCTCGTCGCATCCTTCCTCGCGCAGGAAGCGGCGCTGCGCCTCCGTCTCGATGCCTTCGGCGATGACCTTGAACCCGAGACTGTGCCCCAGCGCGATGACTGCGCGGCTGATCGCGATATCGGACGGATCGTCCGGCAGATCGTTCACGAAGGCCCGGTCGAGCTTGATCGTGCCGATGGGCAGCCTCTTCAGGTAAGCCAGCGACGAATAGCCCGTGCCGAAATCGTCGATCGCGGTGGTGATCCCCAGCGCCATGATGTCGTTGAGGACACGGCGGCCGTGATCGGGGTTCTCCATGATCACGGTTTCGGTGATCTCGATTTCGAACACCGAGGGCGGCAGGTGCCAGCGCTCGATCACCGCACGCAGCGTTGCCACGATGTCGCTGCGATCGATCTGCGGCCCCGCCACGTTGACCCCGAGCCGCCCGATTTCCAGCCCCTCGTCGAGCCAGCGGCGCGCTGCCGCACCGACCTGCTCGAGCACCTGCTCGCCCAGCGGAATCACGAGACCGCTGCGCTCGGCAAGGGGAATGAAGTCGCCCGGCGGAATCAGCCCGCGCTCCGGGTCGCGCCAGCGCACGAGCGCCTCCGCCCCGAGGTAGGTGCCATCCTCGAGGCTGAACTGCGGCTGGAACCACACCTCAAACTCGTTGCGGTCGATGGCACGACGCAAAGCACTCTCGGTGTGCAGGCGCTTTTGCGCCTCGGCGGTCATGTTGCGCTGGTAAAAGCGGTAGGTGTTGCGACCCGCCCCCTTCGCCTCGTACATCGCGGCGTCGGCATTGCGGATCAGTTCGGTGACGTTCGGCCCGTCGTCGGGGAACACCGCTACGCCGATGCTGGTGGTCACCATGCCGGTACCGCCGGCCATCTCGAAGGGCACCTGGATCACGGCGAGGATGCGCCGGATGACCTCGATGGCATCGGTGCCGTCGCCCAGCTCCGACAGGATCACCGCGAACTCGTCGCCGCCGAGCCGCGCGACCGTGTCCTCGACCCGCACGCAGGTGCCGAGCCGGGCCGCGACGAGTTGGAGCAACTGGTCGCCAACCGGATGCCCGAGGCTATCGTTGATCGTCTTGAAACCATCCAGATCGAGCAGCAGCACCCCGACCCGATGGCCATAGCGCTGTGCGCGATCGAGCGCATGCTGCATGCGGTCGTGGAACAGCACGCGGTTGGGCAGCGAGGTCAGCGGATCGAAATGCGCCAGCCGCTCGAGATCGGCCTGCGTGCGCTTGATCGCCGAGATGTCCGAGAACACGCCGACAAAGTTGCGGATCTCCCCGCCCGCGCCGCGCACCGCGCTGATCGTGAGCCACTCCGGATACACCTCGCCGGACTTGCGCCGGTTCCAGATCTCGCCCTGCCACTCGCCCGCGGTCACGATGGACGTCCACAGCTGGCCGTAGAAATCCTCCTCCTGGCGGTCGGATTTGAGGATGCTCGGCGTGCGCCCCCTGACCTCGTCGGCCGAATACCCGGTGATTTCGGTGAATGCCGGGTTGGTGGCGATGATGTTCCCGCGCGGGTCGGTCACGACCACGCCGTCGGCCGTGGATTCGACGATCGTCGAAGCGAGCTGCAGCGCATCCTGCGAGCGCTTGCGCTCCGTCACACGCGCGAAGAGCAGGTTCGCCAGCCATGCGAGCAGGAGCGAATTCAGAACGGCGATGACGAAGTACTGGGACTCGAACGCTGCCATCCGCGGCCAGCCCTCCATCGGCGTCGCAGCCAGAACCCAGTAGCCGCCGGGCACGCCCAGGCGCGTCTTGACCGGTTCGTCCGCGAAAACGCCCGGATCGCCGCCGACCAGGTCGCCTTCCTCGCCGCGTCCGTCCTTGCCGCGGACAGCAATGCGCAGCGCCTGCGAGCCGGTGACCCCGCCGTCGGCCAGAATGGCCTCGATGTTGCCGGCGATGGACACGGTGCCCCAGTAACCGCTTCGACCGCTGATCCCATCCTCGCTCAGGAACACCGGCGCCCGGATGATCACTGCCCGCCCACCTTGCACCAGCGACACCGGACCGGACAGCATGGGCATTCCCGACTGCATCGCCTGAATCACGGTTGCCCACTGCTCCGGGATGCTGCGGTAGTCGAGACCTAGCGCCTTCTCATTCCCCTGCAGCGGATACAGGCGTGCGATCACGTTGTCGGGGGCATAGGCGATATTGCGGATCAGCCGCTGGTCGGCGATCGTCTGCTTCGCCATTGCATCGAACAGATGGGGAGGCAGATCGCCCTGATGCTGGATCAGGTGGACGATGCCGTCGCCGCCGATAATCGCCTGCTTGAGCACCCCGTCGAGTTGCGCCTGCACCGTGGCGAGTTCGGCGATCGTGCGGCTGCGCGCCTCGCTCAGCGCCCGCGCAGCGTCGAGCGAGCCGAGCACGAGGCCGACGGCTGTGCCGACAAGCAACACCGCCGCTGCCGCCAGCCACGAAAGCCAACGAAAGAAAGCGGGAACGAGGCGATTGGCTACGGTCGTGGGCAAGATGGCGGGGCGGAAAATGATGGCTGGATGACTGCCCGAAAGCCGGGAATGTTACACGCCTCTCCAGCGCCGCGCACCCACCTCGGGACGCCCTTACCCCCCTGGCGCCTTGCGGCGGGATTCGGGCGAGTCGCACGCCCTGCGGCCACTCCGGACAGACGGAGCAAGCACGGCTTGGGCCGCGTCCTAAACGGGGTTTGCATCGGCCTGAATACTGTATATAGTTTCAGCTCGAAAGGATCACGCCATGTCTGCCCGATTCATTTGCCCCCACTGCCACGCCTCGCTTAATCCGCACGCGATGGAACGCGCCTACAGCGATCTTGCGGAATATCGGATCTGTCCGGCCTGCGACGAAGCGGTGTTCTTCGCGCTGCGCGACGCGCCCCGCATTCCCCCGTGGCTGCTGCGCGCCACCCCGACAGACCGTAAAGTCGAGGCAGCCAGCGTTCAGCCCGTCGCGTCGGCAACCGGCACTCTGCCGGAATGCCGATGAAGGCGGCGAACGCGATGGAAGTTGCGGATCCTCTCGCCTATCTGGATCACCTCAACGAAGCACAGCGTGCGGCCGTCCTTTTCGGCACGCAGCCCGACTCCCCGGACCACGATCACCCGCTTCTGGTGATCGCCGGTGCGGGTTCGGGCAAGACCAGCACGCTCGCCCACCGCGTCGCGCACCTGCTCGCCAGCGGTGCCGACCCGGGCCGCATCCTGCTGCTGACCTTTTCGCGCCGCGCGGCCGACGAGATGAACCGCCGCGTCACGCGCATCGTCGCCCAGCAGGCAAAATCCCGTCCGCGACTCGCTGGCGCGTCCCTCGAATGGTCCGGAACGTTCCACGGCATCGGCGCCCGCCTGCTGCGCGAGTTCGCCGGCCGCATCGGGCTCGAACCGGGGTTCACGATCCATGACCGCGAGGACTCCGGCGACCTGATGAACCTGGCGCGGCACGAACTGGGGCTCTCAGCAAAGTCGAAGCGATTCCCGATGAAAGGGACCTGCCTCGCGATCTACTCTGCCGCGGTCAACACCCAGGCGCCGCTCGACGAGGTGCTGCAGCAGTCCTTCCCGTGGTGCAGCGAGTGGGAGGCCGACCTCAAACGCCTCTTTCTCGCCTACGTCGAGGCCAAGCAGGCGCAGCAGGTCCTCGACTACGACGACCTGCTGCTCTACTGGGCGCAGATGATCACCGACGCCGATCTCGCGACGGAAATCGGCACCCGCTTCTCCCACGTGCTCGTCGATGAGTACCAGGACACCAACCGCCTGCAAGCCACCATCCTGCTCGCGATGAAACCCGACGGACGCGGCCTTACCGTCGTCGGTGACGACGCGCAGGCCATCTACGCCTTCCGCGGCGCGACGGTGCGCAACATCCTCGACTTCCCTGCCCATTTCGACCCGCCGGCTCACCAGATCACGCTCGACCGCAACTACCGTTCGACCCTGCCCATCCTCGGCGCCGCGAACGCCGTCATCGCGCTCGCAAGCGAACGCTTCACCAAGGACTTGTGGACCGAGCGCGCCGGGGCGCAGAAACCGCGCCTGATCTCGGTACGGGACGATGCGGACCAGGCCGCCTGCGTCTTCGAATCGGTGCTCGCGCGCCGCGAGGAAGGCGTGCGCCTCAAGTCGCAGGCCGTGCTGTTCCGCGCGTCGCATCACAGCGCCCGCCTGGAGGTCGAGCTCACCCGCCGCAACCTTCCGTTCGTGAAATTCGGCGGGCTCAAGTTCCTCGAAGCGGCACACGTCAAGGACGTGCTCGCCGTGCTGCGCTGGGCCATCAATCCGCGCGACCGCGTGTCGGGTTTTCGCGCCATCCAGCTTCACGCCGGCATCGGCCCGAAAACGGCCGGGCGGGTGCTCGACAACATCGCCAGCGCCGCGCCCGGTTGCCTCCTGCTCGCGGAGCAGCCCGTCCCGGACGCGGCACGCGGCGCGTGGACCGCCTTCGCAGGACTGCTGGAATCGGTTGCTGCCTCCAACTGGCCTGCGAGCCTCGAGCCGATCTGCCAATGGTATGCGGGCGAGATGGCGCGCCTGTTCGACGACGCAACGACCCGCGCCGGCGACATCGAACAGCTCGCGCGGATCGCCGCGACCTACCCGAACCTCGAACGCTTCCTCACCGAACTCACGCTCGACCCACCCAGCGCGACGAGCGACGAAGCGGGCATCCCGCTGCTCGACGAGGACTACCTGATCCTGTCCACGATCCACTCGGCGAAGGGGCAGGAGTGGTCCGCGGTGACACTGTTGAACGCGGTCGACGGTTGCCTGCCGTCTGACCTCGCGACCGGCAGCAGCAGCGAGATCGAGGAGGAGCGCCGCCTGTTGTACGTCGCGATGACGCGCGCGAAGGATGCGCTCGACCTGATCGTGCCGCAGCGCTTCCATGTGTCGCAGCAACCCGGTCATGGCGACCGTCATGTGTACGCCAGCCGCACGCGTTTCATCCCGAACCGGATCCTGGAGAGCTTCGAGCAGACCTCGTGGCCGCCGCCCGCGGCCGCCCCCCGCCCAACGGCGGAATCGCGCCGCATCGCGTTCGATCTAGCCGAGAAGATGCGTTCGATGTGGAAGTGACGCGAGTTGTCCCCAGCGGATGTGGATAAGTCTGTGTGCGGGTGCTGGATGACGCTCACAAGTCCTTCACCCGACAGGAAATTCGATCCGTGCTGCATGAATGGGCAACCGCATCCGTGTATCGCGGGCACTCCCGGCTGGGCCTGCCCCGCGACAGACGGGCTGCCGAATGCGTTACTCTTGCCGTCTGCATGTGCGCGCCTGCGTCACCGACAGCGCCACGCCTCCTTTCCTTGTTCCACCGGGAACTGACATGACCCCCGAGAAGACCCCCGACACGAGCCGGCACCAAGCCGGAATCATGAAGGCCGTGCCAGCGCTGGCGCGCCACCTGTTCTTCGCCCTCGACTCGGTGACCGAGCTGCCCGACGCGCTGAACCGGATCGCGCCGCTCGCCGACGGCGATGCGACTGTCATCGGCCTCGGCGAGTCGCTCGTTCGCGCCGCGGGCGGGCATATGGACGGCCTTCGCCCTTTCCCGACGCTGAGCGGCAGCCCGGTCGACATCCCCTCGACCCAGCACGGCCTGTGGTGCTGGCTGCGCGGCGACGATCGCGGCGAATTGCTGCACCGCAGCCGCCGCATCGTGGCGGCCCTCGCACCGGCCCTGCGCCTCGTGGAGGCGACGGAAGCCTTCCGCTACGGCAAAGGGCTGGATCTGACGGGCTACGAGGACGGCACCGAGAACCCCGAGGGCGACGAGGCACTCGCCGTCGCCTTCACCTCGACCGGCACGGACTCGCTGCAGGGCGGAAGCTTCGCGGCGGTTCAGCACTGGCGGCACGATCTCGATCATTTCGATCGCCTGCCCGGGAACGAGCAGGATCACATCATGGGCCGGCGCAAGAGCGATAACGAGGAGCTGGAGGACGCGCCGGAATCCGCCCATGTCAAACGCACCGCGCAGGAGAGCTTCGACCCGGAAGCCTTCGTGCTGCGGCGCTCCATGCCGTGGTCGGACAGTGCGCAGTCCGGACTCGTGTTCCTGGCCTTTGGACATTCCGTCGACGCGTTCGAAGCACAACTGCGCCGCATGGCGGGGCTCGACGACGGCATCGTCGATGCGCTGTTCCGCTTCAGCCGGCCCGTGACAGGCGGCTATTACTGGTGCCCCCCGATGCGCGACGGCCGCATCGACCTCCGCATACCGGGCCGCTGATCACAGGGGCCCGGCCCTCTCGGCCATCCTAATCGGCTGCAGGAGCGGTTCCGAGCACCTGCAGCGCGTCGGTGATCTCTGCGACGCTGCCGGGACGCACGATGCGCGCGACTTCGGCGCCGTCGCGCAGGAACACCAGCGTCGGCCAAAGCTTGACCCGGAAGGATCGCCCTAGCGGCCGGCCAGGGCCGTCCTCGATCTTCAGGTGGCGGACCTGCGGATATGCAGCGAAGGCTTCCGCGATGAGCGGCTGCGCGCCTCGGCAGAACCCGCACCATCCGGTGCCGAATTCCAGCACCGTCGGCTCCTTCAGCGCGTCGATCTCCTTGCGCTCGGGTGCAACCGTCGAATACTCCGTGTTCGATCCCATCCGTGGCTCCAATCCCCGTTGCAGACTCCGTGACTCCGCTCACGCCGGGCGCCAGCGGCCGAAGGACATCGCTTTCCTGATTCGCGCGGTCGCGAGCGCGATCGCTGCGTCGCGCGGCAAGATCGACTGCGCGGACGCCGTCTCGATCACTGCACGCGTATTCTCGCGCACCTTCTCCGCAATCGTGGCGATCGCGGCGGCCTGACTCCCGCCCGCATACTCCACGGCCCCGCAGATGACCCCGCCTGCGTTCGCGATGAAGTCCGGCACGCACAGCACCCCTTTGCGGTGCAAATACTCCTCGGCCGCGCGCGTGAAGGGAATGTTCGCCCCCTGCAGCACGAGCCGCGTGCGCAGGCGCCCCACATTGTCCTGATGCACCACGTCGGGCCGTGCCGCGGGAATCCAGATGTCGCATTCGACGTCGATCACGGAATCGGGGCTGCCCTTCTGTCCGCCCGGATAATCGATCACGGAGCGGCCTTCTGCCTTGAGCACGTCCAGCGCGGCGAGGTCTATCCCGCGCGGATCCCATAGCGTGCCCGCCGAATCGGCGGCGCCGACGATGACCGCCCCCTTCTTGGCCAGGAAATGCGCGGAGTGCCGGCCGACCGCCCCGTAGCCCTGGATCACGACGCGCGCACCCGCCAGTTCGAAGCAGCAGGCGGCCGCCGCCACTTCGCCCGCATGGGCGACGCCCCAGCCCGTCGCGCCGATCTGGTCGAGGGGGATGCCGCCGAGCTCGCGCGGCAGACCCACCGCCCGGCCGATCTCGTCGCGCACCCAGGCCATGCAGGTTTCGTCGGTCCCCATGTCGGGACCAAAGATGTAGTCGCGAATGTCGCGCAGCGCGCACGCGAGCCCGCGGACGAGTCGTTCCTTGTCGGGGCGCGGCATCTTGGGGTCGCCGTAGAGTACGACCTTGCCGCCGCCGTGGCGCAGGCCCGCAGCGGCGTTCTTGTAGGTCATCCCGCGCGCGAGCCGGAAGCATTCCTCCGTGCTGACGTCCGGCGCCATGCGCACACCGCCGATCGCGGGCCCGATGGCGACGTTGTCGACCACCAGCACGGCCTTCAGGCCGATGCCCGGTTCACGGATATGGATGATCTTCGCCGGCCCGAGATCGTCGGCAAAATCGAACGCGTCGCTCATCGCACCATCCTCCCCCATGCCGGGCGAGCGCGGGCGATCAGGTATGGAAGCGACCCACCGCCCCCTGCAGTTCCCCTGCCAGCGCGCCCATGTTGCGGGCCGCCGCAGCCGTCTGACCGGCCGCCTCGCTGTTGCCTTGGGCCGTCTGCTTGATCGTCTCGATGCCCGAGAAGACGTCGGCGCTCACCCGCTCCTGTTCCTGCGTGGCCGCGGCGATGCTGTCCAGGCCGCTCCCGACGGCGACCACGGATTCGCTGGCCGCAGCAAGCACGCCATTCACCGTCATCATAGACTCGCGGCTGGTGGCGATGTGATCCATCGCGTCGGCGATCGCGCGCGTGACCTGCTCGGACTGTTTGCCGAGCGTGTGCGTAATGGTGTCGATCTCGTTGGCCGAAGAGGCCGACTTCTCGGCAAGCTTGCGCACCTCGTCGGCCACCACGGCAAAGCCGCGGCCCTGCTCGCCCGCCCGTGCGGCCTCGATAGCCGCGTTGAGCGCGAGCAGGTTGGTCTGTTCGGCCAGTTCCTTGACCTCGCTGGTGATGTGCGTGATCGCCTTCGTGCTCGACACGAACTCGCCGACCGAATCGGCGATGCCGCGCACGGTGGTCTCGACCATGCCGACACGCTCATCCAGTGTCGTGAGGCTGGCGTTGCCTTCGTCCGAGCGACGCAGACTCTCGCGCGACAACTGGCGCACTCCCTCGGCGCTGCGGGCGACCGTGGCGATGCTCGCGACCATCTGCTCGACGGCCTGCGCCGTGGTCGCGGAGGTGGCGCTCTGGCTCTTCGACGATGCGACGACCTGATCGGCGCGCACGACGAGTTCCGCAGCGGCGGTCGACACCTGGGCGGCCGACTCGCCGACGTGGCGCACCAGTCCCGCGATCTTCGCCATCATCTCGTTGAAGACCGCCGACGCAATACCGATCTCGTCGCTGCCGCGCACCTCCAGGCGGCGCGTGAGGTCGCCCTCGCCCGAAACGATCGCGCGCAGTCCAGCGACCATGCGCTCGAGGGGCCCGGTGACGGCGCCGCGGATGAAGGACCAGATGAACAGGAGCACAACCAGGCTCGCGACCAGCGCGACCCCCAGGGATTCGAAGCGCTTGGCGGTGATCGCCTTGTCCGTCTTGTCGAGCGAGATCTTGATCCCGATCGTGCCGATCGTGGCGTTCTCGGGCGCGTCGTGGCACTCGACGCAGTTCTTGCCGAGGTATTTGGTGACGTTCTTCGTCGGACGGATCGCGAGCAGGTAAGCGCCCTTGTCGTCCTCGCGGACCTCGACGTACGGTTCGCCCGTGCGCAGCACCTGCGCCTCGAGCTCGTTGGGCTTCAGGTCGTTGCGCGGTTTGCCCTCGTCCTTGGCGCTTTCGACGCCCTCGCGCGCGAGCTCGCCCGGGACGACGCGCAGTTCGCGGATCGCCGCGAGATGGCTGATCTGGTCGAGCAGCACATGCTTCTTGTGCATCGTCTCGGTGATCATCATCGCCGTCAGCCCCGCCAGCGCCGAGTCGTGCATGCTGAGCGAAAAATCGATTGCCTGTTCGACCGCGAGCTTGCGGCTGTTGTGGCTGTCCCAGAAGATCATCCCCGCCCACACGACGATCAGCAGGGCCCAGATCGACGCAGTCAGTCGAACCCAGATCTTGATATCGGAAGTCCGCAGCATTTCGTTCCACCTTCGCCCCGCGCAGGGGCGCAAAAATTCCGGGCCACGCCCGGGGACGAACCCCGATCGCTGTGCGATCCGCGGGATGGCGCGCATCGCAGACCCTACACTCCTCACGTATCGCATTCTATCTACATCGCCACAGCGCCACGTCATGAAGAGGCGGGGAAATACTCGTCATTTCGTCCTATTGGCGATCGGCTCAGCGCCAGGAAACTGCCGCGTGCGGCGACGGTCGACGGATTGACCATCTGTTCGCCGGCGGACACCCCGCGGCGTTGCATGGTCCAGTTCGGGCCGCAGCCAATCGCGGTGTCAGCGTGACGTCTTTCCTTCGATGCGGGGTATGGGCGCCCGACCGGTGGGGGCATGCATTAGACTGGAGCTGGACAGGGTCAAGAAAAAAGAGACGAACGAGGAGACTGGCCATGGCTATCGTTGCCCGGTTCGAAGTCGAATTCACCCGGTTTCTCGATGCGGAGGGCGAGGCGACGCAGGAACTGCCCGCCTTCACACTCGATGCAGCCAACCTGATTCCCCTTTACCGTGCGATGCAGCTCACGCGCGCCTTCGACACGAAGGCGATCGCGCTGCAGCGCACCGGCAAGATCGGCACCTTCGCATCGGCGCTCGGCCAGGAGGCGATCGGCGTCGGCGTCGCCGGCGCGATGCGCAAAGAGGACGTGCTGGTGCCGTCCTATCGCGACCACGCGGCACAGTTCGTGCGCGGCGTGACGATGACCGAGAGCCTGCTGTACTGGGGCGGCGACGAGCGCGGCAGCAATTTTTCCGTGCCGCGCGAGGACTTCCCGATCTGCGTGCCGATCGGCACCCAGGTGTGCCATGCCGCAGGCGTCGCGTACGCTTTCAAGCTGCGCAAGGAGGCGCGCATCGCGGCCTGTTTCCTTGGCGACGGCGCGACTTCCAAGGGCGATTTCTACGAAGCGCTGAACTTCGCGGCGGTGTGGCGGGCCCCGCTGGTGGTCGTGATCAACAACAACCAGTGGGCGATCTCGGTGCCGCGCGAGCACCAGACCACAACGCCGACGCTCGCACAGAAGGCCATCGCGGCGGGCATCGAGGGTGTGCAGGTCGACGGCAACGACGTGATCGCCGTGCATGACGCCGCGCGCAGGGCCATCGACAAGGCGCGCGCGGGCGGCGGGCCGAGCCTGATCGAGGCGATCAGCTACCGGCTGGGCGACCACACGACGGCCGATGACGCGACCCGCTACCGCGATCCCGACGTCGTGCAGCAGCAATGGGCGAACGAGCCGATCCGGCGGCTGCGCAACTACCTCGCGCGCATCGGGGCGTGGGATCAGGAGAAGGAAGAGCGCCTGCTCAAGGAGTGCACCGAGCAGATCAATGACGCGGTCGAGGCCTATCTCGCGATCCCGCCACCCACCACGACGGCGATGTTCGATTACCTGTACGCGACACTGCCGGCAGCACTGCAGGAGCAGCGCGAGGCGGCGCAATGGTTCGCGTCGCACGACGGAGGAAGCAGCCATGGCTGAGCTGAATCTGGTCGAGGCCATCAATCGCGCCCAGGCCTGGGAGATGGCGCACGATCCGTCGGTGGTCGTGCTGGGTGAGGACGTCGGCGTGAATGGCGGCGTGTTCCGCGCGACCGTCGGACTGCAGGAGCGCTTCGGCCCCGAGCGCGTGGTCGACACGCCGCTCGCCGAGACGGCGATCGTCGGCACCGCGATCGGCATGGCGGCGCAGGGCCTGAAACCCGTCGCGGAGATCCAGTTCTCGGGCTTCATCTACCCCGCAATGGATCACATCTGGAATCACGCCGGGCGCCTGCGCAACCGCACGCGCGGACGGCTGTCCTGCCCGCTGGTCGTGCGTGCGCCCTGCGGTGCGGGCATTCATGCGCCGGAACACCATTCGGAAAGCCCCGAGGCGCTGTTCGCCCATCTGCCGGGCGTGCGCGTCGTGATCCCCTCGTCCCCCTCGCGCGCCTACGGGCTGCTGCTCGCCGCGATCCGCGACCCGGACCCGGTGATCTTCCTCGAACCGACGCGGCTCTACCGCCTGTTCAAGCAGGAAGTGGCCGATGACGGCGAGGCGCTGCCCCTCGACGTGTGCTTCACGCTGCGCGCGGGCACCGACGTCACGCTGGTGAGCTGGGGCGCGATGCTGAACGAGACCCAGGCCGCGGCCGAGGCGCTCGCGCAGGAAGGCGTGATGGCCGAGGTGATCGACGTTGCGACGCTGAAGCCGCTCGACATGACGACGATCCTCGAATCGGTCGCCCGCACCGGCCGCTGCGTGATCGTGCATGAGGCGACGCGCACCGGCGGCTTCGGCGCGGAGATCGCGGCGAATCTCGCCGAGCACGGACTGTATTCGCTGCTGGCACCGGTGCAGCGGGTCACCGCATGGGACGTCGTGGTGCCGCTGTCGCGGCTCGAATACCAGTACATGCCGAGCGTCGAGCGCATCGTCGCGGCGGTCAGGAAAACGCTGGAGGGCGCATGAAGATCTTCAAACTGCCCGACCTGGGCGAGGGATTGCAGGAAGCCGAGATCGTCGAGTGGCACGTCAAGCCGGGCGACGAGGTGCAGGCCGACCAGCCGCTGCTGTCGGTCGAGACGGCGAAGGCCATCGTCGAGATTCCCGCTCCGTGGGCCGGGCGCATCGAGAAGCTGTTCGGTGCGGCGGGCCAGATCGTGCTGGTCGGCGCGCCGCTGATCGGTTTCGAAGGCGCCGCCGGGGATGCGGATGCAGGGACGGTGGTCGGTGAAGTGAAGGTCGGCACGCAGGTGCAGCAGGAGGCGCCGGCCGCGGTCGGCCGGCCTGCGGCGGCGATCAAGGCGACCCCGGCGGTGCGCGCGCAGGCACGGCAGTTGAACGTGGATCTGTCCATGGTCACTCCCTCGGGGCCGGACGGGCTCATCACGCTCGCCGACGTGCAGCGCGTCGCGAAGATCCTCGCCGAAGTGGGGCCGCCCGAGATCCTGCGCGGCGTGCGGCGCGCGATGGCGCAGAACATGGCGCTCGCGCAGAGCGAAGTCGCCGCCGCGACCGTGATCGACGACGCCGACATCCACGCCTGGCCGGCCGGCACGGACATCACGATCCGCCTGATCCGCGCGCTGGTCGCCGGCTGCAGGGCCGAGCCGGGGCTCAACGCCTGGTACGAGAGCCACACGATGGGCCGGCGCGTGCTGGCGAAGGTCGACGTCGGGATCGCCGTCGACCTCACCGACGGGCTCTTCGTGCCGGTGCTGCGCGACGTCGCGAACCGCGACCCGGCCGACGTGCGCGCGGGACTCGACCGCATGCGCGCGGACGTCGCGGCGCGCAAGATCCCCGCCGAGGAGATGCGCGGCAACACGATCACGCTGTCGAACTTCGGCATGATCGCGGGCAAGTACGCCGCGCCCATCGTCGTGCCGCCCACGGTCGCGATCCTCGGTGCGGGGCGCGTGCATGATGCGGTCGTCGCGTTCGACGGCAAGCCGGCGGTGCACCGCGTGCTGCCGCTGAGCCTCACCTTCGACCATCGCGTCGTGACGGGCGGCGAAGCGGGCCGCTTCCTCGCCGCGGTGATCGCGGACCTCGCTAAGCCGGCGTGAGGGAGCGGCCGCTCACCCACCCGGCCCGGTGCGCCCGACCGCGCTGAAGCGGAACGGGCGCGCGAGGGCTTCGAGTACTGCGGCATCCTGGGCGTACAGGTCGGGGTGGAAATAGGTGCGCCCGTCCTCGCCCACCTCGGCCGTGTGGTACAGGATCATCACCGGCACCCGTCGCCCGATCTGCACGTTGCGCGTCTCGCCCTTCGCGATCTCCGCCTCCAGCGCCTCCGCGCTCCACTGTCCGGGATCGTCGAGCAGCAGCACCGCAAGCTCCATCGGCCGCTCGAGCCGGATGCAGCCCGAGCTGTAGGCGCGTTCGCTGCGCTGGAACAACGTCTTCGCCGGGGTGTCGTGCAGATATACCGCGTACGGATTGGGTAGCATGAACTTGACGCGTCCGAGCGGGTTGTCCGGTCCCGCGGCCTGCACGATCTGATGCGGGAAGCCGCCTCTGCCGTAGCGCGCCCAGTCGACGTCGCGGTCATCGATCTCACGCCCAGCGTTGGTCACTACGTGCATGTCGTGTTCAGCGAGATAAGCGCGGTCGCGCGCCACCTTGGGCAGAACGTCCTCCTTCAGGATCGTCGGCGGAATCACCCACTCCGGATTCAAGACGAGGTACTGCATCTCGGCGCGGAAGGCCGGCGTCTTGCGATAGGGGCGGCCGACGACGACACGCGACTGCCACGCGAGTTTTCCGTCCAGGTGCAAGCGGGCATTGAAGCCGGCGATGTTCACGAGCAGGTAATCGCCCGCGACGTCCTGCGCGATCCAGCGCAAGCGTTCCAGATTCACGCGGATCTGGTCGATGCGACGTCCCACGTCGACCTGCAGCGCAGCGACCGTCTTGCGTCCGACGGCCCCGTCCGGCTCAAGTCCGTGGCGTGCCTGAAACGCGACCACCGCGTCGCGCAAGGCATCGTCGAAGAGTTCGCGGTCGGACGGCGGCGGCTGAAGATGGTCGCCGCTCCCCCTGAGACGCTCGCGCAGGGCCGGGACGCGCAGGTCGCGATCGCCGGGCCGCAGCGTCGGGCCGGCCGGAACCGAACTCCAGCCGCCCAGCACCTCCATCGCGCGATGCGCGAGCAGGGCCGCGCGTAGCTGACGATAGGCATCCAGGCGCGGCGCATAAAATTCGATTGCCGCTCCGAGCGATTCGGCACCAATCAGCGCTTCCAGCGCCTGCACCGGCTCGACCGCCCCTAGCGAACGCGAGAAATTCCAGCCTTCGTAAAGGTCGCGCGGGTCCACCTTGCCGAAACGCAGGTGATAGACGAGCCGCACCAGCGCCTCGGTGAACAGCAGGTCGCGGTCCGCGAGCCTGCCGGCGTCCCGCACACCGTCGTTCGCGTGGCTACGCAATAGATCGAACTGGTAATCGGCCGGATCGAGGCCGTGGCTCGCGCTGTCATCCACCGCCCGCAGCAGCGCGCGCCGCTGCTGCGGGCTGCTCCAGACGGGCGCGTAGTCGCGGCTCGCGTAGAAGTCGGGGATCAGGCGGCGCGCGGCGATCTCCCCGCCCCCCGGACGCAGGTCGCCGTTGGTGCGCAGCGTGATGACGCGTTCGCGCAGCGCGAGGCGCACGGCGTCGCCGTCAGCCTCGCCAAACAGGCCCGCAGTTGCACTCCCGCCGGCCACGCACAGGGCCAGCGCGATGAGTTGTAACACCCGCCCGATCAGCCGCCCAATCCGCGCCGCCCGGTTTACGATTGCGCCCTTGTCCGGTCGCCTCGTTTTCCGTATCTCCATGTCGACACACCTCCGCCATGCCGCCGCACATCGCCGGCTCCTGCTGAAAGGCTTCGCCGCCCTGCCCTTTGGCCTGACCTTCGGCAAGGCGCAGGCCAGCGTCGCCGATCTCGACTGCGAGCTGTGCTTCCGTCACACGCATACCGACGAAAGCCTGCGAGTCGTCTACCGCAGCGGCGGGACCTACCTGCCCTCGGCGCTGGAGCGCATCGACTGGCTGATGCGCGACTTCCGCACCGGGGATGTCGCCCGCATCGATCCGCGCCTGCTGGATATTCTCCATACATTGCGGACGGTTTGCGGTGGAGAAAGTTTCGAAATCATCTCGGCTTTCCGCGCGCCGACGACCAACGAAAAACTGCACAAGGCCGACGGCAAGGGCGTCGCGACGCGCAGCCTGCACATGGACGGCCGCGCGATCGACGTGCGCATGCCCGGCTTCGACACCGCCGCGCTGCGCGATGCCGCGTTGGCTCTGAAGGCTGGCGGCGTGGGCTATTACCCGGAATCGGACTTCGTTCACCTCGATACCGGGCGCGTGCGCCACTGGGGCGCCTAAGCCGACGCGAACTGCATCCGCCGCCGCGGCTGCGGCGCATGCATGATGTGGTCGAGCGGCAGCACGCTCGTCTGCTTCACCGTCTTCAGCGCGATGTTGGTCTTCAAGTGCGCGAGCCCCGGCAGCCGCATGATGCGCTTCATCATCACGTCGGAGAACGCCACCAGGTCCGGCGCGACGATGTGCATCACGTAGTCCGCGTCCCCGCTCACCGAGAAGCACGCCACCACCTCCGGCAGCGCCGCCACGGCGCGCTCGAAGGCGTCGCTGCGCGATTCGCCGTGCCGCTCCAGCGTGACCTGCGCGAAGGCGGAGACGTCCAGCCCGACCGCGGCGGGGTCCAGCAGCGCTGCGTAGGACGCGATGATCCCGCCCTGTTCCATGCGGCTGATGCGCCGGCTGATCTGCGACGCCGAGAGGTGGATTTCCTCGCCGAGCGCGCTGTTGGTGGCGTTGCCGCGGCGCTGCAACGCATCGAGAATCTGCAGGTCGAACTTATCGACGACGATCTGTTGCATCGTTTGGCATCCTCATACGCATTTCGTGCATTAACGACCGCATTATGCGCACATAACGAACGCAATGTGCGCGATGCGCGCGCAATAATGCTCTACAACAACGTATAGGAGGAGCAACCCATGAACCTGGTCGAATCCCTGCTGCACGCGCTCAAGGACCACGGCGCCCGAGAGATCTTCGGCATCCCCGGCGACTTCGCACTGCCTTACTTCCGCGTCATCGAAGAGTCGGAGATCCTGCCGCTGTACACGCTCTCGCACGAGCCGGGTGTCGGTTTCGCGGCCGACGCGACTGCGCGCATCCGCGGCGGCCTGGGCGTCGCCGCCGTCACCTACGGCGCGGGCGCGTTCAACATGGTCAATGCCGTTGCGGCGGCCTATGCGGAGAAGTCTCCGGTGGTGGTGCTGTCGGGCGGCCCCGGCAAGGGCGAGGCGAGTTCGGGGCTGCTGCTGCACCATCAGGCCAAGACGCTCGACTCGCAGCTGCAGATCTTCAAGGAGATCACCTGCGACCAGGTCAAGCTCGACGACGCCGCGCGCGCGCCGGCCGACATCGCCCGCGTGCTGGCGAGCTGCCTGCGCAACTCCGAGCCGGTCTACATCGAGATCCCGCGCGACATGGTGCGCGAGCCGTGCGCGCCGGTCGAGCGCGAGGCACCGCGCGCGATCGACCGCGACGCACTGGCAGCCTGTGTGGACGAAATCCTTGCCCGGCTCGACGTCGCGAAGAGCCCGGTGCTGATGGCGGGCGTCGAGGTGCGCCGCTTCGGCCTCGAGGAAAAGGTCGCCGACCTCTCGCGCCGCCTCGGCCTGCCGGTCGTCACCAGCTTCATGGGACGCGGCCTGCTCACCGACTGCGACGCGCCGCTGGTCGGCACCTACATGGGCGTCGCGGGACTGCCGGACGTCACGCAGCTCGTCGAAGGCTCGGACGGCCTCTTCCTGCTCGGCGAAATCATCTCGGACACGAACTTCGCCGTGTCCGAGACCCGCATCGACCTGCGCAAGACCATCCAGGCGCACAACGGCCAGGTCACGCTCGGCTACCACCTGTACGCGAACATCCCGCTCGCCGCACTCGTCGATGAGATGCTCGCACGCGTCAAGGGCAATGCCGACAAGGCCTTCCCGGTCGCACACCATCAGTACCCGAAGGGCCTGGTCGCCGACGGCGAGACGATCGCGCCGACGGACATCGCGAAGGCGGTGAACGACCTCTTCGCCGCACACGGCAAGCTGCCGATCGCATCCGACATCGGCGACTGCCTGTTCACCGCGATGGAGATCGAGCAGACGGCGCTCATCGCCCCCGGCTACTACGCCACGATGGGCTTCGGCGTGCCCGCCGGTCTCGGTCTGCAGGCGACCAGCGGCCAGCGCCCTCTGATCCTGGTCGGCGACGGCGCCTTCCAGATGACCGGCTGGGAACTCGGCAACTGCAAGCGCTACGGCTGGGATCCGATCGTGCTCTTGTTCAACAACGAGAGTTGGGAGATGCTGCGCACCTTCCAGCCGGAATCGGGCTTCAACGACCTCGGCCACTGGGGATTCGCGGAGATGGCCGCGGGCCTCGGCGGTGACGGCGTGCGCGTGTCAACGCGCGCCGAGCTGAAGGCCGCGCTCGACAAGGCGATCGCGACGCGCGGCCGCTTCCAGCTGATCGAGGTGGCGATCCCGCGCGGCGTGCTGTCGACGACGCTGTCGCGCTTCGTCGCCGGAGTGAAACGCATGAGCACGAAATAGCGCAGGAGAGCGATGACGGCCGGAACAGACACCCCCGCGGCATTCGCCGCCCGGCCGCTCTTCGAACCGATCGCGGCAATGCTCGCGCGCTTCGCTGCGCCCGAGCTTCCCGGCACCGCGCCGCTCGACGCGCTGCTGCGCGACGTCGCGACCGGCGCCACGAGCGGGGGCGGGCAACCGATCCGCTTCATCCTGCCGCCCGCGGACGCCCTCGCCTACGAGGAGCACATCTACGTGACCGGCGAGGTGCCCACGCGCGCGGACGACTGGCACGATTTCTTCAACGCGCTCGCGTGGTGCGTCTGGCCGCGCGCGAAGGCGGCCTGCAACATCCTCCATCGGCGCGAACGCGACGCGCGCACCGCGGCGGGAATTCCCGGCCGCGGGCCGCGGCGCGACGCACTGACCCAGTTCGACGAATGCGGCATCGTCGTCGTATCGAGCGATCCGGAGATCCCCGCCCTGCTCGCTGCCCATGCGTGGGAAGAGGCCTTCTGGACGCGGCGCGCGCGACTGATCGCCAGCACCCGCTTCCTCGTCTTCGGTCACGGCACGTGGGAACAGCTGCGCGAGCCCTTCTTCGGGCTGTGCGGCAAGGCGCTCTACCGCGTCGTCGATGGGTCGTGGCTGGACCTGCCCGCGACCGAACGACAGAGGGAGACCGACGCGTGGCTGGCCGAGCAACTGGTCGATGCCGGCCTGCTCAATACCCCGCGCGAGCTTGCACCGCTGCCGCTGCTCGGGATTCCGGACGTCACGCCGGAAAACGAGTCCGCTGCGTATTACCGCGACACCCGCCAGTTCCGCCCGGAGCGTGCACTGGCGAACCAGCGGCTAGCGGCGAGGTATGCTGACAATCGCATGCATGAATCGTAGGGCGGAAAAGCGAAGCGCCTTCCGCCGCATGTCAGCCGACGGAGCAATACATTCGGCGGATAACGCCTTCGGCTCATCCGCCCTACGAATTCCCCTTCACCGCTCATGTCCGACGACGATCGAATTTGTGCGCCGCCCGGGCGAGTGACTCGAACCTCGCCGCGGCGCTACGCGAAGCGCCGTAAAATGCACGCCCGACCGCAAGCATCCCAATGTCCATGTCCCGCTTCCAGTACGTCCTCTTCGACCTCGACGGCACCCTGATCGACTCCGCCCCCGCGATCCTCGCGAGCTACCGCCAGGCGTTCGCTGCCGCGGGACGCGCGCCGGCCGTGACGATAGACGAGTCCATCGTCGGGCCGCCGCTGATCGAGACGCTGCACATCCTCGCCGGGACGAAAGATCCGCAGGTCATCGACGAGCTCGCCGGCCACTTCAAGGCGAGCTACGACACGACGGGCTATCGGGAAACTGCGGCCTATGCGGGCGTCGGCGACATGCTCGAACGCCTCGCCACCAGCGGGCGCACGCTCGCGATCGCGACCAACAAGCGCCTGCATCCGACCCGCCTGATCCTGGATCACCTCGGCTGGAGCGGCTACTTCAAGACGGTGTATGCGCTGGATCTCTTCGAGCCGCGCCTGCCGAGCAAGGCGGCGATGATCGCGCGCCTGATGGCCGACCACGACATTCCCGAGCACGTGTCGGTGTACGTCGGCGACCGTAGCGAGGACGGGGAATCGGCCGACGCGAACCGCCTGCCCTTCTTCGCCGCGACCTGGGGCTACGGCAGCCTGGTGCCCGAGGAAATGGCCACCCACTGGCGGGCCTTTGCGAGCCCGGCGACGCTGACAGAGGCGCTGCTAGACGACTGAAACGACGGCGCCCGCTTCAGGGGCGCAGGTCGGCAGGAACGTCGATATCGGCGAGGATGCCCGGATCGTCGCAGTCGATGCGGCGCAACTGCTCCTTGTATGCGCCGATCACGCGCCGTGCGCCTTCGTCGCCCTGCAGCGCGAGCAATTCGTCCTTCAGCGGCGCTGCGAATCCGACCGGATGGCCGCGCTGCCCGTCGACGAACGGTGCGGCGAGCAGAGCGCCATTGGCGATCGCCGACGCGACCGCAGCCATCGTGCCCTGACGGATATAGGGCATGTCGCCCAGCGCGATGATCCAGCCGGCGGCACCGGACGTCGCACGAATCCCGCAGGCAAGCGTCGCCGCCATGCCCTGCTCGGCGTCGGGACACAGGACGCACGGAATTCCCGCCCCGTCGAAGTGCCCGCGCAGGAGTGCATCGTCCGGGCGCACCACCGCAAGTACGTCGCCCAGCGCATCCCGCAGGTTAACTGCGCTGCGCACCGCGACAGGCGTTCCGTCGGCGATCGGATGACACAGCTTGTTGCTGCCGAAGCGCGAGCCCTGCCCCGCTGCGAGCAGGATACCGACGATGCCGCGGGACGATGTCGGACGGTCTTCCATTTCCCCACCTCCACGCGAACACGATTGCCGGGCCACAGCTTACCTGATGCGTATTGCCCACGAGTGCTGCCTGCCCTGACGGTGTCCGGGCCGTAGGGCGGGAGGAGCCGGAGGCGTATCCCGCCATACGCACGCCGGACATGATGACACGCCGTTGTGGCGGGATGCGCTGCGCTCCTCCCGCCCTACGGGATCGTGCGCGTTCGCCCCTGCCTCAGCCCGGAATGCGCTCGATCACCAGCGCGATGCCGTGGCCGACGCCGATGCACAGGCTGACCACCGCGTAGCGGCCGTTGCGCCGCTCCAGCTCGCGCGCGGCCGACAGCGCGATGCGCGCACCCGACGCACCGAGCGGGTGGCCGATCGCGATCGCGCCGCCGTTGGGGTTCACGCGCGGATCGTCGAACGCCACACCCATCAGCTTCAGGCAGCTCAGCACCTGCGGCGCGAAGGCCTCGTTGATCTCGATGACGTCCATGTCCTTGAGCGTGAGCCCGGCGCGCGCGAGCGCCTTCGGGATCGCATAGGCGGGACCGACGCCCATGATGCGCGGCTCGACGCCCGCCACTGCACCCGCGAGGATGCGCGCCATCGGCTTCGCGCCGGCCTTCTCGCCCGCTGCCTTGCTGCCGATCAGTAGCGCCGCCGCACCGTCATTGATGCCGGAGGCGTTGCCGGCGGTGACAACGCCGTTCGGGAACAGGGACTTGAGCTTCGCCAGCGACTCGTAGGTCGACTCTGCGCGCGGATGCTCGTCATCGGCGACGACCAGCGGCGGGGTCTTGCGGCCGGTCGCCACCGAGATCGGCAGGATCTCCCCTGCGTAGAAGCCCGCTTCCTTCGCGGCCGCGTACTTCGCCTGCGACGCAGCAGCGAAGCGGTCCGAATCCTCACGCGAGATGCCGAATTCCGCGGCGACGTTGTCGCCCGTCTCCGGCATGCTGTCATTGCCGTACTGCTCGACGATCTTCGGGTTCGGGAAGCGCGCGCCGATGGTCGTGTCGAACACTTTGAAGTCGCGGCTGTAGGCCGATTCGGCCTTCGCGACGACGAAGGGCGCGCGGCTCATGCTCTCGACGCCGCCGGCGACGTACAGCTCGCCCTCGCCCGCGGTGATCGCACGCGCGGTGTCCAGCACCGCGGCCAAGCCGCTGCCGCACAGGCGGTTCACCGTCTGGCCGGCGATGTTGGTCGGCAGGCCCGCGAGCAGTGCCGCGTGGCGTGCGACGTTGCGCGAATCCTCGCCGGCCTGCGCGGCGCAGCCGAGGACCACGTCCTCGATGTCCGCTGCAGCGAACGGCGAGTGCGCGACGACTTCGCGGATCACGGTGGCGACGAGGTCGTCGGGACGGACCGGGGCGAGCGAGCCGGCGTGGCGGCCGATGGGGGAACGCAGACCGGCGTAGATGTAGGCGTCGAGCATGGAATCTCCTTTGGTAACGGGTATGGTTGTCAGTTGTCGGGCGTCAGCAGCGACACGCCCAGGCGCGCGCGGCGGGTGAGCCAGGGGCTCGGGCGATAGCGCGGATCGCGGTAGAACTCGTGCATGCCGTCGAGGATCGCGAGGATCGTCGAGGCACCCAGCGAATCGCCGAGCGCGAGCGGCCCCTTCGGATAGCCGAGGCCCAGGCGCACGGCCGAATCGATGTCTTCCGGCGTCGCGATGCGCTGCTGTGCGATGTCGCAGCCGATGTTGACGATCGCCGCGACGACGCGCTGCGCGACGAGGCCCGCGCTGTCGCGCACCACCGACACGGACTTGCCGCCGGCAGCGAGCGCCGCCCACGCAGCATCGCGCGATTCGGCTGCGGTCAGCGGCGTGGTCATCAGGGTCAGGTGCTTTTCAACGAACAGCGGATCGAGCGCCAGCGTGCGCTTCGGATCCAGCCCCTCGGCCAGCGCGCAGGTGGTCGCATCGGTGCCGACCGGCAGCACGATGCACACCGAACCCTCTGCGGGACGTTCGCCGCGGTCGAGCGCGACGCCCTGCGACTCCAGCGCCGCGACGACGCGCGCGTGCAGGTCGGCGTCACGCCGGCTCACCCACAGGGGCTGCGGCGCGACGGCCGGCACGGAGGGCATGGCGACCGGCTCGGCGCTGCCGTCCTTGTACACGTAGAAGCCCTGTCCGCTCTTGCGCCCGAGCAGCCCGCCGGCGAGCCGCTGGCGCGTGATCGGGGACGGGCGGTAGCGCGGCTCCTGGTAATACTGGTCGTAGATCGACTCCATGACCGGATGCGACACGTCCAGCCCGGTGAGGTCGAGCAGCTCGCACGGCCCCATGCGGAAGCCGACCGATTCCTTGAGGATTCGGTCCAGCGTCGCGAAGTCCGTGATGCCTTCGCCAAGCACGCGCAGCGACTCGGTGAGGTAGCCGCGTCCGGCGTGGTTGACGATGAAGCCCGGGGTGTCGGCGGCGCGCACCGGGGTGTGGCCCATGCGGCGAGCCAGCGCGGTCAGCGCATCGCCCGCCGCGCGGTCGCCACGCACGCCGTCGATGACCTCGACGACCTTCATCAGCGGCACGGGGCTGAAGAAGTGGAAGCCCACGACCCGCTCGGGGCGGCGGCAGCCGGCGGCGATCGAGGTCACCGACAGCGACGACGTGTTGGTCGCCAGCACGCAGCTGTCCGCCACCACCTCTTCGAGATCGCGGAACAGGGTGCGCTTGGCGTCGAGGTTCTCGACGATCGCCTCGACGACGACGTCGCAGCCGGCAAGCTCGGCGAGGCTCGCCGCCACCGTCATTCGCTCGGTCGCCGCGCGCGCGGCAGCGACGTCCATCTTGCCCTTCTCGGCGAGCTTGGCGAGCATGCCGCCCACCGCATCGCACGCTTCCGCGGCCGCACCCGCGCGGGTGTCGAAGAGCCGCACCGCCACGCCCGCCTGCACGGCGATCTGGGCGATCCCGCGGCCCATCAGGCCCGTGCCGACGACGCCCAGCGTCAGGTCATTACGCATTGCATCGAACATCTCTCAAACCCCCTCGAAACCGGCCGGACGCTTGTCGAAGAAGGCCTGCATGCCTTCCTTCTGGTCACGGCTCGCGAACAGCAACTGGAACGCCTTGCGCTCGAGCATCAGCGCCGCGTCGAGCGAGGCGTCCTGGCCGGCGAGCAGCACTTCCTTGATCTGGGTGATCGCGAGCGGCGGCAGCGCGGCGATCTGCGTCGCCAGCTCCATCGCGCGCGACTGCACCTCGGCGTCCGGCACGACCTCGCTCGCGAGGCCCATCTCGCCCGCCTCGCGCCCGCTCACCGGCTGCCCGCTCAGCACCATCTTCATCGCCTTGAACTTGCCCACCGCACGCGCCAGGCGCTGCGTGCCGCCGGCGCCGGGCATGATCCCGACCTTCACTTCCGGTTGGCAGAACGACGAACCCTCGCCCGCGACGATGATGTCGGCGTGCATGGCGAGCTCGCAGCCGCCGCCCCATGCGAAGCCATTCACCGCGGCGATTACCGGTTTCGGGCAGCTCGCGATCGCGCCCCACAGGCGATGGGTGTTGCGCAGCATGATCTCGATCGCGCCCGCCTCGGCCATTTCGCGCAGGTCGGCGCCAGCGGCAAAGTACTTGTCACCGCCTGTCAGGACGATGGCGCGCACTTCGGGGTCGCGGCCGAGCGCGGTGAAGTGCTCGGCCAGCTGCATGCGCACCTGCTGGTTCAGCGCGTTGCGGGCCTCGGGCCGGTTGAGCCGCACCACCGCGACCTGCGGATTCGGCCGTTCGACGACTACTGCATCCATCTCGCTCTCTCCTTGGGTCCGCACTGCGAACCGCTTTTCTGTCTAATTTGGAAAATGCACGATACTGCTTTTCCGCCGAGGGATAAACCCCTAGAATCGAATAAACGGGGCAATATAATGCCTTTCAGGCCTGACCCGGCGCGTAAGGCCGGGAAGATCGCACCGGGGCTGCCCCCCACCCCACGAGCCCGCTCTGCGGGCGAACAAGGAGCTTCGATGAGCACACCCCGAGTATTCGCGATCGACGGCGTCGTGCCGGTCGTCGACCCGACCGCCTACGTCCATCCCACTGCCGTACTGATCGGCGACGTGATCGTCGGCCCCGGCTGCTACGTCGGCCCCTGTGCCAGCCTGCGCGGCGACTTCGGCCGCCTGATCCTGCAGGCCGGCGTCAACGTGCAGGACACCTGCGTGATCCACAGCTTCCCCGAGCACGATACGGTGGTTGAAGAGAACGGCCACATCGGCCACGGCGCCGTGCTGCATTGCTGCACGATCAAGCGCAATGCGCTGGTCGGCATGAACGCCGTGGTGATGGACAACGCCGTGATCGGAGAGAACACCTTCGTCGCGGCGTGCAGCTTCGTGAAGGCGGGGATGGACGTGCCGGCCAACTCGCTGGTGGCCGGCGTGCCGGCCAAGGTCGTGCGCGCGCTCACCGAGCAGGAAATGGCGTGGAAGGTGCGCGGGACGGGCATCTACCAGAACCTTGCCGTGCGCTGCCTCGCGACGATGGAAGAGACCGACGCGCTGACGGCGGTCGAGTCGGGACGCAAGCGCATCGTGATGCCCGAGATCGTGCCGCTGAGCGAGCAAAAGAAGCGTAGCTGAGGAAAAAATCCGGCTCGACGCGAAGGCGTCGAGCCGGCCAGAACTCCGGCGAGTTTGGGAGAAGGGAGCAGGACGAACTGCACCGGAGGCGGGACGCTCAGCTCGAGCGCCCCACGGAAAAACCTCAGTGTTCTGCAACGGCCGCCTCGCCGTGCATGACAACGAATTCCGACAAGGGCGCGCGCTCGGTCACGAGCGCGTTCTCGGGTGCGTCGGGATCGCCGTAACCGAGCGCCATGCCGCACACAAGCTGCTCGTGCTCGCCGAAGCCGAGTACATCGGAAATGAGCCGGTGGTACGGCGTCCAGGCCGCCTGCGCGCAGGTGGAAAGACCGCGCGCCTCGGCTGCCAGCATCACGTTCTGCAGGAACATGCCGTAGTCGATCCAGCTGCCCTGCCCCAAGCGACGGTCAATGGTGAAGATCAAGCCGACCGGCGCATCGAAGAAGCGGAAGTTGCGCCGCGTCTGCACGCGCATCCGTTCGCGGTCGCTCTTCTCGATGCCGAGCCGGGCGTAGAGTCCCCAGCCGCTGCGGCGCCGCCTGCCCAGATACGGCTCGAAGAACTCGTTCGGGTAATAGGCATACTCCGGCGCATGGCTGTCGCTGCCCTCGTCGAAGGCGGCGCAGACGGCGTTCACCAAGGACTCGAGCTTCGCGCCGGCCACGACGTGCACCCGCCACGGCTGGATATTGTTGCCAGACGGCGCGCGCGCGGCGATCCGCAGCACATCCTCGATCGTGCCCGTATCGACGGTGACCGGCAGGAAGGCGCGTATCGAACGGCGACGCGAGATCAGCCAG
This sequence comes from Azoarcus sp. CIB, assembly GCF_001190925.1. Lineage (NCBI taxonomy): Bacteria > Pseudomonadati > Pseudomonadota > Betaproteobacteria > Rhodocyclales > Zoogloeaceae > Azoarcus > Azoarcus sp. CIB. The sequence continues at coordinate 2,169,975 of NZ_CP011072.1, forward strand.
TCGAGCGCTGCCTCGTCGCCGCCGAAGGACACGACGGGATCCTCACGCACGCGCGCGTTCATTCGCCTGCAGCCCGGATCATGTTGCGGGCGATCACGAGCTGCTGGATCTGGCTCGTGCCCTCGAAGATGCGGAACAGACGCACGTCGCGGTAGAAGCGCTCGATGCCGTATTCCGCAAGATAACCCGCGCCGCCGAAGATCTGCACGGCACGGTCGGCGACGCGGCAGCACATTTCCGAAGCGAAGAGCTTGGCGCACGCGGCTTCCGTGCCGACGTCCAGACCGTCGTCGCGACGGCGTGCGGCATCCAGCACCATGTTGCGCCCGGCATAGATCTCGGCCTTGCTGTCGGCCAGCATCGCCTGGATCAGCTGGAATTCGGCGATCTGCTTGCCGAACTGCTTGCGCTCGAGCGCATAGCGCAGCGCGTCGTCGAGCATGCGCTCGGCCACACCCACGCACACCGCGGCAATGTTGATGCGCCCCTTGTCGAGCACCTTCATCGCGGTCTTGAAACCGACTTCCTCGCGCCCGCCGATCAGGTTCGTTGCCGGCACGCGGCAGTCCTCGAAGATCACGTCGCAGATGTGCGCGCCCTTCTGGCCCATCTTCTTGTCGATGGGGCCGAGCGACAGGCCCGGCGTGCCCTGCTCGACGATGAAGGCCGAAATTCCATGCGCCCCTTTGGCGTCCGGATTCGTGCGCGCCATCACCGTGAAGATGCCGGCTTCGGGTGCGTTGGTGATGTAACGCTTCGTGCCGTTCAGCACGTAATGGTCACCGTCGCGGCGCGCGCTGGTGCGCAGGCTGCCGGCGTCGGAACCGCTGTCGGGTTCGGTGAGCGCGAAGGCGCCGATGATCTCGCCGGTCGCGAGCTTGGGCAGGTAATAGCTTTTCTGCTCGGGCGTGCCGTCGATGACGATACCCTGCGCGCCGATGCCGTTGTTGGTGGCGAAGAGGGAGCGGAAACACGGCGAGGTGCGACCGATCTCGAAGGTCGCGAGGACCTCCTCTTCCATCGTCAGCCCCATGCCGCCGAATTCCTCGGGAATCGACAGCCCGAACAGGCCGAGTTCCTTCATCTCGTCAACCAGCTCCGCGGGGATCTGGTCGGTCTCGGCGACGTGCGCCTCCTGCGGCACGAGGCGCTCGCGCACGAAGCGCGAAATCGTGTCGAGAAGAATGTTGAGTGTCTCCTGGTCGCGGATCATGTCGTGTTCCCTCTCCGGGTGTTGATGCAATGTTGTATAGGTGCCGATCGGGCGACGGTCGGACGTAGGGCGGGAGGAGCGCAGCGCATCCCGCCAACCGATCGTCGGGATGTCGCCACGCCGCTATGGCGGGATACGCTCACGCTTCTCCCGCCCTACGGCGGGCCGTGCAATACCGGCTTACTTCTGGTGCTTGCGGAACTCGGGCTTGCGCTTCTCGCGGAAGGCATTGCCGCCTTCGGCCGACTCGGCCGTCTCGTAGTAGAGCTTGAGCGCGTGCATCGCCAGGCCGCCCATGCCGCGGATCATTTCCGTATCGACGTTGAACGACTTCTTCGCCAGCGCGATTGCGGTCGGGCTCTTCTCGACGATCTCGTCGCACCACTTCTTCACTTCGGCGTCGAGCTGGTCGTGCGGCACGACGGCATTGACGAGGCCCATCGCGAGCGCTTCCTGCGCGTTGTAGCGGCGGCACAGGTACCAGATCTCGCGCGCCTTCTTCTCGCCGACCACACGCGCCAGCAGCGCGGTGCCGAAGCCGGGGTCGACCGAGCCGACGCGCGGACCGGCCTGGCCGAGTTGGGCCTTGTCGGAGGCGATCGCGAGGTCGCAGATCGTCACGAGCACGTTGCCGCCGCCGATCGCAAAGCCGTTCACGCGAGCGATCACGGGCTTGGAGATGTCGCGGATGGCGCTCTGCACTTCCTCGATCGGCAGGCCGATCACGCCGCGGCCACCGTAGCCGCCGTCCTGCGTACCCTGGTCACCGCCGGTGCAGAAGGCCTTGTCGCCGGCGCCGGTCAGGACGACCACGCCGATGCTGCGGTCGTAATCCGCATCCTTGAGCGCGTGGATCATCTCCTCGCAGGTCTGGGCGCGGAAGGCGTTGTACTGGGCGGGGCGGTTGATCGTAACGGTCGCGATGCCGTCCTGCTTGGTGTAGAGAATGTCCTGGTATTCCATGTTCTGCTCCTTGTCGTTGTCGTGAATTGGGTGCTTAACCGGCCATCGTCAGGCCGCCCGACACGCTGATCACCTGACCGGTGATGAACGCGGCGTCGTCGCTGGCGAGGAAGGTCACGGCACCAGCCAGGTCGCCCGGCTGGCCGAGACGGCCGAAGGGCACGGCGCGGGTGAAGGCGGTACGGAGCTTCTCGCCGCGCTCGCCTTCGCCGCAGATGTCATCCAGCAGCGGGGTGTCGGTCGGGCCGGGGCACACGACGTTGATGTTGATCTGCTGACGGGCGACTTCGCGGGCCAGCGTCTTCGAGAACGAGATCAGGCCGCCCTTGCAGAACGAGTACACCGCCTCGCCGGACGAGCCGACACGGCCGGCGTCGGACGCGACGTTGATGACACGGCCGCGGCCGCGCTCGCGCATGCCCTTGACGACCGCGTGATGCATGTACAGAGCGCCGTACAGGTTGATCGCCACGATCTTGTCCCACAGCGGCTTCTCGGTATCGAGGAAGTTGCCGACCTTGTCCCAGCCGGCGTTATTCACCAGCACGTCGATCGGGCCGAGTTCAGCTTCGGCGGCCGTTACGGCCGAGATCACCGAATCCTGGCTCGTCAGATCGACCGCATAGGCACGCGCCTTGCCGCCGGCGGACTGGATTTCCGCTACAACGGCTTCGGCCGCTTCGCGGTTGATGTCGAACACCGCGACGCTCGCACGCTCCTCGCCGAAGCGGCGGCAGATTGCGGAACCGATGCCACCGGCACCACCCGTCACGATCACGACCTTGCCTTCAAGACCTCTCATTTTGCTTCCTCCTGTTGGGTAACCATCAATCAGGCCCGTTGCGTTCGGGCCATGCTTTGCGCTTCAATGGGCGCCGTTCGAAACCAACCCGGCGCCCCGATGAAAGACCTTTCCGCTGCCAAGGACCTCGCCACAATGGAGATCAGCAACCGGCTGTTCTTCCGTTTCTTCCAGGCCACTAACACGCTGCACACCAAGGGCACGCAGGCCCTCGACGAATTCGGCGTGACGACGCAGCAGTGGTCCGTGCTCGGCGCCCTGTCCCGCCCGAAGGTCAAGGAAGGCATGGGCGTCGGCGAGCTGTCGCGCTTCCTCCTCGTCAGCCGCCAGAACCTGTCCGGCATCCTCACGCGCCTTGAGCGCGACGGCCTGATCGAGCGCGTCACCAGCACCGAAGACCGCCGCTCGCGCAAGGTGAGGCTCAGCGCAAAGGGCGAGGAACTGTGGGTCAAGCTCGCCGACCCCATCCACGCGTTCTACGACGAGGCGCTGAAGGGTTTCTCGTTCGACGACCGCCTGCAGTTCATCCATTACGTGAGCCTCTTGCAGCGAAACATGGCCAGGCTTTAGATCTCGTGCGCTGCGAGCTTTTGGCGGCCGATGATCATCTTCATGATGTTCGCGGTGCCGTCGCCGATCTGCAGACCCATCACGTCGCGATACCGCTGACCGAAGTCGTAGTCGCTCGCATAGCCGCCGTGGCCATGCGTCAGCAGGCACTGGTGAATGATTTCGCACGCCAGCTTGGGCGCCCACCATTTGCACATCGCGGCTTCCGCCGTGTGCTCGAGGCCCTGATCCTTCAGCCACAGCGTCTTCAGGCATAGCGCGCGGCATGCCTCGTACATCGTCTCCGCTTCGGCGAGCGGGAAAGTCACGCCCTGGAATTCGCCGATCTTCTTGCCGAAGGCCTCGCGTTCCTGCACGTAGCGCCAGGTCTCGTCGAGCGAGGCACGCACCACGCCCATGCACTGGATGCCGATGAGCGCGCGGCTGTAGTCGAAGCCCTGCATCACCTGAACGAAACCCTTGCCCTCGTCGCCGAGCATCATTTCGGCCGGCACACGCACGTCGTCGAAGAAGATCGAGCCGCGGCCCACCGGGCGGGTGCCGATGTCGTCGAAAGCCGTGCGGGTGATGCCCGGCAGATCCATCGGCACCAGGAAGGCGCTGATGCCGCGAGCACGATCGGCTTCGCTGCCGGTGCGGGCGAACACGACCGCCACATCCGCCTGCGTCGCCATCGAGATCGAGGTCTTCTCGCCGTTGAGCACCCACGCGTCACCGTCACGCGTCGCCTTCAGCTTCAGGCGCGCTGCGTCGGAGCCGGCGCTGGGTTCGGTCAGCGCGATCGCGATCGACTTCTTGCCGGCGATGACCTGGCCCAGCCACTCCTTGGCGATGTCCGGCTGCGCGTAGTTCGCGACGATCTGGCCGCACAGCGAGGTGAGCAGATTCACGTAGGAGACGTTGAAGTCGCCATACGAGATCTGCTCCAGCAGCAGGCCGCTGGTCAGGCAGTCGACCCCCATGCCGCCATGCTCCTCGGGCAGCTCCGGTCCGAGGAAGCCCAGCTCGCCCATTTCGCGGATCACTTCGCGCTCGATGCGTTCGGCCTTTTCGCGTGCTTTGTAGCCGGGAGCGAGACGCTCGCGGGAGAAACGGCTTGCGGTGTCGACGAGCGCTTGCTGCTCGGGACTGAGACTGAAATCCATCGCTGCTCCTCCTGTGTAGGTTGAGCGCATTCTAGGGAGCATCGAACTTATCTGTCAATACATTGCTATTTCTTTTTTTAACCGGCCAAAACTGGGTTCATCACCAACCAACACCAAAAAGGCCCGCCGCCCTTTCTGCACAGATTTTTACAGCGAACCACAAGCCAGCACAGCCAGCCACGCATACCCGCCGTTGCGACAATCTATTGACTTACTTCTGCAAAGATAATAGCTTTGCGTCGCCATCGGCGAAGGCCGGGGGCCAACATCAACGAGCGAGACGTGCCCAGGTAAACCGGGCGCAACAGGCATTGCCGAACCGCATTTCCACGCCGACGCGTCGCCGTCGTCGCTGCGACCGAAGCGCTGCCGTCTCGCAAGACGACATTCAGGGTTGTGCGGGCCACGCCCCCGCCACGAGAGGAGAGATAACGATGAATTTCGACCCGGTGCTGATCGCCGACCGCATGACTTCAATGAAGGCCGCGGGCCTGTGGCGCAACGAGACGATCGACGTGCATTTCCAGCGTGCGCTGGAGAACTGCCCCGACAAGCTGGCCGTAGTGGCATACCGCGACGGCCAAGCCGAAGCGGCCCGTCTCAGCTATCGCGAACTGGATCGACGCGTCGACCTGATCGCCCGCAATCTCGTCGCACTGGGCGTGGGCCGCAGCGACGTCGTCAGCTTCCAGCTGCCCAACCGCTGGGAATTCGTCGCGCTTTCCCTCGCCTGCGCCCGAATCGGTGCCGCTGCGAACCCCGTGATGCCGATCTTCCGTCAGCATGAACTCACCTACATGCTGAACTTCGCCGAGACCAAGGTCTTCATCGTGCCGAGCGTGTTCCGCAAGTTCGACCACGCGGCGATGGCACGCGAACTACAGCCCAAACTGCCCCATCTGAAGCAGGTCGTCGTCGTGGACGGCGACGGGGAAGACAGCTTCGACCGCGTGCTGATGCGCGACGACACGCCGCCCCTTGCCGGCCTTGGCCTCGGACCCGACGACGTGTCGCTCCTCATGTACACGTCTGGCACAACGGGCGAGCCCAAGGGCGTGATGCACACGTCCAACACGCTCTTCTCGAACCTGCATGCGTACATCGCGACGATGGAGCTGGGCTCCTCGGACGTCGTCCTCGGCGCTTCGCCGATGGCTCACCTCACCGGCTACGGCTACCTCGCGATGCTGCCGCTGATCCTGAACTCGACGACCGTGCTGCAGGAGATCTGGGATCCCGCGCGCGCACTCGAGATCGTCCGTGACGAGGGCGTGACCTTCAGCATGGCCTCGACCGCCTTCATCTCCGACCTGTGCGCGGCGGTCGAAGCGGGCGCCCCGGTCTCGCCGCAATTCACCAAGTTCAACTGCGCCGGTGCACCCATCCCGCCGGTCGTCGTCCAGCGCGCCTGGGAGCTGATGGGGCTGCGCGTGTGCTCGGCCTGGGGCATGACCGAATGCGGCGCCGTCACGATCACCGAACCCGTCCGTGCGCTTGAGAAGTCTGGCGTCTCGGACGGCCGCGCCCTTCCGGGCATCGAGGTCCGCATCATTGACGCGAACGGCGACGAGGTACGCACCGGCGAGACGGGGGAACTGCTGATCCGCGGCTCGTCGCTGTTCGCCGGGTATCTCAAGCGTCCCCAGCTAAACAGCGTCGACGCGAACGGCTGGTTCGACACCGGTGACCTCGCCTTCCAGGACGGCGAGGGCTACATCCGCATCAACGGCCGCAGCAAGGACATCGTGATCCGCGGCGGCGAGAACATCCCGGTCATCGAGATCGAGAACCTGCTCTACCGGCACCCGTCCATCACCACGGTTGCGGTCGTCGGCTACCCGGATCGCCGTCTGGGCGAGCGCGTGTGTGCCTTCGTCTCGCTGAAACCCGGGTGCACGCTGACTTTCGAGGACCTCACGGCCTATCTCGACAAGCAGCAGGTCGCCAAGCAGTACTACCCGGAGCGCCTCGAGATCGTCGAAGACCTGCCCCGCACGCCGGCCGGCAAGCTGCAGAAATTCAAGCTGCGCGAGACCGCCAAGTCCTTCGGCAACGACAAGTGATGGCGACGGGAGACGACACGATGATCTCGGTGATCCTCACTGAAACGCGCGGCAAGGTCGGCCTTATCCGCATCAACCGCCCGGAAGTCTTCAACGCGCTCAACGATGACGTGATGACCGGGATCGGCCAGGCGCTCGACCGCTTCGAAGCGGATCCCGCCATCGCTTGCGTCGTGGTGACGGGCTCCGAGAAGGCCTTCGCCGCCGGTGCGGACATCGCCGCGATGCGCACGATGGACTACATGGACGCGTACAAGTCCGACTTCATCACGCGCAACTGGGAGCGTCTCAAGACCTTCCGCAAGCCGACCATCGCCGCCGTCTCGGGCGTCGCGCTGGGCGGCGGATGCGAGCTCGCGATGATGTGCGACATCGTCTTCGCCGCTGAAAATGCCCGCTTCGGGCAGCCGGAGATCAAGATCGGCACGATCCCCGGTGCAGGCGGAACGCAGCGCCTGCCGCGCGCCGTGGGCAAGACCAAGGCGATGGACCTGTGCCTGACCGGTCGCCTGATGGACGCGCAGGAAGCGGAGCGCAGCGGCCTGGTCGCGCGCATCTACCCGCCCGAGAGCGTGCTCGACGAGGCGCTCGCAGCAGCCGCGAAGATCGCCGAGTTCTCGCTGCCCGTCCTCATGATGATGAAGGAAACGGTGAATCGTGCCTTCGAAGGCCCGCTCAACGAGGGCCTGCTGTTCGAGCGCCGCACGCTGCACGCGACCTTCGGGCTGGCGGACCAGAAGGAAGGGATGAGCGCCTTCGTCGACAAGCGGCCGCCCCGCTTCGCCGATCGCTGAGCCTGTCGTTACAACCTGCGGCTGCCGTTGGTTTCCAGCGGCAGCTGCAGGTCCGGCACCGCGGCGGCGCGGTTCATGCACGTGCGATAGCGCATATTTACCCGGTCCGCGAACCACCCAGTGGTGATCTTGCTCGTGATCTTCGGACTCTTCAGGCGGATCTGCGGCATCGCCTCGCGTGGCACCGTCCGCCCGGCCGCCTCATCGGCGAGCGCGAAGACGCGCTGATACAGTTTCGTCCGCCCGAAAGACTCCGCCTTCTCCTGACGCAGCGCGGCCTCGATCTCCACCTCGTTCAGACGCAGCCTGCGCGAAACCTTCAGCGCGGCCCGCTGCGTGGAACTAGCGACCTCGCTCGGACGACCATCTTCGTAGCGCAATAGGTCACCATCGGGCACCAAGGCCTGCCCCGCCAGTTTGCCCAAGGCCAGCTGGAAGGCCGCATTGCGGCTCGCGTAGTGCCCTGCGTTGAAATCCGCGAAGCGGTAGAGCGGACTGCGGTACGGCGCCGGGTAATCGAGAAGATGCGCGATGCCGAAATAGACGCCGCCGCGGCGCGAAAACACCGCCTCGCGCACCTTGCCGTTCGTCGCACCCGAGTAGGGTTTGTCGCGCGCATGCGTCTCAGCGAACGCGACACTCACCTGCATCGGACCGCCGGTACGCACCGGGTTGTATCCGCTCAACAACAGCTTGCCGCCGGGCACCTCGTCGATGATGTCGCCGTATAGGATGCTCATCTGGCGCTCGGTCTTCAGCGCGTTGATACGCTGGCGGTAAGTTTTCCCGTCGCGCGACGGCTGCGACAGCGCGGCATCCAGCGCCATCTTCGGAATCAGGTAGCGGTTGCGGCGTGTCTCGATCTCGCGCCATACGATGCGCGACAGGCCCGGCACCACCGGATCTGCCTGGAAGCTCGATTCCTGCTCGATGACCGCGATCGACGCGCAGAAGTTTTCTGCGCTTGGCGCGAGGCGCAGCGCCATGAAGGCCGCAACGATGTCCGCCGCCCACTCGTCGCGCTCACGCATCACACCGGGAGGAAGCAGCGCATATACAAACCTGCGAGCGTCCTGTTCCTGCACCCGCGGCGGGAATCCCGGCACGAATCGCCCGTCTGCCGGCGCCGGCGGCATTGCGCCCTGCGGCGGTGGCGCGGACGGGAGGGCGTCGGCCGTTCGCGTTTCAACCGGCGCGGGCGCCTGGACGGCTGGCGATGGGGGAACGGCCGCGCAGCCGCCGAGAACTGCGGCGAGGAAGGAAAGGACGGGAACGAGTCGGAGAATGTGCTGCGTATTCATCTGGCGATACATGAGGGAAACAGGCCGCGCCATTCGGCGGATTCCGGATGCGACGGCACGCAGGGACCGCCGGCTCTCGCCGGGGCGCTCCGCGCGGAGCGCAACAGTATCAGATTGCGCACCCCGGATTCGCGCGATTTTATTCGCCTCGCACCGGTCTCCGTGGGTTGCCCCCGGCATGCGGTGGTGGGGTCGAATCTGCGCGAGCGCATCGCTGCAGCCCCATCCCGCAGCGCTGCGGCCCGCATGGGTCTAACATATCGATCTGGCCGCAGGGCGCCATCTCGATCACGCGCGGCCCTCGGTTCCTACCAACCCAACGGAGAGATGCTCATGAGGATTGCAGTGATGGGAGCCGGCGCGGTCGGCTGCTACTACGGCGGCATGCTCGCGCGCGCCGGGCACGAGGTCGCCCTGGTCGGGCGCCCGGTGCATGTGGACGCGATGACACGCGACGGACTCCTCCTCGAGACGCGCGACTTCCGGGAGCACGTACCGGTACGGGCAAGCGCCAGCGCCTCGGCCGTCCACGGGGCGCAGCTCGTGCTGTGCTGCGTGAAATCGACCGACACCGCGAACGCGGCGACCGAAATGGCGCCGCACCTCGCCCCCGAGGCGATCGTGCTGAGCCTGCAGAACGGCGTCGACAACGCCGAACGGCTGCAGGCGCTGCTGGGCCGCGAGGTGGGCGCCGCGGTGGTCTACGTGGCGACCGAAATGGCAGGCCCCGGCCATGTCAAACACCACGGCCGCGGCGAACTCGTGATCGGCCCGTCCGACGCATCCGGGCGCCTGGTTGAGCTATTTGGTGACGCTGGCGTGCCGGTGCAGGTTTCGGACAATGTCGTCGGCGCGCTGTGGGCCAAGCTGATCCTTAACTGCGCGTACAACGCGCTGTCGGCAATCACGCAACTGCCATACGGCCGCCTCGTCGCCGGGGAAAGCATCGAGGACGTCATGCGCGACGTGGTGCAGGAATGCCTGGATCTCGCGTGGGCCGAACGCATCACGGTTCCGGGCGACAGCTGGGAAGCGGTGCAGAAGATCGCGAAGACGATGCCGACGCAGTTCTCATCCACGGCGCAGGATCTCGGGCGCGGCAAGCGCAGCGAGATCGACCACCTTAACGGTTACGTGCTGCGGAGAGGGCAGGCGCTGGGGGTCGCGACCCCGGTCAACCGCGTGCTGTACAGCGTTGTGAAGCTGCTCGAAGAGCGGAACGCCGATAAAGCCTCCGCCGGCTGACGAGCCCCCGGGGCCGCGCGATCACCGGCCCTTGCCGCCTCCGGCGGACGGACGCCGGCGGCCGTCATCCCTGCGCGCCTTGCCGCGACCCCTGCCCCCCGAATCCCGTCGCCGGCCGTGCTGACGCGCGAGCATCTCGTCGACCGTCTCCGACATACTGCGTGCGAGCGCGACGGCCACCTCCGCGTCGGGGTAATAGTCCGACAGGCGATAGCCCAGCCACGCGTACGCAGAGTACTTCTTGCAGGTATCCTCGGCCGCCTGCAGCGCGTAGCGCCCGGTACCCACCGGCTCGATCGTGAGGTGCGACGTGCGCTCCTTCGACAATGCACGCGCCCATTCCTGCCACGCCTGATTGAGCGATTCGACGCGCGTCGACACCGGCACGAGCGATAGCGTGAAGCGATGTTCCAGCGACAGCGGCAGCGCGTCCAGCCAGCGCGCGCGTTCGATCTGCTCGGTCATGTCGCCCGGCAGGAAAAAATCGTCGGTGAGGTCGATGTTGCGCGAGAAGAGTTCGAGCAGGCGCGCGAGCGAGCGCTCGCCGGTCGCAGCCGAAATGCTCTTCAGGTGGTGCAGCGAGGGCGTCACGTAAAAGCCCCGGCTCGACAACGGCTCGGCAGCGGTACGCATCAGGCGGCCGACGATACTGTGCGTATGGTCGTCGAAGCCGGCGACGAGGCCCGCCTCGTGCAGCCCGAAGCGCCCTGCCCGCCCGGCGATCTGGTGTGTGAGCCAGGGCGGCAGGATGTCCTCGGAGATACCGTCGAACTTCTTCGCGGTGGAGAACACGACCCGCGCCACCGGCAGGTTGAGCCCCATGCCGATCGCGTCGGTCGCGACGACGATGTCGGCCTCGCCGTCGCGGAAGCGCTGCGCCTGCGCGCGGCGCACCTCCGGCGAGAGGTTGCCGTAGATCGTCGCGACGCGGAATCCGGCCTCTGCGATGTTGGTGGCCCAGTTCAGCACGTCGCGGCGCGAGAATGCGATCACCGCGTCGCCGCGGCGCAGTTGCCCGATATTGCCCACCGCACGCGGCGCCATCTCCAGTGGCGACTTGCGTTCGAGCGTGCGCACCTCCAGCGCGCAGCCGAGACGCTCGGCGAGCGCTTCCACCGCCGGGCGCGCCGACAGCGCGCCGAGCAGGAACACCGTCTTCGCTGCGGCTCCGCACACCGCAGCGGTCCACGCGGAGCCGCGGTCGAGATCCTCGAGCATCTGGATCTCGTCAATCACCGCGACCTCGACCGGGCGCGAAGTGTCGAGCATCTCGATGGTGCTCGCGACGTGGGTCGCGCCGGGGGTGATGCGCCGCTCCTCGCCGGTCACGAGGCTCACCGCCACGCCGCGGTCGGCGAGGCGCTCGTAGTTTTCCAGCGCCAGCAGGCGCAGCGGCGCGAGATACACACCGCTCGCCGCCTGCGCCAGCGCCTCCATCGCCTGGTGCGTCTTGCCCGAATTCGTCGGCCCGAGGATCGCGACGAAGCGGCGCCGCATCATGAACGCCGTCTCGAAGGATTCCGGATAGCGCGCCAGCTTGACCGTATCGCGCGCAGCCTCGGCCAGCGTTTCCGTCCGGCGGCGCACGGCCGCCTCGGCGAGCCGGTCCTCGACGATGCGGAAGCGCCGGCTCGCCAGCTCTTTGCCGGTTTCCAGCGCACTCAGGAAGCGCGCGCCGTCCAGCCCTTCGGCCTGTGCTCGTTTCAGCACACCGGTGACGAAGGCGCGCACGTCGGCCTCGAACTCGGCCACCGATGCCATGTGCAGGCGTTCGCGCACCAGCCCGAGGTGCTTCTCCTCGGGCAGCTTGCGCCACTTCTGCACGCGCGCCAGCACACAGCGCTCCGGCACCAGCCGGTAGGGGTAGCGCCGTCCGCCGACCTCTACCGCGCCAGCCACCTCGATCGCGACCGCCCCCTCGTTGTGCACGAGGCGCGCGTTGAAGCTCTGCAGCCAGAGATGAAGTTCGCGCGCGACGTCGAGCAGCGCGTCGTCGCTCTCGGCATCGTCCTCCGCAGGCACGACGGCCTCCGGATCGGTGAAGAAGTTCTCTTCCAATTAATGCGTTCCGAACAACAAAACGTGGAGGGTCTCATGCATCGCCCACATAGGGATACCCCGTCGATCGATCACGCGCGAATCGGCACCCGCGTCCGGCAGGAAGGCATGAAAAGCCCATTCAAAAATCCCTGCACGAGATGAATCGCATCCAATTAATTCACTTTACGTGATCTTCTCTCAGCGCTAACCTGCCGCCGATACCGATCCAACCCCGCCGGAAGCCCCAAATGCCCTACGTAAACATCAAGATCACCCGCGAAGGCGCCACACCCGACCAGAAGGCCGAACTGATCAGCGGCGTCACACGCTTGCTGCAGGACGTCCTCGGCAAGAATCCCCAGACCACCGTCGTGGTCATCGACGAGGTCGACACGGACAACTGGGGAATCGGCGGCGAGACAGTGACCGTCCGCCGCAAGCGCGGGCAATAGGACACGGTCGCCTCGCCATGTGACGCGACCGCCCGGCGCAACGACTCAGCTGCGTTCGGGAAGCGGACGCATCACCAGACCGTAGCGTCCCCGCGTCACCGGCATCGCGAAATCGAAACGATCGACCAGCGCACACAACTCCAGGTCGGCCAACGGCAGCGCCGGGTCCGTGCCAGCGACGAAGCGCCGACCGAAGTCGGAGTCGCGCACGCGCCGCGCCAGCGCTTCGCGGTCGATCGATTCATCCTGAAGGCCGGCCGCGAGGTAATCCGCGCACGCGATGTCCTCGTCGCCATCGCGATCGATCCATTCGCCGGTCGTGATCAGCGCAACCCGTTTTGGTGCAACCGCACGCAGCGCACGCAAGGTCGCGCCGGCACACACGAGGCTCGCCGCAAACAGCCGCGGTGCGCTGCGAAAGCGCAGCAACGCCTGTACGCCCGCCGCCGTCGACAGGATCACCGGCCGTCCGGCGAGCTTCAGGTCGTGCACCCGCGAGGGCGAGTTCCCGAGGTCGAAACCGGGCATCGGGCGCCCACCGGGCAAGGCTCCGACCGTCAGCGCATCCGGCAACCGAGCGAGCAGCAGCTCGGCCTCGGCGGCCGTCCCGACCGGATGGATCTCCGATGCGCCCGCCGCGAAGGCGTACGCGGCCGTCGAAAAGGAACGGAGCACGTCGATCGCGACGACGGCATCGAAGTCGTGGGATTCCTGCACGAGGCGGTTCAGGGCGACGCGAAAGATCTGCATCGGCCGATCATACGACAAGGGGGCACAGCACGCGTATCGGGGCTGCGTACGTCCGGCTGCGCCGTCGTCCCTGCGGTCGCCTGGCATCAGCCACGATATGCTTGAATCACGCAGCGCCCTGAACGATTGCCTGCGCGGCTGTCCAACAGGCCCCCCCTACAACTGCAATCCGGCAGCCTCACGCATGAGCAAACTGACGATCCGCATCTCCGACGGCGCTGCCGACATTCCTCGCGAAGCGTGGACCGCCCTATGCGCTCCGGGACACCCCTTCCTGAACGGCGACTTCCTGCGCATCGTCGAGGAACACGGTGTCGCCGTGCCCGATGCCGGCTGGCAGCCCCTGCACCTCGTGGCGAGCGAAAACGGCAAGATCGTCGGCCTGCTCCCGCTCTACCTGAAGGGTCACTCGCACGGCGACTTCATCTATGACTGGAGCTGGAAAGCGGTGTGGGAGCGCTTCGGCCACCGCTATTACCCGCGCCTGGTGTCCGGCTTGCCCTACACGCCGGTTGCCGGGCCGCGACTCCTGATCGCGCCGGTGGCCAGCGACCGTGCAGCGGTGTGCGACGCGCTGATCACGGCCGCGCAGGGCATCGTCGCCGGCAACGGGTTTTCGACGTGGCACGTCGCGCTGGCCTCTGCCGCGGACATCGAGGCCGTCGCGGCGAGAGGTCTGCTCGTGAGCCACGACGTGCAATATCAATGGTTCGACCACGGATTCGGCGATTTCGACGGCTTCCTGCAATCCTTCGCGGCCGAAAAACGGCGGAAAGTGCGCGCCGAGCGGCGACGGGCCGCCGAATCGGGGCTACGCATCACCGTGCGGCACGGCAACGAAATCGGCAGGGACGAATGGCCCGCCCTGCACGCGATCTACAAGTCGACTTTCGACCGCTTCGGCAATTACGCCGCCTTCAGCCCGGAATGCTTCGCCGAACTCGCGACGACGCTGGGTGATCGCATGGTCGTCTTCACGGCCAGCGACGGCGACGAGACGGTCGCGCTGTCGCTGTGCTTTCGCAGCGACGACACTCTATTCGGCCGCTACTGGGGCGCACGACGCCAGGTCGACAGCCTGCACTTCGAACTGTGCTTCTATCGCGGCATCGACTACTGCCTGCGCCACGGCCTGACCCGCTTCGAACCGGGCGCCGGCGGCGAACACAAGATCGCCCGCGGCTTCACGCCGCAGATCGTCCGCTCGGCGCACTGGATCCCCGATCCGGAAATACGACGCGTGATCGCACCGCATCTCGAACGCCAGAAGCTGGGCATTGCCGCCTATCATGATGACGCAAGCAGTCATCTCCCGTTTCGCAAACCGGAAACTGGCGCCGCATGACACCGCTCGCCTTACTTGCAAGAACCGCAGCCATGACGATGGACAAACCCCACGCGCCGGCCACCGAACGCAACCGCGAGCCCATCCTCGCCGTGCTGCGGCGGCACTTCGCTGATCGCCAGCGCGTTCTCGAGATCGGCAGCGGAACCGGCCAGCACGCCATCCACTTCGCCGCTGCCCTGCCCCACCTGATCTGGCAGACGTCCGAGCGGCCGCAGTATCTGCCCGGAATCCGCCTGTGGCTGGGTGAAGCGCAGCTGCCCAACACGCCCGAACCCTTGGCACTGGACGTCAACGTGCCTCTCGCGCTGCCCCTGCGCTACGACGCGATATTCAGCGCCAACACCCTGCACATCATGAGCTGGCCCGAAGTCGAACGCCTCTTCGCCCTGCTCCCCGCCCTCATGACATCCGACGCGCTGTTCTGCTGCTACGGCCCCTTCAACTACGACGGCCGTTTCACCAGCGCGAGCAACGCGCAGTTCGACGCCGCCCTGAAGCAGGACGACCCGCGACGCGGCATCCGCGACATCGAGGCCGTCGATGCCTTGGCGCACTGCGCGGGATTGACCTTGATCGAAGATGCCGAAATGCCGGCCAACAACCGCTGCATTACCTGGCGGCGTCTCGCCGACGCTTGAGGAAGATCGACCGGCCCTCACGACATCGCCCGACCGCGAATAAGCCTATACTGAATTCGTATCGACGCTTTCGTCGGTGCTTGCAAGGAGCAAAATCATGGGCAAACAAAGGCAAGGCAATAAGGAAGAGAAGAAACAACCTCTCATGTCCGCGAAAGAAAAACGGGAAGCAAAGCACGCCAAGAAGCACGTCAACGATCATGTGCCACTGATTCCCCATTGATCGGACGTGCGGGCAAGGCTTGCGCGTATTTCGCCTCAGTCAATGCCTGCAATCTCGTCAGGAGTTCGGTCCGATGCAATACTTTGAATACCGGGTCCACGGCACCTGTCCGGAATCCGCCTGAGGCTGGATGAAGGGCGACCGCCCAACACACCCGACCCCGTCACACTGAACGTCAACGCGCCCCCGCGCGGCCCCTGCGCCATGACGTCGTCTTCAGCACGATCGCCCCGCACGTCTCATGAGCGGGCCCGAAGTCGAACGCTTCTTCGCCCTGCTCCGCGCCCCATCACGCCTGGGGCGCTGTTCTGCTGCTGAGGCCCCTGCAATTACGCCGGCCGCTTCACCAACGCGCGCAATGCGCAGTTCGATACGGCCCTGAGGCAGCACGAGCCGGGACGCGCTGCTGCGTCCGCTCGCGAACGACATCCCGCCGGCGCACCCGCGGTCACGACGCGTGCCGCCACGTCGGAACACTGGCGCGTCGATGATGCGGCAGATTCGAACGCATTCCGTCGATGCATCCGTACTGCAAGTCAAAATTTCACAACATCTTTCGCATACGACGTTGGCAAACACATTTGTCATTTCCAGTCACATTGCGTAACATCCGCCGACTTGCAGCACCTCCAACAGTGACTGAATCAACAAGATAAAAAGACACCAGACGGGGGCACCTCGGGGGGAGGTTCTGTGCCGCCTCGGGACAGAATCCGATCGCTGTCAGGGTCGGAATCCTGCGGCGCACTTGGCCTTACGCCATCCGTTGCGAGCGTCCGAAGGCCCATCCCCTGAGTCTGTCCCTTAGTCCCGGCTGATCGCCGGCGCATCCGGCTGTTGCGATCGGTCGGCCCCAGTCGCGCTCACACCATTGCATCACCAACCTTCGGAAAGGACTCGAAAGCATGGCCAGCAAGAACGGCACGATCGGTAACGACATCATCAACGGCACGAACGCAGCCGATACCGTGAAGGGGCTGCAAGGCAACGACACCCTGCAGGGCGGCGGCGGCAACGACGTCCTGTACGGCGACGATGTCAATTCCACCTACATCGGCAATGACTATCTCGACGGCGGCTCCGGCAACGACAAGCTCTACGGCGGCTACGGCGACGACACCCTGGTGGGGGGCACCGGCAGCGACTCGATGTACGGCGGGAATGGTAACGACACTTACTTCGTCGACTCGTCGACCGACCTGGTGTACGAGGCGACCACGGCAAACCAAGGAACCGACACGGTCATCAGCTCGGTCAGCTACAGTCTGGCAGGCAGCGTGGATCGGAAGTTCATCGAGAACCTCACCCTGACCGGCACGGCGACGAGCGGCACCGGAAACGACATCGCGAACATCCTCAAGGGGAATGACGTCGCGAATACCCTCAATGGCGGCCTCGGCAACGACACGCTGTATGGCGGGCTCGGCAACGACACGCTGCTCGGGGGCGGCGGCGACGACGTCCTGCAAGGCGAAAGCGGGAACGACAAGTTGGACGGCGGCGCCGGCACCGACACCGCCATCCTCACCGGGAATCGCTTCGACTACACGATCACTCAGACCGGCACGGGCGCCTACACCATCGTCAATACGGCCGGCGGCACTGACGGCACGGATACGCTGACGGGCGTCGAACGCCTGGTGTTCGCCGACGTCGCGATGAACCTGGGCACGAACAACCTCGCCGACGGCGAAGTCATCATCAGCGGCGAGGCCGCGCGCGGCAGCACCCTGACTGCTACCAACACCTTGTTCGACGCAGACGGCTTGGGCACCATCAGCTACCAGTGGAGCGCGGACGGCGCCGTCATCGACGGCGCGACGAGCGACACTTTCATCATCGGCCAGGCGCAGGTCGGCAAGGTCATCACGGTCACCGCCAGCTACACCGACGGTTTCGGGACGCTCGAGCAGATCTCGAGCGAAGGGACCGCCGCGGTCATCAACGTCAACAGCACTCCGACCGGCGTCGTCACCATCGACGGGCTGGCAGCGCAGAATCAGACGCTGACCGCCAACACCACCAGCCTGGCCGACGCTGACGGAGTCGGAACCCTGGGATACCAGTGGGAAGTATCGACTGACGGCGCATCGTGGACGACCGTAACCGGCGCGACCGGGTCGAGCCTCGCCCTCACCCCCGCCAATGTCGGCCAGTACTTCCGCGTCGCGGTCAGTTACACGGACGGCTTCGGCACGCAGGAGAGCGTGACGAGCGCGACATCCGAAATCGTCGCCAACCAACGCGGCGATGCCAACGACAACTACATCGTCGGCACGGCGGCAGCCGACCTCCTCGCCGGCGGCGCCGGCAACGACACAATCGACGGCTTGGCGAGCGCCGACACGATGCTGGGCGGCACTGGCAACGACACGTTCTACGTGGACAATGCCGGCGACAAAGTCATCGAGTTCGCGAACGAAGGAACCGACAAGGTGGTCACGACGCTCTCGAGCTACACGCTCGGCGACAACGTCGAGAATCTCGAGCACAACAGCTGGTACGGCTCGCTCAGCGCCGTGGGCAATGCGCTCGACAACCAGATCACGATCAACGGCCCGTACGGCTACAACGACACCCTCGACGGTGGCGCCGGTGCCGACACCATGGCCGGCATCTACGGCGATGACATCTACGTCGTCGACAACGCCGGCGACGTCGTCGTCGAAGTGGCCGGACAGGGCAACGACACCGTCGTCTCGAGCGTGAGCTACACGCTGGGGGACAACGTCGAGAACCTGACGCTCAAGGCCAGCGGCCTCACCGGCACCGGCAACGCCCTGAACAACACCTTCACGATCTTCGATGGCAGCAACCGCATTGTCGAAGCCGTCGAGGGCGGCATCGACACGGTCGTGACCGGCGTGAGCTACACGCTCGACGCCAACGTCGAAAACGCAGTGCTGACCGCGGGCGGCATCACCGTGACCGGCAACGCCGGCGACAATACCTATACGGTCAGCAACGCCGGCAACACCATCGTCGAGGCAGCGGGCGCCGGCATCGACAAGGTGGTCACGACGCTCTCGAGCTACACGCTCGGCGACAACGTCGAGAATCTCGAGCACAACAGCTGGTACGGCTCGCTCAGCGCCGTGGGCAATGCGCTCGACAACCAGATCACGATCAACGGCCCGTACGGCTACAACGACACCCTCGACGGTGGCGCCGGTGCCGACACCATGGCCGGCATCTACGGCGATGACATCTACGTCGTCGACAACGCCGGCGACGTCGTCGTCGAAGTGGCCGGACAGGGCAACGACACCGTCGTCTCGAGCGTGAGCTACACGCTGGGGGACAACGTCGAGAACCTGACGCTCAAGGCCAGCGGCCTCACCGGCACCGGCAACGCCCTGAACAACACCTTCACGATCTTCGATGGCAGCAACCGCATTGTCGAAGCCGTCGAGGGCGGCATCGACACGGTCGTGACCGGCGTGAGCTACACGCTCGACGCCAACGTCGAAAACGCAGTGCTGACCGCGGGCGGCATCACCGTGACCGGCAACGCCGGCGACAATACCTATACGGTCAGCAACGCCGGCAACACCATCGTCGAGGCAGCGGGCGCCGGCATCGACAAGGTGGTCACGACGCTCTCGAGCTACACGCTCGGCGACAACGTCGAGAATCTCGAGCACAACAGCTGGTACGGCTCGCTCAGCGCCGTGGGCAATGCGCTCGACAACCAGATCACGATCAACGGCCCGTACGGCTACAACGACACCCTCGACGGTGGCGCCGGTGCCGACACCATGGCCGGCATCTACGGCGATGACATCTACGTCGTCGACAACGCCGGCGACGTCGTCGTCGAAGTGGCCGGACAGGGCAACGACACCGTCGTCTCGAGCGTGAGCTACACCCTCGGCGCGAACGTCGAGAACCTGACCCTGTCGGGCTCTTCCAACCTCGCCGCCACCGGCAACGAGCTCGGCAACGTGATCAACGGCAACGCGGGCAGCAACCTGCTGATGGGCGCGGCCGGGGCGGACGTGTTCCGATTCGACGACGCGCTCAATGGGGTGAGCAACGTGGACACGCTCGGCGACTTCATGTCGGGCGCGGACAAGATCCAGTTGGCCACGTCGGTCTTCGGTTCGCTCTCCGGCGCGAACCTCGGGCAGTCGTTCATCACCATCGACGGCGTCAGCACGACGGGTGCTGCCGATGCGAACGACTTCCTGATCTACAACAGCAACACGGGAGGCCTGTATTACGACCAGGACGGCAGCGGCGCAGGCGCGATGGTGCAGTTCGCCACGCTGTCGGATACCGGATCGCTGGCAGCGTCGGACTTCCTCATCAGCTAATTGAAAGCGAGGCCACTCGGGGCCGATGGCCCCGAGTGGCCTCCTGATCATCATTAACCCAAGCGCGTCGGGGCAGCTTTCCGGCGCGCTTTTTTTTACTAATGGTACCGCCAGGCATTTATTGCGGGACGCCCGGTCGCCAACCGACAACGCAAACGCGGCGATTCAGCTCTTGCGACTGAACCGTTCCGAATACGCCACCACCACCCCAGACGCCACGATGATCGCCATCCCGATGAGCGAAAGCCGATCCGGGAAATCACCGAACACCAGCCACCCCAGCAGCGTGGCCCACGCCAGCTGGGCATAGGTGAAGGGACTTAATGTCGTCGCCGGCGCCGCGCGCAGCGCCATGATCATCAGCAGATGCCCGCCGGCGGCGAGCAATCCTAGGGAACCGATCAGCAGCCAGTCGCGCAGGTTCAGCGCGCCGGGGACCCAGTACTTGGGCACCAGCACGCACATGGTCGCGGCGCCGATGAGGGCGGTCAAGGAAAGCTGGGTCACGGAGCGGTCGACAGCGCTCAGCTTGCGCGTCAGCACCTGATAAACCGCGTAGCACACTGCCCCGAGCAGGACGTACACCACCCCGACGTTGAAGGCGCTACTGGACGGGCGGGCGATCAGCAGCACACCCGAGAAGCCGACGATGACCGGAATCCAGCGCCAGGCGGGCATCTTCTCGCCGAGGAAACTCACCGCCAGGATCATCACGAGGAAGGGCGTGACGAACACGAGCGCAGTGACTTCGGCGAGCGGCATGTGCTGGAAGGCAGCAATGACCGCTCCGGTCGTGCCGACGAGCGTGAACCCGCGCACAAGCTGCAGGCCAGGACGGGCGCTCTTGAAAAGACTCGTGCCGTAACGCGGGAGGAACACCACCAGCGTGATCAGGAATTGCGCGAAGTAACGTCCCCAGACGACGACCGCGACGGGATGGCGCGAGGCGAGCGTCTTGGAGACCGTGTCGAGCAGCGCGAAGAGCGCGAGCGCGCCCATCAGGTAGAGGATGCCGCGTATCGGATGGGCGGCGGCGGGGGCGTTCATGCGGGGTGGATCCTGTCGGGAGCCGCGGGGCGGATGGAAATCGCCGAACCGTGGGATGTTGTTATGGTTGCGGCCGGATTGTAACCGCGCGGAGCCAGCCGCCGTGTCCCTGCCGTCCCGCGCACGGATGTCCTCTGTGGGAGGGCTTCAGCCGCGAATGGGCCGCGATGGGTGTGATCCCGTCGACTCCCCGCCGCCGCGCTGATGGCCGCCACCAATAGTGCGTTCTTCTCGGTGAGCGCCGTGATCTGGATGTTGCAGCCGCAACTGGGCTGAGGCTCACGCGAACACATCCCACAGCAGCTTCACGCCCGAAAGCCCCAGCATCGCTGTCGCGAACACGAAGAATGCCCGCTCCGGGATGCGCTTCAGCGCCTTGAGGCCGATCCACACACCCACGGGAGCGATCGGCGCGAGCAGCAGCGACATTTTCAGCGATTCCCACGTGAACAGCCCCAGCGCCGCATAGGGCACGATCTTCACGGCGTTGACCACAGTGAAGTAGATCACCGTGGTCGCGACGAAGGTGTCCTTCGCGAGCCCGCGGTTCAGCAGATACACGAGCAGCGGCGGCGAACCGGCGTGCGCAATCGTGCTGGTGAAGCCCGACACAGCGCCCCAAAACAGCCCCGCGCCCTTCCCCGGCGGCCCCGAAAGCTTGAGCCGCGCGCGCAGCCCGAAGATCCGGTCGAGCGCGAACAGCACGGCGATCGCGCCGACGCAGCCCTTCACCGCCTTTTCCGGCATCCAGCCGAACACCACCGCCCCGACGAGCATGCCAAGCGCGGCGGCGGGCAGCAGCAGGCGGATTTCCTCGCTCGACCACCTGCGCCAGTACGCCCGGATCCCGATCCAGTCGATGAACACGAGTAATGGCAGCATCACCGCCGCGGCCTGGGCAGGCGTGATCCACAGCGCCATGAAAGGTACGGCCAGGCCACCAAAGGCGCCGCCAAGGCCGGACTTGGAGACGCCGGTGAGCAGCACGGCAAGACCGGCGACGATCCAGCCTGCGGTATCGAAATTCATCAGGGATCCGGGGAAATGCGCAAGCCGCATCCGACCGCACACAAGCTGGCCCGATGAGGCTCGAACTGGGGAGCGGGATTTTACGCCGCCGCCCCTCGACGCGGAACTTACTTTCCGGCGAGCGAACGCTGCAGTACGTTCAGCACATCCTCAAGCCCGAGCAGCATCACTGCAAGCTTGGCGACGACCGCACCGGCCCTTTTAATCGCCACGAACTTCGCGACGATCTCCTCCGCCGCGGGCGTTTTCTGGGAGTTATGCAAGGGCGCGATCAGCTTCGTGCCAGTCTCGCGGGCGCGTTCGGCCGCGGCAGTGCACAAATTCGCTGCCGAGCTCACGCAACTACTCGGCGGCACCTGGCCCGAAGTCCGGGGCCTGCCGAAGGCCCAGACGGCCTGACCGGCCGGAACCATCACTGCCGGGAGCGCTCATCCGCCCCGGCTCCCTTCCTCCGCCGGCGCCCCGGGCATCCCCCGGCACTCGCGGAAGATCCGCACCCGGCAATGCGCGCATACCTTCGGGTCGAGCGCGGGGACGATGCGCGCCAGGGCTTCGGCCTTGCTCGCGAAGATGTGCCCCCCGCCACGCAGGCTGTCGTGCAGCCCGCTGCGTCGCCACGCGTCGAGCACCCGCGGTCGCGGCCGGTGGAAGTACAGTCCGCCGCCCGCCTCCGCCCGCGTGCGGAACTCGCGCGCCCACAGCTGCTCGCCGGCGAGATCCACGAAATTCATGCTCTTGGCCATCACTAGCAGGTGCTTCTGCCCCGGATGGCGCTCGCGGAACTCCTTCAGCACATCCCCTACGTACTGCGCCGCCCCGAAGTACACGTCACCCTCCATGCGCACCAGCTTCAGCTGCGGGCACTCCGCCGCCTCGCCTGGGACGTCCTCGACGGGCGTGAAGCGCCGCTCCGGACCATGCGGCACCAATACCCGCATCACCGGCCGGGACGTGTGATGAAGGTAAAAGATCAGCGACAGCCCCACTCCGATGAGGATCGCGAACTCGATCGGGATGAGCAGCATCGCGACCCACGTCGCACCGAGGCAGACCGCCTCCTGCCGGCTGAAACCCGCGATCTCGACGATCTTCGGCACGTTGATCAGTGACCACGCGACATACAGGAGCAATGCCGCGATCGCCGACATCGGGATGCCGGCGAGCAGATCCGCCCCGGCAAGGACCAGAAGCAGCAGGAGGAGGCTCGAAAACACCGCCGCGAGGGGCGTCCGCGCACCAGCCTCGAGGTTCGGCAGCGAGCGGTTCAACGAGCCGCAGGAGAGGTAGGACGAAAAGAAGCTGCCGGCGATGTTCGACAGCCCCTGCCCGAAGAATTCGCGATTGACGTCGATATGCTGTCCCGAGCGTTCCGCGAGCGCCTTCGCAATCGAGATCGATTGCCCCAGCGCAACGATCGTCAGCGACAGCGCAATTCCCGACAGCTGCGCGAGCGTTGCCGGCGAAAGATCCGGCATGCTCAGGGGAGGAACCGCCGACGTCAGCGCACCGAGCCGCTCGATGCGCTGACCTGTCTGCACCTGCCAGCCCTCGCCGAGCGCATAGCCGGCCGCCAGGCCCAGCAGCATCGCCGGCCAGCGCCGACGGTAGCGGACGACGACCAGCGTCGTGGCGACGGTCACGAGCGCGACGAGCGGTTCCCCTGCGGCAAGCACGCCGCCCGATCGCGCCAGCTCCCACAGATCCAGCATCGCGCGGTAGCCGATCAGGCACGCCGCGCCCGACATGAAGCCGAGCAGCACCGACGGCGAAATGAAGTTGGCGAGTGAACCGAGGCGAAAACGGGCGATCAGGAACTGCATCACGCCGACCATGAAGGTGGCCGTCAGCACGAGCCGCAGATAGTCCGGCGAGCCCGGCAGCGCCAGCGGCGACAGCATCGCGAAGAGCGCGAGCGAGTTGGCGTTTGTGGGGCCGGACATCACGTGGCGGCTCGAACCGAACAGTGCCGCCACGATGCACGGAACGATCGCCGTATAGATTCCGTACTCGGGCGGCAGACCCGCTAGGCGCGCGAAGGCCACCCCTTGCGGCAGAACCAGCAGCGCACCGAGCAGCCCGGCGACCAAGTCCGCCCGCAAGCCGGCCGCAGTCAGCGTCAGCAACCAGTCACCGCCGCCGTGCGCGACCAGCGCCGGGAAAATCCGGCTCCGCAGCCTGTGCAAATCCTTTGCCCCTAGATTGTCCGTACGTCCGCGGCACGGTTCGCTTGACGACGACGCCCCCGGGCTGCGTCGCATTGCGGACAATTATCACCCCGCGCACGTGTCCGCCGCATCCGCCGCGAGAAGCCGGCTATCTTCCCCCGCCGACGAGGCATTCCATGACCGCGTGCCACCCCGCCTCGGCCCCGGCGCCTGCCTGCGCAAACGCGGCCTCCAGCTGGACCATCTGGGCGCCGGTGAGGCGTGCTTCCAGTGCCTCGCCCGCTGCGGTGAGCCGCAACTGACGGACGCGCCGGTCGTGCGCGGCGGTGTCCGTCGCGACCAGCCCCATCTCGACCAGTTGCCGCAATGGTGCATTCAGGGCCTGCTTGCTCACGCCCAGCACGCCCAGCAAGGCATTCACCGAAACGTGCGGATTGCGGCCGACGAAATACAGGATGCGGTGATGCACCCGTCCGAGGCCGCGCTCTTCGAGGATGCGATCCGGTGGCGCGGTGAAGGCGCGATAGCCGAAGTACAGCAGCTCGATCGCAGTGCGCAGCCTGGCTTCATCGGAAGCGGGCGCGGAGTGGTCGCAGGAGAAATTTTGGTCAACCATATTGACATGCTAGAAGGCGAACCATTACCTTGTCCATAGGTCAAGCTTGTTGACATTTCACCGGACGCCACGATGACCGCCCAGCTATCCGCCCTCCCCACATTTTCCACCCGCACCCGCGACCTGCACGCATCGCCGATCCGCGAAATCCTCGCCGTCGTCGATCGGCCGGGCATGATCTCGTTCGCTGGCGGCCTGCCCTCCGGCGACAGTTTTCCGCGGCTGTCCCTCGACACCATGCCGCAGAATGCGCTGCAGTACGGTCCCAGCGAGGGGGAGCGCCCGCTGCGCGAATGGATCGCCGCTGACTTGCGCACGCGGGGCCTGGAGTGCACGGCCGATCAGGTCCTGATCGTCTCCGGGTCGCAGCAGGGCATCGACCTCGTCGCGAAACTGTTCATCGATCCGCAGACCCCGGTTGCAGTGGAGTCCCCGACCTACCTCGCGGCCCTGCAGGTGTTCCGCTTCTTCGGCGCACGTCTGCTCGCCTACGACGCCGAGGCACCCGATACGGCATCCTTCGTGCAAGAGAAGCCCGCGTTCGCCTACGTCATCCCCACCTTCCAGAATCCGAGCGGACGCTGCCTCGACGCCGCGCAACGCGCCGCGCTGGCCGCCAGCCTCGACGAAGCGCGGATCCCCGTGTTCGAGGATGACCCCTACCGCGACCTCGCCTACGATCCCTGCGAACGCACGCCGCTGTGCGCCGGGCTGCGGCACACGCCATGGATCTACCAGGGCTCCTTTTCCAAGAGCCTCGCTCCCGGACTGAGGCTGGGCTACCTCGTCGCCTCGCCCGAACTGCTCCCATTCCTGACGCGCCTCAAGCAGGCTGCCGATCTGCACAGCAACCGTGTCAGCCAGTGGGTGGTGCTGCAGCAGCTCAACGATCCCGCGCGCCAAGCGCGCATCGACGCCCTCGTCGCGAGCTATCGCGTCCGCCGCGATGCGTTCGAACAGGCCCTCCGCCGACATTTCGGCGACATCGCCACGTGGCGCACGCCCCCCGGCGGCCTCTTCTTCTGGCTGACCCTGAAGCAGCAGATCGACACCCGCACGCTCCTGCCGAAGGCCATCGCAGCGAACGTCGCCTTCATGCCGGGCGAGCCCTTCCTGCCATACGAGGTCGAGGCCTGCGGCCAGCTGCGGCTCAATTTCAGCCATGCAACCGCGGAGCAGGCCGATGTCGGGCTGGAGCGGCTGGCGGCACTTGTGCGAAGCGCGTCCTGAAGCCCGTCGCGGCCGCTCCGGACCACCGGCCGCCGACGGTCCGTTCCACCCGCCCTGTGGCATGATGGAACGGACCATGACCACACCCGCCACCATCTACTACCACGCCGACTGCCTCGACGGCTTCGGCGCGGCCTACGCCGCCTGGCGCCGCCTGGGCGATGCCGCACGCTACCTGCCGGTGCACTACGGAAACGCCTGGCAGGTCGAAGACGTCGCCGGGCGCGACGTCTTCATCCTCGATTTCTCGTTTCCCCGCGCAGAACTCGAGCGCATGGCCGCGCGGGCCCGCTCGGTCTGCCTGATCGATCACCATGCCAGCGCCCACGCGGCGTGGGCGGAGCTGCTGCACGCCGACGAAGGGAGCAGCGGCGCACGCCATCACGATCCCGCCCGCAAGCTGACGGTGATCTTCGATCTCGAACGCTCCGGCGCCCGGCTCGCATGGGCACATTTCCACCCCGATACGGCCGTCCCAGCAGCGCTCGCACACATCGAAGACCAGGACATGTGGCGCTTCCGGCTCCCCGGCACGCGCCCCTTCTGCCGCGCACTGCGCATGCGCGACTTCGCCTTCCCGACCTGGGATCCGATCGTGCGCGCAAGCGAGGATGCGACGTCCCCCGCCCACCGTGCCCTGCTCGACGAAGGCGAAGCCGTCGACCGCTTCCTCGCCATCGAGGTCGATCGGCTCGCGGCAAGTGCGCTGGTGATGCCCGTGGGCTTGCAGTCCACCATCGCGCCGGGCGCCGCGGTCTCCCCGCACGACGAGCGGGTCGGCGGCCTGGCAATCAACGCCAGCGCCGTATTCGCGTCCGAACTAGGCGGACGGCTCGCCGAACGCTCGCGCACCTTCGGCCTCGTCTGGCAGCTCGCCGGCGACGGCTTCGTGAAGGCATCGCTACGCGGCTGCAACGTCGTGAACGTCGCGCGCATCGCCGAACATTACGGCGGCGGCGGTCACCCCAACGCCGCCGGCTTTCGCATGCCCTTGCGCGATTTCCTCGATCAGGTGCTCTCGACAATACCGGACAAGCCACTCTGAACACCTACGCCCGCCAAATTTGCCTATAATTGAAGCCAGATGGCACCAATGGAGTTCCCCATGAGTCCCCCTGTCGCGGCCCTTCCGCCCACCCCCTCGCTTTCGATCGAATCCGTGCTCGGCGGCCAGGGCGTGCTGCATGCAAGGCCGCGGACGGCGCTCGACTGGGTATCCGTCATCCGCCGCGGCATTTCCTCGGCCGCCGTCGATTCGGCGACGAAGACGCTGCACGTCACGCAGGCCGAACTTGCCGAAGCCTTGGGCATTCCGGAGCGGACCTTGGCGCGGCGCAAGAAGGAAGGCACCCTCAACAGCGAGGAATCCGCCAAGCTGGTACGCCTCGCGCGAGTCGCCGAGCGCGCCCAGGAGGTCTTCGAGGATCCGGACCTTGCCATGCACTGGCTGAAGTCGCCCAACACGGCCCTCGGCACTGCGGTGCCGCTGTCGCTCATGGACACGGATATCGGTGCCGAGAGCGTGCTGGACACCCTCGGCCGTATCGAGCACGGCGTATTCGCCTGATGCTCACGGTGTGGCGTCTGGTGACAGCGCGCTTTGCGGATTCGGCATTCTCGGGCGAAGGCGCGCGCTTGTACGGCGGACGCTGGAATCGCAAAGGCGTCCCGATGGTGTATACCGCTGCGACACAGTCCTTGGCCATGCTCGAAATGCTCGTGCAGGACGAACCCTTGCGCGCCCGCTACGTGGTCATTCCGGCAAGATTCCCGAGCGGCCTGCGCATCGACCGTATCGCCGTGGACGAGTTACCCGGCGACTGGCGCAGGCTCGCGGCGCGCGAACACCTGCAGGGTCTCGGCAGCGACTGGGCGAAGGGCAATTCCGCCGCCGTGCTCGCCGTTCCCAGTGCGGTGATCCCGTCGGAAACGAACTACCTCCTCAACCCCTTGCACCCGTCCTTTGCGAAAATCGCCATCGGCGACGCGCAGGAATTCGTCACGGACCTACGTCTCATTCGAAGTCCATAATTCCGAATCGTCCGCGACGGTCGATCCAGCTCCCACCCGAAGACGATTGCCGATCGCGGACGCTCGACAAACTACCCCGCCCCCGCACTACCTGCAATGTCCACCACACCCGAAGAAGACAAGACCGGCGATGCACTGAAGGCCCAGCGTTTCCAGATGCTGGAAGACATCGCCAGCGAGATGTCGCGCAAACTGGTCTTCCCGACCTGTTTCGACGTCACCATCCGCCTGCGCGAGCTGCTCGACGACCCGGATGCTCCGATCGAGAAGATCAGCACCGCCGTAAGTCTCGACCCCATGATCAGCAGCCGCCTGCTGAGCGTTGCCAACTCCGTGCTCAACCGCCGCGACGGCGCGCCGTGCAAGGATCTGCAATCCGCGATCATGCGCATCGGCACGAAGTCGGTACGTTCCCTCGCGCTCGGCATCGCGATGAAGCAACTTCTGCTGGCGAAGGACCTCACCGACTTTGACGGCATATCCCGACGGCTGTGGACGCATTCCGTGACCACCGCTGCCGCCTGTTCCGTTCTCGCGCGCAAGTTCGGTCGCGTAACCGCCGAGCAGGCGCTGTTCGCCGGCTTGGTGCATGACCTGGGCGCCAGCTACATGCTCTATCGCGCCTCGCAGTACGACGAATTGCGTCAACGGCCGGATACCGTCAAGCACCTTGTCTACCAGTGGCACGAGAGCATTGGCGAGTCGCTCCTCTTCGCCCTCGGCATCCCCGAAGAAATCGCCATCGCCACGCGCGACCACGATCACCCCCGCCCCATGCCCGAATATCCGCGCAACCTCACCGACATCGTCTACATCGGCAACGTCATGGCCGGCGGACATTTCGAGTGGATGAAAAAGGATTTCGACGCCGCCGCGCAGGCCCGCGCCGAGCTCGGCGAACCCTATCTACCCCTCATCGAAGACATGAAGGCGGCGACAGCGGAACTTCACGCCGCGCTCGACAGCTGACGTACCCCGCAACCGGGTGCAAACGGAAACTACGGAGAGGATTCCCGCACGGATTGCCTGTAAAATTCCACTCCGACGGAAGGCAGCCGGGGCGCTGCGCGTCGCCCCTGCGACGCCATGAACGATTCGCCTGTCCGGCTAACCATCCTGTACGGACACGGAGGCGCACATGGCGCTGGCATCACTCTCGACGCAGCAGATCATCGACCAGCTCGATTCGGGCTTCCACTGGGTCGGCAGCACCATCACCTACGCCTTCCCGGTCATCGCCGCCGACCTGTTCTGGACCGACGAAGGCAGCTCCTTCCGGCCGCTGGACGCAACCCAGCAGGCGTACGCCGAAGTGGCGCTCGCCTCGTGGGACGAACTGATCGCCCCGTCGTTCGCGGAAGTATCGGGCTCCGCGTCCGACGTCGAATTCGGACTCACCCTCAACGCCGACTACGCCCACGCCTACTTCCCGTCCTACGGAAGCGTCTGGTTCAGGTCCGGCGACGCCTCCCTGGCCGACCCCGAGGTCGGCAGCTATGGCTACCTGACCTATGTCCATGAGGTCGGCCACGCCCTGGGTCTGGACCACATGGGCGACTACAACGGCTACGCGCCCGAGCCGACGAGCTACCAGGACAGCACGGTCCTGTCCGTCATGTCCTACTTCGGTCCGTCCTACGGCTCATGGTCGGCCGGAACCGGCCAGGTCGCATGGGCCGACTGGGTCGGCTCCGACGGCCGGCTCTATCAGCCCCAAACCCCCATGCTCGACGACGTACTGGCGATCCAGAGCATATATGGCGCCGACCGTACGACCCGTCCCGGCGACACCACCTACGGCTTCGGCTCAAATGTCAGCGGCGCGATGGCGGAGATCCTCGATTTCGCGCGCAACGCCCATCCTGTCCTCATCCTCTACGACGCAGGCGGAAACGACACCCTCAACCTCAGCGGCTGGTCGTCGGGCAGCACAGTCGATATCGCGCCGGGAGCCTACAGCTCCTGCAACGACATGACCAACAACATCGCCGTCGCATACTCGACGGACATCGAGAACGTCGTCTGCGGCGACGGCTCCGATTCGATCAGCGGCAACACCCTCGCGAACCGTCTCGACGGCGGCGGCGGCAACGACACCATCTACGGCCAAAGCGGCGACGACGAGCTCCTCGGCGGTGGCGGCAACGACCACCTCGACGGCGGCACGGGTATCGACTGGGCCACCTTGGGCGCGGACCTCGGCAGCTACGCGATCATCTACGACGCCGCCACCGGAATCTTCACGTTCCAAAACCAGTCGACCGGGGTCGACACCATCACCGGCACCGAATACTTCCGCTTCGCCAATGACGTCACCCGAAGCGCCAACGAACTCATCGGCGGTCAGCGTGCTGCGCCCGTTGCCGGGATCACGGTCTCGGGCACCGGCCGCGCCAACGTCCTCACCGGTACCGACGCCGACGACCAGCTGTTCGGCCTCGGCGGCGCGGATTCGCTCGACGGCGGCTTCGGCCACGACCTGCTCGACGGCGGCCGGAGTGCCGACCGCCTCGCCGGCGGCAACGGCGACGACACCTATGTCGTCGACAACCGCAATGACATCGTGATCGAATCGAACGGCCTGCTCGGCGGCATCGACACGGTGCGCAGCACCGTCTCCTTTGCCCTCGGCGCCGACCTCGAACACCTCACCCTCACCGGCCGCGCGCGCGCGAACGGCGCCGGCAACGACGGCAACAACGTCATCGTCGGCAACGCCGGACTCAACACCCTCGACGGCCGCAGCGGCGACGACACCCTGATCGGCGCGGGGGGGCGCGACATCCTCAGCGGCGGCGCCGGCCACGACGTCTTCCGCTTCGACGCCATCTCCGATACCAGTGCGACTGCCCGTAAAGCCGACATGATCTCGGACTTCGCGATCGGCGAAGACCTCCTCGACCTGTCCCTCATCGACGCGAACCTCCTTACCGCGGAAAACGACGCCTTCGACGCCACCTTCGTCGCCGCCGGGTCGGCCTTCTATGCACCAGGCCAGCTCCAGTTCGCCGGCGGCATCCTGTACGGCAACGTCGACGCCGACGCGAAGCCCGAGTTCGCAATCAACGTCGGACAGCTCGCCCTCTCCCACGGCGACCTGGTGCTCTAGGCGACCCATCGCGGCAATCCCCCCGGTCGGCTGCACTGCAGCCGCCATCGCTTTACACACAATTACAACACGTGTGCGCTGAACGCTTGCCGCTGTACGCCGTCGCGTTACACTGCGCGCCTTGATGCCTTCCGAACGGAATATGCACATACCTACGGCCCTGCAACGCTGCCTGCTGATCTTGGCGCTTCCGCTGCTCGCCTCCACGGCGAGCCACGCAACCGAACCGAAAGCGGACAGCGGGGCCACCACGGTCGAGCTGTCGGCCGACGCCCGCCGCGCGGCACCCAACGACCTCGCCATCGCAACCCTTTATTTCGAGGCGGACGACCGCAATCCCGGCGCGCTCGCGCGCAAGGTCAACAGCGCCATTGCGGCGGCACTCGAACAGGCGCGCGCCCAGGCAACGGTGAAGGCGAAGTCTGCCGGCACGGCCACCTTTCCGGTCTATGGCAAGGAAGGCCGGCGCATCGAAAGCTGGCGCATGCGCTCCGACATCCAGCTCGAAAGCCGGGACCTCCCCGCCCTCACCGAACTCGTCGGCAAGCTCCAGGGAACGCTCGCACTTTCCGGCCTGACCCTGCAGCCCTCGCCCGAAACCCGCAAGAGCACCGCCGACCTCGCCGCCACCGACGCAATCCGCGCCTTTCAGGAGCGCGCCGGCGCCATCGCCGCCACGCTGAACAAGCCGTGGCGGATTCGCCATCTCTCCGTCGCCCACGGTGGCAGCCCCCGCCCCCCCTTCCCCGCGGCGCGCGCGGCGGCGGCATTCGCCGCAGAGGCCTCGCCCATGCCCGTCGAAGCCGGCGAGACCGAAATCATCGTCACCGTCAGCGGCACCATCGAACTGACGGACTAACGCGGCACACACCCGCCGCACGCTTCTATAAGACACTAAATGCGCCTCGATCGCCAACTGGCAGCCCTTTCCGCACTACTCATTGGCGCGGGTTCCCTCGCCGGCACCGCCTGGACCCGCGACGGTTCGCGGGTCGTCAGCTACACCTGCCCCGGTGGAGAGCAATTCACCGTCGAGTACTTCGAAGGCCACGTGCGCCTGCGCACGGGCGCCGGCATCTTCGCCCTCACGGGCGAGAAGTCGGCCAGCGGCGAAAAGTATTCCGACGGTTATACGGTACTCTCGGCCAGCGGAGACCAGGCCGTACTCGAAAGACCGGGACTGCCCGAAAGTCAGGCCTGCAGCGCCATCCGCAAGGCCTCGCTCTGACCCCGGGGCGGAAACGTCCGCGCGTTCGGCCCCGCTGGACACCCGACGACTATTTCCCTATCGTTTGGGGATAATGTGCAGGGGAGCTCCATGGTCGTCCGCAAGCTGCTTCATGCCCTGACGGCATCTGCGATCGCAGCCTTGGTCGCAGCCTGCGGCAGCGTCCCGGCCCCGCGGCCCGACGTCTCCTCCGCACCAACCGTCCCTTCCGGACGCGCAAGCGCCGACTATTTCGTCCTCGACGACCCCGAGCATTCGCGCGAGATGGTCATCTTCGCGCTGGGCCTGATCGACACCGGCTACCGCTTCGGCGGCCGCAATCCCGACGCGGGCCTCGACTGCAGCGGCATGGTTTCCTATGTCGTAGAGCAGATCTCCGGCCGCCGCCTGCCGCACAATGCCGCGCAGATTGCCGACCGAACGCGGCCGGTCAGCCTCGCGGTGCTCCAGCCGGGCGACCTCGTATTCTTCAACACGATGAACCGACCTTACTCCCACATGGGCATCTACATGGGCGAAGGCAAGTTCGTGCATGCGCCATCGAGCCGCGGTCGCGTGCGCGTCGAACGGCTCGACAGCCCCTATTTCCGATCCAGATTCGACGGCGCCAGGACGCTCCTGGCGGACAGTTGAACAAGGCGGCCCGGGCGCCCACAACCCGGGGCGGCGCTGCACCCGCCGACGCTGACAGGAAGCATCTCATCAAACCTTCGGCAGGAGCAGAACCATGCATACACGTAAGATCAACGAGGTCATCGCCGGCCGCCCCATCCTCACGGGTCCCGCCCACCTCACTGTCAGCGACGCCGCGCGCCTCATGGCCGAAGCCAAGGTCGGATCGATCATGGTCACCGAAGGCGGCAATCTCATCGGCATCTTTACCGAACGCGACGCCCTCGTCAGAGTGCTGGCCGCAGGTCTGGATCCTCAGACGACGCCGATCGCCCGCGTGATAACCTCGCGCGTGATGACCGCAACGCCCGAGATGCCGCTCGGCCACGCATTGCACCTGATGTTCGAAGGCGGGTTCCGCCACGTGCCCATCGTGGACAACGGTCGCCCCGTAGGAATGGTGTCGGCGCGTGATGCGCTCGGACCCGAGCTCGTGGAATTCGAGGGCGAGCTGCTGCAGCGGGAAGCGATCGCCGAAGTGCTCTGAGCAGGCCGCACGCCCCGGAGGGAGCCGCCGTCAGGGCTTCTGCCGGGGGGTGTGAACGAAGACTTCGCCGGGCTTGGTCAGCCCGAGCTCGAAGCGTGCGCGTTCCTCGATCGCTTCGTTGCCGGACTTCAAATCGCGCACTTCGGCCTCCAGGCCCGCGTTGCGCTGTTCCAGTGCGCGGTTCTTCTCGCGCTGCTCCTGCAGCTGACGGTCCACGTCCCATACCCGCAGCCAGCCGCCCTTGCCCAGCCAGAGCGGGTACTGCAGGAGTGCCACCAGCAGGACGAGGATGACCAGAGGCCAGCGCATAAGGATGAAAATCTGCTCGTAATCAAAAGAAGGCCGGCGAATTCATCGCCGGCCTTGTGCATCGAATCAATGCGGACGGCCCTCGCGGGCCGCCGCCGACCGCGGAACGCTTAGCGCACGCGCAGGTTGTAGAAGGCGCGACGGCCCGGGTAGCTGACGGTATCGCCGAGATCTTCCTCGATGCGCAGCAGCTGGTTGTACTTCGAGATACGGTCGGAACGCGACAGCGAGCCGGTCTTGATCTGCATCGCGTTGAGGCCGACCGCGATGTCCGCGATCGTCGAGTCCTCGGTCTCGCCCGAACGGTGCGAGATCACAGCAGTGTAGCCAGCGCGCTTAGCCATCTCGACTGCGGCGAAGGTTTCCGACAGCGTGCCGATCTGGTTGATCTTGATGAGGATCGAGTTGGCGATGCCCTGGTCGATGCCCTGCTCGAGGATCTTCGTGTTGGTCACGAACAGGTCGTCGCCGACGAGCTGGATCTTGCGGCCGAGCTTGTCGGTCAGCGTCTTCCAGCCGGCCCAGTCGTTCTCCGCCATGCCGTCCTCGATCGACACGATCGGGAAACGGTCGGCCAGCGTCGCGAGATAGTCGGCGAAGCCTTCCGAGCTCAGGGTCAGGCCTTCGCCCGCGAGGACGTACTTGCCGTCCTTGTAGAACTCCGACGCCGCGCAGTCGAGTGCCAGCACCACCTCGCGGCCCGGCTCGTAACCGGCGGCCGAGATCGCGTCCTGGATCATGTTAAGGGCTTCCTCGGTGCTGCCGACGTTCGGCGCGAAACCGCCCTCGTCGCCGACGGTCGTCGGGTAGCCCTTCTTGTCGGTGAGCTTCTTCAGGTGATGGAAGATCTCGGCGCCGCAACGCAGCGCCTCACGGAAGCTGGTCGCGCCGACGGGCATGATCATGCATTCCTGGATATCCAGGCTGTTGTTGGCATGCGCGCCGCCGTTGATGACGTTCATCATTGGCACCGGCATCGCCATCGGGCCCGAACCACCGAAGTAGCGGTAGAGCGGCAGGCCGGCCTCTTCGGCGGCAGCCTTCGCGACGGCCATCGACACGGCCAGCATCGCGTTGGCGCCGAGGCGCGACTTGTTCTCGGTGCCGTCGAGCTCGATCAGGGTCCGGTCGATGAAGGACTGTTCCTCGGCGTCGAGGCCGATGATCGATTCCGAGATCTCGGTGTTGACGTTCTCGACCGCACGCAGGACGCCCTTGCCCAGGTAGCGCGCGGCGTCGCCGTCACGCAGTTCGATGGCTTCGCGCGAACCGGTCGAGGCGCCCGACGGCACCGCCGCGCGGCCCATCACGCCGGATTCGAGCAGAACGTCCGCCTCGACGGTCGGGTTGCCGCGCGAATCCAGAATTTCGCGGGCAATGACATCAACGATTGCACTCATGGGTATTCCTGTCCTTCCAGGGGTCAAAAATGGGTTGATCGAAACGCAGGCAGCCGCTTCAGACGGCCAGTTCCATGAAGCCGTGGCGCTTCACCAAGCTGTCGATGTCCTTCAGCGTCGCCAGCAGCGCCTTCATCTTCGGCAGGGGCCACGCATTCGGGCCGTCCGACAGGGCCTTCGCCGGATCGGGATGAGTTTCCATGAACAATCCCGCCACGCCCACCGCCACGGCCGCGCGCGCCAGCACCGGCACGAACTCGCGCTGTCCGCCCGAGGCCGTGCCCTGCCCGCCCGGCAGCTGCACCGAATGGGTCGCATCGAACACGACCGGGCAGCCCGTTTCGCGCATGATCGCAAGGCTGCGCATGTCCGACACGAGATTGTTGTAACCGAACGATGCACCGCGTTCGCACACCATGATGGTGTCCGCACCGCCGTTGGCCTCGCGCGCCTTGTCGACGACGTTCTTCATGTCGCCGGGGGCCAGGAACTGCCCCTTCTTGATGTTCACCGGCTTGCCGCTGGCGGCGACCGCATGGATGAAGTCGGTCTGGCGGCACAGGAAGGCCGGGGTCTGCAGCACGTCGACGACGGCCGCCACGGCCGGGATTTCCTCGATCGCGTGCACGTCGGTCAGCACCGGCACGCCGAGCTGCTTGCGCACGTCGGCGAGGATCTCGAGCCCCTTCTCCATGCCCGTACCGCGGTAGGACTTGCCCGAACTGCGGTTGGCCTTGTCGTACGACGACTTGTAGATGAAGGGGATCGCCAGCTCGGCGCAGATCTCCTTCAGCGCGCCGGCCGTTTCGAAGGCCATGTCGCGCGACTCGATCACGCACGGCCCGGCAATCAGGAAGAACGGCTTGTCGAGGCCGACCTCGAATCCGCAGAGTTTCATCGCGACTCCCTCAGGCCGCCGCAGCGGCCGCCTTGCGCGCCAGCGCCGCCTTCACGTAGGCCGTGAATAGCGGATGTCCCTTGCGCGGGTTGGAAGTGAATTCCGGGTGGAACTGGCAGCCGACGAACCACGGATGCACGTCGGCCGGCAGTTCGATCATCTCGCACAGGTCGGTGCCCGGAGCGCGGCCGGAGACGACCAGACCCTTCTCTTCGAGTTGCGAGAGCAGCTTGTTGTTCACTTCGTAGCGGTGGCGGTGACGCTCGACGACGTCGGCGGAACCGTAGACCTCGCGCGCCAGCGAGCCGTCGGCAAGGTGGCACAGCTGGGCGCCGAGGCGCATCGTGCCGCCGAGATCGGAGCTTTCGCTGCGCTTTTCGACCTTGCCGGTGCGATCCTGCCATTCGGTGATCAGGCCGATCACCGGATACTGCGTATCGCGCTCGAACTCGGTCGAATGCGCACCGGCCATGCCGGCAACGTCGCGGGCAAACTCCACGACGGCGAGCTGCATGCCCAGGCAGATGCCCAGATAGGGAACCTTGTTCTCGCGTGCGTAGCGGATCGCGGCGATCTTGCCCTCGGTGCCGCGCTTGCCGAAGCCGCCCGGCACCAGGATGGCATCCATCTTTTCCAGCGCCTTGCAGCCGTCGCGCTCGATATCCTCGGAGTCGAGGTAGTGGATCGTCACCTTGCTCTCGGTGTGCATCCCGGCGTGGTTAAGCGCTTCGATGAGCGACTTGTAGGATTCGGTCAGGTCGACGTACTTGCCCACGAAGGCGACGTCAACGGTCTGCTTCGGGTTCTCGAGCGCATGGACGAGCTTTTCCCACACGCTCAGGTCTGCCGCGCGCGCGAGGATGTTGAGCTTGTGGCAGACGATTTCGTCGAGCATCTGGTCGTGCAGCTGCCCGGGGATCTTGTAGATCGAGTTCGCGTCGAGGCACTCGATGACCGCTTCGTGCATCACGTTGCAGAACAGCGCGATCTTGCGGCGCTCGTCGGCGGGGATCGAACGGTCGGCGCGGCACAGCAGAATGTCGGGCTGGATGCCGATCTCGCGCAGCTCCTTCACCGAATGCTGCGTCGGCTTGGTCTTCAGTTCGCCCGCGGTCGGGATGTACGGAACCAGCGTCAGGTGGATGAAGCAGGTGCCATTGCGGCCCTCCTCGAACCCCATCTGGCGGATCGCCTCGAGGAAGGGCAGCGACTCGATGTCGCCCACGGTGCCACCGACCTCGACGATCGCCACGTCGGCACCTTCGGCGCCGCGCTTGATGTACTGCTTGATCTCGTCGGTGATGTGCGGGATGACCTGCACCGTCTTGCCGAGATATTCGCCGCGGCGCTCCTTCTTGATCACCGCTTCGTAGATCTGGCCGGTGGTGAAGTTGTTGCGCTTGCTCATGCGGGCGCTGGTGAAGCGCTCGTAGTGGCCCAGATCGAGGTCGGTCTCGGCGCCGTCCTCGGTCACGAAGACCTCGCCGTGCTGGAACGGGCTCATCGTGCCCGGATCGACGTTGATGTAGGGATCCAGCTTGAGGTGGGTAACCTTGATGCCGCGGGATTCGAGAATGGCCCCCAGCGAGGCCGCTGCAATGCCTTTGCCCAAAGAGGACACGACACCGCCGGTAACGAAGACGTATTTGGTCATGGGAACGTTGCTGCGGGAAAGCGCGATCATAACCGAAGAGGCCCGCGGGCCGGAAGCGATGTGCGGCACCTGCCGATTTCCCCGGCCGAAAACGGTGTGGTCGTAAATGCCGTCACGAGCGCGAAACGCGAAGCGGCGCGGGCGAACGGGCGGCGCCTGATCCTGCTCGGAGCCTTCGGCCGCCACAGCTTCTGCGACCTGCTTCTCGCCCCTTATTGCGGTGCAGATCGCAGCGACAGGGAGATGATGCGACATGCCGCGCCAATGGCGCACGCCAGACGACGAGCCGCTGTTCCCCGAAACGATCAGCGGATGAAGTCGCGGTTCACTCCGCGGAAGAGCTCGGTACCGCCTCGGCGCAGCCACTCGAAGGCGACCATTTCCCGCGACACGATCTCGATGCCGTGACCGCGCATGCGCGCGAACGCCAGGTCCCGATCGCTCGATCGCCGCGAGCCGGCGGCGTCCGCCACCACAAAGACGTCGCGGCCGGCCCAGCGCAGCCCCAACGCGGTCTGCTGGACGCACACATGAGCCTCCGTTCCGCACACGACGACCTGCCGCCGGTCGTCGATGGCCGTGCCCCTGAGGCATCCGTCCGCCTCGGCCGAGAAATGCTCCTTGGTGACGAACTGCGCCCCGGCAGCGACGGCCGCAGCCTTCACTTCGGCGACAGTGCCCCCGATCTTGTCCGGGAAGTGCTCCGTGACGACCATCGGCACCCCCATGCGCGCGGCGACGCCGGCAAGCCAAACGCAGTTGCGCACGATAGCCTCGCCCTCGTCGATCGCCGGCGCGAGGCGCTCCTGCACGTCCACGATCAGCAGTACGGACTTCTCGCAGTTCATCAGCATCATCGGATCTCCCTATGAATTCGCAGCGTTCAGGTGGCCGGCCCGGCGCGATCGCGGAACCGTACCGGCGTATCGGGGGTCGCCCGCGCTTCGACGTTCCCGATCCGCTCCGGACAGGATGAGGACATGCGCGATCGCACAAAAATGTGTCATATTCGCCCCGGACTGTACCCGATCTGACGGGCGATGATGCGTCAGAGAGAAGCGCGCAGTCCTTCCGGCAGCGGCACCGACTTGTTCGTGCCCATGTCCATCCACACCACCTTGGACGCACCTTCCGCATAGAGCCGCTCGTCGCCCTCGACGAAGAGCTCATACCAGGTCATCGCGCTGCTCCTGCCGGGTTCGCCTGCATACATCTTCACGATCACGGTCGCCGGATAATTCACCGGCAGCAGGAAGGTGCAGCTGGCGTTGATCACGACCGGCCCCGTACCGCAATTTGGATCTACTCTGAATCCGAGCTGTTCGATCCATTCAATGCGCGCCTGCTCGCAATAGCGGAAATACACGGTGTTATTGACGTGCCCGTAGTAATCCATGTCGCCCCAGCGCACCGGGATGCGGGTGGTATGGACCAACTTTCGTTCCTGTTCCATTCAATCGATTCCTCTGGTTTGGCTCGACAAGACACTCTAACATACGGTACCGTATGTTCGATATGCACCGGTGCGACAGGTGACGTGCGCGTCCAAGGGCATGCATGTATTAAACTGCATCCCCGCGATGCACAAAACCAATATGCGCGTATTCAAATGGAGAACTGAATGGAACGCGAATCGATGGAATTCGACGTCCTGATCGTCGGCGGCGGCCCCGCGGGGTTGGCTGCGGCGATCAGGCTGAAGCAACTGGCGGCCGAAAAAGGCAGCGATATATCCGTCTGCCTGATCGAGAAGGCCGCCGAAATCGGCGCGCACATTCTCTCCGGAGCCGTGATGGACCCGCGCGCGCTGAACGAGCTGATCCCCGACTGGAAGGAACAGGGCGCGCCGCTGACCACCGAGGTCACTGAAGACCGCGTGATCTTCCTCAACGAAACGGGCGGGCGCAAGGTCCCCACCGGCCTTCTGCCGGACTGTTTCCTGAACCACGGCAACTACATCGTGCGCCTGGGCAACGTCGCCAAGTGGCTCGGCGAGCAGGCCGAAGCACTGGGCGTCGAGGTCTATCCGGGTTTTGCGGGGGCCGAGATCCTGTTCGACGAGACGGGCGCTGTGAAG
The DNA here is from genome assembly GCF_001190925.1 of Azoarcus sp. CIB. Taxonomy (NCBI): domain Bacteria; kingdom Pseudomonadati; phylum Pseudomonadota; class Betaproteobacteria; order Rhodocyclales; family Zoogloeaceae; genus Azoarcus; species Azoarcus sp. CIB. Next base: position 2,209,790 of record NZ_CP011072.1, read on the forward strand.
GGTGTGGCGACCGGCGACATGGGCGTCACGCGCGAAGGCGAACAGGGCCCCGCCTACCAGCCGGGCATGGAACTGCACGCGAAATACACGCTGTTTGCCGAAGGCTGCCGCGGGCATCTGGGCAAGCAGCTCGAAACTAAGTTCAACCTCCGGAACGGCGTCGATCCGCAGACCTACGGCATCGGCCTGAAGGAGCTGTGGGAAGTCCCCGCCGAGCGTCATGAGCCGGGCGTGGTCGTGCACACCACCGGCTGGCCCCTGCCCTCCGACACCTACGGCGGCGGCTTCGTCTATCACCTCGAGGACAACCTCGTGGCGATCGGCTACGTCGTGGGCCTCAACTACACGAATCCGCACCTCTCGCCGTTCGAGGAGTTCCAGCGCTACAAGACGCATCCGGAGATCCGCAAGTACCTCGAAGGCGGCAAGCGTCTGGCCTACGGTGCGCGCGCGATCGCCGCCGGCGGCCTGCAGAGCCAGCCCAAGCTGGTGTTCCCGGGCGGCGCGCTCATCGGTGACGACGCGGGCTTCCTCAACGCCGCACGCATCAAGGGCAGCCACGCCGCGATCAAGAGCGGCATGCTGGCCGCGGACGCCGCGTTCGAAGCCCTCGCGGCAGAACGCCAGCGCGACGAGCTCTCGGCCTTCCCGGAAGCTTTCAAGAACAGCTGGCTGTTTGATGAGCTGCACAAGACGCGCAACTTCAAGCCCTACATGAAGAAGGGCCTGTGGATGGGGTCGCTCCTCTTCGGCTTCGACCAGAAGGTGCTCAAAGGCAAGGCGCCGTGGACGCTGCACAACAGCTCGGACCACGACAAGCTGAAGCTCGCGTCGGAGTGCCCGAAAATCGACTATCCGAAGCCCGACGGCGTGCTGACCTTCGACCGACTCTCCTCGGTGTTCCTGTCGAACACCAACCACGAGGAAGATCAGCCCTGTCACCTGCAGCTGAAGGATGCTTCGGTGCCGATCGCGGTGAACCTCGCGAAGTACGACGCGCCCGAGCAGCGCTACTGCCCGGCCGGCGTATACGAGATCGTCCGCGACGAATCGGGATCGAACCCCCGCCTGCAGATCAACGCGCAGAACTGCGTGCACTGCAAGACCTGCGACATCAAGGACCCGACGCAGAACATCAACTGGGTCGTGCCGCAGGGCGGTGAAGGACCGATCTACCAGGGGATGTAAGCCCCAACCGGCTGCCGACCGGCGGCTGGGCCTGCTACAGGCAAAGGGCGGCTTCGGCCGCCCTTTTCACTGTCCGGCCAGCGGATTCATGGGTTCGTCTGCAGACCGAGGGACGACCGCACCGTCGCCTCCGTGACAACGCCCGACAAGGCGGTCTTGCCGCCCTTCCCGTCGAAAAAGATCGTTCTCGGCAGCTCGCCGCGCCACTTCGGATCGAGCGCGTACCCGAGGGCTTCGGGGGATTCCGGCCCGTAGGCGAAGCGCTGCCCGGGCACGGCAAGCAGGTCCAGCGGTTCGGCCAATCCGGCAGACTGCGGCTCCACGGCCACCGTGACCAGCCTGAACCTGGGGTCGGTCTTGGCCATCTCGGCAAAGAGCTTGAGGTTCTTCTTGCAGTGGACACATTCCGAGGACCACAGGGCGACGATCGTCGGCACCGCGTGGCTCGACGGAGTGACGATCCGGGCGGCGGCGGACCGGTCCAGGGCCTGGAATTCAGTCGCGCCGCAGGCAGCGGCAACGCACCAGGACAAGCTCGCAACGATGCGTCGGATCTTCATTCCAGCCGGTACCCCTGCATGCCTTCGTTCTCCGTCCGCCAGAATGCGAACAGCGCGTCGCCGCGACGGATCACGCGCGGCTGGTCCGATGCGCCACCGGTGGCCGCTAGTGCCCGCGCACTGAAGGTCGCGCCGCCGTCTGCCGATACCTCGGCCTGCAGGCGCGTGCGCTCACCGTCGAATTCCTTCCAGACAATGGCGACGTGCCGCCCCGCGGTCGCGATGTCCGCATGCGCCGCCCGCTCGCCGCCCAACGCGCGCTGCCCGTCCACCCGACCGTCTTTCAAGCGCCCGTAGAAGACACGCCCTTCGCCATCCTTCTCGTTGAACCACACTGCGTGACGCGTGCCGTCAGGCGCGACGGCGAGCGAGGGGCCGTGGTGCGGGCAGGCGTCGATGCGCCAGCGGTCGAAGGTGGCGCGCGCAACCTGTCCGGGCGCCCCTTCCGCGCTCAGCTTGACCACCGCATGGTCGCGCTCGTTGGGTTCGAAGACATGGCGCCACATCAGCAGCGGGAGCCCATCCGTATCCCCGATGATCCCGATGCGACAGCATTCGCAGGAATGGTCGGCGATCTTCTGCTCGGTGCGAAAACTGCGCCCACCGTCCTCCGAGATGGCCGCGTAGATTGCCGCGCCGCGGTAATCGCGATTCGCCGCCTGCGCGAGTTCGAGGTCGCGCTTGTCGATCCACGCCAGCACGACCTTGCCGGCGCCGGTCACGGCGAGCGACTCGAAGCGATGGGTGATCTCCTGGCGGTCGCGATGCACCGTGACGGGCGCCGTGAAGTGGCGCCGGTCATCGGCACGTGCGAAGCGGATCTCGCCGGTGAAGCGCTTCGCCAAGGGCCGGGTCCATGACACCAGTGCCGCACCGTCGGCATCGAAGGCAAGCTTGGGTCGATTTTCGCCGTCGGCCGCGATCTGCTCCGGTTCCGCATTGACGACGACGGGCGCCTCCCAGTTGCGCCCATCGTCCGCACTGCGATGAAGGAGCACATGCTGGCCGTCCTTCGTCACGGCGTACAGCGCGCCGTCGGGTGCGAAGGCCGTGCTTGTTCCCAACTCCGGTCGCGCCGGCTTGGCGCCGGCCGTTCCGTGCATGTGCCGAGCCGGCTGAACTTCGGCCGCGCCGGCGTTCGCGATCACGAACGCCCCCAGCACAGCCATCATCGCCCGTCGCGTTGCGCTCAAGGGCATGGCAGCGCTCACCATTTCGCCTCCACACCTGCGATCACCGTACGCGGCAATCCCGGCGAATAGACCGGGGTGCTCCGAGTCGACAGCTGCGCGCTTTCGGCGTAGCGCTTGTCGGTCAGATTCTGGACGCTGCCGAATAGCGACCAGGTCGGGTTGAGCGCGTAATTCCCGCGCAGGTTGAAGAGGTTGTGGCCACCGTATTTCACCGTGTTCGCGTCGTCGAGCCAGTAGGATCCGATCCTCGACCACTCGAGCTGCGCCCGGATCGCGGCCGTCGGCGTCCAAGTTAAGCGGGTGTTGGACATGAAGCGCGGCGCGCTGGCCTGCTCGTTGCCACCGAAATCGTCTCTTTCCGTTTCCCAATTTTCAAATTCATGCCATGCATAAGACATCGCGACATCGAGCCTGACGGCGCGATGCAGCGGCACACCGAGCCCGAGTTCGACACCACGGTGACGCGTCTTGCCGGCATTGGTCGTGATCGTCTGCGTCGTTTCCGGATCACGCTGGCTCACGATGTCGTCGCGCTTCGTCAGGTCATAGGCGACCAGATCGTAGGACACGCCGGCAACCACGCCACGAATACCAAGCTCGAACTGTTCGGCGCGGATAGCCTCCAGTTCGACCGCGGACTGCGCGAGCGCCAGCGCCGATGCACGGCTCGTCGCCCTCGACGGACGGAAGAGCTGCGACTCCGACGGCGCGCGGAACCCCTGGTTGTATGAGGCGAACAGGTGGGTATCGCGATCGAGCGCATACGTCGCTCCGAACTTCGGCGTCACGCGACGGAAACTCACCGTGCTGTCAGCCGCTTGGCCGTAAAAGCTGGTTCCCGCCTGGACGGCCCCCGCGGCGAAGTCGTTGCGGAAGGCGTAGCGCATGTCGTCGTAACGCAGTCCTACGGTCAGGCGCAGCCTGTCGGTGGGCGAAATCTCGCCGTGCAGGTAGGGCGAGATGCCGCGATATTCGACGTCGTAATCGTAGATGCGCGGCCCCACGGTGTAGTCGATGAATTCCTGGCTCGCACCGCTTCCGCGCGTCGTCGCATTGATCCGGTTCTCGCGCCGCGATCCGGGGCTCATGTCGAGATCGACGCCCGCGATCAGGCGCGCACGCATGGGCGCGAAATCCTGGCGCCACTTCGCCATCAGGCCGTAGGACTGGTTCCGCGTCTCGGCAAGACTCGGGTCGAAGCGCAGCGCGAAGCTCGCCAGCAGGTCCATGCTGTTGTCGCGCACGTAGGGCGTGATCGACAGCAGCGAATCCGCGGTCTCGTGCTCGAAACTGCTCGACAGGCGCAGCGCGCTGACCTTGCGGAAGGCGATCGGCAGGTAGTTGCGCTTCGGGTCGTGCCTGTAGTCCTCGCGCACGAGGGGTGAATTGGCGCCCGTGTCCTGATCGATCTCGGAGAAGCCGAGGACGGTCTTCAGCGAAGTGCTGTCGCCGATGAAGTGGTCCCAGCGCAGCGTGCCGCTCTTGCGGTCGTAGGCGGTATCGTCGCGCCATCCGTCGGTCGCGGAGAGATTCAGGTCGGCGCGAAAACCGCCGTTTGCGTAACCCGAGCCGCCACTCAGCAGCGCGCGCCGCCAGCCGTGTTCGCCGATCTCGACGGAGCCCCCGAGCTCGGTCTTCGGCGGGGGCACGCGCGTCAGCACGTTAACGACGCCACCGATGGCATCCGAACCGTACAACGCCGAGGACGGGCCGCGGTTCACCTCGATGCCGCCCGCCTGCGGCACGTTGATCTCGTACAGCGCGTTGTGATTGAAGAAGCCCGGCGAACGGGACGGAATGCCGTCTTCGAGGAACAGGTACACCGGGCTCGTCGTGAAGGGCTGACGAATCGAGGTCGTGTGCCCCTCGCCGTTGGTCACCGCGACCGCAGCGCCCGGAATCTGGTTCATGACCTGGGCTGGATGGGCCGGCTTGTCTGCCGCAAGTGCCTCCGCCTTCACCGCTCCGACCGAAGCCGGCGTCTCGACCAGCCGTTCCTTTTCGCGCGTGCCGGTGACGGTCACCTGTTCGAGGATGGTTTCGGCCTCGGCCGCCGAAGCCCCGCCGATCGCGCAAGCGCAGGACAGCGCGACGAGGGCGCGGATTCGTTCAGCGCCCATGGCCGGCGCCTCCGATCGTGCCGAGCGGCCGCACCGCAGCCTTGACCTCGAGCGTCTCGCGCTTGCCGTCACGCCCTTCCACCGTCAGGGTCAGCGGCACGGTATCGCCGGGCTGCAGCGGCTGGCGCAGATCCAGCAGCATCACGTGATGCGCCCCGGGCTTGAGTTCAACGGTCTGGCCGGCGGGAAGCGTCACCCCTGCGACAGGGCGCATCTTCATGACGTCCTTCTCCATCGCCATTTCATGGATCTCGACGGTACCGGCGACCGGCGAGCCCGCCGCGACCAGCTTCGCATCTTGCGATGCAGTGAGCCGCATGAAGGCTCCGGTAACCTTCTGGTGCGGCACGGTCGCGCGCACCCACGGTTCCTCGACTTTGATGTCTGCCTGCGCGGGCAGCGAGAAGGCGATCACGGACAGGGCTGCTGCAATGTAATGCTTCATGTTTCCACTCCTGCATGGCTGGCGATCCGCCCGGCAACCGCGCGACAAACCGGCGCAGGCACGGACGAATGGGAATACGGCGAAGAACCCGGTATCGGGGTCGAAGCGCCGCAAACGTAGCTGATGAAGACCGGGATTCCGCCCCGTGGACGCCGCGCCTGTCCTCTACCGGTCAGGCGGATCGGGGCGACGGACGTTCAGGCGAGGAGTGGCGGTGCGCGCGGAGGCGACTTGATCCACGCAAACAGCGGGCGCGGGGAATGGAAGTACAGCCGGGGGAATTTGTCGCTGCCGACTTCCAGCGCAAAGGGCACCACGTACGGCGCCGGCAACGCCGGTGCCCCGCCATGCGTCGCGCAAAAGGCGCAGCGTTCCGCAGGAAAAAGGTCGGAATTGTCGCCCTTGCTGTCGCCGGTGGAATCGTCGACCGCGACCAGTTTGGTGCCGGCGACGGTACAGACCTCGACCCAGCGCGTTTCGGCGCCGGCGAGCCGCGACAGCGCATGGCTCATTGCCGGCATGACGGCACCGAGCAGGATCGCGAACAACGCGATCCATGCCGTCAGGGTGCGGGTCGAGCGCTTGAGATGCATGGGCGGATGGAGGCCTCGGGTCGCTGGCATTCTAGCGACGAGGCTCCCGTTTCCCTTGACTGCAGTCAAGCGGAGGAAAAAGTCGGCTGCCAACTGCTTCACGCTTCGGCAGCCCTTGGGTCGGACCTTTCGTCGGGCCGATCAGCCGAGCCAGCGCCGCGCGTTGCGGAACATCCTCATCCACGGCGAATCTTCTCCAAGCGCCGTGGGATGCCAGCTCATCTGTACGGTACGCGCGGTGCGTTCCGGGTGCGGCATCATGATCGTGAACCGGCCGTCCGCGGTCGTCACGCCGGCCAGACCGTCGGGCGAACCGTTCGGGTTGAACGGGTAGCTCGCGGCCGGCTTGCCGTGGTTGTCGACGTAGCGCACTGCGGTGATCACGCTGCCGCGATCGGCGTCCTCCGCGAACACCGCCCTGCCCTCGCCGTGGCTGACCACGATGGGCATGCGGCTGCCCGCCATGCCGGCGAAGAGGATGGAGGGGCTCTCGGGAATCTCCGCCATCACGAAGCGCGCCTCGAACTGCTCGCTGCGGTTGCGATGGAAGGTCGGCCAATGGTCGGCACCCGGGATGATGGCAGCGAGGTTCGCCATCATCTGGCAGCCGTTGCACACCCCCAGCGCGAAGGTGTCGCTGCGGCCGAAGAAGGCCTCGAACTGCTCGCGCAGCGCGGCGTTGAACAGGATCGACTTGGCCCAGCCCTGACCGGCGCCGAGCACGTCGCCGTAGGAGAAGCCGCCGCAGGCAGCCAGGCCGTGGAAGTCGGACAGGTGCCGGCGGCCCGCCTGCAGGTCGGACATGTGCACGTCGAACGGCGCGAAGCCCGCGCGTTCGAACGCGGCGGCCATCTCGGCCTGCGAGTTCACGCCCTGCTCGCGCAGGACCGCGATCTTCGGACGGGCACCCGTCGCAATCATCGGGGCGACGATGTCCTCCGCCGGGTCGAAGCTCGTGACGACGCTCAGGCCGGGATTGGATACATCCGCAAGGGCTTCGAACTCCTCGCGCGCGCAGTCTGCGTCGTCGCGCAGGCGGGCGATGCGATAACTCGTTTCCGACCACGTCTGCAGCAGTTCGGCGCGCGGCGCGCTGAACACCAGCTTGGCGTTGCGCCAGAATCGGAGCTCGTCGCGTTCGTTCGGCTCGCCGAGGAAGTGGTAGGTGAGCCCCGCGTCGCGCAGCGGCGTCGTGATGCGCGCGCGGTCCTCGCGACGGATCTGGATCACCGCGCCGAGCTCCTCGGCGAACAGGCCGCCGAACAGGCGGTCGTTCAAGCGGCCCTTGATCGTGTCCGGCTTCTTGTCCAGGCCGTCGACGTCGTTCATGTACTGGTCGTAGCACACCGTATCGAGCACGACCGAAAGGCCGCACTTCGACGCAAAGGCCATCTCGCACAGCGTCGCGAACAGGCCGCCGTCGCTGCGGTCATGGTAGGCGAGCAACAGGCCGTCGCGGCGGAACTGCTGGATCAGCGCGAAGAACTTCGCCAGCTGTGCCGCGTCGACGTCCGGCGCGTGTTCGCCGACGGAACCGAACACCTGGGCCAGCGCCGAGCCCCCGAGGCGGTTACGGTCGTTGCCGAGGTCGATGAGCATGAGCTCGGTGTCCACACCTTCCGGGAACTGCAGCTGCGGCGTGAGCGTACGGCGGATGTCCTCGACTGGCGCGAACGCGGTCACGATGAGCGACAGCGGAGCGACCACCTGGCGATCCTGCCCCGCGTCCTGCCACGCCGTCTTCATCGACAGCGAATCCTTGCCGACCGGGATCGAAAGCCCGGCCGCCTGGCAGAACTGCGACACAGCGCTGACGGTGTCGTACAGCTTCGCGTCCTCGCCGCGATGGCCCGCAGCCGCCATCCAGTTCGCGGACAGCTTCACCTTTCCAAGGTCGGCGATATCGGCCGCGGCAATGTTGGTGATTGATTCACCGACGGCCATCCGACCCGATGCACACGCATCCAGGCAGGCGACCGGGGTGCGCTCGCCCATCGCGAAGGCCTCACCCTTGTATCCGTGGAAGCTCATCGCCGTAACGGCCACGTCCGCGACCGGAATCTGCCACGGGCCGACCATCTGATCGCGCGCCGTCATGCCGCCAACCGAGCGGTCGCCGATCGTGATCAGGAAGTTCTTGCTCGCAACGGTCGGCAGGCGCAGCACACGCAGGCACGCCTCCTTCAGGTCGACGTCGGTGACGTCGAACGGCGGCACATGCACGGCACGGCGCGACACGTTGCGCGTCATCTTCGGCGGCTTGCCGAGCAGCACCTGCATTTCCATGTCGACCGGCTTGTTGTCGAAATGGCGATCGCTCACGGTGAGGTGGCCGTCCGCAGTCGCGGCGCCGAGCACCGCGAACGGGCAGCGCTCGCGTTCGCAGATGGCACGGAACTCGTCGAGGCTTTCCGGCGCGATCGCCAGGACATAACGCTCCTGCGACTCGTTGCTCCAGATCTCGCGCGGGCTCATGCCCGGCTCCTCGATGTGCACTTCGCGCAGCTCGAAGTGCGCGCCGAGACTGGCGGAGTCGGCCAACTCCGGCATCGCATTCGACAGGCCGCCCGCGCCGACGTCGTGAATCGCGAGGATCGGGTTCGCCTCGCCGCGCTGCCAGCACGCGTCGATGACTTCCTGGCAACGGCGTTCGATTTCCGGGTTGCCCCGCTGCACCGACGCGAAGTCGAGGTCGGCCGTATTGGTTCCGGTGGTCATGCTGGAGGCAGCACCGCCGCCCAGTCCGATCAGCATGCCCGGACCGCCGAGCTGGATTAGCAACGTTCCCGGCGCAAACTGCACCTTGTGCGACTGCTCCGCCTGGATGCTGCCGAGGCCGCCGGCGATCATGATCGGCTTGTGGTATCCGCGCACCTCGCTCTGCACTTCCTGCTCGAAGGCACGGAAGTAGCCCGCAAGGTTGGGACGTCCGAACTCGTTGTTGAACGCCGCGCCGCCGATCGGACCCTCAATCATGATGTCGAGCGCCGATGCGATGCGCTCGGGCTTGCCGTAGGGCGTTTCCCACGGCTGGACGAATTCGGGAATGTTCAGGTTCGACACCGAGAAGCCGGTGAGGCCGGCCTTGGGCCGGGAGCCGCGGCCCGTCGCCCCTTCGTCGCGGATCTCGCCGCCCGCACCGGTCGCAGCCCCCGCGAAGGGCGAAATCGCGGTCGGATGGTTGTGCGTTTCGACCTTTGCGAGGATGTGGGTCTCTTCCTCACGGAAGCGCCATTGCCCGTCCGCACCTGCATAGAAGCGGTCGATCACGGCGCCTTCGATGACCGACGCGTTGTCCGAATACGCCACGACGGTCCCTTCGGGATGCGCCTTGTGCGTCTCGCGGATCATGCCGAACAGGGTCTTGTCCATCGTGCGCGCGTCGATGACCCAGTCCGCGTTGAATATCTTGTGGCGGCAGTGTTCCGAGTTGGCCTGCGCGAACATCATCAGTTCAACGTCGGTCGGGTTGCGGCCCATGCGCGTGAAGTTGTCGACGAGATAGTCGATCTCGTCTTCCGACAACGCGAGCCCCAACTCGCCGTTCGCGGCGACGAGCGCGGAACGGCCGCCGCCAATGACGTCGACGGTCGTCAGCGGCTTGGGTTCGTAGTGATGGAACAGCGCTTCGGCCGCCTCGACGTTCTGCAATACCGATTCGGTCATGCGGTCGTGCAGCAGTGGGAGCACCGCGGCGAACTGCCGGTCATCGAGGCCGCCCCGCACGTCCAGCGAGTAGGCGATGCCGCGCTCGATGCGCACAACCTTGTCGAAACCGCACTGGCTGGCGATGTCGCTGGCCTTCGACGACCACGGCGAGATCGTGCCGAGCCGCGGCATGACCACGAGCGGCGTGCCTGCCGGCGCCTGCGGCGCAGCGGGCACCGCGCCCAGCAGATCCACCAGTCGCTCGAGTTCCACGGCGCTCAACGGCTCCTTGATCTCGATGAGGTACCAATGTTCGGCTGCAAGCCCCTTCAGTTTGGGCAGCGCGTCGGCAACGGTACGCGATAGCCGCTCCAGGCGGGAGGAAGAAAGCGCCGGAGCGCCGCGCAGCTTGAGAATTTCGGCCATTTGAGTCGGTGCGAAGGATCGGGAGGGACGCGAACGGAGTTCGTCGTGCGGGAAAAATGCGAAATTATACCCGACGGTCGCGCGCCCTCCCGCTGGTAGTTTCCCGCGCCTGCCGCCCGCGCAATGGACCGCGCGACACGGCACGGCAGACCCGTTCAGGGTTTGCACGCGCGGATCGGGTAGAATTGCGCGTTTTGTCCGACGCAGCCTGATGACCACAGCCCCCCTGTCTTCGCCCAGTCGCTCGCGCGAAAGCGCCTGCTGGATCGCGGTTCCCGCCGCAATCCTCGCGGCGTGTGCGCTGGCAACGCTGGCAAGCGGACGCAACACCGAATGGTTCCTGGGCTGGAATGCCGCCGCAGCGGCGGCGCCCGCGTTCCTGTGGGCGGGCCTGACAAACCTCGGCTCGACCTCGGGCGCATTCGCGATGCTCGCCGGCTTCCTCGCCTGGCACCCGAGATGGGCGGCATCCGCCCTGCTGGCAGTTCCCGTCGGCGCGCTCTACACGCACGGAGCCAAGGAATTCTTCGATGAAGCACGGCCCGCGGCCGTCCTCGGCCCGGAGCATTTCAACGTGATCGGGGAAGTCCTGCGCACGGGTTCCTTCCCGTCGGGCCACTCCACGACCGCCTTCGGCTTTGCCGCGGTGGCGGCACTTTGCGCCGTGCAATCGGGCCGGCGGTCGATCGCGGTCGCCGCGCTCACCATTGCCACCGCCGTTGCATTTTCGCGCGTGGCCGTGGGCGCGCACTGGCCGCTCGACATCTTCGCCGGCGCAGCCGGCGGCTGGCTCTGCGGCGCGTTCGGGGTGTGGTGGTCGTCGCGCTGGCGCTTCTGGGAAAAGCGCACCGGCTGGCGTGTGCTCGCCGTCCTGATGGCCGCCTTCTCGATCTCGGTCTTCTTCGAGGAGCTCGGCTATCCGGAAGGACGCTGGATCCAGTACGCGCTGAGCGTCTGGGGGCTGGGCGGCGTCGCGCTCGCACTCGCACGCGCCCCCCTGCCGCAGGGGATGCGCACATGAAGCGGCTGCTGGCGATTGCCGCGAGCCTGGCGCTACTCGCGTGGCTGGCATGGGACGGCCGCTGGCAAGGTCTCGCCGATGCGTTCCGGCGCCTGGACCCCATCGCCCTGATGCTCGCGATCGCCGGTTTTGCGACGAGCTATGTCCTGCGCGCCGGGCGCGTTTACGACGAATTCCGTCGCGACGCGCATGGCCGTTTCGGGGCCTGCCTGCGCATCGTCCTGATCCATAACGCGATGGTCAATGTCGTGCCGTTCCGCGGCGGCGAAGCGGCCTTCCCGGTCCTGCTCGGGCGCAACTTCGGCACGCCGCTGGCACGCGCCGTCGCGTCGCTGTTCTGGTTTCGCCTGCAGGATGCACTCGTCGTCGCCGTGCTTGCCGTTGCCGTCTGGCCGGGCCTCCCGCTGCCTCTGCGACTCGCCGGCATCTTCGGGCTCGTCGCCTTCGCGTGGTACCTGCCGCGCTGGGCGCGCGCACCGCACGCCTGGGCTGCACGCGGCGGCGCCGCGGCGAAGCTCGCCAAGTTGCGCGACGCCTTCGCCGACTCGACCCGCCACGCGCGCTTCGGCTGGGCATGGACGCTCGCGAACTGGTCCGTGAAGCTCGCCACCCAGGCCTGGCTCCTGTCGTCACTGCTCCCGGCCGGCGTCGCCGTCGGCGCGGCCGGCGCGCTCGGCGCGGAACTCGCCGCGATCCTCCCGGTCCAGGGTGTCGCGGGATTCGGCACCTATGAAGCGGGCGCGGCAGCGGCGATGCTGCCGCACGGCGTCCCGTTCGAAAACGGCCTTCAGGCCGCCCTCGCCCTTCACCTTTTCGTCATCGCCTGTGCGGTAGCATCCGGCGCCGTCGCGTGGCTCATGCCGGCGCCGCCCGTTGCATCCACAAGCCCAGATCACTCGCATCTTTCCGGAAAACACTGATCCGAATGAACAAGTCGCCCTTGCCGCCGGCCGAACCGCAGATTCCCGCGGACATGCCCGAACACACGCTTTCCGTCGTCGTGCCGATGTACAACGAGGCGGAAAACGTCGAGCCGCTTCTCGAACGTATCCACCTCGCGCTGGGCCCCTATCCCTATCCGTGGGAAGTGGTGCTCGTCGACGACGGCAGCTCCGATGCAACGCCCGCGGAGCTCGCCCGCTGCGCCGCCAAGTACGGTCCGCATGTGCGCATCGTCGAGCTGATGCGCAACTTCAAGCAGACCGCCGCGATGCAGGCAGGTCTGGATGCCGCCCGCGGCAGCGTCATCGTCACGATGGACGGCGACCTGCAGAACGACCCGATCGACATCCCGCGCATGGCCAACCGCCTGCTGACCGAGGATCTCGACCTTGTCGCAGGCTGGCGCAAGGACCGCCAGGACGGCCTGCTGCTGCGCAAGATCCCCTCGCGCATCGCAAACCGCCTGATCGCACGCATGACCGGCGTACACCTCAAGGACTATGGCTGCAGCCTCAAGGTCTTCCGCGCAAGCGCGATCAAGAGCGTGCGCCTGTACGGCGAAATGCACCGCTTCATCCCCGCCTGGCTTGCGACGGTGACGACGCCGCGCCGTATCGCCCAGGAGGTGGTGACGCACCATGCGCGCGTCTTCGGACAGTCGAAGTACGGCATCTCGCGCACTTTCCGCGTGGTTCTCGATCTCGTCTTCGTGTATTTCTTCATGCGTTACCGCACCCGCCCGGGACACTTCTTCGGCGGCATCGGCATCGGCCTCGGCGCGCTGGGTGGCCTCATCCTCAGCTACCTTGTCGCCCTGAAGGTCTTCCTCGGCGAAGACGTCGGCACCCGTCCGCTGCTCTTCGGCGGGTTCTTCCTCGTCATCGCAGGCGTACAGATGGTCACCTCCGGCGTGCTCGCCGAACTGCTGACGCGCGTGTATTACGAGTCGGGCAGCTCGCGCGCATATCTCGCACGACCGGGAAATGCGCTCGAAGACGCTGACGGATGGCACCGGAAAGGCGACCGATGAACGCTCCCGCGGCTTCCCTGCCCCGGCCGCGTGCGTCGCTGGCGCTCGCGATCTTCCTGCTCCCGCTCATGGCGTTTTTCCTGCGGCTGGGCGGGGCGCCGCTGTTCGACGTCGATGAAGGGGCGTTTTCCGAAGCGACGCGCGAGATGTTCGAGCGCGGCGACTTCCTGTCGACCTACCTCAACGGCGAAAACCGCTTCGACAAGCCGATCCTCGTGTATTGGCTGCAGGCACTCGGCTACCTCCTGTTCGGCCCCACCGAATGGGGTTTCCGCCTGCCCTCGGCCGTTGCCGGCGCCCTGTGGAGCTATGCGACCTGGCATTTCGCGCGCCAGCGCTTCGGCGCGAGTACGGCACTGGCCGCACTCGCGGTCGCATCGACCGCGCTGGGGCCCTTCGCCATTGCACGCGCAGCGACGGCCGACGCGCTGCTCAATTTGCTCCTCGCCCTGGCGCTGTTCGACGCCTGGCGACACCTGGAGTCCGGCCGGCGCGCACCCCTGCTGCGGAGTTTCGTGTGGATCGCTCTGGGCGCCCTCACCAAGGGGCCGATTGCGCTGATCGTGCCGGGTACCGTCAGCCTGCTGTACTGCGCCAGCCGCGGAGAATGGAAGCGCTGGGCGCGTGCCGTGTTCGACCCGGTCGGCCTCGCCATCCTCGCCGCCATCGTCGTGCCGTGGTACGCGGCAGCGCTGGCGATACACGGGCAGGCCTTCATCGACGGCTTCATCCTGAAACACAACGTCGAGCGTTTCACCGGCACGCTGGAAGGCCACGCCGGCAGCCTCTTCTACTACGTGATTGCCGTGCCGCTGCTGCTGCTGCCGTGGACCGGCCCCCTGCTTGCCGCCGTGCGCAACGTGCGCAGCGACCTCGACACCGGCGTGCGCCGCTTCCTGTGGATATGGGCGGGTTTCGTCGTCGTCTTCTTTTCGCTCTCGGGCACCAAGCTCCCGCACTACGTCCTGTACGGATCGACACCGCTGTTCCTGCTGATCGCCGTCCACCGCAACGAGCTGCGGCGGGCGCCCTTGCATCTGCTCGCCCCGACGCTGTTCCTGGCCCTGCTGCCCTTCCTGCCGCTGATCTTCGCCGCGCTCGCGGCGAGCGAGGCGGGCAACGCGTATTACCGCGCCCAACTCGCACTCGCACTACCCGAGGCTACGCCCGAGTACTATCTGGTCGCAATCGGCGGCCTGCTCGCATGGATCTGGCTGGCCTTGCGCTGGAACGCCGCAGCATGGATGAAGGTTGGCGCTGCCGCCGTCATTCAGGTCGTCGTCCTGGCTGGCGTGGTCGTTCCCTGGGCGGGCGCAGTATTGCAGGGACCCGTCAAGGAAGCGGGACTTCTGGCTCGCAAGACGGGCGAACCCGTCGTCGCATGGCGTTACTATGCTCCGAGTTTCAGTGTCTACCGGCAGGCCGTGACGCCCGACCGCGCCCCCGCGGCGGGCGAGCTCGCGATCACGCGCACCGACCGGGTTCCGGCGAGCGGCGTCGACATCTTGTACCGCAAGGGTGGCGTCGCACTCGTCCGCAAGCTACCCGACTGAGTGCCCCACTGAGACCCATGATCGACCCGGCATCGACGAAGGAAGCCCTGCATGCATCACTCTCGCCCGCGACTGCGGCACCCGGCGACATTACCCCTGCATGGCGGGAGCCGCTGCCGATGAACCGGCTGACAATCTGGATGACCGTCACAATGGCGGTTTGCGCGCTGGTGTTCACCGTATGGCCGGAGCTCGACCTCGCGGTGTCACGGGTGTTCTACGATCCCGCGCGCGGTTTTTCCGGCGACTACAATCCGCTGGTCCAGTCGCTCTATCGCGGCATCCCGCTGATGTCGAAGGCGACGATCATCGGCCTGTTCATCGCCCTGTTCGCCTACTCGATGCAGCGCGGGGCGACCGGCCAGAAACGTCGTACCCAGGTTGCCTACCTGATCGCCGCGCTGGTCCTGGGGCCCGGCCTCGTGATCGACGTCGCGCTCAAGGACTACTGGGGGCGCGCACGCCCCTACAAGGTGGCGGAATTCGGTGGCACCAAGACCTTCACGCCCGCAACGCGACCGTCCGACCAGTGCGAAAACAACTGCTCGTTCGTCAGCGGGCACGCCTCGGCCGGCTACTATCTCGTGAGTCTCGGCTTCCTTGGCGGGCTCGCGGCGCGCCGACGCTGGACCTTGATCGGCTTGGTCGTCGGAACCGTCTTCGGACTGGGCAGGGTCGCCCAGGGTGGGCATTTCCTGAGCGACATCCTGTTCAGCTTCTATGCGACGTGGTTCGCCGCATGGGCGGCGTGGATGATATTCGTGCGCCTGGGCTGGCTGCAGGACGACGCCTTGATCGTGGGCGCGGACCAGGCTGTGCCGCAGGGCGGTCGGCGCGACACCGCCGCCTGATCGCCTGCGGCGCCTAGCGCGCTGCCGATGCCGAAGTGGTCAGCTCGATGACGTTGGCGCCCGAGGCCCCATCGTCGAGTTTTTCCAGCTTGCCGTCGACGACCGCGCCGCATTCCATCTGCAGTTGGCGGTAGACGATATTGCCGGAAATCCGGGCATTCGATTGCAGCTCGAGGAAATGCTCGACTTCGAGGTCGCCGGTGATTACACCGTTGATCACGGCGTCATAGGCGCGCACGCGCCCGCTGATCGAGCCTTTCTCGCTGAGCACGAGGAGGCTGCGCTCACCGTCCTTGTTGATGACGTTCCCCTGGATCCGGCCGTCGACCCTCAGCCCGTCGGAGAAGATCACATCCCCGACGATTTCGAGATTGTCCGCCACCAGGCTCGAAAGCTTGGTCATTTCGATCGTGCGCTTACCTTTGCGTCCGAAGAACATCTGTCCTGCCTCCCGTTTGAATTCGCACGCCTGCGCGTGCGCAGCGGATCACTTCTCCGGCCTGCGCGCCCCGGCGGACTTCAGGAATGCCAGCTCGTCGCCCACCTGCTTGAGCTGTTCGTTGAGTGTTGCGACCTGACGCTCCAGCTCGCTGCGCGTCGCCAGTTCCACCTCCAGCTCGAGACGGATCTTGGCAATCTCCTTCCTGAGTTCGAGGTTTTCCGCACGCACATCGGAAAGATAGGACGCTGGCGCGAGATGATTCTCGAAGAAGCGCATTCCGGCCACCGCGAGCAACACTACCGCAAGCACAGTCCCAAGCACGAACGCCATGCGGCCGAAACCACGACTCGCCGGGCTCAGTGCGTATTCATTGCGCGTCAGGTCGTGATTCGGCGAACGCCGCGGCTCCCTCATCAGCGCCACTTAGAAGCGCGCCAGGTAGGCAGCGGGGTCGACCACCAGGCCGTCCTTGATGACTTCGAAATGCAGGTGCGAACCCGTCGAGCGCCCGGTCGATCCGACCTCCGCGATCTTCTGCCCCGGCATCACGATCTGCCCCGGGGCGACCAGCACCCTTGACGCGTGCGCGTAGCGCGTCACAAGACCGCCGCCGTGGTCGATTTCCACGGTCTTGCCATACTCCACGCGATGCCCCGCGTACACGACGCGCCCCCCGCCGCTGGCGACGATCGTCGTGCCGCGCGGAGCCGGGTAGTCCACGCCGCTGTGAAACGCGAGCCGGTTGCGGAACGGGTCCGACCGGTTGCCGAAATTCGAGTTCACCTCGACATCCGGAACCGGAGGGCGTCCGGGAAACGCCATCTGCGCGAGGCTGAACGAGGTCGCGACGTTGTCGAGATGGGCGAAGGTCTCGCTCACGCGGTCGATATCGCGTTCCATCCGCTCGAGTTCATCCGAAAGCTTGCCGGCATCATCCGTGTCCGACCTGAGCGGCGAGCGTGTCAGGGCCGTCACCGGATCGGCGATCCGGGGAGCGAACGCCGCGGTCGGATCGAGCAGTGGACCACCGGAAGACGCCGGCGGCGTCTTGGCGACACGCCCGGACTTGCTTTCGGCGTCGGCGCTGTCGTTGAGTCGAGCCTCGAAGTCCCGCAGGACGCCGATGCGATTCGCGAGCCCTTTCGCTTCCGCCTCGAGCTGCACCATCCGGCCCGCAAGTTCGCCGAAGCGACCGATCAGCAGACGTGCTTCAGGGCTCGCGGAAGTTTCCGCTCCACCTTCCGAAGATGCCGCGGCGGAATTCGCCGGCGACTTTAAAACGTACCCGAGGGCGAACCCGCCTCCAAGCGCAGCCAGCACAGCAATGCTGACGCCTGCCAGAAACGCACGTGCGCTGATCGTGCGCACTTTCGACTGCGTTAGCGTTCCGGCGGAAAGAATGACAAAAGCCATCCGTCTCCTCCAAGCAGAGACATTGACCAAGCACCGCACAATCGAGCCCGCGCGGTGGGCGAAAACGGATCCCGGCCAAATCCATTCGTACAAATTCAAAACGCCGGAACAAAGGCGGCGAATTCTATCACCGAATCAACACGATGCGTCAAGCGACGCGCTCGCAATGGCGCGCTCGATCAGCGCCGAAACGGCCCCAGCCCCCAACCATCAGGCTTTGCGGCGCACGGCGCCGCGAGTGAGACCCTCTGGCCCGCCCCCCTTCCAGGCACTATCATCACGCGAACGGCACAATACGGAACCGTACGTTCCTGCCGCGAAAAATCGAAAACCGAGGAGACCCGAATGACCGCTGCGAACGCCTATCCGACTCTGCTCCAGCCGCTCGACCTGGGGTTCTGCACACTCAAGAACCGCGTGCTGATGGGCTCGATGCACACCGGGCTGGAAGAATCCAGCAACGGTTTCCAGAAACTCGCCGCCTTCTACGCGGCGCGCGCGCGCGGCGGCGTCGGGCTGATCGTGACCGGAGGCATCTCGCCGAATTCCGAAGGCCTGGTCTTTCCCGGTGCGAGTGCCCTGACCAACGACGAGGAAGTTGCCGAGCATCGCCTCATCGCAGACGCCGTCCACGCCGAGGGCGGGCGCATCTGCATGCAGATCCTGCACACGGGCCGATACGCCTATCACCGCGGCTCGGTTGCGCCTTCGCCCCTGAAGGCGCCGATTTCGCCGGTGACACCGCGCGAGATGACCGACGAGGACATCGAGCGCACGATCGACGAATACGCCTGTTGCGCAGCGCTGGCGCAGCGCGCCGGCTACGACGGCGTCGAGGTGATGGGCTCGGAGGGTTACCTGATCAACGAGTTCACTGTCCTGCACACCAACCACCGCGTGGACCGCTGGGGCGGCAGCATGGAGAACCGCCACCGCTTCCCGGTCGAGATCGTGCGGCGCGTGCGCGAACGCGTGGGGGCCGAATTCATCATCATCTACCGCATCTCCATGCTCGATCTGATCGAAGGCGGCGCTCCGTGGCAGGAGATCGTCGCGCTCGCAAAGGCCATCGAGGCCGCCGGTGCGACGCTGATCAACACCGGCGTGGGCTGGCATGAGGCGCGCATCCCGACGATCGCGACGATGGTGCCGCGCGCGGCCTTCAGCTGGGTCACGCGCCGGATGAAGGGCGAGGTCGGAATTCCCCTGATCACCTCGAACCGCATCAACACACCGGAGATTGCCGAGCAGGTCCTCGCCCGCGGCGACGCCGACATGGTCTCGATGGCACGCCCCTTCCTCGCCGACCCGGATTTCGTCGTCAAGGCCGCCTCCGGACGCGGCGACGAGATCAACACCTGCATCGCGTGCAATCAGGCCTGCCTTGACCATATTTTCGAGGCCAAACCCTGCACCTGCCTGGTGAACCCGGTCGCGTGCCGCGAGACGGAACTCGTGATCTCCCCGGCGCAGGACAAGAAGCGCATCGCTGTCGTCGGTGCCGGGCCCGCGGGTATGGCCGCGGCAGCAACCGCGGCAGAGCGCGGTCACGCGGTGACGCTGTTCGAGGCCTCAGCCCAGATCGGGGGCCAGTTCAACCTCGCGAAGCGGATTCCCGGCAAGGAAGAATTTGCCGAGACGCTGCGCTACTTCGGCCGACGCCTGGAAAAGGCCGGAGTGGAGATCAGATTGAACCACCGCGTCACCACCGACGAACTCGCCGGACGCTTCGACACGGTGGTGCTTGCGACCGGAATCACGCCACGCACCCCGGACATCCCCGGCATCGATCACCCCAAGGTCGCGAGCTACATCGACGTGATCACAGGGCGCAAACCGGTCGGCCGGAAGGTGGCGGTGCTCGGCGCGGGCGGCATCGGCTTCGACGTCAGCGAACTGCTCACGCACGCGGATCTCGCCGCCGATCCGGTCGAACATTACCGCCGCGAATGGGGAATCGACAGCACCTACGCAGCACCCGGCGGCCTTTGCCCGCCAATGGAGGAAGCGCGCACGCGCGAACTGTGGCTGCTGCAGCGCAAGCCAAGCAAGGTCGGCGACGGCCTCGCGAAAACCACCGGTTGGATCCGGCGCACGCTGCTCGGACGGCGCGGCGTGAAGATGCTCGCTGGCGTCAGCTACGCGAAGATCGACGACGCCGGCCTGCACCTGCGGCTGGGCGACGAGGAAAAGCTCCTGCCCGTCGACACGGTCGTCGTGTGCACGGGTCAGGATCCGCTGCGCGACCTGCATGCGCCGCTGCAGGCTGCCGGAATGGACGTGCGGCTCATCGGCGGCGCGGACGTCGCAGCCGAGCTCGACGCCAAGCGTGCGATCGATCAGGGAACACGCATCGCCGCCGCCCTCTGACACACTCGCGACCTAAACAAAACGGCGGCCACGAGGCCGCCGTTTTCGTTCCGGTAGGGCGTGGTGTTACTTGCCCGCGTGCTCGGAGAGCTTGAGCCAGGTATCGACGACCGTATCGGGGTTGAGCGAGATCGTCTGGATGCCCTCGTCCATCAGCCATTCGGCAAAATCGGCGTGATCCGACGGCCCCTGGCCGCAGATACCGACGTACTTGCCGAGACGGTTGGCGGACTTGATCGCCATCGACAACAGCTGCTTGACGGCCGGATCGCGTTCGTCGAACGCATGGGCGACGAGACCCGAGTCGCGGTCGAGGCCCAGCGTGAGCTGGGTGAGGTCGTTCGAGCCGATCGAGAAGCCGTCGAAGTGCTCCAGGAAGGCATCGGCGAGCAGCGCGTTCGACGGGATCTCGCACATCATGATGAGCTTGAGATCGTTCGTGCCACGCTTCAGGCCGTTCGCGGCGAGGAGATCGACGACGCCCTTGGCCTCCTCGACGTTGCGCACGAACGGAATCATGATCTGCACGTTGGTCAGGCCCAGCTCGTTCCTCACCTTCTTCATCGCGACGCACTCGAGCTCGAAGCAGTCGCGGAAGCTGTGCGCGATGTAGCGCGAGGCGCCGCGGAAGCCCAGCATCGGGTTCTCTTCCTCCGGCTCGTAGATGTCGCCGCCGAGGAGCTTGCGGTACTCGTTCGACTTGAAGTCGGACATCCGCACGATGACGGGCTTCGGGTAGAAGGCCGCAGCGATCGTGGCTACGCCTTCGACCAGCTTCTCGATGAAGAACTGCTTCGGCGTCGCGTAGCCGCGCGAACGGCGCAGGATCTCGTCGCGCAGGCTGGCGGGCAGCTGGCCGAGTTCGAGGATCGCCTTCGGGTGGATGCCGATCATGTTATTGATCACGAACTCGAGGCGCGCAAGGCCCACGCCGCCGTTCGGGATCTGCGCGAACTCGAAGGCGAGTTCCGGATTGCCGACGTTCATCATGATCTTGACCGGGATGTCGGGCAGGTTGCCCATGTCCGTGGTGATCACTTCGTAGTCGAGCTTGCCGCGATAGACGTAGCCGGTGTCGCCTTCAGCGCACGACACGGTCACCGAATCGCCTTCGTTCAGCACGTCGGTCGCGTTGCCGCAGCCGACGATCGCCGGGATGCCCAGCTCACGCGCAATGATCGCGGCGTGGCAGGTGCGCCCGCCGCGGTTCGTCACGATCGCGCTGGCGCGCTTCATCACCGGCTCCCAGTTCGGGTCGGTCATGTCGGTGACGAGGATATCGCCAGCCTGCACGCGGCTCATCTCGGATGCGTCGGCGACGACGCGCACGGTCCCCGAGCCGATCTTCTGGCCGATCGCGCGTCCGTGCGTCAGCGCCTTGCCGTACTGCTTGAGGCGGTACTTCTCCATCACCAGGCCGTTGGACTGGCTCTTCACGGTCTCGGGACGCGCCTGCAGGATGTAGAGTTTGCCGTCCTGGCCGTCCTTGCCCCATTCGATGTCCATCGGGCGGCCGTAGTGGTTCTCGATCACGACGGCGTAGCGCGCGAGTTCGAGCACATCCTCGTTCGTCAGCGAGAACTTGACGCGGTCGGCTTCGGGCACATCGACGGTGCGCACCGACTTGCCGGCTTCCTTCTTGTCGGCGAAGACCATCTTGATCAGCTTGGAGCCGAGGTTGCGACGGATCACCGCGGGCTTGCCCAGTTCCAGGGTGGGCTTGTGCACGTAGAACTCGTCCGGGTTCACCGCGCCCTGCACGACGGTCTCACCGAGGCCATACGACGCCGTGATGAACACGACCTTGTCGAAGCCCGATTCGGTGTCGATCGTGAACATCACGCCCGAGGCACCGGTATCCGAACGCACCATGCGCTGCACGCCGGCCGACAGCGCGACGTCGGCATGGGCGAAGCCCTTGTGCACGCGGTAGGCAATGGCGCGGTCGTTGTACAGCGACGCGAACACTTCCTTCATCGCGTGCAGGATGTTTTCGTAGCCGTGGATGTTCAGGAAGGTTTCCTGCTGGCCGGCGAACGAAGCATCCGGGAGGTCCTCGGCGGTCGCCGACGAACGAACTGCGAAACTACCCTCGCCTTCGGCGGTCAGTGCGTTGTAGGCTGCCTGAATCGCTTCTTCCAGCTTGGCCGGGAAGGGGGTCTCGACAACCCACTGGCGGATCTGTGCGCCGGTCTTCGCCAGCTTTTCGACATCATCCACATCCAGCGCATCGAGGGCCGCGCGGATCTTCTCCGCAAGCCCCTGGTGGGCGAGGAACTCGCGGAACGCGTCCGCGGTGGTGGCAAAACCGCCAGGAACCCGCACACTCGAGGGCAACTGGCTGATCATCTCGCCGAGCGAGGCGTTCTTGCCACCGACCTGCTCTACGTCCGACATGCGCAGTTCAGTGAATGGGATGACATAACGGGACATGAATGGCCTTCCGGTTTCGTTGGGGAGAAAGCAAAATGTGATTTTAGCGAAATTTGCTGCTTTGCCGCACGGCAGGTTTTCCCCTATATCACGATCTTCGGCCACAGTCATGAGCGAAAACCCCACCCGGACCGTATTCTTCATCTCCGACGGCACTGGCATCACGGCCGAAACCCTGGGCCACAGCCTGCTCGCGCAGTTTCCGGATGCGAACCTGCGCCAGGTCCGCATACCGTTCGTGGACGATCTCGACAAGGCGCTCGACGCCGCCCGCCAGATCCGCGAGGCGCGCGCGGCCGACGGCGTGCGCCCGATCGTCTTCAGCACCCTGGTCAATCCGCAGCCCGAGAGCGGCTTGCTCGACGCCGATGCACTTTTCGTAGACCTGTTCGACCAGTTCATCGTGCCGCTCGAAGCCGAACTCGGCCAGCGCTCGACCCACACGGTCGGGCGCTTTCACGGCATTGCCGAGAGTCAGGACTACAAGGCGCGCATCGAGGCGATCAATTTCGCGATGGCGCACGACGACGGCATCTCGTCGGACGGCGAACTCGCGGACGCGGACGTGATCCTTGTCGGCGTATCGCGCTCGGGGAAGACGCCGACCAGCCTCTATCTGGCGATGCAGTTCGGCGTGAAGGCCGCGAACTACCCCCTCATCCCCGAGGACTTCGAGCGCAACAAGCTGCCCGGCGAACTGCACCGTTACCGCGGCAAGCTTTTCGGGCTCACGATCGCGGCGGAACGCCTGTCGCAGATCCGCCAGGAGCGCCGCCCGAACAGCCGTTACGCGGCGATCGAGAATTGCCGCTTCGAGATCGAGGCCGCGCAGAAGTTGATGCGCCGCGAGAACATCCCGTGGCTGGACTCGACGACGAAATCGATCGAGGAGATTTCGGCTACCATCCTCCAGGCCGTGAGGCTCAACAAGCCTGCGTATTGAGTTGCGCAGGCGCTGCAACATCCCCAAACAGGAATTTCCATGAAGAGACCCCGTCAAAAACGCCGCGGTGGTTTGGGCCGCGACGCCGAAAACCTGATCTGGCTCGCAACGGGCCTGGCCGAGTCCGGCAGCCGTGCCGAGGACCGTTACTGGGATCGGCTGCTGTGCGATAGCCTGGACCGCATCCTCGAGGAAAGCGGCGAGGACACCCTGAACGCCGCGCTCGACCATCTCTACGCCGCCGATGCGCGCGCGTACGACGAACTCGCGGACTACATCGAGTCGCGCGCGGAGAGCGCGTCCGGCGTATCCCAGGAGCACGACATCCTGCTCATCGCCGCGCCGGTGCTGGCGTGGTCGCGCTACCGCATTCCGTCGACCACCATTACCGCCGCGGTACTGGCGAACCTGCGGGTGCATCTGCAGGCGCACGTGCTCGCCGACAAGGTGAAACTGGCGTTGGCCGATTTCCTCTTCAGCCCCGACCAACTGCCCCAGGGTTACTGCGCGACCGCCGCCTTCGCTGCCGAGCTCGGGCGTGCCGCCGTCGCCGGGAAGGACCTGCGCATCGACACCGAAGGCATGCCCGAAACGGCGCAATTCCTGTCCGACACCCGCTATCTGCTCGCGGCAATCGCAGTGCCGAAAGGCGAAGCGCTATTCGCTTGGCAGCAAGCCGACCGCACGCGCGAACAATGCGTGGCGCAGTGGCGCATGCAGGGCGGCGCATGCCTGACCCCGCTACTGCCGGGCTGTGCAATGGAAGTCGTGCTGCCGGAAGCGTATTTTGCCGCCAGCCGCCAGGCCGACAAGGACAGCCGCCCGTACGCGATCCGCGCATCCGTGGCCTTCCTCGGCGCAGAACTGGATACGCCCGCAGCGAACGTCCGCGCGGTCATCGCGCCCTTCTACGACCGCGAACTCGAGGAATACCGCGTCGGACTGACGATGCACGGCAAGGAAGAGGTCGTTCATGGCGTCGTCTGGCCGCTGTTGGGAGCGGAAGATGAAACGACCGACTCGCATGCCGAGATCGAGGCCGTGCTGCGCGACTGCGGCGTCACCGAAATCGTGAACCTCGAGCACCGTTTTCCGCTCGAATACTGCGACGACTGCGGTGCACCGCTCTACCCTTCGCCGGAGGGCGAAATCGTGCACGCGGAGATGCCTGACGAGCACGGCGAGCAGGCACCCCGCCACCTGCACTGAAATTTGCGCGCGTGGTTCCGACGGAGGAGAAACAAATGAGCCACAAGATCGAAAAGACCGACGCCGAGTGGCGCGCGCAACTCTCACCGACGCAATACCAGGTGGCTCGCCAGAAAGGCACCGAGCGTGCCTTCACCGGCGAATACTGGAACTTCTGGGAGAACGGCGAGTACCGCTGCATCTGCTGCGGCGCCCCGCTGTTCGACTCCGAACACAAGTTCGACGCCGGCTGTGGCTGGCCCAGCTTCTGGACCGCGGCCACACCCGACAACGTCGACAAGGCCGAAGACCGCTCCCACCTCATGGATCGCACGGAGGTGCTGTGCCGGCAGTGTGGTGCCCATCTCGGACACGTGTTCGAGGACGGACCGGCCCCTACGGGGCTGCGCTACTGCATCAACTCCGCGTCCGTCCGCTTCGATCCCCAGCGCTCGTCAGGGGACGACGACTGACGCGATCAGGCGCGGTCGCCGTCGAGTGCCACCAGCACCGATGACGCGAAGTCGCGGCGATACAGCACCACGACGACCAGTGCGGTCAGAAACAGGAAGAGCCAGGGCTGGATGAACCAGGCGACCGCGGCCAGGCCGAAATAGTAGGCGCGGATGCCGCGATTGAACTCGTCGCCGGCCAGCGAGTTCACCATCGCGACGCGCTGCACCATGCGCTCGTGCCCTTCCCCGTCCGGATTCGTGGGACTTGCGCCGATCAGGATCGACAGCATGTTGAACTGGCGCAGCGACCACGTGAATTTGAAGTACGCGACGACGAAGACGGTCAGCAATAGCAAGAGCTTCAGCTCCCCCAGCTCTCTCGATGTCGCGCGCGCGAACGGCAGGTCGGCGGTGAAGCGCATCGCCTGATCGAGTGCCCCGAGGACGGCGAGCAGGCCGGCAATGATGTAGATCGTCGTGTTCGCGTAGAAGGACACGCTCTGCATGAGGTTTCCCACCAGAGCCGCATCGCTGACGCGCATCTCGCGTGCCAGCATCTCGCGTGCCCAGTCGAGCCGGAAGCGATGACTCACCCCCATCAACCCGCGCTGCGCCCATCGGCTGTTTTCCGAGAGCCAGCCATAGCCCGCCCAGGCCGCGAGGAACCAGCCGAGTGCAATCCAGTCGAGTGTCGAGATGGCGCTCATCGGATCCCCGCCCCCTGCAGCGCGCGCCTCATCGTTCCAGCAGGAAGTCGCGCACCAGCGCGATCTGGGCGCGGTCCATCAGCACCGGCGCGTGACCGACGCCGGCGATCTCGGCAAGGAGTGCGCGCGGCCCGGTTTCGCCCATCTGACGGAAGGTTTCGGGCGGGAGCAGATCGGATTCGGCCCCGCGAATTACGAGCGTCGAGCACTGGATCGCCTTGTACACGTCCCACAGATCGACATCGACCACGACAGGGGCCTCGCGGAAGACGTCGCCCAGCCCCGGGTCGTACACCATCGCGAAGCCGCCTTCGACGGGACGCACCGAATAACGCGTGAGATGCTGCCACTGTTCGTCGGTGAGCGGGCCGAAGGGTGCGCTGACCGCACGGATCCACGCCTCGGCTTCCGCCATGCTGGCGAACTTCGGCGCCTTACCGACGTATTCGCCGATGCGTCGCAGCGAAGTCGCCGTGATCACCGGACCGACGTCATTGAGCACGAGCCGCGAGATCGGCGTGTGCGGCCTGCTGGCGAGCAGCATGCCGATGATCCCGCCCATCGAGGTGCCGACCCAATGCACCGTGTCGGCATCGAGCCGCGCCAGCAGCGTGACCATATCCGCGACGTACACGGGAAAACCGTAGTCGGACTTCACTCCGAGCCAGTCGCTGCGCCCACGTCCAACCACGTCCGGGCAGACCACGCGGTAATCGTCTGCCAGTGCCTGGGCGAGGAAATCGAAGTCGCGGCCGTTGCGCGTGAGACCGTGCGCGCACACGAGCACCTTGCGGTTCGCCGGGTTGCCCCATTCCGTATAGGCCATGCGGTGAAACCCGTGCGGACCGATGCACTGCACCGACCGTTCGCGCACGCCGTGCCACGGCCGATCGACCCTAGCCTCGGCTGCGGGCGAGGGGTACGGTTCGGGTCGCAGCAGACGGCGGAGTGAGTCGAGCAGGCTCATCGAATCGAAATCTTGGAGAATGCGGCAGAGTGGCCAAGTGTAGCAGGACAACCGCCTAACGCCCGTACCAGTAACGGCGCGCCAGATCGCGCCAGGACGTGATTTCCACCCCGTGCGCGCCGGCATCGACGAGGATCGCGCCCTGCTCGTCGGTGCGCCAGTTCGCCGCCCCTCCCTCCGACCAGCGCTGCAGCACGGTCGGATGCGGGTGATGGAACTGGTTGAGGTAGCCCGCCGAGTGGATCGCCGCACGCGGCGCCACCCCGGCGACGAAGGCATCGCCGGACGACGACCGGCTCCCGTGATGCGGCACGACGACGACCGTACTCGCCAGGGACTCACCCGCCTGCGCGATCAGGCGCTGCTCGGCACCACGTTCTATGTCGCCCGCGAGCAGCACCGAACCACCGGGCGCAGCCACCCGCAGCACACAGGACGCATCATTGTCCGACGTCTTGCCGAGTTCCCTTTCGTCGGGATGCAGGATGCGGAACTCCACCCCATCCCAGGACCAGCTGTCGCCCGCGAGGCACGGGCGCGTTGCCCTCGGCGGCAGCGCGTCCGCGGGCGCAGGAACTGCGAAGTTCGCCATGACCTCGCTCACTTCGACACCGGCGAGCACGGACGCCATGCCGCCGGAATGATCGAGATCGTCGTGCGAGACGACGAGACGGTCGACGCGCCGGACACCGGCGGCGCCCAGATAAGGGACGAGCACCCGCAACCCCGCATCGCCGCCCTGGCGGTAAGCCGGCCCGGTATCGTAGATGAGTTCGTGGCGGGAAGTACGGACGTGCACGGCGGTTCCCTGCCCGACATCCAGCACGACCATGCGGAAAGCTCCGTACGCGGGCCGGTCGGGCACCCACGCGAGCATCGGCAGCATCGCCAGCGCCCCCGCCGCTCGCGCGGGCGTTCCGCGCGGCAGCATCATCCATGCGACACCGACCACCGCCGCAGCCGCCAGCACGCCCGGCGGCGCGGCCTGCGACCACATCGCAAAGGGCAAGGCCGACAACCACTCCAGAAACACCATGAGCACGCCGAAGAACCAATGCGCCAGTTCGAGCAGCCCAGTGAAGGGAAGGACGATGGCCAACAGCGTCAGCGGCGTGATCACGAAACTCACGAGCGGTATCGCCAGCGCATTGGCGAGAGGGGAAACCAGCGAGAAGCCGTTGAACAGGACGACCAGCCCCGGGATCATCGCCAGGGTGATGCCGAGTTGGCTCGCCACCGCCGCACGCCAGCCTTTCGCCGAGGCGACGCGCCCGCCGAGCAGGAACATCAGGATCGCGACCGCACCGAAGGACAGCCAGAACCCCGCCGCCAGTACCGCCCACGGATCGAACAGCAGCACGCACAGCAAGGCGAGCGCGAGCACGATGCCGCCGGATGGCGACCGCCCGCCGAGGAGCGCCAGCGCGACCACGGCGATCATGATCAGCGAGCGCTGCGTCGGGATGCCCATGCCAGCGAGAACCGCGTAGACCGCCGCCGCCGCAAGCCCGGTTGCAGCGGCGACCTTCATCGCCGGCACCCGCAACATCCGCCTCTGCGACCGGCGCCAAGCCTTTCCGGCCAGCCAACCCACGAGCAGCCCCACCATCGACACGTGGAGTCCGGAGATGCTGATGAGATGGCTGATGCCGGTGTTGCGGAAGACCGTCCATTGCTCGTCGGGAATGGCGCGCTGGTCGCCTACGGCCAGCGCGACGAGCACCCCGGCGTATTCGGCCCCCGGCAGCGCGGCCAGAAAGCGTGCGCGGATCGCGTCGCGCAAGCGATGCACGGACGTTGCCGGGCGCAGGACGAAATCATCGAGGCGAACCGGTGCGGGCGACGCGCGCACGCTGCCAGTGGCGCGAATGCCGCGCTCGAGCAGCGCCGCCTCATAATCGTAAAGTTCCGGATTCGCGAGGCCGTGGGGCCGCTTGAGCCGGACCGTGAACTGCCAGCGCTCGCCGGGTCGTAGCGACGGCACGGCGGAGGTGCCTCCTCCCCGTTCGGCCGCATACCACGACAGAAGCACGCGTTGCGGCACCGTGGCAGAGGCCCGCTCGACCTGGAATACGAATCGCACCCCCTGCCCGCCGGGCTCGGGCAACTCCGCGACGATGCCGGTCAGTTCGACGTCCCGCGCTTCGAGCGCCTTGGGGAGTTCGTCGGCGATCCGCCATGCGGCGCGCCAGGTCGACCACGCAAACCCGGCACTCAGCGCGATCACGAGGACCAGTGCGCGAAACATATTCGCGCGCACCACGCCCGACTTGTACCATTGAAACGCGAAGGCACCGGCGACGGTCAAACCGCTCGACAGAACGGCGAGCCATGCATGCGAGGGCAGCTGCGTCTGGTATTGCCCGCCCCAGACGCCCGCCGCGAACACGAATATTGCAATTTGCATATACCGGAATCATGCCCGCGGAGCAGGCTGCGGACAAGCGCGGGAGGCGGCGCCGACCGCTGCGACGCACGACAAGAACAGGACTTCGACCCCTACAGCCCGAATGCGCAAGACGATCAAGCGTTTCCTGCCGAATCACGAATCGGTGCACAGCAACCGCTGGCTGCGCCCGTTCGCCAACACCCTGCTCCACCCGCGCCTGTGGCATCTGAACCGCCACTCGGCGGCGGGGGCAATCGCGCTGGGCCTGTTCTGCGGGCTGATTCCCGGCCCATTCCAGGCACTCGCCGCTGCGGCCGGATGCGTGCTGTTTCGCGTCAATCTGCCGCTCGCGGTGGTGACTACGCTGTATTCGAACCCGCTCACCATCGTCCCGCTCTACGTGCTCGCGTACGGTCTGGGCAGTCGCGTGATGGGCATGAGCACCAACGGTTTCGTGAAGCCGCCGGACTTGGGCGACCTGCATTTCGCAGAATGGCTCGGCGAACTGACCGGCTGGATGGTCGGACTGGGGAAGCCGTTGGCGCTGGGGCTGATCCTGCTCGCGGCGTTTTTCTCACTGGCGGGTTACATCGGCGTCAAGGCAGCTTGGCGGCTATGGCTGATCCGTGCCTGGCATGGCCGCCGCGCGCGGCGCAACTGCGGATCCTGAGCGCGCGACTCGGGAGCGCAGCGCGCGCCGTTTCAGAGCAGGCGTCCGTCCTCGAGACGCAGGGTGCGCTGCGTGCGGCGTGCGAGCCCCTCGTCGTGCGTGACGATGACGAAGCTGGTCGCGTGCCGCTCGTTGAGACTCAGCATCAGGTCGAAGATCACTTCGGCGGTCTTGCGGTCGAGGTTGCCGGTCGGCTCGTCGGCCAGCACGCAGGCCGGCTGCGTCACCAGCGCACGCGCGATCGCGGCGCGCTGGCGCTCGCCCCCGGAGAGTTCGCCCGGTGCGTGGTCGAGGCGGTGGCCGAGCCCGACCTCCTTGAGCATGGCTTCCGCGCGTGCTTCTGCTTCGGTCCGGTCGAGACGCCGGATGTAGAGCGGCATGGCGACGTTCTCCAGGGCCGAGAACTCGGGCAGCAGGTGATGGAACTGGTACACGAAGCCCAGCCGTTCATTGCGTGCCTCGCCGCGCTCGGCATCCGACATGCGCGAGAACTCGCGCCCCATCAGCTCCACGGAGCCCGCGCCCGGCACGTCCAGGCCACCCAGCAAGTGCAGCAGGGTGCTCTTGCCCGAACCGGACACCCCCACGATGGAAAGCCGCTCGCCGCGCTTCACCTCGAGCGTCACGTCGTGCAGCACCTGCACTGCATCGGCGCCCTCACGGAAGCTCTTGGACAGGCCGCGGCAGGCCAGTACGGTATCGTTCATCGGCTCACTCATAGCGCAGCGCCTCGGCGGGATTCACGCGGCTCGCGCGCCAGCTCGGATACAGGGTCGCAACCAGGGTCAGGACGAAGGACACCGACACGATGGTGACGACGTCCGACTGCAGCACCTTCGACGGCAGCTCGCTGATGTAGTAGATCTCCTTGTTCCACAGCGTCGCGCCGGTGAGCGTCTCGAGCGCGGGGATGATCACGTCGAGATTGTTCGCCAGCAGCAGGCCGCCGATCACGCCGCCCGCAAGGCCCACGAGCCCGATGATCGCGCCCTGCAGCACGAAGATCGCCATGATCGAACCGGGGCTCGCACCCAGCGTGCGCAGGATCGCGATGTCCGCATACTTTTCCTGCACTGCCATCACCAGCGTCGAGACGATGTTGAAGGCCGCGACCGCGACGATCAGGAAGAGGATGATCGTCATCATCGTCTTCTCCAGCGCCACCGCCCGGAAGAAATTGGCGTGGCTGCGCGTCCAGTCGCTGACGGCGAGGTCGGATTCCATCGATCCGACCAGTTCCCGCGCCACGCGCGGTGCGGCGAAGAGGTCGTCGAGCTTGAGACGCACGCCGCTGACGCGCTCGCCCAACCGGTACAGCACCTGTGCGTCCTGCATGTGCACCAGCGCCAGTCCCGAATCGTATTCGTACATGCCGGCCTCGAAGATGCCGACCACTTCGAACTGCTTGACCCGCGGCAGCACCGCAGCCGGCGTCACGAGCCCCTGCGGCGCGATGAGGGTCACCTTGTCGCCGACCTGGACGCGCAGGGCGAAGGCCAGGTCGCGCCCCAGGACGATGCCGAAGCGGCCGGGTTGCAGCGCGTCGAAGCGGCCCGCGCGCATGTGGCGCGCGAAGTCCGCCACCTTCTCCTCGGCGTCCGGCAGCACGCCGCGCACGAGCGTGCCGCGTACCACCTGTTCGAAGGACAGCATGGCCTGTTCCTGGACATAGGGAGCCGCCGCCCGCACATCCGGATGCCGGCTCGCCGTGTCGGCCACCTGCTGCCACGACTCGAGTTCACCGCCGGGACCGGAGATCTGGATATGCGAGGCCACCCCCAGAATGCGCGTGCGCAACTCTTCCTGGAAGCCGTTCATCACGGACAGCACGACGATCAGCGCCGCGACACCCAGACCCGTGCCAAGCATCGACACGAGGGAGATGAAGGAAATGAAGCGATTGCGACCCTGGGCGCGTTTGCGCGACCGGGTGTAACGCAGTCCAACCAGTAATTCGTATCGCATTGCTTCGGGCGGAAACCGCCAGCATTTGTCGGGAAACCCGGCATTGTGCCCTTTGCGCCGCCGAATTGGGAGTTCGCGCGTCTCGCGACCTGCGTGCCTGCCCGGATCGGGCCGGCGCAAATGGACGTTCCGTACGGGTTTCCCCGAACAGGGAATACCCCCGTAGCTTGTCTGACAACTTCTTCGTATCGTTCGCTCCGCACCGGGAATTCGGTTCACGGTCCTTCAAACAACTAAAGGGGGCACACGACGTGGTCTGGCAACAGCTTTACGATCCATTCAACAACATCTGGCTATCCAGCGCAGTCGCGGCGATCCCCGTCGTCGTGATGCTCGTCGGCCTCGGTTTCCTACACATGAAAGCCCACGTCGCCGCAGCACTGGGCCTGGGCAGCGCACTCCTGATCGCGATCTTCGTGTTCGGGATGCCGGCCGCGATGGCAGGCAATGCCACGCTCTACGGCGCCATGTTCGGCCTGCTGCCGATCGGCTGGATCGTGCTCAACATCATCTTTCTGCATCAGCTCACGACCGAGAACGGTTCGTTCAAGGTGCTGCAGCAAAGCCTCACCGGCATCACCGATGACCGCCGCCTGCAACTGCTGCTGATCGCCTTCAGCTTCGGCGCGTTCTTCGAGGGCGCGGCCGGGTTCGGCACCCCCGTTGCCGTGACCGGCGCGATCCTGATCGGCCTGGGCTTCTCGCCGCTGGCCGCTTCCGGCCTCGCCCTCATCGCGAACACTGCTCCGGTGGCCTACGGCGCGCTCGGCACGCCGGTGATCGCACTGGCCGCCGTCACGGGCCTCGACCTCCACCAGCTTTCGTCGATGATCGGCCGTCAGCTGCCATTCTTCTCGGTGCTGGTGCCGTTCTGGCTGATCTGGGCGTTTGCCGGCTTCCGCGGCATGATCCAGATCTGGCCCGCGATCCTCGTGACCGGCGTGTCGTTCGCGATCCCGCAGTTCCTTGTGTCGAACTTCCACGGCCCGTGGCTGGTGGACGTCGTTGCTGCGATCGTCTCGATGGTCACCCTGATCCTCTTCCTGAAGGTGTGGAAGCCGAAGAAAGTGTGGACCTCGACCGCGCTGCAGGGCCGCAAGGACGACTCCGCAAGCCAGGTGGCTCCGGAACCCGTCAAGGCTGCCTCGAACGTGCGCCCGGATCGCCGCGCGGTGATCGCCGCGTGGATACCCTGGGTCGTTCTCACCGTCTTCGTGTTCATCTGGGGCGTCCCGGATTTCAAGAAGTGGCTGGACACGATCTCGGTCTTCAAGATCCCCTTCAGCGGCCTGCACCAGCTGATCGAGAAGGTTCCGCCGGTCGTGGCCGCTCCCCACAAGGAAACTGCGATCTACACCTTCAACTGGCTCTCGGCGACCGGTAGCGGAATTTTCCTCGCCGCGATCGTCTCGGGCCTGTTGATGAAGTTCAGCCTGGGGCAACTCTTCGGTGTCTACTGGCGCACCATCAAGCTCGTCAAGATGTCCCTGCTGACCATCGTGATCATGCTGGGCCTCGGCTACCTGACCCGCTACTCGGGCCTCGACGCAACGCTGGGCCTCGCCTTCGCGAACACCGGCGCGCTGTACCCGCTGTTCGGCACCCTGCTCGGCTGGCTGGGCGTCGCGCTGACCGGTTCGGACACCGCCGCGAACGTGCTGTTCGGCGGCCTGCAGAAGGTCACGGCGGAACAACTCGGGCTGAACCCGATCCTAATGGCGTCGGCGAACAGCTCAGGCGGCGTGATGGGCAAGATGATCGATGCCCAGTCGATCGTCGTGGCGAGTACCGCCACCCGCTGGTTCGGCCACGAAGGCGACATCCTGCGCTACGTGTTCTTCCACTCGATCGCGCTGGCCATCCTCGTCGGCCTGCTGGTGACCCTGCAGGCGTACGTGCCGCCCTTCACCCTGCTGGTGCCGACGCCTTAACGGCCGGAGGCTGCAGTGCAGCCGGCGCCCCCTCGCGGACGGCGCCGGCCCTGCGCGAAAACCAATCATCCCGTATTCATCGGAGCATCACATGTACAAGAGGATTCTGGTCGCGGTCGATGACAGCGCGACCTCCAATGCTGCCCTGGACGAGGCGATCACGCTCGCCAAGGCGCTCGGCGCAACCCTGCGCATCGTGCACGTCGCCGACGAGGCGCCCGTCCGCGCTGCGGTGGGGCTGGAGGCGATCCTGGACGTCGCCCAGGTCGAAGATGCCATGCGCAAGGCCGGCACGGCCCTGCTCGACGCAGCAGTGAAGAAGGCCGCAGATGCCGGCGTGCAGGCCGATTCGGCGCTGCTCGAAAGCGAAGACAAGATCGAACTCGCGCACAAGCGCGTCGCCGAATGGATCGTCGAAGGCGCGAACGCCTGGCAGGCGGACGTGATCGTCGCCGGAACGCATGGGCGCCGCGGGTTCGCGCGCTTGTTCGTCGGCAACGTGGCCGAGGATCTGGTTCGCCTCGCCACCACTTCGCTGGTGCTCGTGCGCGGAAAATAAGCCGGACCGGATGCCGCAAGGGCATCCGCGATTCCACCCATGGATGGGCGCCCCAGGGCCATCAGCGATGGTCCTGCGGCGCCCATATCATTTTCGGGGCCCCTCACCCGGGCAATAGCGAGGCACCGCACACAGCCGCCGGACTGCCCGTTAAATACAATTGGAATATTAGAATTCCATATGGATAATACCAGTCGCCCGACTTGGGCTGGAAAACTGGAGAGTCCGATGAATCAGTCTCGCCGCAACATGCTGAAAATGGGTGGCATGACCCTCGCATTGATTCCGATCGTTGCCTTGGCTGCGAAAAACGATGGCATTCGCACGTCGATGAAATACAAGGACACGCCCGAAGGCGACAAGAAATGCATCGACTGCAACCTGTTCGTTCCGGGTACGTCGGCGACCGCCCCGGGCGGCTGTAAGGTCTTCCCCAACGACACCGAGATCTCGCCGAACGGCTACTGCATCGCCTGGGCGAAGAAGGCGTAAGGAGTCACGCGCCACGATTCCGTCCGTGCCCGGCGTTCCACGCTCGGGGCGGGCGGGCCGGTATGCTAGACTCCGCCGCGGAATTTCACCCGGCGCCCCATGCAGATTCATCTTGTCGTCCCCGGCCTGATCTGGCCGGCGGTCTCCGCCCTCGGCCCCGCCTCGGGCCTCGAACTGACCTCGCTCGCGTGGCTGCTCGGCCAGGGAAGACGCCGCTTCGCAACCTTCGAACCGCTCGACAAGCAGCTCGCGCGACTCATGGGCTACCCCGACGATGCGGGAGCGCTTCCGCTCGCAGCCCTGCGCAGGCTCGGCGAACCCGCCCTGCCCGCCCCTGCCGCCGGCACGGACTGGCTGTGCGCGGACCCCGTCAGCCTCTCGTTCGCGCGCGAGCACCTGCTGCTCAGCGAATTTCCTGCCGACGAACTCCGGCCGGAGGACGTTGCGGCGCTCGTCGCGGCCCTCAACGACACCTTCGGCGACCTCGGAACCTTCGAGGCCGCCACGTCGAACCGCTGGTATCTGCGCCTGGCGGCCCCGGCCCGCGCGCGCTTCTTTCCCCTGCACGACGTGGTAGGTCGCCCGGTGCGCGATTTCCTTCCGGAAGGCGAGGACGCCCGCCTGTGGCAGCGCACGATGAACGAGTTGCAGGTCATGCTGCATAACCATCCAGTCAATCAGGCACGCGAGGCCGTCGGTCACAGGCCGGCGAACAGCCTCTGGCTGTGGGGGGCCGGCATGTCGCGCCCCGGGGCGCAGTCAGCCGCTCGCGCCATCCAGACCGCCGATCCGCTGATGCGCGGCTTCGCCCTCGCGGCCGGCAGCTCCGTCGCGACGCCCGATTGCGCCAAGGCCCTGGGCGGTGACGCGCTGGTCATGCTCGACGATCTGCTGTTGCCTGCGCTCCATCTCGACATCGACAGCTGGAGAGCCCGGCTCGCGAAGCTCGAACACACCTGGTTCGCGCCGCTCGCGGCGGCCCTGCGCGGCAAGCGCCTGCGGGCGCTGAAGATCACGGCGCCGGGCGACCGCGGAACGCTCGAACTCGAGGTCCGCGCCGCCGATGCATGGAAATTCTGGCGCAAGCCCCTTTCGCTGGACATGCTGCTTAAGTCGATCGCGCCTGCAGTCGCCTCCCCGCCGGGAAGCCCTGCCGACGCCAGCCCCCCTCACCACCCAGGCACACGATGACCCGAATCCAGCCGCGGGCGATTCCGCCCCGCTCCATGCAGCGCCTGATCGACGCCGGCACCCATCCGCTGCTCGCCCGCATCTATGCCGCGCGCGGCATCTCGCGGCGCGAGGAACTCGACTACTCGCTCAAGGCCCTGATTCCGCCCGCAGCCCTGAAGGGGGCGCACGAAGCCGCTACCCTGTTGGCCGATGCGATCGAAGCCGGCGCGCGCATGGTGATCGTCGCCGACTACGACTGCGACGGGGCAACGGCTTGCGCGGTGGGCGTGCGCGCCCTGCGGGCCTTCGGTGCGGACGTCGGCTACCTGGTGCCGAACCGCTTCGAGTACGGTTACGGGCTGACGCCCGCCATCGTCGAGCTGGCCGCGCACATGGAGCCCGACGTCCTGATCACCGTCGACAACGGCATCGCCAGCGTGGAGGGCGTTGCTGCGGCGCGCAGCTACGGCATGGCCACGGTGATCACCGATCACCACCTGCCGGGCGACACGCTGCCCGATGCCGACGTGATCGTGAATCCGAACCAGCCCGGCTGCGACTTCCCGAGCAAATCGCTCGCCGGCGTCGGCGTGATGTTCTACACCATGCTCGCGCTGCGGGCAGAACTGCGCGAGCGCGGCGCGTTTGCCGGACGCCAGGAGCCGAACCTCGGCGAACTGCTGGACCTCGTAGCCCTCGGCACGGTCGCCGACGTCGTGAAGCTGGACCACAACAACCGCATTCTCGTGTCGCAAGGCCTCGCGCGGATGCGCGCCGATCGCATGCATCCCGGTATCCGCGCGCTGTTCTCCGTCGCCGGCCGCGACGCTTTGCGCGCGAGCACCTTCGACATGGGGTTCGGGCTCGGCCCGCGCCTGAACGCCGCCGGCCGCCTGTCGGACATGAGCCTCGGCATCGAATGCCTGATCACCGACGACATGGGCCGGGCGCTCAACATCGCACAGGAACTCGACCGGCTGAACCGCGAACGGCGCGGCATCGAGCAGGACATGCAGGAAGGGGCGCTCGCGCACCTGGCGGATTTCGATCCCGGCAATTGCGCCACCGTCAGCCTGTTCGAGCCGGACTGGCACCAAGGCGTAATCGGGATCGTCGCCGGCCGGATCAAGGAAAGGCTGCACCGCCCGGTGATCGCCTTCGCCCGCGGCGACGAGGGGCAGCTGAAGGGCTCCGGCCGCTCGATCCCGAATCTGCATCTGCGCGACGCGCTCGATCTGGTGAGTAAGCAATGCCCCGATCTGATCCTGCGCTTCGGCGGACATTCGATGGCGGCAGGTCTGACGATCCTCGAGACCGACTATGACCGCTTCCAGCGCGTGTTCGAGGAAACCGTCCAGTCCCTCGTGGAACCCGCGGACCTGACCCGCACGCTGGACACCGACGGACCGCTCGAGACCGGCTACATGAGCCTGGAAGCCGCGCGGCTGCTCGAGCAGGACATCTGGGGCCAGGGCTTCCCGGCCCCGCTGTTCGACGACGTGTTCCGCGTCGACAACCAGCGCCTGCTCAAGGACAAGCACCTGAAGCTGCAGCTGTCGAAGAACAACGTGCGCTTCGACGGCATCCGCTTCAACTTTGCCGAAGGCGCGCCACAGCAGATCCGGGCGGCATTCCGCCTGGCGCCGAACGAATACAACGGCATCACGAGTCTGCAGCTGAT
This sequence comes from Azoarcus sp. CIB, assembly GCF_001190925.1. Lineage (NCBI taxonomy): Bacteria > Pseudomonadati > Pseudomonadota > Betaproteobacteria > Rhodocyclales > Zoogloeaceae > Azoarcus > Azoarcus sp. CIB. The sequence continues at coordinate 2,247,138 of NZ_CP011072.1, forward strand.
GCTGGAGCACTTCGAAGCGGCCTGAGCCGCGCCCGCCGCGGCGGACGATCCCCGCCGGCTCACCGCAAGACGACTTCGACGACTGCAACCTGCCGGTCGAGGCGGCATATTGGGTCGCACTTGCGGAATCCTTCCTGCGCAGAGGTCTGCAAATCTCGGCTTGCGCTGTTCCGGCCGGGGCAACTCCGTCATAATGGAATTGTCCTTTTTCACGCCAACGGAGCTTTCCGGGCGACATTGTGCCGGCAACGCATTGTGATGAACGACACCAACGCGCCCTACCTCACCTACAAGCTCGACCTGATCAAGACCATCTCGATCAAGGCGGGCAACACGTACTACAAGAAGGCCTTCGGCCTCGGTGTCCGCGAGCTGCGCGTGCTGCGCCTCGTGCACGATCACCCCGGCATCACGGCGAAGGATCTCGGCAACATGCTGGTCCTCGACAAGACGCTGCTGTCGAAGAACATCGCCTCTCTCGAGGAGCGCGGCCTCATCACGCGCAGCCCCAACGTCAACGACAACCGTCAGCAGCACCTCGCGCTGACCGACGTCGGCATGCGGGTCTGGCGCGAGGGCGAACTGATCGGCCGGGGGCTCGAACGCGAGATGTTCGCGGATCTAAGCAGCGAGGACTGGAACCACCTTCACACGCTGTTGGACAGGGTGCTGGTTTCGCTCGACAAGTGGCAGGAGTCGCACCGCAAGTAGGGCCCTGCCCTTCCCTGCCGCCCGGCACGGCCACCCAACCTGCGGGCGGCATCATTGCCGCGGTGGAGTCCGCCGGATTTCCTCCACTGCCCACGCTGCAAGCTCGGAGGCGAGGCGCGTCGATGCCGCACCGAAGGCATTCACTACGGCCGGAACGTCGGCACCCGCTGCACGCGCTTCGGACTCGAAGGTGCGGCTGGCGAGGATGCGCCGCCCTTCGCGCTCGACCAGGCGGACATCGAGCCGCACGACAGCCTGCGGAACGTCTCCGCGGTATTCGCTCTGGAAGGCACGCAGGTCGCTGACGATTTCATAGTCCGCCTGCAGCCGGGCCTCGTCGCTGCTCAGCGCCGCGATCCGGCCGTCGGCCCGCAAGGCGTCGATCAGGCGGTCGCGCACCAGCACCGGCGCGGGCTCGCTCCAGCTTGCGCCGTGATACACGCTCACCTGGTTGTTCTTTGGCATGACCACGATGCGCTGCCCGGCGAGATGGACGCCGCTGGCAGGTTTGGCCACGCGCAGCGATACGGGAAACGGCGTGCCGGTGACTGTCGTGCGGTCGGGCGCTCCGGGGAGGAGGTAGGTGTCGACCGGCTCCGCCTTGGGCAGCACGGAACACGCGGCAAGGAGCAGCGTCGCGGCCAGCACGACCGCGCAGCGCGCCCCGGCCACACCACGCCAGGATTTCCGGCAAACGATGGTCATGGCTTGAACTCCTTCATCGATTCATTGCCCAGCAGGTAGTCCGTTGGCCGGGTTTCGAGCTGCCGGGCAATCGTTCGCACCGACACGAGCGTGTCCTGCAGTTCGGCGAGCGCCGGCCCGATCTCGGCCGCGCCGCGCACCCCGGTGGCAAGCTGCGCGCGGTTTTCGGCGAGCAGCGTGTCGACCTTCACCATCGCGCGTTCGAAGGCGGCCATGGCGTTCTCGGCGCTCTGCAGCGTCTGCACGCCGCGCTCGTCGACGAGCCGGCTGGTGGACTTCGCCAGCTTCGCGGCTTCGGCCAGGGTCGCGTTGGCCTGCTCGCTCGCACCGGCCAGTTCCTTCAGCGCGCGAGCGAGATCCTCACGCTGGGCCGCGATCGCGCCGGTGGCCTGCTCCAGGTTGTGCAGCATACGGCCGACGCTTTCGACGTTTTCCGCGGAGAAGAGCTCACGCGCCTGCAACAGCACCTGGTTCGCGTTGAGCATGGCATCCTCGCCGTCGGCCAGCAGCTTGCTGAGCGGCGACGGCGTCGCGACGATGACCGGAACCTGTCCCGCTTCGCCTTCGAGCGGCTTGCTCGCCGGATCGTCGCCACTGCTCAGACGGATGATCGAGATGCCGGTGATCCCGGCGGGGACGAGGCGCGCCCGGGTGTCGCTGCGCACCGGTGCCTCGGCGTCGACGCGCACCCGTGCGAACACGCGGCGCGGGTCCTGCGGATCGAGGCGCAGGCTCGACACGTCGCCGATCTTGATGCCGTTGAACTCGACCGTGCTGCCCTTGGAGAGGCCGGTGACCGCCTCCTGGAAGACGACGTCGTAGGTGCGGAACTGCTTGTCGCTGTCGGTCTTGCCGAGCCACAGCGCGAACATCAGCGCTGCCCCGACCACCAGCAGGGTGAAGAATCCGATCAGCACGTGATGGGCACGTGTTTCCATTCAGGCTTGTCCCCCGTGGGAAAGATTATGCGGCGCCCGCTGCGCAGGCGGGACGGCCTGCGCAGCGGCGCGTCCGCGCGGACCGTGGAAGTATTCGCGAATCCACGCGTCGTCGAAGTCCGCGACGACATCGAGACGGTCATTCACGAGAACGCGCTTCTGCGCGAGCACGGCCACCCGGTCGGTGATGGTGTAGATCGTGTCGAGGTCGTGCGTGACCATGAAGACAGTGAGGCCGAGCGCGTCGCGCAGGGTCAGGATCAGCTCGTCGAACGCGGCGGCGCCGATCGGGTCGAGCCCCGCGGTCGGTTCGTCGAGGAACAGGATGTCGGGGTCGAGCGCAAGCGCGCGCGCCAGGGCCGCGCGCTTGATCATCCCGCCGGAGAGGTCTGACGGGTACTTTTCGCCGGCGTTGGCCTGCAAGCCGGCGAGCGCGATTTTCAGCGCGGCAAGCCGCGCCGCCTCGGCGGCCTTGAGCCCGACGTGCTCGATGAGCGGCAGCGCGACGTTCTCGGCGACGGTCAGCGACGAGAACAGCGCCCCCTTCTGGAACAGCACGCCGAAGCGCCGCTCAATGGCCGCCCGCCGCGCCGCGGGCAGGCCGAGCAGATCCTCGCCGAACACGCTGACGCTGCCCGCCGCGGGCCGGTTGAGGCCGACGATGGTGCGCAGCAGGACGGACTTGCCGGTGCCCGAGCCGCCAACCACGCTCAGGATCTCGCCGCGGCGCACGTCGAGATCGAGGCCGTCGTGCACCACCTGCCGGCCGAACTGGTTGCGCACGCCGCGCACTTCGATGACGTTCGTCACCAGCCCATCTCCATGCAGAACAGCGCCGCCACCGCATCCACGACGATCACGATGAAGATGGACTGCACGACGGACGAAGTCGTGTGCTCGCCGACGGATTGCGCACTGCCCTCCACCCTGAAACCTTCCAGGCAGCCGATGACGGCGATCAGGAAGGCGAAGATCGGCGCCTTGACGATGCCGACGATGAAATGCCGCAGCCCGACGTGGCTTTCCAGCACCGACACGAACATCGTCGGCGAGATCTCGAGCGTCAGCGCACACACCAGCATGCCGCCGACGATGCCCGAAATCATCGCGACGAAGCTCAGCATCGGCAGGGCCAGCAGCAGCGCGGCCACGCGCGGCACGACGAGCAGCTCGATGGGATTCAGTCCGCCCACACGGATCGCGTCGATCTCCTCGTTCGCGCGCATCGAACCGATCTGGGCGGTGAAGGCGCTCGCCGTGCGGCCGGCGACGATGATCGCGGTGAGCATCGGCCCGAACTCGCGCAGGAAGGAGAATGCGACGAGGTCGACCGTGAAGATGCTGGCGCCGAAGCCGGTCAGCACCGTGGCGCCGAGAAAGGCGACCACCGCGCCGACGAGGAAGGTCAGCAGCGCGACGATGGGCACGGCGTCGAGGCCCGTGCGTTCGAGGTTCGCGACAAACGAGGTGATGCGCCAGCGCCGCGGCCGCAGCATCACACGGAACGACGTCTCCAGCGTGATGCCGATGAAGCCGGCGATGTCGATCACGTGACGCCAGAACGCGAGCATGCCGATGCCCGCGCGCTCCATGATGTCGCCGAAGGCATAACCCGCAGCGCGCGGCGCGGGTGCTGCGGCGTCGATCACGCCGGCCACGGCCTGCAGCAGCGCGCGGCGTTCGGGCGGCAGCGGACTCGCGTCCGAGGCCAGCGCCGCAAGGCGGTCCTTGCCCAGCAAGTCGTGCAGCAGGCTGACACCGGCGGTGTCGAGTGCGCCGACGGCGCCGAGGTCGACATCCACGGCATCGGCGATCCGGGACCGCTGACGCGCGACATCGGGTGCAAGCGCTGCGTAGTTCGCAATCGTCCAGTCGCCCCGCAGGCGCACCTGCCCGCCATCGATGTCGATGAATGCCGGTTCTGTCATCGGCCGTGCGTTCCTCCGCCCAAGTGCTCGCGAATCACGAATTTCACCATATTCAAGTACAGGGCCATACCATCCTAATCGAGCTTGCATGCGAAAGGCGCTTTCCGCGCGCACGGAGCGTCGCCAGGCGACCAGCGATGTGCGCACGGAACCTCGGCCCGCCGGCTTCCGTCCTTGCGGACAAATCCGGGAACGGCCGCTGTTCAATACGCCACAGTCGTCCCTGCAGCCCAGAGGTGTGCGGCCACCAGTGCACGCCACGGCGCATAGCGGGCGAGCCATTCCTTCGCCTCGGCTTCGCCCACCCTGCCCTCTGCTCCCAGCAGCGCCTGCATCCCCCGACGCACGGCGACGTCGCCGTGCAGCGAGCCGTCGAGCCAGCCGAAGCCCCGCAGCAGCACGTAATCGACGGTCCACGGCCCGACACCGCGCACCGCGAGCAGGCTGGAACGCATCTCGTCGATGGATGCCGTTTCGGCCCAGGCGTCGAGCGGCAGCGCCCCGGCGGCCACCTGCCGCGCCAGCGCCAGTAGCGTGCGCGCTTTCGCGGTCGAAAAGCCGGCGGCGCGGAGATCGTCCTCGGCGAAGAGCGCGAGCCGTGCTGCGTCGGGATAGCACAGCATCCCCGACGTGTGGCGGCTCCCGGCGGCTACGATCAGCCGTCGCCGCAGCGACACGGCGGCCGCGACGCTGATCTGTTGGCCGGTCACCGCCCAGCTCAGCGCCTCGAAGGGTGTTGTGGTAACCGGCACGCGCAGTCCCTTCTGCGCCGAGATCAGCGGGCCGATACCCGGATCGTCGCGGAAGCGTTCCTCGAATGCCTCGACCGCCTGCTCCAGTCCCAACATGCGCCGGACCATCGTCCCGAAACGGGGCTCGATGCCCCGCGCCGGCTCCGCGTCGAGCGCGATTTCAGCGGTCACCAGCCCCGGCGCGAAACGCACGCGCAGGCAGGCGGGGATCCCGTCCCACAACAGGCCCTTGCACAACGAATCCGTGGTGACACGTTCGGCCAGCTCGTGCGTGTCGCGCCGATGGAACGCGAGGATGTCACCTGCGCGGAATCCGGCAGGCAGGGCGATCGAGACGGCGGCCTGCCGCGTCATTGCGCCGCTTCGCGTGCGAGCAGCAGGCGCTTGCGTTCGATGCCCCAGCGATAGCCGGACAAGCCGCCGTCGCTGCGCACGATACGGTGGCACGGAATCGCCACCGCGAGCGGGTTCGCCGCGCAGGCGCCGGCGACCGCGCGCACCGCCGCGGGTGCGCCGATGCGCCGTGCGATCTCCGTATAGCTCGCGGTCGCGCCCGCGGGAATTTCCTGCAACGCCTGCCACACGCGCATCTGGAAAGCCGTGCCGCGCACGTCCAGCGGCAGGTCCAGGCCCAGTTTCGGCACCTCGACGAAGCCGACCACGGTCGCCACGACGCGCTCGTAATCCGCGTCGCCGCCAATCAGTTCGGCTCGCGGGAAGCGGTCCTGAAGGTCGTGCGCCAGCGCGTCGGGATCGTCGCCTATGAGGATTGCACAGACGCCGCGCCCGGTACTCGCGACGAGGATCGCGCCGAGCGAGCACTGGCCGACCGCAAAACGGATTTGCTGCCGCACGCCGCCGGAACGGTAGCTGCCGGCGGTCATGCCCAGCGTCCGGTCGGCATCCGCGTAGAAGCGCCCGCTCGACCCGTATCCCGCCGCGTAGAGGGCATCGGTCACCGTTGCGCCGCCGTCGAGCTTCGCCCGCATCCGCGCCGCCCGGCACGCCTTCGCATAGGCGCCGGGCGTGGTCCCGGTGACGGCCTTGAAGATGCGGTGCAGGTGAAAGGCGCTCATATTCGCGGACTGTGCCAGTTCCTCCAGGGTCGGCGGCGTCTCCGCCCGCTCGATCTGCCGGCACAAGGCGGCCACCGCTTCCGCATGCTGCTGCGCGAGTGTAGGCCCGTCCGGCGAGCAGCGCCGGCACGCGCGATATCCGGCGCGGACCGCGTCCTCGCCCGTCGCGAAGAACTCCACGTTCTCTGGCCGCGGCGTGCGTGCCGCGCACGATGGCCGGCAATACACGCCAGTGGTCCGCACCGCGTAGCAGAACGCCCCGTCAGCCGTCGCATCGCGCGCCTGCACCGCCGCCCAGCGCGGATCGGCCGCCGTCACGGCGGCACGTGCCTCGATTTGCCTCGACATCTTCATCGCCCTGTCAGAATCCGGTGAACCACACTGTAGGTATCCGTGACCCCGAACGCACTCCGGTCCTTGCTTTCGAATTCGACAACACGGAAATCACTTCCGCAGCGGCGTCAGCAGTCCGGACAGGCCGTTGTGATCGAGTTCGTGCATCAGGGCGAGCAGCTGCCCCAGCCTGCCCGGAGGAAAGCCTTCGCGGGCGAACCAGTTCAGGTAGTTCCCCGGCAAGTCGGCGATCAGCCGCCCTTTGTACTTGCCGAAAGGCATCGCGGTGGTCACGAGCGCTTCGAGGTGTTCGGGATTCATGCTTCATCCCCGCGCCGTTCCGCGATCGCCGCGAGAATCGCACCCAGCAGATGCCACACGCGGCCCACCGATGCGATCTCGACGCGCTCGCCCGGCGCGTGGGCGCCACGTATCGTCGGGCCGAAGGACACGATCTGCATGTCGGGGTACTTCGCCGCAATGAGCCCGCATTCGAGGCCGGCATGGATGACCTGCACGCGCGATTCGGCACCGTATTCGCGCCGATACACGTCGCGGCACAGCGCCAGCAGCGGCGAATCGGCCTTCGGCGCCCAGCCCGGGTAGTGCCCCGATGCCTCGGCCGCCGTTCCCGACAGGCCGAAGAGGCTGACGATCTCGTCGCCGAGCGCGCGGGCCGCCCCGTCGAGGAGCGACCGCACCATGAAGCTGCACGAGCCGCCGTCCGGCCCCAGCGCGACGATCCCGAGGTTGTTCGACGTCTCGACGACGCCTGGCACACTCAGGCTGCGGCGATGCACCCCATGCGGCGCCGCGTGCAGCGATGCGAGCCACACCGCCTGCTCCGGCGGGGACATCAGCGCTTCCACCGCCGTGACGGGCGCCGCCCGCAGGCTCACGCCCTCGTCCACGCCGTTCAACTCCTCGCGCAGCCGCACCTGCCAATCCGCGAGGACTAGACTCAATTCATCGCCGCATCCGGCCCGCAGCGCCACCCGTGCCCGCGCGTCGCGCGGCAGCGCATTGCGCGCCGAGCCGCCTTCGAGCGAGCCGAGGCGCAGATCGAATCGGCGCTCCAGATCGCGCAGCACGCGCACCAGCAGCTTGATCGCGTTGCCCCGCTCCTCGTGGATGTCCACGCCCGAATGGCCGCCCCGTAGGCCGTGCAGCTCGATGTGCCACTGTTGCGTCCCGGGCGGGGACGGCTCCGCCTGTCCCTCGCGCCGCACGTTCACATCCAGCCCGCCGGCGCAGCCGATGAAGAATTCGCCCCATTCCTCGGTGTCGAGGTTCAGCATCAGCCGCCCCTGCAGCGCATCGGCAGTGAGCCCCTGCGCGCCGCCCATGCCGGCTTCCTCGTCGACGGTCAGCAAGGCCTCGACCGGCCCGTGTACGAGCGAATCGTCTTCCAACACCGCGAGGATCAGCGCCACGCCGATGCCGTTGTCGGCTCCGAGCGTCGTCTCCTTGGCGGCGAGCCAGTCGCCGTCCCGCTCCACGCGGATGGCATCGCGGGAAAAGTCTTGCGCCGAACCGGCCGTTTTCTGGCACACCATGTCCAGATGCGCCTGCAGCACGACACCCGGCGCACCCTCGCAGCCCGGGCTTGCGGGTTTGCCGATCAGCAGGTTTCCGGCAGCATCGACCGATACAGTGAGTCCGCGCGCCAGTGCCCGGTCACGCAGCAGATCGCGCAGTGCGCCCTCTGCCTTGGACTGGCGCGGGATGCCGCACAGCGTAGAAAAATGCGCCCACACGGGGGCAGGTTCGAGGCCGGCGAAGACAGGCGAAACGGAATCGGACATGGCAGGGAGCGGAGAAAGACGGTCAAAGCAGTCGAGTGCGCAATGGTAAGCCACGCAGGCCGCAGGACACGCTCGGCAGCATATCCTTGCAGTCTGGATAGCGCCAAAAATTCCATCGCCATCCATCTTTCCGGAGGCCATACTTCAAATATGTGGCAACAGCATCGGCGCCCCGCCGGACGCGATGCGAACAGGGGAACGCTCATGAGTCAGGACTTCGAAAGCATTGAACGTGACGTGGGTGCTGCAATCGGCGGCGATCCCGCTGCGGTCGCCGAACGCGTGCGGACGATCACACTGGGGGCGCTGTCGCACGGCAAGCTGGACACCGACGCGCTCAAACAGGTCACCGACGCCGTGCTCAAGGGGGCACAACAAGGCATCGAGCGCCCCGATCGCGAACGCACCGAAGCCATCCGCGAGGCGGTGCGCGGGCTGGACGAGGCCCTTGCGACCGCCGCGCAAGCCACGCTGCTCGCCGTGAAGGAAGCGGTCGGACGCGGTAGCGAGTACTCGCGCCAGGAACTTCGCGGCACGCTCGACCAGCTGGGGGCCATGGAGTCGAACTTCCTGCGCACGCTGGCCGACGCGGGACGCGGCGCGACCGGCCTCGCGCGCTCCACGCTGCACGAACTCGCCGACCACGCCCGCAACAGCGGCACTGCGGTCGGCGGCCGCGTCGCCAATGCGGGAGCCGACCTCGCGCGTGCCGTCGCAGACCTCACACGCGAGCAGGTGCAAAGCGGTGCCCAGACCCTGCGCAACGAGGCGGGTCTGCTCGCAGCACTGGCCTCGGGGATGCTCAGGGGCATCGCCGACCGCCTGCACCCGACGGGTGGTTCCGATAACGACAAGGGCGGACCGCGCGATCCGCTGGCCTGATGCTGTGGAAAGCGATCGGCGCGGCGCGTGAGCTGACGCGCGCCCACGACATCGCCGCCGTCCTCATCCGCTACGGCTTCGGCGATCTCGTACGCCGCATAGGCCTTGCCGACACGCTGGAGCGCGCCGGCAAGGCCCTGCACTGGAACGAGCCCGAGGAGCTTGCCCGCCTCGAACCTCCGGCGCGCGTGCGCCGCGCCTTCGAAGAGCTCGGCCCGACCTTCATCAAACTCGGCCAGATCCTCGCCACGCGCGTCGACCTGTTTTCACCCGACTGGATCGCCGAGTTCGGCCGCCTGCAGGATTCGGCCCCGGCCGTTCCCTTCGAACAGGTACGCGAACAGCTCACCGAGGATCTCGGCGAAGCGCCCGAAACCGCGTTCGCCGAACTCGACACCCAGCCGCTCGCGGCGGCCTCGCTCGCGCAGGTATACCGAGCCCGGCTGCACGACGGACGCCCGGTGATCCTGAAAGTGCGCCGGCCCGGCATCCGGCCGACCATCGAGGCGGACCTACGGCTGCTCGCCCGCCTCGCCGAGATCATCGAAGCCGAAGCGCCGGACCTGCGCCGCTACCGCCCCTGCGAGGTCGTGCGCGAATTCACGCTGTCGCTGCGCCGCGAAATCGACTTCGCCGCCGAGTGCCGCTACGCCGAACGTGTCGCCTCGAGCTTCATCGGCCACCCCGAGATCGTCATCCCGCGCGTGCACTGGCAGTGGTGCGGCGAACGCCTGAACGTGCAGGACTTCATCGACGGCATCCCCGGCCGCGATCTGGCTGCCGTCGATGCGGCGGGGCTCGAACGCAAGCTCCTCGCCCGCCGCGGCGCATCGGCAGTGCTGAAGATGATGCTGGAAGACGGCTTCTTCCACGCCGACCCGCACCCCGGCAACGTCTTCTACCTGCACGGCAACCGCATCGCCTTCATCGACTTCGGCATGGTCGGCCGGCTTTCCGAATCGCGTCGCTACGAGCTCGCCGTCCTGCTCAACGGCCTCGTCTCGAACGACGCGGCCGCCGTCGCCGACGTGCTGCTCGAATGGCGGGACGCCGAAGCCCCGGAAACCGAGCCGGAACACCTGCGCCACGAGATCGACACCTTCGTAGACCAGTACAAGGGCGTTCCCCTCAAGCAGCTCGACATCAGTGCGATGTTGTCCGATCTCGTGATGATCCTGCGCGAACACGGCATTGCCCTACCGTCGGACCTCTCCTTGCTGATCAAGGCCTTCATCACGCTGGAAGGCATGGGCCGCCAGCTCGACCCGGACTTCGACATGGGCGCCGAAGCCGCCCCCTTCCTGCGGCGCGTGCTGCTCGCCCATCTCGCGCCTGCAGCGGTCGCCAAGCGCGGCTTGCGCACGCTCGCGCAGGCCGTGGATCTGGTTACCGGCCTTCCGCGCGACCTCAGCCAGCTTCTGCGCTCGGCCCGGCGCGGCAAACTTCAAGTGCAGGTCGACATCGTCTCGCTCAAGCGCCTCGGCGAGCAGCTCGACCGCGCCGCCACGCGCATGACGATCGGCATCGTCACCGCGGCGCTGATCATCGGCTCCGCCATCGTCATGACGGTCGTGCGCGAACCGGGCTTCGCCACGCTCGATACGCTGGGTCTGCTGGGCTTCTTCGGCGCCGTCGCGGGCGGAGTGGCGTTACTCCTGTCGATCTGGCGCGGCGGCCGCGGCGAATGATCGCCGGGCACCGCTGCCGGCGCACCTAAGGCCCGCGCCCCTCCCCGGCCTCTTCGAAAGTTCGCCCGTCGCGGATGCGGTACAGGCGCCGGAAGGTCGGGATGATCTTCTCGTCGTGCGTCACGACGATGATCGCCGTGCGGTACTGCTCCGCCATCCGGTTCAGGATGCGCACCACGTTCAGCGCGCGTTCGCTGTCGAGCGGTGCGGTCGGCTCGTCGGCAAGCACCACGGGCGGCCGATTAACCAGCGCCCGCGCAATCGCCACGCGCTGCTGCTCGCCGCCGGAAAGCTCGGACGGCGCAGCCTTCGCGCGGTGGCCGACGTCGAGCGCTTCGAGCAGTTCGACGGCCTGCCGACGCGCTTCCCGGTTCGATTTCCCGGCTAGCATCGGCAACAGGGCGACGTTGTCGGTCACATCGAGAAACGGAATCAGGTAAGGCGCCTGGAACACGAAACCGATATTGTCGCGCCGCAGGCCGCTCAGGTCGCGGATCTTCCAGCCGCCGTCGTAAGCGACACGCCCGCCCAGCGCCATGTATCCACCGGTCGGTTCGATCACCGCGCCGAGGCACTTCAACAGGGTGCTCTTGCCCGAACCGCTCGGACCGATCAGGCCGACCACTTCGCCGGGCGCGATCCGCATGTCCACGCCCTTCAGCGCATCGACCGCGGCATCCCCCTCACCGTAGCGCTTGCTCAACCCCCTGACCTCGATCGCCGGCACGTCCATGTCAGTACCGCCGAGCCGTCTCAAGGTACTGACACGCCCCCTTGGGGGGCAGCGAACGTAGCGAGCATGGGGGCTGTTTCATTCTAGCCCCCGATCGCCGTCGCCGGGTCAACCTTCAGCGCGACCCGGATCGCCAGCAGGCTCGCGATCGCACACACGACCATGGTTGCGACCAGTCCGCGCACCGCATCTCCCGGCAACAACAACACGTACTTGGGAAAATACGGCGCCCACAGCGTCGCGACAGTCTTGCCGATCACGAAACCGATCAGCCCGAGCCCCAGCGACTGCTGCAGGATCATCGCCGCGATCGTGCGGTTGCGCGTCCCGATCAGCTTCAGCACCGCCAACTCGCGGACCTTGCCCAAGGTCATCGTGTAGATGATGAAGGACACGATCGCGGCACTCACGATCGCGAGGATCACCAGGAAGGTCGCGATCTGCCGCGCCGAGGTCTCGATAAGCTTCGACACGAGGATCTCCTCCATCTGCGCCCGCGTGTACGCCTCCAGGTGCTTCCAGCGACGGATATTTTCGGCCACCTGCTCCGCTTCGTGGCCGCTCGCGACCCGGACCAGCACCGCATTCACGCTGCGGCTGGCCGTCTGCGACGCCAGGATCGCATCGAGCAGCCCCGGCACACCCGGACGGTTTAGCGCGGGGTTCGCCGCCGTGCGCGCGCGCTCATTGACGATCGCGTCGTTGTCCTTGAGGAACTGCGCCTCCTGCGCATCCTTCAACGGCAGGAACACCATCGGATCGCCGCTCGACGACACCATGCGCCGCGTGAGTCCCACCACCTCGTACTCGTGGCGCCGAATGCGCACCCGCTCGCCGAGCCGGAAACCCGTGCGCACATCCGCCACCACCTCGTAATGGCTGCGCGCGATGCGCCGGCCGGCCACCAGGAACGGCGGCTCGCCCGGACGTCCCGGCTCGGACCCCACCGCCATCACGCGCACATCGCGCTCACCCTGCCGGACCTGCATCGTCAGGTAAGTGACGTTCGATGCCTCGGCGACGCCCGGCATCCCGAGGATCGCGCGGTAGGCGTCGTCGCGCAGGTTCGAAGGCTCCGCGTACGGCCCCAACGTCTCCTGCTGCACGGCCCAGATATCCGCGCCGCTGCTGCGCAGGAGCACCTGCGCGTCATCCACCATGCCGCGGTAGATCCCCGCCATCGACAGCGTCACACCGATCAGCAGGCCCAACCCGACGCCGGTGAAGACATACTTCGCCCAGTGGTGAAGGATGTCGCGCCCGGCAAGGCTGATCATCGACCCGCCTCGGCCAGCGACTCGACAGGACTCACCCGGTCGCCCGCGCCGAGCTCGCGTTCGCTATGGACGACGATGCGATCGCCCGCGTGCAGCCCCTCCAGCACCACGACCCGCCCGTCGAGCGAAGTCTCCCCCGTGCGCACCGGCACAAAGTCCGCCCTCCCGTCCGCAACGGTCCAGACACCGCGCCGGCCAGCGTACTTATGCACCGCGGCGCCCGGTACGGCCAGCACGTCCCCACCACGGGTCGTCGCGATCGTCACCTCGGCCAACTCCCCGAAGGCGAAATCCTTCGGCGCTTCGTCGAACACCACCTGCACGATGCGCTCCTCGGTCACCGCGTCGCCGTTGAGCTCGACGCGCGCAACCCTGCCCGGCAAAGTGAGCCCCGGCCGCGAGCGCAGCAGGATGGAAGCCGTCTGTCCGGCACGCACGCCACCTGCGCGCCCTTGGTCGATCCGCGTCCGCACGCGCACACTCGCGGGATCGACCATGCGCAGCACGCTCTGCCCGGCGACCAGCGTCGTTCCCGGCTCCGCATCGCGCGCCGTCACGACGCCCGCAACCGGCGCAACGAGACGCACATTCGCCCGTTGCCGTTCCGCCGCTGCGCGTTCCGCCTCCAGCCGCTCCACATCCATTCGCGCCGCATCGAGCTGAGCGCGGGACGCCTGCAACTGTGCACCGGCCGAATCCGCCTCCTGCCGCTTCGCCTCGACCGCCGCATCGCTGAAGAAAGCCTGCTCGCCGAGCGACGCATAGCGCCGCGCGTTGCGCCCCGCGAGATCCTGACGCACCGCCGCATCGCGTACCTGCGCACGGGCCGCCGCCAGAGCATGAACGGCGCGTGCCGCAGCCGCCCGCGACGCCGACAAGCGCGCGTCCAGCTCCACCGGGTCCATCTCGGCGAGCAATTGCCCCGCACTCACCTCGCTGCCGACATCCACGTGCACCGCCAGGACGCGGCCCGGAACAGTCGGCCCGATCGCGTAACTCCTCTCCGCCTCCACCGTGCCGACCCCAAACACGGCGTTCTCGAACGCCCCGCGCTCCACCACCGCCGTCGTCACCCGCACCGGGGCCAACGGTCCGCTCCGCACCATCAACAGGACGAATCCCGCCAGCAGAACCAGCCCGAGCGCGGACAAACCGACCACACGCAAGACAGGCCGTTTCATTCCCGCCTCCCGATGACGCCGGACAGATAGACCTCGAACACGCCTTCGGCCGCCCCTTCCACGCCGCGCATGCTGCCCGCGAGCATCGACTGCATCACCAACCCCTGGATGGCCCCGATGAAAAGGGTCGCAGCGTGCTCGACGTTGAGCTCGCACCCAACCACCCCGCGCTCCTTGGTGCATTTCAGGACCTGCAACAAGGTCCCGCGGTAACTCCCGAGCAGCGCCCTGATGCGCTGTTTCACCGCACTGTCGCCTGGCTGCTGCAGTTCGTGGAAGATCAGGCGCGGAGCGCCCGGATGCGCGACGGCGAAACCGATGTGTGCTCGGAACATCGCACGGAGCTGTTCCAGCGGCTCACCACTCGAGATCGAAGCCTCGTCGATCACACCGAGCAGGTTCTCCTCGATCCATTCGGCGACGGCCAACCAGATCGCCTCCTTGGTCGGAAAATGGCGAAAGACTGCGCCCTGCGTCAGATTCATCGCGCTGGCGATGCGCGCGGTCGTGATGTCTGCCGGGCTGCTTTCGGCCGCCAAGTCGAGCACGGCCTGAACGATCTCGGCCTGCCTGAGTTCGGATGAACGCCGGATGCGCGGGGATTCCATCGTGACGCCCTGCCAGTAAGTAAGTAATTAATTACTAGCTTAGTATAAGCAAATCACGACGTACACCCATCAGATCCGCCTTATCACGCCGGCGTGGGGACCGCGGCGGATCCCCCGCCCTTGGCGGCAGACCTCACGCCTCGACCTCGCGAGCCTGTTCGATCGCTTCCTCGATCCGATCCACAGCAATCACCCGCATGCCGGCAATCGCCTGCTTGGGCGCATTGGCTTTCGGAATGATCGCGACCGTAAAGCCGAGCTTGGCCGCCTCTTTCAGGCGCTCCTGCCCGCGCGGTGCCGGGCGAATCTCGCCCGCCAGCCCCACCTCGCCGAACACCACCAGCTCGCGCGGCAGCGCCCGGCTGCGCAGCGAGGACACGATCGCCAGCAGCACGGCGAGGTCCGCCGCCGGTTCGGCGATCTTCACACCGCCCACCGCATTCACGAAGACATCCTGGTCGAAGCACACCACGCCCGCATGGCGATGCAGCACCGCCAGCAGCATCGCCAGCCGGTTCTGCTCCAGCCCCACCGACAGGCGGCGCGGATTCGGGCTGTGTGCGCCGTCGACCAGCGCCTGGATCTCCACCAGCAGCGGCCGCGTGCCCTCCTGCGTCACCAGCACGCAGCTGCCCGCCACCTGCTGGCTGTGCTGCGACAGAAAGATCGCCGACGGATTGCTCACGCCGCGCAGGCCACGCTCCGTCATCGCAAACACGCCCAGCTCATTGACCGCGCCGAAGCGGTTCTTGAACGCCCGCACGAGACGGAAGCTCGAATGCGTATCGCCCTCGAAATACAGCACCGTGTCGACGATGTGCTCCAACACGCGCGGCCCCGCCAGCGTGCCATCCTTGGTCACGTGGCCGACCATGATCAGGCACGTGCCGCTCTGCTTCGCGAAGCGCGTGAGCTGCGCCGCACATTCGCGCACCTGCGCCACCGAACCGGGCGCCGACTGTAGCGCCTCCGAATACACCGTCTGGATCGAGTCGATCACCGCGATGCGCGGCTTCGCCTCCTTCAGCGTCGCGAGGATGCGTTCGAGGTTGATCTCCGGCAACAACTTCAGTCCCGCCGGATCGAGCTGCAGGCGCTGCGCACGCAGCGCCACCTGCTCGCCCGACTCCTCGCCGCTCACGTAGATCGCCGCCTGCCGCGCCGCGAGCGCCGACAGCGCCTGCAGCAGCAGTGTCGACTTGCCGATACCCGGATCGCCGCCGATCAGCACCACGCCACCGGCGACCAGACCGCCGCCGAGCACGCGGTCGAACTCCTCGATCCCCGTCGGCGTCCGCGGCTCCTCGCGCGGTTCGAGTTCCGCGAGCGACTGCAGCCTGCCGGTCGTACCGGCCAGCGCCGCAAACCGGCTATTACCCGGCGCAGTGGCCTCAATCACCGTCTCGACCAGCGTGTTCCAGCCCTTGCACTGCGGACACTGGCCCTGCCAGCGCGGCACCTGTCCGCCGCACTCGCTGCAGACGAAGCTCGTCTTCGCCTTCGCCATCACGCGCTCACGTCATCGACCGCCATGCGCTTGAACTCGGCGACCGCATACTCCGCGAAAGTCGTGATCAGACGGGAACGGAACTTGTCGCGCGGCACGATCACCTCGAGCGGCGTGTACTGGCGCGGCTCCAGCGGAATTCCGACCAGGCGCCCATCGCGGATGTCGCGCTGGATCGCGGCGCGCGACGCGATCGCGAAACCCATCCCCTCGGCGGTCAGGTATTTCACCGTCGCGAGACTGCCCAGCTCCGCGCAGATCGTCAGCTCGTCGATGCCGATGCCCGCGGCAGCAAAGAAATCCTCGGCCAGCACGCGGATCGCGTTGCCCGGATCGCGCGTGATCAGCGGGTGGTCCTTCAACACCTTGGCGCTGAGACTCTTGTGCTTCGCCAGCGCATGTTCGGGTGAGCAGATCACGAACAGCTCGTCGCGCGTCGCGGTCATGCGCTCGATCGCCGGCTGCTCCGAAACGATCTCGATCAACCCGAGGTCGAGCTCGCGCGACGCGACGCGGTCCTCGGTCAGCTGCGAGTTGCCGACCACCACGCGCGGCACCACGCGCGGATACTTGCGCTTGAATCCTTCCAGCAGCTGCGGCAACCAGTAAGCCGCGATCGTCGTGCTGGTACCGATGTTGAGCGTGCCGCCGAGCTCGTCGGTCAGTTCCGACACCCGCGACTCCAGCTCGTCGGACAGATCGAGAATCCGGTCCGCATAGGCCAGCACCACCTCCCCGGCCGGCGTCAGGCCCACGCGCCCGTGCCCGCGCTCGAGCAGACGCGTGTTGAAGTGCTCCTCCAGCTGCTTGATCTGGAAGGTCACGGCAGGCTGCGTCATGAACAGATGTTCCGCAGCGCGCGTGAACGAACCGTATTTGGCCACGGCGCTGAATACTTGAAGTCTGCGATCAGCCACGGCTACTCCATAAATCTCGTTTATACACACCATTAAAGCACAGCTCATGCACTACGCGAAACGCCTGACAACTCACTGACAGCGCGGCATCCGCACAGCCGATGAGGCAAATCACAACAAACAGACACATGTCGTGATATAAACCGCGCTTCACCTTCAGACGGCCGTCTCCCACCCGATGCCGCTCGGCTTCTACATCATCATGGCGGCGCAGTTCTTCTCTGCGCTGGCCGACAATGCGCTGCTGATCATTGCCATCGCGCTGCTGCGCGAGATGTCCGCCCCGGCCACGTACGAACCACTGCTGAAGCTGTTCTTCACCGTTTCCTACGTCGCGCTGGCCGCCTTCGTCGGCGCCTTTGCCGACTCAATGCCCAAGTGGCGCGTGATGTTCATCAGCAACACCATCAAGATCGGCGGCTGCCTGATGCTGCTGCTCGGTGCCCACCCTCTCTTCGCCTATGCCGTCATCGGGCTCGGCGCCGCAGCCTACTCCCCGGCCAAGTACGGCATCCTCACCGAATACCTGCCCCACCGCCTGCTCGTCGTCGCCAACGGCTGGATCGAAGGCCTCACGGTCGGCGCCATCATCCTCGGCACCGTCATCGGCGGCGTGCTGATTCGTCCCGACGTCGGCAACTGGATCACCGGCCTGGGCCTGCCGCTCGTGAAGGGCGATGCACTGCACGCGACCATCGCGATCGTCGGGCTGCTCTACCTTGCCGCAGCCGCCTTCAACCTGCGCATCCCCGACACCGGCGTCGATCACAAGCCACTGAAGAACAATCCGGTGTACCTCGTCCACGACTTCGTGCACTGCATGAAGCTGCTGTGGCGCGACAAGCTCGGCCAGATATCCCTCGCCGTCACGACCCTGTTCTGGGGAGCTGGCGCCACGCTCCAGTTCATCGTGATCAAATGGGCCGAGCACAACCTCGGCTTCGACCTCTCCAAGGCCTCGATGATGCAGGGCGTCGTCGCCGTCGGAATCGCGCTCGGCGCCGTGATGGCCGCGCGCATGATCAGCCTGCGCCGCTCCGTCCGGGTCATCCCGCTGGGTATCGCCATGGGCCTCGTCGTGATGGTCATGGTCGTCGTCACGCAGCCCACGCTGGCGATGATCCTGATGGTCGTGGTCGGCTGTCTCGCCGGCTTCTTCGTCGTGCCGATGAACGCCCTGCTCCAGCATCGCGGCCACATCCTCATGGGCGCGGGCCATTCGATCGCCGTTCAGAACTTCAACGAGAACCTGTCGATCCTGATCATGACAGGCCTGTACGCCCTGCTGATCATGTCCGGCATGTCGATCAGCGTGGTGATCGTCATGTTCGGCCTGTTCGTCGCCGGCATGATGTACCTCGTACTGCGCAGGCACGACCGCAACCAGCGCGAATTCGATTCCGTCGCGCAGCTCGAAGACCACACGCACTGAACCGGCACACGGGCCGCCCTCGCGGCCCGCTTTGTGCCAGTCAGGCCTTTCCGGCCAACTCTTGCATCAGGCGGCGCGCAAAGCACAGATCCTCCCACGCCTTGGCCTTGTCGGCCTGGTTCCGCAGCAGATAGGCGGGATGATAGGTCACGACCACCGGCGTATCGCCGCGATGTAACACGCGGCCGCGCGAAGCGCCGATGCTGATCTCGGCATCCAGCAGAGCAAGGGCCGCGGGACGCCCCAGCGCGACCAGCACGCGCGGCCGCACCAGCTCGATTTGGCGCGCGAGATATGGATGGCAGGTCGCGATCTCGTCGGCCTGGGGCGTACGGTTGTGCGGCGGCCGGCATTTCACCGCATTCGCGATATAGACGTTCTCGCCCCGCTTCAGGCCGATCGCGGCGAGCATTGCATCGAGCAGCTTGCCCGCAGCACCGACGAAGGGCTCGCCGCGCTGATCCTCCTCGGAACCCGGCCCCTCGCCGACGAACATCCACTCCGCGCGCCGGTCACCGACACCCGGAACGGCCTGCCGACGCTTCTCGCACAGGCGGCATTCCTTGCAGTCGCGGATGTCAGCCTCCAGCTCGTCCCAATCCATCCGTGCGATACGGCCCGCCCTGGCCGGATCGCCACCGTCACGGCGGTTCGGCGCCGCAGCCGAAGCGACCTCCCCTGCAGCGCGCGGAATCAGTTCGCGGACAGGAACCGCCGCACGCACGGAACGCACTTCGGGCACCCGTTCCGGCTGCAGGGTCTGCGCGGGCGGGGCCGATGCAACGCCGCCCCGATCCGGCCCGCCCGCGACCGGCACCGACGCCGGCAACACATCGACAGCATCCGAACTCTCCTCGCCCCCCGCGCGCAAACGCCAGACGGGAGCGAGCCCCATCTCGCGCAGCACGGCATCGCGCCGCGCGTACCTCACAGCTCGCGCCTCATCACGATCGCATCCTCGCGCCGACCGTCGGGCCCCGGGTAATAGCCCTTCCTCCGCCCGATCGCAACAAAGCCGTGGCATTCGTACAGCGCAAGGGCCGCGGTGTTCGAGGGTCGCACCTCGAGAAAGAACTGCGTCGCCCCCACCCGCAGCGCCTCGGAAGACAGATACTCAAGCAGCTTCCCGCCGATTCCGCGACGCTGAACCGTCCGCGCGACGCTGATGTTGAGCAGGTGGGCCTCGTCGACCACCGTCAGCATCACGGCATAGGCGACCGGCTCCGGCCCGTTGCGCATCACCCAGCAGTTGTAGCCGGCACGCAGGGAATCCGTGAAATTGCCTTCGCTCCAGGGAAAGACATGCAGCTCGCGCTCGTTCTCGACCACCCACGGCAGATCCTCGTCCGTCATGGGGATGAAGCCGAATCCCGCGGTCACGCCCGCCCTCCGCGCGCCAGTCGCTCGGCGGTCGTCAGCGCCACCTTGTCGCGCACATACAGCGGCGCGGCGAGTTCGGCGGCGACCAGGGCCCCGCTGTCGACGAGGCGCACCGCCAGCCTTGCGACGTCCGCCGCGCGGGGTACCGCGTCCCGCACCTGGGGTCCCAGCCGATCCAGCACCTCATCCGGAATCCGATCGCCGTACACCGCGAACGCCGATCCGATGGCGGACCATCGGCCACCGGCAGGCAATACCAGCATCTCGGGCGGGCAGCACGTCGGCGGAGCGACCGCGACGGGAAGTCCGTGGGACAGACGGTAGGCCGCGGAATACACCTCGCCCATGCGCGCATCGGTTGCAACGAAGATCGCGTCCCCGCTGCCTTGCAGCGCCAGCGCCTCGAGACTGCATACCGGCGCGACCCCCAGGTCCGCACCCATCGCCAAACCCTGCGCCACGCCGCATGCGAGGCGCAACCCCGTAAAGGCCCCCGGACCGGCGCCGAACGCCACGGCATCGAGCGTCCTGAGCGCAACGCCCGCATCGGCGAGCAGGGACATCAGGGTGGGCAGCAGGCGCTCGGAATGATTCGAATGCCCTTCCAGGGTTCGTTCGACGGTCTCGCCGTCGAGCAGCAGGGCGACGCTCGCGTGTTCGCACGAGGTCTCGATCGAGAGGATTTTCATAAGCCGCCCATTTTACCGGCAGCGGCCCATATTCGCAGCGCCCGTGCCGCGATTGTGCGCGGCGGGAACTCGGGAGGATCCCGCTCAGCGCTCCGTCACGCTGCGGGGACGGTTCGCGTCGCGCATCGCCTGCCGCAAGTCCTGATAGAGCGCTTCACGCTGCTCGCGCGACAGACGGCGCGGCTCCTGCACAGCAGGACGGGGGGTCTCAGGGCCGCTCATGAGCGCACGGCGCAGCTCGGCCCGGCGCTTGTCCCGTGCGCTCGAATGCCCCGGCGAAGTCACACTTTCCTTCCCTTGGCGCGACGACGCGCTCTCGCGTGCGAACCCGGGTGCGGCAGCGAATGTCGACGCAAGCGCGAACAGTAACAGGACGATACCCGTCGCCCGACGTCGGGACCAGCTCCCCTGCAACCTGCCGTCGGCGGGGGAGCATGCCCTACAGGAAGTTGAACAGCTGTTTGCCATGATCGCTGCGGACGGAGTTGGTATTGCAAATTCGGACGATGAAACCATACCCTTGTATTGGTATTTACGGCGTTTCTGGACGAAGATTTAAAGACCAACGTGTAAGGGCGTGTTGCGTATTTCCCAAGCCCTTACGAAACGTTACCCGTTGCTGGCGAATCTTCGAATTCGGCGCTGGCACGCAAAAATGTAACCGGATAGGATTCGCACCATGAACACCAAGATCCGATATCGAGTATTGCTGGTCGACGACGACGCGCGCCTGCGCGATCTTTTGTCGCGCTACCTTCAGGAACAGGGCTTCACGGTCAAGGCCGTCGTGGACGCAGCGTCCATGGATCGCGCCCTGCACCGCGAGCATTACGACGTGATGGTGCTGGACCTGATGCTTCCCGGCGAAGACGGCCTTGCCATCTGCCGGCGCCTGCGGGCCGACCAGAACGCCATCCCCATCATCATGCTCACCGCCAAGGGTGACGACGTCGACCGTATCATCGGCCTCGAGATGGGCGCCGACGACTACCTTGCCAAGCCGTTCAACCCCCGCGAACTCGTTGCCCGCATCCACGCCGTGATGCGCCGGCAGCCTCCGACGCTGCCCGGCGCACCGACGATCGAAGACGAGGTCGTCAAGTTCGGCAACGTGCAGGTGAATCTCGGCGTACGTTCGCTCGTGCGCGACGGGGAGGAAATCTCCCTTACGACCGGCGAATTCTCGCTACTGAAGGTCCTGCTCCAGCATCCGCGCCAGCCGCTGTCGCGCGACAAGCTTATGGAGCTGGCACGAGGCCGCGAATACGGCGTCTTCGATCGCGCCATCGACGTGCAGGTGAGCCGCCTGCGCAAGCTCGTCGAAGACGACCCTGCCAAGCCACGCTACATCCAGACCGTGTGGGGCTTCGGATACGTGTTCGTGCCGGATGAATCGAAGTCTGCCAACGAAGCCTGAACCGCCGGCAGCAGACGTCGGGGAACCCTCGCCAAGTCCCGCGAGCCAGGAACCGCGCCTTGCGCAGTTCCTGCCGCGGACGCTCCTCTGGCAGACCTTCTTCCTCATCGCCCTGCTTCTGACGCTGGCGCTGGCAACCTGGTCGCAGATCTTCAGTCATTTCGAAGAGCCGGCCCGCGCCCGCAACCTGGCCCAGATGGTCGCCAGCGTCGTGAATCTCACACGCACGGCGCTCATCAACTCGGAAGTCGAGCGGCGCACGGAGTTGCTGATCGAGCTAGCCGCGCTGGAGGGAATGCGCATCTACCCGGCCGAGCCCAGCGACGAACTCGAACCGCTGCCCGACACACGCGGGATGCAGATGCTGACGCAGGAAGTCCGCCGGCAGCTCGGAACCCACACCCGCTTCGCTTCGCGCTGGAAGGCCCTCGATGGCTTCTGGGTGAGTTTCCGTCTCGACCCCGACGACGAACAGGATTTCTGGCTGATGCTCCCGTCCGAGCGTATCGAGCGGACCGGCGCCCTGGAATGGCTCGTCTGGGGAGGCGGCGCGCTCTTGGCGGCACTGTTCGGTGCCTACATGATCGTGTCCCGCATCGGCGTCCCGCTGCGCAACCTGGCCCGCTCGGCGCGCGTCGTCGGCAGCGGCCGCACGCCGCCGCACCTCCCCGAAAGCGGGCCGCTGGAGATCGCCACGGTTGCGCGGGCGTTCAACCAGATGGCCGGCGACCTCGCTCGCACCGACGCCGACCGCGCCTTGATTCTCGCCGGCGTGTCGCATGACCTGCGCACGCCCCTCGCGCGTCTGCGTCTCGGCATCGAGATGTCCGGCGCGCCCGACACCGACGTTCGCGCAATGGTCGCCGACGTCGAGGAAATGGACCGCATCATCGGCCAGTTCCTCGATTTCGGGCGCGGCGAACCGCAGGAGCCCCTGCAGCTCGAGGACCTCGCGGGCCTGCTCGCCGACATCGCGGAACCCTATCGCCTGCGTGGCATCAAGGTGCGCCTCGACACACCGGCAAGCCTCCCGGTGCCGGTGCGCACCCTCCCGCTGCGGCGCGCGGTCCGCAACCTGATGGACAACGCGGTGCGCTACGCTGGAGAAGAAAATCCCATCAGCCTCACCCTTTCGAGCCGCGGCGACGAAGCCCTGATCGAAGTCGCCGATCGCGGCCCCGGCATTCCCGAGGCCGACATGGAGCGCATGCGACATCCCTTCACGCGGCTCGAGACCGCACGCTCGAACACCAAGGGCGCCGGCCTCGGCCTCGCCATCGTCGAACGCATCGTTGCCTCGCATGATGGCCGACTCGAGTTGCGCACCCGCAACGGCGGTGGCCTGCGCGCAATCATCCATCTGCCCCTTGAAGGACCGAAGCGCGGCCGCGGTCGCCTGCTCGCTGGCGAAAGCGAGGCAGACGGCGAGTAGTACAAACCGATTGCCACGCCGGTTCGCTATAATCCCCGCGCATGAAGATTCTTTTCGACCTGCTTCCCGTCATCCTGTTCTTTGCCGCCTACAAGTTCGCCGGACACGACCCGGCAGCGGCGCACGACCTCGCCACCCGGGTCCTCGGCGAGGGCATCCAGGCCACCCAGGCTCCCATCCTCATTGCGACGGCGGTCGCGATCCTCGCAACGGCCGGCCAGATCGCCTGGGTATGGTTCAGGCACCGCAAGGTCGACACGATGCTGTGGGTCAGCCTCGCGATCATCGTCGTATTCGGCGGCGCGACCCTGTTCTTCCACAATCCCACCTTCATCAAGTGGAAGCCGACCGCACTCTACTGGCTCTTCGGCATCACGCTCGCCGGCTCGGAGTTGCTGTTCCACCGCAACCTGATCCGCAAGATGCTCGAAGCGCAGGTGCGCCTCCCCGAGCCGGTGTGGGGGCGCCTCAGCCATGCCTGGACCGCGTTCTTCATCGGCATGGGCGTTCTCAACCTGTACGTCGCCTACAACTTTTCCGAAGAAAACTGGGTCAATTTCAAGCTCTTCGGTGGCATGGGCCTGATGCTTCTGTTCGTACTGGCCCAGGGCCTCTACCTCTCCAAACACATTCAGGAGGAAACCAGCTGATGCTTTACGTGCTGACGGGCGAAGACGCCCCGGGCAAACTCGACGCCCGCATGGCCGTGCGCCCGGCGCACCTCGCGCGCCTCGAAGCGCTGCGTGACGAGGGGCGGCTCGTGGTAGCCGGCCCCATGCCTGCAATCGACTCGCCCGACCCCGGCCCGGCCGGCTTCTTCGGCAGCCTCGTGATCGCCGAATTCCCGTCCCAGACGGACGCCGAAGCCTGGCTCGCGAGCGACCCGTACGTCACCAACGGAGTCTTCGCGCGCACCAGCGTGCGCCCGTACAAGAAGGTCCTGCCGTGACGGTGATCGACGAGATCAGGGACCGACTCGCGCTCCTCAACCCCCTCTCGATCGAAATCGAGGACGACAGCGCCCTGCACGCCGGACATGCCGGCGCCAAGGGCGGCGGCGGACACTACCGCATGACGATGGTGTCGGACGCATTTATCGGCAAAAATACGGTTGCACGTCACCGACTCATATATGGAGCGCTGGGCGAACTGATGCGAACCCGCATCCATGCACTCGCCATTCGCGCCCTGACGGCCGAAGAGGCCAACACTCAACCCAACAGGAAGGAACTTTGATGATTCGCTTTCCCAGCCGTCTCGCTCTTTGTCTCATGGCCGGCCTGATCGGCCAAGCGGCCCATGCCGCAGGCCCTGCTGCCACGGTGAACGGCACCGCGATCTCCGCTGCGCGCGCCGACGTGATGTTCAACGAGCAGCGCGCCCAGGGCGCTCCCGACAACCCGCAGCTCCGCGACGCGGTGCGCGAGGAGCTGATCCGCCGCGAAGTCCTGGCTCAGGAAGCAGCCAAAAAGGGGCTCGACAAGAAGAGCGAAGTGCAGGCCCAGATGGACCTCGCCCGCCAGGCAGTGCTGCTGCGTGCCTACATTCAGGATTACGTGAAGACCAACCCAGTCACCGACGCCGACCTGAAGAAGGAATACGACAGCGTCAAGGGCAAGATGGGCTCGAAGGAATACAAGCCGCGTCACGTCCTGGTCGAGACCGAGGACGAGGCCAAGGCGATCATCGCCAAGCTGAAGGCCGGCGAGAAGTTCGACGCCCTCGCCAAGCAGTCGAAGGATCCGGGCTCCAAGGACAACGGCGGCGACCTCGGCTGGAGCAATCCGGGCATGTTCGTGAAGCCTTTCTCCGATGCGATGGTCAAGCTCGAGAAGGGCAAGTACAGCGACGCGCCCGTGAAGTCGGACTTCGGCTACCACGTGATCCAGCTCGACGACGTGCGCGACCTGAAGGCGCCCGACTTCGACGAAGTGAAGCCGCAGCTCGAGCAGCGTCTGCAGCAGCAAAAGATCGAGAAGCACATCATGGATCTGCGCGCCAAGGCGAAGGTCCAGTAAGCGTCCCGACCTGAAACACGAAGGGCCGCCCCGAGCGATCGGGGCGGCCCTTTGCATTCCGGGGCCCGACACGCGGAGGAGAGCTGCCGCCCCCTCCGCCGCGTCGTCAGAACTGTGCTTCGTCGAGCGCCAGCGCACCCGCGGCGCCATTCACGACCGAGTACGACAGCGCCTGCGCCTGCGACAGGATGTGGTCGGCGTAGAAGCGCGCGGTGACGATCTTGGTCTTGTAGAACTCGTCGGAGGAGCCTTCCGCGATGCGCATCGACGACACCAGCGCGGCACGCGCCATGAGCCAGCCGCCGGCCACGATGCCGAGAAGCTTGAGGAAGGGCACCGAGCCCACGGAGGCGGCCTTGATGTCCTTGCCGTAGGTCGCAAGAACGTACTCGACCGCCGCTTCGAGCGCGGCGATGCCCGATTCGAGGGATCTGCGGATCGCCACGAACGCCTCGTCGCCGGCGTGCTCGCCGAGCTGAGCGACCACGCCGCGCATTTCCGCGATCAGGGCCTTGATCGTGACGCCACCTTCGCGCGCGGTCTTCCGGCCGATGAGGTCGTTCGCCTGAATCGCGGTCGTGCCTTCGTAGATCGTCGTGATGCGCGAATCGCGCAGATGTTGCGCGGCGCCGGTTTCCTCGATGAAGCCCATGCCGCCATGCACCTGCACACCGGTCGAGGCGATGTCGATCGAGTTTTCCGTCGACCAGCCCTTGACGACCGGAATCATCAGGTCGACAAAAGCCTGATTTTCCGCACGCACCGCAGCGTCGGGATCCCGATGCGCAGCGTCGTTCGCGGCAGCCACGACGTAGGCCAGCGCACGGCTGGCTTCGGTCTGCGACTTCATCGACATCAGCATGCGGCGCACATCCGGGTGATGGATGATCGAGACCTTCGGGCCGCCGCGCACGCCCATCTCGGTCCCCTGGACGCGATCCTTGGCATAGGTCAGCGCGTGCTGATAGGCACGCTCTGACAGCGCAACGCCTTCCATGCCGACCGCGAAGCGTGCTTCGTTCATCATGATGAACATGTACTCGAGGCCGCGATTCTCCTCGCCGATGAGGGTGCCGATCGCGCCGCCGTGGTCGCCGAACGCGAGCACGCAGGTCGGGCTCGCGTGGATGCCCAGCTTGTGTTCGATCGACACGCAGTGGACGTCGTTGCGCTCACCCGGGGTACCGTCGGCGTTGAGCAGGAACTTGGGCACGACGAAGAGCGAGATGCCTTTCACGCCTTCCGGTGCGTCCGGCAGGCGGGCGAGCACGAGGTGGACGATGTTGTCCGTCATGTCGTGTTCGCCGTAGGTGATGAAGATCTTCTGGCCGAAGATCTTGTAGGTACCGTCAGGCTGCGGTTCCGCGCGGGTGCGCACGGCCGCGAGGTCCGAACCGGCCTGCGGTTCGGTCAGGTTCATGGTGCCGGTCCATTCGCCGCTCACCATCTTCGGCAGGTAGGCTGCCTTCTGTTCATCGGTGCCGCGCAGCGTGACCGCTTCGATCGCGCCATTGGTCAACATCGGGCACAGGGAGAAGGCCATGTTGGCCGATTTCCACATTTCCATCACTGCGGTCGCAACAAGCTTCGGCAGGCCCTGACCGCCGAATTCGGGTTCGCACGCGAGCGCGGTCCAGCCGGCTTCGGCAAACTGCTTGTAGGCTTCCTTCCAGCCCGGCGCGGTGCGGACGTTGCCGCTGTCCCACTTGGCACCTTCCTGGTCGCCAATCCGGTTCAGCGGGGCGAGGACGCCGCTGGCGAACTTGTTCGCCTCATCGAGGATCGCATCCACCAGATCCGCGGATACTTCCTCGCATCCGGGCAATTTCGCGACTTCGTCGAGGCCAGCCAGCTCGCGCATGACGAACTGCATGTCGCGGATCGGCGCAGTGTATTGACTCATGTGTTCTTCTCCCGAGACCTGCTTATTGTGAAACTGCGCCCGGGTGGGCGCAGTCCTTGTACAGCTTTTTTATATTTCTAGAGCATTCAGCCGACAGCTTTGGCCAGCTCCGGCACAACTTCGAACAGATCGCCGACGAGGCCGTAATCCGCCACCTGGAAAATCGGCGCTTCCGGATCCTTATTGATCGCGACGATCACCTTGGAATCCTTCATGCCCGCGAGGTGCTGGATCGCGCCCGAGATGCCGACCGCGATGTAGAGCTGCGGCGCGACGATCTTGCCGGTCTGGCCGACCTGGTAGTCGTTGGGCACGTAGCCCGCGTCGACCGCGGCGCGCGAAGCACCCAGCGCGGCGCCGAGGGCGTCGGCGAGCGGCTCGAGCAGCTTGTGGTAGTTCTCGCTGTTACCGAGGCCGCGACCACCCGAAACGATGATCTTCGCCGCACCGAGTTCGGGACGTGCGCTCTTGGTCAGTTCGCGGCCCTTGACGGTCGTCAGACCCAGATCGGCACCGGCAGCGACGGCTTCCACGGCAGCGGAGCCACCCTGGCCGGCGGCTTCGAAGGCGGTCGTACGCACGGTCATCACCTTCACGGCGTCGGCCGACTTCACGGTGGCCATCGCGTTGCCGGCATAGATCGGGCGCACGAAGGTGTCGGCCGACTCGATGCCGGTGACGTCGGAAATCTGCGCCACATCGAGCAACGCGGCGACGCGCGGGGCGACGTTCTTGCCGTTGGCGGTGCTGGGGGCGAGGATGTGGGTGTAGCCTGCAGCATTGGCGACAACCATCGCGGCGACGTTCTCGGCGGTCTGCGAGTCGTAGTGGGCGGCGTCCGCAACGCGCACCTTGGCGACGCCCGCGACCTTTGCCGCCTGCTCGGCCGCCGCGCCGCAGTTGGCGCCGGCGATCAGCACGTGGACCTCAGTTGCCAACTGAGTACCGAGCTTGGCCGCGGCCGAAACGGTGTTGAGGGTCGCGGCCTTCAGGCTCGCGTTGTCGTGTTCTGCAATAACCAGGATCGCCATGTTCAGATCACCTTCGCTTCGTTCTTGAGCTTGTCGACGAGTTGCGCGACGTCCGCAACGCGCACGCCGGCGCTGCGCTTGGGCGGCTCGGCCACTTTCAGCGTCGCCAGGCGCGGCGCGACATCGACACCGAGATCGGCCGGCTTGACGATGTCCAGCGGCTTCTTCTTCGCCTTCATGATGTTCGGCAGCGTCGCGTAACGCGGCTCATTGAGGCGCAGGTCGGTGGTGATGACCGCCGGCAGCTTGATCTCGAGGGTTTCGAGACCGCCGTCGATCTCGCGCGTCACGGTGGCAGCACCGTCGCCGAGCGCGACCTTCGACGCGAAGGTGGCCTGCGGCCAGCCCATCAGCGCGGCCAGCATCTGGCCGGTCTGGTTCGAGTCGTCGTCGATCGCCTGCTTGCCGCAGATCACGACCGTCGGCTGCTCCTTGTCGCATAACGCCTTCAGCAGCTTCGCCACGGCGAGCGGCTGCAGTTCGACGTCGCTCTCGACGAGGATACCGCGGTCGGCGCCGATCGCCATCGCGGCGCGGATCGTCTCCTGGCAGGCCGCGACACCGCAACTCACCGCCACGACCTCGGTCGCGATGCCGGCTTCCTTGAGCCGCACGGCTTCCTCGACGGCGATTTCGTCGAAGGGGTTCATGGACATCTTCACGTTCGCAATATCAACGCCCGTGCCGTCAGCCTTCACTCGCACCTTGACGTTGTAATCGACTACGCGTTTGACGGGTACCAGGATCTTCAATGCCGCGCTCCTTTGCGTGTTAGGTCGGTCGAAATTGTGGAAAGGGAATTATGTTACCGCCACCAAGCGAAAAATACGCCGTTGCGATGAACACTTGACCGCCGACCAAAAAAATCGTTCCATACGCATAGGTATGGAGTGCATACGGTACCGTATGGTCATCCTTTAGTCAATACTAGGTAGTATGGAAAACAAGCCTCTAAAACCGCGCGTCCAGCTAGACCGCAATGCATGGGTAAGCGCTGCCACCGAGGTCCTCGCCGAGGAGGGCATCGCCGGACTTCGCGTCGAAGTGCTCGCAAAGCGCCTGAAGGTCACGAAAGGCAGCTTCTACTGGCACTTCCAGGATCGTCGGGACTTGCTGCTGGCCGTCCTTCAGGTGTGGAAGGATGGGCGGATCCGCGACATCGTCAAACAGACGCGCGCCCAGCCCGGCGGGGAGCTGGAGCAGATTTACCACGTCATCGATATTTATAGCACGAGCCGCAGCCGGCGCGGCGCTGCAATCGAGCTCGCCGTACGCGACTGGGCGCGCCGCGACGCCGACGCCGCCGCGATCGTCGCCGAAGTCGACGACATCCGCCTGCGCTGCGCGCGCGAACTCTTCCTCGCGTGCGGCGTGCCGATGGAGGAGGCGTCGAGCCGCTGCATGCTGCTCTACGCCTACGTGTTCGGCATTTCGCTGATGATCTATGACAAGTTCGACAGCGACGTGGCACGCCTGAAGCGCGACATCGCCGACCTCATCGCGCAGTCCGCGAGCATGAAGCGCACGACCGCTGCGACCAGCAACTGAGGCGCCGGGACGGGATTGCACGGATCAGCCGGACGCGAGCGCCGGGAAGACGGTGCAGGCATTCCGCCCCGTCGCTTCAGCGATTTCGGCAGGGGACACGGCACGCAGCACGGCGAGCACTTCGGCAAAGCGGCGCAGATCGGCAGGTTCGTTGCGCCCTCCCTGCGCCCAGGCAGGCGGGATGTCGGGTGCGTCCGTTTCGAGCACGATCGAGTCCATCGGCAGGGTCGCCGCGAGGCTGCGGATGCGGCGCGAGCCGTCGAAAGTCATCGCCCCGCCGAAGCCCAGCCTGAAACCCATCGCGATGAAGGCGTCGGCCTGCTGACGACTGCCGTTGAAGGCGTGGGCGATGCCGCCGGGCACCTCGATGCGCCGCAGGTGCTTGAGGATGTCATCGACCGCGCGCCGGACGTGCAGGATGACGGGCAACCCGAAGCGACGGGCGAGCTTCAGTTGTTCGACGAAATACAGTTCCTGGGTGACGCGGTCGAAATCCGGCGCGAAGAAATCGAGGCCGATCTCGCCAACTGCGACCGCCTGTCCGTGCGCAAGGCGCTCCTGCAGAATGTCGAGATCCTCCTTGCAGGCACCCCCGACATACAGCGGATGGATGCCGAAGGCATGGACGATATCGGCATGGGCAGCTGACAGGGCTGCAACCCTGTCGAAATTGGCGACCTCGACTGCCGGCACGACGAAGCGGGCGACGCCCGCCGCACGCGCGGCCGCCATTACCGCGACACGATCGGCGTCGAACTCCGCGGCGTCGAGGTGGATGTGCGTATCGATGAGCATTGCATCGACGCCGGGCTCGCGGGCAGGCGCGGACGGCCCTGCCCCGGCACGCTCAGCGCCCGCGCCACTCCGGCTTGCGCTTGGCGATGAAGGCGTCGATGCCCTCGGCGGCATCCTCGCTCATCATGTTGCACGCCATCGTCTCGGCCGCCATCTGGTAGGCGGCTTCCATGCCCATCTCGAGCTGGCGGTAGAACATCTGCTTGCCCATGCGGATCGCGAGAGGGGATTTGGCGCAGATCGCGGCGGCGAGCTTCGCGATCTCGGCGTCGAGCTCTTCGACCGGCACGACGCGGTTCACGAGACCGCGGCGCTGCGCTTCCGCGGCGTCGATGAAGTCGCCGGTCACCAACATTTCGAACGCTTCCTTGCGCCCCATGTTGCGTGACAGGCCCACGCTGGGGGTCGCGCAGAAGAGGCCGACGTTGATGCCCGATACGGCGAAGCGCGCGACATCGGCGGCGACGGCGAGGTCGCACATCGACACCAGCTGGCAGCCCGCCGCGGTCGCGATGCCGTGGACACGGGCGATAACGGGCTGCGGCAGCTCGGTGAGCTTGACCATGAACTTGCCGCACAGGCGGAAGAGATCCTGCTGGAACTGCAGGGTGTGGTTGCCACGCATCTCCTTCAGGTCGTGCCCGGCACAGAAGGCCTTGCCCTCGCCCGCCAGCACGACCGCGCGCACGCTCGCGTCCTTTGCGATCGCGTCGGTCTCGGCGATCAGGGCTTCGAGCATCGCGCGCGAGAGGGAGTTGAACTGGCCGGGGCGGTTCAGGGTCAGGTACGCAATCCCGCCTTCGTCGCGGCGCAGTAGCAGCGGTGCGTTGTCGGATTGCTGAGGCAGTGCACTCATCGTCATCTCTCCCGTGATATTCGTATATGTAGTGAACAGTTGATTTTGCCCGAACCCGCGACGTAGCGGACGGTGAAACCCCGGCGAGGCGGCCTAGCGGCGGCACGCCCCCACAGCGGACTCTGCCATCCAGCCCGCGATTTCGGTCGTCAGCCTTTCGCCCGCCTTGCGGAACGCGGTGACGCCACCCTTCGCGTCGGCGCTGGACGCGGGCTCGCGCAACTCGAACATCCGCCGCGCGAGCGCATTTTCACCACGCGGCGGCAGCACTTCGGCACGCGCGACGATGACCGCCGTGCTGGCCGCGGGGGCTTCGAACGCCTGGGTGAATTCGTCCACTTCGAGGCGCAGCCGGCAGCCACCGCTGGTCGCCGACGGCGCCAACAGGGCCTGAAGCAGCCGCCGCTGCAGCATTTCGGACGGCGGCGCGGCCCACCGGCTTTCGGCAAACACCTGGCGTTGCGCCGGTTGGCGGTAGTCCAGCCGGTACTGCATCGCCGACGTCGCGAGCCAGGACGGCGCCCGGACTTCGATCTGTGTCGGCAGGACGGCAGGAGCCGGGGAAACGGCCCCTGCCAAGCCTAGATCATAGATGGCGGGGACGACTGGCCGTTGCGGCAGCCCGCTGCATGCGCCCAGCGCAAAGCCCGTGCAGAGCACGCCGAGGATCCTTGCCCCCCGCTTCCAGGCTCGAAGTGTCATGAGAGTTCCGTGGTGGTTCATCGGGCCGGGAGCGCCGCGGATGTGAATCCGCTCTCGCCGGGTCCGGGCTGCGCCGGCTGCCGCCCGAGCAACAGCATTTGCGGCGACGCGTCGACTTCCTCGACGAGATGCCCAATACGTTGCGAGGTTCCTTTCAGCTCCTCGAGCAGGGCATTGAGCTGCGGCAAGGTTTCGTCAGCCACTCGCTCGCCCGTCGCTGCGGTCGCGGCATCCACGCGTTCGGCGAGCCCCTGCAGTCTCGCCATCAGGACCTTGAGTTCGCCGATGGCGGGCCCGGCATCGACACTCGCACGCTCGAGGTTCTGCAGGGTATTCGAAAGCCGGGCGAGATTCTCCTGGTTGAGGACCGCGCGGATCGATGCCAGCGTCTTCGGCGCGTCAGCCAGCGTCCGGTCGGCTCCCGCCGCCGCGGACTCGAGCCGCTGCAGCGTGTTGCCGATCCGCCGGATGTTGTCGTCGGTAACCAGTTCACCGAGCTTGTCCGCCACCAGTCTGAGCCTGCGTGCGGCGTCGAGAGTCGTATCGGTGAGCTGTTCCATCGTCCCCGGCTCCATCTTGAGCCGCGGGGGTTCGTCGCCCTCCCCGACCAGCGGCTCCGGATTCTCGCCACGGTCGTTGAGCTGGACGTAGGCGAGCCCGGTGACCCCCTGGTACGCGAGACTGGCCCGCGTTCCCCGCGTCAGCGGAATGTCGCGGCGCAGGCGGATGTAGACGAGGATCTTGCGCGGATCCTCGGGGTCGAGCGTGATGTCCGCAACCTTTCCGGCGGCCATGCCGCGATAGCGCACCCGCGCCTCGAGGTTGAGGCCGGTGACGGTGCCGGCCGACTCCAGGATGTAGGTGCGCTGCGAGTCGCCATCGTCGGAGAACCACCACAGGGACGCGAGCAGCGCAGTGCCCAGGACGATGGCGAAGAGTCCCGCCGCGAGGGCATGGGCGCGATTTTCCATCAGCGCACGCCTCCGCTCCGGATGCCGGCCCGAAGGCCGAAGGGTTTGCGGAAGAAGCTGTCGACAAAGGGGTGATCCAGTTCCATCGTTTCCTCGAGCGAGACGCAGCTCACGATGCGTCGATCGGAGAGTATGGCGATTTTTGTCGCCAGCGCGGCGAGCGTGTCGACGTCGTGGGTCACGAGCACCACGGTCAGTCCGAGCTGGCGCTGCAGGCTGAGCACGAGTTCGACGAAGGCCGCGCTGCGGTCCGGGTCGAGCCCCGCCGTCGGTTCGTCGAGCAGCAGCAGTTCGGGCTCGAGCGCGAGTGCCCGCGCCAAGGCGACGCGCTTGACCATGCCGCCGGACAGTTCTGCCGGCATCCGCAGCGCGGTTGCGGGATCGAGTTCGACCAGCGAGAGTTTCAGGGCGACGAGGTTGGCGATTTCGGCGTCAGTTGCGAGGCGCAGTTCCCGCAGCGGAAAACCGATGTTGTCGGCGACGTTCATCGCAGAGAACAGCGCGCCGTGCTGGAACAGGACGCCGAAGCGGCGCCGCCGCGTGCGCTGTTCGCGGGCACTTCCTGAAAACAGCGGCGCACCGAACACCGACACCTCGCCCGCGGCCGGTCGCGTGAGTCCGATGATGTGGCGCAGCAGGGTCGTCTTGCCGCTGCCGGAACCGCCGACCAGCGCGACGACTTCGCCGCGATGCACGGTCAGGTCGAGTCCGTCATGCACGACCGTGGGGCCGAAACGCGTGACGATGCCGCGCAATTCGATCACCGGCTTCGCGTTCATCGCGGGATCCCGATCGAGCGCGTGGCGATCGCGAACAGCGCGTCGACCAGGATAACGACGGTGATCGACGAGACGACCGACGCCGTCGTGTTGGCCGACAGGCTTTCCGTATTGGGGCTGACCCGCAGGCCGAAATGACAGGCCACAAGGGCGATCATCAGCCCGAACACCGCCCCTTTGGCGAAGCCGATGACGAGGTTCGCAAGCGGCACGACCTGCGGCAGGCGTTCGACGAAGAAGGCCATGCCGAGATCGAGCTGCAGCCACGCCGACAACATGCCCCCGAGCAGTGCGACCGACGAGGTCCACAGCACCAGCAAAGGCATGGCGAGGGTCAGCGCGATGACCTTGGGCAGGATGAGGCGGATGGTGCGCGAAACGCCCATCGCCGCGAGGGCGTCGATTTCCTCGGTCACTCGCATCACGCCCAGCTGGGCAGTCATCGCGGAACCGGAGCGGCCGGCGACGAGCACCGACACCAGCACGGGCCCGAGCTCGCGGATGATGCCGAGGCCGAGGATGTTCACGATGAAGATGTCCGCACCGAACGCGCGCAGCTGCAGCGCCGAAAGATAGGACATGACGACGCCGATCAGGAAGCCGACGAGCGCGGCCACCGGCATCGCCTTGAACCCGGCCTTGTATACGTTGGCGGAGATCTCGCGCAGCGGCCATTCCGCCGGATGGCGCATGAGATAGGCGAGATCGAGGCACAACTGGCCCAGCAGGCGAGTAAAGTCCAGCGCGTGGTCGCGAAACGAGAGCAACGCGCTGCCGAGCACGATGACAGCATCTACGATGTTGAAGCGCGGCACCCGCGGCAGGGGCGACTCCGCGCTGGCGGCCACGCGGCCGATGATCGCGCGCAGGTCGTCCGGGATTTCGATGCATTCCGGCCAGCGCTTGCCCCACGCATGCCACATCAGCGCGGCGCCGAAGCTGTCGAGACGCGAGATGCCCGTCAAGGACCACGCAACGTCGTCGCGCCTGCCCGCAAGTTGCGCGCGGAAGATATGCAACCGGTAGGACAGCGCGCGCAGCGTCCAGTCGCCCTGCAGGCGGACCAGGCCGCGTGCGCCGGGCGCCTTCGCCGCATCGGTGGCGATCTCGGGGCTGCGCATTCCGTTCTCAGGCGGCGAGCGTGCGGCCTGTATGCGTGTGCAGGACGAGGCTGCGCCCGACAGAGAACCACTGCCGCTGTTCCTCGTCGATCGCCGCCGCCGTGAGCGGCAGCTGCTTGAGCCAGCCCTCCCGCGCCGTCACGATGAAACCGCGACCGTCGCGGCGGAGCTGGATCGGCGGAACGCCGCGGCCGTCGCGCGCGCGGTGAATGACGGCCGCCAGACGCAGGCAGACGATCAACGGCCAGTCGGGGCTGTCGGGGTCGAGCGCGGCAATGCGCTCGAGCTTGCCACGATGCGCGAGCACAAGGCGCGCAAGCCGCCCCTGGTCCATGCGCGAAAAGCCGGGCATGTCCGCGTTCGCGAGGATGTAGGCGCTGTGCTTGTGGTAGCTGGAGTGCGCGACCGATATGCCGATCTCGTGCAGCGACGCGGCCCAGCGCAGGAAGCGCAGGTCGGGATGCTGGCCGTCCCCATGCACGCTCTCGGGAACGAGTCCCGCGAAAAGATGCGCTGCGGTGTCCGCGACCTCGTCGGCCTGACGGCGGTCCACCCCGTAGCGCGCGACGAAGGCCGACACGGTGGCGTCGCGCAGGTCATGGTGGTGGTAGCGCCCGAGAAGGTCGTAGAGCACCCCCAGACGCAACGCACCTTCGGAGAACACCATGCGCTCGAGGCCGAATTCCTTGAACACCGCCGACATGATCGCAAAGCCGCCGAGCAGGACCGGCAAGCGGTCCCCCCTCAGTCCGGCGAGTTGCAGGCGGTCGAGGCTGCCGGCGCGCAGCAGGATGGCCTTCAGGCGCTCCAAGCCCTCACGCGTGACGCCGCCGTCGGACAGTCCGTTCTGCTCGAGGATCTCGACGAGTGCCTTGGCCGAACCACTCGACCCCACGGCCACTTCCCAGCCGACCTCGCGGTACGCGTGGGCGATCGCCTGCAGCTCGCGGCTGGCCGCCATCTCTGCGTCCTTCAACCCGCGCTTGTCGATCTTTCCGTCGGGGAAATACTGCAGGCTGTAGCTGACGCAGCCCATGTACAGCGATTCAAGCAGGATGGGCTCGAAGCTCTTGCCGATGATGAACTCGGTGGAGCCGCCGCCGATATCGACGACGAGCTGCTGGCGGTGCGGATCGGGCAGCGTGTGCGCAACGCCGACGTAGATGAGCCTCGCTTCCTCGCGACCGGCGATGACTTCGATCGGAACGCCCAGCGCGGCCTCCGCCTGCACCAGGAACTCGGGCGAGTTCTTCGCCACGCGCAGGGTGTTGGTCGCCACCGCGCGCACGGAATCGCCGTCGAAACCGCGCAAGCGCTCGTTGAAGCGCTGCAGCGCCGCGAGACCGCGCTGCTGGGCAGCCGCATCGAGAATCTTGTTGGGAGACAGTCCCGCCGCAAGGCGCACCGCTTCCTTGAGCCCGTCCAGCGGATAGATCTGGTCGTTGACGATCCTTCCGACCTGCAGCCGGAAACTGTTGGATCCGAGATCGATCGCGGCGATCAGCTCGTGCATCATGGATAGGGGGCTAAGCCGACGGCTACAGGGCAAGGGGGCATTCTATCACCGCACGCGAGCGTCGCCCGGCACAGGCGCTCGCGGCACGCTCACCCGGCGCGCAGCCGTTCATGCCGATCGCACCGCGTCATGATTCCGCAACATAAATGTCACATAATTGTGCGACCGATTCCGCGCACAAGATCCGCAACAATGCACAGTCCAACCCGTCAGCAGCATTTCCCCACCGACCACTTCATCAACCGCGAATTGTCGCTCCTGCAGTTCCAGCGCAGGGTGCTGGCGCAGGCGGCGGACAGGACGGTGCCGCTGCTCGAGCGCTTGCGCTTCCTGTGCATCGTGTCGAGTAACCTCGACGAGTTCTTCGAGATCCGCGTGTCGGGGATCAAGGAGCAGATCAGGCTGGGCAGTCGCACCCCGGGCACCGACGGCCTGCTGCCGAGCGAGTTGCTGGACCGCGTGAGCCACGAAGTCCATACGCTGATTGCCGAGCAGTATGCGCTGCTGAACAACGACATCCTGCCGGCGCTGGAAGCCCAGGGCATCGTGTTCCTACGCCGCAGCCTGTGGAGCGACGCGCAGGGCGCCTGGGTGCGCGACTATTTCATGCGCGAAGTGATGCCGGTGCTCACGCCCATCGGGCTCGACCAGGCGCACCCGTTCCCGCGCGTATTGAACAAGAGCCTGAATTTCGCCGTCGAGCTGGAAGGCCTCGACGCCTTCGGGCGCGACTCGGGCGCGGCGATCGTGCAGGCGCCGCGTGCGCTGCCCCGCGTGATCCGCCTCCCCTCCGAGATCTGTGAGCACGAATACAGCTTCGTGTTCCTGTCCTCGGTCCTGCACCGCCACGTCGGCGAGCTGTTTTCGGGCATGCACGTGCACGGCTGCTACCAGTTCCGCGTGACGCGCAACTCGGATCTCTTCGTCGACGAGGAAGAAGTAAAGGATCTGCGGGCCTCGCTGAAGGGCGAACTGCAGCAACGCCATTTCGGCGACGCGGTGCGCCTGGAGGTGGCCGACAACTGCTCGGAGGAAATGGCCGCCTTCCTCCTTCAGCATTTCCGCCTGACCCCGAACGAGTTGTACCGCACGCCGGGCATCGTCAACCTGGTGCGGCTGATGCAGGTGCCGGACTGGGTGGACCGTCCCGACCTGAACTACCCGCCCTTCCTGCCGCGCCTGCCGAAGGGGCTGGAGCAGCGTGTCGAGATTTTCGACGCGATCCGGCGTCAGGACATCCTGCTGCACCACCCGTTCCAGAGCTTCAGCCCGGTGATCGAACTGCTGCGGGCGGCGGCCGACGACCCGCAGGTGCTTGCGGTCAAGATGACGGTGTATCGCACGGGCACCGACTCGGTGCTGATGGACCATCTCGTGCGCGCGGCACAGAAGGGCAAGGAAGTGACGGTGGTGCTGGAACTGCGCGCCCGCTTCGACGAGGAGGCCAACATCACCTGGGCGAACAAGCTCGAGGAGGTGGGCGCCCATGTGGTGTACGGCGTGTTCGGCTACAAGACCCACGCGAAACTGCTGATGCTGGTGCGGCGCGAGGACAGCGGGCTGCGCCGTTACGTGCACATGGGCACCGGCAACTACCACCCGCGCACGACGCGTTTCTACACCGATTTCGGCCTCCTCACCTGCAACGAGGAGATCGGCCAGGACGTCGCCGAGGTCTTCAAGCAGCTGACCGGCCTGGGCCAGGCATCCACCCTCAGGCATCTCTGGCAGGCGCCGTTCTCGCTGCAGCGCAACGTGATCGCTGCGATCGAAGCGGAAGCGGCGATTGCACGCCAGGGCGGACGCGCGCAGATCATGGCGAAGATGAACGCGCTGCTCGAACCGGAAACGATCGAAGCGCTGTACGCAGCGTCGCAGGCCGGCGTGGAGATCGACCTCATCGTGCGCGGCCCGTGCGCCCTGCGCCCGGGCGTTCCCGGCCTGTCGGACAACATCCGCGTGCGCTCCATCATCGGACGCTTCCTCGAACACCATCGCATCTTCTACTTCCGTGCAGGCGGCGAGGACCACGTCTATCTGTCGAGCGCGGACTGGATGGACCGCAACTTCTTCGGCCGCATCGAGATTGCCTTCCCCGTGCTCGACCAGCGCCTCAAGCGCCGCGTCATCAAGGAAGGCCTGCGCGCCTATCTCGGCGACAACTGCCAGGCGTGGGAGATGCTGGAAGATGGCCGCTACCGGCACAAGACGCCGCGCGGCGTGCATCGCTCAGCACAGACCATCCTGCTGGCGGAACTCGCGAAAGGTCACTGAGATTAGGCAAGGGCGGCGCAGGCGCCCCGCTTCGCCGCCTGCGTCAGGTGTCGGCCGACGCTTCGGCGGTCCAGCGCGCCACCCATTCGTCGGCAGGCGCCGGGCGACCGAAGAGGTAGCCCTGATGCACGACCTGGCCGCGGCTATTGAGGAACTCGGCCTGCTCGGTCGTTTCCACCCCTTCAGCGACAACCTTCAGCTGCAAGTGACGCGCAACCGCCAGGATGGTCTCCACGAGGGCGGCATCGCTGGGGTCATGCGGCGCATCCTGCACGAAGGTCTTGTCGATCTTGAGTTCGTCGATGGGCAGGCGCTTAAGGTAGGCGAGCGAGGAGTAACCGGTACCGAAGTCGTCGATCGAAAAACGGACGCCAAGGGCCGACAGTTCGTTCATCTTGGCGACGACGTCGCTCACGTTGTCGATGATCAGCCCCTCGGTGATCTCGAGCGTGAGCCGTGCCGGCTGGGCTCCGGTCCTGTCGAGCACGTCCCGCACCCAGGCATTGAACTCGGGCTTGCGGAAATGCCGCGGACTGATATTCACCGACAGCGCGAGCGGAAGACCCGCCGTGGCCGCGGCCGCGATCAGCCGGCAGGCCTCGTTCATGACCCAGATGCCCAACTCGACGATGAGATCCGACTCTTCGGCGATGGGCACGAAGGCACCCGGAGGCACCAGTCCGCGCTGCGGGTGCTGCCAGCGCACCAGCGCTTCCGCACCGACCATGTCGCCGGCGGCGCTGAACTGCGGCTGGAGGAACAGGCGCAGCTCGCCGCGTGGAATGCCGGCACGCAATTCGCGCTCGATGCGGAAACTCTCCGCGGCCGTCTCGCCCATGCTGGCTTCGAAGAATGCCGGGTGGCTTCCTCCCCCCTGTTTGGCACGATGCAGCGCCGTCGTGGCGCGGCGCAGGATTTCGCTCGCCGTGTCGCTGTCTTCTTCGGGGAACAGCGTGATGCCGATGCTGCCCGTGATGCGTACCGTCTCCCCACCCAGTTCGAACGGGGTCTCCAGAGCCGACCGGATCTTGCGGGCGACCTGCAGCGCATGCCGGCTGGCGGCCTCGGCCGTGCGGTCGACCACAGGCAACATCAGGGCAAACTCGTCGCCGGCCATGCGCGCCACGGTGTCGCCTTCGCGCACGACATCGCGCAGTCTCGCCCCCACGGCCTTCAGGAGCACGTCGCCCAGGACGCTGCCGCGCGCGTCGTTGACGACCTTGAAACGGTCGATGTTGAACAGCAGCAGGGCCTCACGGTAGCCTTGGTGCTGGCGCGAGGCCAGCACCTGCGTGAGGCGGTCGATCAGCAGGCTGCGGTTCGGCAGCCCGGTGAGCTCATCGTAGAAGGCGAGATGATGGATGCGCTCGGCGGCCACCTTGCGTTCGGTGATGTCCTGCTGGATCGCGAGGTAATGGCTGACCGTGCCGTCGGACTCCCGCACCGGCGCGATGATCGAATATTCGATGATCTCGCTGCCATCGTGCCGCCGGTTCACGATCTCGCCCTGCCAGATCTCGCCGCGCTGCAGCGCCTGCCACATCTCGCCGAAAGTCTCGGTCGAAGTCTTGCCCGATTTGAAGATGCGCGGATTGCACCCGAGCACCTCGTCGCGGGTAAAACCCGTGATGCGCACCAGTGCGTCGTTCACGTATTCGATGTTTCCGTCCGGGTCGGTGATGAAGATGCACTCCGGACTCTGCTCGACGGCGAGCGAGAGCTTGCGCAACTCCTCGTCGGCGAGCTTGCGCGCGGTGACGTCCTGGACCGTGCCGATGGCCCCCAGAAGCTTTCCGTTCGAGTCGAAGCACAGGTCCGCCCGCTCCTGCATCCATGTGATTCCGCCATTGCGCAGGATGCGGTGCTCGACGTCGTAAGGCGCACCTTGCAGGGCGACCTGCCAGGCCCGATCCACCGCGGCGCGGTCGTCGGGATGGATGAACTGCAGGAAGTCATCGTAAGTGACGGGTGTCCCCGGCCGCACGCCGAACAGCCGGTAAGTCTCGTCCGACCACACGAGCGCATTGGTTCCTACGTCGAGGTTCCAGCTGCCTATCTGCGCTACAGACTGCGCCTGCGAAAGATTCGCCGCGAGGCGCTGGCTTTCCTGTTGCGCGCGGGCAAGGCGGCGGTTGATCCATCCGAGCCGCAAAGTCGCGAACGCGGCGAGCGCAAAACCGGCCAGCAGCAGCGCGACGGCATAGGGTTTCCAGCGCCGCCAGACGTCGAAGAGCGTAAACTCCGGCGCCCGGTCGAAGGGCGGTAGCCGCAGTTCGCGCAGGAGGTCGTCCACCGGCCGGTAATCGCCAGGAATCGTGAAGCCGGAAATTCGCAGCGCGTCGGCAATTGCGCCGTCGTGGGGCAAGGCGAGCAGGGCCGCAGTCACGCGCCGGGCGAGATCGTGGGGCACCTGCGGCATCGCGACCACCGGCCATTCCGGATACAGGCGCGTGCTGACCGGAAAGGGGAAACCGGGGTAACGCCGCACGCTGATGAGTTTGAGGCTTGCAGGGTCGAGTCGCCCCTGGCGCACGAGCGATTCGATCAGGCCGGAGCGGACGAAACCGACATCGGCACTGCCTTCCAGCACTGCATCGATGGCCTTGTTCTGCGGCTGTCCGGTTTCGATGAGGAGATGCTCACGCGGCGGACGGGCGCCGGCGCGCAGCAGCTCGGCCACCTGCATCTGGTAAGCACCGAATGCGGCACGCCCCGCGGTGGCGACACGGACGCGACCGATATCGGCAAAGGAATCGATGTCGGAGCGGTCGGCGCGGGTGAAGATGACGCCGCCGAAGGCGCTGACGGGCACTCCGTCTTCCTTGTTCACCAGCGTGACGAGCGGGGACGACAGATGGTGCTGGTAGGTCAGCTGCACATACAACGCGGGATTCACAAGCACGAAATCGATGTGCCCGTTAGCCAGCGCCGCGACGAGATCATCGAGATGATGCACGCGCAGCACGAAGCGCCCGCCCTCGACCGCGCCATTCAGGTATTCGACGAGCGGCTGCCAGCGCGCGCGGGTTTCCTCCAGCGGACTGAAGGACAGGACGGCGAACTCGACGGGATCGTGTGCGACGCCCCCGGCAGGAACCTCCTCCGCGTGGAGAGCGCCCGGCTGGAGCGATACGAGGCCAGCCGTCAGGACGACCCCGAGCCCGGCGCACAACTTCGCCACGCTTGCACGCAACCTGTCGGGGCGACACCAGTCCAGTGAATTCATGATCGGGCGCTCGGCTTCAGGACTTCGTTACGCTTCCTGCTCCTCAGGAACCGGACATTACTTGCGTTGCACGTCGATCACGTCGCGCACTTCGCGGATGAGCGCGATCGCACGCTGCACCTGCGCGACGCTGTTGACCTCCATCGTGAAGCGCATGAACGCCGTACCCTTCTTCGTTATCGTATTCACGGCGATGACGTTGAGTTTCTCGCGCGACAGCACCTCGGAAATGTCGCGCAGCAGCCCCTGCCGGTCGGCTGCCTGAACGGCGACATCCACCGGAAAGACCGAATCGCGACTGTTGAAGGCCTGCTCACCCCAATCCGCCTTGATGACCCGCTCCGGATGATCGCGCACCAGGCGCTGGAAGTCGGGACAATCGATGCGGTGGATCGACACCCCGCGGCCACGGGTGACGAAGCCTTCAATGGCATCCGGAGGGGCCGGCTTGCAGCAGCGGCCGAGCGAGGTCATCAGCTTGCCGACGCCGACGACCAGTACCTTGTCGTTGGAGTCGTTCTTGTGGCTCCGGCCGATGACGATCTCGGGTTCCGGAACGGCCGCTTCGGGCGCCTCACCCTCGCGCAGCGCCATCTGCACCGAGCGGGGCCCGACCTCGCCGCGCCCGGCGGCGAGGTACATCGATTCCGCATTCTTGAAACCCAGCCTGCCGGCAAGCTCGTCGATGTTCGCACGCGACTGGCGTTCGCGCTGCAGTTCGCGCGCGACGAAGCTGCGCCCGCGCGCCAGCAGCTCTTCCTCTTCCTGCTGGCTGAAGAACTGGCGGATCTTGTTGCGCGCGCGGCTGGTCGCGACGTAGTGCTGCGTCGGGTTAAGCCAGTCGCGGGAGGGACCGCCCTCCTTGGCGACGTTGATCTCGACGGTCTGCCCGTTCTCGAGCCGCGTGTTGAGCGTCACCAGGTGGCCGTCCACCTTGGCGCCGCGGCAGCGGTGGCCGAGGTCGGTGTGCAGGCGGTAGGCGAAATCGATCGGCGTGGCGCCGCGCGGCAAGTCAACGACCTTACCCTGGGGCGTGAGCACGTAGATTGCATCGTCGAGCGAGGCACGCTTGAACTTCTCGACCCAGTCGGCCGAGTCGGTCACTTCGTCGCGCCACGACAGCAGACTGCGCAGCAGCGCGATCTTTTCGTCGTAATCGCTGCCGTGGCTCTTGCTGCCTTCCTTGTAGCGCCAGTGCGCGGCAACACCGAGTTCCGCATGGCGGTGCATGTCGTGCGTGCGGATCTGGACTTCCAGCGCGCGGCCGTCTCCGGCAAACACCGCGGTGTGCAATGACTGGTAGTTGTTGCCCTTGGGGTTCGTGATGTAGTCGTCGAACTCCTGACCGATCGGCTGCCACAACTGGTTCACGATGCCGAGCACGGTGTAGCAGTCGCGCACGTTGTCGACGAGCACGCGCAGTGCGCGGATGTCGTAGACCTGCGAGAAATCGAGCCGCTTGGCGCGCATCTTGTTGTAGATGCTGTAAATGTGCTTCGGTCGCCCGTAGACCTCGGCCTTGACGCCGACCGCGGCGATTTCCTTCTGCAGCCGCTCGATCGAGGACTGGATGAATTCCTCGCGCTCGACGCGGCGCTCGTCGAGCATCTTGGCGATACGCTTGTAGGTTTCCGGTTCGAGGAAGCGGAAGGACAGGTCTTCCAGCTCCCACTTGAGCTGCCACACCCCGAGGCGGTTCGCGAGCGGCGCGTAGATGTCGAGGCTTTCGCGCGCGACGTCGGCGCGAACGTCGACCTTGTGTTCCGTGAAGTAGCGCAGCGTCTGCG
This sequence comes from Azoarcus sp. CIB, assembly GCF_001190925.1. Lineage (NCBI taxonomy): Bacteria > Pseudomonadati > Pseudomonadota > Betaproteobacteria > Rhodocyclales > Zoogloeaceae > Azoarcus > Azoarcus sp. CIB. Next base: position 2,291,056 of record NZ_CP011072.1, read on the forward strand.
TGCGCGACGCGAGCCGCAGCAGCACGACGCGGATGTCCTCTACCATCGCGAGCAGCATCTTGCGCAGGACTTCCGTCTGGGCGCGGATCTCGGGCGCGGTCGCCGTCGCGGTCATGCGCGTGAGCAGACGCAGTCCGTTGAGGCGGCACAGCCCATCGACGAGACGGGCGGCTGGCTGTCCGAACTTCTCGGCGATCTTGTCGGTGGCGCCGTCGATATAGTCCCCGACCGCAAACAGAATCGCAGCGATCCGCGTTTCGACATCGAGGCGCAGCGAGGCCACGATCAGCGCCATGCCGATCGCGTGGGTCCAGACGGATTCACCGGTGCCGAGAAAATGTCCTTCATAGACGCCCTCGGCAAGGGCAACGGCATCGACGATGGCCGCGCGCTCCTCCGTGCTCAGCCCTTCGGCGAGCAGGTCGATGGGGGCCGCGGACTCGGACTGGGAAATTGCATGCGTGACGGAAACCATGCGCGGATTATCCCATACGGTGCTCCCAACACGGCGCGGAGCACGCCACACCCGCGCGGTGTGAGATCATCTGCGGCCCGACGGATGCGCCACACGGACGAGCCACCACTCGCGGCAGGCGCGCACGCATAATGAAAAAAACCTTCGCCAACCCCTACCTCCTGCTCACCCTCACCGTGCTGTTCTGGTCCGGCAACATGATCGTCGGCCGTGGGCTGCACGGGGCGGTCCCGCCGCTGGCGCTGGCATTTTGGCGCTGGACGATCGCGCTCATGCTGATGCTCCCGTTCGCGCTGCCGCACCTGCGCAGCCAGTGGCCGCAACTGCGGGCGCGCTGGCCGACGGTCGTGTTCCTCGGCCTGGTCGGCGTCGGGGGCTACAACACCTTCGCCTACATCGCGCTCCAGTACACAACCGCAACGAGCGCGACGCTGCTCAACTCCTTCACGCCCATCGCGACGATCGTGCTGGCCTTCCTGTTCCTCGGCAAGCGCCTCGGGCGACTGGAGACGCTGGCGATCGTGCTGTCCTTCGCCGGCGTCATGACGATCGTAAGCCACGGCAGCATTGCGACCCTGCTCGGGCTGAGCCTGAACCGCGGCGACCTGTGGATGCTGCTCGCGGTCCTGACCTGGGGCATCTACACCGTCGGGCTGCAGCGGCGCCCCGCCGGGGTGGATCCGATGCTGCTGCTCGCCGCCTTCACGCTCGTCGGCCTGCTGCCGCTGATCCCCGCCTATCTGTGGGAAATCGACCAAGGACGGACAATTGCGATCAGCGCCGCATCGGTCGCCGGCATTCTCTACACGGGAATCTTCCCCGGCTTCCTCGGCTATGTGTTCTACAACGCCGCCGTGGCCGCCGTCGGCCCGAACCGCGGCGCGCAGTTCATCCATCTGATGCCCGTGTTCACGACCTTGCTGGCGGCGATCTTCCTCGGCGAACGGCCGCTGTGGTACCACTTCGCGGGGATCGTGCTGGTGTTTTCAGGCATCGTGCTGGCCACTCGCGGACCGGCGCGCTGACGCGATGATCGGCCTCCTGGAACGCTTCCGCCGCTGGCGCAGGGCGCGCCGCGTCGATGCGGTGTCGGTTTCCGACGAAACGTGGGCGCGCGCGGAAGCGCGACTGCCCTTCCTCGACTACCTCGAACCGCAGCACCGCCCGCGGCTGCGCGAACTGGCGCGCGCCTTCATCGCCGAGAAGCAGTTCTACGGCGCCCACGGCTTCGCGCTCACCGACGAGGTCATCGTCACGATCGCGCTGCAGGCTTGTCTGCCGGCGCTGCGCATCGGGCTGCACGCCTACCGCGGCTGGGTCGGCGTGATTGTGTACCCAGGAGATTTCGTCATTCCGCGCAAGATCATGGACGAGACCGGGATCGTGCATGAATACGACGACGAGGTGCTCGGCGAAGCGTGGGAAGGCGGTCCGGTGCTGGTGTCATGGCACGACGAAGAAGATGCGCCGGAAGGTGTGAACGTCGTGGTCCACGAGTTCGCCCACAAGTTGGACATGGAAAACGGCGAGGTCGACGGCCTGCCCCTGCTGCCCGCGGGGATGTCCCGCAAGGCCTGGGCGGAGGCCTTCTCGGCGGGCTACGAGCGCTTCTGCCGGCAGGTCGACGCGCATCAGGAGACGGCGCTCGACCCCTACGGTTCCGAAAGCCCGGGGGAGTTCTTCGCCGTCGCGTCCGAGACCTTCTTCGAAGCGCCCAGCCTGCTGCAGGAGGACTTCCCGGCAATCTACGAGCAGCTCCGGCAGTTCTACGGCGCCGATCCCGCTGCCGGCGAACGGCGCCTGTACGGCGAACCGCCGCGGGACGCCGACGTCGAATCGCCATGAGCGAACGCAAGCGGCTGCTCGTCGTGTATCACACCCAGTCCGGCAATACCGGCCGTCTGGCGGAGGCGGTCGTGCGCGGCGCGCGGCGCGTGGCCGAGACGGACACCGTCGTGAAGCGGGCCTTCGATGCGGGCGTCGACGACCTGCTCGGGTGCGACGCCCTGCTGCTCGGCACGCCCGAGAATTTCGGCTACATGTCGGGCGCCCTCAAGGACTTCTTCGACCGCACCTATTACCCCTGCGAGGGCAAGCTCACAGCCCTGCCCTACGCCGTGTTCGTCAGCGCCGGGAACGACGGGACGGGCGCGGTGCGCGAGATCGAGCGCATTGCCCGCGGCTACGGCTGGAAGGCGGTGGCGGACGCGCTGATCGTGCGCAAGCTCGTCAGCGACGACGCGCTCGTGCAATGCGAGGAGCTCGGCGAGGCGATCGCTAGCGGACTGGCGCTCGGGATCTTCTGAACGCCCGACCGGCCCGCACGGGCGCGAACAAGGCCCAGCGCCGATATTCCATATGGGTTTTACAGCGTATGTTCGGCACCCGAAAAATCCTGTGAATCCAGCTCCTGCGCGCCTTTCACGAATCGCTGCAAACTCCGCAGACGAAATTCGATTGCGATCCTTTGACAGCAGGTCTAAGCTGGAATTGCTGCGTTCGCAGGCGCAGCGTGCTGTCCGTTCGACTCAAATCCCGGAGGACGATTCATGGCGATTACCTGGATTCTGGTTGCCAATGCCAGCCTGGCCAAACTGTATGCGAACCTTGGTCCCAACAAGGGCCTGACGCTGGTTAAGGAGCTGATCCACCCCGAAAGTCGACAGAAAAATTCCGAACTCGTTACCGACCGCGCGGGCGCGTCGCCCTCGGCGGGCAACGCATCGGGTTCGAAGCAGGCGCAGACCCAGCCCAAGACTCACGAGGCCAAGATATTTGCGCAGGAGATCGCACAGGAGCTATACAAAGGACGAGCCACGAACGCATTCGGCCGGGCCATCGTCTTTGCGCCACCGGCATTCATGGGAATGCTCAACTCGGTGCTCGACACCCCGACCGCACAGCTGATCACGGATCGCTTCGAAAAGGACTACACCAAGGAACCCGAACCGGTGCTGCGCGAACGCCTAGCGTCCTGCCTGTTCGTCTGATTCCGACCGATTCTTCGAGCGTCTCTCATCAGGAGACGATGGGACCGTGAAGAGCGGTCCCGAAGAGCAGCGGGGCGCTTGGCGCCCCGCTTTTTTTCGTGCGCGCCGCGCCACGTCAGTGGCGCCAGTTGCCGCCGGTGAAGTGCACGCGTTGGGCATTCTCCATGTCCATCATCGTCATGAAGTCGCTGCGGCTCATCTGGATGATCTTCTCGTGATCGCCCGACTCGAAATAGATCTCGTCCTGATCGGCAATGCTCTCATCCACGATCATGCGCATGCCGTAGGCTGCCCCTAGCGGCGGCACCGCGCCGGCTTCGCAGTCACCGAACAGCTCCGACAGCTCGGACTCGCTCGCCAGCCGCAACTCGCGATGCATCACCCGGCTCAGGATGCCCAGTTGCACGTGCTGCGTCGACGGCAGCACGGCCATCAGGTAGCCGTGGTCGTCTTCGAGCACGACCGATTTCGCGAGGCTGCTCGCCGGAATGCGCGCAAGGTGCGCGGTATCCATGCTGCTGTGGGAATGGGGATGGCTCAGCACGTCGTAGCGCAGACCGTGCTCCATCATGAATTCGTGAACTCTCGACGGAATTGCCATGGCAGTTCTCCTGATCTTCAGGTGCGGGCGACTCTTGTACGCCGCCCTTGGCGATATTGGGATCCGGAAACCCTCCCTGCGGCGCCCCTGTACGTTCGCCGACCATTCATTTTAGGACGCCGGCGGCGAGCTTGCAGGGATGCAGCGCCCCCTGCCCGCGGACTCAGGCCTGCGCGCCGGCAGCACCTGGCCAGGATTCGAGCACGGTGTAGTGCGCCCCTTCGGGCTTGGGGTCGGACTCGACCAGCACGAATTCGCCCACCGGCCATTCGATCGGAGGATCGAGCGCCGTCGCGGAAAACTCACCACGTGCGTTGCGCAGCAGCGTGACGTGGGCGGCGAACTTGCGGTGTTCGACGGGGAAGCCGCCTTCGGCGAGCGCGGCGTTGAGCTGCGTCACGAGCGATTCCAGTTCCCCTGGCAATTCGCTCGCCCCCGCCCACACGATGTGGTTGTGGCGCCAGCCGGCGATGCGGTCGAGGCGGAGCGTGAACGGCGGGAACGCGACCTTGTGCGCCGCCGCGCGCAGCTCTTCGAGGCGCTCGCGCGGAATATCGCCGATAAATGCGAGCGTCAGGTGCAGGGTGTCGCGGCGCATGCGGCGACCACCGGTAAGTCCGTGTGCGCGCTCGCCCTCCTGGTGCAGCCTGCGCGCGATTGCCGGTGCCGGCCAGATGGCGAAGAACACCCGCACGCGCTGCCGTGCGCCGGGCGCAGGGTCAGGCGGCCGAGTCATCCTGCACGAGCAGGGCCACGACCTGGGAAGCGATGCCTTCGCCGCGACCGGTGAAGCCGAGCTTCTCGGTGGTCTTGCCCTTGATGTTCACCATCGCTTCCCCGATGCCGAGATCGGCCGCGATGTTCGCGACCATCGCCGGGGCATGCGGCAAGATCCGCGGCGCGCGGCAGATCACCGTGGCGTCGACATTGACGACCGCAAAACCAGCCTTGCGCACGGCGGCGTAGGCCTCGCGCAGCAGCACGCGGCTGTCCGCGCCGGCGTGCTGCGGGTCGGTATCGGGGAACAGGCGCCCGATGTCGCCCAGCCCCGCCGCACCGAGCAGCGCATCGGTCAGCGCGTGCAACAGCACGTCGGCGTCGGAATGGCCGAGCAGCCCACGCTCGTAAGGAATCGTGACGCCGCCTACGATCAGCGGGCGTCCCGGCACCAGGGCATGCACGTCGAAGCCCTGGCCGATGCGGAAGGGTACTTTCATGTCAGCGGGAATCCCTGTTCGTGAGGATCCACTCGGCCAGGTGCAGGTCGAGCGGATAGGTGACCTTCAGGTTGGTGGCGTCGCCCTCGATCAGCCGGGGACGCAGGCCGGCGGCTTCGATCGCGCTGGCCTCGTCGGTGACGTTGTTCGCGGCCTCCAGCGCACGGCGCAGCATCACGTAGCGGAACATCTGCGGTGTCTGCGCCTGCCACAGGCTGTCGCGCGGTACGGTCTCGAGCACGTGGCGGTGCGCGTCGGCACGCTTGAGCGTATCGGCGACGGGAACGGCCAGAATGCCGCCGACCTCGTCGTGGGCGAGATCGCGGATGAGCTTCTCGATGTGCCAGCGGGCGAGACAGGGGCGCGCCGCATCATGCACGAGCACCCAGTCCGATTGCTCCGCCTCGCGCACGATCGAGCGCAAGCCGCCCAGCACGCTGTCGGCGCGCGTGGCACCGCCGCAGAACAACGGCACCAGCTTGGGACCGAGGCCGGACCAGTCGTGGCGCTTCCACTCCGCATCGCCGACCGACAGCACGACGAAGACCTTGTCGATCTCCGGCGTTGCGCACAGCACTTCGAGCGAATGGCGGATGAGCGGCTTGCCGAGGAGCTCGAGATACTGCTTCGGCTGTGATGCGCCCATGCGGCTACCGCTGCCGGCGGCCGGAACGATCGCGAAATGGCGGGGATGAAAGTTCTGCATGGCGCGGATTCTAACCGTGCCGCGCCAGACCGGGCGAAACTCCGCCCACCGCGTGCGCACCGGCGACGATTGGAATAAAGTTGCAAACGGGAATGAAAGAACGAGGCCGCCCCGCGAAACCAGTACGGAACGTGCGAAAGGAGAGCCCGCAGTGCCCTTTGCAAAACCGGTCGATTTTTCCCAGATCGAGGCTTTCCTGATCGCGATCGGCATCGGTCTGCTGATCGGTTTCGAGCGCGAGCGCGTCGCGTCGGCGCGGGCCGGCGTCCGCACCTTCGGCATCGTGGGCCTGCTGGGCGCCCTGACGGGCATGCTCGGCGAACACCTCGCCTCCATCGCGCCGGTGGTCGTCGGCATGGCGATCATCGGCGCAATGATCATCGCCGCCTACCTGCGCCATCCGGACCCGGTCGATCCGGGGACCACCTCCGTGGCCGCCCTGCTCGTGTGCTACTGCCTGGGGGTCGCCGTATGGCTGGGCCATGCGATGGTGGCGGTGATCCTATCGGTCGCGACGACGATCCTGCTCTACTTCAAGACCGAACTGCGGGGCGTCGCGACGCGGCTGGAGGCAAAGGAATGGATCTCGATCTTCCAGTTCGCCGTCCTGTCGCTGGTCATCCTGCCCTTCCTCCCGAACGAAACCCTGGACCCGTACAACGCGATCAACCCGCGCCAGGTGTGGTGGATGGTGGTCCTGATCTCGGGCCTGAGCCTTGCGGGCTACGCGACGCTGCGCCTGGTGGGGGCGCGCTACGGTGCGGCGCTCGTCGGCATTGCCGGAGGGCTCGCATCGAGCACGGCCACGACGCTGATCTATGCACGCAATGCGCGCGAGGCGCCGCCCTCCGCCCCGGTGGCCGCGCTCGTGATCGTGCTCGCGAATCTGGTGATGATGGTCCGCGTCACCGTGATCGCCGCGCTGGTGGCGCCGGGCGTCGTGAAATCGCTGGCGATTGCGGTGGCCCCCGCCCTGCTCCTCGGCGCGCTCAGCCTGTTCTGGTACTGGCGGGAGCAGACGAGCGTCCAGGCCTTCATGCCCGAGACGCGCAACCCGACCGAACTGCGCGCCGCGCTCGGCTTCGGTGCGGTGTATGCCGTGGTGCTCTTCATCTCGGCCTGGCTCTCCGACATCGCCGGCAATCAGGGGATGTACGTTCTCGCGCTGGTGTCCGGCCTCACCGACCTGGATGCCATCGCACTGTCGAGCATGCGCCTCTTCAACCTTGGGAAGCTCGCGCTCGACGTCACGGTGATCGCCATCGGCCTGGCGATGATCGCGAATCTCGTGTTCAAGACCGGCATTGCCCTCGTCGTGGGCGGACGGCCGCTGGGCATGAAGATTCTCGGCGGCATGGGCGCGGTTGCGGCCGGCCTGGGCGGCGGGATCGCCTGGCTCGCAATGTTTCCGGGAAGCCTATAATTAGCAAAAGCTGAACCACGCGTTCGGCCCAGCCATCTCACCCGAAAGGAATTCCATGGCCACTGCCTCCATTCGCCCCGCTGCGGTCGCCGGCTACTTCTATCCCGACGATCCGCAGGTGCTGCAGGCCCAGATCGGTGAAATGCTGTCGACTGCCGTGCCGCTGGAAACGGTGTCCGCGCCGAAGGCGCTCATCGTGCCGCATGCAGGCTACGTCTACTCCGGTCCGGTTGCGGCCAGCGCCTACGCCGCGGCCGCCGGGCTGCGCGACGTGGTGCGGCGTGTGGTGCTGCTGGGGCCCGCCCACCGCGTGCCGGTGGCATCCTTCGCACTGCCCGCGGCGCAGGTGTTTTCGACGCCGCTCGGGCCCGTGCCCATCAGCCGCAAGGACTGGCTCGCGCTGCAGCAGCGTGCCGATGTCGTCGTCGACGATCGGCCGCACGCACTCGAGCATTGCCTGGAGGTTCAGCTTCCCTTCCTGCAGACCATCCTCGACGCCTTCGAACTCGTCCCGCTGCTGGTGGGCGGCGCCACCGGCGATCAGGTGGCGGATATCCTCGACGCGCTGTGGGGCGGGCCGGAAACGCTGATCGTCATCAGCTCGGACCTCTCGCACTATCAACCCTATGCGCAGGCCTGCTGCACCGACCGCAGCTCGGTCGACCAGATCCTCAAGCTGCGCACCGGTCTCGACCACGACCAAGCCTGCGGCGCGACACCGATCAACGGACTGCTGCGCGTCGCGGCGCGTCACGGCCTCGAACCCCATCTCCTCGATCTGCGCAATTCCGGCGACACGGCCGGGGACCGTGCGCGGGTCGTCGGCTACACCAGCATTGCCTTCTGCGAATCGTCTCGCCATGCCGCTTCCGCCCGACACTGAACTCGGCCACATCCTGCTTGCCCGCGCACGCCACGCGATCGCGCATGAACTCGGTGCCGAGAAGGATCCGCCGGCCGGCGATCCGCGGCTCGACGAGCGCGGTGCGACTTTCGTGACGATCAAGCGCCGGGGGGAATTGCGTGGCTGCATCGGCAGCGTCCGCCCGCAACGATCGCTCGGCGAAGATGTCGTAATCAATGCGGTGGGCGCCGCAACAAGGGATCCGCGATTTCCGCCCATGTCGCGTGATGAGCTCGACAAGGTCGACATCGAGGTGTCGTTGCTCTCGTCACCCGAGTTCGTCGAGTTCTCGGGCGAGGACGACCTGATCGGCAAGCTGCGTCCCGGCGTCGATGGACTGTTGCTGTTCTCCGGCTGTCGCAGCGCGACCTTCCTGCCGCAGGTATGGGAGCAGCTCCCGGAACCACGCATGTTTCTCGCTGCGCTCAAGCAGAAGGCCGGCCTCGTACCGGATCGCCCCGCACCGGACCTGATGGCGGCGACCTACACGGTGCGGAAGTGGAAGGAGCCGTGAAATGAACTACCCCGCGCGCTACTGGCATCATCTTGACGACGGTCGCATCCAGTGCGATCTGTGTCCGCGATACTGCCGGCTGCACGCGGACCAACGCGGAGCCTGCTTCGTGCGCATGCGCGAGGGCGATACGATCGTCCTCACCACCTATGGGCGGAGTTCGGGCTTCTGCATCGATCCGATCGAGAAGAAACCGCTCAACCACTTCTACCCCGGCACCAGCGTGTTCTCGTTCGGCACGGCAGGCTGCAACCTCGCGTGCAAGTTCTGCCAGAACTGGGACATCTCCAAGTCCCGCGATATGGATCGCCTGATGGACTCCGCTGCGCCGGAGGAGATCGCACGCACCGCCGCGGACAGGGGCTGCAGCAGCGTAGCGTTCACCTACAATGACCCGGTGATCTTCGCCGAATACGCGATCGACACGGCCAAGGCATGCCATGCGCTGGGCCTGAAGACCGTGGCGGTGACGGCCGGCTACATCACCGACATCGCGCGCCCCGAGTTCTACGCCCACATGGACGCCGCCAACGTCGACCTCAAGGCGTTCACGGACGAGTTCTACATCAAGGAATGCGGCGCGCACCTGCAGCCGGTGCTCGATACGCTCAAGTGGCTGGTGCACGAGAGCGACGTATGGGTCGAGATCACGACGCTGCTGATCCCGGGGCTCAACGACTCGGAGGACGAGGTCCGCGCGCTGTCGCAATGGGTCGCGAAGGAACTGGGCACCGAAGTTCCCCTGCACTTCACCGCCTTCCATCCCGACTTCAAGCTCACCGACCTTCCGCCGACGCCGCCGGCGACGCTGACACGCTCGCGCCGCATCGCGCTCGCGGAAGGGCTGAAGCATGTCTACACCGGCAACGTGCATGACCGCGAAGGCGGCATCACGCGTTGCACGCACTGCGGCACTGCGCTCATCGAACGCGACTGGTACGAAATCCTCGACTACGCGCTCGACGACACGGGCGCCTGCCGCAAGTGCGGCACGGCACTCGCCGGCCGCTTCGGCCATTTTTCCTCGCCCTTCGGTTCGCGCCGCATCCCGGTCGCCATCCATCGGCAGCCCGCCGTGCACGCGAAGCCCTGACCCGGAACCGCGCAATCGTGAAACTGCGAACGACAGACATCAGCATTCCCTTCGAGCACATCTGGCTCAGCGGCGAGCTCGTCCACGCGCCCGACGTGAGTGGCCTTGCCGTGGTGCTGCGGCCGGCCGGCAGCCCGTTCGCACAGTCGCGCGACCTGCGCGTGGCGCGCGAACTGCAGCGTGCCGGCTTCGCGACGCTGCTGATCAACCTGCTCACCGCCTATGAGGAAGCGCGCGACCCGGACGCCCGTTTCAACGTGCCGCAGATGGCGAACCGGGTCGTGGCCGTGCTCGACTGGGTCGGCCACCAGCCGCCGCTGGCCGGGCTCGGGGTGGGCCTGGTCTCCTCCGACACCTCAAGCGGCGCCGCGATCCGTGCCGGATGGAAGGCCGGCGACCGGCTCTCCGCAATCGTCTGCCGCGCCGGCCGGCCCGACCTCGCCGGCCTGACGCCGCTCAACACGCTTGCCGTTCCGCTGCGCATGGTAGTCGGCAGCGACGACCCGCAGGCCGGAATGATCCGCCAGGCCTGCGAACACCTGCGCTGCCCGCACGACTGGCACGTGCTCGCCGGCGCTTCGGACGAATTCCGCGAACCGGGCGTCATCGAACGCTTCGGCGAACTCGCGGCGGCCTGGCTGCGTGAGAAGCTGCCCGCGCCCGGCCCCGCCGAGCAACGCATCCACGACGGCACCGCCGCCGGACCGGCACCCGGAGGAACTGCGGACCAATCGCCGCCGGCGCATCCCCTATAATTCGTTCCTCGCCTGCCTCCTGCCCCTTTCCCCCACACGTCCGTTAGCGGCCCGGCCGCAACAGCCCGATGTCCCGACCGCTCGACACCCTGATTCCGCAACTCGCCTCCCTCGCCCTCCCGAAACCCGGAGCACGCCTCGACCTCCCCGCCCTCGCCGGCTCCGCCGATGCAGTCGCGGTCGCCCAGCTCGCGTCGCGCGGGCGCTGCCTCCTGCTGGTGACGGCCAACCCGCTCGACGCCCAGCGGCTGCAGGACGAAATCGCATGGATCGCGCCGGGTCTGCGCTCCCACCTGCTGCCGGACTGGGAAACGCTGCCGTACGAGAGCTTCTCTCCGCACCAGGACCTGATCTCCGAGCGCCTGTCGACCCTGTACGCGGTGAGCCGTGGCGAGGCCGACATCGTCCTCGTGCCGGCCTCGACGGCGCTGTATCGCATGGCACCGCCCGCCTTCCTCGCGGCCTACACCTTCTTCCTGAAGCAGGGCACGAAGCTCGACGTCGACCAGCTGCGCAACCAGATGGCGGTCGCCGGTTACACCCACGTCACGCAGGTCGTCAGCCCCGGGGAGTTCTCGGTGCGCGGCGGCCTCGTCGACCTCTATCCGATGGGCGCGGCCCTGCCCTTCCGCATCGACCTCTTCGACGACGAGGTCGAAAGCATCAAGACCTTCGATCCGGACACGCAGCGCACCGTCTATCCGGTGCCGGAAATCCGCATGCTGCCGGCGCGCGAGTTCCCGATGGACGAGAAGGGCCGCACGCACTTCCGCAGCCGCTTCCGCGAGACCTTCGAGGGCGATCCCTCGCGCGTGTCGCTGTACAAGGACGTATCGAACGGCATCGCCCCAGCGGGCATCGAGTACTTCCTGCCGCTGTTCTTCGACGACACCGCAACCCTGTTCGACTACCTGCCGGCCGACGCGGCGGTCGTGCTGCACCGTGACGTTCCGACCGCGATCGACGAGTTCTGGCGCGACACGCGCTCCCGTTACGACTTCCTCAAGGGCGACCGCACGCGCCCGGTACTGCCGCCGGAAGCGCTGTTTCTCGGTCAGGAATCCTTCTACGGCGCGCTGAAGGATCGCCCGCGCATCCACATCGCGGCACCGGATGCCGGCGCCGAAGCCGCCGCGGCGGCACAGCTCCCCGATCTGTCCGTGGAGCGCAAGGCGACCAATCCGCTGCATCGTTTCAAGGATTTCCTCGAAGGCGACTGGGCCAGGGCCGGTGGGCGGGTGCTGGTGCTCGCCGACGCGCCCGGCCGACGCGAGACGATGTCGGAATTCTTCGTCGAGTACGGACTGAAACCCGCCGCGAGTGCGGACTTCGCGGGCTTTCTCGCGTCCGCCGAGCCCCTCGCGCTGGGCGTCGGCCCGCTCGCGACCGGCTTCCTGCTGCCCGACGCGAAGATCGCGATTGTCACCGAATCCGAGCTGTACGCTGCGACGACGCGCACGCGCGCCCGCCGCGACACACGCAAGGCAGCGACGATGGAGGGCTGGCTGCGCGACCTCTCCGAGCTGAAACCGGGCGATCCGGTCGTGCACGAATCGCACGGCATCGGCCGCTACCTCGGCCTGATCCACATGGACCTCGGCGAGGGGCAGACCGAGTTCCTTGACCTGGAATACGCCAACGGCGACAAGCTCTACGTGCCGGTCGCCCAGCTGCATGTGATCACGCGTTACGCCGGCGCCGACCCCGAGGCCGTCGAACTGCACCGCCTCGGCTCCGGCCAGTGGGACAAGGCGAAGCGCAAGGCCGCCATGCAGGTGCGCGACACCGCCGCCGAACTGCTGGCCCTGTACGCTCAGCGCGCGGCCCGCCCCGGCCACCGCTTCGATTTCAAGCAGCACGACCTCGACGCGTTCGCCGAAGGCTTCGGCTTCGAGACCACGCCGGACCAGCAGGGCGCGATCGACGCCGTCGTCGCCGACATGAAATCCGGCCGGCCAATGGACCGCCTCGTGTGCGGCGACGTCGGTTTCGGCAAGACCGAGGTCGCGCTGCGCGCGGCCTTCATCGCGGTCGCCGACGGCAAGCAGGTCGTCGTCCTGACGCCGACCACGCTGTTGGCCGAGCAGCACTACCAGACCTTCGCCGACCGCTTCGCCGACTTCCCGATCCGCATCGCCGAACTGTCGCGCTTCAAGAGCGCCAAGGAGCAGGCCGAGGCCCTGAAGCAGCTCGCCGAAGGCAAGGTCGACATCATCATCGGCACGCATCGCCTGCTGCAGAAGGACGTCGTCTTCAAGCGCCTGGGCCTCGTCATCATCGACGAGGAACACCGCTTCGGCGTGCGCCAGAAGGAGTCGCTGAAGGCGCTGAGGAGCGAAATCGACATCCTGACCCTCACCGCGACGCCGATCCCGCGCACGCTGGGCCTCGCGCTCGAAGGCCTGCGCGAATTCTCGGTGATCGCCACCGCGCCGCAGAAGCGCCTCGCGATCAAGACCTTCGTGCAGCGCCACAGCAAGGGCATCGTGCGCGAGGCGGTGCTGCGCGAGTTCAAGCGCGGCGGCCAGGTGTATTTCCTGCACAACGAAGTCGATACGATCGAAAACGTGCGCAACGACCTCGCCGAACTGGTGCCCGAGGCACGCATCGTCGTCGGCCACGGCCAGCTACCGGAACGCGAGCTCGAACGCGTGATGCGCGACTTCACATCGCAACGCGCGAACCTGCTGCTGTGCACGACCATCATCGAGACTGGCATCAACATCCCGACCGCCAACACCATCATCATCAACCGCGCCGACCGCTTCGGCCTCGCCCAGCTGCACCAGCTGCGCGGTCGCGTCGGCCGCAGCCACCATCAGGCCTACGCCTACCTGCTGACGGACGCCCATGCAAAGCCGACGCCACTGGCGCAGAAACGCCTTGAGGCGATCACGGCGATGGAGGAGCTGGGTTCCGGCTTCTACCTCGCGATGCACGACCTGGAGATCCGCGGCGCAGGCGAGGTGCTCGGCGAAAACCAGTCCGGCGAGATCCAGCAGGTCGGCTTCAGCCTGTACACCGAGATGCTCAAGCGCGCCGTCCGCGACCTGCAGGCGGGCAAGGAGCCCGACCTCAGCCAGCCGCTGGAAGTCGTCTCCGAGATCAACCTGCACACGCCCGCCCTGCTGCCCAATGACTACTGCCCCGACGTGCAGGAGCGTCTGACGCTCTACAAGCGCCTCGCGAACTGCGACGCGGACGACGAACTGCGCAGCCTGCAGGAAGAGCTGATCGACCGCTTCGGCGAGCTGCCGCCGCAGACCCAGGCCCTGATCGAATCGCACCGCCTGCGCCTGCTCGTGAAGCCCTACGGCGTCGCCAAGCTCGACGCCAGCGATGCGCAGATCAGCGTCCAGTTCGGCCCCAACCCGCCGATCGATCCGGTCAAGGTCATCATGCTGATCCAGAAGGACCGCAACACGAAGATGTCCGGCCCCGACCGGCTGATCCGCAAGGCCAGCCTGCCCAATCTGAAACAGCGCGTGCAGGGCGTCAGGGAGTTGCTCGACGCAGTCATGGCCTGACGGACCCGCCGCGCCGCCACGCCACGTCAGCGCTACGGCGGCACGGTCCGAGGCCCTATCGCGTCCGCCCAAGACCGTTCCGATCCTCTAACGAAACCGGCCCGTTGTTTGCGTGACAACGTGGCCCGTCCTCAAACTGATCGGAATCGACACATGACTCGACTGTTTCCCGACCGGGGGCAGCCTTCGACGGCAAGCACGGCTGGTACTGGCGTAACCGCTCGGGTGCCGAGGTCACCGTGACGCTGAAGACCAGTGGAGACTACGGGCAGATCGAGCGCGTGCTGTAAGTCCAGCGCTCCCCCTCTCCATTCGGGGGATGGGGGTAGCCGAAGCTCGCAGATTTGCAAATCTGCAACGTGCGCTACTTTATTGTAGAGTACGTTGCATGACTCATTGGCTTTTCCTTGTCATCAGCCTTGCGACGGAGAACGCCAGCGCCCGGATGCGGGCATGGCGTGCGCTCAAGGGTTCCGGCGCAGCGGTATTGCGCGACGGCGTCTACCTGATGCCCGATCGAGACGCTTGTCACGCCACGCTCGAGCGGGTCGCTACCGATGTCCGTGCCGAGAGCGGCACGGCCTACGTGCTGCGCGCGCAGGAGCCGGACAATGCGTCTTTTGCCACGTTGTTTGACCGAAGCGAGGATTACGCGACGCTCCTCGCGGACGCGGCCAATGTGCGCACCGCGCTTACAGGCGAGACCGCGCCCGATGCGCTCAAGCAAGCCCGCAAACTGCGCAAGTCGTTCGCCAATCTGGCCGAAATCGACTTCTTCCCCGGTGCGGCGCGGCAGCAGGCCGACGCCGCACTGGAGGATCTCGAACTGACCGTCGCCCGGGCGCTCGCCCCCGGTGAACCGCACGCGGTTGCAGGGGCCATTCGTCGCCTGCAAGTCGCCGACTATCAGGGCCGAACGTGGGCCACCCGCCGTCGCCCCTGGGTCGATCGGCTGGCCTGTGCGTGGCTGATCCGACGCTTCGTTGATCCGCAAGCCCGTCTGCTGTGGCTGGCATCGCCCGCCGATTGCCCGCACGCCGCGCTCGGCTTCGACTTCGACGGAGCGACGTTCAGCCATATCGGTGCTCGCGTCACATTCGAAGTGCTGTTGTCGAGTTTCCGCCTCGAGCAGGCCGCACTCCAGCGGCTGGGCGCGCTTGTGCACTATCTCGATGTCGGCGGCGTGCAGCCGCCGGAGGCAAGCGGCGTCGAGTGTGTGCTCGCCGGCCTGCGCGAGGCAATTACCGATGACGATCAGCTTGTGGCCGCAGCGAGCGGCGTGTTCGACGGTCTGCTGGCCGCCTTCGAAAAGGACCTTCGTCCCAAATGAACGCCAACGCCCCCCCCTCGACAGAAAATGCGGCGCGCGCCGACTTCCCCGTTACCTTCTGGCAAGCCTTTCGCCTCTGGTTGAAACTCGGCTTCATCGGCTTCGGCGGACCCGCCGGACAGATCGCGATCATGCACCGCGAATTGGTCGAAGAACGCCGCTGGATCAGCGAGCGGCGCTTTCTGCATGCACTCAACTACTGCATGCTGCTTCCCGGTCCGGAGGCACAGCAGCTCGCGACCTACATGGGCTGGCTCATGCACCGGACCTGGGGCGGCATCGCCGCGGGCGTCCTGTTCGTGTTGCCGTCGCTGTTCTTCCTGATCGCGCTGTCGTGGATCTACATTGCATTCGGCGACATGCCGCTCGTGGCCGGGCTGTTTTACGGCATCAAGCCTGCCGTCACGGCGGTCGTCGTGCAGGCCGTGCATCGCATCGGCTCGCGGGCACTCAGGAACGGGCTGATGTGGGCGATTGCCGCCGCGGCGTTTGTCGCGATCTTCGCGATGAACGTGCCGTTTCCGGCCATCGTCGCAGTGGCCGCGCTGACCGGTTACGTCGGGGGGCGCGTCGCCCCGGACAAATTCAAGGTCGGCGGCGGGCATCGCGCGGCCGATAAGTCCTATGGCCCGGCGCTGATCGATGACGATACACCGACGCCCGAGCACGCGCTGTTCCGCTGGTCCGGTCTGCTGCGCGTTGCCGCGGCGGGGGTCGTGCTGTGGTCGATTCCAATGGCACTTCTCCTCGGCCTTTACGGCTGGGAGCACACCCTGACGCAGATGGGCTGGTTCTTCACGAAGGCCGCGTTGCTGACCTTCGGCGGCGCCTATGCGGTATTGCCGTACATCTATCAGGGCGCGGTCGGGCATTACGGCTGGCTCACCCCCACACAGATGATCGACGGGCTGGCGCTCGGTGAGGCCAACCCGGGACCGCTGATCATGGTGGTTGCCTTCGTCGGCTTCGTCGGGGCGTATGTGCAGGCGCTGTTCGGCCCCGACATGCTGTTTGTCGCCGGCGCCGTCGCAGCCGCGCTGGTGACCTGGTTCACCTTCCTGCCGTCCTTCATTTTCATTCTCGCCGGGGGACCGTTCGTCGAGTCGACGCACGGGAATCTCCGATTCACCGCGCCGCTGACTGCGATCACGGCGGCGGTAGTTGGTGTGATCCTGAACCTGGCCGTGTTCTTCGCCTACCACGTCCTCTGGCCGGACGGACTAGGCGGGCGATTCGATTGGGTGTCGGCACTGATCGCCGCCGGCGCAGCGGTGGCCCTGTTCCGCTACAAGCGCAACGTCATTCACGTCATTGCGGCGTGCGCGGTGCTAGGCTTGATCGTGAAGACCTTGATCCTGTGAAATGAGGCGCGTGGCTGGCCGCCGAAACTGTAAGGGGCATAAGTCTGCCGATGAGATCTACCGGTTATCGAAACGATGCATAGCGCCGTCGTCTATGCGCTGCTGGCTGCAGCCCTGTTCGGCGCAAGCACGCCATTCGCCAAGTTGCTGGTCGGCGAGTTTCCGCCCATCTTGCTTGCGGGCCTGCTTTATTTGGGCAGCGGAACCGGCCTCCTGCTTATCCGCCTCGTCCGGGATAGGGGCTGGAAGCCCTCCGGCCTTGCCTCCTCGGAATGGCCCTGGCTCTTGGGTGCCATCCTCTTTGGCGGCGTGCTTGGTCCGGTGGCCCTGCTGTTTGGTCTGACCTCGACGAGCGGTTCGGCCGCTTCCCTGCTGCTGAATCTGGAAGCAGTGCTCACCGCGGTTATCGCCTGG
Source organism: Azoarcus sp. CIB (assembly GCF_001190925.1). Lineage (NCBI taxonomy): Bacteria > Pseudomonadati > Pseudomonadota > Betaproteobacteria > Rhodocyclales > Zoogloeaceae > Azoarcus > Azoarcus sp. CIB. The sequence continues at coordinate 2,308,366 of NZ_CP011072.1, forward strand.
GTCGTGTTCACGGAAAACGCCGACCGCCGCATTGTGCTGGGCATGCTCGCCATCGTTGCAGGAGGCGTCGTACTGTCGTGGCCGACTGGAGATGGAGGCATGACCGGTTGGATTGGCCCCCTCGCGATTGCGGGTGCCTGCCTGTGCTGGGCGATCGACAACAATCTGACCCGCAAGGTCTCGGCTTCGGATGCCTTGTTCATTGCGGGAAGCAAAGGGATGATTGCCGGCGCGGTGAACACTTCGCTGGCGCTGTCGCTTGGGGCCGCGGTGCCGGACGCGGCCATCGGGTTTGCGACGATGGGCGTCGGGCTCCTTGGTTATGGCGTCAGCCTCGTAATGTTTGTGCTGGCCCTGCGGGGGCTCGGCACCGCGCGGACGGGGGCCTACTTTTCCACTGCGCCATTCATTGGCGCCGCGGTGGCGCTGGTCTTTCTCGGTGAATCGACTTATCCGGCGTTCTGGTTGGCGGCCGGCCTGATGGGCTGCGGGGTGTGGCTGCACCTGACGGAACACCACGAACACGAACACGCGCACGAACCACTCGAGCACAGCCATCGTCATGTGCATGACGAACACCACCAGCATGACCACGATTTCGAGTGGAAAAGCAGCGAACCGCATGAACATTGGCACCGTCACACGGCCATGAGCCACAAGCACCCGCATTTCCCCGATATTCATCACCGACACGCGCATTGACGTGTCGCTGGCGGTGGCTGTTCCACATTGGGGCCATTTCCCGCCCGCCCCAGCCGAGTCCCCAAAACGAGCTCGATCATGCAAGAATAGGAATCGTTTACGAAATAACGGGTGCGCCGTTCCGGCGTTCGCCCGACGACTGGAATCACATCGATGAAGCACCCTCTCTTCGAGTGCCTTGGCGACAAGTATCCGATCCATCTCGAAGAAAAATTCGACCGCATCCTCACGCGCATCGAGTTCCTGTGGGACACGCCCGAGATCCACGACTACTTCAGCGATCTCCTCATCGACAAGCGCGGCGGCCGGCAGGGTTTCCCACCCCTGGTACTGGCGGACATCATCACGCTGCGCGAATTTCGCGAACTGGAGACCTTCCGCCAGGCCGAGCGGCGCGAACATGCGGTCCGCGAACTCGCGGACCGCGGCATCACGGTCGACCGCGAGGCATTCCTCGCCGCGTTGCGCGCCGGCAATCGTGAACTCGTCGATCTCTTCGTGCGTGCCCGATTCAGCATCCACGGCATCGACGTCGACGGCACGCCGCCGCTGCTCTTCGCGCTGAAGAGCGGCTTCACCGTGATCGCCAGCATCCTAGTGAACGCCGGCGCGGACGTGAACGCGCGCGACCGCCTGGGCCTCACCCCCCTCCTCGTCGCCTGCGGCAAACCGACCGAGGGCTACCGCAGCATTGCCGAGGCGCTCATCATCCGCGGCGCGCAGGTCAACGTGCGCGATCCGCTGGGCAACACGCCACTCCTGCTGTCGCTGTCGGGCGGAGTCGCGGACATCGCCCGGCTGCTGGTCGAACACGGGGCGGACGTCCTTACAAGCACCCGCAAAGGCGAAAGCGCACTCGCGCTCGCGAGCAGGCTCGACACCGCGGAAGGCAAGCACGTCGCCGAACTGATCCGCGACAAGGGCGCCACACGCTGATCCTCCGCCCGGTCGCGCCGCGAAAACAGCAGGAGGGAACAATGAAACCCAGACTCACAGTCCTGACCCTCGCAGTGGACGACCTCGAACGCGCCGTGCACTTCTACCGCGACGGGCTCGGCCTTCCGACGCAAGGCATCATCGGTGCCGAGTTCGAACACGGTGCCGTCGCGTTCTTCGACCTCCAGCACGGCCTCAAGCTGGCGCTCTGGCCACGGAACAGTCTCGCGCACGATACGGGATTGGCACGCGGCACACCCTCCTCGACGGAGTGCTCACTGGGGCACAACGTTGCGTCGAAGCAGGATGTCGATGCTGTCATGGAGCAGGCCCGGCAGGCCGGCGCGCGCATCGTCAAGCCGGCCGGCGATACCTTCTGGGGCGGTTACGCCGGCTATTTCGCCGATCCGGACGGCCACCTGTGGGAAGTGGTGTGGAATCCCCAGTTCGATCTCGCCGATTAGCAGCCGATTCCGCTATCTTGGTGCCCATGACCTGGGCACCGATTCGATGAACGACTATCTGGGCCTGCTCGCGGGCGTCGTTGCCGCGGGCATCGGCGGAGAGCTTTTCGTCCGCGGAGCCGTGGGCCTCGCGCACTGGGCGCGCATCTCGCCCGGCATCATCGGTGCGACCGTGGCGGCGTTTGCCACGTCCAGCCCGGAACTGTCGGTGTCGGTGAACTCGGCGCTCGACGGAACACCCGAGATCGCGCTCGGCGACGCACTGGGTAGCAACGTCGTGAACGTCGCGCTGGTACTCGCGCTGGCGCTGGTGATCGCCGGCATCCAGAGTCCCCGCGACAGCATCAAGCGCGACTTTCCCGTCGCGCTGCTCGTCCCCGTGATCACCGGCGTGCTATTTCTCGACGGCGTACTGTCTCGGGTCGACGGCGTGCTGCTGCTGGCGCTCTTTGCCGCCTGGCTGACTGCGGCCGTGGTGGAAGCGCGACGCCAGCGCAGCGCGGCCGAGGCGGTGCTGGGCACCCCGCGTGTCGGGGCGGCGCTCGCATTCGGCGTCGTCGGCCTGGGATTCCTGGTCCTGGCGGGGAATTTCATCGTGGTCGCCGCGAAAGGCATCGCGGCCACCTATGGCATCGACGAATTCATCATCGGGGCGACACTGGTCGCCATCGGCACGTCCACGCCGGAACTCGCGACCACCGTCATCGCCAAACTGCGCGGCCACGATGAAGTGAGCCTGGGCACGATTCTAGGCAGCAACATCTTCAACGGACTGCTCATCGTCGCGGTCGCGGCGATCATTCACCCGATCCATGCCGACTGGCGCGAGGTCGCCGTCGCGCTCGTCTGCGGCCTGATCGCCCTCGGCGTCATATGGCCGCCCCGCAACGGCTTCATCAGCCGGCGACGGGGCGTCGTGCTGCTCGCGCTGTACGCGGTATATATCGTCGCCATCGCTCAGGGGGCGACAAGCTATTAAGGCCGCAAATCGAATACAAGCGTTCGCCCTGAGCTTGTCTTCGTGAGTACCAGGCGCCAATGAGCAGGTTCCTTCCCCTTCAAGGGGAAGGACAGGATGGGGATGGGTTGCTTCCCGGCGCGTTGGCGTCCACCCATCCCCACCCCAACCCTCCCCTGCGCGGCGATCAGAACAGGAAGGGCTGCTTTCCGGCGGGTGCCGCCGCCTCGGCGGCAAACACCTTCGCCTGCCGCGGCTTGATCCACACCGTCTTGCCGACCGGCAGATCGAGGCTCGCCGCGCGCTCGCGCGTCAGCTCGACTTCGATCGTCTCGCCGTCATGCTCGAGTTCGACGCGCACCAGCGGCCCGATGCGATGCACATGGCGCACGCCCGCCGTCATGCCGCCGGCCAGAGGCGCCACGTCGAGCTCGATGTCGTGCGGGCGCACGAAGGCGATCGACCCCGCCGTACGCGCATCCCCTTCCCGCTCGACTTCCGCCCAACTGCCATGCAGGCGGCTGTGGAACACGTTCACGTTGCCGAGGAACTGGTAAACGAAGGGCGACGCGGGGCTGGAGTAGACCTCGTCGGGCGAACCGATCTGCTCGATGTGACCGCGGTTCATCACGACGACGCGGTCTGCGACTTCCAGCGCCTCTTCCTGGTCGTGCGTCACGAACACCGAGGAGATGTGCATCTCGTCGTGCAGGCGGCGCAGCCAGCGGCGCAGCTCCTTGCGCACCTTGGTGTCGAGCGCGCCGAAGGGCTCGTCGAGCAGCAGCACCTTGGGTTCGACCGCCAGCGCACGGGCGAGCGCGATGCGCTGGCGCTGGCCGCCGGAGAGCTGTGACGGGTAGCGTTGCGCGAGCCAGTCCAGCTGCACCAGCTTGAGCAGGCCCATCACGCGCTCGCGGATCTCGGCCTCGCTCGGGCGATCCTTGCGCGGGCGTACGCGCAGCCCGAAGGCGACGTTCTCGAACACCGACATGTGGCGGAACAGCGCGTAGTGCTGGAACACGAAGCCGACCTGGCGCTCGCGCGCATGCACGTGCGTCGCCTCCTCGCCGCCGAACAGCACCGAGCCGGAATCCGGCGTCTCCATCCCCGCGATGATGCGCAGCAGCGTCGTCTTGCCGCAGCCCGAGGGCCCCAGCAGCGCGACCAGTTCGCCGGTCGGGATGTCGAGGGAAAGGTCGTCGAGCGCGACGAAGTTGCCGAAGCGCTTGCTGATGTTGCGGATTTCGATGCTCATGGGCGTTCCGTGGCCACGGTCGGGGGCAGTTCGGTTTTCTCGGGCGGCAGATCGGCGGTCAGCATTTCGGTTTCCTTGCGCATGCGCCACTCGACAATGGTCTTCGCGACCAGCGTCACGAGGCCGAGGAAGGCGAGCACGGTCGCCGCGGCGAAAGCGCCGATCTGGTTGTATTCGTTGTAGAGGATCTCGACGTGCAGCGGCAGCGTGTTGGTCTCGCCGCGGATGTGGCCGGAGACGACGCTGACGGCACCGAACTCGCCCATCGCGCGCGCATTCGCGAGGATCACGCCGTACATCAGGCCCCATTTGATGTTCGGCACCGTCACGCGCCAGAACATCTGCCAGCCCGAGGCGCCGAGCGAGATCGCTGCCTCTTCCTCGTCGCGCCCCTGCGCCTGCATCAACGGGATCAGTTCGCGCGCGACGAAGGGGAAGGTCACGAACAGCGTCGCGAGCACCATGCCCGGCAGCGCGAAGATGATCTTGATGTCGTTCGCGACGAGCCAGGAGCCGAAGAAGCCTTGCGCGCCGAACAGGATGATGAAGATCAGGCCGGCGACGACCGGCGACACCGCGAACGGCAAGTCGATCAGGGTCGTGAGCAGGCTCTTGCCGCGGAACTCGAACTTCGCGATCGCCCACGCGGCAGCGACGCCGAAGGCGATGTTGAAGGGCAGCACGAACGCGGCGATGGTCAGCGTCAGCAGCATCGCCGACCGCGCCTCGGAATCCTTCAGCGCCTCCCAGTAGGCCTGCGCGCCGTGCGCGAAGGCTTCCCAGAACACCGCGATCAGCGGCAGGACGAGGAACAGGAACAGGAAGCCGAGGGCGACGCCCGTGAGCAGCAGGCGGACCCAGCGCGGCTCCGCGGTGGCACGGCGTACAGTCATGGCCGCGCCTCCACCAGCGCGCCAGGCGCGAGCGCCTCGGCCGGTTCGGCATCGCTGCCCTTCGCGTGACGGTTGGCCGCCCACCACTGCAGCAGGTTGATCACCAGCAGCATCGCGAACGAGATCACCAGCATCACGACCGCAAGCGCCGTCGCGCCGATCAGGTCGTACTGCTCGAGCTTGGAGATGATCAGCAAGGGCGTGATCTCGGAGATCAGCGGCATGTTGCCGGCGATGAAGATCACCGAACCGAACTCGCCGATCGCGCGCGAGAACGCGAGCGTGAAGCCCGTGAGCCAGGCCGGGAAGATGCCCGGCAGCAGCACCCGCACGAAAGTCTGCCAGCGCGTCGCGCCGAGTGAAGCGGCGGCCTCCTCGACCTCCGCCTCGATGTCCTCGATCACGGGTTGCAGCGTACGGACGACGAAGGGCAGCGTCACGAAGATCAGCGCGACGACGATGCCCAGCGGCGTGAAGGCGACCTTGATGCCGAACTTGGCGAGGAACTGTCCGACCCAGCCGTTCTCCGCGTACAGCGTGGCGAGCGTGATGCCGGCCACTGCGGTCGGCAGCGCGAAGGGCAGATCGACGAGCGCATCGACGAAGCGCTTGCCGGGAAACGGGTAGCGCACCAGCACCCATGCGACGATCAGCCCGAACACGGCATTCACGATCGCCGCGAAGAGCGATGCGCCGAAGGTGACCCGGTACGAGGCCAGCGCACGCTCCGTGGTCGCGATGTCCCAGAAAGCGGCCCACGTCAGCTTGCCGGTCATGAGGATCATGCCGCCGAGCGGGATCAGCACCAGCAGGGTCAGGTAGGTCAGCGTATAGCCCAGCCCCAGGCGGAAGCCGGGCAAGACGCCATCCCGTTTGGCGGGAGCGGGAAACATGTCGAAAGGAGAACCGTCTGTCGTGGAAATCGAAATGCGAAGCGGCCCGCGAGGGGCCGCTTCGCGCGAAAAGCCCGGAATTTTACTTCTGAACGTAGATCTGGTCGAAGCTGCCGCCGTCCTTGAAGTGCGCGGATGCTGCCTTGCTCCAACCGCCGAACACCTCATCTACGGTAAAGGTCTTGATCGGCGGGAACTGCGCCGCATGCTTCTTCAGCACTTCGGCATCACGCGGGCGCAGGTAGTTCGCCGCGGCGTTCTCCTGCCCTTCCTTCGACCACAGATATTCGAGGTAGGCCTGCGCGACCTTGCGCGTGCCCTTCTTGTCGACGACCTTGTCGACGATCGCGACCGGGAATTCGGCGAGGATGGACAGGCTGGGGTAGACCACCTCGAACTCACCGCGCCCGAACTCCTTCGCGATCAGCTCGGCCTCGGACTCGAAAGTGACCAGCACGTCGCCCATCTTGCGCTGCATGAAGGTGGTCGTCGCATCCCGGCCGCCCGAGCCGAACAGCGGCGCGTTCTTGAGCAACTGGCCGACGAAGTCCTGCGCGCTCTTGTCGCTGCCGCCGGGCTGCTTCAGCGCGTACCCCCAAGCGGCGAGATACGAATAACGGCCGTTACCGGTGTTCTTCGGATGCGGGATGATGAGCTGGATGCCCGGCTTGGCGATGTCGTTCCAGTCCTTGATCGCCTTCGGGTTGCCCTTGCGCACGATGAACACCATCGTCGAGGTGTAGGGCGAGGCGTTGTCGGGGAATTTCTTCGGATAATCCTTCGCGACGAGGCCCTTCTCGGCGAGGAAATCGACGTCGGTGGCCTGGTTCATCGTCACGACGTCGGCCTCGAGGCCGTCCGCCACCGCGCGCGCCTGCTTGGACGAACCGCCGTGCGACTGGCGCAACTCGACGGTTTCGCCGGTTTTCTCCTTCCAGTGCTTCTGGAACAGGGGATTGAAATCCTTGTAGACATCGCGCGCCACGTCGTAGGAGACGTTGAGCAGATTGGACTGGGCAAATGCTCCGCTTGCGAACGCGAGTCCGGCTGCGAGCAACAGGCTGGTCAGTTTTTTCATGCGGAATCCGATAGCGGGCGATAAACAGGAGAGGCCTTGACGATAGCCGATGGTCGGATGCGTGACAACGCATAAAACCTTATTTCAATATAACAAGATCCACTATGAAGCCGACACCCAACCGCGCAGTTTCACCATAAGCGCGCCTGGCGCAAGGCATCGTGCAGCGCCCGGCTGCCCGGTCACGCACGCGGTGGAAACGGAACCAAAGGCGCCCTTATGACTCGGATATAATCCGCGCCTTTCCGCCGGAAGATTCCGATCCGGCGAAGCACTGCCGCGCGGCGGCCCCTCGTTCTCCCGCTTCCAGGACACCTGATGAGACAGAAAGCCCCGGCCTACGTCATCGGCCACATCACGATCAAGGATCCCGCCAAATGGGACCAATACCGCTCCCGCGTGCCCGGCACGCTGGAGGGCTGGGGCGGAGAACTGGTGTTGCGCGGCAAGCGCGTAACCGTGCTGGGCGGCGAGCATGCGCACACGGACACCGTGGTGCTGCGCTTTCCCGACATCGATTCGCTCAACGGCTGGTTCAACTCGCCCGTCTATCAGGCCCTGATCCCGCTGCGCGAACAGGCCGCTGACGTCGTCCTGATCTCGTATGAAAGCTGAACCCGTCGCAGCCTCCCCGGCCGGCTGGACGCCGCTGTTCGGGGCGTGGCTCATCGCTGCCTCGTCCCTGCTCGGCGCACTCTTCCTCGGCGAAGTCATGGAACTGCCGCCCTGCGTGCTGTGCTGGTGGCAGCGGATCGCGATGTTCCCGCTCGTGCTGATCCTGCCCGCAGGAATGTTTCCCCTCGATCGCAGCGTGATCCGCTACGCGCTGCCGCTGACGCTAGCCGGGTGGCTGGTCGCGGTTTTCCACGTGCTGCTCGTCGCGGGCGTGATTCCCGAGCGCATCCAGCCGTGCTCGCGCGGCGTCTCGTGCAAGGAGATCCAGATCGAATGGTTCGGTTTCCTGACCATTCCGATGCTGTCGCTGTTCGCCTTCACGCTGATCGCCGGATTGCTCCTTTTTGCCCACCACAGGATGTCCAGATGAACCAGAAGTACATTTTCGGAATCGCCGTCGCGCTGATGGTCGGGGTATTCGCCACCGCGACGCTCGTCCATGATTCGGACAAGGGCGCCCGCCGCGACGAGGTCGCCGAACAGAACCGCTCCGTCCTCGTGCGCGAACATTCGCCGACCCTGGGCGAAGCCGAAGCGCGCGTGCACATCGTCGAATTCCTCGATCCGGCCTGCGAGACCTGCCGCGATTTCTACCCGTACGTGAAGCAGCTGATGGCCGCCTCGCCCGGGCGCATTCGCGTCAGCGTGCGCTACGCGCCGTTCCACGACGGCTCGGAGCAGGTCGTGAAGCTGCTGGCCGCGGCGAAGCTCCAGGGCAAGTTTTGGGAAACGCTCGAAGCGCTGTTCGCGGCGCAGCCGAACTGGGCCTCGCACCACAACCCGCAGCCCGACATGGTGTGGAACTTCATCAACGGCATCGGCCTGGACATTGCAAAACTGAAAGCAGACATGGCCAACCCGGCAATCGACGCGATCGTCAGGCAGGATCTGGCCGACGCGCGGGCGCTCAACGTGACGAAGACGCCGGAATTCTTCGTCAATGGTCGTCCGATGCCCAGCTTCGGCTACGAGCAGCTCAAACAGCTCGTCGCCGAAGAGTTGAATAGCCAGTACTGAGTATTACATCCGCGGGGCCACGGCCGTAGCCCGCAGAAAAAACTTCGGCCCTGCCGGATGGCAGGGCCGAACGTGGTGCCGAATCCAAACAGTGCGGCCTTTCGGGGCCGCACTGGCGGCGGATGCTTACTGGCGGATGCCTTCGATCGACAGCGCGATCTCGACCGTATCGCCGACGACACGCGGTAGGCCATAGGTCATGCCGAAGTCGCTACGCTTGACCGTGGTGGTGCTTTCGAATCCGGCACGCGTGTCGCCGCGCGGCCCCTTCCCCGCACCCGTCAGCTTCAGGTCGAAATCGACCGGCTTGGTGACGCCACGGATCGTCAGGTTGCCCGACAGAACGCCTTCGCCGCGGGCGTTCCAGCGCACGCGCGTCGACTCGAAGGTCATGGTCGGGAACTGGGCAACATCGAAGAAATCGGGGCTCTTAAGGTGATCTTCGAGCTTCTGGTGCTTGGTATTGACGCTGGACACCGTCACCGTCGCGCTGACGGCGCTCTCGGTCGGCTTCTGCCCGATCACGAAGGTACCCTTGATGTCGTCGAAGCGCCCCATGAAGCGGCTCACGCCGAGGTGCGAAATGAAGAAATAGACGTGCGAGTGAGCCACGTCGATCACGTAATCCCCGGCGACGAGATCGTCCGCAGCGGGCTTGGCGGCGGCGGTACGTGCGGCCGCCTTGGTCGCGACGGCGCCTGAAGCCGACTGCTGCGCGTGAGCAGGCAGCGCCAGGGCGGTTCCCAGGGTCAGGGCGAGGAGCAGCGGGCGGAGAGCGATACGCATGGGAGTTCCTTGTCTCAAGAATTACCGGATAAAACGGAGTTGTGCGGTGGGGCGTCGGTTCTCAGCGGGAACGCGCCTTGAGTCGGACGATCATGGCTTCCATCGTCACGCGCATGCGTTCGAGCGATGCGGCAAGCCGCTCGAAGTCCTTGACGCCGCCGGCCTCGAACTTCTTGCCAAGGTCACCCAGACTCATCTTGTCGGCCGATTCGATCAGCGAGTCGAGCGGCCGGGTAATCGACGCGGGGATGGTCGCCAGCAGCGCACCGGCGAGCAGCAGGCCGGCCACGGCAAAGCCGATGTTCACATAGTCGACCACCTCGAAGTTGCTGCGGATGCGCTGATAGGCCTGAGCCGATTCTTCGGCGCGCGCGCGCGCCAACTTCGTTGCGCCCTCGATCAGGACGGCGTTGAAGCGATCGACCACCGGACGCAGCTCCTCGTTGGCACGCACTGCCTTGTTGTAGGCCCGCGAACCGCCTCCCGTTTCGCCTTCGTCGAGCATCGAAACGTCGTAGCTGAAGCCTTCGACGATGCGGGCGAATTCCTTCTGGTAGTCGTCCAGCGCGCCCTTCCATTGCGTGAACGCGGAGCTGTCGGCGGGCAGGTAGATGCCTTTGCTGTTGGCGACCATCGCTTCGAGCTGACCGAGGATGCGCGCGTGCGTGGCATTCCAGTCCTTGAGCACGGCGTTGCGGCCATCGACGTTGCCGACGTAGATCAGGTATTCCTTTTCCTGGCGCCGCAGCTGCTGCGCCGAGGCGAGGAGATCGGTGACCTCCGTCGCCGCGATGAAGTTCCGGTTCACGGCCGTGTCCACGAGGCCCTGCGTGCGCGAACCGTAGAAGAAGCTGGCAGCACCCTGCACGAGGATGAACGCGAGCAGCACGGAGAAACCGAGGATCAGCTTGTTTCGGATGGTCATGGCGGTCAGGAGTTTGGAGTTGAGAGGAGTCCGGCGACCAATTCCTGGATGATCGCTTCGCGATCGAGGGTTTCGGGGAGCTCGCGCTGCAGCCGGGCAAGGAAGGTCATAAGCTGACGGGGTGGCAGCTCGCCGTCCTCGAATCCGAGATCGAACAGGACATCATCGACGATGATTTCGCCCAAGACGCCGATTTCTCGTGCCAGACGCTCGACGGTAAACTGCTTCCAGGACGGATTTGCGGACATCGGATTTTTCGCCGTATGTCGATGACAGCGGCAAACTGCCGCATCGACTGTGGAACTTGTAAGTGGATATTACCGGGATACTGCGGAATGCATCAACCATAAACACGGGCGTCCGGCCATAAAATCTTTCACGCTCCGGATGAATTTCTTTCCAAACCTAGCATTCCCGCACCGTCCGCAACGCTGACGCAAAAATGTAACAACGGAGCGGTAGCCTCCGCGGCCTCTGTCCCACTCCTCGGTCGCCCCGGATGCCCCTGCTGCACACCTTATTTCGCGGCAAATACCGCGTGCTCGTGTATACCGTCGCCGCCTTCTTCGTCGTGAGCGTCGGTGTCTATACGCTCAACTTCATACAGCTGCAGAACGTCGAGCGCGACGCAAAGAGCATCAACGAGGGCGGCAAGCTGCGCGGTTACTCGCAGCAGATTGCCAAGGCAGTGCTCACTCTAGCGCATGAATCGGCGGCGGACGAACCGTTACAGACGAGCCAGGCGCAGATCTCGGAGGCCTACCAGGCCTTCGACCTGGCGCTCGCCGAGGTGCAGGCGTTCGCGGCGGCCTCGCAGGACGGCCCCGCGCTCGAACTTGCGGACAAGCTCGATCGGCAGTGGCAGCCCCTGCGGGATGCGGCGATCACCCTGCTCGCCTCCGCCACGCCGGACCGCTCCGCAATCGAGGCTGCGGTCACGCTGAGCAACACGCGCAACGTGCGCCTGTTGCAGCTCGCCGACGACCTGACGCGCGAACAGGAACGCCTGGCGGGGGATCGTGCGCGCGCTATGCGGGTGCTGCAGTCCGGTGCGATCGCCGTCGCACTGCTGATGTTCGTCTTCATCGTGGTGCACGTCGCGCGCCGCCTGAACCGGAGCGACAGCGAAGCCGAGCAGGCGCGGCGCGAGACGACGGACATCCTGCGCACGGTGCGCGAAGGCCTGTTCCTGATCGACCGCAACGGCACGATCGGCACGCAGCGCTCGGAACACCTCGCCAGGGTGTTCCCCCGTCCGCTCGCGCCGGGCGACAACTTCCTCGTCACGCTGACCGCCCTCGTGACGCCGGACACGATGGATTCCGCCCGGCAGTACATCGGGCTGCTGCTTAACGAACGTGTGAAGCCCGCGCTGCTGGCCGACCTCAATCCGCTGCAGCGGGTGCAGCTCGCGCAACCCGGCGGGTCGCGCCCGAAATATCTCAGCTTCAGCTTCCAGCCCGTGCGCGGCGGCGCGCGGACCGGCATTACGGGGATGCTGGTCGCGGTGGCCGACGTGAGCCAGGAGGTCAGGCTCGAACGCGAACTCGCGGATGCCGAAGAACGTGCCCGCAGCGAGGTCGCCCTGTTGCTCGACGTGCTCGACAAGGATCCGGCGGACGTGCGCCGCTTCCTCGTCGACGCCCGGGCGAAACTCGACGGCCTGAACGCCGCCCTGCGCGACGTCACGCCGGACGCGCGTGCCTACCTGGCGACGGTGACGAAGGTGTTCCGCGAGGTGCACTCGATCAAGGGCGAAGCGGCGGCGCTCGCGATCGGCGCGGTCGCTGCACAGGCCCATCGCTTCGAAGACGAACTGGGCGCACTGCGCCAGCGCCGGACGCTGACAGGGGACGACCTCATCCCGGTGGCCACCGGGATCGGCCGCATGCTGCAGGAGCTGGCGAAAATCGACGCCGTGATCTCGCGCCTGACGGCCTTCGCGCCGCCTGCTGCCGACGCCGGCCCGCAGGGCAGTGAGATGCCGCCCGGCGAGGACGGCGTCCTCCAGTCGTTGCAGCGGATCCAGCGGCTCGCGCTGGCGGTGGCCGCCGACCTCGACAAGAAGCTGCGCGTGGAAACCTCGCTCCCCCACGTCGGCGCGATTCCCGAGCCGGTGCACCGCCTGCTGCGCGAAGGGCTGCCCCAACTGGTCCGCAACGCGGTCGTGCATGGCATCGAAGCTGCGGCGGAACGGCGACACGCGGGCAAGCACGAGGAAGGCCGCCTGCGCATCGAACTGGCACGTTCGGCCGACGGCGGCCTCGAACTCACCGTCGCCGACGACGGCCGCGGCATCGACGTGCACGCCCTGCGCCGCCGACTGACGGAAGACGGACACCGGCCCGCCGAACAGGTCGCCGCGATGAGCGACCGCGACGTGGTCGCGACGCTCTTCGAACCGGGCGTATCCACCGCCGCCGCGGTCAGCGAGCACGCCGGCCGCGGCATGGGCCTCGACGTCGTCGGGGCGCTGGCGCGCGAGACCGGCGCCCGCTTGAGGCTCGCGTCCGCCCCGCGCGCCTATACGCGCTTCACCCTGCAATGGAGTCCCGCATGAAGGCAAGACTTCTGATCGTCGACGACTCGATGGTCATCCGCAACCTGATCGCACGCCAGATGCTCGACGAGCGGCTGCCGGCGATCGACCTGGTCGGCCTTGCCGGCGACGGCGAACAGGCGCTGGCCATCGCGATGTCGAGGAAGCCCGACTTCATCACGATGGACCTGACCATGCCCAACATGGACGGCGAGGCCTGCATCGAACGGCTCGCCGAGGTACTGCCGGGCGCCCGCATCATGGTGGTATCGGCCCTGAGCGACAAGGCCACGGCGCTGCGCGCCATCAGCAAGGGCGCCCACGGCTTCCTGCACAAGCCCTTTTCCGAAGAACAACTGGTTGCCGCCCTGCTGGAGCTGATGAGTTGAATTACCGCGCGTTGAACCACGAAGACATCGAAGTCTTTTCCGAAGCGATCTCGGCCTTCTTCCTCAACATGACGCACGAACCGGCCGTCGTGCGCACCGCCTACCTGCTCGACGGCACGGCTTCGCCGCTGTGGGGCGATTTCAACGGGGTGATCGACGTGTCCGGGGGTTTCCGCGGAAGCATCACCTTCTCGGCAGCGCACGGCATGCTGTCGCAGGTGCTGCAGGCGATCGGCGAACGCGAGCATTCGGAGGATCGCTGCCTCGACGTCGTCGGCGAGATCGCCAACATGATGTCGGGCCGCGCACGACGCCATTTCGGCGAAGAACTGACGATCTCGCCGCCTTCCGCCCGCCTGCGCACGATGCCGCCGGCCGCCGCACGCGCCACGGGCGTGCCCTTCGCGATCCCGTTGCGCTGGCGCGCGCACGAGGCGAACCTGGTCGTGCACCTCGACATCCGCCGCTGAAGCGGAAGGACTACGGAACCGCAGCCGGCCTTGCCGGCGTGCACTCCCCCGCCCCATTTCCCGCCACATTCCCCGCCCCACTCACCGGCCATTACGCATAACATGCGCGCTTCCGGTTCGGCGTGCGGGAAGCGCGTCCCGCGCGGCCGGCCAACCCCGAGCACGAGATTGAGTCCCATGAGCCACCATTCAGCAAGATTCCCCGTCGTCGACGCCCAGGTTTCGCCCACCGGGCGCATGGAGGTGTTGTCGCGCACCGAAGCCGCCCGCCTCTCCAGCCAGGGCCAGGGCGGACTGAAGGACACCTTCCGCAATTGCGCCCTCGCGGTGCTCAATTGCGGCAACCCGCTCGACGACGGCAAGGAGCTCCTCGCGCGCTACCCCGACTTCGACATCGAGATCATCCAGCGCTCGCGCGGCATCAAGCTGGACATCCGCAACGCGCCGGCGAGCGCCTTCGTCGACGGCCAAATGATCCGCGGCATCCAGGAACACCTGTTCGCCGTGCTGCGCGACGTGGTGTATGCGAACGGCGACACCGGCGGGGCCGGCGGCGCGGCCCTTGGGCGATTCGACCTCGGCAGCTCGGAAGGCATCACCGATGCCGTGTTCCACATCCTGCGCAACGCCGGGATCGTGCAGCCGGTGATCCAGCCCAGCGTCGCGGTGTGCTGGGGCGGGCACTCGATCAGCCGCGCGGAGTACGACTACACCAAGCGCGTCGGCTACGAGATGGGTCTGCGCGGGCTGGACATCTGCACCGGCTGCGGCCCGGGTGCGATGAAGGGTCCGATGAAGGGCGCGGCGATCGGACATGCCAAGCAGCGCATCGGCAAGCCGCGCTATCTGGGCTTCACCGAGCCGGGGATCATCGCCGCCGAGTCGCCCAATCCCATCGTCAATGACCTGGTGATCCTGCCCGACGTCGAAAAGCGCCTGGAGGCCTTCGTCCGCGCGGGCCACGGCTTCGTGGTGTTCCCCGGCGGCGTCGGCACCGCCGAGGAGATCCTCTACGTGCTGGGCATCCTGCTGCATCCGGCCAATGCCGCGCAGCCTTTCCCGCTGGTTTTCACCGGGCCTAAGAGCGCCGAGGACTACTTCCGCCGCATCGACAGCTTCATCGGCGAGACGCTCGGCGACGAGGCGCGCAGCCGTTACCGCATCATCATCGACGACCCGGCCGCGGTCGCGCGCGAGATCCACGGCGGCATCATGAGGGTGCGGGCCTTCCGCAAGGAACAGCGCGACGCCTATTACTTCAACTGGCTGCTGCGCATCGAAAACGAGTTCCAGCAGCCCTTCCGGCCGACGCACGCGAACATGCGGCGGCTCAAGCTCCACCGCGGCGAGCCGAAGCACCTGCTCGCGGCCGATCTGCGGCGCGCGTTCTCCGGCGTGGTTGCAGGCAACGTCAAGAACGAGGGCATCCGCGAGATCGAGCAGCACGGTCCGTTCGAGATCCACGGCGATCCCGAGATCATGGGGCCAATGGACGCGCTGCTCGCCTCCTTCGTCGCGCAGGGGCGGATGAAACTGCCCGGGACGACCTACAACCCGTGTTATCGCGTCGTACCCCGCGCACGCGCGGCGGCGCCCTCCGCCTGAGCGGGCGACGCGCGGCCCGCGGCGGCGGGCATGTTGCGTGAATGCCATGATCGCCCGGCGGCATATGCTGCCGGGGAACACGTCTGGAAATATGTCCGTAACGTTTGATGGGTACAATTCCCCAAAAAACAAAACCAGACATATTCAAACCACCGACGATCATGAAAAGCCACACCAAAGAAAACTTCCTTCCGGCCGATCCGGGCTTCCACCGCGAGCGCGACGACGGCCTCTACGATCCCGTCCGCTTCGTCTTTGTAAACGACCGCATGCGCGAGCACATCCTGATCGAGCGCCGCGCGATTCTGGACGCGCTGCCGCCGTTCAACCGCGTGCGCCAGGAGAAGATCTTCAGCAAGTACGATCCGGACGAACGTCATCGCAGCTTCCAGAACATCCTGCGGATGTACGGCCGCCCGGCGAACGCATAGCGAAAGGCGTCGTCCGGCACGCGCCGGACAGTGCAACGAAAAACGCGGCTTGATGCCGCGTTTTTCGTTTGTAGCGCGGGCGTCGGCGACGCCCGCATGTACCCAGCCTCAGACGCCGATGCGGCCGCCGTCCGTGCGCGTGATGACGATGGTCGCCGAGCGCGGACGCGACAGCCCGCCGTCCGGCCAGTGGCTGCCGAAGGTGCCCGTGGCGAAGTCGGGACGGGTGTCTTCGCCCGGATGCTGGATGTTCACGAACAGCGCCTTGCCGTCCGGCGTTTCCGCGACCCCGGTGATCTCGCACTCCTTCGGGCCGACGAGGAAGCGCCGCAGGTTTTCCTCGCCGGGCGGCTTGCCGACGTAGGTATCGACCGCGCGCGTGCTCGTGCCGTCGCTGCTCACGATGGTCCGCGGACCGCCGTCGCCGACCTCGCCCGGCACCGCTGCGAGCAGCATGCAGTTCGTGACGTCGGCGTAGGCGCCGTCGTCGGTCTCGATCCACAGCACGCCGGTCGCCTGGCTGAACCAGAGACCGTCGGGGCTGGAGAAATCGTTGGCATCGGTCAGACCCGAGACGTTCACGTTCGCCGCGTCCGCGGTCGCACGCGCGCCGAACAGGAACACGTCCCACTTGAACGAGGTTGCGGCAACGTCGCCGCCGGCTTCGGCGAAGCGGATGATGTGGCCGTTGGGGTTGCCGCGCTGGTCCTGGCCCGTGGTTTTGCGATCGTTGTAGAAGCGCGGGTTGGCGGCGTCGAGGCGGGAAAGCGGACGGCTCGCGGCATTGGTGTTGGTGAGGGCCATGTAGACCTCGCCGTTGCGCGGATTCACGGCGCCCCATTCGGGGCGGTCCATCTTCGTCGCGCCGGCTGCGTCCGCCGCGAGGCGCGCATGCACGATGACGTCGGCCTGGTCGGCGAACGCATAGGCGGGGTTCGCAGGCGACACGTTGCCGACGCCGAAGCTCAGCTCGACCCAGCGGCCGGTGCCGTCGGCATCGAAGCGTGCGACGTAGAGCTTGCCGTCGTCGAGGTACTTGTCGCCGGCCGCCATGCCGCCGTTGGCGTCGTCCGGGTGCCACACGGCATTCGAGACGTACTTGTAGATGTACTCGTTGCGCGAGTCGCAGCCCATGTACCACACCAGCGGGTGGCCGACGCGAACGGGGCCGAGCCACGCGCCTTCGTGCGCGAAGCGGCCCAGCGCGGTGCGCTTCTTCGGCGTCGCGTGCGGGTCGAACGGGTCGATCTCGACGACCCAGCCGTAGGTGTTGGGCGCGTTGCGGTAGTCGTCGCTGCCGTCGGTCGAGCTGCCGAGTTTCATCGCGTTCCAGCGGCCGTAGAGGTCGTCCGGCGTATCGGGGGTGACGGTCGCCCACAGTTCGCGCCCGTTGCCGGCCACGCCGTAGCGGGCGAGAGCCGCCAGTTCCCTGGCGCTGCGCTTGGGGTTGTCGATCGCGGTGATGCGGCGGAAATACCCGGCCCAGTTTTCCTCGCACGTGAGATAGGTGCCCCACGGCGTGCTGCCGCTGGCACAGTTGTTGACGGTGCCGCGCGTGCGGCTGCCGTCCTGCGAGTACTTCGTGACCATGTAGGGGGTCTTGCCGGCCGGGCCGGACAGCTCCATTTCGGTCAGGGTGTGAACGCGGCGGTTGAAGTGCGAGTCGCGCTGATAGCGCCATTCGCCGCCTGCGCGCGCGGTCTCGACCACGCTCACGCCGTGCACGTAGAACTCGCGCAGTACCTCTTCCGCCACCGTGCGCACACCACCGACCACCGTAGCGCCGTTCGGATGCAGGAAGGCGGGGGTGATCGCCTCGTGGTTCAGGCACAGCAGGCCACGGTCGGACTCGTTCTTGTGGTGCTTGCCGTTGGGGCCGAGGCCGAAGTAGTGCATGCCGTCGTGATGGTCGCCGGCGCGCAGCGCGAAGCTCTCGGCCGGGTCGGTGCCGTCGTTCAGGTATTCGCCCACGCTGCCGTCGATCGGGTCGCCCAGGCGGTAGAGGACCGTGTAGCGATAGCCGTCCGGCACCGCCACCGCGTCGGCGAGGCTCTTCGCCACGGGGTTGAAGGCGAGTTTCGGCAGCTTGCGGCCAGGAGCGGCAGCGCCCTGTGCGGACGCAGCCGCAAAGGCCGGCGACACGCCGCCGGCCATCGCCAGCGTGGCGGCGCCCATGCCGCCGCCAAGGAGCTGGCGCCGTGACAGACGCGCCTGCAGGATGGTGTCGAAGCTCGGATTAGCCGAGGTATTGGTGGATTCGTCGTCGCTATCGGGGCGCAGGAATTGCAGATCGTTCATTGGGAGTTCCTCTGTGGGATTACGCGATGCCGCTTGCGTGCACGCACGGTAATCCGCACAGGTTAAGAACTCATGACAGGGCAATCGCGACGAATCCGGCGACGCGGCGGGCACCGCAAGGCGGCGTCAATCCGCCGCGGAGACTTCGACCAGGCGCTGGGTTGATCCGATCGCCACCCGGCTCAACCGGGCTCGTCCGGAAACACCGTCCGGTATAGGCATTCGGTCGCGAAAGCGGCGACGGGCAGCGTGACCATCAGTAGCAGCGGCACGATGATCGACACGATGATCGTGCTGCCGAGCACGAGGCTCCATATCAGGTTCGCCGGTAGGCTGCGAAAGATCGCACGAACGCTCGCACTGACGGCGACGACCAGGCTGGCGCGCCGCTCGATGAGCAGGGGAACGGCATAGGCGGTGATGCTGAACGCGATCAGCGCGAATAGTCCGCCCGCAACGATTGCCCCCAGGTGGAAGCGCAGGAGCTCTGCCGACAGGGGAAACAGCATCTTCCAGCCGGTGTAGCTGCGCCCCACCATGAAGCTGTAGAGGATGCCGGCGTCGGTCATCCAGATCACGAAGAGAAACAGGCAGACGAGCACGAGGCCCCAGAGCGAGGGGGGCGATCGCAGGAAGCCCCCGCCGACATCCCGCCACGTCGGTTTGCGGCCGTCGCGCCGCGCCGCCGACATGGCGAAGAAGCCCGCCAGCAAGGCCGGCGCCACGATCAGGAAACCGCCCACCAGCGGCAATGCCATCGGCGCCAGTCCGACAGTGGCGAGCAGGGTGATGAGCCCCACGCCGAACACGGCGAAACCTCCGGCATACAGCAGCGAAAGGGGCGCGGTGTCGGCGAAGACGTGCAGCCCGGAGGCTACGGCTGCGATGACCTGTGCGGGGCGGATTTGCTTCGGCTCGGGGCGATTGGCATTCATCGACATGGGGCACCTCGAAGAAGAACGCACGTTCCATCCTAGCCCGAATCCGCCAGAAGCCGCCATGTTGCCCGGCAGCGCGGGCGGTCGGTTGCCCGAGATTGCGGTGTCCGACCGGGACGCAGCCCCCCGGCCCTTCCCCCGCCCGATTACATCGCCTGAACGGATCTGTTCCGTTTGTCCGCGTACATCGCGGCGTCGGCGTGCTGCAGGATCCGCTCGACTTCCTGCCCGTGTTCGGGATAGACCGCGATGCCGATGCTTGCCTGTGTGCGCAGGACGCACGTGTCGAGGTCGATCGGGTGACTCACGGCTTCGCGGATCTTGTCCGCGACGTTGCGGGCATCCTCGGGCGTGTGCACGTCCTCGAGCAGCACGACGAATTCGTCGCCGCCGAGGCGGGCCACCGTGTCGGTCGCGCGCACGCATCGCTGCAGCCGGCGCGCAACCTCCTGCAGCAGCAGATCGCCGTTTGCGTGTCCCAGCGAGTCATTGACCTGTTTGAAATCGTCGAGGTCGATGTACAGCAGCGCCATGCGGGACTGATTGCGGACGCATCGGGCGACGACCGACTGAATGCGGTCGTTGAACAGGCGCCGGTTCGGTAGTCCGGTCAGCTCGTCATGGCGGGCCGCGCGCAGCAGGTCGGCCTTGAGCTGGGCGCGGTCGATGGCGATCGCGACCTGCTCGGAGACGAAATGCAGTAGCTCCTTGTCCTTGTCCGAGTAATGGATCCCCGGATCGTTTTTCAGCACCAGGGCACCGATCGTCTCGTGCTGCGCGATCAGCGGCATGGCGAGCCAGGATCCGTTTTCTCCGGACGGCGCTGCGTCACCGGACAGCGCTGCACCGCGCAAGTGCAGCGGACGGCCGCCGCAGATCGCCTGGGCGCAGAAGTCGCATGCGACAGGTTCGTGCAGGGCCATCGGATTGCCGTGGCAGTCCCGCTGGTAGGAGAAGCTGAGCTTCCTGGTCCGCCGGTCACAGGTCGCAAGGGCAAGGCCCGCCACCGGCACCAGGCTCGCGATGATGCGGTGGATCTCGCGCAACAGGACGTCGAGATCCTCGGCTTCGTGTGCCGCTTCCGAGATCGCGTAGGTGGCACGCTGAATGGCCTCGGCGTGCTTGAGTTCGGTGACGTCGCGCGCGACGCCTATGCGCAGCCGATCCCTTTCGGACCAGCGCGCCGACCACATGAGGTGGACGTGACTCCCGTCCTTGTGGACATAGCGGTTCTCGAAACCGATCCGCGAGCGTCCCGCGATGACTTCACCGGCCTCTTCGGCGCTCCGCACCCGATCTTCGGGGACGAGAAACTCGAAAAGCTCCCGGCCGATCAATTCCTGCTGCGTGTAACCGAGCATGCGTTCGCAGGCGGCGCTGACGTGGACGATGCGTCCGCCAGCGTCGACGAGAAAGACAGCGTCGAGCAGCAGATCGACAAAACTGGGCAGGCGGTCGTCGTGGGCAGTCGTAACCATTTGAATAGATTACTAGCATTCCGGCGGGCCGTGACAGGTCACCTGACACGAATCCTCGACCGGACTACCTGCGTTTCTTCTCGCGTTCGCCGCGGACGGCGTTCTTGCGTGGCGTGCTGTTGCGTCCGGGATTGCGGCTGCTGTCGGCCTGATCGAGCCACAGCAGGGCGTCGACGTAGGACATGAACTGCCTGAGGTATTCGGGGGAGATGTCGCGCATTTGCCCGAGTGCCTGCAGCACGAGGTGATGCGAGTTGAGCGGGCCGGCGTTTTCGGGGGCCTGGGCGAAGGCGTCAGAGAGCTGCCGGTCGAGGCTGAGGCGGGACCAGGTGCTGCGGAAATAGCTCAGGGACTTGAGTTCCGGCTGCGCGGGGAAAGCTGCCCCGCCGCCGTGGTCGCCGTAGCCGGAGCTGCCGGCCGCCCCCTCGGGCGCGTGGCGGCCGATGTGGGCGAGCAGGCCGCTCAGGGGAGATTGGCCGCCCTGCCCCGCCAGCCGCGCGAGCAGGCGCTGCAGGCCGGCGAGGTCGCCGGCTTCCCGGTACTGCAGCAAGGTGTCGACGGATTCGGGGAAGCGCGTGATCCCGTGGGCGAGCGCATCGCCCGCCGTGCGCCCGGCGGCATCGAGACGCTCGCGGCAGTCGGACACGGCTTTCGCCAGCCGGCGTTCGAGCACGCCTCGGACCGCGTCGCCGCGGGCTGCCGCGCGGCGCGCGAGAGCCTCGATGAAGCGGAAACCTACCGGATCGCAGCGCTCGGCGTTCTGCGCGCGCAGGGCTTCGATCCGTGCCGCGGTATCGGCGCCGGTCGGGCCCGCGTCAGCCATTGCCCCCCGCGCCCGCCTTGCCCGACTTCGGAACCGGCGCCATCTCGACGCGCCGGTTGCGCGAGCGTCCTTCCGCGTCGGCGTTGGACGCCACCGGCTGCTCCTGGCCGAAGGCGGCGGCGAACACCGACGAGGACGGGACGCCTTCTTCGACCAGCGCCCGCGTCACGGTCAGCGCCCGCTGCGCGGAAAGTTCGAGGTTGTCGGCGAATTTCCGGTTGCTGTCGCGCACCGGCCGGTCGTCCGTGAAACCGCTCACCATCAGCATTTCGCCGTTGACGGAAAGAAAGGCGGCCAGCGGCGGCGCGAGGCTCTTCAGCAGCTGGCGGCCATCCGGCTGCAGCTCGTCCGAATTGAGCGCGAACAGCACGCTGCCGCTGATGCCGATGCGGCCGTCGTTGAGGGTGACGCGCCCCGCGGCGAGCGGCACGGCGAGGGCCTTTTCCAGCGCCTCGCGCCGCTGCTCCTCGATGCGGCGCTTCTGCACTTCCGCTTCCAGGCTGGTCACCAGATCGAGCTGTACGCCGAGGACGCCGACGAGGATCAGCACGAAGGCTCCCAGCAGGCCCGACATCAGATCGCCGAATACCGCCCAGACCGGTGTCGAGTGATCGATGGCGCCGTCGAACTCGTCCATCGTCACACCTCGCCGGCGAGCGCTGCCTGCCGGCCGGGCAGCTGCTGCAGGTCTTCGACGATCTGCCGTTGCGACATGATCGACAAGTCGATGATCTCGCGCGCCTGCGCGACGTAGTAGGCGAGCTGCTCGTCGCTGCGCGTCAGGGACTTTTCGAGCGCACCTTCGATGCGCGCAAGCGTCGCCATCATCCGGTCGTTGGACTCGGCGAAGAGCTGCACGGCGAAACCAAAGGCCTCGCTCAGGCTGGCCACCTCGGCGGCGCCGCCGGTGATCTCGCCCGCCACGCCGGCGATCCGCGCCGATTCCGTCTCGATGCTGGCGGAGAACCGCGTCCCCGCACGCTCCAGCAGTTCGGTCGCCGAGGCCACCAGCGAGTCGATCGCCGAACGCTGCTCGGTCGAGGCGTGATTGATCGCGGACAGCAGCGTCCCCAGCGTTTCCATGATGCGGCTGCGCTCCTCGAGGAGCCCGTTGTCGCGCGCGATGCTGGCGGAGAGTTCCTGTCGCAGCTGGCCGATGACCTCGGCCGCGGCGCGCGGCGCTTCGGCTGCCGTGTGCATGAGGCGGGCCACTTCGTCGATGGTGCCGCTGGCCTGTGCCTGTGCCGAGGCGGCGATCTCGTGCGCCGTCTCGCCCAGGGTCCTGCAGATCTGCTCCTGCCGCGCGAGGGTCTGCGCGCCGGCTTCGTGCCATTCCAGCTGCAGCGAGGCTGCCATCGACTCCAGCGTCCGGGTGTGCGCGGCGAGCCGCGCCTCGTCCGTCGCGGCCTGCTGCGCCTGCTGGGCAGCCGTCGTTTCGCCGATCGTGGCGAGCAGCGTGGCGGAGCGCTGCGCGAAGGTCTCGGCGAAGGCGTCGAGCGATTTGTGCAGTTCCGCGCCGAGGTGTTCGCTCGTGCGCTCGTGGCTCGCGAGCGCTGCTGTCCAGGTATCGGCCACGGCGGTGACCGCCCCGCCGAAACGGTCGGCGACGCCGTCGAGCTGCCGTTCCACAGTGTCGGCGAGGCGCGTATGCAGCGCGGTCGTCTCCTGCGCCAGCCCGGTCGTCGTGGCGGCGAGATCCGCGCGCAGGCCTGCGTGCGCCTCTTCCACGGAAGTCAGCAGCGCACCCGAGCGCCGTTCGAAGGTTTCGGCAAAGGCGCCCAGCGCATCCTGCGTCTGCCGGCTGAGGTGCTCGCTGGTGCGCTCGTGCGTCGCGAGCGCCGCGCTCCAGGTCTCCGCGACCCGGGTGACGCTGCTGTCGAAGCGCGCTGCGATGCCGTCGAGCTGGGTCTGCACCGCGTCGGCCACGTGCGCCTGCAGCGCGCTCGTCTCGCGGGCGATGCCTTCCATCGTCGCAGCGACCACGGGCCGGATCGTTTCGCCGGCGAGCCGGGCGCTTTCGGTCAGGCTGAGCTTGAGGGAGTTGTCCACCGAGGCGGCCAGTTGCGCGTACGTCTCGCGCGCGTCGCCGTGGAAGCGTTCCTGCCCGGACACGAGGCGCTCATTCAGTTCCCTGCCCTGCCGGTCCATCTGCTCCATCATCGCCTGCAGCTTGTCGACCAGTTCGGGCAACACCCGCGCCTGCAGCTGCAGCGCCTTAAAGGTTTCCTGGCGCTGATGCGCGAGCGAGAAGCCGCGCAGCGAGGTGCCGATCCGGGTGTCGAGCACTTGCGCGACCTGCATGCGCTCGCGCCGGCAGACGGCCGAGATCAGGCCCAGCATCGCGGACGCCGCCACGCCTGCCACGGAGGTGCCGAACGCGACCCCCAGGCCGCGCACCGGGGCCGCGAGCGAAGCGCGGATCGCCTCCAGGTTGGTGGTGCTTTCCAGCGCGATGACGGCGCCATTGAGCGTCACGACCATGCCGAGGAAGGTGCCGAGCATGCCCAGCAGCACCAGCAGGCCGACGAGGTAGGGCGTCATCGCCGGGCCGGGCAGCCCGGCGCGCTCGCCTTCGATGCGCAGGCGCACCGGGTTCTGCACGGACGGCGGCAGCTGACGCAGCCATTCGCCCGGGTGCGACAGATCCTCGGGGACCCCGTCCAGCGCGCGCGCCAGGGCAGCCGTGGTGCGGTGGAAACGCAGCAATTCCACCGCGCCCGTCACATAGACCGCGCCGATGATCGCCGTCATGGCCAGCGCCAGCGCGCTGGAGCCGACATATCCGGCGCCGACCCAGAACACGGCGACCAGGCCTACGAGGAAGGCCGCCATACAGATGGTTCTATTCATTGCTTCCTTGTCATCTCGTCGTCGAGAGCTGCGATCAGCCCTGCGATCGGCTGCAGCCGAAGATCCAGCTCCGCCAGCAGCACGGACTGCAGCTCCCGGCAGAACTCCGCCAGCCACCCGCCCGGCTGCATCCACCGGACCACATCATCCGCCGTCTGCGTTTCGGCCAGCGTCGCGCAGTGCGCGTCGTAGCGTTGCTCGAAACGCCGGCCGAGGAATGCCGGCACGCTCGCCAGCAAGTCGCGCTCCCGCGCGGCCAGTGCCTGATCCATCACCGCGTCGAGCGCGGCGAGCCGCCCGAGGGAGGCCGCCCGCCCCTGCAGCGCCGCGCGTACCGTCCCCCGCAGCGGGCCGATGCGCACTGCCATGTCCCGCTGGTGCGCGAGATAGTAGCGATGGTAGGGCGCGAAGTCGGCCGCCTTTTCCACTGGCGTCTGCGGGTCGGGAGTCGGCAGTTCGATCCGCGCCGGGCCGGGCCTGAACACACCGTCGTTCGTGATCGACTCCGTCAGCGCGTCGCGCGCGCGCGCCATCGCCTGCCGCAGCGCCGCCGCGTCCTGCGACACCGCGGTAGCGGCAGCCGCCGCGCCGCCCGAGTTCCCGGCATTGAGCGCGGAATACAGCGTGAGCGCGTCCGCGAAGCCGAGCCATTGGCCGAGCCGGTCGGCAAAGGACTGCTTCGACGCCGGCACGTCGGCGGCCGTCAGCCCGCCGAGCGCGCGGACCAGCCCGGAACCGTTGATATGCGTACGCGACAAGCCTTGCGCCATCCGAAAAACCGACGCCCGAGGGGCGGAAAAATGCGCAAGGCTACTACAAAGCGGGGGGCAGGTCAGCGTTGCCCGACCGGTTTGCGACATGCGCGTCGGGATGGTCGCGGATGGCGCCAAGGACTTGCGCGCCGACGCGGGCGAGCCGCTTTTCCCTGCGGGGGCGGCTCTCCGGGCGGGATGCAGGCCGGGCCTTCATGGCCGGGCGCCCGGTGGCACGACGCACGGATCGAACATGCTGAACAATTGTTTCAATTCGGCGGTTTCTCCGCCGATTTCCGCATGTATCCGTTAATGCTAAGCAATGCAGGCTGCGGTGTATATGCAAAGCAGAAATTCTTGGTTTTTCCTTCGCGCTCCGATTCTTAGCATCTGCCATGTATTCAACGCAGACCGCGCAAGAGGAAAATCCATGAAACGCCGTTCGATCATTGCCGGCCTCGGCCTCCTGCTCCTGTTCGGGAGCGCACAAGCGGAAACCATCCGCGTCGCCATCGGCACGCAGGATCCGACCATCAACACCGCCACCGGCGGCCTGATCATCCGCGAGCTGAAGTTGCTGGAAAAGTACCTGCCCAAAGAGGGCAAGTACAAGGATGCGCAGTGGGACATCCAGTGGAAGAGCTTCACCTCCGGCCCTCCGCTGACCAACGAACAGGTCGCGGGCAAGCTCGACATCGGCTCGATGGCGGACTTCCCCGCCGTGCTGAACTACGCCGCCCACCTCAAGGCCGGCAAGAAGACGCTGTTCATCACGGCGCTGTCGGGCAGCACCACGGGCAGCGGCAACGGCATCGTCGTCCCGGCGAACTCGCCGGTGCATAGTCTCGCGGATCTCAAGGGCAAGCAGATCTCGGTGCCCTTCGGTTCGACCGCCCACAATCTGCTGCTGCGGGCGATCACCGCGCAAGGTTGGGATCCGGAAAAGGACGTCAATCTCGTGTCGCAGGCGCCGGACGTGGGCGGCAGCGCGCTGCAGGCCAACAAGATCGACGCGCACGCCGACTTCGTGCCCTTTGCCGAGCTGCTTCCATACCGCGGTTTCGCACGCAAGATCTACGACGGTGCTCAGGCGAAGAACCCGACCTTCCATGGCACGCTCGTCGATGCGGAGTACGCGGCGAAGTATCCGGAGGTCGTCGTCGCCTACCTGCGCGCTTCCATCGAGGCCGACCAGCTGGTCGCCGCCGAGCCGGAAAAATTCAGCGAGCTGATCGAGAAGATCACCGGCATCGAGGCCGAGGTGAACTACCTGTTCCACGGCCCCCTGGGCATCCAGACCCGCGACCAGACGTGGAAGCCCGAGTACCGGGCGGCGACGAAGACCGCCGCGGCGACGCTGAAGCTGCTCAAGCGCACCGACACCGATCTCGACATCGACGCGTTCATCGACGACCGCTTCATCCGCGCCGCCTACCAGCAGGCCGGGCTCGACTACGAGGCGAGGCTCAAGGACTACGGCAGGTCGCCGCTGAAGGCCAAGGACGCCAAGACCGGCGAGACCATCTCCGATCCGCAGCAGGTGGCCCAGGTGTGGATCGCCGGCGAGCCGCAGGTGCGGCACTACGCCTCGCCGCGCAACGCGCTGGAGGCGGCCAAGGCGGCGGAGGCCGCGGGCAAGAAAGTGCGCGTGCTGTATGCCCACGATCGCAACACCGGCATCAAGATCTTGGCCAACCAGGCATGGTTTGCCCGTGACACCAAGGGCAGCCTGTCGGCCTTCCTGCTGAAGGAGGACGCCGAGGCCTGGAGCAAGGCCAAGGGCGGCACCGTGCTCGACTATGCTGCCGCTTCGGCCGGCGTCGCGTCCGCGGCCGTCGCCTCGGCGAAGTGAGCGATCCGGCCATGTCCGCCAGCGCCATCGCACTTTCACCTGCAGCGGCATCAGCGACGGCACCTGCCACGCCGGAAATCTCCGCCGGGGGTTTCCTAGCGGGCTGGTGGGCGGGCTTGCGCCTCGATCGGATTGCGCTGCGCGTGCTGGCCCTGATCCTGTGCGTCGCCTTCTGGCAGGCAGCCTCGGTGCATCACCTCGACCTCGGCGTCGTCACCTTCCGCTTCGTGCCGGCACCGACCGAGGTCGCGGCCGCCGCCTGGGGCCTGTTCCAGTCGCCCAAGCTGTTCGCCCATGTCACCAACAGCCTGATCCGCGTCTTCGCCGGCTTCGGCGTGGCCGCGCTGCTGGGGATCGCGCTGGGCCTCGTCATAGGACGCTCGCGCTGGCTGGAGGACACGCTGTTGCCGCCGCTCGAGGTGATGCGGCCGATTCCGGGCGTGGCGTGGATTCCGCTCGCGATCCTGATGTTTCCGTCGTCGGAGCTGAGCATGGTCTTCATCACCTTCATGGGCGCGCTGTTTCCGGTGCTGCTCAACACCATCCACGGCGTCGAGGCCATCGACCGGCGCCTGGTCGCGTCGTCGCGCAGCCTGGGCGCCGGGCGCTGGTCGGTGTTCGCCGAAGTGGTGCTGCCGGGCGCGCTGCCCAGCATCGTCACCGGCCTTGCTATCGGCATGGGCACGTCGTGGTTCTGCCTGGTCACGGCGGAGATGATCGCCGGCCAGTACGGCATCGGCTACTACACCTGGGAGTCCTACACCTTGCAGAACTATGCGGACATCGTCGTCGGCATGCTGTTCATCGGCGCCTTCGGCATGGCCAGCAGCGGCCTGATCAAGCTGCTCGGGCGGCTGCTGATGCCGTGGTACCGCATCCAGGAGCGCCACGCATGAGCACCGCCGTTTCCACGCCGAAGGCCGGGCGCATCGAACTGGACGACATCGCCATCCACCTGCCCGGCAAGGTGCGCTTCGAGGCCGTGCGCAACATCACGACGACGATCGCCGGCGGCGAGTTCGTCAGCATCATCGGGCCGTCCGGCTGCGGCAAATCCACGCTGCTCAACGCGGTGGCCGGTTACCTGCAGCCGAGCAGCGGACACCTGCGCGTCGATGGCGAAGCGGTGTCGGGTCCGGGCTCGGATCGCGGCATGGTGTTCCAGCACCATTCGCTGCTGCCATGGCGCACGGCGCTGGACAACGTCGCCTTCGGCCTGAAGATGAGCGGCGTCGGCCGGCGCGAACGCCGCGAGCGGGCGGAGGAATTCCTGCAACTGGTGGGCCTCAGGGGGTTCTCCGATCGCTATCCGGCACAGCTCTCGGGCGGCATGCAGCAGCGGGTGGAAATTGCGCGCGTGCTGATAAACAACCCGCGCGTGGTGCTGATGGACGAGCCCTTCGGCGCGCTCGACGCGCAAACGCGCGAGCGCATGCAGCAGCTGCTGCTGGACATCTGGGGCCGCCTGCAGCCGACGGTGCTGTTCGTCACCCACGACATCGACGAAGCGCTGGTGCTTTCGGACCGCGTGCTGGTGATGACGCACCGGCCGGGGCGAATACGCGAGGAGATCGCCGTCGATCTGCCGCGCCGGCGCCCCGAGGACATCACCGTGTCGCCGGAATTCATCGCCCTGAAGAAGCGCTGTCTCGCGCTCGTGCAGGACGAAGTTCGCCGTTCGCTCGTCGGCGGCCTCGAGGCCCCGCGCATCGAGCTTCCGGTCGAAGCCTAAAAGCCGCCTCACTCTGCTTGGCGCCGATTGGCGCCGCATTTCGAACATCCAAGGAAGAAGCACCATGAGCACAAAAGAACTCACCGTCGACATCCTCGTCATCGGCGGCGGCACGGCCGGCCCCATCGCGGCGATCAAGGCGAAAGCGAAGGCGCCGCACCTGAAGGTGCTGCTGCTGGACAAGGCCAACGTCAAGCGCGCCGGCGCGATCGCCGAGGGCATGGACAGCGTGAACAACGCCGTCATCCCCGGCCACGCGACGCCCGAGCAGTACGTCAAGGAGATCACCATCGCCAACGACGGCATCGTGAACCAGGCGGCGATCAATGCCTACGCCGTGCGCAGTCACGACATGATCCGCGAGCTCGACTCCTGGGGCGTGAAGTTCGAAAAGGACGAGACGGGCGACTACGCGGTCAAGAAGGTGCATCACCTGGGCGCCTACGTGCTGCCCATGCCCGAGGGCTACAACGTCAAGAAGGTGATCTTCAAGCAGTTGCGCAAGCAGGGCGTGGCGGTCAGCAACCGGCTGACCACGACGCGCCTGCTGGTCGGCAGCGATGGCCGCATCGCGGGCGCGATGGCGCTCGATTCGCGCAGCGGCGAGTTCGTCGTCATCCGCGCCAAGGCGGTGGTGCTGTGTACCGGCGCCGCCGGCCGCCTGGGCCTGCCTTCCTCCGGCTACCTGTTCGGCACCTACGAGAACCCGACCAACGCCGGCGACGGCTACAGCATGGCCTATCACGCCGGGGCCGAACTGTCGGGCCTCGAATGCTTCCAGATCAATCCGCTGATCAAGGACTACAACGGCCCCGCCTGCGCTTACGTCACCGGCCCCTTCGGCGGCTACACCGTCAATGCCAAGGGCGAGCGCTTCATCAAGAGCGATTACTGGAGCGGCCAGATGATGCTGGAGTTCTGGCGCGAACTCGAAGGCGGCAACGGCCCGGTGTTCCTCAAGCTCGACCACCTCGCCGACGAGACGGTGACGAAGATCGAGAACGTCCTGCACATCACCGAGCGCCCGACGCGCGGCCTGTTCCACGAGGGACGCGGCACGGACTACCGCACAGACCTGGTGGAGATGCATATCTCGGAGATCGGCCTGTGCGGCGGGCACAGCGCCTCCGGCGTGTGGGTAGACGAACATGCGCGCACGACGGTGCCCGGCCTATATGCCGCCGGCGACCTGTGCAACGTGGCGCACAACTACATGCTGGGCGCGATGGTCTTCGGCCAGATCGCGGGCGAGGACGCGGTGGACTTCATCGCCGACAAGGAACTGGCGGAGATCGACGCAGCCGCCGTCGCGGCGGAGCGGGAACGCATCTTCGCCCCGCTGCTGCGCGAGGAAGGCATTCCGCCGACGCAGATCGAATACAAGCTGCGCCGCATGGTGAACGACTACCTGCAGCCGCCGAAAGTCACGCGCAAGATGCTGATCGGACTGCAGCGCTTCGCCGAGATCCGCGCCGACCTCGAGCACATCAAGGCGAACAATCCCCACGAGCTGATGCGCGCGATGGAGGTGCATGCGATCCTCGACTGCGCCGAGTTGGCCGCTGCCGCTTCGCTCTACCGCACCGAGAGCCGCTGGGGTCTGTACCAC
This sequence comes from Azoarcus sp. CIB, assembly GCF_001190925.1. Lineage (NCBI taxonomy): Bacteria > Pseudomonadati > Pseudomonadota > Betaproteobacteria > Rhodocyclales > Zoogloeaceae > Azoarcus > Azoarcus sp. CIB. Next base: position 2,338,714 of record NZ_CP011072.1, read on the forward strand.
TATCGCACCGACTACCCGGAGCGCAACGACGCCGAGTGGTTCCACTTCGTCGAGGTCAGGAAGGGCGCCGACGGCCGGCCGGAATGCTTCAAGCGCCCGGTGCCGCCTTATCTCTACCCCATCGACGCCGACGAGCGCGATGCCTACGACCAGCTGCGGGTCGACGACCCCGTGGCCGCCTGAGGAAGACCCCATGCCTACCATCGAAAACCGCGCCGTCGCCTCCGTCATCGTCGACCCGGACAAGTGCATCGCCGACAAGGGCTGCCGCGTCTGTATCGACGTCTGCCCCACCGACATCCTCGTGCTCGATCCGGCGCAGGGCAAGGTCCGCATGGCCTATGACGAGTGCTGGTACTGCCTGCCGTGCGAACACGATTGCCCGACCAAGGCGATCCGGGTTGAAATCCCCTACCTGCTGCGCTGATGCCCTATGAGTGACTACGATCCCGAAATCGCCGCCGTCCTGCCGCGCCTGACGGACGGCGACCCTGCCGTGCGGCACATCGCCCTGCGCGACATCGCCGACTTTGCCGACGACTACCCGGAACTGTTCAGCCGCGCGGCCCGCGACGCCGACGCCGGCGTGCGTCTCGAAGCCGCCCTCGCCCTGGAAGGCGCGACCGACGACGACGCGATCGATGCGCTGGTTGCGCTGCTCGGGGACGCCAACGGCGAGGTCGTCGCCGCGGCAAGCACGGCCCTCGCCGAAATCCTCGACCCGACCGCCGCGCCGGCATTGCTGCGCAACCTGCCCCGGGTGCAGGGCGAGGCCCGCGCCGCGGTGCTCGCCGGCCTGCGCCAGCTGCGCCATCCCGCCGCGCTGGCGCCGGCCCTGACGGCGCTCGACGACGCCCTGCCCGCCGTACGCCGTGCGGCCGTCGGCGTGCTGGCTTATCTGAAGAACGACACCGCGCTGCCGGCGCTCGAGCGGCGCATCATCGAAGATGACGACCCGGCGGTGCGCAAGGCCGCGGTCGCCGCCCTCACCTTCGCGCCGGTGGGCAGTCCCCTGCCTTCGCTGCTGCGCGCGCTGAAGGACACCGACTGGCAGGTGCGACACGAAGCCGCGATCACCCTCGGACGGATACGCCCACCCGACGCCACCGATTCCTTGATCGCCGCACTCGCGGACTCGTCCTGGGAAGTGCGGCAGAAATCGGCCGCAGCACTCGGCGCCTATCGCGTGGCGCAGGCGATCCCCGCCCTCGGCGAGGCGCTCGACCACCCGATCAGCAACGTGCGCAAGGAAGCGGCCAGTGCCCTCGGTGCCATCGGCCATGCCGCGGCGATTCCGGCTCTGGAGCGGGCGACGGCGGACCCGGACGTCGAGGTGCGCAAGATCGCCGGACGTGCCCTCGCCCAACTGACCGCGAAGGCATGAACCGCGCGACGCCCCTGCCCCGCCGCTTCGGTGACGCCCTGCGCGACAACCGGCCGGCGATTGCCGTGGTGCAGTGGGCGTTCGTCGTGCTCTACCTCGTGCTGCTGATCGCACCGGCGCTGGTATCGGCGGATGACGCGAATGCCGACGTCCTGCACAGCCTGGGCCGCTTCGCCGAGGCGCTGTTCTGGGGCGTGTGGTGGCCGGGCGTGATCCTGTCGGTAATGCTGATCGGCCAGTTCTGGTGCGGCCTGCTGTGCCCCGACGGCACGCTGACCGAATTCGCCAGCCGCCACGGCAGGGGCGGCAAGATTCCCGGCTGGCTGCGCTGGCCGTCGCTGCCGCTCGCAGCCTTCGCCGTCATCAGCGTGTTCGAGTACGCGTTGCAGGCGCACGATACGCCGCGCGGCACCCTGCTCGCGATCGGCACGATGACCGCTCTGGCGCTCGCCTGCGGGGTTTTCGTCGGTCGTGGCAAGCGCGTCTGGTGTCGCTACGCCTGCCCGGTGGGCGGCATCTTCTCGCTGCTCGCCCGCTGTGCCGTGCTGCACTTCCGGGTGGACCGCTCGGCGTGGGATGCCGCGCCGCGGCCGATCCCGAAGCCCGTGGACTGCCCCGCGCTGCTCGACATCCGGCGTCTCCGCAGCAACGAGAAGTGCAACATGTGCGCCCGCTGCAGCGGCCACCGCAACGCCGTGGCCATGGCCTGGCGCGCGCCGGGCGAGGAGATCGCGGCGCTGCGCGAGGACGAGGCGCGGCCGTGGGAAGCGGCAGGCATCGTCTTCGTCCTCATCGGCCTGCTCTACGGCGCCCTGCACTGGCAGCACAGCCCCTGGCACCACGCACTGCTCGCCTGCGGCCTTCCCGCGATGCCCGCCGCGGTCGCCGCCGTCCTGCTGCCCGCACTCGTGCTCGGCTGCGGCACGGCCCTGCTGCTGGCCGTCGCCAGCGGCGGCCGGCGCCTCACCGCGACCCGCCTGGCCTACGCGCTGATTCCCCTCGGCGGTTTCGGACTGTTCCTCGGCGCCATGGAACATGCGCTGCACATCCTGCACGGCGAGGGCTTTGCCGTCGCCCCGCTGCTGCCCTGGCTGCGGGCCGCCGTGCTGCTGCCGGCCACGCTGTGGTCAGCCCGTGCCGGCTGCGTGATTCTCGGCAACGGCACTGCCGCACGGACGGGCTTCATTGCGGGAAGCGCCGTGCTCGCCCTCGCGTGGCAGTTCGCCCCCCACTCCTTCGCCGCCTGAAGAGCGCCAGCACACGCGGGCTCAGCGCGCCCGCGGTGCATATAGATAGCAGAAAGTCATATTTCCCAAGCTCCCGGCGCACAACCATACTGGACTCGTATGCTGCACCGCACGAACGGATCCTCAGTCCGATCGTGACGGCAAGGTTCGGCAGACGGCATACCCGCACTCAATTCAACACGCACCCGGAGCCAGTCAAATGACCTACAGCAACAAATACCTCGGCACCCTCGCCAAACACTCGCTGGACGGCGCACACGCCATTGCGAATTCGACCTTTACCGCTGTGGAGCAGGCTGCCGCACTGAACCTGCAAACCGCTCGCAGCACGCTCGAACACGGACTCTCGCGCGTCGGGGCCCTGTCCGAGGCGAAGGAACCGCAGGAAGTCTGGGCGCTGGGCGGCGCGATCTCCCAGCCCGGCATCGAGCAGGCCATTGCATGGTCGCGCGGACTGTACGACATCGTCTCCCGTACGCAGCACGAAATCGGCCAGCGGGGCGAGACGCTGATCAGCGACTTCACCAAGTCGCTCACCGAACTGCTCGACGACGTTGCGAAGAACGCGCCCAGCGGTTCGGAGCCGGGCATCGCGGCGGTGAAATCGGCCCTCTCTGTCACCCGATCCACCCTCGACAACATCAGCCACACGAGCCGCAAGGTCGCCGAACTTGCAGACGCCAACGTCGCTGCAGCCGGCGCGGCGATCAAGAGCGCCTCGTCGAAGCAATCCTCGCACGCCGCGAGCAAGGCCGCCTGAGGCGATCCGTCCTCAACCGGTTACACTAGGCCCGCTGCGCCGCGTCCTGCAGCACCAGATCCGCCGCCCGTTCGGCGATCATGATCGTCGGTGCGTTCGTGTTGCCGGACACCAGCAGCGGCATCACCGACGCATCGACCACCCGCAGGCCGTCGAGCCCATGCACGCGCAGGCGGGCATCGACGACCGCGTCGCCGCCCGTCCCCATCGCGCAGGTTCCCACGGGGTGATACAGCGTCTTGCCGGTCTCGCGCGCAAACGCGAGCCAGTCGTCGTCGCTCGCGACATGCCGTCCCGGCAGTAGTTCGCGGCGCACATAGGGCGCGATGGCGGCCTGCTCCCCGATCGTGCGCGCCTGTCGCAAGCCTGCCAGCAGCGTCTGCCGATCGCGTTCCGCGCTCAGATAGCCCGGACGGATCTTCGGCGGCGCCAGCGCATCGGCATTGTCGATGAAGATCTCGCCCCGGCTCTCGGGGCGCAACTGGCACACCCCGCAGGTCAGACCGGGCTCGCGCTCGGTCTTGCCGGTCGCGAAATCGAAGGTCGCCGGCATGACATGAAGCTGGATGTCGGGCCGGCCGACCGGAGTCCCTGTGCTCAGGAACGCGTTGACGTGGGCAGCGCTCGTCGCCAGCAGGCCGCGACGCCGCCAGCCGTAGTGCGCGATTTCGCGCAGCAGACGCCAGCCGCGCGTCGCCTCGTTGATCGTCTCCACACCCCCGACCCGGTAAGTCAGGCTCACCATGTAATGATCCTGCAGATTCGCGCCGACCCCCGGCAAATGCGCGACGACCGGGATGCCCAGTTCCTGCAGGCGCGTGCCGCTGCCGACGCCCGACCGTTGCAGCAGGGCCGGCGACTGCACCGCCCCGGCACTCAGGATCACTTCGCGCGCCGCCTTCAGTACGATGTCGCGTCCGCCGACCCGCAGGCGGACACCCGTCGCGCGGCGGCCTTCAAACAGCACGTGGGTCACCTGCGCGTTCGTCACCACGCGCAGGTTGCTGCGCTTGAGTGCCGGACGCAGATAGGCATTCGCGGTGCTGCTGCGGATCCCTTTGCGCACCGTCATCTGGAAATAGCCCACCCCCTCCTGCAAGTCGCCGTTGAAATCTTCGCGCAGCGGCAGGCCGGACGCACGCGCCGCCGCGATGTAGGCCTCCGCCAGCGGATGACGCACGGACACGTCGCTCACCCCGAGCGGCCCGCCCACGCCGTGGAACGCGTCGGCGCCGCGCACCTGGTCCTCCGAGCGGCGGAAATACGGCAGCACGTCGGACCAACCCCAGCCCGGATTGCCGAGATCGCGCCAGGCGTCGTAATCCTGTGGCTGACCGCGAACGTAGAGCAGGCCGTTGATGGCCGAGGAGCCACCCAGCACCTTGCCGCGCGGCCAGAGGATGGCCCGGTTGCCGCTGGAGGGTTCCGGCTCGCTGTGGAACAACCAGTTGCCGCGCGGATGGGCGCGATTCCACACGTAGCCGACGGGGATGTGGAAGGACGGATGACGGCCGGCCCCGCCCGCCTCGATCAGGGCGACCCGATGGCGGCCGTCGGCGCTCAGCCGGTTCGCGAGCACGCAGCCCGCACTGCCGCCACCGACGATGATGTAGTCGTGATCGGACATGGGATCGCCGCCTCAGGCCGGGTTCTTGGACTTGAAGTCCGCGATGAGCGTCTGCCAGAAGGGATCGCTGGGATTCTCGCGCGCCAGTCCGGTGAGTGCCCGTTCATACAGCCCGAGGTCCACGGCGCCATCCACGCTGCGCCCCTTGCCTTCGAGGAAGCCGCTGTCCTCCATCACCGTCCAGAACTGGCGCAGCCCTTTCAGGTACGGGTCGCTGCTGTTGTCCTTGTAGGGATCGTAGAAATCCTTCTCCAGCACGTCGCGGTCGATGCGCACGTACTTGGCGAGGATGTCGATCGTCTCCTTGCGGTGCTCCACGGCGTACTTCTCGGCGCGCAGGATGGCCCGCAGGAAAATGCTTTCGATATTCATTCGTCGGCCGACCTGCGCCATCCGACCGGCAGCAGCGAATATGCAATCCATGTTTTCTTATTTCCCCGTTTGCGCCGCCATCCATAAAGTCGGGGTTCATCCCGCATCCATTGTGAATTGGCAAACATGTCGCGCAACAAACTCATCTCGCTGTCGGAGGCGGTCCGCCGCTACACCTGGGACGGCATGCAATACGCCAGCGGCGCCGCCCTGCCGGTAGGCTCGGACGCCATCGTTTTCGGCCGCGAACTGCTGCGCCAGAAACGGCGCAATCTGCATTCGATCTTTCACTGCAACACCCAGCAGCTCAACCTGCTTGCCGCCGCCGGCGCAACGACGCACGCCGAATGCGGCTTCACCGGATTGGAGGTCTTCGGCTTTGCCAACGGCCTGCGCCGAGCCGTGGAGAGCGGCGATCTCGCGCTCGAAGACTATTCCAACCTCGCGATGGCGCTGCGCCTCCTCGGCGGTGCCCTGCGCCTGCCCTTCGTACCCGCGACGGTGAATATCGGTTCCGACCTGCAGCACCGCAGCGCCTTCGCGCCCGACGAATATCCCGCAGCGGACAAGATCCCCGCCGTCACCGATCCCTTCTCCGGCCGCACCGTCGGCGCCCTCCGGCCGCTCGAACCGGACCTCGCCGCGATTCACGTCACCCTCGCCGATCCCGCGGGCAACGCGATCATGCTCGGCACCGAGTGGAGCCGCTACGAGCTGTCGCGCGCCGCAAAGCGCGTCGTGCTGATCGCCGATGCGATCGTCGACGACGCCTGCATCCGCCAGTATCCGAACCTCGTGCGCATCCCGGACATCATCGTCGAAGCCGTCGTCTACTGGCCCTTCGGCGCCTGGCCGCAGGGCTCGCCGGGGATGTACGACGTCGACGAAGAACACATGAAGGCGATGAACACCGCCCTCGCGACCGTCGCAGGGACGGAGGCCTACATCGAGTCCTTCGTCGAGCCCTACGCCGACATCGACGCCTACCTCGACCTGATCGGGCGCGACAAGATCGCGGCCCTCTCGCAGACCTCGACCGGGTTCCTGCTCGACCCCTATCGCCAATGGATCAAGCCGCACGCCGAAGTGCTGTCCCTGATCGCCGAAAGCACGCTGGAGACCACGCAATGAGCGTCGCACAAACCCTGCCCTGCACGCGCCAGGAGATGATGGCCATCGCGACGGGGCGCGAGATCCGCGACGGCGAACTCGCGATCTTCGGCGTCGGCCTGTCGATGCTTGCCGGCTACTTCGCGCAGGCCCATCACGCGCCCAACGTCAGGGCCATGACCGAAGGCGGGATCTACGGCGCCGAACCGGTGGGCGGCCTGCCGTGGGGAATCGAGTGCAACCGCATCTCGAGCAATGCCACGAGCTTCACCAGCTGCCTCGACGCGCTCGGCTGCCTCGTCGCCTCCGGGCGCTGCGACGTCGGGATCATCGGCGCCGCGCAGGTCGACCGCTTCGGCAACGTCAACACCACCGGGATCTGGGACGGCGAGGACGGACATATCGGCGACAGCTACCGCCTGCCGAAGACGCGGCTGACCGGCGCAGGCGGCGCCAACGACATCGCCTGCGGCGCGAAGCGCTACGTGATCATGCTCAACCACGAACCCAAGCGCTTCGTGAACAAGGTCAGCTACGTCACCTCGCCCGGCTACCTCGACGGCGGCGACGCGCGCGACCGCCACGGCTTCGTCGGCGGCGGGCCGGCCGCGATCATCACCACGCTGGGCATCCTGCGTCCGGATCCGGTCACGCGCGAGTTCCGGCTGGACGCCTGGTTCCCCTTCTCCGGGGTCGACGAGATCCTCGGGAATACCGGATGGGACCTGAAGGTCTCGCCGGACGCGCACGTCGTGCCCGAACCGACCCCATCCGAACTCGCCGCCCTGCGCCGCGTCGATGCAACCGGGATGCTGCGCCGATCCTGACGCGGGCAACGCGGCAGCACAACCTGCCGGTTCAATCCTTCAATACTTCGGAGTCCTACCCACCATGGAACTGAAACTCGGCTACCAGGCCCTGCTGGCGGAAGCGAACGCCCTGGTCGAAGCCATCCCGCGCGACGAGGCCGCCCGCCTCCTCGACGACCCGGACGTGCTGTTCGTCGATATTCGCGACGTGCGCGAACTGCAGCGCGACGGGATGATCCCCGGCGCCCTCCACGCCCCGCGCGGCATGCTGGAATTCTGGGTCGATCCCGACAGCCCGTACCACAAGGAAGTGTTCGCCTCTGGCCGGCGCTTCATCCTGTATTGCGCCAGCGCCTGGCGCTCGGCCCTCGCCACCGCGCAGCTCGCGCGCATGGGCCTGCCGCGCGTGAGTCACCTCGAAGATGGGTTTTCGGCGTGGAAGAAGGCGCAGCTTCCGGTGGCATTTCCGCAGGGGAAATGAGCTGTTCCTGACGATTGCGGTCGAAAAGTCGATCGCTTCACGAAAAAGCGCCCGGCTTGCCGCGTCTGGCCGACGGCCCCTTGCATGCCCGCGCGACGTAGCCTATACGTACCTCTTGCACTACCCGCCTGCTTTGGCCTGATCGCAAGGCTCCCCGACCCACAACGCGGCGCGCACGCACGACAAGGACCCATGGATAAACTCAAGCTTACCTACTTCGACTTTTCCGGCGGACGGGCGGAGCCTGCGCGGCTGGCCCTGCACATCGGCGGAATTCCGTTCGAGGACAATCGTTTCGCGCCTGGCGATTTTCCAGAGGTCCGCAAGACCGCTCCGCTGAACCAGGTGCCGACTCTTCACATCAATGACGTGCAGGTCACCCAAAGCGACGCGATTACGCGCTATGCCGGGAAACTTGCCGGGCTTTACCCCGAAGACGACCTTCAGGCGCTGTACTGCGATGAAGTGATGGGCGCGCTGGAAGACATCAACACAAAGCTCGGGGCGACCTTTGGAATGACCGGGGATGTGCTGAAAAACGCCCGCGAGGCCCTGGTAGCGGATGCGTTGCCACGTTATTTGCGATGGCTGCAGAACCAGCTCGAAGACCACGGTGGCGAGTTTTTTGCGGACCATCGCCTGACCGTGGCCGACCTCAAGGCCTTCGTCATCCTACGCTGGCTTGGCTCCGGCAAGCTGGACCACATTCCAGCCGACCTGATCGAGACCGTGACGCCAAAACTCGTGGCCTTCATGGACCGGATCGCCGGGATGCCTGCCATCGCGCATTATTACGAGACGCACGGGTCGTAGTGATGTAAGCGACCGGGGAACGCATCTTGACGGAGCGCAAGCGCCATGAGGGGATTTCCTCGTACTTCCACCAGCACGGCTACACCCGCATTCCGGACGGTCATCTGCCGCCTCCGGGCGAGTGCCGTGTCTGGTATCCGGACAGGCCGGCAGGTATGGCAGGTGATATATCTATTTAATTCAATAATTTTCGCGCGATATATATTGCTGCGTTTGACTGTGCTGCGACTGAAATGATGATCAATTTAAAGCTTATTTGGGCCTTGCTATGAATGGTGAGATAAATTATGAAAACAACCCCTTGCATGGTGTTAGTTTAAAAAAGTTGTTAACTGAAATCGTTGATCACTATGGCTTTGAAATTTTATTTGCCTATTTAAACATCAATTGTTTTAATAGCAATCCAAGTATAGAGTCCAGTGAAAAATTCCTTAGAAAGACGGATTGGGCGCGTGAGAAAGTTGAAGCGTTTTATTTATATCAATTTATGAATTTACCTCGCGCGTCGGCCGATCAATTTGAATTACCCCCCAGAGATCGCGTTATTCCACAGGGTCAAACGCCGGGCAAGCCGGCTGAATTGAGTCTGGAAGACGCTGAGCGGTTACGCGAAAAGCGCGCCAAAAAAACGGCTATGCGAGGCCCGGATGCAGGCCGCCGTGCCAACTCGGATAAGAGTATGTCAAATTATTCAAGGGCCTCCATTTATCGTACTTCCGATCCAATGGAGAAGTATAAAAAATAAATCTGCTTTCAGAATATTCAAAGGCAAGGCGTCGAAGGTTTTTTAGAATTATTTTGTACCATTCAAAATGGATCATGGGGTCGCTCCAAATACGCACCGACCTACCACAAGAAGATCGGAGGCATCAGCGACTGCGCGATGCAGGCGCTGCTCGCGCAAGACTGGCCCGGCAACGTGCGCGAACTGGAAAACCTCATCGAACGCGGCGTGCTGCTCGCGCAACCGGGGGGTCAGATTGAACTGCAGCATTTGTTCGCGGCCGGTCCCCCGACCCGCAGAACGACGTCGAGATCGGACGGGAGAACGGCAATCTGACCCACACGGCGCGCCTTCTCGGCATCATGCGACGCCAGCTTACGTATCGGTTGAAGCAGGACGCGAACGCCACCGAATAGGCCATTCTCGCAGACCGTGGGCTGCCGTTCCTTTGGCGGTCGGCAGTTCGGCCGTAGCCGTCATTGGCGAAAGGAGATTCTAGTGGCTGGAATCGCGCGCTTACCGGTCGGCGGCCACAAACCCCGGCCCCAAAGCATTTTCTTAGATACACGAATCGTCCCTTTTGACTAACGCCATCGTAAGGAGTAAAGGCCCCTAAGCAGCGCAGAGGAAGAGCTTCGTCATGTGAAAGCTTCGTCGGCCGCTTACTAGCAATCGATATTGAATGACGGCACAATTTACATGCTATGCATGCAAGACTGAAGCTTACCTAAGTTGGTTTTACACTTGCACACCTTGTTCTTCCAGCGAAAGATAATCTTTGGACAGACCGACGCATGAGAAAAGAGCATCAAGATAAACTGCTTTACGGCGTAAGACATTGGAACCAGTGGCGCAATGGCCATCATTGGTTTACCTCCATCGATCTGTCGCAAGTAATCGTCCGAACTGATATTCCCGGCATCGACTTGAGAGACGCCAATTTGGCTGGCGCCAATTTTCGCGGCATTTCTCTAAATAACGCCGATCTCAGGGACGCATGCCTGGAAGGCGCAAACTTTGAGGGGGCGTGTCTTGTCGGTTGTGATCTAAGGGGGGCCTTATTAGATGGTGCAAATTTCAAAAAAGCAGACTTGCAAGGAGCTCGGCTCGGCCTTCCGGATTTATTGGATACAACACTAAAACGTGCAGACCGCTATTCGTCGCCTCGAACCCAAAATACCTGCCTAAGAAAAGCCAACTTTGCGGGCGCAAACCTGCAAGCTATAACAGCAGAGAAAATTCTTGCAGAGATGAGTAATTTTGCAGGAGCTGAATTTCAGCAACGCCGATTTAACATCGGCGAATTTTCGCGGCGCAAACCTAAATGGAGCGAATTGCGTTGAGAGCAACCTTCAAGGGGCTATATTGGATCATGCAACGCTGGTCAAGACGGATTTGTCACGTGCCAATATTTCTAATTGCTCAGTATATGGAATCTCGGCTTGGGATATCGTAGTTGTGGAGGCTAATCAAGACAACCTCGCCATTACGCCTCGCGGGAGCGATCCAATAGTAACTGACAATATTGAGCTTGCACAATTCATGTACCTATTGCTCAACAACAAGAAGGTACGTGGCGTCATTGACACCATTAGCACGAAGCTAGTATTGATATTGGGAAGGTTCACGGAAGAGCGTATGTCCATTCTTAATGAATTGCGGACATATATTAGATCGACCGGGTGCATACCGGTGTTGTGCGATTTTGAGAAGCCCGGCAACCGCGATCTGACTGAAACCATCGTAACGCTAGCTCATCTTTCTAGAGCTGTAATCGCAGACCTAACAGAAGCGAGAGCCGTGGCTCACGAGCTTTCCGCAACGATTCCTAATTTGCCATCTGTCCGATTCCAGCCGATCTGTGCGTCTTCTGACATCGAGTACGCAATGTTCGAGCACTTTCGAAAATATCAGTGGGTATTACCTACCCTCTGCTACGATTCGTTGTCACAATTAAAAGCACAACTCGCGGAATCCGGTCTGTTCGTTCAATTCAATGCGAAAAGCGTCACGTCATAGACAGCATGAGACGAGTTTTTACGCTGATCGGTCCCGAGATTTATAAGAAGCGGCAGGTTAATGTTGCGAGTTCGTAGAGGAATTGATCACTACCTGCTCTCGGTAGCTGCATGCCTCGGGTCGGAATCGAATCAATCAGGCCATTAACCCTACCCTGGCGGCGCCGTTACTAAGCCTTGGCCGATGTCTGTTTCGTTACTGTTGTCGGCGAACACGTCCTTACGTGCATGTGCCAGCAATCTCGCCGTCACATTCTTGGCGTTTGGTCTCGCGCCGGAGCGACGCAGGAATTCCCACCAGAGTGCTGCGACGCCCGCGACATGCGGACAGGCCATGCTGGTCCCACTAATGGTATGCAGTCCGCCGCCCAGCCATGCCGACGTGATGTCCACGCCCGGACCGGCGATGTTTGCGAGGCTATTGGAAAAATCCGCTACAGCGTACCGCTCGGCGGCGCGACCTACAGCTGCCACGGAGATTACATCATCGGCCGCAGCAGGCAGAGAAGCAGCAATCCGGTATTCGCGGTTCACTGAGCGCCGACTCTCATTGCCGGCGGCAGCGACAATCAGCGGGGAGATGCCAAATGCAGCCTGCGCTTTAACAACGCCCATGATCGCATCGAACATGCGTAGGTTCCCGCGGTATGCCTCCAGCGCATTCGACGTAGCGAGGTCAATCGGCCAGCCATCCCGAGTCAATCCAGCCACCATTCCGGGAAAATCGAAGCCCAGTGACATGGAGATGATGTCAGCGCGCTCCTGCATTGCCCAAGTTAGTGCGTTGAAAATCATATCGGACTGACCTGATCCATCGTCTCCGAGAACCTTGCCAATCAGTGCTCGATCCACACCGCGAGCAACGCCGATGCGCTTCCCCACGTCCCGTCCAAAAATGGTCCCAGCACAATGCGTCCCATGGCCTTGTCGGTCTCCATCGCCATGACCGCTGAAATCCTTTTCGACCAAGGTGACACCGTTGAATGCGGGATGAGCGCGATCAATACCGGTATCTAGTACGGCTACCGTTACCCCTGCGCCCGAGCACCGGCTTTGGTCAGCTCTGACAGCTTCGACGCCCCAGTTCGCGTCCGAATGCCCCGGGATGGGGGCCTCGCAAGATAGGGGGGCAATCAAGCGAATCGGCATCACGGGCGCAACGAGTTCCACCCGGGGATCGGCGAGCAATTCGGCGATGGCTTGATCCGGGATCCTTTCGGTGGATAAGGCGGGTATCGCCATGTGCGCGGCAACTAATGTGTCCGAGCCACGGCCTCGCGTTTGGTGCGCCGAGTTTCGTTGAAGGATGATGTAGGGTTTGATGGCCGACTCCTAAGTAGTGAATTCGTAGGCAGTACGCTGTCAGAGGCGCTTCAGTTCCGCAAGCTTGCGGTAATGTGCACCAAGCGCGGTGAGCCTGCAGCCTTTTGAATGGATCGCCGCGTAGTACATGTGCTCGGAGTCCACCGGCACCACCAGACCGTGTCTGTTGCAATTTTGAAGTTCTTTAAAGATTCGAACGTTACTTTCATTGACTGGAACAGTCTTGAACTCGTCTGGCACATTTTCGCGGTCCGGTTCGAACGACGGGTCAAGTGGAAATATATGCGCTTGGTCGGGAAAGTACGACGGAAGTCGGCGAAGTACATCGAATGGAATCTTGGGTTCGACTTGGCGAAGCGTCACAAAACTCTGAACGTTTGCCTTGTAAATCGGGCGCTGTTCCCAAGCGCCGAGCGTCTGGTCGACATGAGAATAGAGTGAGGCCGGTGTGATATTGCCGCGTATGTCCGCGCAGCCACCTTGAAGTCCGTCGAGCAGAATGTCGGTAAAGAGTCCATGGCGCTGGCCGTCTTCAGCCGCCCCGTCGCGGTGACTTGCAGTTAGGATGGTGACGCCCACGCCAATTGCCGACGGGCTGCCGGCAGGCAATCCTGCAACTTCTCCTGCATAGCCGGAATGACAGCAATCTAGGATGACGATACTCGACCGAATCTTTGGGTGCGCACTATTTGCGAGTCCAAGGATTTCAGACAGGGACATCCCCCAAGCACCACGACGACCATCGCTACCGACGATGTAACCAGCATCCGTCTCGGGATTTAGAATCCCGTGTCCGGCGAAATAAAGTAGCACGGTCTCGGCCTCGCCACCTCTGAACAGTTCGGAAACCGCTTGTTGAACAGCCGCATTTCCGACGTCGTCATCATTGCTGGTTAGCGTCCGAACGGAGAAGTTCGGTGAACCGTCCCCATTAGTTTGAAGCAGCTGTGAAACAGCAATGGCATCGTTAACGCATCCGCGCAAAGGACTGTTTGAATAGTCATCGATCCCGATGACGAGCGCTCGCTTCATCAGCGACCTCCACCGACTAGATTCTTGAGATTTTCCCAAGTCCACTTATACAGCTTGTCGGCGTCCTTGGCTGCCCTAGGCTTCTTGCACGTCTTTTCTGCATAGCCCTTGAGCAGAAAGTACGAGACGCCTTCTTCTTGCGCGATCTTAAGCTCTGCGCTTACGCCAGTAGCCGTGTCAGTGTGCTCTCCGCAGATGACACAGACAACGTCAACAGCCTTGATACGCGTCCGGGCCTTGGCTTTCCAGTTGTCGTCGATGTGTTCCTTGATCGACCAATCGGCGAGTTCGAAGGGGCTGCCTTCATTCTTTGCTTGACCGACAAGGAACGTCTTGAGCGTTTCGTCGTAATCGTAGTCGAAACTGATAAAAACCCGTATCTTGGCCATTAAGCGTTCCTTTTTCGATGATTTAAGACCTGCTTATTTTTATTTGATCAAGATATCGGATCGATATCTTCAGCGGTCATAAGCGTCGTGGTAAGCCCACGAATGGCTAATAAATAGGTTATAGGAGTTCGCCACGGCGCCACGCAGAAATTTCCGTTTTTCGTTCGCGCCTGCGGAATTTCGTGAAATCGGAATTTATCCGATTAGCGCGCTATATGCCGTTGGCGATGTATGTTGCAAGAAATGAAATGTTACCGCAAGAGGACGGCGGTGGAAATCACAACATCGCATTTGGCTAACCCTTTTAGACCATGAGCGATTAACTAACGGGTAGCGGGTCCGCCGCTTGTCGTAGTGGTTCGCTATACGCGAGGCCTGCGGCCCCTATCGGTAGGGACCGGATATAGGGAGAACTGCGAAGCAATATTCAAGGCCGGCTTGCGGCCTCCAACTGCTGACGCATACATTGCGGTCGTAGTTGGCACAGCTTTGCCGACGGCCGGTCAGGCCGAGGACTTGCCGGTCGTCAGCCCAACGGTGCTACATGATTGCCCGGGGGTGCGAGCGACGGCACAATGCCGTCGGTATTATCCGACCATCCTTTATTTCCGCACTCCCTGTTGAGCCCCTGAAGGATCCGATGCAGTTGGTACACTCTCGGCGATTCATTTCCGCCTTCCTTGCGGCCTGCTGCGGCCTGTTGGCCGCGGCGGCGGGCTTCGCTCTCGTCCGCGCCGGAGGTTCATTGCCGGCGCCGGTGAGCGGCTTCGCCTGGCTGATGGTGATACTGATGGTCGTGGGACTGCTGATCGGGCTGCGAGATACCTGGCGACCGCCGCTCATGTATCGCGCCGACGAGCGCGGCGTAACGATCTTCTACCAGGCCGACCGGCGCCGTTTCGCGGGACCGGGCGTTTTCCTGCCGTGGGACTCGGTGACGAAACTGACCTTGGAAAAGCGTATTTGCAGGGGCCACACCGCAAGGAAAGTGAATATCTGGGTGGTGGTCTGCGCCCTGGACCGCGAGGCGCCGTTCCCGGTCGCGCAGCATAGTTCGGCATGTGAAGACGAGGACCATCTGGTGTGCCTCGATGCCGTGTCGGGGACTCCCTCCGGTGAAGAGATGCTCGCGCGACTGCGAAATTTGTGGGCGCGCGGCAAGCGCCGAAGAAGGGGCGCGAAGTCTCCATGACGAACGAACGGAAAGTCCCACGCTGGCTTCCGCTGTTCTTCGTGGTGATCGGCGTCTACGTGGTGCTCCTGTCGCTCGGCGTCATCCCGGATCTTCCCCATTCGAAGAAACAGGGGCTTTTCGCGACGCCGCATCACTGGCAGATCACCAGTTTCGGTGTCGCCTTCCTTTGCGCCGGCGTCTCGGCGGCCTTCCCGGACCGGCGTCATTGGCTGCTGTTCCTCAATCACACGGTTCTTCTCGTTGCCTTCCTGGCGCCGACGACCTGGGTGCTGTTCTTCTCCGGCGCCGTTAGCCGGCCGATGCAGATTTTCGGCGGCATCCCGCTCGTCATCGGCGGACTGCTGGGTCTGTGGCGGTTTGCACGGTTCAACTCACGCGTGGATCAGATCACCCGGAAGCCGTGCGTGCCGTCGCGGGCGAGCTGCGCGACGAGGCCGAATTCCCAGTCGAGATAGCCCTGCATCGCCTCGCGGGGGTTGTCGGGGCCCTCGTAGGGGCGGCGATAACGGTCGATCGGCGGCGATGCGAGCCGGGTCTCGCCCGATTCCAGCGGCAGTGCCGCCGCTGACCATGCGCGGTTGCCACCGTCGAGCAGCCACACGCCCGCATCGACAAGGGCGTCCAGCTCCGGCGCCGCAAAGCTCGCAAGCAGGCCGTCGTCGCACGTGAGGATGTAATGCTGGTGACGCGGGAGTGCCTGCAGCGCATCGGCGAGCTGTGAGCGCAGGACGAAGTACGCGCCGGGTATGTGGCCCTGGCGGTACTGGGCGCTGGGGCTGAAGTCGAGCACGGCAACGTCCTCACCCGCGACCTGCCAGCGGGCGAGCGTTTCGGGCAGGATGCGGCGGATGCGCGGCAGGGACGGTAGCGGCGCACGCCACGCGCCCTGCTCACGAAAATCGACCGCGGGGACGTCGTCGATGACGTGGACGTCCCAGCCCATTTGCGCGAGCCACGAGGCGGTCATGTTGGCGCGTACCCGGTCGTTGTCGACCAGCACGATGCGCGCGCCGCGCACCGGGGCCACCATTTCCGTCTCCTGCACGAGCTGGCCGCCCGCCACCGGACGGAATCCCGGCAGATGGCCGGACTCGTATTCCTCGGGCGTGCGCACGTCGAAGAAATAGGTGCTGCGGCCCTGCTGCGAGCGCCAGCGATCGACGTCGGCGAGCGTGGCACGCTGCACGCCGGCGCGTTCGGCGAGCGCACGGGCTGCCTGTGCGGCGCGCGCGCGGTTGGCCTCGGAGACTTCGCTGAAACGACGCTCCTGCCCGCGTTCGAGGGCCAGCCCCGCAAGGGTCCAGCCGATCGTGCCGTTGCGCAGCGCCGCGACGGGGTTGGGGATGCCCGCGTTCACGAGCGACTGCGTGCCGATGATGCTGCGCGTGCGTCCGGCGCAATTGACGATTACCTGCGTCGCCGGATCCGGTGCGAGTTCGGCGATGCGCAGCACCAGCTCCGCGCCCGGCACGCTGGTCGCGGTCGGGATGCTCATGGTGTGGTATTCGTCGAAGCGCCGCGCGTCGACGATGACGATGTCGGCATTGCGGTCGAGCAGCGCCCTGACCTCCTCCGCCGCGAGCGACGGCGTGTGCCGTTCGGCCTCGACGAGCTCACCGAAGGCCTTGCTCGGCACGTTCACGTCACGGAACAGCTCGCCACCCGCTTCCCGCCAGCCGGCCACTCCACCCGCAAGCACGGTCACGTCGGTGTAGCCGAGGGCGGCGAGGCGCGCGGCGGCGGTTTCGGCGAGACCTTCGCCGTCATCGAGCACCACGATGGGCACGTCTCGCCGCGGGAGTTTCGCGTATGCATCGAGTTCGATGCGCCCGAGCGGGAAGTTCGCCGCGAACAGAGGATGGGCCTGTGCGTGCGGGTCTTCTTCGCGCACGTCGAGCAGCGCGATTTCGCGGTGTTCGAGCAGGGCGGCGCGAACATCGGCGTAGGTGCGTGTTGCGATCTTTCCGGGCATCGGATCAGCTCCAGAGGTTGGGACCGACGT
Organism: Azoarcus sp. CIB; assembly: GCF_001190925.1. Lineage (NCBI taxonomy): Bacteria > Pseudomonadati > Pseudomonadota > Betaproteobacteria > Rhodocyclales > Zoogloeaceae > Azoarcus > Azoarcus sp. CIB. Next base: position 2,356,000 of record NZ_CP011072.1, read on the forward strand.
CGCTGGCGTAGCCGGAGACGAGGGGTTTCGCGAAGCCGGTCTGCGGGTCGAACACGTCGCGCGCGCTCGTCCTCATTCGATGCGCGCCCCCGATTCGGCGATGACCTTGGCCCATTTCGCGCTGTCCTCGCGGATCACGCGCGCAAACTCGCCCGGCGTGCTGGTCTCGACGTCGAGGCCCTGCTCGGCCAGCCGCGCCCGCGTCGCCGGCAGGCTGGCGATACGCGCGAACTCGGCGTGCAGGCGCTCAACCACCGGCTTGGGTGTCGCGGCCGGAACGACGATGCCGAACCACGACGCCACCTCGAAGCCCTTCAGCCCCGCTTCGGCGGCGGTCGGCACGTCGGGCAGCACGGGCGAGCGCTTCGCGCTGCTGATCGCGAGGCCCTTGACCTTGCCGGCCTTGACCTGCGGCGCGAGGACGGCGAGCGTGTCGAAGGCGAGATTGACCTCGCCGCCGAGCAGCGCGGTGACCGCGGGCGCACTGCCCTTGTAAGGCACGTGCAGCAGATCGACGCCGGTGAGACTCTTGAAGAGTTCCCCCGAGAGGTGGCACAGGGTGCCGTTGCCGCATGACGAGTAGCTGATCTTGCCCGGCTGCGCCTTCGCGGTGCCGACGAGTTCCTGCAGGGAATTGGCGCTGACCGTGCCGTTCGCGGCGACGACGTAGGGCACGGACGCGACGATCGCGACCGGCGCGAAGTCCTTGACCGGGTCGTAGCGCAGGTCCTTGGCGAGAGTCGGCAGGATCGTCAGCTGTCCGGCCGGGGCCAGCGACAGGGTGTAGCCGTCGGGAGCCGACTTCGCCGCGGCTTCCGCCGCGATGGCGGTGCCGGCACCCGGCTTGTTCTCGACGACAACGGGCTGGCCGAGCGCTGTCGACAGCTGTTCCGCATAGAAGCGGCCGACGATGTCGGATGCGCCTCCGGGCGGGAACGCGACGATGAGCTTCAGCGGCTTGCTGGGATAGACGTCGGCATGCGCGCCGATCGACAGCAGCGAGACGACGCCGGCTGCGACGACACGGACGAGTCCGGCGCGGATATTGGTTTTCTTGTGTGCAGGCATGGATGGCTCCAAGGGATATGAATCGGGATCAGTCGAAACGGATGGCGGCCTCGCGCACGACGCGGCCGTACTTGGCGTGGTCGTTGCGGATCAGCTCGGCGAACTTCTCGGGGCTGGATGAGCGCGCCTCCAGCCCCTGGGCCGCGAGCTTTTTGCGCACGGAGGGCTGGGCGGCGGCGCGCGCAATCTCCGAACTGAGGCGGGCGACGATCTCGGGCGGGGTGGCGGCGGGGACCGCGAGGCCAAACCAGGAGGTGACTTCGAAATCCGGGTAGCCGGCTTCGGCGACGGTCGGCACCTCGGGCAGCAGGGGCGAACGCTCGCGCGACGCGATCGCGAGCCCGCGCAGCTTGCCGCCGCGGATCTGCGGGGCGAGCACCGTCAGCGTGTCGACTGCGAGGTTCACTTCGCCGCCGAGCACCGCCGTGACCGCGGGGGCGCTGCCCTTGAACGGCACGTGCAAGATGTCGGCGCCCGTTGCGAGCCCGAACGATGCGCCGGCAAGATGGGTGATCGTGCCGCTGCCGCTCGACGAATAGGACAGCTTGCCCGGCTGTGCTTTCGCCTGCGTCACGAGCTCCGTGAGGTTTTTCGCCCGCACGGAATCGTTCGCCGCGATGACGAGGCCGGTAAAGGCCAGCGTCGACACCGGAGCGAAGCTGCGCAAGGGGTCGAACTTGAGGTTCTTCGCGATGTGCGGCAGCACCGTCAGCTGCCCGGTCGGCACCAGCGACAAGGTATGGCCGTCGGCCGGGCCATTGGCCACCGCTTCGGCGGCGATCGCGGTTCCGGCGCCCGGCTTGTTCTCGACGACGACCGCCTGCTTGAGCGATTCACCGAGCGCGTCGGCATAGATGCGGGCCACCGAGTCGGCGGCGCCCCCCGGCGGGTAGGGCACGATCAGCCTCAGCGGGCGCGCGGGCCAGGTCTCGGCATGTGCCGCGAAGGGCGCACTGAGGGCGGCCAGGGCGGTCAGCGCGAGGAACGGGATGAAACGTCGTCGCGACAGCGCGCGCGGGGATTGTGATGGATTCATTCTCTCTTTCCTATGTCGGGGGATGGCTTTCAGCGCCCGGCGAACTGCGGCGCGCGCTTTTCGATGAAGGCTGCGATGCCCTCGTGGTAGTCCTCGGCGCTGTTCACCGCCTCGACGCGCGCGCGGGCGATCGCCGCCGCTTCCGAAGGCCCCTTCGGCAGCACCTGCCCGACGTAGTCCTTCAGCATTCCGACCACCAGCGGCGCATTGGCGGCGATCTGCTGCGCCAGTTCGCGCGCGACGTCAAGCTGCTGGCCGAGCGGCACGACGCGATTCACGAGGCCCGCCTCGTAAGCGCGCTGCGCTGAAATCGAACCGCCAACGAGCAGCAGCTCCATCGCGACCTTGTGCGGGATGCGGGCGGCGAGCGAACTGATCAGGCCGCCGCTGTAGCCGACCTTCGCTTCCGGGTAGGACAGCACGGTGTTGTCGGCAGCGACCGCGAGGTCCGCCATCTGCACCAGCACCAACCCGCCGCCGACCACGAGCCCGGCGGTGACGGCGATCACGGGCTTCGTCACCGGCACACCGACGCCGGGCACCGCGCGCCAGAAATCGTGCGGGATGTCGCGCAGGTCGGCGCCGGCGGTGAAGGCGCGTTCGCCGGTACCGGTGAGGATCGCGACGCGGTCGTCGCTCGCGTTGAAGCGGTGCCACGCGGCGTTGAGCTCGCGCACCACGTCGTGGTTGATGATGTTGTACTTGTCCGCGCGATCGATGGCGATTTCGGCAATGCCGTTGCGCGAGGTATACGTGACTGAGGACATGGGCTCCTTCCTGTGCTTGAGGTTCGTTTCAGTTCGTCGTGGTGGCCGCGTCTAACGGCGCCACTGCCGCACGCAGGTCGCGGGCGATCAGCCGTGCGCGCTCGTTGTCGGCGCGCAGGCGTGCCAGTTCGTCGGCCGGCAGGCGGGCGGCGTTGGCGTAATCGAGTTTCCATACGGCATCGGTCGCCCATCGCAGCGGCGACTGCACGGTGGTGCGCGCCGCGGGCGCCGCTTCCAGCAGGCGCAGCGCGAGTTCCAGCGTGTAGTCCTGGGACGCCACGTCGTCGGGGCGGCCCGCGGCGTTGCCGAGCGGAAAGTCGCTGAACAGGAAGCGCGGCACGCCTGCGTACTCGACGATGTCCTTGGCGCAGCCGAGCACGACGGTGCCGATGCCGGCCGCCTCGAGCTCGCGGGCCACCAGGCTCAGGGTCTGGTGGCAGACGGGGCAGTTGGCTACCAGCAGCGCCGCATCGACGCCATCTTCGCGGCAACGGGCGACGATTTCGGGCGCATCCACGTCGAGCGTGCGGCGCTGGCTGCGGTTGGTCGGCGCGCCGTGAAAGCGCGCTGCCACGGCCCCGACCCGACCCCGCGCCACCGCCCGGCGCAGCGCCGGCAGCGGGAACCAGCAGGCGCTATCGGCCATCGACGCGTGCTTGCGGTCGATACCGACGTGGGCGATGCGCAAGTCGTGGTCGACCGCGCTGTCGCCCGAATACACCTCGTAGAACTTCGCGGCCGCGTTGTAGGGCGCACCCGGCCCCTGCGGCCCCTTGTCGGGCTGGTACGGCGCCGCCGTCGTGACGATGGTCAGCCGGCTCGCCGACAGCGGTTTCGCGAGCGGCGCGAACGGCACCTCGGCGAAGTGTGCCCACACGTAGGGGTTGTCGTAACCCAGCGCGAGGTAATAGTCCCGCGTGCGCTCCATGTAAGCGATCGGCCGGTCGTGCGCCGGTGCGAATCCAAGGATCGCGGATTCGTCGATGTCGGCGCCCGCCATCACGCCCCCTTCCCCACGATCTCGATCAGCTTCGTCTTCGCACCACTGCGCGGGAAGCTGCCGAAGGGCACGATCTCGACCTGCGGGCGGAAAGTGAGCAACTCACGGATGCGCTGCTCGATGCGTGCGCCGAGCGCCGGCCAGTCTGCGGTCGGGGTGTCGGCCGCGGCCTCGATGGCGAGGCGCAGCGGCGGTTCGACGCGCGGGGGCGGTGCGTCGAGGCGGATGCGCAGCTCGCCCGAGACCTGCGGACGGAACTGGCCGACCACGTTCTGGATCGCCGCCGGATACACCTTCACGCCCTTGATCGCGAGCATGTCGTCGACCCGGCCGATGATCTCCATGCGCGTGCCGAAATGGCCGCAGCCCGGGCACTCGCCGACGTGGAGGCGCAGGATGTCGCCGGTCGCATTGCGGAACGCGGGCGCCGCTTCGTACTCGAGCGCGGTGTGGACCGCCTCCCCGACCGCGCCGTCCTTCAGCTCGAGCGGCGCCTTCGTGGCCGGATCGACGAGGTCGTAGCGGAAGCAGTAGTCCTCGGCGAGGTAGTGCATCCCGTGCGAATGCTCGCTGTCGCAGGTAATCGTGCCGTTGTGCCAGGCGCCGCCGGTCGCATCGAAAACCTGCGCGCCGAAGTGCTCGCGCACGCGCTGACGGAAGGTCGGCAGGCTCGCACCGGGTTCGCCGGAGCAGTAGATGATTTCGATGCCGAGTGCGCCGACCGGCTTGCCGATCTCCTGCGGTGCCCGCTCGATCAACTGGTTCACCATCGACGGCGTCGCGAACAGCACGCGCGGACGTGTCAGTTCGATGTAGCGCAGGATCTTCGGCACCCCACCCTCCGCCCCGACCGCCACCGGCCGCGCCCCGTAAGCTTCGAGCGCCTGCACGTAGGTGATGCCGGCAAGCCACAGCGACAGCCCGAACGCATGGAAGGTGGTGTCGCCCGGACGAATGCCGGCGGCGCGGAACATGCGGCCGAGCACCTTGTAGGTGATGTCGAGATCCTTGCGCGAGAACACGTAGAAGGTCGGCGTGCCGGTGGTGCCGGAGGTCGCGGCGAGATGGATCGCGTTCTCGGGGGCGGTCGTCAGGTGCAGCCCGAGCGGATGCCCGTAGCGCTGAAGGGAGGCATCCTGCGAGTCGCGATGGCGCGCCTTGTCGAGGAAGGCCGGCAGGCGGCGGAAGTCGTCGAGCGTGCGGATCGCCTCGGGCGAATCGATGCCGGCCTCGAGGAAACGCTGGCGGTAGTAGTCCTCGTTGCCCCACACGTAGCGGATCTGACGCTTGAGCTTGTCGAAGCGGCGGGTATTGAGGACGGCGAGGTATTCGGCGGGGTCGCGTGTGGGCACGTCGAAGTCGTGGAGCGCGGCATTGGCACGCGGCGGATGGATGGTCATGACGGATCGGCTCCGGAATGGAAACGGGATGGGGAAATGCGTGTTTGCGGCGAGGAACGGTGGCGTCAGCCTTCGGCGAACGCGACCTCGCGGGTCGCGCGCAGGCGCGGCAGGGCCATGACGACGATGAGGCCGAGGGCCAGGAGCAGCAGCGCCAGGCTCAGCGGACGCGTCACGAACACCGTCGGATCGCCGCGCGACAGCAGCATCGCCCGGCGCAGGTTCTCCTCCAGCATCGGCCCGAGCACGAAGCCCAGCAGCAGCGGCGCGGGCTCGCAGCGCAGCTTGATGAAGAGGTAGCCGAGCAGGCCGAAGGCGACGGTCAACAGCACGTCGAACATCTGGTTGTTCACGCTGTACACGCCGATGCAGCAGAACAGCAGGATCGCCGGATACAGCATCCGATACGGCACCGCGAGCAGCTTCACCCATACGCCGATCAGCGGCAGGTTCAACAGCAGCAGCATCGCGTTGCCCACCCACATGCTGACGATGACGCCCCAGAAGAGCTCGGGCCGCTCGCTCATCACCTGAGGGCCGGGCACGATACCGTGGATCATCATCGCGCCGATCATCAGCGCCATCACCGCATTCGCAGGCAGGCCCATGACCAGCAGCGGGATGAAGGAGGTCTGCGCGCCGGCGTTGTTCGCCGACTCCGGCCCGGCGACGCCTTCGATGGCGCCCTTGCCGAAGCGCGACGGATCCTTCGCCAGTCGCTTCTCGACCATGTAGGACGCGAACGAGCCCAGCATCGCGCCGCCGCCCGGCAGCACGCCGAGCAGCGAACCGAGCGCGGAGCCGCGCAGCACCGGCTTCCATGAGCGGCGGTAATCCTCGCGCGACGGCAGGATGCGCCCTACCCGCAGCGCCGCCACGTCGCGCCGTTCGTCGCGTTCGAGGTTCGCGATGATCTCGCCGATGCCGAAGATGCCCATCGAGATCACGACGAAGCTGATGCCGTCGGCAAGCTGCGGCAGGCCGAAGGTAAAACGCTCCTCGCCCGAATTCACGTCGACACCGACGAGACCCAGCAGCAGCCCCGCGAGCGTCATCGCCACCGCCTTGAGGATGTCGCCTTGCGCCAGCACTACCGCGGCGACGAGGCCGAGCACCATCAGCGCGAAGTATTCCGCCGGCCCGAATTTCAGCGCGAAGGCGGCGAGCGGGGTCGCGGCCACGGCGACGACCAGCGTCGCGACGGTGCCGGCGAAGAAGGAGCCGATCGCCGCGATGCCGAGCGCGGCGCCCGCGCGGCCCTGCTTCGCCATCGCATGGCCATCGAGGCAGGTGACTACCGACGACGACTCGCCTGGCATGTTCACGAGGATGGCCGCCGTCGAGCCGCCGTACTGCGCGCCGTAATAGATGCCGGACAACATGATCAGCGCGGACGTCGGCGGCAGGCCGTAGGTCACCGGCAGCAGCATCGCGATCGTCGCGACCGGCCCGAGCCCCGGCAGCACGCCGATCAGCGTGCCAAGCGTCACGCCGGCGAAGCAGTACAGCAGGTTCGTCCAGGTGAAGGCGGCGTCGACACCGATCGCAAGATGAGACAGCAGTTCCATCACAGCACCACTCAGGCAGGGCCGACCGGCAGGGGCACGCCCAGGCCGTAGGCGAACACCGCCACGCCGAAGGCCGACAGCACGGCGCTCAGCCCCAGCAGTTCGCCGAAGCGCACTTCGCGATGCGCGTGGCCGCTCACCAGCGTCAGCGCCACCGTCGCGAGCACGAGGCCCAGTTGCTGCACGACGAGTGCGAACACGATGACGCCCGCCCCGACCAGCACCGCCGGCCGCAACGCGAAGCCGTCGTCCTGGGCCGGCTCGTCATCCGTCACGTGCACGCTGCGAATCAGGACGATCGCACCGAGCACCGCGAGCACGGCACCCAGCAGCAGGGGGAAATAACCGGCCCCCATGCGCATCGCCGACCCCAGCGGATACCCGGATGCGGTATGGCTTCCGGCCAATCCGAGAAGAATGAACAGAAGGCCTGCGAACGAATCCCGACGATTGAGAATCCTGATTTTCATGGCGATCCCGGGTGAATCCTGGCAATGACGATGAAGCCAAGTTAACACCCGTAATCGAAGCCACAAATCTCGATTTCTGCATTGCAAATCATGACGGAACAAAAACTGAAACCCGCGTCAGATCAGGAAAGCAGCCGCTCCATCACTCCCACTCGAGAGCCACACAATTTGATTCGCATGCGATGAAGTCAATATCGCGCGAACTGCAATCAATAATTTCTGCATAACAAATCGGGTTTTCTTGTTTCTGTTCGCCAAGTCGGATGAATAGAGTTTTGGCATTGACGCGCCGATCGTCGAGCGACCTTCGACGATCGATTACCAATACTCAGGAGCCAATCCGATGACCGCTGCAGAAAACCCCGACAAGCCGAATAGAGCCGCACCCGATCCCGCCGATCCTCTCATCGCTGCCGCCGTCGTCGGAGCGGCGTTCTGATGCGGCTCAGTGCACTCGAACAGGCGATGCTCGCGGGCGAACACGGCGAAGCCGTCGCCGAGGCCATCGCCTACCAGATCCGCGTCGGCGAATTCTTCGGCGCAGAAGACTTCGTCCCGATCACCAACGCCCACATGATGGGCGACATCGAGGTCATGGGCGACAGCGGCCTCGCGCACCTCGGCTGCTTCCGCAGCAAGGGCGCGCGCTGCCGCGTGCCGGTGACCACCAACGCGCGCTGTGCCGACTTCGCCCATGCCGCGCGACTCGGGCAAGACGAAGAGGAAATAGCCAAGGAAAGGCGCCTGATCGCGCACCTGCAGGCGATGAACGTCGTCACCACTGATACCTGCATCAACTACCAGACGGTATATCAACCCCACCTCGGCGAGCACGTCGCATGGGGCGACACCGGCACCGTGATCTACGCCAATTCGGTGTTCGGCGCGCGCACGAACTTCGAGAGCGGCCCCGCGGCGCTTGCCGCCGGCATCACCGGCCGCACGCCGCGCTACGGCTTCCACCTCGACTGCCATCGCCGCGGCACCTTCCGCATCGTGGTCGACACCGATCTCGACGACCTCGCCGACTGGGGCGCGCTGGGCAAGCTGGCGGGCGAGTTCCGCCAGGACTACTACGCCGTCCCGGTCTTCGAAGGCCTGCGGCGCACGCCGACGGCGGACGAACTGAAGCATCTCGGCTGCGCGCTCGCGAGCTACGGATCGATGGGCATGTACCACATCGTCGGCGTCACGCCCGAAGCGCCTGACCTTGCAACGGCCTTTGGCGGCACGCCGCCGGAGCCCGCCCTGCGCATCGGCCGTGCCGAACTCGACCGCGTGTATGGCGGCTACGACGTGTCGGACCCGCACGCGACGCTGGTGGTCTTCTCCGGTCCGCAGCTCTCGCTCTTCGAACTGAAGGCGCTCGCGGAGCGCTTCGCGGGCCAGCGCGTACATCCCGGCTGCCAGGTGTTCGTCACCACCGGCCGCGGTCCGGCTCGCGACGCCGAGGCACTCGGCTACCTCGCGACGCTGCGCGAGGCCGGCGTCACGATCCTGGAAGGGGTGTGCTTCTACATCCTGCAGAACCTCTCTGAGATGCGCAGGCGCAACGGCTGGCACAACCTGATTTCAAACTCGGCCAAGCTCGTGAACATCATCGGTGCGCATCGCTTCAACACCATCCTGCGGCGCACCGACGAGTGCGTCGCCGCGGCGCTCACCGGACGTGTGACGGGCGCGCAATCGTGAGCGAGCGACAGCACATCGCCAGCCTGCGTGTCGCACGCGCGGTCGGAGAGCCGGTCGAGGGCCTGGCGCTCGTCTCCACCGAAGGCTTCTCGCCGCGCTACGACCTCGACCGCTGGACCGGCCTGATCACGAAACCGGGCCACAAGCTCGAAGGCCGCAGCATCGTCGACCGCATCTGCTTCTTCCCTACCGCCAAGGGCGGCATCGCCGCCGGCTGGGCCTTCCCCGACATTGCGGCCAAGAAGCTCGCGCCGCGCGCGCTGGTGTTCGGCGTCACCAACCCCGTCATGGTGCAAGGCGCCGCGTTTGCCGGCATCACGCTCACCGAAGGCTGGGAACCGGATGCCCTCGCGCTCGTGCGCAACGACGACCTCGTGCGCATCGACCCGGCCGAACGCCTGATCCACATCTATCGCTGAATTCCATGGAGCCCACCATGAGCCCCTCGCTGCACTTCCTCCGCCGCCTCCTGCCGGTCGCTGCCGCACTCCTCACGGCCGCCGTCCCCACGAGCGTTCCCGCCGCCGACACGCCCTACCCCGCGCAGCCGATCAAGCTCGTCGTGCCCTTCCCGCCGGGCGGTCCGACGGACATCGTCGCGCGCCCCTTCGCCGAGGCGCTAACGCGCAGCCTCGGCAAGCCGGTGGTGATCGAGAACCGCGGCGGCGCGGGGGGCAACGTCGGTGCCGACAACGTCGCGAAAGCGAATCCGGACGGCTACACGCTGCTCCTCGGCACGGTCGGGACGGCCGCAATCAACCCCGCGCTCTACGCCCGGCTCAGCTACGACCCGCGCAAGGATCTCGCGCCCGTCGCCATCCTGGCCGCCGCGCCGGTCGCGCTCGTCGCGCATCCGTCCGTCCCCGCCAACACCGTGGCTGAACTGCTCGCACTCGCCGACCGCCAATCGCTGCGCTTCGGCACTGCCGGCAACGGCACACCGGGCCACCTGACCGGCGAGATGTTCAAGCAGGCGAGCGCCGCCCCGCTCACCCACGTCCCCTACAAGGGCAGCGCCGCAGCGCTGCAGGATCTGCTCGGCGGCCACATCGAACTGGCGTTCGATCCGCTCCAGTCGGTGTTGCCGCACGTCCGCGCCGGCAAGCTCAAGGTCATCGCGGTCAGCTCGGCCGAAGCGTCGCCCGTGCTGCCGCAGGTCCCGACCTTCGCGCAGGCCGGCGTGAAGGTCGAAAGTACCGCCTGGTGGGGCCTGTTCGCCCCCGCCGGCACGCCGCGTCCGATCGTCGATCGGCTCGCCGCCGAACTGCAGGGAGCGGAACAGAGCGGCGACGTGCGCCAGCTCGAGAGCATCGGTCTCACCCTCAGGCAGATCGCCCAGCCCGCCGCCCTCGACACCTTCCTTACCGCCGAAAGCACCAAATGGGCGAAGGCCGTCAGGGACTCGGGCGCGAAGGTCGACTGACGCGAAGCAGCACATTTTCCCGCCGGTCGCGGCATGGTCCTGCCAATTCCCGGACCTCCGCACCTGGTGGCCGGCCGATCGAACACCCTGCCACTGCGGCTATGCCCGCAGCATCCCCACCCTACGCCGCCGGATCGAGACGCCGACGCTGTCTGCGGCGTCGAAGATTGCCGGCTTGCTGACGCTGATCGCAACCGACGAGAGCTCGAAGCCCGCGAGCAGCGCGTCGGCGACGTTCTGCGCGAAGGCTTCCAGGAGCACCGCGCGGTTCACCTGCGCGAGCCGGCGCACGGCCGCGAGCACCTGGCCGTAGTCGACCGCGTCGCGCAGGTCATCGCTGGCGCAGCAGCGCGCGTGCTGCAAGCCCAGTTCGAGGTCGATTACGAGCGGCTGGGGCGCGTGGCGTTCGTGCTCGTACACGCCGATCAACGCCTCGACGCGGACGCCGCGCAGGAAGATCGTGTCCTCGCAAGTCTCCGCGGGCGCCGCGGCCGGGACGGCGAGGCCCGGCCGCGCGGGCGCCGGCGCTTCGATGCGGTCGAGCCTCATCGCCTTCACCTCGCCTCGGTCGCCAGCTCGCGTGCGGCATCGCGGGCGGCCGGACGGGCCGCCTCGCCCGCCGCGACGAAGACGCCGAATTCCTCCGCCGCATCGAGGATCCAGCTATAGAGGTAGTCGGCGAAGCTGCGCCGGATGACGAGTTCCCAGCGCGCCTCGCCGACACGCCGGATCACCGCCGAGCTCTTCGCAAACACGCTCGTGACCCCCTTGCCGACCGGGAAGTTGCGCGGATGCACGTCGTAGGGCGTGCATTTCATCAGCAGCTCGCGCACGCAGGGGCCGCTGAGTTCCAGCACCGTCTGCCCGCCGCTGGTGTTCATCACCGCGTAGTGGCCGCTCAACTCCGCGCGCAGCGCCGCCTCGGCAGCGAACTCCTGCCCCGACGGCACGATGATCAGCCACTCGTCGGGGGACATCCACTGGATGCTGAGGCCGCGCGCCTCGTCGAGGGAGATCGGCCCCAGTTCGAGCGGCAGCGCCAGACCGAGCGCCCGCTCGACACCGTTGCGGAACGCTTCATCACCGGCGTTGCCGCGCAGCACGAGGTGGCCGAGGAAGGCCTTCTCGCACACGACCACCCTCGCCTCCTGCTGCGAGGCGGCCTGCGCGACGTGCGCGCGGGTCATCGCCAACGGGGATTCCGACTTCACCGCGACGCGCGGATTCAGTTCCATTTGGGCGAACTCAGGTGCGAACTCAGACATGATGACGTGCTCCTTCCGCATCGTAGAAGACCGGGCTCACGACCTCGGCCGCATGCACCCGGCCGTCGGCCATCGGCAGATAAACGGTTTGACCCATGCGCTGGCTGCCGCCCTTGAGGACGGCGAGCGCGAACGAATGACCCAGCGTGGGGCTGAAGTAGCTCGAGGTGACGTGCCCGACCATCGGCATGGGGATGCGGATTTCCTTGTCGAGCACGATCTGCGCGCCTTCGTCGAGCACGAGCTTCGAGTCGATCGGCTTGAGGCCGACGAGCTGCTTGCGGTCTTCGCGTTTCGTGTCGGGGCGCGTGAGCGCGCGTCGGCCGATCCACGAGAACGGCTTCTTGTAGCCGACGCACCACTGCATGCCCAGGTCCTCCGGTGTCACCGAGCCGTCGGTTTCCTGGCCGACGATGATGAAGCCCTTCTCGGCGCGCAGCACGTGCATGGTTTCGGTGCCGTAGGGCGTCAATCCATACTTCTCGCCCTTCTCGAACAGCGCCTTCCACACGTGCATCGCATGGTTCGCCTGCACGTTGATCTCGTACGACAGCTCGCCGGTGAAGGAGATGCGATAGACGCGGGCCGGAACGCCGGCGACCGTGCCTTCGCGCATGTCCATGAACTTGAAGTTCTCGCCCGAGAGGTCGATGTCGTCGGTGAGCTCCGCGAGGAGCTTGCGCGCGTTCGGTCCGTTGATCGCCATCGCCGCCCAATGGTCGGTCACGGAGTTGAAATACACCTCCAGCTCCGGCCACTCGGTCTGGTGCCACAGCTCCATCCAGTCGAGCACCGCCGCGGCGCCACCGGTCGTGGTGGTCATGTGGAAGTGGTTCTCGGCGAGGCAGGCGGTGACGCCGTCGTCCATCACCATGCCGTCGTCCTTGCACATGAGGCCGTAGCGTGCCTTGCCGACGTCGAGCTTGGTCCAGGCGTTGGTGTAGATGCGGTTGAGGAACTCGCGGGCGTCCTTGCCCTGGATCTCGATCTTGCCCAGCGTCGAGGCGTCGAGGATGCCGACGCCTTCGCGCACGGCGCGGCATTCGCGCTGCACCGCCTCGTGCATGGTCTCGTTGCCGCGCGGGAAGTACCACGGGCGCATCCACTGGCCCACTTCCTCGAACTTCGCGCCGTGCTCGACGTGCCACGCATGCAGCGCGGTGTAGCGACGGGGATCGAAGAACTCGCGGCAGTGGCGGCCGGCGATCGCGCCGAAGGTGATCGGCGTGTAGTTCGGGCGAAAGACCGTGGTGCCGGTCTGCGGGATCGTCTGCTTCAGGCAGCGCGCCGCGATGGCCATGCCGTTGATGTTGCCGAGCTTGCCCTGGTCGGTGCCGAAGCCCATGCCGGTGTAGCGCTTGACGTGCTCGATCGACTCGAAGCCTTCGCGCGTGGCAAGCTCGATGCCGGCGGCGGTGACGTCGTTCTGCGGGTCGACGAACTGCTTGGGCGCGCGCATCGCGGGTTTGACGTGCGGCACCTGGTAGAGCGCCACCGCCTTGCCTTCGCGCAGCTTGGCGACCTTGGGCAGCGCGGGCGCCTCGGCCTTGAAGCCGGTGCGCTGCGCGGCCGCGGCACCCGCGGCGGCACCGTCGGCCAGGGCGTCAGGAAGCGCGCCCTTGCCATGCACGCCGCCCACCGGGGTCATGCCGGGCACCTTGCCGGGCACGAAGCCGAGGATGTCGTCGCGCCACTCGGGGCGCGCGCCGGTGTGCGCCGCGAGATGCACGACCGGGCTGTAGCCGCCGGAGGTGGCGATGGTGTCGCAGGCGAGCGTCTCGACACGGCCCGCGACGCGGAAGCCGCCGATGTCGATGCGGGCGACCAACGCACCGCTGACACGCTTCTTGCCCTGCGCCTCGATCACCGCGGAGCCGGGGATGATGCGGATGTTGCGCGCACGCGCCTCATTGACGAGGTCGCCCTCGGGATGCTCGCGCGCATCGACGATCGCGACCACCTCGCGGCCGGCATCGATCCAGTCGAGCGCGGCGCGGTAGGCGTGGTCGTTCGAGGTCGATAGCACCAGGCGGCGGCCCGGCGCGACCGCGTAGCGGCGGATGTAGGTCGACACGGCGCCCGCGACGAGACTGCCCGGCACGTCGTTGTTCGAGAACACCAGCGGACGCTCGTGCGTGCCGGTCGCGAGGATGACTTCGCCGGCGCGCACGCGGTGCAGGCGCGCACGCACCTGGCGGCGGCCGTTGATGCTGGGCGCGAGGTCGGCGAGATGCTCGGTGCGACGCTCGTGCAGCGTCACGAAGTTGTGGTCGTGGTAGCCGTTGGCGGTGGTGCGCGGCAGCACCAGCACTTCGGGCAGGGTCGCCAGTTCGGCGAGCACGGCAGCCGCCCAGGCCGAGGCCGGCCGGCCGTCGATGAGTTCGCGCGAATCGAGCAGCGATCCGCCCATCTCCTCCTGCTCGTCGCACAGGATCACGCGTGCGCCGGAACGCGCCGCCGCCAGCGCCGCGGCGAGACCCGCCGGGCCCGCGCCGATCACCAGCACGTCGCAGTGGCGGTTGATGTGGTCGTAGAGGTCGGGGTCCTTCTCCTTCGGCACGCGCCCGAGACCCGCCGCCTTGCGGATGTACTTCTCGTACTTCGGCCACATCGACGCCGGCGACATGAAGGTCTTGTAGTAGAAGCCCGGCGGCATAAAGCGACCACCGATGCCGCCGATCACGCCCATCAGGTCGCGGTCGACATTGGGCCAGCCATTGGTGCTCGCGGCGACGAGCCCGCCGTAGAGCGCCTGCTGCGTTGCACGCACGTTGGGCACCTGGCCGGCTTCGGTCGCGCCAAGCTGCACGATCGCATTCGGCTCCTCGGCGCCGGCGGCGACGATGCCGCGCGGCCGCGAATACTTGAAGCTGCGGTTGACGACATCGACGCCGTTGGCGAGCAAGGCGGACGCGAGCGTGTCGCCGGCGAAGCCCTGGTAGTCGACGCCGTTGAAGGTGAAGCGCAGCGGGCGGCTGCGGTCGATGCGGCCCCCGGTTCCCAGTCGATTGCTCTGGCTCATTTTGACGCCCCCTTGTCTGCGGACTGGCCGGCGACCATGGATGGCTTCTGGCCGACCTTGTAGGTTTCGAGGATCTGGTAGCTCACGGTGTCGCGCGTGGCGTTGAAGAACTTGCGGCAGCCGGCGGCGTGGTACCACAGCTCGTGGTGCAGGCCGCGCGGGTTCTTGCGGAAGAAGAGGTAGTTGCCCCAGTCCTCGTCACTGGTCGATTCGGGCGCCACGGGGCGCGCGATGTGCGCCTCGCCCTTCGGGCGGAACTCTTCCTCTTCGCGGTATTCCGCGCAGTGCGGGCAGTAGATGTGCAGCATGATGTGCAGCTCCTGTCAGTGCGCGACGCCCGCGGCGCCGTGCTCGTCGATGAGTTTTCCGGAGATGAAGCGGTCGATCGAGAACGGCGCGGCGAGCGGGTGCGGCTTGCCGGCGGCGAGGGTCGCCGCGAACACGTTGCCCGAGCCCGGGGTCGCCTTGAAGCCGCCGGTGCCCCAACCGCAGTTGAAGAACAGGCCGCCGACCGGCGTCGCGGAGATGATCGGGCACGCGTCCGGGCAGGTATCGACGATGCCGCCCCACTGCCGGTTCATGCGCACGCGCGAGAACATCGGGAAGAGCTCGACGATGGCCTGCAGCGTGTGCTCGATGGTCGAGTAGCTGCCGCGCTGGCCGTAGCCGTTGTAGCCGTCGATGCCCGCGCCGATGACGAGGTCGCCCTTGTCGGACTGGCTCACGTAGCCGTGCACCTTGTTCGACATCACGACGGTGTCGAGGATGGGTTTCATCGGCTCGGACACCAGCGCCTGCAGCGGGTGCGATTCGATCGGCAGCTGGAAGCCGGCCATCTTCGCGAGCACGCCGGAGTTGCCGGCGGTGACCACGCCCACCGTGTCGGCGGCGATGAAGCCACGGTTGGTCTCGACGCCCAGCACCTTGTTGCCGCTCTTACGGATGCCGGTGACTTCGGTCTGCTGCAGCATGTCGACGCCCAGCGCATCGGCGCCGCGCGCGAAGCCCCAGGCCACCGCGTCGTGACGCGCGACGCCGCCGCGCGGCTGCCACGAGGCGCCCATGATCGGGTAGCGCGTGTTCTTCGAGCAGTCCATGATCGGCACGATCTCCTGGATCTGCTTCACATCCAGCACCTCGCCGTCGATGCCGTTGAGACGGTTGGCGTTCACACGCCGATGGATGTCGCGCATGTCCTGCAGCGTGTGCCCCAGGTTCATGACGCCGCGCTGGGAGTACATCACGTTGTAGTTCAGATCCTGCGACAGGCCTTCCCACAGCTTCATCGCGTGCTCGTACAGCCACGCGGCCTCGTCCCACAGGTAGTTCGAGCGCACGATGGTGGTGTTGCGCGCGGTGTTGCCCCCGCCCAGCCAGCCCTTCTCGACCACCGCGACGTTGGTGATGCCGTGTTCCTTGGCGAGGTAGTACGCGGTGGCGAGCCCGTGGCCGCCGCCGCCGACGACGATGATGTCGTACTTCTTTTTGGGCGTCGGGTTGCGCCACGCCCGCTGCCAGTTCTCGTGGTAGGTGAGCGCGTGCTTGACGAGCCCGAATCCTGAGTAATGTTGCATGACTCTGTTCTCCTGATCTTCAGCACTCGATGACATTCACGGCCAGCCCGCCGCGCGAGGTTTCCTTGTACTTGTCCTTCATGTCGCGCCCGGTGTCGCGCATGGTCTTGATCACCTTGTCGAGCGACACGAAGTGCTTGCCGTCGCCACGCAATGCCATGCGTGCGGCGTTGATCGCCTTGATCGAGCCCATCGCGTTGCGCTCGATGCACGGCACCTGCACCAGCCCGCCGACGGGGTCGCAGGTGAGCCCGAGGTTGTGCTCCATGCCGATCTCGGCGGCGTTCTCGACCTGCTCCGGCGTGCCGCCCATGACTTCGGTAAGCGCCCCGGCCGCCATCGAGCAGGCGACGCCGACTTCGCCCTGGCAGCCGACTTCGGCACCGGAGATGGAAGCGTTTTCCTTGAAGAGGATGCCGATCGCCGCGGCCGTGAGCAGGAAGCGCACGACGCCGTCCTCGGTCGCGCCGGGGATGAAGCGGTAGTAGTAATGCAGCACCGCGGGGATGATCCCGGCCGCGCCGTTGGTCGGCGCGGTGACGATGCGCCCGCCCGCCGCGTTCTCCTCGTTCACCGCCAGCGCGTAGAGGTTCACCCAGTCCATCGTCGTGAGCGGATCGCGCAGGCTGGCTTCGGGGGTGCCCGAAAGCTTGCGGTGCATCTCGGCGGCGCGGCGCTTCACCTTCATGCCACCGGGCAACGTCCCTTCGATCTCGCAGCCGCGCCGCACGCAGGCCTGCATCACCTTCCAGATGTGCAGCAAGCCGTTCCTCGTCTCGGCTTCGCTGCGCCAGGCCTTCTCGTTCTCCAGCATCAGCTGGCTGATCGAGAGCTCGTTCACCGCGCACTGGGTGAGCAGCTGGTCGGCGCTGTGGAAGGGATACGGCAACTCGGTGCGGTCCTCGACGATGCGGTCGGCGCCGGCGGCTGCCTCATTCACGACGAAGCCGCCGCCGACCGAGTAATAGACCCGGCTCACGAGCTCGACATCGCCCTCGCCGTAGGCCGTCAAGCGCATGCCGTTGGGGTGGTAGGGCAGCGTCTGGCGGCGCAGGAAGACGAGGTCGGTCTTCTCGCAATATGCAACCGGATGCAGCCCCATCACGGACAGGCGCTTGGCCTCGCGGATGCGCACGAGGCGCGCCTCGACCGTATCGGGGTCGATGAGATCCGGGGCCTCTCCTTCCAGCCCCAGCAGCACGGCCGTGTCGCTGCCGTGGCCCTTGCCCGTCGCGCCGAGCGAGCCGTAGAGCTCGGCCTTCACCCGCCGCACGCGCGCCAGCAGCCCGTCGTCCTTGAGGCCGGACGCGAAAGTCAGGGCGGCACGCATGGGTCCCACGGTGTGGGAACTGGACGGGCCGATGCCGACCTTGAACATCTCGAATACGCTGATCGCCATGGCGTGTCGCTCCTGTGGCGTCTCAGCGGCTGGCCGGATAGACCGGGAAGCGCGCGCACAAGGCCTTCGCCTTCTCGCGCACCGCGGCGATCACGGTCTGGTCGTCGATGTGATCGAGCACGTCGCAGATCCAGTTCGTGAGCTCCTTCGCTTCGGCCTCCTTGAAGCCGCGCGTGGTGATCGCCGGCGTGCCGATACGGATGCCGCTGGTGACGAAGGGCGATTGCGGATCGTTGGGCACCGCATTCTTGTTCACCGTGATGTTCGCCGCGCCCAGCGCCGCATCGGCTTGCTTGCCGGTGAGGCCCTTGTCGACCAGATCGACGAGGAAGAGGTGATCATCCGTGCCGCCGGAGACGATCTTGTAGCCGCGCTCGATGAACACGCCGGCCATCGCCCGCGCGTTCTTGACCACCTGCTGCTGGTAGGCGCGGAACTCGGGCTGCAGCGCCTCCTTGAGCGCGACGGCCTTGGCGGCGATGACGTGCATCAGCGGGCCGCCCTGGATGCCGGGGAAGACGACCGAGTTGAGCTTCTTCTCCAGCTCCGGATTGGAGCGCGCGAGGATCAGGCCGCCGCGCGGGCCGCGCAGGGTCTTGTGGGTGGTCGTCGTGACGACATCGGCGAAGGGGATGGGGTTGGGATACACGCCCGCGGCCACCAGTCCCGCGACGTGGGCCATATCGACAAAGAGCTTTGCCCCGACCTTGTCCGCGATCTCGCGGAAGCGCTTCCAGTCGACCACGCGCGAGTAGGCGGAGAAGCCCGCGACGATCATCTTCGGCTTGTGCTCGAGGGCAAGCGCCTCGACCTGGGCGTAGTCGATCTCGCCGGTCGCCTCGTCGAGGCCGTACTGCACCGCGTTGTAGATCTTGCCGGAGAAGTTCACCTTCGCGCCGTGGGTCAGGTGGCCGCCGTGCGCGAGGCTCATGCCCAGCACCGTGTCGTGCGGTTCGAGCAGCGCCATATACACCGCCGCGTTCGCCTGCGAGCCCGAGTGCGGCTGCACATTCACGTAATCCGCGCCGAAGAGCAGTTTCGCGCGATCGATTGCCAGCTGCTCCACCACATCCACATGCTCGCAGCCCCCGTAGTAGCGCTTCGCGGGGTAGCCCTCGGCGTACTTGTTGGTGAGCACGCTGCCCTGCGCCTCCAGCACGCGCGGGCTGGTGTAGTTCTCGGATGCGATCAGCTCGATGTGCGACTCCTGGCGCTCGAACTCGGCATCCATCGCCGCTTTCAGCTCGTCGTCGAAATCGGCGATGCGGTCGGTCATTGCGAACATGGGCATTTGTCTCCTCGGGTTGGGACTGTCGTCGCCGACAGCGGCCGCAACGGATGGCGGCTTCATGGGAGGAGATGTTAGGAAGTTCCCCCGCCGCACTTTTGCCTGTATCCGTCACGCGTTTGCTTGATACGGACCGACGGGGCGACGTGGTCCAGGGCATGGCGACCGGAAAAGGCGGAATTACACGCGCAGGACGGACGAAATTTCATTTTCATTGCCTTCGCACGCTTTCCATGCCAAATCCATAGGCACGAGAACGTTAACGGCCCCATTAACACTTCTACCGCCTCCATTCACAAAAGAAAGCACTGGGTTAACACCCGATCCCTATCATTCGGTCATGATTTCTTTGTCGACTCCAACTACCCTGCAAACACATGGCCCCGGGAACTGGGCGGCGACAGGACAGCAGGCAGCCATTTCAATGACGAGTAAATGCGAAATGACGGACCTGCTCTTCGGGCACATCTACGGAGATCAAGACGTGAACAATCGATCAAGTGGCAGTTCCTCCCCGCCCGGCACGGATGCTCCCGCACGAAAGAGCGAGTGGCCCGCGTTCCTGCTGCTGGCTTTCGTCGGCCTGCCGCTCGCCATGACGCTGGTGATCGCCGCGTATGGCTTCGTGGTGTGGTTCCTTCAGATCTTGTTCTTCGGCCCGCCGTCCTGATTCGTCGGCACGCGGCACGCCACCCTCACGGCGCGCCTGACACTGGATCGGACAATAAGCAGGAGCGATGGAATGAAAAGACTAATCGGGCGCATCAAGGATCTGTTCCTCAAGCCCTCCGTCAGGATCGGACTTGGGGTACTCGTCACCGGGGGGTTCATAGCCGGCGCGGGGTCGTGGCACGGGTTCAACACCGCGATGGAAGCGACCAACAAGGAAGAGTTCTGCATCGGTTGTCACACGATGCATGACAACCTGCTGCCTGAACTGCAAAAGACGGTGCACTGGAACAACCGCAGCGGTGTCCGCGCACGTTGCCCGGACTGCCACGTGCCGCACAACTTCACCGACAAGATCGCGCGCAAGATGCAGGCGAGCCGGGAGGTGTGGGGACATCTCGTCGGCACCATCGGCACCCGCGAGAAATTCAAAGAGCACCGCATCGTGCTGGCTCAGCGCGAATGGGCGCGTTTTGCCGCAAACGGCTCGAAGGAATGTCGCGCCTGCCACGACTACAAGGACATGGACTTTGACAAGATGCGGCCGACCTCCCAGGTCGCAATGCGCAACGCGGCCACGCGCAATCAGAGTTGCGTCGATTGTCACAAGGGCATCGCGCACCAGTTGCCCGAGATGAAGGGCGCACGCAATCCGGCTTTCGACACCCTGGTATCTTCGGCAGCCGGCCAGAGCATAGATGCCGGCAAATCCTATTACCTGGTCGTCCCGCAGGACCTGTATGCCGACGACATTCTGAGCAAGCGTATCGGCTCGATCGAGGTCGCCACGCAGGTCAAGGTGCTTGAAACCAAGGGCGAGGCGCAGCGCGTCGAATTGGCCCTGTGGCGCAAGAACAAAGGCTACGGCCGGGTCTGGTATGGCCAATTCGGCCTCAACATCACCAGTGCGATTCTCGACAAGGAAGTCGCGAAGGATGCGGATCTGGTCAAGGTGCTCGACACGCGGGAAGACCCGCTGACCGGCCTGGAATGGCAGCAGGTCACAGCGACCGCGTGGATGCGCAAGGGCAGCGTGCTCGACAGCGTCGAACCGATCTGGACGATCGCCCGCGCCAGCTACAGCACCAGCTGCAGCGTCTGCCACCGCCAGCCCGAGGAAGCACACTTCGACACCAACACCTGGCCGGGACTGTTCGGCGGCATGGTCGGCTTCACGAACATGGATGACGACACGGCTCGCGTGGTCCTCAAGTACCTGCAAACGCATTCTTCCGACTTCAGCAAGACGCAGCACGGTGGCGGATCGCCGGAAAGTTCGCTGCAGACGGCTCGTCCCTGATCAGGAGTGAACAACATGAATTACTCTAGGCGAGGTTTCCTCAAGGCGATGGCAGCGATGACAGGCGGCGCGCTCGTGGCGCCGGGCCTGCTCACCGCCGGCTCCGCCCTTGCAGCCGGCAACGGGGCAAGCGTCAGTGACGACATCACCACGTGGAAGATCACCGGTTCGCACTTCGGCGCGATCCGCGCCAAAGTGGTCGGCGACCGCGTGGTGGAGATCCGCCCCTTCGAGCACGACAAGCACCCGACGGAGATGATCCAGGGCATTACCGGCCTGATCTACAGCTCGTCCCGCGTCCGCTACCCGATGGTACGACTCGACTGGTACCGCAAGCGCCACCTCAGCGATACCAGCCAGCGCGGCGACAACCGGTTCGTGCGCGTGAGCTGGGATGAGGCGCTAGACCTTTTCTACGAAGAACTCGAACGCATCCAGAAGGATCACGGTCCGTGGGCCCTGCACACCGCCGGTGTGGGCTGGCGTTCGGTCGGGCAAGTCCATAGCTGCGGCAACCACATGGTGCGGGGCATCGGCATGCACGGGCGCAGTGTGGGCACGGCAGGCGACTATTCGACCGGCGCCGGCCAGACCATCCTGCCTTACGTGCTCGGTTCAACCGAGGTGTATTCCCAGGGAACATCGTGGGATGTGATCCTGCGCGAAAGCAAGCTGATCGTCTTCTGGGCCAACGACCCGATCAAAAACCTGCAGGTGGGGTGGAACACCGAGACCCACGAGGCCTACGCGTATTACGAGCAGCTCAAGCAGAAGATCGCCGACAAATCCGTGCAGGTCATCTGCATCGACCCGGTCAAGAGCAAGACGCTGAATTACCTGGGCGCCGAGCACCAGTACGTCAACCCCATGACCGACGTACCGCTGATGCTGGCAATTGCCCATACGCTGGTGAAGGAAGGCCTCCATGACAAGGCCTTCCTCGACACCTATACCCTCGGCTTCGACCGTTTCCTGCCGTATCTGGAAGGCAAGACCGAGGACCGGATCGAGAAGTCGCCGGAATGGGCGGAAAAAATCTGCGGCGTGCCGGCGAAGCGCATCCGCGAGCTTGCCCGCCTGATGGCGAAGCACCGTACGCAACTCATCTTCGGGTGGGCCGTCCAGCGCCAGCAGCACGGCGAGCAACCCTACTGGATGGCCGCCGTGCTGGCAGCAATGCTGGGCCAGATCGGCCTTCCCGGCGGCGGGGTCAGCTACGCGCACCACTACAGCTCGGTCGGGGTGTCCTCGTCCGGCGCCGCCATGCCGGGAGCATTTCCACTCAACGTCGACCCGGGCCGCAAGCCCAAGCACGACAACACCGACTTCAAGGGCTACAGCTCGGTGCTGCCGATTGCGCGTGTCATCGACGCCTTGCTCGAACCGGGGAAGGAAATCGACTTCAACGGCGGCAAGGTCAAGCTGCCGCCCTACAAGATGGCGATCTTCTCCGGCTGCAACCAGTGGCACCGCCAGCAGCAGCGCAACCGCATGAAGGAAGCCTGGCGCAAGCTTGAGACCGTGGTCGCGATCGACTACAACTGGACCGCCACCTGCCGCTTCGCCGACATCGTGCTGCCGGCCTGCACCCCCTACGAGCGCAACGACATCGACGGCTACGGCTCCTACAGCAATCGCGGCGTGATCGCGATGCAAAAGCTCATCGACCCGCTGTTCCACTCCCGTACGGATTTCGACATCTTCCGCGGGCTCACCCGTCGCTTCAACCGCGATGCCGAGTACACGCGCGGCATGGACGAAATGCAGTGGGTGGAAAAGCTCTACGAGGACTGCCGCAAGGAGAACGGCCGCAAGGACATCGCGATGCCGCCGTTCGCCGAGTTCTGGAAGAAGGGCTACGTGCTCTTTCCGGAAGGCAAACCCTGGGTTCGCCACGCGGACTTCCGCGACGACGCCGAGGTGAATGCGCTCGGCACCCCCTCGGGTTTCATCGAGATCTTCAGCCGCAAGATCGAGCGCTACGGTTACGCGGACTGCAAGGGACACCCGGTATGGATGGAAAAGACCGAGCGCTCGCATGGCGGCCCGCGCTCCGACCGCTTCCCGCTGTGGCTGCAATCGGTGCATCCGGACAAGCGCCTGCATTCCCAGTTGTGCGAGTCCGAACCCCTACGCAGCACGTATGCCATCCAGGGCCGCGAGCCGGTATTCATCGGCCCGCAGGACGCCGCGGCACGTGGCATCAAGCACGGCGACCTGGTGCGCGTATTCAACGACCGCGGCCAGTTGCTGGCGGGGGCACACGTTTCCGACAACTTCCCCCCGGGCGTCGTGCGCATCCAGGAGGGCGCGTGGTACGGCCCCACCGGACCGGAAATCGGCGCGCTCGATACCTACGGCGACCCGAACACGCTGACGCTCGACATCGGTAGTTCCAGCCTCGCCCAGGCCACCAGCGCGAACACGTGCCTCGTGCAGATCGAGAAGTTCGTGGGAACCCCACCTCGGGTAACCGCTTTCGGCGGACCGATCGAGGTCGATCTCGACGGTCGGGAGGTCAAGTCCTCATGACCGCCCCCCAACAACCGAAAATCACTCCGGCTGAGTGGGCGCTCACGAGTTCCCAGCGCCGCCGCCTGTACGGATGGTTCTCCGCGCTTTACGCGGAAGAGGTTCCTGAAACCATGTTCAAGCGCTACTTCGCGGAGGGCCCCTTCGAGCCCTTCGTGGGGCTGACGGAGCTGGGGCTGGCGGACGAAGTCGGCCGATTGGACGCGGCAGTGAAATCTCTTCGCGATATCACGCTGGCGCGCCTCGAACTGGCCGCGGATTTCGCACAACTCTTCCTGCTCGACGCGCGGGCCGGGGCGCTGCCCTATGCTTCGGCCTACGAGGGCGAAGGTTCCACTGCTACGTTCTACAGCGCCACGGAAACAAGGATGCGGGAGTTTCTCGCATCCCGCGCGCTGGCAATCCAGCCGGACTTCCGCGAACCTGCGGACCACCTTGCCGTCCTGCTGGCGGTCCTGGCGCATTTCGCAGAGCAACAATCCGGTGCGCAGGATATGGGAGCGGCCGCGCGCGATCAGGCTGCCCTCCTTCGCGCCGGCCTGCTCGACTGGTTACCCCGGTTCACTGAACGCTGCCAAGAGGTCAAGCCGCGCTTCGATTTCTACCCTGCCCTGGCAACTCTGGTCCTGGCCTTCGCGCGCGCCGACCTTCTCTTCCTCGACGACATCGCCGAAGATGCCCCTTCAATCACCTGCGCGTCAGCACCTGCCGGCGAAAGCGCAGCGTAATCAGCGCCCCCATCGTCAACAGCGCCACGGCAAGCGCCTGCCGGCGGACTCACACGGTGGTGTCGTCGAGGCCATCGCCACCGGATTGCGGTGCTCGGCCAAACGCCTGTGAACAGGTCGCGCAACCGCTAACCGGGTGATGTCGCGCCCCACCCCATTCGGACAGTCTCTGGATCCGGTCGCTCATCGTAAGGACACGCTTCTGTCTTCCCACCGGTCCGCGTGCTAGAAATGATTAGTGACGTGTGTCGTTTGCATCATGACCATAATCCTTGGAGGGGAATATGAGCCGACACCAATCAGGACTCGCCGTAGGCATCATGCGCGGGCTGGCCGCCACAGCCGTGCTGGTCGCTCCAATGTCCACCTCCGCCGATTCGGAGCAAGCACGCAGCCAGGTGTGGGACATCGCGCGCGGCGGGCAACTCTACGACGACTGGGGCAAGGTACTTGGCAAGGAACTGCCGGACACGACGCATCCGGCCTATCCCGCCAGCGGAAAGCAGAAGGGCTCGGCGACCTGGCGCTGCAAGGAGTGCCACGGCTGGGACTACAAGGGCGCGGACGGCGCCTACGGCAAGGGCTCCCACCACACCGGCATCAAGGGCCTGCGCGGGATGGTCGGCGCCGATCCGAAGGCGATCCTCAAGATCATCAGCGATGACAATCACCGCTATACGGAGGCGATGATCGGCCGCGGCGAGATGGAGAAAATTGCGCTCTTCGTGAGCCTCGGGCAGATCGACATGGACCAGCACATCGATCGGGCGACGCGAAAGTCGCGCGGCGAACCGGGCCGCGGCGCGCCGACCTACCAGACCATCTGCGCGGTGTGCCACGGCTTCGATGGCAAGACGCTGAACTTCCGGACGCCCGAGGATCCGGAGTACGTCGGCACCATCGCGCGCGAGAATCCGTGGGAGTTCATGCACAAGGCCCGCTTCGGCCAGCCCGGCATCCCGATGATCTCGCTGATCACGCTGCCCGACACGACGCTCGCCGATCTGCTTGCGGTGGCGCAGACCCTGCCGGAGAAGTAGGCACTGCACGCTTCACCACCTCCGTATCGCGTATCTCGGGCGGCAATCACATGACCAGGTCGGCGAGCGCGCGCTGTTCGATGCCCTGCCCTGCGCGCGTCGCTTGCCGGCCCGCGACGGGCGCTGGTCCGGCAGCGACGCGATTCCCGCTCAGCTTCTCGCGTCGATGAAATCCTCGCCCGAGTGTGCGCGCGTTGCGAGGATCGCGACCAGCGACACGGCCGCGGCGGCGACCAGGTACCAGGCCGGCGCGAACGGGTTGCCGGTGTTCTTGATCAGCCACGTGCAGATGAACGGGGCGGTGCCGCCGAAAAGCGTGTTCGCAAGGTTGAAGCTCAACGCGAAACCGCTGTAGCGCACCGAGGTCGGGAAGCTCTCGGCGAGGAAGCACGCGAGGGTGCCGTCGTTCATCGCGAGCAAGAGCCCGAACATGATCTGGATAGCCAGCATCATCTCGAAGCTGGCACCCGGCAGCGCCTCGAACAGCGTGACGCTCATGGCCATGAAACTCACCGACGCGAAGACCAGCATCGTCTTGCGCCCGAACATGTCGGAGAGCTTGCCCATCAGGAAGATGAACCCGATGTAGGCCATCAGCGAGATCGTTGCTGCCCGGAAGGACGCCGCCTCGCTCAGTCCCTGCTCCGTGCTCAGATAGGTCGGCATGTAGGACAGCAGCACGTAGAAACCGACCGCGTTCAGGCTGGAAACGCCGAGCGCGACGAGCACCGTCCGGCGGTAGCGGGTGAGCAACAGTCCGATCGGCGCGGCCTCCTTGTGCGCATGCTTCGATTCCATCGCGCGGAACGCCGGCGTGTCCTCGAGGTTGGTGCGGATCCAGCGGCCGATCAGGCCGAAGGGCGCGGCGAGCAGGAAGGGCAAGCGCCAGCCCCACGAGTGCATGTCCTCGGTCGTCAGCACCGTATGCATCCATGCAACGAGCAGCGAGCCGAACAGCAGCCCGGCCGCCGTGCTGGCCGGGACCAGGCTGGTGTACAAACCGCGCTTCTTTGGCGGCGCGTACTCCGCGATGAAGGCCGACGCGCCGGCGTATTCACCCGAGGCCGAAAACCCCTGCACCAGGCGGACGAGCAGCAGGAGAATCGGGGCCCAGATGCCGACCATCTCGTAACTGGGCAGGAAGGCGATCAGGAAGGTCGATCCGGACATGATCAGGATCGACAGCGAGAGCGCATCGCGACGACCGATGCGATCGCCGATGTGGCCCCAGATCACCCCGCCGATCGGGCGCACGAAGAACGAAATCGCGAACACGGCGAAGGTCGACATCAATGCCGTCGCGCGGTCCTCGCTCGGAAAGAACACCGCCGCGATGATGGTGGCGAGATAGCCATAGGCCGCGTAGTCGAACCATTCGACGAAATTGCCGATGAAGCTTCCGGCGGCGGCGCGACGTACGAGGCGCTGTTCGCTATCCACGGCGAACCCGCTCAGTACGGCTTGTTGTGTATTCATTTTGTCTCCACGAAACCAGGTGTGAATCCGTCCGACGCGCACGGCAAGCCACGGCGGGCCCGAAAGGCACGGGCGCGCGGAAGGTTGAATCCGGGTGATCAGGCAGCGTCGGCCCTGCCGCGGTTGTGCGGCACGGAAAGCGGGTCGTCAGCGACCTCTTGGGAATCGACGCGAAGGGGACTCTAGGACGAGACCCTGCGGCTTTTTTTCATGAACGTGTCTCCGGTGTGATCGCCGCCCTCTTGCGGGGCAGTCATTTGTTTTGGCGGCCTGCCGCGGGCGCGGCAGGCCGGTTTCCGTCGACTTAACGACGGATGATGTTGTGCTCCGGCCCGTACTTGAAGCCGGTAATGTTGTCGGCGCCGTTCTCGGTCACGACGAGGATGTCGTGCTCGCGATAACCGCCCGCGCCAGGCATGCCTTGCGGCAGCATGATCATCGGCTCGATCGATACGACCATGTTCGGCTCGAGCACCGTCTCGATGTCCTCGCGGAATTCGAGACCCGCCTCGCGGCCATAGTAGTGCGACAGCACGCCGAAGGAGTGGCCGTAGCCGAAGGTGCGGTACTGCAGCAGGCCGTGCTCGGCGAAAATTTCGTTCAACTGCGCGGCGACGTCGCAGCAGCGAACGCCCGGCTTCACGAGCTTGAGGCCGGCCTCATGCACCTTGACGTTCACTTCCCACGCCTTGAGCGATGCGTCGTCACAATGATCGTAGAACATCGTGCGCTCGAGCGCCGTGTAGTAACCGGAGATCATCGAGAAGCAGTTCAGCGACAGGATGTCGCCCTTCTGCACCTTGCGGGTCGTCACCGGGTTGTGCGCGCCATCGGTGTTGATGCCGGACTGGAACCAGGTCCAGGTGTCCATCAGCTCCGAGTCAGGGAAGCGCTTGGCGATCTCGCGCACCATCGCCTGCGTCGAGGCGAGTGCGACTTCATGCTCGGGCACGCCTTCATGCACCGCCGCCGCGAGCGCCGCACCGCCGACGTCGCACACCTGCGCGCCGTGGCGAATCAGCGCGATTTCCTCGGCCGACTTGACCATGCGCATGCGCATCGTCGGCGCGCCGATGTCGGTCAGCGCGACCGCCGGCAACGCCGCCTTCAGCTTCTCCAGGCGATCGACCGGGATGTGGTCGTACTCGACGCCGACGCGACCCTTGTTGGGGATCTCCTGCTGGATCGCGCGGAAGTAGTTGTCGCGGCGCCAGTCGGTGTAGACGACGTTGTAATCGCCCACGGTGCGACGCCACGGCTGGCCGCCGTCGATGTTGGCGCTGATCGAAACGACCTTCTCCTGCGTCACGACGAGGCCGTAGGGGCGACCGAAGGAGCAGTACAGGAAGTCGCTGTAGTAGTTGATGTTGTGCATCGACGTGAATAGCACCGCGTCGATGTCGTTGGCCGCCATGTAGGCGCGCAGCTTCGCCTGACGGTTGTGGAACTCCTGCTCGGAGAAGGTGTGCTTCACCTTTTCGCCGTTCTCGATACGCAGCAGGTCCTTCATCTCCTTGATCGACTGAATGCCGGTAACCATATTCGTCATGTCCATCCGCTCCTGTTTGTTGTGGGGTGTTCGGGAAACCATCGCCGCCGCCTGGAACTTCGCGCATCGGCAACGTGAGTCCATGCTAAAGAAGGGGTGGGGCCGGCAATTTCCGCACTTCGACGCTCGCTTGCGTGAAAACGACGACGGCGAAAATGCGCACGGAACGCGGCCCGCAGCGCTCAGGCGGCGCCACCGAAAAAGTGCGCCGCAGCGGCCGGCCACGACGCCACGACCGAGTCGCCCGGCTGCATGCCGAGGCAGTCGTAGGTCCTCTCGGGCAGAATGACCTTGAGGTCGTCGTCGATGCCGGGCACCTCCAGGAACAGCGTCACCATGTTGCCGATGAACTTGTGGCTCAGGAAACGCGCACGCACGTGGTTCTCGTGCCGTGGCTCGTCGCCGATCGCGATCTGGTCGGCATTGACGTAGAAATCCGCCGGCGCGCCGTGCGAACCCGCAAAATTGCCGCGCGACACGCTCATCGCGCCGGTGGCCGTGTTCAGCCGCACCGCCTGCTCCCCGACTTCCGCGACGCTGCCGCGCAGGATCGTCACGTTGCCAATGAACTCTGCGACGAAACGGTTCGCCGGGTGGCGGTAGATCGCCTGCGGTGAGCCGATCTGCTCCACCTTGCCACGACTCATGATGACGACGCGGTCTGCCATCGAGAAGGCTTCGGTCTGGCTGTGCGTGACATACACGAAGGTGATCCCCAGTTCGCGCTGCAGGGAGCGCAGCAAGGCCTGCATGCGCACGCTGAGGTGGGCGTCGAGCGCGCTCAGCGGCTCGTCGAGCAGCAGCACCTTGGGTTCCGTGACGAGCGCCCGCGCCAGCGCGACCCGCTGGCGCTGACCACCCGAGAGCTGCATCACGTTGCGGCTCGCGAATTCCCCGAGTTCGAGCTTGTGCAGCCACGCCAGCGAGCGCCGGTCGCGCTCGACCTTCGCGACGCCGCGCATCTTCAGGCCGAAGCCGACGTTGTCGAGCACGCTCAGGAAGGGGAAGAGCGCGAGGCTCTGCCACACCAGCGGCAAGTCCCGGCCCCATGCCGGCAGGCCGTTCTGCGAGCGGCCTTCGAGGCGGATTTCTCCGTCGCTCGGCTCCTCCAGCCCCGCCAGCATGCGCAGCATGGTCGTCTTGCCGCAGCCGCTCGAGCCCATGATCGCGAGGAACTCGCCCTGCCCGATGCTGAACGAGGTCTCGGTCACCGCTGTGTAGTCGCCGAACCTCTTCGATACGCGATCGATCTCTACCAGTGCTTCAGTCATGATCACTCTCACAAAGACAAACCGTTGTTGGAGACCAGCGCGCCTGCTGCCGGCTGGGCGGGGCTATCGGCGGCGGCGCGTTTCGCCTTGCCCATTCCGGAAAACGCCATTCCGATTGCGACCAGGAAGATCGAGGAGGTGAATACCGCTGTGCCGATCGCGTTGATCACCGGACTGACCTGCCCTTGCAGGAACACCAGCACGCGCACCGGAACGGTCTCGTTCAGGCCCGACACGAACCACGCGACGGCGAACTCGTCGAACGACACCGCGGCGGTGATCAGGAAGGCCGCGACCAGGCTCTGCTTGCAGAACGGGAGCACGACGTACCACAGGGTCTGCGCAGGCGAAGCCCGCAGGTTCCACGAGGCCTCCTCCAGCGCGCTGTCCATCTGCGCCAGACGCAGCCGGATCATCGCCATCGCGAAGGGCAGCGCGATCACGACATGGCTGATCAGCACGGCCCACACCTCGCCGGCGAGGCTGATGCGCGAGAGGTAGGACAGCATCCCCAGGCCCATGATGACCGCGGGGATCGTCGGCGGCAGCAGCATCAGCAGGCTGAACAGCGACTTGCCGCGGAAATCGAAGCGGAAGTCGCAGTAGGCCGCGCAGAAGCCGAGGATCGTCGACAGCAGCGCCACCGGGATCGACACCATCACGCTGCGCTGGAAGGCCTCGATGACCAGCGGATCGGTGAAGGTGCCGCCGTACCATTCCGTCGTGAATCCCTTCAGCGGCAAGGACGGGAAGCGATCCGCGTTGAACGAGAACACGAGGCTGGCGGCGATCGGCGCCAGGATGAAAAGGAAGGTGTAGCCCGTGTAGGCCCACCCGAACCAACGGCCGAGTCTCAGCATCATTTGCGCCTCCCGTAGGCG
Source organism: Azoarcus sp. CIB (assembly GCF_001190925.1). Classification (NCBI taxonomy): domain Bacteria; kingdom Pseudomonadati; phylum Pseudomonadota; class Betaproteobacteria; order Rhodocyclales; family Zoogloeaceae; genus Azoarcus; species Azoarcus sp. CIB. The sequence continues at coordinate 2,386,418 of NZ_CP011072.1, forward strand.
AGCCGCACCGCCGCGAGGGAGGTGACGACCAGGGTGAGGATCATCACGATCGCGACCACCGCCGCCCGCGGCCACTGCTGGCCGGACTTGGTGGTGTCGATGATCAGGTTGCTCAGCGTCGGCGGAGCGCCCCCGCCGAGATAGGTCGGCGCGACGAAATCGCCGAAGGCGAGGATGAACGCGAAGAGCGCTCCCACGACCAGCGAGGGTTTCGCCAGCGGCATGATCACCTCGAACAGCGTCCGCACCGGCCCGGCGCGCAGGTTATGCGCGGCCTCGATCAGATTGCGGTCGATCTGCGCCAGCCCCATCGTCTGCACCAGCGTCACGAGCGGCAGCGCCAGCGTCACGTAACCGACGAGCGAACCGAAGTCGGAATTGAGCATCGGCAGCCCGTCCAGGCCCACGAGCGACAGCAGCGCATTGACGATGCCGTTGTCGGACAGGAAGGCCTGCCACGAGTACACGCGCACGAGATAGCTGGTGAAGAACGGCACCACCAGGAACATCAGCGCGAGCTTGCGCGTGCGCTCCGACACTGTGAAAGCCAGGCTGCAGGCGGCGGGAAAGGAACAGCAGGTCGTGACGACCGCCGCCCCCAGGGCCAAGGCCCAGGTATGGCCGTAGGCCGACCAGAACGAACTGCGGCTCAGCATGAAGTCCCAGTTCTTGAGGGTCATGTCCGGTTCCAGCCGGAAATTGACGACACTCCAGAACGAGATGACAAAAAGGAAAAGCAGCGGCAGCAGGAAGAAGGTCAACTGCCACAGCAGGGGTGGCAGCAGCAGCGGCCACCGCCGACGGCTGGTATTGGACGACATGGTGATGGCTCCGGAATGCCGCCGGACGGGCACGAGGCCCGCCCGGCGTGGCGGGAAGGCTCAGGCTCTTTCCTTGTACTCGGACCAGAAGTCGTTCCAGTCCTCGATACTTTGCTGCACGGGCAGCTGGCGGAAGACGATCTTCCCGGAGCGGATGTCGTCCATGACGCTGTGCCCCGTCAGCACCATGCCCTGGCGGCGCGCCTCGGCCGGGTCACTCTGCCCCAGCAGCTCCCAGCCCTTGCGGTTCGGAATCAGCGCCGGATACGCGGCCATCTTCGCGGACTTCACCTGCCCTTGCGCGGAGGTGATGTACTGGATGAAGGCGTTGGCGAGATCGCGGTTGCGGGAGCCCTTGCCGATCGACAACGACTCCGTCCATTGCAGGCCGCCCTCATCGGGAACGACCGAACTCACCTTGGCCCCGGAGCGCGCCAGCGTACCGGTGATCCAGTCGCCGATGCCGCACACCAGCTGGAGCTGCCCGTTCTTCAGGCCGCTGAAGGTGCCGCCGTAGTCGAAGAAGCCGGCGACCTGCGGACGCAGCGACTTCATCACGCTCTTCAGCTTGGCGAACTGATCACCTTCCAGCTTGTAGGGCGCCTTGTGGCCGGCGTACAGGCTGAGCTCTCCCATGTTGGGCAGATACCAGTCGAAATGCCCCACCTTGCCCTTGTAGGCCGGGTCCCAGTACACCTTGAACGAGCGCGCCTTGCTCTCCGGCACCGCATCCGTGTTGTACGCGACGCCGAGGAAGCCGAAGCGGACCATCACCGCATACAGGTCGTTGCCGTCCCAATGCCCGGGGAACTTCTGGAACTCGGGGAAATAGTCGTCGAACGCGTAGTCCTTCGCGTCGAGGCGCTCGAGATACCCGGCCTTGCGCAGCTGCGGCACGTACTCCGCATCGGACAGAACCAGATCATAGGTGCCGGCCGGCGACTGCGAGATCAGCGCCAGCATGTTGTCGCCGCCCGTGTAGTACTTCGGCTTCACCTTGCAGTTGTGTTTCGCCTCGAACTCCGCGACGACGTCCGGCTCGGCGTGCCCGTACCACGCCAGCATCGTCAGCGTGCGCGGCTGGCCGCCCGACGACTGCGCCCAGCTGTTTGCGGACGTCAGCGCAAGCGGCAGCGCACTCCCCGCGGCCAGGGCGGTGCTGCCCTGAAGAAAACGACGGCGGAACGGAGACTGCAGGTTCTTGTCTTCCTCTTTCATTTCGATCTCCTTTGGCACGAACGGATCGGCAGGCCGCGGCTGCTGAGGCAGCTCTCGTGACCAGACGACGAATCTTCGGAAAACATTGGCGGTCGGCCGCGAACCTGAATGCGGTGGCGGCCGATAGCGGTCAGCGGGAAATCAGAAGTTCCAGCGCACCAGCAGCGTCGGCGTGGTGCGCGAGTAGGTGCCGCCGCCCTCGCCTGCAGTCTTGCTGTAGGTCGCGTATTCGTGGCGGTAGCCAACGTCGAAATGCTTGTTGAGTTTCAGCCACAGGTCGGGCTGAACGAAGACGGTGTTGTCGCGCTGCTTGTTGTTGAAATTCACGAGCAACAGCGGCGACCACGTGAACTTGAGCCCTGCGACCTCGAACGGCAGCATCGCGAAGGTGCGCCAGAACAGCGTGTGGATATCCTTTCCGCCGTCGCCGGTAAACCTCGCGCTGCGTGCGTAGAGGTCCGTTTCGAAGAAACTGAAACCCGGCACTTTCAGGTCGAAGGCAATGCCGAAATTGTTCGCACGGAAGTTCGCATAGGAGCCCCGTTCGAGGCGCGCTGCGAGATTCACATCCGAAATGAATCCGAACGAGAGATTCGCGCCGGTGATCTTGGAGAGGCTCAGGCGCGGATTCCACACGCCGAAGTACTGGTCCTTGGTCTGCTCGCCGAAGGAGCCTGCACCAAATCCGAAAAAGCTGCCGACTTCCTTGCCGTGATAGGTATCGAAGAAGAAATAGTTGTCGCCGTATTCATGCACGCCGAAATGTTCGAGGCGCACGGTCGTCAATTTCTTGTCGGCGGTGCCGGTACCGAAAACGGGGTCGAATTTCGATTCCGTCGTATATCCGACGGTCACGTTGGTGTTCTGCCAGCTTTCCGTCGCGAAGGCGCTCTTCCCTGCAGCCATCCCCAGCGCAACGCAGCAGCCCGCAATAAAGGCGGTCCCGGATTTCCGTCCAATGCTCTTCATTCGCTTTCCTTTGGTGTGATTTCATTGTTTTGATTTCCGTGGCACGACTGCTCTTGCAGTTCTCGATGGCCATCCGGAATTTTTTTGGCCCGACACGCGAATCGATCTGCGCACATCCCTCCTCATCAAACGAGAGTCGCCCGGCGCCTGCGGCGCACCCTGCCCGATCCGAATTATTTGTTGCTGTAATTTTCTGGATCCGGTGGAGGCAAGTATGGAAATGCGCAGCCCCGACGCATTTCCTGATATCGACAAGCCTTGTCGTGCTGACGACATCGGACTAATTGTCGAAAAGGCGCACACCAAATCGATTCAGCGACTCGTCGGTGAATCAGCGAAAGAAGAGAGAAATTGCATCGGACGTAAACGGCAATCGGCCCTGTCTGCGTCGTCGCATGACGCAGACAGGGCCGATTTCAATTCAGCGGCAACGCCGGGGCGCGCGCCGCGGCGGGATTACTCGAAGGCGGACATCAATTCCGTGCTGATGCCGTCGACGCAAACCTTCAGCAAGGTTTCTCCATGCTGCGCACTGGCGCGTTTCGCGGACGACAGACAACCCGAAGCGGGCGTCCATTCGGGTTTGATCGGGAAGTAGTCATAGGGCGGGAATTGCGCCGGCGCGTGGTCGCAGACCTTTTCCATATCCACGAGCTGCGGATGCAGATGAAGCATCAGCGAGGTTTCCAGCACGCCGCCGTGCTCGACCGCCCAGCCGGGAAACTCGCCCTGATAGATCGCGTCGATCGCGTCCTGGGTCACGAAATCCCAATACGACAGGACCACCGTGGAAAAATCGCGGATGCCGTCCCAGCGCAATTCCCGTTGCGCCAGATCGACCCCTTCGACGATGAAGGCGGAATTCTCGTAATGCCCATTGACCAGCACGGTGCGGCGCACGCCATGCCGTGCGAGTTCCTTGAGCACGTCGCGGATCGTGCACGTCACCGTCATGCCGTCGAGACTGGTCGTCCCCGGCATGTGATTGCCGCCCCCGCTCTTCTGCTGCGACTTGTAGCCGTAGGCGATGGGCGGGGCGACGAGCCCGCCGATACGATCGGCGACCCGCTCCGAGATGGCCGTGGGCAGCAGCACGTCGGGGTTCATCGACATGTGGGGGCCGTGCTGTTCGAGCGCGCCGACCGGGATCAAGACCGGAGTCCGGCCGTCGCGGACCCGGGCATCGTATTCCGGCCAGGCGAGCTCGGAAATGTGGACACTCTTCATTCATTCGTCTCCTTGTGCCGGCCCGACCACCTGCCCTGCCGGCAATCGTGTGTCGGGCCGTATCTGTCAATCAATCCCGCTCAGGCGCGCTTCATTACCCGCGACTGCGCCGGGACGCCCTTCACGGCGACCAGCAGCAGATAGGTCACCGCGGTGATCGCAATGGCGGGCAGCGAGGCCGTCGTCACGATGGCGATTTCCTTGAACCCGTAGTGCAGCAGATAGAACACCGCCAGTCCGGCGATCATTGCCACCCACCCGCAGATGTTCCAGTCACCCAGGGCACTCAGCGTACGCCCGAGACGGTCCTCGCCGGCAAAGAGATCCTCGTCGCGCACGCGCGCCCGCCGCACCACGAAATAATCGAGTACGACGAGGGTCCACAAGGGGATGAAGACGCCACCCACGATCCCGAGGAAGAACTCGAAGTAGTGGATGAAGCTGTCGAACACCAGCGGCAGGAAGCACATCACCAGCTGCAGGATCGCGATGAAGTACAGGAATTTGCGCGGATTCGACGTGCGGGCGGCGCCGACCAGCCCCATGCCTGCGCCGTAAAGAACCGTGACGTTGGTGCTCACCGTGGCGAAGAAGACCACGAGGAAGGCCACCATGCCCAGACCGAGCGAAGCGATGGTCGAGCTCGGGTCTGCGTTGTTCGGATCGAAGACGCCCGTTTCGAGGACGACGCCGATGACGCCGATCGCGCCGACGAGCATGAACCACCCCTGCCCCAGGTTCACGCCGATCCAACTGCCGACGGTGGCCGAGGTGGAACTCTTCGAGAAACGCGAGAAGTCGCAAATCTGCGCCCAGCCCCAGCAGAAACCGAACGCCAGATCGATGTAGAACGCCGGCGAATGCTGGGCCGCGGGCAGGGTGAAGTTGGCGATCTTGTCGTAGTCCCAATGCTCGAGCACGACCTTCGTTTCCCAGATGCCGAGAACGAGCAGCAGCACGACGGCGAGCCATTCCAGGTACTTGATCGCACTGTGGCCGATGCACACGATGATGCCCTGCAGCAACGCCGTGACGAGGATGCCGGCGACCAGCGGCCAGGTGGAACCCGGCGAACCATAGGCAGGCCAGTCGAACATCGCGTGAAACACGTGCGTCAGCGAGATCGCGGCGATGAAGGTGTTGATGCTGGGCCAGCCGATCAGCCCGAGGAATTCGCCGATGCCCATGAAGCGCGCGCCCTTGACCCCGAGCGCGGGAATGGTCGACGTCACCGTGGACGCGCCGTGCTTCCACCCGATCCAGGCCACCATCGCCCACGGGATCATCATCAGCGGCAGGTACACGGCGCTGTACCACCACACGAACGACATCCCGAGCGCGGCCGCCATGCCGCCGAACACCCACGATCCCGTGTTGACCCCGGATCCGAACCACGTGAATACCGTGTCGACGAACCCGTATTCCCGCTTGTCGTGCGGGATTCTTGCCGTACCGTACTCCATCGTACTGCCTCCTTTGTGTGGCCTTGCTGCCTTGTATTTGTTTTAGCGCTTCGCCCCCGAAGGGGCGCTGCGGTGATGCCGGGAGTCTTTGTGAACCCGCTCCCTGGTCATCCTGCACGGCTGGCTTGGTTCGTCACGCAAGACTGCGTTCGGTACCGCCGCCAGGCCGGCTGTATTTAACCCTATCCTAGTGATGGGCGTCCCGCTTCGATATCCAGCTGACGACAATCTGTTTCGTGAAAACGACGAAAAAAAGCCTCCGACCGAAATCGGCCGGAGGCGTGCAACCCGGTCGCGGAACGACCGTGGGAGAGGGAGAAGGACGCCGACGCGACTCAGGCCGGCTTGGCCGACCCTGCCGCGTCTGCAGTGTGACGCCTGCGCTCGGCGCTCGGCGAGATGCCGAAACCGGCGTGGTAGCGATGCGAGAAATGCGCGAAGGACACGAATCCGCAAGCCATCACGATGTCGGCGATAGGGCGGTTGGTGCGCGTGAGGAGCTGGCGCGCGCGTTCGAGGCGGATCTGCAGGTAATACTGGCGCGGCGTGCAATTCAACGTCTCGCGGAACAGGCGCTCGAGCTGGCGCGCCGAGAACTGCATGTGCGCCGCCAGCTCCTCCATCGACAGCGGCTCCTCGATGTTGCACTCCATCAGCTTGATCGCCTCGACGAGCTTGGGATGCGAAGCATTGGAGACGTCGCGCAGCGAGGTCTTCTGCTTTTCGTCCGGGCCGCGGCACTCGTAGATCAGCAGCTCGGCCACCGCCTTCGCCACCTTGCGCCCTCCTCCGCCGAGGCCGATCAGGTGGATCATCATCTCCACCGGCGCAATGCCGCCGCTGCACGAGCAACGGTTGCGGTCGACCTCATAGAGCTTGTTCGACACCACGAGACGCGGGAAACGGTCGAGCAGCGCGTCCATGTCCTCCCAATGGATCGTGCTGCGATGTCCGTCGAGCAGCCCCGCGCAGGCGAGGAAATAACTGCCCGTATCCACCCCGCCAATGGCGACGCCGCGGCCCGCGAGCGTGCGCAGCCAGCGCTGGATCGGCTCGGTACCGGTGATCGGCAGCGGATTGGGGCCAACGACGAAGACGCCGTCGAGGTCGGTCGCATCGGCCGCTGCATAGTCGGGCTGGACGCAGATACCGGCGCTCGAACGCACCGGCTCGCCGTCCATCGTGATCGTCACGAACTCATACAGCTTCCTGCGCGCCACCATGTTCGCAAGGCGCAGGGGATCGACCGCCGCACCGAAGCCGATCAGCGTGAAGTCGGGAACAAGGAGAAAGCCGAAGCGGATCGGCGCGTCGCCGCCTCGTCCGGCCCAGTGGCCCGGCCCGTGGCCGGGAGTTGCGTTGCTCATCGAGATACCCTGAAAGTCGTAGTTTCCATTCGAAGTCTATACGCACCGCCGGCGCCATCAAGACGCCGAGCAATGGAATCGACACGATCAGGGCAGGACGACCGTACGGGTACCATTCAGGAAGACGCGACGCTCGACGTGATACAGCACGGCTCGCGCGAGCGCCTGGCATTCCATGTCACGACCGACCGAGAGCAACTGCTCGGCGCTGTGCGCGTGCGTCACGCGGTCGACGACCTGCTCGATGATCGGCCCCTCGTCGAGGTCGCCGGTCACATAGTGGGCCGTGGCGCCGATCAGCTTCACGCCGCGCGCATGCGCCTGATGATAGGGCTTCGCCCCCTTGAATCCGGGCAGGAAGGAATGATGGATGTTGATCGCACGGCCGGCGAGACGCCGGCACAGGTCGTCGGTCAGGACCTGCATGTAGCGCGCCAGCACCACCAACTCGGCACCCGTCTCCTCGACGATCCTCATCAGCTTCGCTTCCTGCTGCGGCTTGGTCTCGGCGGTCACCGGCAGGTGGTGGAACGGCAGGCCGTCGGCCGCGGCGAGAAATTCGAGGTCAGGGTGATTCGACACGATGCCGACGATGTCGATGGGCAGCTCCCCGATGCGCCAGCGATATAGCAGGTCGCGCAGGCAGTGATCGAGCTTCGACACCATGATCAGGACCTTGGGCCGCTCGCACAGCGCGTGCATCGCCCAGTCCATGCCGAAACGCGCGGCCAGCGGCGCGAACTCGTGACGCAAGGTCGCGACGTCGATCGCGACGTCGCCCTCGCTCTCGCGGCTGAAGACGCAGCGCACGAAGAAGCGGTCGCTGAGGTCGTCGTCGAAGCACGAAAACTCGTTGATGTAGCAGCCCTGACCGTCAAGGAAGGCGGAAATCGCGGCAACCTGGCCTGCGGCGCTGGGGCAGGCAACGGTCAGCGTCCAGCGCTTTTGTTGTGTGTTGTGCATGTCTCTCCTCCTGTTATGCGGACTCAAGTTACGTGAGTCGCCTGGAGGGCACTTGTCTGCACACGACAACAGATTTTCGATTTTAGCCGTCGCACGCGGGGTGCTCTTCGAAGACAATACGAGCTTTGCCGTCGTCGCCCGGATGGCTTCGCATCCCGCCGACGGCGCATCACCGCATCGAATGCCGCGGACCAGACCCGGCCGGCTGATCTCCCCAGCCTGACGACACATGACGAAGGACGATCGATAAGTCGTCGACAGAATCAGACAAGTTATTGAATGAAAAAAGAAACATTACCCAAGCCGCTGAACGATGACGAGTTTGCCGGCCATACTCCGATGATGGTCCAATACCTCCGGATCAAGCAGCAGCACCCCGACACGCTGCTCTTCTACCGGATGGGCGACTTCTACGAGCTGTTCTTCGAGGATGCCGAGAAGGCCGCCCGGCTGCTCGACATCACACTGACGACGCGCGGACAGTCCGCGGGACAACCGATCAAGATGGCCGGCGTCCCCTTCCACGCGGTCGAGCAATACCTCGCGCGGCTGGTGAAACTCGGCGAATCGGTCGTCATCGCAGAGCAGGTCGGCGATCCGGGAACGACCAAGGGCCCCATGGAGCGCGCGGTCAGCCGCATCGTCACGCCCGGAACGCTCACCGACGCGGCTCTCCTCGACGACCGCTCCGATTCACTCCTGCTCGCCGCGAACCTGCACCGCGGCGTCCTCGGCCTCGCCTGGCTGAACCTCGCGAACGGCGACCTGCGCGTGATGGAATGTCCCGCCGAACACTTGCAGGCCCAATTCGAACGCCTGCGTCCGGCCGAGGTGCTGGTGCCCGACGGCCTCGCGCTGCCGCTGGTCGAGACGCTGTCGCCGGTGTTGCGCCGCCTTGCCGACTGGCAATTCGAAGGCGAAACCGGCGAACGGCTGCTCACCAACCACTTCGGCACGCGCGACCTGACCGGCTTCGGCGTCGAAGGCATGCCGGTCGCCCTGGGCGCCGCCGCCGCCCTTTTCGACTACGCGCGCAGCACGCAGCGCCAGAGTCTCGAACATGTCACCGGCCTCAAGGTCGAGCGCGAATCGGAATACCTCCGCCTCGACGCCGCGACGCGCCGCAACCTCGAACTCACCGAGACGCTGCGCGGCGAGCCCTCGCCCACCCTGATGTCGCTGCTGGACTCCTGCGTCACCAGCATGGGCTCGCGCTGGCTGCGCCACACCCTGCATCACCCGCTGCGCGACCGTCATCACGCCGCCGCGCGCCACGGCGCCGTCAGCGAGCTGATCGGCAACGACAGCGGCGACGCGCGCATGCTCGCGAACGCCCGCCAGGCGCTGCGCGGCGTCGCGGACGTCGACCGCATCACCGCGCGCATCGCGCTGCGCAGCGCCCGCCCGCGCGACCTCGCCGCGCTGCGCGACAGCCTCGCACGCCTGCCCGAGCTGCACGACGCGCTCGACCGTCCGCAATCCGCCCTGCTCGCCCAACTCGTGGGCGCCCTCGGCGTACCGGAAGCCGCCCTCGATCTCCTCGTGCGCGCGGTCACCCCCGAACCCGCCGCGGCAGTGCGCGACGGCGGCGTGATCGCTGCCGGCTTCGATGCCGAGCTCGACGAGCTGCGCGGCATCCAGACCAACTGCGGCGAATTCCTGATGGCGCTCGAGGCGCGCGAGCGCGAACGCAGCGGCATCGCGAACCTGAAGGTCGAGTTCAACAAGGTGCATGGCTTCTACATCGAAGTCAGCCACGCGAACGCCGCCAAGGTGCCCGACGACTACCGCCGCCGCCAGACGCTGAAGAACGCCGAACGCTACATCACCCCGGAGCTGAAAGCCTTCGAGGACAAGGCGCTGTCCGCGCAGGAGCGCGCGCTCGGCCGCGAGAAGATGCTCTACGAGGCCCTGCTCGAAGACCTCGCCGCCCACATCCCGACGCTGCAGCACATCGCCCGCGCGCTCGCCTGCCTCGACGGCCTTGGCGCATTCGGCGAGGCGGCCGTGCGCTACGGCTACGTCCGCCCGACGTTCTCCGACCAGCCCGGCATGGACATCGTCGGCGGCCGCCACCCGGTGGTCGAACGTCAGGTCGAGAACTTCATCGCCAACGACTGCAGCCTCGCGCCCACGCGCCGCATGCTGATGATCACCGGCCCGAACATGGGCGGTAAATCGACCTTCATGCGCCAGGTCGCGCTCATCGCGCTGCTCGCCCACGTCGGCGCCTTCGTGCCCGCGCAGGCTGCGCGCATCGGCCCGCTCGACGCGATCTTCACGCGCATCGGCGCCTCGGACGACCTCGCGTCCGGCCGTTCGACCTTCATGGTCGAGATGACCGAGGCCTCGGCGATCCTGCACGGCGCCACCGACCAGAGCCTCGTGCTGATGGACGAGATCGGCCGCGGCACCTCGACCTTCGACGGCCTCGCGCTGGCCTTCGCCATCGCCCGCCACCTGCTCGACAAGAACCGCTGCCTCACGCTCTTCTCCACCCATTACTTCGAGCTCACGCGCCTGAACGCAGACTACCCGGAATGCGCCAACGTGCACCTCGACGCGGTCGAGCACGCGCACCGCATCGTCTTCCTGCACGCTGTCGAGGAAGGCCCCGCGAGCCAGAGCTACGGAATCGAAGTCGCGGCGCTCGCCGGCATTCCCGGCTCCGTGATCCGCGACGCCAAACGCCGTTTGCGCGCGCTGGAAAACCGCGAAGTGGGCGCCGGCCCGCAGGCCGACCTGTTCGCCGCGCTGCCCGAAGCGGAAGACGAACCCCTGTCGCACCCGGCGCTCACCGCCCTGTCCGAGATCGATCCCGACAGCCTCAGCCCGCGCGAGGCGCTCGAACACCTCTATGCGCTGAAGCGGATGACCGCATGAGCACGCCGATCGACATCAGCGAAGACGGCGGCGTCCGCTACCTGCATTTCGGTTCCGAGTGGGTCCAGGGCGCGATGCGCATTCGCCGCCCCAACGCGCTCGAACTCGCCTACACACGGGAGATGATGGCGGGGCTGTTGCTGCGCGAGGCCGAAGAGTGGCCCCGGACCGCGCTCGTAATCGGCCTCGGCGCCGCATCGCTGACGCGCTTCCTGCACCATCATTGCCCGCAGACGCGCACCCAGGTCATCGAGATCGAACCGCGCGTCGTCGCCGCAGCGCGCCAGTTCTTCAAGCTCCCGGACGAGGACGAACGACTCGCGATCCACGTCGGCGACGGCGTGCGCTTCGTGATGGAGACCGAGCGCAAATTCGACCTGATCCTCGTCGACGGCTTCGATCGCAACGCCCGCGCAGGTGCGCTGGATACCGCGCCGTTCTATGCGGCTGCACGAACCCGATTATCGGAACAGGGCTTGATGTCGGTGAATCTCTTCGGCCGCTCGCGCGGCTTCCGCGCCAGCGTCGAGCGCATCGTCACGGCCTTCGACGACCGCGCGATCGCCTTTCCGTCGTGCGACAGCGGCAACGTCGTCGCCTTCGGCGCGGAGGGCGACGGGATCGACATTCCGGTGACAGAACTGCGCGACCGCGCCCGTACGCTGAAGGAAAAGACCGGCCTGGACCTCGGCCCCACCGTCACCCGGCTGGAGCAGGCCGGCAGCCTGCCAGGGGGCAGGCTGATCCTGTAGCTCGTAGGGCGGATGAGCCGTAGGCCGATGTTGCCAACTGCGCCGCCGGATGCGCCTCACCACCCACCGACATGCGGCGGAAGGCGCTTCGCTTTTCCGCCCTACGGGTTCTACGAATTCCTCGCTACCGTTCAGGCGACCGGCGCTTCCTCGGCCGGCACCGGCGGAGTCCACAGGCAGGGGCCCTTGTTGGCCTTGCTGATGTCCTGCAGCACGCGATCGTGCTCGGCCAGTTCGTCGGCCGAGGGGCGCAGCACGCGCAACAGCGGCCGCTCGATCGGGCTGCCGCTGGCGTCGAGGCCGCCCATCGCCGGCTCGTCGTCGAGCAGCATCATCAGGCTTTCCTGCCCGCGGGTCATCGCCAGATACACGTCCGCGAGCAGTTCCGCGTCGAGCAGCGCGCCGTGCAGGGTACGCGCGGCGTTGTCGATCTCGAAGCGGTCGCACAGCGCATCGAGCGAGGCCTTCTTGCCCGGATTCAGCTCCTTGGCCATCTTGAGCGTGTCGATCACGCCCGTGCACAGCGCCCCGAGCTTCGGATGCCCCAGCAGCGACAGTTCGTTGTCGAGGAAGCCGACGTCGAAGCTCGCGTTGTGGATCACGAGTTCCGAGTCGCGGACGAAATTCATGAAATCGCCCACGACGTCGCGGAATTTCGGCTTGTCGGCGAGGAAGTCCTCGGTGATGCCGTGAACCGCGATCGCTTCGGCGTCGATCCCCCGTTCCGGGTTGATATAGACGTGAAAATGCTGCCCGGTCAGGTTGCGATTGAGCAGTTCCACGCAACCGATCTCGATCACGCGGTCGCCGTTGCGCCAGTCGAGGCCGGTCGTTTCCGTATCCAGGACAATCTGTCTCAAGGGTTCATCCCCGGTAGTTCGTTCGCGCCCTTGCGGGCCGGTTCATCAGATCGCGGCGACGGAGCTGCCGCGCGCACGCACGGCATCGACACCGCGGCGCGCGAGTTCGTCCGCGCGCTCGTTCTCCGCGTGCCCCGCGTGACCGCGTACCCAGATCCACGCGACCTTGTGGCGGCTCGCCGCCTCGTCCAGCGCGCGCCACAGGTCCTCGTTCTTCACCGGCTCGCGCGAGGCGGTCTTCCACCCACGCTTCTTCCAGCCGTGGATCCACTCGGAAATGCCTTTCTGCACGTACTGGCTGTCGGTATGCACGCGCGCCGCGACCGGGCGCTTGAGCGTCTCCAGCGCGCGAATCACCGCGAGCAGTTCCATGCGGTTGTTGGTCGTCTGCGGCTCCCCGCCCCAGATTTCCTTCTCGTGCGGGCCGCTGCGCAGGATCGCGCCCCAGCCGCCGGGTCCCGGGTTGCCGCTGCAGGCCCCGTCGGTAAATATCTCGACTTCTTCCATCTATTCCACTTTCTGTACGCCGCCCGTCACCTGCCGCCCGCGCTGGGCCACCGGTGCAAGACGCTTTGCCGCGGCGCGCGCATCGCGCCAGTTCGGCGTTATCAGGCGCATTCCCTGCACCCGCTTGATGCCCTGGATGATGTAGGCACCGCCACAGATCGGCCACCAGCGGTCGCCCGCCTTGTCCATGAAGCCCCAGCGCTCCAGCCATTTCGTGCTCGCGAACGCCGGCGCGTAGCAGCCGAAGCTGCCCGCCTGCGTCTCGAAACCCAGCAGCGCCAGCCAGTCCTTCGTACGCCGCACCGACAGGTATTGCCCGCGCCACGGATAGGCCCCCGAACGCCGCGCCACCAGCCGCCGCAATCCCCACAGGCTGAAGGGATTGAATCCGGCGATGATCACGCTGCCCTCGGGCACCAGCACCCGCTCGACCTCACGCAGCACCTGGTGCGGATTGCGCGAGAACTCCAGCACGTGCGGCAACAGCACGAGATCGATACTCGCCGACGCGAACGGCAGCGCGCCGCCCTCCGCAACGACTGCGATGTCGCCGGAGCGCGCGCAGTGGAAACGGAACGGGATGCGGTTGCCGCGCAGGAAGTCGTATTCCGGCAATCCGATCTGCACGGCGTTGTAGCCGAAAATGTCGGCTACCATGAGATCGAACTTGGCCTTTTCCCAGCGCAGCAGATAGTTTCCCTGCGGGGTTTCAAGCCAGTCCGACAGACTGAGGATGGACATGGACGATCAGCACTCAAAAATCCGCAGCGCCGACATTATCCCTCTTCCGGCCTTCCGCGATAACTATATCTGGTTGCTTCGCCGCGGCCCCTGGGCGGCGGTCGTCGACCCCGGCGACGCCTCCGTCGTCGAAGCGGCCCTGCAGGAACACGGCTTGCGGCTCGTGGCGATCCTGCTGACCCACCACCACGACGACCACATCGGCGGCGTCGCCGAACTCGCCGCGCGCCATCAACCCGCCGTATTCGGCCCCGCCGGAGAGAACATTCCCGGCCTCACGCGCCGTGTCGGCGAAGGCGACGAGGTCGTCCTTCACGCGCTGGACCTCCGGCTCACCGTGTTCGCGATCCCGGGCCATACGACCACGCATATCGCCTACCACACGCCCGGCATCCTGTTCGCGGGCGACACGCTGTTCAGCGCGGGCTGCGGCCGCCTCTTCGGCGGCACGGCCGCGCAACTGCATGGATCGCTGCAACGTCTGGCACAGCTGCCGGGCGACACCGCGGTCTACTGCGCCCACGAATATACGCTGGCCAACCTCGCCTTCGCCCGCGCGGCCGAACCGGTCAACCCGGCGCGCGATGCCTGGCTCGCCGAATGCGAGGCCCTGCGCGCCGTCGGCCGCCCGACCGTGCCCACCAGCATCGAGCGCGAACGCAGCATCAATCCCTTCCTGCGCACCGATTCGCCAGGGCTGATCGACACGGTCACGGCACACAGCGGTCAGCGTCCGGCGAATTCCGCCGAATGCTTCGCTGCCCTGCGCCGCTGGAAGGACGTGTTCTGACCGACGTTACTGAACCACAGCGAGCGCGGGTGCCGCGGCAAGGTGCCAGCGGTTGCGTCCGTCGCGCTTGGCGCGGTACAGCGCTTCGTCGGCACGTGCGAGCAGGGTCGCGAAGCCGCCGTCGTCGCTGCGCTCGGGTTTCGTCACCGCGATACCGACACTCACCGTGACGACCCGCGCCGCCGTCGAGTGGCGGTGCGTGATCGCCAGCGCCTCGACCGCCCTGCGCATCGACTCGGCGACGATCGCGGCGCCCTGTGCGTCGGTGTCCGGCAGCACGACGGCGAATTCCTCGCCCCCGTAACGCGCCACCAGATCGATCGGCCGCCGGGTGTTGCCGGCCAGTGCGCGCGCGACCGCCTTCAGGCACTCGTCGCCCACCTGGTGGCCGTACGCGTCGTTGAACTGCTTGAAGCAGTCGACGTCGACCACCATCAGCGAAATCGGCGCTCCACTGCGCGCGCTGCGCCGCCATTCGCGCGAGAGCGTCACATCGAAGGTGCGGCGGTTAGCGATCCCCGTCAGCCCGTCGAAGGCCGACAGGCGCGTCAGCTCGCGATTCGCCTCGTCCAGCTTGCGCGTGAGCGCCACGAGCGAGGCACGCATGTGGGCGATGCGCTGCATGGCGCGCACCTTCGCCTTGAGCACCGCCTCGGAAACCGGCTTGACGAGATAGTCATCGCCGCCCACGGCGATGCCGCGTTCGATGTCCTCGTCACGCGTCCGCGCCGAAAGGAAGATGATCGGCGTCCATTCGCCGTCCGACTCGAGCTGGCGTATGCGCCGTGCAACCTCGAAGCCATCCATCCCGGGCATCACGACGTCGAGCATGATGAGATCGGGGCGTGACTGCCGGAAAGCATCGATGCCGGCCTCACCGTCGCGCCGGTGCACGGTTTCGAGCCCCATCCCGCCCAGCATCCGGCAGATCAGGGCGGCACTCGTCACGGTGTCTTCTATTACGAGAACCTTCATGCCTGTCGATATTCCAGCGGAACGATAAAACCTTGTTATCGTATCAACTAAGTTCCGATATGTCGCTAGAAGCAGCGCCCCCGCACAACATCGGCCGGACCCGGCCGGAGTTTCCCCCCCTTCGCCGGCACCATTCCTGAGCCGCCGGTCGTCGCCCGCGACTTCCGGTTTGACGCACCTTCGCCCCTGCCATAGAGTCCACCCTCTTTTTGTCTAACGAGGCGCCGGATTCATGGCGATTCCTCTCCTGAGAATTTTCCTGCTGGTCATCGTGCTGGCTGGGGCAGCGTCCTCCGCGACTGCAGAGGATGCCCCGGCCCCCGATACCCATGCGCCCGCCGATGCCGCGCCGGTCGAGGCCACCACGCGCTCGCTCGGGAGCTTGCGTCCGCCGTCCGCCGCACGGGCGTCGGAAGGCCTCGCCGCGTCCCCCGGCCAGGTGCTCGAACTGCGCGACCCCGTCCCCCGCGTGCTCACGCTGGACCTCACGCGCGACGCGAACGACATCTGGGACCGCATCCGGCGTGGCTTCGGCATGCCCGACCTCGACACGGATGTCGTCGCCGAACAGCAGCTTTTCTACCTCAACCGGCCCGGCTACCTGAAAAAGGTGTTCGAGCGCGGCGGACGTTACCTCTATCACATCGTCGACGAGCTCGAACGCCGCGGCATGCCGACGGAGCTCGCCCTGCTGCCGATGGTCGAGAGCAGCTACAACCCCATGGCCTATTCGCGCGCGCGCGCCTCGGGCCTGTGGCAGTTCATCCCCTCGACGGGGCGCAACTACAACCTCACCCAGGACAAGTGGGTGGACGAGCGGCGCGACGTCATCGCCTCGACCAATGCCGCGCTGGACTACCTGCAGACCATCTACGACATGCACGGCGACTGGCATCTCGCGCTCGCCTCCTACAACTGGGGCGAAGGTGCCGTCGGGCGGGCCGTCCAGCGCAATCTCGCCGGAGGCCTGCCGGCGGAATACAGCCAGCTGCGAATGCCCGAGGAAACCCGCAACTACGTCCCGAAGCTGCAGGCGCTGAAGAACATCGTCGCGCAGCCCGAGCTCTTCCATTTCGAACTGCCCTACGTCCCCAACACGCGGCACTTCGTCACCGTGACAGCGCCCGCCGGCATCGACCTCGCGACCGCCGCACGCCTCGCCGAAATGCCGCTCGACGAGTTCCTCGCGCTCAACCCCTCGTACAACCGCCCCGCCATCGCACAGGCCAACTCGCTGGTGGTCCCGGTCGACCGCGCCGAACGCTTCCGCGCGCGTCTCGCCGAGCATGAGAGCAGCGGGAAGCAGTGGCGTACCTACGAGATGCGGCGCGGCGACACCCTCGCGTCGGTCGCACGCGATTTCGGCCTGTCGCTGAACGAACTGCACCAGCTCAACGGCCTGGATGCCCGCAGCCGGGTCAGCCCCGGCTACACCCTGCTCGTGCCCGACGGCATCGAGCCCGACGGTGCCATCGCCGCGTCCCGGATGATCCCGCGCAACGCGGCGCTCGACACGAGCACGATTCCGTCCCCGTCGGCATCGATGGCGGACAAGAAGGGCGGACGCAAGGGCGCTCAGGCGAAGAACGGCGGAAAATCGCGTGCAGGCAAAGCGTCCGCCGGCAGCCGGAACCGCACGGCCGGGAAGGCTTCGTCAGGAAGCGCGAAAGCTCCCACGAAATCGGGCGCCAAGGCGGCGCCGAAATCATCCGGCAAGTCGGCCAAACCCGCGCAGAAGAACCAGAAACGCTGACGGCGGTGAACCGCCTCAGGCGGGCCAGTGGCAGCGCACGCTGCGCCCGCCGCGCAGCTCGGTGACTGCGGGGTACTGCGCGCGGCAGATGTCGGTCGCCCGCTCGCAGCGCGGGTGGAAATGGCAGCCCGCAGGCGGCGCCAGCGGCGACGGCAGGTCGCCGGCCACCACCGGGCGTGCGGCACCGGGCGTGCCGCCTGCATGCGCCGCAGTTTCGCGCTCGATGTCCGGAACCGCCGCGAGCAGCGCGCGGGTGTAGGGATGTGCGGGTGACCCGAGCACACTCCCCACCGGCCCCTGCTCGACGATGCGCCCCAGGTACATCACCGCGACTTCGTCGGCGAGCCAGCTCACCACGCCGATGTTGTGCGTGATGAAGAGGTAGGCGAGATCGAACTCCGCCTGCAGCTCGCGCATCAGGTTGAGGATCTGCGCCTGCACCGACACGTCCAGCGCGCTCGTCGGCTCGTCGCACACGATCAATTTCGGCCGTACCGCGAGCGCGCGGGCGATCGCGATGCGCTGGCGCTGGCCACCGGAGAATTCGTGCGGATAGCGCAGCTTCATTTCCGGCGTGAGTCCCACGCGCGCAAGCAGCGCGTCGATGCGCCCGGCACGCTTCAGCGGATCCGGCTCGACGCCCAGCGCGAGCATGCCCTCCTCGATGATCTCGCCGACGCGCATGCGCGGATTCAGCGACGCGAAGGGATCCTGGAACACCATCTGGAAGTCGCGCCGCAGCGCGCGCAAGGCCGGCCGGGACAGGCCCGCGAGCAGCGTGCCGTCGAGGTACACCTCGCCGCCCGTCGGCGTCACGAGCTGCAGGATCGCCTTGCCGGCGGTCGTCTTGCCGCAGCCTGACTCGCCCACCAGCGCCAGCGTGCGGCCCGGCGCAAGCGCGAGGCTCACGCCATCGACGGCGCGCACGCGCGCCACCTCGCGTCGCAGGAGGCCCTTGCGCACCGGGAAATGCACCTGCAGGTCGCGCACGTCGAGCAGCGGCACCGTCCTTGTGCCTGCGCGCGCGTCCGCCGCGACGGCCACGGGCGCCGCAGCGGCGGCAGCCGTGCGCCCATCGACGTAACCTTCCGCGCAATTTTCCGCGTACAGATGGCAACGCACCGCCTGCGCCCCCACGGCCTGCCACGCCGGGGCCTCGTGATGACACCGGTCGAACACATCGGGGCAGCGCCCGGCGAAGCGGCAGCCGGTGAAGGCCTGATCGAGCGGGGGCACATGTCCGCCCAGCGCCGCCAACGGACGGCCACGCTGGGCGTCGGTCGGGAGCGCGGCGAAGAGCTTGCGGGAATACGGGTGCAGCGGCTCGCGGAAGAAGTCCTCGCGCGCGCCGGTCTCGACCAGCTCGCCCGCGTACATCACGCCGATGCGCTGCGCCATGCGCGCGACGACGCCCAGGTCGTGGGTGATCAGCAGCATGCCCATGCCGCGCTCGGCCTGCAGGCGTGCAAGCAGATCGAGCACCTGGGCCTGGATCGTCACGTCGAGCGCGGTCGTCGGCTCGTCGGCAATCAGCAGTTCGGGCTCGCCCGCGAGCGCCATCGCGATCATCACGCGCTGCTTCATCCCGCCGGAGAACTGGAAGGGATAATCGTCCAGCCGGCGCCCGGCGTCCGGAATGCCCACCGCGTCGAGGAGGCGCTGTGCCTCGGCACGCGCCACCACGCCGCGCAGGCCGCGATGGCGCGCAAGAACCTCGCCGATCTGCGTCATCACGGTCATCACCGGGTTGAGGCTGGTCGAGGGCTCCTGGAAGATCATCGCGATCCGGCCGCCACGCACCTCGCGCATGCCCGCCTCGCTGCGCGCGAGCAGCTCGTCGCCGGCAAAGCGCACCTCGCCGCCGACGATGCGTCCGGCGTCCGGCAGCAGGCGCAGCAGGGCCAGCGCCGTCATCGACTTGCCGCAGCCCGATTCGCCCAGCAGCGCGAAAGTCTCCCCCGCCGCGATCGAGAACCCGACGCCGTCGACCGGACGCACGGGCCGTGCGGCGGCACCGATCTGCACGCGCAGATCCCTCACGTCCAGAAGCGGAGCGTCGAGCGGTCGATCCTGCTGCGCGACCTGCGGTCGGTCGGTTCCGGCGAGTACGGTCATCGGACGTGGATATCTGCGGAAGTGGATGGAAAAAGGGCCGCTTGCGCGGCCCTCTGGCGATGCTGCGACTGGTCGACCGATCAGTGGTGGTGGCCGCCCGCGCCGTGCACGTGGCCGTGCGAGAGTTCCTCGGCGGTCGCCGGACGCACTTCCGCGATGGTCACGTCGAACACCAGCGCCGTGCCGGCCAGCGGGTGATTGCCGTCGACGACGACCTTGCCGTCGGCGATGTCGGTGATGCGGTAGATCATTTCCTCCTCGCCGTCGTCGGTGACGCGCTCGAAGGACATGCCGACCTCGATGTTCTCGGGGAACTGGCTGAGATCCTCGACCAGCACGAGCTCCTCGTCGTACTCGCCGAAGGCATCTTCGGGCTGCAGCTTGATCGTCAGCTGTTCGCCGACCTTCTTGCCGTGCAGCGCCTCCTCGACGGCAGGGAAGATGCCATCGTAGCCGCCGTGCAGGTAGACCAGCGGCTGCTGACCATCATCGATCATGTTGCCGTCCGGGTCGACGACGGTGTACTTAAGCGTTACGACGCTGTTCTTGACGATTTCCATTAGCTTTCTCTGTTTCCAGTTTCCTGACCAGTTCGAAGACCCCCGCCGCATGGCCGCGGGGTGTAACGTCGCGGAGTGCGTGGCGGACGATGCCTTCCTTGTCGATCACGAAGGTCGTCCGTGCCACACCCATCTTCTTCACACCATCGACTTCCCTGGGCTGCCAGACATCGTAGAGCCGGCACACCTCGGTCTCGACGTCGGAAAGCAGACGTATCGACAGGCCGTGCTGGTCGCGGAATTCGGCGTGAGTCAGGCAATCGTCGGGACTGACGCCGACAATGATGCAGCCGTAGCGGGCGAAGTCGTCTTCATGATCGGAGAAGTCGGCCGCCTGCAGGGTGCATCCCGGCGTGTTGTCACGAGGGTAAAAGTAGAGGACCACATGGTGCCTGCCGCGTTCTGCGGCGAGGTCGAAATCCTCCATGTCCGCATCCGGCAGCGAAAACGTTGGCGCGATATCACCGATCTGCAACATGTGATCTCCCTGACGTCGTTGGATTCTAGCCGAGACACGAGGCGAACTCTACCCGCGTCTCCCCCGCTTGCGCTACACCGATTTAATGCTTGCGGATCAGCGGAAGCTGTTTAAAATTACAGTTACTCCGGAGAATCCCATGAGCAGCCGCGACCATAACCTGACCGCCCGCCAGGGCGAAATCCTCGACTTCATCCGCCAGACGCTCGAATCCGAGGGGCGCCCGCCCACGCGCGCCGAAGTGTGCACGGCGTTCGGCTTCCGCTCGCCGAACGCGGCCGAAAGCCATCTGCGCGCGCTCGCAGCGAAGGGCGCGATCCTGCTCGAGGAAGGGCGGGCGCGCGGCATCCGCCTTGCCCAGGGGCTCGGCCTGCCGCTGATCGGCCGGGTCGCGGCCGGCAGCCCGATCCTCGCGGTCGAGCACATCGAGTCGCGCCACCAGATCGACCCGGCCCTGTTCTCGCCGCGCGCCGACTACCTGCTGCGCGTACGCGGCATGAGCATGCGCGACGCGGGCATCCTCGACGGCGACCTGCTCGCCGTGCACCGCAGCCAGGAGGCGCGTTCCGGACAGGTCGTGGTCGCCCGCGTCGAGGACGAGGTGACCGTAAAAACCTTCACCAGCAAGGGCCCTATCGTCAGCCTGCTGCCGGCCAACCCCGATTTCGAGCCCATCGTCGTCGACACCCGCAGCACCCCCCTGACGATCGAGGGGATCGCCGTCGGCCTGGTGCGCAACGGTTCGCTGTGAAGCCTTCCGCCGTGATCCCCCTTTACGCCTCCCGCCCCCGATGTCCGCCCTCGCCCAGACTGCCCTCGCCGCCCTGCCGCCCGGCCTCGTGTGGCAGGCCGACCGGCTCGCGCAGTCGACCGAAGCGGGCATCGCAACCGGCTTTGCGGCGCTCGACGCCCAGCTGCCGGGGGCGGCTGGCCCCGTAATGCGCTGATCGAGCTGCTGTCCGACAGCCCCGGCATCGGCGAGATCGGACTGCTGCTGCCCGTCCTGCACGCGCTCCCGGCCGACCGCTGGATCGTCTGGGTCGCCCCGCCCCACCTGCCCTACGCCCCTGCCCTCGCCGCGGCGGGTGTGCCGCTCGAGCGCTTCCTGCTGCTCGAACCCGACGGCCACGCCGAAACCCTGTGGGCGGTCCGGCAGGCGCTGGCCTCGGGCGGCAGCAGCGCCGTGCTCGCCTGGCTGGCGCGCGCGGACACCGCCGCGTTGCGACGCCTGCAACTCGCCGCCGAAAGCTCCGCGACGCCGCTGTTCCTGTTCCGCCCCGCATCCGCCGCACGGCAACCGTCCCCCGCGGTCCTGCGCCTGCGACTGGCGGCGCGCGACGGCGAGCTCGCGGTGGACATCCTCAAGCGACGCGGCCCCGGCCTCGCCGCCCCGCTGCGCCTGTCGCTCCCTCAACGTCCCGGCCTGCGCCGCACCCCCGCCCTCAACGATGCTCTGGTTCGCCCTGATCCTGTCCGATCTGCCGCTGCAGGTATTCACGCGCGGCGTGGATGAGCCGGGCGAACTCGCGGTCGTCGAACACAGCCCCGGTGCGCGCGTGACGGCGGCGACACCGGCTGCGCTGGCGCGCGGCGTCGAGCCCGGCCAGAACGTGGCCGGCGCACTCGCCGTCGCCCCGTCACTGCAGCTGCGCGAACGCGACCCGGCGCTCGAGGCCGCGACGCTGGCGGAGTTCGCGGCGTGGGCCGCGCAATTCACGCCCTGCGTCAGCATCGACCCGCCCGATGTGCTGGTGCTGGAAACGAGCGGCAGCCTGCGCCTTTTCGGCGGCGTCACCGGGCTGGTGCGGCGCATCCGTTCGGAGCTCGTTCCGCTCGGCCTGGACGCCGCCATCGCCGCCGCCCCGACCCCGCTCGCGGCACGCTGGCTCGCCCGTACGCACCCGGGCCGGCAGATCCGGGCCGCCGCCGAATGGTGGCGCAAGCTGGACGACCTGCCCGTCGAACTGCTCGGCGACGGCGCCGAAGTGTCCCGTGCCACGCTCGACCTGCTGCACGGCATCGGCGCCCGCCGCATCGGCGACGTCGCCCGCCTGCCGCGCGACGGGCTGGCCCGCCGCCAAGCCTCCGTCGTGCTCGACACGCTCGCGCGGGCCCGCGGCAAACGCCCCGATCCGCGGCTGTGGTTCCTGCCGCCGGAGCGCTTCGAAGCGCGCCTGGTCCTGCCCGCGAGCATGCTGCACACCGAGCCGCTGCTGTTCGCCGCGGGAAGGCTGTTTTCCGGGCTTTCCGCCTGGCTTGCGGCCCGCCATGCCGCGCTCGACCGCTGCCGCCTGCACCTGGAGCACGAGGACCGCCCCGACACCGTGCTCGAGATCGTCACCGGCACACCGGGGCGCGACGACGGGCGGCTGCTGATGCTCGCCCGCGAGCACCTGGCCGCGCTGGAACTGCCCGCACCGGTCGAGGCGCTGCGCCTTTTCGCCGACAACCCGGTCGTCACCCCCGGGCGCACGCAGGATCTGTTCGGCGATCCCGACAGCGCACGCGACGCCGCCGCCCTGCTGCTCGACCGCCTGCGCGCCCGGTTGGGGCGCGAGGCGGTACGCACCGTGCATCCGGTTTCCGAGCACCGCCCCGAGCGCGCCTGGCGCCTCGCGGCCCCCGGACGCCCTGCCCCCCGCAACACCCCGCCGGCCGCCGGCCCCCGCCCCTTGTGGCTGATGAACGAACCGCGCGCGCTCGAATCGATCCGCTCGCTGACACTGTTGAACGGGCCGGAGCGCATCGAGTCGGGGTGGTGGGACGGGGCCGACACGCGCCGCGACTACTACATCGCCCGCGCCCCCGATGCGGCGCTGTGGTGGGTGTTCGAGCAGCTCGATCCGCCCGGCGGCTGGTATGTGCATGGATTTTTTGGCTAAACTCGCTTCCCCGCACCCGGCACCCGCCGGGCTCCTCCCCCCGGCCCGAACCCCATTCCTTGAGCGCCCCCGCCTCGTCGTCCGCCTTGTCATCCGCCTCCTCGTCCGTCATTGCCCGCCAGCTGCTCCACCATGCGTGGCCGGTGCTGGTCGCGCAGATCCTGTCGATGAGCATGATGATCGCCGACACCGTGATCGTCGGGCGCTACGGCACCGTCGACCTCGCCGCGGTCGCGGTCGGCAGCGGCGTGTACATTTCGATCGTGATGCTGGTGGTGGGCGTGCTGCAGGCGGTCGCACCGACCGTCGCGCATCATTTCGGCGCCGGCCGCACGGAGCGGATCGGGCCCGCGCTGCAGCAGGGTTTCTGGCTCGCGCTGATGCTCGCCGTGCCCGGCATCGCGCTGATGGTCTTCCCCGGCTTCCTGCTGGAGCTGAGCAGCGTCCCCCCCGACGTCGACGCGAAAACCCGCCAATACCTCCTCGCGACGGCCGCGGGCCTGCCCGCCGTGCTGCTGTACCGCACCTTCTATGCCTTCAACAACGCGGTCGGCAAACCGCGCGTGCTGATGGCGATCAGCTTCGTCGTCACCGCAACCCACGTCCCGCTCGCATGGGCGCTGGTGTACGGCCACCTGTGGCTGCCACCGCTGGGCGTGCTCGGCTGCGGCGTCTCGACGGCGATCGTGAACTGGCTCGCCTTCGCCTGCGGCGCCACCTATCTCGCCCGCAATCCCGGCTACCGGCCGTATCACCTCTTCTCGCACTGGCGCGGGCCGCAGGCCGCGGAAATCCTCGGCTTGCTACGCCTGGGCGTGCCGATGGGCCTGTCGACCTTCATCGAGGTGTCCTCCTTCACGCTGATCGCGCTCTTCGCCGCCCGCCTGGGCGCCGAGTCCGTCGCCGGCCACCGCGTCGTCGCGAACATCGCCGCGCTGATCTACATGCTGCCGCTGGCAATGTCGATCGCCGTGCTGGTCCAGGTCGGCCAGGCCGCCGGCGCGCGCGACTGGGCCCGCGCGCGCATGACGATACGGGTGGGCATGATCGTCACCGCAGGACTCGCGTCGCTCATCGGCATCGCGCTATGGATGGCGCGCGAGCCGCTCATCGCCCTGTTCTCGGAAGACGTCGCCGTGCGTGCGGTCGGCCTGATGCTGCTGATCTACGTCTGCCTCTACCAGCTGTTCGACTCGGTGCAGACCGTCGCCGCACACGCCCTGCGCGGCTACAAGGTGACCTTCGTGCCGATGCTGATGCACGCGGTGTGCTTCTGGGGGGTGGGCCTCGCCGGCGGCTACTGGGCGAGCTTCCACGCGCCCTGGCGCACCGCGGGCCCGCACGTCGCGGGCTTCTGGGAGGCGGGCGTGATGTCGACGACGGTTGCCGCGGTGCTGTTCGGCTGGCTGCTGCGCGCCGTGATGCGGCGCCAGCAAGAGGGAGTTGCCTGAGGTCTGCCTGAGGTCCGCGCCGGCGGACGCTCAGCTTCCCAGCCAGCCCTCGCGCAGGGTGCGCATCGGCGCCGACACCCGCTTGCCGCTCGCGAGCTTCACCGTGTCGGCCGGCGGAGCCGCGAGTTCGGCGGTAAACGTCATCAGCTCGTCGCGACGGAAGGCGTGGATCGTCACCTGCTCGCCCGGCCGGCGGCGCGCGAGCTGCCCGTCGAGCGAGGCGGCCGTCACCTTGAGCCCATCGACGGCGACGAGCACGTCCCCCGCCGAAAGCCCGCATTGCTGTCCAGGGCCGTCGTCGAACACGTTCGCGAGCTTCGCCTCGCCATTGCCGCCCGCAAGCTTCACGCCCAGCGCCCCACCCTTGGCCGCAGCCTCGGTACGGAATTCGATCCCGAACGGACGGAGGAACTCGTCCAGCGGCAGGTCTTCGGTACCCTCGACCGCGTCCTTCAGCCAGCGCGACAGACGCCGCCCCGCGCCCTTGAGGCCCGCTTCCGCGACCTCGCCGACCAGCGCGAACAGCCCGTCCTCCGCGACCCCTTCACCGGTCAGGCCGTGCCGCTGCCACAACAGGCGCATGACGTCGTCCAGACTCTTGCGTCCCGCACTCGCAGCGCGCAGTTGGAGGTCGAGCGCGAGCGCGATCAGGGCACCTTTCGCGTAATAGCTGACGATTGAGTTCGGCGCGTTCTCGTCCTGCCGGTAGTACTTGATCCACGCATCGAAGGACGATTCGGCGACGCTCTGCTTCAGGCGGCCGCTGCCGCGCAGCACGTTGGACATCGTCTTCCCGAGCAGCGCGAGGTAGTCCTCCACGCCGATCACGCCCGAGCGCACCAGCGCGAGGTCGTCGTAGTAGGACGTGAAGCCCTCGAACGCCCACAGCAGGCGCGTGTAGTTCTCGGCGGCAAGGTCATAGGGCGCGAACGCCGCCGGCTTGATGCGCTTGACGTTCCATGTGTGGAAGTACTCGTGGCTGCACAAGCCGAGGAAGGTCCGGTAGCCGTCGGTCTGCTCGCGCATGCCCGCGTACGGCAGGTCGTTGCGGCTCGTCAGCAGCGCCGTCGAGGCGCGGTGTTCGAGGCCGCCGTAACCGTCACCGACCACCATCGTGAGGAAGAGATAGCGATCCACCGGGGCGGGCGTGCCGAACAGTTCGATCTGCCACGTGCAGAGGCGCGACAGATCGGCGCACAGGCGTTCGAGGTCGCAGTCGTGGCGCCCCGTGAGGACGACGTCGTGGGGCACGCCGGCCGCCTCGAAGCGCGCGTGCGTGAAGCAGCCCATCTCGACCGGGTGATCGACCAGTTCGTCGTAGTTTTCCGCGCGGTACAGGCCGAAACCCATCGCCGGGGCCGCGAGCGGATCCCCTGCCGGACGCCGCAGCGTCGTCGCAACCTTCCACGTCTGCAGCGCCGGGCCGCCGGGTGGCAGGATATCGACATAGCAGGGCTCGTCGGTCTTGCCCTCCACGGCGAGGAACACGCTCGTGCCGTTAAAGAAGCCGTGCGTGGCATCAAGATGGGCGGCGCGCACCGAAAGATCCCACGCGTACACCTCGTAGATCAGCGTCAGTGCCCGCCCGGCATCGACCGGCGCCGCGCGCCAGCTGTGCTTGTCGAGCTTTTCCACCGCAACCGGCCGTCCGTTGCACTCCGCGCGCAGCGTGACGATGTTGCGCGCGAACTCGCGGATCATGTAGCTGCCGGGGATCCACGCGGGAAGGCGAAACACCTGCCCGGCCGGATCGGGGGCGGCGACGGTGCAGCTGACTTCGAAGACGTGGGCCTCCGGACGCGCGGGGGCGATGGAGTACGACACGCGGGGCTGGTGGGGCATCGGCAATTCCGCAGAACGAAGCAAACCGTCGATTCTAGCTGCTGCAGACCGCATCGGACGACCGACAAGTACGTTGTGTCGATGCCTCATTTTTGCGCAGACGCAACATTTCCTTTCGCGTCAGCCCTCTGCGACACATCCCCACAAGTTGTCCACAGGACTGCCCACGCCCGATGGGGATAAGGGGGGACTTTCCCACCGCGCGCGTTGCGCAAATGCCTCATTTTTGTGCATACGCAACATTTCCTTGTGCGTCAGTGCCCTGCAGCACATCCCCACAAGTTGTCCACAGGACTGCTCACGTCGCGTGGGGATAAACCCATCAGCCCCGGAAAAGCACCGCGCCGGCATCAATTCGGAGTCGCGCAAGCCTGATCGGTGAGCGGCCCGTTCGCGGGAGGCGTCTGCGCGGCAGCAAGGAAGCGTCCGATCTCGGCGAGCGTCGCATCCATCGCCTCGTTCAGGCACGCCACCGCGCCACGAGGGTCCGGACCATCCCGCGAGGCCATCTCGGCCGCACCGGCCGCACTCGCGAGGCGCAACAGGCCCATCGCACCCGCCGCACCGCGCAACTTGTGCGCGGCGCTCGCAGCGGCCGCTGCATCCCCGCTCTGCAGGAAAGTGCCGACCCTGACGGGCTCCTCGCCGTACGTATCGACGAAACGCTGCAGGTAGGTCGCATAGGTCGCCGCGTCACGCCACAGCCTGAGCCCGAGCGCGACGTCGAGCAGAACTTCGCCCGCATGGGCCGCAGCGGAAACGGACACGACCGGCACCGCAGGCGATTTCCGCTTCGCCGCGTAAGCCTGCAATGCGGATATCAGGTCCACGGCCGCGAACGGCTTGGACACGAAACCGCTCATCCCTGCCTGCAGGGCGGCCTCATGCTGGTCGTGGAAGGCACCGGCGGACACCGCGATCACGGGCAGCGCCTGCAGGGCTTCCGATGCACGAATGCGGCGCGTCGCTTCGTAGCCGTCCATGACCGGCATCTGCACGTCCATCAGCACCGCATCGAAGTCCGCGGGCTGTCGCTCGAGCAGCGCAAGGGCCGCCTCGCCATGCTCCGCCTGCGCAACCTGTGCGCCCTCGCCCTCGAGAATCCCCTGGGCGACGTCACGGTTGATGTCGCTGTCGTCCACGACGAGCACCCTGTATCCGGCAAGACGGCCCGATTGCGTCGGGGATGGTGCGCGGACCGCGCCGCCGCGCCTGCCCGCGACCAGTTCCGCCACCGCTTCGAGCAAGGTCGTGCCCGTCACTGGCTTGGTCAGGACGCGGTCGGCGAAGCGGCTGTCCGGATGTCTGTGCAGCGCTTCCCGTTCGGCCGCCGTCACCATCACGATGACCGGCTGCGCTTCGCTGCCGCACATGACGCGCATGGCTGCGGCCGTCGCCAGTCCGTCCATGCCCGGCATGCGCCAGTCGAGCAGCACGATGTCGAACGGCTGTCCGGCGTCCAGGTGCGCCCGCACAGCGTCGATCGCCGCCACGCCCGAATCGGCCAGTTCGGCCGTCCACCCCAGCGCCATCACGATCGCCCCCAGGGTCTCGCGCGCCAGCGGATGGTCATCGACGATCAGCACCCGCTGCGGGCGAAGGGTAGGCGGTGGCGGCGCGGGCGGCTCGGCAATCGCAAACGGCAGCTCGAAGAAGAACTCGCTGCCCTGTCCGGGTTCGCTGCGCAGCCCGAGCTGCCCGCCCATCAGTCCGACGAGCTGCCGGCTGATCGCCAGACCGAGGCCGGTTCCGCCGAAGCGCCGGCTCGTCGAGGTATCCGCCTGGCTGAAGGGGGAAAAGATCTCCTCCTGTTTCTCGGGCGGGATGCCGATCCCGGTATCCGACACGGTGAACCGCAGGCGCAGGCAATCGCCGTCGCGGCCCGCCAGCGCGACACGCAGCACCACCTCGCCCTGCTCCGTAAACTTGATGGCATTGCTCGCGAGGTTGGTCAGCACCTGCCGCAAGCGCAGCGCGTCGCCCATGAGGAAATCCGTGCCGGGTGGCGGCGGAAAGACCGCGACCTCCACCGGCTTGCCCTCGCACGCGTACGCCATCGTGCTCGCCAGCTCGTCGAGCACCTCTGCGAGGCGGAAGGGCTGATCCTCGATGTCGAGCCGATGGGCCTCGATCTTCGAGAAGTCCAGGATGTCGTTGAGGATGCCCAGCAGCGACCGGCCCGCCCGCTGGATCTTGCGTGCCAGCTCGCGCGCGGCGGGGGACAGTTCGGCCCTTTCGAGCAGGTATGCCAAACCGAGCACCGCATTCATCGGGGTACGGATCTCGTGGCTCATGTTCGCGAGGAACTCGCTCTTGGCGCGACTCCCCGCCTGGGCGAGTTCCGACTGGCGCGTGAGTTCCACGTTCAGCTCTTCCAGGCGGATCTGCGCTTCCTTCAGTTCGCTCACGTCCGAAACCACCGCATACACGCCGCGCACGCGCACGCCATCGTGGTCGGGAACCAGATGCCACCACAGATGCGTCACGCCCCCCGGCCGATTACCGGCCGAGCTCGCCTGGAACTTCTGCGGCTGCCCTGCGAGCGCCGCCTCGATATATGGCCGACTCGTCTCGTACAGGGCAGGTTCGAATACGAAATCGATCGGCGCATTGCCCACCGAAACGGCGGGTTTGCCGAGGAATTCCAGCAGCGCGCGGTTCGCGAAACGGCATCGCAGGCGATCGTCCCAGTACGCGATCATCGTCGGAATGTTTTCGGTAACCGCGCTCAGGAAACGCTCGCTTTGCCGCAGGGCCTCCTCGTTCTGCCGCTGCTCGGTCACATCCAGCGTGACGCTCACCACCCGCAGTGTTTCGCCCGTTACGCTCCGCTGCGCCCGCCCGAGCGAGCGGACGACGCGCTCGGCACCATCCGCTCGCACGATGCGGAAGCTGGCGTCGAAGTTTCCACCTTTCAGGGCGCGATCGAAAGCCGCGCCGACTGCCGCACGATCGTTCGCGGCCACGTGCGACAGCCAGTCCTCCGCCCGCCCCGGGAAATCGTCTGCGGATAGACCGTAGATGTCGCAGAGACGATCATCCCAGCTCAGGCGTCCGTCCTCACACCGGTATTCCGCCACCCCCATCCCCGCAGCCTCGGTTGCGAGCTGCAGCCTCTCGGCGATGCGCTGCTGGCGCGCGCCCTGCTCCACGAGCGCTGCGTGGCGAGCTTCCTCGGCGCTGGCACCGATGCGACGCTGCACGTTCTGCAGATAGATGTAGGCAAGGCTCGCGAGCAGCGCGGACAGCGCAAGGATGCCCGCTGCGAACCAGCGCGGATCGGACAGGTTCAGCACCTTGTGGAAGGGCGCCAACGCCTTGACCTCGACGAACCATTCACGGCCATACAGCTCCACCGGCAGCTGCCGCACCAGCCCCGCCGCAGCCTCCTGATCGCTCCCCGGCGATGCGTAGAAGCGGAAGGGCTGCTCGGCGTAGGCAGCGTCGTAGATCGACACCGCGAATTCACCGCCGCGAAAATCAAAGTCCGCCAGCACCTCGTCGATGATCAACGGCGTATAGACCCACCCCAGTAACGAATTCCAGCGCTCTTCGGGCGTCACAGGCTGATAGCCGCCGCGATAAACGGGCAGGAGCAGCAGGAAACCACGCTCCGGCTTGCCCGTTGCCTGCACCAGCGTGAGCGGCGAGGTCAGCACGGGCCGCCCGGTACGAACCGCGGCCAACGCGGCCATGCGGCGGTTCAGTTCGGATGCAATGTCGAGCCCGATCGATTCGCGGTTGTTCGCCTCCGGCTCGACATGCAGGATGACGAAGCGCTCACCCACATGCGGCGCAAGCTGCTTGACCCGGAAATCCGATCTGCCGTCGCGGCGCGCGGCGGCGACGAACTCCGCCTCGTCGGCAGGATCCACGCGGCGAATGAAACCGAAGCCGCGCGCACCCGGGAATTCCCTGTCGGCCTCGCGCGACTGCGTGTATTGCAGGAAGCGCTTGCGCGGAATCGATTCGCTGCCGGCACCGATGATCGCGCCGCGCGCGCCCCTCAAGCCGTACTCGAAGGTCTGGAAGCGCGCGACCAGCGCGCTGGTGGTCCGGCTGGCAAGCGCGTCGAACCGGGCGTTCGCAGTCTGCCGGTTCGTCTCGGCCGTCTGAAGGGCAACACCCAGGGCAACGGCAAATCCGATCAGGATGACCGTCAGGGGAAACACCAGGGTTCGCTTGCTCATCCGCTTACGGCTCCGTCCCTGCACTGCGCTGATCGGCGAGACCGATTCACCGGCATGGTAGGCGAAAAAAATGACGTTCGCGACCGGACCGCATTCCAGACAGGACAGGAGTCACACTGGCGCGTGCAATCGTCATCCGCATCCGGCCCGGACAGCACGTCACGGCATGCAGACGGGCAATCCGGCGCATGCGGTTTATACTGTATTTATGTACAGCCATTCAACCATTCCCGCCGCGCCCGGCGAAGCGGGATACGCAGAACTCCACTGCCTGAGCAATTTCAGCTTCCAGCGCGGCGCCTCGCACCCCGAGGAACTCGTCGCACACGCGGCCGCGCTGGGCTACACCGCGCTGGCCATCACCGACGAATGCTCGCTCGCCGGCGTCGTGCGCGCACACCAGGAGATCCGGCGCCAGGGGCTGCCGCTGCACTTCATCATCGGCACCGAAATCCGCCTCGCCGACGGACCCCGCGTCGCCCTGCTCGCCACCGACCGCACCGCCTACGGCCGGCTCTCGCGCCTCATCAGCCGCGGCCGGCGTGCCGCCGACAAGGGCGAATATCGCCTGAACCGCGCCGATCTCGAAGGCGGCCTGCCGGGCTGCCTCGCCCTGCTCGTGCCGCCCGAGGGCACGCCCGACCATGCCGCCCTCGTCGCGGACGGCCGCTGGCTCGACGGGCGCTTTCCCGACTCGGCCTGGCTCGCCGTCGAACTCGCCTGCGGACCCGACGATGCCGGACGGCTCGCGATCCTGCTGGCGGTCGCCCGTGAAGCCGGCCTCCGTCCGGTGGCGGCCACGGGCGCGCTGATGCACGAGGCCGCACGACGGCCGCTTGCCGACGTGCTCGCCGCGATCCGTCTCCATTCCACCGTCGCCGAAACCGGCTCCCGGCTCGCGGCGAACGCCGAACGCCGCCTGCACGAGCGCAGCACCCTCGCCCGCCGCTACCCGCCGGAACTGCTCGCCGAAACGCTGCGCGTCGCCGCGCGCTGCCGATTCCGGCTCGACGAACTGCGCTACGAATACCCCGCCGAGCTGGTCCCGGACGGCGAAACCCCGTCGGGCTGGCTGCGCCGCCTGGTCGAGGACGGCCTGCGCTGGCGTTATCGCCCGGACGGCGACGCCCCCCCGCGGGTACGCAAACAGATCGAATACGAACTCGTGCTGATCTCCGAACTCGGCTTCGAAGCCTATTTCCTCACCGTACACGACATCGTGCGCTTTGCCCGCAGCCGCGGAATCCTGTGCCAGGGACGCGGCTCGGCGGCCAACTCGGTCGTGTGCTGGGCGCTCGGGATCACCGAAGTCGATCCCCGGCTCGGCATCATGCTGGTCGAGCGCTTCATCTCGAAGGAGCGCAACGAACCGCCCGACATCGACGTCGATTTCGAGCACGACCGGCGCGAGGAGGTCATCCAGTACCTGTACTCCAAGTACGGCCGCGAACGGGCCGCGCTCGCGGCCACCGTCATCCGCTACCGCGCGCGCAGCGCCCTGCGCGACGTCGGCCGCGCCCTCGGCTTCCCGCTGGCGCAGATCGAGCGGCTCACGCGCGACCACTTCTGGTTCGACGGCCGCCATATCCTGCCCGAACGCCTGCGCGATGCCGGCCTCGACCCCGACAGCCCGACGGTCCGGCGGCTCGCCGCCCTCACCGAAGAACTGATCGGCTTTCCACGCCACCTTTCGCAGCATGTTGGCGGCTTCGTCATCGCCCGCGGCCGCCTCGACGAACTGGTGCCGATCGAAAACGCCGCGATGCCCGAACGCACCGTGATCCAGTGGGACAAGGACGATCTCGACACCCTCGGACTGCTCAAGGTGGACGTCCTCGCCCTCGGCATGCTCTCGGCCCTGCGCCGCGGCCTCGCGCTGATGTCCGCATGGCACGGGCGGGAGTTCACCCTCGCCGACATCCCGCGTGAAGTCGATGCCGTGTACGACATGCTGTCCGCGGCCGACTCCGTCGGCGTCTTCCAGGTCGAATCGCGCGCCCAGATGACCATGCTGCCGCGCCTCAGGCCCCGCCGCTTCTACGATCTCGTCGTCGAAGTCGCGATCGTGCGCCCCGGGCCGATCCAGGGCGGCATGGTCCATCCCTACCTCGAAGCGCGCGCCCGTCAGGAGCGCGGCGAGGAAATCCACTACCCACGCCCGGAACGCCGCGATCCCGGCGCACCGCAGGACGACGGCGTGCGCCACGTGCTCGAACGCACGCTGGGCATACCGATCTTCCAGGAACAGGTCATGCAACTCGCCGTGGTCGCGGCCGGCTTCACCCCCGGCGATGCCGACCAGCTACGCCGCGCGATGGGCGCCTGGCGCCGCCAGGGCGAGCTCGAGCGCTACCGCGCGCAACTGCTTGCCGGCATGGCCGATCGCGGCTACCGGGCGGAGTTCGCCGAGCGCCTGTGCAACCAGATCGAAGGTTTCGGCAGCTACGGCTTTCCCGAATCGCACGCCGCGAGCTTCGCCCTGCTGGTGTATTTCTCCGCCTGGATCAAGCGCTTCGAACCCGCCGTATTCCTCTGCGCGCTGCTCAACAGCCAGCCGATGGGGTTTTATTCCCCTTCACAGCTGATCCAGGACGCCCGCCGGCACGGTGTGACGATACGCGGGACCGACGTGCGCGCCAGCGACTGGGACTGCACGCTCGAGCCCGAGGACGGCACGAACCTGCCCGCGGCGCGCCTGGGGCTGCGCATGATCAAGGGGTTCAACGCCGACGCCGCGGCACGGATCGCCGCGGCACGCAGCATGCATCCCTTCGCCGATGTGGACGATCTCGCGCTGCGCGCCGCGCTCGATGCCCGCGAACTCAGGCTGCTCGCCACGGCCGGCGCGCTGACGGGGCTCGCCGGCCATCGCCGCCAGGCGCTCTGGCAGGCAGCTGGCGGCCAGCCGGAGGAAGGCGTGCTGCATGGCGCGCCGGTGCTGGAGAGCGCCGCGGAAATCGCACCACCCAGCGAAGCGCAGGAACTGGTTGCCGACTATGCCCGGCTGGGCTTCACGCTCGGCCGTCATCCCCTCGCGCTGCTGCGCGAGCGCCTCAGCGCGATGCGCTTCCTCACCGCCGCGGAAATCTCCGCCTGCCCCGACCGCAAGCTCGCCCGGGCCGCCGGTATCGTGACCTGCCGCCAGCGGCCGGGCACCGCGAAGGGAACGCTGTTCATGACCATCGAGGACGAAACGGGGCTCGCCAACGTGATCGTCCGGCCCGAACTCATCGAACGCCAGCGCCGGGAACTGCTCGGCGCGCGCCTGCTGGGGGTGTTCGGTCAGATCAGCCGCCAGGGCGATGTCACGCACCTGCTGGCGAGCCGCGTCGTCGACCATTCCGCGATGCTCGGCGCGCTCGACGCGCAAAGCCGCGACTTCCACTGAAGGCTGCGCACGATGCCGCGCACCGCCATACTCACTGCACGTCGCCTGGCGGCTCCTTGAGCAAGCAGTCCGTGACCGCCACCACGCAGTTGCGCCCCAAGCTCTTCGCCCGGTAAAGCGCCGCATCCGCCGCCGCCAGCAACTGCTCCAGCTCGTCGCCGGGTTCGAAAGCCGCGAATCCGATACTCACCGTGACACCGACGGGCGTGCCGTCCGCCCCCGCGATTTCGATGGCCGCGATCCGCTGCCGCAAACGGTCCGCAAGTTCGCGAGCCCCCTCCGGCAGCGTCCCCGGCAGCACGATCACGAACTCCTCGCCGCCATAGCGCCCGACGATGTCGATCTCGCGCACGCTCCCGGAACAGGTTTCCGCCACCATCCTGATCGCCTGATCGCCCACGGCATGTCCGTGCTCGTCGTTGATTGTCTTGAAATAATCGATGTCCACCATCAGCAGCGCCAAGGGTTGGCCGAATCGCTCGGCCCGCAGCCTCTCCTGCTCGGCACGCTCGATCAGATAGCGGCGATTCGCGATACCCGTCAGCGCGTCGACCTGCGCAAGCTGGCGCAGATCCTCCTCGCGACCCTTGCGTTCGGTGATGTCCTCGCGCACCGCGACGAAATGCGACACCCGGCCGAAGCGGTCCCGCAGCGGCGAGATCGCCATGTTCTCCCAGTATTCGTCGCCGCTCTTCCTGCGGTTGCACACCTCGCCCCGCCATACGCAACCGGACAGGATCGTCTGCCACAGGTCGGCATAGACCTCGCTGCGCGTATGCCCGGCACCGAACATCGCCGGACTGCGTCCGAGGATCTCGCTGCGCGAATACCCCGAAGTCTTCAGGAAGGCCTCGTTCACGTATTCGATCCGGCCGCGATTGTTGGTGATCATGATCGCGGCGGGTGCGTGATCGACTGCCGCCTTGTAGGTTTCCAGCGCGTACTCGCTGACCGGGATCTCCACATGGCTGAAATCCGGGATCTCGCGAGAGGAAAAGTCGACCGGCGGAGGGAAGACCCTTCCCGGCTCACCGGAGCCGATGCGCGGCGGCGCGCCGGCCGTGCGCAACAGGGGCCATACTGCCCACGCGACGACTACCGCGAGCAACACAATGGATAAACCGAAAAAAGGAACAAAGATGTTCCCTCCCGCCTCGGCATCGCCGAAACCGTCGGCAGCGAACACTCCGTCGAGCATCCAGAGCCCTACCGCCGTGAGCAACACGAATGCAACCACCAGGAAGATCGTCAATGACTTGCGGGGGAAAGCCATCAGCCCTTGAAATCCGGTAAACGAGGAGAATCCGTGCGCATACCGCAATGATAGTAGATACGCCGGCAGCAATGCCAAATAAATTATTTCCTGACATCGACCGGGGACATTGACCCGCGCCCGCGCCAAATGTGGGGCAACAACCGCCATCTGCGACCGGAAGCGCCGTTGCGCTAACATGCCCCTCCCCCTCCGCCGCTTCCCGAGTTCAGCCGCAACCCTCGCAACGATGATCGACTCCGCACACGAATTCGCCCTGTTCGACGACAACCAGCACGGCCACGGCGACCTTCTGCTGTCCGAGCCGGAGGAGACCATCCGCTGCGTGAGCACAGGAGAGCTCGACAACGCCTTCGACGCCATCGAGCGTGCTCGCCGTCGCGGGAAATGGGTGGCGATTGCTGCCCCCTACGAACTGGGGCATGCGCTCGAGCCCCGCCTGCGCGAGTTGTTGCGCGACGACGGCACCCCGCTGCTGAGGGCATGGGTGTATGGCCGGGCAGAACGGCTTTCCCCGGCCGAAACCGACGGGCGCATCGCCGCAGCGCTGGCCCGGCGCGACGAGCACGCGCGGCTTGGCGGCGTAATGGACCTCCACCGCGATATCGCGGAGGAAGACTACTGCCGCACCATCCAGCGCATCCGCGACTACATCGCCGCTGGCGACTGCTACCAGGTGAACTTCACCTTCGCGCTGCGCGGACGGCTCTACGGCTCGCCGCTGGCCCTTTACCGCGCCTTGCGCGCGGCGCAGCCGGTAAGGCACGGAGCACTGCTCTGCCACGCCGACGGCGCGATGCTGTCGCGCTCGCCCGAGCTGTTCGTGGAACGCCGCGGCGATCGCCTGAGCTGCCGTCCGATGAAGGGCACCGCGGCGCGGGACAGCGATCCCGCAGCACTCGCGTCGTCGGAGAAGAATCGCGCCGAGAACATCATGATCGTGGACCTGATCCGCAACGACCTGGGCCGTCTCGCGCCCAGCGGCGGCGTGAGGGTCGAGCGGCTGTGCGAGATCGAACCCTATCCAAGCGTGTGGCAGATGACTTCGACGGTCGTCGCCGAACCCGTCGCGGCGAGCCTCGCGGAGGTGTTCCGCGCGCTGTTTCCCTGCGGCTCGGTCACCGGCGCCCCGAAGATCCGGGCCATGCAGATCATCCACGAACTCGAGACCGCGCCACGCGGCATCTATTGCGGAGCCCTGGGATGGATCGCGCCCGATGGCGACTTCCGCTTCAGCGTGCCCATCCGCACGCTGGAGATCGGGCGTGACGGTCATACCCGGCTTGGTCTGGGCAGCGGCATCGTTGCCGATTCGGAGCCGGCCGCCGAATGGGCCGAGTCGCTGCTCAAGGGTCGCTTCCTGACCGATCTCAGGCCGTCATTCGGCCTCATCGAAACGCTACGCTGCGAACCGGGTGCGGCCGAGCCCTATCCGCTGCTGACGCGCCACTTCGGGCGACTCGCCCGATCCGCCGCCGCATTCGGCTTCGCGCTGGACGTCGACGCGATCCGGCGCGCGCTGATCGACAAGGCGAAGGAGTTGAGCGGTCCGCAGCGCGTGCGTGTCGAACTTGCTGCCGACGGCAGTTTCGCGCTATCGGCGGGCGCCCTCGAAGACGGCGCGGCGACGACACCGACCGTCGTCGTTTCGCAGCGCATGATATCGAGCAGGGATCCCCTGCTGCAGCACAAGACGACCGCGCGCGAACTCTACGATGCGGAACTGCGCAGTGCGATGGCGCGGGGGCACTTCGACGCGCTGTTCTTCAACGAGCGCGAGGAACTCGCGGAAGGCGCCCGCACCAATGTGTATCTGGACCTCGGCGAAGACTGCCTGCTCACCCCGCCGCTGCATTGCGGCGTGCTGGACGGGGTGTATCGGCGCAAGCTGCTTGATGAGGGGAAGGCACGCGAGCAATGCCTGACCCGGGCGGACCTGTCACGCGCCCGGGCAATCCTGTTGTCGAATGCGGCCCGCGGCCTGTTTCGCGTCGAGCTGGCGAACGCGCCTTAATGGGTGGCGCAGCGCCGGTTTGCGCAGTTGCACGGCAGAAGCCGCTGCGCATCGTCGGTACACATGCAGTGGTGATTCCCCGTGCCGACGGCGGGCATGCTGGTCGGCTCGCCCGGCTCGAAGTCCTCGATGCGCATCAGCTTGAGAAAGTGCAGTGCTGCGCTCAGGCCGTGGAATACCGTCAGTTCGCCCGAGCCGGCGCACAGCCAGCGCCCGTCCATTGAAATCGCATAGCAGGTGCCGTCGCGCGGTCCGACCGCGTGCACCCGGATCTTGCATCGCTCCCGACGCCAGTCGGGGGCCACCGCGAGCTCCAGCCAGGTTGCGACCTTGCCTTGAATCGCCGTTACAGCGTCCATAAGATTCTCCCTCCTTTTTTCCCTTATACCGCCGGATCATTGCAACCCGGTGAAATCGTTATATTTTTTACAACACCTTATATTAGCAATATCCAAGATAGGCATTCAACCAGGGAGTTGCAAGATATTCATACAGACTTACCCGTTTCGGGCATGGTCATAAGCATTCCAGAAATCGTTCTTCTTCAACCTCGATACGCTGGCTATACTTTTTGTCCGCAGCTGAACCTCGCCAACCATCCGGGATGAACGCATGAAACTCGAAACGCTTGCCGTACACGGCGGTTACTCGCCCGATCCGACCACCAAGGCGGTGGCGGTACCGATCTACCAGACGACATCCTACGCATTCGACGACACGCAGCACGGCGCCGACCTGTTCGACCTGAAGGTGCAGGGCAACATCTACACCCGCATCATGAATCCGACCCAGGACGTGCTGGAAAAGCGCGTCGCGGCGATGGAGGGTGGCATTGCGGCGCTGGCGATGGCCTCGGGCATGGCGGCAATCACCGCGTCGATCCAGACGATCGCCGAGGCCGGCGACAACATCGTCACCTCAAGCACCCTGTACGGCGGCACCTACAACCTGTTCGCGCACACGCTGCCGCAGTACGGCATCGAGGTGCGCTTTGCCGACTACCGCGATCCCGACGCCTTCGAGCGCCTGATCGACGCCCGCACCAAGGCGGTGTTTTGCGAGTCGGTCGGCAACCCGCTCGGCAACATCACCGACTTCGAGAAGCTCGCCGAAGTCGCGCACCGCCACGGCGTGCCGGTGATCGTCGACAACACCGTGCCCTCACCTTACCTGTGCCGTCCGTTCGAGCACGGCGCGGACATCGTCGTGCATGCGCTGACCAAATACCTGGGCGGCCACGGAAACTCGATCGGCGGCATCATCGTGGATTCGGGCAAGTTCCCCTGGGCAGAGCACAAGGAGCGCTTCAAGCGTCTGAACGAGCCCGACGTGTCGTACCACGGCGTCATCTACACCGAGGCGCTGGGGCCGGCGGCCTACATCGCGCGTGCGCGCGTGGTGCCGCTGCGCAACATGGGCGCGGCGATCTCGCCGTTCAACGCCTTCCTGATCCTGCAGGGGATCGAGACGCTGGCGCTGCGCATGGACCGCATCTGCGAGAACGCCGTGAAGATCGCACGCCATCTCACCAATCACCCGAAGGTGAGCTGGGTGAATTACGCGGGTCTGGAGGAGCACAAGGACTACCCGCTGGTGCAGCGCTACATGGGCGGCCGCGCTTCGGGCATCCTGAACTTCGGCGTCAAGGGCGGTCGCGAGGGCGGCGGTCGTTTCCAGGACGCGCTGAAGCTCGTGACGCGCCTCGTGAACATCGGCGACTGCAAGTCGCTCGCCTGCCACCCGGCGTCGACGACGCACCGCCAGCTCTCCCCCGAGGAGCTCGTGCGCGCCGGCGTGACCGAAGACATGATCCGTCTGTCGGTCGGCATCGAGCACGTCGACGACCTGATCGCGGATCTGGATCAGGCACTCGCCGCAGCCTGATCGACGAAACGGGCGAGCGCGATGTCGCGCTCGCTCAACCCGCCCGCGTCGTGCGTCGACAGGGTGATATCGACGCGGTTATAGACGTTGAACCATTCCGGGTGATGGTCCATCTTTTCCGCCTTCAGCGCGACGCGCGCCATGAAGGCGAAGGCGGCGTTGAAGTCCTTGAAGCGAATGCTGCGCGTGATCGCATCGCGTCCGGGCACAAGCACCCAGTCGGGCAGCGTCGCGAGCGCGGCGGCACGTTGGTCGTCACCAAGTTTCGGAATCATGATCGTCTCCGGTTGATGAACACGCACGGGTGCCGCAGCCCCGTCACTTCAGCGAGAACATCGCGCGCCGCGCGGCGCCCTCCTCACCCGCCTTGTCGCCGTCCGGCGCCTCGACCTTCGGGCTGAGCAGGAAGACCCGCTCGGCGGCAACCTTGCCGCCCTCGAGCAGCTTGTCCTTGACGACCTGACCGCGCTGCAGCGCGAGCTGACGCAGAGCCTCGTCGTCCACTTTGGTGTTGGCGAGGATAAGCGCTTCCATTTCCTCCACCGGCAGGTCCTTGAGCAGGCCGATCGCGTTACGCGGACGCTTGAAGTCGGCGTCGCGATAGACCTTCCTGAGCCAGGTTGCGTACTCCTCCTGCGTCAGCGTCAGCTCGTCGAGCGACGGCGCCTCCTCGCCCTTGCGCACCATTTCCTTGAGCTTCGCCGCCTTGACGCTACGCTCCATCTGCACGCGGCGGACGCCATCCGGATCGGTGGCGGGGTCGGCGTAGGCGGTGATTTCCATCTTCAGGGCCGGTCGGTCGGCCAGGGCGCGCGCGAGCGTCGCGACCTTCTCGGTGGTTGCCGTGTCGAGGCTGGCGCGACCGGGCGCGAATTCGATGTAGGACAGCTCCTCGCCGCCGCCGAACATCGAGCCGAGCAGCGCGAACGGTGCCGTCAGCGCTTTGCCGATCAGGTTGATGATGGCCTTGAAGACGATGCCGGCGACGCTGAATTCGGGGTCGTCGAGCGAACCGCCAATGGGCATGTTGAGGTCGATTTCGCCGCGGCCGTTCTTCAACAGCGACACCGCGAGCTGCACCGGCAGGTCCAGCGCCGTGGGACTGTCGACCTTGTCGCCGAAGGTGAGCTGATCGAGGAACACACGGTTGGTCGCGGTGAGCTTGCGATCCTCGATCTTGTAATGCAGATCGGCCGA
Organism: Azoarcus sp. CIB; assembly: GCF_001190925.1. Lineage (NCBI taxonomy): Bacteria > Pseudomonadati > Pseudomonadota > Betaproteobacteria > Rhodocyclales > Zoogloeaceae > Azoarcus > Azoarcus sp. CIB. The sequence continues at coordinate 2,426,981 of NZ_CP011072.1, forward strand.
CAGCTTGCCCTTCTGGATGCCGTAGCCGACGTACCGGCCGGAATACGCGGAGATGGCGGTGAGTTCGAAATCCTTCACCGACGCGGTGATGTCGAGATAGCGGTCCTGCCGGAAGGGGTTGAGCTGGCCGGCGACGGTGACGGGAGCGGCATTGTCGACCTTGCCGCGCAGGTCGAGCTTGGCGATGGTCGACGGGTCCGACGACAGCCCGACGAGCTCGCCCTCCATGCCGGTGAGATTGGCATCGTAGTTCGGGCGGATGAAGCGGTCGCTGAACTCGATATTGCCCTGCTTGATCGCGATCTTGCCGATGGAAATCGGCGGAGGCGGCTCGCTGGGCGGCGCGACCGTCGCTTCGGCCTTTCCGGATGCTGCCGGCCCCTGAGCGGGCGGCGCTTCGCCTGCTGCCGGCGCGGTGGCGGATTGCCCGCCTTCGGGCGTGTCGCGATGACGGATCTCGCGCAGGTTGAGCCGGCCCTTTTCGTCGAGGATCAGGCGGGTGTAGAAGTCGTTCAGGGAGATCTCGTTGACGGCGACTGCGAGCGGCGCGAGGCGGAAGTCGATGCCGGTGACGGCGAGTTTCTTCCATCGCAGGAAATCCGCTGCATGCGCCTTGTCGATGGACGCGAAGTTGTCGACACCGACATCGCCGCGGAAGCTCGCCTTGAGGCTGCCGTCCCGCGCAGGCTCGAAGGCCAGCTTGCCGCGCGTGCTGAGGTTGCCGCGCGAGATGGCGATATTGAGCTGTTCGACGACGTAGGGCTGCAGTGGGAGGAGGTCGACGGCCTTCAGGTCGAGGCTGAGGTCGCCCTTGAGCGGTTCCATGCCGACGACGCCCTTCACACCCACGCTACCGCGCTTATTGACGCGCGCCGCGAGGTCGAGTTTCATCGTCGAGCCCTTCACCGTGCTGATGCCTTCCGCGCCGAGCTTGATCGCATCGGCGAGCAGCACGATGGGCGAGCCCTGGGTGCGGTCCTCGAAGCGCGCCGACCAGTCGTCGAGCGCGAGCTTGTTCACGGTCACGGCCCAAGGCTTGGCCGCCCCGTCGTCGGCGGACTGCGGTTTGCCGCCCTTCGGCGGCTTCGCAATCTTGGCAGGCTTTGCCGCGGCTGCGGCGTTGTCCGGCTTCTGCTCGCCGACGAGGCCGAGGACGTCGAGCTTGCCCTGTTTGTCCCTGACCGCAGCGAAGGCGGCACCGCTCGATTCGACGCTGCCGACGCTCACCGCGCGGTCGGCCGGCACGACCTTGACGTCGTTGACGGCGAAACGCGCGAGCTTCGCGACGGGCTGCTTCTGCCCCTTGAGCGCGAGTTCAAATTCGCGCAGCACGAACGCTTCGGCAAGCAGGTCGATGTGCGGCTCGTCGCCGGCCATCGTCACTTTGTATTGCACGGTCGCGTCGGCGCGGCCGCCACGGACGTCGCCACCCGGAAGCTGCGCGGCGTAGTACGGCAGGTAGCGCGAGATGAGGAAGTTCTCGGCGGCGACGCGCCCCTCCACCTCGAGCGGGCTGAGACGCACGCGGTCGCGGTGGCTGCTCTTTTCGCCGGCATCGGTGGCGAAGTCGAGCGCGAGTTCCGCAACGGCGTCCGGCGCGGTGCTGACGTTGCGAGCCTCGAACTGCAGGTCCTTGATCTCGGTGCGGAAAGGCTCACCGCCGCTATCCGGCCCGCCCGCGGCGCGGTCTTCGACGCGGATGGTCGCGCCGATGATCTTCGCGTTGTCGAGGGTGAACAGCAGCGGCTCGGGAGCAGCCGGTGCTGCCGCAGGGGGCGCGGGAGGTGTTGCGTTCGGCGGATTGCCCGCCACCTGACCGGCGCCCGCCGCAGGAGCGGGTGCGGCGGGCTTGTCCGCTGACGGCGGCGGCAGGATCTCCTGGAAATTCAGGCGTCCGTTGGCCAGGCGCACGACGTTCACGGTTGGCTGCCCGATTTCGAGGCGGTCGAAATGGAACTTGCGTGCGAGGGGCTGCACGTCGACGAGGCCGAGCGAAAGCGTGGGGATGCCGAGCAGCGGGGCGCCATTCGCGTCCTGCAGCGTGATCGAGGCGAAATCGACCGAACCTTTCAGCACAACCTTCGGCGTTTCGTCGGCGGCCTGCGAAAAGGCGAGCTCGAGATCGGTCGATACGCGACCTTCGGGCAGGCGGATTGCCGACTTGAAAGGCAGGTAGGCGGTGTAAGGCGTGAAGTCGAAGCCGTCGAGCTTGAGCTCGAGGATGGTGTCGCGGTCGTTCGCGAACGGCCGGGTGCGTCCGACGAGCTGCAGCGGACGCCCGTTGATGTGCGCAGAGACGACCGGCTCGATGAAGAGCTCGATCTTGACCGGCAGATTGGAGACGAAGGGCATGCCGATGGTGAGGTCGGTGATCTCGTTCTTGACCCCGACCAGCCGGTCCTCGACGTACACCGCACCATCGACGAGCTGGATGTTGTTGAGCGAGAACAGCGCCGGCTTGTCGTCCTCCGATTTCGGACGCGCGGCAAGCCGCTCCTGCACGTCGCTCCAGCTGTGGCGGGTTTCGTCGAGACGCACGAAATTGACGCGCGGCGCCTCGAGGCGTATCTCGCGCAGCACGGGTGCACCGCGGAAGATCGACTCGCCTTCGAGGTTCGCATACAGCGAGCGGAACGAGAACGCGCCGGGCTGCCCGTCTGCCTCGGCGATGTCGAGACCCGTTGCGGTGACGGTCAGCGCGAACGGGTTGATGTCGATGTCCTGGATGGTGATCTGGCGCCCAAGCGCGTCGGATGCGATCTTCTGCCCGAAATGGCGCACCAGCGGCGGTGCCGCCAGGAAGCCGAGCACGGCGATCGCGAGGACAGTGCCAACCGCCCACTTCGCCAGACGCTTCAGCCGGGCGGGATCGAATCGCGAACTGCGAGCCTGTGCCTCAACGGACATTCACTGCCTCCAAGAAAATTCCATATGACCGGGCCAGCCGTTCGGCCCATGACATCAATCTAGCAGGCTGCTGCACGGGTGTGAATCACGGCCGCGCCATTCCTCGATCTTGAGCCGCTTGGTTGTTGCCGGCATGGCAAAAAATGTTTCCGGATTTCATCGGCATCGCATTGGTCGCACCGGCGGCCGAACCGGCTCACCGCGGCGAATTGATTGGATACACGAACGGTTTGACACGCATCAAGGATCACCCTGCTGGAATTGGGAGAATTCATCCACCCACACAGGAGACCCGCAACCATGAGCCAGATCACTTCCCTGATGACCGACGACCACCGCCACTGCGACGAGTCCTTTGCCCGGGCCGAAACGGCCGTGGCCAAGGGCAAGTGGGACGAGGCGAGCGCGGCCCTGACGCAGTTCGCGAGCGAGCTGGAGGGGCATTTCGATGCCGAGGAATCCCTCCTGTTCCCGAAGTTCGAGGCCGCCACCGGGATGACCGAAGGCCCGACGAAGGTGATGCGCGGCGAGCATGCGGAGATGCGCAGCGCGCTCACCCGCATGCGCGACGCACTCACCAACAAGGACAAGGACGATTACGCCGGCGAGGCGGAGACGCTGCTGATCCTGATGCAGCAACACAACATGAAGGAAGAGAATATCCTTTATCCCATGTGCGACTCGCACCTGTCCGGCACGGACGTCGCGAACGGGTTGAGCGAGCGCCTGCACGCGAGGGCCTGATGAAGAAAACTGTAGACGCGCGCGGTCTGGAACCACCGCAGCCTTTCGAACTGGTGATGGATGCACTGGCGGATCTGCCGAAAGGCGAGAGCCTGTTGCTGCTGCTCGACCGCATGCCCCATCCGCTGTTCCGCATCCTGGACCGCGACGGCTACAAGCACGAAAGCCGCATCCGCGACGACGGCGTCGTCGAGATCGACATCCTGAATCCATGATTCCTGACGGACAGACCCTCAGCTACGACGCGGCGCCGGCCTTCTCGACGCCGCTGCGTTTCTTCATCACCGCCCCGCTCTTCGGCGCCGCGGCCGGAGCGGCCCTGCTGGCCGCGCCGGAACTGCTGGATTCGCGGTGGACGCCCGGTGCGCTGGCAGTGACGCACCTGGTGGCCGTCGGGTTCATGTTGACGGTGATGCTGGGGGCGCTGTTCCAGGTCTTGCCAGTGGTCGCGGGGGCGGTGATTCCGCGCTCGGGACCGGTCGCGACGGTCGTCCATCTGGCGATGACGATCGGCGCGCTGTGTCTGGCGTGGGGGCTGGGCAGCGGCTCGCATGCGTTTCTGATGCCGGCAACGGTATTGATCGGGGGAGGACTAGCGCTCTTCGTCGTAGCGGCCTTCCTCGGGCTGCGGCGGGTTCCCGTTGCGCAGGCGACGCCGCGCGACCTGCGCATCGCGCTGCTCGGCTTCTCGGTTGCCGTCGCGCTGGGTATCACACTGGCGCTGGCGCTCGGCGGCCGACTCGATCTGCCGCTGCTGACGGTGCTGAAGCTGCATATCGGCTGGGCCCTGCTGGGCGGGGCCGGCGTCCTGCTCGCGGCGGCGAGCTGGGTCGTCGTGCCGATGTTCCAGATCACGCCGAACTACCCGACGGCCCTCACGCGCTTCTGGGCGATGGGGACGGGTGCGGTACTGCTGGTGTGGAGCGCGGCCGTGTATGGCGAACTGGGCTCCGCGGAATTCGCGCTGTCGGCCGTGCTCGCGGCGCTATGCGCGCTGTTCGCGGTGCACACGCTGAAGCTGCAGCGGCAATCGCGGCGCTCGGTGCCGGACATGACGACGCGGGCCTTCCAGATCGGGATGGGGAGTTTCATCGCGGGACTCGCCTGCGTGCTCGTCGCACAGCAGTCGGAACACCAGGCCTGGCCCCTTCTCGCCGGGATACTGATCCTGCACGGTGGCTTTGTAAGTGTGATCGTCGGCATGCTGTACAAGATCATCCCGTTCCTGGCGTGGCTGCACCTCACCCAGGATGTCGGCAAGGCGCCGAACATGAAGAAGCTGCAACCGGACGCGCCGATTCGGCGTCATCTGGCCCTGCACGCCGTCGCGCTCGCAGTCCTGCTGGTGGCGGCGTCCGTCGGCAATGCGTGGCTGATCCGGCTCGCCGGACTGCTCGTCGTCGCCGAGTTCGCCTTCCTCTTCGCGAACATCGTCAAGGTGCTCGGCAACTATCGCCGGGCGCACGCGGGCTGAGCTTTGCTCCCTCCCCTTCAAGGGGCGGGTTGGGGTGGGGATGGGTTAATCAGCCGTCGCAGAAACCCATCCCCCTCCTAGCCTCCCCCTTGAAGGGGGAGGAACAAGGTGCCCCAGCGGACTACATAGATTTATTTTGATTGCCACGGACTAGTTCCGAAGAACTAGTCCCGCCGACGCGCGACTAGTACTTCAACCCCTGCTTTCGGCGAATGTTCGCCGGCAGTTGCGGGGCATAACCTTGCTTCCAGCATGGAGCGCAGTGCGCTCCGCCCTGGAGGATGAGGAAGATGGCCTCGCAACGCCGCAAGCAGTTCTCCGTTTTGGTGATGAGCACGACCGCATTCACGATGTGTTTTGCGGCATGGATGCTCTTCGCCGTGATCGGGATTCCGATCAAGGCCCAGCTGGGCCTGAATGAAACCCAGTTCGGCCTGCTCGCGGCGACGCCCGTGCTGACCGGCGCGCTGGTGCGCCTGCCGCTGGGCATGCTGACCGACAAGCTGGGCGGCCGCTTGGTGTTCTTCGCGCTGATGGTGGCGACGGTCGTGCCGATCTGGCTGATCAGCCAGGCGACGGCGTACTGGCATTTCCTGCTCGCGGGGCTCTTCGTCGGCCTCGCAGGCGGCTCGTTCTCGGTCGGCATCGCCTACTGCGCGCGCTGGTTCGAGCGCAAGAACCAGGGCTTCGCGATGGGCGTGTTCGGCGCCGGCAACTCGGGCGCGGCGGTGACCAAGCTGGTCGCGCCGGTGCTGGTGGTGGCCTTTGGCTGGGAATTCGTTCCCAAGGTTTTCGCGGTGGCGATGCTGGCGATCGCCATCGCGTTCTGGCTGTTCACCTACGAAGACCCCGAGCACCGCGTGTCGTCGAACGTGAAGTTCGCCGACCAGCTGCGCGTGCTGAAGAATCCGCGCGTGTGGAAGTACTGCCAGTACTACTCGATCGTCTTCGGCGGCTACGTGGCGCTGGCGCTGTGGATGACCAAGTACTACGTCACCGAGTTCGGCCTGGGCCTCGAGACGGCGGCCCTGCTCGCGGCCTGTTTCTCGCTGCCGGGCGGCGTGCTGCGTGCGGTGGGCGGCTGGTTCTCGGACCGCTTCGGCGCGCACAAGGTGACCTGGTGGGTGATGTGGGTGTCGTGGGTGTGCCTGTTCCTGCTGTCCTATCCGCACACCGAATTCACGGTGATGACCGTGGCCGGCCCGAAGACCTTCGCGATCCACCACAACGTCTGGTTCTTCACGGCGCTGATGTTCACCGTCGGCGTCGCCTGGGCCTTCGGCAAGGCCTCGGTGTTCAAGTACATCTCGGACGAATTCCCGCACGAGATCGGGGCGGTGTCCGGGATCGTCGGCCTCGTCGGCGGCCTCGGCGGCTTCCTGCTGCCGATCATGTTCGGCGCCCTGCTCGACCTGACCGGCGTGCGCTCCAGCGCCTTCATGCTGCTCTACGGCGTGACCTGGGTGTCGCTGATCTGGATGTACTGGACCGAGGTGCGGCGCACCGACGTGATGCACGGCGGCGCGGCGGCTACCGCGAAGTGATTCCGATAACGACACGAAATCCTGAAACAGGAGGAACCATGGCCACTGAAAAACTCCGCCCGATACCGCCGGTCCCGGGCCCCGTTCCCGCCGGCGTGGGCGCAGGCGACCGGGCACGCGGCGTCGATATCGCCGACTGGCGTCCCGAGGACGAGACCTTCTGGGCGCGCGAAGGCAAGCGCGTCGCCAACCGCAACCTGTGGATCTCCATCCCCAGCCTGCTGTGCGGCTTCGCCGTGTGGCTGATGTGGGGAATCATCACGGTGCAAATGGCGAACGCGGGCTTCCCGTTCACGCCTGACCAGCTGTTCTCGATCGCCGCGATCTCGGGCCTCTCGGGTGCCACGCTGCGCATCCCGGCGTCCTTCTTCATCCGCATCTGCGGGGGGCGCAACACGGTGTGGCTGACCACCGCGCTGCTGATGATTCCGGCCATCGGCACCGGCCTCGCGCTGCAGGACAAGGGCACGCCGCTGTGGGTGTTCCAGCTGATGGCGCTGCTGTCGGGCATCGGCGGCGGCAACTTCGCCTGTTCGATGGCAAACATCAGCACCTTCTTCCCGAAGCGCCTGCAGGGCACGGCGCTCGGCCTGAACGCGGGCCTGGGCAACTTCGGCGTCACGACCTCGCAGTTGCTGATTCCGGCCGTGATGACGCTGGGGCTGTTCGGCGCGCTGGGCGGCGATGCGATACCGCTGACGAAGGATTCCGCGACGCTGATCGGCAAGATCGCGGCGGGCACCCCGACCTACGTGCAGAACGCGGGCTTCATCTGGTTGCTGCTGCTGGTGCCGCTCGCCGTGATCGGCTGGTTCGGCCTCAACAACCTGCGCACCGTGTCGCCCAATATCGGTTCCACCGGCGCGGCGATGGGCAAGGTGCTGACGCTCTACGCCGTGGCGCTGGTGGTGTCGGGCATCGGTCTCTATCTCTACCTGCCGGCGCCGAGCGGCCTCGGCCTGCTGTCGGGCAACGGCATGTGGGCGGTGCCGCCGCTGGTGACGATCGGCACGCTGTTCGGGATGAAGGCGATCGCGACGAGTGACGTGAAAGCGAATCTCGACAAGCAGTTCGCGATCTTCCGCAACAAGCACACATGGTCGATGACGGCGCTGTACCTCGTGACCTTCGGCTCCTTCATCGGCTTCTCGATGGCGCTGCCGCTGTCGATCACGGTGATCTTCGGCAACACGCACGTGTTCGATCCGGCGACCAGCGCCTGGGTGCATGCGAAGAACCCCAACGCGCCCTCGGCGCTGATGTTCGCGTGGATCGGTCCCTTCGTCGGCGCGCTGATCCGCCCGGTCGGCGGCTGGATCTCCGACAAGCTCGGCGGCTCGATCGTCACGCAGTGGATCTCCTTCGTGCTCGTCGCCACCTCCGCGGTGACCGGCTACGTGATGCACCTCGCCTACCAGTCGGCGACGCCGGAGCAGTACTTCCTGGTGTTCATGCTGCTCTTCATCGTGCTGTTCGCCGCCTCCGGCATCGGCAACGGCTCGACCTTCCGCACCGTGGGCTTCGTCTTCGACCAGGACCAGCGCGGCCCGGTGCTGGGCTGGACCTCGGCGATCGGCGGCTATGGCTCGTTCATCGCCCCGGTCGTCATCGGCCAGCAGATCAAGGCCGGCACGCCCGAAAACGCCATGTACGGCTTCGCGGTGTTCTACGGGCTGTGCGTGCTCATCAACTGGTGGTTCTACCTGCGCAAGAACGCATACATCCGCAACCCCTAACCCCATCCCTTCCAGAAAAACGACCGAAACGCAAAGCAGGATTCACAGGAGCAAGCAATGAGTCATTTTCTCGACCGCCTGAAATTCTTCGACAAGGTGAAGGACACCTTCGCCGGCGGCCACGGCATCGTCACCAACGAGGACCGTAGCTGGGAAGACGCCTACCGCAACCGCTGGCGCCACGACAAGGTCGTGCGCTCGACGCACGGCGTCAATTGCACGGGCGGCTGTTCGTGGAAGATCTTCGTCAAGAACGGCCTGGTGTCGTTCGAGATGCAGCAGACCGACTATCCGCGCACCCGCGAGGACCTGCCGAACCATGAACCGCGCGGCTGCCAGCGCGGCGCGTCGTTCTCGTGGTACCTGTACTCGCCGCACCGCATCAAGCACCCGATGATCCGCGGGCGCCTGCTCGAGCTGTACCGCGCCGAGCGCAAGACCGGCAAGGATCCGGTCGAGGCGTGGGCGGCGATCCAGGCCGACAGCACCAAGCGCGACAAGTACGTGACGGTGCGCGGCCTCGGCGGCTTCGTGCGCACGGACTGGCAGGAAGTGAACGAGATCATCGCCGCGGCGAACATCTACACGATCAAGAAGTGGGGTCCGGACCGCATCTACGGCTTCTCGCCGATCCCGGCGATGTCGATGATCTCGTACGCGGCCGGCGCGCGCTACCTGTCCCTGATTGGCGCGGCCTGCGGTTCCTTCTACGACTGGTACTGCGACCTGCCCGCGGCGAGCCCGCAGACCTGGGGCGAGCAGACCGACGTGCCGGAGGCGGCCGACTGGTACAACTCGACCTACCTCATCATCACCGGCGCGAACCTGCCGATGACGCGCACGCCGGATGCGCACTTCGCGACCGAAGTCCGCTACAAGGGCGCGAAGATCGTGTCGATGGCGCCGGACTACGCGGAATACGTGAAGTTCGCCGACCTGTGGATGCCGGTCAAGCAGGGCACGGACGCGGCGGCCTTCCTCGCGATGGGCCACGTGGCGCTGAAGGAATACTTCATCGACCGTCAGGAGCCCTACTTCCAGGAGTACGCGCGCAAGTACACCGACCTGCCGATGCAGGTGATCCTGCGTTCGCACGACGGCGCCTTCGTGCCCGACCGCAATCTGCGCGCATCGGACTTCGACGACCTGCTGGGCGAGACGAACAACCCCGACTGGAAGACCATCGTCGTCGACGCACGCACGAACGCCTACGTCGCCCCGAACGGCTCGGTGGGATTCCGCTGGGGCGAGGAGGGCAAGTGGAACCTGCTGCCGAAGAACGCCGCGAACCAGGAGGAGATCGAGGCCGAACTGTCGTGCATCGACCGGCGCGACGACGTCGCATCGGTCGGCTTCCCGCACTTCCAGCCGGGCGAGCCGGGCCTGCTGTACCGCAACGTGCCGGTGAGGAAGCTGACGCTGGCCTCCGGCGAGACCGTCTTCGTCACCTCGGTGTTCGACCTGCAGGTCGCGCAATACGGCATCGACCGTGGTCTCGGCGGCGAGAACGTCGCCAAGTCCTATGACGACGCCAGCGTCGCCTACACCCCGGCGTGGGCGGCCAAGGTCACCGGCGTGAAGGCCGCCGACATCGAGCGCACCGGCCGCGAGTTCGCCGACAACGCGTCGAAGACGCGCGGCAAGTCGATGATCATCATGGGCGCGGCGATCAACCACTGGTACCACAACGACATGCAGTACCGGTCGATCATGAACCTGCTGCACATGTGCGGCTGCGTCGGCCAGAGCGGCGGCGGCTGGGCGCACTACGTGGGCCAGGAAAAGCTGCGTCCGCAAGCCGGCTGGGCGCCGATCGCGTTCGCGACCGACTGGCAGCGCCCGCCGCGCCACCAGAATTCGACCTCGTACTGGTACTTCCACACCGACCAGTGGCGCTACGAGACCATCGACGCCGACGAACTGCTGCAGCCGGCCGCGAAGGGCAAGTACAAGGGCTACAAGCTCGCCGACTACAACGTCGCCGCGACGCGCATGGGCTGGCTGCCGTCGGCGCCGCACTTCAACCGCAACCCGCTGGAACTGGTCGCCGAGGCCGAGAAGGCCGGCGCGACCGATGAAGCCGGCATCGCGAAGTACATCGTCGACGAGCTGAAGTCGGGCAAGCTCGACGTCGCCTTCGCCGACCCGGACGCCGAGGAGAACTGGCCGCGCAACCTGTTCGTGTGGCGCGCGAACCTGATCGGCACGTCCGCCAAGGGTCACGAGTACTTCCTCAAGCACCTGCTGGGCGCGCAGAACGGCGTGCTGCAGGAAGGCGGCGACGGCCGCGGCACGAAGGAAGTGAAGTGGCACGAGGAAGCGCCCGTCGGCAAGCTGGATCTGATGGTGGACATCAACTTCCGCCTGAACTCGACCGGCGCCTACTCCGACATCATCCTGCCGACGGCGACGTGGTACGAGAAGAACGACCTCAACACCACCGACATGCACCCCTTCATCCACCCGCTGTCGGAAGCCGTGACGCCGGGCTGGGAATCGAAGTCGGACTGGCAGATCTTCCGCACGATCGCGAAGACCTTCTCGGATCTCGCCGAGAAGCATCTCGGCGTCGCCAAGGACGTCGTCGCGCTGCCGATGCAGCACGACTCGCCGTTCGAGCTCGCGCAGCCGCTCGGCCAGGTGCGCGACTGGAAGAAGGGCGAGTGCGAGCCGGTGCCGGGCAAGACCATGCCGCTGCTGAAGGTCGTCGAGCGCAACTTCGCCGACACCTACAAGAAGTACATCGCGCTCGGCCCGCTGATGACCAAGCTCGGCAACAACGTCAAGGGCCTGGACTGGAACACCGAGCAGGAGTACGACGAGCTCAAGAAGTGCAACTACACGGTGCAGATCCCCGGCGTCTCCTTCGGCATGCCCTCACTGGAAGAGGACATCTCGGTGTGCGACGCGGTGATGCGCATGGCGCCCGAGACCAACGGTGAAGTCGCGCACAAGTCGTGGTCGGCCCTGTCGAAGAAGACCGGCATCGACCACCACCACCTGTACGCCGGCCGTCACGAGGACAAGATCACCTTCCGCGACATCCAGGCCCAGCCGCGCAAGATCATCACCGCGCCCACCTGGTCCGGGATCGAGTCGGAGACGGTGAGCTACACCGCGGGCTACACCAACATCCACGAGCACATCCCGTTCCGCACGCTCACGGGCCGGGCCCACTTCTACCAGGATCACGAGTGGTTCCTCGACTTCGGCGAGGGTTTCTGCGCCTACCGTCCGCCGATCGACATGAAGGCACAGAACCTGATCCCGGACTCGGTACGCAGGAAGCCGCACCTGACGCTGTCGTGGATCACGCCGCACTCCAAGTGGGGCATCCACTCCAGCTACCAGGACAACCTGCGCATGCTGTCGCTGTTCCGTGGCGGCCCCTACGTGTGGGTGTCCGAGGACGATGCGAAAGAGATCGGCCTCAAGGACAACGACTGGATCGAGGCGATCAACGCCAACGGCGCGACGATGGCCCGCGCGGTGGTGTCGCAGCGTGTGCCGCGCGGCGTCGCGCTGATGTACCACGCCCAGGAGAAGACGGTGAACGTCCCGGGCTCGCCTTCCACGGGCAAGCGCGGCGGCATCCTGAACTCCGTGACGCGCGTGATCGTGAAGCCGACGAACATGGTCGGCGGCTATGCGCAGCTCGCGTACAGCTTCAACTACTACGGCACGGTGGGTTGCCAGCGTGACGAGATGGTGGTGCTGCACAAGATCGAGGATCAGGACATCGACTGGCTGGAGCGGCCACTGACGGCCGAGCGCGAGCAGCAGAGGAATCCAGTGGGTATTGGAGCGAAGTAAGGGATCGCTCTCCCTCCCCTTCAAGGGGAGGGCCGGGGTGGGGATGGGTGGACTCCGAAGCGCCAATTGGAAACCCATCCCCATCCTGTCCTTCCCCTTGAAGGGGAAGGGACCTGCTAACAAATGCCATCTCTTCCTCTACGGAAGGGGAATCGAGATTTAGGAGAAACACATGAAAATCCGCGCGCAATTCGCGATGGTGTTCAACCTCGACAAATGCATCGGTTGCCACACCTGCTCGGTGACCTGCAAGAACGTCTGGTCGAACCGCAAGGGCATCGAGTACGCCTGGTTCAACAACGTCGAGTCCAAACCCGGCGTCGGCTATCCGAAGAACTGGGAAAACCAGGAGAAGTGGAAAGGCGGCTGGGAAAAGGTCAACGGCAAGCTGGAGCTGAAGGCCGGCGGCAAGCTGAAGAAGATCGTGCAGATCTTCGCCAACCCCAACATGCCCGAAATCGACGACTACTACGAGCCCTTCACCTACGACTACGCCCGCCTGCACAACGCGCCGCTGTCGGAAGCCGCGCCGACCGCGCGTCCGGTGTCGCAGATCACCGGCGAGAAGATGGACAAGATCACCTGGGGCCCGAACTGGGAGGACGACCTCGCCGGCGAATTCGCCGCGCGCTCGCAGGACCCCAACTTCGCGAACATGCAGAAGGAGATGTACAAGCAGTTCGAGAACACCTTCCACCTCTACCTGCCGCGCATCTGCAACCACTGCATCAACCCCGCCTGCGTCGCCTCCTGCCCGTCGGGCGCGATGTACAAGCGCGAGGAAGACGGCATCGTGCTCGCCGACCAGGACCGCTGCCGCGGCTGGCGCATGTGCATCTCGGGCTGCCCGTACAAGAAGGTGTTCTTCAACTGGGAGTCGTCCAAGGCCGAGAAGTGCATCGGCTGCTACCCGCGCGTCGAATCCGGCCTGCCGACCGTCTGTTCCGAGTCCTGCGTCGGCCGCATCCGCTACAACGGCATCATTCTCTATGACGCCGACAAGCTGCTGGACGCTGCCTCGACCGACAACGAGCAGGACCTCTACAAGGCCCATCTGGACCTCTTCGTCGATCCCTACGACCCCGCGATCATCGCCCAGGCGCTGAAGGACGGCGTGCCGCAGAGCTGGATCGACGCCGCGCAGAAGTCGCCGATCTACAAGATGGCCGTCGAGTGGAAGATCGCCTTCCCGCTGCACCCCGAGTTCCGCACCCTGCCGATGATCTGGTACGTGCCGCCGCTCTCCCCGGTGCAGTCGCAGATCGACCAGAAGAAGCTGCCGACCGAATCCGACGGCGTGATCCCGAAGGCCGAAGCGATGCGCCTGCCGGTGCAGTACCTCGCGAACCTGCTCACCGCGGGCAAGACCGAGTACATCACCAGCGCGCTCAACCGCCTGCTCGCGATGCGCTCGTACATGCGCTCGATCCATGTCGAGGGCACGCCGGACCTCGGACCGCTCAACCGCGCCGGCATCACCGAGCAGATCGCCAAGGACATGTACCGCTACCTCGCGATTGCCAACTACGAGGACCGCTTCGTCGTGCCGACCGCGCACGAAGAGATCCGCCTCGACGACTACCACGGCTTCCAGGGCCAGAACGGCTTCACCTTCGGCGCGGACAACTCCAAGGGCTACGGCACCTTCGCCCTCTTCCCCGAGCGCCGCACGGAATCGGCCGAACCCCGCGAACCGGCCCCCCTCGCCGGCCCGCGCGATTGAAGGAGAACACGATGAAAATCTTCCGTTTGTTGTCCGCCCTGCTCGACTACCCGAGCGACGGCTTCCTCGACGCCCTGCGCGAACTTGCCGCCAAGGACCCGTACGCCTTCGTCGAGTCGCTCGACGAGGAAGTCGCCCTCAGCGCCGAGGAATACCGCAGCGTCGCCGACTTCATCACGATGCTGCTCGCGTCGGATCCGCTCGAACTGCAGGGCGCCTACGTGCAGTGCTTCGACCTCACCGCCGAGCACAGCCTGCACCTGACGCACCACATCTTCGGCGAAGAGAAGACGCGCGGCCCCGCGCTGATCGACCTCGGCGAGTTCTACCGCAGCTACGGCCTGCAGGCCGACGAGAAGGAACTGCCGGACTACCTGCCGGTGATGCTGGAGTTCTGCTCGACGCTGAGCATCGGCGAAGCCTGGATCTTCCTCGGCGACGTCGCGAAGGTGCTCAAAGTGCTCGCCGACAACCTGGAAAAGTCCGCCAGCCCGTACGCGCCGCTGGTCCGGATCGTGGAAAAACAGGGCAGCCTGACGCGCCTGGCTGCCTGAGGAGACGACATGAACGCAATCAACTTCTTCTTCGGGGTCTATCCCTACATCGCGCTGTCTGTGTTCGTGATCGGCAGCTGGATCCGCTACGACAACGAGCAGTACACGTGGAAGACCGACTCGTCGCAGCTGCTATCGAAGAGCAACATGTGGATCGCGAGCAACCTGTTCCACGTCGGCATCCTGTCGATTTTCGCCGGCCACTTCGCCGGTCTCGTGCTGCCGCATGCGCTGTGGATCGGGCTGGGCGTGTCCGACCTGCAGCACCAGTGGATCGCGATCGTCGCCGGCAGCGTGTTCGGCACCATGTGCCTGATCGGCGGCGCCATCCTGTGGCTGCGCCGCATGTTCAACCCGCGCGTGCGCGCCGCCGGTCGCCGCATGGATGCCTTCATCCTGGGCTGGCTGATGCTGACGCTGGTTGCGGGCCTGTCGACGCTGCCGGTGTCGATCGGCCATGCGAACCACGGCGACCCCGGCGTGATGCTGGCGCTGTCGGGCTGGGTGCAGAGCGTACTGACGCTGCAACCGAAACCCGAGCTGCTCGCCGCCGTGGAGCCGGTGTTCCGCTTCCACATGGTACTGGGGATGACGGTGTTCCTGCTGTTTCCCTTCACGCGTCTCGTGCACATTCTCACTGCGCCGCTGAGCTACGTCGGCCGCGCCTACCAGATCGTGCGATCGAAGCGGCGCGTCAAGGCCACCGCATCGGCCTGAGACCATCCCGGGGGCGGCAGCCCCCGGCTTGCGGGGTGTCGGCAGGCGACGTAGTCTGCACGCCACCCTGCTTCATCGAGCGTTCATGCTCCCTCTCGGCAACAGTCTCAGCACCAAGATCACCGGCATCCTGCTGGTGTTCTTCCTCGTCGCCCTGACAGCGATCGGCATCACGCTGTTCATGTCCTGGCAGCTCGAGGGGGCCGCCGCGGCCATCAACGACGCCGGCAGCCTGCGCATGCGCACGCACCGCATCGGCCACCTTCTCGCTCATGCCCCGCAGGCGTCGCCCCCCGAGGCGACGCGCATTCGGGAAGCGCTCAGGACGGAACTGGACGAGTTCGACCACGTCTTTGCCGAGCTGCGCCGCGGAAACCCGCAGCGCCCCCTGTTCGTCCCCCGCGACAACGACATTCCCGCAGACATGCAGCGGATGGCGGACTTCTGGTCCGCGCAGGTTCGACCGATACTGGATGGCCTGCTCGCCACATCGAATGAGGCCGGCATCCCCACGGATCCCCCCGCGTTCGACGACACGATCCGGACGTTCGTGGCCGGCATCAACGACGTCGTGCTCAAGATGGAACAGAGCTATGCGCGCAACACCGACATCCTGCGCGCGTCGCAGGTGTCCCTGATCGCACTGGCCGTGATCGGCACCCTGTTCCTGATCCGCTTCTTCTTCGTGCTCGTGATCCGCCCCGTCTCGGAACTGCAGACCGGCATCAAGCGGATGGAGCAGGAGGATTTCAGCGCCCGCGTCCCGGTCCTCGCCAAGGACGAATTCGGCGAGCTGTCCGACGGTTTCAACCGCATGGCCGTCCACTTGCAGGGCCTGTACGGAACGCTCGAAGAGCGCGTCGACGTCAAGACGCGCAGCCTCGAGGAGAAGAACCGCCAGCTCGAGATCCTTTACGACATGGCCGCCTTCCTGCGCCAGCCGCAGGACGTGGACGCCCTGTGCCGCGGCTTCCTGCAGCGCGTACAGAAGATGTTTGGTGCGGCGGCGAGCTCCGCCCGGCTGCTCGACAGGGATTCGCTCCAACTGTGCATGACCGTGCATGCCGGACTGGACGATGAATTCATCGACCGCGAGGCGACGCTCGAATGCGGCGAATGCGTGTGCGGGCAGGCGGCGCGCGGCGGCACCTCCCTCATGTGGGAACCGGACTTGCCCGATCCCCCCCCGGACCTCGGCGCTTGCCGCCGCGCCGGCTTCAAACTCGTTTCCGCCACACCGATCGGCGCAAACCAGCAGACATTGGGCATCTACAACCTGTATTTCCGCGAGGCCCGCCTCCTCGGCGATTCCGACCGCCAGCTCCTCGAGACGCTGGGCCAACAGCTCGGCATCGCGATCGAGAACCAGCGCCTGCACGCGAGCGACCGCGAGCTCGCCGTATCGGAGGAACGCAACCTCCTCGCACGCGAATTGCACGATTCGATCGCGCAGGGGCTCGCCTTCATGAACCTGCAAGTACAGATGCTCGATGACGCCCTGCGGCACAGCGACCTGCGTCAGGCGCAGAGCACGCTCGCCATGCTGCGCCAGGGCGTTCAGGAGAGCTACGACGACGTGCGCGAGCTGCTGGTGCATTTCCGTACGCGCGTCGCGAAGCAGGATCTCGGCGGCGCGATCGGCGCCGCACTCCGCCGGCTCGCCGACCAGAGCGGGATTGCGACGGAGCTGGAACTCGAAGGCGGCGGTGCCCCGCTCGACGCAGAGGTCGAGACGCAGGCGCTGTACATCCTGCAGGAAGCCCTTTCCAACGTGCGCAAGCACGCCCAGGCCAAGTCCGTGCACGTCGCCCTGCGCCGCGGGGTACATGGGCTGACGCTCGTCGTGCGCGACGACGGCGTGGGCTTCGACGAAGGCGCCCGCACCGCCCGCGAAACGGAAAACCACATCGGCCTGCAGGTCATGCGCGAGCGTGCGCTACGCATCGGCGGAAAATTCTTGCTCAGCTCCACGCCCGGCCGCGGCACGGAAGTGCGCCTCGAGCTCCCCCGAATCAACCAGGAATCGAACTGATGCCCGCCCCGATCCGAGTGCTCCTCGTCGACGACCACGCCCTCTTCCGCAGCGGCATCAAGTCCCTGCTGCAACGCCACCCGGAGTTCGAAATCGTCGGCGAGGCGGGCGATGGCATGGAAGGCGTCAAGCGCGCTGCGCAACTGCGGCCCGACGTCGTGCTGCTCGACCTGCACATGCCCGGCCTCTCCGGCCGCGACGCCGCCGCGATGATGGCAGAGGAAGCGCCGGAGTCGCACGTGCTGATGCTGACCGTGTCGGAAGACGCCGAGGACCTCATCGAAACCCTGCGCGCCGGCGCCTGCGGCTACCTGCTGAAGAACATCGAGGCCGAGACGCTCACGGCCGCGATCACGAAGGCGGCGGCCGGCGAGTCGGTGATCTCGCCGCAGATGATGGGCAAGCTCGTGCAGGGCGTGCGCGGCGCCCCGCCCAAGGTCAGCACCGAAGCGGCGGCGCCGGCCGTGGTCGCTTCCGAACTCAACAAGCTCTCGCCGCGCGAGCGGGAAACCCTCGTACTCGTCGCGCGCGGCCAGAGCAACAAGGAAATCGCGCGCACGCTGGATCTCGCCGAGAGCACGGTCAAGATCCACGTCCAGAACGTCCTGCGCAAGCTCGGCCTGACGAGCCGCGTCCAGGCGGCCGTGTTTGCGGTGGAACAGGGAATCGTGCAGGATCCCCGGATCTGAAGGGCGGCCGACGGAGGCCCGCTTGACCCCACCGACCCGCAGCGGCGTCTTCAGCCGCATGGTCCTGCCATTCGCGCTGGTGCCGCCGCTCATGATCCCGCTGGCGATGCACGACCACGCCGCCGTCTATCGCCTCGACCCCGCGGGCGCAAACTGGGAATGGATCGCGCTGCTGGTGTTCGTCGCCGAACTGGTCTCGGTGACGGTTGTCGCCGGCATGCTGCGGCTGACGACGCCCGCCGACGCCATGCGCCCCACCCGCGCGCGCGCCCTCGCGATCGCCGCTCGCGCCGCGGCGCCGCTGTGGGCCTCCGCCGTGGTGCTCGCCGTGCCCAGCCTCGGCGCCCTCGTCGTTGCCCACCTCCTCGCCCACGCGGTCGCGCTGCGCAGGCTCTACCTCGACATCCGCGACGAATTGCGGCTGGACAATGAGATCCAGGCGCTGCACGTCACCTACATGGCCTACAGCGTCGCCGCAGTACTGTGGGCGCCGATCTTCGTCATGATCTTCGTCTCGCTGTCGCCCGCCTGAGCACCAGCCGCTCGGCACGTGCTGCCGACATACCCGCCACGCGTTTTTCCTTATCCAAGATCAAGGAGTCCGCGCGCTTGGGTACATAGAGTTACGTTACCGCCCACTTCGGGCTGCGCTGCATGGGTGTACCGTCATCTCGGCCCTCCCGCAACGGCAGAACACAGGCAGATCACTCGACGCTTGAACAACGGAGCCCATTACATGAGCCAGGACCAGAACAAGGATCACAACCTCGACGGCCAGCCCGACCCGAGCCGCCGCAAGTTCCTCAACACCGCAGCCTTCGCCGGTCTCGCCGGCGCCGGCCTGTCGGTCGGACTTTCGGCCTGCAAGCAGGAACAGGCACCCGCTCCGGCCGCGCCGGCAGCTCCCGCTGCGCCCGCGGCTGCACCGGTGGCCCACGCCGCCCCGGCCGGCATCCACCTGAAACCCGGCGAGCTCGATACCTATTACGGGCTGTGGAGCGGCGGTCACACCGGCGACTTCCGAGTGCTGGGTCTTCCCTCGGGCCGCGAAATCCACCGCGTCCCCTGCTTCGTACCTGACGCCCTGACCGGCTGGGGCATCACGAACGAATCGAAGAAGATCATGGGCACCAAGCCCGACGGCAGCCTGCGCTACACCGTCGCCGACACGCACCACACCCACGCCTCATACAAGGACGGCAACTACGACGGCCGCTACGCGTGGATCAACGACAAGATCAACAGCCGTCTGGCCCGTATCCGCCTCGACTACTTCATCTGCGACAAGATCACCGAACTGCCGAACGTCCAGGGCTTCCATGGCATCTTCCCGGACAAGCGCGACCCGGTCGATCCCGCGATCAACTACACGACGCGCGTGTTCTGCGGCTCTGAATTCCAGATCCCCCTGCCGAACGCCGGCAAGGACGTGAACGACCCGTCGAAGTACCGCTCGATGTTCTCCTGCGTCGATGCCGAAACGATGGAAGTACGCTGGCAGGTGCTGATCGACGGCAACTGCGACCTCGCCGCCACGTCCTTCGACGGCAAGCTCGCTGCGACCAACCAGTACAACACCGAAAGCGGCGTGCTCTACCCCGAGATGATGTCGGCCGAGCGTGACGCGTGCCTGTTCTTCAACGTCGCCCGCATCGAACAGGCGGTGAAGGACGGCAAGTTCAAGACCTATGGCGACTCCAAGGTGCCGGTGGTCGACGGTACGCGCGAATCCAACAAGGATCCGAAGACCGCCTTGACCTGCACCGTCTCGGTGCCGAAGAACCCGCACGGCGTGAACGCCAGCCCGGACGGCAAGTACTTCATCTGCTCCGGCAAGCTCTCGCCCACCGCAACGGTCATCGAACTCGCCAAGGTGCTGGAGTGGTTCGAAGGCAATCTCGAGAGCGCGGACAAGGCCATCGTCGCCGAAGTCGAGATCGGCCTCGGCCCCCTGCACACCGCCTTCGACGGCCGCGGCAACGCCTACACGACGCTGTTCCTCGACAGCCAGGTCGTGAAGTGGAACGTCGACAAGGCGATCAAGTTCTCCGCCGGCGACAACAGCCAGCAGTATGTCGTCGACCGCCTCGACGTGCAGTACCAGCCGGGCCACATCAACGCCTCGCAGTCGGAAACCACGGCTGCCGACGGCAAGTGGCTGTGCGTCGGCTGCAAGTTCTCGAAGGACCGCTACCTGCCGGTCGGCCCGCTGCACCCGGAAAACGAGCAGCTCGTCGACATCTCGGGCGAGAAGATGGTCCTGGTGGCAGACCACCCGGTCCGCCCCGAGCCGCACGACTTCATCATCATGAAGCGCGAGCTGATCAATCCGAAGCAGATCTACAACATCGACGAATTCCCGCTCGCGATCAAGGATCCGAAGGACTCCGGCGTGTTCCGCGACGGCAAGAAGGTCACGGTGAAGATGTATTCGATGGCCCCTGCGTTCAGCCTCACCGAGTTCAAGCTCAAGGTGGGCGACGAGGTCACGCTCATCCTCACCAACCTCGACAAGGTGGAGGACCTGACGCACGGCTTCGCGATCCCGAAGTACAACGTCAACTTCATCGTGAACCCGCAGGAAACCGCTTCGGTCACCTTCAAGGCCGACAAGCCGGGCGTGTTCTGGTGCTACTGCACGCACTTCTGCCACGCGCTGCACCTGGAGATGCGCAGCCGCATGATCGTCGAGGCCTGACCGGTCCTCGACAAGGACTGCGCCGGAACCGGGACGGTTTCGGCGCGGTTATCCCGCCCCTGCAAAGGGGCAACGATGGGTGATATTCGAGGGGCCGTGCGCCCCTCCTTTTTTTCATTTTGCGTGCGGCGCAGCAGATGCGTTTGCACCAATTGATCGGAAACAATTACGTCACGAGGTTTGGTTCGTAGACTGTGCCCAGTCCCGCCGAATCGGAAAGTGTCATGAACATCCTGGCTGCACTCCGCAATATCCTGTTGTCCGTCGTGCTGTCGTCGACCGCATCGCTCGCGCTCGCCGATACCTACGAGGCGAAGCTGCCCGACGAGATCAACACCGCCCCCGAGTTGTGCAAGTACGCCCCGTGCGCCGAGGTCCTGCCCGGCGCCACGTCCTTTTCGGAGCGCAAGGGCCAGCCCCGCTACGTCGAGGGCTATGCGGAGGAAGCCGGCAAGAAGAAGCTCGTCGGCTACGTGATGCTCTCCACCGACATCACCGACACCCCAGCCTATTCCGGCAAACCGGTGATCACGCTGATCGGCATGGACACCGGCGGCCGTTTCGTCGGCGTAAAGATCCTGAAGCACTCCGAGCCCATCCTGCTGCTGGGCATCCCCGAGTCGGCGCTGATCCGCTTCAACCAGCAATACCTCGGCCAGTTCGTCGGCAACAACATCGAGATCGGCCAGTCCCGCCCCGAGGAGAACATCATCGGGCTCGACGCGATCTCGGGCGCGACCGTGACGGTCATCGCCCAGAACCAGGTGATGATGACCTCCGGCACGGCGGTCGCCCGTCAGGTCGGCATCCTAAAGCCCACGATTCGCGAGCAGGCGAAATTCCGCGAGACCGGGGCGAAACCCGACTGGGCAGCCCTGGTGAAGGAAGGCGCCGTCCGGCGCCTCGTCGTAGCACCCGAACAGGTTGGCCTCGAACGCGGCGGGGAGCCCTTCATCGAGCTGTGGTTCGGCTACCTTAATCACCCCGACCTCGGCCGCGCCATCCTCGGCGAGGGTGCCTGGCGCAACCTGATGGCGCGCCTGCATGAAGGCGAACACGCCCTCTTCGTGATCCGCAGCGGCGGGAAAGAGTCCTTCAAGGGCTCGGGCTTCGTGCGTGGCGGCATCTACGACCGCGTACAGGTGCGCCAGGGCGCGGATTCCTTCACGTTCCGCGACCTCGACGCCGTCAACCTCTATGGCATCGAGGCTGCCGGCGTGCCTGCCTACAGCGAATCTTCGATTTTCTTCATCCGCTCAAAGGCCTTCTCGGGCGCCTATCCGTGGAAGTTCGTGTTCCTGGGCAACCGCGTTGATCGCGCCACCGGCACGCGCAGTTTTGCGAACTTCGACGTCGAGTACTGGCTCCCGGATCAGTACCTGGAAGGCGGTCGTCCGGAAGTCGTGAAACCCGACGCACCGTGGGTGCGGGTGTGGAAGACGCGCGCGGTCGAGATCGCGCTCTTCGCCGCGCTGCTGGTTTCCGTCGCCACGGTTTACGCCTTCCGCGAAAAGCTCACGCGCCGCGCGACGCGCAAGAACAAGTGGCCCGTGAACGCCTTCAAGTACAGCGCCTGGGTCATCAGCATCGGCTTCGTCGGCTTCGGCATGCTCGCCCAGCCCTCCATCACGCAGGTGCTGACGTGGTTCCACGCCCTGCTGTTCCAGTGGAAGTGGGAGCTGTTCCTGTCCGACCCCTTCATCTTCCTGTTCTGGATCTTCATCATCGTCACGGTGTTCGTCTGGGGACGGGGACTGTTCTGCGGCTGGCTGTGCCCGTTCGGCTCGCTGTCGGAGCTGCTGTACAAGGTCGGCGGCGCCGTCGGCCTCAAGCGCTTCCAGTTCCAGCTGCCGCGCCGCTGGCACGACCGACTGAAGTGGGTCAAGTACGGCGTGTTCTTCGGGCTGCTGGCCGTGTCGATGTTCTCCCTGGGTCTGGCCGAGAAGCTTGCCGAGGTCGAACCGTTCAAGACCACCTTCCTCGTCGGCCTGTTCAACCGCAGCTGGCCCTACACGCTGTTCGCCGCCGGCCTGCTGGGCCTGTCGATCTTCACCGAACGCCCGTTCTGCAAGTACCTGTGTCCGCTCGGCGCGTCGCTCGCGATGCCTTCGACCTTCCGCTGGTTCGGCCTCAAGCGCAAGCAGGAATGCAACAGCTGCAAGGCCTGCGCGGTCGGCTGCGGCTCGCAGGCGATCGACGAGGACGGCCGCATCGACCACCGCGAGTGCCTGCATTGCCTCGACTGCATGGTCCTGTATACCGACGATCACGCCTGCCCGCCGCTCGCGCAGGAACGCAAGCGCCGCACCAAGGCCGGCCTGCCGATCACGCCGATCGGTGCCGACGGCTACTACATCCCGATCAAGCTGGTGCCCGCCCGCGCGGACGCCGCGGCGAAGAACTGATTTCGGAGCAGAAAGACATGGTCAATCCGACGATGCCGACCGATCCCGCCAACCCGCCCTATGCGCAGACGACGAGCCTCGTGCGCCTCGTTGCGGCAGAAGCGTGGGACCATTTGTGGCCGTGGAGCCATCACGGCTTCCAGCGCCAACGCGCCCTGCAGGCCGCCGGCATGGCCCTGGGCCTCGCGGCCACCGTCGCGTGGGTGCTGGCGGCGATGGGCCAGATGCAGGCCGGCGCCCTGATCGGCTGGTGGTTCGGCTGGAGCGTGTTCGAGGTCATCGTGCGTCTCGGCTCCAAACCCTACGTCAAGGACGGCCCGTGGTGGGGTCGCCGCTACCGCGTCGCGAACACGATGGACATGGTGTGCTACGTCGGCTTCAAGAACCTGCTGATCGGCGCAACGCTCTTCATCGCATTGAAATCGCTGGGCTTCCTTATCGTCCAGGGGTGACATGCCGGTATTCGAGGCAGGGCGCACACTGACGTTCCGGCACGCCTTTCTGGCCGTGGCGGCGCTGCTGTGCGCGTTGCCGAGCCTCGCCGCGACGCTGAACGTCGCTCCGGGCGAATCGATCCAGGCCGCCATCGAGCGCGCCGCCCCGGGGGACGTCATCGAGGTGGCGCGCGGCAAATACACGGAAAACCTGCTGATCGCAAAGCCGCTCACGCTGCGCGGACTCGAGCGCCCCACGCTCAGCGGCGGCCTGAAGGACGACACGATCCGCGTCACCGCCCCCGACGTCGTCATCGAGGGCCTGATCGTGCGCGACTCCGGCGACAGTCTCCTCAGGCAGAACGCCGGCATCTACCTGTGGCCCGGCGCGCACCGCGCGGTCGTGCGCAATTGTGAGCTCACCTACAACCTCTTCGGCCTGTGGATCGAGAAGGCCAAAGACGTCCGCATCGAACACAACATCATCACCGGCAAGCGCGAGTACCGCTCGTCGCAGCGCGGCAACGGCATCCAGCTGTACAACACCACCGGCGCCCGAATCATCGGCAACCACATCAGCTTCGTGCGCGACGCCCTCTACGTCGACGTCTCGCATGATGCCGTGTTCCGCGGCAACCGCCTGCACCATGCCCGCTACGGCACCCACTACATGAACTCCTACCGCAATGTGTGGGAAGACAACGACGTCTACATGAACCGTGGCGGACTCGCGCTGATGGAAGTGCGCGACCAGCTGGTGCGCAACAACCGCGTGTGGGCGAACTCCGACCACGGCATCATGCTGCGCACGATCCAGGACGCCATCGTCGAGAACAACGTGATCGCCGGCAACAACCGCGGCTTCTTCATCTATGACGCGGAGTACAACACGCTGCGCGGCAACCTCGTCGTCGACAACGTTGTCGGCACCCACCTCTGGGCCGGCTCCAAGAACAACAAAGTCGAGAACAACGACTTCATCGCCAACCGCGAACAGGTCCGCTACGTCGGCGCCAAGGACGAATTGTGGGGCGTCAAGGACGGCAACCACTGGAGCAACTATCTTGGCTGGGACCGAAACGGCGACGCCGTCGGAGACGTGCCCTACCAAGCCAACGATCTCGTCGACCGGCTGTCCTGGCAACACCCGATGCTGAAACTGCTGCTCGCGAGTCCGGCAATACAGACGCTGCGCCTCGTCGGCCAGCAGTTCCCGCTCCTGCGCGCGCCCAGCGTGGTCGACCCGAAACCGCGCATGCAGGCGAAGAACGAAAACTGGAGAGAATGGCTTGGCAGATACTTCCCAGGCTCCCGCTGAACGCACCGCACCGGTGATCGCGGTGCGCGGCGCGACCAAACATTACGGCGCCGTGCGCGCCGTCGATGGCGTCGACCTCGAGGTCGCGCCGGGTGAGCTGTTCGGCCTCATCGGGCACAACGGCGCCGGCAAGAGCACCCTGTTCAAGATGATGCTGGGCCTGATCCCGGCAACCGCCGGCGACATCCGCATCGACGGCTCGCCCGTCACCGGCAGCGGCTTCCGCGCAGTGCGCCGCAAGATCGGCTACCTGCCCGAGAACGTCGTCCTCTACGACAACCTCACCGGCCTCGAGACGCTCGAATTCTTCGCCCGCCTCAAGGGTGCCTCGGCAAGCGAGTGCAGCCCCGCGCTCGAACGCGTCGGCCTCTCCAGCGCCGCACGCCGGCGCGTGCGCGAATACTCCAAGGGCATGCGCCAGCGCCTCGGCTTCGCGCAGGCGCTGCTCGGCCGCCCGCGCATCCTGTTCCTCGACGAGCCCACCACCGGTCTCGACCCCGAGGCGATCCGCGAGTTCTACGTGATCCTGCGCGTCCTCAAGGCCGACGGCGTGACGATGATCCTCACCTCGCACATCCTCGCCGAGATCCAGGAGCGCGTCGATCGGCTCGCGATCATGGCCGCCGGCAAGATCCAGGCCGTCGGCACCGTGCAGGATCTGCGCGAGCAGATGGATCTGCCGCTGTGGTTCCGCGTTCGCCTCGCGCACGAGGACTTCCATCACGTCCGCGCGGTACTCGGCGGCCTGCCGGTCCTCGCGATCGAAGCGCGCGAGGACCACGTCGCGGTCGAATGCCGGCGCGAATCGAAGATGGTCGTGATGCAGGCGCTCGCCTCGCTCGGCGACAAGGTGCTCGACCTGCACGTGCACGAACCCTCGCTCGAAGACGTGTTCTTCGGCTTCTCCGACTAAGGGCGACGCACATGGAAATCCGCCAGATCGCCACCCTCGCCGGCAAGGAATTCTGGGACCGCATCCGCAACCGCTGGGTGCTCGCGGTGGCCCTCGTGTTCACCGTCTTCGCGCTGGTGATCGCCTACTTCGGCGGCGCGCAGCAGGGCACGGTGGGCTTCCGCTCGATCGAATTCACGATCGCCAGCCTCGTCTCGCTGGTCATCTACCTCGTCCCCCTGATCGCGCTCGTGCTCGGCTTCGACGCCATCGTCGGCGAGCGCGAACGCGGCTCGCTCGACCTGCTGCTGTCGATGCCGATCACGCGCTTCGAACTGCTGCTCGGCAAGTACCTCGGCCTCGCCGCGGCGCTCGCGTTTTCGACCATCGCCGGCTTTGGCCTCGTCGCGGTCGTGCTCTCCGCACAGCTCGACCTCGTCGCGCTGATGCACTTCGTCGGCTTCATGATCAGTTCGGTGCTGCTGGGCCTCGCCTTCCTCAGCCTCGCGGTGATGGTGTCGGTGTTCGCCAGTGACCGCACGCGCGCCTCCGGCATGGCCATCGCGTTGTGGTTCTTCTTCGTGCTGGTGTTCGACCTGCTGCTGCTCGGCGGCCTGGTCGTCACCGGCGGCAAGTACGGCGGCGAGATTTTCCCCTACCTGCTGCTCCTCAACCCCGCCGACGTCTTCCGCATCCTCAACATCTTCACCCTCGACGACGTCCGCACGCTATACGGACTCGCCACCGTATTCCCTCGCGCGCTGGCCGAACCCTGGCTCCTCGGCCTCGTGATGGCCGCGTGGATCGCAGCCCCCCTGGGCGTTGCCGCATGGAGATTCCGTAAATGATGTCCCCCATCCTTCCCTTCCGAACGACCCTGCTGGCGGCCCTTGCGGCCGGCCTCCTCGCCGCCTGCGGGCCGAGCGGCAGCGACGGCGGCAACAAGCTCGCCGCGGTCGAGATCGACCAGAGCACCGCCTGCTCCCTCGACGGCATGCTGCTCGCCGACTACCCCGGCCCGAAGGCGCAGATCTTCTACGCCGACCGCCCCGAGCCCGAGTTCTTCTGCGACACGGTCGAAATGTTCGGCATCTACCTGAAACCCGAGCAAATTCGCCCGGTGAAGGCGATCTTCGTGCAGGACATGGGCAAGGCCGAGTGGGACCAGCCACGCGGCGCGTGGATCGACGCGAAGACAGCCTGGTACGTCATCGGCAGCTCACGCCACGGCTCGATGGGACCGACGATCGGCTCCTTCGCGCAGCAGGCGGATGCCCAGAAATTCGCCCAGACACACGGCGGCAAGGTCCTCGCCTTCGACGCGATCACCCCCGACATGGCGGTGCTCGACGGCGGAGCCCTCCACGACAGCAAGATGTGAGCGACAACCATGGCCAACTTCTTCCAGAACGTAGAACCGACCGACGCCGAACAGCTCGAGCAGCTGTCGCGCCTGGTCTTCGAACTGCGCGAGAACCGCGACGCGATCCTCAAGGCGAACGGTGCGTCCGACGAGATCGAACTGCTGGAGCAGATCTACACCGGAACGGTCGCCGAACATCCCTCCTATGAGCATTACCTGAGTGCCCGCATCCTCGCCGACACGCGCGAGACCGTGCGCGCGATGCTGACCGATTGCCTGAAGGAGGCAAGAAGGACATGAGCCTGCACATCGAACTCGCCGACCACATCGACCGCAGCTTCGGCACCCGCCTGCCGCACCCGGTCGAGCACAAGCAGGACGCCCTCCTTGTGCGCCTCGAAAACGGCGTGACCTTGACGGTGCGCTACGCCGCCAACGACGCCTACTCGCTACGATGGAATTTCGGCGACGCCGAACTAGGCATCGACACCGCACCGCTGCACCGCGAGTTGGCGACCTTTCCCAACCACCTGCACGATCTCGACGGACAGGTGCGTCCCGACCCGCTCACCCACCCCGACGACACGCCGGCTGACAATGTGTCGCGCGTGATCGAGGCGCTGCTGGTCGATCCCACCCTGGGTCTGTAGCCCACCCGCACAAGGGGCGCAGCCGCGCCCTGGCCCACCCCGGGGCCGATGGCGTCAGTTCGACTTCGCAAGCAGGCAGTCGACGACGCCGCTCACCTCCTCGTCCTTCCGCGCCGCCCTCCCCCGCGGCCGCCGCATCGCTGTCGAGCTGGCGAAACCACTTACCGGATCCCGGAGGCACCTCGACAGCCGCACAGAATAGTCGTGCGCTATCTATAACATCATGACATTCAATTTTTACAATCCTGCGCCGCTGCGTAACATTCACTCAACGCAACATCAACGACGCAAGGAGAGAAACGATGGCCAGCCCCTTCCACAACCCCGAATCGCTCACGATCAAGAACCTCGAATCCGCCTTCGCCGGCGAATCGATGGCGCACATCAAGTACCGCTACTTCGCCAAGCTGTGCCGCGAAATGGGCGACGAAGAAACCGCGAAGGCCTTCGAGGCGACCGCCGACCAGGAAGTGATGCACGCCTTCGGCCACCTCGACCTGCTCTTCCCGAAGGACAAGATGACCCCGGCGCGCGCCTTGCAATTCGCGATCGAGGGGGAAACATACGAATACACCGAGATGTACCCGAACTTCCGCCACGTCGCGGTTGCCGAAGGCAACGAGGCCGCAGTGAAGGAAATCGACGAACAGATCACCGAATCGAAGGAACACGCCGAACAGT
The DNA here is from genome assembly GCF_001190925.1 of Azoarcus sp. CIB. NCBI lineage: Bacteria > Pseudomonadati > Pseudomonadota > Betaproteobacteria > Rhodocyclales > Zoogloeaceae > Azoarcus > Azoarcus sp. CIB. The sequence continues at coordinate 2,455,355 of NZ_CP011072.1, forward strand.
TCAAGGCCCTGCTGGAGAAGGCCGCCAAGCGCTTCGCCGCGCTGGCCAAGGTGGAAGAGCGCCACGCCAACCACTACAAGCAGGTCCTGGACCGGATTTCGGGCTGACCCGGCCCGGCAGCATCCCCCGACAACTCGCAAAGAACGGAAAGAACATCATGAAGACCTATCAGTGCATCGTGTGCGGTTTCATCTACGACGAAGTGGCCGGCCTCCCCGACGAAGGCATCCCCCCGGGCACGCGCTGGGAAGACATCCCCGCCGACTGGGCCTGTCCGGACTGCGGCGTCGCCAAGGCCGACTTCGAGATGGTCGCGATCTGACCCACCCCGAGACCGCGCTGCGGTCTACGCATGAAGCCCCCTCAAGCCTGCCCCGCCCCGATCCACCCCCGACCCCAATGTCGTACGGGGCGGAGGCAGGCCCCTCCCGCGATCCGCGCTCGCAAACAACCACAATATCCAGGATGAGATCGCCTTCATGACCCACCCCATCGTCATCGCCGGCAGCGGCCTCGCCGGATACAACCTCGCGCGCGAATTCCGCAAGCTCGACCGCGACACCCCCCTGATGATCCTGAGCCGCGACGCCGCCGGCTTCTACTCCAAGCCGATGATGTCGAACGCGCTGTCGGCCAACAGGACGGCCGAAAGCCTGGTCATGAAATCCGCCGACAAGATGGCCGGCGAAGTCCTGGCGACGATCCGTCCGCAGGTCGAGATCGCGTCCATCGAGCCAGAAAACCGCATCGCGGTGCTGACGAGCGGCGAACGCATCGCCTACCGCGACCTCGTCCTCGCCATCGGTGCGGATCCCATCCGCCTGCCCATCGCCGGCGACGGGGCGGCCGACATCCTCTCCGTGAACGACCTCGACGACTTCGCCCGCTTCGCCGCGCGGCTCGACGGTGCGACGCGCGTCGTCGTGCTCGGTGCGGGGCTCATCGGCTGCGAATTCGCCAACGACATGCTCGCCCGCGGCATCGCCCCGACCGTCATCGACATCGCCGCCTGGCCGTTGGGTCGCCTGCTGCCCGAAGCCGCGGCCACGTGGTTCCGCCAGCAGCTGGAAGCGGCCGGCGTCGGCTTCCGCATGAAGGTCTCGGCCACCACCGTCGAACGCAATGGCAACGCCTACCGCGTCACGCTCGACGACGGCAGCGTCCTCGATACCGATCTTGTGCTCTCCGCGGTCGGCCTGCGTCCGCGCACCGCGCTCGCCAGTACCGCCGGCTTGACGGTGAATCGCGGCATCCGCGTCGACCGACAACTCGCCACATCCGACGCACACATCCACGCACTCGGCGACTGCGCCGAAGTCGAAGGCCTGGTGCTGCCCTTCGTGATGCCCATCATGCACCAGGCCCGCGCGCTGGCCGCGACATTGGCCGGCAAGCCGACGCCGGTCGCCTACCCCGCGATGCCCGTGGTCGTGAAGACGCCCGCGTGCCCGACCGTCGTCTGCCCGCCGGCCGCGAATGCCGAAGGCGGCTGGCACATCCTGCCCGCACCGGACGGCGAGGGGGGCCTCGAAGCGCAGTTCCTCGCGGCCGATGGCACCCTGCTCGGCTTCGCCCTGCTCGGCGCCGCAACCGCGCGCAAACAGGCACTCACGACACAGGCCCCCGCCGCACTTGGCTGACACGGCGGGCGCGCTCCCCCACCCCGGACCCTCCGTGCTTCGGGTTACAATCCTCTTCTTTGCTGCACTGCGGAGCGCGCCATGCCTGTCGCCAACACCGAAAACCTAAACATCGTCGCCCTCGATCACATGCCCTCGCCCGAGGAGATCAAGGCGCGCGTCCCGTTGACCGAAAAAGCCGCCGAGACGGTGCTGGCTGGTCGCCGGGCGCTCAACAAGATCCTCGACCGCAAGGACAACCGGATCTTCGTCGTCGTCGGCCCGTGCTCGATCCACGACCCCGTCGCCGGCGTCGATTACGCCCGCCGCCTGAAGGCGCTGGCCGACGAAGTCTCCGACACCATGCTGCTCGTGATGCGCGTGTATTTCGAGAAACCGCGCACCTCCACCGGCTGGAAGGGCTACATCAACGATCCGTACATGGACGACTCCTTCCGCATCGACGAAGGCATGGCGAAGGCACGCCGTTTCCTCATGGACGTGAACGAAATCGGACTGCCCGCCGGCACCGAGGCGCTCGACCCCATCGCCCCGCAGTACTACGGCGACCTCATCTCGTGGACCGCGATCGGCGCCCGCACCTCGGAGTCGCAGACCCACCGCGAGATGTCCTCCGGCCTGTCGACTCCGGTCGGCTTCAAGAACGCCACGGACGGCGACCTCGACGTCGCGATCAACGCCATCGTCTCCGCCTCGCACCCGCACAGCTTCCTCGGCATCAACGGCCAGGGCCAGTCGGCGATTCTGCGCACGCGTGGCAACCGCTACGGCCACGTCGTGCTGCGCGGCGGCGCCGGCCGCCCGAACTACGACACCGTGTCGATCTCGCTCGCCGAACAAGCGCTCGCGAAGGCCAAGCTGCCGCAGAACATCGTGGTCGACTGCTCGCACGCCAACTCGTGGAAGAAGCCGGACCTGCAGCCGCTGGTCATGAAGGACGTCATCCACCAGATCCGCGAAGGCAACCAGTCGGTCGTCGGCCTGATGATCGAGAGCTTCATCGAGCCGGGCAACCAGCCGATTCCGGCCGACCTGTCGCAGCTCAAGTACGGCTGCTCGGTCACCGACGCCTGCGTCAGCTGGGACGACACCGCCGATATGATCCGTAAGTCGCATGCAGTCCTGAGCGAGGCACTGCAACGCCGGAGCCGCGCCGAATGAATCTAGTCGTGCAGGGCGAGGACGTCGATTCGGTCGCCCTGAAAACCGTTGCCAAGCTCACCGGCGCCAGCGCCATCGAACAGATCACCCCGCAGGCCTTCCGCCTCGTCGGCGCGCATGAAAACGGCGAGATCGACGCGGTGTGCGGCACCGCCGCGCTCGACTGGACCTGGGTCGCCCCCGGGCGCCGGCTCGCCGATTTCGGCCTCTTCGTCACCGACATGGACTCGACGCTGATCAACATCGAGTGCATCGACGAGATCGCCGACATGCAGGGTCTCAAGGCCGAAGTGGCGGCGATCACCGAGGCCGCGATGCGCGGCGAGATCGATTTCACCGAATCGCTCACCCGCCGCGTCAGTCTGCTCGCCGGCCTGCCGGAATCGGCGCTGACGGAAGTGTACGAACAGCGCCTGCAGCTCAACCCTGGCGCCGAACGGCTGATGCGCGGCCTCAAATCGGCCGGCATCCATACCGTGCTGGTGTCGGGCGGCTTCACCTACTTCACCGAACGCCTGAAAGCCCGCCTCGGCTTCGACGAAGCCCACGCCAACCAGCTCGAAGTCGTCGACGGCAAACTGACGGGGCGCGTCAGCGGCTCCGTCGTGGATGGCGCCGCCAAAGCCGCCCATCTGCGCGCCGCCCGCGAACGCCTCGGCCTGCGCCCGGATCAGGTCATCGCCGCCGGCGACGGCGCGAACGACCTACCCATGCTCACCGAAGCCGGCTTCGGCGTCGCCTTCCGTGCGAAGCCGGTGCTGCGCCAGATTGCCGACTGCCGCCTCGACCACGTCGGTCTCGACGGCCTGCTGAACCTCTTCGCATAGCAGGCAAGCAACGTAGGGCGGGAGGAGCGCAGCGCATCCCGCCGCATGGCCTTTGAATCCGTTCAATTAGCCGCAGCGATGAGACCTTCGCGCCGCCCATGCGGCGGATAACGCCGCTACGCGGCTCATCCGCCCTACCGACTTCACGCACTTTCCAGGTGCGCGAGGATCGCATTCAGCATCGCCGCGCCCAGCCGCTTGCTGCGCGCACTGCTCCAGCCCGCGTGCCCATCGGGCATGTTCGCGTTGTCCTTGAACGGCATCTCCAGCGTCAGCGACACGCAGCCGAAGCGGTGCGCCACCCATTTGCTCGCCAGCGTCAGCAACTCCTCGCCGAAACGCCCCGGCTTGTAGCCGTGCTCGGTCTGGAAGTCCGGACTCGCCGCCGAAAGCGCCGCGACCAGGCGGGCCTGCCGCGCTGCCGCCTCGGCCGTAAAGCCCGGCACCTCCTCCGCGGTCGAGAAGAACACGTAAGGCAGCGACTCGTCGCCGTGGATGTCCAGGAACAGCTCGCAGCCTGTCGCCTCCATCGCATTCCGCACATGGAAGACCTCCGGGCTCGCCTGCTCGTCGGGCGTGCGCCATTCGCGGTTCAGGTTGCGCCCCGCCGCGTTCGTGCGCAGGTTGCCGTGAATCGCCCCGTCCGGATTCATGTTCGGCACGATGTAGAGCACGGCCCGCTCGCGGATGCGGCGCGCAACCGGGTCTGCCGCATCCAGCAGGCGCTCGAGCAGGCCTTCGATGAACCACTCGGCCATCGTCTCGCCCGGATGCTGGCGCGCGAGGATCCACACCGGCCGGTGTGCCGGCCCCTCCCGCCCGACTACGATGCGGTCGAGTCCGCGCCCTTCGACCGTCGATCCGACGCTATCCACATGCGCAAAGGGCGAGGTCTCCGCCCACCCGACGAGGTCGAGGTGACGCTCGTAGGAATACGGTTCGAAATACGCGTAATAGATGCTGTCGTGCTCGGGCGTGTGTTCGACGATCAGCTGGCCGTCCTCATAGCGTGTCGCCCCGACGCGGAACCAGTTGCGCCGGTCGTAGGACGCGACGCAGCGGTACTCCGGCCATCCGTCCGGGTACGCCGCCTCCGCAGCATTCTCGAACACCATGCGCAGGCTACGCCCCACCGCCCCCTGCACGCGGAAGTGGAACCACTGGCGAAATTCCGCCGCATTGTCCGCACGCAAGCGCAGGCGGATGTCCTCCGGGTTGTCGAGACTCAGGACCTCGATCGCACCCGAGTCGAAACCATGGCTGATCTTCATATCCGCCCCCTCACTCGACGCGCCGGCGGAATACCAGCGTGTCCTTGTCGGACGCATCGGGCGCGAACGCGTATCCGTCCAGATCGAACCCCTTCAGCCCCTCGACGTCCTCGACGCCATTGCGGATCGCGTAGCGGCACATCAGACCGCGCGCGCGCTTCGCGTAGAAGCTGATGATCTTGTAGCGCCCGTTCTTCCAGTCCTCGAACACCGGCGTCACGACCGGCGCCGTCAACTTTGCCGGCACCACCGACTTGAAGTATTCCTCGGAGGCCAGATTGACCAGCACCGGCACCGCACCCGCCTCGAGTTCCTGCGCGAGCAAGCCGTTGAGCGCCACGGTCAGCTTGTCGCCCCAGAAGGCGTAAAGATTCTTCCCGCGCGGATTCGCCAGTCGCGTCCCCATCTCCAGGCGATACGCCTGCATCAGGTCCAGCGGCCGCAGCAGGCCGTACAGGCCCGACAGGATGCGCAGATGCGCCTGCGCCCATTCGAGCTCCGCCGGCGACAGGGTCTGCGCGTCCAGACCTTCATATACGTCGCCGTTGAACGCCAGCACCGCTTGCTTCGCGTTCGCGAGCGAGAACGGCGACGCCCAGGTCTCGTAACGCGCCACGTTCAGCGTCGCCAGCTGGTCGGAAATATCCATCAGCGCAGAAACCTCGGCGGGCGACTTCTCGCGCATCACCGCGATCAGTTCGGCCGCATCGTCGAGGTAGTCGGGCTGCGTATGCACATCGGTCACCGGCGGCGTTTCGTAGTCGAGCGCCTTGGCCGGGGAAATAACGAAAATCATGGGGATCGGTTCTTCGGGTTGGGGACGCCGCATGTTAGCAAATCGCGCCGTCGGCGCCCTGCTTGGCTTCCCTCCCGGGTTTGACAGGAACCCCCGCTTGCGCGACATTTATCGGTTGCACCCCGCCGGAACCCTTGATGCACGCCCCCTCCGACCGCTCCCTGCTCGACCGATCCCTCAAGTCCGTCTGGCACCCCTGCACGCAGATGAAGCAACACGAGCATCTGCCGCTGGTGCCCATCGTGCGCGCCGAGGGCCCGTGGCTGATCGACGCGGACGGGCGGCGCCTGCTCGATGGCATCAGCTCCTGGTGGGTGAACCTGTTCGGCCACTGCAACCCGCGCATCAACGCCGCACTGCGCGACCAGCTCGAGCGTCTCGAACACGTGATGCTCGCCGGCTTCACGCACGAACCGGTCGTCCAGCTCTCCGAGCGCCTCGCCGCCCTCACCGGCCACCGCCTCGGTCACGCCTTCTATGCCTCCGACGGCGCCTCCGCGACCGAAATCGCGCTGAAGATGAGCGCCCACTACTGGCGCAACCTCGGACGCCCGGAAAAATCGCGCTTCGTCAGCCTTGCCGGCAGCTACCACGGCGAGACCGTCGGCGCGCTCGCCGTTACCGACGTCGCGATCTTCCGCGATGCCTATGCCCCGCTCGTGCGCCCCGGCAGCATCGTGCCGACCCCGGATGCCCGCCTCGCCGAACCCGGCGAATCGGCGGCCGACGTCGCGCGTCGCGCCGCGGCAGCGCTCGAAGCGCACCTCGCCGAACACCACGCCGAAACTGCCGCGCTGATCGTCGAACCGCTGGTGCAGGGCGCCTCCGGCATGGTCATGTACGACCCCGAATACCTGCGCCTCGCCCGCGCGCTGTGCGACCGCTACGAAGTGCACCTCGTCGCCGACGAGATCGCGGTCGGCTGCGGGCGCACCGGCACCTTCTTCGCGTGCGAACAGGCCGGCATCTGGCCCGACTTCATCTGCCTGTCGAAGGGCATCTCCGGCGGCTACCTGCCGTTGTCGCTGGTGCTCACGACCGACACGATCTACGCCGCCTTCTACGACGACGCGACGACGCGCGGCTTCCTGCACTCGCACTCCTACACCGGCAACCCGCTCGCCTGCCGCGCGGCCCTCGCGACGCTCGACATCTTCGAGCAGGACGGCGTCCTCGCCGCCAACCGCGGCCTCGCCCAACGCCTCGGCGACGCCGTCCGCGCCCGCTTCGGCGACCACCCCGCGGTCAGCCACCTGCGCCAGCGCGGCATGATCCTCGCGTTCGACGTCGCGTGCGAACGCCCCGACTTCTCGCGCCGCTTCTTCTCCGCGGCGCTCGAACACGGCGTGCTCCTGCGCCCGATCGGCAACACCGTGTACTTCATGCCCCCCTACGTGCTCGACGACGGCCACGTCGCCCACCTCGTCGCCGGCGCCGCCGCGGCGCTCGCCGCAGCGCTCGCCTGACCGTTCATGCTGCTCGATTCACTGCAGGCCGACCTGGCCGAACTCGACGCCCAATCCCTGCGCCGCGTGCGCCGCAGCCTCGACACGCCCTGCGGCCCGCACGCACGCGTCGACGGCCGCGACATGCTCGCCTTCTGCAGCAACGACTACCTCGGCCTCGCCGCCGAGCCCGAGCTCGCCGCAGCGCTCAAGGCCGGCGCCGACCGCTGGGGCAGCGGCTCGGGCGCCTCGCATCTGGTCAGCGGCCACTACACCGTGCATGACGAACTCGAACGCCGGCTCGCCGCCTTCGTCGGCTGCGAACGCGCGCTCTACCTGTCGACCGGCTTCATGGCCAATTCCGGCGTGATCCCCGCCCTCGTCGGCCGCGGCGACGCGATCTTCGCCGACCGACTCAACCACGCCTCCCTCGTCGACGGTGCCCTGCTGTCGCGCGCCGACCTGCACCGCTACCCGCACGCCGACCTCGCCGCACTCGAACGCGCGCTGGCCGCGAGCACCGCGAAGCGCAAACTGATCGTCACCGACTCGGTATTCAGCATGGACGGCGACGTCGCCCCGCTCGCCGAACTGCTCGCGCTGGCCGACCGCTTCGACGCGTGGCTGATGGTCGACGACGCCCACGGCTTCGGCGTACTCGGCCCGGACGGCCGCGGCGCCCTACGCGAAGCCGGCCTCGCGTCGTGGCGCCTCGTCTACATCGGCACGCTGGGCAAAGCCGCCGGCGTCTCCGGCGCCTTCATCGCCGGTCACGCCGACGTCGTCGAATGGCTGATGCAGAAGGCCCGCACCTACATCTTCACGACCGGCGCCCCACCCGCCCTCGCAACGGCCCTGCTGAAAAGCCTCGATCTCATCGAGCATGGCGCCGATCGCCGCCGCCACCTCGCCGCCCTGATCGAGCAGCTCCATGCAGAACTGAAACTGCTGCGCTGGCAGCTGATGCCCTCGCGCACCCCGATCCAGCCGGTCGTGATCGGCGACAACGCCGAGACGGTCGCCGCCGCGCGCGCCCTGTGGGACGCCGGCCTGTGGGTCCCGGCGATCCGCCCGCCCACGGTCCCGCAAGGCAGCGCCCGCCTGCGCATCTCGCTGACGGCCGCGCACACCCATCAGGACGTCGAGCGCCTCGTCACTGCACTGATGCAGCTGGAGCGCGCCGCTTGAGCGCCCTGCCGCTGGTCCTGCTGCACGGCTGGGGCCTCGATCCGCGCGTCTGGTCCGGCCTGCGCGAAGCCCTGCCTGCAGGCGTTACCACCCTCGCCCCGGCGCTGCCCGCCCACGGCGACGCGCTCCCGCCCCCCTCCGCCGATCTCGCGGCGTGGAGCGACGCGCTGCTTCCCGCCCTGCCCGAACGCGCCGTGCTGTGCGGCTGGTCGCTCGGCAGCCTGATCGCACTCGACCTTGCCCGGCGCCATCCCGAACGGGTGGACCCGCCTGATCCTCATCGGTGCCACACCCTGCTTCGTCGCCCGCGACGGCGACACACCGTGGCCCTACGGACTCGACGCAGCGACAGTCGCCGCCTTCAACGCAAGCTTCGCAACGGATCCTGCTGGCACGCAGAAGAAGTTCATCGCCCTGCAGTCGCTCGGCGACGCACGCCGGCGCGCCGTCGCGGCAGACCTCGCCGCGGCCCTCGCCGATGCCGGGCCTGCCCACGCGCCGGGCCTCTCCTGCGGGCTGGAGCTCCTCGCGAACACCGACCTCCGCGCCTGCGTGCCGGAGATCCTCCAGCCCACGCAGCTGATCCACGGCGCGGGCGACGCGCTGATGCCACTCGCCGCAGCGCAGTGGCTCGCGCGCCAACTCCCGAACGCCCGGCTCACGCGCTTCGACGACTGCGGCCACGCGCCCTTCCTGTCCCGTCCGCTGGAATGCGCCTCGCTCATCGCGGAAAGTCTCGATGACTGAGCGCCGCCGTCACAAACAGGAGGTGCGCCGGGCCTTCGACAGCGCCGCGGACAGCTACGACCGTGCCGCCGCCGTCCAGCGCGAAGTCTGTCATCGCCTGGCGGCCCTCGCGGCGGCAACGCCCCCATCCGGATCCGTTTCCCGCGTCCTCGACGCCGGCTGCGGCACCGGCTTCGGGCTGGATCTGATTGCGCGAGCCCATCCGGCCGCGCACGTCGTCGCGCTCGATTTCGCGCCGGCCATGCTTGCGCGCCTGCGCCAGAACAGCCCCGCCGCCGCGGTCTCGCCGCTGTGCGCCGACCTCGAAGCCCTGCCGCTGGCAGCCGATAGCGTGGATGCAGTCTGGTCCAGCCTCGCGCTGCAATGGTGCGACCCGGCCATCGCGCTCGCTGAGATCGCCCGTAGCCTACGCCCCGGCGGCGTCGCCTGGATCGCGACCCTCGGCCCCGCGACCCTGTGGGAACTGCGCGACGCCTTCGCACGCGTCGACGAAGCAAGCCACGTGATCCGCTTCCACCCCCCAGCCGAATGGATCGCTGCCGCCCGGAAGGCGGGCCTCTCGCCCGTCGCCCAAGACCTGAATCCTGCCTACGCGCTCGGCTCCGACCTGCGCGGCCTGCTGCGCGACATCAAGGCCATCGGCGCGCACAGCGTCGGCGAACAACGGCGCCGCAAGCCCCTCGGACGCGCCGCATGGCGCACGCTGGAAGCCGCCTACGAGCCGCACCGCCGGCCCGACGGACTGCTGCCCGCGACCTACGACCTCATCCTGCTCGCTCTCAAGAAATCGGAGAAAAGTCATGACTGAGCGCCGCGCCTGGTTCCTCACCGGCACCGACACCGAGATCGGCAAGACCTTCGTCACCTGCGCCCTGCTCCATGCCGCGCGCGCCGCCGGCCACAGCGCGGTGGGGATGAAGCCCATTGCCGCCGGCGCCGACCTCATCAATGGCGAGCGCGTCAATGAAGACGCCGCGCGGATCCGCGCCGCCGGCAGCTTCGATCCCGGCCTGCGCCTACTGAACCCGTACTGCCTCGCGAGCCCGATCGCCCCCCACATTGCCGCCGCCGAGGAAGGCATCCGCATCGAACCCGCACGCATCCTGCGCGCCTTCGAGGAACTCGCCGTACGCGCCGACGTGGTCATCGTCGAAGGCGTCGGCGGCTTCCGCGTCCCGCTCGACGAGCGCTACGACACCGCAGACCTCGCCGTGGACTTCGCGCTGCCCGTGATCCTCGTCGTCGGCATGCGCCTGGGCTGCATCAATCACGCGCTCCTCACGGTCGAGGCGCTCGCGGCGCGCGGCCTGCACCTCGCCGGCTGGATCGCGAACCGCGTCGATCCCGCGATGCTGCGTTTCGATGAAAACCTCGCGGCCCTGCTGGCAAGGATTCCGGCCCCCTTGCTGGGAGTCGTCCCGCACGTCCCGGACGGCAATCCGGCGAGCGCCGCCGACGCGCTGCGCTTGCCGGACTGACTAGTCGAACCCGGCTAGCCTGTTGCGCCAGCGCGCCGTTGGCGCACCTGCTCGAACAGACAGATTGCCGCGGCCGCCCCGACATTGAGCGACTCGACGGCGCCCGGCATCGGAATCACCACCAGCCCGCTCGCCAGCCCAGCAACCTCGGCCGACAGCCCCTGCCCTTCCGCCCCAAACAGCCACGCCACCGGTCCCCGCAGGTCGCAGTCATACAGCGGCCGCGCCCCCGCACCGAGGCCCGTTGCGAGGATCTGCCCCGGATAGCCGCGCAGCACCTCGACGACCTGCACGTGCTCATGAATCCGCAGGCAGAAATGTCCGCCCATCCCCGCGCGCAGCACCCGCGGCGACCACGCCTGCGCACATCCGGGCGTGAGCAGGACCTCTTTCAGCCCCGCAGCCGCAGCTGTGCGCAGAATAGTCCCGAGATTTCCCGCATCCTGCACGCCATCCAGCACAAGTAGGGAATCGCACATCCCCTTCGGCTTCGGCGACGGAGGGATATCGATCAGCGCCAGGACGCCCGACGGAGTATCGACCGGGCTCACGTGGGCGAACAACGGATCGGTCAGCTGCAGCACCGGCAGCGCACCGCAGCGCTCGACGATCCCCTGGATCTCCGGCCGCTCCAGCCCCTGCGCGCTCACCACGATCTCGCGCAACGGCCAACCCGCGTCCAGCGCCGCCCGCACGAGGTGCGCCCCATCAAGCAAGGTCAGCCCGCTACTGCGCCGCTCGCGCGATGAGGTCGCGAGCGCATGGAGACGCTTCACGCTGTGATTGTCGCGGGAAGTAATCGCTTTCAAGCCAGCCTCAGACGCCCAGCCCCAACGTCGCGATCGCGACCGTCACGGCGCCGAGCACGATGTTGAAGCCGACACGCTGCCGGATCTGGTTCAGCGCCACTGCGCCCGCCGCCCATTCCTCGCGCGCCACGGCAGCCCGCAGGCGCCGCCACGGCCCGAACCAGATCGACAGGAACACGGCAATCATCACCAGGCCGGTCAGCATCATCAGGTGCCACGCGCGCGGCGCGTTACCGAAGCCGACCTCGACCAGTCGGCCGATGCCGGTCACCGGGAGCAAAACGACCGCCCCCCACACCATCGGAAAGAAGCGCTCGAACACCCCCACCCACAGGGGCAGGCGCTGCGATGGCGGAAGTGCCGTCGCCGCCGGACGCAGGCACAGGTAAGCGAAGGCCATGCCGCCCACCCACACGATCACGCTTGCCAGATGAAGGAAGAGCACCAGATGCCGGAGTGTCACAGCAGCGTCCCCGCAGGCCAGAGTTCGGGATTGTCGATCAGGGCACGCACCGGGCCGAAACTGCGCCGATAGCAGTCGATCACCCCGTGCCGGCGCAAGGCGGCGAGGTGTGCCGCGGTCGGATAGCCCTTGTGCGCGGCGAAGCCATACTGCGGGAAAGCCGCATCCAGTTCCAGCATCTGCGCGTCGCGCACGGTCTTGGCGAGGATGGATGCCGCGGCGATCGCCGGCACCGTCGCGTCCCCCTTCACGACCGCCTCGCACGGAACGTCCAGCTTCGGGCAGCGGTTGCCGTCCACGCGCACGAGATCGGGCAACCGCCCCAGCGCAACGACTGCCCGCTGCATCGCCAGCATCGTCGCATGCAGGATGTTCAGCCGGTCGATCTCCTCGACCGTCGCCTCCGCGACGGCCCAGGCCAGCGCCCGCTCGCGGATCAGCGGCGCGAGCCGATCGCGCGCACGTTCGCTGAGCTTCTTCGAGTCGTTGAGCCCTTCGATCGGCCGCGCCGGATCGAGGATCACCGCCGCGGCCACCACCGAACCGGCGAGCGGCCCGCGCCCGGCCTCGTCGACGCCGCAGATCAGGCCGGTTGCCGGGATGGATTCCATTCGGGCGTCCTGTTGAGGTAAGGAAGGATCGCCGCCGCCGCCTTCTCCGCGGTGTCCTGACGGAGTTGCCGGTGCAGCGCGTCAAAGCGTTGCGCGAGCTGCGCACAGCCGTCGGGGTCGCTGAGCCAGCGGTCGAGCGCGTCGGCAAGCGCCGCTGGCGTCGCCTCGTCCTGCAACAGCTCGGGCACCACGGTCTCGTTGCACAGGATGTTCGGCAGACCCACCCACGGCAGATACGCCATGCGTTTCATCAACCGGTACTGCCACTTGCCGATGCGGTAGCTGATCACCATCGGCCGCTTCAGCAGCGCCGCTTCCAGGCTCGCCGTGCCGCTCGCGACGAGCACCACGTCCGCCGCAGTCATCGCCTCCACGGCATGCCCGAACAGCATGCGGATCGGCAGCTCATCGGCCTGAGCGGTGCACAGCGCCTCGGCGAACAGCTGGCGCGTCTCCCGCGTCGCCAGCGGCACAACGAAGGACACCCCGGGGTGGCGTTCGAGCAGGACCTTGGCCGTTTCGATATAGGTCGGCGCCAGATTGCGCACCTCTGACTGCCGGCTTCCCGGCAGCAAGGCAACCACCCGCCCCTCGGTCGGTAGTCCGAGCAGCTCGCGCGCGCGCTCACGGTCGGGATGCAGCGGAAACGTGTCCGCCAGGGGATGACCGACATAGGTAACCGGGATTCCCGCCTGCTCGTACAGCGCCGGCTCGAACGGGAAAAGGCACAGCATGTGAGACACCGATCGCGCGATGCCCTTGATTCGCCCGCCACGCCAGGCCCATATCGACGGACTGACGAAATGGATCGCCGGCATGCCCGCACCGCGGATCTTGCGCTCCAGCCAGAGGTTGAAGTCGGGCGCATCGACACCGATGAAGGCGTCGGGCCGCTCGGCCTTCACCTGCTTGAGCAGCGTCCTGCGTATCCCGGACAGCTCGCGATAGCGCTTCAGCGCATCGACGTAGCCATGCACCGCGAGCAGCTCGCACGGCCAGCGCACATCGAAGCCTTCGGCCTGCATCTTCGGCCCGCCGATGCCGAAGAATTCCGCATCGGGGATCTTGTGCCGGATCGCCCGGATCAGGTGACTCGCGAGCAGGTCTCCCGAGGCCTCGCCCGCCACCATCGCAATGCGGATTGCCATGGCATCAGCGGACGATACCGCGCTCCGACGAAGCGATGAAGTCGGCGAAGGGCGCAACCTCCGCATGTTCGGCAGCGATCTCGCCGACGCGCGCGCGCGCCTCGTCGAGGCTCAGGCCCGCGCGGTACAGCGCACGGTACGCGCGCTTGATCGCCGCGATGCCGTCCGCCGAATAACCGCGCCGACGCAGTCCTTCGCTGTTGATGCCATGCGGTTTGGCCGGGTTGCCCGCTACGGTCACGTAGGGCGGCAGGTCTTGCAGCAGCACGGTGCCGACACCGCAAAAGCTGTGCGCACCCACGCGCACGAACTGATGCACGCCCGTAAAGCCACCCAGGATCGCCCAGTCGCCGACATGCACGTGCCCCGCGAGCGTCGCATTGTTCGCGAAGATCGTGTGGTCGCCGACGTGGCAGTCATGCGCAACGTGGACGTAGGCCATGATCCAGTTGTCGCTGCCGATCCTCGTGACGCCCGCATCCTGGCTGGTGCCGACGTTGAACGAACAGAACTCGCGAATCGTGTTGCGATCGCCGATCTCGAGCAGCGTGGGCTCCTCGTCGTACTTCTTGTCCTGCGGCGCGGCCCCGATCGAGCAGAACTGGAAGATCTCGTTGTCGCGACCGATCTTCGTGCGGCCCTCGACCACGACGTGCGGACCGATGCGCGTGTTGTCGCCGATCTCGACGTGCTCGCCGATGATCGAGTACGGGCCGATCGAAACGTTCTCCCCGAGCTTCGCACCGGAGTGGACAATGGCGCTCGCGTGAATCATGACAGGGTCTTGAGGGCGCACATCAGTTCGGCTTCGGCCGCGATCTCGCCGGCCACGCGCGCGACCCCCTTGTACTTGTAGATGTTGCGCTTGCTCTGGGTGATCGCGACGTCGAACTGAAGCTGGTCGCCCGGCACGACGGGGCGCTTGAAGCGCACGTTGTCGATGCCCGCGAAATACACCACCGAATTCTCGTCCGGCTTGATGCCCATCGTCTTGAACGACAGCAGCGCCGCTGCCTGCGCCATCGCCTCGACGATCAGCACGCCCGGCATCACCGGATGGTGCGGGAAGTGCCCCGGGAAGAAGGGCTCGTTCATCGTGACGTTCTTCAGCGCCAGGATGCGCTTGCCTTCCTCGAGCTCCAGCACCCGATCCACGAGCAGGAACGGGTAGCGATGCGGCAGGTATTGGAGAATTTCGTTGATGTCCATGGAGCTCACTCAGGCTTGTGTTCGTCGAGGCGTTGTTCGAGGGCGCGTATTCTATCCACGAGCGCGTCGAGATGGCGCAGATGCGCGAAGTTTTTGACCCAGTCGGCGTGACCCTGCACCGGGAGATTGGCGGTATACACGCCAGGCTTCATGATCGACTTCGTGACCAGCGTGCCCGCAGACACGACCACATCGTCGGCGATGCTCAGGTGGCCGATGATCCCCGCCTGACCGCCGATCATGCAGCGCGCGCCGATCGTCGTGCTGCCCGCGACGCCTACGCAACCGGCGATCGCGGTGTAGTCGCCAACGCGCACGTTGTGGCCGATCTGGATCTGGTTGTCGAGCTTCACGCCCTTGCCGATCACGGTGTCGTCGAGCGCGCCGCGGTCTATCGTCGTGTTCGCGCCGATCTCCACGTCGTCACCAACCACGACGCGTCCGACCTGCGGGATCTTGATCCAGCTGCCGTCGCGCTCACGCGCGAAACCGAAGCCGTCGGAGCCGATCACCGCACCCGAATGCACGATGCAGTCCGCGCCAAGCACGCAGCCCGCATAAATGGAGACATTGGCGTGCAGCCGCGTGCGCGCTCCGATGGCTGCGCCCCGCGCGACGCGGCAGCCCGGGCCGATCACGACGCCTTCGCCCAGCGTCACGCCGGCCTCGATCGACGCACCGGGCCCGACCGACACCGAATGCGGGACCGGACTTGCGACGCTCGCCGTCGGATGCACGCCCGGCGCAAATGCCTCGGGCGGATTGAACAGCTGTGCGACGCGCGCGAAATAGGCATACGGATCATGCGTGACGATCAGCGGGCGGTCACTGAGCGCCCGCGCCGCAGGAGCGACGATGACGGCAGAGGCCCTGCAGTCGCGCAAGCGCGACTGGTATTTAGGATTCGCGAGGAAAGCGAGATCGCCCTCACCCGCCTGATCCAGCGTCGCCACACGCCGCACGACCGTGGCCGGATCCCCTACCAGTTCGCCGCCCAGACGGGCGACCAGTTCTTCCAGCCTGAACATGTGGCGCGATACCCGCCTTATTTCGTGTCGGCGAGGGCCTTGATCACCTTCTCGGTGACGTCGATCCGCGGGCTGGCGTAAACGGCTTCCTGCAGGATCACGTCGAACTTCTCGGCTTCGGCGATCTGCTTCACGGCGCGGTTGGCACGATCGAGGACCGATGCGAGCTCCTCGTTGCGGCGCTGGTTGAGATCCTCGCGGAACTCGCGCTGCTTGCGCTGGAAGTCACGGTTCAGGTCGTTGAAGTTGCGCTCCTTGGTGCGACGGTCGGCTTCCGCCATCGTGACACCATTGCGCTCGAGGTCCTCCTGCGTCGTCTGCAGTTCCTTGCCGAGACGCTGGATCTCCTGGTCGCGCTTCTCGAACTCCTTCTCCAGGCGCTGTTGCGCGCGCACGGCCGGCGCTGCCTCGCGCATCACGCGATCCGAATTCACGAATCCGATCTTCGATTCGGCGGATGCCGCCGGAGCCGCAATACTCAGAACCGACGCGGCGAGAACGGACAATGTCGTTGCTTTCACTTATCTCTCCAACAGATATCAGGGTGGCCCTGTCGATCAGAAGACCGAGCCAAGCTGGAACTGGAACTTCTGCAGGTCGTCGTCCTTTTCCTTCTTGAGCGGGATGCCGAGACTGAACTTCAGCGGACCGATCGGCGAACTCCACGAGAAGGCCAGACCGGTACTGTAGCGCAGGTCGCCGAATTTCGCCTTGTCGCCCGACGCCCACACGGTACCCGCGTCGATGAAGGCCGACATGCGGAACGAACGGTCCATACCCGAACCCGGCAGCGGGAAATAGAATTCGGCGTTGGCAATCAGGCGACGATTCCCGCCGAGGGGGTCTCCAGTAGCCGAGCGCCGCACAGTGCCGTCGGAATTCCTGATAACTTCATCATCCTTCGGACCAATGGAAGACTGCTCGAAGCCGCGAACGGAGCCGATACCCCCGGCATAGAAGTTCTTGTAGAACGGCAGCGTCTCGCCGCCGTAGCCCTTGGCCCAGCCGAGATCGGTGTTGAGCATCAGCGCGTAGTCGCGGCCGAACGGGAACCACTGCTGGTACTGGTAGTTGAGCTTGGTGTATTTCAGCTCGCCCGGCGGCACGGCGACTTCGCCGAACACGCGCTGGAAGTTGCCCTTGCGCGGATAGATCACGCTATCGCGCGTGTCGCGCGCCCACCCGGCCGACGCGAGCAGGCTATTGACAGTGACGTTGCCGATGCCGTCATCATTGCTGCAACCCTGCTCCTTGCAGAAGTTGATGTACTGGACGGGGCTCTCGTCAAAAGTCGTGATCCGGGTGCGATCGACCGCAAGACCGAAGTTGATCGAATCGTCCTCGCCGATCGGATAGCCGACGCGCATGCCGGCACCGGTCGACACGGTCTTGTAGGGCGCCACGGACAGCGTGTTCGACGGGTCGTAGGTCCGGTGGTAGAGATCCCAACCCAGGCTCACGCCGTCGATCGTGTAGTACGGATCGGTAAAGGACAGCGCGTAGGTACGGCTCGACTTGCTCGTATTGAGCGCGAGCGTCAGCGCGTTGCCCGAACCGAACAGGTTCTGCTGCGAAACCGACGCCGACAGAACCACCTTCTCCGAACTCGAGAAGCCGGCACCCAGCGAGAGGTTGCCGGTCGCGCGTTCCTTGACGTTGAAGTTCACATCGACCTGGTCCGTCGTGCCCGTCACGGCAGGCGTCTCGACGTTGACTTCCTCGAAGTGCCCCAGGCGATCGACGCGCGTGCGCGAGCGGTTGATCTGTGCGGCGTCGTACCATGCGCCTTCCATCTGGCGCATCTCGCGGCGGATGACCTCGTCGCGCGTCTTCGTGTTGCCGCCGACGTTGATGCGGCGCACATACACGCGACGACCGGGATCGACGAAGATCGTGAACGCGACCTCGCGCCTCTCCTTGTCGACTTCCGGCGCGGCATTCACGTTCGCGAAGGCATAGCCTTCATTGCCCAGCCGGTCGGCCACGGCCTTGGTCGTCTCGGTCAGCTTCTCGCGCGAGAAGATCTCGCCCGGCTTGATCGCGACGAGCTTCTTGTACTCTTCCTCGGGCAGCACCAGATCGCCGGCGAAGCGCACGGCAGAAACCGAATAACGCTCACCCTCGGTGATGCTCAGGGTGATGTAGATGTCCTTCTTGTCCGGCGTGATCGAGACCTGCGTGGAGTCGATGTTGAAATCGAGATAACCGCGGTTCAGGTAGTACGAGCGCAGCGTTTCGAGGTCTGCCGAGAGCTTCTGGCGCGAATACTGGTCGTTCTTCGTATACCAGGTCAGCCAGCCCGGCGTCGTGAGCTGGAAGAGGTCCCGCAGCTCCGACTCCTTGAACGCCCTGTTGCCGACGATGCTGATCTGGCGGATCTTCGCGACATCGCCCTCATCGACCTTGAAATTGATGCCGACCCGATTGCGCTCGAGCGGCGTCACGGTCGTCTCGATCACCGCGGCGTACTTGCCGCGGCTCAGGTATTGCCGCTTGAGTTCCTGTTCGGCACGCTCCAGCAACGCGCGGTCGAAGATCCGCGACTCCGCCAGGCCAACGTCCTTCAGACCCTTCTTGAGCGCATCCTTGTCGAACTCCTTCACACCGACGAAGTCGATCTGCGCGATCGCGGGACGCTCCTCGACGAGCACCACCAGGACGTTGTCCTCGGCTTCGATGCGCACGTCCTTGAAGAAACCCGTGGCGAACAGGCCCCGAATGGCCTCTGCCGCCTGCGCCTCGGTGAATGTTTCGCCCACGCGGACCGGCAGGTAATTGAAGACGGTGCCGGCCTCGGTACGCTGGATGCCTTCGACGCGGATGTCCTTGACGACGAACGGTTCAAATGCAAACACCGGGGCAGCGGCAAAAAGGGCCGCTACGAGCCCGGACAGGAGCTTCAGTTTCATCGGGGAGTCAACCGGAAATGAGACGGGTTATGTCGTTGTAGAAGGCAAACGCCATCAGCATCGCAAGCGCGACCAGACCGATCTGCTGACCGATCTCCATGATGCGCTCGGGGATGGGACCGCCCTTGATAATCTCTATCACATAATACAGTAAATGCCCCCCATCCAGCACCGGGATGGGCAGCAGGTTCAGCACGCCCAGGCTGATGCTGATGAGCGCGATGAACTTCAGGTAATGGTCGAGACCGAGCTTTGCCGACTGCCCGGCGTAATCGGCGATCGTGACGGGTCCCGACAGGTTCTTCCACGAAATCTCGCCGGTGATCATGCGCCCGATCATCTTGAGACTCAGCACGCTGGTCTCCCAGGTCTGCGTGAGCGCCTTGCCAAGCGCGTCGACCGGACCGTAGCGGACGACGGCAAACAGGGCCTCCCTGCTTGCGCCGGCGTCCGCCACCGCCACGCCGATCTTGCCGATCTGGGTGCCGCGATCATCGACGGCATCCGGTACCAGCTTCAGCTCGATGCGCTGCTCGCCGCGCTGCACGACGGCAGCAATCGGCTGCCCCGGACGCTGGCGCACGCGCTCGACCAGTTCGCTCCACGATGCGAGCTTCGCCCCGTCGATCTCGACGAAGCGGTCCCCAGGCAGCAAACCGCTGCGCGCCCCCGCCCCGCCTTCGATGACCTTTCCGACGACCGGCGCGATCAGCGGACGCCAGGCGCGCAGCCCCATGTTCGCGATCAGATCCTGCTCGCCGTCCTCGATTTTCACCGTGGAGAGATCGAGCGAACGATAGGTCTCAACGCCTTCCGCGGTGCGGACGTGGAGCGAAACCGGGGCCGAATCAAGCGCATGGCGCAACAGCACCCAGCGCAGTTCGGGCCAGCTCCGCACGGCCTCGTCATTCACCGCCAGCACCAGATCGCGCTCGCGGATCCCGGCGACGGCAGCCGGCGTAGCCGGGCCGGTCACCGCGAGCTGCGGCTTGAGTTCCTCGGTTCCGGTCGCGAAGAGGCCCCAATAAAGCACCACGGCGAGCAGGAAATTCGCGAGGGGACCGGCCGCGACGATCGCGAAACGCTTCCCCACCTTCTGCCGATTGAAGGCGCGATGCAGCTCCTCGGGTGCGACCTCCCCTTCGCGCTCGTCAAGCATCTTCACGTAGCCGCCGAGTGGAAAGAGTGCAAGCGCCCACACCGTGCGATCGGCACCGGCGGTCCAGCTCAGCAGCGGACGCCCGAAGCCGATGGAAAAGCGCAGGACCTTGACGCCGCACCAGCGGGCAACGAGGTAATGGCCCAGCTCATGGACAAGGATCAGGAGCCCGAGGGCCAGAATGAAGGGGATCAGGTATTCGAAAAGATTCATCGGCTCGTGCCGCGGGCGAGGATAACGGTGCACGCGATGTCACGCGCCCTCGCATCCGCATCGATAATTGCATCGAGCGAGTCGACCGACAAGCCGTGCGCGCGTTCCAATGTCGCTGAAATTACATCCGCAATCCCGCGGAAACCGAGACGCCCGTCGAGGAAGGCCGCCACAGCCTCCTCGTTCGCCGCATTGAGGACCGCGGCTGCAGCGCCACCCTCGCGCAGCGCCTGATAGGCCAGCGCCAGGCAGGGGAAACGCTCGAAGTCGGGGCGCTCGAATGTCAGGCGCGCGATCTCGAACAGGTCGAGCGAGCGCACCCCCGCGTCGATGCGATCGGGGTAAGCCATGGCGTGCGCGATGGGCGTGCGCATGTCGGGGTTGCCGAGCTGAGCAAGGACGGAGCCGTCGGCGTACTCGACCATCGAGTGGATCACGCTCTGCGGATGGACGACGACCTCGATGCGTTCCGCCGGCAGACCGAACAGCCAGTGCGCCTCGATGACTTCGAGCCCCTTGTTCATCATCGTCGCCGAATCGACGGAGATCTTCCGCCCCATGACCCAGTTCGGATGTGCACACGCCTCGTCCGGCGTGACGTTGGCGAGGCTTTCGGCCGAACGCTCGCGGAACGGACCACCCGACGCGGTGAGCAGGATTCGCCGGATCCCGCGTTCGTCCGCGTTGCGACGGAAGTCGTGCGGCAGAGCCTGGAACACCGCGTTGTGCTCACTGTCGATCGGCAGAAGCTGCGCCCCGCTGTCCGCGACCGCCTCCATGAACAGCGCGCCGGAAAGAACCAGCGCCTCCTTGTTCGCGAGGAGCACGCGCTTGCCGGCTCGCGCAGCGGCCAGCGTCGGAGCAAGGCCCGCGGCGCCGACGATCGCGGCCATGACCGCATCCGCCTCTTCGTGGCATGCAACGTCGATCAGCGCGCCAGCGCCGTCGAGCACGCAGGTCTTCACCCCCGCGCCCTGCAGCCGTTCGCGCAGACGCGCTGCGGCGGCGGGATTCACCATCACCGCGAAGCGCGGCGAAAACCGCACGCAGAGTTCGACCATCCGGTCGACGCTGTCTTGCGCCGTGAGCGCGAAGGCTTCGAAACGGTCGGGGTGGCGGGCGATGACGTCGAGCGTGCTCATGCCGATCGAGCCCGTGGCCCCGAGCACCGTCACACGTTGAATTGTCGTATCAGGCATCGATCAGATTGCGAGCCAGAGGGACACGAGGCCCACCAGCGGGAGGGTTGAGGTGAGGCTGTCGATGCGGTCGAGGATACCGCCGTGCCCAGGCAACAAGGTGCCGCTATCCTTCAGGCCGGCCTGCCGCTTGAGGAGCGACTCGAACAGGTCACCCAGGATGCTCACGGCAGTGAATCCGGCCAGCAGCGGAATCAGCACAACGACGAGCGGAGAGCGCGCGAATTCCAGCGAGGAGCCCAGCGCCAGCAGCACACCGAAGATCACGACCCCTACGAGGGCGCCGCCAGCCCCCTCCCAGGTCTTTCCCGGGCTGATTTCGGGCGCAAGCTTCCGCCGCCCGAATGCGCGACCGGTGAAGTAGGCCGAAATATCCGCTACCGACACAGCCGCAATGACCGCAAGGAGCAGAAGCGGACTGACCGACCTCAGGTGGGCCATCGCGAGCGCAGGGGGAAGCAGGACGATCAGGCCGACGAGCACCGTGCTCGCACTTCCCTGCAGCCGCCATTTCCGCTTCAGCCAGAACGGCACCACGGCAAGCCAGAATGCCGCGCTGAGGGCATAGAACCCGACAAACCCGACCGGCGGCTGCCGCGCATCGCCCGCGAGTCCCGAAACGACCCCCAGCAGCAGGCATGCGGCCCCCATCAGCACCGCGTACACCGCACGCTGAACGCCGGCAAATCGGCCCAGCCCGCCCCACTCCCACGCCGCCCCGCCGCAGATCAGGCTGGCGAACGCCAGCCACCCGAGGGACGGCAGGAAGAAAAGCGCGCCAAGCAGGACGCCCAGCAGCACAAATGCGGTAATGACCCGGGTCTTAAGCATGATCCGCCGAATCCCGGCTCGCCTCTTCCTGTTTCGCGGATTTTTCGGATTCGCACAGCTGCTCGCTGGTACGGCCGAACCTGCGTTCGCGCGACCTGTAAGACGCAATCGCCAGCTCGAGCGCCTTCTCGTCGAAATCAGGCCAGAGCGTGTCGGTGAAGTAGAGCTCGGAATAGGCGAGCTGCCACAGCAGGAAATTGCTGATCCGCTGCTCGCCTCCGGTACGGATGAACAGGTCCGGCTCGGGACCGTAGTTGAGCGACAGCTCCGCGTTCAGATCGTCTTCGGTGAATCCCGAACGGCGCTCGGGATTCGTCGCGAGCATGCGCTCGACGGCCTGCAGGATGTCCCAGCGCCCACCGTAGTTGGCGGCGATCGTGAGCGTGAGCCGGCCGTTGCGCGCAGTCAGCTCCTCAGCGCGACGGATCATGTCGACGAGCGCGGGCTCGAATCGGGACAGATCGCCGATCACGCGAAAGCGGATGCCATTTTCATGCAGGCGATCGATTTCCTTCTGCAGCGAGCGCATGAAGAGCTGCATCAGGAACGAGACTTCGTCGGCAGGACGGCGCCAGTTCTCGGAACTGAAGGCGAACAGCGTCAGGTGGGACACGCCCTTCGCCATGCAGGCCCGGATCACAGCGCGGACCGATTCGACGCCCTTGCCGTGACCGGCCACGCGCGGCATGAAGCGCTTGCGCGCCCAGCGCCCGTTGCCGTCCATGATGATGGCGATGTGCTGCGGAACGCCGGAGACCTCCGGGATTTCGCGCGTGGAGCTGGTAAAAGGTTTACGCGCCATCATGCGTCTCCCGCGTTGTATCCCGCCGCCAGATCCGATCCTGAACGGATCAGATCTGCATCAGTTCCTGCTCTTTTTGTGCGAGCAGCTTATCGATCTCGGCGATGTGCTTGTCGGTGAGCTTCTGGATGTCGTCCTGGGTGCGACGTTCGTCGTCTTCCGAGATCGTCTTGTCCTTGACCGCATCCTTGAGCTGCTGGTTGCCGTCGCGACGCAGGTTGCGCACGGCCACCTTGGCGTTCTCGCCTTCGTGGCGCACGACCTTCGTCAGGTCGCGACGGCGCTCTTCCGTCAGGGCCGGCATCGGCACCCGCAGCATTTCGCCCATGTTGGCCGGATTGAGGCCCAGGTCGCTGTCGCGGATCGCTCTCTCGATCTTCCCCAGCATGGGTTTTTCCCATGCCTGGACGCCGATCGTGCGTGCGTCGATCAGGGTGATGTTGGCGACCTGGTTGATCGGAACCGGGCTGCCATAGTATTCGACCATCACATGATCGAGCAGACCGGTATGGGCGCGACCGGTGCGCACCTTGCTCAGGTCGGCCTTCAGCACCTCGATCGACTTCTGCATCTTCTGCTCGGTCGATTTCTTGAGTTCGGCAATCATTCTCGAATCCTCAGGAATGAACCAGCGTGCCTTCGTCTTCGCCCATCACGACGCGCTTGAGCGCGCCCGGCTTGAAGATCGAGAACACGTTGATCGGCAGTTTCTGGTCGCGGCACAGCGCGAACGCGGTAGTGTCCATCACGGCGAGATTGCGACCGATCGCCTCGTCGAAGCTGATGCGGTGGTAGCGCATGGCCAGCGGATCCTTGTGCGGATCGGCGGTATATACGCCATCGACCTTGGTCGCCTTCAGCACGATCTGCGCGGCCATTTCCGACCCGCGCAGCGCGGCGGCCGTATCGGTCGTGAAGAACGGGTTGCCGGTACCGGCCGCAAAAATGACGACGCGACCTTCCTCCATGTGGCGGATGGCGCGCCCGCGGATATATGGCTCGACGACCTGGTCGATGCGCAACGCCGACTGCACGCGCGCCTCGACGCCGGCGCGGCGGAATGCGTCGGCCAGCGCCATCGCATTCATCACCGTTGCGAGCATGCCCATGTAGTCCGCGGTGGCGCGATCCATGCCGGACGCAGCGCCTTTCATTCCGCGGAAGATGTTGCCGCCGCCGATCACCACGCCAACCTGCACGCCGAGGTGCGTCACCTCGGCGATCTCGGCGACGATGCGGCTGACCACCTCTTCGTTGATGCCGTACGCGTCGTCACCCATCAGGGCTTCGCCGGACAGTTTCAACATGATGCGCTTGTAGGCGGCGACACTCATCATGGACCTCTTACTTCTTGGCTGCAGCAGCCTGGGCGGCGACTTCGGCGGCGAAGTCGGTCACCTTCTTCTCGATGCCCTCACCCACGACGTAGAGCGTGAAGCTCGCGATCGAGGCATTGCGCGACTTGAGCAGCGCTTCGACGGTGAGTTTGTCGTCCTTGACGAAGGGCTGGCCGAGCAGCGTGACTTCCTTCATGAACTTCTGCACCGAACCTTCGACGCGCTTGGCGAGGATGTCTTCGGGGATCGCCTTGCCGGACTTGGCGGCGTCTTCGGCAGCCTTCTCGCGCGCAACGCGGCGCTCGGACTCGATCAGCTCGACCGCAACGCCCGAAGCGTCGAGGGCCTTCGGCTTCGACGCGGCGATGTGCATGGCCAGATCCTTCGCCAGCTGCTCGTCGCCACCGACGAGGTCGATCAGCACACCGATCTTGGAACCGCCGTGGATGTACGACGCCAGACGACCCTTGGCCTCGACGCGCACGAAACGGCGCAGCGTCATGTTCTCGCCGATCTTGCCCACCAGACCGGAACGCACGGAATCCACCGTACCGTCAGCCAGCGGCAGTGCCGACAGCGCAGCGACGTCGGCCGGATTGCGCTCGGCAACCAGGGCGGCACAATCGGCGGCCAGCTTCAGGAACTCGTCGTTCTTGGCAACGAAGTCGGTTTCCGAGTTGATCTCGAGGATGCTGCCGAGCTTGCCGTCGGCGCTGATATCGATCGCAACGACGCCTTCGGCGGCAACGCGCGACGCAGCCTTGGTCGCCTTGCTGCCGAGCTTCACGCGCAGAATCTCTTCGGCCTTGCCCATGTCGCCGGCGGCCTCGGTCAGAGCTTTCTTGCATTCCATCATGGGCGCGTCGGTCTTCTCGCGCAGTTCCTTGACCATGCTTGCGGTGATTTCCGCCATGCTAACTCCTCAAATTCGTATGCATATCGGCCCTGCGTACAGGGCCGAGGAAACTCAGGCCTGCTCGCCCGACGACGATTCGTCGACTTCGACGAATTCGTCCGAACCGGCAGCGACGATGTCCTGCAGGGCCTGGCTGCGGCCTTCCAGCACGGCGTCGGCGACACCGCGGGCATAGAGGCGGATCGCGCGCGACGAGTCGTCGTTACCCGGGATCACGTAGTTGATGCCTTCGGGCGAGTGGTTGGTATCGACCACTGCGACAACGGGAATGCCGAGCTTCTTGGCTTCGGTGATGGCGATCTTGTGGTAGCCGACGTCGATGACGAACAGCGCGTCCGGCAGGCCGCCCATGTCCTTGATGCCGCCGATCGACTTTTGCAGCTTTTCCATTTCGCGCGAGGCCATCAGCGCTTCCTTCTTGGACAGACGCTCGATCGAGCCGTCCTCGACCATCACTTCCATGTCTTTCAGGCGCTTGATCGACTGCTTGACGGTCTTGAAGTTGGTGAGCATGCCGCCGAGCCAGCGCTCGTCAACGAAGGGCATGCCGGCGCGACCAGCTTCCTCGGCGATGATCTCGCGAGCCTGGCGCTTGGTGCCGACCAACATGATGGTGCCGCGATTGGCGGACAGCTTGCGCACGAAGTCCATCGCTTCGTTGTACTTGACCATCGTCTTTTCGAGGTTGACGATGTGGATCTTGTTGCGCTGGCCGAAGATGTAGGGGGCCATGCGCGGATTCCAGAAGCGGGTCTGGTGACCAAAGTGGATGCCGGCTTCCAGCATCTGACGCATCGTGACGGACATTTGTACTACTCCGAACTATAAGGGTTGAGCCTCCGCCCGACATGGTCATTCCAGGATGACCCGAACCGTCCCAAGCACATGGCTTTTCGACGGACCCTCACGGCATTCTGCCGGGCGTGTGGATTTTGCCTGCCACCATTGGCAGACAAGCCCAAGATGATAGCAGGTTCGCCCTGCCCCACTCAAGAACGTGATGCCCGCAGGCGTGGGGAGGCATGGCCGCTGCGCATCCGATTTGCCGCGGCTTCCGCCATGCGCTAGCCTTTCTCATTTACGCGCCAACCCCTGCAAAAATGAGCATCACCATAAAAACACCCGACGAAATCGAGAAAATGCGCGTTGCCGGCCGTCTCGCGGCCGAAGTGCTCGACTACATCGAACCCTTCGTCAAGCCGGGAGTCACCACGGGCGAACTCGACCGGCTGTGCCATGACTACATGGTCAACGTGCAGCAGGCGATTCCCGCACCGTTGAACTACGCACCGCCCGGATACGCGCCCTACCCCAGATCCATCTGCACGTCGATCAATCACCAGGTGTGCCACGGCATCCCCGGCGAAAAGGCGCTGAAGAAGGGTGACATCGTCAACCTCGACATCACCGTGATCAAGGACGGCTACCACGGCGACACGAGCAGGATGTTCATCGTCGGCGGGGACGGATCCATTCTCGCAAAACGCCTGTGCCAGGTGACGCTGGAATGCCTGTGGCTGGGCATCTCGGTCGTGAAGCCCGGAGCCCGGCTCGGCGATATCGGGCAGATCATCCAGAAACACGCGGAAGGCAACGGCTTCTCGGTCGTCCGCGAATTCTGCGGTCACGGCATCGGCGCCAAGTTCCACGAGGAGCCGCAGGTCCTGCACTACGGCAAGGCGGGCACGGGGCCGGAGCTGCAGGTCGGCATGACCTTCACGATCGAGCCGATGATCAACGCCGGCAAGGCTGCGATCTCGGAACTTCCCGACGGCTGGACCATTGTCACCAAGGACCGGAGCCTGTCCGCGCAGTGGGAACACACAGTGCTCGTCACGGAAACCGGCGTCGAAGTGCTGACGGTGTCACCGGGCTGCCCTCCCGCCCCCGCGATTGCCGCCCCATCGATCGGGTAAAAGCAAACCACCGGAGGCAGCCATGAGCGCCATGTCGATCGATGACTTCCAGGCGGCGCTCGCGCATGCCCGCGAACACCTGTCGAACGGAACTGCGTGCATACGTGCCGCCTACGAGGCCCATCCGGCGACATCGACCGTTCTCAAGGGGCGCGCCCAGCTGGTCGACGAGGCGATCCTCCACCTGTGGCGGGCGTGCGCCATGCCCGGCGAGGTCGCGTTGCTTGCTGTGGGCGGCTACGGACGCGGAGAACTTTTTCCGCATTCGGACGTGGACTTGCTGGTGCTGCTGCCGGCTGCGGCCGACGGCCCGCTGCAGGCGCGCATCAGCACGCTGATCGGAGCGCTGTGGGACGTCGGCCTCGAGATCGGGCAGAGTGTGCGCACCCTCGACGAGTGCCTCGAAGCGGCCGAGGAAGACATCACCGTCCAGACCAATCTGCTGGAAGCCAGGCTGCTCGACGGCAACGCGGACCTGTTCGAGGAGTTCGTGCAACGCTACCGGGCTCAGCTCGACGTGCGCACGTTCTACAAGGCAAAGCAGCTCGAACAGGAGAACCGCTACGCGCGCTTCAACGACACCCCGTTCGCGCTCGAACCGAACTGCAAGGAGAGCCCGGGCGGGCTGCGCGACCTGCAGATGCTGGGTTGGATCGCACGCGCAGCGGGGCTCGGGCGAAGCTGGCGCGACCTCGCGCGGCGGCGCCTGATCACCGGCGCGGAGGCGAGCGAACTGCGCAGCATCGAGCGCTTCCTGCAGCACGTGCGCATCCGCCTGCACTATCTGACGGGGCGCGCGGAGGATCGCCTGCTGTTCGATCATCAGGAGAAGCTGGCGCGCGCGTTCGGCATCGAGGCGACCGCGGCCAAGCGCGCCTCCGAAGTGTTCATGCAGCGGTACTACGTGAACGCGAAAAAGATCACGCAGACCAACACCATCCTGCTGCAGAACTACGGCGCCGAGATCTTTCCCAACCGGGGCGGCGCCGCCTTCGTGATCAACGAGCGCTTCCAGGCGGTTCGCGAACTGCTCGACATCCGCGACGAGGACACTTTCGAGCGGCACCCCAAGGCGCTCCTCGAATGCTTCCTGCTGCTGCAGCAACGCTCGGAGCTGAAGGGCATGACGGCGCGGACGCTGCGCGCGCTGTGGCTGAACCGCACCCGCATCAACGCGGCGTTCCGCGCCGATCCGGCCAACCGCGCGCTGTTCCTGGATCTGCTGAAGCAGAAGCGCGGCATCGTGCACGAGTTCCGGCGGATGAATCAGTACGGCATCCTGAGCCACTACCTGCCCGCATGGCGACGCATCGTCGGCCAGATGCAACACGACCTGTTCCACGTCTACACGGTGGACCAGCATATCCTGATGGTCCTGCGCAACATGCGCCGCTTCACGATGGGCGAGCACGCGCACGAATACCCGCTGATGACCCGGCTGATCCTGGGATTCGAGCGCCACTGGCTGCTGTACATCGCCGCCCTGTTCCACGACATCGCGAAGGGGCGCGGTGGGGACCACTCCAAGCTAGGCATGGGCGACGCCCGCGAATTCTGCGAGCACCACGACTTGCCGCCGGAAGACGCGGAGCTCGTGGTGTGGCTGGTCGCACACCACCTCACGATGTCGCAGGTCGCACAGAAGGAGGACACGACGGATCCAGAGGTCATCCGCCGCTTCGCCGACACGGTGCAGACCGAACGGCGCCTGACCGCCCTCTACCTGCTGACCCATGCGGACATTCGCGGCACGAGCCCGAAGGTCTGGAACGGCTGGAAGGGCAAGCTGCTCGAAGACCTGTTCTTCGCCACCCAGCGCCTGCTGCGCGGTGCCACGCCGCAGCAGGCGCTGGGACTCGACGACCGCCAGGAGGACGCCCGCGAGCTGCTGCGCTACCACGGCCTGCGCCCGGGCATCGAGGAAGCGCTATGGACGCAGCTCGACGCGGTCTACTTCATGCGCCATTCCGCGGAAGAGATCGCATGGCACACGCGCATCCTCTATTTCCGTCCGCAGAGCGAAGAGCCGGTGATCAAGGCCCGGGTACTCGACGGCGACGAGGGTGTGCAGGTGATGGTGTTCACCCCGGACCAGAAAGACCTGTTCGTGCGCATGACCGGCTTCTTCGGCCGGCTGGGCTTCTCGATCCTGGACGCCAAGGTGCACACGACGCGTCATGGCTACGCGCTCGACAGCTTCATCCTGCAGGATCCGGGGAATACCGCGCACTATCGCGACGTCATCCAGCTGATCGAACACGAACTGACCGAAAAGCTGAAACATCCCGGCGCTGCGGACCGCCCGACGCAAGGCAGGCTTTCGCGCCAGATGAGGCACTTCCCGATCACCCCGCAGATCAGCATCCAGCCGGACGAGCCGGGCAAGCACTTCATCCTTTCCCTTGTCGCAGCCGACCGCCCCGGCCTGCTGTTCTCGGTCGCCGAGGTACTCGCGCGTCACGAGATCCGCCTGCACACGGCGAAGATTGCAACGCTGGGGGAACGCGTCGAGGATACCTTCCTGATCAGCGGAGGACGCCTCGCGCTCGACGGCCAGATCCTGCAGGTGGAACGCGAGCTGCTCGAACGCCTGCAGGTCTAGCCGCCCTTTTCAGACGTTCAACGCCGCAACAACCCTCCACACAGGCACAGGCGCGGGGCGTCAGTGCCCCTTGCCCTGCAGGCGATCCATCAAGGCATAGAGAACGCCGGACACCAGGAACGTCATGTGGATCCCTACCATCCACGCGAGGTGACGGTCCGTCACGTTGTCGACGTTCAGGAAGGCCTTCAGCAACTCGATACCCGAAATTGCCACGATCGAGCCGATCAGCTTGATCTTCTGGTCGGAGAAACCGATATGCCCCATCCATTCGGGGCGGTCGGTATGCGAGTGCAGATCCTCCATCTTCGACACGAAGTTCTCGTAGCCGCTGAACATGATGATGATGAGCAGGCTCATGATCAGTGCAATGTCGACCAGCGACAGCACCCCGATGATCATCTCCGACCCGGTGGCGCTCATGATGTGGCTGAAGAGGAACCAGACCTCCTTGCCGAACTTCACGAGAAGCACAATCAGCGCAAGGATCAGCCCGAAGTAGACGGGCGCCATCAGCCAGCGACTGGCGAAGAGCAAGTGTTCGAAGGCCGACTCGGTTTTTTTCATTTCTTGGGCGGGATGCATTCAATGGAGCAGGGAGGGGAAAATTCTAGCAGTTGTCGCACGCGTCCCCGGCTTCAGCCTCGGCCGGCCAGACGCCCGCGCAGCACGCTCCCCGCCATGGTCAGGATGAAGGCAAGGAGGGCGAGCGCATTGACCAGCCCACCCGCCAGCAGC
The DNA here is from genome assembly GCF_001190925.1 of Azoarcus sp. CIB. Lineage (NCBI taxonomy): Bacteria > Pseudomonadati > Pseudomonadota > Betaproteobacteria > Rhodocyclales > Zoogloeaceae > Azoarcus > Azoarcus sp. CIB. The sequence continues at coordinate 2,485,798 of NZ_CP011072.1, forward strand.
AGGGGCGCCGCGTCACCGCCCACGAGAACTCCCGCAATCCTCGCCGCAAGCGAGACGTGAAGCAGCGCGAGCGGCAGATAGAAGACCGGATGATAGGGAATCCGGACCCGCGCGATGGCCGGGAAGATGATCGGGGCATGGCCGAACACCATCGCGAACACGAAACCGAGCGCGATCGCATGCAAGGCGGCATCGCGCAGCAGATGGCCGGGCGCGAAGCCGCCCGCGAGTCCGATTGCAGCCCCCACGGCCAGCCACGCGTAGCCGGACAGCAGGCAGAGTGCGATGTAGCGCACAAGCGCGCGTTGCCGCGCGTTGTGCCGTGCAATGTCGTAGCGCAGCAGCCACAGCGACAGTGCGAAAAGGCCAGCCGCGAACAACACGAGCCCGAAGGGCGAAAACCAGGCCGCCACGGCGCCGCCGAGCGTGGTCGCGACGGCGACGCGGAAGAGTGGTGCTGCCTCGCGCCGCGCAGGCAGAAAGCGGGTGAGTTCGAGCCTCTCGCCAGCGATCGTGACCACAAGAAATGAGAGCCACCACGGAATCGCTGGCTGGATCATGCCGCTCGCGACCCAGGCAAGGTTCCCTGCAAGCCAGCACCCTGCCCCGACAGCCAGGGTCCGCGTAAACAGGGCCGACTGCCGGCGCACGACCGCGATCGCACCACCGACGAGCACCAATGAGGCGAGGACGAACAGCAGTTGCGCCCACGGCAGGGGCATGCCGGCGAGCAATGCGATACCCCCGAGCCCCGAGGCCAGAGGCCCCGCATAGGCGATGGGGTGTCCGAGCGCTACGGCACGCTCGAGTCCAATCACCGTCCCGAAGAATGCGCAGACCATCAGGGCGGCATGCCACCCGGCCAGCGACGCTGCGAGAGCGGGGACGTCTGCGCCCAGGCGCGCCAGGCCGGCGCCGACACCGGCCACCAGCGACAGCATCCCCAGCACCAGCAACAGCACGCGCGGCACAAGCCGCGGATCAGAACTCACGATACCCCACCTCCGTATTCCCTGCCCCGTCGAGCTCGCGGCACGTTCTCACCAGCCGAAATGACCGCGTGCATCCTTGTTCATCATTTCGGGGGTCCACGGCGGTTCCCACACCAGATTGACCACCACGCCGATCTCGGGCGGCAGCGCCGCGTCGAGCGCGGCGTCGATGTCGCTCATGATCATGTCACCCATGGGGCAGGCCGGCGAGGTCATCGTCATGCGGATGGAGACCTGCTCGGGTGTGATGTCGATACCGTATATCAGTCCGAGATCGACGATATTGACGCCCACCTCGGGATCGATCACCTGCCGCAGCACTGCCTTGACGGATTCCACATCGGGCATTGCAGGCATCGCGAACCTCCTCGACCGTCGTATTGGAAGTGCGATTATGACCGTGAAGCCCCGGAAAATTCCAACCCGAGCGGTTCGACTCTCAGCACCGGCCAGTAAAAAGCGGGCGCCGGGTTACCTGCCGTTTGCCTCAGGCAGCAGGCGATCGAACTCCCTCTTGACCACCGCATAACACTCACAGGCCCTCGCCTCCAGCCCCGGCCGGTCGAGGATGGTGATGTGGCCACGCCGGTATTCGATCACGCCGGCCTTTTGCAGCTTGCCGGCGGCCTCTGTGACCCCTTCGCGGCGCACGCCTAGCATGTTGGCGATCAGCTCCTGGGTCATGATCAGTTCGTTCACCAGCAAACGGTCGAGACTGAGCAGCAGCCAGCGGCAGAGTTGCTGGTCCAGCGAGTGATGACGGTTGCACACCGCCGTCTGCGCCATTTGGGTGAGCAGCGCCTGGGCATAGCGCAGCAGCAGGTTATGCAATGCGCCGGAACGGCGCCCCCCGACCCGATCGAATTCATCTTTCAGAGCCTGGCTCGTCAGCCGGTAGGCGTGCCCTGCGCTTTGCACGACGGCCCGGCTTGGCGTCGTTTCACCGCCCATGAACAAGGAGATACCGACGACACCTTCGTTGCCGACCATGGCGATCTCGACCGTCGCTCCATCTTCCATGACGTACAGCAGGGACACGATCGAATCGGTGGGGAAATAAACGTGATACATCTGGATCCCGGATTCGTACAGCACGTCGCCGAGCGCCAGCGGGATCAGCTCCAGCTGTGGAGCGAGGCGCGCGTAGTCGTCGGCCGGGAGCGCTGCGAGAAGGTGATTCTGGCGCGGGTCATGAGAGTCAGCCATACACAATCCTCCACTCGCCAAATAACCGTTTTCGTTATAGGACCTTTGCTCCCGATATGCGCGACAGCGAACAGACGCAGCAAGGGATTCGGCGCAATTCTTGTCCGCCCACGGCAGAAAGTGAGGAACGGCAATGCACCTCGAGCGAGCAAAGACCAGCATCGCCCGGATGGCGATGGGCGCGCGCCGCATCTCGATCTCACGTATCGCGTCATTGTCGAGCCGGCGGCGCACAAGCAGTTACGCACTGCAGCGCGCGGTGCAGCACGCGAAATGATCGCATGGAGAGGATGATGAGGCGTTATCTGAAATACATTCTTGCAGTCCCGTCATTGGCAGCCCTGGCGCTGGCAGGTCAGACGATCGCCATCTCGGACGACGTCGCGCAGTCAGGCAAAAAGCTCGACCAGCAGATCGACCGACAAGCGCAGCAGACATTGGCCGAAGGAAGGGAGACCTTCCGCTTCGATACCTTCGGCGATGAGGCCTTCTGGGGCGATACGCTGAAGCTGCACGAAGCGATCAAGGGCGCCGCGCTTGGTGGCGTCGGCCCGGGCGTGAGCCCGAAGACTGCGCTCGCCGTGGGGCTGAAGGTCGATGTCGATGCCTTGCCGGGGAAGCTCGTGGACGACCTGAAGGCCGGGCGTGTGAATCTTGACGATCCGGCGGTGACTGTCGAGTTGCTGCGCCTGAATGCGGTAATCGGCGTGACCGGGTTCTTTGACGGAGGGCGCGACCTGCGCTCCATCGGTATCCAATGCGCGCTCTGCCACACCGCGGTGGACAACTCGCTCGCTCCGGGGATCGGTCATCGGCTGGACGGCTGGGCGAACCGCGACCTCAATGTCGGCGCGATCATCAATCTGTCGCCGGACCTGAGCGCCGTGGCCGCGCTGCTCCAGGTCGACGAGGCGACCGTGCGCCAGGTGGTCACAGCCTGGGGACCGGGGAAGTTCGACGCCGAGCTGTTCCTGGACGGCAAGGGCTTCCGACCCGACGGCAAAACGGCCGCAACGCTGATCCCACCGGTGTTCGGACTGGCCGGCGTCAACCTCCACACCTGGACCGGATGGGGCTCGGTGCCGCACTGGAATGCCTTCGTCGCCAATCTGGAGATGCATGGCAAGGGCACGTTCTTCGATCCGCGCCTGAACGACCCGGTGCAGTTTCCCGTTGCAGCCCGCGCGGGCTTTGGCAATGTGCGCAGCAACCCCGACCTGATCAGCCCGAAACTGCCGGCGCTGCATTTCTACCAGCTCGCGATTCCCGCCCCCGCCGCACCGGCAGGCAGTTTCGATGCCGCCGCCGCGGCGCGCGGGAAGCAGATTTTCGAGAACAAGGCAGGCTGCGCGAACTGCCACGTCCCCCCGACGTATACCGAGCCGGGTTGGAACATGCATACGCCGGCCGAAATCGGTATCGACGATTTCCAGGCGAGCCGGGCGCCGGACAGGCGCTACCGCACCGCACCGCTGAAGGGACTGTGGACCCACACGACCGGCGGCTTCTACCACGACGGGCGCTTCGCGACTCTGGGGGCAGTGGTCGACCACTATGACGCCCACCTCGTATTAGGCCTGTCCGGACAGGAGAAGAGCGAATTGGTGGAGTACCTGAAGTCGCTTTAGTCTGCGCCGCAACGAACGCTCGCCACATGGGCCGGGGGTGGCTAATCGTCTTTCCGCCTCCCCTGGCGCCTCGCTTTGTGCCGCGCATAGTGAGTCATCAGGGGCGTCACGGATACGCCGTGAAACACGATGGAGACGGCCACCACGGTGAGCGTGAGGGCGATGATTTCCTCCGCCAGGGGGCGCGGCAGGCCATGGTTGATTGCGTACATCAGGTAGTAGATCGAACCGATACCGCGGATGCCGAACCAGGAAATCAGGATGCGCTGATCGCGTGACACGGGCGCGCCGAGCAATCCAAGCCACACCGACACGGGACGCACGACCAGGAACAGGAGCAGGACAAACCAACTGGCGCTGGCGGGGAGGTAGGTGTAGGAGAGCATCGCGCCGACCACCAGAACGACCGCCACCTCCGCGATCCGCTCCAGTTGTTCGTTGAAGCCCTGCACCGCCTGCATCATGTAGGCGCCGGCATAGTCCGCATGGGTGGCAAGCGCTTCCTCGGCCACCCTGTCCTGGAGACCTGTTTCCAGGGGGACGGAATCAGAGATTCGCCTGGGCTGTTCGCTCACTCGCTGCAGAGCGAGGCCCGCGGCAAACACGGCCAGGAAACCCGACGTGTAGCTGAGCACCGCAATCCCGTAGGCCAGCGAGATGAGTCCCAGCGCGAGGAATTCGTCGAAACCGACCGACTCCTTGTGCCGGCTGCGCAGATAGACCACCAGTCGCCCGATCAACGCGCCCAGCCCGCCTCCGATCAGCGGACCACCGACCATTGCCCACAGCACATCGACGGCGAGCCAGCGCCAGCCGCCAGTGCCGAGGTCGTGAAGACCGAGCAGGCCGAGACCCAGCATCACGAAGGGAAAGGCGGCGCCATCGTTCAAGCCCCCCTCGCCCGTCAGGCTGAAACGCAAGCGGTCGCGATCGCCCGCCTCGAGCACCTGCACGTCGGAGGCCAGCACCGGGTCGGTAGGCGCGAGGATCGCCCCGAGCAGGACCGCTGCGCCGAGCGAAAGGCCGAGCCCCAGCACGCCGATCGCTGCGATGAGCGCCACCGTAATGGTCATCGAAACGATCGCGAGACGCACAGGCAAACGCCAGCCTTTGTCCGACAAGGGAAGGCCGAGCTTGAGACCGACGGCGAACAAGGAGATGAGTACCGCCAGTTCGGTCACTCGTTCCAGGATGACAGCGTAGGTCAGCGGATCGGGCGACAGGAGCGCCCATCCGGCGGGGCCGAGCCCGAAACCGGCGGCCAGGTAGAGCATGGCGGTGCTCAGGGGGAGCCGCTTGAGCGACGTGCCCGACAGGGCCATCGTGGTCAGCAGCACGCCGATGATGAGCGCCCAGATTGCGAAGGACATGGGGGAAAGATACGCGAGTTGCCCGGCCTCCTTCGTACGTTGCCGCACATTGGACAGGTCATCCGGCCGCGAAACGGCTTCCCGGTGTCCGAGCCGGCAAATACGGCCCCAAGCACGGTATGAGCGCGACCGTACAGAGAGAATCGTGGCGGAGGGGGAAGATCAGCATGAAGATCGACGGGTTGACCCGAACCGGCCACGCAGTGAAATTTGCAGTCACGTGCACGGCGAAAGGGGGAGGCAGAACGTCGGCAATCTGGTGAGCATCAGGACTCGGGTGGGGTCGCTCATCGTAACGATCGCGGGGGCCAGCCCGGCTGGCGCGCGACCCTAATTCAAAACGGGCAGGAGATTAATCATGAAGACGATCAATGAATTCGGATCGGTGCTCGGCGTCGTTGCGGCGCTGACGCTTGGTGCATGCGCGACCCCCTACAGTGAACCCTATGGGGCCAGCCCCGGAGTGAGCAACCGGGAAGAGGCCTACTCCGGCTACGGCGTGGTGTCGGCGATTGAACGCATGAGCCCCGACAACACGGGCCGTGCCGGGGGCATCGGTCTGGGCGCAATCGCCGGCGCCGTCGTCGGGGGTGTGGTCGGCAACCAGGTGGGGTCCGGAAGCGGCAACACGGCGGCAACCGTCCTCGGCGCCGCGGGCGGTGCGTATGTCGGCCACGAGCTGGAAAAACGCCAACAGGTGCAGCGGGACGATGCGTACAAGGTCACGATCAGCATGGATGACGGGTCGTATCAATCGATGATCCTGGACAGCAGCACCAACACCAACTTCCGCGTCGGCGACCGGGTGCGGATCAGGAATGGCGTGCTGCAGCGGTACTGATCGCGGCATGGGGGCCCTGAACAAGAAATGCCCTGCGGTGCAGGGCATTTCTCCGTTGGTGTATCAGTTGCGCCGCTCGTCCCTGCGCCTTTGTTCTTCGCGCCGTTCCTCTTCCAGCTTCTGTTCTTCACTGTCCGTATTCTTGTCTCGCCCCCTGCCCGCGGCAGGCCTGGGCTCCTGACCACGTGGCTCGGCTTGCCTCGCGTCGGGCGCAGGCTCGGGCTTCGCCCGTTGTGCGGGTTGTTGTGCGGCGGGCGGAGGGGGCGGGGGAACGACGGCTCTCTCGCGTTCGCGCTGAGCACCATTCCCGCGCTGTTCCGATCTGTCGCGGGGCTCGCGCGACTGCACTGCGGGTCGCTCGGGCGCTGCTCGCTGCGGGGCCACCTCCTCGGGCGGCGCTACACGTCGGGCTGGCGCCGGGGCCGGCGTCACCGCTTGTTCGCGCTGTTCCCGCTGTTCCCGCTGTTCCCGTGGCACCCTCTCGTCACGCTGTTCGGACTTTCCGCGTGGTTCCCGTGCTTGTGCAGCCGGCTCGGCCGGCACTGCGGGCACCGCCGGCGTCGCGCTGGTCGCGGGAGTGGCCGGTGTCGCTGGCACGGGTGGCGTCGCACGCGGCGGAGCACGCTCTGGCTCGGCGGGACGTTGCGGTGAGGCGGGCCGCGGGGCGGCGGTTTGTCCGCGCTGCTCGGCGTTTCCGCGCTGCTCCATTCTGCCGCTGCTCATCGTCACCGCGCTGATCCGCCCTGCCACGTGGTTCGCGCGACTGCACTGCGGGTGCGGCTGGCGTTGCTTGCGGCGGCGTGATCTGGGGCTGCGTCGCGCGTTGCGGCGGTTCCGCCTGCGGTGCTACGGGTTCGTCACGTTGAACCGCCCTCTCCCGCTGTTCGGACCTTTCACCGACATCGGTCGCCTTGGCACGGGCCGCTGCCTGCGGCGGACGCGAACGCGGCATCCCGTCCTGCTTCCGGGTAATGACTTTGACGGCGGGGGCCGGCGCGGTCGCTGCGGACCGCAATTCCTTGCGCACGGACTCATCGAGCGGTCTGCCCGGCTCGGCGCTCAGTCGCTGCTGTTGTGCCACGAATCCGACAGGCGCCGGCGGCGGGGCAGTCCGCGCGACGACACGCCGTTCGAGTGCACGCGAAGGCGGCTTGCCCCCTTGGGCAGCAGCGCCGCGCAAGCTTTTTTCGGTCGGCGCAAGCGGCGCAACAAGCGCCAGCGGTGCACTGCCGATCGTTTCCCGCGATACCCGCAGTGCCTCCCTGGATACCGGCTGCGACTGCACGAACGCGGTCGTCGGCACGGCGACAACCGCCCCCTCGACGCTCCGGTTCATGTAGACCACATTGGTCACATTCGAATTGTTGTAGTAATTGTTGATGACCGTGTTATTGACGATGGTATTGCTGCGATTGATATTCTCGAAATAGTCGCGGCTGACCCGATATGCAGGTCGATAGATCTCCCGCGGCCCCAGCGGGAACCAGGCGACCGCTCCGACAAGGCCGCTCGATATCGTGAGCTGGAAGTTGCCACCGCCGACGAACACGACCAGCGCCGGGGCGTAGTAGGCCCTGCTACGCACGGGACCGGGCACCCAACCCCACGTTCCGCCGACATGGGCCCAGCGGCCGTAGTGCGATACGGCGAAACCCCACGGCGCGTCATCCACCCAGGTCCAGCCCCACGGGTCGATCCACGCCCAATGCCCGTCCCGATACGGCGCCCAGCCGGTGGCCACGCGATCCGGGTACCACACATTGCCGTAGGTCGCGTCGGCGCGCCAACTGCCGTGATCATCGAGATCCTGGTAACCGACCACATCTTGCGAGACATAGCGGGCGGAACGCGAGTCGTCGTAGCGGCGGTCACGGCTGTTCGACCAGCGGTCGAAGTCGTCCGGGCGCGGCGTATCGACATACTCGTACTCGCGCAGGTTGGTACCGGTGAATCGATAGGCTTGCCGCGAATCGATGACGTAGGCGGCTTCGTCGCCGTACGCCTCGCCCTGCCCCCTGCGTACATAGATCGTGGTCACATCGTCGTCGGCGTCCACCTCGATCCGGTAAGCACCCGGTTCGCGCAAGGTAAAGGCCAGATTCGGCGTATCGACCTCGAAAACCTGGTTTGGCGCGATACGACGGACGCGCACGTTCAATGCGCCCTGGGTCAATTGCAGCTGGGTGATGCGGTCATCGAGATTCAGGACGGAGACGCTGGTACCGGCGTGCATGCGAACCAGGGCTCCGCCCGTTTCGAGCTCGGCGCGCGCACCGTCATCGACCCAGAGGCGATCCCCGGTGGTCAGGGGGCGATTGCCCGTGGCCTGAACCCATTCGCTATCGCCCGCGGGCGACATACTTACCGAACCGGTAGTGTAGGCAAGCCGCGCGACGCGCGACGACGGGTCCGCGCCGGCCCAGCCGCTGAAGGCCAGCATTGCGACGCCAGCCAGGAAGGCGACTATCCGTAATCGGAGAGATTGCGTTTTCATGGTGATTCCTTAAGCGGGAATGCGCCGTCAGGATTGACAGAACCCCGCCGACGTCATCACCGACGCTCCGTCAAGAAGACGTAAAAAAAGCATACGAAGCGCGGAGCGCACCGTCTGTTCGGTAGCGCACCAAAACCGTCCACCACTCGTGACGTGAAGCGGCGCCATCGTGGAATTGATCGGTTCCATCGCGCATCGCTTACGAGCGAGGGCAAACGCACTCGCTATGTATGCTCCCGAACAGACCGTGGTCCTGTCTTGGGTGACATTGACACTGATTACGTTGTTGCCCGGCGCACCCATGTGCGAGCGCGGACAAGGCGAGGATCAATTACAGGAGACATCAATGACCAGGATATTGAAAACTGCGCTGGCAGTGGCCGGCGTGCTTATGGCCACGCAAGCGGCCGCACAGGTCACCTTTTACGAACGTGAACGCTTCAGGGGCAGTTCGTTCACCACGACGGAAAGGGTGCGCAACTTCGAGCGCCGTGGCTTCAACGACCGGGCCTCGTCGGTCGTGGTCGCGCGCGACCGGTGGGAGGTTTGCGAGGACGCCGGCTTCAGAGGCCAGTGCGTCGTCCTGCGTCGCGGCAGGTATCCGTCGCTGGCCGCCATGGGCTTGAACGACAGCATTTCATCGGCGCGGATGGTGGACAGGAATGCGCGCATCGATGAGGACCGTTACACGCCGGACCCCAACGCGAACCGCAATGACCGTGACGACGCACAGGTCACCTTCTACGAACGTGAAGGCTTCCAGGGCCGGTCCTTCAGCACCGAGCAACAGATCGGCAACTTCGAGCGCAATGGTTTCAATGACCGCTCCTCGTCGGTCATCGTTACCAGCGGCCGCTGGGAAGTGTGCGAGGACGTCCGCTTCAGCGGCCGCTGCGTCGTCCTGCGTCCGGGCAGGTATCCGTCCCTGGCGGCGATGGGCCTGGACAACAGCGTGTCATCCGTGCGAACGGTAAGCCGCGACGCGCGCATCGATGACCATCGGTATGCGCCGGCGCCCGTCGTCTCCCACGATTACCGCCGGCGCAATGACGAACGCCTGTACGAAGCGGAGGTAACGGCCGTGCGCGCGGTGGTTGGACCACCCGAGCAACGCTGCTGGGTCGAGCGCGAAGCGGTCGATCAGGACCGCAGCAATGCCAACGTTCCCGGCGCCATTGCCGGCGCCGTCATTGGCGGCATCCTCGGCCACCAGATCGGCGACGGACGCGGCAGGGATCTCGCTACAGCCGGTGGTGCCGTCGCGGGAGCCGTAGTGGGCGCCAACGTCGGACGTAACGACGGCGGACAGCAGGCGTACGCCCAGGATGTGCGGCGGTGCGAGAACGTACCCAGCCAGGCCCGACCCGAATACTGGGATGTGACCTATGCCTTCAGGGGACAGGCGTATCGCGTACAGATGACCGCGCCCCCCGGACGCAGCGTGACCGTCAACGAGCGCGGCGAGCCGCGCGAGTGAGCGTTCGACGCAGCGGACCCGAGCGAGGCGGCCCAGTCGGGCCGCTTTGCCTAGGGTGCACGACCTTGGGCCACCTATGTGCGACAGCAGACAGACGGTAACGGGCGATCTGCATAACCTCAAGTCATCGGAGCCAGCAGCATGCAGTGTCAACACCGCGGCAATGTCCAGTGGTTGAAAGCAGCGCGGTCCTGGCAAAGAGAAGGGTGTGCAAGGCATCGCACACCAATGCATCACTCCCAAGCTCACCAGATGAAGGAACGAAAATGAACACACTCAGCATTAACGTGATCGCGATTGCGCTCGGACTGGCGTTCAGCGGCGCTTCGATGGCCGAAGGCATGTCAAAAACCGATTACCAGGCCGGCAAGGACAAGATCACGGCCCAGTACAAGAGCGACAAGGCTGCTTGCGACTCGATGTCCGGCAACAAGAAGGATATCTGCGTGGAAGAGGCCAAGGGCAAGGAAAAGGTCGCCAAGGCGGAACTCGAGGCGAGCTACAAGCCGAGCCGGGAAACCCGCTACGACGTGAGCGTCGCCAAGGCCGAGGCCGCCTATGCAGTAGCGAAGGAACGCTGCGATGACATGGCCGGCAACACGAAGGATGTGTGCGTGAAGGAAGCGAAGGCTGCCGAAGTCGCCGCCAAGGCCGACGCCAAGGCGCAGATGAAGACCTCGGACGCCAACGCCGAGGCGGCCAAGAAGACCTCGGAGGCCAATGCTACGGCCGACGAGAAATCCGCCGCGGCACGAAGCAAGGCGAGCGAACAGGCTACCGATGCCCGCAAGGACGCCACCGAGGACAAGCGTGAGGCCGAGTACAAGGTGGCAAAGGAAAAGTGCGATGCATTAGCGGGTGGCGCCAAGGATGACTGCCTGATGAAAGCGAAAACGCAGTTCGGCAAGTAACTGGTCGCACTCGACGATGTACGAAGCACAGGAAACACAATGTTGGGAAAGAGGTAGTTCCATGAAAACGATTCAGAAATTCGCGCTCAGTGCAGTTGCCGCGGCAGCAATGCTCGGTCTGGGCGGTTGTGCCGGCATGTCGGCACAGGACAAGAACACCGCCATCGGCGCCGGAGTCGGTGCCATCGGTGGCTCGGTTCTTACAGGTGGCAGCGCGGTCGGAACGGTCGGCGGTGCTGCAGTCGGCGGCGTCATCGGCCACGAAGTCGGCAAATGACGATCGACGCGCGTAGCGGCAGCCCTGCCCGGCTGGCGCCGCGCGGTCGCCTTTCACCCTGATCCCGCAGGGGGCGTGACCAAGATGGTCTCGCTCGCTGCCGGGCAAGTGGCCCACCAGGAGGTACGAATGATGAAACACGCAAGAAAGCTCGGCACAGCCTTGGTCATGGCTACGTTGCTTGCAGCGCTTCCCGGCTGTCAGAAGGAAGCAGGGCCGGCAGAGCGGGCTGGCAAGGAAGTCGACAAGGCGGCCGAGAAGGTTGGAGAGTCGATCGAAAAGGCCGGCGACAGCATCCAGGACGCCGCAAAGGGCGACAAGAAGTAGCCGTCGCGCCGCTCGCGCCAGATTCTCGACTTTTCATCGTCTGCGAATTGGCGCGGCACTCGGCGCGGCACTCGGCGCGGCACTCGGCGCGGCACTCGGATCGTTACGCGCAGATCGCTATGCGCACCACCGTACAGACCGTCTCGAGTCACATCTCTAACCTGATTAATGACGATCCGCGGATGCCGGATGCACCGCTTGGGTATCGTCAATCACCCCAATAACAGGAGTGCACCATGAACAAGGATCAAGTCAAAGGTCGCATCGAAGAAGCGAAAGGAAAAATGAAAGAAGTGGCCGGCAAAGTGAGCGGCGACAAGAAGCTGGAGCAGGAAGGCAAGATTCAGAATATCAGCGGCAAAGTCCAGGCGGGGATTGGCGATCTCAAGGAAAACATCAAGGACGCCATCTGAATCGAATGAGCACTGCCCCTGATTGGCCAGCCAGACAGACACGGCCAGACAATCGCATGGGGCAATCGGTATTTGCTGAACATTTTCGACAGGAGCATCAAATGACGTATACATCTATCGATCCCACTAGTCCCGCACCGAAGCTGCTGAGTGCCACCTCCCTCATGAGCGATGACGTTTACAATCAAAATGAAGAAAAACTCGGCAGCATCAAGGACATGATGCTGAATATTCACAGCGGCACGGTGTCTTACGCCGTATTGTCCTTCGGGGGCTTCCTCGGTATGGGCGAAAAGCTGTTTGCGGTGCCGTGGAGTGCAATGACACTCGACACGGTAAACAAACGCTTCGTGCTCAACGTGGCCTCGGATCGCCTCGAGAATGCACCGGGATTCGATAAGGATCACTGGCCCGACATGGCTGATGCCACGTGGGCGCAGAGCATCCACACGTATTACGGGACTCAGGCGGATTCCACAAAATCGACTTTCCCGCCTGCGTAGCTGAGTTGCAGTTGCCCCCACAACCGCGCCAGCCCTTGCCGTGGATGAGGCCCTCACTACGGTGAGGGCCGCTTGGCAATTGCCAAGTGAAACACCAGGAGAATTCATGACCTACTGCGTAGGCGTCATGCTCGACAGCGGACTGATCTTTGCGTCGGACTCGCGCACGCACGCCGGGGTCGACAATTTTGCGAGCTTCTGCAAGATGAGCCTCTTCGAACGCGCAGGAGACCGGGTCATCGTTCTCCTGAGTTCCGGAAACCTGGCCGGGACGCAGGCCGTCATCAGCCTGCTGAAGCAACGCGGCGCGAAGGATTGCACACCCAACCTGTGGAGTGCGGAGTCCATGTTCGACGCCGCCCTGCTGGTGTCGGACGCCATGCGGGACGTCGATCGCCGCGATGGACAGCATCTGGCGGACAGCGATGTCGGCTTCAACGCCTCGTTCATACTCGGCGGCCAGATCACGGGCGAGCCGCCACGCCTTTTCCGGATCTATGCGGAGGGGAACTTCATCGAGGCAGGCCAGGAGACACCGTATCTTCAGACGGGTGAAACCAAGTACGGCAAACCGATCATAGACTGGGTGATTACCCGCTCGACCTCCCTGAACGACGCGGCGAAATGCGTTCTCGTTTCGTTCGATTCAACGATGCGCAGCAATTTGTCCGTCGGCATGCCGATCGATCTGCTGTGCTACAAACGGGACAGTTTCGAGGTGGGCATGCAGCGCCGCTTCGACGTGGGGAATGCGTATTTCGCCGACCTTGGCCGGCAATGGAGTGAAGGCACCCGTGAAGTCTTCCGCCAGCTCCCCAGCCTGGACTGGGCGGTCCCCTGAGCATGATGCCGGAAACCGCGGGGCGGAACGGAAGTGCGGCGGACCGTGGCTGTCAGGCAAGCGATCGTCTGGTCATTACCTGCGAACACGGTGGCAACCGGATTCCCGCGCAATACCACGATCTGTTCCGCACCCGGCAGGCGGCGCTGGACTCCCACTGGGGCTTCGACCCGGGCGCGCTCACCATGGCAAGAGTGCTGGCAAGGACATTTGCTGCGCCGCTGGTGGCCTCCACCGTAAGCCGTCTGCTGGTTGATCTGAATCGATCGCCGAGCAATCCGCGACTGCATTCCGATGTGATCCGCAAAGCGCCGGCCGAGGTGCGAGGGCATGTCCTGGAGTGCTATTACCAGCCATTTCGCGTGCAAGCCGAGCACCTTGTCGGCCAGGCGATCGCCGACCGCGGCCGGGTGATCCACATCTCGTCCCACAGCTTTACGCCCGAGCTGGACGGCAAGGTACGAACGGCCGATATCGGGCTGCTCTACGACCCGGCCCGAGCGGGCGAAGTGGAGCTGTGTGCGCGCTGGAAGGCATCCCTCGAAGCGTGTGCGCCCGAATTCACCGTCCGGCGCAATTACCCGTATGCAGGCAAGGGCGACGGCCTGACCGCCTGGTTTCGCAAACGCCTTCCTCCTGACACCTACGTGGGGATCGAGCTGGAGCTGAACCAGAAGCATGTCGCCCCAGCGGCCCGACAGTGGGCCGCCTTGCGCCGGGCGGTCGTCGAATCGCTGCGGGCTGCGCTCGCAAGCCGCCGCGCGAGCCTGTCTGCGTAGCCGTCCGATCCGGAAACCGACCCGTGCAAGCGACCACCGCTGCCGCAGGAGACCCAGATGAAAATCCGCATTGGTTACGAACTGATCTACGACTGCCCGCAACCGACGCCGATGATCCTGACCTTGAGCGTGCATTACTCGCGCGTGTCCGACTTCATCATCCCCGACTACCTGATCGCCGACCCGCCCGTCCCACTCACCGCCTACCGTGACAGCTTCGGCAACTGGTGCTCGCGCATCGTCGCCCCCAAGGGCCAGCTCCGGCTGACCACCGATGCGCTCGTCAGGGACACGGGACTGCCGGATGTGGTCGTCCCGCAGGCGCGGCAGACGCCGGTGGAAGAACTGCCCGACGAGACGCTGTTGTTCCTGCTGGGGAGCCGGTATTGCGAGACCGACCGCCTGTCGGAGACCGCCTGGGAACTGTTCCACAAGGCACCGACCGGATGGGCGCGCGTCCAGGCGATCTGCGACCATGTGCATCGGCATATCACATTCGGCTATGAGCACGCACGCTCGAGCAAGACCGCCTGGGAAGCGTTCCACGAGCGCACCGGCGTATGCCGCGACTACGCGCACCTGGCCATCGCGTTCTGTCGCTGCATGAATATCCCCGCCCGTTACTGCACCGGCTACCTCGGCGACATCGGCATGCCGCCGCCCTACGGCCCGATGGATTTCGCCGGCTGGTTCGAGGCCTATCTCGACGGCCACTGGCACACCTTCGACGCGCGCAACAACATGCCGCGCATCGGACGCGTATTGATCGCCCGCGGCCGCGACGCCGCCGACGTCGCCATCAGCAACAGCTTCGGCCCGAACACCCTGAAAAGTTTCCAGGTCCGGACCGACGAGGTGATCGAGGAGTGAAGCACTGCTGCCAAGCGCTACCGCGGCGCCCCCGGACTTCCACACATCCTGCCGAAGACCCGCGCTGAACCGAAGACAAGAAAAGGAGGCACCATCATGTTGATCACCTTCAAGTCCGCCGCCAGCGGCGATGTCATGATGTTCGAGGAAAACGGCAAGGAGCTGCTGAGCGTGCTGGGCAAGGATCCGGACGCGGACAAGGGCATCGTCACCGTCGAACAGTTGCCCCGCGCGATCGCCGCCCTCCGGGCCGCGGTCGAGGCTGACAGGTCTACGAACCGGGAGCAGCCCGACGCCGACGAGGATGGCGACCGCCAGCCCGATGACAGTATTCAGCTCGCCCAACGGGCGCTTCCGCTCCTTGAGCTGCTGGAGCGCTCCCTGGTGGATAAGGTGCCGGTCACCTGGGGCGTTTGATCCCGCGTGGACGGAATGCCCGTCCACGGCAGGATTACCCAAAGGGTGTCACAGCATGCCGCACACGCCGTAACCGCCATCGGTCACGAACTTCGTGTGCGCCAGCGTACCGACTGCGCCTGATCACGCGCATAACCTTGATCCTGCATCGGCAGCATCGATGCATGCCCGGCTGGTCATTCCGCCAGTCGGCCCCCAATCGCAAGGAGTTGATATGAACTGGGATATCGTCGAAGGCAACTGGAAACAGTTCAAGGGCAAAGTGAAAGCGCAGTGGGGAAAACTCACCGACGATCACCTCGACGTGATTGCCGGCAAGCGCGACCAATTGGCGGGCAAGATCCAGGAAGCCTACGGCATCACGAAGGACGAAGCCGAAGAGCAGATCAAACGCTTCGAAGAGAGCAACAAGGACTAAGGTCCGACGGCTGCTCGCTGCCCCGCCACGGTGCGCTCCGCGCACCTCATTGAAAGGACTCCAATCATGACAAGCTATAAACATTTCATCCTGCCGGCGGTGCTGGTCGGGAACGCTGCGGTCGCACCCGTGTTCGCCAAGTTCATGGCCGACCGTCTTCGCCACACACGCAAGAGCCGCCAGAAGGCTGTCCTGGCCGACTGGGAGGACGAAGGTGGAAGTGTGGTGGCGCCCGTGGTCTCTACACCATGAACGTGACGACGGCGGATGACGACTCGAAGGGCGCCGTCATCGATCAAAAGCCTGGTCGGGGTGCGGTGTCGCCATTGCGCTTCGCGCGGGATCGGGATGTGACGGCGATGAGCGCGCCCTCCACAATCGACACACATCACCCGGACGACCTTTACCGCTCGGCACACCGACACGCATGCCCGCGCTGCAAGGGCTCTGTTTACCGCGTCCCGCGACGGTTCGTGGACCTGCTCCTGAGCACCTTGATGCCGGTCCACCGCTACCGTTGCGATGAGATGGGCTGTACTTGGGAAGGCAATCTGCGCACGACGCCGCGTTCCCTGCCGGACCAGGCTCGTGGCGAACCGCACGACGGAGGAAACGGCGCAAGTGCGCCGTCGACCTGAAATGAATGAATCGAGGACCACAGTACTGCTCGTCGAGGACGACCCCGCCGATGCCAAACTGATCCAGGACGCGCTCGCCGGCACGGGCGGGCATGCGTTTCGTGTCGAATGGGTCACACGACTGTCCGACGCGCTCGAACGACTCGGCCGGGACAGCATCGAGGTGATCCTGCTCGACCTGACGCTGCCCGACGGCCAGGGTATCGACGCGTTCGATCGGGTGCACCAGGCCGCACCGAATGCCTTGATCCTGGTCCTGAGCGGATCGACGGATGAAGAAGCCCCTCGCCTCGCCCTGCAGCGCGGTGCCTACGACTATCTCGCCAAAGGCCATATCGACGCCCACTGGCTGCCGCGTGCGCTACGTTACGTGACCGACCGCAAGTCGACGGAGTTGGCGATGCGGGCCGCGGAAGAAGCCTTGTTCGAGGAAAAGGAACGTGCCCAAGTCACGCTCAACTCCATCGGTGACGCCGTGCTGACGACTGATCTCCTGGGGAACGTGACCTATCTGAATCTGGTGGCGGAGACGATGACCGGCTGGTCTCGCAATGACGCGTTGGGCCGGCCCCTTTCAGAGGTGTTCAGGATCATCGACGGCACGACACGCCAGGCTGCTGCGAGCCCGGCGTATCGCGCCATCGAAGAGGACAAGACGGTAGGACTGGCCACGGACTGCGTGCTGGTCCGCCGCGACGGCTTCGAGTCCGCGATTGAAGACTCCTCCGCGCCGATCCACGACCGCCACGGCCACGTAACGGGTGCGGTGATCGTGTTCCACGACGTCAGTGAAGCGCGGGCCATGGCGAAGAAGATGTCCCATCAGGCCCATCATGACTTCCTCACGGGCTTGCCCAATCGAATGCTGCTGACCGAACGGCTCTCGCAGGCGATCGGTCAGGCCCATCGACACCACAAGCAGGTCGCGCTGCTGTTCCTGGACCTGGATTATTTCAAGCACATCAACGACTCGCTCGGGCATGCGATCGGCGACGAACTGCTACAGTCGGTCGCGGGTCGCCTGGTCGCGTGTGTGCGCGCCACCGATACGGTATGCCGCCAGGGCGGTGACGAGTTCGTGATCCTGCTGAGCGAAATCGAGTCCCCACAGGATGCCGCGCACGTCGCGGACAAAGTGCTGGCCGCACTCACAGCGCCGCAGCAAATCGGTGGGCATGAACTTCATGTCACCCTGAGCATCGGCATCAGCGTCTATCCCGAGGACGGCACCACTACGGAAACCTTGACGCAGAGCGCGGATACCGCGATGTATCACGCGAAGGCGAACGGCCGTAACAACTTCCAGTTTTTCAAGGCCGAGATGAACATCCGCGCGGTGCGCCGGCAGTTCGTCGAAGGCAGCCTGCGCCGCGCGCTGAAGGAGGATGAGTTCCTGCTGCATTACCAGCCGCAGATAGATCTTGCCTCGGGAGCGATGACCGGTGCCGAGGCGCTGATACGCTGGCAGGACCCGGATCTCGGGCTCATCTACCCGGCCGATTTCGTGCCGATCGCGGAAGAATGCGGCCTCATCGTGCCGATCGGCCGATGGGTGCTGCGCGAAGCCTGCAGGCAAGCCCGCGCCTGGCTGGATTCGGGCCTGATCGCCGTGCCCGTGGCAGTCAATATCTCCGCGCTGGAATTACGCCACGACGGCTTTCTCGCCGGCGTTGCACTGATCCTGAAGGAAACCGGCCTGCCGGCGCGTTATCTCGAACTCGAATTGACGGAAAGCATCATCATGGACGATGCCGACTCGTCGGCAGCGGCGCTCTGCGCCCTCCGGAACATGGGAGTGCAGCTCGCGATCGACGACTTCGGTACCGGCTACTCAAGCCTGAGCTATCTGAAGCGCCTGCCGTTCAATACCTTGAAGATCGACCAGTCTTTCGTGCGAGACATCGCCACCAATGCAGACGGCGCAACCATTGTCGCGGCGGTGATCGGAATGGGCAAAAACCTCAATCAGCGGGTCATCGCCGAAGGCGTTGAAACGCATGCCCAACTCGCGTTTCTGCGGACCCAGCGATGCGAAGTGGGACAAGGGTATCAGTTTAGTCACCCCCTGCCCGCAGAAGCTTTCGAGCTGTTGCTCGTGTCCGGAAATCATGTGCTGGTACCACGGCAGCTGTGCTGAGTCGCTGCGCGCCAGCTCGCCGCGCAGGCTGATCAAGGCGCAGTTTTCGGTTTTTTCGAGTCCGACAAAGTCCTGGCGTCCCGCACCAGCTGGGCGCAATCGCTGTCCTGTCCCGGGCCGGCGTCGATCAGCGGAATGAGGGCGAGCAAGGGGTTCACCATGCCGAGCAATGTTGCGCCGAGCGCGCGTGCCGCGACGCGCCCCTTGTCGACGCCGGCTTCGGGCCTGGCGAAGCTGCCGCGCACGTGGATCGGGCTGCGCAAGGCCACGGGGCTGGTGTCCTTGGTTCTCTGATTGAGCGTCAGATCGAGCTTCTCCTCCCCCAGATCGATGCTACCTGTGCCGATGATGGTGGTGATCTCAGTGTCGAAGATCAGCGCCCGGCTGTTCATGACCCCTTCCTTGACGTCGAAGTCGGCCACCGCACACCGCAGTTTGACGAGCTCGTCGCCCCTCACCTGCAGTTCGAGTATCTCCCACAGATGCAGGCCGATTTGCTCCATCATCAGCCTGCTGATCTCACCCCCGGCGACGACCAGGCCCAGCGTGCCGTTGGAACTCGCAAGCATGCGCCTGACCGAGTCGCCGTTGCCCTTGAGGTCGAATTCGCCGTTGATCTGGCCGATGCTGGCCTTGGTCAGCTTGACCGTCGGAAACAGCTTCGCGATCAGGATCTTGCGCGCCTTCACCTTGGCGTGCGCCGCGATCGGGTCCTTGCGCCCATCGAGCGTGATCACGGTGTTGAGTTGGCCGCCGGCGATGCCGAAGTCGAGCGGATCGAGCCGCAGGACCGAATCGCGCAAGCTCAGATGGGTCACGAGGTCTTCCAGGGGCAGCTCCTCGGCGCGGCGGATCGTTTTCGCCTTGAGCGTCACCTCGGCGTCGACGGTATCCCAGCGCTCGGTCTTGAAAAGCATATCCGGCAACACGCGTGCTCGCGCAGGCGTAGGCGCGGTCGTCTCGGAAGGCGCCGGCGCGGCCTCCCGGGCTGCCTCCAGGCGACCGGGCCTGGCGCCGATCAAGGGGCCCAGATCGGCGAGATCGAGCACCTTGGAAACCACATCTGCTTCCAACGCCGGGCGTTTGCCGCCCGTGATCACCTGCACTGTGCCGGCAATGTCGCTCGCCCCGATGCGGCCGGAGAATTTCTCGTAGCGCCACGTTTGCCCGCTGCGCACGATATGCCCGGACGTCGCGTAGGCGCCCGTTTCCGGAACGGCGATGCCGAGCAGGGGATAAAGCTGCGCCATGTTCTGCCCGCTCACGGCGAGTTGCATGTCCACCGCGGAAAACTTCAGCAGGCTGGTAATGGTCCCCTCGCCCTTCACGACGGTACGGCCCACGCTGAGTTCGCCCTTGAGCGGATACGGCGTGCGCTCGTCGCGCAGTCCAAGCACCGGCCCGCCGCTGCCGCTCGCCTTGAGCGGCAGACCCTTGAACTGCCCTTGGGCGGAAAAGCGCAGTCCGCCCTCCGACGGCCCAGCGTCCGACGTCGATAGCTCCGCCCGGATACTGGTCTTTTGCGCGGCATCGTCATAGCCGAGCGTTCCTTCATCGAGCATCAGGCGGTCGATCTGGATGCTCGCCCCTTCGTCCCGCTGCTCAAGGTCGAGCAGCCAGTTCTTCCGCCCCTCGGTCCCCTGTTCGAGATGGATGACGGGACGCCTGAGGCGGACTTCGGGAAGCACGATGTTTCGCAGCATGAGTTGCGGCAGATCGATCGAGACTTCGAAGGCCTCGGCGGCGACCATCTGCTTTTCCTTGGCCCAGGCCGGGTTTGCGAATGTCACCGTACCGGCATGCAGACGCGGGTGCGGCCAGCCGAAGTCGATGACGAGATCGCCGCCGATCACCAGTTCGCGGCCCGTCTTCTCCAGCGCCGCGCGCTCGATCGATCCGCGCAACCAGTTCCAGCCGAAAATCGCGAAAAACAGAACCACCAGCGCGATCAGCGCAAGCGCGACTCCGGCGATCCACTTGAGAGAAGAACGTAGCGTCATGGCGTTGTGCGAGGCGATGCAGGCATCTTCTCCGGAATACGAAGCTTGGATGCCGGCAATTATCGGCCTCCGACAGGTAGTTCTCCGTTCGACAGCGCACGTACGGACAATTCCCGGCAGTTGCTAATTTATCCGACCAGCAGATCGTGCTCCGCGATGCGCGGCATATGTGCGCTGTCGAACAAACGCGGCAAAATGTTTCAACTATCCTCGGATGCATCAAGTATCGAGTGCATCCATGCAATCCATGTCGGCGGCCCCCGCCGCCATCGCCCATTCGTCGTCGCAGGAACTCGTGCTTTCGGGCGCCTGGACCGCACGCGGGATCGGCGCAATCGCACCGGAAATCGACGCGATATCCGCCCCCGCCGGCCAGGAACTGCTCGTCGACGGTGCGCGGATCGAGGCGCTCGATACCGCAGGCGCCTGGGTCCTGCAAAAGCTCCTGCAGCGACTGCGCGGCGACGGCAACGCCTTGCGGCTGCATGGCCTGCGCCCGGAATTCGCCCGGCTGCTCGAGGCGATCGAGCAGCAGATGGCCGATCAGGCACACCCCCTCGCCGCGCCTGCCCTTGCGACCCCATCGGGGCTTGAAAGTGTGGGCCGGAGCACGCAAGCCGCCCTCGAACAGGGCTTTGCGCTGCTGAGTTTCGTCGGCGAATGTGCGCTCGCGCTCGGCGGATGCATCGCGCACCCGGCGCGAATCCGCTGGCGGCCGATCCTGTACAACATCCGCAGCGCCGGATTCGACGCCCTGCCGATCGTCGGGCTGCTGTCCTTCCTGCTCGGCGTCGTTGTCGCCTATCAGGGCGCCGACCAGCTCCGGCAGTACGGCGCCAACATCTTCGTCGCCGACCTCGTCGGCCTGTCCATGCTGCGCGAGTTCGCGCCCCTGATCACCGCCATCATCGTCGCCGGGCGCTCCGGCTCCGCCTACGCGGCGCAGATCGGCACGATGGCGGTGACCGAGGAGATCGACGCCATGCGCACGCTCGGCATCGCGCCGCTGGATCTGCTGGTGCTGCCGAAGATTCTCGCGCTCCTGATCGCGCTGCCACTGCTGACCGTGTTCGCCGACGTGCTCGGCGTAGTCGGCGGCATGATCATGGCGCGCGCGCAACTGGGTGTGGGCTACGGCGATTTTCTCGATCGCCTCGTCAAGGCCGTCAGCGTCACGGCCTATCTCATCGGTATCTGCAAGGCGCCGGTATTCGCGGCCATCATCGCCGTGGTGGGCTGCTTCCAGGGCTTTCGCACCCACGGCGGCGCCGACAGCGTCGGCCGCCAGACGACGCGCGCAGTGGTGCAGTCGATCTTCCTCGTGATCGTTGCCGACGCCCTGTTCTCGGTCGCCTTCAGTGCGCTGGACCTCTGACATGCCAAACCCGACGCCTTCCAACGAAGCGGTCATCGAGATCAGCAAGCTGTCGACGAGCTTCGGCGACCACGTCGTGCATTCCGGCATCGACCTCGAAGTGCGCCGCGGCGAGATCTTCGCGGTGATCGGCGGCAGCGGCTCCGGCAAGTCGACCTTGCTGCGCGAGATGATCCTGCTGCATCGGCCCGACACGGGCTCGATCCGGGTCCTCGGCGTCGATCTGCAGGCGCTCGATGGTGGCGATGCGAACGGTGAAACCCTTGCGCTGCGCCAGCGCTGGGGCGTGATGTTCCAGCATGGCGGCCTGTTCGGATCGCTGACGGTGCAGGAAAACGTCGGCTTGCCACTGCGCGAGCACACCGGCCTGGATGACGCCCTGATCGACGAGATCGCGGCCGCGAAGCTCGCCATGACCGGGCTCGAACCAAAGGTCGGCGCGCAATATCCCTCCGAACTCAGCGGCGGCATGATGAAGCGCGCGTCACTCGCCCGCGCGCTGGCGCTCGACCCGGAGTTGCTGTTTCTCGACGAACCGACCGCCGGCCTCGACCCCGAAAGCGCCGGCGAGGTCGACCAGCTCGTGCGCAAGCTGCGCGAGCTGTTCGGCCTGACCATCGTGATGATCACGCACGATCTCGACCTCTTGTGGCAGCTCGCCGATCGCGTCGCCGTACTCGCCGAAGGCACGGTGCAAGGCGTCGGTTCGATGTCCGAGCTCGCGCAGATGGACAACCCCGCCATCCGGAAATTCTTCGACGGCCCGCGCGGGAGAGCGGCGCACGAGCAGGACAGGCAGCAGGCCGACGTGCACACCAGCGGGGAAACCGGATAGCCATCATGGAAAACAAAGTCAATTATGCGGTCGTCGGCGGGTTCGTCCTCGTCCTCGGCGCCGTGCTGGTGGCGGGCATACTGTGGCTCGCCTCGGGCGGCGCGTTCCAGAAGAAATACGACCTCTATCTGGCGATCATGGACGAATCGGTCGCCGGCCTCAATCTGAACGCGCCGGTCAAATACAACGGCGTCGATGTCGGCAAGGTGCGGCAGATTCAGCTCGACCCGACCAACCCGGAACGGGTGAACTTGCTGTTCGCCATCGAGCGTGGCACGCCCATCAAGGAGGACACCGTCGCGGTGCTCAAGACGCAGGGCCTGACGGGCATTGCCTACGTCGAACTCAGCGGTGGCACGCAGGATGCGCCCCTCCTTCGCGCCTCCGCGGGCAGTCCCTACCCGGTGATCCGCACCAAGCCCTCGCTCGCCGCGCGACTGGAGAATGTGCTCACGAGCGTGCTGGCGAAGCTGGACAGCACCTCGACCAGCATCAACGCCATTCTCAGTGACGAAAACCGTGCGGCATTCACCAGTGCGCTCAACGACATCGCCGCCGTCGCGCGCACGATCGCCGCGCGCAAGGAGGAACTCGACGCGGGCATCACCCACGCGGCCCGCACGTTCGAGAACAGTTCGCGTGCCAGCGCGCAGGCCGGTCCGGTGATCGATCGCATCGGGCGCAGCGCCGCGGCGATCGAGAAGATGGGCCACGAGGTCGCCCGGACGAGTGTCAGCGCCGGGAAGACCGTCGACTCGGCCGGGGCCGACCTGAAGCGCCTGGGCGAGGAAACACTGCCTGAACTGGAGCGGCTGCTCGGGGAACTCAGTGTCCTGTCGACTTCGCTGCGGCGCCTCACCGAGCAAACCGAACGCAACCCCGCCGGGCTCCTGTTCGGACGCAGGCCGGTGCCGGACGGGCCGGGAGAGTCGGAAACCGGAAACCCCTCAGGACAACAACGGCCATGATGAATCCATTGCTCGCACGATTTTCCGGGCTATGCGCCACGGGCTTGCTGCTGACGCTCGCCGCCGGTTGCGGCACACTGCGCCAGACGGCGACGCCGCAGCCCGCTTTTTATTCGCTCGACGACGCACGGGTGGAGGCCCGGGCGGCAACGCGTCATCCGGCGACCTTGTCGACCCGAGGCCCCACGCTGATCGTCAATCCACCGCATGCGGTATCGGGTTACGACAGCCAGCGCATCATCTACGTGCGCGAGGCCCACAAACTCGAATATTTTGCGCGCAACGAATGGGTCGATACGCCGGCGCGCATGGTCGCGCCGCTCATCGTCGCTGCGGTGGAAACCAGCGGGGCATTCCGCGCGGTCGTGCTGACGCCGAGTTCCGCGACCGGCGATCTGCGCCTCGACACCGAGATCACCCGCTTGCACCACGATTTCACCAGCCAGCCGAGTCGCGTGCGTTTCACGCTGCGCGCCTATCTCGTCGATAACCGGTCGCGCCGGATTCTGGGGTCACGCGAATTCGATGAAAGCGTTGATGCCGCAAACGAGTCGCCCTACGGCGGCGTCGTTGCGGCCAACCGCGCAGTGCAAACCGTGCTCGGGCAGCTCGCGGAGTTCTGCGCCGACACGGCAGCGAACTGGCACCCACCCGGTGCCGAAGCCCCGAAGCTGACGGAGGAAGGCCTGCCGGGGCGATGACACCGCCCGCGGCAGGCCGAAAAAAAATTACGCGGACTTCCGGGCCGAGCGGGCGCTCGTGCGGGATGCATCGGCGGACGTCTGCAGCGCCTGCGTCGCCACCGTCATGGTGGATTCGGCGACCTCGCGCGAAGTGTTGATGATGTTTTCGCAGGCGGCGCCGGCGTTGCTCAACGTCGACTTCAATATGTCGGCAATCCCCGCCGTCTTGAGGGGCGATCCCTGGAACACGTTATCGACTTGCGCAACCAGCGCCTGCGTGACTTCGGCCGCACGCTGCGCGCTCACGGTGGCGATTTCGGCTTGCGTCTTCACGCAGAGCTCATTCACGTTGCGGAAGTACTCGCTCGCACGCTCGAAACCCTGCATGTACACGCTCATCCGCTCTTGCACGTCGTGCGCCGAGGGAGTGGCGCCGGCTGTGATGAAGGTACGGACGAAGTCACCGTTGAGCGCCAGCATTTGCTGGGTCGCGTTCAGCGAGACGTCGAAGATGGCCTTGAAGACTTCACCGTTGTCGCTGGCAGCCTCGGTAACTTTCTGCAGATAGCTGATCGAGTTCATGTAACAGTTTCCTCTTGAATAAGACGTTCGGATTGCGTGCAGCGAAGCCACCGACTCGAACCTTCGGGTCGGTAGCGGGGTGTTATTCGGGTAGTGAAGCGTCGCCGGTCATCGGCAGGCACCATGGCGCCGCGCGCCCGGACCGTTCAGCACGTGACAGACAGATGTAAATGGGATGCACTCGTCGACACGCCAACGGAACGTGTCCGTACCGGATGGCGACGCGCCTTGCGCTGCATGTTCCGGGCCTGACTCGGCTCCAGGAAAGCGACGGGTTGGATGGCTGTATCCAGGTCACGCAGCCCCAGGGCGCACGCGCTGGTAGCTATGAAGCGCGCGAGGACCGGGTTGTCGAAAGGCCCGAACGCACGCAGGTTGCCGGCGTCGACGGCTTTCCGGCCGTGCTTCGTGCGTATCCTCGGCATCACGAAGTAATAGCCGAGACTCGTACGTTCACAAGCGCCATCCCGGTAGTCACAGGTTGGCGGCGATCCCGAGTCACCTTCTGTCATCTTTCTGATGATCTCGCTGCGCACAGCATGCACGTTTGTCTCCTCCACACGCAGGCATGAGGGGCGGTCGATATTCTTGGCATCGACTCAACCCGGGCGACGGCATCCCTGCCACGTCGCCGATATTCGATCTATCGTTTGTTCAGTTGCGCACGCCAGTCCCGAGGTGGCTTGCTTCAAGCAATCTGTGATAGTGAGGAATTGAATTCATTCTTGAAGTCGCGGTTAACTCAACGCAGCTGTCTACGGCGGACCACGGGAAACGCATTGCAATTCAAGGAATGCATTATTCCATCTCCGCCGCCGGCATTCTGTCAGCCGCCCACCCGATCGACGTCGGAATTCGGCCCATGCGATGTAGGTGTTTTCCTACATGCGTCGCTGCGAAAATGGTGTAGATATCGGCTTCGGGCTGTTCCGCGGGATTTCCTGGAGCGCCCCAGGTCTGCAGGGCGGATGAGGCACCGGGGGGGGGGAGACATGCGGTTTGAAGGGAATGGCATATGAGCGCGTTGCAGGACGACGGAGTGCAATCGGTCCGCCAGGCCGGGACGCAGCCTGACGGCACATCCGCCGCAGAGGCGCCACACCCCATGCCGGACGAACTCCTGCACGAACTCAGGGTTCATCAGGTCGATCTGGAGAGGCAGAACGCGGCATTACGCAACGTCCAGCTTTCGCTCGAGGATGCGCGGGATCGCTACGTCGATCTGTTCGAGTTCGCGCCGGTGGGCTATCTGACCCTGACCCGCCAAGGGACGATCGACGAAATCAATCTGACCGCAACAAAGCTGCTCGGGGCCGAACGCAAGCAGATCCTGGGCCGTCGCTTCGCGCACTTCGTGCAGCCCGAGGACCGTGACCGCTGGCATGTCTATCTTGTTGACGTGGCCAGGCATTCCGACAGCCGGGATTGCGAACTGCGCCTTTTGCGCGGAGAAACAACCCCCTTTCATGGCCGGGTGAACGGCATCGGGGTGACCTCGACCGCTGGCGGGGTCGCGGTGCGCATCACCTTGACGGATATTTCCGAACAGAAGCGCATGGAGGCGCTGAACGAGAGCGAGTTGCGCCTGCGCATGGCCATGCAGGCGATGTCGGGGGGGATCTACGACTGGGATCGGCGCACCGGCTCGCTCTACTGGAGCAGCGATCTCCCGCAGGTCTGCGGCATCGCTTCGGGGGACTTCGGGCCTGACCGTCGCTGGTGGCGGCAGCGCGTGCATCCGGAGGACCTGCGCCGGATCCGGCCGGCGATCGTGAGCGCGCTGAAAACGCGCACGAACCAGTTTCAGGTCGAATACCGCATCCGCCATGAGGATGGTCACTGGGGGTATGTCGCGGATCGTGGCCAGATCGTGCGCGACGCCGCCGGCCGCGTCGTACGGCTGGTGGGCGCCATGACCGATGTCACGGCACGCAAGCATGCCGAGGCCGCCCTGCTGCGCTTGAACGACATGCTGGAGGAGAAGGTTGTCGAGCGCACGGCCGAGGTCGAAGCCCGCTCGCAGGCGCTTGCCGAAGCCGAGCGCTTCGCGCGCGCGACGATCGACTCGCTGTCGTCCAGCCTATGCGTGCTCGACGAGCACGGGCGGATCATCGCCACGAACAGGACGTGGCGCGAACGGACGATTGACGCCGGTGATTGCGAGACTCGGCCCGGCGGATGTCCGGACTGCCTCGCAATCCCTTTCCGAATGCCCTGCTGGTCCTCCGAAACAGCCACCGGTGTACACCATGCGATCCAGGCTCTGCTGGCGGGAAAACGCCAGACCTTTTCGCTCGAATACGAATGCCGCGCACCCGCGACCACGCGCTGGTTCGAAATGCATGTCACGCGTTTTCCCGGCGATGGTCCGGTGCGGCTGGTGGTGACGCACGATGAGATCAGCGAGCGCAAGCGTGCGGCGGAAGACCAGAAAAGGACCGCCGAGCGCATCAAGCAACTGGGCTTGCACCTGGAAACGCTGCGGGAACAGCAGAGCGCGATGATCGCGCGTGAATTGCACGATGAACTCGGCGCAACGCTGACGATGCTCAAACTCGGCCTCGCGATCGCCGCGGAAGAGGTGGCGAGCCCCGAACCGCTGCGCACGAAGCTCGCTGGCCTGCTCGAGCAGGCGGACGCAGCCTTGCGCGTGGTCAAACGCGTTTCCAGCAGCCTGCGCCCGGCGACGCTGGACACGCTGGGCCTCATTGCGACGATCAGGTGGTACGTCACGCAGTTCTCGCGCAACACGGGCATCGCCACGGTGCTTCGCTTACCGGAATACGTGCGTCTGTCGCAGCTCGGCAATACCGCGGTGTTTCGCATCATTCAGGAAGGACTGACCAACGTGGCAAAGCACTCGGGCGCGAGCAAGGTGACGATCAACGTCCGCAAGCATGATGGCGAATTGATCGTGAAACTGGTCGACAACGGCTCGGGTATCGCGGAAAGCGACCTCCAGCGCCCGGACTCCTTCGGCCTCATGGGCATGCGCGAACGTGCCGAGCACCTGGGGGGGACGCTTTCAATAGGACGCCGACCGGATAAGGGGACACAGCTCATGCTGCGGATTCCCCTCGACAGCTAAGGGAAAGCGATGAAACAGGTCAACCTGCTGATTGCAGACGATCATGCGGTCGTTCGCAGCGGCCTGAGGCAGTTTCTTGCCTCCACCGAGGATCTCAAGGTCGCCGCGGAGGCTGCCACGGGCGAGGAGGTGCTCGCGCTCGTGCGCCAAGGGGTGTGCGACGTCGTGTTGCTGGATATCAGCCTGCCGGACCTGGACGGGCTGGAAGTGCTCAAGCGGGTGAAGCGGGAGTGGCCGGATCTGCCGGTCCTGATCTTCAGCATGTACTCCGAAGACGAGTTCGCCGTCCCCGCACTGAATGCCGGTGCGTCGGGATATCTGAACAAGGACAGCCCGCCGGGCCAGATCCTGACCGCGATTCGCGCGGTCGCCACGGGCGCCCGTTACGTGAGTCCCGCCCTGGCGGAGAAGCTCCTTGCCGGCACGGTGAGCCGGGGCAAGCGGCTTCCCCACGAAGCCCTCTCCGCGCGCGAGATGGAGGTGCTGCTGCTCTTGAGCAAGGGCATTCCACTCACGAAGATCGGCGAGACGCTGCATGTGAGCGTCAAGACCGTCAGTACCTACCGCTCCCGCGTGCTCGAAAAGCTCGCGATGCAGTCCAATGCCGAGGTCACCCGTTACGTCATGGAGCACAAGCTCGGTTAATGAGTATGGAATGATGGCTTATCCGGTTGGAGTAAGATTCCGGTTCGGTCATGCCGCGCGGTGCGGATAGGAAACCTGGTGCCAAACAGCAAGGTAGCTGAACCGTCCGATAGCGGGACTCCCGTGATTGCCGCCACGACGGGCGCCCTCCCCGACCTGCGTGCAGATGGATTGCGCCCCGGGGATTTTTCCATCGTCGGCATGGGCGCTTCTGCAGGCGGCCTGGAAGCCTTCGAGCAGTTCTTCCGGCGAATGCCTGCGGACAGTGGCATGGCCTTCGTGCTGGTTCAGCATCTCGATCCGGACCACGCCAGCCTGCTCACGGAAATCCTGCAACGCGCCACCACCATGCCGGTGGTCGAAGCCACGGATCACCTGATCGTGGCCCCCGACCGCGTGCACGTCATACCGCCCAACCGCGACATGGCGATCTTTCACGGTACGCTGCAGCTGAGCGTTCCGGATCAGCCGCGCGGCCTGCGCATGCCCATCGACGCCTTTCTGCGTTCCCTCGCCGAAGACCGCGGCGAGAAGGCGGTCGGCATCATCCTGTCCGGTACGGGCACCGACGGCACCCAGGGGCTGCGTGCCATCCTGGGTGCCGGCGGCATCTCGCTGGTGCAGGATCCTGCCGGCGCCCGATACGACGGTATGCCTGCCAGTGCGATCCGCGCGGGCTACGCGACCGCCGTGCTGGCCGCAGATGCCATGCCGCACGCGCTGCTGGCAGGCATCCGCCGCACTGCCCGGCGTCGGGAAGATCGTCTGGCGCCGGCGGCCGTGGGCGCCATGAGCCGCATCCTGATGCGGTTGCGCACCGCGACCGGCCATGACTTCTCGCACTACAAGAAGAGCACCATCGGCCGCCGCATCGAGCGGCGCATGGCGCAGCACGACATCGAGGACATCGACGTCTATGCCCGCTACGTCAAGGAAAATCCCGCCGAGATACAAACGCTGTTCAAGGAACTGCTGATCAACGTCACCAGCTTCTTTCGCGACGCCGAGGCCTTTGTCACCCTGAAGCGCGAGATCCTGCCGCTCTTGCTGCGTGACAAACCGGAGGCCTATGTGCTGCGCATCTGGGTGGCAGGGTGCGCCACCGGCGAAGAGGCCTATTCGATCGCGATCCTGCTGCGCGAGTTGATGGACGAGCGCGAGCAGGCATTCACGGTTCAAATCTATGCGACGGATCTTGATGAAGATGCCATCAGCGCTGCACGGACGGGCGTGTACCCGCCGAATATCGTCCAGGACGTGCAGCCTGACCGGCTGCACCGCTTTTTTCTCAAGGACGATGCGGGGTATCGCGTAAGGAAGGAAATTCGCGAAATGGTGGTGTTCGCCGTCCAGAACGTCATCAAGGATCCACCCTTCACCCGACTCGACCTGCTGTGTTGTCGCAACCTGATGATCTACCTGGAGCCGGAACTGCAAAACCGCCTCATCCCGGCGTTCCACTACGCGCTCAAACCAGGCGGAATACTGTTTCTCTCGCCCTCGGAAAGCATCGGCAACCACACCGGACTGTTCACGGCGCAAGACCGCAAATGGAAGTTCTATCGTGCGACCCACTCCGTCGCCTCTGCCCGCACGGTGCTGGCCAATGGCTTGTCCCGGGCCGCGGATAGAAGAGGCAAAGCGCCCGAGGAAGTCATGAAAAGAGCCAAGGAAACCAACTTCGACGAACTGACCCGACGCGTGTTGCTTCAATCCTACGCGCCGGCTTCGGTCCTCACGGACCTGAAGGGCAACATCCTCTATGTTCACGGCGACACCGGGAACTTCCTGCGCCCTGCCCCCGGCCAGGCCACGCTCAATGTGGTCGAGATGGCGCGCGAGCCACTGCCGCCTGAACTGCGTGCGGCAATCCTCCACGCCACCAGCCGGGGGGGGGGGGGAGCCACCTTGGGCCGCGAAGTCGCGGTCACCACCAATGGCAAGGTACAGACGGTGAGTTTCAGTCTGCGCCCCGTGCAGGACACGGACACCGGCGAGACCGTGCTGGTGATCAGTTTCGAGGAAATGTCGGGCGCCGCACCCGGCACACGGAAGCGCAGCAAACGCGAGTCGACGTCGCTCACGAACGAGAGGATCGAGGCCCTCGAACGTGAACTGGCCTACACGCGGGAGAGCCTGCAGGCCACCATCGAGGAACAGCAGGCGTCCAACGAGGAGATGCAGTCCACCAATGAGGAACTCCAGTCGAGCAACGAAGAACTGGAGACATCCAGGGAGGAACTGCAGTCGGTCAATGAAGAGCTGGTGACGGTGAATGCAGAGCTGCACGCCAAGATCCAGCAGCTGACGGGCATGCAGAACGACATGAAGAACCTGCTCGACAACGTGAACGTCGGCACGATCTTCCTGGATGAGCAATTGCTCATCCGCCGCTTTACGCGTGAGGCGGCGCGAGTCTATCGCCTGATCGGCTCGGATGTGGGGCGGCCGCTGGGTGACATCAAGTCCGAACTGGAAGGTGACGACCTGCTCGCACGCGCACAGACCGTCCTCGACAGCCTGATCCCCTATGAGTGCGAGCTTCGCACGGATAGGGGCGCCTGGTATCTGGCGCGCATCATGCCCTATCGGACGGTGGACAACGTCATCGAGGGGGTAGTGCTGACCTTCACGGACATCAGCAGGCGCGTCGAAACGGAGGCGGCGGTGCAGACGGCGCGGGATCTGGCCGAAGGCATCGTCGATACGGTGCGCGAACCGCTGCTGGTGCTGGACGGGGATTTGAAAATCGTCTCCGCCAGCCGTTCGTTCTACCGGAACTTCCGCGTCACGCCGAAAGACACCCTGGGCCGCCCGCTCTACGACGTCGGCGACGGCCAGTGGGACATCCCCAAACTACGGGAACTGCTGGAAACGATTTTGCCGCGCGACCGCAGTTTTGAAGATTATGTGGTCGAACACGTGTTCCCCACCATCGGGCGACGCAGGATATCGCTCAATGCCCGCCGCATAGCGGGCAGAAGCGGGGACACGCAGCTGATCCTGCTGGCGATGCAGGACGATGGGCAAGAGCGCGGGCAGTAGCGCTCAAGTGTCCGAATCCTGATCGTGCGCCTGCGAAAAAAGGGAACACTACGCCACCGTGGGTGGCGCAGTCCGACGGACTGCTAGCGCAGTTTGTAAGTCGCCCTGCACGTTTCGTGCAGGTAGGCCAGCACGTCATGCTCATCCGCGTCATTGAGCTGCATGCGGGCATCGGGCCCCAGGTCTTCGGACCAAAGATGCCTGACGTCGGCCTGATACTGAAACGGCACTACCTGCTGGATGAATCGCGACACCGCCGCCTCGTCAAAGCCCGAGCTGCGGAAATTTTCCCAGACGCTGATCGCATCCTTCTTGCGCAGCGCCGGACAGGGCTCCAGGCCGGTCGCGACCATCAACAGGACGGTGCACATCACATCCGGGTGTTCGCCCTTGCCGCCGGTGATTTTCCGCCAGGTGTCTTCGGTCTCTTTGTCGTGGTGCGTCAGCTCGTCGAGACCGCAGGTGTTGAAGAAAAAATATCCCGTCAGCGGCCCGACCTCCTCCTTCGGAACGAAATCCGCGGCGGGGTGCAGCTTGAGCGTCGGCAAGAGCCTGCCGAGGAAGTTCTCACGCGCATCATCCAGGATGCCCCGGATCGGGGCCGGAGCCTCTTCGATCCATTCGTCCAGAGCGGGGAAGTCACGCTTCTTTTTCTTGCAGGCCAATGCATGAAGTTCCATGAACTGGCCGGTGGAAAACAGTTTCGTGGGCTTCTTCTCGACGAAGAGCACCAGCAAGGCGCTGTTGATGACCGCCTCGCAGGACTCGTTCATCTGCAGGTCCTTGCGCGACACGCCCAGCTTGCCGGCCAGCCAGTAGCTCAGTTCGTGCTGCGCCAGGATGCTCTCGCGCCGACGCATTTCCTCCCGATACCGGGCATGCGTCATCGGCTCGTCGAGCGTCCATAAGGACAACATCTGCTTCTCGATCTGACTAACGGCGGCGGGCGGTTCCAGAATCAGGTCTTCCGGTAGCTTCAGCAAGGCACGCAACGCGTCGGCCCCGGCCTTCGACAGGGCAAGGAGCGTTTTCTGGCGCAGCTGGTCGGCGGCCGCCGCAAGCTTTCCGCCGGATGCCGACTCGAGCGCCAGGCTGACCAGGGTCACCAGGCGAGTGCGCGCTGCTTCGAGCTCAGGGCGAAGGTTGGCGGTACCGAAGAAGCCGGCCAGCTGAACGATCCCTTTCGCGCCCTCGCGTCCGATGGCAGCCAGGCGCTCATCGTCGATCACACGCTGGTTCACGGCATAACAGAGCACCTGCTCGAAATACGGGCGGGCATCGACGGTTGCGACAGTGGTATTTCGGGACATCGTGTGTGGCGCGCGAAGCGCAGCGACTTCGCGCTTCCCTATCAAATGGCGGACTCTTCTTCGTCTTCCTGAATCTTCGGCACCCCCGGCTCGCCGGTTTCGACCGGCGGCGGCACATGCGCGGCTTCCATTTCGCGACGCATGCGATCCTGGACTTCGATGATCAGCAGTTCGAAGCTGTCCTGGAATTCGTGGCGAAGCACCCACGCCGTTTCCATCCAGTCGCCGTCAGCCACTTCGGAGCGCGACATGCTCGGACGTGCCAGTTCCATCGAGTCACCGGCTTCGAGCCCTTGCTCCATCTCGTCGAACTGCTCCGCATCGAAGGAGTGCGTCCGTTTGGGCGCCATGGCCTTCTCGAGATCGAAGTCGTCTTCGAAGCGCCCGTGGAAGGCGAAGTTCTGCAGCAGATCGTAGTAGTCGGTGAAGTAGTCCGCCAGCAGACGGATGCCTTCATCGCGTTCGGTCAGGCATTCAAGGATCTCGACGCAGGCGCCTGCCCCCCGGTGCATGACGGCATTCATGGTGTTGCGCAGGCGCGGCACGTACTTCTCGAGCGGCTCGCCATACTTGCGTTCGAGCAGGATCGCGTCGACAAACTGTTCGGGACTGACGACCAGGTTGACCACGGACTCCTTACTGGAGTCGAACTCGCGCATGATGGCCAGCAGATCCTTCGGCTCCATTTCGTCGAGGATGTTCACCAGCGCCTGGTCGCCCTGCGTTTCGGCGATGGCGACCAGTTGCGATTCCGCCTCGGCGATTTCGCCGGCGAGGATCAGGGCTTGGGTCTGGATGACGGCAGGATGGGTCATGGACTTGGTGCTTAACGGTCAGGGGTATCGAAACCTTGTTCGGTCATCCAGCTTTCGCCGGCTTCGCCAAGGTCTTCCGTATCGTCTTCATTTTCTTCATCGGCCTGGGATGCGGCGTCAGGCCTGCGGATGTCTTCGGTCAGCATCCACTCGAGCACGGCCGTGGAGGTCAGGAAAGCATCGCCATCCGCAGCCCCCAGGCACATCTCGATAAGCGGACGCGCCCACGGCTGGATGTCCAGGGTTCTTTCCATCTCCGCCCAGCGCGGAAAACGACCGAGCCCCGGGGTGCTGTTGGCCGCCCGATCGAGAATCTTGCGGTCGTTGAACGCATACGCCCCATGCAGCGCGGGCGCGACCATTTCCGGCGCCTCCTCGATCATGGGCATCAGATCCTCGAAGCACTGACGCTTTTCCTGCAGACGTTTGTTGAGGACGTTCTTGTTTTCCGAATCGGTGCGCAAGTCATCCAGCTCACTATTGTAACGCTCGGAAAGATCTTCAAAATAAAACGACGTCATGTAATCACTTTTTCAATGTACGCATTCCACAGCGAGGTCGCTTCCTGCAGTGGATCGTCGATCAGGTTGCGACGGCGCAGCGCATCGTATTCGCCGCGCTTCGCAACGTCCCCCAGCAATTCGTAAGCCGTCTGGGCTTCCCGAAAACGGGCCGAAGCGTCGGCCGAGGGGTTTCTGTCGGGGTGGTAAAGACGGGCCGCCTTGCGGTAGGCCGATTTGATGTCATCAAGAGATGCGACTGGCGAAACACCTAGAACTTCGTACGGGTCTCTCATTTCAGTCATTATGAATAAACGGGGCTTATCTTCACTAGTATAACAAGGAACTATTAGCCCCTTCGCAAAGAGTCGGCTCGGCCGAGCCGCGTCGCCCATGCCACGAGCATGCCTGCATCCCGATCACGACACGCTGGCGTCCCACCAGGGGAAGTTAGCCGCCCGCGCAAAGCAGGAAGCCTAAACGGACTACGCCACCCGTGGGTGGCGTAGTCCGACGGAACGCCAGGGGGATCTCAACGCGCGGGAGCCGGAGGCGGAACGACGATCACGGTGTCGCCACCGGTCTTGCCGCGCTCACCTTGGGCTCCGGTATCTCCGGTGGAACCGGTTGCGCCAGTGCCCCCGGTTGATCCTTGTGCTCCGGTGTAACCGGTCGATCCGGTATCCCCGGTAGACCCCGTAGATCCGGTAGCCCCCATCTGTCCGGTCATTCCAGTGGCGCCAGGAGCACCTGCGGGGCCGGCGGGCCCCGGAACGGGCGCTGGAGCCGGGGCCGGAGCAGGCGTAACAACCGTCGACTTTTCACACGCGCTCAAGGCTAGCCCCATCACAACCGCTGAAAAAATTATCGCATATTTCATCTGAATTCCTCTTGAGTGTTGGTCTACAACCGCTCTCTTGGGGAGATTCGCGGTCAGCTGGACGTGCGATTTGAAAATACGCGATTTCCGCGCCCCGCTCCGTTCGCTGGCGAACACAACCCCACGTGTGGGCCTCCCGGCACCGCCACGTACGGTTCGGTTCCGGCACAAGGACCGTCCGAATCCGTGAATCGTGGGGTCTGACTCTGGCAACGGTGATGTTGTGTGCGGAACCGTACAGAGCCGCCGCCGTTTTCGGCGTAAATATCATTTGCCGGACGGCAACATTCTCATCAACGGGGCGCAAGTCCAGGGATCGACGCACAATGAAAGCCCTACTCATTACCGGAGTCGCACTCATTGTCATGGGCGCAGCCGTTCTGGGCTACGACCATTACAGCTACACGACGACCGAGAACATTCTCCAGATCGGGCCGATCACGGCGACCGCCGAACGCACGCATACGGTCGCGATACCGCCGCTCGTCGGCTGGTTGCTCATCGGTGGCGGCGCGTGCGTGATCGCTTTCGCCGTACTGTCGAAAAAATGACTGAAAGGGAAAGGTGCCTGTATGACCATCAACCTGGGTCTTGCTCCGCTGGTCGCGCTGATCGCCGGGATTCTCATCCTCGTCGTACCGCGGCTGCTGAACTATATCGTCGCCATTTATCTGATCCTCATCGGACTGATCGGGCTCTTCGGGGGCGGCAACTTCAACCTTCGCTGAAGTCCGCCGCTCCTCAGCGCTCGCGGCCAATTGTCCGCATCAAACCCGGATCCGGCCCAGGCGCCCCTGCTGGCCGTTTTATGGGAAGGTCTGGCGATGGCCGGAGCGCAAAAGTGTTTCGCCGCTGAAACACCTCGATTCTCTCGCACGAATGGTGTCCAACCCATTATGAATCAATGGTTTGATGCCTACCTCCCGGACGGCAACGGGGTTCGGTCGGGGTTTGCCTGTACAGAGTCAGTACAGAGTTACCGTCACACGATCACCCGAAATGCATCATCAAGATTGCCATATCGCTTTTAATCAATAAGTTGCGAACAGGAAACGCATGCGGCACGGGTCTTGCGCATTCGGAGCCACCGGGCTTGGCATGGTGCCGGCTTTGGCTCTCGAAGGGGAATTGCGATGAGGAAGACTCTGATTTCAGCCGCGATCGGGCTGGCCTTTAGTGTCGCCGGACAGGTGTGGGCCAATCCCGTGAATACCGTAAGCGATGTCACGGACACCAATACGCAAACCGCCACAGCAACCGCGACACAGGCGGGCGACACCAGCCCGCAGGCGAATGAGTTCTCGACGGCGACGCAGGACAACTCGACGAGCAGTACCGACAATTCGAACCAAGGCAACAACAGCTCCACCAACAGTGCCGACAGTTCAAACCAGGGTAACGATAATTCGACGAGCAGTACCGACAATTCGAACCAGGGCAACAACAGTTCCACGAACAGCGCCGACAGTTCGAATCAGGGCAACAACAACTCCACGAACAGCGCCGACAGCTCGAACCAGGGCAATAACAGCTCCACCAACAGTGCCGACAGCTCGAATCAAGGCAACGACAATTCGACACACACCAACACCAGCAGCGCCGATGGCGACAACCGCGACAACGACGGCACGGCGGCGGCTGAGGGCCTCGGCAGCACGGCGGCCAACAATGGTTCGAGCTCGACGGCCAATTTCAATAACGCGTTCAACACGACGCACGTAATGGCCCTGTCGACACTGACCGGTACTGTCAGCGGTGTGTCGGTGAGCGGTCTTGGCAACGTCGCGATGAACCATGGCAATGCGAACGGCGGAGCCGGTGCGGCCGGAGGGGCTGGCAGCGGCGGCGACGCGACGGGCGGCGCGGCTGCGGGTACGGGTGGTGCCGGTGGTGCGGCATCCGGCGCGCGGGGTGGCGCAGGCAGCAATGGCGGCGACGGTTCAGTGGGCACTGCGTCGACCGGCGAGGCAAACGGCGCAACCGGCGCAACCGGCGGCAATGCGGGTCCGGCGCGAGCCAATGGTGGTGACGGCAGCGGATCGGTTGGCGATACGACGGCCAGCAACGGTTCGTCCGGCGGGACGGCTACGGTTACGCCGTCCGTTGATCCGGGTACCGCGACGGCAACCGGTGGGGCCGGTACCGCGGGCGACTCGACGGCGGGCGCCAGCAGCAGCACGGCAACGGGCGGGAATGGCGGCACGGCCAGCAATACCGCCGGAGCCGGCGGGAACGGCGGTACGGCGACCAGCGGCAATGCCTCGACCGGTAGCGCGACAGGCGGCAATGGCGGCAGTGGCGGCAACGGCGGCACCAACACCGCAGGTACCGGCGGCGACGGCGGCACGAACACCGGCGGAATGGCGACGGGCGGCACCGGCACGGGTGGCGAGGGCGGCATGGGCGGAGCCGGCGGCACCGCGACGGTCGATGCGGGGACCTTCAACATGTTCAATACCATCAACAGCAGTTTCACCAACGGCGCCGGCATCATCGTCAATGCCCAGAACAGCGGCATCGGTGCACTCGTGCAGCAAAGCGTGAATGTGCAGGCAAACCTGACAGTCAGGTAATTCGCACGTGCAGAGCCGGGGGAACCGAACCTTCCCCCGGTTTCATTGGCAGTCGAGGAGTCAAGCCATGAAACAGGTACTGCACTTGCTCGCCCTGGGCATCGCGCTGGCCCTCATGTACGGCACGATCGTGCCTGCGCGGGCCGATGACTTGGTGATGCTGGGTGATGCGGAGGAGCTCGCGGTGCAGGGGCCGACATCAAGGCTGCTGGCTGCGCCGGTACTTGATGAGGCGGAGCTTTCCGGTCTACGGGGCGGCGCCGATACGCATAGCAGCGAAATACGCGCGATCGGCGCGGTGAGTGAAATTTCGGTTTCGGATGCTGCAACCGGGCACAACCTCATTACCGGCGGTGCGCTTGCCGGTGCGAGCGGGGTGCCGATGTTCATCCAGAACAGCGGAAACGGGGTCCTGATCCAGAACGCGGTGATCCTGAACGTCGAAGTGAATTGACGAGGCGGCGATGAACGTCCGCGCGTGGTTCTCCGTCCTCATGTTGCCCTGCTGCCTGCTCGAGCCCGCCCTCGCAGATTCGTCAAGGATACTGGGCCCCGCGGGGAACAGTTACGCGGTACCGGTGACGAGCCTCAAGGGCGCGCGCTTTGTCTCGACGCTTCGCCAGCAATATGATTTCAGTTGCGGTTCGGCCGCGGTCGCGACCTTGCTGACGCATCATTACGACCTGAAAGTCGACGAAGTCGAGGTCTTCAAATACATGTTCGAACGCGGAGACCAGGCGAAGATTCAGCGCGAGGGCTTTTCCATGCTCGACATGAAGCTCTTTCTCGACGGCAAGGGCTTCCGCGCCGAAGGTGTGCGCGTATCGCTCGACCAACTGGCCGAGGCCGGTGTGCCGGCGATCGCGCTGGTCAAGGAGAACGGATATTCGCATTTTGTCGTCGTGAAGGGCGTGCGGCCGAACGGGGTGGTTATCGGCGACCCTGCCTTGGGCACGCGTGTGCTTCGCCGCCACGACTTCGAGAAGTTCTGGACAAACGGCATCCTGCTCGTGATCAACAACAGGGTCGATCTCGCGCACTTCAATCGCGAGCGGGACTGGCAGGTACGACCGGCAGCGCCACTCGGCAGCGGGGTTCGGGGGGCGAACAGCATGGACGTTCAGATGCTCCGTCCCGGTCCGATGGACCATTGAGAGAACGACCATGATCGCGTTGCGGCCGGGACGAGTTGCCAGACTGATCGCCTGCGCCGCAGTGGCGGCAGGAGTTCCTCGGCTCGCCATGCCGGTTCAGCAGGACGCACTCCAATCCGGGCGCTTCGAACAAGTGGCCGAACAGGTTCCGCAGCCTGCAGCGGCGTTGCAACACCCGGGATTGATCCCGGCACCGCAGGGTGCGGATCGGATCGAGCGCGCATCACCCGGCGCGCGAGCCCCCGATCAGGCCGCATCCGGTGGCCTAGCCGGGATCAATTCCCCGGGTGCAGGAGATTCGCTCCTGTTTCCCAGCGTGACCGTGCTCGATGACGAGGTGATGGATGGCCTGAGGGGGGGATTCGAGACACCCGGCGGCCTGATGCTGTCCTTCGGCATCGAGCGTCTCGTTTATATCAACGGCGAGTTGCTGAGCACGACCAGCCTGAACGTTGCGGATCTCGGCACGCTGGTCGGCGGAAGCGCGGAAGCCGCGAAGGCGCTGACGGTGGGCAGCACTGTCGGCCTGATCCAGAACGGGCCGAACAACACCTTCGATGCGAGCATGATCTCGTCCGGTGCCTTCGCGACGGTGATCCAGAACACCCTGAACGACCAGACGATACTGTCCGTCACGACCATCAACGCCACGGTGAACAGCATGGACATGCTGCAGGCCAACCGTATCGGCGACTCGCTCAGAAGCACGGTTAACAGCGCGCTTTTCAGATAGGCCTGCTCCGGACATTCCGGCAGCCCGCCCGAGGGCAAGCTGCCGAAGGCCTTGCCTCAGAGCTGGAGCGGCATGCGCAGGGTCAACTGGAGGTCGGGCGCGTCCTCGGTGAGCCCTGCGCCGATCGTCAGATTTAGCGTATTGCCCGAATTGAGCCGGTAGGAGTAGCCGAGCAGCAAGGTTCCCAATTGCGCGCGGATCGAAGTCGTCGGCCGCCGCCCGCCTACCCTGACCTTGCCTACGGACAGGTGATCGTAGCCGATGCTGAACGACGATCGGTCGTTCAGCGCGAGGCCCATGCCGAAGTTGAAGCCAACCGCCCCGCCCGGCTCCACTTTCCCCAGATCGAGATCCCCGTCGTTGGTCTTCTGCTTGACGTTGTCGCGCGCAAAGCTGTGCTGATAGCTCACGCCGCCAAAAAACACCACCGGGTCGGACGGCAGGAGCACGGTGAGTCCTGGCTGGACCGTATAGAAGCCGGACCCGGTCGGCATCTCGGTCTGCAGGCCGGTGCCGGTGGTGCCGCGCAGCGTGCGGTCGACCTTGACCTCGAAGGGGTCCTTGCCGGTGCGCGTCTTGAACCGCAGCGAGGCGATGTAGTACGGATCCTCCGCGCCCCCATCGTTGAGCTGATAGCGGCCGGTGAATTCGATGTCTCCAAGGCCGTGGCCATCAACGTCGAACGAGGTATCGGCGGCGGCGCCGGCGCCGACCGGCCGGCTGACGCTGGTATCGGTTCGGTATACATAGGGAATCTTGGCTTCGAGCTCGAAGCGGTTGGTGATGCCGCGGCGCACGGTCAGTGCGCCGATGAAGGTGTCGCTCTTCACCTCGCGCACGTCGATCAGGCCGATCACGATCGCCGGGATAATCGTGTATCCGACCAGCGCGACGCGATTGCTGGATGAGTGGGCGTACTGCAGCGAAGGTTCGACCAACCACTTGCCCGGCGGCGTCAGGACACCGGGTTGCTCGAAGATCGGTGCGACTGCGGGCGGCCTGTTTTCCTTGGGGCGTTCGGGCGCCTGCCCGACCGGTTTCGGCGCCTGCGCCAACTGCTGTGGGGGACGCGGTGCGGAAACCGGATCGGGCGGCGTCGCTGATGGCGCGGCTACCGCGCCCGCCGATACCGTTCCGCGCCCCCTGACCTCGCCGATATCGCGGGTGCGCTGCATGCCGTCGATCAGCATCTGCTGCTGCGCAAGATCACGTTTGAGCGCTTCGATCTGACGG
This sequence comes from Azoarcus sp. CIB, assembly GCF_001190925.1. Lineage (NCBI taxonomy): Bacteria > Pseudomonadati > Pseudomonadota > Betaproteobacteria > Rhodocyclales > Zoogloeaceae > Azoarcus > Azoarcus sp. CIB. The sequence continues at coordinate 2,526,756 of NZ_CP011072.1, forward strand.
GTCTGCTCATCGATTCTCTCCTTGAGGGCGGCCATCGATGCCTTGAAGCTACCCTCATCGGCATGGGCGGCGGAACCGCAGGTGGCGATCACAAGGCCGGCAAGACTGCATCCCAGCATCCGTCCTTGGCGATGTGCCAGTGCTTTCATGATTCCCCCACATTTCTCGTACTCGACCAAGGCCAGGCTCCGGCCCGCTACGGCTACAGGACAATCTTCAGGCGATCGATCATGCGGTACAGCGTGACGCGCGAAACGCCCAGATGGCGTGCCACTGCCGACACATTGTTCTGGTACCTGCTCAAGCTGCTCTCGATGACTTCCCTTTCCACCGTCGAGCGGACTTCATCCAGTGTCTGACTGGTTGCATCGAGGTCCGACGTGGGAAGACCCAGATCCGCAACACTGATCAGCTTGCTTTCCGACATGACCATCGCGTGCTGCACGCGGTTGATCAGTTCGCGAACGTTCCCCGGCCACGGGTAGCCGCACATCGCGTGGAACGCTTCCGAACTGAAGCCCTTTACCTGGGGACTTTTCTGATGCTGGTTGGCCTTGAAGATGGCGGTTGCCAGCAGCGCAATATCCTGTTCGCGCTCGCGCAGCGGTGGCACGCTGAGATGCAGCACGTTGAGCCGGTAGAAGAGATCCTCGCGGAACTGTCCTTCGGCGACTGCGCGGCTCAGATCCCTGTGGGTCGCCGCGATCACCCGCACGTTCACCCGCACCCGCTCGGTCGAGCCGACCCGCACGATGGTCTTTTCCTGCACAAAGCGCAGCAGGTTCGCCTGCAGATCAAGCGGCAGGTCGCCGATTTCATCAAGGAACAGCACCCCCTCGTTGGCCGCCTCGACGTTGCCGATCTTGCGCTGGTGGGCGCCGGTGAAGGCACCGCGCTCATGCCCGAAAAGCTCGGATTGAATGAGATTGGGCGCGATCGCGCCACAATTCATCGCGATGAACGGCCCGTTGGCGCGCTCCGAGTGATGATGGATGGCACGTGCAACCAGTTCCTTGCCAGTGCCTGACTCGCCGCCGATCAGCACCGGCGCATCCACCGTCACGATCTTGTCGAGCTGGCGGTATAGCTGGAGCATTTTCGGGCTGCGTCCGGTCATCCCGTACCGCCCGATGTCATCATCCTGTTCAACGAAGCTCTTGCAGATCAACGCTTTGCCGTGAGCGTGGCCCAAGGTCATGATCAAACGATCGCGGTCCAGCGGCAAGGTGTGGAAATCATGAAAACTGCGCAATGCCATTGGCGCCAGAGTCTGGTTGTGCAGCAGCTCGCGGCCCAAAATTGCGATCCATTCGATGTCGTGCCTGGCGACCAGGGACTCCAGCGCGCGGGCCGACCACGATTGCGGTGTGGTAAAGGCCACCAGGCCGACCAGCGGGTGACTTCCTGCCAAGACCCTGTTTGCGGCCTCAACGGTCGAAACGACCTCGAAATCCCAATCGGGGAGGTCCAGATCATTCAATCCGGAGCGGACCGTGCCGTTGCTGTCGAGTAATACGCCCTTCCGTTTTTCCATCACCAACCTCGAAGTCCGGGCCGTACCTGCGCATTCCGGGCATCGGAGACCGTGGCGCACGCCCTGCCTCCTGCTCGGGTACGTCCCGCATGCCAGCTCGGGTTCCCGGACTGCAACCACTGATTGGGTTCGCCAAGGAAATGCCTGGCCAACCCATTTGCATCAGTCCGCTTTTCGCCCGAGCATTTTTACGCACGAAGAGGACGCATGAATGATGCCAATCGTCAGGTGTATTCGTATTGATGTGTCTCTGGATGTAACGTTATGCGCCTGGCATACGTACGCACTTTCTGACAATGCATATGTATTTTTCAAACGACATCAACATAGACTGCATTCTCGAAAACTCTTGAGTACCCTTGTCATCGGAGTCACGTTTATCGCTTTCGATGCAACTTGGTGACGGAAAAGTCAGCCATGAAGTACCGGGAGGCGTGTAGGAAATCGCCGCATGTGACGATTATTGGACGACATGAGCGCATGGAGGCGAAGGTTTGGGTCAATTGGCCCATTCGCAGCAAAGCGTGCCACCGGCTGAACGCGGATGTTCGTGTGCATCGCGTGGAACTCCTAAATCGACCTCAAGCGCTTCCCATCGCGCGCCCGGATAATGCTGTTCGCATTCTTTTCAGCTGGATGATCTAAGCCGCGTTGAAGACTCAACCGCACATGTCAAATTATTCGACACTCGCCTTCCGGCCACGCATCACACTGCGAGTCGCGCAAAATCCCCAGCGGGGGTCGTGCCTGGGGCGGAAAAGGTGACGAGGTGTGTCATGGGCATTTTGCGCGAGCGCGCCGATCAGAGGCAGAATTAGCAACAAGCGTCGAGAAGCCCGGACGGACCCAAGGAGCACGCGTGGACGACTATCGCAAGGCCTTCGTAATTGTCGTGGCGACGCTCTTCGCCCTCGCCCTTTACTGGATGCTCGCTCCCTTCTGGGGCGCCCTTGCGTGGGGCATTTGCCTCGCCTATCTGCTGGCACCGGTGCATCGCAGACTGACCCGCAAGCTCAAGGGACGCGCTGACCTCTCTGCCGGGATCATCACCGTGCTTGTTCCCGTCATCCTTGCAGGCCCGCTGGTCAGCCTTGGCATCGCATTCGCAAATCAGGTGACGGAGCTGATCACCCGTCTCCAGGCGGAGGAATTGCGGTTCGATATCCATCTGCTCGCGCAACTGGAGCAATACCCGATCATCGGAAGTCTGGTCGAATGGCTGCGCCAGAACATCACTGCGACCACCGAACAGCTCCAACGCTGGCTGGCGAGCGGCACCCAGATGCTGCTGAAGTCGCTGGCAGCGACGGGCGGAAATTTTGTTCTCAGTGCCCTGGGTACGGTCGTGCACTTTTTCATGATGCTGTTCCTGCTCTTCTTCCTGCTGCGCGACGGCCCGAAGCTGCTTGCCCGCGTCGTGCGCCTGGTCCCGATGGAAGCGCAGCGCAAGGGAGAGTTGCTCCATTTGATCGGCGACACGACACGCGCCGTCGTCTACGGCACCGGGCTGACGGCTCTTGCCCAAGGGGCACTGGTGGGCATCGGCTTCGCGATGGCGGGCTTGCCTTCTGCGGTCGTGTTCGGTGTGCTGGCCGCGGTTCTTGCGCTGCTGCCGATCGGCGGTGCTGCAGTCGTCTGGGTGCCGGGGGTCCTTGTCCTGGCCGCCAACGCCGATTGGGGCTGGGCGATCTTCATGTTGATCTGGGGGCTGGTCGTGTCGGTTTCCGACAACCTGCTGCGGCCATTGCTGATTTCGAGCCAGGCACCGGTGTCGATGCTCGCGGTTTTCGTCGGCGTCATCGGCGGCATCTCGGCCTTTGGCCTCATCGGCCTCATTATCGGCCCGGTACTGCTCACGGTCCTTGTCGCCCTCCTGCGCTTCCTCGCCGATCACTTGTCGGACCAGGCGTGAGCGCCGGCGCAGAATTGAAAAAGCCCCGACTCGCGGGGCTTCTTCCTTACCTACTTACGATTGCCTGAGGGCTTACGCAGCCTTCTTCGGGTGAGACGTCACCGGGGCCATCATTTTCGTCGTCGCTTCGCCGACCGCTTTGGCGTTGGCTTCGAACATGCTGTTTGTGTCCTTCACAAATTTGGAGAACATGTCGAACCCCGCATTCGAGCCGGCTTTGGCGCTCGCGTCGAAGCCGAGTGTCGCGAAGTACGAAGTCACGAGTTGGGCGATCTGTTGCTGCGAATCGGCGGCAATCTCCTGCACGCTGCGAAAGTAGGCCGCGCAGTGCTCGGTTGCCGGGGTGTTGATAGCGGTCTGCAGGTTCTTGAGGTCGCTGACATCCTTGGCCTGCAGCAGACTGTTCGACGCAGCGAAGGTGTCTTCCAGTGCGACGCGAGCCACATTCAGGTTCAGGGCAGCCAGTCGCTCGACGCCGGAAAAGGCGACCTGCGACAGCGCCATCAAAGCGTTGGTATAGGTCTTGGCAGCGCGGATTTGTTCGGGTGTGGTGGTTTGCATTATGTCTTTCCTTGTGGGAATTGCCGCGTAAAGTGGTCTGGAATGAAATCAGCGCCAGATTGCTCGCTGTCTTCGGGTACCAGTTTTTATGTTGCGACGCAGCACGCACTTACAGTGTGGCCCCATTGGGCTGAGAGTCAAGCCTTATATTTCGAGCCGGCAATGCGGGGCGAAATCGCCGATCTATAGTTAATGGAGAGCCGTATTTGGGAGGGGTTGGATATGCTCCGGAAATTGATGCTCATCGTCCCGTTCATGCTCTACGGGCATCTCGCTGATGCCGGCGAAACCATGCGCGACGCGTCCCGCGGCGAGTTGTTGTACGCGACGCATTGCGAGGCCTGCCACAACCGTGATGTCCATTGGCGGGACAAGCGGGTCGTCACCGACTGGACAAGCCTCAGGCTGGAAGTGCGCCGCTGGCAGGATGTCGCCGGGGCGGGCTGGGGCAACGAGGACATCGAGGAGGTTGCGCGCTACCTGAATGCGCTGCTCTACCGCTTCCCCGCCCGGGACTGAGCGGGGACCTTGCAACGCCAATCGATTCAGGAGCTGTGAGCGTGGAATTCAGGGATTACTACCAGATCCTCGGTGTGGCGAAGACTGCGACCGCCGATGAGGTTAAGAAGGCCTACCGCAGGTTGGCGCGCAAATATCATCCGGATGTCAGCAAGGAGCCGGAGGCGGACAAGCACATGAAGGAGGTCAACGAGGCCAACGCCGTGCTTTCCGATCCGGAAAAGCGCGCGGCCTACGACCAGCTGGGCAGCCGTTATCGCGCCGGTCAGGAGTTTCAGCCGCCACCGGATTGGGACGCGGGATTCGAGTTTTCGGGGCGCGGTCCGTCGCCCGCGGACGATGCGGACTTCAGCGACTTTTTCGCCAACCTGTTCGGCCACACGGGCCGCGCCCGGCACGGCACCGACGATTTCCGGATGCGCGGCCAGGACCGCCACGCCAAGATACTGATCGATCTGGCCGACACCTATCACGGGGCAACCCGGACGATCGCCCTGCATGTTCCCCAGGCGGATGAACACGGCCGCGTCGGGGTCAGGGAGCACACCCTGCACGTGCAGATTCCCAAAGGCGTGAAGGAAGGCCAGCATATCCGCCTGAGCGGCCAGGGCAGCCCCGGTCTGGGCGGCAGCCCGGCGGGCGACCTGTTTCTGGAAGTGCAATTCACGCCCGACGCACGCTATCGCATCGAGGGGCGGGATGTCTTTCAGACGCTCCCGGTGACGCCGTGGGAAGCCGCGCTGGGGGCGTCCATCGAAGCTCCCACGCCCTCGGGTCCGGTGCAGGTGAAAGTGCCGGGGGGCTCGCAAAGCGGCCGCAAACTGCGCCTGAAAGGACGCGGGATACCGGGAACGCCGCCGGGCGATCTGTATCTGGTGCTGGACGTCGTGCTGCCGCCTGCAGACAGCGACAAGGCCCGCGAGATCTATGCAACCATGGCGCGGGAACTGGACTTCGATCCCCGTGGATAAGTGAGGGAGTGAGCCGTGACGCAAAATGAGGTCGTGACGGGCGTCCTGGTGGACGAAGTCACCCTGACCCTGGAAGAGGCGGCGCAAGCCTGCGGGGTCGAGCCGCAGTGGATTGTCGAGCGGGTCGAGGCCGGATTTCTCGGCGACGGTTCAGTACAGATGACGTACTGGCGCTTCGCCAGCCACGACCTGACGCGGGCTCGGCGCATGCGGCAGCTCGAATCCGCCTTCGATGCCGTGCCGGAATTGGCCGCCCTGGTGGTCGATTTGCAGGAGGAAGTCGCGCGTTTGAGGCGACGGATCGGGGCCACCTGATTCCTCGATGCCGGCCACTAGCCGGCGCCCTTGGCGAACTGTTTGGCCATGAAGGTCCAGATCATGCGTGACGCGTCCGGGCCTTTCGGGTCACTGTAGCGCTGTCCCGCGGCGCCGCCACTCCACGCATGGCCAAGCCCGGTGACCTCGCACAGGGTCGCGATCAGTTGGCCGCGCGTTCGGTAGTCGGTAATCGTTGCGGCGTAGCGCGTGCCGCGCTGCACGGTGCGCGGCGTGCCCGCCTTTGCACCCGCCCGGGCGGCCCACAGCCGTGCCGCCTCGGCGCCATTGCCGGGCGCGACGACGTAATCGGCGGTGCCATGGATGACCAGTAGCGCTGGCGACCGTGTTCCGGCAGCGATTGGCGCGAGTGCGGTGCCTGCGACCCGGCGCCCGCGCATGGCCCGCAAGGCGGTGGCCGATGAATGCGCGACGCCCGTTCCGACACCCGAATGCATCGCGATCGCCCGAAAACGCTGCGGGTGACGGACCGCCATCAGCGCGGCCATCCCCGCACCCGCTGATAGCCCGGCCAGCGCGATGCGCTCCGGGTCGACCGCTTGCAGCAGGCAAACCTGATCTATCGCCGCGTCGATGGCGCCTGCCTCGGCCTGCGCCCGGCCGGAGCGCGTGTCATACCAATTCCAGCAACCTTGCGCATTCGAAAGGCGGTCCTGCTCGGGGTACAGCACGAAGAAGCGTTCGCGCGCGGCGATCCGGTTCATCTTGCTGCTGGTGGCCAGGGCTTCCGCGCCCTGCCAGCAGCCGTGCAGCATCACCACGAGCGGCAGGCGCTCTTCGCGCCGCACGCCGGGAGGCTTGTAGAGCCAGTAACGCCGGGCGCCCGCGGTGCCGATGGCGAGCCCCGCGCTCCAGTCGCCGACGATTTGCGCGCTGCGCTTTTCCGCGACACGCTTCGCCGGCGCGCGTTTTTTCGCCGCTGCGGGTTTGCGCGCGGGCTTTGCCTTCAGCGCCTGGGTGATCGCCTTCGAACCGGCGCGAATCGCCGTCCGCGTCATCGCCGTCAGTGCCCGCTGGAAGGATCGACTCAAGAGGGCATTTCGCCTGCGTCGTGCCATGCCTTCAGCGCTCGATCATCAATGTAGCAACAGCAGCGGCGCCTGCCTGGCCGTTATTTCGCATGCACGCGCACCTCGACCAGGTGTTCCTGCCGGTCATCGACCAGCGGAATCGCCTTGTCGGGGCGCTCGACACCGTCCACCGTCACGCTCGTCACGCCGCTTTCACGGTCGTCGCCGACACGCATTTGCGCGACGGCGATGTGATAGACGGTATCCCGATAGCGGTAGTGGATCTTGTACGCGTGCCAGTCCGCGGGCAGGCAGGGTGCGAGATGCAGGATGTCGCCCGCCAGCCTCAGGCCCAGCAGCGACTCCACGATCAGCCGGTACATCCACCCCGCCGAGCCGGTGTACCAGCTCCAGCCGCCGCGGCCGATGTGCGGCGCGAGCGCGTAGACGTCGGCCGCGACCACGTAGGGTTCGGTCTTGTAGGTGGCGACGCCCTGCGCCGATAGCGCGTGATTGACCGGGTTGATCAGGGTCAGCAGCTCCCAGGCGCGCGCGCCGTCACCCAGCGCGGCAAACGCCATGGCCGCCCAGATCGCGCCGTGGGTGTACTGCCCGCCGTTCTCGCGCACGCCCGGCACGTAGCCGCGGATGTAGCCGGGGTCTAGGTTCGACTTGTCGAAGGGCGGATCGAGTAGCTGCACGAGCGCGTAGTCGCGGCGCACGAGGTGTTCGTCGACCGCCTTCATGGCCCTGCGCGAGCGCTCCTCGTCGCCGGCCCCGGACAGCACCGACCAGCTCTGCGAGATCGAATCGATGCGGCATTCGACGTTGCCCGCGGAGCCGAGCGGCGTGCCATCGTCGAACCAGGCGCGGCGGTACCATTGGCCGTCCCAGGCGTGCTGCTCGATGTTCCGGCGCAGCTGCGCGCCCTCCTCCACGCACTGCTCGGCGAAGGGCGCATCACCGTGCGCCCTCGCCACCACGACGAACTGCCTGAGCACTTCGCACAGGAAGAAGCCCAGCCAGACGCTCTCGCCCTTGCCCTTGATCCCCACCAGATTCATGCCGTCGTTCCAGTCGCCGGCACCGATCAGCGGGAGACCGCGTTCGCCGAAGCGCAGACCGTGGCGGATGGCTCGCACGCAGTGCTGGTACAGGCTGTCCACGTCGACCGAGCGGCCGGGCAGATCGTAGTAGGAGTCATCTTCCGGATTGACCGGGCGGCCTTCGAGGAAGTGCACGGCCTCATCCAGCACCGCGACGTCGCCGGTGCCCGTTACGTAGCGGCACACCGCCAGCGGCAGCCACAGGTAGTCGTCCGAACAACGCGTGCGCACCCCCCGGCCTGCCGGCGGATGCCACCAGTGCTGGACGTCGCCCTCCCGGAACTGACGGCTCGCGCATAGCAACAGGTGCGCGCGCACCAGCGCAGGCTCGGCGTGGATCAGCGCCATCACATCCTGCAACTGGTCGCGGAAACCGAAGGCGCCACCCGACTGGTAATAGCCGCTGCGGGCCCAGATGCGACACGCCAGCGTCTGGTACACCAACCAGCCGTTGGTCAGCACATTCACGGACGGATCGGGCGTTTCCACCTGCACCGCGCCGAGCGTGTGCGTCCAGTGCTGCTGCACCGCTTCCAGCGCACCGCGCGCGGCCAGGCTGCCGCGGAAGCGCTGCACGAGCTTGCCGGCATCTTCGACGTTGCGCCCTGCGCCGAGGCGGAAGACGATGTCGCGCTCCTGCCCGTCGCCCAGCTCGAAATTCACCTGGATCGCACCGCACGGGTCGAGGGCGGCGCCCACCTTGCCGGACAGGCGCGAACGGCTCATCGCCGCCGGATTGCGCAGGGTGCCGTTGCGCCCGAGGAATTCCGTGCGGTCGCCGCTCAGGTTGCGCGTGGGGTCATCCACGTCGAAGAAGGCCACCCGATCGGCAAACTCCATGCTGTAAGGGTTGCGCGCGTACAGCGCACCGCTGCGGGGGTCGATCTCGGTGCTGACATGCATGGCCGACTTCGCACCGAGATCTCCCAGCACCCACTCGACGTAGCCGGTCACCGAGAGCCGGCGCGGACGCCCCGATTCGTTTCGGACTTTCAACACCGAGAACTTGACCGCGGCATCCAGCGCCACAAACACCCGCAGTTCCGACCAGATGCCCGCGAATCGCGTTTCGAAGACGCTGTAGCCGAATCCGTGCCGGACGACGTAGGACGCATCGGCACGGGCAGGCAGCGGTGTGGGCGACCAGAACTGGCCGCTCTCTTCGTCGCGCAGGTACAGGGCTTCACCGCCCAGGTCGCTCACCGGGTCGTTGTGCCAGGGTGTGACGCGGTATTCGTGCGCGTTCTCGCTCCACGTGTAGGCGGCGCCGCTCTCCGAGACGATCGTCCCGAAGTGGGGGTTTGCGAGGACGTTCACCCACGGCGCCGGCGTCACCTCACCGGGCGCGAGCGCCATGACGTACTCACGCCCGTCGGGCGTGAATCCGCCGAGCCCGTTGAACAGGATCAGATCGCGGCGCGGCGGCTCGGCGACGGCCGACCCTTCGGTGCGTTGCGCGCGACTCGGCACAAAACGCGGTGGCCGTGGTTCCGCAAGGGGGCGACGGTCGAGTTGTTCCACCAGCGTACCGCGGCCGTCGGTGATGATGGCGCGCGCCACCGACTGCAGCAGGATGCGGTCTTCGCCCGACATCTGCTCCGCCGGCCGCACGAAGATGCCCCCCGGCCGGTCGATCACGCTCGCCTCGGTTCCGGAGGCAATCAGCCCCATGATCTGTTCCTGCAGGCGTTGCCGGTAACCGGAGTGCTCCTCGTTCCAGATCACCAGGTCCACCGCGAGTCCCTTGAGCCGCCAATAGGCGTGGGCCTGCACGAGTTGGCGGACGAGATCGATATTGGCCGAATCCCCGATCTGCAGCAGCACGATCGGCAGGTCGCCGGAGATGGCGTAACCCCATAGCCCTGACTGCCCGCGGCGATTCTTGATGAGCACCGCCGGATCGGCGCGCAGGGAGGCGTTGGCATGGATGACCGAGCTGGCCAGACGTGCATGCAGTTGCGAGTCGGCCTCGCTGGCATTGAGCTGGCGCAGCACCACCTGGCTGTGGGTCCAGGTCAGGTCGAAGACGCGGTCCGCAAGGTGCCGGTCGAAGTATTTCTGGATCAGGCTCACGGCCGCGTCGCGGGTGTCACTGATGCCCGACACGATGTCGATCGTGACGGACTGCTCCGGATCGAGGGCGATGCGATGACGGATGGCGACGATCGGATCCAGCACCGAACCGTCGGTGCCCGAGAGCGGGCCAGGGTCGCTCATCGCCAGCGGATCGACGGCGCTTCTCGTACGGCCGATGAAACGCAGGCGATCGGTCTCGTAGGACGCTTCGCCGACGTCCGCACCATGCACCGCCATCAGGTGCAGCATCCACGGCGCCTGTTCGCCCGCGGAGCGGGGCCGGCGCGTGCACAGGATCGCGCAACGCTCGCGCAGGATCTCTGTCTGCACGAAAAGATTGCTGAAGGCCGGATGCAGCGCATCCGCAGCCGGCGGCGCAATCACGACCTCTGCATAGCTCGTAACCTCGATCTCCCGGCGCAGGCCCGATCGATTGGTGATACGGATCCGGCGCAGCTCGATATCGTCCTCGGGCGACACGACGATCTCGGTGTAGGTCTCGAAATCGCCATCGCCGCCATCAACCGCGTCGCGGCGGCGAAACTCGGCGCGTCCTTCGGAGAAGATGGCCTCGTACGTCGTGGGGCGCTTGAGCGTCGGCTGATAGGCGGCCGACCAGAACTCACCGCCTGCCCCGCCGGTCACTTCGCGGACATAGCAGAACGTTCCGCGGTTGTCGCAGGTACCGTCTTCACGCCAGCGCGTGACGGCGAGATCCTTCCAGCGGCTGTAGCCACCCCCCGCGTTCGTAACCATCACGTGGTAACGGCCGTTCGACAGCAGCTGCACCTCGGGTATCGGCGTATGCGGGGTGTTGAACACCCGGATCTGTGTTTCCGCCGTGACCGACGTCGCGCGCACTTCCGAGAGTTGCGCCGTATGCGCAAACAAGGCCGTGGCCTTCGGGATGCGCTCCTGCAGCAGCAGCATGATCGCCTGGAACAGACGGTCCGACTCGAAGCGGCGCTGCATCGGGCGGTCGAGCAGCAGATAGGCCAGCGCCAGCAGGCTCATGCCCTGGTGGTGGGCCATGAATGAGCGCACCACCACGTGCGATTGCCCGCGACGCTGGCGTGCCGGCGTGTAGTCGATCGCCTCGAAGAAGCCGAACTTGCCGAGGAAGCCCGCGGCCGCGAGTCGCTGCAGGTTCAGGCACGCCTCTTCGGGCGCCACCATAAGCGCGAGCACCGAGGCATAGGGCGCGATCACCAGATCGTCGGCCAACCCGCGCTTGAGTCCCAGCCCCGGCACGCCGAAGGCGCGGTACTGGTAATTGAGGTGCATGTCGACGGTGTTGTAGCCGGATTCCGAGATGCCCCACGGCACACCGCGCTGGGCTCCGTACTCGATCTGCCGCGCCACCGCCGCCTTGCAGGTCTGGTCGAGCAGCGTATTGTCGTAGTTCGGCATCACCAGCAGCGGCATGAGGTACTCGAACATCGATCCGCTCCACGACAGCAGCACCGGCTCGCCACCGGTGGCGGTGAGCAGGCGTCCGAGCGTGAACCAGCTTTCCTGCGGCAACTGCCCCTGGGCAATGGCCACGAAACTGCACAAGCGCGCTTCGGAGGCCAGCAGGTCGTAGTAACTCGCATCCAGCCGGCGCTCCTGGACGTTGTAGCCGATGGTCAGCAGGTGCCGCGTCTTGTCGAACAGGAAGTCATAGTCCATCTGCGCCAGTTCGCCGCATTGCAGCGCCAGGCGCTCGATGGCCGCCATCCTGTCCTGGGCAGGGCTGCTCCCTGCCGTCGCCAGCGCGCGCAGGGTCGGGATTCCGCTCAGGTCGACACATTCGGCGACACCTTCGGGGACACGTTCGGCGACTTGCGCCTCCAAGCCATCCGATGCGGCCGGCAGCGCCAGCCACGGCGCGAGGAAGCCCAGTTCATCCAGCGCGTCCTGGCATTGCCGGGCAAGCGCCTGCGCCCACCCTTGCGCATCCGCGCCCTTCGCGGCGCGCTCGGGCGCCGAGCCATCCCCGGCATCGAGGCTGACGACAACCTGCGCGGCGAGTTCGCTGGCGCCGGTCGCGAGCCGCATCAGGGTCGAATGCGCCGCTGCGAGGGTATCCGGGGGGGAGGCGGAAACGGCTTCCAGTGCGCTCCTGAACTCCGCCAACGGGCCCGCAGCCGCCTTGTCCGTCGTATCGGCGACCTCCGCGAAAACCCTGAGCGTGTCGCTCAGGCCGTCGAACAGTTGCCCTGCCAGGATCCTTTCATCGGCCAACGCGAGCAGACCGGCACGCAAGGTCAGCAGGTGGCCGGCGAGGTTGCCGCTGTCCACGGTCGACACATACAGCGGCGGCAAAGGTTGCAGCGTCTGCGTGTCGTACCAGTTGTAGAAATGCCCGCGGTGCCGCTCCAGCGCGTCCATCGTGCGCAGGGTATTGGTCGTGCGCTCGATGAACCGTCCGGCGGTGATGTAGCCGAAGTCGTACGCGGACAGATTCGCCAGCAAGGCCATCCCGATATTCGTCGGCGACGTGCGATGCGCGATCGCGGCAACGCGATACTCCTGATAATTGTCAGGCGGCAACCAGTGGTCGTCCGCGCCGACGAAGGTGTCGAAGAACGCCCAGGTGCGGCGCGCCAGCGCACGCAGGAAGAAGGACTGGTCGACCGTCAGGGCCGCGGTGCGGCGCGCCAGCGGGCGACTGATCCACCACGCGATGCCGGGCGACGCGAACCACAACAGCAGGATCGGCCCCGCCACCACCAGCACCATCGGCGCCGCAACCACCAGCCAGGCCGCCGTCACCGCGGCAAGTACGGGGCCCGCCCACATCGACCGCCAGCACGCGGCAGCCTCGCTGCGGCGACGCTCGGCCAACTCGCGATCGACTTCGCTCGACGGTTTCCATTCGAGCAGCCGTCTGCGCCCGACGAGCATCCGCCAGGCCGTGCGCACGATCGCATCGAGGCTGAAAAACGCCTCATACGGCAGGCAGGCCAGCTCGAACCCCATCTGCATCAAGCGCCGTGCTGCCGAGTTTGCAACCGCTGCGAGGTGCTGGCGCAACAGCACCTCATCCGGCTTGCGCAGCAGATCGAGGATGGCGGCGCACACGGAGGGAATCAGCAGGACGCCGATCACCGCCAGCGTCCACAACCACGCCGGCGCCAGGAGCGTCCATCCGCACAGCAACAGCAGCGTCAGCGCCGCCGGGACGAGACTGCGGCGCAAGTTGTCGACCAGCTTCCACTGCGACAGCATCGACAGCGGGTTCGGCCGGCGGCAGCGATCCTCCCCCGGGACGCGCCGCAGCAACCATCCCGCTAGCTGCCAGTCGCCCCGGATCCAGCGATGACGGCGGCTCACGTCCGCGCTGTAGCGGGCGGGATAGTCCTCGTACACCTGCACGTCGCTCAACAGCCCGGCGCGCGCATAACAGCCTTCGAGAAGGTCGTGACTGAGGATGCGATTTTCCGGAAAGCACCCGTCGAGCGCCTGCTCGAACGCATCGACGTCGTAGATCCCCTTGCCGATGAACGAGCCTTCGCCGAACACGTCCTGATAGACGTCCGACACCGCGCGCGTGTACGGGTCGATGCCCGGTTCCCCGCCGTACAGGCGCGCATAGCGCGAACGGTTCGTCCCCGGCAGGCTGACCGACACGCGCGGCTGCAGGATCGCATAGCCTTCGCACACGCGACATTTGTCCTTGTCGTAGCGTGCGCGATTCAGCGGGTGCGCCAGGGCGGCGACCAGCTGCCTCGCCGTATCGCGCGGCAATTGCGTATCGGTGTCCAGGGTGATGACGTACCTCACGCCGGACAGGATCGCCGTATCCCCGACGACGAGCGAGAAGTGGTCCCCGGCGTCATCGCGCACGCGCCCCCGCAGCAGTGCGTTCAGGTCCGCGAGCTTGCCGCGCTTGCGCTCATGTCCCATCCACACCCGTTCCTGCGGGTTCCAGCGCCGCGGGCGGTGGAAGAGGAAGAAAATGTCGCCCCGGATCCAGCCCTCGCCGCTGCCGTACTTCTCGTTCAGCTCTTCAATCCGCGTCCGCGCCAACGCCATCAGCGGGCCGTCCTCGGGGAGCGATTCCTGCTGCGCGTCCAGAAAATCGGTCAGCAGACCGAAGTGCAGGCTTGCATCGCGATTGGCCAGAAACCGGACTTCCAGCGCCTCGACCAGATCCTCGACGTTTTGCGCACTGGTGAGCATGGTCGGGACCACCACCAGCGTGCGCGATTGCGCCGGAATCCCGTCCGAGAAGTCCATCCTGGGCAGCGGATGCGGCGCCACCAGCAGCGTTGCCAGCCAGTTCACCAGCGCCACGGCCAACTGGCTCACCGCCAGCAACGCGACGAAGGCAATCGGCAGCAGCGCCCAGACGGAGGTGCCGGCGCCGAGCGCCTGCGTCAGCAGCCACCCGGTAAGGATCAAGGTGATCAGCGCGATCGCGCCCAGATACGTGACCAGCGGAATCCGGCCTGCCTTCCGGCGCAAGGCCTCGGCGCTGGAATGACGGACTTCCGCCGCCTGCTCGAGCGCGGGCAGGCCCCGGTCGATGAGGTAGTAACCGACGTGCCCTGCCCGATCAACGCCCCCGCCGCCGAGATCGACCGCCGCGCCGGCGCGCGCCAGTTCGACCGCCTTGCGGGCCACTTCGCCCTCGGTCAGGCGGCCCTTTCGCGCGATGGCTTCCGTTGCATGGCGGTAACGGTCGCGGGTGGCAAAATCCATGCGAGCGTAGACGTTGGCCGGGTCCTGCAGCAATGCCTGCTCGACGACGCTCATGCTTTCGACGAAGTCGCGCCAGTCCATCGCGCCCAGAACGCGGAGACTGCCGATGCTGTTGCTGATGGACACCTGATCGGCGGCCTGTTGCTGGTTCTCCGACTGCACCATCTGCTCGATGGTCAGGCCCGACTCGGAGAGGCGCTGCTCGATCCAGGTCAGCGGCAGGGCCAGTGCAGGCCCCCGCCCCTGCAGGCGGCGCGCGAGTTCGGCGACAAACGCGCTGACCATCGGCGGGTCCGAACGCGCCATATCCGCAATCACCAGGATCAGGCTCTTCGGATCATTCTCGGCGGTCTCGGTCATCTGGTCCGCCCACGAATCGGCCTGCTCCCGCTCAGCCCACCCGGCGGCGATACGCACCCCGACGCGACGCAGATTCTCGATCAATGCCAGCCGCAGCATGATCGGTACCGCCCACAATTCACCCAGCTTGAGGGCCGTCACGCTCTGGTAGGCGGCGACGAAGCGGCTGAGACTTTCGGTATCCACGCGACCGTCGCCATGCGCCACCGCCTCCAGCGCAATGTCATAGACCCGCGGCCGTCCGGCGGACTCCCCCGCTGCGCCCTCATCCAGGCGCGGCAGCTCGCGACTGTAGCCTTTGGGCAGGTGCCGCTTGGCCGTGCTGATCTGCTCTTCGATGAGATAAAAATTGTCGAGCAGCCAGTCCCCGGCCGGCGTAATGCGGCGGTTCTCCGTCACCGCAACGGTCAGCAGCCTGCACACGCCGACCAGGGCGCTCTCATTTGCCGCCAATCGCCCCAGAAGCTGGTCCGGGCCTCGCTCCGGGGCCAATCGGTGCGCCGCCGCGAGCGCCTTGCCATGCTGCTCCATCTGATCGGCGCTGAACAATTCCGATCGCAGCGGCGGCTCCTCGTCGGGCGAGGTCCGTGGCCAGCCGCCGGCGCGAAGCTGCGTCTCCAACTGCTGCAAATATGCGATGAGCTTCGTGCCGGCTTTCAATTCAGGGGCCTTTTTCCAGAAGATGAAACCTCAACAAGGGCAGCGCATCACGCGCGCGGAACCGCCTACTCTCCAAGCAACTCCGCCACCGACTCGAGTTCCTCCACATGCTGCGTCACCACCTTCGCGATGACGGTGATCGGAATGCTCAGCAACAAGCCCCAGACCCCCCACAGCCATGCCCAGAACAGCAGCGAGACGAATACGGCGGCCGTGTTCATCTTGGCGATCCGGCCAGTCATCCAGGTGGTGACGAAGGTGCCGACGAAGGTCGCGATCGCCACTGTCGCCCCCGCGACCAGCAAGGCCGTCGACAGGACGTCGAACTGCATGAAGGCCGCCATGCCGATGCCGACAGCCGCCACGGCCGGACCGAAGTACGGGATGATGTGCAGCAGCCCTGCCGCCACGGCCCAGGCACCGGCGTTATCGAGCCCCACCCAGCGCAACGCGATCCAGGTGAGCACGCCCACCAGCACATTGGTCGCCAGCAACATGAACATGTAGCGCTGGATCGATTCGTTGATGTCGTCGAGGATGTGTACGGTGATCTTCTTGCTCGAGATCGAGGGACCCGTAAGGCGCACCAGCTTCCTCTTGTAGGTATCGCCGGAAAGCAGCAGGAAGAAGGTCAGGAACAGCACCATGGCTGCCTGGCCGATCATCCCCACGGCCCCCATGGAGCCCACCAAAAGGAAGTTGCCGAGCTTGAAGCCGGGTGAATCGACGACGACGCGCGTCGCCGGCTGCCGCGGCGTGGTGCCCATGCCTGCAGCCTGGCTCGTGACCTTCTCGATCTCGCTCGCCGCGGTCTGCACCTTCTGCATCGTGCTCGCCTCGCCTTTGCGCAGACTGTTGAGGCCGGCCGACAATTTGCTGACCGCGTCGGGCACCTGATCGAGGATCGTCTGCATCTGCCCGCGCAAGGAGAATGTCCCCAGGCCGAGCGCACACACGACCCCCACCATCACCACGACGGAACCCGCCACGCGCGGAACCCTGATCCGCTCAAGCCACACCACGAGCGGGTTCAGCGTGTAGGCGAACAGAATCCCGAGCAGCATCGAGATGAAGAAGCCCTGCGCCCACTCCAACGCGAACACCACCGCCACGGTGGCGAGGATGCCCAGCGCCAGGCCTCGCGCATCCGTTCCCATATCGACCGTGGGCGCGGTCGCATCGTCGGCAACCGCAGCCGGGACAATGACCGACTCCGTAGCGACCGACTCCGCGACATCGTTTCCTGCGCCGGCCCGGGGTTCCGGCTTCACGGGCGCTGCAGCCGGAATGTCGCCGGAGTGTGTCATCGTCCTCGCACCTCAGCGTACGGCTCGCGCTTGAGCGCGAAGCGTTACGGGGAATTCACAAGAGGTGTCGTGCCATTCGTTCAGCAGTTTCGTCGCGAAAAAACTCCGATGAACAGCAGCAAACCGTCGCGCGCCACTCCCGAACCCAGGGTCCGACAGTGGCGCGCGCCGGTCAGTCCTCACTTGAGCCGCAGGTCGTTCTTGACCGATTTCACGCCGCCCACGCCGCGTGCCACCTGGGCCGCCTTGGCGATGTCGCCCTGCTCGGCCACAAAGCCGCTCAGTTGCACGACGCCCTTGAATGTCTCGACGTTGATTTCTGCAACTTTCAGCGAGGGCTCCTTGAGGATCGCCGCCTTCACCTTCGTCGTGATGACACTGTCGTCGATGTACTCAGCGGTCCCCTCCTGCTTCGGGCTGGATGAACAACCCACTGCCGTCACCAACGTAAGGGCCAGGAAAAATGCGGAAATATATTTGCCGAACTGTTTCATGATTAATTCTCCAGAGATGCATAAGAAAGGACTTCTTGCTTCTTGCTTCTTGCTTCCGACGCCCTGCCGACACGCTGTTACCTGAAACGACTACCTCGACCAGCCCATGAATCAACGGCGGCTCATCAGGATTCCGACGATGATTCCCGCCGCCGCGGCAAGTCCGAGGACTTTCCAGGGGTTCTCGACTACATACTCATGAGTGGCGTCTGCGGAACGCTTGGCCTTTTCCGCAACCGCATGTCGCGAACTGTCGAGTCTGGATTTCGCCTCGACGAGCTTGCCTTCGATCTTCGTGCGAACCGCCGCGAATTCCTCTGCGGTGGAACTGGCGACCTCCTTCAGCAGGCCGTCGGCATCGGCGCCTACGCTTTTCAGATCCCTCACCAGTTTGTCCTTCATCTCTTCGACATTGCCATGGCCGTGGGTCAGATCGTTCATCGTCATTTCTCCCGAAGTGAATGGAATGAATGGGCGGGACGACAGTCGCGGCCGGACTTGCCACCGCAGCATCGCCATCGACGAGGAACCGATTTGCCGCGCTCGCTTTTGACATTTACACGCATGTCCTTGCAGGCGGATGGCCATACCTCCAAGCCCAGGCGCTCCTCTCGCATGCATCCTGTTCCTCACCGGGAATGCCGTCTGTGCGTTGGCGTACAGACGGGCGCAATCCAGTGAGTAGGATTGCAGTCAAGCATGTGGCGATAACTGCCGGAATCGCCGGCTGGTGCGTGCGCGCCGAGAAGAGCGGCATTGGCGCGCTTCGGGAGTTTTCCCGAACGCTGCGCTGCTCCGGCTCACTGTCGGGAGAAATGAAATGTCAATCGGAACAATTCTGCTGATCATTCTGGTGTTGATGCTGATCGGCGCGATTCCAGCCTGGCCGCATAGCCGGGGTTGGGGATACGGTCCCAGCGGTGGTCTCGGGCTGGTAGTGTTGATCCTGCTCATCCTGCTGCTGTTGGGCAAGATATAGCGCGCGTTGTGCCGTCCGGACGTGAAGGCGCTCAGGCAGACCATGTGGTGTACAGCTCAGGTCGCAGTTCAGGCCTGTGATGTTCGCCGCGTGGGCTTCAATTAACGGGGAGCAACGAAAATGCTGTATTACGCCGCGGTGTTCCTGATCATCGCACTGATCGCTGGGCTGCTCGGCTTTACCGGCATCGCTGCCGGTGCCGTCGAGATCGCCAAGATCCTGTTCTTCATTTTCCTCATCCTCTTTATCGTCTCGCTTGTGATGGGATTCAGAGGTCGAAAGTGACCGTCCTACCGCGATGGCCCCACCACGGAGATCAGACGATCGCGTGCGACTGCGTGCGGATCGTTTGTTCGCGCAACTTCACCATTCATTCAGAGAGCCGGCCATGAGAAATCCCCTGTCAGCGCCCGCCAATCCGGCAGCCCGGCACCCTGCCCGCCTGTCCATGCTGAGCGGGCTGCCGGCCTTGGTGGTGGCCCTCGCGATAGCCCTGCAATGTGCCCCGCTGTCGGCCCAGGACGGCGATGCGGCGGCGCGAATCAACGCCACCAGCGCCCCGCAGGCGGAAGTTCCCTGGATGAGCGGCGGTATCGGCGATGAAGCACGCGAAGAAATGCGCAAGTCGGCGTCGGCTTACAACGTGCATATCGTGTTCAGCGCCCGTAATGGCGACTACCTCGCCACCATTCCCGTCACCGTGACCCGGCGCAACGGCCAGAAAATCTATTCCGGCTCCAGCGAAGGCCCCCTGCTTTACCTCAAGCTGCCGCCCGGGTCCTACCAGCTTGCGGCCGAAATTGACGGCGTGTGGCAAAACAGGCGTATCGAGGCCGGCACATCCGGACGCGCCACAAAGGTGATGTTCGTCTCCAGAGGCGAGTGACTCGGAAGCCCGCCTTGGGGAGCCAGCCTTCGCCAGCTCAGGCCGCCATTCCGACATCTCCCCGCGCAGCGCGCAGCTTGACGTCAAGGTCACGCAGCGCCGTGCGCAATCCTTCTTCGATCACCGGGTGATAGAGCGGCATCTCGAGCATCTGCGCAACCTTCATCCCGTTCTGCAGCGCCCAGGCAAGCAGGTGTGCCAGATGCTCGGCCGCGGGGGCCAGCATTTCCGCGCCCAGGAAACGGCCGCTCGCGACCTCGCCATAGAGGTTCAATAGGCCCTTGTTCCTGAGCAGGATGCGCGAACGGCCCTGATCTTCGAAACTCACCTGTCCGGTGGCAAAGGTCCCCGGTTTCAGCGCACGCAGGCCGCCCCCCACGATGCCGATCTGCGGATCGGTGAACACCACGCCGATGCGCGCGCGGCGCAGTCCTGGCTGCACCGCGCTGCCAAGCGCGAGCCGTGCGGCATTCTGGCCGGAAATACGCCCCTCGTCGGTCGCCTCGTGCAGCAGCGGGATGAAATTGCCCGCATCGCCCGCAATGAAGATCGGGCTTGCCCCGTCTGCGCTCACCGTCCGGGTGGTGAATGGATCGAACACCGGTACGCCTTTCGCGTCGAGTGCCAGCGTGGTCTTGTCGAGCCCGATGTCCGTCACATTGGGCGTACGACCGGTCGCCGCCAGAACATAATCGAAATACTCCATCAGCTCGGCGCCAGTCGACCCCGCGCGTCGAATGGCGACACGATCGCCATAACGGTGCATGTCGGCGATGTGCGCATCGGGCGCCAGCGTGAATTCCTCGTTGAGGGTCGCGCAGGCGTATGCGCGGATCTCCGGATCGCTGATCGGGCCGACGCGGCCACCACGACCGAGCACCGCAACACGCACGCCCAGCCTGTGCAAAGCCTGCCCCAGTTCCAGCCCGACGATCCCCGGGCCGATCACGGCCACGGCCTTGGGCAGATCGTACCAGTCGAACACGTCATCGCTGGTGATCAGGCAGTCGCCCAGGGACTCGAACGAATCCGGATACACGGCACGCGAACCCGTTGCGATAACGATGGCCTTGCTCGTGACCCGGGTATGGTCGGCGACCACGAGCGTATGGTCGTCGACGAAACACGCCTGCCCGCGAATGCGCTCTGCATCGGGAATGTCCTCGACGTCGCGCAGCACGAAGCCGACAAAGCGGTCGCGCTCGCGTCTCACCCGGTCCATCACCGCGTGGCCATCGATGCGGATACCGCCGTTGGCATGGACGCCAAACCCCGCGGCCCGCCCGACTGCGTGGGCGGCCTCGGCGGCGGCGATCAGGAGCTTGCTCGGCATGCAACCGACGCGTGCGCAGGTGGTGCCATATTCGCCGCCTTCGATGATCACGGCGGCAGCCCCGGCCTTCCTGGCAGCATGGAATGCGGCAAGACCTGCGGTGCCGGCACCGACCACTGCAACATCAACTTGCACGGTCTTCATGTCTCATCCTCGTTTCGCCACCGTGAGGATGAGACTAGCTCCACATCACCATCGAGTCAGTGCGGAAGCCCTCATAGCGGACTTCGAACCGGATCAGATTCCGCTGACGAACGCCTCGAAGGCTTCGACGGGCATGGGACGACCGAACAGATGCCCCTGATAGGCATCGCACCTCTGCCTATCGAGAAACGCCCGTTGCGCCTCGGTTTCCACCCCTTCGGCGATGATGTTCAGGCCGAGGCTCCGCGCCATCGTGATGATGGCCGTGACAATGGCCGCGTCAGCGCCATTATCCGGAAGGTTGAGGACAAACGACTTGTCGATCTTGAGCTGATCGAGCGACAGGCGCGTGAGGCAGGAAAAGGATGAAAACCCGGTGCCGAAATCATCGAGCGAAAAATGGATACCCAATTGCTTGAGCGTCGAGATTTTCCGGATCGTATCGGGGACGTCGTCCAGCACCATGCTTTCGGTCAGTTCGAACGTCAAGCGCTGCGGATTCGCATGGCTGGACTCGAGCACATTGCGCACCTGATCGACGAATTCGGGCTGGCGGAACTGGCGCGCACTGACGTTGACCCCCAGCATCAGTCCGCGGGTGCGCTCGCCATGGGACCATGCAGCGAGCTGTGCGCAGGCCGTCTCGAGCACCCAGCGGCCAATCGGCAGAATGATCGACGTCTGCTCCGAGATCGGGATGAACTCCTCGGGTGCGATCAATCCGTGTCTCGGGTGCTGCCAGCGCAGCAAGGCTTCGGCGCCGATGAGCCGTTGCGAGCAGTCGAACTGCGGCTGGTAATGCAGCATGAACTCGCCGCGTTTGATCGCGTGGCGCAATTCGTTCTCGAGCGTGCTGCGCCGGTCGAGCGCCGCCTGCATCGACGGGTCGTAGAAGCGCACCGTGTTGCGGCCCGCCGTCTTGGCCTGATAGAGCGCGAGGTCGGCATGTTTCAGCAGATCCTCGACGGTATCGTGCGCGCTCATCAGGCGCACGCCGATACTGGTCGTGCAGTGGAATTCGGCGCCGCCGAGCTCGAACGGTTGTGCGATGGTCTCGGTCAGCTTCTCGCCGACCTGTTGGGCCAGCAGGGCGGCCTCCTCCGCTTCCGCACTCAAGCCTTCCAGAATCATGATGAACTCGTCGCCACCGAGGCGTGCCACCGTGTCGCCTTCACGCAAGCCGGCGCGCACGCGCTGCGCCACCTCGACCAGCAAGAGATCGCCGACGTCGTGGCCACGGGTGTCGTTGAGCGTCTTGAAGTTGTCCAGATCCAGAAACAGGATCGCGCCATACAGACCATTGCGGGAGCTCGCAGCCAGCGCATGCCCCAGCCGGTCCTGCAGCAGGCGCCGGTTGGGAAGGTGGGTGAGCGGATCGAAAAAGGCCAGGCGGTGGATCTCCGCCGCCGCCTGGCTCTTCTCGGTGGTATCGGAAAATGCGCCGACGTATTGGGAGACGCAGCCTTCGGGCGTCGTAACGGCGGAGATGGTCAGCCATGCGACGTAGAGTTGTCCGTTCTTGCGTCGATTCCAGACTTCGCCCTGCCAGTAGCGCGTCGCCTTGAGCGTCTGCCACATGTTCCGGTAGAACGCCTTGTCGTGGCGTCCCGAGCGCAGCAAAGCCGGCGTCTTCCCCACTGCCTCGGCCGCGCTGTAGCCGCTCAGCTCCGTAAAGGCGCGGTTGACCCGGATGATGACGCCATTGGCGTCGGTAACGATCATCCCCTCCTGCGACTCGAATGCAATGGCGGCGATGCGTCGATCTTCCTCGGCTTGGCGGCGCTCGGTGATGTCGGTAAACGCGATGCGCATCACCGGTGTCCGCCCCGCCATATCCATCACCACGCACTGCAACTGGGCCGGAAAAAGCGAGCCGTCGCTCCGCCGCAGCCGCAGTTCGCAATTCAGCGTCACGTTGGTCTGGCCCTTCCACGCGGCGGCGATGTGCCGCCGCCAATCGTCCTGAGCTTCCGGGGCAATGAACTGGTCGAACCTGCGCTGATTCAGTTTTGATCGCGGTACACGCATGAGCGCCGCCGCGACGAGATTGGCTTCGGTGATGACCTCATCCCGGGACAGCGTGAGATAGCCCATCGGGGCGAAATCGAAGAGATTCGCATAGCGATCGCGCGACTCCTCCGCCTCGATGCGGGCCTGGCGCAACGCCTCGTTCTGCATCTCCAGTTCGATCTGATGCACCTGGAGTTCGTGCAGCAGCGCATCGTCCGATCGTTGCGGCACCGCCCGGGCACTGCCGAGTTGCGCCTCGGCGGCTATCCGCAGAGGATCTTTGCTACCCGCGCTCTTGCCCATCGTCCCTGATCCTCACGTACACATTTCGGCTTTCCGCATCCTCAGCAAAGCCCCGAGGCCGTTGGCGGGAGCGTCAATACCGACGATGCAAATCTTCCGGGGTGGAGGCACCCTTGTCGGTGAGTCAGAGGGGGATGCCGAGGCGGCCGTTGCAACCCGGACGCCCGGAACGTTCTTCCTGTTACCTTGCTGCGTGCTACAGGGTCTCCCTGAGTGTACCGGACTGCATACCCGCAACTGGTATGCTACTCCAATCCCGGCTCGGTCCTCGTCACGCCTGACGTTAATCCAATTGGAATCACCCAGATCGGGCAATGCGAGCTGCCGCTTTACCCAAAAAAGGTTTTCCGGGATGGCCGCTATAGGCGGGACTGCTCCACAGCGACTTTACGCCGCAGCAGCCCCGCCGCTCTGTTCGACAGCGCACAGATCAATGCATGGCCTACACTTAGGCTGTGCTGCGGGTCGTGCCCCTGCCTGCTGGCAGACGTGTCGTGGCCAGCACTGCTGCGCTTTTGCCTGTCCAGAGGATTCCGGAGGACGGTTCGATGCCGAAATCGATCGCCCCGCTGATTAGTGTATTGGGTGTGCTGATTCTGGCGCTCGCCAGTTGCATGAGCCTGCCTACCATCGTGCCCGACCTCGCCCCGCGCCGCGGCCCTGCGGTGCAACTGCAAGGCGCACGCGGTCCGCTGTCGGCCGAGCAGAGCAAGGCCATCCTCGACCGGCTCGCGAGCGGCGGCCGCGACACCGACATCTTCGCCCGTCACCTGGCACTCGAAGAGGCCATCGTCGGCAGTCCCCTGACGACCGGCAACCAGGTGCTGCTCCTCCAGGACGGCCCCGCCACCTACCGGGCAATGCTGTCGGCCATCCAGGGCGCCCGCGACCACATCAATATGGAGACCTACATCCTCGACGACGACGAGGTCGGCCAGCACTTCGCGCAGGCGCTGATCGACAAGCAGCAGCAAGGCGTCCAGGTCAATCTCATCCGTGACAGCGTAGGCACCATCGGCACGCCGGCGGCTTTCTTCCAGCGGCTGAGCGACAGCGGAATCCGCGTACTCGAATTCAATCCCCTCAACCCGCTGGTGACCCGCAAGGAATGGGAGCTGAACCAGCGCGACCACCGCAAGCTGCTGATCGTCGACGGACGCACCGCATTCCTGGGCGGCATCAACATCAGCAGCGTCTACTCCGGCAGCTCCACTGGCAAGCGTTCGCGCCCCCGCCCCGACGGCAGCGTGGCGTGGCGCGATACCGACCTGCAGCTGCAGGGACCGGTGGTTGCCGAGTTCCAGAAGCTGTTCCTCGCGACGTGGGAAGCGCAGAAGGGCGACCCGCTGACCGGGAAAGACTATTTCCCGCGCCTCGAGAACGCCGGCCGGCAGGTGGTGCGCGCGATCGGCAGCTCGCCCGACGAACCCTACAGCCTGATCTACGCCACGCTGCTTTCGGCCATCGGCAGCGCCGAGACCAGCGTGCACCTGACCAACGCGTATTTCGTCCCCGACCCGCAGCTGCTCGCCGCACTCGAAGCCGCGGCCGGACGCGGCGTCGATGTGAAGCTGATCCTGCCCAGCCAGACCGACTCGTGGCTGGTGTTCCATGCCGGGCGCCGCTACTACGGGCAGCTACTGCGAGCCGGGGTCAAGATCTACGAGCGGCGCGGGGCGATCCTGCATTCCAAGACCGCGCTGATCGACGGCGTGTGGTCCACGGTGGGATCGACCAACCTCGACTGGCGCAGCTTCCTGCACAACTACGAGTTGAACGCGGTTGTGTTGGGCGCGGAGTTTGGCAGCCAGGTGCAGGCGATGTTCAAGAAGGACCTGGCGGAGTCCGACGCGATCGTGCTGGAGGCATGGGAGCGCCGCGCGCTACACCTGCGCCTGCAGGAATGGTTTGCACGGGTTTGGGAGTACTGGCTCTGAGCCGGGCGTCTCCAGACATCCCGCCAGGTCCGGTGCGATCACGCCCCCTGTACGCGCGTTTTTCCTGCACCACCCGCCACCGCTGCGCGCAGCTCCGCTTCCAGACGCTTGGCGACGCTGATGTCGAGGAAGGTGATGACGACGCCCTCGATCACGTTGTCCATGGTGCGATACGGCATGATGCGCACGGTAAACCAGCGGCCGTCGCGCGTGGCGATCTGCTTTTCCGAGAACATCAGGGTGCGCAGAACCTCGCGGGCGTCGTCTTCCAGTGCGGGGTAGTCCAGATCGGTCACGAGGTCCGACAACGGTCGCCCGGCATCGGCGGCAATCAGCTTGATGACGCGCGTCGCAAGCGGGGTGAAGCGCCGCACATGGAGCCGGTTGTCGAGGAAGACGGTGGCGATTTCCGTGCTGTTGAGCAGGTTCTGCATGTCGTTGTTGGCGCTCGACAAGTCATCGACTTTCGATTGCAGCTCGATGTTCACCGTCTGCAGCTCCTCATTCAGCGACTGCATCTCCTCCTTCGACGTGGTGAGCTCCTCGTTGGTCGACTGCAGCTCCTCGTTGGTCGATTGCAATTCCTCGTTGGCCGACTTGAGTTCTTCCTGCGAGGTCTGCATCTCCTCGCGCAGGGAGCGGACTTCGTCGCGCGCCTGCTGCAGCTCGCGCTCCAGTTCGGTCTGCCGCGCACTGCGTGATGTCCCACGACCGCCCTTTTGGGTTTCGGGCAGCGGCGGCAGTTCCGCAAACACGATCATCACCATGCCGCGCAGCGGCTCCGGCTCCTCGATCATCTGCACGACAAGGCCAACCCTGCGCGTTATTGCGTCGTCGCTCACGCGTATGTCGGTGCGCTCGACGCGGCCGCGATTGCGCGTGACCTGGTACAGCGCGCTGCCGATTTCCGCGCGCAGCCCCTCGCGTGCCATCGCGTAAATGTTCCAGTTGGCCTTGCCGGCGGCCGGCTCCAGGTAGCGTCCGGTGCGGCCGTTGATGTAGACGATGTCGCCGCGGTCATTGACCAGCACCGCCGCCGGTGCGAACTGCCGCAACAGCAATTGGTCTGCAAGGCCTTGCAGGTTGACGGGCGGTGGCGACACCCTGGCCTCGCCCTCCCAGACGGGAAGACTACGGCCACGTGCAGGGAAGTCGATGTCGACGGCCTGCGCCGGAATGTCGATGCGGCGAAAGATACGCGCCTTGGCGTCGATCGGGGCGAACAGGTCGGTCGCCGGTCCAAGCGCCTCGGAGTTGCCCAGGAACAGCACGCCGCCGGGCGTGAGGCTGTAATGGAACAGCGGCAGCAGCTTCCTTTGCAGCTCGGCGCTGAAGTAGATCAGCAGGTTGCGGCAGAGCAGCAGATCGAGCTTGGTGAAGGGCGGGTCCTGGATCAGGTTCTGCGGCGCGAACACGACCATCTCGCGGATTTCCTTGCTGACCTGATAGCCGTCGTCGGTGGCGACAAAGAAACGCGCCAGCCGCTCGGGCGAAACGTCGGTGACGATGTTGGCCGGATAACGTCCCTGACGCGCCCGGTCGATCGCGTCGGTGTCGAGATCCGTGGCGAAGATATGCAGTGAAAAACGGCTGGCAGGTTTGAACTTCTCCATCGACTCCTTGAAGACGATCGCCAGCGAGTAGGCCTCTTCGCCGGTCGAACAGCCGGGCACCCAGGCACGCAGTACACGGCTCGCGGATCCGCGCGCGAACAATGGCGGCAATGCCTCATCGCGCAGGCTGTCCCAGGCTGCGGGGTCGCGGAAGAAGCTGGTCACGCCGATCAGGAATTCCCTGAACAGCAGTTCGAGCTCCTGCGGATTCTCCTGCAGGAAGCGCACGTAGGTGGCGATGCGGTCGATCTGGTGAATGCCCATGCGCCGCTCGATGCGGCGGTAAAGCGTGGACTTCTTGTAGAGCGAGAAGTCCTGGCCGTTATGCGCGCGCAGGAGAATCAGCACCTTCTCCAGCCCGCTTTGCAGCTGGCTATCGACGACGGGTTCGGCGGTGGCAGCGCGCGCGGCGTGCCGGAGGCTGGCGAGGATGCGTGCGGGCAGTTCGGCGGCGGGGGCGACGATGTCGACCACGCCGGCATCGATCGCGCTGCGCGGCATCGCGGAAAAGGCCGCCGAGGCCGGATCCTGCGCCAGGGCGAGACCGGCGTTTTCCTTGATGGCGCGCATGCCGGCGCTGCCATCCGAACCCATGCCGGAGAGGATCACGCCGACCGCCAGCTGGTGACGGTCCTCCGCCAGCGATTTCAGGAAGAAGTCGATGGGCAGGCGCAAGCCGCGCGGCGCGGCAGGCTCGAACAGGTAGAGCGCACCGCGCAGCATCGACATGTCGCGGTTCGGCGGGATCACATAGACGTGGTCCGGTTTGACCTTGAGGCGATTCCTGGCCTGCACTACCGGCATCGCCGTGGCGCGCTGCAGCAAGTCGGGCATCATCCCCTTGTGGGTCGGATCGAGGTGCTGAACGATGACGTAGGCCATGCCGCTGCCTGCCGGCACCTTGGCCAGGAACTGCTCCAGCGCCTCGAGACCGCCGGCCGAGGCGCCGATGCCGACGACCGGAAACGCTTCGCCGCCGGCCGCCTTCGGCGACGCGGTGTACGCGGAGGGATCGGATTCCTGCTTGGCCATGACCACACTTCCTTTTAGCACCGGTCAACGCCCGGCCACGATGCCTCGACGGCACTACCCTGCCGGAACACCCGCAGGTGTTGCAAATTCGGCGGCCGACACTGTAACAGTCTTCCCCGACGTGCCGTAACGAAGGTCGCCCGGCGCGCTAATGCTGATCACCGCCGGACCCTGCGTCTGTACGGCACCGTACCGACACGGCCGGCCCGGGCGACCAGACTTTTCCATATCTTCCGGACGCGCGGGCGCATCTGCACCGCGCCGACGGATCGAGGAGATGGATCCCATGAAAAAGAACAAGATGAACCTGCTCATGCTGCCGGGGCTGCTCAATGACGCGAGCCTGTTCGAGCATCAGGCGGAGGCACTGGCGGATCTGGTCGGCATCACGATCGCCGACCTGACCGGCTCGGACTCGATCACCACGCTTGCCGCGGACGCCCTGGCGCAAGCCCCTGCGGGGCCCTTCATGCTCGCCGGGATGTCGATGGGGGGGTATGTCGCGTTCGAGATCATGCGCCAGGCGGGGGAACGCGTGCAGGCGCTGGTACTCCTGAGCACGAGTGCACGCCCCGATACGACGGACGCCACCAAGGCCCGTGAGGAACTCATCGCACTCGCCGAAACCGACTTCCCCGCGGTCATCGAAAAGCTGCTGGCACGCATGGCGCATCCCGACCATGCGAATACACCCGAGGTCGGTGGCGTTTTCCAGTCGATGGCGAACGGCCTGGGACGCGACGTGTTCGTGCGCCAGCAGCGCGCCATCATCGGACGCGCGGATAGCCGCCCTACCCTCGCCAGCATCCGCTGCCCGACGCTCGTGATGTGCGGGCGGGATGATCAGGTCACGCCGCCGGAAGTCCACGAAGAGCTTGTCGCCGGGATTGCCGAGGCGCAGCTCGTGATCATCGAGGAATGCGGCCATCTCTTGCCGCTGGAGCAGCCGGACCAGGCTACCGCGATCCTGCACGACTGGCTGTCGGAACTCCTCGGCTCACCACGTTCGAACCCGAACTGACCCCGCTGACTGGACGATAAGCATCGACGAGCATTGTCGGAACCGGCTCAAACCGCCGCCCCGAACAACGACCCCACGCCCGCGGTAATCGCCATCGCGAGCGCACCCCAGAAGGTGACCCGCCACGCGCCCGTTAGCATGGCCGCCCCGCCCACCCGTGCCGCAACGCCGCCCAACAGGGCGAGGAACGCGAGCGAGGTTCCCGAAACCCACGGGATCAGCGCCTGCGCTGGCGCCACGGCCGCTACCACGAGCGGCAGCGCCGCACCGACCGCGAAGCTCGCGGCCGACGACAGCGCGGCCTGGACCGGCCGGGCGCTCAGTTCTGCGGAGATTCCGAGTTCGTCGCGCGCATGGGCTCCGAGGGCGTCGCGCGCCATCAGCTGCTCGGCAACCTGTTGCGCAAGACCCGGCTCGACTCCCCGGGCGACATAGATCGCCGCCAGCTCGCGGTGTTCCGCGACCGGGTGCATTTCGATTTCGGTGCGCTCGCGCAACAGGTCGGCCTTTTCGGTGTCGGCCTGCGATTGGACGGAGACGTATTCCCCTGCGGCCATCGACATCGCGCCGGGCACCAGCCCGGCAACGCCAGCAACCAGGGCTTCCCCCTGCGCCGCACCGGCAGCCGCGACGCCGATCACGAGACTGGCGGTCGAAACGATGCCGTCGTTGGCGCCGAGTACGGCAGCACGCATCCAGCCGATACGGTCGGTGCGGTGGCGTTCGGCGTGACGTCGGGCAAACTTCACGTTGGGCAGTCCATGTAGGTCAATCCGGACGACACGATCGCCGCACAGGCAGCATCAAGCCCGGGGCAAATCCTCGAGCCGCGTTCGCCACGACGGATCACGCTCTTGCAGGACCTTTTCGGCCAACCTTTCGGCGGTGACGTCAATCACCACCATGCGGCATTCACGACCGGTTTCGTCTGCGACGGCCTCGATCCTGACGATCGCTTCGGGACGCTGGCTGCTGGCCATCAGGACGACCTCGCATTTCTTCTTGCATTTTGCGTCAAGCACCTCGTCGAAGAAGCAGGTGAAAATCGGCAGGAATTCCGGCTTGAGCGACGCGGCAAAGCGATACCGTCCATGTTGTGAGCGCTTGATACCGAGCAAGATGGCACCCGCGAGATTCACATCGAGAATGACCCCGAGCGCGTCCAGCGTAAAGTAGCCGACCGGTGCAAAGTCATACACATCGGCGTACCGCCTGCGCAACGAATCCGCTTCGTCATACGCCTCGCGAAGTTCCTCGTTATGCAGTTCCAGTTCGATCTCGTGCACCCGCAGTTCGTGCAGCAAGCGCTCGGCGTCCCAAGGCGTGGTCGGCACGCTGGGTTGCGTTTGCCTTAATCGGGCCTCGGCACGCTTGCGCAGGGTTGCCGGATTCGGCCGCACGCGATACTTGGTCAGGTTGGCCGGCATCAAACCGAACAGACGGTCGTATTCCGACTTCACCACGGCGTAGCATTCGCACGCCCGCGCTTCCAGCCCTGCACGATCGGTCAGCTTGATATGCCCGCGGTGGTAATGAATCAGTCCGGCCGCCTGCAGCTTTCCGGCGGCCTCGGTAACGGCTTCGCGGCGCACCCCCAGCATGCGGGCAATCAGTTCCTGGGTCACATCGAGCTGATTGCCCGGCAGCAGGTCAAAGCTGAGGAGCAGCCAGCGACACAGCCGCTGGTCCACCGCGTGGTGTCGATTGCACACGACGCTCTGCGCCATCTGCGTCATCAAGGCCTGGGCGTACGAGAGCGACAGGCGCTGCAGACTGGCACCCTGGTCGATCTCCCAGCGCATCACTTCCGCCCGCAGGCGATAGGCACTGCCACCGTTCTGAACCGTCACCGTGTGCATCGTGGTTTCGCCACCCAGCACCAGCGGAATGCCGACCAGGCCATCATTGCCGGTCATCGCCAGTTCGGTCGATGAGCCATCCCGGGTCGAAAAGGTCATCGAGACGATGCATGT
The DNA here is from genome assembly GCF_001190925.1 of Azoarcus sp. CIB. Lineage (NCBI taxonomy): Bacteria > Pseudomonadati > Pseudomonadota > Betaproteobacteria > Rhodocyclales > Zoogloeaceae > Azoarcus > Azoarcus sp. CIB. The sequence goes on from NZ_CP011072.1 coordinate 2,557,522, forward strand.
CGTCGGGAAATAGACGAACGCCAGTTGGTCACCCGACTCGTAGAGCACCTCGCCAGGCGTAAAGGTGACGAGGTCCAGGTCGTCGACCAGCCGGGCGTACTCCTTCACGGGCAAGGCCGCCAGAACACGGTTCTGCCTCGGATTGTGCATCACCGAATGCGGCATTGCGCCTTCCTCATGCCGTCAGCCCGCGGTTCAATGGCGGCGACACCCGAGTTCGCCAACCGGGCCGCAACACGCGCAGCGGAGGCTATGCACGACGTGGCGCGTGAGCAGTCGCATGGCTACACACCACGTCCGCTGATCAGCCGGATCAATACAACCACGATCGCAATCACCAGCAGGATGTGGATGAAGCCGCCCAGGGTGGTCGAGCTCACCAGGCCGAGCAGCCACAGGACCAGCAGCACGACTGCAATGGTATAGAGCATGGAATCCTCCTCGCTTGTCAGGCCGGATCCACGCCATCGCGCATCATCCGGGACCGCGCCGGCGGCTCGCGATCCGCCAGGATCGCGGACGCGCCGCCCGCCATGTCGCTATCAATATTCGATTTGATCGGGGGCGTCTGTCTGGCAGCGCACACAAGGGTCCCTGACATCCACGCGGAGGACCAAGACCGGGCGTGACACGACCGACATAGGGGGAGTATGCGCTCGCCCTGTCGGGGAGGCGCTGGACCGCATACCGTGACGGAGGACCAACGGCAGCGCGTTAGTGATTTCTTCGGCGTCTCCCTGACCGTGTTCTCCCGGAGTGACTAACCTACAGGGAGATCACAGCAGTCCACCACGCGCACCACCACTCGAGAACGCGAAGATTCTTGGTCAGTCTCGTCGCGGGTTGGGTTGCCACTCGTTGGGAGCAGCACATGAACTCGTTCAACAAGCGAACCGCGGCACGGATTGCGGTCGTCAGCGCGCTGCTCGCCGCGCTGGCCAGTCCTGTCGCGTGGTTCGTCACGTATAAACGTGCCGAGGATGGAACGGTATGGCTTGCAATCGACGAGTCACGCCGTCTTCTGCATCATTTCGGCGCTATTGACCTCACCGGCCTGGATGCAGGGGACAACGCCCGCAAGGCGGCGGATGTCCTTGCAGGGGGACTCTTCGACATTGCTGAAATCTACGATCAGGAGGGAGTCAAGCTCGCACACGCAATGACCGAAGAGGGCAAGGTGGTTGAGGAACAACTCCCCTCGCACGCTCGTCCCACTTACCGTGCCGGCTTTCACGAGAGCTTCAAACTTGAAGACAAGCGTTGGGCGTTGCGGGTTTTTGTGCCACTGCGAGGGGCCGCCGACGCGGATCGGATCACTGGATACTTCGAAGGTGTCCGCGTCGTCCCCCCGTGGCAGCGCGAGCAGTTGCGTGCGGACGCGCTCAGCGCTGCCCTGATGGTCGGGCTCGCCGCGGTGCTGTGCGGCAGCGCAATCTATCCCGTCGTCGTGCGCCTGTCCGCCGACAATGAGCGCAAGGCCCGCGAAATCCTCGATTCGCACCTCTCGATGATGGAAGCGCTCGGGCGTGCCGTCGCGATGCGGGATTCCGACACCGGGGCCCACAATTTCCGGGTTGCCTGGATTGCTGCGCGCATCGGCGAACGCCTCGACCTGGCCGGCAGGGCGATGCAGTCCCTGATCGTCGGCAGTTTTCTGCACGACGTCGGCAAGATCAGCATTCCCGATGCGATTCTGCTCAAACCGGGCAAGCTCGACGCCGAAGAGAGCAAGATCATGCACACGCACGTGGCGCATGGCGAGGAGATTGTTTCCGGCATCGGATGGCTGGAGGACGCGAATGCGATCGTCGCGGCCCATCATGAAAAGTGGGACGGCTCGGGTTACCCGCGCAAACTGTCGGGTGACGAAATCCCGCTTTCCGCCCGCATATTCTCCGTGGCGGACGTCTTCGATGCGCTCAGCTCAAAACGCCCCTACAAAGAGCCGATGAGCTTCGAGGCAACGATGTCGATCCTGGAGGCGGACACCGGAAGCCATTTCGACCCGCGCGTGATGACTGCCTTCCGCCCCATTGCCCGCGAGGTATTCAATTGCCTTGGCCGGTGTAACGAGGAGGATGTCCGGCGCCTGCTCGAAGAGCGGGTTCGCTTTCATTTCGGCGTTTAATGCCTGAAGCGAGAAGAACCAAGCGCCCTCCGGAATTGCGACTGCGTTCTTTCGATTGGCAATCTTGTCCCGTGCGCAGGGTCCGCACGGCGCTCAGCGTCAGGCCGGCGACGGCAAGCAATCTCAGCTCGCGCGCCGTTCAGAATCGATTCACATCTGCGTACGCACAATGTGTTGTGTTCCATGCGATCGCGGCAGGCAAGGAAGCAATCTTGACTTGGCCTGACGCTTGCCTCGGGCGGAGTAGGCCATCGTCCGAGCTGATTGCTCCCATCGCTGGACATCCCCCACCCGCCGGAGAACGCGCATGATTCCCGCACTGACTGCATTGATCGCCATTGTTGCCGGCACCTGGGGCTGGGGCCTTGTCGTGAACGGTGCGGGTCCGGGATCACTGCCGTGGGTCGTCTACGACCAGGGGCTCTACCTGAGCGGCCTGCTCGCGATTGCATTGATGTCGCTCGCGATGGTGATGGCGGCGCGACCGCTCTGGGCCGAGCGCCTGCTCGGGGGCATGGACCGCACCTACCGACTGCACAAGTGGGCGGGCATTCTGGCCGCCGGCTTCGCAGCATTGCATTGGCTGCTCGAGATGGCCGATGACGTGATCGAGACACTGTACGGTGAAGCCGGCCGCGCGGGTGACGAGGACGTCTCAGGCGTGCTGGATACGCTCCGGGATGCCGGGGAGGAACTCGGCGAGTTCGCCATCTACCTCGTCCTCGCGATGATCGTCCTGGCGCTGTGGAAGCGCTTTCCGTACAAATTCTGGCGCCACATTCACCGCGCGATGCCGGTCCTGTACCTGATGCTCGCCTTTCATGCCGCCGTGCTGGCGCCGACGACTTACTGGAGCGAGCCGACCGGGTTGCTGCTTGCAATGGCGTTGGCCGCCGGCACGCTCGCCGCCGTCTGGTCCCTGACCGGGCGCATTGGCCGCGGCCGGCAAGCCCGGGGTATCGTGACCGCAGTGGCCTCGCCGGCGGCGAACGTGACCGAAGTGGTTTGTCGCCTCGACGGGAACTGGCGCGGACACCAGGCGGGGCAGTTCGCGTTCGTGACCTTCAATCGGTTGGAGGGCGCGCATCCATTCACGATTGCCAGCGCGGACCAGGGAGACCGCAGCGTGGGGTTCCAGATCAAGGCGCTCGGCGACTACACTCGTGAGCTTTCGCGCCGCATCGCTGTCGGCCAACCCGTCACCGTCGAAGGCCCATACGGACGCTTCGAACTGGCGCGTCAGGACCGCAAGGCGAGGCAAATCTGGGTCGCTGGCGGAATCGGCATCACGCCCTTCCTCGCCTGGCTCGACGCGCTTCGGGGAAATCCCTCCGCAGCGCCGGTTGCCGACCTGCACTACTGCACCCGCGCCGGCGCGGACGACCCGTTCGTGGGCCGACTGGAAACGCTATGCCAAGACCTGCCGTCTGTCACGCTGCATGTTCATGACACCGCTCGAGATGGCGCCCTGAGCGCCGAAAGGCTGGCGAGCTTGCATGACCGCAGTCAGCGGGTGGAGGTGTGGTTCTGCGGCCCGCGTGCCTTTGCAGAGCAGCTGCGAAGCGGTTTTGCACGGGCCTGGCTCGGCCGCTTCCGCTTCCATCAGGAAGCCTTCGACATGCGGTGAAGAATGCGCGAAGCGCTCGCCGAACGCGGGCTGCTTCGCGCTTTGATCCGGGCGAAGTGATGCTGCGGACGCCCGGATTCAACCGCGGCGAGCCGCCTCGATCGCAGCGATATCGATTTTTGTCATCCCCATCATCGCCTCGAACGCCCGCTTGGCCGCCGCCCGATCAGGATCGGTGATCGCGTCCATCAGCGCGCGAGGGGTGATCTGCCAGGACAGCCCCCACTTGTCCCTGCACCAGCCGCATGCGCTTTCCTCGCCGCCATTTCCGACGATCGCGCTCCACAGACGGTCGGTTTCGGCCTGGTCATCGGTCGCGACCTGGAACGAGAAAGCCTCGCTGTGTTTGAACTCCGGGCCTCCGTTCAGCCCGAGACAAGGGATCCCCATCACGGTGAACTCGACCGTCAAGACATCGCCCTGCTTGCCCGCCGGATAGTCGCCGGGGGCACGATGGACAGCGCCCACCGCGCTGTCCGGGAAGGTCTCGGCGTAGAACTTCGCTGCGTCCAGCGCGGTGCCGTCGTACCACAGGCAAATCGTGTTCTTGCTGGCCATCTTCGCTCTCCTGAGGCACCTGATAGGTGCACAGACACCGCGCAGACGACAGGTTCCGCCGCAGCCAAAAAACCTGCTGGCGAACGCCTCCGCGCAGAAGCGAAGCCTTTCCACCGTTCTAGTATCGTCGGCGGCTGCAGGCAATGCCCACGATCCCTATCCCAACGAGCCAGCCACTTTGCCCTTCGCCGCGACTTCAGCCACGCACCCCCGATCCGGGCAGCCTAGCCACGCTCCACTTCCACCCGCGGCGCCCGAAAGCCTTCAACAAATTCCTCGATCTGCTCGGCTGCGATGGGCTTGCTGAAAAAATACCCTTGAATCCTCTGGCACCCGATGCTCCCCAGAAAATTGAGCTGACCCTCCGTCTCTACCCCTTCGGCCACCACCTGCAGGCCGAGCTTTCGCGCCAGCAGCATCGTCATTTCGCAGATCGCTGCGTCGTTCTCGTCTGTCTCGAGATCCGTCACGAATGAGCGATCGATCTTGATAATGTCGATGGGAAAGAGCTTCAGATAGGCGAGCGATGAGTAGCCGGTACCGAAATCGTCGAGGACCACCTTGACGCCTAGATCGGTCAGCGCATTCAGCATCACGATGTTCTGCTGCGGATTCCGCATCGCCATCGATTCGGTGATCTCCAGATGAATGCAACTGGCAGGCACTCCGGCACGCTCCACGGCTTGCTTGACCAGGTCCGGCAAGTCCTTTTCCTGGAATTGGACCGCGCTCAAGTTCACCGACATCTTTAGCTCGTTCAGTCCCGCGTCGTGCCAGCGCTTGAGCTGCTGGCAGGCTTCTTCGAGGATCCATTTCCCGAGCGGCAGAATCAGTCGGGTTTCTTCGGCTAGAGGTATGAAGTCGCCCGGGAGAATGATTCCTCGCTCCGGATGACGCCAGCGCACCAGGGCTTCGACGCCGACGAGCTGGCCGCTGTCGAGCTCGATCTGCGGCTGGTAATGCAGGACGAACTGTCCTTCGGTCAGCGCGACCTCCAGCGCCTTCTCCGCCCTTACACGCTCAGCGACGGCCGTCCGCATCTCCTCGGTGTAGAACTGAAAATTGCACCGGCCGGCCGCCTTGGCGCGGTACATCGCGATATCGGCATTCCTGACGAGCTCGTTGATTTCCATCGCATCGTCGGGATAGAAGCAGATGCCGATGCTCGGCGAGGTGCGCAACTCATGGTCGACGATCGGATAAGGCGCGGCGACCTGATCGATGATCTTGCCGGCGACCTCGGCCGCATCCGACATGTCTTCGATCGTGCTCAGGACGACGACGAATTCATCCCCGCCCAGCCGGGCGACGATATCGCTGTGCCGCACGGCGTGCTCGAGGCGTTTTCCGACCTCGATCAGCAGTCGATCGCCGACGTGGTGGCCGAGCGTGTCGTTGATCGACTTGAAGCCGTCGAGGTCGATCAGCATGACGGCCATCGCCTTGCCGCATCGCTGAGCCATGGCGATGCTCTGCTCCATGCGCTCGTAAAGGCTGCTGCGGTTGGGCAGGCCGGTCAGTCCGTCGTGGTGGGCGAGAAAACGGATCCGGTCCTCGGCCCGTTTACGCTCGGTGATGTCGCGCGCGATCCCGATGACGCCGGCCGGCGCCCCATCCGCGCCGGGCAATGGCGCCTTTACGGTCTCCAGCAGGATCGCCGGCCTGCCGTCGGCCGCCGGAACCAGCTCCTCGTTGCGGCGCGGTTCGCCGGCGGCGATGGCTTCCCTATCCTTGCCGCGGAAAAATTCGGCCAGTTCGGCCGGGAAGAAGTCGTCGTCGCGGCGACCGACGACATTACCGACGGTACTGCCTACCAGGCGCTCGAACGCCCTGTTGCAGGACAGGTACACGCCGTTCGTATCCTTGAGCCAGACCGGGTCGGGCAAGGCATTGATGAGCGCTTCCATGCGCCCCTGGCTTTCTTGCAGTCGCAGATTGGTCAGCGACAGATGCGACAGGTAGGCAGCCAGGTTGACGACCAGGCCCATCACGCTGCGCACCTTTTCGCGGCTGAAGCGCGGGATGCCGGCGATGGCCGCCAGATACGCGGTCTTGTCGTAGTTGAAACGCTCGGCCTGGGACGCAAAGAAACTTTCGTCGACGACGTCGTCTTCGTAGAAGAATTGGCCGCAGTACAGATTGCCCAGGTGCTGCTCACCGACGAATACGGGCGTAACGACGTCCCATAATCCGTTCTTGCACTTGTAATCGACGAACTCGCCCTTTCGCAGATGGCTGGCGAGAAAGAGGTCGCTCTCGGTGCAATTGACGCCCGAACCCGAAACCGCGCGATGGAAGGCCGTGCAGGCCGTTTGCCAGCCGGCGCTCTGCAGGATGTTGCCGTCGAGGTCGAGCAACGCCGTGGCGATGCCGACCAGATCGGACAGCCCGTCGAGAAACGTACGCAGCGATTCGACGTCGATCAGCGCGGCGACGTCGACTTGCGACACCGGATTCCGAGGCCGTGTCTGAACCGAATCGGCCGTGAATTCGTTCCGTGGTACCGCCTTGTGCCATTGCACAGGTACGGCCTCAGGTGGCGCTAATCTGCCCATGATCTTCCTGCCTCTTGTCCGGATAGGATGCGCGGTCACTGGCGGCGCCGTCGGGCGATTGCGAAGATAACAGTATAGGACTTTCCGCCGGGCCCCATTCCTGATCCGCAGCTTGACAGGACGCCTCCCTCGCCTACACTACCATCCATACAGATGGTAAGGAGATGGTGATGAGCGTCCACGAGTTGCGCCAGAAAGCCGGTGAGGTTAGCGAAAAGATCACGATCAACCTCGGTGTCGTCGACCTCGGGCAGATCGATCTGTTGGTGCAGGAAGGGTTCTATTCCAACCGCACCGACCTGATCCGTACGGCAATCCGCAATCAGTTGACCACCCACGCAGAGGTGGTCAGGGAAACGGTGGCGCGCAAGACATTTGTCCTCGGGCTCCAGCGCTACACGCGCGCCGATCTCGAGGCCCTGCAAGCGGCCGGGCAGAAACTGCAGATCCAGGTGCTGGGCCTGGCCACCATCGCAACCGACGTGTCTCCCGAACTTGCCCTCGCCACGATCGATTCGATCGTCGTGCTGGGGGCCTTTCATGCCAGCGCCGCGGTCAAGGCCGCCTTGGCTGATCGCATCCATTGACCCACAGCGTGTCACGCGCGGCCCCGGTCGATCCCGATCGAGCGCCAGCGCACAGGAGAGATTCCGTAATGAACGCACCGATGAATTCCGCAATGCTGGAGGCGCTGCGTCTGACTCGCGCCGGGCAGTTGTTCGAGGCGACCACGCTCATCCAGCGCGCCCTCCACGGCGGGCACGGGAACGAGCCCGCCAGCAGATCGACCTCGAACGAGACGGTGATCGACGGTGACGTCGTCCTGATGGACGCGGAGCCCGCCCCCCATCGCGCTGAACGCAGGCCGCGCGCCGCCGAGGCGACGGACGCCGACTTCATCATCGTCGACGTCCAGCCCGATCCCGCCCCGCAGTCGCAGCACGCGCCGCAGGGTGGCCCGGTCTGGTCACGATTCGACGCCGCCAGGCTGCGTGAGCACCTGCAATCCCTGCAGGGATCACTCCGGCAGCCGATGGCGAAGGGCGTGCCGCAACCCTTGCCCGAAGGCGCGCAGTTCGTCACCGCGTCCTATTCCAATCCTGCCGGGGCGCGCAGCTACAAGCTGTATGTGCCGAGCGCTTATCGCGGCCAGCCGCTGCCGCTCGTCGTGATGCTGCACGGCTGCACGCAGGACCCCGACGATTTCGCCGCCGGCACGAAAATGAACGAGCTCGCCGAAAAGCAGCAGTTCCTCGTTCTCTACCCGGCCCAGAACTCGGGCGCGAACGGGTCGAAATGCTGGAACTGGTTCAAGGCAAGCGACCAGCAGCGCGACCAGGGCGAGCCTTCGATCATCGCCGGCATGACACGTCAGGTAAGCGGCACCCATGCGGTCGATGCGCGCCGCATCTACGTCGCCGGACTTTCGGCGGGCGGCGCGATGGCGATGACGATGGCGGTCCGCTACCCGGAGCTTTACGCGGCAGTCGGGATCCATTCCGGGTTACCGCACGCCGTGGCGCGCGATCTCCCGTCCGCGCTGGCGGCCATGCAACAAGGCCGTGCCTCGTCACCAGGTGGCGCAGCCCAGGCGATTTCCGGTGCGCCCCCGGTGGCGGCGATCGTGTTTCACGGCGACCGTGACACCACGGTCCATCCGGGCAACGGCGACGGGGTGATCGCGCAGTGCATGCCGCCCAGCGCGGCGCAGCGAGCGAAAGCCGCGCCCGACGCGCGCGTCACGGTGGAACACGGACAGGTGCCGCAGGGGCATGCGTATACCCGCACCCTCTATCATCAGTTCGACGGCCCATCTATCGCCGAACATTGGCTGATTCACGGTGCCGGCCATGCCTGGTCCGGCGGCAGTGCGCGCGGCTCTTATACGGATCCCAAAGGGCCGGACGCGGCCGAGCACATGTTGCGCTTCTTCCTCGAACACCCGCTGGCTGAAACGGCTGGCTGACGAGTTGCCCCTGCCCTGCCCACGGGCGAACCCTGCCAGGGCAGCGAAGTGACGCCAGACGCATGCCGGAGCTCTACCCCTCCGGGAACTCAGCGCCCACGATGCAATCGGAGATATGCCACCGCACTCTCGGAAAGCGATGACCTCTAACCTCATTCGACTATTCACGGCCGCCATCGCTCTGGCGGCACCCGGTTTCGACGACGGGGCAGCCGCCCGCGAAATCCCCACCGCGACGGCCGCCTCCGCCTGTCTCGCGCCTGCCGCCTGGAACAGCCTTGACGGGGAGCGGCCGCGCGTCACGGGCGCTTTGCCGCTGCTGACGGAAATGGCGAAGCGCGACGTTGTGCTGCTCGGGGAGCTCCACGACGAGCACGACCATCACCGCTGGCAGTTGCAGGCGCTCGCCGCGCTCCATGTCCAGCGGCCGAACATGGTGATGGGATTCGAGATGTTCCCGCGCCGCGTACAGCCGGCGCTGGACCGTTGGGTAGCCGGGGAGCTCACGGTGAAGGAGTTTCTGGAGCAGTCCCAGTGGGGCAAGGTCTGGAACCTGCCGGCGGAGTTGTATCTGCCGCTGTTCGAGTTCGCCCGCATCAACCGCATCCGCATGGTCGCGCTGAACGTCGACCAGCAGCTCACCCGCACCATCGCCGATAAGGGCTGGGAGGCGATCACGGCGGCAGAGCGGGAAGGCGTGGGCCGCCCCGCGGCACCGGCCGAAGACTATCGCGACGTTCTGTTCCAGGTGTATCGCGAACACCCGGCCCGGAAGGGCAAGGCGGATGACAAGCCGGCGCGCAGCGATGCGGCATTCGCCCACTTCGTCGAGGCGCAGACCACCTGGGACCGGGCGATGGCCGAGGCCCTGGCGCGGCCACTGTCCGCGGGACCGGCGGGGGAAAAGCCCTTGGTGGTGGGCGTCATGGGCAGCGGCCATATCCGCTACGGCCATGGCGTGCCCCATCAGTTGCGCGACCTCGGCGTGACCCGCATCGGCACCCTGCTCCCCGTGCCGGCGGACTTCAACTGCGAGGATGTTCGTACCGGCTTGGCGGACGCCGTGTTCGCGCTGCCGAGGTACGCGGCGGCCACGCCGGAGCCCCCGCGGCTCGGTGTGCGGCTGGATGAGGACGGCGGCACCGTAAGCATCGCCAGCGTCACCGTCGGAAGCCTGGCCGACAAGACAGGCCTGAAGAACGGCGACCGTCTGCTGGAAGTGGCGGGGCAGCCCGCGAAGCAGCTGCGGGCGGTGATCGCGTCGGTGCGCGCGCAGCCGCCGGGAACCTGGCTGCCGATGCGCGTGAAGCGCGGCGACGAGACGCTCGATCTCGTCGTCAAATTCCCCCCCGCGCCGTGAGGACGGGTTCCCTGGCGCGGGTGGGGTCAGCCCTCGCGTCTGTCCTGCTCGCTGCCCTGCTCCCTGTCCTGTTCCTTTTCCCCTCCGCGGCGCGGGCGGCGACCCGGACCCTGGATCTCGCGATCGAGCTCGATCCCGCCACGCGCCGTCTCGCAGTGCAGGCCGACCTGTCCCCAGCCTCCCGCGATTTCCGTTTCGAGCTGCATGAGGCGCTGGAAGTGACCACTGCCACGGCGGGCGGCAAGCCCGTGGCAGTCCGCCCGGCGGGACGCCACGGTTTCATCCGCACCTGGCAAGTGGCACTGCCTCCCGCCGCCGAGCGGCTGCATCTCGAATATGCCGGCACCCTGCCCGCCCTGGACCGCACGCTCGATCATCGCGACGTGGTCCAAGGGCTGTCGCCGGTGGCCTCGGCGGAAGGGAGCTTCCTGCCCTCGGGCGGCGGGTGGTATCCGCGGCCGGCGGCGCTGTTCGCATACAACGTGACACTGACCGTACCGGGGAACCAGCGGGCGCTGGTGGCCGGGCGGCTGAAGTCCGAAGAACTTCCTGGCGACGGGTCGGACCGCTACCGGGCTCGCTTCGAATTCGCGCAGCCCGCCGACGGCATCGACCTCATGGCGGGCCCCTGGGTCGTCCGCGAGAAGGTGATGCCGCGAGCCTCAGCGGAGCCGGTGCGCCTGCGCACCTACTTCTTCCCGGATCTGGACGCCATCCCCGGCCTTGCCGAGGGCTATCTGGACGACAGCCAGCGCTACCTCGAACGCTACGGCGAGGAGATCGGGACCTATCCCTTCACCGAGTTCTCGGTGGTGGCGAGCCCGCTGCCGACCGGGTTCGGCATGCCGACGCTGACCTACCTCGGCGCCGACGTGCTGAAGCTGCCGTTCATCCGCGCGACCTCGCTCGGCCACGAGGTGCTGCACAACTGGTGGGGGAACGGCGTCTACGTCGATTATGCTCACGGCAACTGGTCGGAGGGGCTGACCACCTTCATGGCGGACTACGCCTACAAGGCATCGGAGTCCGCCGAGGCGGCCGGCGCGATGCGGCTGGGATGGCTGCGCGATTTCGCCGCCGTACCCGCGGGTGACCACCAGTCGCTGGCCGATTTCCGCTCCCGCACCCACGGCGCTGCTGCCGCGGTGGGCTACGGCAAGGCGGCGATGCTGTTTGTGATGCTCCGCGACACCATCGGCGCGGAGGCCTTCCGGAGCGGCATCCGTGCATTCTGGCAGTCGCAGAAGTTCCGCACCGCCTCATGGAGCGACCTGCAGGCGGCCTTCGAGCGCGCCTCGGGTCGGTCTCTGGATGCCTTCTTCAAGCAGTGGATCAACCGTGCTGGCGGCCCGGCGGTCAGGATCACCGCAGCCGATGTACGCCACACGGCGGCGAGCGCGCGACTGACACTCGCGGTGGAGCAGAACGCGCCGGCCTATGCCCTGCACCTTCCCGTGCAGCTTGTCTTTCCCGACCGCGCGGAGATGCGCTGGATCGACGTCGACAGGGAACGGCAGGCGGTCACGCTAGATGTAGGGGCGATGCCCACAGGCGTGCGTCTGGACCCCGAGCTGCAGGTCTGGCGCCTGCTCGGGCAGGAACAGTTGCCGCCCATCCTGCGGCAGTGGGTCATTGCCCGGAGTCCTTATCTGGCACACGCCTCCGCGGCGGCGGACGTGCGTGAGGCGAGCGTCGCGCTGGCCCAGCGCCTGTTCGAAGTTAGCCCACACGCAATCGCGCCGGGCGAGATGACCAAGGGAAGCGGGCCGGTGCTGCTGGCCGGTCTGCACGCGGACGTGGATGCTGCGCTGGAACGCGCGGGCCTGCCGCCCCGGCCCGAGCGCCTGGCCGGTCGCGGCAGCGCCCAGGTGTGGACCGTCGCGGCTCCGGCCGGCGCACCGGTGGCGGTCGTCTCGGCTCGGGACGCGGAATCGCTGCGGGCGTTGCTGCGCCCTCTGCCTCACTACGGCGCGCAGAGTTGGCTGGTGTTCGAGGGCGCGCGGCTTGTCGAGCGCGGCGTATGGCCCGCCCCCGCCCCACTCATCCCGGTACGCGGCCCGCCGTGACGCTGTTCATTCCCCGACTGCTGCAATCGCCAGCGTCGGCCCTTCCGCCGTCGCTGGCGCTGCAGTTCACGAGAGCGGTTTCGACAAGCGCCTCGCGCTAGCCGACGGTATAGCCGCCATCGACCACAATCTCTTGTCCGTAAATGTTTTTGGCGGCGTCAGAGGCCAGAAAAACGGACGTCTCGGCAATGTCTTCCGGTTGGCCGAAGGCACCCGGCAAGAGCCGCGAAGTGATCTTTTCGGCAACCGCACCGAGTACGTCAGGCGGCAGCCCGACCGTTCCCCAGAGCGGTGTCCCGATCGGCCCCGGCGCGATCGAATTGACCCTGATGCCTTGTGGCGCGAGCTCTGCGGCCAGGGTCTGGGACAGGGATTTCAGCGCCGCCTTGCTCGCACTGTAAATAGCCAGGCCGGGGAAGCCGACCTGGGTAAGGAAAGTGGTGATGAACTGAATCGATCCGCCCTTGCGGATATGGGGGATGAACAGGCGGGCGGTTTCCGCGGCCGCAAAGAAATTGACCGAAAACTGCGTATTGAAGGCTTCGGCGGTGCTGGCCTCGAACGAGACGACTCGCGCGATTCCTGCATTCGGAATGACGATATCCACGGCGCCAAATGCCTGGACGGCTTCGTCAACGAGGCGCTTCAGGTCTTCGGATCTGGTCACGTCGCCAGCCACGACTTTGACCTGCCCGGGATAGGCCGCTTCCAGTTCCTGCAAGGCAGCACGATTGCGGGCGAACGCGACGACCTTGGCACCTTCTCCGGCAAATTTCTCGACAATCGACTTCCCGATTCCGCTACTGGCGCCAGTGACCACGGCAACCTTGCCATCCAGCTTCTTCACCATGCTTTGCTCCCAAGATCGTCCCGGGGCCCGGGAATATGGACAAGAATGGTGGAGACGCAAACTATTCTCATTGATTGCCATCAAGAAGAAAGGCGCCGACACGGTGGAGTGATGTGGTCCTGCAGGTTAAGGGAATCAACAACCCGGAGCGATTCAGTCGCAAACTTGCCTTCTTTGCGGCCGCGGCTCGCATTCTCTCCAATCCGCAGACCTCATCGAGCGCTGCATCTTCCGGAGAACGTCCTATGCCCAACACCCGAAACCCAAACGCCGTTCGTATGGAGTTCGCTCCCGGCTCCTTGGTTCAAAACAACTTGTCGGGCGCGGCCTTCACCGGCGACTGGCTCTGGGTGGCAGGCGACGAAGCCTGTGGCCTGGACCGCCTGCGCCGGCTCGACGCGGTAGGCCGCGAGGCCTTGCGTTTTGGCGAAGCCCGCGACTTCCCGCTGGCCGACCTGCTGGACCTGCCCGGTGCGGCCGACGAAGAGGCCGACCTGGAAGGCATGGCGGTGGCCGATGGTTACCTGTGGGTGGTCGGTTCGCATGGCCTCAAGCGCAAGAACGCCAAGCCGGACCGGGACCACGCCGACAACGCCAAGCGGCTGGGGAAGGTGGCGCTCGACAGTAACCGCCGCCTGCTGGCGTGTCTGCCCATCGAAGCCGACGCCCAGGGCGAGCCCTGCCTGGTGCGCAAGGCTCAGGACGGCCGGCGGGCATTGCGGCTGAAGGGCGATTCGCAGGCGAACGTGCTCACCCGCGCGCTAGCCGACGACCCTCACTTCGGCCCCTACATGGCGATCCCGGGCAAGGACAACGGCTTCGACATCGAAGGCCTGGCGGTGGACGGACGCCGGCTGCTGCTCGGCCTGCGCGGCCCGGTGCTGCGCGGCTGGTCGGCGCTGCTCGAGATCGCGGTCGAGGCGCGCGGCGATCAACTGCACCTGGCACCGCTGGACGACAGCGGCACGCTGCTGCGCAAGCACTTCCTGCAGCTCGACGGCCTGGGCGTCCGCGACCTGCACTTCTCTGGCGATGATCTCTATATCCTCGCCGGTCCGACGATGGTGCTCAACGGCGATATCCGTGTTTTCAAGTGGCCGCTCGCCAGACCCACGATGAAAGCCAACCGGGAACCGGTGCGTTTCGAAACGGCGCTGACGGAGTCGGTTTCGCTGCCCCACGGGCGCGGCACGAACCGCGCCGAGGCGATCTGTGACCTGCCGCCCGCGATCGCCGGTGGCAAGCCCAGCTGGCTGGTGCTCTACGACGCGCCTGGCGCCGATCGCCGGGACGGCGAGCACGTTGTCTTCGGCGATCTGTTGCGGCATGAATGAGGGTTCGCAGCCTGAGTCGTCGGGGGCCGACAGCGCGCAGCGCTCCGCGATGTCGATCCCGCGCCTCGATCCTGCGTCGCCCCTGCTGTTCGTGATCAACGACGCTGCGGGAGCCCTCGACGTTGATGCCAAGCGTGCCTGATCCAATCGGCCCTCGCGGCGCCTCATCGAACAGTCTTCATGGCGACACCTCTTGGTCGAGTTGGTTAGCCAGATTGTTGGCCCCTTTTTTAGGACAGCGTTTCCGCCCCCCGCTTGATCGACCGACTCTTCAGTGACGAGATAGATGCCGGCCCGGTAAAGCATCCTTCACCGAGCCGGCGCAAACCGATGAAGATCAGAACGGAGAGCGACACATCGTCATCGGAGGGGAAATGTGGGCCGCAACGAGCCCGTTTGGATTCAGCGCAGGGCGCTCGCCAACTCCGGCACGACCTCGAACAGGTCGCCGATCAGGCCGTAATCCGCCACCTGGAAGATCGGTGCTTCCGGATCCTTGTTGATCGCGACGATCACCTTGGAATCCTTCATGCCCGCGAGGTGCTGGATCGCGCCCGAGATGCCGACCGCGATGTAGAGCTGCGGCGCGACGATCTTGCCGGTCTGCCCGACCTGGTAGTCGTTGGGCACGTAGCCCGCGTCGACCGCGGCGCGCGAAGCACCCAGCGCGGCGCCGAGGGCGTCGGCGAGCGGCTCGAGCAGCTTGTGGTAGTTCTCGCTGTTACCGAGGCCGCGACCACCCGAAACGATGATCTTCGCCGCACCGAGTTCGGGACGTGCGCTCTTGGTCAGTTCGCGGCCCTTGACGGTCGTCAGACCCAGATCGGCACCGGCAGCGACGGCTTCCACGGCAGCGGAGCCACCCTGGCCGGCGGCTTCGAAGGCGGTCGTACGCACGGTCATCACCTTCACGGCGTCGGCCGACTTCACGGTGGCCATCGCGTTGCCGGCATAGATCGGGCGCACGAAGGTGTCGGCCGACTCGATGCCGGTGACGTCGGAAATCTGCGCCACATCGAGCAACGCGGCGACGCGCGGGGCGACGTTCTTGCCGTTGGCGGTGCTGGGGGCGAGGATGTGGGTGTAGCCTGCAGCATTGGCGACAACCATCGCGGCGACGTTCTCGGCGGTCTGCGAGTCGTAGTGGGCGGCGTCCGCAACGCGCACCTTGGCGACGCCCGCGACCTTTGCCGCCTGCTCGGCCGCCGCGCCGCAGTTGGCGCCGGCGATCAGCACGTGGACCTCAGTTGCCAACTGAGTACCGAGCTTGGCCGCGGCCGAAACGGTGTTGAGGGTCGCGGCCTTCAGGCTCGCGTTGTCGTGTTCTGCAATAACCAGGATCGCCATGTTCAGATCACCTTCGCTTCGTTCTTGAGCTTGTCGACGAGTTGCGCGACGTCCGCAACGCGCACGCCGGCGCTGCGCTTGGGCGGCTCGGCCACTTTCAGCGTCGCCAGGCGCGGCGCGACATCGACACCGAGATCGGCCGGCTTGACGATGTCCAGCGGCTTCTTCTTCGCCTTCATGATGTTCGGCAGCGTCGCGTAACGCGGCTCATTGAGGCGCAGGTCGGTGGTGATGACCGCCGGCAGCTTGATCTCGAGGGTTTCGAGACCGCCGTCGATCTCGCGCGTCACGGTGGCAGCACCGTCGCCGAGCGCGACCTTCGACGCGAAGGTGGCCTGCGGCCAGCCCATCAGCGCGGCCAGCATCTGGCCGGTCTGGTTCGAGTCGTCGTCGATCGCCTGCTTGCCGCAGATCACGACCGTCGGCTGTTCCTTGTCGCACAGTGCCTTCAGCAGCTTCGCCACGGCGAGCGGCTGCAGCTCGGTGTCGCTCAGTTCACCACACTCGACGAGGATGCCGCGGTCGGCGCCGATCGCCATCGCGGCGCGGATCGTCTCCTGGCAGGCCGCGACACCGCAGCTCACCGCCACGACCTCGGTCGCGATGCCGGCTTCCTTCAGCCGCACGGCTTCCTCGACGGCGATCTCGTCGAAGGGGTTCATGGACATTTTCACGTTCGCGATATCGACGCCCGTGCCGTCCGCCTTCACTCGCACCTTGACGTTGTAATCGACTACGCGTTTGACGGGTACCAGGATCTTCACAAATAATCCTCCGGAAGTTCTCACAGTTCAGTTGGCAGTCCGAAAATCCTGGTTCGCAGTGGAGCCGCCAAGGCCGATCGGCGCAGGCGCAAGACTGACGATCTTTTCGAACAAGGCCGCATACTCGTCCTCGACCCCGCGCCAGGGGTTGTGGTTGGTCAGAAAGGCGGCATCGATGACTGCCCAGTCGTCCGCAAGCAACCGCTCCTGCGCCAGGGGAAGCAATTCGCGCTCTTCTTTCAGGATGTGTTGCCACTGAAAGTCGACATACTCATTCACCCTTTGGTGGAAGGCGTCGAGTCCTGCCTTTTCGGCATTGCGATAATGAATCAGCGCCCGCTCCAGCTCGGCGGTCAATTTCGGGCCACGCGCGTGCTGCTGCATCAATTCGTCAATAAGCGGCCCGGCATCCGGGGCGCGCAGACGCAGCCGGGCGAACAGGTATTCGTCTTCCTTGTGATGATGTACCTGCTCCGGAACCTCGGTGACATATTCGATCATCGCCGCAAGGAGTCCGAAGTCGGCCGTGTAGCGGCCTGCGGCGATACCGTCCACAAATTCACGCAGCGCCGTCAGAACGGCCTCGAAGGCCCGATGCTCGTTCAGAATCAGATCAATCGAAGTCTTTTTCATGGCATTCCTCGTTTGCAATCGCATCCGCAGCCGGGGCTGCGGACATCGGGGCTTTCAATGGGTCGTCAGTCCGCGAGCAGTTCGGCAGCATCGAGCGCGAAATAGGTCAGGATCCCGTTCGCCCCGGCGCGCTTGAAGGCCAGCAGGCTTTCGAGCATGACCGCCTGTTCGTCCAGCCATCCGTTACGGGCGGCGGCCTTGAGCATCGCGTACTCGCCGCTCACCTGATAGACATATAGGGGAACACGACACTCGTCCTTCACGCGCCGCACGATGTCCAGATAGGGCATTCCCGGCTTCACCATCACCATGTCCGCGCCTTCGGCGAGATCCAGCATGACCTCGCGCAACGCCTCGTCGCTATTTGCCGGATCGATCTGGTAGGTCGCCTTGTTGCCTTTGCCGAGGTTCGCAGCCGACCCCACCGCATCCCGGAACGGGCCATAGAAGGCCGAGGCGAACTTGGCCGAGTAGGCCATGATCCGGGTATGGATCTGGTTCGCGCCGTCAAGCTCGGCGCGGATTCTCGCCACCCTGCCGTCCATCATGTCCGACGGCGCGACGATGTCCGCACCGGCTAGCGCATGGCTCAGTGCCTGTTTCGCCAGCACCTCGAGCGTTTCGTCATTGAGGACATATTGTCTCGGGTCGGACGGCTCGATCAGCCCATCCTGGCCATGGCTGGTGTACGGATCGAGTGCGACGTCCGTGATCACACCGAGTTCGGGAAACGCCTGCTTGATTGCCCGCACCGCGCGCTGCACGAGGCCTTCCGGGTTGTAGGCTTCTTCGCCCCGGGGTGATTTCAGTGCAGGGTCGATCACCGGAAACAGCGCGAGCGCCGGCACACCCAGTGTCACGGCACGCTCGGCGGTTTTGAGCAAGCCATCAATGCTTTGCCGCTCGACCCCCGGCATCGACACGATCGGTTCGCGGCGCTGCTGCCCGTCGAGCACGAACACCGGGTAGATGAGGTCATCCGCACATAGTCTGGATTCGCGCATCATGCGCCGGGAAAAGGCGTCCCTACGCATGCGGCGCATCCGCACGCGGGGAAAACCGGTTTGATTGGCCATGAGTATCTCCTGCCTCAGGTCATCAGCCAGCCGCCAGCGACATCGATCACCTGGCCGGTGACGAAGCTCGCCTGGGGGGACGTAAGGTAGCAACACACGTCCGCAACTTCCGACGGTTCGCCGAGGCGACGCAGCGGAGTGATCTCGACGACACCGCGATTTGCGGCGTCCGACACGGTGCGCACCATCGGGGTCGCAATCCTGCCGGGCGCCAGCGCATTGACCGTGATGCCATGCGGTCCGAGTTCGCCGGCCAGATGCCGCGTAAAGCCGATCAGCGCGGCCTTGGTGGTGCTGTAGTGCGCGGCGACGATGTCGCCGAGGTACGCCTTGCCGGCGACCGAGGACATCGAGACGATGCGGCCATAACCGCGCTCGATCATTCCCGCCGTCAGCAGGCGGGAGAAATTGAAGGCGCCATGCAGGTTCACGCCCACGACCTGGCGCCATTCGGTGGGATCCATACGATGGATCGGCATCGGCTGACCATCGTGCTTGGGAGAGATGCCGGCGTTGTTGACGAGGATATCAACCGGCCCCAACGCTGCCTCGACCGATGCACAGGCGCGTTCGCACGCTGCAAAATCGGATACGTCGGCGGCCACAAAATGCACTTTGTGCCCACGATCCGCGAGCTCCGCAACGTAACGCTCACCGACTTCCGCATTGAAATCGACGATTGCCACGGCCGCGCCTTCATCAAGGTAGCGCTCGACAATGGCGGCGCCGATGCCCCCCCCTCCACCGGTTACCAGTACGGTCCTGTCAGCGTGTCTCATTGGGGTGTTCCTTTACTGAAAGCATGATTTTTCCGATATGCCGGCTGCTCTCCATCAGCGCATGCGCGGCTCCCGCATTCTCCAGCGGGAAAACGGAATGAATGACCGGCAGGCACCTGCCCTGCTCGATCAGCGGCCATACCGTGGCTTCAAGCCGGCGTGCGATATCCGCTTTCTGGTCGTCGCTGCGTGCCCGGAGCGTCGAACCGGTCAGCGTCAGGCGCCGCAACATGATGGGTGTCGCATCGAAATCGAAATGACTGCCCTCGAGGAACGCAATCTGGAGCAGGCACCCCTCCAGCGCGAGACAGCGGAGATTCCTTTCCACGTAGGGGGCGCCGACCATGTCGAGGACGACATCGACGCCGCGGCCGGAGGTTTCACGCGCGATGACCTCGGCGAAATCCTCGCTGCGGTAATTGATCGCCCGCGTCGCGCCTGCCGCGACGCAGGCCTGCAGTTTTTCCCCGCTCCCGGCGGTGGCATACACCGTTGCACCGAAGGCATTCCCCAGCTGGATCGCCGTCAGGCCGATGCCGCTCGATCCGCCATGGACCAGCAAGGACATGCCCGCAGCCAGACCGGCGCGGTCGAACACGTTCGCCCACACGGTGAAGTAGTTTTCGGGCAGCGCCGCGGCCTGCAACATCGTCACGCCCGCCGGAATCGGCAGGCAGTGGCGCGCATCGGTGACACAGAATTCGGCGTAGCCGCCGCCCGGCGTGAGCGCACATACGGCATCGCCCGGCTTCCACCGTGTGACGCCCTCGCCGACGGCGACGATGACTCCCGACACCTCGAGCCCAAGCCACGGTGACGCGCCGGTCGGCGGCGGATACGATCCGGATCGCTGCAACACGTCGGGGCGATTGACGCCGGCGTAATGCACCTCGATCAACACCTGGCCAGCAGCCGGTGACGGACACACATCATCGACGACGCGGAGCACGTCCGCAGCGCCGCCCGAACCATGATCGATTCGTTTCAAGGCAACATCTCCTGAATTGATTGGGCAAGCGACGCCGGCAGGAACGCCGGCGGCCCGGGATCGCTTACATGCCGAGGTAGGCTCGTCTGACGTGGTCGCTGTCGAGCAACTCCTGACCGGTGCCACTCAGCGAGATTTCTCCGTTCTCGAGAACGTAGCCGCGGTCGGCGAGCTTCAGCGTGTGGAACACGTTCTGTTCGACGATCAACACGGTGATGCCCTGCGCCGTGATCTTCTCGATGATCTCGAACATCATCTCGACCAGCAGCGGCGACAGGCCCAGCGACGGTTCGTCGAAGATCAACAGTTTTGGGGAAGCCATCATGCCGCGCGCGATGGCAACCATCTGCTGCTCGCCCCCCGACAAGGAGCCGGCGTGTTGCGCCAGGCGTTCGGCAACGCGCGGAAACATCTCGAGCACTTCATCGAACCGCTTTGCGACCGTCGAGCGGGCTGCCTTCTTGTAGGCGCCCATCAGCAGGTTGTCCTTGACCGTCAGGAACGGGAACAGTTGCCGGCCTTCGGGGATCATCGTCAGCCCCCGCTCGACGATCTCGTTGGCGGGGCGGTTCGCGATGTCGCCACCATCGAAGGTGATGCTGCCGCTTTGTGCCCGCACGACGCCGCACAGCGTCTTCAGCGTCGTGCTCTTGCCCGCACCATTCACGCCGACGATGGTGACGACCTCGCCTCGATTCACTTCGAACGAGATGCCGCGAAGCACTTCGCTCTTGCCGTAGCCGGCCCTCAGATCATGCACTTTGAGCACTTTGATACCCCTTGCCGTCTTGCACCCGGATGGCGTCGGTCTTCGTCGCCCGATGCTGCCGTTCGCTACCGCCCGTCCCGGGCTTTGCGCTTTCATAGCCCTTGCCGAGATACGCCTGGATGACTTCGGTATTGGTCACGACCTCTTGCGGACTGCCGCTCGTCAGCACCTGGCCGGTATGGATCACCAGGATGCGATCGGACAATGCCATCGTCGCCTGCATCAGGTGCTCGATGAGGAGCACCGACACCCCCGCGTCGCGAATCCTGCGCACCATCGCGATGGCCTTCTCGACGTCGGACGGATTAAGCCCGGCCATGACTTCGTCAAGGAGCAGCACCTTCGGCCGGGTCGCGAGCGCCCGTGCCACCTCGAGGCGCTTCAGGCCGCCGACGGTCATGCTCTTCGCTTCGGTACCGAGCAACGCGCTCAGGTCCGTCAGATCGGCCACCTCGCGAGCAACCTGCTCGGCCTCGGCACGGCTCTTTGTGTGCATGAAGGCGCCGAGCATGATGTTCTCCAGCACGCTGAGGCCGGAGAACGGCTGCGCGATCTGGAACGTGCGGCCCACTCCTGCTCGGGCAAACGCATTCGGTGAGGCCGGACTAATCCAACCGCCGCCATCGCCAGCAATCGTCACCGAACCGCTGTCGGGCCGGATGAAACCTGACAGCTGATTGAACACCGTCGTTTTGCCCGCACCGTTGGGCCCGATGACGCCGAGGATTTCGCCCGAATGCAGCGTCAGCGACACGTCGTCGGTCGCCTTCAGTCCGCCGAAATTCTTCTTGAGATGTTCGGCCTTCAGGATCGGCTCGCCCTGCGGCGGACGCGCAACGTGGTGCTGCAGCGACGTCACTTTAGGCTCGGTGATCGTCCCCAACTGAGGCAGGCGGTCGACGAGTTCCCGGACACGGTTGCCGAACTGGCCGACGATACCTCTCGGCATGGTCAGCACGACCACCACCAGGATGACGCCATAAATGAAGCCGTGCGTCCCGCTACCGAGGCTGCTCAACCAACCGCGCGCCAGTTCCGCGACCGGCAGCACCAGCACGGTCCCGGCCAGCGGGCCCGCCACGCTGCCAAGTCCGCCAATCAGCGCGAACATTGCAACCTGGATGGAGAGTTCCAGCGAAAAGGCGGCCGACGGTTCGATGAAGGTGAGATACATCGCGTGGAAACTGCCCACCATGCTGGTGAGGATTGCGGAGATCACGGCGGCGATGATCTTCACCCGTGTCGTATTGACGCCCACGGCTTGGGCTGCATCCTCGCGCTCGCGCACGGCAACGAGGTAGAAGCCGAGGCGCGACTGGCGCACATACCATGCAACCCACAATGTGGCGAGCAGGAAGCCGAACGCGATCAGCAGGTAGGGCAGCTTCTCGCGAAAGATCATCCACGGCAGGCCGATGTTCAGCGGCACGCTGAGTCCCGCCGAGCCGCCGGTCCAGTTGCCTTGGTGGACCACCAGCAGCTTGACCACCTCGAGCATCGCAATCGTCACCAGTGCGAAGAACGGTCCGCGCAGCCGGAGGGTCGGATAGCTGATGGCAACAGCAAGCACGGCCGACACGGCAGCGCCCATGAACATGCCGATCCACGGCGTCACGCCGAAATTGATGGTCATCAGCACGGCCGTGTAGCTGCCTACGCCGTAAAACACGGCATGGCCCAGCGACATCTGTCCGGCATAGCCGCCGACCAGGTTCCATGCCGTCGCCAGCGCGCCGTAGACGCAGATCAGGACGAACAGGTGATAGACGAACGGGGAGTTGAACGCGAGCGGCACGAGCACCAGCAACGACAACACCAGCAGGCTCACGTACGTTCGTGGGTGACGCAGATTCGGAATCATTGTGCGCACTCCTGTTATTCCGATCCGCGCCCCAGGCCAAGCAGGCCGGTCGGGCGAACCACGAGAATGAGGATGAAGATGACGAAATAGACGACCTCTTTCAGGTCGGGGGAGATGTAGTAACCCGCAAGGCTGTCGACCAGTCCGATCAGCAGCGCACCGATCAGCGCGCCGTAAAGGCTCCCCATGCCGCCGAGCACGACGACGACGAATGCCGTCAGCGTGAAATAGCTGCCAACGGTCGGGAACACCGGGTACTGCGTCGACAACAGGGCCGCGGCGAGCCCAACGCATGCGGCCCCGAGGCCGAATGCGTAGACGTACATCCGGTCGACATTCACGCCCATCAGGCTGGCTGCATAGCGGTGCTGCGACACGGCGCGGAAGGCCCGCCCGACGTAGGTGCGCTGCAGGAACACGTGCAGGCCGCCCACCAGTGCGATGGACATCAGGAAGGTCACCAGCTGGCCGCTGACGATACTCAGCTCTCCCAACTGAAAACTCTCCGCACCGAACCCCGGCGAGATCTGCCTGACGTCCGCACCGAAGATCAGCAGACCCAGATTAAGCAGGGCCGTCGAGACGCCAACGGTCGCAAAGATCTGAATGTGCGGATCCGCCTTGAGCAGCGGCTGAATGACGAAACGCTGAATCGCCGCGCCGGTCACGAACAGCATCAGGGCAACCGGAATTGCGGAAACATACGGATGCCACCCGAGTTGCTGCGAGGCCAGGAACACCGCGTACATCCCGATCATCAACAGCTCGCCGTGCGCAAAATTGACGACACGTACCACGCCGAAAATCAGGGTCAGGCCGATGCTGATGATCGCGTAGGCGCCACCGAGCAACAGGCCGTTTACGATCAATTGAAGGAAGATATCCATTTCGGCTCCTTGTCCCGACGTATCGACCGGAAGCCCGTCGATACGTCGAAACCTGGGTTTATCCGGTCAGCGTCCGACCACCGGCTCGCTGACAGCCACTTCCTTCGGGAATACCGTGACCAGCTTGCCGTTCTGCCACTGCATCAGGTTGGCCTTGGCCTGGCGATTCTGTCCGTCCTCGCCGAACTCGAACCCCCAGCCGCTTGCCGTTGAGCCAGCGGGTTTCTTGTAGGCCATGACGGCCCCGCGGATCTTGTCCTTGTCGGTCGAGCCTGCGGTAGCCAGCACATCCAGGAAGGCCTTCGCGCCAACGTAGTTCGTCAGGCTATGGCCCGAGCGCGGCGCGGCGCCGTAGCGCTTGGTGTACAAGGCGACGAAACTCTTCAGTCCGGGCGCCCCTTCCTCACGCGTTTCATACTGCGTGAAGTCGACGTTGAACGCACCGTTGAGGGTTTCGCCCAAGGCGGTCGCGGTATCCGCCATCGAGTAGCCGCCACCGGCGCCGATCATGGCCTTCGGCTTGAAGCCGGCCGCCTTGGCCTGATTGAAGAACAGGATCGTGTCGTTCTGGTAGGAGGTCTGCATGACAACGTCGGCCTTCGCCCCCTTCAAGCGCAGGATCAGGGAAGACAGATCGACGGTCTTCGCCGAATACGGCAGGATCTCGACGACGTTCAGCCCGTCGCGCGCCGCCTTCTCCTTCTGGAATCCGGAAATGGTCGTGCCGTAGAGGCTGTCCTCATGGATGATCGCGATCTTCAGCGATTTCGGATCGACCTTCAGGGCGGGCGCAATGACGTGCGTCACCGCATCCACCATCCCCTCCGCGAAGTTCTTCGCGGTCGGGTTGCTGCGGAACACGTACTTGTAACCGCGTCCGGTCACGGAGTCGGAGACCGCACCGAGTTCAAAGTAGGGCACGCCGGCGAGTTCGGTGACCTGTGTGGCGGCAAAAGCGAGCGCCGAAGAATAGCTGCCGAAGATCGCCGCGACGCCTTCGACCGAAGTCAGCCGGCGCGCCTCCCCGACCGCCTGGTTCGCATCCACGGCATCCGCCTTCACCAGCGCGATCTTCTGCCCGTTGATGCCGCCTGCGGCGTTACGCTCCTCGACCGCCAGTTCAAGACCGCGGTAGCTCTCATTGCCGAGGAGCGCCAGGCCGCCACTGAACGGGTATAACGCGCCGACCTTGAGATCGGCGGCAGCAACCGAACCGGCCGCAATCAGCGACATGCCGAACCCGGCACACAGCGACAGACACTTCCGTGCAAATGTTCTCATCAACGTCTCCTCCTTAAGATTTCCCGATGTTCGCGGCACTCAATAATTGAAGCGCTTTATAGTGTGAACTTGCATGTGCTTCAACGTATGAAGAGATTAGCACACCTTTTTTTGAAGCGCTTCATTTTTTTAATTTGATGCCTGGAACGAATTTTCCGGGATATCATCACAGCGTAGATGAAGGCATCTTCGCGGCAAAGTAACAGCCGTTACTTAGCCACGGTGGACCTCCACAAAACCAGCTGAACAAGGCAATGCCAAAACAGACCAGACCCGCCACCCTAGAAGATGTTGCACGTCTCGCAGGCGTATCGTTGGGCAGTGCGTCGCGCGCGCTGTCGATACCTGAAGCAGTGAAGGCGAAGACGCTGACCAAGGTCATGACCGCCGTGTCGCAGCTTGGCTACGTGCGGAATGGCGCCGCCAGGGCCCTCGCATCGCGCAAAACGCACACGATTGCTGCGATCTATCCGACGCTGAAGAATCCGATGTACGCCAACTCGGTCGACTCGCTGCAGCAGACCTTGTCCAGCGTGGGCTACCAACTGGTAATCGGCAGCCATGAATACAGCGTCGAGCGCGAGATCAATGTGGTGCGAGCCATTGTCGAGAACAGCATCGACGGCATCATCCTGGTCGGTGCGGACCACGATGAAGAAGTGTTCCGGCTGATCCGCCAACGCAATCTCCCCTACGTCCTGACGTGGTCGGTCGATGAGAGCGACTATCAGCACAAGGTCGGCTTCTCGAATCACGTTGCCGCGTACGAGATGGCGAAACGCGTCCTCGCGAAAGGCCACACGCGCATCGCGCTGTGTGGCGGGCCGACCATCCACAACGAGCGCGCCCGCGCTCGAATCGCGGGCGCACTCGCGGCGATCCGCGAAGCAGGACTGGAGGTGCCACCCCATTGGATCATCGAAGCCCCGTTCTCGCTCGAAGGCGGGAGTGAGGTAATTGCCAAGCTGTGGCAGATGGCTGACCGGCCAACGGCGCTGATGTGCGGCACCGACCTGCACGCCATTGGCGCACTTCACGAATGCAGGCTGCGGGGCATCGAGGTTCCGCAAACCCTGTCCGTGACCGGCTTCGACGACATCGAATTCGCCCGCATCGCGACGCCTCCCCTCACGACGGTGCGCGTCCCGATCACCGAGATCGGGGTGCACACTGCCTACAAGATCGTCGCGCTGATCGAGGATCGGCCGCTGGGTGACGAACCCCTGCTGTTAACGCAGATCGTCGAGCGCGAGAGCCTCGCCGCACCTCCCCCGCTACAGTAACGCGGCGAGGGTGCGGCCAGGTGCGGCGCGCGAGTCAGCCGCGGCCGGCATCCTCCAGAATCAGGTCCGCCGCCTTCTCCGCCACCATCATCACGGCCGCCTGGGTGTTCCCGGATACCATTTTGGGCATCACCGAGGCATCGACGACGCGTAGTCCGGCGAGCCCGCGCACACGGAGCCGCAGGTCGACCACTGCGTCGTCGTCCTCTCCCATGCGGCAGGTGCCGATCGGGTGATAGATCGTCTGGCCGTTCGCACGCGCAAACTCGAGCCAGTCGGCATCGGTGACGACGTCGCTGCCGGGACTCATCTCATGCTCGATGTACTTTCGCAGCGCCGGCTGACCGACGATCCGTCGTGCGATCTGCATGCCGCGCACCATGCACTGCTGGTCGAGCTCGGACGCGAGGAAGTTCGGGCGGATCACCGGGCCAGCGTGAGGGTCGGCCGAGCGGGCGTGAATGCTGCCGACGGACTCAGGGCGCAATTGGGTCACGCCGATCGTCATGCCGGGCGCCCGGTCGAGGATCCGTTCCGCCGCGTTGGCGTAACTCGCATGCACGAAGAAGTACTGCACGTCGGGCGTCGGCAGCTCGGGCCGAGTCCGCACGAAACCGTGCACGAGGCCGGTCCCCAGCGTCAGGATGCCCGTACGGCGTGTGAAATACTCGGCCACCGCCAGCGCAAGGCGCCATCCGCGCGCCATCTCGTTCAGCGTCACGGTATTCCTGACGCGCCAGTTCATTCGCGTCGCGAAATGGTCGATGTAGTTCTCGCCAACGCCAGCGAGCGGGTGCAGCACCGGAATCCCCAGTGATTGCAGCAACGCAGGCCTGCCGATACCGGAGAGTTCGAGAATTTGCGGCGTCTGCACCGCACCGGCAGCCATGATCACCTCGACCTTCGCCTGCGCCGTGACTTCCCGCTCACCCACACGATAGGTCACACCGACACAACGCCGACCGTCAAGATTCAAGCGAAGCACATGGGCATTGGTCACGATGCACAGATTGCCACGCCGGCGTGCCGGCTTCAGGTAGCCATCGACGACACTCCAGCGACGGCCACGGTGCTGGGCGACCTGATAGTAGCCAAAACCGTCCTGCCGGCCGGCGTTGTAATCCTCATTCAGGGCATGCCCGTCTTCACGCGCAGCCTGCAGGAAGGCATCGGCGATCGGAAAGCGCTCATCCACGCGTGACAGATTCATCGGGCCGTCATGGCCTCGCCGCTCGTCGCCGTCCTGGTAGCTTTCGAGCTTCCTGAAATACGGCTCGACGTCACGCGCTCCCCACCCACGGGCCCCGGCTTGCTCCCATGCATCATAGTCCTCGGGCTGACCACGGGCGTAGATCATCCCGTTGATCAGGGTCGATCCGCCGAGGCCCTTGCCACGTGGCACGGCGATCTTGCGGCGCAGCGTGTTGTCCTCGGGTTCGGTCTCGAAACACCAGTTGAATTTGCGATTGGTCAGCAGCTTGCTGAAGCCGGCCGGGATGGGAATCCACATGCTGCGTGCCTCGCCACCGGCTTCGAGCATCAAGACGCGGAAGCGCCCCGATGCGGTCAAACGGTTGGCCAGAATGCAGCCGGCAGTCCCGCCGCCGACGATGATGTAGTCAAATTGGTCCATGGCATCATCACCCGGTGACAATTGTTTGAGGAAGCACCTTGCCCGGATTCATCAACCCGGCCGGGTCGAGGGCAAGCTTGATGCGCCGGGCCAGCTCGAGCTCCGGAGCCGACCGACAGCGGTGTAACTCATCGACCCGGTACTGGCCGATTCCGTGTTCGGCTGAGATGCTTCCGCCATGGGCGACGACAAGGTCATGGACGAGGCAATTCAGGGCCTGACTGTCGGCGTCAGGCGGAATGATCACGTTGTAGTGGATATTGCCGTCACCGGCGTGGCCGAATGCGTTGATGCGCGCCTGCGGAAACGCTTTCATCACGGCCTCGTCGGCAACTCGCAGAAAGGCCGGAATGAGGGCGATCGGAACCGACACGTCGTGCTTGATCGAACGCCCCTCGCGCGCTTCCGCCTCGGTGATCGATTCGCGAAGGTGCCATAGCTCACGCTCTTGTTTTTCGGACTCGGCGATCACTCCGTCGCTCGCCGCGCCTCGCTCAAGCACGTCAGCCAACATCTCCTCCACTGCATCTCGGAGCGACGGCAGCGAGGAACTGGCCTCCAGCAACACATACCACGGGGCCGGGGCCAGGGGCGTCGTCAGTCCGACGTGGCGTGCAACGAGCTCGAGTGCGGGACCTGACATCAGCTCGAACGCATTCAGCGTCTCGCCGATCGCCTGACGTGCCAGACGCAGGACCGCCAGCGCATCGTCCGCGGACGGCACGGCCAGCAGCGCCGTCACCCGCTGCCGCGACTTCGGCGCAAGCTGCAGCACCGCCGCGGTAATGATGCCCAGCGTGCCTTCGGTACCAATGAACAGCTGCTTCCAGTCGTACCCCGCATTGTCCTTGCGCAACTGTCGCAAGCCGCTGACGATCGAGCCGTCGGCCGTCACCACCTCCAGCCCGAGCACCCGCCCGCGCGCCATGCCATAGCGCAACACATTGGTGCCCCCGGCATTGGTCGACAGGATGCCGCCGACGCGTGCCGAACCCTCGGCCGCAAGGGTAATCGGTAACAGCAGACCCGCGTCGGCAGCCGCCTCCTGGGCGACCTGCAGGATGCAACCGGCTTCGACTTCCATCGTCTCGCCGATGACGTCAAGGCTGCGAATCGCCGACATGCGTGACAGTGACAGGATCACCTGCTCACCGCTGGCGTCAGGCGTCGCCCCGCCCGAAAGACCGGTGTTACCGCCATGCGGAACGATCGGCACACCGGCCGCCACGCACAGTCGCACCACCGCCGCAACCTCCGCCGTGCAGCGCGGCAACACCGCACACCGTGCCCTGCCCTTGAACATGCCTCGCCAATCAGTGCAGAACGGCGCCAGATCGGCCTCGTCGGTGATGACGCCACGCTCGCCGACGATGCGGCGCAATGCTTCAATCGAGAAGTCTTCCATCATGCCCCCACCGCCTCGGCTATCCCCATGAATGCAGCCATCAGCTCGATCTGGCACGCGAGCATTGGCGCACCGTAGTGAATGCGGCAGCCCTGCCGTTTGGCGGCCAGCAGCAATGGCGTGTCGGCCGGCTGCATGATGATTTCCGCGACGATCTGATTCGCTTCCAGGCGTTGCGCGTCGCACGGCAACGCATCCCCCGGGCGCAGCCCCAGCGAGGTTCCATTGACGACGATGTCATGACCTGACGGATCGTCCGTCCCGACGGCAAGGGGCAGGAGCGGGTAGGCCGCAGCGAGACGGTCGACGAGGTCGATGGCCTTTGCAGTCGTGCGGTTGGCGACGGTCAGCCGTGCCACACCGGCCTTCGCCAGCGCAAACGCGATCGCGTTGGCCGCCCCGCCGGCGCCGGCGAGATACGCGCTGCGTCCCTCGGGGTCGATTCCCTCCCGCCGCAACCCGGCGATGAAGCCTTCACCGTCGAGCATTTCGCCAATCAGGTGACCGTCCGGACTTCTCCGTACCACGTTGACCGCGCCAATTCGCGCCGCAGCCGGTGACACCTCGTCGCACAGCGCCACCATCGCGGTCTTGTGCGGCACGGTCACAACGAAGCCGTCCAGGTTGTTCATGCCCCGCAGGCCGGCCACCACCGACGCAAGCTCCCCGGCGGTAACATGAATCGGCACCATCACGCTATCGACCCCGCGCGCCTGCAGCAGACGGTTGATCCCCTGAGGGGTTTTCACGTGATGGATCGGGTCGGCAAGAATGGCGCAGATTCGCGTCGTTCCAGTAATCTCGTTCATGGATTCACGCCAGCGTGTAGGTTGTTTTCACCGAGGTATAGAACTCGCGTGCGTAACTGCCCTGCTCACGCGGCCCGTAGCTCGAACCTTTGCGACCGCCAAACGGGGCGTGGTAGTCGACGCCGGCCGTGGGCAAATTCACCATCACCATCCCCGCCGTCGATCGCCGCTTGAAATCCGTCGCATGCTTCAACGAGGTCGTGCAGATGCCCGATGACAGGCCAAACACGGTGTCGTTGGCGACCGCCACGGCTTCTTCATAATCCTTGACACGGATGACGCTCGCGACGGGGCCGAACACCTCCTCGCGGTTGATGCGCATCGAATTCTCCGTATCGGTGATCAGCGCCGGCGCCAGGTAATGGCCAGCGGTCGCGCGCTGCAGCAGATCGCCGCCGAACACCACTCTCCCACCGTCAGACCGTGCGCTCTCGATGTAGGACAGATCCTGATCGAGCTGATCCTGCGAGACGACCGGCCCAATGTCGGTGCCGGGCTTCAAGGCGTCATCAATCTTGAGCGCCGACAGCTTCTCGACCATCGCAGCGATGAAGCGGTCGTGGATGCCGTCCTCGACGATCAAGCGACTCGAACCCGTGCAGCGCTGACCGGTCGAGTAAAACGAGCCGTTGATCGCGACCGACACCGCCACATCGAGGTCGGCATCGTCGAGGATGACCAGCGGATTCTTTCCGCCCATCTCGAGTTGCACTTTCGCTCCCCGCTCCATGCAGTCCAACCCGATACGTCGCCCCGTGCCTGTCGACCCGGTAAAGGTCACGGCGCGAACCTTTGGCGACTTCACCATCGCGTTCCCGACTTGGGAGCCGGCTCCCATCACCAGGTTGAACACACCGGGAGGTAGATTGCCTGCACGCGCGATGATCTCGGCCAGCGCCCACGCGCTGCCAGGCACCAGATCGGCGGGTTT
Organism: Azoarcus sp. CIB; assembly: GCF_001190925.1. Lineage (NCBI taxonomy): Bacteria > Pseudomonadati > Pseudomonadota > Betaproteobacteria > Rhodocyclales > Zoogloeaceae > Azoarcus > Azoarcus sp. CIB. The sequence goes on from NZ_CP011072.1 coordinate 2,588,412, forward strand.
AAACACCACCGAGTTGCCATAAGCCAGGGCCGGCGCGATCTTCCATGCCGGGATCGCAATGGGGAAGTTCCACGGCGTAATGATGCCGATGACACCTTCCGGCTCACGGTGGACGTCCACGTCCACCCCCGCGCGGATTGCCGGCAAGCGCTCCCCGCCGAGGCGCAGTGCCTCGCCCGAGAAGAACTTGAACACTCGACCCGCACGCGTCACTTCTCCGATGCCCTCGGGCAAAGTTTTTCCTTCCTCGCGCGACAGCAGTCGGCCAAGCTCCTCGCGCCGCGCCAGCAACTCCGTGCCGATACGGTCCATCGCATCGGCACGCTCTTCCGCAGTGCTGCGCTGCCACGTTTGCTGCGCGTCGAATGCCGCATCGATCGCATGCCGCGCCTGCGCCTCGTCTGCCCGCGCGTATTCACCAACCAAGTCGTCCAGATTCGAGGGATTGATGTTGCGGTTGATCGCAACACCCTCCACCCATTCGCCGCCGATAAAGTTCTTGAACACCGACCTCTCCTTTCGTCGATCCTGTGAATCACATGGCTCTCCGGAGGCTCCAGCATTCAAGCCCAAGCCTTCAGCCACTCACTTTTGTAGCGCTTCCAAAACAACGATGATCAGAATTTATATAAGTACCAAGACAATGTAAACCGTTTTTTGAAGCGCTTCATTTTTGTAATGTCGGCTCAATGCGATTCAACGTCCCAGTCGTGTCATCACGTCGACCGCTACCGCCGATGCGCCACCTGCTGGAATCGAGGAGTCTGCTGCTCAGGTACGGCGCGCTCGTTGACGCCGCGCTGATCGCCACACCGCCCTCGACCGAGAACTGCGAGGGCAAGCGTTACGTGATGGTGACGCAAAGCACGAAGGGCGCCACCTGGGCTCGCGCATGGGAAGCCGCGATGCGTATGCCCGTGGCGATCAGGACGTCGTGGAAGACCCCGTGCTCGGACCGCACGAGATCGCCTTCATCGAAGCGCGCGACAGCTTCTACCTGGGGACGGTGAGCGAAACCGGATGGCCTTACGTCCAGCATCGCGGCGGGCCGACGGGTTTCCTCAAGGTGCTCGACCCGCGCACGATCGGGTTCGCCGACTTCAGCGGGAACCGGCAGTACGTCTCGGCGGGCAATCTGGCCGGCGACAATCGTGTCAGTCTGTTCCTGATGGACTATCCGCACCAGACGCGCCTGAAGATCCTGGGGCGGGCGCGGGTCGTCGACGAGGATAGCGAACCGGAATTGCTCGCACGCCTCGACAACCCGCATTACCGCGCACACGTCGAGCGCGGGATCGTGATCCGCAGTCGCACGAGCCGTCCGACATAGTGCTGCAACTTCTCCACTTCGATCTCCTCGAACAAGGCGACCGCGCTGTCCGTTCCCACTCGCTCGGGCTGGGGCCGCGGTCATCGCTCCTACCGATTTGTCGTTTGCCGGCCACGCACCCTTACAGCGCACCTCATGCAAAACACCGAGAAAGGCACGCCCACCGAAATCGTCCTCGTCGGGGGCGGGCACAGCCATGTCGAGGTGATCCGCCGCTTCGGACTGCGGCCCTTGCCGGCGGCGCGGCTCACGGTAATCTGCACGGATGCGCAAACGCCCTACTCCGGCATGCTTCCAGGCTATGTCGCGGGCCACTACGAAGCCGATGACATTCATATCGACCTGCCCCGCCTCGCCGACTGGGCAGGTGTCCGTTTCGTGCAGGACGAGGTCGTGGGCATCGACCGCCAAGCGCGCACCGTGCGCTGTGCGTCCGGGCTGGAAATGCGCTACGACTATCTCTCGCTCAACATCGGCTCCGCCCCGCGCATGGGTGACGTGGCAGCGGCCGATTCGCCGGCCGTGCCAGTGAAGCCGATCCGCAACTTTCGCAGGCGCTGGCTGGACTTGTTGCAGCGCGTATGCACGCACCGCGAGCCGAGCACGACGATCGCGGTGGTCGGCGCCGGTGCGGGCGGGGTCGAGCTGCTGCTGGCGATGCAGCACCGCCTGCGCAGGGAGATTCGCGCGAGCGGCCGTCAGCCCGATCAGCTGCGCTTCCACCTGTTCACCAGCAGCGCGCAGATCCTGCCGACGCACGCTGCGCGCGTCCGTGAGCGCTTCATGAGCGCGCTCGCCGAGCGCGGCGTCATGCTCCACCTCGGGGTCAAAGTCGGCCACGTACGCGGCGGGCACATCGAAACCCGCAATGGCGTGAGCGTCGATGCGGACGAGATCGTGTGGGTGACCCAGGCCGGGGGCGCGCCCTGGCTGCGCGATACCGGTCTGGCGCTCGATCCGGATGGCTTCGTCCAGGTCGATGACAACTTGCGCACCGTCTCCGACGAACGCATCTTCGCGGCTGGCGACGTTGCGAGCCTGGTAAGCCGGCCGCTCGCGAAGGCCGGCGTGTTCGCCGTCCGCCAGGGCCCGATCCTGGCGGAGAACCTGCGGCGTGCGGCCCTCGGTCAAGCGCTCCTGCGCTATCGCCCGCAGCGCCGCTGGCTGGCACTGATCACGACCGGGGAACGTTACGCGGTGGCCTCATGGGGGCCGCTCGGCGTCGCCGGCCACTGGGTGTGGCGGTGGAAGGACGCCATCGACCGGCGCTTCATGGCGCGGTATCGGGAATTGCCGGCACGGCGGGCGAGCGCCTGAGAATACATCCGTTCGCGCCGAGCCCGTCGCTTCAGGCCATCGCGGATGCCTCTCAGCAGCATGCGCCCCCCGCACCCGCCATGGTTTCCCGGTCGAAGGGGATCTGGCTGCCACAGCCTTCGAACAGCCCATAGTGCCGCTCGACGCTGCCGATGAAGTCGAAATGCTCGCGGAAACGCGACTCGGCGAGCATGCGCCAACTGTTGCCGCACACGGGAAAGACGCGCCCGGCCTCGATGTCGTGGTGCTTGTCGAGGCGGAAGCGCTGCGCCATCGTCGGCACCGTGCCGCGATAGATCACCGCTTGCCCGTAGTCCTCGCACTGCGGTTCGAGCCCGTCGAGCTTGAACAGGCGGTAAGTGGCCGAGTGGAAGCCGATGCCGGCCGCCCGCTCGGCGAGCGCGGGATCGGTGATCGCAATTGGCCGGTCCTCGACCAGACGCGGATCGCCGAAGCCATGGCGCTTGGCGAGCGCGATGAAGTCGCCCCAGTAGAGGGCGCCGCCGAGGCATTCGCCGTAGAGCAGCGGATCATTGCGCACCTGCGCCGGCACGCGGCGGTCGGCGTAGATGTCCGAGAAGTAGAACTCGCCGCCGGGTTTCAGCAGGCGGAACACTTCCCTCAGCACCGCGTCCTTGTCCGGCGAGAGATTCACGACGCAGTTCGAGACCACCACGTCGAAGCTCGCCTCGGGCAGCCCCAGTTCGTCGAGTTGTTCGATGTAGCCGAGCTTGAAATCCACGTTGTCGCGCGCATGTCCGAAGGCTTCGCGATGATGGTCCCGGTGCCGCAGGGCGACTTCCAACTGCGCCTCGGTCATGTCCACGCCCACGACCTGCCCGTTCTCGCCGACCAGTTGCGACAGCACATACACATCCCGCCCCGTACCGCAGCCGAAATCCAGCACACGGCAGCCGTCGAGCAGCGGCGGACATACCAGCCCGCAGCCGTAGTAGCGCGACAGCACCTCGGGGTGCACGCGAGCGAGCAGCGGCTTGAGCCACGCCGGCATCTGGCTCGCGTCGCAGCACGCCGTGGTACGCAAGTCTTCGCTCGATTGCAGTGCCTTGCCGTAATAGTCCTTCACGATGTCATGCATGACGCATCACTCCGAAGTGTCGAAATCGTTCGGATCCTGCAGGGTGGCCGTCAGGCCGCGCACTTCGCCGCTTCGGTTTCGCCGTCCGCGAGCGCGCCGCCGCAGCTCGACCCCTGCCCTGCCGTGCAGCCATAGCAATGGTCCGCGACGCGAATCGCACTGCCGGCCAGCATCGCAGCGGCCGCGTCACGGATGTGGAGCTGCGGGAGGGCCTCGCTCGCGATCGGCATGTCGAGCTGCTGGTTGAAGTCGCAGTCGTAGAGATAGCCCTGCCAGTCGACGCTGACGAGGCTGCGGCACATCACCGCCGCGAGGTTGTCGTCACGGTGCGCCTCGCGCAGCGTGTGCATGTAATCGTGGAACTGACCCTTCGAGACCAGCATGCTGCCGAAGCGCTTGATCGGCATGTTCGCGAGCGTGAAGAGCTGGTTGAAGCGGATGCCGAACTCGGCGCCGAGGTGCTCGCGATAGGCGCCCTCCAGCCTCGTCTGCGGCGGCGGCAGCACCGGCCCCTGCGGGTTATAGACGAGGTTCAACAGCAGTCCGCTGCCGACGGAGCCGTAACCCAGCGCGTTGAGCTTTTGCAGGCCGCGGATACTCGCGCCGAAAACGCCCTTTCCGCGCTGCCGGTCGACGTTGTCCTCGAGATAGCACGGCAGCGAAGCGGCGATCTCCACCCCCATCTCGGCGAGGAAGCGCGCCAGATCCTCGTAACCCGGCTCTTCGAGGATGGTCAGGTTGCAGCGGTCGATCACCCGCAGGCCGCGTGCACGCGCCGCCTTCACCAGCCGCGGGAAGTTCGCGTTCATCTCGGGCGCGCCGCCCGTCAGATCGAGCGTCCGCACTGCCGGGCTCGCGTCGAGGAAGTCGATCACCGCATTGGCCGTCTCTTTGGTCATCTCCTCGCTACGATTCGGCCCGGCATTCACGTGGCAATGCACGCAGCTCTGGTTGCAGCGGTAACCGAGATTCACCTGCAGCGTCTCGATCGTCCCGCGCCGGATGCGCGGGAAGTCGGTGGCGGCGAGCAGCGGAAAGGTGGGGTGCATTCGAGGTGCTCCTGACGCAGTCGTTCTGTCGTTAATGGTGAATAGTCGGCTTGGTGGGTCGATCCTTACAACCGCAAGTATCGATTTTTTGTCGGGACAAGCGTGGCGAGGCAAAACGAGACGAAGAAACAGCAGATGCCGTTCGCCCTGAGCCGACAATGAAATCCCTTCGACAGGACCTGTTCTCCAACGTCCGCAACGACCTGCTGGCTGGCCTCGTCGTCGCGCTGGCGCTGATTCCGGAGGCCATCGCCTTCTCCATCATCGCCGGCGTCGGTCCGAAAGTGGGCCGCGAGGGCGGACGTGCCGCCGATGTGCCTTCGGTGCCGAAGAGTGAGCCGGCGACGGCGGGAACGCTCCCGCTTGTAAGGATTCGAGGTCGTACCGCGACCAAGCAGAGGGAGCACATGCTGCATCCCGAATAACGGACCGCCGCCGTTCCAATCATCAGACAGAGAGGCTTACCCGATGAAAATGCTATCCCGCAAGACCGTTTCCCTCGGACTGGCTGCCTTGGCTTCCGCCGCGCTGGCACTCCCGGTTGCCGCAGCAAACCCTTGTGCGGCGAGTCCATGCGCCGCGAAGACGATGAACCCTTGTGCAGCCAAGAACCCCTGCGCAACGAATCCCTGCGCAACAAACCCCTGCGCAACAAACCCCTGCGCGGCAAGGTAATCGGCCATGGCGATCGGGAACGGGGGCGCTCGGGGGTTGCTCGTTGGATTCACGCTCGCGTTGACCGCCTGCGGTCCCGATCTCCGCTCGCCTCCCGTTCCGTCGCCAGCCGATCATGAATCGTTTCTGGATCGGCACTGGCAACGCCCCCTCGCCCCCCAGGGAAGCGCGCCCGCTGCCTTCAGCCCGCAAGAGGCCTCACTCGACCCGGCCGCTTGCGGCCAGTGCCACCCGCAGCAGTTCGCCGACTGGCAGACCACCTTGCACAGCAAGGCGATGGGCCAGGGTCTCGTCGGCCAGTTGCAGGAGATGGACGCGGACGCCGTCGAGGAACATCAAGCCTGTCTGCGCTGCCACGCCCCGCTCGCCGAGCAGGCCGCCGACCTGCAGCAAAGTCTTTCCGGCGCCTCCGATACGCCCTCTGCGCGGCCTGACGGCGCTGCCTTCACGCACGGCCTCAGCTGCGCCGGCTGTCATGTGCGCGAGCACCGTCGCCTGGGTCCGCCGCGGCGCGACGGCAGCGCTCCGGCGGCGGGCGACACCCTGCCCCACGGCGGCTGGCAGGTTGCCCCGGCCTTTACGGACTCGCGCTTTTGCGCCACCTGCCACCAGTTCGAGTCCGACGGCTACAGCCTCAATGGCAAGCTGCTCGAGAACACCTACGAGGAATGGCGGGCAAGCCGCCACGGCCGCGACAACCAGACCTGCCAGTCCTGCCACATGCCCGACCGGCGCCACCTTTGGCGCGGCATCCACGACCCGGAAATGGTGAGATCGGGCCTGACGATCGAATTTTCGCAGCCCGCCACCGACACCAGACACGTGCGGGCCGAACTCACGATCACCAGCCACGGCATCGGCCACGCCTTCCCGACCTACATCACGCCGCAAGTGATCGTCGACATCGGCCAGGCCGGTCCGGATGGTGCTTTCCTGCCGCAGACGGTGGAACGCCATCTGATCGCCCGCGACGTGAGCCTGGACCTTACCGAGGAACGCTCCGACACCCGCATCCTGCCCGACGAAATGCGCCGCTACGTGTACGAACAGCCGATTGCAGCCGGCGCGGCCGAGCTCGTCGCCCGCATCCGCGTCGAGCCCGACGCCTTCTACGCCGAGTTCTACCGCGCGACGCTGCGCGATGCGGGCTACACCAAGGGGCGTGCGGCGATCCGCGAGGCCCTGCGGCAGGCCGAACGCTCCGGCTACGTGCTGTACGAGTCGCGCCGGAATCTGATCGCTGCGGACCTGCCCAGCCGATGAAAGGGGTAGAGGATGGTCGCCAAGCCGTCTACCACCAGTCGGCTCCCCCGCTGCCGACCAGTTCCAGCACGAAATCGTGCAGGCGCACGAGGTCTCGCACGTCGTCGGTTCCCAAGCAGCGGCATCGGTGCGAGTGCGAGCGCCACCATGAGCACGAACCAAGATCCGCCGGTATTTTCGAGCCCGCTCTACATCATTAGTCGCCGCGCCGGGTTCGCCCTTACTGCGCCCGCCCCGCCCGATAAAAATTCCTGCCGGCCGTGTAAGGAAGCTGCTCCCTGCTACGACGAACACGCATGACCTGTCGCTCACCGGATGGGTCGTGGGGCAAAAAACACCAACTTCACACGGAGGGACATCCCATGAAACACGCTTTGAAGAGTCGTACCGTCACCACGATGATTTCTGCCGGACTGCTGAGCGCCACGCTGGGCATGCCGCTCGCGGCCTTCGCACAGGCCAACCCCTGCGCAGCGGGCACGCACACTTCGCGTGCCGCCAACCCCTGCGCCGCGAACCCGTGTGCGGCGAAGAACCCGTGCGCGGCCAAAAATCCCTGCGCAGCCAAGGCCATCCAGCGGCCCACCGGCTACAAGCCCTACAAGGGCGATCGTGCGGAGCTCGTGGCAGCTGGCAAGAAGCTCTTCTCCGATGCCAGCCTGTCGACAAACAACTCCTCATGCGCCACCTGCCACACCGGCTACGCCGCCTACAAGCAGAGCTTCGCGCAACCCTTCCCGCACAAGGTCGAGATGGCTGACGGCATGTACGGGATGAAGCAGATTCACCTCGATGAAATGGTGCAACTCTGCCTCGTCACGCCCATGGCCGGAAAACCCCTGAACTGGCAGTCCAGGGAGCTTGCGGCGCTGGTCGCCTATATGGAAGAGGAGCAGAAGGGCTTCAAGGCCAATCTCGCGAAGAACCCTTGCGCGGCAAAGAACCCGTGCGCGGCCCGGAACCCCTGCGCCGCGAAGAATCCATGCGCCGCAAAGAATCCATGCGCGGCGAAGTGAGCACGGCCGACACCGCCGGGAACCCGACCGCCCCCTTCCCTGACGAAGGGGCGGTCGAACTTCTGACCGCCCCGGACCTTGCCGACTACCTGCCCAAACTCGAGAACCTCGACCGCGAGACCCGCCGCGCGCTGTTGCAGGCCGGACGGGAGGTGCTCGAGTGCCGCCGCGTCCTGAGCAAGGTCGGGCTCAACGTGGTCGGCGAGGTGCTGCGCGACCAGGGCGAGTTCGTCGAGATGGAGCACTATCCGCGCGACGATGTGTTCGACGCGGAGACCCACGCGCAGTACTACTACCACGCCCATCGCGGCGAGCTCGAACATGGGCATTTCCACACCTTCCTGCGCGCCGCAGGCATGCCCGACGGCGTCTGCCCCCTGCCCTTTGCGCGCGCCACCGAAGCATGGTCGGCCGGCAATGAGGCGATCAGCCATCTCATCGCGATCTCGATGGATGCTTGGGGCGAACCCATCGGGCTGTTTGCGTGCAACCGCTGGGTCACCGGCGAGACCTGGTACCCGGCCGAAGACGTGATCGGCATGCTGGACCGCTTCGTGATCGACCACGCCTGGCCGTCGTGGCCGACCAACCGCTGGATCAGCGCGATGCTGCGCCTCTATCGTCCATGGATCGAGGGGCTGCTATGGCATCGCGATGCGGTGATTGCCGCCCACCCCAACGCACGTCCGGACGACGACGTCTTCGAGAACCGTACGCTCGAAATAACCGGCCTTCTTCCGATTTCCGTCGATCGCCTCCTCGCAGCTCTCGCGGAATCCATCTGAAACTCCGCGCACGCGTAAGGTTTCGCGCCCCCGAAGCGACGAATCCGGGAGGAGGCCACAAAATGAACTTCAGGCATATGATCGGCAGGTGGATCAACCCTCTCCTGCAGCCCGGTTCTGGCGCGCACGGCCACGAGTTGCTCGCGAGTCTGCTGGTGATGGCTTGGAAAAAATAGGCGGGACGAGGAGCGAGCAATGACGAACGGAAGTGCTGAAGCGACCAGGATCCTGTGGGACGACCCGTCGATCGTGGCAATCCGGCGTGACATGCTGCGCTTTGCCCAACTGCAGCTGCGCGATGCGGGTGCCGCCGAGGACATGGTCCAGGAAGCACTGATCGCAGCCATGGACAGCGCCAAGAGCTTTGCCGGGCGGTCGGCCTTCAAGACCTGGATGTTCGGCATCCTGCGCCACAAGATCGTCGACCACCTCCGCGCCTCCTCGCGCGAAATCTGCGGCACGGATCTGGTCGCACAGGCCGATCCGCAGGCGGAGCTGAAGAATTTCGACGCGCTCTTCGACCAGCGCGGATTCTGGAACCCCGACGATCGCCCCGCCACCTGGACCGATCCCGACGCTTCCTTCTCGCAAAAGCAATTCTGGGAGATCTTCGATGCCTGCCTCGATCACCTGCCGGACCAGATTGCGCGCGTGTACATGATGCGGGAGTTCCTCGACTTCGAGACAGCGGAAATCTGCCAGCAGCTGGGCATCACCAACGGCAACTGCTGGGTCATCCTGCACCGCGCACGCCTGGGGCTGCGCGAGTGCCTCGAAAATAACTGGTTCCAAGGGGAGGCAATCCAATGCTGAACTGCAAGGAGGTCACCCGCCTCATGTCGGAAGGGTACGAACGGAAGCTCACGCTCGGCGAGCGGCTTTCACTGAAGATGCACACGATGATGTGCATCGGCTGCACCAATTACGGCAAGCACATGGACTTTCTCCGCAAGGCGGCCAGGAGACTGCGCGAGGGAGGCGCTGGCGGCGAACGCTAAACCCCGCGGCGCTCTCGCGGAGCTGCACGAGGGGATTCCCGCTGAACCCTGTCGGACATAGACAGCGGACGATCACACTTGGCAGCGCCGACCCGACCAGGGCGATCTGCTAGACCCTGATCTCGCACGCGCGCCAGCCTGGTGCTGAGCGCCACCGGCGCCGCGCTCGCAGCCGGTCGCTGGTTTGTCCGCATTGATCTGCGTGCCGGCGTAACGATTGCCGCCGTCGCAGGCGGATTGCTGATGGGCTACGGTGCACGCATCGGCTTCGGCTGCACCATCGGTGCTCTCCTTTCGGGGATCGCCTCCACCAGCCTGCACGGCTGGCTGTGGTTCGCGGCGGTGCTCCCCGGCATCTGGATCGGCACGAGGCGTCGTCGGGGTTTGGGCCTTTGAGGCCACGGCGAAGGTGTAAGGAATCGAGGATCTCCCGCGACCAAGTCAGGAGGGGCAATTGCGCCAGCTACGCCACATGGGTCTATACAAGATGAAAACGAACCGACTTCTCCTGCTCGCTGCGATTGCCCTGACAACACTGATGTTCTTTGCCTTCGATCTCGACCGCTACCTCAGCCTCGAGTTCTTCAAGGCACAGCAGACCGCCATCGAGGTGTGGCGCGATGCGCGCCCCCTCGCCGCTGCGGCGGCTTTCTTTGTCATCTACGTCGCAGTCACCGGCCTGTCCCTGCCCGGCGCGGCGATCATGACGCTCGCCGGCGGCGCAATCTTCGGGCTGTGGGCAGGATTGCTGATCGTCTCCTTCGCCTCGACGCTGGGCGCCACCCTCGCCTTCCTCGCTTCGCGCTTCATCCTGCGCGATACGGTGCAGGCGCGCTTTGGCGAACGGCTGCGCGCGATCAACGCGGGGATCGAGAAGGAAGGCGCCCTATACCTATTCACACTGCGCCTGGTGCCGGTGTTTCCGTTCTTCGTCATCAACCTGGTGATGGGGCTCACGCCGATCCGCACCTGGACGTTCTATTGGGTGAGCCAGGTGGGCATGCTCGCCGGCACCGTCGTATATGTGAACGCCGGCACCCAGCTCGCACAGATCGACTCGCTGTCGGGCATCCTCTCGCCCGCCCTGCTCGCCTCCTTCGCACTCCTCGGCGTATTCCCGCTGATCGCGAAGAAGCTCGTCGAGATGGTGAAGGCGCGGAAAATCTACGCCGGCTGGAAGAAGCCGGCCCACTTCGACCGCAATCTGGTGGTCATCGGTGCCGGCGCGGCCGGGCTGGTGAGCAGCTACATCGCCGCCGCAGTGAAGGCGAAGGTGACCCTGGTCGAAAAACACAAGCTGGGCGGCGACTGCCTGAATACCGGCTGTGTGCCGTCGAAGGCGCTGATCCGCTCGGCGAAGCTGCTGTCGCACATGCGGCGCTCGCAGGAATTCGGCATTCGCTCCGCCCGCGCGGAGTTCGACTTCGCCGACGTGATGGAACGCGTGCATTCGATCATCAAGACCGTCGAGCCGCACGATTCGATCGAGCGCTACACCGGGCTTGGCGTCGAGGTGATCGAGGGCCGGGCGAAGATCGTCTCGCCCTGGGAAGTGGAAATCGCACGTAACGACGGCGGGCACGAGACGCTCACCACGCGCAGCATCATCATCGCGGCCGGCGCCCGCCCCCACGTGCCGCCGATTCCCGGCATCGAGGACGTCGGCTACTACACCTCGGACACGATCTGGACCCTGCGCGCCCTGCCCCGCCGCCTGCTCGTGCTCGGCGGCGGTCCGATCGGTTCCGAACTGACGCAGACCTTTGCCCGCTTCGGTGCGGCGGTGACCCTGATCGTGAAGGGCGAGCGGATCATGCCGCGCGAGGATGCGGAGGTCTCCGAGATGGTGATGGCACGCTTCCGCGCCGAAGGCATCGACCTGCGCACCGGCCACGACACCCGGCGTTTCGTCGTCGAGAATGGCGAGAAGATCCTGATTGCCGGACACAATGGGCAGGACGTCCGCATCCCCTTCGACGTGCTGCTGGTTGCCGTCGGGCGGTCCGCGCAATTGAAGGGCTACGGCCTGGAGGAACTGGGCATTCCGACCGGACGCACGATCGAGGTCAATGAATACCTGCAGACGAGCTTTCCGAACATCTACGCCGCAGGCGATGTCGCCGGTCCGTATCAATTCACCCACACCGCCGCCCATCAGGCCTGGTATGCGTCGGTGAATGCGCTGTTCGCACCGTTCAAGAAATTCCGGGCCGACTATTCGGCGGTGCCGTGGGCGACCTTCGTCGACCCGGAAGTGGCACGCGTGGGTCTCAACGAGCAGGAAGCCCGGGCGCGCAACATCCCCTTCGAACTCACCCGCTTCGACATCGCGGATCTCGACCGCGCCATCGCCGACGGCGAGGCGCATGGCTTCGTCAAGGTGCTCACCGTGCCCGGCAAGGACAAGATCCTCGGCGTCACGATCGTCGGCGAGCACGCCGGCGACCTGATCGCCGAATACGTGATGGCGATGCGCCACGGACTAGGGCTCAACAAGATCCTCGGCACCATCCACATCTACCCGACGCTCGCGGAAGCGAACAAGTACGCGGCCGGCGAATGGAAACGCGCCCATGCGCCGCAAAAACTGCTCGAATGGGTCGGGCGATTCCACGACTGGCGCCGTTCGGCAAGGGGCGCCGCGCGGCCCGTTTGCGATACCGGACGTATCGCCCGAACCGAATCGACGGCCTATAAGGAAACCGGGGCTTGCGGCGACCAATGAGGTAACGCCCTACCGTGAGCAAGGTGGTAAAAGCATGAGAATTTCGATCGTTGTACCCGTGCTGGACGAGGCGCCAAACATTGCTGCGCTGGTTCGACAGCTTGGCCCGCTCGTGCGCGAGCGCGTCGACGTACTGCTCGTCGACGGCGGCAGCACCGATGGCACCCCCGCCCTGGCCGAGCGCGCGGGTTTTCGGGTCATCCGCAGCGAGCGCGGGCGCGCACGCCAGATGAACGCCGGCGCGGCACTCGCCGCAGGCGACGCCCTGCTCTTCCTCCATGCGGACACGCAGCTGCCGCCCGACGCGCTGCGATGCGTCGAGGCCTGCCTGATCGCGGGCCACGAGTGGGGCCGCTTCGACGTCCGCATCGCGGGCCGCCCCGCCATGCTGAAAGTGGTCGCCGCCCTGATGAACTGGCGCTCGCGCCTGACCGGTATCGCCACCGGCGATCAGGCCATGTTCATGACACGCGCTGCCTACGCCGCGGTCGGCGGCTATCCCGATCAGCCGCTGATGGAAGACGTCGAGATGTCCCGCCAGCTGCGCGCGCGATCCCGCCCGGCCTGTATCGGAAGCAAGGTCACGACCTCGGGCCGGCGCTGGGAGACACGCGGCGTATGGCGCACGATCTTCCTGATGTGGCGCCTGCGCTGGGCCTACTGGCGCGGACGTCCCGCGAGCGAACTGGCGCAGGCCTACCGATGAAGCCGGCACGCGTCGTCATCATTGCGAAAGCGCCGATCGCCGGATTCGCGAAGACGCGCCTGACACCCGCGCTGGGCGCCGAGGGCGCGGCACGGCTCGCACGACGAATGTTGGAACACACCGTGCGCACAGCCCTCGAGGCCCGCGTGGGGGCCGTCGAACTGTGCGTCACGCCCTCGCCAGACAACCCTATCTGGAAAACCCTGGATCTGCCCGACGGCCTCGAATGGAGCGAGCAGGGCGACGGCGATCTCGGTGCCCGCATGGCACGAGCCACTGAGCGGACGACCGCCGCCGGCGAAGCAGCGCTATTGATCGGCACCGATTGCCCCGGCCTCACTGCCCTTCACCTGCGCATGGCGGCCGAAGCACTCGTGGACCACGATGCGGCAATCGTTCCGACCGTCGATGGCGGATACGCCCTGCTGGCCCTGAGACGCTTTCATCCCTGCCTGTTCACCCACATGCCCTGGAGCACCGACGCCGTCGCATTCGAAACCCTGTGTCGCATCGGGCGGCTCGGCTGGAACGTGAAGTCGGCACAGCCGCTGCACGACATCGACGAACCCGAAGACCTCGCGTGGTTGCCCGCCGGATGGCACGACGATGCAGGCCCGCCCGCCGAATCCGTCCTACCTACCCCATCGCATATTTCGGGGCCTTCCGCCGCGCATACACCCCCCGTCACCGTCCCGCGCGGCCTTAGGGATGCGACACGCGGATGAGGCGACTCCCGTTCGCCCTTCTCGGCGCCGCCATCCTCGCGCTCGCCCCGACGGCCTGGGGTGCTCCCTCACCCGTTTGGGTGGGTCGCTTCGGTAGCGACTCGGATGCCCTGCCGGAACCGTGGCGCGTGGTCCGCCTCAACAACAGTGTGCCCGCGACCCGGTACCGGCTCGTGTACTGGGACGGCATCAACGCAATCGAAGCCCATGCGGACCGCAGCATGGCCCTGCTCGCGAGGCCCGTCGACGTCGACCTGAGGCGCACCCCGACCCTGTGCTGGCACTGGCGCGTCGAGGGCATCGTGACGTCGGCCGACATGACGACCAAGCGCGGCGACGACTACGCGGCTCGCGTGTACGTCGCCTTCCGTCTGCCCCCCGATGAACTGAGTCTGGCCACCCGGGCGAAGCTCAGCCTCGCCCGCAGCCTTTACGGGTCGGACGTTCCCGACGCCGCGATCAGCTATGTCTGGGACAACCGCCACCCGGTCGGTACGCGTCGCCCCAATGCCTACACCGAGCGCACGCTGATGGTCGTCCAGCGCACCGGCGATCGGCACGTGCGCACCTGGGTCCCCGAGCGGGTAAACGTGTTGAAGGACGCGCGAGAAGCCTTCGGGACGGACCGAGTCGAACTGGAACTGCTCGCCATCGCAGCCGACACCGACAACACCGGGGAACAGGTGCGCTCGGGTTTTGCAGACATCCACTTCGTCGGAGAGAACGAGAATTGCCGCATCGCTTCGGATCCCCGGGAAATGGGCACGCCGCCTGAATAGAAGCTGGAAGCGCAAGAACTGCCGCACGTGAACAGAACGAAGTGCGGCGGCAACCGCAAGGCGCCGCCGCACGAGTGCGGTCAACGACGTTGCGCGGTTTCAGGCTCATCCGCACGAATTCGTGCTTGTAGGGCGACTCGCCCACCTTGGTCACGACGCCGCGTCCGAGCTTGTAGCGGTAGTTGTTGGTCATCGGATCGGGCACCGATGATCTAAATCCGTGATTCGATTCGTTCCTGCCAGGGCCAAGCCAGAGTCCCGAGCGAGCGGGCTTCAGGAGTGCGACGTCAGGGCCATCGACGCCTGCCATGCAATCGACGGTGCGACCGCGCGGTTTCTCTCCCCTGCCTTGTCGTGATTTGCGCGCCGTCGCATCCCTCCATCGGCAGGTTCGCATCGCGATGCTCATACCGGCGCATAGGACAACGGATTGTTCGGTCCGCGGATCTTGCACATTTGAGGATACGAACGTTGTCCGCCGGGTGATGCGGCATATGCCTTAGGCGTATTCAAGGAGACAAACCGCGCAGAACGCGTGGCGACTGGAATTGCACCGTTGCGCCCCCTATCCGGGGAATACGCATCCAGTGCTCAACACAACCGAACAAAGCACTTGCGTGACTTTCTGCAATATGCCTTTGGCTTACCTAAGAATCGTAAGTCCTTGAATATATAAGGTGCCATACCGGGATAGAACCGGTGACAGCTGGAGCCACACTCACCGACGCTTTTCTTTTAAATCAGTACGTTAAGTTAATTTCTGATCTACAAAATCCCGCCAACTACCCCCTTGAAAGCCGCATCAGTGCTAAAGCCTTAGCCGTTTTGTAGAACGGTTTCGATTGATGACAATGCCCTCAATTTTTCCGCCAATCAATGCTAATTTCCCTTGCGCAAGGCCAGACTGTTCATCGCAAATGCGAAGCCTACGGTGCGTCTCCACGTTAGCCGGCGGGATCGACAGCCGTGATGCCCGCTGCGGCGCCGGCTCTTCTCCCACCTGCTCGTTCGACAGGCGCGCGCGCAAACAACCGGACCGAGTGATTGACTGGCCCTGTACCGAATCGCACTCATCACTGCATGACTCAGCCAACTCAGCGACACTCATCCGGGGCACGAGCGGAACGGCGGCAGCCCGTCTCTGCCACTGCTCCCACGCTTGACATTATTCCCCGAACGTCTCGAATCGACTGTCTTTGTCTTCCATTGAGGAATCTCGCCTTCACGCTGTGCCTGTACTCCGGCCAGATGTGCACGATGACGCAGGCGATCGTCGTGCCGGCCGACGGGATAGCCACCGACCAGGGGCACAAGAGCTACGACGAGTTGTGCGCCGATCTGACCGCATCGATCGACAAGTTCCTCGCCGACCAGGCGGTCGCGACCGCCGTGCTGGGTGCGATCCAGTCGCCCGACACCCTCGCCCGCATCGCGGAGGCGCCCGAGCACGGCCCCGTCATGCTCGCATCGAAGAAGATCGCCCACGCCGAGCTCCCCGGCGCCGAAGTGCGTTCGCCGGTGCTGCTCGCGTGCGACGCTGCCGACGAGAAGAGCTACATGGAAGAGCGCTTCGGCCCGATCGCCTTCGTCGCCAACCGCTTCCGCGTCGTGCAGCGCCGCTACCACGTCGAGTGAGCGGCCCCGGCGATCGAATCCCCTCCTGACCTCCCCTTCAAGGGGGAGGAACAAGGGGCCGGCAGCTCACTCTGGGACTCCCGGCGTGCCCCCCGCGCTGCGCGGACGCGCCTTCAGGATCGCGCTGGGCTCCCCGCGCAACACCTTGATCAATTCGGCGCGCGCCCGTTCCCGCTCGAGCCCCTGAGTAACAAGCGCCGCGATCAGTTCGCCGAAGCGCGCCCGGCGCCGCAGTCCCACCTCGCTGGTATCGCGGCGGTCGCGGAAGCAGTCCATCAGGGTCGAGCCGCACACGCAGTTGCGGAACAGCTCGACGATCACCTGTCCGTCGTCGTCCACCGCCTGCTTGAGTCCGCTGCGGCCGCTGCCCACCCGCTGCGTCTGCGCAATGTAGTCATCGGCGTCGCGATAACTGCGGCCGCAAGCAGCGCAGCGCTTGGGGAACGCACTGGCGGCAATCTCCCTCAAGCCGGCATAAAGCCCCGCATCGATACCGAATTCCTGCCCGTCCGGAACCGTGTCCGCCATGACCTGTGCCCTGAAGGCACGCACCCTTCCCGCGCGTGCCTTATCCGTGTCTATTCTCGGATTATATGCGCGCCTCATCGGCGCATACGCGCGCAAACGCATCACGTATCGTGCTGCGCAGCTCCTCATCGTCCCACGGCTTGAGCAAGAACTTGCTGACTGCCCCGCTATTGATCGCGCGTGTTATCGCATCGACGTTTGCGTACCCCGATAGCACCATGCGCACCGTCCTGGGGTGCAGGTCCTTCACGCGCATGAGAAACTCGCTGCCGTTCATGCCCGGCATCCGCTCGTCGGACAGCAAGACGTGCACCCGATGCCTGGCCAGGATCTCGAGCCCCTCCTGGGCCGATCCCGCGGTCAGGATGCGGTAGCCATCGCCGCGCAGCAGGCGTTTGAGCGCGTTCAGGACGTTCGGCTCGTCGTCGACCAGCAGCAGGGTCGGCTCCGGCGCGTCCACGGCGGCCTCCGCGCGGTTCATGCGCACCCCGCCGCGCAGCATGACAGCGATCGCCTCGCCGTCCACCGGCCGGCTGAAGTAGTAACCCTGGATCTCGTCGCACCCGCGTCGCCGCAGATATTCCATCTGGAATTCGTTCTCGACCCCCTCCGCGATCACCTTGAGCCGCAGGCTGTGCGCCAGCTGGATCGTCGCGACGCAGATCGCGGCGTCGCCGGGGTCGGTCGTCACGTCGTTCACAAAGGCGCGGTCGATCTTCAGGTAGTCGAGGGGAAAGCGCTTGAGGCAGGCAAGACTCGAATAGCCGGTGCCGAAATCGTCGAGCGCGAGCGACACGCCAAGCGTCTTCAGTTTCTGCATCGTGGCCACCGCGTCGTCGACGTCGACCATCGCCGTGCTCTCGGTGATCTCGAGTTCGAGCCGCGACGCGTCCAGCTTCTCTGCAGCCAGCGACTCGGCAATCATGCGATCGAGCTGGCCCGAATGGAACTGACGGGCCGAGAGGTTGATCGCCACCGGCGGGACCGCGAGCCCGCCGTCGAGCCAGCCCCGGATCTGGCGGCATGCGGCCCGGAGCACCCATTCGCCGATGGGGACAATCAGGCCGGTCTCCTCGGCGAGCGGAATGAACTCCATCGGCGGCACCAGTCCGAGTTCCGGATGCTGCCAGCGCAGCAGCGCCTCCATGCCGACGATGCCGCCGTCGTGCAGGCTCACGCGCGGCTGGTAGTGCAGCACGAACTCGCCGCGCTCGAGCGCACCGCGCAGCGCGTGCTCGAGCGCCTGCCGCTGCAGGACCGCCGCATTCATGGCCGGCGTATCGAAGCAGTACTGGTTGCCGCCCGTGCTACGTGCCTCGAGCCGCGCGATGTTGGCATGCTGTAGCAAGACGTCCGGACTGTCGCCGTCGCCCGGATAGATGCACACGCCCACGCTTGCCGTCACGGCGATCTCATGACCCTCGACGGCGATGGGCGTGGCAATGTCGTCGAGAATCCGACGCACGATCAGCGCCGCGGCGTCGACGCTGGCCAGATCGCCCAGCACCACGACAAAGTCGTCCATGCCGACGCGCGCGACGGTGTCTCCCTCGCGGACCAATGCCGTGAGGCGGGCGGCGACGTGCTTCAGGATGCCGTCGCCCACCGCGTGCCCGAACGAACCGACGATGCCGCCGAAGCGGTCGATATCAATTGAAAGCACGCCCACTGCACGCTGATGGCGACTGGCATTCACCAGCGCCTGGGCGAGACGGTCGTCGAGCAGGTTGCGGTTTGCGACCCCCGTGACGGTGTCGAAATTGGCATGTCGCTCCAGCTCCGCCTGGTAGCGGAGCCGGTCCGTCACGTCATACTGGATGCCGACGAAATGGGTGCAGCGCCCGGTGTCGTCGCACACGGGCGCAATGTGGAGATCCGCCCAATAGATCCGCCCGTCCTTGCAGTGGTTTCGGAAGATCGCGTGCCCCTGGCGCCGTTCGCGAACCGCCACCCGGATCTCGGCGAGGCCGGGCTGGTCGTGATCATTTCCGTGCAGGAAGCGCGGATTGCGCCCCACGGCTTCATCCGCGTGGTAACCGGTGATGCGTTCGAACGCGGGGTTCACATACACAATGGGGAGGTCGGACAACTGGCAGTCGACGATCGTGACCGAGTTCACGCTCGCCTCGATCGCCCTTTCGCGCAGCCGCAGGGCCTCGAGCACGCCGAGACGGTCGGTGACGTCCCGCGAGATGCCGACCACGCCAACCACCTCGTCGCGCTCGTCGCGGATCGGCGCGCGCGTCGTCGAAAACCAGCGCCATTCCCCCGTACCGGGCAGGCGGACGCGGACGCACTGCTCGGATGACGGTTCGCCGCTGCACAGCACGCGCTCGTGCTCGGCCGGATCCCACAGCCCGCCCGGCTCCGCGTCGGGGAGCAGCTCCGCGACGGTGCGGCCGGTGAGCGCCTCCGGCGCATCGCAGCCGAGCAGCTGCGCATACCGCCGGTTGGCGCGGATAACGCGCTGCCTGCCATCCTGATAGGAGACCAGATCGGTGGTGTTGTCCATGAACTCGCGCAGCAGGCGCTGCTCGGCGAGCAGCTCGCGCTGCAGGCGGTAATGCGCATGCGCCGACTGCACCATCAGGCGCAACTGGTCCTGGTTCCACGGCTTGGTGATGTAGCCGAAGATGCGCCCCTGGTTCACCGCCCGCACCACCGCATCCAGATCGGCATAGCCGGTGACCATGATGGCCGCCGCGCGCGACAACTCCCTCGCGCGCGCGAGCAGTTCATCACCGCACATTCCCGGCATGCGCTGGTCCGACAGCAGCACCGACAGGTCCGGCAAGGTGGGAATGAGGGCGATTGCCGCTTCGGCGGACGGCGCGGTGTGCACGGTGCATTCGTCCTCGAGCATATCGACCATCGCCGCCAGGATCTGCGGCTCGTCGTCCACGGCCAGCACCACGGGCCGCTCGCTGACGTGCGCGAAGGACGCCTCCGGCGTCGTCGTTCGCCGGCCTCCGGGGGGTGTCGTATCGGTCATGTTTGCGCTCCCGTGTTCGTCGCCGCGGTGGGCACCGTCTGCCGCAGCGGCAGACGGACGACCATGCGCGTCCCGACGCCTTCCTCGCTGAACGCCTCGAGCGTTCCGCCGTGCTGGCGCACGATGCCGAAGGAAATCGACAGCCCCAGCCCGGTTCCTTCGCCGACTGCCTTGGTCGTGAAGAAGGGCTCGAAGATCCGTTCGCGAACCGCGTCCGGCATGCCCTTGCCATTGTCGGCGATCTCGATGTGCATCGTCGCTTCGTCCTGCATGGTGGTGAGGGTGATTTCCCCGTCGCGCGCGGCGGCGTCGATCGCATCGACCGCATTGGCGAGCAGGTTCATCACGACCTGGTTGAACGGTCCCGGATAGCAGTCCAGGCTGCACTGCGCCCCGAAACGCCGCGTCACGCGGATGCGGTCCCGCAGCCGGTGCTGCAGCAGCGTCAGCACCGACTCGATCGCCTCCTCGACGTCGATCGTGCGGATCTCGCCCGCGTCCAGCCGCGAGAAGGTGCGCAGCTTGACCACCAGGTCGCGGATGCGCTCGAGCCCCCCCGCCATGTCGGCGAGACGCTCGCCCGCCTTGTCCAGCAGGCGCGCGCGCTCGGGCGTCAGATGCGGCCGCGCCTCCTCCTCGACCTGGACGAGTGCCCGCGACACCGTCGCGTGGTGATTCAGCACGAAGGCCAGCGGGTTGTTGATCTCGTGCGCCACCCCGGCCACCAGTTCGCCGAGCGACGCCATCTTCGCCGCTTGCACGAGGCGCGACTGCGTCTCGCGCAGTTCGGCATAGGCCGCTTCGAGGGTGCGGTTCGAGTCCTCCAGCTCGCGGTTCGCTGTGAGCAGCCGGTCCTGCATGTTGCGCAGCAGGCGGTTCTGGTACACCGCGCTTTCGTACGTCGACACGAGCAGGCCGACCAGCTGGCGCGCATCGCGCGGCGTCACCGGGTGCACGTCGTCGCCGATGCGCAGCTGCATCGGGCCGTGTCCGCCGTCGCCGGGCGCGGCCTGCGGCGCTTCGATCTGTGACCGCAGGCTCGCGAGCAGCAGGGCTTCGTCGAAGGGCTTGGTGACATAGCAGTCGGCGCCCGCGTTCAGGCCGCGGATGACATCGCCGGTGTCGGCCAGCGAAGTCAGCAGGATCACCGGGACATCGGCGAGGCCCGCCTCGCCGTGCAGGCGCCGGCACAGCTCGTACCCGTCCATCACCGGCATGTTGACGTCGCTCACGACGGCCGCGGGGCGGCGCAGGCGAGCCAGCGCCAGCGCCGCCGCACCGTCACCGGCCAGCAGCACCTCGTAGCCGGCACCTGCGACGATGCGTCGCAGCATTTCCGCCTGCACCGGGCTGTCCTCGACGATCAGCACCGGGCCGGGCGCTACGGGAGCGTTGCGTATCATCGTGCGGGCCCTCCTCCGCTTGCCCCCGGCTGCGACGGCGATTCGCCGCTCGCCAGCCTCACCAGTGCCGGGGCGATCTGCCCGAGCGGCAGCACCAGCCTGGCCGCACCGTTCGCGATCGCCGCGCCGGGCATGCCGAAGACCACGCTCGTCTCCTCGTCCTGGGCGATCGTCGCGCCGCCCGCGGCAGCGATCTCCGCGAGCCCGGCCGCACCGTCGCGCCCCATGCCCGTCAGCACCACACCGACGGCGTCGCGTCCATGCATGCGCGCGAGCGACGCGAGCGCGAGGTCCGCCGACGGGCGATGCAGCTGGCCGCGCAGTTCCGGCGAGCAGCGCAGGCGTCCGTGCGCGTCGAGCTCCAGGTGCATGCCGTCGGGCGCAAAATACACTGTCCCCGGCAAGGGCAGGTGGCCATCCTGCGCGATGCACACTGAAATCGGCGCCGAGCGCGCCAGCCACTGGACCAGCCCTTCCATGAAACCCTCGGCGATGTGCTGAATGCACAGCACGGGCAGCGGGAAATCGCGCGGCAGGTCGCGCAGGACGGTTTCGATCGCCTGCGGCCCACCGGTCGAGGCGGCAATTCCGACGATGCGCGGCCGCAGGCCGAAGCGCCCCCCCGCAAGCTGCGGCAGCGCGGCGGGGACGACCGCGGCATGGCGGCGACGGCGGCGCAGGGCGACGACACCCGCCGCCACCTTGATTTTGCTCACCAGCTCGCCGGCCAGACCGGCGGACACTTCGCAAAGACCGCCGCGCGGCTTTGCGACGATGTCCACCGCGCCGGCATCGAGCATCTCGAAGATCGTATCCGCATGCTCGCGCTGAACCGCGATGCTGAGCACGAGGATGGGCACGGGATGGAGTGCCATCACCTCGCGGGTGAACTCGAGCCCGCCCATCCCCGGCATGTGCAGGTCGGTACACACGACGTCGGGCAGGAGCCGCGGAATCAACGCCAGTGCCTCGGCGCCGTCGCGAGCGGTGCCGCATACGCTGATCGCCGGCTCGTGTTCGAGCATGCGCCGGACGATCTCGAGCGCGAGCGGCGAATCGTCGACCAGGAGCACGCGGATCGGCTGCCGCGGCGACGCGCCTTTCATGGCCGGGACCTCCGTGCGGGGCTCAGATCAGACGCTCGAGGCATTCGATGAGCTCCCTCTGGTCGAAACCGGGTTTCGTGATGTAAGCGTTCGCGCCGGCCTCCAGCCCCCGCATGCGATCTTCATCCGACGCCAGCGAGGTGACAAGGATGACGGGCAGGTGGGCGTGGCGGACTTCGCAGCGGATGCGCCGGGCAAGTTCGAGGCCGTCGACGTTGGGCATGTTGACGTCGGTGACCACCGCATCGAATTCGCCGCGCGCGAGCTTGCGCAGCGCATCGAGGCCATCGACCGCGGTGACGACCTCGTAGCCCGCTGCTTCCAGGATGCGGCTTTCCTGCGTGCGCGTGGTGATGCTGTCCTCGGCCAGCAGCACCCGGTTCCGCCGTTGCGTGACCGGAGCGGGCGCAGCCGTGCCCGCGGACCGTCGCCGGATCGCGGCGAACAGATCCGGCGGATCGAGCACGAAGCAGATTTCCCCGCTGTCGAGGATCGTTGCGCCGGCAACGTTGCGTA
The DNA here is from genome assembly GCF_001190925.1 of Azoarcus sp. CIB. Classification (NCBI taxonomy): domain Bacteria; kingdom Pseudomonadati; phylum Pseudomonadota; class Betaproteobacteria; order Rhodocyclales; family Zoogloeaceae; genus Azoarcus; species Azoarcus sp. CIB. The sequence continues at coordinate 2,611,059 of NZ_CP011072.1, forward strand.
CCCGCTCGAGCAGGCTCCCGGGTGCCTTGAGCACGACTTCCTGCTCGTCGACCAGCGCCTCGACCGATACCGCGAAACACCCCGCCGCCACCTCCAGGATCACGGCCATGCGGCCGCTCGCGCCTTCGTCCGCCGCGGCCGGCGCCGCGGGCCGTTCCAGCAGATCGGCGAGCGCCACCAGCGGCACCGGCCGGTCGTCGAACAGGATGGCGTCGCGCCCGTCGAGCAGCAGGATGTCGTCAGCCGCGAGCCGGCGCGACCCCCGCACATGCTCGACCGGCAGGCCGTAAGGGCAGCGGTCGGCCTCGACGATCAGGATGCGTGCCGTGACCAGCGTCACCGGCAGGCGCAGCGTGAGCGCCAGGCCGCGCCCCGGCACTGAATCGAGCGCGAGCGAGCCCTTCATGCGTTCGACCGCCTCGCGCACGACATCCAGCCCGATGCCGCGCCCCGAGACGTCGGTCACCTGCCGCGTCGTCGTCAGGCCCGCACGCAGCACCAGCGCACGCTGCTGCACCGGCGTCAATGCGGCGAGGGTCGCAGCGCTTTCCAGCCCGCACTCCAGGGCCGCCTGCAGGATCGCCGCCTCGTCGAGGCCGCGTCCATCGTCGTCCACAACGATCTCGATGGCGCTTTCGGTCCGCCGTGCCCGCAGGCCGATGCGGCCGACGGCCGCCTTTCCCGCGCGCGCGCGCTCGTCCGCCGGCTCGATGCCGTGGTCGACCGCATTGCGCAGCAGGTGCATCAGCGGATCGCGGATTTGCTCGAGGATGCGGCGGTCGGCGGAGACGTCCTCCCCTTCGATCACCAGCTCGACCGGCTTGCCCTGGGTACGCGCGAGCTCCTGCACCATGCGCGGAAACTGGCGGAAGATGTTCGCCAGCGGCAGCAGGCGGATTGCGCGGATGCCTTCGCCGAGCTCGCCGCTGACGCGCTGCAGCTGCGCATAATCGTCGTCCATTGCGGCGCGCAGGCGCGCCAGCATCGCCTCGACCGGCGCCAGCCGCTCGAGCAGCGCGCGCGCGCCCGGCGCGGCGGAACCCGACCCGTTCGCGACCGCCCGCCGCAACTCCTCGCACCGCTCGACGATCGCGTCGACGTCCGCGAGCCTGCGGACCATGCGCGCGCACCCGGTCGCCAGCTCGCCAGATGCGTTCAGCAGGGCATCGAGTCGGCGAGCGTCGACACGCACTGCGTCGAGCGCGGGCGATCGGGCGGGCGGGCGGGGCGACACCGGTGCCGCCCCCCCCGGCGCGGTGCCCAGGCCCGTACCCGCCGAGGCGACCAGCGCATCGCCCACCGCCACGCGGATGTCGCCCAGCTGCCGCAGCATTTCCTGGACGTGTTCGGGGCCGCGCGCCTCGACATCACGGCGCGCGGCGTTGAGCATGTCCTCGAGACTGTGCGCGAGCAGTTCGACCGCGTGCAGACCGAGCATGTGCGCCGCGCCCTTCAGGCTGTGGGCATCGCGGAACAGCGCCTCGACGGCCGCGTCCTCGCCGGCGTCGCGCTCCAGCCGCAGCAGCCCGTCGTCGAGCCGCTGCAGGTAGTCGCTGCTCTCCTGCCTGAACAGATCCTGCAGGCGTTCGTCTGCAATCATGCCGCAGCGCTCCGCGTCGTCGCCACCGTCACACCATCGCCTTCAGCCCGTGCGCGACCTGCTTCAGGTTCTCGATACCCGCCTTCGTCTGCTCGGTACCCGCCGCCATCTGGCGCGACCCCGCGGCGAGGCTCAGCATCGCGTCGGTCACCTGACTCAGGGCCGCAGCCTGCTGCTTGCTGTTGAGCATCACCTGCTGCGCATTTTCCGAAACGTTGTTGGCCGCACCGGCGATCGCATCGAAGGCCTCGGCAACGCGGGCGGCCGTCGCCATCACCTCGTCGGCGCTGCGCGAACCGTCTTCGGTGACCATCACCGCGCTGTTGGTCGCGTTCTGGATCTCGGTGACCAGTGCGTCGGCGCGCTCGGCGGATTTCTTGCTCTGCACCGCGAGCTTGCGGATCTCGCTGGCGACCACGGCAAAACCCTTGCCCTGCTCGCCGGCGCGCGCCGCTTCCACGGCCGCGTTGAGCGCCAGCATGTTCGTCTCGCTCGCAAGTTCGCCGACCAGCTTGGCGATGCCGCCGATCTGTCCCGCCTGTTCCGACAAGCTGAGAATGCGATGAGCCAGCGAGTCGATCTTCTCCTTCATGCCCGCCGTGCTCTGCGCAGCCTCGCCCGCCGCACGGGTGCCGTGGCGGGCGAGTTCGAGCGCCTGCAGCGCGGCCGCCGCAGACGATTCGGCCTGGCTCGCCGACTGGCGCGCCGACATCCCCAGCTCCTCCACCGTCGCCGACACCTCGCTGACCGCCGCGACCTGTTGCGTGACCGTGCGTTCATGCTCGTCCACCGTCGCCGCCATCTCGGTCGACGCGGTGCTCACGTGCGCCACCGATTCGCTGATCGTGCGCGTGCTGCGCCCCGCCAGCGCGCGGCCGATGCCGATCGCCAGCAGGATCGCGGCCACCGTCGCGCCCAGCGTCACCGAGACCAGGCTGGTCGAGGCACTCGCCCGCTCGGCGTCCCGCTGCGCCAGTATTTCGAGTTCGTGCGCCTCGATCTGGTCGATCAGGGCATCGACGCGGACGCTGAGGTCGGTGAGATTCGACTGGCGGAAGAACTGCACCGCCTTCGCAGAGCTGCCGGCGTCGACCAGTTCGCGGTACCGGCTGCCGGTGCTCGTCATCTCGTCGACGGTCTTCAGCAGCCGGGCCAGGACCTCGCGCTGCTCGCCGTTCGTCAGGAACTTCGCCAGCGAATCGAGGCTTTCCGTCGCGCGTGCCATGTTCTGCGTCGCGGCCTCTAGCGCATTGCGGTCATGGGCGATCAGATAGCCGCGCATGTCGCGCTGGTACTGCGCCAGCCCCACGTGGGCCTCCTTCGCGAGCGCGACGGCACGGCCCGCCGCGACGGCGTCCGCAGACAGTGCCTGCAGACGCTGCGTCTGCAAATACACGGCAAACGCGACACCGACCATCAGGAGCAGCGGCACCACATAGCCCGCCAGGATGCGTTGCCGCAGATTCAGTGTTCCGATCATGGTTTTCCCCTTGCGTCTGGAGCCGCGTTGCGGGGCTCCGGTCTGTCCCGGTCAGGCTCGGCGGCGACGTGCAGCACGCGCGACGCAAGCATGGCCTCGATGTCGATGATGCTGAAAATCCGTCCGTCGGCCCGCATGGGGCCGCGGCAAAACGGCAGGTCGTTGTCGCCGGGCGCGGGCACGGCGGAACCGCTCGCACCGGTCGCGACGACGTCATGCACCTCGCTGACCGCCAGCCCGACCGTCAGATCGCCAGCCTGCACGACGACGACCTCGGCGAGCGGCAGCCTCGCCGGCAGACCGAGTACCGGCCGCAGGTCCACCACGGTCAGGATGTCGCAGCGCAGGTTCATGCTGCCGAGGATGTGCGCCGGACAACACGGCACCGGCCGGACGCCGCTCAGGTGCACGAACTCGCGCACCACCCGCGCCGGAATGCCGAAGAACCCGCCATCGAGGCCGACCAGCGCGAACGACGCACTGCCCGCCGCGACGGGCGCCTCCTGCGGACGGGCCATCCTGCCGGCACGCGCGCGGAAGGTCTCGGCCACGCCATCCGGGCACGCCGTGCCGCCCGCTGCGGCGCCGGCGGGCGGCGAAACCGGCGGCGCCGCGCCGGCTGCGGCATCGGCGAGCAGCGCGCGGGCGTCGAGCACCATCGCGAGGTCCACACCGCTCATCGCGACACCGGACACCAGCGACGCCGCGTTGCCCAACAGGCGGTGATGATCGCGCACGTCCTCGATGTCGCCGGACGCGATCGTCGCCGCGTCCAGCACCTCGCCGGCGAGAATGCCGAAGCGTTCGCCATCGACGGTCAGCACGATCACCGCATCGCCGACTCCCAGGTCCGACCGCTCCCGGCCGAAACACGGCGCCAGGTCGATCACGGAAATCACGTGCCCGCGCAGGTTGAACGCACCGATCACGCACGGCAACGCCTCGGCCACCGGCGACAGCTCGGGCAGCCAGACGACCTCCTGCACCAGCGCGGCATCCAGCGCATAGCGCACGCCGCGGTGCAGGAACAGGAGGTGCAGATCAGCCATGCGAGCCCCCCTCCGCTGCGCCGCGGGCCGTAGCATCCCCCGCCCTGAGGCTCTGCAACAGCGTGCCCGCCGTGATATGCGGCGGCACGGGCAGCAGCGTCTCCGACGGCATCTTTTCCAACTCGCGCAGCGCCTGCGCACGCATCTGCCGGGCGCGCCGTGCATCGCCCGTGCGTACGCACAGATCGGCCAGCTCCAGGTGTGCAACGACGAAACCGGGATCGAGATAAAGCACCTTGCGCAACAGCGTCCGCGCCTCGTCGATCGCGCCGCGTTCCTCGGCCAACTGTGCGAGCAGGAAATACGGGCGCGGATCGAGGGGCGCAACGGCAATCACCCGCTCGCATGCCGCCCGCGCCGCCTGTGCCGCACCGCGGTCGGCGTCGCGCCAGGCCCGGGCGAGCACCTCGTCCGGCCCGGCCTCCGGCCCAGCATCGGGCCTGGGCGCGGAGCCGCGCTGCCGCGGGGGCTGGCCGCCCGCGGAGGTTGCCGCCGGTGCCGTCCGTGGCAGGACGGAGGGCGCGGAGGCCGGAACGGCCGGCGCCGGACGCACGGCAGACGCAGTTGCCGGCCTGCGGTACAGCGCCGCGTCGGGCCAGGCCAGGGCCTCCAGTCCGGGCGGGGTGCAGCCCAGCAACTCGCCGTGCCCCGGAACGAAGTAACCGCCGTCCGACAAGGCGGCCACCAGTTTTCCGGCAATGTGCGTCACGGCCGGCGGCGTCAGATAGATGAACACGTTGCGGCACAGGATCAGGTCGAACCCGCCGGCGTCGGCGCCCCCTCCACCGGTTTCGTCCTGTAGCAGGTCACGCCGCTCGAAGTCGACCATCGCCCGCAAACGCTCGTCGATCTGCCATTCGCGGCCGCATTTGCGGAAATAGCGCGCCGTGCGCGCCTCATCCAGCACGCGGAAGGACCATTGGCCGTAGGTGCCGTCGCCGGCACGGGCGATCGCATCGCCATTGATGTCGGTTCCGAGGATCCGCACATCCCAGCCGGCGAGCGCCGGCGACATCTCGTCGATCAGCATCGCCAGGGTATAGGCCTCCTCCCCGCTCGCGCAGCCCGCACTCCAGAGCCGCAGCGATCGCTGCACCGAACGGCGCTCGACGAGTTCGGGCAGGATGCGGGCCGCAAGCAGCCCGAACAGGCCCTGGTCGCGGAAAAAGTAGGTTTCGCCGGTGGAGAAGTGCTCCATCAGCAGTTCGCGCTCGTGCCGGCCCGGCGCGCCGCCCGCGGCGATCAGATCCGCATAGTCGTTGGCGGACGGCAGCCCCAGCTCGCGCAGCCGCGGCCGCAGCCAGCCGCACAGCTTCGCCTCGTCGCCCGCGCGCCGACGCAGGCCGATCGCATCGAGGATGCGCTGGCACGGATCGCCTGCCGCGCCCCCGGATGACTCCGCCCCCTGGCCCGCCACGGACTCCCCGATGTTTAAAACATCATGCCCGCTCATACCGATGAACTTCCCGCAGCTCAGGACAAATGCATTGTAACAGCAGGTTACAAAAGCCGACGGAGATTTCCGGGAGGCATGGCTTCATGCTGCGACCGCGATCATCTGCAGTTCGAAACGCTCGAACGCATCGCGCACCGCCTCCAGCAGCTCGCGGTCGTCCCACGGCTTGTGCAGGAAGCGGAAGACCGCGCCGCGGTTGATCGCGCTGGTGATCGTGCCGACATCGGCGTAGCCCGACAGGATCATGCGCACGGCCTGCGGATAAAGGGACCGCACCTTGTCGAGAAACTGGACGCCATCCATCCCCGGCATGCGCAGATCCGAGATCACGACACCGACCGAATGCCGCGACAGCAGCTCCAACGCCTCCACGGCACTGCCGGCAAACAGCAGCGTATAACCCTCCCGTCGCAGGATGCGGCGCAATGCCGACTGGATCGACGGTTCGTCATCAACCAACAGCAGGGTGCGTGCGGGAAGGTCCTTCTGCACCGGCAGCGCCAAGCCCTGCCCGCCGGCAAGCAGGTCCGCGAACGCGGCGGGCATGATCGGCGGCGAGAAATGGTAGCCCTGCAATTCGTCACAGCCGCGGCCGCGCAGGTACAGCAGCTGCCCTTCGGTCTCGACTCCCTCGGCGGTCACGCGCAGGTTGAGGCTGTGAGCCAGCGAGATGACGGATACCGCGATCGCCGCATCGCTCGCATTGGTCGTCAGGTCGGTGATGAAGGCGCGATCGATCTTCAGGTAATCGATCGGGAAGCGCTTGAGCGTGCTGAGCGAAGAATAGCCGGTACCGAAATCGTCGATCGCCAGCCTGACGCCGATGGCCTTCAATCGCCGCATCGTCGCGATCGCCCGTTCCGGATCGCGCATCAGGGTGCTTTCGGTGATCTCCAGCATCAGTGCCCCGGCGTCGAGGCGGTAGCGCGACAACAGGGCCGACACGTCCGCGACCAGGTCGTCGCGCAGGAACTGCAGCGGCGACACATTGACCGCCACATGCGGGCACACAACACCGGCATCGAGCCACTCGCGCATCTGCGCGCAAGCGGATTCGAGTACCCAGCGCCCGATCGGCAGGATCAGCCCGCTCTCCTCGGCAACCGGGATGAACTCGCCCGGCGGGACCATTCCCAGTTCCGCATGCCGCCAGCGGCACAAGGCTTCGCAGCCGCTCACCTCGCCGGTCAGCAGATCGGCCTTGGGCTGGTACTCCAGATACAGCTCCTGCCGCTCGACGGCCCGCCGCAACTCGAGTTCGACACGCAGCCTCGGCGCCGCACGGACGTTCATGTTCGCATCGTAGAAGCAGAAGGTGTCACGCCCGGTCTCCTTGGCACGGTACATCGCCACGCCGGCGTTGCGCAGCAGCGCGTCCGCGTCCTGTCCGGTGCCGCCGCTCTCGGCCACACCGATGCTGGCGGTCAGGCGCAGTTCCTCGCCGCCGACCGCGATCGGCTGCCGCACCACTTCCAGCAAGCGGTTGGCCAGCGACACCACGGCCTGCAGGCCCGGCAACTGATCGGCGATCAGCACGAACTCGTCGCTCGCGACCCGCGCAACGGTGCTGCACGCTTGCGCGGCAGCGGCGAGGCGGCCGGCGATGTCCGCGATCGTCGCATCGGCGGCCCCGCGACCGAAACTGTCATGCACGACCTTGAAGCGGTCCAGGTCCAGCCACAGGACGAAGCAGCGATCATCGCGCGCCGGACGGGAGAGCACCTGCTGCAGCCGGTCGGCCAGCAGGTTGCGGTTCGGCAGGCCGGTCAGCGTATCGTGGTTCGCCTGGTGGGCGAGCTGCTCCTCGTGGCGATGCCGCTCCGTGACATCGCGGAATTCGACCACTGCATGGTCGGCGTCCCGCCCCCCGCCTGCAACCAAGGTCACGCCGGCATCGAGCCAGACCACGTCTCCCGCCGCACGCGTCAGGCGCAACGCGACCTCGCCTTCGCGTTCGGCCGCGAGCAGCCCCTCCAGCAGCTCCCAACCGCCCGCATCGAACCCCCGCCGCCCGAGGCCGGGCAGGGCGGCCGCGAGGAGTTCCCCCGGCGTGATCGCCAGCAATGCGAGCAGCGCGGGATTCGCACTGACGATGCCGGCCGGGCGGCCATAGCGGTAGATCATCACGCCGTTGCGGCTGGCGTCGATGGCACGGTCGCGCAGGCGCACCTCCTCCGCGGCCGTTTGCAGTCGCGTCATCGCGCGCTCGATGCGCTCCGCCATGTCGTCCAGCGTCCTCGCGAAGTCCCCGAGTTCGCCGCCCTCCGGCGGCAGGGTGCAGCGGGCGTGCAGATCCCCGGCGCCGAGCCGCCGAGCCGTTTCCGCGAGGTCGCGCACCCGCCGCAACACCAGATGCTGCGCCGCCGCCCAGCCGAGAATCGTCATCAACGCCGCCACCCCGACCAGCAGCAGGACGTTGTGCCGCACCACCGTCGCCGCGGCGGTCTGCGCCGTGGCCGCGGGAATGCCCACGCGCACGTACAGGTCGCCATACGTACTGAGCACCGGCACGATCGCCGATACGCGCGATACCTGATCGAGCCACGCCGATTCGATCACGACTTCGCGGGCATCGACGATCGCCGCCTTGAACTCCTCCAGCTCCGGAATCGTGCGCCCCGCCAGCCCTTCCGGATCGGGCAGGCGGGCGAGGATCGCGCCCTGGCTGTCGAGAATCGTCACCACCGAACCGTCGGGCAGCGACAACTCGCGCAGCAGCGCTTCGAATGCCATGGGCTCCGCCGCGAGCCCGGCGACCGCGGTGATGTCGCCGTGTTCGTCGAACACCGGATGGGCGAACACGACGATCGGCAGTCCGTTCCTGCGGCTGATGTTGAAGTCGCCGATCGCAAAGTCGCGGCGCTCGACGGCGCGGCGGAAATAGGCGCGATCGGACACGTCGACCTCTCCACGGTAGGATTTCGCGCTGCACAGCATCCTGCCGTCGCGGCCGGCGACGAAGAGATCGGAATAGAGTTCGCCCAGCGTCGCCACCCGTGCCAGCCAGCGGCCGCAATCGCGCGTGGAGTGCAGTCGCCGGATCTCCGGTGCGTCGGCAAGCCCCTGCAAGGCCTCGTGGGCATGCTTGATCATGTCCCGCTGCCGCGCGGCCAGCTGACGCGCCGTGGACAGCGCGAGCCGCTCCGAAGCGCCCATGGCCTCCCGCCGCTGATCGACCCCCGTATCGATGATGATTGCGAGGAACGGAAGGACGGCGACGAGAACCAGCAGCAGCAGGCGGACGTGCATCCTGGCAAGCCACTTGCGAATCATGTTGCTCTCATTCTTTTTGTCGTGGCCAACCGCTGCACAGCGCAGCCCTCCCCGGGCCGGGCTCCCGAACCCGGCGCACGCCTGGACGGGCGCACCGAGACCAAAGGCCGGCGTTCATGAACCCGAACAACCGCGTAGCATCAATCCGATCATGCAACGGCCACTCTCACTTCGACGCCACGGCCTCGACCGGTAAATGTCGCGGCAGAACCACTCGAAACACGGACCCTTTTCCGAGTTCGCTCTTGACCTCGATGCATCCATGGTGTCGGCTAACGATTCCGTAGGACAAGGACAGGCCGAGTCCGGTCCCCTTGCCGACCTCCTTGGTCGTGAAGAACGGCTCGAAAATACGGCTCAGATGGTCCGGCCGAATCCCCCTTCCCGTATCTTCGACTTCGACCCAGACCACATTCTCGTCATATCCGGTACGCAGCGTGATGCGCCCGTGATCCTCGATCGCGTGGGCCGCATTTACCAACAGGTTCATGAGTACCTGATTGAGCTGTGACGGGAAACATTCGATCGCGGGAGGATTCCCGTACTCTTTGACGACATCGGCCTTGTATTTGATCTCGTTCCATACGACGTTGAGTGTGCTCTCGAGACCCGCTTCCAGATTCGCCAGTTCGCGCTCGGCCTTGCCGACGTGAGAGAAATCCTTCAGATCCTGGACAATGCGTTTGACACGCTGCAAACCGTCAAGCGATTCCGTCAACAGGTCGCCGATGTCCTCACGCAAGTATGCGGCGTCGATTTCCTTTTTCACGCGCGCAATTGCTTCCGACTGCTCCGCCGTCAGTGAACCTTCGATGCCCTCGTACGCGGATAGCAAACGCAACATATCTTCGGCATAGCGCTGCAGAGTCCCCAGGTTGGAATTCACGAAACCGACGGGATTGTTGATCTCATGCGCGACCCCTGCCGCAAGTTGACCAATCGACGCCATTTTTTCCGACTGGAGCAACTGGTTTTGGGCTTCCTCGAGTTTCCGAATCAAGGTCTGCTGATGCTGTTTCTCGGCCTGCAACGTGGCATTGGCCTTCTCAAGCTCGGCCGTACGTTCGCGAACCCGATCTTCGAGGCGGTCCCGTGACTCCCGCAGAGCTTCCTCCGCGCGCGTACGTTCGGTGATATCGCTGTACCCGAATACCCGACCGACGATTCGTTCGCCAATGTACTGGGGACGGGACTTGCACTCGAATACACGACCATCGGTCAATCGATGCAGATCTTCCGTCTCGGCACTATCCACGGTGGCACGCAAGCGTGCGCGACAGAGGTCGCCTTCCATGACGCGTCCGGCGATAAACTCCAGGATCGCCGTGTCGTTGCGCTCGAGCAGCAATTCGTCGGGAATCCCCCACATGCTGCTGAAGAGTCGATTCATGTTGGTGATATTGCCCTGCCAGTCGATCACGAGAATGCCGTCAGCTGTCGACTCGAGGGTTGCCCGCAGTTGGGACAGCGTCTGTTCGAGCGTGTCCTCGACCTGGCGTTCGTGCCTCGTGTCACGCGCCAAAACAAGGATGAGAGGAGCATTGTCATGCGCGACAACCCGGACCGATTTCACCACGGACAACATCGATCCGTCTGCACATCGATACAGCCCTTCCTGCCCTTCGATCTCCTGATACTGCCCGTTGTGCACGTCCTCCCAATAGAAGACGTCCTGTAATGAGCTTTCGATGTCCGTAATGGTCATCGCGACCAACTCCGCTCGCGGATAACCGAGAGTCGGGATCACAAGCTGATTGGCCATGACGATGCGCAGGGACCCCGGATCGACCAGCAGCATCATCTCTGAGCTGTGATCCAACATCAGATCGGAAAGGCTACTCATCGGGCCACCGTCTCCTGTCCGGATTTTCCTGCATCGAAATAGTAGCTGACGCGCTTGCGCGGGCTCAGGTAGTTATATATCTCGACCGGAACTTGAGCAGGACGGATCGCCTTCGCGATATTCAGGTCCTGCTCCCTTGCCAAATCGACCAGGATCGCCTCTTCCTTCGGAATATTTTCGTCATATATGACAATTATCGGCTTCATCGGTTTGGCAGTATTTACCGTCGCTACCATTGCAATCAGGCCGTTCGAGAGTTGCACGATCGTTCCGGGAGGATAGACCCCGAGGCAACGGATAAATGCCTGAAGCATGCGCGGATCGAACTTGCTGCGCAGTTTCGCAAACATCGTCGAAAGTGCATCATGCGGCGTCAGCGCGTTCGCGACATCCACCGGGTTGCAGAGCTCGTCATAATAGTTGGCAACTGAGACGATGCGCGGCATGACGCCGATCGCATCCCCTTTGAGGCCGGCCGGATAGCCGGTGCCGTCAAACAGCTCATGGTGGTCCCGGATGATCTCGAGCACGGGCGCGGACAGCTGCAGGCGATGGCCGATTTCCACACCGAACCGACAGTGCATCTGGTAAAGATTGCGCTCCGCCTGAGTCATCGGTTCGGTCTTCAGCAGGATCTTGTCCGGAACTTCCTTGCGTCCGATGTCGTGAAGCAGCGCGCCCATGCCTAGCGCCCCGAAGACCTCCTGGGGCACCCCGAGATCACGGGCGATCATCAGTGACAGCATCGCCACGTTCAGCGAGTGAAAATACAGCTCCTCGCCGCCTGTGCGATCGCCCATCACGTGGATTGCCAGATCAGGCGCACATAGAATCGAATCGGCGATCTGGGTCACCAAGTGCGTTGCCTGCTGCACCGTTTCCTTGGGATTCGAGTACAGATTCCTTTCAATGTCGCGAATCGCCCTTGCGGCATTCACGAAAGCGTTCTCCACGCGCGCGGCAGCCTCACGCTGCGTCCGAATCCGCTCCACGAGCGCTCGTTTGGCAGCGAGCGCCGGCTGGATTTCCGGGCTCGATTCCGGCGGCGCGGATATCGTCCCCGGGCCGATTGCCTCCGCCTCGGGGGCGGTGTCCGACGCCACCGCTGGCGCGACAGGCGCAGGCTGTTGCCCCGCTGCCATATCGCTCAGCGCCGGATTGTAGCGTACCGTCGTCAGCCCAAGGCTCCGGATATCCCTGATCTGATCCTCGGATTTGATCTTGAACTGACTGAACGCGAAGGGATGTTGAAACCAGCTGAGATCGAGCACGACATAGAGTCCGATCCGCAACTGATCCATCGTGACGGTGTTATTTTCCGGCATTAGAGATCCAGCATCGATACGTTTTCACCGCCGAATGATCGGGAACGGGTATAACGCTGGCGACCCGAAGCTTCACTCGACGCTGTTCCAGGATGACTCGAGCCCGTGCAGACAGTCGGTGCCCACCAACCCATACGCGACCGATGGCCCGGGCACACGGGGCGGGCGTCGATCATTTTGCATAACAAGGGTCCACATTATCATCCTGCCCGGCGATCGCCGTCGACGCAAGACGGCGCCCGCCCAAGCGACAGCAAGCGCGCCGCGAAGATTCTGGAGAAGAAGGCCGGTTGCATCGGCGCCCTGCCTGCAACAATTGCTGGCAACGCAGTGCCCGTGAATTAAAATACGCGGCTCTTTTCACCCCGATGGACCCGACATGCCCCGAGGGCTCAGCATCCGCCGCTACCTCGCGCTCCACGTGCTGCTCACCGGCTGCGTGATGCTCGCCCTGTCGCTGGTGTTCGTCTTTTCGCAGCAGCACACCGATCGCGCCGAACAGCGGATCTTCGACCATGAGCTCGCGCCGGGCGCCATGCTGCGCGACATCGAGCGACGCCTGCTGTCCGTGCACGCGCAATTGCAGGGGGTGCTTCTCGACACCACCGCCCCCAACGATTTACGCAAACTCCTGGCCGAGGAGGGCGCGCTGATTCGCTCCGGCTGGAAAACGTTCAAGCGTGGCCACCTGAACTGGGTGCGAGGCACGGAAGAAGCACAGCTGATCGCGGATCTCGACAACCGACTGCCCGCGCTGTGGGATTTTTTCGAACGGGCCGAAGCGGCCTGCGAAAACAATGATCGCAACGAACTGGAGCGGCTGTTCCGCTTCGACTGGTCCGGGCTGCAGCCGACGCTGTCCGGCAATCTGAGCGCGCTCGCGACGCTGCAGGAGCGCCATATCGAGCTGGCGCGCCAGGAGCTGCGCATGTCGCGACAACACTCGATAGTGCTGATCGGCTCGCTGCTCGCCATCGGCATGCTGCTCCTCGGCGGCTTCGCGATCGGACTGTTGCGCTACGTCATGCGCCGCATCGCCATGATTGAGAGCGCGCTCGACCAGGTGGCCGCCGGAACGGGGGCCGTCGCGATACCGCATCGTCCGGGCGAAACCGAGATGTCGCGGATCGCGGACGCGATCAGACGCACCGCCGCTCATCTCGGCGAAAGCCATGAGTCGATCACCATCCTGCTGCGGCGCCAGCAGACCATCCTGGAATCGCTCGCCGAGGGGCTCTACGGCGTCGATGCCGACGGGCACATCATGTTCATCAACCCTGCGGCCCTCTCGATGCTCGGATACGCCGAGCACGAGGTGCTGGGTCTGCCCTCGCATGCGCTGTTTCACCACCACCACGCGGACGGCCGGCCGTATGCACTGGCGGACTGCCCGATAGCCGCATCGCGCCATACCGGCCGGATCAGCAGGCGCGTCGGCGAGGTCTTCTTCCGCAAGGACGGGAGCAGTTTCCCGGTCGAGTTCACCAGTGCGCCGATGCGCGACGCGGACGAACCTCCCGGCTGCGTCGTGGTGTTCCACGACATCACCGAACGTCTCGAACAGGACCACCTGCTGCGCGACACCATCGCCGAACTGCAGGAAACGAACGTGCGTCTGGGCGAGACCCAGGGACAGCTGCTGCAGGCCGAGAAGCTTGCCGGCCTGGGGCAGCTCGCGGCCGGCGTCGCGCACGAGATCAACAACCCGATCGCCTTCATCCAGTCCGACATCGGGGCTTTCGAGAAATACCTGCAGGACATCTTCACGCTGATCGACGGCTACGAAGCCCTGATCCACCGCCAATCCGACACCGGCCTGCGCGGCGCGGCGACGCGGCTGCACGCTGATGCGGATCTCGATTTCATGCGCGACGACCTGCACACGCTGATTGCCGAGAGCCGCGACGGGCTGCGGCGGATTGCCCGCATCGTTGCCGACCTGAAGGACTTCTCGCGCGTCGACGACGACCAGGAGCTGGCCGAGGCCGACCTCGTGCAGGGACTGGAGAGCACCCTCAACGTCATGCATGCGACGATCGCCGAAAAGGCCGATGTCGTGCGCGACTACGCCCCGCTGCCGGCAGTGCGCTGCCAGGCCGGGCAGATCCATCAGGTGTTCGTCAACCTGCTGCTCAACGCGGTCCATGCGATCGAGCAACACGGCACGATCACCGTGAGCGCGCGCCATTGCGGCGATCAGGTGTGCATCGAGGTCCGGGACACGGGACGCGGCATGGAGGCGCACGAGCGGCAGCGCATGTTCGACCCCTTCTTCACGACGAAACCGGTCGGACAGGGCATCGGCCTCGGTCTGTCGGTCAGCTACAGCATCGTTCGCCGGCACGACGGCCGCTTCGAGGTCGATAGCGCCCCGGGACGCGGCACCGCGGTGCGGGTGTGGCTGCCGGTCAAGGGCCCGGCGGGCGTCAACGCATGAACATCGCCGTGCCGCTCACGTCGGACGCCGGCCATACAGGTCGCGCCATTCGCGCAGCGCGCCGCGGACCTCGTCCTTGAGCAGTTCGTCATCCCAGGGCTTGCTGAGGAAGCGGTAGATCGCCCCGCGGTTGATCGCATCGGTCACCGCCGAAATTTCGGAATAACCCGACAGCACCATGCGCACCGTCCTGGGATACAGGACCTTGACCCGCGACAGGAACTCCGTGCCACTCATTCCCGGCATGCGCTGGTCGGAAACGATCACCTGCACGGGATGTTTCGCCAGCATCGAGAGCCCCTCCTCCGCGCTGCCCGCGACGAGGATTTCGTACCCCTCGCGGCGCAGCGTGCGGCGCAACGCCGAGAGAATGCTCGACTCGTCGTCGACGAGCAGTATGGTCTCCCGCGCGTCCTGCGCGAGGGGTGCCGAAAGGTCGAGCCGCGCACCCTCGCGCAGCATGCGCGCGATCTCGTCGGCGGGAACCGCTGGCGAAAAGCGGAACCCTTGCACCTCGTCGCAATCGCTGCGCCGCAGAAACTGCAGCTGCTCCTCGGTCTCGACCCCTTCGGCGATCACCACCTTGCCGAGCTTCTGCGACATCGCGACGGTCGCCTGGACGATGGCGGCATTGGCCGGATTGGTGACGATGTCGCGGATGAAGGACTGGTCGATCTTGACGACGTCGATCGGAAAACGCGACAGGTAGGCGAGCGACGAGTAGCCGGTACCGAAATCGTCGAGCGACAGGCGCACGCCGAGCTCCTTCAGCTGCGCCGTGACGCGGATCGCCGCCGTCATGTCCTGCATCATCGCGCCCTCGGTGATCTCGATCTCGAGACAACGGGGATCGGCGGCATATGCTGCCAGCGCATCGGCGACCGTATCGCGCAGCGCGCGCTGCCGGAACTGGCGTGCCGAAAAGTTGACCGCCATCCTGATCGGAGGCAGCCCCTCCTCGCGCCAGGCCTGCATCTGGCGACAGGCTTCGCGCAGCACCCAGGAGTCGATGGCGACGATGCTGCCGCACTCCTCCGCCAGGGGAATGAAAGCTCCTGGCAACAGCATGCCCTGCTGGGGGTGGTTCCAGCGGACCAGCGCCTCGACGCCGACGATGTGGCCGGAGTGCAGGCTCAGCTGCGGCTGGAAATGCAGCACCAGTTCGCCGCGTTCCACCACGAGCTGAAGCTCCTCGCGTAGGCGGCGCCGCTCGCCGTTGCGCTCGGCCATGTCGGCATCGAAGCGGCACGACCGGTTGCCGCCATGTGCCTTGGCATCGTGCGTCGCACTGCGCGCGCAACCGAGCAGTTCGTCGGCGGAACCCGCATCGGCAGGGTAGAACGCCATTCCCACCGAGGCGGTGAGCTCCACCGGACCGCCGGCAATGGTGAACGGCCTGGCGACCGTCGCCAGCAGGCGGTCGGCAATGTCGCGGCTCTCCGGTTCGGAGCCCGGGGCCGCCTTCCCGAGCAACACGGCGAAATTGTCGCCGCTCAGGCGTGCGACCAGATCGACGTGTCGCAGCGCATCCCGCACGCGTGCGCCGACCTCGGCGAGCAGGCGATCGGACTGGTCTGCGCCGAAGCGGTTGTTGATCGCACCGAAGCCGTCGAGATCGAGGTTCAGCAGCACCACCTCCTGCCCGGCTCGCCGCGCCAGCTCGATCTCCGCCGACACCGCGCGCATGAACGCCGCGCGATTGGCAAGCCCGGTCAGCTGGTCGAAGGTAGACAGGTACTCGATGTGCTGCTCATAGCGCTGCCGCTCGTGGAGATCCTCGCTGATGGAGACGTAGTAGCGCACCGCCCCCGCGGCGTCGCGGATCGCCGAGATCGTCCGCGCCTCGAGGTACAGCTCGCCGTTCTTGCGCAGATTGACGAACTCGCCGTGCCAGATCTGGTCGGCGTCGAGCGCCTTGCTGAGGTCGCGATAGACTTCGGCGGGCGTCTGTCCGGACTTCAGGATGTCTGGCTTCCGGCCGATCAGCTCCTCGACCGTGTACCCCGAGATCTGCGCCGCAGCCGGATTGGCGAACAGGATGACCTCGTCCGGGTCGGTGACGATGATGCCGCGCCGCCATTGTGTGACCAGGGAGCGGAACAGGTCCTCGTCGGGGTGGCGCGAAGTCGAGGCACTCATGTTCCGGCAGGCTGCTGTTCCGCGTCATTCGCGTGCAGCGGCAGCACGATGCGAAAACGCGTGCCCTCGCCCGGCTGGCTGAACACTTCGAGCACACCCTTGTGCCGCTTCACGATGTCGGACGAGATCGACAGTCCGAGACCGGTCCCCTTGCCCGCCGGCTTGGTCGTGAAGAAGGGTTCGAAGATACGCGCCTGCACTTCGGACGACATGCCCTTGCCGGTGTCGATGATTTCGATCCACACCTGCTCTTCGCTGGCGCCGCTGCGCAGCGTGATCGTTCCCGACGTATCGATCGCCTGCGCGGCATTGACCAGCAGATTCATGAAGACTTGGTTGATCTGTGCCGGAATACAGCGCACCTTGGGCAGTTCGCCGAACTCGCGCACGATCTGCGCCTTGTACTTGATCTCGTTCCACACCACGTTGAGGGTGCTCTCGAGACCGCGGTTGAGGTCGGTCTCCTGCCATTCGCCCGCATCGGAACGCGAGAAATCCTTGAGGTCGTTGACGATGTGCTTGACGCGCGTCAGTCCGTCGGCCGACTCCCGCAGCAGGTCGGGAATGTCCTCGCGCAGGTAGTCGACCTCGGCCGCGCCGCGCGCTTGCGCGATCGCGGCGCGCGCCGGATGCTCGGGCGGCAGCACCTGCTCGAGCTGCTCGTATGCGGCGAGCAGGGCGAACAGGCGGTCCACGTAGGACGCGAGCGAGCCGAGGTTCGAGCCCACGAAGCCGACCGGATTGTTGATCTCGTGCGCGACGCCGGCGGCGAGCTGGCCGATGGCGGCCATCTTCTCGGATTGCAGCAGCTGGCTCTGAGTCCGTTCCACGCGCGCAACCAGCTCGGCCATCAGCTGGCGTTCGCGCTCCAGTTCGCGCGTCAATTCCTCAATCCGCGCCTCGAATCCGCCGATCAGACGCCCGAGGCGCTCGTCGACTTCCGTGTTGCCCGTCATCAGGGCCTGCATCTCAAACGCCTCTGCCATCCCGGAGGCTCCTGTCGCTGAAGTTGTACGAATCATTCCGGTTCCGGACCGAGAACGCGCAGGGTCTCCTCGAGCGAGGTCTCGCCGAGCGCAATTTTCTTCCGCGCATCGTCCCACAGCGACTCGTGCCCGTTTGCGCGCACGTGGGCCGTAATCTCGCGGATGCTGGCACTGCGGGTGATCAGGTCGCGCATATTCTCGTCCGGCAACAGGATCTCGTACAGCCCGAGCCGCCCGTGATAGCCGCTGCCACCACACTGGACGCAGCCCTCGCCCACGAACGCCGTCTGCAGCGAGTCGAAACGCGGTCCGAGGCGCGCAGCGAGCGTCCGGTCGACCTCGACCTGGCGCCGGCACTGGCGACAGATTCGGCGCACCAGACGCTGAGCGATCACGCCTTCGAGGGCGCTGGCGACGATGAAGGGCTTGAGGCCGAGATCGAGCAGCCGTGCGATCGTTGCAAGCGCGGAGTTCGTATGCAGAGTCGATAGTACCTGATGCCCTGTCAATGCGGTATGGAACGCAACCTCGGCCGTTTCGTAATCCCGGATTTCGCCGATCAGCACGACATCGGGATCCTGGCGCAGGATGGAACGCAACACGACCGGGAAGGTGAGGCCGATCTTCTCGCGCACCAGCACCTGTCCGGCGTTATCGAGGTAGTACTCGACCGGGTCCTCGATAGTGATGTAATTCTTGGTCGGCGATGCGTTCGCCTGCAGCAGCGAATACAGCGTCGTGGTCTTGCCGCTGCCGGTGGGGCCGGTCGCCAGCAGCAGCCCCTGCGGCTTGTCGACCATCACCCGTACCTTGGCCAGGCCGGCCTCGCCGAAACCGAGGCCGGCGAGGCTCAGGACCTGGGAGTTGCGGTCGAGGATGCGCATCACGACCTTCTCGCCGTTGATCGTCGGCAGCGTCGAGATGCGCAGGTCGACGATGCGCAGCGGCGACTTGACGGTGATGCGCCCGTCCTGGGGGCGGCGGCGCTCGGAGATGTCGAGTTCGGCCATGATCTTCAGCCGCGACACGAGCGGGCTGTGCAGCGCGTGCGGAATCTGGATCTTGTCCTGCAGCACGCCGTCGATGCGCAAGCGCACGACGACGTTCTTGGTCTTGGGCTGGATGTGGATGTCGGAGGCGCCCAGACGGATCGCCTCGAGCAGGATCGCATTGACGAGCCGGATCGCGGGCGGCTCGTTGGTCGAGGCAAGCAACTCGTCGAGCGGCACGGCCTCGTCGTCGTCGATGACGATCTCGATGCCCTCGTAGGGATCGACGATGCCGACCATGGTCTCGAGGTCGCGGACGTCGACGCCGTCGTCGTCGCCGTAGACCTCGGCGATCTTCGCCTGGATCGCCGCCAAGTCCGCCATCACGACTTTCAGGTCGAGGCCGGCGGTGAAGCGGATGTCGTCGATCAGGCCGGCGTCCATCGGATCGGCCACCGCCAGCATCAGGCGCCGCCCCTCGAGCTTGAGCGGCATGATCAACTGCTTGCGGCAGAAGCTGCGCGGAATCAGCTCCGCGACGGCCCGATCGACACGGAATTCGCCGAGCGACACCTCTTCGACCAGCAGTTCCTCGCGCAGGATCTTGCGCAGCGTCTTCTCCGCCACCCAGCCGCGGTCGAGCAGCAGGCGGATCAGCGGTTCCTTCTGGATACCCTGCTGGCGGGTGAGCTCCTGCCACTGCGCGCTGGTGATCAGCCCCTTCTTGTGCAGCATCGTGCCGAGCTGGCTACGGTTGGACACCGCCATGCGCGACAGCGCCGAGATCTCCTTGGTCTTCTTCGCGTTCTCGAGGCTCAGCGCGCGGTTCTTCTGCACCAAGTCGAATTGCTCGAGCGCGAGCGATACGGTGACGCGCAGGTCGTCGTCGTTCCACGGCTTGAGGATGAACTTGTACACCGCGCCATCGTTGATCGCGCCCATCACCGCGCCGGTGTCGGCATGACCGGTGAGCATGATGCGGATGGTCTCCGGGTACAGGCTCTTGACCTGCTTGAGCAGGTCGGCGCCGTTCATGCCCGGCATCATGTAGTCGCTGATGATGACCTGCACCGGCGCCTCCTTGAGCCGCGCTAGCGCCTCGGCACCGCTGCCGGCAGTCAGGATCTCGTACGCCTCGGCGCGGAAGATGCGGGTCAGTGCCTTCAGGATCGAAGGTTCGTCGTCGACGAACAGGATGCGGTAGCGCGGCCGCTCCGCGGCGGCCGTCCCAGCCGGCGCGGCGGCGTCTTTCTGACCGGTGAAGAAGGCGGCGTAATTGCTCATTGAGGTCCTAGAGCGGCAGCTCCACCGTGACCCGCGCCCCGCCTTCCGGGCGCGTCGCGGCGGTGATCGTTCCGCCATGCGTGAGCACGATGTCGCGCGCGACGGTCAGCCCCAGCCCGGTGCCGCCACCGACGCCGCGCGTCGTGTAGAAGGGGTCGAAGATGTAGGGCAGCACCTCGTCGGGAATGCCCGGCCCGGTGTCGTCGATCTGCACGACTACGTGCGAGCCGGTCGCCAGGGAGCGCAGCGTCACGGTGCCGCTCTCTCCCACCGCCTGCAACGCGTTCTGCAGAATGTTGAGAAACGCCTGGTTGAGGTGCCCGGACAGGCACATCAGCGGCGGCAGCGGCGACAGCTCGCTCGTGAGCGTCACCCCCGACGGCTTCTGCCCAGCGATCACCGCGAACAGCGACTCCAGCTGGCCGTTGATGTCGGCGAGCTGCACGTCGGGCTGATCAACGCTCGAGAACCCCTTCAGGTCCTTGACGATGCGCGCGATGCGCGCAACGCCCTGCTGCGAGTCGGCGAGCAGCTCGGCGAAATCCTCCAGCACGAAGTCGAGGTCCGCGGCCTTCCATTTCTCCGCGGGTACCATGTCGTGCAGCTCGGCGAACTGGGCGACGTAGCGTTCCGCCGTCGACAGGTTGCTGTTGACGAAGCCGAGCGGATTGTTGATCTCGTGCGCGACACCCGCCGCGAGCTGGCCGATGGATGCCAGGCGTTCGGCCTGGTAGAGCTGGCGCTGACGCTCGTCGATGATCTTGACCTGCTCCTTGACCTTCGCATCGAGGATCTCCGCGAGTTCGCGGTATTTCGCCTCCGACGCCCTCAACGCCTCGTTCTGCTGCTGCAGTTTGGCGTAGTCGGCACGCACCGCCTCGAGGTGCAGGTCGGACACCATGCGAAAGCGCGCTCGCGACAGGAGCCCCCAGCGCACGACGCGTGCGGCCCCCTTCAGCGCGACCGCGTCGCAGGCGCAGGCGAGGAAGCCGACCGGCTCGAGCTCGAGCGTCAGCGGCGCCTGCACGCTCCCCACGGTCGGGGCGTTGCCGACGAAAACGGTTCCCGCGGCGTCCAGCACCGCAACGGGCTGACCGAGCACCGCAGCGAGCTGGGTGCAGATCTCGTCGGCATCGCGCGGCGTGATCAGCTCGCCGAGCACGAACTCGCGATCGAATCCCGGCTCCACGCTCATGCTGCGCCTCCCAGGGCGGCAGCGACGAAGGTTTCCTCGGTCAGGCCGTGGGTGCTGTCGAGTTCGAGCTCCTGCGCGTAGCCCTGCCACACGCCGCGCAACAGGGTCGCGAAGGTCTGCAGTACGCCGTCGCCGCGAAGCGCCGTGGCGAACACGAGCGGCCACGGCGCCCCCGCATAACGCTCGCGCACCTCGTCCTCGCTCAGGATCGCCGGCAGGTCGCGCTTGTTGAACTGCACCACCAGCGGCAGGCGATCGATATCGAGTCCCACGCGACCGAGGTTCTCGACCAGATTCTGAAAGGATTCGCCATTATTGATCGACTCGGTACGCTGCGAGTCGGCGACGAACACGACGCCGTCGGCGCGCGACAGCACCGCCTTGCGCGTGCCGTCGTGCGCCACCTGACCCGGCACAGTGAACAGCCGGAAGCGGATCGTCAGACCCGACGGCGCGCGAAAGCCGAGCGGCAGGAGGTCGAAGAACAGCGTGCGATCATGCTGCGTCTCGAGCGTCATCAGCTCGCCTTTCATCTCGGCGCCGACCAGATCGTGCAGCTGCATCAGGTTGGTGGTCTTACCGCCCTGGGCCGGACCGTAATACACGAGCTTGAAGGTGAGGCGCCCGGCTTCGCGGTCGAGTTCTGGCATCAGGAAAACCCCTTGCCCGGGTCGTCGAGCAGGGATTCGTCGAGTAGCACCGAGCCATCTTCGCCCCAGATGACGTGCGTGATGCCCGGCTCTTCGGACTCAAGGCGCCGGCGCTCGAGTTCGGCCGCGGACAGCGTCCCCATCGCAACGCGCGCCTGATCGGCAAGGCGCTGGTTCTCGAGGGTCAAGTCGCGCAGTGCCAGCGCCTGCCCGATCGCTGAGACCAGTTCGTAGTCGTTCCACGGCTTGGACATGAAACGGCTGATGCCGGCCTCGTTGATCGCACCGATCAGGCCGTTGAGATCGGCATAGCCGGACAGGATGATCCGCGCGGCGTCAGGCTGGATCTCGCGAAAGGCCTTCAGGAAGCTGACACCGTCCATGCCCGGCATGCGGTAATCGGAGAGCACGAGGTCGTAGGCCGTGTGGCGCGCCTTCTCGAGCGCCTCGGTGGCAATACTGAAGGTGTCCACGCTCAGCGAGCATACGCGCTCGCCGACCACGCATGGCGTCAGGGAAAGCACTCGCCGCAAGGACTTCAGGATTGATTCCTCGTCATCGACGATCAGGATTCGGCTCATTGGTCATCCTCGCTATGATTGCGCTGAAGCACAGACTGGCCGTGCGACAACGCGTTCTTCATCTGCTTCATTTATCGCCCCGCACATGCAGCATCAGGGCAATGCCCTCGCGGCGCGCGTAATTCTGGATCTGACGCACGAGCGACTCGTCGAGGACGTAATCGGCGGCGAGCAGCAGCGCGCCGTCGCGCCCGACCAGATCACGCGCGAGCACCATGCCGGACTGCAGATCCGCCGCCGCCACAGCGACATCGCGCGACGGCGGCTCCTGCGCGATGCCGCCGAGCAGTTCGACAAAGGCATCGACGACCTGCGGGTCGTAGCGCTTGCCGCGGGAACGGACCAGCATCGCCAGCGCCTCGTCCCGGTTCAGTAGCTTGTCCGCCAGCGTGCCGATCTGCAAGCCGTCGTAGTCGTTGACGACGCTGAGGATGCGCGCTCCGAGCGGAATCGCAAGCCCCTGCATGCCGTCGGGAAAACCCTGGCCGTCGAAGCGCTCGTGGTGCGCGCGGATGAGGTGTGCAGCACCTTTCAGTTCCTCGAGCGGCATCAGCGCCGATTCACCGGCCAGCGCGTGCTTGCGGTACAACCCCATCTCCTCGCCGTTCATCCTGACGACCGGTTTCGCGAGCATCGCATCCGAGAAACCGATTTTACCGATGTCATGCAGCAGGCCGGCAAGGAAGATGTCCTGCTGACTCTTGGCATCCACGCCGAGGTGCGCGGCGAGCTTGCGCGCCTGGTCCGCGACCCGTCTCGCGTGACCCGCCACGCCGCCGCTGCGCAGTTCCATCAGGCCCGAGAAGGTCTTGATCGAGACCAGGAAGTTCTGCTTCTGCCGCTCGTTCGCCACCTTGAGCGAGGCGTTGGCCTGCTCGAGTTCGCGCGTCCGCTCCTGCACCTTCTGCTCGAGCCCGGAATTCAGCTCCTTCAACTCGGCGTTCTGCGCCTGCGTGAGGGCCTGCAGCCGCTCGTTTTCGCTTTGCAGGCGGCGCCGCTCCAGCGCATCGCGCAGGATCAGCATGAGGTCGTTGTCATCCCACGGCTTGGAGATGTAGCGGTAGATCTGGCCACGGTTGATCGCGTCGATCGTTGAGCCGATGTCGGCATAGCCGGTCAGCAACAGCCGGATGATCCCGGGCCAGCGGTTTCGTACGTGTTCGAGAAACTGCGCGCCGTCCATCTCCGGCATGCGCATGTCCGAGATGACGACGTCGACGTGCTCCCGTTCCAGCACTTCGAGACCTGCCTTTCCGCTTTCGGCAAGATGGATCGTATAGCCCGAAGGCCGCAGCAGACGACGCAGCGACGACAAAATGCTCGCCTCGTCATCCACCAGCAAAATGCTCGGCGCCGTACCCGACATGTCGGTCATTCCGTTTGATCTCGCTATTCTGCCGCGGTATGCCGTCGGCAGAGGGGTTGCTGTCGCGCGCTGATTATATCCTGCCGCAATTCAACGAAATTGTGCCAATCGATAGACGCGAGGGCGGTCGTATGACCAACTGCGTCAGACGGTCACGTTGGTTGAACAGCCGACCATCGAGGCAAGTTTCGTCGGAATTCCTTCGCGCGTGAGGGACCTGCCCGATCCGCGGCGCGGCTCGTGCTCATGGAAGGCAAGCGGGTGAAGGCTGCGCATTGACGAGCTAGTCGGTCAGCAAGGCCGTGCGCCGCTTCCGGGAGACGCACGCCCTACTCTACGCGACTCATCAACCGCAGGTTGAGGAATCCGAACGCGAAGCTTGAACAGCCGCAGGGGCAGCATGTTGGCGCGCGATGAAAACTACCCGGTTTTAGAGGGGTGTGCGTGCTGAAAATTACCCAGGGTGATTATCAAGAGCCTGCGCCTGTGCGGCATGGCCGACGCGTGGGCTGAACTGACTGCCCAAGGGGAGGCGACCGTGCAGAGTTCGCGATGGCTTCTCGAACATCTGCTGCGGGCCGAGGACGCCGACCGGCACGTGCGCTCGATCGCCTACCAGCTGTACGCGGCAAAGTTCCCGGTGCACCGCGACCTGACCGGCTTCGACTTCGAACAGTCGAAGGTTGATCGCGAACTGATCCACGAACTGGCCACCCTGTCCTTCACCGAAGCGGCCCACAACGCCGTGGTCATCGGCGGAACGGGTACCGGGAAATCGCACCTGGCGACGGTGCTGGGGGTCAGCGGCATCACCGGTCACGCCAAGCGGGTGCGCTTCTACTCCACCGTGAACCTCGTGAATCTGCTTGAGCAGGTGAAGGCCGCGGGCAAGGCCGGGAGGCTTGCCTTCTCCTTGCTGCGCATGGATTTGGTTATCCTCGACGAGCTCGGATATTTGCCCTTCAGCCAGTCGGGCGGGGCCTTGCTCTTCCACCTGCTCTCGAAGCTCTAAGAGCACACCGACGTCATGATCACGACCAACCGGACCTTTGGCGAATGGGCGACCGTGTTCGGCGACGCGACGATGACCACGGCGCTGCTCGACCGGATCACGCACCACTGTCATATCGTCGAGACCGGCAACGAGTCCTACCGCTTCGATCAAAGCTCGGCCGACGCGCAGTCGCGCATCCGGGCGCGCGATCAGAGCAAGCGTGGCAGGATCGCCGAGACGGAGGATGAACCCTTCTGAGCGGCCGCCGCGCAGAGGGAACCCGCGGCTCTTCCAGAAACCGAGCATCGAAACCGGGAACCGATCCGTCGGACTACAATGAAGGGTAGTTACTCCAATGACGGGTTGCTAAAGTCTCTGGGTAAAATTCAACGCGCACGGCGGGTAATTTTGGATGCGCGCCGACACTTCGGCGGCGCCGTAGATGACCTGATTGAGCCGACGCGTGCGGAGCGACTCGACCGGATTCAGGCCACGGGGACAGCGAGCCGCCATCGCGCCCCTTTTCTTCCATCACGGCCTTCGATAAACCATGCCCTAAGCATATTGGCGCTGGTGGATTTTGAGAAAAACGCTGGACTTTTGAAAAAACGGCACCCCGAAGGGTTCCGTAAGTTCTTGAATATATGGGGCGACATACCGGGATCGAACCGGTGACAACTGGAGCCACAATCACCGGCTGTTTTGTTTTAAATCAGTATGTTAAGTCGTTTTCCGATCTACAAAACCGTGCCAACTACCCCCTTGAAAGCCGCATCAGTGCTAAAGCCTTAGCCGTTTTGTAGAACGGTATTGCCGACCCCTGCGGGATGCACAATCGCCCGACTTTAACCGTCTTCCGTTGGTAACCTGTATTTAACGGCCACGTGGGACTTCGACTTGAATCGCACGACTTACTGTCTCCGCCGTCCTCGGGTCCTCTGCCTTACTTGAGTTCGATCTCGACGAAGGACAACTCAAAATCATTGATGTTGATGACGTTGTGCGCCACTCCGGTGAGCTTTGCGTACGACGTACCTACCGTCAACTCAACATCTCTGATTCCATATGGTTCCACCAACCTGATCTTGCCTGTAGTCAGTGGTACGACGACATAGTCATGTCCATGGACGTGATCACCCGTGTCTGCCCCGGGGGGAAAGGTCCACTTGGTAACGACTACTCGTTCATTCTCGACTTGAAGCGTTGGAATGGCCCTCATGGCTGTCTGGTCTCTCTTGACGAAATTGGTGCCGGATTGTTGGAAGTGCTTGCGATTGAAGCTGCGGTAAATCTAATTTAGCTATCGTAGATCTTGTCCTCGGCCCCATCGTCCGAGAGTCAGCAGCGTCCCGCCCCATTCCGATCGACGGGCGCACATCTGTGACCTTCACTTTTTCAACACGTCATGCTCCCTGAACCTGGCCGGTTTTTCACGGCTCAACCGCACGCAAGAAATTCCTCGGCGTGAGCAGTTCGAGGATGGAGGCGAGCCGATTACATTCCAGTACCGCCGTCAGGGTCTGCGCATCAAGAACCTTGAAACGTTTGTCGCTGAATTCGAGATACGGTCGCCCATCGGGACTGTTGACGAGAACTACGGAGGGAACTCGGCGAATGCATTGGTGCAGAAAAGATACGTTCTCCTGAATATCGGCGTAGGCGTCGGGCGGATGGACCTCGGTGCGTGAATGGGCGTGAATGTTGATTTTCTGGTAACGCTCGATATTCACCATTCCTTCCAGATCGTAGATTTCCATCCTGTCGCGGTTCCCGGCAGCGATCAGCTTCGGGAAGGTTCCCTTCGGCACCCGGTTGTCCATGAAGTAGTAGCGGTAGTCAACATCGCTACAGCCGAGCCATCGGAACAGGATTTTCGGCATTCCCCGGTATGCTTCGACACAGTGAGCGAGGAAATCCTCCACGGCCTTGTAGCGCCCGCGTTCAAGTGCGCGCAGCCAGCCGCGCTCCACCGTCTCTTCGGGAGGAGTCACGAGGAAATACATGTGGATGGTCGACACGTACCGCGTATAAGTGTCCCGAAGGATCCGGCTGACTTCATCGCTCGAAAAGCTGTCGAATCGAAATCGGTCGACCAGCAGGTGCGGAATGGCCTGCGCGCGATTCGCCTTGTCACGGATGTAACGATCGAGCTTGCCGTCGATCACCATTACCTCGCGGCTCGTGAGGTAACCTGCATACTTATATGCGTCGCCGAGAGATTCGAAGTCGAGCAGCAGGCGGCGCCACACGTCGGGGCTGATGGTTGCGTAGCCATCCGGCTCGATTCCGCAGTCGGTCATCAAGCGCTTGATCATCGGTCGGATCGAACTCTTGCCTGCGGCCGAAGCGCCCTTGAGGCTGATCAACACCGGTTGCGCGCGGTTGCAGACACGCTGATAGCCTTCCTGCTCGACTGCGACGTCAATCCACTCCTTAATCGCCTCACCGATCATCCGGCTGCCGAAGTGGTTGCACACATAGCGCGTGACGAGTTCGGCGAGCATCTGTAGATCCGACCCCAGGATCCCGCGTGCGGCCAGGATGGCTCCAAGAACCCGATACAGCCCCTTGAAGATCGCACGCTCGCAAGGATCGCTTGCAGCCAGTCCGTCGGACTTGAATCCGGAAACCACCGAATGTTCGCGCTCGCCCGGAATCTTGTCAGGAGACCGAATTGACCTGCACCGCGCCAGAAGGCGCGACGGAAAAGTGCGCACGGCGGATGGCGCCGCCACCGGACCGAGACGGGCTGCCAGTATCGCGCGAACCCGATGGGTCACGCGCTCGCGCAGATCCAAGTGCATGCGCTCGACCTCCCCCATTCGGGGAAGGACATGATGCGAAAGGATCCTGTCGGCGATTCGGCGAAAGTTCTGCCCAAACACCTCCTCGGATTCACCTTCCGACACCACGATGTCCGCGGTCACGCGCACGATAACTTCATGCAGCGCCAGTCGCGCCGGCCGGAACATGACGAGTTCCTCCATCGGCATGCCCGTCATGCGTGCAAAATCTTCGACCAGTTCCGCAGAAGGAAAGACGTTCTCGGGGCGATGGATGGTCTCGAGCAAACGGAACGCCGTCGGAGTCCTGCTCAACACGCCCGGACTCCAGGCGGACTGTTCGACGACAAGGTGTGAAGGAGCGGTCGTCGTAAAGTCGGGGCGCCGGTTCATCGAGAAGTCCCCGGGCTCCGACGGCCGGATTCGGGCGCACCATCGGCCGCGAGGCTGGCGAAGCTGTTCTTTGCCCCGCGAAGCCCAAGCCAAGTCAATGCGGCGATGAATGGTATTGCAGCGCCCAGTACGATATTGACGTCGAAGTCGAGCCCCAGCCCGAGTCCGTGCAAGGCTTTCAAGGGATAGGCGGCAAGACCGATGACGTAATAGGTCAAGACCCACACAGACAGGCCTTCCACCATTTCCTGCAGGCGAACCTGTAGCTCACCATTCTTGGCGGTACGAGCAAGCAGCGCGCGATTGAGTTCCTGATGTCGGGCTTCCTGACGCGCCCGCAACAAGGCGGCTGCACGTTCAATTCGCACGGCAAGGTTCTCCTGTCTGCGCTCGACCGCGCGGCAGGTCGCCATCGCAGGCGTTAGCCGTCTCAGGATGAAATCGCCAATATATTCCGCGCCCTGTTGGCGCGGCGCAGGGAGTTCGGCCAGGCGCACATCGACAAGCTCGTAATAGGCGCGCGACGCGGAAAAGCGATACTGGCTAACGGCGATCAGACGCTCGAGATCGGCAGCGAGCTTTTCGAGCCTTGCGAGCAATCGATCCTCGCCCTGTACAGGATCGCCGAGTGCGACCACGAGCTCGCGCAGATCGATGCCGATCCTGTCGAGCTCCGGGACCTGGGCATGAGCAATCGGCAGCGACAACAGCGCAAGAGCGAGATACGTATCAATCTCCACGAGACGTTGAACGACACGCCCAATCTGTTCCGGCCCCATCCGTGCCGTCCAAATGCGGTACCTGACGAAGCCGGGCTTGCAGCCATCTCCGTATTGCAGGCGCATGTCCGTTTCGACCCACCCACCCGCATCTTCCAGCCCTGCACCGATGCATACTTCCCCTCCGGAGGCAGGCGCACTCGGAGCACGACAGTCGCCCCCAGTAAGTATCAACGAGGATGCAGTCAATAGAATGCCGTCGAGATCCTCTAGCCAATCGCTGGCCGCCGGTTCCCGGAGGCTCCCGGAACCTGCCATGCTGGGGAGGTCGGGCGTGGTAATCACCGTATACCGAGCGAACTCGGTATGAAGCGACCAGTGCAGCGAGATAGAAGGGGTATGCTCAGCGTAACAGCGCGTGCCAGCGGATGGGGCGGAAAGCCCAAAGCGCTGTGTAAGCCGGCGAAGATTGCGGAGCTGCTGTCCCGTGTCGCTATCAAAGAAGACAGTTACCGAAAAGACTTCGGCTGGAGATGCGATGTCAATAAATGGGCGAGCATGAAGTTCGTCACAGGTGGACTTCTGTATCGCGAGAGTCAAGTCGAGTGGCATGCGAGGACCATTCGTTCAAAAAAACGCCCTGGAGTCCGTTTGGAAACCAGAGCGGAGGAAAGTCGGCTGACGATGAGGAGAGAACCGGGAGAATTTCGCCAGCCGACGGGAGAGATGTCTAAGAACCTGCTCAGATAGCGATGGCCCTTAAGTCCTGTCCGCAGGCAACAGCTGCCATGATCCCCGGCTCTGGTTGTTCGACGTAAGCTTCGACGACTGTTGCGAATCTCGTCGCTCGCTGCTCCATCTCGAGCATTCGCGCTAATGCGTCGAACGGATGCTGCAGCAACGCGCGACCAACGAAATCGCGGAGTGCGACACTCACCTCTTCACGCACGCCAGCAAGCACCCGACCTTCGAGCGCGTCTTGCGTACGCACTTGGTTAAGGCGGGCTAGAAGGCGCGTAACGCCGAGACGCTCGTCTGCCGCAAATAAATACCGGCATACGAAATCGAAATCGACCTTTGTTGCTTCAGAAATTCGGGCAATGTCGAGCGCCGTCGCAAGTCGAGGCAGTGCCACGACGTGACTGCGTATGTCTCGACACGCATCGAACCCGCCGAATTGATATGCATGGTCGGGTTGTGCCGTCTCATCGAGCAAGTCCCGGAAGCGCTTGACCGTGGGCAGGAAGCGTCCGACTGTCTCTGAAACGCTGATCGGCGACTTGACATTGCGCAGCAGCCAGCATGTCATTTCCTCCACTGCATCCCGCGTCTGTGCGAGGACTTCGATCCGCGTTGCGGCATCCGCCGGTCCACCTGCGCCCGCCATCGCGTCCCAAATGTCGTTTGCTCCACTCAAGTCGCGAGCCACCGCATAGGCACGGGCGACGTCGGCGTCCGACGCGCCTGTACGATCCTGTATTTCGTTGACAACCCCGCTACCGATACGGTTGACCATGCTGTTGACGACCACTGTGGCGATGATCTCGCGCCGCAAGGGATGAGCAAGGATTTCCTCGCGGAATCGCTCCTGCATAGCGAGCGGGAAGTAGCGCAGCAGGTCGGCTTCGAACAATGGATCGTCCGGAAGATCCGATTTGATGATTTCGGCATACAGTGAAATCTTGGTGTGAGCCAGCAGGACAGCCAGTTCCGGCCGGCACAGCCCTACTCCGCGCGCAGCCCGCTCGGACAAAGTCTCCTCGTCGGGCAGGCCGGCCACCGCGCGGTTGAGCTGTCCTTCACGCTCGAACCGGCGGATGAGGCGCACGTGTCGCGCGAGTGTCTGCGGCGCCCGCGCGACTGCCAGCGACAGGGCGAGGGCCTGCATCCGATTGTCGGCAAGGACGAGCGCGGCCACATCGTCCGTCATATCCCTCAACAACACGTTCCGCGCGGCGCGGTCGAGTCTGCCTGTCGCCTCGACTCGATTGAGGAGGATCTTGATGTTCACCTCGTGGTCGGAGCAGTTCACTCCGCCGGCATTGTCAATGGCATCGGTATTGATTCGTCCGCCGGCAAGGGCATATTCAGTCCGGCCTGCTTGCGTGAAGCCCAGGTTTGCGCCTTCGCCGACCACTCGGCACCGCAGTTCGCAGCCATCAACCCGAACAGCGTCATTGGCACGATCGCCTGCGCTTTCCTGTGACTCCCTGCTGCCCTTGACATAGGTCCCGATACCACCCAACCAGAGCAGATCGACCTCGGCCCGCAGGATCGCGTGGATCAGATCCTCCGGCGCAATCTCGCACGTTTCCAGCCCGAGCCGTGCTCGCACCGCCTCGCTGACGGTAATGGAGCGGGCGCTGCGGGAAAAAACACCGCCTCCTGCCGAGAGGGCCTGGGCGCTGTAATCCATCCACGACGACCCGCGCAAGCCGAACAGGCGCTTGCGTTCGACGTAGCTGACCAGGGGATCCGGATCGGGATCGACGAAGATGTGCCGGTGATCAAACGCTGCAAGCAATTTGATACGATCCGACAAGAGCATGCCGTTGCCGAAAACGTCTCCCGACATATCGCCGACCCCAGCGACCGTGACGTCCCCGGATTCGAGGTCGATACCCAGTTCATCGAAGTGACGTCGCACCGACTCCCAGGCGCCACGAGCTGTGATTCCCATGGCCTTGTGGTCATAGCCGGCGGACCCGCCCGAGGCGAACGCGTCTCCCAGCCAGAAACCGCGGCGAACGGCCTCCTCGTTGGCGATGTCGGAGAATGTCGCGGTTCCCTTGTCCGCCGCGACGACGAGGTAGGGATCGTCCGCATCGTGGCGAACCACGTCCGCAGGCGGAACGATTACGCCGTCGGCCAGGTTGTCGGTCAGATCGAGCAAAGCGCCGATGAACTTCCGGTAGCAGGTGATCGCCTCGTCCCGCACCGCTTCGGGGGCGAGGAGAGCCTGTCTGCGCACGACAAAACCTCCCTTGGAGCCTTCCGGGACGATGACGACGTTCTTGACCATCTGCGCTTTGAGGAGGCCCAGGATTTCAGTGCGAAAGTCCTGGGCACGATCTGACCAGCGCAGACCACCACGCGCCACACGTCCCCCGCGCAGGTGTATTCCCTCCATGCGCGCGCCCGACACGAAGATTTCGAACATCGGTCGCGGCAAAGGCAGACCGTCGAGCTGCGACGATGCGATCTTCAGCGCAAGACAGGGAAGGTTGCGGCCGTCCTTGTCTTTTCGGAAGTAGCTCACGCGCATGGTCGCTTTCATCACCGCCGCCAGTCGGCGCAATACCCTCGTGTCGTCGTTTGTCAGGGCTGTCGCGGCACGCTCGTCGAGCGCGGCCTCCGCCCGCGCCATCGCGGCGTCCCGTCCTTCACTGCGCAGCGGATCGAAGCGAACATGAAAATAATCGACCAGCGCGCGCGCCTGTTCAGGATTGTTCGCGAGACACTCGGCGATGCGGGCGGGGCCGATCGGATAGCCGGTCTGGTGCAGGTACCGCGCATACGTGCGCAGCATCCCGGCCTCCTGACGAAGTAGATCGGTGCGAACGACCAGGCGGCTGAAGCCGTCGACCTCATCCTCGCCGCTCCATGCAGCCTGCAGGGCGTCCTCGACCGCGGCGGCGCAAGAAGCGACGGCGATTAACTGGCCAGCGGTATCGTCAAGCACGAAGTCCCGTATCCGCATCTGGCCTTTGGGACCCGCTATCGAGGTGCGGATATCGGCAATCGCCAGACCGAAACCGTCCAGCAGGGACAGCAGGCGCGCGAGCGGCGCTGAGTCCTTGTGCGATAGCAGGCGGATCGCTACCTCACCGTCCCCGGCGGGAGTAGTCACACGAAAAACCGGAGCAGCGTCGGCAACCATATCGGCGAGCCCCGGATCAATGTCCGTGGGAGGGAACTGAATTCTCGGCACAACCACGATCGACTCCAGCCCGGTTTGAACGTCCGTTTCAGACATGGTTTTCCCCGCTTGTCAGGTTCCGGGTCATGCGCCCGTGTAAGCCGTCTTCACCACAGTGAAGAACTCCGCCGCGTACCGCCCCTGCTCGCGCGGCCCGAAGCTCGACGCCTTGCGGCCGCCGAAGGGCACGTGATAATCGACGCCCGCGGTCGGAACGTTGACCATGACCATCCCAGCCTCGACGTTGCGCTTGAAATGAGTGGCGTGCTTTAGCGACGTCGTGCAGATACCTGCGGACAGACCAAACTCCGTGTCGTTGGCCAGAGCCAGCGCGTGCTCGTAGTTGTCGGCCGGTATTACGCAGGCCACAGGGCCGAAAATTTCCTCGCGCGCGATACGCATTTCGGGGGAAGCGTCCGCAAACAGCGCGGGAGCAAGGTAGTGGCCGCTTGTGCGCCGTGAAAGGCGCTCTCCGCCACACACGAGGCGAGCCCCCTCGGCGCGTCCGATGTCGATGTACTCGAGATCCTGAGCGAGTTGTGACTCATCGACCACGGGCCCGATGTCGGTTCCCGGTTCGAGCGCATGATCCACTCTCAGGGCTGCGAGGCCGTTGTGCACCGACTCGACGAAGGCCGGGTAGATGCCCTTTTCGACGATGAAGCGGCTGCTCGCAGTGCAGCGCTGCCCCGTCGAGTAGTAGCCCCCTTGGATCGCGCAAAAGCTTGCCTGCGCGAGGTCGGCGTCGTTCAGCACGACCAGGGGGTTCTTTCCCCCCATTTCAAGTTGCATGCGGGCAAAACGCTGTCCGGCTGCGCTCATGACGCGAGCGCCGGTCGAGGTCGAGCCGGTGAAGGTGATGCCGTCGATGCGGCGATCGTCCAGCAGAGTCTGTCCAACCTGACTGCCGGGCCCCATGACAAGGTTGAACACGCCAGCAGGCAGACCCGCGCGGCTGATGATCTCCGCCAGCGCCCACGCAGAGCCCGGTACGAGATCGGCAGGCTTGAACACCACGCAGTTTCCATAGGCGAGCGCAGGCGCGATCTTCCATGCAGGAATTGCGATAGGGAAATTCCACGGCGTAATGATGCCGATTACGCCCAGCGCTTCCCGCGTGATTTCGACATCCACGCCCGGGCGGACGGAGGGCAAGCGCTCCCCGCCACAGCGCAGCGCCTCACCCGCAAAGAACTTGAAGATCTGCCCGGCTCGCGCAGCCTCGGCGATCGCTTCCGGAAGGGTCTTGCCTTCCTCGCGCGAGAGCAGCCTGCCGAGTTCGTCCTTCCGCGCAAGCAGTTCGCTGCCAATGCGGTCGAGCGCATCGGCGCGCACCTGGGGGGTTGACCGGCTCCATCCGCTGAAGGCCGCCCGCGCCGAGCCGATCGCGGCTTCAGCTAGCCTTCGGTCGGCCTGGGCGTAATCCCCGACAACATCCGTCGTATCCGATGGATTGACATTGGCGCGAGCGGCAACGCCGTCACACCATTCACCCGCAATATAGAGCTGTTTCATTTCTCGTCCTCAGGTCACGCACCGCGTCACCAGCAATCCGTACCGAACCTCGTCGACTTCCGTCACGATCCCCGCGCCAGCCGTCGCATCAGAGCGCTGCTGCCTCCCCTGCCTCAAGTCACTGGCGGCCGGGCTGCCGCAACCGGTTTTGCTCAACCCGGACTGGTCGCATTCGTTTTCACTCTCGTCTTGCGGCACGTCGCTGCCTTCAACGCCCCACATGGCTCGGGCCTCCTTCAATTACCGTTCTGACGCTCGCTCAGCACCGCTTCAATGATTGCGATACCCTCATCGAGCACGGCATCGGATATCGTCAGCGGGACCATCACGCGAATGACGTTGCCGTAGCTGCCGCAAGTCAGGAGCAATAGCCCGCGATTGAACGCCTCGGCCTTCAGACGGTTCGCGACGTCGGCAGCGGGCGCACCAGTGGCAGGATCGATCAGCTCGATAGCCGTCATCGCCCCCAGGCCGCGCACGTCACCGATGCACTTGCAGTCCTTCGCCATGCGCTTGAAACCCGCGCGCAGCCGCTCGCCGATGGCTGCGCTGCGCTCGCACAGCCGCTCCTTCTCTACGACGTCGAGCACAGCCAGTGCAGCGGCACATGCCATCGGATGCCCGGCGTAGGTGCTGCCGAGGCCTCCCGGCGCAACGGCGTCCATTACCTCGGCACGTCCGACGACGGCGGAAATCGGCATACCGCCCCCCAGCCCCTTCGCAAGCGTCGTCAGATCGGGCACGACCCCGAAGTGCTCCATCGCGAAGAGCTTGCCCGTGCGCGCGATACCGGTCTGGATTTCGTCCGCGACCATGAGGATGCCGTGCGTGTCGCACAGGGCACGCAAGCGCTGGAAGAATTCGGCGCTTCCGGGGATGTATCCGCCTTCGCCCTGTACCGGCTCGACAAAGATGGCGCCGACTCGGGCGGGGTCGATATCGTTCTTGAAGAGCTTTTCGATGCCTTCGATGGCGTCATCGACGGTCACGCCGTGATAGGGCGACGGATAGGGCGCGTGGTAGACCTCCCCAGCCATGGGCCCGAATCCCGCCTTGTAGGGCACCACCTTGCCGGTCAGCGCGAGTGCAAACATAGTCCGCCCATGGAATGCGCCGTTGAACGCAATGACGCCCGGGCGGCCGGTATAGGCGCGCACGATCTTCACTGCGTTCTCGATCGCTTCGGCACCGGTGCTCATGAACATCGCCTTCTTGGGTGCGTCGCCGGGCGCGTGCTTCACCAGTCGTTCGGCGAGTTCGACATAGGACTCGTACGCAGCGACCTGGAAACAGGTGTGGGAATGCTTCTCCAGCTGCGCTGAAACCGCCTCGACGACCCGCGGATGGTTGTGGCCGGTGTTGACCACCGCGATGCCGGAGCAAAAATCAATGTAGCGCTTGCCTTCGACATCCCACAATTCGGCGTTCTGGGCGCGGGCAGCAAAGACGGGATGGGCGTTGCCAATGCCGCGCGCTACGGCCGCGGTACGGCGGGTCATCAATGAAGCGTTCGTCGTGGTCGGGTTGCTCATGGTTCTCGTCCTCTGTCTGATTGATCACGTGTAGCGTCAATTTACGAAGCCCGCACCCATACAGCCAGACACATCGCCGACTGATTCGGGCGTCACTGTATTGCCCTGTCAGGCAATACAGTGACGGGCATAATGCGCGCGGCCGCCGCGATCCCGCCCAAGCGGAACCGCGGCGGCCGCTCTGATGAAGAGATTGGGTATCCGGCTGCCGGGAAGGCGGGTGGGCGTCTCCGCGCGGAGACGCCCATGGCCACTCAGGGCGAGATCGCGTCGGCTTTGCGCCCCACTGCGCGCAGCGGCACGAGGATCAGCAACAGGGTGACGGCAACGATTCCGACATTCACCCAACTGCTGAGCTCATAGCCTCCGCGCACGATCAGTGCGCCCGATACGGCGGGTCCGAAGGCGACTCCCGCGACGAGAAAACCTCCCGACGCGGCGACGATGCGCCCTTGCGTATCGAGTTCGGCCGCCAGTGCCGTCAGGTAGGACAGCGCATAGAAGTAGGTACCCGAAATGAACAGCACGCCAACTGAATAGGGAACCACGGTCTTCGACGACTGCAGGATCGTGAATGTCACGATGCCGGTGAGGACAATGCCGAGCAGTACCGGAAGACGCAATCCGTAACGCGAGCCGACCAAGGACGCGACCAACGGTCCGATGATGCCGATCACCGCCTGAACCGAAAAAAGCGTTCCGAGATCGTCAGGACCATAGCCGAGGCCGTTCCCGATGCGTTCCGCGAATGCCCACATCATCGTGTCGCGCAGTGCGAATGCGAACATCGCAAACAGCATGAAGATGCCCGAAGTCGAAAGGATCCCTCGATGGGCATGCGGATGCTCGACCGTCGAATGCACCTGACTAGTACCTTGGGGCAGGCGGAAGATGAACAAGGCCATCACCAGCATGCAGGCGGCAAGCGCGCCATACACACCCTTGTAGCTCCAGAGGTCACTCACTCGGGCGAAGCCGGTCATCGTCACGACCATCAGCACCACGAACAGCATCGACATCTGGGCGGCGAGCTTTTCCGGGTTCTCGGCATTCGCAACGGTTGCATTGCCCGCAGCCAGCGCCAGACCACAGCCGAAGCCGACGGCAGCCCGAATGACCAGCAAGATTTCATAAGACGACTGCATCGCCGAAAGACCATTGCCGATAATCGCCAGCGCAGCCCCCGCCAGCGCCAGATTGCGACGTGGCAAACGGCCGATAAACGGGGCCGCAAGCAGCGAGGCGACAGTGACCCCAAGAAACTCCACTGTGCCAAGGAAGCCGGCTTGGGCTTCGTCGAGCCCCAGACCGTTCATCGTTGCGCCGATCATGAACGGCAACACCAGCATGGCCAGCAGGCCGACGCCATACGCGGACGCGGACGCCGACAATAACAACCCCCAGTCGTCGGGACGGGCATCGAGGAAGAATTGCGTGATGCGGCCGGGTGCCTGCATCGCATTGGCTTCCGAATTCATGAGACTCGCTCCTGTCAATTCGCTCGCCGCCTGTCCGGAAACAGGCGGCGCGGCGACGGTCTTCAGTCGAGCTTGAGCTCGCCCTTCGCGTTGGAATAGCCCTTGAGCTGACGCTCCCCCTCGACGGTGAAGGTTTCCTTCGACACAATCTTGCCGGAGGCTTTGGCCCACTTGCCGGTACCGCCCTGAACCTTGAGCGTAAATCCGTCAACCGCGGTTTCCATTGCCGCCAGGAGCTTGTCTCCGTTGCGGTCCTTCAATTCGCAACGGCCCGACCCCGTGGTAGTGGTTTCACCATTGCTGCCCTTGGTCGCCGTCTCCATGCCGACGCAGGTGGTCAGCAGGTACAAGTCGTCGCGCTTGGCCGCGACGAGCTTGTAGCTCCCCTCGAACTGGAACACGGTCGTCGAGGCTTGCGGCGTTTCCATCATCGCTGGCGAAAAATCCGCCACCCAGCCGCCGGTCATCGTTACCGGCTCGGCCTGCACTGCACCCGCGCATGCAGCCATCATGGCGACGGCGATCAGTTTGTAGTTTTTCATTGTGCTCCTCCTTTATGCGGACAGATTTAAGCGAGATTGAGCCAGACCGACTTGGTCTGGGTGTGCGCAAGCACCGTCTCAAAGCACTTGTCACGTCCCTGGCCCGACTGCTTGTACCCGCCCCACGGTTGCGTCATGTCTCCGTGGTCATAACAGTTGATCCACACGATCCCCGCCTCGACGTCACGAGCGGCGCGGTGGGCAAGGCTCACATCGCGTGTCCAGATCGAAGCTGCGAGGCCATAGATGCTGTCGTTGGCAATGGTGAGCGCCTCTTCCACCGTCTTGAAGGGCACGGCAGCCGCAACCGGTCCGAAGATTTCCTCGCGCGCAATGCGCATTTGCGGCGTCACCCCACTGAAGAGCGTAGGCGAGACATAGTTGCCGGCTTCCAGGCCCGACGGCCGCCCTCCCCCCATCTCCACGCGCGCCCCCTCGTCACGACCTACGTCGATATACCCGAGCACGCGCGCCTGCTGCTCGGGCGTGACCAGGGGACCCATCGTCGTCGCAGGATCGAGCGGATCACCGGGCTGGTAGCGCGCGGCCTCGGCGACAAACTTGGTGACGAACTGGTCGTACAACGACTCGTGCACCAACAGGCGCGAACCGGCGCTGCACACTTCGCCCTGGTTCGTGAAAATGCCCGTCACCGCGTATCCCACCGCCGCGTCGAGGTCGGCATCGGCCATCACGATCTGCGGGCTCTTGCCGCCGCATTCGGTGGTCACTTTTTTCATGTTCGACTGGCCCGAGTAGACCATCATCAGCTTGCCGACTTCGGTCGAACCGGTGAAGCCGATCTTGTCCACTTCCATGTGCAGCGCAAGCGCGCGGCCGGCGTCTTCACCGTAACCATTGACGACGTTGAACACGCCATCCGGCACACCGGCTTCGGCCAGAAGGCGTGCCAGCAGCAGCGCGCTCATCGGGCTCTGCTCGGCGGGCTTGAGGATGACCGAATTTCCCGCCGCCAGCGCCGGCGCGACCTTCCACGCCGCCATCATCGTCGGGTAATTCCAAGGGGTGACGCACGCGACCACACCGAGCGGTTCGCGCACGATCATGTGTAGTGCATTGCGGTCCGTATTGGTTACCGCCCCCTCGATCTTGTCGATGGTCTCGCCGAAATACTGGAAGGTCAGCGCGGAAAACGGAATATCGCCGCCGACCAGCTCGGAAACGGGCTTGCCCATATCGAGGCAATCGAGCAGCGCGAACTCCTCGGCATGCGCTTCGATCAGCCGTGCCGCCCGGTACATAACGTCCATGCGCTCGCGCGGTGCCATTCGCGACCACGTGCCAGCGCGGAAGGCCCGTCGTGCTGCCTGCACCGCCCGGTCGATGTCCGCCGCCGTCCCGCGTGCCATTTCGGCGATCGGCTGACCGGTTGCCGGGTTGTAGGTCGTGAAACGGTCACCGCCCTGCGCATCGACGAAGGCACCGTCGATGAACAAGCGGGTTTCGGGTTTGTACAGCCTCGCCTTCTCATGCCAATAAGCTGCGGTGGAGCTGTCTTGTACGCTTGCATTCATGCCGTTGATCCTCCGGAAATCGGTTTGCTGCCCCGTCTTGGCATGCCGGCACCATCGCCGGCACACCCCTTGTTTATTGCTGCGTGCGGCCCAGCACGCCTTGCGCCGAAAACAACACCGGCCGCGCCCCGCGGCCGGGCGCGACAGCCGTCATCGATGCCTGGTCGGCACGGTTGGTGATTGAGAAGCTGCGTCCATCGTCGTGGCTCTCCAGCACCGCCCCGTTCACCCCGACTGCGACAACGCCGCCGTCGGGCATCTGAACCATGTGGGTGAGCGAACTGGCGGTTCCGACTGGCACGACCTGCCAGCTGGAGCCATGGTCGGCGCTGCGATACACCTTGCCCTGCAGCCCTGCGACAAGCAGGGTTCCACTTGTCAGTGCGGTGCCCGTCCACAAACTGCCCTTGCCCCCTGTCTCAACCTGACTCCAGTGCGCCCCGCCGTCTCCCGAGTACAACAAGCCGCCACGTTCAGCCGCAATCCACAGTTCGCCCGACGCACCCGGAAAGATCTGGAACAAGTTGCGATCGGAGCGCCGCTGCCCTTCTGGCGGCGCCGGAGGTTGCACGACCTCCCAGTGCTCTCCGCCGTCGTCCGTGCGCAGGATCAGTGACCACAGGCCGGCCGCGACGCCATTGCGCGCATCACTGAACCATACGGAGAACAGGGGCTGGTCGACGCTGGTGTCGTCGCGCTGCAGACTCCAGGTTTCACCTCCGTCTGTCGTGCGCAGGATCACGCCCCAATGGCCAACGGCCCAGCCGTTGCGCTCATCTGCAAAGCTCACGGAAGTAAGCGTCACTCGTGTCGGTACGGACCTGGCTTGGCGAAAGGACGCGCCACCGTCGTCGGAAAGAAGCACCGCGCCGCGGTCACCAACAGCCACGAGACGTTGTCCAGCATGGGCCACGCCAAGCAGGCCGGCTGCCATCGGGCGCTCCAGTCGCGCCGCAGGACGGTGAATCAGTTCGGACGGCGCTGCCTCGGCCAGGCCGGCCAAGGTCACGCCGGAACACAGCACCAGCGCCCACAGTGTTCCGCTCAATCTTAATTGCATAAAAAACTCCGCGTCAGTGCTGAAGGATCCCGGGTACACGCACCGGCGCGCGACGTGGGAACACACGTTCGAGGACCACAGCGAACGCCGGCAGGGCAGTCATCGCCATCACCAGGTTCACCATGAACATGAAGGCCAGCAACTTGCCCATGTCAGCCTGGAACTTGAGTTCCGAGAAGGCCCAGGTGGCGACGCCGATTGCCAGCGTGATGGCAGTGAAGATCGTTGCCATCCCCACTTCCAGGATCGAAAATTCGAGCGCCCGACCGATGTCGTGACCATTGGCGAGGTGCATCTGCAGGCGGTTGTAGATGTAGAAGGCGTAATCGACGCCAATTCCGACTGCCAGCACCATCACCGGGAGCGTCGCCACTGTCAGACCGATCTCGAATTCCTTCATGAACCAGTAGCCGATGAAGGTCGCGACCGTCAGCGGCAGGCAACATGCCACCACCGCGCGCAGGTCGCGGTACGCCAGCAGCACCAGCACAGCGATCGCCGCATACACGTACAGCATCATCGGCAGTTCGCTGCGCTCCACCTCGTCGTTGATCGCCGCGAGCACGCCGGCATTGCCCGACGCAAGACGAACATTGACGCCTTCGATCACATTGGCCTCTCTGAACGTCTTCACCGCATCGATCACGCGGTGGATCGTGGTGGCCTTGTGGTCGGTGAGGTACAGATGCACGGCAGTCATGCTGCAGTCGGTGTTGACGTAACCGCGGTTGCGCGCAATTTCGGTCGCTAGCGCGGCATAGTTGCCGCCGTCGATGGGCACCACCGCCATCTTGGGATTGCCTTCGTTGTATCCCTGGTTGTATGTGCGCAGTTCCCGGGCAAAGCTCTTGACGGCCTGCACTCCCGGCACGTTCTCGACTGCGGCGACAAAATCGTCCTGGTACTTGCCGGCGGCAACGTCTTCACAGGAATTGGCTGCGGCCTCAAACACAACCGTGAGCCAGTCGAGGCCCATGTCGTAGGATTCGGCAATTGACACCGCGTCGCGGTTGAAACGCGACTCGGGCCGCAGTTCGGGCGCCCCCGGCAGAACCGAGCCCACCACGCGGTCATGGCTCTGCCAGACGGACACGCCGAAGATCGCAGCCGTCAACACCGTCACCATCACCGCATTGCGAGGCCGTGCGACGCGCGCCAGTCCGCGGAGCCACTGCGAACGCCGCTCGCGCTTGAGCATTGCCTTGTCGGCATACTCGCGGCTGAAATTGAGGAAGGACGCCGCCACGGGCAACATCACTAAATTGGTAACGATCTTGTAGCCGACGCCGATCGACGAAATGATCGCCAATTCCTTGACCATCGGAATCGGGATCAG
The DNA here is from genome assembly GCF_001190925.1 of Azoarcus sp. CIB. Taxonomy (NCBI): domain Bacteria; kingdom Pseudomonadati; phylum Pseudomonadota; class Betaproteobacteria; order Rhodocyclales; family Zoogloeaceae; genus Azoarcus; species Azoarcus sp. CIB. The sequence continues at coordinate 2,652,518 of NZ_CP011072.1, forward strand.
GAGCAGCGTGATGAACGATACGAAGGCCGTAACCAGCGCGAGCGTGCCGGGGATCAGCAGGCCCGTGAAGCTCGCCCGCGCAGCTTCTAGCGTGCTTTTGCCGTGCGCGATCTCGCGCACGATGAAATTGATCTGCTGCACTCCGTGCGATACGCCGATCGCGAAGACAAGGAAAGGCACCAGCACGGCCAGCGGATCGAGGCCATAGCCCATCAATTTGAGCGTACCGAACTGCCAGATCAGCGAGGCGATCGAGCAGGCGACCGGCAAAATCGTCAGCCGCAGGGAATGGCAGTACCAATAAACGGCCACCGTCGTCAGCAGCAGCGCCACGACACAGAATTCCAGAACCGCCGCAGCGCCGTCCGCGATGTCGCCGATCTGCTTCGCGAAGCCGATGATCTGGACTTCGAAGTCGCCGTCCTCGAAGGGCGCGCGAATTTTTTCCTCGAGGAGCTGGTTGTAAGCCACGTAATCGAGGTGTTTGCCGTCGGCGTCCACTTCGCCGATCTCGGCGGTGATCATCGCGCTGGTCTGGTCGCGCGACACGAGCGTGCCGATATATCCACCCTGCGCGGTCACACGTCGCACGGCATCGATGATTTCGCCATCCAGGGCTTCCACGGTAACGGTTCCCGGAATCACCGGCTGCGCGCGGAAACCTTCTTCCGTGATCTCGTTGACGAAACTGTTCGGCGTCCACAGAGACTGCACGCCCATGCGATCGACACCCGGCAGGAAGATCACGGCCTGGGTTATCTCGTACAGGCGGGCCAAGGCCTCCCGATTCCAGATATGGCGATTTCTGGCCTTGACCACGACTGTCAGGCGATTTGCGCCGAACAACTGGTCACGATATTCCGTGAAGGTCTTCACGTATTCATGGCCAGCGGGCATCTGTTTCTCGAAGCCCGCCTCCATCCGCAACTGCACGCCGAACCACGCCATCACGGCCGTGATTACCGCCAGTGCAGCGAGCACCGGCACCCGATGCCTGAAGACGACACCCTCAAGCCACCCCACAAAGCCAGCCACGATCCTGTCCCCTACCGAAATTGCCGTGCTGCCGCCAGCCGTCCGCTGCAGAGATCCGGAGTTGCTGGATCTCTGCAGAGAGGCGATCACTTACTCAGAAGTTACGAGAAAGGAAGGCACCGAAAAAATCTCGATCCTTGTAGTACTGGCGTGCCGGATCGCTCTTCCCCCCGAAATACGTGGCGAAGTTCAGACCCGCCTGCCAATTCCCTGCGTTCTGTGTCAAGAGGACGTAGAAGTTGGCCGCCTTGGCGTCCTCCAAGTAGGGCACCGAGAAGTTCGGCGTGTCGCCTTGCACCGCATGCACGAAAGTCACCCCGGGAATTACCTGCCAGCCCGGAATAACAGAGCTGTCGTAATTCAGATTCGCATCTACGATGTAACCCCATGAGGTTTCCGTTCCGCCGCCTTTGGCGATCGGTGCGTCGGGATTGCTGCGATCGAGGAAAATAAAGTATCCCGCCGCAGGTACCTGATCGACCAGAACGCCGTCGATGTTGCGATGCACGCGCTTGTTGGCTTTGACGCCGGGGTATTGTGCGACCACACCTTCGATTGAGATGAAGCCAGTATCCGCACCGAAAAGGTCGAGAACCGTCCCGTGATCGCCGGGCGTGAGCTGCAGCAGCCCGGTGAGGTGCATCTGGTACTTCTCGTTTTCCTCGTACTGCGGGCAATTTCTGACCGCTGCCAGATTCGTGTTCGCATCAAGCGCACCGCCCGCGTTGTAGCAGGCCGACAGTGAAACTGCGTCACGAGGCCGATAGGACAACTCCCCCCCAATCGCCCAATTACCCAACGGGAAGTTGGTACTCACGCCGTATAGTTCTCGCTTCTTGAGAAACTCCCAGCGATAGGTGCTGCCGTTAACCAGATTGAGAACCGGCGTCTTGTCATGGTACTGGAGGTAATACGCCCCTAAGTCGAGCGACGTGCCCTCGGGTTTCCAGTGCATCGAAACGCCATACTGCCCGCTGTTACCCGGCTTGATGTCACGACCGACCGTGGCGGGGAAGTCACCATTTGCCGTAATGGCGGCGTCGCCCTGGGCGGAGGAGTAGCTGCGCCGTCCTAGCAAGGAAGCCTGGTCGCGTCCGGTGACGTTGAAGTTCGAGCCATTGAAAGAGACGGATTCCCGGCCTTCGCCGTAATAGTCAGCCACGGACCAATAACCGCCCACGGGCGCATAGAGCGTCTTATTCCAACGGAATTGGTAATAGGCCTCGAAGTTGAGGCCTTTTCCGAGCGAAGAAGCAATGCTCAGCATGGGTGCCGGCAGCACGGCTTCCTTCAACTGGGTGCCCGGGACCAGCAAGCGCTGAAAATCGAGCGCATTGGTCGCATTGATGCCGCCAATCGCGAAGAGACTCTCGCCCCAGTTGATGACCTGGTTACCCAGGCGAACGCGTGCATCCTGTCCGCCAATACTGAACTCCTTGCTCACCCACAGGTCAAGGAGCCGTGCATTATCAACAATCTGCCGCTTCGCCGAGTTCGACAACTCGGTTCGCTCGGTGTCATCGGCCTTGAAATCGTGCATCCAGGTGCCGCGCGCCATGAATTTCCAGCCGTCTGGCATCTTCAGCAGCAGCTCGTGAGTCCCCTTCAGATAGGCGGTGAAGAAATCCCCTTTCCTGTAATTGAGGTTCCCGTTATCGCCGGCCGACCACTGTGCGGTATTGGCTCGCGCGCCACACGACGTTGTCGGATCGCCCACGAGCGAGCAGGACGGATCCTGCGCGCGGACCCCGAGACCGGTCGTAAAAGTGGAATCCAGCGCCCCCTGAATGTCCCCCGCCTCGAATCGGAAAGCATGGGCCGACTGGGTTCCGGCCGCCAACAGCGCCACCGCGGCACTCACCAGCACACTGCACGTCTTGCGTTGAAATTTCATATTTTGTCTCCCTCGTCAAACCCGTCCGACACCTTTGCGTGCGTCATCCATCCGGCGCGGTACATTCCGCGCCGGATGCAATCCCGCCCGTTCAGCGATCGCTGACCGCGCGGAGGTTTTCCGCGGTATAGAAGCTGTCCTTGAAGTAGGGCAGATCGCCCGGATCGGCGTAGAAGCGCAGATCCTTCCCGCCGTTGGTGACGTTCGAATCGGTCACGTAACGACCGCTGGCGAAGTCGTGCAGGAAGTACATCGCCGTATTGCTGCAGGCGCCCAGCTCCCACACCGGATATACGCTGGACTCCTTGTGCCGCCACAACTGGTTCTTGCTGTCGTAGTCCTCGCCAGCCACCATCAGCCAGGTGTCCTCGTCGAAATAGAACACCTTCTTCGGAGAGCTGTGCCGCACGCCCTGTTTCACGGTGGCTTCAACGACCCATACGCGGTGCAGCTCGTAGCGCCGTGCATCGTTGTCGATGTACGGCTGCTCCAGCCCCTGCTGTTTCACGCCCGCGTCGATACTCTTGAAGTTGTTGTACTGGACGTACATCTCCTTCTTGCCGATCAGCTTCCAGTCGAAACGGTCGGGGTTGCCGTAGAACAGGAAGATCGAGTCGTTCGGGAATTGGTTCTCGAAACCGATGATCGGTGTGTCATAGGCATAGTTGGGCAGGCGACGCACACGCCGCTGACCGGTGAAGTAATAGAAGGACTCCGCGTCCTTGTTCATGAAATAGCTCTGCACCAGCGACTGGCCGGCGAGCGCGACCGGCTCCTGGAACGCGTAGTAGAACCCCTGCTGGACATAGTTCACGTCCTTCGGCGACGTCGTACCCTTCTTGGCCCACGGGAAATAGGTCGCCTGGTTGTAGCGCGTCGAAACCCCTTCGGTGGTCCCCGGCCGCGGCGACACCGTCGCGAGCGCGTTGTCCCACACGATTCCGACGCCCTGATACCTCATCAGGTAGTTCCAGACCACCTCGACGCCGCTCTTGGGCACAGGGAAAGGCACGCCCGGCAGCGCCGCATCTTCCAGCGACCACCCGTCGGCGGCGATCTTTGAGCGGGTTGCCCCGCTCTTCGTATTGCTGAGCACGAAATCCGGGTAGGAACATTCTCGGTGCGACGGGAAGACGTGCATCTCGTAGCCCTTAAGCTGCTTGAGCATCGCCAGCTGTCCAGGGCTCAACTTGTCGGAGTGTTTGTCCGCGTTGGTGGCGTTGATCGTCAGCGTCGATTTCTCGTCCTTGTGGTTCCAGACGTCGCCACGATTCTTGCCGAACTTCCACTCCCCCTGAGGCTTCGCCGTGGCCCCCGACCAGGCCGGAATCGAACCGTCCTTGCTGGCCTCCTTCGCGGCGCCGACAGGCGTCAGCTCGCCGCCCAGCCTTGCGGCTTCGGATTCCGTTGCGCCCGCCCAAGCCAGCGAACTCGCCGTGACTGCGAGTGCCGTGGATAGCGTTAGAGTCAATTTCCTCACCTTGAAACCTCCTTTGAATGTGTTTGCCTTGAGGAACCCCTGTCGGTCCGCTTGCGGCTCGCCCTCTATTCGGGGTCGTTGTTATCGTGCTTTCCCTTCAGCAAGTCCGATGCCACGACAGATAAGACACTGATTTGCTTATAATTCTTTCTTATCAGCGAGCCGCCTTGCGCGCCTTTGCTGCACGTTTGCAGCGGTGTATGCGGAAAGCCGCTGCATCGGCGCAGCATCGTGCAGTGCAGCAAACGTCGATCCACGTCCCAGGCGGGCGGACGCGCTAGCAACAACGGGGAAGACGCCGCACTACGGAAAGATCCACGGTTCTGATGGACCGGCACGGGAATTGCGTATTAGCATCGAGTACCGATGGATTTCACGACACCATGCTGCAGCTCCAACATGATTCGGCCGTACCGCTGGTCACCCAAATCACCAGCGGTTTTCGCCGTCTGATCGCCGACCGCAAACTCGCCGAGGGCATGAAGGCGCCTTCGATTCGCCAGTTCGCACGCCAACACCAGGTCAGCCCTTCCACAGTGGTCGAAGCCTATGACCGCCTGGTCGCGGAAGGACTATTGGTGGCGCGACAGAACAGCGGATTCTTCGTACGCAGCAGCCTGCGCGGCACCAAAGCCGGGACGCCGCGCGACGAGACCTTGCGCAACGTCCGATTTGACGGGCGCTGGCTGGTTAAACGGATCTGGGAAGGTGAATCGACCGGCATCAAGGCCGGCTGCGGATGGCTGCCGGAAGACTGGCTGGACGGAGAAGCGCTCCGCCGCAACCTTCGCCAGATTGCATCCAAACCCAGCAAGCACCTCGCCAGCTACGGCTTGCCGAAAGGCCTGGAGGCGCTGCGCTGGAGCATCAGCGACTGGCTGGGCGAACACGAAATCTGCGCTGCCCCGGAATCCATCCTGCTCACCAGTGGCGCCAATCACGCGCTGGCACTGGTGGCGCGTTGCCTGGTCCGGCCCGGCGACATCGTGCTGGTCGACGACCCCGGCTACAGCGTTCTCAGCTCGCATCTGCGGGATTGCGGCGCGCGCATCATGGGCGTGCCCTGGGGACCTCAGGGCCCCGACGTGGAGCGCCTCGAAGCACTGATGCTGACGCACAAGCCACGTACTTTCTTCACCAATCCACGCTTGCAGAATCCAACCGGTGCGTCCTTTTCGCTACAGGTCGCACACCGCGTGTTGCAGCTTGCCGACCGCCACGACCTGATCATCGTCGAGGACGACGTTTCCAGCGAGCTCGACGTGTTGCAGCGGCGCAGCCTTGCCAGCCTCGATCAGCTGCACCGCGTCATCTACGTCGGCAGTTTCTCGAAGAGCATCTCGCCCGCGCTGCGCGTCGGCTTCGTCGCCGGCGACGTCGGACTAGTGGAGGAACTCACTGCAATCAAGATGGCGTCCGGACTGTCGTCATCGGAACTGACCGAACGCTTAACGCTGGAAATCCTCACCGAAGGACGCTACCGCAAACATCTGAAGGGCCTGCGCGAACGCCTCGGCGAGGCGCTGGCGCACACCTGCCACAAACTCGCCGAAGTGGGCCTCGAGCCGCTGTTGACGCCCAGTGCAGGAATGTTCGTTTGGGCTCGCCATCCCCGGATCCAAGATGCCGGAGTGCTCAGCGCGCGCGCTGCCGAGAACGGCATCATGCTCGCGCCGGGTCATCTCTTTACGCACGAGCCGGGCCCGTCGCCGTGGCTGCGATTCAACGCAGCCTTCTGCGACGACCCACGCTTGTACGATTTCCTAGCGACTGTATGAGCAGTCCGCCTACCTCACCACCAGCACGGGACACGGCGCATCGCCCAGGATCGCACTGCTAACGGAGCCGAATACGAGGCGCTGGGCCAGTCCGAGGCCGCGACAGCCGGTCATGATGAGGTCAGCCTTCACTTCGCGCGCGACCGCAATCACCGCTTCAGCCGGTTGACCGACCTCGATGCGTGCCTGTATGTCGATCCCGCGCGCGGCCATGCTGGCCGCAACCTCGCAGGTCATTGCCCGTGCACGCGCAAACTGCTCGGGGTCGGCATCCACGGCGTCGCCATTAGCATCCAGTGCGGGGCCGTCCACCACGGACACGAGCATTACAGAGAGGCCGTTCCGATCGAACCAGTCCAGCGCCTCAAATGTCTTGCACGCTTGATCCGAGCCGTCGAAGGCAATCACGATTCTGGTCATTCTTCCTTCATTCCATGGTTGTCGTTGGAGGATGGCGTCAGGCTCGGCCTCATTGAAGCCGGCGCTCGAGTGCGTCCGCAAAGGCAAGCGAATCCATCACCACCCCAAGGCTTGCGACTTTGAAGATCGGAGCGTGCGGGTCGGTATTGACCGCAATGATCGTCTCGACGTGCTTCATCCCGTGCAGATGTTGCACCGCGCCTGAAATACCGCACGCGATATAAAGCTTGCAGTTGCCGGCGACCTTGCCGGTGAGACCGACCTGATGGGCCTTGGGCAACCACCCGGAGTCCGCCACCGGACGCGAGCATCCCAGCGTTGCACCAATGAGGTCGGCCAGACCCGCGAAACGCGGCACGTTGTTCTCGTCCTGAATGCCGCGCCCGATCGAAAAGATGAAGTCGGCCTTACCGATGTCGACGCCGGAAGCGGGCGGCTCGATGTATTCGAGGTGGCTGTATCCGGGCGTTGGAACTGCGGCGGCGAACGGCTTTACCGTGGCAGAACCGATATCGGACGACGGCTTCCAGGTCTGGCCGCGCAAGGTGAGCACTACTACCGGCTTGTCCGGAAATCGCAGGCTGACGTTCACCTTGTTGTTGAAGCCGCTGCGCACTGCGTAGATCCCCTGCTCATCCACACCGAAGCCGAACACGTCGGACGCAAATCCGCTACCCAGCCCCACGGCAAGCGCCGGCGCCAGCGCCATGCCGTCGGCCGAGTGTCCCAGCACGATTAGAGTCGGCTGTATCTCGGCAGCGACCTCCATGACGACCTCCTCGTACAACATCGCATCGAACTCGCCGCCCCCGGCTGTCACGGTGATGATGTCGTCCACCCCCGGCTGGTTCAAGCCGTCGGCATGGCGTGCGGGATCGTCGGCGATCACTACCACTCGCACTGGCCCACCGATCGCTGCGCGCGCCTCCAATGCTGCCGCAACAGCCTCTCGGCTGATATCGGCGAGCATGCCGCGCCTGTGTTCCGCTACCACCAGAATCCCGCTCATGCGTTCGCTCCCATCTTGTCGCGGACGATCTGCAGCACCTGGGCAGCCACCTCGTCCGGCGTTCCGTTCAACATCGTTGCACGCGTCTCCGGCGGCTCGGCCAGACGCTCCACCCAAGCCGCCGCCCACGTGGCATCCGTGCCAGCCGCCACCTCGGCGACCGGCTTCGATTTCGCCTGCTTCTGCATCCGCATCGTCGCGTAACGCGGCGTGTTGGCCCCGGTCTGCATGGTCAACAGAGCGGGTAGCGCCAGACTGAAGCGATGGCGCAGACCGCCCTCCAACTCGCGCGTGACGGTCATGCGCTCGCCACCGTCCCATTCGGTCGCCACCACCACCGCTGCACGCGGCCAGCCAAGCAGACGGGCGAGAGCGACGCCGGTGGCGCCATTGGCCATATCGCTCGATTGCACGCCGCCGATGACGAGGGTGGGCTGCTCCTTCAGGGCGACGCCTGCAAGCAGCCGTGCCACGGCAATCGGATCCGCACCGACCAGCGAGTCGTCCCACACGCGCACACCACGATGCGCGCCTTTCGCCAGCGCCTTGCGCAGCGTCTCTTCGGCTTCCGCCGGCCCCACCGTGACCACCACGACTTCGCCACGGCCGGCTTTTTCGACCAGTTGCAGCGCCTCTTCCAACGCCACGTCATCGAATTCGTTCAGCTGGTATTCGAAAAATTCGCTGTCGATGCTGCGTCCGTCGGAAGTGAAGCGGAACTCGTCACCCAGCTTTCCGACATGTTTCACAGTCACGAGGATGCGCGGTCCCTCGCAGGGAGGCACCTCGTAGCCAGGCAAGTCCACCGGCAACACCGGGCGAATTTGCCATGCAGGACCAGAACTCGCGGACGCAGGTGCGGCGGGGAGCGCAGCGACGACCGGCCCGTCAGTTATCGCGGGCACCGCCGCCTCTGCAATCACGGGCAGCACCGCCACGGCCGGCCCCGCCTGCATCGCCACCGGGCGCGCCGCGAGGATCGCGTCGAGTCGCGCGCCGACCACCTGCGCCACACGATCGGCGACGGCGAAGGTCAGGCGCTCGGCGAAGTCCGGCAGGTCGGCGAGCTTGAGGGATTCGAGTTCGATCGCGCGGGCAACGAGTTCGGCAATGTCCTCGACTACGAAATCCTTTTCGTGGCCTGCAGTCTTGCGTGCATCTTCAAACATGGTGAGATCCTTCGGACAACAGGTAACAAACACATCAATTCCGCCCAATCCCGCAGCCTCATGCACGCGCGACTCGGACGGCTTGCGGGTGCCGGGCTTGTCGGGGATCCAGATACGGCCGCCGCCGGCGCCGCAGCAGAAGGAGTTGTCACGGTTGCGAGGCATTTCCACCAGTTCGCAGCCGATCAACTCCAGCACCCGGCGTGGCGCGTCGTAGCGCTTGTTCAGCCGGCCCAGATGGCAGGGATCGTGGAAGGTGACGCGCAGACCGAGCGGATGCTTCACCTTCAGCAGGCCCGCCTCGAGCAGCTCGCACAGCACCTCCGTGTAGTGACTCACCGGCGCCGTGGGGCCGAACTCCGGGTATTCGTTCTTCAGCGTGTTGAAGCTGTGCGGATCGGTCGTCACGATCCGCCTGAACGGCTGGGCCGCCCCCATCTGTCCGAGGTTGTGTTCGACCAGCGACTCAAACAAGCCTTCTTCGCCGACTCGCCGCACGTCGTTGCCGGCCGTCCGTTCTCCTTCGTGCAACAACGCGAAATCCTGCTTCGCGGCACGCAGAAGACGGGCGAACGTCCGGCTCACCCGCTGGTTGCGGGGATCGAACGACGCATAGTCGCCGACGAACCACAACAGCTCTGCTGTCTCCTTGCGAATGTCCTTGACCGGAAAATCCAACTCCCGAGTCCACGCAGCCCGTTTGCGCCCGTTTTCGCCGAAGCTGTTGCCGGTGTTGGCGATCGTGTCCAACGTGGTCTTGAGCAGCGGGTCGAGCTCGCCGCGCTCGACCAGCTGGCGACGCATCTGCACGATCTTCACCGGGTGCTCGACCCCCACCGGACAGATTTCCTGGCATGCGCCGCAGGTTCGGCAGGACCACAGCGTTTCCGGATCGATCACTCCACTTCCGGTCACCGAGCCGATCAGGTCGACACCGGCCTGCGGCTTGCCCTGCGCCACATCGTTATGCACGCGCAGATCGAGGATCAGATCGCGGGGACTCAAGGGATAACCTGAAGCGCGCGCCGGGCAGGCGTCATGACAACGACCGCATTTTGTGCAGGCATCGAGGTCGAGCATGTCCTTCCAGCTCAGATCCGCGACACTCGCCACGCCAACCGCAACAGCGTCTTCGGCCTGACGCGGCAGCCGGCGCAGCGCCAGCGGATCCCGCGCGGCGAGCGAACCCAGCACCGCCAGGATGTGGCGCGCCTTCCACCACGGCAGCGCGACGATGAAGGCCAACGCGGCGAAACCGTGCAGCCACCAGTTGACCGCCCGCAACGCCGCGATGCCGCCCTGGGACAGCGTGGCACCAAACAGGCCGCCAAGCGCCGCCCCGACCGGCTCCCAGGCTCCCCATGCGGGACGCTCCATCGCGTGGCGCACGCCTTCCTGCACGAAGCCTGATAGCGCAATCGCGAGCAGCGCGATCAGGAACACCCAATCCTCCACCTTCCAGCGCTTGGCGGCCGGACGCAATTCGGTCTCGCCGCGATACGCACGCAGATAGTCGAGTTTGGGCAGCGCAAAGGCAACGCGGCGCACCATCATCAAGAGCAGACCGGCGACCAGCGCAAGGCCGGCGAGATCGAGCGTCAATCCGAACAACAGGAAGAAATTGCCCTTCCAGAAGGTGACGCCGAATAGAGGCTCAAGGATGTCGTATTCAAGCGTGATCGTCGCAGTGCCGACGAACAGCAGCGCAAAACCGAAAAAGATCGCCGTATGCGCGAATCCGGCATAGCGGTCGCGACGTCGCAGGCCGCGGTGCGTGGCAAGGTCCGCCACCATGCGGCACACTCCCGCCACGAGATCCAGCGGCGCCGGAAGCGACCGTCCACGCCGGTATTTGACGATATAGCGGGCAATGCCCAGCACGAAGGCGGCGATCGCGACGAAGCCGATAACGTAGAAAATCAGCTTGCCGGACGCACCTAGCCCCCAGAACAACTCACGTGTTTCCATGGTCTCGAAGCCGTCTGACGATGGTGAAACGGAGCCGGGCGCGCAACTCCGCACACCCGGCAGGAGACGGGCGGATGCCTCGTGGCACCCGCCCTCGCGGACTCAGTCGACCTCGACCTTGACGCGCTTGTCGCCCAGCTTCGGCACCGTTTCGCTGCCCCACAGCTGGCGCTCGCGGATCCACGGCAGCGGATAGGCGGGATGCGCGCTTTCGAACTCGCGCGCCAGACGGTGGCCGTCCCACATCGCCTGATTCACCTGCGCCGGGGCCTTGCAATCGCCGATGCGATAGATGTCCTGGATCTCGTTTTCCGCCCACTCGGCCTTACGTGCCTTGAGCTCGTTCCACAGCGCATTGTCCGAATAGCGCGACGTCACGAGGATCACCGCATCGACATCGACGGTGAAATCGCCGCCGTTGTCCCGGCGCGGGATCCCTCCGGACTCGGGGCCGAGCAGATCGGGACCGTGCTTGTACAAGTAGGTCAGGGTGACCTTACCCGGCTCGATCTTGCTCACCCAGTGGTTGCGCCAAGTCTTGATGTCCTTCTCGAACAGCATGCGCTTGTTGTTGGGCGCCTCGAGCGTGAACACGCCGTATTCGGCAACCTCGGACGCATCGCAGACGTAGGTCACTTCCTTGCCCTGATCCGCCATCATCTCGGCCAGCGTGATCCCGAGGAAATGCCCCTCGCCGTCGAGCACCAGCACGCGCTTGCCCGGCACTGGCTTGCCCTGCACGATCTGATACGGCGTCAGCACGTGCGGCAGGCTGTCGTCCGCCCCGGGAATCGGCCCGCAACCTGGCCCGATGCCGTTACCCCACCAGTGCGAGCCGGTCGCAATGACAACTTTGTCCGCGCCGTATTCGAGCACATCGTCGGCGCTCATCTTGCCGACCCCCAGATGCACCTCGACGTTCTTCATCTTCGAAAGCTGGATCTGGCGATAAGTGACCACGCGTCCCCACTCGTTCAGGCGCGGCAGCTTCGCCACATGCTTCCAGTGCCCGCCCAACTCGGCCTCGGCCTCGCGCAGGTGCACCTCGTATCCACGCTCGCCGAGCACGCGCGCGCATTCCATGCCTGCAGGCCCCCCACCGACAATCAGCACGGAGCACGGCTTCGTGGTCTTGCTGAATTTCTCGGGATGCCAGCCGCGACGATACTCCTCACCCATCGTCTGGTTCTGCGTGCACATGATCTGGCCAACCTGATTGAACTTCGACACGCAGATGTTGCAGCCAATGCACTCCCGGATGTCCTCCAGCCGTCCTTCCTCGATCTTCTTCGGCAGGAAGGGGTCGGCGATCGACGGCCGCGCCGCGCCGATCAGGTCCACGACACCGCTCTTGATCATGCCGATCATGTCGTCCGGGCTGGTGAAGCGCCCATTACCGACGACCGGGATATCCGGACCCAGGATCGACTTGCCCTGCTTGATGAACGGCGTCATCCAGCCTGATTTGCGGAAGCGCGATGCGCCGGCGTCCTCGCCCCACTCGGCGTAGTCCCCGATCTTCAGCGAAACGAGATCGACCACCCCTTCCTTGCGGAACAGTTCCAGCAAGCGCACCCCGTCCTCATGCGCCTCGACACCCTCGGGCCCGTGCAGGGTGTCCATCTCGAAGCGCGTCGTAATCGCGCAGCGGGCGCCGAGGCCGTTCTTCAGCGCATGCATCAACTCGATGAAGAAGCGCGCGCGGTTCTCGAAGCTGCCGCCGTACTTGTCGGTGCGCTTGTTGAAGCGGGGCTCGAGGAACTGGATCGGCACCGTGTCATCGCCGGCCGACACCTCCAGCAGATCGAAGCCCGCCTGTTCAGCCCGCTTGCCCGCCTCGACGTACATGTTGATCACGGCCCTGATGTCCGACTCGTCCATCTCGTAGCCGTACACCGAACGCGTCGCGAACATCGGCGACACCCATTGGCTGGGCGAGCGCCCGGGTTCGCGCGATTCCAGTGAGGGTGCGTTGCCGCCGCTGTACCACAGCTGGATGCCGGCCAGCGAGCCGTGACTGTGCGCGACATCGCACATGTAGCCGAGGTTGCGCACGTCCCCGTCATCCCAGATGCGTGCCGAGGTGTACGGATATTCATCCGCCTCCGGATGAATCGAACAATACTCGGTGAACACGACGCCCCACCCGCCTTCCGCCTTGGTGCCGCGCAGATGCGCCTGCGCCCCCGGACGCTCGGAGCCGGGCCCCGCGCAATGCGAGGTCTGGAAGAAGCGGTTGCGTGACACCTTCGGTCCGATGCGAATCGGGTCGAAAAGGATGTCGTATTTCGGATCGCGGGCCATCTGGAAATCTCCTCTCGGTATTTGAACGTCGGGCGGAACCTCTTCCGCCTTGCCGCTTACCTAGAGACAACTACCGTGCCAGCTTTCTCAACACCTTGTTTGATATGAAATTTTTATTCAGCGATCAGCCGAACTCCAATTCGCGCGACCGGTATTGCTGCACGTTCACCCACACGCGATGCAAATCTGCAGCATCAATATTCGGTTCTCATGGACGAACGCCGGCATGCCATGCCGTTGAGGCCTGACAGCTTATCCAGTCTTCTTTGGAATACGGCTCAGCGGCTCTTTCGTACGATGGTAGCGATGTCGACGCCCAGTTCCTCGGCAGCCTTGCGCTTGCTGCCCGTGCGCCGCACGGCATCCTCGATCACACGTTGTTCGAACTGCCGAACCGCATTCTTCAGCGAAGCCCCGGCGAGCCCGTTGCTCGGGGCGGCTGAAGGCGTAATGGACGGTTCAGTCGCGGCAGTCTCCTGCTGTACGCTGCCTTCGCCAAAAGGCAAATCTTTCTTGTGCGCGACCACGTCGCACAGCACCGCAAGATTTTCGACCAGATTTTGAAGCTCCCGGATGTTGCCAGGATAGTCGTGCCCCAGAATGTGCCTTCGGCACTCGGGGTCGATGCGCAAGGCCGGGCTGCGGCGCTGGTTGATGCGCTCGAGAAAATTGTCGAGTAGCGGGCCGATGATCTCCCGGCGCTCGCGCAGCGGCGCCAACTTCAGCGGCACCACGCACAGACGGTAGTAGAGATCACGCCTGAAGGTACCGTCCTTGACCATCTCGGCAAGGTCCCGATTGGTGGCGGCGATCACTTGAATGCGCAGCTTGCGCAACTGCGTCGCCCCCACCCGCTGCAGCCCGCCTCCTTCCAGCACCTGCAGGATCTTCGCCTGTGACTGTAGCGGGATTTCGCCCACCTCGTCGAGGAACAGCGTACCTCCGTCGGCAACCTCGATCAGACCCTTCTTGCCCTTCGATGTTGCGCCGGTAAAGGCACCGCGTTCGTAGCCGAACATCTCGGATTCGAAGAGGCTTTCCGGGATGCTGCCGCAGTTAACATGCACGAAGGGACGACCTTCCAAGCCGGACTGACGATGCAGCATGCGTGCGAGTTCCGTCTTGCCCACTCCCGACTCTCCCAGGATGAGCAATCGACTACCAAGTGCGATGGCACGCTTGCCACATTCGAGCAAGGACGTCAGGTGCGTTCCCAGGACCAGGTCGCCGCTACCGCTCCCGGCGCCGCGTGACAGGTCTCCGCCGCCCCCCGTCTGTGTCAGAAACGACGCCGCTCGCCGCCCCTCGCCGTTCAGCACTTCAGCCAACTGTTCCAGGCTGCGCAGAATGACGACGTAACAGTTCAGGTCGCCCTCCCAGGTATGCACGGGCCGCGTCTGTAGCAGATATTCCCTGCCATCTGCATCCTCGACCACCTCCTGGAGCTTCTTCCCGCGATCGAATCCCTCGATGAGCCGGGTGCAGTCGATCCGCGATGCCTTCACGAAGTCGCGCAGCGGCCTGCCGACCATCGCGCCACGACTGATCTCGTTGAGGCTCTCGGCGGCCACATTCATGTGCTGCACCAGGCCGATCCGGTCTACGAGGGTAATCGCATCCGGCAGCAGATCGACTAACGGATGCCACCGGTCGTCGGCCAGCAGGCGCTCGACGTCAATATCCCCCGCCTGCTCCAACGGGCCGGCGGAGCTGTTCGCCCATTTCATCCGTCGACCTTAGGCGGCCGCTTCCGTGGCCGTTTCTGTACTCCAGCCGGCGCCTGCATCGGCTCGCCCGCAAGCGCCTCGCGCAGCGACAGCACGAAGTACTTCGAATCGTCGGCCGCGATCGGAGCGAGGTGAATGTCGCAGACCACACCATCTCCGCTGCGCCGCTTGACCTTGGCACACCAACGCTGCACGTCGCGCCCGTACCAGCGGCGTCCATTTGGCAAAGGCTGGTCTAGATCGATCACTTCTCCCGCGTTCCGGCCCAGAATCATGTCTGCCGGCCAATCAAGCAAGGCTTCCAGTGCAGGATTGACCGCAAGCACCGTACGGTGATGATCGATCACCAGCACTGCATCAGGCAACGCAGCCAACACCTTGCTGACCTTGCGCTCCTGCGACTCCAGGTGCGACTTCGACACACGCTCGTCAGTTACATCACGCTGGATGCCCCACATCCGGTGGAGTCGCCCTTCCATGACATCGGCGCGCACGCTGGTTTCGGCGTACATCACGGAACCGTCATGGCGTAATTCCACTGTTGGCACTGCATCGATGTTGAAATTCGCCTCGATCAGCATGCTGACGAAGGCCTCGTTCGCGGTGCTGCGCCGAAAATACGCTGACACCGGCATCTGGGTCATATCGAGACCTGGAGGCAAGTTATACATGCGTGCCATTGCCTCATTGCAGATACCCCAGTGACATGGGTTCTCGAACACTTGGCGAACGATTTCGGCTTCATTCACGGTGAGGTCGACGGGTTCGTCAAAGACCATGCACCACATGGCCTCGGCAGAATCCCGCACGAAACGGCGCAGCAGCGCCAATTCGCTTTCGAGATCACCGACCAAGCCGCATTCTCCGTGCTTGCTCATACCCTCAAGTATCAATATCCGCCCCGTCGGGTCCAGTTCGGAAAGCTCCGGCACCATCGTGCACGACTTGTGCCTCTTCGCCTTTCGAACCGGAATGGGCGCGAACCGCATCGGCCCCCTCCGCCCGGTCCGGTCGCTCATGAAGTGCTCCAGCGTCGCGGCCGTGCCTGCATCGACCAGATCTCGCAGGCCCATCTGCTTCAGGACTGCAGTCGTGCAACCCAGCGCCCTGCTCACTGCATCGTTCGCAATCAAAATCGAGCCATCCTCGCGAAATGCCAGGAACGGCGCGCCTCTCGCTTCGAGACGGCTTTCATCAAGACTCATCAGCTTCGGTCCTCCGTGCCAGATGCACGGCGCGCATTCCGCGCCACGTCCGAAGCGACAAGCAATTCCCTTACCAAGCCCAAACCGATTCAATCAATGCGCATCAGTGACGCCATAAACCGGGGCTTTTACCATTTACGGCACACTCGGAACGACTTCGACGATGATGCAGAATTGCACATGCGATGCAAATCTGCAAGGCAGCCATCGAGGTCCCCTCCCGCCTCCCGTTATCGCTTCGCCGTCATCACTCTGAACGGACCGGCAACAACTGCGCCAGTCTTTCGGAAGGTCGGCACGACGATAAGGCCGTCGCGGAGAAAGTCGGGACTCGCCCCTCGGTTGTACAGGCTGCCGCCACCTGCTTGATCGCCTTCCACTTCACGAAGTGCTAAAAACGCACATATCACTTCGAATATTGCGTTTGCACCCCTTATTTTTGTTTCCTAGCATGCATTCGACTCACAACAAAGATCCGACGCACCAGCCTCGGAAAGGAATCACGATGAATTTGAATGAGACAAGATGCGGCGCTACTGATACGGCGCTTCTTCACTGGCACTTCGGCTGTACCAGTAAGAAACGCGCCTTCCGCACGACTGTGGACGTGCCCCATTTCAAGAACTGAGGGCGACTTCCATGGCAAACGCTCTTTCGCACATCCGCGTCCTGGACCTGTCGCGCATACTCGCCGGCCCGTGGTGCAGTCAGATCCTCGCCGACCTCGGCGCCGACGTGATCAAGGTCGAGCGCCCCGGAGCAGGCGACGACACCCGTGGCTGGGGGCCGCCGTGGCTGAAGGACGAGCACGGCGCCGAGACAGACGTCGCCGCGTACTACCTGTGCGCCAACCGCAACAAGCGCTCGATCACGATCGACATCACGCGCCCTGAGGGCCAGGCGCTTGTGAGACAGCTCGCAGCCGAGTGCGACGTCGTGATCGAGAACTTCAAGGTCGGCGGACTCAAGCAGTACGAACTCGATTACGACGCGCTCAAAGCGGTCAATCCCCGCCTCGTATATTGCTCTGTGACGGGCTTCGGCCAGGACGGCCCCTACGCGCCCCGCGCGGGTTACGACTTCCTGATCCAGGGGCTGGGCGGCCTGATGAGCATCACCGGCCGCCCCGACGGCGAGGAAGGCGGCGGCCCGATGAAGGCCGGCGTGGCACTGACCGACATCCTTACCGGACTGTACGCGTCGAACGCAATCCTCGCCGCCTTGGCGTGGCGCGAGCGCAGCGGCGAAGGCCAGTACATCGACCTCGCGCTGCTCGACGTGCAGGTGGCCTGCCTCGCGAACCAGGCGGCGAACTACCTGGCGACCGGCCGCTCCCCGGGACGGCTCGGCAACGCGCACCCGAACATCGTGCCTTACCAGGACTTCCCCACGGCCGACGGATATATGATCCTGGCCATCGGCAATGACGGACAGTTCACCCGCTTCTGCACCGAAGCCGGCCGCGCGGAACTGGCAGCAGATTCGCGTTTTGCGACCAACGCCGAACGGGTGCGCAACCGCGCCACCCTGATCCCGCAACTGAAGGAGCTCACGGTGCGGCGCACGACCGCCGAGTGGATCGCCGCACTGGAGTCCCTCGCCGTGCCCTGTGGCCCGATCAATACGCTCGCGGACGTCTTTGCCGATCCTCAGGTGCAGGCCCGCGGCCTGAAAGTGACGACTCCCCACCCTGTCGCCGGCACGGTGCCCCTCGTCGCGAACCCGATGAAGCTGTCGGCGACGCCGCCTGATTACCGCCTGCCACCGCCGATGCTGGGCGAGCATACAGACGAGGTTCTTGCGAAAACGCTGGGCTTAAAGGACGCCGAGATCGAACGGCTCCGGTCAAACGGCGTGGTCTGATAGACGAGCATTTTTTGGAGACCTGACTTGAAAGTTCTTGTACCCGTCAAACGCGTAGTCGATTACAACGTCAAGGTGCGAGTGAAGGCGGACGGCACGGGCGTTGATATCGCGAACGTAAAAATGTCCATGAACCCCTTCGACGAAATCGCCGTCGAGGAAGCCGTGCGGCTGAAGGAAGCCGGCATCGCGACCGAGGTCGTGGCGGTGAGCTGCGGTGTCGCGGCCTGCCAGGAAACGATCCGCGCGGCGATGGCGATCGGCGCCGACCGCGGCGTCCTCGTCGAATCCGACGCCGAGCTGCAGCCGCTCGCCGTGGCGAAGCTGCTGAAGGCACTGTGCGACAAGGAGCAGCCGACGGTCGTGATCTGCGGCAAGCAGGCGATCGACGACGACTCGAACCAGACCGGCCAGATGCTGGCCGCGCTGATGGGCTGGCCGCAGGCCACCTTCGCGTCGAAGGTCGCGCTCGGCGACGGTGCTGCCACCGTGACGCGCGAGATCGACGGCGGTCTCGAAACCCTCGAGATCAAGCTGCCGGCGGTCATCACCACCGACCTGCGCCTCAATGAGCCGCGTTACGCGACGCTGCCGAACATCATGAAGGCGAAGAAGAAGCCGCTGGACATCGTCAAGCCGGCCGATCTCGGTGTCGATGTCGCGCCGCGCCTGGCGACGCTGAAAGTGGCCGAGCCGCCCAAGCGCAGCGCCGGCGTGCGCGTTGCGGACGTCGCGCAACTCGTCGACAAGCTCAAGAACGAAGCGAAGGTGATCTGAACATGGCGATCCTGGTTATTGCAGAACACGACAACGCGAGCCTGAAGGCCGCGACCCTCAACACCGTTTCGGCCGCGGCCAAGCTCGGTACTCAGTTGGCAACTGAGGTCCACGTGCTGATCGCCGGCGCCAACTGCGGCGCGGCGGCCGAGCAGGCGGCAAAGGTCGCGGGCGTCGCCAAGGTGCGCGTGGCCGATGCCGCCCACTACGACTCGCAGACCGCCGAGAACGTCGCCGCGCTGGTTGTCGCCAATGCTGCAGGCTACACCCACATCCTCGCCCCCAGCACCGCCAACGGCAAGAACGTCGCCCCGCGCGTCGCCGCGCTGCTCGACGTCGCGCAGATCTCCGACATCGTCGCCGTGGAATCGGCCGACACCTTCGTGCGCCCGATCTACGCGGGCAACGCGCTGGCCACCGTGAAGTCGGCCGACGCCGTGAAGGTGATGACCGTGCGTACGACCGCCTTCGAAGCCGCCGGCCAGGGTGGCTCCGCTGCCGTGGAAGCCGTCGCTGCCGGTGCCGATCTGGGTCTGACGACCGTCAAGGGCCGCGAACTGACCAAGAGCGCACGTCCCGAACTCGGTGCGGCGAAGATCATCGTTTCGGGTGGTCGCGGCCTCGGTAACAGCGAGAACTACCACAAGCTGCTCGAGCCGCTCGCCGACGCCCTCGGCGCGGCACTGGGTGCTTCGCGCGCCGCGGTCGACGCGGGCTACGTGCCCAACGACTACCAGGTCGGCCAGACCGGCAAGATCGTCGCGCCGCAGCTCTACATCGCGGTCGGCATCTCGGGCGCGATCCAGCACCTGGCCGGCATGAAGGATTCCAAGGTGATCGTCGCGATCAACAAGGATCCGGAAGCACCGATCTCCCAGGTGGCGGATTACGGCCTGGTGGGCGACCTGTTCGAGGTCGTTCCGCAACTGGTAGCCGCCGTTTCGTAAGCAACCATCCAACGCCTCTCCCCTCCGACGAACCATTCTTCCAATACGAGTCAAGGGATCGTCGGATTTTTTCGGTTCGGAGAGAAATGCTCTCCGAACCGAACCCTTTTTGGCGAAATTGCCATAGCGGCACCCCACGCCAGGTGACGGGTGCCCGCGGAGATTCGAGCGAGTCGGGGAATCTCAGAACGGCATCCAGACTTGCGCAAGCAATGCCCGTGTTTCAGGCACATTGCGACCATCGACGGTCCGCGAGATTCCGAACGACCAAGTCGTTGCGTCCTTGTGCGTGACCATGATGCCGGCCCCGACGTTCCAGACGTGGGAGCTGTTGTCCTCGTTGCGCAGATAATCGGTGGACAGGTAGGGCGTCACGCGCATGTTCGACTGCGTGACGTTCTTGAAGTCGTAGCCGAGACGCCCGTTGAGGTGGTACTCGTCCTTCGGCTTCGAAATCGAGCTCCATTGCGGGTCGGCGGTGTGATAGCCGACGACGGCCTCGATGTTCCAGTTGTTGACGTTGAGGTCATAGAAGCCGCGCAAGTAGTAGTCCCACAGGTGGCTGTCGAGCTTCGAGCTGATCGAGAAGGGCGTGCCGATCAGGATATCGAAGCCGATCGTGCTGTCCGGGGTCGGTTTGGTCCAGCCGGTGAAGGCCGGGATCACGCTACCGACGCCGGAGAGATCGAAGCCGTTCGAGTCCTTGATCCTCAACTCGTAGGTGTTGAGCGAGAACGCGAAGGCCCAGCTCGAGGCCGGATCGAACTTGAAGAAGTGCGGCAGGATCGTGAAGCCGAAGATCGTGTCGGTGTCGACGCCGGTATCGACACGCTTGCCGCTGTCGTCGTAGGCCTTGCTCGTCGAGTTGTAGAGCAGCGTCTGGCCGGGGAAGTTGAAAGGTTGGTCGAACTGCGTCGGCAGGTCCCAGTAGTGAGGCCGGTAATGGTGGCCGAGGACGACCTGCGCCTGGGCCGCGCCAGCGGCGCTGATGGTCAGAGCGGCGACTGCCGCGACCTTCACCGCCGAGTGCTTCGAATGCTTGGTGTTCTTCATGTTCTCCTCCTTGAGCGGATGTGATGCGGGCCTTTGCGGCCCTTTTTGGGAAAGAAAGGGGTCCTGTCCCACTGGCCGGAGCGAGTGGAGCGTGGAATGCGATGTTCGAAAGGGGGGACGGCGCTAGGCAGAGACCGCGCTCAGCGCCCGCCGGCGTTGCGAAGCCGGCCGGCGCTGAGCACGACGATTGGTCGACGGTGCAAGCCGATGGAATACGTCGATGCGCCCTCCAATGTCGTGGCCATACTGACGAGGGATCTTGCGAGCTCGCATGAAGGCGTGCGCGACCTGTTATGAGGACCGGTCGTCACACGCCGTGGCGCGATAACGGCTCGCCCTGTCAGCTGGCTACCGAGTGTGCCAATCCACTTCTCGCACGGCTATTGAGCGCGTACAGCAAAGCGCCGACAGCTGCGGTTGCTGGCGCGGACCATGCCGCAACCGGCGCCGACGCTTGAAGCATGAGGATTCCGACCCCCGACGAAACCAGCCACGCTGCCAGGGCGAAGTTCACGGACAGGGGTGCCCGGCCGAGCTGATCGGCCAAGGTCGTCGGAGTATCGCGGGAGTCACGCATCGAGTAGATATGAACCAGCGCGATCGCCACCCAGGCGACGACAAAGGTTCCCTGGTACGCCAGCGCCTGCAGGATGAAGTGGAACACGTTCTGCAGCATCAGGAAGTAGACGATCACGCCCACGACGACCGCCCACACCATTCGGTGCAGATAGATGCCGAATGCCGACTGAAAGAAGGCCTCCATATTGACCGACGAAAGATAGAAGTTGGCCGTGTTGATGCGCGTCTGGCTGACCCACACGAAAGCGAGGCCGGCCAACCCCATCAGCTTCAGCAAGCCGAGCACGGCCGATACTTCGCTGATGCCTCCTTCGAGGGGAATCGTGCCGGCGATGAAGATGCCTACGACTGCGTTGAGCATGAACGTGAAGACATAGAACACGATGCCGAAGTTGACCTTCGCGTGGTACTCCGTGTCCTCGCGACGTCCGAGACGTGAGAAGTCCCACGTGTACATCATCAGGATCCACACGCCCATGAAGTAGGTGAAGCACTGCCACCAGCCGTCCTCCGGCGCACCGGAGGCAGGCCCGAGCTTCAGCCAGGCATCGCTGTATCCGTATTCCGCCAATGTCATCCCGACTGCCAGCACGATCCCGATCAGGTAGAACGGCAACAGGATTCCATTGAACTTGTCGATAAAGTGCTGCACGCTGCCGAACACCAGCGGCACGCTGTAGCAGACGACGATCAGGTACGCCCACTTCAGCTCCACGCCGGGCCAATAGGCATTGATGGCGACCGCGATCACCGAGCCCTCGAACACCGCGTAGTAGATTGCCGTCGCGCAGAAGATCAGCGTTGCCAGCCGCGCACCGACCTTGCCGAATACGAGCTGGGAGAATTGCGCGACCGAGAGGCCCGTACGAATGGAAAATCTCGTGATCGCGGCGTTGATGATCGCGAATACCACGGCCGACAGCGCGAGTCCGATTAGGACGTTCCTGGTTCCCAGCGTGAGGGCCAGCGTCGCGGGCACCATCAGCCAGAACATCGCGCTGCAGAGGGCCCACCAGGCCATCGTCAACCCGGCTTTGCCCATTCGCTCGTTGTACGGAACAGGTACCGCCGCAAAGTCTTCGTGGTCCTCGTTCGGACTCAATTCGATCTTGGTCGTCACAGTTGTCTCCTTTAGTGTGATTGGAACGACAGCCGGCATCTGGATGGCCGTCGTTCTTTCCCGCCGGACGTGCCGGGAATCGCGTGATGAACGCGGGCACGCCACCGGTTGTTTGCTTCGCCCCATCAAAATCGCGGGCAAAAGCGTCCCTGTGGCGGCCCGAGCCGCGCGTCCCAGCTACTTCGTGCGTGTCTCTTTAGGTGTTTTTGTCCGCGCTGCGCTATGGCACGCGGCTGGTTCAGGCGGCTACTGCTTCTTCCACCGCCGCAGGGCCTGAGCTCGCTTCGGCGATCTGCTTGTCCTCGAGCACGTACACCCCGCTCGCGTCGAGCGAAGCGACCCAACCGGGCTCGATGACGATCGACGTGGTGACCTCCTCGATCACCCCCGGGCCCTGAATCCGCATCCCCGGCTCGATCCCTTCGCCGTCATACACGGGCGCGAGCATAGTGCGGACGTCTGTGCCGTGGCCGAACACCATGTTCCGCTGCTCCTTCACCGGTGCAGCGGAGGGCGCCCGCTGCGGCACCGCGCTCGCCGTCTTCAGCGGCGGCACCACCCCCGACACGGTCGTCTCGATGTTGACGATCTCGACGACGCCGTCGGGCTCGCAGTAGGTGAAAAGCTCCTGATGCCGCTGGTCGAAGCGGCGGCGGATGTCCTTGAAACTCTCGGCATTGACCGACATCGTGGCGATATCGACCGGGCACTCATGCACCTGGCCGAGATAGCGCATATCGATCGAACGCTCGATGCGGATATCCTTGGTCTCGAAGCCTTCGGCCTGCAGCGCGCCGATCGCCTCGCGTTCGAGGTCGTGGAAGCGCTGGTCGATGCGTTCCCAGTCCGCATGCGGCCCGACGCGCATCGGGCAAGCCGACATTTTTGTGTACTTCACGTTCGACAGGATCTGGCCGAAGGCGCACAGCCCGGACGCGAGCTTGGGCACCAGCACCTTTTTGACGCCGATCTCGCGTGCGAGTGACGCGATGTGCAGCGCCGTCGCCCCACCTGCACCAACCAGCACGAAGTCGCGCGGATCGTAGCCCCGCTCCACCGACACGCGGCGGATGCCATTTACCATGTTGTTATTGACGATGTTGAAAATGCCGTGCGCCGCGTGCTCGACCGATATGCCGAGCGGCTTGGCGATCTTCTCCTCAATCGCACGCCGCGCCGCCGCACCGTCGATCTTCACACGCCCGCCGAGCAGGTAGGACGGGTTGAGATACCCGAGCACGACGTTCGCGTCCGTCACCGTCGGCAACTCCCCGCCGCGCATGTAGCACACCGGCCCCGGATTCGCGCCCGCGCTCTGCGGCCCGACGTTGAGCAGCCCCATCGCGTCGATCCACGCGATCGAACCGCCGCCCGCCCCCAGCGTTTCGACCTGGATCATCGGCGTGCCGATGCGGTAGCGCAGGAAGTCGATGTTCTTGCTGAGGTTGGTCTTGCCGTCCTTCGTCAGCGTAATGTCGAAGGAGGTGCCGCCCATGTCGACGGTGATGATGTTCTCGATGCCCAAGGGGCCCGCGACGTGCATCCCGGCCGTCGGCGCCGATGCGGGCCCGGAGTTGATCGCATTGACCGCCCTCGAGACCATCACGTCGCGCGCCGCCATGCCGCCGTTCGACTGGTAGTAGCGGATCGGCGCCGTCACGCCGAGGCCGACGAAGAAGTCGTCGATACGGCGCACGTAGCGTTCCAGCACCGGCCCGAGGTAGGCATTCACGACCGCCGTCGAAGTCCTCGTGTACTCGCGCATTTGCGGGAACACCTCGACGCCGACCGACACATACACGTCCGGCAGCATCTCGCGCACGATCTCGGCTGCGCGGCGCTCATGCACATCGTTCGCGACCGACCATAGGAATGACAGTGCCACCGCCTCGACGCCCTCGGCACGGAAGCGCTCGCAGGCCGCGCGCACGTCGTCCTCGTTCAGAGTCGTCTGTACCGTGCCATCCGACAGCACGCGCTCGCGCACCCCATGCCGCAGGCAACGCGGCACGAGCATCGTCGCCGGCGGGTACTTCGCGTCGTAGCGATAGCCCTCCTCCTTGTGGCCGAGGCGGATCTCGATCGAATCCTCGTGGCCCGCGGTGCAGATCAGGCCGGTCTTGACGCCCTTCAGCTGGATCAGCGCATTCAGCCCGACCGTCGTGCCGTTCACCAGCAGGTCGGCATTGTTGAGGATCTCGGCGACCGGCAGGCCCAAGGCCTCGGAAATCTGCTGCAACCCGTCGGCGATCGCCTTCGTGCCGTCGTCCGGTGTCGAAGTGGCCTTGAAGAGCCGCACCTGGCCCTGCTCATCGGCCAGCACGAAATCGGTAAAAGTGCCTCCGGCGTCGATGCCCAGGCGGAAACGCTTGCTCATTGCTGTTCTCCTCTTCGTTCTTGTCAGATCGCCGCCGCGCGCAAGCGCTTCGTCTCGTCAGCCATCACGCTGAAATCCTCCGGCGACACCGCCACGCCGTAGTCCTTGCGCGCCCCATCGAAGGACACGAAACCGTTGCGCACGTCGGATGCGACCTGCTCGGGGTCGCGCTCGAAGGCATTGCCCCAGCCGCCCCCGCCCGGATTGATCGCGGAGACGCGCTGGCCATCCTGTATCTTCAGCACGACGTTCTTGCGCAGCGTGTCGGTGACCTTCTCGCCGACCTTCAGGTCGATGCGTGCGAGCTTGCTGTCGAGCACACGGTTGTGCGCCCCGTTCGCCCCCAGCGACGCGTACTTGCGCCCCTCGCCGAAGCTCACGACCGTCATCTCGTGGCCGATCGGTTCGACTTCCCACTCGGTCGCGCAGCCCCCCCGGTACTTGCCCGCGCCGCCGCTGTCCTGCACCAGCCCGTAGCGGTGGATCACGATCGGGTAGGAGTATTCGAGGATCTCGATGTCGCCCGAGGTCAGCGCCCCGAAGCAACACTGCGGACCGCAAGCGTGCCAGCCGTCCATGTGCGCCGTCGCCCCCGCGCCGGAGATCAGCGACGCGAGCACCATCGTCACGTACTCCTCGTTGTTGCGCGCATCGAAGCCGGCGATGTTGATGCCACTGGCGTGGCCCCACGACCCCACTGCGCGCTCGGGCGCCGCCTTCTCCAGCGCGAGCCGCACCGCGTCGGAAAGCGTCTCCATCGGCGTCGTCGTGCTGTTCACATGCGGCGCCGGCTCCACCGCATTGCACAGCGTCCCCTTCGGGCCCAGATCGACGGTAATGCAGCGATACAGGCCCTCGTTGTATGGCGGATCGACCTGCGTGAACATCATCAGGCCCAGATACACGCCCGAAATCGAGTTACCCTCGTAGGAGTTGATGAAGTACGGGATCTGCGGAGGGCTCGAAATCGCGATCGCGCACTCGTCACCCTTGATCGTCACCGCGGCCGAGATCGTGATGTCGCCGAAACCGTGGCCCGCATCCTCCAGCACCGCGCTCGCGGAGTAGGTACCGTCCGGAATCGCGCCGATGATCTCGCGCATGTGGCGGTCCGCCATGTCCATCAGCTCGTCGATGCAGTCGCGCACCGTCTGCACGCCGTACTTGTCGAGCAGCGCGATCAGGTTGCGCTCGCCGACCGTCACCGCGCCCAACTGCGCGCGCAGGTCGCCTTCCTGGTCGCGGCGGGAACGCACGTTGGCGAGATAGAAATTGACGACGTCCTTGCGCTGGCGGCCTTTCTCCCAGAACTTCACCGGCGGGATGCGCAGTCCTTCGGCGTAGATCTCCTTCGCGTCCGGGTTGTAGCCGGCCGGCACCGGGCCACCGATGTCGGTGACGTGGCCCTTGCACACCGTCCAGAACACCAGCTCGCCCCGGTAGAACACCGGCTTGTACATGCAGCAGTCGAGGATGTGGCTTCCCATGCTGCCCGGATCGTTGTGGTAGATGACATCGCCTTCGTGGATGTCATCCCCGAAGTAGGCGGCGACGAATTTCATCGCCGGGATCAGGCTGCCCAGGTGGATCGGGATGTCCTGCCCCTGCAGGATCATCTCCGGTCGGTGATTGAAGATCGCGTTACTGTAGTCGTGCGCCACGTTGAAGACGCTCGAACGCGCCGTCTTCTCGAGCGTCAGCGTCATCTCGCGCTGCGTCGTCTCCAGCGCGCCGCGAACGACGGCCAGGGTGATCGGATTTACCTTTCTTGTCATTGCCTCTTCTCCATACCCTCTGACGGGATTGAGTTGTCGTGAGTGAAGAGTACGGCGAGGGCAAACCTGCTTACAGATACACCACAGCGTCCTCACCGCCGGGGTGTACTCCACGTACGGCCAGTACAGTCGCCGCACTGCAAGCAGTGCACCCGGTCCCTCTCTTGGACGCCGCAGTGGGCGGCCGGATCAGGCGGCGAAAACATAGGCCCGCACCCCCGCCGCCACGAACTCGACGGCAAGCGCCGCCAGCACGAGCCCCATTAGCCGCGTCATGATGTTGAGTCCGGTACGCCCCGCGAGCCGGCTGATCGGCGCGGCCAGGCCGAAGGCCACCCACACGCCGACCGCGATCAGGAGGCCGGCCATCAGCAACATCAGGATCCCACCGACGCTGTGCGCTTGGTCCGCATAGATGATCACCGTGCTGACCGTGCCGGGACCGGTCAGCAGCGGGATCGTCAGCGGCACGACGGCGATGTTTGCCCGCTCGCTCGCCTCGTCGCGTTCCTCGGGCGTCGCCCGGCTCGGTGCCGGCTGCGCGTTGAACATCGACACGGCGACGAGGAAGAGCAGCACGCCGCCACCGACCTGCAGCGATGGAATCGTGATGCCGAAACCGGCGAGCATGTACTGGCCGCCGAGGGCCGATATCGCGATCACGATGAAAGTCGCGAGCGCTGCGGTCCGGATGGTCTGGCGACGCGCCGCCTCGGATTGATCCTCGGTCAGACTGATGAATGCCGGGATCGCGCCGAACGGGTTGATCAGTGCGGCAAGGGTGATGCAGATTTTTGCGAATTCCATCGACGACTCTCCTTCACGAAGACGATGAACGAGTCGCGCCGACGCGGTTCCCTCGCCTACGTCGAGCGCTCATCCGTGAGCCGGTAAACCCCGCTGCGCTCGAGCACCGCCTGCCAGCCTGCTTCGAGCAGAATGGTCGTCGTGGGCTCCTCGATCAGCGCCGGACCCGCAATGACGACACCGCAGCGCATCCGCTCGCCGTCGTATATCGGCACCTCGCAGGGCACGATGTCGTCGCCCTGGCCGAGCCAGACCTGGCGCCACGTCTTTACCGGATCTGCCCCTCCGGCCGCATCGTCGTGCCTCCATACCGGGAGATCCGGAAAAACGCCATACACCGTGCTTTCGATATTCACGATCTCGACAGCACTATCGGGTTCGCAAAACGTGAACAGGCGTTGGTGAATCTCGTCGAATCGTTGCCGCAACAGCGCGGCCGACTCCGGGTGCAGACGACCACTGCCCGCCGCCACCGTGCATTCCTGGATCTGGCCGACGTAGCGCATGTCGATCGAACGTTCGATGCGGATTGCGTCGTCCGCGAACCCCTCGCTGCGCAGCACTCGGACCCCTTCCGCCTCGATGTCCTGGAACAGCCACTCCAGCCTCAGAAAATCCGTGTGCTCGTCGAGGCGTCCCGGACACGCCGCCATATAGCTGTACTTGACGTCGGATAGCACCTGCCCGAATGCGCACAACCCCGACGCGACCTTCGGCACCAGCACCTGGCGGATACCGATCTCGGACGCGAGTGCGGTGATGTGTGCGCCCGTCGCGCCGCCTGCGGCAACCAGCGAGAACTCCCGGGGATCGTAGCCACGCTCGACCGACACCCGCCGGATACCCGCGACCATGTTGGTATTGACGACCCGTACCACTCCGTACGCTGCCTTCTCGACCGACACGCCCAGCGGCTCGGCAATGTGGCGAGCGAGCGCCACCCTTGCGGCCCCGGCGTCTATCGGCAGCCGCCCGCCGAGCAGCGCCTCGGGATTCAGGTAACCGAGCACCACGTTCGCGTCGGTCACGGTCGGCCGCTCGCCTCCGCGCCGGTAGCAGGCGGGCCCGGGATTCACACCGGCACTCTGCGGACCGACCGACAGCATCCCGTAGCGATCGACGGCCGCGATCGATCCGCCTCCCGCGCCGAGCATTTCCACCTGGACGACCGGGATCCCCAGCCGATAGCGCAGGAAATCGACGTTCTTGGCGATGTTCGCCAGCCCCGCGCGACACAGCGTGACATCGAATGAAGTACCGCCCATGTCGACGGTGATGATGTCATCGACCCCGAGCGGACGCGCGACAAAGGTCCCGGCACGCGGCGCGGCGGCGGGCCCGGAGTTCACCGCATATACGGCCCGTCGTGTGAACTCCGTCGGCGAAGCCATGCCTCCGTTCGACTGGAAATAGCGCAGACGCGAGGCACCGTCATAGGCGCTGAAGAAATCCCCCACTTCGCGCACGTAATGCGCCACCGACGGTCCCAGATAGGCATTCAGCACGGCCGTTGACGTGCGCGTGTATTCACGAATCTGCGGGAGGACGTCGGCGCCGGTCGTCACATACACATCGGGCAGCAGTTCACGAACGATCTCGGCGGCGCGCTGCTCGTGTGCCGCGTTCACACAGGACCACACGAAGGAGATGGCAACCGCCTCGACGCCGGCATCCCGGAAGAAGGCACAAGCCTCCGCCACGTCGTTCTCGTTCAGCGGCATCAGCACCGAGCCGTCAGACGTGATCCTCTCCCGCACCGGGCGGCGCAGATAGCGCTCGACCAGCATCCGTGGAGGGGGATAGTTCGGATTGTAGCGGTAGCCCTCCTCCTTCTGGCCGAGACGGATTTCCAGCGAATCCTCGTGGCCGGCCGTCGCCAGCAGGCCCACCTTCGCGCCCGAATGCTGGATCAGCGCGTTGAGTGCGATGGTCGTGCCGTTGACGCACAGCACCGTCGCGTCGATCAGCGCGTGCGCAGCAAGCCCGAGTTCCTGCTCGATCTCGCGGAATCCCGCGGCGAGCGCCCGCTTCGGGTCGTCGGGGGTCGATTCGACCTTGAACAACCACGTGCGCCCGCCATTGTCGGCGAGCACGAAGTCGGTGAACGTACCGCCGGTATCGATGCCCAGACGGTAGGTCTTAGCCATGTTGCAACTCCTCGATGGCGGATCGCACGAAGTCTCCCTCACTCATTGCGCGCTCATCATCGACAGGTATTCGAAAAGCCGCTCGTTGTCACAGTACGCGACGTTGAAGCGGATCCATGGCGAGCCGTCTGCGCCAGTGCAGAAGCCGGCGAGCGGCGCCATCAGGATGCCGCGCAAGTTCGCCTCGTTGCACAGGGGCTCCGGGTCGTCGAGACCCGGAAAGCGCGCGAGCACGAACATGCCGGCACGCGGCCGATGGAAGAGCTCCAGCCCGGCCGCTTCGAGCCGCTCGCAGGTCTGCGCCTGCGCGATCGCCAGGCGCTCGCGCAGCGCGCGCAGGTGCTTGCGATACCGACCATCGAGCAGCACCTCGTGCGCAAGTCGTTCCGAGAGTTCCGAGCTCGTCAGGCCTGCGGCGATCTTGTGCAGCGTCAAGTCCTCGATGATGTCGGGGTGGGCTGCGATGTAGCCGACACGCAGGCTCGGCGCGACGGTCTTCGAAAAACCGTTGACGTAGATCACGCGGTTCAACTGGTCCATTCCGGCAAGACAGCGGCTGGAAAAAGGATCGAGCTCGGCGTAAATGTCGTCCTCCACGATTAGGAAGTCGTAGCGTTCCGCGAGCTGCAGCACGCGGTGCGAGGTCGGCATGTCGTAAGACACCCCGGTCGGGTTCTGCAACCGCGGGTTGATGAAGAAGACGCGCGGCTTGTGCTCCGCCGCCAGCGCATCCAGCACCTCGATGTCCGGCCCGTGCGCTCCCATCGGCACACCGACCACCTTCGCTCCCTGCAACCGCAGCGTGACATTCAGTGTTCCGAAACCCGGCTCCTCGACGAACACCGTCTGCCCCTCTCCGATCAGATACTTTGCCAACAGCGACAACGCATGCATCGCGCCGGTTGTCATCAATATCTGCTCGGGGTTCGCATAGATCTCCTTCTCGCGCAACCAGTCGGCTATCTTCCAGCGCAAGCTCGGAAAACCCTTGGGATGCCCATAACCCACAATTTGTGCCGTTGGACGGCCCGCAACGGCACGCAAACTTTTCTTCAATGCCTCTTCGTCGAACCAATCCTCGGGGAGCCAGCCACTGCCTGCGTTGATCGATGCGTTGCCTGTGACCCAGCCCTTGTGCACCGACCACAATGTCTCCATCCCGAGCGGCGGTCGCCCTCCATCAACGACTGCCGACAGGCGCCCGGATCCCACCTCGCGAATGAAGAAACCCATATTCTGGCGAGCCACCAGGCAGCCGTCCGCCACAAGGCGGTCGTAGGCTTCGACCACTGTCGACATGCTGACTCGATTGGTCTCGGCAAACTGCCGGATGGACGGAATCTTCATTCCGGAGCGCAACTTGCCTGCCTCGATCAGTGCGCGATAGCCCTCAACAATCTGAACCACCAAGGGTTTGGGGACTTTCGGATCGACAACGAACATGCGGGCTCTCAGATGAATTGCCGGAAGTTCGGCTACGCGGACTCAAGGTTAGCTTGGACCAAGGCAGCAGGTTGCACAACGAGCAAATTGAAGAACAGATCGCAGCACTGTACTGCTACACGAAGCAGTACAGTGCTGCGGCGCCAGGCTGGCGCGCAGCACAACCGCCGCTGTCATGCTCGTGCTGAAGAAGCCCCTGCCGGCGATCTGTGCCGGCATTGTTGCAGCTCCGCCTTCAAGCGAATCTGCACTTGCAATGGAGGACTGCGGAATTCGCGTTCGCAAACCAGGAATCCTGGCGCTCGGGTAGACACAGCGGTTGGGGACGACACGCTTTCCCCCCGAATGAGAGATCTTCTTTGCGGTCGCGGCGCTCGGTGAGAGGTTTTGTGGAGATTTCGCCACCTGGCGGGCGCGGTCGGCCGCGGTGATGTTTGCAGACCCACGAATCCAGTGCGGAACCCTTTAAAAACAAGCGGGCCCGCTCATCGGCGGGCCCGGTTTTGTAGATCGTTCTACAACCATTTTGGATACTGCGATTCGCTAACTGTTTGATTCGCTGGGGCGACATACCGGGATCGAACCGGTGACAACTGGAGCCACAAGACCGGGGCCAAGCACGTAAAATCAAACACTTACATCACATTTTTTTCAAAACAACGTCTCCCCACACCCAGCAACGGCGCGGAACTACGGCGGACTTTTGAAAGTTCTTTGGGCGCAACTTGACTGATTCCAGCGGCCCAATCCAACGTCCGTCACCACCGGGCGTTACGCAGTGATCACCCCTCCTGCCGCTCACGGCTTCCCGCTGAATGCCTTCTCGTCGGCTGAGCGCGTCGAGTTGACGATCAACGATGGCCGGCCGATCTGGCAGCGTTAGCCGTGCGGACCAAGCCCGCGCAACCGGACCGAAACCCGCAGGAACGGCTCTACGGCAGCCCAGGGTTTGGTGCCTCGCCTCGGGTGATCCGGCGGTTCACTCCTCGTCCCAATAGGGTTCTGAACCGATATGCTCGAGCAGGAAGTCTATGAATGTACGGACCTTGGCCGGCAGGTGCCGGGTCGGCAAATAGAGGGCGTATACATGGCGTTCGACGGGGATGTACTCGGACAGCGCGGCACATAGGCGGCCGGCCTGCAGATCTCTTCCGATGATGAAGGTCGGCAGCAACGCAAGCCCGAGCCCCCCGAGTACGGCCTGGGACAGCGCCTCGTCATCATTGATGCGCAGGCGGCCGGCCACGGGCACCGCGATCTCGCCCTCCGGTCCGGTGAAGCGCCAGAGGCCCTGCTCGCCGGAGTGCGTGTAGTCCAGACAGTTGTGGCGGGATAAATCCTGCGGGATGCGTGGCAGGCCGTGCCGCGCAAAGTACTCCGGCGTCGCACAGAGCTTGCGCCGTACCGGGGCGAGCTGACGTGCGACAACGGACAGCGGCAGTTCGCTCGCCACGCGCACGATGACGTCATATCCTTCTTCAGCGAGATCTATGCTGCGGTCGGATATGGTCATATCGACGTCCAGATCAGGGTATCGACCGAGGAAGTCCGCAAGGGCTGGCGCAACATGCAGCGTCCCGAAGGCTACCGACGCGGCGACGCGAAGGGTGCCGCGCGGCTGTGCATGTAGGCTGCTCGCCACTTGCTCGGCCTGCACCATCTCCTCAACGATACGGTTGCAGTGCTCGACAAGGACGGCTCCGACCTCGGTGACGCTCAGATGACGAGTGCTGCGGTGGAGCAAACGCACGCCGAGCGAATGTTCGAGCTTCGCCACCGCCTTACTCACCGCCGAGCGTGACGTGCCGAGGCGGAGGGCCGCCGCGGAGAAGCTTCCGCTCGCCACTACGTGTGCGTAGATCGCCATCAAATTCAGATCTTGCATGTCTGAATTGTATCCGCCCAGTGCGGATTCCGACCCAACGTGACCGCTGATTCCGAGAAGGGTGTGACCGGTGATTCCGAGATAGTGACCGCGGACTCCGATTTGATCGGGCCTGCGGAAAGGGAATCAGAGGGTCGCTCGAGCGGCGCCCTCCCACCAGCCGCTCATGAGACTTCGGGGCGGTATGCTCGCCTGCACCTTCGCGCAGCTTTCCCAGGCATCCTTGGGAACGCTCAGGCCGGCGAAGATACCGTAACCGCTGCCGGCGCAGATTTCCCCGCCGGCAAGGATGCTTTCTCCTGCCTGGATCGCACCATCGGCGAGAATCGTCGCGCCCGCGCGGATTCCCCAGCCAGCCTCGAGATGTCGGCCGCAGCGAATGGAGGCTCCCGCTTCGATGCCGTGCCCTGCCCGGATGTGTTCATCTCCGGCAATGTCGCACCCAGCGCGCAGGTTCTTGGCGCACGATATCGTTCCGTGCACGACGAGGTCCCCGCCGGTGCCCGCATTCCCCGCAAGATCGAGCGCGCCGCGGCAATACAGGTCCCGACCCACCCGAAGGTCGCCGCCGCAGGCGATGTCTCCGCCGGCATCGACACCCCAGCTTGCGCGCATGTCGCCGCCCACCCCGACACGGCCGTCGGCACGAAGATGTCCGGCGACACGAAGGTCGCCTCCGACATCAATTTCCCGCCCGACACGGATGCTCCCTCCCACCCGGAGCGAGTGCCCGACACGCAGTACGTCGCCCACGTCAATATTGCCGCGCACCTCTATCGTGCCTGGATACACCAGGGCGTTGGCATCGATGCTGTCGACGACCAGCACCGCATCCGTCGGACCGAACTGGTCCATCAGCCAGCACGCGTCAGCCGCACGATTGTCGGCCACCAGCGCGTCGAGCAGTTCCTGGTAGTTTCCACCGCCCCCATAGTGGCGCAGGAACCAACGGAAGCCATTGGCACAGGGGCTCTTGGCGCGAACGAAATCTCGGGTCAGATCCATGCATTAATTCCTTGTCCGCACGGCATCGGGTATGCCGGCAGGTTCCTCCGGTGGGGCTGGCGGTACGATGGGTTTCCGGCAGCGGCATGCGAGCACCTACTCCGCATGGCAGGCCATCGTTTCGCGCGAATACTCCCGCAATGGCTTGCAGTGACTTAGCCTCAGGGTCGCACGCGCCGATCCACGTGAAAGGCGCCGAAGCGATTGCGGGTATCCGACATTCATTGCTCAGTCGTTCGAGACCATCGCAAACTGAGTTTATCGGGGCGGTCTCGCATCGCTACTTGACCAGCGTGATCGGGATGACCGTGCGGTACAGCACGCTCCACGAAATCGAGCCGGCCGTGAGACCCGCGAACCAGCCGAGACCGTGCGAGGCCATGACAATGCGGTCGCAGTCGATGCTCGTTGCAAGCTCGAGAATCTTGTCCACGGGGTCTCCCTGTGCGACATGGACCTCATAGTTGGCTCGGGCTGCATCGAGTGTGCGCAGCGCGGCATCACTAGCCTGAAGCGCCCGCTCACGGTCGCCGGAGCGAATGTCCGCATCCCTTGCTGTCGGTCGGCCGAGGAACGGTCCGTCATCGGCCCTGTGCACATTGAGCAGATGAATTCGCGGCCCATCAGTCAGCTTGCCCGTATATTCGAGTGCGTGATGCAGCGCCCGCAGAGACCCAGCTGAACCGTCACAGACGACCAGCAGGTCACCCGTGCCCGCGGCGAATTGCCTCGCACGGTGTCGCGATTTGACCAAGGTCACCGCAATGTCCGTGTTCTCCAGCACGTCCAGCGCGACCGAACCGAGCAGTGCGCACGCCACGCTGCCGGCGCCATCCGCGCCCATGACGATTTCCGTGATGCGCTGCCGGCGGGCGTAGGCGAGGATCACCTCGGCGGGATTGCCCGCCGTGAGCTGCAGGTGATAGCGCCCGTCTGCCTCGCCGAGACTCCGGCGCGCATCCTCCGTTTCGGCGAGTCCGGCGTCCATCAGCGTATCGTCGTCACTCGTGTTGCCGATAATGGTCTGCACATTCAACACGTGGAGGGCCGATCCAGCCGAGCGGCCGGCCATGCTGGCGGCGACGCGCAGGGCCGCCAACGAGGCGGGAGAACCGTCGACCGGAGCAAGGACGCGATAGACCGGAAGGCGGCGCGTCTTTCCCCCGACTTGCGCCGCAAGGCCAACCACGCGCCCGAACTGATCGCGTTCGACCATTTCCCAGTTCATGAAATCGGTTGTCACTTCCATATCGCCGCCTATCGACTGAAACGGGGTTCCTTCACGCTGTTGCTCGATCGATTCCGGCAATACGACAGCCCTATGACCGGCCGAAGCGGCCCGATCGTCGGCAGGGCTGCGCATTCCATGCCTGAGGGAATCCTATGCCACTCGCAATGGGCCGATAAGCCACCGGCGAGGCATCAGCTTGTATCCCTACAAGACACAATTGCGGCACCCTGGCTCGCTGGATGAGCATTTGGAGCGCCTCATTGTAGAGCGGACGACAACAGCGACGTTCCGCGGCGCCGGCTTATCCCGCTGGCTCCCAACGCCTACCATAGGAGTGGCCCGATGACGGGTTGCGGCCCCCCGCCGAAGACGACGCGAGGGCAAAGGAGGCGACATGACAACGAAATCGGCTGACATCGCGCGCGGGGCATCCATCGATACCGCACACGAGACAATGCAGCAACTTCGCGTCGAGCCTGATGCGGCAACCCGTCGCGGCGAGGCGCGCGGGTTACTCCTGGAAGGCCCACGCGGACCGGGTCCTGACCGGAACAGCGAGCCCGACTCCACGGACAAGCCGGCGGCGCTCCTGCGCCGGCCGCCCGGGGTGTGGGTAAAGCAGCCGATGACGGCCTGATCCGATGACGACGGCTACGGACTGAAGGAGAACGTCGATGAGAGAGCAGAATCGGGATTGCACCCCAGAGGACGACAGTCGCCTTGTGCTGGTCGCCGTGAGGCCGAGTGCGCGCTTTCACCGGCTCGGGGGCATTGGCAGCCTGATGGTGCTTTACCCGGGCCGCGATCCGCGCGCCCTCGTCCCAAGGCCGCCACCCGAAAGGAGCACGACACCGGAGGGCGTCCCGGCCGACGCGGCTTGACGCGGTGGTGTCGGCACCATTGGGGTCGCTAGTCCTGGCTGACGATCTCGTCGACGAGCCCTCATACGCCTCCCCTACCTCGGTCAGCATTTGGCGACGTGTGCGTCGTTGCGGCAGACGCACGCCCAGCCTGGCTTCGACACGACTGACCAATTTGCTCACCTGCGATTTCGAGCCTCAGGCGCTTCGCCGCGTCGGAAAAGCTTTTCGCCTTGTGCATCTGGACGAACACGACGTGTGTCATTGACGTCGTACGCGCGGCCTCCTAACTGTTTCCGTATTGGAAACAATACTGTGCCCACCGAACGGCTAATCAAGCCTCGGCTCGGCCCATATCATGGTGTCACCATCGGCGGAAGGCGCCGCTACGTCCCCTGGAGTCAAGAGAAATGATGCAAGAGACTAACATCATCGTTAGCGAGGTCGATTTTGTGCGCTTGATGGCGATTCAACCGTCACCACCCCTGCGTGCAGAACTCGAACGGGCAATTGTAATTCCCGTGGAATCAATCCAGACGAACGTCGTCACGATGAACGCGCGGGTTCACTATCGTGATGAGAGAACCGGCCTCGATCGTGAAGTGCAAATCGTGTTCCCGGACGAGGCCGACATTGCGCTGGGGAAGGTGTCCATCCTGGCGCCGGTCGGCGCAGCCCTGATCGGCCTGAGCGTGGGTCAGGCGATCGACTGGGACTTTCCCGACGGCACCGAGCGCCGCCTGACGGTCATCGCCGTCGATCAGTCCGGCAACGCCAGCCCTGCGGGTGCAGATCACCGGCATTGAAGGTCGCTCACGATGGTGCCCGGGTGCGGTCACGTACCGGCGGCGCCGGCCTGCCGTCATTAGCCGACAGGCGTTCCCACCAAACAGGATAGCGTCGCCGGGCACACTGGGCCTTCGCCGCGCGTCCTCCGGTTGATGGTATGCCTGGCCAGCCTGTGGCGACGCAGGCCAACCCGGCGCGCCCCGTTCCCGCACGTGCTTTGATCTGCGGGCGAGGACTGCTCACACGGAGACGAGCACGTCGCACTGGGATTCGGCCAGGACATGCTTGGTGACGCTGCCGAGGAATAATTCGTCGAGCATGCTTTCGCCGTGTTTGCCCATCACGATCAAGTCGCAGTCCGCTTCCTGCTCCTGCTCGATGATGTGCGTTGACGGAAGGCCCTGCTGCACGACAAGCCGTGCCTCGTAGGGCGGCAATCCGGCTTGCGCGCTCAAGGCATTCAGATTCTGAATCGCTTCCTGCCGGGCTAGCGTGCGATAGCCCCTGATCACTTCTTCCTCTACACCGGCGTAACGCAGATGGCCCTCGAACGGCACGTCGAATGCATGCAGCAAGACGATTTCTGCCCGTGGCGCGACAAGCCGCGCATTGCTGATTGCGCGCAGCGACGAAGGCGAGAAATCCACCGGCACGAGCACCGTTCGATACGGTTCATGCGCAGCCTGCTTGACCACCAGCATCGGACATTTCGCCCGACTGAGCATCCGTTCCGCAGTTGAGCCCAGCAGGATATGCCGCAGGAAGCTCTCGCCGCGAGCACCACAAACGATCAGGCCCGCTGCCGACACATCCACGGCCTTGTCCAGTTCTGCAAGCAAGGAGCCAAACGCAACATGAGCACCGGCGGACACGGCGTAGTGGTTTTGGAGAATGACGACAAGATCATGCAACTTTTCCCGTGCGCTCTTGAGCACCTGCTGTCTCAACTCGTCCGTCGAGTTGCCCATGAGGTGGCGAAGCTTGTCCAGCGGTGCAAGATCTGCCACATGCAACACGTCCAACGGAGCCCCCGTTTCCCGACTCACGAGGGCTGCACGCTCGACGGCATGGCGAGCCGGTGCGGAGAGGTCGGTAGCGGCAAGCAGGCGGTTCAGTTTCAACATGGTCATTTCCTATCCATTCGAATGCTGTTCGCGTCAGCACGGCAGCATCGACCCGGGCCGGGCACCTATCCTGGGTGGTTGGGAGGTCTATGCATGCTTCGGTATAATATTGCTACAAAAGTTCTCAGCTTTCACGACTATCCCCGGCAAGCAGGCAGAGCGGGGGAATGCTTGGAGGCTACGCATCGATGAGCGACCGCCACATGGATCATGCCCGCCCCCCAAGCTGGCATGCGCTGTCCAAGGACGACGTGGGACAGGTCCTGCAAACCGGGCCGGAGGGCCTGACGGAGGATGAAGCACGCCGTCGACTCGTGCAATACGGCTCGAATCTACTCGCTCCGCCGGCGCGGCGCGGCCCCCTCCTGCGGCTGGTCATGCAGTTTCACAACATCCTGCTGTACGTGATGCTCGGCGCAGCGGCCATCACGGCGGTGCTCGGTCATTGGGTCGATACCGGGGTGTTGCTCGCCGCGGTGGTGATCAACGCGATCATCGGCTTCATCCAGGAGGGCAAGGCAGAGGCCGCGCTCGACGCGATCCGCGCGATGTTGTCTCCGCATGCGACGGTGATACGTGGCGGCCATCGACGCGAACTCGACGCTGCCGATCTCGTCCCCGGCGACTGGGTGACACTGACCTCTGGCGACCGCATTCCGGCGGACCTGCGGCTGGTTTCCGCACGGGAATTGCGGATCGAGGAAGCCGCGCTGACGGGCGAATCCTTGCCTATCGAAAAGGGGACGGATGAAGTTAATGCCGACGCCCCGCTCGGCGATCGGTACGGCATGGCCTATTCGGGCACCTTTGTGGTCTACGGTCAGGCGACCGGCATCGTCGTGGCCACAGGCGGCGCGACGGAACTGGGCCGGATCAATCAGATGCTCGCCGACATCCAGAGGATGTCGACGCCGCTGCTGCGCCAGATCGACCATTTCGGCCGCGTGCTGGCATTGGCCATCATCGGCGTGTCGGCGGCGACCTTCGTGCTCGGCACGCTGTGGCGTGATCACGCGCCTGCCGAAATGTTCATGATGGTCGTCGCGCTCGCGGCCTCGGCGATTCCTGAGGGCTTGCCGGCGATCATGACCGTGACCCTCGCGCTGGGGGTGCAGCGCATGGCCCGGCGCAACGCCATCATTCGCCGCCTTCCGGCAGTGGAAACGCTGGGCGCGGTGACGGTGATCTGCTCCGACAAGACCGGCACGCTGACGCGCAACGAGATGACTGTGCAACGCTTGGTGTGTGCGGGCCACGTGTTTGACGTCGGCGGCGTCGGTTGCGCCCCGGTGGGGGATTTCAGCATCGACGGCCGCATCGTCGATGTCGCCCACTACCCCGCGCTGTCGATGGCGATCCGCGCAGGTGTGCTGTGCAACGACGCACGCCTGCGCGAAGACGATGACGTGTGGCGGGTGGAAGGCGATCCGACCGAAGGCGCACTGCTCGTGGCCGGACGCAAGGCGGGATTTTCGCAGCATGCCGGGGATACGGCTTGGCCGCGGATCGACTCCATCCCGTTCGAATCGCAGCATCGCTTCATGGCGACCTGGCATCGCGATCCGGACGGAGACTTCTGGCTCTTCGTCAAGGGGGCGCCCGAGCGCATTCTCGACATGTGCGAATGGCAGCTGAACCATGACGGCGAGCGGTCGCTGGATGTCGACTACTGGCGCCGGATGGCGACCGACACGGCAGCACAGGGTTTGCGGCTCCTCGCTGTCGCGTGCAAGCGCGGCGCACCGACCACCGGCAGCCTGGAACCTGCCGACGTAGAGCAGGGATTCATGCTGCTCGCATTGATCGGCATCATCGACCCCCCTCGCGAGGAAGCCATCGAGGCGGTAAGCGAGTGCCACCACGCGGGCATCCGCGTCAAGATGATCACGGGCGATCACGGCGAGACGGCGCGTGCCATCGGCGCCCAACTGGCCATTGGCGTCGGAAAGCCGTTCGTCACCGGAGCGGAAGTTGCGATGATGGATGACGCCGCGTTACGTCGGGTGGCGATGGAGGTCGACGTGTTCGCGCGGGCCAACCCGGAACACAAACTGCGTCTGGTGCAAGCCTTGCAGGAAGACGGCCAGGTGGTCGCAATGACCGGCGACGGGGTGAATGATGCTCCGGCACTGAAACGGGCCGACGTCGGGGTGGCGATGGGCCTCAAAGGCACCGAGGCGGCCAAGGAGGCGTCCGACATGGTGCTCGCCGATGACAACTTCGCCACGATCGCGACGGCGGTTCGGGAAGGCCGTGCGGTTTATGACAACTTGAAGAAATTCATCCTGTTCATGCTGCCCACCAACGGCGGCGAAGCGCTCGTCGTGATTGCGGCCATCCTGTTCGAGCTGGCGCTGCCGCTGACACCGGCACAGGTGTTGTGGATCAACATGGTCACCTCCTCGACGCTGGGGCTGGCGCTCGCCTTCGAGCCGGCCGAGGACGACATCATGAAACGCCGCCCGCGGCCACCGCGCCAGGCGCTGTTGTCCGGCTTCTTCATCTGGCGGGTGTTGATGGTCTCCGTGCTGATGATGACCGGCGCGCTGGGGCTTTTCCTGACGGAGCTGGCCGTCGGCACGAGTCTGGAAACAGCGCGCACGATGGCGGTTAACGCGGTCGTCATGGCCGAAATGTTCTACCTGATCAACAGCCGCTACATCTTCGCGCCCGTCACGAACCGGGGAGGACTGACCGGCAATCGTTACGTCATCTTCGCCATCGCCGCATGCATTCCCTTGCAGATCGCCTATACGCATGCGGGATTCATGCATGGCATTTTCGATTCGACCGATCTCACGCTATTGGAATGGGGCAAGGTAACAGCGGCCGGCCTGCTGGTGTTTGCCGTCGCTGAACTGGAGAAATTCGTCATCCGCCGTACCGGTCTCGCCGCCCGTCTGAGTGACGCGTGAGCGGGCATCAACCCAAGGAGAACTGAAGTGACGCATGCAAGCGCGATTCATCCCCCGGACCGCCCGCCCGCGCGTCTGCTGCTGGCGACTGACCTCGGCGCACGCTGTGACCGTGCGCTGGATCGGACTGGCCAGCTGGCCAGCGAGTGGCAGGCCGAGGTCATTGCCTTGAACGTCCTCGATCCGTCGGTGTGTGCGGATCAGACGCTCGCGTGGATAAGCGGAGCCACTGACGAACAATTGATGAACGTTGCCCAACGGCAGCTTGTCCGCGACCTCACCGGGATGAAGATGCCGGTACAGGTCCGAATTGTGCGCGGACAGGAGCCCGAAACAGCTATCCGGGATGTAGTCAGCGCCACCAGCGTCGACCTCGTCGTCACCGCAGTCGCCCGTCAGGAGACCTTTGGGCGCGCCCTGCTGGGCTCGACCAACGAGCGCCTGGCCCGCTCTCTGGGGCAACCCTTGCTGGTCGTGCATGGTCGGACGCACGGCCCTTACCGGCGGATCGTGGTGGCAACGGACTTTTCCGAAGCGTCCCGCCACGCCCTGCTCACGGCGGTTGCGTTCTTTCCCGGTCGTGATTTGACGCTATATCACGCTTACTCTCCTCCCATGTCCGGCCTGAACATGACTCTGTCGAATGCAGGAATTGCCCCGCAGATCGCGCACGCGGAGTGTGAGGCCTTCATTCACGGAACTCGCCTTCCCGCGGGCATCCTCATGCATCCTGTAGTCGAATGCGGCACGATCACGACGACGCTGGCGCCTTACGTACGCGAAAATGACGTCGATCTCGTGGTGTTGAGCGGTCATGGCCACACCGGCATCATGAGCTTGCTCCTGGGCAGCACAGCCGAGAGGTTGCTCGAGTGCCTGCCCTGCGACACGCTGCTGGTGCCGTCACATCGCTCCACCGTGTAGATTGAGCCGGTCCTGCACACAATGCGGATGGAGGACCGGTAGCGCCCCCCCCCCGCCGCCCCGCGCAAACTGGCTGCCACGACGCCCTGACCATACCTGATGCTGCTTGCTTCACTAATCCTTGTCCCGTTCGCCGGCAGTCTGCTGGCGGCACTGATGCCGGAGAATGCCCGTAACCGTGAGGCTTGGTTGGCGTTCGCCGTCACGGCCTGCGGGCTGCTCGTTGCCGGCCTGCTCTACCCGGCCGTTTCAGCCGGCAAGGTGCTGCGCGAGGAGTTCGCCTGGCTGCCCTCGCACGGGCTCAATCTCATGCTGCGCGTGGATGGTCTGGCCTGGGTATTCACCATGCTGGTCCTCAGCATTGGCCTGCTTGTGGTGTTGTACGCGCGCTACTACATGTCGCCGAAAGACCCGGTACCGCGCTTCTTCTCCTTTCTGCTGGCCTTCATGGGGTCGATGCTGGGCGTGGTTCTGTCGGGCAACCTGGTGCAACTGGTGGTGTTCTGGGAGCTCACCAGCCTGACCTCGTTCCTGCTGATTGGCTACTGGCATCACCGCGCCGACGCTAGGCGCGGCGCGCGGATGGCGTTGACGGTGACGGCCACAGGAGGACTGTGCCTGCTTGCCGGCGTGCTCGTGCTCGGTCACATCGTCGGCAGCTACGATCTGGACGAAGTGCTGGCTGCGGGGGAGCGCATTCGTGCGCACGAGCTATACCGGGTGGCGCTGGTGTTGATTGCGCTGGGGGCGCTGACCAAGAGCGCCCAGTTCCCGTTCCACTTCTGGTTGCCGCATGCGATGGCCGCCCCGACGCCCGTGTCGTCCTATCTTCACTCGGCGACGATGGTGAAGGCGGGCGTCTTCCTGCTCGTGCGGCTGTGGCCGGCGCTAGCCGGAACGGCGGAATGGAACTGGATCATCGGCGGCGCCGGGGTGTGCACGCTGCTGATCGGCGCTTTCATCGCGATTTTCCAGCACGATCTCAAGGGCCTGCTCGCCTATTCGACAATCAGCCACCTCGGGCTGATCACGGTGCTGATCGGCATTGGCACGCCCCTAGCGATCGTCGCGGCGATCTTCCACATCCTCAATCACGCCACCTTCAAGGCTTCGCTGTTCATGACGGCCGGCATCATCGACCACGAAACCGGGACCCGCGATCTGCGCGTCCTGCGCGGACTGCGTCATCAGCTGCCGGTCACCACGGCCTTGGCCATCGTCTCCAGCGCCGCCATGGCGGGGGTGCCCCTGCTGAACGGCTTCCTGTCCAAGGAGATGTTCTTCGCGGAAACGGCTCTGGTGGGCGGCGACGAGCACTGGTGGATGTCCATCGCTGCCGTGGGGATGGGCATGTTCAGCGTCGCCTATTCGCTGCGCTTCATCTCGATTTTCTTCGGCACGCCCACGGTCGCATTCCCGCGCGAACCACACGAGCCGCCGCGCTCGATGCGGTTCCCAGTGGAACTGCTGGTAGTCGTGTGCCTGATGGTCGGTATCATGCCAAACGTGAGTATCGGGCCCATCCTCCATCTGGCCGTCACCGCGACATTGGGTGCGAGTACGCCCGAATACGACCTCGCCCCCTGGCACGGGCTCAACCTGCCTCTGCTGATGAGTGTGATTGCCCTTAGCGGCGGCGTAGTGCTCTACGTCGTGCTGCGCCGCTACTTCAATCTGCGGCAGCGCGAACAGGTTCCGCTCATCTACCGCTTCAACGGGGCTCAAGCCTACGAAAGCTCGATGATGTTCCTGACACGCTCGGCACAATGGCTGCTGCACCACCTGGGCACCGCACGCCTGCAACCGCAATTGCTGATGATGATGTTGGCGATGCTGGTGATTCCCCCGCTGCTCGTCGGCACGCCGCGAGTGTGGACCGAGATTCCGCTGCACGAACCCGACCCGCTGTTCGCGGCCATCTGGGTCATCGGCTGCGCCTGTGCGCTGGCGGGGGCGTGGATGGCGAAATATCACCGGCTGGCAGCCCTGATCCTCATCGGCGGAACGGGCATCGTGACTGCGGCCACGTTCTTGTGGCTCTCAGCGCC
This sequence comes from Azoarcus sp. CIB, assembly GCF_001190925.1. Taxonomy (NCBI): domain Bacteria; kingdom Pseudomonadati; phylum Pseudomonadota; class Betaproteobacteria; order Rhodocyclales; family Zoogloeaceae; genus Azoarcus; species Azoarcus sp. CIB. The sequence goes on from NZ_CP011072.1 coordinate 2,696,176, forward strand.
CGATCTGGCGCTGACGCAACTGATGGTGGAGACGGTCACGACCGTGCTGATCCTGCTCGGGCTGCGCTGGCTGCCGCCGCGCATCGAACCCAAAGTGCTCCATCTCACGATTCCGCGCAGCGTCTGGATGCGGCGCTCGCGCGACATGGTCGTAGCGGTCGTGGGCGGCCTCGTCATGGCGCTGCTGACTTACGCGGTACTGGTGCATCCCGCCCCCGCGACGATTGCCGATTTCTTCCTCTTGCGCGCTTTGAGCGAAGGCGGCGGGAGCAACGTCGTGAACGTGCTGCTGGTTGATTTCCGCAGTTTCGATACGTTGGGCGAAATCACGGTGCTATCGGTCGTCGCGCTCACGGTGTACGCGCTGCTGCGACGCTTCCGCCCCGCAGCGGACAGCGCCAGCGTGCCCGCGCAGCAAAGGAACACGGCCGATCCAGCAAGCAGGCAGGCTCCAGCCGAACAGGCCAACCGCGGATACCTCCTGGTAGCTGGAATCTACTTGCGCATGCTGTTGCCGTTCATCGGGGTGATCGCGGCCTACTTCTTTATGCGCGGACACAACCTGCCGGGTGGCGGCTTCGTTGCGGGCCTGATCTTCGCAGTGGCCATTCTCGTGCAATACATGCTGGCCGGTACGGTGTGGGTGGAGAGCCACCTTCAATTGCGGCCGCACCGCTGGCTGGGGTTCGGTCTGCTGCTGGCGTGTGCAACGGGCCTGGGCGCATGGGCGTTCGGCCATCCATTCCTCACGACCCATACGGCGCATGTCGATTGGCCGCTGCTGGGCGAACTGCACCTACCCAGCGCCTTCGTGTTCGATCTAGGCGTGTTCGCCGTCGTGGTCGGCACGACGATGCTGATGCTGGTCGCGCTGGCTCACCAGTCGTTGCGCGCGCGCCGTTTGCCGGGCGATGGTGCGCAGGACGACGGGATCGCGGACGGGAGGGACATCTGATGGAAATCGTGTTCGCCATCGCCGTGGGCGTGACCTTCGGTTCCGGCATCTGGCTGATCCTGCGCCCGCGGACGTTCCAGCTCATCACCGGTCTGCTGCTGATGTCCTATGCGGTCAATCTGTTCATTTTCGGCATGGGTCGCCTGTGGGTGGATCGGCCGCCGATCACGCCAAACGCTTCTATCGACCCCTTGCAGTATGCCGACCCGCTGCCGCAAGGGCTGGTGCTGACGGCGATCGTGATCGGCTTTGCGACCACCGCACTGTACCTGGTGATGATGATCGGGGCACGCGGCCTCACCGGCAGTGACCACGTCGATGGCGAGGAACCCCGCGAATGAGCCCGATGTCGTGGTGGGACCATCTGATCGTGTTACCCGTCCTGCTGCCCTTGGTCGCAGGGGCGCTGCTGATCCCGGTCAATCAGAAGCATCATCAGCTCAAGTTCGGCTGCACCGCCGTGGTCAGCATACTGTTGTGGGTGATGGCGGTGGCGCTGTTGCTGCTGGTCGATGGCGAGCACTGGCCGAAGGGGATTGGCGTCTATCTGGCCGCCAACTGGGCAGCCCCGTTCGGGATCGCGCTGATGGTCGACCGACTCGCCGCGCTGATGCTGGTGCTGACGGCGACCATCGCCCTCGCCGTGCTGGTCTTCTCCGCCCAGCGTTGGGGCCGGGTCGGCGTGCATTTCCACTCTTTGTTCCTCTTCCTGCTGATGGGGCTCAACGGCGCCTTCCTGACCAACGACCTGTTTAACCTGTTCGTTTTCTTCGAGGTCATGCTCGCCGCCTCGTACGGACTGGTGCTGCACGGCTACAACCTGAACCGCATCCGGGCCGGCATGCAATACATCGCCGTCAACCTGATCGCTTCCTTCATGTTCCTGATCGGTGTGGCGCTGATCTACGCTGCAACGGGCACGCTCAACATCGCCGACCTCGCCACCCGGGTAACGATGCTCCGGCCGGAGGATTCCTATCTGCTGGGCATCGGCGCGAGCGTGCTGGCCCTGGCCTTCCTGACCAAGGGGGCGATGTGGCCGCTCGGCTTCTGGCTACCAAGCACCTACGCGTCGGCGTGTCCGCCGGTTGCGGCGATACTGGTGGTGATGACCAAGGTCGGCGTGTATGCGGTGCTGCGGGTGTGGCTGGCCGTGTTTGGCGATTCGGCCGGCGCGCTCGCCGGTTTCGGCTTGATAGCGCTCACCGTCGGCGGCATGGCCACACTCGTGTTCGGCACCATCGGCATGCTCGCCAGTCAGGACGGCGCGCGCATGGCCGGGTACGGCGCGATCATCTCCTCGGGCACGCTGTTGGCCGTGATCGGGCAGGCCGGCGGCGCCGTGCTCGCGGCGGGGCTGTATTACCTGGTGGGTGCGACGCTGGCGATGTCCGCCTTCATGCTCCTGCTCGAACTCACCGAGCGCATACGCCCGCCGGGCGCCTCCCTGCTGGCCGTGACGATGGAGGCGTTTGCGATCGACGACAAACCGGAGGATCCGGTGGGCGTCGTCATTCCCGGCACCCTTGCAATCCTAGGCCTGAGCTTCGTGGGATGTGCGCTGGTCATCAGCGGCATGCCGCCGCTCTCGGGCTTCGTTGCCAAGTTCAGCCTGTTTCATGCACTGCTCGACTCCTCACCGCCCGGATCAGGCGGCGTGACGCCAACGACCTGGCTGCTGATCGCGCTGATCGTGCTCGCAGGCCTGGCGTCGATCATCGCGCTGATGCGGCTCGGTGTGCGGACGTTCTGGGCCTCGGCGGCCGTAACTCCGCCCAGTCTGCTCGCGTCCGAGGTGGCGCCCGTGACGACCCTGGTCGTGCTGTGTGTGGTTCTCACGATTCATGCCGACACGGCGTTCGACTATCTGAACCGGACCGTGGATGGCCTCAAGCGCGTCGGCGATTACAGCGAACGCGTGCTGGGCCAGTCTCCGGTCACTCGCGCGGCGGCCGCGGGGGGATCACGATGAGACGCTGGTTCCCGTCGCCGATGCTGTCGATCGGACTGCTGCTGATGTGGCTGATGCTGAACCAGAGCCTCGCACTGGCGCACTGGCTGCTGGGCGGGGTGCTGGCGATCGTGGCCCCCGTTCTGGCGCGCCCCCTGCAGCCGCACGGCTATGCGCGCATCGCGCGGCCGCTGGCCCTGTTCCGCCTACTGTGGATGTCGGCGATCGAGATCGTGCGCTCGTGCTTCAACGTCAGCCAGATCATCCTCTTCCGCAGGGCGGACGGCGTAAATTCGCAGTTCATCCGGATACCGCTCGACCTGCACAGCCCACACGGTCTGGCCCTGTTGTCCTGCCTGATCAACATGACGCCGGGCACGGTGTGGGTCGATCTGCTGCCCGACCGTCACGAACTGCTGTTGCACGTCTTCGACCTGCACGACGAGCGCTGGTGGGTCGAGACCATCAAGACGCGCTACGAGCGGCCGATCATCGAAGTGTTCGAAGCGCCCGCAGCCCCCGGCCAAGGAGGAAAAGCGTGACCGTTGGCACCCTGCTGTCCCTGGCAATCGGCTTTGCGCTCGTCTGCGTCGTGCTGGCCATGATGTCGTGCACCCTGCGTCTGATCATCGGGCCGTCGGCGCAGGATCGCGTGCTCGCACTCGATACGCTGTGGATGTGCACGATGCTGCTCGCACTGATGCTCGGCATCCGCTACGGCAGCCAGATCTATTTCGAGGCCGCCCTGGTGATCGCCCTGCTCGGCTTCGTCTCGACCATCGCGCTGGCCAAGTTCCTGATGCGCGGCGAGGTGATCGAATGAACGCCATCGATACACTGCCGTGGTGGGCTGCCGTGACGGTCGCGTTCCTGCTCGTACTCGGCGGCCTGATCACCCTCCTCGGCACCGTGGGATTGCTCCGGCTCCAGACTTTTTACCAACGCATTCACGGGCCCGCGATCACGATCACGCTGGGGACCGGCTGCATCCTGATCGCATCGATGGTGTATTTCACCGTAATCCAATCCCGACCGGTGATCCACGAGATCCTGATCGGCGCATTCGTACTGATGACCGCGCCGGTCGTCTCCATGCTGATCATGCGCGCTGCGATATACCGTGCCCCGCGCACCGGCGGTGCCGCGCTGGCGGTGCGCGACACCACCGTGGCGCAAGGAGCTGGCGACGATCAGGATGGGTGAGAGCCGGACCACCACTGCCTTCAAGCCCATTAGGCTTTTGCACACTTTTCAGCACACTACCTTGGCCCGATAGAGTCCCCAGCCACAAAAGTTGTCGTTCGAGCAGCGAGCAGCCAAGACGACTGTCGTGCCCCGCCGCGCATTCACGCCGCCCTTCCGACGGGCTGTCCAGTCAAGCCAGACCTGGTTTCTCACCGACTGTAACCTTTCCCCCGCGGTTCCCATCCAATGGGCAACAACAGGAGACAGTCATGAGCATATCCGGCGAAGCAGCAGAAGACCGCGTGCCGGTTTCAGACGCTGCGCTTGCACACAGCATCGTGATCGGCGAGGCGGGGGCCTTCGAACGGTTGATGCGCCAACACAATCGTCGCCTGTTCAGGGTTGCACGGAGCATCCTGCGAGACGATGCCGAGGCCGAGGATGCCCTGCAGGAAGGCTACATCAAGGCCCATCGCGCGATGGCCGGCTTCCGCGGCGATGCGCGTCTATCGACCTGGTTGACGAGGATCATCGTCAACCAGGCCCTCGAGCGCAGGCAGCGGTTCCACAACGCGTCCGACGCGCAAGCCGAGGGCGAAGCTGTCATCGAAATCGGCGTTGAGGGCGTACCGGAAACGCCCGAGACCCTGGCGATGCGCAATGACCTGCGGCGCCTTATCGAGCACTCGATCGACGATTTGCCCGAGGCATACCGCAGCGTCTTCATCCTGCGTGCCGTGGAGGGCTTGAGCGTCGAAGAGACCGCCGCCTCGCTGGGAATATCCGAAGCGAATACCAAGGTCCGCCTGTTGCGCGCCAGGGCCAGCCTGCGCGAGTCCCTGGGGCTGCGCCTCGGTCCGCTGCTGGAGAACGTCTTCGCGTTCGACGGCCAGCGCTGCGACCGCATCGTGTCGCAAGTTTGCGCCCGCCTTGGGCTTCCGCCTGCAGCCGCTTCTGGTCCCGGCGCGCTGCTTTCACCCACCACCCCGAGGAGTTCATCATGATTGTCCGCATCAATCCCTTTTCCGCACTCCAAGACCTAGGCCGGCGCCGCTTCCTGGCCGGCACGGGCGCGACGCTGTCCGCCGCGGCGGTCGCCCTAATGGCAGGACGTCCGGCGCTGGCCGCCGGTCAGGGCAGCAAGCATGACGATCTGGAGACCGACGTGCGCATTCTCAACACCGCGCTCGGCGCCGAACTGGAGGCCATCGCTGCCTATGCAGTGGGCGCCGGCAGCGGCCTGCTGCAGAAACCCGTGCTGGATCTGGCGGTGCAGTTCCAGGGGCACCACAAGGAGCATGCCGCGGTGCTCGCGAAGACGATCCGCAAACTGGGCGGCACGCCGGTTGAAGCGCGCGAGCATTACCAGTTTCCCACCGACGGGCTCAAGACCCAGAATGATGTGCTGGGCTTCGCGGCCGGGCTCGAGCGCGGCGCGGTGAGCGCCTACCTGGGCGCAGTACCGCTGTTCCGCGGACGCGAGCTGGCGAGCGCTGCGGCCAGCATCCTGGGCGACGAGGCCATGCACTGGGCCATCCTGCGCCAAGCGCTGGGCCAGGACCCGGTGCCCACGGCCTTTATGTCATGAAACATCGCGCCGCCACCGCCGTGCTGGTGCTGGCGGCATTGGTCTCGCTGCCCGCCGGCGCCATCGTGCCGGGCGATCCGGTCCGCGGCGAGGCCATCTACGCCCGCTGCCAGGCCTGCCACGCACTCGGCTACGACCGTACCGGGCCGAAACATTGCGGCCTGTTCGGACGCCGTGCCGGCGGCGTGCCGGGCTTCCGCTATTCGCCGGCCATGGCACAAGCCGATGTCGTCTGGGACGCGAATACGCTGGACCGTTTTCTCGCCAACCCGACCGGCATGATACCGGGCACGGCCATGGGCTATGCAGGCATTGCCGATCGGCAGGAACGGGCGGACCTGATCGCGTGGCTGCGACAGGCAAGCGCGTCGCCCATCGAATGTCCGCCGTGAGGCATATATGAAACTCCAGATCGTCTCGGACCTTCACCTCGGGCTAGCACCCTGTGAGCTTCCTGACACCGGCGCGGAGTTGTTGATCCTGGCGGGAGATATCCACCGTCCGCGAGAAGCGCTCCAGTGGGCCAGGGCGCTGGGGAGACCGGCTATCTATGTGCCGGGCAACCACGAGTATTACGGCTCAAGCATCGCCGCGACGAACCGACTGCTACGCGAACTCAGTCGCGACAGCATGGTGACGGTGCTCGACTGTGCCGAAAAGCGCATCGGCAATGTGCGCATTCTCGGCGCAGCACTGTGGACGGATTTCCGTATTGCAGGAGACGAGGCGGCCCGCGAGCAGGCGATGAACGACGCTACTCGCTTCAGCCGCGATTTCAGCCGTATCACCATAGACGAAGGCCAGAAAGAGCTCTTCACGCCGCATCACTGCGCGGCCCTTTTCGAACGGCACGCACGTTGGCTCGAAGCGCGGCTCGCGCAACCGTTCGAAGGTATCACCGTGGTGGTGACCCATTTTGCTCCGTCGCCTGAGAGCATCGCGCCGCGCTTCGCCGGGTCGCCGCTCAATGCGTGCTTCGTCTCCGACCTCGAAGCGCTGGTCGCGGGCAGCGGCGCGGTGCTGTGGATACACGGCCACACCCACGACAGCTTCGACTACCGGCTTGGCGGCACGCGCGTTCTGGCCAATCCACGCGGCTATGTGCTCGATGGCACGCCTGAAAACCGGGATTTCGAGCCCGCTTTGACGGTACAGGTGGGCTGAACTCCAAGGGCGACGAAGTCGTCCGAAACTTCTACCGGAGAACGATCATGCTGCAACGCATCGCACACATCCGCATCAAAAAGCCTCTCACGCTTTTCGCCGCCCTCTCGGTTGTCATGATTGCAGTGGCTCTATCCAGCCTCCCGGCGGTTTCGGCCGGACAGCCGGGGGGAAACAAGCACTCCGGACAGTTCATCTTCCGTTTCGACACCTTTGGCGACGAGGCCCTATGGACCGACACGCTGCGCCTCCACGAGATCATCCAGTCGTCCGTCAGCCCGCGAACCGCTCTTTCGGTTGGTCTGAAGGTGGATGCGACGGCCCTTCCGCCGAATTTCCTGACCAAGAACAACCTCGACGATCCGGCAACCACCGTCGAGTTGATCCGGCGCAACGCCGTGGTCGGTCTCGTGGGAAAGGTCGAGGATGGGCGACTCACGTCGCTCGGCACCACCTGCGCAATCTGCCACTCGACGGTAAACAATTCGGTCGCCCCGGGTATCGGGGAGCGGCTCGACGGCTGGCCGAATCTCGACCTCAATCCAGGGGCGATCATCGCACTTTCGCCCGCACTCACCGAGTCGCAGAAAGCGGCATACAACTCGTGGGGGCCCGGCCGCTACGACCCGCGCTTCAATATCGACGGCATCAACCGCCCGGTCGTCATTCCGCCGGTATATGGGCTGCGGGACGTGCCTTTTGAGACCTTCACCGGCGACGGGAAGATTTCCTATTGGAACAATTATGTCGCGGTCACGCAGATGGGTGGGCACGGAAGTTTTTCCGACCCCCGTCTGGGCATCAACATCGTTCAGACCCCGGACCTCGTAGCGCCGAAACTGCCAGCTCTCCGCGCCTACCAGCTGAGTCTTCCGGTCCCGCCGCCGCCGGCGGACGCGGTGAACCAGACGGCGGCCCAACGAGGTCAGGCCCTATTCGACGGGGCCGCCCGCTGCGGCACGTGCCACATCTCGCCCACCTACACTGATGTGCAAAACGGCCCGAACGCCGACACCCCCTTACTGCATGAGCCGGCGGCGACGGGAATGGAGCCTGTCTACGCGCAGCGCAGCGCCACGCAGAAGTACCGGACGACCCCCTTGCGAGGCCTTTGGCAGCATCCGCCGTATTTTCACGACGGTAGCGCGGCGACCCTGCTAGACGTCGTCAATCACTACGATGCCCACTTCGCCCTGGGTTTGAGCCCCGCGGAAAAATTCGATCTCGTGGAATTCCTCAAGTCGCTATAAGCCGCGAATGCCGGCCGGAGGCCTCCGATGATATGACATGAGAGTTCTTGGGGCACCGAGTTGCGCCCCTACTTGACCATGAGCCCGGGCGGGGACGTCTGGGCCGACGGACGCAGCCTCATTCCAGGCAGCACACCCGCTCGGCCGGTTCCTTGCAACCGCAACCGGCCTGGTTCGCGATCTGGCGGTGGATCGTCCTGAAGCGCTCCTGGACGCTGTCGCCGAAGATCGGATCGGCGGCGAAGTGGATTGCGGAATTGACGAGGAACCAGTCAGTCTCCGCCAACAACTCGGCGAGGCGCGGGAATATCTCGCGCTCCTCGATGTTCATGTGATCTTTCAGGAAGGCAACGTATTTTCGGACATCGGCTTCGAGCGTCGCACGCGACATCATCGCTCCGGCGGCGGCTGCGTTGAGGTCCGCAGCAAGGATTACGCCGCTCTCCGAAATCTGCCGATGCTGGCCAGCGAGTTCCGAGACAACGCTTTCCATCGTCGGATCGCGGGCAAGCAATTGCCGGAATGCGACGTCCTCGCGCGGATGATGGAAGCGGTCGGGATACTGCGTCATGTAGTACACGATGTCCGACATGAGCTCGTAATCCGGCTGCTCGCCGTGGACGAAGAGTTCCGTCTGGGATTGGAGCAGATCGAGCAGCTTGTGGTAATTGGCGTGCTCGGCTTGCCATTTCTGCGTGTGTCCGGACATGACGATCTCCAGCGTTCGTTAGGGGCGATACCGACATCCCGCATGCCGCGGCTGCCGGCACCGGTCTGTTCTGCGCGACTTCATCCTAGGGAGTCCCCCAGGCGCCGGAAATGACTTTTGTCATTCAGGGGCCGGCGCGCGTGGCCTAAATTTCTCTCGCACTGCGGACCGAACCGCACACCCGAAGAGAGATGAGCCATGACATACGTAGTCACCGAAGCCTGCATCAAGTGCAAACACACCGATTGCGTCGATGTCTGTCCCGTCGACGCCTTCCGCGAAGGCCCCAATTTCCTCGTGATCGACCCACGGGAATGCATCGACTGCACGCTTTGCGTGGCCGAGTGCCCCGTCGACGCGATCTTCTCCGAGGACGACGTGCCGGCTGACCAACGACAATTCATCCCGCTCAACGAGGAACTGGCAAAGGTGTGGATACCTATCGTCGAGGTCAAGCCGGCTCCATCGGATGCCGGGCTGTGGTCGACGGTGAAGAACAAGCTCAAGCTGCTCGAACGCTGACCGCGACCGTCGTCGCGCAGCCACCCGGCTCAGGTGTCGACGATCCGCTGCAGCATGTCCGCGCGCACAATCTCGATCCCGCCGGGCCGTGCAGCAAGCCAGCCGGCCTTCTGCCACCGGCTCAGGATGCGGATCACGGTCTCGACCCGCGCGCTCACGAGCTGGCTGATTTCATCGCGGCCGAGGTGCACGTCGACGACGACCGTACCCGCATCGGTCGGCCGGCCAAATCGCTCGATCAGGTAACGCATCAGCGCTGCGAGCCGGCGCGGCACCGAACCGGCGCTGACGATGTCGATCTTCGCGCGCAGCGCGGCGGTGTGTCGCAGCAAGGCGCGGTTCACCGCCAGCGCGACGGCGACGGAGTTTTTCAGGGATTCACACAGCGCGTCTGCGCGGATGGACAGGACGTCGGCCATTCCACCGATCGCGATGGCATCCGCCGGGAAGACCTCATGTTCGAGCGCTGCGGCAAGCCCGATCGCCTCGCCCGGCCGGAACAGGCCGACGACAATGCCTTCGCCGGTCGGCGTCATCTGCCGGATCTGGACGATGCCCGATTCGATCACCGCAAAGTGACTTGCGCGCTCGCCGGCAAACCACAGCGCTTCCCCGGGATCCAGGCGGCGAAGTCGCGCGCCCCGAGTCAGGCGGGCGAGATCGCCGGAGTCCAGTCTCGAGAACAGTTCGTGCGCGCCGAGCCGCCTGGCCGGCGCGTCGGCAACAACGCTCCACCGCCCTTCGACCGAAGGGCTGGCCGGATGCAACATCGACAATGGAGGCGAATGACCCATGATGTTCCCGTGGCGACTTGGCAGGCGCACCCGCTACGAAGACTCACGCACGAGCGCGAGCCGGATGCGTTCGATCGCATGCGACGGACTCAGCCCCTTGGGGCAGACTTCAGTGCAGTTCATGATCGAACGGCAGCGGTACAGGCGATATACGTCGTCCAGGTAGGCGAGCCGCTCCGCAGTCGCCGTGTCGCGGGAGTCGGAGATGAAGCGGTACGCCTGCAGCAGGCCCGCCGGACCGATGAACTTGTCGGGATTCCACCAGAAGGACGGACAGAAAGCACTGCAGCACGCGCACAGGATGCATTCGTACAGCCCGTTCAACTTTTCGCGCTCCGCGGGCGACTGCAGGCGTTCGCGCTCGGGAGGGACCTCGTTATTGATGAGGTAGGGCTTGATCGAGTGGTAATGCGCGAAGAACTGCGTCATGTCGACGATGAGGTCGCGGATCACGGGAAAACCCGGCAACGGCCGCAGCACGACCGGCTCCTTCAGGCCCGGCAGCGACGTGAGGCACGCCAGTCCGTTACGACCGTTGATGTTCATCGCATCCGATCCGCACACGCCTTCACGACAGGAACGGCGGAATGAGAGGCTGTCGTCCATCGTCTTGAGCCGCATCAGCACGTCGAGCAGCTTCTTGTCGCCCGCCTCGGGCGCGACGTCGTAATCCTGCATACGCGGCTTCGCGTCGGTTTCGGGGTTGAAGCGGTAGATGCTGACTCGCAATGTTCTCTCCTCCGCCACTCTTAAGCACCGCGGGCAAAGTGCGCCGCCATCGTCAGCACGACGCGAATGAAGATCGCAAACAGGATCACCGCGATCAGCGCAAGCAAGGGCAGCCGCAGCGTCGGCGCGTGGATGTAGTCGAGGACGATGTCACGCACGCCGATCCATCCGTGCAGGCACAGCGCGGCGAAGAACACGACGATCAGCACTGCGCCATGCGTGCTCGTCGCCAGCGCGTGCCAGCTTTCATAGCTGCGCGACGGCCCCGTCAGCAGCGTCGCAGCCCCCAGCGCAAGCAGGATCAGCAGCATCAGCGCCGTCACGCGCTGCAGTACCCAGGCCCGTTGCCCGAGAAAGAGCCTCACGACAACCACCTCACCGCGGCCGCAAATGCAATGATCCCCGCCGCGAGGATCGCAGCCCAGGCGCTGGTGCGTGCCTGTGAGAGACGGCTCCCGACACCGATATCCATCAACAGGTGGCGCACACCGGCGAGTACGTGATGTGCGGCGGCCCAAACGAGAATGACAAGGAGCAGTGCCCGCCAGGGCTCAGATACCAGGTCGCGCAGAGCGTCGAACTCCGACTCGCTGCGAAGCGAGCGGTCGAGCGCGAACGCGAGAAGCGGCAGGCTCACCACGAGCAGTACGCCCGCAACCCGGTGTCCGATCGACGCGATCGCACCGATTGGAAAGCGGATCTGCGACAGATTCAGAAATTTCGGCGCACTAGCCGAGCGTGCTCGCATGCTGGCCTCCCAAGCCGATTCAATGCCCCGACGACAAGTATCTCCGTGGCGATCCGGATCACCTCATAGACCCTACCCCGTCGCGGTGCGCCTCGATGCCGCCGCGCCGGCTCGCAGGACACGGCAGACCTGCGCAGGGATGAACGCCATCCGCTTCAATATAGCGGGAGCCGCAAAAGAATCAACTCCAATGCATCTTTAATTCCAACCCCGGAATCGCCGGGCGCTTCGCAGCGGGCGATGGCTTCGAACTAGGATGCATTCATCGATTTCGGTTCATGGAGACCCGACTCAAGGACGGGCAGTCGCCGGCCAATGACACTCGTACCGCTGAGTGCATAGTTTCAGAATCTTCACCACACATACGAGATAGGAGTTTGACATTGCCGCCCTAATCCACCGATCCTCGATGATCGTCATCGATCTCCGATAATCGCCGCCGCCATGAGTCCCAGCGCCACCAGGGAAACGCCCCTTCGTTGTCGAACTACCAGATGGTTTACCTCCCTGCGTGAGAAGTGCTATATCAGCCCGAGTTCGCGGCAGTGGTACTTTAGGCGACAACCGCCCAGCCGCCGCGATCAGGCTCAGGGATAAGAGAACATGACGCTAACAAAAGCAGAAATCGTGCAAGTCGTCGTCGACAACGTCGGACTGAACAAGCGGGAAGCGTCGGAGATGGTCGAGGCTTTTTTCGAAGAAATCAGCACTTCGCTCGAAGCTGGTGAGGACGTCAAGCTGTCGGGCTTCGGCGGATTTCAACTGCGCGAGAAACCCGAGCGTCCGGGCCGCAACCCGAAGACCGGTGAGACGGCGCGGGTAACCGCGCGCCGCGTCGTGACTTTTCACCCGAGCCAGAAACTCAAACTGAAGGTCAGTGAATTTGCAGGCAAGCGTCAGGAGCCGCGCCAGGCCGACAAATCAGTCGGGGGGTCTTACGAAGTTCAGCGCTGGCGAATAACAGAGCCGGTCTGAGCGGCCGGATCGGGCGGTGGCAGGCCGGCCAACCCGGGGCTTCGTCGCACGCCCCATTCGGCCACCTTCGGTCAGATGACTACGCGTCCTCTACCCTGTCGTGATTCCAGCGCCGCTGAGTCTCTGCGTCGGCATATGCGCTTTGCGAATTCAGACCGACCATTAGCAACACCGCTCAGTCGGTCCGGTGATCTTACAAAGTTTGCAGGATTTGAACGTTGGCCACCGGGTGATGCCTCGTATGCTTCCGAGCTACCCTAAGAAACAAACTGCGCCAAACAGGTGGCGCCTGCCTCCCCAACCACTCTGAGCTTTCCTGCAGCGCTGCGGGACTGGAATTCCACCGGTGCATGCCCATATCCAGGCAGTTACAGCCCAGTGCTCAACACAGCTAAAACAAGCACTTACGAGGCATTTCGTAAATTTCGTAATATGCTCAACGCATTGCCACAACTCGTAAGTGCTTGAATTTATGGGGCGACATACCGGGATCGAACCGGTGACAACTGGAGCCACAAGACTGGTTACTAATACGTAAAATCAAACACTTGCGTCACTTTATTTTCAAAACAACGTCTTCCCACTCCCCGCAACGGCGCGGAACTACGGCGGACTTTTGAAAGTTCTTTGGGTGCAATCCGACCTTTCCAGCGTCCTAATCAAACGCCCGTCACCACGGTCACGGCGGCTGGATCACTGCCACGCACCGGGGGAGCAATGACAGGTCGAGCAACGGCGGTGCGAGTATGACCCGTGATTCCGCACGAATCAGATCGGCCTTCTCCGGAGAGCCCAATCATCGGGAGCGCTCTCGGCCGGGTCGAAGTCGAGTTCGACTTCGACCCCGTTCGGATCCGTGAAGAAGACCTGCCACGTGCGCAGTTCGCCCGGCGCGCGAATGATGCGGTAGCTGACGCCGGCCGCATCCAGGCGATTCAGCGTGCGCACTAGTCCCTCAGCGCGAAATGCCATGTGGTCGAGAACGCCCCGACGCGGCTCGGGCATTTCTTTGACACTGATGACGTGCAGCACGGCTTGCTGCGATATGTAGAGCCAGCAGCCGGAGACGGGAAAAGGCGGACGCGGCCCTTCCTCCATCTCGAGCAGTTCCGTGTAGAAGCGACGCGTCACATCGAGGCGATCGGTAACGATCGTGAAGTGGTCCATTCGCGTGATCATGAATTGCTCCGACGGAGGTTGAATTCTGTAAGGCGGCAGGACGCCGTGGTTTGCAGCGGGTGAGCGCTCTTACATGAGCCCGCTGTAGCTTCCACCGTCCACCTGCAAGTTCTGTCCCGATATGTAGGAAGCCTGCATTGAACACAGAAACGCACATGCGGCGGCGAACTCCTCGGGGCGGCCGAATCTGCCTGCAGCGACGGGCTTGAGCATGTCATGCCGGGCCTCCTCGAAGCTGCACCCGGCTCTCGTCGCCTGCTGTTCGATCAAGTAGCGCAGCCGGTCGGTTTCGATCCGCTCCGGCAGCAGGTTATTGATCGTGACGTTGTCGCGCGCGACGGCTCGCGATAGTGCCTTGGAGAAGGCCGTCAATCCTGCGCGCGCGGCAGTCGAGAGCCCGAGCGGGAGCTGCGGCGATTTCACCATCGCGGAGGTGATATTGACGATGCGCCCGAACTTGCGCTTCCGCATTCCCCCCACGACGGCCTGGATGAGGAGTATCCCGGACAGCATGTTGGCTTCGATGGCGCCCAGCCACGCTGCGTGATCCCAATCCTCGATCCTGCCGGGTGCGGGCCCGCCGTTGTTGGTGACGAGGATGTCCGGTTCATCGCATGCGGCGAGCAGAAGCTGCCGCCCTCGCTCGGTATCGAGGTCCGCAGCAACGGTGACGGGCCTCACTCCGGTCTCCCGCGCGATCTCGTCTGCCGCCAAGGTCAGGCGCCCCTCGTCACGTCCGTTGAGGAAGACCGTACAGCCTTCCCGCGCCAACTCCAAGGCACAGGCTCTTCCAAGGCCGCGTGAGGACGCGCACACGATCGCCCGACGTCCATTGATTCCGAAATCCATTCAGCTCTCCTGCCACGTCTTGAATTTGCCTCACAGGGACGGCCTTGATCCACTTTTTTGCAAAAGTGTTCAACTTCACCAAAGCCGCGCAAGCCTGCGGATGTCGCGCGTAGGCGAGGCACCATCGGCCATTTTTGTTGACATAGATCAAATCGCACCATGAACAACGGTAGGATACTGCGCTTAAATTATACATCTTTTGTGTTTATGTTCAGTTTTTAAGCGCAGACGAACGGACGACCTTCAAGGAGGAGGAACACATGGACAGAAAATCAAACCCGAAACTCTCGGACGGCACACTGCTTTCCGACCTGATCAACCTCGAAACCCGCGAAGTCAAGATGCGGGCGCTTTCCGATCCCGAACTGTTCGAGCTCGAGATGGAGCGCATCTTCGCCAAGACCTGGGTATTCCTGGGGCACGAAACCGAAATCCCGAACAAGGGCGATTTCGTCGTCCGCGACATGGGATCGGATTCCGTGCTGATGGCACGCGGGGCGGACGGCGAGGTGTACGTCTCCCTCAACGTCTGCCCCCATCGGGGCATGAAGATCTCGACCCATGACGTGGGTAACACGATGACTCACGTCTGTATCTACCACGGCTGGGCATTCAAGCCGAACGGCGACTTTATCGGCGCGCCGGTCGAGAAGGAATGTATGCACGGGAAGATGATGACCAAGCAGGAACTCGGCCTGAAGAAGGCGCGCGTCGCGATCTATGGCGGCTTGGTCTTCGCGACGTGGAACGTCGAGGGCCCTAGCTTCGAGGACTTCCTCGGCGACGCGAAATGGTATTTCGACACGCTCTGGTGCCGCACAGACAAGGGCATGGAAGTGCTGGGTCCCCCGCAGCGTTTCACGATCCGTGCGAACTGGAAGACTGCCTGCGAGCAGTCGGCGTCGGACGGATTCCATGTTCTGACCCTGCACCGCTGGCTATCGGAAGTCGGCCCCTATCGCAAGCCGGGCAGCGAAGGTGGCGGCGGCGACCTGACACCGGAGATGTACGGCACCGAGGTCTACACCGCGCACGCACATACCATGCGATGCATCGAGCTGGACCGCAAGATCCGACGCCTGACGGGGAAGGACCCGAGCGAGTTGTCGATCAAGGAGAAACTCGAGGCGCTGCCCCCGCCGGGCATCACGCCCGAGATGCTGCCGGAAGTGCTCCGTCGCTTCAGCGATGACCAGCTGCGCGTCATGGCCTGGCGTCCGCCCCAGGTGGGCAACTTCTTTCCCAACGGGCTGTTCGAGTTCGTCTACATCCCCTCGCCCGATGGCGTGATCGGGGTCATGGCGCTGCACGCCTATGTCCCGAAGGGGCCGGACAAGCTGGAATTCGTGAACTGGATCCTGGCCGAGAAGGACACTCCGCCGGAACTCAAGGCCAAGATGCTGCGCCTCGGCGTCCAACTCCTGGGCACCTCGGGGATGGTCGAGCAGGACGATTCGGACACCTGGCCGCACCAGACGCTCGCGGCGAAGGGTGCCGTGAGCAAGCACATCACGATGAAGTATCAGTCGATGTACGAGAACAACAGGCTCGAAGGCTGGCCGGGCCCTGGCGATGTCGGTGACGGCTTCACGAAGGACGACACCCAGTGGCGCTGGTGGGAATACTGGTACGAACTGATGACTGCCGAGAACTGATCACAGCGCGACTACTTACCCCTATTTCAGGAGACCTCCATGCTTCAGCAACTGCTCGAACCGACTCCGCTGCCGCCCTCGATCAAGGCGAACCGTATTCCCTCCGGCAGCGATACCTACAACGAGGTGCTCGACTTCCTTTATGACGAAGCCGAAATGCTCGACAACCTGCGCCTCGGCGAATGGGCGGAGCTGCTCACCAAGGACCTCGAATACAACGCGCCCCTGCGCCATACCCGTTCGACGTCCCAGTTCGACCAGACCTATTCGCGCAACGTCCAGCACCTACACGAGAATTACGGCTCGATGCTCATGCGGGTCAAGCGCATTACCGACACCAAGAGCGCCTGGGGCGAGGATCCTCCATCGCGCATCAAGCGTCTGGTCACGAACGTACGCGTCTACCGAATCGACGACAGCGATGACCTGAAGGTCGAGAGCTATCTGCTCCTTACACGCAGCCGTTTCGATTTCGACTACTTCGACCTGATCCCCTGCGTCCGCCACGACGTTCTGCGCCGCGAGGATGGCGCGCTGAAACTCGCTCGCCGCGAGATCCTGCTCGACCAGGTCGTCATCGGCACCCCCAACCTGGGCGTGATCCTTTAGACGCGTAACGGCGACCACTACCACAAACATACCGTCTGCATGCCGCTCGGCCACGTGCGCGGCATGCGAAGGCGGAATCGGAGACAACACGCGATGAAACTTGAAGATCTCATCCTCGTCAGCATCGACGACCACGCCATCGAACCCCCGAACGCCTTCGCGCGACACATGCCGGCCCGCTTCAAGGGGCGCGAGCCTCACATCGAGAAGCATAAGGGTCGTGACGTGTGGGTTTTCGAAGGACGGGCAACGGGCTACATGGGCCTCAACTCGGTCGTCGGTCGCCCCAAGGAAGAGTACGGCATGGAGCCGCTCGGTTACGAACACATGAGGCGCGGCACTTGGGACGTCCAGGCGCGCGTCGACGACATGAACGCCAATGGCGTGCTCGGCTCGCTGTGTTTCCCGACCTTCCCCGGCTTCGCGGGGCAGCGCTTCCAGCAGTACGACGACGCGCGCGACGTATCGCTCGCCGCCATCCAGGCCTACAACGACTGGCACCTGCACGACTGGTGCAACGCCGCCCCGGGTCGCTTCATCCCGATGGCGCTGATTCCCTGGTGGGATCCGCAGGCGGCCGCCGCCGAAATCAAGCGCATGGCGAAGGACGGGGTGCATGCGATCTCCTTCTCCGACAACCCCGCCCTACATGGCTTCCCGTCGATCCACGATTCGTACTGGGACCCGGTGTGGAAGGCCTGCGCGGACAACGCGGTGGTCATCAACTGCCACATCGGCACCGGCGTCAAGGCCGAGCACGCCTCCGACCTGTCGCCGATCGACGCGTGGATCACTTCGATGCCGATCTCGATCGCGAACTCGGCGGCCGACTGGATCTGGGCTCCGATGTGGAGGAAGTTCCCGAAGCTGAAGATGGCGCTTTCCGAGGGCGGCATCGGTTGGATTCCCTACCTCCTCGAGCGCGCGGATTTCACCCACCGGCATCACAAGGCCTGGACGAATGCCAGCTTCGGCGGCAAGAAGCCGAGCGACATCTTCAAGGAGCACATCATCACGTGTTTCATCGAGGACGACTTCGGGCTGCAGAACCTGAAGCACATCGGTGAAGACATGGTTGGCTGGGAATGCGACTACCCGCATTCCGATTGCACCTGGCCGAATTCTCCGGAAGTGGTGTGGGAGAGCTTCAGGCACCTCCCCGACGAGACCATCGCCAAGGTCACTCACCGGAACGTGATGCGCGAATACAGCTACGACCCGTTCGCGATCCTCGGCCGCGAGAACTGCACCGTCGGCGCGCTGCGCGCGCAGGCTCGCGCCAAGGGCATCGACACCTCGCCCACGCAAGGCATGGGGGGCGCGGCACCGAAGCGGGAAGCCGGCAAACCGGTCACTTCGGGCGACATCAACGCCATGTTCAAACAGGCGGACGCCGAAACCGCACTCTGATCCGGGGGTGCTTCACGGCGCCCGCAGCACGAGAGGAAGACATCCCGCGCTATCCCCGATAGCGCGGCGGGCGCCCTCACGCCCGACGATGGAACCGATAACGGGAGATATCCATGAGCGAACAATACGACATCGTGGTCGCCGGTGGCGGTCACAACGGTCTGGTGGCCGCGTGCTACCTGGCGAAGGCGGGACTGAAGGTATGCGTCGTCGAGAAAAACGACAAGGTCGGCGGGGGCGTCATGACGCGCGAGCTGACGGCGCCGGGCTTCAAGCATGACGTCTGCTCGGTCGCACATACCCTGCTGCAGGCCAACCCATTGCTGCGCAACGACGAACTGCAGCTGAAATCGAAGTTCGGGCTGAAGTACATCAACCCCGACAAGATGACTGCGATCTTCTACGACGACGGGACCACGCTCGAGTTCTACACCGATCTCGAACAGACTGCCCAAGCGATCGCAAAATTCTCGCAGAAGGATGCGGAAGCCTACCGGCGCTTCAACAAGGAGGTGTTCCAGAACCTCGACATGATGGTGATGGGCATGTTCCATGCGCCCCCGAACGCGGGCGCCCAAGCCGTGATGATGGAGCAGAGCGTGGTCGGGCAATCGCTGATGCGAACCCAGTCGATGAGCGCATGGGACTTCATCTGCGAATGGTTCGAGCACCCCAAGGTGCGCATCGCGTTGGCCCGCTATGCCTCGGAAGCCATGATGAACCCGTTCAACAACGGCACGGGATTCGGCTTCTACATCATTCTGCCCTTCATGCACCGCTACGGTGTCGGCATTCCAGTCGGCGGCTCGGGTGCCTTCGCGGACAAGCTGCGGGAGTGCTTCGAATCGCATGGCGGCGCGGTACGCGTCAATGCGCCCGTCAAGCAGATGCGCATGGATGGCAGCAAGGTGACGGGCGTCGTGCTCGAATCGGGCGAGGAGATCGTCGCGAAGAAAGGCGTCATTTCGACGATGCACGTGCAACAGGTGTTCCCGCACATGGTGCCGGGCGCGAATCTGCCGGAAGGATTCGAGCCGCGGATTCGGGGGCTGAAACGCAACAGCTTCCAGCCCTTCAACCTGCACCTCGCGCTGCACGAGGCGCCGCAGTACAAGGTCGGTCCGGCGGTGGACGATTTCTTCTGGGTCGAGCGTTCGCACTCCGACTGGGAGGAGTTCGCACGCGCCTTCTCCGATCTCGAATACGGCATCCCGCGCCGCGACTTCGTCGCCCACGTGATGCAGGACGTCTATGACAAGACGCGGGCACCCGAGGGCAAGCGCGTGCTCAACATGTACGCTTTCTGCCCCTACAACGTGAAGGGCGGCCCGCAGCGTTGGGACGAGATCGGCAAGGAGATCGCTTACGGATTCCTCGACGACCTGCGCAAGCTCACGACCAATATGAGCGACGACAACATCATCGGTTTCTCGTGGTTCACCCCGCTCGATATCGAGCGCCACAACAACGCGATGATCGGTGCGGACATCCTGCACTTCGGCTCGTACAACTGGCAGATCGCGGGCAACCGCCCTGCCCCGGGCTACGGGCAGTACAAGTCGCCGGTGGCGGGTCTGTACATGGCGGGCGCCTCCACCCATCCGGGGGGCGGGGTCACCGCAGCGTCCGGACGCAATGCGGCGCAGGTGGTGCTGGAAGACTTGGGCATGGATTTCGACGACCTCATCGAAAACTGACCCGTGGAACGCCGCGACCGCGTCGCGCGGTTGCGGTCACATCCAACGTGATGGAGAGCGGCAGCCGTGAAGATGTTCAGCAAGGAAGGCGTGGAGATGGTCGAAGTGAAGTCCATCCAGCGAAAGGACGACACGCTGGTCATGAAGGGCAAGGTCATGGGCTCGATGGCCACCACCATCCTGATCCGCCCCGAAGACTGCTGGCAGGCGCTCCAGCTGCTCGGGTGGCGGACGCTACTGCGGATGCCGCTGATCCTGTTCAGGGGTTACCGCCAGGCCGCAAGATCAAGCTGATTCGCCGTCGCGCGCAGATAGCGCAGCCGGTGAAGGAGTAGCCCCTCATTGATGGGCCTCGGAGAAGCTGGACAGGCGGCCCGCCACGACCACCCCGAGGACGCCGCACAGGGCAAGAGCAGCGGCTCCCAGCGCGAGAGACAACAGCGAATGCCACATCAGTGGCGCCAGCACCGCGGCAATCCAGGCGTTGAATCCCGTCTGGATGAACAGCTGAACCGATGAGCCGGTGCCGCGGCGCTCCGGTACACAATCCAGGCCGCGCACCGTGATCGTTGGAATCATCACCGACATGCCCAGATTGAAGAACAGGAGATACGCCACATACCACGCCGTGCCGCCGGGTTCGACGAGGCACACGGCGAGATTCCAGAGCGTGGCGGCAGCCATGATCGCGAAGCCGGCCTTTAGCGTGGCGGCCGTGGACCAGCGCTGCGCAAGGCGGCCCGCAAGCGCGGAGCCCAACATCAGACCCACCGTCGCGGGTCCGAACATCCACAGGAAATCGGTCTCGCCCAGGCCAAGGTGCTCCATCAGGAACACCGGCGTAGACAGGACGTAAAGGAAGAAGCCGCCAAACATGCAGGCATACGCCAGTGCCCAGCTCATGAAGCGCGCGTTTCCGAGCACGGACGCGTAACCGCGAAGCACACCCGCCGGATTGAAGGGGTGACGCTGCGAGGCGGGCAGGGTCTCCGGTAATCCGAAAAACACGGCCACGAGCAGGCTGGTGGCAAGCAGGCACAGGAACACGAAAACGGACCGCCAGCCCATCGCGACCTGCAACCAGCCGCCCACCAAAGGAGCGACGGCGGGTGCGATCGAGAACATCAACACCACCTGCGACATCATGCGCTGCGCACGCGGCCCTTCATGCAGATCCCGGACGACGGCGCGACCGATCACGATCCCGGCACCCGCCGAGAAGCCCTGGAGTGCCCGCAGAACCCACAACTGCTCCACTTGCGTCGCAAGCGCGCATCCGAGCGACGCCAATGCATAGACGACCAGACCGGCCAGCACCACGCGGCGGCGCCCGAAGGAATCCGAGATCGTGCCATGCCACAGGGCCATGAAGGCAAAGGCGGCGAAGTAGATCGCCACTGTCTGCTGCAACGCGACTCGATCCGTGCCGAGCACCACCGCCATTTCCCCGAAGGATGGCAGGTAGGTGTTGATCGAAAACGGGCCGAGCATCGCCAAGCCCGCGAGGATCACGGTCGTGCCGAGTTGCCCTGTACCGGGACGGGGTCCGGATTGCAGAAATCAGCCCCGCATGCCGAGCACTGCCGAAATGTCGGCACTCGGGTCGGCATCGGCGCCGTAGCCGAAGTCCCCGCGCTGCTGCCTCTCGGCGAGACGCATCATCAGCAATCGGTAGCGATTGCCGGGGCCGTCGAAACGCGAGCTTAGGTCGCGGCGCTCGGTGGACTCGAAATAGCGCGCGTTCTGAGGGCGCAGCACCGAGTTGTCCTGTGGCTGGATCACGTAGGAGATGCGCGGCATCAGCCAGCGAAACGGTGCCGGCGCGTGGACAGTGTAGTTCGTCTGGTCAACACGAGAACGGTGCTTGCCGACAGGCACAAAGGGCTGCACGTTCGGAATCGGATAGCCCGGGGTAAAGTTCGGGTAAGAGATGCACACGTTGTTGCGCAGATGGACATGCAGAACTGCGCGCAGATCCTGGTACTGGGCGCGTACGCCTCCGATCCAGCGCATCACCGGTGCCACCGACTTGCGGGTGACGTTGCGGATGCGAGTCACCGTCTCGGAGGTCGAATGGACCTCGACGACATCGTTCTCGGACTGGCCGTCACCGATCGCATTGGCATGCAGAAAGTCGGCATGTGTCAGATCGATGAGGTTCTCGACGGACAGCGGCGAGGCCGCATCGAAGCGCACCGCGCGCTGCGTGTAGCGGGGGATCCCCTGACCATCGGGGGGCAGGAAGGGGATGCTCGGGATCAGTTCCTCGTGCGCGTTATCGGGGTTTCCGTACCACGCCCAGATATACCCGTAGCGCTCGACAGCCGGATAGAAACCGGAGCCGTTCGTGAAGGCACTTGCGCCGGCGCGCATCGCGTCAAGGCGGTCGGGGCGAAACTCGGCCGCATATAACCTCACGCCGTCGCGCCATAGATATACGTCCTGCGCATGGACGATACGGCGTACCGCCCGCTCACCGATGTCCGCACTGTAGGCGACGGGAAACCAGGTGTCGCGCAGATCGAGATTGATCGGTACCCAGTCGCGCTTGGAGGTCGCCTCCGCTTCGCGCCCTGCCGCATCCATCATCGGGACTTCGCTCATACTGCGCACCTCTCCTGCACGGTCACCACGCGCCCGGCCGGCGTCCTCGTATCGGTCTTCGCCAATCTGCGATCTCGTGACGGTGCGACTTCGAGTGCCGCCACGGCTGCGCCGTCGATTTGGGGGAAGATTGCGAACGGAGCACGTCCGATCGCCCGCGCGATTCGCCACCGCCACGACAGCGGCGCTGGCGTGGCATGAAGAAAACCGCGCCAGACCAGACTGGTGGTACCCCGCCTGTTCTCGCTGGCAGCGATGAAGATCGTGACGAGCGGATCTTCTTCGGCGCTGAGGAGTTCCACGCGAATGTCGCCGCCCCTTACCGGTACGCGAGTACGTACCCACAGCGAATGGTCTCGCACGAAGGCCGGCCCATTTCCCTTGCCCTTCCACACCGCGCCTCGATCGAGGACAAGATGCTCGCCGTCGCGGCGCGGATCGCCGAGGAAGAAATCGGTGATGTGCACGCCGGGGAAGGAAAGCAGGCATTCCGGGCCGTCGAGCATCACGTCGAGATATTGCTCGAACGCGATATTGGCCACTGTTGAACCGGTCTGTTCGCGACCTGCCGCGCGATACGACGCGCCCGGCAATACGGCGGCGGGAGTTCCCGCCCCCCGCCAGACGTGGATGAAGCCGTTCGCCTCGGCCGCCGGAAAGGCGCGCGCCGCATAACGCGCCGGCACCCGCTCATCGCGACGCAGGTTGGGAATGTCATTGCACAGGCCCGTCGCGCCGTCGAAGGTCCAGCCGTGGTAGGGGCACTGCAGACCACCAGGTTTCACGGGTCCGGGCGACAGCGGCACACGCCGGTGCGGACACCGGTCCTCCAGCGCGAACACTACGCCCCTCCCGTCGCGAAACACGGCGAGTTGCTCGCCTTCGCAGGTCACCGCGAGCGCCTTGTCACCTTGCACCGCCTCGGACAGCGCGACCGCCCACCATCGTCCCATGCCCAGCCTCCCCTGCCCCTTGCCGGTCAGCCCCTGATCCGCGCGGTGATCTTCGCGTGCGGTCCGGCAATCTGCGACGCCCAGGCTTCGGCAGCCTGATCCAGCGTATAGTCGGCGTAGTCGACCTGGATATTCTCTGTGCGTGCGATGCGCAACAGGCGCTCCCAGATCGCGCGGCGATCGGCCGGCGGGCGCTGCCCCGTACCCACGCATGACAGCGTGCGGAAAAGCAGATCGGCGATATCGAGATTGATCTGACGCCCTGCACCCGTGCCGATCGTCACGATGCGTGCGCCCCAGCGGGTCGCCTTGAGGGCGTTGAGCATCGGTTGCCCGCACACCAGATCGAGCACGACGTCGAAACCGTCGCCCGCCGCGTCCTTCAACGCCGCGACATCGTTCTCGCTACCGAGGGCTACGACTTCGTCGGCAATCCCGCGCGTCTTCAGGCGCTGCAGGGTCTCGGCGGAGCGTGCGGCCGCGACGACCCTGCCCGCGCCGAGATAGCGGGCGAGTTGCAGCGCCACCTGCCCGAGCGTGCCGGTCGCACCGAGGACCAGAACCTGCTCACCCCGCTGGATGTTGGCCTGCTCGAGCGGCACCAGTGCGCCGGTGGCAGCGATGCCCATCGTGATCGCGGTCTTGTCGTCGACCTCGTCGGGCACGTCCCAGACCTCATCGGTCGGCACCAGCGTACGCTCGGCCCACGCCCCGAAGGGCATCACCGAGCGCTCGCCGAAATACACGCGGCGGCCGTCCGGTGCCCTGCCCACGCCTTCGCCGCGGATCACGCACGGGTATTGCACGCCCAGCCGGTACGCGCCGAGTACGTCCCAGCCCCCGAGCCCTGCCGTGTCCATGTCGATGAGGACGGCGCCTTCCTGTGGCGCCGGTTCCGGAAACTCCTGCACGACCGGAGCGGCACCCCGCTCGCTGATGACAGCTGCTTTCATGGACGACCCCTTACATACTCTTCGCGCCGGTCTGCGCGAAGAGAGCCTTCATCGCGACAAGCGAGGGCGTGTGGCATGAGAAACCGCCATCGGCGACCAGCGTCGTGCCGGTTACGAAGGACGACTCGTCGGACGCGAGGAAGGCCACCACGTCGGCGATCTGACGCGGGGTGCCGACATCGGGCGTGAGGTGGTTGTCGCGGATGATCTGGATCACGGCCGGCGGCATGCTCCCATGGGCATTCTCTGCTGGCGCGAGTCCGATCTGCAGCGCGTTGGAGCGGATGCCCTCCTTGCCGTACTGGGTCGCAATCGACTTGCTGAGCATCATCAGCGCCGCCTTCGAGGCGGCGTAGGCCGACAGCGACAGGTCGCCTTGGGCGCCGAGTCCGGAGGTCGCGAAGATCAGGGAGCCTTTCTTCTGCTTGAGCATCTCGCGAATCGCATACTTGGCACACAGCATCGCACCGCGCAGATTCACCGCCATCGCGCAATCCCACGCCTCGACGTCCATGTTGGCAACGTCGCGGTCGCGCTGGCGTTGCTCGACGCTTAGGATCGCCGCATTGCTGTACAGGACGTCCACTCGCCCGAAGCGGTTCACCACCGCCGCGACCATCGCCGCGACGTCCGCCTCGGACGAGACGTCTGCCCGCACTGCAATCGCGTGCCCACCGCCCGACTCGATCTCGGCGGCAACCTTGCGTGCGCCGTCGAGGTCGATGTCCGTGATTGCCACACTCGCACCGTGCATCGCCAGCACGCGGGCCGATTCGGCGCCGAGGCCGCCGGCCGCACCGGTCACGATCGCGACACGGCCATCCAGTTTTCGCTCGCTCATCTGTCTGTCTCCTGATTCTTGTCTGCGCGGAGCGCGTCGCTTAGCGACCGGTGAAGCGCGGTTCGCGCTTTTCGCGAAAGGCGGTCGCCGCCTCCCTCGCGTCGTCGCTGGGTTTGAGCAGTGCAAAAAGATCCAGCTCGAGGTCCAGGCCCTTCTTGAGGTCGACGTCCAGTGCGGCACGCGCAGCGCGCTTCACGCACAGCGTCGCCGCCGGCGCGCGCGAGGCGATGCGCATCGCGAACGCGCGCACCTCTTCCACCAGCTTGTCCGGCGCGCTCGCCACCCGGGTGACCAGGCCGATCGCCTTCGCTTCATCGGCGCTCAGGCGGTCACCGGTGAGCAGCAGGTCCATCGCCCGGCCCGGACCGACCACGCGCGGCAACCGCTGGGTCCCTCCCCCGCCGGGAATCAGGCCCAGGGCAGTCTCAGGCAGACTGAAAACCGCATCGGGCGTGGCAAAGCGGATGTCGCAAGCGAGCGCGAGCTCCATGCCCCCTCCCATGCAATAGCCATGAATGGCCGCAATCGTGGGTTTCTCCGCGGCATCGAACGCCTCGACCCAGCGCGCGCCCTGCATGCGCCGGCGCACTTCGATCGAGGTCTCCGGGCCACGCAGTTCCTTGATGTCGGCGCCCGCGCAGAAACCCCGCGGGCCATCCCCGCGAATGACGATCACGTGGATCGCCGGGTCTGCCTCGAGATCCTGCAGAGCCTGCGGAACGCCGGTGCGAATGTCGTCGTTGATCGCATTGATCTGGGCCGGGCGGGTCAGCACGACCCAGCCGATACTGCCCTGACGCTCCACGGCCACGGCGTCGTTGAGCGGGACCGCCATCGACTCGGCGCCCGCATTCTTGACCGCAAGGTCGGATGCCATGTCAGACCTCCTCGAACTCGATGAGCTGCCCGCGCATCTCGCTCGGATCGATCCGGATCATCGCGCCGCCGCCGACGGCTTCGGACTCCTCGATCCATTGGAAACGGGTCCCGCGCGCGCGCAAGTCCTCGGCCTTGGCCTTGAGGCCGCTCACCGCGATGCGAATGTAGTAAAGCCCCGGCCCCCAGTTGTTCAGGTACAGGCCCGCGTCGCTGTTCCAGCGGCTGGGCTGGATCACGTCAAGGCTGGCGCTGTTGGCCACGGTAAAGGGCATCGTCGCGCGGCGGTATCCCTCGCGATGCAGCGCTTCGACTTCGCCGCTCGGCTCCCAGTCGAGATTCGTCGAACAGCAGCGCAGCGTCTCGTCCAGATCGCGGACAAGGAATCCGCGCGCACTGACGCGCACCATGTCGCCCGGCTTCGGGTCGCGCGGCTGCATGGGTTCCGCGGCGAATGTCTCGGACGGCATCTGCAGCGGTTCGGTCGGCATCACCTCGATGCACAGGCCGCCATCCACCACCGGGGTGTAACGCGGCCGCTCTGGCGTCGCGCCGAGCCACAACCGGTCGAACGGCATGTCCGGCGTGCGCTGGGCCATCCGGAACGGCAACCCACGCCGCATCAGCTTGTCGACAAAGGCGTCGAATTTCGGCCCTTGCAGCGCGAGCACGACCGAGTGCGTGAGCATCGGACGATGGCGTCCCTGGTAGTCCTTCAGGCTTTCGAGGAACTCGTGGAACATCGGGTCGCCGGGGTTCTCGCGATCCAGATGCCATTGCGGCTCGAGCCGGGTCGGAGACACCGCCAGCGACTTGTGCACGCGCAGGAAATGCGCGACGTAGGGATGATCGTCGAACGCCTGACGCCAGTTTGGATGGCCATGCACGCCGAGCTTGTTCACCAGCCGCGCAGCCATGTCGTCGGGATCAGGCAGCATCATGTCGGCACTCAGCAAGAGGTCGAACATCGTCTTGTCTCCAGTTGTGGTCTGTCTTGTCCGACAGTCGCCCGCCCGGGCGATGTCGGCTTTCTTGAATTTCTTGAGGAATCAGGCCGCCGCGCGCAAAAGGGTTCCGCGTGCGCCGCTCGGTTCGCGCGGGTTGAGCATGAAATGCGACAGCGCCGGGATCAGGATCAGGGCACCGAGCATGTTCCACAGGAACATGAACGTCAGCAGGATCCCCATGTCGGCCTGGAACTTGATCGGCGACCATGCCCAGGTGATCACGCCGGCAGCCATCGTGAGTCCCACCAACGCGACCACCTTGCCGGTGAAATCGAGCGACTTGCGATAGGCATCGCGCAAGCTTCCCCCGCGGCGCTGGACGGCAATCTGCACGCTCAGCAGATAAAGCGCGTAGTCGACACCGACACCGACGCCGACCGCGATGACCGGCAGGGTCGCGACCTTGAGTCCGATACCGAGCCAGACCATCAGCGCCTTGCAGAGGATCGTGGTGATGACGAGCGGGATCAGTGCGACGATCGTCGCGCGAACGCTGCGGAACGTGATCAGGCACAGCAGCGCCGTTGCACCATAGACCGCGAGATACATTGTGACGATGCTCTTCTGTACCTCGATGTTGGTCGCCGCCTCGATACCAGCGCTGCCCGCAGCCAGCAGGAACTGCACCGGCTCCTTTGCATCGGGCGCGGTATTGTTGGCAGCCGCGTACGCTTCCGCAGTCTGCAGGATGCGTCCCACGGTATCCGCCTTGTGGTCCTTCAGGTAGGCGACCAGGGGCGACACGGAGCAACTCTGGTTCGTGATGTCCGGCGTCGCGATCACGGCTGCCGACACGGAGCCGTCGGTGATCGACTGGTTACGGCTGATCGTGAGCCACTTGCCACTGCCCTCGAACATCGCCGAGGTCACGAAACGCACCGTTTCGGCCAGTGAGGTCGTCGTCTGGACCGCCGGATCCTGCCGCAGCAGTTGTGCCAGCCCGTCCATCTTCTGCAGGCTCGAATACAGACGACAGCCCTCGTCGCCGGTCTTCATGATGACCACGAACTGGTCGCTGGAGAGCCCGTAGTGTTCCGTGATGTATGCGTTGTCGCGGTTGTAGCGCGACTCGGGCCGAAGTTCGGGCGCCCCGGCATCCAGATCTCCGATGCGAAGGTCCTGCATGACGATTGCAGAGACGACGGTCACGACCGCGGCAATGGCGATGACCGGAATCGCCCACCTCCGCTCGGTGAGTTGGTCCAAACCGTGCCAGATCCGCCCCGGCAACGAACGCCGCCCGCCCGCCTTCATGTCGTCCGCCGTGGCATGCCGGATGGCCGATTCGCTCACGCCGAGATAGGAGAGTGCGACCGGGATGAGGAAAAGCTTCGTGAAGATCAGGACCGAAACGCCGACGCTGGTTGTCAGGGCCAGATCGCGGATAACCGGGATGTCGATGATGATCAGTACAGCAAAGCCGACGATGTTCGCCAGCAGTGCCGTGAGACCGGCCATGAACAGGCGCCGGAAGGTGTAGCGTGACGCGACGTACTTGTGGGTGCCGCGGCCAATATCCTGGATGATGCCGTTCATCTTCTGCGCGCCGTGCGACAGCCCGATGGCGAAGATCAGGAAAGGCACCAGGATCGAATACGGATCGAGCTCATACCCGAGCAACTGCATCAGCCCGAGCAGCCACACCACGCCGATCACGGCGACCGTCACAAGAAGCATCGTGCTGCGCACGCAGCGGGTGTAGAGATAGACGAAGAACGCGGCAATGACGACTGACACCGCGAAGAACATCATCACCTCGCGCAGGCCCGCGATCAGATCGCCGACGATCTTCGCGAAACCGACGATGTGGATGCCGACCTTGTCACTCTCGTAGGTGCGGATCTTCGCTTCGAGGGCGTCCGCAAACTCGCCGTAATTCAGCGCTTCACCGGTTTTCGGATGGATCTCCAGCAGCGGCGCCACGATCATGCTCGACTTCATATCGTTCGCGACGAGTCTGCCGACGATGCCCGCCTTGCCGATGTTCTCGCGCAGTTTCGCGATCTCGTTTGCGCTACCGTCGAAGCTCGCGGGCATGACCGCACCGCCGGTGATGCCGTCTTCGGTCACCTCCCGCCAGCGGACGATCGGCATCCAGATCGACTTCATCCACGAACGATCGACGCCGGGAATCAGGTAAAGGTCATCATTGACTTTCTTCAGCACGTCGAGGTACCCGGGGTCGAAGACGTCCCCCGACTTGTTCTCCACGACGACCCTGATCGTGTTGCCCAGGCCCGGCAACTCGCTTTTGTTATCCAGGTAATTCTTGATGTACGGGCTGCCGAGCGGAATCATCCGCTCGAAATTCGCATTGACCTCGATGCGCGTCGCGGCGAAGCCGAGTACGAGAGTCGCCACAAGGCATGCCAGGAGCACGACGATGCGATTGTTGAAGATGATGCGCTCGAGCACGCTACCGGAACCGAGATCGAAGTCCTTCAGGTCCCGAATCACCGGCATCACTCTTTGTTCGCTGTGGCCTGCCATGCTGTGTCTCGCAAATTTCAGTATCGGAAGAGGCCGTTACCGGAGGGGCAAACGGATCAGATCAACGCCATTGACCCGGGCGAGCAGGAGCTCTTCCGGGCCGGCCATCGCGGCGGCGAATACCTCGCCGCCGCGTGGCACCTCGAGCGCCGTCACGCTCGCCCCATCGTCATTACTCAGCAGGACCTGACCGGTTTGGGTCACGAACACCAGCCGTCCCGCGCCGCGGTCCAATGCGGCAACAAGGCTCGCATCGCTGCCCATGGCGAGAGACGACCAGCTCGCCGCCCCATCGCGGCTGATATAGGCATTGCCGCGCAACCCGTAGGCGATCAGCTTCGCGTGCCCTGCCGTGATGCCGAAATACGTACCCTTGTAGGGCGTTTCGACGGTCTCGAACCGGCCCGCGTCCCGATCCAGGCGACGCACCAGACCTTGCTCTCCGGCAAGAAACACCCCACCGTCGGGCGTCGGCTCGATCGCATACAGGTGCATGCGACGCCCGTTGTCCGCGCGTTCGATCCAGGGCTCCCATGTGGCGCCGCCATCCGTCGTATGCAGCAGCAGACCGAAAGCGCCGGCCAGAAAACCCTCGCCACGCTCATTTACGTTGATGTCAAAAAACGGATAGGCCAGCACGCCCGGCGTCGCGGACTGCTCGGCCGCCATCTCGACGTCCCGCAACACGCGTCCCGCCTCTTCATTGCCCGCATTGGCCAAAGCGCCGTAGTGTTTGGAGAGCAGCTCGAAGAGCGCATGACCGTCCATCACCCGGGACCAGGTTTCCCCGCCGTTATCCGAACGCAGGACGACTGCATCGTGTCCGAGTGCCCATGTGGTGCTGCCCGCCCCGAAACGCACCGTCGTCAAGTCTGCGCTCACCGGCACGACGAGCTGGGACCAGTTCCGACCGGCATCGCGTGACAGCAGAATGATCCCGCGCGGCCCGACGGCCAGGGCGCGTCCATCCTTGCTTGCGATACCTGACATGGCACCCCGCAAGGACTGGGGAGAGATCACCGCCGGGACGGCCAATACGTCGCGCACGGCGGAACCTGTGGCGAGCGCCACGCCTGCCGCGCCGAGAACCGCTGCCGCAAGGGTCAGACGCAGACGCCGGCCCGGGACCACGGAACGGGAGATCGAACGGGTAACGCGATTCAAGAGACAACTCCTTGTCGATGCGATCTCCCCGCCCACAACAAGCACCGGGCGGGGGGATCTATCTGGAGTGAGCCGGAACCGGAAGGGGCAACACGGCAAGCCGCACTGCCCGCTTCCACATGAGGGCTGACGATCAGCGCGCGGTTTCCTGCGCGACGATTGCCTCGGGGTTGAGTTCGCGGTTGGCCATCGGCGCCTTCAGGACGCCATAACCGCCCACCAGGCCGTCGTTCACCAGCGCGTACATGCCCTTGTTGAAGTCATACACCACGTTCTTCACGGTGTAGGGCGCCTGGACGTCGTACAGCTGAACCATCGAGTTGAAGATCGAGCGATACAACTGGCCGCTCTGGTCGAACGCGTCGTACAGGCCTGCGCCGTAAGTGTCCTCGTCCAAGTAGTACATGCGCTTGGCGTACACATGGCGGACGCCCGGCTTCAGCGTCGCTTCCACGACCCAGACGCGGTGAAGCTCCCAACGCCAGCAGGCCGGATTCGGGTGCTTGTCCATGAACTGCTCTTCGACGCCGCAACCGAAATAAAGCTTGTAGGCGTTATAGGGGATGTACATCTCCTTCTTGCCGACCAGCTTGAATTCGAAACGGTCCATCTGTCCCGAGAATACGAAGAGCTCGTCGAACAGCGTGACGCCGCCCATGCTCGCGACCGGTGTGTCGTAGGCGAACTCCGGGGCAAGCTTGATGCGGCGCTGACCCGGCGTGTAGCTCCACGCGCGGCGTGGCTTCTCGGTCGGATCGAGGAAGTCCGAGAGGCCGGTCGCCTCGCCGGCCTTCCGGATCGGCGCCTGCGTTACCGAGTAGGTGCGCCAGTAGAGCTTTGCGTCGCGGCCGTCCAGGTCGTCATGGTAGTAGGGCGTCTCTTCCATCGTTTTCTGCTGCGCCGCCATGACCACCTTGCCGTTGGAGTCCACGACCCACGAGCGCGACGACTTGGTGGTCGTATCGGCCTTGTAGCGAAGCTGCTGATTCCACATCACCTCGTAGCCGGTCTTGGGAATCGGGAACGGCAGACCACCCCGACATGCATCCTCGACGGAGAGCCCGTTCTTGGCGGTATTGCACGTCGTCGCATTGCGCACCGTGTTGTTCAGGATCTTGGCGGGATAAGACGCCGTACGGTGCGACGGATAGATATCCATATAGAAGCTCGGGTACTTCTTCAAGAGCTCCTTCTGCCCTTCCGACAGCTTGTCTGCGTGCTGCTGATAGTTCTTGCCGTCAATCCGGAGCAAGGGCTTCTCGTCCTTGAACGGATCGGCCCAGAAACCGCTGTCGGGCTTGAAGTCGGCCGGAGCCTTGGTCAGCCCCCCGGTGTATTCCGGGATCGTCCCTTCCTTGTTGCCCGCCTGGATCGCGCCGTACTTGGTTAGCGTCGCACCGAGCTGTTTCGCGTCTTCTGCTGTAACCGCCGCCATCGCTTGGCTCGAGAGGACCGCCGCGGCGGCCCATACGAAATTGCGCATCTTCATGTCTCTCGTCTCCTGTTTGCGGCCTGTCAGAAAGCCGTCTTGAACGTGAAGGACAGCCAGCCACGGTCGATCACACCAACCGAGGAGTTGCTGTGGGCCGCACCGCCGGTAATTCGTTCCTCACCGCGAACGACGCCCTTGCGCACTGGCAGGGTGCGGTCGGAGTAGTTGAGGGCGAATTCGTACTTGGACGCATAGGTCCAGGTAGTACCGATCGACCAACGCAGCTCACCCTCTGTGCCGCCACCTGAAGAGGGTGCGTTTCCGGAAAGCCCGTAGTTGATGCTGACCGGCACCGCCAGGTCCCATGACGGAAAGATGTTGAGATATTGCGGCGAGAACCTGAAGGCGAGCTGCAGGGCATCGACGGTCGAACAGCCGTCGCGCTTGGTGCCGGTCCCCGGGCGTCCGATTGCCGAATTGACGCAACTTGCCGCACCGACCTTGCGATACAGCTGCTCGTTCTCGGTCACGCGATCGAGTCGGTTGTATGCGATCTCGGCGATCAATGTCCCGGTATCCCACATCGGCGTCTGCGGTAACAGATAAACGCCATTCACCACCGCATGCCAGGTGTCGCCGCGCGCGCCCGAGTCGAGCGTATGCGACGCCGGCGTATTCAAAGGCCCGTTCTTGCGGTACGACAACTCGGTACCCACGCTTACGCCACCGATCACACGCGAGAAGCTCACACTGTATTGCTCGATATCCTCGGGATACAGGAAGCGTGCCTTGCGGGGCAATACGGCGGGACCGAGGCGAACGAAGTCCGAGAGCTGCACACCGAGTTCCGGCGCGTAGTCGTCGAACTTGCGGTAGTAGGCACCGAAGGTCGACTCGATCGCCTCGGCATTCCAGCGCGCACCGACGCCCCAATTGCCGCGCTTGCTCGGTTCCTTCGCGTCGATGATCGAGGCCTTGAGCTGGCCGATCCCGAAGGAAAGGTTATCGGACGACGGCGCGGTGTCAGCACCCATCAGGTAAGTGCCGGCGTGCGGTACGCGGGTCGGTTCCCAGTCGTAGAAATACTGCCCGACGACGGTCACGCTGTCCGTGAGCTGGGCACTTGCATGCACCTGCCCGATCGGGAGGAAAACTTCCTTGGTCTCGATGCCGGGGTTGGTTACGGCCTTCACGCCGTCGACCGGGGACTGTCCGTAAGAGATTGCATGCGCACCGATCAGCAGGCCTTCACCCCACACGTTGGTCTGGCGACCGACCTTCAGGTTGAGCGGCACCTTGCCGAGATCGAGGTTGGTCCAGACGAAGGCGTCGAGGATTTCGCCCGAGGGACCATTCACGTAGCGCTTGACCGTGCCGTTGTACTTGTCATTGCGATAGGCGGTGGCAGTGCCGGTCGGCGCAGTCACCGAATGATCGTCGTAGGCATGGTCGTACCACGCCGCACCGGTCACACGAGCGCCGAATTTGCCGCGATAGCTCACGTCGAATTCGGAGAGCAGGTCGAGACGGTTGGTCACGATGTCGCCTCGATCGAACTTGCTGTCGCCCTCGTCGTAGACCGGATTGCGCATCAGCTTCTTGTCCTGATCCTCGACGCGCACGCCCGCCGTATATCGGATCGTGTTATCCCAACGCATCTTGACGTCCGGGTTGCCGGTTTCGACCTCGAACGCCGACGCCCCCCCCACCCATGCAAGTGCAAGCGCGGCAGTGACGCCTCGCAGCGCGAACCGGGTACGGACAGACCTGCTGCCATTATTCATGAATTTGTCTCCTCTGGTTATATCGATGACCGTGACGCCCTGACCTTGTCTTTTCACGCCTCATTGGTGGGCGAATCCGGCCTGTTTTCAGATCGATCGCTGTGTCCCGGTACGGCGGGTTTTCACACAACTGAATTGTAGCGGGTAATTTCTTATAATTCTACAGTCGGATTTAACTTCTATGATTAGAATTCAAGCCCGCACAACCCGCCTGCTCATTAATTCAATTGCCATAGTAAAAACACACACCGATCCGGGTCGGCACCGACGAATCAGACTGTCGCCGAGCCCTCATTGCGCCGCTTCACGGCTTCGGTGAAATCGCGCTTGAGTGTCGGGTAGTACGCGATCTGGCCCTGCAGCCCGCCGGCGATATCGATCGAGGCCGCGCTGATGAAGCTGGCGTAGTCGCTGGCGAGGAACAGCGCCATGCCTGCCACGTCTTCGGGCTTGCCGAAACGCCCGATCGGCACCACCTTGAGGACCATCTCGTTGAACTCCTCACGGGAGACTCCGGGGCCGACCTCCCTGAAATGGCGCTCCCACTGGCCGGTGTCGATCCAACCCATGTTCAGCGAGTTGACGAGGATGTTTTCCTTGGCGAGCGACATCCCGAGGGACTTGGAGAGCGCGAGGCAGGACGCACGATTGATGACCGACGGGATGCCGTCGGGCGTCGGGATCGCACCGGCCAGCGCGTTGATCTCGATGATGCGACCCCAGCGCTGCCGGCGCATGTACGGCACCACCGCCTGCACGAAGCGGAAGTGCCCCATCTGGAGAATGTTGGCGTGCTCGAGAATCGCCTCGGGGGTGAGCGTGTCCAGATTCCCCCCCCGCCCCTGGCCGGCATTGTTAACGAGGACATCGACCCCGCCCCAGCTCTCGGCGACCTCATCCACGAAGGCCTTCACACCCGGCGTGTCGGTCACGTCCACCGCGCGCGCGATAACCGCCTGGGCCTGCTGCGCAAGCTCCCTGCCCGTCTCTTCGACCGCTTCGGGAGTGCGTGCGCAGATCGCAACGCGCGCCCCTTCGGCGGCGAAGGCGCGGGCGATCGCACGCCCGATGCCCCGTGAGGCGCCGGTTACGATTACGCGCCGGTCGCTAAGGTCGATGTTCATGTCGTCTCTCCTGTCGTTTGCCTGCCGCGGCGCCCGCTTACATGCGCTCGATGATCGTCGCGGTGCCCATGCCGCCCGCGCAGCAGATCGCCTGCAAGCCGTAGCGCGCGTCACGTCGTTCCAGTTCGTGCAGCAGCGAGGTCATGATGCGCGAGCCGCTTCCGCCGAGCGGATGCCCGAGGGCGATCGCTCCGCCATTGACGTTGAGCCGCTCGTGCGACACACCGAGCTCCTTCATCCACACCATCGGCACCGGCGCGAACGCCTCGTTGATCTCGAACAGATCGATGTCCTCGACATTCAGCCCGGCCTGGGCGAGCACCTTCCGGGTTGCGGCAATCGGCCCGGTCAGCATCAGCGTCGGGTCGGAGCCGACCGTGGTGAAAGCGCGGATGCGTGCCCGGGGCTTTACGCCGAGCCGGTCGACCGCCTCTGCGGACATCAGCAGCAGCAGCGCTGCACCGTCGGAGATCTGCGACGAATTTCCGGCGGTCATCTTGCCGTTGTCGCGAAAACTGGTCTTCAACGTGGCAAGCTTCTCGGCACTGGTGCCGGGGCGAATCGTTTCGTCCGCGGCGAAGACTTCCGGTGCGGGCTCGACGTAGTCTCGGTCCTTGAGCGCGGCGACAGGCACCGGCTCGATCTCCTTGCGGAAATATCCCGCTTCGGCCGCGGCTGCGGCGCGGCGGTGACTCTCCACCGCGAAGGCGTCGAGCTGGGCGCGAGTCAATTCCCATTTGTCCGCGACCCGCTCGGCCGCCTCGCCCTGGCTGGTCAGCTCATAGCGCTCGGAAGCCAGCCAGCCGAAGGGCTCGCCGTAGATTTCGCGGTTGCCGCCCATGCGCACGCGGCTCATGTTCTCGGCACCGCCCGCCACGACGACCTGCGCCGATCCGGCGGCGATCAGTCCTGCGGCGACGTGTACCGCGGCCTCGCCGGAGCCGCACTTGCGGTCGATCGTGAGGCCGGGAATCGCATCCGGCCAGCCGGCCCCCAGCAGGGAGGTGCGCGCGATGTTCGCGGATTGTTCGCCGACCTGGGTGACGCAGCCGAAGATGACGTCATCCACCTCGGCCGCCGAGATGCCCGCGCGCTCGACCACGGCGTTGAGGACGTGGGCGCCGAGGTGATCCGCGCGTACGCCGGCCAGACTCCCCCGGTACTTGCCGACCGGCGTGCGGACGGCCTCGACTATGAAGACGTCGCTCATAGGTTGCTCGCCTTCAGGCCCGAGCCCGGAACGCGCTGGCCAGTCTCGTCATACTTGTATACTCCGTGCCCGGTCTTGCGCCCGTAGCGGCCGGCCGCCACCATCTTGATGATCAGCGGGCAGGGACGGAACTTCTCGCCGAGCGTCGAATGGAGGTAGCGCAGCACCGACAGGCGCGTATCCCAGCCGGTCAGGTCACCCAGCTCCAGCGGCCCCATCGGGTGGTTGAAACCCATCCGCAGCGCGGTGTCGATGTCCTCTGCGCTGGCGGTGCCTTCCTGCAGCATCCACATCGCTTCGTTCCCCAGCATCGCGGACATGCGGCTAGTGGTCAGGCCGGGGGACTCATTCACCAGGATCGAGGTCTTGCCGATCGCATCGCACCATTCGCGGCTGGTCGCGACGGTGGCTTCGTCGGTCGCGATACCGAGCACCAGCTCGACGAGCTTCATCTTGTGCACCGGGTTGAAGAAGTGCATGCCGATGACGCGCTCGGGACATGGCACCGACGCGGCAATCTCGGTGACGCTGAGCGCCGATGTGTTGGTCGCGATCACCGCGTTCGCGGCCAGCACGGGAACCGCCTCGCCCAGCACCGCCTTCTTGACCGCGAGATTCTCCGAGACGGTCTCGACCAGAAGGTGAGCCCCCTCGGCAGCCTGTTTCAACACGGTATTCGTGGAAAGACGTGCCTTGGCGGCGTCCGCCACATCCACGGCGAGCTTCCCGAGCTTCACGCCACCATCCAGGATGCCGTGAATGCT
Organism: Azoarcus sp. CIB; assembly: GCF_001190925.1. Lineage (NCBI taxonomy): Bacteria > Pseudomonadati > Pseudomonadota > Betaproteobacteria > Rhodocyclales > Zoogloeaceae > Azoarcus > Azoarcus sp. CIB. The sequence goes on from NZ_CP011072.1 coordinate 2,733,347, forward strand.
CTTCTCCGCCTTGGCGAGTGCCTCGGCGCTGGTATCCACCAGTTGCGTCGCGAAACCGCTGCTCGCGAACGCATGCGCGATTCCGGTACCCATCAGGCCGGCACCGACCACCACAACCTTGTGATTCTTGTCGAGCATTTGTCTTGCCTCCTTGCTCAGACGCCGGGTTTGGGCCCGACGACGTTCGTGATCGTCCCGACCCCCTCGATTCCGGCTTCGACGACGTCGCCGGGATTGAGGAATCGGCCCGTACCCTGACCCACGCCGGCCGGCGATCCGGTAAACAGGATGTCGCCGGGCGCGAAACTGGAACGCTCTTCGACGAACTTCACCAGCTGCGCGACGTTCCACGTCATCTCGCCGGTATTGCCGTCCTGGCGCGTCTCGCCGTTCACCTTCAGGGTCAGGCGCAGCTTCGGGCTCCCCTCCGGGAACTCGTCGCGCGTCACGATCCACGGACCCACTCCCGTGCTGCGGTCCTGGCTTTTCGCCGCGAAGAGATCCATGCCGATGCCGGCCGGACCGCTGCGCTGCAGGTCGCGCGCCGATACATCGTTGCCCACGGCATAGCCGAGAACGCTGGCGAGCGGGTCTTCCGGGTCGACCGGCACATCCCCCACGATGACGACGAGTTCGACCTCGTGATCGAGTTCGTTCGTCAGCGGCGGATAGCGGATCGGATCATTGGCACCGATCAGGGCGCCGTAGGCTTTGAGGAACGCGATCGGCTGCGGGGGAGACTTCAGGCCGAAGTCGTCGGCCAAATGCTTCGCGTAGTTCGCGCCCGCGACGACGACCCGATTGACCGGCTCGATCGGCGGCAGCAGCCCTACCGAATCGAGCGGCCGGGCGTCGCCGTCGGGCGTCAGCAGCGAATGTGCTGCTCCGCCCTGCCCCGCGGCAATCGCGCGGGTCAGCGCAGGTCCCCAATCCGCGAAGCTGCCGACGATCGGGGTGACCGTGCGGGCTTCGGCATTGACGACGGCCCAGAATGGCGCGCCGCCATCGCTGCAGCGCGCGAGCTTCATGCCGCCACCTCGGCCTTTGCGACGGCGCCCACTTTCGCGGGGTCGAGGTGGAGCAGTTCGCAGGCATTCTTCCAGCGGATCTTCTGCAGATCCTCCTCCGAAAGGCGCAGGCCTTCGGTGAGGTCGTGACGCACCGCATCACTGCCTCCGAAGTTCGAACCGTAGAGGATGCGGTCGGCGCCGATGACGTCGATCAGCGCCTGACGCATCGGCAGTTCGTGCAGTTCCACGTCGAACCAGAAGTTGCGCATGTACTCCAGTACAGGCTTCTTGTTGTGGTACGTGTCGAGGTTGGGGTTGGTTTGCGCCAGTCGGCCGAGCTGATAAGGCACATAGCCGCCGCCGTGCGTGATATAGACCTTGAGCTTGGGGAAGCGGTCGAACACTCCGCCGTTCACCAGGTACCAGAAGGCCTTCGTCTCGTCGTAGTTCATGCCGACGATGGCCGTGGTTTCGTAGCGGTCGGTGTTGGCCTTCTTGCCCCACGTCACCGACTGGTTATAGCCATGCACGAACATCGGCAGGTCGAGGTCGCACAGGGCCTCCCACACCGGATCCATCTCAGGCGAATCGAACTCCAGGCCGCCGAAATTCGAACCACCCGCACCCAGACCCTTTGCGCCCAGTTGCGTGCACGCGCGGCGAATTTCCTTGGCCGCCTCTTTCGGATCCTGCAGGGGCGCCTGCGCCCAGAACATCAGCCGGTCGGATGCCGCCGAGCAGTATTCGGCGAGCACGTCGTTGACCTTGCGCGAGAACGGGATCGCGTAGTCGAGCTCCGTCCAGTACATGTAGCAATGCGAAGGCACCGAGACGACCTGGGCGTTCTGGCCGGCTGCATCCATCCCCGCCAGGCGGGTCTTGGGGTCGCGCCAGCGGCTCATGTAGTCCTGCACGTTCAGGGCATTGCCCTCGGCCTTCGCTTTGCGCAAGGCGGCTTTTCGCTCGGGCGCGCCGAGTGTGAGGATCCAGTCGCCGACGCGAAGCTTGATGTCGCCGTCGGGCTGCGATTCGAAAGCCGGCCCCCAATAGGGGTGCTGGTCGTAGTAATCCGGATGGGGGGCGTGGGCGTGAAGGTCGATGAGCATGTGGTGTCTCCCAGTGCAGGTTGGTGGAACCTGCCGAGTGCCGCAATCGCGGACGGGAGCATCGATGCGCCGGACGGACCTCGCCTGACTATCGGGGATTTGTCTCCTGCCTGCGACACTCGACCGGTGTCTTTGCAACGATGAGATTCATCATGCCAAACATAAACAGATTTTGCAAATCTGTTTATGTTTTTTCTTTTTCGCGGCGTCGAGAGCCCGTGGAACGTGTCGGCGCAGCCACCTCGACAGCCTCATCGCCCTTGGTGGCAGGAAAACCGATCAGCGAGCGCACGAGACGCTCGATGCGCGCAGTGCCTTCGTTTACGCGCTCATTGGGGACGAGCTGTTCGCTCAATACGTAGCGGATCAGCATTTCGCACACGAGCTCGCGATCGATGCTGATGCCGAGACGCCCATCCCACGCGTCGAACACGGCCCTGAGGACGTCCTGCAAGCGCACGCGCGCGTCGTTGAAGACGCGGCGAAAAAAGCCCATCGCATAATCGGGCGCCACCACCAGCAGACGCCGCGCCTGTCCGTGCGCCGCGTAGTGCTCCAGGTAACCGATCAGGGCACGAAATTTCTCGTCGGGGTCGTCGTAAGGGGCGGTCACTTCCTGCATCGCCCGGTGAAAACCCTCGCGTTTGTGGCGCGAAAACGCATCGAGCAGATCGTCCTGCGACGAGAAATAGCGGTAGAACGTGCCCCGCGAGACACCTGCGTCGTCGCACACGTCGATAATGGAAATGCGCTCGGCACCTCCCTTGAGGATGATCCTTTCCGTCGATGCCAGAATTCGTGCAATGGTCGCGTCCGAGCGGCGATTGCGCCGAGCGGACTCCATTACCGGTCCGTCTTCAGCGACTGTCTCGGCTTCGTCGTTCATGCGTGTGCCTTGGGAATGGACGGACCGCGGGGCGAACCGCAGGGCCCGTCAGAAATTCGATTCAGTATTCGCGCACCGGCACATCCGCCGGACGCGAGTTGTAGCCGGGCAAGTGCAGCCCGCCATCGACATGCAGCATTTCGCCGGTGACATAGCGGGACATGTCCGATGCAAGAAAGACCACTACGGGGCCGATGTCGAGTTCCGGATCGCCACACCGGCCGAGGGGGCGCATCGCGGCAGAGCGTTCGGCGAAACCGGGGTTCTCCGCGGCCAGCTTGTGGAAGGTCGCGCCCATCGCGGTCGGGGCGACGGCATTCACTGTGATGTTGAAGCGCCCCCATTCCGCCGCAGCACTGCGCGTGAGGCCGACGATGCCGCCCTTCGCCGTGTTGTAGTCGGCATGCAGCCACGCGCCGATCTCGACGTCGATCGAGTAGAAATTGACGATCTTCCCGCCCCCGCGCGCCCGCATGTGCGGCAGCGATGCCTGCATCGCCCACCACGACGCCTTGATCGTCGAGGTCAGCGTCTGCTCGAGCATTTCGTCCGTCTTGTCTTCGAGGCGCACGTTCGGCGTCGGCACGAAGGCGTTGTTCACGAGGATGTCCAGCCCGCCGAAATGGGCCACTGCCGCCTCGATCGCGCCCGTCACGGACGCCTTCTGCATCACGTCGGTACGCACGAACAGCGCCCGCCCGCCCAGCTCCTCGATCTCGCGCGCCACCAGGGCTCCAGTCTCTTCGTTGATCTCCGCGATCACCACGGCAGCCCCCTCGCGCGCGAAGCTGTGTGCCACGCCGCGGCCGATGCCGCCGCCGGCCCCGGTAATCAACGCAACCTTGTCCTTCAGCAAGCCCATTTTCGTCTCCTGTCGTTATTGCACACTATTTTTGTTATTGTACACTTTAAGAAGAAAGAAACACTCCCCAACGGAAGCCATTGCAATGCCCTCCTTTTGCCGACGGATCCAGCTTGAAGGCCGCCAGACCAGCGATGAGGGCGAAGTCCGTGCCGTCCTCGAAGACGACTTTCACCACTTCCGCGTCGCGCTGCGTCATCGCCTCGGCCGCGTGATCGAAATCTCCGCCGAGGCTCCGCGACATCCGTTCACCGAGTGCCCGAATGCCGCCGCACCGCTGAACGCACTACGCGGCATGCAACTGGACCCCATCGCCAGCGCAGTAACCCGCCATACCGACGCCAGCCTGCAATGCACGCATATGTTCGACCTCGCCGGCCTCGCGATCGCCGCAGCGGCGCGCGGCATCTCCCATCGCCGCTTCGACATCGAAGTTCCCCGTCATGTCGACGGCCGTTCGCACGCCCGTCTGGTCCGTGACGACGGCTTGCGGCTCGACTGGGAAGTGCAGGACCGTACGATCGTGTCCCCCTCGCCCTATGCCGGCGTCGACATGAGCCAGGGCATGGCGCGCTGGGCGCTGAGCAGTCTCGCGCCCGACGAGGCGGAAGCGGCCCTCGTGCTGCGCCGCTGTGCGCTGATCGCCCTCGGACGTCTGCGGGACATCGACAAGGACTTGCACGCCCGCCCGAGCGGCCGTTGCTTCGTGCAGCAACCCGAACGCGCGCCCCAGGCGATTCGCATCGTGGGCTCGACCTGGGACTTCACCGCACATCCGGAACGCCTTTGCCGCGACGACCAGTCCTGGCTCCACTCTTTCGCGGAGTAAGCACGCTGCAGATTTCGGCGCGACCGACATGCGGCGGATGCCGACATGCGATCGCGCCGAGTAGCACACCGGACGATCAGGGCCGGTTGGCCGCTTCCCAGGCTTTCAGATCGAAATCGGGGGCAGCGGCGGTAGCGGGCGTCAACGCCGGGGGGCGTGCGAGGATCTTGCGTGCGAACACGTGGTCGCCGGGGCGGTTGCAGGACTCGACCGCGATCAGCTCCTCCCCGCGGAAGCACAGCACCGAGAGCTGTTGCGCGGCGGCATCGCCCAGCGTCACGTAGTTGTCAGCCCCGATCGACAGACCGGCGATCTGCAGCTTGAGATTGCCCTGGTCGGTCCAGAACCAGGGCAGCGCTGTGTAGGGTGCGGGTTTGCCCACGAGGCGGGCCGCGATGAGCTTGCCTTGGTCGACGGCGTTCTGCACGGACTCCAGGCGCGTGAGATTTTCGCCGTTTTGCACGCACGGGAAGGCGGCGACGTCACCCAGCGCGGAGATGTGGGGGTCCGAAGTGAGGAGACTGGAGTTGACGCGAATCCCGTTATCGATGTCGAGTCCGGCCTCGAGCGCGAGCTGCACGTTGGGAATCACGCCGATGCCGAAGACGACCAACTCGGCAGGCAGACGTCGTCCATCCGATGTCGTCACGGCACTCACCTTGCCGTCCTCGCCTTCCAGCTCCGCCAGACCGGTACGGAAGTTGAACTTCACGCCCCAGCCTTCGTGTGCGGCACGGAAGAGCTCCGACATCTGCGGGGACACTGCCCGTGCCATCGGGCGGTCGCCGAGTTCAAGCACTTCGACCGCAGCTCCTTCGGCCGCCGCCACCGCAGCGAACTCCAGACCGATGAAGCCGGCACCGATCACGACGACGTTCCTGGCCTGCTTCACCAGCGGCGACAGGAAATCGGCATCCGCCTTGGTCTTGATGCCGAAGATACCGCCCAGCGTCGAACCCGGCACGTTGAGCGGCCGATTGTGGGCGCCGGTCGCGAGCACCAGATGGCCGAAGTCGAGCGCACTCCCCGAGTCGAGCATGACACGACGGTTCTGCCGATCGATCGCCGCTACCCGATCATGGACGAGCTCGATGCGCTGATCCGCGTAAAAGGTCTCCGGCCGGAAGAGCATCGCAGTGGCGTTGATCTTGCCGAGAAGGTAGGCCTTCGACAGGGGCGGTCGCTGGTAAGGCAGACCGGGCTCGTCGTTCACGAGCACGATGCGGCCCCCGAACCCTTCCTGGCGCAGCGAAATCGCCACTTGCACGCCCCCGTGCCCCGCCCCCACGATCACCACTGAATCGAGCGACATCTTCCCGTCTCCTTATCGTTTTTCAGATCGCCGTCTTCAGAACTGCGCAGCCGGCAGCCGCAGCGTGAGGCCGTCCATGTCCGCTCCGACGACCAGCTGGCACGTAAGCCGACTGGTAGGCTGGCGCTCGACGACGTTCTCCAGCATGTCGTATTCGGTACCTTCGGCGGGCGCAAAACGCCCCGCCCAGGCGTCGTCGACGTAGGCATGGCAGCTGGCGCAGGCGCAGGCGCCGCCACAGTCACCGGGAATGCCGGGAACGCCGGCAAAGGTCGCGGCCTGCATGGCCGACTGGCCGACGTCGGCGTGCACTTCGTGCCGGGTGCCGTTGTGTTCGATGAAAGTGATCGTGGGCATTTGTTGGCTCCGATGAGAGGGATGAAATCAGGCCCGCTGCACTTCGGCGTGCAGGGCAAACTGGGGACTGCGCCCGAGCGTCAGCAGCAATGACGCGCCGAGCAGGGTGGCCACGGTGCAATAGACGAGCATGGCAAAGTAGGTACCGGTGACACTCAGCATCGCAGCAAACATCAGCGGCGCGGCTGCCGACGCGACCGTGATGAGCCCCTGATGCACGCCGAACAACCGGCCGTAGTCCTTGAGGCCGAAGTAGCGTGCGATGAGGAAGGCCGCGATGTCGAATTCGGCGCCCGCGCCAAGTCCGACCAGCGCCGCTGCAAGACTCATGACGGCCGGATCGGTGGTTCCCGACAGGAAGATCAGACAACCCACCCCGGGCAGGGAAAGGCTCAAGGCTGCCACGCCGGGCGGCCACAGCCGGTCGAGCAGGTAGCCGACCACCAGGCGACCGCAAATCAGCGCAATGCCGAAGTAACCGAAGACAAGGGTCGCATCCGCCGCCGACAGCCCTTTGTCTCGCAACATCGGCACGGTACTGGTGACGAGGCCCACCACCGCCGACACGACCAGCGACAACGCCACGTTACAGATCCAGAATCGCGGCAGGAGCATTCCTTCCTGGAAGCTGACGCCGCTCCGCACCAGCGGCGGACCGTCGTCTGCCTTCGTGCCGCTTACCGGACGTTCGCCAGGCAGGCGGAACCACCATAGGGTCAGCGGCAGTCCCACCAGCACATTGAGCAGCGCCAGGATTACGAAGGCGGCCCGCCAGTCCCAGTTCTCGACCCCCCAGTCCAGTAGCCTCGGTACCAGCGCGGCGGTGATACCGGTGCCCGAAAGCCCGATCGCGAGCGCCAGTCCGCGGTTGCGGTGGAACCAGAGATTGAGGAGTTGCGTCCAGGTGACCGCCAGCGCACCCATGCCGATGATCGGGAGCAGGAAAAATGCTGCGTAGAGCGACCAGATCGAGCCGCCAATCTGCGTCGTCGCCAGATAGCCGAGCGCCATCAGCAGCAGCGAAATCACTGTCACGCGCTTCATGCCGAAACGCAGGTTGAGCCAGCCGACGAGTTGCAGGCCGAGCACGGCGCCGCCGAACAGAAAGGTGATTGCTGCTTGCAGCGAACCACGGTCCCAACCGAAAGCCTGCTCGAGGGGGATCACCAGGACGCCGAAGCCATACAGCAATGCGGCGTTGATGCTGATCGCCACCCCGATCACCGACAGAACAACGACCTGCCAGCCCTGCCTGAACTCGGTCAGATCGATCGCCGCGTGATTTCCGTTTGATGCCATTTTTCTACTCCGCTCCCCGTCCTGGCTCTCGTACCAGCCTCGTGCCGAAGGACAGAACGGGCACCGTCCGATCCGTAACCGGACCGGCGGCGCCCGGGTTGCCTAGAGGAAGATCGCAAGGTTCGGCGTGCCCAGCACCGCCTGGTCGAGAATGACTTCGCGACGCACGAGCTTGAATCCCTCGCCATCGACGCGCAGCAGATCGTTGCGCTCGCCGCTGATGACATCCATATCGGGAAAGTCGAATCGGCTGCGTGTCAGCAGCAGATAGCTCACGACCGCGAATTCGTCGGGCCTGTCGGTAGCGAATACCTGCACGTTGCTCACCATGCGGCGGGTGCGTGACGGGGGATCCTCGGCCCACGCGCTACGTGTCTCGGTGAGCCGCATGATGCGCCCCATGATCGAGCGGTAGTTGTCGTGGTAGTGCTGCACCGTGCGGATAACCGACTGGGCCTGCTGGGACATCGGGCGGGTCTGTCGCAGAGGCACGGTGTAGACCAGGTCGGGCGCAAGCGTCGCGCCCCACTCCTTGAGACGGATCGTGTCGAGCAGGGTCGCTTCCTGGTAGAGGAAGCCGACGATGCGGTTATAGATTTCGGCCCCGACCGGGATCGGGTTTCCGATGACGGGGGCGTTCTCGGCAACTTGTTGTGCGGCGCTCATGTGTCGCTCCTTCGAAGGTGTTGGGTCGGACCGGACGGCTCAGGCCTTGGCGTTCATCAGTTCGTTCCAGTACAGCCACCAGTGCCACTGGGTGTCGTCCTTGGTGAACCCTTCGTTGACGATGCCCGGCCCGGGCCAGCCGGCGGGGGCGCCGGTCTCGTACACCGCCTGGTACTTGAGGGTCGAGCGACGCCCGCGCGCGCCCTTGGCGGCGAGGGTCATGTGGGGCCAGGTATCGGAATCGTCCTGCTCGACCATGCCCGAGGTGCCGAACAACTGGATGCTCTGCATCAGCATCCTGTCCTTGAGCTCCTGCGGGGCATCCTTCTCAGCGAGCACCCAGTTCACGAACTCGAGTTGATCCGGCCCCTTCGGCACGTAGGCGTGCAGCAGCGTGAGGCCGAGCACGGAGCCGTCGGCCTGCGGGATGTACACGAACGCGAACAGCACGTTGGGGAAAATCCCGCCCACCTGCGGCGGCATCGACACCATCACTTCGAGCTGCTCTTCGCTCAGGTGCTTCCTGAGCTGAGGCAACATTTCACGCGTCATCCCCGGCGGCGGCAGTGCTTCGAGTTTCTGCTCCACCGTCAGCTCCGCCGGATCGAGGCCGGAGAGCTTCTTGATCTTGCGTCCGAGGTCGATGCAGCGCAGCGCATGGCCATGCGGCGAGCTCACCTCCACGCCGTACATCTCGGGCGACAGGTCCGCGCTGCCGCCGTCGCCACTCTTGGAGTAGTTGCCGACCTCACCGAGCCAGCGGTGCAGGGTCAGCGTGTGGTAGCCGTCGGCGGCCGACTGTTCGCCCGCGGCTTTCCAGTTCGCGCGCACGATGAAACGCTGCGGCGGGCCGAGCACTTCGAGCCCCTTGTCGCTGCGCTCGAACAGGGTGTCGAAGTACCATTTCGCATCACCAAGGAATTCTTCGAACGACGGTCCCTCCAGGTCCCAGGTCGCGAAAATGATGCCGCCGTAGAGCGTCACCCGTGCCTGCGGCAGGCCCAGGTCCTCCTTCGGCATCATTTTGCCGTGCATGCACTCCTTCTCGACAGGCGCTCCGATGAACTCGCCGCTCGGCTTGAACGCCCACCCGTGGTAGATGCACTTGTGAATCTGGGTATTGCCCGCGTCGACCGTCGAGATGCGCATGCCGCGGTGGGGACACACGTTGAGCGAGACGTGTATGTTCCCGTCCTTCGCTCGGGCGACGATGACCGAGTCCGACCCCATGTCGCGCACGACGAAGTCGCCGGAGTTGGGCACTTCGGATTCGTGCCCGAGCAGCAGCCAGGTCTTGCCGAAGACGCGATCCATCTCCAACTGATAGATCTCCGGATCCGACAGGGCCCGCATCTGGACTTCCCGCGTCGGGACGCGAACCAGATCGGACAGCGGCGTGCCGTCCGCCAACGTGTAGCTTGCCTTGGTCAACATTGTCATCTCCTGTGGAGTGAAGCCGTCCGTAAGGACGACCCTCGTTCGATGGGCCTGACGGCCACTTCTTGTGGGTTGTTCAATTGCTCGGGCACCGGTGTTCGGCACCCTGTACGTCGGCAGCCGTTGCCCACCGGCTGACGTCCTTATTGCGAAGGCCTGCGTCTTCCCGTCACGGCTTCGTCACGCGCGTGCGCAACGTGCCGATCGCCTCGATCTCGAGTTCGACCACGTCACCCGGTTTGAGATAGCGCAGCTGCTCGAGTCCGCAGCCGTTGCCGACCGTGCCCGAGCCCAGCACTTCGCCCGGATAGAGCGTTTCCGAGCGGGAGATGTGCGCGATCACGTCCGCGAAGGTCCAGCGCATGTCTCGGGTAGTGCCACGCCCCCATTCCTCACCATTCACGCGCGCGATCATCTGCAGGTCGTAAGGATCGGGCACCTCGTCCGCAGTGACGAGGCAAGGCCCCATCACGTTACCGGTATCGAAGTCCTTGCTCTTCGCCGGGCCGAGCATGCCGGGCATCTCGAGGGCCTGCGCATCGCGGGCGCTCATGTCGTTGAAGATCGTGTAGCCAACGATGTAATCGCGCGCCTTGTCGCGCGGCACGTCCTTCCCCTTGCGGCCGATGTAGCACGCCAGCTCGAGTTCGAAGTCCATCGCCTTGCTGTACGCCGGCCACACGACGTCGTCGTCGGGACCGATCACCGCGAAGCGATTGCACTTGTAATAGATCGGCTGGCGATTGAAGGTCTCGATGACGCGTTCGTCGGCGCGCGTGTTCATCTGCCGCAGCGCCTCCTCGGGGTCGGGCAAGTGCGCCACGCGGGCGCGCCGCGCTGCGGCGAAGCTCTGTCGCAGGTGTAGCTCGAAACAGGAGCAGTCGCGCATCTGCGGCGGCGGCTGGATGGGGGCGCACAGTTTCACGCCCTCACGCGCGATGACCGCCGCCGACGGAGCTTTCCGCACCAGGACGCGCGCCGCTGCAAGTGCCTCCTCACCGGCCTCGACCAAACCGAGCACGCTCGCGAAGATGGGGGACCCATGGCCGTTTACGACTTCGCAAGCCGTGGCGAGGTCGACGATCGCCGAATCCGATTCGATCAGCGCGCCGGCACGCTGAAAGCCGTGAGAGTCACGATATGTGACGAGTCGCATCTATTGTCTCCTGTCGGGGACTCGTCCCGCTCGATGCGGGCGAATCCTCTTTTCTTCGAGTTCTGCCCCTCCCCACGGGAGAGGCGCTGGCGGTTGCTACACCCGGCCGCTCACCGGCACGCAGGCTCCGGTGACGGCTGAGGCGTCATCCGAGAGCAGGAAGGCGATTACCGCGGCGAGTTTGTCCGGCGCCACCCAGCGGCTGGCATCGGCGTCCGGCATGTCGGCGCGGTTGGTGGGGGTATCGATGATGCTCGGCAGCACCGCATTCACGGTGACGCCACGGTCCTTGAGCTCTTCGGCAAGTGATTCGGTCAACCGCGCGACGCCGGACTTCGATGCGGCGTACGCCGCCATCCCCATTCCGGCCTTCTGCGCGGCCAAGGCGCCGACGTTCACGATGCGCCCCGCCCCACGCGCCAGCAGATGCGGCAGAGCCGCCCGGCAACTCGCTACGGCGGTACGCACGTTCATCGTGTACAAGCGATCCCAGGTCTCGAGCGCTCCGCCTTCGATCGGCTCCCACGCGAAGCCACCGGCCACATTCACCACGCCGTCGATGCCACCAGCAGCCACACGCACGCGCGCATAGGCTGCCGCGCAGGCCGCTTCGTCGCTCAGGTCGACCTCGCCGAGCACAACCGCGACGCCTGCAGGCAGGCCGCCAGCGGGCGCCGCCGCACGGTCCACAAGCGTGACGTGCGCACCGTCTTCCACGAGGCGCTGCGCGACCGCGCGACCGAGCGCGCCGAATCCACCGGTTACGACGATACTTCTGGCTTCGAGTCGAGTACTCATGGGATCAGAGTTCCTTGTATGGCCTCCGCGTCGTTGCACGCTGGCAGGCAGGTTCTTGCGACAAACTTTAGACAGATTTTGCACTTCTGTCTATATGTGCATGTAGAATCCCGCTTGACCGATCGTCAAATCGTCGAGAGCGCGCAGAACATGACCCGAAAACTTCCCCTCCTTACCGAGGACAACACCCCGTTCTGGCAGGGCGGCGCGCAGGGGCGCCTGCTCATACATCATTGCGCGGACTGCACGCGCCTCTTTCATCCGCCCGCCCCGATCTGCCCGCACTGCGGCAGTTTCGAGGTGGCACCCCGGGCGGTCTCGGGCAAAGGCAAGGTCCTGAGCTACACGATCAATCACCAGGCATGGCGCCCCGACCTCATCGAGCCGTATGTCGTGGCGATCGTCGAACTCGCGGAACAGGCCGGCCTGCGCTTCGTCACGAATATCGTGGGACTTCCCGCCGAGGCGGTGCATATCGACATGCCCGTCAGGGTGCGCTTCGAGCAGCACGAGGACGTGTGGCTCCCCCTCTTCGAGAAGGACGCATGATGTTCGACCGAATCTTTGAGAAGGACGTCGCCATCACCGGTGTCGGCCAGTCCGCGGTGGGACGCCCGGTTGCACGATCGGGCATGCGACTCACGCTGGACGCTTGCCTCGAAGCGATCGCCGACGCGGGACTCAAGCGCGCGGACATCGACGGCGTGGCGTGTTGGCCGGGCGACAACAACAATGGCGATGCCTTCTCGCCCGTCGGCCCCAACGCGCTGATCGGCACCCTCGGCCTCCAGGTCAACTGGTACGGAGGGGGCTACGAAGGCCCCGGACCGCTCGCAGGCATCATCAACGGCGCGATGGCGATCGCATCCGGCCTGTGCCGCCACGTGCTGGTCTTCCGCACCATCACGGAGGCGAGCCGCCGCAAGGTCGACAAGAATGCCAGCGCCCTGACGAACAAGACGATCGGACGCGACAGCAGCTTCTTCTGGCAGTGGTACACGCCATTCAATGTGCTCTCCGCGATCAACCTCATGGCGCTCTACACCCAGCGCCACTTTCACGAATACGGCACGACGCCCGAACAACTCGCCCAGATCGCCCTCACCTGTCGCACCAACGCCGCGCTGAACCCCAAGGCGATCTACCGGACGCCGCTCTCGCTCGATGACTACTTCGCCTCGCGCATGATCTCGACTCCCCTGCGCATGCTCGACTGCGACGTCCATTGCGACGCCTCGACCGCGATCATCCTTTCGCGTGCCGACGTCGCCAAGGACGGGCCGAATCCACCAATCCGCCTCGAAGCGATCGGTGCCGCCCTGCACCAGCCCTGGTCGTGGGACCAGATCGACCTCACCGCGACTGCCGCGCGCGATGTCGGCGAAATGATGTGGGCGCGCACCGATCTCAAGCCCAAGGACGTCGGCTCAGCCCAGCTCTACGATGGATTCTCGATCCTCACGATGATCTGGCTCGAAGCGCTCGGGCTATGCCCGCGCGGCGAAAGCGGCCGCTTCGTCGAAGGTGGCCACCGCATCGCCCGCGACGGCCAGTTGCCGATCAATACCAACGGCGGCCAGCTCTCCGGTGGACGCACGCACGGTCTGGGCTACGTTCATGAAGCCTGCTCGCAGCTGTGGGGACGCGCGGGCGAACGACAGATCGCGCCCCATCACGTTTCAGTGGTTGCGGCAGGCGGTGGACCGCTGGGCGGCAGTGTGTTGCTGGTCCGTGACTGAGCCCGGCCACGGTCGCAGGCAGATTCCTTCACAATCAGATTTACTGTCCAGTTTTCGACTATTCGGAGGGGAGCATGGCGATAAGAACACTCGTGATGGGACTGTTCGTTCTTGCGAGCACCTGGCTGCCGCCGGCAAGCGCGGCCGAAGCGGTTTCGGGTAGCCCGGTGTCAGCACCGGATTCCGCCACGCGCGCGCAGGCATTGCTGGAGAAGGCCACCGCCCGACTTCGTGCCGTCGGCGACCGGGCACTGGCGGAATTCGGCCGGCAGGGCGACTTCATCGACCGTGAGCTCTATGTGTACGTGCTCGACATGGACGGCACCATGCTGACGAGCGGGGGCTCGTCCACGACCCTGGTCGGCCGCAAGGTTTCCGAGATGCGCGACGCCAGCGGAAAGGCTTTCTTCGCGGAGATGCTGAACAAGGCGCGTGCCGATGGCCGCGGCGAAGTGGAGTACCGCTGGGTCAACTGGACCGACAACACTGTTCAGCGCAAGCATGCGTTCTTCGAGAAGGTCGGCGAACGAGTGGTCGCGGTCGGTTACTACATCAGCCGCTCGTCCCCGGACCAGGCGCAGGCCTTCCTGGAACAGGCCGTTGCGGCGATGAAGGCCGCGCCCGCCAGCGCAATTGCCGAATTCAACCGCATCGAAGGCCGCTTCGTGCGGGACGATCTCTACGTGTTCGTAATCGACCGGAAATCGGGACGCTTCGTCGCCCACGGCACGATGCCGCGCCTGGTCGGCTCCGACGGCCGGGACCTGTACGACCAGGCCGGCACGCCCATCGTTCGCAAGATGCTCGAGCAGACCGCGAACCGACCGCGAGGCGAACTCGACTACCTGTGGAAAAACCCGGTCACGAAAAGAACAGAGGAAAAGCACACGCTGTTCGAAGTCGTCGGCGACCACATCGTCGCGGTGGGCTACTTCAAACCCTGAGGGCCATTTCCCCTTGTCCTAAGCGCGCCCGGCTGTCGCCTTTTCGTCGTCGCCGTAGTATTCTGCGGACAGAATTTAATTCTAATACGCAAACACAAAACCGTTTTGCGTGCAGATTCTCCGGCTCACGGATGGACACCCTTCCTAAGGCGCCTCGCCTAGGGCGCACGCGAGGAAGACGTCTCCCGCTTGCCGACCGGGACGCCTGCACGACGGACGGAGGAGACAAGGGATGGACACGACACAAGAGGATGAAACCGAGGGCCGGTCTTCAAGCGGGGTCACCGTCAAGCCTGTCGTCAATGCGGTGCGGATCCTGCGCTTTCTGACGGAGACCGACACCCCGGAGCGCGCGGCGGACATCGCCCGGCAGTTGTCGATCAACCCCAGTACCTGCTTCAACATCCTGCGCACACTGGCCGCCGAGGACATGGTTGCTTTCGATCCCGCGTCGAAGACCTATTCGCCCGGCCTGGGGCTCGCCAAACTCGTAGGACACCTCGTAACACAAGGCCAGCGGCTCGATATCGCGCGCCCACTCCTGCAACAATTCGCCGCCCGCTTCCATGTCACGGTCACCCTGTGGCGCCAGATGGGATACGACCGCATCGTGCTGGTGAGTTCCGAGGCAAGCCCGAGCGATCTGCGCATCGACATGGCGATCGGTCAGCGCCTGCCCATCTTCATGGGCGCCAGCGGCAGACTGTTCGCGGCGGAGGTGGATCTCGACCCGACCGCGATGCGCGCCGCATTCGACAAGATCCGCTGGGCCCGACCGCTGGAGTTCGACGAGTACTGCCAGCAGGTGCAGTTCGCCAGGGAACACCAGTGGGCGATCGATGACGGCTACTTTTCCGCCGGCATCATGGCTATCGCGGCCCCCGTGCGCGATCGCGCCGGTGCCATTGCCTTTGCCGTATCGGCGGTGATGTTCCGGGGCCAGTACATCGGGGCCGACGCGGACAAGCTCGGGGGCGAGGTGCGCAAACTCGCGGACAAGCTGTCGAACCTGTTGTTTTGAGGGTCGTCGCGAGGGCTGCCGGCGGTCATTGAACAACCCTTTTTGCGGCCCCGCGACACGCCCCGCAAAAATAGTGACACTTTTTCGTTTTCTGTGCATAATCATCTCGCAGGCCTCGATGGCCCCGAGCAGATGAGGAGACACGCCATGAGCGAACAGAACGAAAAACTTCACAAGGTTATTGTCGATCGCAGCCGCTGCTGCGGTTACGGATTGTGCGCGGCCCTGTGCCCCGACGTGTACAAGCTGGACGGCGACGGCATCGTCTATCTCGACAGCGAGTTCGTCCCCGCCGGCCAGGAAGAGGCCGCGATCGAGGGGGCTGCCGCCTGCCCCGCCGAGGCGATCCGTGTCGAAGCACCGGGCGCCTGAGCTCTTCGCCGGACTGGTAGCGCGAAAAGCGCTGGAACCGCCCACTTCGCGGAGATCCGAATGAATCGTCTTGAAGGAAAAGTAGCGCTGATCACCGGCACCGGCGGCGGTCAGGGTCGTGTCGCAGCCTTGCGCTTCGCGCGCGAGGGCGCCGTGGTGGTGGGTTGCGATACGGATGCCGCGGCCCACGCCGAAACGCGCCGGCTGGTCGAGGCCGAAGGATTCGAGTTGCACGGCTCCGCCCCGGTGGACCTCGGCGACCACGAACAGGCCCGCACCTGGGTCGAGTCCGCGGCGGAACAGTTCGGGCGCATCGACGTTCTCTACAACAACGCATCGGCCGCGCGTTTCGGACCGGTGGCGGAATTTTCGATCGTTGACTGGCACTACACGATCCGGAACGAGATCGACCTTATCTTCTACACGACCAAATACGCGTGGAAGCACCTTGCCGTGCGCGGTGGCGTGATCATCAACATCGCCTCGACCGCCGCCTGGGGCGGCTCAAAGGTTGCAGGCATCAGCGCCCACTGCGCCGCCAAGGGTGCGGTCGTCTCCTTTACCCGCCAGCTGGCGGTCGAAGGGGCGCCGGTCGGCATACGCGCGGTCAGCATCAGTCCGGGCTTCGTGAAGACCCCCGGCACCGCGGCCTTCGTCGAGAACCCCGTCACCCGCCGGGCGCTACTCGATGGCGTGCTGCAGAATCGGCCGGGGGAACCCGAGGAAGTCGTGTCGCTGGCCCTGTACGTGGCCTCGGACGAAGCCGCCTTCATGACCGGTTCGGACCTCGTCATCGACGGGGGGCTGCTCGCAATCTGAGCACGAGCCCGAAAGTTCGTAACCCAACAGTGAGCGAACGGACGTCGTGCCCCTGCGGCACAGTCCGAAGTCTGCGCAAAGCGCGGTGCAAATCGCGGGCGCAGGTCGCTCAAAACAGGAGGAAGACAGCATGGACATCATCGGTATCGGCTACCTGGGGTTCGAATCGGCGAACCTCGATGCCTGGCGCGAATATGGCCCGAAGGTCATGGGCTTTCAGATCGGGACATCCCCGACTGCGGATCCGGACACCCTCTACTTCAAGCTCGATGACCGTCGTCATCGGCTCGCATTCCATCCGGGCAAGATCGACCGCCTCGCTTACATCGGCTGGGAAGCCAAGGGCAAGCTGGAGTTTCACGCCGCCGTCGAGCGCTTCCGCAGCCATGGTGTCGAGGTCAGCTTCGGCGATCCGGAACTGTGCGACAAACGCGGCGTGAAGGAGCTGATCCGTTTCCGTGACCCGGTCGGATACCAGCACGAGCTGTTCTATGCCCAGAAATGGAGCCCGCGCTCCTTCGTGCCGGGCCGTCCGCACGGCGGATTCGTCTGCGGCGAACGGGGCGTGGGCCACATCGTCGTGATCACGCCCGAATACACGCCCGAACTCGAACACTTCCTCACCGGCATCATGGGCATGCACTGGTACGGCTCGGGCGCCGGCAAGGGCAAGACGGGGTTCTTCCGCTCCAGGCTCAACGACAAGACGAGCCACGACATCGCTTACGGTTTCGGCCCGGGCAAGGCCGGCGTGCAGCACATCGGCCTCTTCGTGCGCTCGGTTCGCGACGTCGGCGAAACCTACGATCTGGTCAGAAAGAACGGGCTGCAGATGATGATGACGCTGGGACAGCATTCGCAGGACCCGCACATGTCCTTCTATCACTTCACGCCGTCCGGCTTCGCGATCGAATGCATCACCGAACTCGAACCCTGGCACGATGACGGCTTCGAACTCAATCCGGAGCAGCTCTCTACCTGGGGTCATGAGATCGTCGGACCCATCCTCGGCCCCAGCGTGCGCACACCGGAGGAGGTCTTCGACTCCGAGGTTCTCCACGCGAAGGGCTGAGTGACCGCTAGCGCACCAGCCGAACCGGGTTCCGCACTGCGCGCGCCGGTTGCGGCGCCGGCCGCTACCGCGCACCCTATCGACATCATCTGAATGCAGCCACCGGAGCACGCGATGTACAGCCATATCCTCGTTCCGACCGACGGTACCCATCTCGCCAGCCAGACGATCTCTCAGGCCGTCCAGTTCGCCCGCAGCGTGGGGGCGCGCATCACGTTCTTCTATGCCGATCCGGATGCCGGCGCCTCTCTGACCGACGACGGTGCGCTGATCCACCTTCTCGACCCCGGCCTGTATCAGGACGACTTCGGCGGGCGCGCCCGCGAGATCCTCGCCAAGGCCGAGGTGTCGGCGCGCGCGGGCGACATCGACTGCGAGTGCGTGACCCGGCGGAGCAACCGGCCGCACGAGGCCATTCTCGCCGCCGCGAAGGAACTGGGCTGCGACCTGATCTTCATGGCATCGCACGGGCCGCGCAGCATTGGCGGCGTCATGCTCGCCTCGGAAACGCTCAAGGTGCTAGCTGGTAGCCGCATCCCGGTACTCGTGTCGTCGGTCGAAAAGAATGACCCGAACCCGGCGATGACGAAGGTCTGCGCGATCATCAAGGACGAGCACCGCTCGATCGCGGTAGTGTCCTACGGCATGCGGATGCTCGCTGGCGGACTGCGCGACGGCAAACCTGCGGATATCGGCCTGCTCGACGGCATGCTCACCTACCTCGACGAGTTCCCGGCCAAACTGCACCATCCAAAGGAAGATGCCTACCTCTTCGCGGCACTCAGGAGGCGCACGACGTCGCTCGACCAGGTCATCGACGATCTGCAACAGGAGCATCTGGATGGCGACCGACAACTTGCTGCCCTGCGCGCGGCCGTCGCCCACTATCAGGCGTCCCCCGACCCCGACGCAGAAACGCTCGCAAGCGCCATCGACGCCTTCGCCCTCGGGCAGCTCAGGCATATCGCACTCGAGGAGCGGGCGATCATCCCGGGCGCCTGCGACCACCTCGCGGAACAGGACTGGAAGGAGATCGTGGCGGCCTTCGGACCGAACGGCGACGCGCGCTTCAACCATCGCGAACGCGAGACCTACCGACGCCTGTATTCGCGAATTGCCAACCTGCACCAGACGCTGCCCCGCATGAGCACGCCCGGCCAGTCATGACGCCGCCGGTGCCCCGCCCGTGAGTGTCGAGCGCAATGCCACGGGTGCGTGGGCACCTCTCCTCCATCGGCCGTTTCGCGCGCTGTGGATCGCGGCGATCGCGGTCAACCTGTCGATGTGGATGCAGAACATCGGCGCCGCCTGGATGATGACCGAACTGCGGCCCGATTCGCCGCTCATGGTGTCCTTGGTCCAGACGGCGATGGCGCTGCCGGCCTTTCTGCTCGGGCTCCCGAGCGGCGTGATCGCCGATCTGGTCAACCGCAGGCGCCTCCTTCTGATCACCCAGACCTGTTCCCTCGCATGCGCCTGCCTGCTCGCAGCCACGGCCCTGGCTGGCGGCATCGGCGCCTGGCTGCTCCTCGGCCTCACCTTCGCGCTCGGGTGCAGCAACGCGTTCGGCATGGCGGCGTGGATTGCCGCCAACATCGACAGCGCGCCGAAGGGGCAGATACCGGCAGCGATCGCCCTGTCCACGGTCACGCCCAACATCGCGCGCGTCGTGGGACCGGCCGCCGCGGGGGCACTGATCGCATTCGCGGGCGTCCCGACGCTGTTCGTCGTGGTCGCGGTCGGTTTCTTGATCTCACTGGGGCTGCTGCGCGCCCTGCCCGACACGGATCTGCGGCCCGGCCTGCCGCCCGAGCGGCTGTGGAGCGGCATCCGCAGCGGCGTACGTTACATGCAGCATTCCGCGCAGCTGCGGCTCGCGCTGCGACTGGTCTTCGCTTTCGTGACCGCAGGCAGCGCGATCTGGGCATTGCTGCCACTCGTCGCCCGTGACCAGCTCGGGCTCGCTGCAGGCGGGTTCAGCCTGCTCCTCGGCAGTCTCGGCGCGGGCGCAGTTATCGCGGCATTACAGGTCACCCGACTGTATCGTCGTTTCTCCGTGCGCCGCATCGTGACCGGCGGCGGCCTGTTGTTCATGGCCGTCACGGCGCTGATTCCGGTGGTACACAATCTCTTTGTCATGAGTGCACTGCTCTTCGTCGGAGGAATGGCGTGGATGGCTGTCAATACCACCACCGGGACCGTGATCCAGACCTCCGCCGCAGCCTGGGTACGTGCTCGCGTTGCGTCGGTATACCTGCTCGTCATCATGGGGGCGATGGCAGCGGGCGGCGTATTGTGGGGCGCGATCGCCGAACGCATGGGCGTCGGGGCAAGCCTGTGGATTGCTGCCGGATCGATTGCGGCCGGGCTGATGCTGACCGGACGAGCTCGCATGCAAATGGGATCGGAGTCCGATTTCAGCGTCGCCGACACGCAGGAAACGGGGCCCGCTGCCAGCCCGGCCGACCATGAGCAGGGACCGGTTGCGGTCGAAATCACTTACCACGTGCCGGCCGAGCGGCATGAGGAGTTCGTGCGCGCGGCCCACGAACTCGGCATCTCACGCCGACGAAACGGGGCGATCGCCTGGCGCCTCTATAGGGATCTCGAACACACGGATTGTCTTGCCGAACGCTTCCTGGTGGACTCGTGGCTCGACTACCTGCGCCAGCGCGACCGTGTCACTCGGCAGGACCGCGACATCGAGCGCCGCCTGGAGGCCCTCACCACGGACGGGAACTCGCGCACACGCCGCTTCATTGCGGAAGCGTGACGCCTGAAAGCGGTCGCAAGGACCTTCCGCAGCGTTCCGGCGCGGCCGGGGACGCATTGACGTCCCCTCTACACTTAGCGGTGCATCAACAACATGCCGACGAACTCGTTCATCGGCATGTGCGCATAGAGATGTGACACCGCATACGCGTGACTCTCCATCGTCCCATCGCACGATGGAGCTGAAGCACACGCCTGGGTGACACCTGGGGGGTGCAGCGAAACGAAGGAACCGTCGGTAGCGGTCAGCAACGCCGCCGCGACGGCGCTGATGCCGAGTGTTCTGAGAGCCATGATGTCTCCTCCTGTCGAAGGTGCGCCTCTATCGGGCGATTTTTGTATTTGCACACTATATGTGCTTGTGTTCAAGATTAGACAATACCCTGAACGAGCGCAAGGATTTTTTGCCGTATCCCTGGCGTGGTTGAATAAAAAAAACCCACCGGTTTGCGACCGATGGGCGAAGGGATCTTCGGCAGGGATTGCAGCGGGAGAGGAATAGCTGCCACCGAAGAATCCAACGGGAACGGGTTGGCATCACGGCCAGCGAATCGGCATGACCTGCAGATCAAAGGCTCGCTGTCAGTTCGGGAACCGCGGCGAACAGATCCGCTACAAGGCCGTAGTCCGCAACCTGAAAGATCGGCGCCTCGGGGTCCTTGTTGATCGCGACGATCAGCCTGGAATCCTTCATGCCCGCCAGATGCTGGATGGCGCCGGAGATGCCGATCGCGATGTAGACCTGGGGCGCGACGATCTTGCCGGTCTGGCCGACCTGGAAGTCGTTGGGGACGAAGCCCGCGTCGACCGCGGCGCGGCTCGCTCCGAGCGCGGCGCCTAGCTTGTCCGCGAGCGGCTCGAGCAGGGTGCGGTAGTTCTCGCCGTTACCCAGCCCCCGGCCACCGGAGACGATGATCTTGGCGGCACCGAGTTCGGGGCGCTCACTCTTCGTGAGTTCGCGGCCGACGACACGGGTCAGGCCCAGGTCCTTCGCGGCGGGCACGACCTCGATCGGCGCGGAGCCGCCGAGCGGCGCGGCGTCGAACGCCGCGGTGCGCACGGTCACGACCTTCACGCGGTCGGTGCTCTTGACGGTCGCTAGCGCATTGCCGGCGTAGATCGGTCGCACGAAGGTGTCGGCCGATTCGACCGCGACAATGTCGGAGATCTGCGCGACGTCGAGCAGTGCGGCGACGCGCGGCAGCATGTTCTTCCCGGCGCTGGTTGCCGCGGCGAAGACGTGACTGTAGTCGGCGGCGAGCGCACGCACGAGCTCGGCAACGTTCTCGGCGGTCTGTGCTTCGTACTGGGCCGCGTCGCATACCAACACCTTCGCGACGGCGCTGATGGCGGCGGCGGCTTGGGCGGCGGTGGAGCAGCCGCTGCCCGCGACCAGGACGTGGATGTCCGCTCCGACCGCCTGCGCGGCGGTCACGGCGTTGAGAGTCGCGGTCTTGATCGACTGGTTGTCGTGTTCCGCAATGACGAGGACGGCCATCAGATCACCTTTGCTTCGTTCTTCAGTTTATCGACCAGCGTCGCGACATCCGGAACCAGCACGCCGGCACTGCGCCTGGACGGCTCGGCCACTTTCAGGATCGCCAGACGCGGAGCCACATCGACTCGCAGATCCGTGGGCTTCACGGTCTCGAGCGGCTTCTTTTTCGCCTTCATGATGTTGGGCAGCGTCGCGTAGCGCGGCTCGTTGAGGCGCAAATCCGTGGTGACGACCGCGGGCAGCGTCATCTCGAGGGTTTCGAGGCCGCCGTCGATCTCGCGCGTGACCGTGGCAAGGTTCCCGTCCACTGACAGCTTCGATGCAAAGGTGGCCTGCGGCCAGCCCATCAGGGCTGCGAGCATCTGGCCGGTCTGGTTCGCGTCGTCGTCGATCGCCTGCTTGCCGCAGATCACCAGCTGCGGGGCTTCCGTGTCGCACAGGGCCTTCAGGAGTTTGGCGACGGCGAGCGGCTGCAGCTCGGCGTCGTTCAGTTCACCACAATCGACGAGGATGCCGCGGTCGGCCCCGATTGCCATCGCCGCACGCAGGGTTTCGGAGCACACCGCCGCGCCGCAGCTCACCGCCACCACTTCGGTCGCGATGCCGGCTTCCTTCAGCCGCACAGCCTCTTCCACCGCGATCTCGTCGAAGGGGTTCATGGCCATCTTCACGTTGGCGAGGTCCATGCCCGAACCGTCCGCTTTCACGCGGGCCTTCACGTTGTAGTCAAGCACGCGCTTGACGGGTACCAGGATCTTCATGAGTCTCCTTGTTGTCGATTGCTGGTTGATTCGCGCCGTACGACCATCAAGGGCGCGAGCGCCTCGATGTTGTTGTCCGGCGCACTTCAGGCTGCCCGTTCCGACCGGCCAGCCTCGAACCGGGCCTGCAGCTCTTCGCGACGCTTGGTCGCGCCGGCCATGCTGCGTTCCTTGACGTGGCCATAGCCACGAATCTGTTCCGGGACGCGCGCAAGCTCGATCGCGACATCCAGCCGGTCTCGCGACAGGCCGTCGCAGATGCGGTCGATGAAGACGAAATAGTCCTTCACCAGTTCGCGCTCCTGGCGCCGCTCCGCGCTCCTGCCAAAGGGGTCCAGGGCGGTGCCACGCAGGCCCTTGAAGCGGGAGAGCAGGCGGAAGGTACGCATCATCCACGGACCGTAGGCGCGCTTCTGGGGCAGGCCGTCAACGCCACGCTTCGCGAACAGGGGTGGCGCGAGGTGGAAGTTGAGCCGGTAATCCCGGCCGAGCTCGCCCTCGAACTGTTCGCGCAACTGGGCGAGGAATTCGGGCGCGCTGTGCAACCGCGCCACCTCGTACTCGTCCTTGTACGCCATGAGCTTCGCGAGGTTGCGCGCGACAGCCTCGGTCAGGGCGAGTCGGCCTTGTCCGACCACCGCTCGCTCGGCCTCTCGCACCCGCGCCACGGCCTTTCGGTATCGCTCGCCATAGGCGGCATTCTGATAATCGGTGAGCAGCCTGACGCGGCGTTCGATCAGCCGGTCCAGCGACTCCGGCATAGCCAGCACCACCGCCTCACCCCGCCCCGAAGCGTCGGCCACCGGCAGTTTTCCCGCGTCGTGTGCCGCAAGCCGTCCCCACTCGAACGCCTGCCGGTTCTTTTCGACCGAGACGCCATTCAGCTCGATCGCGCGCAGCAGTGCCGCCTTGCCGACCGGAATCCAGCCTTTCTGCCACGCGAACCCCAGCACGAGCGGATTGGCGTAGATCGTGTCGCCGAGCAGCCGCAGTGCAAGCGCGTTCGCGTCGATGAATTCACAGGCATCGCCCACACTGGCGCGGATGTCGCCCTCGGCCGCCGCCCCCGGAAACTTCCAGTCGGGATTCGACAGGAACTCCGCCGCCGGGGTCTGCGCGCTATTGACCACCGCTCGCGTGCGTCCCTGACGAACCTTGGAGAGCGCTTCGGCCGAAGCCGAGACGATCTCGTCGCAGCCGATCAGCACGTCGGCCTCGCCGGTAGCGATCCGGGTGGCGTGAATGGCCGCCGGGGTCGCCGCGATCTGCACGTGGCTCAACACCGCCCCGCCCTTCTGCGCGAGCCCGGTCATGTCGAGCACGGTGACGCCCTTTTGTTCCAGATGAGCCGCCATGCCCAACAGCGCACCGATCGTGACCACCCCGGTTCCGCCGACCCCCGTCACGACGATACCGCAGGGTTTGTCCAGCCCGGGCAGTGCGGGTTCAGGCAGCGCCTCCGCGGCAGTCACCGGCGCCGACTCGCGCGCTGCGGGCTTGCGCAATTGCGCGCCCTCGGCGGTCACGAAGCTCGGGCAAAAACCCTTCAGGCAGGAGAAATCCTTGTTGCAGCCGCTCTGATTGATCTTGCGCTTGGTGCCTAGCGGCGTTTCCAGTGGCTCCACCGACAGGCAGTTGGAGACCACGGAGCAGTCGCCACAACCCTCGCAGACTGCCGGGTTGATGAATGCGCGGCGGGCCGGATCAGGGTAATCGCCGCGCTTGCGGCGGCGGCGCTTCTCGGTGGCGCAGGTCTGATCGTAGATCAGGACCGACACCCCCGAACTCTCGCGCAGCTCGAGCTGCAACGCGTCAAGCTCATCCCGATGGTGCACCGTCACCGCATCCGGCAGACCGGCGCGCATCGCGTACTTCTCCGGCTCGTCGCTCACGATCAGGACCCGGCTAGCACCTTCGGCGCTCACCTGCTGCGCGATCTGCGGCACCGTCAGCACCCCGTCGACCGGCTGCCCCCCCGTCATCGCGACCGCGTCGTTGTAGAGGATCTTGTAAGTGAGGGTCGCCTTGGCGGCGATCGCCGCGCGGATGGCGAGCAGGCCCGAATGGAAATAGGTGCCGTCACCGAGGTTCACGAAGACGTGCTTGTCGCCCGAGAAGTGCATCTGGCCGAGCCAGCTCACGCCCTCCCCGCCCATCTGCGTGAAAGTCTCGGTGCGCCGGTCCATCCACATCGCCATGTAGTGACAACCGATGCCGGCGAGCGCGCGCGAGCCTTCCGGCACGCGGGTGGACGTGTTGTGCGGACAGCCCGAACAGAACCAGGGCTTGCGCTCGACGGTCACGCGAGGCCGCGCCGCTTCGCGCTCCTTCCCCTCGATGACATCGATACGCGCGAACACGCGGGCGCGAAGGTCCTCGGGCAGCCCCACCCGCTCCAGTCGCGCCGCGATGGCCTTGGCGATGATCGCCGGCGACAGCTCGTAGCGCGCCGGAAGCAGCCATTGCCCACGCGGCACCGACCACTCGCCCCCCGAGTTGTCGCGCTCGTCGAACTTGCCGTAGACGCGCGGGCGGACGTCGTCGCGCCAGTTGTACAGTTCTTCCTTGAGGGCGTACTCGAGAATCTGGCGCTTCTCCTCGACCACCAGGATTTCTTCCAGTCCGGTCGCAAACGCGCGCGCATCGTGGGCGTCGAGCGGCCACACGCAGCCCACCTTGAACAGGCGGATACCGATGCGTCGGCAGGCGTCGTCGTCCAGACCCAGGTCCGCCAGCGCCTGACGCACGTCGAGATAGGCTTTGCCTGCCGCCATGATCCCGAAGCGCGCGTCGGGCGAATCGATCACGATACGGTTGAGCTTGTTCGCGCGGACGTATTCGAGCGCCGCATACCACTTGTAATCGAGCATGCGCGCTTCCTGCGCGAGCGGCGTATCCGGCCAGCGGATATTGAGCCCGCCGTCAGGCATTGCGAAGCCATCCGGAATGACGATCTGCAGGCGGTCCGGGTCGATCTCGACCGATGCGGTCGACTCGACGACATCGGTGACGCACTTCATCGACACCCACAATCCCGAGTAGCGGCTCATCGCCCAGCCATGCAGGCCGAAGTCGAGATATTCCTGCACGTTCGCCGGGTACAGCACCGGAATGCCACAGGCGATCAACAGGTGCTCCGATTGATGCGCGACCGACGACGACTTCGCCGCATGGTCATCGCCGGCGAGCATCAGCACGCCGCCATGGGGCGAGGTCCCTGCGGCGTTCGCGTGCTTCAGCACGTCGGCCGAGCGGTCCACGCCCGGCCCCTTGCCGTACCACATCCCGAATACCCCGTCGCGTTGGGCGTTGGGGTAGAGATTCACCTGCTGCGTGCCCCAGACGGCGGTCGCGGCGAGGTCTTCGTTGAGGCCGGGCTGAAAGACTACGTCATGGGAGGCAAGATGCTTTTTCGCCTTCCACAGCGCCATGTCCAGCCCACCCAGCGGCGAGCCGCGATAGCCCGAAATGTAGCCGCCGGTGTTCAGCCCGGCGCGCCGGTCGCGCTCCTTCTGCAGCATGGGCAGGCGCGCCAAGGCCTGCGTACCGCTCAGGTAGATGCGTCCGGACTCCTGGGTGTACTTGTCCTCCAGCGTGACCGAAAGCAGTGCATCTCTCGCCTCGGCAGACAACGGTGAGTTCATCATCCCCTCCAGACCCTCTATTTATATCGACACATAGTACGAATCTGTCTATGTATCGTAAAATCACCAATACTGAGTTCTGGTATTAGGAAAACGGATGCCGGTCGACAACAACGTCACCCTGCGCCAGCTGCGCTACTTCATCGCCGCCGCGGAGACCGGCCAGTTCTCGATGGCCGCCACACGCGCCCACGTCTCGCAATCGGCCATCACCAATGCGGTGCTGCTCCTGGAAGAATCGCTGGGCGTACGCCTGTTCGACCGCAAGCCGCACGGCGTCGGCCTCACCGCGGAGGGGCACGGCTTCTATCGACGCACGCGCGACATCCTCGACTCGCTCGAAGACGCCCTGCGCGAACCGCGCTTCCAGGCCCACCACCTGAAAGGCGCGATCCGCATCGGTGCTTCCTACACCGTGCTCGGATATTTCCTGCCCCCGCTACTCGCCCGCTTTCGCGCGAATTATCCGGACGTCGAACTGGACCTCAACGACATGAACCGCGAAGCGATCGAAGCCGGGGTCGCGGCCGGCGACATCGAGCTGGGCGTGGTGATCCTGTCCAACGTCGTCGAGCGCGAACGCTTCGGCCACCACGTGCTGCTGCGCTCCCGCCGCCAGCTATGGACTTCGGCCGCCCACCCGCTCCTGCAGAAAGACAACGCGGCCCTCGCCGACGTCGCTGCCTATCCCTACATCCAGGTCACCGTCGATGAAGGCGAACTGTCGACGCAGCGTTATTGGGCAGCCAAGGGCATTCAGCCCGACATCGCGTTTCGCACCGGTTCGGTCGAAGCGCTGCGCGGGCTCGTCGCGCACGGCTTCGGCGTCACTATCCTGTCGGACATGGTGTACCGGCCGTGGTCGCTGGAAGGCAAGAAGATCGAGGCCCGCCCCATCCTCGATGTGGTACCCGACATGGAAGTCGGGCTGATCTGGAGGCACGACGGCGCGCTGGAACGACCCGCCGACGCGTTCAGGCAGTTCCTGATACAGGCTTGCGGGAGCTGAGCGGCGCGGCGGTCACGGGCACGTCAGACGGGATGGTCTAGCGGCGAAGGTCGGACGACAAGTACTCGGCCTGGAACGGACGCTCAAGGCAAGCCGACGAACTGGCAGGAATGCGATTCACTCCTGCCATTTCCGCATGTGCTCAGTCCGTCCTCCCGGAGCCCGCTGCGACTCGCACGACTTCTACCGATTGTCGAAACGACATAACATACACCAACTTGATTGCGGCACTTTGCGCATTGCGCCAGTCCTTGAGCCCCTCGAATACCTCGACCATCGCCGCCACCTTGTGTGCTTCCATCGCCCGCCCAAAAAGCAAGGAAACTACACAAAACAGGCGCGAGTGAACAGGGGAGTGCGCAAGAGCATGATCGTCAACGGCTTTCTCTAGGGCTCATGCTATGTGCGAGCTGCGGCGGCCCTGGCGGCGGCGCAGACTGACAGCGTATCCCTCCATTGCCTTGACATGTTCGGGCACAGCGCTGTCACGGGTCTTGGCTGCGACATGCGGCGGGATGTCGCGCAGCTCGACCTGTTCAAGGAAATCTGCGACGTCGTAACCGCGATCGGCGGCCACGGTAGGCGTGTATCCACCCCCGCGTTCTACACTGCGCTTGAGCATTGTGAGCGCCGCTTCTCACTCGGCCGTGCCGGTCGCCTGCGTCGTGTGCACATCGACGACCGGACCGTTGCGGCTCTCACCGAGGGCGTGCGTGGTGGCTCAGCCAAGCCACGCCGGGTGTCTTGGTTGCCAGCAACGCCATGGGATCCGTGCGCGAAACATGGGGCTTGTTCGAGCGCTTCTTGCCCCGAAAATCGACTTCCGGGCTTCGTCCCTAATCCGGCCCCGGCGGCTCATCGAAACCATCCCGCGCAGCCATATTCTTGCCCGAGTCCCAAGCACGCAGCAGCGAGCCGTCCACGCTGAAGTGCTCGTCGGACACCAAATCGGCCCACTCCGTGAGGGCCAGGACGCCATCGAAGAAGCGCCGCATGATGTTCTCCTTGAGCAGGCGGTCTCGATTGGCGCTAAACGTCGAGTGGTCCCACATCGGTTCGTCCATGCTCAGCCCGACGAACCAGCGATACATCATGTTGAAGTCGATGTGTTCGATCAGCGCGCGCTCCGAATCGTCGCATCCGCCGATGCCGCAACGGGGCGGCCGGCATACAAAGGCACATCGACTATTTCCAATGGAGCACACATGGCTGGCCCCCTGCATGGCATTCGCGTCGTCGAGATGGCCGGACTGGGCCCCGGGCCCTTCTGTGGAATGATGCTGGCGGACATGGGCGCCGACGTCATCTGCATCGAACGCAAACCCTCGGCCGCCCAAAGCGACTTCGACAAGCTGAAGCGGACCGTGACCGACCGGGGGCGCCGTTCGGTCGCGCTGGACATGAAGAAGGAAGGCGCCGCCGGGCTGGTACTGCGCCTGGTGGAAACCGCCGACGTCCTGATCGAGGGCTTTCGTCCCGGCGTGATGGAGCGCCTCGGCTTGGGACCCGACATCTGCCTGGCGCGCAACCCCCGCCTGGTCTATGGCCGCATGACGGGCTGGGGCCAGCAGGGGCCGCTGTCCCACACCGCCGGGCACGACATCAACTACATCGCGATCAGCGGCGCCCTGGGCGCCATGGGTTATGCCGATCGCCCCCCGACGCCGCCCCTGCATCTGGTCGGCGACATGGGCGGCGGCGGCATGATGCTCGCGTTCGGCATCGTCTGCGCCCTGCTCGAAGCGAAAACCTCGGGCCAGGGACAGGTGATCGATGCCGCCATCTCGGACGGCACCGCCAGCCTTGCCAGCATGTATTACGGCATGCGCGCCAGGGAGCAGTGGAGCAGGCAACGGGCCGACAATCTGCTGGACGGAGGCGCGCACTTCTACGGCTGTTACGAATGCGCCGACGGTCGCCATATCGCCATCGGCGCGATCGAGCCCCAGTTCTATCGCCTGCTGCTCGAATTGTGCCAAATCGATGATCCGGCCTTTGCCGACCAATGGAACAAGCAAGCCTGGCCGGAATTGCGGGAAAAGCTGTGCCGGATATTCCTACGCCGCAGCCAGGATGAATGGCGCGCCCTGCTGGAGGGAACGGATGCCTGCTTCGCCCCCGTGCTCGACTTCGACCAGGCCCTGGCGCATCCGCACCACCGCGCGCGCAATACCTTCATCGACATCGACGGCATCGCCCAGCCGGCGCCCGCCCCCCGTTTCAGCCGCACGCCCGGCAGCGCGGGCCGCCTGCCGGAAAGCGCCGGACAGCACACCCGGGAAGTTCTGGCCGAGGCGGGTTTCTCTCCCGCCGAACTGGCCGACCTTGCCGCCGCAGGGATCATCTGAAGCGAATTCAACGATGAGGAGGAAGCATGGCTAACAACATGGAAACAGCAACAGGAACACGCGGCCGCCTGCAGGACAAGGTCGCCGTCATCACCGGCGGCGCCAGCGGCATAGGGCGCGCTTCGGCGCTGTTCTTCCTCGACCAGGGCGCCCAGGTCGTCATCGCCGACCTCAACCCCGTCACCGCCGAGGAGACGCTGGCTTTGGCCGCGCAAAAGGGACACGCCAAATCGATTCGTTTCCTGCGTACCGACGTTTCCCGCGAGGAAGACATCGAAGCGGCGGTTGCCTTGGCCCTGGACGATTTCGGCCGGCTCGACTGTTTTTTCAGCAATGCGGGCGCGGGCGGAACCATGGCCCCTGTCACCGAAACGCCGATCGAGGATTGGGACCGAACCATTGCCCTGCTGCTGCGCTCGGTCTTCCTCGGCATCAAGCACGCCGGCAATGCCATGAAACGCCAAGGCTGCGGCGGCTCGATCATCAACACATCATCCACCGCCGGGCTGAACGCCGGCAGCGGGCCGGCCGCCTATTCCGCAGCGAAGGCAGGGGTCGTCAACCTGACTCAAAGCGCCGCCGTCGAACTCGCCCCGGCCCGCATCCGGGTCAACAACATCGCACCGGGAGGAATCTTTACGCCCCTGATCCGCGGCGCAAAAAACGAGCAGGAAATGCTCGCCTTCATGAAAGGCCGCCTGCCCTGGCCCTCGGTCGGCCTGCCCGAGGACATCGCTCATGCCGCAGTGTTCCTGGCGAGCGACGAATCGCGCTTTTGCACCGGAACGACCCTGCTCATCGACGGCGGCCTGCTGGCGTGGGGACCCGGCCTGTTCCCCTTCGGCGGCATCTACAGCGAGGACCGCAGTTTCAGCGCCGGCAACATCGGCCAGGGCTGAATACCCGGCGGCGCCGGAGGGGAGGAATATCAGCGGATCCACCCCTGGCGCCGGGCCATGTTCACCGCCTGGGTCCGGTTGCCGGCGCCGAGCTTGGCGTTGATCTTGCGCAGGTGCGATCTGACCGTGCTCTCGGTGACGAACAGTTTTTCGGCGATGGCGTTGTTCGACAGGCCGAAGGACACGAACTCCAGGATGTTCAATTCACGCGCCGAAAGCGAGGCTGCGGCATCGACCACCTCGTCCTCGCTGCCCGCGGGTTCCAGCCTGCATCCGGCCCGCTGCAGAATCCGATCGATGAACAAAGCTAGTTCGTCGCCCTGCTCCTTGCCTTCCACCTGCCGGGCCAGGCGCAGTTCGCGCAGCAGTTCGACGATGGGGGCGCCCTCTTCCAGGAAGGTGCGAACCAGGCCCTCGTTGCACGCCGTCTCCGTGCATTCCTGGATCATCCGCATCGCCAGCCGAACCTGGCCGGACATGTGCAGCGCCTTGGCCAGCAGAATCTTCAGCTTCAGCACGCGGCGGTTCCGGGAATGGTTCTGGGCCGAGCGGATCTCGGCCTTGATCGCATCGATGATTTCCGCATCGCCGCCGCCATGCACGAACAGGCGGAAGCGACACAGTTCCGTGGTTTCCAGATCGTTGGCCGGCATGATCATGCCGCGCAGGCTGGCCCACGCCGCCGGGTATTCGGCACGTTCGCATTGATTCCTGGCGTCTGCCAGGTCGCCTCTGAGCAAGGCCATCCTGGCCCTTTCCAGTTGGGCGGACGCGATCACGCGCGGCAAGTTGTTGTGCCGACCAAAGTATTCCAGTTCGCTCAGATAGTGGTAGCAGTGGTCGAGATCGCCGCGGTCGTGGGCGATGCGGGCGTAAATGACGTGGCTGATGATCAGTTGATCGGGCAGGACGTACTCCCGCACGATCGGAAGATAGAGCGCCAGCAACTGCTCCGCCTCGTCCAGCTCGTCGATGTCGTACAGGGCCTCTGCGAGATAGACCGCCGCGATCGAGCGCCCGACGCTGCGGCTGCCGAAAGCAACTTCGGCCTCGCCCAGCGCCACGCGGAAATGCGCGATGGCCTCCCGCACCCGGCCTTGTGCCAGGCTCACCAGCCCCTGCAGGCACATCGTGTATACGATGGGGAAGGTCGTGCTCCGGCTTTCGCCCTCCGGATTCGAACGGGTCAGCAGTTCGATCGCGTCGGCATAGCGATTGGCGGCAACCCGCCACGTCGCCAGCGTCGTGGTGAGGATGGCATAGCAAAAGCTGTCCCGGTGGACAACCGCGTGGACCGCCTCCTCCGCCAGCCAGAAACCTTCCTCGTGGCGATCCAGAATCGCCAGGATATAGGGTCTCAGGGCATCGATTTCATTGGACAAGCCCTCGCTGGCCGGGAGCACAGCCTTGTCGCCTTCAAGCGCATCCAGGCGCCGCAGCGCCTCGGCGCCTCGCCGGGTGAAGGTCAGCGCCCAGATATGGGCAAGGCGCAAACGCGGCTTGAGCCGCAGCGACTCGGTCGGCAAGGCGTCGAGCCAGCGCGCCAATAGCCGGAAGCGGCCTTCGAAAAGCAGGCTGTTGCTGCGGGACGCGATGAGCGACAGGACATATTCGGTCATCCCCGAAGCCAGCGCGTGCTCGATCGCCGGAATGGGCCGCCCTTCCGCTTCGTACCACTTGGCGGCGGTCAGGTGGAGGGCGGAAATTTCCTGGGGATAGAGCCGCTCCAGTTGGCCGCGCAGGAAAGCGCCAAAAAGACCGTGATAGCGGTAGAGGTTCCGCTCGCCGCCATCCAGGGTCGTGACGCAAACGTTGGAATGTGCCAGGCGGATCAAGACCTGATCGCTGTCGTCACGGCCGCACACGGCGTCGCACAGGGATTTGTTGAGTTCGCCGAGAATGCTGCTCTTGAGCAGAAAACTCTGCATGTCTTCCGGTTGATTGGAAAGAACAGCCTCGGCCAGGTATTCGGCCACGGCCGAATTCGACCCCGAAAACGTGGCGATGAAGGATTCCGGGTTTTGCCGGTTTTCCAGCGCCATCGAGGCCAGCCACAGCACCGCGGGCCAGCCTTCCGTATCGCCGTAGAGCTTGGCGACGCCTTCTGCCGAGAGCTTCAAGCCTCTCTGGGTACGCAGGAAGAATTCGGTTTCCTCGCGGGAGAAGCGCAGCCACATCTGGTCCACTTCCACCAGTTGCCCTTGGGCGCGCAGGCGGCCGAGTTGCAGGTTGGGCGTCTCGCGCGACGCGATCGCCAATTGCCCGCCGGGCGGCAGGCGACTGATGATGACCCGAAGCAGGTCGTCGATGGAGCGATTGGATACCGATTCGAATTCGTCGATGAAGAGCGTGAACGGATGTTCGCAATCGGCCACGCTATCGACCAGCTTCAGCGCCAACTGATCGACCCCGGGCGTCACGCCGGTCGAAACCTGGTGCTCGTCATGGCTGCCCGCCGGCCGCAACACCTGATCGAAGACTGCGATGAGGTGGGTTAGGAAACGACGGAAATCGTCGTCGAGGGAATCCAGGGTCAGCCAAGCCACCCGCCGGCCGTCGGCCTGCAGGTGATCGAGGTATTGGCGCATCGCGGTGGTCTTGCCGAAACCGGCGGGCGCCCGGAACAGGATCAGCCGGGTATCGGCGGAGCGCGCCACCAATTCGGCGATCTTGCGTCTCGCGACCGGTCGATAGGCCGCCGATGGCGCGGCCAGTTTCGCCCGCCGGACGATGCCGGGCAATTGCACCGGCGATTCATTTGAATCGATTTCTGAATTATTTGACATATTTTATCTCGTCCTCCAATTCCTTGAACTGCTGCTGTCTTGCTGTCTATCTCCTCGACTATCAGGGCTCGATGCATGATATTTATATTTAAAGTATCCGAGCCGGTGACTGATTGAGCAATCTCTTCCGAATTCCGCAGACCCGCGAATACTGCCCTGATGCAGCCATCCAGGCGCCGGTTTCGCAAGGCATCAGCTTGCCGCAGCCTGAGGAATCGTTGCCGCATAATGATGCGGAAACAGTCTGCGCATCTCTGCTTCAATCCAATTTCTGGCAACCAAATTGATTTCGTTGGCATCCATGTCCCCGGGCGCGATGGCGGGGCCGATGCTGACGATGATTTCACCGGGCGTCTTCAGCCAGGTGTCACGCCGCCAGAATTCGCCGGCATTGTGCGCGACCGGGACCACGGGTACCTGCGCCTGTTGCGCGAGCCTGGCGCCGCCCGGCTGGTAGCGGCGCGTCGCCCCGAGCTCGACCCGCGTCCCCTCGGGAAAAACCACGACCCAGAAGCCTTCGGCAAGACGCGCCCGCCCCTGCTCGACGACCTGGGTCAGCGCGTCCTTGGCAGCGCCCCGATCGATCGCGATGCCGGAGGTCAAGGCAAGCCCCCAGCCAAAGAAGGGCACTTTCAGCAACTCACGCTTGAATACGAAACATAGCGGCGGAAATATCACCTGCAGCGCCATCGTTTCCCACGCCGATTGATGCTTGGACAGGATCACGGCCGGTTCGGCGGGAATGTTCTCGCGTCCGATCACCCGATAGCGGATGCCCAGCAGATGCCACGCGAACCAGATCACCAGCGGCGCCCAGCTGACGACGATGCGACGGCGCACGGAGGACGGCAACGGAAGGGCAAGTACGCCCAGGATCGCACAGGGCGGCGTGACGATCACAAGGAACATCGCAAACAACAGGGAACGCAAGGCAAGCATGATTCTCCTCACTAGGCGGCGGAATCGGCAACGACCGTTGCAGGACCGGATGGATGGGAACTTACCGAGATGCTCCCACAAGTACCGCTGAAACAAACTGTCCGATCCGACGATGCCCGCCCGCTTCTTTCTGCTCACACTAGGTGCCAATCAGCAATCGGGAAGCATGATTCCCGGGCAGCCTGCCCATCGATCATGGCACTCCGCAATCTTGGAAGACCTTCAGATGACACAGGAACTCAATTTTTCCGGCAAGACGGTACTGGTAGTGGGGGGATCTAGCGGGATCGGCAACGCCATCGCCCAGGCGTTCCGGGCCCGAGGGGCAAGCGTCCATGTCTGGGGCACGCGGGCCGATGCCGGCGCCTATGGTGATTCCCCGGACTCGGATCTGGCCGGGCTGCACTATGCGCAGGTGGACCTGTCCTCTCCCGCCAGCATCCGGCACTACCAGCCGGCTTTCGACCGGCTCGACGTGCTGGTCCTGAGCCAGGGCATCGTGCTCTACGACCGGGCCGAATTCCAGCCCGAGAGTTTCCGAAAGGTGGTCGAAGTGAACCTGAACAGCCTGATGGACTGTTGCGATCGTTTCCACGACATGCTCCAGGCCAGCGCCGGCTCGGTCATCGTCATCAGTTCTTCGTCCGCCTTCCACTCCACCCGCGGCAACCCGGCCTACGGCGCCTCCAAGACCGGCGCCATGGGTCTGACCCGCAACCTCGCCGACGCCTGGGCACCCGAGGGCATCCGGGTCAACGGCATCGCTCCCGGCATGGTGCCCACCAAGATGACCAAGGTCACCACCGATCATCCCAAGCGCGTCGCCGCGATGTGTTCGCAGATCCCCCTGGGCCGCCTGGGCAGCACGGAGGAAGTGGCCGGCGTCGCCCTGTTCTTGGCATCGCCCCTCGCCTCGTACGTGATCGGCCAGACCATCCCGGTGGATGGCGGCCTCACGCTGCGCTGACCGGGAGAGCGGAATGGCGCGCGAAGCTTGGCAGGAACTCGTCGATGTCGATCGACTCGCTGCGTGGATGGACAGCCGGGGCCTGGCGCAAGGAGCGATTGCCGATGCTCGGCCCCTGACCGGCGGCACCCAGAATCTGCTGCTGCGCTTCCGGCGCGGCGACCGGCAATTCGTCCTGCGCCGTCCTCCTCAGCACCCGCGCATGGACGGCACGGCAACGATGCAGCGGGAAGCCCGGGTGCTGGGCGCCCTGGCCGGCACCCGGGTCCCCCATGCGCGCCTGATCGCCGGCTGTGACGACAAGACGATCCTCGGTGCCGGGTTTTACCTGATGGAACCAGTGGAAGGTTTCACCCCCACCGGGCCATTGCCTGCCCCCTTCGTCGAGCATGCCGGCTACCGGCAACAGATCGGGCTGGCCATGGCAGAAGCGATCGCCGAACTCGCCGCGGTCGACTACGTTGCCGTGGGCCTCGCCGATTTCGGCAAGATCGAAGGCTACCTCGAACGACAGGTGGGCCGCTGGCGGTCCCAACTCGAAGGCTATCGCGACTATCCAGGCTGGCCCGGCCCGGCCGGCATCCCGGGGACCGAATCCGTGGGACTCTGGCTGGAAGCGAACAAGCCGGCTACTTTCCAGCCTGGCATCGTGCATGGCGACTATCACCTGGCCAACGTCATGTTCCAGCACGAGCGTCCGGAACTGGCGGCAATCGTGGACTGGGAACTGGCCACCATCGGCGATCCGCTGATCGATCTGGGCTGGCTGATCGCCACCTGGCCCGACGCGGGCGGCGCCAGCATCGTCCCCAAGCTCGAAGCCTCGCCCTGGGACCACTTTGTCCACGCCGACGAACTGATCGAGCGCTATGCGCAGACCAGCCGGCGAGACCTGTCCGACCTGCGCTGGTACACGGTACTCGCCTGCTACAAGCTCGGCATATTGCTCGAAGGCAGCTACGCCCGCGCCTGCGCCGGCAAGGCGCCCATGGATGTCGGCCTGTCGCTGCATGCCGCCACGCTCCGCCTGTTCGAACGCGCCCAGAACTGGATGGAGAGCCGTTAGATGGTTGGCCGCCTGACGCCGTTTACCACCTGTGACGCGGACGATCTATGAAGGCGCTCTGTTACGCGGGTCCACGAACCATTCACTATGAAACGGTTTCGGATGCCAGGCTGGAAGACGACGACGACATCGTGGTGCGCATGGAAGCGTGCGGCATCTGCGGCAGCGATCTGCATATCTACCACGGCCAACCGTTTCCCGGAAACGAAACCCCTTGCTTCAGCGTCGGCCACGAAGCCATCGGCGAAGTCATGGAGGCCGGCAAAGGGGTGCGCCGTTTCAGACCGGGCGACCGGGTTATGCTCTCGGCGTCGGTCGGATGCGGCGCCTGCCGGAACTGCCTCGCCGGGCACGTTCAGGCCTGTACCAGCGGACCGATGCGGATCTACGGCATCGGGCGCGGCTTGGCAGGTTGCCAGGCCGAGGCCATCCGGGTGCCGGCCGCGGACTGCAATGCAGCCCCCATGCCCGAAGGCATCAGCGTCGACCAGGCCATCATGCTGACCGACAACCTCCCCACCGCGTGGCTCGGGTGCATCAATGCCAATATCCACCCGGGCGATACGGTTGCAGTCGTCGGTCTCGGGTCGATCGGTCTGATGGCGGTGGAAAGTGCCTTTGTGTTCGGCGCCAGCCGCGTTTTCGCCATCGACCCCATCGCCGAACGACGCCAGATCGCGGCAAGCCTGGGCGCTATTCCACTGGAACCGACCACCGCGCTTGCCGAAATCCAGGAAGCCACCAGCGGCCAGATGGCGCATAGCGCCATCGAGGCCGTCGGTCTCGATGCGACGATAAAACTGGCGATTGGCCTGGTAGCAAAGTGCGGCACCGTTTCCGTGGTCGGTGCGGGTATCTCCGCCATCAGCGAATTCCCGTTCCGCGAGCTTCTGATCCGCAATCTCGACTTCCGTGCTGGCCTGTGTTCCGCACAAGAGCACTGGGAATCGCTGGTTCCTCTCATCCAGCAGGGACGGCTGCACCCTGAACGTTTCGTTACCCACGCCTTCGCCTTGAACCAGGGCGAAGAAGCCTACCGGATATTCGATGCACGCCTCGACGGTGCGTTGAAGATCGTCATGACGCCGTAGGTTCGTCCTGCGGATCCCAATCACAACGAGGAGTCTCCATGGAATTCGATTTCAGTCCCAAGTCAAAAGAACTGCAACAGCGCCTGTTGCGCTTTTTCGACGAACACATCCTCCCCAACGAACATCGTTTCGCGGAGGAGGTGGAAGCCAACCGGCGCGCCGGCAACGCCTGGCTACCGACCGCCATCGTCGAGGAACTCAAGGAGAAGGCGAAAGCCGCGGGCCTGTGGAACCTGTTCCTGCCGCATTCCGCTCGGGCGCCCGAAGGCCTGTCCAACCTGGACTATGCCCCGCTGTGTGAAATCATGGGCAAGGTGCACTGGGCGCCCGAGGTGTTCAACTGCTCGGCGCCGGACACCGGCAACATGGAAACCCTCGAACTCTACGGCACCGAAGCCCAGAAGGACGCCTGGCTCGACCCCCTGCTGCGCGGCGAAATCCGCTCCAGCTTCGTGATGACCGAACCGGACGTGGCCAGTTCAGACGCTACCAATGTGCAAACCCGGATCGAGCGCGACGGCGACCACTACGTCATCAACGGCAGCAAGTCCTGGATTTCCGGCGCCGGCGACCCGCGCACGAAGATCTACATCGTCATGGGCAAGACCGATCCGACTGCCGCCCGGCACCTGCAGCAATCGATGATCCTGGTCCCGGCCGATACCCCCGGAATCACGGTGACCCGCCCACTGCGCGTGCTCGGTTACGACCATGCGCCCTCCGGCCACATGGCCGTGGAACTGGTCAACGTCCGCGTGCCGATCGACAATCTGCTGCTCGGCGAAGGTCGCGGCTTCGAAATCGCCCAAGGGCGCCTGGGGCCGGGGCGCATCCATCACTGCATGCGCTGCATCGGTGTCGCCGAGCGCGCCCTGGAACTCATGGTGCGCCGAGCCAAGAACCGGGTGGCGTTCGGCCGTCCCCTTTCCGAGCAGGGTGTCTGGCGCGAGCGCATCGCCGAGGCCCGCATCATGATCGAACAGGCCCGCCTGTTGGTGTTCAAAACCGCGTACATGATGGACACCGTCGGTAACAAGCAGGCACGTGGCGAAATCGCCATGATCAAGGTGCTGGCACCCAACGTCTCCAGCCGGATCGTCGATTGGGCTATCCAGATGTACGGCGCCAGCGGCCTGTGCGACGACACGCCCCTGGCCGAAATGTACGCCCTGCAGCGCGCGATCCGTTTCACCGACGGGCCGGATGAGGTGCATCGCAACGCCATTGCCAAGCTGGAGCTCGCGCGCTACGACACATAGAGCAGTCCAGGTCGTGCCCCGACATCCGAAACAGTCTTGAGTCTAGCTTGGCATATGGGCACTTCTGGAGGTTCTGGTGACTTATCGCTTCGATACCATAACCGGCACGCTTGATCGTGGCGTCTTGTTCGCCACGATCGGCAATCCGCCCTGCAACGTAATGTCGGTACAGATGATGTCCGACCTGACCGAATTGGGCCAAAGGATCTCCGCAGATGACAGCGTTCGTGTGCTGGTGCTACAGAGCCAGGACCCGGAATTTTTCATCGCACATTTCGATACCCCCGTCGTCATTCAGAAATCCATCGAGGGGTTGCCCAAACGCGCCAGGGAGTTAAGTCCGCTGCAGGCCATGTGCGCAATGCTTAGGGACAATCCGAAACCCAGCTTGGTGAAAATTGGAGGCCGCGCTGGCGGCGGAGGCAGCGAACTGGCGTCATCCTGTGACATGCGATTCGGCGTGCGCGGCAAAACAGTGATCAACCAGATGGAGGTGCCGCTTGGCCTTCTGCCTGGCGCCTCTGGATCGCAGAACCTGCCTCGACTCATGGGCCGCGGGCGAGCGCTTGAGGTCATTCTCGGCGGTAACGATCTCGATGCCGAAACGGCAGAACGATGGGGTTATCTCAACCGCATCTTCGACACCGTTAACGAAATGGACAGCTTCGTCGACGCCCTTGCGTTCCGTATCGCGAAATGGCCACCCCATGCCGTGGCACTGGCAAAGGAGTCGGTGGGCAACATCGATCTTCCATGGCGGCAGGGATTGTTGGAGGAGCAGTTGCTCGCCGCGCACGCCGTACGCGATCCTGCAACGAAACGACTGCTCCGCAAATTCATGGAGCTCGGTGCGCATACCCGTGATGGCGAGGCGCGCATGGGGACACTGCTCCTCAAAGTCGCAGAGGCGCTGGCTGCCGAGTCAGGAACGAAAAATAAGGGCGATATCCCCTGACCAGCAACAGGTGATTACCGCCAGACCGTATTCATCATAAGTCGTTGGAATTCCAGGCGCGGTTCTAGTACCGAGAGCAGCCAAAACACTAAATAGAGGCATTCCCATGGGAATAAAAGAAGAATCTCACAGGGCATGGCTTCAGCTGGCCTTCAGTTGCCTGCTGGTGGCGACCATGGGGACGACGACCCTGCTATCCTTCTTCACCTTGCCGGTGTCCACGGCATTGGGCGTTCCGCGGGCGGCCTTCACCCTCTATACAAGCATCATGTCCCTGATGGTCATCGTGTCCATGCCCTTCTGGGGCAGGATGCTGCCCAGGATTGGCATCAGGGCCATGGTCGCCATCTCCGGCGCGGGCGCGGGCCTTTCCTACTTGGCAATGTCCCAATTCACCGCCCTGTGGCAATTCTATATTGCCGGCATCGTCGTCGGATTCACATTGCCAGCCTGCTCGTTCCTGCCCGCCTCGGTCATCGTCACCAACTGGTTCGAGAAGCGCCGGGGCACGGCGATGGGCATTGCGATGGCCTTTACCGGTGTCTATGCCGCCCTCGCCAGCACCTTCCTTCCCGGCATGATCATGAAAACTGGCTGGCAGGCTGCCTATCTGTTCCTCGGGATCGTGGTACTGGTGCTGACGATTCCGATTGCACCGTTCCTGCGCGATCATCCGTCGAAGATGGGTTTGCAGCCCTATGGCGCCAGGAAGGAAACGGGCGCGCCGGGGCCGTTCGCCGCACCTTCGGGCGTATCCGCCGCCGTGGCGTACAGATCCGGCGCATTCTGGTTGGTATGCGCCGGACTGTTCTTCGGCCACGCCTCCATCATAGGATTCATCCAGCATGCCCCGGCTCATTTGACGAGCAAGGGCATCAGCCCGGTCGAGGCCGGGACCTTCATGAGTCTGTGCATGCTTTCCCTGATCGGCGCCAAGGTGATCCTGGGCTGGCTGAATGATCGTATCGGAACCGTCGGTTCGAATCTCGTTTGCCTGTCCTTCGGCGCCCTTGCGCTCTTCCTGTTTACCCGGATGGGCGGGCAGGCGGTCATCTCCGGCATCGGCGCGGCCTTGTTCGTTGCCTATGCCTTCGGCTACGCCTACAACAGTATCTTTCCGCCGCTGCTGATATCGAGGATGTTCGGCGCAACGAAGGACTTCGCGTCCATATACGGCGTTGCCTATGCCCTGGCCTGCGTCGGCGTCGCCGTGGGCCCGCCGCTGTTCGGGACTTCCTACGATCTGACGGGCTCCTACGACACCATGCTGCTCATCAGCATCGGCCTGGTCGCCCTCTCCGCAGCCATGTCCATCCTGGCCATCAGAATGAGCGCCCAAATTCCCAGGGCGGCGTAGGTCGGACGGACAAGCGAGCATCCATTCGACAATCCGGCATGACCCCTTTTCATTGCCGATTGAAATTCTGTCGTTTCGGACGATGGCCCGCCGCCATCCGGCGGTAATGATTCAAGGGTCGAGCTTCAGGCTCGCACAACATCGATTCCGCAAGCAAGGCATTGGAGTTTCCGCATGGCAGACACTAGGCAAAGGCTGGCTGACACCGTCGCGGTCGTTACTGGGTCAGCACGAGGAATCGGCCGCTCGATCGCCGAACGACTCGCCGGTGAGGGGGCCCGCGTCGCCTGCCTCGACGTCAGCCCTGCCCGCCTCGAAGCGGCAGTCGCGGAAATGCGCACCGACGGCTTGGACGTCCACCCCTACGTGGTCGATGTCGCCCGGCGCAGCGAGGTGCACGAGGTGTTCCAGCGCATCGAAGCCGATTTCGGCGGACCGGTGGCGACGCTCGTCAACAATGCCGTCTGGGCGCGCTACCAGGCGATCGACGCGATCGACGAAGAAACTCTGGAGCAGATGCTGGCCGTGGGCCTGAAAGGCATCGTCTGGGCGACCCAGGCCGCGACCGCGCAGATGAAGCGGCGCGGCGCCGGCACGGTGATCAACCTCAGTTCCGCGGCCGCCGTAATGGGGCTCCGGGATTCCGTCGCCTACTGCGCCGTCAAGGCGGCGATAACGGGGCTGACGCGCGCCGCGGCGCTCGATCTCGGCCCCCACGGCATCCGCGTCAACGCCATCGCACCCGGCATGATCGCTACACCGGCCTCGCTGGGCAAGTTCGACCAGCCCACCCTCCAGGCACGCGAGCGCAACGTGCCCATCGGCCGCTTCGGCGAGGCCGGAGAAATCGCCGCAGTGGTGGCCTTCCTCGCCTCGGCGGACAGCAGCTACATCAACGGCGCCCTGCTCATGGCCGATGGCGGCCTGACCATTGCGGGGACCTAAATCCGGATCTTCATCGGCAAAGGAGGGCAATCCCGTGCAAAGGTTACAGGGCAAGCGCGCGATCATCACCGGCGCGGGCAGCGGCATCGGACGGGCCAGCGCGCTGCGCTTCGCGCAGGAAGGCGCCCAGGTGCTGGTCACGGGCCGCACCGCGGCCAAGGTCGAGGAAACCGCCGAACTGGTCCGCGCCGCCGGCGGCAGCGCCATCGCGATGGCGGCGGACGCGGCAGTCGAGAACGACGTCGAGGCCATGATCTCCCGCTGCATCGCCGAACTCGGCGGCCTGGAGGTGTTTTTCGCCAACGCGGCGACCTGGGTCGGCAACGTCTCGCTGTTCGAGCAGACGGTCGCCCAGTGGCAGGAGGTGCTGCGGGTCAATCTCATCGGCGCCTTTCTCGCCACCAGGTACGCCGGCCGCCATATGCGGGCGCAGGGCAGCGGGTCCATCATCTTCACCTCGTCGGTCGCATCCCTGCGCGCCAATGCCGGGGATGCGGCCTATAGCGCCAGCAAGGCCGCCGTCAACTCCCTGGCGCAAGTGGCCGCCAACGAGCTGTCTGGCAGCGGCGTGCGGGTCAATGCCATTCTGCCGGGACTCATCGAGACGGAAGGCACCAGGGCGCTGTTCGACGCAGCCAAGGCACGCGGCGCCGCCTCCCGGCTCGGCCAGGTCAATTCGCTCAAGCGCCCCGGACAGCCCGGGGAAATCGCCGCCATGGCGGCATTCCTCGCCAGCGAGGATGCGTCCTACGTCAACGGCCAGGCCATCGCGGTCGATGGTGGGGTATCGAGCACCCATCCGTTCGGCCGCCTGAGTTGAGGTCGTGCCACCCCCTCGAGAATAATGAAGGAGCCATCCCGTGGATCTGGAACTGCCGAAAAAACTGACCGACTACCTCGCCGAGTTGGATGACTTCATCGAGCGCGAGATCAAGCCGCTGGAAAATGAAGACGACAACAACCGCTTCTTCGACCACCGTCGCGAGAACGCGCGGACCGATTGGGAAAATGGCGGGCAGCACGCCAAGGAATGGAGGGCGTTGTTGGCCGAAGTGGTACGGCGTGCCGATGCGGCGGGCCATTACCGCTACGCCTTGCCCTCGGCCTATGGCGGCCGGGATGGAAGCAACCTGGATATGGCGGTGATCCGCGAGCACCTGAACGCCAGAGGCCTGGGCCTGCACAACGACGCCGCCACCGAGCACGCCATCGTTTCCGTGCAGGTACTCACCGCCCAATTGCTGATCGAGTTCGGCAGCGAAGCGCAGAAACGGAAATACCTGCCATCGCTCCTTGACGGTTCCGCGGCGATGGCCATGGCGATCACCGAGCCCTGTCACGGGTCGGACGCCACCCACATGGCAACCATCGCCCGGCGCGAAGGCGAGCACTGGATCATCAATGGCATCAAGACCTGGAACTCGGGCGCCAATTGGGCGGACAGCAATATGGTGTTCGCCCGCACCAGCGGCAAGGCCGGTGATGCGCACGGCATCACCGCCTTCCTGGTGCCGCTCAAGCCCCAGCCACCACAGGGGCATGTGGTGGAGGAACTGTTGTGGACCTTCGTCATGCCCACCGACCACGCCACCGTCAGCCTCACCGAGGTCAGGGTTCACAACGACGACATCGTCGGACGCGAAGGCGAGGGTCTGGCGATCGCGCAGCGCTTCTTCAACGAAAACCGCATCCGCCAGGCTGCAGCGAGCCTCGGCGCGGCGCAATACTGCGTCGACCAGTCGGTCGATTACGCCAAACAGCGGGCGCCCTTCGGCAAGCCGCTGGCGACCAACCAGGGCATCCAGTTTCCCCTGGTCGAATTGCAGACCCAGTGCGAAATGGTCCGTGCCCTGCTGTACAAGACCGCCTGGCTGATGGACAAGTACGGTGCGGCATCGCAAAGCGACAAGGTTTCGATGCTCAACTTCTGGGCCAACCGACTGTGTTGCGAGGCGGCCGACCGGGCCATGCAGGTCCACGGCGGCCTGGGCTATTCCCGGCACAAGCCCTTCGAACACATCTACCGCCACCATCGCCGCTACCGCATCACCGAAGGCACCGAGGAAATCCAGATGCGCCGTGTTGCCGGCTATATGTTCGGCTTCATGAAGTTGGGGAGCGAAGCATGAGCGGGCCACTGGCAGGGGTGAAGGTCGTCGAGATCGTTGGCCTGGGGGCAGCGCCATTCTGCGCCATGATGCTGGCCGACATGGGTGCGGAAGTGATCCGCATCGACCGGCCGGGCGGTGGCGAGATCATGAAGTTGGTCGAACCGCGTTTCGACGTCATGGCCCGCGGGCGACGCTCGGTGGCTATCGACCTGAAGAAGCCGGGGGCCGCCGAAGCCGTGCTCGACCTGGTGGCGCAAGCCGATATTCTGCTGGAAGGCTTCCGTCCCGGTGTGATGGAGCGCATGGGGCTGGGCCCGGATATCTGCCTCGCGCGCAACCCCAGACTGGTCTACGGGCGCATGACCGGCTGGGGCCAGGACGGCCCGCTGGCGCAAGCCGCCGGCCACGACATCAATTACATCGCCCTGAGCGGCGTGCTGCACGCCATCGGCAAGCCGGACGAACCGCCCTTGCCGCCGATGAACCTTATCGG
This sequence comes from Azoarcus sp. CIB, assembly GCF_001190925.1. NCBI lineage: Bacteria > Pseudomonadati > Pseudomonadota > Betaproteobacteria > Rhodocyclales > Zoogloeaceae > Azoarcus > Azoarcus sp. CIB. The sequence continues at coordinate 2,777,932 of NZ_CP011072.1, forward strand.
CGACTTTGGTGGCGGCGGCATGCTGCTGGCCTTCGGCATCCTCTGTGCCCTGCATGAAGCGGGAAAATCCGGCCACGGCCAGGTGGTCGACGCGGCCATGGCCGAAGGTTCGGCGCTGCTCGCCGCGATGAACTGGGGCTTCAAGGCCGCCGGGCTGTGGCGCAACGAGCGCGGCAGCAACGTCAATGACGGCGGCGCCCACTATTACAGCGCCTACGCTTGCGCCGACGGCCGCTGCATCTCGATCGCCGCTGCCGAACCGCAGTTCTACACCCTGCTGCGCCAGAAGCTGGGGCTGGACGACCCCGTGTTCGACGCGCAGAACGACCATCGACGCTGGCCGGAACTCAAGGCTCGGCTCGCCGGAATCTTCAAGACCAGGACGCGTGCTGAATGGTGCGCCCTGCTGGAAGGAAGCGATGTCTGCTTCGCCCCGGTACTTGACTGGAACGAAGCGCCGGAACATCCGCACAACCGCGCACGCGGCATGTTCATTGACATCAACGGCGTCACCCAGCCGGCGCCGGCGCCGCGCTTCAGCCGCACTCAGCCACCCGCGCCCCGGCCCCCTTCCGCACCCGGCGCCGATACCGCAACTGCCTTGCGCGACTGGGGCTTCGATCCCGGCCGGATCGACGCGCTGTGCGCCAGCGGGGTGCTGCCGCCGCACACCTGAACCCGAACAGCCATCTCCCCCGACAACAGGAAGCCCCATGACCATGTTCATCGACAAGGGCCGGGAAGCGGCACAGGACTGGGACGCCGTTGCCCACTATCTCGCAGGACAAGGCATGACCCTCGACCGTGAGCGGGAGATCCGCCAGTTCGCCTCCGGCATCGCCAATCTGAACTACCTCGTCTCGCTCGACGGCAAGCCGGCGGTGTTCCGCCGTCCGCCCGACAACGACGCGCCCCCCGGCGCCTACGACTTCGCCCGCCAGTACAAGATTCTCTCCCGGCTGGGCAAATGCCTGCCGACCACGCCGCGGGGGCTAGCGTATTGCGACGACACCCGAGTGATCGGCGTGCCCTTTCTGATCAGCGAATTCCGCAAAGGCATCGCCATCGGCCGCGAATTGCCGGAGCAACTCGCCGCGGTGGACCACATTGGCGGCAGGCTCAGTGCGCTGATCGTCGCCGCCCTGGCGCAGCTGCACCGAATTTCCCCCGTCGAGGCCGGGCTCGCCGACTTGGGCAAGGCCGAAGGCTTCATCGCCCGGCAGATCCACGGCTGGCACAAACGCGCCTCACGGGTCATGTCGGGCGAGCCGATGCGCAAGGTCGACCTGCTCCGCGACTGGCTGGCCGCCCATCAGCCGGCCGAACGGCCAGGAACCTTGGTACACCTGGATTTCAAGCTGGACAACGTGCTGGTCGACCCGGAGACCCTGACCGTGCAAGGCATCGTCGACTGGGAGATGGCGACCATCGGCGACCCCTGCTACGACGTGATGCTGATGCTCAGCCTCTGGGGCGAACCGGCGGACGGGCCGGTCTATGCGCAGCAGTGGTGCATGCCCTGCACCGCCTCCGGCTGGTGGACCCGGCGCCAGACGCTGGAGGTCTATCAACGGCAAACCGGCATTCATCTCTCCGAGGCGGACGTGAAGTTCTACTGGCTGCTCGCGATGTTCCGCAACGTCGGCGCACTAGCCCAGTTGATCGCCCTCTACCAGCGGGAGGCCATGCCCAATGCCAGCACCATCGATATGCCCGCTGTTCTCGCCTCCACCCTCGACCATGCCCTTGCCCTGACCGCCAGGCCGCTCGACTGGTAGCGGGCATACCGCCCGACACCAGGCAGCCCCGGCACCGACGACACGACCCGATGACGTAGAAATACTGGAATGAAAAAGAACGCCTCCCTCTCCGTGCTGGAAACACTTTCGTTCGACGAAGTTCTCTTCAGGCGGAGGTCGGTACGCGGCTACCTTGCCGACGAAGTGCCCGCTGACGTCCTTCGGGACGTCTTCGGGCTTGCTCAGCGGGCACCGTCCAACTGCAACGTGCAGCCGTGGATCGTGCACGTCGTGTCGGGCGATGCGCGGCACGACCTGCGGGACAAACTGCTCGCGGCCGCGCGCTGCCCCGAAAAGATGAATCCGGACTGGCCCGTCGATATCAGGTTCAAAGGCGTTTTCCGCGAACGTCAGTTCGATGCCGCAGCCCAGCTCTACGGCGCCTTGGGCGTGGAAAGGCAAGACATGGCGGGCCGCAACGACGCCTATCTGCGCAATTTCGCCTTCTTTGACGCACCGCACGTGGCCTTCATCTTCATGCCGCTGCCGTTCGACGTCCGCCAGGCATCGGATTGCGGCATGTACGCCCAGACGCTCATGCTGGCAATGGTCTCGCGCGGGATCGATTCCTGCGCGCAGGGTGCCCTGACCCTGCATCCCGACGTGGTGCGCGAACACCTCGGCATCCCGTCGGCGCATCGGCTGCTGCTGGGCATTTCCTTTGGCTACGAAGACCCCGGCGCGAAGGCCAATGCCGCCCGCGTGGGCCGGGGCGCGCTGTCCCAGGCCGTCCAGTTTCACCGGTGACTTGCCGGGCTCCATAGCATGGCGCTGGACCATTGATTCCTTATGAACGAACACTCGCGAGGGGACCCTCTCGACATACGACAAGAAAAATAGAGAGCATCATCTGCCCGGCTGCCTGTATTTGGCGCTGACCCTGCGCTGGCCTTGGCCAAAAGCACGGCAAGTCGCCAGGACGACATCCAGGACATGCGAACGCTGACCAGCTCGGTGACGGCGAACGTGCTGATCTATTACAACATCAACGGCACTCCCTACGACATCAGCAATGGCGAAGCCTACAGAAACGACATGGCGCATCTGCAATGGCTGGCCAGGCAGTTGGCCACGGCGGCATCATCGAGCAGGTGCAGAATCTGAATGCCGCCATCGCCGAAGCGCCTTCTCTTGATCGGCGATCTCGGCGCCAACTTCGACTTCCTGCGCGTCACGGTGGTCCTTGACCCAGCGGCGCAAGAGGTTGGCGTTCAGTCCATTGGCCAGCGCCACTGCCGCAATCGAGATGCCCGGCTGCAGGCACGCTGCAATGACTTGCTGTTTGAATTCTTCCGCGTGCCGACGACGACCCTGGCGCTTGGGCGCCCACCAATTTAGCGTACATGTGTCCACCTAAGTTACGTGGACACGATCCTCGCCGCCTCAGCGGCTCTCAGCAATGTGGTCGGGTTGGACGCTTACGGACGAGCCCGGTCCCTGAGCGCCGTTCGGGCCGCACAGAAAATATCTTTTTTGGGTTGATCCCGGTTTGACACCTTACTGGGCGACCGAGCGCCTGAGCGCCCGTTGCAACGCTGCCAAGACGGCAGCCGAGGTGCGATGGCGGCGTTTTGCGGCGTTTTTGTGCCGCCGTCGGGCAAGGCGGTGCTTCGGCTTGCGGGCACCGATTTCCCTGAACCGCTGACGGGGTGGTTCGCTTACACGGTCAGCGTGCCCCCGGCGCGACACTTGGCACGGGGTTCGCCCCCCAATCCTCTCAACTTAGCGCTTCGTCATGAAATTCAGATGCTGCTTCCCGGCGCTTGATTCCGATGCGATAATGCCCACGTAACCAATTGTTTAATTTAGGCTTTTCCATGACGGCCTAAATATGCTGATATCGTATGTGGGCTGACCAACTCCCTGAATTCTCAGGACCTTCTGGAGGCCAACCGACTCGCGCCCCAGTTCTTCACCCGCTGCCGCGCGCTGCCTTTCGCCACCGTGCTCGCGTTCCTGCTCTGTGGCGTACGCGGTGCCGTGCAGGCCGAGCTCGACAGCTTTTTCGCCTTGCTCGCTGCGAAGCGCACCCGACTGCTGCGCGTGGTCACCGCACAAGCCTTCTCCAAGGCGCGTCACCAGATTCGCGCCGATGTCTTCGAGCGCGTCAATCACGCGCTGCTCGCGCTCGTAGGCGAAGAGATCGGCTTCGCCCGCTGGTGCGGCCTGCGCCTGGTCGCCGCCGACGCCTCGCACGTACGCCTCACGCTGTTCGATCCCTAGCGCCGCGTGCGCTACATCAAGGAGGCCGTGGCCTTCGGCCTGTTCCTGCCCGGCCTCGAACTGTTCGAGCACTTCACCCTCTACGAGCCGGTGTGCGACGAGCGCCAGATGCTTGTCGAGCATCTCGATGCGCTGGCCGCGGGCGATCTGCTGCTGCTCGATCGCGGCTACTCGAGCGCGTGGCTGGTGGCGCTGCTCATCGACCGCGACATCCCGTTCTGCATGCGCTGCGACGTCGAGGACAACGGCTTCGGGGCGGTGCGCCGCTTCATGCGGTCCGGCCAGCGCGAGGCGTTCGTCACCTTGCCTGCGCCCAGCGCGCGCGACGCGGCCGACTACGAGTGTCCGCGCACCGCGCCGCGCGTGCGCCTGGTCCGCCAGGTCACGCCGCAGGGCAAGGTGCGCGTGCTGATGACTTCGCTCTTCGACACCGAGCGCTTTCCCCCCGAGGCCTTCGCCCAGCTCTACCATCAGTCAGCGCTGGCGTATCGAGGAGGCATTCAAACGTCTCAAGCATCGCCTCCACCTCGAGCACACCAGCGGTTTGTCCTGGCTTGCCGCCCGGCAGGACTTCGGCGCCAAGGCTGTGTGCGACAACCTCGCCGCACTGGCCGCATGGTGCGCCGCCGAGCGCCACCTGGAGCCCGACACCGCCTGGCGCATCAACCGCACCCTGGCCTTCAACGTCCTGCGCCGCATCCTGCCGCGCGCACTCGTCACCGCCACCCTGGGCGCCCGCATCGTCGCCGAGGTGCTCGCCCAGATCGCACTCAACGTCCGGAAATTCGTTCCCGAACGCCATCGACCTCGAGCCCCGCGCGACAAGCCGCACAAGTTCCATGCTTACAAACCCGCGGTATGATCAATGCCTAAGTTGAGAGGATTGCCGCCGTAACGGGTCTCCCGCGCTGCACGGTCTATCCTCCACAACATGCCACCCCTGATACCCCGGGAGTCAATGCCCGCTACTTCCGTTCTTCCAGCGCTCATCCAACGGCCTTCCCCTTCAGACCACAGGGTCGGCTCCTCCATTCGTGTTACGAGGCTACGTCTAGGTTCACTTGCGTTGCGGCCTGCTGCTTTGCCCTTGGGAAACTTACGACCTCCGATTACTCGGACGCCGCTTCCCGGTGCTAGAAAGGCGTACGGACAACTCCTTTCACGGGACTTTAACCCGCTGGATATACCGCCGATCACAGCGAACGGCCTGTCCACAATCGAGCCACCTCAGCACCGCCGGCGGCAACGCGGCCGACGACTTCATGCTCCGGGAAGTAGGGACAGGGTGCGTGTTTGAGAGCAAGGGACATATGGATTTGGCCTCCTTATGCCTTTGCCAAAGGCGGGTTCGATCTAGGTGGGCGACTGGGCGCCTCCGGCGATGTCGGATACTTGTGACCGGCTAGGATGCATACCAGAGACCTTACCGAGTTGCGCAGCTCCACGACGGCTGCCTCATCGAGCCCTAATTGACGAGAGAGTGTTTCCGGGACGGTCTTCGCGACATCGCGCAAATCATGTCCATGGGGCGTCAGCGCGACGAGCACCCGCCGCTCGTCCTCGGGATCGCGACGTCGACTGATGAACCCGCCTTGCTCCATGCGCTTGAGCAATGGTGTCAAGGTGCCATTCTCCAGATGCAGGCACTCACCAAGGTCGCCAACGCTGACCGGCGATCGTTCCCACAGCACCAACATGACCAGATACTGCGAATAGGTTAGGCCAAGCGGTTCCAACACAGGTCGATAGACTCGCGTCAACAAGTTGGTTGCAGCATAAAGCGGGAAACAAAGCTGACGATCCAGTCGCAGCGGGTTGTCTTCTGGTGTGGGCCGTGCGGATTTCATGATTGAGTGCGAGACCTTAGCTGAAAAGTACCCTAGCGATTTTATCGCTAACCAATTGAAGTGTAATGACAAAGCTCCGCCTGCGGAAGGTCTGCACGGGTCATTTCTCGCTGTGATACCCCTGCGAATACGTTTGTATGAAGGCACTGACCGATATAGCCGCTCAAGCACACCAGTGATCAGATGGGTTTACTGACCATGGCATAGGCGGAAAGCACGAGGGCTGCAATCTGAATCAATAGTGCGACTCTTCGCTTCCTGGCCTCATGTGCTGCGTCGAAAGTTTTTTTCGAAATGTTGGCAGCGATGCCGTGAACCACAAATGCCGCCAGCCCAATATAAGGAAATAGCATGGCGTGCCATGGCCCTACGGCTGTCACCGCCAAGCCGGTCAATCCTGCCAGCCCGGAAACTATTCGGTGAGCGATGTACGTCACCTTCGCTTGGCCGCCCAAGCCGCCAGAGGTTCTACGACTCCCATTCCAGGCCAGAACTGTCCAGACACCTGTCAGGAATATCGACAAGGCAGCGGTCAAAAGATGGCTATGCTTTAAGGCTAGATACATATGGGTCCCCTATGGTCAACAGCATCCTTCTTCGATAAGACAATTCGATTCGGCAACGCACGTGTAGCGTAAGCGTCCGCCCGAGACCGTCTTGACGCTCAGACCTTGATTTTGTGGAGGCGCAGATCGACCGCCGCGATGTCGAAGGCGGCCGGATCGAACGGTGCGCCGTACCATTCGAGCATGTCGTGGTGTTCAGGATGGTCCGGATCGGCCATTGCCGCGACGAAGTCGGCGTAGCCGGGTGCGCCGCCGACATCCTCAGGCGGGGTGGCGTTGGCGCCGCCAAGGCAGAGCGCCGTATCGAAGAGCGAGTCGGGTGGTAGGCGGCGTTCGACCTTGATGCGATGCTCCCAGTCGTCACCGAAGTCGTAGACGTAGCGGAAGGATTTGGCGCCGCCGAGCGCGGTCGCGAGCCGCACGCGTTGTTCGTTGCGAACGGGCTCGAAGTCGTAATCGGGATCGGGGACGCCATAGCGCTCGCCGGTGATCTCGAACTCGTGCAGATGGCAGTCGTGCCAGCCCATCACGGCCTGGATGACCTGATGCAGCTTCGGCAGCGTGATGGTTTCCGGGACCGCCACCCGACGCCAGATGGCCGGCTTGATCCTGGCTAGCTCGATCCGCAGTTGCAGCAGATGCGGCGCGGGTCGCGCCTTGGGAAGTCGTACAACAGTGCCCATGGTCAGGCGGCCTTGCGCAGGGGGTCGGATTGGTCGCGGCCCAGATTCCAGGGCAGCAAGTCTTCGATCCGGTTGATCGGATGCTCGGCGATGCGTGCCAGCACGTCGCGTAGATACGCTTCCGGGTCGAGATCGTTGAGTTTGGCGGTGCCGATCAGGCTGTAGAGGGTCGCCGCGCGATTGCCTCCGGCATCCGAACCGCCGAAGAGGAAATTCTTTCTTCCCAAGGCCACCGCGCGCAGGGCGCGTTCGGCGGCATTGTTGTCGATTTCGATGCGACCGTCGTCTGCGTAGCGGACGAGCGCCTGCCAGTGGTTCAGGCCGTACTGGATCGCCTCGCTGATGCCGGACTTGCGCGACACGCGCCGGCTCTGCGCTTCCAACCAAGCCCGCAAATCCTCCAGTAATGGACGCGCCTGGGCCTGCCGCACCACGCGGCGGATCGGCGGGAGTTCGCCGCGGACGCTCGCTTCGATCGCGTAGAGTTGACCGATCCGCGCGAGCGCCTCGGCAGCGATCGGCGAAGCCTGTGCCCGGTGCACATCGAAGAACTTGCGTCTCAGATGGGCCCAGCAAGCGGCTTCCTGCACCTGCCCAGTCGCATAAATCGCATTGAAACCCGCATAGGCGTCGGCCTGCAGGATGCCGCAGAAGGCGCGAAGATGGCGCTGCGGGTGCTCGCCCTTGCGATTGGGCGAGTACGCGAACCACACCGCCGGAGGGTCATTGCTACCCGCCGGGCGATCGTCGCGTACGTAAGTCCATAACCGGGCAGTCTTGGTCCGTCCTTCGCCGGGCGCGAGCACCGGCAGCGGGGTGTCGTCGGCATGGACCTTGTCGGCGGCGAGCACGTAGCGGCGCAGCGCCTCGACCAAGGGCGCGAGCAGTTGTGCCGATTGCCCGACCCAGTCGGCGAGCGTCGAGCGGTCGAGCTCGATGCCCGAGCGAGCATAGATGGCGCTCTGCCGATACAACGGCAGGTGGTCACAGAACTTGCCCACCAGCACATGCGCGAGCAAGGCCGGCCCGGGCAGTCCGCGTTCGATCGGCCGCGCGGGTGCAGTCGCCTGCACGATGCACTCGCAACGCGAGCAGGCGAGCTTCGGGCGCACGTGCCGGATGACCTTGAAGTGGGCCGGCACGTACTCGAGCATCTCCGAGACGTCCTCGCCGAGCTTCACGAAGGTGCTGCCGCAGTCGGGGCAGTCGCCTTCGGCGGGCGCATGCTCGACCGTCTCACGCGGCAGGTGATCGGGCAAGGGTTTGCGGGCGGGGCGTTTCGGTGACGACGCTGTGCCGGCGGTCGTGTCCGGCGAGACGTCTGCAGCGGCTTCGCGCCGGGCAGTCTCGATGCCCTCAAGGGCGAGTTCGAGCTGGGCGAGCGTGCCGTCTAATTGTTCCGAGCGGCGACCGAACTGCATCCGGCGCAGCTTGGCAATGATGAAGTTCAGGCGCGCGATCTCGGCCTGCTGGGCCGTCACCAGGGCCTTGAGCACAGCCTGGTCATCGGGAAGGGGCGTCGTCGCGTGCATGACGTGAGTCTACGCGATGCCGTGGCGTGTGAACAGCCTCCGGGGGGCGGCATGCTCCGATCTTCAGGCCGCGCAGTCGGGCTGCCAGGTCCGCTCGGGCCGACGCCAGTCGATGCCTTCGAGCAGCATCGACAGCTGCGCTGCGGTCAGATGCACCGCCCCCGCGGTCGCCTGCGGCCAGATGAAGCGCCCCCGTTCGAGGCGCTTCGCGAACAGGCACAGCCCGTCGCCGCTCCACCACAGCAGTTTCACGAGATCGCCCCGCCGCCCGCGGAAGATGAAGACGTGCCCGGAGAACGGGTTCTCAGTGAGCGCCCCTTGCACGATCGCCGCCAGACCGTCCATGCCGCGACGCATGTCGGTCACGCCGGCCACAAGCCAGATGCGCGTGCCTGCCGGCAAGCCAATCATGCCCGCTCGGCCAGACAGTCGAGGACCGTACGCAGTGCGTCGCGACTGACCTCGCCGAGCACCCGCACGGTCGCGCCGCCGATAACGATCTCGAGCGCGGCTGCCGGCTTGACGCTCTTCGACGCCAACTGCAGGCCGACTGTCGGCGACACGGTCATCACCGGCAGCAGTTTCGGCGCTTCACCCACACGCGGCCGAGGGGCCGCGTGATGCGCCGGGCCCGGCTCGCCGAACCACCCGGCACGGTAGTGACGACGCCATTTGAACAGCAGGTTCGCGTTGATGCCGTGTTCGAGGGCGAGCTTAGCCACCGAGACCCCCGGCTCGCAGGCGAGCGCGGCAAGGTGGCGTTTGAAGTCGATCGGGTAGTTCGGCCGCCCCTTGCGGGTCACCCGGGTGATGCTATTCGTGGCCAAAGTGGTCCCCACCAGAAATTTGGTGGGCACCACTCTGGGCGATCCCTGTCACCAACGAAAGACGGTGATGGGCGGACGCTTACCGTGTAGCGCTTACCGAATCGACTGATCGCGTTCGATCATGAATGTATTCAATGTGCACCTATTTGGGGCCTTCGACTCCGGCAGTCGATATTTTCTTCAATACTTCGCCAAGATCCTGAAGTGCCTTTTTGTCGGTTTCGTTCAGTTGATTGGGTGGAGAACACCGGGGATCGCTGAGCTGGAGTGCCCTAATCATCGCTTCTGTCAGGGGGATAGTCTGGCAGCCGTGGTTTTTTCGCAAACGAGATCCCATTGCGGTTTGGCTCGCACGTGGCACGCAAAACAATTTCCACCAAAGCGGTTGACCACATCCGTATAGCCACGTTTTCGGATCTTTGTGCCATTGGCATCAACGTCTAGTTCAAAAAATTCCCAGTCGTGTGTCTGTGGGTTTGTGCCCTTTGGCTGCTTAACCATGGCTTCGCCCGGAATTAACTGAACCACCGAACCCGGCGGATATTTGCCACCTTTATTGGATTTGGCGACAGCAACGGTTTCGCTCAGTGTCCCGGGCAGACTGGCGACGTAAAATCCACGCACCGGTGTCAGTTTTGTGATGCACTGGAAAGAGCTGTCGCCTACAGGGATGGATTCATTCTTGGACTTGTCGGCAAATGCGGGGACGACCAGTACAGTTGAAAGGCAAGACCCAATAGACCCAATAAGAGCTCTCTTTGATTGAACATCATAATTTCCTTTGCAGAGAGAGGTAAGCAATGGCGCCATTCACCTCGATCTTGGCGAACAGCATCCGAAAGCCGCAGGGGCGATGCGCATGCGTCGACGCCATCGACGACCCAGCACCAGCAGTTCGTTAGGCCTCTGGCACTACTGTTCTGTTATCAGCGTGTATGCACTGACAGCACAACGTCGATATTTCCCTTCGTCGCGTTCGAGTACGGGCAGATCTTGTGCGCCTCGGCGACGATTTCCTCGGCATTGGCCTGGTCGACGCCAGCGATGGTCACATCCAGCGCGACGGTCAGGCCGAAGCCGCCACTACCGTTCGGGGCCATGCCCACAGTGGCGACTACCTCAATGTCGTTGTCCCGGACCTTCGTCTCTTTGTTGCGCGTGCCGTGGATGACGGCATTGCCGAAGCAGGCCGCGTAACCCGCCGCGAACAGTTGCTCGGGATTCGTCGCACCGCCTTTGCCCCCAAGCCCAGAAGGCAAGGCTAGTTGCAGGTTCAGCAGACCATCGTCGCTGAGCACAGTGCCGTTGCGGCCTCCGACGGCGGTGACCTTGGTGGAATACAGCACACTCATAATGTTCTCTCCTAAAAGTTGGTTAAGTCCAGAATGTACGCTAGCGATTATATCGCTAGCTAACATAAATGCAATGGCAAGGCTTAGCCATTCAGATCGACATCCCCCGTTGACGGCCAACCTCCCACGACACCCCGCTACCGCGCACCGTCGCGGCGATCTGCTGACCCAACCGCTGCTCGATTACCGGCTTCCACGGTACTAGGCTGAACCCCATGCCGTCATCAAGCATCGCGTAGCGCCCGCTGGCAAACATCATGCTGCGCCGGTAGATACCGCTCACGCGCTGCCCCTCGGACACCGGCCGATGCTCAAGGCCAGTTTCCGCCGCGATGTCCTGCCTAACCTTTACCAGCTCGCGCCCGCGTAGCGTGGCCAATAGATTGCGCGCCAGAATCACGCGGTGGCCGCGCCGCTCGGCTAGCCCTTGCTCGGTCAGAAAATCGGCGCGCTGTTGCAGTGCGTCCTTGGCCTCGCTGCCAAAGCCCAGGTCGCCCAGCCCCTTGCCGCCGCCGATCAACTGCTGATCCAGCCAGGTCGCGCCGATTACGCGGGTCTGCCGCTCGATGGGCAGGTGCGATTTCAGCTCCACTGCGACGCCGCCGCTCAGGCGCTGGACGTCGTATTGGCGGCCTCGCTCGGCCAGGTCGCTGGGCACACGCCAGACGCCCTCGGCGATGCGCTCCACGATGTCGGCGCGACGCAGGGCCTCCAGCCGGCGCACGTGCGCCGCCACCACCTCGCGCGGGTCACGGTCGGGCGTGGCCTGGCCTTGGGCGAGCGCAAGGTGATGGTCGGTGCGATAGATGCCGTCGGCAGCCAGCGCGGCGATGTTCCGGTCGGCAGCGCGCAGGTCGGCCGAGCCTTTCAGCTCCACCACAGCGCCGGTCGGGTATTGCTCCAGTTCCGATCGCGGCGGTAGCGCAACGTAGTGCGCCTTGCCATCGGTCCCGTCGATGACCAGATAGCCTTTGTCATGCAGCTCGTCGGCCACGCCCTTGCCGACCACTCGGCCGACGATGGCGCGGCCTTCCTCGCCGGGCTGGAACACGACCATCTCGCGCTGTTTGCCGCTCATGGAACGTTGCATGGTGCGGATGATGTCGCCGCGCTCGCCCATGGCCCGCAGGGTCGGCTCGGCCTCGGCAAGGATGGCCCAGACACCGGGCTGCTGCTCGGTCGCCAAGCCCATGCGCCGCAAACGCTGCAGACGGCCGATCAGCATCTGCCGCTGGCGTTGCAGCCGGGGTGAGGCCAGCGTCTCCGGCAGGACCAGGCCGTCCACTGCTTCGCGCTGCAAGGTGCGTTCCAATCCCGTCCACCGCTCCTGATCGACTTCGCGTTGCATGGCGCGCTGGATCTCCAACTCGGTGCGCGGCCCCAGCCATTCAGTTGCCAGTTCGGCGGCTCGGCGGCGCATCCCCTCGGCGATGTAGTCGCGGGAGATGATGAGGTCTTTGCCGGTGTCGTCCTTGCCGCGCAGGACGACGTGCGTGTGTGTGGAGCTGTCCCCGTTTGATGGACGCCATCAAGGGCACTGCGGACGCGCTTTCCAGTTGCCGAAAGGGTTGAAAATGAAGTCGTCGATATTGCTTGCAAAGGCTTCGGTCAATTCCATATGGAAGCCGAGCCTTGGCATCAGATCAACGATCCGCTGCGGAGCGAGATGTTCCGGCAGGTTCTCGCGACCGACCAGTTTGCCGAAATCGAGGGAGAAACTGCGCAGATCCTGCACATCCTGTCGCGCCAGCGCCGCCACGGTCGCGGGCATGTCGCGCACCAGCCAGGTGATGTTGTGAATGGCGCGGCCTCGGCGCGCCAGCAATTGCGCCCAGGGGGAGTCCTCTGTCTTCGGGCGGCAGTATTGAAGAACCACATTGCCCAGATTCACATGGACGATATCGAGGGAACCCAGGCTACTGAGAAATTGAGCGAAGCTGCTCTCGACCTTCCCGGAGCCGAACAACCGCTGCAACAGCGCGCAGGGATCGTCCAGATCATCGACGGCGAGTTCGACATGCAAAAGGGGGGACAAATTACCGAACAGCGCATCGCCCGGCGGCTCATCGTCGCCCGCAACCTTCGAACTGCCGCTGGCGCCCTCGATCAGCTCGATGTTGAAGCCGAGACGCTCCATCGTCGCAAACACACAGACCGGCGCCTCGACTGGACCTGTGGCGGCCTGCAACACAATGTCCGAGCGTTCGAGGATGGCGATGCCCTCCTGCGCAAGTTCAGTCACCGCGGACGCCAGGTCCTCGACGAAAAACGCCAAGCCATCAACCTGCGGCCCCTGATCCTTGAGTTGCCGATGAAGTCGTGTGCCCGCCGGCCCCGGCTGGATGAACTGCAGCCGGACGTCACCGAGCCCCGCATGCAATATCCGCGTCGCACTCTCCTGTTGCAAAGATGAAGATACCCGTTTCAACACCGGGGCGTCGAAAACATCGCCGAGCAAGCGCACCGCGGCATCGGCGTCATCCACAATGGCTCTGATATGGCTCAGGGCCGAGAGTCGTACCGACATGTACCCTCCTTTTTCAATCCAGGCCAGCCCGGTGTTCGCCTACCCTGTCGTAGCGTAACGGGGCTGGCGTTTTTCGATGAACGCCATCATGGCTTCGCGGAAATCCTCGCCATGGGCGCACAGGGTCTGGTTGCGGTCTTCCATGGCGATCACCGCTTCCAGGCTCTGGCCGTCGATGGCGTGGCCCAGCGCCTCCTTGGTCAGGCGCAGACCGAGCGGCGAAGCCCTCAACATGTCTTCTATCAGGGCATTGGCTTCCCCATCGAGTTGTTCCGACTCGACCACACGGCTAACCAGCCCCAGTTCGTAAGCGCGCTGCGCATCGATGAAGCGCCCGGTCAGCATGTATTCTGCGGCAACCGAGCTGCCCACCATGCGCGGCAGGAAATAGCTGAGCCCCATGTCGCAGGCGCTGAAGCCGATGCGGATAAACGCAGCGTTCATGCGCAGGCTGGGTGTGGCGATACGCACATCCGTCGCCAGGGCCAGGGCGAATCCACCGCCGCAAGCTGGCCCGTTGAGCAGGCCGATGATCGGTTGCGGGCAGCGGCGCATGGCGATGGCGATGTCGCGGTAGCGGCGGGTCGCCGCCAAGCCCTCCGACACCGAAAGGGTGCCGGCCTGCTCGCCATGCTCGGTCAGATCGAGCCCGGCACAGAAGGCCCGGCCCGCGCCACGCATGACCACGACGCGAATATCCTCGCGGGTGTACAGGCCGATGAACAAGGATCCCAGTTCATCGACCAGTTCGAGGTTCAGTGCATTCAGTACCTGTGGCCGGTTCAGCGTGACCCAGAGTACCGGCCCCCGCTGCTCCAAATCGAGACAGTTGTAGTTCATATCTGTCAGCCTCCATAGCCGGTTTGCTGCTCAAATCGTGCGCCTGGCCTTGTCGGCGGCATTGCGTTCGTCGATCAACTGGCGGGTGCGGCGCCAATCCTCGTCGGTCAAGCTGGTCAGCTTGGCGAAGTTGCCGCCGGTCGCCGGATACAGCCCGCCGTCGATCACGATGGTTTCGCCATTGATGTAGTCGGAGCCCGGCGCCATCAGGTAGACCGCCAGATTCGCCAGTTCGGACATCTGCCCGACGCGCCGCATGGGCACATCGTCGCCGGGTTTGGCCGCCCCGGTGGGATCGAGCCTGGCGGCGGCGCTCTCGGTGGGGAAAACGCCCGGCGCGATGGCGTTGATGCGTATGCCGCGGCCGCCCCATTCGACCGCCAGGGATTGCGTCATCGCATTCAGGCCGGCCTTCGACATGGCGGACGGAACCGTGAACGCCGAACCGTTCCAGACCCAGGTGACCACCATGGACAGGACATTGCCGCGCCGTCCCGCCGCCAGCCAGCGTTTGCCGCATTCCAGCGTGACGTAGAAGGAACCGTGGAAGACGATATTGGCGATCGCGTCGAAGGCCCGCGGAGACAAATCCTCGGTGCGGCTGACGAAGTTCCCGGCGGCGTTGTTGATCAGGCCAGTCAACGGTCCGCCGCCGTCCCAGATGCTGTCGAGCATGGCGGCGATGGCCTCGGGCTGGCGAATGTCGCAGGCCAGGCCCACCACCTTGCCGCCATGCTGCGCCATCAGTTCGGCAGCGGTCTGTTCGACCACGGCGCCACGACGTCCGCAGAGGTAGACCTCGCTGCCCAGCAGCAGAAAGGCTTCGGCCATCACCCGCCCCAGCCCCGTCCCGCCACCGGTGACCAGGATGCGTTGCCCGCGCATCAGCCCCGGTTTGAACATCAAGTCGTCAAGCAACATCGCTACTTCCTTTCATCGCCTGGATCAACGCACGAAGACGGGCGCACGCTTCTCGAAGAACGCCTTCACGCCCTCCCTGAAGGCGGGTGCGTCCAGCAGTTCGCGCTGCCGGTCACGTTCGTAGCCGAGCTGGGCCCCCAGGCCCTGGCCGTCAGCCGCGTCCAGTGCGCGACGCGCTTCGAGGGCTCTATGCGGCGGCGCCTGGGCCAGCCGTCCTGCAATATTCCTCGCCTCACCCATCAGCTCAGCGTCGTCTACACAGGCCCAGACCAATCCCCACTCCTGTGCTTTCTCGGCTGGCAATCGGTCGCCCAGCAGCAGCAGGCCAAGACTGCGCGCCCGCCCGACCTGGCGCGGCAGGAACCAAGTGGCGCCCATGTCCGGCACAATGCCCAGACGCGGCAGAAACGGCGTAAGGAAATAGGCCGAGCGCGCGGCAATCACGATGTCCGCCGCCAGCGCCAGCGCCAATCCCCCGCCCGCGGCGACGCCATTCACGGCGGCTACCACCGGTAGAGGAAACTGCTGCAATGCCAGAATGAGCGGATTGGCGACCGCGTCCATGGTCGCCGCGGCACGCTCGCCGAGGGACATGCCATCGACATCGACTGCATCCATTTTCCCGAGATCGGCGCCGGAGCAGAACGCCTGCCCCGCTCCGGTGAGAATCAATGCCCGCACCTCATCGTGCGCGCGCAGCCGATCCAGCGCCTCGACCATTTCCCGCAGGGTCGCCTCCGACAGGCTGTTCCGGCTGCCGGGGTGGTTCAGCGTCAGCGTTGCGACATGACCGGAAACATCCACATTGATCGTCGCAAAGCTCATGGCTGCGCCTCCTCAGGATGGCGATCAGGATTCGAGGGGGTGAGCGCGTTCAGCAGCTCCGACACGTCCCCGACCTGGTCGAGATCCGTGCACAGCTCGACGAGCCTGTTCAGCTTCGCCTCCGTCAGCGGCACCGCGGCATAGGCCGCGCATTTCGATAGCTTGCGGCCCAGGTCGTCCCAGCTCATCGGATTCCTGGTGTGGCCGAGCACATAGGGCGTGCGCTGCCGGAACACCTGCCCGTCCTGCAGCGTGATCTCGACGGTGAAGCCCTCGAACTGCTCCTTGATCCCGGGATCGAACTCGACGGCGATCTTCTGCATCAGGGCCCGCTTGTCTGGCCGATTGACTTCCTCGATCGTGAAATCGCCGAGGAAAACGTCGCCACCGATGATCGCCGTCGCCACCGTGTAAGGCGTGCTGTACAGCGCCTCGCCCACGGTTTTCGGGTTCCATTTCGCTTCCCGAGGCTCGACGGTCATCCGCGCCCCTTCGCTGCCGATGCACAGGACGCTGGCGATGTCCCGGTAATCGAGCCGGTTGAGCCGCATGACCTCGATGGCGCCGGCGATGAACGAATGGGTGAACTTGCAGGCCGAATAGGGCTTCATCGACAAGCCTTCGGCATAGATCCAGCGCTTACCGAGATCTTCGGTCAGGACTTCCGGACGGACGTCGCTCCAGCCGATATGCCGGAACGAGCCGCCGGGCACGCCGAGGAAAATCCCCTTCGGCCCGGTCACGCCCTTGCGCGACAGCAGCGCCGCCTTGATCGCGGTCTCGCCAGCAAAGGAATGCTGGACCCGCGCCATCTGCGTGCCCTCGGCGTACTTCTGCATTTCCGACATGCCGTGATTCGAATAGGCGATCCCCAGGGCATTCCAGGTTTCCTCGACGCTCAGGCCGAGCAGCCGCGATACCGAGGCCGTGGCGCAGAGAGGGCCCATGTACTCGCCCGGCACGCCAAAAGAAGCATGAGCAGTGCCGTTCATTGCCGTATTGACCCGGACGCTCAATTCACCGCCGGTAATATAGGCGGTGAGAAATTCCCGGCCAGTGACCGGCTTGCCGGCGATGCCCAGCGCGGCCAGCATGGCGGGGACGTTCCATTCGGTGACGTGGCCGCCGGTTTCATGCACGTCGCCCATGTCGATGCCACGGGCCATGACGCCGTTGGCGAACGCCGCCAGCGGCGCCGGCACCCGCTGGCCATGGACGAGGATCGGGCTTTGCGGCGCGCCGCTCCACTCCACCACCTGACGCACGATCTGTGGGCTGACTTCCCAGTTGGAGCCGGCGATGGTGACGGCCAGGGTGTCGAGAATGGCCCTTTTCGCCAGTTCGACCACCGCCGTGGGGATATCCTCGAATGCCGTGGTGACCACCATCTCGGCCAGCTTACCGGCGGGGTCCTGTTCAGGCCTGATCGGTTCGAATGCGTTCATCGGCTTCTCTCCATAGCTGTGTTTGCAGCGGGCCGGCGGCACCCGCGACTAGCGGGGTTGTCGCGGGGAGGCGACGCTGACCATCATTTTTCCGCGATTGCGCCCTTCGAGCAGATCGATCAAGGCCTGGGGCGCGTTCTCCAACCCATCCACGGTCTGCACCGGTGCTTTCAATTTGCCGCTGCGAAGCAGTTCCAGGAATCCGGACTCCACGTTCGGGCGCCGATGCAGATGGTCGAAAACGACGAAACCCTGCATCCGGATGCGCTTGGCCACCAACACGCCAGGAACGCCGCGGGGTCCTTCACCCCAATCGTCCTGGTTGTACTGGGAAACCGAGCCGCAACAGGCCACGCGGCCGTGGGCATTCATGCGGGCAAGCACCGCAGCGAGGATCTCGCCACCGGTGTTGTCGAAATAGACGTCGATGCCTTCGGGGCACGCCGCCTGCAACTGCCCGTCCAGATCGCCCGATTTGTAATCGACGGCCGCGTCCGCGCCCAACTCCTCGACCAGCCACTGGCCCTTGGCGGCACCGCCAGCGATCGCCACGACACGGCAGCCGGCCAGCTTCGCCAGTTGCACGGCGACGCAGCCGGTCGCTCCTCCGGCGCCGGACACCACCACGGTCTCGCCGGGCCGCGGCCTTGCCACCTCAAACAGGCCCACATGCGCCGCGAAGCCGGTCAGGTTCAGTACCCCCACCAGCCATTCAAGTGGTATCCCGGCCTGCCGCCGGCGAACCGCCCCGGGCGCGACAACGGCATAATCCTGCCAGCCGAAGTCACCATCCACGATGTCGCCGGGCGTGAAGCCCTCGCTGCGCGATTCCACTACCTCGGCGAGCCCGTAGGAAGCCATCACCTCGCCCGGCTGCAAGCGCGGCCGGTAGGTATCGGTCATCATCCAGGCACGTTGCCCCGGCGACACCGAAGCAACCAGTACGCGCACCAGAAGCTGGCCGGCCCCGGCTGTGGGTAGCGCAACCTCCCGCATTTCGAAATGTTCGACGCCCACGGCATCTTGCGGGCGCTGCTTGTAGATCCACTGCCGATTGACGCCGGTCGGAGCCATCTCAACCTACCCGCACCATCATCTTGCCCCGGTTCTTTCCGTGGAGCAGGTCGATCAGGGCCTGGGGCGCGTTCTCGAGTCCTTCGACGACATCCATCGGCGTCTTGAGCTGACCGCTGCGGATCCAGTTCGCCAGGACTTTCTCGGCTGCCTTGCGCTGCTTGTAGAAATCCATCACCAGGAAGCCTTCCATGCGGATGCGCTTGGCCACCAGCACGCCCGGCACGCCGCGCGGACCGCCGCCCCATTCCGCCTGGTTGTACTGCGACACCGCGCCGCAACAGGCAACGCGGCCATGGGTATTCATCAGCGCCAGCGCCATCTCGAGGATTTCGCCGCCGGTATTGTCGAAGTACACGTCCACTCCGTTCGGACACGCCGCCTTCAAGGCCTCGTACAAATTGCCGGCCTTGTAGTCGACGGCAGCATCGACACCCAGCTCTTCCTCGAGCCAGCGGCACTTCTCGGCGCCGCCGGCGATGCCGACCACGCGGCAGCCGGCGAGCCGGGCGATCTGCACCGCGATGCAGCCCACCGCACCGGCCGCGCCGGAAACCACGACGGTTTCCCCCGGCCGCGGATCGCCCACATCGAGCAGGCCGAAGAACGCGGTGAGACCGGTGATGCCGAGAACACCAACCAGGTGCTCCAGCGTCTGATCCTTATCCCGCCGCCGGACGCTTTCCGGCGTGACGACAGCAAAATCCTGCCAGCCCAGGTCGCCGTCCACCAGATCGCCGGGGGCCAGCCCGGGGGTATTGGATTCCACGACCTCGCCGATGCCGAAAGCCGCCATGACCTCGCCGGGCTGCAATTGCGGCCGGTAGGTCCGGGTCATCATCCAGGCGCGCTGCGCCGGATCGACCGACAGCGCGCGCAGGCGGACCAAGGCCTGACCAGGGCCGAGAGTCGGGATTGCCGCCTCGCGCCACTGGAAGTGTTCAAGTCCGACAGCCCCGCTCGGGCGCTGCGCGTAAATCCATTGGCGATTGATTTCTGTTGTTGGCATCTGATGCGTCCTTGATCGTGCGGGCGTTCATGGCCCACGTGTTCAACCCGACAGGCCTTCCGCCTTGCCGATGATTTCCTTCATGATCTCGTTGGTGCCACCGAAGATCCGCATGATCCGCGCATCCGCCCAGGCGCGGGCGATCGGGAATTCGGTCATGTAGCCGTAGCCGCCGAAGAGTTGCAGGCACTGGTCCATGACCCGCCCCTGCAGATCCGTGCACCACCATTTCGCCATCGCCGCCTGCTCCGCGGTCAGTTCGTGTTTCAGGTGGAGGCCGGTGCATCGATCGATGAAGACCTGGGCAATCTCGACTTCCGTCCGGATGCCCGCAAGCACCTGGCGCGAGTGCTGGAAGGTACCAATGGGCTTGCCGAAGGCGACGCGCTCCTTGACGTAGGCAAGCGTCCACTCCAGCGCGGCCCGGGAGGCGGCTACGGCCGAATTGGCAATACTGAGGCGTTCCTGGGGCAGGTTCGTCATCATGTGCACGAAGCCCTGGTTTTCCGTGCCGATCAGGTTGCTTCTCGGTACCCGCACATCGTTAAAGAACAACTCGGCGGTATCTTGGGAATGCTGGCCCAGCTTTTCCAGATTGCGGCCGCGCTCGAAGCCCGCCATGCCGCGTTCGATGACGAGCAGGCTGATGCCGCCATGACGATTCGAAACGTCGGTCTTGACCGCAGTCAGCACCAGGTCGGCGTTGATGCCATTGGTGATGAAGGTCTTCGAACCGTTCACCACGTAGGCATCGCCGTCGAGACGCGCCGTCGTGCGCAGGGCCGCCAGATCGGAGCCGCCGCTGGGCTCGGTCATGGCAATCGCAGTGACGAGCTTGCCGGCGACCATGCCGGGGAACCAGCGCCGCTTTTGCTCCTCATTGGTGTAATCCAGGAAGTAAGGCAGGGCGACGTCATTCACCAGGGCAATGCCCGAGGCCAGGGAGGTCATCCCAAGGGCGAGGCATTCCTCGGTGAGCACGATGCTGAAGCGGAAATCGGCCAAGCCCTGGCCACCATACGCTTCCGGAACCGCCATGCACAGATAGCCTGCCTCGCCCAAGGCTTCGAACAGGGCATGGGGGATGATGCCGTCGCGCTCCCACTGTTCATAATGCGGCTGGACTTCCTTGACAAGAAAACGGCGAAAACCATTACGAACCGCCTCGTGGTCCTCGTCGAAAAGCTCACGTTTGAAGCGGTTGTTGTTTTCCCTAGCCATTCAGTCTCTCCCTTCGCCGGCGTACATCGCATCGATCTCGTCTGCATACTGCTTCAAGATGGCCCGACGCCGCAGCTTCATGGTCGCCGTCACCGCCTCGGATCCCGGCAACCATTCGCCACCGACGATATGGAACTTCTTGATCTGCTCGACACGAGCCAATTGCTCGTTGGCCCGCGCCACTTCGGCCTCGACCTCGACCAGCACTTCCGGGTTGCGGCACAGGGCGTCGATGTCCAGCCCGCCCAAGCCATGCTCCGCGGCCCAGGCGCTCAGATAGGCGGAATCGAGGGTGAGCAGGGCAGCGTTGTAGTTGCGGCCATCCCCCACAACGATGGCTTGGGAAATGAAGTTGCCCGCACCGGTCAGCGCCCCTTCGATATTCGACGGCGACATGTTCTTGCCGAACGAATTGATGATGATGTCCTTCTTGCGATCAACGATGCGGAAATAGCCGTCGGCGTCCATGGTCCCGATGTCGCCGGTGTGCAGCCAGCCGTCGGCATCCGTGATCGCGGCGGTGGCCTCCGGTTGCTTGCGGTAGCCGCGCATGATCCCTGCGTGGCGGATAAGGATTTCGCCGTCGTCGGCGAGTTTGACCTCGACCCCTGGCTGCGCCTTGCCCACCGTACCGATGCGAACCTTGCCCTTCGGGCTGCGCGTACCGAGCGCCGCCGACTCGGTCATGCCGTAGGCCTCATCCAGGGGCAGGCCGATGGCATGGAAGAACTCGACCAGGGCAATCGGCGCCATGGCACCGCCGGAACCGACGAACAGCCCTTCCGCATCGAGGCCCAGGGCCTTCCTCACCGGGCCGAAGAAGCGGGCGTCGTCTGCCGCGACGGCTTCGGCCAAGGCCGTCGGCACCGGCTTCTCCGCCTGCTCCAAGCGCACCTTCTCGAGCGATCGCTGCAGCGCCTCATGCACCGCCTGGCGGGCGTCCTCGGGCAGCGCGGCCCACTGCTTTTCGATGCCGAGCTTGATTTTTTCCCACAGCCGCGGCGGCGAAAAGAAGATATGGGGATGAACCTGCTTGACCGCCGCCATGATGTTCATCGGGTCGTCGCAGAAGGTGATCGTGCAACCGTTGAGCAGGGGCAGGTAGTGTCCGGCCACCCGTTCGGTGGTATGGGCGGTCGGCAGCCAGGACAGGATTCTTTGTCCGGGGAAGAAGCGCAGCCAGTGCTCGACGATGGTGGCGAAGGCGATCACGCTGGAGTGAGGCAGTTCGACGCCCTTGGCCGGCCCGGTGGTGCCCGAAGTATAGACGATGGTCGCCAGATCGTCGGGGCGCACCGCCGCGACCGATGCTTCGAAATCGAATCCCTCGGCACCGCCTTTTTCCACATCGGACCAGTCGATGATTCCCGCGCCGCCGCCGCCTTCGAGCAGGACGACGGTGGCGAGCGTCGGCCAGTCTTTCTGAGCGCCCCGGATCTGATTGAGGAAAGCCCGCTCGCAGAGAACGATCCGGGCGTCCGAATTGTCCAGCAAGGGCACGATCTGCGCTGCCGGCAAGGTGGCATAGAGCGAGAAAGGTGTCGCGCCCAAAGCCATGATGGCCAGATCGGCGAACAGGAACTCCGGCCGGTTCTTCAACATCAGTGCCACCGTATCGCCATGGCGAACACCAATACGACTCAAGCCCGCGGCCAATGCTTCGACACGCTCACGAACCTGACGCCAGGTCAGACGCGTCTTCCCGTCCAGGCTGTCGACGGCGATCAGGTCGCCGTACTGCTCGACGGTACGAAGGAAGCCCTTGATGACCGTATCCGGGTGTCGGGGTGGGATGGAGGCAGCCGCCGTCTTATGCAGATCGGGGGAATGTTCCATGACGTCTCCTTTAATTATCGTTTGCCTTTCGGCAGGCATGAACAATCAGGCGCCCGTCATTATGGCGCCGTCGCGGCCGGCACTTCTTCAAGTCCCGGCCGCCATCGATTCGCTCAAAGCTCTTCAGCCTGCCGACGGCCCCTTACACCGATACTCGGTTGCGGTAGTTGCCGAAGGCGGGGGCGCGTTTCTCGGCGAATGCAACCACGCCCTCCTTGGCTTCGGCCGTGTCGCCGAAATTGATCAGGCCGGTCGACGCGAGGCTGCCCGTGGCGACGAAGTGCTCGGTGTCGGTATTCAGCGATTGCTTGAGGAAGCGCAACGTGGTGGGCGACATGACGAGCATCTCGTCCGCCCACTTGCGCACCTCCGCCTTCAGTTGCGCCGCGGGTACGACGGCATTGACCAGACCCCAGCGCTCCGCAGTGGCGGCGTCGTATTGCCGGCACATGAACCAGATTTCCCGGGCCCGCTTCTCGCCGACGATGCGAGCCAGCAGCCCAGTGCCCCAGCCCGCGTCGAAGGATCCAACGCGCGGCCCGTTCTGGCCGAAGCGCGCATGGTCAGCGGCGATGGAGATATCGCACAGCACGTGCAGCACGTGGCCGCCGCCGATGGCCAAGCCGTTAACCGCGGCGATCACCGGCTTGGGAATGTCGCGGATGACGCGCTGCAGGGCCAGGATTTCGAACAGCCCGCTCTCCGACTTGCCGTAGCTGCCGGTTTCAGCCCGTTCCTTCTGATCGCCGCCGGCACAGAAGGCACGATCACCGGCACCGGTGAGGCAGACGACGCCGACTTCGGGATCGGCCCAGGCGCGCTTGAAGGATTTGACCAGTTCATCCACCGTTTCGGCGCGGAAGGCGTTCATGCGCTTTTCGCGGTTGATGGTGATGGTGGCCAGACCGTTGTCGACTTCATAGGTGATGTCTTTGAGTTCCATGGTATTTCCTCTTTCATTAGACAGATTGAACGCCGTCCGGCAGGGGCAGGACGGATTGATGAGAAAGATGCTCAGTGCAATGCCAGTACCTCGGCCATCCGTTCCCGATAACTGCGCGGCGAACCGAACAATTCGAGATTGAGCTTGGCCCGCTTGTAGAACAGCTGCAGGTCGTGCTCCCAGGTGTAGCCAATGGCCCCGTGCAGCAACAACGCCCGATCCGCCGTGCGCACGGCGGCTTCAGTGGCGAACGCCTTGGCGATCCAGGCATGGAGCACGCCGTCAGCCTGCCCTTCCTGCAAGGCCCAGGCGGCGTAATAGACGCCGGAGTGGGCGGCTTCGATGTCGACCAAGGCCTCGGCGGCGGCATGCTTGACCGCCTGAAAGGAAGCAACCGGTACGCCGAACTGGACCCGCTGGCCGACGTACTCCACGGTCAGGTCGAGCATGCGCCGGGCCAGCCCCAGAGACTCGGCGGCGACCAGCAGCGCGATGACCGCGTTGGCTTCCCGCGCGCCTTCGCCGCTCAGGCTGCCGATGCGGATGCCTTTCGCCTGCTGCAGGCGTACGTCACCGAAGCGGCGAGTGCGATCGATCATCCGGCGGGGCTTGATATCGACGCCCGATTTCACATCCGGCAGGAGCCAGAGGTCCAGGCCATCGCCGGTGGGTAGCGGAAGCAAGAGATGGCTGGCCCCAGGCGCTTCCAGCACCATCGGAATCACACCCGACAGACGATCGCCGGCCACCTGCACCTGGAGCGCCCCCTGGTCGGCCGGCCGGCCGGCGGGAACGCACAGGGCCCCGCCCCCCCCGCCATCGAGCACTTCGCGCAGAAACTCGGCGCCCCCAGGAAGCCGTGCGGCAAAACCAAGTACCCCGCCGGCACCGGCCAGCAGAACGCCGCTGGGCGCAACGGCCCGCCCCAGTTCCTCGAACATCAGGGCCTGCTCGACCCGGCCGCCGCCCTGGCCGCCAAGCTCCTCGGCAACGCCGATACCCATCCAGGCATTGCGGACCGCGAATGCGTCGAAAGGCGACAAGTCCGCCGCATCGACCCAGCGTCGAATCTTGTCCAGCCCCGCTTCACGCTGCATGGCGACGCGGATCGCGTCGCGCAGCATTTCCTGTTCTTCGTTGAAAGCGAATCGCATCACATGCTCCATTCAGTCGCGCGGCATGCCGAGGACACGTTCGGCCAGGATGTTGCGCTGGATGAAGGTGGTACCGCCGGCAATGCTGGTGCCCCGGGCCTGGTAGGCCAGGCGCAGCCATTTGGCCCGGGCCGGATCCGTATCGGCCGGTTCTTCCTGCCCTTCGATGCCGATCACCGAAAGCGCGAAATCGCAGATTTCCTCCACCAGCGGCGTCGTGAACAGCTTGGCGGTGGACGCCTCGGGGCCGGGCGCCCCGCCCTCGGCGAGGGTGCTCAAGATGCGTTTTCCGGTGAGGCGCTGCAGGGTCATCCGCGTATAGAGCTCGGCCAGGCGTTGCCGCACGAAGGCATCCCGGCCCAGCGGCAGGCCGTCAGCACCCCGGGCGTCCCGCACCAGCGCGATCAACTCGTCGAGCAGGCGCAGCGTATTGACCCGCCCGGTGGCGATCGCCGCGCGCTCGTAGCCCAGCGTGGACATGGCAACCTTCCAGCCGCCGCCCAACTGACCGACCAGCAGATCTCCCGGCACATGGGCGCCGTCGAGAAACACTTCGTTGAACTCGGCGCCGCCCAGCATCTGGCGCAGCGGGCGCACGTCAACGCCAGGCTGGCGCATGGGCAGGATGAAAAAGCTGATGCCGCGATGACGCTCCCCTTCGCCGGTGCGTGCCAGGAGGATGGCGTATTCGGCCACCTGGGCGGCGCTGGTCCACACCTTTTGGCCTTCGATACGCCAGCCTTCGCCATCACGCGTCGCACGGGTGGTGAGGGCCGCCAGATCGGAACCAGCCCCCGGCTCGGAGAAGAGCTGACACCAGAGATCTTCTCCGGTCAGGATGCGATCGAGAAAACGCGTCTTCTGGGCGGCAGTGCCGTGTTCGATCAAGGTCGGTCCGGCAAAGCCGGCGCCGATCACGTCGAGCCGGTCGGGCGCGCCGGCCCGATCGCACTCTTCGTAGAAGATGGCTTGCTGCAACACGCTCGCGCCGCGACCGCCATATTCGCGCGGCCAGGCCAGTCCCGCATAGCCGGCCTCATACAGGCGGCGCTGCCAGGGGCGCCACCATTCGACCCGCTCCTCGAGTTTGTCCGGCGCCGGCCCCAGGCGCGGCACCTCACTCTCCAGCCAGGCCCGCACCGTCTCGCGGAAAGCGGCGTCCTCCGCAGCGTCACGGAAATCCATGCTTCAGCATCCTTTCCAGATTGGCGTGCGCTTTTCGGCAAAAGCCCGGGCGCCTTCGCGTGCGTCTTCGGTTTCAAGAGCTGGCAGGCCCAGTCGATCCTGCAACTCCCAACCGCCTTCTTCGTCCAGATCCTGGGCGCCGCGCACAATCGCCTTGGATGCCTTGACCGCCAGCGGCGCGTTGCGCGCCACTCGGCGCGCCAGGGCCAGCGCCTGTTCCAGGGCCTCGCCGGGCTCGCACAGTTCATTCACCAGACCGATCTCATAGGCGCGCTCGGCGCTGATGTAATCGCCGGTAATGGCCAAGTACATCGCCACCTGGTAGGGAATCCGCTTGGGCAGCCGGATCAACCCGCCCGCCGCCGCCACCAAGCCACGCTTGGGTTCCGGCACACCCAGCTTGGCGCCGCGCGCCGCCACGATCAGGTCGCAGGACAGGGCGATTTCCAGCCCGCCGGCGACCGCGAAGCCCTCGATCGCCGCGATCAGCGGCTTTTCCGGCGGCTTGCGCGTCACCCCGGCAAAGCCCCGCTCCGTTGCCGGCACGTCACCGCGCAGATAGGCCTTGAGATCCATACCCGCACAGAAGGCGTCGCGGCTACCGGTGATGACTCCGAT
Organism: Azoarcus sp. CIB; assembly: GCF_001190925.1. NCBI lineage: Bacteria > Pseudomonadati > Pseudomonadota > Betaproteobacteria > Rhodocyclales > Zoogloeaceae > Azoarcus > Azoarcus sp. CIB. Next base: position 2,804,359 of record NZ_CP011072.1, read on the forward strand.
ACGCAGCGCCGGATCGGCATCAAGTTCGTCCATGGCGGCGGAAACGCCGCGCGCCAGCGCCTCGTTTACTGCGTTGCTATCCGCCGCGCGGTTTAAGCGGACGATCAGCACTCCATCGTCGCGCGTCACGCAAACCGGTGCCTCGTCAAGTACGGGAGCATTCATGTTGAGCATTTCCTTTCGGTAAGATCGGGGGCTGGATGAGTTCTGATTACCTGCCTTGAAATCATTCTGCGGTAGCGCTCAGGCTCTGCAATCGTCCAAAAAGACATACTTTCCTGGGTAACGGGATCCGCTTATTTGGCACCGGTAAAGGAATCAGGCCAGTGCACGCGGGCGATTTCGCCATCACTGCGAAAGGCGTGGCAGCTATTGATCAGCGTTTTCGGATCGCCGACCCGGATCGGCGTCGCGTCACCGCGCGCCGCGTTGCGAATCTGCGCCGCCCACAAGGTCTGCATCGCCGTCGTCGCCAAGGGACCAAGCAGATCGGTCAGATGGGTGCAGCCCAGTCGTCCGCCAAACAGCCTTTTGACCGCGGCAGAAAAACCGGCGGCGATACGCAGGCCAAGCAACTGCCGGTAGGTATCGGAGATGTCCCGGCATTCCGGCGACGGTCCGTGGGCCGTCAGCGGCTCGACCTCGCGGATGATCGAATCCCGATCCACCGTGATGCGCAATCCCATCTGGTGCAAAGGCTCGTTGGCCGCGAGGCGCCCCCCCAAGGGCAGGGGCAATTCAAAGCTGCGGGTGTCAAGCAACTGCGCCTCGATATCCCACAGGCCATCCTCGCGCTCGTAACCTTCGCAAAGAATGCGGCGGCGATGCAGCAGCGCCCTCTTCACCGGCGGACTGAAATCCATCTCTTCTCCCATCCTGCGTCGCTCGCCCGACCCCGCCGGTATCAATAGGATTTCGGCAAACCCAGCGCCCGCTCGGCGATGTGGCACAACACCAGCTCGTGGCTGACCGGACCGATCAGGCCCATGATCGCCTCGCGGTAATAACGCTCGACGTGGAACTCCTTGGCGTAACCGAAACCGCCGTGGGTCCGCACCGCACGAGCCGCGGACTCGAAGTAGGCGTCGCCGCCCAGATACTTCGCCATGTTGGCTTCGAGGCCGCAGGGCTTGCCCTGGTCGTACAGGGTCGCCGCCTTGAACATCATGGTCTCCGCCGCCTGCAGGCGAACCCAGCAATCCGCCAGCGGATGCTGGATACCCTGGTTCATGCCGATCGGCCGGCCGAACACGATGCGTTCCTTGGCGTACTTGGCGGCCTTGTCGATCACCGCCTGGCCGGCGCCGATATTGGTCCCGGCGATCAACACCCGCTCTGGGTTCAGGCCGTGCAGCAAGTACTCGAAGCCCTTCCCCTCCTCGCCGATGCGGTCCTCGATGGGAATTTCCAGACCGTCGATGAAAAGCTCGTTGGAATCGACGGCGTTGCGGCCCATCTTGGGAATTTCCCGCACCGTGATCTTGCTGCGATCCATGTCGGTGTAAAACAGGGTCAAACCATCGGTCGGACGCGGAGAATCCTCGAATTTGGTCGTCCGGGTCACCAGCAGGATCTTGTTGGCGATCTGGGCCGTCGAAATCCATACCTTGGAGCCGTTGACCACGTAGCGGTCGCCCTTGCGCTCGGCGAAGGTCTTGATGTGGGTCGTGTCGAGGCCGACGTTAGGCTCGGTGACGCCGAAGCAGGTGCGGTCCTTGCCCTCGATCAGTGGCGGCAGGAAACGCGCCTTTTGCTCGGGCGTGCCGAACACCACCACCGGATGCGGCCCGAACATGTTGATGTGCACCGCCGACGAGGCGTTGGCGCCAAGCCGCGAGATGCGCTTGATGATGATCGCCGCCTCGGTGATGCCCAGGCCCGCCCCGCCGTATTCCTGGGGCATGGTCACGCCCATCCAGCCGGCCTTGACCAGGTCGTCTACAAACTCCTGCGGAAAACGCTTTTCGTTTTCTGCGCGCAGCCAGTAATTGTCATCGTAGACATCGCAGATTTCGCCGATGGCCGCTTCGATTGCCCGCTGTTCTTCATTCAACGAAAAATCCATTTCGTACTCCTCGATAAGTGGTCTTGTTATTCCAGCAGCGCCGCCGGCACCCGCACCGGCATGTCCAGCAGCATCTGAGCGAAAGCCTTGCCCAACGGATCGCTGCGCGGCGACGCCATGCCGCCGCCGGCCAGCGCGCCCTGCAGCAGGAAGTTGAAGGCGCCGACGCCCGGCACGTCGAAGCGGCTCACCGCCCCTTCGACGAAGTGGCCAAAGTATTCGCGCACCCGCTCCGCGGTGAGTTCCGCGCGCAGCACCCCTATCCATTTCGGATCGCGGGCGATGACGCCGATATTCACGCTGTTGCCCTTGTCGCCGCTGCGCCCGTGGGCGATGCGCAACAGCGGCACTTCCAACGTGGCCACGTCATCCATCGATGGCACAGGCTCGGTGTAGGTTGTGGCGACATGCGCCGTCGTCGTTTCCTGCAACTCGGCGGGAAGCTGGATCGACCAGTGTTCGCCGGCTACCGTTGCGCTTACCTTGAATTCCGTTTTCGGCGCCAGGAAGGAGAACAACTTGACGATGGGCGACGGGCGCGGACGGCCACCGCCGATGCTGGTCATGCCCGGCGCCCAGGAAACTGCACCGGGGGCGATTTCGGCGGCGAACAGTTCCAGTGCGTCGCGATTCGCATGCTCGACCACCAGCCGCAGCACCACCTCGCGGCTGACGGCAATCCGGGAGTGGGGACCGAAAGCGGCTTCGGTGCCGATCACTTCCGAATACACCAGGCGGTAGTCGCCCATCCCGCGCGCTTCGAACATGCGCCGCGTGCGCGCCAGGATGGCTTCCGCCACCCGCTGCGCCTTGCGCTCCGCGCGCCCGCCGATCAGGGTGATGTTGGCGACGCAGCGCCAGCCGTCGGCGTAGGTCGCGGAGACCTTGTAGCAGGGGCCGGGCGCGTAGCCGCGCGCGCCCTCCACCAGTACCCGGTCCGGGCCGTCGCCGTTCATGCGCACGGCCGTGAAATCGCAAATGACATCGGGCAGCAGATAGGCCGCCGGGTCGCCGATCTCGTAGACCATCTGCTCGGCGACGGTGGCCGGCGTGACCAGGCCGCCGGTGCCGGCCGGCTTGGTGACCACGAAGCTGCCGTCGGACCGGCATTCGACGATCGGATAGCCGATGTTGTCCCAGCCCTCCACCGTCTCCCAGTCGGTAAACAACCCGCCGGTGGCCTGCGGGCCGCATTCGATCAAATGCCCGGCCAGGCTGCCGGCGGCGAGCAGGTCGTAGTCCCGCGCCGACCAGCCGAACTCGTGCATCAATGCCGCCAACGGCAGGGCACTATCCACGCAGCGGCCGGTGATCACCACCTGGGCACCGTGCTTCAGGGCCTCGACGATAGGCAAGGCCCCCAGGTAGGCGTTGGCGCTCATCACCTTGGCCGGCAGCGGCTGCCCCGAGTGGAGGTCCCGGACATCCTCGGCGCGGAAATCGTCGACTCTGGAGAGCACATCGTCGCCCTCGACCACTGCGATTCGCAGCGCCAGGCCCTCGGCTTCCGCCAGCCGCTGCAGGGCCTCGGCACAGGCGCGCGGATTGACGCCGCCCGCGTTGCTCAGCACCTTGATGCCGCCGGCCACCACCTCGCGCAACACGCTGCGCATGGCGACATCGACAAAATCCCGAGCATACCCTGCCGCCGGATCCTGCGCCCGCGCACGGGACAGGATCGACATGGTGAGTTCGGCCAGATAGTCGAACGTCAGATAGTCAAGCTTGCCGCTTCTTACCAACTGAGGCGCAGCCTCCGCGCTGTCGCCCCAAAAACCCGAGGCGCCGCCGATGCGCACGATGCGATCCGTCATTGATCCAATCTCCGTGAAATCCAGTTAGGCGCGACCGTCGTCAGCGCAGCAAGGCACAACCGTTGTCCAGAACCTTCACCCCCCGTTCCTTGCTCCTGGCGCGAAACGACAAGGTCTGCCCGTCGCGCCAGCTTTCGAAGACCAGCGTTTCTCCCGGATAGACGGGCGCCGAGAAGCGGGCGCGGACACTCGCGATGCGCGTGGCGTCGTAGTCGCACCAGGTCTTGAGCAGGGCATGGACCGCCAGGCCGTAGCTGCACAGTCCGTGGAGGATGGGACGCTCGAAGCCGGCCCGGCGGGCCAGTTCGGGGTCGGCATGGAGCGGGTTGGTGTCGCCGTTCAGGCGGTACAGCAATGCAGCCTGGGGCAGCGTCGCCAGCTCGGTCGTGCGCTGGGGTTCGCCCTCCGGCACGGCGTGCGCCGGACCGGCTTCACCGTGGGACGCACCGTTGCCACCGTCGCCGCGGCACATCAGGGTCGCGTTCAGCACCGCCAGGGGCTCACCGGTCGCGTCGTCGACGATGTGGCGCTCGGTGCGCAGCAGCGTTCCCTTGTCGCGCCCCTTGTCCAGGATCGCGACGACGCGCTCCCGCGCCCGCACGGTGGCCGCCGTCGGCAGGGGACGCAGCAGCTCCAGCGCCTGTTCCCCATAGACGATCTTGCGGAAGTCGATGCCCGCAGCGGGATCGGTTACGTAGGGGCCGGGATGTCCCAGCACCACGGCCATGCTAGGCACGACCATCAGGTCCTTTTCGTATACATAGCGCAATTGGCCGGCATCGGTCGGATCGCCGCCAAAACCCACGCTGAGGGCGTACAGCAGGGTATCCCGCACCGTATAGGTCTGGACCACATCCCGGAACGGCCATGCGAGCAGACGATCGACGTTCATTCCGAATCCCCTTGCCGCTCAGGCGCTCATGAATCCGCCGCCATCGGCGGAGATCACCTGGCCGGTGATGTAGGACGAAGCCTGGGACAGGAAGAAGCAGATCGGTTGGGCGGCTTCCTCGACGGACGACCAGCGCCCCATCGGGATGCGTGCCAGCAGACCCTCGCGGAATTTTTCTCCGCGCACCGTTTCCGTCATCGCCGTTTCGACCACCCCGAAGCAGATGGCGTTGGAACGGATGTCGTGCTTGGCCCACTCGCGGGCGGCGCTCATGGTGATCCCGAACATTCCCGACTTGGCGGCGCTGTAGTTGATCTGCCCGATCGTCCCCATGCGCCCCGCATCGGAAGATATGTTAACTATGGAACGCCGCGCCGACTGGCCGGCCTTGATCTGCGCCAGGGCGGCGCGACCGAAAGCCTGGACGCAGTAATAGCTGCCAGTGAGATTGACGTCGACGACCTGCCGCCATTGCTCGTCGGTCATTTTCTCGATCATCGCCGGACGGATGATGCCCGCACTGTTGACCAGCCCGTGCAAGGTGCCGAAACGCGCCGCAGCGCGGTCGAAGGCGTCATTGACGAAACCACCGTCAGCGACACTGCCGGCGCAGGTCATCACCCGCTCGGCCGCGTAGTCGCGGGCAGCCGTCCGCAGGAGTTCGTCCTGCAGGTCGATCAGCACGAGGGAGGCGCCCAGCCCGTAGGCCAGGTCCGCGACCGCCTTGCCGATACCCTGGGCGGCACCGGTGACGACGATGGTTTGACCTTCCAGGCTCATTGGATTAATCATGATCGTTCCTGAATGTTGGGTTGCACGGATCGAAGCACATCACCCCCTCGCCAGCTTGGGCGGCGTAGACAGATGGAATCCGTCATAGACGGGCGAGGTGGTTTTCCTCGCCGGCAGGGTGTAATTGGGCGTGGCCATGGCGAAGGCACCGTCGATGCAGATCGTCGCGCCGGAAATGTAGGCGGCGCCCTCGGACAGCAGGAAGACGATGGCTGCCGACACTTCGGCCTCGGTCCCCGTACGCCCCAGCGGCACGTCGTTCTTGAAGCGCAGCAGCCGCTCCTGGATGGCCGGCGGATAGCTATCGACGCCGGACGAGAACACCAGACCCGGCGCAACCGCGTTGACGCGCACGTTGGCGGCACCCCACTCCAGCGCGGCGGTCATGGTGAAATTGACCATTCCGGCCCGGGCCGCGCCGGAATGGGCCATCTCGGGCATGCCGTTCCACATGTCGGCAGCCATATTCACGATCGCGCCGCCATGCTCCTGCATCCACTGCAGATAGCATTCCCGGGCCATCAGGAAGCCGCCAGTGAGGTTGGCGCTGATGACCGCCTCCCAGCCATTTTTCGAGATGCGTTCCAACGGCGTCGCATATTGGCCGCCAGCGTTGTTGACCAGGTGGTCGATACGGCCGAAGCGCTTGATCACGCCGGCGACGAGTTCGCGCACACCCTCCTCGTCGCGGATGTCGCAGGCATAAATCTCGGCATCCGCCCCGCCATCCAACAGTTCGCCGCGGACTTTCTGAAGCTTCTCGGCATCGCGTCCGACAATGGCGACCCTCGCGCCCAAGGACGCCAGTTCATGGGCCGTGCAACGGCCGATGCCGCTGCCGCCGCCGGTGACGATGGCCACCTGCCCGGCAAACAGGCCGGGACGGAAAACCGAACGATATGAATTTGTACTCATCTCTTCCTCCATAATCTGCTTGACGCTGGCATCCGACTGGATGAACCGGTCCGAGATACGACCTGCAACAAGACCTTCGACCCGAGACCATGTTGCCGACAAGTTGCAAGGAACCCGTCGTCGAAAGCGACAATCTTCAACGACCTGTTCATGCACCGCGCCAGACCGGCGGACGCTTTTCCATGAAGGCGGTCACGCCCTCCTTCACGTCATCCGTGCCCTGAGCCAGCGTCAGGTAGTGCTGCAACAGGACGAGCGCACTCTCCAGGGACAGATCCTGGGTTTCGAAAAGGGCCCGCTTGCCCAGCTTGAGCATCAAGGGAGATTTGGCGGCCAGCCGTTGCGACCAGTCGGTCACCGTTTCGGCGAAGCGATCAGCGGCGACCACCCGGTTAACGATGCCGAGTTCCAGCGCCTCCTCGGCGGTCAATTGATCGCCGAGGAAAACCAGCTCCGACACCCGCTTGCGCGGGATGTTGCGCAGCATCAGCGTGGAAATCATGAACGGGAAGACGCCCACGTTGATCTCCGGGGTGCCGACGCGGATGCCTTCCTTGGCGAGCACCAGATCGCAGGCCATCGCCAGCCCCATACCTCCGGCCAGGGCATGGCCGCTCAAGGCGCACAGGATCGGCACCTTGAGCTTCATCATCGCTTCGATGACGCCGGGGAAGCGGCCGTTGCGGGCGTGCTTGTCGAGGAGGCTTTCCTCGGCGGCGAAGCCCTTGAGATTGCCGCCGGCGGAAAAGACCTTGTCATGGGTCGAGGCGAGCACGACGCAGCGCGCCGCCGGCTCGTTCTCGACCCGCGCCAGCGCCGCGAGGAGACCATCGACCAGTTCGTCGTCGATGGCGTTGCGCGACGCCGGCCGGTTGAGCGAAACGGTCACCACCCCGTGGCTGTCCAGGGCGTACAGGACCGCATCGGCGTCAGCCGGGGAAACATGTTGTCCGAGCATCGATGGCCTCCTTCGGCGCTCAGGCCATCGTCAGCCCGCCACTGACGGACAGCGTCTGCCCCGTCACGTAGCCGGCCCGTTCGGAAGCCAGGTAGACCACCGCGGCGGCGATGTCCTCCGGCTCGCCGAGGCGGCCGAGGGGCACGGACTTGACCATGGATTCGAGCAGCTTGGCGTTGGTCGGGTCCACCACCGACTCGAACCCCGGCGTCCGGGTCGGGCCGGGGCACACCGAATTGGCGGTCACGCCCTTGCGCGCCACTTCCCGCGCCAGCGTCTTGGTGAAGGAAATGATCGCGCCCTTGGCGCCGGAATAGACGGCCTCGAAGGAAGATCCCACCCGGGCGGCATCCGAACTGATGCTGATGATCCGCCCCCACTTGCGCTCCAGCATGCCGGGCAGGACCGCATGGATCAGGCGCAAGGTCCCGAGGTAGTTGATATCGACCACTTTCTGCCAAAACGCCTCGTCGGTGGCGGTAAAGGGCTTCAGCTCATCCCAGCCGGCGTTGTTCACCAGCACGTCGACCGCCCCCAGTTCATCCACGGCCCGCTTCAGCGCGGCCTGCACCGACGCCGAATCGGCCACATCGAGCGGCACGAACAAGGCCTTGCCGCCGCCCTTGCGGATCAACTCGACCGTTTCGTTGCCTTCGGGCTCGCGCAGGTCGCCCACCGCGACGGCATGGCCGCTTTCCGCCAGGGCAATTGCAATCGCGCGGCCGATGCCCCGCCCGGATCCACTTACAAACGCTACTTTTTGAGTCATTTCGGTTTTTCCTTTGGTTGATGACATGAGAACCACACCGACGCCAGATTAGGGAGTCGGCGAGTATTTGGAATCGTCCGAAACGACAGAGACGTGCGGCGACGTGTCTATGCCGTCGCCGGAAGGGATATTTCGCGCAAGCGTTCGCAAATGTCGGATCGGACGATGCGCACAAACGAAACGAAAAGGGACACTGCAAGCCAACGAAAACCAGGCAAGACGAGGATAGACAAACGATGTCCACGACCCGAGCATTCGGCATCACCGGTTTTGGCGGCTATATTCCGCGTTTGCGCATGCAACGCGCGGCGATTGCCGCGGCCCACCAATGGATGGCCCCCGGCCTGCGCTCCCAGGCCAAGGGTCGACGGGCCTTTTGCAGTTGGGATGAAGACAGCATCACGCTGGCGGTCGAAGCGGCCCGCGACGCACTGGCGAACCGCCCGCGCGAGGCGATCGCCTCGCTCACCCTGGCTTCGACGACGCTGCCCTTCGCCGACCTGCAGAACAGCACCATCGTGGCCGGCGCCCTGGGGCTGGCGCCGTCGGTGCGCACCCTCGACGTGGGGCACTCGCAGCGCGCCGCCACCAGCGGACTGATCGCCGCCCTGCGCCAGTGCGACGCACCGGCGTTGTTCATCGCGAGCGATCGTCCGCGCGGCAAGCCGGCCAGCAGCCAGGAGATCGGTTTCGGTGCCGGCGCCGCCGCGTTTACGCTCGGCAGTGACGAAGTCATCGCCACCCTGCTCGCCTCCACCAGCCGCACGGCATTGTTCGTCGACCACTTCCGCAGCGAGGGCGCCCGCTACGACTATTACTGGGAAGAGCGCTGGGTCCGCGACGAGGGCTATATGAAGCTGGCCGTCGAGGCGGTAAGGGCCGCGTTGCAGCAAGCCGGGGTTGCGGCGGCCGCTGTCGATCATTTCATCCTGGCGGCGCCGTTCAAGGGCGTCGCTGCGGCGGTCATCAAGAAACTCGGCATCGTTCCGGAAGCGGAGAGCGACAGCCTCGAAACCGACTGCGGCTACAGCGGCGCAGCCCACGGCCTGCTCATGCTCGCCCATGCGCTGGAGCGGGCCAAACCCGGCCAGACCCTGGTTCTGGTCGGCTTCGGCCAGGGTGTCGACGTGCTGGTGCTACGCACCACCGAAGCCCTTGCGTCGTTCGCACCGCGCCGCGGCGTCGGCGGCGCCTTGGCCGACGGACAGAACCACGACGCCTACCTGCGCCTCGCCTCCTATGAAAATGCAATCGAGCTGGAATGGGGCATGCGTGGCGAGAAATCGATCAAGACCGCGCTCACCGAGCAATATCGCTCCGGCGATCAGCTCTCCGGCTTCGTCGCCGGACGCTGCAGCGCTTGCGGCACCATCCAGTTTCCACAATTGCCTTACTGCGTGACCCCCGGCTGCAACGCGCCGCGTGCGAACTTCGATCCGCATCCGCTGTTCGACGAGCCCGCCCAGGTCCTCACCCACACCGGCGACTGGCTCAGCTATCACCCGGCACCACCGCTGTACGTCGGTTTCGTGCAGTTCGAACAGGGCGCGCGCCTGCTCATGGAAATGGTCGATGTCGGCGCTGCCGGTCTGGAAGTGGGCACACCGCTGCGCATGGTGTTCCGCGTCAAGGATATCGACAAGACACGCGGCTATCCGCGCTATTTCTGGAAGGCCACGCCACTTCAGGCTTGAGGAGAGATCATTTCATGGCAACGGGAATCAAGGACAAGGTCGCCATCATCGGCATGGGCTGCTCGAAATTCGGCGAACGCTGGGACGTCGGCCCCTCCGAATTGCTGGCGGAAGCCTTCGAGGAAGCCCTGCTCGATGCGGGCATCGAACGTAAACAGATCGAGGCGGCCTGGTACGGCTCCTGCTCCGATCCGATCAGCGTCGGCAACTCGGCCATCCCCGCCTCGATGGCGCTGCGGCTGGACGGCATTCCGGTGAGCCACATGGAAAACATGTGCGCCACCGGCAGCGAGGTGCTGCGCGCCGCCGCCTATGCGGTGGCCAGCGGCGCGGTGGATTTCGCCCTGGCGATCGGCGCGGAGAAGCTCAAGGACACCGGCTACGGCGGCCTGCCTTTCGTCTACAAGGGAACCTTCAACGACCTGTGGCTTCCCCTGGGCTCGACGCCGGCCGGCTTTGCCCAACTGGCCGCCGGCTACCGGGCCAAGCACGGCACCAGCAAGGAAGATCTGAAGCGGGCGATGGCCCACGTTTCATGGAAAAGCCATCAGAACGGAATGCTCAGTCCGAAGGCCCATCTGCGCAAGGCGGTCAGCATGGAGCAGATCCTCGGCGCCCCCATGATCGCAGACCCGCTCGGCCTCTACGACTGCTGCGGGGTCAGCGACGGCGCCGCGGCAGCGATTGTCACCACCCCCGAAATCGCCCGCGCCCTGGGGCGCAAGGACATGGTCACGATCAAGTCCATCCAGTTGGCGATCGGTTCCGGCGTCGAGTCGGGCACCTCCCAGTGGGACGGCAGCTATGTGCGCACCACCCGGGCGGCGGCGCAAAAAGCCTACGCGGAAGCCGGCATCAAGGACCCTCGCTCGGAACTGAGCCTGATGGAAGTGCACGACTGCTTCTCGATCACCGAACTGTCGACGATGGAGGATCTGTTCGTGTCTCCCGACGGCGGCGCGGTGCACGACATCCTCGACGGCTTTTTCGACCGGGATGGCGGCCTGCCCTGCCAGGTGGACGGCGGGCTCAAGTGCTTCGGCCACCCGATCGCCGCCTCCGGCCTGCGCATGGCCTATGAAATCTACAACCAGTTGCAGGGACGGGCCGGCGAGCGGCAGTTGAGCAATCCGAGCATCGGCCTGACCCACAACCTGGGCGGCGTACCCTATCTCGGCATCGCCGCGATTTCCATTCTCGGCCTGCACGGCGGCAAATGAACCACGCCCTCTCCGCCGATCGCCTGGCCGACATTCTGGCGCCCGGCGCATCCGTGTATGTGCCGGGCGGGATCGCGGTACCCGTCGCTTTTCTCGCCGACTTGCAGAACCGGCCGGAGCGCAGCCGCGATCTGCACATCCTGACCAGCATCGCGCCCGGCATCGACATCCCCTTCGACGTCGATAGACTCCATCCCAGTGCCGTCGTCAGCGGCCTGTTCATGCAGCCGGCGTTGCGCGAGGCGCAACGCGCCGGGCGTTATCGCCTGCTGCCCATGAGCTACGGCGGTTTCGTGCGCCACCTGCAGGACAACGCGAACTTCGACCTGAGCGTGTTCCAGGTCACCCCCCCGGATGCGGCCGGCAATTGCTCCCTCGGACCGTCCGTGGAATTCCTGCCGCTGGCCGTGCGCCAGAGCCGCCAGTTGCTGGCCTTGATCAATCCGCGCCTGCCGCGCATCCCGGGCGCCGCCGCCTTACCTTACGATCGCTTCGATTACGTCTGCGAGATCGACTCGGCGCTGCCCGAGTACCGCACCGACACCGACGAGCCGACCCGCGCCATCGCCCGCCACATCGCGGCGCTGGTGGAGGATGGCAGCACCTTGCAGATGGGACTGGGCAAGGTGCCCACCGCACTGGCCGGCGCCTTGCGCAATCATCGGCGCCTGCGGCTGTTTTCCGGCATGCTCTCCGACGGCATGCGGGAACTCGCCGAGGCCGGAGCGCTGGACCTCGACTTCGCCCATACCGCCTGCGTCGTCGCCGGCAGCCGCGACCTCTACGCCTGGGCCACCGGGTTCGCGCCGCTACGCGTACTCGGCTGCGAAGTGACCCACGATGCACGCACCCTGCTCGCCCAGCACCGCTTCGTCGCGGTCAATTCGGCCCTCGAAGTGGATCTGTTCGGCCAATGCAACCTGGAACACGCCGAAGGCCAGGCGGTCAGCGGTGCCGGCGGCGCCCCGGACTTCGCCCGGGCGGCCCGTCTCGCAGCCAAAGGCAGCAGCATCGTCGCCCTCAACGCCACCTACAAGCGCGGCGCCGCTTCGCGCATCGTGCCCTGCCTGGGGGACCTGTCCATTTCATCGCTGTCCCGCATCGACGTCGACCTGGTGGTCACCGAATTCGGTGTCGCCGATCTGCGCGGCGCCAGCGTCCACCAAAGAGCGCAGGCCCTGATCGGCATCGCCGCGCCGACCTTCCGCGCCACCCTGCAAGAAGCCTGGGATGCCTTCGCGCAGCGTCTCTGAATCGTCGCTTCCGACGGTGAAAGTCTACGGCCCACCGCCCTAAATTGTCGTTTGTCCCGGCCCAAGGTCCGACCCCAACAAGGAGAATCGTTGTGTTTCAGGGAAACAGCATCAAGTTGCAACGGATCGAGGAAGGCTTCGTCGAACTCTGCTTTGACCGGAACGAAGACGCCATCAACAAGTTCGACGAGCGCACCCTCGACGAACTGGCGCAAGCCGTCGCATCGATCGCCGCCGACGGCACGATCACCGGCGTCCTCATCACCAGCGCCAAGAACGTATTCGTGGTCGGCGCCGATATCAACGAATTCGCCGCGGCCTTTCGCCTCTCGGAGACCGACCTGGCGGCGCGCAACCTGAAACTCAATCGGGGCTTCATCGGCCTGGAGGATCTCGCCGTTCCCAGCGTGGCGGCGATCAACGGCATCGCCCTGGGCGGCGGCATGGAACTGACCCTGGCGGCGGCACTGCGGGCAATCTCGGCCGACGCCCTGATCGGCCTGCCGGAAGTCAAGCTGGGCCTGATTCCCGGCCTGGGCGGAACGTTGCGCACGCCACGCATCGCCGGCGCCGATGTCGCGCTGGACCTGATCACCGGCGGCAAGCCGCTCACCGCGCCGGCAGCGCAGGCCGCGGGCCTGGTCGATGCGGTCTGCACTGCGCCGGAACTGCGCGCGACCGCCCTCGGGCTGCTGCGCCAGGCCCGCGACGGCGCCATCGACTGGCGCCAGCGCCAGGCCCGCAAGCGCCTCCTGCCAGCCGATGAAGCGGCCCGGCAACAGGCGGCATTGCAAGCCCGCCGGGGGGACATCGCCGCACGCAGTCCGAAACACCAGCCGGCGGCCCTGGTCGCCCTCGACCTGATGGCGCGGGCGGCGGCACAACCCCGCGATGCCGCGCTGGCCCTGGAAGCCGAAAGTTTCGCCCAAGTGGCGAAAACCCAGGCTGCGGACGCCCTGATCCAGACTTTTCACAATGAACAGGCGCTCAAGAAGCTGTTCCGCCAGCACGGCCGCGACGGCCGCCCTGTCAAGCAGGCAGCGGTGCTCGGCGCCGGCATCATGGGCGGCGGCATTGCCTTCACCAGTGCCCTGCGCGGCATCCCGACCCGCCTGAAAGACCTCGCGCCGGCCCAACTCGATCTCGGCATGGCCGAGGTGGACCGGCAGTTGGCGCGGCAGATCAAGGGCAGCCGGCTCGACCCGGCCCGGGCCAAGACCGTGCGCGACAGTCTCGTCCCGCAGTTGGACGACGCCGGCTTCGATGGCGTGGACATCGTGATCGAAGCCATCGTCGAGCGCCTCGAGACCAAACGCGAAGTGCTGGCGGCCCTGGAACCCCGGCTGCGTGGCGACGCCATCATCGCCAGCAACACCTCGAGCCTGCTGATCGATGACATCGCCCAGGCCCTGGCCCGCCCCGAGAACCTGGTCGGCATGCATTTCTTCAATCCGGTGCCTGCCATGGCCTTGGTCGAAGTCGTACAGGGCAGCCGGACCCGTGCCGAGACAGTATCCACGGCCGTGGCCTATGCCGTCGCGATGGGCAAGACGCCGATCGTGGTCAAGGATTGTCCGGGCTTCCTGGTCAACCGGATACTGACCCCCTACGTCATCGCCTTTCTGCAACTGCTGGCCGAAGGGGCCGATTTCGCCCAGGTGGACCGGGTGATGGAAGCTTTCGGCTGGCCGATGGGACCGGCTTGGCTGCAGGATGTGATCGGCATGGACACCGGCGCCCACGTCTGGCAGGTGATCAGCGCCGGCTATCCGCAGCGCATGGCCCTGCCGGAGCATGACGCGGTGCGCCTGATGGTGGCGCACAAGCGCTATGGCCAGAAGAACGGCGCTGGCTTCTACCGCTACGACGCGGACGCCGCCGGCAAACCGCGCAAATCCGTAAGCGATGAAACCTATGCGCTGCTGGCGACGATCCAGCCCACCACTCCCCGCGCCTTCTCCGACACCGAAATCGTCGAACGCTTGATGCTGCCGATGATCGTCGAGGCCGCCCACGCCCTGGCCGACGGCGTGGTGGCAAGCGCCGCCGAACTGGACATGGCCCTGCTGCTCGGCCTCGGCTTTCCGGCCTACCTCGGCGGCCCGTTGAAATACGCGGACTGGCTCGGCCTCGACCATGTGGTTCGCCAGTGCGATCACTACGCGACGCTCGGCCGCCACTATGAATCCACCGGGCAGATGCGCGCACTGGCCGCCGCCCGGCAGAAATTCCATCCCGCCTGACGCCCGTGGCGGATCAGGCCCCCACCCGAAAGGATTTCCCATGAAACTCGATTCCACTCTATCGGCCGTCGTCACCGGCGGCGCCTCCGGACTCGGCGCCGCCGTGGCCCGCCGGCTCGCCGCACAAGGCGTCAAAGTCGCGTTGTTCGATCTCAACGAGACCCTCGGCGAAGCCTTGGCACGGGAAATCGGCGGCCTCTTCTGCACGGTCAACGTCACCGACGAGGCACAAGTCGATACCGCCTTCGCCAAAGCCCGCGCAGCCCACGGGCAGGAACGCATCCTGGTCAACTGCGCCGGCATCGGTGGTGCGGCGAAGACCGCCAGTCGGGACAAGGCCAGTGGCGAGACCCGGCACTTTCCGCTGGATCTCTTCGAACGGGTTATCCAGGTCAACCTGATCGGCGCTTTCCGCTGCATCGCCAAGGCGTCCGCCGGCATGCTCACGTTGCCCCCGCTCGAGGACGGCGAGCGCGGCGTCATCGTCAACACCTCCTCGGTCGCGGCCCAGGACGGGCAGATCGGCCAGGCCGCCTATGCAGCCTCGAAGGCCGCCATCGTCGGCATCACCCTGCCGGTCGCGCGCGACCTGATGAACGACGGCATTCGCATCAATACCATCATGCCGGGGATTTTCGACACCCCGCTGCTACAAGGCACCCCCGACAACGTGAGGGAGGCCCTGGCCGCTTCGGTCCCCTTCCCCAAACGCTTCGGCCGCCCCGACGAATTCGCCGCGGTCGCCGAGACCATGATCACCACCACCTACTTCAACGGCGAATCCGTTCGTCTCGACGGTGCGATCCGCATGTCGCCCCGCTGAATCGGCGTTTCGCTCTTTTTCGATTGACCACTCACTGGAGAAACACACATGGCTGAAGCATATATCGTCGCCGCGGTACGCACCGCCGGCGGCCGCAGGGGAGGACG
The DNA here is from genome assembly GCF_001190925.1 of Azoarcus sp. CIB. Lineage (NCBI taxonomy): Bacteria > Pseudomonadati > Pseudomonadota > Betaproteobacteria > Rhodocyclales > Zoogloeaceae > Azoarcus > Azoarcus sp. CIB. The sequence goes on from NZ_CP011072.1 coordinate 2,819,904, forward strand.
CCTGTCCGGCTGGCACCCGGTCGAACTGGCGGCAACGGTTCTCGACGCCCTGCTCGACCGCAGCGGGATCGACCCGGCCGCGGTCGAGGACGTCATCATGGGCTGCGTGCAGCAGGCCGGCGAGCAATCCAACAACATCGGCCGCAATGCGGTGCTCGCCTCGCGCCTGCCGGAATCCGTGCCCGGCACCACGCTGGACCGGCAGTGCGGCTCGTCGCAGCAGGCCCTGCACTTCGCCGCGCAGGCGGTGATGTCCGGCACCATGGACGTGGTGATCGCGGCGGGCGTGGAAGCGATGAGCCGGGTGCCGATGTTCGTGCCGCAGAAACTTGCGCTGGAGAACGGCCTCGGCGAATACATGAGCCCGGAAATCCGCCGGCGCTATCCCGAGGGCGATTTCAGCCAGTTCATCGGCGCGGAACTCATCGCCCGCAAGCACGGATTCTCCCGCGACGACCTGGAACGCTTCGCCTACGCAACCACCCAGAAGGCAATCGACGCCACCCGCGCGGGGCGCTTCGCCGACGAAATCCTGCCCGTCGAGGTGCGCCTCGCCGACGGCACGCGGCCCGGCGAGCAGCATACTGTCGACGAAGGCATCCGCTTCGACGCGACGCTGGAAAGCATCCACGCCGTCAAGCTGCTGACCGAGGGCGGCAGCATCTCCGCGGCGACCGCCAGCCAGGTCTGCGACGGCGCCAGCGGCGTCATGGTGGTCAGCGAACGCGCCCTCAAGACCCTCGGCCTGACGCCCCTGGCCCGGGTGCACCACATGAGCGTACTGGGCGGCGATCCGTGGATCATGCTCGAAGCCCCGCTGGCGGCCACGGAAGCAGCACTGCGCAAGGCCGGCATGAAGATCGGCGACATCGACCTGTACGAAGTCAACGAAGCCTTCGCGCCGGTGCCGCTGGCTTGGTTGAAAGCCATCGGGGCCGATCCCGAGCGCCTGAACATAAATGGCGGAGCGATCGCCCTGGGCCATCCCCTCGGGGCTTCCGGCACCAAGCTGATGACCACCCTGATCAACGCCCTCAAGCAGCGCGGCAAGCGTTACGGTCTGCAGACGATGTGCGAAGGTGGCGGCATGGCCAACGTCACCATCATCGAACGCTGCTGACGGCATACTGGAGGAAACCCACGGTGGAACTCGAATATGTCTTCAGCTACAGCGCTTCGGTTATCGACCTCCAGCACGTGGGCGGTCCTTTCGGCAAGCGCCGGATTGCGCGCTGTGGCGCTGGGATGATCAACGGCCCTAAGCTCAACGGCGAAGTGCTGGAAGGCGCGCATGACTGGATACTCGACGGCCCCGACGGCTGGGGCCGGATCGACGTGCGCGCGCAATTTCGCACCCACGACGGATGCGTGATCTATGCCCAGTATCTCGGTGTCCTCGAGTATAACGAGAAGTACTCGGCTGCGATTCGCGAAGGCGGCGAGACTGCCTTCGAGGATATATATTTTCGCAGCACACCGCGCTTCGAAACCGACGACCCCCGCTATATCTGGCTGACGCAATCGGTATTTGTCGGACGTGGTCGAATCCTCCCTGGATACGCCGTTTGCTGGGAGATCTACCGAGTGACTTGAGGCGCCGCGCCAGTAAGCCGCCCTTGGGCGGCCTACTGCTTCATCCTCAGAGGGGGGGATTCGTCGACCATCGCGGCATAACGGACTGGCATGACGTAATCGTAGAACTCGCTCATCACACCGCAATACCTGGAGCAAATCCGTAAGCCGCTGTAAATTGGGGGCTCGCGAGCACCATTCTACAGCTGCTACAAGACCAACCGGATCGCCTCAAGCTTCGGGAGCCAGGCCTGAACGGCTCCCGCTTCGTCCTCACGAGTCTCAGAGCGTGAACTCCTCGACCAGTTGCACCAGATTCCCGTCATGATCATGGAACAGGAACGACTTAAGCCGCCCGCCGCCCACCGCCCAAACGTAGCCGGTCTGTGTTTCGTAACCCGCTGCACGGATGGTCTGAAACCATTCATCGATGTTACTCACGCGCAAGGCCAGTTCCCTGATACCGGTATGGTCATAGCCTAGATACTCCCTCGGGGTCTGGCGCACCCGAGGGTTCTCGGGCTGCTGCAATTCAAGCTTGGCTCCCGTGGGGGAAGTCAGCATGACCATGCGCGACCGCGCGCCACTAACGTGAAAGATATCGTCCAGTGTGTCTTGGGAAAAGAGAGCCTCATCCTTGTCGGGAATGACCGTATCGATGTACGGCGAAAAGCCCAAGATATCCCGGTACAGCCCCAGCGCCTGGTCCATGTCACTGACCACCAAGCACATATGATGGAAATCCATCGCGCAATCTCCTCTGCAACGTCGAACCTGACGCAAGACCCTTTCTTCAGCCGCCAGCACGCTGCACTGGCGACCCTTCACGCACTGCTGCCGGCAGCAACAGGCTCAGTACCGCGGGAATAATCAGGATGGCGCCCACCATGTTCCACAGGAACATGATCGCCAGTAACAGTCCCATGTCGGCTTGGAACTTGATGTCGGAAAACAACCACGTCGCCACGCCCAGCGCCAGCGTCACGGCGGTCACCGCGATGGCTGCGCCGGTGGTCTTGAGGGTTTCGCCATAGGCGTCTTTGAGACTCATCCCCATCCTGAGGTAGTTCTCGAGTCGGTTATAAAGATAGATACCGTAGTCGACGCCGATACCCACGCCCAGCACGATCACTGGCAGCGTCGCCACTTTGACCCCGAGCCCGAGTTTGGCCATGATCGCCTCGCAAAGGATCGAGGTAATGAGAAGCGGCAGAATGAGTGCCGTAGTCACCTTCCACGACTTGAACTCCCACCACACCAGCAGTGCGACGACGCCGTACACCAGGAACAACATCAGGCGCTCCGCCCGCTTGACCACAATATTGGTGACCGCCTCGATGCCAGCGTTGCCGGCGGCAAGAAGAAACTCGGCATGTTCGGTGTTGTTCGCCGCGGCGAACGCCTCCGCGGCGGCCACCACCCGCGTCAAGGTATCAGCCTTGTGATCCTCCAGGAACAGCAGGATCGACAGCATCGAGCAGTCGTACTTGTAGAAGTCCTGCCGCGTCATCTTCAGCGTGCCACTGGAGATGTATTCGTCTCGTGACAACCCGTACCATTTCAAGTTACCCCCCTGGAGCGCAGCGTTCAGGCCCTTCATCTCAGTGACCAGCGACTGTATGCCGACCACCCCTTCGACCTCGCCCATGACTGCCTGGAAGCGGTCCACCGCCGAGGTCACCGGGTAGGTGCCACAGGTGTCAGGCCGGGTCTTGACCATGACCACGAAGACGTCGGCGCTGTTCGCGTAGTTCGCACTGAGGAAGGCGACGTCCCGGTTGTAGCGGGAGTCCGCCCGCAGTTCCGGTGCGCCAGGATCGAGATCGCCGATGCGCAGGTCGCGCGCCATATACAGCGATGCAGCAAGAATCGCCAAGCCGGTCAGCACGACACCCAGCGCCCAGCGCCGCTCGGTTAGCCGCGACAGGAAATCTCCGGTCCCGCGCCGCACCAGGGACTTGTTTTTCTCGCCTACCTTGAGCGCGCGGTGCTGCAACCCCCGCTCCGAGATCCCGGTATAGGACATGATCACCGGCAGCAGGAAGATCTTGGTGAAGATGATGACCAGTACCCCAACGCAGGCGCTGATTGCCAGTTCCCGGATAACGCCGATGTCGATCACCAGCAGGGTCGAGAAACCGACCACGTTGCACAGCAGGGCGACTGAACCGGGCACGAACAGCAGACGGAAGGTCGCCTTCGACGCATCGACGCTGGATAGCCCCCCCAAGCGCTCCGCCACCATCGTGTTGATATTCTGGATCGCGTGGCTAACTCCGATCGCGAAGGTCAGGAAAGGCACCAGGGTCGAATAGGGATCGAGCGCGTACCCCATCAGGCGCACGATCCCCAGTTGCCACACCACCGCCAGGCTGCAGCAGAAGATCACCGACGCGGTGCTGCGCCAGCAGCGCGAGTAAAAGTACAGCAGGCCAACCGTGAGCACGAAGGTGACGGCGAAAAACAAGGCCATGCTGCGCACGCCCTCGATCAGGTCGCCCATGATCTTGGCGAAGCCGGTAATGTGGATGCGCACACCCTCGACGGCATACTTGTCGCGCACCAGTTGTTCCAGGCGTTCCGAGAGCAGCCCGTAGTCGAGCGACTCGCCGGTCTGGGGGTCTTTTTCGAGCAGTGGCACCAGGATCACGGTGGAACGATGATCGTTGGCCACAAGGCTGCCGACGGTGCCCGAGCGGGACACGTTGCGCCTGATCTGGTCGACGTGGCCAGGCGTCCCGTCGAAATCGTCTGGTACCACCAGGCCGCCGACGATGCCGTCCACGGTCACTTCGCGCCAGAACACATTGGGCGTCCACAAGGACTTCATGTTGCCGCGGTCGACACCGGGAATGTAGAACACCTCGTCGTTGATCTTCTTCAGAGTGAGGAGGAAGTTCTTGTCGTAGATGTCGCCCCCGGTATTCTCGACGACAATGCGCAGCACATTGCCCATCTTGCGCAGATCGTCCTCGTACACGAGGTAGTTTTCGATGTATGGATGGCTGGCCGGGATCATTTTCTGGAAGCTTGCCTCCAGCCCGATCTTCGACGCATGCCAGCCAAGGAATATCGACGCAACACAGAAAACCGCCAATACCCATATCCTGCGGTGAAACAGCAGATGCTCGGCGTAGTCCGCGATCGTGCGCGCACCGTGGTGCGCCTCCAGATCGACATCGGACAGCGGCGTGACTTCCAGCGGAGTCGATTCCTTGCGTTCGTGAGGACTCAGGTCTGTCATTTCACTTCCCGTTCGTGGAAACTAGGTGGATGCCGCCCATGCCTGCCAACACAAGCGATCCGTCGGGGAGCGAGACCCCAGCGGCGATCCTTTTCTGCACGCCCGCCCCCCCATCCGAGCCCGCCGGCACGAACGGTTTGCCGTCGCTGCCACCGCGAAAAACTTGTCCGCCGGCAGTCAGCAGCCGGACGGAGCCGTCGGCGGCGACGAAGCCGTCCACAATGTTCGTCTTCACCCCGACATCGACCTGGCTCCAACGCGAACCCCCGTCCCGCGACAGAAGGATGCGCCCGCCGAAACCGTAGGCCAGGAAAACCTCACTGCCGTCCGCGTCGCGTAAGGCCAGCATTCCGTACAACTGCCCGTCGTAGCCGGTTTCGTGCCGCTGCCAGGTCTGCCCGCCATCGGCCGACAAATGGATGCGCCCGCCTTCACCAACGATTGCGATCTTCCCTGAAGGAGTCGGTACGATAGCGTTGTAATGGAGGGCTTCGGGGTTATCGAGCCGATCGCCGATGTAGCGCCAGTTGGCCCCACCATCCTCGGTGTGGAACAACTGACCGAAGGCGCCGGCGACGAAACCCTGCTTCGCATCCTTGAACCATATGCCGAACAGCGGACGGGAGGGCCCGAAGCGGGCCCCGGCCTCGGCATCCGCCAGCGCATCCTCGGCCCGGTCGAGTTCGTCCTGCGCGGCCTGCGTCGCATCCGCCGTCTGGCTGCGCTCCCGCGCCTGCCTGACGCGACGCTCGGCGGCGGCGACGATTTGTTCATTGGCCGCATTACCGTCGAACAACCGGACCCAGTTCAGCCCACCGTCCTTTGTGCCGAGGATCACTCCGTCATGGCCAACCGCCCATCCGGCTGCTGCATCGACAAAGAAGGTCGCCGTCAGATTCACCGACACGGGCACCGCAGCCTGCTGCCAGGACCGGCCGCGGTCGTCCGACAGGATAATCGTGCCCTGCTCGCCAACGGCCACCAAGCGTCCGTCGCTCAACGTCGCGACATCGAGCATCAGTCTGGCAGCGGCCTTGACCGACTGGCGCGCCACCAGTTGCAGGGGGTCGACGAAACCGGTGCTGGCCGTCGCAAAGGCGCTGGCGGCGAGCGCCAGCACGACGGCCGCCGCGCCGATGCGTTTCGAATGCTCCATAGGAAATAACATTTGCACCACCTCTTGTTATCGAGGAGGCAAGCGGACAACGGCATCCACCTACCCCCTGTGATCGTTTCCGGTATCTCCTGTGAGGCACAGCGCCCGGCCGCGGCTTGGGTTCAACGCGCCAGACGCTTCATGTTGTCGGGCGTAAAGTATTCGGGTCTGTAGCTCTTGCCGAAAACCGCAGGCCGCTCCTCGTTGGTCAAGGCGTAGATTGCGTAGCGCCCTGCCTGAAAGTCGTAACTCACGTCACCAGCCATGAAGGTGCACTGGCAATCGTAGGCATAAACTGCGAACACTTCGTGTGCACGCCACAATTCGCCGCGGCCGTCGTAGTTATCCACATGGGCCACCTGGAAGCTGTCCTCATCCACGAGGACTGTCCGCTTGCTGTAGATGTGGCGGGCGCCTGGCTTCAGCGTGGCTTCCAGGACATAGACTCGATGCATCTCGTAGCGAACCAAGTCCTGGTTGACGGTCTGCGCACCGGCGATGTCGGTGTATTTCAGGCTCTTGTCCGTCATCCTGAAGTTGTTGTATGGGATGATCATTTCGCGCTTGCCCACCAGTTTCCACTCGAAGCGTTCCGGCGATCCGTTCAATCCATCGAAATCGTCCTGGGTCATCAACCCGTCGGAACCGGTCAAGGGACTGTCGTTGCCGATTTGCGGCGCGCGCAGCACGCGGCGGCTTCCAGGGTTGTACGCCCATGCCCGGCGGGACTCGATGCTCTGATCGATGGGTTCGTGCACCAGCACCAGTTCCCCGGCGATGCTCGACGGCGCCGTGTACGTGATCATGCCGTAGTAATTGAGGTTCTCCGGGGGATTGTCGATGTTGCTGGAGAACAGGATTTCCTCTTTCCGCTTCGACGGAGTGAAGCGGCCGTTACCCTGCACCGGAAATCCGGTACTGACCCGGTCGTAAGTGCCGCCCCGCCAACGCATCACCATGTTGTGGTAGACCTCGTAGGCTGACTGGGGAAACGGGAAAGGCACGACGGACTTCCGGGTGCCGGTGAAACCGTTGCCATCGGCGCTCAGTTTGGCATTCGGCGCTTCCTTTGCAATCGCCTCGTACTGCTCCTTCGGCAGGGCATGCGTGCGATGGCTGGGATAGACGTTGATCTTGTAGTTCGGGAATCGCTTCAGCAGTTGGATATGGCCCGAGGTCAATTGCGCTTCGTACTGCTGGTAGTTGGCCGCGGTGATGGTATAGAGCGGCTTTTCATCGGCAAACGGGGATACGTAGCCATTCTTCGGATCGAATCCGGCGGGCGCCTTCTGGATGCCGCCATCCCAAGCGGGAATGGTCCCAGCCTGGTTACCGCCTTTGGGCGCCCCCCAAGGCGTCAGATCCTTGCCGAGGCGGGAGAAATCGCCCGCAGCGGCGGCACTTCCGCTGGCCAGACCGGCGATCAGAAAAAATTCACACAACGTCGTCAGTTTCAGGAATTTCATGGTGTCCTCGAATTGAGTGTTTGACGAATACCCTGGATTCCGCCGGCCACGGCAGCGGCCGTGCCAAAACGATCCAGTGTTTGCGCAGTACACGGCGCAGACCCATTGCGGCCTCGCGCCGACCCACGACGCTATTAGAGGGTCATGCCGATCACAAGGGAGACAAAGTCGCGGTCGCGGAAGGAGTCGTACTTGGTATCGCGGGCATAGGTCGTGTAGCTGAAGTCGGCGTAATATTTTTTCAGATACTCAGCCCGCACCCCCAGGCCAAGCGTCTTGCGTCCTTCCAGGAAGATGTTGTCGGCCGAGTATCCGCGCACGTCGTGAGCGAAGAACACGCGCGGGGTCAGGTTGACGCCGCCGACATTGTTGTATTGCAGGGAAGCCAGCAGCCGATAACCCCAGGCATTGGTCGTTGCAAAGCCGTCCGCGTCACAGCCGGCATCTTGGGAAGATGAACCGTTGGACACGCAGTTGCGGCTTACCCCGTTGACCGACCATGGTGCAATGCCGTATTCGAAGCCCCGGCCATAGCGGGTGGATGTCAGCGGATTGCCGATTCCGGCCCAGTGCTGGTAGGCGACCTCGCCCATCAGGGACAGGCTGTCGGCGCCGGCGACATTGGCAAACGACTTGATCGTGGACACCTGGATCTGCGTCTTGTCCTTTCGATCGTAGCCACGGAACACCGCGCCGGCCGGGATGCTGGCGAAAGGCCCCTTGGTCTGCGCCAGAACGCCGCCCTTCTGGATACCGTAGCCGCCGACCAGGTCGGCACCGTTGATCTGAACAGGGAAATCCTTGGTATGGCTGAGTTCGCCGAACACGGACCACCCACCGATTTCGGTCGCAGCACTGAGCCCGAAGACCTTGATGTCGTTGGCGCTCCAGTCCCAGAAACCCTGTACACCTAACCGAGCCCCCGATAGCGGCCCGCCTGCAGTGGACGGTGCGTTGCGGATGCTGATGCGCGGCGCAGTCGTCGTGTAATTGACAAAGTAACCGCCGATGTCGACGTCCCCGACGAGTTTCTTGACGGCGATGCCATACGAACCGGAATCCCGCGGATATTCGTTCTTGCCGGTCATCTTGCCGAGATTGGCCGCCAAGGCCAATCGATCAGGGGTGGCAGGGGTGAGGTTCACGAACCCGAACTCCGAGTCCCGGCAATTGAGGCCGTCGCTCGCGCTCCAGTAGGTACCGCAGCCTTCCAGCACGCTTCGCTGCGTCTTCAGCTTGTAGAAGGCCTCGACGTTCAAGCCGTCGATGCCCAAGCTGGCCGAGATCTGTGGCGTCGGCAGAATGATTTCCTTCACCTGGGCACCTGGCCGCCGCGCGGCAGCCACGTCGACCGGGTTGTACTGGTTGATGCCGCCACCGATGAACAGGGTTTCGCCCCAGTTCACCGCGTGACTGCCCAGCTTGACCCCCAAGGAGGAACTATCGGACGGTGTGAAGCTGCCGAAGGCGTACCAGTCGAGCATTTCGATGCCACTGAACCGTGACAGGCGGTCGGTGAAATGGCTGTCTTCCAGAGGTCTGCCAGCAGCATAGTCGTTGGCGACGCTGCCGTGGGGAACGCCGCGGTCTTTCTGCGCATAGTCATACCACCCCTTGGCCCGCAGGAAAACGCCGAAGCCGTCCTTTTCCAGTTGGAGTTCGCCGATCACCTTGGCGATCGTCGAATAATTGTCTCCCCGTTTGCGGTAATTCAGGTTGCCGTCGTCGGTAGACTGAGAGGGCATCGAACCACCATTCTGCTTGCCGATGAGCGACGAGTCGGCGTTTCGCGTGCGCCACGACGACGCCAGTGACATATCCAGCCCCCAGCGCCCCGAAACACCATTATCGAGTTCGAACGCATCGGCCTGCGCCACGCCGGACGCACATGCGATCCCCACGGCGACACCGTACGGCACGACACGGCAACAACCACTGATAACTTTCCCGGTGCCACTTAAGCCACTATTCAGCAACATCACACTCCTCCTCGTGGTTCGAGCCGAAGGCCCGTTCTTGCGCACAGCCCATGAATCGGCCGCATCCAACAGGTTTGACGCCGCGCTGGAGGAGCCTGAAAGGGGCATTGTTGTTTTACTGCCAGGCTGAACAGTATGGAAACCCCGGCCCGCCCGCATCGTCCAAAACGACACTTCCCGGAATGATGCGGCGCACCACCCGGGAGGCCTTCAACCGGAGCACTTTCGCTCCCCGCGGCAATCCCGCACTGCGCCGGGATCGACGAGTAGCGAGCGCCGCAATTGCCGTTTGCGCGCTGCGTCCAGGCCCGCAACCGCCGCAAGATAGTCGTCCACCGAACCGAAATCGCGCACGAGTTGGTCGATAGCCGCATCCAGGAACTCACCCCGGACATCGCCCAGCACGGCGGCGGCATTGGCTGCCCGGGCGGGAACCTCTTCACCGAAGGCGCGCCGTAGTTCGGCCTGCATGAAACCCGTCCGGGCGAACCCTTGCGCACTCTTCAGATAGTCGTCCCGAATGGCTGCCATCGGCACCCCCAGTGCCCACAGCAGCATCGCGCAAACGAACCCGGTGCGATCCTTGCCCGCCACGCAATGAATGAGCACCCCACCCGCACCGTGGGAAAGGTAGTGCTCGAACAAGGCCGGGAATACGCCGGCGAGCACCCGAGGCATCTTTTTGTATGCATCGACCAACATCCGGTGCGCAGCGGCGCCATCGAAATCGGGTTCGATCAGCCGCCGGGCCCAACCAACAGGCTTCGCCACCTTCAACTCGGCGCTGTCTTCGATCACTACCGAACGAATTGCGCCGGAAGCGGAAAAGATGCTGCTCCTCTCAGCACGCTCGGCAGCACTGCGCAGATCGAAAACGACATCCACGCAGAGCACCGGCGATCCCTCCAAACCACCCCGCTCCACCTGCGAAATCAAACCGGATCGAAACAGCCGCCCATGGCGGACGACACGACCATCCGCAGCTTCAATTCCGCCCATGTCGCGGCAATTGGGTAGATCCTTGTGTATCGCCATAAAGCCCTCGACCTGCTTTTTCCCTTAGCCGCGTCTCGGAAACCACCTCTGTTCGGCAGCAAAGTGCCGTTGCGGCGGTCTTGCTCATCGCGTTAGCGGACAGCCTAGCGAAGCAAGCCGAGCAGCCCATCGTCGTAACCGACAACAAGCGACCCCCGCGCCTCGGGTCGACGGATACCGCGGGGCTGCGGTGAGCTTCCTGAACACGAGGGCGCGAGCGCATTCTCCTTTGGCGACGCCAGCCTGGCCCCTTCAACAACCAAAGCAGACAGCCGCCCTTCTGCGGCAGGCGATCGCGGCTTCAATTCGATCTCACAGCCGCGGCTTTACCTCCCGCCCTCAAAAATCGTCGCTTCCGATGACGACAGGCGATGCGCTCGGGCCTACAGTGACAACGGTGACGGAGCAGTGCGATGCACGCAGACGTGACACGTAAAGTACAGAGAACTGCAGATCAGCGCCCGACCAGCGCGTTCCGCGGCTTTGGGCAGTCCCCGGAAAACTATCTTGTTCATGAGAGTGAAAGAAATCTTGATGGAGCGCGAATCGATGGAGTTTGACGTCCTGATCGTCGGCGGCGGCCCTGCGGGCCTGACTGCGGCGATCCGGCTCAAACAGCAGGCCGAGGCCAGGGGCCAGGACATCTCGGTGTGCCTGATCGAGAAGGGGGCCGAGATCGGCGCCCACATCCTGTCCGGTGCGGTAATGGACCCGCGCGCGCTCACCGAGCTATTCCCCGACTGGAAGGAACGCGGTGCCCCGCTCGACACCGCGGTCACCGAAGACCGCGTGATCTTCCTCAACGAAACCGGCGGGCGCACGATTCCCAACGGTCTGTTGCCGGACTGCTTTCTCAATCAAGGCAACTACATCGTGCGCCTGGGCAACGTTGCCAAGTGGCTCGGCGAACAGGCCGAGGCGCTGGGCGTCGAGATCTATCCCGGCTTTGCCGGTGCCGAGATCCTGTACGACGAGGCGGGTGCGGTGAAGGGCGTGGCCACCGGTGACATGGGCCTGACCCGCGAGGGCGAGCCCGGTCCCCATCATCAATTGGGCATGGAGCTGCACGCCAAGTACACGCTGTTTGCCGAAGGCTGTCGCGGCCACCTGGGCAAGATGCTCGAAGAAAAGTACCACTTGCGCGACGGCGTCGATCCGCAGACCTACGGCCTCGGCCTCAAGGAGCTGTGGGAAGTGCCGGCCGCCAACCATACCCTCGGACTGGTGGTGCACACCGCCGGCTGGCCGCTGCCTTCCGACACCTATGGCGGAGGCTTCGTCTATCACCTCGAAGACAACTTGATCTCGGTTGGCTACGTGGTGGGCCTGAACTACACCAACCCGCATCTGTCGCCGTTTGAAGAGTTTCAGCGCTACAAGACCCACCCCGAGATCCGCAAATTCCTCGAGGGCGGCAAACGCCTGGCCTACGGCGCGCGGGCGATCGCCGCCGGCGGTCTGCAGAGCCAGCCGAAGCTGGTGTTCCCGGGCGGGGCGCTGATCGGCGACGATGCGGGCTTTCTCAACGCGGCCCGGATCAAGGGCAGCCACGCGGCGATCAAGTCCGGCATGCTCGCGGCCGATGCCGCGCGCGAAGCCCTTGCGGCCAACCGCCAGCGCGACGCACTGACCGCCTTCCCGGCTGCATTCGAGGCTTCCTGGCTGCACGCGGAGCTGCACAAGACGCGCAACTTCAAACCCTACATGAAGCACGGGCTGTGGATGGGCTCGCTGCTGTTCGGCATCGACCAGAAAGTGTTCGGCGGCAAGGCGCCGTGGACCCTGCACAACACCGCCGACCACGACAAGCTCAGGCCCGCCGCCGAATGCGCGAAGATCGACTACCCCAAGTCCGACGGCAAGCTCAGCTTCGACCGGCTCTCGTCGGTGTTCCTGTCCAACACCAACCACGAGGAAGAGCAGCCCTGTCACCTGCGGCTCAAGGACGCCTCGGTGCCGATCGCGGTGAATCTCGCGCTCTACGACGCGCCCGAGCAGCGCTACTGCCCGGCCGGCGTGTACGAGATCGTGCGCGAGGGTGACAGCGGCGCGCCGCGCCTGCAGATCAACGCGCAGAACTGCGTCCACTGCAAGACCTGCGACATCAAGGATCCGACCCAGAACATCAACTGGGTGGTGCCTCTGGGGGGCGAGGGGCCAATTTACCAGGGGATGTAATACTTCCCCATCGTTTTCCGGGGTGTCGCAGTTCACGCATGGGGGGGTTCCTCCCTCTCCTCTTCCCCTTATTGCGCGACTCCCTTTTTTTTTGGCTATGTCACCGCTAAGTGTGGAAATGTGCCGATGGCGGTGATCAGATCAGTTGAGTTCGAACGCATGTTAAAACTGTTGGGGCAGTTGTCACCCCGTCAGCGAAGCAAGGTCGTTGAAGTCTTGAGGCGACCGCATGCTGACTTCGCAGACGGTACGCAAGGCAGCCAAGAACACCGCGGTACACCGCAACACCAGTTTCCGTTGGCGTCACCGCTTCTTGGCCTGGATTAAGAACGACCGACCCTCACATTTGCATGGCATCACCGAAACGGACGAGGCCTACTTTCTCGAGTCACAGAAATGGGCCCGGAAACCGCCTCGACCGCCCCGCAAGCGCGGCGGACCCGCAACCAAACGAGGACTGTCGAACGAACAGGTGTGTGTCCTTGTCGCGCGAGACCGGACCGGCCAAACGCTGGACTTCGTGACAGGGAAAGGGCCCGTCAGCAAAGCGCAACTGCGTCAATGCCTGCCGCCGGTCCTCGATGCGGACGTGTTGCTGGTCAGCGATGCCGATGCAAGCTACCGATACTTCGCCAAAGAAGCCGGTATCAGCCATGAATCCGTCAATTTGTCAGCTGGCATGCGTGTCAAAGGCGCGTTCCACGTGCAGAACGTCAATGCCTACCACAGCCGACTACGCCAATGGATTGAGCGCTTCCACGGCGTTGCTACCCCCTACTTGCCCAACTATCTCGGATGACGGCACGCCCTCGACGCTCACCGCCTTCCCACGCCCCAAGCAATGCTGCTCGCCGCCATCGGCACATTTCCACACTTAGCGGTGACATAGCCATTTGAAATTGCGGCCGTGCGCGGTGCTGCAGCCAACTTCACCGACCTAACCCGGCTGCCATAGCCACCGCAGCGCGCCTACCTACCCGACCTTCACGTCGTCGCCGCGCGCTTTAGCACCAGCGGCACGCCCCCCGTGCTGCGCTTGACCATCCATTGCGCCAGCGCCGAATCCATGTAGGTCGCATGGCCCGGGAACCACTCCTCGAGCGCGACCGCGAGGCGGCGCCCGACCTCGATGTTGCCCCCCGCGACCATCTGCTGCACTTCGCGCACCGACGCCATGACCTTCTCGTGTTCCTCGATGTGGCAGTCCCGCGCCGGGAAGTTTCCCGCGGACATCCAGGCGGCTTCCTCCGCGAAGTGGTGCTCGGCGTGGGCGGCGAAACGGTCGAGCAGCGCCGGAAAGACTTCTTCTCCGACGACCTGCATGGCGTGAACGAGCTCGACAAACTCGTGGTGGATGTCGTCCATCGGCCCATAGCCGAGGAGGAATTCGTCGCTCCAGGAGGTCGCCTGCTCGCTCATTTCCGGTCTCCGTTCAGGTATTCGGCAGGCCGCGCGGGCCGCCCATGCCGATCATCGCGAGGAATTCGCGGCGCGTCGAGGCGTCTTCGCGAAACGCGCCGACCATCCGACTGGTGACGAGGCCTGCGCCGGGCTTGTGCACCCCGCGCGTGGTCATGCACTGGTGGGACGCCTCGATGACAACCGCGACGCCCTTGGGTTGCAGCACGGAGTGCAGCGTGTCGGCGATCTGCACCGTCATTTTCTCCTGGATCTGCAGGCGTTTTGCGTAGATCTCGACCAGCCGCGCGAGCTTGGAGATGCCGACCACGCGGTGGTTCGGCAGGTAACCGATGTGCGCCTTGCCGATGATGGGCGCCATGTGGTGCTCGCAGTGGCTTTCGAAGCGGATGTCGTTCATGACGATCATCTCGTCGTAGCCCTCGACCTCGGAGAAGGTGCGAGCCAGGATTTCGGCCGGGTCCTGAGAATAGCCGGCGAAGAATTCTTCGTAGGCGCGCACGACCCGCGAGGGCGTATCGACGAGCCCCTCGCGGCCCGGTTCGTCGCCGGCCCAGCGGATAAGGGTGCGTACGGCGTCTTCCGCCGCCTCGCGCGATACGCCACCGCGCAGGTCCGCGTCACCGGCGTCGTCGGTTTGCCCTTCTTTCATGCTGCGTTCTCCCGTTTGTCCTGCGGCGTGCGGGGGCGCCCGTGACGCCGGGCGTCCCCACAGAAGAAAGAGCGGGACCGTGTTGCCGAGGTCCCGTAAACCGGCAGCGCACCGCGCACCGTCGGAGGAGAAGACATAATCTGCGTCACGCCCGCGCGGTCTGGTCTGCTCAGAGCGAGCGGGCGATGATTTCCTTCATGATCTCGGACGTGCCACCGTAGATACGCGCGACGCGTGCATCGACCCAAGCACGGCTGATCTTGTACTCGCTCATGAAGCCGTAGCCGCCGTGCAGCTGCAGAAGTTCGTCGAGCACCTTGCCCTGCATCTCGGAGCCGACCAGCTTGCACATCGCGCCGACCTCGGGCGAGAGTTCGCCGCGCATGGCCTTGCCCAGGCAGTCGTCCACAAACACCCTCAGCATGGTCGCCTGCGCCTTGCATTCGGCGAGCTTGAACTTGGTGTTCTGGAAATCGAAGACCGTCTTGCCGAACACCTTGCGCTCGCGCACGTACTCGAGCGTGTCGTCGATCAGCGCCTCGATGGAGGCGGCAGCGCGAATGCCGATGATGGTGCGTTCCCACGCGAGCTGGTGCGTGAGATAGCCGAAGCCCTTGTTCTCGTCGCCGAGGCGATTCTCGACCGGGACACGGACGTCGTCGAAGAAGAGTTCCGAGGTGTCCTGGCCCTTCAGTCCGATCTTTTCAAGCAATCGGCCCTTGGAGAATCCGGGGCGATCGGCCTCGACGCAGATTAGCGTGAGCTCCTTCGCATTCGGGTCGAGCTTGGTCGCGGTGACCATCAGGTCCGCGTTGCCACCGTTGGTGATGAAGGTCTTCTGGCCGTTGATGACGTATTCGTCGCCGTCGCGCCGTGCGCTGGTGCGCATCGAGCGCAGGTCGGAACCGATGCCGGGTTCGCTCATCGCGATGACACCGATGATCTCGCCCGCAACCATCCGCGGCAGCCACTTCTTCTTCTGCGCCTCGCTGCCGTAGGCAACGATGTAAGGGGCGACGATCTCGGAGTGGGTCGTGAAGCCGATCGCGGTGGCATTGACCCGCGCCAACTCCTCGATCATCACCGCCGAGTGGCCGAAATCGCCGCCCGCACCGCCGTATTCCTCCGGCACCGTCGAGCACAGCAGGCCGACCTCGCCCGCCTTGCGCCAGACCGACTTCGGGACGATCCCGACCGTCTCCCACTCGTGCAGGTGGGGGACGATCTCGTTCTCGATGAAGCGCCGCGCCATCTCGCGGAACATTTCATGATCTTCACGGAATACGGTCCGCATCCTTGTACCTCCGCCTGTTCTCGTGCAGTTTCCCGGCTCAGCGGCCGGTGAATTTCGGTTCGCGCTTCTCGACGAAGGCCGCGACCGCTTCCATGTGATCTTCGGTGTGATGGGCAAGCGCCTGGTAGGCCGCCGACATCTCCAGCAGCGAATCGAGACGCATGTGCTGGCCTTCACGCAGCAGGCGCTTGGTGAGGCGCAGGCCGTGGGCCGGATTTGCCGCCATACGCCGCGCAATGCCCAGCGCCGCGGTCTCGAGCTCGGCAGCGGGTACCACCTCGGTCACCAGGCCCCACGCGAGCGCGGTCTGGGCGTCGATCGTGTCGCCGGTAAACGCCATCAGGCTGGCCCTGGGCATACCGACGATGCGCGGCAGCAGCCACGCACCGCCATCACCCGGCACGATGCCGAGCTTCACGAAGCTTTCCGCGAACTTCGCGGTGTCGGCGGCGATGCGCACGTCGCACATGCACGCCAGGTCCAGGCCCGCGCCGATCGCCGGTCCGTTCATCGCCGCGATGACGGGCACGTCCAGGTCGTAAAGGCATAGCGGGATGCGCTGGATGCCGTTGCGGTAGCTCTCGCGCACCTCGTAGGGCGACCCGGCAAAGATGCCGCCGCGTTCGCGCATGTCCTTGACGTTGCCGCCGGCACAGAAAGCCGGTCCGTTGCCGGTGAGTACGACGACCTTGATCGAGCGGTCCGTACGGACGTTGGCGCACAGGTCGACGAACTCCTGCATCTGTGACGGGTCTGAGAGCGCGTTGCGCGTCTCCGGGCTGTCCATGCGGACGGTGAGGATAGCGTCCTCGCGTTCGAGGATCAGAAAGGGTTTCATGCTGCAGTCTCCTCGAATCCGGCGAGCACGCCGGCGGTAACCAATGGCCACAATGCCTGGGAGCCGGCGCCGCACAGCGCGCGACCGAGTTGCTGCGACCAGTCGGTGAGCGAGCCGAACTCGCTGCGCCACGACCACAGCCTGCGGGTCGTCAGGTGCAGGGCGTGTTCGTGGGTGAAGCCGATCGCGCCATGCACGGCGTGGGCGACACCGGCCCCGATCCCCGCGGCCTCGGAGGCGCAGATCTTGGCCGCCATCACCGGCAGGCGTGCGAGCCGATCGTCCGACTCGGCGAAGGCCGCTTCGGCGGACATCACGGAGGCCGCCGCATGTTCGGCGAGGACTGCAATCTGGTGCTGGATCGCCTGGAAACTGCCGATCGGCTTGCCGAACTGCACGCGCTCACCGGCATACGTGGTGGCCATCGCCAACACGGTTTCGAGCGCTCCCGCGATCTGCGCGGCACGCATCATTGCGCCGCCAAGCTTGAGCACGTCGGCCGACAGTGCCGTCGGCAAAGCCGCGCTTGCGAGCGGCACCACCGCTTCGAATTTGAGCGTGTCGCGCGGTTCGGCAGCCGTATTCACGGTACGGACCACGGTCGCCGCCTCGGTCGGCAGGAGCACCACCGCGGGCGCCGCGCCCGCTGTGACGGCCACCACGTGGCGGACGTGGCGCCCCCACGGCACATCGACAGCGGCCCCGGTGACACGGCCGTTTTCAAGGCGCAGTGTGCCACGCGCGGCAACACTCAGTGTTCCCGACACGGCGGCCAGTCCACTCGCACCCAGCAACCAGTTGGCGAGCATCGCTTCGGGCAGCGGCAGCGGGAGATTGAAGCGGCCGGCCAGACGCAGCACACCGCACACATCCGCCCACGCGGCCCCGGCACCGCCGAGCGACTCCGGCACCAGCGCCAGCGTGAAACCGGACGCTTCGACCGCCGTCCACAGCTCCGTCGGCCATTCGCCGCCCTCGCAAGCCAACACTGCATCGGCGGTGACGAGGTCCGAGAACAGGCGCTCGACAGAGGAATCGAATAGGTCTCTCATGATCAACGCAGCCCCAATCCGCGCGCGATGATGCCGCGGAGAATCTCCCGCGTGCCGCCGCGCAGTGAAAACGATGGCGCCATCTGGGTCAGATAGGCCAGCACCTGGGCGTGGTCGCTGCCGCCCTGAACGGTTGGCGGAAGCTCGCACAACAGCTGCGCGACTTCCGGAATCTCTTGCTCGAAAACCGCACCGAGATCCTTTACGACCGAGGCCTCCCACGCCGGGTTGTTGCCCGCCGCAAGTTGGGCCGTCACCGCCAACGACATGTTGCGCAGCGTCACCAGTCGCGCGGCGAAGCGGCCGATCTCCTTGGACTGCAGGGCATCCGGACTACGGCCCACCGCGTCGATGAGCGTGTGGAGCAACGCGATCGAGCTGAGGAAGCGCTCGGGACCGCTGCGCTCGAAGGCGAGTTCGGCGGTGACCTGCCCCCAGCCCTGCCCTTCGGTACCGATGAGGGCGTCGGCATCGAGTACGAGTTCGTCGAAGAAGACCTCGTTGAAATGCTCGGCGCCCGTCAGGTCCTTGATCGGCCGGATGGTGATACCTGGCAGACTGAGGTCGATGATGAACTGCGAGAGTCCTTCCTGGCGCTTGCTGTTCTCGCCGGTGCGTACCAGCGCGATCATGTAGTGCGAGCGGTGGGCGTTGGTGGTCCACACCTTCTGCCCATTCACCACCCACTTGTCCCCTTCACGGCGTGCGCGCGTCTTGATCGAAGCGAGGTCGGAGCCCGAATTGGGCTCGCTCATGCCGATGCAGAAAAACTGTTCGCCGCGGCAGATTGCCGGCAGGTGGCGTTCTTTCTGCGCATCGGTGCCGTAGTGCAGGATCTGCGGGCCGCTCTGGCGATCGGCGAACCAGTGCGCAGACACCGGCGCGCCGGCGGCGAGCAGCTCCTCGATCACGACGTAGCGCGCGAAGGGACTCGCCTCGCCGCCACCATGGCGCTTGGGCAGGGCCATGCCGACCCAGCCCTTCGCTCCCAGGCGACGGCTGAATTCGGCGTCGAATCCCATCCAGGAATCCGCCCGGCGGACCGCCGGGTAGTCCTTCAGGGCTTCGGCGAGGAAGGCGCGCACTTCCACACGAAGTGCTTCGGCCTCCGGCGGAATGCGACTGTACTTGAACTGGTCTATGGACATGGCGCGTTCGATAGTGGGCCGTCGGCTTGAGCAACGGCGTGGATGACCCGGGTCGCGTCGCCCGCGAACGGCACGGACGACCGTCGGCCGGCGGACACGCCCCGCGTGCCCGCCAACCGCACTGCAACCGGACTCAGAGCGCGGTCTGCGCGTCTGCCGAGGCGAACATCTTGTTGATGTCGCCCGACGTCACCGGTTTGCTGGGATCGCGTTGCGGAGCTGCGCCGCCGAGGCCCAGCGCCGGCTCGATGCTGACATGCGTCGCCTGCGCGCGCAGCGCACCGACGGTGCAGTTCTCGCGCCCCAGGATGGCGAACGGGTCGTAAGAGAATTCGCGCATCGCGTTGAGGTGGCTGATCTTGTTGATGATCTCGTCGGGCAGGTTCTTCGCCTGCTGCCAGAACACGTCCGCGGAGTTCGGCCAGGTGCAGTCCGAGTGCGGGTAGTCGCACTCCCACGTGACCATATCGACGTTGATCGAATCGAGGTTCCTGAGCCCGAACGCATCCTCGATGAAGCAGGTGATGAAGTGCTCGTTGAAGATGTCGCTGGGCTTCTTGCCGCCGAAGTTCGAGTTCGTCCAGGCGTGGTGGTGGTTGTGCGTGAAGTCGGCGCGCTCCAGCAGATACGGGATCCAGCCGATGCCGCCTTCCGACAGGGCCATGCGCAGCTTGGGGTACTTCTTCCACATCGGTGCCCAGATCCAGTCCGCCGCCGAGTTGGAGATCGAGATCGGCATGGAAGTGATCCACGCGTCGATCGGCGATTCATCCGAGGCGTGAGCCGCCTTCACGCCGGTGCCGATGTGGCAGCAGATCACGACATTGTTCTCTTCGCACGCCTTCCACAGGGGATCCCAGTGCGGGTTGTGGATCGACGGGTAGCCATGCACGGTCGGGTTGTCGGACAGCGTGATGGCATGCACACCCTGATCGGCCATGCGCTTCACCTCGGCCGCGGCCGCCTGCATGTCCCACCATGGCACCATCATCAAGGGGATGAAGCGACCCGGGGCGGCGTTGCACCAGTCATGCAGGTGCCAGTCGTTGTAGGCCTGGATGGCTGCAAGGCTGACGTTCTTGTCCGGCATGACCTGGAAGCGCTGGCCGGCGAAACCGGGGAAGGTCGGGAAACACAGCGAGCCGAGCACGCCGTTCGCATTCATGTCGTCGACCCGCGCCTGGATGTCCCAGGTACCACGGCGCATCTGTTCGTAGGAGAGCGGCTCCATGCCGTACTCCTCCTTCGGACGCCCGACCACCGAGTTCAGCCCCATGTAGCCCGTTGCCTGCTCCTCGAACACCCAGATGTCGCGGCCGTTGCGGTTCTCAACGCGCGGTTGGCGGCCCTTGTACTTGGCGGGCATGTGGCGGTCGAAGGCGCCACGCGGTTCGATCGCATGGTCATCGACGCTGACAAGGATGAGATCTTCGAGCTTCATGTGTGTGTCCCCTGTTGGAGTGGCGTCCGCGGTGGGCGCGAACCGGTTATGAGCCTCTATCTTAGAGCAAGAATTTCGTTTTGTTAAACACTTTTTTGTTTTGTGTTCATGTTTAACGAAATTTCCAGTTCGGCCACTGGCTCAGCCGGTCCGCGCGCCACCTCAATCCCAGATGACCGGGACGGAGTGAGGGCCACGAAGCTGTGCGCCCGTAATCCGCGGCTTCGGCTGATCCGGGTCGAGGCGGATGTTGGGGAACAGGTCGAGAATGGCGTTCAGCGCCACCTGGAGCTCGGTCTTGGCGATGAACTGTCCGATGCACATGTGAGGGCCGAAGCCGAAGCCGAATGAAGGCTTGAGCTTGCGATCGATGTCGAACTCTTCGCTGTTCTCGAACGCTTCCTCGTCGCGGTTGGCGGAGGAAACGATGCACTGGACCATGGCACCCTTCGGGATCCGGACGCCGCCGAGTTCGAGGTCCTGTGCCGCCTGACGCACCTTGAAGGTCGCCACGGGCTCGAACCGAATCGCCTCGTCAATGGCCTTGCCGACCAGACTGCGATCCTTGCGGACCCTGTCGAGCACGTCCGGACGCTCGAGCAGCAACACCATCAGCGAGCCGAAGGTTCGCGTCGTGGTCTCACCGGCGGCCGGGAGCAGCGAACGCACGAAGGTCGTGATCTCGTGGTCATCGAGCTTGCGCCCTTCGTATTCGGCACGGATCAGGCGGCTGATGAGGTCGTTTCCTTCGGCGCCGCGTTGGCGCACGGCGACGACGGCTTCCTTCACCGCGTCGTAGAGCGCCTGAGCGGCTTCCATTGCAGCCTTGCGCGCAATCGCGGCCTTTTCGGCGTCCACCTGCGGGCCGGCAAGGATCGCCAGCGCCCACGCCGCGTACTGTTCGACCTTCTCGGGTTCGTCGTCGGGAAAGCCGATCAGCGCGTAGATCAGTCGAATCGGGAAGTGGAGGCCGAAGTCCATCAGATCTGCCTTCTTCTTCGGCACCAGCGGCAACAGGTACTCGTTGCGCACGATCGGATCCATCTTGCTGTCGCGCCACGTGTTGACCACGTCGGGCATGAAGATGGGCTGCAGCAGGCCGCGTGCCTTCTTGTGCGCCTCGCCGTCCATGCCGGTAAGGATCAGGCCGTCGAAGAAGGCTCCCAGCCCTTCGGCGATGAAGCCGCTGGTGTAGTTTGCGGCATCGCGCAGGACGGTCATCACGTCCTTGTATTTGAACACCGTGTAGGTCGGGCGGTTCGGATCCAGCCCTGCGATGTTCGGCACCCCGAGCTTGCCCATGAAGTTCTCGGCAATGATCGGCGAGTTCTTCCGCATCTCGCGGTAGATCGCATGCAGATCGACATCCTCACCGCGGTAGTTGTCGGCCACTCCGGCGAACGCGCTCTCCAGCGTAACGTCCTTGACACTGCTCATTTCATCTTCCTCCGTTGGCGCACCGCCCGGTTGTGATGGAACACGCTGTGCCGGCCATGTGCAATGGCCTCGACACGGTGCCTTCACGCCGGATAAGGCGGCGCTGTTTATGAACACTTTTGCGCATAGTGCTCCCTTTAATGCGTACTGCCAAGTGTTCAAGGAGGGACCGGACAGGCCGGAAGACACCTGCCCTGCCTGGGCGGGAATGCTGACGTGCCGCGCGTTAGTGCAGCCGACAGTGCAACGGGTCCCGCTCCTGCATCACGGAATCATGAGTCCACCGTCGACGGCCAGCGTCTGGCCGGTGATGAAGCGGGCCCCGTCGCTCATCATGAACACCACGAAAGGCGTCATGTCGCGATCGGGGTCGCCGAGCTTGCCGCCGAGCGGGATCAACCCGGCCATCATCGCGTCGTGCGCCCGCAGGGCATCCGCGTCCATTCGTGCGCGGTGGGCGTCGTACATGGGCGTCCACATGCCCGGCGCAGCGGCATTCACGCTGATGCCGTGTCGCCCCCACTCCTTCGCCACCGTTCGGGTCCAGCCGAGGACCGCCGCCTTGGCCGCCGAATAGTGGGCACATCCGGGCAGCCCCATGACCCCAGCCGCGGAGCCGAAGTTGAGGATGCGACCGCCCTTCTCCCGCAGATGCGGAAAGACGGCCTGGTTAGTGTTCAGGGTGCCGCGCGCATTGACGTCGAATATGAGGTCCCAGTCGGCGTCGACGATCGCTTCGGCCGGCGCCGCGCGCTCGACCCCAGCGATGTTCACCAGTCCGTCGAGGCCACCCAGCCAGGCGACGGCCTGCGCGACGACCCTATCGACTTCGGCACGCTCGCGAATGTCGCAGTGGAAATACCTCGCCTCGCCCGAGGCTCCCACATTGGCGCGCGCCACTTCCGCGCTGCCAGCCTCGTCATTCACATCCAGCGCCGCCAGCCGCGCACCGGCCGCCACCAGTCCGCGCAGTGCACTCGCACCGATGCCCCCTGCGGTGCCGGTCACGATGAGGCGTTTTCCGCTCAGCTGCATGTCCTCTCCTCCTGTTGTGGATGTTCCTCGCGGCGCGCGGGAGCCCCGTCGTCCGCCTCGATCCGCCGGGCCTGCAGGCCCCCGAGACCGAGCGCCGCGGCCATCACCCAGAACAGCACGGCCGCGCCGGCACTCGCCCCGATGGCGCCAAAAAGGAGGGGCATCGCGGTCATCGAGGTGTGCACCGTCATCGAGCGGAAAGCCAGCGCCTCGCCGTGCCGCTCGCGTGGCGTGACCTGATGCAGCGTCGCGAGAATCGTCGGTTGGATCGCGCCCAGCGCAAGGCCGAGGGTCGCGGCGCACAGCGCCATGGCCCATGCACTCTGGAGCAGTGGATACAGCACGAACACCAGACACGTGATGGAAAGCGCCCCCGCAAGCAAATGGCGTCGTGGCAGGCGTTCGGCCACAAACGGGATCAGGACGCGCACCGACATCGACGCGACCGCATAAGCCGCCAGCACCGCCCCCAGCGCCGATGCGCTGAAGCCGCGTTCGACCCCGAGAATCGGCAACGCGAAGCCATGCACATCCCAACTGGCCGACACCAGCCAATTGACGAGGAGCAGGCGCCGGAACGACGGCAGGCGGAGCAGGCCCCACGCGGACGGCTGCTTGCGGTCCAATGCGGAGACCGGCGCCCGGCTTTCATGCGGGACCGCCTGGGCGATCACCAGGGTCGCGAACGGAAGCAGCGCGAGCGCGGCGAACGCCGCCGAAAAACCGAGATGATCGATCAGCACGCCGGCCATCATCGGCCCGAAGAGTCCCGCCACGGCCGGAGCAAGCGCGATCCAGCTGAACACGCGAAGCCGGTCCGCCTCGTCCCGCGCGAATCGGCTGGCCGTGCGCTGAATCGCGATCATGCCGAAGCCCGAGCCCGCGCCGCACAACGCAGCGGCCGCACACAGGGCAATGAGATGGGGCACCGAAGCTGCGAGCAGCGCACCCGCGAGCGACAGGCCGGCCGCAATGCGCACCGGCAGATGGTAGCCGTGCCGATCAGCAAGCCGTCCGGCCGGGATCGCGAAGATCGCGGGAAAGAGCGCGAACATCGTCATCACGAGCCCCACGGCCCACTCGGAATGCCCCAGCCGCAGGACGCTCAGCGGCGCCGCCAGGCGAGCCCCCTGCACGCAGGCATGCAGTCCGACCTGGCATGCGACCAGCGCCACCAGGGCGCTGCGCATGGATGCAGGGGAAACCCCGTGCCCATTCACGCCCGCACCTCGATCCCCGCGATCGCCGCTTCGAGCAGGCGCACCGCGGACGCATGATGCTGCGCGCCGGTTTCCGCCGGAGCCTTGCCTGCGCAGGATCGCGCATGGCTGGCCTCGAGCATGATGCCGAGCTTGAAGCGTGCCATCGCGACGTACCAATTGATCGCCGACAGATCGCGCCCGCTGCCATGGCGATAGTGTTCGACGAGTTCGGCGGTCGAGGGAAGACCGTCGGCGGGCGCGATGCGGATGGTGCCGGCGCCCCGCCCGTCGCGGTCGGGCCAGGTCGCGACGAGCCAGCCGAGATCAAGCAGCGGATCCCCCAGCGTCGCTAGCTCCCAGTCGATGATCGCTGCAAGCGCGGGCCGGTCATGCCGGAACATCACGTTACCAAAGTGATAATCGCCGTGCATCAACCCCGGAACGTTGGCCGCTGGCACGTGCGCTTCGAGCCAGTCGGCCACCTCGCGCACGCCAGGCAGCGCCTGCGGCCCCGGCCAACCGGGCTGCTCCGCGCAGCGCTCGAGATGCGTGAGCCAGCGCGGCACTTGCCGCTCAAGAAACCCTTCCGGCCGCCCGAAGTCCGCCAGTCCGACCGCGCCGGGCGCGACCTCGCCCAGGCGCAGCAAGGCATCGACCATCGACAGCCCCATCGCATGGCGCCACGCCGGGTCGGTGACATAGGCCCCCCGGAGCGGCGTCGGCGTCGCTGTGAACCCATCCACCGGAGCCATCAGGTAGAACGGCGCACCGAGCACCGACGCATCCGTGCAGGCAGCAATCAGGCGCGGGTGTGGTACCGCCGTGCCGGCAAGTGCTCCGAGCAGCCGCGCCTCACGGAGAAAGGTCGCGTGGATCTCGGGCTTTGCGCCCGGCGGCGGGCAGCGCAGGACATAGTCGGCGCCGTCGCGAAAAAAGCGCAGCAGGATGTTCTGCGTGCCCCCGGTGAGCGGCGTGACCGAGTCGATCGCCCCACTACCCAGCCCCTGCGCATCCATCCATTCGGCGAGTCGTCCGAGATCGACCTCCGCCGCCCACCCGTGAGCGCTCATCCCAGCACCGCGCTGAACTTCGCCCGTGCAGCGGCCTCGGCCGTCGGCCGGTGATAGTCGGGGAACAAGTCCTCGCAACCGGTGTACTCGCGCAGCAACTGTTTGGCGACGGTGATCTTGTGCACCTCGGTCGGACCGTCTGCGAGCCCCATCTGGTAGGCGCGCACGATCAGGCCGACGAAGGGCATCTCGGACGACACCCCTATCGATCCATGCACCTGCAATGCACTCGACGCGATGTCGTGCAGCACCTTGGGCATCGTCGCCTTCACCGCGGCGATGTCCTTGCGCACCTTCATGTAGTCCTGGTACTTGTCGATGCGCCAGGCAGTGCGCATGACCAGCAGGCGGAACTGCTCGAGCTGGATCCACGCATCGGCGATCCTCTCCTGCACCATCTGCTTGTCCGCGAGCAGCGCGCCCTGGGTGCTGCGCGACAAGGCCCGCTCGCACAGCGCGTCGAGTGCCTTCTGCGACTGGCCGATGACGCGCATCGCGTGGTGCACGCGCCCCCCGCCAAGGCGCACCTGCGCGACGACGAAGGCCTCGCCGGGCGCGCCGAGCATGTTCTCCGCCGACACCCGCACCCGGTCGAAATTCAGGTAGCCATGAGTCGCCTCGGGATCGTCAGGGACGCCGACGTTACGGACGATCTCGATTCCCGGCGTGTCGGCAGGCACGATGAACATGCTCATGCCTTTGTAGGGCGACACGGTCGGGTCGGTGATCGCCATGACGATGTAGAACGCGGCATAGCGAGCGTTCGACGCGAACCACTTCTGCCCCGAAATCAGCCAATCGTTGCCATCCTGTTCGGCTCGCGTCGTGAACACTTTCGGATCGGCGCCCCCCTGCGGCTCGGTCATCGCAAAACAGGACACGATGCGGTTGTCGAGAAGCGGCTCGAGGTAGCGCGCCTTCTGTTCGGGCGTGCCGTAGTGCGCGAGGATCTCGCAGTTTCCCGAATCGGGCGCGTGCGCGCCGAACACGATGGGCGCGAACAGCGCGCGACCGAGGATCTCGTTCATCAACGCCAGCTTGACCTGGCCATAGCCCGCCCCGCCAAGTTCCGGTCCGAGGTGGCAAGCCCACAGATTCCTGGCCTTCACCTCGCGCTGCAGCGGGCGGACCAGCGCCTCGAAGCGCGGATCGTGGATATTCCAGGGGCTGCCGAGGACATGCTCGAGCGGCTCGACCTCCTCGCGCACAAAGCGGTCGATCCAGTCGAGTTCCTGCTGGAATTCCGGGTCGGTCTCAAAATCCCATGCCATCTTCGATCTCCATCAGGCGAGCAGCAGGCCGCCATCGACCAGCAGGGTCTGGCCGAGCATGTAGGACGCCAGCGGCGAAGCGAGGAAGAGCGCCGCACCGGCCATCTCTTCCGGCGTGCCGAGGCGGCCGAGGGGAATATTCTTGAGCGATGCCTCCAGGCGCTTGGGGTGATCCGTCGTGATGCGGGTAAGCTTGGTCGCGACGAGTCCGGGGGCGATGCCGTTTACGCGGATGCCGTCGCGTGCCCACGCTTCGCCCAGCGTGCGGGTAAGGCCGTAGGCCCCCGTCTTGGAAGCGTTGTAGGCCGGGGTGCCGACCGTGGAATGGAAGGCCGCGGCCGAACTCACGATGATCATCGATCCGCGGCTCTCGGCGAGCATGTCGTGGAACTTGTCGCCGCAGGCCATGAGGCTCACGAGGTTCACGTTC
Source organism: Azoarcus sp. CIB (assembly GCF_001190925.1). NCBI lineage: Bacteria > Pseudomonadati > Pseudomonadota > Betaproteobacteria > Rhodocyclales > Zoogloeaceae > Azoarcus > Azoarcus sp. CIB. The sequence continues at coordinate 2,846,823 of NZ_CP011072.1, forward strand.
ACGACCTCCCGAAAGGCCGGCACCTTGAACTCCTCGCGGTTGTAGCGCACCGTGCCTTGCGCGCAGATCAGCACGTCGAGCCGCTCGAACGGCACCGGCGCGCTCGCCACCGCATCGGCGTCGGCCACATCCACTTGCACATACGCGAGTCCCTCGAGGTTCGAGTCGGACGAATCGGCGTAATCGGCGACGGTCGGTCGCGTGCCCCAGACATGGACGCTCGCCCCGCGCCGACGGAAGGCCTGCGCCATGCCGTTGCCGATCCCGCTCGATCCTCCCACCACGAGTACCGTCTTGCCGCTGAAGTCCAGTTCGTTCACGTGTTCGTTTCTCCTTCGTCCATGCGTCAGGGATTGGTCACGGCCGCGGCGACCATGCTTTGAATCTGCCCTTCGTCGAGCCCGACCGATCGCCACACCCTGTGGCTGTGCTCGCCCAGCGCCGGCGGTGCCCGGTCAAGGGCGAGGGGCAGGTCGCAAAAGTTCCAGTACGCGCCGACCTGTTCGAGGTGCCCATACACCGCGTGCGGATAGGCGGCGTGCAGCCCCGCCCGTCGGCAGCCGTCGTCGTCGAGAAAGCTCAGACCGGGGTTTTCGAGCGCGGGCTCGCAAGGCACCCCCGCCGAGGTCAGACACTCGCAGGCCGTCTCGCGGCTGAACGCCGCAAACCAGGCCTCGCGATCGTTCCCGGCCAAGGCGGCGAGCGCCCGCGCTTCCTCCGGCCGCAGCGCGGCGACAGCCAGCCAGCCGTCCGCGCAGCGATACAGACGGTGATCCGGCGACACGCCGGTCTGCGCCGCGTCGAGGTGATCGATCGGGGACAGACTGCCGTCGGCGCGCATCACGGCCTCGCCCACGGTCAGTAGCGTCGCGCCGAGGAGCGATGCCGCCACCGCCTGTCCGTCGCCCGTTATCTGGCGCTGAAAATGCGCGAGCAGGAGTGCGAACACTGACGACAGCGCGGCGAAGTAGTCCCCGACGCCGAAGCGCAACCACATCGGCGGCCTCCCCTCGCCGCCGCATTCCACTTCCCAGCCGCAGGCCGCCTGCATCAGCTGATCGAACCCGGGCCAGTCCTTGCGCGGTCCCAGCGGACCGTAGGAGCTGATGTGGCAATACACGAGCGCCGGATTGATCGCCTTCAGCGTTTCGTAGTCGATACCCAGCTTGTGCGCGGCCGGCAGGCGGACGTTGTGATGAACCACGTCGGCCCAGCGCACCAGCGCCGCGAGTGCCGGTTGTGCGGTCGGATCCCCGAGCTTGAGCGTCGCACCGAGCTTGCCACGCTGCGTGCCGGCGAAGATCCGTTCCAGACGGCGCATCGCATCGCCACCGGGGGGTTCCACCTTGATGACTTCGGCGCCGAGGTCGGCGAGGAGCTGCGTCGCGAAGGGCCCAGCAAGGTAGGCGCCCAGGTCGAGCACCCTGAGGCCAGTGAGGGGTGCGCTCCCCGACTGCCCCTTCGGCACGCCGTCGAATGCTTGCGCGCGCGGGACGCTCCAAGCCGGGTCCGATTCAAGCGGCAGCAACCCGCCGCGCAGGCGCGGGGGAGGGTCGGTGGTGTACGCCGGCCCGGGTTCGAACACGTGACCGAGGACGGGATCGTCCACCATCACGACAAATCCGTTGGCACGCGCCTGTTCGTCGCGGTATATCTCACCGAAAGGGGCCGCAACCTGTGCGGCCACGTCGTGCTGCCAGAAGTGTTCGACCCATTCCTGCGCAGGGCGCGTGGCAATGATTGCCCTATTCGCGCCGAAGTTTGGCGCAACGTGGCTGGGTGGATATTTCGCGTTCTCGGCCGCGACCGCCTCGGGCCCCATCGCTGCGAGCGCCTCTGCCATCCAAGGCGCCTTGTCCGGCGAGTAGTGCACATGGATCCAGCGCCCGTCGAAGCATCGGTGCAGCGGAATAGGCGTCGTCTTGTCGAGCCCTTTCGCGAATACCGGTGTCGGCGTCTCGGCGCGTGACCAGTGCATGCTCATCGGTGCGAGCGCGGCCTGGGCGAGGCTGGTGTGAGCCGCCCCGCCGCGCCCGTCGCGTCGACGTGCGATCAAACGCGCCATCACCCCGATGACGCAGAACCAGGCGGCGAGCCAACTCGCGAATGGCATGCGGACGAAGATCGGGCCCGGCCGATGACCAGGCTGCTCGTCGAGCAGACCCAAGCGCGCGAGCACGAGCGATTCCCGCGGCAAGGCTTCGGCGAGTGGATGCCGGGATGGCCAGCCGGTGATTGCCGACACAACAAGCTGCGGGCATGCTGCAGCAAGCGCGTCTTCCGCCAGCCCCAACGCTGCCGCACGGCTGGGTATGATGTCGTGGATCAACACGTCGGCGTCGGCCAGCAAGGCATGCAGACGCCTGCGCCCATCATCGCGATCCAGGTCGAGCTCGACCCGACGCTTTCCCCTGTTGAGAACGGAGAACAAGGCCGTGCCCTGCTCCGCATCGCTGCCCGGCGCTTCGATGCGGATGACTTCCGCACCCGCCTCCGAGAGCAGCAACCCGGCCGCCGGACCGGGGATGCCGCATGCGATCTCGACGACGCGGATACCGGCGAGGATGCCTTCGTGCATCGCCCTACTCCGCGTACGCCTGCTGCACATAGGTCATGCGCCCACCCGCTAGCATCAGCGCGCAGAACATGTTCAGCTCGACGATCTGGGCGGTGGAAAAATGGCGGCCGAGCTCGGCGAATACCGCGTCGTCGATGGCCATGTAGTCGGCCGCAAAGAGCTCGGCGTATCGCAGCGCCGCCTTCTCGTGCGGCGAAAAACGAGCATCGTCCGCGCTCAGGCAGGCGATATCCTCCTCGCTCACCGCGTCGTCCTTGCGCGCGAGCTGACACGCCTTGCAGGTCGTGATCGAGGCGATCCTGAGCCGCACCAGCTCGCGGAGGCGGCCGTCGAGCACCCCACTCACGTGCATCGTTTCCAGGGTCGCGAGCCAGGCTTGGGCAAGCTCGGGGCGATGTGCCCAGACCTGCACCGGGACGGTGGAACTCAACATGCGGTTGGCGCACCCCCGCGCCACTGCGTCGGCAAGCGGTGCAGGCAACGCATCGAGGGGAATGGGCTGGATTCTCGCCATGGTGGGTCCTCGGTTGGGATGAACGGATTGCCCGGCGAGACGTCGGTCAGAACGCTCAGGCAAGGCTGCAGAACTTCGACGAGCCACCCGACCCTGCATGAAGCGCTCGATCGCGGGGTCGAGCGGCCTCACCGATGCACAGCCTCTCGTAGTTATATGTTCAGTTTTTGCATTTTTGTTCAAATATACGACTGAATCCCCTCCGAAACAAGAACGGCGTGATCTGACCGGGTGTCAGAACACGCCGCACCTGCCTCAGGATGTAGAGAGGACGTTCGCAATCGCGGTTTTTCCCGACCGCGCCGTTACTGCCCGTTCAGGGCTGACGAATGAAGTAGCGCACGTGGAGCTTGCCGCCCTCGTCGAAGCGATAGAGCTCGATGGTTTCGATCGTCACATCGGTCCCCTTCACCCTGTTGCGGTTGTGACAGGCCGCCTCGCAGCCATTGATGATCATCGCGACCTCCTCGATGTCGATCTTGGCGTTCTGCGCGGTCCACATCGCTTCAAGCACCGGCCACCCGTCAGCGGGCGGTCGGCCGACGTATTCGATTGAGAGACCGCCGGGCGCGACCTCGCGGTAAGCAGCCAGCAAACCTTCCTTGTCGGAGGCGTTCCATCGGGCAAGCTGTGTGTGCAGGAAATGCTCGATGGCCTTCGCGTCGATGCTCATGGGAGCTCCTTTTTCGTGTCTCGTGTTGATTGGGCGCGTCAGAGTTCGCTGCCGCGCACATTGCGCGCGCTGCCGTTGCGGCGGTCCGATTCGCCCCAGGCCATCCAGCGATCCGGCTCGCGCGTATCACCCACACGCCTCCAGCGGCCTTCCTGTTGCGCGGTGATCGGGAATCCGCCGACAAAGTCCATCATTTCGCCTTTCGGATCAGGCAGGAACTCCCACTCCTCCCGGCCATCGACCACGATGCGGGCAGTTTCGGCGAAATAACTTCCCTCCTTGTGTCGCACCTCGCCCTCGATATCCGTCGTGCAATAGATCTCGCCCTTGTGGTTCTGGAAGATCGCGTAGCCCAGATTCTCGTGACCGACCATAAACGAGCCCGCATCCCAGGTCCCGTCCTTGTAGATCGTCGCGAACGACCACCAGATGACGTGCATCTTGTTGTTTACGACGAGGTCCTTCTGGAAGTGAATGGCGCCGCCGTCGGCCATCCACGCCTGGTCGAGCGCGATGACGCCCTTCACCGGACGCCCCTCGCAGATGCCGGACACGTCGTAGAGTTGCGACACGTAGAAGGTGCCCCAATCCTCGCCGGGCAGGTACCACTGCATGCCGTTGCCGATAAGCGGCCCGCCGATGTCGAGAAGCCCCTCCTCCTTCCAGCTGAAGCGCTCACCCGACGCGGTGATCAGCCACGGCTCGCCGGGTTCGCCGTCCAGGCTGGACCAGCAGGCGGTATCTCCTTCCAGCCAGCGTTTAGGGAACATCGTCATCGCGCGAGGCAGGATCCTTTCCTTGTCGACCCGAATGTGGCGCTCGTCAATCCGGGTGGACTGATAGATGAACTTTGTCGGATTGGGGGAGCTGCCAGGCGCATTTACGGCACGGACGAAGGAATAGATGTGCCCTTCTTCGTCGCGCACACTGCCGAAGGGCATGTGCTTGGTGAGCTTGAGCCCAAAATGATCACGCAGGTCCGCGAGCTTGGCGCCGCTGACTTTCTGCGGTCCGACCAGGCATTGATAGGCGAAATCGCCCCGTTGAGGAACGGTCTGGAAGATTCTCATCGTTGAATTCCGGAAGAGGTCGGGAAGCCGCCCGTGCGCGCGACGGGCGGGAACGGTGCCCGGGTTCAGTCCCAGATCACATGCACGTGGGACGCGCCGCGCAGCTGGGCACCTTCGATGACCGGTGCGGGCTTGTCCGGGTCCAGCCGCAGGTTCGGAAAGAGATCGAGGATCGCGTTGATCGCGCAATTGAGCTCCACCTTGGCAACGAACTGTCCGATGCACATGTGCGGGCCGAACCCGAAACCGAAGGAGGGCTTGAGCTTGCGGTCGATGTCGAACTGGTCCGGGTTCTCGAACACCTCCTCGTCCCGGTTCGCCGATACCACCATGCACTGCACGAACGACCCCTTGGGGATCGTCACGCCGTGCAGTTCCACCTCCTTGGCCGTCTCGCGCACCTTGAAGGTCGCCACCGGCTCATAGCGGACGGCTTCGTCGATCAGCTTGGGCACCAGCGAGCGGTCGGCCCTGACGCGATCGACCAGCCCCGGCGTCGTCAGCAACAGGGTCATGACGGAACTGAACGTGCGCGTGGTCGTCTCGCCCGCCGCCGGCAACAGCGAGCGCACAAAGGTGATGACCTGGTGGTCGTCGAGCCTCTCGCCCTCATATTCGGCACGCAGCAGGCGCCCAATGATGTCGTCGCCGTGGGAGCCCTCGGCGCGGCGCTTGACCACCACCTCCTGAATGGCGTCATAGAGCAGTTTGACCGCAACCCCGGCATCGCGGCGCGCCTCATCGATCTTCTCGGGGTCGACCTGGTTGCCTCCGACCATCGCCAGGGTCCATGCCGCGTACTTCTTGTACTTCTCGGTGTCGTCCGTCGGGAAACCCATCAGCGCGTACATTTCACGGATCGGGAAGTACAAGCCGAAGTCCATCAGATCCGCCTTCCTCTGCGACACCATCGGCTCGAGGAAGTCCTTGCGGATCACGTGGTCGATCTGGCCCCGCCACTTGTTGACCGTATCCGGCATGAAGGCCGGTTGCAGCAAGGCCCGCACGCGCCGGTGTTGCTCGCCGTCCATCGCGAGAATGATCAGGCCATCGAAGAATGCCCCCAGTCCCTCGGCAATGAATCCGTTGGTGTAAGTGTCGGCATCACGCAGCACGTTCATCACGTCCTTGTAGTCGAACAGCGCGAACGTGGGCCGAGTGCCCTGTTTGAGGCCGGCGTTCGTCGGCACGCCGAACTGCTTGATGAAGTCCCCGACGTAGATCGGGGACTTGCCGCGCATCTCCCGGCACGCGGCGTGAATGTCGCCTTTGCCCTTGTAGGTTTCCGATACGGCCGTGTATGCGGTTTCGAGGTCGAGGTTGAGGATATCGGTGCTCACGGTTGTCTCCTGTGTGGCGCCCGTTGCTGCGGTTATCGAGAAACAACCGCCAGACACATGCGCATTTTTTGCAAAAGCGTCCACATCCTAACCATCAAATCGAAGCGGTGGCCGATTCGGCAGCGACTGTCGTTTGACCTCGAGTCAACTGCGCTAAGCTTCGCGGACAACAAGCGGAAACGAAATCTTCCAACATGCCCAGCTCTTCCCGAAACCCGAGCAAGTCGACCGAACGCGCGGCCCCCGATAAGAGGGAGACCTTGCGCCGCATCAGCGCTGCGGCGCGACGGGAATTCGCCGCCAAGGGACTGGCGGACGCCCGCATCGACGATATCGCCCATGCCGCCGGCGTCACAAAACAGCTCGTTTATCACTACTTCCGGAGCAAGGAGGAACTCTTCGCCTGCGTGCTGGAAGACTCGTCCGCGACGACCATGGGCGAACTCGTCGCGGTAGAACTGGATCACCTGGCGCCGCGTGACGCGCTGCGGGCACTCCTCAACCACATGATCCGGCCCTATTGCGACCCCATGCTGAGCGCGCTCGCACAGGAAGGGATCCGCTACCACGAGAGCCATGCCACGCCGCGCAACAGCTTTGTCGACCTCGCTCCCGAGCTCAAGCGCAAGATGCGCAGCGTGCTCGCACGCGGGGCCCAAAGTGGCGATTTTTGTGCGAACGTCGACCCGGACCTGTTCCTCGCCGCAGCCGCGCAGGTGACCACCAGCGCCTTCGTCAGCCGCTACACCGTCGTCACCCTGTGCGGCCTGGACGTGGCGAACGCCGACGACGCGGACACATGGCGACGCTTCGCGGTCGACTTCGTGCTGGCTGCCGTCGAGCGCGAGCGCAGCGACCAACATCCGCTCATGCGGCCCGACGCCCCGCCGAAGACGCCGCCCGAAGCGGCCTGACAGCTACGGCCACCTTGCGCGACGCGCGCCACATCAGCGTGCGAGGAAACGCTTCACCCGACTGGCGGCGATCCGTCCCGGCAAGCCGTTGACCCCACCACCCGGGTGGATGCCCGCGCCTCCGAGGAAGAGTCCTGCAACCGGCAGGCTGTCCCCACCCAATCCCGCCGCCGGCCTCATCATCGCGGAACGCGTGGTGCTCGTATCCACATGCACCACGCAGCCGCGATGCACATTGAGCCGTTTCTCCAGGTCCGGCGCGGCCTCGACCCGACGACCGATCTCGAATTCCTTGAGACCCAGCATGTATTCGGCGGCCTGGTCGATGACCGTCTGCCCTACCCGGTCCCTGATGGCATCCCATCCTTCGCGCGGCTCGACCGGCGTCGCAACGGGATAGAGGTAGGCCACGTCCTGCCCCTCTGGCGCCTGCCCAGGATCGACAGCGGTCGGCACCGTGATCCACATGTAGGGCAGCTTCGACACCTCGCCGCGCGCGGCGCAGCGGAAGTTGTCGAGCACGGCATCGGAGGTGCCGATCAGGAGCACGCTCTTGCGCAGACTCAGCCCGTCGGCCCGCAGGGCTTCAATGCGGCGGTAATTCACCTGGCTACTGAGCGCGACATCGACCTTCAGTGGCGATGCCCCGTGGCCGTTGGCCGGCGCAAGTGCTACGCGAGTTAGCGTGCGCCGATCGAGCGCCCCGGGCGTAACCATTTCCAGCGCCATCTTCGGGTGGATCGACGCCACCACGGCTTTCGCCGACAGTACACGTCCGTCCTTGAGTCGCACCCCCTTCGCCCGACCATCGCCGGCAATGATCTCCGCCACCGGCGCAGAAACCAGGATCTCCCCACCCAGCTCGCGCAACCGGGCTGCCAGCGCATCCGACAACGCCTGAGTCCCCCCCACGGCGCGACCCAGCCCGAAGCGATGGATGAAGCCCAACAGCGCGAAGTAGATCCCCGTCGCGTCGTTCGCGATGGGTCCGGCCGCGCCAAGCAGGCAGCACAGCGCCGACTGTACGACCGGATGCTCGAAGCGCTCCATGATCGACGTGTACGCCGGACTGCCGATGAGCGCCATGATTTCCGGTTTCAGATGGCGGTTCCTGAGGACCGCCTTCAGGGCCTGCCATTTCGCGCCCAGGTTGCGCTGCGCGGGGTCGACACGCATCATCGGAATGGCCATGTCGATGAAGGCATCCACGAGCTTCATCAGTGCCAGGAACTCCTCCGCGTCTCGGGACGAGAAGCGCCGGATCTCGGCCGCAGTCTTTTCCGGCTCGCGCCAGAACACCAGCGAATTGCCATCCGGATGGACGTACACATATCCGGGAGACATTTCGACCTGACGAAACCCATGACGCTCGAGCTGCAGCTCCTGCGGCATCATGGGATGAACCCGGAGCGACATAAGATCAAGCGCGCAGGGGTTGATCAGATGCCGGGGCGCCTCCGGAATCAGGTAACCACTGGAGGCCATGCCGCCGATCTTCTCGCGGGCCTCGATGACGACGACACGTTTGCCTGCCTCGGCCAGATAACAGGCGGCCGCCAAGCCATTGTGCCCGCCACCGACGATCGCCACGTCATAACTGTTTGCGCCACTCATTCTGTCTCCCTCCGGGGTGTACCGGATGCGCTTGTTGGTGAAATGCGTCCGATTCGACGAACCAACCGATTGAAGCACAGCGCCCCGGCCGGACACGGCGGAGCGGTTTGACGCGGAGTCAAAGCGCAGTGGAAGACGGACGGATGCCGCACCCTCACTCGTCCGCAGCGGCGGGCGGACGCGGCGTGTTCAGCGGCGGGAAACGCGGCCCTGCATCAGCATGGCGAACATCCGCTCGAGGCGGCGCGGCAGGCTTCGGCGCTCAGGGCCGGCGGGGACGAGAATCTCACTGAGGATGTATCGGACCAGCAGTTCGCAGGTGAGCTCGCGGTCGATTTTGATTCCCGCACGCGACTCCCACGCATCGAAGACCGGCCCAAGCACGTCCTGGAACCGGATCACCGAGTCGGGGAAGATGCGCTGCAGCCAGCGCATTGCGTACTCCGGCGCGACCACGAGCAGCCGTCGTGCATTCCCGCGCTCGAGGTAATCATCGACGAATCGCAATACGGCGTCGAAACGTTCGTCCGGATCGGTATACGGAGCAGTCGCCTCGATCAGCGCGGCATGGAAACGATCGCGCCGATGACGTGAAAACGCGTCCAGGAGATCGTCCTGCGACGAAAAATACCTGTAGAACGTCCCACGCGAGATGCCTGCGGTCTCACAAACGTCGAGGATATTTACCCGGTCTGCTCCGGACTCGAGAACCACCGCTTCGGTAGCGTCGAAAATGCCCAGGATCGTGCTTTCGGACCGCCTGTTCCGGCGAACTGCCTTCACGGCCTTGACCGGCGCGGGCTCGGCGCCCTCCTTCGCAGAGGCGGTCGCGCGAGGCTTCTTCACCTTTGCCTTTCCCGCCTCGACTGCTTCCGCCATCTCCGCTCCCCGAGAATTCACCGACGGTGATTGTAGCGTGCCCCAACCGCATGAACATCCGAGCCCCCATCAAAATGATCACTCCGCCTCCTTATATTTGACAGTTTTTCTCTTTGTGTTTATGTTTTACCATCACAAGGAAAGCTGCACATCACCCCAACACGGCGAATCGGGACAGGAGACATTACATGGCAGGCATGGGCAATCAGGAAAGCTGGTCGGTCGGCCCACAGGATACGGTCATCGCGGCACTCGACCGGGCAGTTGCAAAGCACCCCGAGCGGGTGCTGCTCGACTTCGGCGGCGAGTTTTACACTTACGGCCAGGTCGACCAGCTTTCGACGCGCCTCGCCCACTCGCTCGCAGCATTGGGCGTCCAGGCCGGGCAGACGGTCCTGAGCATGCTCGACAACAACATCGATGCAGTCGTGACCTGGCTCGCCATCAACAAACTGTGTGCCGTGAGTGTTCCTGTCAACACTGCGCTGCGGGGCGAGTTCCTCCGCCATCAGATCGCGGACTCGCAGGCTGCAATCGTGATCTGCGAGGCGGATTACGTCGAACGCATCGCGCAGGTGGCGGACGGATTGCCGGAAATGCAGCTGATCCTTCACCGCACCCACCTCACCAAGGTCCCGGAGTGCCGCGCCCGCATCGCGCCGCTGGACGAACACCGGGGCCGGCGCGACGACGCGATCGAGACGAAGCCGAATCCCTGGGACCTCGCCTGCATCGTCTATACGTCGGGCACCACCGGGCCGTCCAAGGGCTGCATGCTGAGCTACAATTACATGTGCAATCTCGCCCGCCTCCAGCTGCGCGCGGGACCGGCAACCGAGAATGACATCACCATCACCCCGCTGCCGCTCTTCCACATGAACGCGCTGTGTGTCGGCATCCTCTCGAACATCATGGTCGGCGCCCGGGTCGCGATCGTGCAGCGCTTCTCGGTATCCAATTTCTGGCCCGAAGTCGAGCGCAGCGGCGCCACCATCGCGTCGATCCTCGGCAGCATGGGCGGACTGCTCGCCCAGGCGCCGGACAACGAGTCGATGAAACGTTGCGTCGGACAAATCCACACCGTGCGCGGCAACCCCTTCACCGAGGAATCAAAGAAGATCTGGCGCGAACGCTTCGGCGCCAAGCAGGTGGGCGGCAATGGCTACGGCCTCACCGAAGCGAGCGTCATTACCTCGCTACCCGGCGGCGAGTACGCAGCGCCCGGCTCCTCCGGGAAGCGCATCCCCGACTTCGACGTGCGCATCGTCGACGACCTCGATCGCGAGCTTCCGGCCAACACGCCAGGCGAGATCGTCGTTCGCCCCCTGCGCCCCGACATCATGTTCATGGGCTACTGGGGACGCCCCGCCGACACCATGAAGCTGCTGCGCAACATGTGGTTCCACACCGGCGACATCGGAAAATTCGACGAAGAAGGTTTCTTCTATTTCGTGGACCGCAAGAAGGACTACCTGCGCCGGCGCGGCGAAAACATCTCTAGCTTCGAGATGGAAGCCGCCTTCGCAGCGCATCCGGCCATCGAAGAAGTTGCGGTCCACGCCGTGCCTTCCGACAAGGGCGAGGATGACGTCAAGGTCACCGCGATTCTCAAGCCCGGCAGCGCCCTCATGCCCGAAGAATTGTTCAAGTGGGCAATCGACTCCGTTCCCTATTACGCCCTCCCCCGCTATATCGAATTCCGCAGCTCGATGCCCAAGAACCCGCAGGGCCGGGTGCTGAAGTACCAGCTGCGCGAAGAGGGCAAGACGCCAACGACCTGGGATCTGGAAGAGACCGACATCAAGGTCAGCAAGCGCTGATCCCCATAGGGCAGAAAAACAGAGAGGAAGACACCATGAGCATCTTTACCCACGTCACGCTCGGGACGCGCGACATCGCGCGCGCGAAGACCTTCTACGATCAGGTTCTCGAACCGCTGCAGTTCAAGTGCCTGCTTGAGGTCGAAGGCAAGGCCTGCGGCTGGGGTATCGATGCACCGCAGTTCATGATCCTCTACCCCCGTAACGGGGAACCCGCCACTATCGGTAACGGCATGACCATCGGCCTCGGAGCCCCGAACCGCGCTGCCGTGCGCGAGTTCCATCGGCGCGCGCTTGAACTCGGGGGTACCTGCGAAGGCGCCCCTGGCCCCCGACCTTTCGCGCCGCATGCCTACGCCGCATACATACGCGACCTCGACGGAAACAAGCTCGTGGCCTCCTGCCGCAAATGTGAAGAAGAGGGATAGGCTGTCTATACTGAATGATGAGTACGCCAGCCAATGCTCAAATTGCACGACCCAACGCTTCGGCGACGATAGCCGACAACGAGAAGGAACTGCTTCGCGTCAACCGCGCCCTGAAGACGCTCAGCGCAGGCAACAGGACGCTGTTGCGGGCCAGCGATGAGGCCGAACTGGTGAATGCGATGTGCCGCGTCATCGTCGAGCAAGGCGGCTACCGCATGAGCTACGTCGGCTACGTACAGCACGATGAGCGAAAATCCGTCTCCCTGGCGGCGTTCGGTTTCGACGACCACTATGAGCAGGAGGAGGAGACGCTTCGAAACCTGTATGCGAGCTGGGCCGACAACGAGTTCGGTCACAGCGTGACCGGTATTTCAATCCGCACGGGCAAACCGTGTATCGTGCGCCACCTGCTGACCGACCCCGATCACGCACCGTGGCACGCGGAGGCGCTTCGCTTTCACTACGCATCCGCCAGCGCCTTTCCGCTGCACGTCGACGGCGAGGTGATCGGCACGTTGGGGATTGCGGCCTCGGAGCCGGACGCCTTCGATGACGCCGAAGTAAAACTGCTCGCGGAGTTGGCCGACGACCTCGCTTACGGCATCGGCAACCTGCGCTCGCGGCTTCGCCGCCAGGAGGCTGAAGCTACCATTCACCGCATGGCCTACTGCGATGCGCTGACCGGTCTACCCAATCGGGCGAGCTTATGCGAGCGGTTCGAGTCCGTTCTTGCTACCGCGGTTGCGCAGAACCAGCCGCTCGCGCTCATGATCGTAAGCCTCGACCATCTGCAGGAAGTCAATGACACCCTGGGCTACGCTCAAGGCGATCGGCTCATCCAGACATTCGCGCGCCGACTGATCGAGGCCAAGCTTGCCGAAACAGTCGCCCGGGTGGGCGAAGGCGAATTCGCGCTGCTGTTGCCGAATGCCGATTCGGCTCGCTCCTCCGCGACGGCACAGCAGCTTTCGAAGTTGTTGCACACCTCGATCGACGTCGAGGGGTTGGCGTTCGATGTACACACTCACACCGGTCTGGCCCTGTTTCCCGGCCATGGGGCGGACGCGGAGGTGTTACTACGACGCGCTCGCGTGGCGATGCGCGATGCGATGCAGGCCGGTCGGGACTACGCGGTCTTTGCACCGGCGCTCGATCAGGAAGCCTCGCGCAGGCTGGCGTTGATGGGGGAGCTGCGCCACGCGATCGAGAGGCACCAACTCGCGCTCCAGCTTCAGCCCAAGCTGCACCTGGCTTCGGCAGCGATCTGTGGCGCCGAGGCACTGGTTCGGTGGAAGCATCCACTGCTCGGCCAGGTCCCGACGTTCGAGTTCATCACGCTCGCGGAACAGGCGGGAATGATCACCCCCGTCACTCACTGGGTTCTCGAAGCGACGTTCCGCCAGCGCTACGCGTGGCACATGGCAGGAATCGAACTGCCGCTGTCGGTGAATCTCTCGGCGCACGATCTGCGCGACCCGACGCTGCTCGACAAGCTCAAGGGCCTGGTCGAGACCTGGGGAGCCCAGCCAGGCTGGATTCAGCTGGAGCTGACGGAGAGCGCGCTGATGGTGGACGCCTCGGCCGCGGTCGAGATCCTTCACTCCCTGAAGCGGCTGGGTTTTCAACTTGCCATCGACGACTTCGGTGCCGGCTATTCGAGCCTGGGTTATCTGCATCGCCTGCCCGTCGATGCCATCAAGATTGACCAGTCGTTTGTCATCCCGCTGGTACAGAGCGAGGATTGCGCGACCATCGTCAGCTCGGCCGCACAGATGGCGCACAAGCTGGGCTTCGAAGTTGTGGCAGAGGGCGTGGAAAGCCAGGATGCGTTGCGGCGCGTGACGGAACTGGGATGTGATATCGCGCAGGGCCATTTTGTGAGCCATCCGATGGCGGCCGACCAGTTCGGGGCGTGGCGGGCCGCTTCGCCCTGGTCGAGCCCGGCTTCACTCGCGCACTGAGCCCGCGCGGGGCGTTTTTACCCATTGCGCGATGCCCGGCAAAGACTCACATAGATCTCAACCACCTCCGTTGCACCGACCGTCAATCGCCGATCCTGGCTGCTTTTCCCGATACCGTCGCACGTCCGGCGGTAGCGCGACGTCCGGCCGGGCAGCGCGGAGCCAACAGGGAATTAGGGAGCCACTGATTTATTCGTCCGCCACCGCCCGGCTGGTGGGATGCCTTTGAGATAATGGCCGCTGCTGAGCCACAACGGGACCTCAACCGATGCAATCGAGCTTTTCCGAGCTGGAGTACGCCGCCAAGAAGAAGCAGACGCGGCGTGACCGGTTCCTCGCCGAGATCGAGGCGGTGACGCCGTGGTCGGCGCTGGAGGCCGAGATCGAGCCGTTCTACCCGAAGGGCGCGGGTCGCGGGCGCCCGCCGATCGGGGTGGGACGGATGCTGCGGATGTACGTGGCGCAGCAGTGTTTCGGGTTGTCGGACGAAGGGATTGAGGACGCGATCTACGACAGCCAGGCGATCCGCGGCTTCGTCGGCATCGACTTGGCTCGGGAAGCGGCGCCCGACGCGACCACGCTGTTGAAGTTCCGCCGCCTGCTGGAGACGCACGGGCTTACGCGCAAGATCTTCGAGGTCATCAAGACGCATCTCGCCGAGAAGGGCCTGATGATGCGCGAGGGCACCATCGTTGATGCCACCCTGATCGCTGCGCCGCCCTCGACCAAGAACCGCGCCAAGGCGCGCGACCCCGAGATGCACCAAGCAAAGAAGGGCAACCAGTGGTACTTCGGGATGAAGGCGCACATCGGCGTCGATGCCGAGTCAGGCTTGGTGCATGCGGTGGTCGCGACGGCCGCCCACGTGAGCGACGTGAGCCAGACGCACAAGCTGCTGCACGGTAAGGAGACGGAGGTGCTCGGTGACGCGGGCTATCAGGGCGTCGAGAAGCGCGAAGAGAACCGGGGCACCAAGGTGACCTGGCACGTCGCCATGAAGCGCAGCAAGCGCAAGGCATTGCCGGCCAACCGGCTGGGGAAGCTTCTCGAGAAGCTTGAGCGCGTCAAGGCGAGCATTCGCGCCAAGGTCGAGCACCCGTTCCATGTGGTCAAGAACCTCTTCAAGCATAAGAAGACCCGCTACCGCGGGCTGGCGAAGAACGAAGCTCAGTTGTTCTCGCTCTTCGGCCTGGCCAATCTGTTCCTGGCGCGCCGACCGTTGTTGGCGCTTCATGCCCGAGGTGCGTCCTGATGGGACACCAAGGAGCGAAAACGGGGGGCAACAGCCCGTGAACGACCCGATCGGAAGCGAAAAATGTCTTCGACCTCGAATGGTCATCACTGATACGCGCTCGAAATCGGTCCGCGGGCGCTTGAACTTGATTTGTTCAGCATTTCCTTAGCATGCAGAACAAGTTCAACGAAACGGACAAAACGTCCGGTAGCGAGATCCTCCACGTCGCCGCGTGTCACTTGCCGACACCGTGGGCGACATTCGAACTCCACGGTTTCGAAGAAGTCGCCAGCGGACGCGAGCACGTCGCCCTGACGCTCGGCGCGGTGACCGACGGGGCGCCGGTGCTCACCCGCGTCCATTCCGAATGCCTGACCGGCGACGCGTTGTTCAGCCAGCGCTGCGACTGCGGCCCGCAGCTCGAAGCGGCGCTCGCCGCAATCGCCACCGAAGGCCGCGGCGTGCTGCTGTACCTGCGCCAGGAAGGCCGCGGGATCGGGCTGCTGAACAAGATCCGCGCGTACGCGCTGCAGGACCAAGGCGCCGACACCGTCGAGGCCAACGAACGTCTCGGCTTTCCCGCGGATAGGCGCGACTACTCGGTCGCGGCGGCGATGCTGCGCAGCCTCGGCATCGCGACGCTGAAGCTGATGACGAACAATCCCCGGAAGGTGCACGCGCTGGAGCGCTACGACATTGCGGTCGCCGAGCGCGTCCCCCACATCATCGAGCCGAACCCCCACAACGCCGGCTACCTGCGCACGAAGGCGGAGCGGCTCGGCCATCTGTTCCCTTGGCCGGAAGCTTGATCGGGGCGCATGTGTGCTCTGGACATTACGGCCCAAGGCTTCAATCGCGCCCAAACGAGCCAGTTGCGAAAGCGACGACTCCCTCTTCGCATGCCCGTACGTCAAGAGTATTTCGCGTAATTCAATTTGGTTGCAGCTACGCAGCGGGATTGGACCGAGACCGCAGCCTTGAGCGCGGGCACTGTGGTGGGCGCGCCGCCGTTCGCAGCTAGACGCAACAGTGAGCACGACATTTCACTTCTTGAAGTGAAACCGGTCACCGCGAGGCGACCGGTTTGGATTCGTCGCCGCTGTATCGTTTTCGCGCCCAACCAGAGGCAGGAGCTATCTCAGAGGCTGACCGGTCGCAACGCCCGGCTCGGCTTGGTCAACGGTGTGGATTCACGTCTCGCGCGCCGGCAGTCCGCCCGGGACAATCCGCAGGGCAACCACACCCGGCCATTGTCGCTGACATAGGCGACCTGATGGTCGCCGCTGTCGAGCACCTAGCCTCCTGCCCAATTGCCGGCGCCAGGCGCATACTCCGCGACAAAAGTACGCACGCACCAGCGCGCCTCATGCATCGAGGCGACTGGTGTCAATCGGTTGGCAATTCCCAGCAGCGGCAGGCCGGGATCCTGGCCGAGGTCCGGATTGCCGCGTGTGAGGAGTGCTACCAGCAACGGATGCATATGCCCCACTACACCATGGCAACCTCGTCGGCCTCGCGGTCGGCCTCGCGGTCGGCGTCACGGGCTCGGAACGCGCCTCGGCGCGACGCTGATATGAATCTCGCTCCAACTGCCGAAACCCGCGAATCCTGACCGTCCGGTGGCCCACCCATGCCCGTCGATCAGTGCATCGCACACGCGGGGACGCTAACCGTCTTGACCTGTGCACGCTACCTGAAACAGATGCAACCAGGAGAACGGCATGACCGGCACTATCCTCATCGGAACAGCCTCATGGACCGACAAGACCCTCATCGAGTCCGGACTCTTCTACCCCGACGAAGTGAAGACCCCAGCGGGCCGTCTCCATTACTACGCCACCCAATTTCCAGTCGTGGAGGCGGACAGCTCCTATTACGCCATGCCCTCGGTGAGAAACGCCTTGTTGTGGGTCGAGAGAACACCTCCCGACTTCACCTTTGACGTAAAGGCGTTTCGCCTTTTCACGCAACACCAGACCGATCCGCAGGCATTACCAAAGGACATCCGGGATGCTCTGGGAGCAGTGCAGAAGAAGAACGTGTATTACAGGGACCTACCGCCAGAGCTCAAGGATGAATTATGGACTCGGTTTGCAATGGCCGTGGAACCGTTACGTGCAGCCCAAAAGCTCGGGGTGGTTCTATTCCAGTTCCCGCCCTGGTTCGTGCCCTCCAGGGCGGCTTTCGATCACATACTGGAATGCGCTGAACAGCTCCGGGGATTTCAAGTGGCGGTGGAGTTCCGGAACCGGACTTGGTTTGAGGGCGATCGGGCAGCCCAGGTGATGGCGTTTGAACGGGAACATCGGTTGGCACACGTCGTCGTCGATGAACCCCAAGGCTTTGCCAGCAGTGTCCCGGCACTTTGGGAGGTGACGTGCCCGCACGTGGCGATTGTCCGGTTTCACGGGAGAAACACCGACACCTGGGACAAGAAAGGACTGAGCTCGTCCGGGGAACGGTTCAACTACCTCTATGCCGATGCGGAGTTGACCGAGTTGGCTCAGAAGGTCCGACAGCTGGCGCGGGAGGCCAAGTCCGTCCATGCCGTTTTCAACAACAACTTCGGTGACTATGCGCAACGGAACGCGGCCCAATTCCGGCAGATGGTCGCGAGAGCTATGACCGAACCCCGATAGCAACCTGCGGGCCTTGGGACTGATGCGCTCGCAGCTTCTCGAGCCGGGACCGGCGCACTATGACCGCACCGCCTCCTGGGCCTCGACCCTCCATGCAGCCTGCCCCGATGCCGACGGTCTGATCTGGCGATCGCGCCAGCACGACGACAGCGAATGCCTGCTTCTCTCTGGCGACCGCGTTGGTGAGGCGGAGCTGGTCGTCAGCGAGCGAATGAGCTTCGAACCGCCGAACGGGTGGCAGACCCTTCTCGCCGCGGCCGCACAGGCAGGCTTCGTTATCACCGAGAACTGAAATACGCTTCGCGCTGCCGGTTGTGACTGGCCGACCTCAGCGCAAGCAGGATGAGACAGGGGCAATCGTTTACGTGGCGTCGACAGCCGCCTCGCTCGTGGAACCAGCGAGCTCGCGCTTGGGTTTGTAGTCGGCTCGCTCGACCCGGCCCAGGCATAGCGTGACGTCGTCAGCGGTCACCTGGAAGCCGGGCACCTTGTCGGGGGCGCCCTCCGGCGAGTACATGAACTGCTTGAGGACGCCTTCGACCTGCACGCGCGCACCTCGCCGCAGCACGCGCGCGGCGTCCTCGCCGCGCTGGCCCCACAGCGACACACTCATCCAGAATCCGCCGACCTGCTGATATTCGTCGTTGGTCTGGTCGTAGGCGTAGTCGTCGAAGAACACGCGCATCTCGGCGACGACCTCATCGACCCCGTTGATTGGGACGTGCTTGAGGATCGGCGTATCGCCGAGATTGCCTTTCCCGCGAAATACGTTCGGCATGTTGCACTCCTTGGCGTCGACGTAGAACACGACGGTGGCCGACGCCGGTGCCCGCCGCCGTGCGGCATACTACGGATCGCGCTGCCGGGCATGCTTCAGGGCGAGGCGCGCCTCGATTTCACGCCGGTTGAGCTCGATGGCGCGCCGGTGGGTGCGCTCATACCACTCGCGCAGCGTCCCGGGGAGTTGGGCGAAATGGGCGTGGATGGCGCCCCAGGGGATGTGGCCGGCCCGGGGCCCGGCGCCTGCCGCACGCCAGCGCAGTTGCACCTGCCCGGTCACAGTGCGCCGGTGGAGCGCCAAGTAGAAGGTGCGCCCTCGCACTCGGCGTGTGATTCGCGACAGTTCCTCCTGTTGGCGGTGAATCGTGTCGACACGGGCCTGCGCCTGCCGCACGTCGGCGGGGGCGCCGCCCCTACCCGTAAAGGCCTTTGCGTCAGCATCCGGTTGACAAGGCTTACTGTCGCAGCGCTGGTCGACGACATCGGCAGCACCCGGCGGATCAGGTTGCGCCAACTCCGTTTCCGGCGCGTCAGTCGACCAGCCCATCATCCGTTGCCTCATCGCCCGCTGCGCCACGTTCCGAATCGATGGCGGCGATCTCAGCGGCCACGCGCTCGAGCATGGCCTTCTCGGTGTCCGAAATCGAAATACGGCGCTGGGAGTGGCGCGAGATCTGGTGGCCTGCGTAGATGCCTGCTGGCACAGCACCGAAGATACCGGTGACGGCTGCGACACGCTTCTGCGCATTGGCGTCGGCGCCGGGCAGGAAGTCGGCGCGGCTGAGCGGCAGCAGGTCCGGCTTGGTGAGCCAGTTCTCGAAGCGGATGAACTCCTCGAAAGCGGCGCGGATCGGCCGGGTGAATTGACGGATGGCGTCATGCGCCTCCTTGTCGGAGAACAGAGCCTTGCGGCCAAGGGTCTTGACCACCCGGATGTAGTAGTCGAACTCCACGATCAGCTCGGCAATCACATAGCCGTAGGGGCTGCGGAATCCGAGTTCCAGGACCTTCGGCTCGCGGGACTTGAGGATGCCGAAACCCAGTCCCTTGTCGGCCCGCTTCTTGAGCTCGGCGCTGAGCAGGGTTGCTTGGCGGTCGAGCGCCCGCCTGAGCTCCGGAATGCGGTGATCGGCGCGAAGGAGCGCCCAGTCGGCATAGGGGTTGTTGTTGCGCGTGAGTGCCCACAATGCTTTCAGGCTCGAGGCGACCCGTTTGCCGCCGGGAATCGCGTTGTAGTGCCCCGCCGGGTCGCGTCGGCGGCCCATGAACATCCGAAAGCCCTCTTTCGTATGGAGGGTCATGGTGTCGACACCGTCGTCGACCAGGGAGCCCAGATCGCGCAGCTGGGTCGCGACCGCGGGTTCGACGGTGGCGTCGGCTCCCGCAGTAACCCGGTATTCAGCCTCCATCTGCTTGAGCTTGTCGCAGCGTTGAAGGTAGAGCTCGTAGCGCGCCCAGAGCGGATCGTGGGGATCGGGGTCGTCTGCCTCGATGAGATCGGCAAGCTTCTCGCGCTCCTTGGCAATGCTGTAACGATCGGGAAACGGGGAGCGATCGTCGGTCTCGAAGGGGATTGGGGTTCCGCCTGGAAAGACGGGATCGAGGAGTCCGGGCTGATCGTCGACAGGTGCCAGAGAGGACCGGGGGATCGGTGGGGCGATCGGGTGGGATGACATTTGTCTTCCTCTAGGTGGCGTCGGTGAGGTCGTCCGCAGGCGACTCGACGGGTTGCAGTTGGGCCAGCGCCGGAATGGGCGTGAATCCGGGTAGGAAGTCGCATTCGGGAAGGGGGCCGCTCAAGAGGTGCCGGAGCGCCGCCATGTCGACGGTGTACGCGCCGGTGGCGCAGCGGACCTTGCGACTGCGGATCAAACCGTGCCTTTCCAGGCGCAGCAAGGCGCGCTGGACAACCTGGTGTCCCAGCAGGGTGTACTCGGCCAGTGCGCGGCTGGAGATGCGCACTGGCGCCCGATCTGCGGCCCGCCACAGCAAGGCGAGGAGGACGGCGGTGGCGGCGTAGTCACCGTCCAGGCGAACGAGAACCTCGAGGGTGATCTGCGGCTCGGAAAGGGAATGTCCGGACATCGGTGAAGCACGGCTGGGTAAATGGAATCCCAACGAAGTCGGCGTTGCTGTTGGGTTGGATGAATCCAGTTGTTTACGGCTTTAACGTTGGATTGGATGAATCCAGAAAATCGATGCCCTCGACATCCGCGTCGAACTCATGCACGACATGCCACAGCGTGGCGATCGAATGGTCCGGGAATGCGCGATGGAGATCTACGAACTGACGTTGTGGCGGGTGCGTGCATCGAATTCGCGACCAAGCGTTATGGATCGCTTCACGTACGCTTGGATCGGGAAGGGCCGGCCGGCCGCGAGGCGGCGGATCGGGGCACAGCAGCGCGCGGTGCTGCTGAATCTCCGTCAGGGTCATTTTGAAGAGGTGAACCAGGAGCGGAGGCTGGGCGCCGTGCATCACGTGATATTCCATCAGCTGCCGCATTTCGGCGATCGCGCAGTGCCGTCGATAGGCGGCCTCGAGCGTTGCGGGATCGAAATGAATGCAGACGTCGAGCTGAGGCATGCCGGCGATGGATGCGAGATCCCGTGCGGACGCGGCACGCAGGGTATCCAGAATCTCGGGGCTGAGCCCGGCCTCGAGCAGCGTCTGCAGCTCTCCGG
The DNA here is from genome assembly GCF_001190925.1 of Azoarcus sp. CIB. Classification (NCBI taxonomy): domain Bacteria; kingdom Pseudomonadati; phylum Pseudomonadota; class Betaproteobacteria; order Rhodocyclales; family Zoogloeaceae; genus Azoarcus; species Azoarcus sp. CIB. The sequence continues at coordinate 2,867,952 of NZ_CP011072.1, forward strand.
TGTCGAGCAGGTGAATGAGATGCGACAGCAGAGCGTAGCGCAGCTGCTCACTTCTTATCGGGATCATCTCCTCCTCCTAGTTGTCCTCGGCGGTGTGTGGCTTCTCCGTGCATGCGCGGTGATACGCGTCGATCAGCGAACGCGTGAGCGACCACGACGCCGGATGTCGCAGCAGGGCCACAACGGGGTCGTCGGCTTCCCCGTCGCCCCCCTCAGCCGACAGGGCGAGCTGCACCAAGAGCCGGTGCGCCCCGTGGCGTTCGGGCTCTCCGGACGCGTCGGAGGGCATGCGAAGCGGCTCAACGCTGAATCCCCCCCGCCGGCCGGCGTCCTGGCGAATGCAGTCCGAGAGCTTGAATGCGGCAGCGAAGTCGCCCAGCCGCCTCGAAAAGCGCGTGCCGGCCCGCCCCGCGGGGGTCATTCGCGCAGCGTGTCCGGTGCCGTCCGTCGCCTCGGGCACCGCCTCCTTCGGGGGCTCGGTTAGGAGGCGGTGGATCTCCGCAAAAGCAAGCTGCCCCTCGGCGCCGGCGACCGCCACGAGCGCACGCTCCACGGCCGCTTGCACGCATTGCGCGAGCGCCGCGAACTGGGCGGTCATGCGAGACAGGATCATCTCGACCTCGGGCTTGGTGAGCCGCGGCGGCTCGTCCATGTCGCGAACGGCATTGATCCCCGTCGCCACCTCGGCGATGAGCTCGTCGAAGGCGGTCTTGCGCACGTAGGGGGCCAGGTTGATCGCATCGGCAAGCTTTTCCAGGCACCCGAAACGGCTTCGAATGGCCCCCGCGCTCTCGTGGGTGAGGTGCGGGCCGATCGGCGCCAGGTAATCCACTGCGAAGAGGAGATTGGCGGCCGTCGCGCCATGAAGCTTCAATCCGCAACCCCGCGCGCGCTCCGCTAGCTCGCGCAGCGACAGAGGCCGCTTCAGCTCGCACTCGAGCTCGCTCTTGAGGAGCGCCACCCCTCGCCCCCGCTCCCAGAACGTGATGTCGCCTCGATTCTCGTTCTCGGCCAGATGCGCCGCAATGACATCGCTTTCACTCACCCACGGGCGCACCACCACGTGGATCCATTCGTAGCGGGGATCATGGGTCTCAAGCCACAGCTCCTGCATGATCTGCAGCCGCGTGTTGCCGCCGAAATAGCACATGTACCGCCCGGCACCGGGCCGGCGCGTCACCGAGAGGGCTTCGGTGAGGCCGCCGCGCGATTCGATCGATGCGCGAATGTCCGCATAGCGCGGATTGGTCCGGATTCGTGGGTTCTTGTCGTAGCAGTCGATCTCCATGCAGCGCATCAAGCTCCAGCCGTCCACGTCCTCGCCCGGCTGGAGGTCGGCCGCGGCGTTGGTCGGCCCCTTGACCGCCAGGCTATGCTGGGCGAGCAGCGCGCGACGCTCCCCGGTCGTGGCATTGGAGGACGCTTGCGGCTGGAGCTTTCCTCGCTTTTCCATGTGCTCGGCCAGCTCCTTGACCGAGATGGAGTCAGGCAATCGCGTTCTGGGCGTCATGGTCACCGCCAACCTCGCAGGGGGCTCCGGGCGGCACACCGGCGTGGATGCCGTCGAGGCTCGGAATGAGCTCCCACAGGAGCGCATGCATTGCAGGACACGCCTTGACCGGGTCGACCCAGTGGACCGGGACCTGGGCAGTGGCAGCATTGCGGTATGCAACGGCGTGCGGGATGACCGTCTTCAGGAGCAGGACCTTGCACTTGAGTTGCTGATAGCTCTCGCAAATGGCCTTGCCGATCTCACGTGCATCGCGGGTGTTCTCGTGACGGTAGATCATCGCCAGCATTTGCGGCACGGAGATGCCGAATGCAGCAGCCGTTTCGACGCGGTTCAGCAATTCCTCAGTGCCCGACAGGAACTCGCGCGCGGAGAGGATATCGGGCGAGATCGGCGAAAGGAGCACATCGGCTGCCAGGACTGCGGCATCCTGAAGGTGCCCCACCGCGCCCTGGGTGTCGATGAGCACGACGTCGTAGTGCTCATGCAGCAGCGGACTGCGCAAGGCGAGCTTGATGCGCAGCGCGCTGTCCATGCGCGGCGCCAGCCAGTCCTGGAGCGTCCCTTGCGGCGCATCGGAGATGACGATGTCCAGGCAGCCATTCGGGTTGAGCCGCGGCTGGCGACGCAGTGGCATGGGCGCGAGCGCGAAGTCGATAGTCGAAATGCAGTCGTCTGTGAGCGCGCCCTGCTTGATCATTTGCGTCAGTCCGTGCCGCGCCCTCTTGGCAATGGGGTAATAGCGACTGAGGCTCGGCTGCACATCGGCATCGACCAGCAAGACACGCATGCCGATGTCAGCGAGCAGCGCGCCGAGGTTAGCGGTCAGGGTGGATTTCCCGACGCCTCCTTTAGTCGATACGGTGCTGTAGACGATCATCCGACCTCCTCCGGTCAAGCAGCGGCGGCGAGCAGGGGACGAAAGCGAAGGGAAAGCATGAGTGCCGGCGAGGTGAAGCTGCGGCACACGCGCATGAAGCGACGAGGGCGTCCCGGATGGAATGGAGCGTATTCCTAAACAGAATTGAACATCATCCTCGGCTTGTCAACGCCGATACATCCCGAAACACGCAACTGGCATGGGGACCGGATCCCTGGTTGAGCAGGTTTGGCAACCGCGAGCAAGCGGATCACGAGGATGCACCGGATTGCTCGGACGAGTCGGGATCGACAAAGGACACAATGTTCGGATTCGATGGCGGGACAGGATTGAACCAGTGCTCGGGGTGCTTGATCACGACGGCTGCGAGTTTTCCTACGCGTTTTCCGCCGCGGCCGAGAACGCCGAAGTGATGAACGTTCGAGTTTCCGGGCCCGACCAAGTGCCAGCGCGCCTTGATGACCTGCCGCTGGATGCCGATGCCCAGCTTGTCCGACGGGCTCGCATCAGGATCCATCCCGTTGCCGTCGTCACCGTAGAGCGCCGCGAAGTCGCGGAATGTCCGCGGGGAGACGAGTGCCATCCCTTCTGGCACGAAATGGACCGGTGCGCCGGCTTCGTTGTAGGGGATGGATCCATCAGCGATCCCCTGTTGCAGCCACGCCATGAAGCGAACGGCTGCATCGCTGGGCGTCTCGTGAATGGACTTGGCGTCGTCGGTGTCCGACTTTGGCACGGATGCGAACGGAGTAACGGGTCGCGTGGCTGAAGGCGGTTGGCGGCGGGGCCTCCCGGATGTCGTGCCCGCGGATGTCACCGAGTCGTCATCCGAGAGGAATTCGTCTTTTCGGCCGAGATTCGCGGTCGTGGCTGGTACCTCGTGCCCCTTGGCTTCGCTGGTCTTCACCTCGCTCGCCGGCTGGTCACGACCCGTGGATGGCCTGGTCGCCGCATGGGCGGGCTTGGGAGGAGGAATATCGGGCGGCGTCAGCGGACCCGAGGCGCGTTGCCGCTCAGGGCGATCACCGGGCTTTGGTGCCCCGCCCTGGCCGTCGCCCGGTGGTTCGTCCGCTCGCTTGTCCCGTGTCTTTCGGGGCGGTTTGACGACGAGGTCGCCATCGAAGTCGGACGGGTAGTCGTCGGCCGAATCGAAGAGCTTCGCCAAGGGGAACTTCAGCATCGCGAACTCGTGGGCGTAGCCCTCGCCGCGGACCTCCACGTACCAAATCGCCTGACCGGTGTCGGGGTTGCGCTCCAGCAGCCCATAGTCCTGCCAAGTGTCGAACAGCCGGTCGTTCTTGGCCGGACCGGGCATGCTCGCGCCATCATCCGGATTGGCGTGCGCAATCTCTTCCCGGACCGTGTCCGCGAGCCGCTTCGCCACAAACCAGGCTGCGCCAGCGCCGATCCAACCTGCCGCACCGTCCCGGTTGAGCGGCAACGCACCTTGGCGCAGCAGCCGGCGTATGGCGTCCATCAGTTGGTCGACCAGCGGGACCGCTGTCGCAGTCGCGAACTGGTTGCGTGGCCCATGCTGCAAGTTGCTCGCGGCCGAGCGGCGATCGGCCTGGCGCACGATCTCGGTCAGCACCCCGGTTGCGTCATCGCCCGACCAGGCAGCCTCGAGCTGGCGCATCACCGACGGTTCGCGCGCCACAAAGGTCAGGGCTGTTGCAGGGACGATCCTCGGCGCCAGCACCAGCGGCAGGCGACGGTGCGCACCGTAGTTGCGTTCGGCTTTCGGCGCGAATCGCACCTCGTATTCGACCGCGCCGGCGGTCGGCATGTCGCCGGATACCGGAAGCCATTGCCGTCCGGGGCCGCCTGGTCGGTCGGCGACACTCACCCGCAAGTCGGTCATCGGTTTGCCGATGTCGTGGAACAGCGCGGCGAGGATGACGGCGTAGGTCCAGTGATCGCGCTGGGCGTCGATCGCCTCGGCGGCGCCGCCCTTGGGCAGCAGGTATCCATTGCGCAAGGTGACCGCTGCATGGAGTACCTCGATCGTGTGGGCGGCCAAGCCGCCGACATGGGCGTGATGGTGCGCTTCGCTGGCCGGCAAGAGCTGCACGAACCGCAGGTAGCCGAGGATCGCGGGCGCGACGTCGCGATCCCAAGTGGATTGGCTCAGTTTCGATTCACGATGGATCTGTTGCAGCGCGTTCGAAAGCTTGCATACCTGGACCAGGGTCGGCGCGTCGAGGACCCTGAGCCAGCCGCTTCGGCTGGCGGCCAGACCGGGGGCGGCAAGGGCACCGGTGGCCGGCGCTCCCGCCGTCGCCTGCTCCGCATCGGCATCGGCCGGACGTTGCCGCACGGCCCGTTCGCGGTAGATGGACCAGCCGAGCCAGCCGGCCAGCGCTGCCGCAGCCAGGAAACATGCGGCGGCAAGCGCGGCCATGGGGATCAGCCCTGGCGATTGCGGATCTGAGCCGCGCAGAACTGCGCCAGCAGCCACTTCTGCAGCACGTCCGACGGTGGCGATGGCCGCTCGGACTCCCAGACCTCGACAGTCGTCCCTCGGCAGAACGAGGAGAAGGTTTCGGCCAGCGGCTTCCACTTTTCGTCGTCGCGTTTCGCGCGGTACCGGCAGAACGACAGGGTGACCAGATCCGCCGCGAGCTGGGCCGGATCAGCCGGCCGCAGGGCCTCCACGTAACGCGCCAGCAGGTCGCGGACCGTCAAGACCGGGTCATCCTCCGGGTAGAGGTACGCTTCCAGGCCATCGTATCGTCCAAGCCAGCACAGCAGCACGTTGCGCCATCCCGGCTCTCCAAGGCCCTCCAGGAAATGACCGATGGTCATGACGGCCTGGGTACGGGCCTCCTGCTGGTGCGGGGGAATTGGCGGGGGCAGGTCGTTCATCACGAAAACACCTCTGAAAGGTGCGAGTTGTTTTTCTTCACGTCTTGGCCCAAGCCGTGGACGGCCGCCCGCGGCCGCGCATGGCACACCTTACTTTAGGCATAGGACAGGGGACTTGGCGAGGACTCGATGACACCCGCGATTGCCGGATCCCGACGAGAGCGTGCCGCAATTCACCCTTTCTGTCCGCACCAAAATCGCGCCAGGTTTTTCGACTTTCCGCTTGACATGCCACAGTGGTTGTACCGGAACCTTTGGCGCATTTGCCGCCAAGCCGCTCCAGGCGGTCTGGCGGCCCGTCTCCCGTCGGCCTTTGCCGCAAGGCGCCCCGTACCCGTAAATCCTTCGCCCAGCGGAATTCGAGCTGGGCGCCCTTTCGGGTTGGGCCTGTAGCCCCGTAGAAGGCGGACCGCCACCGGCCGCCCACCCTTGCGCCCTTTCGCCAACCATTTTCTTCCCCGCGATGCAAGGCGAAACTCGAAAAATGTTTTTCGAATTTCGGGCTGCAAGACGCAAACGCGCTCGCCACACTGCGCCCCGTGACTGGCCGCTGACCCCAGCAGCCCGGCGTCCTCACCGCTCCCGGTGGGGACGCCTCCCCTCACGGAGCGGACCCACATGCCTCGCCTTCTTGCGCTTGCGCTGCTGCTGGTTGTCACCGGTGCGTGGGCCACCACGCCCGACCAGGTCCGCCTTGCCCGTTACACCGTCGCCGAACCTGCACCTGCCGCAGCCGTCGTCGATCCGCTCGCCGTAGTCGCAGCCGTCAACTTCCCGCGCGAGCATGTGCGAACCGTAGGCGATGCGATCGCCTACCTCCTCCTGCGGACCGGCTACCGCGTGGCATCGGCCGATCCCGCTGCCACCGCCCTCCTGGCCCTGCCCCTGCCCGAATCACATCGCGTCCTGGGACCCTACCCGGCCCGCGCGATTCTTCATGTCCTCCTCGGGGACCCGTACAACGTGAACCCCTCGCCCGTCGATCGCACCCTGACGATCGCTCTGCGCGGCCCCAACTCTGAGGCCCCAAACGAGGTGGCGATTGTGGAAGCAGTCATCACCCGTCCCGTCGCACCTGTCACGCCACCGGAGACGATCGAATGAACGCGCCGCAAACTCCGCCCGTCGGCGCATTCTCCCGCTTCGCTCCACGCATTTCCCTGCGCGCGTCGGGCCACCGCGCGCGCGTCGTGTACCTGATCGCTGCCCTGCTCGTCGCCGGGGCAGTCTTCCTGGTCCTCAGCCCGAGCCCGTCGGCACCGCTGCGCAAACCCGAAGGTGTGGATCCGGTGCCGCAGCCGCTACCCGCGATCGCGGCACCCGAGCCGCCGCCCCCTCCCTCGCCACGGCCGGACCAGCTTGACGACCGCATCGCTGAACTCTCTCGCTCCTTCGAGGATCTTGAGGCCCGGTTCTCGTCCATTGAGGCCCACCTTGTCGCGTTGGATGAGCGCAATGACGACATTCGCGCGCGGCTGGAAGCGCTCGCCAATTCACCCCTGCCGAAACCGGTACCGGCACAGCGGCCCGTAGGCGCCAAGCCGCCCAAACCGGCAGGGCCCAAGCCGCGGATGCCCACAGTCCTGTCGATCGACACCTGGGGCAGTAAACCTTCTGTCGCGATTCGCGACGCACAAGGCAACTTGGCGTTCTATCGCGAGGGCGATGCTGTCGGAATTGCGCGCATCGAGCGCATCGATTCCCAGGCCCGCCGGGTCCACCTCCGCCTGCCCGATGGCACCGTGACCGCCGTCGATGCCAAGAACTGAGGCGTGAGTCATGCGCAAGACCGTCCTGTTCCTCCTCGTCGCCGCGCTGCACCCGGCCGCGGCCGTCGAGACCGGCCACACGCAGCTGCGCGCCGTTCAACCTGGTACCACCGCCGCCTACCCCTCGGCCCCCGATGCCACCGAAGTTGCTGCCGTCGATCGCGTCGAAGCCGGCTACTGGGGCATCACCCTCGAGGAGCTGCACCGCGCGCGACGCCTGATGCGCGGCCCACGCGGCGCCTTCAGCGTAGCCACCATCAGCCCGGTCGAAGTGCTTGGCATCCACGCCCGCTCCGACGCGGAGCGAGACCGCTACGCGGAGCTCTTCGCCAAACTGCTGCACGACGATACGCAGCGTGTCCTCGCGTGGCAGCGAGCCGGTGACGCGGCCACGCGGCGTCTCTACCCACACGGCAAGGCGATCGACTTCGGGCGCGCTCCGAACGCCCCCACCCTCCCCAACTGGTATTTCACGCCAGGAGGTGCGGCGCAATGAACTCGTCTCCCGCACGTCGCACCTTCCTCGTCCGCCTCTGCCAAGGCGGGCTGCTCGCGGCAGTGCCTGGGCTCACCTTCGGCCACGAGCGCGCCCGCGTGGTCTATCCACCAGTCCCGCCCGCCTACCGCATCGTGGCCCAGTCGCTCGCGCTCCCGCCCAAGCTCCTTTTCGCCATCGCGATCCAGGAGTCCACCATGCAGTGGGGCGCGCTGGCGCTGCCCTGGCCGTGGACGCTCAATGTCCGCCGTAGCCCCCGCCGCTACCAACGCTATCCGGAAGCGGTCACCGACCTCAAGCACATGCTCGCCCAAGGGGTACGCAACGTGGATTGCGGCCCGATGCAGGTTAACTGGCACTACCACTCCGACAAGTTACGCACGCCCGAGCTTGCGCTCGACCCCTGGCACAACCTGCGGGTGGCCGGCGCGATCCTCCTCGAGAGGCGCCGTTCCGCAGCCAACTGGTTCGACGCCGCCGGCGCCTATCACAGCCCCGGCGACTCGGCGCGGGCCAACCGCTACGCGCGTTCCGTCTTCGCACGGATGGAAAGGATTCCCGATCATGCCTGACTTGCCGCATCGGACGCGTCTCACTGGCTTCCGCATCGGGGGCGACCGCCCGCACCTCTGCGCTGCCTCTGCCACCTTCCGTGCGGGATCCCATCGCGCCGGAACGACTCCGGCGCCATATCCCATCCACATTGCCTTGTTGTCTCCCTCCCCTCGCAGTTCTTGCGGGTCCTTGACCGCTGCAACGGCGGCTTCAGCACAACCATGGTCCTCTTCAACGGCCTCCTCCCTGCCGATGGACCATGGTTGTGCGCTCTTCTTGGGGAATCGCACATGAGCCATGGCACCATCGAAGCGTGGCTGCGCCCTCCCATCGAGATCTGGAGTGCCCTGACCGCGGCGTGCTGCGGCCTCGTCGCACTCATCACTCCGTGGGCGCTGATGATGCCCCCGGACCTCGGCCTGGGCACCGCCGCCCTCGCCTTCGCCTTCGCCGCCCTGCGCGCCCGACAGGCCTGGCGGGTATGCCGTTATCAGTACGGTCTCACCCGGTACAAGGCGACGACCATCGCGCCGCACAAGCTGCCGCGCATTCCGGGCAAGCTGTATCTGGGCGAAGGCTTCGCCTGGGGGCAACAACACACGCAGCGCCGCATGGACGCCACACGCCCGCAGGCCCAGCCCTACCTGGTCGAAGGCGCAAGCATCCGCGCAACGCGCGCGGTGCTTCGCGCGATGGGCGCCACACCGCTCAAGCCGATTGCCGCGGCGCTCGCGCTCCCCCGTTGGTGGAACCCGCTATCGGAGCCTGCCGATCTCGGCGGAACGCCGGTACTGCACGGTGTCGAGCCCAATGAGGCTCACGTCGCCCTCGGGCAGAAGCATCGCCCCGGTCACCTGGTCGTCCTCGGCACGACGCGCGTCGGCAAGACCCGTGCAATGGAACTCTTCGCCACCCAGGACATCCGCGACGGGAAGGTCGTCATCGTCATCGACCCGAAGGGCGACGCGGACCTCATGCTGCGCGTCCATGCCGAAGCTGCGCGCGCCGGGCGCCTCGACCACCTCTATCTCTTCCACCTGGGTTACCCCGAAATCTCCGCCCGTTACAACGGCATCGGCAACTTCGCCCGAATCACCGAGGTCGCGAACCGAACGACGAATCCCCTGCCCTCCAGCGGCAACTCGGCGGCCTTCAAGGAATTCGCATGGCGCTTCACGAATCTCGTCGCCCAAGCCCAGGTCGCCCTCGGGCAGGTGCCCACCTACAACCTGCTGCTGCGCGACATCACGGACATCGAACCGCTCTTCCTGCGCTACGCGACGCACGTGTTGCGCACGGAAGGCCCCGAGAACTGGGAGATCCTTGTCGAGGAAGTACAGACCCGCATCGAGAAACGCCAGATCACTGTTCCGCGCGCCCTGCAGGATCGCAGCGACCGCCTGATCGCCCTCGTGCACGTGCTGAAGGATCTGCAGCTTCCCGATCCCGTCCTCCAGGGTCTCGCCACCGCGGTCCGCTACGAGCGGAGCTTCTTCGAGAAGATCGTGGCCTCGCTCGGCCCCTTCCTCGAGAAGCTCACCACCGGCCCCGTCGGCAAGCTGATCTCGCCGGACTATTTCGACGCGACCGATATCCGGCCGATCTTCGACTGGATGCAGGTCATCCGGCAGGACGGCATCGTCTATGTCGGTCTCGACGCACTCTCGGACGCCACGGTCGCAGCGGCCGTCGGGAACTCGATGCTCGCCGATCTCGTCAGCGTTGGCGGCAAACTCTACAAGACCGGCCTCGATCCCCACCATCCCGAAGGCAAGATCATCCTGCCCGATGTGGCCTGCCACTTCGACGAGGTTAACGAGATCGCTGGACCGGAGTTTGTGCCGATGGTGAACAAGCTGGGCGGATCGGGCTTCAGCATCACCGCCTACACCCAGACCATTCCCGACATCGAGGCGAAGCTCGGAGACGCCGCCAAGGCCCGTCAGGTGCTGGGCAACTTCAACAACATCATCATGCTGCGGGTGAAGGATCCGGGCACTGCGGAGTTCTTCTGCAATCAGCTGCCTGAGGTCGACGTGCAGCACCTCATGGTCGTGACCGGCGTGAGCGACACCGACGGGTCGACCGAGACGGACTTCACCTCCCGCAACGAGGACCGCCTCACCACCCAGCGGGTCCCGATGGTATCCCCGGCTGACATCATGGCCCTGCCGCAAGGACAGGCCTTCGCCCTGCTGGAGGGCAACCGCCTCTTCAAGCTGCGCTTTCCGCTGCCCGATGCCACGAACGATCGCTTCATTCCGCCGTCGCTCCGCGAGGTGGCAGTCCAGATGCGGGCCAAGTATCGGACGGCCGAGCACTGGGCCGCTCAGACCGATTGGTTGAAGGACATGCCGGTCGGGCTCGTCGCGCCACTGGGCTTCGACACCTCGGACGATGACGCCGGGGAGGCGGCAGTGAGCACCCCCGCCCGGCCGCCCGAAGGGGGCGCTCCCCCTCCCTCGGGGAGGATGTCGCGTAGCGACAGGAGGGCAGTCCAGTGAGCACCGCCGCGTCGTCCGCAGGATCCGCCCGTCCCCCGGCGCCCCAGGCATCGGCCACACCGGCGGGCCGGTCCCGCGGCCCCATTGCTGCCCTGGCGAGCGTTGTGATCGGCCTCGCCTTTTCCACCCTGAGCTCCTGGATCTTCGGGACTGCCCTTACCATCCTAGGCGATCACACCTTCTGGAAGGGCCGCGGCGTCGAACGCGCCATAGCCGCCGTGGAGGAGGACTTCGGCTACCTCCAGGGCTATCCCCGGTCGCTCATGGTCGACGACACCGTCGCCTTTGCGCGCGACTTCGCCGAGCTCGTCGCGCGTCCGTTCCATTCGCTGGGCGCCCCCGCCTTCATCGCCCGTACGACTGCCATTGAGCCCGACGCGGTGGCGAATCCCCACGCGCGCGCCGTACGCTGCATCGTCAAGGAAGTCGGGCGCGCCGTCGAGACCGCCTACTACGTGGCCCAGGACACCGCCATCCGCCTGGCGATCGCCTTCTATGCGCTGCCGGCCTTCGCGATGGCCATCTTCATCGGCCTGATCGATGGCCTGGTCCGTCGCGACCTGCGCAGGTGGACCGGTGGCCGGGAGTCCTCCTACGTCTACCACCACACGAAGCGCTTCACGTGGTGGTTCCTCACTGCCGGTTTCACCGCCTATCTCGCGTGGCCTTTTGGCGGATTCAATCCCGCGTACCTCGTCCTGATCTTCGCAACCCTGGTGGCCGCGGCCCTCTCGACCACCGCCAGCACGTTCAAGAAGTACCTGTAGCAACCAAGGAGTCCGTCATGCCATTGCTGCTCCGCTTCACCATCGCCGCCCTCGTCGCAGCTACCACCTTGCCGGTGGCTGCCGACACCGACCGCGAGCGCGAGAACCTCGCACGCCTGGAACATGAGCTCGCACTTCTCAGCTCCGAGGTTCGCGCAGCGAAGGCAGATGCCCCCTCCATTGCCCGCATCCATTTTCAGTACGACGAGCTCGCCCGCGACCTCGATCTCATCCGTGCGGGTATTGCGGATCACCTCGACGCACCACGCCATCCCCGCCCGATCGAACCGCTAAAGGGCGACTACCGGCGCTGAGCCCGGAGGTACCGGCATGTCGCCCCAACAGTCCGCCGCCTTCGCCGCCGCCGCCGGCTACCAACCCAGCTACATCGGGCTCTTCTTCGCCCTGCTCGTCGGCGCCGTGGTCGTTCTCTGGGCCGCCGACATGGTGCGCAGACTCGGGATCGAAGGCCTCGACGACCCGCGCCGCCTGCCGATGCTCCTGTTCTACAAGCTGCGTGTGCTGATCATCGTTCTGCTGCTGATCTATCTGCTCAGCTAGATCGCGACCGCCTCGGCAGGCCGGGCCGCAGGCCTGCCGGCGTTCCACGTTGCGGCGCCTCACCACCTCACGGAGGAAACCATGAAACTCCTTATCCAACCTTCGGGCGCAGCGAACGCCGCGGATCGTCACATGACGACAGCCCCCATGCTTCCCCAGCGGTGCTGGGCGAAAGCCACCGCCCGCATCGCTTTGCTTGGCCTCGCCGTCCTCGCCTCGGTCTTTGTCGCCGAACCGGCCTTGGCCGAGTTGCCGACGGCCGTCGCCGCGGACGGTGCCGCTTCGGGGGACTACATCGAGATCGGCAAGCAGTATTTCAAGAACGGCCTGCTCGTCCTGGGTCTCATCATCGCCACGCTGGGCTTCATCGCGGTCGCGGCCGGCGGCATCGCGAAATTCAACGAGTACCGCATGGGCCGGGCCGAACTCGGGGACTTGGGCGTGCTGGCCGTCGTCGGCGCCGTGGTGCTGGTGCTCATGGTCTACCTCCTCAACGAGGCGGCCACCATCATCGCCTAGGCGTCGCCATGGACTCCTCCAGCCCCCTGGCATCGCCGCCGGAAACCTCCTTCGGACCGGGTCACGCGCCGCTGCCGGACCGCGTGAACGCGGAGCCCGCGATCATCAAGGGGCTCTCGTACACCGAGTCCAAGTGGGTCATCGGGCTGGCCTTCCTGCTGTGGTTCCCGGTGGGCGGCGTGGTGGGCCTGGCCCTGCAGCACTTTCCGGTAGCCGTCCTCATCATCGCCACTGGCCCCATCGCCACGGTCTGGGTCGCGGCGGGTTACCTCGCCACGATGAAGCGCAATCGCCCCGATCACTACTACGTTCAGCTGCTCAAGCGTCGCGCGTCGCGCCTCGGCCTCATCCGCTCTCATCTTGTTTCGCACGCGGGCGCCTGGGACCTCGGCCGCACACTCGTGCCCCCTCAGGTGGCGAAACGCCGGAACCCGTTGTGCTGAGCCCGGAGCATTGCCATGCCTGCCTACACCGACAACCTCGCAAACGCCCGCGCGACGATTCGCCTCCAGTCCTGGGCCATCCTCGTCGCGCTGGTCATCGTGCTGATCGCGGTGGCCGACCGGTTCGTGAGGCAGACGGATTTCACCGTGCATATCCCGCCAGACCTCTCCCGCGGGGCCACCATTCAGGCGGGACGTGCTCCGGAGGTGCCGCCTCCGAACGTCTATGCCTTCGGCTACCTCATCTGGCAGCAGCTCAACCGCTGGGCCAAGGATGGCTCCAAGGACTACGTCGCGCAGATCTACGCGCTCCAGAACTACCTGACGCCGTCCTGCCGCGAGCAACTCCTCAAGGACGTCAGCGTCAAGTCCGGCGATGCGGAGCTGATCCAGCGCACCCGCGCCCTCCTGGAGATTCCCGGGTACGGCTTCACTGCGAACCGGGTGACGGCGCACGGCAACGGTGGATGGACGGTGCTCCTCGATGCCCAGATCCTCGAGACCTCCAGGGGGATGCCCGTGAAGGACACCTTCATCCGCTATCCCCTGCACGTGGTGCGCTACGACGTCGACCGGGAGCGCAACCCCTGGGGCCTCGCCCTGAACTGCTTCGCCCGCCGCCATCCCGAACGGATCGACCCGCAGGCCCTGGAGGCGCCGATCGCCGCCCAGCCGGCGCCGGCGGCGCCGCTGCCTCCGTCCGCGGCACCGTCTCCCACCACTACTGGTTCAGACCTGCCGCAGGCCGTGCCGCCGCGGCTCCCGGACACGAAGGAGGAGGAGTCATGATCGCCATTCGCGCCGCCACCGCGCTTGTTTGCCTCGGCGTTCTTGCTTCTGCCTCTGCGCAGGAGCCCGAAGCCAAGGCGCCCTCCCCGGTTGGCCTGTCGCCCGGGCCTGTCGGAACGGGGACTGCGCCAACCTGGCATCCCGCCGGCACGACGACCATGGATCTCGGCACCCTCCCCCCAGAGCCGGCCCCCAAGCCCGCTCCTGCACCCGCACCCCAGTCTCACGGCTCAGCCGCCGGGAAGCCTGCAAATCCTCTATCGCCCCCGGAAACGCAGGCGCCGCTGCGGTCACCCGATCGCCCCGACGACCGCCAAACTAATGTCGGCCGCACCCAGCATGTGCTGTTCGAGCGCCTTCCCGTCCGGGTGCTCCTGAGCCCAGGGCGGGAGCGCCTGCTGCAGCTCCCGTTCGTCGCATTGATGGATGTGCCCGCTAGCCTGCAGGGTCTGCTCGAGGTCCAGATTATCGAGGACACCGCTTATCTGACAGCGAACGGACCCTTCCCGCGCGCCCGGCTGTATGCGCAGGCAATCGACGGCGGCGCGACGGTTCCGCTCGATATCGAGTCGGTCGAAGGCGTCCAGGTCCCGCCGATGCTCCGCGTCCATCTGCCTGGTGATGCCGCAGAGAGTAACGAGCTTGCCGAAACCCGGCGGAACGACGAGCCGGCGGTCGACATGATCCAGCTCACTCGCTACGCGGCGCAGATGCTGTATGCGCCGGCCCGCCTGCTCCCCACGCAGCCGGGTGTACGCCAGGAACCGGTTGATCGGTCCCCCGTGGCCGGCCTCTACCGGGGAGGAGAGATCGAAACGGCGCCCTTGGGGGCGTGGTCGAGCGGGTCGCTGTACGTGACCGCCGTGCGCTTTACCAACCGCACCGGACGCGCCATCGACCTCGAGCTGGACACGCGGTGGCTGCGCGGGCAGTGGATCGCCGCAACACCCCAGCACTGGCATCTCCTGCCCCATGGCTCCGAGGCCGACACGACCGCCGTCTACCTCGTCTCCGACCGGCCGTTTACGGCCGTGCCGCTGTGGCGCTAGGAGGCTCGCCATGCAGATTGTCCAGAACAGGCTGGTCCCCTTCCTCGCCGTGATTGCCCTCATCGTGACGGGCTACATCCTCTATCGGCAGAGCGAGACGCCGGGCGTCGAGCCGGGGCCGCCCCTGAACGCAGTGCCGGAAGTACCCCTGCCTCCCACCGCCAAGGGGGCCGACGCCGATACGCCGCAGGAAACCCTCAAGACCGTGGTCGCGGGCTACACCGAGTTGAACGATCAGGTGCAGTCCCTGATCGCCGAAAACCGGCGCCTGCTGGAGCAGAACGATCGCCACCAGCGTAGCGAGGATCGCATCCGTGAGCAGCTTCGCCGTGAGTTGCGTACCGAAATGACAACCGAAATGGACGCCCTCAAGCGCCAACAGGCCGCCGCGGCCGACTCACAGGCATCGAGCGGTGTGCTGGGATCAGCGATCGGCGCAGGCAACCTCCCTGCCGGCTTCGGCTTCGACAAGGCGAAACCGGATGCGGTAGCGATGGCCGGGAACGCTGCACCGACCCGCGTCCTGCCGCTGGGCTACGAGATGGGCAAGGGCGCCGACGGAAGGCAAGGCGTCGTGCGCAAGGTCACCATCGCCGAAGCGGCGCCGCCCGCCCGCCGTACGGCGCGCGCCCCGGCCCGAACGGCCGCCCCCGCCCCCACGCCCTTCTACACGATCCCGGAGAACGCGACCCTGACAGGCGTCGCCAATATGACCGCGATCATCGGCCGCGTTCCGGTGGATGGCAAAGTGACCGATCCGATGCAGTTCAAGCTTCTGCTTGGGCCTGAGAACCTGGCCGCCAACGGTCATTACCTTCCCCGCAACCTGGCCGGCATCGTCGTTTCGGGCGTTGCCATCGGCGACATGACGCTCTCCTGCGCCGAGGGCCTCATCCAGTCCATGACCTTCGTCTTCAACGACGGAAGCATTCAGACAGTCAGCCGTCGCCGCGACGGAACGACCCCGTTGTACGGCGCAAGCGGTGGGGCAGCCGGCGGCAAGCCTTCACTCGCCGCGGCGCCGAAGCTCGGCTGGATCTCCGACCGCCACGGCAACCCATGCATCCCCGGGCAGTTCGTGACCAATGCCCCGGCCGTCCTCGCCGACACCATTGGCCTGCGGAGCCTGTCGATCGCGGGCCAGGCGGCGGCCGCGGCCCAGACCACCACCACGGAGAACGTCTTCGGCACAACCTCCAGCCGGGTCACCGGGAGCAAGGGCACCTACATCCTCGGGCAGATGGCGAGCGCCGGCACCGACGAGGTGACGAACTGGCTGATGCGCCGGCTCGCCGACAGTTTCGATGCGGTCGTCGTACGCGCCGGGGGCGAGGTGGACGTGCACATCGACACCGAGATCCAGATCGACAAGGCGCCCGACGCGCGGCGAATCGACTACGGGCGTCTCGACGCCCCGGCAACCACGACTTCCCATCTGCGAGGTAGTTATTATGGACTGGACTGATTTTCCGCGGTTCGCACGTCTCATCGCAGCTGCCACGGTCGCGGCCCTCGCCCTCGCCGCCTGCAGCGTCGCAGGCCCCCGCAAGTCGCCCTTGCCGGACGACGGACCCACCGTCGAGGAGATCTACCGCCAGCGTACCTCCGAGTACGAGCGCATCCGGGCCCGCGAAGCCCTCCCGCTGCGGCCCGCCACCGAAGTCTTGCCCGGCCCCGTCATGGAGCCGGCGATGCTCCAGCTCGAGCGCCGCTTCGCCCGGCTGCCCAACCCGGATCTCATCATGGTCGTGTTTCCCCACCTGTCCCGAGGGAAGTACCCGGCACCGGGATACGTGACGGCGTTTCCGATGTACGAGCGGGTCGAGTACCTGGTCCCAGGCGAGGCGGACGCACTGCGGCCGGTGCTCGCGCCCGCTCCCGCGTCCGCTTCGACGTCAACTCCCGCCCCAAGCGTCCCGCCGGCGCACGATTCCGGCGCCAGCCGGGTGGCCCAACCCTGAAGGAGCGTCGGCCATGCTCGGATTGATTCGCATGCTGGGGCTCGCGCCAACCGCCGGGGCCGCCCCTGCCGACACGGAGGTCTCGCGACGCGAGCCCGCCGTGCCAAGGAACCCCCTCCCGGTGCGGGAGCGCCAGCACCTCGCCTCCCGCCCACCCAGCATCACCGACCTGCTGCCCTGGCGGGACTTCGACGAGAAGACGGGCACCTTCCTCCTCGAGGACGGCGTCTCGCGCGCTCTGCTCTACGAGCTCGATCCGATGCCGAGCGAGGCCTGCGCCGATCAGTATCTCAAGGCGCGCTGCGCGGAGGTCCAGGCGGCGCTCCAGGCCCTGCCCGAATACGACGAAGCCCCGTGGATCGTCCAGTTCTTCTGCAACGACGACACGGATCTCTCGTGGCAGATCGAACGCATTCGCGACTACATCGTCTCGGTGCATGCCAAGGCACCCGAGCGGGCACAGCAGATTCTCGCGAGTGACTTCACGCGCCACTTCCTCGCCGAGATGGCAGAGCATCTGTCGCTCGTAGCCCGGCCCGAGGGCCTCTTCCTCGATGAGGGGGTGTCGGGCAACCGGTGGCGCGGCCAGATCCGCCGCGTGCGTTGCGCCATCTATCGCCGATTCCCGCCGCGCTTCGACTTCTCCCGGGAGCTCCTCGATCCCGTCGAGACGCTGCAGCAGACGGCGCGCGGGCTCATCGCCGGCCTGGCGCAGACCGGCATCCATGCCCGGCCGATGAACGCCGCGGACTTCTACTCGTGGCTGTTGCCGTTCTTCAACCCGAAACCCGACTTCGCCAAAACCGTCGGTGACCTCCTCCGGCTGTGTCCGTACCCGCAACCCGACGAGGCGCCAGACGACCTCGATCTTGGGGAGTTGCTCTTCCTCGCTGCGCCGAAGTCGGATCCGACGGCCGGTCTGTGGTTTTTCGACGGCCGGCCCGTGCGGGCGCTGGCACTGCAGTCGATGCGCAAGCTCCCCGAGATCGGCCACTTCACCGCCGAGCGCGATCATGCCGGCAAGCTCTTCGCGCGCTTCGACCGCTTTCCCGAAGGCACGATGCTCTCGGCGACCGTCGTGATCTGCCCGCAGGACACGATGACCGGTCGCATCGAAACCATCAAGAGCGCCTCGCGCGCAAATATCCTCGAAGCCGCTCACACCTACGACGAGGCGGTGGCCGTCCTCGACAACATGCGCACCGATAAGCTCTACCCGATGTACCTCACGCTGTTCGTGCGGGGCGACGACACCGCCCAGCTTGGGCGCACGGTGGCAGACCTCACCGCCGCCCTGCACACATCGGGGCTCCGCTTCATTCAGCCAGTAGACGAGCTCCACGGCTGCGACGTCTTCCTGCGTGCACTCCCGATGTGCTTCGACCCCCGGTTCGACGCGCGCCACCTGCGCCGCTCACGCCTCGCCTTCGCTTCCCAGATCGCGTCCCTGCTTCCCCTCTATGGGCGCGCCCGCGGCACCGGCAACCCCGGCTTCTGGCTGTGGAACCGCGGCGGCGAGCCCCTCCTGTTCGACCCCTTGAATCCGCACGATCGCAACAAGAACGCCCATCTCCTCACTCTGGGTCCGACCGGCGCCGGCAAGTCGGCGACCCTGTGCTATCTCGCGATGCAGATGATGGCGATCTACCGACCACGCTTCTTCATCATCGACGCAGGGAAATCCTTCGGCCTCCTGGGCGAGCACATGCGCCGCCACGGGCTCACCGTCAACCAGGTCGAGCTCACCCCCGATACGCATGTCAGCCTGCCACCCTTCGCGATGGCCCCGCGGCTCTTCGATCAGGAAGGCATCAAGGCCCTCGACGAGGCATTCCGGACGCCGGGTGACGATGAGCTCCCGGACTCGGACCCCGACGGGCTCCCCGCGTCGCCCGAGGACGATGACGAAGGTGCGGACCCCGGCAAGCGCGACATCCTGGGCGAGATGGTCATCGCGACGACGCTGATGATTACTGGCGGAGAGGAATGCGAGATGCGCAAGATGAGTCGCGCGGACCGCTACCTGGTCGCTCGGGGAATCCTGGCCGCCGCGCGCCAAGCCCGCGACCGCGGCCAGCCGCATCCCCGGGTGCAGGACGTCGCCCACGCCCTGATGGCCATGCGTGACGACGAGGATCTGGGGCCCTCGCGGCGCGACCGGGCCGAGGAGATGGGCCAGGCCATGATGGTCTTCTGCGACGGTCTGCGCGGAAGGCTCTTCAACCGGTACGGCGCGACCTGGCCGGATGCTGACGTGACGATCGTGGAGATGGGCACGCTGGCGCAGGAGGGATATGAGGATGCCCTCGCGGTCGCCTATACGTCCCTGATCACCCATGTCCAGGCGCTGGCCGAGGCGACCCAGTATGACCACCGCCCCATCATCAACCTCACCGACGAAGGGCACATCATCACGGCCAATGATCTGCTGAACGTCTACTCCGTCAAGATTACCAAGATGTGGCGGAAGCTCGGCGCGTGGTACTGGCTCGGCACCCAGAACATGCAGGACTTTCCGGCATCGGCCTCCCGAATTCTCAACATGTGCGAGCACTGGGTGCTCCTCACCATGGACCGCGACGAGATCGAGCAGGTCGCCCGCTTCCGTACCTTAACCCCCGAACAGCGCGCGCTGATGGAGTCCGCTCGCAAGGAGCCTCCGAAGTACACCGAGGGGGTGATCCTCAATCCGCAAATGCAGGCCCTCTTCAGGAACGTGCCCCCGCCGCTCGCCATCGCGCTCGCGATGACGGAGAAGCACGAGAAGGCCTGGCGCCTGGACATCATGAAGGCCACCGGCTGCACCGAACTCGAGGCGGCCTACGCGATTTCCCGCGAGATCGCGGCGAAGAGGGCAGCGTGATGGACACACAGGATCCGCGCGAACCCCTTGCCGCCGACCTTATCCTAGCCGCGCAGCTCGATCGGGTCACGGCCGAAGCCCGCGGACACCACCGGCTGCTCTTCCTGGAGTGCGTGCCCGACGACGCATTTGCCGTGTGGGCCCGCGCCAAGGCGCTCTCGGAGCCGGACGACGTGGCCTACATCCACCTTCTGGCGAGCGGCCAAGGCCTCATTTCCGGGGTCATCGTCGGCCTCGAGGTGGACGGCGACGACTTGGACGAAGACCTCAACACCGTGCTCTTCGGGCGGGCTCTGGTCCTCGTGTCCGGCATCGACAAAGCCCGCCAGCACCTGGGCGAGCGCCTGTTCCAGTGGCTGGAATGGGCCGCCATCCAGCTGCCGCTGACGGTTGCCAATACCGCGGACGCGACGCCGTTCGTAAGTCGCCTCGGGCACCACCCCGTCGCCGTCGACCAGATCCTCGACGGCCGGTTCTCGGGCACAGCCGCCGAGCTCGCGGGCCGTGTCATCAAATCCTCACGGACGAACCCATGAAGACGATGCGAAGCATTGCCGCCGCCGTCCTCCTTGGCCTCGCCGCCACGGCCCTCCAGGCGGCGGACATCCCGAGCACCCGATCCGGCCTCTACTACCGACTGGGAGGCGGCGATTCCGCTTCGCGTGCGGCCAACCCCCACGGCGTGCCCTATAAGCTCGCCCTGTCGGGGGTCGCCCGCCTCCACTACTCGTGCGGAGCCTATGACTTCGAGGTTTCGTTCCAGAACCTCATGAACCGGTTCGCGCAACTCGGCACCCAGGTCACGAACGCCGTTCAGGCCGGCATCGCCGCGTTGCCGCTGTACCTGTTCCAGCGGGCATCGCCCGGACTGTACGAGCTATTCCAGACCTACGCGAAGAAGGCCGAGGTGGCAATCCAGATCGCCACCAAGAGCTGCGAGGAGATGGAGGCCCAGATCAAGGCCGGCGAGGATCCCTACGAGGATTTCATCCGCATGGCCCGGGGCGAGGCCTGGAAGCAGCAGGCGACCGTCACCAGCGATGTGGTGGTGGCGAAGGACAAGGTCAATGCCAGTGCCGGGAATGAGGGCATCAGTTGGATCGGAGGGGAAAAGGCCGGGGGAGTCGCCCAGGAG
This sequence comes from Azoarcus sp. CIB, assembly GCF_001190925.1. Classification (NCBI taxonomy): domain Bacteria; kingdom Pseudomonadati; phylum Pseudomonadota; class Betaproteobacteria; order Rhodocyclales; family Zoogloeaceae; genus Azoarcus; species Azoarcus sp. CIB. The sequence goes on from NZ_CP011072.1 coordinate 2,888,618, forward strand.
CCTGTCCGAATAGTGTATGACACAGTATTCGGGGGCTTCAACGTCACAATGGGGCAATCGCCCAAGACGCCGGCTGCAGCCTATCCTGCCGTCAAGTTGACAGAGACCTTTCCCTCTCCGGGAAGCGCCGCCACCTTCGGAACGGACGTACTTGGCGATGTGGAGATAAGTACCTGCAAGGAAAATGCCTGCCCCGTACCTCAGTCGAAGACCGGCCTTGGCCTGATTCAGAAGTTCGAGCTTGAAATCCCGGTCGTGCAACGGCAAGTCGACGCCGTATTTGCCAACGTCGTGCCACGCGGGACGGATCTCGCGGCGGCGTCCGCTCCCGGTATCGTCGTGACCCGCGAGCTCGCCGACGCCATTCGCGAGCTTCCTGCCATCGAGCAAGGCATTGCGCGCCAGCGCCTGGTCCAGGACGTGGCACTAGCGAGGACCGTCGACAAGGCACTGATCATCAGGAACCTGCTCCTGACGGGACGGATGATCCCCGAGGTGTACAAGACCGCCAATACACAGATCGAATCGAAGCTCGCCGAGCTGAATCGCCACATCGACGACGTGCTCTACGAGGCCAACGTCCGTAAACGCATCATCTCCGAAACGGCGACCATCCTGCTGGACAATTATCACGCCGCGCGCGCCGCTTCGGCCGCGAATGCCGTGCAGCAGCCGGTCGACCAGCGGCCCATGATCGACGGGCGGGTCAGGAAATGACGGTTCATCCGTTGCCGTCGCGACGCCGACGCCTCGTCACTCGTCCTCTCGCCCGCTCGGTCATGGCCGCACTGCTGGCGATTGTCGGGCTCGCCGCCTTCGTCGTGGTAGCGCTGATTGCGCTCGGATTCCGCGACGATCTGGAGGTCCTGCATCAGGTCGTCGGGCGGATCAAACCGTACCTGGCCGGATTACACCTCCTCGCGATCGGCGCCCTGTGGCTGGCCTGGCCATGGCTCACCCAGCGCTTGCCGGCGCACTGGCCCAACGAAGCCCGCGCGGCCTTCCTGGGCGCGCGCCACCGGATCTGCATCGGCTTGCTCTTCATCGAGCTCCTCGTGGTGCTCGGAATTCCATTCGGCCACAGCATGTAGGAGGACCTGCCGTGAGCGTCGACAGTTACCTGGAGCTCTTCACCACCATGTACGGCTGGGCGTTCGCGGGCATCTTTCGCGACATCCTCGTGGACACTGGCATCATCTTCCTCCCCTTCCTCTTCATCATCATCGGCACCTGGTTGCGCGCCCACGAAATGAACGCCGTCGAAGGCGCCGATGCGGCCTGGATGGTGAGGAAAATGGAGGTCGAGTTCTGGACCGCCATCTTCGTCATGGCCTTCTGCTTCACGCCGGTCGGCACCAGCCTCCAAAACGTCAGTCTCCGCCACACGCCCGCAGCGACCGCGCTCAATCCGGCTCCCGCCACTGCAACCGGAACGAGCTCGGACAGCACCTACGACGATGCCTTCAGCTCGGTGCCGCAGAACCTTGCGCTGCCCCCCTGGTGGTTTTCCGTCATGGGCCTGTCTGCCGGGTTCAATGATGCGGTGCGCGGCGGCATCTCGGGCGGCTTGAGCGGCCTCCGGGAAGTGGAAGAATTCGCCCGCTCCGCCGCGGTGGAGGATCCGACCCTGCGCGCGGAGGTGCAGCGCTTCTACAACGAATGCTACCTGCCAGGCCGGTCCCGTTATCTCGAAAATCCGCCATCCCCTGCCGCGGCTGCCGCGCTGGAGGCCTACGGCGAAGGGGATCCCGACTGGATGGGAAGCCACGCCTTTCAGGCCGACCCGAACCTCTACCCGGCCCTGCATGCGCGTGCCGGCGTGCCGGGGTTCGCTCTCGACAAAGCCGTCCAGGATGCGGATATGGATGCCAACACCGCAGTCCCGGACTACGGGCGCCCCACCTGTCTCGAATGGTGGGCGGATCCTGCGATCGGGGTGCGAGCCAAGCTGGTCAAGGGCGTCGGCAATCTCGCGGCGATGTCGACCTCGCTGACCGAGAAGGTGGCGCTGGTGTTCAGCCCAGTCGCCGTCGAGAAGCGGGAGGACGGACTGGCAAGGCTCGCCACGGGGCGGTCAAATCCGGCGCTCGCGCCCGAGACGATGCTCCCCGATGACAATCGCCGCTGGTACCAGGCCTTACTCGGAGCCGGACCCGACGTCGCAGGAATGGCGGGGATGGTGAACAAGGCGCTCCACACCCAGGCTTCCCGCTTTCCCATCATCCAGTTCGCAACCCTGGCCCAGCCCCTGATCCTGATGGGTATCTACATGTTCCTGCCCCTGATCCTGGTCTTCGGGCGCTACAGCCTTCAGATCATGTTCCTGGGCGCGCTTGCCATCTTCACGGTCAAGCTTTGGGCGGTCCTCTGGTACATCGCGATGTGGATCGACGAACACCTGTGGATCGCGATGTACCCGGACGCCGAGCACCTGCTGCTGAACGTCCTGCACCTGGAGTTCGACGCGGCGCTCAAGCGTAGCACCTTGAATACGCTGCTCATCGGCCTTTATCTCGGCCTACCCCTGATCTGGAGCGGGATGATGGGATGGGCGAGCCTGCACGTAGTGCATGGCATCGATGCCATGAAGCACAGTGCAATCACCGCGGGGATGGCGGCGGGCCAATCCGGAGCAAATATCGCCACCCGCTTTGTCGGTGGCGTCGGGCACACACTCCGGCGGGGACGATGATGATGGCGTCAGACTCAGAAATGGACGATCGGGTCACCGGAATATGCGCCGACTCTCTCCCCGTTGCGACCGACAGAGACCGGTTCGCGACCATGCACCGTGTAACCGGTGTAAGCCCCCTCGGTAATGTCCAGGCCCCCAAAAGGTCCGTAGTCGAACGGCGCAATGTCGTGACGTCCGAACGCGTCAGCGCTGCGTTCATGGCTCTCTGCATACTCGTCACGCCCTGTCGTCAGGAAGAAAGCCAACAGCTTCGCCATGCCCGCCAGGAGGGCAAACGCGCAAACGAACGTCGTACGGATCAAGTTCGCAATTGGCTTCATACGTGCCTCCTACACAGGTGAGGAATGTACCAATGACAATCACCCACTCTGAAAAATACGCCGCCCGACCCGGTACGTACACCTCGAAGATGTACCGCGCTGTAAGCCATGTGGCGGGCGCGATCCTCCTGTCCTTCTCCCTCGGCATCGCCACGGCCGATCCGATCAAGGCGTCCGACGACATCAAGGCCGCCGTCACGCGCAACACCGCCGGACAGGTCCGGCCCGACTCGGTGGCCCCCACGCCAGTTTCCGGCATCTACGAGATCGTCAATGGAACGGACGTCTTCTATGTGGACGCGACCGGGCGCTACGCCTTCGTGGAGGGTCGCCTGGTGGACATGGTTGATCGCCGCGACCTCACGCAGGCGAGGCTCGAAGCGCTCGCGGCAATCCCCTTCGCCGATCTGCCGCTCGACCTTGCGATCAAGACGGTGCGCGGGAACGGCTCGCGGCGGCTCGCCGTGTTCGAGGATCCGGCTTGCCCTGCGTGCCGGTCGCTGCAGCCTACGCTCGCCGCACTCGACAATGTGACGATCTACACCTTCACGTACCCCGTTGTCTCCCCCGAATCGATTCCCGCAGCGGTGGCCGCCTGGTGCGGCACGGGCGGTCAACAGGCCGGTCAATGGCAGGCCTACATGGAAGGCGCGCCGGCGCCACGGCAGATCGAGCCCCACTGCGAGCCGGCCATGGAGCGGGTCGGGCGGATCGTCGAGTTCGGGCGTAGCCGTGGTATCCGCAACACGCCCACCCTCGTGCTGGCCGACGGGCGCCGGGTGGTCGGGGCGATCCCCGGCCCCGAGCTCGAGGAAGCCCTGACGCGCACTGCCGGGAAAGCAAGCAGGTGAACACGACGATGCGGCGGCTCGTCGCGTCACTGGCCTGCGCCGCCGCCCTTCCGCCCGTCCAGGCTCAGGAGCGGGTCGAGGTCTTCCTGCTCGGCACCCAGCACGTGCGCGGCACGGGAACGGCGACGGTGTATCACGTTGACGGCATGGAACGAATTAATGCCGCCCTGTCCGCCGGGCTACCCCCCGACCCCGCTCGGGCCGAAGCGATCGCCAGGCGCCGCTTCGAGGCGCTCACCGAGGCCGACCGCCGGGCGATCGGGATCAGCACACAGGGCCTGGCCGCGGCCATGCAGTACCGGCTCATCAAGGTGCCGGCGATCGTCTTCGATGGGGCGGCCGTGGTTTACGGCGTGGAGGACGTGGATCAGGCCCGCGCCATCTACCAGACATGGCGTGCCCGGCGCGGCCGGTAGGAGGAAGCGGCATGTACGCATATTCCGTCACCCGGTCGGCCGCGGCGCCGCGTCTGCACGCGCTCCTGGCCGCCTGCCTCGTCACCTGCGCGCCCCAGTCGGGCGCTGTGGAGATCACCACCACCGCTGCCCTCCTCGCCCAGGCAGTCGCAAGCTACCCGGCCTGCGCTGCTTGGCATGTGTCGGGGATCTGCTACTGGTTGCAGTGCACGCCCACCGGCTGTTCCATCAGGACATCCACCCGCTTCAGCCACTTCGCCCCCGACCTGGTAGTGAGCACCTACCATGATGTAACCACGCACCCCTGGCCCGAGCTTGGCATCCCGCTCGCGGCCGCGAGCCAAGGCCTCCTCGGGACACTGCTCGGCATCGATCTGGCCGACAGCGCCGGAACCCACTCGCAGACCGATCGCACAGACAAGCAGCGGCGCTTCCGCGACGCGGATGTCATCGGCCATCCCGCGGCTGGACTGCCCGACCTCGTCACCTGCCCCTCGGCCGTGACTCCCTTCGTGCCCTACTACCAATCGACCCTGGACGCGGCCGTGTGGCGTTCTTATCTGCCAGCAGAGCTCCTGCTTCCTGCCTCCTGGGTGCCGGGCATGCGCGAGGTCGGCGCCTGGCCGCTCAACACCTGGGGCAACCTCTATCCGCGCACCGGCGAGGTGGTGCAGCAGCACGAGGTCAAGGCCGCCGCGGTCCTGTCGCAGCGCATCGCCGATTTCATCACCCGGCCGGCGCAACCGCACGTCTACGCCTACGTCGCCTCGGGCGGCACGCGGCGCCGGCGCGGTCAGCTGGTATGGGATCCGCCGCCGGCGCGGGAAAACGATCCCATGGGTGGCCTGTGGCAGATGAACGTCGCGCTCCCCACACCCTGCCACGTCTTCGGGCTCAATGACACTGCGAGCCCAGTCTCCTACGGCGACGCCATGACCACCCGTTCCGGAAGCTACGCCTACACGCTGTGGCGTCCGTACGCCTGCTGCCGGGTGCGCGGCCAGATCTTTCTCGGCAGCATCCAGTTCGGCTTGTGGTGAATGCGATGAATCCGATCCGTTTCATCCCCATGCTGGCCGTTCTTCTCGCCGCGCCGTCCTGGTCGGCGGCCCCCCTTGCCAGCCGGCCGCCCACCGTCATCCACGACGCCGGAGGCATGCCGCTCGCGCCATACCTCGAGCCGTTCGCCGACGACTCCCGCGACGCGACTGCCGAGCCGGTACCCCAAATGCCGGCGCAACCACAGCCGCCTCAGCTCTTCCCGGTGGTCTCGATCCGCGCGGGGCCCGGTCGGTTGCTGCAGAACCCAATGCCCAGCAAGCTGCCGGGCGGACCCGGGCAGCCCGTCTTCATCGTCGGCGACGACCCGGCCTCCCTCGACTGGCTGCAACGCAACGCGGACGCATTGCGTCGGATGGGCGCGCGGGGAATCGTCGCGTCGGTGGGCACCCCGGAGGATTTCCTGCGCCTGCGGACCTCGGTCGACCTGAACATGGTGCCCATGTCGGCCGATGCGCTCCTCGAGGCGGCCGGGATTCACGTCTGGCCCGTCCTCATCGGCGCCGACGGGGCGATTTCGCAGTAGGAGGCACACCATGAGTCAGAGAAGCAACCTCCCGCAGGGGCTTGCCATCGGCTTTGCCCTCGCCTATTCGGGCGTGCCGCTGGCCGCAGACACGTCGCACGGCGAGTTACAGACGCTTGCCGCCGCGCTCTTCGCCGCGGTGCCGCCTGCCGGGTTGTCTCAAACAGACCGGGCCGAGCTCGCGGCCCTCACGCCTCTCGCCCTGCGCAATGGCGTCGTCGTGAGCAGCCTCCCCGGCTGCGAAACGGCGATGCATCCCGAGGTGACCCTCGAAGACCTGAACGGCGACGGCGGCCCCGAGGTCTTCGTTGTCGCCGGCAATACCTGCACGTCGGGGATGACGGGCAGCAGCGTCTGGCTGTTCGCCAAACGCCTCGACGGGCGCTGGAGCCAGCGCCTCGACGTCACGGCGGCCGCCTACCGCGTGCTGCCAACAACGACCCAGGGGTGGCGCGACCTGACCGTCGGCGGCCGTGGGTTGTGCCAAGGGGTGTGGCGGCTCGCCGCAGACGGTGCGTACCGGTACGCGCGCTCCATCAGGCCCGACGGGACACCGTGCCCAAACCAATAGGAGGCGTGGCATGAACGCCCGCATGCGGCTCGCATTCGTCCTGTTTCTGCTGGCCGGCCTCGTCTGGGCCGGCGTGGCATACACCGATTTCCTCAAGGCGTTGGGGCAGCGGGAGAGCAGGATGAACCCGGATGTCACCAACCGGTTCGGTTACGTCGGCCTCTTTCAGTTCGGTGAAGCCGCCCTGCAGGACGCAGGCCTCTACGCGGGCGACGGCACACCGAAGACCAACGACTGGGCGGGCCGCTTCACCGGTAAGTACGGGGTGAATTCACTGGCCGATCTTCTCGCGAATCCCGACGCCCAGGTCCGGGCGGTAACCGCCTACCACGAGCAGGTGTGGAACACACTCATGAAAGTCCATGGCGCCGAAAGCTACCTGGGGACGACGATCAATGGCATCCGCGTCACCGCGTCGGGTCTCGTCGCTGCGGCACACCTCGTGGGCGCTGGTGCCGTGGGAGAGTGGCTGAAATCGGGTGGAGCGACCGATCCGGCCGACGGCAACGGCACCAAGCTCGTCTCCTACCTGGGGCAGTTTGCCGGCTATACGCTGGCCTTCATGCCCCCGAGCTACGCCGAGGTCCTCGCCGCCACACCCACGAGCGGCTCGCCTGGCGGCTATGTCCATACCCCTGCCCCCTTGAAGCCGTCGGCTGGGACAGGCTCCGCCGCCTTGCTGAAGGGCACGAGCTCCGGCTACACCTCCGCCGCGCAAGGCTTCTTCGGCGCCACCGGCTACCAGATGGGGCAGGTCCGGCAGTTGCTGGTCGGAATTGCGGCAATGGCCCTCGTTACCTGGATCGCATGGGTCGTCGTCGCCAAGTGGCGCGGCCTGTCGGAGGGATTTGATACAAAGCGGGATCTCGCGGTCGACGTCGGTCGCGCTATTGTTCTGACATGGATTGTGCTGCTCATCATGATGTAGGTCTGATGACTTCCATGGAGGCGATGATGAAACGAACGCCATACCTGGCCGCCCTCCTTCTGGTGGCGGCCCTACAGCCCGCTCGCGCCGACGTGCTCGACGGCCTGATCTTCGGCGCCAAGTGCATGGGCGCTACCGATCGCAAGGCCTGCGAGGAGCAAGCCAAACGCGAGGCCGACGAAACGCGCGAGCGAATGCGACAGCAGTCGAACCATAGCGCACCGACCATGACGAATCCCGACTCGCCCGAAGATACCCTCGGCAAGAGGATCTATCGGAACTGGCGCAAGAATGTGGAGTGCAACCCATTCTCTACACGCTCCGTCCGAGACGTCGATTCAACTTATGCGCGGGTGATGAGCCGGTACAGCTTCGTTACTCCGAACCAGGCCAAGGTTCAATCAGGAACCGGCGAGGCGGGACTCTACATCGCGGGTTATCTCCACGAGACCACTCCCGGCGCCCTATACCGCCTCGAACAGGTGGTGCATTCGCCCGACGTGGCCGACGGCCGGCGCCAGTACAAGCTGCGCCTCGACCTCGCCCGCGACGGCTCCGGCACCCGCGTCACCGGCCAGTACTGCGTCACTACCGATGACCCGGCCGGCTGGCAGGATCTGCCAGCCAAGATCCGCTCAAGCCTCGACAACACCTTCTAACCGTCTGGAGCCTCGCCATGCTCAACGACAAACAGCCCTGCCCGCACTGCCGCGGTGCGGGCGAGACCCAGGTAGCGAGCGAGCGCACTTGCCACTCGTGCGGTGGCACCGGTCGCGACCGGCGCTCCTCGACCGACGATCCGCGGTTCGGCGCCGACACCTGCCGGGCATGTCACGGGTACGGCGTCGAGACGAGCAGAGAATTTCAGCTGTGCCCGTCCTGCAACGGCCGAGGCTCAATTCCTGGCTAACGGCATTTCGGCACATTCGCACCTTTGTCGAACTGTGCGCCATGCCCCTGACAGCAAAGGACCTTCGCTACTTATCCACAGCTCTATCCCCAGTTTCTGTGGACAAGCGCGTTGGCGCCGGCGCGATTCGCATTGGCGTGAGCTCGGAGAGGCCGCGCACTGCCACAAGGGGTGCCGTCCGACATTGAAATCGTGCCACGCGCCAACTAGCATGTCTTCAACGCCCAGCCGCGCGGCTGCGTTGCGTCCGGTCAGCCCCTGTAACCGGAACGGCCTTCGGGCTCGGGGTCAAGGATCAGTTTCTCGTCAATCCCGTGGGGAGTTGTTTTCCCGCGGGAACACGGCGCTCCCCGCATTTCTCCAAGGAGACGCCGATGTTGTCCTTCTTTTCCTCTCAAACGTCCCTTGCGGATGCCGCACTGCTCGAGCGCTTCTTCGGCCCCGAAGCCGAGGACATCTGGGAGCACTGCGATGGATCCTGGAGCAAGATCGTCGAACTTGCCCGGGAGCCGCGCACCCCGGCATGGGAGGCGCTCGCCTGCGCGATCGAGGTTCTGCACCGCAGCTTCGCTGAGCAACTGACAACCCGGAACGTCCTCGACTCGCCTGATGTCGTCAGGCAGTTCCTCCGGACGTTCTTCGAGGGGCTGCCCTACGAGGTCTTCGTGGTCCTGTACCTCAATGCCCGAAACCACCTTATCCGCGCCGAAGAGGCGTTCCGCGGCACGCTGACCCAGACCAGCGTCTATCCCCGCGAGATCGTGCGCCGAGCGCTCGAGCTTCGCGCAGCCGGCGTGATCTTCTCGCACCAGCACCCGTCGGGCGCGTCGGAGCCTTCGACGGCCGATGAGCTCCTGACCCGGCAACTGAGGGAGGCACTCGCCACGGTCGATGTGAAGGTGCTCGACCACTTCGTCATCGCAGGCACTGCGGACGTGTCCTTCGCCCAGCGGGGGCTCCTGTAGTCTTGCCTATCCTGCGGCCACCGTAGCCGTGGCGTCGATCCGTCAGGGGAATTCGCCAGCGAATTCCCCTGCACTTGCCAAACCACGGTCTGGCCGGTATTTTCGTCCTGTCTCGAAGGCGCAATGCCGCCACTCGAGACCCGGCGGGGACGCTCTTGATCTCTCGCTTCGCGCGGCACTTGCGCATTTCCTTGCTCGTCGACCGGCGCCTCCCGCCGCTCTGACCTCGACCCGTCCTGATGCCCCGCCCCGCGGCCGATGCAATCGCCATCGGACTGCCTTGGCATGTATCGACCATCTCGGACCACGAATGCCAGCGAGGAAAGCACATGGAGGAATCACAGGCAGCATATCCCGGGCGTCAATTCGACGGCTTGATTCACGCCGATCAAGAGATGCGCTGTCCTCCTCGACCCACGGCCCGCGCGGGTGAGGTAGCGTCTTCGTGAGCATCAAGGTCATGTCCCTCGTGTGGGAAGGTTTCCCTGCGTCCGGAAGCGAGATGCTGGCAATGCTCGCCCTCGCCGACTGGTGCAATGACGAGGGCGGGAGCCTCCACCCATCGATGAAAGCTGTTGCGGAAAAGATCCGTGTGTCGGAAAAGCAGGCCCGTAGGATCATTCACGGCTTTGAAGAGGAGGGATACCTCAAGGTGGTCGGGCATGCCAATGGTGGCGCGCCCGGCACCACCAAGCAGTATCAGCTCAACGTCGCGAAGCTAAAGGGGTTGGCGGACGGGGCGGCAGCCCGAAAGACGGCTCCCGTCGGTGTCACCCCTCCCGCCGATGTCACCCCTCCCCCCAATGTCACCCCTCCCGTCGTTGTCACCCCTCCCACTCAGGGGTGCGGAGGGCTCCCGCCCATGGGAGGGGAGGCCTCCCATGGGTGTCCCGAGACGCCTCCCACCCATGGGAGCCAAACCGTCAGTGAACCACCAATGAACCACCAGTTAACCGTCAGGGGGACGGCGCCGTGTTCGGAGCCAGAACGCCTCCCTGCTGTCGCCAAGGCGCCAGCCCCCCAGCAGGATCCGGCCGGCGAGACGCGCCTACAGGCCGCGTGCCGGACGACCTGGGCGGCCTACCGGAACGCCTATGCAGGCCGCTACGGCGCCGCCCCAGTTCGAAACCAGAAGGTCAGTTCGCAGGTGAAGCAGTTCGTGCAGCGCATCGGCTACGACGAATCACCCTTGATTGCCGCGTGGTTCGTGCAGCACCCGGGGAGCTACTACGTTGGCCGCATGCACGACTTCGGCTGCCTGCTGAGCGACGCCGAGAAGTTGCGCACCGAGTGGGTGACGGGAAGGCTCATGACCGCCGGCAAGGCGCGCCAGTCCGACAGAGCCGGCACCACCATGGCCGCCCTCGCCGAGGTGCTGGCCGAACGAGGAGAGTCACTGTGAGCGCGAACACGCTGAAGGCCATTGCCATGACGGCCGAACTGACCGGGACCGAGCTATCCGCGGCGGCACTGAAGGTCATGGATGCGGACCTGTCGGCCTACCCCGACGCCGACGTACTGCGCGCCCTGGAGCGTTGCCGCAAGGAACTGAAGGGTCGCCTGACCGTGGCCGCCGTGCTCGAGCGGGTCGCGGAGCTCGATAGTCGCCCTGGCGCGGAGGAGGCGTGGGCGACCGCCCTTTCCGCGGACGACGACGCCGCGACCGTGGTATGGACCGACGAGATCACGCAGGCGCTGGCGGTGGCTAGGCCGCTCCTTGATGCGCGCGACAAGGTGGCGGCGCGCATGGCGTTCTGCCAGGCGTACGAGCGTCTGGTGCGCGAGGCGCGCGAGGCGAGGTTGCCATGCCGGTGGTGGGCGTCGCTCGGCCATGACCCGCAACGGCGCGCGGCGACGCTCTCTGCGGCCGTCGTGGCGGGGCGGATCACACAGGAGGCCGTCCAGCCCTTGCTGCCCGCGCCGGCGGACGGCGACGCGGTGGTGGCGTCGCTCATCGGCAACGACGACGCGAAGCTGCTCGCCCACGTTCCGGAGGATGCCCGCGAGACCGCGACGCGCGGCCTCAAGCGCCTCCGGGCCCACCTCGCCGAACTGGGGGCCCAGGCGGCGAATCTCGACGCGCAGCGCGCGGCCGATGAGCGAGGGCGGCAGGCCGCGGTGGCGGAACGCAAGGCCAGCATGTTCCGCGCCGCGCAAGAGCGCATGAACGGCATGGGTTCGACGCGGCCCTCCCCTTGTGCCGAAGAGCCGGCCCACACAGAGGGCTGCGTGCATGCCGACTGCTCGAATCACGCCAGCCCGTCCAACGCTCGCATCCGGTCAGACCCTGGTACGCGGTAACCACGAATCAACAGCCCTTTCCGAGGAAGGCCGCCCTCGCCCCCCGACCATCCTTAATCCTTGAATGCCAGCCTGGCATGAACCACAATTGGATGACATTCTCCAGCACCGGCTCCTCGTAGCCGCGCGACCTGTCAGCCCCTGAAACAGGTACGGCATCAGCCCGGGGTCTTCGTCCCAGTTGCATCCAACTTCCCCTCCGGGATGATCCACGTCCCGGTCGCGGCTCGTGCGTTCTCCCGTCCAGCACCTACCCTCCGGGAGATCGCAAAATGTGGCACGACGAACCCGCCAACAGGCCGGGGCAGGATCCCCAAGCCTACCTTCCATTTACCCACTGGGAGGACCGTTTTCGCGAACGCATCGCACATTACCAGGAGCTGCTACTCGTGTTTCCCCGCTCCGCTTACTTCGCAAACGAGCTCGCAAAGTACCAGCGCTGGTTCCATGAGCATCTCTTGCTGCGCCCCACCGGCTCTATCGCCGAAGAAGAGCTACCGTTCTAACCAGAAAGCGGCGTTCCGGGCAGATTGGCCCGGAACGCTCGACACCGCCCGCGCAGCCAGCATGCTGCAATAATGCCTTGCCGATATTCGACTGAAGCACTATCGTAAAGCCGTCCAGTCGACATTTCCTGCTCTCGCTCCCCTCGCTAAGCGACGCCTCTTCGACCCTTCGAAGCAGCTTCGCCTCTTGCTTTCCCTTCGCTGCTGTCTGAGCGACTCGCCTAGGCGGGTTGCCTCGTCTCGTTGGATCCCTCGCGGCCGGCGCATGCCGGCACAGTGTCCAGGCGTTCCGCGCCTGGCGTCGCTCCGCTTTCGCGATCGGTGTCCGCCCGCCTCCACGCCCCGTGCCTGGCTGCGACACGTCGAAAAGCCAAGAACCACGGCCGAGACATTTTTCGGCCACCGGCAACCGAGACACGGAGAGGAACAATGCACACGACACGCAATCCCCCGGAACACCCGCATGGGTGGAATTGGAATCAACGGCGCAGCGTCCGGCCCGCGCGCCGGCTCCATCAAGCCACGGACGCAACGGCTCGCTCGCACCTTCGGATCGGGCGAGACCTCCGACGCGCCGTCGAGCATGACGAGTTCGTCCTTCACTACCAGCCCGAGATCGACGCAAGCACTGGCCGCATGGTGGCGGCCGAGGCGCTGATCCGCTGGCAGCACCCCCAACTCGGCATGATCCGCCCCAACACCTTCATCCCGGTCGCGGAAGACCAAGGACTCATCGGCAAGATCGGACAATGGGTGCTTGAGACCGCGTGCGCGCAGCTTCACGCGTGGCACGCCGCCGGCCATGACCTGCGGGTCGCGGTCAACTTCTCGGTCGAGCAATTGCGCCGGCGCGACATCGCCGACACGGTCGCCAACGCACTCGAACGATTCGACCTGCGACCCGATGACCTGGTAGTCGAAATAACCGAGAGCATTTGCATGCGCGCCAACGATCGCGCGCGGGAGAACGTCGCCCGCCTCGCGCATCTGGGCATACGGCTGGCCATCGACGACTTCGGCACCGGCTACTCCTCGCTAAGCTACCTCAAGCGCATACCGGTCCGCATCCTGAAGATCGATCGAAGCTTCGTCGTCGATCTCGCCGACCGCGCGGATTCGACAATTGTGCGAAACATCATATCGCTCGCCCATGAACTGGATCTGATCGTCATCGTGGAAGGCGTCGAGACGGCGGCTCAGCATGAACTCCTGCGCATCATGGGTTGTGACATGGTCCAGGGCTACCTGGTTGGCAAAAGCCTGCCACCGGCCCTGTTCCACGACGCGTTTCTCGCGCCCCGACAGCACACGATCGTCGAACCATAGCGGATCTGAATGAACACGCCGACCGACAAGCTGGCGCTGCGCGCCGACCCTTCAGGTGCAGCCTCCGTTATCGCGGAGGGGGTCACACGCGCCGTCATCGAGACAACCAATCACTCTGACTTCGGCGTCAATCTCGGCAAGCCGCACTTTGACCTGTTGGCGGTCGTCGCTGAGCACGGTAGTGTGTCGCCGTCGCTGATCGCGATGACGAGGCCGAAGATGAAATCGGCGGTCCCGCTCACGAGCTCTTCTTCGTCTTCGCTATCCCGCGCAGTTCGCCGAGAATCGTGGCGGCTTTCGCTTCGGTGCCGAATGCGAGGTTCAGGAGTACCTGCACCGGGCCGGGGATGTCGCGGCCGGCTTCGTACCGACTCCCACCACTTTGCGTGGTTTGAAACGGCGCCCAGAACTGCGCTTGGTTCAGTCCCGCCTTGCGCCGTAGTTCGCGAACGTCTTTGCCGGAGTAGTTCTTGAGCTTCATGACGCGTCTCGAATGTTCCACGCGCATATTCTACTTCGGCGAGTTCCACCGCTGCAGTCCGTCCGGCCCGATGATCTGTTCGAGCGGCCGGACCTCCCATTCCTGTAACACTGCACGGTCGCCGGCTTGCTCGAACCCGCGAACGAGCATGCCGCCAACACCGTTCTGGATGGCGATCACGCGCGCGTCGTAAAGGACGTCAATCGGCTCCGTGTTTGACAGATGCCGCGTGAGGATGAAACGCCCGGCGGAGGACTGCAGGTCGCCTTGGGCGCAATGCTCAGGGTGCCCTGCCTCATGGTCTGGAATGCGGCGGCCCGCACGACGAAGGCGGCGAATTCGAACGAACATCTACGTGGCTTTAAGCTGTACAAACATATAGTTTAGCTGCCGACTCTCCTTCGGTGTAGGGTGGTCGCGTTGCCACAACAAGTTGGGGCCCAGCCATGTGCGGCAGATACGCCTTGTACGGACCGATCTCGCGCGCCCGCAGGCAGTTCAACGTCGACCTCGACTACGACGACTTCGAGATCGTTCCGCGCGATGCTCCGAGCCCGTTCACCTGGGCAGACCGTTACAACGTTGCACCGACGCAGTTCGCCCCAGTGATCCGCGCACTGGGCAGCCATCGAGAGATTCTCGCGGCGCGCTGGGGTCTGCGGCCGCGCTGGATCAAGGAACCCGGCAAGCTCTCTCAACCCATCAACGCGAAGATCGAAACCGCGGCGGAAAAGCCGATGTTCCGCGATGCGTTCAGACGGTCCCGCGTGCTCGTGCCTGCGTGCGGCTTCTACGAGTGGCAGCCAGCAGCGGGTGGCAAGCAGCCGTATTTCATTCGCCCGGCTGGCGGCGAGGCGCTGTTCGGCTTCGGCGGGCTGCACGAACGCTGGGAGGGCCCAGACGGCCCGCTGCTCACGTTCGCGATCCTGACCACAGCGGCGAACGAGCTGATGGCGTCGATTCACGACCGCATGCCGGTGATCATCCAGCCCGAGGACTACACGGCATGGCTTGATCCGGGCGTCACCGACCCCGGGCTCGTGCGCGAGCTGGCCGCCGAGTTTCCCGTGGACCGCATGGAGGCTTACCCCGTTGGTCGGGCGGTCGGCAATCCCCGGACGGAGGGTCCGGGGCTGGTCGAACGGGCCGACGTTCCTAGCTGACCAATCGCGCGGCGGTGCTCACTTCGAGGCCTCCATGAGCCGTTGCAGCTTGGCGCTGGTGAAGTTGCGGTCGCGGTTACTGACTGCCTTGAACTTGCTGCCGTCGATCACGACCACGGCTTCGATGAGGAGCTCCAGTTCGCGGCACTGCACGACGAACTGGCGGCAGACGCTACGGATGCCCTTCGGATTGTCCTTACGGAAGTAGGCGATGGTATTGAAGTCGGGCGTCAGACGCCCGACGAGCCACATCAGCTCCAGGTTGCGCTGCGCTCGGCACCGAGCGTTGTTGACCAGCAGCAACGGTTTGGGCGGCGTCCTTCCCCGCTGCCGAAATCTGCCAACCAACGTCAAAAACCCTTTACTTCACAGGTCTTTCGCAAGAGCCAAGATCACCGGCAGCAACCGACGAGCAGGCAGCGTACCCGGAGACAGCGAGCCCACTGCCTCCTCGTCGGCCGGAGCGGCCATTCCGCTACCAAGCAGCGTATGGCAGGTTTACATTTTCAAGCTGACGATCTTGCCTGAATACGAAAAGCGGGGACGATTCAGTTTTTTTGATGTCCGCGTGATTAACGTTCCGTCTCCCACAGAAAGTCGGACTTGTCCAACAGGCCACCAAAGCCGGCCTCTGTTAGACTGATGACGATTTTGAACGACTTTCAGGCTACAAGCTGAGCGCCATCACCATGAATTCCGAACCGTGGGTCACTGCCATCGATGTCGCCCGCCATCTGGGCGTCGTGAAAGACACCGTCTACCGCTGGCGCGAGCGCAAAGGCCTGCCCGCGCACAAGATCGGCCGGCTGTGGAAATTCCAGCTGTCCGAGGTCGATGAATGGGTGCGTACGGGTGGCGCGGATGAAGATTCAAGCAACCCCGTGCAGCAAGAACAATAAGGGAGATCAGCTGAGATGATTTTCAGCGAAGACGCACGGGTCAAAATTCCGTGCATCCTGCATCTGGTCCGGCTTGGCTACAGTTACCACTCGCTCAAGAATGCCGTTTGGGACGAAGAAACCAATATCTTCCCCACGCTTTTCAATGAAGCCATTGCCCGCATCAACCCTGATTTGAATGCGGAAGACGTCACCCGATTGCTGGCCGACGTCCAACTACTGCTGGACAACGAAGACCTCGGCAACGCCTTCTATGACCGGCTTACCGAGCGTTCCGGCGTCCGCCTGATCGACTTCGAGAATTTCGACAACAACAGCTTTCACGTCGTTACCGAACTGACCTGCAAGAACGGTGACGATGAGTTCCGGCCCGACATCACCTTGCTCATCAACGGCATGCCGCTGGCCTTTATCGAGGTCAAGAAGCCCAACAATCGCGAAGGCGTGCTGGCCGAGCGCAACCGCATCATCACGCGCAGCCGCAATCCAAAATTCCGGCGCTTCATCAACATCGCGCAGTTGATGGTCTTCTCCAACAACATGGAGTACGACGACGGCTCGCCGCAGCCCATCGAAGGCGCGTTTTATGCCAGCCCATCCTATGACTCGCCCGTCTTCAACTATTTCCGCGAAGAAGAAACGCTGGACCTCAGTCAGCTTTTGGCGGAGGAAGATGACACCCTCGAAAACGAAGTGCTGCGCGATAACAACCTCAACGTCATCAAGCACAGCCCCGAGTTTCTGAGTAACAAATCGCCAGATACGCCAACCAACCGCATCTGCACCTCCCTGTTCAGTCGTGAGCGGCTGTCCTTCCTGCTGCGCTTTGCGCTCGTCTATGTGAACGAGAGCGACGGCCTGCACAAACATGTGATGCGCTACCCCCAACTCTTTGCCACCAAGGCCATCAAGAAGAAACTCGATGCCGGGGTGAACAAGGGCATCATCTGGCATACCCAGGGCAGCGGCAAGACCGCACTGGCGTATTACAACACCCGATTCCTCACTGATTACTTCCAGCGCCAGGAGGTGATTCCGAAGTTTTACTTCATCGTCGACCGGCTTGATCTGGCTACGCAGGCGCAGCGTGAATTTTCCTGTCGCGGTCTGGTGGTACATACCATCGACAGCCGCGAAGCCTTTGCCCGCGACATTAAAACCACGCAGGTGCTGCACAACCACAGCGGCAAGCCGGAAATCACCGTAGTTAATATCCAGAAATTTCAGGACGACCCGGATGTGGTGCGCACCGAGGATTACGACTTCAGCATCCAGCGCGTCTACTTTCTTGATGAAGTGCACCGCAGCTACAACCCGCAGGGCAGCTTTCTGGCCAACCTCAGCCAGTCCGACCGCAACGCCATCAAGATCGGTCTCACCGGCACGCCGCTGCTGGGTGACGATTACAACTCGCGCGCCCTGTTTGGCGACTACATCCACAAGTATTACTACAACGCCTCCATTGCCGATGGTTACACCCTGCGCCTGATCCGCGAGGAGATCGCCACCAACTACAAAATCTCGCTGCAAGAGGCGCTCGCCGCCGTCCAGTTGCAGCAAGGCGATATCGACCGCAAGCTGATCTACTCGCACCCGCAATTTGTCGAGCCCATGCTCGATTACATCGTGAGTGATTTCGAGAAAAGCCGCAGCGCGCTGGGCGATGCCAGCATCGGCGGCATGGTAATCTGCGACAGCGCCGATCAAGCCAAACAGATGTTCGACATCTTCAATACGGTCTATGCCGCCCGGCCATCACCCGCATATGCCGCTCAGGACTCCGCGCAAACCGTGATCGCCGCGGCGCAGCCTGACAGCTACGCCGCCCGCACCCTGCTGAAAAACCGCGTCAGGAACGCCGCGCTGATCCTGCACGACATCGGCAGCAAGGACGAGCGCAAGCAATGGGTAGAAGACTTCAAGGCCGGCAAGATCGATCTCCTGTTTGTCTACAACATGCTGCTCACCGGCTTTGACGCCAAGCGCCTGAAAAAACTCTACCTGGGCCGTGTCATCAAAGCGCATAACCTGCTGCAGGCACTCACCCGCGTCAACCGCACCTACAAGGATTTCCGCTACGGCTACGTGGTGGACTTTGCCGACATCCGCAAGGAATTCGACAAGACCAATAGAGACTACTTTGACGAATTGCAATCCGAGCTGGGCGACGAGATCGAGCACTACTCCAACCTGTTCAAATCGGCCGAAGAAATCAAGCAAGAAATCGAAGCCATCAAGGACATCCTGTTCCGCTTCAATATCGAAAACGCCGAAGAGTTTTCAAAACAACTCAGCCAGATTCAAGATCGTGCCACCGTGCTGGCACTCAAAAAAGCGCTCGCCGATGCCCGCAATCTCTACAACCTGATCCGCCTGCAAGGCGACTACGAGCAACTGCAGCAGCTCGATTTCCACAAGCTGGGTCAGCTCTACCGCGAAACCTGCAACCACCTCGATCTGCTCAACCTGAAAGAAACCATCGAATCGGCCACCGACACCAGCAATCTGCTCAATGTCGCCCTGGAAGAGGTGATCTTCAAATTTGCCAAGATCAGGGAAGAAGAGCTGGTCCTGGCCGACCAGCTAAAAAACACCCTGCGCCAGACGCGCGAAGCCCTGGCGGACAATTTCGACCAGCAAGACCCCAAATTCGTCACCCTGCGCGAAGAGCTGAAACGGCTGTTCAAGAAAAAGAAACTCAGCGAAGTCAGCCAGGAAGAGATGACCGCCAACATCGGCGCGCTCAATGCGATTCACGACAAAGTCAAAGAGCTGAACCGCCAGAACAACCTGCTGCGCGCCAAATACCAGGGCGATGCCAAATACACGCGCATTCACAAGCGCCTGCATGAGCGCGGCGCGTTCTCGGAAATCGAGCGCCGCCTGTTTGAAGCCCTCAATGGCGTCAAGCAGCAGGCCGACGAACAGGTGCTGCAAAACACCCAACTGCTCAATAACGAAAGCTATTTCGAGCGGATGATGCAGCCCATCGTCATCGGCGAGTTCTCCACCCGCCAGCACATCAAACTCACCCCCGACGCCAGCCGCAGCATCAACCAGCTGGTGGTGGCCGAATACATGCATGAATTTTCCGCAGGCGCCCGCTTGGGCGGCAGTCGTAACACTGGAGCACACCCTTGGTAAGCCAGCAATTTGAACAACGCACCCGCGAGCTGATCGACAGCCTCAAGGCCATCTGTGCCGCTTATGGCCTGGGCAACGATGGCAACGAATTCAAGATCATCACCCAGGTTTTCCTCTACAAGTTTCTCAACGACAAGTTCGCCTTTGAGGCCAAGAAGATCCAGCCGGCACTCGCCAAGGCTGCGAGTTGGGAGGCAGCCATCGCGGCCATGAGTGCCGACGACATGGAAATGCTGCAAATGCAGATGGGGCCGGATACCGCCCGCCTGAAGCCCGAGCATTTCATCGCCCACCTGTGGAGCCGCCAAACCGCGCCCGAATTCGCCAAACTGTTTGACGACACCCTGCGCGACATTGCCATCACCAACAACGACATCTTCGCCGTCAAAACCGACGGCGGCGCCAAGATCACGCTGTTTGACCGGGTCAGCGAATTCATCACCGACCCGTCAAAGCGCGATGCCTTTTGCCGCGCCATTATCAACAAGCTGGGCGACTTCAGCTTTGAGCGCATCTTTAACGAAAAATACGATTTCTACGCCGCGCTGTTTGAATACCTGATCAAGGACTACAACAAGGACAGCGGCGGCAAATACGCCGAGTACTACACCCCGCACGCCGTCGCCAAGATCATGGCCGCCATCCTCGTGCCGGAAGTTGTGCGCGGCAAAATCAGCAATGTGAGCTGCTATGACCCCTCGGCCGGTTCCGGCACATTGCTGATGAACATCGCCCACGCCATCGGCGAGCAGCGCTGCAGCATCTACTCGCAGGACATCTCGCAAAAATCTTCCAGCCTGCTGCGCCTGAACCTGATCCTGAACAACCTGGTGCATTCCATCCCCAACATCATCCAGGGCAACACCATGCTCCACCCCTATCACCGGGAGGCACAGGGACAGGGACAAAAAAACGCGCTCAAGAAGTTCGACTACATCGTCAGCAATCCGCCGTTCAAGATGGACTTCAGCGATTTCCGCAATGAGCTGGACAGCAAAGAGCACCGCGAACGCTTCTTTGCCGGGGTGCCCAATATCCCGAAGCAGGCCGTGGACAAAATGGCCATCTACCAGCTCTTCCTGCAGCACATCATCTATTCGCTCAAGCCCGGCGGCAAAGCGGCCGTGGTCGTACCGACCGGCTTCATCACCGCGCAAAGCGGCATCGACAAAGGCATCCGCCAGCATCTGGTGGACAACAAAATGCTCGCTGGCGTCGTCTCCATGCCCAGCAACATCTTCGCCACCACCGGCACAAATGTCTCCATTTTGTTCGTCGACCGCAGCAATCAGCAGAACGTGGTGCTAATCGATGCCTCCAGCCTCGGCACCAAGGTCAAGGACGGCAAGAACCAGAAAACCCTGCTCTCCGAAGCCGAAGAAGACCGCATCATCGCTACCTTCAATGCAAAAGAGGCCGTAGAGGATTTCTCGGTGGTGGTCAGTTACGCTGACATCGCCGCCAAGAATTACAGCCTGAGCGCCGGGCAGTATTTTGACGTAAAGATCGAATACAGCGACCTGACCCCGGCGCAGTTTGCCGAAAAGATGCAGGGCTTTACCTATAGGCTGGATGGGCTGTTTAGGGAATCGGCGGGACTGGAGCGGGAGATCAAGAAGCAGTTGGCGGGATTGCGGTATGAGTAATGCCGCATCCAAACGCCTTGGTGATCTGATAAATCTCAAGCGTGGCTACGATCTTCCAGAAAATCAGCGCCGACCAGGCCCCTATCCAGTGATTAGCTCAGCTGGAATAACTGGCTATCACGACGAATACATGGTTGAGGGCACGGGTGTCGTAACAGGGCGATACGGCACGCTCGGGGAAATGTATTACGTTGATGGCAAATACTGGCCACACAATACTGCGCTTTATGTCACCACCTTCAAGGGTAATGACCCCAAGTACATCTACTACCTTCTGACCTGTCTTGGTCGAATTCGTACTTCGGACAAAAGCGCCGTTCCCGGCGTCAATCGGAACGAGTTGCATGAAATGGCGATACCGGTCGTTACCGACAAAAATCAGCAGCAAAGAATCGCCGCCGTCCTCTCAGCCCTCGACGCCAAGATCGACTCCAATAACCGCATCAACGCCGAGCTGGAGGCGATGGCAAAGACGCTGTACGACTACTGGTTCGTGCAGTTCGACTTCCCCGACGCCAACGGCAAGCCCTATAAATCCTCCGGCGGCAAGATGGTCTACAACGCCACGCTGAAACGGGAGATTCCGGCGGGGTGGCGTGCCGGCTTGGCGTCCGATTTATTTGACTTTAATCCGTCCCTGTCACTGCCATTGGGCACTGAAGCGAGTTATATCGATATGGCCGCATTGCCAGTAACCGGCTTCATGACTGAAGCACCTGAGTGCAAGGCATTTGCCGGTGGTATGAAATTTCAGAATGGAGACGTTGTAGTTGCACGAATAACGCCCTGTTTGGAAAATGGGAAAACAGCGCTGATTTCTCTGCTGAAGGACAATGAAGTTGGTTTTGGTTCGACAGAATTCATTGTGATACGAGGCAAGAGCAAAACGCTTAGCGCATTTGCTGCCCAGTTGAGCAGATCGACATCTTTCAGGCAGTTTGCCATTTCCAACATGACAGGAACCTCTGGAAGAAAGCGCATCGACGCAAACACGCTAGAAACTTTCTCCATGCCGTTGCCACAAGAAGAGATTTTGTTGAAGTACGAGCAAATGGTTAGCGCTTGCTTTAAAAGGATGACGATCAATGCCAAAGAAAACCAACAACTCGCCCAACTCCGCGACTGGCTTCTCCCCCTGCTGATGAACGGCCAGGTCACGGTAGCGTGAAGGAGACCCGCATGAGCGATCAACCCAGCCTCCCGCAAACCCTGCTCGCCGCGCTGCGCGAGCTGATCGCACAGGGCCGCCAACGTGCCTTGCGGGCTGTGGACATGGTGCAGGTGCAGACCTGCTGGGAAATCGGCCGGCACATCGTCGAATTCGAACAGGGCGGCGAGCATCGTGCTGCCTACGGCAAAAAGCTGCTGTCCGGTCTGGCGGAAAACCTGACCCGCGAATTTGGCAAAGGCTTTGATGCCTCGAATTTGCGTTACATGCGGCTGTTTTATCAGGCCTTCCCGATGTGTGACGCACTGCGTCACGAATTGAGCTGGACTCACTACCGCACGCTATTGCGCGTCGAGAGCGCCGACGCCCGGCTGTGGTACATGAACGAAGCCGCCGCGCAAAACTGGAGTTCCCGCGCCTTGGAACGCCAGATCGGCACCTTGTATTACGAACGCCTGCTGCTGAGCGAAGACAAGCCGGCGCTGGCTGCCGAAGCCGATGCCAAGCTGCAAGCCCTGAAACAAGCACCGCGCGAATTCATCCGTGACCCGGTGATGCTGGAATTCCTCGGCTTCCCGGGTAGCGGCAAGCTGCTGGAGTCGACGCTGGAACAGGCCTTGATGGATAAATTGCAGGCTTTCCTGCTGGAACTGGGCAAGGGCTTTGCCTTTGTCGCCCGTCAGCAACGCATCAGCACCGAAAGCAAGGATTTCTACATTGATCTGGTGTTCTACAACTACCTGCTCAAGTGTTTTGTGCTGATCGACCTGAAAACCCATGAGCTGACGCATCAGGACATCGGGCAGATGGATATGTATGTCCGCATGTACGACGAGCTCAAACGCGGCCCGGATGACAACCCGACCGTCGGCATCCTGCTCTGCGAGTACAAGGATCACTCCGTGGTGCGCTACTCGGTGCTACACGAGAGCGAGCAGTTGTTCGCCAGCAAATATCGCCTGATCCTGCCCAGTGAAGAAGAGCTGCGCTGCGAGATCGAACGCGAGCGGGCGATCCTGGACGAAGCCCAAGACACTGCACAGAACATTCCGGGAAAAGGGCTGGCATGAGCAAGAGCGCACCGCCAAGGGTTTCCAGGCGCAGTGCGGTTTCGAGCATCCGCTCCTCGGCAGCCGAAGGAGTTGGGGCAATACCGGGACGAGATCATGCAGCGCGCGCGAAGTCTTGCTCGAGATGTACGTTACTTGAGGCTCCGAGAGTATTCACGGAGGCGAGGGATCCGAGGTGAATTTGGCAGATACCGATAGCGATTCAATGGCACGTAAGCGGTACATTGCCGTCGAAGTCTAGCCAGATCCCCAAGGTCAACTCCGACTTGCACGCGTCGACTGTCCGGAAGGTTTTCGAGCGAAGCAAGCGCTCCAATGGCAGCGCTGCCGAAACGTCCGCGGCAGCAGGTGGTCCGCGGCGGTCTCTGCACAGCCGTCCACTGACGTCCGCGGCAGTTCCTAGTCAGCGCCTCACGCCAACGCGGGAGAAGCCGTCCCGTCGAGGGTACCAACGGTTGCAAGATGCGAGAGCGAGGTGAAACCAGGACGAGGGCTTCCGCCCGCGCCCTGGTTTCCTCAGACCGCCAGCCTCTTGGCCAGCGCCACCTCGATGCTGTCGCCGGTCTGATTGAGGACGTCGAGGCCCGTCTCCGGCATGTCGCCCGACGTCGATTGCGCCACCGCGATCTTCTGCGCCATCAATGTGAGACAGTCCATTTGCGCCGATTCCGCGTATCCGAAGAAGTGCACGGCCACGTCGTTCCGCTGCCCGATGCGCCATGAACGGCGCGAGGCCTGCTGCAGGGTATAGCAGTTGTAGCCCGACTGCATGTAGGCGATGGTAGGAAAGTCGAGCAGATCCAGCCCGGTTTTCACGAGTTCCGGGTTCGAGATGAGCACGTCGATGCCGCGTTCGACCTGGTCGGCCACCCAGTCCTCGCGGCGGGCCGCTTCGACGCTTGCGCGCAGCACGGCCACCTTGAAGCCGGCACGTTCGAGCTGGGCCCGGAGGCGACTCGTGGTGTCTCGGGTCCCGGTGTAGATGGAGTACGCGAGCACCTTGCGGCCCCTGCCCTTCTCATGACGGCAAAGTTCGATCAGCGCCGCTTCCTTCGGGCTCACGTCCCCGTCGCCGAAGACTGCGGTCTGATACGCAAGCTGGGCGCCAGTTCGAGGATGCCTGACGAGTTCGTCGCGGAAGCAGCAGTCGGGCCACGCCAGCAGCACCTGGAGCACCACACCGAGCAGCGTCGCGTCACCGCAACGCAGCGCCTGGCGCAACTCGGCCGTGAGGACCGTCGCGAGCTTCGTGTAGCCCTCGCGCTGGTCCTCCGTCATTGCCACCGATTCGAACACCTCGCGATACGGGGGCAGCACGTCGCCGCCGATGTCCTTAAGCTTCAGGAAGACCGTGCAGGGCAGCACGTACCGCATGATGCCCTTCGGGCCGAAGCCGGGGGCTTTGGCCGTTCGATGGCTGATCGTCTTGCCCTTCGCAGTCCGATGGGAGCGGCTTTCGGCCTCCCGGTAGATGTCCTTCACGACACCGTGGTCGCGCATGAAGGCCATTCCTGCCGGGCCCAGGCTGCGACGCACGTTCGGGCGATAGCCGTCGTCGATCATCGCCCTCGGATTGAGACGCCAGAGGAGATAGAACAGATCCTCGGCGTAGCCGCCCATCAGCGTGCCGGTCAGCAGCAGCGTCTTGCTGCACTTGGCGGCCAGGACGCCCATAGCTTGTCCCTGTGCGCTTCCGGCGTTCTTGTACTCATGCCCCTCGTCGACCACCAGCAGCCCGAAGTAGCCTTGGGGCAAGTACCGTTTGACGAATTCCGTCGCCTGGTAGTCGCCCTGGCCGAAGCCGATCTCCATGGCGGCCATGGCGCGCTCCATGCGTGCGGCCTGGCGGTCGGAGAAGACGAGCTCCCCCTCCTCGTCCATCAGGTTGATGAACTCGTGCACGTTGTCCGCCAGCATGGCGCCGAGCATCTCCTCGCCAAATCGTCGGACCAGGTTGTCAGCGGTCTTCACGCCGATGGTCGGCAGCTGCTGCAAAGCGTCCATGACGAGCTCGCGATGCGAGCGCTGCGGCTTGCCCTTGCGGGTCAATGTCCACAGGCGCCCGCTGCAATGAGGGCAAGCGCTTCGATTCTCGTCGAGCACGACCTTCGCCCGCGCCGCCGACATTGGCAGCTCGGAGTCGTTGGTCCTGTCCGTCAGCCATTGCCCGCAGTCTGGACACGCGGCGTAGGCGGCAACGTGGCGCGCGCCGAGCTCGTCCCGACAAACCGTCCTACGTACGTTGAACGCGGGCCGCCAATGAAAGCCCATGCGCATCCGCACGCGCCCAAGCACGAAAAACTCCGGCACTGCGGGCACCGTGCGCATCGCGCGCAGTGTGAGCAGCTTCTGCAAGGTATCCGGCCCGTTGAGTATCCAGACTCGAGCATCCGGCACGGTCAGCATGATTTCCCTGCGCCACTTGTACACCAAGTGAGGCGGAGACAGTACAAGGGTGCGGCGGAAGCCCGCCTCGTGCATCACGACGGCCGCGGCGATCGCCATCATGGTCTTGCCAGTTCCCATCTCGGCATTGAGGATCGCCGCCGGGTCGCCGGTGTCGAGCAGCAAGCGAGTCAAGGCTTGGACGGCATCGCGCTGCGCCGGAAAGGGCTTC
This sequence comes from Azoarcus sp. CIB, assembly GCF_001190925.1. NCBI lineage: Bacteria > Pseudomonadati > Pseudomonadota > Betaproteobacteria > Rhodocyclales > Zoogloeaceae > Azoarcus > Azoarcus sp. CIB. The sequence goes on from NZ_CP011072.1 coordinate 2,914,180, forward strand.
CGGCGCAGCCGATCCATCAACTCATCGCGCCGCGGATCGGCTGCGCCGTCGTAGACGGGAGGATTCTGGCGTCGAACGGCGTCCAGCAGGCTGGCGCCGAAGTCGTCGACGAACTCCGCCAGCGACAGCTGGGCAGCTTCCGGAAGGACGAGCGCCGACGCGAAGTCGGCATGTGCGAGTTGCATGGAGGTCTCCTCGAGAAGGCGGAGACCGAACCCATGCGGGTACGTGTCCCCGCATGGGTTTGATGTGGAAGAACGGGGCGATAGCCGAAGGCGGACGTATTCGCCCCGAACGCTTTTGCCTCAGTACTCTTCGGGCAGCAGCAAGGTCGTGACGCTGCGGTCCGCTTCAGTGATGACCCACAACGTATTGGTGCCGTAGCCTGCGCTCGGCCGCGCCGGGTCGATCGGATACGCGGCGAATATGCGGCTGTCGCCCAACCGCACGGCCTCGTCGTTCTGCTCGGGTTCGGAGCTCACACCCCAATCGCCTCGTAGGTAGGCGCCGAGGCAGCGGTCGACGAGATCCGGATAGCGCTCAAGGAGCCGCTCGACCCCTGCCGTCATCACCACGCGACCGAGCTTGAACAAGGGCTTGGACAGTGCCCGCGCGGGCGGCAATGCTTCGGCGATCGCCTGGATTTGTCCCGCGGCGTCAGCAGGCAGGTCGTCCGCCTCGAGCGTCAACACACCCTGCTTGACGGCCATCGAAACGATGTCCTGGAACCGCTCCTCCAGCGTGACGCGAATGCCGCCGACCTTGCCGAGCGGTGGATACCTGAAGCGGCTCAGTGGCATGCAGAGCCGATCGCCCAGACCGTCGAGCAGCGGATCGCGCCAGTGATCGAGGAGCGGCAGCGGGCTGAGGTCCCGGATCAGGGCCCACAGTTGGGAGCGCGGCACCTCGCGCTCATCACTCACCAGCCAGGCGGCTCCCCCCGGCCGGTCGAGTTGCACCAGAACCGGGTCGTAGAGCCACGTGTGTGTCAGTGGTCCGAATAGGTTCCGGTCAGGGAAACGACCTGTGAACTTCTGGAGCCGCTCCGGCTCCGGGACGAAGACCGTGTGTCGCGCTCCCTCATCGGCCAGGGTGAAGGTGGCCTCCCCCGCCTGGAGCAGGCCGCCCTGATCGCAAGGCACGGAGAAGGCGGACATGAACTGCAGCACGGAGGTGTCGCGTCCGTACAAGGACAGCAGCAACAGTTCGCCATTTTCACCGCGGACGCAGGCATCCGCGTACAGATCGGAGAAACCCTCGATCGACAACATGATGGGTGCCTCCCTTCATTGGACGCCAATCGCCCATGGCGATCGGTTTTCGGGTAGGGAGGCGAACCGGACGCGGGACAAGCGCCTGGCGTCCACGCCCGCGAGCGTGGCTTCGAGGTTGGTGAAATCGATGTTTTCCATGGCAAAGCTCCTCATGAAATGGGGAGATGCCGCGCCCCAGCGGGGAAGCGGATCTTCCCGATGGGGGTGGATGAAGGACGAATGCCCCGGGCCCCGAAGGGCCGTCGCTGTTTCAGGGGCTGACAGCGCGCGGCGTCGACGCGATGGCGTCGCCGGAAAACTACGTCTGGCAAACTGGCTGAGGCACTGCCCCGCGAGCGGGTAGCCACACCCGTCCGTTGTAACTCACGCAGGCGACCTGCTGGCCGCAACCGTCGAGGACTTGTCCGCCCACCCAATTACCGCCGCCGACTTGGTGCTCGACGATGAAGCGGCGGACAACACGGCTCGCGTCTCCAAGGGATGCCACCGGCGCCAGGCGATTCCGGACGCCGAGAAGTGTTTGCGCGGGGTCCTGACCGAGGTCCGGGTTACCCGCCGTCATTAAGGCGACGCGAAGTGGCTGACGTTGCGCAAGCTCGTACTCGTCCGCCACACGGTCGAAGTTTCGCAATGTGTGCATGATGCGCTCCTGAATGTCCCGTCGGTCGCCGCACCCACCGGGCGTGCAACCCGACGGGTGATGAGAGAGGACAATGGAATCGCGGCAGCACGGCCGCCCGAGGAGAAACTACGAATCGCTGATGCGCCGGACCGGAAGCAAGAGCAACTCGCCCTGCGCCAGCGCCGACATCAGCACCTTGTCGCTCGGCACACGCACCGACCGCGCGATCGCATCGAAGAACGGCGACTGATCGGTGAGATGGTCTGACAGAAGGCGCGCCAGGTCGGTCAGCACGTGGAGGACGGCCTCGCCGGAAGTGTCGAAGTCATGCGTGTCCTGCAGTCGCTCCGCAACGTGCGTGAGGAGCGCGGCGCCCATCGGAAACAGGGCCTCCGGCCAATCGATTCCGCCATCGGTCCCGATCTGGATCTCCATCTGGTCGGCACCCGCTTCGGGAAGCAGTACGCACAAGCGATTCAGGGTACTTGCGAGCGCGTGGTTGAAGTTGGCCCGAAGCACTCGGAGGGTCGACCAGAACGTCTCCACCTCGGCGGGCGCCCGGCACAACAGCGGCCAGACGACCTCCGTCCGCGCGAGCGGACCCGGGTGGCACAGCAGCGTGGTCTGAAGATACTCAAGGCAGCCCGCCCGCCACTCGCGATCCGTCGTCGAGCCGTTGCGGCCCGCGCGCGACAGTGCGGACACGTCACGGTGTCGCACGAGCACCCACATATCGATTTCCTGCCGCATCTCGTTCTCCCAAAGAATGATAGATGCCTGGAAGACAACACAAAGGCGAGCTCGCCCCCGAAGAGGGAGCCCGTTCGGGTTGCAGTGGTGGTGGTCAAAGCGCCGGCGCCGAGGCCAGCAATGCGAGGCGGAGCGGCGCTCCGCAAGACCCACATGCAGTGCGTTTGCCCTGCCCTATTGGATCGTGACGATGGACCCGAACCCGGGCCCTGGGGTGAAGTCGATCCCGCGTATCACGGGCACGAACCGATCGGTAAGAATGACGGTTTCACTGACGGTCCCATCCGGGCCCTCCGAAAGCTCGACGGAGCGGACCTTATCCTTGTACGTGTCGCCCTTGATCAACAGGGTGCGACCGTTGCCGGCGGTCACGATTCCGTGAGCATGACCGGCCGCCAGCGCCAAAGCCAGGTGCCACCGCCCCATTGCAGTCAAGGGCGGACGGTGGGCGCCTTTCGTAACACCGAAGTGAGTCCGGAACAGCGGCCAGAGACTATGCGCATGCAGTCGCGCCACCTCGGCCGCGAGTTGGGCGGCGTCGATGCGGACCGCGTGAAAGCGGCCCTCCCCACCTGCAATCTCCGGAACGGCGTACGGCTCGTCGGTCCAGCACTCGGGCAATACCTGATCGAATGCTTCGCCCTTACCGGCAGCGATGAGCGCCGACACGGTGCGCGATTCCGGCCGATCCGAACGGCGTCGAACGCCGAACACCACGCACTGCTTGAACTGCTGCTCCGGGGCCATGTGGAAGCGAATGCGCTCGAAGTTGCGCGCGAGAAGGCCTGCGAACTCCGCGTCGAGCACGTAGTAGGGCACGATGAGAACGAGGACGCCTCCGAACGCAAGGGTTTGAAAGGTCCGCCGGAAGAAGATCTTCTCGAGTCGGTCCGGCCCTTTGTCGCCGGTCTGCGCCCGGTCCGCCACCGCGTCGCCATAGGGCGGATTCAGAAACAAGAGACCAATGGACCCGGGTGTTACGACGACGTCCTGGATGTCGGCATGAATCGCAAGGTCCAGGACGGATTTCGCATGCCAGGCGCGCTCGGCATCGAACTCGACGCCGAATGCCTGAACGGCGGCACCGCATCCAGTCAGCGCTTCCCTGACTTGGTGGAGCGCAGCGCCTTCGCCGCAGCACGGATCCAGGATCCGTAGCGCATTGCCTGCTACATCGAGGGCGGCGACAATCCGCTCGAGCGTCGCTTGGTCGGTCGGGTAGTAGCCGTTCTTCACGAAATTGCGCGCCAGGCGCGGGAATATCAGGGCCATGGAACCTCCTCGGAGTCGGCGGGACGCATTGACCCTCGACGGGCCGATCGCGACCCGCTGGTTGTGGATGATGTCCCGGAGCGAGATGCTCGGTCCTGTTGCAGGGACTGACAGGCTGATGAATCTGGCAACACGCGCCACCGGCCGATAGCCGGACGGCCGCAAACGGATTTCCATCGTCGGTCTGCCTGCAGCAGGCCGACGATGGGAACCCGCTGGTTCCGCTTGGATGGGATTTGAACGATACCTTCGTCACACCCGCGGGCCTCAAGACGCGTTGCCCTGAGACCCCGTGGCTCGGATGCGAGGCACCCCAGTGGAAGGCGTGGGCGCCGATGAAAGGGCGCGCGGGGAAACCGCCGACGCAAATGCCGCAACACATCGGGCGTGTTGCTGCCCAGTTGTCGATGGAGCCCTAGCAGGCTTTCCGAATCACGCGCGTAGCCTGACGCACTGACCCGATTCGGAAAGCCCGCGCGCGGGCTGGCGGCCGGAGTCGGCCGCGGGGATTGTTCTACGATGCGTCCGCCTTCGCGGCCAGGTAGGCCCGATACCGATCGGATTCCTCCGGATACCAGACCTGCTCTTCCGGCACAAAGCCGTATTGGAGTCCGGACTTCAGCCGATTGCGCTGCTCCCGGAAGCGCCGGCGGTCATCGATCGTCGGATCGAGCTTCACCGGTTGGCGCGCCGCGACCAGCCCGTGGAGCTCGTCGCCGAAGAGCGCGAGATCGGGCGATTCGTCCGGATCCGTGGTGGGCAATGCCGGCGGAGCCGCGCCCTCCTGTCCTCGTTCGGGCGCACCGCTTCCCTCCAACTCGCCATTCCCAGCACCCGGACGCGCAGTCTGCGCCAAGACCTCGTCAGCGGGATCGGGTTCCATCGGGGCCTCGGGCAAACTCCTTTCCGTGCCGCTTTGAACGTGCAGATCGGCGAGTCGGGCGCGGATCTCCAACACGAGCCGACCGTTGCTGGCATAGGACCAGGGGAAGATGCGCTGAATGATATAGCGCCCCGTGTAGCTCCCTTCCTCGAACTGATCGAGGATCGGGTCCTTGACACGAAACTCGCCGATATCGGTCAGCAGATCGCCGACACAGAACGGACCATTGGCCCCCTTGATGCGCTTGATGTTCAGCGTGCCTTCGACAGTGATGCTCACGATCTCGATCTCCGAATGCGGTATCGGAGGCCCGCCCACCGAGGGGGACGAACGCCCCCGATGGGTGGTTGAAAATCGGACACCGAACGGGTCGAACCATCGGTGCGTGCGGTACAGGAGGGCCACCAACATGGTTGGTGGCCCCGGCTTTGAAAGAGGCACCGGTATTCCGGACCGGTACGGGATCGAAGCGGACAGGCAAGGCCCGACCGAGGACCCCAGGCCTGACGGCCGTCCCAGTTACAGGGGCTGACTGGGCGCACCACGCACGTTTTTTGCCGAAACGTGCAAAACGGGTGGAAACCCACGAAAGGCTCCGAGCTTGGAACGGCTGATTGGGTGATCACCCGCTGGTGCCGGTGCGCTCCAGGTGAGCGCTTTCGGCCGCTGGCTGAACATCCGTTGTCTTCGGGCGTTCGTAGACCGTTTGGCCGTCCACCTTGACGTGCGTCAGCAGTAGCAGCCGGCCCTTGATGATGACTCGCGGTTCCTTGCCGGGCGCACCGGTTTCGGAATCCTTGACGTCGGCATAGTAGAGATGTGGGTAGATGTCACCCACGCGGAATGACACAAAGACCTTGCGGTCGTTCTGGACATCCTGCTTGAAGCGTTCAACGAGCTCGGCACACTCGGCACCGACCACTCTGAGGTCAAAGTACGTGTACGCCGGTTCCGTGACGGACCCGTGAACAGCGTTGATTGCGCATGCGAGAAAGGGCTCGGCTCGACGGCCACCACCGCGCGGCTTCACCCACCGGACCCGGCCCAAATAGCCGCATCCCTTGGTATGCAGGTCGAAATGCTCCTTCTCGGGAGCGGTCTTGGAAGCAACTTGCGTGGATTCGGACATGACAGTCTCCAGACGAAAAAAATCGGGAGACCACACATCCCATGATCGGGAAGTGAATCTTCCCGATCGGGTGGGTGATACAAACGAAACCCCGGACCTGACGGTCGTTCCGGTTACAGGGGCTGACCGGACACAGTACAACGGCCGCATGGCCGAATACTCGTGACGATTCTACGCCAAGTGCCCGCGCCGTCAACGGGGCAACGCCATCGAGCCAATGGCAGCATGCCACCGCCTCAGGAACAAGCACCAGCCGAGTTGCGCCCGGACAGTGACGCGACGACTCGAGCGCACCTTCAGCCTGACCAAACCGCCTTGCATTTCTTCGCTTGATCAGCGACATTCCCGCGAGGGGACGGATCTCATCCGCCCGACAGCAACCCTTCGCATACGATCGCGACCAGCCTGCTCGGCTGCACGACCTCTCGCATCTGCAACAGCACGCTAATGCGCCGGATTTGATGCCGCCCGCGCGTGTTTGATGCCCCAGACAGGGGGCTGGTGCCTACGGCGGTCCCATGCTGTGGCGCCCCCAACGTCTGGAAGGCCCGCCGCGCCAGTTGTTCTCCCCGATAGTGCTCCTCCGCTTGCCGCGCTTCACACGACTTGGCGCCATCCACACTGCAATCACATGACATTCCCCTGGGCATGGAGGTAAGGGTTATGAACGTCGTGCACATCAACACCCATCCGGCCCGTCTGCGACCGGGCGAGATGGCGATCCACCGCGAGCACGGATGGGTCGAGATCCTCGAACGCGCCGGAACACTGCTACGAATACGATGGATCGACCACTCATTAGTAGCCCCCGACGCCCTCGAACCCGACGAGATCGACGGCGAACTCCTGACCGTCTGGGAGGACTGGGTCGGGTGCGACAGCTTGAAGCCGATGCCAAGACCGTCAATCCGCGGCGAATCGGTGGCTCGAATGCCCGTTGACCTTGCGGCCCGACGAGCTCCAAGGGGGGCGCCAGCGACATGAGAAGTCTGCGAAACCGGACTCGCCAGGGCCACAAGCAGCGCCCCACCCCACCGCTGACCGGGCTCACCTCGATCGGGGTCATGGGCGCTTGATTCATACCGTACCGTAACCTATCGTACGTAACGTATCGTACTGGAGACGCGATATGCCTCGGGAAGCCAGCATCACGTACGCGCAGGTGGCGGCCATCGCCGATGGGATCAAGGCCGCCGGCGGGAAGCCCACCCCACGCCAAATCCGCGAGCGTCACGGCAGCGGCAGCCTCGGCACCATCCATAAGCTGTTCCAACGATGGGAAGGCAACCAGCCGCCATCCATCGAAGCAGGTTCAGCCCTCCCCCCTGCGCTGCAACGGACGATTCTCGACTTCGTGACGCAGGAACGGGCAACGGCTCGGGCCGACCTCGACGCCAAACTGTCCGACATGCAAGCGGCCGCCGACGAGCTCGCCGCCGAGAACGAGCGCCAGAGCGGCCACATCGAGACGCTGGAAAGCGCCCTGCAGACGTCTCAGGAAGAGAAGGCAGCGCTCGCCGGAAAAATCGAGCAGATGGAGACCGATCTCTCCGCCGCAAGAGACGAAGCCGCCCGTGAGCGCCACGCAGCCGAGGCCACCCGCACCGAGTTAGCCAAGGCACATGTCCGACTCGACACTATCCCCGTCCTCGAAAAGGACAACGAGCGGCTACGAAGTGCGGTAGACGCCGAGCGCGACGCTCGCACCAATGCCGAACGTCTGGCCGCGATCGCAGAGGCGAAGGCCGCAGGCCTCAGCGAGCGTCTGGCGGATAGCCAAGCCCGCCACACGCGTGAAGTGGCGAACCTCGACAGCCAGCTACAGGACCAAAAGCAGCGAAACACGAACCTCGAGGCTGATCTGTCGGAGATGCGCAAGGAGTCCCGCGACCTGGCCGCTCGCCTCGCTCAGGCGACAGGCGAGCTGGAAGCGCTGCGCACTCAGAACGCCGGCCATCTGGATGTCATCAAGGGCTTCACCGCGCAAGGCACCGTAACGGGCGCGTCGTAAAGGTCCAAGCGGCCGACGCTGACGTTGTCGTGCGCACGGGGGCCACTCCTTTGCCGGCAACCGTCGACGGAGAACCTGACCTGGCAATCGACACATTGTGAAGCGGCCCCTTGACGAGCCGGCGTATGGCGCCTACGAATATATTCAGCGTCCGGTCAGCCCCTGTAACCGGAACGACCTTCGGGTCCGGGGTCAGCCTCAAGATTCATGTCCATCTCGGTGGGATACGCCTCTCCGTAATTTTTCGAAGAGAGACCGATGTTCTCGTACTACCCCCCGCCTTCCGGCTCCCTCCCCGAGCGCCTCTCCTGCGGCCCTCCCTATCCTGAGGCCCTTCAGGTACCCACTTACATCAAGGATCGCGCCACGAAGGTGGGCGACACCGCGGCAGCATCCCGTCTTGGGTAATTCCGGGACTTGCCAAACGACGATCGTGTCGGTATTTTTCTCTCGTCTCAAAAGCGCTGCGCACGCCTTGAGACGTGGCGGGGACGCCTCGCTCTCTCGCTTCGCGCGACTCAATCGCTCATTTCCTTGCTCGTCAAGCGGCGCTTTTCGCCGCTCTGACTTCGTCTCGTCCTGATTCCCCGCCTTGCGACCGCTGCAATCGCCGTCGGCCGGCCTTGGCATGCATCGACTATTCGGACAACGAACGCCAGCAAGGAGAAACAGATGAAACATGAATCCCAGGCGGCGCACGCCATGCGCCGAACCGGCGGCCCGATCGGTGCCGATCAGAACCTTGGAGGAGACACAGTACCGGGCCAAGTAAACATCGAGGACATCGCCCACGTCCTCGCGAGCACGTGCTGCTTCGCGGGCCGTGCGCACACCTTCTATTCGGTCGCGCAGCACGACTATCTAGCGAGCACCATCGTGCCGCCCGATGACGCCCTGGCGGCGCTTCTCCTCCACGCCGGAGATGCGCTCAGGAAACTGCTCGCCGCCTGCCTCAATGCAGAGAGCCAGACGACCGCGGACATTCTGGCCGACCTCGGCGCCCCGCCCTACCTGCCGCCATCGGTCAAGTACGCGGACCTCGTACTCCGCGCCACCGAACGACGCGATCTCGATCCGCCCTATGAAGACGCATGGACCGGTACGACACAGTCCTCACCGCTGGCCCGGCCGATTCAGGCGCTAGCACCTATCGTGGCGAAGCACCTATTCATCGATCGCTACTACGAGCTCCGACCACAGGAGGACCGAAGAGCGTTCCCTACTGCGGACAGTGCCTCATGAAACAGCATGCCTTCGGTGTCGTTCCGGACACTGTGAGTGAGACTTGCCCCTTCCTGACGCTAGGCGGTCTTACGGGCGCAGCCGACGGCTTCGCCATGACCGCTCTGTGTATCACCGGCCTGCTCGGGAAGATTGCCTATGTCGGCCGAGTCGATGCCTGCCGGTCTTCTCGTCAAGACTTCCAGCGCGAAAACAACACCGGAGGTAGCCGGATCAAGGACGACCCATACTCCGTCGCAGACGCCGCCAAGCGGTAAGACTGCGCTGGAGGACGCGACCGAGGCGAAGCTACTGCCTGCGTCAAAAGAGGCATGACATGTTCCTGACCAAGGACGAACTCCGCAACCTCACCGGCTACCAGAAGCCGTCACTGCAAAAGCGTTGGCTCACGGATCGTGGCTGGCCATACGAGGAGAACGCAGCTGGCGATCCAAAAGTCCTGCGCTCAATCGTCGAGAAGCGCATGGGCGGTTCAACTGCATCTACCCATCGCAGACAAGGCCCCGATCTCGGAGCTATTCTGTAATGATGGGACGCCCGCGCAAAATTGATCTCAACCTGCCGCCCCGCATGTATCTCAAAGGGCGGTCGTATTGGTACGCCGCTAAGGGCGGCTGGATCAATCTCGGCCGCGACCTGTCGATCGCGCGCACGAAGTGGGCGGAGCTGGAGAACACGAACGCCCCCAAGGAAACGATGTCGGGCGTCATCGGTCGATACCTGCGCGAAGTCGTCCCGCAGAAGGCCGCGAGCACGCAGGCGGGGAATAAACTGGAAGCCTCCACTCTGACGAAGGTGTTCGGACAGATGAAGCCCGCCGACATCACCCCAGCCGACGTGTGGGACTTCATGCAGGTGCGCGGCCAGAAGTCGAAGGTGCGAGCCAATCGCGAACGCTCCCTTCTGCAGGACGTCATGCGGCACGCCATCATGTGGGGCCATTGCCGCGACAATCCAGTGCGCGAGGTGAAGCCGTTCAAGGAAATGCCGCGCACGCGCTACGTCACCGACGTGGAATTCGACGCCGTGAAGAAGGTTGCGCCTCCCCTCGTCGCGGCAATGATGGATCTCGCGCGCCTCACCGGACAGCGCCGCGGCGATCTCCTTGCTCTACGCCGCGATGCGATTACCGCAGAGGGCCTCCTGATCACGCAAGGCAAGACCGCACGGAGTCGCCCGGTGCAAATCTGCATCGGCTGGACGCCTGCACTACGTGCTGCGGTCGATGCGCTGAAGGACCTCGAACGCCCCATTGCGAGCACGCGGCTCGTGACGAGCCGCGACGGATCGCCGATGACGGTCGAAGGCTGGAAGACGGCGTGGCAGCGAACGATGGACAAGGCCACCGCGCCTGGACCGAACGGCGAGCCGCCGATCCTTGCCGAGCGGTTCCACTTCCACGACCTGCGCGCGAAGACGGTAACAGAATTGAAGGAAGCGGGCCGGGATGCGCGCACCCTTTCCGGCCATGCGTCCGATGCAATGATCGAAAAGGTCTATGACCGGCGCAGGGTAAAGAAAGCGACTCCGCTGGAATAAATCAGCGGGGAGTTTTGAAAAAACGCGGGAGTATTGAAAACGGCACCCCGAAGGGTGCCGTATCTCTTTGATTTTGGGGCGACATACCGGGATCGAACCGGTGACAACTGGAGCCACAATCCAGTGCTCTACCAACTGAGCTAATGCCGCCACTTTCAGACTGCAGAAATTCTACAGTCAAAAACCTTTACTGGCCTGCCCGACAGGAATCGAACCTGTAACCCCCGGCTTAGAAGGCCGGTGCTCTATCCAGTTGAGCTACGGGCAGATCCCGCGGGCATCGGGGTTAGCTGGTCGGGGTGGAGGGATTCGAACCCCCGACATCTTGCTCCCAAAGCAAGCGCGCTACCGGACTGCGCTACACCCCGAGAGCCGCGAATAATACACACTCATTCCCGATGCGTCAAACGTAAGATCGAAAAAATTCAATCCCCGCCAAAAACCATCGAATAAGGCGGAGAGCTGCGTCTTTTCTTGCCCGCTCGATCGGTTTCTGATATTAGTTCGCTTCTTTCAATTACCAACCGGAAGTCGAAGTCATGCCGGACGATACACTGCAGAAACAGTTCCCGCCGTACGTCCCCGAAAAGGGCGAGGAATACATGAGCGAGAAGCAGATGGCCCACTTCCGCGACATGCTGGAATCGGTAAAACGGGAGCTGGCTGGCGATATCGAGCGCACCGTTCATACAATGCAGGACGAGGCCACCGCATTCGCCGACCCCAATGATCGTGCCAGCCAGGAGTCGGACATTGCGCTTGAATTGCGCAACCGCGACCGCGAGCGCAAGCTGATCAAGAAGATCGACGAGGCCATTGGCCGCATCAATGCCGGCGAATATGGCTATTGCGACAGCTGTGGCGTGGAGATCGGCCTCAAGCGGCTGGAAGCGCGCCCCACGGCGACGCTGTGCATCGACTGCAAGACCCTGGAGGAAATGCGCGAGCGCCAGGTCGCAAAATAATAGTGCCACCTCCGGCGCGCCTTTCGAGCAGCCAGACGCAGGATAAAAAAAGGGACGCCGTGGCGTCCCTTTTCATTTGGTCCGGCCGGATTATTCGGCCGGCTGATCCAACAGCGCCTTCATGCTCAGGCGGATCTTGCCACGCTCGTCAGTCTCGAGGACTTTGACGCGCACGGCCTGACCTTCCTTGACGTAGTCGGCGACGTTGTTGACGCGCTCGTTCGCGATCTGCGACACGTGCAGCAGTCCGTCGCGACCCGGCATGATGTTCACGATCGCGCCGAAATCGAGCAGGCGGATAACGGTACCGTTGTACACCTTGCCAACCTCGACCTCGGCCGTGATGGCGTCGATCTTTTCCTTCGCGAGCTGAGCACCTTCGGCGCTGACCGACGAGATGGTCAAGCTGCCGTCGTCCTCGATCTCGATCACCGTGCCGGTCTCCTCCTGCAGCGCACGGATCACCGCACCGCCCTTGCCGATCACGTCGCGGATCTTCTCCGGGTTAATCTTCATCGTGATCATGCGCGGAGCGAACTCCGACACTTCACCGCGATGCGAGGCGAGCGACTGCTTCATGATGCCGAGGATGTGCATGCGGCCCTCGCCCGCCTGCGCGAGCGCAACCTGCATGATTTCCTTCGTGATGCCCTGGATCTTGATATCCATCTGCAGCGCCGTGACGCCCCTCTCGGTGCCCGCGACCTTGAAGTCCATGTCGCCAAGATGGTCCTCGTCGCCGAGGATGTCGGTCAGGACGGCGAAACGGTTGCCTTCCTTGATCAGGCCCATCGCAATGCCGGCCACGTGTTCCTTCATCGGCACGCCGGCGTCCATCAGCGCGAGCGAGCCGCCGCACACCGAAGCCATCGAGCTCGAGCCATTGGACTCGGTGATTTCCGACACGACGCGGACCGTGTAGCTGAAGTCTTGGGGTGCCGGCAGCGCCGCGATCAGCGCGCGCTTCGCCAGACGGCCGTGACCGACTTCGCGACGCTTCGTCACGCCCATGCGGCCGGTTTCGCCGGTCGAGAACGGCGGGAAGTTATAGTGCAGCATGAAGCTCTCGCGGTATTCGCCCGCAATCGCGTCGATGATCTGTTCGTCGCGCCCGGTACCCAGCGTCGCGACAACGAGAGCCTGGGTTTCGCCACGAGTGAACAGCGCCGAACCGTGCGTGCGGGGCAGCACGCCAACGCGGATCTCGATCGGGCGAACGGTGCGGGTGTCGCGGCCGTCGATACGCGGCTCGCCAGCCAGGATGCGGCTGCGCACGATGCCTGCCTCGAGCTCATGGAAGATGTCCTTGAGCTCGTTACCGGTCGGCGCTGCTTCCAACTCCGCGGTGATCGTAGCGATCGTATTCTTGCGGATCTCGTTCACGCGCTCGGTACGGGCCTGCTTGCTGGTGATGCGGAACGCATCCTCGAGCTGGGCGCCCGCGAGTTCCTTGACGCGGTTGATGAGCGCCTCGTTCTTGGCGGGGGGCTGCCAGTTCCACTCGGGCTTGCCAGCGACCTCGACGAGTTCGTTGATCGCGCGGATCGCCGCCTGCATCTGCTGGTGGCCGAACACCACCGAACCGAGCATCACTTCTTCCGAGAGTTCCTGCGCCTCGGATTCGACCATCAGAACCGCCGCCTCGGTACCGGCAACGACGAGGTTCAGCTGGCTGGTCTTGAGCTGCTCGACAGTCGGGTTGAGGATGTACTCGCCGTTGGCATAACCGACGCGGCAGGCCCCGATCGGGCCGTTGAACGGCACGCCCGAGATTGCCAGCGCGGCGGATGCGCCGATCATCGCCGGAATGTCGGAATCGATTTCCGGGTTGAGCGACAGCACCGTGACGATAACCTGGACTTCATTGTAGAAGCCGTCCGGGAACAGCGGGCGGATCGGGCGATCGATCAGGCGGCTGGTCAGCGTTTCCTTCTCGGTCGGACGCCCTTCACGCTTGAAGAAACCGCCCGGAATGCGGCCGGCCGCGTAGAACTTCTCGACGTAGTCGACGGTGAGGGGGAAGAAGTCCTGCCCGGTTTTGGCTTCCTTGGCGGCAACGACGGTGGCGAGGACCACGGTGTCGTCCATGTCCACGATGACGGCACCACCTGCCTGACGAGCAATCTCGCCGGTCTCGATGGTGACGGTATGCGCGCCGTATGCGAATGTTTTTTTAATGGCGGTAGGCAAGTTGGATATCCTTTAGGTGAATGTAAGCAGCAGACTACAACTGCGAAGCTGTCTCGGTCACGCAACCCTAACAGCAAAAACAAAGCCGGTGCGACCCCGCGGGATCTGCACCGGCTTGTTCGCTTACCTTGTCTTTTGCGACGTTGTCAGACGCGACACGGTCAGCGATTTACTTGCGCAGGCCCAGACGCTCGATCAGGCTGCGATAGCTGTCGGCATTCGTGCCCTTCAGGTAGTCGAGCAGCTTGCGACGCTGACTAACCATCTTGAGCAGGCCGCGACGCGAGTGATGATCCTTCGCGTTGGCCTTGAAGTGGCCGGTAAGCCCGTTGATGCGGGCGGTGAGCAGAGCGACCTGCACTTCCGGCGAACCGGTGTCGCCTTGTGCGCGCTGGAAGTCCGTGACGATCTGCGCCTTGGATGCGGTATCGAGAGCCATGTGGGTGTTTACTCTTTTCGTTTTCTGCCAATCAGAAGCGTGGGATTATACCCAACGCACCATGAAAAACTCAATGATTATCAAGACTGCGGTGCTGCCGTACCCGTTGCAACGAGGCGTTTGGGCAACAGGCGGCCGTCATCGCCCAGTTCCCCCAGGCCCAGAAAGCGCCCTTCGCCGTAAACTCTGACAAGACCCCGCTCGCGGCCCTCGTAAACCAACGCACGCCCCTGCAGCAAACCGCCCGCCTGCAAGGTGGAGAGCATGACCTCGGGAAGGTGCGACACCAGCGCATCGGCGGGTGCGAGCAAGCGTTCCCGGTCGTCAGCCGGCACGGCTTCGAGTTCTGCGAGCGTCACCGTGCCCGACCCGGCTGCGAACGGGCCGATGCGCGTGCGTCGCAGCGCCGAGAGATGCGCCCCGCAACCGAGAATCCGACCGAGATCGATCGCAATCGTCCGGATGTAGGTGCCCTTGCTGCATGCAACCCGGATACGAAAGGTTTCCCCACCGAATTCCAGCAACTCAAGCGCGTGAATCGTGACGCGGCGCGGCATCAGCTCGACTTCGATGCCGGCGCGCGCATATTCGTACAGGGGCTTGCCGTCGCGCTTGAGTGCCGAGTACATCGGCGGGATCTGCTCGATCTCGCCGGTTAGGCGCTCCAGCGCGGTACGGACGCCGTTTTCCGCGACCGACACCGGCGCTTCGGCGATCGGACGCCCTTCGGCATCACCGGTATCCGTCTCGATGCCCAGATGAACCGTCGCCTCGTATTCCTTGTCGGCGTCGAGGAGCATCTGCGAGAACTTCGTCGCCTCCCCGAAGGTCAGCGGCAACAGCCCCGTCGCCATCGGATCGAGCGTACCGGTGTGCCCGGCCTTGGCCGCGTTGAGCAGGCGGCGCGCCGTCTGCAGCGCCGCGTTTGACGTGATGCCCTGCGGCTTGTCGAGCAGCAGGACGCCGTCCAGCACGCGGCGCTGGTGCCTGAATTGTTTCTGCGCTTTCAAGACTGCTCAGCTTTCCGGCTCGTCCTTGTGGCGCGCATCATCCTCGCGCACCACCTGGTCGATCAGTTGCGACATGCGGCTGCCGCGCTCGACGGACGGGTCGTAATGGAAATGCAGTTCGGGCAGCGTGTGGATGCGCACACGCTTTCCGAGCTCCCGGCGCAGGAAGCCGCTCGCGCGGCGCAGTCCGGTGAGAATTTCGTCGAGCCCCTCCTCGCCGCGCATCGAGGTGAAGAACACCTTGGCGTGCGCGTAATCGGGGGTGATCTCAACATCGGTCAACGTGATGAACCCCACACGGGGATCCTTCACTTCCAGCCGGATCAGCTCGGCCAGTTCGCGGCGGACCTGCTCCGCCACGCGCTGGCTGCGGGAATACTCCTTGGGCATCTCTTAAAGCGTCCGGGCGATTTCCTGGATTTCGAACACTTCGAGCTGATCGCCTTCCTGGACATCGTTGTAATTCTTCACCGACAAGCCGCATTCGAAGCCGAACTTGACCTCCTTGACGTCGTCCTTGAAGCGCTTGAGCGATTCCAACTCGCCCGTGTGGACGACGACGTTGCCACGCAGCACGCGGATCTGCGCACCACGCTTGACGTTGCCCTCGAGCACGTAGCAGCCCGCGACAGTGCCGATCTTGGGAACGCGGAACACTTGGCGGACTTCGACGAGGCCCAGCTGATTCTCGCGCCTTTCCGGCGACAGCAGACCCGACAGCGCGGCCCTGACGTCATCCACGGCATCGTAGATGATGTTGTAGTAGCGGATGTCCACGCCGAACGTTTCGGCCAACTTGCGTGCACCGGCATCGGCACGCGTATTGAAGCCGATGATGACCGCGCCCGAAGCCTGCGCCAGGTTGACGTCGGACTCGGAGATCGCGCCGACCGCGGAGTGGATCGCATTGACGCGGACCTCGTCCGTGGACAGCTTGTTGAGCGACTGCACGAGGGCTTCCTGCGAACCTTGCACGTCGGCCTTGATGATGAGCGGCAGGGACTTGACCTCGCCCTCGGCCATCTGTTCGAACATGCTCTCGAGCTTGGCCGCCTGCTGCTTGGCCAGCTTCACCTCACGGAACTTGCCTTGGCGGAACAATGCGATTTCGCGCGCCTTCTTCTCGTCGGCGAGGACGATCGCCTCGTCGCCGGCAGCCGGCACATCCGAAAGACCGAGGATCTCGACCGGAATGGACGGGCCCGCCTCGTCGATCGCCTTGCCGTTCTCGTCCAGCATCGCGCGGATGCGGCCAAAAGTGGCGCCCACCAGCATGACGTCGCCTTTGCGCAGGGTGCCGGACTGGACCAGCAGCGACGCGACCGGGCCACGCCCCTTGTCAAGGCGCGCCTCGATGATGAGGCCCTTGGCCGGCGTATCGACGGGCGCCGTCAGCTCGAGCACCTCGGCCTGCAGCAGAATGGATTCGAGCAGGTTGTCGATCCCCACGCCGGTCTTCGCCGAGACGTTGATGAACATGACCTCGCCGCCGTATTCCTCGGGCACAACCCCCTCGACGATCAGTTCCTGCTTGACGCGATCCGGGTTGGCTTCGTGCTTGTCGATCTTGTTCACCGCAACGACGATCGGCACCCCCGCGGCCTTCGCGTGATGGATCGCCTCCCGCGTCTGGGGCATCACGCCGTCGTCGGCAGCGACCACCAGGATGACGATATCGGTCGCCTTCGCGCCTCGGGCACGCATGGCGGTAAATGCCTCGTGACCCGGGGTATCGAGGAAGGTGAGCATGCCGCGCGGCGTCTCGACGTGATATGCGCCGATGTGCTGCGTAATGCCTCCGGCTTCACCCGAGGCGACCTTCGCGCGCCGGATGTAGTCGAGCAGCGAGGTCTTGCCGTGGTCGACGTGGCCCATGACGGTCACGACCGGCGCACGCGATTCCACCGTGGCATCGGCCTGGGTGGCAGTATCCTCAAGGAAGGCATCCGGGTCGTCGAGCTTTGCGGCGAACGCCTTATGGCCCATCTCCTCGACCAGGATCATCGCGGTTTCCTGATCCAGCACCTGGTTGATGGTGACCATCGAGCCCATCTTCATCAGGGCCTTGATCACTTCGGCAGCCTTCACCGCCATCTTGTGGGCGAGATCGGCCACGGTGATGGTTTCGGGCACGTGGATTTCGCGCACCACCGGCTCGGTCGGCATCTGGAAGGCCTTGTGATCATCCTGCTGCCCCCGGCCCCGGCCGCCGCCGCGAGCGCCGCGCCACGAACCGGTCGTGGCACCGACTTCACCGCGGGTCTTCAGGCCGCGACGTTTTGCGCTGTCGCCTGCGCCAGCTTCCGCAACGCCACCCCGCGCACCACGCTTGGCGTCCTTGCCGACCGACTTGTCCTCGCTCTTGGCCGGACGGTGCAGCGTACCGGAGGGCGCCTTGGCGGCCTCACGGATTTCGGGCTTGGCTGCTTCCGCGCGCTTCTCGGCTTCCGCCCGGACGCGCGCTTCTTCTTCAGCGCGGCGGGACTCGGCGGCCGCTCGCGCCGCGGCTTCGCGCTCCTGCTTGGCCTTCAGATCGGCCATCTGGCGCGAGCGCAATTCCTCGTGCCTGCGGGCTTCGCGTTCGCGGGAGGCACGCTCTTCGTCGCTGAGAATGGAGACCCGCTGACGCTGCGCGGACGCCGGCGCCGAGGGTGCATCTTCGACCGCTTCGGCGGCGGGCTCCTCGGCGGCGGCTTCGATGACCGGTTCGGGTTCGGGCTCGGGCTCAGGCTGGGGTTCTGGCTCCGGAATGGATTCGACGACCGGCTCCGGCTCTACCTCGACGACGGCCGGGATCTCTACCGCGGGAGCCTCGGGAACGGCTTCAGCCACGGGCTCGACGACCGCTTCGATTGCGGCAGCCAGCGTTTCCTCGACTGAGGGCATCTCGCCGGCACCGGACTCTCCACCGATCTCGTCGCGCTTGACGAACACACGCTTCTTGCGCACCTCGACCTGAACGGTACGGGCGCGACCGGACGAGTCGGTTGCGCGGATCTCGGACGTCTCCTTGCGGGTCAGCGTGATCTTGCCCTTGGGCTGGCTGTCACCGTGCGAACGACGCAGATACTCGAGCAACCGCGCCTTGTCATGCTCGGTCAGCAACTGGTCGGGGCTGGTCTTCTCAACACCGGCTTTCTGCAACTGCTCGAGCAGTACCGCTGCCGGCATTCTTAGTTCGCCGGCGAACTGGTTTACGCTCATTTGTTCCATCAGTCAGTGTCCCCCCTCATTCTTCGAACCAATGCGCGCGCGCGATCGAAATCAGCGTGCTGGCACGTTCTTGTTCGATTCCGGCGATTTCGACCAGCTCATCGACTGCGAGATCGGCCAGATCGTCGCGGGTGCGTACGCCATGCTCGGCCAGCTTGGCAGCGAGCGGCTTGTCCATCCCGTCGAGATTGATCAGATCGTCGGAAACATTTTCCAGCTGCTCCTCGGTCACGATGGCCTCGGTAAGCAGGACGTTGCGCGCACGGTTGCGCAGCTCATTGACCGTCTCTTCATCGAAGGCTTCGATTTCGAGCATTTCGGCGAGCGGCACGTACGCAATTTCCTCAAGCGACGAAAAACCTTCGTCGATCAGGATGTCGGCGAGTTCCTCGTCGACATCGAGCTTGTCCATGAAGAGCTGGCGCAGGCTCTGGCGCTCCTGCCCGGACTTCTGCGCAGACTCCTCTTCGCTCATCAGGTTGATCGTCCAGCCCGTGAGCTCGGACGCGAGCTTGACGTTCTGGCCGTTGCGACCGATCGCGATCGCGAGATTATTGTCGTCGACGACGACGTCCATGCTGTGGCTGTCCTCATCCACGACGATGGACACGACCTCCGCCGGCTGCAGCGCGGAGATCACGAACTGGGCGGGATCCTGCGACCACACGATGATGTCGATCTGCTCGCCTGCAATCTCGTTGCGCACCGCGGTGACGCGCGAGCCGCGCAGACCGACGCAGGTGCCGATCGGATCGATGCGCGCGTCGTTCGACTGCACGGCGATTTTCGCACGCAGGCCGGGGTCACGGGCACAAGCCTTGATTGCAAGGAGGCCATCCTCGATTTCCGGCACTTCGAGTTCGAACAGCTTGCCGAGAAATTCCGCAGCCGTGCGCGACAGGATCAACTGGGGGCCACGAGCTCCACGGTCGATGCGCAGCAGGAAAGCCTTGACGCGGTCGCCGACGCGCAGGTTCTCGCGCGGGATCATCTGATCACGCGGAATCATGGCTTCGAGGCGACCCACTTCGATGATCGCGTTGCCGCGCTCCATGCGCTTGATAGTGCCTGAAACGAGATGTTCCTTGCGATCGAGGAAGTCGTTGAGCACCTGCTCGCGCTCGGCGTCGCGAATGCGCTGCAGGATCACCTGCTTGGCCGCCTGGGCACCGATACGACCGAAATCGATCGCCTCGAGCGGCTCCTCGATGTATTCGCCGACCTGGATGCCGGACTCGACTTCGCGGGCATCGATGATGCCCATCTCGGCCTCGTCGTTGACGACCTCTTCGTCCGGCAGCACGACCCAGCGGCGAAAGGATTCGTAATCACCGGTCTCGCGGTCGATCGTCACGCGCACATCGGCTTCGTCATTGATGCGTTTTTTCGTCGCGGAGGCGAGCGCCGTTTCCAGGGCACCGAACACGATGTCCTTGGCTACATTCTTTTCGCGCGCCAGCGCATCGACAAGCAGCAAAATCTCGCGGCTCATTAATCAAAATCTCCAACTCGAATTCAAAATCTGGGCACGAGACGCGCCTTCTCGACTTCTTCGAAGGGAAGGGCGACTTCGCCCTTCTCGGTGCTCAGATGCACCACACCTTCGGCAAAGCCCGTGAGCACGCCGGCGAAATTCCGTTGATTGCCGATCGGCATGCGCAGGCGAACCTGCACGTCGCTACCGACGAAGCGCTCGAAGTCGGCTACCTTCTTGAGCGGCCGGTCGAGGCCGGGCGAGGAAACCTCGAGGCGGTCGTAGTCCACGTTCTCGACTTCGAAA
The DNA here is from genome assembly GCF_001190925.1 of Azoarcus sp. CIB. Taxonomy (NCBI): domain Bacteria; kingdom Pseudomonadati; phylum Pseudomonadota; class Betaproteobacteria; order Rhodocyclales; family Zoogloeaceae; genus Azoarcus; species Azoarcus sp. CIB. The sequence goes on from NZ_CP011072.1 coordinate 2,934,499, forward strand.
ACGCGCGTCAACTGGTTGCTGACCGTTGCGCAGTCATCGACATCCACACCGCGCTCGATATCGATGAACACGCGCATCAACCGCCCCTTTGGGGAAGTCTCGAAATCCACCAGTTCGAAACCGAGGCCGGTGACCACCTGCTCGACCAGACGTTCGACGTCCATTTCCACGCCCACAAATAAAAAATGGGCATAACGCCCATCTTTGTTGATTCCAACCCACAAAACGATGCCGGCACGAAGCCGGTATCAAAGCTTTGCAATTATAACAGCCCCATTGAAAACAGGCAATTGCGAAGCAGGCCACGCGACCCGCCTCTCAGTCAGGCACGCCCGCGTGGCGTGGTGCGGTGCAGCCGCACCTGGCGCTCCTTCTCGGCGGTTCGTGCCGAAACCTGGCGCTGCGGCTGCGGGACTCCGGTGAGCTTGTACACTTCTTCCTCGGGCATTTCCATCCACATGCCGCGCTTGAGCCGGGGCGACAGCGTCACCGGCCCGTAGCGCACGCGCATCAGGCGGCTGACCGTCAGTCCGACTGCCTCGAACATGCGCCGCACCTCGCGATTGCGCCCTTCGGACAGTGTGACCTTGTACCAGTGGTTGGCGCCCTCTCCGCCCTGGTTGGTCAGTTCCGTGAAGCGGGCAAGCCCGTCCTCGAGCTGTATGCCGGCCTTGAGCGACTCGATCTGCTCGTCGGTGAGTTCGCCGAGCAGGCGTACCGCATATTCGCGCTCCAATTCGTAACGCGGATGCATGAGACGGTTGGCGAGTGAGCCATCGTTGGTGAACAGCAGCAGGCCGGAGGTGTTGAAATCGAGCCGGCCGACGGCGATCCAGCGCCCCTTGCGCAGCAGCGGCAGGCGTTCGAAGACAGTCGGCCGCCCGTCCGGATCTTCGCGCGAAACGATCTCGCCTTCGGGCTTGTGGTAGATCAGCACGCGCGGCGCACGCGTGGTGAACCTCACGGAAACGAGTCTGCCATTGACCTTGACGCGGTCCCCGGGACCGATCTTCTGGCCCAGTTCCGCAGGTTCGCCATTGACGGTGATGCGCCCGGCGACGACCCATTCCTCGATCTCGCGCCGCGAGCCGACCCCCAGCCGGGCGAGGACTTTCTGCAGCCGTTCCGGTTCGTGCTCTTCCCGCGGCGCTCCACGCCCCGCAGCCTGCCCCCGCCGGGGCGGATGTTCGCGCTGCTGCTCCGCGGGCATTCCGACAGCGTCGGGCAGACGGGCGCCGCGCGCGCGGGCGGACTGCGGCCCGCCGGCGGGCTCAGCCTTCTTCTTCGTTGGCGGCCGGAGCGGCCGATTGGATTTCTTTGGTGTCGACAAGGTCCATGATCCTTTCAATTTCGGTTAGCGCGGGCAACTCGGTAAGGCTTCGCAGGCCGAGGTCGTCGAGAAACCGCCGTGTCGTCGCGAACAGGGCCGGACGCCCCGGGGTGTCGCGATGACCGACGATATCTATCCATCCCCGCGACTCGAGCGTCTTCAGCACGTTCGGGGATACGGCCACGCCGCGGATATCCTCGATGTCGCCGCGCGTGACGGGCTGACGATAGGCGATGATCGCGAGCGTTTCCAGTACGGCGCGCGAATACTTTGGCGGCTTTTCTTCCTTGAGCCGATCAAGGAAGACCTGATACTCGGGTCGCGTCTGGAAACGCCACCCGGAGGCGATCTGCACCAGCTCGACGCCCCGCCCCGTCCAGTCGCCGCGCAGCTCGTCGAGCAGGCGCCGGACGAGATCCGCCCCGGGATCGGGATCGAACAGGCGCCGGACATCCGCGACCTGCAACGGTGCGCATGCCGCCAGCAGCGCCGTCTCGATCACGCGCTTGAAGTCTTCAGGCGTCGTTGGCTGCATCGGCGAGTTTCACGTAGATCGGCGCGAAGGGCTCGTTCTGGGCGACCTGCACGAGCTTTTCCTTCACGAGTTCGAGCACAGCGAGAAAGCTCACGACCACGCTGGCCGGACCGCGCGCGGAGTCGAACAGGGAGTCGAAGACGACGAAGCTGCCATCCGCCAGCTTACGCAAGATCGTCGTCATGTGCTCGCGCACCGACAATTCGTCGCGCTTCACCTGGTGATGCTGCGTGAGACGGGCGTTCTTCATGATCTTGAGCCAAGCGAACTGCAGATCGTGCAGGCTGACGTCAGGCAGGCGCTCGACGACCTTCTCGGCCACGAAGATGCTAACCCACTCGTGATCGCGTTCGATCCGCGGCAAAGCGTCGATCCGCGCTGCCGCCATCTTCATCTGCTCGTATTCGAGCAGCCGGCGCACGAGTTCGGCGCGCGGATCGAGCGACTCGTCCTCGCGCTCGCGCGGCGGACGCGGCAGCAGCATGCGCGACTTGATCTCCAGCAGCGTCGCGGCCATCAGCAGGTAGTCGGCCGCAAGCTCCAGATTGTGCCGGCGCATCGCCTCGACGTAGCCGAGGTACTGCCCCGTGAGCGGCGCCATCGGAATGTCGAGGATGTTGAGGTTGGCCTTGCGGATCAGGTAGAGCAGCAGGTCGAGCGGCCCCTCGAAGGCGTCGAGAAAGACTTCGAGTGCGTCGGGCGGGATGTAGAGATCCTTGGGCAGCTCGAGGAGCGGCTCACCGTACAGGCGAGCGAAGACCTCGACCGGGACAGGCGTCTCGGCCGGGGCCAGTGCGAGCGGCAGGTTCATACCGCATTCATCCTGCGAGCCTTTGCCGGCGCGTCAGCGATACGAGAGGCCCATCGCCTCGCGCACGTCGCGCATCGTCTCTTCGGCCAGCACGCTCGCCCGTTCGCAGCCGTCGGCCACGATGCGCCGCATCGATGCGGGATCCTGGATATAGCGCTGGGCGCGCTCGTGCATGACGACCTGTTCCTTGAGAACGCCGTCGATGACCGGTTGCTTGCACTCGATGCAGCCGATGCCGGCGCTGCGACAGCCCTTCTGGACCCAGCTGCGGGTGTCGTCGTCGGAATAGATGACGTGGAACTGCCACACCGGGCATTTGTCCGGATCGCCCGGATCGGTGCGGCGGACACGCGCCGGGTCGGTCTGCATGGTGCGGATCTTCTTCGTGACCGTAGCAGGATCCTCGCGCAGGAAGATGGTATTGCCGTAACTCTTCGACATCTTCTGGCCGTCCAGGCCGGGCATGCGGGCCGCCTCGGTGAGGAGCGCGCCCGGCTCCACCAAAATCATCTTGCCGCTGCCTTCGAGGTAGCCGTGCAGACGCTCGAGATCGACATGTCCCACGCTGCCGGCGTCGCGCAGGATGAGCCGCGCCTGCGCGAGGGCCTCGGCGTCGCCCTCCTGCTGGTAGCGCTTGCGCAGCTCGTCGAACAGCTTGCCGGTCTTGCCGCCCAGCCTCTTCACGGCATCCCTCGCCTTATCCTCGAAGCCGGGCTCACGCCCGAAGAGGTGGTTGAAGCGGCGGGCGATCTCGCGCGTGAACTCGATGTGCGGCACCTGGTCCTCACCGACCGGGACCTTGTCGGCACGGTACAGGAGGATGTCCGCCGACATTAGAAGCGGGTAACCGAGGAAGCCGTAGGTCGCGAGGTCCTTGTGAGCGAGCTTCTCCTGCTGGTCCTTGTAGGTCGGAACCCGTTCGAGCCAGCCGACCGGCGAAATCATCGACAGCAGCAGGTGCAGTTCGGCGTGCTGGGGCAGCTTGGACTGTATGAAGATCGTCGCTTTCTCGGGATCGACGCCGGCCGCGAGCCAGTCGACGAGCATGTCCCACACGCTGTCGGCGATGACCTCGGGGCTGTCATAAACCGTGGTAAGCGCGTGCCAGTCGGCGACGAAGAACAGGCAGGGATATTCTTCCTGCAGCTTGACCCAGTTCTTGAGCACACCGTGGTAGTGGCCGAGATGAAGCCGCCCGGTCGGGCGCATGCCAGAGAGAACGCGTTCTGCGTACATGATTTAGAACCCGAAAAGCATCGCGAGAAGTGTCTGGAAGAGTGCGATCAGCGGCCACAGGATGTGACCGAGGATGCCGGTAAAAAGGAGCACGAGAAGAATCGGAAAACCGTAGGGCTCGATGCGCGAGAACTTCCATGCCAACCGGTGCGGCAGCAGGCTGACGGCGATGCGACCTCCGTCGAGCGGCGGGATCGGCAGGAGATTGAGCAGCATCAGCACCGAATTGATCTGGATGCCGGCCATGCCCATCTCGCGCATCGGCTCCGCGTAGGTGCCGTGCGGATCGGACATGCCGAACTTCAGCAGCAGGGCCCAGCCGAGGGCCATGAGGAAATTCATGAACGGACCCGCCGCAGCAACCCACAGCATGTCCGCCTTCGGCCGGCGCAGGCGGTTGAAGTTGACGGGCACGGGCTTGGCCCAGCCGAACAGCATTCCGCCGCCGCCCAGCAGCGAACTGAGCGCGAGAATGGCGCCCGGCACGAGCACGGTTCCCACCGGGTCGATGTGCTTGAACGGGTTGAGCGTGATACGCCCTTCCTGCTCCGCGGTGGGATCGCCGAAATGCCGCGCCACATAGCCGTGCGCAGCCTCGTGCAGCGTGATGGCAAGCAGCACCGGCAAAGCCCAGATGGCAAGGGTGGAGATCAGCGAATCCATGAAGTCAGGGGGGCAAAACGTTGCATTCTAGCAGAGCGGGCAAATCCCCTCCGCCCCCACGCGCGGTCCGCCCGTGCGCTCAGTCGACTTCGAATCCGAACGGCGCCAGGTCCCCGCGGCCCGCGCGGATCAGCACCGGGGCGCCCGACGTGAGGTCGATCACGGTCGTCGCCTCGGGACCACAATAGCCGGCCTCGATGACCAGTTCGACCTGCTTCTCGAGGCGGTCGCGGATTTCCTCCGGGTCGGTCAGGGGAAAGTCGTCGTCCGGCAGCAGGAGCGTCGAGGTGAGGATGGGTTCGTCGAGCTCCTGCAACAGCGCGGCCACCACGGGATGCTCGGGAACGCGCAGGCCGATGGTCTTGCGCTTCGGATGCAGCACTCGCCGGGGCAATTCCTTGGAGCCCTCGAGGATGAAGGTATACGGGCCGGGCGTGACGGCCTTCAGCAGACGATACTGGGCGTTATCGACCTTCGCGTACTTCGCGATCTCCGAGAGGTCGCGGCACATCAGCGTGAAGTTGTGACGTTCATCCACGCCGCGCAGCCGCCGGATCCGCTGCAGCAGGTCGGGGTCGCCAGTGATGCCGCCGAGCGCATAGGCCGAATCGGTCGGAAATGCCACGAGCCCGCCGGCGCGCATGATCTCGGCCGCCTGGCGGATCAGCCGTGGCTGGGGTAATTCGGGGTGAAGTGAAAAGAACTGGGCCATGAATGCTTCCGGGTCAGGAGTGCAGGTCGGCGGCCGGCGCAGCAGCGCGGAGTCGCGACCACACGGGAACGAGGTCGGGCGGCAGTGGATCGCAGCGCCCGAGATCGACGGGGCTCTCGCTGCTGCCGTGGAAATCGGAGGCACGCGAGGCTAGCAGCCCGCGGCGGCGCGCGACGCTTGCGAAGCGCTGCACATCGGACGCCGCATGGGCGCCGGAAACGACCTCCAGCGCGCCGCCGCCGCAGGCGACGAAGTCGTCGAAGAGCGCCTCCATGTCGCTTGCGGAAAGACGGTAGCGCCCCGGGTGAGCAATCACCGCGATACCCCCCGCCGCGCGGATCCAGCCGACCGCATCCTCGAGCCGCGCCCAGACATGGGGAACGAACCCGGGCTTGCCGCGGGCCAGGTAGTAGCGAAACACCGTCGCGACATCGGGAATCAGTCCGGTCGCAACGATGTGACGCGCGAAATGTGCGCGGCCGACCATCGCCGGATTGCGCGCAAACCGGCGCGCGCCTTCGAGCACGCCATGCAGTCCGACGGCATCAAGCGCGTCGCTCATCGCCTGTGCGCGCTGCTCGCGCCCGCTGCGCACCTGCACCAGGCCCTCGAGCAGCAGCGCATTGCGGTGGTCTATCCCGAGACCGACGACATGGATCGTCTCGTCGCGAAAAGTCACCGAAATCTCCACCCCCGGCACCAGGACGATGCCGCACTTGCGGGCGGTCGCCTCCGCCTCGTCGATCCCGCCGACCTCGTCGTGATCGGTGAGCGCAAGCAGTTCGACGCCATTGGCCGCCGCACGCCGCACCACCTCGGCGGGCGTCAGCCAGCCGTCGGAAACGGTCGAGTGGCAGTGAAGATCGGCATTCAGGAGCATTGTCGGGGGGAGCCTGCGGCGCTATCCCGGCGGGAAACCGGGATTGATGTTTTTTTATGATAGCAAACCGCAGGGCCGCCCCGGCCGTTGCCAGTCCCTCCCCTTGGTGCTATCGTCCGCCCGTCGCGCGGGGGAGCTTACTGGCAAGGGAATCGCCGATGGCAATGCTCCGGAGATCGCGCATGCAAGTAGACCGAATGCCGGCCCGGCGAACGACGCGAGCATGTGGAGCGCTTGCAGCGGCCGGCGCATCGACTGGCTTGCAGTCTCGACAACCGATTCCGCGTTTCGGCAGGAGTCCCCCGTTCCCATGCAGACGCCTGTTCACTCCGCCCGATCCGTCACCCTTCTCACGCCGCCCGATGGTCCCCGCAAGGGGAACACGCTGCGGCAATGGGCGAGCGGTGCCGGCGGTCCGCCTGCCTGAGGCCGACCTTCCGATTTTTCCCGACGCAACACTGCATCCGGACCGAGAGCCCGGCATACGAACCTTCCATCACTGGAGCCCGCCATGAGCAACATTCCCGCAAATCTGAAGTACACCGCGTCGCACGAGTGGATCCGCGTCGAAGCCGACGGCACGCTGACCGTGGGGGTGACCGATCACGCCCAGGAAGCGCTGGGTGACGTGGTCTACCTTGAGCTGCCCGAGGCGGGCCGCAGCCTTGCTGCGGGTGAAACGTGCGCGGTGATCGAGTCGGTCAAGGCGGCATCGGACATCTACGCTCCGGTATCGGGCGAGGTCGTCGAATCCAACCAGGCGGCCGTCGATGCGCCCGAGTCGGTGAATGCCGACGCCTACGCGACCTGGCTGTTCAAAATCAGGCCCGATGCTGGAGCAGATATCGGCAAGCTGCTCGACGCCGCCGGCTACGAAGCCGTCGCCAACGCCTGATCCCGCCGCACGCACCTCCCTTCCGGGCCGACGAAGCGCGGCCCGGTACACCAGTCGAGTTTTCTTCATGTCGAACACCCCTGCCTCCTCCTCCGTGCGCGCACCCCTGTCCCGGCTCGAGCAGCGCGACGCCTTCATCGCCCGCCACATCGGGCCGAATCCCGCCGAGGTCGCGAAGATGCTCGCGGCTATTGGCGTGCCGACACTGGACGCGCTGATCGACCAGACCGTCCCTGCCGCGATTCGGCTGCCCGCGCCGCTGCCCCTGGGCGCGGCAAAGCCGGAGCACGAGGCGCTGGCCGAACTGCGTGCGATCGCGCAGAAGAACGTCGTGAAGAAATCGCTGATCGGCATGGGCTATTACGGCACCCACACGCCGGCGGTGATCCTGCGCAACGTCATGGAGAACCCCGGCTGGTATACCGCCTACACCCCCTATCAGGCCGAAATCTCCCAGGGCCGCCTGGAGGCGCTGCTGAACTACCAGCAGATGGTGATCGACCTCACCGGACTGGAACTCGCGAACGCGTCGCTGCTCGATGAAGCCACGGCGGCTGCCGAGGCGATGACGATGGCGCGGCGGGTGAGCAAATCGAAGGCGAATGCCTTCTTCGTCGACGAGGCCTGCTTCCCGCAAACCATCGATGTCGTGCGCACCCGCGCGACGTATTTCGGCTTCGAACTGGTGTTCGGCCCGGCCGCCCGCGCGGCCGAGCACGAAGTATTCGGCGCGCTGCTGCAGTATCCGAACGAGCGCGGCGAAATCGCCGACCTCGGCGACACGATCGCGGCACTGAAGGCAAAGGGCGCGGTGACCGCCGTCGCATCCGACCTGATGGCGCTGGTGCTGCTCAAGTCCCCCGCTTCGATGGGCGCCGACATCGCGCTCGGCTCGGCCCAGCGTTTCGGCGTACCGATGGGCTTCGGCGGCCCGCACGCCGCCTTCTTCGCCACGCGCGAAGCCAATGTGCGCGCGATGCCGGGCCGCATCATCGGCGTATCGAAGGACACGCGCGGCAAGACGGCACTGCGCATGACGCTGCAGACCCGCGAGCAGCATATCCGCCGCGAGAAGGCGAACTCGAACATCTGTACCTCGCAGGTACTGCTCGCGAACATGGCCGGGTTCTACGCGGTGTATCACGGCCCGGAAGGACTGCGCACGATCGCGGCGCGCGTCCACCGCCTTGCCGCGATCCTCGCCGAAGGGCTGCGCCGGGCCGGATTCCCGGTGCCGACGACGGCCTTCTTCGACACACTGCAGGTCGAAACCAGCGCGCGGACTGGCGAGATCGCCGCCGCGTGCGACGCCGCGGGCTTCAACCTGCGCAAGGTCTCGGACAACATGCTCGGCATCTCGGTCGATGAAACGACGACGGCTGCCGACATCGCTGCAGTGCTGCAGTGCTTCGGCGCGAGCGCCGACATCGCCGCGCTCGACGCCGTGGTCGCCGCCAATGGGGGCGCCATCCCGCCGGCGCTGCTGCGCGACGATGCGATCCTGAAGCACCCGGTGTTCAACACGCACCACACCGAACACCAGATGCTGCGCTACCTGAAGAAGCTGCAGAACCGCGATCTCGCCCTCGACCACTCGATGATCTCGCTCGGCAGCTGCACGATGAAGCTCAATGCGACGAGCGAGATGATCCCCGTGACCTGGCCGGAATTCGCAAACATGCATCCGTTCGCGCCGCGCGAGGAGGCGGCCGGCTGCCTCGAGATGATCGAGGGACTGGCGGACTACCTCAAGGCGGTCACCGGCTTCCCCGCGATCTGCATGCAGCCGAACTCGGGCGCCCAGGGCGAGTATGCCGGTCTCGTGGCAATCGCCCGCTATCACGCCAGCCGCGGCGAAGCACATCGCAACGTGTGCCTGATCCCGAAATCGGCGCACGGCACGAACCCCGCGACAGCGCAGATGTGCGGCATGGAAGTGGTGGTGGTCGCGTGCGACGACAAAGGCAACGTGGAGGTCGCCGACCTGCGGGCGAAAGCCGCGCAGCATGCCGAGCGACTTGCCGCGCTGATGATCACCTACCCCTCGACCCACGGCGTATTCGAGGAGGCGATCCGCGAGATCTGCGCCATCGTGCATGAGCACGGCGGCCAGGTTTACATGGACGGCGCCAACCTCAACGCCCAGGTCGGGCTGACCTCGCCGGCGCACATCGGCGCGGACGTCAGCCACATGAACCTGCACAAGACCTTCTGCATCCCGCACGGCGGAGGCGGACCGGGCATGGGGCCGATCGGCCTCGCAGCGCATCTTGCCCCCTTCATGGCCGATCACGTCGTTGCCGCGACCGGCGGCGAGGACCGCCCGAACAAGGGCCAGGGCGCGGTCAGCGCTGCGCCCTTCGGCTCGGCGAGCATCCTCCCGATCTCGTGGATGTACATCGCGATGATGGGCGGAGAAGGTCTCCGGCAGGCCACGCAGGCGGCGATCCTCAACGCCAACTACGTCGCCAGCCGGCTCGCCGACCATTACCCGGTGCTGTACACGGGCTCGCAGGGGCGCGTCGCGCACGAGTGCATCCTGGACGTCCGCCCAATCAAGGCGGCGACGGGAATCAGCGAGGTGGATATCGCCAAGCGCCTGATGGACTACGGCTTCCACGCACCGACGATGTCCTTCCCGGTGGCCGGCACGATCATGGTCGAGCCCACCGAGTCGGAAGACCTGGGCGAGCTGGACCGTTTCGTCGACGCGATGATTTCCATCCGCAACGAGATCCGCGAGATCGAGGCCGGTCGCTGGGCCGCCGAGGACAACCCGCTCAAGAACGCGCCGCACACCCAGGCCGACTTCCTCGGCGACTGGACGCGCAGCTACACCCGCGAACAGGCGGTCTTCCCCCTGGCCTGGGTCGCCGAGAACAAATTCTGGCCCAGCGTCAATCGCATCGACGACGTGTACGGAGACCGCAATTTGTTCTGCGCCTGCGTACCGATGGAAGACTACGCAGGCTAAAATCGCGCCGCTTCTCGCCCACGGAAGCCACGCCACACCGGCGTGGCTTTTTTTCGACCATCACGATCCGACCCCGAACGCATTTCCATGCCCAAGCACATCCCGTCGCCGCCGAATGACCGCAACTGGCTCGGCCTGCTCGTCGCAAGCCTGGTCGTCCTGCTGGTTCTGGGCATCGTGCTCGTGCAGCAGACCCGGCCGGTGCCGATGCATGACCTCAAGCTCGCGGATGGCGAACGGCTGAAGTGCGTCTCCTACGCCCCTTACCGGCTTCCGGGCCAGACGCCCTTCGACGAAAAGCTCATGATCTCGCGCGAGCAAATCGCAGCTGACCTCGTCGCGCTGGCGAAGATCACCGAGTGCGTGCGCATCTATTCGGTAGACCAGGGTCTCGACCAGGTGCCGGCGGTGGCGCGCGAGGTGGGCCTCAAGGTGCTGCTCGGCGCCTGGGTCAATGCCGATCCCCAGCGCAACTTGAAGCAGCTCGACCACGCGATCGCGATCGCCAACGATTACGCCGATGTCGTCCGCGTACTGATCGTCGGCAACGAGGTGCTGCTGCGCCGCGAGCGGACCGAGTCCGAGATGCGCGAACTGATCGAGTATGCGCGCGCCCGCGCGAAGGTGCCGGTGACGTATGCGGACGTCTGGGAATTCTGGCTCCAGCATCCGAAGCTCGCAGAGTCGGTCGATTGGGTCACGGTTCACATTCTCCCATTCTGGGAAGACCACCCGGTCGCGATCGACCGCGCCGTCGCCCACGTCGCCGAGGTGTTCGACGAGGTCCGCGGACACTTCGACAAGCCGCTGATGATCGGCGAAACCGGCTGGCCCAGCGCCGGACGGCAGCGCCAGGGCTCGGAGCCCTCCCAGGTCAATCAGGCGCGCTACATCCGCGAGTTCGTGCATGTCGCGCACGAGAAGGGCTGGAACTACAACCTCATCGAAGCCATCGACCAGCCGTGGAAGCGACGACTCGAAGGCACGGTCGGCGGCTACTGGGGCATGCTCGGCACCGACCTGACCCCCAAGTTCCCCCTCGCCGGCCCCGTCACCGAACGTTCGGGAGTCGGCGCCCCGCTGGCCGGCGCTGCGCTGGGTGCTGCCCTGTGTCTGCTATTGACGCTCGGCACGAAAGGGAGCGCACTGCGCCGCGCCGCACTGGGCGCAACCGGCGCCGTCGCCGGGCTCGCCGCGGTCCTCGGATGGGAACATGCGCAGCTCGCCTGGCGCGACCCTTTCGAATGGTGGCTGCTCGGTGGCATCGGTGCCCTGAGCCTGATGACGGCCCTGACCGCTTCGCGCTGGTCGGGCGCAGCGCCCATCGCCCCGGCGAGCGAGGCCTGGGCCGCCGTTCGCGCGGGCTGCGTGACCGGCCACGCGGCCGGACAGTGGCTCGGACTGTTGCGAGGATTCCTGCTGTTCGCCGCCGCGGTCGCGGCCCTGCTGCTTTTCGCCGACCCGCGCTACCGCGACTTCCCGGTGTTCCTGTACCTCGTCCCTGCCCTCGTATTCGGCGTCACCGGATGGTGGACGGCGACCCGTTTCGGCGTCGAGGAAAAGGTGTGCAGCCTCGTGATCGCCGCGTGCGTCGTCGGCCGCTGGTTACCGGAGCCCCTCAACCCGCAGGCCATCGCGTGGCTCGCGACCGGCCTGATCCTCGCCGCGCCGTGCCTGCGCACCATCGTGCGCAAGGACCAGTAGCGACAACAAGGCACCGACGGCAGCGTAATCGAAACTGTAGAGCACGAGCCCCGCGATCCCGGTGAGCCATCCGCCCCAAGCGACGGACCGCCGGCGCGACACGAAGGCGAGCACGCCCAGCATCAGGCTCGTCCACCCGAGCCGCTGCTGCATGAACATCTGAACGAGCGCCCATTTGGCGAGACACAGCCCCTCCGGGCCGTCGGCGAGTTGCGGCTTGCAGTCGGCCGGGAACACGCCCGCCTCGAGGACTGCGTAGCGCAACAGCAGGACCGCAGCCAGCACGATCGAACTCACCCAAACCAGTCGCCCGACGGCACCGAACCACCGCATTTCGTTTCCTGACAACGCCGTTATTCCTTATTAATCAATACCCCCGAAACGGGGCGGTAATGTGTTGCAAATTAACCCACATTCTCTTTGCTAAGCGGAAGAAAAACCGCATAAACTCCGCGGCCAACAGCTGTACGGGCCCGTATGTGCGAATTCTGGCATAGCCTGAAGTATTCTATTGCACCGCAAGGCCCGGTGCCTGGCCCGCCGGGCGCCGGTGCCGCGGTGTTTGATGCAGTCCTCGAGGGACATTGATCCTGATGAAAAATGCGGCTTCGCTGATTTACCGAATTGTCGTAGCTCTGATACTTGCCGGAATCGTCGCCGGCGCGCAGTACCTGATCGCAGAACGCTGGAACCGCGGCACCGCATTCGTCGGCGCCGCCAACAGCATCCACGGATACGCCTACAGTCCCTTCCAGCGCGACCAGAATCCGCTGCAAGGCACCTATCCGAGCGAAGCCGAGATCGGGGCCGACCTCGATCTGCTCTCCCAGTCCGCCGAACACATCCGCACCTACGGCAGCCTGGAAAATCCCTCCATGGTTCCGCTCGCGCTCAATCGCAAACTGACCGTGATGGCCGGCGCGTGGATCGGCCCCGACGAGGAAAACAACGCGAAGGAAGTCGACGCGGTCATCGAATCGGCGCGCAAGTATACGCACGTCAACAGGGTCATCATCGGCAACGAAGTCCTGTTGCGCGGCGACCTCACCGTCAAGGAACTCGCCGTTCACCTCGACAAGGCGCGCAAGGCGCTGCGGCGAGCCAAGAAGCCGGTGTCGACGGCCGAGCCCTGGCACGTCTGGCTGAAGAATCCCGAGCTTGCCGACAGCGTCGATTTCCTCACCGTGCATCTCCTGCCCTACCACGAGGGAGTGCCGGTCGAGAATGCCGTCGATTACGCCCTCATGCGCTATGACGAGCTCGTAAAGCGCTTCCCCAAGAAGAAGATCGTCATCGGCGAAATCGGCTGGCCCAGCCGCGGGCCGGTCATGGACAGCCTCGGTGGTGGCGACACCAAGGGGATCGCCTCGGCCGAAAACCAGGCGCGCTTCATCCGCGAGTTCCTTGCGCATCCGCGTTCGGCCACGCTCGACTACTACATCATGGAAGCGATCGACCAGCCATGGAAGATCGAGATCGAAGGCTGGGCCGGCGCGTATTGGGGCATGTTCAATGCCGACCGTCACGCGAAATTTGCGCTCGACGGCCTCGTCGTGAAGGATGTGCGCTGGCACGAGAAGGCGCGCACCGCGGGCTTGATCGCTTTCCTGCCGATGTTCCTGATCGCGTTCTTGCTGCGCGACTGGAGCGTGCTGGGACGCCTATGGCTGGCCGCACTGGTGCAGGCCTGTGCGACGACGCTCGTCATCGGCATCAACGTGCCGGCCGACTACTACCTCACCCAGCGCGACCTCATTGGCCTTGCGATGCTGATCGGCGCAACGATGCTGACGATCGCGGTGCTACTGTCCCACGGTTTCGAGTTCGGCGAGGTGCTGTTCAAGCGCAAGTGGAACCGCCGCTTCCTGCCCCTACCTCCGCACGATGCGGACAGGGAACCCTTCGTCTCGATCCACCTCGCCTGCTGCAACGAACCGCCGGAGATGGTCATCGCGACCATCGACAGCCTCGCGGCGATGAAGTACCAGAACTTCGAGGTCCTCGTCCTCGACAACAACACCAAGGACGAGGCGCTGTGGAAGCCGCTGGAGAAGCGCTGTTCGGAACTGGGGCCGCGCTTCCGCTTCTACCATCTGGATAACTGGCCCGGTTTCAAGGCCGGTGCGCTGAACTTCGGCCTGCGCCAGACCGACCCGCGCGCCGAAGTCGTCGGCGTCGTCGATGCGGACTACGTCGTGTCGCCCGACTGGCTGTCGTGCCTGATCCCGCACTTCGACGTCCCGGACGTCGCCGTCGTCCAGGCGCCGCAAGCGCACCGCGACTGGGAGACCCATCCCTTCCGACGCATGTGCAACTGGGAATTCGACGGTTTCTTCCGCATCGGCATGCACCACCGCAACGAGCGCAATGCGCTGATCCAGCACGGCACGATGACGCTCGTGCGCCGGCTCGCGCTCGACGACGTCGGCGGTTGGTCGGAATGGTGCATCTGCGAGGACACCGAACTGGGTCTGCGTCTGATCGAAAAGGGTTACGACACTCGCTACGTCGACCACATTCTCGGCCGCGGCCTGACGCCGGCGGACTTCCCGGCGATCAAGAGCCAGCGCTTCCGCTGGGCCTTCGGCGCGATGCAGATCCTCAAGCACCACCTGCCCGCGATGATCGGCCCAAGCCGACTCAACCTCGCCCAGCGCTACCACTTCCTCACCGGCTGGTTCGCGTGGCTCGGCGACGCGCTGCAGCTCGTGTTCGCGTTCGCCAGTCTGGCATGGACAGTCGGCATCCTGTTCTACCCCAAGGCCTTCGGCCTGCCCGTGACCTCGCTGGCGCTGCCCATCCTCGCCTTCATGGCGTTCAAGGCCGGTCTGGGCCCGATCCTGTACCGGCGCACGATGGATGCGCCATGGAAGGACATCCTCGGCGCCTCGGTGCTGTCGGTCGGCCTCGCCCATGCGATCGCGCGCGGTGTGTTCGCGGGTCTCATCAAGCGGCACGGCGAATTCGTGCGCACGCCCAAGGGGTGGAAGGACAAGGGCACCCTCGCCTTCTTCTCGCCGCTGCGCGAGGAAATCGGCCTGCTGCTCGCGCTGGTGCTGGGCGCCGTCGTGCTGGTGCTGCAGCGCGGTTACGACGACCTTGAGGTGCAGCTGTGGGTCGGCATCCTCGGGCTGCAATGCGTGCCCTACCTCGCCTCCATCGCCTGCCAGGTCGCCTCCTACATGCCCGAGGCGGAGCCGGGGACACCGTTGGCGACCGGTCACGGCGGCACGGCCGGACAGGCCGGCTGAGCCGGTCGATACCGAGTCGCACAGGGCGCCGCGAGGCGCCCTTTTCACGTCCGCGGACGACCTTGGGGCCGATCGGCCCCGGAAGATCAGGGGATGTAGGCGAGCGGAATCTCGTCGCTGGTGCGTGCGCCGGCAGTCATCTCGCGACACAGGGCAATGAAGGCGCGCATGCCCGGCGTCGTGAACTTCTGACGGTGCCAGAGAAAATGGAAGGAGCGCTGCAGGTCCAGTTCGGGCGTATCGACGGGCACCAGACTGCCGCGCCGGAACGCCTCCCGCAGCGCGAGGCGCGAAATGCAGCCGATCCCCAGCCCGGACTCCACCGCCCGCTTGATCGCCTCCGTATGCTCCAGCTCCAGGCGCACGTCGATGCGCGCCGCGATGTGGCGCGTGGCCTGATCGAAGGTCTCGCGCGTGCCGGAACCGATTTCGCGCAGGATCCACGGCTGCCGGGTGAGTTCGTCGAGGCTCGCCCGGCGCCCGCTCGCCAGAGAGTGCGAGGGTGAGCAGAACACCACCAACTCATCTTCCAGCCAGGGCACGGCTTCGAGGTCGGGATGATGGCAACTGCCCTCGATCATGCCCATGTCGAGCTCGAAGCCCGCGATCTGCTGGACGATGGTTGCCGTGTTGTGCACGCTCAGGTGGATGCGGCTCTCGGGATGGCGCTGCAGGAAGGTGGCCACGATGAGCGTGCCGAGATAGTTGCCGATCGTGAGCGTCGCGCCGATCTTCAGGCTGCCGAAGCCCATGCCGCCCTGCAGCAGGTCCTCGATATCCTCTGCGCGCGCGATCAGCTCGACCGCGCGCGGCAGCAGGCGCTGACCGAGCTCGTTCAGGCGCAGCGACTTGCCGACACGATCGAAAAGGCGCACATCGAACTGGCGTTCGAATTCGCCGAGACTGCTGCTCGCGGCGGACTGCGACATCGAGAGTTGCTCGGCGGCCTTCGACACCGTGCCCGCGCGTGCCGTTGCAACGAAGATTTCCAGCTGCCTGAGGGTGTGCCTCATATCGATTTCTCAGATATTCATTATTTGAATTATCCACTCATCAGATTAAAAGGAGTAACTAGAATCGCACCATCTGAAACCGGAGCGGAGCAAGACCCGAGATGAGCAACCTGGCGACCGAGCGCGTCCTGAGCGTGCACCACTGGAACGATTCCCTCTTCAGCTTTCGTACCACCCGCGACCGCGCGCTGCGGTTCACGAACGGCCAGTTCGTGATGATCGGGCTCGAAGTCGAAGGCCGTCCGCTGACCCGTGCATACAGCATCGCGAGCCCGAACCACGAGGAGCACCTCGAATTTTTCAGCATCAAGGTGCCCAACGGTCCGCTGACCTCACGTCTCCAGCACCTGAGGGAAGGCGATCCGATCGTCGTCAGCAAGAAGCCCACCGGCACCCTGGTTTTGCACGACCTCAAGCCGGGCAAGCACCTCTACTTGCTCTCGACCGGCACCGGGCTGGCTCCCTTCATGAGCGTGATCCAGGATCCCGAAACCTACGAGCGCTTCGAGCGCGTCGTTCTCATCCATGGGGTGCGCACCGTGTCTGAGCTGGCATATCGGGATTTCATCACCGAGGAATTGCCGCAACACGAATTCTTTGGGGAATTCGTGCGCGACAAACTCATTTACTACCCGACGGTCACGCGCGAACCCTTCGAGAACCAGGGGCGCCTCACCGACCTCATCAACAGCGGCAAGCTGTTCCGCGACATCGGACTGCCCGAGCTGGATCCCGCCGTCGACCGCGCCATGATCTGTGGCAGCCCCGCGATGCTCAAGGATTGCTGCACCTTGCTCGATTCGCGCGGCTTCCACATTTCGAAGCACATCGGCGAGCCGGGCGACTACGTGATCGAACGCGCATTCGTCGAGAAGTGAGGTCGAGCAGGGAGCGGGCGTCCGGCGCAGGGCGCCGGATGACTGGCGGTTACGAGAGGCTACAAGGACAGCATGCACAAGCGTGCCATGCAGGAGTACACTTCCACGTACTCGCAGCAAGCCGGATCGAAGCATGGAACTCCCTCGCCGGACGGTCGTGTCCCCTGTGCACGCCGCCGCACGTTTGTCCCTCCCCCTGTTGACGGCGCTATTGGCAATGGCGCCCGGAGTCGCCCATCCTGCACCGCCCCCGGGGCACCCATCGCCGGGCGCCGCGCTGCAGCTGATCCGGCCCGGCGCGGAACAGTCCGCGGCCTTGCGCCGCACCGGTGTTGCACTCGATTCGATCGACGCCAACGAGTACACCTACATCGAGGTCGATGAGGCCGGAAAGAGCTACTGGATCGCGACCGCGCGGATGAAAATCATGCGCGGCGACATGGTCCAGTTCGACGAGGGCGTGACCATGGAGCAGTTCTACAGCAAGCTGCTCAAGCGCACCTTCCAGTCGGTGATGTTCGTCGACGCCGTTTCGACCACCTCCGGCAAACGATGACCGTGGCGGCTCAGGTCGTCGAAATCCGCATGCCGAAGTTCCCCGAATGCTGGGACAGCTGCGGAAACTGCCGCACCGAGGATGTCTTCGTGCAAAGCGTGCTGGTGCGGGCCGGCGAATCCATCGGCTACGACGAACCGCTGATCGTCCTCGAAACCGGCAAGACCGCGATGGACATCCCGTCGCCCCGAGCCGGCACCATTGTCGAGGTCAAGGTCGATGAAGGCGACCTGATCGACGAGGGCGACCTGATCGCGCTGGTCGCCGTCGGTTAGCGCGCGTCCGGTCGTACCCCAGCGCTAACGCACGCGGCATGCGCGATTGCGCCCGCCGAGTTTCGCCCGGTACATGGCCTCGTCGGCACGACACATCAGCTCGTGATCGTCGTTGCCGTCCTCGGGATAGAGAGCAATGCCGATACTCGACGAGATGCGCACTTCGCGCCCCTCCAGCACGAACGGCTTTTCGAGCGCACTGCGGATCTTCTCCGCAACGATCTCGGCGTCCTTGTCGGCGCCGATTTCGGGCAGCAGCACGACGAATTCGTCCCCACCCCGCCGTCCCAGCGCATCCGACGACCTGATCGAGCCCTGCATGCGCCGAACCGCCTCGCACAGCAGCAAGTCGCCGACATGGTGCCCCAGTTCGTCGTTGACCTGCTTGAAGTGGTCGAGGTCGATGAACAGCAGTGCAAACCGGTGCCCCGAGCGCCGTGCCTGGACGAGCGCGTATCCCAATAGTTCGCCGAACATGAGCCGATTCACGGCACCGGTCAGGATGTCGTGCGTGGCCATGTGCGCAATGCGCCGCTCGGCCTCCTTGCGCTCGGTGATGTCCGACAGGAGCGCGATGACGCCCTTCATCTGGCCCCAGCCGTCGTTGAGCGGCGCCAGCGAGGCGAGGACGGTGAGCTGCCGGCCGTCGCCGCGCGTCAATCGCACCTCGTAGCGCTTGCTTTCCCCTTCACCAAGGCGGGCCAGTATGACTTCGCGACGTTCGCCTCCGCCATCGGCCCATAACTCGTCCAGCGATTGTCCAAGCAATCGCGATTCCTCCCGCCCGACGAGCGCAACGAATCCGGGATTGACGAAGGTCAGCCTGAAATCCGCATCGGTCGCCGCTATGCCGTCGTGGGCAAGATTCACGAGCGCGCTGTACTTCGCCTCGCTCCGTCGCAATGATGCCGTGGTCCGCGCCAGTCGCGCCGCCCGCTCGCGGGTAATCACGAAGAACAGGGCCGTTACGACGAGCAGGACGCCGACCAGCACGACCGACACGAATTCCGCTTGGCGGATGTCATGTTCGGCATCGAACGACGGCAGGGCCTCGAGGCGGATGATCCACTCGACCCCGCCGAGCGTCGCGCGCTCGGTACTGCCCCGCCCCGACCCGGATTCCGGCATTCCGGGATGACTGTCGTAAAGCAGGGCTTCCGGTGTGTGGATACGGTCGTACACCTGCATGCGGATCTGCCCGGAATGCTGGTCCAGCATCTGGCGCATCAGGCTGGCCATCCGGAACGGCAGGTAAACCCACCCCCTGAGCGCGGCCCAGCGTTCGGCCTCCGTTGCGACCGGCATCCCGTCGCCGAACAACGGCATGTAGAGCAGAACGCCCGCCTGCACATCCGTTTCCGTTTCCTGGACGAGAATGGTCTTTCCGCTCAGGGCCGCTTCGCCGGACCGCACGGCCCGATCCATCGCCTCGCGCCTGACCGGTTCGGAATACATGTCGTAGCCGATCGCGCGTGCGTTGCGCCAGTCGGCCGGTTCCAGCACGACGATACTGCTCAGGAACTCCCTCTGCCCCTCGGGCCACACCCTGTAGTCGCTGCTGGCGAATTCGCGCATGGCCCGCGTGTGTGCCTCGAGTTGGCCCGGCAATATCCATTGGGCAAATCCGATTCCCTGCACACCCGGAAAGTCTTCCTGGAAAGACAGCCGCTGCAGGTAGGTCCGCCACACGGCAAGATCGAGGTCGTCGCTTGAGCGCAGAAACGCCTGCCCGCCACGCAACAGCATGCGATAGGAGAGGAACCGCTCGCTGACCTTCAGGACCACTTCGGCGGAATGGCTCGCCACATGCGCGTACACCTGCTCTTCGTGACGTTCGCCGAGGTGGCGCCAGACGACGAAAGCCGCAGCGATCGCACAGGAGAGTGCAACTGCGATGAATGCCACCCCTACGGGCGACCAACTGCGCGTCGGTGCGGTACTGGCACCCTGATCCTGGGCATCGTGCATTTCGCGATCCGTCGGGGGCTGAGGCACGCAACAGCAACGCACCCCATGTGGCCATCATGTAACAAAATGATAGAGACCACATCGGCCGGCGACGCGGGATTCCTTCTCACTTCCGCGACAGCGCAAGCACCGGCGGGCTTGAGGTATCCTTTGCGCACTTCATCATATCGGTTCGACCGAAACAAAAAAGCGACCCAATGGCCCAATACGTAATGTCGATGCTCAGAGTGAGCAAAGTCGTGCCGCCCAAGCGGCAGATCATCAAGGATATTTCCCTGTCGTTCTTCCCCGGCGCAAAGATCGGCCTGCTCGGCCTGAACGGATCGGGCAAGTCCACGGTGCTGCGCATCATGGCCGGCGCCGACAAGGAATACGAGGGCGAAGTGCAGCACCTTGCGGGCATCCGCATCGGCTATTTGCAGCAGGAACCGCAGCTCGACGCCGCCAAGACCGTCAAGGAAGAGGTCGAGTCCGGCCTGGGCGAGATCGTCGAGGCGCGCGTGAGACTCGAACAGATCTACGCGGCCTACGCCGAACCCGATGCGGATTTCGACAAGCTCGCCGAGGAACAGGCGAAATACGAGAACATCCTCGCCGCAGCCGGCTCCGATATCGAGAACCAGATGGAGATCGCCGCCGATGCGCTGCGCCTGCCGGCGTGGGACGCCCTCGTCGGCAATCTCTCCGGTGGCGAGAAGCGCCGCGTGGCGCTGTGCAAGCTGCTCCTGTCCAAGCCCGACATGCTGCTGCTGGACGAACCGACGAACCACCTCGACGCCGAATCGGTGGAGTGGCTGGAGCAGTTCCTGACGCGCTTCCCCGGCACGGTCGTCGCGGTCACGCACGACCGCTACTTCCTCGACAACGCGGCCGAGTGGATTCTCGAACTCGACCGCGGCCACGGCATCCCGTGGAAAGGCAACTATTCCTCTTGGCTGGAACAGAAGGAAGGACGCCTCGAGCAGGAGCAGAAGCAGATCGACGCCCACATGAGGGCGATGAAGACCGAGCTTGAATGGGCGCGCTCGAACCCGAAGGCCCGCCAGGCGAAGTCCAAGGCCCGCCTTGCACGCTACGAGGAGATGGCCACCGTCGAGTACCAGAAGCGCAACGAGACCCAGGAAATCTTCATCCCGCCTGGCGAGCGTCTTGGCGACAAGGTCATCGAATTCAACGGGGTGACCAAGGCCTTCGGCGACAAGCTGCTGATGGACAAGGTCAACTTCAGCATTCCGCCTGGCGCGATCGTCGGTGTGATCGGCCCCAACGGCGCCGGCAAGTCGACGCTGTTCAAGATGATCGAGGGCCGCGACCAGCCCGATACGGGCGACATCACGATCGGCTCGACGGTGAAGCTCGCGGCGGTCGACCAGTCGCGCGAGGGACTGGCGAACGACAAGACGGTGTTCGAGGCCATCTCGGACGGCGCCGACGTACTGACCGTGGGCCGCTTCGAGATGCCCAGTCGCGCCTACATCGGCCGCTTCAACTTCAAGGGCGGCGATCAGCAGAAGCTCGTCGGCAACCTGTCCGGGGGCGAGCGCGGCCGCCTTCATCTGGCCAAGACGCTGATTTCCGGGGGCAACGTGCTGCTGCTCGACGAACCGTCGAACGACCTCGACGTCGAGACGCTGCGTGCGCTGGAAGACGCGCTGCTCGAGTTCGCCGGCTGCGCGCTGATCATCAGCCACGACCGGTGGTTCCTCGACCGCATCTGCACGCACATCCTCGCGGCGGAAGGCGACTCCCAGTGGACTTTCTTCGCGGGCAACTACCAGGAATACGAGGAAGACAAGAGGAAGCGGCTGGGCGAGGAAGGCGCGAAGCCGAAGCGCATCCGCTACAAGCCGATCACCCGCTGACTGGAATGACCGGCGGCTGGCGCGTGCCGCCGCCCGCCTTGCGATGAGCGCGTTTTACGCTATCCTCGATGACGCGCTCATCGCCCCAACCGACAGGAGAAGTCCATGTACAAGAGCCTCCAGCGAATCCTCGCCGTGAGTGCTGCGCTGTTCGCCCTTGTGCCGGCGGCCCCGGCACAGGCGCAAGCCCCCATGGTGAAGACCCAGGTTCCGGGCTACTACCGGACCATGGTCGGACAGTTCGAGGTCACCGCACTGTATGACGGCGCAATCGAACTCGATACCAAGCTGCTCAAGAACGCCGAACCGGAAGACCTCAACCGGATGCTGGCGCGCAATTTCGTCGGCAACCCGAAGATGCAGACCGCGGTGAATGCCTACCTGATCAACACCGGCGGCAACCTGATCCTGGTTGACGCCGGTGCGGCCAAGCTCTTCGGCCCCACCCTCGGCTTCGTCGTCGACAATCTCAAGGCCGCCGGCTACGACCCCGCGCAGGTCGACACCGTCATCCTGACCCACATGCACCCCGACCACATCGGCGGGCTCGGCGATCCGGCGGCTCCGCCGGCCTTCCCGAACGCGAACGTGTACGTGTCGGTGCTCGACAACGACTTCTGGCTTTCGCAGCAGGCCTCCGCCGCGGCCAAGCCCGAGATGCAGGATTTCTTCAGGATGGCACGCGATATCGCCGCCCCCTACCAGGCACGCGGCAAGTGGCGCACCTTCGCGGACGGCACCGAGATTGCGGCCGGCGTTCGCGCGGTCAAGGCCTACGGCCACACGCCGGGGCACAGCGCGATCTCCGTCGAGTCGTCCGGCCAGAAGCTGCTGATCTGGGGCGACATCGTGCACTCGCATGCGGTCCAGTTCGCGCTGCCGGGCGTCTCGATCGAGTTCGACTTCGATCAGAACCAGGCGATCGCAACCCGCCGCAGCCTCATGTACTCGCTGGCCGCGAGCAAGACCCTGGTCGCCGGCATGCATCTGCCCTTCCCCGGCATCGGCCATGTTCGCGCGGACGGCAAGGGCGTGTACGCCTGGGTGCCGCTCGAGTTTTCGCCGCTCCCCAAGCCGGCGCAGTGATCAGCGTTCCGGCCAGAAACGCTCCATCAGCGGCTTGACGCTGATCCCGTGACACAGGATCGAAAGGGTGACGACGATCAGTGTCATGTGGATCAGCTCGAGCGCCAGCTTTTCCGGCAGGCCGTGCTGGATCGCGTACATCAGGTAGTACAGCGATCCGATCCCGCGCACGCCGAACCAGCCGGCAAGCGCCTTGGCGTTCCCGGGCGTGCGCGTGCCTGCGAGCCCGACAAACACGCTGAGCGGACGTGCGACGAGGAACAGGAATAGCGCCAGCGACACCGCGCGCCAGCTCCATGAGTCGACGAACAGGGTGCCGCCGATCAACAGGATGAGCACCACCTCCGAAATGCGTTCGAGGTGCTCCTTGAACACCAGCGAACCCTCGCTCACCGTCGCCGCCGGGACACCCTCGCCCCCGTCTCCACCGTCGCTCGCCAGCAGCCGATCGGGCACATCCGGGCCCGCTCCCGCCAGCTTGCGCTCGGTCTGACGCAGCGCGACCGCGGCAAAGAACACCGCCAGGAAACCCCATGCGCTGATCAGCAGGCTGACGCCATACACCAGGGCGATCAGGCCCAGCCCGAGGAAGTCGTCAAGCAGCCCGTGCCCGGGCCGATTGCTGCGCAGGCGATGCGCCATGTGGGCGAGCCCGGCACCGGAAACCGCACCCAGCACGATGCCGGCGAGCGTTGCCCACACGACGTCCACCAGCAGCCAACGCGTGCCCAGCTCGCCCAACTCGTGCAGACCCAGCAGTCCGAGCCCGAGCATGACGAAGGGAAACGCGCTGCCATCGTTCATGCCGGCCTCGCAGGTCAGCGTGAAGCGCAAGCGGTCGCGGTCGCCCGGATGGCGGATCTGGACGTCGGTCGCAAGCACCGGATCGGTCGGCGCAACGATCGCCCCGAGCAGGATCGCGGCCCCCAGCGGCAGCCCCAGCGCGTAGTGGGAAAACGCGGTCACCAGCAGGACCGTGACCGCCATCGACACGAACGCGAGGAGAATGGGCGTGCGCCACCGCGCCAGGCTGACCGGAACGGGCATCTTGACGCCCGCCGCATACAGCGAGATCAGCGCGGCCGCCTCGGTGAGGATCTCGAGAAGCGCGGACTCCTTGAGCGGATTGAAGTGGAAGAGGTTCAGCACCGTCGGCCCGACCAGCATGCCGACCGCCAGGTAGATGATCGCGCTCGTGACCGGCAATCGCTTGAGGACCGACGAAGTCAGGCCCATCGCGAGCAAAAGGCCGCCCACCAGCAGGAACCACTGCGCGTTAGTCATTGCGTAATCCGTGAATGCGGGAAGGCGCCGCTGGCGATCCCTTCCCTCGATATCGAACGCCTCCCGCCCCGAAGCAGGCGGGACGATACCTGTCGATGACAGGCTGGCGCGGCCGAAGCCCGGCTTCGCACGGACCGCCTGCGCCATATGGTGCCCAAGAAGGGACTCGAACCCCCACGCCTCGCGGCGCCAGAACCTAAATCTGGTGCGTCTACCAATTCCGCCACTTGGGCCCCGCCGTGCCCGCAAAGCGGGCTGCCGCCATTGCAGCGGCGCGCGCATTATACACGGCCTCACATCCGCAGGCGTTCGGCGTAGCCGGTCATCTCGAGGTAGCCGCGACCGATTTCGCGGCCCGATTCGAACAGCCGCACGGCACCCTCCCAATACACGGCACCGGTCGAGCGGCGGCTGTCGAGCTCCTGGTCGTCCATCAGCGGGCGCAGCTCCAGCCGACGGCCGTCGATGTCGATGAGCCACTCGACGGCGTACTCGGCGCCCGTGCGGGGCGAGCGCCAGCGCCGCTGGGGCGTGAAGGCGACCTGCCCGGGGCGCAGGACGCGGGTTTCGCCTCCCGCGGCGCGAAGCGTGCCGGCAGACCACAGGGCCGCGCCGCGCTCGTCGCGCATGCGGAAGGCCATCAGCGAGCCGCCGTCGTGGAGGTTGATGCCGATCCAGTCCCAGCCGCGCGCGCCCTCGGGCAGCAGTTCGCTGGACCACTCGTGGTCCAGCCAGGCCCGGCCCGTCACCGGGACGGTCGCTCCATCCACACGCAGCGAACCGCTGACCGCGAGCTGCGGGCGGCTGTAGTAATGGCTCGCGTGCTTCGGGTCGGCGGCCTTCTGGCTGAAGCCGTGGTCGCCGTTGAGGACGGGCGGGCCAGACGGGTCGAAACGCAGATCGAAGGCGAAGGATCCGGCATCGACGCGGCTGCGATAGTGATCCTGCGTCCATGCGAGCTGCCAGTCGCGGATCCATACCCGCGTCGCGCCGATATCGGCGCCGGCAAGCGGATCGAGCGCGCGTTCGCTGCGTTCGGCGTGAAGGAGGCGCCCGGCGGCGGGATCGGCGATCGCCGCATGGGCGAGCACGAGCTGGCGCGGTGCGAAACGGCTCGGGTTGTCTTCCCCGATCCCCGTGCGGACGCGGAAGAAGGTGACCTGGAAGCCACGGTCGACGCCCCGTTCGTCGGTGATCCACCCGGTGACGTACCACCATTCGGTACGGAAGTCCGGATGGGCGCCGCCATCCGTGGGAAAGCGCAGCACCGTCCCGGGCAGCACGGGCGGATACTCGGGACCAGCCTTCGCCGCTGGCGCAGCAAGCGCGCCGCACACGGCGAACGCAAGGACACGCCAGATCCACCCGCAGCCCATCACCAGTCCTCCCGCACCGCCAGCACGGCCGAACCGCGCATCGCCCGATAGCCGGACACGCGCGCCGCGAGCCCCGCGAGCGCGATCACGATGCCGGCGAAAGTCAGCAGCCCGCCGAACGGAACGTGCAGATCCATACTCCAGTGGAAACTCTGGCGATTGACGACTTCGATCAGGACGAACGCGACCGCCATTCCCGCGACCAGGCCGAGCGCGGTGCCTGCCGCCGCCGTGAGCACGCCCTCGAGCGTGATCAGCCGGCCGACCTCGCGGCGCGTCATCCCCAGATGGCGCAGCATGCCGAATTCCTTGCGCCGCGCGATCGCCAACACCGCAAAGCTGGTGCTGACGCCGAACAGACCGATGAGCACGGCGACCGCTTCCATCGCGTAGGTGACCAGGAAGGTGCGGTCGAAGATCGCCAGACTCCGGGCGCGAATCTCTCCGGGGCTCGCGATCGTCACCGCGTTCTCGCCGAGGATGTCGCGGACCGCCGCGGCGACCGTGTCGAAAGGAGCGCCCGCGGCGAGAAAGACGCCGACGTCGTTCGCGACGAGGTCGCCGGTCGCCGCGCGGTAGTCCGCCAGCTCGATCGCGACCGCGCCCTGCTGTCGCGCGTAGTCGCGCCACACGCCGGCGACGCGGAAGGCCACCGGATTTCCGCCCAGCGGCAGGACGAGGCGGTCGCCGGCCCCGAGCGCGAAGAGGTCGGCCATCGCCTCCGATACCCACGCAGGCCTCTCCCCCGCGGCGGGAGGCACCGACAGGCCGACCAGCGGGAGCAGCCGTCCGCCGTCCAGCGGACGCGCGATCAGGGTCACCGGGAGGTGCCGGTCGTCGAGGCGCAGGGTGTCGAAGCGCACCGGCATGGTTCGCGACACGCCCGGAAGGGCTGCGATTCGCTCAAGCGCGCCAGGATCGAGGGAGCCGCTGGCCCCCTGCGGGGAGGCGCTGACGTAGAGATCGGCGGGCAGCACGGCAGTGAGCCAGCGATCGACCGAGTCGCGGAAGGACGCGACCATGATCGCCATCGCGACGGCGAGCGCGACGCTCGCGACGACCCCGGCGCCGGCGACGACGCCCTGCCCGGGCGCAGCCGCGAGCCGGGCGTTCGCCAGCCTCCACAAGGCCCCGCGCGGACGGGACGCGACGCTTGTAACGCCCCGCACGAGCATCGGCAACACCAGCACGGCGCCGACCAGGATGAGGGCGACGGCGAGGTAGCCGAATACGGGGACACCGCCGAGCGGCGGCAGCAGGCACAGCACCGCGGCGCCCGCCAGGCAGGCTGCGGCGCTACGCGGGCGCGGATGGAAGCGGAACATGCTGGCCTCGTCGCCGGACTTGAGCGCGCGGGCCGGCAGCATGTGCCGGGCCTCACGCGCCGGCAGCCATGCCCCCGCGAGCCCGGCGAAAACGCCCAGCAGGAGATAGGCGCCGCTCGCGGGCAGGTCGAAGCGCAGCGCGGGGGTCACGCCGCTGAAGTAGCCCGCGCCGAGATCGCCACCGGCGACATCGAAGGCGACGGCGGCAAAGCCGTGCCCGAGGGCGATCCCGAGCAGCCCGCCAGCGAGCCCGACCACGGCGCCTTCGACGAGCAGTCCACGCATCAGCGCCCCGCGCTCCAGCCCCAGCGCGCGCAGGAAGGCGAATTCCTGCCGACGGCGCGCAACGGCGAGGAACTGGGTGGAAAAGACGAGGAACCCGCCGGTGACGAGGGCAATCGCGGCCAGCATCGTGAGATTCACGCGGTAGGCACGCGAGAGGCCGGCCGCCAGTTCCTCTGCCGCACGCGGGGTGAGCACGTCGACGCCCGCGGGCAGGCCGGCAGCGAGTGCGCTGCGTGCGGCCGCGACGTCGACGCCCGGCTTCACGCTCAGATCGATGCGCGTGATGCGCCCCGATCGACCGAAGAGTTGCTGGACGGCGGCAATATCCATGACCGCCAGCGCCCGCCCCTGACCCGCACCCGGTACCGATCCGGCGACGCGCAGCGACACGACTCGCGTGCCGGCAAGGACGTTCAGCCGGTCGCCGGGTGCGACACCGATTTCGGCCCGAGCCGCCGGGCTCAGGAACAGCGCGTCGGGCTGCAGCGCGGCCACGGCGCCGTCGTCGCGCCGATCCTCGGCAGGCACCGGCATCAGGGCCGGATGGACATGTGCGACCCGCAGGGCGTCGATGCCGAGTATCCGCAGAGAACGGTCGTGCCCCGGCAGGCGGGCTTCGAGCTCCACGACGGGGCTGGCATCGGCCACCTCGTCGCGCAGCGCGAGCCGGCCGTACAGCGCATCGTCGAAGCCATCGCGCGATCCCACCACCTGCAGGTCGGCCTCGCCGGCAAGAAGCCGCATGCCGCGGCCGAATTCGTCGAGTGCTGCGCCGTGGATGATCTGCACCGCCAGGCCGAGGGCGACGCCGAGTGCGATCGCGAGCAGCGACAGCGCCGTTGCGAGACGACGGCGTGCGAGGCTGGCGACGAAGATCCGGCCGAGAACCCGGCTCACGCGCCCTCGGCCTCCGGTAGCAGGCCGCCGGCGGTCAGGCGCAGGATGCGGTCGGCGCGCAAGGCTGCGGCACGCGAGTGCGTCACGAGGATGCCTATCGCCTCGGCGTCGCGAATGCACTCGAGGAGGAGGTCGAGCACGCCCGCCGCGCGGCCGGGATCGAGGTTGCCGGTCGGCTCGTCGGCTAGCACCAGCGATGGCCGATGCACGAGCGCGCGGGCAATCGCGACGCGCTGCAGTTCGCCGCCGGAAAGCTCGCGCGGCCAGCCGTCGGCACGATCGAGGAGTCCGACCCGCTCCAGCATCTCCAGGGCGCGGCTATCCGCCTCGACGTCATCGGCGTCGAGCAGCCACAGCGGCAGGGCGACGTTCTGCGCCACGTCGAGGTGCGGGAGGATGTGGAAGGCCTGGAACACGAATCCGAAGCTGCGCCGGCGCAATCCGGCCAGTGCGTCGTCGTCGAGTCCGACGAGTTCGGTTCCGTCGAGACGGATGCTGCCGCCATCGACCGGCTCCAGGCCCGCCATGCAGTTGAGCAGCGTCGACTTGCCGACCCCGGACTCGCCCATGATCGCGACGCACTCGCCACGCTGCACGCGCAGCGACAGTCCCTCGAAGAGCACGCGCGCTCCGGCCGTCCCGAATCCCTTCTTCAAGTCGTCGATCTCGAACATTCCGGCCACTCCTCTACCCGATCCGTCAATCCCGCAGGCATCGACCGCACGACATCCGCGGCTGGAACCATGCCGCACGGCCGCGATACAAATCCATGCAGCTTATGATGGGCACATCCGGGATTGACTCGACCCGACTTAAATGGAAAGCTGCGCGATTTGATGAGCATAGTGTATCCGGTGCGCATGACGCGGATGAAGACCACCCCGGACCGGAAGACTCCTGCGCGCAGCCTCCGCAACGGGGACGAGCACGCCGACCCGAAGCGAATCCTCTTGCAAGCATACGCCGCCCTGTTTCCCCGCGACGCTTGTCGCACGCCACGGATGTCATGCTGAACCGCTTGATGCGACTGGTCCTTGCCCTGTCGGTGCTGGCGCTGCTGGCTCCGTCGGCCTTCGCGCTCGAGGCGGCGATCGTCCTGTCGAAGCGGAGCGACGCCCAGGCCGCTTTCGCGGCCGCACTGAGCCGCGAAGTGTCGTCCTCGGCTTCTGTCCGTCTCAACGATGCCGGCAGCACCGGCGAATCGATCAACGAGGCGGCCCTGAAGCGTGCCGACATCGTGATCGCAGTGGGCGCGGAAGCGGCCGACGCAGTCGCCGATCGAAGCACGACCCCCATTCTGGTGGCGCTGATTTCGTCGCCCAACTTGCGGGCGCTGCAGCAACGCCATCCGCGCGCGAAGCTCGGCGGTTTCGTGCTCGACCAACCCTTCGCACGGCACATCCGCCTGATCCGCGCGACAAACCCGAAGACGGCGCGCGTGGGCGTACTGCTCGGACCGCAATCCGCGCCGATGCGCAGCGCACTTGCCGAAGCCGGCGCCCGCCAGGGGCTGACGATGAGCTTCGAGATCATCGAGGATATCGACGGCCTGCTGCCTGCGCTCGAACGCCTGCTCGAAGCTTCGGACGCAATACTCGCGGTGCCCGACCCGCTCGCCTACAGCCCCAGCACCGCGCGCCCGATCCTGCTCACCACCTACCGCTACCGCAAGCCGCTGTTCGGTTATTCGCAGGCCTACGTGACGGCCGGAGCGATCGCATCCGTCTACACCGCTCCGGAGGATGCCGCGCATCAGGTGGGCGAATGGCTCGTCTCGCAGCAAGGCGCGGGGCACATCGACCTTCCGGTGGCGGAGGCACCCCGGTATTTCAGTGTCGGGGTCAATCGCCACGTCGCCCGTTCGCTGCTGTACCCCGTTCCGGACGAATCGACCCTCGTCGAGGCGATCGAGAAGAGGAGGCCGCATTGAAACCGAGCCGCCTTTCCCTGCACAACCGCCTGCTGCTGGTCGCCCTGCTGCCAGCGGCGCTGCTCGCCACGCTGGTGACTGCACTGGTGCTGTATCGTGGCGCGCAGACGCTGGACCGGAGGCTGCACGACCACGGCAATGCGATCGTCAGCTTCCTCGCACCCGCAGCAGAATACGGTGTCATCTCCGGCAATCGCGCCACCCTGCAGTCCTTGCTGCAGGCGGCGACGGCGCAGCCTGAAGTAAGCGCCGCCGCGGTATATGACGACCGCGGCGCGTTGCTCGTCAGCCGGGGGCGCATCAGCGTGCTCGAACCCGAGGTGCTGCGCAAGGTCCAGGACGGGGCGATTCCGCACGCAGCCCCGGACATGCTTGCGGTGATCGCACCGATCAAGTCGGGCGGCATCGACATCGACGACGAACTTGTCGACGGCTGGCAGGTGGGCGCCGCCCAACAGGGAATGCCTACGATCGGCTGGGTTCATGTCGATCTCGACACCCGTCCGTCCTCGCGGGAGAAGTCGCTGATCATCTGGACCTCGTTCGGGATCCTCGCCGCCGGCCTGCTGCTCACCGCCTTGATCGCCGTCAGGCTGGCACGTTCGGTGTCGCGTCCGGTGGCGCGCCTGGTCAAGGGGGTCGGGCAGATGGCGGCCGGAACGCTCGACGTGGAGATTCCCGAGCACGCTACCAGCCACGAACTGTCCGCGCTGGAACACGGCTTCAACACGATGGCGCGGGCGATCTCCGAGAACCATCGCACACTGCAGTCGCGCATCGACGATGCCACGGCGCTCCTCGCATACCAGGCGCAGCACGATCCACTGACCGGTCTGCCGAACCGCCGTGTGTTCGAACAGAAGCTCGACGAATGCGTCGTGGCATCCCGCCGGGCGGGTGATCACGGGGCGCTGTGCTTCATCGACCTCGACCGCTTCAAGATCGTGAACGACACGTGCGGCCATGCTGCCGGCGACGACCTGCTGATGCGCATCGCGCTCCTGATCCAGCAGCGCGTGCGCGAACAGGACATCATCTGCCGCATCGGCGGCGACGAGTTCGCGCTGATCCTGCGCGGCTGCAGCCCGTCCGATGCGCTCCACATCGCCGACGAATTGCGCGACAGCATCTCCTCGTTCAACTTCGAGTGGCAGGGGCACAATTTCTCGATCGGCGCCAGCATCGGGATGGCCCATATCGACGGTAGCTGCATCGATCCGTCGGAGATCCTCATCGCGGCCGACGCGGCGTGCTACGACGCCAAGCGCAACGGCCGCAATCGCGTCGTGCGGTATCCGCTGGAATCGGAACGCCAGGACTCACCCGCGCTTGAAGGGCCTGACAACGCGCAGACGGTCTGACTCCACCGGGGGCGACGACGCCCCGCACTTAGTTCCTGCGATTACCCCGGCGTGCCATGCGGCGGCGCACGCGGCTTCGCGTATACTCGCGGCGCCCCGATCATGCCCGTCGACCACTACGAAAACTTTCCTGTCGCGTCGCTCCTGCTTCCGGCCCGCCTGCGCGAGCCCGTGGAGGCGATCTACGCGTTCGCACGCACCGCCGACGACATCGCCGACGAGGGCGACATGGCCCCCGTTGCACGCCTCGCGCGGCTGAACGACTACCGCATCGAATTGAATGCGATCGGCGCCGGCCAGCCGCCGCGCGATGCCTCGCTCGCGCCGATCTTCACCCGCCTCGCGGCGAACGTCCGCGCCCACAGATTGCCACTGCGGTATTTCCGCGACCTGCTCGACGCCTTCAGCCAGGATGTCGGCAAGACACGCTACGCCGATTTCGCCGAACTGCTCGACTACTGCCGCCGCTCGGCGAACCCCGTCGGGCGGCTGCTGCTGCACCTCTATGACGCAGCGACGCCGGACAACCTGCGCCGCTCCGACCTGATCTGCACGAGCCTGCAGCTCATCAACTTCTGGCAGGACATCGCGATCGACTGGCGCAAGCAGCGCATCTACCTGCCACAGGCCGACATGGCGCGCTTCGGCGTTGACGAAGCCCACATCGACAGCGGGCGCTGCGACGATGCGTGGCGCGCCCTGATGGACTTCGAAGTGCAACGTGCGCGCGCGATGATGCTCGAAGGGGCGCCACTCGCAAGGCAACTGCCGGGACGCATCGGCTGGGAGCTGCGCCTGATGGTGCTGGGCGGCCTGCGCATCCTCGAACGCATCGAGAAGGTGGGTCACGACGTGTTCCGCCACCGCCCCACCCTCACCCGCAGCGACTGGCCGCGCCTCGCCTGGCGCGCCGTGTATTACCCGAGAATCCGATGAATCCGCACGATTACTGTCACGACAAGGCTGCCAAGAGCGGCTCCAGCTTCTACTACAGCTTCATGTTCCTGCCGCCGGAGCGCCGCCAGGCCATCACGGCCCTGTATGCGTTCTGCCGCGAGGTGGATGACGTCGTCGACGACTGCCACGACGTGCAGGTCGCGCAGACCAAGCTCGACTGGTGGCGCAAGGAAGTTTCGCAGGCGTATGCGGGCTCCCCCAGCCATCCGGTCGGATTCGCGCTGAAGGACGTCAGCGCGCGCTTCAACCTGCCGCGCGAGCAGCTGCTCGAGATCATCGACGGCATGGAGATGGACCTCACGCAGACCCGCTACCTCGACTTCAAGGGCCTGCAGCTCTACTGCTACCGTGTCGCCAGCGTGGTCGGCCTCCTCGCCGCAGAGATCTTCGGCTACCGCGAGCGCCAGACGCTGAAGTACGCGCACGACCTCGGCATGGCTTTCCAGCTCACCAACATCATCCGCGATGTCGGCGAGGACGCGCGCCGCGGCCGCATCTACCTGCCGATCGAGGATCTGCAGCGTTTCAAGGTCCCGGCGAGCCAGATCATGGAAGGGCGCCACGACGACAACTTCCGCGCGCTGATGGCCTTCCAGGCCGAGCGCGCCGAGAAGTTCTACGACCAGGCGCTCGCCCAGCTTCCCGCTGCCGACCGCAAGAGCCAGCGCCCCGGCCTCGTGATGGCGGCGATCTACCGCACGCTGCTGCGCGAGATCGCCAGCGACGGCTTCCTCGTGCTCGACCGCCGCACCTCGCTGACGCCGGTGCGCAAGCTGTGGATCGCCGGCAAGACCTGGGTGCGCGCATGACGACGCAGCGGGCCCGGCGATGAACCATCCGGTCGCGGTCATCGGCGCCGGCTACGCCGGCCTGGCGTGCGCGGTCGAACTCGCCCGGCGCGGCGTGCAGGTGACCGTGTTCGAGCGCTCGCACACGCTCGGCGGACGTGCGCGCGTGGTCGTGAAGGACGGCTGGCGCGTCGATAACGGCCAGCACATCCTGCTCGGTGCCTACGGCGAACTGCTGCGCCTGCTGCGCGTGACCGGCGGCTCGCCCAAGGAGCTCGCCCACCTGCCGCTCACGCTGCACACGCCGGGGCAGCTGCACCTACAGGCCGCCCGCCTGCCCGCCCCGCTGCACCTGGCGTTGGGCCTGCTGAGTGCCAAGGGCCTGGGCTGGGGCGACCGGCTCGCGATGCTGCGCCTGATGCGGGTGCTGAAGAAACGGCGCTTCCGCGTCGACGCCGGGCAAAGCGTGGCGGGGCTGCTGCATGAGCTGCGTCAGCCGCAACGCCTCGTGCAGCTAGTGTGGGAGCCGCTGTGCGTGGCCGCGCTGAACACGCCGCTCGCCGAGGCCTCGGCGCAGGTGTTCGCAAACGTGCTGCGCGACAGTCTGGGCGCCGGCGCGGCGGCGAGCGAACTGTTGATCCCGCGCATCGACCTGTCCGAACTCTTCCCCGTACCGGCAGCGCGCTACCTCGCCGTGCGGCGCGGCAAGCTGCGCACCGGAACGCCGGTCGAAGCGATCCATCAGGTGCAGGGCGGATTCCGGCTGGACGGCGACCCCGCGTCGCGGCAGGTCTATGCGCAGGTGGTGCTCGCGACGGCGCCGCACCACGCCACGGCCCTGCTGAATTCCGTCGGCCACTGCGAACGGCTGTCGGCGATGATCGCCGCGCTGCCAAGCGAGCCGATCACGACCGTCTACCTCGCGCTCGGGCCGACGGTGCGTCTGCCCTATCCGATGATCGGTCTCGCGCGCGGGCCGGCGCAGTGGGCCTTCGACCGCGGTCAGCTCGGCGGGCCGCAGGGCCTTGTCGCCTGCGTCATCAGCGCGCATGGTCCGCACGATGCGCTGTCCCGCGAAGACCTGCTGCTGGCCGTGCATGCGCAGCTCGAGCAGGAACTCGGCCTGCGCCTGCCGCCCCTCGAGTGGTCGCAGGTGATTACCGAAAAGCGTGCGACCTTCGCCTGCCGTCCCGGTGTCTCGCGCCCCGGCGCGCAGACGCCCGTGCCGGGGCTGTGGCTCGCGGGCGACTACCTCGATTCGGATTACCCGGCGACGCTGGAATCGGCGGTGCGCTCGGGAATCAATGCGGCCTCGCGCGTGCTGCGCCGCATCGCCAGCACGGCGGCCTGAACCCGTCGCCTCAGGCGGGCCGCAGCGCCGCGGGCTCGACGAGGCGTCCCGCCTGCATGTGCAGCACGCGGTCGCAGCGCGCTGCGAGCGACTCGTCGTGCGTGACGAGGATCAGCGTAGTGCCGGACTCCCGGTTCAGCGCGAACATCAGCTCGATCACCGCCTCGCCGGTCACCGCGTCGAGGTTGCCGGTGGGCTCGTCGGCGAGGAGCAGGCGCGGATCGGGCGCGAAGGCGCGCGCCAGCGCGACGCGCTGCTGTTCGCCGCCGGAAAGATGCTTGGGGTAATGTCGCAGGCGGCTGCCGAGGCCCACGCGCTCGAGCCACTGCCTTGCCGTGGCCGCTGCATCGCGGGCGCCGGCGAGTTCCAGCGGGAGCATGACGTTCTCGAGCGCGGTGAGTGCCGGCAGCAGCTGGAAGGCCTGGAACACGAAGCCGATCGACTCGCCGCGCAGGGCTGCACGGTCGTCCTCGCCGAGCGCGAACAGATCCCGGCCGAGAATATGCACGCCGCCGCTGCTCGGAACATCCAACCCGGCGAGCAATCCGAGCAGGGTCGATTTGCCCGAGCCGGAGGCGCCGACGATCGCGACCGACTCGCCGGCCGCGACGTTGAACGTGACTTCCTGCAGAATCTTGAGCGTGCCTTGGCCGTCGGCCTGCTCGACGCTCTTCGACAGCCCCGAGACTTGCATCACCGGAACGGAGAACTCAATGCCGCTGCGATCCATCGTGACCTTCTTGTTCGCAATCCTGTTGTCGGGTGCCGCCCAGGCGGCAACGATACTCGTGTGGGGCGACAGCTTGTCCGCCGGCTATGGCCTGCGGCCGAAGGAAGACTGGCCCACCTTGTTGCAGACGCGACTTGCACGCGAAGGGTTCCGCCATGCCGTGATCAATGCTTCCGTGAGCGGGGAAACCACGGCCGGAGGACGCACGCGTCTGAGCGCGGCCCTCGACCGCCACAAGCCCGACCTCCTCATCCTGGAACTCGGCGCCAACGATGGCCTGCGCGGCCTGCAACCCGCGCTGATGGGCGAAAACCTGAGCGCGATGATCCAGGCGGCGCGCGGCAAGGGCGCGAAGGTGCTGCTAGTAGGCATGCAGCTGCCGCCCAACTACGGCCCCGCCTACACGCGGCGCTTCCACCAGACCTTCGCCGAGGTGGCACGAGCCGAAAAGGTGCCCCTCGTTCCCTTCCTGCTCGACGGTTTCGCCGACAAGCCGGAATTGTTCCAGCCCGACGGCATCCATCCGACGGCCGAGGCCCAGCCCTTGATCGTCGAAACGGTGTGGAAGGGACTGAGGACGCTGCTCAAGGGCTGAATCGGCCTGCCGGGCCGGTCCGCACCCGGCCCGCATCGATCTCACTCGACGCGCAGCACCGCTTCGCCCGCGACCATGCGCCCGATGACGTGGCCCTCGCTGCCCTGCTCCGCGCGGATCGCCGCCAGCACCGCATCGACGCCGGACTCGGCGCAGGCGATCAGCAGGCCGCCGCTCGTCTGCGGGTCGGTGATGAGCTTGCGCTGCCACTCCGGCGCATCGGCCGGCATCGCCACATCGTCGCCGTAGCTCGCCCAGTTGCGCGTCGAGGCCCCGGTGGCGATGCCGTCGCGCACGAGCTTCTCGGCGGCGGCGATTTTCGGCAGCGCATCGAAATTCACGGTCGCGCCAAGCTTCGAGCCGCGGCAGATCTCCAGCAGGTGCCCGGCCAGCCCGAAGCCGGTGACGTCGGTCACCGCATGCACGCTGCCCATGCCGGCGAGGCGTGCGCCGACGCGATTGAGCAGCGTCGTCCAGCGCAGCATCTCGGCGTAGTCCGCATCCGTCAGCAGGCCCTTCTTGAGCCCCGCGGAGAGGATGCCGATTCCGAGCGGCTTGGTCAGGATCAGCACGTCGCCCGCCTGCGCGCCGGCGTTCTTCTTGACCTGCGCCGGATCGACGACGCCCAGCCCGACGAGGCCGTAGATCGGCTCCAGCACGTCGATGGAATGGCCGCCGGCGATCGGGATGCCCGCGTCGCGGCACACCGCGGCGCCGCCCTCGAGGATGCGGCCGATGACCTCGGGCGGCAGCTTGTCGAGCGGCATGCCGACGAGGGCCAGCGCCAAGATCGGGCGCCCACCCATCGCGTACACGTCGGACAGCGCATTGGTCGCGGCGATGCGGCCGAAATCGTAGGGGTCGTCGACGATGGGGGTGAAGAAATCCGTCGTCGCGACGATGGCCTGCCGCTCGTTCAGCTGGTACACCGCCGCGTCGTCGGCGGTTTCGGTGCCGACGAGGAGCTCGGGCGGGACGATGCCGGCCGGCGCATGCGCGAGGAGTTTCGACAGCACGGCGGGCGCTATTTTGCAGCCGCATCCACCGCCGTGGGAGAATTGCGTGAGTTTGATCTGATCCATGGATTCCGAAGGGGAAAGACGGCCGCCCGGCAAACACCGGCGCGCCGCGACAAGGCATGAAAAAAGGCATCGCGACCGTAGCACAGCTGGACACCTTTGACGAGTTCATCGACGCCCGCAGCCCCGCGGAATTCGCGGAAGACCACATCCCCGGCGCGATCAGCTGCCCGGTGCTGGACAACGAACAGCGCGCCATCGTCGGCACGATCTACAAGCAGCAGTCGGCTTTCGAGGCGCGCCGTATCGGTGCCGCGATGGTCGCCGAAAACATCGCCCGCCACCTGCGCGAGCGCTTCCAGGACAAACCCAAGGACTGGCGCCCGCTCGTCTACTGCTGGCGCGGCGGCCAGCGCAGCGGCTCCTTCGTGACCTGGCTGCGGCTCATCGGCTGGGACGCGTGCCAGCTCGAAGGCGGCTACAAGACCTGGCGCCGCATGGTCGTCACGGAACTGGAGACCCTGCCGCAACGCTTCGACCTGCGCGTGCTCTGCGGGGCGACCGGCAGCGGCAAGACGCGCGTGCTCGAACAGCTCGCGGCACTCGGCGCGCAGGTGCTCGATCTCGAGGATCTCGCCGCGCACAAGGGATCGGTGCTGGGCGCCCTGCCCGACCGTCCACAGCCGACGCAAAAGTCCTTCGAGACCTGCCTATACGAAAAGCTGCACGGCTTCGACCCCGCGCGCCCGGTCTTCGTCGAGGCCGAAAGCCGCAAGATCGGCCGCATCCACCTGCCCGAGGGCCTGATCGCGCACATGCGGGCGAGCCCCTGCGTGGCGATCGAAGCGACCCGCGACGCGCGCATCGAATTCCTGGTGCGCGACTACGACTATCTCGGCGACGACGTGCCCGACCTGCAGAGCCGTATCGATTTCCTGCGCGGCCTGCAGAGCAACGAGATCATAGACCGGTGGAAGACGCTCGCCGGGCAGCACGACCTGCCCACGCTGTACGGGGAGTTCATCGACCTGCATTACGACCCGCTCTACCGGCGCTCGCAGAACCACAATTTCGCGCGCTTCCCGGATGCCCCGAGCTTCGCCTGTGATGACCTCACACCGCCCGGCATCCGCGAGCTGGCGCAGCGGATCCTCGCGGCGCAGGCGTAAGCGACCTCACACGCTGGCCACCGTAAGCCCGAACTTGTCGATGCGGTAGCGCAGCGTATCGCGGCTGATGCCGAGTACGCGGGCCGCACGCGACACGTTCCAGCCGGTCTGGCGCAACGCGTCGAGCAGGGCGCGGCGCTCCATGTCCTCGAGCGTCTGCGGCGCGGCAGGCGCGACCGGCGCTGCGGGCGCAGGCTCCGGCACGCCATGCGGCATGGGCGGCACCGTGACCCCGGTCGACAGCGACAGCTGCGGCGCATCGATCGTCGGCCCGGTGGCCAGCAGCACGGCTTGTTCGAGCACGTTGCGCAGCTCGCGCACATTGCCCGGCCAGCAGTGCGCGAGCAGCAGTGCGTCGGCCTCCCGCGTCAGCGCGGGCGGGTTCTTGCCGTAGCGCGCGGCGTGAAGCCCGATGAAATGACGTGCCAGCGACAGGATGTCCGCTCCCCGCTCGCGCAGCGGCGGCAGGCTCAGCTGGAACACGCACAGGCGGAAGTAGAGGTCAGCGCGGAAACTGCCTTCGCGCACCAGGGCCTCCATCGGCCGATGCGTGGCGGCGACGATGCGCACATTCACATGCTGGTCGCGCAGGCTGCCGATGCGCCGCACGATCTTTTCTTCCAGCAGTTTCAGCAGCTTGGCCTGCAACGACAGATCCATGTCGCCGATCTCGTCGAGGAACAGGGTTCCGCCCTCCGCCGTCTCGACGAGGCCCAGCTTGCGCTCGCGCGCATCCGTAAATGCGCCGCGTTCGTAGCCGAACAGTTCGGACTCGAGCAATTGCGCGGGAATCGACGCGCAATTGAGTTCGACGAAAGGCTTGTCGCGCCGCGGCCCGTTGAAGTGCAGCGCCCGCGCGACCAGCTCCTTGCCCGTCCCCGTTTCGCCGAGCACCAGCACCGCCGGCGCATCGGTGTCCTGCAACTGCGATTCCGCGTCGAGCAGCTGGCGCAGCGTGTTCTTCAGCGCGACCATGGGCGGCGAGTCGCCGAACAGGCTGGCCAGGTCGGTGGAGTCGGCCTCGCGGCGATGGTAATAATCCAGCGCACTGTCACGCTGTTTCTCGTCGAAAGCCTTGTCGATCAACAGTTTGAGCTTGCCAAGCGCAACCGGCTTGGTGAGGAAGTCGCGCGCCCCGGACTTCATCGCCTCGACCGCGAGTTCGACCGTGCCGTGACCGGTGATCATGATGACCGGGATGCCGGAATCGAAGGCGCGCACGCGCGTCAGCGCCTCCAGGCCGTTGAGGCCCGGAAGGTTGAAGTCGAGGATCACCGCGTCGGGCTTGAACACGTCGAGCAGCGCCAGCCCGTCTTCCGCGCTGCCGGCGACGCGCACGTCGTAGCCGCTGCGCTCGAGATAGATGCGGATGTTCTTACCGAGGACCGCCTCGTCCTCGATCACCAGGATCGCGCGCCCCATAGTCCCTCTCCTGCCTCTCTCCTGCCTGATCGAATCGGTCATGCACACGTCAGCGTCAGATGCACCGCGGTACCGCAGCCCGGCGCGCTGTCGATGTCCATCGTGCCGCCATAGCGCTCGATGATGCGCCGTGCAAGCGCCAGGCCGACACCCAAGCCCTGCGTCTTGGTCGTGTAGAACGGCTTGCCCACCCGCTGCAACTGCTCCGAGGTCATGCCGGGACCGCTGTCGCGCACCGTGAGCACCACCTGGCGTCCGCCGCGCGCGCTCTCGCAGCCGATCTCCAGGCGCCCGTCGGCCTGGATCGCCTCGATGGCGTTCGCCACCAGGCTGTGCAGGACCTGCGCCAGCAGCAGCGCATCGCCACGCACCGCACACACCTGGGGAGGCATCTGCAACGACGCGGTGATGTGCCGCCGGACCAGTTCGCGCCCGAACTCGTCGACACAGCGCGCCACGAGAGGCGCGAGCGACACCGCACCGGCCTTCTCGTCCAGCGGCCGCGAGTACGAGAGCAGCTCGCGCACCCAGGCTTCGAGCCGGTCGGATTCGGAAATGATGTCCCCTGCCGCCTCGCGCCCCGTCTCCTCGTCGGTGACCAGGATCAGCTCGGCGGAACTGCGGATCGACGCAAGCGGATTGCGGATGCCGTGGGCGACGGCAGAACTCATTTCCCCCACCACGGCCAGCGTCTCGGCATCGACCAGGCGGCGCTGCTGCTCGGAAATCAGCAGGTCCGCCCGCCGCACCATGCCGAACAGGGCGGCATACAGGAAAAGCCCGGCCAGCGCGGCCCCGACGGCGATGTTGCGATTGAGCTGCTGCAGGGCGTTGAACAGCGCCACGGGATTCTTGTAGAGCTCGATCGCCCCCAGCACCTTGCCGTCCGTGTCCCGCACCGGCAGGTAGATCTCGACGAAGAAGTTGGCCGCACGTGCCAGATGCATGTGCTCCGCCTTTTCCTTGACCTCGTGGCGCTTGCCGTGTGCGACGAGCCGCCCAGCGAGGGCTTCGTCGAGCTCCTCGTTGGCGCCGAACTGCTGTCCGATCAGCTCCAACTCGCTCGACCACAGGATTCGGCGCGACGTATCGTAGAGATTGGCCCTCAGCACCCCCGGCATCAGCGCGAGATGGGAAAACGCCCCGCCCGGCTCGTCCATGCTGACCGGTTCGCGCTCGACGAGGAGGCTGCGCACGGACTGCTCGGTCATGACCAGATTTTCGACCATTTCCATGGTCAGCTGGCCTTCCTGCCGGACCATCCGCTCGGTCACGAAATCCGAGATCAGGTAGCCCGCAAGCGCCGAGATCGACGCGATCGACAGCAGCCCGATCAGCGCAAACCAGCGACTCAGGTTGAACGGCCGCAATTGCATCGGCGTCGCACGTTTTTCGCGTCTGGTTCCGGTCATCGCACCATCCCCCCCGTCCGCATTCACGCCCGCGGACAATTCGCGCCCCCATGCATCGCCCACCGAACCGGGAACGACACATGCGCATGTTAGACGCATGGAGAGGAAATCGGCACTCATTCCGCGGCCGTCCCTTCAGGGCCCGAAGATGACCTGCTTCGCGACTCCGCAACCCACGCCACGCTCTCCGCCAGCCCGAACAGGTGGCCGAACACCCGTTGCCCGAGCTCGCCGCGACGCATACTGCGCCGGAAGGAATGCGGCGAGCGCGGCAGCTGCTCGAAGCGTACCGGCGCCACCAGCCCCAGTTCGGCGGCCCTCGCGTTGACCGCATCCACCCAACGGAGTCCGCGCTCCATCCGCGACAAGCCCTGCTCGAGCATCACGCGCTCGGTCTTGCGCATCGCCGTGCCCTCCTGCACATCGCGTTCGCCCACCAGCACCCATCCCGGCACCGCAAGGAACCGCTCCAGGTCGAAGCCGCCCATCTGCAGGCGCCGACTGTAGCGCAAACCGTAGGGATAGCGTCGCTGCGCGTCCGGGAAGGTGTACCAGCCGGCCGAGCCGACCACGTAGCCGGCCACCCGGTCCGGATGGGCCATCGCGTAACGATGCACGAACTGGCCGCCCCCCGAAAAACCGAAGAGGCGCAGCCGCTCGCCGTTGGCCCCGGTCCTGCGCGCCACTTCGTCGACGATCGCCTCCATGATCGCGACCGGACTCTCGCCCCGCTCGTTCGCGGTTAATCGCTGGTAGCGGGGGAAACGCTGGTACTCGTACAGCGGCGCCACCAGCACGACGCCGGCGCGCTCCGCGTACGGGGCGAACATGCTCACCTGCTCCCATGCGTTGCGCGAGATGCCGTGCACGGTGACGAGTATCGGCGCACCGGCGCCGCCGCGTGACGGCACGTACATGACGTACTGCAGACTCGCGTCGGATTCGAGAGCGCGCTGCTCGATCCGGCCCGGCAGCGGCGCAGCCTTCCGTCCCGCGCTCGCATCACCCCCCGCGATTGCGGGCTTCCTGTCGCCCCCACTGGCGACAGGCGCTGCCGGTGAGACCCGGGCCCCCGCACAAGGGGCAAGGACCAGCACCGCAGGCGGATCGCTCGAGGGTGCACTCCAGGACGAACAGATCATGTGCTCACCCCGCCGCATTGGCTTCACGCTGGAACAGGCGCCGCGTTCGGCTCACCCGGCCCATCAGCTCTTCCGGCGTGCCGGACTCGAGCAATCGTCCGGCCTCGACGTACCAGACGAGGTCAGCCTGGATCATCCGCGCATAGCTGTGCGTCACCATCAGCGCGGTCCCGCCGAAACTGTCGAGAATCCGCCCGAGACCGCGTGCCGCAGCCGGATCGAGGTTTGCGTCGGCCTCGTCGAGCAGCAGAACGGACGGATTTCCGAGCAGCGCCCGCGCCCAGGCGATGCGTTGACGCTGTCCGTATGACAGATTCACCCCCGCATCCGCGACGCGCGTGCGCGCGCCGTCCGGCATGGCCGCCAGCAGTTCGTCGATGCCGCACAGACCGGCCACGCGGGCGACTTCGGCATCCGGCGCGTCGGGCCAGCGATAGCGCAGATTGCGCTCGATCGAACCGCGCAGCAGCGGCAGGTCGGGCATCACGACGCCGAACGCGTGGCGCAGTTCGGACAACCGATAGTGCCCGATCGGTGCCCCGGCGATGCGAACCTCCCCGCTGTCCGGTTCGAGCAGGCGGGCCGCCATGCCGAGCAGGGTCGACTTGCCCGCCCCGCTCGGTCCGACGATCGCGACCATGGCCCCCGCGGGGGCGCGCGCGCTGAAGTTTCGCAATGCGGTCCCGCTCGACACGTCGCAGAACTCGATATCGACCGCCCCGCCGCACGCCGCAAGCGGCCCCGCAGAGGCATTGCCATTGTCCTGCAGCGATGTCGCGAACCGCGGCGCTGCAAGGAAGGCGGCGAGCTTCTCCGTCGACACGCGCGCCGAGCGCCAGTAGCCCAGGGCCTGGCCGAAGTCGCGGAACGCCGGCGAGATCAGGCCGACTGCAGTCATCGCGCCCACGACCTGCGAAGCCTTCAGCTCACCCGTCGCCACCTCGATCGCACCCGCGAGGAGCACCCCAGCGGTCGCGAAGGACGAGCTGAATTCCGCAGCGGATTTCAGCAGGGCCATGCCACGCGTCTGCGCGACCATGGCGTCGGCGAGACCCGCCCCCTGCCGCTCGATCAGGGCGCGCTCGCGTGCGACCTGATCGAACACCTGCACCACGGCGATACCGCCGATCTTGTCATTCACGTTCGCAGCGAGGCGTGCCTGCCGCCGCCGCGCCTCCCGCACGGCGGGATCGACCCGTGCGCTGAGAACGGCCAGCGTGACCGCCGCGCCGATGAAGCCCGCGCTCGCGGCGAAGGCCATGACGCCATTGACCAGGGCCAGCACGGACAAGGCCACGCTTGCGCTCAGCACGCCGACCGCAATTTTCGGCAAACCAAGGCTGATCCAGCGCCGGATTCCTTTTACATCGCCCACGAAACGCAGGATCGTAGCGCCGCGGCTGCGCGCCTGCATTCGCCGCGGCGACTGCCCGGCCATGCTGTCGTACAGCGCGAGCCGCAGTTCCGAAGCGTAATCCTGCCCCAGACGCTCGGCCTGCACCCGCTCCAGCACGCGCAGGGCGGCGAGCACTGCCCCCGCGCCCAACAGCCCGCCAATCAGCGCGAGCGCCAGCCCCGAGCCCCCCGTGCGCTGATCGATCACCACTTCGAAGAAACGATGCGTCAACCAGGCGCAGGCCAGCGCCGCGACGGCCTGTGCGATGCCGTTGAGGCCCAGCCCCGCTAGCATCGCGCGCCGCGCCCCGGCCCACATGCGCGGCACGGCCGACGCTGCGCCCGGCATCACATGGCTCCCACTGCGAGGCTTTCCGCAGCCCGAAACCCCATGAAGTCGAGGATGCCGGGGCTGCGCAGCGCATCGAGATCGAGCACTTCGAGCCCGGTCGCATGCGCGGCCTCGCGCATCGCCAGCGGCGAAGCCGTCAGCAGGCCGCTCGCTGCGACCACGGGCAAGCCCATCGCGCGCAAGGATTGCACGCCACCGGCCGAACCCATTGCATCGCCGGCCGCAAAGACCACCGCGTCGACCGCCCGTGCAAACGCCTGAGACTTCAGCAACTGCGCCGTCTCGCGCTGGTACAGGCCGTCCGCGACTTCGAACACCACCACGTCGACGCCGCTGGCATACAGCACATCCAGCAGCGTGCCCATCACCCGTTCCACCTCGCGCGGCTCGGCGAGGTAGGTGGACGGCAGCCCGACATCGGTGAAGTCCAGCACCCTCTGCGCGCCCGCATCGACCATCATCCAGACGTCGCAGCCGGCCCCCGTGCCCGTCACCTTCGCCGCCCCGACGCGCAGCCCGGCACTGGCAAAACCGCGGATCAGGTTCGATGCCGTCTCGGTCTTGCCGGCGTTCATCGAGGTGCCCACCACGGCGACCGTGAAGGCCCGGCGACCGTCGGTGCGTGGCGCATCCAGGGCGAAGTCGGCGAGATTGAGCGGCCGGCCGCTGCGGTCGCCCAGCAGCCCCAGCGGTTGCACCACCGTCGCACCGCGCATCTTGTCGTGACGCGTGATCACGCGCGCCGCCACGCCGCCACCGGCGACCATGTGGCAGGGGCCGAGGTCGGACGGCACCTCGGCCTCGAACTGGTCGGGCGCGTAACGG
This sequence comes from Azoarcus sp. CIB, assembly GCF_001190925.1. Classification (NCBI taxonomy): domain Bacteria; kingdom Pseudomonadati; phylum Pseudomonadota; class Betaproteobacteria; order Rhodocyclales; family Zoogloeaceae; genus Azoarcus; species Azoarcus sp. CIB. The sequence goes on from NZ_CP011072.1 coordinate 2,978,743, forward strand.
TTGCCATAGGCCAGGACGATCTCGTCGCCCTCGTACAGACGCGCCCGCCGTCCGCAGGCGAGTTCCAGATGGCGGTGCTGCCCGAGCTTGTCGACACGCGCGAGGATCAGGTCGCCGACGCGCGGGACACGCGCGCCGCCGAGCAGCGTCACGAAGGCTGACGTCGGGACGCGGCGGGTCGCGTACGGCGTCTTCAGTCCGGCGACACGGTTGGCATTGAGGACGGTGACGTTGGGGGTATTCATGTTCGGCCTCCGGGGCGGTTGGCTGCTTATCCCCGGACTCGAGTGCCGGGTTCGCTACTCCCTATGCACGCGCCGTGCCACCGATGGAAAAATTTCCCGCCCTCAATGACCGCGCCCCTTCGCCGCCGATACGGCCATTTCGCGGCCTAGAGGGATATGCCCCACATGGGGCATATCGCCCACTTCTTGCGGCAAGTTCGGGGGATGCTACCCACGCATTAGCTCACTCCGATGCAGGCGGCAGCGCGACCGCATCTGCCGCCCGCCTGACCGCGCACACGCGCTGCACGACCGCCGCTTTCGGCCGCTCCACGACCCCCTGTTCGAACGCCAGCACCGTGAAACCCGTTCCCAGGCATCCGAGCAGCTCGCCCGGCCGCAGCAGGAACTCGGGACTCGCGGGGCGTCCGAAGCGTTCGTTTCCCAGCATGAAAGTCTCGTAGATCAGCACGCCCCCCGGCGCCACGCAGGCAAGCAGATCGGCGAAGCGCGGACGGAACAGATAGTTCGTGACGACCACCGCGTCGAAGACCTCATCGACCAGCGGCCACGGGCCATCCTCGAGATCCTCGCAGCGCGACTCGATGCGCGGCACCCCCTCCAGCGTTGCGAGGGCCTCGGCGTTGCGGTCCACGGCCACGACGCGAAAGCCACGCGCGGCAAAGAGGCGCGCATGGCGTCCGCCGCCGCAGGCGTAATCGAGCACCGTGCCGCCCGGCGCCACCAGCGGCATAAAGCGCCGCACCCACGCCGACGTCTCCGTCGGCTGTGGGTGGCCGAGCGCGATCGCCTCGCTCATCGATCGATGCCCGCCACGCAGATCGACTTGATCTCGAGATACTCCTCGATCCCGTACACCGAACCCTCGCGCCCGAGGCCGGATTGCTTGATGCCGCCGAAGGGCGACACCTCGTTCGACATCAGCCCGGTATTGACGCCGACCATGCCGTATTCGAGCTCCTCCGAGACGCGGAAGATGCGCCCGACGTCGCGCGAGTAGAAATACGCCGCCAGGCCGTACTCCGTGTCGTTGGCCATACGGATCGCATCCTCCTCGGTATCGAAGCGGAACAGCGGCGCCACGGGGCCGAAGGTTTCCTCGCGCGCGACGCGCATCGCCGGCGTCACGTCGGCCAGCACCGTGGGCTCGAAGAAGGACCCGCCCAGCGCATGGCGCCGGCCCCCCGTCATCACGCGTGCGCCCTTCCCCACCGCATCCGCGATGTGACGCTCGACCTTGGCGACGGCCGCCTCGTCGATCAGCGGCCCGACATTCACCCCGTCCGCGGTTCCCGGGCCGACCCGCAGCGCCTTCACCGCCTCGGCGAGGCGCTCGGCGAAGCGGTCGTAGATGCCCGACTGGATCAGCAGGCGGTTGGCGCACACGCAGGTCTGGCCGGCGTTGCGGTACTTCGACCCCATCGCGCCCTCCACCGCGGCATCCAGGTCCGCGTCATCGAAGACGATGAAGGGCGCGTTGCCGCCGAGCTCCAGCGACAGCTTCTTCAGCGTCGGCGCGCACTGCCCCATCAGCAAGCGGCCCACCTCGGTCGAACCCGTGAAGGACAGCTTGCGCACGACGGGGCTCGAAGTGAGCTCGCCGCCGATCGCCACCGGATCGCCGGTGACGACGTTGAACACCCCCTTCGGGAAACCGGCCTTCTCGGCCAGCGCCATCAGCGCCAGCGCCGTCAGCGGCGTCTGTTCCGCGGGCTTCACGATCACCGTGCAGCCGGCGGCGAACGCCGGGGCGACCTTGCGCGTGATCATCGCCGCGGGGAAATTCCACGGCGTGATCGCCGCGCACACCCCCACCGGCTGGCGGATCACCAGCAGGCGGCGGTCCTGGCCCACGGTCGGGATCACGTCGCCCATGGTGCGCTTCGCCTCCTCGGCGAACCACTCGGCAAAGGACGCCGCATACGTCACCTCGCCCTTCGCCTCCGCCAGCGGCTTGCCCTGCTCCGCGGTCATGATCGCGGCAAGTTCGTCGGCCGCGTCCACAATCAACGCGAACCACCGTCGCAGCAGCGCCGCGCGCTCCTTCGCCAGCGTGCGTCGCCACGCAGGCAGCGCCGCGTTCGCCGCGGCGATGGCGCGCGCCGTCTCGGCCGCGCCCATGTCGGGAACGTGCGCAATCGTTTCACCGGTGGCCGGATTGCGAACGGCGAAGGTCGCGCCCGAATCGGCATCCGACCAGCAGCCATCTATGTATGCCTGACGGCGGAAATTGGGGTAGTCGGCGATATCTTTCATCATGGAAAAGTGTGTCCGTGTAACCCGAAAAGCCCTGAGGAACGTTGATTCTAGTCGCGCCGCCGCGTGTGCGCACGGACGGCGCCTCGCCGCACGCCGCCTGCGATCGGCCGGCCCTGCGGTTCGTACTGATCCGATATCGTTAGCGTTTATGTCACAATAAGATTTGTGCACTGCGGTAAACTTGAGTTTCACGTACGGTGAACCAGACTGCATCACCACGGACACGATTCACACGGCATGACCGGCGACGTGCCACAACACGCCGACGGCCACTGGCGAACCTGGATCCAGGCAAATGACAATGAAAGAAAAGCACTACCTCAGCCCGCTGCTCGAACCGAAATCGGTCGGGGTCATCGGTGCCAGCGAGCGCGAAAATTCTATCGGCCACGTGGTCGTGCGCAACATGCTCGACGCCGGCTTCCGCGGGCGCCTGTTCGCGGTCAACCCCAGGCACGAATCCGTGCTCGGCGTGCCGTGCCACAAGTCCGTCGAAGACGTGCCGCACCGCCTCGACCTGGCCGTCATCGCCGTGCCGGCGGAGAAGGTCCTCACCGTAGTCGAAAGCTGCGGCCGCGCCGGGGTCAAGGCGATCATCATCCTGTCCGCCGGCTTTTCGGAAAGCGGCCCGCGCGGCGCCACCCTCGAGCGCCACGTCGTCGAGGCCGCACGCCGCTACCGCATCCGCCTGCTGGGCCCCAACTGCCTCGGCATCATGCGTCCCGAGCTCGGCCTGAACGCGACCTTCGCGCATGTCAGCGCACTGAAGGGCACGATCGGCCTGATCTCGCAGTCCGGCGCGCTCGTCACCTCCATCCTCGACTGGGCCAAGCCGAACAACATCGGCTTCTCCACCGTCGTCTCGCTCGGCTCCTCGAGCGACATCGACTTCGGCGAAATCCTGGAATTCATGATCTCGGACCCGCGCACCGAGAGCATCATCATGTACGTCGAAGGCATCCGTGACGCACGCCGCTTCATGAGTGCGCTGCGTGGCGCCGCGCGGGTCAAGCCCGTGCTGCTGATCAAGGTCGGCCGCCATCCGCAGGGCGCCCGCGCGATCCGCTCGCACTCCGGCTCGATGAGCGGCGACGACACTGTGTTCGACGCCGCCCTGCGCCGCGCCGGCGTGATCCGCCTGTACAACATGGGCCAGCTCTTCGCCGCCGCCAACGCACTGTTCTCGCACTTCCGCCCACGCGGCAACCGCCTCGCGATCATCACCAACGGCGGCGGACCGGGCGTCATGGCGGTCGACCGTGCTGCCGACCTCGGAATCCCGCTCTCGGAGTTCTCCGACGGGACGATGGAAAAGCTCAACACGATCCTGCCCCACGGCTGGTCGCGCGCCAATCCCATCGACATGCTCGGCGATGCCGATGTGGATCGCTACACGAAGACGCTGCAGGCCGTCCTGGAAGGCCCGAACGTCGACGGCGTGCTCGTCATGCTCACGCCCCAGGCGATCACCGACCCCACTGCGGTCGCCGAGGCCATCGTCGAAATCGAAAAGACGGCGGACAAGCCGGTCGTCACCTGCTGGATGGGCGACGACCTCGTGCGCGACGGCCGCAAGGTCTTCGAAGCCGCAGGAATTCCCACCTTCCGCACGCCCGAACCGGCCGTAGAACTCTTCAGCCACCTGTCCGCGTACTACCGCAACCAGAAGCTGTTGATGCAGACACCGGCCTCGCTGTCGCATCTGAAGCCGCCGAGCATCGAAAGTGCCCGCCTCGTCATCGAGACCGCGCTGGCCGAGCGCCGCAAGGTGCTCAACGAGATGGAATCCAAGGCGCTGCTCGCGGCCTTCCGCATCCCCATCGCGCAGACCGTCGTGGCCCGCTCCGCGACCGAGGCAATGGTGCTGGCCGAAGAGATCGGCCTGCCCGTCGTCATGAAGATCGACTCGCCGTCGATCATCCACAAGGCCGACTCGGGCGGCGTGCGCCTGAATCTCGGCAGCCTTGCCGCGGTACGCACCGCCTACCAGGAAATCCTCGAGGACGTCCGCCGCAACAAGCCCGACGCCGCCATCAACGGCGTCGCCATCGAGCCGATGATCATGAAGCGCAACGGCCGCGAACTGGTCGTCGGCGTGCGCCGCGACCCCGTCTTCGGACCGGTGATCACCTTCGGCGAAGGCGGCAACCGCGTCGAAGCCAACAAGGATCTCGCAGTCGCGCTGCCGCCGCTGAACAACTACCTCGTGCACGACCTCATCAAGTCGTCGCGGGTTGCCAGCCTGCTGGGCGAATTCCGCACCATGCCGCCCGTTGACATGGAGGCGCTGGAATTCGTGCTGCTACGCGTGTCGGAAATGGTCTGCGAACTGCCGTGGATCACGACGCTGGAGATCAACCCCCTCATCGTCGACGAACACGGCGCCGTCGCCGTCGACGCGCGCGTCACGGTCGAGAACATCTCGCCGTCGGTGGACCGCTATGCCCATATGGCGATCCACCCCTACCCCTCGCAGCTCACCAGCACCTGGACGCAGCCCGACGGCACCGTCGTCACGATCCGCCCGATCAAGCCCGAAGACGCCGAGCTCGAAGTCGAGTTCGTGCGCAAGCTCTCGTCGGAGTCCAAGTACTACCGCTTCATGAACACGATGCGCGAACTGCCGCCCGCGATGGTCGCGCGCCTGACGCAGATCGACTACGACCGCGAAATGGCCTTCCTCGCGACGATTCCGGGCGAAGGCGATGTGACCGAGGTCGAGGTCGGCGTGTGCCGCTATGCAGTCAATCCCGACGGCGAATCCTGCGAGTTCGCGGTCGTCGTCGCGGACGACTGGCAGCACCGCGGCCTCGCGCGCAAGCTCATGGGCGTGCTCATCGAGACCGCGCGCAACAAGGGCCTGCTGTACATGAACGGCGTATTCCTGGCCAACAACGAGCGCATGCTCAAGTTCGTGCAGGGCCTTGGCTTCGTGCTTTCGAGCGACCCCGAGGACAGCACCGTCAAGCTCGGCGTGCTCGCGCTGCAGGACTGAACGCCAGCAATGCCAGCCACCATCGAAACCATCGACTTCCACGGCCAGCCGGCGCTCGCGCTCGCCACCCAGGCGGGCTCCCGCGCCGTCGTGTCGCTGTTCGGCGCCCAGATCCTGTCGTGGATCCCTGCCGGCAGCGAGGAACGCCTCTATCTCAGCCCCGCCGCCGTCTATGACGGCAGCACGGCAATCCGCGGCGGCATCCCTGTGTGCTTTCCGCAGTTCGCAGGACTCGGCAAGCTCCCGAAGCACGGCATCGTGCGCACCCGCCCTTGGGTCGTCAACGAGCAACGCACCGGTGACGACTACGCACTCGTCACGCTGCGCTTCACCGAGACCGACGAGACCTGGGCGATCTGGCCGCAGAACTTCGTCGCCGAACTGACCGTGGTCGTCGACGGCGAGCGCCTCGACGTTGAATTCGAAGTCGAGAACACCGGCCACGCCCCCTTCGCCTTCACCGCGGCACTGCACACCTACCTGCGCGTGCGCGAAGTCGAGAACGCACGCCTCGAAGGCCTCTACGGCCACGACTACCGCGACTCCGCCGACCAAGACCGCGTCAAGCGCGACTCCGGCGACGTCCTCGTGGTCGAGGACGAGACCGACCGCATCTATCACGACGTGAAGCGCCCGCTGCTGCTGCGCGACGGCGGCCGCAGCTTGGGCATCAACGCAGACGGTTTCCCCGACGTCGTCGTGTGGAACCCCTGGGAAGAGCGCTGCACCGCGCTCGCCGACATCCCCGCCAACGGCTTCCGCCACATGCTGTGCGTCGAGGCCGCCGCCGCGCGCCGGCGCATCGAGCTCGACGCCGGCGAAAGCTGGGTCGGACGCCAGAGCCTGATCGCGCTCTGACGCGATACTCCCTGCAACCGGGCGGCGCTTGCACAGGCAAGCCCGCCTGTTGCACCATCGCCCCCCTCTCTCCCGACAAACGGCGCTGCCCGCGCACGCGCCCGCCAGAATCCATGCTTCCCCCGATCGAACATCGCCTCGCCGCAGAACTCGCCGCCCAGCCCCGCCAGGTCGTCGCCGCCATCCAGCTCCTCGACGAAGGCGCCACCGTGCCCTTCATCGCCCGCTACCGCAAGGAAGTCACTGGCGGCCTCGACGACACGCAGCTGCGCAACCTCGAAGAACGCCTCGGCTACCTGCGCGAGCTCGAGGATCGCCGCGCCGCCGTGATCGCGTCGATCACCGAACAGGGCAAGATGACCGACGCGCTGGCCGCTGAGATCGCCTCCGCCGAAACCAAGCAGCGCCTCGAAGACCTCTACCTCCCATACAAGCAGAAGCGCCGCACCAAGGCGCAGATCGCCCGCGAGGCCGGCATCGAGCCGCTCGCGCTGGCCCTGCTGGACGACCCCACCCTGGTCCCCGAGGCCGAAGCGGAACGCTATTTCAATGCGGAAGCGGGCTTCGCCGACATCAAGAGCGTGCTCGACGGCGCGCGGCAGATTCTCATCGAGCGCTTCGCCGAAGACGCCGAACTGCTCGGCACGCTGCGCACCTGGCTGCAGGAAAACGGCCAGGTCAGCTCGACCGTCATCGAAGGCAAGGAAACCGAGGGGGCGAAGTTCCGCGACTGGTTCGACTTCCGCGAACCCGTCGCCACCATGCCCTCGCATCGCGCGCTGGCGCTGCTACGCGGCCGTAACGAAGGCATGCTGCGCCTCGCGCTCACCGTCGACCAGCCCGACCCGGACGCGCCTCACCCCTGCGAAGGCCGCATCGCCGCACGCTTCGGCATCCGCGACCAGGGCCGTCCGGCCGACCGCTGGCTGCGCGACAGCGTGCGCTGGGCGTGGAGCGTCAAGATCTCGCTACACCTCGAACTCGAACTGATGAACGAACTGCGCGAGCGTGCCGAAGAGGAAGCGATCCGCGTGTTCGCACGCAACCTCAAGGCTCTGCTGCTCGCCGCCCCGGCCGGCGCACGCTGCACGATGGGCCTCGACCCCGGCATCCGCACCGGCGTGAAGATCGCGATCATCGACCGCACCGGCAAGCTCGTCGATACCGCGACGATCTACCCCTTCGAGCCGCGCCGCGACCGCGAAGGCTCGCTCGCGACGCTGGCCGCCTTGGCGAAAAAGCACGCGGTAGACCTGGTTGCCATCGGCAACGGCACCGCCTCGCGCGAAACCGACAAGCTCGTCGCGGACCTGATGGAAGCGCTGCCGCAACTACGCCTGACCCGGGTCACGGTGTCCGAAGCCGGCGCGTCCGTGTATTCCGCGTCCGAGCTCGCCGCACGCGAATTCCCGGATCTCGACGTGTCCCTGCGCGGCGCGGTATCGATCGCCCGCCGCCTGCAGGATCCGCTCGCCGAACTCGTCAAGATCGACCCCAAGTCGATCGGCGTCGGCCAGTACCAGCACGACGTCAACCAGTCGCGCCTCGCGAAGAGCCTGGATGCCGTCGTCGAGGACTGCGTGAACGCCGTCGGTGTTGACGTAAACACCGCCTCGGCGGCGCTCCTCGCGCGCATCTCCGGCCTCAACGCCACGCTCGCCGGCAACATCGTCGAGCACCGCGACGCCAACGGCCCCTTCCCGAGCCGCGACGCGCTGAAGAAGGTGCCGCGCCTCGGCCCCAAGACCTTCGAACAGGCCGCCGGCTTCCTGCGCATCCCCAACGGCGACAACCCGCTTGACGCCTCCTCGGTGCACCCGGAAGCCTATCCGGTGGTCCAGCGCATTCTCGCCAAGGTCAGCAAGAACGTGCGCGAACTGATGGGCAACGCGAGCTTCCTGAAGACGCTGCGCCCGGTCGAATTCACCGACGACCGCTTCGGCCTGCCGACCGTGCAGGACATCCTCGCCGAGCTCGAGAAACCCGGCCGCGACCCGCGCCCGGAATTCCGCACCGCCTCGTTCCGCGATGGCGTCGAGACACTCAAGGATCTCGCCCCGGGGATGATGCTCGAAGGCGTCGTGACGAACGTCACCAACTTTGGCGCCTTCGTCGACATCGGCGTCCATCAGGACGGCCTCGTGCATATCTCCGCGCTGTCCGAGCGCTTCGTGAAGGATCCGCACAGCGTCGTGAAGGCCGGCCAGGTCGTCAAGGTGAAGGTGCTGGAAGTCGACCTCCCGCGCAACCGCATCGCGCTGACGATGCGCATGAGCGACGAACCGACCGCAGCCCGCCCGACCGGCGGCGCGCGCGACAACGCACCGCGTGGCCGCAGCGACGCTCCGCGCCAGGACCGCAGCACGCCGCGCGGCGCGGCGCGCGGCAACGACCGCCCCGCCGCCGCCGGCGCGATGGCCGACGCGCTGGCGCGCGCGCTGCGCAAGTAAGCGCCGCCCCAACGACAGCATGACGATGAACACGACGATCTACGGCATCAAGAACTGCGATACGATGAAGAAGGCCTTTGCCTGGCTCGACGCACAGGGCATCGCCTACACTTTCCACGATTACCGCAAATCCGGCATCTCCCCCGATACGCTCGCACGCTGGTGCGACCGACTCGGCTGGGAGACCCTGGTCAACACGCGCGGCACCACCTGGCGCAAACTCGATCCCGCGCAGCAGACCATCGCCTGTGCCGCAGACGCCATCGCACTGATGGCCGCGCACACCAGCGTCATCCGCCGGCCGGTAATCGAGACCGCATCGGGCGACACCATCGCCGGATTCGACCCCGAACGCCTCGTGGCGCTATTCGCCCGGGAAGGAGCCCAACCATGAAGGACCACAAGAGCTACGTGCGCCGATTCCTGCTCGAAGACCTCGACATCCGCGGCGCGGTCGTGCGCCTCGACGACGTCTGGCAGGCGCTGCAGAAGGGCCGCGACTACCCGCGCAACGTCGGCACCCTGCTCGGCGAGATGAGCGCCGTGTCCGCGCTGATCTCCGCCAACCTCAAGCAGGCGGGCCGGCTCACCTTCCAGGTGCAGGGCCACGGCCCGGTGCGCCTGCTCGTCATCGACTGCAACGAGGCCCTGAACCTGCGCGGCTTCGCAGCCTTCGACGACCACGTTCCCGAAGGCGACCGCCTGTCGGAACTGGTCGGCGACGGCATCCTGCAGCTCACGCTGGACGTCGAGGGCATGGACCAGCCTTACCAGAGCCTCGTCCCGCTCGAAGGCAACAGCATCGCCGCGGTGTTCGAGCATTACCTGCAGCAGTCCGAACAGCAGCCGGCCGGCCTGTGGCTCGCGTGCAGCAAGGACGCCGCCGCCGCACTGTTCCTGCAGAAGCTGCCCGGCGCGGATGCGCGCGACGAGGACGGGTGGTCGCGCGCGCACCAGTTCGCTCAGACCGTCACGCGCGAGGAACTCCTCGCGCTCGACCCCGAGACCCTGCTCGGCCGTCTGTTCGCCGAGGAAACGGTGCGTCTGTACGACGCGCGCCCTGTGATCCACGATTTTCCGCCCGACCGCGACAAGATCATCGCGATGCTGCGCGCACTCGGCGAAAGCGAAGTCCGCAGCATCTACGCCGAACACGGCGAACTGATCGTGCGCGACGACCTTTCGAACCACGAATACCGCTTCCAGCCCGACGAAATCGACGAATTCTTCGAGTCCGGACCCGGCAGCATCGAGTCGCCCCCGACCCTGCACTGAACCGCCCTGCAAGGCGCTGACGGTGCATGACAGCATGCACCGCGAGAGCCTTGCCCGATTCCCCTGTCGTCAGTAGACTTTAAAGCTTTTCGGCCTCTCCGCACCCATGTCCGCACCCAACGCCGCCCGTTCGATCGAGTTCCGCAACGCGACGCTCGGTGCCACCATCGCGGTCCTGCGCGAAACCGAACCGGCACGGCTTGCCGACGCCCTGCACCTGATGCTCGGCGGCATGCCCGACTTCTTCAACGGCGAAGCGGCCGTGCTGGATTTCTCCGGCGTGAGCTCGCATCCCGAACGCATCGACTGGGTCGGCCTCGCGAGCCTGTTCCGCCGCTACCGGCTGCAACCCGTCGGCGTGCGCAACCTGCCCGAGGCTCTCGCCACGTCGGCGCGTCAGGCAGGCCTGGCGATCCTGGATGGCGCCGAACTGCGTGAGCGCCAGGGCACCGCCGCCCCCGCCCCGCAGGCGCGCCCGGAATCTGCTCCGGCCGCACAGCCCGCACCGCCCCCAGCGGCGGCACCGGCACCCGGCGGGAACACGCTCTACATCGACCGCCCGCTGCGCTCCGGCCAGCAGGTGTATGCCCGCGGCGGCGACCTCGTACTCCTCGCCGGGGTGAGCAACGGCTCCGAAGTCATCGCCGACGGCAGCATCCACTGCTACGGCCCGCTGCGCGGCCGCGCACTGGCCGGCGCCCACGGAAACACCGAGGCCCGCATCGTGACGACCAATTTCGGTCCCGAGCTGGTGTCCATCGCGGGCATCTACCGCACCTTCGAACAGGGCATTCCCGCCTCCGTCGCCGGCCGGCCGGCTCTCGTGCGACTTACGGCCGGCGGCGCCGAACAGAAACTAGACATCGAATCGCTGCAACTCGGCTGAGCGCAGTGCACACTTTCAGGAAGGACATACCGTGACTCGTGTCGTCGTCGTAACTTCGGGCAAGGGTGGCGTGGGCAAGACCACCACCAGCGCCGCCTTTTCCTCCGGCCTGGCCCTGCGGGGCTTCAAGACGGCCGTCATCGACTTCGACGTCGGCCTGCGCAACCTCGACCTGATCATGGGCTGCGAGCGCCGCGTCGTGTATGACCTCATCAACGTCATCAACGGCGACGCCAAGCTCAACCAGGCACTCATCAAGGACAGGCACTGCGACAACCTCTTCGTGCTGCCCGCATCGCAGACGCGCGACAAGGATGCGCTGACCGAGGAAGGCGTCGAGAAGGTCATCCACGACCTCGAGCACATGGGTTTCGACTACATCGTGTGCGACTCCCCCGCCGGCATCGAACGCGGCGCGGTGCTCGCGCTGACCTTCGCCGACGAGGCGATCGTCACGACCAACCCGGAAGTCTCGTCGGTGCGCGACTCCGACCGCATCCTCGGCATCCTGCAGTCCAAATCCCGTCGCGCCGCGGAAGGCAAGGAGCCGGTCAAGGAACACCTGCTCGTCACCCGTTACTCGCCCAAGCGCGTGGACGACGGCGAGATGCTGTCGTACAAGGACGTGCAGGAACTGCTGCGCGTGCCGCTGATCGGCGTGATCCCCGAGTCCGAATCCGTGCTCCAGGCCTCGAACCAGGGCACGCCCGCCATCCACCTGAAGGGCTCCGACGTTTCGGAAGCCTATACCGACGTGGTCGCGCGCTTCCTCGGCGAGACCCGCGAACTGCGCTACGTGAATTACGAAAAGCCGGGTCTCATCAAGCGCCTGTTCGGAGGCAAGTAAGATGTCCTTCCTTGCCCGCCTCTTCGGCGAGAAGAAGAAGACTGCGGAAATCGCCAAGAACCGCCTGTCGCTGCTGATCGCGCACGAGCGCAGCGGCGACACGGCCAAGGTCGATTTCCTGCCCGCACTGCAGCGCGAGCTGATCGAGGTGATCTCGAAGTACGTCGCCGTCAATCCGGACGACATCAAGGTCCATCTCGACAAGCAGGACAACTACGAGGTCCTCGAAGTCAACATCGTCCTGCCCGAACAGGCACGCTGACTCCACGCGCGGCAGACGCCGCACGCAACCGGGCGCGCGACGGCGCCCGGCGGTTCTCCCGCTTATCGTCCCGCGATCAGCGCCTCGGCCGTCAGGCCGACGCGCACGTTGCCCCAGTGGCGCCCGCCGACCATCACCGGCATCGCCAGATCGCACAGGATTTCGCCCGTATCGCGGCGGAACGTCTGCAGCAGCAACGGCTCCGTATTGCGCGCCCCACGGATCTCGGCGGGGCTGTCGAACTTGCGGCAGGTACGGTTGCCCGCGAGATCGGTGTCCCGGCTGCCCGTCAACGGCTTCGAATACTTGAGGTTGTGCGCGGAGAGGTAACCATCGGTGTTCACCGCCACCGCATAGACGCAACCGGGAATCGAGCCCAGACAATCCTCCAGCAACTTCTGGCAGCGACGGCCATACTCCTCGCCCCACGACACCTTGAACTTCGGCGGAAAAGTGTCCGGGATCGGCTGGTAGCGCCGGTCGAACACATCCACACTGCCGTCCCGCATCTCTTCCATCTGGACCTGGATACGGTCGCGGAAGCTGCGCACCTGATCGACCGCGTGATCGAACTCGCCGGCGCCGGTCTTGAAGCGCGACACCAGCTCCTGCACCGACTCGGTCGCGCGCGCGAGCTTCACCGCGCAGTCCTCCGATTCTTCCATGTGCGTCGCCACCGTGCCGGAAAGGTCGTGGATCGCCGTGACGTTCTCATGCACCTGGGCGTTCGTCGCCGACAACTCTTCCATCGCGGTCGCGATCTGCAGCAGCTGCTCGCCGGTCACCTCGAACTCGCCGACCATGTGCCGGAAATGCGTTGCCGAGCGTGTCACCACCTCGCGCGCCTGCAACACATCGGTATTGATGACCTCGTTTTCGGCACGCGTGGTCACCACCCGGCCGATCATGCCGTCGATGTTCCCGGTAATCTCCACCGCGGCCGTGTTGACCCGCTCCGCAAGCTTGCGCACCTCGTCGGCAACGACGGCGAAGCCCCGCCCGGCTTCCCCCGCGCGCGCCGCCTCGATCGCGGCATTGAGGGCCAGCAGATTGGTCTGATCGGCGATCTCGCGAATCAGCGAGGCGATTTTCTTGACGCTTTCCGAGCGCACCGAAAGATCGTCGACGGTCGCGTTGAAGTGGAGCACCTTCTCGCTCACATCGTTGATCTTGCTGGCGATTTCGTGCATTTCACCGAGCGAGTTGCGCGCGATCTCGAGATTTTTGGTCGTCGATGCCGAAATCTGCTGGGTGCTCGCCGACACGCTGTCGATTGCGGAGGTCGACTCGGTACTCGCGCTGAAAACGACTTCGGTCAGCTGCCCCTGCCGGCGGGCGTCCCGCGCCGACTCTTCGACGCACGACCGCACGATCACCGAATCGCGCGCTATGTTCACGCTCATCGTGCGCACGTCACCGATGATCTGCCGCATCTTGTCGGCGAAATGGTTGTACCCGACCGCAAGGTCGCGCAGTTCGTCGTGCGTGACGAGCGGCAGGTTGCGCGAGAAATCGCCCTCGCCGCGCGCGATTTCGTTGAAGATATCCGTAATAAGGCGTACCGGCCGCACGATCAGGTGGCGCAGATAGAGGATCTGTCCGACGCAGACGATCAGCGCGATGCCGGTCAGCCCGAGCATCAGGTACCAGCCTGCATCGAGGGTTGCCATCGCCTGCCCGAGCAATTCGGGCGAAACCCCTCCGGTATCGAGAAGCGTCCGGATATTCGCCTGCTGGCTGCGGTAAATCCCCAGGTAAACAAGATTGATCACGCACAGCAGCAGGAAACTGCACAGCTTCTTCGTGAGCGAGTTCCAGAAGGTTTTCTCTATGGACTCGTAGAGACTCTCGGGCGAGCTCATGGGGGACTCTCCGGCTTATTTTTGTCCAAACATGACAGCCTCTATCGGCCGCAAAAGCGGACACTTTAGGCCAAATGCAAAACCGATGCACCGCGCCGGTGCATTACGCACGATAGCCGGGGCAAGCGTCCCACGCCGTCCGAATTTGCCCGGCATCCCGCGGCATGCCACAATTGCCTTTTTACGCCGCAACCAGCCGATTCGATTCATGAGCGACCAGAACAGCAACCCCGCCACCGCGCCCGACGAGAACCACATCATCGCCGAGCGGCGTGAAAAACTGGCTGCCTGGCGCGCCACCGGCCGCGCCTTCCCGAACGACTTCTCGCGCGAAAACACCGCCGGCAAGCTCGACGAGCTATACGGCGACAAGGAAGCCGAGGCCCTGGACGCCAAACCCGTCGAAGTGCGGGTCGCCGGCCGCGTGATGCTCAAGCGCGTCATGGGCAAGGCCAGCTTCATCACGATCCAGGACCTGTCCGGCCGCATCCAGCTCTACGTCACGCGCGATGCCGTCGGCGAAGAGGTCTATGCCGACTTCAAGCACTGGGACATCGGCGACATCATCGGTGGGGTCGGTACCGTATTCAAGACGCGCACCGGCGAACTGTCGGTGAAGGTGTCGGAAGTGCGCCTGCTCACCAAGAGCCTGCGCCCCCTGCCCGACAAGTTCCACGGCCTCACCGACGTCGAGCAGAAGTACCGCCAGCGCCACGTCGACCTGATCATGAACGAGCAGACGCGCTTCACCTTCGTCGCGCGCAGCCGCATGGTGCAGTCGATCCGCAACTACATGGTCAATCACGGCTTCCTCGAAGTTGAAACGCCGATGATGCACCCCATCCCCGGTGGCGCGGCGGCCAAGCCCTTCACCACCCACCACAACGCGCTGGACATGGAATTGTTCCTGCGCATCGCGCCCGAGCTCTATCTCAAGCGCCTGGTGGTCGGCGGCTTCGAGAAGGTGTTCGAGGTCAACCGCAACTTCCGCAACGAAGGCCTGAGCCCGCGCCACAACCCCGAATTCACGATGATGGAGTTCTATGAGGCGTATGCGGACTACCGCAGCCTGATGAACTTCACCGAAGGCCTGCTGCGCCAGGCCGCGCGCGAGGCGCTCGGCACCGAGGTGTTCGTGTATCAGGGCCGCGAACTCGATCTCTCCAAGCCCTTCGCGCGCCTGACCATCGTCGAGGCGATCCGCAAGTACCACCCGGGCTACACCGTCGAGCAGCTCAACGACGGCGAATGGATGCGCAACAAGCTCAAGGAGCTCAAGGCCGAGCCGCGTGCCGGTGCCGGCCTCGGCACGCTGCAGCTGATGCTGTTCGAAGAGACCACCGAGGCCGAACTGTGGGAGCCGACCTTCATCATCGACTACCCGGCCGAAGTGTCCCCGCTCGCGCGCCGCAATGACGCGAACCCCGAGATCACCGAACGCTTCGAGCTCTTCATCGTCGGCCGCGAGATCGCCAACGGCTTCTCCGAGCTGAACGACCCCGAAGACCAGGCGGCGCGCTTCCTCGATCAGGTCAAGGCGAAGGAAGCCGGCGACGAGGAGGCGATGTTCTTCGACGCCGACTACATCCGCGCGCTCGAATACGGCCTGCCCCCGACCGGCGGCTGCGGCATCGGCATCGACCGCCTCGTCATGCTGCTCACCGACAGCCCCAGCATCCGCGACGTGATCCTCTTCCCGCAGATGCGGATGGAGTGAAATCCAACGCAGGGGCACGCAGACGCCCGGCACCGGAAACCCGCAAGGCAGGACGGCTTGCGGGTTTTTCATTTTGTCTGGGGGCAGCGCTACGCATGCCGCCCCGGAGCTTGCCCTGAAGTATCCACATGGATACAATTGACGCATGTACCTGATCCGCCAGACCGAGACCTTCGTCGAATGGCTGCGCAATCTGCGCGACACGCGCGCCAAGGCACGCATCGCCGCCCGACTGCGCATGGCCGGCGAAGGCAACCTGGGTGACAACAAGAGTGTCAGCAACGGCGTCTCCGAGATGCGGATCGACGTGGGACCAGGCTACCGGCTCTACTACACCCGGCGGGGCGACGTCGTCATCGTGCTCTTGGTCGGTGGCGACAAGTCTTCGCAGGCACGCGACATCGAGCGAGCCCGAAGGATGGCGCAGGAGGTATGAACATGACCGAACGACTGATCGACTTCGACGCGGCCGACTACCTCGACAGTGACGAGGCCATCGCGGAGTACCTGACTGCGATCCTCGAACAGGACGATGGCGATCTGACCCTGAAGGCGCTGGGGGATATCGCCAAGGCGCGCGGCATGGCGGAGATTTCCCGCGCAACCGGCCTCGGGCGCGAAAGTCTCTACAAAGCCTTCCGGCCCGGCGCCCATCCTCGCTTCGACACAGTGATGAAGGTGATGAAGGCTCTTGGCGTGAAGATGACCGCCGTTCCGGTCGAACATGGGTCGCAGCCCGGTTGAGCCGCGCCAGGCGTCCCTGAAGAAGCGCGCATCGCGTCATTCGCCCGCCCCTTCACGCCACCTCCGATGCCCATCGACCCTGCCCGCCTGAACTTCACCGAGGACGGCACGCCCTGCTCAATCGCCTTCGGCGACGTGTATCACTCGCGTGGCGGCGGGCTCGAACAGGCGCGGCATGTGTTCATCGGCGGCAACGGCCTGCCGGAACGCTGGCGGGGGCGCGAGCGCTTCACGATCGCCGAGACCGGCTTCGGCCTCGGGCTCAACTTCCTTGCGACCTGGGCGGCGTGGCGTGAGGACGAGCGGCGCTGCGACCGTCTGCACTTCGTGTCGGTCGAGCGCCATCCCTTCCGCGCCGAGGATCTCGCCGCACTGCATGCCCACTGGCCCGAACTCGCGCCGCTCGCGACGGAGCTGCAGGCACACTGGCCGGTGCTCACGCCGGGTATCCATCGCCTGCATCTCGACGGCGGCCGCGTCATCCTGACGCTGCTGTTCGGAGATGCGCTGGAACTGATTCCCGAACTGCAATGCTGCGCCGACGCCTTCTACCTCGATGGCTTCCCGCCTGCGACGAACCCGGAACTGTGGTCGGCCGAACTGCTCCGCGAGCTGTCGCGCCTGGCCGCACCGGGCGCGACCCTCGCGACCTGGTCGGTGACGGGCGAGGTGCGGCGCACCCTGGGCGAACTCGGCTTCCGCTGCGAGAGGGATAACGGCATCGGCGGCAAGCGCGCGATGCTGCGCGCACAGTTCGGCAACGCCAGCCACGCCGCCGCAGCCGACTCGTCCCGCCATGCGCTCGTGATCGGGGCCGGGCTCGCCGGTAGCAGCATCGCAAACCGCCTCGCCGAGCGCGGCTGGACGGTCGATGTCGTGGACGCGGCCGCGGAGCCCGCACAAGGCGCATCGGGCAACCTCAGCGGCGTGCTGCGCCCGCTACCCAGCCTCGATGACAACCGCCTCGCCCGCATCACCCGCGCCGGCGCCCTGTATGGCCTGCGCCATCTGCAACGCCTGAGCGCCCTCGGCCTGCCCGTGCGCTGGGACGCGTGCGGGGTGCTGCATCTGGCGCGCGACCCGATGCACGAGGAAAAGCAGCGGCGCGTCGTCGAGGCACAACGGGCACCGGAGGACTACCTGAGATTCGTCGAGCGCGACGAAGCGTCGCGCATCGCCGGCTGGCCGCTGCCGCTGGGCGGATGGTGGTTTTCCGGCGGCGGCTGGGTCAATCCGCCCAGCCTGTGCAGGGCGAACCTGGCCGCTTTTCCGGAAGCGATCCGGTGCCACTTCGGCCGCGGGGTCGCCGCGCTGGAATCGGGATCCGGGGGCTGGCGCGCCCTCGACGCGAACGGCGACGTGATCGCCGCGGCGCCCGTGGCAATACTCGCGAATGGCGTCGGCATCCGGCAGTTCCCGCAGGCCGCCGCCCTGCCCGTGCGCAGCGCACGCGGCCAGGTGAGCCATCTCCCCGCGCAGGCGGACAGTGCGCCGCGCGTGGTCGTGTGCCGCCTCGGCTACGTCAGCCCGGCCATCGACGGTGTGCGCTGCGCAGGCGCGACCTTTTCGGTGGACGACGAGGATCCGTCGCTGCGCGTGACCGATCACCGCGAGAATCTCGCCAAGCTCGACTTCATCCTGCCGGGCTTCGCCGCCGGTTTCGATCCGACGCGGCTCGACGGACGGGTGGGCTTCCGCCCCGCGTCGCCGGACCGGTTGCCGATGGTCGGCGCCGTTCCGTCGGTACGCCAAGCCGATCGTGCGAGCCCGCTCGCGTCCATTCCGCGCCACCCCGGCCTCTACGCGGTCGAAGGCTTCGGTGCGCGCGGACTCGTCTGGGCAGCGCTTGCCGCCGAACTGCTCGCGAGCGAACTGGCGGGCGATCCCCTGCCGCTTGAGCGTTCGCTGGTCGAGGCACTCGATCCGGCACGCTACCTGATCCGCCCACCTCGCCGCGCGATGTCGGACGAATAAGGCACGATCCGCACGAAACTTTACGTTACATACTGGTACAGGGTTCCGGGTATAGGTCCGCAATACTCCCACCGGTATGATCGACCGCTTCGAAATCTGGCGTAGACGCCGTTTTCGACCATGCCGTCAGAATGACAACAGAACGTGCCCCGCACGCAAGACGGTCCGTGGCGCACAGGCGCAGTTTGTTCCCGATGTTGAAGACCATACGGTTGGGCCCGGACTGCCGACCGCAAGCGTGTCACGCCCGTATCTTCCGGCTGCGACGAACGAATCGGCAGGAGACCCGATCGAGTGCTTTGGACGAATGCAATTCTTATAAACATTCCCGACCGGCAAACTAGAATGATAATCATCCCCCCGGATTTCGCACCGCCCGGAGGCGCGCACGCGAATGTCTCCGCGCGCGCGGATCGGAGCGTGGTGCCGTGCGTCTTTGTGTCCCCTGCGTCGATTTCCTCGCAGTGAGGTTGTAATGCCCCGGGAGATTCCGGACCCGCCCAATGCCGAAGAGGTTCTGCGCGCAAGCGAGGCTCGCCTGCACGAAGCACAGGCCGTCGGACGCATGGGCGATTGGGAGCTGGATCGTGACACCGGCGCGATGAGCTGGTCGCCGCAACTGTTCCGCCTGTTCGAGCGCTCCAGTGCGCAGGGCACGCCCGACCTCAACGAGGCACTGGGCTATTACTCGCTGGAATCGGTGGAGCACACCCGCGCCGCGTTCTGGGAGGCCATCGACACTGGCACGCGGTGCGAACTCGAGCAATCCGTACTCCTGCCTTCGGGCGCCCAGCGCTTCCACGCGACGACAATCGTCCCCGTCAAGAACCACCTCGGCCACGTCTGCAAGCTCTACGGCACGACGCAGGACATCACCGAGCGCAAGCTCGCGGAACAGGAACTGCGGCGCAAGACCTTCGAGATCGAAGACCTCTATCAGAACGCGCCCTGCGGCTACTACTCGCTCGACGCGGACGGAATGATCATCCGCGTCAACGACACCCTGCTGCGCTGGCTGGGCTATGGACGTGAAGAGATCGTGGGGAACATGCGGGCCTTCGAACTGTTCAGCCCGGCGAGCCGGGCGCTGTTCGGGCAGGTGTTCCGCACGTTCAAGAGGACCGGCGTCCTGCGCAACATGGATATCGAGCTGCTGCGCAAGAATGACTCGTCGATGCCGGTGCTGCTCAGTTCGACGGCCATCCTGGACGCGCAAGGCCGTTTCGTCGCGAGCCGGACGGTGCTTTCCGACAACTCCGACCGCAAACGGCTGGAACTCGAGCGTGCCGCCCATGCGACGCGACTCGCCGAGCTCTCGCGCCACATGGTGGACGTGCAGGAGAACGAGCGCCGCAAGTTCGCCGCGGAACTGCACGACCACACCAGCCCGAATCTGGCGGCACTGCAGCTCACGCTCGCGAACCTGGCGCGCGCACTGCCCGCGCCCGTCCTCACCGAACTCGAACCGCTGCTCGACGACGCGCAGGCCCTGCTGCTCGACACCACCACGGGCATCCGCGACGTTTGCACCAACCTTCGGCCGGCGACGCTGGACTACGCAGGCCTGATTCCGGCCGTGCAGGACTACGCGCAGCAGTTCGGCTTGCGCACGGGCATCGCCGTGCACTTAGATACCACCCACTTCACCATGCAACTGCCTTCCAACGTCCAGTCGCTGCTCTTCCGCATCACCCAGGAGGCACTTACGAACTGCGCGAAGCACGCGCGCGCACAAAACGTCCGCATTCATCTCGAGAATTGCGACAGCCGCCTGCTGATGGCGGTCGCCGACGACGGCATCGGCTTCGATCCCCACCAGCTCGGCGAGTCCGGCACGGCGCCGGGACTGGGTCTGATCACGATGAAGGAACGCGCAGAGTTCGCCGGCGGAAGATTCGCGCTGAAATCCGACCCGCAGCGGGGCACCGAGATCCGGGTCAGCTTCGATCTCCAGGCAGGCGAGTTCCGCAAGCAGCCGCGCGGGGCGAGAATTTCTGCCAATCACGCAAGCGCGGGGTCGGCATGAACAACGCAAAAGTGCATATCGCCCTGGCGGACGATCACCGCATGTTCTTGCATGCGCTGCGGGCGCTGCTGGAGAAGGAGCCCGGAATCGAGGTCGTCGGCGTCGCGGGCACCGGCGACGAACTGCTGGCCCTCGTCGCCGACAAGCCGGTCGACATTGCGTGCGTGGACATCGGCATGCCCGCGATGAACGGGATCGAGACGACCAGGCGCCTGCTGACCCTGCGTCCGAACATCAAGGTCATCGGGGTGTCGGCCTTCTCGGATCGGCAGTTCGTGCTCGATCTGCTCAACGCCGGCGCACGCGGTTACGTCACCAAGGCCGAGGCAGGCGAGGAGCTGTTGCGGGCGATCCACACCGTGCAGCTCGGCAAGACCTATCTCTGCCCCGACGTCGCCGCGACGGTCACGAACGCGCTGCTGGACAACACGCCGCGCGACACCTCGGTGCCGCGCATCACCGCGCGCGAACGCCAGGTGCTGCAGCTGATCGCAGAGGGACACACCTCGGGACGTATCGCCGACCGCCTGCATCTCGCGGCGTCGACGGTCGAGGTGCACCGCCGCAACATCATGCGCAAACTCGACCTGCATAGCGTGGCCGAACTCACCAAGTATGCCATTCGCAACGGCCTCACTACGATATCGGGATAGTGCCTGCAGCGGCGAAAATACCTGCAACCGGGTATCCAAAACACGCAGTTCGATGTATGTCACGGGCGGTGCCCGCAACGTAGCATTCAGCTTCCGCAATGCTTGGCGCCCAGACGACGGAGATCGAAAAGCGCCCACGATCACAAACAGCCGAGGAGCGCTTGACGTGAACAACTATGTATCCAACCAGAAACTGGCGAAAGCCGCGAGCGGCAACATCGAAGCCTTCCAGTCCCTCGCCGACACCATCCTGAACGCGACGGAACGCCTGCTGGCGCTCAACATCGACGCCGCACGCAATGCCTGCGCATACGCGTCCGTGACGGCCGCTCCGCTGGTCGAGGGCGATCTGCGCGAGCAGTTCTCGTCCCGCCTCGCTACCCAGAACAAGTCGATGGAACAGGCGGCCGACTACTTCCGCAACGTGAGCGAGCTGTTCATCCAGACCCAGGGCGAGATCGCTGCCTTCGGCACCCGCCAGTTCGATGAAGCCGCGCACGGCCTGGGCGAGTTCGTGGAGCACTTCGCGCACACCGCGCCCGCCGGTACCAGCGATTTCGTCAATGCGGTCAAGACCGCGATGAGCAACGCCAGCGCCGCCTACGAGAGCTTCGTGAAGACCACCCGCGACGTGACCGAGACCAATCTGGCCGCCGCCAGCAACGCGCTGCAGCCCATCCTGACGGCGCAGGCGAGCAACACGAAGGGCCGCAAGGCTGCATGACCCTGCGCAGGCGCCCCGGTGCGCCTGCAGCGGAATCGACACCAGGGGGCCGCCGGCCCCCTTTTTCATGGGTGGCGTCCGCCCGCGCCCTCAGCCCCGGGACGAACCGCGCGCCCCTTCGAGCTTCAGCAGCTCGATGCGGAAGGTCGGCTCGTACGGCGGGACGTTGCATTCGACGACGTCCGGGGGAGCGACCTGCAGGCGGATCCCCACGACATCCGCGTGAATCGGCAGGCGCGTGACGCAGCGGTCCGCGAGCGTGACGACAATGATCCGCTGCGGCTGTTTCTGCGCCAGCCACGCCACCGCGCGCAGCATCGAATTGCCGGTGTACAGCACGTCATCGACGACGACGACGGTGTAGCCCTTCAGTTCCAGCGCGCGCTGTGCCTCGTTCTCGTCCAGACGGGTTTCGGGGTGCAGCAGCGTCAGGTCGTCTTCGTAACGCTTGATCCTGAGATCCAGACGCAGCGGCGCCGGCATGCCGTGATGACGCTGCAGGGCTGCGACGAGCCGGTCCGCGAGGGGGGCACCACGACGCAGGATGCCGACGACCGCGACGGGATCGGCGCGGTCCAGGCGCGTGGCGAGCCCTTGCGCCATTTCCGCGAGAACCAGTTCAAGCTGGGTCTCGTCGTACAGGCAGGTCCGCAATCCACGTGGGCGTTCCATGGGCGTCTCCGGGCAGGCCCGCGTATGCCGCAGGCGGTGCAAGTACTATAACGCCGCTCGCACGGTGCTGCGCACCGTCATCGCCGCGTGCCGAAAGCTCGACCTTTTTGCTTGACGTCCAACGGTTTTACTTCCATTCTGCAAGCATTCCGTGACACTTCCGCAGGATCCGCATGAAGACCCTCGACAGCAGGACGGCGCTGGCGCTTCTCGCCGGCTGCCTCGCCTCGGCCCAGGTCGGCAAGGTGCCTCCCGCACTCGCCGAAATCAGGGATCAGCTCGGAGTGGGCCTCGTTCACGCGGGCTGGATCGCAACGGCGATCAATGCCGCAGCCGCTACGCTTGGCGTGCTCGTCGGGCTGGCGCTCGCGCGCATCGGGGCGCAGCGCGGACTTCTGGCGGGGCTGCTGCTCCTGGGGCTGGGCTCGGCGCTCGGCGCAGCGGCCGCCGACGGCCTGGCGCTGATCGCCGCGCGGGCGTGCGAAGGCGCCGGCTTCGTGCTGCTTGTCGTCGCGGCCCCTTCGCTGCTGGCCACCGCGGCGGCCGACAACCCTGCGCGGCGGAGGCGGCTGCTGACGCTGTGGAGCTGCTACATGCCGGCCGGGATGGGGCTGATGATGGCGGTCGCGCCGTACATCCTCGAACACCACGGCTGGCGCGGCCTGTGGTCGGCGAATGCGCTGGCGATCGCAGCGTGCCTGCTGGTCGCGCTGTCCGTCCTCCGCGGGGGGGAACGGGCAAGCGGCCCGCGTCCGGTACCTGTGGCGATGTTCACGCGCGCGCGCCTCGCTCAGCCGGCGCCCTGGCTGATGGGGGTGTGTTTCGGCTGCTATGCGGCAATCTGGTTCATGATCGCGACTTGGCTGCCCTCGTTCGCCGTCGAGCACATGGGCTACACGCGGGACGGCGCGACCTGGCTCACGGCCCTTGCCGTGGGCGGCAACATCCTCGGCAACCTGACGACCGATTTCTGGCTGGCGCGGGGCGCTCCGCGGTGGGCGCTGCTCGCCGGCGTCATGATCATGATGGGCGCATTCGGCTGGTTCGTGTTCACGTCCGGCTACGATCCCGTGTTGCGCTCGGTGGCGGCGGTGTTCGTCTGCAGCGCCGGGGGGGTGCTGCCGGCCGCAACGATGGGGGGGATTCCGCTGGTCGCGCGTACCCCGGCCGACATCGCGATCGCCAACGGCATCCTGATGCAGTGCGCGAACGTCGGCACCTTCGTGGGGGTTCCGGCCATCGCGGCGCTGGCGACCGCGCTCGGCGGCTGGGACGGCGGCCGCTGGCTGATCCCCGTGCTCGCAGCCATCGGCGTGCTGGCGGCGTGGGCGTTTCGCAGGGTCGAGCTGCGCCCTGCGGCGGATGCGGTCAGGGAGTCGCCGACGGGAATGCTGGCCGAGCAGCGCTGAGGGCCGACACTACGCCGGATCTCGGCAATCGACGGCTTCGCGGCATCCGAAGCCGGCCGAATTGTCGATGAAGTACAGGCTATCGGGCTCGAAACGGTACCAACGCACCTTGGCCAGCGCCTTCGCGATGAAGGCGGGCGCCTGGGCGATCTTGCCGACCACCGGATACTTGTCGCCGTAGAGCGCGCGCGCGCGCGTTTCCTCGGCGCCGCTGATTTCAAGCGCCCGCCCTTCGGCTTGGATGCCCTTGATCTCGGGCCAGTCCGCACAGTCTTCCTGGATGGTGATCGCGATGCGGCCGTCGTGGGCGATGTTGCGGCTGTGGCGCGTGGTCGGCGCGGAAAGGAAATACAGCCGGAAGCCGTCGTGCACATAGAACACGGTCGCGGCCCAGACGCCCTCCTCGCCATGCGAGGCGATGGTCATCGAATGGTGCGCCTTCAGGTAGTCGAGCACCTTTTCGCGCAATGCGCTCATCTCATGTCGTCCCCGCTGCGGCACCGGGAGCCGCGTGGCGTGACGCGGCCTCCTCCTGCAGGCGCTTGAGGCGATAGGCGAGCTGGGGACGGGTCAGGCCGAGCATGCGGGCCGCCGACGACAGATTGCCGCGCGCCTTGTCCATCGCGGCCTCGAGCAGCATCGCCTCGACCTCGTCGAGCGTCATCGCGCCGTCGCACACGGCATCGCATAGCGCACGGCCGACGTTGGGGCCGTTGATATCGAGCTTGCCGTCGGAATCGAGGCCCAGTTCCTGCACCTCGTCCTCGCTGCGCGACAGGAACAGGTGCTCGATCTCGACGCGGCCACCGTGGGGCGCGAGGATCACGCCGCGCTCGATGGTGTTCTGCAGTTCGCGGATGTTGCCGGGCCACGCATAGCCGACGAGCGCCTTCTTGGCCTTGTCGGTGAAGCCGAGCAGCTTCTTGCCGTTGATCGCGGCGTACTTCTCGAGGAAGTGCCTGGCCAGCGGGGAGATGTCGTCGCGCCGTTCGCGCAGCGCCGGGATGTTGATCTGGAAGGCGTTGAGGCGGTAGTAGAGGTCGGCACGGAAGCGCCCTTCCTTGACCAGCTGCGCGAGGCCGGCGTTGGTCGCGGCGACGAGGCGGACGTTGATCTTGCGCACCTTGTCGTCGCCGAGACGCTCGACTTCGCCTTCCTGCAGCACGCGCAGCAGCTTGCTCTGCGCGGTGAGCGGCAGGTCGCCGATCTCGTCGAGGAACAGGGTGCCGCCGTCGGCGCGTTCGAAGCGGCCCGGACGGGACACCTGTGCGCCGGTGTAGGCCCCCTTCTCGACGCCGAAGAGCTCCGATTCGACCAGGTCGTGGGGGATCGCGGCGCAGTTGATGGCGACGAGGGGCTTGTCGCGGCGGTTGCTCATCTCGTGCAGCGCGCGGGCGAAGAGTTCCTTGCCGACGCCGGTTTCGCCCAGCAAAAGCACCGTGATCTGGCCACTCGCAGCCTGCTTCAGAAGGTCCAGCGCCTGACGGAAATCGGGCGAATTCCCGATCATGTCGGCAGGGAGGTTTTCCTTTTCGGCAATCGTCGAGCGCAGTTGCACGACCTGGGTCTGCAGGTCGATGAGCTGGTCCACGATGGGATCGGGCGCAAAGTAGCGCATGTGCTCGTCGGCGTCTTCCCATTCCTCGATGGGTTTGCCGACGATGCGGCAGGAGTCGTCACCCATGCCGGCGCATTCGACCTCCTTGAACAGGATCCTGCGTCCCATGAACGCGGACGAGTAGCCGCAGGCGTAGCCGATCTGTGTCCAGCACACGGGCTCGTTGTGGATGCCGAACTGGCGGCGGTGCGACTGTCCTTCCCACGAGTTGATCCACCGGAATTCGCAGTGGAATTTCCCGGCGGCGCGATCGACCTCGACGCGGATCGGGATCACGCCGACGATGCCTTCGAGCGAGTGGAGCTGCGGGCCCGTCATGAAGGCATCGGCCTCGCTCAACTCGGGCATGCGCGTGCGCACGAGTTCGGCATCACGCATGCCCGAGGCGTAGCCCATGCGCAGCAGCAGGCCGCGCGCCCGGTTCATCCCCAGCGTATCGATCAGCTCCTTGCGCAGCGAGGACTGGGCCTCGGCATGGACCAGCAGCATGCGGTGTTCGTGCAGCCAGATCTGGCCGGTGTCGGCGCAGAAATGGACGCGCGAGCGCAGGTCGTCTGCCGCCGCTCGCGACTTGGAATGGGCCCTGGTCATTGCCTGGTCCTCATGGGTTGTCTCCTCCTCGATCGCTCGTTCTACGCGTCGTCCCCCCGTGATGTATTGACTCAAATCAAACGATTTGAAGTCGTGCTTTTTGTTTGCAATCCGAGACACCCGGGAGGCACTTCACCAAATGATCAATGAGCCCCGAAACACCCGCCGAAAGCTCATCAAATGATCAAGTGCGGACCTTGCACACGGCGCCCGATCCCTCACCCGGCAAGGGATTTAACGGCCCCGGAAAGATTTTTTTCCGCAGTTGCGTCATGTGCCCGGCGGCTTGCAGCGCACCCGATGCGCCTCGGTGATCACCTGGATGGCATGCGTTCTTACTGCACCGCGACATGAGCTGCTGGCACAGCGGTTGCGATGGCTGTCCGGCAACCGGCCGCGAAACGGGTCCGGCGAAACCCAAAAACTAGACAAGCACGAGGGGACACACATGAAGTTTCCTGTTCCGCACGATGTGAAGGGCAAGACGATCCCGGGGACCGAAGGCTGGGAGCGGATGTACCCGTACCAGTACCAGTTCGTCACCGACGATCCGCAGCGCAACCAGTACGAGAAGGAGACGTTCTGGTTCTACGACGGCCTGCATTACCCGGAGCCGCTCTACCCCTTCGACACGATCTGGGACGAGGCCTGGTACCTCGCGCTGTCGCAGTTCAACAACCGCATCTTCCAGGTGCCGCCGGTGCGCGGTGTCGACCACCGGATCATCAACGGCTACGTCTATATCTCGCCGGTGCCGGTGAAGGATCCCGAGGAGATCGGCAAGCGCGTGCCCAACTTCATGGAGCGCGCCGGCTACTACTACAAGAACTGGGACGAGCTGGAAGCGAAGTGGAAGGTGAAGATGGAGGCCACGATCGCCGAGCTCGAGGCGCTGCAGATCCCGCGCCTGCCGGAGATCGAGGATCTGCGCGTGGTGACGGACGGCGTCGGCGAATCGACTGCCTATCACCTGATCAAGAACTACGACGACCTGATCAACCTCGGCATCAAGTGCTGGCAGTACCACTTCGAGTTCCTGAACCTGGGCTATGCGGCCTACGTGTTCTTCATGGACTTCACGCAGAAGCTGTTCCCGAGCATTCCGTTGCAGCGCGTCACGCAGATGATCTCGGGCATCGACGTGATCATGTACAAGTCCGACGACGAGCTGAAGGAACTGGCGAAGAAGGCCGTCGCGCTGGAAGTCGATGACATCGTGACCGGCCATCGCGAATGGACGGACGTGAAGGCGGCGCTGCAGGGCCGCCGCCACGGCGACGAGTGGCTGGCGGCGTTCGAGAAGGCACGTTATCCGTGGTTCAACATCTCGTCCGGCACCGGCTGGTTCCACACCGACCGTAGCTGGAACGACAACCTCAACATCCCGCTCGACGGCATCCAGACCTACATCTCGAAGCTGCGCACGGGCGTGACGATCGACCGGCCGATGGAGGCCGTGCGCGCCGAGCGCGACCGCGTCACCGCCGAGTACCGCGACCTGATCGACAACGATGAGGATCGCAAGCAGTTCGACGAGCTGCTGGGCTGCGCCCGCACGGTGTTCCCCTACGTGGAGAACCACCTGTTCTACGTGGAGCATTGGTTCCACTCGGTGTTCTGGAACAAGATGCGCGACGTCGCGGCCGTCCTGCAGGAGCATGGCCTCATCGCCGAGATCGAGGACGTGTGGTACCTGCGCCGCGACGAGATCAAGCAGGCGCTGTGGGACATCGTCACGGCCTGGGCAACGGGCGTGACCCCGCGCGGCACGGCAACGTGGCCAGCGGAGATCGAATGGCGCAAGGGCGTGATGCAGAAGTTCCGCGAGTGGGCGCCGCCGCCGGCGATCGGCATCGCGCCTGAAGTGATCCAGGAGCCCTTCACGATCGTGCTGTGGGGCGTGACCAACAGCTCCCTCTCCGCCTGGGCCTCGGTGCAGGACGTGGCGGATCCCGACACCATCACCGAGATGAAGGGCTTCCCCGCCAGCGCGGGCATCGTCGAGGGCAAGGCGCGGGTGTGCCGCAGCGCGGAGGAGATCCGCGACCTGCAGGAAGGTGAAATCCTCGTCGCCCCGACCACCTCCCCGTCCTGGGCGCCCGCCTTCGCCAAGATCAAGGCCTGCATCACCGACGTCGGCGGCGTCATGAGCCACGCGGCGATCGTATGCCGCGAGTACGGCATGCCGGCGGTCGTCGGCACGGGCCATTCCACACGGGTGATCAAGACCGGCATGACGCTGCGCGTCGATGGCTCGACCGGCCTCGTGACCATCGTCCAGTGAAGGGGTATCCAGCATGGGAAGCGCTCTGATGGTCGAAGACGTGCAGCTTGCCCCCGGCATCGACAGCCGGGCGCCCAAGGTGTGCTTCTTCGAGGAATGCAACAAGGATTCGGTGCCGCTCGTCGGGGGCAAGTGCTCCTCGCTCGGGGAGCTGATCAACGCCGGGGTGCGGGTGCCGCCCGGCTTCGCCCTGACCACCGCCGGTTACGGGCAATTCATGCGCGACGCCGGTATCCAGGACGAGGTGAACGGGCTGCTGCAGGGGCTCGACCACGACGACATGGACAAGCTGGAGACCGCTTCCCGCACGATTCGCGAAATGATCGAGTCGCGGCCGATCTCGATCGAGCTGGAGGACCTGATCGCGGAGGCCTACCGCAAGCTGTCGGTGCGCTGCTACCTGCCGGCTGTGCCGGTGGCGGTGCGCTCCAGCGCCACGGCCGAGGATCTGCCGGGCGCGAGCTTCGCCGGCCAGCAGGACACCTACCTGTGGATCCGCGGCATCGACGACGTGATGCATTACGTGCGCCGCTGCATCTCCAGCCTATACACCGCACGCGCCATCGCCTACCGCATCCGCATGGGCTTCCCGCACGAGCAGGTGGCGATCAGCGTGGGTGTGCAGAAGATGGCGAACGCCTACACCGCGGGGGTGATGTTCACGCTGCACCCCTCCACCGGCGACCGCTCGGTGATCGTGATCGACTCGAACTTCGGCTTCGGCGAATCGGTGGTGTCGGGCGAGGTGACGCCGGACAACTTCGTGGTCAACAAAGTCACGCTGGACATCATCGACCGGACGATCTCGACCAAGACGGTCTGCTACACGGCCGACCTCAAGCTGCAGCGCTCGGTTGCGATGGAGGTGCCGGTCGAGCGCCAGAACATCCAGTCGATCCTCGACGACGAGATCACCGAGCTCGCGTGGATGGCCAAGAAGATCGAGAAGCACTACGGCCGTCCGATGGACATCGAGTGGGCGATCGACAAGAACCTGCCGGCCGGCGGCAACGTTTTCATCCTGCAAGCCCGGCCAGAGACCATCTGGAGCAACAGGCAGAAGGCGCCGGCGACGACCGGGGCGACTTCGGCGATGGATTACATCGTCTCGAACCTGCTCGTCGGCAAGCGCCTGGCCTGAGGAGGACACAACCGTGATCGTACGCAACTGGATGCAAGCCAACCCCGCGGTGCTCGGCAGCAACACGCTGCTGTCGGAAGCGAAGCGGATCCTCTCGGAAACCAACCTGCATGCGCTGCCGGTCGTCGATGACGGGCGCCTGCGCGGACTGATCACCCGCGCCGGCTGCCTGCGCGCCGCCCACGCCGCGATCCGCAGCCAGAGTCCGGACGAGCTGAACTACTTCTCCAACCACGTGAAGGTGAAGGACGTCATGGTGCGCAACCCCGCCACCATCGATGCCAACGACACGATGGAGCGCTGCCTGCAGGTCGGTCAGCAAGCGGGCGTCGGCCAGCTGCCCGTACTGGACGACGGGCATGTGGTGGGGATGATCTCGGCGATCGAGATGTTCTCGCTCGCGGCGCACTTCCTCGGCGCCTGGGAGCGGCGCAGCGGCGTGACGCTCGCGCCGACACGCATCGGCCCCGGGACGATCGGCCGCATCGCCGACATCGTCGAGGGCACCGGCGCCGAGGTACATGCGATCTACCCGATCAGCCTCGGGCCGAAGGGCGTCGCGAGCGGCGACCAGGAGCGCAAGGTCATCGTCCGCTTCCACCACGCCGATACCGCCGATGTCGTGCAGGCGCTCGCCGCCGCCGGCTACGAAGTCATCGAGTCGGTGCAGGCGACGCACTGATTCCCGTCACTTTCAAATCCCGCTTTCCCGCCAAGGAGTCATCCGAATGGACCTGAGATATTTCATCAACCAGTGCGCCGAAGCCAAGGAACTGAAGCGCGTCACGACCGAGGTCGACTGGAATCTGGAGCTGTCGCATGTCTCCAAGCTCACCGAAGAGAAGAAAGGCCCGGCGCTGCTGTTCGAGAGCGTCAAGGGCTATGACACGCCGGTGTTCACGGGCGCCTTCGCGACGACCAAGCGCCTCGCGATCATGCTCGGCCTGCCGCACGACCTGACGCTGTGCCAGTCGGCGCAGCAGTGGATGAAGAAGACGATCACGTCCGAGGGCCTGATCAAGGCGAAGGAAGTGAAGGACGGGCCGGTGCTGGAAAACGTGCTGACCGGCAACAAGGTCGATCTGAGCATGTTCCCGGTGCCGAAATTCTTCCCGCTCGACGGCGGGCGCTACATCGGAACGATGGTGTCGCTGGTGCTGAAGGACCCCGAGACGGGCGAGGTCAACCTCGGCACCTACCGCATGCAGATGCTCGACGACAAGCGCTGCGGCGTGCAGATCCTGCCCGGCAAGCGCGGGGAGCGGATCATGAAGAAGTACGCCAAGATGGGCAAGAAGATGCCCGCGGCGGCGATCATCGGTTGCGACCCGCTGATCTTCATGGCCGGCACGCTGATGCACAAGGGCGCCAGCGACTTCGACATCACCGGCACGGTGCGCGGCCAGCAGGCCGAGTTCCTGATGGCGCCGCTGACCGGTCTGCCGGTGCCGGCGGGCGCGGAGATCGTGCTCGAAGGCGAGATCGACCCGAACAACTTCCTGCCGGAAGGCCCGTTCGCCGAATACACCGGCTACTACACCGACGAGCTGCACAAGCCGATCCCGAAGCCGGTGCTGGAAGTGCAGCAGATCCTGCATCGCAACAACCCCATCCTGTGGGCGACCGGCCAGGGCCGGCCGGTGACCGACGTGCATATGCTGCTCGCCTTCACGCGTACGGCCACCCTCTGGACCGAGCTCGAGCAGATGCGCATCCCGGGCGTGCAGTCGGTGTGCGTGCTGCCGGAGTCGGCGGGACGCTTCTGGACGGTGGTGTCGCTGAAGCAGGCCTATCCCGGACATTCCAGGCAGGTCGCGGACGCGGTGCTCGGGACGAACACCGGCAACTACGGCATGAAGGGCGTCATCACGGTGGACGAGGACATCCAGGCGGACGACCTGCAGCGCGTGTTCTGGGCGCTGTCGTGCCGCTACGACCCGATGCGCGGCACCGAGCTCATCAAGCGCGGACGCTCCACGCCGCTGGATCCGGCGCTGGACCCGGACTCCAACAAGCTCATGACCTCCCGCATCCTGATGGACGCCTGCATTCCATACGAATGGAAGCAGAAGCCGGTCGAGGCGCGCATGGACGAGGAGACGCTCGCGAAGATCAAGGCGCGCTGGCACGAGTACGGGATCGGGGTGTGAGCGCTGCTCGGCCCGGATTAGCAGGTCCCTTCCCCTTCAAGGGGGAAGGACAGGATGGGGATGGGTCTCGGGCGGGCGTGCCTGCTCGATGGAAACCCATCCCCACCCCAGCCCTCCCCTTGAAGGGGAGGGAGCGTCCGTGCAGCACTCAACTAAAGAGGGAACGGAGACATGGAAAAGGCCAAGAACATCAAGCTGGTGATCCTCGACGTCGACGGCGTCATGACCGATGGCCGCATCGTCATCAATGACGAGGGCGTCGAGTCGCGCAACTTCGACATCAAGGACGGCATGGGCGTGATCGTGCTGCAGCTGTGCGGCATCGAGGTCGCGATCATCACGTCGAAGAAGTCCGGCGCGGTACGGCACCGCGCCGAGGAGCTGAAGATCAAGCGGTTTTACGAAGGCATCAAGAAGAAGACCGAGCCCTACGCGCTGATGCTCGAGGAGATGAACATCTCCGACGCCGAGGTCTGCTACGTGGGCGATGACCTCGTCGATCTGTCGATGATGAAGCGCGTCGGCCTGCCGATCGCGGTGGGCGACGCGGTGGGCGACGTGAAGGAGGCGGCGGCTTACGTGACGACCGCACGAGGCGGATACGGCGCCGTGCGCGAGGTCGCGGAGCTGATCCTGAAGGCGCAGGGCAAGTGGGACGCGATGCTCTCGAAGATCCATTGATTTACGACATTCACAGCGAGGAGACAGACATGGGAAAAATCTCAGCACCGCGAAGCAACCGCGAATTCATCGAGGCGTGCGTCAAGTCCGGCGACGCCGTCCGCATCAAGCAGGAAGTGGATTGGGACAACGAGGCCGGCGCGATCGTGCGCCGCGTGTGCGAGCTCGGCGAAGCCGCGCCCTTCATGGAGAGCATCAAGGATTACCCGGGCTTCAGCTACTTCGGCGCGCCCTTGTCGACCTACCGCCGCATGGCGATCGCGCTCGGCATGGACCCCGCATCGACGCTGCCGCAGATCGGCGCGGAATACCTCAAACGCACCAACAGCGAGCCGATTGCCCCGGTCGTCATCGACAAGCGGGACGCGCCCTGCAAGGAGAACATCCTGCTCGGCGACGACGTGGACCTGTGCAAGCTGCCGGTACCCCTGGTGCATGACGGCGACGGCGGGCGTTACGTCGGCACCTGGCATGGCGTGATCACGAAGCACCCGGTGCGCGGCGACGTGAACTGGGGCATGTACCGCCAGATGATGTGGGACGGCCGCACGATGTCGGGCGCCGTGTTCCCGTTCTCGGACCTCGGCAAGACGCTGACCGACTACTACCTGCCGCGTGGCGAGGGCTGCCCCTTCGCGACCGCGATCGGCCTGTCGCCTCTGGCCGCGATGGCCGCGTGCGCGCCCTCCCCGATCCCCGAACCGGAACTCACCGGCATGCTGGCGGGCGAGGCTGTGCGCCTGGTGAAGTGCGAGACCAACGACCTCGAAGTGCCGGCCGATGCCGAGATCATCATCGAGGGCATGATCCTGCCCGACTACAAGGTCGAGGAAGGACCGTTCGGCGAATACACGGGTTATCGCACCAGCCCGCGCGACTTCCGCGTCACCTTCCGCGTCGATGCGATCACCTATCGCAACAACGCGACCATGACGATCTCGAACATGGGTGTGCCGCAGGACGAGGGGCAATTGCTGCGCTCGTTCTCGCTGGGCCTGGAGCTCGAGAAATTGCTGAAGAGCCAGGGCATCCCGGTGACCGGGGTCTACATGCACCCGCGTTCGACGCACCACATGATGATCGTCGGCGTGAAGCCGACTTACGCCGGCATCGCGATGCAGATCGCGCAGCTCGCGTTCGGCTCCAAGCTCGGACCGTGGTTCCACATGGTGATGGTGGTCGACGACCAGACCGACATTTTCAACTGGGACGAGGTCTATCACGCGTTCTGCACGCGCTGCAATCCGGAGCGTGGCATCCACGTGTTCAAGAACACGACCGGCACCGCCCTCTATCCGCACGCAACCCCGCACGATCGCAAGTACTCGATCGGCTCGCAGGTGCTGTTCGACTGCCTGTGGCCGGTCGATTGGGACAAGACCAACGACGTCCCGACGCTCGTCAGCTTCAAGAACGTCTATCCCAAGGACATCCAGGAGCGGGTCACCAACAACTGGGCCGATTACGGCTTCCGCGGCGCAAAGAAATAAGGAGAGGCGGTCATGGCAAACAAGTGGGAAGTGTTCGTGATGGACCTCGCGGAACTGGCCGAGGGCAAGGAGCTGGAGCTGACGATCCGCACGCTCAACGACGGGCTGCACAAGTACACCTACCAGCGCGCGAAGGTGGAGGTGTCGAGCAAGCTCGACCAGTTCGCCGACAGCCTGCAGGTGCGGCTGGGGCGCGGTCAGCTGAGTGACCGCAAGTTCTCGATTCGGGTGATCGAGCGCGTCGAGCGCATGCCGGCACGGTATCTGTAAGCGCTCCGACCCGGGCGGGTCACGCACCCGCCCGGCCCGATTCAATCACCGAACGGAACAGCAAAACGATGGCCTACCCCGACCTGCGCAGCTTCTTGGCCGACCTCGGCGACGACCTGCTGCACGTGCGCGAGGAGTTCGACCCGAAGTTCGAGATCGCGGCCGTGCTGCGCAGCCTGCCCGCCGACGCGCCCGCGGCGCTGTTCGAGAACGTGCGCGGCTATCCGGGTGCGCGCGTCGCGGGCAACCTGTTCGGCGGACGCCGCCGTGTCGCCCGCGCTTTCGGCACCACTGAAGAACGCCTCGCGCAGACCTGGCTCGACAACAAGCAGCGCGCGATCGCGCCGGTGGCGGCGAAATCCGCACCGGTGCAGGAAATCGTGCATCGCGCGCCGGACGAACTGCTACCGCTGCTGCCGATCCTGACGCACCACGAGAAGGACGGCGCACCCTTCATCACGACCGGCGTCGTGCTGTGCACCGACCCGGCGACGGGACGACGCGGCATGGGCATCCACCGTATGATGATCAAGGGCGGAAACCGCCTCGGTATCCTGCTCGCGAACCCGCCGCTGTCGCAGTTCCACGCGAATGCCGAAGCGAAGGGCGAAGCGCTCGACGTCGCGATCGCGCTGGGGCTGGAGCCTGCGACACTGCTGGCGTCCGTCGTGCGCAGCGGCCCGCTGGGGCCGGACAAGATGGCGGTCGCGGGTGGACTGCGCGGCGATCCGGTGGAGCTCGTGCGCGCGCTGACCGTGAATGTCGAAGTCCCGGCGCGCGCCGAGATCGTCATCGAAGGCCGCATCCTGCCCGGAGTGCGTGAGCCTGAAGGCCCCTTCGGCGAGAACACCGGCTACTACTTCTCCAACGTCAGCCCGGTGGTCGAAGTCACGGCCGTCACGCACCGCGACAACTTCATCTATCCCGGCCTGTGCCCGTGGTCCGGCGACGTCGACACCCTGCTCTCCCTCGCGGCCGGCACCGAGCTGCTGGGCCAGCTGCAGACCATGGTCGCGGGCGTCGTCGATCTTGATCTCACCGGCGGCACCGCGGGCTTCTCGGCCGCGATCGCCGTGAAGGGTTGCCCGCGCCACGAAGTGCGGCGCCTGATCATGCTCGCGTTGAACCTCGACAAGCGCCTGAAGACCGTGACCGTCGTCGATGACGACGTGAACATCCGCGACCCGCGCGAGCTCGCGTGGGCGATGGCGACGCGCTACCTGCCCGAACGCGACACCGTGATCATCGGCGGCGCCGAAGGCTATGTCATCGACCCCTCCTCCGCCGGCACCAACGCCGGCTCCAAGGCCGGCTTCGTCGCCACGCGCGGCGCCGGCCCCGAATTCGACCGGATCACCCTGCCCGCCGCCGCGCTCGCGAAGGCCCAGGCCCTCCTCGCAACGCTGCGCAATTGATGGAGACACGCCCCATGAGAATCGTCGTCGGCATTTCCGGAGCAAGCGGTGCGATCTACGGCATCCGCATCCTCGAAGCCCTCAAGCACATCGGCGTCGAGACCGACCTCGTGATGTCGGATTCGGCCAAGCGCACGATCGTCTACGAGACGGATTACTCGATCAACGACGTCAAGCGCCTCGCCTCCTGCGTACATGACAACAACGACGTCGGTGCGTCGATCGCGAGCGGCTCGTTCAAGCACGCGGGCATGATCATCGCGCCCTGCTCGATCAAGACGCTCTCGGCCGTTGCGAACTGCTTCAATACGAACCTGCTGATCCGTGCCGCCGATGTCACGCTCAAGGAGCGCCGCAAGCTCGTGCTGATGCTGCGCGAGACGCCGCTGCACCTCGGCCACCTGCGCCTGATGTCGCAGGTCACCGAGACCGGCGCGGTGCTGGTGCCGCCGCTGCCGGCCTTCTACCACCGGCCCAAGACCATCGACGACATCATCAACCAGTCCGTGACCAAGGTGCTGGACCAGTTCGACCTCGACGTGGATCTCTTCGGGCGCTGGACCGGTAACGAGGAGCGCGAGCACGCGAAGTCGCAGCAGGGGCAGCCGGCATGCTGAGCACCGCCACCCGCCTCGAGCTTGAAGGCGAAGTCGCGCCGGGGCTCGGCGAAGGCACACGCTTCACGGCGATCGACTGGGTGATCGCGGAATTCCGCCGCAAGCTCGGCTTCATCCCCTGGCCCGGCACCTTCAACCTGCGCATGCGCGGTGACGCCTGGGAATGGGCACGCGCGCGCCTGCGCGCCGCCGCGGGCATCGCGATCACGCCACGGGACGGTTTCTGCGCGGCGAAATGCTTCGGCGTGCACATTGCCGGCCAACTCACCGGCGCCGTCGTGTTCCCCGAGATGCCCGACTACCCCGACGACAAGTTCGAGATCGTCGCGCCGCTGCCGATCCGCGAGACGCTCGGGCTGCAGGACGGCGACCTCGTGAACCTGCGCCTCGACCTTGCATTTTCCGCCCGCGACGACGCGGCGGCCGCCTGACCACTTCAAGGAGCGCCATCATGGCCCCGAAGTTCTGCCCGCAATGCAGCACGCCGCTGGTCCTCGCGAAGATCCACAACCGCGAGCGCGAAACCTGTCCGGCCTGCGGCGAGACCTTCTTCCACAAGCCCGCGCCGGTCGTGCTGGCGGTGATCGAGCACGCCGACAAGCTCGTACTGATCCGCCGCAATCTCGACCCGCTCGGCGGCTACTGGGCGCCCCCCGGAGGCTACGTCGAACAGGGCGAATCGCTCGAGGAGGCGGTCGTGCGCGAGGCGCGCGAGGAGACCGGACTGGAAGTCGCCGTCGATGGGCTGATCGGCGTGTATTCGCAGGCCGGCGTGCGCGCGGTGATTCTCGCGTACCGAGCGCACTCGCTCGCGGGCGAACCGGTCGCGGGCGACGATGCCGGCGAGATCGCCCTCATCGCGCCCGGCCAACTGCCGCTGCAGACGGCGCCCGAAGGCGCACCGCTGATCGACCGCTGGTTCTACGACGTCATCCAGGAAGTCACCGCACCATGGAAATGGGGGCGCCGGACGAGCGCCAGAACGATGATGAGGAGATAACGATGATCGCACCGACACCCCGCCCGTCAGGCTGAGCGCGTATTAGCCGGCACGCGGTCATGAGTCCGGGCCTTTGCTCCCTCCCCTTCAAGGGGAGGGCTGGGGTGGGGATGGGTTAAGCCGGCCCGGCAGAAACCCATCCCCCTCCTGACCTCCCCCTTGAAGGGGGAGGAACCGGGGCCCGAACAGACGACATCCACTGAATGCCGGATTCATTCGCCGACAACTCCGCAGCATCCGCCCGTACGGCAATGCCCGCTCCCGAACCCGGACGGCATCGGCGCGGGACGGTTCGTCCAAAATTTCGAGGAAGCCAGTCATGTCGTATTTCGATCAGACCACCGAAACCCTCCCGCGCAAACAGCTCGCCGCCCTGCAACTGGAGAAACTGCAGGCGATGATGACCGAGCTGTGGGGCAAGAACCGCTTCTACAGCAGCAAATGGAAGGCCGCCGGCGTCGAGCCACGCGACATCCGCTCGCTCGACGACCTCGCGCGCCTGCCGCTGACGACAAAATCCGAGCTGATGGAGGACCAGGCGGCGAAC
Organism: Azoarcus sp. CIB; assembly: GCF_001190925.1. NCBI lineage: Bacteria > Pseudomonadati > Pseudomonadota > Betaproteobacteria > Rhodocyclales > Zoogloeaceae > Azoarcus > Azoarcus sp. CIB. The sequence continues at coordinate 3,016,405 of NZ_CP011072.1, forward strand.
GGCCCCTTCGGCACCAACCTGACCTACCCGGTCGAGCACTACACCCGCCTGCACCAGACCTCGGGCACGACGGGCGTGCCGTTGAAAGTGCTCGACACCCAGGATTCGTGGGACTGGTGGGCGAAGTGCTGGGCGCACGTGTTGGCGGGCTCAGGGGTCGATGCGAGCGACCGCGTTTTCCTCGCGTTCGCCTTCGGCCCCTTCATCGGTTTCTGGGCGGCACTCGAAGGCGCACGCAAGCTCGGCGCAGTGATGATCCCCGGCGGCGGCCGCGATTCGCTGCAGCGCCTGGAACTGATGCGCGAAACCGGCGCGACGGTGCTGTGCTGTACGCCGACCTATGCGCTGCGGCTGGCGGAAGTGGCACGTGAACACGGCTTCGACATGAGCTCGCTGAAAATGAAGTCGACGGTGCATGCCGGCGAGCCGGGCGCGAACATCCCGTCGACCAAGGAGCGCATCGAATCCTCGTGGTCGGCGAAGTGCTTCGACCACGCGGGCGCATCGGAAATCGGCGCGCATTCCTTCGAATGCGAGAAGCAGCCGGGCGGCACGCACCTGATCGAGTCGGAATTCATCGCCGAGGTCATCGACCCCAAGACCGGCGAAGCGGTGAAGCCGGGCGAGCGCGGTGAGCTCGTGATCACCAACCTCGGCCGCTGGGGCTTCCCGCTGATCCGCTATCGCACCGGCGACCTCGTCGAGGTGAACCTCGACCCGTGTTCCTGCGGGCGGACGTTCATGCGCTTCCAGGGCGGCATCCTCGGCCGCGCCGACGACATGGTCACGGTGCGCGGCGTGAACGTGTTCCCGGCGGGCGTGGAAAACATCATCCGCAAGTTCGTCGAAGTGGACGAGTTCCGCATCACCGTCAGCAAGGTGAAGCACATGGACGAGATGGACATCGAGGTCGAGCTGTGCGAAGGCGCCGATCCCGCGGTCGTGCATTCGATCGCCGAACGCCTCGACTCGATGCTCGCGTTCCGTCCGCGCGTGCATAACGTCGGCCGCAACATCCTGCCGCGCTTCGACATGAAGGCGAAGCGCTTCCACGTGAACCGCGCGGCCTGAGCCCGCTTCCGCAGCGAGTACCGGCAATGGCCCGGCCGAGGCCAGGGGCGGCAACGCCCCGATTCGGCCAACGACGGCATCGCAAACAAGAAATCAAGGAGGAGGCATGAGACTCAAGCAAGTCGGCGTCGCGCTGGCCCTGTCGGGGCTGCTCATCGGCAATGCACTCGCGAAGGAAGGGGGCGACCAGTATCCGCATGGAAGCGAGAACTGGGTGGCGGGCGCACTACCGCCACCTGGAAACTATTTCCTCAACTACTTCGGCTACTACCACGCCGACAGCCTGCGCGACGGCGACGGCGACAAGGTGCCCGGGACCGGTGTCAGCGCCTGGTTCGACGCGATGCGCGTCGTCAAGGTCACGAACACGAAGATCCTCGGCGGAGACTGGGCGGTACAGGCCATCCTGCCCGTCGTGCAGCAGAAGCTGACTCTCGGCGACAGCAAGACCGTCACCGGGATCGGCGACATGCTGTTCTCGCCGCTCGTGATCGGCTGGCATGCCGGCAACCTGCACTGGGTCTTCGCCCTCGATTTCTTCGCCCCGACGGGCGAATACAAGTCGGGGCAGCCGCTCAAGAGCATCGGCACCAACTACTGGAGCGTGGAGCCCGTCCTCGCGGTGACCTGGATCTCGGATGCCGGCTGGGAGCTGTCGGGCAAGTTCATGTACAACATGAAGTTGAAGAACAAGGACTTCCGCCCTGCCCCCGGCGCGCCGAAAATGGATTACGAGTCGGGCGACGAGTTTCGCGTCGATTACCTCGCGGGCAAACGCTTCGGTCCGTGGGGTGTGGGCCTGTCCGGCTACTACCTGAAGCAGACGACCAACGACAAACTCGACGGCGAAACGCTGTCGTCGGCGCTCGGGCCGTGGTCGTCGGGGCGCAAGGGCGCGGTGTTCGCGATCGGGCCCAGCGTCAGCTACACGACCAAGGGCGGCACGATGTTCATCGGCCAGTGGCAGCACGAAACCGAGGCCGAGAACCGCTTCCAGGGCGACAAGGCGTGGTTCCGGCTGATCATGCCGTTCTGACAGGCGCGTGACGCGCCGCCGCCCGGACTTACGGGAGGCGGCGTGCCGCGGAGAACTGCTGCTCGAAGTCGTCCAACGGCACCGGGCGGCTGAAGAAATAGCCCTGGAAGTTGCTACAGCCGTGCACCGCGAGGAAGTTGCGCTGTTCAGCGGTCTCGACGCCTTCGGCGATCACCTCCAGGCCCAGGCTCTGGCCGAGCGCGATGATGGTGCGGACGATGGCGGCGTCGTTGGCGTTCTCGGTCACGTCGCGCACGAAGGACTGGTCGATCTTGAGCTGGTCGAGCGGCAGCCGCCGCAGGCAGGACAGCGACGAGAAGCCGGTGCCGAAGTCGTCGAGCGAGAACTGGATGCCCGTCGCCTTGAGCGTCGCCATCTTGTCGACGACCTGGTCGATGTTCTCGACGACCATGCTCTCGGTCAGCTCGAGCTTGAGGTTCGCGGGGTCCGCCCCCGTCGCCCTGACGACATCGAGCACTTCGTGGACGAAGTCGTCCTGCCGGAACTGCCGCGCGCTGACATTCACGGACAGCCTGAGGTGGCGCGTGGCCACGTCGGACTCCCACACCTTGAGCTGCCGGCACGCCGTTTCCAGCACCCAGCGGCCGATCGGCAGGATCATCCCCGATTCTTCCGCGAGCGGGATGAACTCGCACGGCGGGATCATCCCGCGCTCGGGGTGCAGCCAGCGGATCAGCACCTCGGCCCCCTGGATCGAGCCGGCACAATCCACCTGCATCTGGTAGTAGAGCCGCAACTGGTCGGGCAGCGCCTTGCTCAGCCAGCCTTCCAGGCGCACGCGTTCCTCCAGCGCCGCCTGCATCGCGGCATCGAAGAAATGGATGCCGCCACGCCCGCGGCTGCGCGCCTCGAACATCGACGCATCGGCCTGCTTGAGCAACTCGTCCACGGTGCCTTCCGCGCCCGAGAACATGCTGATGCCGATGCTGACCGAACACTGGATCTCCTGACCGTCGACATCGAGCGGCTGCCTGATCACCGCCTGGATGCGCTCGGCGATCTCGCGCGCGGCGATCGCTGCGGCATCCTTTTCCGGGCTCAGGCCGTTGGCGACCACGACGAACTCGTCGCTGCCGACGCGCGCGACGGTGTCCTCGCGGTGAACGCTGGCGGCAACCCGACGCGCGATCTCGACCAGCAGGCGGTCGCCGACCTCGTGGCCGCGCGTGTCGTTGAGCGCCCGGAAACCGTCCAGGTCGATGAACAGCACCGCGCCGCGCGTCTCGCTGCGGCGCCCGGCCAGCAGCGATTGTCCGAGGCGGTCGAACAGCAGGCGGCGATTCGGCAGGCTGGTGAGCGAATCGTAGAAGGACAGGTTATGCACCTGTTCCTCGGCGTGTCGGCGTTCCGTCTCCGACGCGAGCTCGCGCCGCAGACTCTGGTCCAGCCTGCCGACCAGGCGAATCAACAGGCCGTACAGCAACACGGCCGTGATCGCGACGAAGAACCAGCCCTTGCCCTGGCTGACCTTCACGATGAGGTCGGGGTCGCGGAAGAGGAAACCCACCGCTTCGTCGGAAAGCAGGATCCACAGCGAAGCGAACACCGCATACGCCAGGACGACCCTGAGTACGCCTGCCTTCGCATCGAGCGTGCTGTCCTGTTCTCCCATCAACGAACTTCCCCAAAACGGCTGGCCGCCGCGACATCGCAGCAGCCGGAATGAGTCCTATTAAATCGCGAAACGGCCATATGCCGACAGGAAAAAATTCCCGCCGGGCATCAAGCGCGCGGCCGTCAAGGTTGGCTCAGAACGGCAGGCGACGCTTCGGAGGCTGGGCCGGCTTCTTCGCGGCCTCGGGTTTCACGGCCTTCACGGGTTTGCGCGGGAGGTTCATTTCCTCGCGCGCGAAACGGACCTTGCCTTCGAGCACGCAGCCACGCATGCCGGGCTCGCACACCGCGCCCTGTACGCGCTGACACACGCCATCGATGTCGTGTGGACAACTCCATGCGCCGCTGCTCATGTCGAAACGCTCCCGCTCGTCGCTCAAAAGCCAACCATAACGCAGCACGGACAGCTCCCCCATGAGGAAGGTCAATTCAGCCGATATGTTGCGCGGGCGCGGTGTGCCGCGCATCATGACTGCAACATCCATCCGACCGACGGTGTGCCCCCCCATGTTCATTCCCGGACACGTCTCCCCTGATCCGCTCGGCGACGACGACCTGTGTTTCGTATTCCGCAAGAACGCCCTGCTCGTGCACAACCGGGAGGGCGATACCCGGGTGCCTGCGCGCGGCGAGCCGGGCGGGCTGCATCCGTCGAGCCGGCAGCACTATATCGGACGCATCGGGGACCGGCACTGCTACGCCGCGGACGCCGGACCGGATGCGCCCGCTCCGGAGGGAATGGAGTGGCATGATCTGCGCTCCCTGTTCAGCCGGCTCGACGAAACCTCATTCGGGGTGGCGGGACGCGCCGTGCAGATCGTGCAGTGGGATCTGACGCATCGCTACTGCGGCCGCTGCGGCACGGCAACGGAGCCGCACCCGAGCGAGCGTTCGCGGGTGTGCCCCGGCTGCGGCATGGTCCACTACCCGCGCCTGGCCCCGGCGGTGATGGCGCTGGTGCGGCGCGGCGACGAACTGCTGCTCGCACGCTCCCCGCACTTTCCCGAAGGCATGTTCAGCGCGCTGGCCGGGTTCGTCGAGCCGGGCGAATCGCTGGAGCAGACGCTGGCGCGCGAAGTACGCGAGGAGGTCGGGATCGAGATCACCAACGTCCGTTATTTCGGCAGCCAACCCTGGCCTTTTCCGAATTCGCTGATGATCGGCTTCGTCGCTGACTACGCCGGCGGCAGGATCGTCCTGCAGCCCGAGGAGATCGAGGCCGCAGACTGGTTCACGATCGACCGCCTGCCGCGCCTGCCGCACCGCATCAGCATCGCGCGGCGACTGATCGACGCAGCGGTGCGCGAAATCGAAGCGAGCCGAGCAGCCAGCTGCCGATCGTGACACTCTATGGAATTCATTTTTTAATTCAATTGGAGCTATCGCACACCGATCGTTAGAGTGACACCCATCGAGCGAGACAAACCGCTCGGTCCTCTTACCCACTACGACACAGGAGTGCGACATGTCCCGGATCAACCAGCAGATCAAGTCCTTCAAGGCCACCGCCTTCCACAACGGCAAGTTCGTTCCGGTCAGTGACGAGACGCTGAAAGGCCAGTGGTCGGTGGTGTTCTTCTACCCGGCCGACTTCACCTTCGTGTGCCCGACCGAGCTCGGCGACCTCGCCGACAACTACGCCGAGTTCCAGAAGATGGGCGTCGAGATCTACGCCGTGTCGACCGACACCCACTTCACCCACAAGGCGTGGCACGACAGCTCGGAGACGATCGGCAAGATCCGCTACCCGATGGTCGGCGACCCCACCGGCACGATCTCGCGCAACTTCGACGTGATGATCGAATCGGAAGGCCTGGCCGACCGCGGCACCTTCGTGATCGACCCTGACGGCAAGATCCAGATCGTCGAGATCACCGCCGGCGGCATCGGCCGCGACGCGTCAGAGCTGCTGCGCAAGGTCAAGGCCGCGCAATACGTCGCCAGCCACCCGGGCGAAGTGTGCCCGGCGAAGTGGAAGGAAGGCGACGCGACGCTGGCTCCCTCGCTGGACCTCGTCGGCAAGATCTGAGCCGGCACATAACGCGCAGGGCGGGAGAAGCGCAGCGCATCCCGCCAATCCAAGCGCAGGCACCCGCCCGACGGCCGCATGGCGGGATACGCCTGGGGCTCCTCCCGCCCTACGCCCTCGCCGGCCCTATGCCCCCGCCCCCTGCATTTCACGGACGACCCCGCCATGCTCGACGCGAACATCAAGAAGCAGTTGAAGACCTACCTCGAACGCCTCACCCAGCCGATCGAAATCGTCGCCTCGCTGGACGACGGCGACAAGTCGCGCGAGATGCAGGCCCTGCTCGGCGACATCGCCGAACAGTCGAATCTGATCACCATCGTCGAACGCCGCGACGACACCGAACGCAAGCCCTCCTTCGCGATCAACCGCAAGGGTGAGGACACCGGCGTGCGCTTCGCCGGCCTGCCGATGGGCCACGAATTCACGTCGCTGATCCTCGCGCTGCTGCAGGTCGGCGGCCACCCGCCCAAGGTCGAGCAGGAGGTGATCGAGCAGATCCGCGCGATCGAAGGCAGCTACGAGTTCGAGACCTTCATCTCGCTCTCCTGCCACAACTGCCCGGATGTCGCGCAGGCGCTCAACCTGCTGTCGGTGATCAACCCCAACATCCGCCACACGATGATCGACGGCGCGCTGTTCCAGGCCGAGGTCGACGCCCGTCAGGTGATGGCGGTGCCGACCGTGTTCCTCAACGGCCAGCACTTCGGCCAGGGCCGCATGGAACTTGCCGAGATCGTGGCGAAGATCGACACCGGCGCCCAGGCTCGTGCGGCCGGGAAGATCGCCGCGAAAGACGAATTCGACGTGCTCGTCGTCGGCGGCGGGCCGGCCGGCGCCGCGGCGGCGATCTACGCCGCACGCAAGGGCATCCGCACCGGCGTCGTCGCCGAACGCTTCGGCGGCCAGGTGATGGACACCCTCGCGATCGAGAATTTCATCTCGGTGACGGCCACCGAAGGCCCGAAGCTCGCGATGGCGCTCGAGGAGCACGTCAAGGAATACGACGTCGACATCATGAACCTGCAGCGCGCAGCGGCGGTGATCCCGCAGGAGCGCGGCTTCGAGGTGAAGCTCGAGAACGGCGCGTCGCTCAAGGCCCGTTCGGTGATCCTCGCGACCGGCGCGCGCTGGCGCGAAATGAACGTGCCGGGCGAGAAGGAATTCCGCGGCAAGGGCGTGGCCTACTGCCCGCACTGCGACGGCCCGCTGTTCAAGGGCAAGCGCGTCGCGGTGATCGGCGGCGGCAACTCGGGTGTCGAAGCGGCGATCGACCTCGCCGGGATCGTCTCGCACCTCACGCTGCTCGAATTCGCCGACACGCTGCGCGCCGACGCGGTGCTGCAGAAGAAGCTCGCGAGCCTGCCCAACGTCACGGTCATCACCAACGCGCAGACCACCGAAGTGACGGGCGAAGCGAAAGTGAACGGACTGGTCTACAAGGATCGCGTGTCGGGCGAAACGCAGCGCATCGCGCTTGAAGGCATCTTCGTGCAGATCGGCCTGCTGCCGAACACGGACTTCGTGAAGGACACGGTCGAGCGCACGAGATTCGGCGAGATCGTCGTCGATGCGCGCGGCCAGACTTCGGTGCCGGGCCTGTTCGCGGCCGGCGACTGCACGACGGTTCCCTTCAAGCAGATCGTCATCGCGATGGGCGACGGCGCGAAAGCCTCGCTGGCGGCCTTCGATCACCTGATCAGGGAGTCCGTGCCGGCCTGACGTTCAGGGCGATTGCCGGGCCTTCTGGCGGGATGCGCTGCGCTTCTCCCGCCCTACGCTTGCTGCAGAAGAAACTCCCGGCGCGACAGATGACCGTGCGCGCCGGGAGTGCGGGTGACGCAGAACTGCATCACCCGCGAAAACTCACGCGGCTGCGCGGCGATCCGGGAAGTTGATGACCGCGTCGGACTGACGGCGTTCGGCGTACAACGAGTCCTCCAGCCCGGCACGGCCAGAGGTGCCAGAATCGGCGGAATACTCGACCGGCACCTTGCCCGCCACCGCCGCGAGGTTGCCCTGCGCCGCGGCCAGCAGTTCGTAGCAGGACGCGGCCAGTGCCTCGATCCTGCGCGAGTTCTGGGCATGCAGCGGGGAGAACGCATCGTCGGACGACGCGGCGGGATCGGCCTCCTGCCGCAATGCCAGCTCGGAGATCGCAATGTTCGCGGCCTCGTTCTGGATCTGGTAGAGCCGTTCGCGCAGCGCCACGAGGGCGGTGTTCATGCGCGCGATCGTGCGCATTGTCGGCAGGCGCCGCGGCGCGCCCTCCCCGGCGCTGTCCGTCCATTGCGCAAGTCCGTCATCGACGGTCGCACGTGCGAGCTGCCACGCCACTTCGGCATTCAGGCGCTGATCCCACGCGATCTCGTTCGCCTCGCCCTGCCCGACGGGCGGGATGAACTCGTTCTCCAGATTGGGTGCGGAGAGTCGTTCGTTCGGTGTCATGCTCATTGCTGTCTCCTCCATTGAATCCTGTCCGGCTGCGGTCTGATGCCGATTTACCGGTCGATGTTAAAGCCCCGATTTTGCAAAATTATTATCGAAATCAAAGATATCTCCGATACCTCCCTTCGGGTAGCGGCACTACCCGCTTTCGGGCCGGTCGATGAATCCGTATTTTCTTTTGAGTCCATTGCGCAGCGAAGGTTCGCAGTGCGTTACTGCGGAAACCCATCCCCCTCCTGACCGGTAGTCTCGTCTTCGCCTCGCCGCTCCACAGGCGGCGAGCAGTGCTCGCCGAAACCCCTGCTCCGCCCCCCTTGAAGGGAGAGGAATACGGTGCCCCAGCAGACTTCACATATCTGATTGCCGCCTTAATAGCGCAAGGCCCGCTCGATGAAGTTGCGCTGCACGCGGGGGCGCGGCACCCGGTCGGAGAACCAGCTGCGCACGTCCTGGTCCAGCCCGATGCCGTGCATGTAGTTGTAGAGCGCCTTGTTCAGCGCCACGCCCAGTTGGTCGTGATCGACGCCGGTCGGGTCGATGAAGCGCACGTCGTTCTTCGCGAAGGTCACGGGCGGCAGCGGGACGAGCTTCACGCCGTATTCGTCCGGGTTCTGGCCGACCGGCGAATGCACCGTGCACGCGAAACGGTGGAAGAAGCCGGACTGGATGCAGCCGGATTCGAACAGCTGGCGCACGTATTCGAGGGCGTCGACGGTGTCCTGCACGGTCTGGGTGGGGAAGCCGTACATCAGGTAGGCGTGCACGAGGATGCCGGCTTCGGTGAAGGCGTTGGTGACGCGTGCGACCTGGTCCACCGACACGCCCTTCTTCATGAGCTGCAGCAGGCGATCCGACGCCACCTCCAGCCCGCCCGACACGGCGATGCAGCCGCTCTCGGCGAGCAGGCGGCACAGGTCCGGGGTGAAGGATTTTTCGAAGCGGATGTTGCCCCACCACGAGATCGCCACGCCGCGGTCCAGGAGCTCCTGCGCGAGCGCCTTCAGCGCCTTGGGCGGTGCGGCCTCGTCGACGAAATGGAAGCCGGTCTGGCCCGTCTCCGCGATGATCGCCTCGATGCGGTCGACCAGCGTCTTCGCGCTCGCGCCGTCGTAGCGCGAGATGTAGTCGAGGCTGACGTCGCAGAAGCTGCACTTCTTCCAATAGCAGCCGTGCGCGACGGTGAGCTTGTTCCAGCGTCCGTCCGACCACAGGCGGTGCATCGGGTTGAGCATGTCGAGCACCGACAGGTAGCGGTCGAGCGGCAGGCCGTCCCAGGTCGGGGTGCCGACTTCGGCGAAGGCGATGTCAGCCTCGCCGAGGTTCGCGTAGCGCACTTCGCCCGAGTCGGCGTCGCGGAAGAAGGTGCGCACGAGGCGCGAACGCCCGCGGCCGCCCTGCAGGTGGTCGAGCAGCGCGAGGATCGGGCGCTCGCCGTCGTCGAGCGTGACGTAATCGAAATAGTCGAAGACGCGCGGCTCCGTGAGTTCGCGCAGCTCGGTGTTGACGAAGCCGCCGCCCAGCACCGTGACGATCTTCGGGTCGCGCGCCTTGATCGCCTGCGCGATGCGGAAGGCGCCGTACACCGCGCCGGGAAAGGGCACCGACAGCAGCACGACCTGCGGGGCATGGCGGGCGATCGCATCGAGCGCGAGTTCGCGCAGCGTCTCGTCGACGAGGTTGAGCGGCTCGGCCAGCGCCAACGCGAGCGGCTCGAAACTCGCTTGGCTCTGGGCCAAGGATTCGGCGTAGCGCACGAACTCGAATCGCGGATCGACCGCCTCGCGCAGCACGTCGGCGACGTCGTTGAGGTACAGCGTCGCGAGGTGGCGGGCGCGGTCTTCCAGCCCCAGCGCGCCGAAGGCCCACGCGAGCGGGTCGCCGCCTTCCGGGTCGATATAGACGTCCAGCGATTCGAAGCGCGAGCCTTCGGGCAGGAAGTTGCGCCCGCAGATGCGGTTCGCGAGGGTCGGGTCGCGGCCCTGCAGGAAGGCGATGGCCGGGCCGATCGTGATGCGGTAGCGCTCGAACTGCGCGAGGAAGGCCCTCACGCGCGGGCTGCGCTGGCGCTCGGGCGTCGCCTCGATGCGGTCGCGGATCGCGCTGAGTCCGTCGCGCGACAAAAGGCGCAGCACGAGCGCGAGCGCGAGATCCTCCTGCACCGCATCGACGCTGCGCGAACGCAGGAAGCCGGTGAGGTAGGCCGTCGAAGGGTACGGGGTGTTGAGTTGCGTCATCGGCGGGATCACCGACAGGACGCGCAGGGAAGTTTCGGACATGAGGGGCGGCACGAGGCCGTGTTGTGCGGACTGTAGCAGCCGCATTCTAGGGCCAATGGGGGGAGCGCGGGCGCTGCCGGGGCAATTGCGCGACTTGCCGCAAGGCGGATGAGCAACAAGCTTGGCGGTAAATCTGCATGCGGCGGAAGGCGCTTCGCTTTTCCGCCCTACGGCTCTGGGGTGCGAACGGCGAAAGCTAATGCAGCGTTCCTGCCATTGACGGCAGCACGCAGCCCCCGTCGCGGATCATCCCGGCGAACTCGGCGGCGGGAATCGCACGGCTGCACAGGAAGCCCTGCATCTCGTCGCAGCGGTGGCGGCGCAGGAAGTCGAGCTGCGCCACGGTCTCGACGCCTTCGGCGACGACGGTCTGGTTGAGGCTGTGGGCGAGCGAGATAACCATGCGGGCGATCGCGGCGTCCTCCGAAGACGTCGTGAGGTCGGCGACGAAGGACTGGTCGATCTTGACGCTGTCGATGAGGAAGCGCTTGAGGTAGTTCAGGCTGGAATAGCCAGTGCCGAAGTCGTCGAGCGAGACCAGCACGCCGATGTCCTTGAGCGTGCGCAGGATCACGATGGTGCGCTCCGGGTTGCTCATCACGCCGCTCTCGGTGACTTCGAGGTGCAGGCTCCGCGCGGGCACCCCGGACGAACGCAAGGCCTCGCCCAGCACGCCGACGAGATCCTCCTGCTGGAACTGCCGCGCCGAGACATTGACCGCGACGCTGACACCCGTGAGCCCTTCCTCGCGCCAGGCCTTCAGCTGGCGGCACGCGGTGTTGATGACCCATTCGCCGATCGGCACGATGAGACCCGTTTCCTCGGCCAGCGGGATGAAATCGGCCGGCGACACCATGCCCAGCACCGGATGGCGCCAGCGGATCAGCGCCTCGGCGCCGACCACGCGCCCGTTGGTGAGCTCGACCTTGGGCTGGTAGTGCAGTTCCAGCTCGCCCTGGTCGAGCGCCCGGCGCAGGCCGTTTTCGAGTTCCAGGCGTTCGAGCATGCGTGCGTTCATCTCGGGCGCGTAGAAGCGGAAGTCGTTGCGCCCCTGCTCCTTCGCGCGGTACATCGCGACGTCGGCATTCTTCACCAGCAGGGCCGCCGATTCGCCGTCGCGCGGAAACAGCGCGACGCCCAGGCTGCCGGTGACGACGATCTCGTGGCCCGACAGCTTCATCGGCGCCGACACGCGCTGCAGCACCTTGGCCGCGAGCGAGGCGGCATCGCTTTCGGCCCACAGCTCGGACATGACGATCATGAACTCGTCGCCGCCGAGGCGCGCCACGGTGTCGCCCTGGCGCACGCAGGCCGCGAGGCGCCGCGCCACCTCGCAGATCAGTTCGTCGCCGACGGCATGGCCGAGGCTGTCGTTGATCAGCTTGAAGCGGTCGAGGTCGAGCAGCATCACGGCCACCGCGCCGGCGTTGCGCTGCGCGCGGATCATCGACTGCTGCAGGCGGTCGTTGAGCAGGTTGCGGTTGGCGAGTCCGGTCAGGGCGTCGTGGTTGGCCTGCTGTTCGAGCTCCGCCTCATAGCGCTTGCGGTCGGTGAGGTCGTTGAAGATCGAGATGAAGTGCGACACGCGCCCGCTCGGGTCGTGCATCGACGCGAGCGAGATCTCGTTCCAGAACAGCGAACCGTCCTTGCGGTAGCAGCGCAGCGTGACCCGGGCATCGCGCCCGCGGCGCACCGCCTCGCGCAGACGCTCGATGTCGGGCTGGTCCCAGTCGTCGCCGACCAGCAGGCGCGTGTTGCGCCCGATGATCTCCTCGGGCGCATAGCCGGTCATCAGCGTGAAGGCGGGGTTCACGTACAGCACCGGGTTATCGGCCTCGCGGTCGGCCGCGCTGATCACGATGGCGTTGATGCTCTCGTCGATGGCACGGTTGCGCAGGCGCAGCGTCTCCTCGGTGCGCTGCTGCACGACGCGCGCGCGCAGCGTGTGGATGCCGTAGGCGATGTCGTCCGCCAGCTCGCCGAGCAGCTCGAGCTCGTCCCCATCGAAGGCTTCCTTCTCGCGCGTGACGATGCACAGCACGCCGAAAGTCTCATGCTCGAATACGAGGGGCAGCACCGCGGCCGCCTGGAAGCCGCGTCCGAGTGCCGCCTCGCGCCAGCGCACAAGGCGCGGGTCCGACGCGATGTCGTGCACGACCTGCGGTGCGCGCGTGCGCACCGCCTCGCCCACCGGGCCGTTGCCACAAGCGTTGTCGCCCCACGAAAAGCGGAAGGATTTCAGCAGGCTGGCCCCCTCGCCCGCGGCGGCGACCGTCTCCACGGTGCAGTCGGCGTCGTGCCACGCCAGGCTCACCCACGCGATGCCGTAGTTCCCGAGCTCGATGAGGAAGCGGCACATGTCCGCGAGCAGCCGCCGCTCGTCGGTGGCGCGCACCAGCGTGCGGTTGCACTCGGCCATCACGTTGCGCGCGCGCAGCACACGCCGCAGCTGCGCCTCGGCGAGCTTGCGGGTCTCGACCTCGCCCGCGAGATCCGCGGCGCGGCGTTCGAGCTCCTCGGCCTTGGCGGCGAGCTTGTCGGTGAGCACGCGCAAATGCTCGCGCTCGAATTCGGCATCGCTCGCGGGCGGCAGTTCCTTCACCGCCTGGCGGAGCGTGTCGTCGATGGCGCGCACGATGTCATCGGGGTTGCAGGGCTTCACGAGGATGCGCGACACGCCGAGGATGCCGGCGAGGTTGCGCACTTCGCGCTCGTGGTAATTGGCCGTATAGAAGACCACCGGCGTATCGGCGATCGCCGGATCCGCACGCAGCCGGCGCACGAACTCGTAACCGTCCACGTTGGGCATGAGGATGTCGCAGATGACCAGCTGCGGACGCTGCGCCCGCACGATGGCGAGCCCTTCGGCGCCGTCGCCCGCCTCCAGCGCCTCGTGCCCCTCGTAGCCAGCCAGGGCCACGATGAGTTCGCGATTCGCGGCATGGTCGTCTATGACAAGAATCTTCGCCATCGGCACGCATCCTCACGGGTCGGCGGGCGGACCGGCCTTGCGCCGTCCGGCCTTCAGGTAGGCTTCGACCTCGCTGACGAAGGTCTCTGGAACGATGGGCTTGGAGATGTAGCCGTCGAAGCCCGCGAGCATCACCCGAGTCTGGTCGCCCGACATCGAGAACGCTGTGACCGCGATCACGGGGACGTCGTTCAGCGCGACGTCCATGCGGATGTGTCGAAGCATTTCGAAGCCGTCCATCACCGGCATGCGCAGGTCGCTGACGATGAGGTCGGGAGGCGGCTCCTTGCGGGCGAGTTCCAGCCCCTGCCGGCCGTCCTCGGCGATCAGCACGATGTGCCCGGCCGCTTCGAGCAGGTAGCTGACGAGTTCGAGGTTCGCCGGGTTGTCCTCGACGAGGAGAATGCGCGCCGTCACGGTCATCCCTCCGGCAACACGAGCGCGAAGGTGCTGCCGACCCCCGGCACGCTCTCGACGGTGATCCGGCCGCCCATCTGCCCGGCGAGCTTCTGGCTCAGGTGCAGCCCGAGGCCGGTTCCCTCGGCAAACTTGCCGCTGCGCGGCGTGATGCGCGCGAACGGGGCGAACAGGCGCTGCAGGTCCTCCTCGCCGATGCCCACGCCGGTGTCGCGGACGCTGACCTCGACCAGCGCACGCTCACCCTCCATGCGCCGCGCGAGCCGGATCGTGACGCCTCCGCGCTCGGTGAACTTGATCGCGTTCTGCACCAGGTTGATGAGGATCTGACTGAAGGCGCGCCGGTCGGTCGCCAGCTGCAAGGGCTCGACGACGACCTCGATCGCGAACGCCAGTCCCTTCCCTTCCGCCCCCGGGCGCAGCGTCGCCGCCACGTCCTCCACGACCGCCCGGCAATCCAGGGGTTCGACCACCAGCTCGACCTTGCCGGCCTCGATCTTCGCGATGTCGAGCAGATCGTTGATGAGCTCGAGCAGATGCTGGCCGCCGGACTGGACGCGGCGCAGCTGCCTTTCCTGCACCTCGGTCAGAGGCCCCGGCAGCTTCATCAGCAGCGTTCCGGTGAAGCCGATGATCGCGTTGAGCGGCGTGCGCAGTTCGTGGCTCATGCTCGCGAGGAAGCGGTCCTTCGCGGCGTTGGCCTTTGCGAGCTCGACGTTCTTCTCGTGCAGCGCACGCTCGATGCGCTTGCGTTCAGTGATGTCGCGGATCGCACTGGTCACCAGCGTGCCCTCCCCCGTCTCCAGCGGACTGAGTCCGATCTCGACCGGAAACTCGCTGCCGTCCTGTCGCAGGCCGTACAGCTCCAGCCCCATGCCCATCGCCCGCGTGCGCAGTTGACCGAAGTAGGCCGAACGATGCGCGACATGCCCGCCGCGCAGGCGCTCGGGCAGCAGCACTTCCACCGGCAGGCCGCGCAGGCGCCCCGCCGCGTAGCCGAATAGGGCCTCGGCCTGGCTGTTCGCGAACACGATGCGCCCCGACGCGTTGATCAGCACGATGCCGTCGGGCATCGACTCCAGCAGCTTGCTGTAACGGGCGTCGACGAGTTTCGCGTCGCGCATCACCTTGAGTTGCGTGACGTCCTTCTCACACACGATCAGGTACTGCGGCCGTCCCTGGCTGTCGCGTACCGTCTTCGCGCTGATCGAGACGAAGACCAGTGAACCGTCCTTGCAGCGCCGCAGCGATTCGATCGCGGCGAAGCCCGTTTCCAGCGCCTCGCACCGCATGCCGCGCTCCTCGTCCGCGCGGTCGGCGGGCACGATGAGGTCGAGCAGGTCCCGCCCCACGACCTCGTTCGCCGCGTAACCGAAGATGGCTTCGGCGCTCCTGCTCCAGTGCAGGACGATCCCCTCCGGCGATTGCACCACGAATGCATCGGGCGCCTCGTCCAGCAGGAGACCGCAAACGTCCATCGCCATGAGCACTCCCCCGGTTCGCGAACTCGGCGCGGATTCGGGGAGATCGCTCCGTATTGCGGAGATGAATCCCCGTCCATGACGTATCTATAGCAAATCGACGCCCCGTATCCAACCGTTTTTGTCGGGTAATAGCCCTTGCAAAAGCATGGTTTTCAAGCACATACATTCATCGCCGCACCCCGCGAAGATCGCCGTCGGCCAGCGTCCGCAGCACCCGCCGATAGCAGGAAGCGGCCTCAGGATTGCCGATCGCATAAACCGAGCACAGGATTTCCCGCAGCGCGCGGGACACGAAATCGCGCTCGAGACGGTCCGGCTCGCGGCGCATTCCGAAGGGTTTGAACAGCAGGTGCAGACGTTCGGGTGCCCCGCCCGGCGACGCCTCGCCCACCGCGGGCGGGCGGTAGTCGCACGGCACGTCGATGAAACCGATGTGCCGGAACACCGCCACCGCTTCCGCTCCGCATTCGATGAACCATCCCTCGGCGGACGTCCCGTCCTGCCTCATGCGCGCCTCGATGCGTGCGACCGCCCGGCGCAGCAGGCCGCGCCCGCGCAGGGTTCCGGCAAGGACGAGATAGCCGCCGAAACCGGCCGTCGGCAGCGTGAAGAAACTCGCCATGCCCTCGGCCGGGGCGTCCGTTGCCGTGCGCAACAGCCACAGGTGATAGTGCGCCGCGCCGCTGTCGCCGAGCGCGAAGGCCGCGGCAAAATCCTGCTGCGCGGCGACGCGGCCGGGGACGGGAATCGCCGCGCGGGCGATCGCGGCCGCCGTCGCGATGCCGTCCGGCGGCCGATCCGGCGACGACACGACTTCGACCACCAATCCGTCGGTCGGGTCCTGGCCTGCGTAGCGACCCAGCGGAACCAGCGCGACGCGCGGATGCGACGCGAGCGCGTCGGACATCGCGAGGAAATCGCGGTCCGCCGCGGGGTCCTCGATGCGCATCGCCCAGCGCAGATACTCCGCGACGACGAGTTCGACCCAGTGCGAACGGAAGCCCGACTGCGGCACACGCCCGAACGGACGCATGATCAGCAGCAGGCCGTCGACCGGCTGCTGTCCCGCCGACAGCGCGGGCTGGACGTAGGGGAATTCGAGCACGCCGAAGCCCCAGCGGCCCCAGATCGCCGCGCGCCGGAAGGGGTCCATGTTGTCGGGCGTCGCGGGACGGCGGAAGGGATCGTTCATCTCGGCGACCACGGCGGCCAGGCGCGCGTCGTGCCGCCGGGCGTCCCGGCGCAGCAGGCGGATCGCCTCGTCCAGCAGTGCGCGGCCGATGCCGGAAGCGCGGCGGTCCGAAGCGACGAACAGGAATTCGATCACGCCCGCACGCGGCATGGCGAGATAGTCGAACACGACACCCCCGACCGCTTCGCCGTCGAGTTCGGCGACGACGATGTGGTAGTTGTTGCTCCCGTACCAACCCTGCGCCTTCAGCAGCAGATAGCGCCGCATGTTGTCGAGCGATTCGCGCTCGTCGGGGTCGGGGAACTCTGCGACGTAGCGCTCGCGGTAGAAGCGCTCCAGCGCCGCCAGCCCGGCCCGCGAGGCGTCGATTTCGCGGAAGCGCACGCTGGGCACCCGGGAGCTTGCGGCGACGCGCTGACCTCCACCTTCGGCCATGTCAGCGCTTGGTTTTCTGCCGCTGCAGCTGGTCGACGTAGGCGAAGTAATCGGCGACCAGTTCCGGCAGGTGGCAGGACGAGAAGTAGCCTGCGAGCCCCCAGGGCCGCAGCGCCGGGTTGTCCGCACTCCCCGGCACGATCACCGCGGCGGCGAATTCGCGATCGGGCTCGGCTTCGAGGCGCTTGCACAGCAGATCGGGTAGCGGCTCGGCCGACGGGTAGCGGATCGCACAGTCACAGCCGGAGTAGTCCGAACTGCACACGAGGTGGAAGCGGATGCCGCTGGCGACATCATCGGCGTCGAAGAATTCGGCCCGTCGCTCCCACACCTGGCGCAGCAGCTGCAAGCTGTTCTCGACGACCGCGCGGCGCTGGAAGCGCAGGGCTGCGGGATCGGAGACGTTCGCATGCACGAACACCGGCAGCAGATCCTCCCACAGGCGTGCGTCGCCGACGCGCACCCGCTGGCTCGCGTTCTCGGGCCACGGCGGATAACACTTGCGACGCAGCAGGCGCGGCCCGACGTCGGGGTCGGACGGATCGGGCTTGCCGACCGCGACGAGGTACATCATCCACAGGTAGGCGGAAAAGTAGACGCGCGTCTCGTCGACCTCGCGATCGACCTGTTCCAGTTGCAGCACGAGTCCGTCCGAATGATGCGCGTGGCCGGGTCCCTCGCCACACCACAGACTGGCCTGTGCGGCGGCCATCGGATACTTGCGCGGCTGCAACTCCTCCTCGCTGTCGTCACGGTCCAGCTCGTCGATCAGGTCGCGCGGCGCGTCGTCGGCCGGGAAATCGAGGCCCTTGTCCCCTTCCTCGCCTAGGAAATGCGGCCCCCAGCGCAGGCGTCCGGTCAGCTGCACGAGTTTCGCGCTACGGCCGGCGGCAGCGAGATCGGCGACCAACGGCCCCAGCTTGCGCGGTTCGCCGCTCTCGTCCTCGTCGATCTCGATCAGCGGCAGCGAATTGTTCTCGTCGCCATAGCCATACTGATACGCGAACTTGCCCTGCCACTGCGCGCATCGGCAGATCGGGATGCTCGGCCCCCACACCAGCCAGCAGTTCCATTGCGAGGCCTGCAGGCTCTCGAAGGCGCCGGAGCGTACCGCGGCCTTGGGTATCGAGTGCTGATACGCGTTGAGCACCGGCCGCCAGTCGTCCTCGAAATGCGACAGCAGCCCGGCGACGAGGAACTGCGGCGCGACGAAGCCGAGGTTGACGCGGATGCGACACAGGGTCGCGAGCTGGTCCGGGGGTGGCGCATTGCGCGCGACGCGTTCGATGGTGTCGAAGTACGTCTCCCACAAGGCCTCGCGTTCGCGCGCCAACATGAAGAACAGCGAATTCACCTCGACCACGCTGCCGCTGAAGTCGCCGTTTCGCGCACCGCGCTTCAACTCGCCGGCGAGCCGGCGCGCGGTATCGCTGACCTCGAGTCCGTCGAGCGTTTCCTGCAATGCCCGCGCGGAGGTCGGCGCCTCGGAGCGCAGCAACTGGTACTCGATGAAGAGCCGCAGCGCACTGAACAGCGGCTCGCCCGAAAGATCGCAGAACGTCCCCAGCCGCTCGACGACCTGGCCGGCGAACTCCTCTCGCGCCTCGCTGCGCATCTCCTGCAGCAAGGTCGCCGCGAGCAGCGCGGCGGCGGCCTTCGCATGCATCTCGTCATCGTCGGCGGCCGACGGCCCCGCATGCGCATTCCGTCCCGCAGCGGCATCCCCGAGAAGTCCGGCAATCTCGACCATCAGGTTGCTGAGGTGGCGATTCACGGTCGTCGACGTTTCCTTGCCGAATTCGGCGAGCGCCTTGATCTTCTTCGTTTTCTCGTTCCGCACCTTGGGCCGAATATCCGTGTCCTTCAGCCAGCCTATCGCCTCCCATGCGCAGGGAATGATCTGAACGGGAATCACGCGCAAGCCCTTTTCGGAGCGCGCCAGCAGCTTTGGCAGTTCGGTCTTGCGAATGAAGTTCGAACTGAGGAAGGACGGGCTGATGAGGAGGATGGCGAGGTCCGCACTGGCCAGTGCAGCCTCGATCTCAGGCAGCCACTTGTCACCGGCACGGATGCGGTTGCGGTCGAGCCAGACATCCATCTCGATCGGGTCATGGAGGCCCTGCAGATGTTTCACGACGACGTCGCACCAGCTGTCGTCCTCGCGGCTGTAGCTGACGAACACGTGCGTAGTCTGGCTCATCGCCCCCCCCCACCCCGTTACGGTCACCTATTGATCACGATAGACCAAGCGCGCAGCGCTGCCGATCCGCATGGGTGTTGCCCACGGACAGACAGGGATGCCGCAATGTGTTCGGCGTTACCCGTCAGTTACCCGCGGCACGTTGCAGTTGCACGACCAGACTTCTTGGTAAAACGCATATAACACTAGTGTTTTCAATGGCTTGCAAAACAACTCGGGCACTGCCGGATTTCTGGCACGCCCCCTGCAATAGGAGTTTCGAGCGCGCGGAAGTGCTCGAAAGAAATCACAGACCCAAGACTGAAACCCAAGGAGAGCCATCATGAAAACCCTGACCATCAACGACCTGCCGATGACCGAAGAACTGGGCCGCGAGGCAATGAGCGAAGTGCGCGGCGGCATGCACGCGATGTACTACACGCCCTTCTACTGGGGGGGCTACGTCGATGCCTCCACGACGAACGAGTCGTTCAGCGCCCTGCAGCAGATCAATCAGGGACAAAGTGTGGCGACCAACGTCGGCAACAACGTCGCCGTGCTGGCCGGGATCGCGTCCCCGTCAGTGCCGGTCACCGCGACGCAGAACGCCAACATCAACAACCACGTCCACTTCTGAACGCAACCGAATCATGTGGAGGCCCCCGGGCCTCCACCGATCCAACCCAATACGAGGAGCACTACCATGTCGTCGATCATGATTCGCGATCTGGCCCTGAGCAAGGAACTCGACAGCGGCGAAATGTCAGCCGTTCGCGGAGGCGCGCTGGGGCCCGTCGCACACCTTCCCTTCGCAAACGTGAACGTCAATGTCGGCATCAATCAGACGATCGCACAATTCCAGAATATCCAGGTCAATGCCCTCAACAACGTGGGCGTGATCGGGGCCGATTTCGGCTTCGAACTGGACCTGAATGCGGCGCAGATCGCAAACCCGGTCATCGCAATCTAGGGCAACGGAGGCCCGCGGCCTCCTTGTCGATCAGAGGGTCGAATCGCGTGACCTATACTGAACCATCGTCGATCGCCACCCCAAGCACTTACCGTCAGGAAAAACCATGGCCACCATCGTTATCAAGGACTTGCCGGAAAACATGGACCTCGATCGCGAAGCGATGCAGGCAATCACCGGAGGCGCGCGTCTGCGCGCCAGTCCGGCTGCCTCGGTCCGCGCCCCCCGCTTTCCCGAGCTGTCGCGTAACGCCGGAGCCGGGAGGTCCGAGACGCGGCGGCGTCCCGCGATGAGCACGCTGTTCAAATAACGCCTGCACACCGAAGCCGACCGCCCTGATCGACATCGAATCCGGAGAAATATCATGTCCGCCATCGCCATCCACGACCTCAGCATGAATCGCGATCTGGATCGCGCCGCCCTGGCGTCCATCAAGGGCGGCGGCGCGCCGTGGGTCTACGGCTGGATCCGCCCCTTTGTGTCGTCCCAGCCCAGCTTCGGCCGGTCGGTGAACTACTACCAGATCAGCAACACGTTCGTCGCCGACCAGATGGTCAATCAGTTCCAGGTCATCGACATCACGAACACGGCCGCCAACTCGACGATCAGCGTCGGCGTGGGCGCAGACGGCAACGCGCTGAAGCAGTAGCGGCCGGGCCCCATTCGGGGAGACAAGCTTGACCGGCCCAACTCCGATTCGCTGGACCTCCGCCGCACGCTGCCACGTCGGGCTGGTGCGGGAGGTCAATGAGGACTCCTTTCTCGACCGCCCCGAGCGCGCGCTCTGGGCGGTCGCAGACGGCATGGGCGGGCACGACGCGGGCGACCTCGCGAGCGGCATGGTGGTCGCCACGCTGGACGGTCTGCCCGCCTTCTCGAGCCTGACGAACCTCGTCGACGCGGCACGCGAGCGGCTGCAGGACGTCAACCGCCGGCTTCGCGCGGAGGCGCTGATGCGCGATGTCTCGATCATCGGCAGCACGGTCGTCGCCCTGCTCGCGTGCGAACGCTACGGCGCCTACCTGTGGGCGGGCGACAGCCGGATCTACCTGTATCGCAAAGGCAGGCTCACCCTGCTCAGCCGCGACCACAGCACACTCGAGGAACTCCGGGCGCGCGGCTTTCCGGTTGGCAACGATGCGCTGCAACCCGGTCACAACCTGATCACGCGCGCGGTGGGTGCCGTCGACGTCCTCGAACTCGATCAGGGCGCGGTCGTGGTCGGCGACGGCGACATCTTCCTGCTGTGCAGCGACGGACTGAGCAATCTGGTGAGCGAGGACGACATCCGCGACAACCTTGCCACGGGCGACTGCCGCCAGGCGGCCGACGCGCTGGTCGACCTCGCCCTGAAAGGCGGCGGGCACGACAATATCACCGCCGTCGTCGTCCGTGCCGAAGACCCCGACTGCTCGGACATGACCGTGCTGAATCCGGCGCTGTAACGGGGCTACGCCGCGCGCCCGCTCAGTTGCCCCTCAAGTGGCCCCTCAGTTGCCCCCCTCGCCGCGCGAGGAATTCCCTTTGCGGAAGTCCTTCGAGTGGATGCCGTGCTTCTTCAACAGCGTCTGCAGGTGCGACCGGTTCATGTCGCAGCGGCGGGCCAGTTCGGCCACCGTTCCGCCCACCTGCTCCAGCCCGCGTTCCAGGAACTGCTTCTCGGCTTCGTCGCTCGCGACCCGCTTGGCGTCGCTGAGCGAGATCGCTTCCGCCGCGGCGGCCACGCCGGCCACGGGGGCAGTCGCCGCTGGCGACACCGCGGGCGCGGGCCGGATGTCGGGCGGCAGGTGTTCGAGATCGGCCGTTTCGCCGGCGAGACAGGACAGGCGATAGATCAGATTGCGCAGCTCGCGGATGTTGCCGGGATAGCGGTAGCGCAGCAGGAAGTCGCGCAAGCGCGACGACATCTTGATCGGCCGGCGCTTGAGCGCTTCCGCCGCCTCATCGCCGAAGAAGGCGAACAGCAGCGGGATCTCGTCCCGGCGCTCGCGCAGCGGCGGCAGGGTCAGGTGGATGACGCTGAGGCGATAGAACAGGTCCTCGCGGAAGGTCCCCTCCTCGCTCAGGCGCCGCAGGTTGCGGTTGGTCGCGGCGACGATGCGCGCGTCCACCGCGATCGGCTCGTCGGAACCGACGCGCTGGATCTCGTGCGATTCCAGCACCCGCAACAGCTTCACCTGCCCGGGCAACGGCAGTTCGCCGATCTCGTCGAGGAAGATGGTGCCGGTGTGGGCGCTCTCGAACTTGCCCTTGCGGTCGCTGACGGCGCCCGTGAATGCGCCCTTGCGGTGGCCGAAGAGTTCGGATTCCAGCAGGTTTTCCGGAATTGCGCCGCAGTTCACCGAGATGTAGGGCTTGTCCGGGCGCGAACCGTTGGCGTGGATGACCTTCGCCATCAACTCCTTGCCGGTGCCGCTCTCACCGTCGATCAGCACGGGCAGGTCGGTCGGCGCGGCCTTCTCGGCGATCTCCAGGGCTTCGAGGAGCTGCGGATTGTCGCCGAACGCGCCTTCGAATACGAAGCTGCGATCGAGCAAGGCGCGCCGCCGCGCACCGGGCGCCAGATCCGCGGGCGCAGCCTCGGTCGCCGCCGCCTGCACGAAGCGTTCCTTGTGCGACAGCTGCATGACCTCGTCGCGCAGCGTGTTCGCCTGGCGCAGCAGTTTCTCGATCTCGGGCCGCGCAAGGGTCGACGCCCAGCGCAGCGTCGAGCGCAGGATCTCGATCTTCTCCAGCAGTCCCGCGTAGGAGATCGCCGAACTGCCGCGCGAACCGGGGGCCAGGATCTTCATGCCGCCGCCAGCTGTTTCTGCACCAGTTGGTAATACATGCCCTGGCGCGCGACAAGCTCGTCGTGCCGCCCCTGCTCGACGATTGCCCCTTCGTACAGCACCAGGATCTTGTCGGCGCGCATGATCGTCGACAGCCGGTGCGCGATGATCACCGCGGTGCGCCCCTTGAGGATCTCCTGCATGTTGCCGATGATGTTGCTTTCCGACTGGGTATCCAGGGCGGACGTCGCCTCGTCGAACACCAGCAGGCGGGGATCGTGGTACAGCGCGCGGGCGATGCACAGGCGCTGGATCTGCCCGCCCGAGAGCCCCATCCCGCGCTCGCCGACGATCTGCTCGTAGCCCAGCGGCAGCTTGCGGATGAAGGCATGCGCATCGGCCATCTTCGCCACTTCCTCGATGCGCCGGCGGTCCGGGGTCTCGTCACCGCTGGCGATGTTCTCGGCAATGGTCCCCGAGAACAGCAGGTTGCTCTGCATCACGTAGCCGACCTGGGCGCGGTAGTACTCCTTGTCGATCACGCTCATGTCGTAGCCGTCGACCACGATGCGCCCGTCCGACGGCGGGTAGAAACCGACCAGCAGCTTCGCCAGGGTCGTCTTGCCCGAGCCGCTGCGGCCGACGATGGCGATCAGTTCGCCCGGCTTGATGTCGAAGCTGATGTTCTCCAGCACGTAGGCCGTTTCGTTGCCGCCGTAGCGGAAATACACGCCTTCGAGGCTGATCTCGCCCTTCAGGTCGGGCAGCACGACGCGCGAGGCGACGTCCCCGGGACGCTGTTCGGGCTCGATGTCGAGCACGTCGCCGAGGCGCTCCATCGCAACCGCCGCGTCATTGACCTGGCTCCACAGCGCAACAAGGCCCATGAGTGGCGCCAGCACGCTGCCCATCATCGCGTTGAAGGCCATCAGCTGGCCGACCGTGAGTTCGTGCGCAAGGACCTGATTGGCGCCGACCCACAGGATCGTGATCGTGGTCGCCGAGTTGAGCAGCTGACTGACGAAGCCCACCCACACGTTGAACATCTTCGCCCGGTACTGCACCGCGAGCGCCTTGGCGTATTTCTTCTCCCACTTCAGGCGCACCGGGCGTTCGATGCCCATGCCCTTGATCGTCTCGACCCCGCCGAGCGCCTCCATCAGGAAGGCTTGCGCTTCGGTCGAGGCGCTGAACATTTCCCGCGCGTAGTTCTTGACCTTGGGCGTGACGACCACCGTCAGCACCATGATCGGGATGACGAAGGCGATCAGCAGCAGCGTCATCTTCACGTTGTAGAGGAACAGGATCGTGAAGTAGATGAACACCATCAGCAGGTTCAGCACCGTCGTGACCGTCGACTCGGTGAGGAAGGCGCGGATCGTCTGGTTTTCCTGGAAGCGCGCGAGGATGTCGCCGGTCTTGCGCTTGGCGAAGAAGGAGAACGGCAGCGACATCGTGTGCTTGAAGAACTGCGACATCATCGCGAAGTCCATGTTGCGCACCATGAAGTTCGCGAGAAACGCGCGGATCGTCGACATGAGGTGCGTCGACAGGTTGGTGATGATCAGCCCGGCGATCAGCAGGTGCAGCAGGCTCACGTTCTCATGCACGATCACGCCGTCGAGGATGTTCTGGATGATGAGCGGCGGCACGATGCCCAGCACCTGGATCACGAAGGTCGCCATCACCAGGTGGGCGAGGATCTTCTTGTAGGGGCGCAGGTAGCCGACGAAGCGAATCCACGGCGAGCGCGCCGCCGCCATCTGCACGAGGTTCTGTCCGGGGCTGAACAGCAGGCAGGTGCCGCTCCAGCCGCGCTCGAAGTCCTCGACGGCCATCTGCCGGAAGCCGAGCGCCGGATCGGCGACCCACACCTGCTTCTTCGATACGCCGTAGACGACGATGTAGTGGTAACCCTCCCAGTGCGCGATGAAGGGCAGCTCGAAGCCCTGCAGCGCGTCGAAGGTGCACTGCACGCCGCGCGTCGTGAAGCCGAGCGACTCGCCCGCGCGCGCGAGGCTCTCCAGCGTCGCGCCCTGCGTCGTGACGTTGGCGAGTTCGCGCAGCTTGCCCAGCGTCATCGGAATGTCGAAGTGGCGGCAGATCATCGCCAGGCAGGCGGCGCCGCAGTCCATCTCCTCGGCCTGCTCGACCAGCGGGAAGCGGCGGATCACCCGCTCGCCCATCTCCGGTTTCGACTGCAGGTCGAGCATGACCTTCAGCTTGCGTCGGTCCGCGAGCTTCTTCTGGCGCTCCAGCTCGCGTTCGACGAAGCGGATGCGCTCCTCCAGCACCTCGCGCAGCTTCGGGTTGCGCTCCAGGATCAGGTGCACCGATTTCTCCGGCACGACCAGCAGCGTCGTGTCGGTCGTCGCGATGACGGAGGCCATCTGCTCCTGACGCATCATGCAGGCCTTCTCGCCGAAGATCTCGCCGTGGCCCAGCGTCGCAAGCACGTATTCGTTGCCCTGCTCGCTGCGCACGACGCGCACTTCGCCGTGGCGCACCACGTACAGGCGGCGGTCCTCGCGCCCGTCCTGCTTCAGGATCTCCTTGCCCGCGGCGACGCGCTTGACGCCGACGCTGCGCACGAGCTCCTCGAGTTCCTTCTTGTCGACCTTGCCGCGCAGGTCGAAGAGCCGCGCGACCACGCCGCCCGCGGACCCGATCGCGACGTAGCTGGTGATGAAGGCCAGCGCGGCGGGGTTCTGCGCGATGATCGGTTCGATCGCCTTGCGCGGCACCAGCAGCAGCTCGGTCTTGGCCGAGGCGCGTGCCGAGAATTCGTGGCGGTACTCGCGCAACATGGCCATCTCGGCGACGACCTCGCCCGTCTTGCGCACGCCGAGGCTCACTTCCTTGCCGTGCTCGTCGGCGAAGACGCGCACCGAGCCGGAACGGATCACGAACACGCCCTCGGCCGCCTCGCCCGCGTTGCACACCGTCTCGCCGAAGGCCAGGAAGCGCGACTGGCACTGCTCGGCAAGCCGTTCGAGCTCGTCGCGCGTGAAGGGCGACAGCAGCTCGACGGACGCCAGGAAGTCGGCCAGCGATTCGGTTTGCGGGGGCGTTTTCGGGGGAGCGTCCATGGTCTGCCGGCCTCGCGTGCTTAACGCACTTCGATGACGTGTTCCTGCGCCCGCACCGCCAGCCAGGCGTCGCGCAGCAGGCGCCGCACCTCGGCCGCGGTGTCGGCGTCGAGGCGTGCCGGGTTCTTCGCGTTCACGAGGAAGATCTCGAAGAACGAGCGGTCGGATGCGGCGAAGGGTCCGAGCAGGTCGCCGACGTTGGCGTTGAAGACCTTGGCCTCGATCTCGGTCTTGAGCGAGCCGCGCAACACCGTGCCGATGTAGCCGCCCTGCTCGCGGGTGTCGGCGATCGAGTGTTCGCGCGCCAACTCGCCGAAGCTGTCGGGGTCGTCCGCCAGCAGCGACATCATCTCCTTCGCCTGGCCTTCGTTCTCGAGCACGATATGGCTCACCTCGATGCTGTCAAAGCGCGGCGAATTGAGCTGGAAGAATTCCTCCACCGCCCGGTCGCTGCAGACGTGCTGCATCATCTTTTCCTGGTACAGGCCGTCGATGATGAATTCCTCGAACTCGTCGAGGCTCACCCCCAGCGCGTCGAGGTAGCGATTCATGTCGGCCGCGCGGTGCAGGTTCAGCACGCGGCGGTACTGGTCCGCACGCTCCTGGATTTCCTCGGCCGACACCGGAATCCCCTGCTTCTTCGCCGCGTGCACGGCGACCCGGTCACGCACGATCTCGTCGACGAGACCCTCGAATCGTCCCGTCAGCTTCAGGATCCGCACGAATTCCTCGGTGCCGATGTTTTCATCATCGATTCGCACGATCGCCGTCATGTCATGTGCTCCTTGAGGTAAACGCCTGTCGCATCAACCGCTGATCTGGCGGAACGGGTCCAGCGCGAGGTCGATCACGCGACGCTCGCGCACCACGATCTCGGCGGTGGCCGTCATGCCGTAGCGGACCGGGTACTTGGTGTCCGAGACGAGGTAGTGATCGCGGGCGAGCGTCACGTGGCCCTCGTAGACCGGCTCCTTGGTCTTCGCCGACGCCGCCGTCGCGGGCGAGATGAATTCGAGCGTGCCGTCGATGAGGCCGTAGCGCTGGTACGGGAAGGCATTGAACTTCAGCTTCACCGGCAAGCCTTCGCGCAGGAAGGCGCGGTCGCGTTCGGCGATCTCCATCTTGATCACCGCGCGCGCGTCCTTCGGCGCGATGCCGCCGAGCGGCGTGTTCGCCTGGATCTTGTCGCCGGGCTGGGTCGAGCTGACATCGGTGACGACGCCGTCGACCGGCGCGAGGATCAGCAGGAAGTTGTCCTTGTCGATGTTCTCGAAACGGATCCGCTCGGCTGCCTGCGCCGCGAGGCGCGCCGTCTGCAATTGCAGCCGCAGCTTGTCCTCCTCCTTCGCGACTTCGCGCGAGGCCGCGTCATGCTCGATCCGCAGCCGCGTCACTTCCTGATCGCTGCTTTCGAGTTCGGCGCTCGCCTTCGCGGTCTCCTGGCTCAAGCGGAAGTCCAGTTCGCCGAGCCGGGATTGCGCGACGCGCAAGGCATTTTCCGCCGCGAGCCAGGCGGTCTTCTTCGTTTCGACCTGCAGCTGCGACACGCCCCCGCCGCCGGGCAGCGCGAACAGGCTCTGGTACTTGTCGAACTCCAGCTTCGTCGCGTCGCGCGTCCGGCGCGCGTTGTCGAGCTCGCTGCGCGCCTGCTGCAGCTGCGCCTTCTGGCCCTCGGCGAGTTTGGTCGTGCCTTCGGCGATGCGCTTCTCATGCACGTGCAGGGCCGCCTCGATCTGCTGCTTCAACGCTTCGGCCTTGCGCTCGAGCAGCGCCTTGCGCTCGGGAAAGCGTTTCCATTCGCGCTCGGCATCCTCGAGCTTCAATTGCGCCTCCAGCGCATGCGTCGCAGCCTCGACCGCGCCACGGGCGTTGAGCCGCGCCAGCACGTCGCCCTTCGACACCGGCTGCCCCGGCTCCATGTAGACGTCCGCCAGCTCGCCGTCGATGGGCGCGTAGACGCGGCGGACTTCCGACTCGGGCGCAAGAATGCCGGGCGCCGTCACGATCACGTCGGCATGCCCGACGAAGGACCAGATCAGGGTGGCCACCACCAGGCCCAGCATCACGACGACGAGCGCCAGGCTCAGTCGCCCCGGCTCCGCCGTGAGGATCTCGATGCCCTCGGCGCTGTGATCCTCCAGGGCCTCGGTCAGCGGCCTGAGGTGACTTCCACTGAGGTGACCTTCATTCTTCATCGCTCCGACCTCCGATCAGCGCGAGCTTGGCCTTCAGCAAGCCGGGCTCCAGCACCATGTGCAGATCCCGCAACGAGCGGCGCTGCAGTTCGGTCTCCGTATCGATCTCGTCCGCGAGCGCGCTCCACTTCGCGGCGTCTGCGGCGTTCAGCAGCTGGTAGATGCGCATCGCCTGCTGCATGTCGGCGTGCGCTTCGGACAGCAGGCGGGCCTGCGAGCGGAAGGCCCCCGAGATGCCGGATTCGAGCCGGTGCTCGCCGCCGATGCCGCCGTTGCTCCGGTACTGGCGCCACATCCCTTGCGCCCGGTTCAGCAGTTCGTTCGCCCGGCCCAGCGCCTTTTCGCGATAGACGCGCACGTCCGCTTCGGTCGCGCGGACGAACCAGCTGTCTTCGTCGGTATCGAGTGAACTGTAGAACGCCAGCAGCCGCTCGTCGTATCCCTTGCTGCCGCGCACCTGCTGCAGCTCCGTGAACTGCTGCTGCACGGCCTTGCGGTGCTCGAGCTGGCGTGCTGCCACGTCGGCCCACGGTCCGGTCGAGACCTGCTGCAGGGCAGCGAACGTCTGGTCCGCCTTGCCTTCACGCCATGCGGCGGAGGCCGCGCGATAGTGGCGCAGGAGATCCGCCGATGGCAGCCGGCTCGCCCCGAGCTTCGCGAACTGCGCCTGGAAGGGCGGTGTCGCGAACTTCAGCTTGTCGAGGACGGCGACGAGGGGCCCCAGCTTGCCCGCGCTCATTGCGCCATCGAGCGCGACGTACTGGCGCAAGTCCTCGCGCAGGGCGTCGATCCCAGCGAGTCGCGGGTACTTGTCGGCGTATTCGTTCAACACCGCGTCCAGCGCCTCCGGCCGGTCCTGCGCCAGTTCCTCCGTGATGCTCGCGTTCAGGCGCTCGATCGCGGCGAGATAGACCGATTCGTCCCCTTCCAGCCTGCGCAGGTGGGTCAACGCTTCAGCATAGACGTCCTTGAACGCCGGCACGTGTGCCCCGATCAGGGCGAGCGCCCGCTGGTGCCCCTTGGCGTCGTCGTTCCAGCGCTGCAACAGGCCCCTGATCCGCTCCTCATCCGCATACATGCGGATCGGGGCAGCTGCGCCGCGCCGTTCACGCACGAACTGTTCGAGGGCCGCGATCCATTCGAGCTCACCGAGCAGTGCCTGCGCATCGGTATTGTGGCGAGCGCCCGTCTTCATGTCGGCGAGCACGGCCGTCGCCCGGTCGAAGCCGCCAGCGTGCAGGCTCTCGATCCACTCGGGGAGCTTCGCCTTCAACAAGGCCTCGGTGCCGAGTGCCTCCAGCGCCGCGTCGTCCGGGTTCCGGGCCAGGTATTCATCGGCGGCGGCGAGCGCCTGCGCATAGGCGCCATCGGCGATGAGATCCCTGATTTCCCGCTCGGTGGAGCCGATGAAATACACCCCGACCGCGATCGCCACGAGCAGCACCAGCCCGGGGATCCCCCAGCGCAGCGCACGCTGCTTCGCCGCGCGATCGTCACCCGCAAAGGCCTTGCCCAATTCGCGCACCAGGATCGCGGCCCGGCTGCGCTCGCGCTCCACCACCTGCGGTGGCGCTTCCTCGGCGCGCGCGTCGTCGTTGTTGAGTTCGTCCTGCGGGGCACCGGGATCGTTGCAGAAAATATCGAGGAAGGAGTCGGCTGCCGCGACGAAGGTCGTGCGGTCGGCATTGGCATGGGGATCGGCGGCGACGGCGTCGACAGGGCTGAACGTGGTCAGCGTCGGATCGGTCTCGGGTTCGCGCTGCAGGCTGACCGTGTACACGAAATGACTGCCGGCAAATCCCAGCACCGTGCCGTCGCGCAGTTCGACGGCATGCTCGTCGAGCCGCGTTCCGTCCACGAAGGTTCCGTTCGTACTGCCCAGGTCCTCGACGAAGGGCGCATTGCTCTTCAGGAAGATATGGGCATGGCGCCGCGACACATAATTCACCTGATGGGGGCTCGCCTCCTTGTAGCGCGCGAACACCTCGTCGGCCTTGCTGATCAGGAAGGGGAAACGGGCGATGACGATGGGCTGGAGCCCGAGGTCGTCGCGCACGGGCGTGAGCGTCAGGCTGAGCAGCGCGCCCGCACGCCGCGGTTTCGTCGTGCGCGGCGCGATCTTGACGCGATACGTCAGCGTTCCGCCCAGGCCGATCTCGTCGCGGTCGTACAGCCTGCACGGCTTCTCCTGCACGGCAACGCCGTTCACGCTCGTGCCGTTCTTGCTGCCCAGGTCGGCGACGTAAAGCGCGCCGCCCTCCCAGAAGATCCGCGCATGGCGACGCGACAGCTCGGCGACGAGCTCGCAGTCATACGACGCGAACGGCGACTCGTTGCGCCCGATCGCGAACAGGTTCTCCTCGATGAGGATCTCGCCCAGTTCCGGATGCGATTTGGGCTTGAGCCGAACATCGAAGTCCTGTTCGGCCGTTGCCTGCATCGCGGCGGAAAAGGCTTCGTCAGCGGTCATGTTGCGACACCAGGCTCATTCTTTTGGCGCCTCGGTTATGTGCCTCAGTTGTGCGTCTTGCATGCGTGTCTTGCGTGCGTGTCGTGGTTAGGGCGCGCGCTTGTGTGCCTCAATTGCGCGCATTCGCCACCCCCACCGTTGGCCAGCCACCGCCCAGCGCCTTGTAGAGGGTCACCGTATCGGCCAGGATCTGCTGGTGATTGGCGAGCAACGCAAGTTGCGCCGCCAGCAGGGTGCGTTCGGTCTCGAACACTTCCAGCTGCGATACCACGCCTTCCTTGAGCTGCCGTTCGGTCTGGGTCGCGACGACCTGCAGCTGGTCGATCGGCTGCTGCAATTCGGTTCTCTGCTGCTTGTGCGCATCGAGATTCACCAGCGCGTTCTCCACTTCCTCGAACGCGCCGATCACGACACGCTGGTAATCGTGCTCCACGACCTTGATCTGGGCCTCGCTGGTCTTCACGCGTGCCTTCACGCTCGGGTCCAGCAGCGGGATGTTGATGCTCGGCAGGAAGCCGAAGGTAAAGGACTTCAGCAGGTCGCCGAGGGCGAAACTGGAGGTGCCGCCGCGCCCGGTCAGGCTGATCGACGGAAGCTGCGCGAGCTTGGCCTGCCCAACCAGGTTGTGCGCTTGAAGCACACGGAACTCCGCCGCAACGATGTCGGGCCGGCGCTCGAGCAACAAGGAAGGAAGGCCGGCCGGCACCGCCGGCAGCTGGACGCGGCCCTGCAGGCGCCCGACCGGCACCCTGAATTCGCCCGCCGGCACCCCGAGCAGGGTCGCGAGCGCGTTGCCGGCCAACTCGCGCGAGCGACGCAGATCCAGCAGATCGTGGGTCAGCTTGTTGATCTCGGCGCGCTGGCGCAGCACCTGCGTATTGGGCACGAGCCCGTGCTTGTGCATCGCCTCGTAGGTGGCGAGGATTTCCCGGTTCTTGGCGAGCGCGCGCTGCTGCTGGTCGATCTGCTCGTCCAGTTGCAGAATCTGAAAATAGGTCGTCGATACGTTGGCGACGAGCGTCAGGTAGCCGGCCCGCCAGTCGGCTTCGGACGCACGGTACTCGGCAGTCTGCGCCTGAACGCCCTTCTCCACCTTGCCCCAGATGTCGATTTCCCAGTTGAGCTGGGTGCCGAGGTTGTACTGCGTCACGGATTTCTGGCCGGTGCTTTTTTCGAAGCTCGCGCCGGCGCCGAGGTCCAGCGTCGGCAGCGCGCCGGCACGCGCCTCGCCGATCTGTGCGTTGGCGACCTGGATACGCGCGGCGAGGATCTTGACGTCGAAGTTCCCCGCAATCGCCTTGTTCACCAACTCGTCGAGATAGGGGTCACGGAACTCCCGCCACCAGTCGGGCGCGATCGTGTCGGCCGCCGACACCGGCGGGCTCGACCACGCAGCCTTCGCGGGCGTGTCGGGACGGGCGTACTCGGTGATGCCCACATTGGCGCAACCGCCCGCGAGCACTGTGCTCACGCAGACAAGCAGCAAACGGGCGGCAATCAGGTTAATAGGTCTCATTCCACTTTCTCCCGCCGCCCGAAGTGCCAACCGTTCGACGACGACGCGTCTTGTGCTTTCGCGGACACGCGGACTAGGCCGCGGCCCACACCTTCGATTCGACGAATACCCTGAAGAGCCGCGGATCGATGTGTCCCGCCCGACACTCCGCCTCCAGCAGATTCAGCGCCTCCGGAACCGGCACCGCCTTCTTGTAGGGACGGTCCCCCGCCGTCAGCGCGTCGTAGATGTCGCAGATCGTCAGAATGCGCGTCTGGACGCTGATCTGCCCGCCGCGCAGTCCCATCGGATAGCCCGATCCGTCCAGCTTCTCGTGGTGCCCGTGCGCGATGGCCGGCACCCCGGCCAGGTCATGCGTCCAAGGGATCAGGATCAGGAACGAATAGGTATCGGCGACGTGTGACTCGATCTGCGTGCGCTCCTCGGCGGTGAGACAGCCCTTCGATACACCGAGCGCCAAGTGCTCGTGCTGCTGCAACAGGGGCACGGCGGCACCGTCCGGTTCTCTGTAGGTATAGTCGAGAATTGCGTCGAGCTCGTGCGGGGCTTCGGTGTACGAGATCGCCGGCTCGTTGGCACGGCGAATGGCCGCGAGAAATTCGTCCAGGCGCCCGAACTCCGCGGCCAATTCCTCCTCGACCCGGCGCTTCTCCTCGCGAAACGCCGCAATGCCCAGCTCGTGCTCGCACTGCCGCTCCACCAGCTGTCGATACGCCTGCCGCTCCAGGCACGCGCACGCATACTTGAAGCGCTGCTCGAGCAGTCGCATGTCGGCATGGTGCAGTTTCTTTTCCTTGCGCAATACGTGCTCGCGCACGCCTACCTTGCCGAAGTCGTGCAGCAAGGCGGCATAGCGGATCTCGCGCAGCTGGTCCTTGCTGAACACGACCTGCCGCAGTTCCGGCGCGTCGGCGCGATCCACCGCCAGGGCCAGGCCTTCCGCATAATGCGCGACGCGGAAGGAATGCCCCGCCGTGACCGGATCGCGCTCCTCGATCGCCTGCACCGAGGCGCGGACGAAGCCTTCCAGCAGGCGCTCGATATCCGAATACAGCTGGAAATTCTTCAGAGCGACCGCCGCTTCCGCGCACACCCCGCTCAGCATCTCGAGGTCCTGCCCCTTGAAGGCGTAGGGATCCGACGAGGTGTCGACCTGGATCAGACCCAGCACTTCACCCTCCAGCAGGAGCGGCACGCACATCACGCTGCGGATCGCCTGCTGGACGATCGATTCCTGGGAACCGAAGCGTCGATCGGCCAGCGTGTCGACCGACAGGATCGACAATTTCTTCTCCAGCACCTCATCGACGATGGTGCGCGAAAGCCGCAGCTTGTCGGCATCCTCGATCGGCCCGTCGCGCCGTCGCGCCGCCACCTGCACCGGCGCCTCGTCGCGGTTCTTCCGCAGCAGGATGAAGGCCCGTTCGGCCAGCGGGAACAGGTCGAAGATCAGGTTCATGATCTTCTCGGTCAGGGTCTCGCTGTTCGTCACCGCGCCCACGGCGATGCCGACCTGCGCCATCGCGTGCAGCTTGCGGATCGTGAGCTGCACGTCGCCTTGCGCCTGCGGTGTTGGCGCCGCGAGCGGGCGGGAATAGAGGGTCGCGTCGACCGTCTGCTTGATCACCGTCGGCTTGCTCTCGGGCGGTGGCGCAAGCAGGGAATGGAACACGATGTGCGCCGCCGCGACGGAAAACTCGTCGCCATCGCGCAGCGGATGCCAGGCGCCCGGCTGCAGGCGCTTGCCCGAGACAAAGGTGCCGTTGAACGAGTGGAGATCCTCGACGAAATACGCGCCGTCACGCAGGCGGATGCGCGCATGGCGGCGACTGACGGTGTGCTCCGGAATGCACAGGAAGCGGTCCGAGGCCAGCGAGTCCTGCGGATCGCGCCCGATGAGCACCTCATCGTGAAGGGGGAACACCTTGCCCGCTGCGGTCACTTCCAGGTAAGCCATCACTGGCGTCGCGGCCCCGGGAACGGATCTTGAGTTTTGCATCCCCTCTCCTCCCCCATGCACCGGACGGGCAATCCGATCTAAATTTGACATGACGCAGGAAGACCGGTTCCGGTTGGCATGCGACGCTCGCGGCGGCGGCCGTCTGCCCCCGCCGCGGGCCCGGGGACTCAGAAGTGCACGTTGTTGCTGATGTCCGCGTTCTGCGTCGCGGTGACGGGTACGAAGGGCGAGGCGATCCCGCCCAGCACGGCGACGTTGTTGCCGACGTTGGTCGCCACGCTCTGCCCCTGGTTGATCTGCTGCAGGGCACTGAACGATTCGTTGGTGACCGAGGCGTCGTAGCTGTACCACGGCGCGAAGTACATCATCCCGCCGCGCACTTCGCTCATCGCCTCGCGGCCCAGTTCTTCGGTCATCGGCAGGTCATTGATGGTCAGGGTTTTCATGATGATTCTCCTTGGGGGTCGGGATCAGGGCATTACCGCGGAGGCAGGCTGCCTCCGCGCAGGGGTGCAGGATCAGAAGCTGACGTCGTTGCTGATGTTGGCGTTCTGCGTCGCGGTGACGGGGACGAAGGGCGAGGCGAACCCGCCCAGCACGGCGACGTTGTTGCCGACGTTGGTCGCCACGCTCTGCCCCTGGTTGATCTGCTGCAGGGCACTGAACGATTCGTTGGTGACCGAGGCGTCGTAGCCGTACCACGGCGCGAAGCACATCATCCCGCCGCGCACTTCGCTCATCGCCTCGCGGCCCAGTTCTTCGGTCATCGGCAGGTCATTGATGGTCAGGGTTTTCATGATGATTCTCCTTGGGGGTCGGGATCAGGCGGTTCAGAAGCTGACGTGGTTGTTGATGTTGGCGTTCTGCGTCGCGGTGACCGGCACCGACGGGGAGGCGATGCCGCCCAGCACCGCGACGTTGTTGCCGACGTTGGTCACCACGCTCTGGCCCTGGTTGATCAACTGCGCGGCGTTGAACGAGGCGTTGCTGGTCGAGGTATCGACGTATCCGCCCCAGTAGAAGGGCGTGTAGTACATGTCGTGCATGCCGCCGCGCACTGCGCTCATGGCCTCGCAGCCCAGTTCTTCGGTCATCGGCAGGTCGTTGATGGTCAGGGTTTTCATGATGGCTCTCCTTGGGTTTCAGTCTTTGGTCGGTGATTTGTTTCGAGCACTTTCGCCGCTCGACACTCCTATCGCAGGGACCGTGCCAGAGTCGCACCCGCGCTCAGCCAACAATTCAAGCCATTGTTAACTTTATGTTTTTCTCAAAATAGCGCAAAACCGAGTGGATCTGATGACGCCACCTTGACGTCGACTGATGGGTGGCGACCAACAGCTCGCCCGAACACTGTCTGCCGGAGGGCAACACCTTCCCCAAGAACCCTTCGCGAGCGTGCCTGCGCCCCTGCGCCCGAACACGGTGCACGCCCGCCAAGCGCATGGATATGGGCTATATTTTTCTTGAAAGGTCCGATTGGGGAATTTTGCGCAGTCGCGCTCCCTGGCCGAATCGGCACCTCGATGCGCGCCCATCGATCAACCCGCAACAGCGCCTGGTACATCCTCGCAGGCCGGACCGAGCGAGAACGTGACACCCCGAGACTCGTGGCCAACAGAGGGGAAGCGGATGGCTACTCTTTCGCACGCGATTCACGCCTTTCAGGCCGGGGGTTTGTCCAGCAATGAGTTCTTGGCGCAAGTCGACCGCGTTCTGTCGGCTGACAAGACCGACTACACCCAGCTCATGGAAGTCCTCAGCGAGGAGCACACCAAGTTTCCGCTGCCGCCGGAGGTGTACGCGGAAGTTCACCGCCGTATCGAGCACCTCGCGGAACCCGAACCGCAGAAGGGTGCCGCTGCCGCCGACCAGACCCGCATGCTCATCAATCCCAGCGCCATCTTTCCGCCGGGAGATGCAGCTTCGCCCTCCCCGCCGGACGGCGAACCGGAGCGGCTCAAGGGAGTCGGCGAGACGATCAAGGGACGCTTCCGCCTCGAGGAATGCATCGGCTTCGGCGGCATGGGCACGGTTTACAAGGCACTCGACCTGCGCAAACTGGAGGCCGCCGACCGCAACCCCTACATCGCCATCAAGATCCTGAACGTCCAGTTCCGTGGCCATCCGAAGTCGCTGATCGCCCTGCAGCGCGAAGCCAAGAAGGCGCAGACGCTCGCGCACCCGAACATCGTCACGGTGTATGACTTCGACCGCGATGGGCCGATGGTGTACCTGACGATGGAGTACCTGTCGGGGCAACCGCTGAGTCGCCTGCTGCACGCGCCGGATTTTCGCGGCATGCCTTACGCGGACGCGCTGCGAATCTTCACCGGCATGGCGAATGCGCTGTCCTATGCGCACGAACGCGGCTTCGTGCATTGCGACTTCAAGCCCGCCAATGTCTTCCTGACCGACAAGGGCCAGGTCAAGATCATCGACTTTGGCATCGCGCGCGTCTTCCGCCGCTCCGAGGAGGAAGTCGAAGCGACGGTTTTCGATGCGGGCAGCCTGGGTGGCCTGACGCCGGCCTATGCCAGCCCCGAGATCCTCGAACACGTCGAACCCGACCCGCGCGATGACGTTTACGCCCTTGCCTGCATCACCTACGAATTGCTGACCGGCACGCATCCGTTCGGACGCCTGCCGGCGACACAGGCGCGCAATGCCGGTCTGCGGCCGCAGCGCCCGAAAAACCTCCCCACCTTGCAGTGGCGGGCGCTCAAGAGCGCACTATCGTTCGATCGCGACGCACGAACCCCCAGCGTGGCCCAGTTCCTCCACGGGATGAAAGGCGAACGCCAGCTCGCGATGCCCCTGGCGCTTGGCGTCGCAGGCGTCGCGACGGCGGCACTGCTGGCGGTCGCAGTGATCTCGTACTGGGAACCGTCCGAGCGCCCCGAACCGCTGCCCGCCAGCCCCGATCGCTCTGCGGCGGTCCCTGCGCCGACGCCGCAGCAGGAAGCACCGCCGCCCGCGGCACCCGCCCAGCCCGCGGCACCTGCGACACCGCAGCCTCGTCCCGTCCTCTCGCTTGGGGCGGTCACCCCCGTGCTCGCGCAGGTGCCCTGCTCCGCCCTGACTGCGTCGGTCAGCGGACCGACGCTGCAGGTGCAGGGCTACGTCCCCGAGCGTTTCGGCATCGCCCGCTTCAAGGAATCCCTGAGTGCCATCCCCGGCGTGACGACCCTGAAGACGGACGTGCAGCAGGTGAGCGACGACAAATGCAGCGTCATCGAAACGCTGGCCCCCTACTGGGTCAGGAACCGGCAAGCCGGACGGCTCGCCTCGATTCAGATGCGCGGCACCGGCACGGACCTGACGGAGGGCGATTCCCTCATCGTCGACGTCTCGACGCCCGGATACGAGTCCTACGTGCATGTCGACTATCACGTCCTCGACGGCAGCGTCGTCCACCTCGTACCGAGCCGACGGGCCAGGGCCCATCAGGCGCCGCCCAACTACTCGGCGACCATCGGGACCCTTGCGGGGTGGACGATTTCGAAGCCGTTCGGCTCCGAACTGATCGCGCTGCTGGTCACCCCGGTACCGCTTTTCGACACCCTGCGGCCCGAATCGGAATCGAGAGGGGACTACCTGCGTGCGGTCGAATTGCGACTGCGCGAGATCGCGGCGAAATACGGACAGGATCGCATCGCCGTGGATCTGGTCCAGATCACCACGCACGCGCGGGGACGGTGACAGCCCCGTCCGCGCGCCCCGGCGCTATTTCGCATCCCGCACCACGCGGAATCCGTTCTGTGAATGACGCACACTGGCGCCGTACTTGAAACGCGTCGAGGCCAACATGTAGTCCGCCCCGTCACGCCAGGATCCGCCGCGAATCACACGAACCGAGCAGTTTGCGTCCTCCCATGAACGACCGTCGTCGGGTGCCCCCTTGTAGGAGTTGTGCCAGCAGTCGCTGACCCACTCCCAGACGCTTCCGTTCATGTCATGCAGGCCATACGGATTGGCCGCAAAGGAACCCACGTTGGCGGGGCCGTCCGGACGCCACGGTTCACCGCAGTCCTTGCAGTTCGCATTGCCGTTGCGCATCTGGCTGCCCCACCAATATCGCGTCGCCGTGCCGCCGCGCAACGCGTACTCCCATTCCGCCTCCGTCGGCAATCGATAGGACTTGCCGTTGCTCTTGCTCAACCACTGGACGTATTGCCGCGCGTCATCCCAGCTCAGGTCGCGCACCGGCGCATTCTTCACGCTGTTCGCCTCGCTGCCCAGGCGCGGGCATGCGCCCGCATCGACGCAGGCGCTCCATTGCTCGTTGGTGACTTCGTATTTCCCGATCGCAAAGGGTTGCGCGATCGATACCCGATGCGCCGGCCGTTCCGTCGGATCGTCCGTGTTGCTCCCCATCACGAATTCACCCGGCGGCAGCCCCACCATGACCGGACAGGCGGGGCAATCCCTGGTTTCGCCGAGCGCGGCGACGGCGCCCGCGGATACCGCCGCTGCCGGCGCAGCCGATGGCGCGGGGCGCGGGCGCTCGGGCGCGGCTGGTGCCGCCGGGCGCGCCCGCTCGGCAGCAGGTGGTGGAGCGGGAGCGGGCGCAGGTGCGCGCGGCGCCGGCGCCACCACCTTGGGCGATGGCGTCTCGACCTTCGGTGCCGCGGCGCGCAGCCGCTCGATGCGCGCCCGGGCGAGCGCCGCGAAACGTCCGTTCGGGTACGCCTTCAGGTAGGCCTCGTAGTCGCTGGCGTGCTGGCTGTCCTTCACCGAATCCCAGAACGTGAGTTCGTATTGCTCGGCGCTGTCCTTCGGCAGGACCCCGGCCTGGACACCCGCCGAAGCGCACGCCCCCAACACCGCAACGATGAGAAGATTTCGCCACACGTCCGCACCCCGTTTGCTTTTTAGTTGAGCGTACGGCCTCCCCCGGAATCGCATCTTTCCGGCGCCGCTGGCGCCTTCGACGAGCCCCATCGGGCGGTCGCGCGGGGGAAGAAGACATAGCCGAACCGTGCAGCTTTCGCACGGGATTTCGACCGGCGCGGTCGGGCCATATCTCAATCCATTATATGTATCTTTCCGCCAAGTTCCGTCCTAATGTGTAGTGAGAATCAGTTCTGGCCGGTCGGACGCATCCTGCGATCGCGTCCGTGTATGTGCATCGGATTCATGGCAGGGAGGGCGCGCAGCATGTTGCGAGAAATCACTCTTGCCGCGCTGACGACGGCAACTCTGACACTTGCGCCCGCGATCTCGGCGGGAACCCCCTCACCGCCGAACGCCGAGGCCTACATCCTGTGGCCACCCGACGGAGCGGTCATCGTCGGGGGCAAGCTCTGGGTGCGGATGGGCCTGCGCAACATGGGTGTTGCGCCGAAAGGCGTCGAGATGCCCAATGTCGGCCACCATCACCTGCTCATCGACACGGAATTGACGACCGAGGGCGAGATTCCGTCCGACCGGAATCACCTTCATTTCGGCGCCGGCGAGACCGAGGCGCGCATCGAACTGCCGCCGGGAAAGCACACGCTGCAGATGCTCCTGGGCGATCACAGGCACGTCCCGCACGAGCCGCCGGTGCATTCGAAAAAGATCACGATCACCGTGCGTTGAACAGGCGGCCCAACCACGTCGCGGCAGCTTAGGTTTCAACATCACGCAGTAAGGAACTGGGAGCGAATCCATGTACAAGCCGTTCGTTGCCGCCATCGCGGCCTTGCTGCTATCGGATTTCGCGCTCGCCGGCAGCACGCCCGCCCCGGCGAATGCTTATCTTTACATCGGCTGGCCGGTCGACGGCCAGGTCATGCCGGCCGGAAAACCGTTCAAGGTGTGGTTCGGGCTGCGCAACATGGGTGTTGCGCCGAAAGGCGTCGTATTCCCCAATACGGGCCACCACCACCTGCTGATCGACACGGAGCTGCCAGCGGCGGACCAGGAAATCCCATCGGACCGGAACCACCTGCATTTCGGCTCGGGTGAGACCGAGGCCATGGTGGAACTGGCGCCGGGCAAGCACACGCTGCAGTTGTTGATGGGCGACGACAAGCACGTTCCCCACAACCCTCCGGTTCACTCGAAGAAGATCTCGATCACCGTGCGGTGAGGGATTCTCCTCAGAAAGCAGCCGCATCGAACGCGGCCACCGCCCCCCCTGCCTCGCGCACCGTGCGGCCGTACGCTGCGGCCTGCGGCGCGGAACTCGCCATATAGAAACGCGCAAGGTCGATGAGACTCGCGTGATAGCACGCATCGCCCTCCCCGGCAGCCATCCTGCGTCGTGCCGCGAGCGCCATACGCGCCATCTGCCAGCTCCCGCAGACGGTGCCGAGCAGGTGCAGGAAAGGCACCGCGCCGGCGAGGACGTCGCCGAATCGATCCTTCCCGGTCGCAAGCAGCCAGTGGGTCGTCTCGTTGAGCGAGGCGATGTTTTCGGCGAGCGCGTCGGCGATGGCGCCGAATCCCGCCTCGCCCCGCAAGCTCGTGACGGTCTCGCGCAACTCGGCGATCAGCTCGAACAGCGTCTCGCCGCCTTCGCGCAGGATCTTGCGGCCGACCAGGTCGTTCGCCTGGATGCCGGTCGTGCCCTCGTAGATCGTGATGATGCGCGAATCGCGCGCGAACTGCGCGATGCCGGTCTCCTCGACGAAGCCCATGCCGCCGAACACCTGGATCGCGTCCCAGCAGGCCTGCTGGCCGACCTCGGTGCACCAGCCCTTCGCGACCGGCATCAGCAGGTCGACGTAGCGCTGCGCCTTGCCCGCGACCGCCGCGTCCGGGTGATGGTGGGCGGTGTCGAACCACGCCGCCGCCGTATACAGCAGCGCACGCATCGCCATCACCCGCGCGCGCAGGGACAGCAGCATGCGCTTGACGTCGGGATGGCACAGGATGGGCTTGCCGGCCTCGCCGGTGATCGCGTCGCGCCCCTGCACGCGTTCGCGCGCATAGGCGAGCGCCATCTGGTAGGCGCGCTCGGCAAGGCCCGCGCCTTGCACACCGACGCCGAAGCGGGCCTCGTTCATCATGATGAACATGGTTTCCAGCCCGCGATTCGGCTCGCCGACCAGCCAGCCGACCGCCCCGCCCGCATCGCCGTAGCTCATCGTGCACGTCGGGCTGCCGTGGATGCCCATCTTGTGCTCGATCGAAATGCAACGCACGTCGTTCTTGGCGCCGGGCCTGCCGTCGGCGTCGAGCAGGTATTTCGGCACCAGGAACAGCGACAGCCCCTTCACGCCCGCCGGCGCATCCGGCAGGCGGGCGAGCACGAGGTGGACGATGTTTTCCGTCAGCTCGTGCTCACCCCAGGAGATGAAGATCTTCTGGCCGAAGACACGGTACGTGCCGTCCGCCACCGGCTCGGCGCGGGCGCGCGTCGCCGCGAGGTCGGAACCCGCCTGCGGTTCGGTGAGGTTCATGGTGCTGCCCCACTCGCCGCTCACGACCTTGGGCAGCCAGGTCTGCTTCAGTGCGTCGCTCGCGGCGATGCGCAGCGCTTCGGCCTGGCTCACGTTGAGCTGCGGCAGCATCGTGAAGGCCATGTTGGTGGAGAACCACATTTCCCACACGGGCGTGGACACCAGCTTGGGTAGCCCCTGCCCGCCGTGCTCGACCGGCAGCGACAGCCCGATCCAACCGGCCTCGACGTACTGTTGCCACGCCTCCTTCCAGCCGTCCGGGGTCGTCACGCGCCCGTCCACCTCCAGCCGGCAGCCCTGCAGATCGCCGGCACGGTTGATCGGTGCGAGCACGCCGGCGGCGAACTTGCCCGCCTCCTCCAGGATCGCCTCGACGACGTCGGGCGTCGCCTCCTCGCAGCCCGGCAGCGCGGTGACGGCGTCGAGCCCCGCGAGCTCACGCAGGATGAAGTGCATGTCGCGCAAGGGCGCGGCGTAGTCGGTCATGCTTCAGTCTCCGGATGCATCTCGTAGGGCGGGAGGAGCGAAGCGCATCCCGCCACACAACAGTCCAGCAACCCCAGTCGCCAGCTTCATTGGAACACTCAACCCGCGACTCGATGGTTCATGCGATTTCAGCGCGGTGCGAGCCGGATCGCCCCATCCAGCCGGATCGTCTCGCCGTTGAGCATCGCATTCTCGACGATGGAGCGCGCAAGTTGCGCATACTCGGCCGGCTCGCCCAGCCGCGGCGGGAAGGGCACGGACTCTCCGAGCGACTTCTGCACGTCCTCGGGCAGCCCTTTCATCATCGGCGTCAGGAACAGGCCCGGCGCGATCGTCACGACACGGATGCCGAAACGCGCCAGTTCGCGCGCGATCGGCAGGGTCATCGACACGATGCCGCCCTTCGACGCCGCGTAGCCGGCCTGCCCGATCTGACCGTCGTAGGCCGCGACCGATGCGGTGTTGATGATCACGCCACGCTCGCCGCCGGCGTTCGCCGCGCCCTTCGCCATCGCGTCGGAGGCGATGCGGATCATGTTGAAGGTGCCGACGAGGTTGATGTTCACGATGCGGCTGAAGGCGTCGAGCGGATGCGGGCCATCCTTGCCCAGCACCTTCGCGGCCGTGCCGATGCCGGCGCAGTTGATGAGCCCCTGCAGCGCGCCGAAGCGTGACACGGCGAGTTCCACGCAGCCGCGCGCGTCGGTCTCGGAGGAGACGTCGGTGCGATGGAAGGCCGCGCGCGCGCCGAGTTCGTCGGCGAGCTTCTCGCCTGCCGCGGCGTTGAGGTCGGCGATGACCACGTTGGCGCCGGCGGCGTGGAAGGCGCGCGCGGTCGCTTCACCGAGGCCGGAAGCGCCGCCGGTGACGATGAAGGTGCTGTTTTCGAGTTGCATGCAATAGTCCCTGATTCGCTTTCGTAGGGCGGGAGGAGCCGAAGGCGTATCCCGCCAGTTCAACCGTGCTCGCCGGTACAACCGCTGTATGGCGGGATGCGCTTCGCTCCTCCCGCCCTACGCGTTGCCGTTCTCGACGACGATCGCCACGCCCTGCCCGCCGCCGCAGCAGGCCGACGACACACCGAACTGCAGCCCGGCCTCGCGCAGCTCGCGCGCCACCGTCGTCGTCAGGCGCACGCCCGACGCGCCGAGCGGATGCCCGATCGCGATCGCGCCGCCATGCACGTTGGTCTTGTCGCGGTCGAGCCCGAGCTCCCGCTCGCACGCGAGATACTGCGCGCCGAAGGCCTCGTTGATCTCGACGCGCCCCAGATCGCCCACTTTCAGCCCGGCCCGTGCCGCGGCCACGCGGATCGACGGCGCCGGCCCGATGCCCATGATCTCCGGCGGCACCGCGACCGACGCGCCGGCGACGATGCGCGCCAGCGGCTTCACGCCGTGTGCCCGCACCCAGTCGCCGTGCGCGACGATCACCGCCGCCGCGCCGTCGACGATCGCCGAGCTGTTGCCGCCGGTCTGCACGCCGCCGAATGCCGGCTTCAGTTTCTGCAGGGTTTCCAGCGAGGTCGGACGCACGTGGCCGTCGCGATCCACGCACTCGACGCGGTCGGCGAGCTTCAGCGCGCGCGGGTTGTAGCCCGGAAGCACCCAGTTGGAATTGACGACCGACGCGACCTCGCCGGCGAAATACCCCGAATCCCACGCCGCACACGCGCGTGCGAAGCTCTGCGCGGCGAAGTGGTCGACCTCTTCGCGCGAGATGCCGTAGCGCTTGGCGAGATTCTCGGCGGTGTCGCCCATGCTGTCGCCCGGTGCGGTGTCCTTGGTCGCCTCCCACAGGAAGTCGCGGAAGTCGAGCTGCCCCATGCGGAAGCCCGCGCGGTGCGTGTAGGCGGCGATCGGGTTGCGCGACATCGACTCGGTGCCCACGCACAGCGCGACCTTCGCCTTGCCCAGCGTGATCTGGTCGGCGGCGGCGAGGATGGTCTCGAAGCCGGTGCCGCACAGTCGCTGCACCAGCAGCGCCGGCACGGCCGGATTCACGCCCGCATACAGGCCGATGTGGCGCGGCAGGAAATAGGCATCGAAGCTCGCCTGCGCCATGTTGCCGGCGACGATCGCATCGACCTCGCCCGCGGGGATGCCGCTGCGCTCGAACAGCGCGCGCGCGGCGAAGATGCCCAGGTCGGTCGGCGACACGTCGCGCAGCGGGCCGTTGTAGTCGGCAAACGGCGTGCGCTGCCCCGCCACCAGCCAGATGTCGTCGTAGGCGCGCGCTTGCGCCGCGGCTTCGGATGCTGCGTAAGGATTCGTCATCGCTGCGGTCCCTGTCCCTTGCGTTGCAGGAAATGCCCGATGCGCTCGGCGACTTCCGGGCTGGTCTGTGTCAGTGCGGCGGTCAGCGACTCGACGAAGAGGCCGTCGTCGCTCGCCAGGTTATCGATGCGCGCGACGGCCGTGACCATCGCCCAGTTCGCCATCGGCGCGTTCTCGGCGATGCGGCGCGCGAGCTGCTGCGCCTTCGCCAGCGCCTCGCCGGGGCCGACGAGGTAGTGCGACAGGCCGAGGCGCTGCCCCTCGTCGGATTCGAGGATGCGTCCAGTCAGCATCATTTCGCACATGCGCCCTGCACCGATGAGCTTCGCGACGCGCACCGAAGCGCCCCCGCCGACGAAGATCCCGTGGCGCCCTTCGGGCAGCTGGTAGATCGTGTTCGGCTCCGCAACGCGTACGTGGGTCGCCGTCGCCAACTCCAGCCCGCCGCCGATCACCGCGCCGTGCAGCGCCGCGACGACCGGGATGCCGCCGTTCTGGACGCGGTCGAACACGCGGTGCCAGCTGCGCGAGTGCTGCATCACGCCGAAGGGGTCGCGGTGCTGGTGCTCCGTGAGATCCAGCCCGGCGCAGAAGTGAGCCCCCTCGCCGCCGAGGACGATGG
The DNA here is from genome assembly GCF_001190925.1 of Azoarcus sp. CIB. Taxonomy (NCBI): domain Bacteria; kingdom Pseudomonadati; phylum Pseudomonadota; class Betaproteobacteria; order Rhodocyclales; family Zoogloeaceae; genus Azoarcus; species Azoarcus sp. CIB. The sequence goes on from NZ_CP011072.1 coordinate 3,061,321, forward strand.
CCCGCGTCCCTTCGGGTACGGCCGCGAAAGCGGCATCGATCGCGTTGAGCAGACCGTCGCTGATGGCGTTGCGCTTCGCAGGCCGCGCCAGCATCACCGTGTAGATGTTGTTTTCGAATGAGGTCTTAACCAGTTCTTCGCTCATGGGGCGATCCTTTCCACTTGTCGTGCCGCCTTTGACCGGGCGGCTCCGGTTCATGCAGTGACGACGGTCTTGTCCGGCATTTCCGCGTATAGGACCTCGACGAGATCCTTGCGCCGCGTCAGCACCGCACGCTGATTGATGTAGCCCTTGTCGGTGATCTCGCCCGCCTCTACCGACGGCGGTTCCGCCATCAGCAGCGCGCGCGTCGGCACCGTCGAGGATCCGCCGCCGCCCTGCGCCAGCGCCGCCATGCCCAAGCGCACCCGCGCCAGCACCGCCGGATTCGTCAGCACCTGCTCGACCGGCGCATCGGCCGGCAGGCCGGGGCACAGCGAGCGGCATTCGGAGACGTTCGGGAACACGAGGAAACCGATCTCGTCGCGATCGTGTCCGGTCACGACGATGTCCTGGGCGACCGGTTTCAGGGCGTCGATGCCCTTCACGCGCAGCGAACCCACATGCACCCAGGTGCCGGTCAGCAGCTTGAAGTCCTCGCCCACGCGGCCATCGAACAGCAAACCCTGCTCCGGCTGCGCCGGATCGACGAACTCGACCGCGTCGCCGATCAGGTAGAAGCCTTCGTCATCGAAGGACTTGGCGGTGAGTTCGGGCTGTTTCCAGTACCCCGGGAACACGTTCGGTCCGCGCACGCGCACTTCCAGCTTGTCCGCCGACGGCACGAGTTTCAGTTCGACGCCCGGCACCGGCACGCCGATCACCCCCGAGCGCACCGCCTGGAAATGGCAGTCGGTCGCGAGCGGCGCGGTCTCGGTCGAACCCCACGACGACACCATCGTGACGCGGCGGCCGGTGGATTCCTCCGAGAGGTTCTCCAGCTCCGCCCACAGGTGCTGCGGCAGCGCCGCGCCGGCGTAGAAGATCAGCTTCAGGCGTCCGAAGAAGGCCTCGCGCAGTTGCGCGTCGCGGCGCAGTTCGGGCACCAGCATGTCGTAGGCACGCGGCACGCTGAAGTAGATCGTCGGCGACACGTCCTTGAGGTTGCGCAACGTCTTGCCCAGCAGCGCCGGCACCGGCTTGCCGTCGTCGATGTAGAGGCTGCCGCCGCAACGCAGCACCATGTTCAGGTTGTGGTTGCTGCCGAAGGTGTGGCTCCACGGCAGCCAGTCCACCAGCACCGGCGGCTCGTCCTTGAGGAAGGGCCACACCAGCTCCTTCGCGAGCTGGCTCGCGCACAGCATGCGCTGCGTGTTGATGACGGCCTTGGGCGTACCGACCGACCCCGACGTGAACAGGAACTTGGCCGTCGTGTCCGGCGTGATGCGATCAAAGGCGCGCATCACCGCGGCTTCGTCGCCGCTTGCCTCGCCACCACTTGCCTCGATATCCGCGAACGCGATGCAACCCGCCGCCTGTCCGCTGCGCCGGCCCGCCACCACGACGCCATCGTGCAGCGGCGCGATCGCATCAATCGCCGCGGCGAATCGCGCCACGTCATCCGCATAGACGACGCCCGGCCGCATCAGCTCGATGTTGCCCTTGAGCTTGACGAAATCCTTCGACATCAGCGAGTTGCCGGTCGAGATCGCGCACGAAGGCACGCCGACATGCATCGCCGCGTACATCAGCAGCGCATGCTCGATGGAGTTGTCGGAAAGGATAACGACCGGCCGCTCCGCGGACAGGTTCTGCCCCAGCAGCCAGGTCGCGATCGCGACCACGCGCCGGCGCGCCTCGCCGTAGCTCACCCGGTCCCACTCGCCCGCCGCGTTGCGCTCGGCGAGGAAGACGCGCTCCGGCGCCACGCGCGCCCAGTGCTCCAGCCACTCGCCGACGCAGCGCGCATAGGTCTGCGGCAGCGGGATGCCCGAGCGCAGGATGCGGCTGCCGTCGGGCCGTTCTTCGACATTGACGACCGGGCGCGCGAACATCGCGTCGGTCTCGTTGATCGCAGTGCTCATGAATCGTCCCCGCGTGCGCTGCTTACTTGATCAGCTTGTAGTTGCCGCTGTCGATCTTCACCAGCACGTGCGAGCGCTCGTCCAGGCCGAAATGGTCGTTGGCGTTCATGTTGTAGACGCCGTGGCTTGCGATGACCTCCTTGTTCCCCTCGAGCGCGTCGCGCAGGGCCGCGCGGAATTCCGGGGTGCCCGGCTTGGCGCTCTTCAGCGCGACCGGCACCGCCTGCTCGATCAGCCGCCACGCATCGAAGGCATGGCCGGCGAAGGACGAGAACGAGCCGGCGCCATACTTTTCCTCGTACTTCGTCACGAGGCTCTTGCCCATCGCCTTGGACGGGTGCGAATCGGCAATCTGGTCCACCACCACGACCGGCCCCACCGGGATGATCACGCCGTCGGCCGCCTTGCCCGCGACCTTGAGGAAGGCCTGGTTCGCGACCGCGTGGGTCTGGTAGACCTGCCCCTTGTAGCCGCGCTCGACCAGCGTGGTCTGCGGCAGGGCGGCGGGGCTGCCGGAGCCCGCGACGAGAACCGCGTCGGGCCGCGCCGATACCAGCTTCAACACCTGGCCGCTCACCGAGGTGTCCGCACGTGCAAAGCGCTCGGTCGCGACCAGCTTGATCCCGGCCGCTTCGGCCTTGGCGGTCACCGAAGTCAGCCAGTCCTCGCCATAGGCATCCGAGAAGCCGATGAAGCCGAGCGTCTTCACCCCGTTCTGCTTCATGTGCCCGATCACCGCAGCGGCCATCACGCTGTTTTGCTGCGGGGTGCGGAACACCCACTTGTTGCGCTCTGCCGGCAGCGACACCGGGCTGATCGTGACCTGCGGCGTGGCGCTCTCGTTGGCCACCTCGGCCATCGCGGCGGTCGCCGGCGTCGTCGAGGAGCCGATCAGTACATCCACCTTGTCCTCGCTGACCAGCCTGCGAGCGTTCTTGGTGGCCATGGTGGGATCGGTCGCATCGTCGAGTACGATGAAATTGACCTTCTCGCCACCGATCTGCGCCGGCAGCAGCGCGAACACGTTCTTCTCCGGAATCCCGAGCGAAGCGCCCGGTCCGGTTGCCGACAACGAGATGCCGATCGTGATGTCGGCCAAGGCCGGCGAAACGTACGAGGCGGCGGCCAGCGAGCACAGCACTGCGAGTTTCTTGACCTGCATGTTCACTCACTCCTTTGGTGTCTTTGCGCCCGACGGTGTCGGGTCGATTGGGTGGCGGTTCGGGCCGCTCTGTCGCCGAAGCTCGCGGGGAGCCGGCATGGTGTGAAAGTTAGCAGCGCTATTGTCACTTGTCAAACACTTGTTCGACTAGTTTGTTAACTTCCTTGCGCACAGCCGCGCGCGGTGCTCCGGCAAGCGGAAATCCGCAGCCGGAACACCCGCGAGATCGTTAGAAACTGTGCCGCATGCCGACGCCGATCAACCTCGTCGCCCCGCCACGCTCGGCCAGCCCGTTATAGACGCTGCGCGCCACCGCGTCGTCGTTGTCGGCACGGATCACCCGCCCGTACAGCGCCGTGCGCTTCGAAAGATCATGGCTGTAGCCGAGGGCCCAGGAACGCGAATCCGACTGGCTCGCATCCGACCTGTACGCAGCGTAGGCGACCTGCACGTTGCCCGCCGCGCCCACGGGAATGCGCGCGCCGAGGTTCCACAGCCGCGCCTCCGCCGCCACGTCGCCGTCCAGCGTCTGGTAGCTGCCGATCACCTTCACGACCTTGAAGTCGTAGGAGGCCCCGAGCATGTGCTCGCGCTGCCGCCGGTCCACGATGGGCGCGGCGACGGTGCTGGTGTCGAGGCGATGGAACACGTAGCCGACCGACAGCGGGCCGTTCGCATAGTTGATGCTCGCGCCGGCGAACTCGCCCGCGTTGCGGTTCACCGTGCTCTCCTGCCCCACGCCGTACATCGCGCTGACCGTCAGCCCGCCCCAGTTCGGCGAGTTGTAGTTGATCGAGTTGTTCACCCGCCCCGGGCCGGTCGACACGACGCTCATGCTCCCCTGCGCCGCGAGCGCGGTGACCGGCGAGAACGGCCCGCCCATCAGCGCGTCGTAACGCAGCAGCGACATCCAGTACCCCGGCGAGTGCTGGCGCCCCGCCGTGACGGTGCCGAAGCCGCCCTGCAGGCCGACGAAGGACTGCCGGCTGAACAGCACGCCCGGCGGCACGGTGCCACCGGTATCGGCGGCGATGCCGCTTTCCAGCCGGAACAGCGCCTTCAGGCCGTTACCCAGATCCTCGGTGCCGTGAAAGCCGATGCGGCTCGGCTCCAGGCCGCCGCTGTCGACCACGGTGAGGCTCTTGTGCTCCCCACGCGCCTGGCCCACGAACATGTCCATCGCACCGTAGATCGTGACGTTCGACTGTGCGAACACAGGTCCGGCAACCACCCCCAGCGCGGCAAACCCTGCAACGATTCGAAAACCCTTCATGCCTCCTCCTTTGCCATATCAATATATTTATGAGCGGACGACGGGCACTGCACAGCCCCGCCCGCGTCGTCCGGCGCAGGCGGTCACAAGCGAAAACGGGGATCAGGCAGCGAGCCTGTCCTGGTGCTTCCCACCCAGCCCCAGATACGCCTCGATCACCCGCGGATCATCGGCAAGCTGCTTGGCCGGCCCTTCCATCGAGATCTCGCCGGTCTCGAGCACGTAGGCGTAGTCGGCAACCTGCAGCGCCGCGCGCGCGTTCTGCTCGACCAGCAGGATCGACACCCCGCGCCGGCGCAGCTCGCCGATGATGCGGAAGATCTCGCGCACGATCAGCGGGGCGAGGCCCAGGCTCGGTTCATCGAGCATCAGCAGCTTCGGCTTGGCCATCAGCGCGCGCCCCACCGCCAGCATCTGGCGCTCGCCGCCGGAGAGCGTGCCGGCGAGCTGCGCCTTGCGCTCCTTGAGGCGCGGGAAGAGGTGATACACCTCTTCCATCGTCTCGGCGTGATCGCGCTTGCCCATGCGGTAGCGCTGGAAGGCGCCCAGCAGCAGGTTGTCCTCGACGCTCATCTCGGCGAAGAGCTCGCGTTTTTCCGGGACGAGGTTCATGCCGCGCGCGACCATGCGCTCCACCCGCGGCACGTACTCGGCCTCGCCGTCGAAGGTGACCTGCCCGCGCGACTCCAACAGGCCCATGATCGCCGACAGCATGGTCGTCTTGCCCGCGCCGTTGGGGCCGATCACGGTGACGATCTGCCCTTCACCGACGCGGATGTTGGCGTTCGACAAGGCCTCGACCTTGCCGTAGGCGACACACAGGTCGCGCACCTCGAGCACCGTGCGCGGGGGATTGGGGGCGTTGGGGGCGGTGTCGATGGTCTGCTCGATCACGTTGATCTCCACGCTCATGCCGTTCATTCCACACCTCCGAGATAGGCTTCGAGCACCGCCGGGTTCTGCTGCACTTCCTCGGGCAGGCCCTCGGCGATCTTCTGGCCGAACTCCATCACGACGACGCGATCGACCAGTCCCATCACGAAGTCCATGTCGTGCTCGACCAGCAGGATGCCCATGCCTTCGCCCCGGAGCTTCCTGAGGAGCTCGGCGAGCGCCTGCTTCTCCTTGAAGCGCAGGCCCGCGGCCGGCTCGTCGAGGAGCAAGAGGCAGGGGTCAGCGGCGAGTGCGCGGGCGATCTCGAGGATGCGCTGCTGGCCCAGCGCGAGGCTGCCGGCGGCGTCGAACATGTGCTCGGCCAGCCCCACGCGTTCGATCTGGCGCGCGGCTTCGTTGAGGAGCCGCGCTTCCTCGGCGCGGTCGAGGCGCCATGCGGCGGGGAACACGCCCTTGTCGCCGCGCATGTGCGCGCCGATGGCGACGTTCTCAAGCACGCTCATGGTCGGCAGCAGCTTCACGTGCTGGAAGGTGCGGCTCATGCCCATGCGGGCGATCGCGCGCGAGCCGCGCCCGGCGACCGGTTTGCCGAGGAACAGCACGTCGCCCGAGGTCGGGGTGTCGACGCCCGAGATCTGGTTGAACATGGTGCTTTTGCCCGCGCCGTTGGGGCCGATCAGCGCGAGGATCTCGCCCGCCTTGACGGTGAGGCTCATGGCGTTGTTGGCGACGAGACCACCGAACTTGCGCGTGACCTCCTTCGCTTCGAGGATCACGTCCCCGCGCGCGGGCAGCGGCTTTCTCGGCAGCGGCTCGGCCGCGGCATCGAGCGTGCGTTGGGTCGCCTTCACCGGCACGAAGCGGGCGAACAAGGGCCACAGGCCTTCGCGCGCGCGCTGCAGGATGATGATCATCATCAGGCCGAAGAAGATCACCTCGAAGTTGCCGCTCTGGCCGAAGATGCGGGGCAGGATGTCCTGCAGCCACTGCTTGGCGATGGTGATGACGCCCGCGCCGAGGAGCGCGCCCCACACCTGGCCGGCGCCACCGACCACCGCCATGAAGAGGTACTCGATGCCGATGTGGAGTCCAAAGGGGGTGGGGTTCACAAAGCGCTGCATGTGCGCGTAGAGCCAGCCCGAGGCGCAGGCGTGGAGTGCGGCGATGACGAAGATCACCATGCGCGCGCGCGCGGTATCCACCCCCATCGCCTCGGCCATCACCATGCCGCCCTTCAAGGCCCGGATCGCGCGGCCTTCGCGCGAGTCGAGCAGGTTCTGGGTGGTGAACACCGCCAAGAGCAGGAAGGCCCAGATGAGGTAGAAGATCTGGCTGCCGTCGGTGAGTTCATAGCCGAAGATCGCGATCGGCGGGATGCCGGTGAGTCCCGTATGGCCGCCCAGCGTTTCGAGGGTGCCGAAGAGGAAGTACAGGCTGATGCCCCACGCGATGGTGCCCAGCGGCAGGTAGTGGCCCGACAGGCGCAGCGTGAGCGAGCCGAGGACGAACGCGACGGTGGCGGTGAACGCCAGGCCGACGAAGAGGGCCAGCCACGGCGAGCCGCCCGCCCACGCGAGCCACGCGGGCAAGTCGGTCGCGGTGGTGAGCACCGCGGTGGTGTAGGCGCCGAGGCCCACGAAGGCGGCCTGGCCGAAGCTCGTGAGGCCGCCGACGCCGGTGAGCAGCACGAGGCCGAGGGCGACCAGCGCATACAGGCCGATGTAGTTGAGCAGCGTGACGTAGAAGGGCGGCATCACGAGCGGCGCCACCAGCAGCAGCGCGAGGAAGCTGCCCAGGACGGACCGGGCGGACAGTGCGGGCTTCATTCCTCTTCCTCCACGTGGTGGCTGGTGAACGAACGCCACAAGAGCACCGGGATGATGAGCGTGAACACGATGACTTCCTTGTAGGCGCTGGCCCAGAAGGAGCTGAAGGCTTCGAGCAGGCCGACGAGCACGGCGCCGGCGGCGGCGATCGGGTAGCTGGCGAGTCCGCCGACGATGGCGGCCACGAAGCCCTTCAAGCCGATGAGGAAGCCGGTGTCGTAGTAGATGGTGGTGATCGGGGCGATCAGCACGCCGGACAAGGCGCCGATGAGCGCCGCGAGCAGGAAGGTGAGGCGCCCGGCGAGCGCGGGAGAGATGCCCATCAGGCGCGCGCCGTTGCGGTTCATCGCGGTCGCGCGCAGCGCCTTGCCATAGATCGTGCGACCGAAGAACAGGTAGAGCGCGACGATGAGCACGATGGAGGCGGCGATGACCCAGATCGTCTGGCCGTTCACCAGCATCGGCCCAAGCTCGAAACGTGCTTCCGAGAAGGCCGGGGTGCGGGAACCCTCGGCGCCGAAGAACAGCAGCCCGAGCCCGACCATGCCCACGTGCACGGCGACCGAGACGATCAGCAGGATCAGCACCGGGGCGGCGGCGATCGGCTGGTAGATCAGGCGGTACATCAGCGGGCCCATCGGCACCACCACGAGGAGCGCCAGCAGCACCTGCAGCGGCAGCGCGAGGGTCGTGAGCGGCAGCCCGTACAGCAGCGCCGCGAGCAGCGCGGGGTAGCCGACGTTCCACGCCAGCACGCCCGCGAGGCGCCCCTTCTGGCCGCTATGCAGCGCGCCGCGCGCATCGACCGCCGCGGCGAGCACGCCCGCGCCGAGCAAGAGCCACAGCGTCGCCGGTACCGTGCCGGCCTGGATCATGACGAGAGTCAGCGCGCCATAGGCGACGAACTCCCCCTGCGGAATGAAGATCACCCGCGTCACGGCAAACACCAACACCAGCGCGAGCGCGAGCAGCGCGTAGATCGCACCGTTGGTGATGCCGTCCTGTGCGAGCAACAGCGCTATCTGGAAATCCATGGACGAACCCCGGCCGTCCGCGCCTTTGGCGCGGAAACACTAGAGATGAAAGGGAAGAAGCCGCGCGTCCGCGGCGGCTGGCTCGACGTCAGGGACGCGGCGCCAGAACTCCGGGTAAGGGAATCGCCGGGGGAACGGATCGGGAGGTCGGGGGCTCGCCGGCACGCGGCGCGGCAGCGACAGGTGTGGTGGTCATTGCGTCTTGTCTCCGTTCTTGGCCGCCCCGAAGCGGGTACGGCGGGTGGCAGCCTGGTTGGCCGCTCTCGAGTCTTGCTCCCGCAGGCGCATGCCCTGACGGTGCCCGATTAAGCTACAGATACAAAACAGACTTGTCAAACACTTGGTCAAGTAGTCTAATCATCAACAGGGGATACGCCGAACAGCTGCCGGCGTCCGGCGCCCCCCGCCCCGGACATGCAGCCCGGCGCCCTGCACGTTATGATTTCGACCGACAACCGCTTCCAGCCACCTTCCTGATGACATCCGCTTCAGCCGCCGCTCACGACGATTCGCATTTTTTCTCGACCGAGGCCGAGATCCTGCGGCTGTCGCGCGAGGAACCCGAGCTCGGCCAGGCCGCCGTGGCGGATCGCCTGCGCCGCGCCGGCCTGACGATTTCCCCTTCCGGCGTGCGCTACATCTGGCAGAAACACGGTCTGGAGACCACCGCCAAGCGCCTGCAGGCGCTGGTGGACGCCACCCCGGAAGGCCTCGCCACGCTCACCGACAACCAGCGCGAGCTCCTCGAACGCGGCACGCTCAGCGCGCAGCTCGCAACGTCGGCGGTCGACGGTTCGGGCGACAAGGACGAACCGCTCGATCGCCGCCAGATCATCCTCAACGCTGCTGCCGAACTCTTTTCCGAGCAGGGTTACGATCGCAGCTCCATCCGCGACATCGCACGCAAGGTCGGCCTGCTGCCCGGCTCGGTCTACCATCACTTCGCCTCCAAGGACGAGCTCTACCTCGCCGTCCACCGCGAAGGCTTCCAGCGCGTGATGAGCACGATCACGACCGAGATCGAAGCGCTTTCCGACCCCTGGGAGCGCCTGCGCCGCGCCTGCGAGGTGCACGTCGCCCAGATGATCGAAGGCCCGGCGGTCGAGCGCATCACGGGGCACAACCTCGCGCTCATCGGCAACCAGGAACTGCTCGCCAAGATCCAGCCCGCGCGCGAGGCCTACGAACAGCTGTTCCGCGGCCTCGTCGACGCCCTGCCCGTGGCCGCCGGCACCGACCGCTCCCTGCTGCGTCTCTTCCTGCTCGGCGGCATGAACTGGGTGTACCTGTGGTACCGCGAAGGCCGCCGCACCCCGCAGCAGATCGCCGACGCGATGGTCGAGATGGTGCGCCGCGGCGTCGCGCCGTCCTGAACCGAAGCCCGCCGGGGCCAGAGCCCCGTTTCCTTGCCTTTCCGCCGCGATCCGCCATAACTGAAATGAATGATCGGAGACGGCCATGTTCAAGGACAGGGAAGACGCCGCGCGTCAGCTCGCGGCGAAGCTCAAGGGGCACCCGCTGAAGGATCCGCTGGTGCTGGCGATTCCGCGCGGCGGCGTCGTCACCGGGGCCGTGCTCGCGCGCGAGCTCGGCGCGGAACTTGACGTCGTGCTCGCCCGCAAGCTGCGCGCCCGCCACGACCCGGAGCTCGCGGTCGGCGCGATCGGCGAGGATGGCGAGGAATACCTGGCGGACTACGCGCGTTCGGTGGTCGGCGTCGATGACGACTACCTCGAACGTGAACGCGCCCACCAGATCGCCGAGATCGACCGCCGCAAGGAACGTTTTCGCGCCGTGCGCCCCGCGGCCGAGATCGCCGGACGCTCTGTCATCGTCACCGACGACGGGGTGGCGACCGGTGCGACGATGCTTGCGGCGCTGCACGTGATCCGCGCGAAGCAGCCGTACGAGCTGATCGTCGCCGTCCCGGTCGCGCCGCCCGACACGCTGGACACCCTCGCCCGCCACTGCGACCACGTCGAATGCGTGCTGAAGCCGACCTGGCTGGGCGGCATCAGCGGCTTCTACGGCGACTTCACGCAGGTCGAGGACGACGAGGCGCTGCGCCTGCTGCGCGACTACCGCCGCCCGGCGCCCGGTCCGTAGGCCTATCCCGCCCGCACCGCGTGCTGCGGCTACCGGCACGCCCGTCGCCGCAGCCACGCCTTGCGCCCCTCCTCCAGCGCCACCATCGCAAGCGCCAGCGGCAGCATCCACAGCCAGGTTTCGGCGTCGAGCGGCGCGGTGCCGAAGATGGCGTTGCCAACTGGCAGATAGACGATCGCCGCGATCAGCGCCAACTCGAATCCCAGCCCCCACAGCAGCAGCGGATTGGCCGCCAGCCGCGGAGGCCAGGCCGGCAGGCGCGCATCGCGGCACAGGAACAGGTTCGCGACCTGCATCACGACGATCGTCGCCAGGCAGGCCGTGGTCGCCTCCAGGTACAGCGGATCCAGCCTGCCGAGCGCTTCTCCGCGCACCCAGCCCCCCGCCGCGAGCACGCCGAAAAACATGGCGAGCGACGCAGCCGACTCCAGCACGCCGAGGAAGAGGTAAGCCCGCGCGATCAGCGCCCCGTCCACCAGACGTGCGCTGCGCGGGCGGGGCGGCCGCTTCATCAGTCCCGGCGACGGCGGCTCGGCACCGAGCGCGAGCGCGGGCAGCATGTCGGTGCCGAGGTCGACGGCCAGGATCTGGATCACCGTCAGCGGCAGGGGCACGCGCAGCAACACGAACACCAGGCACGGGACCACCTCGGGGATGTTGGACGTGAGGATGTAGGTCAGGAACTTGCGCAGGTTCTCGAACACCGCGCGCCCCTCCTCGATGGCGCTGACGATGGTCGCGAAGTGGTCGTCCAGCAGCACCATGTCGGCCGCCTCCTTCGCCACGTCGGTGCCGCTGCGCCCCATCGCAATGCCGATGTCCGCCGCCCGCAGTGCCGGCGCGTCGTTCACGCCGTCGCCCGTCACCGCGACCACCTCGCCACGCTGCTGCAAGGCCTGAACGACGCGTAGCTTGTGCTCGGCGGTGACGCGCGCGCAGATCACCTGCGGGCTCTCGAGCGCCAGCGCGAGCTGCGCCACATTCATGCGTGCGACGTCCTCGCCGCGCAGCACCCGCGGCGCATCGCCGTTCAGGCCGATCTCGCGCCCGATCGCGACGGCCGTCGCCGGGTAGTCCCCCGTCACCATGATCACGCGGATGCCCGCCTCGCGGCAGCGCGCCACCGCCTCGCGCACGTCCGGTCGCGGCGGATCCTCGATGCCGGCCAGCCCTTCGAGGATCAGGTCGCGCTCGGCCTCGTCTTCAGCCCTATCATCGGCCACGGTCTCGCCGGCATCGAGCTGCCGCCGCGCGAACGCGATCACCCGCAAGCCCCGACGCGCCATCGCATCGAGCTCGCCATGGATGGCGTCCTCGTCCACCGCCACTGTCCCGCCGTCGGGTGCGCGCTGCAGCACGCAGCGCGGCACGACGACCTCCGGCGCCCCCTTGCACAGCAGCCATACGGCGCCGCCATCCGCTACCGCCACCGACATGCGGTTGCGCCCCGTCTCGAACGGCAGCTCGCCGACCCGCGTGCCCGACTCGCGCACGCCCCATGCCGCCGCACACTCGACCAGCGCGACCTCCATCGGATCGCCCGCATAGCCGCCTTCGCCATCCGGATCGAGCCGCAGGCCGTGGCACCCCGCGGCGACGGCGAGCAGGCCCGCCAGCGCGGGCGTCGCGCCCGCCTCATTTGCCCCCTCCACCCGCTCGGGGCGCGGCATCCACGCCCTCCCCCCCGCCATCAGGCTGACGACACGCATGCGGTTCTCGGTCAGCGTCCCGGTCTTGTCGGTGCAGATCACCGTCGTCGCGCCCAGCGTCTCGACCGCCGGCAGGTGGCGCACCAGGGCATTGCGCCGCGCCATGCGCTGCGTCGCCATCGCGAGCGACAAGGTCACGGTCGGCAGCAGGCCCTCGGGCACGTTTGCGACGATGATCGCGATCGCGAACAGCGCGCTGTCCCAGAAAGGCACGCCGATCGCACGACCGACGAAGAAGAAGACCGCGCCCAGCGCCGTTGCCGCCAGCGCGACCAGCCGCGACAGACGGGCGATCTCCAGCGCCAGCGGCGACGGCCGCTCCTCCGTGTGCTGGCTCAGGTGCGCGATGCGGCCGAACTCGGTGTGCATGCCGGTCGCGAACACCACCGCCTGCGCATGCCCGGCGACCACCGAAGTCCCCGCGAGCAACAGGTTGCGTGCGTCCTCCACCCCCACCGCCTCCACCGGCTCCGCCACCCGCCCCACCGGCCGCGATTCGCCCGTCACCGTCGCGGCATTGACGCGCAGGCCACGGGCCTCGATCACGCGGCAATCGGCCGGCACGTTGTCGCCCGCCTCCAGCGCAATCACGTCGCCCGGCACGAGATCCTGCGCCAGCAACGCATCCAGCCTTCCGTCGCGGCACGCCAGCGCGCGCTGCGGCAGCAACGCCGCCAGCGCCTCGACCGCCCGCTCCGCCCGGTACTCCTGCCAGAACGAGAAGCAGCCATTCACAAAGATCACGCCGACGATCACCGCTGCCAACGCGCCCATGCCCTGACCCGGATCGAAGCGGTCGGCAATCAGCGCGAGCGCCGCGGCGACCCACAGGACGATCGCGAAGAAGTGGGTGAATTCGCGCGCGAAACGCAGCGCAAGCAGCTGTCGCGGACGGGTCTCGACGCGGTTGAGGCCGAAGGTCGCAAGCCGGCGCACGGCCTCGACGGTCGACAGCCCCTCGCGGCCCGTTCCCAGCCCTGCCAGCACCTCGTCGACCTGCCCGCGCCAGATATCCATCCCTATCTCCGGTCCGCGCCCCGCTTCTGGCGCCCCCTTGGCCGGACCGCATCCCCCCGGCGGCCCGCGACCTGTTCTCAGCATGGATCGCAATGGCCATTGCGCAATGACGGCGAGGCCGGAGCGTGCGTGAAAATTGCACACTTCAACAAAACAAGCCCCAAAGTGATCCGAGGCAACTCTGCGTAGACGGCTAATATTCGGTTACTATCACTTACAGCTAATAGTCCGAGAACGGTGCCCCTGAGGCGCCCCCGGGCGAAGTGCGCAGGCTGCAGTACCCATCACGGACAGTGCGATTCGGCGATCGAATAATCCGACCAATGCGCGATCTACAGCTTCCGCAAACCGTCACGGTTGCAATCGAAGGCGCGAACGTCCCTCCGCTGCCTCAGGTGCTGCTGCGCCTGATTCAGCAACTGGACGACGAATCCTCGACGATCGAATCCCTCGCCGCGATCGTGAGCCAGGATCCCGCGCTCAGCGCGCGCATCCTGACCGCCGCCAATTCGGCCGCGTTCTACCGCAGCACCCCTGCGGGCGACATCAAGTCCTGCGTCTCGCTGCTCGGAACCCGCATGGTGCGCTCCATGGCCACCTGCCTTGCGGTGAAGCGGCTGTTCGACGCCGATCCCGGAACCGTGTCCGTCGATCTCACCGACTTCTGGCGCCATTCGCTGCTCGTCGCCGAGACGAGCCGGGCGATGGCGTCCGCGACCGGCTATCCGCACCCCGGCGAGGCCTTTCTCGCGGGACTCCTGCACGATATCGGCCAGCTCGTGCTCATGTCCGCGCTGGGGGAACAATATGCGTGGCTGCTCTCGCAGACCGGCGATGAAGACAAGCTGATCGAGCTCGAGCGCACCAGCCTGTCCACCGATCACTGCGAGGTGGGCACCTGGCTTGCCGACCAGTGGCGCCTCGACAGCGGACTCGCCGATGCGCTCCTGTTCCACCACGCGAGCGCGGAAGAAATCGCCACCGCCTCGAACCTGCCTCGCCTGGTGTGGTTCTCCGACGCGCTCGCGCGCGGCGTGCCGGGCCTCGCGCCCTTCGAGGAGCTCGCCGCGACGCTCTTCGGCACCGATTCGAGTTTCGATGCGGGACGCATCCTGACCCGCGCCCTCGACCATGTGCAGGTCATCGCCACCGCCATGGGGGTCGCAGCACGGCCGGAGGCGGACGACGCCTCGCCGCAGCGCACACTCCCCAACGTCACGATCCTGGCCCCAGCCAATGCGCCGCACGAAGCGGACCGCGCGTTGGCCGAGCGCATCTGCGACATGGCGGTCATGCACCCGCTGCAGCAGGACCTGTTCGAACTCGCGAGCGAAACCGAACTGCTGAATGCCCTGCGCGAATCCGCGCGCATCCTGTTCGAACTGCCGCGCATGGGCTTCCTGCTCATCGACCGCGAATCGGGCGAGCTGAGCGGCGGCGAGATCGCCGGTCAGGCCGCCATCTTCCGCCAGACACGCGTCGCGCGCGGCACCGACGCCGGGCTCGCGACGCGCGCGATCGCCGAGCGCGAGGTCCGCAGCAGCTTCGATGACGTCCGGCCGCCGCGGGAATCCCTGCTCGATCGCCAGCTCGCGCGCGCATTCGACAGTGAAGGCATCCTCGCGGTGCCGATGGTCGGCAAGCGCCGCACCGTCGGCGTGATGCTGTTCGCCCTCGGCCACGCAGACCACGCGCGGCTCAAGCGCCGCACCCCCTGGCTGCTCAATTTCGGCCGCATCGGCGGCTTGAGCGTCGAGGCGTGGCAGGACGCAACCACCTCTCGCAAGCAGGCCGGGGACGAAGCGGCCGCGGCCTTCCGCCGTCAGGCACGGCGCATCGCGCACGAGGTGGGCAACCCACTGGGGATCATCAAGAGCTACCTGCGCATCCTCGACCAGAAGCTGCCGGAAAACAGCGACGTACGACACGAGATCGACGTATTGCGCGACGAGATCGACCGCGTCGCCGGCATCGTGCGGCGCATGAACGAGGTGCCGACGCCAGCCGCCGCCGCGACCTCCGTGGCCGTCAACGCGCTCGTGCGCGAACTGCTTGCCCTGTATGGCGCGCCGCTCTTCGGCGACAAGGGCATCGCCGTCACCAGCCGGCTCGGCGACGACGCCGAACGCGCGGCGTGTGACCCCGACAGCCTGAAACAAATTCTCGTTAACCTGTGGAAGAACGCCGCCGAGGCGACGCCCCGAGGTGGGCGCTTCGAAATCTCGGTGCTCGACGGTGTCGTGCAGAATGGGCGGCGACACGTCGAGATCCGCATGGAAGACAGTGGTTCCGGGATGCCCGACGAGGCGATCCGCAACCTGTCCTTCCCGGATCAGGCGCACAGCAGTGCCGATCGCGGTCACGGCCTGTCCATCGTGGGCAGCATCGCCGCACGGATCGGCTGCAAAATTTCATGCCGCAGCAAGGCAGGCGTGGGCACGACGCTCTCGCTCCTGCTGCCGTGTGTCCAGGTTTCATGATGCTTGCGAGCCAACGCGATGCGTGACACTCGCTCCGGAGAACTTCCATGGAGATTGGCAAGAGCCTGTTCTTGGCAGGCAAGGCCGGACCCGCCGCGCAGACCGTAGCGCGGGTGCTGATCGTCGACGACGAACCGCGCATACGTGAGGCCTACGGCGCCCTGCTCGCTGCGGAAGGGCGCGAGATCCTTACCTGCGCCAACGGCGCCGACGCGATCGCACGCCTCGGCAACACCGAGATCGACGTCATGGTGCTGGACCTGCACCTGCCCGACATGCATGGCACCGAGATCATGGCGTGGATGGGCGAGGCCGGCATCGACACCGCCGTGGTGGTCTTCAGCGGCGACGACGCGATCGACTCCGCGATCCTGGCGCTGCGGCGCGGCGCGTGCGAGTTCATCCGCAAGCACGCCGACCCGGAAGAGCTGATCCGGACCGTCGACAAGGCCATCAGCCGACGCCGCCTCGAACGCGAGAACGCGCGCATGACCGCGCGCCTCGAAGAGTCCGAGCGCCTGCACCGCTTCCTCGTCGAATACTCGCCCGACATCATCTACACGCTCGACCCGGAAGGCCGCTTTGTCTTCCTCAACCGCCGCATCGAATCCCTGCTCGGCTACAACCGCGGCGAACTCATCGGCAAGCATTACTCGCTGATCGTGCACCCGATGGACCTGGAGCAGGCGCGCAGCGCCTTCGCCGAACGCCGGGTCGGCCTGCGCGCAACGACCAACCAGGAAATCCGGCTGCGCTGCCGCAACCTCGACGTGCGCAGTTTCGAAAACCGCACCATCGTCGCGATGCTGAGCTCGCAGGGCATCTACCAGCAGGAAATCGACGAGGGCGATGCGAAGCGCTTCGTCGGCACCGCCGGTGTCCTGCGCGACATCACCGAGCGCAAGCACGCCGAAGAGACGATCAGCTACCAGACCTACCACGACCTCCTCACCGGCCTGCCCAACCGCGTGCTGTTCCGCGACCGCCTCAACCTCGCGATCAGCCAGGCACGCCGCCGCGGCGAAGTGGTCGGGCTGATGTACATCGACCTCGACCGCTTCAAGCTCGTGAACGACACCCACGGCCAGCTCGAGGGCGACGAACTGCTCAAGGGCTTCGCCCGTCGCGTGCGCGAATGCCTGCGCGCCGGGGACACGATGTCGCGCCAGAGCGGCGACGAGTTCACGATCCTGCTGCCGGACATCGCCGACGCGGAGGCCGTTCGCACGATCGCGGAAAAGATCACTACGGCGCTGAAGACGCCATTCATCGTGGGCGGTCGCGACTTCCGCTGCACGGCGAGCATCGGCATCGCGGTGTTCCCCGACGACGCCGAAACGCCGGACCACCTGCTGCGTGACGCGGACATCGCGATGTGCCAGGTCAAGGTCCAGGGCAAGAACGGATTCCTGCGCTACACGGAGGAGATGAGCCGCAACCACAGCGAACGCGTGGATCTCGACAACGAGCTGCGCATCGCGATCGAAACCGGCCAGCTCACACTGCACTACCAGCCGCAGGTCGACATCCGCCGCGGCCGCGTCACCGGCGTCGAGGCCTTGGTGCGCTGGGAACATCCCGAGCGCGGCATGCTCGGGCCCAACACTTTCATCCCGCTCGCCGAGGAAGGCGGCCTGATCTTCGCGATCAGCGACTGGGTCCTCAACGAGGCCTGCCGCCAGCAGGCGATCTGGATCAAGCGCGGCGTCACCGACCTGAAGGTCGCCGTGAACATCTCGCCGCTCGAATTTACCCGCGCCGACATCGTCGAGCGCATCCTGCAGCCGATCCGCACTCACCAGCTGCCGCCCGAAAGCATCGAGATCGAGATCACCGAAAACATGCTGATGGATGACGCCGAAACCGTCATTGCGAAGGTGCAGGAGTTGCGCACGCATGGCCTGCGCATCTCGATAGACGACTTCGGCACGCGCTTCTCGTCGCTGAATTACCTGCGCCGCTTCCCCGTCAATACCATCAAGATCGACCAATCCTTCGTCCGCGACCTCGAGACCACCGGCAGCCAGTCGCCGGTGATCAGCGCGATCGTCGGCATCGCCCGCGGCTTCGGGCTCAGCGTGCTGGCCGAAGGCGTGGAGACGGAAAACCAGATCGACGCACTGCGGCTGCACGGCTGCGATGTGATGCAGGGCTTCCGCTTCAGCCGGCCGGTGCCGGCCGACGACGTGATGCGCTACATCGCGGCGCACCATGCGCTGGAAACCAGCTGAAGGGCAGCGCCCAAGGCCGTGCCGTCCACCTCAGCGCGCGGACGCCGCGGCAACCTGCACGACGCCGGCCTCCACACGCACCGCAAACGTCACAACGGGCTCGCAGGCGGGCGGCGTCAGTGCGGCGCCGGTGACCAGGGAGAAGCGCGCGCCGTGGCGCGGACAGATCACCTCGTCGCCCTCGACGACGCCCCACGACAAGGCCTCTTCCTCGTGGCTGCAGCGGTCCTCGATCGCGTAATAGCGTCCGCCCACATTGAACACCGCCACCTCGCGGCCGTCCTCCAGCACCACGACGCGCACCGTCCCGTCGGTGAAATCGTCGACCTTCGCGACATCGACCCAGTCCGCCATCACAGCAGCCCCAGTTCGAGTCGCGCCGCTTCGCTCATCTGCGCGGCCGACCACGGCGGATCCCACACCAACTCGACGCTCGCCTCGCTGACGCCAGAGACCTCCTCGACCGCACACTGCACGGTACCCGGAAACGTCTCCGCGACCGGGCAGCCGGGTGCCGTGAGGGTCATGCGCACGGCGACCTTGCCGGACTCCTCATCGACATCGAGTCCGTAGATCAGCCCCAGGTCGTAGATGTTCACCGGAATTTCCGGGTCGTACACGGTGCGCAGCGCCGCGATGACGTCTGCCCGCAGTCCGCTCGCCGGCGGCGCCGGCCCTTCCTCGGCCTTCAGCTTCTCGGCGCGGTGCAGCCAATCGAAGATGCTCATGTCACCTCTCTTCCCCTTCCTTTCCCGCTTATCCATCTGCCGCCCGTCCCGTGCTGTCGGGCACCGCTCCCCCCTGTTCGTCCTGCTCGGTGCTCACCGGTGCGGACTGGTCGCGCAGCGCCGCGAGCAGCGTGTGCCACGCGAGCGTCGCGCACTTCACGCGCGCGGGGAATTCCGCGACGCCGGCCAGCACCTCAAGCTTGCCGAGCGGCGGGTCCTCCACCGTACCGTGGCCAGTGACCAGCGCATGGAAACCGTCGAACAAGGCCTGCGCCTCGGCCTCGGTCCTGCCCTTCAAGGCCTCGCTCATCAGCGACGCCGACGCGGTCGAGATCGCGCAGCCGGTGCCCTCGAAGCGCACGTCCTCGATCACCCCGTCGCGCGTCTTCACGAACAGCGTGATGCGGTCGCCGCACAGCGGGTTGAAACCCTCGGCGGTGTGATTCGCATCCGCGAGCGCGCCAAAATTGCGCGGCCGCCGGCCGTGGTCGAGGATGAGTTCCTGGTACAGGTCGCGCAGCTCAGGCATCGCCGAACACCTCCCGCACCTTCTCCAGCGCGGCGAACAGCGCCGCGACGTCGGCGTGCGTGTTGTACAGCGCGAACGACGCGCGCACGGTCGCGGCAACGCCGAAACGCTCCATCAGCGGCATCGCGCAGTGGTGCCCGGTGCGCACGGCCACCCCCTCGTGGTCGAGGATGGAGCCGACGTCGTGCGCATGCACGTCCGCGAGCACGAAGGACAGGATCGCGGCCTTCTCACGCGCCGTGCCGATGAGGCGCAGGCCGGGGAAGGCCCGCGCGCGCTCGGTCGCATCGCGCAGCAGCGCGCCTTCGTGCGCCGCGATCGCGTCGAAGCCGACATCGCGCACATAGCGCATCGCCTCGCCGAGCGCGATCGCACCGGCGATGTTCGGGGTGCCGGCCTCGAACTTGTACGGCAGGTCGTTATAGGTCGTGCGCGCAAAACTCACCTGCCGGATCATGTCGCCGCCGCCCTGCCACGGCGGCATCGCCTCCAGCAGCGCGCGCCGCCCGTACAGCACGCCGGTGCCGGTGGGCCCGTACAGCTTGTGCCCCGAAAAAGCGTAGAAGTCGCAATCGAGCGCCTGCACGTCGATCGCCAGATGCGGCACCGCCTGCGCGCCGTCGAGCAACACCGGCACGCCGCGCGCATGCGCCAGCGCGGTCAGCTCGCGCACCGGGTTGATCGTGCCCAGCGCGTTCGACACGTGCGTCAGCCCGATGATGCGCGTGCGCGGCGACAGCAGCGCCGCGAAGGCCGCCACGTCGAGCTCGCCGTCGTCGGCGACCGGCACCACCTTCAGCACGGCCCCGCTGCGCTCGCACGCGAGCTGCCACGGCACGATGTTGGAGTGGTGCTCCATGCCGGTGATCAGGATCTCGTCGCCGGCGCGGAAACGGGCGCCGAAGCTGTTGGCGACAAGATTGATCGCCTCGGTGGTGCCGCGCACGAACACGATCTCCTCGCGCTGCGCGGCGTTGATGAACGCCTGCGCCGTGTCGCGCGCGGCTTCGTAGGCATCGGTCGCCTCCTGGCTCAGGCGATGCACGCCGCGGTGCACGTTCGCATTGAGGTGCTCGTAGTAATGCGCCTCGGCATCGATCACGCACTGTGGCTTCTGGCTCGTCGCGCCATTGTCCAGATACACCAGCGGCCGGTCATTCACCGTGCGCGCGAGGATCGGGAAGTCCGCCCGCCGACGCAGGATGTCGCTCGCAGCGCCCGTACCCGCCGCCCTGCCCAGCGCCGCACGTTCCTTGGGGTCGTCGCGCATCATCGACCTCCTCCCATCGCCTCAAGCCGCCTCGGGCAGCGCGCCCGGCAGCAGCGATTCGAGCCGCGCCCGCAACGGGCCGTGTTCGATGCCCGCGAGCGCATCCACCGCGAAGGCGCGGATCAGCAGCGCCCGCGCATCGCCTTCCGCGATTCCGCGCGCACGCAGGTAGTGCAGCTGGTCCGCGTCGAGCTGCCCGACGGTGGCGCCGTGCGCGCACTTCACGTCGTCGGCCCAGATCTCGAGCTGCGGCTTGGTGTCGACTTCGGCGTCCTCGGAGAGCAGCAGGTTGCGGTTCGACTGCAGCGCGTCGGTGCGCTGCGCATCCGGCCGCACGATCACGCGGCCGTTGAACACCGCCCGCGCCGCCTCGTCGAGCACGCCCTTGTACAGCTCGCGGCTGGTGCCGCGCGGCGCGGCGTGGTCGATGCAGGTGTGGTGGTCGATGTGCTGGCGCCCGCTCCCGACGTACAGGCCCGCGAGTTTCGCGTCGCAGCCTTCGGCGCCGAACCGGGTCGCGATCGCGGCGCGCGAAAGCTGCCCGCCGAAAGCAAGCGCGTGCGACACGAAGGCGCTGTCCCGCCCCTGCTCGGCGGCGACGTTCGCGACATGAAATGCCTTTCTGCCCTCCTGCTGCAGTTTCGTATGCGCAATGCGCGCGCCGCGGCCGAGGACGATACGCGTCACCGTGTCGCTCAGATAACCCGCACCGTCCGGCCCGACATGATGCTCGATCACCGTCGCACTCGCGCCCGCGCCGGCGCGGATCAGGTTGCGCGGAAAGCTCGCGCTGTCGCTGCGCGTCGTGACGAAAAGCAGATGCACCGGCGCTTCGATCGCAACGCCCGCGGCAAGGTCGATCCACGCACCGTCGCTCCACAGCGCGGCATTCAAGGCCGCAAACCCGTCCGCCGCGTCACCGGCAGCAGCAAACAGGGGCTCCACGTCATCCGCCCACGCCTCGACCGCCTGCGCCAGACTGCCGACCCTCGCACCCTCAGGCAACGTTGCCGGCAACGACAGCCCCGGCACGAAATGTCCATCGACGAACACCATCCGGTGCGTGCCCTCGATCGCGTGACGAAGCACCACCGCGCGCACCTCGTCCGACACTTCGATCGCTGCATCCACGCGGAATACCCGCCGCGCGATGGCCGCGACGCTGGTGTATTTCCAGTCCTCGTCGCGCGTCGTCGGCAGGCCCAGCGCGGCAAACCGTTCGAACGCCTCGTCGCGGCTACGCTTCAGCCACGGCAACGCCGCCCCCGGAAGCTGCGCCGCCAGCGACGGATACGCCGATAGGAATCCCGGCACGCAGGGTTCTTCCGGACCGATTCTCATCCCGGCCCCTCCGCCGACGCGGCGTGCCGCTTCTGCGCTTCCGCCTCCACCCAGCCATAACCGCGCCGCTCCAGTTCCTGCGCCAGATCCGGCCCGCCGGACAGCGCGATCCGTCCCAGCGCGAGCACATGCACGCGATCGGGCCGGACGTAATCGAGCAGGCGCTGGTAGTGCGTCACGAGGATCATCGCGCGCTCCGGGCTGCGCATCGCATTGACCCCGTTCGCCACGACCTTCAGCGCATCGATGTCGAGGCCGGAATCGGTCTCGTCGAGGATCGCCAGCCGCGGCTCCAGCACGGCCATCTGCAGGATCTCGTTGCGCTTCTTCTCGCCGCCCGAGAAGCCCTCGTTCACCGCCCGGTAGAGCAGCGCCTCATCCATATCCATGAACTTGAGCTTCCCCTTCACCAGCGCGAGGAAGTCCACCGCGTCGAGTTCCGTCTCGCCACGA
Source organism: Azoarcus sp. CIB (assembly GCF_001190925.1). Taxonomy (NCBI): domain Bacteria; kingdom Pseudomonadati; phylum Pseudomonadota; class Betaproteobacteria; order Rhodocyclales; family Zoogloeaceae; genus Azoarcus; species Azoarcus sp. CIB. The sequence goes on from NZ_CP011072.1 coordinate 3,083,438, forward strand.
TGCCGGCGCATCGCGTTCAGTGCTGCCTTCAGCAGGTAGATGTTCGCAACCCCCGGAATTTCGACCGGATACTGGAACGCGAGGAAGATGCCTTCGCGCGCCCGATCCTCCGGCGCCAGCGCCAGCAGATCGCGCCCCATGTAGCGGATCTCGCCCTGCGTCACGACGTAGCCTTCGCGCCCCGCCAGCACGTGCGCGAGCGTGCTCTTGCCCGAGCCGTTCGGCCCCATGATGGCGTGCACCTCGCCCGCCCGCACCTCGAGATCCAGTCCGCGCAGGATCGGCTTGTCGTCGACCGTAACGTGCAGATTGCGGATTTGCAGCATGGCGCCCCCTTATCCGACGCTCCCCTCCAGGCTCACGCCCAGCAGCTTCTGCGCCTCCACCGCGAACTCCATCGGCAGCTGCCTGAACACTTCCTTGCAGAAGCCGGACACGATCAGCGACACCGCATCCTCGGCGGAAATCCCGCGGCTCTGGCAGTAGAACAACTGGTCCTCGCCGATGCGCGAGGTGGACGCCTCGTGTTCGACCCGCGCCGTCGGATTCTTCACCTCGATGTAGGGGAAGGTATGCGCCGCGCAGCGGTCGCCCAGCAGCAGCGAGTCGCACTGCGTGTAGTTGCGCGCGCCGACGGCACCCTTGGCGACCTTGACCAGCCCACGGTAAGCATTGCTGCCGTGCCCCGCCGAGATGCCCTTCGACAGGATCGTGCTCTTCGTGTTGCGCCCCAAGTGGATCATCTTCGTGCCGGTGTCGGCCTGCTGCCAGTGGTTCGTCAGCGCCACCGAATGGAACTCGCCCACCGAGTTGTCGCCGCGCAGGATCACGCTCGGATACTTCCACGTGATCGCCGAGCCGGTCTCCACCTGGGTCCACGAGATCTTCGAATTCGCCTCGCGGCAATCGCCGCGCTTGGTCACGAAGTTGTAGATACCGCCCTTGCCGTCCTTGTCGCCCGGATACCAGTTCTGCACCGTCGAATACTTGATCTGCGCCCCTTCGAGCGCGATCAGCTCGACGACCGCGGCATGCAGCTGGTTCTCGTCGCGCATCGGCGCGGTGCAGCCTTCGAGGTAGCTCACGTAGGCGCCACGGTCGGCGATGATCAGCGTGCGTTCGAACTGCCCGGTGTTGCGCGCGTTGATGCGGAAATAGGTCGACAACTCCATCGGGCAGCGCACGCCCGGCGGGATGTAGCAGAACGATCCGTCCGAGAACACCGCCGAATTCAGCGTCGCAAAGAAGTTGTCGGTATAGGGCACGACCGAGCCGAGATATTCCTGCACCAGCGCCGGATGGTTGTGCACGGCCTCGGAAAAGGAGCAGAACACGATGCCCAGTTCGCCCAGCTTCTCCTTGAAGGTCGTCGCCACCGACACGCTGTCGAACACCGCATCCACCGCAACCCCGGCGAGGAGCTCGCGCTCCTGTAGCGGCACGCCGAGCTTCTCGTAGGTGCGCAGCAGTTCGGGATCGACGTCGGCGAGGCTTTGTGGCCCGTCCGCTTTGCCGCGCGGCGCCGAGTAATAGACGATGTCCTGATAGTCGATCGGCGGATGATGCACCGTCGCCCAGTGCGGCTCGGTCATCGTCAGCCAGTGGCGGAACGCCTTCAGCCGCCACTCGAGCATGAAGGCCGGCTCCTGCTTCTTCGCCGAGATCACGCGGATCACGTCCTCGGACAGGCCGCGCGGCACGTCATCGACGTCCAGCGGCGTGTAGAAGCCGTGACGGTATTCCTGGCTGATCAGGTCGTCGAGTTGCACGGAGCGCTTGCCCATCCTGCGATCCTCCACGTTCGGAGCGCATTCCCGTTCCGCTCTTTTACGACCCGGCCACCGCCGTTTCGTTCCTCGCCGCGGCGACGCAGCCGGCATGACACGCGCACCGATGAGAACAAATGTCTCGCAAAGAGCCGCTGCATCCAGTCTAATCTCACGAGAAGCACCGGGAATCCGGAACGAATATCTGGATGCAGGAGAACAACAGCGATGCCCGTCATCCCTCCGCTCGAGCCGCAGCAGTTGTGCACCCGCTGCGACCCCGAGCTGCTCGACTTCAAGACCACCGAAACCCTGCCCGCACCCGACGAGATCTTCGGCCAGGGACGCGCCGTCGAGGCCGTACGTGTGGCACTGGAGATCGACGCCCCCGGCTACAACCTCTTCGTCCTCGGCGAACCGGGCGGCGGTCGCCACGCCGCCGTGCGGCGCCTGCTGGAAACCCACGCGGCCACCCGGCCTTCGCCCGGCGACTGGATCTACATCAACAACTTCGCCGAACCGAACTATCCGCACGCGCTGCAGCTGCCGCCCGGCCGCGGCGCCCAGTTCCGCGACGACATGCAGCAATTCGTCTCCGAGCTCGGCCAGGCCATCGCCGCCGGCTTCGACAGCGACGAATACCGCGCACGCGTCGAATCGATCCAGGACGAATTCAAGCAACGCGAGGAAAGCGCCCTGCGCGCGCTGGGCGACGAGGCGAGCGACAAGAGCATCGCCTTCCTGCGCACCCCCCAGGGTTTCGCCTTCGTGCCCATGAAGGGCGAAGAGAGCCTCGACCCCGAGGCCTTCAGCGCGCTGCCCGAGGACGAGCGCGAGCGCATCGGCAAGCTCATCGAAGGCCTGCGCGAGAAGCTGCACAAGCTGCTGCAACAGTTCCCGCGCCAGCGCCGCGAGATGCAGGGGCGCATGCGCGAAGCCAGCCGCGAGACGCTGGAGCTCGCGGTCGGCCACCTCATCGAGGATCTGAAGGAGCGCCACGCCGACATGCCCGCGATCCAGACCTTCCTCGACAAGGTCCTGCGCGACGTCGTCGAAGTGGGCCAGGAGCTGCGCGAACAGGCGAGCAAGAGCGATTCGTCCGGTCCGAGCGAGGGTGGCATCTCGGCGCAGCGCTACCAGGTCAACCTGCTGGTCGACCAGGATGGGCGCAAGAGTGCGCCTATCGTGTTCGAGGACCACCCGACCTTCCCCAACCTCGTCGGCCGCGTCGACCAGATCGCCCACATGGGCACCCTGGTCACCAATTTCACGCTGATCCGCGCCGGCGCCCTGCATCGCGCCAACGGCGGCTACCTGATCCTCGACGCCGAAAAAGTGCTGACCCAGGCATATGCGTGGGAAGGCCTCAAGCGCTCGCTGAAGTCCGGACAAGTGCGCATCGAGTCGCTCGCCCAGGTCTTCGGCTGGGTCGGCTCCCTGCCGCTGGAGCCCGATCCGATTCCGCTCTCCGTGAAGGTGGTCCTCGTCGGCCTGCGCCGCCACTACTACCTGCTGAAGGCCCTCGATACCGAATTCGATGAACTCTTCAAGATCGGCGCCGACTTCGAGGACGTCGTCGAGCGCAATCCCGACAACACGCGCCACTACCTGCGCAAGGCCGCGGCACTCGCCCGCCAGCAGGGCCTGCTGCCGCTCGACCGCGACGCTGCCGGCCGCCTCGTCGAATACGCCTCGCGCCTCGCCGAAGACGCCGGCAAGCTCTCGACGCACACGCGCGAGCTCGCCGACCTGCTGCGCGAAGCCGATCACGTCGCACGCGCCGCTGGGCACCCCGCCATGCAACGCCGCGACATCGAGTCCGCCCTGGCCGCCCGCATTGAGCGCGCCGACCGTCTGCGCGACGCCGTGCACGATGCCGTCCTGCGCGACACCCTGCTGATCTCGACCACCGGCGCCGAAGTGGGCCAGATCAACGGTCTTGCGGTCATCGACCTCGGCGACTTCATGTTCGGCCGACCCACGCGCATCACCGCCACCGCCCGCCTCGGCGACGGCGACGTCGTCGACATCGAACGCAAGGCCGAACTCGGCCGCTCCATCCACACCAAGGGCGTGATGATCCTGTCGGCCTGTCTCGCGTCGCGCTACGCGCAGAACCGGCCCCTGCCGCTGTCGGCGAGCCTCGTATTCGAACAGTCCTACGGTCCTGTCGAAGGCGACAGCGCCTCGCTCGCCGAACTGTGCGCGCTGCTGTCCGCATTGTCGGGCGTGCCGATTCGCCAGTCGCTCGCGATCACCGGCTCGATCAACCAGCACGGCAAGGTCCAAGCGATCGGCGGCGTGAACGAAAAGATCGAGGGCTTCTTCGACATCTGCAAGGCGCGCGGCCTCACCGGCGACCAAGGCGTCCTGATCCCCTCCTCCAACGTCAAGCACCTGATGCTGCGCGACGACGTCGTGCAGGCGGCCGCTGAAGGACGCTTCCACATCCATCCCGTGACCACCGTCGACGAGGCGGTCACGCTCCTCACCGGCGTCGCGGCGGGCGAACCCGATGCAAAGGGCGCCTACCCCAAAGGCAGCGTGAACCACCGCATCGAAGCCCGCATCAACGAACTCATCGCCCTGCGCAAGGAATTCGCCGTCGGCAAGCGCAACGCGAAGGACAACGGCAAGAGCACGCGGACGCAGGAGCCGAACGGGGGTCTAAAGTGAAGACGTAGAACACCGGAGGTGCCCGATGCAAAGCTCCGCCGCCGCACCGATCACCCTGCAGCCCGGCGATGCACTGGTCATCGTCGACGTGCAGAACGACTTCCTCCCGGGGGGCAGCCTCGCCGTGCCGCAGGGCGATCAAGTCGTCGCGCCCCTGAACGCCCTGATCGCACGCTGCACGACGTTCCGCCTGCCCGTCGTCGCCACGCGCGACTGGCACCCGCCAGAGCACTGCTCCTTTAGTGACCGCGGCGGTCCGTGGCCCCCGCACTGCATCGCGGGCACGCCCGGCGCGGCCTTCGCGCCGACCCTCGCCCTGCCCGCATCCACCACCATCGTCTCCAAGGCCGTCACTGCCGACCTCGACGCCTACTCGGGTTTCGGCGGAACCGATCTGCACGACCGGCTGAGGGCTGCGGGCGTGCGCCGCCTGCTGGTCGGCGGCCTCGCGACCGACTATTGCGTCCTGAACACCGTGCGCGACGGCCTCGCCCACGGCTACGACGTGGTCCTGCTCACCGACGCGATCCGCGCCGTGGACGTCACGCCCGGCGACGGCCAGCGCGCCATCGACGACATGACACGCCTCGGCGCACGTGCGATCGCGTCCGCCGACATCGGGGATCCCGCATGACCCCGTCCGCCCCCGCACTGCTCACCGACCTCTACCAGCTCACGATGCTGCAGGCCTATTTCGACGGCGGCATGACGAAGACGGCATCGTTCGAGTTTTTCGTGCGGCGGCTACCCGAGAGCCGCAACTTCCTGCTCGCCGCCGGCCTCGAACAGGTCCTCGACTACCTCGAGACCCTGCGCTTCAGCGACGAGGAGCTCGCATGGCTCGCGGATTGCGGGCGTTTCCACCGCCGCTTCGTCGACTGGCTCGCGACGCTGCGCTTCACCGGCGACGTCGACGCGATGCCCGAAGGCACGGTGTTCTTCGCCGACGAACCCATCCTGCGCGTCACCGCCCCGCTGCCGCAGGCCCAGTTCGTCGAGACCCGCATCATCAACCTGCTGCAGTTCCAGACCATGGTCGCCTCCAAGGCCGCGCGCTGCACCCTCGCCGCGCCAGGCCGCCTGCTGGTCGATTTCGGCCTGCGCCGCGCACACGGCGCCGAGGCGGGGCTGCTCTCGGCGCGCGCAAGCCATCTCGCCGGCTTCGACGGCACCGCGACGGTCGCGGCCGGCATGCAATGGGGCATCCCGCTCTACGGCACGATGGCCCACTCCTTCATCCAGGCCCACGACGACGAAGTCGCCGCCTTCGAGCACTTCGCCCGCTCGCAACCCGCGGCCAACACGATGCTCATCGACACCTACGACACCGAATCCGCCGCGCGCAAGCTCGCGGACCTCGCCGCCCGCCTCGCGCCCGACGGCATCACGATCCAGGCCGTGCGCATCGACAGCGGCGACCTCGCCGAACACGCCCGCCGCGTGCGCACGATCCTCGACGGCGAAGGCCTGCCCCGGGTGCGCATCTTCGTCAGCGGAAATCTCGACGAATACGCCATGCGCGATCTGGTCGCCTCGGGTGCGCCGATCGACGGCTTCGGCGTCGGCACGCGCATGAACACCTCCGCGGACCAGCCCTGGCTGGATTGCGCCTACAAGCTACAGGAATACGACGGTCAGCCGCGCCGCAAACGCTCGGAAGGCAAGGGGACGTGGCCCGGCCGCAAGCAGGTATACCGGCACCGCGACGCCGACGGCCACCTCGCAGGCGACCTGCTCACGACCACGGACGATCCCGCGGACGGAGAATCCCTGCTCGTCCCGGTGATGCGCGCCGGCAAACGCCTCGCCGCATCACCACCGCTCGCCGCGGTGCGCGCCCATGCCGCCGCGAACCTTGCGACGCTGCCGCCCCGCCTGCGACAGGTCGCCCCCGCCGAAGCACCGCCGGTCACCGTTTCCAATGCGCTGCGCGAGCTCGCGGAAACCGTCGACCGGCGGCAAACGGCGTTCCGCCGGTAACGACGGCCGGCCGCCCCTGACGCTCAGGAAGTGCGACAGACCTCCTCGAGGACGCGGCGCACCCGCATCATCGCCTCCTGCAGCACCACCTCGATGCTGCTGAACTGGATCCCGGTCTCGCTCGCGCCGCGACCGGCAGCGAAGTTCGCCACCACGTTGATCGCCGCGTAAGGCAGGTTCAGCTCGCGCGCCAGCGCCGCCTCGGGCATGCCCGTCATGCCGACCAGATCGGCACCGTCGCGCTCCAGGCGATTGATCTCGGCCGCCGTCTCGAGACGCGGCCCCTGCGTCGCGGCATACACGCCGCCGTCGTACATCGCTTCGCCCACCGCAGCCGCGGCCGCGAGGATGCGCTGACGCAGCGGCTCGTCGTAGGGGTGGGTGAAATCGATGTGATGCACCGCCGACTCGCCGCCCTCGAAAAAGGTGCTCTTGCGGCCCCACGTGTAGTCGATGATCTGGTTCGGCACCACCATCGCCCCCGGCCCGAATTCCGCAGGGATGCCGCCCACCGACGCGACCGACACGATCGCCGACACCTTCGCATGCTTCAGCGCCCAGATGTTGGCGCGGTAATTCACCTGGTGCGGCGGAATCGTGTGGCCGTAGCCGTGGCGCGCCAGGAACACCACCGGCTTCTCCGCCAGCTTGCCGAAGGTGAGCGCGCCCGACGGTTCGCCGTAAGGCGTGCGCGCAACCTCGCGCCGGGTGATTTCGAGCGTCGAAAGCTGGGTGAGTCCGGTCCCGCCGATAATCGCGAGCATGAAGCCTGTCTCCTTGAAAAACGGCGCCGATTCTAGCACGCAGCCGCACAGCCCCCCTCGACAGCATGGCGACGGTTGCCCGCCCGCTACCCCCACGACATCTGCCCCGCCGGCAACGCAGCCTCCAATCGCACGACGATCCATGCTGCGACGCCGCACCGCGTGCTAAAATTAAAAACTTTTCAAAGACTTCCGGCCCCACATGTCCCGCTCCATCCGCAACATCGCCATCATCGCCCACGTCGACCACGGCAAGACCACGCTCGTCGACCAGCTCCTGCGCCAATCCGGCACCTTCCGCGAGAACCAGCAGGTCTCCGAACGCGTGATGGACTCCAACGACCTGGAGAAGGAGCGCGGCATCACGATTCTCGCCAAGAACTGTGCGGTCCAGTACGGCGACACCCACATCAACATCATCGACACCCCGGGACACGCCGACTTCGGCGGCGAAGTCGAGCGCGTGCTGTCGATGGTCGACGGCGTGCTGCTGCTGGTCGACGCGGTCGAAGGCCCGATGCCGCAGACCCGCTTCGTCACGCGCAAGGCGCTCGCACTAGGCCTCAAGCCCATCGTCGTCATCAACAAGATCGACCGCCCGGGCAGCCGTCCGGACTGGGTCATCAACCACACCTTCGATCTGTTCGACAAGCTCGGCGCGACGGAAGAACAGCTCGACTTCCCGGTCGTCTACGCCTCCGCGCTGAACGGCTACGCGATGCTCGACGCCAGCCAGCCGGGCACCGACATGAAGCCGCTGTACGAGGCGGTCCTCAAACACGTACCGCAGCCCGAAGTCGATGCAGAGGGTCCGCTGCAACTGCAGGTCTGCTCGCTCGACTACTCGACCTACATCGGCCAGCTCGGCATCGGCCGCATCAAGCGCGGCAGCATCCGTCCGAACCAGGAAGTCATCGTGATGTACGGCGATGAAAACCGCGGCAAGGCCAAGATCGGCCAGATCCTGACCTTCAAGGGCCTCGAACGCAGCCAGGCCGACTACGCCGAAGCGGGCGACATCGTCCTCGTGTCGGGCATCGACCAGGTCAATATCGGCGTCACGATCTGCCATCCCGACCGCCTCGAAGGCATGAAGCCGATCGCCGTCGACGAACCGACGCTGACGATGAACTTCATGGTCAACTCGTCGCCGCTGGCCGGCCGCGAAGGCAAGTTCGTCACCAGCCGCCAGATCCGCGAGCGCCTCGAAAAGGAACTGCTCAAGAACGTCGCGCTGCGCGTCGAATACACCAACGACTCCGACGTGTTCCTGGTCTCCGGCCGCGGCGAACTGCACCTCACCATCCTGCTGGAAAACATGCGCCGCGAAGGCTTCGAGCTCGCAGTCGGTCGTCCGCGCGTGGTGTTCCGCGACATTGACGGCGTGAAGTGCGAACCGTACGAAATGCTCACCGTCGACGTCGAGGAAGAGCACCAGGGCGGCGTGATGGAAGAACTCGGTCGCCGCCGCGGCGAACTGCAGGACATGCAGTCCGACGGCAAGGGCCGCACCCGCCTCGAATACCGCATCCCGGCCCGCGGCCTGATCGGCTTCCAGGGCGAATTCCTGACGCTGACGCGCGGCACGGGCCTCGCGAGCCACGTCTTCGACGACTACGGCCCGATGGCCGGCGCGATGGGCGAGCGCCGCAACGGCGTGCTGATCTCGCAGGACGATGGCCAGGCCGTCGCCTACGCGCTGTGGAAGCTGCAGGACCGCGGCCGCATGTTCGTCACGCACAACGACCCGGTGTACGAAGGCATGATCATCGGCATCCATTCGCGCGACAACGACCTGGTGGTGAACCCGATCAAGGGCAAGCAGCTCACCAACGTGCGCGCCTCGGGCACCGACGAAGCCGTGCGCCTGATCCCCGCAATCCAGCTGACGCTCGAATCCGCGATCGAATTCATCGCCGACGACGAACTGGTCGAAATCACGCCGAAGTCGATCCGGCTGCGCAAGCGCTACCTGACCGAAAACGAGCGCAAGCGCGCGAACAAGGCTGAAAACGCCTGAAGCTGACAGCGACCGCCGGGTTCAATCCGGCGGGTCGACCAAAAAAAGGCGCTGCATCTGCAGCGCCTTTTTTCTTTTCCGACCGCCCATCAGGGCGGTCAGGATTACTTACGATCCGCCAGATACGCCGCGAAGTCCGTGCCGACTTCCGGATGACGCAAGCCGAGTTCGACTGTCGCCTTCAGATAGCCGAGCTTCGAGCCACAGTCGTAACGCACGCCCTGGAACTGGTAGGACAGCACCGCCTCTTCCTTGAGCAAGGATGCGATCGCGTCGGTCAGCTGCAGTTCGCCGCCAGCACCCGGCTTGATCGAACGCAGGTGGTCGAAGATATGCGGGGTCAGGATGTAACGCCCGACCACTGCCTGCGTCGTCGGCGCATCCTCGGGCTTCGGCTTCTCGACGATGCCGGTCACGCGCTGCACGTCGCCCTGTTGGCTCTCGGTGCTGACAATACCGTACTGGCGGGTGTCTTCGCGCGGCACGTTCATCGTACCCAGTACCGAACAGCGGTTGTAGTTATACACGCCGACCATCTGCTGCATGATCGGCTCTGCGCCGTAGTTGTCCAGCAGGTCATCGGCGAGGATCACCGCGAAAGGCTCGTCGCCGACAACCGGCGCGGCGCACAGCACCGCGTGCCCCAGACCAAGCGCTTCGGACTGCCGGATGTAGATGCAGTTCACGCCCTTGGGCACCGTCCGCTGCACCAGCGCCAGCAACTCCTTCTTGCCTCGCGCTTCGAGTTCCGTTTCCAGCTCGTAGGCCTTGTCGAAATGGTCCTCGATCGAGCGCTTGGTGCGCCCGGTGATGAAGATCATGTCGGTGATGCCGGCGGCGACTGCCTCTTCGACCGCGTACTGGATCAGCGGCTTGTCGACGATCGGCAGCATTTCCTTCGGGCTGGCCTTGGTGGCCGGCAGGAAGCGCGTGCCCATGCCGGCAACCGGGAATACCGCCTTGGTGACCTTTTTCATTGGATGACTCTCCCTTGTTTCATCTTTTGCTTCAGCCCGGCGTCTGGTCCGTGCCATATCTTCAACCTTGTTCGAGCAGGCGTCGCAGTCCGTCCTCGTCGAGGATCGCCACGCCGAGTTCTTCCGCCTTCGCGAGCTTGGAACCGGCTTCCGCGCCCGCAACCACGTAATCCGTCTTCTTCGATACCGACCCGCTGACCTTGCCGCCATGCGTCTCGATCAGGGCCTTCGCCTCGTCCCGGCTCATCGCCGGTAGCGTGCCGGTCAACACGAAGACCTTGCCGCTCGCACTGCCCGTGGCCGGAGCCGCGGGCTCACCCTCTTCCCACGTCACCCCCGCCGCGCGCAACTGCTCGATCACCTCGCGGTTGTGCGCTTCGGCAAGGAAGCCGGCAATGCTCTGTGCGACCACCGGTCCGACGTCGCGCACCTCCAACAACTGCTCCGGCGTCGCAGCCATCAGCGCGTCCAGCGAGCCGAAATGCCGCGCCAGATCCTTTGCCGTGGCCTCGCCGACATTGCGGATGCCGAGCGCGAAGATGAAGCGCGCCAGCGCCGTGTGCCGGCTCTTCTCGATTGCCGCGAGCAGGTTGGCCGCCGACTTCTCGGCCATGCGCGGCAGATTCGCCAGTGCCAGCACGCCCAGCTTGTACAGATCCGCCGGCGTCTTCACGATGCCCGCCTCGACGAGCTGGTCGACCAGCTTGTCGCCCAGCCCCTCGATGTCCATCGCGCGCCGCCCGGCGAAATGCAGCAGGGCCTGCTTGCGCTGCGCGGGACAGAACAGCCCGCCCGTGCAGCGCGCCACCACCTCGTCCTCGGCCTTCTCGACGTGCGACGCGCACACGGGGCAGCGCGTCGGCATTACGAAGGCTTGCTCACTGCCCGTGCGCCGCTCGACGACCGGACCGACGACCTCAGGTATAACGTCGCCGGCCCGCCGTACGATGACCTGATCGCCGATCAGCACGCCCTTGCGCAGGATTTCCTCTTCGTTGTGCAGGGTCGCGTTGGTCACCGTGACCCCGCCGACGAACACCGGCTTCAGGCGTGCGACCGGCGTCAGCGCGCCGGTGCGCCCGACCTGTACCTCGATGCCGAGTAGCTCGGTGATCTCTTCCTGCGCAGGGTACTTGTGCGCGACGGCCCAGCGCGGAGCACGCGAGACAAACCCAAGACTTAACTGGTCCTCACGGCGATTCACCTTGTAAACAACGCCATCAATATCATAGGGAAGATGTGCACGTTTATCGCCGATGCGTCGGTAATAATCCAGCAGTCCCTCTGGCCCTCGAACCACTTCATTCGCGGGGGCTACAACAAAGCCCCAACGATTTAACAGTGCAAGCGTCGCTGCATGGTCGGGTGGATGTAGCTGTCCCTCAATTTCAGCCAATGCATAGGCGAAAAATCGTAGCGGCCGCTTCGAGGTAATCCGTGAGTCTAGTTGTCGCAAACTACCAGCAGATGCATTACGCGGATTAGCAAATATTTTTTCCCCGGCGTTCAACTGACGTTGGTTCAAGCGCTCGAAATCAGCTCGTTGCATTAGCACTTCGCCTCGAATTTCGGCTCTCGCCGGAGGGCGGTCGACGTGTAGATGAAATGGTATCGATCGAACGGTACGGAGGTTAGCGGTAACATCCTCGCCAGTACTTCCATCGCCTCGGGTTGCACCTCGTACAAATTCGCCTTTTTCATAAATTAACGTAATTGCAAGTCCGTCAAGTTTTGGCTCAACGGCATATTCAATCACTGAGCGATCGAGTGCCTCCCTACAACGTCGGTCAAATGCAATTATTTCTTCCTCCGTAAACGCATTTGCTAGCGACAGCATAGGAATCTTATGCGGCACTTGGTTAAATGCGGGCTGTGGAGGACTACCTACTCGCTGCGTAGGTGAATTCGGTGTAACGAGCTCCGGAAACTCTTGCTCCAGCGCCTCCAGCTCGCGGAACAGACGGTCGTACTCCGCGTCCGGAATCGTCGGCGCGTCGAGGACGTAATACGCATAATTGTGCGCTTCGAGCTCGCGCCGCAGCTGCGCGGCGCGCTCGAACACCTGGGCCGAAGCGATCATCAGGCCGAGAACAGGCGCTGCGCCACGGGGCCGCCCGCCGGCACGTCCCCGCTCGCCATTTGCCCCTGGAAGTGCTGGATCTGGCTGCGGATCATCGCCGCCGCCTCTGCGCCGAAGGGCGCGCGGTTGTCGTCGACGACCGTTCCGTGCAGCGCGTCGGCCATCTGCATGGCCTGGCGCATCATGCGCTCGAAGGCAAACACGCCGTTCGGCACGCGCGGCACGTCGATCAGCAGCGTCAGGCCGCTGGTGGCGAGATCGCGCATCTCTTCGGCGGCGAACAGCGCCGGTTCCATGTTGCTCAGCGTGTAGAGGGTAGTGCCCTCCTCGTCGCGCGCATGGAAGGAGCCATCCGGGCCCAGCGTCATGCCGTGCGACTCGGCCAGCGCGCGGATCTTGGTGCCGACGAAGGGCTGGCCGTTGCTGACGACGTTGATGCCGATCTGCACGTCCACGTTCGCGCAGAACTTGTCCAGCTCGGCCGCGTTGCGCAGCGATTCGCCACGCGCCGGCAAATCCGCCGGCACCGCGAGGAACTGGTCGGCCACACGTTGCATGCCGCCGGAGAAGTGCAAGAAATCGTTCTCGCTGATCGGGCCCTGACGGTCCACCGTCTGCATCGCCGCACAGAACCAGTGGAAGGCACCCGCGCTATGCGCGTCGAGGGGGCGCCACAGGTTCGCCGCATCGTCGAAGGCGAACCAGCGCACGGGCTTGGAAATCCCCGTCAACTGCTCGCTCTGCGCGGCCCACAGGCGTGGCGCCTCCAGCGGCTCGATCGCCTCGATGCGGATCACGCAGTCGATGCGCCGATCGACGGCATCCGGCACCCCCGGCGTCACCTTGCGCACGCCTGAATCATGCACCGCCGCAGGCGCACGCCGGTTTTCGCTGTCGGCCTCACCCATCGAGGGCTCCAGGCGCTCGCCGGCAACGGCGTCCGCTGCGCCGTCCGCCGGTTCCAGCAGCACGTCGCGATGGTCCGACCTGAAGGCCTGCTCCGCCTCGCGGCGGTGTTTGCGTTCCTGCCACTTGTTGTAGGCCACGATTCCGACGACCGAAGCCACCCCCAGCGCCGCCAAGCCGATCTGCAATTCGTTATCCATCTTCCTTCCCGTTGTCGGTCCCGCCGCATCGCGCAGCGAACCTCGCAATTCTCTGGGCTTCGCAATCCACCTTGCCGCAGCGCCCCCGTTCCAGGGCGCGGCGGCGCTCATGTTCAGGCCGCTGCCGGCTCCGCCAAGCGCAACGCCTCTTCCATATCGACTTCCACCACGCGCGAGACGCCCTGTTCCTGCATCGTCACCCCCACGAGCTGCTGCGCGATCTCCATCGTGATCTTGCTGTGGCTGATGAAGATGAACTGCGTCTGCGATGACATGCGCTTCACCATCTGGCAATAACGCTCGGTATTCGTATCGTCCAGCGGCGCGTCCACCTCGTCAAGCATGCAGAACGGCGCAGGATTCAGCTGGAACATCGAGAACACCAGCGCGATCGCCGTCAGCGCCTTCTCGCCGCCCGACAGCAGGTGGATCGAGGTGTTCTTCTTCCCGGGCGGCTGGGCGACGATCTGGATCCCCGCGTCGAGGATCTCGTCGCCGGTGAGCACCAGCCGCGCCTGCCCGCCACCGAAGAGCTGCGGGAAGAGCGTGCCGAAATGCTGCGTCACGGTATTGTAGGTGTCCTGCAGCTGCTCGCGCGTCTCGCGGTCGATGCGGCGGATGGCATCCTCCAGCGTGTCGATCGCCTGCATCAGGTCGTCGAACTGCGCGTCGAGATAGCCCTTGCGCTCCTGCGCGCTGCGCAATTCATCCAATGCCGCCAGGTTGACCTGGCCCAGTTCCGCGATTTCGCGCGCCAGCCGCCCGACTTCCCGCACCAACGAACCCTCGCGCAGGTCGGGCGCGAGCAGCGGCTGCAGCGCCGCCTCGTCGGCCTGCGCCTCGACCAGCCGCTCGTCGAACTGCGCCGCCGCGAGTTCCGCCGCCTGCACGGCGAGCCGCAATTCGGCAACCCGTCCGCGTGCGGGCGCTGCCTCCTGCTCGGTGCGCAGGCGCAGCTCCTCGGTCTGCCTGAGCCGCATCGCTGCTGTTTCCAGCGCGTCGCGTCGCGCCGCCAGCGCCGTCTCGCGGCTCGCGCGCAGTTCCAGCGCCTCCTGCAGCGCGTCGCGGCTGCGGCCGCTGTCGGTCGCGTCGAGCTCGTGCCGGCGCGCCTCGGTTTCCGTTGCGATCCGCCCCAGCTGTTCGCCAGCCAGCTGCAGGTTGCGCGCGATGTCGTCGAGCTTGCCCGCGCACTCGCGCTCCGAAAAGCGCGCCTCCTGCAATTCGCGCGCGAGGGCTTGCTCGAGCGAGCGCGTCTCGCGCAGCACGTTGTCGCGCTCCGCCAGCACCTCCTGCGCGCCGTCGAGGCGCTCGCGCTGCAGCTCGGCCAGCTCCGCCGCGCGCGCCTGCTCCATCTCCGCACGGGCGAGGTGTTCGCGTTCGGTGGATTCGAGATGGACGATGTCCTCGAGGTCGCGCGCGAGCTGCGCCCGGCGCTCCTCTGCGCGCTGCCGCGCCTGCGTGAGCTTCAGGAGCTCGACCTGCTCGGCATGCACCTGCTGCTGTGCCGCCTGCAGCTCGCGCCGCAGCACATTGCCGCGATCCTGCAGCTCGGCCGCCACCCCCTCGGCCGCAGTCAGCGCTTCATGGGCGATATGGGCCTCCATTTCGAGCCCGTGCTGCTGTTCCGCCAGACCGTCGATCTCGCGCTGACGCTCCATGACGCCGTGCGTGCGGCTGTCCGGCGCGTAATGCACCAGGGCGTGCCGTGTAAGGATCTGCCCGCGCGGTCCGACGAGGCATTGGTGCGCAGCGAGTTCCCCGCGCCGCTCGACCCACGGCTCCAGGCCGTCGGTGGCCAGGCAGCCGCACAGCCAGTCGGCGACGATCGGCCGGAGCCCTTCATCCACAAACGAGATCTTGTCCATCAGCGCGAACGTACCGGGCAGCGCCGCAGGCTCGGCGGCCGCCTCCACCCCGTCGCCGAAGGCGAGCGCGAAGGATCCCGGCGGCGCGTCGTCGAACATCGCGCGCGCCGCTTCACTCACGTCGCCGGTCAGCGCCGCCAGCCGCTCGCGCAGCACGGCCTCGACCGCCCTCTCCCAGCCCGGCTCGACCCGCAGGTCGCGCCACAGCGGCGGCAGCTCGGACAGCTTGTGGCGCTTCAACCAGTCACCGAGCTGTCCCTGCGATTGCACCTTGGCCTGCAACTGCACGAGCGCATCGCGCCGCGCCCGCAGTTCGGTGAGGCGCCGCTGCACCTGCCGTTCGTGC
This sequence comes from Azoarcus sp. CIB, assembly GCF_001190925.1. Taxonomy (NCBI): domain Bacteria; kingdom Pseudomonadati; phylum Pseudomonadota; class Betaproteobacteria; order Rhodocyclales; family Zoogloeaceae; genus Azoarcus; species Azoarcus sp. CIB. The sequence goes on from NZ_CP011072.1 coordinate 3,099,018, forward strand.
TCGAGCGCGGCCTTCAGCGCGGCCTGCGCCTCGGGCAGGCGCATCTGGACGGCGGCGAGTTCTTCCTGATGACCTTCCTGCGCCTCGCGCAGGGCTTCGAGCCGCGCCTCCTGCTGGGCGACGACGGCCTCGTCCGGACCTTCGATGCCGCCCGATTCACCCGCCAGACGCCCGCGACGCTGGTTCAATGCATCCATCGCGCGCACGGCGCTCGCGCGGTTCGCCTCTTCGACGCGCAGCTGCTGCTCGGTCTGCGCGAGTTCGCGGCGCGCCGCGGCAACCGTGGTATCGGCAGCCTGCCGGGCAGCCTCCGCCTCGGGCAGGCGCTCTGCGATCTCGGCATGGCGCGCCTCGGCCTGCTCGGCGCGCATCGCCGCATTGTCGAGCAGACCGGTCCAGCGCTCGCGCTCCGCCTCCAGCGCCGTCTGGCGCTCCTGCCAGTGCGCCTCGTCGGTCGCGAGCTGTGCGAGCCGTGCCTCCAGCCGCTTGCGCGCGTCGTCGAGATGGCGCAGTTCGGCCTCCAGCCGCGTCACCTCCGCCGACACGGCGAAGAGGTCCGACTGCGCGGCATGCGTCGCCTCGGACGCCTCGAAGTGCCCCGCGCGCGCTTCCTCGACGGCGTTTTCCAGTTCCTGCAGGCGGGCGCTGTCAGCCTCCATCTTCGACGACAGCTGATTCAGTTCGCCCTCGACCCGCGCCTGCTCGGCCCGCGCTTCGTTGCGTTTGAGCAGCCACAATAGCTGCTGGCGCTGCGTGTGCGCGGCGTTCAGGTCGCGGTAGCGCGCGGCGATCTCCGCCTGCACTTCCAGGTGGCCGATACGCTCGCCCAGCTCCATGCGGATGTCATCGAGGCGAGCGAGGTTGTCGCGCGCATCGGACAGCCGACCTTCGGTCTCACGGCGGCGCTCGCGATACTTGGTAACGCCCGCGGCCTCCTCGAGGAAGCCGCGCACCTCCTCGGGACGCGCCTCGATGATGCGCGAGATCATGCCCTGCTCGATGATCGCGTAAGCGCGCGGCCCGAGACCGGTGCCGAGGAAGAGGTCGATCACGTCCTTGCGCCGGACCTGGACGTTGTTGAGGAAGTAGGTCGACTCGCCGCTGCGGTCGAGCACGCGCTTGACCGAGATTTCCGCATAGCGCGACCACTGCCCTGCGGCGCGACCCTCGGCGTTGTCGAACACCAGCTCGACGCTCGCGCGCGACACCGGCTTGCGCGTCGTCGAGCCGTTGAAGATCACGTCCTGCATCGACTCGCCGCGCAGCGCGCTCGCGCGCGTCTCGCCCAGCACCCAGCGCACGGCATCGATGATGTTCGACTTGCCGCAGCCGTTCGGCCCCACCACGCCGACGAGATTGCCGGGGGTGAGGACGGTGGTCGGATCGACGAAGGTCTTGAAACCGGCGAGTTTGAGCTTGGAGAGACGCACTTCGGGACGGAGCCGGGTCGAATCGGAGCTGGAGTTGTGTCGGGCGCGGGCCGGCCGGGGCCGGCGAAAGCGCGTCATGATAACATCGCGCGCTCAATGCCCTTGCCTTCAGGCACAGGCGCATGCCCATCGAAACAAGCCGAAACAGTCCGCCGTGAATCCGAACCTCGACCGCCTCCAGCCCTATCCCTTCGAAAAACTGCGCGCGCTGCTCGACGGCGTCGTTCCCCCGGCCGACCTGAAACTGATCCGCCTGTCGATCGGCGAACCCCAGCACCCGACTCCGCCCTTCATCATGCAGGCCCTCACGGACAATCTGCAGGGGCTCGCGAACTACCCCGCGACGATCGGCGGCGACCCGCTACGCGTGGCGATCGCCGGCTGGCTGGAACGCCGCTTCGGCCTGCCCAGGGTCGATCCGGCGACCCAGGTGCTGCCGGTCAACGGCTCGCGCGAAGCGCTGTTCGCCTTCGCCCAGGCGGTAATCGACGGCAGCCGCCCCGGCGCCAAGGTGCTGAGCCCGAACCCGTTCTACCAGATCTACGAAGGCGCGGCCCTGCTCGCCGGCGCCGAGCCGGTGTTCCTCAACAACCTGCCGGAAAACGGTTTCGGCTCGGATTTCGACAGCATTCCCGATGCGGTGTGGCGCGACGTCCAGCTGGTGTTCGTGTGCTCGCCGGGAAATCCGACCGGCCGCATGCTCTCGCAGGCGGAATGGGCGCGCCTGTTCGAGCTGTCGGACCGCTACGGCTTCGTGATCGCCGCCGACGAGTGCTACTCGGAGATCTACTTCGACGACGACGCGCCCCCGGTCGGTGCGATGCAGGCCGCCCACGCCCTCGGGCGCAGCGACTTCCGCAACCTCGTGATGTTCTCCAGCCTGTCCAAGCGCTCGAACGTGCCGGGCATGCGCTCGGGCTTCGTCGCCGGCGACGCGAAGGTGCTGAAGGGCTTTCTGCGCTACCGCACCTACCACGGCTGCGCAATGAGTCTGCCGATCCAGGCCGCCTCGGTGGCCGCGTGGAACGACGAGGCGCACGTCGTCGAGAACCGCCGCCTGTACCGCGAGAAGTTCGACCGCGCGATGCCGATCATCGCGAAGCACCTGAAAGTGCAGCGTCCCGACGCCGGTTTCTACCTCTGGGCGCAGACCCCCATCGGCGACACCGAGTTCGCCCGCCGCCTGCAGGCTGCATATAATGTGACGGTTCTGCCGGGCAGCTTCCTCGCCCGGGAATCGAACGGCGTCAATCCGGGCGCCGGGTTCGTGCGAATCGCACTCGTAGCCGAAACTGCAGAATGCGTCGAGGCCGCCGAGCGCATCGCCGCATTCTGCCAAACTCTTTGAAATACAAACGGAAACCCCCCATGCAAGACCTGCAAAAGATCATCGACGAAGCCTTCGAGAACCGCGCCAGCCTGTCGCCCTCTTCGGCCCCCGTAATCGTGCGCGACGCCGTTGCCACCGTCATCGACGGACTGGACAGCGGCAAGCTGCGCGTCGCCGAGAAGATCGACGGCACCTGGACCGTCAACCAGTGGATCAAGAAGGCCGTGCTGATCTCCTTCCGCCTGCGCGACAACGAGGTGCAGTCGGCCGGCGCGCTGAATTTCTTCGACAAGGTGCCGACCAAGTTCGGCGACTACACCCCCGAGCAGTTCCGCGAAGGCGGCTTCCGCGTCGTGCCGCCCGCCGTCGCGCGCAAGGGCAGCTTCATCGGCAAGAACGTCGTGCTGATGCCGTCCTACGTGAACATCGGCGCCTACGTCGATGAAGGCTCGATGGTCGACACCTGGGCCACCGTCGGCTCCTGCGCCCAGATCGGCAAGAACGTGCACCTGTCGGGCGGCGTCGGCATCGGCGGCGTGCTCGAACCGGTGCAGGCCGGCCCCGTCATCATCGAAGACAACGTCTTCGTCGGTGCGCGCTCGGAAGTGGTCGAAGGCGTGATCATCGAGGAGAACGCCGTGCTGTCGATGGGTGTGTACATCGGCCAGAGCACCAAGATCTACGACCGCGAGACCGGCGAGGTCTTCTATGGCCGCGTGCCGTCCGGCGCCGTCGTCGTGCCGGGCAGCCTGCCCTCGGCCGACGGCAAGTACAGCCTGTACTGCGCCGTGATCGTCAAGCGCGTCGACGCGCAGACCCGCGCCAAGACCGCCATCAACGAACTGTTGCGCGGCGCCTGATCGCCCTTTCCCGGGCGGCCGTGCGCGGCCGCCCCGACACCGAAGTCCGCCCAACCACGCTCAGGAGAATCTCCGGATGATTTTCGACAAGCTGTTCCAACTGATGGCGGAAAAGCTCGCTTCGGACATCTTTATCTCAGCCGGCGCCCCGATCCACATCAAGATCCAGGGCATCACCATGCCGATCAACCAGCAGGTCATGGATCCCGCCATGATCAAGCGGATGATCTACGAGATGATGAACCCGGAGCAGATCGAGACCTTCGAGCGCGAGAAGGAGCTCAACCTGTCCTTCGGCCGGCGCGACTTCGGCAATTTCCGCGTCAACGTCTTCTGGCAGCGCCACAGTATCGCAATCGTGGTGCGCTACATCCAGGGCGAGATCCCCTCGCTCGAATCCCTGGGCCTGCCGCCCGTGCTGTCCGAAGTCGTGACCGAAAAACGCGGCCTGATCCTCGTCGTCGGCGCGACCGGCTCCGGCAAATCGACGACGCTCGCGTCGATGATCGACCACCGCAACCGCAACCGCTCCGGCCACATCCTCACGGTCGAGGACCCGATCGAATACCTGTTCAAGCACCGCAAGTCGGTCGTCAACCAGCGCGAGGTCGGCATCGACACCCTGAGCTGGCACGAGGCGCTGCGCAACGCGATGCGCCAGGCGCCCGACTGCATCCTGATCGGCGAAATCCGCGACCGCGAGACGATGCAGGCCGCCCTGTCCTACTCGCAGACGGGCCACCTGTGCCTCGCGACGCTGCATGCGAACAACGCCTACCACGCGCTGAACCGCATCGTTAACTTCTTCCCGCTGGAAAACCGTTCCCTGCTCTTCCTCGACCTTGCGGTCGCGCTCAAGTGCATCATCTCCCAGCGCCTCGTGCGCAAACCCGACGGCATGCGCATTCCGGCGGTCGAGATCCTCATGAACACACGCCACGTCTCCGAACTGGTAGAGCGCGGCGAACTGAACGAGGTCAAGGAAGCAATGCAGCAGAGCCTCGCGCCCGGGTCGCAGACCTTCGAGCAGGACCTGCACCGCCTCTACCGCGAAGGCATCATCAGCTTCGAAGAGGCGCTCGCGAACGCCGATTCCCCGACCAACCTCGCGTGGCTGATCAACAACGCGCAGATCAACGCTGCGCCCAGCGCTGAAGGTTCCGACGCCCCACCTTCGGTCGACTTCGAACCCCAAAACAAGAATGCCGACGGCACCTCGTTCAGCGAATTCGCGCTGCACCTCGACGACGGCCCGGCGCACTGAGTGCGCCACGCGTCCCCAACCCTGACCCCGGGGCGGCACCCGCCGCCCGATGGCAATGACTGACACCTCCCCGAACGCAACGTTCGCGCTCACCTGCGAACTCATTTCCCGTCCGTCGGTAACGCCCGAAGACGGCGGCTGCCTGGACCTCATCACCGCGCGCCTCGTCCCGCTCGGCTTCCGCTTCGAGCGCATCGACACTGGCGGCGTGTGCAACCTGTGGGCGCGCCGCGGCGACACCAGCCCCGTGCTATGCCTCGCCGGCCACACCGACGTCGTCCCGACCGGCCCCCTCGAATCCTGGACCTCGCATCCCTTCGAGCCGACCGTGCGCGACGGCCACCTGTACGGCCGCGGCGCCGCCGACATGAAGACCTCGCTAGCCGCCTTCGTGACGGCGATCGAACGTTTTGTCGCCGACCACCCCGACCATCGGGGCTCGATCGCGCTGCTGCTGACCTCGGATGAGGAAGGCATCGCCACCCACGGCACCGTCAAGGTCGTCGAGGCATTGACGGCCCGCGGCGAGACCCTCGACTACTGCATCGTCGGCGAGCCGACGTCGGTGAAGACGCTCGGCGACATGATCAAGAACGGCCGGCGCGGTTCGCTCTCCGGCACGCTGCGCGTCAAGGGCGTGCAGGGCCACGTCGCCTACCCGCAACTCGCGCGCAACCCGATCCACGAGTTCGCGCCGGCGCTCGCCGAACTCGCCGCGACGCGCTGGGACGAGGGCAACGAATTCTTCCCGCCGACGACCTGGCAAGTGTCCAACATCCACGCCGGCACGGGCGCGAACAACGTGATTCCTGGCGAGTGCGAAGTGCTGTTCAACTTCCGCTTCGCGTCGGTCAGCACCGCCGACGAACTCAAGCGACGCACCCACGCCGTGCTCGACCGCCACGGGCTCGACTACACGCTGGACTGGCATCTTTCGGGCAAACCCTTCCTGACCGGCCGCGGCAAGCTCGTCGAGGCGATCGGCGGCGCGATCCGCGAAACGGTGGGCGTCGAGACCGAGCTGTCGACCAGCGGCGGCACTTCGGACGGGCGCTTCATCGCCGACATCTGCAAGGAAGTCGTCGAGTTCGGGCCCGTCAACGCCACCATCCACAAGCTCGACGAACGCGTCGCCATCGACGCGATCGAACCGCTTTCCCTGATCTACGAACGTACCCTGCGCGCCCTCCTCGCGCGCTGACGAGACCGAGCATGACCGACCACTGCGAACACTGCGACACTGGCGAAGAGCACACGCACGAACACGAGAGCGGCCCGCTCGCCGAACTCGTCACCCTGCGCGACTGGCTGCGCTACGCCGTCACCCGTTTCAGCCGAGCCGGCCTGTTTTTCGGCCACGGATGCGCCGACGCCTACGACGAGGCCGTGTGGCTGCTGTTGCACACCCTGTCGCTGCCGCTCGACCGCCTCGAACCCTTCCTCGACGCCTGCATCACCAGCGATGAACGTGAAGCCCTGTTCGCGGTCATCGAGCGCCGCGCCGAGGAGCGCGTCCCGGCCGCCTACCTCACCGGCGAGGCCTGGCTGGGCGATTTCCGCTTCCACGTCGACGAACGCGTGATCGTGCCCCGCTCATTCTTCGCCGAAATGCTCGAAAACGGCTTCGCGCCCTGGATCGACGATGCGGAACGCGTCGGCAGCGCACTGGACCTGTGCACCGGATCCGGCTGCCTGGCAGTCCTGATGGCGCACGCCTTCCCTAACGCCCGCGTGGTCGGCGCCGACCTGTCCGACGATGCGCTCGAGGTGGCGCACCTCAACGTCGCCGAATACGGCCTCGAGGAGCAGGTCGAGCTCGTGAAGAGCGACGTGTTCGCCGGACTCGCGGGACGCCGTTTCGACCTCATCATCAGCAATCCGCCCTACGTCACCGCCGATTCGATGGAAACGCTGCCGGCCGAATACCTCCATGAGCCGCGGATGGCGCTCGCGGCAGGCGAAGACGGTCTCGACGTGGTGCGCCGCATCCTCGCCGAAGGCCGCGCGCACCTCAATCCCGGTGGCGTGCTCGCGGTCGAAGTGGGGCATAATCGTCATATCGTGGAAGCGGCCTTCCCCGACTTGCCCTTCGTGTGGCTGTCTTCCAGCGGCGGGGACGACATGGTCTTCCTGCTGCGCGCAGAGGAGCTGCCCGAAGCCCAAACCTGACGTCCGCGGGCGGCGGGACCGCCGGCGCCGCCGCCACGACTCGTCAGGAATGAGGAGGTGGTGGCATGGCTGGCGGCAGTTACGTCCTGCTGGTTGAAGGCGACCCGGACCATGAGGCCCGGGCACTTGCTTCACTGCGCGCGAACGGATTCGGCAACCGCTTCGTCGTCGCGCGAGACGGCATCGAGGCCCTCGCCTTCCTGTCCACCGAAAACGATCACCCGACGCCGAAACCGACGACCCAGCCGGCCGTTGTCGTGCTCGATCCCGACCTTCCCCGGATCGAGGGCCTCGAGGTGCTGCGCCGCATCCGGGCCGAACTCAGGACCTCGCTGATGCCGGTCGTAATGTTCGCCAGGTCCGGAACGCCGGAAGATATCCGCGAAGCCTACCGGCTCGGCGCCAACAGCTACGTGCGGAAACCCCTCGACGCGCAGGAGTTCGAGCGCGCAACCGCGCTGATCGCCCGATACTGGCTCGGCCTGAACGAATCGCCGGACAACACGCTCCGCTACTGAGGCTAAAGCGCGGCCCGGCGATTCTCTGCAGTCGCGTCAGGCCACTTCGTCGATCCAGGCTTGCTGGATGGCCTCCAGCACGCGTTCGCCGCAGTGCTGCGGATCGTCGTCGAACTCGGGAAGGGCCATCGCCCAGTTCATCAGGTCGACAAAATTGACGCGCGTCGGATCGGTCTCGGGGAACTTGTCCGCGAGCTGGATGGCGATCTCCTGAACCTCGGTCCACTTCATCAGTGCTTGCCCTCCCGGGCCATGTTGATGGTGTAGCGGGGGATCTCGACGACCAGTGGCGTTTCAGTGACGACCGCCTGACAGGAAAGGCGCGACTGCGGCTCCAGGCCCCAAGCCTTGTCGAGGAGGTCCTCCTCCTCTTCCTCGGCCTCGTCGAGCGCGTCGAACCCCTCGCGCACGATCACGTGACAGGTCGTGCAGGCACAGGACTGCTCGCACGCATGCTCGATCTCGATACCGTTGCGCAGCAGCGCGTCGCATATCGACGTGCCCGGCTCCGCCTCGATCACCGTCCCGTCCGGACAGAGTTCCACGTGCGGCAATACGATGATCTGCGTCATACCTGAATCTCATCCACCTTGTGACCCGCCAGCGCCGAACGGATGCTCTTGTCCATGCGGCGGGCGGCAAATTCGTTGGTCGCACGCGAGAGCGCATCCGTGCTGCGCTTGATCGCACGCGAGTCATGACCCACCGCGGTTTCGCGGGTTGCGGCGATGGCCGCGTCGATCGCCGCACGCTCGTCTGCACTCAACAGATCGCCGTCCTGTTCCAGCGCGACGAGGGTCGCCTCGATCACGCGGTCGGCCTCGACCTGCTGCTCGCGCAACGCGCGCGCGTCGATGTCCTCGGACGCACGCTCGACGCCGTCGCGCAGCATGCCGGCGATCTCGTCATCCGTCAGGCCATAGGACGGCTTCACCAGCACGCTGGCCTCGACGCCCGACGACATTTCCCGCGCCGAGACCGACAACAGGCCGTCGGCATCGACCTGGAAGGTCACGCGGATACGCGCTGCACCGGCCGCCATCGGCGGGATGCCGCGCAGCTCGAAGCGCGCCAGCGACCGACAGTCGGCGATGAGCTCGCGCTCACCCTGCACGACGTGGAAGGCCATGGCGGTCTGCCCGTCCTTGTAGGTTGTGAACTCCTGCGCCCGCGCGATCGGCAGCGTCGAATTGCGCGGCACGATCTTCTCGGTGAGCCCCCCCATCATCTCGAGGCCGAGCGACAGCGGGATCACATCGAGCAGCAGCCAGTCGTCCTCTTCCTTGCGGTTGCCCGCCAGCACGTTCGCCTGGATCGCCGCGCCGAGCGCAACGACCTTGTCGGGATCGAGGTTCGTGAGCGGCTCCTGGCCGAAGAACTCGGCCACTGCGCGCTGCACGTGCGGCATGCGCGTTGCGCCGCCAACCATCACGACGCCTTTGATGTCCTCGGGCGCGAGGCCCGCATCGCGCAGCACCTTGCGCATCGGCGCGACGGTCTTCTGCACGAGGTGCTTCGTCATGTCGGCGAACTGGTCCCGCGTAACGACGAGATCGACCTTTTCGCCGGACCCCAGCGTCGCTTTGATCGAGGCCTCTTCGCACGCGGTCAGCAATTCCTTCGCGTCGCGCGCCTTCAGCAGCAGACGGCGGGCATCCTCGCTCGAAGGCGGATCGATCTCGCTCTGGTCCAGCGCCCAGCAGAACAGCCGGTGATCGAAGTCATCGCCACCGAGCGCCGCATCGCCATTGGTCGCCAGCACCTCGAAGATGCCGCGCGAAAGCTTGAGGATGGACAGGTCGAAGGTGCCGCCGCCGAGGTCATAGACCGCATAGACCCCCTCCGCCGCGTTGTCGAGACCGTACGCGACCGCCGCCGCGGTGGGCTCGTTGAGCAGTCGCAGCACGTTGATACCGGCGAGTTTCGCCGCATCCTTCGTCGCCTGGCGCTGCGCGTCGTCGAAATAGGCCGGCACCGTGATCACCGCGCCCGTGAGTTCGCCGCCCAGGCTCGCCTGCGCGCGCGCGGCGAGAACCTTGAGGATTTCCGCCGACACCTCGACGGGCGACTTCACGCCCTGCACCGTGCGCAGGCGCAGCATCCCGCCCGCATCGACGAAGTCGTAGGGCATTGATTCGATGTAGGCGACATCCTTCACGCCGCGCCCCATGAAGCGCTTCACCGAAATGATGGTGTTCCTGGGGTCGGTCGCGTGCGCCGCCATCGCGCTGCGACCGACCTCGATCCTGCCGTCGGCGTGGTAGCGGACGATGGACGGAAGCATCGCACGCCCCTCCTCATCGACGAGGCACACGGCGATACCGTTGCGCACCGTGGCAACGAGCGAGTTGGTCGTGCCGAGGTCTATGCCTACAGCCAGGCGGTGCTTGTGCGGTTCGGTCGACAGACCGGGTTCGGCGATATGCAGAAGTGCCATCAGCTCTCCAGCGCCTCGAGGGCGTCGTCGATCTCGTGTTGTAGTTTTTCCATGAACATCAGGCGACGCACGGTTTCCGCGGCACCCGCATAGTCATGCTCGTCGTCACACTGCCGCGCGAGTTCGTCGAACACCTCGCGCGAATGCTGGCGCAGGCGGGTGTGGAGCTGCGCGAGTTCCTCCGAGTCACCCGCCGCCCGTGCCTCCTCGACCGCCTCGCGCCACTCCATCTGCTCCATCAGGAAGGCCGGCGCCATCGCAGTGTTCGTATGCAGCCCGGCGTCGACACCCATCAGTTCGAGGAGATAGGTTGCGCGCGGCAGCGGCTTGCGCAGCGTGCGGAAGCCTTCATTCACCTGCGTCGCCCACTGCATCGACAGCCGCTTCTCGCTGTCGGGCAGATGTGCGAAACGGTCGGGATGCACGCGCCCCTGCAGATCGTGGTACGCGAGCTCCAGCGCCGCCTCGTCGATACGAAACCGGCGGTGCAGCCCGAACAGCCCGAAGAAGTCCTGCTGGAGGTCGATGCTCATCGGATCCGGGCCGCCGCTTTCAGACGTTGAAGCTCTCGCCGCAGCCGCACGAGTCCTTGACGTTCGGATTGTTGAACTTGAAGCCTTCGTTCAGGCCCTCGCGGACGAAATCGAGCTCGGTGCCGTCAAGATAGGCCAAGCTCTTCTGGTCGATGACAACCTTCACGCCGTTGCTCTCGAACACCACGTCGTCCTCGTGCGTCTCGTCGACGAATTCGAGGCGGTAGGCCATGCCCGAACAACCCGAAGTCCGCACCCCGAGACGGATCCCGAAGCCCTTGCCGCGCTTGGCGATGAAGTTCGAAACGTGCTTGGCTGCGCTCGTGCTAACAGTGACGCTCATGATTCCGCCTCCAGGTTTCAGCCTTCGTGTTTCTTCTTATAGTCTGCCACGGCCGCCTTGATCGCGTCCTCGGCGAGGATCGAACAGTGAATCTTGACCGGCGGCAGCGCGAGTTCCTCGGCGATCTGCGTATTCTTGATCTCGAGCGCCTGTTCGACCGTCTTGCCCTTGACCCATTCGGTCACCAGCGAGCTCGACGCGATCGCCGAACCACAACCGTAGGTCTTGAACTTGGCATCCTCGATGACGCCATCCTTGCCCACCTTGATCTGCAGCTTCATCACGTCGCCACAGGCGGGGGCGCCGACCATGCCGGTGCCCACGCCTTCGTCCTCCTTCGAGAAGGCGCCGACGTTGCGGGGATTCTCGTAGTGGTCGAGCACTTTTTCGCTGTATGCCATTATCGTTCTCCTGTCTCAGGTGCTCAGTGGGCTGCCCACTGCACGGTATTCAGATCGACGCCTTCCTGCACCATTTCCCACAGCGGCGACAGTTCGCGCAGCTTGCCGATCTTCTTGTGCATGAGGTCGATCGTGTAGTCGATTTCCTCTTCGGTCGTAAAGCGGCCGATCGAGAAACGGATCGAGCTATGGGCGAGTTCGTCGTTGCGTCCGAGCGCGCGCAAGACATAGGACGGCTCCAGGCTGGCCGAGGTACAGGCCGAACCGCTCGATACGGCGATGTCCTTCACCGCCATGATCATCGACTCGCCTTCTACATAGGCGAAGGAAATGTTCAGGTTGTGCGGGACGCGGTGCTCGAGGTCGCCGTTCACATAGGTCGCCTCGATGTCCTGCAGCCCCTTCAGCAGGCGGTCGCGCAGCATGCGGATGCGCTCGTTCTCGACCTTCATCTCCTCGCGCGCGATACGGAAGGCTTCGCCCATGCCGGCGATCTGGTGCGTCGCCAGCGTGCCGGAACGCAGGCCACGCTCGTGACCACCGCCATGCATCTGCGCCTCGAGGCGAGCACGTGGCTTGCGGCGCACGTACAGCGCGCCGATACCCTTCGGACCGTAGGTCTTGTGCGCGGAGAAGGACATCAGGTCGACCTTGAGCGTCTGCAGGTCGATCTCGACCTTGCCCGTCGCCTGCGCCGCATCGACGTGGAACACGATGCCCTTCTCGCGGCAGATCTCGCCGATCTCGGCGATCGGCTGGATCACGCCGATCTCGTTATTCACGAACATCACCGACACGAGGACCGTGTCCGGGCGCAGCGCGTCCTTGAACGCGGCCATATCGATCAGGCCGTTCTCCTGCACGTCGAGATAGGTCGCCTCGAAGCCTTGGCGTTCTAACTCGCGGAAGGTGTCGAGCACGGCCTTGTGCTCGGTCTTCACGGTGATGATGTGCTTGCCCTTGCCCTTGTAGAACTGCGCGGCACCCTTGATCGCGAGGTTATTCGACTCGGTCGCGCCTGAAGTCCACACGATTTCCTTCGGATCGGCATTCACCAGCGCCGCGACCTGCTCGCGTGCATCCTCGACCACCTTTTCGGCTTCCCAGCCGTAGGCGTGCGAACGGCTCGCCGGGTTGCCGAAATGCTCGGTGAGCCAGGGGATCATTGCCTGCGCGACGCGCGGATCGACCGGCGTGGTAGCGGAATAGTCCAGGTAAATCGGAAACTTCAGCATCGGTACTCCTCCGTCGATCATTGAACCGCCACGGCGGTCAGATTGTTCAGTTCGCTCATCTGCTGCCCCAGGCAAGCCAGAAAATCGACTACATGCTTTTCCTGCGTGTCGCGCCCCAGGCTGACACGCACCGCGCCGCGCGCGGTCTCACGCTCGACGCCCATCGCCAGCAGGGTGTGTGACGGCTCCGGATTCGCGCTCGAACACGCCGATCCGCTCGCACATGCGAAACCTGCCCGATCGAGCCGCGCCACTAGGGTCTCGCCATCCATGCCTTCGGCGGCGAAGAACACGGTATTCGGCAGGCGCGGCGCACCGGCCGAGAAAATCCGCATGCCGTGCGCCGCCAGTCCTGCTTCCAGCGCATCCCGCAGGCCGCATAGACGGACATTTTCTCCGGACACACGTGCCGCTGCCAACTCGCACGCGACGCCGAAGCCGACAATCGCTGCGACGTTCTCTGTGCCCGAGCGCAGGCCGCGCTCCTGCCCGCCACCGGCGAGCAGCGGCGCCAATTCCAGCCGCTTGTCGACAATCAGGGCGCCCGCCCCCAGCGGTCCGCCGACCTTGTGCGCCGACAGCGTCATTGCATTGACACCCAGCGCGCGGAAATCCACGCCGATCTTGCCCAGCGCCTGGACCGCGTCGGAATGGAACCAGGCACCGGCTTCCTTCGCCTCGCGGGCGAGCGTCGCTACGTCCTGCAGCACGCCCGTCTCGTTGTTCGCGAGCATCACCGACACGAGGACGGGTTTCGCCGCCAGCACGGCCAGCCAGTCGGTGCGCTTGACCAACCCGGCACGATCGACGGCGATTTCACGCAGCGTCCAGTCGGCGCGGCGCAACTGCTTCGCCGGTTCGCGCACGCACGGATGCTCGATCGCGCTGATCGCGATCAGCCCCGGCTTCATCAGGCCGGCCGCGCCCTTCACGAACAGATTGTTCGCCTCGGTACCGCCACTCGTGAAGATCACTTCCGTCGCGTGGGCACCGACCGCCGCTGCGACCTGCGCACGCGCCTCGTCGACCGCGGCACGCGCCTGGCGCCCGTATTCGTGCCGGCTCGATGCGTTGCCGAAGCGGCTGCCGAGCCACGGCAGCATCGCGTCGCGCACGGCCGGCTCGAGCGGGGCAGTGGCGTTCCAGTCGAGATAGACGGGGGCGAACACGCTCGAACCGTCCCGTCAGGCCGCCGCTGCCTCGCGCATCGCGACCATCGCGCGCCGGCGCACGTCCTTGAGGACGCTCATGTCCGGATCCGGCTTGACCTCGCGATGGACCAGCGCGTTCAGCGTCACCGAATCGAGATACTCGTACATGCGCTTGTTGAGGTTCGCCCACAGGTCGTGCGTCGAACAGCGATGCTCGTCCTGGCAGTTCTGCTTGCCTCCGCACTGCGTCGCGTCAAGCGGCTCGTCCACCGCGACGATGATGTCGGCAACGGTAATGCGCGACATGTCGCGCGCCAGCCGATAACCTCCGCCCGGACCACGCACGCTGGTGACCAGCTTGTGGCGGCGCAACTTGCCGAACAACTGTTCGAGATACGACAGGGAGATTTTCTGCCGGTCGGCAATGCCGGCCAGCGTAACCGGCCCCTCGGCCTGGCGCGATGCCAGATCAATCATCGCGGTGACGGCAAAACGTCCTTTGGTGGTCAGTCTCATGTCGGAGCTCCTTCTGTCGCGGAGATTCTCGCCCGGGGGAATACCCGAACGTTTCGCTCAACTATACGGAGCCCGACAAAATCAGTCAACTAATCGGATTTCACTCAATCAACCATCTTCGATAGGCGCTCGGCGTCGAATTCGTCGCTCCTCTCGATCGCCACGTCGAGGTTGAATCCGGCCTTCTCAAGACGCTCCACCAGCATCTGGATGCGACGGTCCGTCTCGACCGCGTGATCGAGCAGTCCATGCAGCGCCTTGCTTAGCGGGTCGTCCATCTGCTTCGTCACGCCATAGGCGGAGAAGCCCATCTGCTCGGCCTTCTGCTCGCGAGCACGGTCGCGCGCGTTGTCCCGGTCCGGCTCGATGACGCGCGCAGGGTTGCCCACAGCGGTCGCGCCCGCGGGAACCGGCTTCACGACGACAGCATTGGATCCGACGCGCGCGCCATCACCGACCGTGAACCCGCCTAGCACCTTGGCGCCGGCACCAATCACGACGCCTTTTCCCAGCGTCGGATGACGCTTCGTCCCGCGATACAGGGAGGTGCCGCCCAGCGTCACCGCCTGATAGATCGTGCAGTCATCCCCGATCTCCGCCGTCTCGCCGATCACCACGCCCATGCCGTGGTCGATGAAGACGCGCCTGCCTATCGTCGCCCCCGGATGGATTTCGATACCGGTAAAAAAGCGGCTGACGTGGCTGACGAATCGCCCCACCCAGTAGAAGCCGCGCTTCCACGCACCATGCGCGAAGCGGTGCAGGAACAGCGCATGCACGCCGGGATAGCAGGTCAGCACCTCCCAGGTCGAGCGGGCGGCGGGGTCGCGTTCACGAACGCTGGCCAGATCTTCGCGCAGACGGCTGAACATGAGTTACTTGCTCCGGTGTCCCGTTTTTCTATTTCCGAGTATTTTACTCAGCTTTGCTTTCGAACGCACTAATGATGCCGCGGAGGATGTTCACTTCCTCCTTTTCGAGCCGTATGCGGCCGAACAGGCGGCGCAAGCGCTGCAACAGGCGCTTGGGATTTGCCGGGTCGTAGAAACCGCTGACCGTCATCGCCTTTTCCAGATGACGATGAAACCCCTCGATCTCCTCGAACGCAGCCAGGTCCGGGAGTGGCTCCGCGGGCGGAACCGGATGCAGCGCCGCCATGCGCAGCTCATAACACAGCAGCTGCACCGCGGCTCCGAGATTGAGCGATGAAAATGCAGGGTTTGCAGGAATCGTCACCGGCAGCGAGCACAGCGCAACCTCCTCGTTCGTGAGCCCGCTCGTTTCGTTGCCGAACACCAGTGCGACCTCGCCCTTGTCGGCAAACGACACCAGTTCCGGGGCCGCCTCGCGCGCATTGCGCACCGGCACCGAGCGCTCGCGCCGCCGTGCCGTGACGGCGGCCGACAGGATCGTGCCCTCGAGCGCCTCCTCGAGCGAGCCGACAACCCGCGCGGCCGCGAGGAGATCTCCAGCCCCGGAGGCGCGCGCCTCCGCCACCGGATCGGGAAAGGAGGCGGGTGCGACCAGCCAAAGCCGGCCAAGCCCCATCGTCTTCATCGCGCGCGCAGCGGCGCCGATGTTGCCCGGATGGCTTGTACGGGAAAGTACGATGCGGATGCGGTCGAGCGCGATGGCGCTGTTCATATTAAAATGCTTCGTTTTATTGGAATTCTTTCGAGCGGGACGCTCTCCGGGCCCCCGACTCCAGCGAGACCGACGCGCATGCACCCCACCCTGAACATCGCAGTGAAAGCCGCCCGCCGCGCGGGCTCCATCATCAATCGCGCCTCGCTGCAGCTGGACCAAGTGTCGGTCCAAGCCAAGTCCCCGAACGATTTCGTCACCGAGGTCGACCAGGCGGCCGAGGCCGCCATCATCGAGGTTCTGCGCGAAGCATACCCGGAGCACGGCATTCTAGCAGAGGAGTCGGGCGCGTCCGCGCAGTCCTCCGACAGCGAATACCAGTGGATCATCGACCCGATCGACGGCACGACGAACTTCATCCACGGCTTCCCCCAGTACGCGATCTCGATCGCGCTGACGAAGAACGGCGTGCTCGATCAGGGCGTTGTCTACGACGTGACGCGCAACGAGCTGTTCACCGCCACCAAGGGCCGCGGCGCCTTCCTCAATGACCGCCGCATCCGTGTTTCCAAGCGCGTCCGCCTGAACGAATCGCTGATCGGCACGGGCTTTCCGTTCCGCGAGTTCGACCACGTCGACGCCTACCTCGCGATGTTCAAGGACCTGACGCAGAAGACCGCCGGCATCCGCCGCCCCGGCGCCGCCTCGCTCGACCTCGCTTACGTGGCCTGCGGACGCCTCGACGGCTTCTGGGAGATGGGCCTGCAACCCTGGGACATGGCAGCCGGCGCGCTGCTGATTCAGGAAGCGGGCGGTCTGGTGAGCGACTTCGCCGGCGAAAGCACCTACATGGAAACCGGCAACGTCGTCGCCGGCAGTCCCAAGATCTTCGGGCAGATCCTGCCCATCATCCAGGCCCACCGCAGCGCTGCACTGCGGGCCTGAGCCTCCGCGGGCGGACCGGCCCTGCCCGTCCGCCCCGCCGCGACCATCGCCGCGAAAGTCACGACCCCCAATGAACCCCACTATCGAATCCTTTGCACAGCTCGAGCTGAGCCCCCCGATCCTCGAAGCCCTCGCCGGCATCGGATACGAAACCCCGTCGCCGATCCAGGCAGCCTGCATCCCGCACCTGCGCGCCGGGCATGACCTGCTGGGCGAAGCCCAGACTGGCACCGGCAAGACGGCGGCCTTCGCGCTGCCGCTGCTCGACCGCCTCGACCTCTCCGCCCGCAACCCGCAGGTCCTCGTACTGACCCCGACACGCGAACTCGCGATCCAGGTTGCCGAGGCCTTCCAGCGCTATGCGAAGAACCTGCCCGGCTTTCACGTGCTGCCGATATACGGCGGCCAGAGTATGGTCGTGCAGCTGCGCCAACTGAGCCGCGGCGCGCATGTCGTCGTCGGCACCCCGGGACGCGTGATGGACCACATCGAGCGCGCGAGCCTCAACCTCGGCGACCTCAAGACGCTGGTGCTCGACGAGGCCGACGAGATGCTGCGCATGGGCTTCATCGACGACGTCGAATGGATCCTCGAGCACGTCCCGGCGGAACGGCAGACCGCGCTGTTCTCCGCGACGATGCCGGACGCGATCCGGCGCGTCGCGCACCGCTACCTGCGCGAGCCGCGCGAGGTGAAGATCAAGACCGCCACGACCACCGTGACGACGATCCGCCAGCGCTTCTGCCAGATCGCCGTCGCGCACAAGCTCGACGCCCTCACGCGCATCCTCGAGGTCGAGGAGGAGTTCGACGCCGCGATCGTCTTCGTACGTACCAAGACCGCCACCGTCGAGCTCGCCGAGAAGCTCGAGGCGCGCGGCTATGCCGCCGCCGCACTGAACGGCGACATGACCCAGCAGCTGCGCGAACGGGTCATCGAACAGCTCAAGGGCGGCAGCCTCGACATCGTCGTCGCGACCGACGTCGCCGCGCGCGGCCTGGACGTGCCGCGCATCAGCCACGTCATCAACTACGACATCCCCTACGACACCGAGGCCTACGTTCACCGCATCGGCCGCACCGGTCGCGCAGGCCGCACCGGCAGCGCCATCCTCTTCGTCGCGCCGCGCGAGATGCGCATGCTGAAGGTGATCGAACGGGCGACGCGCCAGCCGATCGAACCGCTGCAACTGCCGTCACGCGAAGCCGTCGCCGACAAGCGCGTGACCGCCTTCCGCCAGCAGGTGGCGACGGTGCTCGAATCCGAAGACCTCGACTTCTTCCGCGAGGTCGTCGCCGGCATGGAGGACAGCCACGACGCCGACCTCCACGACATTGCCGCCGCCCTCGCCTTCCTCGCACAGCGCGAACGCCCCTTGCAGCTGCCGCGGAGCGCCGGCCCGGACATCGCCGCAGCCCAATCCGCCCCGCGCGCGGAACGCCCCCCGCGCGAAAACCGCGACGCCCTCCTGGAGCGCCGCCGCGACTTCGCCGATGGACGCCTGCAGCGCTACCGCATCGAGGTCGGCCGCAACCAGCAGGCGACCCCCAAGGACATCGTGGGCGCGATCGCGAACGAAGCCGGCATCGAAAGCCGCTTCATCGGCCAGATCAACCTGTACGAGGATTACAGCACCGTCGAACTGCCGGGCGACCTGCCGAACGACGTCCTCGACATCCTGCGTCGTGTGCGCGTGCGGCAGCGCCAGCTGAACATCCGTCCGCTGGACCACGACGAGGCGCAGCGCGACGCCGCGCGCCCCCGGCCCGGCCCCGGCCCGCGCTTCGGCGCGAAGCCCGCTCCGCGCGGCGAGGACGCGCCCCGCAAACCCTTTGCGAAACCGTGGGACAAGCCCGCCGGCAAACCTGGCGGCGATCGCCCGCAGGGCGGTAAGCCGTTCCACTCCGACCATCGCGACACGCAGGGCACTGGCTTCAAACCGGCCAAGAAGAAGCCGCAGCGCGATCGCTAAAAACGAGCTCTCAGGAGGCAGTTGACACCGCCAGATTACGACCTATAATGGCGGTCTTTCGCGGGAATAGCTCAGTTGGTAGAGCGCAACCTTGCCAAGGTTGAGGTCGCGAGTTCGAGACTCGTTTCCCGCTCCAGATTCTCGAAAAGGCTCCGTAAAGCCTTTTCACCCGATCGAGGCGTATCGGGAGTCAGAGCAGACAACTGGCGCGATAGCAAAGCGGTTATGCACCGGATTGCAAATCCGTGTAGGTCGGTTCGACTCCGGCTCGCGCCTCCAGAAGTACACGCGGGAATAGCTCAGTTGGTAGAGCGCAACCTTGCCAAGGTTGAGGTCGCGAGTTCGAGACTCGTTTCCCGCTCCAGTAATTGACAAAGGGAAGGTGCCGATGCACCTTCCCTTTTTGTCTTTCTGCCGCCCATCTTCATGTCCCCCTCCCGGCGACGAGCGCCCTCCGATCGGCCACGCATCGAGTTGCCGCAGAATGCCGTGCTTCCCGACTATCGCGACGGCGGCCTGTTCGGGCTGGCGCGCAGCGTGGGGACTTATCTCGATGGCCGCCCCTGGCACGCACCCGGACCGTCCGCACCCCTTGGCACGGAGAGCGCCCCGCGCAAGCTCGTCTTCATCCTCATCGACGGCCTTGGCGACATGTTCCTGCAGCGCACCAGTGCCAGCGGAGCACTCCTCGCTCACCGGACGGGCCGCCTCACCTCCGTATTTCCGAGCACCACCGCAAGTGCCGTCACGACGACGATGACGGGTCTCGCACCCGCATGCCATGGCCTGACGGGGTGGTTCATCCACGACCGGCGCTTCGGCGGCGTCATCGCACCGCTGCCAGCCATCCGGCGCGGCGGCGCCCCCCTGCGGGGCCCGCTGGCCGTGCCCCGGCTCTTCGCCTATCGCACACTCTTCCAGCGCCGCAAGCGTCCTGCGATCTTCGTCTCGCCCCGTGAACTGGCATTCACACCCTACTCGCGCCGTCACAGCCGCGGAGCAAGCACCCTGGGCTACAAGGGTCTGCAGGGAATGATCGACACAATCGCCGGGGCGATCAGGGAGAGCGGAAGCGACCCCGTCCTCGTGCATGCCTACTACCCGACCTTCGACGGCCTCAGCCACGCCTACGGCTGCAACTCGAAGGAGGTCATCACTCACTTCGAGCGCATCGACGCGGCCTTCGGGCAGCTCCTCGAACGACTGCACGGGAGCGGTACCGACATCGTCCTCACGGCCGATCACGGCTTCATCGACTCGCCGCCGGAGCGCGTGATCGATCTGGCCACCCTGCCCGGACTGCAAACCATGCTGGCAGCCCCGCTGTTCGGCGAACGGCGTGCCGCTTTTTGCTCCGTGCGCCGCGGAGCGGAACGCGATTTCGAGCTGCTGGCACGCGAGTGCCTGACGGGAAAGGCGATCGTTGCGCGTTCGGACGACTTGATCGGCCTCGGCGTCTTCGGCCCAGGCAGACCTCACCGGCGACTGCGGGAGCGCATCGGGACTCATGCGCTGATGATGGAACCGGGCTGGACGATTCGCGACCATGTTCCAGGCGAACAGGAACACGCGATGATCGGCGTTCACGGCGGGCTGTCGCCCGACGAAATGTGGATCCCTCTGGTCCAGGCGCGCTGCTGACGATCAGCCTACGCGCCGACAAAACCCTTAGTGCAGATCCTCGTCCGCCGGCAAGGGCAGAACAGCGATGCCCTCGTCCATCAGCTCGCTGACGTCGTCGCGCGTCGCACGACCGCGAATATTACGCGCCTCGCTATCGCCATGATGGATACGCCGGGCTTCGTCGGCGAAGCGATCGCCCACGTCCTCCGACTCCCGGCCGAGACGGCGCAACATCGCCATCGCCGCAGCAACCACATCAGCATCCGGCGCCACCGCAGCAGCTGGCGCCGCTTCGGCACCGGCCGGCAAGCTGGACTTTCTCTCCGGCACCGGGGCCGACGCCCCCGTGTTCACATACGGCGCACTGGGGCGCCGCGAAATCGTGGTCGATCCGCATACCGGACAGGACACCAATCCCCGATCGCGCTGCTCGTCATAAGCCGCCGACGAGGCAAACCAGCCCTCGAACAGGTGCTCATCGTCGCAGCTGAGATTGAGAACGATCACGTGAACTTCCGGACTTGGGCAAACGCATGCCCGTTGGCGCGTGGTGCCGGGAACGGGACTCGAACCCGTACGCCCTAGGGCTGCAGATTTTAAGTCTGCTGTGTCTACCGATTTCACCATCCCGGCCCGCGAGGGCTGGGCATTCTACCGTGCGACGACGCCCCTGCCCAGCATCAACCGGGACGCCGCGACTTACTTCCTTCGTTGGCCAGATGGGGCATCGCGCGATGCAGGTAATAGCCCATCGACCACAAGGTCAGCGCCGCCGCGGCATAGATCAGGATCTCGCCGAACAGCCTGACGTTCAGATGCAACAAGGGTGCGTCATACAGCAGGAGAGGAATCGCGGTCATCTGCGCGGCGGTCTTCAGCTTGCCGACGAACGCAACCGCGACACCCGCGGACTCGCCGATGCGCGCCATCCATTCGCGCAGCGCGGAAATGGTGATCTCACGCCCGATGATGACCACGGCGATGATCGAATCGACGCGCGCAAGCTGCACGAGCAGGATCAGCGCGGCTGCAACCATCAGCTTGTCGGCAACGGGATCGAGGAAGGCGCCAAAGGCCGAGGTCTGGTTCAGCGCCCGCGCGAGGTAGCCGTCGAACCAGTCCGTCACCGCAGCGACGATGAAGATCAGGGTCGCGGCGAGATTCTTCTCCTGCGGATCAAGCCACTGTTCCGGAAGGTAAAAGACGCCGACGAAGAGCGGTATCAGCGCGATGCGCGCCCAGGTCAGCGAGTTCGGGATGTTGATCTGCATTGAGAAGATGACGGAAATGCGACAAATACATGGCTAGTGCAGCGCATTGTATATCGCTTCGGCGAGCTTTCGGCTCACGCCATCGACGCGACACAGGTCCTCGACCGTGGCCGCACGCACGCCGTCGAGCCCGCCGAAGGTCGCGAGCAGGTTGCGCCGCCGGGTCGCACCGACCCCGGGGATGTCCTCGAGGCGCGAGCCAATGCGCGCCTTCGCCCGGCGCGCGCGGTGGCCCGTGATCGCGAAGCGGTGCGCCTCGTCGCGGATTTCCTGAATCAGATGCAGCGCGGGATGATCCGACGCGAGATTCAGCGGAGCGCGCCCGTCCGGGAAGATCAGCGTCTCCAGGCCCGGCTTGCGCTCCTCGCCCTTGGCGACGCCAACCATCGCGATCGACTCGAGCCCGACCTCGGTCAACACTTCGAGTGCAGAACTCACCTGCCCCTTGCCGCCGTCGATCAGAATCAGGTCGGGGCACAGCCCCTCGCCCGCAGCGATCTTGCCGTAGCGGCGCTCCAGCACTTGACGCATCGCCGCGAAGTCGTCGCCGCCGGTGATGCCGGCGATGTTGTAGCGGCGATATTCGGAATTCTTCATCGCGCCATCGACGCACACGACGCAGGACGCGACCGTCGCCTCGCCCATCGTGTGGCTGATGTCGAAACACTCGACGCGGCGCGGCGCCTCCGGCAGGTCCAGCACCTCGCGCAGCGCCTCCAGACGTGCCTCGCTGCGCCCCGTGTCGCGCGCACGGGCGAGAATTGCGAGACGCGCATTATTCTCCGCCATTTCCATCCACGCCTTTTCGGCGGCGCTGCGCGGCATCACCAGGGCGCATGGTTTGTCGCTGATCTCCGCCATCAAGGCCTTGATCGGCTCCAGCGGCACGTCGAGCAACAGGCGCGCCGGCATGCCGTGATCACGGTAATGCTGCTCGACGAAGGCTAGCGCGCCGTCGAGCGCACCGCAGCCCGCCGCGGCGCTCGGGAACTGGGGACGGTCACCGAGGTGCCGGCCGCCCCGCACCATCGCGATATTCACGCAGGTCAGCCCACCCTCCTCGACCGCGGCGATGATGTCGACGTCCTCGTCCCTGCGGCTGTCGACATACTGCCGCTGCAGCACGGCCTGCAGCACGCGCACCTGGTCGCGGATCGCCGCCGCTTCCTCGAACGCTAGCCGCTCGGCGGCGGAGTGCATGCGTGCTGTCAGGTCGGCGATGACCTCGGACGCACGCCCGTCCAGAAAGCGCGCCGCAAGCTTCACGTCGGCCGCGTAGTCGTCACGGTCGATCAGGCCGACACAGGGGGCCGTGCAGCGCTTGATCTGATGCAGCAGGCACGGGCGCGAACGGTTCAGGAACACCGAGTTCTCGCAGGTGCGCAGCTGGAAGGTCTTCTGCAACAGATGGATGCTCTCGCGCACGGCGTAAGCGTTCGGAAAGGGCCCGAAGTAGCGCGCACCCTTCGCGAAGGCTCCCCGATGGTAGGCCAGACGCGGAAACCCGTCGCCCGAGAGTTCGATGTAGGGATACGACTTGTCGTCGCGAAACAGGATGTTGTAGCGCGGAGCGAGGCTCTTGATGAGGTTGTTCTCGAGGATCAGCGCCTCGGCCTCCGAACGCGTCGCCGTCACGTCGACGCGCCGGATCTGCGCGACCATCAGGGCGATGCGCGGACTGGGCTGCGTGCGGAGGAAGTAGCTCGACACCCGCCGCTTGAGATTCTTGGCCTTGCCGACATACAGCACCCGTTCCTCTGCGCCTATCATGCGATAGACACCGGGCTCCTCGGGCACCGTCTTCAGGAAGGCCTTGGCGTCGAAAGGCGCGGCGGGATCGGTCATTGCCGGCGGACTCCGAGCCGGATGAAGGCTCAGGCGAACTCTTCCGGAATCCCCGCGACGGTCCCGCGCGCCTGCTGATAGAGCGGGCTCAGCTCGAGCGCAAAGGAATCGCAGAACTGCGGACGTGCGCGCAAGGCCGCAATGCGTGTGCGACTCTCGGGCTGCACGTCGGGAACCCAGCGGTCCAGCAGATCGGCAGCCAGATCCGAGCGATTGCACACCAGCACCATGTCGCAGCCGGCCGCATAGGCAGCCTTGGCACGCGCGAGGATATCGCCGGCCACCGCGGCCCCTTCCATCGTCAGGTCGTCGCTGAACACGACACCCGTGAAGCCCACGCGTCTGCGCAGCACGTCTTGCAGCCAGAAGGGCGAAAAGCCCGCCGGATTCGGATCTACCTTCGGGTAGATGACGTGGGCGGGCATCACACCGGACAGCTGCCGACCGATGCGATGGCGGTAGGGAACGATGTCCTCGTTCCAGATCGCTTCGAAGTCGCGTTCGTCGATCGGGATTTCGAGGTGCGAATCCGCTTCGACGAAACCATGTCCCGGGAAGTGCTTACCAACGCAGCCCATCCCGGCCTCGGCCATACCTGCAGCAAGAGCCTGAGCCAGCGACGCCGCCACCTGCGGGTCGCGATGGAAGGACCGATCCCCGATCACCCGGCTGCAGCCGTAATCGAGGTCCAGCACGGGCGCAAAACTGAGGTCCACGCCGTGGGCCAGCAGTTCGGACGCGAGCACATAGCCGACGGCGCGCGCCGCATCCAGCGCTGCGACGTGGTCGCCCGCCCACAGCTGCCCGAGCCTGCGCATCGACGGCAAACGCGTGAAGCCGTCAGTGCGGAAACGTTGCACACGCCCGCCTTCGTGGTCGACCGCAATCACCAACGCCGGATCGCGCAACGCGTGGATCTCGGCCGTCAGCGCCGAGAGCTGTTCCGAACCGGTGAAGTTGCGTGCGAACAGGATCACGCCACCGACCAGCGGATCGCACAGGCGTTCGCGCTCCTCGTCGGTGAGCACGGTGCCCGCGACGTCGAGCATCACCGGCCCGAGCGGAAGGCGCAACTTGTCTTGAGTTGTCGAATTCATGGCTTCTCGATCAGCGCAAACGCGACCACGTAATCGGTTTCGTCGCTCAGGCTCAGGTGCGCAGTCAGTCCGCGCTCCCGCATGTAGGCGGCAAGCCCGTCGTCGAACAGGTAAATCGGCTTGCCGAGTTCGTCGTGCCCGACCCGAACCGCATGCAGTGTCGCCGGGACGGCAACGCCGGTCCCAAGGGCCTTGCCGAAGGCCTCCTTGGCAGCAAAACGCTTGGCGAGGAATCGGGCCGGATCACGACTCGCCCGAAAGCCTTCGCGCTCCTCGCCGGCCGGAAGGATGCGCGCGGCGAAGCGCTCGCCGTTGCGCTCCAGGGCAGCGCCCAGGCGGGCGATCTGAACGATATCCGTACCGATCCCGTGAATCATCCGGCGACGCTCAGCAGTCCTGCCCTGCGGCCTCGCGCATCAGGCGCTTCATCTCGCGCACCGCCTCGCGCATGCCCGCGAACACCGCCCGGCTGACGATGGCGTGGCCGATGTGCAGTTCGCGCACGCCTGCGAGCCGGGCGATCGGCTGCACGTTGTAGTAGTTGAGGGCGTGGCCGGCGTTGAAGCGCATGCCCAAGCCGCGGATCGCGTCACCCGCCTCGCGCACCTTTGCGATTTCCGCGAGCACGGATGCACTCTCGGCGTCCCTTCCGGCATTGTGGAAAGCGTGTGCGTAAGGCCCCGTGTGGATCTCGCACACGCGCGCGCCGATGCGCGCTGCGGCGTCGACCTGCGCAATCTCCGCATCGATGAATACGCTCGTGACGATCCCGGCGTCGGCCAGCCGCCCAACCACGGTCTTCAGCCGCGCCTCCTGGGCGACGACATCGAGGCCGCCTTCCGTCGTCACCTCATGCCGGCCCTCGGGCACCAGCATCGCCATCTCCGGCTTCAGGCGGCACGCGATCGCGACCATCTCGTCCGTCGCCGCCATCTCGAGGTTCAACTTGACCTGCGTAAGTTCGCGCAGTCTGCGCACGTCCTCGTCCTGGATGTGGCGCCTGTCCTCGCGCAGATGCACGGTGATGCCGTCCGCGCCGCCGAGATGCGCCTCCACGGCCGCCCATACCGGGTCCGGCTCCCAGGTGCGGCGCGCTTGGCGCAGCGTCGCCACATGGTCGATATTCACGCCGAGTTCGATCACAGCTCCAGCAACTCCTTTAGCACCCGGCGCGACTGCAGCGTCTGCCCGCCGAGGTAATGATTGATCAGCATACGAAGCAAAACCTTGCTCTGGGCAAGCGTTTCGGCGCGGGAAAAATCGTCGCGCTCCATGTCGAGCAGAGTCTGCCCGCTCGTTGCCGGCAAATCGCCCGCGCCCTCCGGCACCGGCACCGGACCGCGCTCGATTATATAGACGTACGCGGCGCCGGGATCGAGCGGCGCACCCGAGTCGCTGTCCGACGCGAGGCCGATGCCGTAACCGAGCTCTTGCAGCAGCGCGAGTTCGAAACGACGAAGAACCGGCTCCTGCGGCTCGCCGCGGCCGAGGGTCGCAATCGCACGGGCGTATGCGTCGAACAGCACGGCATGCGGATCCTCGCGGGCCGTCAGGCGCACGAGCAGCTCGTTCAGGTAGTAACCGCACATCAGCGCACGACCGGCCAGCAAGGGCTGTCCGCCGCAGCGCTCGGCGCGCACGAGCGTCTTCATCTCGCCGCCACCCGACCAATCCAGCAGCAGCGGCTGAAACGCCATGATGACGCCGCGCAGCGCCGACATGGGGCGCCGCGCGCCCTTGGCAACCAATGCGACGCGGCCGTGATCGCGCGAGAAGACTTCGACGATGAGGCTCGTCTCGCGCCAAGGGTGCGTATGCAGGACGAAACCGGGCTGCTGGTCGACGCGCTGCTTCTGGCTCACGACGGCACGCGCCCGCAGGCCTTATTCGTAGCCCAGGCTCTTGAGGGCGCGCTCATCATCCGCCCAGCCGCTCTTCACCTTGACCCACACCTCGAGAAAGACCTTGCCGTCGAACAACTGCTCCAACTCCACGCGCGCTTCCGAGGCAATGCGCTTCAACTGTTCGCCGCCCTTGCCGATGACCATAGCCTTGTGACTGGCACGGTCGACGACGACCGCAGCATGGATGCGACGCAGCTTGCCTTCCGTTTCGAACTTCTCGATCTCCACCGCGATGCCGTAGGGCAGTTCGTCCCCCAGCAGGCGGAAGAGCTTTTCACGCAGGAATTCGGCCGCGAGGAAACGTTCGCTGCGGTCCGTGACCTCGTCCTCGCCGTACATCGGCGCGCCCTCGGGGAGCAGCGGCGTCACCGCCCGGAGCAACTGTTCGACGTTCGTCCCCCGCTCGGCGCTGAGCGGCACGATCTCCGTGAACGGATAGACGTCCTTCACGCGCGCGATGAAGGGCAGCAACTGCGTCTTGTCGGCAAGCCGATCGACCTTGTTGATGACGAGGACTACCTTCCCTTCCTGCGGCAGCACCTCGACCACCTTGCGGTCGTCTTCGCCGAAACGGCCGGCCTCGATCACGAAGAGCACGAGATCGACGTCGGCGAGCACCTGCGACACCGTCCGGTTCATCGAACGGTTGAGCGCATTGCGATGCTTGGTCTGGAAACCCGGCGTATCGACGAAGACGAACTGCGCCTCATCGTTGGTCAGGATGCCCGTGACGCGATGCCGCGTCGTCTGCGCCTTACGCGAGACGATGCTGATCTTCTGCCCGATCAGGCGGTTGAGCAGCGTCGATTTGCCGACGTTGGGCCGTCCGACGATGGCGACGAAACCCGTGCGGAATCCTTCGGGCACTGCGGCAGGTCCGTTTTCCGGGCCGATATTCTCGTTCATGACTTCCTCAACTGCGTCAGCGCGTTCTCGGCCGACTGCTGCTCCGCGGCGCGACGACTCGTGCCCCGCCCGGTGGTACGGATCTTCAGTGCGTTGACCTCGCAGGCGACCTCGAATTCCTGCGCATGCGCCTCGCCATGCACCTTCACCGTCGTGTAGTTCGGCAGCGCCATCCTGCGCCCCTGCAGGTACTCCTGCAACGCAGTTTTCGGGTCTTTGGCTGCCACGCGGGGATCGATATCTGCGATCAGCGGCGCGTACAGACGGTCGATCACCGCTTTCGCCGCGTCGAAACCCCGGTCGAGAAACACCCCCGCGAATATGGCTTCGAGCGCGTCGGCGAGGATGGAGGGCCGCCGGAACCCGCCGCTCTTCAGTTCCCCCTCGCCCAACCGCAGGTACTCGCCGAGATCGAGTTCGCGGGCGACGCGGTGCAGGCCGTCCTGACACACGAGCGAAGCCCGCAGGCGCGACATCTCGCCTTCGTGCAACTCGCCGAAACGCTCGAACAGTGCGATCGCGACGACGCAATTCAGGATGCTGTCGCCGATGAACTCCAGGCGCTCGTTGTTGGGCTGCCCGAAACTGCGGTGCGTAAGCGCCTGTTCCAGCAGCGCGCGGTCCGTGAACTGATGTCCGACGGCGCGCTGGAGACGATCCAGATTGGCTGCCACTATTTCCCGGTCGTCGTCGCTTTGAAGTCAATCAGCAGGCTGACGTTGGACACGACCGGAACCTTGCGCGAATACTCAACGTCGATGACGACCTTGCCGCCCTCTTTCCTGATGTCGAGGTCCGCGCCGGTGACAGTCGACACGTCATCGATTTGCCCGCTGCGCTCGAAACTCCTGCGCATGTCGGCAATCGACGCCCCGCCGTCACCCTCGCCCGCCACCTTATTGATGATGCGCTGGATCGCGAAGTACTCGTTTACCGCCGGAACCGCACGAAAGCCGATCAGCAGCACGAAGCCAAGAAGCCCGCCTACAACCAGTACGCTGATGGGGCTCATGCCCCGTTGCCATTTCTTCACCCGCATGCCGTCTCCGTTTTAGTGGAACCCGCCAATCCGTTTCATGTCGTTGAAGTTGAACCAGATGAAGAACGCCCTGCCGACGATGTTCTCATCCGGAACGAATCCCCAGACGCGGCTGTCGCTGCTCGCGTCGCGGTTGTCGCCCATCACGAAGTAATGCCCTTCGGGTACGGTGCAACGCACGCCGGCCGTAGTATAGGTGCAGTTCTCGCGATGCGGATAATCGAGCACCTGCGGCACGAAGGGCGGCACGTCGCGCTCGATCAGTACCGAATGCTCCGTCGCGCCCAGCTTTTCCTGGAAACGCGGCGAATAGTAGAGGCGATCCGGATGGAGGTAATCGTCCAGCGGCGCGATCGACACCACTTCGCCGTTGATGCGCAGACGCTTGTCGATGTATTCGACCCTGTCACCCGGAAGGCCCACGACACGCTTGATGTAATCCATCGACGGATCGGCCGGATAGCGGAACACCATCACGTCGCCGCGCTTGGGCGAATTCACGTCGACGATCTTCTTGTTGATCACCGGCAGGCGAATGCCATAGGTCCACTTGTTCACGAGGATGAAATCGCCGACGAGCAGCGTCGGAATCATCGATCCGGACGGAATCTTGAACGGCTCGACGATGAACGAGCGCAGGCCGAACACGATCAGGATCACCGGAAAGAAGCTGGCGCCGTATTCGACCCACCAAGGCGCGGGAGCACCGGGCGCGCGACGCTTCTTCGCGTAGAAGTGGTCGATGCCCCAAAGGATCGCGGTTGCCACCAGCAGCAGGAACAACACCAGCGCAAAATTCACACAGTCTCCGTTTCGTCGCGATTCAACGCAGCGCGGCGCAAGGCCCCGCCGCTTACTTGCCTTCGTCCACCCGCAGCACGGAGAGGAAGGCCTCCTGCGGAATTTCGACGTTGCCGACCTGCTTCATGCGCTTCTTGCCTTCCTTCTGCTTCTCGAGCAGCTTCTTCTTCCGCGAGATGTCGCCGCCATAGCACTTCGCCAGCACGTTCTTGCGCAGCGCCTTGATGGTTTCGCGCGCGATGATGTGCGAGCCGATCGCGGCCTGGACGGCGACGTCGAACATCTGGCGCGGAATCAGCGAACGCAGCTTCGCCGCCACTTCACGCCCGCGGTACTGTGCCGAAGCGCGGTGTACGATCACCGACAGCGCATCGACCTTCTCGCCGCCGACCATCATGTCGAGCTTCACGAGATCGGCCGCACGGTACTCCTTGAACTCATAGTCGAGTGACGCGTAGCCGCGCGAAACCGACTTCAGCTTGTCGAAGAAGTCCATGACGACTTCGTTCATCGGCAGGTCGTAGATCAACTGCACCTGACGGCCGTGGTAGCGCATATCGACCTGCACGCCGCGCTTCAGGTTGCACAGCGTGATCACCGGACCGACGTACTCCTGCGGCATGAAGATCGTCGCCGTGATGATGGGCTCGCGAATCTCTGCAACCTTCGACACGTCGGGCAGTTTGGAAGGATTCTCGACATGAATCACTTCGCCGCTGTTCATCACGACCTCATACACGACAGTCGGCGCCGTCGTGATGAGGTTCATATCGAATTCGCGTTCGAGGCGCTCCTGCACGATATCCATGTGCAGCAGGCCGAGGAAGCCGCAGCGGAAGCCGAACCCCAGCGCCTGCGAGACTTCCGGCTCAAACTGCAGCGACGCGTCGTTGAGGCGCAGTTTCTCCAGCGAATCGCGCAACTGATCGTACTCGCTCGATTCGACCGGATACAGGCCCGCGAACACCTGCGGCTTGATCTCCTTGAAACCGGGCAACGCCTCGGACGCAGGTCGGTTCGCGAGCGTCACGGTGTCACCGACCTTGGCCGCCTGCAACTCCTTGATGCCGGCGATGATGAAGCCCACCTCGCCAGCGGACAATTCAGTACGTGCAACCGAGCGCGGCGTGAACACGCCGACCTGGTCGCACGGATACTGGGCACCGTTCGCCATCAGGAGGATCCGGTCCTTCGGCCGCAGCACGCCGTCCACGACGCGCACCAGCATCACGACGCCGACGTAGTTGTCGAACCACGAATCGATGATCAGTGCCTTCAGCGGCGCGGTGGGGTCGCCCTTGGGTGGCGGCACGCGGCGCACGACGGTCTCGAGCACGTCCTCGATGCCCAAGCCGGTCTTCGCCGAACACAGCACTGCTTCGGACGCGTCGACGCCGATCACGTCCTCGATCTCCTGGCGCGCGTTGTCCGGATCCGCCGCGGGCAGGTCGATTTTGTTCAGGACCGGCACGACCTCGACGTTCTGCTCGATCGCCGTGTAGCAGTTCGCGACGGTCTGCGCCTCCACGCCCTGCGACGCATCGACCACGAGCAGCGCACCCTCGCAGGCCGACAGCGAACGGCTCACCTCGTAGGAAAAGTCGACGTGCCCCGGCGTGTCGATCAGGTTCAGGTTGTAGACCTGACCATCCTTCGCCTTGTACTCCAGTGCGGCCGTCTGCGCCTTGATCGTGATCCCGCGCTCGCGCTCGAGGTCCATCGAATCGAGCACCTGCTCCTCCATTTCGCGATCGGAGAGCCCGCCGCAGTAGTGGATGAGCCGATCGGCCAGCGTGGACTTGCCGTGATCGATGTGAGCGATGATGGAGAAATTTCGGATGTGTTGCATGCGCCAACAAAATAAAGGTGCCATGTGGCACCCAGGATGAGTCGGTTGAATCGGCTAAGCCGCGGATTCTAGCGGAAAACGCCCGCAATAGGCACGGATCGCCGCCTCGTCGAGGTGGTAATGACACAGCTCGGTGTTGCCGGCCAGAACGACGGGAACCAGTTCATCCCATTGCGCTTCCAGCGCAGGATCCGCATCAACGTCCAAGACGCGCACGGCCCACCCGAGTTCGGCAGCCAGGGGCAACAACCGGTCGATGAGATCGTGACACAGATGACACCATTCGCGACTCATGACGGTGAATTCGCGCACCACGCTCAATCCCCCGCCCTCAGGGTCACGTAGCTCGCCCCGGAACCGCGGTGCACGAGCAGCGTCACCAACTGGCCGTCCTTGACGTCAGCTGCCAGGCGCGCAAAGCCATCCACTGTCTTCAGCGCGATCTGGCGCCCACCGGACACGATCGCAAGCACGATGTCACCGACCTGCAGGTCAGCACGTGCCGCTGCGCCCTGCACGCGCTCGATAACCAGCCCGTGGTCCACGTTGCGCTCGCGCTTCTGCGCAGGACTCGGCAATCCGAGCACCAGACCCAGCTTGTTCGGTGCCGGTTGCGC
The DNA here is from genome assembly GCF_001190925.1 of Azoarcus sp. CIB. Lineage (NCBI taxonomy): Bacteria > Pseudomonadati > Pseudomonadota > Betaproteobacteria > Rhodocyclales > Zoogloeaceae > Azoarcus > Azoarcus sp. CIB. The sequence goes on from NZ_CP011072.1 coordinate 3,130,658, forward strand.
GCGCTCGCCCCGGCGCGAGCGCGAAGCGCCTTCGTCGGTCCATTCGCCGACTACGATGTTCATCTCGCGCAGCATACCCGCCCGGTACAGCGACAGACCGACCTGGGATCCGGGACGGCTTGTGGACACGATGCGTGGCAGGTCGCTGGACTCCTCGACCGTCTTGCCGGCAAAGCGCACGATCACGTCACCCTGTTCGATGCCCGCCTTCGCGGCCGGACCACCCGGCTCAACTGCGCTCACGAGCGCCCCTTCCGCACGCGGCAGCGCAAAGGTCTCCGCGAGCGCACGCGTCACTTCCTGGATCGCGACACCGATGCGCCCGCGCTGCACGCGACCGCTGGCCTTGAGCTGGCCCTGGATCTCCATCGCGAGGTTGATCGGGATCGCGAACGACAGCCCCATGAAACCGCCGGTCTGGCTGTAGATCTGCGAGTTGATGCCAACGACCTCGCCTCTTAGGTTGAACAGCGGTCCGCCCGAATTGCCGGGATTGATCGCGACGTCCGTCTGGATGAAGGGAACAAAATTCTCGTCCGGCAGGCTGCGCCCCTTCGCGCTGACGATACCGGCAGTCACCGAATGATCGAAACCGAAGGGCGACCCGATCGCGACGACCCACTCGCCGACCTGGAGTTTGTCCGGATCGCCGATCGCCAGACGCGGAAGGTCGGTCGCATCGATCTTGATCAGCGCCACATCCGAGCGCGCGTCCGCCCCGACCACGCGCGCGCGGAACTCGCGCTTGTCGATCAGGCGGACGATAATTTCCTCCGCCCCATCGATGACATGCGCATTAGTCAGGATATACCCGTCCGCGCTCACGATGAAACCGGATCCCAGAGACTTGTTGTCGGGATCGATGCGGGGATGCTCAGGCTTGCGCGGAATGAAGCGCCGAAAGAAATCGAACATCGGATCGTCCGGCGCAAGCTGGGGGAATCCAGGCCCCACACCCTTCCCCGCCTGCGCAGCGCTGATGTTCACGACGGCCGCACCATGCCGCTGCACGAGCTGCGTGAAATCCGGCAAGGCGATCATGCTGCCCGCGGCACATGCGGTAGAGACGACAAACATGCAGGACAGCGCAAAGACAAATGCGCGCACCAGACGCCCGAAGCTCATTCCTGCACCGCCCCCACCGCACCACATCCTGCGCTCCCGCGCACCATCTCGATCTCGAACGCACGCCGCACGGTACGGCTGCGGAACACCGCGCGATTGACCCCGAACGCGACAGCGAGACCGCCAAGGCCGCCCGCCGCCGCGGTCAGGTCCTGCGCTCCCGGATCGGCGAGCGCGCTGCCAAGCGCAGCGCCGATCAGCAGCAGACCGATGGACAAGCCATAACCCAGCAGCGCGCCCCGCAACGGCGCACCATCGTGCAGCCGCAGGCGCACGAGCTCGCCCGGCCTGACATCGATGGAATTCGAAACCGCAAACACTTCACTCGGGGCCTTCAACGCATACGCGAGGCCGGTCGAGCGACACCCACCCGGCTCGTCGCAGCGTCCGCAGCCCCCCGCCCGCCCGGCAAGGCGAACCCAGGCGTGCCCGCCCTCAACCCGCTCCACCACGCCCTGCGCTTCGTTCATCGCGTCACCGGCTCGATCGCGTCACCCAGACGCTGCACCGAACGCAAGGGCACCTCGCCCAAAGCCGTCACGAGATGCGGACCCACGACACGCTTGTAGATGTTGATCGCGCCACTCGCGAACGGCCCCGGCTCAGCGCGCGCGCCGTCATTCGGCTCGATGAAGACCGAAATCGATGCAAGTCCGTCGCTATACACCATGTGCAGTGCTTCTCCCCGATCCCGGCCGAGGGGTCTGCGCATGACCGACACGAGGGAAAAACCCGCCAGCGGCGCGTTCAGCGCCCAGCCGCTCTCCTCCTTGCGCACTTCGATGCCATTGGCGTGAACGATCCGCCAGTCGCTGCTCTTCGTGATGCGCGAGCGGAAGGCATCGCTGCCGATCTCACCGCCTATCCTGACGTCACTGAAGGTGAATTGCTCGACGATCTCGCCGCGATCATCGACCGTGCGAGCCTTGAGCAAAAGACCCGACTGGAGTTCCGCCCACAGCTGGTAACCGAAGCGCAGGTCGTCTTTCGGTTCGAGGATGATCTGCTGCGCGTCGAGCCCCGCAACCCGGCCCACGCTGCCTTTGCGGATACGGTAATTTTCCGCGAGGCCGCCGAAAGCCACCGGCAATCGGGAAGGAAATGCGCGCCGGGTACCCGGGCGATCGACGATCACGGTCTTCTGGTCCGGCAGCACGCAACGCACTTCGCTGTTGCTGCGGATCACCTCGCGCGGACTGCCGTCGAGCACTTCCAGGCGTTCGTGTTCGCCGTTCGCATCGCTCATGTGCGCGATGCGCGACGTCTCGAAGTTCTTTCCCGACTGATAGATGAAAGTGCCGGAGTAATTCAGGCGCTGACCTGCAGTCGCCATTCGCCCGAGCCAGGACAACGGATCATTCGGAGACTCCGCGATGACCGGCGCTTGCATCAATGCCGCGCAGATCGCCAAAACAGCCGACATCCGCCTCATCGACCACTGTCCTGCCCGACATCGGAAACGGTGCGCACGTGCTGGATCACACCTGATATGGGTCCGCCACCGGACATCGCCTGATGAACAAACACATATTCGCGCGTCGGATCTACCGCAACCGGCGCCGGCGCAACCGCAGCCGGACGCACCACCGTGTGCGCCGCGACGGCAGCCGACGATCGCGCGACGGCAACGCGGCTGCCGGCCCCCGGCCCCTGATCGCGGTACAAGGTATGGGCAACCCACCCCACGGCGGCTACGCCCATCACCGAGGCGGCCAGCGGCATCACGGACTGCCACAGCCGCCCGCCCTCCGCCGGGCCTCGCACAGGAGGCGCAAGCAAGGTGGGCTCCTCGACGATGTTCGCCATGACGCGCCCGACAAAACCGGCGCTCCCGTCACGTTCTCCGCGGAGCACGTCACCGATCAGGCAGTACGCCTCCCAGTCGGTGCGCAATGACCGGTCCCGTCGCATCGACTCGAAAACCGGATGTGCCGATCGCTCGTCGAGGTCACCATCCAGAAGTGCCGACAATCTGTCCTTCATGAGTACCACCTACCAACGTTTATCAGGTGCCGTGTCCAGCAACGGCCGCAGTCTTTCAGCAATCGCCTCGCGTGCACGAAAGATTCGCGAACGCACGGTTCCGATCGGACAATCCATGATGCTGGCAATTTCCTCGTAGCTCAGCCCTTCGAGTTCCCGAAGCATGATCGCCGTACGCAACTCCTCAGGCAGCGCCTCCATCGCCTGATCGACGGTCTCGCCGATCTGCCGCGTCATCATCAAACGTTCCGGCGTATTGATGTCGCGCAACTGCTCGCCTTCCTCGAAAGTCTCCGCCTCTTCCGAATCGAATCCGGTCGAGGTGGGCGCCCGTCGGCCTTGCGAAACCAGATAGTTCTTGGCGGTATTGATCCCGATACGGTAAAGCCACGTGTAAAAAGCGCTGTCGCCCCGAAACGACCCCAAGGCGCGATACGCCTTGATGAAGGTTTCCTGGGCCACGTCTTCGACCTCTGCCGAATCGCGGATCAAGCGGGACAGCAGCCTGTGCAACTTGCGTTGGTACTTTGCTACCAGCAAGCCGAAAGCCTGCTTGTCACCGCGCTGCACGCGCTCGACAAGCTGCTGATCTATCTCGCGATCGCTCATGGGCGGGTCGTTTCTCTATGTTGTGCAAAATCCGCGCCAGTATAGCGACCCCGCCCCGTCTCCGGCAAAGTCGAATCTAACAAGAAGACCGACACGACTTGAAATAGTTCAGACCGCAAAGTGGTTTTCCCGCGCGCGCAAAGGGCACGGCGACCGACGTCCCGGAGCGGCATATCGAACGTGATATAGTTGAAGAACCTGTCGATTCCTGGCACATACGATCTTGTCAAAACAATACGACGTACTCATCCTCGGCAGTGGTGCCGCAGGGCAATCGATCGCCCTGCGCCTGGCGGACAGTCTTCGAGTCGCCCTCGTCACCAAACGCGCGATCTCCGACAGCGCTAGCGCTTGGGCGCAGGGCGGCATCGCTGCGGTCCTCGACACCTCCGACAGTATCGAAGCCCATATCCAGGACACCTATATCGCGGGCGGCGGCCTGTGCGATCCGAAGGCCACGCGCTTTGTCGTCGAACACGGGAAGGCGGCCATCGAATGGCTGATCGGACGCGGCGTCCCCTTCACGCGCGAAGACCAGTCGAGCCTCGGATACCACCTCACGCGCGAAGGCGGCCACTCGCACCGGCGCATCATCCATGCGGCGGACGCCACCGGCGCTGCGGTGCAGGCAACGCTGACCGAGCAGGTCAGCAAGCATCCCAATATCGACATCCTTGAAAACCACATTGCCGTCGACCTGATTCTCGGCGACAAGCTGGGCCTGCCCGACCGGGGCTGCCTTGGCGCCTATGTGCTCGACATCGCCAACGACCGCGTCGAGACGATCGGTGCCCGCAATACCGTCATCGCGACCGGCGGGGCTGGCAAGGTCTATCTATATACGACCAACCCCAGCGTCGCGACCGGCGACGGGATCGCCATGGCATGGCGGGCCGGTTGCCGCGCTGCGAACATGGAATTCATCCAGTTCCATCCGACCTGCCTTTATCATCCGCAAGCGAAATCCTTCCTGATATCGGAAGCCGTGCGCGGTGAAGGGGGCCTGCTGAAGCTTCCCGACGGCACCCGATTCATGCCGGCGCACGATGCCCGCGCGGAACTGGCTCCCCGCGACATCGTCGCCCGCGCCATCGACTTCGAGATGAAGAAGCACGGTCTCGACTGCGTCTATCTCGATATCAGCCACAAGCCGGCGGAATGGTTGCGCGAGCATTTTCCCAATATTCACGCGCGCTGCCTGGAACTGGGAATCGACATCACGCGTGAGGGAATTCCCGTCGTCCCCGCGGCTCACTACACCTGCGGGGGCATCGTTACCGATCTTGCCGCACGTACCGACGTGCCCGGCCTCTACTCCGTCGGCGAATCGGCGTACACGGGCCTTCACGGCGCGAACCGCCTCGCCAGCAACTCGCTCCTCGAGTGTCTGGTCTTTGGCGAGGCGGCAGCGAACGACATCCTTTCCCAACCGCGCCGCCCCCTGCCCCGGCTCCCGGACTGGGACGAGAGCCGCGTGACCGACGCCGACGAAGAAGTCGTGATCTCGCACAACTGGGCGGAACTGCGGCGCTTCATGTGGGACTATGTCGGCATCGTGCGCACGACCAAGCGCCTGCAGCGCGCGCAGCACCGCATCCGCCTACTGTCGCGCGAAATCAACGAGTTCTATTCGCACTTCCGCGTCAGCAACGATCTGATCGAACTGCGCAACCTCGTCGTCACTGCCGACCTGATCGTGCGCTGCGCCTTGCGCCGCAAGGAAAGCCGCGGCCTGCACAGCTCGCGCGATTACCCCGACACGCTGCCGGTCGCACGCCCCACCGTCCTGCGACCGCACCGACGCTGAGGACCCACCCCCGCCGGAACGGATTCGCAGCCGCGGACTTAGCGCTGCGCGGATGCATCGCCCCCGGACTCGTCCGTCCGGGCAGCGCCGGCCTTGTGCCTGAGCCAAATCTTCAGCCCTCGCCACTCGTCGTCGCCGACGTTTCCTGGCACGAGCATCAGCGCCCCGCGCATCGGTCTGCGAGGCGAACGTCGCACCCGCGTACCGCGCCAGTGAATCCACACCGCCCAGCCGAAATCGACGCAACCCGGCTCGGGCACCGCGTACACCAATCGGCGCCCGTGGCCATCGGGATCCATGCACAGTTCGCCATCGTCCTCGAGGACCAGACGCACGCACGCCTTTTCCCTTTCGGCACGGATCGTCGAGCGCAGCGAGATTCCCAGTCCCGCGACGGCGACGATGACGAGCGGCAGCGGAAAGGACGAACGCAGAAATGCAAACGCCGCGATCGTATGGATCGCGGCGTTCAACAGAAATATCAGCCTCGACGGGCGAAGCCGGATTTCAAGCGGGTAGCGCACGGGCTACCGTACCGGTGACTCAGACGCGGCGGAACGCGATGGTTCCGTTGGTGCCGCCAAAGCCGAACGAGTTCGACAGCGCGGCGCGGATCTCCATCGGGCGTGCCTTGTTCGCGACATAGTCGAGATCGCAGCCTTCGTCCTGCTCGAAGATGTTGATCGTCGGCGGAGCAATCTGGTGATGGATCGCCAACGTTGTGAACACCGCCTCCACGCCCCCGGCTGCGCCCAGCAGGTGACCGGTCATCGACTTGGTCGAATTCACCGCGATCGACTTGGCGCGGTCACCAAAGCAACGCTTGACTGCCGTCGTTTCGGCCAGATCGCCGAGCGGCGTCGACGTACCGTGCGCGTTGATATAGTCGACCTCGTCGAGTGCCATGCCGGCATCGCGCATCGCATTCGTCATGCAGCGCGCTGCACCGTTGCCGTCCTCGCACGGGGCGGTCATGTGGTAGGCGTCGGCGCTCATGCCGAAGCCGGCGACTTCGGCATAGATCTTCGCGCCACGCGCCTTCGCATGCTCATACTCTTCGAGCACGAGTACGCCGGCCCCCTCACCAAGCACGAAGCCGTCGCGCCCCTTGTCCCACGGACGGCTCGCCGTCTGCGGGTCGTCGTTGCGCGTGGAAAGCGCACGGGCCGAGGCGAAACCACCGACGGCCAGCGGCGTCACGGTTGACTCGGCGCCACCGGCGATCATCACGTCGGCGTCGCCGTACTGGATGAGACGCGCGGCTTCGCCGATGCAGTGCGTGGCTGTCGTGCAGGCAGTAACCATCGCCAGGCAAGGCCCCTTCAGGCCGAACATGATCGACAGGTTGCCCGCGATCATGTTGATGATCGTTCCGGGGATGAAGAACGGGGAAATCTTGCGTGCCCCCCCCTTCAGGTAATCGTCGTGGGTGGATTCGATCATCGGCAGGCCGCCGATGCCCGAGCCCAGATTCACGCCGATACGCTCGGCGTTCTCGGCGGTAACCTGCAGGCCGGCATCCTTGAACGCCTGGATGCCGGCGGCCATGCCGTAATGGATGAACACATCCATACGGCGGGCCTCCTTCGGCGAAAGATATGCGTCGATGTCGAACCCCTTCACCTCACCGGCGATCTTCACCGGGAAGTTCGTGGTATCGAAACGCGTGATTTCGCCGATACCGGAGCGGCCGTTGACAATGTTGTCCCAGGCCTCCGGAACGGTATTGCCGACCGGGGAAATGATGCCCAGACCGGTAATGACGACTCTGCGACGGGTCAATGTTCGCTCCGGTAATCAGTCTTACTTCTTCAGGTGGGCGTTGACGTAGTCAATCGCCTGCTGAACCGTGGTGATCTTCTCAGCTTCCTCGTCCGGGATTTCGCACTCGAACTCTTCCTCGAGGGCCATGACCAGTTCCACGGTATCCAGCGAATCCGCGCCCAGATCGTCGACGAACGAGGACTCGATCTTGATTTCCGACTCGTTCACACCAAGTTGTTCGGCGACAATTTTCTTGACGCGCTGCTCGATGTTCTCCATGAACTAACTCCTTCCCAGAATGATCCAGATATGTAAGAAAAAAAGCCGGCGTATTCTACCAAAAAGGATGAGAACCGCTATCGCCGCCGGTGATTACGACATGTACATGCCGCCATTCACGTGCAAGGTCGTGCCCGTCACGTAGGCGGCTGCGGGCGATGCCAGGAAGGCCACCGCCCCAGCGATTTCTTCAGGACGTCCCAGCCGGCCGAGGGCGATGTTGCCCAGCAGCGCGTCGCGGGCCGTTTCGGGCAGCGCACGGGTCATGTCGGTGTCGATGAAGCCAGGAGCCACGCAATTGACGGTGATATTGCGGCTACCCAGCTCACGCGCCAGCGCACGACTCATGCCGGCCACGCCGGCCTTTGCCGCCGCGTAGTTCGCCTGCCCGGGGTTGCCGGCGCTGCCGACAACGGACGTAATGTTGATGATGCGGCCGCCGCGGGCCTTCATCATGCCACGCATGACGAGACGCGACATGCGGAACACCGCTTTCAAGTTAGTGTCGATGACGGCATCCCACTCGTCGTCCTTCATGCGCATCGCGAGGTTGTCGCGCGTGATGCCGGCATTGTTCACGAGGATGCCGACGGCACCGAAGCGCTTCTCGATGTCGCCAATGGCCGCTTCGCACGCAGCCGCGTCGGTGACGTTGAGCGCCATCCCGCACCCCTTGATGCCGGCTTCCTGCAGACCATTTTCAATATCGGCGGCACCGGCTTCCGAAGTTGCCGTACCGACGACAGTCGCACCCAGACGGCCCAGTTCGAGCGCCACGGCGCGTCCGATCCCGCGGGACGCACCGGTCACAAGGGCCACCTGCCCCTCGAGCGAAAAACTCATTGAAATCACCTCAAGGCCGCAATGGATTGTTCGAGACTCGCAGCGTCGTGAATCGAGCCGCCCTGCACGTCGCCCGCGATCCGCTTCGTCATACCCGCAAGGACCTTGCCCGGACCACACTCGATGACGTGTCCCATGCCGCGGCGCGCCATCTCCTGCACCAGCTCGATCCAGCGCACCGGCGAGAAGGCCTGGCGCACGAGCGCGTCACGGATCCTGGCCGGATCGTCATACACGGCAACGTCCACGTTGTTGATCACCGCAATCTCGGGTTTGCCGATCGTTACCGACGCGAGTCGCTCGGCGAGTCGCTCCGCCGCCGGCTTCATCAGCGCGCAGTGGAACGGGGCGCTCACCGGCAGCAGCATCGCGCGCTTGGCGCCGCGTGCCTTCGCTGCCTCGATCGCACGCTCGACCGCGCCCTTGGCGCCGGCGATTACGATCTGACCGGGGGCGTTCAGGTTCGCAGCCTCGACGACTTCGCCCTGCGCCGCTTCGGCACAGGCTTCACGGACAGCGTCGACTTCCAGACCCAGCAACGCTGCCATGCCGCCTTCGCCGGCAGGAACGGCCTCCTGCATCGCCTGAGCGCGGAAACGCACAAGGGGCACCGCATCGGAGAAGGCCATCGCACCGGCAGCGACGAGGGCGGAATACTCGCCGAGACTGTGACCCGCAACCAATTGCGGCTTGGGACCGCCCGCAGCAAGCCAGGCGCGATATGCAGCCACACCGGCCGTGAGCATCAGAGGCTGGGTATTGACGGTCAGCACGAGACGCTCGGCAGGCCCTTCATTGGCCATCTGCCAAAGATCCTCTCCGAGCGCATCGGATGCCTCGGCGAAGGTGTCACGGATTTCGGCGCGCTCACCGTAGCCCGCCATCATTCCAACGGATTGGGACCCCTGTCCCGGGAACACCAGAGCAAAAGCCATTGATCTTGTCCTGTCTCAGAATTGGAGCAGCGCAGCGCCCCACGTGAAGCCACCGCCGACGCCTTCGACGATGATCCGCTGGCCCGCACGGATACGCCCGTCGCGCACGGCCAGATCGAGGGCGAGCGGGATCGATGCCGCCGACGTGTTGCCATGCCGATCGACCGTCGCAATGACCTTGTCCATCGGCACACCGAGCCGCTTCGCGGTCGCCTGGATGATGCGGATGTTGGCCTGATGCGGGATCAGCCAATCGACCGTCTCGGCCTGCACACCAGCGGCGGCGAGAACCTCGTGCGCGACCTCGCCCAACACCTTGACCGCAAACTTGAACACCGCCTGGCCGTCCATACGCAGGAAGGGGTCTCCGATCACCTGACCTGAGGCGACCGCGCCCGGCACGCACAGGATGGGGTGATGGCTGCCGTCTGCGTGCAGTGCAGTCGCCAGGATGCCCGGCGCATCGGACGCCTCGAGCACGACTGCGCCCGCCCCATCGCCGAACAGCACGCAGGTGCCGCGGTCAGACCAGTCGAGGATGCGCGAGAATACTTCCGCGCCAACCACCAGCGCGCGCTTGTGACTCCCCGAGCGGATGAACTTCTCGGCGATCGTCAACCCATAGACAAAACCGGTACAAACGGCCTGCACGTCGAACGCCGCGGCGCCGTTACGCATCCCCAGCTTTGCCTGCAGCAGGGTCGCAGTGCTCGGGAAGATGCAGTCCGGAGTGGAGGTCGCGACGACGACGAGATCGATGTCCTCGGGCTGCAGGCCCGCGGCCGCGATGGCGCGGCGGCTCGCTTCGCAGGCGAGATCGCTCGACGTGACGTCGCTGGCCGCGAGGTGACGGGTACGGATACCCGTGCGCTCGACGATCCATTCATCCGACGTATCGATTCCGCGAGTGACGAGATCGTCGTTACTGACAGGCTCGCCCGGCAGGAAACTTCCGGTGCCGGCGATTCGTGCATAGATCATGCTGCTCTCCCCATGGCCGTCATGCGCTCGCTAATGCGCTCAACGAGGCGGTTCGACGCAGCCTCGGCAGCCCGGTGAATGGCCTGCTCGAACGCATATGTGTCGGCAGAGCCGTGGCTCTTGACCACCACGCCGCGCAGACCGACCAGGGCCGCACCGTTATAACGACGGTGATCGACGCGGCGCTTGAAACGCTTGAGCGCGGGCATCGCAACGACCGCCATGACCTTGGTCAGCAGGCTGCGGCTGAATTCCTCCTTGAGGAATGCGGCAAGCATCTGCGCCAACCCCTCGGATGTCTTCAACGCCACATTGCCGACAAACCCGTCGCACACGACAACGTCGGTCGTCCCCTTATAGATGTCGTCGCCTTCCACGTTGCCGTAAAAGTTCAGGCCGCTTCCGCGCAGCAGTTCGCCGGCGCGTTTGACGACATCGTTACCCTTGATCGCCTCTTCGCCGATGTTGAGCAGCCCTACTGACGGGCGGTCGACGTGCTCGACCGCAGACACGAGCATTGCCCCCATGATGCCGAACTGGAGCAGGTGCTCGGGCTCGCAATCAACGTTAGCGCCGAGGTCGAGCACATACACCTGCCCCTTGCGCGTGGGCAGGATTGTCGCGATCGCGGGCCGGTCGATGCCGTCGAGCGTCTTGAGGACGAAACGCGAGATCGCCATCAGGGCGCCGGTATTCCCGGCCGACACTGCCGCCTGGGCCGTGCCGGCCTTCACCAGATCCACCGCGACGCGCATCGAGGAATCCTTCTTCTTGCGCATCGCGATCGCTGGCGGATCGTCCATTTCGACGACCTCGGACGCCGCACGGACCGACAAACGACCCGCGAAACCATTGCCGATGGCCGCCACGGCCTGATCGAGCGCGTCCTGACGCCCGACCAGAATCACCTTGGCCTCGGGATGGTTGCGCAGGAAGGCGCGCGCGGCCGGCACCGTCACGGACGGGCCATGATCGCCGCCCATGCAATCTATCGCAACGGTGACACCCATGGAACTTTCGTGCACCTCGAACAGGGACTCGGGATGAAAAAACGGCGCAGACGCCCTAAGCGCCGCGCCGCCTTGGAAGACAGGACTTATTCGCCCTTGGTCTTGACGACTTTCTTGCCGCGATACACACCGCTCGGGCTGATGTGATGACGCAGGTGGACTTCGCCGGTGGTCGCTTCGACAGCGAGCGGCGGATTGGTCAGGAAGTCGTGGGCACGATGCATGCCACGCTTGGAGGGGGATTTCTTGTTCTGCTGAACGGCCATGAAAAACTCCTAGTACAAATATCGCGCCTATTCCGCGCCGTCGGTCTTGCGCAACTTCTCAAGCGACGCGAAAGGCGATTCCTTTACGGCACCACCGTCGGGGCGGGGCGCCTCACACTTTTCATGCCGAGGCGCAATAGGCACCGCCAGCACGATCTCATCCTCGACCAACGCCTTCACATCCATATCCGGCGTCGCCTCAATTGCATCGAACTCGTCTTCTTCCAACTCGTCGTCCGCGATCGGCTGACCGGGCCTGACCAACTCGAATAGCGCATCCACCTCCAGCGGCCAAACCATCGAACCAAGGCAGCGCTGGCATCGCACCTGCAACTCGCCAGAAATGGCGAGCCGCACGCGCGGCTTGCGATCGAGCCCCACCTCGCCAACTAGGCTGAACTGCACGCTACCGGACTTATCCAGCAACACGTCGCCGAGTCGTGGCAACTCCACCAGCGGAATGACCCCACTCAGGCTGCGGCCTTCGGCTGCGAACTTGAACGGGTCCGGAAGAACGCTTCGTTGCGACATAAGAGGCGCATGATATTATTTTCGGCTTCCCCTGTCAAAACCCCGAAACGCCTATTTTCAAGGATTTGCGCCGCCAGCAAGGCTGCACAAGCCTCACCCGCATCGTCCGACAGCCGTTCGCACCCCCTTCGACCATGAAACTCGTACTCGCCTCGACCTCTGCCTATCGTCGCATGCTCCTCGAACGCCTCCAAACGCCGTTCGAGATCGCCAGCCCGAAGGTTGACGAAACCCCCCTGCCGGGCGAAACGCCGCCCGCGACAGCAAACCGCCTCGCGATCGAGAAAGCGCAGGCGGTCGCACTCAATCACACCGACGCCCTCGTGATCGGCAGCGATCAGGTCGCGCACATCGGCGACGAAGTGTTCGGCAAGCCGGGCACCGTCGAGCGCGCCGTCGCCCAGTTGCGTCGCATGAGCGGACAGGCCGTCACCTTTCACACCGCGCTCGCGATCGTCAACACCCGCAGCGGACACGTCCGCAGCGAGAGCGTCCCGACCTTCGTGCGCTTCCGCAATCTCGACGACGACGAGATCCGGCGCTACGTAGACAAGGAACGCCCCCTCGACTGCGCCGGCAGCGCCAAGTCGGAAGGCCTCGGCATCACGCTCCTGGAGTCGCTCTCTGGCGATGATCCGACAGCGCTGATCGGCCTCCCGCTCATCGCACTGTCGCGTCTCCTGCGCGCAGAAGGTATGCAGCTCCCATGAGCGCACAACGCGGCGCCCTGTTTCTCGTACCGGTGAGCCTCGGCGACACGGCGTGCTCGCACATTCTTCCGCACGAGGTGCAGGCGATTGCGCGCCGGCTTTGCCATTTTGTTGTCGAAAATGCCAAGACGGCACGAACGGAACTCAAACGCCTGGAACACCCGGGCCCCTTGCGCGACATCGACATCCAGGTCTTGCCCGAGAAGGACGCCCCGGCGGCACTCGACGCCCTGCTCACCCCGGCACTTCAGGGCCACGATATCGGCCTGATGTCGGAAGCCGGCTGTCCGGCTGTCGCGGACCCCGGGGCACGATTAGTGGCACGCGCGCACGCACGGGGCATCGAGGTGCGACCGCTGGTCGGCCCGTCGTCGATTCTGCTGGCCCTGATGGCCTCGGGCCTGAACGGCCAGAGCTTCGCCTTCAACGGCTATCTGCCCGTTTCCGAACCGGAGCGGGACGGGCGCATCCGGCAACTCGAGGACGAATCGCGCCGCCTGCAGCGCACGCAGATCTTCATTGAAACCCCCTACCGCAACGAGCGGCTGTTCGACGCCCTGCTGGCGAACTGCCGCCCGACGACACGAATGTGTGTTGCGCGCGAGTTGACGACGGACAACGAATGGGTGGGCAGCACGAGCATTGCCGACTGGCGCCGGAATCCCAAGCCCGAATTGGCCAGGCGCCCCACGCTCTTCCTGTTGCTCGCCAGCTGACCCCTCCCCGGGATCAGGCGTTCTCGCGCAGCCACAGGGCGAGCTCAGCGGGAGAGCCAACGATCCCGACAAGCTCCTCGCCCTCCAGCGCCACCCTCGGATGGGCCCCGAAGGCCACGCCTAGCCCGGCCACCCCCGCGTTCCTCGCCATCTGAAGGTCGTGCGTCGTGTCACCGACCATCAGCGTGCGATCCCGGGCGACGCCGAGTTCGTTCATGATTTCCTCCAGCATCGCCGGGTGCGGCTTGGAGAAGCATTCGTCCGCACACCGCGTGCAGTGGAAGAACGCCCCCAGCCCGCTGCACTCGAGTGCGCGACTAAGGCCCAGCCGGCTCTTTCCGGTTGCGACAGCCAGCATCCGCCCTGCCGCGGAGAGCTCCTCGATCATTTCGTACGCACCCGGGAACAGCGACAGCTCGTGATCCCGCGCCAGGTAATGGTAGCGATAGCGCTCGACCATGCGGGGATAGTCGGCCTCGGGCAAATCCGGCACGGCATGGCGGAGCGCGTCGGCCAGCCCCAGTCCGATGACGTAGCGAGCGCGCGCCTCGGACGGCTCCGGCAGATTGAGATCTCGTGACGCTGCCACGATCGCGTTTACGATCGCCGCCGCCGAATCCATGAGGGTTCCGTCCCAGTCGAAAACGATGAGGTCGAAGCGCTTAGCCATTCTTGCGAGACTCTGTTGCATCCAGGTGATCGATGAAGCCCTGCAGCTCGTGGGGAAGCGGCGACTGCAGCACGATCGGCTCCCCGGTAAGCGGATGGGCGAAGGAGAGATAGGCTGCATGGAGGAACATCCGCCTCAGCCCTTCCTGCTCGAGCGCCTTGTTGAGCGGGAAATTGCCGTACTTGTCATCGCCGCACAACGGAAAACCGAGGTGAGCAAGGTGGACACGGATCTGGTGGGTACGGCCCGTCTTGAGTTCCACCTCGAGCAAACTGAAGCGCTGCCAGCGCTTCACGAGCCGCACAACACTATGCGCCTGCTTGCCTTCGCCGCTCACGCGCACGCGCCGCTCACCCTCAGGCGTGAGGTACTTGAACAGCGGCTCCTTCACGTGCTGCAACGGGTTGGCCCACTTGCCGGGCACCAGCGTGAGGTAGCGCTTCTCCACGCGCCCCTCGCGCATCATGTCGTGGAGGGCGGTCAGCGCCGACCGCTTCTTCGCGATGATCAGGAGCCCCGAGGTCTCACGGTCGATGCGATGCGCCAGTTCGAGCATGCGTGCTTCGGGCCGCTGGCTGCGCAATTGCTCAATGACACCGAAGCTCACGCCGCTGCCACCATGCACGGCTTTGCCCGAGGGCTTGTCGACGACCATGAGGGCATCATCCTCGTACACGACGGGCAAAGCCTTGCCGGCTGGCACCACCGCCGGGGTGTTCGATTCCGCGACGCGTACGGGGGGAATCCGCACCTCGTCCCCGAGCGCGAGACGGTAGGTCGGACCGACCCGTCCGCCATTGACACGCACTTCCCCGCTGCGCAGGATCCGATAGACGTGGCTTTTCGGTACCCCCTTGCACACACGCATGAGGTAATTGTCTATCCGCTGACCGGCGACCGAATCATCGACGCGTTCGCGCCGGACCGTCACCGCTTTGCCTTGTGCCATCATCCTGAAATATACTTGCCGCCGGTTAGTCCCGGTTTCATCGACGCCCCTCTCGCACCGATGCGGAGGAAAGCGGTCGACAACGAGCCCCAGAAGAGCTCCCGGACAACCACAACGTGCTGTCGTTGCCGAAAAAGGCATCGATGGTAACGCAATTGACAATCTTCGATCCATTGGATTGAACAAAGACGCGTAACGCACCCGCAGGATCAAGCGTTCCGGCCCCAGGCGGGAATGCATGAACATCGACCAGCCGACCCATCACAGCCCATTACCGACCGGAAAAAAGTAGAAGAACCTACCCGCTCCTGATCACGTAACAAGCGCGATGGTGCGCGCGGTTCGTCCTGCCCGTGGGTTTCGCGCGGGGGAACGAAATCAATGAAGCGCATGCTTTTCAATGCGACGCAGGCCGAGGAACTGCGCGTCGCAATCGTGGATGGTCAGAAACTGATCGACCTCGATATCGAATCGGCCGCCAAGGAACAACGCAAGAGCAATATCTACAAAGCCGTCATCACGCGCATCGAGCCCAGTCTCGAAGCGGCGTTCGTTGATTACGGCTCGGAGCGGCATGGTTTTCTGCCGTTCAAGGAAATATCCCGCTCCTACTTCGCGCCCGGCGTCGATGCTGGCAAGGCGCGCATTCAGGACGCGCTCAAGGAAGGCCAGGAACTCATCGTCCAGGTCGAGAAGGACGAGCGCGGCAACAAGGGCGCGGCCCTGACCACCTACATCTCGCTGGCGGGACGCTACCTGGTCCTGATGCCGAACAACCCCCGTGGGGGTGGCGTTTCGCGGCGCGTCGAGGGTGACGAGCGCAGCGAACTGCGTGAAGTCATGGATCAGCTCGAAGTCCCCCCCGGCATGAGCCTGATCGCGCGCACCGCGGCGATCGGCCGCAACGCCGAGGAACTGCAGTGGGACCTCAACTACCTGCTGCAGTTGTGGCGCGCGATCGACGGTGCCGCGCAGTCGCAGTCTGGCGCGTTCCTGATCTACCAGGAAGGCAGCCTCGTGATTCGCGCAATCCGCGACTACTTCCAGCCGGACATCGGCGAGATCCTGATCGACACCGATGACGTGTACGAGCAGGCCCTCCAGTTCATGGCCCATGTGATGCCGGCCAACGTCAATCGCGTGAAGCGGTACAACGACGATGTGCCGCTGTTCTCGCGCTTTCAGATCGAGCATCAGATCGAGTCCGCCTACTCGCGCCAGGTGAGCCTGCCCAGCGGCGGCGCGGTCGTGATCGACCATACCGAAGCCCTCGTCTCCATCGACGTAAACTCCGGCCGCTCGACCAAGGGCGCGGATATCGAGGAAACGGCCTTCCGCACCAACCTCGAGGCGGCCGAAGAAATTGCACGCCAGCTCCGTCTGCGAGACCTCGGCGGCCTGATCGTCATCGACTTCATCGACATGGAGTCGCAGAAGAATCAGCGCGAGGTCGAGAACCGCCTGCGTGACGCGCTGCGCCACGACCGCGCGCGCGTCCAGACCGGCAAGATCAGCCGCTTCGGCCTGCTTGAGCTTTCGCGCCAACGCCTGCGCCCCGCGCTGGCGGAAACGAGCTACATCCCCTGCCCGCGCTGCAACGGCACCGGCCACATCCGCAGCACGGAATCGTCCGCGCTGCACATCCTGCGCATCCTCGAAGAGGAAGCGATGAAGGAAAACACCGGCGCAGTGCATCTGCAGGTGCCGGTGGATGTCGCAACCTTCCTCCTCAACGAGAAGCGTTCGGACATTGCACACATCGAGTACCGGCACAAGATCCAGCTGATCATCATTCCCAACCGCCACCTCGAGACGCCGCACCACGAGATCATCCGCCTGCGCCACGACCAGCTGAATCTGGAAGAACTGGCACTCGCCAGCTACCAGATGGTCGGCAAGCCCGCAGAAGTCGACCTGCGCCTGCCGACGAAGGACGACAAGAAGCCGGCCCGCGCCGAAGCCGTAGTGAAGGGCATCGCCCCTGCGCAGCCCGCGCCGGTGGTGGAGCCTAAGCCCGAGCCTGCTGCCGCTCCGGCTGCCGAGCCTGGCCTGTTTGCGCGCCTCTTTGCGTGGCTGCGCGGCGAGAAGACGACCCCGGCTCCGCAACCCGCGGAAGAAGCACAGTCGAAGCGCGAGGCGCGTCCCCGCGGCGAACGCGGGGAGAATCGCCGCGGCGGCAACAACCGCAACCGCCGTGAAGGCCAGCGCGCCGAACGTGAGGAACCTTCGCAGCCCACCCGCAGCAACGGCAGAGGCGAACAACGGCAAGAGCGCCAGGAGCGTACCGAACGGGCCGAGCGTCCCGAACGGGCGGAACGCCAGGAACGCGCCGAACGCGCAGAGCGTCCCGAAGCTGCGGAGCGCAGCGAAGGCCGCCGGCAGCGCGGACCGCGCCAGCCCAAGCCTGTCGAGGCCGTCGAAAACGCAGCCGAACAACAAGTCGTAGAGGCCGTCGCAGTAACCGGCGTGACCGAAACGGCCGCACCGACGGGCGAGGAAGGCACGCCGGAGAAGCGCCGCCGCCGCAGCCGCGGTCGCCGGGACCGTCGCCCAGGCGAAGACCAGGGAATTGCGGCCGCAGCGGGAGTCGGCAGTGAGACCCTCGAAGAGGCAATGGCAGGCGAAACCGCACAGGCGGAGCCGGCCCCGCGAGCGGTCGAGGCGACAACAGCCGCAACCGCCGAACCTTCCCGCGAGGTGATCACTGTCGCCGAAACCGAGGCGCCGCTGCCTGTCGTCGCCAGCACAGCGGAAGCGGTGCCTGCCGAGGTCGAAGAAGCGCCCATGCCTGTTCGTGCAATCGCAGCGGCAGCACCCGCCGAGGCGGTAGCCGATGCCGCACCGACCGTCGAGGAAATAGCGACAATCGAAGCGGCGCCGACGGCACAAACCGAAGAGGCGCCAGCCGAAGTCGTCGCACCGGCAGAGGAAGCCGCTGTGGCGCCCGCGGCGGCGCTTGCCGAAGCCGTGCAACCGACTCCAGTGGAAGCCGAGGCAGCCCCCCTAGTCGTCGAGCAGGCCGCCACGGCCGAGGCGCAGGAAATCGCGCACGCGCCGTCCGCACCGATCGATCTCGGCAGCTCGCTGGCGGAGAGTGGCCTCGTGATGATCGAAACGAGCAGCGAAAAGGTCCAGGCCTTCACCGAGTCCCATGCCGATGAGGCACCTGCCCGTCCGCTTGGCCGGCGTCCGCGGCCTTCGCTCGTGATCACCGACGAGCCGCTGCAGCAGGTTGAAACCCAAAAACCGCACTGATCAGCAGCGACAAGCGGAAAGGAAGGGGCGCCCACCGGGCGCCCCTTTTTCATTTCAGGCGGTCACACGAGGATCGTTCAGCGCGACGACCTCAGCACGTCGACGAGCCCCCCGATCGCATCTTCACAGTAGTCGAGTACCAGATCGAACCCGCGCTCGCCGCCGTAATAGGGATCGGGCACTTCGTCAGCCTTGAAGCGGCGTGCGTAGCTCATGAAGAGCCTGACCTTGCCGCGATGCTCGTCGGGACAGTTTCGCTTCATGATCTCAAGGTGCCCGGTGTCCATCGCGAGCAACAGGTCGAAGGCCTCGAAGTCCGCCGGTTCGAGTTTTCGCGCCCGCAACATCGAAAGATCGTAGCCGCGCTTCTTGGCCGCCTTGCGCGTGCGCGGATCGGGCGCCTCACCGACGTGATAGCCGTGCGTCCCGGCCGATTCGACCTCGATCACCCCGTCGAGCCCCGCCGCGCGGATGGCATGCCGCGCCACACCTTCGGCAGTAGGGGATCTGCAGATGTTGCCGGTACATACGAACAGGATTTTCGTCACGACGTCACCTCTCAGGCCTCCCCATGCTGGTCCGCGCCGAACGCGCGCTGGCGCAGCCTGAACAATTCGTCCCGGGCTGCTGCAGCCTTTTCGAATTCGAGGTTGCGGGCATGTTCCTGCATTTCCTTCTCGAGTTTCCGGATCGCCTTCGCGACGGACTTCTCGTCCATCGCGAAATATTCGGCCCGCGCCTCCTGCGCTACATTCGCATTGCGCTCGTCGCTGCTCGAGTAGACGCCGTCGATGATGTCCTTGATGCGCTTGGTCACCGACTTCGGGACGATACCGTGTTCGGCGTTGAACGCGAGCTGCTTTGCCCGACGTCGCTCGGTCTCGTCCATCGCGGCGCGCATCGAGCGCGTCACCACGTCCGCGTATAGGATCGCGCGGCCGTGGATATGCCGTGCGGCCCGCCCGATCGTCTGGATCAGCGAGCGCTCGGAACGCAGGAAACCTTCCTTGTCCGCGTCCAGAATCGCCACAAGAGACACCTCGGGAATATCCAGACCTTCGCGCAGCAGGTTGATGCCCACCAGCACATCGAACTCCCCGAGACGCAGATCGCGGATAATCTCGACACGCTCGACCGTGTCGATGTCGGAATGCAGGTAACGCACGCGAATGCCGTTTTCGGCAAGATAATCGGTGAGGTCCTCCGCCATCCGCTTCGTCAGCGTCGTTACCAGCACGCGCTCACCCACGGCAATACGGCGCTTGGCCTGGGACAGCAGGTCGTCGACCTGAGTGCTTGCGGACCTGACCTCCACCGCGGGGTCGATCAGCCCCGTGGGGCGGACGACCTGCTCGACGACTTGCGCCTGGTGCGTCGCCTCGTAATTCGCAGGCGTCGCGGACACGAAGATCGTCTGCGGCATCAGGCGCTCGAATTCCTCGAACTTCAGCGGCCGGTTGTCGAGTGCCGACGGCATACGGAATCCGTATTCGACGAGGTTCTCCTTACGCGAACGGTCACCCTTGTACATGCCGCCCACCTGCGGAATCGCCACGTGCGACTCATCGACGAACAGCAACGCGTCCGGCGGCAGATAGTCGATCAGCGTCGGCGGCGGCTCGCCTGGGCCGCGCCCCGACAAATGGCGCGAGTAGTTCTCGATGCCCTTGCAGAACCCCATCTCGTTGAGCATCTCCAGATCGAAGCGCGTGCGCTGCTCGATGCGCTGAGCTTCCACCAGCTTACCCGCGCGCTGAAAATCACTGACTCGATCGCGCAGCTCATCCTTGATCGCCTCGATCGCCTGCAGCACCGTCGCGCGCGGAGTAACGTAGTGGCTGGACGGGTAAACGGTAAAGCGGACGAGCTTCTGCTTCAGGTGCCCGGTAAGGGGGTCGAACAACGTCAGATGCTCGATCTCGTCGTCGAACATCTCGATCCGCACCGCATACTCGGCATTCTCCGCCGGAAACACGTCGATCACGTCGCCGCGCACACGGAAGGTCCCGCGCCGGAAGTCGATGTCGGAGCGGGTGTACTGCATCGCCACGAGTCGCTGCACGAGGTCGCGATGGGCAATGCGCTCGCCCTCACGCAGATGCAGGATCATCGCATGGTAATCGACCGGGTCGCCGATACCGTAGATGCACGACACCGTCGCGACGATCACCACGTCGCGCCGCTCCATCAGGCTCTTCGTTGCCGACAGGCGCATCTGCTCGATGTGCTCGTTGATGCTTGAATCCTTCTCGATGAAGAGATCGCGCGACGGAACATAGGCTTCCGGCTGGTAGTAGTCGTAGTACGAGACAAAATATTCGACGGCGTTCTCGGGAAAGAACTCCCGGAATTCGGCGTACAACTGCGCGGCTAGCGTCTTGTTCGGCGCCAGCACCAGGGCGGGTCGGCCGCAGCGCGCAATGACGTTCGCCATCGTGTAGGTCTTGCCCGAGCCGGTCACGCCGAGCAGGGTCTGGAACATCAGGCCGTCGGACACCCCCTCGGTCAGCAGATCGATCGCTGCCGGCTGGTCGCCCGCGGGCGCAAAAGGCTGATGGAGTCTGAACGGACTCCCTTCGAAAGTCACCACCGGAACACTGTCCGTCGAACTCGTCATGCTAGAATTTCCGGCTGTTTCAAGCGCTTGCCCGTTTGTTGCGATAGACGAAACAGAGTCGGGCAAATGCGCATTATTTCGCAAAACTCGGCTCAAGGCACGGCAGGATGGACCGTCACCAACGCGACAGGTTCAGTCCCCCGACGCCCCCCGCCCAACCTGGAGTTGTTTAATGCCCGCTTCGATCTTCGCCGCCGTCGAGATGGCACCCCGTGACCCGATCCTCGGACTGAACGAGGCCTTCATCGCCGACGGGCGCACTGAGAAGGTGAACCTCGGCGTCGGCGTCTACTATGACGACAACGGCAAGATTCCGCTGCTCGCAGCTGTGAAGACGGCCGAGAAGTCGCGTCTCGAAGCGATGCCGCCGCGCGGCTACCAGCCGATCGAAGGCCCCGCGGCATACAACACCGCCGTGCAGAACCTGCTCTTCGGCAAGGATTCGGCCCTCATCGCCAACGGCCAGGTCGTCACCGTCCAGGCATTGGGCGGCACGGGCGCGCTGAAGGTCGGCGCCGACTACCTCAAGCGCCTGGTCCCCGGCGCAACCGTCTACATCTCGGATCCCAGCTGGGAAAACCACCGCGCGCTGTTCGAGTCCGCCGGCTTCCCGGTCGAGAACTATCCGTACTACGAGCCAAGCACCCGCGGCGTGAACTTCGCCGGCATGAAGGTCAAGCTCGAACAGCTCGCCCCGGGCTCTGTCGTCGTGCTGCACGCCTGCTGCCATAACCCGACGGGGGCCGATCTGACCGAAGCCCAGTGGGGCGAGGTCGTCGGTGCATGCCGCGAACGCGGCCTTGTGCCCTTCCTCGACATGGCCTACCAAGGATTCGCCGACGGCATCGAGCCGGACGCGGTCGCCGTGCGCCTGTTCTCCGCCAGTGGTCTGCAATTCTTCGTTTCGAGCTCGTTCTCGAAGTCGTTCTCGCTTTACGGCGAGCGCGTGGGCGCCCTGTCGATCGTCACCGCGAACAAGGACGAGTCGGCCCGCGTGCTGTCGCAGGTCAAGCGCGTGATTCGCACCAACTACTCCAATCCGCCGATCCATGGCGGCGCCATCGTCGCGGCAGTGCTGAATTCGGCCGAACTGCGTCAGATGTGGGAAGACGAACTGGCCGGCATGCGCGACCGCATCCGCGCGATGCGTACCGGGCTGGTCGAAAACCTGAAGGCGGCCGGCGTCGCGCAGGACTTCTCGTTCGTGATCCAGCAGCGCGGCATGTTCTCCTACACCGGCCTGTCGGCCGCGCAGGTCGAACAGCTCAGGAACGACTTCGGCATCTACGCCGTGTCGACTGGCCGCATTTGCCTCGCCGCCCTCAACTCGCGCAACATCGGCTACGTCGCGAAGGCGATTGCCACGGTCGTGAAGGCTTAAGAATCCGCGCAAGCAATATTGACGCATAGCCGTGCGCTACCTATAATGCGCGGCTCAATTCCCCGATAGCTCAGTTGGTAGAGCAACGGACTGTTAATCCGTGTGTCCCTGGTTCGAGCCCAGGTCGGGGAGCCAAAATTTGGCTCCTGCAGCATCCTGCATGAGCAGACGATACCGATCCCCGATAGCTCAGTTGGTAGAGCAACGGACTGTTAATCCGTGTGTCCCTGGTTCGAGCCCAGGTCGGGGAGCCAGTAAAGCCAAGTAGATGGGCCACCTTTCGAGGTGGCCCATTTGCTTTGCGGGTTTGAGGCATGCCTCCTCCCAACCGCCAGCATCGTCGCACGCGATCACATCAACCCCATCGGAACCTCATTCCTGGCCGCTCTCATGCCGCCGTCGGAAGCGGGCGTGCCGAACTTCGCTGCCGTGATCGAACGCATGTTTCGCCACGATCATCGCGCTGAGGGCCGCGGCGACCTTGTGATTGACCGTCTCCCGCGGCATTACGCCCTTGGCGTCCGCAACCCCTGCCGACAACCCGGTCAGGATCTCCATCGCCTCATCCACGGTAGCGACGGCATGGAGGTGGAACCGGCCTTCGTGCGCAGCCACGACAACGTCTTCGCGTAACATGAGATGCCGTACGCTCGCCTGCGGAATGACAACTCCCTGCTCACCGGTCAATCCGCGCGCGACGCACAGATCGAAGAATCCCTCGATCTTCTCGTTCACACCCCCGATCGCCTGGACCTCGCCGAACTGATTGACCGACCCGGTCACCGCGAAGGTTTGACGAATCGGAACCTGCGCCAGCGCAGACATCAAGGCGCAGAGTTCAGCCAGTGACGCGGAATCACCCTCCACCGGCGAATACGACTGTTCGAACACGAGACTGGCCGACAGGGACAGGGGCTGATGGCGCGCATAGCGGGCGCCAAGAAACGCGGAGAGGATCAGAACCCCCTTGGAATGGATCGCCCCACCGAGCTCGGTTTCACGCTCGATATCGACGACATCTCCCTCCCCGAGTCGCACCGTCGCCGTAATGCGCATCGGATGGCCGAACTGCTCGCCAGCAAGCTCGACCACAACCAGCGCATTGATCTGGCCGCAGCGCGCGCCGTTGGTGGAAATGAGCGTCGTGCCGTCGATCATCGACTCAAGAACCCGCTCGGCATAGCGTCCGAATCGCCGCGAGCGGGATGCGATCGCCGCATCCACCTGCGAACAACCGACGGTAGGCAACTGCGAGGCGCGCGCATGGAAATCCGCCTCGCGCATCACGTCCGCCAGCAATCGCGTCTGCAGGCTGAGGCGACCGGCATGCTCGGCCAGGCGCGCGCCATGCTCAACAAGACGCGCAATGCCTGTCCGGTCGAACGGCAACAGGTCCGACGCCCGCCCGAGCATCGCGAGCAACGCCGCATAACGAACGACATTGGCGTCGCTGCGCGGCATATCCTCGTCGAAGTCGGCGGCCACCTTGAATAACTCGGGAAAATCAGGGTCGTTTTCAGTTAGCAGGTAGAACAACTCGCGGTCGCCGACCAGAATCACCTTGACGTCGCACGGAATGGATTCCGGCTCCAGGGTCAGCATGTTGCTCCACCCCTGAGCCTCCGACGGCGGCTCGATACGGATCTCGCGGGCGCGAAGCGCACGTTTCAATCCCTCCCACGCGAACGGCTGTGTCAGGATGCGTTCGACGTCGACCACCAGATAGCCGCCACATGCCCGATGCAGGGCGCCGGGACGGATCAGGCTGAAATTGGTCACGAGCGTGCCCATCTGGGAGATATGCTCGATACGCCCGATCAGGTTGCCAAAGGTCGGATTGTCCTCACAGATGACCGGCGCACCGCGCGTCGCGGAGTGATCGACCATCAGCTTGACCTGGTAACGGTGGAATTTCGTGCGCGCTTCGTCCTCCGCCCCATCGCCCTCTTCCCCCTCCTGAGCGGCCCAGTCGCTTCCACTCTCGAGGATCTCCTTCCTGATCGCATCGAAAAACGCTAGCACCGCAGGAAGGTCGGCATAGCGCTCCCGCAGCTCGCGCATCAAATGCGAAACTGCCGGCGTCAGTGCATCGCACGCCGCGCGCTTCATCGCCTCGTGAAGCTCTTTCCGCCACCCCGGAAACTGCTCGAGCAGATCGGCCAGTCGATCGCCCCAGGCACCCACCTTCTTCTCCACCGCGGCCCGTATTTCAGGTGCCAGGGCTTCGAAATCCTCGGGAGACATGGTCTGCCCGTCTTTCGTGGGCGCGAACACGAAGCCGTCCGGCGTTTGCAACAGCGACACCCCATCGGCCGCACATGCCTCGCCCAATTCATGCAGTGCGCCGTCTTCCCGCGTCTTGTGGGCATCTTGCAGCGATTCGATGCGGCTGCTGTAGGTCTCGCTGGCGAGCGCCGTCTCGATTGCCGGACCGAGATCGGCGATGAACGCCTGCATGTCGGCCCGCAATGCTGCCCCACGCCCGGCCGTCAGCGTGAGGAGCCGGGGGCGCTGCGGATCGTCGAAATTGTGCAGATAACACAGGTCTGGCGGGACCGCGCCGCAAGCGGAGAACTCACGCAGCAGGCGAAACACCGTTGCATGCCGGCCGGTTCCCGGCTCGCCGAGCACGAACACATGGTAGCCGGGTTGGCGCATCGCGAGACCGAAACGCAATGCCTCCTCTGCCCGCCCCTGCCCGACTCCGCCCGGCAGATCGGGAAGGTTTGCCGTATCCGCAAAATCGAAGATCTCTGGTGCGCAACGGATACGGAGACGGTCCGCTGCGAGTGGGCGCAGGTCGGCCATATTGTTGTTCTCCCGATACCGCGATGAAAACGGGGCGTCCGGATAAACGGCCGCCCCGTCATGATTCCCTCACCCACCCTTGCGGGCAAGCGTCGTCAGCGGATCCCCCGACGGGAGAGATCGCCCCAACGGGTGTCGTGGTTTCCGACATCGTTCTCGAACTGCGGGAAGCGCCGGTCGTGCTCCATCAGCAGCGACATGATGGTTCCCGCATGCTCGGGCGGAAACCCCTGACGCCCCCCGCCACGGGTGTCGGTCATCAGCAGGAAAATGAACTTGCGACACTCCGCCGTCCCCCACATCCCGTCTATCTTGTGAAGATGCGGAAAACGCTCGTAAAGTTTTTCGGTCGAAGTTTCTGTAACTCTTGTCGTCATCGCAAATCCCCCGAAAGGGCTACATGCAATCGCCGGGAGTTTAATACTTTTGGCTCATATCAACGAACCCGCTTCCACGCTACTGTGCCAACTACGGCGGCGGTCTGCAAGAAAGACGGACGCCGGCGCCTCGCGCGAAGTGATTTCCGGTATTGCCTTCAGCCGAAACCACCTGTTTAACTATCGTGTAAATAGACATCAGAACTCAGCCACAGTTTGCCCGACACCCGCAACATGCAGCATTTGAGGCCATTTCAGCCAGTCATCCGATGAAATCGATCCCGATCTACCCCGCCAGCGGGACGCTGCCGCTCGCCACCGACGAGCCCCCACCTGCGGGCGCCCCCCTTCTGGACAAACGCGGCCGCACTGTCCACGACCTGCGCATCTCGGTCACGGACCGCTGCAACTTCCGTTGCATCTACTGCATGCCGCGTGAGGTCTTCGACGCCGACCACGCCTTCCTCGCCCGCAAGGAGTTGCTGTCGTTCGAGGAGATCACGCGCGTTGCCCGGCTCTTCGCAGCCCGCGGCGTGCGCAAGATCCGCATCACCGGCGGCGAACCCCTGCTGCGCAAGCACGTCGAGAATCTCATCGCCCAACTTGCCGAGATCCCCGACGTCGAACTTACGCTGACTACCAACGGCGTACTACTACCTAAAATGGCCCACGTGCTGCGAGCAGCCGGCCTGCATCGCGTGACCGTGAGCCTGGACGCGATCGATGACGCAACGTTCCGCAAAATGAACGACGCCGACTACCCGGTTTCGGCCGTCCTCAAGGGAATCGCCGCAGCGGAAGACGCCGGATTCGGTCCGATCAAGGTCAACATGGTCGTCAAACGCGGCGTCAACGACCATGGCGTGATCGACATGGCACGCCATTTCCGCGGCACGGGTCACATCCTGCGTTTCATCGAATTCATGGACGTCGGCAGCTCGAACGGATGGGAGATGAGTGCAGTAGTCCCATCCCGCGAGATCATCGAGCGGATTCATCAGGTATTTCCCGTCGAACAGATCGAGCCCAACTACTCCGGCGAGGTTGCGGAGCGCTGGCGCTACAGCGACGGCGGCGGCGAGCTCGGTGTCA
Source organism: Azoarcus sp. CIB (assembly GCF_001190925.1). NCBI lineage: Bacteria > Pseudomonadati > Pseudomonadota > Betaproteobacteria > Rhodocyclales > Zoogloeaceae > Azoarcus > Azoarcus sp. CIB. The sequence goes on from NZ_CP011072.1 coordinate 3,157,366, forward strand.
TCTCGTCGGTGACACAGGCCTTCTGCTCGACCTGCACCCGCATCCGCCTGTCGACCGAGGGCAAGCTCTACACCTGCCTCTTCGCACAGAGCGGCCATGACCTGCGCACCCTGTTGCGCGCCGGGGCGAGCGATTCCGAACTCGATCAAGCCATCGCAGCCGTCTGGCAGCACCGCGAGGATCGCTATTCGGAAATCCGCACCGCCAACACGGCCGGTCTGCGAAAGATTGAAATGTCGTACATCGGCGGCTGAATACCCGCCGGCCCAAGAGGGTCCGAATCTTGCTTGATTAGACGGTTCCGCGAGTCCCCTGATGCAAGGGCTCCCGCGGTGCTCGTTCAAATATTGCGCATTGCCACGACCAGCCGGGATCGCGCACGACAAGATGACTCTCAGCACTCCGAATACCTCGACATACGCAACGTCACCACGACGGGCAATTGCACTCCTTGCTCTCGCAGGCGTCACATGCCTGATCGCAAGCGGCTGTTCAACGTCCGACGCTCCCGACAAGAGAAGCGCGAAGGAATACCAGCTTGCATGGCCTGAACCGCCAAACGAAGCGCGCTTCGTGTACGAAGCTCATCTACGGTCAGAAATTAACGTCCGCCCCGAGACGGACGATGGTCAGACGAGAAAGATGCTTACCGGCAAGGGTTCGGTATCGGAAGAACTTGTCTACCGCAAACCCGCAGCCCTCGCAGCCCGCAACGGACGCATCTACGTTGCCGACCCCCCGACTGGTGCTGTCGTCGTCTTCGACGCCGCCCGTCAGCGCTTGTTTCGAATGGGCATCCGCGAACCGAACAACGTCGTCAAGCCCGTTTCGATTGCAATCGACGACAAGAATTTTGTTTACGTCCTCGACGGCAAACTGCGCAAGGTGATGGTCTTTGACTCCCTCGGGCTTTTCCAGTTTGCCGTCGGCGCTCCGAATGCCCTCGTTCAGCCCTCGGGAGTCGCCGTCAGCGCCGACGGAAAGAAGATCTTCATCGTCGATCGAGGCAGTTTCGACGGCGACGATCACAAGATAATTGCTTATTCGCCCGACAACGCAGAACTCTTCCGGCTTGGTCCCCGTGGATCGGAACCTGGCGAGCTCAACATTCCCTTGGCGGCGACAACGACACCGGATGGACGGCTCGCGGTTCTTGATTCCGGGAATTTTCGAGTGCAAATCTTCGACCTGAACGGCAAGTATCAATCCCACTTCGGTAGCGTGGGGAATGGCTACGGGCAGCTTTCACGACCACGCAGCATCGCGTCGGACCGGGACGGTAACCTCTATGTCTCCGATGCATCGTTCAACAACGTCCAGATCTTCACCGGGACAGGTGAATTGCTCATGTGGGTCGGGGGACCGGGAATGGAGAACTACCCCGGGAAGTTCGGCCTGATCGCAGGCATTGCGGTTGATGAGACCGGGCGACTCTACATCGCGGACCACTACCACCAGAAGGTCGAGGTCTACAGGCGTGCCGACAAGCAGCAAACGCCAAGCACAGAACAAAACCTTACCAGCAAGTAGCAAGACTCAGACGCCCGGGCGCGACAAGCCGATTGCAGGCATTCTTTTTGCATACCATTGCAACAACAACAACTCCAGATGCTCAAGACACTATGAACAAGAAAATCGGTGCAGCGCTGATCATCGCATTGGGTACGTTCGCATTAGGACCTGTCCTGGCCGGAAACGACCGATTAAGCGAGTTCTCGAATCAGGGCACGATCGGCAACACCCGCCACAACTTGACCCAGCGGCCAACTGACGGTAGCACCGCGATCAATGCTGGCATGATGGAGGCGTACCGGAACGACTACCAGCAGGTGTGCGTCTACTGCCACACGCCACACGCGGCGAACACCAATATCAATGCGCCCCTGTGGAACCGCACGGTTCGCACGACGACCTACACCCTCTACACGCAACAAACGCTCTCGCAGGACACGACCCAGCCAGGACCGAACTCGCTGACCTGTCTGTCCTGCCATGACGGCCAGACTGCGGTCGACTCGATCGTCAACATGCCGGGCTCAGGCGGCTACAACGGTGCGCTGGCGCTGAACCCCTCCGCAGGAACCATGGAATCATTGCTGGACACATGGCGACTGAACGGTGGCGACCCGACGGCGGTTACGCACCAGGGTCTGAACTCGGACCCCAACAGCGAAACCAGCTGTCTCGGCTGCCACTCGCCCGGGAAGACCTCTGCAGCCACGGACTTCACTGTCTTTGCGCTGGGTACCGACCTCACCAACGACCATCCGGTCGGCGTCAAACTCCCTGCCGGCAGCGATTGGAACGTCCCTTCGGGCACCTTCCAGAACATCCGGTTCTTCGACAAGGACGGCGACAACCGGCCCGACAAGGACGAACTGCGCTTCTACGACTCCGGCGACGGCTTCGAAGTCGAATGCGCTTCCTGCCACGACCCCCACGGCGTGCCGGGCACGACCTCGAAGTTCCTACCGACGTTCCTGCGTGTAACGGCAGACGGTAGCCAGATTTGCCTGACGTGCCACGTGAAGTAAGGCAGATCGTCCGGGACTACGAGAGAGGCGCCGCAAGGCGCCTTTCTCATTTTTAGAAACCATTTTACAAATATTGTCTTTGAACTGAGAAATAAGTTCAGCCCAATGTTGCATTACATGAACCATAGGTCATGAAAGGCGACGCAGACTTGCCGTCGGCGATCGCGCGAGAAGATTCCGCGTTCCCAACCACCCCGCGCCAACCACCGCACACACGCCGGCAAACATCGCAAACCCCAGCGACCAAGGCTCAGGTACATAAGGCATCTTCAACGCGTAGCGGGCGAGAACCCAGCCCAAGAGCGTCGCCCCGCCTCCGGCAAGTCCGCAGGCTAGCGCGGCGAGCACCGAAAATTCGGCCAGTAGCGCCCGGCGCAGTTGCGCATTGCGGGCGCCCAGGGTCCGCAGCATTGCAAGTTCGTAGTCGCGCTCGTCATGTGTCGATTGCAGTGCCGAGAACAACACGATGAATCCGGCCAGCACAGAGAAGGCAAACACGAACTCGACGATGAGAACCAGCTTGTCGGTCGTCGCACGTACCTGGGCAATCACGGCGTCGACGTCGATGACCGACAGATTCGGGAAGTGCTTGACCAGATCCGTGGTCAGCTGTTGATCGCCGGGAGGCTGGCGGAAGCTGGTAATCAGGCTCGCGGGGTCGCCCTCGAGCAGCCCCGGGGAAGCAATGAAGAAAAAGTTCACACGCATCGAATCCCACTCGAGGGCGCGGACGCTGGTGATCGGGGCCTCAACAAGCCGCCCGGCGACGTCGAAGCGCACGCGGTCTCCGACCTTCAGCGAAAAAGTCTCCGCCAGACCGCGCTCGACAGAAAACTGCGCAGCACTGTCCGTCCCATGCCAGCGCCCTCCTACGACTTCATTTCCATCAGGAAGCCGGCTGCCGTAGCTCAGGTTGAATTCCCGTTCTGCAAGGCGCCGCGTACGCTCGTTCTCGTAACCTTCCGGCCGAACAAGGTTTCCGTTGATCGACTCCAGCCGGCCGCGAATCATCGGACGAACTTCGGGGTCGGGCAGCCCCCGGGCGACGAACAAGGCCGACAACGCTTCGCGCTGATCCGGCTGGATATTGATCACGAAACGGTTCGGTGCGTCAGGCGGGGTCATCGCCCGCCAGTCGTCGAGCAGATCGGCGCGAACGATCGTCAGCAGTAACAGGGCGGTCATGCCAATACCGAGCGCGACGATCTGGACAACGCTTGCGCCGGTGCGGCGCACCAGGGACGCGATGCCATAGCGCCCGCCGCTTCCGCCGAGTGACGTAGTCCCTCTCATGCGACCGAGCAGGTGAAGGAATCCCCACGCAGCGGCCGCGTACACCGCCAGTGCAATACCGAAACCTCCGGCGACCTGCAAACCGAGCCGCAGGTCGTCCGCGATCCAGAACACGAGGGCAAGCAGCGAGATGGCACCGGCCGCCCAGGCGGACGCGCTACGCGTTTCCACCAGCACGATCTCGCGCCGCAGGACACGGAGGGTCGAAACACGCCCGAGGCGCAGGAGTTGCGGAAATACGAATCCGAGCAGCAGGACGACACCGACCGCAACGCCGTGCGCGAAAGGTAACAGCGAGGGCGAAGGCAGGGGCGTATTCATGATCTCGACGAGAATCAGCGCAAGCCCCTGCTGCACAGCCCAACCGAGCGATGCGCCGAGCGTCGCAGCCGCCAGTCCGAACAACGCGAACTCACCCACGACGATCCACACGATCTGCATCTGCCTGGCGCCAAGGCAACGCATCACCGCGCAGGCGTCAAGGTGCCTCTGCATGAACCGCCGGGCCGAAATTCCGATCGCAACGGCCGCGAGTATCACCGTCAGCAGTGCAGCCAGGCGCAGGAATCGCTGGGCCTGATCGAGGGCATTGCGCACTTCGGGGCGCGCATTTTCGATACTCTCGAGCGTCTCGCCGCGCCCCAGGCGGGCTTTCGCCCAGCGCTCGAATGCCGCGACCGCGTCGGGCTCACCGGCAACATGCAGCCGCCAGGTCGCCCGGCTGCCCTGGATCAGGAGACCGGACTCGGCAAGGTCTTCGGCGTTGAAAATCGCGCGGGGAAGCAGGCTGAAGAAGTTTGCGCCGCGATCCGACTCGAAGGTCACCATCCCCCCGACCCTGAACTCCAGACGCCCCAGACCGACGCGATCGCCGACCGCGACGCCGAGGGCCGCCTGCAAGCGCTCGTCGAGCCAGATTTCGCCGCGCGCGGGGATGCGATTGACGATGGCATCGGCCTGATTGGGGCCCGCGGCGACACGGATGTGCCCACGCAAGGGGTAGCCCGCGTCGACGACTTTCACGCCGGCAAGCTGCGCGACACTTTCGGTGCTCACCATGCTGGTGAACAGGACGGTGCGGGCATGCTGCAGACCCAGCCTTTCGGCCTCGCCGCGATAGCTGTCGTCCCACGGGTGATCAGCCCGCAGCAGCAGATCCCCGCCCATCAACTGGTTTGCTTCGCGATCGAGTCCGCGGGCGACGCGATCGGCGAGGAAACCCACGCTGGCAAGGCAGGCCACCGCAATGACGATGGCGATGCCCAGCAGGTGGAGTTCCCCCGCCCGCAAATCGCGCATCATCATGCGCAGGGCGAGATGCAGTGTTCTCATGCGCGGGTGGACGGCCCGCGCCGCGAAAGGTTCAGGCCTTTGGCAGCAGCCGTCGCACGAGTTCGACCCAATAGGCGACGCCGAACGGAATGATGGCGTCGTTGAAATCGTAATGCGGATTGTGGAGGGTGCAGCCACCTTCGCCGGGGCCGTTGCCTATCCACACGTAGCAGCCCGGTTTGTGGCGCAGGTAGAAGGCGAAATCCTCGGCGCCCATGCTCGGGGGCATGTCTGTCAGGACGCTGGCGCCGGGCAGGCTGCCGGCCACGGCAGCGCAGATCGCGGCTTCGTCCGCGGTGTTGATCGTCGGCGGGTAGCCGCGGCGGTAATCGACCTCGACGCTGACCCCATGGCTCGCGGCGACACCATCGCCGATGCGGGCAATGGTCGCTTCGATGCGGTACTGTACCGCGGCGCTGAACGCACGCACGGTGCCACACAGCTTCGCCCGATCCGGGATGACGTTGTAGGCTTCGCCCGCATGGAACTGTGTCACGGACACGACTGCGGAATCGAGGGGGTCGAGGGTGCGGCTGACGACCGTCTGAAGCGCCTGCACCAGCGCGGCCCCTGCGATGATGGAGTCGGTGCCGAGGTGCGGCATCGCACCATGTGCGCCCTGGCCGCGAATCTCGATGTCGAAGCGATCGGCGCTCGCCATGACGGGCCCGTCATGCACGGCGAATTGCCCCGCCGGCAAGCCCGGCCAGTTGTGCATGCCGAAGATGGAAGCCATGGGGAAGCGGTCGAACAAACCGTCGTCGACCATCGCATCGGCGCCGCCCTCACCCTCTTCGGCCGGCTGGAAGATGAAATATGCGGTGCCGTCAAAGTCGGGGTGGGCAGCGAGCACCTCGGCGGCGCCGAGCAGCATCGTCGTGTGGCCGTCGTGGCCACAGGCATGCATGCAGCCTGCGTGCTGGGAGACATGCGCGAAGTCGTTGCGCTCCTGGATGGGCAGGGCGTCCATGTCGGCACGCAGGCCGATGGCACGCAGGCTGCGGCCGGCCTTGAGCACGCCGACGACACCGGTGCCGCCAAGGCCGCGATGCACCTCGACGCCGAGGGCCTCGAGGCGGCGTGCGACGAGTTCGGCGGTACGGCGCTCTTCGAAAGCGAGTTCGGGATGGGCGTGGATATCGCGCCGCAGCGCGGTCAACGCGGGGTGGCACTGCCGGATTTTTTCGGGGATGCTCATGGCCTCACCTGTCGTCGCAGGTTTGCGATGCGGTTGTCTGTCGGGGAACATTCCGAGTGTAATGGGCATCGCGCCGCGCGTCGATCTCGCGGATCCGCACACCGCCCGTGCGTCGAAACCTGCCCAGGAATTGCTGCGTGAAACTGTTCTACGCCGACCATTTCGTCCTGCCCCTGCCCGAGGGACACCGATTTCCGATGGAGAAGTATTCCCGTCTGCGCGAGCGGCTCACGCGCAGCGGACGCTTCTCGCACGACGACTTTACGGTCCCCGCGGCGGCCAGCGATACGGAGATTCTGCGCGCACACGATGCGGGCTACGTCGAGCGTGTGGCGTGCGGGACCCTGGATCCGGCCGAGCAGCGGCGGATCGGCTTTCCGTGGTCCGAACAGATGGTGGAACGCTCGCGACGCTCGGCGGGGGCGACGCTCGCCGCATGCCGGCACGCGCTGGTCGAGGGATGTGCTGCGAATCTCGCCGGCGGAACGCACCACGCCCATCGCGATTTCGGCTCGGGCTTCTGCGTGTTCAACGACGCGGCCATCGCGGCGCTGGCGATGCGCGCGGAAGGCCGCGTGCGGGCGGTGGCGATCATCGACTGTGACGTGCATCAGGGCGATGGTACCGCCACGATCCTCGCTGGCGAGCCGGACGTGTTCACGCTGAGCCTTCACGGCGAGAAGAATTTCCCCTTCCGCAAGGCGGTATCGAGCCTCGACATCGAGCTTCCCGACGGGACCGGGGACGCGGCCTATCTTGCGGCGCTTCGCGGCGGACTGGAGCAGGGATTCGCGGCGGTGCAGCCGGACCTCGCGATCTATCTTGCCGGCGCCGACCCGTATCGCGATGATCGCCTGGGACGTCTTGGGCTGAGCTTCGAGGGGCTGGCCGCGCGGGACGAGATGGTGCTGCAACACTGCGTCGAGCACGGAACGCCGGTCGCAATCGCGATGGCGGGCGGTTACGCGCGGGAAATCGACGACACCGTCGCCATCCACGCGACGACGATCACGACGGCGGCCTGCTTCGCGCCTGCCCTGCAAGCCGCTGCGCTTGAACGGACGGCACGCGGATCCGCGCCGCCTCCCCGATAAGTATCGTTCAGCGCGCGCCGGCGGCCTGCCGGCGGTTGCGTTCTGCGCGCAGCAGAGCGGCAATGTCGGTGTTCCCGTTTTCCTGCGCCCAGCTTTCGGCGGTGAAGCCGGCGTCGTTCTTCTGGTCGAGATCGGCACCGGTCTTCAACAGGCGGCGGACGACGTCGATGTGACCGTTACGCGCCGCCAGCATCAACGCGTTCGAAGCGTTCGGCGCCAGTGCGCCGGCGTCCGCGCCGCGTGCGAGCAGTCGGTCGACGATCTCGGTACGCCCCTCGAAGGCTGCGTATGTGAGTGGCGTCCAGCCGTCGTGGTTCACCTCGGCACCGGCGTCGAGCAGGAGGTCAACGATGGCCGTTTCACCCTTGAGCACCGCCAACATCAGCGCGGAGTCGCCCGCCGCATTGCGCAGCGACACCTTGGGGCGATGCTTGAGCAGCTCCTTCACGGTATCGAGGTTGCCTTCACGCGCAGCGAGGATCAGCAGGGAACTGCCCTGCGCGTCGACGGTGTTCGGATCCACGCCGCGCGAGATGAGCTGCATGAGTTGCGGCGTGTCGCCGCGGCGCGCCGAGCTGAGCGCATCTTCGTAGCTGTCGGCGTGCGCCGCTGCGCCGAAGAGCGAGCTTGCGAGGATCGCGGAGAGGACCAGGCGCTTCATCGATTCAGTGGGCTTGTGCATGGCGGAACAGTCGGAAGAAGTTTTCGGTGGTGGCAGCTTCGATGCGCTCGAGCGGCTCGTTGCGCAGGCGGGCGATCTCTTCGGCAACATGGACGACCCAGGCAGGCTCGTTGGTCTTGCCGCGATGCGGGACCGGCGCCAGATACGGGGCATCGGTTTCGATCAGCAGGCGGTCGAGCGGCACGTATTGTGCGACCGCCTTCAGGTCCTTGGCATTCTTGAACGTGACGATGCCCGAGAACGAGATGTAGAAGCCGAGATCGAGGGCGGCCTCGGCGACTTCGCGCGATTCGGTGAAGCAGTGCATCACGCCGCCAGCCTCGCCGGCCCCCTCCTCGCGCATCAGGCGCAGGGTGTCGTCGGCGGCGGAACGCGTATGCACGATCAACGGCTTGCAGCACTTGCGGGCCGCGCGGATGTGGGTGCGGAAGCGCTCGCGCTGCCATTCGGGCGCGTCCTTCTGCCAGTAGTAGTCGAGCCCGGTCTCGCCGATCGCGACGATTTTGGGGTGGTCGGCCAGCGCCAGCAGGCGCGCTTCGTCCGGTTCTTCCACGCCGTCGTTGTCCGGATGCACGCCCACGGAGGCGAACAGATTGGGGTGGCGCTCCGCGAGGGCGAGGACGCGGGGGAAATCTTCCATCTTGACGCTGACGCACAGCGCGTGGCCGACGCGGTTCTCGGCCATCGCTGCGAGGATGGCCTCTTCGCGCTCGGCCAGGTCGGGGAAATCCAGGTGACAGTGTGAATCTACGAACATCGGTGAAGCTTCAGAGGGTATGGGTGGGGCGGTTGGAGCCGAGGTGGCCGGCGAGGATCTGCTCGATGCGCGCGCGCAGCGCCTTGCCGGATTCGTCCGAACTGAAGTGCACGCCGATACCCTGGGTCTTGCCGCCTTGGGCGCCGTGGGGGGTGACCCATACGACGGTGGCCGCGACCGGATGCTTGGTCGGGTCGTCCATCAGCTGCAGCAGCATGAACACCTCGTCCCCGAGCGCATGCACGCGCGGCGTGGGAACGAAGATGCCGCCATTGGCCAGAAAGGGCATGTAGGCGGCGTATAGCGCGGATTTCGAGTTGATGTTCAGCGACAGCACGCTGGGGCGTGCGACGCTCGGTTTGGGAGCTTCGCTCATCGGCGGGTTCCGGTCACGGCGCGTGCATAGCGCAGGAGCATGTCTTCGAGCATCAGCCTTGCATTCAGCGGATGCTGTGCGACCCGGCGAATCCGGGCGAGTTCATTGTAGCAGTTCGTCACGGCGGCCACGCTCGTGCGCTGGGCGAGCGCGGCGATGACGCCATCCTCGCCGGGGAAGAAGCGCAGGCGCCCGCCGAGGCGCAGCGATGCGAGGTCGGTGACCCAGCGCTGCAGCCACTCGACGAGCTGCGACATGCCGAAGCCGGCGGCGAGCGCTTCCTTGGACTTGAGCCAGATTTCCCATTGACCGGCGAGTTTCAGCGGATCGGCGGCCGGCAGCGCCGCGATGTCCTTCACGAAGCGCCGTAGGAGGGCATCCGAGCCGCTCTTCGCGAGGCGCTGGGCTGCGAGCGGCATGCCGCCGGTCAGCGCGAGCAAGTCCGCGGGTGGCGCATCCGGGCAGGAGAGCCATTGCGCGACGACGTCTTCCGCCGGACGCGCGAAGCTCCACTGCTGGCAGCGGCTGCGGATCGTGGGCAGCAGGCGACGCGGCGCCGACGACACAAGCAGGAAGACGCAGCCTTCCGGCGGCTCTTCGAGCAGTTTCAGCAGCGCGTTGGCGGTGAAGGCGTTCATCGCCTCGGCCGGATCGACGACGATCACGCGCCGGCTGCTCTGGTGTCCGGTCACCGAGAGCGCTTCCTGCAGGTCGCGGATCTGTTCGATCCGGATCTGCGAGGACTTTTTCTTGCCGCTGCCGCCGTCGCCGCCCTCGCTGCCGTCCCCTGCTTCGCTCTCCGGCGCCGCATCGGCTTCAGGGACGATGGGCAGCAGGTCGGGGTGATTACCGGAAAGCCGCAGCTGGCAGGGCACGCAGTGACCGCAGGCATGCCCGTCCACGGCAGGGGCCGTGCACAACAGGCGTGCCGCGAGCGCGTCGGCGAGGTCGCGCTTGCCGAGGCCTTCCGGTCCGACGAAGAGCAGCGCATGCGGCAGCCGCCCGCCGAGGCCGACCAGCCGCTGCCAGGTCTCGTGCAGCCAGGGGTAGATCATCGGAAGAAACGCTCCGCGACGATCGCCTCGATCTCGGAACGGATCTGTTCGGGCGCGCGGTCGGCCGCGATGACGCAGATACGCTGCGGCGCCATGCGTGCGCGGTTGAGGTAGGCCGCACGCACGCGCTCGAAGAAATCACGCTGCTCGCGCTCGAAACGGTCCGGCGCGGTGCCGGTGTTGGCGACGCGTGCGGCGGCGATTTCCGGCGGCAGGTCGAAGACAAGTGTCAAGTCGGGCTGGAAGCCGGGGTGAACCCATTCCTCGAGAGCGGAGAATTTCGCCGCGTCGAGCCCGCGCCCGCCGACCTGGTAGGCGTAGGTGGCGTCGGTGAAGCGATCGGACACGACCCAGCTGCCAGCGTCAAGCGCGGGATGGATGCGGGCGGCGAGATGTTCGCGGCGCGCGGCGAACATCAGCATCGCCTCGGTTTCGAGGTGCATGGGTTCGTGCAGCAGAAGCTCGCGGAGTTTCTCGCCGAGGGCCGTGCCGCCCGGTTCGCGGGTCTGGTCCACGGTCAGCCCGCGCGCCTGGAGGAGCGCGACGACCGCCGCGATCTGGCTGCTCTTGCCCGCCCCGTCGATGCCTTCGAAGGTGATGAAGCGCCCGCGGGCGCGCGTCTGGTTCAACTTCCCGATCCCCGCTGATAACGATTGACGGCCTTGTTGTGGTCGTTGAGGTTGGAGGAAAACTCGCTGGTCCCGTCGCCGCGCGAGACGAAATACAGGTATTCGGTCTGTGCCGGGCGGACCGCGGCGTTGAGCGATTCCTCGCCCGGCATCGCGATGGGTGTCGGCGGCAAGCCCGCGCGCGTGTAGGTGTTGTACAGGTGGTCGTTTTCGAGGTGCCATTTCTTCAGGCGGCCATCGAAAGTTTCGCCGTAGCCGTAGATCACCGTGGGGTCGGTCTGCAGACGCATGCCGACGCGCAGCCGGTTGGCGAAGACCGAGGCGACCAGTCCGCGATCCTCGGGCCGTCCGGTCTCCTTCTCGACGATGGATGCGAGGATCAGCGCCTCGTAGGGCGACGAAAGAGGAACCCGCGGATCACGCGTTTGCCACGCCTGCGAGAGGCGCTGCTTCATCGCCGAGTAGGCGCGGCGCAACACTGCAACGGCGCTCGACTGCTTGTCGAAGAGGTAGGTATCGGGGAAGAACAGCCCTTCCGGATGCGTTTCCGTCGCACCGATCGCACGCAGGATGTCGGCATCGGCAAGGCCGGCGGTGTCCTGCAACAGGTGCGGATTGGATTCCAGCGCCGCGCGCACCTGGCGGAAATTCCAGCCTTCGACGAAGCGGACTTCCGCCTGCGAGACGTCGCCGCTGGAGAGCTTCAGGATGAGCAGCCAGGGCGTGATGCCCTGATGCACTTCGTAGCTGCCCGCCATGATGCGGCCGGCCTTGCCGGTGATCCGGGCGATCCAGTACAGCGCCCGGGGACTGACATCGACGCCCGCCGCAGCGATCGCCGCCGCCGCCTGGCGCATCGTGTGCCCGCGCTGGACCGTGAAGTCGACGACTGGCTGCGCCAGATTGAGCGGACGCTGCGCATACCACCACGCAGCGGCGGACACGGCCGCGATGGCGAGCGCGAGTGCGATCAGCAGGCGGAGGACGAAGGGCTTCATCGGAACGGTTATCGTGGCGCGACGCGCGGCGAGGAGGCTGGCGGAAATGTTTGGCCCGCAACCATTGCGTCTGCGGGGCCCTATAATACTTCATCCCAATTCCACATCCCTCCCCCGCCCCGACAAACGCACATGAATACGCTCTGGACAGAATTTCTCGTACGCGAAGGCGCCACGCTGGAAGACTCCGGCATCCGTTTCGATGCACCGGAAGCGGAGGCGAGCGCGGTGGAATCCGGCACCGTAGTCGTGCCGCTGATGCACCTCGGCCTGACCCGCTGCGCGGGCGACGACTCGGTCGCCTTCCTGCACAACCTGTTGTCGAACGACGTCAAGAAGCTGGGGCCGCAGTCGGCGCAGTGGTCCAGCTTCAATACGCCCAAGGGCCGCATGCTCGCCAGCCTGCTGCTGTGGAACGACGACGCCGGCCAGATGATTGCCGCGTCGGCCGATGTTCAGCCGATGCTGCAGAAGAAGCTGTCGATGTACGTGCTGCGCAGCAAGGTGAAGCTTGCCGACGCCACGCCGGACACCGTGCTGCTCGGCGTGAGCGGAGCCGCCGCGGACGCAGCGCTGGCGAAAGCCGGCATTGCGGCGCCGCTTGCCCCGATGACGCAGTCGGTGGCCGGCGAAGTGCGCTGCATCCGGCTCGACCAGCGTAATTTCGTCGTCGCGGTGCCGGCGACGGCGGCACCCGAGGTCTTCGCAAAGCTCGCCGCGGGCGGCGCGACGAAGGCGGGAACGGCCGCGTGGCAACTTGCGATGATCCGCGCCGGCCTGCCGCTGATCACCGCGGCGACGCAGGAAGAGTTCGTCGCGCAGATGCTCAATTTCGAGGTCATCGGCGGCGTCAGTTTCAACAAGGGCTGCTACCCGGGCCAGGAGATCGTCGCCCGCACGCAGTACCTCGGCAAGCTCAAGAAGCGCATGTACCGCGTGCATGTACCCGGTGACGCGCCACCCGCGGTCGGCGCCGACCTGTTCACGCCGGAATTCGGCGACCAGTCGGCCGGCAAGCTGGTGAACATCGTGGCCGCGCCCAAGGGCGGCTTCGAGGCGCTGGCGGTGATGCAGATCAGTTGCGCCGAAGCCGGCGAGGTGCATCTGGGCAGCCCGCAGGGGCCGCAGCTGCAGTTCCTCGACCTGCCTTACGCGCTGCCCGAAAAATGAGCGGCGACGCATCGGCTTGCGTGCATTACTTCGTCTATTACCGCGTCCGTGCCGATGCCGAGCACGAGGACGCGGAGGCGACGGTGCGCGCCATGCAGGCAGCGCTGGAACGACGCACCGGTGTCGCGGGGCGGCTGATGGAGCGGCGCGGCGACGCGGTGACGTGGATGGAAGTCTATGAGGGCGTGGCCGACCCGGACGCTTTCGAGACGGCACTGCGGATCGAGGTGGACGCGCACCGGGCCGCGGGCATCGTCGAGCCCGGTTCAGCGCGCCATATGGAACGCTTCGTCGAATGTGCCTGATCGTCGTCGGCTGGCACGCCCATCCGGCCTATCCGCTGGTCGTCGCCGCCAATCGTGACGAGTTTCTCGCCCGTCCGGCAGTTCCGGCGCACTGGTGGACCGACGCCGCCGACCTGCTCGCGGGGCGCGATCTCGAAGCGGGCGGGACGTGGATGGGCCTCAGCCGCGAAGCGGGCGGGACGTGGATGGGCCTCAGCCGCGGCGGCCGGTTCGCCGCGCTGACGAACTACCGTGACCCGACCCTCCATCGTCCGGGCGCGCCGTCACGCGGCACGCTGGTGCGCGACTGCCTGACCGGCAACGATGACGCGGACCGGCAGCTGCGGAAAGTGGCCGAGGTCAGCGCGCAGTATGCGGCCTTCAACCTGCTGGTGAGCGACGGCCGGCAACTGGGGATCCATGAAAGCACGACGGGTGCGGTGCGGATGCTCGACCCCGGCGTCTACGGGTTGTCGAACCATGTGCTCGACACGCCCTGGCCCAAGGTGAAGCTGGCACGCGAGCGCTTCACCGCGGCGCTCGGCCGCCTGCCGGACACGGACGCGTTCCTCGCACTGCTGCGCGACGACGAGCCGGCGCCCGATCATCACCTGCCGGAAACCGGCGTCAGCGCGGACTGGGAACGGTGGCTGTCGCCGGCATTCATCCGTGCGCCGGGCTACGGTACGCGCTGCTCGACGCTGATCCTGCTGGATCACGGCGGCAACGTGACCTTTCGCGAATGGTCCTGGAACGAGCGGGGCGAGTTCGCGAGCGAAGTCGCGCACCGCTTCACGGTCGCGTCCGGCGGCTGACGCCTTCAGCCGCGTATCGGCGCCAGGGTGCGGCGCATCGTCTGGTGACGGATGCCCGCCTCGATGAAGACTTCCCCTTGCCTCTCGAAACCGTGCCTTAAGTAGAAATCGACGGCGTCGATCTGGGCGTTCAGGACGACCTCGCGGAATCCGAGGCGAGCAGCTTCGGTGACGAGGGCTTCGAGCATCAGCCCGCCAATGCCCCGATTGCGCCACGGCGCGGCAACGGCCATGCGACCGATGTGCCCGTCGGGCAGCAGCCGGCCGGTGCCGACGACCTCGCCGGTCGCGGTCGTGGCGACGGCGTGGCGACAGTGCGGGTCCTTGGCGTCGCGTTCGAGTTCGGCGGGCACGCCCTGCTCCATCACGAACACCTGTTCGCGCAGCGGCATCGCGAGTGCCGCGGCGTCGCCCCAGTCGAGAATGCGGATCGTCGGCGCAGCGTCCAGGTTCGTCATTTCCGCGATGTCCACTTCCGTTCCGGCCTGCACCAGGTCGAACAGCTCGATCACGTCGGCGTTGCGCATGCGGATGCAGCCGTGCGAGCGCGGCTCGCCCATCGGCTGATCGTCCGGCGTGCCGTGGATGTAGATGTAGCGGCGCATCGAGTCGAGCTTGCCGAGGCGGTTGCGCCCCGGCTCGCAGCCGCTGAGCCACAGGATGCGCGACAGGATCCAGTCGCGCCCGGGGTTCTCCGCGGCGAGTTCCGGCGTCCAGATTTCCCCGGTCGGCCGCCGCCCGCGGAAGACCGCGGCCTTCGCGGCACCTGCGCCGATCTTCGCGCGGATGCGATGACGGCCGCGCGGCGTGCAGCCGCTGTCCCGGATTTCGCCCGGACCGTTCAGGGCAGTGGAAACGGCGTAGCGGCGGATGCACGCGCGATCAGCCCCGAAGAGGCTCAGGCGCTGGGCGCCGAGGTCGATCAGGATGCGCACGGCCGTCACGCGACGAGCGTGCGACCGCGTCGAGCCGCGAAGAAGCTCGACAACAGGCCGCCGCATTCCTCGGCGAGCACGCCGCCGGCTATCGTCGCGTGATGGTTCAGGCGCGGCTCGGCGAAGAGGTCGATCACGCTGCCCGCCACGCCGGTCTTGGGGTCGCGCGCGCCGAACACGACGCGCGCAATGCGCGAATGCATGATCGCGCCGCAACACATCGCACAGGGTTCCAGCGTGACGTACAGCTCGCAGCCGGGCAGCCGGTAGTTTCCGAGCCGGGCCGCGGCGTCGCGCAGGGCCATCACTTCCGCGTGGGCGGTGGGGTCGTGCCGGCCGATCGGCTGGTTGAAGCCGCGCCCCACAATCTCGCCGTCGAGCACGACGACGGCGCCGACCGGCACTTCATCACAACTCCCCGCCTCGCGTGCCAGCTCCAGCGCGGCACGCATGTAGTCTTCGTCATTCATCCTTTGCTCTCCATTCGGCGAAGTTTACTGGAGCGCGGCCCCGTTGAGCCAGACTTGAGCGGTGCGGGCAGCAAATCGACAGGCGGATCAACAATTTGCATGACTCGTGGCCGATGTCACGGCCGCCCCTGCCGTTCCAAAATAAAGTGTTGCAAACAACGGGAGGAGCCCCTGACCGAGCGGCACGGCTTCAGGGAGAACGCCGGCACTGTGGACGGGTACCGCCCACCGTCGGGCCGATCAGGGCAAAGGAGAAGAACAATGGACACCAATCGACTGCTTGCGCGTACCACGCTGTTGGCTGCGCTTTCGATGCCGGCATTCGTCAGCGCGGCGCCTGTTGCGGTGGAGATCTCCAGCGGAAGCTGGAGTCTGGGCTCCGGTTGGAGCGCCGCATGCACGAGCGCGAGCTGCGACGAGGGGCACAACTACCTTAACGCCAACTGGACCATCGACCCGGATCTTGCGGGAACGAGCTTCATGCTCACGGGGGTCGGCGACTTCGAGACCGTTCTTTTCGGCAGAGGCACGCTCGCCGAGGAGGATGCCGCGATCAGCGCCAACGGCAGCGCATCCGAGATCGATCACCTGGCCCTCGCTGCCCTGATCGAGTTCGACGCGCCAACAGGCGGCCCCGCGGATCTGGAAGCCACCGTGCAGGCCACTGTGGGCCCCTTCTGGGACAAGGGGGCCGGCCCGGCGAATACCGACCTCGCGGCGACTTTCCTGCCTTTCCTGCTCACGCTCGACGACGGTGGCGAGATCGAGATCAGTTTCTCGCCGGCGGTCTGGCTGTGTGAGGGAAACAGCGGCCAGTGCACATGGAGCAAGCCGAGTCCGAACGATATCTATGCAACATTCACGCTGACGAAGGCCCCACTCGCGCCAGAGACGACGGATGGCATCGCCGCGCAGGCGGTTCCTGAGCCTTCGTCACTGCTGCTCATCGGCGCCGGGCTTGTCGGGCTGGGATTCGGACGACGCCGGCAGAAGCCGGCCTGAACGAACGCCGCCCCCTGCGCGCCAAACGACGACGGGCGTCCGAAAGGACGCCCGGTTCGCTTCCGGTATTGCTCCATGAAGCGCGGCGACGGCCGGCAGCGGCCCGCCCCGCTTCAGGCAGATCAGGCCGCGGCCATCGCCTTTTCGAGCTTGGACTTGAGGCGCTGGGCGGTCTTCTCGGCGCCGACGATGAAGCGGCTGTGCTTGCCACGCGCGACTTCCTCGAGGGCGTCGCGGGCGGTGAACTCGAAGGTCACGGCCGGGCCGTTCACTTCGACGAGCTTCACGGTGATCTCCACCCACATGCCCAGCAGGGTTGCGCCGACGTGGTCGAGCTCGACGCGCGTGCCGACCGAATCCTTGCCGGCTTCAATGTTTTCCAGCAACAGGTCGCGGCATACGACTTCGATGTCGTAGAGCAGGGCCGGGGTCGAATAGACGCGGCAGTCGTCGCCCATGAAGCCGATGGTGCGGCCCTGGTCGATGTCGTAACGGCGGGTGGAGCTCAGGCCGGCTTTCAGTTCGCTCATCTTTCAGTCTCCTTCGTGTGGGGCGCCGGTTCATGCCGGCGCCGGGTTCGTCGTGGTTCGGATTACTTGTTGCGTTCGCGGATCGCGTCGGCTTCCAGGCGGGCCTCGACGTAGCGGGCGAGCGCCCGCGTGCCGCGACCACAGTTGCGGAACACGCACACGCCCTGGTCCATCAGCTTCGCAGCCATCGCGTCGTAGAGCGAGCCGCCGTCGACGATGCCGATGACCGGCTTGTCGCTCTTCGCGGCGAGCGGCGGGTAGATGTGCACGGTGCCCTTCGGGTCCGACAGGTCGTAGCCGGGGCGCAGCTTGCTCGTCTCCAGACCACGGATCGACGGCGCGGTCGGGTCGAGGCCGACGACGACGGCGTCGATGTTGGGGTCGTCGAGGAAGGCTTCGGTGATCTGCAGGTGGGCGTCGTCGTCGGCGCCCGGGTTGATGTCGATGGGGTTGCGTACCTCGACCAGCGCGTCGAGGCGCTTGGCGGCGAGGATAGCTTGCACGCGTTCGACCGTCGCGGTTTCGAGCGCGCCCATCTCCAACGAGGAGGTTTCGGTCGCGATGGAGTCGGCCATGCCGACGGCCTCGAAACCGGCGCCGCTGATCGCACCGATGCGCTTGCCGACCTTCTTGCCGTGCAGCGCGCCGGCGATGTAGAAGAGGTCGTCGAAGGTGTTGAAGTCTTCGGCGACGATCGCGCCGGCCTGGCGCAGCACCGCTTCGAAGAGAACCGGGTCACCGGCGATCGACGCGGTGTGGCCCATCACGCCGCCCGCCCCCGCTTCGCTGCGGCCGGACTTGTACACGACGACCTGCTTGCCGTTGAGCACCGCCTTGCGCACGGCGCGGGCGAAGTCGAGGCCGTCGCCGTCCTTGAACCCTTCGATGTAGATGCCCAGGGTGTCGATCTCGGGGCGGTCGGCGAAGAAACCGAGCATGTCGCCGTGCGTGAGGTCGGTCTGGTTGCCGAGCGCGAGCATGTAGGCCGGGTCCAGCCACGGGTTCTGCGAGATGCGCGTAATCATGAAGGCGCCGGACTGGCTCAGCATCACCGAGTTGCGCTGCGCCTTCTTCTGCGGCTTGGGCAGGCGCTCGAGCGGAATGAACCAGGAGTCGTAGTCGCCCGGATGCGAGACGACGCCGAGGCAGTTCGCGCCGAGGAAGACCGGGCCGCCGCCTGGATTGCCGTGGGCAGCGTTGATCTTCGCGGCGAGCGCGGCGGCCGGTTCGCGGCTCTTCGCCGTTTCGCCGAGGCCGCCGGGGATCAGCATCACGGACTCGACGGCGTCGGTTTCGATGATCTCGTCGACGAGTTCGTACACCGCGTCGGAGGGCACGGCGACGATCAGGAGGTCCAGTTTCCCGGGCAAGGCGCGCAGGCTCTCCACACAGCGCACGCCGTCGATCTCGGCCTCGCCGGGACGGATGATGGTCAGCTTGTCCTTCGAATAGCCACTGCCCATCAGGTTCTTCAGGATGATGCGGCCGAAGTTCATGCTAGTCGCAGACACGCCGATGAGACCGATCGACTGGGGATGAATCAGCTTGTCGATCTTGTGCGCGGGGCGCGGCAGGCGGCCTGCAACAGGCTGGCCGAATTCGACGCGTGCGACACCGACGGTGGGCTTCTTCGCGAACTGCACCTGGTCGAGTTCGAGCTGCCGGATCACGAATGCGGGCTGCGGGTTCGCAGCCGAGTATTCGCGGCCGAGGCCCAGCATCAGGCCGAAGCAGAATTCGAGCACGGGATCGGGCGCACGGCGGCCGTCGCGCTGCGCGAGGGCGGCCATCTTCTGGTAGGCGACGGTGCGACGGAACAGGCGCATGAAGTCGGCGGCATCAGTCAGTTCGACCGAGGCGGACACCGCGGCGCGGTCTTTGCGGAAGTTCGCGCGGTCGAGCGCGCCGTCGAGCCCGCCTTGGCCAGCCGTGAGCACCATGCCGAATTCGCGCGTGTTCTCCAGCGCGATGCGCAGGTCCACGCCGCCGGGCACGCCTTCGGCGAGCGCCGCGCCGAAGCTTGCGACGAAGCGCTGCAGCTCGTCCCCGTTCAGCGCGTCGCGCCCCTCGCCTGCCGCCTGCCTGAACAGCTCGCCGGTTGCGGCATTCAGCGCCGCGCCCGGACTGATGGTCGTCCGATCATTCACTATCGTGTCTCCGTTTCGCCACTCTTGTGTGGTGGCAGTGCTTGTGATGTTTCCCTTGGCCTTCGTGAAACGTCGCGTCAGCTCTTCGGCCGCTTGTCGATCACGCGCTTGGCCTTGCCGACCTGAGTGCGCTCGATGCGGCCCGTCTCGACGATATGGACGTCCGCGCTCACCCCCACGCGGCTCTTGATCTCGTGCCGGACTTCAGCGGCGATCTTCGAGCGCTGCGCATCGTTGAGCCCGTCGGACAGGTCGTGGCGCACTTCGGCGAGCACGGTCAGCTCGTCCATGTGGCCCGGCCGTGTGATCTGCAGCTGGTAGTGGCCGCACAGGCTGTCGTGACGCAGGATGATTTCCTCGATTTGCGTCGGGAAGACGTTCACGCCGCGAATGATCAGCATGTCGTCGCTGCGGCCGGTGATCTTGCCCATGCGGCGCATGGTGCGCGCGGTACCCGGCAGCAGCATCGTGAGGTCACGCGTGCGATAGCGGATGATGGGCAGCGCTTCCTTCGACAGCGAGGTGAACACGAGCTCGCCCGGCGTGCCGTCCGGCAGGACTTCGCCGGTGACGGGGTCGATGATCTCGGGGTAGAAGTGGTCTTCCCAGATGTGCGGGCCGTCCTTGGTCTCGATGCATTCGCAGGCGACCCCCGGCCCGATCACTTCGGAGAGGCCGTAGATGTCGATCGCGTCGATGCCGAGGCGCGTTTCTATCTCGCGGCGCATCTCGTTGGTCCAGGGCTCGGCGCCGAACACGCCGATGCGCAGCGTCGTCGAGGCGGGATCTATGCCCTGCTCCTGCAGGCCGTCGGCGACCGTGAGCATGTAGGACGGCGTGGCCATCATCATGGTCGGTTTGAACTCGCGGATCAGCTGGATCTGCTTCTCGGTGTTGCCCCCGCCCATCGGGATTACGGTCGCGCCCAAGGCCTCGCCCCCATAGTGGGCACCTAGGCCGCCGGTGAAGAGGCCATAGCCGTAGGAGTTGAGGATGATATCGTCGGGGGTGCCGCCCGCCGCGCGCAGGGAACGCGCGACGACCGAGCCCCACATCGCGATGTCGTTCTTCGTGTAGCCGACGACGGTCGGCAGACCGGTGGTTCCGGACGAGGCATGCACGCGAACGATGTCACGCATCGGCACCGCGAACAGCCCGTAGGGATAGTTTTCGCGCAGCTCCTTCTTGGTCGTGAAGGGGAAGCGCGAGAGGTCGGACAGCTGCTTGAGGTCCGACGGATGCACGCCCGCCGCGTCGAAGGCCTGCTTGTAATGCGCGACGTTGTCGTAGGCGTGCTGCAGGCTCCATTTGAGCCGTTCGAGCTGTAGCGCGGCGAGCTCGTCGCGACTTGCCGTCTCGATCGGATCGAGTGTTCCCGGTGCTGCCCCCTTCGGTGCTGCGAAACCATCCCTAGCCGACATGTGCATGCTCCGTCATACGTTCCACGAATTTCTGGTTTTCCACGACTTTCTTCTGGATGTGCTCGACCTGCTCCGGCTCCAGGTGTCGGAAGCGGCCCATCGCCTTGAGGTACTCGGTGACCGGCAGCGGGTTATCGACCGACTTGGTGAAGTGCAGGCCCTCCTGCGGGGTGTACTCCCAAAGCATCACGAAGTTGGTCTCGACCGCCTTGCGCGCGACTTCCATGTTGAGGTTCGACGGGAA
Organism: Azoarcus sp. CIB; assembly: GCF_001190925.1. Classification (NCBI taxonomy): domain Bacteria; kingdom Pseudomonadati; phylum Pseudomonadota; class Betaproteobacteria; order Rhodocyclales; family Zoogloeaceae; genus Azoarcus; species Azoarcus sp. CIB. Next base: position 3,178,332 of record NZ_CP011072.1, read on the forward strand.
GCGCCAGCCGGTCGTGCAGGGCGAATACACATGCAGGTAGGCGAAGCCGGTCTTCGAGGCGAGGATGGCCTTGTCGAGCTTCTCGTACAGGTCCTCCATGTACGCCGTGGAGGCCGTCGCGACGTAGGCGCAGCGGTGGTTCACCATGATCAGCGGGAGGTTCTTCGCGTCCTGCGTCTTACCGCGTGACGTTTCTCCCACGGGCGTCGTCGAGGTCCAGGCGCCGTAAGGCGTGCAGCTCGAACGCTGCATGCCGGTGTTCATGTAGCCTTCGTTGTCGACCACCATGAAGAGCATCTGCTCGCCGCGCTCGGCGGCGCCCGAGAGCGACTGAAAGCCGACGTCCGAGGCCCCGCCGTCACCGGCGATCGCCAGCGCCTGCACCTCGCGGCCGACGCGCTTGTACTGGCGCTTGATGCCGGCGAGCATCGCCGCGGTGTTGGTCAGCAGCGGGTGGAAGACCGGGATCTTGGTGCCGGTCGTGCCATTGAAGCCGACCGAACCCATGCCCGGCACGCAGCCCGGGGGGGTGGCGAGCACCGTGTCGGGGCCGACGCGGCGCAGAGTGTGGCGCATCAGCAGTTCCGTGTTGCAGCCCTGGCAGCCCGCGAGGCCCGGCGCGAAGAGGTCTTCCCAGTCGCCGACTTCGTTGTAGATATTGGCGGTGGTGATGTACTTCAGCGCGCCGTGCGGACAGGCCGGCACGCAGGCCGGGTTGCCGTCGCAGGTGTCACACTTCGAGACGTGACCGGCGGTTTCGTCCAGCGCGATGCCGGCGTAGGCACACCCGACCGTGCACAAGAGGCAATCGACGCACTTGCTCGCGTCCCAGCCGATCACGCCGGTGGTGCCGTCCTTGTTCAGGGCGCCCGCCGGGCACACCGTGACGCACTTCGGATCGGCGCACTGGCGGCACAGTGCGAGTTCGAAATCCTTCTCCCGGCCGTAGATCTGGATGCGCGAACGCGCGACATCGTCCGTGCCGGTCTTGGCCTGCGCGCAGGCCGTCATGCAATCGCCGCAACCGTCGCACTTGGCGGGGTCGAAGGCGATCGTGCTGTAAGCTCGTCCCATTGATTGCTCCTTAGCGCCAGGTCTGCGACATGATTTCGCGGCCGACCGCAAGCGGGTTCGCGACGAAGCGCTCGCGCAGCGGCGTGAGGTCGATGCGGCGCAGGATCAGCTGCGCCATCACGCCGCCGTCGAAGAATTCATTCACGCCGAAGATGCCGCTGAGGCAGCCGTCGGCGGCGAAGATCGCCTTGAGGTAGTGCCCGGTCCGCTCGTCGAAGCGCGTGACGACATCGCCGCCTTCCGGCACCTTGCTCGAGCCGACCGAGATCGCGTGGCGGCCGAAGAAGTGGTAGGTATTGAGCGGCACGCCGCCCGCGTAGTCCTGGATGCCGGGGTCGCCCGCCATCGCCATGCCGGCGACGCGGCCCTGGATCGTCGCGTCGGGGAGGATCGCGTTCATCACCGGGGTGCCGGTGAAGAAGCCGCGCGCCTGCGCGCAATCGCCCGCTGCCCAGACGTTGGCGACCGTGGTCTGCATGCGGTCGTCGACGACGATGCCTTGCTGGTGCTCGATGCCGGAGCCGTTGAGGTAGGCCATCTCGGGTTTCACCCCGGTCGCGACGAGCAGCAGGTCGGCGTCCAGCGTCGTGCCGTTTTCCAGCGTGAGGGTCGCGCCCGCCGCGGTGGGTTCGAGGCGCACGACGCGGTTGCCGGTCATGATCTTCGCGCCGGCGTCGCGGAAGGCCTGCTCGATCATGTCGGCGGCGACCTTGTCGAAGTAGCCCGAGGTGAGCTGATCGCTCATCTCGACGATGGTGACGCTGGCGCCGGCCTTCACGAGGTTCTCGGCAGCGTGCATGCCGACGAGGCCCGCACCGAGAACGACGGCCTGCTTCGACGCGGCGATCGCGCCGCGCAGTTTCAGCGCGTCGTCGAGGGTGCGCAGCACATGGTAGGAGACGGTGTCGATGCCGGGGATCGGCGGGATCGCGGGCGAGGCGCCGGTCGCGAGGAGCAACTTCTCGTAGACGATGGTCGATCCGTCCGCGAGCTCGGCGGTGTTCTGGTCCGCGTGCAGGATTTTCAGCGCCGACTCCGGCCGGTAGCTCACCTTGTTGCGCGCGAAGAAGTCCTCGTCGCGCAGGAAGATGCGTGCGGGCGCGGATTTGCCGGACACGACGTAGGGCAGCACGGTGGGCGAGTACGGCAGGTGCGAATCGCGCGTGACGACCGTCAGGCTGCCTTCCGGGTCGTGCATGCGAATCGCGTTGATCGCCTCGAGCGCCGCGTGGCTGCTGCCGGCGATGAGGTACTTGGTGTGTTCGATGGCTCGGTCCATGCTCGCCTCAATCCTTTTCGTTGAGCCACACCGGCTCGATGGGCGCAGTGGCGCCGTTCAGGAGCGCCTCGGTCTCGGCGATCACGCGATGCACGTGCGGGATCGTGATGTCGGCACCGGCCAATCCGCCAATGAAGCTCATCGACGGGATATGGCGGCCGAGGCGGTACAGCACGCCCAGCGTCTCCTGGTACATCGGCCCGCAGTTCCAGCGGAACGCCACGGAGCGGTCGATGACGCCCAGTGCGCGCACCTTGGCGAGCGCCTTCTTCAGCGCCTCGACCGGGAACGGGCTGAAGGTCTTGATCTTGATGAGGCCGACCTTCTTGCCGGCGTCGCGCGCCTCGTCGATGGCGTCCTTGGCAGCGCCGGTCATGCTGCCAAGCGTCATGATCGCGAAGTCGGCATCGTCGAGCCTGTACTCCTCGACAAGCGGCGCGAAGCTGCGGCCGATGCGCTTTGCCCAGTCCGCGTGCACTTCCTCGATCACGGAGAGCGCGTTCTGCATGCCGCGGCACTGGCCCTTGCGGTAGCGCACGAAGGTCTGCGGGCCCTTGCCGGTGGTGCCGCCGGTGAGCGGATCGACTGCCATGGGGCGCAGCGGGTCGAGCGCGACGTGCCAGTTCACATCCTTCTCGCCCATGAATTCATCGACGTCGGCCTGGTCGGGCAGCTCGACGCGCGAGGCGCCGTAGGAAAGGTAGTTGCCGTCGAGGCAGACGTTCACCGGCAGCATCACGTCGTGGTGCTCGGCGATCTTGAAGGCCATCACGGTGGTGTCGAGCACTTCCTGCACGTTCTCGCAATACACCTGGATCCAGCCCGCCTCGCGCACGGTCATCGCGTCCTGGTGGCCGCCCCACACACACTGCGGGGTGATGCCGTCGCGGGTGACGATGGTCAGCACGATCGGCAGGCGCATGCCCGGAGTGCGGAAGTACGGCTCGAACATGAAGGCGAGGCCGGGGCCGCAGGTCGCGGTGTAGGTGCGTGCGCCGGCGAGCGCCCCGCCCTGCAGCACGGAGAGCACCGAGTGTTCGCCCTCGGCATCGACGATGTCCGCGTCCATGCGGCCATCGGCGATCAGCTTCGCGAGGTGCTCGACGAGCGAGGACTGCGGCGTGATCGGGTACACCGACACCATGTCGGGGCGCGCAAGTGCGACGCCCAGCGCGGCGGCCTCGTTGCCTTCGGCGAGGATCACCTTCTGCTTGCGCGGCGCCTCGGCGACCGCAGCTTTCTCCAGCGTGGCTGTCGTCATTGGGTTTCCCCCACCATGGTGATCGCCCGCTGCGGGCACTCGTTGGCGCAGATGCCACAGCCCTTGCAGGTCTTGAGGTTGAAGTCGAACCACGCGGCGTGCTCCTCGACGCACTGCACCGGGCAGTACAGCCAGCACACCGCGCACTTCACGCATTTGTCGCGGTTCACCACCGGCCGCATGTTGCGCCAGTCGCCCGGCAGCATAGGGCTGACGACGGTGGCGACCGGACAGAGGTCGTCGGGGACCCCGGCCTGTTCGAGGTTGAAGAGTGGATAACTGTGGTGCCGGCTCATGCCGCGGCCCTCCTTTCGATCTGGTGCACGACGGTCTCGGCGTAGCCGCGTTCAAGCGCCGTCATGTTCTGCGCGAGGCCGGCATCGCGGAAATCGGAGTCCTCGAGCGCGCGCTTGAGCGAGTCGAGCGACACGACACCGGTGGTGCGTGCGAAGGCGCCGAGCATCAGCGTGTTGGTGATCGGGCGCTTGAAGATCTCGAGGGCGATGCGCACCGCGTCGAGCAGGCCGACCGTACTGACGCAGTCGGGTAGCGTGAGCTCCGCGAGCGGCCGGTGAGTCGCCTGAACCAAGGTGCCGCCCGCTTTCATGCCGGCGAAAATATCGACCGTTTTCATCAGCGTGGGATCGACGCACAGAATGCAGTCGGGCTGATAGATGTTCGTGAGCTGACGGATCTCGCGCTCACTCATGCGCAGGAAGGACACCACCGGCGCGCCGCGGCGCTCGAACCCGAAAGACGGGATCGATACCGCGTACTTGCCCTCCTCGACCATCGCCGCGGCAAGCATGCCGGACGCCATCACCGAACCCTGGCCACCCCGGCCATGGAATCTCACTTCGTACATCTTGTCTCCTCCTGCGTTGCAGGGTGCGGGGCTCGTCGACCCCGCGTTGTCATTTGTGCCGCGAACTTCACGTAGGACGGGAGAAGCGAAGCGCATCCCGCCAATCGACCGTTCCCGACTCGACCACCATTCGGCGGGATCCGCCTTCGGCTCCTCCCGCCCTACCTTCGTGCCTACGCTCCCCCCCAACCGGGTTTCACCGCCGGACCGGCCGGGCCGCGACCGCGCACCGGCAGGTGCGGAATCGCGAAACCCTGCGTGAAGGCGGCGCGGCGCACCAGCGTGTACTTGAACCACCAGCCTCCGGCGACCGCGACCAGACCGGCAAGGATCAAGGCCGGACTCGCCAGCGGCGCACCGACCACGCCGACCAGCAGCAGGACGGCCGGCAGCACGTTGCCGTACTTCAGGAACGGCCCGTCGATTGCGGACAGCGCGCGCAGGCTGCCTTCCGGGGCGCCGCCGCTGCGCAGGCTATGCAGGTAGTTGCGCCACAGCAGCACACGGGCGAGGAGCAGCACCAGCACGCCCGTCGCCACCGCGATCTGCCCGGCGACCTGCGGAATCACGAAGGGCGCCGCGACCGCCAGCAGGCTCGCGCCTTCGGCAAACCCGGTCGCCGCCACGAGCGGCATGCAGCGCGGGTGGCGCCAGGCGGGGATGCCCTTGTCTGCCGCGAGGATGCGCGCCTGCGCATAGACGAAGCACGCACCGAAGATGCCGGTGAGCAGGACGAACAGGCTTTGCCCCGTCGCCAGCGCCAGCACGCCGGAGCCGAACACGAAGGGTGCCACGGCCGCCTCGCGCGTCATCCACGAGGTTGCGAGGTGCCGATACACGTTGAGCGCACGCCACGGCTTGCCGATCTCGAACCACACGCAGGTGAGCCCGATGCCGATCAGCGCCATGCCGGCGACGAGCAGTGCGCGCACGTCCGTGCCCCACAGGCTGGCAACGGCCGCAAAGGCGAGGAGCCCGCCACCCGTGCCGCCAGCGATGAAGTTCGACGCCGCGCGCCAGTCCCAGTTGTGCTGCTGGTGGGGCGAGAAGCGGTCGCCGGATCGGATTTTCGCGGCTTTCATTTTTTGTCCCAGATGTAATACACGCCCGGCCCGGTGCCGAGTTCCTCGTGCATGCGGAAGTGCTGCGTCTCGGCGATCAGGCGGCTGACCTTGCTTTCCGGGTCGTCGAGGTCGCCGAAGACCATCGCGCCGGAGATGCAGGAATTGACGCAGGCGGGCGTCACGTCCGGATCGCGCCCCGGCACCTGACCGGTCTTCGCCGCGAGGTCGATGCGGTCGATGCAGAAGGTGCATTTCATCGACACGCCGATGCGCGCCGGGTCGAAGCGCACTTCCTCGGACTTGATCGGCTTGTCGCCATAGGCGAACGTCGCCTCATGCACGATCGAGCGCGCTTCGTAGGGACAGGCCATCACGCAGTTCGCACAACCGATACAGGTGTCGTAGTCGATGGCGACGAGGCCGTCGGGGCGCTTGGTCGTGGCCTTGGTCGGGCACACCTCCTCGCATGGTGGCTCGTCGCAGTGCATGCACGACACCGGCACAAAGCTGCGGCGCACGTCCGGGAATTCGCCCGTCTCGAGGTCCAGCACGCGGCGCCACTGCACGCCCGGCGGGGTCGCGTTGGCGTTCTTGCACGCGGCGGTACAGGTCTGGCAGCCCACGCAGCGGCGCAGGTCGATGGCCATCACGTAGCGGGTCATACAGCCTCCTTGCGTTCGACCTTGCGCACCGCGACACGCACGATGTCCGAGCCCGAGCCCGTCGCGTCCGTCAGTTCCATCGACATCGGCGCGATGGTGTTCAGGCTGGGCATGCCGAAATCCTTGGCGAGCGGGGTCGCCCAGTGGTCGAACTGGCCGAGGATCACCAGCGTATCGGGTCGCACACCCTGTGCGAGCACCGCATCGCCGTAAGTCGCGCCGATGTGCGAGCGCACCTCGATACGATCACCGTCGGCGATGCCCAGACTCTTCGCGGTCTTGGCGTTCATGATCACGCCGGTGTGGCCGCGCACGTTCTGCGAGACCTCGCGCATCAGCGCGATGCTGGCATTGCCACCGGTGTGGTACTGCATGCTCTTGGTCGCCAGCAGCCACAGCGGGAAGTCCTCCGGCTTGCCGCCGGCGTTGGCGATCTGCTGCGTCCAGCGGCCCGGCACGTCGTGCCACTCGGGCAGCGCGGCGTATTCGGAGAGCTGCTCGTCCCACCAGTGCATCTTGTGCTCGTGCAGGCGGTTGCCGAGCTCGCGGCCGATGCGCAGCAGGCGCTCCTGGTAGGGCATCTCGTAGCGCAGGCCTTGCTTTTCCAGCGTGGGGCTCAGGTACCACTCGGTCTTGGACATCGGCACGGTGTAGAAACCGTGCTCCTTGAACCATTCGAGGTCATGCACCTCGCGTCCTTCGCTGAGGCTCGCGCTCGACGCGCGGCACACGGCGTCCCAGATCTCCTCAACGCCGTGCTCCTTGCTCGCGTCGAGGCTGTAGTCGTAGTTCTCCGCCTTCAAGGGGGCACCGCCGCCTGCGCCGCGATTCAGCGCATTGTTGTACGCCTCCAGCAGGCCCGTGCGCTTGGCGAGCTGGGTGCTGATCCAGGTGAAGTCGCGCGTGTCGCCCTGCGGTTCGACCGCCGGCTGGCGCAGCACGACGCCGCGGTGCTCCCAGAACTGCTCGACGAACTTGGTGCCGCCGACCTTGATCATCTGCAGCGATTCGAGGTCGGTCGCCTCGGGCAGCAGCAGGTCGGCCATCCAGTTGGTCTCGTCCAACGTGTAGGCGAAGGACACCGTGAAGGGGAACTTCGCGATCTCCTCGACCAGCGTGCGCGTGTCCCAGAACGAGATCGCCGGATTGGTGCGGTAGATGAACCACACGTCCGGCAGCGTCGGCAGGGGCATGTTCCAGTCCGACGGCACTTCGCGCTGGAACATCCACGCGAGCTGCGTCGGGCCGAGCGCCTGACTCCACGCGGTGTTGCCGACGATGGGCACCAGCGTGCGGTGGATGTTGCGCCCGGTAGGCTTCGCGACCCAGTGTTCCTTGTCGGTCGGGTTGAAGTACTGCGCCATGAAGCCGTCTTCACCGGCTTTCACGCTCAACAGGCGGTTGTCGTGCGGGCGGTTCAGCCGCACTGTCGTGCCCAGCGTGCCGCCGGGATTTTCCAGCGCACCGACCAGCGTCGCAAGCAGCGTGCGCGCCCAGCAGCATTCGAACGCGCCCCAGCCGTTGTTCACCGACTTGCCCAGCGTGACCGCGACGGGACGCAGCGGCAGCGTCTGCCCGTCGATCTCGATCGTCTCGCCGATCGAGGCGTTTTCCAGGTACTCGTTGGCGATACGGCGGATCGTCGCGGCGGACACGTCGCAGATCGACTCGGCCCACTCAGGCGAGTATTTCGCCATGTGTTCGACGAGCTTCGTATAGGCGGTGATGCCTTCGGCGACGTCGAACTGCTGCCGCGCGTCGTCGGCGTCGATGCTGATTGCGCCTTCGACACGGAAATGTCCCGCCACTGCCGGCACTGCGCCTTCCGTGTCGAAGGGCACGGCGCGGCCACTACGTTCATCCCACAACAGCGGCTTGCCCGATTCCGCGTCGCGCAGGTACAGACCGTCAGGTCCGACCAGGTACGGCGACGAGCTGCGATCACGCAGGAAAGCCACATCCAGCTTGTCGAGCCCCTGTTCGCACACCAGCACATGGATCAACGCGAACATGAAGGCCGGATCCGTCTTCGGGCGGATCGGCACCCATTCCGCCGAACAGGCACCCGTCACCGACAAGTGCGGCTCGACCTGCACGCGCTTGTAGCCGCGCACTCGCGCGTCGGCATGGCGCGTCACCGCACAGGGGCCGCCCGAGGCTTCGACGTTGGAGCCGATCGAGATCACGTAGCGCGCGAGCGGCGTGTCGGCGGCAACCGTGAAGCCGCGGTGCCAGAACTCGCCGTAGAGGTGCTCCGAATGCACGCACTTCACGCCCTGGCCGGAGCCGAAGCTGTAGTCGATAGGTCCCCACGCGGCGAGGAAGGCCGGCAGCGAGCCCATGTACATGCCGGGCGTGCCGCCATGACCGAAGGTCGCAGCGACTCGCGGCAGACCGGAGTCATCGACCAGCCCCTTCGCGCGCACCGACGTCAGCTTCGCGCTGACCAGGTCGAGCGCCTCGTCCCACGAGATCGGCACGAAGCCCGGATCCTCGTTGCGCCCCTTCTTCGGGTTGGTGCGCTTCATCGGCTGCAGCACGCGGTGCGGGTTGTAGGTCTTCTGCACCAGGCCGTAGGCCTTCACGCACACGCGACCGCGCGCCGGATGGATGTCTTCGGCGGCGAAGTTCGGCTCGATCTCGGTCGCGACGCCGTCGACGACCTTCACGTTCATGAAATCCGGTCCGGCCACGCAGTTGTAGCAATAGGTCGGAACCTTCCGCACTGATTGCGGATTGGCAGTTGAGGACATGTCTCCCCCGTTTTGATTTTTTAGTGAACCCGCTCGGGGTGGGAATAGACGCTGTGGCGCTCGCCACGCGCAAAGCCGATCAGGGTCAGGCCGGCGGCCTGCGCGACGCGCACCGCCATGCCGGTCGGCGCTGAAACCGCCGCCACCACCGCGATGCCGACCGCCGCCGACTTCTGCACGATCTCGTAGCTCGCGCGGCTGGTCATGAACAGGAAACCGTCGTTGAAGGAACGCTGCTGCGCCGCGATGGCGCCGATGAGCTTATCGAGCGCGTTGTGCCGGCCGACGTCCTCGCGCACGAACTCGACACGACCGTCGAACCCGCACCATGCGGCGGCATGCACGGCGCCCGTAAGGTCGAACAGGTGCTGGCGCGACTGGAGCTCGGCCTGGGCGCGCTGCAAGGCGCCCGCATCGAGCATTCCCGTGGCGCCGACCTTGGTGATCGGGCGACAGGCAAGCTGATCGAGGCTTTCGACGCCGCAGATGCCGCAACCTGTGCGCCCCGTCATGGCACGACGGCGTGCCCGTAGCTGAGCGAAGCGCTCGCCCGCCAGCTGCATCTGCACTTCAGTCCCGTGCGCGTGCTCGACGACCTCGATGTCGAGGATCTCGCGGACGTTGCCGGCGATGCCCTCGCTCAGACTGAAACCGACGGCGAAGTCCTCGAGGTCCTGCGGCGTGGCCATCATCACTGCGTGCGAGAACCCGTTGTACACCAGTGCGACCGGCACTTCCTCGGCCACGCTGTCCTCGGCGCGGACCGCAGCGCCGTCGGTCCACCGGTCCACGTCGTACATCCCGTGAGCATCCGCCATCGAAACCGCATCGTGCCGCATCGTCCACCTCGCAAACCGGATTTGTGTCGCCTGCCGCTACCGACGTCCAAGCCCCGACGTCTTGCGTTCACGATACAAACTGATCGCCGTATGGTCAAGCTTTCTGTATCGCTTTTTTCCTCATTGTTTGATTTGCATCAATAACGCAGAATAGCCCCGCGCGCCTTTCGTCGGACTCCACCGCGCGTTCATTTCCCGTGCTTCCGACATGGCGTTAGAATCGACCGACCCCATCACGCTCGCGCCCCGCGGACATACGAAATAACGGTGCAAAAACAATGAAAAGCCGTTTCCTGGAACAGTGGATCAGCGACTACCTGGCCGAACACCGGGTGCGCGCGAACTCCCTGATCATCACCGTGTACGGCGACTTCATCGCCCCGCACGGAGGCACCGTCTGGCTCGGCAGCTTCATCCGGCTCGTCGAGCCGCTGGGCCTGAACGAGCGCATGGTGCGCACCAGCGTGTATCGCTTGTCGCAGGACAACTGGCTGGAATCGGAACAGATCGGGCGCAAGAGCTACTACAGCCTGACGGCCTCCGGCAGGCGGCGCTTCGAGCACGCCTACCGCCGCATCTACGACACGCCGCAGGAGAGCTGGAACGGGGAATGGCAACTGGTCCTGCTGCCCTCCACGCTGGGTTCGCCCGAGCGCGACACGCTGCGCAAGGAACTGTCGTGGGCAGGCTACGGCAACATCGCGCCGGGCGTGATGGGACACCCGTCCGCCGACACCGCGACGCTGACGGAAATCCTCCAGGACACCGGCACGCAGGACAAGGTCGTGCCGATGCAGGCGGCGACGCTCGGCGCGCTATCGACCCGGCCGCTGCAGGACCTCGCGCGCGAATGCTGGAATCTCGACGAGATCGAGGCGACCTACCGGGAGTTCTCGGACCGTATGCGGCCCGTATTGCGCTCGCTACGCAGCACGCGCAACCTCGATCCGGAACAGTGCTTCCTCATCCAGACGCTGACGATGCATGAGTTCCGCCGGGCGCTGCTGCACGACCCGCAGCTGCCCGCGCAACTGATGCCGCGTGACTGGAGCGGCACTGCCGCGCGTGCATTGTCCCGCGACATCTACCGCATCACCTGGCGGCACGCGCAGCAGCACCTGATGGCGGTCTGCGAAACACCCAGCGGGCCGTTGCCGGCCGCAGCGGCCTATTACTACCAACGCTTCGGCGGACTCGAAGCGGAATCTCCCGAGCAGGAACTGGTCGAGAACTGAGCGCTACGGGGCGGGACGCCCGGGGGGGGCGGATCGTTGCACCTTTGAACCGGTCAGACTCCCCGTTCGCAGGGGCCATAGGCCGCCATGAACACATCCAGCGCCCGCGCGGTCACACCGCGGATTTCCTCCTCGCCGACACTCCCCGGCAACTGGAACAGGAAGCCGTCGATCAGCTCGGATTCGAGCAAGGCATAGAAGTGCTTCGTCGCCAGCATCGGGTCGGCGCGGTGCAGTTTGCCCTGCGCCATCGCCGCCTGGAGGAAATCCGCGATCAACCTCTGACTGCGCAGCACGCCCCGTTCGTACATCAGGTGCCCGAGCTTGGTCCGCCCGGATTCGGCAATCGACAGGTGGCGGTTGGCCAGCACTTCCGGGGAGTAGAGAAAGCCTAGAAAACGCTCGCCGAAGTGGCGCAGCGACTCGCGGATGTCGTCGGTGTTCGGATCGATCGACAGGTGGGCGGCTTCGAACTCGGCCTCGCACGAGTGAGTCATCACCTCGAAAAACAGCTCGTCCTTCGACGCGAAATAGTTGTAGAGCGTCGCCTTGGAGCCGCCCACGCGGGCACAGATCTCCGACATCGAGGCGCCCTCGAACCCGAGCTCGCGGAAGGCCTGCGCCGCCTCGTCGAGGATGGCCTGGCGCTTTGCCTCGGTCTTGGTCTTCATGGGTCGCCCTCAAAAATAAAAGTGAACCGCTGAGTACGATTTTAGCACCACGCTGCTATACTTCATACCTGTACCGTACTGTACGGTTGTGATTTAGAGCGAGACACTCCCGATGCATTGCTCCGCCCCCTTCCCTGCCCCCCGGCCGAGACTGACCGCCAGCGCTGCGCTGCTGGCCGCCCTGCTCACCCTTTCCGGGTGTGCGCAGATTCCTGCGCTGTCCTCCACGTTTTTCCCCCGCCCCGCGTCCGACTATGCGACCGCGGCGGCATTCGACGCCCCTGCGCTGGCGTGGCCTGCCGACCGCTGGTCGAGCGCGTACCAGGACCCGCAGCTCGACGCGCTCGTCGACGAGGCGCTCACCGGTTCGCCCGACATGCAGGCCGCCGTCGCTCGCGTGCGCCGCGCCGAGGCCGCCGGCCAGGTGGCCGGCGCCGCGCTGTTGCCACAGGTGAGCGCGGGGGTTTCCGTGACCGGCGATCGGCTGAGCTCCAATTACCTGACCCCCAAGGCGATGACGCCCGACGGCTGGAACGATTACGGCCGCGCGACGCTGGACCTGCGCTGGGAACTGGATTTCTGGGGCAAGAACCGTGCGGGACTCGCTGCCGCGACCTCGCAGCTGGACGCCAGCCGCGCCGAACACGCGCAGGCGCGCCTGTCTCTGGCAGCGGCCGTCGCCGCGGACTACGCCGAACTTGCCAGAATCTTCGCGGTGCGGGATACGGTGGCGCGGTCGGTCGAGGTCCGGCGCAAGACTTTGACGCTGTTCAGCGAACGCTTCGACAACGGTCTGGAGACGACGGGCAGCGTGAATGAAGCCCGCGCACGGCTCGCGGGCGTCGAAGGCGAACTGCTGGCGCTGGACGAACAGATCGGCCTGCAGCGCAACCGCCTCGCAGCGCTGCTCGGCGCCGGTCCCGATCGCGGGCTGGCGATCGGGCGCCCCGCCGTGCAGCTGTCGAACGACTTCGGCCTGCCCGCGGAGCTTGCGACCGATCTGCTGGGCAGGCGCCCCGACATCGTCGCCGCACGCCTGATCGCCGAGGCGCAGGCGCACCGCATCGAGCAGAAGAAGGCCGAGTTCTATCCGAACGTGAATCTCGCGGCCGTCATCGGCGTCCAGTCCTTCGGGCTCGACATGCTCACCCAGGGCGGTTCCACGATCGGCAGCGTCGGACCGGCGATTTCGCTGCCGATCTTCACCGCCGGGCGTCTGCAAGGCGAGCTGCGCGGCGCGGCCGCCGGTTACGACGAAGCGGTCGCGAATTACAACCGCACGGTCGCCCGGGCATTGGAGGAAGTCGCCAGCGCAGGGCTGAGCCAGAAGGCACTGACGGCGCAGCTGAACAAGGGTCAGGAGGCGGTAACGGCCGCGGGCGAGGCCCATCGCGCAGCCAGCGACCGCTATGCGGGCGGGCTGGCGAACTACCTCGAGGTGCTCTTCGCGGAAGACACCCTGCTCGGCAGCCAGCGCAACCTCGCCACCCTCCAGTCGCGCGCCTTCGCCGTGGATGTCGCGCTCAAACGCGCGCTGGGCGGCGGCTACCGTCACCACGCCATCTAATTGAAAAGGATTGAACGAACGATGTCCGACACGACCATGGCCTCCCCCAAGGAACAACGCCGCAAGACGCAACTCATCGGCCTCGCTGCCGTCGTCGGCCTGGCCGCTGCGGCCTCGGCCGCGTACTGGTTCCTGCACGCCTCGCATTTCGTTTCCACCGACAATGCCTACGCCGCGGTGGAAATCGCGCAGGTGACGCCCTCGGTCGGCGGCACCATCAGCGAAGTGCTGGTCACCGACACGCAGGCGGTGAAGAAGGGCGACGTGCTGGTGAGGATCGACCCGACCGACGCCCGCCTCGCGCTCGCTCAGGCCGAAGCCGATCTGGGCCGCGCCGAACGTCGAGTGAAAGGCTACTTCTCCACGGACGGCAGCCTCGCCGCGCAGGTCACTGCACGCGAGGCCGATGTGCGACGGGCCGCCGCAGAGCTGAAATCGGCCGAGGCCGACTTCGAGCGTGCCAGAATCGACCTGAAGCGCCGCGAGGCGCTCGCCGCATCGGGTTCGGTGTCCGGCGACGAGCTCACGCGCGCGCAGAACGCCTTCGCCGGCGCCCAGGCAGCCCTCACCGGGGCGCAGGCCGCGTCCGCCCAGGCGCGCGCCAACCTCGACGCCGCGCACGGCGCGCGCAAGACCAATGCCACGCTGATCGCCGGCACGACCGGCGACGACAACCCCGAAATCGCCTTGGCGCGGGCACGCCGCGACCAGGCCGCGATCGACCTCGAACGCACGGTGATCCGCGCCCCGGTGGACGGCATCGTCGCCAAGCGCCAGGTGCAGCTGGGCCAGCGCGTGCAGGCCGGCGCGCCGCTGCTGGCCGTGGTGCCGGTCGCCGAGATGCACGTCGACGCCAACTTCAAGGAGGTGCAGCTCGAGAAGGTGCGCGTCGGCCAGCCGGTGACGCTGCGCGCCGACCTCTACGGCAGCTCGGTGAGCTACAGCGGCACCGTCGAGGGTTTCTCGGGCGGGTCGGGGGCGGCCTTCTCGGCGATCCCGGCGCAGAACGCGACCGGCAACTGGATCAAGGTCGTGCAGCGCCTGCCGGTGCGCATCAAGCTGAACCCGGAGGAGCTGGAGCGCCATCCGCTCAAGGTGGGCCTCTCGATGAACGCAGAAATCGACACGCGGCAGAACTGAGCGGAGCGCGCCCAATGAGCCAAGCCTCACCTGCAGCCAGCCTGCCCCGCGAGGCCGCCGCCCTCACCGGCGGCCAGCTGTGGTTCGCCGCCCTGATGCTCGCGGCGGCCAACTTCATCGCCGTGCTGAACATGACGATCGCCAACGTGGCCGTGCCGAACATCGCCGGCGCGCTCGGCGCGGCCACCAGCCAGGGGACGTGGGTGATCACCGCCTACGCGGTCGGCGAGGCGATCACCGTGCCGCTGACGGGGTGGCTGTCGTCGCGCTTCGGCTCGGTGCGCGTGTTCGTCGGCTCGATGATCCTGTTCGGCGTGTTCTCGGTCGTGTGCGGACTGGCGAACTCGATCGGCGTGCTGGTCGTCGCGCGCGTCTTCCAGGGTCTGTGCGGTGGACCGCTGATGCCGCTGTCGCAGACGCTCCTGATGCGCATCTTCCCGAAGGAGAAGTCGGCGGCAGCGATCGGCCTGTGGTCGATGACCACGCTGGTCGCCCCGGTCGTCGGCCCCATCCTCGGCGGATACCTGTGCGACGAATACAGCTGGTCGTGGGTGTTCCTGCTCAACGCGCCGATCGCACTGGGCTGCGCCTTCTTCGCATGGAAGCTGCTCAAGCGCTACGGCGACGCCCTGTCGCGCAACGGCATCGATATCGTCGGACTGGTGCTGCTGATCATCTGGGTCGGGTCGCTGCAGCTGATGCTGGACGAAGGCAAGAACCTCGACTGGTTCTCGTCGAACCTGATCATCGGCCTGGCCGTCACGGCCACGGTGGGATTCGCCGCGTTCATCATCTGGGAATGGCACGAGGAGCATCCGGTGGTGGACCTGCGCGTGTTCCGCCACCGCGGCTTCACGGTCAGCGTGCTCACCATCAGCCTGGCCTTTGCCGCCTTCTTCGGCGTGAATGTGCTGACCCCGTTGTGGCTGCAGAACTTCATGGGTTACACGGCGACGCAGGCCGGTCTCGCGACCGCGTGGACCGGCGTCACGGCCTTCTTCGTCGCCCCCATCGTCGCGCACGCGGCAACGAAGGTCGATTCGCGCAAGCTCGTGTTCGCCGGCGTGATCTGGATGGGCGTCGTCACCCTGTGGCGCACCATCGCGACGACCGACATGGGTTTCTGGGACGTCGCGATCCCACTGATCGTGATGGGCTTCGCCCTGCCCTTCTTCTTCATCCCGACCACCGGGCTCGCGCTCGCCAGCGTCGACGAGGCGGAGATGGACTCGGCGGCAGGCATCATGAACTTCCTGCGCACGCTCTCGGGCGCCTTCGCGACCTCGCTCGTGACGACGAGCTGGGACAACCAGATCACGCGCAACCACGCCGAACTGGTGGGGCTGGCCGACGCCGACCAAAGCGTGCGCACGATGCTGGATCAATCGGGCATGACGCCCGACGCGGTCAACCAGGCAATCGACTACCTCGTCACCGGCCAGAGCGTGATGCTCGCAACCAACCAGGTGATGTGGGCGATCGGCATCGCCTTCATCCTCGCTGCCTCGGTGATCTGGCTCGCGCCCCGGCCCACCCGGGTCGTCGAACCGGGCGCCGGCGGCCACTGAGCTGGGGAGCGAGACACAGAAGGTGCTCACCCACTGCGGCATCCCGGTCCTCGTCTATCGCTAGCCGGCCCGACGATCCGCCTCAATGGGCGGGTCCCGAGGCGAGCAAACGTACCACATGCCGGCCATGAAGCAGGTAGAACGCGCCCATGCACAGGATGGCGAGCGCCGCCATCCCCCAATACAGGTTGCGGTAGCCGATATGCGAGATGGCGAAGCCAAGGAGATAGGGGCCAAAGCCCAGACTGGCGTCCAGAAAAATGAAGAAAGTCGAGGTCGCCAGCCCCATGCGCTGCGGTGTGACCAGCTTGACGGCGACGGCGTAGAACGCCGACTGCAGATTGCCGAATCCCAGCCCGATCAATGCCGCGGCGGCTAAAAGCATTCCCGCCGTGTGAACGTTCGCGAGCAGAACCATGCCGACCGCGAGGAGCACGCAGCACGGCAGGACAACGACGTTCGAACCCTTCCGGTCCAACAGGCGGCCGGTCAACGGGCGAGAGCACAACACCACCGCCGAATACACGATGAAGAAGTAGCTCGCCGCCGTCACGAGATCGAGTTCGACCGCGTAGACATTGATGAAGGCCAGCACGCTCGCATAGCACAGCCCGGCGAAGAAGGTTACCACCGCGATCGGAATCGCGCGGCGCTCGAGCAGGCGGCCGAACGAGAACTCGAATCCACGGATTTCCCGGTGCGCAGCGTCGAGCTCGGGCACCCGCAGAAAGGTCGCCGCCAGCAGGCCGAGGCCCCCCACGGCCACGCAGGTGGCGAATATCCACTCGAAGCTCGCGTGCTGCAGCAGCCACAGGCCCAGGAAGGGTCCGATCGCCGACGATAGCGTCGTGCTGAGGCTGAAGTGGCCGATGCCCTCGGCCTTGCGGTCCGGCGGGATGATATGCGCCACCGCAGTACCGGCAGCCGTGCTGCCCACGCCCAACGCCACCCCGTGCAGGAAGCGCACCAGGATCAGCGTCGACACGGAATCGCTCAGGAAATACAGGCAGGTGGTGAGCGCAAAAGCCGCCGTACCGAAGATGAGGGTTTTCTTCCTGCCGATGACGTCGATGAGCTGGCCGATGACCAGCCGCCCCGACAGGGTACCGATGACGAAGATGCCGGCGACCAGACCGGCCTCGCTCAGCGAGGAACCGTATGCCTCGATGGCATACGCGCCGACCACGACGATCAGCATGTAGAAGACCAGGGCCAGAAAGAAGTTCACGCCCGCGACGATCAGGAAGTCGCGGGTCCACAGCGGTGACGATTTCATGTTGGGGAGGATCGGGATTGTTATTTGAGATTGCCGAGCAGCTGCCTGAAGACGGCGACCGTCTGTTCCAACGCACCGACGCCGATTCCGGCGGTGATGCGTTGCTCCAGCGCAGTGATCTTCACGCGGCACTCGGAATAGACGCGCTGCCCCTGCTCCGTCAGCGCAAGCGACTTCTCGCGCCGGTCGTTGCCCGGAACGCAGCTCAGATACCCCAGTTCCTCCAGACGCTGCACCCTGCGGGTAACGCCCGGCTTTTCGATGCCGTAGTACTGGGAAATCTCGACGAGCGAGGCGTGCTCGTGCTCGTGCTCATGCGCATAGAGCATCACCTGCCACAACGAGTAGGACAGCTCGTAGGGGTGGAGCAGCTGGTTCAGCGCCTGAATCAGGGGCCGATAGACAGACAGGTAAGACCTGAAGAATCCTTGCATCGGGCCGTATGATTGCCTTGATTAACCGTTAACCAGAGCAACTATATGACCGAACGGCGCATCGGTCAATCGGGCAGGCAGGAAGAATATCCTTCCGAAAAGACATCGTTGCGGAGCTGGTAATCTCACGTGTTCAGCCCCGGGTTGATAGTTGTGGCAGAGCCCTCGACCTCCGCGCGGCCGAGGGCGCCTTCGATTTTCCGCGGTACGCTCTATACGCGCGGGGCTTCAGGCTGCCCGCGCCACGATCGCATCGACCGGACAGACCTCCTTGCACTGCGGCGTGTCGTAGTGGCCTTCGCATTCGGTGCACTTGGCGGCGTCGATCACAAAGATTTCGCCCCCTGCCGTAATTGCCTCGTTCGGGCATTCAGGAATACACACGTCACAGGTGATGCAGTCGTCGATGATTTGCAGCGCCATTTGTCGATCTCCTCTTTGTTTTGGAAATGATTGTCTCTGATGGGGTTGGGGGTGCGCCCGATGGGCTCGCACCCCGCGCTGATCGCCGTCACAGCGCGAAATCGGCTTCCAGATCGGCCACCGCCGCCGCGCCCTTCGCCTCGGGCTGGTAAGCGGGGCGGTCGCCCTTGTACAGCACCTTGCCGACGTTGAAGCCGTCGTCGGTCATGAGCCGCCGCGCGGCGCGGGCGGCATCGTCGGTCACATCCACCACCGCGGTGCGCACCATGTGCTTCCATTCCTGCTGCTCGGGGCGGAAGGTCACGCACGGGCTGAGCACCTGCACCAGCGAGAAGCCCGGGTGGCGGATCGCCTGCGTGATGATGTCGGCGACGTTGTTGGGGTCGCTGCTCGAGCAGCGCGCGATGAAGTTCGCGCCGGCGGCGAGTGCCACGACCAGCGGATGGAAGGATTCAATACCCGCGCCGTCGGGGGTGAGCTTGCTGCCTTCCCAGTCCGGCTCGGTGGTCGGCGAGGCCTGGCCCTTGGTCATGCCGTAGACCTGGTTGTCCATGACGATGTAGGTGAGGTCTACGTTCCTGCGGCAGGCGTGCAGGAAGTGGTTGCCGCCGATCGAGAAGCCGTCGCCGTCGCCGCCCGTCACGAGCACCGTGAGGTCGGGACGTGCGATCTTCAGTCCCGTCGCCACCGGCAGCGCCCGGCCATGCACGCCGTGGAAGCCGTACACGCTGGTGTAGGCGGGGATGCGCGAGGAGCAGCCGATGCCCGATACCACCGCGACATTTTCCGGGGCGAGCTGCAGCGTGGCGAGCGCGCGCGTGATCGCGGCGAGCACCGAGTAGTCGCCGCAGCCCGGGCACCAGATGGGCTTGACGTCCGACTTGTAGTCCTTGGCGGTGTAGTCCCGCTGCTGTACACAGGCGTCCATGCTCAGCTCCACTGGGTGATGTGTTCGACGATGGCGCCGGGGCGAACCGCCAGCGGGCCGGGGTGATGCAGTGCCTTCACCTGGCGCGGCAGGTCGTACTGCGCGCGCAGGTAGCGGTGGAACTGCCCGCTGTGCGATTGCTCGACGACGAGCACGCGTTCGACACCCTTTAGTGCGTTCGCGAATTTCTCGGGCTGCACCGGGGAGATGAGGCGCACGGCGATGAGTTTTACGCGCTGGCCGGCGGCGCGCAGGCGCTCGAGCGCTTCGCGCGCGGGGCCGGCGCTCGACCCCCAGGTGAGGATCGCGGTGTCGGCGTCTTCGTCGCCGGTGATGTCGGCCCAGTGGTCGCCGTAGTTATAGCCCGTGAGTTTGCGCAGGCGCTTGTCGAGCTGCGCCTGGTGGTCGGAGGCTTGCGACGAGGGGGTGCCGGTTTCGTTGTGTTCGAGGCCGTCGGCGGTGTAGGTGTAGCCGGCCATGCCGGGGATGGCCATCGGCGAGACTCCCGAGGCGGTGTTGGCGTAGCGTTTGTAGTGCACGCCGGCTTCGAGGGCGGCGGGTTTCTCGCGCTGGCCGATGAAGCTGACCGCGGCCGAGCGCGGCATCACCGCGCGCGCCTGGCCCATCGCCTGGTCGGTGAGCACGATCGCGGCGGTCTGCAGGCTTTCGGCGAGATGCACGGCCCACTGCGTGGTGAACAGGCAGTCGGCGACCGAGGTGGGGGCGAGCACGAGGTGCGGGGCGTCGCCGTGCAGGCCGTACACGGCGATGTTGAGGTCGGCCTGTTCGGATTTCGTGGCGATGCCGGTCGAGGGGCCGACGCGCATGACGTCGATGACGACGATGGGCACTTCGGCGGCCACCGCGAGGCCGAGCGATTCGGTCATGAGGGCCAAGCCCGGGCCGGAGGTGGCGGTGAGCGAGGGCACGCCGCCGTAGGAGCCGCCGATGATCTGGTTGATGGAGGCGAGTTCGTCCTCGGCCTGCACGAGCACGCCGCCGACCTTGGGTAGCGCCGGCGCGAGCCATTCGAGCACTTCGGTCGCCGGGGTGATCGGGTAGGCGGCGACGAAGCGCACGCCGCCACGCAGCGCGCCCATGCCGGTGGCTTCGTTGCCGGTGATGCTCCAGCGCTCGCTGGTGGCCGGCGTGCCGGCGGGGAGCCTGGGTACCGCGGGGAAGTCGGCGGCGGCTTCGACGCCGGCGCGGAAGGCGGCGATGCTGGCGGCGATCGCCTCCTCGCCCTTGCGCTTCAGGGTGTCGCGCAGCACACCGAGGACGACGTCTTCGGTGAGGCCGATCATGCCCGCGATGGCGCCGAAGGCGACCATGTTGGGGCGCCCGTCGGGGACTGTCTTGGCCAGCGCCTTCATCGGCAGCGCGATCTGCTGCGCGCCGCTGCGCACGAATACTTCGGGGGTCTCGCCTTCGCCCGGATCGCCGATGATCAGGCTCTCGGCCCCTAGCGGGATCTCGGCAGCAAAGCGGCCGACGTTCTGCCAGTCGACGCCGACCAGCAGGTGGAAGCGGTCGTCATGCGAGGCGATCGGCTCGGTGCCGAGCCGGATCATTACCGCCGCTTCGCCGCCGCGGATCTGCGGGCCCGACGAGCGCGTCATGTACGCGTACCAGCCGGCGCGTGCCGCCGCCTCCAGCAGCAGGCTGCCCGCGGTCACCACCCCCGCCCCGCCGCTGCCTGCCATCACCAGTGAAACCGTCTGTCCGCCCATCCGACCCTCCGTCTGCGACGACTGGAACTGGCGCGTAGACCACGCGCCCCGATGAGCAAACTTTACCGATCGCATTGTTTCCTGTCAAATTGTTTGTCTTCCACTATTTTTATCAACGTTTGGACGGCATACTTGGGAGACCCAACGTTTTGTTTTTCCCCATATTCATTCCATGACACAAAAAAAACCGACGGACAAAAAAGGGCTCGACTTCGGCATGCTGCCCGGCCTGGCCGGCTACCAGCTGCGTCTCGCGCAGATCGCGATCTTCCGTGACTTTTCCGAAGGACTCGGCGAATTCGACGTCACCCCCGGCCTGTTCGGCATCCTCGTAATCATCGAGGCGAACTCCGGACTGAAACAAACCGAGCTCGCCCGCGCCGCCCACCTCGACCGCTCGACGGTCGTCTCCGTCATCGACAACCTCGAACGCCGCGGCCTCGTGGAGCGCCGGCCGGCCGAGAACGACCGCCGCTCGAACTCCCTCGTGCTCACAGCCGACGGCGTCGCCCTGCTGAAGAAGCTCAAGCGACGCGTGCAGGATCACGAAAAGCGGCTCGTCGAGCACCTCAACGAAGACGAACGCACGACGCTCGTGAGCCTGCTGCAGAAGATCTTCCCGGAACATCGGTGAGCGACACACAACGCGGAAACCCGCTTCACGGCGTCACGCTGGAAGCCATGCTGACCCGCCTGGTGGAACACTATGGCTGGGAGTCGCTGGGCGAGCACATTGCCATCCGCTGCTTCACGCATGAGCCCAGCATCCCTTCCAGCCTCAAGTTCCTAAGGCGCACGCCGTGGGCGCGCGAGAAGGTCGAGTCCCTATACCTTTACATGCTCCGTTCGCAGGCAAGGAATACGAAATGACCTACGAAGAACATCTGGATGAAGTCACGACCCTGATCACCGAGAAATACAACGTCGAAGACCAGGCCGCCATCGACATGGTGATGCGCGCCCAGGCGGACGATTTCTTCACGCTTCACGACGACGATCCGTCGATCTGCACGCTCGACCGCGCCCACGCCGACGCGCGGGCGGTCTACCAGAAATATCGCTGAGGAGAAGCACACGATGTCGCAGCATTCAGCCGCAATCGAATGGTCGCGCACCCCGCACGCGACCGACCCCAAGACCTACTCGCGCAACCACGTCAGCACCCTGGCAGGCGGCCAGAAGGTCAACATGTCCTCGTCCCCCGCCTTCCTCGGCGACCCGGACTGCGCCGACCCCGAGCAGATGGTGATCAGCGCGCTGGCGAGCTGCCACATGCTGTTCTTCCTCGCGATTGCCGACCTGAAGGGATTCCCGGTGGCCCGCTACACCGATACGCCCACCGGCGAGCTCGGCAAGACCGAGAAGGGGCAGGCCCTCACGCGCATCACGCTTTCCCCGCGCGTCACCTTCGTCGACAAGGCGCCCGACGCGGCCGCCCTCACCGCAATCCATGACAGCGCCCACAAGCGCTGCTTCATCGCGAACTCGCTCACCGCGGAGATCGTCCTCGACCTCGGCTGACCCCGCCACGGCCGCGCCGGGCAAGGCTCGCGATCTGTGCTATAGCGGAACCATCGACCTTCCCGGAGTCGAGGATGTCATTGCTGCGCTGTCTGGCTGCCGCCCTTGCCGCCCTTTCGCTGGCGCTGCCATCTGCCGCGCGTGCGGTCGAGCCCGCGCTGATCGAAGCGCTGCGCACGGGCGGCTACGTGCTCTACTTCAGGCATGCCCAGACGGACTGGACGCAGTCGGACCAATCGAAGGATGCCGGCTGGGCAAGCTGCGCCCCAACGCGCATGCGCCAGCTTTCGGCGGCCGGCCGCGAAACCGCGCGGCAGGTCGGTGAAGCACTGCGGCGGCTGAAGATTCCGGTCGGCCAAGTCCTCGCGAGCGAGTTCTGCCGCACGCAGGAAACCGCCCGATTGCTCGGACTTGGCGAGGTCGCCGTCACGCGCGCATTGATCAACGAGACCCACGCCGAGCATGCCGGCGGCACCGCCGCGCTGCGCGACGCCGCGAAGCGACTGATGGCCACCCCGCCGCCGAAGGGAACGAACACCGTGCTGGTCGCACATGGAAACGTGTTCAAGCTGGTCTCCGACCGGCGGCCGGTGGAGGCCGGCGCGGCAGTGCTGCGCCCGGACGGCCGCGGCGGCTTCGAGGTCGTCGCGCACGTGGCACCGGACGAGTGGATCCGGCTCGCCAACACGCAGTAAGGGCATTCGACGGAGGAGCGACGATGCGATGGAAAGCATGGACTGCAGCGCTGGCCTGTAGCGTCGCGCTGACTGCACACGCCGCACCGACAGTGACGACCGAGCGCTTCCGCGTACCGGAAGGCGCACACCCGCACGACATCGCGCCCGCCCCCGAATCAGGCGGGCCGGTGTGGTACACCGCCCAGCGTCAGGGCGCGCTCGGCGTCCTCGATCCCGCCACCGGCAAGACGCGCCACATCCCGCTCGGTCGCGGCTCCGCCCCGCATGGCGTGATCGTCGGCCCCGACGGCGCGCCGTGGATCACCGACAGCGGGCTCAACGCGATCGTCCGTGTCGATCCCAAGTCCTTCGAAGTCACGCGCTATCCGCTGCCGGAAAGCGGATATGCGAACCTCAACACCGCCGCCTTCGACGGCAAGGGCGTCCTGTGGTTCACCGGCCAGTCGGGCATCTACGGGCGGCTCGATCCCAAGACCGGCAACGTACAAGTCTTCGACGCCCCGCGCGGCCGCGGCCCCTACGGCATCGCCAGCACGCCCGGCGGCGAGATCTACTACGCCTCGCTCGCCGGCAGCCACATCGCGCGCATCGACACCGCCAGCGGCAAGGCCGAAGTCATCGAGCCGCCGACGCCGAACCAGGGCGCCCGGCGCGAGTGGTCCGACTCGTCAGGCAGGATCTGGGTCAGCGAGTGGCAGTCGGGCCAGTTGTCGCGATTCGACCCGAAGACGAAGGAATGGCGTGCATGGCGGATTCCGGGCGAAGGCCCGAAACCCTATGCGGTGTACGTCGACGAGCGCGACCATGTGTGGGTCAGCGACTTCGGCGCGAACGCTATGCACCGCTTCGACCCGGTGAGCGAACGCTTCGAATCCTTCCCCTCGCCCGAATCGAACGCCGCGATCCGCCAGATCCTCGGCCGGAAGGGTGAGGTGTGGGCGCCGGAATCCGGCACCGACCACCTCACCGTCTATCGCACGCAGTGAACGCCACAGGCCTCAGAACGGCACCACCAGCTTGAACCACGCCTTGTCGCCGCGGAAG
Organism: Azoarcus sp. CIB; assembly: GCF_001190925.1. NCBI lineage: Bacteria > Pseudomonadati > Pseudomonadota > Betaproteobacteria > Rhodocyclales > Zoogloeaceae > Azoarcus > Azoarcus sp. CIB. The sequence goes on from NZ_CP011072.1 coordinate 3,202,364, forward strand.
CGGTTTTCGGCCTCGGTCTCGTGCTGCCACTGCGCGATGAACGTTGTGCCGCTCTTGTTCGTGTAGCTCACGCTCGGGCCGATCGCGAACACCTCGCCCTTGCGTCCGCGCGACCACACGCCCGGCACTTCCGGCAGCGTCTCGCCTTCCAGCTTGTCGTTCTCGGTCTGCTTCAGGTAGTAGCCGGAAAGCCCCATCGCCCACGGCCCGAAATGCTTGCCGACGAGGTAATCCATGTGGAATTCGTCGCCCGACTCGTAATCCATCTTGGGCATGCCCGGCGCGAGGCGGAAGTCCTTGTTCTTGCGCTTGATGTTGTACATGAACTTGCCCGACACCTCCCAGCCGTCGTCCGACAGCCAGGTCGCCGCGAAGATCGGCTCGAGGCTCCAGTAGTTCGCTCCGATGCTTTTCCTCGGTTCGCCTGACTTGTACTTTCCGGTCGGCATGTTGAGGTCGAGCGCGACTAACCAGTGCAGGTTCTTGGTGTGCCAGGCGATGATGAGCGGATTGAAGGTGATGTCCCCGAGCCCGGTCACCGTCTTGCTGTCACCGCCGAGCTTAACCTCCTGATGCACGAGGGGCACGATGAGGTGCATGCCCCAGTCGCCGCCCAGGACCTTCGTGTCGGTCATCTTGATGAAACGCAGTGCGTCGAACCACGCATCCACCGACGCGCCGGGTACCTTGTCGCCATCGCCGTCGCGCAGCTCGCCACGGTAGTGGCCGACGTAGTTGAGGAAATAATTCCCAGGCGGCGGCGCCGCGCCGGATAACCAGTTTTCGACGCCGTTCGGATACTGATCGCCGCCCTCCTTCGCGACGGCACTGCCGGTGGCGAGCATTGCGAGTGCGACTGCTGCGCTGATCTGTCTCATTTTCATCTTGTCTCCTCCCTGATTATTTCTGCAAATCCCGTCAAGTCATTGCACTCGTAGGGCGGAAAAGCCAAAGGCGCCTTCCGCCGCATGGTCAGCTCTGCACCGCCCTGTGGCGGAAGGCGCTGCGCTTTTCCGCCCTACGAGACGCCTTCCACTCTCGCTAGAACGGGAACTGCCGTTTCCCCATCTGCACGGTGATCCACTTGAGTTCGGTCATCTCGTCCATCGAGTGATGGCCGCCCTCGCGCCCCATGCCGCTGTCCTTGACCCCGCCAAAAGGCACGTGCGGCTCGTCCATGATCGAGGCGTCGTTGATGTGCACCATCCCCGCCTCCAGCCGCAGCGACAGGTCGAACGCCTTCTGCAGGTCGTTGGTGATGAGGCCGGACGACAGCCCGTAACACGAGTCGTTGGCGAGCCGCAGCGCCTCCTCGCTGTCCGCGGCGCGGATCACCGACACCGCCGGGCCGAAGCTCTCCTCGCGGAACACGACCATGTCGGGCGTCACGCCGGCGAGGATGGTCGGCTGGTAGAACGCCCCCTCGCTCTTGCCGCCCGACAACAGCTTCGCGCCCTTCGCGACCGCGTCGGCGACGTGGCGGTCGAGCACCGCGCACTGCTTGCGGTCGATCAGCGGCCCGATCACCGTGTGCGGATCGCGCGGATCGCCCACCTTGAAGCCGCTGATCTTGGTCGCGAGCTTGTCGCAGAAGGCATCGAAGATCGGCGCCTCGACGATCAGGCGCGAGTTCGCCATGCACACCTGCCCCTGGTGCAGGAAGATGCCGAAAGCCGCCGCATTCACCGCGTAATCGATGTCCGCGTCCTTCAGCACGATCAGCGGACTCTTGCCGCCGAGCTCCAGCGTGATTCGTTTGAAGTGCCGGCCGGCCTCCGCCGACAGCTCGCGCCCGACCTCGGTCGAGCCGGTGAAGGTGATCATGCGCACGCGCGGATCGGCGACGAACTTGTTGCCCAACACCGAGCCCTGCACCGGCACGACGTTCAGCACGCCCTTCGGCAACCCCGCCGCCTCGAAGATCTCGGCGATCTTCAATCCGGTCACCGGCGTATAGGTCGCAGGCTTCAGGATGAAGGTATTGCCCGCCGCGAGCGCCAGCGCCACCTTCTTCGTCGCGAGCAGGAAGGGGAAGTTGAACGGCGCGATGCCTGCGATGACGCCCAGCGGCCGGCGCACGCTCATCGAGAACACGCCGGGGCTGTCGGACGGCATCGTCTCGCCGGTGATGCGGCGGCACTCGCCCGCGGCGCTGCGCAGCAGATTGACGACGAAGGACGCCTCGAACATCGCCTTGCCGAAGGTCGAGCCGGCCTCGTCCATCAGCACGTCCGCGACCTCGGGAATGCGCTTCTGCAGCTCGTCCGCCGCGCGCAGCAGGATCGCCTCGCGCTCGTTGGCGAGCGTGTTGCCCCAGCTTTCGCGCGCACGGTAGGCCGCGGCGATCGCCCGCTCCAGGTCCGCGGCCGAGGCCTGATGCACGCGCCCCCACACCTCGCCGGTCGCCGGATTGATGTCGTCCAGGATCGTCTCGGTCGACGACGGCACCCACTCGCCGTCGATGAACAGCTTGTATTCCTTCATGCTTCCCCCTTACAGGCTGATGCCGCACCGTCCCGGCGCGATGATGTTGTTGGGGTCGAGCGCCTTCTTCAGGCGCTTCTCGACGTCGCGCTTCACCGGCCCGTAAGTCGCCGCGACCTTCTCCGCGAAGGCGGTGTTCGCGCGGTACATGCCGTAGCCTTCTTTCGCGAAGGTATGCAGCAGCTCGTCGTAGCACGCATACGCCTTCTCCATCTGCTCCGGATTCGAGCGGTCATAGAGCAGGTCGATCACGTGGTGCATGTCGCGCCAGCCGACGATGAACTCGCCGACGTAGTCGAAGCCATACTTGCCGAGGATGGTCTTGGCCATCTGCATCTGCTTGAGCGTCTCGGAACCCTTCGCCTGCGACACCGGCGCGAACCAGATCGAGCCGCCGCCCCCGCGCCAGTTGTACAGCCCGAACTCGCCCAGGTTGGGTTTGCCCTTCATCAGGTCGAAGCGGTACTCCAGCGCCTTGCTGCCCTTCGACGCCTCCTGCGTGATGATCTTGCCGCCCGTGCCGGCCGCCACGGCCTCGATGATCTTCCAGTTGGCGTCGTTGGTTTCCTTCGTGCCGTAGAGCCCCGCGTACACGTTCCACGCGCCGATGTTGTGGTCGGCCTGGATCTTCTTCACGGCGTCATCGGGAATCGCACCCGGCCCGGTGTAATAGTCCGCGCGCTTCACCGGCGTGCACGGCGCCTCCCACAGCGTGTGCGCGATCACCACCGCATTGGGGATCACCATCGCGATGCGCAGCGGACGCAGCGCCTCGACGATCTTGGTGATGTCGGTCTCGTTCGGGTACTGGATGCAGAAGGGGCGGAAATCCGGCGGTGCCGGCATCAACCACATCCCCATCTTTGTCACGACGCCGAAGTTCGACTGCGTGAAGATGCCATCCAGCGTCGGCCCGTAACCCCACTTGAACACCTGCCAGGTGTTCGAGTTCTCCATCGCCCCCATGCCGGTGCGCAGCACCTGCCCGTCCGCCAGCACCACCTCCATGCCGCACGAAAACATGAAGTGTTCGCCATACGGCGTGTAGCCGACGCCGCGGTCCACCATGTTGCCCACCGGCCCCGCGATCGCCGACGGCGCCGGGCACGAGAACCACAATGGGAGCTTGTGCTCCTGCAGATAGTCGTAAAGCTGCTGGTAAGTCACGCCCGGTTCGACCAGCGCCGTACACAGCTCGGGATCGACCTCGATGATGCGGTTCATGCGCCGCAGATCCATCACGATCTGCCCGCGCTGCACTGGCGCAGCGGAACCGTAGCCGAGGTTCTTGCCGGTCGAAATCGGATAGACCGGGACGCGGTACTTGTTCGCCACCTTCATGATGCGCTGGATCTGCTCGACGCCATCCGGCATCACCGAGGCCGACAGCTCGTGCTGCTCGTCCGGCACCGGCATCATGATCTTGCGATACGGCGCGAGCTTCTCCTCGTCGACCAGCACGTGCTCGTCGCCCACGATCGCCCGCATCTCGCGCACCGCCTTGTCGAACTCCGCCGCACTGATGCCCTTGGGCAGCGCCTTGCTCTTCGAACCCATTCGATTGTCTCCGTTGTATTTGTGTCTGCCGCGCACTGCGTCAGGTATTGATCGCGAAGGAAACCAGGCTCGCCGTACCCACACGGCGGTGGGTATCCATCACCAGCCCCGCCCCGCGTGCCGCGGCAATCTGCTGGAAGATCACCGCCGATGCGTCGTCCATCACCCCGATCACGCGCGCCCCCGCGGCACGGTCGAGGATCTCCGTGATGCCTGCATAGGTGCCGAGCTGCCGCGCATCCACCGCAACGGGGCTGGCCCCCACCCCCGCAGCAATCCCGCGCGCAATCGCCATCGCCTGCGGCAGGTCGCCCTGCGCGAGTAGCATCACGCCCCGCCGCTCGCCCGCCGGAAACGCCGAAACGTCCGCCAAGGCTGCCACCGGCGCCAGCCCCAGCGCTCCGCCCCCCGCCATGCCTTTCAGGAAGTTCCGCCTGTCCATGATCGGGTCACTCCCGCGCCAGCACTGCACCGGTGCTGATCCGGCGCGCGACATCCGCCAGCGTCGCATCGTCGATCTCGGTCGGCCGAAATGCCGGCATCGCCCGGTTGCCCATGCGCACGACACGCTGGATGTACTCAGGCGGCAGGCCGCGCCCCTTCAGCACCGGCCCGACGTTCGCCTCGTGACAGTGGCCGCACACCTTCTGGTACAGCTCCGCCCCGTCACGCCACTGCCCCGCGACCGCACTTCCCGCCGCAGTCGCCAACGTCAACACCCCCAGGCACCCGGCCCACGCTCTCGTTCGCATCTTTTGCGCCCCTTCTGATTGTTTGATTTCAAACGTCTCCAAACGAATCACAGCAAGAGCAATGCCTGCTTTCGCCTTACGGGCCTTAAATCTTTTTTTACAAGCACTTGCAGCACGCAATAGCGGAAAGCGCCCGGCCAAAATGAAACGGGGCGGTGTCTGAAATACAGACACCGCCCCACCGCAAACTGACCCGCACGCCGGGCCCCGCCATGCGCGACACGGCAGGTACCGTGCGATTCGCAAATTCAGACACTGTCTGAAATTGCGACACCCGCACAGCTCACCCCGTCAAGTCGAGCGGACTCCGCACACCGCGCCCTCCCCGGTTCAAGACGTGGGTGTAAATCATCGTCGTCGACACATCCGCATGTCCGAGCAACTCCTGCACCGTGCGGATGTCATAGCCGGCCTCGAGCACGTGAGTGGCAAAGGAGTGCCGCAGCGTGTGCGGACTCACCGGTTTCACGATCCCGGCACGCGCGGCAGCCGCCCTCACCGCCCGTTGCACCCGCTTCTCATCGACGTGATGACGCCGCACCGCCCCCGAGCGCGGATCCACCGACAGCCCCGCCGCCGGAAACACGTATTGCCACCCCAACGAAGTCGCAGCCGACGGATATTTCGTCGCCAAGGCATGCGGCAACCAGACATCCCCCCGGCCCGCCAGCAATTCCGCCGCATGAAGCGCACGCACCACAGAAACCTGCACGCGCAAGCGCTCGGTCAGGCTCCCCGGCAACATCGTCACGCGATCCTTGTCGCCCTTCCCCTCCCGCACCACGATCTCGCCGCGCCCGAAGTCGACGTCCTTCACCCGCAAGCGCAGCCCTTCGAGCAAACGCATGCCCGTCCCGTACAACAGCGAGACGATCAACCCCAGCAAAGGGTCATCCACCGCCGCAATCAATCGCTGCACTTCCTCGCGCGACATCACCGAAGGCAAGCGCGCCGGCCGCTTCGCCCGCGTCACCTCATCCAGCCACGGCAAGGGCTGCTCCAGCACCTCCCGGTAAAGGAACAGGATCGCTGACAAAGCCTGCCCCTGCGTCGCCGCACTCACGTCGCGCTCCACTGCGAGAGAGGTCAAAAATGCCTCAACCTCCCGCTTTCCCATGTCCTTTGGATGGCGCCGACCGTGATGAATGATGTATCTTTTGATCCAACCAACATACGCCTGCTCCGTACGCAGGCTGTAGTGCTTGAGGCGCAGCCGATCCCGAACAAGATCGAGCAAGCGCGGCGCAGTCGAACCGACAGAAGAAAGGCCTTGATCCATGTTATCGGACAGTATGCTGTATGGATATACACATGATACCTGCTAGACCAATGACTTGCCAGCCGTTGCCGGTTTATCCGCCATGTCCAATAACACTTTTACGCCGACACTTGGTGTCGACCATACGTTAGGCATTTTATGAGCGACACTGCTGACCAGTGGGAGCGGTTTCTAGACCCGGATGTGGTTAGGCCATCTCTCTTTTTGGCGACGATGTTTATCACTACGTTTGAGATCCTTAAGGACTCTGTTGTGGACGACATTCGTGGTTACTACACGAACGGGTTTGATGAGAATGGACCGACTGTCGAGCCCGAGTACCGATCCAAGGTCTTATCCAAAAATAAGAGCCCGCTCTATGCATCTCTTCAATGGCTGCGCGAGAACGACGCTATAGATAACGAAGACTTGGCAACCTTCGAGCAGCTTAAGAAAACACGCAATCTACTCGCTCACCAGCTCTTCGCCGTCGTTACGGGGCAGGTCGAGTCTGCCCACGAGGCTCAGTTCGATGCTCTTGTAGCGCTACTACGCAAGATCGGCGTGTGGTGGGTCGTCAATGTCGAGATTCCGACCAATCCAGGCTTCGATGGGCAGGAAATTGATGAAGAAGGCATTGTTCCCGGTGCAGTCCTGTCACTGCAAATGCTTATCCAAGTGGCGTCAGGAAACACCGAGCTGCTCGAACAGTGGCGCAAGGAGCGTGTCAAAGGGCGAGAAAATGCCTAACCCCTCATTCCACCGGACCTTGCGCATAAAGCCGCGCAAGGTCCGGTGAATTCAAACGTTGAGGCTGTAGAAAAACCCCGGCCGCGGCGCACACGCCAATGCCTCCGGTATAATTCGGCGACGCCTCCCGGAGTTCCGCGATGCCCCGCTTCAAGACGCCCGACTATGGTCTCAAGATGATCCCGGTGGACTTCGACCGGCAGGTGATTGCGGGGAGCTTAGAGCACGCACTCTGTCATCTGGTCGACCACGAGATCGATCTTTCGGGGCTACACGCGCGCTGCCGCAATGACACGACGGGCGCGCCGGCGTTCTCACCGGCCGTGCTGCTCAAAATCGTGCTGCTCGGATACTCGCGCGGGTTGGTGAGTTCGCGTGCGATCGCTACGGCCTGCCGCGACAACGTGCTGTTCATGGCGGTTTCGGGCGACAGCGCACCGCACTTCACGACGATCGCCGGCTTCGTCGCCGAACTCGGTGACGAAGCGGCCCGGATCTTTGCCCGGGTGCTGATGATTTGCGATCGGCAAGGATTGATCGGACGCGAACTCTTTGCCATCGATGGGGTGAAGCTTCCGGCCAACGCGAGCAAGGCCAGAAGCGGTACCCGTGCAGACTTCATGCGCGAGGCCGACAAGATGGAGACGGCGGTCAAGCGCATCATGGTCAGCCACGCCACGGCCGACATGAACGGCGAAGACGCCGAGGCCGCACGCGCGGCGCATACTGTGGAACGACTCAAGGCCGAAGCGGCGAAGATCCGCGCCAGGCTGGACGCGCATCCCGACGAGCGGCGCAGCGCCAAAGGCAAACCGCGGCTGAGCAATCGCACCGACAATGAGTCGGCCAAGATGGCTACCGGCAAAGGCGTGATCCAGGGCTACACCGGGGTGGCCGCGGTCGATGCGAAGAGCCAGATCGTCGTCGACGCCCAGGCGCACGGCACGGGCTCCGAGCAGGAACAGCTCCTGCCGGTGGTCGAGGCGACTGCGCCGTTCCGCACGCCCGACACGACGATCTGTGCCGACGCGGGCTACCATTTGGAAGCGAACCTCAAGGCGCTGGCCGACGCCGGCATCGACGCCTACGTCTGCGACAACGAATACCGCAGCCGAGACGCCCGATATGCCGGGCAGGCGAGTCACAGCCCGATCCGCTGTGGGACAAACGGAAGGCGGACAAGAAGACGCGCTGCTTCCGGCCTGCCGATTTCACGCTGGCCGACGACGGCTCGCACTGCGTCTGCCCGGCCGGCAAGAAGCTGTACTCGAACGGCTCGAACTGCACCTTTAACGGCTATGCGGCGATGAAGTTTCGCGGCGCCGAGCGCGACTGCGTGCCGTGCGTGCTGCGCGACCAGTGCCTGCGCACCCCCGACAAGACCAAGACGCGCCAGGTCGCCTTCTTCCAGGGCAAGCGCGCCAGTGAAGAGAGCCACACCGAGCGGATGAAACGGCGGATCGACACCGACACCGGCAAGCGCATGATCACCGCGCGCTTTGCCACCGTCGAGCCGGTCTTCGGCAATCTGAGAAACAACAAGCGGCTCCATCGCTTCACATTGCGCGGCCGATGCAAGGTCGACGGGCAGTGGAAGCTCTACTGCCTGGTGCACAACATCGAGAAGCTGGCGCACCACGGGTATGCACAATGAGCGGGGCACGCCACGGCAGCACGCCGCTACGCATACGGGAGCACCGGGCGCGAACGACGGAAACCGAACGCATGACGGACTCAGGCTGATCCGGACCGCAAAATGACGAACAAGACATCGTCGGCTATCGCCGACACCGATCGCTTGCCCGGAAATCGGGTTTTCCTACACCGTCGTTGGGGATCTCGATATGACCGACATTCCTATCTTCGGAATGAACGTTCGTACATCGCTGTTTGTCGTGGCGCTTGTCGCTGTTACGCAATCGTCGCTTGCAGCAGACGATGTAACCCCGATCTTGCGCGGCCATGCAGCGTGGGTAACAGCAATCGCGTTCTCGCCGGATGAAACGAAAGTCCTATCTAGTAGCGAAAGCGATGGAATCCGATTCTGGGACGTCGCCTCCAATAAGGAACTGGCGCACTTCAACGCACACCACGTTGCTAATCTCTACCCGACCTTTGATGTGAAATTCACTCCCGACGGAGCCTTTGCTGTTTCAGGCGGCCAAGACAAGGCCGTCGAGATTTGGAATTTGAAGACGCTGAGTAGCGCAATTCGGCTCCTAGAACATCCATGGGGGATCAATGCCGTTTCGGTATCTCCGCGAGGCGATACCATTCTCTCTGCGGGTCAAGGGGGCGCGTTGATACTTTGGAATCGCGCTACAGGGAAATCCATATGCCAGCTGATCGGGCATGAGCGCATGTACGCGTTGACAAGTGTGGCCTTCTTCAATGACGGTAAGAATGCCATCTCTGCTAGCCAAGACAAAAGCATCCGAACGTGGGACTTATCGACATGTAAGCAGTTGTCGGCCATCCAAAGCAAAGCATACAAAGGCGGGCCACTTGCCATGGCGATAGGCAGCAATCTCGCGGTTTCCTACGGTATCGATCGGAAGACTCTAGTGGTCTGGGAGCTTACTACCGGCGTTGAATTTCGGAGAATGACCGGGCACACCATGGACGTCAGAGCAATACGGTTTTCTCCAGATGGGCGACGCGTCATATCGGGCGGGCAGGACAGAAGGCTGCTTACGTGGGACGTGGCTACAGGAAAACTCGTCAAGGAGCAGATCGTGCCCACGGAAATCTCGTCGCTAACAGTATCTCGGACGGGGGCGGTGGCTTTGGTTGGTGGAAAGGACGGGACTATTTACCGCGCGTCGCTGCAGTGAAGCCGATTCCTAACCCGCCGCTCCAAGGGACGCGCCGCAAGCGGCGCGCCCCTGAGCTAGCACGTTAAGCATGAACGATCCACATTATCGCGAAGGAGAAAACGACTTGGACAATACTGAACTGGAATACGCAGGGTTTTGGGCGCGTACTGGGGCTACGTTAATCGACACACTGCTACTAATGCTTATAACCTTTCCCGCACTCATCGGAATCTACGGCTGGGGTTACTTTGATGCAGAGCAATCTGGCATCGTTGCGGGGCCGGCCGACTTCCTGATCTCATGGGTCCTTCCGGCAATTGCAATCATTACGTTCTGGATCATGAAGCAGGCCACTCCGGGAAAAATGGCAATCTCCGCGCGAATCGTCGACGCAGCATCAGGCCAGGCCGCTTCACCAGGCCAACTTGTCGGACGCTATTTCGCATACATAGTTTCAGCCGTTCCTTTCGGCCTTGGCATCCTTTGGGTAGCCTTCGATCGTAAGAAGCAGGGGTGGCACGACAAACTCGCTGGAACGGTCGTTATCCGCAGCGCGAAAAGGGGTCCAGACCCAGTGAGCTTCAATTAATCATCCCCCGTGAAGCCTTACATGGCGCTCAGCCCCGCTCTCTTCGGTCGCTGGGCGCTGCGCCGGCTAACTCTAGGTTAGGCACTCATGGATATCGAACCCAAAACTCTTGGCGTTTCGCTCCAGAGAAGGCATTGGTCGCCGTATTGGTTTGCTCTCGCATGCGCCGGTCTCGGTACAGTGACGATTCACCCGACCAGCGTGTCAGAATGGATCGTCGCGCTTAGCATCGTCGGGCCAGCTTTTTGGGTCTCGTTCGGTGGCCCGTACTGTGTCTATCGTTGGCAGCAGCATTCCCTTCGAATTGTGCGAGGGCTTGTTGGCCTTCTTCGTTTGGCATTCGTAGCGATTGTGCTTTGGTATGTCGCGCCCTTCGCTGTATCTTTCATCAATAGCGTGCTCCATGCCTGAACCTGCAATCAACCGGACGTGATGAACTGCGCTTTTGCAGTCCAGTTATTTCCACGCTAGCCAGCAGCACCCATGCCCCTACCGTTTTCCGCTGAGCAGTTCTACGAGGTCTTCCGTGCATACAATGACGCGGTATGGCCAGCGCAAGTGCTTCTGCTCGCTCTCGCGGTTACGGCACTTACGCTTGTGATCTGGCCGCGTACCTGGTCCGGCGTGGTGATCGCGGGCATTCTCGGGGTCCTGTGGGCGTGGCTAGCGCTTGCATACCACTTGGCGTTCTTCTCGCGTATCAATCCGCTTGCTTACGTGTTTTCTGGAGCGTCATTTGCGGGCGCATTGACCTTTCTGTGGCAGGGGGTCGTCCGGCGCCGACTTCGCTTCTCGTGGCAAGGAGGCGCTCGTTCAATTGTTGGTTTGGCTCTGGTGGTTTTCGCGCTCGTCGTTTATCCGCTCTGGTCTTGGTACGCCGGGCATTCCTACCCGTACATGCCAACCTTTGGCCTGCCTTGCCCAACCACGCTATTCACTATCGGCCTGTTGGCGTTCCTCGTGCCAAGCTATCCGAGAAGCCCTTTCGTTGTGCCGGTACTGTGGTGCTTCGTCGGCGCTCAGGCTGCATTCTTGCTCGGGGTACCTCAAGATTTTTCCTTGTTTGTTGCCGGCGTGTTTGGCCTGGTGCTTCTGGCCAGATCGAAGGCTTCGGTCTCGGCCGGGCGGTCTGTCGATGAATCTGCCGGTTAACGCTGCGGCGCGGGGCCTGGCGCATTAAGCCACGCCAAGCCCCCTCCCTTGAACGTTATAATCAGCGCAACTTATTATCACGACGATCATTCCGTGACGCGCATCGAACTTGGTTTCAGCCTCCTGCTTGCAGACGCCGCACGCCTGATGCGGCATTCCTTCACGGCTGGCCTGCAGGGCAGCCCTCTCACGCTCGCACGGGCGAGGATGTTGATTCATCTGGAGCGCAACGAAGGGATCCGGCAGGTGGATCTGGCGGAGTTGCTGGAGATCCAGCCGATGACGCTGGTGCGCATGATCGACCAGCTGACATCGGAAGGGCTGGTCGAGCGGCGCACTGACCCGGCGGACCGGCGAGCGCACCGCCTGTATCTGACCGACGCGGCCCGGCCGCAACTCGACATCATCGCGGAGGCCGGCACGGCGGTGCGGGAAAAGGCGCTCGTGGGGCTGGACGAGGCCGAGCAGGCGCAGCTGATCGGCGCGCTGCAGAAGGTGTGCCGGAACCTGTCCGGCAGCTGAGTTTTCCCGGGACGGCTTATTCCGCCGCGGCCGTCGAGCGCAGGTAGCGATAGACGGTGGAGCGCGACACGCCGAGCGCCTGCGCTGCAGCGCTGACGTTGCCGTCGAGTTGCGCCAGCACCCAGGTGACGTAGTCGCGCTCGAAGTCTTCCAGGGCGACGATGCCGGAGAACGTGCTCGGCCCTTTGGCGGCGGGCGGCGTCGCGACCGGCAGGCGCAGAATCGCACACACGCTGTCCTCGTCGATCGATTGCCCGTCGCCGAATGCGACGAGCCGCTCGACGGCGTTGCGCAGCTCGCGCACGTTGCCGGGCCACGTGTAGGCGGTCAGCCGTGCGAGTGCGGCCGGCGTAATGTCCGGCAGCTGTGCGGCACCGCGCGCGCTTCGGCGGATCAGGTAGTCGGCCAGCAGCGGAATGTCCTCGGGCCGCTCGCGCAGCGCCGGCACCGGAATGTGCACGACGTTGAGGCGGTACAGCAGGTCGTGGCGGAACTTGCCGTCGGCCACCAGCGCGTCGAGGTCGCGGTGCGTTGCGGCGATGACGCGCGCGTTGGTGCGGCGCAGAGCGGTGGCGCCGAGCTGACGGAATTCGCCCGAATCGAGCACGCGCAGCAGCTTTGCCTGACAGGCCGCGGGCAGTTCGCCGATTTCGTCGAGGAAGAGCGTGCCGCCGCTCGCGAGTTCGAACAGGCCTTCCTTGTCGGCGCTTGCGCCCGAGAAGGCGCCGCGCTTGTGGCCGAACAGTTCGCTTTCGACCAGATCGTCGTCGAGCAGGCCGCAGTTGAGCGGCACGTAGGATTCCTGCGCCCGCTGGCTCCAGCGGTGCAGCAGCCCGGCGACGATCTCCTTGCCCGCGCCGCTCTCGCCGGTGATGAGCACCGGCAGGTCGAGCGGCGCCGCGCGGCGCACGAGCTCCAGCGTACGCCGCCACACTTCGCTCTCGCCGATCACGGCCGTGTCGTCGGCGCCGCGCAGGTGCGCGACCTCGGCACTGAGCGCTGCGCAGCGCCGTGCGAGCATGCGCTTCTCCAGCGCGCGCTCGACGACGATGTCGAGTTCGGTGAGCTTGTACGGCTTGGAGAGGTAGTCGAAGGCGCCCAGCTTCATCGCCGCGATCGCGCTGTCGACGTTGCCGTGGCCGGTGAGGATCACGACCTCGACCTGGGGGTCGAGCTGTTTCAGGCGCTTGAGCACCTCGATGCCGTCGATGCCGGGCATCTTGATGTCGACCAGCGCGAGATCGACGCCCCCGTGCTGCGCGCACTCGAGCGCCGCTTCGCCGTCCGCAGCCTCGCTCAGGCGGTAGCCGGCACGCCCGAGGCGGCTCGTGAGGAGCTGCCGGTACAGGGATTCGTCATCGACGATGAGTACATGGCCTTTCATTGCATGCTTGCCTCGGCGCCGCCGTCGGAGCCCGCCTCGTCGGCGGGCAGATGGATGCGGAACCACGCGCCGCCCTCGGGGCGGTTGCCGCATTCGATGCGCCCGCCCAGTTCGGACATGATCCCGTAGCAGATCGACAGGCCCAGCCCGGTGCCGCGCCCGGGCGCCTTGGTGGTGAAGAAGGGATCGAAGACGTGGTCGATGACGCCCGACGCGAGGCCGGGGCCCTCGTCGAGCACGTCGAGCTCCACCGCGCCGCCCGCCGGGTGCAGCACGACGACGACCCGGCCCCGGCCGTCCATCGCGTCGCGGGCGTTCTTCACGAGGTTGCGCAACACCTGGTCGAGCAGCGTGGGGTTCGTCGCGACCGCCGGCAGCGGCCCTTCCGTGCGCAGTTCGACGTCGAGCCCGCGGGTCAGGCCGAGCTCGCGGTACGAATCGAGGCGCTCGCGCACGAGCATCGCGACGTCGACGACTTCCAGCGGGACTGCCTGCTTGCGCGAGAACAGCAGCAGGTTGTCGGTGATCGCCTTGCAACGCTGCGCCTGTTCCTGGATGGTGGTGAGCCCCTGGCGCAGCACGTCGAAGTCGGGATTCGACTGCGCCCCGGGGATCGACTCCATCAGCGCCTGCAGTTCCTCGGCAAAGCCGGAGACGAGGCCGAGCGGGTTGTTGATCTCGTGCGCGATGCCCGACGCGAACTGCCCGAGCGCGCTGAGCCGGTTGGCCTGCGCGAGCTGGCGCTCCATCTCGCGCCGTGCCGTGATGTCGCGTGCGACGCCGATCACGCCTTCGGGGCGCCCGTCGGTGGACAGCACAGCGGAGCTGACCTCCAGCAGGCGGTTCGGCGCACCGCCCGGCGCGACCATGATCTCGAACGGCGGTCCGCCCTCCCCCGCCAGGCGCCGGCGGAAGTCGCGCTCGACGCGCAGCGCCGACGAATGCAGCATCAGCTCGCCGCAGCTGCGCCCGATGGCGCGATCCGCGGGCACGCCCAGCAGTTCGGCCATGCGTGCGTTGACGAAGCTGAAGCGCCCGTCGAGATCGAGGACATATACGGCGTCGTTGATGATGTCCTGGATCTGCTGCTCGCGGTTTTCCAGGCGCGCGGCGTACTCGGTGAGCTTGCGCTCGCGCTCCTGCTGCGCGGTGATGTCGATGGCGAGCCCGCTGTAGCCGACAATCTTGTCGTCCTTGAACACCGGTTCGACCTGCAGGCGCATCGGCACCGGCCGCCCCGCGGCATCGCGCATCACGACGTCGAGCCGCGTGGCCGCCCGCGCGTTGGCGATGCTCTTGAGGAAGTTGGACGCCGCGACGTGGTATTCGGGCAGCACGAGGTCGCGCAGGCGCATGTTCGGCAGCTGTTCCGGGGTGATGCCCAGCCGCGTGCGCCCGGCCTTGTTGAGCTGCAGCATGCGGCCCGAGACGTGCAGCGCGAACACCATCTCGGGTAGGTCCTCGATCAGGTTGCGGTAGCGCTGTTCCGACGCTTCGAGCTCGCGCGTGCGCTCGTACACCTTGCCTTCGAGGACGTTGATGCGGTCCTTGATGTTGAGGGGCTGGAAGTACTTGCGCAGGCCTTCGAATTCCGGCGCGCAGTCCGCGGCGTTCATCAGCGTCCACGAACAGTGCTCGTCGCCGCGCCCCTCGCATTCGTGCTCGACGCAGATCATGTCGGTCTGGAACACGTAGGACGCGAAGCCCGACGCATAGCCGGCGAGCGTCCAGCACACCGCCTCGTCGGAGCGCCCGAACAGGCGCAGGTGCTGCTCGGCCTCGTAGGAGCGGCGCCAGTGGCCGCTCATGCGGTAATGCCCGCGCTTGTGGTCGACCTCGACCGCCTGGGTCTCGACTTCGGCGATGCCCGAGAACATATGCACCCGCGGCCCGCCGCGGACGAACTCCTCCAGCGTGTCGGGGTGCATGAAGCCGGGCAGCAGGCCGGCGTCCTCGAAGCCGCAACTGAAACCGTAGCGCGTCAGGATCACCTTCGCGATGTCGGCGCCGAGCGTCTCGACCAGCTCCTTGCGCAGCGCGCCCATCGCGTCGGTGTGCAGCAGGATCGCGCGCCGGCCGCTGAACTGTATCGCCCCGCTGTCGGGCGAAAACTCCACCAGGGAGTAGAAATCCAGCTGATCGGCGCGCATCTTGTCCCGGTCCTCACGACTCAGGTCGGGATCATATCCCGATTATCCGGTCCGGCACCCGCCGCATCGCGCCGGAGCCGGGCCGGAATCATTCGGGATACCGCACCGCGCGCTCAGTGCGCGCCCTGCACTTGCTGCTTGAGATAAGGCGCTCCTTCGGCTTGTGCCTCGCCTTGCTCGGGAGCCGTTTCCGGATGGAAGAACTGCTTGAGGATCAGCGCCGTCATGGCCAGCAGGCCGGGGATGGCGACCACCATGAACACCTCGCTGATGCCGAGTTTCCGGCGTGCGAGTTCCGCCACCAGGAAGGACCCGGCAATCCCGCCGAATCGGCCGATGCCGAGCATCCACGCCACCCCTGTGGCGCGCCCCTGCGTCGGGTAGAACGTGGCCGCGAGCGCCGGCATCGACACTTGCGCGGCGTTCATCATCGTCCCGGCGAGGAACACCACGACCACCAGCGCGCCGACGTTGCCGACCACCTGCCCGATCGAATACACGGAGACCGCGGTGAGTGCGTACGCGATGGCGACGATGCGGTTGCCGTTGAAGCGGTCCATCAGCCAGCCGACGAACACCGCCGCGCAACCGCCGAGTGGGAACAGCGCGGAGATCAGCGTGGCCGTCTTGGGATCGAGACCGGCCTCCTTGAACAGGATGGGCATCCAGTTGATCAGCGCATAGAAGATCACCAGCCCCATGAAATAGGCGAGCCACAGCATCACCGACCCGACCACGCGGGAGCGCGACAGCACCACGCCCAGCCCGCTCTTGCCGTCGGCGACGGCGACCGTCTCGGTGAGGCAGAACGAGCGGGCACCGGCTGCAGCGGCAGAGATGCGGCCAAGCACGGCACGGATCCGATCCGTCGACACGCCCTTTGCCACCATGTAGCGAACCGACTCCGGCAACCAGATCAGCATCACCGCAACCAGCACGATGGGAGCGATCCCGCCGAGCACCAGCACGCTGCGCCAGCCGAATTGCGGGATCATCCACGCCGCCAGGAAACCGCCCAGTGCCGCGCCGAGCGGGAAACCGGAGAACATCGCCGTGGTGATCAACGCGCGACGTTTCGTCGGGGAATATTCGCTGATCAGCGTCACCGCGTTGGGCATCGCCGCCCCCAGGCCGAGCCCGGTAAGAAAACGCAGGACCGTGAGGCTCTGCAGATCGGCGGCGAACGCCGACACCAGGCTCGCGACCGCGAACACCAGCACCGCCACGTTCAGCACCAGCCTGCGCCCCACACGGTCCGCCAGCGGGCCCGACACCAGCGCCCCGCCCGCAAGCCCGAACAGCGCCGCGCTCAGCACCGGCGCGAGGTCCGGCTTGGTGACGCCCCATTCCTGGATGAGCGAGGGCGCAATGTAGCCGATCGCCGCGGTGTCGAACCCATCCAGCAGCACGATCAGGAAACACAGGACGAAGATGAGCCACTGGAAGCCGGAAAAGGCCTGGTGGTCTATGAAGGACTGAACATCGACGGCGTCTTTACTGGACACGTTTGTCTCCTCGGTGGCCGGATGGTTTAGCGGCTGCGGGGTGGCCTTCCCGCGACAACCTCTTTGCTGCAAGAGGGCGTGCCCCGCTCGGGGGCCGCCCGAGTCTGTTCGTCAGGCAGCGGCCGCCGCGTGGCGCTCGTGCAGCGAACGCAGCCGGCCGCGCTGCAGCTTGCCGGTCGGCGTCAGCGGCAGCGCATCGAGCCAATGGACCCAGCGCGGGCGCCGGTGGCCCGGCAATGCGGCGATGCCTTCCTCCAGCCGCTGGCGTGCCACGGTCCAGCTGCCAGGCGCCGCGACGACGAGCACCGCCAGCGCCGTCAGGCCGTCGGCCGAATCGACGCCGACCGCCGCGATCTGATGCAGGGCCTCGCCGCAATGCGCCGCCAGCGCCTGCTCGACCCACAGCGTGCTGACCCACTGACCGGCAATCTTCAGCATGTCGTCGTTGCGGCCCGCGTATTCCAGGGAACCGTCAGCGTGGCGCAGGAACATGTCGCCGGGCGAGAACCAGCCGTTGTCGAAATCGACCTGCGCGTCGGGCCGCTTCCAGTAACCGACCGCGACCGTGGTGTGACGCACCCAGATCCGCTGCGGCAGCTCCGCATCGACGTCCGGATTGAAGCGCACCTCGGTCAGCGGCGTCGGGCGCATCACGCCCGAGTCGTCGTCGCTGTAGAGCATCAGGCACAGCGTCTCGGAGGTGCCATAGCCGCTGATGAGCCCGCAGCCGGTCTGCTCGCGCCAGCCTTGGCGTATCGCGAGCGGCAGCGCCTCGCCGGCCGACACGAAATGGCGGATGCCGCGATCGGCCAGCCGCGCCGCGACGCCGGTCTGCAGCATCTTGTTGTACAGCGTCGGCACGCTGAAGAGCAGCGTCGGACGATGCTTCGCGACCATCTCCTCGACGCGCTCGGCCGTCGGCCATTCGCGGTCCAGGATCACCGTCGCCCCCGCGCGCAGCCCGGCGAACAGGCTGTTGCCGAGCGCATAGGCGAAGAACAGCTTGGACGTTGCATACAGCCGGTCCGCGGACGTCAGACCGGCGAGATTACAGGCGAAGGAATGCGCATTGACGACGACGCGCTGAACATGGATCACGCCCTTGGGCGTGCCCGTGGTGCCGGAGGTGCCGATCCACAGGGCCGGCGCCTCGGCATCGAGTTGCAGGGGTTCGATCCCTTCCGCACGTGCGAGCGCCTGCGCCCAGTCACGGTCCGCAACGCCGCCGCCGACCACCGCGGGAGCCCCGGGAAGCGTCGCGACCAGCCCTTGCAGGTCCGCTGCCTGCTCCGGCTCGCACCATACGAAGCGCGCCTCGCATTCCTTCAGGATCGGCGTCAGCTCGGCCATCGACAGCCGCGGATTGACGCCGATGACCACGCCGCCGGCCCAGATCGCGCCGAGATAAGCCTCGGCCCAGTCGTCGCTGTCGGGCGCGAACACGACCACGCGCTCGCCCGGTGCCAGTCCCAGCGCCTGCCACGCGCCCGCCGCGCGACGCACGCGCTCCCGCAGTTCCGCATAGCTCACGCGCCGCTCGTCGCATTCGATGGCTGTCGCGGCATCCGCGCCAGCCGACAGCAGGATCTCAGCAGCATTCATTCGCACTTCTCCACATTGAGGCGGATTTCCCCGAGAGAAACCCGTGTAGCCGTCCGGTGAATCGGGGTGCGCCGAAGGGCGACCGAATCGTTCCGCACAATAGGCCCGGGCGATGACCGGAACAATACGCGGCAACGCCTTTCTGCATCGCATTTGATGGAAGTCAAATTATTTCGCGGTTCACGAAAACTCCGCAGGCGACGATTTTCCGCCACCACCGGCGCCGCATCCCCCGCCGTTCCTGACAGTGGCGGCAAATCCACTGACGCAGCCGCAAATCCCGCCCCGATCATCGCGCGCATCCCGCGCCCTTGCATAACCCCACCCGCTTTTTTGTTTGACTTCAAACTGTTTTATTGCAACACTACATCCAACCATCAGGACAACAGGAGACGGCAATGGGGATCAGGGACAAGGTCGAACAACTGTGCGCACGCATGCACGACACGCCGCAATACGATACGCAGGGTGCCGTGCTGTTCGTCGACCTCGAGAAGCGCGAAACGCAGCGCAAGTACCTGCCGCTCGACGTGCTGCGCACCTACCTCGGCGGACGCGGCGCTAATATGTACCTGCTCTACAACCTGCTGCAGGACGGACGCGAAGCGCTCGACCCCGAAGTCCCCCTGATCTTCGGCGCCGGCACCCTCACCGGCGACATGCCGGCCGCCACCCGCGGCAACTTCACCAGCCGCTCGCCCGAGAGCGACGCGATCCTCGACACCAACGGCGGCGACTACTTCCCCTCCTTCGTCAAGCGCCACGGCTACGACCACATCGTGCTGTACGGCCTGGCGCCGCAATGGACGCTGCTGCGCATCGCGCATGAAGAAGTGCAGTTCATCGACGCGACGCCCTACGTCGGTCTCGACAACCTCGACCTGCCCGGTGCGATCGAGCGCGACTTCGAATGCACCGAACGCAAGGACATGGCGCTCGCCCGCATCACCACCGCCGGGGAGAACCTCGCGCTGTGCAGCGGCATCATGGGCGGCATCAAGGCGATCTGGGCGCGCGGCGGCGGCGGCGCGAAGATGGGTTCGCTGCACCTGAAGGCCATCATGGTGCACGGCAAGCCCGACGATGCGCCGAAGGTGGCCGAACTCAAGGCGCACAACAAGGTGATCGGCAAGAAGATCACCTCGACCTCGGTGATCAAGAACGCGCTCAAGCAGGTCGGCACGCCCTTCCTGTACAAGCCCTCGCGCGTGCTCGGCGCACTCGGCACGCTGAACAACCAGAAGACGGACTGGTATCCGACGCTGGACGCCGACAACTTCGACCCCTACCGCCCCGGCATGGACGGGTGCTTCAAGTGCCCGGTGCATTGCCGCAACCTCAACGACATGACCCCCGAAGGCAAGGGTGGCTGGGGCTCGGCCGCGCTCAAGGGCCTGAAGGGCAACGCCAGCTATGACAAGGCCCAGGCCGACGTCGAACACGGCAAGCAGCGCACCTACAACGGCATCCACAACGACGGCAAGTTCGACCAGTACGACAAGGGCGACGGCCCCGAATACGTCACCGTCGGCAAGTTCGGTCCGATGATCGGCCTGAAGGAGCCGGAGCACATCCTGCGCCTCAACAACATCCTCAACGACCTCGGCCTCGACTCGGCTTCGACCGGCAGCGCGATCTCGTGGGCGATGGAGCTGTGGCAGCGCGGCATCATCAACGCGAGCCACACTGGCGGGCTGGACCTGTCGTGGGGCAACTACGAGACGGTCGAGAAGCTGCTGTTCATGACGGCGAAACGCGAAGGCTTCGGCGATACCATCGCCGACTCCGCACGCGCCGTCGAGCGCGGCAAGTATCCGCCCGAAGCCTTGGACTACCGCATGGCGGTGAAGGGCCTGTTCCAGTCCGACCCGCACGACGCCCGCATCCTCAAGGCCTTCGCGCTGGGCCTGTCGGTCGCCACGCGCGGCATGGACCACCTGCGCAACCGCGTCACGCTCGAGATCAACGCCCGCATCAACGACGACGCCGCGTTCAAGACCGAGCTCTACGGCGGCACCGTCGCGGCCGAACCAAACCGCTACGAAGGCAAGGAATTCGCCGTACGCCGCTGCGAGAACACCTTCGCCGTCGGCGACTCAGTGGGCATGTGTCGCTTCAACACCAAGCTGTTCAACTCGCCGACGACGCCGGACTGCGGCGACTTCGCCACCCAGCTTTCGACCGCGACCGCGCACGAATTCACCGGCGAGCAGCTGAACGAGATCGGCCGCAACATCACCGGCCTGGAGCGCATGATCAACTTCCGCCTCGGCCTGCGCGGCAAGGATGACACCCTGCCGAAACGCTGGTTCGAGGAACAGATCGAGGTCGGCCCCTTCAAGGGCGAGAAGGTCGACCGCAAGGAGTTCGAAGCGATGAAGGCGCGCTTCTACGAAGTCACCGGCCTCAACGCCGAAGGCGTGCCCAAGGCCGACTGGCACGAACAGCTCGCCGGCGCCACCACCGGCTTCGCCGTGCGCGTCGAACTGCCGCACCCGCTGCCCGGTGCGCCGGAAAAGGCGATCGTCATCGACGAACCCGTCGCCAACGTCGTCGCGCTGCGCGACGCCCTGGCCCGCCGCCTGCCCGAAGCCCGCGAGGCGCTCAACGACCACTCGTGGAACGTCGCGGTCAACGGCCACATGGTCCTGGCGGGCGAGCGCGAGACCGCCCTGCACCACGGCGACCGCGTGGCCTTCGTGCCGATCATCGCCGGGGGCTGACGAAGGCAGAACGGACGGGGAGCCCCCTCCCCATCCGCGCAGCACGAAATGCAAACGGCGGACGATCACCTCGTCCGCCGTTTGCATTCACGGGGTACTTCAGCGCGACCTTTCTACTGCCAGCCCCCGCCCAGCGCCTTGTACAGCGCGATGCGGTTGGCGGCGTCGGACTGGCGCACGGCGATCAGGTCCAGCTCGGCGACGTACAGGCTGCGTTGCGCATCGAGCAGGCCGAAGTAGCTGTCGATGCCCGCCTTGTAGCGCGCCTCCGAAAGCTTGAAGCTCGCCTCGGTCGCCTCCACCAACTTGCGCCGCGCGTCGAGCTGCTCGGCCAGCGTCGCGCGGTCGGCCAGCGCATCGGCCACTTCGCGGAACGCCGACTGGATCGCCTTCTCGTACTGCGCCACCACGATCTCCCGCTGCACCTTCGTCGCCTCCAGATTCGCCGTGAGCCGCCCGGCCTCGAAGATCGGCAGCGAAATCTGCGGCACGAAGCTCCACGTCCCCGATCCCGCCTCGAACAATCCGTCCAGCGTGCTGCTCGCGGTGCCCGCCGCAGCGGTCAGCGTGATGCGCGGGAAGAAGGCCGCGCGCGCCGCACCAATGCTGGCATTCGCCGCACCCAGCTGACGCTCCGTCTGCAGGATATCCGGACGGCGCGTCAGCACCTCCGACGGCACGCCCGCCGGCAGCTCCGCCACCGACGTGATCGAGTCAGTCAAGCCTTGCGGCAGCAACCCGACCGGAACCTCCGCGCCGACCACCAACGCCAGCGCATTCCGGTCCTGCGCGACGAGCGACGTGTAGCGTGCCGCATCGGCGCGTGCCCCTTCGAGCAGCGTCTGCGCCTGGCGCAGATCCACCGCCGAGGTCGCCCCCACATCGAAACTGCGCTTCGTCAGCTCATAGGACTTCTGCCGCGTCGCCAGCGTGTTGTTCGCCAGCGTCTGCCGCTCGCGATCCGCCGCGAGCCGCAGCCACGCATCGGCGACTTCCGCGACGAGGCTGATCTGCGCGCTGCGCCGCGCCTCTTCGCTGCCGAGGTACTGCTCCAGCGCCTGCTCGTTCAGGCTGCGGATGCGGCCGAAGAAATCCAGCTCATAAGCCGAGAAGCCCACCGTCGCGCTGTATTGCCGCGTCGTGCCCGCTTCGCCGGTGCGGCTCAGGTCGGCGGGCAGGCGCTGTGCAGTCTGCCCGCCGCTCGCCGCGATCGACGGGAACAGGTCCGCGCGCTGGATGCCGTACTGCGCCCGCGCACGCTCGATGTTGAGTGCGGCGATGCGCAGGTCGCGATTGTTCGCGAGCGCCAGCTCGACGAGTTCGCGCAGGCGCGCGTCGGCGAAATAGGCGCGCCATGCCGGCGCCTCGCTTGCGCTCGCGGCGCTCGCGGGCGCATCCGGGAACGCGGCCGGCACCGGCGCGGCCGGACGTTCATAGGCGGGAATCAGCGAGCAGGCCCCCGCCAGCGTGGCGGCCATCGCGACGACCAGGGTACGCAATCGAGTCATCACTTTGCCTCCTGCACTGCCGGCGCATCGACCGCGGACACCTCGTTCTGCGGATTGCTCTTGAAGATGCGCTTGATCACGACGTAGAACAGCGGAATGAAGAAGATGCCCAGCACGGTCGCCGCAATCGTGCCGCCGAGCACGCCGGTGCCGATCGCGTTCTGGCTGCCCGCGCCCGCCCCCTTGGCAATCGCCAGCGGCAGCACGCCGAGGCCGAACGCCAGAGAGGTCATCAGGATAGGCCGCAGCCGCATGCGCACGGCCTCCAGCGTCGCGGTGATCAGGTCCTTGCCCTCCTTCTCCATCTGCGCCTTCGCAAACTCCACGATCAGGATCGCGTTCTTCGCCGACAGGCCGATCGTGGCCAGCAGGCCGACCTGGAAATACACGTCGTTCGACAAGCCGCGTCCGGTCGCCGCCAGGATCGCACCCAGCACCCCGAGCGGCACCACCAGCATCACCGCGAAGGGCACCGACCAGCTCTCGTACAATGCCGCAAGGCACAGGAACACCACCAGCAGCGACAGCGCATAGAGGGCCGGCGCCTGCGCCCCGGAACGGCGCTCCTCGTACGAGGTGCCGGTCCATTCGTAGCCGATCCCCGCCGGCAGCTTGGCCATGATCTCCTCGACCGCAGCCATCGCGTCACCCGAGGACAGCCCAGGCGCCGCCTGGCCGAGGAGCTCGATCGACGGCTGGCCGTTGTAACGCTCGAGACGCGGCGATCCATACACCCAGCGCGCCGTCGTGAAGGCCGCGAGCGGCACCATCTCGCCCTGCTTGTTGCGCACGTACCACTTGCCGAGATCCTCCGGCGTCATCCGCGCCGGTGCGTCGGCCTGCAGATACACCCGCTTGATGCGGCCACGATCGATGAAGTCGTTTACATAGACGCCGCCCCACGCCGTGTTCAGCGTGTCGTTGACGTCCGCAATCGAGACACCCAGTGCGCCCGCCTTCGCATGGTCGATGTCGAGCTGATACTCCGCGACATCGTCCTGGCCGTTCGGGCGCACGGCGACCAACCGCTTGTCCTGCGCCGCCAGGCCCAGGAACTGGTTGCGCGCCCCCACCAGCACCTCGTGGCCGAGGCCCGCGCGGTCCTGCAGCATCAGGTTGAAGCCGTTCGACGTGCCCAGCTCCAGCACCGCGGGAGGAACGAAGGCGAACACCATCGCCTCGCGGATCTGCGAGAACGCGCCCATCGCCCGCCCCGCCACCGACTTCACGTCACGCCCCGGCGCGCGCCGCTCGCCCCAGTCGCGCATGCCGACAAAGCCCAGGCCCATGTTCTGGCCGCTGCCGCCGAAGCTGAAACCGGCCGCAGTGAAGATCGAGCGCACGTTATCCTTCTCGGTCTCGAGGAAGTGCTGTTCGACCTTCTTCAGCACCTCGACCGTGCGCTCCTGCGTCGCGCCTGCGGGCAGCGTGACCTGCGTGAACATCACGCCCTGATCTTCCTCCGGCAGGAAGGAAGTCGGCATGCGGGCGAACAGCAGACCCAGCACGACGATGATCGCGACGTAGATCGCGAGGTAGCGGAAACTGCGATGCAGGATGCGGGCAACCGCTGACTCGTAGCGCTGCGTATTGCGCGCGAACATCACGTTGAACCAGTGGAAGAAACGCCCGAAGACACCTCCCTCGCCGTGCTCGTGGCCTTTTTCCACCGGCTTGAGCATCGTCGCGCACAGCGCCGGCGTGAACACGATCGCCACCAGCACCGACAGGCCCATCGCCGCCGCGATCGTGATCGAGAACTGGCGATAGATCACGCCCGTCGAACCGCCGAAGAACGCCATCGGGATGAACACCGCGGACAGCACGAGGCCGATGCCCACCAGCGCGCCGGTGATCTGCCCCATCGACTTCTTCGTCGCCTCCTTCGGCGAAAGCCCCTCCTCGGTCATCACCCGCTCGACGTTCTCGACGACCACGATCGCATCGTCCACGAGCAGGCCGATCGCCAGCACCAGGCCGAACATCGTCAGCGTGTTGATCGAGAACCCCGCCACCGCCATCACGCCGAAGGTACCGAGCAGCACCACCGGCACCGCAATCGTCGGGATGATCGTCGCGCGGAAGTTCTGCAGGAACAGGTACATCACCAGGAACACCAGCACGATCGCCTCGATCAGCGTCTGCACCACTCCCTGGATCGAGATCTTCACGAACGGCGTCGTGTCGTACGGGACCACCACCTCGATGCCGGCCGGGAAGTAGGGCTTCATCTGCTCCATCTTCGCCCGCACCGCGGCCGCGGTTTCCAGCGCGTTCGCGCCCGCCGCCAGCTTCACGCCGATACCCGCGGCCGGCTCACCGTTGAAGCGGCCCACAATGCCGTAGTTCTCCGCACCGATCTCGATGCGCGCGACATCCTTGAGGCGCACCTCGCCGCCTTGCGCGGAACTGCGCAGCAGGATCTTCTCGAACTGCGCGACCGATTCGAGACGGTTCTGTGCCGTGATCGTCGCCGTAAAGCCCTGCCCCGACACCGCCGGTACGCCACCGAGCTGGCCCGCCGACACCTGCGCGTTCTGCGTGCGGATCGCCGCCTGCACGTCGCCCGGGGTCAGGTGGAAATTGTTGAGCTTCGCCGGATCCAGCCACACGCGCATCGCGTATTGCGCGCCGAACACCTGCACCTCGCCGACGCCGGTCACACGCGACAACGGATCCTGCACACTCGACACGAGAAAGTCCGCGAGGTCGGCACGATCCAGGTTCTCGTCCTTCGAGACGAAGCCCAGCACCATCAGGAAGTTGCGCGTCGACTTGGCGACCTGCACCCCCTGCTGCTGCACCGCCTGCGGCATCAGCGGCAGCGCCAGCTGAAGCTTGTTCTGCACCTGCACCTGCGCAATGTCGGGGTTCGTGCCCGCGTCGAAGGTCAGCGTGATCGTCGCGCGGCCAAAGGAGTCCGACGACGAACTCATGTACAGCAGCCCGTCGAGGCCCGTCATCTTCTGCTCGATGACCTGGGTGACGGAATCCTGCACCGTTTTTGCCGAAGCGCCGGGATAGGTCGCGTTGATCACCACGGTCGGCGGTGCGATCGACGGATACTGCGCCACCGGCAGGCGCATGATCGACAGCGCGCCGAAAAGCATGATCACGATCGCGATGACCCACGCGAAGATGGGCCGATCGATGAAGAAACGTGCCATCGTCCGTTACCTCACTTGGCCGCCGCGGGGGCGGGCGCCGCCGCAGGCGCAGCCTCGGGCGAACCCGCCGCACCGGCTTCCTGGGCCTGCACTGCCGCGCCCGGGCGCACCTTCTGCAAGCCCTCGATGATCACGCGCTCGCCCGCCGCCAGGCCCTGCGTCACCACCCAGGCGTCGCCCTGCGACTGGCCCGTCGTGACGATGCGCGACTCGACCTTGCTCTCCCCGTTGACCACCATCACCGTCGCGTTGCCGCGCGCATCGCGGCTCAAGGCAGCATGTGGAACGAGGATCGCGTCGCTGTTCACCCCTTGGGCGAGGCGCGCACGCACATACATGCCCGGCAGGAGGTCGCCCTTCGGGTTCGGGAACACCGCACGCAGCGTCACGCTGCCGGTGCCCTGATCGACCGTGATTTCCGAGAACTCCAGCTTGCCCTCGCTGCCGTACACCGAGCCATCCTCCAGCACCAGGCTGACCGGAACCGCGTCGCCGCCGACGCGCTTCAGCCGTCCGTCGGCAAGATCGCGTCGCAATTTCAGCAGTTCCGCACTCGACTGCGTGACATCCACATAGATTGGATCGAGCTTCTGCACCGTCGCCAGGGCCGCAGCCTGATTGGCCGTCACCAGCGCGCCCGGCGTCACGGTCGAACGACCGATGCGTCCGCTGATCGGCGAATTCACGCGGGTGAAATCGAGATCGATCTTCGCCTTGTCGACCGCCGCCTTCGCGCTCGCCACCTCGGCCTGCACCTGCTTGAGCGCGGCCGCCGCATCGTCGTTGGCCTGCTTGCTGACCGCCTCGATGCCGACCAGCTGCGCGTAGCGCTCCGCCTTCAGCCGCGCCGCATGCACGTTCGCCTCGGCGCGCGCGAGGTTCGCCCTGGCGCTGTCGTACGCGGCCTGATAAGTCGCCGGGTCGATCTGGTACAGGACCTGCCCGGCCTTCACCTCGCTACCTTCCGTGAACAGGCGCTGCTTGACGATGCCGCCCACCTGCGGCCGCAGCTCCGCGATCAGATACGGAGCGGTCCGGCCCGGCAGCTCCGACGTCAACGGCACCGCTTCCGTGCGTACCGAAACCACCGTCACGGCGGGCGCTCCCTGCCCCGCGCCAGGCCCGGCCGGTTGCGACTTGTCGCCGCTGCAGGCGGTGAATAGAAATGCGCCAACGACGACCATTGTCAGGACGTTGTAACGCAGGCTGGGGGTTCTATGCATGTTTCGCCTCGAAATCATCGCGGACCGCCGGTCGCGCTCCGCTGAACGAATTTGATTGTGCCAGAACTAGAATGAACATTCTAGATCGAACGCTCATTCTATGTTAGCCTTGACCACAGATCAATGTTGCTGCAAACCGATTACGACCGCGAGAACCGCCAGATGTGCCCCGAATCCGTCGAACCGTCACGCGCTGAAGTGCGCCGCGCCCAGATTCTTGCCGCTGCAGTCGATTGCTTCCGCCAGCACGGATTCCATGGCGCAAGCATTGCGCAGATCTCGAAGGCGGCCGGCATGAGCCCGGGGCACATCTATCACTACTTCGAGAACAAGGAAGCGATCATCTCCGCAATCGTCGCGGGCGATCTCGAACGTTTCCTGATCCTCACGGCGGAAATCCGGTCCGCATGCAACGTGCGCGAAGCGATGCTCGCCCGCGTGGCCGAAGGCATCGACCAGTGCCTGGACCACCACACCGCAGGCCTGAAGCTGGAAATCGTCGCCGAAGCCTCGCGCAACCCCCACGTCGCCAAAATCGTGCGCTCGGCGGACAAGGTCTGCCGTGAAAGCCTCATGCTGACGATGCGCGACATGCGGCACGCAGCCGGCCACGACGACGATGACGCCACGCTCGCAGCGATGGTCGAGGTCTTCGTCTCGATGTTCGAGGGCCTGCAGATCCGGACCATCCGCAACCCGGGCATCGACCGCAGCATCGTCATTCCCCTGTTTCAGAACTCCCTGCGCGCCCTGCTCGACCAGACCCCTTGAACGCGCGGGTCGCCCCTCACTCGGCGCCCGGATCGTCCGCGGAATCCGGGAACAGCACGTCGGTAAAGCCGAACCTGCTCAGGTCGCGCATGCGCATCGGGTACAGCACGCCCGCCAGGTGATCGCACTCGTGCTGCACGACGCGCGCGTGAAATCCCTCCACGCTGCGGTCGATCCGGCTACCGTCCGGCGCATGCCCCTGGTAGCGGATACCCCGGTAACGCGGCACCACGCCGCGCAAACCCGGCACCGAGAGACAGCCTTCCCAGCCCTCCTCCTCGTCATCGCCCAAGGGCGTGATCACCGGATTCAGGAGGATCGTGCGGGGCACCGCAGGAGCATCCGGGTAACGCTCGCTGTGCTCGAAGCCGAAGATCACCACCTGCAGGCCCACTCCGATCTGCGGAGCCGCCAGTCCCACGCCTCCTGCAGCGGCCATCGTGTCGAACATGTCGACGATCAGGGCGTCGAGTTCCGACGTAGCGAACGCAGACACCGGTTGGGCCGCTTGCAGCAGGCGCGGATCGCCCATGCGGAGGATGGTTCTGATTGCCATGGATTGCGCGCTCCGGACGGATTCATTGTGATGGACTTTGCCAAAGCGGCCCGACGACCGGGCCTCGACGCGCGCAATGGTACGACGCACGCAGTGGACGTCAAGGAGGCCGCCCGGAACCGCAGCCAACGGACCACCGTCGAACCTCCTGTCGAATCGTGCGGAATTGAGCTGTTTTCCCCGCCCTTATCGACGCAGCGATTGCTCGAATGGCGCGATAACCTGCTCCCATGTCCGAAGCAATCGGTGCGAACGGACGAGGAGCAACAAATGGAAATCGAATATCTCGAGTACGAGTGCGAAGTGATCGACCTCGACGACACGACCGCGAGCAGCCGCGAGGCACGGGCCGAAGAAGGCGCCGCCGAAGCGATATTTGCAAGCTGGTTCACCGACTGGCGCAGCCGCAACGAGCGCGAGGCAAACACGGACGCAAACTGAAAGCCGAGGCAGGGACTAGCGCCGAAACCGGATGTGGGGCCCGTCTCCGCGTTCATGGTGTCAGTGCGAATCCCGAGAATGACACCCGATCTCTTTGATAAGGACGCCGAAGGCCCCACCGGCATCGAACAACTCGCGCCGGGCGCGGTGGTCCTGCGCGGCTTCGCTGGTCCGCACGCTCCACATCTTGTCGCCGCGATCGACGAAATCGCCGCTTCCGCCCCGTTCCGTCACATGCTCACCCCGGGCGGCCAGCGCATGTCCGCCGCCATGACCAATTGCGGTCCGCTCGGCTGGATCTCCGACCGCCGCGGCTACCGCTACGAATCGTGCGATCCGCTTAGCGGGACTTCATGGCCGCCGCTGCCCCCATCCTTCCTCCAACTCGCCGCCGATGCGGCTACCGCGGCCGGCTTTCTCGGATTCGTTCCCGACGCCTGCCTCATCAACCGCTACGAGCCGGGCACCCGCATGTCGCTGCATCAGGATCGTGACGAGCAGGACCTCACGGCCCCCATCGTGTCGGTATCGCTCGGACTTCCGGCAGTCTTCCTTTTTGGGGGACTGACCCGCGGCGAATCCAGCGAACGTATCCCTCTCATGCACGGTGACGTGGTCGTCTGGGGCGGTCCGTCGCGCTTGCGTTTTCACGGCATCCTGCCGCTGAAGGACGCCGCTCACTCCCTGCTCGGTCGTCAGCGCATCAACCTGACCTTCCGCAAGGCGACCTGACCGGGGCGAAACACCGCCCCGGGTCCGCGCGGCTTCCCCTCGAACAGCCCCGACCCGCCAAGCAGTTCACGCCCACGTGCCGGGTAGGCGCGCCGCACGGTAGCCCCATGCTGCATCGCACGATATATTGATATCAGCATGTTGCGATATTACAGCAGCCCGACCAGGTCGGCCTGCACGGGAGTCGTCATGAAGCATATGGTCACCATCGACGGCAACGAAGCTGCGGCCTCCATTGCCTATCGCGTTTCCGAAGTCATCGCGATTTATCCCATCACGCCCTCCTCCACCATGGGCGAGCTTTCCGACGAGTGGGCGGCGCAGGGCCTGCCCAACATCTGGGGCGACGTCCCCAAGGTCATCGAACTCCAGTCGGAAGGCGGTGCCGCGGGCGCCATCCATGGCGCACTGCAGGCCGGCGCGCTGGCGACCACCTTCACCTCCTCGCAGGGCCTGCTGCTGATGATCCCGAACATGTACAAGATCGCCGGCGAACTCACGCCGACGGTCTTCCACGTCGCCGCCCGCGCCGTCGCAACGCATGCGTTGTCGATCTTCGGTGACCACTCGGACGTAATGGCCGCGCGGGCGACAGGTTTCGCTCTGCTGTCCTCCGCATCCGTGCAGGAAGCGCACGACTTCGCCGCGATCGCCTCCGCCGCGACCCTCGCCGGACACATTCCTGTCCTGCATTTCTTCGACGGTTTCCGCACCTCTCACGAGATCGCCAAGATCGACGCCATCGGCGACGAGACCTTGCGTGCGTTGCTGCCGGACGGACTTGTCGCCGCCCAGCGAACCCGTGCGCTCAATCCAGAGCACCCGGTGATCCGCGGCACGTCCCAGAACCCCGACGTGTTCTTCCAGGCCCGCGAGGCGCAAAACCCCTGGTTCGACGCCTTCCCGGACATCGTCCAACAGACGATGGACCGCTTCGCCACCCTTACCGGCAGGCACTACCGCCTGTTCGACTACATCGGCGCCCCCGATGCCGAACGCGTCATCATCCTCATGGGTTCGGGCGCCGAAACGGTGGAGGAAACGGTCGAACACTTGTGCGCACGTGGAGAAAAGGTCGGTCTCCTGAAAGTACGCCTCTTCCGCCCCTTGGCCCCCGCGGCCCTGGTCGCGGCGCTCCCCCGCAGCGCCAAGGCCATTGCAGTGCTCGACCGCTGCAAGGAGCCGGGAGCGGATGGCGAGCCCCTGTACAAGGACGTCGCAGTCGCCTTGACCGAAGACGCGTCCGGCACGCTGCCGGGGGGCTCCCCTCACCTCTCCGCGATGCCGCGACTGATCGGCGGCCGCTACGGACTCGGATCCAAGGAATTCACGCCGGCGATGGTCAAGGCCGTGTTCAACGAGCTTGCCGTTACGTCGCGGCAACTCCGCCGCCGCTTCACGGTGGGCATCATCGACGACGTCAGCGGCCTCTCGCTGAATCACGACCCCGAATTTCGCACCGACGCAGACCGCAGCAGCTTCGCCGCGGTCTTCTACGGGCTCGGATCCGACGGCACCGTGTCGGCCAACAAGAACACGATCAAGATCATCGGCGACCAGACCGAACTCCATGCGCAAGGCTACTTCGTCTACGACTCGAAGAAGTCCGGCGCCATGACGGTCTCGCACTTGCGCTTCGGCCCGCGCCCGATCCGCTCGACCTACCTCACCGGCGACGGCGATGCCCGCTTCGTCGCCTGTCATCAGACACAGCTCCTCACCCGCGCAAACCTGCTCGCCCACGCCGCCCACGGCGCGGTATTCCTGCTGAACACACCAACTCCCCCCGACCGGATCTGGGCGACGCTCCCCCAGGCACTGCAGGACGAGATCATCGCCAAACAGATCCGCATGCACGTCATCGATGCATACGCGCTTGCAGAAGAAGCCGGCATGGGACGGCACATCAACACGATCATGCAGACCTGCTTCTTCGCGATCTCCGGCATCCTTCCCCAGGACGAAGCGATCGCCGCAATCAAACGCGCCGTTGCCAAGGCCTACGGCCGAAAGGGGCAGGACATCGCAGAGCTCAATAGCCGTGCGATAGACGCAACCCTTGCACACCTGCATCCCGTCGAAGTGCCAAGTTCCGATGCACGCGGCGGCCATCCCATCCCTGGGCAGATCCCCGCCCAATTGCCGGATGAGCATACACGGGACGCGTTCACTCAACGCGTCACCCTCCCGCTCATCGCGGGCCGCGGCAACGCACTGCCTGTATCCTTCCTTCCGCCCGACGGCACTTGGCCAACCGGCACAGCGAAGTACGAAAAACGCAATCTCGCGCAACAGATCCCGGTATGGGCGCCCGACCTGTGCACCCAATGCGGCAAATGCGTGTTCGTGTGTCCGCATGCCGCAATCCGCGCCAAGGTGTTCGATTCCGCGCTCGCGGCTGACGCCCCCGCGACTTTCAAGCACGTCACCGCACGCAGCAAGGACTACCCGTCCGGTCACCATATGAGCTACCAGGTAGCCCCGGAGGACTGCACGGGCTGCACACTCTGCGTCGATGTCTGCCCGATCCGCGACAAGGTCGATCCACTGCGCAAGGCACTCAACATGGCGCCGCAGGCTTCGCTCCGCGCAGCGGAAACCGATAATTGGGCCTTCTTCCTCCAGCTTCCCGACCGCGACGCACGCGAGACGAAGCGTTCGACCATTCCCGGTGCGATGATGCTGCCGCCGATGTTCGAATTCTCCGGTGCCTGCGTCGGTTGCGGCGAAACCCCCTACATCCGTCTCGCCACCCAGCTGTTCGGGGACCGCATGCTGATCGCCAACGCCACGGGTTGCTCATCGATCTATGGCGGCAACCTCCCCAGCACACCCTACACCACGAACGCCCGTGGCCGCGGCCCGGCCTGGAACAACTCACTGTTCGAAGACAACGCCGAATTCGGGCTGGGCATGCGCGTCGCTACGAATCAGCTCGCGGAGTCGGCGCGAACGCGACTGAAGAGCCTCGTCCCGGAACTCGGCTCAGAACTGGTTGAGGCGCTGCTGGCAGCCGACCAAACCACCGAGGCCGGCATCCACGATCAGCGCGAGCGAGTCGCGATCCTGAAAGAGGCCCTCGCCGGGATCGCCACGCCAGCTGCCGCCTCGCTCGCAACACTGGCGGACCACCTCGTGCGTCGCAGCGTCTGGATCATCGGCGGCGACGGCTGGGCTTATGACATCGACTTCGGCGGACTCGACCATGTGCTGGCGTCGGGAGAAGACGTCAACATCCTCGTCCTCGATACCGAGGTCTACTCGAACACCGGAGGACAGAACTCCAAGGCCACGCCTCTGGGCGCAGTGGCGAAGTTCGCCTCGGGCGGGAAGCCGACGCGCAAGAAGGACCTCGCGCGCATCGCGATGGGGTATGAGGACGTCTATGTGGCACGAGTAGCCTACGGCGCAAAGGACGTGCACACCCTCAGAGCCTTTCTCGACGCGGAAAGCTACCCCGGCGTCTCGCTCATCATTGCCTATAGCCCGTGCATTGCGCACGGCGTGGACATGTCATTCAACCTGCGACAGCAGGATCTGGCGGTGAGGTCCGGCCACTGGCCGCTGCTGCGCTACGATCCGCGCCAGCGCGCACTGGGGCGCAATCCACTGACCGTCGATTCCGCCGCACCGAGCATCCCCTATCAACAGTTCGCCTGCAGCGAAAAACGCTTCACGGCACTGAAACGCGAACATCCAGAGGCCGCTGACCACCTCATGGCAGAAGCGGCCGACTTCGTTCGATGCAGATACCAGGAATACGTTGAACTTGCGGGCCTGCCCCTGCCCGAAACGCAATCGCCCGCACACATGCAGGAAACAGCGGCGCCTGAAGAGGAGGAAAAAGAAAAAGCCCGGAACTAGTCCGGGCTTTCTCAACGAATGGTGGGTGCTGACGGGGTCGAACCGCCGACATTCGCCTTGTAAGGGCGACGCTCTACCAACTGAGCTAAGCACCCGTACTGGACGGGGGCTAGGCCCGTTCCAGCAAAGTCGATCAGTTTACAGCATCTTTCAGAGCCTTGCCAGCCCTGAACTTCGGTACCTTTGCAGCCTTGATCTTGATGTTCTTGCCGGTACGCGGATTGCGGCCGGTCCGCGCGGCACGCGCCCCAACATGGAAGGTGCCGAATCCGACAAGGGTCACGGAGTCGCCCGCCTGAAGCGCGCCCTTGACCGCCGCAATCGCTGCATCGAGCGCCTTGCCCGCGGCCGCCTTCGACAACTCTGCTCCGGAGGCGATTTGGTCGATCAGTTCGGATTTGTTCACTTAAGTCCCCTTTTGGATATGAGAGCGATAACCCGAAATGCGCAAACCCTCGGCTGGTGCCGCATTCAGGGCGATTCCAAATGCGTTGCGAGAAGCACGGACTTTATATCGCGCGGTATTCCGGGGTGTCAATACGCGCTGCAGCGTTTTACATCACTGCAACGCGTATCGACGCGGGACTTGGGGAACGCCCCCGAGCTCAGTGCGCGCGGACGGTCTTGCCCGTGGCGCCGCCCTCAGCGGATTCCGCCGGCGGAGTTTCCTCCGCCACGGCGTCCGGCAGCGGCTGGGGCACGCGCTCGAGCGCGTGTTCGAGCACCTGATCGATCCAGCGCACCGGGATCACTTCGATCGCATTCTTGATGTTCTCGGGGATTTCCACCAGGTCCTTGACGTTCTCTTCCGGAATGAGCGCCACGCGGATGCCGCCACGCACCGCCGCCAGCAACTTTTCCTTGAGGCCACCGATCGGCAGCACCTCGCCGCGGAGCGTGATTTCCCCGGTCATCGCAACGTCGCAACGCACCGGAATGCCAGAGAGCACCGATACCAGAGCGCAGCAGATCGCAGTGCCCGCCGACGGCCCGTCCTTGGGAATCGCACCTTCCGGCAGGTGAATATGGATGTCGCTCTTCTGGTAGAAGTCTTCCTGGATACCCAGCGATCGCGAACGCTTGCGCACCACCGACAGCGCTGCCTGGATCGACTCCTGCATCACCTCGCCGAGCTTGCCGGTCGTCATGACCTTGCCCTTGCCCGGCAGCACAACCGCCTCGACCGTGAGGAGTTCGCCGCCGACCTCGGTCCATGCCAGACCCGTCACCTGGCCGATCTGGTTTTCCTTCTCGGCCATGCCGAAGGAGTACTTGCGCACGCCCAGGTACTTGTCGAGATTTTTCGCGTTGACGATGACCTTGCTGGTGCGCTTCTTCAGCACCAGCGACTTCACCACCTTGCGGCAGATCTTCGAGATCTCGCGCTCCATGCTGCGCACGCCCGCCTCGCGGGTGAAGTAGCGGCACACGTCGCGCAGCGCTTCGTCGGTCACCGACAGCTCGTCGCGCTTCAGCCCGTTGTTCTTCATCTGCTTCGGCAGCAGATAGCGCAACGCGATATTGACCTTCTCGTCCTCCGTGTAGCCGGACAGACGGATCACCTCCATCCGGTCGAGCAGCGCTGCGGGGATGTTGAGGGTGTTCGCCGTCGCCACGAACATCACGTCCGACAGGTCGAAATCGACCTCGATGTAGTGGTCCTGGAAGGTGTGGTTCTGCTCGGGGTCGAGCACTTCCAGCAGCGCCGAACTCGGATCGCCGCGGAAATCCATGCCGAGCTTGTCCACCTCGTCGAGCAGGAACAGCGGGTTCTTGACCCCGACCTTGTTCATGTTCTGCAGGATCTTGCCCGGCATCGAGCCGATATAGGTGCGGCGGTGGCCGCGAATCTCGGCCTCGTCGCGCACGCCACCCAAGGCCATGCGCACGAACTTGCGGTTGGTCGCTTTCGCGACCGACTGACCGAGCGAGGTCTTGCCCACACCCGGAGGCCCGACGAGGCACAGGATCGGCGCCTTGACCTTGTCGACGCGCTGCTGCACCGCGAGGTACTCGAGGATGCGTTCCTTCACGCGCTCGAGGCCGTAATGGTCCTTGTCGAGGATCTTCTCCGCCTCGACGAGGTCGCGGCTCACGCGCGACTTCTTCTTCCACGGCAGACCGACCAGCGTGTCGATGTAGTTGCGCACGACGGTCGCTTCAGCGGACATCGGCGACATCAGGCGCAGCTTCTTGAACTCGGCCTGGGCCTTCGCGAGCGCCTCCTTGGGCATGCCCGCGGCCTTGATCTTCTTGTCCATCTCCTCGAGGTCGGCACCTTCCTCGCCTTCCCCGAGTTCCTTCTGGATCGCCTTGACCTGCTCGTTCAGGTAATACTCGCGCTGGCTCTTCTCCATCTGGCGCTTGACGCGGCCACGGATGCGCTTTTCGACCTGGAGGATGTCGAGTTCGGTCTCGAGCTGCGACAGCAGGCGCTCCAGGCGATCGCCGGTGTCGGCCATCTCCAGCACCTCCTGCTTCTGCTCGAGTTTGAGCGGCAGGTGGGCTGCGATCGTGTCCGCGAGTCGCCCGGCATCGTCGATTCCCGACAACGACGCGAGGATCTCCGGCGGAATCTTCTTGTTCAGCTTAACGTACTGGTCGAATTGGGCGATGATCGCGCGACGCATCGCCTCCAGTTCGTTGTTGTCGGTTTCGGGGACCGGCACCGGCGTAACTTTCGCCACGAAGACGCTGCGCAGGTCTTCGACCGAGTCGAGGCGGGCACGCTGCACGCCTTCGACGAGCACCTTGATCGTGCCGTCGGGAAGCTTGAGCATCTGCAGGATGTTGGCGATGCAGCCGATCTCGTACAGATCGTCCGCCGAAGGCTCGTCCTTGGCGGCGGATTTCTGCGCCACGAGGAGGATACCCTTGCCCGCCTCCATGGCGTTCTCGAGGGCCTTGATCGACTTCGGGCGACCCACGAAGAGCGGAATCACCATGTGCGGGAACACCACTACATCGCGCAGCGGCAGCAGCGGCAGTTCCATTTGCTCGTGGGGGAGGTCAAGCGGGCCTGACATGATTGTTATTACCTCGAAAGGACTGGTCAGGCCCACATGGGGGCCTGACCATGAAATATCAAGCGGCGCCTAGAACCGATTTCGGGTTTAGTTGGAACCCGACACCTTTTGTTGATCCGCGTAGATCATCAGCGGCTGGGCGCCTTCTTCGATGGTGCCTTCGTCGACGACCACCTTCTCCACCCCTTTCATGGTGGGCAAGTCGTACATGATGTCCAGCAGCGCACCCTCGAGAATCGACCGCAGGCCGCGAGCGCCGGTCTTGCGGCGGATCGCCTTGCGCGCCACGGCGTGCAGTGCCGCCGGACGGATCTCGAGTTCCACGCCTTCCATCGAGAACAGCTTCTGGTATTGCTTGAGCAGCGCGTTCTTCGGCTCCACGAGAATCTGGATCAGCGCGGCCTCATCGAGTTCCTGCAAGGTCGCGACGACCGGCAGGCGGCCGACGAATTCCGGGATCAGACCGAACTTCACGAGGTCTTCCGGCTCGACGTGGCGGAAGGATTCGGTTTGATTGCGCCCTGCCCGACTCTTGATCTCCGCACCGAAGCCGATGCCGATCTTCTCGGTACGGTTGCGGATGACCTTCTCCAGACCGTCGAATGCGCCGCCGCAGATGAAGAGGATGTTGGTGGTGTCGACCTGGATGAAGTCCTGGTTCGGGTGCTTGCGTCCGCCCTGAGGCGGAATCGACGCCACCGTGCCTTCGATGAGCTTGAGCAGCGCCTGCTGCACGCCTTCACCGGACACATCGCGCGTGATCGACGGGTTGTCGGACTTGCGCGAAATTTTGTCGATCTCGTCGATATAGACGATGCCGTGCTGTGCCTTGTCGACATCGTAGTCACACTTCTGCAGCAGCTTCTGGATGATGTTTTCGACGTCCTCGCCGACATAGCCGGCTTCGGTGAGCGTCGTTGCATCCGCCATCACGAACGGGACGTTGAGCAGGCGCGCGAGCGTCTGCGCGAGCAGCGTCTTGCCCGAGCCGGTGGGCCCGATCAGCAGGATGTTGCTCTTCGACAGCTCGACGTCGTCCTTGCGGCCCGAAATGTGGCGCAGGCGCTTGTAGTGGTTGTACACCGCGACGGCCAGGTTGCGCTTGGCCTGCTGCTGGCCGATCACATACTGGTTGAGGATCTCGCAGATCTCGGCCGGCGTGGGCAGGCTGCTGCTGCCGCCTTCCGTCTCCGCCGACTGCGCGATCTCGTCACGGATGATGTCGTTGCACAGCTCGATGCACTCGTCGCAGATAAAGACCGACGGCCCCGCAATGAGTTTGCGTACCTCATGCTGGCTCTTTCCGCAAAACGAGCAGTACAGCAGCTTTTCGCCGCCCGCCTTTTTTTCCGTCATGGTCTTCCTCTCGTATTTCAGGCTTCGGCGCGGGTCGTCAGCACCTTGTCGACGATGCCATATTCCACCGCATCCTTTGCCGACATGAAGTTGTCGCGATCCGTGTCTTTCTCGATCCGCTCGATTGCCTGCCCGGTGTGCTTCGCGAGCATTTCGTTGAGGCGAGCCCGGATATTGAGGATTTCGCGGGCATGGATTTCGATGTCGGACGCCTGCCCCTGGAAACCGCCCAGCGGCTGGTGAATCATGACGCGCGAGTTGGGCAGGCAGAAGCGCTTGCCCTTCGCGCCAGCAGCGAGCAGGAAGGAGCCCATGCTCGCGGCCTGCCCGATGCACAGCGTGCTGACATCGGGCTTGATGAACTGCATCGTGTCGTAGATGGCCATCCCCGCCGACACCGATCCCCCGGGGGAATTGATGTAGAAGAAGATGTCCTTGTCCGGGTTCTCGGACTCGAGGAACAGCAACTGCGCCACAATCAGGTTGGCGGTAACGTCGTTCACCGGACCAACCAGAAACACCACGCGCTCCTTCAGGAGGCGCGAGTAGATGTCGTAGGCGCGCTCGCCCCGACCGCTCTGTTCAACCACCATCGGAACCAGGCCAAGGCCGACCGGATCCCAGCTGCTGCCCGAATGTGGCGCCATGTTGCTCATTCCTTGGACCTTTGCGGCATCATGCCGCGTTATTACCCATCAGTTCGTCGAACGAGACCGGGTTCTCGGTGGTCTGGGCCTGCGAGCTGACCCACTCGACCACGTTGTCCTCGATCACGACGGCCTCGGCCTGTCCGAGACGTTCCGGCTGCGCGTAATACCAGCGTACCAGTTCCGACGGATCTTCGTAGCTCTGGGCCATCTCTTCGACCAGCGCACGAACCTGCTCCGGCTTGGCGTAGAGTTCCTTCGCCTTCACGAGTTCGGACATGATCAGGCCCAGTTTGACACGACGCACGGCCTGATCGGTAAACCACGCGGCCTCGACCGGAATGTCCTTGGTCTTCATGCCGCGCATCTCGAGGTCGCGCTTCGCGTTCTCGGCCAGCTGGCGGCTCTCCGCGTCAATCAGCGCCTTCGGCACTTCGATCGGGTTGGCGGTCAGCAGCGCGTCCATGACCTGTTCCTTGATCTTGGCCTGGATGCGACGCTTCACCTCGCGCTCGAGGTTGGCGCGGACTTCGTCGCGCAGCTTGGAGACGTCGCCATCGGCAACGCCCAGCGCACGAGCGAGGTCGGCATCGACCGACGGCAGAACGGCCGCTTCGACGCGCTTCACGGTGACTTCGAACTGGACCGTCTGGCCGGCGAGGTTAACGGCATGGTAGTCCTCGGGGAAGGTCATGTCGAAAGTCTTGCTTTCGCCCGCAGCGAGGCCGGTCACGGCCGTCTCGAAGTCCTTGAGCATCGACCCGGCGCCGATCACAAAGGGAAAGTCCTGCGCCTGGCCGCCGTCGAACAGCTCGCCGTCCTTGCGGCCGGCGAAATCGATCACGACACGATCGCCATCGGCGGCGGCGCGCTCGGCGGTCTCGAAGCGGGTGCGCTGCTTGCGCAGCACTTCGATGGTCTTATCGACCTCGGCATCGCCGACGACCAGCACCGGACGCTCGACCTTGCTTTGCGAAAGATCACCCAATTCCACCTGCGGGTAGACTTCGAACACGGCGCTGAACGACAGCGTGCCCTCGGCTGCGGCTTCCTTCGGTTCGATACGGGGATAGCCGGCGACGCGCAGGTTCTGTTCGCGCACGGAATCACCGAACGCCTTTTCAACCGCAGCGCCGATCGCTTCGGAGCGCGCCTGCGACTCGTAGGTCTGGGCGACGATCTTGAGCGGCACCTTGCCAGGCCGGAAACCCGGCATCTTCACGGTACGCGCCATGCGCTTCAGGCGGGCATCGACTTCTTTGTCGATCTCGGCCATGGACACGGACATGTCGATGCGGCGCTCCAGCGCGCCCATTTCCTGGTTGGTCTGCATTAAATAACGATCCCTGACAAGTCAAAATTTACTCACGAGGCACCCGCCGGGTTTCGGGGACGCCAGCCCGACCATGGCGGACGAACGGAGCACGTAAAAAGTAGGTTTTCGATTCTAGCACAGCAGACGCCCCTTCCTTCCAGAGTCCTTCCGGCCGCAAAATGGGCCTTGAGAACTTGCGCATGGAATGACAAAACCACGGAACTTGGGTCGGCACACGCCCTCTGACGGGTGTCGGTGAACGGCTCGCCCCAGACAGGAGGAATCCAGATGACGATCTTCAATGCCTATCAGGCCCGCTTCGAGGCGGCTCGCGAAGAGGAGATGTCCATCCAGGAGTACCTGGAGTTGTGCCGGTCGGATCGTTCGGCGTACGCAACGGCTGCTGAGCGGATGCTGATGGCAATCGGCGAGCCGGGGCTGGTCGATACCCGCGTAGACCAGCGCCTGTCGCGCATCTTCTCGAACAAGATGCTCAAGATCTACCCGGCCTTCCGCGATTTCTACGGCATGGAAGAGGTGATCGAGCACATCGTTTCCTACTTCCGCCATGCGGCGCAGGGACTGGAGGAGAAGAAGCAGATCCTCTACCTGCTTGGACCGGTCGGCGGGGGCAAGTCGTCCCTCGCTGAGAAACTGAAGTCACTGATCGAAAACGTCCCGTTCTACGCGATCAAGGGGTCGCCGGTGCACGAGTCGCCACTGGGCCTGTTCGACGTGAATGAGGACGGCCGCCTGCTCGAGGACGATTTCGGCATCCCGCGCCGCTACCTCAACACGATCATGAGCCCGTGGGCGGTCAAGCGCCTGCATGAGTTCAACGGTGACATCACGCGCTTCCGCGTGGTGAAGTTGCGCCCGTCGGTACTGAAGCAGACCGCCGTCGCCAAGACCGAGCCGGGCGACGAGAACAACCAGGACATTTCGTCGCTGGTCGGCAAGATCGATATCCGCAAGCTCGAGCAGTACTCCCAGGACGACCCGGACGCGTACAGCTACTCGGGCGGTTTGTGCCTGGCGAACCGCGGCCTGCTCGAATTCGTCGAGATGTTCAAGGCGCCGATCAAGGTCCTGCACCCCTTGCTGACTGCGACGCAGGAAGGCAACTACAAGGGCACCGAGGGCTTCGGCGCGATCCCGTTCGACGGCATCGTGATGGCGCACTCGAACGAGTCGGAGTGGGTCGCATTCAAGAACAACCGCAACAACGAGGCCTTCCTCGACCGGATCTACACGGTGAAGGTGCCGTATTGCCTGCGCGTGTCCGACGAGGTGCATATCTACGAGAAGCTGCTCGTCGAGAGCTCGCTCGCGGACGCCCCGTGCGCACCGGATACGCTGCGCATGATGGGGCAGTTCGCCGTGCTGTCGCGCCTGAAGGAGCCCGAGAACTCGAGCATCTACTCGAAGATGCGCATCTATGATGGCGAGAACCTCAAGGACACCGATCCGAAGGCGAAGAGCTTCCAGGAGTATCGCGATTACGCCGGCGTCGACGAGGGCATGACCGGCCTGTCGACGCGTTTCGCGTTCAAGGCGCTGTCCAAGGTGTTCAACTTCGACCACCGCGAGGTGGCGGCGAACCCGGTGCACCTGATGTATGTGCTCGAACAGCAGATCGAGCAGGAACAGTACACGCCGGAGGTCGAGGCGCGCTACATGGGCTACATCAAGGAGTTCCTGGCGCCGCGTTACGCCGAATTCATCGGCAAGGAGATCCAGACGGCCTACCTGGAAAGCTACTCGGAGTACGGCCAGAACATCTTCGACCGCTACGTGACCTACGCCGACTTCTGGATCCAGGACCAGGAGTTCCGCGATCCGAACACGGGCGAGATCCTCGACCGCTCGGCCCTGAACGACGAGCTGGAGAAGATCGAGAAGCCCGCCGGCATCAGCAACCCGAAGGACTTCCGCAATGAGGTGGTGAACTTCGTGCTGCGCGCAAGGGCGAAACACGACGGCAAGAATCCGAGCTGGACGAGCTACGAGAAGCTGCGCGGCGTGATCGAGAAGAAGATGTTCTCGAACACCGAGGAGCTTCTGCCGGTGATCAGCTTCAACGCGAAGGCGAGCGCCGACGACCAGAAGAAGCACCAGGACTTCGTCGATCGCATGATCGACAAGGGCTATACCGAGAAGCAGGTGCGGCTGCTGTGCGAATGGTATCTGCGGGTCCGCAAGTCGTCGTGACCGACGCGCCGTCCGGACAAAGCGTCCGGACGGCGCTCCGCATCCCTGCCGGAGACACACATGACCCGCATCATCGATCGGCGGTTCGACAGCAAGAAGAAGAGCGCGGTCAATCGCCAGCGCTTCATGCGCCGCTTCAAGCAGCAGATTCGCCGCGCGGTGAACGACGCGATCCAGGATCGCTCCATTCGCGACCTCGACAACGGCGAGCAGATCACGATCCCGTCCAAGGATCTGAGCGAGCCGCAATTCCAGCACGGCCGCGGGGGCATCTGGGAACAGGTTTTCTCGGGCAACGATCAGTTCGCCAGCGGCGATCTGATCAACCGCCCCCCTTCCGGCGGGGGCGGAGGACGAGGCCAGGGCAAGGCGAGCAACGAGGGTGAAGGCGAAGACGACTTCGTGTTCCACCTGTCGCGCGAGGAATTTCTCGACATTTTCTTCGACGACCTTGCCCTGCCCAACCTGGTCCGCACCCAGCTCGCGCGCATCTCGGACTACAAGACCCAGCGAGCCGGCTTCAAGTCGGACGGCTCGCCGGCGAACATCAACATCGTGCGCTCGATGCGCGGCGCCCTGGGGCGCCGGCTCGCGCTCGGCTCGCCGTTTTCCGCGCGGTTGCGCGAACTGCAGAAGGAGCTGGACCGGGTCATCGAGGAGTCGGGCGAGGACTGTGAGGAAGCGCTGAAGCTCAAGGACGAGATCGGACGTCTGCGCGCGAAGATCGAGGCGATCCCCTTCATTGACAGCTTCGACCTGCGCTACAACAACCGCATCCGTGTGCCGAAACCGACGACGCAGGCGGTGATGTTCTGCGTGATGGACGTCTCGGGCTCGATGGACGAGGAGAAGAAGGCCACGGCGAAGCGTTTCTTCATGCTGCTTTACCTGTTCCTCACGCGCACCTACGAGCACATCGACGTCGTCTTCATCCGCCACCACACGGTGGCGAAGGAAGTGGACGAGG
Source organism: Azoarcus sp. CIB (assembly GCF_001190925.1). Taxonomy (NCBI): domain Bacteria; kingdom Pseudomonadati; phylum Pseudomonadota; class Betaproteobacteria; order Rhodocyclales; family Zoogloeaceae; genus Azoarcus; species Azoarcus sp. CIB. The sequence continues at coordinate 3,245,392 of NZ_CP011072.1, forward strand.
AAGAATTCTTCCATTCACGCGAATCCGGCGGCACGGTGGTGTCGAGCGCATTGAAGCTGATGCACGAGGTGATCGCCGAACGCTACGCGCACGGCACCTGGAACATCTACGGCGCCCAAGCCTCGGACGGCGACAACTGGGACAACGATTCGCCGATCTGCCGCGAGCTGCTGGGCTCGCAGATCCTGCCGTGGTGCCAGTACTTCGCTTACATCGAGATCACCCCCGGCGAACCGCAGAACCTGTGGCGGGAGTACGAGAAGCTGTCGGGCGAGCACAAGAACTTCGCCTTGCAGCGCATCGAGGAACCGGCCGACATCTATCCGGTGTTTCGCGAACTCTTCAAGAAGAATTTCGTATGAAGCGCGCCACCTCAAAGAAGGTCAAGCAGCTGCCGGCGACGTCCGAGTGGACTTTCGAGGCCATCGACGCCTACCACACCGAGATCGCGCGCGTGGCGGCGAACTTCAGCCTGGACACCTATCCGGCGCAGATCGAGCTGATCACCTCTGAACAAATGATGGACGCATATGCGTCGGTCGGCATGCCAGTGAACTACCACCACTGGTCCTTCGGCAAGCACTTCCTCTCGACGGAGAAGAGCTACCGGCGCGGCCAGATGGGCCTGGCCTACGAGATCGTCATCAATTCGAATCCCTGCATCGCCTACCTCATGGAGGAGAACACGCTGACGATGCAGGCGCTGGTGATCGCGCATGCGGCCTACGGACACAACAGCTTCTTCAAGGGCAACTATCTCTTCCGCACCTGGACGAACGCGGATGCCATCGTCGACTACCTGATCTTCGCGCGAAACTACATTGCGCATTGCGAGGAGCGCTACGGCGAGGAGGAGGTAGAGCTGCTGCTCGACTCCTGCCATGCGCTGATGAACCTGGGCGTGGACCGCTACAAGCGTCCGCCCAAGCTGTCGCTTGCGAAGGAGAAGCTGCGCCAGGCGGAGCGCACGGAGTACCTGCAGAGCCAGGTCAATGAGCTGTGGCGGACGCTGCCGGTCCACGACGCCAGGCCGGGCAAGGTCGCGGCCCTGCGCTTTCCGCCCGAGCCCGAGGAGAACCTGCTGTACTTCGTCGAAAAACATGCACCGCTGCTGGAGCCCTGGCAGCGCGAAGTCGTGCGTATCGTGCGCAAGGTCGCGCAGTATTTCTTCCCACAGCGCCAGACGCAGGTCATGAACGAGGGCTGGGCGTGCTTCTGGCACTACACCCTGATCAACAAGCTGTACGACGAGGGCCTGCTTGCGGACAGCTTCATGCTCGAATTCCTGCAGTCGCACACCAACGTGGTGTACCAGCCCTCCTATAACGATCGCTGGTACAGCGGGATCAACCCGTACGCGCTGGGTTTCGCGATGTGGCAGGACATCAAGCGCATCTGCGAGGATCCGACCGAGGAAGACCGGGCGTGGTTTCCCGATATCGCGGGCAGCGACTGGCGCGAGACCTTCGACTTCGCGATGAAGAACTTCAAGGACGAAAGTTTCGTCGCGCAATACCTGTCGCCGAAGATCATGCGCGACTTCCGCATGTTCGCGATCCTCGACGACGAACACGCGGCGAAGCTCAAGGTCTCGGCGATCCACGACGAGACGGGCTATCGGCGCGTGCGCGAGATCCTGTCCGACCAGTACAACCTCGGCAGTCGCGAGCCGAACATCCAGGTCTGGAACGTGGATCTGCGCGGCGACCGCTCGCTGACGCTGCGTCACCAGCAGTACCGCCAGCGGCCGCTGGGCGGCAGCATCGACGAGGTAATGAAGCACATGGCGCGGTTGTGGGGCTTCACGGTGCGGCTCGAGACCCAGCACGAGGACGGGAGCGTCGAGCTGGTGCAGGAGACGCGCCTCGAAAAGCGCCGCGGGCAGGCCGAGAACTAGGCGGCTGCCCCTAAGCCCCCGCGCGCGCAACCAACCGCTGAACGCCGGCACGTCGGATGGACACGCCGGCGTTCCTGTTTCGGGGCATCGGAAGACGCGCACCGCGCAGTCATGCGGGTGCCTCGCATGACACACTTTTGTCCGGCACCATCGATCGCACATTGACGTCATAAATCGGACAGGGGCTAGAATCGGGCATTTCCCTTCCCGCCGGAGGCTCCATGTTCCTGCCGCCCAAACCGATCTACCCGGTAGACGGCATCCGTACGATCGAAGCATTGGTCGCCCCACATGCGCAGCCCAGCCTGATGGAGCGTGCTGGCCGCGTCGCCGCGGAGGAAGCCGTGCGCCTCACGCAGGATCGCGCGGGACATGTCCTGATCGCCTGCGGCCCTGGAAACAACGGCGGGGACGGCTTCGTGATGGCGCGCCGCCTGCTACAGGCCGGACGCAACGTTACGGTCGCCTTTGCAGACGACGCGACGAAGCTGCCGCGTGACGCCGCGGCCGCCTTTGCGGCATGGCGAGCGGCAGGCGGCGAGACCGTCTCGGACTTTCCGGCGGCGCCGGCAAACGGGTGGGCGCTGGTGGTCGACGCCTTGTTCGGCATCGGATTGCGCCGCCCTGTAACCGGGCGACATGCGCAGTGGATCGAGGCGCTCAACGCACAACACGCGCCACGACTGGCGATCGACATCCCGAGCGGACTCGACGCCGATACCGGGCGGGTGCTGGGTACGGTCTTCCATGCGACCACGACGCTGACTTTCCTGGCACTCAAGCCCGGGCTTCTCACGCTCGACGGACCGGACATCGCCGGCGTCGTCAACGTGCACCGACTCGACATCGACCCGCCGAATTACCTGCTGCCCAAGGGCCTGCAGATCCAGCCGGGCATCCTCAAGCCCTTCCTCAAGCAGCGCCTGCAGAACACCCACAAGGGGTGCTACGGTGACGTCGGCATCATAGGCGGAGCGAGAGGCATGACCGGGGCGGCCCTGCTTGCGGGACGCGCGGCGTTGAAACTGGGCTGCGGGCGGGTACTCACCGGCCTGGTCGACGTCGCGGCGCCGGCGGTCGACTTCACGCAGCCCGAGTTGATGTTGCAGCGCCCGGACGACGTCATCGAACACGCGACCGTCCTCGCGCTGGGCCCGGGGCTGGGCGACGGCGAGGCCGCCACCGGGCTGCTCGAACGGGCGATCCGGCGGCCGCGCCCCATCGTGCTCGACGCCGACGCCCTGAACATCGTCGCCGCCTCGGAAAACCTGCGATCGCTCGTCGCCGCGCGCGAGGCGCCTACGGTGATGACGCCGCACCCCGGCGAAGCAGGACGCTTGCTGCGCTCGAACACGGCCGGCGTCCAGAGCGATCGCGTCGCAAGCGCCCTGGAACTTGCGCGCACCTTCAATGCGGTGGTGGTCCTCAAAGGCAGCGGGAGCGTGATCGCGACACCGGACGGCCGCTGGCTGATCAACAGCACGGGCCATCCCGGCATGGCAAGCGCGGGCATGGGCGACGTGCTCACCGGACTGATCGCGAGCCTGATCGGACAAGGGTGGCCGGCCGAATCCGGCCTCATCGCGGCGGTGCATCTGCACGGCGCGGCGGCCGACCGGCTCGCGCGCGAAGGCATCGGTCCGGTGGGTCTGACGGCGAGCGAAGTCGCAGAGGCTTCGCGCGGCATCTTCAACGCCTGGACGATCCAGGCAACCAAGGGGCACTGAATGCCGCAGACGGCGCGGGCGGTGATTTTCCACGAAAGACGCAGGTTCTTCGCCCATCATCGTCCGGCGGGACTGTTAGAATCGACGGGTCCGATTTTGTAACAGACCAATGCCGCAGATCAGCGTCGACCGCCTCAGGCCGGGCGTATTCATTTCACTGGCCTCGCTAGGCTGGATGGACCATCCTTTTCTGCTGAACCGCTTCTGCCTCTCGAACGAGAAGCAGATCCAGGCGCTGCGCGAAATGGGCATCACCGAGGTCGAATGGGACCCGGCGCGCAGCACGGCGGAACCTCTCCCGCTGCGCACAGCGGATGCTCAGGCGCCGGAGCCGGACTTCGGCACGGCAGCCCTCGCGGGCATGCAGGACGAGAAACGGGTGCGCATCGAACGGGTGCGCGAGCAGCGTGAAGGCCTCGCACGGCGCGAGCGTCTGTTCGAGCAGCAGGCAATTGCCGCGGGCGATGTGTTCCGGTCGCTGGTGAGCCGACCGCAAGACGCGCAGCGGCAGGCCAATGCGCTGGTCGGCAGCTTGGTGGAGAACCTGCTCGGCAACGACAGCATGGTGATCCATCTGGTGAATCAGAAGAGCCGCGAAGGTGGCCTGGCGTTCCACGCGCTCAACGTCATGGCGCTATCGCTGATGTTGGGCAAGGCGCTGGGACTCTCCGAGGAGGAGATGCGCCACCTCGGCCTGGGCGCCCTGCTCCACGACATTGGCAAGCAGGAGATTCCGCCGCGCATCCTGCGCAACACGAAACGCACGGGTCCGGAGGAGGATTTCTACCGCGCCCACGTGGGCTATGGGATCAAGGCGCTCAGCGGCATGCGCGACTTGCCCGTGCCGGTGCGCAACGTCATCGCCTGCCACCACGAATTTTTTGACGGCAACGGCTTTCCCAACCGGCTGGCGGGTGAAAAGATCCCCCGCCTCGCCCGCATCGCAGCCATCGCGAACCGCTACGACAACCTGTGCAACCCCTTCGACCTGCGCGAGGCCAAGGCGCCGGCCGAGGCGCTGCGCCAGATCTTCCGCACCGAGAGCAAGCACTACGACGAGCAGTTCGTGCAGCTGTTCATCAGGACGCTGGGGGTCTATCCGCCGGGCACCTTCGTAGCGCTGTCGAACGGCGGTGTCGGCATGGTCGTCGAGACCAATCCGGCGAACCTCCTCCATCCGCTCGTGATGCTGCACGACCCGGACATTCCGCGTTCCGAAGCCATGCTCGTGGACCTGCGCGACGCTGACCTGAAGGTGGAAGCGGCGCTGAGCCCGGCGACCCTGCCGATCGAGACCGTCGAATACCTCGCGCCGCGCGGGCGGCTCGACTACTTTGTGGACGGGAGCAAGAACTGAGCGTCGTCCGCGGCTGACGGCGCGAAGTGCGTTCAGCCCCTGCCCTGCACGACGCCCGGGCGGCCGGGCAGGCGGATCGCTCCGGTCGCGAGCCCCGTCCCCGCGAGGATCACCGCGCATCCCGCAAGCATGTTCAAGGTGATCGCCTCGTCGAGCAGCATTGCCCCCCACAGCATGCCGAAGACCGGAATCAGGAAGGTGACGGCGATCGCACGCGCAGGGCCGATACGTGCGATAAGGCGGAAGTACATGACATAGGCAACGCCGGTGCAAGCGAACGCGAGCAGAAGAACGGCGATCCAGGCCTCTTGCGCCGGCATCGCTTGCGGCCAAAACCAGACGGCGAAGGGAGCGAGCACCAGCGCGGCGTAGAGCTGGCTGCCGGTCGCAATCGCCATGGGATCCACGCCCGACAGGTAGCGTTTGGTGAAATTCGCCGCGATGCCGTAGTTCAGCGTCGCCGCAAGGCAGGCGGCCACCGCCCAGCCCGATCCCCCGGCACGGAACGAAGCCTTGCCCCACACCAGGATCAGGACGCCCAGCACGCCAACGAGCAGGCCGACGGTCGCAGGGCCGGACAACCGGTCCTTGAGCCAGACCCACGCGACCACAGCGGCAAACAGCGGCGACGTGGCATTCACGATGGATGCGAAACCCGCCGTGACGGACAGCGCGGCCCAGGCGTACAGTACGAAGGGCAAGGCGGAGTTGGTCACGCCGACGAAGAGCAGCGGTCCGGCCTTGCGCCACAGCGGGGCGAGTTCTCCGCGCCATGCGAGCACGGGCAGCAGCAACAGGGCTGCGAGACCGACCCGAAGCTCGATCAGCGCCGCGGGGCCGAACTGAGGCGCCGCAACCCGCATGAAGAGAAACGATCCGCCCCACAGGGCGGCAAGGATCAGCAGTTCGGATGCGTCACGCGGTTTCATTTCCGCTCCCGAAAACGTCGGCCCGCCGTCGAGGCACGATTGCCCCGGCCTGCGGCGGAACCGCTAGAATTTCTGTTTCATCATACCGAGCCGTGCCCGCCATGAACCTGTCACAACAACTGCGCATCGAAATTCAGCGCAATGTCGCCGCATCGCTCGCCGAAGACGTCGGCACCGGCGACCTGACGGCGCGCCTGATCGCCGCCGGAACCGACGCCCGCGGCCGGGTGATCACGCGCGAAGAGGCCGTCGTGTGCGGCACTGCCTGGTTCGATGCCGCCTTCGCGGCGCTGAGCTCCGCCGCCACGATCATCTGGCACGTGCGCGACGGCGACCGCGTCGAGGCAGGCCAGGTGCTGTGCGACGTCGTCGCCAACGCACGGGTGCTGCTCACGGCCGAACGCACCGCACTCAACTTCCTGCAACTGCTGTCCGGCACCGCCACTGTCACGCGCGGCTTCGTCGACGCGGTCGCGGGCACCGGCGCGAAGATCGTCGACACGCGCAAGACGCTGCCCGGATTGCGCCTGGCGCAGAAGTACGCGGTCGCCGTGGGCGGCGGGACCAACCACCGCGTCGGCCTCTACGACGGCATCCTGATCAAGGAAAACCACATCATCGCGGCGGGAAGCGTCGCCCGCGTGATGGAGGAAGCGAAGAAGATCGCTCCCTCCAACGTGTTCATCGAAATCGAGGTCGAAAACCTCGATCAGCTCGAGGAAGCGCTGGCCGCCGGCGCGAAGATGATCCTCCTCGACAACATGGACCTCGCGACGATGCGCGAGGCGGTGCGCATCACCGCCGGCCGCGCCGAACTCGAAGCCTCGGGCGGCGTGAACCTGGAGAAGGTGCGCGCCATCGCCGAAACCGGGGTCGACCGAATCTCCATCGGCAGCCTCACCAAGGACGTCCGCGCCCTCGACCTGTCGCTGCGCCACATCGAGGAGTAAGCGGCCCCGGCGCGGGGCCGGGAACCGGTTCCGCGCGCTTCAGGCCTCGAGGTGCTCGACGATGAAACGCTTGACCGCGTCGACGTCGGGCGCCATCACCTCGACCCGCTGCGGCAGCGCCTCGATGCCTTCGAGTTCCGCGGGGCGTTCGGGCTCGCGGCCGAGGGCCTCGCGGATCGTGTCGGCGAACTTGACCGGCAGCGCGGTCTCGAGCACCAGCAGGGGCACGCCGGCAGGCACGGAGTCGGCACAGTCCCAGGCCACCTTGACCCCGTCCGCGGTGTGCGTATCGACCACTGTTCCGTATGTCTCGAACACCTGCTTGATGGTCGCGAGCCGGTCGGCATGGGTGCTGCGGCCGGAGACGAAGGCGTAATTCCTGGAATCGGCAAACTCGCCGCTGGCAGCAAGATCGAACGTCCCGCCGGCGTCGACGGACTTCCACAGCTCGGCGACGCGCTGCGGGTTGCGGCCGACGAGGTCGAAGACGAAGCGCTCGAAGTTCGACGCCTTGGAGATGTCCATCGACGGACTCGACGTGACCTGGGTTTCCGCGGCCTTGCGCGGACGGTACACGCCGGTATGGAAGAACTCGTCGAGAACGTCGTTCTCGTTCGTCGCCAGGATCAGGCGCGAGACCGGCAGGCCCATCTGGCGTGCGATGTGGCCGGCGCAGATGTTGCCGAAATTGCCCGACGGCACGCAGAAGGCGACCTGCTCGTCGTTCGACTTCGTCGCGGCGAAATAGCCCTTGAAGTAATACACGATCTGGGCCGCGACACGCGCCCAGTTGATCGAATTGACCGCGCCGATCTTGTACTTCGCCTTGAATGCGGCGTCGTTCGAGACGGCCTTCACGATGTCCTGGGCGTCGTCGAACATGCCGGTGACGGCGATGTTGTAGATGTTGGCGTCCTGCAGCGAATACATCTGCGCGCGCTGGAAGGGGCTCATCTTGCCGTGCGGGGACAGCATGAACACGGTCACGCCGTGCTTGCCGCGCATCGCATATTCGGCGGCCGAGCCGGTGTCGCCGGAGGTCGCGCCGAGGATGTTGATCGTCTCGCCGCGCTTGTCGAGCACGTACTCGAACAGGTTGCCGAGGAGCTGCATCGCCATGTCCTTGAACGCCAGCGTCGGGCCGTTCGACAGCTCGAGCAGGCCGAAACGGCCCGCTTCCAGCCAGCGCACGGGCGTGATGTCGGCCGCGTTGTCGCCGGGGCGGACGAAACGATAGACGTCGGCGGTATAGGTCTTGTCGCAGATCGCCTTGAGGTCGGCCGCGGGGATGTCGGTGATGTACTTCGACAGGATCGCGAAGGCGAGATCCGCGTAGGACATCCCGCGCCATGCGTCGAGTTCGGCACGCGTCACCTGCGGGTAGGTCTCGGGCAGGTACAGGCCACCATCGGGCGCGAGACCGCCAAGCAGGATGTCGCAAAACTCGGGACGGGCGGCGTGGCCGCGGGTGGACAGGTACTTCACGGGCAGATCCTTAAATGGGTGTGTTCGTCAGAGGACGAAAGGCACGGCGACGCGGAAGTTTCCGCATGCGGCCGTGCCTGCCGTCGCGCCCGCGCCCGCGCCCCGGAAGATCGACGCGCGGGTCCGCACGGGGCGATTACTGCAGGTTTTCCATGCGCAGGCGCGTGATCCTGCCCTGCACGACGGGAAGCGCCTCGATCTTTGCGATTGCGGCGTTGGCGTTCTTCTCGACCGTTTCATGCGTCAGCATGATGATGTCGGTCTGGAACGAGCCCTCGGGGGCTTCCTTCTGGATCATCGCCTCGATCGAGATGCCGCTGTCGGCAAGGATGCGGGTGATGTCGGCGAGCACGCCCGGCTTGTCCTCGACGCGCATGCGCAGGTAGTAGGAAGTGATGACTTCCTCGATCGGCAGCACCTTCAGGTCGCGCACCTGGTCCGGCTGGAACGCGAGGTGCGGCACGCGGTGCTCTGGGTCGGCGGTGTGCAGGCGGGTGACGTCGACGAGGTCGGCGATCACGGCGCTGGCCGTCGGCTCGGCGCCGGCGCCCTTGCCGTAGTACAGGGTCGCACCCACCGCATCGCCGTGCACGACGACGGCGTTCATCGCACCCTCGACGTTGGCGATCAGGCGCTTGGCGGGGATCAGGGTCGGATGCACGCGCAGTTCGATGCCTTCCGGGCGCATGCGCGAGATGCCCAGCAGCTTGATGCGGTAGCCGAGTTGTTCAGCATAGGTGATATCGACGCTGTCGAGCGCGGTGATGCCCTCGACGTGGGCGGCGGAGAACTGCATGGGCACGCCGAACGCGATCGCGCTCATGATCGTGGCCTTGTGCGCCGCGTCGATGCCCTCGATGTCGAAGGTCGGGTCGGCTTCGGCGTAACCGAGCGCCTGCGCTTCCTTGAGGACGTCGGCGAACGGCAGGCCCTTGTCGCGCATCTCCGACAGGATGAAGTTGGTCGTGCCGTTGATGATGCCGGCGAGCCACTGGATGCGGTTGGCCGAGAGGCCTTCGCGCAGGGCCTTGATGATGGGGATGCCGCCGGCGACCGCCGCCTCGAAGGCGACCATCACGCCCTTCTTCTGCGCGGCGGCGAAAATCTCGTTGCCGTGCACGGCAAGCAGCGCCTTGTTCGCGGTGACGACGTGCTTGCCGTTCTCGATCGCCTTGAGCACCAGCTCCTTCGCGATGCCGTAGCCGCCGATCAGCTCGACGACGATGTCGATCTCGGGATCGGTAACGACGGAAAAGGCGTCGTCGGTGAGGCGCGGGCCGGGGCCGGCGACTTTGCGCGCGAGTTCGAGGTTTTTGTCGGCCACTGCAGTAATGCGGATCGGGCGACCGGCGCGACGGGTAATTTCCTCCTCGTTGCGTTTCAGAACGGTGAAGGTACCGCCACCGACGGTACCGATGCCCAGCAGGCCAACATTGATCGCTTTCATAAGAACTCGTTGAGTTTTGTCTTCAGATGGGTGAAACGGAGTGCTTCAGGTGCCGTGACGCTTGCGATAGCTTTCGAGGAAGCGTGCGACGCGTCCGATCGCGTCGCGCAGGTCGTCTTCGTGCGGCAGGAACACAAGACGGAAGTGATCCGGGTGCGGCCAGTTGAAACCGGTGCCCTGCACCAGCAGCACGCGCTCCTGCTCGAGCAGCTCGGCGATGAAGGCCTGGTCGTCCTCGATGGGATACATCCTGGGATCGAGCTTCGGGAACATGTACAACGTCGCCTTCGGCTTGACGCAGCTGACGCCTGGGATGGCAGAGATCAGCTCGTAGGCGAGGTCGCGCTGGCGGCGCATGCGCCCGCCCTCGGCGACGAGATCGTCGATGCTCTGGTAGCCGCCCAGCGCCGTCTGGATCGCGAACTGCCCCGGCACGTTCGCACACAGGCGCATCGAGGCGAGCATGTTGAGCCCCTCGATGTAGTCCTGGGCGTGGCGCTTGTCGCCGCACACGACCATCCACCCGGCGCGGTAGCCGCAGGATCGGTAGTTCTTCGACAGGCCGTTGAAGATGATGGTCAGCACGTCCTCGGACAGTGCGGCCATCGACGTGTGGGTGACGCCGTCGTACAGAACCTTGTCGTAGACCTCGTCGGCGTACAGGATCAGGCCGAATTCGCGCGCCAGATCGATGATGCCGCGCAGGATCTCGTCCGGATACAGCGCGCCGGTCGGATTGTTCGGGTTGATGACGACGATGGCGCGTGTGTTCGGCGTGATGCGGGCGCGCATGTCGTCGAGGTCGGGCAGCCAGCCGTTGGCCTCGTCGCACAGGTAATGAACCGGACGGCCGCCGGACAGGCTCACGGCCGCGGTCCACAGCGGGTAGTCCGGCGCGGGGACGAGCACCTCGTCGCCGACGTTGAGCAGCGCGTTCATCGCCATCACGATCAGCTCGGACACGCCGTTGCCGATGTAAATGTCCTCGATCGTCACACCCTTGATCTGCTTCTGTTGGGTGTAGTGCATCACCGCCTTGCGCGCCGCGAAGATGCCTTTGGAATCCGAGTAGCCCGCCGAGTTCGGCAGGTTGCGGATCATGTCCATCTGGATTTCTTCAGGGGCGTCGAAGCCGAACGCGGCGAGGTTGCCGATGTTCAGCTTGATGATCTTGTGCCCCTCGTCTTCCATTTGCTTGGCGCGCGTGAGGACCGGACCGCGGATGTCGTAGCAGACGTTGGCGAGCTTGGCAGACTTGCGGACCTGCGGGAGCCGCGGGGCTTCGGGCTGCCCCTTCGTTTGTTCGGGCGGGACAGCAACCCGCAGTTTCGGCTCGACGCTCATCGCACTCCGTCCTTTCTTTCGCATGTTCCACTCCGCGCCGGACTCCCGGCGCGCCGTCGGCCCCGTGCCGCACGGGCATGCAGCTGCCGGTGGGCCGGAAAACCAAAAGAATGTATCTTATCCAAGCCTGTATCCCCCGGCAATTTTGCCGACCGAGCGAATCCCATGAAACTGAACCTCCAACAGAAAGCCGACCTCAACGTCGTAACCGGCTACGGCACAGACCACCTGATGATCAACAAGGCGCGGCACGACGGCAGCACGCTGGTCACTGCCGACCGCATCGTCGCCAATTGGGCGCCGGGCGGCCTCGCGGGCCTGAGCGCCGACGATTTCGCCGTGGTATGCGAGCTGAGGCCCGAAGTGGTTCTCATCGGCACCGGGAGCCGCCAGCGCTTCCCTACGCCGCAGGTGCTGCGCCCGCTGATCGAGGCACGCATCGGCTTCGAGATCATGGACTTGCCGGCGGCCTGCCGCACCTACAACATTCTCGTCGCCGAGGGGCGCTCCGTCGTGGCCGCCCTGCTCTTCGACTCGGACTGAGGACAGGGGCGCTCCCGGAATACCACCGGCAGCGCCATCCGGATCACGCAGCCGTTGTCATTCCCCCGGCTCCTCCGCTACGCTGATTGCGACAACCGACAACGGAGAGCCCCATGAATACGACAAACACGGCGTCCGCGGCCGACTTCACGCTCCCCGCGACCGGCGGCGCGAGCGTCACCCTCTCGGCACTGCGCGGGCGCAAGCTCGTCCTGTACTTCTATCCGAAGGACAACACCCCCGGCTGCACGAACGAGACCGCCGACTTCCGCGACCACCACGCGGAATTTCAGGCCGCCGGCTGCGACGTCTTCGGCATTTCGCGCGACAGCCTGAAGTCGCACGAGAACTTCAAGGCCAAGCTCGACCTGCCCTTCGAGCTGATCTCCGACGCCCAAGAGGCGGCGTGCAACGCCTTCGGCGTCATCAAGATGAAAAACATGTATGGAAAGCAATCGCGCGGGATCGAGCGCAGCACTTTCGTCATCGACTCCGAAGGTGTCGTCCGGCGCGAGTGGCGCGGCGTGAAGGTGGCCGGCCACGCGCAGGAAGTGCTGGATTTAGTGAAGAGCCTGTAATACTCCCGTTCAACCCGACGACCCGAGCTTCAACCACGCCATGACCAAACGCGCGCCAAGCAGCCGGAACACCAAGCTCTTCGTCCTCGACACCAACGTGCTGATGCACGACCCGACCAGCCTGTTCCGCTTCGAGGAGCACGACGTGTTCGTGCCGATCATGACGCTGGAAGAGCTGGACAACAACAAGAAGGGCATGTCCGAAGTTGCCCGCAACGCGCGGCAGGCGAGCCGCATGATGGACGAGATCGTGAGCTCGTGCCCGGCCGACATCGCCGACGGCATCGAACTCAAGGCCCCGTCGCGGGAACTCGCGACGGGCAAGCTCTTCCTGCAGACCGAAGCGATCAACATGGCCCTGCCGGCGGCCCTGCCGACCGCGAAGGGCGACAACCAGATCCTCGCGGTGGTGATGCATTTGGCCGAACGCTTCCCCAAGCGGCCGGTAATCCTCGTCTCCAAGGACATCAACATGCGCATCAAGGCCCGCGCGCTGGGCCTCGACGCGCAGGACTACTTCAACGACAAGGTGCTGGAGGATACGGACCTCCTCTACACCGGCTGGCGCGAACTGCCAGTCGATTTCTGGGACACCCACGGCAAGGGAATGGAGTCCTGGAAGGAGGACGGAAGGGCCTATTACCGCATCAAGGGTCCGCTCGTGACCAGCATGCTGGTCAATGAGTTCGTGTTCCAGGACGGCGAATCACCGCTGCAGGCGTGGGTGAAGGAACGGGACGGGCGCAGCGCCCTGATCGAGACGCTGATCGACTACGCCCACAACAAGAACAACGTGTGGGGCATCACGGCGCGCAACCGCGAACAGAACTTCGCGCTCAACCTGCTGATGAATCCGGAGATCGACTTCGTCACCCTGCTGGGCCAGGCGGGTACCGGCAAGACGCTGCTGACGCTCGCCGCGGCCCTGACGCAGGTGCTCGAAGCCAAGCGCTACTCGGAGATCATCATGACCCGGGTGACCGTGCCGGTCGGCGAGGATATCGGCTTCCTTCCGGGCACCGAGGAGGAGAAAATGGCGCCGTGGATGGGCGCGCTCGAGGACAACCTCGACGTGCTCAACGGCACGGCGGGCGAAGGCGGCGACTGGGGCCGCGCGGCCACACGCGACCTGATCCGCTCGCGCATCAAGATCAAAAGCCTGAACTTTATGCGCGGGCGCACCTTCATCAACAAGTTCCTGATCATCGACGAGGCGCAGAACCTGACGCCGAAGCAGATGAAGACGCTGATCACGCGCGCCGGCCCCGGCACCAAGGTGGTATGTCTCGGCAACATCGCGCAGATCGACACGCCCTACCTCACCGAAGGCAGCTCGGGCCTGACCTTCGTCGTCGACCGCTTCAAGGACTGGCCGCACTCCGGTCACATCACGCTGCAACGCGGCGAGCGCTCGCGCCTGGCCGATCACGCAGCGGAAGTGCTCTGACGCCCGCCGGGCGGTGGCCCCCGCACCGCCCCGGCGATACCCCTGACCAGAGCCGGGAATTTGTCCTGGATCATCCCGGCTTGCCGGGATGCAGCCTATAATGCGCAGGTTTTTTGCCTGCGAAAGCCCCCATGCCCGCTGCCGCCCCGGAAATGCTGGTTGGAGCCAGTTCGGACTTCCTCACGCGCTTCTCGCCGTTCAACCGGATGGAGCCGGAGGCGCTCGAATTCCTCGCCGAACGCGCGACCCTGGCGTTCCACGCGCGCGGCAGCGAAATCCTGACGCCGGAGATGGGGCAGCCGACGCACTTCCACATCGTGCAGCGCGGCAAGGTACAAGCCCGCCAGCTCGGCCCGGCGAGCGTCACCGACTACGCCGCGATGACGCTCGGACCGGGCGAATGCTTCCCGATCGGCGCGATCTCGGCGCAACGTCCCTCCACCAACGCCTACGTCGCGGTGAAGGACAGCTTCGTATTCCAGCTGCCGGCGGAAGACTTCCTCAAGCTCATGCAGATGAGCCCCGTCTTCCACGTCTTCTGCACGCAGTACATCGCCAGCCTGCTCAACCAGTCGCGCCAGCAGCTGCAGAGCACCTTCGCGCAGCGAGCGGCCGAGCAGCAGACGATGACGACGCCGCTCGGCCAACTGGTGAAGAAGGCGCCGATCTTCGTCACGCCGGACAGCTCGATCCGCGCCGCGCTCGAGAAGATGTCCGAGATGCGCATCGGCTGCATGGTGATCACCGACGCCGAGCAGAAACCGCTCGGGATCCTCACGCAAAGCGACCTGCTGCCCCGCGTCGTGCTGCCGGGCCTCGACCTGCAGCGTCCGATCGGCGACGTGATGACCGCAACGCCACACGTCATGTCGGCTTCCGACTCGGCCTACGACGCCGCCCTCGAAATGGCGACGCACGGCGTGCGCCACCTGCTGGTGGTCGACTCCGATGGCCGGCTGAAGGGCGTGGTTTCCGAGCGCGACCTGTTCACGCTGCAGCGCATCGGTTTGCGCCAGATCCGCTCCAGCATCGAAGGTGCGGACGACCTCGAAGCCCTGCAGCGCGCCAGCCGCGACATCCGTCAGCTCGCGCTCAACCTCATCGCCCAAGGCATCGGCGCGGAGCAGCTGACGCAGTTCATCTCGGCGCTCAACGATGCCCTGACCTGCCGCATCATCGACCTCGCGCGCGCAAGGCACGACCTTTACGGCATCGATTACGCATGGCTGGCCTTTGGCTCGGAAGGCCGCCACGAGCAGACGCTGTCGTCCGACCAGGATAACGGCATCATCTATGCCTGCCCCGACGGCGCGGACCAGGCCGCGCTGAAGAACCGCCTGCTGGCCTGCGCCAAAGAGGTGAACGAGAACCTCGCCGCCTGCGGCTTCCCGCTGTGCAAGGGCAACATCATGGCGAGCAATCCCGAGCTGTGCCTCACGCTCGAGGAATGGAAGGGGCGCTTCGGCGACTGGATCCGCGAACCCGACCCGCAGGCCCTGCTCAACGCGACGATCTTCTTCGACTACCGCGTACTATGCGGCAACGAACGCCTGGGCGACCAGCTGCGCGCGTGGCTCAACCGCACGGCGAAGGCCTACTCCAACTTCCTGCGCCTGATGGCGTCGAACGCGCTGCAGGTCGCGCCGCCGCTCGGGCGCATCCGCGATTTCGTCGTCGAGGACGACGGCACGATAGACCTGAAGAAGTCGGGGGCACGCCTGTTCGTCGACGTCGCACGCATCCTCGCGCTGCGCGCCGACGTCGCATCGAGCAGCACCGTGCAGCGGCTGCGCCAGGCGGGCAACCGGATGGGCATGCCAGCCGAGGAGATCGCCGCGCTGATCGACGGCTTCCACTTCATCCAGCTGCTGCGCCTGCGCGCGCAGCACCTCGACACCGAACACGACGCGCCGGGCGACAACTGCATCGACCCGGACACGCTCAACGAACTCGACCGGCGCATCCTCAAGGAAGCGTTCCGGCAGGCCCGCAAGCTGCAGCTGCGGCTGAAGCTCGACTACCAGCTATGAACTGGCTCACCCGCCTGCTCGGCACCCGCACGGACACGGCCTCGCTCGACGCCGCGCTGCGCGACGCCATCGCAAGCTGGGAGGCGCTTCCGGCGCCCGAACTGGGCAGCGCGCATTTCGAGACGCGCTACGTCGTCATCAACACCGAGGCCACCGGACTCGACCTCGACAAGGACCGCCTGCTCGCGGTCGCGGCGATTGCGATCGACCGCGAGCACCTGTCGCCGCACGACAGCTATTACGCCCCACTGGAGCCCGATGCGGCGACGGCGCTGACGAATCTGCTCACGTTTGCCGGGAAAGGCCCGGTCGTGGTCTTCAACGCGTCGTTCAACCGCAGCCTGCTCGAACGCGCGCTCGACGAACACCTCGGTCTCACGCCCGACTGGACCTGGCTGGACCTGCACTGGCTCCTGCCTGCCCTCTACGACGAACACATCGACGGACCGGCCCGCCTTGCCGACTGGATGAAAGCCTTCGGCATCGAGACGTTCCAGCGCCACCACGCGCTGGGCGACGCCTGGGCGATCGCACAGCTGATGCTGGCCGCGCAGGCGCGCGCACGCGCGCTCGGTCTGAACACCCCACGCAGCCTGGCGGACCTGGAACACAGCCGCCGACAGTTGAGGCGCCACGGATGAATAGAATTTCCCCCGCACGACCCATGCATCACCGCCTGACGACCCGTATCGTTGCACTGCTCGCCACGACAACCCTGTTGATCGCCCCGCCGGCGGGCGCCGTGGACACGCCCACTCCAGCGGACCAGGCCGCCGAGGCGACGTCGTCCTTCGACCGCTACGGCACCGCGGCGCAGGATCTCATCAACCAGGGCATGGAGTATCTCGGGATCCGCTACCGCTTCGGCGGCAACTCGCCCGAGACCGGTCTCGACTGCAGCGGGCTCGTCCAGAACGTCTTCCGCAACGCCCTCGGTCTCAACCTGCCGCGCGCCGCGCGCGACATGGCCCGCGTCGGCGAAAAGGTCGGCGTGCAGGATCTCAAGCCGGGCGATCTCGTGTTCTTCAACACGATGCGCAAGGCCTTCTCGCATGTCGGCATCTACGTTGGCGACGGCCGCTTCCTGCACGCCCCGTCCAGTGGCGGCGAGGTGCGCATCGACGAGATGAGCCAGAGCTACTGGGCGAAGCGCTTCAATGGCGCGCGCCGCATGGTTCCGGAAGGCGACCTGGGCCTGCCGCAGGCAAACTGACGGCCACAAGGCGGTCCGTTGGAAGCTGCAGTCGCTTCGACCGCGGGGTCGCCGACCGACGTTGCCGGAGACCATGGATTGCAGCGGTGCTCGTCCTTGTGGGAGGAGGCCGCCGCATGACGATCACAATCCGATAATCGCGATCTTTAAGGGGAGTTCGCCCCCTTCTACTCAGATTTGCGCGGCCAGCTCCGGCACAACTTCGAACAGATCGCCCACCAGGCCGTAGTCCGCCACCTGGAAGATCGGCGCTTCCGGATCCTTGTTGATCGCGACGATCACCTTGGAATCCTTCATGCCCGCGAGGTGCTGGATCGCGCCCGAGATGCCGACCGCGATGTAGAGCTGCGGCGCGACGATCTTGCCGGTCTGCCCGACCTGGTAGTCGTTGGGCACGTAGCCCGCGTCGACCGCGGCGCGCGAAGCACCCAGCGCGGCGCCGAGGGCGTCGGCGAGCGGCTCGAGCAGCTTGTGGTAGTTCTCGCTGTTACCGAGGCCGCGACCACCCGAAACGATGATCTTCGCCGCACCGAGTTCGGGACGTGCGCTCTTGGTCAGTTCGCGGCCCTTGACGGTCGTCAGACCCAGATCGGCACCGGCAGCGACGGCTTCCACGGCAGCGGAGCCACCCTGGCCGGCGGCTTCGAAGGCGGTCGTACGCACGGTCATCACCTTCACGGCGTCGGCCGACTTCACGGTGGCCATCGCGTTGCCGGCATAGATCGGGCGCACGAAGGTGTCGGCCGACTCGATGCCGGTGACGTCGGAAATCTGCGCCACATCGAGCAACGCGGCGACGCGCGGGGCGACGTTCTTGCCGTTGGCGGTGCTGGGGGCGAGGATGTGGGTGTAGCCTGCAGCATTGGCGACAACCATAACGCGCACCTTGGCGACGCCCGCGACCTTTGCCGCCTGCTCGGCCGCCGCGCCGCAGTTGGCGCCGGCGATCAGCACGTGGACCTCAGTTGCCAACTGAGTACCGAGCTTGGCCGCGGCCGAAACGGTGTTGAGGGTCGCGGCCTTCAGGCTCGCGTTGTCGTGTTCTGCAATAACCAGGATCGCCATGTTCAGATCACCTTCGCTTCGTTCTTGAGCTTGTCGACGAGTTGCGCGACGTCCGCAACGCGCACGCCGGCGCTGCGCTTGGGCGGCTCGGCCACTTTCAGCGTCGCCAGGCGCGGCGCGACATCGACACCGAGATCGGCCGGCTTGACGATGTCCAGCGGCTTCTTCTTCGCCTTCATGATGTTCGGCAGCGTCGCGTAACGCGGCTCATTGAGGCGCAGGTCGGTGGTGATGACCGCCGGCAGCTTGATCTCGAGGGTTTCGAGACCGCCGTCGATCTCGCGCGTCACGGTGGCAGCACCGTCGCCGAGCGCGACCTTCGACGCGAAGGTGGCCTGCGGCCAGCCCATCAGCGCGGCCAGCATCTGGCCGGTCTGGTTCGAGTCGTCGTCGATCGCCTGCTTGCCGCAGATCACGACCGTCGGCTGTTCCTTGTCGCACAGTGCCTTCAGCAGCTTCGCCACGGCGAGCGGCTGCAGCTCGGTGTCGCTCAGTTCACCACACTCGACGAGGATGCCGCGGTCGGCGCCGATCGCCATCGCCGCGCGGATCGTTTCCTGGCAGGCCGCGACACCGCAGCTCACCGCCACGACCTCGGTCGCGATGCCGGCTTCCTTCAGCCGCACGGCTTCCTCGACGGCGATTTCGTCGAAGGGGTTCATGGACATCTTCACGTTCGCAATATCAACGCCCGTGCCGTCAGCCTTCACTCGCACCTTGACGTTGTAATCGACTACGCGTTTGACGGGTACCAGAATCTTCATTGCATCGTCCTTGTCATGAAAAGCCCCTTGGCGGCGCGGCGGCCGGCAAGGGGCTGAACACCGACCCTCAGATCACTTCTGCGGGTCGTAGAGTTTTTCCTTGATGAACAGCGCCGGCACGAGGCCACACAGGAAATACGCACCGCCCATCACCAGAAAGCCCAGACCGATGGAGCCCTCGGTCGCAAGGTAGCCGATGACCGCCGGGGCGAAGGCCGCGCCGATGCGGCCGACGTTGTAGGCGCCGCCAACCGCCGAACCGCGGATCCTGGTCTCGAAGCTCTCGGTCATGTACGTCGCATTGACGCCATAGGGAATGCCATAGATGAAACCGAACGCGATCATCAGATAGACGATGTTTTCGGGCGAATTGAAGAACACGATCACCGGCAGGAACACCGCGGCGCCGAAGCCGCCAAACGCATACACGACACGCCTGCCGAACTTGTCTGCCATCCAGCCGGCGACGATCTTGCCGAGAATCATCGCAACATACGTGCCGACCATATACGCGGTCATCGACTTAAAGTTCATGCCGAGCTCTTTTTCGAGATACGTCGGCATCCAGTTATTCACGCCGTAGTAGCCGAACTGCAGGAAGCCTGCCGTCAGCGACCACAGAATGAACATGCGCCGATGTGACGGATTGCCGAAGATGAGCTTCAGCGCGCTTTCCTTCGGTTCGGACGCGGCAGTAATTCCGGCAGCCTTGTCGGCGGCACGCTTGTCCCGCGCGGCCAGCCAAGCGGGCGGCTCGGGGACGATGCGCTGCATGATCACGGCCATGACGACCGGGACGATCGCGATATAGAACAGCCAGCGCCAGCCATACGTCGGCAGGATCCACCCGGCGAGCAAGGTCGCGACCACATAGCCGACGGACCAGCCTGCCTGCAGCGTGCCGAGCACGGTCGTGCGATGCTTGGTCGGCACGTATTCGGCCATCAGCGTGTTGCAGACGACGTATTCCGCGCCGAGGCCGAGCGCCGCGATGAAGCGGAAAATCGCGAATTCCTCGAAGCTGTTCGTCGTACCCAGCGCCGCGGTGCCGACCGAAAAGACGATGATCGTCCACACGACGGTGCGTACGCGACCGAAACGGTCGGCGGCCCAGCCACCGAAGATGCCGCCGATCGCCATGCCGGCGAGCGTGATGCTGCCCAGCATGCCGGCTTCGACGTTCGTCAGGCCGAATTCCTTCTTGAGGCTGGACAGGCTGTACGACAGGAACATCAGGTCGGCCCCGTCGACCATCAGTCCGAGGAACGCGAAGATGAATACCGCGATCCAGGTCTTTTCTTTTGCCGGGGCAGCAATCTGCCCGTTGGCCGTCATTTCCATGACTCCTCCTCTAATATTGCTGAGCGCGTAACGGGGCGCTCCGGACCGAAAATCAATCCTGGGACTCAGTTCGCGGCGTCGCGGATCATGTTGCGGGCGATCACGAGCTGCTGGATCTGCGTCGTGCCTTCGTAGATGCGGAACAGGCGCACGTCGCGGTAGAAGCGCTCGATGGCGTATTCGGAGACGTATCCGGCACCCCCATGGATCTGGACAGCGCGATCGGCGACGCGGCCGCACATCTCGGAAGCGAACAACTTGCAGCACGAGGCTTCGGTGGAGATTTTTTCCCCCTTGTCGCGGCGGCGGGCGGCGTCGAGGATCATCGAGCGCGCGGCGTAGATTTCGGCCTTGCTGTCGGCGAGCATCGCCTGGATCAGCTGGAATTCGGCGATGGGCTTGCCGAACTGGCGGCGTTCCATCGCATAGCACAGCGCGTCGTCGAGCATGCGCTCGGCTGCCCCGACACAGATCGCGGAGATATGCAGCCGCCCCTTGTCGAGCACCTTCATCGCAGTCTTGAAGCCGACGCCTTCCTTACCGCCAATGATGTTTGCGACCGGCACGCGGCAGTCCTCGAAGATCACGTCGCTGGTGTGCGCGCCCTTCTGGCCCATCTTCTTGTCGGTCTTGCCCAGCGACAGCCCGGGGGTTCCCTTGTCGACGAGGAACGCGGTCACGCCACCCGCGCCCTTGTCTTCCGGGTTGGTTCGGGCCATGACGGTGTAGACGCCGGCTTCGGGCGCATTGGTGATGAAACGCTTCGTGCCGTTGAGGACGTAGTGGTCGCCCTCGCGTCGGGCAGTCGTGAGGAGCGATGCCGCGTCCGAGCCGGAGCCGGGTTCGGTCAGCGCGAACGAGGCGATCAGCTCGCCCGACGCCAGCTTCGGCAGGTAATACGCCTTCTGCTCCGGGGTGCCGTCGACGATCAGCCCTTGGGAGCCGATGCCGTTGTTCGTGCCGATCAGAGAGCGGAACGCGGGCGAGGTCCTTGCGATCTCGAACGCGACCAGCACTTCCTCTTCCATCGTCAGGCCGAGCCCGCCGTATTCCTCGGGGATGCACAGGCCGAACAGGCCGAGCTCGCGCATTTCGGCGACGATTTCGGCGGGGATCTCGTCGGTTTCCGCGACGAGCGACTCGGCGGGGACGAGCCGCTCGCGCACGAAACGCGAGAGGGTGTCGAGAAGGGCGTTAAGGGTTTCCTGGTCGCGAATCATCCTGTTTCCTAGTACTTATAGTCGGCCCATCGAACCGCCGACGCGTTTCACAAGGCTCACCAGCCGCGGTCCGATGTCTTCCACGAGCTTTTCAGGGGTGAGCATGAAGGCGGGGCCGCCGCAGTTGAACGCCATGAGGCCGCTGTTCGGACTCATGAACGGGACACCGACGGCGTAGATGTCCTTGTCCCAATCGCCCAAGGAAATGCAGAAGCCCCGTTCCGCGTAGTCGCGGAATCCCTGCTCGATGCCGGCCTTGATGCGTGGCCATTGCGCCTCATCGCGCAGGCGAATCTGATCCATCAGGAAATTGCGCTCCGCCTCGGGGGCGCCGGCGAGATACGCGCGCCCCATCGACGTCGTAGCGAGCGACAGGCGTGCGCCGATTCCACGTTGCAGGCTGATGGGGGCGCTGCTGCGCACGGTCTCCACATAGACCATGCTCAGGCGGTCGCGAATGCCCACCGAGACGGAGACGCGCGAGTACTCCGCGAGTTCTTCCATCAAGGGTCGGGCGATCTGGCGGATGTCGAGGTTCGACAGCTTGGCGTAGCCGAGCGACAGCACGCCGGCGCCGAGGCTGTACTTGCCGAGCGTGTCGATGAAATCGAGGTAGCCGAGCTTCACGAGGGTGCCGGCGAGGCGCGAAACGGTGGGTTTCGGGATGCCCGTGCGCCGCGCCAGTTCGGTGATGCCGAGATAACGCTCGCCGGGGCCGAAACAACGCAGCACTTCGAGACCGCGCGCCAGGGCCGTGACGAACTGCCGGTCCTTGCCTTGCTCCTCGTCGTCGAAACGTTCGATGTCGTTGCTCTCGTGACTGTGCGCCACCCCGGTCTCCTTTTTCTCGGGCCTTTGCGGGCCCGATTGCGCGAACTTTTTCAATGTTGTCATTGCGGTTTTCCCCCAGTCAACTTTTTCGATCCGCTGATTCGCTGTGCGGACCATTCACGGCATATTTCGGCCTGGGCGCCTTTTGTGGGAATTATTCCCCATATTCCCAAGCAGTTAGAGTACGGTTTACAACGCCATTTCGATTCAGTACTGTTACGTCGATGTTCCATTTTACACACCATTGATTCGCTGTGCGGACCAAAAGCCATGAACGAAGTCCTTCTCGCGGGACCGTCGGACGGCGTCGCCGTTCTGACCATTAATCGCCCCGAAGCCCGAAACGCGCTGAACCAGAGGGTGCGACAGCAACTCGCCGAGCACTTCGCGGCCCTCGGACGCGACCCGGAAACGCGTTGCATCGTGCTGACCGGCGGCAGTAGTTTCTTCGCAGCGGGCGCCGACCTGAAAGAGATCGCGGGCGCCTTCCCGATAGAGTTGCATCTGCGGAATGTTCACCGCCTGTGGCAGGCGATCGCGGAATGCCCGAAACCCGTCATCGCGGCCGTGAACGGCTATGCCCTGGGCGGCGGCTGCGAACTCGCGATGCACGCCGACATCATCGTCGCGGGCGACGGCGCGAAGTTCGGCCAGCCCGAGATCAAGGTCGGCATCATGCCCGGCGCGGGCGGCACGCAGCGCCTCACGCGCGCGATCGGCAAATTCCAGGCGATGAAGCTCTTGCTCACCGGCCAGCCGATCAGTGGCAAGGAAGCGTTCGCGATGGGGCTGGCGAGCGAAGTGGTGCCGGACGATGAGGTCCAGGCGCGTGCGCTCGAACTCGCGCGGATGATTGCCCAGCAGCCGCCGCTCGCCGCGACACAGATCAAGGAAGTCCTGCTCGCGGGCCAGAACGCGCCGCTCGATGCCGCCCTGATGCTCGAACGGAAGGCCTTCCAGCTGCTGTTCGCGAGCGAGGACCAGAAGGAAGGCATGGCCGCCTTCTTCGAAAAGCGCAAACCCTTCTATCGAGGCCGATAAATGAACTCATCCTCCAATTCGCCGACGCTGCTCGGCATCGTCGGTGCCGGCCTGATGGGCCGCGGCATCGCGCAGATCGCGATCCAGGGCGGCATTTCCGTCCTGCTTTACGACAATCGCCCGCGCGGCGCGGAAGAGGCCCGCGGGGCGATCGCGGCGACGCTGACGATGCTCGCGGACAAGGGAAAGATCACCGCAGCCGACGCCGACGCGGCCGGCGCGCGCCTGACGGTTGCGTCAAGTATCGAAGAACTGGCCCCCTGCACGACGGTGATCGAGGCGATCATCGAAAGACTCGACGCAAAGAAGGCCCTCTTCGAACAACTCGAAGGCGTCGTCGGCGACACCTGCATCCTCGCGACGAACACGTCGTCGCTATCCGTCACCGAGATCGCCGCCGCCTGCCGGCTGCCCGGTCGGGTTGCGGGTTTCCATTTCTTCAGCCCCGTTCCGCTGATGAAGATCGTCGAGGTCATCAGCGGTCCGCTTACCGATGACGGCATCGCCGACACGCTCACCGCGATGGCCCGCCAGATGGGCCACACTCCGGTGCGCGCCGCCGATACGCCCGGCTTCATCGTCAACCACGCAGGCCGCGGCTACCTCACCGAATCGCTGCGCGTGCTCGGCGAGAACATCGCCGACTTTCCGGAGATCGACCGCATCCTGCGCGAGGCGGCGGGCTTCCGCATGGGGCCGTTCGAACTGCTCGACCTCACCGGCCTGGACGTCTCCCAGCCCGTCATGGAATCGATCTACGACCAGTTCTACCAGGAGCCGCGCTTCCGCCCCTCCCCCATCGCACGCCAGCGTCTCGCCGCGCGCCTGCTCGGGCGCAAGACCGGTCGCGGTTTCTACCGCTATGACGGCAACCGCAAGCAGGAGGCGGAAAGTGCCCCCGTCCCGACACGCACGAACACGCCGGTATGGCTTGCCACGCGCGACGCCGTGGCCCACTCCGGGGTCATTGCGCTGCTGCAGTCCCTCGGCGCCGAGTTCGAGCATGGGGAACGCCCGTCGGCACACTCGCTGTGCCTCGTGCTGCCGGTCGGCCGGGACGCGACCAGCGCCGCCGTCGCCGCGCAGCTCGATCCGAGGCGCACAGTCGGCCTCGACCCGCTGTTTCTCACCGGCCACCGCACGCTGATGACGACGCCGATCACCGCGCCCGAGGTCCGTGACGCGGCGCATGGCCTTTTCGCGAGTGACGGCATTCCGGTCTCGGTCATCCGCGACAGCGCAGGCTTCGTCGCGCAGCGCGTGATCGCGACGATCGTCAACATCGGGTGCGACATCGCGCAACAGGCGATCGCCACGCCGCAGGACATCGACAAGGCCGTCACGCTGGGCCTCGGCTACCCCAAGGGCCCGCTCGCGATGGGCGACGCGCTCGGCGCCGCGACCGTGCTGCGCATCCTCGACAACCTGTTCGATTTCTACCGCGATCCCCGCTACCGCCCGAGCCCCTGGCTGAAACGCCGCGCGCTGCTCGGTCTGTCCCTGCTCACCCCGGAAAACTGATTCCCCGAACATCGAAACGAGGACCCTTCATGCTCGACGCCTACCTCTACGCTGGTCTGCGGACCCCCTTCGGACGCCACGCCGGCGCGCTCGCTCCCGTGCGTCCTGACGACCTGGTTGCGACCGTGATGCGGAAACTGCTGGCCGATTCGCCCTTCTCCCCCGAACAGGTCGAGGACGTGATCCTGGGCTGCGCATGCCAGGCCGGCGAAGACAGCCGCAACATCGCACGCCACGCCGCGCTGCTTGCCGGACTGCCGGCGACCACCCCCGGTCAGACCGTCAACCGCCTGTGCTCGAGCGGCCTCGCGGCCGTCCTCGACGCGGCGCGCGCGATCACCTGCGGCGATGGCGATCTCTACATTGCCGGCGGCGTCGAGAGCATGAGCCGCGCACCGTTCGTCGTCGCCAAGAGCGAATCGGCCTTCGGGCGCGACTTCAAGGTGTTCGACTCGTCGATCGGCGCCCGCTTCCCGAATCCGCGCATCACTGCGCAATACGGCGGCGACACGATGCCGGAGACCGCCGACAACGTCGCGCGCGAGCTCGGTCTGACGCGCGAGGAGAGCGACCGCTTCGCCGCGGACTCGCAGGCGAAGTTCGCTGCCGCGCAGGAAAGCGGTTTCTTCGACGGCGAGATCCTGCCGATCGAGGTGCCCACCGGGAAGAAGTCGCCCCCGCTGCGCGTCAGCCACGACGAGCACCCGCGCCCCGAAAGCACGCACGACGCGCTGTCGCGGCTGCGCGCGCTGCATGACGGCGGCGTCGTGACCGCGGGCAACGCGTCCGGCGTCAATGACGGCGCCGTCGCGCTGTTCCTCGGCAACCGCGCGATCGGCGAAAGGGTCGGCGCGAAGCCGATGGCGCGCATCCTCGCCGGCGCGGCGGTGGGTGTCGAACCGCGCGTGATGGGGATCGGCCCCGCCCATGCGATTCCCAAGGCGCTCGCGCGCGCCGGTCTGACGCTGGCCGACATGGACGTCATCGAGATCAACGAGGCCTTCGCTTCCCAGGTGCTCGGCTGCCTGAAGCTGATGAACGTCGCCTTCGACGATCCGCGCGTGAATCCCAACGGCGGCGCGATCGCGGTCGGACACCCGCTCGGGGCCTCCGGAGCGCGCCTCGCGCTGACCGCCGCCCGCGAACTCGAACGCCGCAACGGTCGCTACGCGGTGCTGAGCCTGTGCATCGGCGTGGGCCAGGGGCTGGCCGTCGTCATCGAACGCATCTAACGAGGAATTCCGCAATGTCAGGAGCACTTTCACATATTCGCGTCCTCGACCTGTCACGGGTCCTCGCGGGTCCGTGGGCCAGCCAGACGCTGGCCGACCTCGGCGCCGAGGTCATCAAGATCGAGCGTCCGGACGTCGGCGACGACACGCGCGGCTGGGGCCCTCCCTACCTGAAGGACGAGGCCGGCAACGAGACCAGGGAAGCGGCGTACTTTCTCGCCGCCAACCGCGGCAAGAAGTCCGTCACCATCAACCTGTCGAAGCCCGCGGGGCAAGCGCTGATCCGCCGGCTCGCGGCAGAGAGCGACGTCTTCATCGAGAACTACAAGGTCGGCGACATGGCGCGCTACGGCCTGTCGTACGACGACCTGAAGAAGATCAACCCGCGGCTGGTCTACTGCTCGATCACCGGCTTCGGCCAGACCGGCCCCCTGTCGCATCTTGCCGGTTACGACTTCATCATCCAGGGCATGGGCGGCCTGATGAGCATCACCGGCGAGCGCGACGACCTGCCCGGCGGCGGCCCGCAGAAGCTCGGCGTCGCCTTTGCCGACCTGATGACCGGCGTGTATTCGACCGTCGCGATCCTCGCGGCACTCGCACACCGCGACAAATCCGGCGAGGGTCAGTACATCGACATGGCGCTGCTCGACGTGCAGGTCGCGACGATGGCCAACATGAACATGAACTATCTCGTGTCGGGCAAGATCCCGAAACGCCAGGGCAACGCCCACGCCAACATCGTGCCCTACCAGGTGTTCAAGTCGCGGGACGGCCACCTCGTGCTCGCGGTCGGCAACGATGGACAGTTCATCAAATTCTGCGAAATCGCTGGCTGCCCGGAATTCGCCAAGGACGAACGCTTCGCAACGAACGCCGGACGCGTGCGCAACCGCGAGACGCTCGTGCCGATGCTGCAGGAAGTCCTGCAGACGCGCACGACCGACGAATGGATCGCGCCGCTGGAATCCGCCGGCGTGCCCTGCGGACCGATCAACAACATCGCCCAGGCGTTCGAGAACCCGCAGGTCAAGCACCGGCAGATGAAGGTCGATCTGCCGCATCCCCTGTCGGGCACCGTGCCGTCGGTCGCCAACCCGATCCGCTTCTCCGCGACGCCGATCAGCTACCGCAGCGCGCCGCCGCTGCTCGGCCAGCACACGCACGACGTGCTCACGACGCTCGCCGGCCTGTCCGAGGCTGCGATCGAGGATCTGAAGGCGAATGCCGTGATCTGAGACAATGCCCGCCGCGCGCCACGAGCGGCGGCGGGCGTTCGGTTTGCCGGATAGCCGAACGGACGGCCGCAAAGGCGCGTCCCGCAACGAGACGTCGTCAGGACCCCCGAATTGATTTCCCCCGTGGTACACAAGCTGTGGCTGCAGGTCTTCCTGCCATACGCCATCGGTTACTTCCTTTCCTATCTGCTGCGGACCGTCAACGCGGTCA
The DNA here is from genome assembly GCF_001190925.1 of Azoarcus sp. CIB. Classification (NCBI taxonomy): domain Bacteria; kingdom Pseudomonadati; phylum Pseudomonadota; class Betaproteobacteria; order Rhodocyclales; family Zoogloeaceae; genus Azoarcus; species Azoarcus sp. CIB. The sequence goes on from NZ_CP011072.1 coordinate 3,272,803, forward strand.
TGGCGCCCGAGCTGTCCCACGGCCTCGGCATCTCTGCAGCGGACCTCGGACTGCTGACGAGCGCTTACCTCGCCGCCTTCGCCGTGATGCAGCTGCCGCTGGGGATCTGTCTCGACCGTTTCGGCCCGCGGCGCGTGCAGGCTGCATTGCTGCTTATCGCCGCGCTCGGCTGTGCTGGCTTCGCACTGGGGCAGAACCTCACTCAGTTGTTCATTGCACGGGCCCTGATCGGCGCGGGCGTATCGGCGAGCCTGATGGCCGCCTACAAATCGTTCTCGCTGTGGTTCCCGCCGAGCCGGCAGGCATCGCTCAACGCCGCAATCATGGTCGCAGGCGGCCTCGGCGCGCTCACGTCCAGCAGTCCGTTCAGCCTCCTTCTGCCGATCGTCGGCTGGCGCTGGATCTTCGCCAGCCTCGCGCTCCTTGCGGTCGCCGTCGCGATCCTCATTCTGCGCTCGCCCGAAAAGCCGATCGCCAGTCATGCCCAGGGGATGCGCGAACAGCTCGCGGTACTCCGCGACATCATGGGCAGCCGCAACTTCTGGCGTTTCGCGCCGCTGATCGCGACGATGAACGGCGGCTTCACCGCCCTGCAAAGCCTGTGGGCCATACCGTGGCTCACCGAGGTCGTCGGCCTCGACCGCAACGGCGCCGCGTGGTATCTGCTGCTGCTCAACCTCGCGCTGATGGCGGGCTACGCGACCGTCGCGACCCAGCTGCATCGAGTGACGCGCCGTGGTTGGAGCCTCGGGCACATCATCGTCGGGGGCGGCGTGCTGCTGCAGCTCACCTCGCTCGCCGTGATCGTCGGCGCGCCCGGCGGCTCGACGCTGTGGGTGCTGCTCGGGCTCGTGTACGCGACGACGAACCTCACGTACGCGCACCACGCGAGCCGCTACCCGTCGGCCGTCTCAGGACGCGCGAACACCTGCCTCAATCTCGCGATGTTCGCGGGCAGCTTCGCCTTCCAGTGGGGCTTCGGCCTCGTCGCCGATATTACCGAAGCACAGGGACGCACGCACGCGGAAGGTCTGACACTCGCGTGGGGACTGCTCCTCACGCTGCAGGTCGCAGCACTGCTCTGGTTCGTCGCCAGCCGCGAACCCAAGGGCGCGACCGGGACCGGAACGACGTCCGAGGTACGCGTAAAGTAATACCTGAACATCGGCATCCATCGATTTCCGTCGTCCAGAAAGCAAAAACCCGCACCAGTAATGGTGCGGGTTTTTTGGAATGCTGACTGAAGCTTACGGTTTAGGCATTACACCGTAACCTGATCGGCAACTTCCGAGAACTCCTTGATCTGGTCGAAGTTCATGTAGCGGTACACTTCAGCAGCCTTGGCGTTGACCGCCTTGACCTGCTCCATATACTCGGCGACCGTCGGAATCTTGCCCATCAGCGCGCAGACCGAAGCCAGTTCGGCCGAACCGAGGAAGACCTGAGTGTCGATGCCGAGGCGGTTCGGGAAGTTGCGCGTCGAGGTCGACATCGCCGTGCTGCCCTTGCGGATCTGCGCCTGGTTACCCATGCACAGCGAGCAACCCGGCATTTCCATGCGAGCGCCGGACTTGCCGAGGATCGCGTAGTAGCCTTCCTCGTTGAGGATCATGGCGTCCATCTTGGTCGGCGGGGCCACCCACAGGCGGGTCGGGATGTCCGACTTGCCTTCCAGGACCTTGCCCGCAGCACGGAAGTGGCCGATGTTGGTCATGCACGAGCCGATAAACACTTCGTCGATCTTGGTGCCGGAAACTTCGGACAGCAGCTTCACGTCGTCGGGGTCGTTCGGGCAGGCGACGATCGGCTCCTTGACGTCGGCCAGATCGATCTCGATCACGGCGGCGTACTGGGCATCCTTGTCGGCCTGGAGCAGTTCGGGCTTGGCGATCCACGCTTCCATGGCCTTGATGCGGCGGCCGAGCGTACGCGCGTCGGAGTAGCCGTTGGCGATCATCCACTTCATCAGCGTGATGTTCGAGCGCATGTACTCGATGATCGGTGCCTTGTCGAGCTGGACGGCGCAGGCGGCGGCGGAACGCTCGGCGGCAGCGTCGGAGAGCTCGAACGCCTGCTCGACCTTCAGATCGGGCAGGCCTTCGATTTCGAGGATGCGACCGGAGAAGATGTTCTTCTTGCCCTGCTTGGCAACGGTCAGCAGACCCTGCTTGATGGCGTAGTAGGGAATCGCATTGACCAGATCACGCAGCGTGACGCCGTCCTGCAGCTTGCCCTTGAAGCGTACCAGCACGGATTCCGGCATATCCAGCGGCATGACGCCGGTGGCGGCGGCAAAGGCCACCAGACCGGAACCGGCCGGGAAGGAGATGCCGATCGGGAAGCGGGTGTGCGAGTCGCCGCCGGTACCGACGGTATCGGGCAGCAGCAGGCGGTTGAGCCAGGAGTGGATGACGCCGTCACCCGGACGCAGCGCAACGCCGCCACGGGTGCTGATGAAGGACGGCAGTTCGCGGTGCATCTTGACGTCGACCAGCTTCGGATAGGCGGCGGTGTGGCAGAAGGACTGCATCACCATGTCGGCGGAGAAGCCGAGGCAGGCCAGATCCTTCAGCTCGTCGCGGGTCATCGGGCCGGTGGTGTCCTGCGAGCCGACGGTGGTCATCTTCGGTTCGCAGTAGGTGCCCGGCAGGATGCCCTTGCCTTCCGGCAGGCCGCAGGCGCGACCGACCATCTTCTGCGCGAGTGAGTAGCCCTTGCCCGGGTCCTGCGGCTGCGCCGGCAGACGGAACAGCGTCGACACCGGCAGACCCAGCGCTTCGCGCGCCTTGGTCGTCAGGCCACGGCCGACGATCAGCGGGATGCGGCCACCGGCGCGTACTTCATCGAGGATGACCGGGGTCTTGAGCTGCGATTCGGCGATCACGGCACCGTTCTTCAGCGCGGTGACCTTGGCCGTGGCGGCGTCGATCTTCAGTTCGATCTCGTCGCCCATGTCCATCTGGCCGACGTCGAGTTCGATCGGCAGCGCGCCGGCGTCTTCCATCGTGTTGAAGAAGATCGGGGCGATCTTGGAGCCGATGCACACGCCGCCGAAGCGCTTGTTCGGGACGAAGGGGATGTCTTCGCCGGTGAACCACAGCACCGAGTTGGTCGCGGACTTGCGCGAGGAGCCCGTGCCGACCACGTCGCCGACGTAGGCGATCAGGTTGCCCTTCTTGGCCAAGCCTTCGAGCTGCTTGACGGGGCCGCGCGAGCCCGGCTCGTCGGCCTCGATGCCCGGACGCGGGTTCTTGAGCATGGCCAGCGCGTGCAGCGGGATGTCGGGACGCGACCAGGCGTCCGGAGCGGGCGACAGGTCGTCGGTGTTGGTTTCGCCGGTGACCTTGAAGACGGTCAACTTCTGCGAGGCGGGGACTTCCGGACGCGAGGTGAACCACTCGGCGTTCGCCCAGCTCTGCATGACGGCCTTGGCGTTGGCATTGCCGGCCTTCGCGAGCTCGGCGACGTCGTGGAAATAATCGAAGACCAGCAGGGTCTTCTTCAGGCCTTCGGCGGCCACGGTGCCGACTTCAGCATCGGCCAGCACGTCGATCAGCGGCTTGACGTTGTAGCCGCCCAGCATCGTGCCCAGCAGCTCGGTCGCCTTGGCGCGCGACACCAGCGCACAGCTTTCTTCGCCCTTGGCCAGCTTGGCCAGGAAGGCGGCCTTGACCTTGGCAGCGTCGTCCACGCCGGCGGGAACGCGATAGGTCAGCAGCTCGACGAGGAAGGCTTCCTCGCCCTTCGGCGGGTTCTTCAGCAGGGCAACCAGATCCTCTGTCTGCTGCTTGGAGAGCGGCAGCGGCGGGATGCCGAGGGCGGCACGCTCGGCGACGTGGGCACGGTAGGCTTCAAGCACGGCGGATTCCTTCCTTATTCGTGACGTTGGCTGGGCGTCGGGGCAGCGGACCCGGGCGACGCTGCGAGATTATATGTCTTTTATAAGACTTGAGGTGCAATGCAACAACGATGGCTCGTCAGCGCGCGAATTCTACTCCTACCCAAGGACTTGCGTACGCTCACCGGCGGCCCCATGGCGACCGCATTCGCCCCGTCCGTCGTCTGAACCGGGCCAGGCGGCGCGGGGAACGCATCGAAGGCGTGCCGTTCCAACAGAAATCGGATAACGAATTCCCGGATCGCCGCCGGGCACCTCGCTCACGAAACGCAAGGAAGGAGATCGACCATGCCCCAACCCGCTTTCGACACCCTCAGGACCTTCTCCACTGCCTCAGGGGCTCGCGGCCTCTTCCATTCACTGCCGGCGCTCGAAGCCTCGGGGGCCGGCAAGGTGTCGCGCCTGCCGGTGTCGCTGCGCATCGTGCTGGAAGCCGTGCTGCGCCACTGCGACGGACGCAAGGTCACCGCGGAGCACGTGCGGCAGCTCGCGAACTGGGGCGCGAACGCGGAGCGCACGGACGAGATTCCCTTCGTCGTCGCGCGCGTGGTCCTGCAGGACTTCACCGGCGTGCCGCTGCTGTGCGACCTCGCGGCGATGCGCAACGTGGCGGCCGAGACGGGGCGGGATCCCCAGCTGATCGAGCCGCTGGTGCCGGTGGACCTCGTCGTCGACCACTCGGTGCAGGTCGACCACTACGGCACGCCGCAGGCGCTGCGCCAGAACATGGAGCTGGAGTTCAGGCGCAACCGCGAGCGCTACCAGTTCATGAAATGGGGCATGCAGGCCTTCGACACCTTCAAGGTGGTGCCGCCGGGCATCGGCATCGTGCATCAGGTGAACCTGGAATACCTGTTCCGCGGCGTGCGCGGGCATGACACCGTCGACGGGCGGCTGTATTACCCGGACACGCTGGTCGGCACCGATTCGCACACGACGATGATCAACGGCGTCGGTGTCGTCGGCTGGGGCGTCGGCGGCATCGAGGCGGAAGCCGGAATGCTCGGCCAGCCGGTGTATTTCCTGACGCCGGACGTCGTCGGCGTGGAGCTGACGGGACAGCTGCGGGAAGGGGTGACTGCGACCGACCTGGTGCTCACCGTAACGGAAATGCTGCGCAGGCAGAAGGTCGTCGGCAAGTTCGTCGAGTTCTTCGGCGACGGCACCGCGAGCCTGTCCGTCACCGATCGAGCGACGATCGCCAACATGGCGCCCGAGTATGGCGCGACGATGGGCTTCTTCCCGGTCGATGAGAAGACCGTCGCCTACATGCGCGGCACCGGTCGCACCGAGGGGGAATGCGAGCTGTTCGAAGCCTATTTCCGCGCGCAGGGCCTCTTCGGCATCCCGCGCGCGGGCGACATCGACTATTCGACGACGCTGCGCCTCGATCTCGCGGCGATCGTTCCGTCGCTGGCAGGGCCTAAGCGCCCGCAGGACCGCATCGCGCTGAAGGACATGGAGGACGTATTCGACCGCCTGTTCTCGCTGCCCGCGAGCGACAACGGCTTCGGCCAGCCGGAAGCCGCGCTCGGCACGCGCTTTCCGACCGCGCTGCCCGGCGTGACGCTGGGCAACGGCGACGTGCTGATCGCGGCGATCACCTCCTGCACCAACACCAGCAACCCGGCGGTGCTGATCGCCGCGGGCCTGCTGGCGAAGAAGGCCGTCGAGAAAGGACTCTCCGTGCAGCCGCACGTCAAGACCTCCCTCGCCCCGGGCTCGCGCGTGGTGACCGATTACCTCGGCCGCGCCGGGCTGCTCGAACCCCTCGCACAACTGGGCTTCGCGCTCGCCGGTTACGGGTGCACGACCTGCATCGGCAATGCGGGCGACCTGGCGCCCGAACTCAACGACGCGATCGCCGAACACAACGTCATCGCGGCCGCCGTGCTGTCGGGCAACCGCAACTTCGAGGCGCGCATCCATCCCAACCTGCGCGCCAACTTCCTCGCCTCGCCGCCGCTGGTGGTGGCATTCGCGATCGCCGGGCGCGTCAATGTCGATCTCACCGAGAACCCGCTCGGCACCGGGCGCGACGGCCGACCGGTCTATCTGCGCGACATCTGGCCGAGTTCCGAGGAGATCGCCGCAGTGCTGCCGCTCGCGATGAACCCGGCGACCTTCACGCGGCTGTATGCCGACTTCACCAAGGACCACGACCTGTGGAACGAGATCCCGGCGACCACCGGACAGGTGTATGAATGGCCGGAATCGACCTACATCGCCCGACCGCCGTTCTTCGACGGTTTCTCCGCGCAACCGGGGGCAGTCGGCGACATCGTCGGCGCGCGCATGCTCTTGCTGCTGGGCGACTCGGTGACGACCGACCACATCTCGCCCGCCGGTTCCTTCAAGGACAGCACGCCTGCCGGCCAGTGGCTGCTGGCGCGCGGCGTCGCGAAGCAGGACTTCAACTCCTACGGTTCGCGGCGCGGACACCACGACGTGATGGTGCGCGGCACCTTCGCCAACGTGCGCATCAAGAACATGATGCTGCCGCCGCGCGACGACGGCTCGCGCGTCGAGGGCGGCTACACGCTGCTCGACGGCCGGCAGGCCACGGTATTCGAGGCCGCGACCGGCCACATGGCTCGGGGCGTCCCGACCGTCGTGTTCGCCGGCGAGGAGTACGGCACCGGCTCGAGCCGCGACTGGGCCGCCAAGGGCACGCAGCTGCTCGGTGTGAAGGCGGTGATCGCGCGCAGCTTCGAGCGCATCCACCGCTCCAATCTCGTCGGCATGGGGATCATGCCATTGCAATTCAAGGGCGAGGATTCGTGGGAGAATCTGGGCCTGAAGGGCGACGAGACCTTCGACATCCGGGGTATCGATGCGACGCTGCAGCCGCGCCAGGACCTGATATTGACGATTCGCCACAGCGACGGAAGCACGCGGGACGTAGCAGTGACGTGCCGCATCGACACGCCGATCGAAGTCGATTACTACCGCCACGGCGGCATCCTGCCCTACGTGCTGCGGGAGATTCTCGGTCGCCCGGACTGACTCCGGATATTTTTGCCATGCTCGCCATCCCCTGCCCCTGCCAATCCGGAAAAACTTTCACCGAGTGCTGCGCGCCAGTGATCGCCGGCGAAGTCCCGGCCGAGTCGGCCGAGGCGCTGATGCGCAGCCGCTACACCGCGTTCACGCAGTCCAACGAGGCTTACCTGCTCGAGAGCTGGCACCAATCGACGCGCCCCACGACGCTGGACCTCGCCGGCGGGGAGCCGGCACCGAAGTGGATCGGCCTGCAGGTGCGGCAGCATCTGCAGACCGGGGAGAACACCGCCATCGTCGAGTTCGTCGCCCGCTACCGCGTGGGCGGGCGAGCCCATCGCCTGCACGAAACCAGCCGCTTCGTGCGCGAGGAGCACCGCTGGTATTACGTAGACGGCGAAATCCATGAATAAAACCACACCCGCCGAGAATCGCCGCCGCCTATAATCGGTCCGCAATATGACCTTCACGTGAGCGGGCGCCCATCCGGGGTGCTTCCGCCGCCTTGTCGCGAGACCGGCATGAACCTCGAAAAAGTCATCTTCGGCTTCTTCATCGTCCTCGCGGCGACCCTCAACTTCGGCTTCTTCGTCGGCGACCTCGACGATCCCGTGCATCACGAGATCAACGAGCTGTTCGTCGCGATCGTCGTGAACCTGATCGCGACCATCCTCAAGCTCGGCGACCGCACGCAGATCGGCGCCATCCACCTCGCGACCAGCCTGGTCGCGGACCTGCAGCTGATCGCCGCGGCGATGGTGTGGGGCTATGCCGAACACATCGCAGGCACGGGTATGACGCCGGTGATGGTCGCGCGCGTCGTCTCCCTGGCGGGCGGAGCCCTGTTCGCCAACGTCGTGTCGGTGATCATCCTGATCGCCGAGACGATCATGCAGCGCCGTTAGCCGGGTCTGCCGCGATGATGCCGCTGCTGCGCCATCAGAGCGTCTTCTTCCTGATCATGCGGCGCCTGCGCGCGCCGCTCATCCTGCTGATCGTCATCATCGCGATCTCGGTGTTCGGCCTCACGCTGGCGCCCGGAGTTGATGCGGACGGCAAACCCGCGAACATCAGCTTCTTCCACGCGCTGTACTTCATCAGCTACACCGCGACGACGATCGGCTTCGGCGAGATCCCCTACGCCTTCTCCGACCAGCAGCGCCTGTGGGTTCTTATCTGCATCTACATGTCGGTCGTGGGCTGGGCCTACACGGTAGGCACCGTGTTCGCGCTGCTCGCCGACCGCAACCTGCAGCAGGCGATCCGCACGCAGAGCTTTATGCGCGCAGTGCGCAACCTGCGCGAGCCCTTCTACCTCGTGTGCGGATTCGGCGAGACCGGTCGGCTGATCTGCGACGCGCTAGACCGCCTCGGATTCCGCGCAGTAGTCATCGAACTGGACGACACCAAGGTCGGCGAGATCGAACTGCACGGCTACCGTGCCGACATCCCTGCCCTGTGCGCCGACGCGCACAACCCGGAAAACCTCACGTTCGCAGGCCTCACCCACCGCAGCTGCATCGGCGTGATCGCGCTGACCAACGACGATAGCGCCAACTTGGCGATCGCGATCGCCGCGCGCCTGCTCGCCCCCAAGATCCCCGCACTGTGCCGCGCCGAATCCGCCGAAACGGCCGCCAACATGGCCTCCTTCGGCACACGCCACATCATCAACCCGTTCGAGAAATTCTCCGAATACCTTGCGCTCGCGCTGCACGCACCGGCCGCGTGGCACCTGCTGACCTGGCTCACGGGCGTGCCCGGCACGACGATGGAGCGCCAGCGCGATCCCCCGCACGGCGAATGGATCCTGTGCGGACATGGCCGCTTCGGGCGCATGCTCGCGCACGTTCTGGAGCGGGAAGGCGTCCCGCTCACGATCATCGACCGCAATGCGGCCCCGCCGGCGCCGTCGGTGCGCTGGGTGCAGGGCGAAGGGACCGGCGCCCCCGCGCTCGAAGCGGCCGGCGTGCGCCGCGCGGCGGGCATCGTCGCCGCGACTGCCAACGACGTGGACAACCTGTCGACGGTGGTTACGGCGCGCGAACTCAATCCGGCGCTGTTCGTGATCCTGCGCCAGAACCACTTCGCGAACAATTCACTGTTCGAGGCCTTCGACTACGACGTCAACGTGGTCCCCAGCCGCATCATCGCCCACGAATGCCTAGCGATCCTCACAACGCCGCTGCTGGTCCCCTTCCTCGAGGACATGAAGCGGCACGACGAGGAATGGTGCGGCCGGCTGCTCAAGCGCCTGACGGGAAAATTCGGCTGGGATATCCCGGCCGTATGGAGCGAGCGCATCAACCTCAGCCGGGCCCCGGCGCTGTACCGCAAGCTGATGAAGGGCGCGACGGTCGAACTGCAGTCGCTGCTGAAATCCCCGTCAAACCGCGACGACGCCCTCGCATGCGAAATCCTCCTGCTGCGGCGCGACGACGACGACCACCTGCTGATCCCCGAGGGCGACACCGAACTGCGGCCAGGCGACGAGCTGCTGCTGGTGGGCACGGCGGAAGCGCAGAGGGAGTTCGGCCTGCTGATCTCGAACGAACATGCGCTCGTCTATGTCCTCACGGGCACGGACCTTCCCGGCGGCTGGATTTGGGAGCGCCTGTCGCGCAACCGGGCCGCGCAAAGCGAGACCACATAGCGCCGCCAGGCCGAGCCGCCAAAGCCGGAATCACTCGGAAGCGACCAGCACCACCGTTTCGCCGCCAAGGCACACGGTCGCGCCCGGCCTCAATTTCGCGCGCTTGCGCGACTCCACCTTGCCATCGACGGTGACCCGCCCCGCCTCGACGGCCGCGTGGGCCTCGCCGCCGGTGCCGGTCAACCCGGTCGCCTTCAGCAGTTGATCGAGCTGGATGTATTCGCCGCGCACGGCAAACGAAACTGTCATGCATTTCTCCCGCGCAGCCGATACGCTGCGCAATTCAAATTGATCGACCGGAAGCCGTCAGCCTACACTGCCGGCTAACCGTTTGCCGTCCTATTGCCGCCACGACCATGTCCGACAACCTGCTGCAGCGGATCGACCGCACCCTAAGTCGCGCAGCCGACTCCGGCGCGCTCCTGCCCATCCGCACCGAACGGACCCCGATCCAGGACAATGGCATCGGCTTCACGGTGCGCTGGGTGTCCACGCTCGCGCACAAGGACGCCGCGCGCGTCGAGGCCGCGGTGAAACGCGACCCGGACTTCAATCCCTTTCTCCCACCCGACCCGGAACTGACCGTCGGCCCACTCGGCGAACAGCACCTGGGCGTACTGAACAAATTTCCCGTCATCGCGCGCCACCTGCTGATCGTCACGCGCGCGTTCGAGGCACAGACGGCGCCATTGACGCGGACCGACTTCATCGCGCTAGCCACCGTGATGGCGTCGCTCGGCGGGCTCGGCTTCTACAACGGTGGCAGCGAAGCGGGTGCCAGCCAGCGCCACAAGCACCTGCAATGGATTCCCGACGCCGAGGAAACGGCACGCCTGGGCCTGTTCACCGATCAGCTGCCCGCCGACCTGCCCCCCTTCGCCCACGCCACGCACGAGGCGCTCCCCTGGCGCCACACTTTCGTGCGCCTGCCGCGCTGCGCCGACGCCGTGTCGCTTGGCGAAGCCATGCACCATGCATTCCGGAACGGCTGCGAAACGCTCGGTATCGACCCCGCGGCAGAACCGATGCCGCCCTACAATTTCCTTGTGTCGCGCGACTGGATGACCGTGATCCCGCGCATCCGCGAGCGTCACGAGAACATCTCGGTCAATGCGCTGGGCTTTGCCGGCTCGCTGTTCGTGCGGCGCCCGGAGGAAATCGAGACCGTGCGGGCGATCGGCCCGCTCAGGCTGCTCGCGGCCGTCGCGCGTCCGCGCTGATCACCCGGACTGCTCCGCCGCCGCAAGCGGCCGCAAGGCCGGCAGCCCGATCTGCGCGCGCAGCTCGTTGCATTTCCGATTCGGCGAGCCGTCCGCCTCATGCGACGGAAACTCGCGGCACGGCGTCGGACGCCGCTCGTAGATCGTGCACGACACCTGCTCGCCGGGCTGCCCCGCGAGCGCCACACAGCGGCGCGGCTCCTCGTTCGTCCCGTTCATGCAGCGCAGATGCAGGTTGAGCTTTTCCGTCAACTCGGCGGGCACGAACCCGCCGGGTGCGTCGTCCGCCTCGCCCCAGTAGAACGACACACGGAATTTGACGCAGCACATGCCGCAATCGAGGCAAGGGTTGCCATCACTCATGACCTCGCCTCAGAGCGGCTGCAATCCGTGGCGCCGACGCGCGCGGTCGCAGGCATCCTCGCCGATGCCGAGCGCCGCGTAGGGCGCGAAGTCGCGACAGGGTGACGGCCGCCCGACATAGATCGTGCAGCCGACCCGGCTGCCGACCTCGCCCGCGAGCGCGACGCAGCGCGGCGGCGCCTCGTCGGTGCCGCGCATGCGCACGAGCTCGCCGGTCACTGGAACGGTCATCGCGTCGGGTACGCCCCCCGAGGTCGCGCTGGCCAGCTCGGAACGATGGAAATCGACGCGAAACGCGGCGCAACAGGCACCGCAGCGGGTGCAGTGATCGTCGCTCACGCCGCGCCCCGCATCCGTGCGCAACGCCTCACTCGACTGCGCCGCAGCACTTCTTGTACTTCTTGCCGCTGCCGCAGGGACAGGGGTCGTTGCGGCCGACCGCAGCCGGCGTGTGCATGGCGGGTTGATCCACGGTCAGCAGCGCCGGCGCTGCCATTCCGAGCGCACGCCATTGCCCGAGTACCGTCTCGATGCAGTTCACCGCCTGCTCGAGCCACTCCAGCCGGGTGTCCTCGTCCGCCAGTTCGGCGTCGTCCGCGGCCCAGGGCGCCATCAGCTCATCGAGCGCATTGCGCACAGTCTCCGCGGCATCCGCGGGCAGCCCGGCGTCCCAGTCCTCGGGCCACAGCTCGAGGCCCTGCGCGAAGCCCTCGACCCATTCCTCGCCGATCGCGACCGTGTCGCCCTCGCTCGCCGCGTAGCAGAACGGCTCCCATCCTTCCGGCTCGCCCAGGGTGGTCGCGAGCTCGTTGTAATAGCGCCGCACCAGCCGGATCGCACGCTGCATCTGGCTGCCCGAACCGAAGGAGATCTCGTCCCCGTGCGCCGACCACACCGGCGGCAGCCACTCATCGGGGGCGATCGGCACGGGCGAAGCGAGGACGGCGGCGAGGTACCCGTCGAGCATCTCGAGGTCCATGCAGTCCTCGGGCACGACGTCCGAGGTCAGCAGCTCCTCGAGCGCCTCGAATTCCTCGTCGTCGAGCAGGTTGGGGTTGTCGCTATCGTCATTTGCAGCGGTGTCGTTCGTCATCATTTATCTCCGGAATGCCTTTCAGCGTGCGCCATCCTCTTGCCGCGCGCAAGCCTGCGCATCGAGATCGCAAACCAGGCGGAATAGCGTCTGGCCGGAATCGCGGTACTTGCGCTCGAACGGCGTCAGGGGCGCGGGCGCCTCGAAGGTTTCCCAGGCGACTTCGCGGCCGGTCGCCAGCGCTAGCGCACACGCGAATTCCTCGATGTACACGCGCCAGTTCGTGCGGCATTCGAGCACGCCACCCAGTCGCGGAATGAAAGGAAACACGGGATGAGCGTGCCAGCGGCGCGCAAGGTGACCGATCTTGGGCCACGGGTTCGGATAGAGGATGTAGTGACGGGCGAGCCGCAGGCCCGCATCGCTCATCAGGCGCCAGTAATCGACGAGATCCGCCCGCACGAAGACCATGTTCTTCGGCAGCAGCGCGTCGGGATAGGGCTTGCGGCGGTTGAGGCGATCCGCGGACTGATCGACGCCGATCACCCAGTGATCGGGAAAGGCGCGCGCGAGCTGGATCGTGCTGTGGCCGACCCCGCAGCCGGCATCGAGGATCAGCGGCGCGTTGCGATCCCAGCCGGCGAGGCTGGCCTCGAACGCGGCATGGTTGTAATCCAGGCAGGGCTTGCGGAAGGGCTCGGCGAGATGGCGCTGCACGCGCCGCACCAGCTGCTCATGCACGCCCGACTGGGCGCTCTCGGGGATGCGCGAATTTGCGTAACTCATCGAATTCGTCCGGTTCAGGCCGCCAGCGGCAGCGCTGCGGCGGCAATGCCGTGGCGCACGAGGGCGGCGTCGATCTCGGGGGGCCGGCGCGCCGCACGGACCTCGCGGAACAGGCGCTCGGCCTGCGGATAATTGCGGCGCAGCAGATTCAGCCACTGCTTGAGGCGCCCCGGCGAATGCTGCGGCAGCAGCCTTTCCCGAACCCGGCGCCAAAAGAGTGCGAGCAGCGGCTGCAGTTCCGCCCACTCCGCGTCGCGGTCGACCGAGCAATCGCCTGCGCTGCCATGCGCACGCAAGCGGCGCGCGAGGAAGGGATCGGCGACCGCCCCGCGCCCCAGCATCACGTCGGCAACCCCGCTCTCGGCGCGGCAGCGCCGCCAGTCCACCTCGGACCATACTTCGCCGTTGGCGGTCACGGGAATGTCCACCGCCTCCGCGATGCGCGCAATCCACACCCAATGCGCGGGCGGACGGTAACCGTCGAGCTTGGTGCGCGCATGCACGACCAGGCCTTCCACGCCCCCAGCGGCGAGCGCCTGGGCACATTCGACAGCCTTCGACGCATCGGTGACACCCAGACGCATTTTCGCGGTGAACGGCACCCCGACCGGCACGGCACCCCGCACGGCCGCGGCGATGCGATGGAGGAGCTCCGGCTCGTCGAGCAGTACGGCTCCGCCGCGATGGCGGTTCACCGTCGGCGCAGGGCAGCCGAAATTGAGGTCGATGCCAGGAGGGGCGAGCTCGGCGAGATGTGCCGCATTGTCGGCAAGGCAGGAGGGATCCGAACCCAGCAGCTGCACGCGTACCGGCACCGACGCCCGGGTCCGCCCGCCGGACTGCAGTTCGGGGCTGATGCGTCGGTAGACGCGATGCGGAAGGAGCGTACCGGACACGCGCGCGAATTCGCTCACGGCCCAGTCGTAGGGACAGGCGCGGGTGAGCACGTCGCGCAAATCGGCGTCGAGCAGACCTTCCATCGGCGCGAGCAGCAGACGCACACCAACTCCCTGAAAAAAGGGCGATATTGTAAGCCCATCCGCGATCCGGGCGAACATGGTGGTGACGCCTGCCCACCACCAGCACTAGCGGCATCCCCGCCCGGGCGCCCCCGCCTCACTTGCCTTGTCGCGGCCGATCAAGGATAATTCCCGGTTTCCACCCGTTATCAGGGCGGCCACATTCACCGCCCGCTTGTCCAAGGAATCGCCATGAAAGCGGATATCCACCCGAATTACAAAGCCGTCCAGGTCACCTGCTCCTGCGGCAATGCCTTCGAAACCCGTTCGACGCTGGGCAAGCCCGTGCTGCACGTCGAAGTGTGCTCTGCCTGCCACCCCTTCTACACCGGCAAGCAGAAGATCGTCGACACCGCCGGTCGCGTCGAGCGTTTCCGCCAGAAATACGGCAGCGTTCAGCGCCTTGGCTGAACCCCGGCTTCCGGTCACGGCAAAAAAGGCAGCTTCGGCTGCCTTTTTTGTTCCTCGAAACACGGCGCGGCTGCCCGCTCCGGCTAGAATTCCGCACCCGACGTTCGGACGCCTCCGCACAATGACGGATGGCGCAACATGACATGACTGGAGAATCCTTCCGGACCTCAACGATCCGGCGGCATCTGTACGGTGCGACCGGCCTTGCGCTGCTCATCGCCCTGTACCTGCTCACCGGACTGACCGGCCACGACCCTTGGCGCGGCGACGACGCGCGCCATTTTGGCCCGATCCTGGAAATGCTGCAGGGGAACCACCTGCTGTTCCCTGCGATCGCCGGTCAGCCCGAAACGGATTTTCCGCCGCTCTACTACTGGACCGGCGCGGCGTTCGCGCGCCTGCTCGCCCCGCTCCTGCCCCTGCACGACGGGGCCCGGCTCGCGACGACGCTGTTCACGGCCCTGGCGATCTTCTGGATCGCGCGCGCGGCGACCCGTCTCTACGGCCGCGAGACACGCACCCCCGCGGCCCTGCTGACCCTCGGCACGCTGGGCCTGGTGCTGCACGCGCATGAAACGCAGCCGATGATCGCGCTGATGGCGATGCAGGCGCTCGCGCTGGCGGGCCTCTCGCACATACCGACGCGCCCGGTGCTCGGCGGCGTCCAGGCCGGTCTGGGTGCCGCCCTCGCCTTCCTCGCGGGCGGCCTGCCGGGCATCCTGCTCACGCTGCCGCTCTTCCTCGTCGTCATCGCCTGCAGCCCCGAATGCCGCAACCCGCGCGCCAGCAGCGGGCTGATCATCGGCCTGAGCCTCGCGATCGGCGCGTCCGCACTGTGGCCGCTGGTGCTGCATTACCAGTCCCCCGACCTGCTCGCGCAGTGGTGGCGCACCGAGTGGCGCAACCTATGGGCAGAAGCGATGAGCGGCAACGAGCTCACGCGTCTCGTCGAACTCCTCGGCTGGTTCGCCTGGCCGCTGTGGCCCATCACGCTGTGGTCGCTGTGGCGCACGCGCCGCCATCTGTTGCGCGTGTCCTCGCTGCTGCCGATCGCCGCTCTCGTGCTCGCCCTGACCTGGATCATCCTGAACGGCAGCCTCAGTCCGGCGTCGATGCTGCCGCTCGTGCCGCCGCTCGCGCTGCTCGCGGCGTCCGGCGTGCCGACCCTGCGCCGCGGCGCGGCGAACGCGTTCGACTGGTTCGGCATCATGACCTTCGGCGTCTTCGCACTGCTCGTGTGGATCGCATGGAGCGCGCAGGTCTTCCTGTGGCCGCCCGGGCTCGCGCGTCACCTCGTACGTGTCGCACCCGATTTCGCCGTGCGTGCGCCCGAGATATCGGCGATCACCGGCATCGTCATCATCTCGGCGTGGGTGCTGCTGGTGTGGCGGCTGCCGCGCTCGCCGAACCGCGCGCCGACCAACTGGGCGCTTGGGATGACGATGCTGTGGTGCCTCGCGATCGCGCTGCTCAAGCCCTGGTTCGACCATGACCGCAGCTACCGTCCGGCCGCCACGTCGCTGAAAATCGCGCTGGCTGGCGAGCGCGAGGACTGCGTCGCGATGATGGGCCTGTCGGCCAGCCAGCGCGCGTCCTTCCATTACTTCGCCGGCGTCCGGCCCGAGCGGGTGATCAACAACGGGACGCCGTGCGGCTTCCTGCTGGTTTTCGACGATCGCGGCAACACCCAGAAACCTGAACAGGAATGGCAGCAGATCTGGGAATTCCGCCGCGGCGGGGGACGACAGCGGGAAATTTTCCGCCTGTACCGGCGCGACTGAGCCGGGCCGCACCCGGCGATACCGCGCGCCGGCAAGGGGCGCGCGGATGCTGCAAGCCGCTCAGCCTTCGAGGCGCAGGAAGTTGTCGCGATAGTGGCGCAATTCGCCGATCGATTCGTAGATATCCGACAGCGCCTCGTGCTTGCCCTTCTTGACGACGCCCTTGTAGACCTCCGGACGCCACCGGCGCGCGAGTTCCTTCAGCGTCGACACGTCCAGGTTGCGGTAGTGGAACCAGGCCTCGAGCTGCGGCATGTAGCGGGCAAGGAAGCGGCGATCCTGGCACACCGAGTTGCCGCACATCGGCGAGGTACGCGCCGGCACGTACTGCTGCAGGAAGGCGAGCATCTGCGCTTCGGCATCCGCCTCGCCGATCGTCGACGCCTTCACGCGGTCGGTCAGGCCGGATTTGCCGTGCGTGTCGCGATTCCACTGATCCATCCCGTCGAGCACGCTGTCGGGCTGATGCACCGCGATCACGGGCGCTTCGGCAACGGTGTTGAGCTGCGAATCGGTGATCACGATCGCGATCTCGATGATGCGATCGGTATCGGGCTCCAGGCCGGTCATTTCCATGTCCAGCCAGATGAGGTGATTCTGATCCTGTGCCATAATCGTCCGCCCCCCTTGAGCAAAGGCGCGATTGTGGCATAGATGCCTCGCCGCCCGCCCACTCCACTCGCCGAATGTCCCCGGAAGCCTTCTCGTCTCTGTTCCTCGCCGCCGCCGCACTGACCCTGTTCGCCAGGCTCGTGCTCATGATGCGCCAGATCCGGCACGTGCACGCGCACCGGGAAGCCGTGCCGCCTCCGTTCGCGGAGTCGATAACGCTCGAATCACATCGCAAGGCGGCGGACTACACCGCCGCGCGGATGAAACTCGGCACCGTTGATGCCGCTATCGGCACGGCCTACGTGCTCGCCCTCACGCTCGGCGGCGGCCTGCAGGCCATCCAGGACCTGCTCGCCGGAATTTTCGCAGCCGGAACGCTTGCGCACGGCGTCGCCCTGCTCGCGGCGCTCGGCATCGCAGGCTGGGCCATCGAACTTCCATTCTCGCTCTATCGCACCTTCGGCATCGAGAAGCGCTTCGGCTTCAACCGCATGACGCCCGGCCTGTATCTGGCGGACCTCGCCCGCGAGGCGATGCTCGCCGTGCTCATCGGACTGCCCGTCCTCGCCGCCGTGCTGTGGCTGATGGGCGCCATGGGCGAGCGCTGGTGGCTGTGGGTGTGGCTCTTCTGGCTCGCGTTCAACCTGCTTGCGCTCTTCATCTGGCCGACCTTCATCGCGCCGCTGTTCAACAAGTTCATGCCGCTCGCGGACGAGGCCCTGAAGGCACGCGTCGAGGCCCTGCTGGCGCGCTGCGGCTTCCGCTCCCGCGGGCTGTTCGTGATGGACGGCTCCCGCCGCTCGGCGCACGGCAATGCCTACTTCACCGGCTTCGGCGCGGCCAAGCGCATCGTCTTCTTCGATACCCTGCTGGAAAAACTCCGCCCCGAGGAAGTCGAGGCCGTGCTGGCGCACGAACTCGGCCATTTCCACCACCGCCACATCTGGAAGCGCCTCGCGGTCATCTCGGCGACGAGCCTCGGCCTGCTGTGGCTGCTCGGCTGGCTGATGGGACAGGCGTGGTTCTTCGCCGGGCTGGGCGTCGCCCCCGCATCGGCCGGCACCGCCGTCGCGCTAGCCCTGTTCGCGCTGGCCCTGCCCTGTTTCACATTCCCGGCCGCCCCACTGATGAGCTACTGGTCACGGGTGCATGAATTCGAAGCCGACGCGTACGCGGCACGGCAGACACGCGCCGCCGATCTTGCGCAGGCACTCGTCAAGCTCTACCGGGACAACGCCTCGACGCTCACCCCCGATCCGCTGTACTCGAGCTTCTTCGACTCCCACCCGCCGGCCGCGCTGCGTGTAGCGCGACTGCGCTCCTCCAGCTGAGACCCGGCATTTCGTGAGCAAACCCCGACAGAACCGCGGCACGACAATCGAAGGCGTGATCGTCGCCGCCTTTGGCCGCCACTACGAGATCGTCGTCGCGGGACAGGCCGGGCAGGCAGAAACCCGCCTGAAGTGCTACCCGCGCGGCAAGAAAAGCACCTTCGCGTGCGGCGACGAAGTCGAGATCGAAGCCACGGGCAGCGACCAGGGCGTCATCACGGCGCTCAAGCCGCGGCGGAACCTGCTGTGGCGCTCGGACGCATTCCGCGAAAAGCTCATCGCCGCGAACCTCAGCCAAGTCGTGCTGGTGACGGCGACCGAGCCCGGATTCTCGGACCTGCTGATCTCGCGCTGCATAGCGGCTGCCGAAAGCCAGCACCTCAGGACCCTGATCGTCCTCAACAAGGCCGACCTCGCCGAATCCCTGCCCGCCGCCCGCCGCATGCTCGCCCCCTTTGAAAAGCTCGGCTACGAGGTGGTCGAACTGAGCGCCCGCGCCGGCGCCGACAGCCTGCGCCCGTATCTCGCCGGGCAGCGCAGCATCTTCGTCGGCCAGTCGGGCATGGGAAAATCGACGCTCACCAACGCCCTGATCCCGGAAGCCCGCGCAGCGACGCGCGAGATCTCGGAAGCGCTCAACAGCGGCAAACACACGACCACCTTCGCCCGCCTGTATCCGCTCGACGGCGGCTGGCTGATCGACAGCCCGGGGCTGCAGGCCTTCGGCCTCGCCCACCTTACGCCCGACGAACTCGCCGCGAGTTTCATCGAATTCCAGGACCACCTCGGCAAATGCCGCTTCCGCGACTGCCAGCACGAGTCCGAACCGGGCTGCGCCCTGCAGGGCGCGCTCGCGGCGGGCACGATCAATGCACGCCGGTTCGAGCATTACCGCCAGATCCGCGACGAGATCCGCCTGGCAAAACGGCAGTCGCAGGGCTGGTAGGCACCACCGGCGCTTCGCCGACGCGAAAAAAAACCCGCCGAGGCGGGTTTTCTGCTTTCCGGAAGCGTATCGCTCAGATGCGTTCCCAGATCGTCGTGATGCCCTGACCGCCGCCGATACACATCGTCGCCATGCCGTAGCGACCATTGGTACGGATCAGCTCGTGCAGCAGCTTGGTGATGATGACGCCGCCGGTCGCGCCGACCGGGTGGCCCAGCGCGATCGCGCCGCCGTTCGGGTTGGTCTTCTTCGGATCGAGCTCGAGCCCCTTGTTCACCGCGATCGACTGCGCAGCGAAGGCTTCGTTGGATTCGATCACGTCGATCTTGTCCAGCGACAAACCGGCACGCTGCAGAGCGAGCTTGGAGGCCGGGATCGGGCCTTCACCCATCACGTCGTTGGGCACGCCGGCGATCGCGTAGGCGACCAGGCGCGCGATCGGCTTGTGACCGCCAGCGGCAGCCTTGGCAGCGTCGGCCAGCACGAGGAAGGCAGCTGCATCGTTGATGCCGGAGGCGTTACCGGCAGTGACCGAACCGTCCTTCTTGAACGCGGGCTTCATCTTGCCCAGCGCTTCCATGGTGGTCATGCGCGGATGCTCGTCGGTGTCGAACACGACCGGGCCCTTGCGGGTCTCGAAGGTGATCGGAACGATCTGGCTCTTGAAACGGCCTTCGGCGATCGCCGCTGCGGCACGGTTCTGCGACTCGAGCGCGAAGGCGTCCTGATCCTCGCGGCTGATGCTCCACTTGGCGGTCAGGTTCTCGGCGGTTATGCCCATGTGGCCGACGCCGAACGGGTCGGTCAGCACCGAGACCATCGCGTCGATGGCCTTGGCGTCGCCCATGCGGGCACCGTTACGCAGAGCGGGCATCAGATAGGCACCGCGCGACATGACTTCGACACCGCCGCCGATCGCAAAGTCGGCATCGCCGAGCATGATCGCCTGGGCGGAGTTGACGATGGCCTGCTGCGCCGAGCCGCACAGACGGTTAACGGCGAAAGCCACCGAATCCATCGACATACCGCCCTGGATCGTCGCGACGCGCGCGACATAGGCGTAGCGCGATTCGGTCGGGATGCAGTTGCCGACGGTGGCGAAGGTCACCTGCTTCGGATCGACGCCGGCGCGGGCGATCGCTTCCTTGACGACCACACCACCCAGCTCAGCCGGCTCCATGTCCTTCAGCGATCCGCCGAAACCGCCCACGGCCGAACGGACTGCGCTCAAAACCACTACTTCACGATTCGCCATCTGTGCTCCCTCCTGGATGTTAGGCACCAACCCAGCCGGCAATCACCAGCAGGGCCAGCATCAGCAAGCAAAGCACGAGCGCGCGCCAGATCAGGCCCACGGTGCTCTGCATGTAGTCGGCATCGGCTTCTTCGCCGACACCCATTTCCGGTCGTTCGACGATCTCGCCGGATTCATGGACTGGCATGCCGAGGCGCACACCGAGCGCGCCCGCACCTGCCGCGATGAGTATACCGGACGCCCTGTCGGCCCAGAGCATCGCCTGGGTGCGCCAGCAGAACACGGCGTCCTCGAAGTCGCCCACCACCGAGAACGATGCGGCGGTCAGGCGAGCGGGCAGCCAGTCAATCACTTCGAACGCCTTGCGTGCGAAGCGCCCGAACTGGCCGAATTCGGCATCATTGCGCTCGCCCCACTCCTCGCAGAGGAAGCGCGCAAGACGATACAGCAAGGCGCCACTCGGTCCCGGCAGGACGATGAACCAGAAGATCACGCCGAACACGTTGCGGTGGGCGGCGACGAGCCCTTCCTCGATGGCCAGCCGCGCGACCTCGCTGGAACTCGCGCCGACGTACTGGCCACCGCGCCATTCCCCCAGCAGCGAACGCGCGCGATCGAGTTCGCCCATGCGCAGAGCGAGATGGATGTCCGTGAAGAAATGGCTTTCCTGACGGAAGCCCATCGTCAGATAGAGCACCGCTATGTTGAAGACCACCGCCAGCAAAGGATGGACGACCCACAACAGGAAGAAGGCGAGCGCACCGCCCGCGACCACCGAAACGACGAGGAGCAGCCACGCAACCAGGCCGTTGCGGGCCTGCCCGTCGTTGAAGCGTTCGACGAGGACGCCCGACAGGCGATGAAGCGGATCCAGAACGATTTGCCGTACCGGCAACGGCCGTACCTGCTCTAGCAGCAGCGCAACGATCAGCGAAAGAAGCGTCATTCGTATTGCGATTGAGATAAGGGTCCGGGCCCGTAATATCTGGCCACGATACCATAAAAGCACGACGCGATTGTGCAACGCGGAAAGCGTGTTGGCGAAAGCGAAACGACTGCCCTGACAACACTAGACTGACGATTGTTGCAAATGAACGAACAGTGCGTGCCGCCGGTGCCGGTTTATCGGCTAGCGGGAGCTCCATAGACTGCTGCGTGCCGGGCCATGCAGGAATGGCCCACTCGACACGCAATGGAGCCCACATGAGCACGATGCCCACTCTCTTCGTTTCCCACGGAGCGCCCACTTTCGCCCTGGAACCGGGAGAGGCCGGACGCGAACTTGCGGCCCTTGCGCGGGGGATTCCGGCGCCCCGCGCAATCCTCATCGCCTCGCCCCACTGGATGAGTCCGGTCGTGAGCGTGACGGCGAGCGACCGGCCGGAGACGATCCACGATTTCGGCGGATTCCCGGCGCCCTTGTACGACCTGCGCTATCCGGCGCCCGGCGAACCGGCGCTCGCCGCCCGCGCGATCGAGCTGCTCGCCGCCGCGGGCGTGGATGCGCATGCGGACCCGCGTCGCGGGCTGGATCACGGCGCGTGGGTGCCCCTGCTGCACATGTACCCGGATGCCGCCGTGCCGGTCGTGCAGATTTCGATGGCCGGACGCCGCCCGGCGAGCTGGTTCCACACCCTCGGGCGAGCGCTTGCCCCACTGCGCGACGAAGGCGTCCTGATCGTCGGCTCGGGCAGCCTCACGCACAACCTGTACGAATTCACGGGCGCAGCAGCCGGGACGACGCCCTATGTCGGCGCCTTCGCGCAGTGGATCGCCGACACGCTGGCTGCCGGCGACGTCGACGCCCTGCTCGACTACCGGCAGCTCGCGCCCCACGCCGAACGCGCCCACCCGACGGACGAACACCTGATGCCGCTGATGTTCGCCCACGGCGCCGCCGGGGCGCACGCGGGCGCACGACGCCTCGCCGCCGCCGACGTGCGCTACGGCATGCTGGCGATGGACGCCTACGTCTTCGGCGCAAGCTGATCGGAAGCGGGAAGTTCATGCAGCCGGCGGGTTTGCCGGACGATGCTTGCCTGGCCGACGATCCGGGAGTTTAATCGCCTGACATCGACGGCATGATGCCGCACACGACGGGAGGAATCGCCATGGATCGTTTGCTGTTGCTCGCCGGCAGGCTTTCGGGACTTGGCGGGCTCGCCCTCTGCGTGATCGCAGGCGCCGCAAGGGTATCGGGTAATTTCTGGATTTTGGGGTTTCAGGTCGGCACGCTGCTCCAAGCGGGGATTGGCGCACTCGTCGTCGGGTGCTTTCTGCTGCTTTGGGTGCTGACCGGGCGCAACAGCTAGTCGCACCGATCGTCCGGGCGTAGCACTGCCCGCGCCGAGGCCCGCTTCACCATCCCCATTCGCAATAATATAAGATATTGCTTCTATTTGAATGAGGAGATGGCGATGACGATCGGACGCCTGGCCCTGATGGCCGCAATTGCGAGCGCGGCGCTGCCCGCCTTCGCACAGGAACTCGCCCTGATGACCGAGGCACGCGCTGCCGCGACTAGCCTGCCACCGCGGCTCGTGACGGCGCTCAACGACGAAATTGCCAAGAGCGGCCCGGAGGGCGCGATTCCCGTGTGCCGCGACATGGCGCCGAAGATGGCCAAGGAGATTGGCGCGAGCACCGGCTGGCAGTTGAAGCGCGTGACCCTGAAGGCGCGCAATCCCCAGCGCGCGACACCGGACGCATGGGAGCGGGCGACACTGGAGGAGTTCGATCGCCGCGCGGCGGCGGGCGAGAACCCCGCGAAACTGGAGAAGGGCGAGCTGGTCGAACAGGCGGACGGCACGCGCGCGTTCCGCTACGCCAAAGCCCTGCCGACACAGTCCCTGTGCCTGAACTGCCACGGCCCCGAGAACAAGCTCACGCCGGCGGTGAAAGCGCGCCTGACCGAACATTACCCGCAGGATCGTGCGACGGGCTACAGTGAAGGGCAGATCCGCGGAGCCATTGTCGCGACAAAACCGCTGTAAACACGCGAGAAGCACCGGCGGGCGCCGAGGCCCGCCGAAAACCAGGAGCGAAGCAGATGTTGGCAGTGGTGCAGCGCGTGTCGGAAGCGCGCGTGGTGGTGGACGACAGGATTACCGGCGCGATCGGTCATGGCCTGCTGGTACTGGTATGCGCGGAACGCGGCGATCGTCGCGCGGAAGCTGACAAGCTGTTGGGCAAGATCCTGAAGTTGCGGATCTTTTCCGACGAGGCCGGCAAGATGAACCGCTCGGTGCAGGACGTGCAGGGCGGGCTGCTGATCGTCAGCCAGTTCACCCTTGCGGCCGACACCACGGGCGGAAACCGGCCGAGCTTCACCAACGCGGCGGCGCCGGACGAAGGGCGCGCGCTGTACGAGCATTTCGTCGCCGAGGCGCGCAAGGCCCACGAGCAGATCGGGACCGGCGAATTCGCGGCGGAGATGCAGGTCCACCTCGTCAATGACGGTCCGGTCACCATCCCGATGCGCGTCGCGCCGGCAACCTGAACCCTGCGGCCGTGCCCGGCCGCACAGCCGCGACACGAAGCCCCCCCTCTTGCCATCCTCCACGCCACTCGCGTGTTACCCGCAGGAAGCGCTCATGAACGCCCTCACGATTACCCTCCCCGCCTTCCTTATCGCCGCATTGCTTGCGGGTTGCGCGCAGACGCCGCCCGCAGCGCGCCCCGTCGCATACGCCTGCGATGCGGGCAAGGGTTTTTCGGTGACCTACCATCCGTGGGGCGACGCGACGATCGACATCGAGAGGATGCGCTTCTCACTGATGCGAGAGGCCGCCGACGGCAGCGGCGAACGTTACGCATGCGGAGCCCTGACGCTGTGGCGCAGCGGCGATACGGCGCGCGTGGACATGCAGGGGGCCGGCGTGTACGAAAACTGTCGCCCAGGCGAATGAACTTCGCAGCGCCAACGCGTTAAGATTGACGATCAACCGGCGGAGACTTGGATCATGTTCTACGGCGTAACCGACCTGGCGACCTTTATCCTCGGCACGATCTTCATCGTTCTGCTGCCGGGGCCAAACTCGCTGTACGTGATGTCGGTCGCCTCGCGCCTGGGCGTTGCGGCAGGCTATCGCGGCGCGTGCGGCATCTTCCTCGGCGACACCGTGCTGATGGTTCTCTCCGCGACCGGCGTCGCATCCCTGCTGCAGACGACTCCCGCGCTGTTCATGGTGCTGAAGTACGCCGGGGCCGCCTACCTCGCGTGGATGGGGATCGCGCTGCTGCGTTCGGCAATTTCCGGCTGGCGCGACAAGGCGGCCGGCACGGCGGCAGCCGAGCAGGCGCCGACCGATGCTACGCGCCCCTTCCGCACCGCGCTGGTGATCAGCCTGATGAACCCGAAGGCGATCCTGTTCTTCGTGTCATTCTTCATCCAGTTCGTCGATCCGGGCTACGCCTACCCCGCGCTGTCGTTCGCGATCCTCGGTACGATCGTGCAGGTGTGCAGTGCGATCTACCTGTCGGCGCTGATTTTCGGCGGTGCGCACCTCGCGGCGCAGTTCCGCCGCCGCAGGCGCCTGTCCGCGGCGGCGACCGGCGGGGTCGGCGGGCTGTTCATCGGCTTCGGCGCGAAACTGGCGAACGCGACGCTCGGCTGAGGCCCGCCGGGAGTGGCACGGCTCGCCCGTGCTATTCATCCGGAATCTGCCATTCCGCCAACGAGCGTGAGGCGTTGCACGGCGGCCATAACCGGTTCACGGTAGTTTCGGGCTCATCGCAACGCCACTCCACCCAGGATCCCGCCATGAACGTCGTCATTGTCGACGACACCCCGACCAACCTCGAGTTGATGCGCATGCTCATCGAGCGACTGGACGGCTGCCAGCCCATCCCTTTCGCGGATTCGGGCTCAGGGCTCGACTGGTGTCTCGAGAACGACCCCGACCTGGTCATCGTCGATTACCTGATGCCGAAACTCGACGGCCTGGAGTTCATCCGCCACGTACGGCGCGAACCGCGGCACGACAGTTTGCCGATCCTGATGGTGACCGCGGACCATGAGAAGAGCGTCCGGTACGCGGCACTCGACGAAGGCGGCGTGGATTTCCTCAACAAACCCGTCGACCGCATGGAGTTCCTTGCGCGCGTCAGGAACATGCTCGCGCTGCGGCGCAGCCAGCGGGCCCTGGCCGACCGCGCAACGTGGCTGGCCGAGGAAGTACGGCGCGCCGTCGCGGAGATTCACGACCGGGAGCGCGAGACCATCGTGCGGCTGGCACGCGCGGCGGAGTGCCGCGATCCGGAGACGGGCACCCACATCCTGCGCATGGCCCATTATGCGCAGCTCATTGCGGCGCAGATGGGCCTTCCGCCGGATTTCGCCGACATGCTGCTGCATGCGGCACCGATGCATGACGTGGGCAAGCTCGGAACCCCCGACCACATCCTGCTCAAACCCGGCCGGCACAGCCCGGAAGAGTTCGAGATCATGAAGCAGCACACGCAGATCGGGTACGAGATCCTGCGCGAAAGCAGCTCGCATGCGATCCAGATGGCCGCCTCGATCGCGCTGCATCACCACGAGAAGTTCGACGGCTCGGGCTACCCCCGGGGCCTCGCCAGGGATGCAATCCCTGTCGAAGGCAGGATCGTCGCGGTGGCCGACGTGTTCGACGCGCTGACCTCGGCGCGCCCGTACAAGCGCGCGTGGTCGCTCGACGAGGCGCGCGACTATCTGTGCGAGAACCGGGGTGCGCATTTCGACCCCGTGTGCGTGGATGCCTTCCTCGCCGTCTGGAACGAGGTGCTCGAGATCCGCGAGCGCTTCGAGGACGAGGAAGAAACTTCCGCGGCCCCGGAACCGGACAATGAAAAGTGAACCGCTGTTCGACCTTCGTTCGACGCTAGACAACCTCGGCAACGATGTCGAGATCCTGCGGGTCGTTGCCGCGACCTTCGTCGAGGATGCGCCGCGCCTGCTTGCCGACCTTCGCACCGCCCTCGCCGACCGCGACGTTCCGATGGTGATCCGGGCCGGCCACAGTCTCAAGGGGTCGGCGGAAAACTTTGGTGCCGCAGCGCTGATTCGTGCCGTGGGAGCCTTGGAGGAAGCGGCGAGGACGAACGACTACACGTCGGCAATCGGGCGGCTGGACGAGGTCGATCGACTCCTCGCCCGATTGCGCGCAGAGCTGCAGGCCTTGTAGGGGCGCCTCAGCCTGTCCAGTTCTGCAGCAGGACGCTCAGGTCACCCTTGGGTGCTCTGCGATGCTCGATCGCGCGCTTGAGCAATTCACTCAACGCCTGGCGGCGGATGGGTTTGGAGATGTAGTCGTCCATTCCGGCGGCAAGGCAGCGTTCGCGGTCTCCGTGCATCGCGTGGGCAGTCATTGCAGCGATGTAGCACTGCCGCTGGCCCTCGCCGACGGCCCAGCTCCGGCTTGCTTCGCGTGCGCGGATCTTCCCGGTGGCTTCCATGCCGTCGATGAGTGGCATCTGCAGGTCCATCAGGATGAGGTCGAACGGCTGCTGCTCGAACCAGTCGAGCGCCTCGGCTCCGTTGTTCGCAACGGTGACTCGGTGCCCTGCCCTGGTCAGCAACTGCACGGCAAGTGTCTGGTTGACGGGCGTGTCCTCGACCAGCAGTACATTGAGCGCGTCGGACGCATCGAGCGCCATCGCCGCGGCTTCATCGACGGCGAACCGCTCCAGTTCCAGCCGCTGCAGGTCCGCGACGTCGAATGCCGCGCGCAGGGCGTCGAACAGGTTGTCCTCGAACACCGGCTTGACGAGATGGGTTCGCGACGGCACCGCGCCGCTGCGTGCGAGTTCCTGTCGCTGTGCGTGGTTTGCCAGCAACAACAGGACGTTGTCGAACGCCTGTGCGAGCGCGAGCCCGCCCGGCGGCGGCATGCCGCCATCGGCAAGGAGGATGTCGTACGGACGACCCGCACTGGCGCGCTCGGCAACGAGGGACGGGACGCGGGCCACATCGTCGGTCGTGTCGACCTCCAGCCCGAGCCGCTGCAGCATGCGTGCGATGAGCGCGAGGGCGTGGGGACAATCGTCGATGACCAGTGCCGTGCGGCCTTTCAGCCATGCGGGCAGCTCGAACGACGGTGCGGCAGCATTGGGATCGGCGGCCACACGGGACGTGAAGTAGAAGGTGCTGCCCCCGCCCGGCTCGCTTTCGAGCCAAATCTGGCCGTCCATCAGCTTGACGAGCCGGTTCGTGATCGCGAGGCCGAGGCCCGTGCCACCGAAGCGCCGCGCCGTAGACGGGTCGCCCTGCATGAAGGCGTCGAAGATCTGTTCGTGGAGTTCCGGCGCGATACCGACGCCGGTGTCGCGGACGACGAACTGCAGGTAAAGGGACATGCCGCTGTGCCGCAGCTTGCTGACTTCCACGGCGACTTCACCCCGTTCGGTAAACTTGATCGCATTGCCGACGAGATTGGAGAGAATCTGGCGCAAGCGCGTCGGGTCGCCGTACAGCCGATCGGGAACGTCGGGCGCGACGTCGAGCAGCATCTCCAGCCCCTTGCGATGGGCCGAAACCGCGAGCCCGCGGATGGTGTCGCCCAGGACATTGCGCAGCGGAAACACGACGGATTCGAGTTCGAGACGGCCGGCTTCGATCTTGGAGAGGTCCAGGACGTCGTCGATGATCGTGAGCAGGGCGTCGGCGGACGATTTGACGGTCTCCAGATAGCCGCGCTGCACGTCGTCGAGTGCCGTATCGAGCACGAGCTCGGTCATGCCGACGACCGCATTCATCGGCGTGCGGATCTCGTGACTCATGTTCGCGAGAAAGGCTCCACGCGCGCGGTTGGCCGTTTCAGCCTCCTCCTTCGCGCGCAGGAGGGCTGCCTCCGACCGCTTCTGCTCGGTGATGTCGCGGTGCAGGACGAGAAGCCGCGTGGGCTTGCCTTCGCCATCCCGCGCTGTGACGCGGCAGCGCAGAAGCCACCAGCGCCACCCGTCGTCCTGATCCAGCATGCGGTGCTCGATCTCCATCAGCGGTGCTCGCCGCTGCAGCACGGTGTTGAGCCGCTCGCCCACCATGGTGCGATCGTCCGGGAGGATCCAGGCGTGCCAGTCCTCGATGCAGCGCACCGGTGCTCCGTCGATGATGCCGAAACGCCTCTGCCAGGCCGACGATTGCTTGATCTTGCGCGAGACGAGATCCCACTCGCACAGCACGTCGCCGGTCAGGTCGAGGCAATCCACGAGACGCCGCGCCTTCTCGGCCCGCCGTTCGACCTCGGCGTGCCGATTGTAGGTATCCTCGATCTCGACCAACAGGTTGACGAAGTTCGCCGCAAGGTCGGAAAGACCGGCCGACTGCAGCGCATCCAGCACGCCCTTGAGGGGGGCCTCCTCGCTGGCGCCAAATGCGGCGGCAATCTGGCGGTTCAGAAGAGCAGATGTCATCGGTATGGTCAGCCTCTGCGCAACGAACAGGTGACCCCGCCGGTCGCCAGCGGGGTGATGCCGATTGTATTAGCGCCGGCCCCGCTATCGTGTGCAGAAATACCGCGCCCGGGCCGCGGCGCGGATACGACTCAGACCACTAGTTCTGCTGCGGCTCGGTCTTGCGCGGTCGGCGGCCGCGAGGCGCGGTCTTGCGGGCTGGCTTGGCCGCGCCCTCGTCCCCGGTGGCGATCTCTTTCGCGGGCGCCGGCTCGGCCGCAGCCGTAGCAGGTTGCGCCGCGTCCGGACTTGCTGCTTCCGGCTTCGCAGGCTCGGTCTTCGCGGCCGAGGTCTTGCCGCGACGCGAACGACGCGCGCCCACCTTGGCAACCTCTGCTGGCGACACTTCGGTCTGCTCCGCTTCCGGTGCAGCGCTTACAGGCGCGGGACTGATCACAATCTGCGACTCGGGCTGTGCCGGCACGCTTGCCGAGGATTCCGCCTCGACTGCCTTCGGCGCCTCCGCCCTGGCTCCTTCGGCCGCGCTTTCGGCCTTCTTGCCGGCGGTCTTGCGTCCGCCACGCTTGCGGCGGGATTCGTGCCGGCCCGAAGGCTCTTCGCCCGCCGGGCGTTCCTCCGCCGTCGCGGACGCGGATTCGGCATGCGCCGGTTCTCCGCCTGCGGGCACGGCCTCGAATGCGGCCCCCTGCTCCATGGCCGCGGACGCCTCGGCGCCCCCTTCCGCCGCTGCCGCGCGGTTGCCGCGATAGACATAGGCGCCCGATTTCTCGTCGCGGCCGAACTCGAGCAGGCCGCGCGCCTGGGCTTCCTCGAGCAGGTTGCCGAAGGCGCGGAAGCCGTAGTACGACTCGTTGAAGTCGGGCTTGCGGCGCTTGATGGCCTCCTTCAGCATCGACGCCCAGATGCGGACGCCGCTGTCGCCGCGTTCGGCCACCAGCGCGTCGAAGGTCTCGACGGCGATGTTGATGGCCTTGCGCTTGCGCGCCTCGACCTCATCCTTGCGGTGCTTTTCCTCTTCGGGCGAACGCTTCGTCGTAGGCTGGGTTTCGCGCGTTTCGCGCTTGGCCGCGCGCTGGCTCTCGCGCACGAGGTCGTCGTAGAAGATGAATTCGTCGCAGTTGGCGATCAGCAGGTCGGAGGTCGATTGCTTCACGCCGACGCCGATGACCTGCTTGGCGTTCTCGCGCAGCTTGGACACCAGCGGGGAGAAATCGGAGTCGCCGCTGATGATGACGAAGGTGTCGACGTGCGATTTCGTGTAGCACAGGTCGAGCGCATCGACGACGAGGCGGATATCGGCGGAGTTCTTGCCCGACTGGCGTACGTGCGGGATCTCGATCAGCTCGAAGTTGGCCTCGTGCATCACGGCCTTGAAGCCCTTGTAGCGCTCCCAGTCGCAGTAGGCTTTCTTGACGACGATGCTGCCCTTGAGCAGCAGGCGTTCGAGCACCGGCTTGATGTCGAATTTTTCGTATTTCGCGTCGCGCACGCCGAGCGCGACGTTTTCGAAATCGCAGAACACCGCCATGCTGACGTTGTCATGGGCTGAAGCCATAAGGTTCTCCGGTGGTGTATCGGGCGCGGGCGCGGGGACCGCATAAGGCGCACATGATAGCGATTCCTGCAGCGGCGATGCACGTCACATGCCGCGGCCCGCGCCACCCTTGCCGCCGCTGTCGCCATCCTCGCGCACCAGCCGCCATGCAAACCACATTCCGAGCAGCGCGTTCGCGAGGGCGAGGCCAGCGACCACGGCAAGGCCGAGGGTGTTGAGGGGATAAGTGCGCAGGATCCACGCGAACACCGACGACAGGACGTTGAACGCGATCATCACCCAGAAGGCCGGATTGCGCGGCAGGAACAGGCGGGAGAGCTTCACGGCCGCCCCTTTAGACGACACGGTCGGGGGGCGTGCAGCCGGCAAAGAAGGCCTCGACATTCTCGAGCACGCGCATCCCCATGCCGACGCGCGTCTCGCGCGTGGCGCTGCCGAGGTGCGGCAAAAGGATGACGTTTTCGAGTGTGAGCAGGCCCTCGCTGACCTTGGGCTCGGCTTCGAACACGTCCAGCCCGGCGCCGGCGATCATGCCGTTGCGCAGCGCATCGACCAGAGCGGCCTCATCGACCACTTCGCCGCGCGCGGTGTTGATCAGGAAGGCGTCGTGGCCCATCAGCGCGAGGCGTTCGCGGTTGATCAGGTGGCGCGTCGCCGCGCCGCCCGGGCAATGCAGGGAGACGAAATCCGCCTCGACCAGGACTTCCTCGACCGAGTCGCACTGCCGCGCGTCGAGCCCCGCGAGCGTTTCCGCCGCCACGCGGCTGCGGTTGAAGAACACGATCTTCATGCCGAAGCCGTGCTGCGCGCGCATCGCGACCGCACGGGCGATGCGGCCCATGCCGATGAGGCCGAGCGTCTTGCCGCTCACCTTCGCGCCGATCATGTGCGTCGGGCGCCAGCCGGTCCAGTTGCCGCTGCGCACTTCGCGTTCGCCCTCCCCCGCACGCCGGGCGACCATCAGCATCAGCGTGATCGCGAGGTCGGCGGTGCAGTCGGTGAGGACGTCGGGGGTGTTCGTCACCGCGATCCCGCGGGCCCTGGCGGTGTCGATGTCGATGTGGCTGTAGCCGACGCCGTAGTTGGCGATCAGCCTGGCGCTCGGGGCCGTGCCGAGCGCGTCGGCGTCGATGCGGTCGGACACGGTGGCGAGCAGCGCGTCGCACGAGGCCAGCGCCGTGCGCATCTCTTCGCGCGTGAAAGGGTGATCGT
The DNA here is from genome assembly GCF_001190925.1 of Azoarcus sp. CIB. Taxonomy (NCBI): domain Bacteria; kingdom Pseudomonadati; phylum Pseudomonadota; class Betaproteobacteria; order Rhodocyclales; family Zoogloeaceae; genus Azoarcus; species Azoarcus sp. CIB. The sequence goes on from NZ_CP011072.1 coordinate 3,304,269, forward strand.
CGGCATTGAGGCGCACGTCGAAGCGCTCGGCGAGCGCGCGCTCGACCTCGGCGGGCCAGCGGCGGGTAACGATGAGTCGGGGTCGGGTCATGTTGTTCATCCTGCGCGTTGTTCGCTGTGATCTCGGAACGATACCCGCAGGTCGCGTCCAAGGGGATCGGGCTCAACCCCAACGACACGGTCTTTCGTCCCCATGCGAGCACTCGCGGGAAACCTCCGACCCGCACGAGCACTCCAAAGGATGCGATCCACTGCGGATCGCCGCAGCGCACGGGAGTCCGCCACTTGAGCATCCTGCCCCCGATCTCGCCGCTCGGCCTCTCCGGCACGAGCGCCCTTCGTCCCGTTTCGACGAATTTCGCCGCGACGGCGGCCAGTTTGTCGCTGTTCTCGGGCTCTTCGACGATCGTCGATCTCTCGAGTTTCGGCCAGCTCCTGTCTGCCGTCGCGAACTTCGAAAACCGCCTCTCCGTGCTGCGCCCCGGATCGTCGAACAGCGGTATCGGGCAAAATTTCGGCACCGACTTCGGTAGTCTGGCGGCGGAAACGCAGTATTTCGTGGACAGCTTCAACAACCTGCAGGGCAGCCTCGGCGAACTGAACTTCCCGTTCGGCACCGTCCCGGCTTCCTCACCCGCGGCGCAACTGTCCGGGGATCTGCAGGCACGTGTAGACGAGGCTTTCGACAACGGCGAATCGGCATTCACGCAGTTGTCCGACCTCGGGATCGAATTGCGGCCATCGCTGCTTCCCGGCGTCGGGGGCGGCCTGAGCATCGACATGGAGGCGCTGCGCTCTGCCTTCGAGGCCGATCCCGAAGGCAGCTTCTCCCTGCTCGCGCGGGCGGCCGACGCATTCGCCACACTGGCGACGGAGTTTACGGCGTCGAGCGACGGCACGACCTCGCTGCTCGCGGCACAGCTCCAGTTCTCGTCCCTGCAGTTGACGCTCGGCCTGTTCGACGGCAGCAACGATGCCTCGCAAAGCGGCTTCCAGAACCTCAACGACCTCCTCACCCTCGCCTCGCTCGGCAACGGCGGACCGGAATCCCAGGCGCGCGTCGTAGCCGCGCTCAATGAATTCTCGCTCGTCTCATCGCTGCTGCGCTGATCGGCGACATGGCAGCGCAACATACCCAGAGCATCGCACTTCCAGCGCAACGCAATGATTATTATTGTCTATTTAACGCAGTGATCAGGATATAAAAATATTTTGGAGTGGAACATGTTGCATCGCACAAGCTCTTCCAATAGAGTCTGAACCGTCTCCTCCACCCTCCTCCTTTGGTGTGGATTTAGCCCGAGCCCGCAAACGCGCTCGGGCTTTTTTCTTTTCCGGCGTCCCTCGGCGATTTCGCGCCCCGGATGCGTTGCGCCGGCACTGCATAGGGAATTCTGATCGCCCGATAAAAACATTTGTACGGCAAACTTATTGCGTCGCAACATACGGTACCGTATGCTTTGAACCGTCTCCTCCACCCTCCTCCTTTGGTGTGGATTTAAGCCCGAGCCTCAACCGCTCGGGCTTTTTCTTTTTCTGCGCCCGCAGTGGCCTCAGGTCGCCTCAGGCCGTTCGCTGCGGCGCATTCAGCAGGGCCCAGATCTTGTCCACCATGGGGTTGCTGTTGTCCGCAGCACGATGCAGGCGGACCTCCAGCGAGCAGCTCCACTGCGCGGGACCGGCCTCCACCAGGCGCCCTTCCGTGAGTTCGCGGCCCACGCAACTCTCGGGCAGCCAGCCGAGCCCGTGCCCTTCGAGCACCATCGCCTTCAGCGCCTCCGACATGTGGGTGTCGAACGAGCGGTCGAAATGGCAGCGCTCGTTCGCGCCGAGCAGGATCATCTCGACAACGTGCCCGAGGTAGGTGCCTGACGAGTACGCGAGAAAGGGCACGACCGCCTCGGCCCGCCCGGGCAGCTTGTAGCGCGGCCGGCCGTCCGCGCGCGGCGCCGACAGGGGCAGCATGCGGTCGGTGGCGAGCGCGATGTAGGGAAAACGCACCGGGTCGAGCAGCATCGGCAGCTGCGGATGGTGATAGGCGATGAGGAGATCGGTGGCGCCTTCGATCAGCGCGCTCGCTCCTTCCGGCACATTCACCGCACCGACGCGCGCGACGACGTTGCCCAGCGCTTCCTTGAGCTGCCCAAGCCAGCGCGGGAAGAAGGTGAGCGACAGCGTGTGCGCGACCGAGAAACGCACGGTATCGACGTTTCCGGGCGACTGCCCGCGCAGCACGGTGCGCATGTCGTAGGTACGCCGCAGGATGTCCGCCGCAAAGCCGCGGAAGATCCGGCCTGCGGCCGTGAGGTGCACGCCCTGCGCGCGGCGATCGATCAGTTCGACGCCGAGCCAGTCTTCCAGCGCCTGGATGTGGCGGCTGAAGGTCGGCTGGGAGACGTTGCGGCGTTCGGCGGCGCGCGAGAACGCGCGTGCGTCGGTGAGCGTCAGGAAGTCCTCGATCCACTTTATCTGCATGTTCCACGCTCCTGCGGTGTTCGTCCGGCGGCATCCGCGAGTCGCCACCGCGCGCCCCCTATTCGGGTTCCTTGGGAATGTTATGCGTTTTTTGCATGGCGCGACACGCAATCCTTTGTGCGTCCGTAGCATCCATGCGTCGCACCACACATCGGAGGAAACATGTCGCAGACAACAGAACGCATCGAACACGATCTCCTGGGAGATCGCTCCCTGCCCGCCGACGCCTACTACGGGGTCCATACGCTGCGCGCGGTCGAGAATTTCCCGATCACCGGCACGCCGATTTCGATCTATCCCGACCTCGTGCGCGCGCTCGCCGCGATCAAGCAGGCCGCCGCACTGACCAACCGCGAACTCCGCCTGCTGGATGCCGAGCGCACCGACGCGATCGTCCGCGCCTGCGAGGAGATCCGTGCCGGGGCGCTGCACGAGCACTTCGTCGTGGACGTGATCCAGGGCGGCGCCGGGACCTCGACCAACATGAACGCGAACGAGGTGATCGCGAACCGTGCGCTGGAACTGCTGGGACACGCGAAGGGCGACTACGCCCGTCTGCACCCGAACGAGCACGTGAACATGAGCCAGAGCACCAACGACGTCTATCCGACGGCGCTGAAGCTCGCCGGCTACGAAGGCATCCTGAGCCTGATCGAGGCGATGGAGGTGCTGCGCGACGCGTTCCACGAGAAGGCGGTCGAATTCGCCGACGTGCTGAAGATGGGGCGCACCCAGCTGCAGGACGCGGTGCCGATGACGGTCGGCCAGGAGTTCTCGACCTACGTCGTGATGCTCGGCGAGGACATCGAGCGGCTGAAGGAGGCGGTGCTGCTGATCTGCGAGATCAACCTCGGCGCCACCGCGATCGGCACCGGCATCAACGCCCACCCCGACTACGCTGCTCTGGTGCGCGGCCACCTCGCGGAGATCACCGGCATCCCGGTGCTGACCGCGCCGAACCTGGTCGAGGCGACGCAGGACTGCGGCAGCTTCGTGCAGCTGTCGGGCGTGCTCAAGCGCGTGGCGGTGAAGCTCTCCAAGGTGTGCAACGATCTGCGCCTGCTGTCTTCGGGGCCGCGCGCGGGTTTCGGCGAGATCAACCTGCCGGCACGCCAGGCCGGCTCGTCGATCATGCCGGGCAAGGTGAATCCGGTGATTCCGGAAGTCGTGAACCAGATCGCCTACGAGGTGATCGGCAACGACCTGACGATCTCCTTCGCCGCGGAAGCCGGCCAGCTGCAGCTGAACGCCTTCGAGCCGATCATCGCCCACAGCCTGTTCAAGAGCGTCACCCATCTGCGCGCGGGCTGCCTGACGCTGGCCGAGCGCTGCGTCAGGGGCATCACCGTGAATCGCGAGTTCCTCCGCAGGAGCGTCGAGAATTCGATCGGCCTCGTGACCGCGCTGAACCCCTACATCGGCTACGCCAACGCGACCGGCATCGCGCAGGAGGCGCTGGTCGGCGGGTACAGCGTGTATGAACTGGTGCTCGACAAGGGGCTGCTCACGCGGGCTCAGCTCGACGAGATCCTGAGGCCCGAAGTGCTCACGCAGCCGCGCGCGCTGGTCGGGCTGGCCTGAGCCGACGACACACCCGCAAGACGATTGATACCGCACTGCACAATACAAGTCTTGTATAAGACACGACGTAAAATCCCAGCCACTGCGCAGCCATACGAAGATCTGATCGTCGAATAGAAAAATTTATTGCGCATTATTATTGCGTCGCACAAGCCGGTTCGCTAGTATTTGAACCGTCTCCTCCACCCTCCTCCTTTGGTGTGGATTTAGCCCGAGCCCGCAACCGAGCTCGGGCTTTTTCTTTTCCGGCCCCGGATTTTCGGCAAGCACGGCTGGAACACGATCGCCAAACACCGTCCCCGGAACATCGCGCGCCAAGTTCGGCGGCCCCACGTGCGTTCGGTCCGCTGACTGCCCGGGAGCGTGGCCGTCGCTACTGAGCATTCGCGTGCCTGATCGTGCGATAAAAAAATTTGTCGTACAAATTTATTGCGACGCACAAGCCGGTTCGTTAATATTTGAACCGTCTCCTCCACCCTCCTCCTTTGGTGTGGATTTAAGCCCGGACCGTCAAACGTCCGGGCTTTTTCTTTTTCGCCGGTCGATCGGCGTCGACAGGCCTGATCAACGACTTGCGGGGTCGGTCATTTGTCCCGTAAATCACCGCATGAGAACATCTCACAGGCTTATTATTGAACTACACACCTATTTTGTTTAGTATTTCAACTGTCTCCTCCACCCTTTCCTCCTTTGGTGTGGATTCAAGCCCGAGCCCCTCCAGAGCTCGGGCTTTTTTTCGGACCGGCCGACCGCTTCAGGCGGCCGTCAGGGCCTTTCCTTCGGCATCACTGGTTGCCTGCGGGCACCTCACCTCGGGGTAGTAGCACATGTAGCCGCTGGCGCAGTGGCTCGGCGCGTCGCGCAGGCCGACGGCGAAGTCGCGCACCTCGTGCTCCGGCTCGCCCGCCTCGATCCGCTCCAGCACGCGGGCGACAAGCTCGACGCTCTTGATCTTGCGTTCGCTCGCCCCCTCGCGGCCAGCGATCTTCACCGAGTGCACACCCGCCGCATGCATCGCCGGCATCGCGCAGATGCCGCAGGGTCCCCACGGATAGCCATTGGGTGCAACCGAGAAGCCGTTGCCGAAGCGGTACCAGAGCCAGCGCTTGTAATCGAGGTCGTTCTGTTCGAGGCGTCGCAGCGCGCGCTCCTGCGGCTGTCCGCCACCGGTGGCCTGATACTCGAACTGGTAGTTGTCGATGCAGATGGGGCCGCCCTTGTTCATCGGCAGATGGACGGTGTGGCAGGCGCCTTCCTCGAACACGCAGCCGTCGTTGAGGACGAAGGCTTCGACGTCAAGTTCGGGCAGCGCCTGTGTGATCGCGGCGATCTCTGCGACCGTGACGTCGCGCGGCAGGATGATGCGCTTGGCGCCGAGCGCGGCGAAGAAGCGTGCGGATTCGACGTTGCGACAGGTGGCGACGGAACTGACGTGGATGTCGAGGTCCGGCACGTTGGCGGCGAGCGAGGCGATCAGCGAGATGTCGGCGACGATGGCGGCCTTGCCGCCGATGCTGCGGAAACGGGCGGCGATCTCGGTGAGCGCGTCGAGGTGCTGTTCGCCGTACTGCTGCGCGTTGAGGACGAGGAAGACTTCGGCGTCGAGCGACATGGCCTTGTCGACGACACGTTCGAGGTCCGCGTAGCCGTTGAGGTTGCCGAAGACGCGGCGATTGACGCCGGAGGTGTTGAAGCGCTGGATCCAGTCGGGCGGTACGACGCCGCAGTAGAGCTCGCGGGCGCCGGCGCGCACGAGCGGTTCGACTTCGGCGGGGGTGCTGATGGGGGCGGTGATTTTCATGTCAGGCTCCCGAGAGGACGATGCGGCTGACCCAGCCGTTGTTCACGGCCTCGGCGACCGCGGTGGCCATGCCTTTCGCGTGACGGTAGTACATGGTGTTACCGCGCTGCGAGGTGTGGAGTTCGTGGGTGCCGGGTCGTGCGCCAACTTCGTTAAATCCGAGGCATTCGCGGCGGCACTTGTGACCGGGCGAGAACTTCTCCGGTGTGTCGAGCGACAGCGAGCCGAGCTTGCAGATGCGGCCCTTGGCGATGTAGCCGTACGGCGCGCGCACGCCGACCGGGAAATCGATGCCGGCGTACATGTCGGCGGCGCCGAAGGGTGGGAAGTCGAGTTCCAGGCGTCCGATGCCGAGGCCGTCGAGGATGTCTCGGAAGGGGCCGGCGCGCAGGCCGTTCGGATACATGCGCGCCCAGGTCGCCGAGGGCAGGCGCGGATCCTTCAGCATCTTGCCGAGGAGGCGTCCGGCGACCGGGCGCAGCGCCGGGAACTCGCGCTGCACGAGGCGCGCGACGCCCCAGTCGTTGATGGTGACTTCGGAGCCCGCTGGCAGGCGCGCGAGCGCGGCGCGCAGCGGGTCGAACAGGCCGTCGCAGGCGATCGGCGTGACAAGGCCGAAGGCGAGGCCCCAGCGCTCGCACAGCGCCACGGCGCGGTCGATGGATTCGACGCTCGGGAGCAGGTGTTCGCAGAACTCGCTGCCGAGGAAGAAGTGCGTGGGTTCGGCGTCGTCGGGCAGCGTGACGCAGTCGCGCGCTTCGCCGAGTTGGTCGAGGTAGTCGTCGCGCGTGAGGCGATCGTGCCGCGCGAAGGCGGCCAGTTCGCGTTCGTCGACCAGCGCAAAGCCGAGTTCGATCGGACGCGCGCCGCTGTCGGGCGCGGGAGTGTGCGGTGTGCTTGTCATGAATCGATCTCCGCGATTCTCTTGTGTTCCCGCCCCTGCCAGCTTGCGCGGGCGGCGAGGTGATCCGCGAGCCCTTGCGGGTCCGCGGCGGGGTATTGCATGAGATGACGGGCGAGGATTCCGGTGAAGCGCGCCGTCGCCATGCTCGCGCCGCCGGCCGTTTTCCCCGGTCCGGCAGGGGAACAGCCCCAGTCCGCAGCGCCTGACGTCTCGCCCTTGAGCAGCGACCACTGTCCGGGCGCGCAGCGCGCATCGCCGCTGACGGCGAGCACGCCGGGATACGCCGCGGGGAAGACTGGCGTGCCGCGCGCGGGGGCAGCCGCGACGAGCACGACGCTGCGGGCGATGGCGCGCTCGCAAGCGTCGCTCAGCACGGCACGATCTTCGAGCAGGCCGAGGCTGAGGTTGATGATCCGCGCGCCCTCGTCCGCACACCACTCGATCGCCGCGGCGACCATGGCCGGCGTCGGTGCGTGCCGGTGCGACGCGATGCGCGCGTCGATGAGGCGGGCCGCGGGTGCGGCCTCGAGCACGAGCGCGGCCACCGCTTCGCCGTGCGGCAGCGGGCGACCGCCTGCGGACTCGCAACCGACGCTTCCGTCGGCGGCGGGAATGAAGCTCGCCGCCCGATGCAGTGCGTGCGAGGGTACGCCGATGAAGCCGCCGTCGATGATGCCGACCGTCACGCTCATACGACCCTCAACAGCGGTGCGGCGGACCGGGCCGGCTCGGGCTCGACGAGCCGGCCGTCACGCAGCTCGACGACGCGATCGACCGCGCCGACGGACACAAGGTTGTGGGTGATGACGATGCGGGTGCGGCCGGCGAAGACGCGATCGACCGCGGCGATGATCGCCTGTGCGACCGGGAGATCCAGTCCGGAGGTCGTCTCGTCGAGGATCAGCACCGCCGGGTCCTGCAGGATCGCGCGGGCGAGCGCGATGCGCAGGCGCTCGCCGCGCGACAGCGCGGACGCCGACGCGCCGACCGGTTTGTCGAGGCCGCCCGCGTGGGCGAAGTTCGCGAGGCCGGCGAGGTCCAGCGCGCGCAGCAGCGCCGCCTCGTCGGCCTCCGGGGCGACGAAGCGCAGGTTGTCGCGTACCGTGCCGGGCATCAGGACCGGATCCTGATCGACGACGACGACCTCGCGGCGCAGCTCGACGAGGTCGAGCAGGTCGAGGCGCACGCCGTCGAGGAGGAGCCGCCCGGCCTGCGGGTCATAATGGCGTTGCAGCAGGTCGATCAGCGTCGACTTGCCCGCACCGGACGCGCCGACGAGGGCGAGCTTGGTGCCGGCCGGCACGTCAAGCGTCGCGCCCTCGAGCACTGCCTCGGCGCCATAGCCGAAGCGCACGGCGTCGAGCCGCAGTTCGCCGCGCACCGGGCGGACGAGCGCGACCGGTTGCGCCGGGGAGGCCACCGTCGGCTGCTCGGCGGCGAGCTCCTGGATGCGCTGCAGGCTGACCTTCGCGCGCTGCCAGCCCATGAACACGCCCGCCAGCGTCTGCAACGGCCCCGCGGCGCGCGTCGTGTAGGCGATGAAGGCGACGACGACGCCGACCGAGAGCTCCCCGCCCGCCGCCAGCGAGCCGCCGACGGCGAACACCAGCAGCACGCCGAGGCCCGACAGCACGCGCTGCAGGCCCCCCGCGCCGAGCGAGGCGAGTTGCGAGCGGCGCAGCGCGGCGAAGTAGTCGCCGTGGTGCGCGCGAAGGCCCGCTTCCTGGCGCCGCGCGGCATTGGAGGCCTGGATGAACTTCATTGCGCGCAGCGATTCGACGAAGAAACTCGACATCGCCGCGCTTTCCTTGCGCAAGGCCTGCGTGCTCTTTTCCAACCAGGGGCGCGAGAACATTAGCGCCGCGACCTGCAGCGGCACGAGCGCGAACACGAGCGAGGTGAGAAGCGGGCTCAGCGACAGCATCAGCACCAGCGCGACCGCCAGCGAGAATGCGCCGTTCAGCAGCGCCATCGGGGCGTCGAGGGCGAAGCGCTGCACCTCGGCGACGTCTCCGTCCAGCCGCGACAGGATCTCGCCGCCGCGGGTGCGCGCGTACCAGGTCGGCGCGAGCGTTTGCAGGTGCCGCCACACCTGCTCGCGCAGCCCGAAAAGGACGTGCGCGGAGAGCTTCAGGTAGGTGAGGCGGGACAGCGTCTCGACGAGCACGCCGCCGAGCATCAGGACGAGGAAGGCCGCGCAGAGCTGCAGCACGAGATCGACCTTGCCGCCGACGATGCCTTCGTCGACGAGGCGTTGCATGAGGTAGGGCGGCAGCAGCGCCGCGGCCGAGCCGATGCAGGAAAGGACGACGACGCCCGTGACCGACCCGGCACGTTCGCGCACCAGCGGCAGCGCCCAGCCGAGGGCCTGCAGGGGCAGGGAACGATCCGCGCGCAGCCCGATCACCGCCCTGCCCTCAGCGCTTCACCACGCGCATCCAGCCGATCGACTGGTCGGCGCCGCCGGGCATCGTGATCTCGCCCTTCTTCTCGAAGCTGTCCGCGTCGTAGATCGCGATCTTGTCGAGCGCGCCGCCGACGTAGAGCTCCTTGCCGTCGCCCGAGATGTTGATCGCATAGTAGGTCTGATCCAGATCCTTGCGCTTCAGGAGCTTGCCGGTGTCGGTGTCGACCTTGGTGAGCTGGTTCATCACGAGGAAGGCCTCGTTGCGCGCGACCGGGCTCACGACCGACGAGAACATCGCCGTCGTCGCGTTCTCGAACTCCTTCACCTTAAGCGTCTCGGCGTCGAGGTCGAATACCGCGATGCCGGCCTTGAAGGCTTCGGGCGAGTCGGGCGGGACGTCGGTCTTCGCGACGAAGTATGGCGTCGACAGCGCACGCGCCTGCTCGAAAGTGCCCCACATTGCGAGCACGTCCGGCTCGCCGATGCCGGGGCGGTTCCAGTGGCGCACCGGGAAGGTCTGCTCGAGCTTGCCGGTCCTGGTGTTGAAGAGGTACATGTCCCAGCCGAGCGCGATGAGGTGGTCGGGCTTGCCGGTCGCGGCCATCAGGCTGATGCGGCGCGGCGCCGGGAAGCTGCGGCGCGGCTTGGCGGTCATGCCGTCGGCGGTGTCGAAGACCGCGATGTAGGTGTCTTCGACCGTGTACTCGGAGCGCCCGAGCTGCACCGGCGCCTGATGCACGTACAGCTCCTTGCCGTCCTCGCTCACCGCGACCGCGAAGAAGGCCTTCACGCGGCGCTGCGGCGTGGAGAAATCGGCGCGGAACACCGGCTTGCCGGTGTCGAGATCGACGCCGACCACGCTTTCCATGCGGTTCGTCAGCACGTAGGCGATCTTGCCGTCCTTCGGCACCGCGATCGCGCCGGGAATGCCGTCGCCGGGCAGGTTGATCGTGCGGACGATCGCGCGCTTGGCCGGATCGACGATGTGCAGGTTGTTGGGCCGCGTGACGGTCAGCAGGTATTCGGCCGCGAGCACGGGCAGCGAGGCGGCAACGCAGCACAGGGCAACGAGCGCCTTCTTGATGGGTAGCGTCCTCATCGCTCAGTCTCCAGGGAACAGCGTCTGCAGTTCGCGCCAGTCGCGCAGGGCCGAGTTCTTGCCGTCGGTCCAGTCGCGCGCGGTGTTCAGGCTGTCGGCGAGCTGTGCCGGCCACCAGCAGGGGTCGGTGCAGCCATAGAGATCGGCTTCCATCGGCTGGCACAGGCTCGCCAATCCGCCGAAGGCATCGACTTCCCAGCCGGGGTCGAAGGTCGTGGTGCAACCGACGACACTGCTCATCAGCTGGACTTCCTCGCGGTGGCCGTCGCTGGCCGCCTGCTCGATCAGGTGCGCCTTGTGGTTCAGGGCTCGCAGTCGTTTCATTGCAGGGCACTCCTTTGTTCGATGGCGCCATTGAAGAACGCCGGATTGGCGAGCGCGATGTCGCCGAAGGCTTCGAGGCCGAACGCGGTCCATTCGCGGATCTGGTCGCAGTACTCGAAGGTCGGCTGGAAGGGGTCGCCGCTACGCGAATAGGATTCGTGGTAGCAGCCGCCGGCGCACAGGCTGCGCGCGGGGCACACTTGGCAGGCGCCGTGCGGGGCCTGCGCGCGGGTCATGAAATGCGACAATGACTCGCGCGCGATGCCGTTCTCGACGTCGCCGAAGGTCTCGAGCTCCGAGCCGGTGAAGCGGTGGCACAGTGATATCTTGCCGCTGGTGCCGACCGCCAGCAGGCCGACGCCGGCGCCGCAGGGCAGGACTTTGCGCGTGCCCATCCACAGGTCGGTCATCAGCTGCTGCATGTTGCCGAAGCCGTGGCGCTTGCCGCGCTTGGCCTCGGACACATACTCGCGGCCGAGCGCCTTGAACGCTTCGAACACGGTGTCGAGCTCCTCGCGCGACAGACCGACCGGCGAATCGGGGCCGGCGGTCGCGGGCGCGAAACCCACCTCGAAGAAGCCCAATTCGTCGTGCAGATGCTTGTAGATGCCTGCGACGTCGAGGTTGCCGGATGCGAGCGTGACGCGCGCACCGACCGGCTTCGACTTGTAGCGCTCGAGCAGCCGCTTCACGCGCATCGCGACCGTCTTGTAGGTGCCGCCGCCGGCGATCGTGCGGCGGTGGCGGTCGTGCTGCGCCTGGTCGCCGTCGATGCTGATGGTGATGCCGAAGCGGTGCGTATCGAGGAAGTCGATGATCTCGTCGGTGAGCAGCGTCGCGTTGGTCGTCAGCGAGAACTCGACGTCCTTGCCAGCGGCCACGGCCTTCTCCTCGGCGTAATCGACGAGATCGCGAATGACCGCGATGCGGGTCAGCGGCTCACCGCCGAAGAACACGATGCCGACGCGCTCGTTCTCGCTTGCCTCCTCCATCAGCAGGTCGATCGAGCGCGAGCCGGTCTGGTAGTCCATCACCGCGGAGTTCTTCGGCGAAGTCAGGTCTTCGCGGTAGCAGTAGCTGCAGCCGAGGTTGCAGCCGGTGGTGAGCGTCAGCACCAGCGTCTTCAGCGGCGAACGCTCGACGACGCGCGCCGGGATCTCGTAGTGCTTGGGCTGCGGCGCGACGATGCCGAGGTCGATGAAGTCGGAGAGGCTGTCGCACAGCTCCGCCGGCGTGTAGCGACCGTCGAAGCGCGACTGGATGTCGTCCGCACTGACCGCCGGCGCCGACTCGAACAACCCGAGCAGGTCGGATGCGGCCGGGTCGAGCTCGAAGATCGAGGTCGTCGGCACGTGCAGCAGCACCTGCCGGTCGCCCTTGCGAATCGCACGGTAGTTGTGGGGTTGTACCTGCAATGTTGTAGTCATTGTCTCTTCTCCTTTGCCCTCAGCGCAGCGGCGTCGGGTTCCAGCGCTGCACGGTGACGACCAGCTGGCCTTTCGCGTTGAGCGAGCGCCCGCCGTCCGCGACGGTCGCGACGACCGACAGGTTGCCGACGTTGTTGAGGCCGCGACGTGCCGGATTGGGACCGCCGAAGGACGGCAGGAACTGTCCGTGCGGCTCCATGTGGCCGGCGAATTTCAGGTCCTCGTCATGCTTCGCGCGCTCGTCGAAGGGCTCGGTGGACCACGTCGCCGGCACGCTGCCCAGACGCACGTCGTCGTCGGTGCCGGGTTTGCCGTCCGCGCCGTCGAGGAAGGCGACGGCGTCGAACTGCGCGGTCACCGGCGGATTCGTGCCGCCGCCGACGCGTGCGATGCCGAAGGCCGGCTCGACGCGCACCGAGTCGATCTGGCGATACACGGCAACGCTCTTGTCGGACTCGCGTCCGCCGACGGCGAGCTTGCGCAGGCCGGGCGCCGCGTCGGCTGCGACCTTCACGCGCAGCTTCAGCTGCTCCGCGGACTTGCCCAGCCACTCGACGACCTCGACGTCCGGCCCGAGATCGAGCTTCGCATCGAGGCCGGCGCCCGCGACCGTCACGGTCGCCGTCTCGCCCGCCCGCAGCATCTGCGGACTCACGGACACCAGCGCGTTCTTCGCCGCCTTGTCGGCGCGCACCGCCTCGAACGTGGCCCCGATCTCGTCGGCCTTACGCAGGAACCAGCGCCCGCTCATCCGGCCGCCGTCCTCGCTCAGCGCGAAGATCGACTGCGTCTGCTCGTTGCCGAGTTGCGCCGTGCCGCGCCATTCGTAGCCGGTATAGACGAGCGACTCGCCCTTGCCGCGCACGGTGTTGCCCGGCCCGAAGTGCAGCTCGTAGCCGACCTCGTAGCGGTCACTGCCCTTCGCGGTGACGGTCATCGTACCGGTATAAGCGCCCCAGCCCGGCCGCTCGCCGGCGACGATCCAGCGCCCGGTGGCCGGCCGGTGCTTCGCGCGGCTCCAGTCGCGCCACGCGTCGGTGTTCTTCGGATACATCTCCGCGAGTCGCCCCGGCATCTTGTCGCGCGCGATCTCCCACCAGTTGCGGTCGCGCCCGAGCGCCGAGTATTCCGCGCTGGGGAACTGGCCGAGATGGGTGTGCATCAGCTTCCTCCACTCGTTCTCGTCGCGCCGCTGCAGCGCGACGCGGCCGTAGCTGTGGCAGCGGCCGCACATCTGCGCCAGTTCCTCGTCGGGCGGCGCGTCCTGCATGTTCGGCCGGCGCTCGGTCAGGAAGCGGAACGCTGCGGCCTCGGACGGCGCAAGCCCCTGCCGGTCGGCGAGGTACTTCACCACCGCGCGGCGCTCGTCGGGCGTCAGCTCGACCTTGTGCCAGATGCCCATGCGCACGATGGTCATGTCCCAGCCCTCGGGGGTCTTGCGGACCTCGGGGATGCGCGTGAGCTTGCCGCCCTCGAGGTGACAGCTCGCGCACTTCTTGTCGATCACCTCGCGGCCGGGGTCCTGCGCCGCGACGGCGGGCGTCGTGCCCGCCATCCCCAGCACCAGCGCCACCGCGCCGGCGATGCGCAGACGTCTGCGCGTGTGTTTTTTGGTCTCAGCCTTCACTTGTGTCTCCACTCTCCGGTGAGGAAATGCGCCGCCCTGTCGACTGCGACGAGGCGGCGCGCCGCACTCACAAAGCCATGATCACGGACTTGGATTCGGTGTACAGATCGAGCACCGCGCGCCCCATCTCGCGCCCGATGCCGGACTGCTTGAAGCCACCGAAGGGCATCGCGTTGTCGAGGATGTTGTGGCAGTTCACCCACACCGTGCCGGCCTGGATCTTCGGGATCAGGCGATGAACGCGCGACAGGTCGTTCGACCAGATGCTCGCGGCGAGCCCGTAGGGGGTGTCATTCGCACGGCGTGCCACCTCGTCCAGATCGTCGTAGGGCATCGCGACAACGACCGGTCCGAAGATCTCCTCGCGCACCACCTTCATGTCGTCGCTCGTGTCGACCAGCACCGTCGGCTTCACGAAGTAGCCTGCGCCCTCGCCCGCCGCACCGCCGGTCGCGGCCCGCGCGCCCTCGGCAAAGCCGCTCTCGATGTAGCCGAGCACGCGCTTCTGCTGCGTGGCCGACACGAGCGGGCCGATCTGCGTCGTCGGGTCGATGCCTGCGCCGAGCTTCATGCCGGCAGCGATGCCGGAAAGCCCCTCGACCACCTCGTCGAAGCGGCTCTTGTGCACGAAGAGGCGCGAGCCGGCCGTGCACACCTGCCCCTGGTTGAAGAAGATCGCCTGCGCGGCGCCCGCCGCAGCCTGACTCACGTCGGCATCATCGAGCACGATCACCGGGCTCTTGCCGCCGAGCTCCAGCGACACGCGCGTCATGTTGTCGAGCGCGGCCTTGCCGACCAGCTTGCCGATCTCGGTCGAGCCGGTGAAGGCGACCTTCTCGACGCCCTTGTGCGACGCGAGCGCGGCGCCCGCCGTGTGGCCGAGGCCGGTCACAACGTTGAGCACCCCGGCCGGGTAACCCGCCTCCAGCGCCAGTTCCGCGAAACGCAGCGCCGAGAGCGGCGTCTCCTCGGCCGGCTTCAGCACCATCGTGCAGCCCGTCGCCAGTGCCGGCGCCACCTTCCATGCCGCCATCAGCAGCGGGAAATTCCACGGGATGATCGCGCCGACCACCCCCACCGGTTCGCGTCGGGTGAAACCGAAGAACTCGCGGTCGCGGATGATGGGCACCGACACGTCCATCGTCGAGCCTTCGATCTTGGTCGCCCAGCCCGCCATGTAGCGCAGGAAGTCGACCACCAGCGCGACGTCGACGTGGCGTGCCATCGTCACCGGCTTGCCGTTGTCGAGCGACTCGATCTCGGCCAGCTCCTGGGCGTTCGCTTCCACGAGATCGGCGAACTTCAGCAGCAGGCGCTCGCGATCGACCGGGCGCATCTTCGGCCAATCACCCGATTCGAAGGCGCGGCGCGCCGCTGCGACGGCGCGGTCGATGTCCGCTGCCCCGCCGGCCGGCACGCTGGCGAATTTCTCGCCGTTGGCCGGATCGATGACCGCCAGCGTCTCGCCGCTCGCCGCCTCGACCCACTCCGCACCGATCAGCATGCGCCGCGGGCGCTCCAGAAAGCGCCGAGTGCCGTCGCTCAGCAGTTGTCCGTGGTAACGCTCCATGTGTCTGTCTCCTCTGTTTCCGTTAGTTATTTATTGAATCTGTCAGTAACGAGTCACGTATCGCGTAGGGCGGATGAGCCGAAGGCGTTATCCGCCGCATGCTTGCGCCGAATGCCATACGGCGGAAGGCGCTCCGCTTTTCCGCCCTACTTCGATTGGGGGGCGGATCAGGCGTCCGGCCCATCGTCGATCAGCCCGGCACGCGCCACGGCAGTGGCCCGCGCCGCATCGACTGCGTCGGGATCCAGGTCGAGCTGCTGTGCGAGCCGCGACACCAGCCGTTCCTCGAGCCGCTCGAGGTCGCCGTCTGCATAGGCGACCTCCCACAGCATCGTCAGCACTTCGCGCCGCTCCGCGGCGTTGAAGCCCGAACGCACCGCTTCCGCGAACTCCCAGTCGTCGAGCACCTCGGCGAAGCGCTCGTCGGCGACCGCGACGAGCTGCTGCGCGGCCTCCTCGGGCAGCGCGAAGTGCTCGCGCAGCAGCCGCGTAATCGCAGTGTGCTCACGCTCGCTGGTACGGTGATCGATGTACATCGCTTCCAGCAGCAGCACCGCAACGGCGATGTGGCGGCGTTCGAACGGCCCGGTCTCCAGCCCTTCGGCCTGCAGTTCGCCGGACAGCAGGGCCATCAATTTGGTCAGCATGCGGGGGTCTCCGGTGTTGTTGTTTCTTATCGGGCAGGCGCAAGGCGCTCGACGCCGAGCTGTCCGGCAACGACCACCGCTCCGGTCGGGGCCGCCATCACCGCCGCAAGGTTCTGCCGGTCGGGGCGGATCTCGAGCTGCAGTGGTCCGCCACCGCTGCTGCGCAGCACCACGCCGCCGGCGCCGACGACGATCAGCCCGCCGTTCGCGAGCGCCAGCCCCGAGGTCAGCGACTGCTCGGTGCCGGTCTCGCGCACCTGCCAGCTGTTGCCGCCGTCGCGGCTCGCGATCACCTTGCCGCTCATCCCCAACAGCACGACCTCGCCGTCGCCGCGTTCGAGCCCGCTCCACAGCGATCCCGACACCCCGGTCGCGAGCTTCGTCCAGGTCGCCCCACGGTCGGTCGAACGGAACGCGAGTCCGGTTTCGGCGGCGAGGAAGAGCTTGCCGTCGCGCGTCGAGAAGATGTGGTTGAGGTGCAAGTCCGCGTCATGCCCGCTACCGACCGCCATCGGCGCCCAGTCGCGCCCGCCGTCGCTCGTCACGAAGGCTGCGCCGTAGGCCCCGACCGCGTAGCCGCGCTGCGCATCGGTGAAATGCACCGACAGCAGCACCGGCTTGTCGTCGAGCGTCGCCTGCAGCTGCCAGTTCGCGCCGCCGTCCGTCGTCACGAGGATCACGCCACCGTGCCCCACGGCCCAGCCGCGGCTGTCATCGACGAAATGCACCGCCGTCAGCAACAGGCTGACCGGCACCTCCGCCTGCTGCCAGGTCTTGCCTTCGTCGGTCGAGCGCACGATCGTGCCGTAGTCGCCCACCGCAACCAGCGCATTGCCCGCGCGCACCAGTCCCGTCACCGGCACCTTCGCCGCCAGCCGCGCCTTCATTGCCGGGGCGGGCACCTTGGCGGCATCCGCCGGGCCGGCCGCGAACACCGCCGCGCTCGTCGCCAGACACAGGCAGACCAGGGTCCGCCCGATTCGATTGCTTGTTTTCATCGGGTTCCCCTCAATGGGCCATCAGCGGCGCGCGCACCGGGCCACGCCGCGGGATCAGCACGTCGAGCGTCACGGCCAGCGCCGGCAGCAGCGTGATCGCCATAATCATGTTCATCATGAACATGAAGGTCAGCAGCATCCCCATGTCGGCCTGGAACTTCAGCGCCGAGAAGGACCAGGTGGCCACGCCGATCGACAGCGTCACCGCGGTGAACACGGTCGCCACACCGATCTCGCGCAGGGCCTGCTTGAACGCCGTGACGATGTCCTCGCCGTGCGCCAGATGCATCTGCAGCCGGTTGTAGATGTAGAACGCGTAATCGACGCCGATCCCCACCGCCAGGACCATCACCGGCAGCGTCGCCACCGTCAGGCCGATGTCCAGTTCCTTCATGAACCAGTAGCCGAGGAAGGTCGCGAGCGTCAGCGGCACGCAGCACGCCACCATCGCGCGCCAGTCGCGATACACCGCGAACACCAGCACGAGGATAGTGGCATACACATACAGCATCATCGGCAACTCGGAGTGCTCGACCACCTCGTTGGTCGCCGCCTGCACGCCGGCGTTGCCGCTGGCGAGCCGCACGGTCACGCCCGGGAACGGCTGGGTCTCGCGGAAATGCTTCACCGCAGCGACCACCTCCTTGATCGTCGACGCCTTGTGGTCGGCGAGGTACAGATTCACCGGCAGCAGCGTGCAATCCGCATTGAAGAGCCGCATGCCTTCCGGCACCTGACGCACCGCCTCACCCAGCGTCAGCTCCTCCTGCGGCAGCGCCGCCCACTTCGGGTTGCCCTCGTTCACCCCGGACGCCGCGAGCTTGGTCATGCCCGGCAGCGACTGCGCCGACAGCACGCCCGGCACGTTCGCCAGATACCAGCTCAGGCGGTCGAGATGGCTCATCACGTCGTGGCGATAGCAGCCGTCCGCGGGCGTCTCGACGACCACCGTCAGCATGTCCAGCCCCAGCGCGTAGCGGGCGACGACGGCCTCGACGTCCTGGTTGTAGCGCGAATCGTCGTGCAGCTCCGGCGCGCCCGGCAGCACATGGCCGACGTGCCGCCCCTGGCTCTGCCACACTGCAATGGCCATCAACGCGAGGCACACCAGCGTGCCGATCGCCGCATTGCGCGGATTCGCGATATGCACGCCGATGGACGCCATCATGCGATTGCGCAACCCTTCGACCTTGCTCGCCCGCAGCACGAAGGCGTCGTCGAAGCGGAAGTAGCTCGCCACCACCGGCAGCATGATCAGGTTCGTGACGATCTTGTACGCCACACCGACCGACGCGGTGATCGCCAGCTCGCGGATCATCGGAATCGGCACCAGCACCAGGGTCGCGAAACCGACGAAGGCCGTGATCAGCGCCAGCGTCCCCGGCACCAGCAGCCCGGTGAAGCTGCGGCTCGCCGCGGTGTAGCCGTCAGCGCCGTTGATGACTTCCTTCGCGATGTAGTTCACCTGCTGGATGCCGTGCGACACGCCGATCGCGAACACCAGGAAGGGCACCAGGATGGCCAGCGGATCCAGCCCGAAGCCCAGCAGCGTGATCGTGCCGAACTGCCACACCACCGATACCAGGGAGCAAACCAGCGGCAAGACGGTCAGCATCCACGAACGGGTGTACCAATAGACGGCCGCCGCAGTCAGCAGGAAGGCCAGCGCGAAGAACTCGATCACGCTGGTCGCCCCTTCCGAGATGTCGCCCATCTGCTTCGCGAAGCCGATGATGCGGATACGCACGTCGTCGTCGCTGAACGTATCGCGCACCTCGCGCTCCAGCCGCTGGCTGAACTCCGAGTAATCCAGCCGCGCGCCGGTCTGCGGATCGGGATCCGCCAGCTCGGCGACCACCATCGCCGACGACGAATCGTTTGCCACGAGGCTGCCGATGAAGCCGCCGACGATCGTGCGCTCGCGGATCGCGGTGATGTTCTCCGGCGTCAGCGCCTTCACCGTCACGTCGCCGCCGATCACGTCCTCGGCCTTCATCCCCTCCTCGGTGATCTGCACCGCGCGGGTATTCGGGGTCCACAGGGACGTCACCGTGCGCCGGTCGACGCCCTTCATGAAGAACAGCGCCTGCGTCACGTCGTACAGCTTGGTCAGTGCCTTCTCGTTCCAGATGTCGCCGTTCTTCGCCTCGACCGTCACGATGATGCGGTTCGCGCCGAACAGCACCTCGCGATACTGGTTGAAGGTCTGGATGTATTCGTGGTTTTGCGGCAACTGCTTGTCAAAGCCTGCGCTCATCTCGAGGCGCGACGCGAACAACGCCATCACCGCGGTAAAGCCGAGCAGCGCGAGCAGGATCGGCAGGCGGTGCCTGAAGCACACGCGCTGCATCGCCAGCACCAGTTTCTCGATCATGTTGGGGTATCCGTTATGCCGGCACCGCGGAAGTCGCGCCCCCGCGGCGCCGGCGCGTGCATCAGAACGAGTACGAAACGCTTGCCGAGAGGAAGTCCCGGTCACGCATCAGGTTGTTGGCGCCGCCGCCGTAGAAGGTCACCCACTGGATCGCCCCCTTCCACGCGTCGCGGTAGTTCGCGAACAGCGACAGCGTCAGCGCCTTGCGGCCCTCGACGAAGGGCAGCCCATTCGGCGTCGTGCCATCGACGTCGTGGTACCAGTCGATCTGCGGCGTCAGCGTCACGCCCGTGCCGGCGACGTTCGGGTAGTTCAGCGCCGCCTCCACCACGTAACCCCACGACGTCTTGTCCGGCAGCGCATAGTTCGGCAGGAAGTACGGCGTCACCCCACTCGTGTCGAGCCCCGGGTAATGCGCGACCGCCGCTTCGGCGAGGATGAAGCCGTCCGTCGCCCCCAACGCCTTCGCGAAGCCGCCCAGCGGGTCGTTATGCGAGAAGGTATAGAAGCCCGTGAGGTGGAACTGGTACTTCTCCTCCTCGACGAAGCCGGGATTGCTGCCGTGCTCGTAGATGCTGTACTTGCTCGACGGGCCGCCAAAAACGTTGCCGAAAGGCACCGTCGGATCGATGCCGACGCTGTCGTTGGGCCGGTACGACAGCTCCGCCCCGACCGCGATGTTCGCGAGCTTGGTGTTCGCCGAAATCGCGTACAGATCCTTGTCCTCGCCATAGGCGATGAAGTAGCCGGTGACCGCGCCTGCGCTGTTGCCCTTGAAGCCGAGGAAGGGCAGCTTGTCGTGGTAGCGCTGGTACGTGAAGGCGAACTCGGTGTCGATCTCCTCCGCGTTGTAGCGGAAGTTCACCCCGTACTGGCCCGTCTTCTTCGGCTTGTTGGTCCCCAGATAGGGCACCGCGATTCCCGCCGCGACCGCATCCGCATCCGGAATCCCGGGGTTGTCGCCGCATTGCCCCGTCGGCAGCCCTGCGCACGCGCCCGGCCCGGCGAAGTCCTCGATGATGCTCGTCGGCACGTACGCCACGCGCCGCCCCTTGCCCAGCACGTCGGCGGTCGAGAAGAAGGTCCCCACCGGGTCGAACTTGAAGCCGTTCCACCCGAATTGGTAATACGCCTCCGCCCCCAGGTTCTCGGTCAGGCCCATCGATGCCGACAACATCGGCGCCGGAATGAAGATCTCCTTCAACTGCGTGCCCGGCACATGGAACTTCTGCAGATCGATCGCATTGATCTGGTTCACGCCGCCGATGATGAAGATGTCCTCGCCCCAGGAGATCACCTGGTTGCCGAACTTCACCTTGCCGCGCCGCTCGCCGACGGTGAACTCCTTGGCGATCCACGCGTCGAGCAAGGTCATCTCGCCCGAAGCCTCGTCCGCGACCGACGTACGCCGCGTGTCGTCCGACTTCGTATCGACGAACCAGTTGAAGCGCGCCAGCGCGCTCCAGCCGCCCGGGTACTTCAGCGACAGGTCGTGGGTGCCCTTCAGCACCGCCGAGACGATGTCCCCCTTCTTGTAGTTCAGGTTGCCATCGTCGAAGTTCGTGTAGTTGAAATCGGCATTCGCATAGCCGGTGCCGTTGGCCAGGTTGTACACCTGCGACAGCTCGTTGTTCGTGCCGTTGTTGCAGCCGCCGCTGTCGTTACTCACCGTCTTGCAACCTGCCGACTGCAGGCGGCTCATCACGCCGTACGAGACGGTGCTGTCGAAGCTGCCCGAAATTCCCTCTTCCGAACCGAAGCGGAACGCATGGCTCGCCGGCGACCAGCATGCCGCCGCAACCGCAACTGCCAGAATCGAAGGCGCGAGCGTGCCCCGACGATCCGAAATCGTCCTTTTCTTCATGGAGATTCTCCCTGGGTGGAGGTGCGGGTCAGCGCTCGCCGCGGCGGCGCATTTCGTCCTGGGTGAAGTTCGCTGCCGTCACGCGGCCGTCCTTCGCCGCCGTCAGGTCCAGCACTTCACCTTCGGCGGTCCAGTTGTCGACCACGTAGCGGCGCGCCACCAGGTCGTACATCTGGGTCTCGTAGGCCATGCACGCGCCCACCTCCGGTGCCGCCCACAGGCTGCCTTCCTGCACGCGCCAGAGATTGCCCTTGGCGTCGTACATATCCACCTGCAGCAACGCCCAGGAATCCTCGTCGAAGTGGAACACCCGCTTCGCAAAGGAATGGCGCTTGTCCGCCTTCACCGTCGCCTCGACCACCCACACGCGGTGCGGCTCGTAGCGCATCAGGTCGCGATTGACATACTCGGGCCCGAGCATGTCCTTGAACTTCTGCTTCTTGTTGATCAGCTTGTAGGAGTTGTACGGCACGTACATCTCCTTCTTGCCCACCAGCTTGTAGTCGTAACGGTCCAGTGCGCCCGTGAACATGTTGATCTGGTCGACGAAGTACAGGTTGTCGAAGCCCGCGATCGGGTTGTCATAGGCAAAGGTCGGCGAGCGACGCACGCGGCGCTGACCGGGGAAGTAGATCCACGCATCCTGCGGCTTGTCGATGTAGGCGTGGATCAGGTAACCCTCGCCCGCGCGCGACGGCGGCGTCAGCACGTCGTACAGCAGCTTCGACTCGACCCCGCCCACGTCCGCCGGCCCGGTCACCTTCGGGTCGTTGAACGGGTACATCTCGTACGCCCACTGCTTGTTCTCGACGTAGCTGCCGTCCTTCTCCGGCATCAGCGCCGAGATCTGCGCACGGCGGCCGAGGCCCGTATAGCGCAGCTTGTAGTTCCACATCGCCTCCGCACCCGACTTCGGCACCGGGAAGGGCACCCCCGCCCCGAACACCTGCTCGAGCTGCCAGCCATCCGCTCCCAGCTTCGCCGCCGTCGCATTCTTCTTCGTCTGCGTCGCCACGAAATCCGGCACCGGACAGCTGCGCCGGCTCGGATAGACGTCCATGCGGTAACCCTTGTACGCCTTGATCAGCGCCAACTGGCCCGCCGACAGCTTGTCCGCGTACTTGTCGACGTTGGCCGCATCGATCGAGAACAGCGGCTTGTCGTCCTTGAACGGATCCAGGTGCCCCGGCTTCCAGCCGGCCGGCACCTGCGTCATCCCGCCGCTCCACGCCGGAATCGAGCCATCCTTGCTCGCAGCCACCTCCGCGCCGATCGGCGTCAGGCTCTTGCCCAGCGTTGCCGCTTCCGCCTCGCTCGCCGCCGCCCGCACTGCCCCGCTGCCCAGCCCCGCGGCAAGCGCGATGCAGATGAGCGCAAGGCGAGGGGATCTCCTCGTCCTGGTAGTCATGTTGTCGTCTCCTCACTTGATGTGATGTGCCGTTCGGTTCGGCATTTTTTTCCGGCTGTCCCCGGCCGCGTCCTCGCACGGCGGTACAACCGATGGAGGCGATTGTAGGAAGCGGTTTCCCGAAGCCGTTATCCGAAATTGGCAATCCGCGACGAGACGGCGGGGACGACTTCACGGCGGGACGTGCGACGCGGTTCCTTAGAAAAATTTCACTGTTCCGCGTGCGACTTTTGTATTAGCTTTAAAAAAATAATCAAAGCCATAACTACAAACGGCCCTTTCCGGTCAGGAGACAATCGGAAAATGGATGCTCACACTCTCGCCGGGCGCAACAGCATCGCGCGCACCGCGGGCGACGACGCGTATTCCGTCGTGCATCTCGACACACGCGACGCAGACGACCACGCAGCCTGCCTGCAACACTGGAGTCAGCGCTACGACCAGCTTTCGGCCGGCACCTTCACGGGGCGGTTCGACGAATTCTGGTTCGACAACGTGCAGGTCTTCCGCGAGCGAACGAATCAGGTCGTGCACGAAATCGGCACGTCCTGGGAAGGCTCGCGCACGATCGGCGTGCCGGTCGAGCTCGACGGCACCGGCTGGTACTGCGGCGAACCGTGCGAGCTCGACTCCATCATCACGCTCAAGGGCGGGGAAGACCTCGACTACCGCACCCCGCGCCTGCACGACATCGTCGCCGTGACGACGGACAGCGCAGCCTTCACCGATTACGCCCTGCGCGTCGAGCATCGCGACATAGAAGCCGAAATCGGCAAGCGTCGCATCATCGCGGCGACCGCCGACCAGGCTGCGACACTGCGCGCCTTCCTCCTGACGGTGCTCGCCAGCCTCGAAGCCACCCCGGACCTGCTCCGCCATCCGCAGATGCGCAAGGGTCTGGAACAGGCGATCTACGGCAGCATCGTCGCCGCCATCACGCCGCGCGAAGATACCCCGCGCCCGGCCACACCCTGTCGCACGCGACAGCTCATCGTCGACCGCGCGCGCGAATACATGCGCGCGCACATCGACGCACCGATCACCGTCCCCGACCTGTGCACCGAGCTGCGCGTCTCCCGCCGCACGCTGCAGTACAGCTTCCAGGACATCCTCAACCTGAACCCCGTCAGCTTCCTGCGTGCCTTGCGCCTCAATGGCGTGCGCCGCGAACTGAAGTCCGCCGACCCGGCCAGCCACCAGATCGCCGACATCGCCGCGCGCTGGGGCTTCTGGCACCTGTCGCACTTCGCGTCGGACTACCGCGCGATGTTCGGCGAACTGCCTTCGGACACCCTGCGCCAGGCCACGCCCCCCACCCACGCATGAACCGGTGAAACGCCCTCAGGCCACCTTGAAACGGCTTACGTCGGCAAGCAGGCTGCCCGCCAGGCTCTCCAACCGATCCGCCGTGCGGTGGCTTTCGACCGCAATCGCGCTGTTCTCCTCCGCCATGCGCGCGATCGTCTCCACGTTGCGCGCAATCTCCGTCGAGGCGACGCTCTGCTCGCGCAAAGCATCGGAAATCTCGGCCACCGTGTCCACCACGCGACCGGCCTCGTCGCGAATGCTCGACATCGCCGTCCCCGCCTGCTGGGCGCGCGTAACGCCCGCATTCACCTGCGTCACGCCCCCCTGCATACTCTCCACGGCATCGCGCGCATCGCGCTGAATCGCCCCGACCATCTGGGCGATCTCCTGCGTCGAATGCGTCGTGCGCTCGGCCAGCTTGCGCACCTCGTCCGCCACCACCGCAAAGCCCCGCCCCTGCTCGCCCGCGCGAGCGGCCTCGATCGCCGCGTTCAGCGCCAGGAGGTTGGTCTGGTCGGCGATCTCCTTGATCACATTCACAATCGCCGAAATCCGCTCCGAGCTGCGGTCGAGTTCGGTAATCGTATCGGCTGACCCGGACACCGCCCGCGCGATCTCCCCGATATCGGCAACCACCGACTCGACGATCTCGCCCCCTTCGCCCGACAGTTTGCCCGAGCGCTGTGCGAGCTCGTTGGCATTGCTCGCGTTGCTGGCGATATGGTCGA
The DNA here is from genome assembly GCF_001190925.1 of Azoarcus sp. CIB. Classification (NCBI taxonomy): domain Bacteria; kingdom Pseudomonadati; phylum Pseudomonadota; class Betaproteobacteria; order Rhodocyclales; family Zoogloeaceae; genus Azoarcus; species Azoarcus sp. CIB. Next base: position 3,328,811 of record NZ_CP011072.1, read on the forward strand.
TGCCCACCGTCATCTCTTCCACCGCCGCCGCCATGCTCGACGCCGCCTCGCTCTGCCGCTGCGACGCCGTGTCGATCTGGCGCGCCGACTCCACCATGCCGCGCGCAGTCTCCGCCACCTGGCCCGAATTGCTCTGGATGTTCGTGATCAGGCGACACATCGTCGATGCCATATCGTTGAAGCTGTCGGCGATCACGTGCAGCTCGTCGCGCGCCTGAAGCCTGATCGCCGTCGTCAGATCGCCAGCCGCCAGCCGATGGCTTCCCTCGGCGAGCCGCTTCACGCTGCCCATGATCGACAGATACACCCCGATGGACAGGTAGGCGATCGCGACCGCGACGACCACCAGCACGACGATGTTGAAATGCAGCACGCGCTGCGCCTCGACGATGCGCTGCCGCAACAGTTCGTCCAGCGTCGGCAGCAGGATCTCGTTCATCTGCCGGTAGCCCACCGTGATCGCCTCGGTCGTCATCCCGAAGTAGGCCGACGACGACGTGCTCTGCAGGTCGCCCGCCAGGATCTGGCGCACCACCCCGCTCACCGTCGCCAGCTTGCCGTTCATTTCCGCGAGCGACGACTCCAGCCGCTGTCCGAGATCCGGCCGCTGTGCGACGATCTTGCGGATATTGGTCTCGAGATCGCTCACCGCCTCGGTCACGTCACCCGCGAGCACGCTCACGCCGAGCTTGCCCGCATCGTCGATCGTGCCGCGCGCGAGCGCCGCCGCCCCCCTGGCGCGCAATTGGCCCGTGCGCTCCAGCAGGTAGGGCATGCGGATCACCGCCGTCGACATCAGGTAGTAGCTGTCCTGCTGCGGATCGAAGGTCAGGCCGTACTCGTCGGCGACCGCGATCTGAAAATCCAGCAGATTGTCGATCAGCCGCGTATGCGTCTGGAAATTCTCGGGCTGGCTCAGCTTCAGCCCCTCCTGCTTCAACGCACTCCAGCGCGAACGGATGTCGCTCCACCCGCTGTTGCGCACGGATTGCGGAAGCGCCGCCTCCAGCGTCTCGAGCGCACGATCGACCTCGACGGCCTTGTCGGCGCGCGTCGCCTTCGCACTCTCAAGCCCCCCGAGCATCGCCGACGACAGCCCGCGGTGCTGCTGCATCAGTTCGACCGCCCTGGAGATCGGTCGCGACAGCTCCGACGCCACGAGCTCGCGCTCCGTCCGCTCGATCGTCGCATTCAACTGGCGCGCCAAGGTCAGCATCAGGCTGGCAAAGGCCACCAGGATGATCAGGCCCAGCAGGCCGAACTTCACCGGGTAACTGCAGCGATTCATCAGCCCCACGGCAGGTGCAAAAAGTACTTTCACGATCCGCTCCACAAACAGGATCCGCACGCCTTCGGGCCGTCGCCGGAGATCCAATGCACAGGAGTCCGGCGCGGGGCATGCAGGCGATATAAGCGTATGGAGATTTACCGGAAAAGTACGTGATCCGCATCAAGAACACATCGGCATCCCATGCATTCGTCACAGAGCCGGAAATTCGCGTACCCCTCCCCGCCTCCGTCCGTCGCGCGCTCGGCACGTGGGGGGCAAAATCACCTATTGCTCCCCTCGCGGCAAGCGCCCAAAATAGCCGCCGGTATCATGCCGGCTGCACAGCAGCCTCCGGCTCTGCTGTCAGGACAAGCACATCATGCTATTCAATTCGGTCAATCAGCACTGCCTGGAGCGCATCGTCGAACTCGCGGAAACGCGGACGGTGGAAGCTGCGGAAGACATCTACGACGAACGCGGGATCAAGCTCTGGGCGAAGGGCAAGCCCGTTTCCGCCGACCTGCAGGAAAAGCTGCTGCGCCGCAAACTCGCGAAGCCGCTCGAAACGACCCTCGCCGTCGAGGGCGCCGTCGCATTCGGCGACGTCGCCAGCGCATGCATGGCACACATCGAACAGAATCCGCTGCTCGCCCGCATCGTCAACCGCGACGCGATCGGGCTCATCAACGGCATGCGCAACGTGCCGCTCCCGCAACCGCTGCGCCTTCTCCTCACCACCGCGCATGCCAAGGGCAGCGCCAGCTTCAAGCATGCACAGACCACCGTGATCATCTGCGCCGGAATCGCCGCGCGTCTGAATGCGACCGATCACGACGCCCAGCTCCTGCTGATGGCGGCCCTGGTGCACGACCTCGGCGAGATGTACATCAACCCCGACTACCTGAACAACAGTTACCGGCTCAAACCGGGAGAATGGAAGCACGTGGCCAGTCACCCGCGCGTCGGCCAACTCCTCATCGCCGAACTCACGACGCTGCCGGCCGCAGTCGGCCAGTGCGTCGCGCACCATCACGAACGCCTCGACGGCAGCGGCTACCCGAACCAGGTGGACCGCAGCGGGCACAGCCGGCTCGGTGCGTGGCTCGCGGTCGCCGATTCCGTCGGCGCCATCCTGTCCCGCGGCGACGACGGCGCCGCCCTGCGCGCCTCGTTGGCGCTGCGCATCGTTCCCGAAGAATTCGACCACGATTCAGTCGCGGTCATCACGCAAGCCTTGCGTAATGGCGACGACGTGTTCGGGACAACGCCGGAGGGGGGCTTCAACGCACGCGTCCAGGAAAGCTGCCGACGCATCAACGCCGCCATGGCGGAGGCCGAATCGCTGATTGCACAGGCCCCGACGCCCTTCGTGCGACATACGTCCACCAATGCGCTCGCCCTGCTCCACAACCTGCTCAAGTCGCTGCGCTCCACCGGGGTCATGGAGGCCGATTCGCTCGGCGTCGGCAACCTCGACGGCGAACTCATCGCCGAAATCAATCTCGTGATCCGCGAAATCGAATGGCGCATGCGCAACCTCGCGCGCAACCTGCACCTTCGCGCCGAAGCGCAGATGGAAGGGAGTCCCCTCGAACGAATCGCCCCGCTGATCCGCGCGCTCGACGGCAGCAGCATTCCCGCGACAACCTGACCGCAGTCCGGGTGTCGTCGCAACGAACTCCCGACCGAAGTCCAGGCAGGGTAAACTTTCACGAACAACATGCATCCGGGGGCGCGATGAAGGATTTCGAATCTCAGGCACGAGCATTCGGCGAGCAGATCGAAGCCGAAATTGCGGAAGGCCATCTCAGCTTCCCGACCTCCCTCGACGTCTCGTTACGCATCAAGCGGCTCGCCGACAGCCCCGCGTCCTCGCTCGAAGAGATCGCCGCGGCAGTCAAGACCGAGCCCGTTCTCAGCGCCAAGACGGTGCGCATGGCCAACGCCGTCGCACTCAACCCCCAGGCCACCCCCATCACCAACGTTGCCGATGCCGTGCGTCGCATCGGCCTCTCGTCGCTGCGCTGCCTTGCCTTTTCGGTCGCGGCCGAACAACTCGCACAGGATCACCGCTCGCCCAAAATGCGCACCATCGCCTCCGGGCTGTGGATGCACGCGGTCGATGTCGCGGCCTGGTCCTACGCCCTCGCCCGCGATCTGCGTGTCGTGAATCCCGACACCGCGATGTTCGCAGGCATGCTGGCCGACATCGGGCAGTTCCTGCTACTGGCCCGCGCTGCCGAGTATCCCGCCCTGGAAGACGATCTGCCGCGTTTTGCAGGCTTCGTGACCACCTGGAGCGAACCCGTCAGCGAGGCCGTGCTCGATGTGTTCGAACTGCCCGAATCGATCCTGGACGCGTTCGAGTGCAGCAATCCTTACGGCGGCTCCTGGCCCCCCGCGAACCTCGCGGACATCCTTTTCGTCGCGGAGCTTGCGGCCGAAACGCCCAATCCGTTCGACAAGCTCCTCGGGCTGGATCACCGCACCAGCCTTCTTGACGCAGCCACGCACGGCATCGACCAACAGGACCTGGACCATCTGCTCGAATCGGCCCGCGAAAACCGCCAGCTGATCCTGGCTGCGCTCTGCAGCTGACGCCCCCCATGCGCGTCACCCTCGTCCATCCCGCCGGTTTCAACTTCGTTCCCGGACAGCCCGATTTCTCGGTGCTGGCCAACCGCATGGCGCCGATCGGCGTCCTGTCGCTCGCCGCCTGGCTGGACAAACACGGTCACCAAACCGCCGTCCACGACTGCCTCGGCCCATTCGCACCGGCCGGCATCGACGCCAACGTCGACGTCATTCTCGCCACCAACCCCGAACTCGTCGGCTTCTCGGCGACGACCTCAGCATTCATGGACGCCGTCGACATGGCGGCGAGTATCCGGCGGCGGCGCCCGCACATCCGCATCGTGCTCGGCAACGTCCACGCCTCCTCGATCGGCGCGCCGCTGCTCGAACACTTCCCCGAGATCGACTACCTGTGCATCGGCGAGGGCGAAGGCCCCCTGCTCGACCTCGCCGACGGCAAGCCCCCCGCTGCGATCGACAATCTCGTGTGGCGCGACGGCCCGCGCATCGTCGCCAACCCGCGCCGGCCGCGCATCCTCGACCTCGACGAACTGCCCTTCCCCGCCTACGAAAAGCTCGCCGGCTTCCCCGCCGGCTACCACCTGCCGCTCTTCTCGTACGCGCAACGCCACGGCGCCACGATGATCACCTCGCGCGGCTGCCCCTACACCTGCTCGTTCTGCGACCGCACCGTGTTCGAGCGCCTCTACAAGGTCAACTCGGCCGCGTACATCTACGCGCACATGAAGCACCTGCGCGACAAGTTCGGCGTCCACCACATCAATTTCTACGACGACCTGTTCACCGCCAGCCGCAAGCGCGTCGACGAACTCTGCCGCCTGCTCATCGAAAAGCCGCTGGGCATGCAGTTCAACTGCGCCATCCGCACCGGCCACACCTCGGCAGAGATGCTTCACCAGCTCAAACGCGCCGGCGCGCTGATGGTCTCCCTCGGTATCGAATCGGCCGATCCGGCGATGATGGAACGCCACAAGGCCGGCGTCACCCTCGACGCAGTACGCGACACCGTCCGCAAGATCCACGCCGCGGGCCTGCGCGCCAAGGGCCTCTTCATCTTCGGCCTGCCCGGGGAGACCCCGCAGACGCTGCACGCGACCAGCGACTTCATCCTCTCGCTGGACCTCGACGAGATGAACATGACCAAGTTCAGCCCCATGTACGGCGCGCCGATCTGGGACGAATGCGCCGACGGCAGCAGCGGCGACTTCCGCGAAGACTGGCGCCTGATGAACTGCCTCAACTTCGTCTACCGCCCCGAAGGTTTCGCCTCGCGCGAAGAGATGGACGCCCTCTACAACTGGCACGTCCGCCGCTTCTACGACAGCAAGGGCTACCGCCGCCGCTTCGCCCGCCGCCTGTGGGAACACCGCTGGAGTCTTTGGCACCTGATCAGGAACCTCCCGCACGTGATCCAGGCAGCCCGCTACTTCAGCGCCAACCGCGCCCAGCTCGAAGCCGCCCGGCGCGACTTCCCCACGCACCCGCGCCAACCGGCGGGACTGAAGGCCCTGCTCGGCGCGGACCTGCAGGCCGACAAGGCGCGTTCCGCCGCCCCGATTGCCGTCGTGCGCAAGGAACCATCACCAACCGCCTGAGGCACGGCACGCGGTGCCGTCCAAGGATCGCACGGCCATGCTGCGCAGCAAGTTGTCATTGCCCCGCGCGGCGCATAAGATTGCCGGTCTGAACATCCCTCCAACGGCGTGCACACGCCCAGCCCGAGCAGGTCCCCGATGACCGAGGAAGCATTCGACCACGTCACCAGCCTGCAGATCCGGCTCACGGAACTCCGCAACGAGCACCGCGACCTCGATGACGCCATTTCGCGTCTGCAGGACTCCCCGCAGGAAGACGAACTGCTGCTGCGCCGCCTGAAGAAGCGCAAGCTCGCCCTCAAGGACCGCATTTCCGTCATCCAGCGCATGCTCGACCCCAACGAACTGGCGTAAGCCCCGCTCGCCCCGAGGACAGGAAACCGCACCGCCGATGACCCAACCCAAGACATTCGGACCTGAAACCCTCGCACTCCACGCGGGCCAGTCTCCCGACCCCGCCTTCGGCGCCCGCGCCGCCCCCATCTACTTCACCACCAGCTACGTCTTCCCCGACACCGACCACGCTGCGGCGCTGTTCAACCTTGAACGCCCCGGCCACGTCTATACGCGCATCTCCAACCCGACCAACGCGATGCTCGAAGAACGCATCGCCGCCCTCGAAGGCGGGGTTGGCGCGATCGCCGTCGCGAGCGGACAGGCCGCCCTGCACCTTGCGATCACCACGCTGATGGGCGCCGGTGGCCACATCGTAGCCTCGCACGCGCTGTACGGCGGCTCGCACAACCTGCTCGCTTACACGCTGCCGCGCTTCGGCATCACCACCACCTTCGTCGATCCGCACGATCCGGACGCCTGGCGCGCCGCCGTCCGTCCCGAGACGCGCCTCTTCTTCGGCGAATCGCTCGGCAATCCCGGCCTCGACGTGCTCGACATCCCCGCGGTCGCCGACATCGCGCACGCCCATCGCATCCCCCTGCTGGTCGACGCGACCCTCGTCACCCCCTGCCTGCAGCGCCCGCTCGCACTCGGCGCCGACCTCGTGCTGCACTCGGCGACCAAGTTCCTCGGCGGCCACGGCGTCGCGGTCGGCGGCCTGCTCGTCGACGGCGGGCGCTTCGACTGGGAAGCCTCCGGCCTCTTCCCGACGCTCACCGAACCCTACGACGGCTTCCACGGCATGGATTTCGCCGAGGAATCGCCCATCGCCGCTTTCCTGCTGCGCGCGCGGCGCGAGGGCCTGCGCGACTTCGGCGCCTGCCTGTCGCCGATGAACGCCTTCCAGATCCTGCAAGGCATGGAAACCCTGCCGCTGCGCATGCGCGCCCACGTCGCCAACGCGCGCAAGGTCGCGGAACACCTCGCGGCCCATCCGCTCGTCGCCCACGTCGCCTGGCCCGGCCTCGCCAGCCACCGTGACCACGCGCTCGCCGCCCGCCTGCTGCCCGACGGCGCCGGCTCGGTGTTGTCCTTCGAACTGAAAGGCGGCCGCGCCGCCGGCCGCGCCTTCATCGAAGGCCTGCGGGTGTTCTCCCATCTGGCCAACGTCGGCGACGCCAAGTCCCTCGTGATCCACCCGGCCAGCACCACCCATTTCCGCATGTCGGCGCAGGACCTCGCCGCCGCGGGCATCGGCGAGGGCACCGTGCGCCTGTCGGTCGGACTCGAAAGCGTCGATGACCTCATCGAAGACCTCAACCGCGGCCTCTACGCCGCCAGCCGTGTCGAGCAGGGTTAAGCCATGGAACTGAGCGTCAACGACACGCCCGCCTACCTCTACACCGGCGGCCGCCCCTTCGACCGACAGCAGCCTGTCGTCGTCCTGATCCACGGTGCCGGCCACGACCACAGCGTGTGGAACTACCAGGCCCGTCAGCTCGCACACCACGGCTTCGCCGTGCTCACCCCTGATCTCCCCGGCCACGGACGCTCGCAGGGCAGCGCGCTGCCCACCATCGAGGCCCTCGCGGACTGGGTCGAGGCCCTGCTCGACGCCGCGGGCGTCGTCCACGCCGCCCTCGCCGGCCACAGCATGGGTTCGCTCGTCGCCCTCCAGACGGCCGCGCAGGCGCCGGCGCGCATCTCGAAACTCATCCTGATCGGCAGCGTCGCACCGATGCCCGTCGCGCCACCGCTCCTCGAAGCCGCCGCAAACGCGCGCGCTGCCGCGCACGGGATGATCAACCAGTGGTCCTACACCCCCGCCTCGCAGCTCGGCGCGAGCCCCGTCCCCGGCGTTTCCCTCATCGGCCTCAACCAGCGCCTGATGGAACGCCAGCGCGAAGGCGTGCTCGCAAACGACCTCGCAGCATGCAATGCCTACCAGGGCGGCCTCGACGCCGCAGCGCGCATCGCCGTCCCGTGCGCGATGCTGTGCGGTGAACGCGACCAGATGACGCCCCGCAAGGCCGTCAAGCCCCTGCAGGAAGCGCTCGCCAAGGTTCCCGGCGGCGCGCGTATGATAGTGATCAAAGGCGCCGGTCATGCGATGATGGCCGAAGCGCCCGATGCGGTCGGCGATGCCATGCGAGGCTTCCTCACCAGCGCATAACACAACAACAGGGAAGCCCCGTTCGCTGCCGCACGACAAGACCCCCCAACAGGAGAGAGCCATGTCGCAGCAGAACGATACGGGTACGGCAGCGGAGGAACCAGTCTTTCCAACTGTCCGCGAAGTCGATGCGGGCGCCCCCCTGCGCTGGATCGGGCGCGGGATCGGCGACTTCCGTGCCTGTCCGATTCCCAGCCTGTTCTACGGCTTCTGCTTCGCGGCGATGGGCCTGCTCGTCACAATGGTGTTCGAGCACGCCTACGAATACACCGCCGCGATGACGTCAGGATTCCTGCTGCTCGGCCCCTTCCTCGCGATGGGCCTGTACGAGATCAGCCGCAGGCACGAAGAAGGACAGGCCTGCGCCCTGCTGCCGACGCTCACCGTGTGGCGGCGCAACGCCGGCAACATCGGCATCTTCGCGGTCGTCCTCGGCGTGGTCTTCCTCGTCTGGGCACGCGCTTCGCTGGTCATCTTCGCCCTCTTCTACACCAACGAACTCCCCAACCTCAGCGGCTTTCTCAACCAGCTCGTGACGCTCGAGAATCTCGAGTTCCTGCTCGTCTATTTCAGCGTCGGCCTGCTGTTCGCCTGCATCGTCTTCGCCGCGAGCGTGATCTCCGTCCCCCTCATGCTCGACCGCAACCAGGACGCCATATCCTCGATGCTCGCCAGCATCGGCGCACTCGCCCGCAACCCCGGCGCGATGATCGTGTGGGCCTCGCTCATAGTCATACTGACTATAATCGGATTCCTCAGCTTCCATCTCGGACTGGTGGTACTGATGCCCGTCGTCGGTCATGCCAGCTGGCACGCGTACCGCGACCTCGTCGCCCCCGTCGGCGACGCGCCGCCACCGACCGGCACCCCTTGAACAAGCCCCCTCGGACCACCGTCATGCACTCCGCTCAGGAACTTGTCGCCAACGTCATAACGCTCGCATCGCTGCCGACCGTATATCTGCGCATTCGCGATGAACTCGACGCGCCGACGGGGTCGGCCAGCAGCGTCGCCCATGCCATCAGCGCCGATCCCGCAATCGCCTCCAGCCTGCTGCGCCTTGCCAACAGCGCCTTCTACGGCTACGGCGGGAAGATCGACACCATCTCGCGCGCCGTGACGGTTCTCGGCATCCAGCAGGTGCACGACCTCGTGCTTGCCATATCGGTGAGCGGCGCCTTTTCCCTGTTCGCGCCCCGCCACCTCGACATGCCGCGCTTCTGGCGCGGAAGTGTCATGCGCGGCCTCGCTGCACGCGAAATCGGCCGAAACCAGGGCATGATCGGAGTCGAACGGCTGTTCGTCATCGGCATGCTGTCCGACATTGGCCATCTGGTGATGCACCAGACGGTGCCGGAACTCGCGCACGAAGCACGCACCATCGCGGCCGGCACCCGCGAACCGCTGCACGAAGCAGAACGCCGCATCGTCGGCTGCGACCACGCCGAAGTCGGCGCCGCGCTGATGGCACAGTGGCGCCTGCCGACGAGCTTCGTGGACATCATCGGTGCACAGACCGTGCCGCGCCTCGGCGGCGACTACGTCTACGAGGCAGCGATGGTGCACGTGGCCGCGCGCATTGCCGAAGCCGACCAGGAAAACGAATCGAGCACCGCCGCGGCAGAGCGCATGGACCCCACGATCTGGACCCTGCTCGAAATGGAACCGGTCAGCCTGCGCCGCATCCGTGAAAGCGCCGAACTCGACCTGGCGGGCTATACCGCGCTCTTCTTCCCGAACCTCGGCAACGAACGCGCACGCGCCTGAGCCGCCGCACGCCAGCGGTCCGGCTGCGGCACCTCGAACAACGCCCGGACAAATGGAAGGGCCGCCTCCACCGCTTCCTCCGCGAGCGCCGACAAACCCTCGCCCAGCTCGAAGCGGACAGCGCGCAGCCCCAGAATGAAGGCCGGGGGCGGTTCCGCCCCCTCGATGCGGCGGAACACGTCCAGCACCGCCGCAGGCGACAGCGCATGGGAAAAACTCGACACCGGCCCTTTCCCGTCGGCTTCGGCGAACTCGAAAGGCGCCTCCAGGCCGCAGGCGGCATCGATGAACAGCGCCACGTCGGCGCCGCGCAGCTCCAGCGCATGCTCGACCTGGAGCTGAAACTCGCACACCACCCGCGCACCCGCCGGCAGGTCGCCCTCGAGACCGTGCAATAACAACGGTCCCGCCGCATCGTCCCCGCGCGATTCGTTGCCGGTGACGAAAACGACCAGCCGGCCGGAATCAGTCACGCACCACCCGATCCACGACCTCCCCGCCGGCATCCGCCAGTTCCAGCACCAGCGGCATCTTGCCCAGCGCGTGGGTCGCACAGGACAGGCACGGATCGTAAGCCCGGATCGCCACCTCGATGTGGTTGAGCAAACCCTCCGTCAGCTTCCGCCCGTCCAGGTAGCGACGCGCGACCTCCCGCACCGCCGTGTTCATCGCCTGGTTGTTATGCGTCGTCGACACGATCAGGTTGCACATCGTGACGAGGTCGTCGTCACCGACCTGATAATGGTGGATCAGCGTTCCGCGCGGCGCCTCGATGATGCCGACCCCCTCGTTCCCGCGCTCGCCGTCCGCCAGCAGCGCGCCCTCCAGCAGGTCGCCGTCCCCCAGCAGATCGCGAATCACCTCCGCTGCATGCAGCATCTCGATCATCCGCGCCCAGTGATAGGCCAGCGTCGCCCTGACTGGTTCGCCCCTGCCGTGATCGATGAACTCGCGGCGCTCCGCCTCGGCCAGCGGAGTCGGAATGAAATCGCAGTTCTGCACCCGCGCGAGCGGCCCCACCTGGTACCACCCCTCGTCCGGCCCCAGCTGCTGCAGGTAAGGGAACTTCATGTAGCTCCAGGGCTTGACCTGCTCCCGGATGAGACTGCGGTAAGACTGGTCCGGCACCTTATCGACCAGGATCTTTCCGTCTGCATCGCGGAAGCGCAGCGCCCCGTGATACAGATCCATCGCCCCGTCGGCCCGCACCAGGCTCATCACGTTGGCGCGGAAGCGCCCGAACTCGTCGTACAGGGCGGGATCGGCCCGATGCAGCCGCTTCACCAGTTCGACCGCCGCGCGGCTCCACTCCACCATGTGGTCGATCTCCGCGCGCAGCGCGTCCCGGTCCTCCACCGCGAGATGCCGGTTCATCCCGCCGGGAACCGAGCCCGTACCGTGGATGCGCTTGCCGGCCGTCGCGCGGATCACCTCCTGCCCGAACTTGCGCAGCAGCACCCCCTGCCGCGCCACCTCCGGGTAAGCCGCGGCGACACCGACGATGTTGCGCTTGCCGACTTCGGACTCGAAGCCAAACAGCAGGTCCGGCGACGACAGGTGAAAGAAGTGCAGCGCATGCGATTGCAGGATCTGCCCGTAATGCATCAGGCGCCGCAGCTTCTCGGCCGAACGCGTGACCGGAATGCCCAACACGCGGTCCATCGCCTTCGACGCCGCAAGGTGATGGCTGACGGGACAGATGCCGCACAGGCGCTGCACCATCACCGGCACCTCCCAGTACGGGCGCCCCTGGATGAACACCTCGAAGCCGCGGAATTCCACGATATGGAGACGCGCCTCGCGAACATGGTCGTCGTCGTCGAGCAGCAGCGTCACCTTGCCGTGCCCTTCGACACGCGACACCGGGTCGATCACGACCCGGTGCAAATGCTCCCTGTCGGCAGCGGTTTCAAGCGACGAATCCATGCGAGACCTCAATCGAAACGCAACAAGGGATGCGCCAGGCGCGGCGTCCGACCGCCGATCAGGTCGGTCAGGAACTTCCAGATCGCTTCGCCCGACGGCGGACATCCCGGTATGAAGTAATCGACCCGCACCACCTCGTGAATCGGGTGAACCCGGTCGAGCAGCAGCGGCAGTTCGGGATCGTCCGGAACGCCCCCCTCCTCGATGCCGTCGCGCCCCACGTACACCTGCTGCAGGCAGTCGCCGAGATCGAGATGATTGCGCTGCGCCGGCAGACCGCCATTGATCGCGCACGCGCCGATCGCGACCAGCGTCTTGCAGTTGCGGCGGAACTCGCGCAGCACATGCACATTCTCGGCATTGCACACGCCCCCCTCGATCAGGCCGATGTCGCAGGGTCCGCAATGCTTGATGTCGGTCAGCGGCGAGCGGTCGAACTCCACGATCTTCGCCAACTCGAGCAGGCGCTCGTCCATGTCGAGGAAGGACATGTGGCAGCCGAAACATCCCGCCAGCGAGGTCGTCGCAACACGCACGCGGGGCATACCGATGCTGTCGCTCATTCGCCCTTCTCCATCGCAACGATGCTGATCGAGGCTTCGTCGTACTTGCGCTCGCCGATCGGCACCGCGAAGCCCACCCGCTTGTGCAAGATCACGCCGACCGGGCAGATGTTCGCAGCCCGGTCGCTCACGGCGAAGTCTGTATCGGCAAGCCGCCCCGACTCCGCATTCACGACCAGATGCTTACCAATGCCGCGACCGGTCAGCGCGAACACGCCCTTGTGATCCACATCCCGCGACGCCCGCACGCACAACTCACAGAAGATGCAGCGATTGAAATCCAGCAGCACGTCCGGATGCGACGCGTCCACCGGGCGGTCCGGGTAGAAATGCGCGAAGCGCGCGCTGCTCATGTCCAGCTCGTAGGCCAGTGCCTGCAACTGGCAGTTGCCGCTCTTCTCGCACGAAGGACAGAAATGGTTGCCCTCCACGAACAGCATCTGCAACAACGCGCGCCGTTCGCCGTTGATCTCCGGCGTGTTGCTTTCCACCTCCATTCCGTCCCGCGCCGGCAACGCGCAGGACGAAACGTGGCGCCCGCCGACCTTCACGATGCACAGCTTGCACGAGCCGTGCGGCGGAAAATCCGGGTGCCAGCACAGGTGAGGAATATAGTGCCCGGCCGCGCGTGCGGCCTGGAGTATCGTCTGGCCTTCCTCGAACGGCACCGGCCGCCCGTCGAACAGGAACTTCCCGCCCATCGCTAAACCTCCTCCCGCCAATCCAGGTGCGCAGCCGGATCGTCACGACCGGTCATGCGGCGCGCCGTTTCGAGCGCCGCATCGAGGTCGAACGCCGGCTTGAAGTCGAGCGACACGAGCCGCCGCTCGTAGGCCGGCCGGAACTTGATCAGCGTGTCGATCACCGGATTCGGTGCGCTCGACCCAAGCCCGCAATGGCTCGCATTCTTCAGCAGCCGGTCCAGCCATTCAATGTCGGCCAGATCCATCTTCGCCCCCTTCCCGCTCGCGAGCTTGTCCATGTAGCCCTTGAGCAAGGCCGTCCCGACGCGGCACGGCGTGCAGAATCCGCAACTCTCGTGCGCGAAGAAATGCACGAAATTGCGTGCCATCTCGAACGGGTCGCGGCGGCCATCGAAGACCATGAAGGCTCCAGCCGTCGGTACGTCCTCGAACGCGATACGCCGATGGAACTCGTGCCCCGCGATCGTCACGCCCGACGCGCCGCCCACCTGCACGACCTGCGGATCGTGCGCGCCGCAGTCCTCGAGCACGTGCTCGATCGTCACGCCGAAGGGATACTCATACACCCCGGGATACGCACAGTCTCCCGAGATCGAAAGAAGTTTCGTGCCCGTCGACTGCGGCGTGCCCGTTGCCGCGAACGCCGAACCGCCCTGCAGTGCGATCAGCGTGGTTTTCGCCAGCGTCTCGACGTTGTTCACCACCGTCGGACGTCCGAGATAGCCGTGCGTGACCGGGAACGGCGGCCTGATCCGCGGCGTGCCGCGCTTGCCTTCGAGCGATTCGAGCAAGGCCGTTTCCTCGCCGCACACGTAGGCCCCGGCGCCCAGATGGATGTCGATATCGAAGTCGAATCCCCCTTCGCCGAGGATCCGCGCTCCCAGAAGCCCCGCCGCGCGACGCAGCGCCAGTACCGCCCGCAGATGCTTCAGCAGATAGCGATACTCGCCCCGCAGGTACAGCAAGCCCTGCCGCGCGCCCGTCGCCCACGCCGCGAGGGTCATCCCCTCGAAGATGCGCTCCGCCTGGCTCGCGAGCAGCACGCGATCCTTGAACGTGCCCGGTTCGCCTTCGTCCGCGTTGCACACCACCACCTTGTCGGCACCCGGTGCATCGCGACAGGCCATCCATTTCACCGCTGTCGTGAAGCCCGCCCCGCCACGCCCGCGCAACCCGGAAATGCGCATTTCCTCGAGCCAGCCCTGCCGCCCGCGCGCCATTGCCGCCTGCAGCGCAGCACCGGGAACGAAGTCCTCCCCGAGCAACGCCCCCCGCCGGCGGATGTTGTCCTCGACGCAAAAATACTCTGCGGGCCACTCGGCCAAAGGCGTGCCGGCGCGCACCAGCGATGCGATGCGCTCGACTCGCGCCTCGTCGAGTCGCGTCACGGCAAGCCCATTGACCAGGATCGCCGGCCCCTGATCGCCCATACCCGTACATGACGTGGTGTCGACGCTCGCCGCCCCGCCTGCCGACACATCTCCCGGCGCCACCTCCAGCTGGCGGCAGAGGCTCTCCATCAGCCCGCGGCTGCCCAGCATCCGGTCGATGATGTTGTCGGAAAAAAGGATGCGGTAACGCCCGACAGGCTCCGCGTACAGGAAACTGTAGAACCCGGCCACACCTTCCACGCGTGAACGCGGCAAGTCGAGCAGGTCCGCAATCCGCGTCAGCGACGCCGCCGGCAAATGGCCGATTCCGTCCTGCGTTTCAATAAGAATCTGCAGCAGTTGCGAAGGTTCTCGCCGGTGGCGCTCGACCGCCTGTGCTGCTATCCGCTCGGCATCTTGCATGGGCAAACTCCGGAGCATGCTCTATGCAAGAAGTTTAGCAGCAAGTGATGCTGCAGTGCGTCGCAGGGAAGGACACAAATATTTCTGCCCCCGCCTGCGGGACGGCCATCGCCCGACGCATCCGGACACTGCGCCGAAACCCTTTGCGGGCGCGACTTTCAGCGCCGAGAGCCATCCAAATGAGCTACTAGATATAGTAATCACCCCGCACTTGACATACCGCAATAACTCTTAACGCCTTGTTTTTACGTGCTTTTATTTTTTTGCAAAATCGAACATGGCGAGCTATTCTTCACGCCGAAACACACACCATCGAACGGACTCACACACGGACTCAAAAAGACCATGAGCACGACGATCAATTCGCAGGCCAAAGGCAAGGCCGACGCCTCGACGCTCGCCCCGCAGGAAATCTCGGGCGAAGTTCTCATCGAAAAATATGCCAAGGACGACGAGCAGAGCGTCACCGAAGTCCGCGCGCGAGTAGCGCGGGCCCTCGCTGCCGTCGAGGCCGAAGAAAAGCGCGCCCACTGGGAAGCGAAGTTCCTCGAAGCCCAGGAAAAAGGCTTCGTCCCCGCAGGCCGCATCAACAGCGCCGCCGGCACCAAGCTGCAGGCAACCCTGATCAACTGCTTTGTCCAGCCGGTCGGCGATTCCGTCTCGGAAGCCGTCGACGGCCGCCCCGGCATCTACACCGCGCTTGCCCAAGCCGCCGAGACGATGCGCCGCGGCGGCGGCGTCGGCTACGACTTCTCCAGCATCCGTCCGAAGGGCGCCCTCGTGAAGGGCACCCTGTCCAACGCGTCCGGCCCCGTATCCTACATGCGCGTCTTCGACCGCTCGTGCGAAACGGTCGAGTCCGCCGGCGCGCGCCGCGGAGCCCAGATGGGCGTGCTGCGCTGCGATCACCCCGACATCGAGGAGTTCATCCACGCCAAGGACCACGGTGACCTGACGAACTTCAACATCTCCGTCGGCGTCACCGATGCCTTCATGGAGGCCGTTGACACCGACACCGATGTCGAGCTCGCGCACAAGGCAGAACCGATCGACGACCTCAAGGCCGCCGGCGCCTACCAGCGCGATGACGGCCTGTGGGTGTACCGCAAGCTGCGCGCGCGCGAGTTGTGGGACCAGATCATGCGATCGACCTACGACCATGCAGAGCCGGGCATCCTGTTCCTCGACCGCATGAACCAGGACAACAACCTGTACTACTGCGAAACCATCGAGGCAACCAACCCCTGCGCCGAGCAACCCCTCCCTCCCTACGGCTGCTGCGACCTCGGCTCGATCAACCTCACGCCCTTCGTGAAGAACGCCTTCACCGACAAAGCGGACTTCGACTACGCGGCTTTCGGCAAGGTCGTCGACGTCGCCATCCGCATGCTCGACAACGTGCTCGACGTCACGCACTGGCCGCTCGAGCAGCAGGAGAACGAGGCACAGTCCAAGCGCCGCGTCGGCCTCGGCTTCACCGGCCTCGGCGACGCCCTGATCATGCTCGGCAAGCGTTACGACAGCCCCGAGGCCCGCACCGTCGCCGCGAAGATCTCCGAATACATGCGTGATCGCGCCTACCTCGCTTCGGTCGAGCTGGCCAAAGAACGTGGCGCCTTCCCGCTGTTCAACGCCGATCTCTACCTGTCCGGCGGCAACTTCGCTTCGCGCCTGCCGTCCGAGGTCAAGGACAAGATCCGCAAGCACGGCCTGCGCAACTCGCACCTGCTGTCGATCGCCCCGACCGGCACGATCTCGCTCGCCTTCGCGGACAACGCGTCGAACGGCATCGAACCGCCCTTCTCCTACACCTACACCCGGCGCAAGCGCATGGCCGACGGCACCTACAAGGAATACGCCGTCGAAGACTACGCATGGCGCCTGTACAAGCACCTCGGCGGCAACGTCGCGAGCCTTCCGTCCTACTTCGTCACCGCGCTCGAAATCTCCGCGCAGGCCCACAAGGACATGGTCGCCGCGGTCGCACCGTTCGTCGACACCTCGATCTCCAAGACCGTAAACGTCCCCGAGGACTACCCCTACACCGAGTTCGAGGACCTCTACCTCTCCGCCTGGAAGGCCGGCCTCAAGGGACTTGCGACCTATCGTCCCAACTCCGTCTTGGGCTCCGTGCTCTCCGTGACCCCATCGTCCGAGCAGAAGCAGCCGCAAGACGTCGAGCTTTCCGGCCCGAACAAGCGTCTGTCGATCAACAGCCTGCCCGCCCCCGTCCTCTCCAGCCTGCGCTGGCCCGGCCGCCCCGAGCTGCCGGACGGCAACATGGCCTGGACCTACATGCTCGGCACTCCGACCGGCGACTTTGCCCTCTTCGTCGGCCAGGTCGGCAATAACGGCGGCTCCTTCCCGTTCGAAGTGTGGGTCAACGGCGCAGACCAGCCGCGCGGCCTCGGCGCCGTCGCCAAGACCTTGTCGATGGACATGCGCGCAAACGACCGCGGCTGGCTGAAGCTCAAGCTCGAAACCCTGGCCCGCACGATCGGCGAAAAATCCTTCGAGATGCCCTTCCCGCCGCACGGCGAGAAAACCATGTTCCCCGGCGTGGTCTCCGCTTTCGCCCAGGTGGTGCGCTACCGCTGCGAGAAGCTCGGTGCCCTCGAGGTGAATGACACCCCGACCCCGGTGCTCGACACCCTCTTCAGCCTGCAGGAACCCAAGACCGGCACCGACGGCACGCTGTCCTGGACCGTCGATATCGCCAACCCCGCCACTGCAGAAGACTTCGTCCTCGGTCTGAAGGAAATCACCCTGCCCGACGGCGTCACGCGCCCGTACTCGGTATGGCTGTCCGGCAACTATCCGCGCGCACTCGACGGCCTTACCCGCATCCTGTCGCTCGACATGCGCGTCATGGATCCGGCCTGGATCGGCATGAAGCTGCGCAAGCTGCTCAACTACCCCGAGCCGCTGGGCGACTTCATGGCCTTCGTCCCGGGCACCCGCCGCCAGCAGAACTACCCGAGCACCGTGGCCTACATGGCACAACTCATCATCCACCGCTATGCGATGCTCGGCGTGCTCGATGAGCAAGGCTATCCGGTACGCGAGATGGGCATTCTCGAAGCCCCGCGCGAGAACAGCGATCCGAAGGTCATGCAGGGCGGGCTCTGCTCCGAATGCGGCAACCACTCCGTGATCCGCAAGGACGGCTGCGACTTCTGCACCGCATGCGGCGCGGTCGGCACCTGCGGCTGACCGGCACCCAAGCGTCCTCGCGGAGGCTCAAAAAAAACGCGAACCACAAGGTTCGCGTTTTTTTGCCGCCGACCTATCCAACCCTGCCGGCACGTTCCCGCTCATGTCGCGATTTTGGCCACCGAGCCAGACCTCGACCCAGCCTGGTGCGGCTACGGCGCTGAAGCTGAAATTACGACTCCAAGTGCGGGCAAGGCCCGGAACAAGGCCGTGATCGTCTTCGCATCGGTAATCACGCCCTCCATCACCGCACGAATCGCCTCATCGACCGAGTACGTCAGGACTTCGAGGAATTCGCCATCATCGAGCGCGTCGCCTACGTGGGTCAGATCACGGGCCAGGAATATCTCGATGCGCTCATCCGAGTAACCGATACACGGGTGCATGACGCCGAGGTACAGCCAAGCACCGGCGTCGTAGCCCGTCTCCTCGCGCAACTCACGTCGGGCACAAGCAAGCAGGTCCTCACCCGCATCGATCTTGCCCGCGGGCAATTCGAGGAAAGCACGACGCAGGGGATAACGGAACTGCCGTTCAAACAGAAGGCGACCGTCAGGCAGAACTGCGACGACAACGACGGCCCCCGGGTGGGTGATGTATTCCCGGACCGATTCGCTGCCATCCGGAAGCGCAACCCGGTCCCGACGGACCTTCAACAGGACGCCGTCGTAGACCGGGAGGGATTCGAGTGGACTCTCTTCGAGCGGATCCGTCTCAGAGGGAGGCAAGGAGCGCATAGGCGCAGAGCGACATCAAGCCCTGTGGCAGCAGGCCGAGGACGGCGATCGCGAGACCATTCGCGGACAACAGGAAACGTACCTCGCCCTGAGCACGGATCGGCGTACTGTCGACCGGTTCGTCGAAGTACATGATCTTCACGACGCGCAGGTAGTAGAACGCGCCAATCACCGACATCATGACAGCCAGGACCGCCAGCCAGACATGGCCCGCGGCGACCACGGCCTGCAGCACCGAAAGCTTGGCGAAGAAACCGATGAAGAAGGGGATACCCGCCATCGAGAACATCACGATCATCATCAGCGCCGCAAACCACGAATTGCGCTTGTTCAAGCCCTTGAAGTCGTCGATGTTCTCGGCCTCGAAGCCTGCACGTGACAGCAGGATCACCATGCCGAACGATGCGAGGCTCATGATCACGTAGGACACCGCATAGAACATCGCCGAGCTGTAAGCGTTGAGCGCGAAGTTGCGATCACCGTCGACCACCCCCGCGAGCAGGCCGAGCAGCACGAAACCCATGTGCGAGATACCCGAGTAGGCAAGCATGCGCTTGATGTTCGTCTGGGCGATCGCTGCCAGATTGCCGAGCACGATCGAAAGCACCGAGAGGAACATCAGCATCGTCTGCCACTGGTCCGCCAGTTCGAACAGACCGTAGACCAGCAGGCGCATCGTGATCGCGAAGGCGGCGAGCTTGGGCGCAGCCGAAATCATCAGCGTCACGGCCGTCGGTGCGCCCTGATAGACGTCGGGCACCCACATGTGAAACGGGACCACGCCCAGCTTGAATGCGAGTCCGGCGACGATGAACACCAGACCGAACACCAGCACCGTCTTGTTGGCGGCCTGATGGTAGATCGACTGCGCAATGCCCGACAGCTCAAGGCTGCCCGTCGCGCCGTAGATCATCGACATGCCGTAGAGCAGGAGACCGGAGGCCAGCGCACCGAGCACGAAGTACTTCATCGCTGCCTCGGTCGCACGCGGCGAGTCGCGATCGAAGGCAACCATCCCGTACAGGGACAGAGACATCATCTCGAGGCCCATGTACAGCGACAGCATGTGATTCGCGCTGATCATCACCATCATGCCGAGGCTCATCAGGAGCGACAGCAGGTAATACTCGGGGCGATCCATCTTGCGGTCGGCAAGGTAACCGCGACCGTACAGCAGCGCGATCGCAACCGCCAGCAGCGAAAACACCTTGAGCAGACCGCCGAGCATGTCGCCGATGAACATGCCGCTGAAAGTCGCAACCACCTCGTTCGCCGCGTAGCCCTCGGCAAGGCTCATCAGTACCTCGGCGAGTCGAACACCAAACAGGGGTACCTCGGAGACCACCGCCGCAACGGCCGCGAGGAGGTTGGGACTCACGAGCACGCTGACCAGTGCAGCAAACACCAGCGTAAGTTGAGTGAGCCCGTAAGCGAGATCGCTGGCCACGCGCCGCGCAAAGGTGGAAGCCAACATGATCACCAGCGCCATCACGGCGACGAGAATCTCTGCCGCGGCGGGGTAAAAGTCGGGAATGACGAAATTCATCTTCTGACCAATCCGAAAAAGTGTCTCGCCCGCTCGCTCAGAGCTTGCTCACGGCAACATGCCGCAGGAGTTCATTAACCGACGCATGCATCACTTCCGTGAACGGGAAGGGATACAAGCCCATCGCCAGCACACACAGCGCAAGTATCCCGAGGAAGGCGAACTCGCGCGCACCGATGTCCTCGAGTTCGGCGACGTGGCTATTGCCGACGACGCCGAAGACGACGCGCTTGTACATCCAGAGCGTATAGGCGGCACCAAGGATCAGGGTCGTCGCGGCAGCGAAGGCAACCCAGAAGTTGAACTGGACCGCACCCAGCACAACCATGAACTCGCCGATGAAGCCGCTGGTACCAGGAAGACCGGCGTTCGCCATAGCAAACAGCATGAAGAAGGCGGCGAACTTCGGCATCGTCTTAACCACGCCGCCATAGTCGGCGATGTTGCGCGTATGCATCCGGTCGT
The DNA here is from genome assembly GCF_001190925.1 of Azoarcus sp. CIB. Classification (NCBI taxonomy): domain Bacteria; kingdom Pseudomonadati; phylum Pseudomonadota; class Betaproteobacteria; order Rhodocyclales; family Zoogloeaceae; genus Azoarcus; species Azoarcus sp. CIB. The sequence goes on from NZ_CP011072.1 coordinate 3,349,494, forward strand.
AAAGCACGCCGATGCAAAGGAACATGGCACCCGAAACGAATCCGTGCGAAATCATCTGCACCAGCGCGCCTTCGAGACCCACGGCGTTGAACATGAAGAAACCGAGGGTCACGAAACCCATGTGCGAAATCGACGAGTACGCCACGAGCTTCTTCATGTCGGTCTGGACCAACGCGACGAAGCCGATATAGATCACGGCAATCAACGACAAAGTAATCATCATCGGCGCCATGGCCTGCGATGCGTCAGGCACGATCGGCAGGGAGAACCGCAGGAAACCGTAGGCACCCAGCTTCAGAGCAATCGCGGCCAGCACCACAGAGCCTCCCGTGGGCGCCTCGACGTGCGCATCCGGTAGCCAGGTATGCACCGGCCACATCGGCACCTTGACCGCAAAGGCGATCAGGAAGGCCCAGAAGATCAACTGCTGCGCATCCATCGCGAGCGGCAGCTTGTGCCAGTCGAGGATGCTGAAACTGCCGCCCGCCTGCATGAACAGGTACAACAGGGCGATCAGCATCAGCAGCGAACCGAACAGCGTATAGAGAAAGAACTTGAACGCGGCATAGACCCGGTTCGCACCACCCCAGATACCGATGACCAGGTAGAGCGGAATCAGCGACGCCTCGAAGAACACATAGAACAGGATGCCATCGAGCGCGGAGAAGATCCCGTTCATCAGCCCCGACATGATCAAGAACGCCGCCATGTACTGGGCGACCTTTTCCTGGATCACCTGCCAGCCCGCCATCACGACGATGATCGTGATGAACGCGTTGAGCAGCACGAACAGCACTGAAATACCGTCCACACCGAGGTGGTAGTTGATGTTGAAGCGCGGAATCCACGGAAGGAACTCGGCGAACTGCATCGAACTGCTGCTTGCGTCGAACTGAGTGAACAGTGGGATCGTCACCGCGAACCCGACAAGCGCAACCAGCATGGAAAGGGACCGCGCCAGCGGCGCGTTGCGGTCCGAACCGGTTGCTAGCACGAGCAACCCACCCAGGATCGGTATCCAGATCGCGAGGCTGAGGAATGGCATACCCGTCATCGTTACTTTCCGTTCAGTGCGCCGAAAACTGACGCGTGTTTATCGTTATTCACAGACCGACCTTTCGGTTCAAACCAGGTTGAACCAGAAGGTGAGGAGAATGAAGACCCCGATGATCATTGCGAAAGCGTACTGGTACAGGTGGCCCGTCTGGAACAGACGGCTGATCTGCGCGACCCAGCCCACCAGCCTAGCCGTTCCGTTGATTGCCACGCCGTCGATGATGGCCTGATCGCCGGCCTTCCAGAGCCCCTTGCCGATCAGCCGCGAACCGCCCGCAAACACGATCTCGTTGAAGCGATCGAAGAAGTACTTGTTTTCGAGCAGCGCATGCACCGGGCGGAACGTACGCTGGATCGCCGCCGGGATGTCGGGACGAACCAGATAGAAGAACCACGCCAGCACCACTCCACCCATCGCCAGCCAGAACGGCGCGGTCTGCAGCCCATGAAGAGCCATCGCGACCGGACCGTGGAATTGGGCTGCCAGTTCCGACAGACCGACGTGGTTGCTGCCGACGTGGATCACGCCCTTGAACCAGTCACCGAAGAGCATCGGCTCGATAGTGAAGAAACCGATAACCACGGACGGCACCGCGAGCAGCACCAGCGGTAGCGTCACCACCCACGGCGACTCGTGCGGCTTCTGTCCGGGGGCGAGACCGTGATGGTGATCAGCCGACACCTCTTCGTCGTCGTGGTCACCCTCGTGATCATGATGACCGTGGTTGTTCCCGAACCGTTCTTTCCCGTGGAACACGAGGAAGTACATACGGAACGAGTAGAACGCCGTCACGAATACACCCGCCAGCACGCAGAACAATGCATAGCCAGCGCCCGGGATCGTCGACGCGTGCACCGCTTCGATGATCGAATCCTTCGAGTAGAAACCCGCGAAGAATGGGAAGCCGATCAGCGCCAGCGAACCGAGCAGCGAGGTGATCCACGTGATCGGCATGTACTTCCACAGGCCACCCATGTTGCGCATGTCCTGATCGTGATGCATGCCGATGATCACCGAACCGGCACCGAGGAACAGCAGCGCCTTGAAAAACGCATGCGTCATCAGGTGGAACACGGCCGCCGAGTATGCCGACACGCCCAATGCGACGGTCATGTAGCCGAGCTGCGACAGGGTCGAATACGCGACAACGCGCTTGACGTCGTTCTGCACGATGCCGAGAAAGCCCATGAAGAGGGCCGTCGTTGCGCCGATGACGAGAACGAAGGACAAGGCCACGTCGGACAGTTCGAACAGCGGCGACATGCGCGCCACCATGAAAATGCCGGCCGTCACCATCGTCGCGGCGTGAATCAGCGCCGAGATCGGCGTCGGACCTTCCATCGAGTCAGGCAGCCACACATGCAGCGGAACCTGCGCCGACTTGCCCATCGCACCGATGAACAGACAGATGCAGATCGCAGTGATCAGCGGCCAGCCGGTACCGGCCATGTCCTGCGCGGCGAGCTCGCTCCCCTTCGCAAACACCTCCGCGTAGTCGAGGCTGCCAGCGTACGCTGCGATCAGGCCGATCCCCAGAAGGAAGCCGAAGTCGCCGACACGGTTGACGAGGAAGGCCTTGAGGTTCGCGTAGATCGCGGTCGGCCGCTCGTACCAGAAGCCGATCAGCAGATACGACACCAGGCCCACAGCTTCCCAACCGAAGAACAGCTGGAGGAAGTTGTTCGACATCACCAGCATCAGCATCGAGAAGGTGAACAGCGAGATGTAGCTGAAGAAGCGCTGGTAGCCGGGATCGTCATGCATGTAGCCGATGGTGTAGATATGCACCATCAGCGACACGAACGTGACCACGAGCATCATCATGACCGTGAGCGGATCGATCAAAAATCCGACTTCAAAGGTGAGGTTTCCGCTCTTCATCCACGTGTACAACGTGCCGTTGAACGTGTTGCCTGCCTGAACATCCTGGAAGATCACCACCGAGGCGGCCAACGCAACCGCAACGCCGAGGATCGTCACGATATGCGCGCCGGCACGACCGATGGCCTTGCCGAACAGACCCGCCAGAATCGCCCCAGCGAGAGGCGCAAGCGGTACCAGGAGATAGAGCTTTTGCATGTCCGTCATCGAGCCGCTTCCTTAACCCTTGAGGCTGTCCAGATCATCAACGTGAATCGTCCGCAGGTTGCGGAACAGCACGACCAAAATCGCGAGACCGATCGCAGACTCCGCCGCGGCCACGGTGAGGATGAAGAAAACAAAAATCTGTCCGGCCAGGTCGCCCAGATAGTGCGAGAAGGCGACGAAGTTCAGATTGACCGCGAGCAGCATCAGCTCGATCGCCATCAGCAGCACGATCAGGTTCTTCCGGTTCAGGAAGATCCCGACCACGCTGATCGCGAACAGGATCGCGCCCAGAATCAGATAGTGGGAAAGCGAAAGCATCTATAACCCCTTGATTGCACCAGTTCCCGCGAAACTGCCGCAGTTCTTATTCTTTCTCGGCGGGCATCGAAACGAGTTCGACGCGATCACCACGCTTGACGGCCACCTGATCCGACGGATGCACCTGACGCAGCCCCTTGCGCTTGCGCAGGGTCAGCGACACGGCAACGACCATCGCCACCAGCAACAGCAGCGAGGCAAGTTCGAACGGATAGACGTAATCGGTATACAGGAGACGCCCCAGTTCGCGCGTATTGCTGTAACCGGCCTGCGTTGCAGGCGGCTCTGGCATCGCCTCGAGACCGAAGTACCGGCCCCCAAGCACCAACGCCATTTCGATGGCCAGCAGGATTCCGATCAGCGCGCCAACCGGCAGGTAGCTCCAGAAGCCCTCGCGCAGCCGATCGAGGTTGATGTCAAGCATCATCACGACGAACAGGAAGAGCACCATGACCGCCCCGACGTACACCATGACAAGCACGATCGCGAGGAACTCCGCGGCCAGAAGCAGCCAGATGCCGCCGGCGGTTACGAAGGAAAGCACGAGGAACAGTGCGGCATGCACCGGGTTCCGTGACGTAATCACCCGAAGCGCGGCGAACACCATGATCGCCGACAGGATGTAGAAAACGAGGGTCTTGAAATCCATGTCCTTTGCGGCGCCCGCAGGCGCCCTCCCTTAGCGGTACTTCGAGTCTGCTTCGCGGTCGGCAGCGATCTGGGCTTCATGCCGGTCGCCGACGGCGAGCAGCATCTGCTTCGTGTAATACAGATCGCCCCGCTGCTCACCGTGGTACTCGAGCACGCGCGTCTCGACGATCGCATCCACCGGACAAGCCTCTTCGCAGAACCCACAGAAGATGCACTTCGTCAGATCGATGTCGTACCGGGTCGTACGACGCGAACCGTCGTCGCGCTGATCGGACTCGATGGTGATCGCCATTGCTGGGCAGATCGCCTCGCACAGCTTGCAGGCGATGCAGCGCTCCTCACCGTTGGGATAGCGTCGCAGAGCATGCAGACCACGAAAACGCGGGCTTTGCGGAGTCTTCTCCTCCGGAAACTGTATCGTGATCTTGCGCGCGAACAGGTGACGCCCCGTAAGCGCCAAGCCCTTGATCAGTTCCGTTAGGAACAGGCTACCGATGTAATCCTTGGCACCCATCTTTAGCCTCTCACTTCCAGATAGACAGCGGCGACATCATCCACACCGCCACCACAATCACCCAGACCAGGGTGATCGGAATAAACACCTTCCAACCCAACCGCATGATGTGGTCGTAGCGGAAGCGCGGGAATGTCGCACGTACCCACAGGAACACGAACAGGAAGAACGCGGTCTTCAGTGCCAGCCAGTGGAAACCGTCTGGAATCGCGCCGATCGGCGAAAGCCAGCCGCCCATGAAGAGCACCGCCGTCATCACCGACACGAGGAACATGTTCGCGTATTCGGCCAGGAAGAACAGCGCGAAGGCCATCCCGGAGTACTCGACCATATGCCCGGCAACCACTTCCGACTCACCCTCGACCACGTCGAACGGCGCACGGTTGGTTTCCGCAATTCCCGAAATCAGGAAAACAATGAACATCGGCAGAAGCGGGAGCCAGTTCCAGGACAGGAAAGACAACCCCATGTCATGGAATCTTCCTTGGCCCTGCGAATGCACGATGTCACTCAGGTTTAGGCTCGACGAGATCAGCAGCACACAGATCAGAGCGAAACCCATCGCCACTTCGTACGACACCATCTGGGCCGCCGCCCGCATGGAACCGAGGAACGGGTATTTCGAGTTCGATGCCCAGCCGGCGATGATGACGCCATACACTTCCATCGACGTGATCGCCAGCAGCAGCAACAGGCCGGCGTTCACGTTTGCGAGCACCATCCCCTCACTGAAGGGCACCACCGACCAGGCTGCCAGAGACGGGGCGATCGCGAGAATCGGCCCGAGGATGAAAAGCCCCTTGCTCGCACCCGACGGAATGATGATCTCCTTGAAGAGGAGTTTCATACCATCGGCAATCGGCTGCAGCAGCCCCTTCGGCCCGACACGGTTCGGGCCGATGCGGACCTGCATGTAGCCGATGACCTTGCGTTCCGCGAGCGTCAGATAGGCCACGCCGATCATGAGCGGCGCGATGATCGCTACGATCTTCGCGAGCGTCCAGACGGCAGGCCACGCGGGCCCGAAGAACTGCGACACGGGTTCCAGCAACGCTTCCATCAGACACGCTCCACGCTGATCTCGCCGCACATTGCGCCGAGGGCGGCGGTTGCCGCATTGGCCGCAGCAACACGCACGCAGTTCGCCGCGATCGAATCGTCCGCGACGATCAGGACCTCGGCCGCCCCCTGCCCCTGCTTCAGGCGCACGCCCGCGCCCGATTCAACGCCGATCGCGGCAAGGGTCGCCGCACTTGCGCGCGCCACTGGAGCCCTCGCGTCGCGCGTCTTCTGCAGCGACGTGGCGCGTCGCACCAGCGGATCGGCAGCGTAGATCGGCACATCGCTGACCCGTTCGAATCCGGCGCTAGCCTGTCCGGCGAACGTGAACTCGAGGCCATACAGACGATTACCGAGATCTGGACGGTTGCCATCTGCGAGCGCCTCCGCAGCGACAGCCTCCGAATCGTTCTGATCGAAGCCTTCGAACTCGAGGAGATTTCCTAGAACCCGCAGAACCTTCCAGCCGGGACGGGTATCGCCGAGGGGACGAGCGACTGCATTGAAGTTCTGCGCACGCCCTTCGCAGTTCACGAAGGTGCCCGAGGTCTCTGTGAACGGAGCGATCGGCAGCAGCACATCCGCTGCAGCAAGCAGGGACGGCGACTTGAAGGCCGATAGTGCGATCACCAACGGCGCAGTTTCCAGTACGGACTGCGCCAAAGCCGGGTTCGCAAAATCCATGTCCGGTTCGGCATTCAGCAGGAGATAGGCCTTGCGGGGTTGCTCCAGCATCTGCCGCGCATTGAGGCCACCAACCAGGGGCACTGCCTTGGCAAGATAACCGCCGACACTGTTGGCTGCCTCGCCGATCACCCCGAAAACACCTTCGGTCAGGCGCGCAATTTCCTCAGCGAGTTGCTGAATCTCGCAAGCATATTCGCTCTGCACCGCAAGGTTGCCGAGCCAGACAGCGACCTTGCGGCCGGATGCGAGACTCTGGGCGATCGCACGCGCCTCATCGGACACGGCGGAGGGCATGACCGCGGAAAGATGCTCGGCGACCTTTGCACCCTTCTCGGCCGCGAGAGCGGCAACCACCTGCAGGAGCACAGGGACGATAGCGGACGGGGCGGCCAGCACGCGGTTTTTCACCGGCAACAGCCACTCCTCGGCGCTCGCATTGATTGCACTGACATGCAGACCGCGCTTGGCCGCCTGCCGCACGCGCTGGGCGAGCAGCGGCGTATCCTTGCGCAGGAAGCTGCCGATCACTAGCAGGCGGTTGAGGCCGCCCACATCGTTGATGGGCATGCCCAGCCACGGTGCACCTTCGCGGAACCCGTCAGCGCGGAAATCGCTCTGACGCAGGCGGAAATCGACGCTGTCGGAACCGATGGCACGAGTGAGCTTCTGCAGAAGATACAGCTCTTCGACCGTTGCATGCGGCGAAGCCAGCGCGCCGATGGAATCCGGACCGTTCTGCTTGGCCGTCTTGCGCAGCCCGTTCGCCGCGAATTCAAGGGCCGTCTGCCAGTCCGCTTCCTTCCACACACCGTCCTGCTTGAGCATCGGGACGGTGAGACGATCTTCGCCGTTGAGACCTTCATACGAGAAACGGTCCTTGTCGGACAACCAGCACTCGTTGATGTCCTCGTTTTCGAACGGCAGCACGCGCTTGACCACATCGTGCTTCACCTGAACGATCAGGTTGGAGCCGAGCGAATCGTGCGGGCTCACCGAACGGCGACGCGCCAGCTCCCAGGTACGGGCCGAGAAGCGGAACGGCTTCGAGGTCAGCGCACCGACGGGGCAGAGATCGATGATGTTGCCGGACAACTCCGAGTCCACCGTCTTTTCGACGAACGGCATGATTTCGGCATGTTCGCCGCGGAATGCCTGGCCCAGTTCCATCTGCCCTGCGATTTCCGTCGTGAATCGCACGCAGCGCGTGCAGTTGATGCAGCGCGTCATATCGGTCGAAACGAGCGGACCGAGGTTCTTGTTCAGAACGACGCGCTTCTCTTCCTCGTAACGCGACTGGCTGCCGCCGTAGCCGACAGCCAGATCCTGCAACTGGCACTCGCCACCCTGGTCGCAGATCGGGCAATCCAGCGGGTGGTTGATGAGCAGAAACTCCATGACGCCCTTCTGGGCCTTCACCGCCTGCTCCGAACGTGTCCATACCTTCATCCCGTTCGTCACCGGAGTGGCGCACGCGGGAAGCGGCTTGGGTGCCTTCTCGACCTGCACGAGGCACATGCGGCAGCTCGCCGCGATCGAGAGCTTCTTGTGGTAACAGAAGTGCGGAACGAAAGCACCGGCCTTGGTGGCAGCATCCATGATGGTGCTGCCATCCTCGACCGTCACCTGCTTGCCGTCGATTTCAATCTCTAGCATCACGGTCTCACGTAGATTTGGCTGCCTTCATACTGGACTTCAGGCGGCACTAGACATTTCTTGTTTTCAATGTGGTACTCGAATTCGGAACCGAAGTGCTTGATGAAGCTCTGCACCGGCATCGACGCGGCATCACCGAGGGCGCAGATCGTGCGGCCCATGATGTTGCCGGTTACCGAATTGAGAAGGTCGAGGTCGTCCTTCCGCCCGAGTCCGTTTTCGATGCGATGGACGACGCGGTAAAGCCAGCCCGTACCTTCCCGGCACGGGGTGCACTGGCCGCAGGACTCCTCGAAGTAGAAGTACGACAGACGCTCGAGCGCCTTGACCATGCACGTCGTTTCATCCATCACGATGACGGCGCCAGAACCGAGCATCGACCCCGCTTTCGAGATCGAGTCATAGTCCATCGTGCAGTCCATCATCACGTTGCCCGGAAGGACAGGCGCCGACGAACCGCCGGGGATCACCGCCTTGAGCTTGCGCCCGCCGCGCATCCCACCCGCCATCTCGAGCAGCTCGGCGAACGGCGTACCCATGGCAATTTCGTAATTGCCGGGACGGCTCACATGACCGGATACCGAGAACAGCTTCGTGCCGCCGTTGTTCGGTTTGCCCAGGTTGAGGAAGGCTTCTCCGCCCATGTTGATGATGAACGGAACGGACGCGAAAGTTTCCGTGTTGTTGATCGTCGTCGGCTTTCCGTACAGGCCGTAGCTGGCAGGGAAAGGCGGCTTGAAGCGCGGCTGGCCCTTCTTGCCTTCGATCGACTCGAGCAGTGCGGTTTCCTCACCGCAGATATACGCGCCGTAGCCGTGATGGGCGAACAGCTCGAATGAGAAATCGGAACCGAGAATGTTCTGCCCGAGCAGGCCCGCCGCACGTGCCTCGGCAAGCGCTGCTTCGAAGCGCTCGTAGACCTCGAAGATCTCGCCGTGAATGTAGTTGTAGCCACGCTCGCAACCCATCGCATACGCAGCGATGGTCATCCCTTCGATGACCGTGTGCGGGTTGTAGCGCAGGATGTCACGATCCTTGAAGGTACCCGGCTCGCCTTCGTCCGAGTTGCACGCCAGATACTTTGCCCCAGGGAAGGAACGGGGCATGAAGCTCCACTTCAACCCGGTCGGGAAACCTGCGCCACCACGACCACGCAGGGAGGAGGCCTTCAGTTCCGCGATGATCGTCTCAGGCGGGATTTTTTCGCTGATGATCTTGCGCAGCGCGGAATAACCACCGCGTGCAACATAGTCCTGCAGCCCCCAGGTACGATCGCCGTCGACGCCGGCGAGAATCAGTCCGCTTGCGCTCATTTGTCTTCCAGCTCCGCGAGGATCTGATCGATCTTTTCCTTCGTCATCCAGCTGCACATGTGATGATTATTGACCAGCAGCACGGGGGCATCGCCGCAAGCACCCATGCACTCACCTTCCTTCAGCGTGAACTTCCCGTCGGGGGTCGTTTCGTTGAAGTCGATGCCGAGCTTTTCCTTAAGATAGTCGGCCGCATGGACACCACCGGATAGCGCACAGGGGAGATTCGTGCACACGGTGATCTTGTGACGCCCCACCGGCTCGAGGTCATACATGTTGTAGAAGCTCGCCACCTCATAGGCCGCAATAGCGGGCATGCCGAGATAGCTGGCAACGAACTCGATGACTTCCTTCGGCAGCCAGCCCTTTTCGACCTGCGCGATGCGCAGCGCCGACATCGCGGCCGACTGCTTCTGCTCGGGTGGATATTTCGCGATCTCGCGATCGATCTGTTGTAGCGATTCTTGACTCAGCATTTCGTACTCGTCTTCCCGGGTTGCCTGCCGACGTTTCAAGACCAAGCGTTCAGCGGTCGATTTCGCCGAACACGACATCCATGGTGCCAATGATCGCGACGACGTCGGCAATCATGTGCCCACGCGCCATTTCGTCCATCGCAGCAAGGTGCGCAAAGCCAGGCGCGCGCATCTTCAGACGGTAGGGCTTATTTGCGCCGTCGGATACTGCATACACGCCGAACTCGCCCTTAGGATGCTCGACCGCGGCATAAACCTCACCCGCCGGAACGTGCATACCTTCGGTGAAGAGCTTGAAGTGATGGATAAGCTCTTCCATGTTCGCCTTCATGCGCTCACGCGGCGGCGGTGCAACTTTGTGGTTATCGGCAATCACGGGGCCGGGGTTCTTGCGCAACCAGTCGATGCACTGCTTGATGATGCGATTGGACTGCCGCATCTCCTCCATCCGGACGAGGTAGCGGTCATAGCAGTCGCCGGTCTTTCCGACCGGCACATCGAATTCGACCTGGTCGTAGACCTCGTAAGGCTGCTTCTTGCGCAAATCCCAAGGCACGCCAGAACCGCGCAACATCACACCGGTGAAACCCCAAGCCTTCGCCTGCTCGGGCGTCACCACACCAATGCCGACGGTCCGCTGCTTCCAGATCCGGTTATCCGTCAGCAGCGTCTCGTAATCGTCGCAGTAGCCGGTGAAGCGGTTGGTAAAGTCTTCGAGGAAGTCCAGCATCGAGCCCTGACGGCTCTCGTTCAACTGGCGAACCGTGTTGGCGTTCTTGAACTTGCTGACCTCATACTGGGGCATGCGGTCAGGCAGATCACGATAGACGCCACCCGGGCGGTAATACGCCGCATGCATCCGCGCACCGGACACCGCTTCGTATACGTCCATGAGGTCTTCACGCTCGCGGAATGTGTACAGCACCATCGTCATGGCGCCGATGTCGAGTGCGTGCGTACCGATGCCCAGAAGGTGGTTCAGGATCCGCGTAACCTCGTCGAACATCACGCGAATGTACTGCGCGCGAATCGGCACCTCGATCCCGAGCAGACGCTCGATCGCCATGCAGTACGCATGCTCGTTGCACATCATGGACACGTAGTCGAGACGGTCCATGTAAGGCACTGACTGGATCCACGTGCGCGTTTCGGCAAGCTTTTCCGTCCCCCGGTGGAGCAACCCGATATGGGGATCGGCGCGCTCGACGACCTCGCCGTCCAGTTCGAGAACCAGACGCAGCACGCCGTGCGCAGACGGATGCTGAGGACCAAAGTTGATCGTGTAATTGCGAATCTCAGCCATGGCCGACATCCCCGTAATTCTCATCGCGCACAATGCGCGGAGTATTTTCGCGCGGCTCGATCGTAACCGGCTGATAGACAACCCGACCCTGGTCCGCGTCGTAGCGCATCTCGACGTACCCGGTGACCGGAAAATCCTTGCGGAATGGATGACCGACAAAACCGTAGTCGGTCAGAATCCGCCGCAGATCGGGGTGCCCCGAGAACATGATTCCGTACAGATCGAAGGTCTCGCGCTCATACCAGTTGGCGCTCGGCCAGATACCCACGACGGATTCGAGCACCGGAAAATCGTCGTCAGCCGCGAAGACTTTCACGCGCAGACGCCAGTTTTTCGCAACCGAAAGGAGATGGACGGCAACCGCAAAGCGCTTTCCACCCCAGGCACCATTCCCGTAAGTCGAATAATCGAGGCCGGACACATCGAGCAACTCTTCGAAGCACAGATCCGCGTAATCACGCAGAGTCTGAGCCACGCCGAGATAATCTTCCGGCGCAACGTCGATGGTCACCTCACCACGATCGACCACGATCGACCGTAACTTGTCACCCAGGACCTCTTGCAGGGCCTGGCTCAGACGCTCAAGCTTGGGACTCATAGATGAACCATCCGTCAGCGCGCGATGGTATTCGTGCGCTTGATCTTGTTTTGGAGCTGAATGATGCCGTAGAGCAGCGCTTCAGCCGTAGGTGGACAACCGGGGACGTACACATCGACCGGCACAATGCGGTCACAACCGCGCACGACCGAGTAGGAATAGTGGTAGTAGCCACCACCATTGGCGCACGACCCCATCGAGATGACCCAGCGAGGCTCGGCCATCTGCTCGTACACCTTGCGTAGCGCTGGCGCCATCTTGTTGCAGAGAGTCCCAGCCACAATCATCAGATCCGACTGCCGCGGACTGGGCCGAAACACGACACCAAAGCGGTCAAGGTCGTAGCGAGAACAACCCGCATGAATCATCTCGACCGCACAGCAAGCAAGACCGAAGGTCATCGGCCAGAGAGACCCCGTGCGAGTCCAGTTGATTACCGCATCGAGCGAAGTGGTTACAAACCCTTCGCGAAAGACGCCCTCAATACTCATGCATCACTCCCAGTCGAGCGCACCGTTTTTCCACTCAACGACATAACCGATGACCAGCACGGCAATGAAGACCATAACCGAGCCGAATACGAACCACGCGACTTGACCGGCCGCAATGAATTCCTGGAACACCGTCGCCCACGGAAAAAGAAAGGCGATTTCGAGATCGAAAAGAATGAAAAGGATCGCGATGAGGTAATAGCGCACATCGAACTTCATGCGCGCATCTTCGAATGCCTCGAAGCCACACTCATACGGGGACAGCTTCTCGCTGCCGGGACGATAGGGCGCAACGAGTCGCCCCAAGATGACGGGAACAAGGCCAAAACCAAGCCCCACGAGGATGAACATCAGAACAGGAAAGTAGTTTTCCAGCATTGCGTGACACCCCGTCTTAAATACAGATTGTTTTAGTTTTTTTTATTAACCCATTGCATGAAAACGCCCGCTTTCGCGGGCGATTCAGTGTTCTGGTGCCGACGGTGAGACTCGAACTCACACGGCTTTCGCCACCACCCCCTCAAGATGGCGTGTCTACCAATTTCACCACGTCGGCACGTTCGTTACAGCACAAAATTATACGGCCTTTCCCGTATCCCGCAAAGCCCCAAGGGGAACTTATTTCGGGATCGATTGCGCCTTCGAGTCGTCCGCCGCACCCGCGGGGACAGCCTCCCCGGCGGACGCCGGAGCGGTCACGGCAGCATCCTGCATGACACTGGAAGGCTTAACTGCCTTGCCGTTGCCAAGGTAGCTGAGCCCAAGACTCGTGAGAAAGAATACCGCTGCGAGTATTCCCGTAGTGCGACTAAGAAAATTCGCCGAACCGGAGGAACCGAACACGCTGCCCGACGCCCCGCTACCGAATGCAGCGCCCGCATCGGCCCCCTTGCCATGCTGCATCAGAACCAGCGCAATGATGCCAAGCCCGACCAGCACATGAATGGTCAGGACAATAGAAAATAAGTAATTACTCATAATATGACCTTGTTTTGAATCTCAACTGCCCTGCGCGGCCGTTGCCGCTCGACAGATTTCAAGAAAGGACTGCGCATCGAGCGAAGCCCCACCGATCAAGCCGCCATCTGCATCCGGCAAGCCGAACAGCCCGCTCGCCATCTCGGGCTTCACACTGCCGCCATAAAGGATGCGAATCCGCTCGGGCGCGGAAAGATGGCACGCCAGCCAACGCCTGACGAATCCCAGCACAGCCTGAACCTGCGCGACGGTCGCAGCGCGGCCGGTGCCGATCGCCCAGACCGGCTCGTAAGCCAGCACGATACGCTGCAGCGCTTCGGGCGACAGACTAGCTGCAAGCGCATCCAGTTGCCGCTCGAGCACCTGCTCCGTGACCCCGGACTGACGCTCGGTCAGAGTCTCGCCGATGCAGACAATAGGTACGATCCCACCTTCCAGCGCTACCGCAGCCTTGCGGGCAACCACCACATCGGACTCGCCATGCAGCGCCCTTCGCTCGGAATGGCCGACAATAACAAAGCGGACGCCCCAGTCGGCGAGCATCGTCACGCTTACATCGCCCGTGTAGGCGCCATCGGAGAATTCGCTCACATCCTGTGCCCCGAGCGCGACGTCGCTGCCCGCAAGGATTTCCCCGACCTGAGGAAGATATGGAAACGGCGCGCAGACTGCGCAGTCGACGCCCGCCGGCATGGCACCCAGAAGCTGGTCCAGAAGAGCACTGTTGCGCGCACGGTCGCCGTTCATCTTCCAGTTTCCGACGACTAGCTTTCGTTTCATGCACCGCGCCCCAGCGAAATTTTTCGATTGTAACTTCAGGCCTTGTCGAGGTAAAGGAAGGCTGGGGCGACACTGACCAACGGAGGCCACTGTAAGGCCTCCTCTTTACGCGGCATGCGCCCGGCCATTTCAATGCCTCAGGAAGGTCGTTCGCCAGATTCGGCGAGTGCAGGACGAGGTCCTGCCCGCACACCTAGCCGAAACGGCCGGTGATGTAGTCTTCGGTTTCCTTGCGCTTCGGATTGACGAAGATCTGGTTGGTTTCGCCGAACTCCATCAACTCGCCGAGATACATGTATGCCGTGTAGTCGGACACGCGGGCAGCCTGCTGCATGTTGTGAGTGACGATAAGGATCGTGACCTTGTCTCGCAGTTCGTGGATCAGCTCTTCGATACTGGCCGTCGCGATCGGATCGAGCGCCGAAGTTGGCTCGTCGAAGAGTAGCACTTCGGGCTGCGTAGCGAGGCAACGCGCAATGCACAGTCGCTGCTGCTGGCCACCCGATAGTGCTGTGGCCGGATCGTGCAGCCGATGCTCGACCTCCGACCACAAGGCTGCCCCGCGCAGCGCCTCGCGGACGCGGTCGTCGATCGCCGAACGATTGCGCTCACCCCGGATGCGCAGACCGTAGGCAACGTTCTCGTAGATCGATTTCGGGAACGGGTTGGGTTTCTGGAAGACCATGCCGATGCGCATGCGCACTTCGATGGGATCCACGGCCGGATCCAGCAGATTGGTGTTGTCCGGATGCAGCCGGATCGTCCCTTCGTAGCGATTGCCCGGATAGAGGTCGTGCATGCGGTTGAAACTCCGCAAGAGAGTTGACTTGCCACATCCGGACGGACCGATCAGGGCAGTCACGCGTTTCTCATGCACGGGCATGGAGATCGACTTGAGCGCCTTGTAATCGCCGTAATAGAAACTGAAATTCTCCACGGAAGCCTTCACGGGCACTCCGTTACCGGTCCGTGCAGTTGCCTCGGAGGGGTTAGGGTTCCGCGCCTCACCCGAGGCAACACCTGCCTGCACCGAAGTGTCCGCGGCGGCTTGTTCGCTCATTCGCATCGTAGCAACGCTTACCATTTGATGTCCTTGCGCACATGGTAACGAATCCAGATAGATACGGCATTCATTGCCAAAGTCATCAGGACGAGGATAAAACCGGCTGCCGCAGCGTTTTGCTGGAAAGCCTCTTCCGGACGCGAAGTCCAGTTGAACATCTGGATTGGCATCACGGTAAAACCCGACGTCAGCCACTCGAAGTTCACCCAGGGGAACTCCGGACCGACAGGCGACTCCGGGAGGAACGCGATGAAGGTCAGCGCTCCGATGGTGATGATGGGCGCCGTCTCACCTATCGCCCGAGACATGCCGATGATGACTCCGGTCATGATACCCGGCAGTGAATAGGGCACGATGTGGTCGCGGGTCACCTGCCAACGCGTGGCACCCAATCCGTAGGCCGCCTCGCGGATGTGTAAGGGAATCGAACGGATCGATTCGCGCGTCGATACGATGACCACGGGGAGAATGAGGAGCCCGAGCGTGAGGCCCGCAGAAAGGATGCTCTGCCCGAATCCGAAGGTGTACACGAACACGCCGAGCGCTAGCAGGCCATACACGATCGACGGCACACCTGCGAGGTTGGTCACATTGATCTCGATGATGTCGGTGAGCAGGTTCTTCGGCGCGTACTCTTCGAGGTAGATACCCGCGGCGACACCCAGCGGGACGGCCGAGACTGCCGTTACAAGCATTACGAGCAGCGACCCGACCCAGGCCGACAAGATTCCCGCCTGCCCGGCACGGCGCGACGGGAAGTTGGTGAAGAATTCGGGAGAAATGCGCTCCCAACCGGCCCAGGCCATCTGCGCAAACAGCGCAACGAAGGTCAGCACACCGATAAGCAGCGCAACGAAGCCGGCAACCGCGAACAGCAGTTCGCGGCGCTTGTTGCGCCGGATGATCTTTCTGATCAGGGGAATGTCTTCTGCTTTCATGCCATTCTTCTTAATAAGCTTCGCGGTATCGACGCCGCACGACGTGTCCGACAAGATTCAGGGCAAGCGTCATGAGCATCAGGCTCAGACCGGCCGCGAAGATCGACTGGTAGCCGATGGAACCGTGCGGCAGATCGCCCAGTGCAACCTGCACGATGTAGGCGGAGATCGTCTGTGCCGGCTCGAGCGGATTCAACGTAAAGTTGGGTTGCATGCCTGCCGCCACCGCCACGATCATGGTTTCTCCCACGGCACGCGAAATGCCCAGGATGTACGCGGACAGGATGCCCGACAAGGCCGCCGGGAAGACAACACGAAGCGCCGTCTGCAGCCGGGTTGCGCCCATGGCATACGAACCTTCGCGCATGCTCATCGGGACCGCGCGCATGGCGTCTTCGGCAAGGGAGCTCACGTACGGAATGATAGCGATACCCATGACGATGCCGGCCCCGAGCATGTTGAATCCCGACAGCTCCGGCATGAGCAGTTGAAGTATCGGAATGACTACCATCAGGGCAAAGTACCCGTACACGATGGTGGGAATGCCGCCGAGGAGTTCGAGAAAGGGCTTTACCAACTCACGAACCGCCGGGCGGGCGAATTCGGAAAGATAGATCGCGATCGTGGTTCCCAGCGGGATCGCCACGACCAAGGCTACGGCAGAGGTGGTCAGCGTACCCGCCAACAACGGCAGGATCCCGTAGCGCGGCTCGGCGAACAGCGGCGTCCACATCGTGTCCGTGAGAAAGTCCCAGATCGATACGGTGCCGAAGAAATTGACCGATTCGCTTACCAGCACCCAGATGATGCCGACCGTCGTGAGGACCGAGACGAACGCAGCCCCCAGAAGCAGGAGCTCGATTACGCGCTCCTTGAAGTTGCGCAGCGTCTTCTTCGCCAGGCGGTCGCTGACGGAGAGCGGACCGTAGGGCACGAGTGCGGCGGCACCGCCGGAATTGTTTTCTTGCATTGGACGCCTACAAACAACAAAAGGGTGCCCGGGCGGAACGCCCGGGCACCACAACCTTCAGATACGATCAGAGCTTGGCTTCGCGAGCCAGCAGCGAATCGATCGTTACACCGACTTCAGCTTCGCCACCGAAGACGGTGCCGAGCTTCTTCTTGTTGACGTGGTCCAAGGCGATCTCATATGCCTTGGCCGGGAGCGGAACGTATTTCACTTCGGTCGCGAGCTTGCTTGCATTTTTCAGATAGTAGGTCACGAAGTCGCGGACTTCAGCCTTTTCAAGGGATTTTTCCGCAACGTAGATGAAGATCGGACGCGAGAGCGGATTATACGAACCGTCAAGCACCGCCGCCGCACCGGGCAGAACTGGCTTGCCTTCCTTATTCACGATCGACACAGCCTTGAGCTTGCCCTGGTTTTCCGCGTAATAGGCATAACCGAAGTAGCCGATGGCGTTGATGTCGCGGGAGACACCCTGTACCAGCACGTTGTCGTCCTCGGAGGCCGTGTAGTCGCCGCGAGAGGCCTTCGCTTTGCCGACGACCGCTTCCGTGAAGTAATCGAAGGTACCCGAATCCGACCCGGCACCAAACAGCTTGAGCGGCGCATCAGGGAAGGACGGATCGATCTGTTTCCAGCTGGTGACGGCGCCCTGCGCGCCCGGCTCCCACATCTTCTTGAGCTGCTCGACCGACAACTGCTTGATGAAGGCATTCTTGGGGTTCGCGACGACGGTCAGGGCATCGAAAGCGACCGGCAGCTCGATGTACTTGATGCCGGCTTGCGAGCAGGCTTCCATTTCCTTCTTCAGAATGGGACGCGAGGCGTCAGCAATGTCGATTTCGCCGCGGCAGAACTTCTTGAAACCGCCTCCGGTTCCGGAGATGCCGACCGTCACCTTCACTTCACCTTTCTTGGAGGACTGGAAGTCCTCTGCGACTGCCTCGGTGACCGGGAACACCGTGCTCGAACCGTCGATCTTGACCAGGGACTGAGCATGCGCGGCCTGCGCTCCCAGCACGAGGACGGCGGCTGCGAGAGCAGTCTGCTTGAAACCCGACATAGTGAATCTCCAGTGAATGAACTCTATCATTGTCCGAACCGGATGCAGCGCGCGGAGCCGACAGGCCCGACAAATCGCATCTGCCACGCGGATGCATCCCGAAGTGCGCACACTTTAGTTGCAGCACATTTCAAGAATGTGACAGTTCATATACGGGGCTTAACAGTGGCCGTTCGTTGCTTTTTCGATGCAATCTGCGATCTCACGCGCAAGGCCTTCGACCTCGGCGCAGTCCTGCCCTTCCACCATGACCCGCAGCAGCGGTTCGGTACCCGACGGACGAAGCAGCACACGACCACGGCTTCCCAAGCGTGACTCGGCGTCCTTGGCGGCAGAGGCGATGCCCTGATGTGCCTGCCAGTCGAATCCGGCCGGAAGCTTCACGTTGATCAACTTCTGGGGATAGAAGACGAGATCCGCGCACGCTTCGGCAAGGCTCTTTCCCGTCTGCAGTAGGGCGGCTAGAACTTGCAGGGCGGAAATGATGCCATCTCCGGTGGTGTGCCGGTCGAGACAGATGATGTGGCCCGAGTTCTCTCCGCCCAGCTTCCAGCCCTTCTCCTGAAGCATCTCGAGCACGTAGCGGTCGCCGACCCTCGCCCGGGCGAAGGGGACGCCCAGCCTCCCGACCGCATGCTCGAAACCAAGATTGCTCATGAGGGTGCCCACGACGCCATCGAGACGTCCCCGCGCCCGTTGCGCAGATGCGATCACGTAGAGCAGCTTGTCGCCATCGTAGAGTTCGCCACGCGCGTCCACCATCATCACGCGATCGCCGTCGCCGTCGAGCGCGATACCGAGATCCGCCTTGTTGGCCAGTACCGCCGCACGCAGGTGCTCCGGCGAAGTAGCCCCGCAGCGCTCGTTGATGTTGAGCCCGTTGGGCTCTACGCCGACCGAAACCACTTCGGCCCCGAGTTCGTGAAATACGCTCGGTGCGATGTGGTACGCCGCTCCATTGGCACAATCGAGGACGATCCTGAGCTCTCGCAGATCCAGTTCGTTCGGGAAGGTGCTCTTGCAGAATTCCACGTAACGGCCTGCGGCATCGTCGATGCGCCTCGCCTTGCCGAGCCTGGCCGACTCCGCGCAGCCCATCGGCTGGTCCACGCGCGCCTCGATCTCCATCTCGACTGCGTCGGGCAGCTTACTTCCGTCGGCCGAAAAGAACTTGATGCCGTTATCGTAATAGGGGTTGTGCGAAGCGGAGATCACGACGCCAGCCTGCAAACGCAGGGCGCGCGTGAGGTAAGCCACGGCGGGCGTCGGAACCGGTCCAGCGAGCAACACATCGACTCCGGCGGCGGCAAAACCCGCCTCCAGGGCGGCCTCGAGCATATAGCCGGAAATACGGGTGTCCTTTCCGATCAGCACCGCCGGCCGATCACCGCGCGGCAATTGCTCCCGCCCGACGATCGTCACACCCGCTGCGTAGCCGAGCCGCATCACGAAATCAGGCGTGATCGCGGAGTCTCCGACCTTGCCGCGGACTCCGTCAGTACCGAAATATTTACGCGCCATGACTGCTTCCGATTACAAAACCCGGATTATCGCATTCTCAGCGTTCGCGACGACAGCTGTCGATCAGGACACGCCGAACCGTACCGCCTCCCAAACGGCAACTGCATCGCGCGTCTGCGCCACATCATGCACGCGGACAATACGTGCGCCGCGTTCGATGGCAATCAGGGCGGCAGCGACGCTTGCGACGGTCCGGTCTGCAACGGCACGCCCGGTAATGGCGCCCAACATCGACTTGCGCGACACACCGATGAGCAGCGGATAACCTGTCTCAAGGAAGCAGTCGAGCGCACGCATTAGGGAGAGATTGTGTTCCAGCGTCTTCCCGAAACCAAAGCCGGGATCAAGCAGGATGCGCCCTCTGGCAACCCCCTGAGCCTCCAGCGCGCGCACTTGTCGATCGAGAAAATCAATCACCTCGCCCACCACGTCGTTGTAGTGAGGGGCCTCCTGCATGCTGCGCGGTTCGCCCTGCATGTGCATCACGCACAAGGCGGCATCGGAATCGCTCACCGCCTCGATCGCCCCGGGCGCGCGGAATCCGTTGATGTCGTTGATCAGACTCGCACCCGCAGCCAGGGACGCACGCATGACCGCAGGCTTCACCGTGTCGATGGACACAGGAACCGGCCAGTCGGCAAGGCGCTCGACAACGGGAACGACGCGGTCGAGCTCCTCCTGCTCGGAGACGGAGTCGGACCCTGGGCGAGTCGATTCGCCACCGATGTCAAGGATATGCGCGCCGGCCGCGACTGCACTTTCGCAGCGCCGCAAGGCGGCATCGATGTCGTGGCCGAGCCCATCTCCGCTGAATGAGTCCGGCGTAGTGTTGATGATGGCCATGATGCGCGGGCGCTCGAGATCGATGTCGAACCGGCCGCACTTGAGAACCGCCATGAGCTCTTTCTCCTGAAAAAGAATCGGGCCGACTCTCGTCGGCCCAATTCGAGGTGCGTCAAGGCTTGATCGGATCAGGCGACGGGCGCAGCCGCCGTCGGTGCTGCACCAGGCGCATCGTCGTCGCGCGAGCTCCGGACCGCCTGCGACGTCGGCTTCGGCGCGCGCGGGGGCTGACCCATCATGATGTCTTGGATTTGATCCGCATCCAGGGTCTCCCACTCGAGGAGCGCCTTCGTCATCGTCTCGATCTTGTCGCTGTTTTCCTCGATCAGACGGCGCGCCAGAGCGTACTGCTGGTCGATGATGCGACGAATCTCCGCGTCCACCTTCTGCATCGTGGCTTCCGATACGTTACGGTGAGTGGTGACCTGCCTTCCGAGGAAGATCTCGCCTTCTTCCTCGCCATACACCATCGGGCCGAGGTTGTCCGACATACCCCACTGGGTCACCATCCGGCGCGCAAGATCGGTCGCGCGCTGGAAGTCGTTCGATGCCCCGGTCGTCATCTGCTTCATGAAGATCTCTTCGCAGATCCGGCCGCCGAACAACACGGCGATCATCTGCAACAAACGCTCGCGATCTTGGCTGTAGCGATCGGTCTCCGGCAGTTGCATCGTCACGCCCAAGGCGCGGCCACGCGGGATGATGGTGACCTTATGCACCGGGTCGGTCTTGTCGAGCAGCTTGGCGACCACTGCATGACCCGACTCGTGGTAGGCGGTGTTGCGGCGCTCTTCTTCGGGCATGACCATGGAGCGACGCTCCGAGCCCATCATGATCTTGTCCTTGGCGCGCTCGAAGTCGTCCATATCTACCAGACGCTTGCTCCCGCGTGCCGCGAAAAGTGCCGCCTCGTTGACGAGGTTTGCAAGGTCGGCGCCGGAGAAACCGGGTGTGCCGCGCGCTAGAACGACCGGCTCGACGTCCGGCGCGATCGGCACCTTGCGCATGTGCACCTTGAGGATCTGCTCGCGGCCGCGGATGTCCGGCAGCGGCACGACGACCTGGCGGTCGAAGCGCCCGGGACGAAGCAGCGCCGGGTCAAGCACGTCGGGACGGTTGGTGGCGGCGATCACGATCACGCCGGTCTGCCCTTCGAAACCGTCCATCTCGACCAGCAACTGGTTAAGCGTCTGTTCGCGCTCGTCGTTGCCGCCGCCCATGCCGGCGCCACGCTGGCGACCGACGGCATCGATCTCGTCGATGAAAATGATGCACGGAGCGTGTTTCTTGGCCTGCTCGAACATGTCGCGCACACGTGCTGCACCAACGCCGACAAACATTTCGACGAAGTCAGAACCGGAGATCGAGAAGAAGGGAACCTTAGCCTCGCCGGCGATGGCCTTCGCGAGCAGCGTCTTGCCCGTTCCGGGGGAACCGACCATCAGGACACCCTTCGGGATGTGTCCGCCGAGCTTCTGGAATTTGGACGGATCACGGAGGAAATCGACGAGTTCCGCCACCTCTTCCTTCGCCTCGTCACAGCCGGCGACGTCCGCGAAGCTCAGCGAATTCGCCGACTCGTCGAGCATGCGGGCCTTCGACTTGCCGAACGAGAACGCACCGCCGCGCCCGCCCCCCTGCATCTGGCGCATGAAGAACACCCATACGCCGATGAGCAGGAGCATCGGGAACCACGACACGAAGATGCTCATCAGGAAGGACTGCTCTTCCTCGGGCTTGCTTGCATTGACGGCAACACCGGCGCGGATCAGGTCCGACACCATCCAGATGTCCTGCACCCCGGGTGTATAGACCGTGATCTGACGGCCTTCCTGCGTAGTTGCACGCACGAGCCGACCGTCAACCGTCGCCTTCGCGATGCGCCCAGCCTTCGCCTCCTCGAGGAATTGGGAATATTCCATCGTGTTGGTCGAGACCTGTCGCGAATTGAACTGGTTGAACACCGTCATCAGGACGACGCCGATGACCATCCAGATCGCGAGATTCTTGAAGAGATTATTCAACTTCTTTCCTTATGAGCCCATGGGGGCAGCGAAACATTGACCCATTCTAGTGGCGAACGTTCCACTGCGTAAACCAATGGTCACGATCGAAACAGCCAATCGATGCGGCAGGTTCGGCTCAGTCGGGCTTGCGCCTCAGACCCAGGAGATAGACCTCGGCGCTGCGGTCTCGCGAGGCCTTCGGCTTGCGCACCTGAAGCGAGGCGAAATGGCGCTGGATCTCGCTACGGAACTCCATGAAGCCGGCGCCCTGAAACACCTTGATAAGAAAATTTCCGCCAGGTTTCAGATGCCGTGCCGCGAAATCGAGAGCCAGTTCGCCGAGATGGATGGAACGCGCCTGGTCCACCGTGTCGATACCCGACATATTGGGGGCCATGTCGGAAAGTACAAGGTCGACCGGCTCACCCGCGAGTCGGTTTTCGAGTTCGGCCAACACCGCATCTTCCTGAAAATCGCCCTGAATGAACTCCATGCCGAACAATGGCTCGACCGGAAGCAGGTCGAGCGCAAACACACGCCCGCCCCTGCCGACACGTTGCAGTGCGACCTGCGTCCAGGAGCCCGGAGCGGCTCCGAGGTCGACAACGACCATGCCGGGTCGCAGCAGATGGTCCTTGTCATCGATCTCCATCAGCTTGTACGCGGCACGCGAACGGTAGCCTTCGCTCTTCGCACGCTGCACGTAGGAGTCGTTCACGTGCTCGTGCATCCATGCCTTGCTGGTCTTGGTCCTAGTCATGGGAGTAGAATCCATGCCCCTGAAAGATTTGAGAAAACGATGATCGAACTATCCCCTGCCCGTCGCCGCGAATTGCGGGCCGCGGCCCACCATCTGAACCCGGTTGTCAGCGTCGCGGGCAACGGGCTCACGCCGACCGTGCTGGGCGAGATCGACCGTTCCCTGCAGGCACATGAGCTTATCAAGATCAAGGTTCATGGTACCGAGCGCAGCGACCGCGATGCGCTGATGCAGGCAATCTGTGAGGAACTCGGCGCTGCCCCGGTGCAGCACATTGGGACGATCCTGGTCGTGTGGCGCGAACGTCGCGAAGAGGAAGCGACCGCGTCGCCGAAGACCGCCTCTGCGGTAAACACGCCGCGAGCCGCCAAGGCCAAGTCGGCCCGCGCATTCGCTGCCACGGCGCGACGCACCGCGCTCATCAAGGCCGCCGCGGACAAGAAACGGCTGGCAGAAAAGCGCACCAGAAGCCCCGTTCGCAAGTCCGGGCCGCTCGGCAACAAGTGATCTCGGATTGCAGCAGGGGGCACATGCCACCCTTTACGGAATCGCATATCGGGCCGGGCATTGCTCCCGGCCCGTTTGCTTTCAGATGTAGAGTACTTCGATAATCTCGTATTCACGCACGCCGCCTGGAGCCTGCACCTCGGCGATGTCGCCGGCGTACTTGCCGATCAGCGCGCGGGCGATTGGAGAACTGATGGAAATCTTGTTCTCCTTGATGTCGGCCTCGTCGTCACCGACGATCTGGTAGGTGACCGCCTTCCCTGACTCCATGTCCTCAAGGTTCACGGTCGCGCCGAATACACAGCGCCCATCGGCATCGAGAAGGCGCGGATCGATAATCTGCGCGTTCGCGATCTTTCCCTCGACTTCCTTGATCCGGCCCTCGACGAAGCCCTGACGCTCCTTCGCCGCGTCGTATTCAGCGTTTTCGGAGAGATCGCCGTGCGAGCGCGCTTCGGCGATCGCCGCGATCACGCTCGGACGATCGACGGTCTTGAGGCGATGCAGTTCGATGCGGAGTTTTTCCGCACCATTCACGGTAAGGGGAGTCTTGTTCATGATTGCTTGTTCAGTTCCGCGTGCAGGGACTGGAGGCCGTAAACCTCGAGTCCTTCAAGGTGGCGCATGCCCATGCAGGCGGCGCGGGCACCCTCGATGGTCGTGAACACCGTGAGCTTCGCTGCCAGCGCGCTCGTACGGATGGACCGCGAGTCGACGATCGCCTGGCGCTTCTCCTCGACGGTGTTAATGACCATGCTCACTTCATTGTTCTTGATCATGTCCACGATGTGCGGACGTCCTTCGGTGACCTTGTTGACGACGTTCACGGGAATTCCCGCTGTTTCGATCGCCGAAGCCGTGCCCCGCGTAGCGACGATACGGAAACCGAGTTCATTCAGCTCACGCGCGACTTCGACGGCGCCACCGCGGTCGGTCGGCTTCACGCTGATGAATGCCGTACCCGATTGCGGCAGCCGCACGCCAGCGGCGAGCTGCGACTTCACGAACGCTTCCGCGAAACTGCGGCCGACCCCCATGACTTCGCCCGTGGATTTCATCTCTGGCCCGAGGATGGTATCCACGCCCGGGAACTTGACGAACGGGAACACCGCTTCCTTGACCGAGAAGTACGGCGGAACGATTTCGCCGGTGACACCCTGGCTGGCAAGGCTCTGCCCCGCCATGCAGCGGGCGGCGACCTTCGCGAGCTGCAGGCCGCAGGCTTTGGAGACGAAGGGCACGGTGCGTGACGCACGCGGGTTCACTTCGAGCACGTAGACGGTCGCGTCGTCGCCTTCCCCCTGGATGGCGAACTGGACGTTCATGAGGCCGCAGACGTTGAGCGCTCGCGCCATCGCCTCGGTCTGCCGACGCAGTTCGTCCTGCAGTCTGGCCGACAGCGTGTACGGTGGCAGTGAGCACGCCGAGTCGCCGGAGTGAACGCCAGCCTGTTCGATGTGCTCCATGATGCCGCCGATGATGATCTGCTCGCCGTCGGACAGCGCATCGACGTCCACCTCGGTGGCGTCGTTGAGGAAGCGATCGAGCAGCACCGGCGACTCGTTGGAGACCTTCACGGCCTCGCGCATGTAGCGCTCGAGATCCTTCTGCTCATGCACGATTTCCATCGCACGGCCGCCGAGCACGTAGCTGGGACGCACGACGAGCGGATAACCGATCTCCGCCGCGAGCCGCACGGCCGCCTCGGGGGTACGGGCGGTACGGTTCGGCGGTTGCTTGAGGCCGAGATCGTTGAGCAACTTCTGGAAGCGCTCGCGGTCCTCGGCCGCATCGATCATGTCCGGGCTCGTGCCGATGATGGGCACGCCGTTCTCTTCCAGGGCCTGCGCACGCTTGAGCGGCGTCTGGCCGCCGAACTGGACGATGACGCCGACGGGCTTCTCGATATGTACGATCTCGAGAATGTCCTCGAGCGTGATCGGTTCGAAGTACAGGCGATCGGAAGTATCGTAGTCGGTCGAGACGGTCTCGGGGTTGCAGTTGACCATGATGGTCTCGTAACCATCTTCGCGCAGGGCGAGCGCGGCGTGGACGCAGCAGTAGTCGAACTCGATGCCTTGGCCGATGCGGTTGGGGCCGCCGCCGAGGACCATGATCTTCTTCTTGTCGGTCGGACGCGCTTCGCACTCTTCCTCATAGGAGGAGTACATGTAGGCGGTCGAGGTCGCGAATTCGGCGGCGCAGGTGTCGACGCGCTTGAACACGGGTCGCACTCCGTTGGCGTGACGGTGCAGGCGCACGGCCGTTTCATCCACGCCGAGCAGTTTCGCAATGCGGCGATCGGAGAAGCCCTTGCGTTTGAGTCCACGCAGTTCGGGCGCCTGGATCGCCTTCAGCGAGCGACCGGTGATGGCCTTCTCCGTCAGGACGATATCCTCGATCTGCGCGAGGAACCAGGGATCGATCTTGGTCAGGTTGAACACCTGCTCCTGCGTATAGCCTTCACGGAAAGCCTGGCCAACGTACCAGATGCGCTGGGGACCGGGATTCGCGAGTTCGTGCTCGAGGTCGGCACGGTCGGCCTCGACCTCGTCGAGACCGTAGACCCCCACTTCCAGCCCGCGCAGGGCCTTCTGGAAGGACTCCTGGAAGGTACGGCCCATCGCCATGACTTCGCCGACCGACTTCATCTGCGTGGTGAGTCGGTCGTTCGCCTGCGGGAACTTCTCGAAGGCGAAACGCGGGATTTTGGTGACGACATAATCGATCGAGGGCTCGAACGAGGCCGGCGTCGCACCGCCGGTGATGTCATTCTTGAGCTCGTCGAGCGTGTAGCCGACGGCGAGCTTGGCCGCGACCTTGGCGATCGGAAAACCTGTGGCCTTCGATGCGAGCGCGGACGAGCGCGACACGCGCGGGTTCATCTCGATGACGATCATGCGACCGTCCTTGGGATTGATCGCGAACTGGACGTTCGAACCGCCCGTGTCGACGCCGATTTCGCGCAACACCGCGATCGAGGCGTTACGCAGGATCTGGTATTCCTTGTCGGTGAGCGTCTGCGACGGCGCGACAGTGATCGAGTCGCCGGTGTGCACGCCCATCGGGTCGAGGTTCTCGATGGAGCAGACGATGATGCAGTTGTCCGCGCGGTCGCGGACGACTTCCATCTCGTACTCTTTCCAGCCGAGCAGCGACTCTTCGATCAGCAGCTCGTTGGTCGGGCTCGCCTCAAGACCGCGCTTGCAGATCTCCTGGAACTCTTCCATGTTGTAGGCGATGCCACCGCCGGTGCCGCCGAGCGTGAAGCTCGGACGGATGATCGCCGGGAAGCCGATGCCGCCTTGAACCTGCAGCGCCTCTTCCATGCTGTGGGCGATGCCCGAGCGCGCCGAGCCGAGACCGATCTTGGTCATCGCGTCCTTGAACTTCAGGCGATCTTCGGCCTTGTCGATCGCCTCGCGCGAGGCGCCGATGAGCTCCACGCCGTACTTCTCCAGCACGCCATGCTTAGCGAGATCGAGCGCGCAGTTTAGCGCGGTCTGTCCGCCCATCGTCGGCAGCAGCGCACCCGGGCGCTCCTTTTCGATGATGCGCTCGACCACCTGCCAGGTGATCGGCTCGATGTAGGTGACGTCGGCCGTACCCGGGTCGGTCATGATCGTCGCCGGGTTCGAGTTCACCAGGATGACCTTGTAGCCCTCCTCGCGCAGCGCCTTGCAGGCTTGGGCGCCGGAATAGTCGAATTCGCACGCCTGCCCGATGATGATCGGGCCGGCGCCGATGATGAGAATGCTTTGGATGTCTGTGCGCTTAGGCATTGCCTAACCTCGGTCTTGCGTTGGGGAGCGGCAGCGCGAGCTGCCGCTTGCGAATCATTTGCGCGCTTCGAGCAGCTTGATGAAGCGGTCGAACAGGTAGGCGACGTCGTGCGGACCGGGGCTTGCCTCGGGGTGCCCCTGAAAGCAGAACGCTGGCACGTCCGTGCGCTCCATGCCCTGCAGACTGCCGTCGAACAGCGAGACGTGGGTCGGACGCAGGTTCGCCGGCAGCGTGTCGGCGTCGACCGCAAAGCCGTGGTTCTGGCTGGTGATGAGCACCTGTCCGGTATCGAGGTCCTTGACCGGGTGGTTCGCGCCGTGATGACCGAACTTCATCTTCACGGTCTTCGCGCCGGACGCGAGCGCCATGAGCTGATGGCCGAGGCAGATGCCGAAGGTCGGGATGCCGCGGGCGAGGAATTCACGGATGGCGGCGATCGCGTAGTCGCAGGGCTCGGGGTCGCCAGGGCCGTTCGACAGGAAGATGCCGTCCGGATTGAGGGCGAGAACTTCCGCTGCGGGTGTCTGCGCGGGCACGACGGTGAGCCTGCAGCCGCGGCTCGCCAGCATGCGCAGGATGTTGCGCTTGACGCCAAAGTCATAGGCGACGACGTGGAATCGGGTCTTCCGTTCGGCCTGATAACCCTCGCCGAGCGTCCATTCGCCTTCGGCCCACTCGACGGTGCGCTCTGCACTCACGACCTTTGCCAGATCCATGCCGGCAAGGCCGGGGAAGGCGCGCGCCTGGGCGATCGCAGCTTCCGCGTTGAGCGATGCGCCTTCGGCAGCGGTGACGATGCAACCAGCCTGGGCGCCCTTCTCGCGCAGCACGCGCGTCAGCTTGCGGGTATCCAAGCCGGCAATGGCGACCACGTTCTCGGCCTTGAGATAGGCGTCGAGGGTCTGGTCCATGCGGAAGTTGGACGGAAGGATGGGCAGGTCGCGAATGACGAGACCGGCGGCGTGTACCCGCCCGGACTCGACGTCCTCGCGGTTCACGCCGGTATTCCCGATGTGCGGATAAGTCAGCGTTACGATCTGGCGGCAGTAGCTCGGGTCGGTAAGGATTTCCTGATAACCGGACATCGAGGTGTTGAACACCACCTCACCAACCGTGCTGCCGGCCGCACCGATTCCCTTGCCGAAAAATACCGTCCCATCGGCGAGTGCTAGTAGGGCGGGCGGGGAAGCAGTCACGACAAACTCCTGAGTTCAGCCGAAAAGGCAGGGACAGGCGCAACGGGCCTGCCCGAACGTGAAAAAAACGGGACGAGCCGCTGATCGGCCAATCCCGCTTATCTAAACCGCTGAATTGTATCGTTTGGCGCCGCCCGAGGCAACGACGGCGAAGGACGACCGCGGCGACTCAACGCAGGGCGAGAACGTCCTGCATGTCGAACAAGCCGTTTTTTTGCCCGGCCAGGAAACGCGCCGCACGGACGGAGCCGAGCGCGTAGGGCATGCGGCTGCCGGATTTGTGCGTGATTTCGATGCGCTCGCCGATGCCGGCGAAGAGAACGGTATGGTCGCCCACGACATCGCCACCGCGGATCGTGGAAAACCCGATCGTCTCGGGCTTGCGCTCGCCCGTGACGCCTTCGCGCCCATAGATCGCGCACTCGTCGAGATTCCGCCCGAGTTCGCGGGCGACGACCTCGCCCATGCGCAGCGCCGTGCCGGATGGGGCGTCGACCTTGAAGCGATGATGCGCCTCGATGACTTCCACGTCGTAGCCTTCGTCAAGGATACGGGCGGCCACCTCAAGGAGCTTGAACACGGCATTGACGCCGACGGCCATATTCGGGGCGAACACCACGGGGACATCCTTGGCCACCGCGACGATGGTCTCCTTTTCCGCCGCAGAGAAGCCGGTCGTGCCGATCACCATCGCCTTGCCGAGTTCGCGCGCGATGTCGAGATGGACGAGCGTCCCTTCCGGACGTGTGAAATCGATCACGCAGTCGGCCGCGGCGATTGCGGCACGGACGTCGTCCGTCACCACGACGCCGCAGGCGCTGCCGACCAACTCACCGGCATCGCGGCCGACAAAGGGCGTACCCGCCCGGTCGAACGCTGCGGCGAGTACAACCTCGCCGTCATTCAGCACGGCCTCGATCAGCATCCGCCCCATGCGACCGGACGCGCCTGCAATTGCAATACGTAAGGGATTCATTCAGTCAGATCCTGTGAGCGCAGCAAGAGAACGTCTTACTACTGCTTGGCTGCGGGCGAGATCTCGATCACGCGGGAACGCTCGGTCTGCGCAGCCGCCGCCGCGGCCGGCGCGTCACCGGACTGCACGTCACCGGAAACCCGGTCGAGCTTGTCGCCATCAAAGAAGACGCTGAGCACGCGGTGCTGAGGTTCGCCGCGCCCGGGGCGGAAGGTATAGACGTAATCCCAGCGATCGGCATGGAAGACGTCGGTCACGAGGGGCGTACCGAGAGCGAAGCGAACCTGCTCACGCGTCATGCCTTTTTTGAGGCGCGCGACCATTTCCTGATCGACGTAGTTACCCTGGCGTACGTCGACGCGATGGGGATTCAACCCAGCGGTCAGGGAGGTAAGGGAACAACCGGCCACGAGGCCCGCGACGGCGACGACCGCCGGAAGAATCAATACGCGCATGAATGGGGATCTTGGTCGTTGGCGCCGAACGGCGTATCTTTTTCAGACAAAGGCGAAAAAATATATCATACGTAGCCAGCAGCCACGCTGCCGCGCGAACTGCAAGCCAACAGAGCGACTATGTCAGAGAATTCGCAGAACCTAAAAAATATAGGCCTCAAGGCCACCTACCCGCGCCTGAAGATCCTCGATCTCTTCCAGACTTCGGATCTGCGGCACCTCACTGCCGAGGATGTGTATCGACTGCTAATGGCGGAAGGCATGGATATCGGACTTGCCACCGTCTACCGCGTCCTGACGCAGTTCGAGCAGGCGGGTCTGCTGGAACGGCATTATTTCGAATCCGGCAAGGCCGTCTTCGAACTGAAGGAAAGCGGCCATCACGACCATCTGGTCTGCGTGCAATGCGGCAAGGTGGAAGAATTCTTTGACGCGGAAATCGAGCGGCGGCAGAACCAGATCGCGCAGGAGCGTGGTTTTGCGGTCCGCGAACACGCGCTGTACCTCTACGTCGATTGCCTCAGGAAGGATTGCCCGAATCGCAAGCTGGGAGGCTGACTCCCCTCGGACGAAACTCGCGGCGACTAGGGTGCTGCACTCACGCCGAGCATTTCCGCCGCATGGCGGCGGGTGGTGTCCGTGATGTTGACACCCCCGAGCATGCGGGCGATTTCTTCGACCCGGCCTTCGGTTTCGAGCGGCGTGACGGCACTGACGACCTCGTTACCGCGATTCGACTTGGCAATGTTCCATTGCCAGTCGGCACATGCAGCGACCTGAGGAAGATGGGTGACGCACAGCACCTGCCTTTCCCGACCCAGCCGATGCAGGAGCTTGCCGACAATTTCCGCCACGCCGCCACCGATGCCGACATCGACTTCGTCGAAGATCAGCGTCGGCGTCGCGGAATCGCGACTCGTCATGACCTGGATCGCCAGACCGATGCGCGACAGTTCGCCGCCCGAGGCGACCTTCGACAAGGGGCGCAAGGGCTGACTCGGATTGGCTGCCACGCGGAACTCGACGGTTTCGGCACCACGCACTGACGGCGAACAAGGCTCGAGCACTACTGCAAACTGGCCACCCGCCATCGCGAGCGTCTGCATCGCCTCGCTGACCTCATGCGACAGGCGCTCGGCAGCCGGCCGACGCGCCGCCGAGAGGCGTGAAGCCGCCTGCTCGTAGGCCGCCCTGACCTGCGCTTCCTGCTCGGCAAGATGGACGGGATCCGCCCGCGCGACCAGCTCGTCGAACTTCCGCACCCAGTCGTCGAGCAAGTCCGGCAAGCCCTCGGGATCGACGCGATATTTGCGCGCGAGATCGGTCACGGCGCCGATTCGGCGTTCGATCTCGGCCAGGCGCTGCGGATCGAGATCCAGCCGGTCGCGATAGCGGCGCAACGCGTGCAGCGCCTCGTCCGCCTGGATCGCTGCCCCGGAGAGCAGGTCCCGCACGTCGCCCAGCCCCGGATCAATGTCGGCCATCGCGTCGACGCGCACGCTGATGTGGCGTAGCAGGGACGCAACTGCCGCCTCCCCCTCGCCCAGCGCTGCCAACGCCTCGTCCGCCCCTTCCATGAGGCCCGCTGCATGCGCCAGCCGGGCGTGCTCCTGGTTGATCTCGGACCACTCGTCAGCATCGAAAGCCAGGTTGCGCAACTCGTCGATCTGCCACACGAGCAGTTCGCGTTCGCGCTCGGAGGCGGCCGAATCCTGCTCGGCCGTCCGTCGCAGCTCGACCACCCGCTGCCACCCGCGAAAGAGCTCTGCGACCTCGTTCGCAAGCGCGCCAGCACCGGCATGGGCATCGATCAACGCACGCTGGGCATCGCTCCTGAGCAGGGCGTGGTGCGCATGCTGGCCGTGGATGTCGGCCAGCCAGTCCCCCGCCTCGCGCAACTGCGCCTGCGTCACCGGCACGCCGTTGATCCACGCACGCGATCGCCCCCCAGTCTCGACGACGCGCCGCAGGATCACCATGCCCTCATCAGCCGGCAGATCCTGCGCGGCGAGCCAGTCCGACAGGCTGCCGTCTGCCGGAAGGTCGAATTCGGCGGCAATGTCGGCCTTGTCGCGACCGACACGCACCGCAGCGGCATCGGCACGACCGCCCAGTGCGAGGCCCAGTGCGTCCAGCAGGATGGACTTGCCCGCGCCCGTCTCCCCCGTAAGCGCCCCGAAGCCCGTCTGGAATTCGAGTTCGAGGCGATCGACGATCACGAAATCACGGATGGTCAGACGGCGGAGCATAGGCGTCGCAAGTGAAGACTCAATGGAGGGCGGCCCATCAGGGCAGTCGCGGCGTGGCGCTCCAGTGGAGCTTTCCGCGCAGCATGGCGAAGTAACTGTAGCCTTCGGGGTGCAGGAAGCGCACCACTTTGGGCGAACGCGTGATCCGGACGACGTCACCGGCACGCGCATCGAACCGTGTCTGGCCGTCGAAATGGATGCGCGCGTCGTGCGGAGAAAGCAGCTCGATCTCGATCCGGCAGCTGTCGGGCAGCGTAATCGGGCGGGCGGTAAGGGCGTGCGGACACAGAGGCACGAGGGCGATGCCGCCGACCGTGGGGTGCAGGATCGGCCCGTTGGCGGACAGGGCGTATGCGGTGGATCCGGTCGGAGTCGTGATGATCATGCCGTCCGAACGCTGCGTGTACACGTATTCGCCGTCGATCGACAGATCGAACTCGATCATGCGACCGAGATCGCCCTTGTTCACGACGACATCGTTGAACGCGAGCGTGTGAAACACCCGCTGCCCGCCGCGGACGACTTCGGCGTCGAGCATCGTGCGCGCCTCTTCGACATAGCGGCCATCGAGGATTTCGGCGAGTTTGCTCAAAGCCTCCTTGCGCGGGATGTCGGTCAGAAAGCCCAGCCTGCCCTGGTTGATGCCAACGAGCGGGACGGCATGCTCGGACAACCGGCGAGCGGTGTTCAGCATCGTTCCGTCGCCCCCGAGCACCACCGCGAGATCGGCCTGTGCACCGATCTCGTCATAGGTCACCGTGGCGAATTCGCCGACGAGCCCGATGGAACTTGCCGTACCCTGCTCGATCCATACGGCGAGCCCCCTTTCACGCAGGAAACTGGCGATCGAAAGGACCGCGCCAGCAACGTCCGGGCTCTGGTACTTGCCGATCAGGGCAATGGTATTAAAGCTGTGGCTCATGCCGCGGATTAAACCACAATCGCCGAGAACCTTGGCAGAGACACCGGTACTTCCATAGAATCGGGGAAATAACTTCTTACCGTCATGAAACCGCTCGACCCGCGCTCCCAGATCCTGCTCAAGACACTTATCGAACGCTACATCGTGGAAGGGCAGCCCGTGGGCTCTCGCGCGCTGTCGCGCTACTCGGGGCTCGAGCTGTCGCCCGCGACGGTACGCAACGTGATGAGCGACCTCGAGGAGATGGGCTTCATCGCGAGCCCCCACACTTCGGCCGGGCGCATTCCGACGGCACTTGGCTACCGCTTCTTCGTCGACTCGCTGCTGACCGTTCAGCCGCTGGAACAGGCGCAATTGCGCGAACTCAAGGGGCATCTTCAGCCCGACCAGCCCCAGCGCCTGATCAGCTCTGCGTCGCACCTGCTGTCCGAGCTGACACAGTTTGCAGGAGTCGTCGTTTCGCCGCATCGCGACCTGATCAAGATCCGCCAGATCGAATTCATCAGCGTGTCGGAAAACCGCATCCTGCTGATCATAGTCACCACGGCAGGCGACGTGCAGAACCGCATCATCCATACGCGGCGCTCGTACTCACCCTCCGAACTGGTCGAAGCGGCGAACTATCTGACCGAACACTGTGCCGGGCTGGGGTTCGATGACATTCGTACGCGCATCCGGGCCGAGCTGAAACAGTTGCGCAGCGACATGAGCGAACTGATGAATGCGGCGGTCGAAACCGGCAGCGCTGCGGCCGAGGACGACACCTCCCGCTACGTACTGTCGGGCGAGACGAACCTGCTCGACGTCGAGGACCTTTCGTCGAACATGGCGCGGTTGCGCGAGTTGTTCAAGCTGTTCGAGCAGAAGACCGGACTCATCCAGCTCCTCGACCTGTCCAACCGCGCCCAGGGGGTGCAGATCTTCATCGGTGACGAATCGGGACTGGCGCAACTCGACGGCTGCAGCGTCGTGACTGCGGGTTACGAGGTCAACGGCCGCATCGTCGGCTCGGTCGGCGTGATCGGACCGACACGCATGGCTTATGATCGTGTGATTCCCATCGTCGACATCACGGCTCGCCTACTCTCGAACGCGCTGTCGAACGCGAACTGAGCGACGCGCCGCAATCACACAAGGATCAGCATGGCCCGTTACTGGCCCGAACCCGCCTGGACGCATGGCACACCTGCACGCACGGGCGTGTTGCTCGTCAACCTGGGCTCCCCCGCTGCCCCCACCGCCGCAGCCGTCCGCCCATACCTCAAGCAGTTCCTGTCCGACCCGCGGGTTGTCGAGATCCCCGCCCCGGTCTGGTGGCCCATCCTCAACGGCATCATCCTGAACACCCGCCCGCGGAAGTCCGCCGCCAAATACGCGACGATCTGGATGGACGAAGGGTCACCGCTGAAGGTGCATACCGAGCGTCAGACGAAGCTGCTTGCAGGCTACCTTGGCCATCGCGATATCGTGGGCCTACAGGTCGAATGGGCGATGCGCTACGGTTCGCCCTCGGTGCCGGACGTGCTGAACCGCATGAAGGCTGACGGCTGCAACCGCATCCTGATCGTTCCGATGTATCCGCAATTTGCCGCCAGCACGACCGCAAGCGTGCTGGACGAAGTCGCGAACTGCTTCGTGCACTGGCGCAACCAGCCCGAAATCCGCTACGTGCGCAGTTTCCACGACCACCCGGGCTATATCGCGGCGCTCGCCCAGAGCGTGCGCGACCACTGGATGAAGAATGGCGAGGGCGACAAGCTGGTCATGAGCTTTCACGGCATCCCGCGGCGATCGCTCGACCTCGGCGACCCCTATCACTGCGAATGCCACGTGACGGCACGCCTGCTCGCCAGGGAACTCGGACTGACGGACGACCGTTGGCAACTGACCTTCCAGTCGCGCTTCGGCAAGGCCGAATGGCTCAAACCCTACACCCAGCCAACGCTCGAAGCGATGGCGCGCCAAGGCACGGAACGCGTCGACGTGATGTGTCCGGGCTTTCCGGCGGACTGTCTGGAGACGCTCGAGGAGATCGCAATGGAATGCCGCCATGCGTTCCTGTCGTGCGGCGGGAAGGAATTCCACTACATCCCGTGCCTGAACGAGCGTGACGACTGGATCACGGCGCTGACCGACATCGTGCGCGACAACCTCGGCAACTGGTTGACCCGCCCGCCCGCGGGGCCACAGGACCTCGCCGCCAGCGCCCAGCGCGCGCGCGTTGCCGGCGCGACGTGCTGACAATGGATCCGCGACACGAACTCGCGCTCGCCGACTCGGAGGACACCCGCATCCGGGCGCGGTTCCGGCATCACCGCGACTGACCGCGGCCCGCAGCGGGCCAGCGCGAGGGGCATGTACGGAAAGTGCCGCGACCGGCCTGAAGTTTTTCCGAAATCTGCCGTTAAAACCTGCGCTTGAGTGGGTCGCAGGGAACCGTCATGAAAATTGCATCGGCAGACATTCAGCTTCAGGCTTCGCACCTATCCTTCAGTCGCCGCGAGACCTCGGAGCGGCTCGAGATGTGGGTCGGCGAACGTCCCGCCAGCGCGGGGCGGAACAACGGCATCGGCGTCGCCGCAAGCGCGGGCGTGCGGCCCGAGGTGCAAATTTCCAGGGATGCCCTCGAGGCCCAGGAGGCCGAGGCTGCGGAGAACGATTCCGGGGAAGACGGCCTCGACCCGCGATTCCGCTTCCTCAAGCACCTGATCGAGGCACTGACGGGGCGCGCGATCCACACCCTGCAGTCAAGCGATTTCCACGCTGATCAGGCTGCAGCGGCAGTCATCGAGCAGCCGCCCGCCGAAGGCCGCCGCGCGGACGCCCCGCGACGCGCGGGATTCGGCATCGAGTACGACTTTCGCTCGGTGTCTCAGGAATACGAATACACGAGCTTCGAAGCCGCGGGCGTTGTCAGGACCACTGACGGCCAGGAAATCCGCTTCAATCTGGAACTGGAGATGGAACGCGCGTATGCCGAAACCTCGAACGTCCAGGTGCGTCTTGGCGATGCGCGCGTGAAGGACCCGCTGGTGCTCGATTTTGCCGGCACGTCCGCCCAGCTTTCAGACGTGCGTTTCGCCTTTGACCTCGATGCCGACGGCAAGACCGAAGACGTGCCGATGCTTGGCGGTGGTCGCGGCTACCTCGCCATTGACCGCAATCTGAACGGCCGCATCGACGACGGCGCCGAACTTTTCGGGCCGACAACCGGCGACGGCTTCGCCGAACTGGCAGCGCTCGATACCGACGGCAGCGGCTGGATCGACGAAGCCGACGCGAAATTTGCCGATCTCCGCATCTGGACCCCGACTGCCGACGGCGCCGGCAGCGTCGTGACGGCGTCGGAAGCCGCCGTCGGCGCACTCTACCTGGGGAGGGTCGCCACGCCGTTCGAGTTGCGCGGAGCAGCGAACGACACGCTTGGCGTGATGCGCTCCACCAGCATCTATCTGCGGGAGGACGGCACCACCGGTACCGTCAGCCAGGTCGACCTGAGCATATAGGCCTGCAGGAGCCGGGGCTTCAGTCCTCGACCAGCTGCAGGTCGAGCCCCGAGGCGGTGAACTTGCCAGCCATTGCCGGCTCGCCGTTTGCCGAGAGTTCGCGCAGCGCTTCACCGAGGCGCCGAACGGCGACCGTAGCCAGCATCGTGCGGAACAGCTCGCGCAACTCGTCGGTTGCGAGCGCCAACGCGGAAGGGTTGACCTCGAGATAGATCGTCGAATTCACCGAGGTGACCGTCGTCATGTGACGATGCTGGACGCTGTCGAGCCACGCGATCTCGCCGAACACCTCGCCCACGCCGCGGCGACTCACACGCCGGCCATCGACCGACACCTCCACCTCGCCATCGACGACAACGCCGAAGCGCTGGTCCGCATCGCCCTCGCGAATCAGCGTCGTTCCGCCATCGACGACGCGCCACGACGAAATGCGCAACACCTCCCACAGCTCGATGTCATCGAACTCGGTGAAGAAAGCCAGCTTGCGCAGCAGCGAGAAGCGGCTAGTGTCGGGCGGCACAAAGGTATCGTCGACCAGCTGATAGCGCACCGCCGAGAGCTCCTTGGCAAACTCTGCACCGTTCTTGTAGCGCGAATACAGGTCCTTTTCGAGCGCCTTGCGGATCACGCCATCGATCTGGTCGGGCAACTCGGGATTGAGCTGCGAGACCCGCGGCGGATCGACATTGATGATCTTGTAGATCAGCTGCGCCGGATTGCTCGCCCGGAAAGGCAGTCGTCCGGTGAGGAGATTGAACAGCACGACCCCGAGCGAATAAAGATCGGTCTTCTGATTGAGTTGATAGCCCTTGATCTGCTCCGGACTCATGTAGGCCGGCGAACCGACTCCCATGATGAAGGTCGAGTCCGACTCCACCTTCTTGCTGATGTTCAGCGCGAGACCGAAGTCCGTGATCTTCACGTTGTCCTGATCATCGACGAGGATGTTCGCCGGCTTGATGTCGCGATGGACGATGCCCTGCCGATAGGCGTAGTCGAGCGCCATGCAGCACTTGAACACGATCCCGATCGCCCGGTGCACCGGCAGCATGCGCTCGAAGCTGCAATAGCGCTCGAGCGATTCTCCCGGGAAATACTCCATGACGACGTAGGACTGCTCGGCTTCGATCACGACGTCGTGCACGTGGATGATGTGCGGATGATCGAGGCGCGTCGAAACCGCCCTTTCCGCCTTGAGCAACTTCAGCAGGCGCCGGTTCCACTTCGACTCGTCCTTCGACTTGTCGTTGAAACGGATCAGCTTGACGGCGACCGGCACCGGCCAATCGGCGGACTCCGCCATATAGACGACCGCCGTCGCACCGCGGCCCACCTCCTTCACGATGCGGTACTTCCCGATTGTCAGCGGCATCTCGCTCATGTGTGATCCGGACCCAGCCTCTCGCGCGACTTTCAAGTCGCTGTGCGGACTTTAATCCTGACATATGCAGGCGCACACCGGCAACCCGACAAATTTTTGTAACCATCCCCTTGAAACGGGAACACCCGACCCAATCTCACGCCCGTCGAACGAACACAGGGAGTTCCACCCCATGCAGGAAAACAAGCCCTCCGCCGAGGCCCCCGAAGAGCTGCTGCAGGCCACCGCAGAACAATCCGGCAACGCCCCCCAGAACGAAACGACCGCCGAGCCCATGGGCGACACGATGCCCAGCCTCGAGGAGTCGCTGCGCGTGGCCGAGCTGAAGGCCGCCGAGCATCACGATGCCTGGCTGCGAGCCAAAGCCGATAGCGAAAATATCCGGCGGCGTGCGCAGGAAGACATCGCCAAGGCGTCGAAGTTCGCGGCGGAAAAGTTCGCAAATGCCATGCTGCCGGTCAAGGACAGCCTTGAAGCCGCCCTGGCGACGGAAAACCAGACGATCGAAAGTCTTCGCGAAGGTGTCGAGTTGACCCTGAAACAGCTCACCGCCGCCTTCCAGAACGCCGGCGTGACCGACGAGAACCCCGTCGGAAGTAAGTTCGACCCCAACCGCCACCAGGCCATCGCAATGGTCGAGGGCGACGGCGAACCGAACACCGTGGTGAGCGTGCTGCAGAAGGGCTACCTGCTGCACGAGCGCGTGCTGCGTCCGGCAATGGTAACCGTCTCCAAGAGCAAGAGTGCCTGAGTTCGGGACACCACTTGAAATCGACGACGACACCCCTAACTAACTGACAGCGCAATCCGGCAAGCCGAGGCCCCGAGCGGAGCAAACCGCCCGCCTCCCCGGCTTCCCCCTCACCCGAAAGGAACTGACATGGGCAAGATCATCGGCATCGACCTGGGCACCACCAACAGCTGCGTTTCCGTAATGGAAGGCGGCAAGCCCAAGGTCATCGAAAACTCCGAAGGCGCGCGCACGACGCCATCGATCGTCGCGTATGCGGAGGACGGCGAAATCCTGACCGGCGCACCGGCCAAACGTCAGGCGGTCACGAACGCCAGGAACACCCTGTTCGCGGTGAAGCGCCTGATCGGCCGCCGCTTCGAGGAAAAGGAAGTGCAGAAGGACATCGACCTGATGCCCTTCACGATCGCCAAAGCCGACAACGGCGACGCTTGGGTCGAAGTGCGCGGCAAGAAGATCGCCCCGCCGCAGGTCTCCGCCGAAGTGCTGCGCAAGATGAAGAAGACCGCCGAAGACTACCTCGGCGAGGAAGTCACCGAAGCCGTCATCACCGTACCGGCCTACTTCAATGACAGCCAGCGCCAGGCGACCAAGGACGCCGGCCGCATCGCCGGCCTCGAAGTCAAGCGCATCATCAACGAGCCGACCGCCGCAGCGCTCGCGTTCGGCATGGACAAGAAGCCGGGCGACTCGAAGATTGCCGTGTATGACCTCGGCGGCGGCACCTTCGACATCTCGATCATCGAGATCGCCGACATCGACGGCGAACACCAGTTCGAAGTGCTCGCGACCAACGGCGACACCTTCCTCGGCGGCGAGGACTTCGACCAGCGCCTGATCGACTACATCGTCACCGAGTTCAAGAAGGAACAGGGCGTCGACCTCAAGAACGACGTGCTCGCGCTGCAGCGCCTGAAGGAGGCGGCCGAAAAGGCCAAGATCGAGCTTTCGTCGTCGCAGCAGACCGAGGTGAACCTGCCCTACGTCACTGCCGACGCGACCGGTCCGAAGCACCTTGCGATCAAGATCACTCGCGCGAAGTTCGAGTCGCTGGTGGACGACCTCGTCGAGCGTACCATCGAACCGTGCCGCATCGCACTCAAGGACGCGGGCATGAAGGTCTCCGACATCGACGACGTGATCCTCGTCGGCGGCATGACGCGCATGCCCAAGGTGCAGGAGAAGGTCAAGGAATTCTTCGGCAAGGATCCGCGCAAGGACGTGAACCCGGACGAGGCCGTCGCGGTCGGCGCCTCAATCCAGGGCGGCGTGCTGCAGGGCGAAGTCAAGGACGTGCTGCTGCTCGACGTCACCCCGCTGTCGCTCGGCATCGAAACCCTGGGCGGTGTCATGACCAAGCTGATCCAGAAGAACACGACGATCCCCACCAAGGCCTCGCAGGTGTTCTCGACCGCGGACGATAACCAGAACGCCGTGACGATCCACGTCCTGCAGGGCGAGCGCGAAATGGCCGCCGGCAACAAGAGCCTCGGCCAGTTCAACCTGTCCGACATCCCGCCGGCGCCGCGCGGCATGCCGCAGATCGAGGTCACGTTCGACATCGACGCAAACGGCATCCTGCACGTATCGGCCAAGGACAAGGCCACCGGCAAGGAGAACAAGATCAAGATCCAGGCCAATTCGGGCCTCTCGGACGACGAGATCCAGCGCATGGTGCAAGACGCCGCTGCGCACGCCGAAGAGGACAAGAAGGCCCACGAACTGGTCGACACGCGCAACCAATGCGACGCGCTGGTGCATTCGGTGAAGAAGTCGCTCACCGAGTACGGCGACAAGATCGATGCCGACGAGAAGGGAAAGATCGAAGCCGCGATCAAGGAGGCCGAGGAGTCGCTGAAGAGCAACGACAAGGCCACGATCGAAGCCAAGACCCAAGCCCTCGCGATGGCCAGTCAGAAGCTCGGCGAACAGATGTACGCGCAGACCCAGGGCGCCGAAGCCGGCGCAGCGGGTGCCGCAGGCGGCGCGTCGGGCGGATCGAAGGCGGCCGACGCCGACGTCGTGGACGCCGAGTTCACCGAAGTCAAAGACAAGAAGTGATCGCTCGCCGGGCGGCGAGATGATGGCCGAGCCGACGCCGGAGCAGCATTTCCGGCAGGCTCGGCCTTTGCATGACAGGGAGGCCCGTGCGGCCACCCCAGCCTGAGCGACAGGAAATGGCAACGAAACGGGATTACTACGACGTACTGGGTGTCAATCGCGACGCCTCGGACGACGAAATCAAGAAGGCCTACCGCAAGCTGGCCATGAAGCACCATCCGGACCGCAATCCGGAAAGCAAGGACGCCGAGGACAAGTTCAAGGAGGCCAAGGAAGCCTACGAGATCCTCTCCGACGCACAGAAGCGCGGCGCCTACGACCGCTACGGCCACGCCGGCGTCGATCCATCGGCCGGCGCGGGACCCGGCGGCCAGGGCTTCGACGGTTTTTCCGACGCGTTTTCGGACATCTTCGGGGACATCTTCGGCGGAAGCGGCGGACGCGGCCGCTCGAATGTCTATCGTGGCGCAGACCTGCGCTATAACCTCGAGATCTCGCTGGAAGAAGCCGCACGCGGCGCGGAAAAGACAATCCGCATTCCGACCGTGGAAGAGTGCGACACCTGCCACGGCAGCGGCGCAAAGCCCGGCACCCAGCCCAAGCCCTGCCCCACCTGCGGCGGCGCGGGCCAGGTGCGCATCCAGCAGGGTTTCTTCTCGATCCAGCAGACCTGCCCGAAGTGCCACGGCACCGGTCGCATCATCCCCGACCCCTGCCGCGACTGCGGCGGCGCCGGTCGCGTGAAGCGCCAGAAGACGCTTGAAGTGAAGATTCCCGCGGGCATCGACGAAGGCATGCGCCTGCGCCATGCGGGCCACGGCGAGCCCGGCGTCAATGGCGGCCCCCCGGGCGACCTCTACGTCGAGATCCACATCCGGCAGCACTCGGTGTTCCAGCGCGACCACGACGACCTGCACTGCGAGATGCCGATCAGCTTCACGACCGCCGCGCTGGGCGGAGAGATCGAAATTCCGACGCTCGAGGGCATGGCACGCCTCAAGATCCCCGCCGAGACGCAGAGCGGGCGAGTCTTCCGCCTGCGCGGTAAAGGCATCCGCAACGTGCGCTCGCAGGCGCACGGCGACCTGATGTGCCACGTCGTCGTCGAGACCCCGGTAAACCTTACCGAGCGTCAGAAGGAACTGCTGCGGGAATTCGAGGAAGTGTCACGCGGCGATGCCGATCGCCACAACCCCAAGGCCAAGTCCTGGATGGACAAGGTGAAGGAGTTCTTCGGCGGCTGACGCCGCCCACGGATCGCTCGCGCGGCGGGAAACCGCGGCGCAAGCGATCCGAACCCGCTTGCCGCCATCCGTTTGCACCCCGCATAGCGGGGCGCAAAACCATCAAGCGCCTACGCGCGCCGCCACAGAGTCCCCTGCGGCGTATCCTCGAGCGCGATGCCACGTGCCAGCAAGTCAGCACGAATGCGGTCCGCCTCGGCAAAATTTCTCGCCTTCTTGGCCTGGATGCGCTGCTCGATCAGTGCCTCGATCTCAACCGCCTCGTCACCCCCCGTTTCCGAAGTGCTGCTCTGGAGGAAGGCAAGAGGATCGCGTCCGAGCAGGCCGAGCACCCCACCCAAGCCCTTCAGCTGTGCCGCCATGGCCGCGGAGCCGCTGCGGTTCGCTTCGTTCGCGAGATCGAACAGCACGGCGACCGCCTCGGCGGTATTGAAGTCGTCGTCCATCGCTTCGCGAAAACGCCGCGCGTGCGCCTCCTCCCAGTCGACCGGTGCATCCGCTGGCACGACGTTGCGCAGCGCCGTGTACAAGCGCGTGAGGGCCTGACGGGCATCCTCGAGATGCGCGTCCGAATAATTGAGCGGACTGCGATAGTGGGCGCGCAAAATGAAGAAGCGCACCACCTCGGCGTCGTACTTCTTCAGCACATCGCGAATCGTGAAGAAATTGCCGAGCGACTTCGACATCTTCTCGTCATCGACGCGGACAAAGCCGTTGTGCATCCAGTAGTTCACGAAGGTGTGCCCGTGGGCACCCTCCGACTGCGCGATTTCGTTTTCGTGGTGCGGAAACTGCAGGTCCTGCCCGCCGCCGTGGATGTCGAAATGCTCGCCGAGCAGGTCCGAACTCATCGCGGAGCATTCGATGTGCCAGCCGGGGCGCCCCTCGCCCCACGGAGACGCCCACTTCACCTCCGTCGGCTCTTCGGTGCGTGCATGCTTCCACAGCACGAAATCGAGCGGATCGTGCTTCTCGCCCGCAATCTCCACACGCTCGCCGGCGCGCAGCTCGTCCACCGACTTGCCCGACAGCTTGCCGTAACCGTCGAACTTGCGCACCGAGTAGCATACGTCGCGATTCTCGGCGACGTATGCGAGTCCCTTATGGTGCAGCCGCTCGATCAGGGATTGCATCTGCCCCACATACTCCGTCGCACGCGGCTCATGGTCGGGCCGCATCACGCCGAGCGCGTCGGCATCCTCGTGCATCGCGGCGATGAACCGGTCGGTCAGCGAACGGATCGATTCGCCGTTCTCACCAGCACGACGAATGATTTTGTCATCAATATCCGTGATGTTCCTGA
This sequence comes from Azoarcus sp. CIB, assembly GCF_001190925.1. NCBI lineage: Bacteria > Pseudomonadati > Pseudomonadota > Betaproteobacteria > Rhodocyclales > Zoogloeaceae > Azoarcus > Azoarcus sp. CIB. Next base: position 3,392,955 of record NZ_CP011072.1, read on the forward strand.
CATACACGAGATCGAGCCCGCTCGCCCGCAGCCAGCGCGCGACCAAATCGAACACGACCATCACACGAGCATGACCGAGGTGGCAAAAATCATACACAGTCATGCCACAAACATACATCCGAACCTTTCCAGGCTCGATCGGAACGAAGATTTCTTTCTTTCGCGTCAGTGTGTTGTGGATCTGAAGCATGGCATTTTCCGCAAGGCGGCACAGAAAGACAGCATTCGACGGGACGGTATTCCGCGCAAGAGCGAAGCGCAATGCGGAAAGCGTCGGGGAGGGCCGCCACGTTCGCGCCGGCACTGCTACCCCGCCGTGATGCGACTCCCGTTATTTGATAGAATGTCGCGTTAAGTCCGCGTGGATCAACGGAAACCGAGCGATTCTAACACAATGAACATGCGTCCCAATTCAGCCCTGGCCGTGATGGCCCTCATCGTCGGCCTCGGCGTGGCTCCGCTGCTGCATGCGGCCGACAACGTCGCCCAGATTCAAACGCTCGTGAATCAGGGCCAGCATGCGCAGGCGCTGGCAATGGCCGACCGGGTGCTCGCAGGCAATGCCAAGGAACCGCAGGCGCGTTTCCTCAAGGGAATCGCCCTTACTGAGCTCAACCGCCAGGACGAAGCCGTCGCGGTATTCCAGAAGCTCACCGAGGATTTCCCAGAACTGCCCGAGCCCTACAACAACCTCGCCGTCCTGTACGCTCAACAGCGCCAGTACGACAAGGCGCGCTCAGCCCTCGAAATGGCGATCCGCACCCACCCGAGCTATGCGACCGCACACGAGAACCTCGGCGACGTCTACGCACGCCTCGCGAGTCAGGCCTACGACAAGGCCCTGCAACTGGACTCGGCGAACACGGGTGCACAGTCCAAGCTCGCGTTGATCCGCGAAATGATGTCCTCCGGTTCGCGAACGCGAGTTGCGGGGCAGACCGCACCGCCACGCACTGCCGCCGTGGCGCCGACTGCGGCACCCGCCCCGGCACCGGCCGCAGCCGCCGTCGCTGCATCTCCGGCAGCCTCCGCCACGCCAGTGCCATCCACTGCTGCGGCTGCCCCCACGGCCAAGCCGGCAGCAGCTGTTGCAGCACCGGCCGCCGCGGCTGCACCGACAGTCCCAGCCGCATCGCCCGCACCTGCAGCCGCCGCAGCGCAAACTGCCCGAGCGGCAACACCGGAACCCGCGGCAGCCGACGCCAGTGCCGAACGCGAAGCGCTGCAGACCGTCGAAGCGTGGGCCAAGGCGTGGTCGCGCAAGGACGTGAAGGCTTACCTTGGCTTCTACGACAAGGAGTTCCGTACCCCGGGCGGCGTGCCCCGCAAGGTGTGGGAAGACGAGCGCGAGCAGCGCGTCGGCAAACCGGGCCGCATTGCCGTCGAGATCGCGAAACCTGACACGAAGGTCGATGGCGAAGTGGCAACGGTACGTTTCCGTCAGAACTACGAGTCAGCCGGCTTCAGCTCCAGCTCGACCAAGACGCTCGAACTCGTCAAACGTAACGGTTCGTGGCGCATCCGCCAGGAGCGCGTCGGAGGATGACGGGCGTAACAATCGGACGAATAGGATTCGTCCGAATGCTATTAACACTGGCCGCGGCAACCCTGCCGCTGGCCGCCGCCGCCGCCCCCGTTCCACGCGGCATCTCGGATTCCGGGCCGGATGCATCGCTCGACTACGTCTTCACCGAGATCGAAGCGAACCGACTAGACGCGGCACTCGAACGCACCGAGGAAGTACTGCGCGCCTACCCCAATTTCCGGCTTGCCCACTTGATCAAGGGCGACCTGTTGCTGGCCCGCTCCAAACCGATCTCGACGTTCGGCAACGCGCCCGCGCCCGCCGAACGGGTCACTGAACTGCGTGACGAGGCCATCGCGCGTCTGCGCGCCTATCGCGAGCGGCCCGCCGCGGCGAGCTACATCCCGCGCTACCTCCTGCAGATGGGACCGGACCAGCGCTTCGCGGTCGTCGTCGATACCAAGCGCGCACGCCTGTACGTATACGCCAACGAGGGCGGAAAGCCGCGCTTCGTCGCAGACTACTACATCAGTCACGGCAAGGCCGGCACGGACAAGCGCGTCGAGGGCGACAACAAGACTCCGCTCGGCGTGTATGAAGTGACCTCCTTCATCGAGCAGGCCAAGCTGCCGGATCTATACGGCAGCGGCGCCTTCCCGATCAATTACCCCAACGAGTGGGATCGACGGCTCGGCCGCACCGGACACGGAATCTGGCTGCACGGAACGCCGAGCAACACCTACGCCCGCCCGCCGCTTTCTTCCGAGGGCTGTGTCACGCTCGCGAATCAGGACTTTCTCAAGCTTTCGAACTTCGTCGAGCCCGGGCTTACGCCGGTGATCATCAGCAACGAGATCGAATGGCTGTCGCTGGACGACTGGCAGGCCGAACGCCGCAACCTGCAGCTTGCGATCGAAGACTGGCGCCGGGACTGGGAAAAAACCGGCGAAGTGGGCCGTTACCTCTCGCACTATTCGAAGGAATTCCGCAGCGACACCCAGAATCTCGCGGAATGGTCGGAGCAGAAGCGCAAGGTCGCGGCGAGCCGCCAATGGATTAAGGTGCGCCTCGACAAATTGAGCATGTTCCGGAATCCGGGGCGAGACGACATCGTGGTCGTGACCTTCGAGCAGGACTATCGCAGCGACGACCTGTCCGACCGAGTCCGCAAGCGCCAGTACTGGCTCAAGGAAGGCGGTCGCTGGAAGATCGTCTATGAAGGCAAGGCCTGACGGCCATCACACAATTTCACTCCCGAACGGAAGGTCGACATGAAGCGCTTTTTCGCAAGCCTGTTCCTTTTCATCTGGTGCGCCGTCGCACAGGCCGCCAATCCCGTTGTCGAAATGCGCACCAACCAGGGGACGATCCTCCTCGAACTGTTTGCGGACAAGGCGCCCAAATCGGTAGAGAACTTCCTTGAGTACGCGAAGAGCGGGCACTACAACGGCACGATCTTCCACCGCGTCATCGACGGTTTCATGATCCAGGGCGGTGGCTTCGACGGATCGCTGAGCCAGAAGCCCACGCGCGCACCGATCGAGAATGAAGCCAAGAACGGGCTGCGCAACGAAACGGGGACGCTTGCCATGGCACGGACCTCCGACCCCCATTCCGCGACCGCGCAGTTCTTCGTCAACCTCGCTGACAACAGCTTCCTCGATTACCCGTCGCGCGACGGCTGGGGCTATGCCGTGTTCGGCAAGGTCACGAGCGGCATGGACGTCGTGCAGAAGATCGGCAAGATGCGCACCGGGCTCGTTCGCGGCATGCGCGATGTCCCTGCGGAACCGATGATCATCGAGTCGGTCCGCCTCGTCGAGGCCGCCAAGACCGGCCAAACCAAGTAACGATCCCCAAGGAGCCCCACATGGCAGTCAAGCTTCATACGAATCACGGCACGATTACCCTCGAACTCGACGCCGACAAGGCACCGGAAACGGTCAAGAACTTCCTCGACTACGTCAGCGCCGGCCATTACGACAACACGATCTTCCATCGCGTGATCAAGAACTTCATGATCCAGGGCGGCGGTTTCGAGCCCGGCATGAAGCAGAAGCCTACCGGCGAGCAGATCAAGAACGAGGCCGACAACGGCCTGAAGAACCTGACGGGCACGATCGCGATGGCCCGCACCCAGGCGCCCCACTCCGCCACGGCCCAGTTCTTCATCAACGTCGTCGATAACGATTTCCTCAATTTCCGCTCGCAGGATATGCAAGGCTGGGGCTACTGCGTATTCGGCCGGGTCACCGAAGGCATGGACGTCGTGAACAGCATCCGCTCAGTCCCTACGGGTTCGAGCGGCTTCCACCAGGACGTGCCGGTCGAGGACGTCCTCATCGAACGCGCCGAAATCGTCTGATTTCGCCGGGCCGATCCGTCTCAGAATTCCGAACGCGCATGTCGGCCCTATTCATCGCGGATCTGCACCTCGCGGACCAGTGCCCGGACAACACCCGCGCGTTCCTCGCCCTGCTTGCAGGGCAGGCGCGCGAGGTGGGCGCGCTGTACATCCTCGGGGATCTGTTCGAGTACTGGGCCGGTGACGATGATCGCGATTCTCCGCTGACTCGCGAGATCGGGGAGGCCCTTGCGACACTTGCGTCACGGGGTACGCAGATCGGCTTTGTTGCCGGAAATCGCGACTTCCTCGTCGGAGAGCACTTTGCCCGCGATGCCGGGCTGATCATCCTCGCGGATCCGACGGTAGTCGATCTCGATGGCCGGCGGGTGCTGCTCACCCACGGCGACAGCCTGTGCACCGACGACCATGCCTACCAGGCTTTCCGGCAACAGGTCCGCGACCCGCAGTGGCAAAGAGCATTTCTTGCCCGCCCCCTCGAAGAACGCAAGCGGGTAATCGAGGGCCTACGCCGGCACAGCGAAACGGCCAAGCAGGAAAAGGCCGTGGACATCATGGATGTTAACGCGGCAGCCGTGGATGCCCTGCTGCGAGCCCACGATTACCCGACACTCATTCACGGCCACACGCACCGGCCAGCACGCCATCTACATCAGGTGGATGGCCGGGCCTGCGAGCGCTGGGTCCTCTCCGACTGGCGCGGAACGGCGAGTTGGCTGCTTTGGGACGGAACGGACTTCCGCCCCGGCCCTTGAGGAAATTCCGCGGGCCACAAGGCGAGTGCCAAGCACCCGCCGCCGCGACGGCTGTCAGCCCGCCAAGCCGCGCGCGAGATCCGCGCGCAAGTCCTCGACCGCCTCCAGGCCGACAGCGATCCGCAGCAATCCCTCGGTAATGCCTGCCGCAGCACGCGCTTCGGCACTGATGCGCCCATGCGTCGTGGACGCCGGATGGGTGATGGTGGTCTTCGCATCGCCAAGGTTCGCGGTGATCGAGATCATGCGGGTCGAATCCACGACCCGCCATGCGCCCTCACGCCCTCCGGCGACCTCGAAACTGACAATCGCGCCGCCGGACTTCTGCTGCCGCATCGCGAGTTCGTGCTGCGGATGGGAGGCCAAGCCGGGGTAATACACCCTCTCGACTCCTGCTTGCTGCTCGAGCCAGTGCGCTAGTTCGAGCGCGGCCGCCGACTGTGCATCCATGCGAATGCGCAGGGTTTCCAGCCCCTTCAGAATCACCCACGCATTGAAGGGCGAAATCGACGGTCCTGCCGTGCGCAGGAATTTCAGCACTTCGTCGACGATGACTTTCTTGCCGGCGACTGCACCGCCCAGCACCCTGCCCTGGCCATCGAGGTATTTCGTCGCGGAATGCACGACGACGTCGGCCCCCAGTTCGAGCGGGCGCTGCAGCGCAGGCGTGCAGAAACAATTGTCGACAGCGAAAATCGCACCGCAGGAATGCGCGATGTCTGCCACCGCGGCGATGTCGATGACCTCGGTAAGGGGGTTCGACGGCGTCTCGATGAAAAAGAGCCGCGTGCGCGCCTTGATCGCAGCGCGATAGGCATCCGAGTCGGTCGCGGGCACGAAGGTCGTCTCGATGCCGAACTTCGCGAGAATCGTCCCGAAGAGCTGTTGCGTCGCCCCGAAGAGACCCATCGACGCAACCACGTGGTCACCGGCCTGCAGGGTCGCCATCGCAAGCGACAGGATCGCGGACATGCCCGAGGCGGTAGCGACGCAGGCTTCGGCACCTTCGAGGGCGGCAAGACGCTGCTGCATCGCCGTCACGGTCGGATTCGTGAAGCGCGCGTAGACGTTGCCTTCATCCGCGCCCGAGAACCGGGCTGCGGCCTGCGCGGCGCTCTCGAAGACGAAGCTCGACGTCAGATAGAGGGCTTCGCTGTGTTCATTGAACTGGCTGCGCGCTATGCCCGCGCGCACCGCCAGGGTGTCGAACTCGTAGTCGCTCATTTCTGCTCAACTGTCCTGGTTGGCAACCAGGTTCAGGTCGAGTTGTCCGCCTTCGCCGTCGTCGCCCGATTTGTTCTCGGCACGCTGGTTCTCGACGCCGTTCAGGTATTCGGGCGTGATGTCGCCGGTTATGTAGGAGCCGTCGAAACAGGACGTCTCGAAGAACTTGATCGCGGGATTGACCGCCCGTACGGCAGCCTTGAGATCGCTGATATCCTGATAAATCAGTCCGTCCGCTCCAATGACGCGACAGATCTCTTCCTCGCTGCGATCGGCCGCGATAAGCTCGGCTCGGGTCGGCATGTCGATGCCGTATACGTTCGCATAGCGAACCGGCGGCGCCGCAGAAGCGAGGTACACCTTCACCGCGCCGGCGTCGCGGGCCATGGTGACGATCTCGCGGCTCGTGGTACCGCGGACGATCGAGTCGTCGACCAGCAGCACCTTCTTTCCCCTGAATTCCTGCGGGATGGTGTTGAGCTTCTGGCGCACCGACTTACGCCGGGTCGCCTGGCCGGGCATGATGAAGGTGCGCCCGATGTAGCGGTTCTTCACGAAGCCTTCGCGGTACGGGAGGTTCAACCGGTGCGCCATCTCCATCGCAGCAGGACGGCTGGAATCGGGGATGGGGATCACGACATCGATCTCCGCGTGGGGCACGACGCGCTTGAGCTTGTCGGCGAGGAATTCGCCCATCTTCACGCGTGACTCGTATACCGACACTCCGTCGATCACCGAGTCCGGGCGCGCGAGGTACACGAACTCGAACATGCACGGCGCTTCGACGGTCTTTTCCGCACACTGGCGGCTGCGGAAATTTCCCTGTGTGTCAATGAGGATCGCCTCGCCCGGCGCCACGTCGCGCAGCGTCTTGAAGCCAAGCACGTCCATCGCAACCGACTCGGACGCCACGACCCACTCATGGCCGCCGTCGACATCATTGCGCCCGACAACCAGCGGACGAATACCGAACGGATCGCGGAACGCGAGCAGGCCGAAGCCAGCAATCATCACGACGACGGCGTAAGCACCACGGCAGCGGCGATGCACACCCGCCACGGCGCGGAACACGGCATCCTCGTCGAGCTTGAAGCCCTTGGCAGCGGCCTGCAGTTCGTGCGCGAGCACGTTCAGCAGCACCTCCGAATCGGAATTGGTGTTGATGTGGCGGAGGTCCGAGAGGAACATCTCGCGCTTCAGTTCCTCGGAATTCGTCAGGTTGCCGTTATGGGCGAGCAGCAGGCCGAAGGGCGAATTGACGTAGAAAGGCTGCGCTTCGGCAGGATTGCACGCCGACCCCGCAGTCGGATAGCGGACATGGCCGATACCCCAATTGCCCACCAGATTGCGCATGTTGCGCGTGCGGAACACGTCGCGCACGAGCCCCGGCCCCTTGTGCATCAGGAAGCGCCCCCCCTCCGACGTCGCGATGCCTGCCGCATCCTGTCCGCGGTGCTGCAGCACCTGCAGGCCGTCATAGAGCAACTGATTGACCGGGGATTTTGCAACGACCCCAATGATTCCGCACATGGAATAGCACCTATCTGAATCGAATCTTTGTAGCCACCACATCGGGCAGCCACGGTTTGGCAGCGATGACCGCCGTCTCCAGCGGAGGAGCAAACATTGCGTTGGACCACCACGGCTCACGCGCAATCCCGATCAAGCCGCCCAACAGCACCACCGCGAGGGCGATCGCAATGCCGCGGGCAACACCGAATAATGCGCCGAACACCCGGTCGGCCGTGCCCAGCCCAACCACCTTGAGCAGTTCGCGAAGCAGGAAGCGCAACAGGGCAGCCAGCATCAGGACCACGACGAAGATCAGCGCGAACCCGGCGATCTGGCGCCAGGCGGGTTCGACGATCATGCCGCCGAACAGCACCGCTGCATCGCCTGCGTAGCGCCAGGCCGCAAAGAGCGCGACCGCCCACGCGAGCAGCGCTATCACCTCGCTGACCAATCCGCGCCACATGCCGACAGCCGCCGACAAAGCGAGAACGCCGAGGAATACGTAATCGAATACCGTCATCGCAGTGATCTGCGCATGCTCATCTCGGCACGACCGAGCCGCTCATTCCGCTCGCCCGGATCCGCTGGGCGGACTTTTCGGCGTCGTCGCGCCCGCCGAACGGCCCGACCCGCACGCGCGTCATCGCGCCGATTTTTTCAGTGTAGACCGCGAAGCCCCGCCTTTTCAGGTCTGCCGCAATCGACGCAGCCTTCCCACCATCGCCGAAGGCACCGATCTGGACGACAAAGCCGCTTCCAGCCACCGGGGGAGAAAGCACCGCCTGCTTGCCTTCGAGAATTGCCTGGGCGCGAGCACTATCGGTTAGAGCATCCTTCGCCGCCGGCGGCGCCGGCTTCACGGGTTCGACCGCGGCACTTGCCGAACCGGGGACCCGTGGCACATCGGGTGTCGCGGGCGCCGGAGCCGGACGCTGCGGAGGCGGCACATTTGCGCCGGCTTCCTGCCTCGGCGCCTCGGATGAGCCTGGAGTGGGCGGCTGCTCCTCGGGCGGAGGCGCGAGTTGCGGATCGGGATCGCGCACCGGGCGACTGGCAATGCGGCGCGAGAGGGTGTTGTCCGCCTCGCGGTCGGGGATCGTGATCTGGATATCCTGCGCCGGGGCGCTCGGCTCCTGATCCATCACCATGGGGAGGATGATCGCGGCGAGCAGCGCCAGCGCGGCCGCCCCAACCAAACGACGCCTGGCGCGCTTCTTGAGTTCGACGTTGTCGCTATCGGTCACGCGGAGCCTCAATGACGAGCGGCGCGGACGGTGGCCAGCACATCCGCGACCGTCAGGAACGAGCCAAAGGCTACGATTCTATCACCCTCGCCTGCAGATTTCCGGGCAGCCGCATAACCCTCCGCGGGGCTCTCGAAACGCTGGATATCGCCTCGCACGCCCACACTGCGGAGGCGCTGTTCGAGACGCTCTGCGCTGAGCCCGCGGGCTCCGGGAAGACTGACGAGCATCCAGTGATCGACGCGATCCTGGATCAGCTTCACGACACCTTCTACGTCCTTGTCCGCGAGCATGCCCAGGACTGCCCACGTTTCAGGGAAGAACCCCATGTTGGACAGGTTCTCGGACAGCACCCCTGCCGCCTGCGGGTTATGCGCGACGTCGAGCACCACCGAGGGTCGTCCCGGCAGAACCTGAAAGCGCCCGGGCAGCTCGACGAGCATCAGCCCCTGGCGGACCGCCTGCATTGACACGGGAATCCGCTGTCGCAGGGTTTCCAGCGTCATCAGCACCGCCGACGCGTTCAGGAGCTGGTTGGCCCCGCGCAACGCGGGGTAGGCAAGCCCCCCACGACGCGCACCGCCCTTGCTCCACCATGTCCATTGAGTGCGGTCGCCGCTGAATCCGAAATCCTCGCCAACCAGCTTCAGGTCGGCGCCGATCGCGCGTGCATGGCCGACCAGCGTGGCGGGGACCATAGGATCGGAACAGATTGCTGGACGCCCCGCACGGAAAATGCCGGCCTTCTCGAAGCCAATCTTCTCCCGCGTGTCGCCCAGCCAGTCCATATGGTCCATCGCGATGCCGGTCACGATGGCGCAGTCGGGGTCAATCGCATTTACCGCGTCGAGGCGCCCGCCGAGGCCGACTTCGAGGATCACGACGTCGAGCGGCGCACCGCAAAATGCCCACCAGGCGGCGAGCGTTCCGTGCTCGAAGTAGGTCAGCAGGGTTTCGCCGCGCGCCTCCTCGACGGCACGAAAGGCGCCTACCAAGGTCTGGTCATCAACCTCGCGTCCGTCGATGCGCACGCGCTCGTTGTAGCGCAGCAGATGCGGGGACGTGTAGCAGCCGACGCGATACCCGGCGGCGAGCAGAATCGCCTCGAGCATGGCGCAGGTCGAGCCCTTACCGTTGGTACCCCCAACGGTGATCACCACAGCATCGCTGCGCACGTCGAGCGCATCGCGCACGCGGGAGACGCGATCCAGGCCAAGCTGGATCTGGACCGTATGGCGGCTTTCGAGCAGCTCGAGCCAGCCGCTCAGGGATTCAGGAAAATGCATGAAGTGGAACGGAAATCAGACGCCGATGGCGGGCTGGCGCGTCAGCAGGGTGAGGAGTTCGGCGACCTTCGAGCGCATCTCGCGCCGATCGACGATCATGTCGATCGCGCCCTTCTCGAGCAGGAACTCGGAGCGCTGGAAACCCTCCGGCAGGGTTTCGCGCACGGTCTGCTCGATCACGCGCGGGCCAGCGAAACCGATCAGCGCGCCCGGCTCGGCGATCACGACGTCGCCCATGAAGGCAAAGCTCGCCGACACGCCCCCCATCGTGGGGTCGGTGAGGATGGTGAGGAACGGCAGCTTGCGCTCAGCGAGCTGAGTGATCGCGGCGGTGGTCTTGGCCATTTGCATCAGCGAGAAGAGCCCCTCCTGCATGCGGGCACCGCCCGTGGCGGTGATGCAGATGAAGGGAAGACGCTGCTCCAGGGCCGCCTTGGCGCCGCGCACGAAACGTTCGCCCACGACAGACCCCATTGATCCGCCGAGGAAATCGAACTCGAAGCAGGCGACCACGACCGGCACCGTCAGGATGGAACCCTGCATCACGACCATCGCATCAGCTTCGCCGGTATCGTCGTTCGCTGCCGAAAGCCGCTCGGTGTAGCGCCGCGAGTCCTTGAATTTCAGCGGATCGACCGGCACGACTTCGCTACCGATCTCGAAGCGCGCTTCCGCGTCAAGCAGTTGATCGAGCCGCGCCCGCGCGCGCAGGCGCTGGTGGTGACCGCACTTCGGACACACGCTCTGGTTGCTTTCGAGATCGGAACGGTAGAGCACAGCCTCGCATGCCGGGCACTTGCTCCAAAGGCCTTCCGGAATCGACTTGCGCGCAGCGCTTTCGGCGCGCTTGATCTTCGGCGGCAGCAGTTTCTGAAGCCAACTCATCGCGGAGCTCCTTGGATCTGGTCGAGCGCAGCACGCACGCCCTCAACGAAGTTCTTTACCCGGGCTACCGCCTGATCGCGCGGACTGTTTTCGATCTCTTCGATGATGCGGCTGCCGATCACGACCGCGTCGGCCACCTCGCCGATACGGCGGGCCGATTCGGCGTCGCGGATGCCGAAGCCGACGCCGACCGGCATGCCGACGCCCTGACGAATCTGCGGCATGCGCGCAGCGACATCGTCGAAATCGAGGGCCCCCGAACCAGTCACCCCTTTGAGCGAAACGTAGTAGATATAGCCGCTGCCGATCATCGCGACCTCACGGATGCGCTGTTCGGTGGAAGTCGGCGCCAGCAGGAAGATGGGGTCCATACCGCCCGCCTTGAGCGTGCGCGCAAACGCTTCGCATTCCTCGGGCGGGTAATCCACGACGAGAACCCCGTCCACGCCGGCAGCGCCGGCAGCGGCGACGAACCGTTCGACGCCCATGGCTTCGATCGGGTTCGCATAGCCCATCAGGACGACCGGCGTATCGGAATTCGTCGCACGGAAGTCGGCCACCAGCGCGAACACCTTGCGCAGGCTCATCCCGTTGACGAGTGCGCGCTCGGACGCCCGCTGAATGGTCGGGCCATCCGCCATCGGGTCGGAGAACGGCACGCCCAGTTCTATGATGTCCGCCCCGCCATCGACGAGCGCATGCATCAGCGGCACGGTGAGTTCGGGAGCGGGGTCGCCCGCAGTGATGAAGGGGATCAGAGCCCGCCGCCCTGAGGCCTGCAGGCTCTGAAAAACTGACTGGATTCTGGACATATGCGGTATCGGGATGCGCGGGCCCGTCAAGGCCCGCGGAGTCAGAACTGGATGCCGGACTTTTCGGCGACGGTGTGCATGTCCTTGTCGCCGCGCCCGGAGAGATTGACTAGCAGGATCTTGTCGCGCGGCAGGGTCGGCGCCAGCTTCGCGGCATACGCGAGGGCGTGGGACGACTCGAGCGCGGGGATGATGCCTTCGAGATGACACAGATTATGGAAAGCGGCCAGCGCCTCCTCATCGGTGACGCCGACATACTCCGCACGGTCGCTGTCCTTGAGCCAGGCGTGCTCGGGCCCTACGCCCGGATAGTCGAGGCCGGCCGAAATAGAATGGGTTTCGATGATCTGGCCGTCGTCGCTCTGGAGCAGGTAGGTGCGGTTCCCGTGCAGCACGCCGGGTGTGCCGCCGGTGAGGCTGGCCGCGTGACGCCCGGACTCCAACCCCTCGCCGTACGCTTCCACGCCGATCAGCCTAACGCCCGCAACGTCGATGTAGGGATGGAAGATGCCCATCGCGTTCGATCCACCGCCGACGCACGCAATCACATAATCGGGCTGGCGACCGGCCATCTCGGGCATCTGCACGAGGCATTCCTTGCCGATGACTGACTGGAAGTCGCGCACCATCATCGGGTACGGATGCGGCCCCGCCACCGTGCCGATGATATAGAAGGTGTTATGGATGTTCGTGACCCAGTCGCGCATCGCTTCGTTAAGGGCGTCCTTCAGCGTCTTGGAGCCCGATTCGACCGGAACGACCTTCGCCCCCAGGAGCTTCATGCGGTACACGTTGGCGGCCTGGCGTTTCATGTCCTCGGCGCCCATATACACCACGCACTCCATCCCGTAGCGCGCAGCCACCGTCGCCGTTGCGACCCCATGCTGACCGGCGCCGGTCTCCGCGATCACGCGCGGCTTGCCCATGTATCGCGCAACGAGCGCCTGGCCGATGCAGTTGTTCACCTTGTGCGCGCCGGTGTGATTCAGATCCTCGCGTTTGAGGTAGATCTGCGCGCCGCCGAGCGAATCCGACATGCGCTTCGCGTGGTAGATCGGGCTCGGCCGGCCAACGTAGTGCTTGAGCTCATATTCGAACTCGGCCATGAAGGCCGGGTTGTTCCTGCACGCCTCGTAGGCGGCCTTGAGCTCGTCCAGCGCAGGAATCAGCGTCTCGGCCACGAACACGCCGCCGTACGGCCCGAAATGACCGCGCGAATCAGGAAACCGGTATGACTTGTCAACCGTCTGCATTGCGTACTCCAGCGACGAACGCGGCAATCCGTGCCGCGTCCTTGATACCCTTGCCCGACTCCACGCCACTGGATACATCGACAGCCCACGGCCTTACGCGGCGGACTGCCTCGGCGACGTTATCGGGATCCAACCCACCGGAAAGGATCAGCGGCCGCCCAAGGCGCTCGGGAATCAGGGACCAATCGAAGATCTTGCCGCCGCCGCCGTAGCCTTCGACAAACGCGTCGAGCAGCAATCCGGAAGCGGACGGGTGGGAAGCCGAGAATTCTACCAGATCGACTCCGGGTCGCACGCGCGCTGCCTTGATCCAGGGGCGACCGAAGCCTGCACACAGGGCTTCCGTTTCCTCGCCGTGAAACTGCAGGAGCTGCAACGGCACCTGCGCGACCGCCTGCTGCACGTAGGCTGGATCGGGATTCACGAAAAGACCCACCGTCGTGACGAACGGCGGCACCAGCGCGGCCAGCTCCGCCGCACGCTCGAACGCGACGAAACGCGGGCTGGGCGGATAGAAGACCAGTCCGATTGCATCCGCGCCAGCCTCGACGGCGGCATGCACGTCCTCGGCGCGGGTCAGGCCGCAGATCTTAATTCGGGTTCTGGACACTCAGACGAAAGGGATACGCGGGAGCGCGATGATACGCCCTTCGTCTGGCAGCGGCCAGTGCGAGGGGTACTCGACACCTGCGAGATACAAACCGTCGGGAGTGAAGGTCATCGCCGCGCGGCTGCGGTCGCGCGAGTGCAGCACTTCGGACATCCACTCTGGCGGGTAACAACCCTTGCCGACGTAGACCAGCGAGCCGATCAGGTTGCGCACCATATGGTGCAGGAAGGCATTCGCCCAGAAATCGAAGACGATGTAATCCCCGTCGCGCCTCACCTGCGCCTCGTGCATGAGTTTGATCGGCGATTTAGCCTGGCACCCGGCGGCACGGAAGGCCGAAAAATCCTGCCAGCCGAGGATGGAACGGGCGGCCTCGTCCATCGCCGCTTCATCGAGCGGCGGGTGAAACCATCCCACGCGACCGGCCAGGAGCGCCGGCCGCACGGCCGAGTTGTAAAGGATGTAGCGGTAGCGGCGCGAAACGGCACAAAAGCGCGCATGGAAATCGTCACCGACTTCCACCGCCCAACGGACTGCGACCGGCGCCCTCATCCGGGCATTGGTACCGCGGACCCAGCCATGCAGCGAACGCACGGATTGGGTGTCGAAATGCACCACCTGCGCCGTTGCATGGACGCCGGCATCGGTCCGCCCAGCACAGTGCAGTCGCACCGGGTGACCGGCCATGCCCGAGAGGGCTGCCTCGAGGTGGTCCTGAACGGTCTGCCCGTGGGACTGGCTCTGCCAGCCCTGAAAAGCGTCGCCTGCATATTCGACGCCAAGAGCAATTCTCATCGTGTTACTCCGAACCACAACGCCGCTACGCCCAGCACCACGAGCAGAGCCGCCAGATCCCACCATGCAAAGGCTTCGCGGGTAAACACGATCCTGTCGGTGCCGTTGCCGTTGATGCCGTCATCCTCGAGCCAGTCGCGCCACGCAGCCGCTGGTGCCGATTCCACGTAGCGCAGAACGAGCATCAGGCGCACCGCCAACCTCTCGGTAGGGAGGCCGAGCCATCCCAGGGGGCGCAGCAGGGCATGCAGACCGCCGACGAGACGTGATACGGGAAGTCCCTCCAGCAGCAGCGCCACGCACAACACGACCGCAACCAGCCGCCCCACATGCTCGGCAGCCAACATCAGCCCTTCGCGGCTCGGACTGAGCTCGGGAAGCGCCGAAAAGAGCGCCTCGCCCGGAGTGAATCCGGCGAACAGCGCGAGTATCGCGAGGATCAGAAAACGCACGCGCCGCAACAACTTCAGGCTACGTGTAGGCGCAAACCACCATCCGGCAAGCGCGCACAATCCTGCCGCAACCGACAGGACCATAGGCGACATAACCTGCAGGACAACGACGCACGCCATCCACAACGCAATCACGAATCCGGAATGCATGAAAATGAACGGGCCGCCCGGCGGCGGCCCCTTGGAATGCGCGGACTGCAACCCCGACCGTTAACCGATTCGCTCAGCCAGGCGCGCCGCCGCCTCCCGCTGCTCCGCCGAGCCCTCGCGCAACACTTCCTGAATGAGTTCGCGAGCACCTTCGGTATCGCCCATTTCCTCGTAGGCGCGGGCCAGCTCAAGCTTCGTATTGACCTCTTCGATCACATCCGCACCGGGAGCCGGAGCGTCTGAAGACCCGTCGCTCGCGGATAGCGCCGTATCACCAATGCCCGCGAATTCGGCCGCTCCGGTCTCCGGCGTCAAAGGCACTGCGGAAGTTGCCTCGAGGTTCAGATCGATACTCGCGAGATCGAGCGCGGGAGGAGTCGCAGCCGGCTGGTTTGCACCCCCATCGAGGTTGAAATCGAAATCCAGCAGACTGCTGTCGAAAGACGTCTTTTCGAGATCATCCGCCGCTGCAATGCCGCTCGCGGCCGGTGTGCGATCTTGCGAAATCATGGTCTGATCGAGGCTGACTTCGCCTGCCGCCGACACAGGGGCGGCATTGAAATCCGGCGCAAGATCGAACTCGAGAGCCTGATCAGCGGCCGCAAAATCCATCCCCTGACCTATCACGGTCGCGAGCATCGGATCGGCAGCAGGCGTCGAAATCGGCTCCGCCTCGACCGCCTGCCCGGTTACCGCGCCGACATCAAGATCGAAGGAGGCTGCCGCTTCGAGGGGGTGGGCCGCGATCTCTGCGGGCAGAGCAGCGTCGATTTGCGGCATGGGAGCCTCCGCCGCAGCGGCAGCACCCAAATCGAGGCCGGCATCGAGATCGAAGTCGAGCGCTCCGGCGTCGACCTCCGGCAAAGCTTCGATTCCGGCATCCACTGGCATTTCGGTCGACAGCGACCCGCGAGCCGCAGACCCCGCCACCGCGAACGATGCATCGGGAGCGCCCCCGGAATCGCCTGCATGGGTGGCCACCGCCGCTAGACCCGCCGCGACCGCAGCCCCCGCAGCGAAACCTGCGGTCGGGATGCCGCTGGCGACCGAGGCACGATACAGCGGATTCTCTGGATCGAGGCGACGCCCCATTTCGGCCGCCTTCTCCCAATCACCGCCTTCACCACCGGTCCGCGAATAGAGGTCCGTCGCGGTGTTCTCGAACGCCTTCAGGTTCTTGCGCTGGGCGTAGATCTCCAGCAGCTTGACGTAGATCGCCATCCTCGATGTGTCGGTCTTCAAGGCATCGAGCAGGATCTCTTCGGCCTGCGCATCGCGCCCGTAAGCCATATACACATCGGCCTCGGCGACAGGGTCGACGCCCTCGTCGGTGTCAATCGCCGAAAGGCCGGACTGGCTGAAATCCGTGTGCAGTACGCTGCTCTCACCCGTATTGACACTCTGACCGCCCGTTGCCCCGAACACCGAATTGGTCGGCGGCGGGAAAGCGCTCGCGACGGATTCAAGCCCGTGTTCCGTATCCTGCTTGCGCCGCTGCCGCGCCTTGATGCCGACATACGCGAGGAGGAGCGCGAGAATGCCGCCGCCTCCGGCCAGGACCATCGAATCACCGAGCAGGCTTTGAACGACGCCCGGTTCCTCGACCGGCGCCGGCGCCGGTGCAGGTGCTTGTGCCGGGGCCGACTTGGGCGCCGGGACGGGAGCAGGTGCCTGCTCCTGCACCGGGGCCGCCGCCTTCTGCGTCTCAGCCTCAATGGGCTGCTGCGCGGGGGCCGAAGGCGCTGCAGAGGGCTCCTGAGCCGGAGCCGACGGTGCTGCGGTCGCCTGTTGCTGCAACTGCGCCATGCTTTCGCTACGCAGGTTCAGCAATTCCTGCATCTGCTTGACACTGGCCTCCAGCGCAGCGACGCGCTGGTTCGCCTCTTCGAGTGCCTTGTCACGTGCGACGAGCTCCTCCTCGAGCGCCTGAAGGCGAGCGAGGCGGGCCTTGTCGGCGCCTTTCGCGGCGCCCTGCTCGGACGGGGCTCCGGAAACCTTAACCTGATCGCCTGCCGTCGGTCGTGCAGGTTCGTCGACTTTCGGCACAATCGTGCCTGCATCGCCGCGCGACGGCGCGGATTCGGGCGCCGCGGGCCGTGCGGCCACGGCTCCGGCGAGCTTTCTGCGATAGGCGGCAAAGTCCGCTGATTGGGCCTGAACCTCGCGACGCGCTTGACCGGGATCGATCTCGCGAACGCGCACATCGGACGGAACGGTCACGATCGATCCGGTGCGCAGGCGGTTGATGTTATTCCCTTCGAAGGCGTCGGGATTCTCGCGAAACAGGGCGATGAGCATCTGATCGAGGCTGGCGCCTTCGGGCCGGTTCGCCTCGGCGATACGATGAAGCGTATCGCCCTTCCTGATCTCATGGTGCTCGCCGCCAGTCCTGGCCGCCTGGCCTGCAGCCGGCGCCTGGCCTGCAGCCGGCGCCTGGTTTGCGGCCGGCGCCCTGCGCTGAGTCGACGCGGCCGGAGCTGCAAGCGGTGCAGCGACCGGAGCCGCTCCGCGCCCGGCGGCGGAAGCCGGGGCGCCTGCCGGCACGGGATCGAGCAGGAAGGTGTATTCGCGCATTAACCGTCCGGACGCCCAGTTCAGTTCGATCAGGAGATCGACGAACGGGTCGTTGAACGGCCTGTCGCTGGTGATCTTGACAACGGAACGGCTGCCCCTGCGCTCCACCGCGAAGCGCAGCCCCGATATTGCAGCGGTATATTGAAGACTTGCCTGACGGAATGCTTCGGGCGGAGCGACGCGCGCCGAAAGCGACTGTAGCTCCTCATTACTCGCATTCAGCTCGACCTCTGCCCTGAGCGGCTGTCCGATGCCGCTGAAAACATGGATCGAACCGAGTCCGGCTGCATTGCTGCCTAGTGGGAGCATGGCGATCGCCGTCGCGATCAGGGAAGCCTTGATCGATGTCTTCATCATTGCCTTATCATCCGCACCCTAGTCTGGGTACCAAACTGCGTGGAATATGGACGTCGCGGACGCGGCCGGGCATCCGTCATGCCCCGGCAATCTAACATTTTGTTTAAGTTTTGGCAGCAATTCTTTAATTGCCAAGACTATTTTCCAAGCCGCGAATACCAGCATCCTGCCTTGAGGACCAACGCATAGGACATGGGAAACGGCGATGCGAACGCCGTTTCCTCATGTCATGACGATCAGCGATCGAGAAGGATCCGCAGCATGCGGCGCAGGGGTTCGGCAGCCCCCCACAGCAGCTGGTCGCCGACGGTGAAGGCGCCGAGGTATTCGGGCCCCATCGCCATCTTGTGCAGACGGCCGACGGGGACCGTCAGGGTGCCGGTGACGGCCGCCGGGGTCAGTTCGCGCTCCGAGATCTCACGCTCGTTGGGCACGACTTTTACCCAGTCGTTGGCCTGCGCGATGATGTCGCTGACCTCGTCGAGCGGCACGTCCTTGCGCAGCTTGATCGTGAGGCCCTGCGAGTGGCAGCGCATCGCGCCGATGCGTACGCACAGACCATCAATCGGAATGCTGCCAGGGCTGCGGAAGGCGGGCCGGCCGAGGATCTTGTTGCATTCGGCGCCCCCCTTCCACTCCTCCTTCGACTGGCCGTTGTCGACCGGCACGTCGATCCACGGGATCAGGCTGCCGGCGAGCGCCGTGCCGCGGAAATTCTTGACGGGAAAATCCCCCGAACGCATGGTCGCGGCGACCTTGCGGTCAATGTCGAGGATCGCGGACGCAGGATCGGCCAGTTCCGTCTTGACCGCATCGTGCAGCGCACCCATCTGGGCGAGCAGCTCGCGCATGTTTTGCGCGCCAGCGCCGGAGGCAGCCTGATAGGTCATGGCCGACACCCATTCCACCAGGTCATTCTGGAACAGGCCACCGAGGCCCATCAGCATCAGGGAGACGGTACAGTTGCCCCCGATCCAGTCGCGGCCGCCCTTCACGAGCGAATCCTTGATCACGTTCATATTGACCGGATCCAGGATGATCACCGCGTTGTCTTCCATGCGCAGGGCGCTTGCGGCGTCGATCCAGTGCCCCTTCCAGCCGGAGGCACGCAGCTTCGGATAGACGGACTTGGTGTAGTCGCCGCCCTGGCAGGTGATCACAATGTCCATCTGCTTGAGCATGTCGATGTTCGACGCATCCTGCAGCGGCAGTGCAGCTTCCTTGCCGCCGAAAGCGGGCGGCTTGCCACCGGCTGCGGACGTCGAGAAATACACCGGCTCGATGTGGGCAAAGTCGCCCTCCTCGACCATGCGCTGCATCAGCACGGAACCAACCATGCCACGCCAACCGACCAGACCAACCTTGTTCATTTGCTATACCTCGAATTGCCAAAAATCTCAGAGCGCGGCCAGAACGGCATCGCCCATCTGCTTCGTGCCCACCTTCGTCGTACCCGGCTCGTAGATGTCGCCGGTGCGATACCCCTGAGCGAGAACCGTCTTCACGGCCGTCTCGACGCGCGCAGCGGCGGCCTCGTTATTGAACGTATAGCGCAGCATCATCGCCGCCGACAGGATCGTCGCAAGCGGGTTCGCCACGCCCTTGCCGGCGATGTCCGGGGCCGAGCCGTGCGAGGGTTCGTAGAGCCCCTTGTTGTTCGCGTCCAGCGAGGCCGACGGTAGCATGCCGATCGACCCGGTGAGCATCGACGCCTCGTCCGACAGGATGTCGCCGAACATGTTGCCGGTGACCATCACATCGAACTGCTTGGGCGCACGGACGAGCTGCATCGCGGCGTTGTCCACGAGCATGTGGGTGAGCTCGACGTCGGGATACTCGGGCGAGAGCTCGGTCATCACGTCGCGCCACAGCTGCGTGGTTTCCAGCACGTTCATCTTGTCGACCGAGCACAGGCGCTTGTTGCGCTTGCGGGCGGCCTCGAAGGCGACGCGGCCGATGCGGCGGATCTCGGACTCGGTGTAGTGCATCGTGTTGAAGCCGTAGCGCTCGCCATTACGGTTCTCGATGCCGCGCGGCTGACCGAAGTAGATGTCGCCGGTGAGTTCGCGCACGATCAGGATATCCAGGCCCGACACGATCTCGGGCTTGAGCGTGGAGGCATTCGCAAGTTCGGGATACAGGATCGCCGGACGCAGATTGGCGAACAGGCAAAGATCCTTGCGGATGCCCAGCAGGCCGCGCTCCGGGCGCTGTTCGCGCGGCAGGCTGTCCCACTTCGGGCCGCCGACGGCACCGAGCAGCACGGCATCGGCCTCGCGCGCGAGCTTGCGCGTCGCTTCCGGATACGGATCGCCGGTCGCATCGACCGCGGCGCCGCCCAGCAGGGCCTCTTCCAGTTCGAATTTCAGGTCCAGCGCTTCGATCACGCGGACGGCTTCGGCCATGATTTCCGGACCGATCCCGTCGCCCGGCAGAACACAAATCTTCATCAGCAGGTTTCTCCTGGTGCCCTTGCAGCGCTGCTCAGGCGAAATAATAGGGGTGCTCGGCGCGGCGCTTTTCCTCGAAAGCGCGGATCTTGTCGGCGTGGCGCAGCGTCAGGCCGATGTCGTCCCAACCATTCAGCAGGCACTCCTTGCGGAACGCATCCACGTCGAACCTGACGGTCGTGCCGTCTGGGCGGGCGACGGTCTGCGCCGCCAGATCGACGACTAGGCGGTAGCCTTCGGCCGCCTCGCACTGACGGAAGAGCTCGTCGACCTGCGCGGCCGGCAGCACGATGGGCAACACGCCGTTCTTGAAGCTGTTGTTGAAGAAGATGTCGGCGAAGCTCGTGCCGATCAGCACGCGGAAGCCGTAGTCCTCGAGAGCCCAGGGCGCGTGCTCGCGCGAGCTGCCACAACCGAAGTTGTCACGGGTGAGCAGGATCTGCGCCCCCTGGTAGCGCGCCTTGTTCAGCACGAAATCGGGATTCATCGGTCGGCCGCTGCAATCCTGCCCCGGCTCGCCGTGATCGAGGTAACGCCATTCGTCGAAGAGGTTCGGACCGAAGCCGCTGCGTTTGATCGACTTCAGGAACTGCTTGGGGATGATCGCGTCGGTGTCGACGTTCGCACGATCGAGCGGTACGGCCAGCGCGTCGAGTGTGGTAAACGGTTTCATTCTTTCACTACCCTCTGGATGGCCCGGCCATCCCAGTCAATATCGGTCGTCGGCGCGCCCTCGCGCCGGATGAATTCAGGAAAGCTCGCGAACATCCACGAAGCGCCCGGCCACCGCCGCGGCGGCTGCCATCGCGGGGCTGACGAGATGCGTACGGCCGCCCGCGCCCTGGCGCCCTTCGAAATTGCGGTTCGAGGTCGAGGCGCAATGCTCGCCCGGCTCGAGACGGTCCGCGTTCATCGCAAGGCACATTGAGCACCCCGGCTCGCGCCACTCGAAGCCCGCCTCGATGAAGATCTTATCGAGGCCTTCAGTTTCAGCCTGGCGCTTCACGAGGCCCGAACCGGGCACGACCAGGACGCGCTTGACGCTCGCCGCCTTCTTGCGCCCCTTGGCGACCGCTGCGGCTTCGCGCAGGTCTTCGATGCGCGAGTTCGTGCACGACCCGATGAACACCTGATCCACCGGGATCTCGCTGATCGGCGTATTCGGTGCGAGGCCCATGTACTTGAGCGCGCGCTCGACGCCTTCGCGCTTGACCGGATCGGCGATCTTCGCCGGATCCGGCACGCAGCCGGCCACGGTCTCGACCATCTCGGGCGAGGTGCCCCAGGTGACCTGCGGCAGGATTTCCGAGGCGGAAATTTCGATGACGCGATCGAAACGCGCCCCCTCATCGGACTTCAGCGTCCGCCAATAGGCTGCCGCCTTGTCCAGGAGCTCGCCCTTGGGCGCGAAGGTCTTGTCGCGGAGGTAGTCGATCGTGATGTCGTCGACACCGATCAAACCGGCACGCGCGCCCGCCTCGATCGCCATGTTGCACAGGGTCATGCGACCTTCCATCGTCAGCGCGCGGATCGCGCTGCCGCCGAACTCGATCGCGTAACCCGTTCCGCCTGCAGTCCCAATGCGCCCGATCACGGCGAGCGCGATGTCCTTCGCGTAAACGCCACGCCCGAGCTTGCCGTCGACCTTCACCAGCATGGTCTTCGATTTCTTCTGCAGCAGGCACTGCGTCGCCATCACGTGCTCGACCTCCGACGTACCGATGCCATGCGCCAGACAGGCGAACGCGCCGTGCGTGGAGGTGTGCGAATCACCGCAAACGACGGTCATGCCGGGCAGCGTGACGCCATTCTCGGGCCCGATCACATGAACGATGCCCTGGCGTGAGTCCTTAAACGGAAAATAGGCCAGCGCACCGACCTCGCGGATGTTCGCGTCCAGCGTCTCGACCTGCTGGCGCGAGACCGGATCCTCGATGCCCCTTTCCCAGTGATCGGTCGGCGTATTGTGATCGGCGGTCGCGACGATCGAACTCACGCGCCACGGCTTGCGCCCGGCGAGCTTGAGGCCTTCGAAGGCCTGCGGGCTGGTTACCTCGTGTACCAGGTGGCGGTCGATATAAATAAGCGCAGTACCGTCGGCCTCCTGATGGACGACATGACTGGACCACAACTTTTCGTACAGCGTCTGGGCTTCCATCCAATAAATCCCGCGGAAAGACAAGGAAAGGGTCTTTGATTATTTCACACGCGTCGCCAACTGGATAGGCAGCGCCCCGCTCAACGGCGCGCCTGCTCGTAGAGCGGCATGACCCGCTGGGCGTATTCTCCGAGATCCTTGCGCCTCGTGTCGTGCCCGGGGTGAGTCGAAAGCCACTGCGGCGGGCCGCCGTTCGAGCGCGAGCCCATCTTATCCCAGAGGCTGACGGCGGCCCGCGGGTCGTAGCCCGCACGTGCCGCAAGCTCGACGCCGATGCGATCAGCCTCGGTTTCATGCAGACGCGAATTCGGCAGCTCGAAGGTCACCTTGCCGACCATGCCCATCAGATCCGTACCGAGCTGTCCGACGCCGAGGATCGCGCCCGCCACGGACGCCCCCACGCTGGTCACCATTGCCTTCGAAATCTGCTCGCGCGAATGCTCCCGCAGGGCGTGCGCGATCTCGTGGCCCATCACCGCAGCGAGTTCGTCATCGGTGAGTTTCAGCTGATCGATGAGGCCGGAGTAAACTGCCATTTTGCCCCCCGCCATGCACCAGGCATTGAGCTCATCGGAGCGGATCACATTGACCTCCCATTGCCACTGCGCTGCATCCCGGCGGAACACGACGGACTGGGGAATCAGGCGACTGGAGATTGCGCGCACGCGCGCGAGCTGCGCCGGATCGCGGTTGAGCACGCCCTTCTGGCGCGCCTCGCCGATCACTTGCTGATACTGTTTACCCGAGGCCTGCTCGATCTCAGCCGCCGACACCATCATCATCTGGCCACGATCGACGCCCACGGCACCACCCCCGGTCGTCTGCACCGTCTGGCAGCCAGACGTGAGCCACACAGCCGCCGCAACCAACACCATCGTCCCAAATCGACGCCTCATCCAACCCCTCCTTTCGTCATCGACTCCGCACCGCTGCGCCAGCCCAGTACCAGCCAGGCGAGGCCTGCCAGTGCGAACAGCGAACCCAGAGTATAGGTCCACGCCGGCCCCACGGTTTCCCACGTAAATCCGCTCACAAGCCCGCCTAGCATCCCGCCCGCACCGAAGGAAATGCTTCCGTAGAGGGCCTGCCCGTGCGACTGCAGCTTGCCGCGAAACCACTGGTTCACCGCCGCGATCGCCGCCGCATGGTAGGCGCCGAAGGTTGCTCCGTGCAGCAGCTGGGCGAACACCAGCACCGCAAGCGACCCGACGCCCCAGCCGATCGCAGCGAAACGCACGACGGCGCACGCAAACGCGAAGACCAGGATCGCACGCATCGAATACCGGCGCAGCAGCCGCGGCATGACCATGAAGACCACGATCTCCGCGACCACGCCCAGCGACCACATCCAGCCGACCACCGACTTGTCGTAACCGTGATCGACGAGGAATATCGAATAGAACACGTATAGCGCGCCATGCGCCGCTGACATCAGGAAACAGGCCACCAGGAGCGCCCGAACCTCGGGGCGCCGGAGCGTCTCATGCAGACTTGCGCTCTCGCGATGGGCGAGCGGTCGCGCGGCCTCGGGCAATGCCGCCGCGCACAAGGCGATCGCCGCGAGGATTGCCGCAGTGACCCACAGCACCGAATCGAGCGGGAGGAAATCGAGCATGTGTCCGAGCCCGAGCACCGCGGCGATGAACCCGACCGATCCCCACACGCGGATATTGGCGTATTGCCCCGAATGCGCGCCCAGATGGGCGAACGTCAGGCTCTCGACCAGCGGCAGAGCGGCACTCCAGAAGAAAGCCATCAGGGCCATGGCCAGGAACAACCCTTCGAAACGCGTCGTGAAGAAGAAGACGCAAAAGCCGACGAGGCTCGCCCACGCCGACAAGCGGATGATGGTGAGCCGCTGGCCAAAGTGCTCCGCAAGCCAGCCCCACATGTTCGGAGCAAGCACGCGCATCACCTGCATCAACGACATCAACAGCGCGATGTCGGTCGCCGACAGCGCGATCGACTGCAGGTAGAGCGTGAAATAGGGCGAAAAGGCGCCGACGAACGCGAAATAGGAGAAGTAGTAGGCGGAGAGTCGCCAGTAAGGGACCACTGCGACGCCCGGGTGCAATTCAGGCCCGTGCGGCCCTATGACCGGCGACGGCCACGTTACTCGACACCGAAAATCCCGCTCCGCTCACGCACGCGGTGGCGAGACGCGCTGCACACCCTGCGGCGCCAACCGTGCGATCCTGGGCGTTTCGGTCGTCACATCCCCGCATTGTGCGCGATGGCGCAACGCATGATCCATCAGGACGATCGCGAGCATCGCCTCGGCGATCGGGGTTGCACGGATACCGACACAGGGGTCATGCCGCCCGTGCGTATTCACGATCACGGGATTGCCCTGCTTGTCGATCGAGCGGCGATCGAGACGGATGCTGGAGGTCGGCTTCACCGCCATGCTCACGATGATGTCTTGACCGCTGGAAATGCCGCCGAGGACGCCGCCCGCGTTGTTCGTCAGGTAGCCCTCTGGCGTCATCTCGTCGGAATGCTCGGTGCCGTGCTGCGTCACGCATTCGAAGCCGGCGCCGATCTCGACACCCTTCACGGCATTGATACCCATCATCGCATAGGCAATGTCGGCGTCGAGCCGGTCATAGACGGGTTCGCCCCAGCCCACCGGAACGCCCGTAGCGACGACGTCGATACGCGCGCCGACGGAATCGCCGGACTTGCGCAACTCGTCCATGTAGGCCTCAAGTTGCGGAACGATTCCGGCGTTGGGCGCGAAGAACGGGTTACGCGAAACCTCGTCCCAGCTTTCGAAGGGGATCGGGATGGGGCCGAGCTGCGACATGAAGCCGCGGATCACGATACCGTAGCGCTCTTGCAGCCATTTCCGCGCGATCGCGCCGGCAGCCACCCGCACCGCCGTCTCGCGCGCAGACGAACGACCGCCCCCGCGATAGTCGCGAATCCCGTATTTCTGCCAGTACTCGTAGTCGGCATGTCCGGGGCGGAACGTCTCGGAGATGTTGCCGTAGTCGCGCGAGCGTTGATCCTGGTTGCGGATCAGGAGCGCGATCGGCGTACCGGTCGTCACCCCCTCGAACACTCCCGACAGGATCTCCACCTCGTCCGGCTCACGGCGCTGGGTCACATGCCGCGAGGTACCCGGCTTGCGACGATCGAGCTCGACCTGGATCTCTTCGGCCGAAATCGGCAGCCCCGGCGGACACCCATCCACGACGCAGCCGATCGCGGGGCCGTGGGACTCACCGAAGGAGGTGACACAAAAAAGCTTGCCTAGGGTGTTTCCGGACATCGCAATCTCGACCAGAACGTGAATCGGAAGGAGCTCTGCAGTTTAGCACAGCGCCGGCTGGCCCCTTCCGCAGGAGACCGGGCGACGCGCCCGGACCGGCATCAATGGAAGAACTTCTCGAGACGCTCGAATATCTCGTGTTCGGTACCGTGACGGCGCACCGAACGCACATCGACCAGCTTCTCGACCTGCAGCACCATCTGCTCAAGGCGCTGATCCTCGAACACCAGCAGCCAGATGCGACTGCGGCTCGTGTCCGACATCGGCATGCACAGGATGCCCTCGACGTTGAATGCCCTGCGGGCAAACAGATTGCAGATGTGGCTCATCACGCCAGGATGGTTATTCACTTCGAGCTCCAGCACCACCTTGGCGAAACCACGTTGCGGCAAGGGTTCGGCGACTTGTTCGATCATGCTCAACCTCCGATCATTTCAGTATTGGCAGCGCCGGGCGGCACCATCGGGTAAACGAATTCCTCGCGGCTGATCGAAGCATGGATCAAACACGGTCCGCGGCCTTGCAGCGCTTGCGCGAGCGTCGCACGCGGATTCGGCGAACTATCCAGATCCACTGCCGCAATGCCGAAGCCCTCGGCGATCTTCAGAAAATCGGGTTCGCCGCGATACTTCGACGCAAACACGCGCTTGCCGTAGAACAGGTTCTGCTGCTGGTACACCAGACCAAGCGAGTTGTTGTTCATCAGCACGATCTTGACGTTCAACCCCTCCTCGGCGAGCGTCGCAAGCTCCTGGATGTTCATCTTGAAGCTGCCGTCTCCGGTAAAGCACACCACGGTACGATCGGGTTCGGAAAGCGCGGCGCCGATCGCCGCCGGCACCCCGAACCCCATCGTCCCGAGGCCGCCCGAAGTAAGCCACTGGCGAGGCCTCCGGAACGGATACGCCTGGGCGACCCACATCTGGTGCTGCCCCACGTCGGTCGCGATGACGGCTTCGTCATCGAGCGCGGCGGCGACCGCATGCACGAGACCGTAGTGGGTGCGCGGATCGTCACGTCCCGGCATCACCATCGGAAAGCGTGACTTCAAGCTATCCACGTGTAATAGCCAGCGCTTGCGCAGATTGTGCTTCACGCGCGGCAACAAGGCCTCCAGCACGGTCGCGACATCGCCGTTGATCGCAACGTGAGCAGCCTTGATCTTGTGCAGCTCGGCCGGATCGATATCGATATGGACGACCTGCGCATTGGGACAGAACTGCGCCGCCTTGCCGATCGCCCGATCGTCGAAGCGCGCGCCGACGCAGATCAACAGATCCGACTCCTCGAGAGTGAAGTTCGTGTAGCGCGCGGCGTGCATACCGAGCATGCCGATGGACAAGGGATGATCGACCGGCATCGTGCCCAGCGCCATCAGCGTCATCGTCGTCGGCAGTCCGGCCTGCTCCGCCAGCGTGACGGCCAGCCGCGAGGCCCCCGAATGCACGACGCCCCCACCCAGATACAGCACCGGACGCTCCGCCTCGTCGATCATCTTCGCCGCCGACTCGATCGCGACCATGTCCAGCGCGGGCACCGGATCCGGCACGGCGAGGTCGGGGTAGGCCTCGAAACTCACCAGCTGATTCTGCACGTCCTTCGGAACGTCCACGAGAACCGGCCCGGGGCGACCAGACATCGCGATGCGGAACGCCTGCGGGATGACCTCGAGCAGTTCCGCCGCGGAGCGGACTAGAAAGTTGTGCTTTGTGATCGGCACGGTCATGCCGTAGATATCGACTTCCTGGAACGCATCCGTGCCGATCATCGACAGCGGCACCTGACCGGTGATCGCAACCATCGGGATCGAATCGAGTCGCGCATCGGCGATCGCCGTCACCAGATTCGTCGCGCCCGGACCGCTGGACGCGAAACACACTTCAGGGCGCCCGGACACCCGCGCCATACCTTGCGCCATAAAGCCCGCCCCCTGTTCGTGGCGAGCGAGGACATGGCGAATGATGTCGCTGCCCGACAAGGCATCGTACAGAGGCAGGATCGCCCCTCCGGGAATCCCTGCAATGGTACGAATACCCTGCCGTTCAAGCAGGCGCACGATCAACTCGGCGCCGGTCATCTGCATCATCTTGCGCTCCTTCGGTTCAGTGTCGGGCATCAAAACCGGCGGCGCAAAAACAAAACCCCCGCCGGGCTTGCGCGCCGGCGGGGGTTGGAATCTGTTGCTTGCCTTGTGTCCTTACCCTCGAGACGCGTGATCGCCTACGCGTACTACTACGCGTACGGGCAGAACTACTACGACGAGGGCGCGAACCATACGGGTCATCGGGACAACAACAAACAGTTAATGGACGAATCTAAACACAGGCACAAGCGAAACACAAGCACCCGTCCTCACGCCTGCCCGTCCCGCAGGAGCCGCCGCAGGATCTTGCCGACATTCGTCTTCGGCAACTCCTCGCGGAACTCGACCAGATGCGGCACCTTGTATGCCGTCAGATTCGTCCGGCAGTGCGCAACGATGTCCTCCTTCGTCAAGGCTGGATCCTTGCGCACCACAAACACTTTCACCGCCTCGCCAGTCCGCTCGTCCGGAACCCCGACGGCGGCCACCTCCAGCACCCCCGGATGACCGGCGATGACATCCTCGACCTCGTTCGGAAAAACATTGAAACCGGAGACGAGGATCATGTCCTTCTTGCGATCGACGATACGGACGAAACCGCGCTCGTCGATGGTCGCCACGTCGCCGGTACGCAGAAAACCGTCCGGCGTGAACGCATTGGCCGTCTCCTCCGGCCGCTGCCAGTAGCCCCGCGTGACCTGCGGGCCGCGCACACACAGCTCGCCCGGCTGCCCCAGCGGCACCTCCTCCCCGCTGTCGCCGCGAACGCTTACCTCCGTCGACGAGACCGGCAACCCGATCGAATGGTTGAACTGCGGCAAGTCGAGCGGATTGATCGTCACCGCCGGCGACGTCTCCGTCAGACCGTAAGCCTCCACAAGCGGGCGCCCGGTGACGCGACGCCACTTTTCCGCCACGGCCTGCTGCACGGCCATGCCGCCCCCCAGCGTTATGTGCAGGGACGAGAAATCGAGCTTGCTGAAGTCCTCGTTGTTCAGAAGCGCGTTGAACAGGGTGTTCACACCCGTGATCGCCGTAAACCGGTATTTCGCGAGTTCCTTGACGAACCCCGGAATATCCCGCGGATTGGTGATCAGCACGTTCATCGCACCGACCTTGAAGAAGGTCAGGCAGTTCGCGGTCAGCGAGAAGATATGGTAGAGAGGCAAGGCGGTGATGATGATCTCCCCTTCCTTGCGCAGGTAGGGCTTGATCCAGGCATGCGCCTGCTGCAGGTTCGCGATGATGTTGCCATGCGTCAGAACCGCGCCCTTCGCCACCCCCGTCGTGCCGCCCGTGTATTGGAGATAGGCGATGTCATCATGGCCGATCTCCACCGCCTGCAACGGATGCCGTCCGCCCGTCGCCAGCGCCTCGGAAAACCGCACGCAGCCAGGGATTTTCCACGACGGCACCAACTTCTTCACGTGGCGCACGACGAAGTCGACCAGCATGCCCTTCGGGAAACCGAGCAACTCGCCGAGGCTGGTCACCACCACGTTCGTTACCTTCAAGCGCTGCAGGACATCCTCCAGCGTACGCGCGAAGTTCTCAACGATGACGATCGTATCCACCCCAGAGTCCCGGAGCTGGTGCTCGAGTTCTCGCGCCGTGTAGAGGGGGTTTACGTTTACGACCGTATAGCCGGCACGCAGGGCGCCGAACATCGCGATCGGATACTGCAGGAGATTGGGCATCATCAGCGCCACGCGGGCCCCGCGCGGCAACTTCAGTTCGCCCTGCAGGTAACCCGCGAATTGCGCAGAAAGCCGGTCCAGCGCCGCATACGTGATGGATTTCCCCATATTCACGTAGGCGATGCGGTCGGCGAACTGGCGCACCCCCTGAGAAAATACATCGGCGAGCGACGCAAACTCGTTTACGTCGATTTCCGCCGGAATTCCGGGGGGATAGCTCTTCAGCCAGATCTTTTCCACAGCACTCCTCCAACAGTTGGAATTGACGCCGAATCAGCAACTCCCGGCGGTGCCCTCCCGAGGCAGTCCCGGCAACGCGTCGTCTGCGCCGCCGGTTTCCAGCTGCATGCCTTCGTCTCATCGGCCGAAGGTCGTATTGTGCCTTGCCCCTCGCACTTCCCGGCGCGAGGATGGAACTTCGGCAGGACCAGCCTGCCTTGCCTCAGGCCTCTTCGCCCGGCTCTTGCGGCCAGTTCCGGATGTAATTCTTGAGCATGCGATTCTCGAAACTTTGCTCCTCGAGCACCGCCTTGGCCACGTCATGGAAGGAAACGACGCCGAGTAGCGTCGTCCCGTCCATCACCGGTAGGTAACGCTGACGATGCTCCACCATGAGACGCCGAAGCTCGTCCATTTCCATGTTCGGCGATGCCGCGATGGGACCGGACAACATCGCCTCCTCGATCGCCATCTTCCCCCATTCGGCGCCACCCTTATGCACCGCAACCAACACTTCGCGGAAGGTCAGCATGCCGACCATCTGGCCGTGCGAAAAGACCACGAGCGAACCGACATCCTGCTCGGTCATGATATCGACCGCCTCGGCAAGGCGCTTGTTCGGCGCTATGGTGTAGAGCACCTTGCCCTTAATCGCAAGAATCTCGCTCACCAGCATGCCAATCCCCTTTCCAAATTCATATCAACTGACCCAAGTGCATGATATTGCATAGTCCCGATCAGGAAAAGACCAAGCGAACGCACAATCGAACCGCCGCCGAAGGCCTCAGCGCTCGAGTTCGCCCAGCTTGTCCTTGCGGGCAGCCCACTCGTCAGCATCCGACAGCGGCTCCTTGCGCTCAACAATCGGCTTCCACCCCTTCGCGAGCTCGGCATTGAGGGCGATGAAATGGCGCTGCCCCTCGGGCACGTCGTCCTCGGCGTAAATGGCCTCGACCGGACATTCGGCCACGCACAAGGTGCAGTCGATGCACTCCGTCGGATCGATCACGAGAAAATTCGCCCCCTCGCGGAAGCAGTCCACGGGGCACACATCCACACAGTCCGTGTACTTGCAGCGGATGCAGGCTTCTGTCACTACGTAGGCCATCGTCGTTAACTCCAGTTGGTCAAGTCGGCACGTACCGCCCGCGCGCGTCGGCTTCTTCGACAATATAGCCGAGACCCTCGCCGTTTTGACACAAGGACGGGCAAACCCCGATCGCACAGGCAGCGAAAAAGGGCGAAACGCTTGACGTGCGTGGCAGCTTGGCATAACTTTTCGGGACACTCCGAAGTGGCAGCCCTCTCCTGCCATTGTCCGCCAGGGCCGTACCGGCCCGACTCCCAATCCGAATGACAGCAAGACCTTGATGCGAGGAATCATGAGCGAGCATATCCATTACGTCACCGACGGCAACTTCGAGGCCGAGGTGCTTCAGGCACAAACCCCGGTGCTGGTCGATTACTGGGCCGAATGGTGCGGTCCGTGCAAGATGATCGCCCCGATCCTCGACGACATTGCCAAAGAATATGCAGGCAAGCTCAAGGTCGCCAAACTCAATATCGACGAGAACCAGGAAACGCCGGCAAAATTCGGCATCCGGGGCATCCCGACGCTGATGCTCTTCAAGGGCGGCAATGTCGAAGCGACCAAGGTTGGAGCTCTTTCGAAGTCACAACTGACGGCTTTCATTGACAGCAATCTCTGACCGGGGCTAAAGTCCCGGGCTGCTTGCGCGGCGCCACCGCTCCCGAAGCCGGCCTTCCGGCGCCGCAGCAAGACCTTTCCGCAGCACCCTCCCCTCCATTGGTTTCATCCACCTGCGCCCCGTCGCGCCCTCTCGCCATGCAATTATCGGAGCTCAAGTCTCTCCACGTCAGCCAGCTGCTGGAAATGGCCATCGAAAACGAAATCGATGGCGCCAACCGCTTGCGCAAGCAGGAACTGGTCTTCGCCCTGCTCAAGAACCGCGCAAAAAAAGGCGAGCCGATCTATGGTGATGGCGCACTCGAAGTCCTGCCCGATGGATTCGGTTTCCTGCGCTCACCCGACATCTCGTACCTGGCGGGGACTGACGACATCTACGTGTCACCGTCACAGATCCGCCGCTTCAACCTGCACACGGGTGACACCATCGAGGGCGAGATCCGTACCCCGAAGGATGGCGAGCGCTATTTCGCCTTGGTGAAACTCGACAAGATCAACGGCCAGGCCCCCGAAGCCTGCAAACACAAGATCCTGTTCGAGAACCTCACCCCTCTGCACCCGAACGAGTGCCTCAAGCTCGAGCGTGACATCCGTGGCGAGGAGAACATCACCAGCCGCATCATCGACATGATCGCGCCGATCGGCAAGGGGCAGCGCGGTCTGCTGGTAGCGCCGCCGAAAAGCGGCAAGACCGTGATGCTGCAGCACATTGCCCACGCCATCGCGGCCAACCACCCGGACGTCGCCCTCATTGTCCTTCTGATCGACGAGCGTCCTGAAGAAGTCACCGAAATGCAGCGCTCGGTCAAGGGCGAAGTGGTGGCATCCACCTTCGACGAACCCGCTTCGCGCCATGTGCAGGTCGCCGAGATGGTCATTGAAAAGGCCAAGCGGCTCACCGAACACAAGAAGGATGTCGTAATCCTGCTCGATTCGCTCACGCGCCTCGCGCGGGCCTACAACACCGTGGTGCCGGCCTCCGGCAAGGTGCTGACCGGCGGTGTCGACGCCAACGCCCTGCAGAAGCCCAAGCGCTTCTTCGGCGCAGCGCGGAATATCGAGGAAGGTGGCTCACTGACCATCATCGCGACAGCACTGATCGACACCGGAAGCCGGATGGACGAGGTGATCTATGAGGAATTCAAGGGCACCGGCAACATGGAATTGCATCTCGATCGCCGCATGGCCGAGAAGCGCGTGTATCCGGCCATCAACGTCAACCGCTCCGGGACCCGCCGCGAGGAGCTGCTCATGAAGGCGGACGTGCTGCAGAAAGTTTGGGTATTGCGCAAGCTGCTGTACGGCATGGATGACATCGATGCGATGGAATTCCTGATGGACAAGGTCAAGGCGACCAAAAGCAACGCGGAGTTCTTCGACGCGATGCGCCGCGGCTGATCCGGACGGCCAGCATGAAAAAAAACGCCACCTTATCGGTGGCGTTTTTGTTTTCCCGACCGCGGCGCAAGGCCACGAGGGGCGCAACGCGTTTACTTGTAGTCGTAGAAGCCCTTGCCGGACTTGCGGCCGAGATAGCCGGCCTCGACCATCTCGACGAGCAGCGGCGCAGGGCGGTACTTCGAGTCTTTGAATCCTTCGAACAGGACCTGCATCACCGCCAGCTCCACGTCGAGCCCGATCATGTCGGCCAGGGCCAGCGGCCCGATCGGGTGATTGCATCCGAGCTTCATCGCCTCGTCGATCTCCGCAGCCGTGGCAAGACCTTCACCCAGCACAAAGATCGCCTCGTTGATCATCGGGCACAGCAGGCGATTGACGACGAACCCCGGGCTGTTGCGCACTTTGACGGGGGTCTTGCCGATCGCCTTCGCTACCGTCTCGACAGCCGCATAGGTCGTGTCGGACGTCTGCAGGCCGCGAATCAGTTCGACCAGCGCCATCATGGGCACCGGATTGAAGAAATGCATGCCGATGACCTTGTCGGCGCGCTTGGTCGAGGCAGCGAGCTTGGTGATGGGGATCGACGAGGTATTCGACGCCAGCACCGCATCGGCTTTCACCGCCGCATCGAGCTGCGCAAAGATCTTCAGCTTCAGCTCGAGATTTTCGGTCGCAGCCTCGATCACCAGATCGCAATCCGCAAGCGCCCCGACGTCGCTGGCCGTCGCGATACGCGCAAGGGCTTCCGCTTTCTGCACCTCGGTCATCTTCTCCTTCTTGATCAGACGATCGAGGCTCGCGGCCAGCGTGGCCAGACCGCGTTGCACGGCTGCCTCGGCGACATCCATCATCACCACCTCGAACCCGGCTACCGCAAATGCCTGCGTGATGCCATTACCCATCGTGCCGGCGCCTACGACGCCGATCTTCTTTAGACTCATCGATCCCGCTCCCTTGGTAAGTAACACTCCGGTCCATCGCGGCCGGCACCATACTGATGCGTATGGGACTATAGCGTAATGTCGGGGTGCGGGCCAGCAGGGTCTGTCCGCGGCCGCGCCCCGGCTACGCAAGGATGCACCCCTTGCGACGGTCCGGCTTCGGAAAATGGATGGAGGGACAAAAAAAATGGGAGCCCGTAGGCTCCCATTTCATTTGTTGGCGGAGTGGACGGGGCTCGAACCCGCGACCCCCGGCGTGACAGGCCGGTATTCTAACCAACTGAACTACCACTCCGCGCTGACCAGTTGCCGACTTTACTTGCCGACTGCAATTCGTCTGCTCGACGCCTTGCTTGATCTGGCGTCCCCACGGGGATTCGAACCCCGGTTATCGCCGTGAAAGGGCGGTGTCCTAGGCCTCTAGACGATGGGGACAACGTCTTGTTGCTTCGTTGGTGGAGGTAAGCGGGATCGAACCGCTGACCTCTTGCATGCCATGCAAGCGCTCTCCCAGCTGAGCTATACCCCCAACAGAGCTGCGCATTCTAGCTTCTGGCGCTACCAACCGCAAGCACTTTACTACGGTTACTTATACTGCAAGCAGACTATCGTCTGCAGTGTTGTTGGCGGAGTGGACGGGGCTCGAACCCGCGACCCCCGGCGTGACAGGCCGGTATTCTAACCAACTGAACTACCACTCCGCGCTGAGCTTTTGCCCGGCCTTACCGACCGGCTTGCGAGCCGCCATTATAACTCAACGCCTCGCTTTATCTGGCGTCCCCACGGGGATTCGAACCCCGGTTATCGCCGTGAAAGGGCGGTGTCCTAGGCCTCTAGACGATGGGGACTTCAATACTTTCGACTGGTGGAGGTAAGCGGGATCGAACCGCTGACCTCTTGCATGCCATGCAAGCGCTCTCCCAGCTGAGCTATACCCCCGACGGCGAAAGAGCGCGCATTATAGGGTGCCACCCGCAGGCTGTAAACCCCGAACTTATACTTTTTCGGAGTATCAGACGACCTTCCCCGGATTCATCAGTGCGTGCGGGTCGAGAGCCCGTTTCACCGCCCGCATCAGGTCGAGTTCGACATCGGACTTGTAATGGGCGTTCTCGTCGCGCTTCAGCTGACCAATGCCATGCTCGGCCGAAATCGACCCATTCAGTGCGACGACCAGGTCATGAACGATGCGATTGACCTCGCCGGTCCGGGCCACGAACGCGGCGTTGTCGACGGCAACCGGCCTGGAAAGGTTGTAGTGCAGATTCCCGTCGCCGATGTGGCCAAACGTGACGATGCGCAGATCGGGCCATATCGCCGTCAGCGCCGCCCGAGCCCGCTGCAGGAATTCGTGGATGCTGCTGACAGGCACGGAGATATCGTGCTTGATGCTGATCCCCTCGATCTTCTGCGCCTCGGAAATGTTCTCGCGCAAGGCCCACAACGCACGGGCCTGAGTGAGACTGGAAGCGATTGCACCATCGACGACCAGACCGCTTTCGATCGCCCCGTCGATCACGCGCACGAGCATGTCATCCACAGCAAAGCCATCGAGTACGTCCGCAAGTTCGACTAGAACGTGCCAGTCGCGAGCACCGGCAAGCGGTGCGCGCGTCCCGGGAATGTGGCGCAGCACGAGTTCGAGAGCAGAGCGACCGACGAGCTCAAAGGCATTGACACGATCCCCGCAACGATCGCGCAGCAGGGCCAGCAGGGCGACCGCGGCCCGTGGATCGGGAACGACGACCCAGGCGGTTGCGGTTGCGCGCGGACGCGGAAACAGCTTGAGGGCCGCTGCAGTGACAATACCCAGAGTTCCCTCGGCGCCGATGAAAAGTTGCTTGAGATCGTAGCCGGTGTTGTCCTTGCGCAAGGCGCGCAGCCCGTCCCAGACGCGTCCGTCGGGTAGCACAACCTCGACACCGAGCACCAGCTCGCGCATATTCCCGTAACGCAAGACCTGCACGCCGCCGGCATTCGTCGAGATGTTGCCGCCGACGAGGCAGCTTCCCTCCGACGCTAATGACAGCGGGAACAGCCTGCTGGCCGCGTCGGCGGCTTGCTGGACGGCCGCAAGCGTACACCCCGCTTCTGCGACGAGCGCATTGTTCGCTGCGTCGACCGTCCGGATGCGGTTCATGCGTGCCATGCTGATCACGACCGAGCCACCGTCGGCGAGCGGCGTCGCTCCGCCACACAGCCCCGTATTGCCCCCCTGCGGCACCATGGGAACATCTGCGGACGCACAGATGCGCACGACGTCAGCAGCTTCTCGCGTGTTACCGGGCTTCACGACGGCAATCGCCCGGCCCGTGTAGCGCCCGCGCCAGTCCGTCAGATAAGGAGCCATGGCTACGACATCGTTAATCACATGCAGCGCTCCGACCGCGCCGGCCAGCGCAGCGACCACATCGTTCATGACGCACGTCCCGTGACCGTACGCCCAAGCACGTAGCGCAGAGCCGGCAACATACCGGTGACCGCTGCCTCGCCTTCCGCGATCGCCTCTCGTGCACGGTGGAAGTCCATCGTGCCGATGTGCGCGAGCCGTGGAGAAATCTGCACCTCGGCAGGTTCGCCCGCCAGGCGGCTGCGTGCGATGCGCACCTGCATGATGTTGATGCTGGACGTAAGCACGGTCATCAGGGACGGGAGGGATACATCGGCACCGGCCGCTTGGGCACCACGTACATTGCCGTTTCCGTTCGTCGGGAGGCCGAGACGCGCGAAGAGCCGCTCCGTCCAGCCCTCGGAGGTCTCTTCGACCTGCTCCACCGGGGTGGCGCGCCACGCCTTGCCGATCATGTCAGAACCCAGATCGACCGCAATCACGACGTCGGCCCCCATCGCACGACACAACGACACGGGCACAGGATTCACGAGCCCACCATCGACGAGAAGGCGGCCGTCGCGCACGATGGGCGTGAGCAGTCCGGGCAGCGCGATCGACGCCCGCACGGCCTGCGCGACGCTACCCTCGCGCAGCCATATCTCGCGCCCCGTTTCCAGCTCGGTCGCAACGCACGCGAACCTGCGATCGAGCTGCGAGAAATCGCGATCGACGAAGTTGCGCTCGAAAAACTGGATGAGTTTCTCACCCTTGATGAGGCCACCGCGCAGGCTCACGTCGAGCAGGGAGACGACGTCCTGCCACTTGAGCGCTTCGGCCCATTGGGTAAGCTTCTCGAGATCGCCGGACGCCATGGCGGCACCGACGAAGGCGCCGATGGAACAGCCGCAGATGATCTGCGGCTCGATCCCCTCGCGGGCAAGCACGCGCAGCACCCCAAGGTGCGCCCAGCCGCGTGCCGCGCCACTGCCGAGCGCCAATCCGATGACGGGGCCGGACTTGCCTGGATTCTGCGGCGTCGGCTCGAACATCGGCGGAGCCTCCTGTCAGGCTAGCGGCTCGGCGTACAGGTCGTGCACGTCGCAGTCGGTGATGCGCACCCGGGCGAACTCGCCGGGCTCAAGCCCCTCGCCATTCGGGATGATGACAAGGCCGTCGATCTCGGGCGCATCCCCGGGGGACCGGGCGACCGCGCCGTCCTCCTCGATGTCGTCCACAAGAACGGTCATCTCACGGCCGATCCAGCGCTCGAGACGCTGGGTCGAGATGTCTTCCTGGAACTCCATCAGGCGCATGCGGCGTTCCTCGCGCACTTCGTCGGGGACCGGGTCCGGCAGTTGGTTCGCCTCGGCGCCCTCGACGGGGGAATACGCGAACGCACCGACGCGATCGAGCTTCGCCTCCTCGAGGAACTGCAACAGCAGCTCGAAGTCTTCGTCGGTCTCGCCGGGAAACCCGGTGATGAAGGTGGAGCGGATCGTCAGGTCCGGACAGATGTTGCGCCAGGAGCGGATGCGTTCGAGCACGTTCTCGGCGTTCGCCGGACGCCGCATGGCCTTGAGGATGCGCGGACTGGCGTGCTGGAACGGGATGTCCAGATAGGGAAGGATCTTGCCTTCGGCCATCAGCGGGATGAGCTCGTCCACGCTGGGGTACGGATAGACGTAATGCATGCGGACCCATACGCCGAGTTCGCCCAGCGCTTTCGCGAGGTCGAGCAGGCGCGTCTTGATGGGGCGCCCGTTCCAGAAGCCTGTGCGGTACTTGGTGTCAACGCCATATGCGCTGGTGTCCTGCGAGATAACCAGAAGCTCCTTCACGCCCGCATCCACCAAGGACTCGGCTTCGCGCATCACTTCGTGGATCGGGCGCGACACGAGGTCACCGCGCAGCGACGGAATGATGCAGAAGGTGCAGCGGTGGTTGCAGCCCTCGGAGATCTTCAGGTACGCGTAATGGTTCGGCGTGAGGCGGATACCCTGCGGCGGCACGAGGTCGGTGAAGGGGTCGTGCGGCTTGGGCAGGTGCTGGTGAACCGCCTTCATGACCGCATCGGTCGCGTGCGGACCGGTGACGGCAAGAACTTGCGGATGCGCCGCCATCACGACATCGTCCTTGGCGCCGAGGCAACCGGTGACGATGACCTTACCGTTCTCGGCAAGCGCCTCGCCGATCGCGTCGAGCGACTCCTCGACGGCGGCATCGATGAAGCCGCAGGTATTGACGACCACGAGATCGGCGTCGTCATAACTACCGGAAATTTCGTAGCCCTCGCCCCGCAAGCGCGTGAGGATGTGTTCGGAGTCGACAGTCGCCTTGGGACAGCCGAGGGAGACGAAACCGACTCGCGGTACGCCTGGGGTCTTGTTCTGGGTCATGCTCTCAGGGGGGAGGTGCTCTGACCGGAGTCCGGAATGACCCCGGCCGGAATGTTATTTCTGGCTCGAACGGCCGCTTTTCGCTGCAGGCGCTTCCGGCTTCGTTTCCTTGGCAGCGTGCGGTGCGGCCTGCTCTTCCTTGGTGGCCGGGGCGTAGTTCGGGAATGGGAAACCGGTGAAGATGCTGCGCGTCTGGTTCTCGATCTGCTCCTGCATTTGCGAGAACATCTTCTTGCTCTGATCGACGTAGGTGCCCATCACGCTCTGCAGCGCGGGCCCCTGGAAATTGAGGAACTGGGCCCACAGGTCCTGGCTGATCGGGCTGTTCTCGCCGTAGATCGCCTGTGTCTGCTCCTGCAGCTTGGCCTGCATTTCGGTGAAGGCCTTGATGTTGTTCTCGAGGTACTTACCCATCATCCCCTGCGTCGCATTTCCGTAGAAACGGATCATGTGCGCGAGCAGGTCGCTGGTGAACATGGGGGCTCCGCCCGCCTCTTCCTCGAGAATGATCTGGAGGAGGATACTGCGCGTGAGATCCTCGCCGGTCTTGGCATCGACGACCTGAAACTCCTCCCGCCCCAGTACGAGTTCCTTCACATCGGCCAGCGTGATGTAGGAACTGGTCCGGGTATCGTACAGACGGCGGTTGGGATACTTCTTGATAAGACGCGACTGCTCAGCCATCAATACCTCTCCTCGTCGGCGGTCAATTCCGCTCTCCACGTTCGACAAAATTATACCGCGGTGCAGAAATAAAAACCCCGCCGTTCGGCGGGGTCTCGCAGCGATCCGCGGACGCGGAATACTGCATCAGCACATGTGCAGGCCGCC
This sequence comes from Azoarcus sp. CIB, assembly GCF_001190925.1. NCBI lineage: Bacteria > Pseudomonadati > Pseudomonadota > Betaproteobacteria > Rhodocyclales > Zoogloeaceae > Azoarcus > Azoarcus sp. CIB. The sequence continues at coordinate 3,432,244 of NZ_CP011072.1, forward strand.
GTTGATATTGATGGTCGCGCCGGTCACATAGCCGGCCAGTTCGGACGCGAGGTAGGTACACAGCGCACCGATTTCCTCGGGCTTGCCGAGACGCTTCATCGGCACCGTGTCGATGATGCCCTGACGGATGTCCTCGCGGATCGCCATGACCATTTCGGTACCGATGTAGCCCGGGGCGATGGCATTGACGGTGACACCCTTGGTTGCCAGTTCGGCGGCGAGCGCCTTGGTGAAACCCAGCACGCCGGCCTTCGCCGTGGAGTAGTTGGTCTGCCCCGCCTGCCCCTTGACGCCATTCACCGAGGAGATGTTGATGATGCGCCCCCAGCCGCGCTCGGCCATCTTGGGCGAAACGTGATGGGTGACGTTGAACAGGCTGTTGAGGTTGGTGTTGATCACCGCATCCCACTGGCCCTTCTCCATCTTGGGGAAGAACTTGTCGCGGGTGATGCCGGCGTTGTTCACCAGGACGTCGATCGCGCCGACTTCGGCTTCGATCTTGGCGACCATTGCCTTGCAGGATTCGTAATCGGACACGTCACCTTCGGCAGCGATGAACTCGAAGCCGACTTCCTTCTGCTTGGCGAGCCACTCATCCTTCTGCGGGAAACCCGGCAGACAGTTGGCGACAACCTTCAGGCCGTCCTTGGCCAGGGCCTGGCAGATTGCGGTGCCCAAACCGCCCATGGCGCCGGTAACGAGTGCGACTTTCTGAGTCATGGTGCAATCCTCTTGCAGATTGGTGATGGGAGGCGCGTCCAGTCGCGCGACAGTCGTCCGCAACGCACCTCCTCTGACAACCGTGCGGCAGTGCATACCGCAAAGCGGGTAAATTATAGGGACTTTTCTAAGAGATTGCTGCACTGCAAAAGGAAAAATAAAACGGCGCGCTCCTTGCGGAAACGCGCCGTTGCGGACCCGGATACGGTCCCGGTCAGAACATATGCTGGCCGCCGTTGATGGAAATATTGGCGCCGGTCACGAACGCAGCCTCCTCGGACGAGAGGTAGGCCACCAGTCCGGCGATTTCCTCGGGCTTGCCCAGTCGTGACACCGGAATCTGCGGCAGGATCTTGGATTCAAGGATTTCCTGCGGGATTGCCATCACCATCTTGGTACCGATGTATCCCGGCGAGATAGTGTTGACGGTCACCCCACTACGCGCAACTTCCAGCGCCAGCGCCTTGGTGAAGCCATGCATCCCCGCCTTCGCAGCGGAGTAGTTGGTCTGGCCAAATGCACCTTTCTGGCCATTGACCGACGAAACGTTGATGACGCGCCCCCACTTGCGCTCGACCATGCCGTCCATGACCTGCTTGGTCATGTTGAACACGCTGTCGAGGTTCGTGGAGACGACGGCATCCCAGTCGGCCTTCGTCATTTTCTTGAAGGTCATGTCGCGGGTGATCCCGGCGTTATTCACCAGCACATCCACGGGCCCCACTTCCCGCGTGACGGTTTCGACGCAGGTCTTGCATGAATCGAAATCCGACACGTCACAGGGATAGGCCTTGAAGCCATAGCCCATGTTGTTCATGGTCTGCAGCCAGTCAGCGGCCTTGGTGTTGCCCGGGGAATGCGTCGTCACGACCCTGTAGCCCAGCGCAGCGAGCTTGATGCAGACCGCCTCGCCCAGGCCACCCATGCCACCGGTCACTAGTGCAACTCTTGCCATAAACTTCCTCCTCTCCCGTTGGTCGTTTAACGAAGGGTTTCCAGTCACTTCCGGCAGCGCCCCCCCCCCGTGTCTGCTGCCGCTGGATGATTCTTGTTCCGCGCCGGTTCGTGCACGTCAGGCCTTTTCCTTGACGTAACGACCGGGCGCGGGCTCGATCGGCGCGTACTTCGCATTGCCAAGCCGGCCGCGCGCTGCAACCTGTTTGCCCCCATACGGCCTGAGCCATTCGATCCAGTGCAGCCACCAGCTGCCCTTCTGCTCGGCGGCTCCGTCCAGCCATTCTTCCGGATCGGCCGCGCCGGAGGCGTTCACCCAGTAGCTGCGGCGGTTCTTCGACGCCGCATTGATCGCACCGGCGATGTGCCCGCTCGCACCGAGCACGAAGGTCGCTTCTCCTCCCAGCAGTCCGCGCGAAAGGTAGGCGCCCTTCCACGGAACGATGTGATCCTCCCGCGTCGCGAGCAGATATGCGGGCACGTCAACCTTGCCCAGATCGACCTTTGCACCAAGCATCTTGAGCTTGCCCGGCATGCGCAGGTTATTTTCCAGATACATGTTACGCAAATACCACGTCAGGAACGGCCCGGGCAGGTTCGTGCTGTCGGAATTCCAGTACAGCAGGTCGAACGCCTGCGGCTTGTTGCCTTTCAGGTAGTTGCCGACGACGTATTGCCAGATAAGGTCGTTGGCACGCAGCGCCGAAAAGACGTTCGCCAACTCCTGCCCGGGAAGCAGCCCCCCTTTGCCGATTGCAGCTTCGCGAGCCGTCACGCTCGCCTCGTCAACCAAGCAGCCGAGTTCGCCCGCATCCGCGAAATCGAGCAGCGTCGTCATGAGCGTGAGGCTCGCCACGGGATCTTCGCCACGCGCACGCGCAACACCCAGCGCCGACGTCAATATCGTGCCACCAACGCAGAATCCGAGCACGTTCGGTTTCTTCACGCGCGTGACGGCGCGCACGACTTCCAGCGCCTTGAGCGGCCCCTTCTCCAGGTAATCGTCCCAAGTCGCCGTCGACTCTGCCGCCGTGGGGTTCTTCCACGACACGAGGAAGACCGTGAAGCCTTGCTCCACCGTGAAACGCACGAGGGAGTTGTCGGGCTGGAGGTCCAGGATGTAGAACTTGTTGATGCAGGGCGGAACGATCAGCAGCGGCACCTGGGCGACCTTGTCGGTCAGGGGGGCGTACTGGATGAGCTGCATCAGCTCGTTTTCGTAGATGACGGCACCGGGCGAAACGGCGATATTGCGTCCGACCTCGAAAGCTCCGTCGTCGGTCATCGACACCCGGCCCTTTTCGAGATCGGCAATCAGGTTCTTGATTCCACGCGTGATGCTCTCGCCTTCGGTTTCAAGAGCGGCCTTGACGAATTCGGGATTCGTGGCTGCGAAATTGGACGGCGCTAGCGCATCGACGTATTGCCGCGTCAGGAACTGCAGACGCGACTTGGCGCGGCCGTCGGACATCGGCAGTTCGTCCGAGACCTGGCTGAGGAAGCTGGCATTCAGCAGGTAGGCCTGGCGGATGTAGTCGAAGACCGGGCTGTCGCTCCATTCCGGAGCCGAGAATCGGCGATCTCCCGGCGGAGGGGCGATGACGGGAGCGGCCTTCTCGCCCGGCTTCAGTTGCAGCATCGTCGACCACAGCGCAACGTGACGCGCAGCGAAATCCTGCTGCAGGCGCGCGAATGCTTCGGTTTCCGGCAGGGCGACACCCGGCGCGGCCTCGCCACTGCTGTCCTGCATGACTGCATGCTGGCGCGCAATGGTCTGAAAGAAGTTCTGCGCCATCGCCTGGCCGAACTGCAGCATTCCCGTGATCGCGGGGTTGCCCTGGTTGTTGTCGGATTCGGACATCAGCCCCTCCTGAGGCGCAGGTTCGGACGCATGCGGAATTCGCTGGTCACCTAGATTCTCCCTGGACCGCGCACGGTCCCCGGCGCCGCACCCGCACTGTCGCAGGTAGAATCGGCGCCATGTACATTATCGCAATTGCCTGGCTGTACGTCGTGCTGATCGCGGCGATCTCGGACACGACGGTCGTCGGCGGCGTGCTCACCTTCGTGTTCTGGGGCGTCGGCCCGCTGGCCCTTTTCCTCTGGCTTGCGGGAACCCCGGCCCGCCGCCGCGCGGCAGCCCGCCGCGAACACATGAACGACGCACCGTCGAACGATAGAACCGATTCGAATATCGATCAATAGCGAGACAGGCCGGCCCTCAATCGGAGAGCCACACCAGCGAAGCCAACCGTCCCGTCACCCCGTCGCGACGGTATGAGAACCAGCGCAAGGGGTCGGAGTAAGTACAAACGTCACCGCCGTACACCCGCTCGACCCCGATCGAGCGCAGACGCCGGCGCGCAAGCTCGAACAGATCCGCATACCACTTCCCGTGCAACCCCGCCGGATCGAACGCACACGCAGCGTCTGCGTCGGCCGCAATGAAGCGCTCCCGAACCTCGCTGCCGACCTCGAAGGCATCCGGCCCGATGGCGGGGCCCATCCACGCCATGATGCGAGCGGGCTCTGCATCCATGCGTGCGACCGTCGCATCGAGAATGCCCGACGCGAGCCCCCGCCAGCCGGCGTGGGCAGCGGCCACGACCGAGCCGTCGTCATCGCAGAACAGCACCGGCAGGCAGTCCGCCGTCATCACGACACATACCGCACCGGCCTCGCGCGCAAACGAAGCGTCGGCACGCGGCGGAGCGCCGTCGGCGATCGCGTTTGCAGCATCGCATACGTCGGTGCCGTGAATCTGGTCCAGCCAGCATGGCTCCGAGGGCACGACTGCGCGCAGGATGGTCCGGTTGCGGGCGACCGCGATCGTTGAATCTCCGACATGGCAGCCGAGATTCATGCTTGTCCAGGGTCCGTCGCTGACGCCGCCGTGGCGCGTCGTGACCAGCGCGCGCACACGCTCGGGAGCTGGCCAGTCGGGTTCGAACCAGTCTGGACTCATGCCGGCGTCTCCGCGCGGATGACTGCAAGCAGGCCGTCGAAATCTTCGGGCAATGGCGACTCCCAAGCCATCTCCTCGCCGCTGGCCGGGTGCACGAGACCCAGACGGAAGGCGTGCAGAGCCTGCCGCGGGAAAGCATCGAGTATCGCGCAGCCGCAGCGCCGCCGCCCGTAGGTCACATCGCCGACCAGCGGATGACCGATGTGCGCCATGTGGACGCGGATCTGGTGTGTGCGTCCGGTCTCGAGCCGGCACTCGACGAGGGTCGCGCGGGCGAAGTGTTCGCGCACGGAATAGCGCGTCACGGCGACACGCCCGGCCGAATGTACGGCCATCTTCGTGCGCTGCGACGGATGCCGGCCGATGGACGCGTCGACGACGCCGGGACCGGTGACCATTCCGTGCACGAGCGCGAGATAGTGACGCTTGACGGTACGCGCCTGGAGCTGGCGCACAAGGTCGGTCTGCGCCTCGAGGGTCCGTGCGACGACCATCAGGCCGCTGGTATCCTTGTCGAGGCGATGCACGATACCGGCACGCGGGATGCAGGCAAGCTCTGGAGCGTGGTGCAGCAGGGCATTGAGGAGCGTCCCGCTCCAGTTGCCGCTACCGGGGTGCACGACGAGGCCGACCGGCTTGTCGATCACGAGGATGTGGGCGTCCTCGTAGGCAATGTTGAGCGGGATGTCCTCGGGTGCCTCGGCGACCTCCTCGGGCGCTGGCGCCGCGTCGACTTCGAGGACTTCGCCGCCCCAGACCTTGAACTTCGCATCATGAAGGCCGCCGTTGAGGCTGACGCGCCCAGACTTGAGCCAACCTTGCAGGCGGCTTCGCGAGTGCGCAGGAAACAGGCGCGCGAGGGCCTGATCGAGCCGCAGGCCGGCACAGTCGCCCGGTATCGTCAGCCGGTGGTGCGAAGCAGCCTCGTCCAGTGGGCTATAATTATCCGGTTCATTCACGCGAGTTTTTTCGATGGCCAGGTTCACCCTTGGAAGTTTAGCGGTTATCGGTGCATTGCTGCTCGGCGGATGCGGCCTGTTGCCGGAACAGATCGACGAGACTGCAGGCTGGAATGCCCAGAAGCTGTACTCCGAAGCGAAGAACTACATGGCCGAGGGCTCCTACGAGCAGGCCATCAAGCTCTTCGAGAAACTCGAGGCACGCTTCCCGTACGGCCGTTACGCCCAGCAGGCACAGATCGAAGTTGCGTACGCCCATTACAAGTCGTACGAGCCGGCTTTGGCCATCGCGGCGGCGGATCGCTTCATCAAGCTGCATCCGAACCATCCCAATGCGGATTACATGTACTACCTGAAGGGCCTCGCGACGTTCAATGAGGACCTCGGCCTGCTTGCCGGACTGTCGAACCAGGATCTTTCGGAGCGCGACCCGAAGGCCGCGCAGGAGTCCTTCGACACCTTCGGGCAGCTCGTGAACCGCTTTCCGAACAGCCGCTACGCCGAAGATGCAAGGCAGCGCATGCAGTACCTCGTGAACTCGCTCGCCCAGCATGAGGTGCATGTCGCACGCTATTACTACAAGCGCGGCGCCTACGTGGCCACCATCAACCGGGCGCAAACCACGATCAAGACCTACCCGAACGCCCCGGCGACGGAAGAGGCGCTGTTCATGCTGGTCAAGAGCTACGACGCGCTGGGCATGAGCGACCTGCGCGACGACGCCGAACGCGTGATGCGCAAAAACTTCCCCAACAGCGTGTATTACGCGGGAGGCCCGAAGGACGGCCGTCCGTGGTGGCAGCTCTGGTAAGCCAGCGCCGCCGCAGTTTTCGGACGGGCGCAAGGCCCGTCCGGTAACAGCCTCCAGTTACTTGCGGCCGTAGGTATCCTCGAACCGCACGATGTCGTCTTCGCCAAGATAGCTCCCTGACTGGACCTCGATCATCTCGAGCATCAACTTTCCCGGATTCTCGAGACGGTGGGTGACCCCCAGCGGGATGTAGGTTGACTGGTTTTCGGTGAGCAGGAAGGTTTCATCGCCGCGCGTGACCTTCGCAGTGCCGCGCACGACGATCCAGTGCTCGGCACGGTGATGGTGCATCTGCAGGCTGAGCGACGCGCCCGGCTTGACTTCGATATGCTTGACCTGGAAACGCTGACCGTTGTCGATCGAGTCGTAGCAACCCCACGGACGGTGGATCTTGCGATGCGCGTAGACCTGGCTGCGGTTGTCCGCCTTGAGACGCGAGACGATCTTCTTGACGTCCTGCGTGCGGTCCTTGTGCGCGACCATCACGGCATCAGGGGTTTCGACGACGACTAACCCGTCCACCCCAACGCATGCAACCATGCGACTCGTCGCATGAACGAGGCAATCCGTAGTGCCCTCGAAAACGACGTCGCCGCGCGCAGCATTGCCGGCGTCGTCCTTCTCCGCAAGCGCCCAAAGCGCATCCCAAGCGCCGACATCGGACCAACCGACGGACATCGGCACGACACGCGGCGCAATACCCAGTTCCGGCGTGGCGGCAAGTTTTTCCATCACCGCATAGTCAATCGAGTCGGACGGACACGCCTCGAAAGCGCCCCGCCCGATCCGCACGAAATCGATGTCGCGCACTGCACCGTCCAGACTCGCCTCACAGGCGGCCAGCATCACCGGATTGAAGTGGCGGATCGCTTTCAGCCATATGCTGGCGCGCACCATGAACAGGCCGCTGTTCCAGAGATAGGCGCCGCTGGCGACATACTCCGCCGCCGTGTTTGCATCGGGCTTCTCGACAAAGGCGACAACCTCGCAGACGCCCGGATTGCACTCGCTGCCGGAGCGGATGTAGCCGTAACCGGTTTCCGCACGCTCCGGGACGATGCCGAAGGTGACCATCGCGCCCCCCTGCGCCGCCTCCAGCCCGATCGAGACGGCACGATGGAAGGCTTCACGGTCGCGGACGACATGGTCGGCCGGCATGACCAGGAGCACGCCGTCGCCGTTTTCGCCCGCCACCGATAGGGCAGCCAGCGTCAGCGCAGGCGCGGTGTTGCGGCCGATCGGCTCGAGCAGGATGCGGCAGGCCGAATGCCCGATCGCGCGCATCTGCTCGGCCGTGATGAAGCGGTAGTCCTCGTTGCACACGACGATCGGATCGGCGGCGACAGGAAGGCTCCCCGAAAAGCCGTCGAGCCGGCTCGCGGTCTGCTGGAGCATGGTGTCGTCACCGATCAGCGCCAGCAGTTGCTTCGGATACTGTTCGCGCGAGAGCGGCCACAATCGGGTACCGGAACCGCCGGAAAGGATTACGGGGTGAAGATTCATGCTGGTTCGCCGTCAAAGTTCAGGGGGCACAAACCGGGTGAATACGGAGCGTTCACGCCTCCCCGGTCGGCATGCCCGAAGGATACGTCAAAAACGTCGATTTCCGACTGGGACAGCTTGCGAGGAACGTAAGCGAATCCTGCAAGAAGCGCATGATCATTGCCCCGCCGGGATCGGGAGCCTGTCGCTCATCCGTACGGCCGCTCCGCGGATCCCGACCGTCAGCTGCGCAGCACGAGCAGGAGAGCCGACAAGGTCACAGCCGACAGCATCGTGGACAGGAATACGGCCGAAGCGGAACTCGCCAAACATGCCTGATAGCGTTGCGCGAAAAGATAGGGGGTGACGCCGGTCGGCAAGGCTGCAAGGGTCACGGCGACGATCACCCACAGGTCGGGAACCTCGAACACCCGGGTCGCAAGCACCCAGACCAACCCGGGATGAACGATGGTCTTCAGCAGCACAAGCATCAGGGGCTCGCGCAGGTTGCCGCCGGGCTTATAGCGCGTGAGCGATGCGCCCAAAGCAAACAGCGCGCACGGCGCGGCCGCACTGCCGAGGCTCTTCGCGACGGCGTCCACCGGTCCGGGAAGCGCCATGCCCAGCGAGGCGAGCACCAGTCCGGCACTCAGGCCCCAGATGATTGGCGTCGCGGCAATACTGCGCACGAGGCCGAGCAGAAGCCGGGCGGGTGACTGTCCACCGCCACGCGCCGTCTCGATCAGCGCCGTCGTCGGCGGCAACATCACGAGACTGTGCACTGCAATCAACACGAACAGCGGCAGAGCCGCCGACGGGCCATAGGCAGTCACGACCAGCGGGATGCCGAGCATGGCGGTATTCGAGAAGCTCGCCCCCAGCCCCAGCACGCCCTGTTCGGCAAGCTGTCGGCCGAACAGCAACCGGCCGGCAAGCATCGCCAGACCGTATGCCGCGAACGCACCGATGAAATACGATAGCAGATAGCCCCACGGCAAGGCTTCCGGCAGATCCGTCTGCGCGATTGCGCGGAACAGCATCAGCGGCAAGGCGAAGTTGAACACGAACACGGACAGGCCGCGATTCGCCGCGTCATCGAACACCCCCAGGCGCGCCGCAACATAGCCAAGCCCAAGCGTGCCGAACACCGGCAGGATGATTTCAAGCACGACTTCCATCGAACGGCTCGCAGGAGGCACGACGGACGCGAGTCCGCGCGGCCATTGCCAAAACCAGCAAGAATGCCACAAGTGTCCGTGGCGCTCGCCCCCGCAGCGCGACGAGCGCAAGCGGAGTACCATTGGCATATTCGTGCTCCGAAGCCTGTCAGAGATGATCCTGAAGTCCGCCGTTGCCTGCAGCACCCTCGTTGCCACCCTGCTTTCGCTGCCCGCGGCAGCCGACGCATCATTCGAACGCTGCATCGGCGATCTGCGCTCGGAAGCGCAGACACACGGCATCAAGGCGGAAACCTTCGATGCACTCACGCGGACGCTCGAACCCGATCGTTCCGTCCTCGGCCTGCTCGATTACCAACCGGAATTCCGCACGCCGATCTGGGATTACCTGGCAGGACTTGTGGACGACGAACGCATCGCCGACGGCCGGGCGATGATGGAACAATGGGCTGCCACGCTGCAAAAGGTCGAAGCGCAATATGGCATCGACCGGGAGATGATCGTGGCCGTGTGGGGCGTCGAGAGCAACTTCGGTCGCAATTTCGGTAAGCGCCCGCTGCTCACTTCGCTCTCCACCTTGTCCTGCTTCGGTCGGCGGCAGAGTTTCTTCCGTGGCGAATTCTTCGCCACCCTGAAGATCATCGAGAACGGCGACGTGGACGCAGCGCGGCTGACCGGCTCGTGGGCAGGCGCGTTCGGGCACACGCAGTTCATGCCTTCCACCTTCGCCCGGGTCGCGGTCGACTTCGATGGCGACGGCCGGCGCGATCTCATCGACAGCATTCCCGACGCCTTCGCCTCGACGGCGAACTTCCTCGCCAAGGCCGGCTGGGTCAGCGGACAGCCGTGGGGCCATGAGGTGACGCTGCCGGCCGGGTTCGACCTCGCGCTCGCGGGCAGGCACAACAAGCGCTCGATTGCGGAATGGGCGCGACTGGGTGTGCAGCGTATCGACGGCGTTCCGCTCGAAGCCTCGAGCACTGCGGCGGCCGTCCTGCTGCCCGCGGGTGAAGGCGGCCCTGCGTTCCTCGTGCAGCGGAACTTCGACGCACTGTACTCGTACAACACCGCCGAAACCTATGCGCTTGCGATCGCCCACCTGTCCGACCGGCTGCGCGGAGGCGGACCCTTCGTCAAACCATGGCCGACGGACGATCCCGGCCTGTCGCGGGCCGAGCGCCGCGAGGTGCAGGCCCTGCTGACACGCCTCGGGTATCCGGTCGGAGAGATCGACGGGTTGATCGGGAAGACCAGCCGCGAAGCCATCCAGGATGTCCAGAAGACGAACGGACTGGAACCGGACGGCCGGGCCGGCCGCTACATGCTGAACGTGCTGCGCCGCCTCGCCGGAACGGCACAGGGCGAGGGGAGCTGAGGCCGACCGGGGTTCGCGCGCCATGGACGCCGATCTCCCTGCAACCCTGGAGCAATGCGCTTGGGCCATCGCGAGTGCCGACGCCCTTCTCGTCACGGCCGGCGCCGGCATGGGTGTCGATTCCGGCCTGCCCGACTTCCGCGGCAACGCGGGCTTCTGGAAGGCCTACCCGGCACTTGCACACAGCGGCACATCGTTCACCGAAATCGCCAACCCCTCCGCTTTCCGTGCGGATCCTGCACGCGCCTGGGGATTCTACGGACACCGGCTGCGGCTCTACCGGGAAACCGTTCCGCATGAAGGCTTCCGCCTTCTGCGCGATTTTGCAGAGGACATGCCCTGGGGCGCATTCGTCCTGACGAGCAATGTGGACGGGCAGTTCCAGAAGGCCGGATTCAAGCCCTCCCGCGTCGCGGAAATCCATGGATCGATCCATCATCTGCAGTGCCTGCAGCCGTGCCGCGACGCAATCTGGGAAGCCACCGGGTTCGAACCCCGCGTGAACGAGGCGGAATGCCGCCTCCACTCGGAACCGCCCCGCTGCCCCCACTGCGGCGGGATAGCGCGCCCGAACATCCTGATGTTCGGCGACTGGGACTGGATAGACGCCCGCAGCGCCGCACAGCAGGAAGCACTGGCAGCCTGGCTCGAACGCGTCAGCCGCCTCGTCGTCATCGAGATCGGCGCGGGCGTCGACATCCCCACGATCCGCCGCTTCAGCGAGCGCGCGGGTGGAACCCTCGTGCGCATCAACCCCCGCGCACCCGAGATTCCCGGCCGCAAGGGCCTGTCGATCCCGTCGGGCGGTCTTGCCGCGTTGAGCGAGATCCACCGACACTGGAAGGTCCTGCGCCGCTGACGGTTACAGCGCGGCGTCGCCGACCTCCGCGCATCGGAGCGGCACGATGCCCGTCGGCTCCGGAGTGCCCCGAAGGAGGCCGTCGCTTTCCGGCGACACGAATTCGCATTTCAAATCAATATACTGGACGATCGACGCGAATCAAGTCGTCAGGAACCGACAGTTTCTTGGCGCACTGCAACATCCCCTCCGCGCCGCATTTTCCATTGCACCAAGAAACCATTGATGTGAAAGGGTATTAGCTCCGCTGGCATGGAAACTGCCACAGGGACTGGCGGCAAGCGCCGTTCCCCGTCTTCACAGGAGCTTCAAAATGGTTGATTCCCTCGTCAAAGGCGTCGCACGGTTCCATCGCAGCTACTTCCGGAAGAATCGGTCGAAGTTCGTCGAACTCGTGCGCGAAGGGCAAAACCCCGACACGCTGTTCATAACCTGCGCCGACTCCCGCATCGTGCCTCATGCCCTCACCCAGTCGGCCCCGGGCGACCTGTTCGTGATGCGCAATGTCGGCAACATGATTCCCCCGCACCGTCCGGGACAGGAATGCAGCTCCACAGGCGCTGGCATCGAATACGCGGTATCCGTCCTCGGAGTCTCGGAAATCGTCGTCTGCGGTCACTCGCACTGCGGTGCGTGCGCAGCCCTGTACCAGACCGAGCACCCGGACGAGCTGGCGCTCACGCGCAAATGGCTCGCACAGGGAAGCCGAGTGCGCGATCTCGTCCTGGCGCAGCGGGCTCATGGAGCCCCTTCCGCCCGTTCCCGCTTCGGCGGCCGCGAGGAGCGCGAGCACGTCATGCGCGCCACCGAAAAGGCCATGGTCGTCCAACATCTTGCAAACCTGATGACGTACCCGGCAGTTGCCCGCCGCGTCGCCGACGGCAGTCTGACTCTCCACGGCTGGTACTACGTTATCGAACGAGGGGTCGTCGAAGCATACGACCCCGAGCAACTCGCCTTCGCACCTGTTGTCCGCCCCGGTCTTCCGGCCCGACCGCGTACGACAGCCCTGCTTGCGGCGTCATGAGCCATCGCGCCGCGCGCCCACTGATTCAGGAGGTCAGCTTGAAAACACTCATATCCGGATTCACCACCAACAACATCTTCGCCGGCTTCATCGTCGCGGTCGTTGCCCTTCCGCTATGCATCGCCTTCGCGATTGCGTCGGGAGCAAACCCCATGGCCGGGATCGTCTCGGGTGTCGCTGGCGGCCTCATCGCCGGCCTGTTCGGCAGCTCCCGATTCCAGGTTTCCGGCCCTGCAGCCGCCTTCATCACCATCATCTACGGCTTGATCGCCGAACACGGTCTGGAAGTTCTCCTTGCAGCGACCTTCCTCGCCGGCCTGGTCGTCATCGCCATCGGCCTGCTCCGTCTCGGCAAAGCAATGGAGCTGATGCCGCACTCGGTCATCGTCGGCTTCACCACGGGCATCGGCGTCCTGATTCTGCTCGGTCAGATTCCGGCCGGGCTCGGGATCGAGGCCACGGGGCATGACATCATCCAAAAACTCACCTACACAGCCACCCATCTGCGCGACGGCAACCCATGGGAACTGGTGGTCATGATCGCGACGGTCGTCGCTGCGCTGCTGTGGGGCCGGACGCGCATGGCGAAATGGTTGCCTGCGCCCGTGGTCGCGCTGCTCGCGGGCACCTCGCTGTCGCTGTCGCTGGCCAGCGCCGGCCACCCCGTACGCACCATCGGCGCACTGTATGAAATCTCGGTCGGCAGCGTTGGCATCTCTTCAGTTTTCCTCACCGCACTGACAACCCATCTGGACAAGATCATCCCGGCCGCGTTCACTCTGGGTATCCTGATCGCCGTCGAATCGCTGCTCTCGTCCAAGGCACTGGACGCGATGACGAACACCCGTCACAACCCGGACCGCGAATTGTTCGGTCTCGGCCTGGCGAACCTGGTCGTCCCCTTCATCGGCGGACTCCCGACCTCGGGCGTGATCGTGCGCGGCAGCACCAACGTCATGAGCGGCGCCACGGAAAGAACGGCTGCCATCCTGCACGCAGTATTCCTCGCCGCCTTCGTCGCCCTCCTCTATGGCGCCATCAGCCTGCTGCCCATGGCCTCGCTCGCCGCAGTCCTGCTGCTCACTGCGCGCCGCCTCATCGAGATGCACGAAATCCGCACCATCGCGAGGATCGACGCCCGCGAGGGCATGCTCACGGTGCTGACGGTGCTATTGACCGTCACCATCGACCTCACAGTCTCGGTTCCGGTGGGGATCGCCCTGATGCTCATCCTCGCGCTGCGCGGCATGCTGAGCGACCATCGAGTCGACGTGCACGACGTACGCGGACAAGCGGTGCTGACGGTCAGTCACGGCATCAGCTTCCTGACGAGTTCCAACGTGGCGGGTGAAATCGCCACGCGCCTTGCTGACGGCAAGGTGAGGACGCTGAACCTGTGCGAGATGTCCTACCTCGACGCGACCGGCGCACTGATGCTCGCCGACCTGCTCAACCGCCATCCGCACGTGAAGGCATGGGTCGCTGAACCGACCAACGCTGACAAGCTGCATCGCGCAGGCGTCGCCCGCCAGCGCATCGCGCTGGTCGGCAACCGCGTCGTGAATCTTCCTGAGGTATTCCAGCGCATCCAGGCATCCGGCGCCTAAGCGCCCAGAACGATCGCCCCGGACGCTCGTTGCACAAAGGACGCCACAGGCGTCCCTTTTTTTGTTCCGGCGCCCCCGAAGGCTACTCTCGACTCCGGCGAGACCGCATGGCGGGTGTCTATACTGGAAACGGGTCGCCACCGAACGCGACCCGAGACCACCGAATAGACGTTCGGGAGGAGGGGGCGATCATGTCAGCCATCAATTACCATTCCGGCCACGGCGCGCCGCCGGACCTTTCCACCGAAGACCGTCGCACACACGAGATCGATCCGAACGCAGCACCGAAACGGCGGATCAACGACACCTGGTTCAACAGGGTACGCTGGCCTGCCTTTCTCGTTGCCTGGGTTGCGATGGGTCTCGCGGTCTTCGCATACCTGTTCGACGTCATGTAACGGCACACGGGAAGCGCCTCGAACGCCTGTGCGCGAAGAAACCGACACCGAAAGGGTCTAAAAAGCAAAAAGGCCAATCTTTCGACTGGCCTTTTTGCTTGAATCTGTGGCGCGCCCGGAGAGATTCGAACTCCCTACCCCTTGGTTCGTAGCCAAGTACTCTATCCAGATGAGCTACGGGCGCTTTTTGAAGAAGCAAGATTATAGCAGACTTTAATCTTGCGTCAACAACGTTTTCTAACTCTTTATACTGCTTGGCGGAGAGGGTGGGATTCGAACCCACGGTAGGCTCGCACCTACGCCTGATTTCGAGTCAGGTACATTCGACCACTCTGCCACCTCTCCGACTCCCGCTAGGGCTAGCCTTGCGGGAGGCCGAATTATACGCAGAAAATTCCGCGGGGCAACAACAACACAAAAATTTTTGTGCGCGCGCTGGGCGGCGTCAGGCAGGGATCTTCGCACCGGCCTCCTGAAACTCCTCATACGCCCGCACCGCCTCCGCCGCACACATATACAAGGTTCGGACAAGGCAGGAAAGTATCACGTTCAGGACAATGGAATTGTGGCGGCATTGCCCATTTCGTCGGTCTCCATCAGAATCATGCGGTTATGTTCAACGGTACGACCGCTTGCGCGCATTTCTGATCACCATCGCCGCACTCTTCGTCGCCGGCTGCGAGCCGGGCGCGACGCCGAAACTCACCGATCTCCACCAGGTCTCCGATTATCGGAGCGCAGGCGAGTTGCGCGTGGCGACCCGGGTCGATCCGGCCTCCTATCGCACCACGGGCGACGGGAGAGCATCCGGCTTTGATCACGACCTGCTGCAAAAGCTGGGCGAGCGTCTAGGCGTTCCGGTCCGCTTCGTACTGTTTCCCGACGCGACACGAACGCTGGAGGCCGTGCTCCGGGGGCAGGTGCATCTCGCAGCAGCGGGGGTCGGCCGCAACGACAAGTTGCCGCTCAACTGGACCAGTCCGCTACGAGAAATCGACTACGTCGTCGTCGGACGCACCGACAATCCGGAGTTCATCGAAGAGCGCGCGCTGGGGGGGCGCACGGTATCGGTACGCCATGGTTCGCTCGCGGCCGACTACCTGAACCAGGCCCGCAAGCGGGTTCCGGACATGAACCTCCATTTCCCGGCAAACGCGGCCGACGAGCACCTGCTCGACGAACTGGCGCAAGGCCGTCTGGACCTCGTCGCCACGGACCGCGTTCATTTTGCACTGGCCGCACAGACCTCTCCGAACCTGGCGGTGGTCGTCGACCTGCCCGTCAGCTCGACAGTCGGCTGGGCACTCCCCCCCGATGCGAAGGGCGGACTGGCCACCGAGATCGAGGATTTTCTCGCCGCCGCGCGCACCGACGACACGCTCGCGCGCCTGTCCGACCGCTACTTCGGCCACATACGCCGCCTCGACGATACCGCGGTCACGACCTTCCTTGCCCGCATCCGGGCCCGCCTTCCGCGCTATCGGCCGCATTTTCATGAAGCCCAGGCTCTGACCGGCATAGACTGGCGCTTTCTCGCCGCACTCGCGTATCAGGAGTCGCACTGGGATCCGCTCGCGACCTCGTGGTCGGGAGTGAGGGGAATGATGATGCTGACCTCGGAAACGGCGGACCGCCTGGGCGTGCGCGACCGCCTCGACCCGCGCGAGAGCATTCTCGGAGGCGCGCGCTATTTCGCGTTGCTCAGGGAGCAACTTCCGGACGACGTGTCCGAACCGGACCGTTCCTGGATGGCTGCTGCCGCCTACAACCTGGGGATGGGGCACATGAACGGCGCCCGGACGATCGCCCAGCGGATGGGCAAGAACAACACCAGCTGGCTGGACATGAAGGCGGTGCTGCCCCTGATGTCGAGACCCGAATACGCCAGCCGCCTGAAGGCCGGCGCGGCCAGGGGTGGCGAAGCGGTGATCATGGCGGAGAACATCCGCAACTACCACGACATCCTGCTGCGCCTCGAACGCGCCTACATCCCGCCTCTTCAGCCCGCGGGACTGAAGCTCGGGGCGGCCGTGAAAACGCCGCCCCCGAGCGACGGTTAGCCGCGCGGTTCGAGCACCTCGATACCACCCATGTAGGGCACGAGCGCCTTCGGAACGACGACCGAACCGTCGGCCTGCTGGTAGTTTTCCAGCACCGCGACCAGGGTCCGGCCGACCGCAAGGCCGGAGCCGTTGAGCGTATGCACGAGCTCGTTCTTGCCCTGCGCATTTCTGAACCGCGCCTGCATGCGACGCGCCTGGAAGGCCTCGAAGCAGGAGCAGGACGAGATCTCGCGGTAGGCGTTCTGCGCCGGCAGCCACACTTCGAGGTCGTAGGTCTTCGCCGACGAAAAGCCCATGTCGCCCGTGCATAGGACGATCTTGCGATAGGGCAGTTCGAGCTTGCGCAGGATAGCCTCCGCGTGGCCGGTCAGCTCCTCGAGTGCCGCCCAGGAATTGTCCGGATGCTCGATCCTGACCAGCTCGACCTTGTCGAACTGGTGCTGGCGAATCATCCCGCGCGTGTCGCGCCCGTAGCTGCCCGCCTCGGAGCGGAAGCAGGGGGTGTGGCTGACGAACTTGAGCGGCAACGCGTCCGCTGCCAGCAGTTCGCCGCGCACGATGTTGGTGACCGGCACCTCGGCCGTCGGAATCAGGTAGAAACGCCCGTCGTCCCACGGCACAGCAAACAGGTCCGCCTCGAACTTCGGCAGCTGGCCGGTGCCGAACATGCTTTCGGCATTGACCAGGTAGGGCACATAGACTTCGGTGTAGCCGTGCTCGCGCGTATGCACGTCGAGCATCATCTGCGCCAGCGCGCGATGCATGCGGGCCACGCCCCCGCGCATGAGCGCAAAGCGCGACCCGGTGATCTTGACCGCGGTCTCGAAATCCAGGCCGCCCAGCCCGCCACCGACGTCGACGTGATCGTTGACCTCGAAGGCGAATTCACGTGGCGTCCCCCAGCGGCTCACCTCGACGTTCGCGGTCTCGTCCTTGCCGACCGGCACACTCGCATGCGGCAGGTTCGGCAGCCCGGCGAGAAGCGCGTCGATGCGCGCCAAGAGCACGGCGAGCGCCTGTTCGTTGGCCTTGAGTTCGTCGCCGATTCCGGCCACCTCAGCCATCACCGCCGAAGCGTCCTCACCCTTGCCCTTCAGGATGCCGATCTGCTTGGAAAGCGAATTGCGCTGCGCCTGGAGCTCCTGCGTACGGGTCTGCAGATTCTTGCGCTCGTTCTCGAGCGACTGGAACTCCACGGAGTCGAAACTCATGCCACGCGCGGCCAGTGCGCTGGTAACGACGTCGATCTGGTTGCGTAGCAGTTGGATGTCAAGCATGGCTTTTCCGAAAGTCTTTCAATTCAATGATTAGGCGATGAATACTGCGACGGGACTTCGTGATCCGTCGCCAACTCGTTCTGTCTCATGACATTTTAGGGCAAAACTACCCAGATGCCGCAACGCACAATTATATTATTGCAATCAACACCTTACCGAAACATTTAGAGCAAACTCGTCCTTGAATTCGGCACATCGTGGCTTATAGTGAATATTCAAAGGAACGCCGCACAGACGGCGCACGCCACATATAAGGAGATACGTATGCTGTCTATCCGGGACTGCCTTGACTACTGCGATTTGACCGATGACGAAGTTGCATTGATTGCCGAGCACGAGGGGATTCCCGATGGAGCCGCTGCACAGATCGTCTGCGGCATGGTCCAGACCCCCGAAGGCGTTTTAGTACTTACAGGCTATATGCAGGATCTGATCGACCGGGCCACCGAGCGCGGCGACCTTAGGCAGGCCGAGCGCGCAAAGAGCGTTCAGGCACGTTTCATGGCCGACCATCCCTTGTCCCACTGAGGCCCAGGGAACGCCTTATTCCTTCTTGCTGCGCACACCGGGCCTCGGGTCCGGCACCGCTGCCGCGTCAAGTTCGCGCAAATGGTCGAGCTTGGCTGCGATACGTGCTTCCATCCCGTAAGGCGTAGGACGATACCAGCCCGGCGGCACCATCCCGTCGGGCAGGTAGGTCTCGCCCGCCGCATAGGCTTCCGGCTCGTCGTGGGCATAACGGTAGGTCTTGCCGTACCCCAGTTCTTTCATGAGCCGTGTCGGCGCGTTGCGCAGGTGCAGCGGCACGGGGCGCGACACGTCGTTCCCCACGTATTGCCGCGCAGCGTTGTAGGCCTTGTACACCGCGTTCGATTTCGCGGCGCAGGCAAGGAATATCACCGCCTGCGCGAGCGCCAGTTCGCCTTCGGGCGACCCCAGCCGCTCGTAGGTCGTGCAGGCGTTCAGTGCAATTTCGAGCGCACGCGGATCGGCAAGACCGATGTCCTCGACGGCCATGCGTACGAGCCGGCGACCGAGGTATAGCGCGTCCGCGCCACCGTCGAGCATCCGGCACAGCCAGTACAGGGCTGCGTCCGGATTGGAGCCGCGCACCGACTTGTGCAGGGCCGAAATCTGGTCGTAGAAGGCTTCGCCCCCCTTGTCGAAGCGCCTGAGCTTGCTCGACAAGGCGTCGTCGACGAATTCCGGGGTGACCGGATTCACGCCCGCCGTCTCGGCAGCAACCTGCACCTGCTCGATCAGGTTCATTAGCCGCCGCGCATCGCCGTCGGCAAAGCCGATCATGCGTTCGCGCGCAGTCTCCTCGAAGACAAGGTCCGGGCATGCCGTCGCCCTTCCCCGCTCGAACAATCCGCCCATGGCCTCGTCGTCGAGCGGCTCCAGCACATACACCGCCGCACGCGACAGCAAGGCCGAGTTGACCTCGAAGGAGGGATTTTCCGTCGTCGCGCCGATGAAGGTGACGAGTCCCTGTTCAACAAATGGCAGGAAGGCATCCTGCTGAGCCTTGTTGAAGCGATGCACCTCATCGACGAAGAGGATCGTGTGACGGCCTCGCGCCTTGGCGGCCTGCGCCTGACTGACTGCCTCCCGGATATCCTTGACGCCCGAGAACACCGCCGACAGGGCAACGAAATCGGCATCGAAGGCCTGCGCCATCAGCCGCGCGAGCGTGGTCTTGCCGACACCGGGCGGTCCCCACAGGATCATCGAATGCAGCTTGCCGGATTCAAACGCGAGCCGCAGCGGCTTTCCCTGGCCCACGAGATGGCGCTGGCCGGCAATCTCGTCGAGCCGTTTCGGTCGCATCCGCTCGGCCAGCGGCACGCGCGGCGGCTCCACCGAATCGAAGAGATCAGCCATCGCCGGCGAGTCTCAGTCGCCGATCACGTCGGCGCCGGGCGGCGGAACGAACCGGAACTGCGCGGGGTCGGGGCGCGCACCGGCAACCAGCGAGCGGAACTCGATCAGCGTCGTCTGTCCGAAGTTGTCCTTCAGCTCCATGCGCTTGAGATTTCCGCCGGCAAAGCCCATGCGCATCGACTCAAAGCTGCTGTCGGCCTGCCTGGGTTTCGCGTGCACCCATTCCAGCCCGTCCGACGATCCGGCCTCGGCGAGCTCGAAATTGCGCTCGATTGCGTCGTCACCGGCAAGGATCGCCGCCGGCGTGCTGCCCAGCGCATCGCCGAGGCGTTTCACCGTGACCTGATTCAGGTCGCGGTCCCAGGACCACAGTTTGTCGCCGTCACTGACGAGCAACTGCGGATATGGCTTGTCGTAGGTCCATCGGAACTTGCCCGGACGCGCGAACATGAAACTGCCGCTCGCACGCTGCGGCTTGCGCCCCGAGGCCGCAAAAACCGTCTGCTCGAACTCGCCCTGCGCGCTGCGCGCGGTATCGACAAACTGGCGCAACTGCGCAATTCCGCCGGCCGACGCGACGCCCGTCGCGCAAACAAACGCGAACGCCGCGCCAAGGCGCAGCCCCGCCCTGAAGACAACTCCGGTAAGACTCACTCGCCCTCCTTGGCCGGCACGATCACTTCGCGGTTGCCGTTCGTTCCCATCGCCGACACCAGCCCGGCACGCTCCATCTGTTCGATCAGACGGGCCGCACGGTTGTAGCCGATGCGCAGATGACGCTGCACCAGAGAAATCGACGGACGCCGGGTCTTGATGACCACCTCCACTGCCTGGTCGTACAAGGGATCGGCCTCGCCATCCCCCTCGCCGCCTCCGCTCCCCCCGAGAGCCGCATCGAGATCGTCCTCGGGCGCCGACAGGATGCCCTCGACGTAGTCGGGCGGCCCGCTGCGCTTGAGGTAGTCGACGACCTTGTGCACCTCCTCGTCGGCGACGAAGGCACCGTGCACACGCACGGGCAGGCCCGTGCCCGGGGCCAGGTACAGCATGTCACCCATGCCCAACAGCGTTTCCGCCCCCATCTGGTCGAGAATGGTGCGCGAATCGATCTTGCTCGACACCTGGAAGGCGATGCGCGTCGGCACGTTGGCCTTGATCAGGCCGGTGATGACGTCGACCGACGGACGCTGCGTCGCGAGGATCAGGTGGATGCCGGCCGCGCGCGCCTTCTGTGCGAGCCGCGCGATCAGCTCCTCGACCTTCTTGCCGACCACCATCATCATGTCCGCGAGCTCGTCGACGATCACGACGATGTGCGGCAACTGTTCGAGCGGCTCGGGGTTGTCCGGATTGATAGCGAACGGGTTGGTCAGAGGTTTTTCGGCTTTTTCCGCTTCGATCACGGCCTTGTTGAAGCCGGCCAGGTTGCGCACGCCGACTGCCGCCATCAGCTTGTAGCGCTTGTCCATCTCCACCACGCACCAGTTGAGCGCGTTGGCGGCGTGCTTCATGTCCGTGACGACCGGCGCGAGCAGATGCGGGATACCCTCGTAGATCGACAGCTCCAGCATCTTCGGGTCGACCATGATCAGTCGGACCCTCTCGGGCCCCGCCTTGTACAGCAACGACAGGATCATCGCGTTGATCCCGACCGATTTGCCGGAACCGGTCGTGCCCGCAACCAGCAGGTGCGGCATCTTGCCGAGGTCCGCGACCGCCGGCTGGCCGCCGATGTCCTTGCCGAGCGCCACCGTCAGCGGCGAATGCATGTCGTGATAGGCCTTGGAGCCGAGGATCTCCGACAGGCGCACGGTCTGGCGCTTCATGTTCGGCAGCTCGAGCGCCATGCAGGACTTGCCCGGCACCGTCTCGACGACGCGGATCGACACGAGCGACAGCGCACGCGCGAGATCCTTGCCGAGATTCACGACCTGACTGCCCTTCACGCCCGTCGCCGGTTCGATCTCGTAGCGCGTCACAACCGGCCCCGGATAGGCCGCCAGCACCTTCACCTCGACGCCGAAGTCGCCGAGCTTGGTCTCGATGAGGCGCGAGGTGAATTCCAGCACCTCGGCCGCAGGCGGCTCAACTTCGCCCGAAGGCTGGTCGAGCAGACTCAGTGGCGGTATCGCACCGGCCGACGCCGGCAGATCGGCAAACAGCGACTGCTGCCGCTCCTGCCGGAGCTCCTTCTCGACGCGCTCGGATTTCGGCACTTCGGCGACCGCGGGCTCGATGCGCAATTGCGGAGCAGGCGTCGCGACCGTCTTGCGGCGCTTCGTCTCGACGACCGCCTCGCGCTTCTGCGCGACCTGCTGCCCGGCCTTGCGGTCCTGCCATCCTTGCCACGCGGCCTGCGCGCCCAGCCACGCGCGCTCCAGCGAGAGCCCGACACGCTCGATCACCGAAAGCCACGAAATGCCTGAAAAAAGGCTCAAACCGGACGCGAACAGCGCCAGCAACATCAGCGTTCCGCCGGTGAAGCCTAGATAGCGCTGCACCAACTGGCCCATCTCGACGCCCGCAAGACCGCCCGGCGCCAGCGGCACGCTCGCGCCGTGCGAGTAGAACCGCAGCGATTCGAGCGCGCTGCTCGACAGCAGCACGACGAAGAATCCGGTCAGGACGAAGAAGAAGGAGCGTCGGTCGAGCCGCAGGTCATGGCGCAGCCGCCGGAAGCCCCATACGAGGGCATAGCCCAGGAACACGACCCACCACCACGCGGACAGACCGAACAGGTAGTAGAGCAGGTCGGCCAGCCAGGCACCGAAACGCCCGCCGGGATTGCTGACGCGTGTGACTTCTGCGGCGTGAGACCAGCCGGGGTCGGATTTGCTGTAGCCGAGCAGGACCAGCCCGACATACAACGACATCACGCCGAGGATCAGCCAGCGCGCTTCCTGTAGCAAGAGGGAAATCCGTTCCGGCAACGGCTGGGAACGGGAAGACTGACGGGACGACATCGGCGCGGGAACGGGCCCAGGGAAATCGACAATTCGCGATTATATGCGATCAGCCATCCCGACCGAGGAAGCTGTTGCGAAGCGATACAGGCGCGCCCGCGCCCCGCCTCAGACGTCGTTCAGGCGGTCGCGCAGGACGATGCCGTGATCGGTTTCCTCGATGAGCCCCTGCGCCCCGAGGTCCTTCATGACGCGGCTCACCATTTCGCGTGAGGCGCCGATCATCTTCGCGATGTCCTGCTTGGTGATCTTGCGCACAACAACCGCCGCGCCATCGACTTCTTCCGACATCTCCAGCAGCAGTCGCGCGACCCGCCCATACACATCCATCAGCGCGAGCGACTCGATCTTGCGGTCGGCATTGCGCAGACGGTCGGCCAGGTTGCACATGATGCGCCAGGCCACCTCGAAGTTGTCCTGCATGATGCGCCGGAAATCATGCTTGGCGATCAGCACCAGGTCAGCCGGCGTCACCGCGACGACCGACGCCGATCGCGGTTGCTCGCCGAAAATCCCCATCTCCCCGAAGAGTTCGCCCTGCCCCAGGATGCTGAGGATCACCTCGCGCCCGTCCTCGTCGCTGACGATCACCTTGAGGCTACCGGTGAGCACGAAATACACGAAGTCGCTGCGATCGCCCGCATGCAGCACTCCCTGGCCGCGGGGAATGCGCCGCATCACTGCCGAGTGCGCCACCGCCAGCAAGGTCTCGTCGGACAACCCCTGGAACAGGGGAAACGTCCTCAATGCGGCCGTGGAAACTGCAGTAGCCTGTGTCATGGAACCTCCGGAAACGGCAGTGCAATGAGTATCGGCGCAAGGAAGGCCGACTGTGTGACATGTTCGGCGCATTATAAGCCGATTGATGCAGGCCGAATCCATAGCAGGACGGCCATGCCGATCGAAAGCGGACTGGCGATTATTCGAACCTATGGGCGCCATTGGATCGAACGTCGATGCCCCTCGGCTATAATTTCGCGATTGCCAACCCGAAAGAAGACATCGCCATGACGACCAAGCACGCACGTCTGCTCATCCTCGGTTCCGGCCCCGCCGGTTACACTGCTGCCGTCTATGCTGCACGCGCGAACCTGAATCCGGTCCTCATCACCGGACTCGCTCAGGGCGGTCAATTGATGACCACCACCGAGGTCGACAACTGGCCTGCCGATGCCGACGGCGTCATGGGTCCGGCGCTGATGGAGCGCTTCCAGAAGCATGCGGAGCGCTTCAACACCGAGATGATCTTCGATCACATCCACACCGTGAAGCTCGCCGAAAAGCCTTTCCGGCTCATCGGTGACGCCGGCGAATACACCTGCGACGCGCTGATCATCGCGACCGGCGCCACGGCCAGGTACCTCGGCCTGCCGTCCGAGGAGAAATTCTCCGGCCGCGGCGTATCCGCCTGCGCGACCTGCGACGGCTTCTTCTACAAGAACCAGGACGTGGCGGTCATCGGCGGCGGAAATACTGCCGTCGAGGAGGCGCTGTACCTCGCGAACATCGCGAAAAAGGTCACCGTCGTACATCGCCGCGAGAAGTTCCGCGCCGAGAAGATCCTCATCGACAAGATGATGGAGAAGGTTGCGGCCGGCAAGATCGAGCTGGCGCTCAATTCGACGCTCGACGAAGTGCTCGGCGACAACACCGGCGTGACGGGCATGCGCGTGAAGGACATCAACACCGGCGCAACGAAGGACGTCGCGCTGCAGGGGGTGTTCATCGCAATCGGCCACAAGCCTAACACCGACATCTTCGAAGGCCAGCTGGAGATGGAAGGCGGCTACATCGTCACCAAGGGCGGTCGCGAGGGCGATGCCACCTCAACGAGCGTGCGCGGCGTGTTCGCCGCAGGCGACGTGCAGGACCACATCTACCGCCAGGCGGTGACTTCGGCCGGCACCGGCTGCATGGCCGCCCTCGACGCGGAACGCTACCTCGACGCCCTCGGCAGCTGACCCCGTGCCGCGCCCGCCCCGCCCGGCCTCGTCCCGCCCGGCCGATCGGAGCGGGCGATCGAAAAGTCCGTTCGACGGACTGGCTCCGCTGCGGGGCAAGCTGCGCGAGGAGCGGGTGCTCGGCCGCCGGATCGAGCGCCCCGCCACCGGTAGCGATGCGGACAGAACCCCGACCGCCGACGCGAGCGACGCGGACAACGATCTGTTCCGAGCCGCGCTGCCGGATGTCAAGCCGCTACCGCCGTCGGCACGCAGGGCCGAGCTCGAAACACCGAAACCCCCACCCGTTCGCCGCCCGCAGGCACCGGAAGCCGAAGACGCATCGCCTGCGGCACCACCGCGGCAGCGGACGCCCCGCGACGACGGTGAGTTCTTCCGCTTCGCGATGGAAGACGTCCGCCCGATCGATCACGGCAACCGCGCAGAGGTCGGCGTGGATCGCCGCCGCGCGCGGCATCACGAAACGCACGCGCCGGCAGTGCCCGGCGCTCCGGGGCACGATTTCCTGCTGCTGCCCGCGGACGCGGACAGCGCCGACCCGACCGATCTCTTTCACTATGCGGCACGTGGCGTCAAACCGGTCGACACGCGCAATCGCGCCGAAGTCGAAGCCCCCCGCCCTCAGCCCCACCCGCTGAAGCACGTCGAGGACGAGCGCGCAGCGCTGCGCGAATCGATGGAAGCGCCGATGACGCTGGAAGACAGGCTGGAAACGGGCGAAGAGGCGGCTTTCCTGCGGCCGGGGCTACCGCGCCGCGTGCTCACCGACCTGCGCCGCGGCCGCTGGGTGCTGCAGGCCCAACTGGACCTCCACGGCTGCAATCGCGACGAGGCGCGCGAGGAGCTCGGGCACTTTCTCGCCGCGAGCCTGCAGCAGGGCCGGCGCTGCGTGCGGGTGATCCACGGCAAGGGCCACGGCTCGCCGGGCAAGCAGTCCATCCTGAAACACCTGTCGCGCGGCTGGCTCGCGCAACGCGAGGAGATTCTGGCGTTCTGCCAGGCGGGCCCGCACGACGGCGGCTCGGGGGCCCTGCTGGTGCTGCTCAGGGCGGGCAACGCCACCCGCCCCTGATACGGACGCCGCTCAGATCGCGGCTTCGTTGGTCTCGCCGGTGCGGATGCGCACGACCTGCTCGACCGGCATCACGAAGATTTTGCCGTCGCCGATCTTGCCGGTGTGGGCCGCCTTGATGATGGCATCGACCGCCTGATCGACCAGGTCGTCGCCGATGACGATCTCGACCTTGATCTTCGGCAGGAAGTCCACGACATACTCGGCCCCCCGATACAGCTCGGTATGCCCCTTCTGCCGGCCGAACCCCTTCACCTCGGACACCGTCAAGCCGGCAATGCCGACCTCGGAGAGCGCCTCACGGACTTCGTCGAGCTTGAACGGCTTGATGATGGCTTCAATCTTCTTCATTTCGATCTCCTCGGCGGGATGTCGCCACGCGGCCCACCGCCCGCGGCACGGTCAATATTCGTCTTGATAGCGCGATGTTATCGGATAACGCCAGTCTCTGCCGAATCCTCTCTTGGTGACGCGGATCCCGACCGGCGCCTGGCGCCGCTTGTATTCATTGCGCTTGAGCATCGCCACCGTGCGACGCACCTCCGCCTCCGGATAACCGGCCGCGATGATGTCCCGCGGCGATTCGTCGCGTTCCATGTAGGCCTCAATGATCGCATCGAGGACCTCGTAGGGAGGGAGGGAATCCTGGTCCTTCTGGTCCGGCTTGAGCTCCGCCGAGGGCGGACGCGTGATGATGTTTTCCGGAATCACCGGGCCGACGGTATTGCGCCAGCGCGCGAGCCGGAACACGAAGGTCTTGTAGAGATCCTTGAGCACCGCGAAGCCGCCCGCCATGTCGCCGTAGAGCGTCGCGTAGCCGGTTGCCATCTCGCTCTTGTTGCCGGTCGTGAGCACGATCGCGCCGGTCTTGTTCGACAGCGCCATGAGGATCATGCCGCGGATGCGGCTCTGCAGGTTCTCCTCGGTCGTGTCGGCCGGCAGGCCCCGGAACTGGTCCGCAAGCATTCCGGCGAAGGTACTCATCGCCGGCTCGATCGGAATCTCGTCATAGCGGACACCGAGGTTCGCCACGAGCTCGCGCGAATCATCAAGGCTCATCTGCGCGGTGTAGGGCGACTGCATCATCACGGCCCGCACCTTTTCGGCGCCAAGGGCATCGACCGCGATGCACAGCGTCAGCGCCGAGTCGATGCCGCCGGAGAGCCCGATCAGGGCGCCCGGGAAGCCGTTTTTGCCCAGATAGTCACGTACACCGATTTTGAGCGCTTCATACACCTCGGCTTCGATCGGCCGCGCTGCGATCTGCTCGCCATCGGCCCAGCGCCCGTCATGCAGGCGGACGATGTCGAGGCGTTCGTCGAATGCCGACGCCTGCCATGCGAGCGAACCGTCCGCATTGAGCGCAAACGAGGCGCCGTCGAACACGAGTTCGTCCTGTCCACCCACCATATTGCAGTAAACCACCGGCAAGCCGGTGCCGCCGACCCGCTCGCGCAACACCTCGTAGCGGCGCTGCAGCTTGTTCATGTGGTAGGGCGACGCATTGAGGCCCAGCAGTACCTGCGCCCCTTCAGCGCGCGCGAGTTCGGCCGGGCCGGATTCCCACAGGTCCGCGCAGATGTTCACGCCGAGCTTGACGCCCTTCAGTTCGAACACGCAGGCGGCCCGCCCGTGGTCGAAATAGCGCTCCTCGTCGAACACTTCGTAGTTCGGCAGGCGATGCTTGTGATAGGTGGTCAGGATCCGCCCGTCGCGGATCACCGAAGCCGCGTTGTAGCGCTTGGCCTGCCGCGCTTCCGGATGGCCGAGCACGAGCGTGATGCCCTGCGTATGCTCGGCGATGCGCGCCACCTCGCACGCGCACGCGCGGTAGAAATCCGGGCGCAGCAGCAGGTCTTCGGGCGGATAGCCCGACAGCGCGAGTTCCGGGGTCAGAACGAGGTCGGCACCGAGCGTGCGGGCTTGATCGAGGGCGCGGATGATCCGGTCGGCGTTCGCCTTCAGGTCGCCCACCGTGCAATTCAGCTGGGCAACGGCGATGGAGAGCGATTGAGCATGCTGTTTCATGGGCGCAACTATACCGCGTCGGCCGGCATCCCGGCAGCCGGACGCCCCAGCGAACGGCCGCCCCGACACAGGAAACCTTCTGTTACGCTTGACTGCGCGCGCCCCGGGCGATGCCCGACAGGGCGGAACTAGAATGCAATTATCAAGTTCTCCTTCGGGTCATTCGATGCTCGCCCGCTTCGCGCTCCTCGCCGCGCTTCTCGCGCTCGCCGCCTGTTCGACCACGCCGCCGACGCCCTCCACGGGCGCCGAGCCGGACGTCCTCGAAACGCCGGCAAGCGTCGACAACCCGCAACTCGAATTCAGCCTCGCAAGCGGCACCTATCGCTGCGACATGGGGCGACGCGTCGACGTTCAGCGCCCCACTGGCGACGCCAGCCTGATCCAGATCGGATGGAGCGGCAAACGCTACCAGCTTGCGCGCAATCCCTCGCACTCGGGTCTCCCGCGCTTCGAGGACGATCGTAGCGGGCTGGTGTGGATCGATCTGCCGTGGAAGAGCATCCTCCTCGACCGCGACACCAACAAGCCGCTGGCCAGCGACTGCAAGCTCGGGTAGGACGTCCGACACCCCGAAAATGCAGATGGCCCGCTCTCGGGCGGGCCATCTGCATCCTGCGGACGCTATCGGGCTTACTTGCCGGCGGCTGCCAGACCGTCGAGGATTTCCTTCTTGGCGTCTTCGACCGAACCCCAGCCCAGCACCTTGACCCACTTGCCCGGCTCAAGATCCTTGTAGTGCTCGAAGAAGTGCACGGTCTGCTTCATCAGCAGCTCGGGCAGATCGTCGGTGGTCTGGACCTTGTCGTACAGCGGGGTGAGCTTCGACACGGGCACCGCGACGACCTTCGCGTCCTGGCCGCCGTCGTCTTCCATCTTCAGCACGCCCACTGGGCGGCAACGGATGACCACGCCAGGCATCAGCGGGAAAGGCGTCACGACCAGCACGTCGACCGGGTCGCCGTCACCGGCGATGGTGTGCGGAACGTAGCCGTAGTTGATCGGATAACGCATCGAGGTGCCCATGAAGCGGTCGACGAACACGGCGCCGCTGTCCTTGTCCACCTCGAACTTGATCGGATCGGCCTGCGCCGGAATCTCGATAATGACGTTGATGTCGTTCGGCACGTCCTTTCCGGCCTTCACCTGATCGAAACCCATACTTCCCTCCCGTGAAAATTTTATGGGCGAATTATATGTGGAAATGCCCTGCGTCGTCGGCCGCTTGAAACATTCGGCGACCAGATCGGGCAGCCGGTGACCGCGGGCATTCCCCCCGCCACGCTATAATCGCGCGCCCTGATTGCATGAACGCCCCCACTCCGGATGCACGCAACACCTCCCACGGCCTCGCCACCATCGCGCCGCCCGAAGCTTGGGCTGCGAGCGGTCCATTGGGGATGGCTGACTGTGGTCGCCGGCGCACACGCCGCCGGACTGGCCGCGCTCTCGGGCCTGGGCGGAGATGCGCATCTGGTACCGCAACCGGCGGAAACGACGGCAATCAGCGTTCGCCTGCTTGCGCCTGCTGATGCCCGGCCCCGGCCCGACACGGCCATCGCGTCACCCGATCCGCACGATACTCGCGCCACGCATGTGGCCGTTCCCGCGCGGCAGCAGCTCGCCCCGCCGCCCGCGCAAACCCGAGGACGCCGGAAGGAACCTCCTGCCGGCCACCCGCCTCCCGCGGACGCGTCCGCACCAGCCGTCGGGCGCACGACGCCAGAAACGCACGCGCCGCAGACGCATGAAGAACCGCGGCAACCGGGCGGACATCCGAGCCCCCCCGCTACACCCGCACCCCCGGCGCCCGCAAGTGTCGCGGGAGTCACGCCGGCGTCTGCCGCGACCACGTCGGGGACAGGAGTGTCGTTCCACCCATCGAGATACGACGCCGCCTACCTCGACAACCCCGCTCCGCAGTATCCGAAGTTGTCCCGACGCCGCGGCGAACAGGGGAAGGTCACATTGCGCGTGCGCGTTCGCGCCGACGGACGTGCAGAAACTGCAGAAATCGCCCAAAGCAGCGGACATCCGCGACTGGACGACGCAGCGCTCGAAACCGTGCGGTCATGGCGGTTCGTGCCGGCACGCCAGGGCGAAACGCCCATCGACAGTTCGCTTCTGGTGCCCATCGTCTTCCGCCTCGACGACTGACTCCAGCCAAGCCTCGTCAGGCAGGGCAACCGAAGCCGGCGTCCTCCACCGCTGCGCGCATCGCCTCCACGGACACTTTCGCCGGATCGTACCGGACCACGGCCTGGGCGGCTTCGAGCGACACCTGGGCATCGCTCACGCCGGGCAGCGCCTTGAGGACGGTTGTCACGTTGCGCACGCACCCGCCGCAACTCATGTCCTCGACCTTGATCGTCACTTCCACCATTTCAGTTTCTCCCGAGAAATCGCTTCAGCGGTCCGGCGCCCAGCGCCGCAACAGCAGCGAATTGGTGATCACCGAAACCGAACTCATTGCCATCGCCGCCGCGGCAATCACGGGATTGAGCAACCCCAATGCCGCCAGCGGAATGCCCAGCACGTTGTAGACAAAGGCGAAGAACAGATTCTGCCGGATCTTCGACAGCGTCGCCCGCGACAGCTCGATCGCGTCGGCAACCCCGTGCAGACTGTTCCTCACCAGCGTAATGTCCGCGGCCTCGACCGCGACATCCGAACCGACGCCGATCGCGAACGACACGTCGGCCGCCGCCAAGGCCGGCGCGTCATTGATGCCGTCGCCGACCATTCCGACTCGTCCGTGGCCGGCGAGCGCCTTGACGGCTGCGGCCTTGTCGCCCGGCATTACACCCGCGCGCCAGTCCTCGATGCCCGTCTGGGCCGCGATCGCCGCAGCCGTGGCCGGGTGATCGCCAGTCAGCATCACCACCCGCAGGCCGTGCGCCTTGAGTCGAGCCACCGCGGCGGCAGAATCGCCGCGAACACGGTCCGCCACGCCGATAACGCCAGCAAACACGCCGTCAACGGCAACGGCCACGAGGGTCTTGCCCCCCGCCGCAATCCGCTCGCAGGCGGCAGCGTCCACCGCGACCTGCCGCTCGTCGAGAAAAGCCGGCGTGCCGACGACCACGTCGCGCCCGTCGACACGACCCGCAAGCCCCTTGCCCGCCACGGCCATGACGTCCGTTGAGGCCGGCAGTGACACGCCCGATTCGCGTACGGCGCGGACGATCGCTGCGGCGATCGGGTGAGCGCTCGTCGCCTCGAGGGCGCCCGCGACCGCGAGCAACTCCTCGCGACTCCGGCCGGCGGCGGGAATCACCTCACTCACCTCCGGCGAGCCTTCGGTCAGCGTGCCGGTCTTGTCGACCGCGAGCACGCGGATTTTTTCGGCCAGCTCAAGCGCCTCGGCATTCTTGACGAGCATGCCCGCGCGCGCGCCCTGCCCCGTTCCGACCATGATCGCAGTCGGCGTGGCCAGCCCGAGCGCACAGGGACACGCGATCACCAGCACCGCGACCGAACTGATCAATGCCTGCGCAAAATCCCCTGCCAGCCACCACCATCCGACGAAAGTGAGCGCGGCGATCGCCACGACGACCGGTACGAACACGGCCGCGATGCGGTCCGCGAGCCGCTGCACCGGCGCTTTCGAGCCCTGGGCCTGCTCGACCATGCGGATGATTCCCGCCAGCAGCGTGTGCGCGCCGACCCCGGTCGCCCGACAACGCAAGACCCCCTGTCCATTCAGGGTCGCGGCAAAGATCTTGTCGCCAGGGCGCTTGTCGACCGGCATGCTTTCTCCGGTCAGCATCGCCTCGTTGATCGCAGACTCGCCGACCTCGACCTCGCCATCCACTGGAATGGCGTCGCCGGGGCGCACAAGGAACCGGTCGTCAGGCTGCAGGGTCTCGACGGGAACGGAAACGATCTCGCCGTCGCGCTCGACAAACGCAAGTTTCGGCTGCAGGCGCAACAGGGCGTCGAGCGCCACCGTCGTGCGCGCCTTCGCACGCGCCTCGAGCAACTTGCCGAGCAGGATCAGGGTGATGATCGTCGCCGATGCCTCGAAATACACATGCAGGTCGTGACGACCGAGCAGCGTCACCACCGTGCTGTAGATCCACGCCATCGACGTGCCAAGCACCACCAGTACATCCATATTGGCGCCGCCGCCGCGCAGAGCGGACCACGCACCGCGGTAGAAGCGTGCGCCGACCCAGAACTGTACCGGCGTGGCGAGCAGCAACTGGATCCAGCGGGGGACGAGTTCATGCGCACCTGCCGATTGTCCGCCGAACATCAGGGGCATCTGCACCAACAGCGGCAAGGTGAGCAGGGCCGCGATCCAGAAGCGCTGCATCTCGCGCTTCCACGCCTGCGCCTGCTGCAGGCGCTGTTGCTCGCGCGCGGCAACCCCCGTCTCGACACCCGCGAAACCCGCGCGGCGCACTGCCTCGCGAATGGCTTCCGGCACGACGAGGCCTGGCTGGTAACGCAACGTCGCGCGCTCGGTCGCGAAATTCACCGTCGCATCCACGCCCGGAAGCCGTTTGAGAACCTTCTCCAGCCGGGTCGCGCACGCAACGCAGGTCATGCCAGTGATGCCCAGTTCCATCGTGGCCTGCGGCACATCGAAACCTGCCTTGCGGATCGCCGCGATCACCTGCTCGGGGCCGCTCGCGGGATCCGTGACGCGCACATGCGCCTTTTCCGCAGCAAGATTGACCGAAGCATCGACACCGGGCAGCCGGTTCAGCACCTTCTCGATCCGCGCCGCACACGCGGCACAGGTCATTCCGGAAACCGGCAGTTCAAGGGTCGGACTTTTCATTGTCGTTTCGGGAGCACTCATCTTCACCACTCCATTCGGCCTATCCGGGATCCGCGCATTCGGATCGCCGATTGCGAAACGGAACGCTTGATGGCAGTCTAGACCCCGTACCCAAGTACGGAGTCAACCCCATGAACGACCTCACGATCGGTGCGTTGGCGAAATCGGCCGGAGTCGGCGTCGAGACAGTGCGCTATTACCAGCGCCGCGGCCTGCTGTCGCCGAACGGCGCACACAAGGGCGCGTTTCGCGTTTACGGCAACGACGAACTCGCCCGCCTGCGTTTCATCCGCCGCGCCCAGTCGCTCGGCTTCAGCCTCGACGAGATCGCCGACCTGCTTGCGCTCGACGAAGAAACAGACCGCGAGCGGGCACGTGCGTTCGCCCAGTCCAAGATCGCGGACGTCGAGTCCCGCATCCGCCAACTGACCGAGATGCGCAGCGCCCTGCAGGGACTCGTAACCTGTTGCGAGCATACCGAGGCACCCGCCCCCTGCCCGATTCTCCACGCGCTCGCGAACACCCCCGAGCCGCCGCCCGTGCCGCGGGGTAGAGCTCGCGCCCGGTCCGCCGAGCAGGCGCCCTGACGGCGCTCAGACCTCGCACACGACACCGCGCCAGAGGGCGCCGCCGAGGCTGGGCGCATGAAACAACCCAAACACGCCGAACCCCAGCACCAGCATCCCGGCAACGAATCGCACGCGGCGATTGCGCGTGATATCGCGAAAGCGCTTGAACACCATGCCCGCGAGCATCAGGTTCGGCAGCGTGCCGAGCCCGAAAGCCAGCATCAGCCCCGCCCCGCGCCCGGCCGAACCGGTCACCAGCGCCGTCGTCAGCACGCTGTAGACGAGGCCGCAGGGCAGGAAGCCCCACAACAGCCCCAGCGGCAGGGCTTGCCCGACCGAACGGGCGGGAATGAAGCGTGCGGTAAAGGGCTGCACGCGCTTCCACAGCACCAGGCCCACCCGCTCCACCGGCGCGAGCAGCTGGGTGAAGCCGGTCAGGTACAGGCCCAGGGCGACGAGCATCAGGTTCGCCAGCACATACAGGCCCATCTGCACCGGCAGGATGTCCGAGAACAGCATGCCGACCGTGCCGAGGGCACCGAGCGCCCCGCCCAGCATCGTGTAGGTCGCGATCCGCCCGAGGTTGTAGGCGAGATGCACCGGCCACTGGCGCCCGGTCCGGCCCGGCATGTTCACGGTGAGCGCGCCGACGATGCCGCCGCACATGCTGACGCAGTGCGTGCCTCCCAGAAGGCCGATCAGGAAGGCTGCGATGTAACCGGTTTCAGGCATGGCGATAGTCGGCAAGACGGGAGAAGCCCGGGGGCGCGACGCAAAAAAACAAAGCGGGCGCCCGAGGACGCCCGCACTGTATCACCTTCTCCCGGCCCGTACAGCCCGCGGCCGCTGGCGGCCGGAGCGGCTCAGATGACCTTCGAATAGCGCGCGCGCTCGCGGTCGGAGCGCAGGTAGCGGTCGAACACCATCGCGATGCCGCGCACCAGCAGCCGCCCCGCGGGCAGCACGCTGATCCACTTGTCGCTGACCTTCAGCAGGCCGGCCTCTTCCATCGCCTTGAGATCCTCGAGTTCGTCGGCGAAGTATTCGTCGAACTTGATCAGGTGCGCGATCTCTATCGAGTCGATCGACAGTTCGAAGTGGCACATCAGGGCCTGGATGATCGACCGGCGCAGCAGATCGTCGGCAGTAAGCTCGATGCCGCGCAGCACGGGCAGCTCGTCGCGATCGAGGGCGTCGTAGTACTCGTCGAGCGTCTTCACGTTCTGTGCGTACACCGGGCCGATCTTGCCGATCGCCGAGACCCCGAACGCCATCAGGTCGCACTCGGCCTGCGTTGAATAGCCTTGGAAATTCCGGTGCAGACGCCCTTGGCGCTGGGCGATCGTCAGCTCGTCGTCCGGCTTCGCGAAGTGGTCCATGCCGATATAGACGTAGCCCGCCTCGGTCAGGCGGCGGATCGCCAACTGCAGGATCTGCAGCTTGGTGTCCGACGTCGGCATGTCGTTGATCGCGATGCGACGCTGCGGCTTGAACAGGCCCGGCAGGTGCGCGTAGCTGTACAGGGAGATGCGATCGGGCGACAGCTCCAGCACCTGTTCGAGCGTCCGATTGAAGCTGATGATGTTCTGGCGCGGCAGGCCGTAGATCAGGTCCATGCTGATCGACTTGAAGCCGGTGGCACGAGCTGCGTCGATCACGAGCTTGGTCTCGTCGTAGCTCTGGATGCGGTTGACCGCCTCCTGCACCTCTTCGTTGAAGTCCTGTACACCGACGCTCATGCGGTTGAAGCCGAGGTCGGCAAGCAGCTTCACGGTGTCGAAATCAACCTTGCGCGGATCGACCTCGATCGAGTACTCGCCGTTCGGCACGAGCGTGAAGCGCTTACGCACCGAATCCATGAGCTCGCGCAGCTCGTCGTGCGACAGGAAGGTCGGCGTGCCGCCGCCGAGGTGCAGCTGCGTCACCTGATGGCTCCCACCCAGTGCGGCAGCCTGCATCTCGATTTCCTTGTCGAGATATTTCAGGTACTTGGCGGAGCGCGCATGATCCTTGGTGATGATCTTGTTGCAGGCGCAGTAGTAGCAGATCGTGTTACAGAACGGGATGTGGAAGTATAATGAGAGCGGCTTACTCACGCCCCCGACGCCGCGTTGCGCCAGCCAGTCCCGCAATGCACGGGCATCGAACGCTTCGACGAAGCGATCGGCCGTGGGGTAGGACGTGTAGCGAGGCCCGTTGATGTCGAACCGACGAATCAACTGCTGGTCGAAAACAAGATCTTTCTGACTGGTCATGGTTGTATCGCTTGAGTGCATTCCGTACGATCTCAAAAAGCCGCAGTTTCGTGGTTGACGTGGATCAACGGTCCATTCCGCCGGGCGCCTGCCACTTCTCGGTCGACGTAGAAGGAACAATATTATCGTGCAAATGAAGGCGACGGTGCCGATTACAGTGGCGAGTCTGAAGGTCGCATGCTCCCAGTGCAACCTGGTCGAGTTGTGCCTGCCGTTCGGGATGTCGGAATCGGAAATCGACCGCCTCGACGAACTCGTCGGCGCGCGTCGCAAGATCAAGCGGCAGCAGAATCTGTATCGCGCGGGCGATCCCTTCGAAGCGATCTACGCGATCCGCGCCGGCTCGTTCAAGACCGACGTGCTGCTCGAGGACGGTCGCGAACAGGTCACCGGCTTCCAGATGACCGGCGAAATGCTGGGCCTCGACGGCATCAGCACCGAAACCCATTCGTGCAACGCGATCGCGTTGGAGGACAGCGAAGTCTGCGTGATCGCGTACAGCAAGCTCGAAGAGCTGTCGCGGGTGGTCGAGGGGCTGCAACTGCAGTTCCACAAGGTGATGAGCCGCGAAATCGTGCGTGACCATGGCGTGATGACCCTCCTCGGCTCCATGCGCGCAGAAGAGCGCCTGGCGGCCTTCCTGCTCAACATGTCCCAGCGATTCACGGCGCGCGGCTTCTCTCCGGCGGAGTTCCACCTCCGCATGACCCGCGAGGAGATCGGTTCCTATCTGGGCCTGAAGCTTGAAACGGTGTCTCGCGCCTTTTCGAAGTTCCAGGACGACGGCCTGATCGCGGTGCAGCAGAAGCACATCCGCATCCTGGACATCATCGGCCTGAAGCGGCTGATCCAGCACCCGTCGCCACGCCCCTGAGGGGGGATTTCCCCCTTCGTACGGCCGATCGCCCACGTCGTGGGCTATTGACGCCGCCGCGCGGTCATCGTTCCCGACAGGGCGGCAATATCCTCCTCGGAAAGCAGACCGCGAGCGATCGGCAGCAGATCGCCCTCCTCGCGCTGGATGTGCCGACGGTAGGCGTCGGCAAACGCCTCGACATCTGCAGGCGACAGATCGGCGTTTTCGCCGCCGGCGATGCGCTCGAGCCGTGCCCGCATCCGCGCCCAGCCGGCAAAGAGCTTCTGGTGATCGGCCAGGATCCAGTCGATGAGCGTGCCGAGTTCGGTACGCCGGGCGTCATCGGCACGCGCCCGCAGGACGGGAAAGAGATCGTCCTCTTCGTCCTGATGGTGCTTCACGGCAGCGATGTCGAAGTAGCGCATCACGTTGACTGCCGCCTGCTGCGCCTGCTTGTCCGGGCCATGCTCGGGCAGCCAGGCGGCGAGCCGCGCGAGGGTTGCAAGTTGCGCCTGCAGGCGCTCGTGGCAGGCTTCGAGCATCTCTAGAGGCGTCTCGAAACCCGGGGACGAAGGGATCAGCGAATCGGTCATCGGAACACTCCGGCAAACGCGATGAATCCTGCCGGGTTCTTGCTCAGAGCCACCGACACGATCCATGAAAAGGTTAGCAGGGCCGCGAGCAGCGCCAGCACTCGGACGCGCATGGTGCGCCCCCAGCGCAGCGCGGTCGCGCCGAGAAGAATATAGACGACAAGCGCGACGACCTTTGCGGTGACCCACGGCGCAACGAAGGGGTACTGGCCGCTCATGGTCGCAAGCGTGATCGCGCTGCCGAGAAACACGGTGTCGATGAGGTGCGGCAGGGTGCGCGTGACGCGGTGATCCAGCAGCGGACTGCGCCGCATCATCCAGACGCCCTGCAGCACGAATCCGCTGATGCTCAGGGCCGCGCACAGGATGTGCAGGTGCTTGACCGACAGATACATCGCACTCAGCCCGGGCGTCCATCGCTGCGCGGACGCCAGTAGATCGGCAGGTAGCGCGACGCCCACGCGCCGAACACGCCCAGCCAGCCGAGTACGGCCAGCAGCATGACGAACGCCGTCCAGCCCGCAGGGACGAGTTCCGCGACAATGCGCACGACGACGACCGCTTCGAGGCCGAGGAACAGCACCCAGGTCAGGCGATCCGCAGCGAGCTTGCGCCCCGAGTGCCCGAGAGTCACCCGCGACACCATCGCCATCAGGACGGACCCGAAGAATCCGACGCCCAGCGCATGCAGCGGCGCCATGCCCAGCACGCTATAGCCCAGCAGGGACGCAGCCCCCTGGATGGCGAAGAGCGTCAGCGCGATTCCGAGCCAGAGAAATCCGATGTGCAACATCCCCAGCAGCGGCACTTTCATGGCGGGCACCGGCCTCCACTGCCGCGACAGCCACAGGGCCGCAAAGGCGGCGGGAGCGTCGACGATCCAGCGCAGCGACAGCAATCCCGCCACGTCGAGCGCAGCATGCAGGACGCTTCCGCCGACGACCAGCACCAGTACCCACAGGGGGCGCACCATCACGTAGGCCGGGATCACGCTGCTCGAAAAGAACGGCACCATACGGTGACACACGCCGAAGAACACCGGCAGCAGCGAGCAGAACACGGCGATCTCGATCGCGATGCGCGCCCAGATCGGGTTGCCGCTCAGCGCAAAGCCGAGCCAGGCGAGGACGGCGACCATCCCGGCGATCATCGCATAGCACACGAGGCGGGCATGCAGCGCCTCGAGATCGCCGTGATGCGCGACCTGCCACAGGATGCGCTGCACCCCGCCCCATCCGAGAAATACCAGCACCAAGCCCGGGACGGCGACACCGGGCACGACCATGCCGACTATGGCCAGCGCCCACCCTGCCGCCAGCAGACGCCAGGACCAGAGCCAGCGACCTGCCGCAATCTCGTCATAGCCCTGCCAGCGCGGCATGGCGGTGAGGAGGAAGCCGAACATGAAAAACGGAAACACGCCGCTCGTCACGAGCAGGGCGTGCATCCACCCCGGCGGGAGAACCCAGCCGATCGCCGGCAGCAGTCCCACGCGAGCGCCGAGCTCCGCTGCCCACATCGCAAAGCTCACAAGAAGCATCACGGCGCCGGACAGGAACATTGTCCGGTGCGGTGCGACAAACAGCACGAATGAGGTCGAAACCGGCTTCGCGTGCGCTTGCATCTTGTCTCCTGTTGCCCCCAGCGGAGACAGTCTGCGGGACGCCGGATCGCGGCCCGTGTCGGGTTGCGGGTTAAAATGCACGGGTTTCTCCACGGAGTCCGAGATGCCCAACCGTCCAGTCGATATTCCCACCGCACTGCGCCAGGTTTCTTTCTTCAGCGAACTGACCGCAGAGGAGATCGACCGTGTTGCCCGCTTCACCCGCGAACGCCACCTCGAGAAGAGCGAAATCCTGTTCCAGCGCGGCGATCCCGTGCATGGCTTCTACTACGTCGTCTCGGGTCAGATGAAGCTCGCGGTCTCGTCGGCGCAGGGCAATGAAAAGGTGGTCGAGATCATCAGCCCGATGCACACCTTCGGCGAGGCCGTGTTGTTCCTCAACCGTCCCTACCCGGTTTTCGCCGAAGCCCTCACGTCGACGCATCTGCTGCACATCGGCCAGGCGGTGGTGTCCGAGCTCATCGACCAGGATCCTGGATTTGCCCGCAAACTCCTCGCCGGCATGGCAATCCGCCTGCACGGCATGATCCAGGATGTCGAAACCTATTCCCTGCGCTCGAGCATGCAGCGCGTGATCGGCTATCTGCTGCAACAGGTCGACAGCGAAAGCGGGGTCGCCTGCGACATCGCCCTGCCGACCAGCAAGCAGGTCATCGCCTCGCGGCTCAATCTGACGCCCGAAACGCTGTCGCGTATCTTTCACGACCTGTCCGAAGCGGGACTCATCACGGTACACGGCAAACACATCTCCCTGCTGGACCCCGCCCGCCTGGCCCGCCACCAAGGCTGACCGGCACCCGTTGGCGGGGTGTGTCGAGGGATTCTCGGTGTGCAGGCCCCGGGTGACCTTGACAGGGGTCAATCGGGCGGAGCCACCCGCAGCCGACTATGGATTCAACCGCAGCCCCGAGGGCGGATCAGCGCTCGAGGACGTACTGACCGGGCGCCTTTGCAAGTTCTGGAAATGCCGCGGACGCGGCCGGGCGGGCCTCGACGAGCTCGCCGCAACGCGGCTTGAGCCAGTCCATCCAGTCGTTCCACCAGCTGCCGCCATGCTCTTCAGCGTGCTTGCGCCAGTCGTCCGCCTTGTCCGTGCGGCGGGCTGCCGCAGCCCAGTACTTGCGCTTCGGCGGATTCACCGGCGGGTTGACGATGCCGAGGATGTGGCCCGAGCTCGACAGCACGAAACGACGCGGCCCCGTGACGAGGTTGTTGATGCGATACGCCTGCTCCCATGGCGCGATGTGATCGTCTTCGGCAGCCACCGCATACAGCGGCTGAACGATGCGCGACAGATCGATGGGCTGACCGGATATCGTCAGCCCATCGACCTCGATCAGGCGATTCTCGAGATAGAGTTCGCGCAGGTACCACGAATGCATCGCATAGGGCATGCGCGTGGCGTCCATGTTCCAGTACAGCACATCGAAAGGTGCAGGCGCCTCGCCATACAGCCAGCCATGCACGACGTAGTGCCAGATCAGGCTGTTGGAGCGGAGCAGACGGAAGGCGGAAGCCATTTCCTTACCTTCGAGGAAGCCCTTGCGGGCCATGTTCTCCGACAGGAAGCGGACGCTCGCACCATCAATGAACACCTCGATGTCGCCCGGACGATGGAAGTCGACCAGGGTCGTGAACAGGGTCCAGTCCGCCACCGGCACCTC
The DNA here is from genome assembly GCF_001190925.1 of Azoarcus sp. CIB. Lineage (NCBI taxonomy): Bacteria > Pseudomonadati > Pseudomonadota > Betaproteobacteria > Rhodocyclales > Zoogloeaceae > Azoarcus > Azoarcus sp. CIB. The sequence goes on from NZ_CP011072.1 coordinate 3,472,177, forward strand.
ATCGGCCCCGAATCGGCGGTTCGCCCATGCCATGTACATCGCCAGGGCGGTGCCGCCGATGCAGTACCCGACTGCATGCACCTTCGGCGCACCAGTGAAGTTGCGTGCCGTTTCGACGATGGCGTGGACACCTTCCTCGAGATAGCTGTCGAAGGCGACATCGCGCATCGACGGATCGGGGTTCTTCCAGCTCGTGATGAATACGTCCAGGCCCTGATCCAGCAGGTAGCGGACCATGCTCTTCTTCGGCGTGAGATCGAGGATGTAGAACTTGTTGATCCACGGCGTAACGATCACGACCGGCTCCGCGTGCACCTTAGGCTGCGTCGGCGCGTAGTGGATCACCTCGAGCAGATGGTTGCGGAAGACAACCGAGCCCTCGGTCGTGCCGAGTGTCACCCCCACCTTGAAATCGCCCGGACTGCTCAGGCGGATCTCGCCTGCCTCGAGGTCGGCGAGCATGTTGCGCACGCCGCTGGCGAGACTCTCACCCTTCGTCTCGATGGCCTTGCGGATGGCGACCGGATTCGTCCAGAGGAAGTTGGTCGGAGCAACTGCGTTAAGCCACTTCCGCCACCAGAATGCGGCACGGCGGCGCTCCTTGCTCGAGAGTCCGGGCGTATCGAAGAGCATGTCCTGCATGTGGTGCGTGAATGCGAGGTACCACTCCTTCGTCAGGTCCCACGTCGCCGAGTCGGTCCACACGGGATCGGCAAAGCGCTCGTCGTCGGCATTGGGAACGACCGGATCCTTGCTGGCCAAGCCCATCGCACGACAGGCGGAATGCCATTGCAGGCGCCACAGGTCGCTCGAGAGCTCCGCCATGCGCTCCGCGAGTTCCTGGGGATGGGAAAGCCACGCGAGCTGCGCATGCACGATGGGTGCCGCCATACCCAGCGGATCGAGACTTCCTTCGACGCTGTCGTGGATCTCTCGCATCGCCCGCCGCACGGACCGCGGAGGGTCGCCCGCCGCGCGCTTCCTGGTTGTCGTTCCGTTTTTCATAGCCGACGCTCCCGCACTCGCGATGACAATCAAGTCAGACTATAACAGTGCCCCGCAAGCGGAACCGTGACATGCGGCCAGCCCAGCCGCTCATCGACCGCATCTGCCAGTGCCGCTGTGGCTTCCTGTTCGCCGTGCACGACAAACGTATGGCGCGGCGGCCGCACGAAATTCGACAGCCATGCCAACAAGGCCGGCTGGTCGGCATGGGCGGACAGGCCGCCTATCGTGTGGATCGCCGCCCGCACCGGCACCCGCACGCCGAACAGCGTGACCGCACGGGCACCGTCGACCAGGCGCCGGCCCAACGTACCGGCCGCCTGGAAACCGCAGATCACGATGCTGCACTCGCTGCGGTCTATGTTGTAGCGCAAGTGATGCTTGATGCGGCCGGCCTCGCACATGCCGCTGGCCGAGATGATCACCAGTCCCGAGCGCTCGTTGTTCAGCGCCTTCGACTCCTCCACATCCTGCACGAACCTCAGGCGCATGCGCTCGCTGTGGGCACGAATCCATGCCAGCAACTCGCGCGTCTCGTCGTCCCAGAGTTCGTCGTAGCGCAGCGTGAGTTCGGTTACCGCTGACGCCATGGGCGAATCGACGACGACATCCAGCGCATCCAACTTGCCCTGACGCACGAGGCTTGCGAGCACGAACAGCATTTCCTGGGTGCGGCCGACGGCGAATGCCGGAATGATGACGTTCCCCTTCCTGCGCTCCAGCGTGTCCCGCAGGACGGCGACCAGTTCCTTTTCGGTTTCGGCCATCGCACGGTGAGCGCGATTGCCGTAGGTCGACTCGACGACGAGGAAGTCGGCCTCGGGCACGGGGGTGGGGTCGCGAAGCACCGGCCGGCCCGGCTGCCCGAGATCGCCGCTGAACACCACCTTGCGCACAGCGCCACCCGATTCGATGTCGAGTTCGATCACCGCCGACCCGAGGATATGCCCGGCGTCATGGAAACGGCAGCGGACGCCGGGGTGCGGATGGAGTTCTTCGCCATACGACACCTTGCGCAGGCTCGCCAGGCTCGCGCGCGCCTGGTTGACCGTATACAGCGGCCCCGCCTCGTAGCCGCGACGCAGATTCCGCTCACGCTTGCCCCGGTTGATCCACTCCGCCTCCTTTTCCATGATGTGCGCCGAATCGAGCAGCATCACGCCCAACAGGTCCACGGTCGCCGCCGTGGCGTAGATCTTTCCCTTGTAACCGAGCGATACCAGCCGCGGGACGAGACCGGAGTGATCCAGATGGGCATGCGTCAGGAGCACGAAATCGATTCCGCGCAGATCGAAATCGAGCGCCCGCAGGTTCTTGCGATCCGCGTCCCGCCCCCCCTGGAACAGGCCGCAGTCGACGAGAAAAGTGCCGCCGTCGTAGTGCAGGCGCGCACAAGAGCCGGTAACTTCCCCGGCAGCGCCGAAAAATGTCAGTTCCATGGTGCCTCCCTCATGACCATTGACTGCCTGACGCGACAGCGACGAAGTTTGACGGGAATCGACAGCCTGACAGCATTACCGTCGCTTTCGCACAAGCGGGCTCGCTATAATCGACCTGTCCTTGCAAAACATTGGGAGATGCACGATATGTTCAAGCACATACTGGTTCCCACCGATGGCTCTCCGCTTTCCGAGAACACGGTGGGCCGTGCCGTGTCCTTCGCGAAGGACGCCGGTGCGCGCATCACGTTCTTCTACGCACAACCTGACTTTCCCATGCCGATATACGGGGAAGGAGCGCTGATCGATCCCACCACGCCGGAACAGTTCAGCAAGGCTGCCGCCGACGAAGCGAAACGCATCCTCGACGCGGCAAAGATCGCCGCGGACGCGGCAGGCGTCGCCTCCGACACCGACACGATCGTCAACGAGGTGCCTTATGAAGCGGTCATTGACGCCGCCGAGCGCCACGGCTGCGACCTGATCTTCATGGCGTCGCACGGGCGCCGCGGCATCGCCGGCCTGCTCTTGGGAAGCGAGACGCAGAAGGTTCTCACCCACAGCAAGATCCCCGTACTCGTTTACCGCTGATCCGCGGCCGATCGCTTGCTCCATGCGCATCGGGCAGCGGAGGATCGCGGCCCGATGACGATATTACGCTTTCCGGTTGATCTCCGCGGCGCTGCGCTGAAAGAACAGCGTCAGCAGACTGGACGCTGCGCCAACCAGCCAGAAGCCGAAGAAACCGATCGAGTATGTGGCCGTGAGCGAGTAATGCACGGGTTCGCCGAAGAGGTAGAGCTCCTGCGGATCGATCACCGTGAAGAAGACTGCCTCGGCAAGACCGGCCACCAGAAAGGACGGCCACAGCACCTGAATCCATTTCAGCATTGCATTCCCCTGCGTGGCGACGGTCAGGACTTGGCGGGAACGATACGGATCACGGCATCGGCGGGAATGTTCGCCGACCCGTTCATGCGCCAGCTGCGCGATTCGTCCTCCACCTGCAGCAGCCACCGTCCGGCAGACAGCGGCGCAAGCGGTGCCGCAAACACGCCGTCACGGCGTTTCAGCACGACCACCTGATCCATTCCGCCGCGCGTCGGATGGGAAATCGTCAGCACCACCGTAGGCGGTAGCGGAGCGTTGGCCGCGGCAGAAAGATCGAGCGTCACCTCCTCCGCGCGCAGCCTGACGTCCGCCAGCAATCCCAGCTCGGCGGCCCTCTGCGAGCGTGCGATCGTCTTTTCGATCGCCTTTCCCTCTTGGTAATAGTCGTCTACGACCAGACCATCCCAGGTGCTCACGGCAAGCCACAGGGTAATCATCCCTGCGACCACGGATACCGCGGGAATGGCGATCAGGAACCAGGGCCATCCCTGTCTGTACCAAGGTTCCACGGTCTTGTGCATGTTTGCACTGCGCATGCGTTTGCTCCTGTTAGCGCGGAAGAAGGAACGTCGTGCGTTCGCGGACGGCGACACTGGAGTCGCCCGGAACGCCGATTTCGAAAACGATCTCGTGGCTGCCGGGCGTCGCCGCCTCGGGCGGGACCTGCACCTGTACCGTCACCGACTCGGTCATCGCCGGCTTGATCTCGAACTGCTGCGGCCCTTCCAGGCGGATTCCCTCGAGACCGGACACACGCACCACGACCGGGCGCGTGACTTCCTGCATGTTCATGATGCGCAACTGATAGACGTTCTCGATCAGCCCGCCCGCGACTTCACGCCCCAGCGTTGCACGATCACGGATCACGTCCACACGCAGGTCCGAGCGCGTTGCCAGACTCCAGACCGTCGCCAGCAGGATCAGGACCAGAACGCCGCCGTAGATCAGCGTACGGGGACGCAGCACGTGCCGCACGATCTCGGACTGGCCCCAATGACGGCGGAGCGCGTTCTCGGTCGAATAACGGATCAGCCCGCGCGGATAACCCATCTTGTCCATCACCTGATCGCAACCGTCGATGCAGGCGCCGCAGCCGATGCACTCGTACTGGAGCCCCTCGCGGATGTCGATGCCGGTGGGGCACACCTGCACACAGATGCTGCAGTCGATGCAATCCCCCATCCCGACGCTGCGCGGCGCCACGCCCTTGCGGCGGGCTCCGCGCGGCTCCCCCCGCTCCTCGTCATAAGTCACGACCAGCGTATCCGGGTCGAACATGACGCTCTGGAAACGCGCATACGGGCACATGTACTTGCACACCTGCTCGCGCAACACGCCCGCGAACAGATAGGTGAAGCCGCCGTAAAACAGGATCCAGAAGATCTCCCACGACCCGAAGCCGAACGTCCCGGCAGACTGCAGCAGCTCCTCGACCGGCGTGAAATAGGCGACGAGTGTGAAACCGGTCCACAGCGAAAACGCCCCCCACGCCGCGAACTTGGCCGCGCGCAGCCCGAATTTCCGCGCATCCATCGGCGCCGCCTCGAGCTTGCGGCGCTTGTTGTGATCGCCCTCGATCTTCTCCTCGATCCACATGAAGATTTCGGTGTAGACCGTTTGCGGACAGGCGTATCCGCACCACAGACGTCCAGCAATCGCGGTGAAGAAGAACAGGGCGTAGGCGGAGATGATGAGCAGGATCGCCAGATAGAACACGTCCTGCGGCCAGAAGACCCAGCCGAACACGTAGAACTTGCGTTCGGTGAGGTGGAACAGAACCGCTTGCCTGTCGTTCCAGGTCAGCCACGGCAGGCCGTAATAGAGTATCTGGGTCAGCCACACGAGGGCCCAACGCCAGTTTGCAAAGACGCCCTTCACCGACCGGACATGAATCTTCTGCCTGGCCGCATACAGATCGTCGCCTTGCTCTTCCCGAAGCTGCGATTTAGGGACCACGCGCACCCGTACCGGATCGCTCATTATCGCTATATCCGTATTTTCTGATTTACTGATGAGAATTTTCCCCGGGGCGAACCCCGGGGACTAAGCAGCAATACAGCAATTCAGATTTTCGACTTACTTGCCGGCCGGTTGGTTCGAGAGGCCATACACATACGACGCCAGCAGATGGACCTTGGCCTCGCCGAGGAACTCCCCGAATCCGGGCATGCGGTTGGTTCGCCCGTTTTGCACCGTCTCCGTCATGACCGCTTCCGTCGAACCGTACAACCAGTCGCCGTCGGTGAGGTTCGGAGCGCCCATCGCCTGGGTTCCCTTCGCCTCGGGGCCGTGGCAGGCGACGCAGTTCTGCTGGAACAGCTCCGCCCCGCGCTGGGCGCGCAGCGAATCATGGGCGAGACCCGACAGCGAACGCACGTAGTTCACGACGTCCTTGACCCCCTCAGGCCCCAGCACCGGCCCGAACGGCGGCATCATGCCCATGCGCCCGCCGGTGATCGTGGTCTTGATCGTCTCGGCCTCGCCCCCCCAGTTCCACGCCTTGTCGGTCAGGTTCGGGAAGCCCTTCGCACCGCGGGCGTCCGCGCCGTGGCACTGGGCGCAATAGGTCACGAACAGGCGCTTGCCGGCGCCGCGCGCTTCCTCGTCGGTCGCGACCGCGGCGACGTCCATGCCTTGGTACTTGGCGAAGATCGGGGCGTAACGCTCTTCGGCCACCCGCATTTCGGTCTCGTACTGACCGACGGCACTCCAGCCCAGCGCACCCTTCGTATTGCCGAAGCCCGGATACATCACCAGATACACCACCGCGAAGATCAGCGTGATCCAGAAGAGGTATAACCACCAGCGCGGCAGCGGGTTGTTGTACTCGGCGAGGTTCTCGTCCCACACGTGGCCGTGGAGCTCGACCGGCCCGGTTTCCCGCTTGTTGTTCGACATGAGCACGAACAGACAGAACAGCAGGCTCAGGCCCACCAGGCCCATCACGTACGCGTTCCAGAAGCCGCTAATAAAGTCAGCCATTTTTATCCTTCCTTGCTGTGCCGTCCCCCGGAGAGGGCCGGCGCATCATCATCGGTGAAGGGAAGTCGCGCCGCCTCCTCGAAGCCTGCCCGTGCGCTCCTGCTGTATGCCCATACGCAGATGGCGACGAAACAGGCCAGACCGAGCACGGTGACCAGGGACCGGAGATCGTTGATATCCACGGCGCTTCTCCTTTTTCTTACTTGAAATTCGACAGAGCGATGCCCAACCCCTGGAGGTAGGCAACGATGGCGTCCATTTCCGACTTGCCTTCGAGCGCGGCCCGCGCACCGGCGATTTCCTCGGCGGTGTATGGGTGTCCCAGCGTCTGCAGCGCGCGCATCTTGTCCTCGATGTCGTCGGCCTTGACCGGACGCTGCAGCCACGGGAACGCGGGCATGTTCGATTCCGGCACGACGTCGCGCGGATTGACCAGGTGCACGCGGTGCCATTCGTCCGAATAACGGCCACCGACACGCGCGAGGTCCGGCCCCGTGCGCTTCGAACCCCACTGGAACGGACGGTCGTAGATGTACTCACCCGCGACCGAGTAGTGACCGTAACGCTCGGTTTCCGCACGGAAGGGACGGATCATCTGCGAGTGGCAGTTGTAGCAACCTTCGCGCACGTAGATATCGCGCCCCACCAGACGCAGCGGTTCATACGGCTTGACGTTGAGCGGCTTGCCGGTGCGGTCGATCGCGGTCGTCGTGGTCTTCTGGAAGAACAGCGGAACGATCTCGACGAGGCCGCCGACGCTGACCGTCAGAAGGGTCAGCACGATCAGCCAGCCGACGCTGCGCTCGATGAATTCGTGTTTCGATTGAGCCATGTCCTGTCTCTCCGATTAAGCGTGAGCGGCAGCAGGGGCGACCACGGGCGCCTCATACGCCTTCTCGCCCGCCATCGTCTTGACCATGTTGTAAAACATGATGAGCATGCCGCTGAAGAACATCACACCGCCCGCCAGGCGGATCGCCCAGAACGGATAGCTCGCCTTCACGCTCTCGACGAAGGAGTACGTCAGCGTGCCGTCCGGGTTGGTGGCGCGCCACATCAGACCCTGCATCACACCGGCGATCCACATCGACGCGATATACAGCACGATGCCGATCGTCGCGATCCAGAAGTGGGTGTTGATCAGCCCGACCGAGTACATCTGGGTCTTGCCGTACATGCGCGGGATCAGGTAGTACATCGAACCGATCGAGATCATTGCGACCCAGCCGAGCGCACCCGAATGCACGTGACCGACGGTCCAGTCCGTGTAGTGCGACAGGGCATTGACCGTCTTGATCGACATCATCGGACCTTCGAAGGTCGACATGCCGTAGAAGGACAGCGCGGTGATCAGGAACTTCAGGATCGGGTCGGTGCGCAGCTTGTGCCACGCACCCGACAGCGTCATCACGCCGTTGATCATGCCGCCCCAGGACGGCGCCAGCAGGATCAGCGAGAAGATCATCCCCACCGATTGAGTCCAATCCGGCAGCGCGGTGTAATGCAGGTGGTGCGGACCCGCCCACATGTAGGTGAAGATCAGCGCCCAGAAGTGCACCACCGACAGGCGATAGGAATAGACCGGACGCTCGGCCTGCTTCGGCACGAAGTAGTACATCATGCCGAGGAAGCCCGCGGTCAGGAAGAAGCCCACCGCGTTGTGGCCATACCACCACTGGATCATCGCGTCCTGCACGCCGGCATAGGCGGAGTAGGACTTCGTCAGGCTGACCGGCAGCGCGGCGCTATTGACGATGTGGAGCAGCGCAACCGTGAGGATGAAGCCGCCGAAGAACCAGTTCGCAACGTAGATGTGGCTGGTCTTGCGCTTCGCGATCGTGCCGAAGAACACGATCGCGTAGGACACCCACACGACGGCAATCAGGATATCGATCGGCCACTCGAGCTCGGCGTACTCCTTACCGGACGTGAAGCCCAGCGGCAGGGAAATCGCCGCCAGCACGATCACCAGTTGCCAGCCCCAGAACGTGAAGGTCGCCAGCCCGGGCGCAAACAGCGGCGTGTGGCATGTCCGCTGCACGACGAAATACGAGGTCGCGAAGAGTGCACAGCCGCCGAAGGCAAAGATCACGGCGTTAGTGTGGAGCGGGCGCAGCCTGCCGAAATGCAGCCACTCGCCCAGATTGAGCTCGGGCCAGACAAGCTGTGCCGCGACGATCACCCCCACCAGCATGCCCACCACGCCCCATACGACGGTCATGATGGAGAACTGGCGGACGACGTTGTAGTTATAAGTCGCCTGCGATTGCATGGAACTCCCCTTGAGATGAAGAAAACTTCAGCACCAGTCCGGGAGAGCATGTGCAACGGCTCGCCACGGACTCGTGACAACGGCCGACATTCTATTGCACTGCAGTAGTGGGTGAAAATACCCAATTACAAAAAATACCTGTTGTCAGCATGGTTTTAATTACTTCATCATAACCCATGCGATCGGGCAAAAAAAAAGGGTGCGCATCAAGCGCACCCCCAACCCCAACAGAGAGACAAAAATTCCTTACCAGATTGGCGCGATCGAATCGCGACGCACCAATCTCGAAAACCGTAAGAAAAGTATGCCAATCCTCGTTCTCCGGGGCGTTGACGTAGGTCAACAAACCCCTCGCGATACGCGGAGGAGACGTTTCCCTGCCGCGAAAATCACTGCTTTCTGACCTGCGAGGGAGTGTCATCGGACTGTCCCGGTTTCGGACCTTCGGGCAGGTCGCGGTCGTCCATCAGCATGCGATAGGCGGGACCTTCCATGTCATCGTACTGCCCCGAGCGCAGCGACCACCAGAAGATCACGCCGATCACGAACACCAGCACCACCGAGAGCGGCACGAGGATGTAAAGACTTTCCATGGACGGTCAATTTACCCGGCGATAACCCTGTAGACGTAGGGCATTTAGCACGACGAGCAGCGAACTTCCTGCCATGCCTATCCCCGCCATCCAGGGCGTGACCAGTCCCGCCATCGCGAGCGGGATGGACGTGAAGTTGTAGGCGAAGGACCACCACAGGTTCTGCCGGATGACCTTCAGGGTGCGCCGGGCGAGGTCCACGCCCCGCCCCAGACCGGCGAGGTTCTCGCTCAGCAGCACGATGTCGCCCTGGTTGCGGGCGAGCTCGGTTCCTCCCCCCATCGCAACCGAAACATGGGCTTGGGCGAGAACCGGCGCATCATTGACCCCATCACCGACCATCGCCACGACCGCCGACGGATCACGCTGCAGCGCGGCAATGAAGTCACGCTTGCCCTGCGGCGTCATCCCGCCATGCGCGTCATCCAGCCCCAAGCGCGCCGCAATCGACCCCGCGACCGAGTGTGCGTCACCACTCAACACACTCGTGCGGATTCCCTCGGCCGCCAGCTTCGCGGTCAGCTGACCGGCCTCCGGGCGCGGAACGTCGGCCAGGCGGAAGAGCCCCAGCCAGCGCCCCCGCCCGCCCAGCGCTATGACGGAGCCCCCACGTTCGGACAGATCTTCGAGGCTCGACGGCAGATCGCAGCCCAGATGCCCGGCCACGAAGTCGGGACGTCCCAGCCAGTACGATTCGCCATCCACCGTCCCCGTGACCCCCAGCCCCGTTTCCGACGCGAGGTTCCGGACCACGGGGAGTTCCGCATCGTCGCTCGAGCGGCGCAAGGCCCGCGCGACCGGATGCTCGGACGACTGCTCGAGCGCGCCAGCGATCGCCCGCAACTGCCGGACATCGAGATCGGCGAGCGGCAACGTTTCCTCAAGAGTCAGGCGACCCAGCGTCAGGGTGCCCGTCTTGTCGAAGACGAAATGGTTCGCGTTCGCCAGCGTCTCGATCGCGTGACCGCGGGTCACGAGCACGCCCATGCGCGCCAGCGCGTCGGTCGCGACGGTGAGCGCAACCGGCGTCGCGAGCGACAACGCGCACGGACATGCCACCACCAGCACCGACACGAACACCCACAGGGCCCGCGACGGATCCACGAAGTACCAAGCGACGCCAGTGATGCTCGCAAGGACCAGCAATGCAATGATGAAAACAACGGCAACCTTGTCGGACTGCCGGGCAATCTCCGGCTTCTCGCTCGCCGCGCGCTCCATCAGGCGCCGGATCGCCGCCAGCCGGGTCGAATCGCCCGTCTGCTCCACCCGGACTGCAAGCGGGCTGGAGATGTTGATACTCCCGCCCGTCACCTCGCTGCCGACCGACTTGGGCACCGGCAGGCTCTCTCCGGTGAGCAGGGCTTCGTTGGCATCGCTCTGCCCGTCGATCACGACGCCGTCGGCCGGAACGACCTCCCCCGGACGAACGCGCAGGACGTCGCCCGCCACGAGCTGCGAGACGGGGACCCGTTCGCCGGTCAGGGACGGCCAGCCCGGAAGCCGTTCGGCGAAGGCCGGCAGTACCTTGCCGAGTTCCTCCACACCGCGTACCGCCTTCTGCCGCGCAATCATTTCGAGGTAGCGCCCGCAGAGCAGGAAGAACACGAACATCGTCACCGAGTCGAAATACACCTCGCCCCGCGCCGTCAACGTTGCCCACACGCTTGCGACGAACGCACTGCCCACCCCCAGCGCGACGGGCACGTCCATGCCCAGGCGGCGCAGCCTGATGTCGCGCAGTGCGCGCCGGAAGAACGGCGCGGCGGAATACAGGACCACCGGCAGCGTCAGCACGAGGCTTGCCCAGCGCATCAGCAGTTCGATGTCGGGCGTCAGGTCGCCGTCACCGGCGAGGTACGCCGGGAAGGCGTACATCATCACCTGCATCATGCCGAAGCCGGCAACGAACACGCGCCACAGCATCGAGCGACGTTCGCGTTGCGCGATCTGCTCGGAACGCTCCGCGTCGTAGGGATAGGCGCGGTAACCGATCGCCTGGATGGCTGCGAGGATGTCCGACAGGCGCGTGCGGCGCTCGTCCCAGCGCACCCGCGCGCGACGCGTGGCGTAATTGATGTCGACCCGCGACACGCCCGGCTGGCGCGAGACATGCTGCTCATTCAGCCAGACACACGCGGCGCAGGTGATCCCCTCGAGGATCAGCGACGCCTCCCGCTCGTGTTCGCCGACGGGCTCGACGAAGCTCTTCTGGAAGTCCGGATGGTCGAACAGGCCGAGCTCCTGCAATTCCGCCGGCAGGGCCTCCTTTTGCGGCTCCGGCATCGCGTCGCGGTGCCGGTAGTAATCGGTGAGCCCGTTATCGACGATGGAGCGCGCGACCGCCTCGCAGCCCACGCAGCACATCCGCCTCTCGACGCCGTCGATCGCAACGTAGTGACGGGTCTGCGGCGGGACGGGCAGTCCGCAGTGGTAGCACTCGTCGGCAGGAGATGAAGCGGGAACGGCGGTTTCGGGCGAAGTCATCGGAACGTGCGGAAGGAAGCCGGACAAGAGGCCGCTGCAGCGCAGCATGAAACAGGGAGGAACGCACTTTTAGCACACTTCCCCGATCCCGACCAACGCCCCGTCCGGAGGCCCGGAAAACCGCAGGGGGCGGCCACCATCGGCACGCCCCCAGCCCGGACCCGCAATCCGGAACGCCGACTTACTTCGCGGTCATCCGGATCGCGCCGTCCAGACGGATCGTCTCGCCGTTCAGGTAGGCGTTTTCCACGATGTGGCGAACGAGCGCCGCGTACTCGGACGGACGCCCCATGCGCGACGGGAACGGGACGGTCTTGCCGAGGGAATCCTGCACTTCCTGCGGCATCCCCATCAGCATCGGCGTCTCCATGATGCCCGGCGCGATCGTCATGACCCGGATGCCGAAGCGGGCGAGCTCGCGCGCGACCGGCAGCGTGAGTCCGACGACCCCCGCCTTCGACGCGGCATAGGCGGCCTGGCCGATCTGGCCGTCGTAGGCGGCGACCGAGGCGGTGCTGACGATCACGCCGCGTTCGCCCTCTTCGTTCGGGGCCGCCTTGCTCATCACGTCCGCCGCCAGCCGCATCATGTTGAAGCTGCCGATCAGGTTGACGGTGATGGTGCGGGCAAAGGACTCGAGCCGATGTGGAGCCTCGCGGCCCACGATCTTTTCCGCCGGAGCGATGCCGGCGCAGTTGACGAGCCCGTGCAGCCCGCCGAATTCGGACACGGCACGCTCGATCGCCGCCCGACCGCTGTCCTCGCTCGTCACATCGGTCTGCGCAAACATGACGTTCGCGCCGAGTTCCTTCGCGAGCGCTTCTCCACCCTCGCGGTTCACGTCGGCAAGCACCACCCTGCCGCCCGCCGCAGCGAGCATGCGCGCCGTTGCCGCACCAAGACCGGAGCCGCCCCCGGTCACCACGAATACGCTGTTTTCGATCTTCATGCCGAACTCCTCTCCATCGCCGTCCACATGCGGCGACACGGAGGCGCAAAATAATTGCAGTTGACGTCAACGTCAACTACAGCCGCCGGTCGCGCTATCTCTCTTCTCCCAGAAATCTGTACAGGGAAACGAGGATTCCCGCAGTCGCACCCCAGATAAAGTACTCGCCGTAGGGCATCGCATAGTACTCGCGCATCCTTCCCTGGTACTCCGCCTTATGCTTCTGGTGCCTGGCCGGATCGAGAAAATGCGACAAGGGCACCTCGAAGGCCTCGGCGACCTCGAAACTGTCGAGCGTCAGATCGAACGGCGGGTGCACCAGCCCGACGACCGGCGTGATGCGAAACCCCGTGCCGGTGCGGTATTCCGGCAGTTCCCCGAGCAACTCGATGCGATCGGGATCGAGTCCGATCTCCTCTTCCGTCTCCCGCAGCGCCGTCATCACTGCCGAAACGTCGGCCTCCTCCACCCTTCCGCCGGGGAAACTGATCTGCCCGGGATGATGATGCAGATGGTCGGTGCGGCGCGTCAGCAGCACGGTCAGCGCCTGCTCGCGCGCAACGACCGGCACCAGCACCGCCGCCGGTCGCAGGTTCTGCCCCGACGGGCTGCCATCGTCGTGCACGGGTTCGATCGCACGCGCATCCGTGAACTGCCGCCGCAACCACTCGGCATCGCGGAGTGCCCCCGAACGCGAGCCTTCCTTCTCGGTCACACCCACCTCTCAAAACCGTTTGCGCAGCGTCATACGATCGCCTTCCCGCTGCATGTCCATGCGACTGAGGAAGCTCATCCCGAGCAGTACGAACGGAAGATCGTTCTCGTGAATCAACCCGTCGACGCCGTGCAGCGTGACGTCGCCGACGCGTACCGTATCCAGCCTCACCTTCCATACCCTCGCTGGGCCGCTCGCCGTCTGGCTCACGCCCCCCACGCCCTTGCGAAAGTCGATCCCTGCACGGCGCGCATCCGACGCACCCATCGAGACCATGCTCGCCCCCGTATCCACGAGGAAACGCACCGATGCGCCATTGATGCTGCCACTGGAAAAATGATGGCCGCGCACGTCCGCGACGAGACTGACCGCCGCGGCGCCCCCCTGCTCACCCGGACCGCCGCGGACCGGGCCTGCGCCCAGCGCCACTTTTTGCCTTTTCCCGCCGATCTCGACGATTGCCGCAGCTTCGGCCACCTCGACCAGACGCAGTCCGTCACGAGTCTGCTCACCCACCGCAAGCGTGCGCGGCGCACCGCCGTCCACGACCAGCACCGCCTTTCTGCCGAAAAGTCCGACCAGCTCCACATCCGCTGCGAGCGCCGCGTGCGGCGCCCCAACGGCGACGACCATGAACGGAATCCGAAACATCGCGACCAATCCGACCATCATTCACCTACCGGATGAAAAACCCACCTGCGCGCGCAAATACACGCACGCCTCGATCGATCAGCGTACCTTTTCGCCTCCCTCCTGCCAAATCGCGACGCTTCACGCCGCCTTGCCGGCCAGACGCGCCCCCCGCAACGGCACGCACACCTTGACGACGAACAGCTTGTCGCGCGTCGAGATGCGCAGAGTCCCCTCGGCATCGAAATACAGGCCAAGTCGCTCCTCGATGTTGGCCAGCGCAATCTTGTTGCCGGACGGAACCGGCGAGTCGCCGCCGCATACCGAATTGGTGACCTCGATGACGAGTTCACTCGCCCCGGTACGGATCGAAACATGCACATCGCCACCCTCCGCGAACGGCTCCACGCCATAACGCACTGCATTCTCGAGCAGCGGCTGCAGGACCAGGATCGGGACATTCACCGACACAGGCGCGCCGTCGCGATCCCAATGCACCCGCAGGCGCTCTCCCAGACGCAGCTGTTCGATCTGCAGATAGGCCTCGGCGAGGCGGATCTCGTCGGCGAGCGGAACAAGGGAACGACTGTCTTTCAGCAGCGCACGGAAGAGATCCGACATATCGAGCAGCACCTGCTCCGCGAGGCGGGGATCCTGTCTCACCAGCGATACCGCCGTATTCAGACTGTTGAACAGGAAATGCGGCCGGATGCGTGACTGCAACGCGATCAGGCGCGCCTTGGCCAGGGCTGGCGACAGAACCCGCTGACGCCAGTTGAAATACCCCAGGGTCAGAGCGGCAAGCAACCCGGCGATCGCCGCAGACTTCAGTACCGCCCCCCATGGCACCACGCCCGTCCAGGCATGGAACGCGAGATCCAGCCCGCCGGCCACGATGGCAGCGACCGCCACCACAGCGCCCACGCCGCGCCGGTACGGAAATCGTGCCAGGAGCGGCGAGAGCAGGAACAACGACAAAACAACCGCCAGCAGGGACAATTCAAACGGCAGCGCCACCGCCCCAACCCCCTTCAGGGCCTCCATCACATCCGGGGAGTGGGCCACGAGCGTTACGAGATTGGCGGCCTCAGCGATGACGAGGATGCGCAACAGCACGCCCAGGTTGCGAAAGTCCGGAAGAGTCACGATGTCGTGCGATGGTGCGTTGTCCAACGAAATCCAGCTCCCGTATTGAGAAAACCGCTTGCCGCCACAGGCGTCGCGGGGTGGCGTCTGCGCCCCCTCAGCCTCTTCCGTACCGTCGGCGGAGAGTGCATCGTGGCGGTCATCCGCCACTCGTGCGCCGAAAGCACACGCTCATCGGGCGCCGCTTCTGCTTTGCCCGGACTTTGACTAGCCTCTATCCAGGATGCAGTTCCGACCATACCATCCACGTACCCCCTCATGATATGGACACGATCGTGAACTCGAAACAACCCGCACAGCAGCCGATGCGCAACGGCTTCACCCTGATCGAAGTGATGATCGTCGTCGCGATCATCGGGATTCTGGCCGCCGTTGCCTACCCCGCCTACACGTCCTACCTCGTGCGGGCGAACCGCAGCGTCGCCACCGCGCATCTGCTCGACATTGCAACGCGGCAGCAGCAGTACCGTCTCGACGCGCGAACGTTCGGCTCCCTGAGCGACATCGGCATGGGCACGCCGCCGGCAGAAGTCAGCAAACACTATGCAGTAAGCCCGGTGGGGGCGCCGTCCGCAACAGCGTTCACTGTTCAAGCAGCACCGACCGGCTCGCAGGCATCTCAGGACACCAAGTGCGGCACCCTGAGCATCAACCAGGCCGGCACCAAGTCGGTCTCCGGCTCCGGAAGCGCTGCGGACTGTTGGGGCGGTCGCTAATCATGAACACGACGAACGTGCGTGACCGCCTGAACGCGCAGGCCCGCTCTGCGGGCTTTTCCCTCGTCGAGCTGATGATCGTGATAGCGATAGCCGCAATTCTCGCAGCGATCGCTTACCCCTCGTTCCAGGAGCTGCTCGCTTCGCAGCGCGTTCGTGCCGCGTCGTCGGCACTCTACGACTCGATGCTCGTCGCCCGCAGCGAGGCACTGAAGAGCAACGCGAATGCCAGCTTCGCGCTTTCGGGGAGCGACCTCGCAAAGGGTTGGACGATTCAGGTCGGCGGTCAGGACGTGCATTCGCAATCGGCGCTCGCGGGACTGAGCTTCAATCCGGAGAACCCCACGATCGTCTACGGCACTACCGGCCGGCTGATCAGCGGTGCGAATACCGCGATAACCGTTTCAACTACCGGAACGAACATAAAACGCTGCATCCGCCTCGATACCACCGGCAGACCGCGACTGACCGAGGGAGCATGTTCATGACCCACCATCGTTGTGGTAAGCCGAGTCAGGCGCAAAAGGGCTTCAGTCTGCTCGAGGTACTGGTTTCGATCGTGATCCTGGCGATCGGCCTCCTCGGACTCGCGGGACTCCAGACCAAGGCGAACGAAATCGAGATGGAAGCCTATCAGCGCTCAGTCGCGCTGATGCTCGTGCAGGACATGGCGGATCGGATCTCCGCGGGACGCCTGTACGTGGATGCCTTTAAGGCAAAGAGCCTGGTCGTTTACGGTGGCGATGGCCAGCTCGACGTCTGCCCGGACACCGCTGACGTCGACGCGCAGCTCTGCGAATGGGGCAACGCGATGAACGGTGCAGGCGAAAAGAAGGGAGCCGCCAACATCGGCGCTCCGATCGGCATGCGCGGCTGCCTGATCTCGGTTCCCCCCACAGATGATGCGCTCGGCGAATTCTTCGTGGTCGGCGTCTGGCAAGGTCTGATGCCCACCGCTTCGCCCCCGGCCAACACCCCTGGCGCGCAATGCGATCCCGACGCCGACTTTGGCGGCGCCGGATTGCGGCGGGCAGTTGTGACCCGCGTCCTCATTCCGAAACAAGTTGCCGGGTAAGCCAACATGCACGCACCTGGATTGCTCACACAGCCCCGCATCCGCGTTTCCTGCTCGCGCGAACGCGGCATATCGCTGATCGAAATGATGATTGCCATGACCTTGGGGTTATTGGTGATCGGCGCGATGACGACCATCTTCGTCAACAACAGCCAGTCCCGGCGCGAACTGGATAAGGCCGCGCAGCAGCTGGAGAACGGCCGCTACGCGATCCAGATCCTGCGGGACGAAATCTCGATGGCGGGTTATTACGATGCCATCGCCAGCCTTCCCGACACCCTCAATTCCACGACTACCAGCGCCTGCTCGGGCGATGTGGATGTCTGGAAGGGGTCGATGGATATCGCGGTGCAGGGATTTACCCCCGATACTTTCCCTTGCTCGATTTCCGCGAAGGGCGGAACGGAACTGCTTTTTGTCCAGCGCGCCTCCACCGCGGTTACTGCGCCGGATGCACTCAACGCCAGCAACGGCTATCTCCAGGTTTCCCTGTGCGGCGACGAATACGTCAGTGCGGTTGCCGACAAGCCATTCCGGCTCAAGGCGGGCTCTGGAACCTTCGACCTTCAGCAGATCGACTGCAAATCGACGAATCGGGCGCCGATCCGCCAGTACCTGCGCAGGGCTTTCTTCATCGCCGGCAACAATGTCACCGGCGACGCGATTCCCACATTGAAACGCGCCGATTTCCGTGCCCAGGCGCTCGGAACCACCAATCCGGACGTCCAGGCCTTGGTCGAAGGCATCGAGGACATGCATTTCGAGTATGCAATCGACACCAGCGGCGACGGCTCGCCGGATACCTTCGCCGACAATCCGGCCGGGGCCCAACTCCAGAATATTGTAGGCGTCCGCCTGTGGCTGCTCGCCCGCGCACTCGAGCCCTCTCCCGGTTACGACGCCAGCACCAAGACGTTCACGCTAGGCTCCAAGGGCCCCGTCCAGTTCGCCGACAATTACAAACGGCACGTCTTCAGCACATATGTCGAACTGATCCATCCCGTGGGGCGGAGAACAAAATGAAGCATCCCCGATCACGCGCACCGCAGCAGGGTGCAGTCCTTTTCGTCGGCCTGATCATGCTCATACTGATCACGCTGCTGGCCGTCTCCGCGATCCGCCTTGCGAACACCAACCTCCTCGTTGTTGGCAACGAGCAGTTCCAGAAGGAGGCGGAGGACGCCGCGAATTACCACCTCGATCTGGCGCTGAATTCGAACGAATTTACCGCCCGCAATGTTGCCCGGAACGTCGCGCTTCCAGCGTTTTCAGGCGCCACCGCCACCCCGGAAACGAGCTACAAGGTCACGGTGCCGCCACCGAAGTGCAAACGTTTCCGGCACATCAAGCAAAGCGAGTTGACGGCAAAGCGGACGGTAACAGTCGATCAAGTGGTAGACGGCGTGGAAACGAAGGTGGAAAAGGTCGAGGAATACGTACCGACAGACAATGTTGCCTGTTTCGGCGGAAAACCCACAGACATACTGATCATCGAGCCCACGACCAACCTCTCGGGCAACTCACTTTGCGCCACTTCGCTGTGGGAAATGACCGCTGACGTCGAACTTCCAAACGCAAGTGCCAAGGCTCAGGTAGTCCAAGGCGTCGAAATGCGCATCGACTATGCGGAAGCGCAGACTGCATGCAAATGAATCGCGATAGCAGAACAAAACGGAGCTCCAAAATGAACAAGCGACTGCGCGTTGCCTTGGCGATTACCCTGATGGGAAGCAGCCTCGCACGACCTGTGGCGGCCGAAGACATCGACATTTACACGATGGCCCAGACTACCCAGGCGGCGCCCAATGTTCTTCTGTTTATCGACAACTCGGCGAACTGGTCGGCGATGGATCAGGCATGGGACAAGACGGAAGTCAGCGCAAAATGCAACGGCGACGCGACTTGCCTCAAATATGTCGAACTTGTGTTCGGCAGTAACACCAGACTGGCGCAAGGGCAAGTCGAAGTACGGGCACTCAAGGCGGTCATAGAAGAACTCGCCTGCAATTCCGGGGCGCCGTTCAACGTGAATCTGGGCCTGATGCTTTATACCTCGGGCACGGCAGACGGCACCAACGTCGTGTCGGGATATATCCGCCGGGCAGTCCAATCCCTTGCGCCGCTCTCGGAAGGCTGCACCAACCTCAAGAACGACTTCACCCTCATCGACAGCAAGATCCAGTCCGACGAGTTCAAGGGGCCGTCGTCGACCGACTATGGCACAGCGATGTTCGAGGTGTTCAAGTATTTCGGCGGGTATGCGAACACCAATGGCGTGACCGCTACCGCATCCGGCAGCCCCACAGGCGCCAAAGGCTTCGGCACCCAGCGTTACACCGACAAAGATGCAAAAGTCAGCGGTTCCCTGACCCTCAAGGATATGGAGGACTCCACTGCCTTCACCACGGGAACACGGGACACGTATCTGAGCCCGATTCACAAGGATTCGTGCGGCAACAACTACCTCGTCGTAATCGGCAATCAGTTCCCGAACCAGGAATTCGGGTCGAACACGACCGCAAATCCTGCGACCAACCAGGTAATGGGCTATCTGGGACTCAAGCCGAACCAACTTTTCTCGAGCACCAACAAGGCCGACATCCGGTTCGCGGACGAATGGGCGCAGTTCCTCGCGCGCACCGACGTCAGTCCCGTGACGGGCCATCAGCCGGTAAAGACGTTCACGATCAACGTCTTCAACAAGAAGGAAGACCTCGCGCAGACGGCCCTGCTCAACAGCATGGCGCGCAATGGCGGCTCGGGGGTCGGCGGCGCCTTCAAGGTGAATGGCGACCTCAAGGCGCTGGTCGATGGTCTGAAGACCATCTTCATGCAGATCAACGCGGTCAACAGTTCGTTCGCATCGGCCTCGCTGCCGATCAGTGTCAACACACAGGGCACCTATCTCAACCAGGTGTTCATCGGTATGTTCCGGCCGGACACGAAATCCCGCCCGCGCTGGGCGGGCAACCTGAAGCAGTACCAGTTCGCACTCCAGAAGACCGTTATCGACGACGTGACGACCCGCTCGCTTTTTATCGCCGATGCGGATGGTGTGTCAGCGATCGATAATGCCAACACCGGCTTCCTGCAGGCTTGCGCTCGAAGCTTCTGGACCACGAATTCGGGCGAATACTGGAAGACCGTGACGGAATCCCCGACGCCCGACTATGACATCCCCGACGGAAGCTGCGTCGGATCCGAGTTCAACGACAAGCCCGATGGACGCGTGGTCGAACGCGGCGGCGTAGCGCAGCAACTGCGGGAACTCGCCACCCCGGCGGACAGGAAGATCGAGACCTGCGCGGCGGCGCCGGTCAATTGCACCTCCAGCACGGCTTTCACGGTCTCGACTGACGACGAAAGGTGGATCCGCGGGGACAACGTAGGCGACGGCTATAACACGGCCACGACGACCGTAAATGAACAATACCAACGCGACGCCAGCGTCATTCGACCCACTATCCACGGTGCCGTCATCCATTCCCGTCCGCTGGCGATCAACTATGGAAGCAGTGGAACAAACGATATCGTCGTCTTTTACGGTACCGACGACGGCTTGCTCCGCGCAGTCGACGGCAACAAGACCGAATCCGTGTCACGCAGCGGCACCGAACTTTGGGCGTTCCTCGCTCCCGAGTTCAAGGCGCGTCTCAAGCGGAATCGAGACAACTTCCCGCTGCTCACCTTCAAGGACGACCCCACCGCTCCCAAGGATTACTTCTTCGACGGTTCGATCGGCGCTTACATCGGCCCTGAAAAGGCGGACGGAACCGGCGCACGAGTGACCTATATCTACCCCTCGATGCGGCGTGGCGGCACGATGATCTACGCGTTCAATGCCACGCAGCATCCAGCGACTTCCGCACCAGTGCCACTGTGGCGCTTCGGCTGCGACCAGACCGGCGAGTGTTACGGCACCGACGCGGAAAAACTCGGGCAAACCTGGTCCGCGCCGCGCGTGGTTCGCGTAAAGGGCCAGTCGAAGCTCTACACTGTGTTCGGTGCCGGCTACGACGCATGCGAGGACAAGGAACCCAGGGATTGCACTAACGCAAAGACGGGCAGCGGCATCTTCGTGCTCGACGCCGCCACCGGTGACCGGCTGAGGTACATTGATTTCGGGGCGGATGCCGGTCGCGTCGTGGCGGACCTTGTCCCCGCCGACACCAATGACGACGGGTATTCCGACGTGATCTATGCGAGCGACACCTCGGGTAACGTCTGGCGCATCAACCTGACAGACCCGGCCAAATCCGGAACGCAGAGTCAGTCTGACTGGACCGTCACGCATGTGGCCAGGGTCGGTGACTGGACCACTGCGAATACCCGCAACCGCAAGTTCCTCTACGCCCCGGATGTCGTGCGAGTGGGCTCCTACAACATCGTCCTCATTGGCTCGGGCAATCGCGAAAAACCGCTCAGCACCTCTGCCGCAGCCAAAGTCAAGAACCGGTTCTACGGGCTCTGGGACGAGTATGGCGTATCGTCGGGTTTCGTCACGATCGACGACCGCAAGGACTGCGATGCCGCAGGAGACACCGTGATGACGAGTACCTCCTGCCAACTCATGAACACGAGCACTACGACGCTCGATTACAACCCGGTGTTCTCCTCGATCATTACCCGCCCGCGCGGTTGGGTCATCGACTTGGACGACACGAGCGATATCGGGCCCAACGAGCAGATCGTGACCACGCCGGCAACGATCGGCGGCATGGTCAACTTCAGTACCTTTCAGGCTAAGAACAACGACCTGTGCTCCTCGCTCGGCACGGCGCGGGGTTACGCTGCGTGCTTCCTGCACGGCGGCGCGACATGTGACGCCCCCCCGCCGGAAGGGACGATTCGTTCTGCCACCTTCGTTGGCGGTGGCATGGCACCGTCACCTGTCGTAGGCACTGTCGAAATGACCAGCTCTGATGGGTCCAAGGAGATCGTGCCCTTCATCATCGGGGGCCCACCCAACGGAGACTGCAAGTCAGCGATTTGCGGAGACGATGTAAAGATTCCGATCCGGAAGGACCGCACCAAAGTCTATCGCTACAAGAAAATCGACTGATCACTTTCAGGCGAAGCTGAGCGCGGGCCGCAATGATACGGCCCACGCTTTTTTTGTATCCTGCGGGAATTGAAATGCGGGCCAGCCGGTAGTACCCATTTACCCAAATGCGCAAGCGGGCCTCCTCTCAGCAAGTAGCGCGTGCAATGCGCGGCCTGCCAACGCGATTGATGATGATCTTGCGCGCGATTCCTTCGCTGCACACCGTCAAGGTGCCCGCCTGCCACGCACCGGTCGTCAGTTGTTGCGTACGACCGGTGGCAACGTAGGATACGTAGCGGCCAACACTGTCGTCGCCGGAAATACTGATCTGCCTGGCCCTCGGCTCACCGATCCTCAGCAGCGGCTCATCAGGGTCCCGCGTGCCGTTGTCGTTGCCGTCTTCGAACATGATCCAGCCCCGGTTCCATTCGACCGTGTCGGGACAATCCTGCCCGTCTTCGCTCGGACACAGGATGACCCGGTGGCGCCTCTTGAGCGCCTCCGACCGGGTCTGGATTACCGCGGAGAACAGATCGCTCGACGCGTCTCCCACGCGCGTTTCGGCCAGCAGCCGCGCAAACGACGGTACCGCGATCGCGGATAGCACTCCGACGATAGCCACTACCACCGCGAGCTCCACGAGCGAATATCCCCTTGACGCGCCCGTCCCGCATGGCAGCTGCAGATTACGCTGCGCCCGTTTCCGCTTGTGCCAGGCATCGCTCATCCCTGCATCCCAACCCATTGCGTCCCTCCCTAAGTGGAAATGGCAACAATTCTATTGTCATTTTCTGCAAAAATGCCAATGGACTTGCGTATAGGGCAATCGGGCGAATTCGAGCAGGGCAGGAAGCACGCAGCGCATCCCGCCAATCCCGCCGCCGAAATCCGTCCGACGTCCGCGTGGCGGGATACGCTGCGCTACTCCCGCCCTACTGGTCTGACCAGTCGTCGACGAGATTCATTTGAGGGAGACTGGGATCGTGTCTCGTGGCACTGGGCTTGCCCGACGAGATGTCGATGCGGCGTGACAGGCGAGGCGCCCAGCCGCCGCGTCGCGAGGGGGTCAGGCGAAGACGTCGATCGTTCCGCCGATGGTTGCACCCGGCGTCGGGCCTGCGGAAGTGGGAAGAGCCTGCAGGAGTTGCGCCGCATTGAGCGTCTGCAACTCCATCGCTTTCTTGAGGACCAGGACGGAAGCCTGGGCCTTGAGGGAGGTTGATGCGTTGGCGGAGGCGATGGATGCGATGGTGGTGATGTCCATGATGCCTCCGCCTGTGGCGGTATCAGTCGCGGAAGTTGCCGAACTGCAGCGGGAAATCGACGATTTCCTTTTTGACCAGCGCGATGGCGTCCTGCAACACGTCGCGCTTGGCGCCGGAAACGCGCACCACGTCGCCCTGGATCGCCGCCTGGACCTTCATCTTGCTGTCCTTGAGGAGCTTGACGATCTTCTTGGCCAGATCCTGCTCGACGCCGACCCGGACCTTCACCTCCTGCTTGACCTTGTTGCCCGAGATCTTCTGCACGTCGCCGTAGTCGAGGCAACGCACGTCGACGCTCTTCTTGGTCATCTCGGGCAGAAGGATGGTCTTCATCTGGTCGAGTTGGAAGTCGGTGTCGCCGAACATCGTGATCAGCTTGTCGCCGAGTTCGAGCTTCGCGCTGGTGCCCTTGAAGTCATGGCGCCCGGCGATCTTGCTGTTGGCGACGTCGAGGGCGTTCTTCAGCGAGGGCTGATCGACCTCGGACATGATGTCGAAAGACGGCATGTTCGGCTCCCTGCGCGGCGATCAGCCGAAGTGGCAGACGTAGTGGTAGGGCTCGCCGGTCACTTCGATATCGAAGCTCGAATTGCCCGGAACGTTGAAGGACTCGCCGGCCCCCCAGGTCTTCCACTCAGTTTCGCCCTTCAGTCGCACGCGGCAGCTGCCGCCAACGCCTTCCATGATCTCGGGCGCGCCGGTGTTGAACGTCAGCGTCGCGGGCAGGATCACGCCGACCGACTTGCGGGTGCCGTCGGCGAAGGTGATGCCGTGCGAGATGCACTTGCCGTCGAAATAGACGCTGGCCTTGGTCGTGACGGCTACGCCGTCGATCTTTTCGGTAATGCTCATGAAACGAGGCTTCCTTATTCGATACCCATGAATTTCTGGATGAAGCTCTTGGCGATGAATCCGATGAAACCGAGGCCGAGGGCGACGAACAGCCAGATCGTCCCGTAGCGCCCTGCCTTCGACTGTTTCGCGAGGTTGCCGATGATGAACAACATGTACACGATCAGCGCGGAAACGAGGATCTTGAGCGACCAGTCCTCGAATTCCGCTACCGTCAGCCCGAATATGATCGGGTCACCCTCCATCCAGACTGCTCCTTAAGCGCGCTTGTTGCGGGCGTTGGCCGCAATGCGCATGCGCAGCGCGTTGAGGCGGATGAAGCCGTGCGCGTCCTTCTGATTGTAGGCGCCCTGGTCGTCCTCGAAGGTCGCGATCGTCGGATCGAACAGCGAATCGGTCTTCGAGTCGCGGCCGGTGACGATGACGTTGCCCTTGTAGAGCTTGAGGCGGACCCAGCCGTTGACGGTCTGCTGGGTGTGGTCGATGAGCGCCTGCATGGCCTGGCGCTCGGGGCTCCACCAGTAGCCGTTGTAGATCATGCTTGCGTAACGGGCGAGCAGGTCGTCCTTGAGATGGGCGACTTCGCGGTCGAGCGTGATCGATTCGATGGCACGGTGCGCGCGCAGGAGGATGGTTCCGCCCGGGGTTTCGTAGCAGCCGCGCGACTTCATGCCGACATAGCGGTTCTCGACGAGGTCGAGGCGGCCGATGCCGTGCTTGCCGCCGAGCTTGTTCAGTTCGGCCAGCAGTTCATGCGCCTTCATGCGCGTGCCGTTGATCGCGACGAGATCGCCCTTCTCGAACTCGAGGTCGACGTACTCGGCGGCGTCCGGTGCGGCTTCGGGCGACACGGTCCAGCGCCACATCGACTCTTCCGCTTCGGCCGCCGGGTTCTCGAGATGACGGCCTTCGAAGGAGATGTGCAGCAGGTTGGCGTCCATCGAGTACGGCGAGCCGCCCTGCTTGTGCTTCATCTCGATGGGAATGCCGTGCTTCTCCGCGTAGGCGAGCAGCTTCTCGCGCGAAAGCAGATCCCATTCGCGCCACGGGGCGATGACCTTCACGCCGGGCATGAGCGCGTAGTAGCCGAGCTCGAAACGGACTTGGTCGTTGCCTTTGCCGGTTGCGCCGTGCGACACGGCGTCGGCGTTGGTGGCGCGGGCGATCTCGATCTGGCGCTTGGCGATCAGCGGACGGGCGATCGACGTACCGAGGAGATATTCGCCCTCATAGACGGTGTTGCAGCGGAACATCGGGAAGACGAAGTCGCGCACGAATTCTTCGCGCAGGTCGTCGATGAAGATGTTTTCCGGCTTGATGCCGAACTTCAGTGCCTTCTGGCGGGCGGGCTCGAGTTCCTCGCCCTGCCCGAGGTCGGCCGTGAAGGTGACCACTTCGCACTTGTAGGTGTCCTGCAGCCACTTGAGGATGACTGAGGTATCGAGTCCGCCCGAATAGGCGAGGACAACTTTATTGACGTCGCTCATGTGGATTTCCGCTCTTTCCTTACCGCTTGACTGAAGGCCGCGTTGCCGCGACCGCTTTTCGCTCCGGGGTCGGCGAAACGTTCGCACCCCGGTCAACTGCTGTTCCTCAGGCTCGCCCTGCACGCGCAGCTGCCGCCGCGCGCGCAGGGCAAAGTCGTCAGCTTTCGACCTTGCCGAGCACGAGGTACTCCATCAACGCCTTCTGCACGTGCAGCCGGTTTTCCGCCTCGTCCCACACGACGGACTGCGGGCCATCGATCACCTCGGCAGTGACCTCCTCGCCGCGGTGTGCCGGCAGGCAGTGCATGAACAGGGCGCCCGGATTGGCCGCTGCCATCATGTCGGCATCGACGCACCAGTCGGCGAAGGCTTTCATGCGCGCATCGTTCTCGGCTTCGTACCCCATCGACGTCCATACGTCCGTGGTCACGAGATCGGCACCGCGGCACGCTTCCATCGGGTCGGCGAACAGCTCGAAGTGCCCGGTGCCGGCAAGGCCGGCACGCGCCGGATCGATCGCGTAGCCCGGCGGCGTCGACACGCGGACCTTGAAGTCGAGGACCTCGGCGGCCTGCAGCCAGGTGTAGGACATGTTATTGGCATCGCCCACCCAGGCGACGGTCTTGCCCTGGATCGAGCCGCGATGCTCGATCAAGGTGAAGATGTCGGCCAGGATCTGGCAGGGGTGGTATTCGTTGGTCAGCCCGTTGATCACGGGCACCCGTGAATTCGCCGCGAAGCGGTCGATGATGTCCTGCTCGAAGGTGCGGATCATCACGACGTCGCTCATGCGCGAGATGACCTGCGCCGCGTCTTCGACGGGCTCGCCGCGGCCGAGCTGCGAGTCGCGCGTATTCAGGTAGATCGCCGACCCGCCGAGCTGCTGCATGCCCGCTTCGAAGGACAGGCGCGTGCGGGTGCTGGCCTTTTCGAAGATCATGACGAGCGTGCGGTCGAACAGCGGGTGATACGGCTCGTAGCGCTTGAACTTGTCCTTGATCCAGCGCACGCGGCCGAACAGGTAGTCGTATTCCTCGCGCGTGAAATCCCTGAACTGCAGATAGTGCCGCGGCGTGTTCATCCCGGGCCTCCTTATTGCGCGAGGAACTTGCGCACCAGCGGCGCAAGCGCCGACACGAGGGCCCCGGCGTCCTGCTCGGTGAACACGAGCGCGGGCAGCAGCCGGATGACGCGATCGGCCGTGACGTTGATCAGCAGTCCTGCATCGAGCGCCTGGCGCACGAGGTCGCCGCAGGGGCGATCGAGCTCGATGCCGATCATCAGGCCGCGGCCGCGGATGTCCACGACCCCGGCCACGCCGGCCAGCGCTTCGCGCATGCCGTTGCAGATGGCAGCACCGACGCGGACGGCGTTGTCCCGCAGCGCCTTGTCCTCGATCTCGTCGAGCGTCGCAAGGCCCGCCGCACACGCGAGCGGATTGCCGCCGAAGGTCGAGCCGTGGTTTCCGGGCGCAAACAGGCCGGCCGCGCGACCCGCAGTGACACATGCGCCGATCGGCACGCCCGAACCGAGGCCTTTTGCCAAGGTCATGATGTCGGGCTTGACACCCGATTGCTGGAAACCGAACCAGTGGCCGGTGCGACCGAGGCCGCATTGCACTTCGTCGCAGATCAGCAGCCAGCCACGCTCGTCGCATATCGCGCGCAGCTCGCGCTGGAAGGTGTCGTCGGCGATGTTGATGCCGCCCTCGCCCTGGACCATCTCGAGCATGACGGCCACGACGTTGTGGTTATGCTCGCCCACCGCGCGAATCGCGGCGATGTCCTTGTACGGGACGCGCACGAAGCCCGTCACGAGCGGCTCGAAACCCGCCTGAGTCTTTCGATTGCCGGTTGCCGAGAGCGTGGCGAGCGTGCGGCCATGGAAAGCGTTTTCCATGACGATGATCTCGGGATGGTCGACGTTCTTCTTGTGGCCGTAGAAGCGCGCGAGCTTGATGGCGGCCTCGTTGGCTTCGCAACCGGAATTGCAGAAGAACACTTCGTCCATGCCGGACAGGGCGGCGATGCGGTCGGCCAGTTCCTCCTGTAGCGGGATGCGGTACAGGTTGGACGTATGGAGCACGCTCGCCGCCTGCTCGGAAATGGCGCGCACGAGCCGCGGGTGGTTGTGGCCGAGCGTGGACACGGCAATGCCCGAGAGTGCATCCAGGTAGCGCTTGCCGGTCTCATCGAAGAGCCAGACGCCCTCGCCATGCGTGAAAGCAACGGGCAATCTGGCGTAGGTGTTCATGAGATGCGACATGGGGGACCCCGTTCAGGATGTAGCAGAAACGCACACGGCGGCACATGCCGCCGTGAAAAGATTGAAGGCTGATGTTAAGCCAAAACCGCAGGCGTTGTATAGGTTCTGGAGCGACAGACGCGGGCGCTGACGACCATCCGCCCTCGTGTCGGGTGAGCGCGAAGCGGGACTGGCGGCGAGCCTGTCCGGGTATCGATCTGCGGCTCGCGGCAGCATCCGCATTCCGGGATCATCTGTCGCATCGCGGGATAAAGCAGCGGGTTTTCTGCTAAAATCCGCCCCGTCTTTCGCGGTGCCAGCAGTTCCGGCCGCAGCCGGCGCACCATTCCCCGGAAATTCCCGCAGCCGCCGAGTCTCGCCCTATGAGCCAATCGATCGAAAGCTTCGTCATCATTGGAGTCACGCGCGAAGGGAAGACCTTCCGCCCAAGCGACTGGGCCGATCGGCTGTGCGGGATCATGTCGGCCTTCGGCGCCGACAACCGGATGATGTACTCGCCCCATGTGCGCCCAGGATGCACACTCAAGGGCCACAAGGCCGTGCTGGTGGATGCCCGGCTGTACGACATCGAACCGCTCGCCTACAAGTTCCTGATCAACTTTGCGAAAGACAACGACCTGGTCATGGACAACATCGACGACGAGCACATGAAGATCTGAAGAAGGCGCGCGACTGCAAGCGCGCAACGAATGAAGCGGAAATAAAAAACGGCGACCTCGGTCGCCGTTTTCTTTATCGCAAGAACGCGAGGATCAGACTGCCATCGCCTTGATCGCTGCGGACAGGCGGCTCTTGTGGCGAGCGGCCTTGTTCTTGTGAATGATCTTCTTGTCGGCGATGCTGTCGATGGTGCTCGTCGAGGTGCGGAACACCGCTTGAGCAGCAGCCTTGTCGCCACCGACGACGGCCTTTTGCACAGCCTTGATCGCGGTACGCAGACGAGAACGGAGGCTGCCATTGTGAGCGCGGGCCACGACCGCCTGACGGGCGCGCTTGCGGGCTTGTGCCGAGTTGGCCATATCTATGTTCTTCCGTTGAGTGGTTCTTGAAAACGCGCGAGTTTAACCATTCGATCGGCTGGGCGCAAGTGCACCGGCGGGCAACAGCGGCTATCATCGCGTCTTTTGCCACGGCAGCCACCGATGAACCTGTTGCGCGCCCTTGCCACCGTCAGCAGCATGACCTTGCTGTCGCGGATCCTCGGCTTCGTCCGGGATTTCGTGATTGCGCGCACCTTCGGCGCCGGCATGGCGACCGACGCCTTTTTCGTCGCGTTCCGGCTGCCCAACCTGCTGCGACGCATGTTCGCGGAGGGGGCATTCTCGCAGGCCTTCGTGCCCATTCTCGCCGAATACAAGAACCGCCAGGGCCCCGAGGAGACGCACCAACTGGTCAGCCGCGTGGCCACCGCCCTCGCGCTGGCCGTGACGGCAGTGGCTGCGATCGGCATCGTCGCCGCGCCGCTGATCATCTGGGTGTCCGCGCCGGGTTTCGCGGATGAGCCCGACAAGTTCGCGCTGACGGTCGAACTGACCCGCATCACCTTCCCCTACATCCTGTTCATGGCGCTGGTGGCGCTCGCCGGCGGCGTGCTGAACTCCTGGAGCCGCTTTGCCATTCCCGCGTTCACGCCCGTCTTGCTGAACCTCTCCTTCATCGGCATGGCGCTGTTTGCCGCCCCGTGGTTCGACCCGCCGGTCCTCGCGCTGGCCTGGGCGGTGTTCATCGGCGGCATCCTGCAACTGGCGCTGCAACTGCGCCCGCTCGCGCGCATCGGTCTCCTGCCGCGCTTCGACCTCAACCTGTCCGACCCGGGAGTGCGCCGCATCGGCAAGTTGATGCTACCGGCAATGCTGGGCGTGTCGGTGAGCCAGGTGTCGCTGATCATCAACACCATCTTCGCGTCCTTCCTCGAAAGCGGCAGCGTGTCGTGGCTGTATTACGCCGATCGCCTGATGGAGTTTCCGGCGGGCCTGCTCGGCGCGGCACTGGGGACGATCCTGCTGCCCAGTCTGTCGAAACTGCACGCGGACGAGCAGCCGGATGCCTTCTCGTCGCTGCTCGACTGGGGACTGCGCCTGACGCTGATGCTCACGCTGCCGGCCGCGCTGGCGCTGGCGCTGCTGGCCGTGCCACTGCTGTCGACGCTGTTCCAGCACGGCGCCTTCACGGCAACGGACGTGCAGCAGACGCGCCTTGCGCTGGTCGCCTACAGCGTGGGGCTGAGCGGCCTGATCCTGGTGAAGATCCTCGCGCCCGGTTTCTATGCCCGCCAGGACATCCGCACGCCGGTGAAGATCGCGCTGATCACGCTGGCCGCGACGCAATTGATGAACCTTGCGTTCATCGTGCCGCTCAAGCATGCGGGCCTCGCGCTGTCGATCGGGCTCGCCTCGCTGCTGAACGCGGCGCTGCTGTACCGGGGATTGCGCCGCCGCGGAGTCTATCGGCCGCAGCCGCGCTGGGGGATTTTCACGCTGCGCCTGCTGGTCGCGCTGGCAGTCCTGGGGGTCGTGCTGTGGTTCGGCATGGGCGACGAGACGTGGTGGTACGCGCAGCATGCGACGACGCGCGTACTGCACCTGTCTGCGGTCGTGCTGGGGGGTATTGCGGCGTACTTCGTGACGCTGTTCGCGCTGGGGATCCGCCTGCGGGACTTCCGCCGGCGCGCGGCCTGACAGCCGCGCGGGCGCCCTACGTCGCGGTCGCGGCGCCACGGACACCGTCGGGGGCACTACAATGAAGCGATTGTTTCTCCCGATCGACATGGAAGGAGCTCCCTGGCATGAAACTCAGCAGCCAAAACTTCGCCGACGGTGCGCGCATCCCCGGCGAATTCTCGTTCTGCATTCCTGCCACCGAGGGGCACGTGCGCCTGGGTGGCAATCGCAATCCGCATCTGGCCTGGAGCGGCGTGCCGGCGGGAACGCGGTCCTTCGTACTGATCTGCCACGACCCTGACGTGCCGAGCAAGGGCGACGACGTCAACCAGGAAGGTCGCGCCGTGCCGGCGAGCCTGCCACGCGTGGACTTCTTCCACTGGATCGTCATCGACCTGCCGGCGGACCTGCGGGAAATTGCGGCCGGCAGTTTTTCGGATGGCGTGACGCCGGGCGGGAAGAGCGGACCGGAGGGGCCGCTCGGCTCGCGTCAGGGCATCAACGATTACACGGCGTGGTTTGCCGGGGACGAAACGATGCGCGGGAACTACCACGGCTACGACGGCCCCTGCCCGCCGTGGAACGACGAACTCGTGCACCACTACGTGTTCACGCTGTACGCGCTGAACAAGGAATGCTGCAGCCTCGACGGCCAGTTCGGCGGGGCCCAGGTGCGCAACGCGATCGCCGGCCACGTGCTTGCCGAAGCGAAGCTCGCCGGCACCTACACGCTGAATCCGTCGCTACTCGGTTGAAGCGGCGCAAGGGGGCGAATCAGTATCCGGCCGCCGTCCCTTCGCGCCGCGGGTCGGCGACGCCGCTCCAGACGGCACCCTCGCGGACGATCACACCAGCGCCGCTGGGGAGTTCCCGCATCACCGGCTCGTGTCCGAACGCTGTCAGCCGCGCAGCGAGCGCGCGACCGTCCGCGCTGTCCTCCACTTCCGTCGGACCGTTGCGACTGCCGACATGCGGCCGGATGAGCAGCCGGTCCGGGGGCAATTTCCAGTCGATCAGACCGACGAGGCTCTCGGCAACGTAGTTGATAATCTGGCTGCCGCCGGGCGATCCGGCGACCGCAAAGAGGCGTCCCGTCCTATCGAAGACCAGGGTGGGCGCCATCGAGCTGCGCGGTCGCTTGCCGGGACCGACCCGGTTCGGGTGCGCGCCGCGTTCGTCGCCCGGCGTGAACGAAAAATCAGTGAGTTGGTTGTTGAGCAGGAATCCCCGCACCAAGCGACGGCTGCCGAACGCGTCCTCGATCGATGCCGTCAGCGATACCGCGTTGCCGTAGGCATCGACGATCGAAAGATGCGTCGTCGCCGGTAATTCGGCGCTGCGCCAAGTGATCGCCTGCGCGGCAGGGGTCGGCATGCCCGGGGCCGCGCGGCCGATACTGCCCGACAGCCGAATCTGCTCTGCGCGCCGCCCGAGGTAATCCCGATCGAGCAGGCGCTCCGGCCTCACCATCATCGCATCGGGGTCGCCGTACCACGCATCGCGATCGGCGAATGCGAGCCGCCCGGCCTCACTGAAGAGATGCGCCGCGAAGGCGGAATCAGAGGGGATGTCGGCGAGCCGGAAACGTTCGAGGAGGCCGAGCATCGCAAGCACCGTAGCTCCACCCGAGCTAGGGGGCGGCATTCCGCACACGCGGTGAGCACGGTAGGACGCGCACAGTGGCGTACGCTCGATCGCACGGTAAGCGGCGAGATCGTCGAGCGAGAGCTTGCCCGGGTTCGGCGACGCATTCGCCGCAGCAACGATGTCGCGTGCGATAGCGCCGCGGTAGAACGCATCGACGCCCTCCTCCGCGACTTGCTGCAAGATGGCCGCGAGTTCAGGATTGTGCAAGGTCGTGCCGACGGCGAGCGGGCCGACGGCCGCATTGAAAAAGAGCGCCCGCGATGCCGGATCCTGAGCGAGGTAGCGATCCCGCACCATCAGCCCGTGGAGCAGCGGCGAGACCGGGAAACCCTCCCCGGCGAGCCGGATCGCCGGGGCGAAAAGCGTGGCCCATTTCAGCTTGCCATGGCGCGCGTGCACCTGCTCGAAGAGGCGCAGCAGTCCTGGCACCCCGACCGAGCGCCCGCCTACGACAGCGTCGTAGAACGCCATCTTCTCGCCATCCGACTTCAGGAACAGCCGCTCATCGACAGCCATCGGCGCCGTTTCGCGGCCATCCCATGCGGCGACTCGTGCGGTGCGTGCATCGAAATGCAGCAGGAAGCCCCCGCCGCCGATGCCGGAAAACTGCGGCTCGACGACGTTGAGGACGAGCGCGGCGGCGATCGCGGCATCAACGGCGGCCCCGCCCTGGCGCAGGATCGCGATTGCGGCATCGGTCGCGTGGCGGTTCGCGGTGACGGCGACGGCGTGAGGCGCCTGGACGGCCGGTTTCGGATCGAATCCGAAGGCGGATCCGGTGATGGCCGGCGTATGTGCGGCAGCGGGGAGCGGCGCGACATTGGCGATCACGCAGACCAACAGACAGACAGACACTCGAAGCATGGTGGTCTTCATCGACACCTCCTCGGCGCCCCGGCCCGGCCGGATTGGAATCCCTCAGTCGCCCGGCGCCACGAGAACGTAACCCCTCGTCCGGTTCCCGTTGTCGGAATCCGGCGTGTTCATAGCCGAGTATAGGTCGGCAGCCTTGACCCACACGGGAGGATATTTGTAGCGGGAAACGTCAAGGATCAGGAACCGGTCGGTGTCCGCATCGTAGGCCGCGAGGGGCGAGATGTGCCCGCCGCTCTCCTGGCCGATCGTTCGACGAAAGTAATTGACGATCACGTACCGGCCCGGCGTACCGAGATAACGGACCGCGAGCGTACGAAAATCGTCGAGGCCGCCGTCGATGGCGTGGCGAACCTCGGTCTTGACGCCATACGTTCCGAGGAGCCCCCCGATCTGGTCGAGGGTCATCCCGATCTTCGCCAGGACCTCGCGCGGCAGGACGGCCTCGGTGCGCTCGTTGAAGAAATTCTCCTGATCGAAGGCCGTGAAGGGCTCGATACCCGCCGCGGTCGGAGCGGGCACGTCGAGGGCGTTGAGCACCATCACGATAGTCGCGACGCCGCAGTAGGTCTGCGTCCTCTGCGACACGAACTGCATGCTTAGCGGCCAGTACGCCTGCCTCGCCTCGCTGTCGACCAGGAGGCGGGCGCCTTGTTCGCTGCCGAGGCTGACGAGGTTCGCCGCCAGCGGCAGCGTCCGGCCGACGGCGCCGAAGGGGATCGCCAGGCCAACAACGAGCAGGAGAGTCTTGAGCGACGTGAGCTTCATCTTCGGCATGATCATGTCCTCCTGGGCAAGTGATAATCAGGGACGGTAAGGCTCCAGCCGGCGCGGAATGGCCGAGATCGCAAAGCGCCGATAATCCGGCAAGCCGCCCGCAAAGGCCGGAAAGACTTCCCCCTCGATCAGGGGACGCAGGTAGCGCCGCCCCGCGTCGGTGACGTGGAGCCCGTCAGCACGGATGAAATGGGCGGGAACCCGGCGTTCGAGGTTGGCGATTGCGGCCACGTCCCGGAACACGATCTCCCAGCGATAGGGGTCGTCTGACAGGCGCCGGATCGCCGGCATGGCGCAATCGCGCCCGGCGAGGGCGGCTTCGACGGCGGCGCGCCCGACGGCACGCGCCTGGGCCTGGTCGACGGCGGAAACGAGGTGCCCCGCGGCGCGCTGCAGGTAATCGGGGATAGCCCAGTGGTGCTTGTGACCGAGACGCGCGTGGATCAGCCGCGCAATGCACTGGCCGGCGCCACCGAGCTGCACATGCCCCTTGCGGTCGTGGTCCTGTTCCATCACAAGCGTGCCGTCGGCACGACGGATCCCCTCCGACACGGTGACGGCGCAGTAGCCGAGGCGCCTTACGGTGGCGTCGACGACGGCAAGAAACGCGTCTTCGTCGAACGGCACTTCCGGCATCAGGATGATGTGCGGCGGTTCGTCCGCCGTGCGCGCGGCGAGCGCGGTTGCGGCGGCGATCCAGCCGGCGTTGCGCCCCATCACCTCGAGCACGAAGACGCGCCCGGTGCTGCTCGCCATCGATGCGATGTCGATGCCGGCTTCCAGCATCGACACCGCCGCATATTTGGCGGCCGAGCCGAAACCGGGCGAGGAGTCGGTGCCTTCGAGGTCGTTGTCGACCGTCTTGGGCACGCCCACGCACACCAGTGGATAGCCCCGCGCGCGGGCCGCGGCAGAGATCTTGGCGACGGTGTCCATCGATCCGTTTCCGCCGTTATAGAGGAATTGGCCGATGCCGTGGGCGGCGAAGACCGCGAACAGGCGGTCGTACTGGGCCGGGTTCCGGTCGGGCGGGTCGAGGTCGAAGCGGCACGAGCCGAAAGCCCCGCCCGGCATGTGCGCAAGCGCTTCGAGATCGTCGGAGCTGAGCGCGGCCGTGTCGATCAGATCCTCGTTGAGGGCACCGAGAATGCCGTGGCGCGCAGCGAACACCGTCCCGATGGCGTCGTCGCGTTCGCGGGCCGCCGCGATGACCGCCGCCGCCGAGGCGTTGATGACCGCGGTGACACCCCCCGATTGCGCATAGAGTAGATTGGTCCTGGCCATCGCGCTCTCGTGTGATGCAAAAGAAAACGCGGCGAGGAACGGGATGGCTCCCGCCGCTCGCCGCGTATGTACCGGAGAGGTCCGCTTACTTCAGCGCTTCGAACGCGCGCGCGGTGATCGCGTCGACCGCGCCGAGACCGGCGATCTTGCGGACCTTCGGGGCGGAAGCAGCACCGGAGGTGGCCCACTTGGTGTAGTACTCGACCAGCGGCTTGGTCTGGGCGTGATAGACCTCGAGACGCTTCTTCACCGTTTCCTCGCGGTCGTCGTCGCGCTGAATGAGCTCCTCGCCGGTCACGTCGTCCTTGCCGGCGACCTTGGGCGGGTTGTACTTGACGTGGTAGGTGCGGCC
The DNA here is from genome assembly GCF_001190925.1 of Azoarcus sp. CIB. Lineage (NCBI taxonomy): Bacteria > Pseudomonadati > Pseudomonadota > Betaproteobacteria > Rhodocyclales > Zoogloeaceae > Azoarcus > Azoarcus sp. CIB. The sequence continues at coordinate 3,507,583 of NZ_CP011072.1, forward strand.
CGAAGCGACGTGCACGCGGCGGCCGCTCATGCGCTCGACGATCTCGCTGTCGGGTACGTCGATTTCGAGGACGAAGTCGATCGGCACGCCGGCCTCCTTCATCGCGTCAGCCTGCGGAATCGTGCGCGGAAAGCCGTCGAACATGTAGCCGGACTTGCAGTCGTCCTGCTGCAGGCGATCCTTCACCAGGCCAATGATGATGTCGTCGGAAACCAGGCCGCCCGCATCCATCACCTTCTTGGCTTCGACGCCCAGCGGGGTGCCGGCCTTGACCGCGGCACGCAGCATGTCGCCGGTGGAAATCTGGGGAATGCCGAACTTATCCTTGATGAAGTTCGCCTGAGTGCCCTTGCCTGCTCCCGGGGGTCCCAACAGAATCAAACGCATGAATCCTCTCCTCCCTGTCATGCCGCGCCAGTCCGGCCGCATGGTTCCCAAAAAATGAAGCCCGAAACTTACTCGACTCGACCCGCGCGGTCAAACGCCGCCCGGACCCGCTCAAGGTCTTCCACGGTATCGACGCCCGCAGCCGGCGCGCGTTCGACCGAAAGTACCCGAATGCGGTAGCCGTGCCACAGCGCGCGCAGCTGCTCGAGCGCTTCCCAGTTTTCCAGCGGCGACGGCGCGAGGCCAGCGTAGCGGCGCAGGAAGTCCACGCGATAGGCGTAGATGCCGACGTGGCGCTGCACCGGCAGGCCAGCGGGGATGAGGTCGCGCGACTTCGCGAAGTCATCGCGCGCCCAGGGAATCGGGGCACGCGAGAAGTACAAGGCCTGATCGCGCGCATCGCACACGACCTTGACGACGTTCGGATTGAAGAACTCGGCGGCATCGTGCAGCGGATGCGCGGCCGTCGCGATCGCGGCTTCCTGGGTGTCAGCGAGCGCGCCGGCGACGTCGGCGATCAACGCGGGGTCGATCAGCGGCTCGTCACCCTGGACATTGACAACGATCTCGTCATCGCCCCAGCCGAGCGCGGCAACGACCTCGGCCAGGCGGTCGGTGCCGCTGGGGTGATCGGCACGCGTCATCAGCACGTCGCCGCCGGCAGCGTTCACGGCATCGACGACGCGCGCATCGTCGGTCGCGACCCACGCGGACAGCGGCCCCGCCTTGCGGGCCTGCTCGAGCACGCGCACCACCATCGGTTTGCCGCCGATGTCCGCGAGCGGCTTGCCCGGCAGGCGCGTCGACGCGTAGCGCGCCGGGATGACGACGTGGAAGCCCGCCATGCTCAGCGGCGCAGCGCGTCGACTTCTTCGGCGGGAAGCTGGCGCGCCTCTTCCTCGAGCATCACCGGAATGCCGTCGCGGATCGGGAACGCGAGACGGTCGGCCTTGCAAACGAGCTCCTGCTTGTCCTTGACGAAGTCGAGGGGGCCCTTGCAGACGGGGCACACGAGGATTTCAAGCAGTCTGGCGTCCATGCGACAGTTTCTCCAGGATATGTTCGGCAGCGCCCGCCGGGATTTGAGCCCTTACCGGGAATTCCCAGGTATCGGCAGGCGCGAAAGCCGAGCATTTTACCGCATCCTTGCTGGTCAGGACTTTCGCCTCGCCGGGCGCGAACGCGAGATCGGCGGCGGTGAACGGGTGATGATCGGGAAACGGATGGGGCACGACGTCCAGCCCCATCGCGCGCAACTGGTCGAAGAAACGCTCGGGACGACCGATGCCCGCGACCGCATGCACGCGGCGCCCGCGGAATGCGTCGGGCCGGCATTGTTTCGCGGCATCGTGCAAGGAAATGAAGGTATCGCCTTCGAGCCGCATCAGAAACACCGGCGCGTCGCCGATCGTCTGTTTCAGGCCGGCGGAGAGCGAGCCGTGCGCGATCACGAGGTCGACGTCGCGCAGCCGGGAAACCGGCTCGCGCAGCGGGCCGGCGGGCAGCAGCCAGCCATTGCCCAGCGTGCGTTCGTCCACGACCACGACTTCGATGTCGCGCGCGAGACGGTAATGCTGGAGCCCGTCGTCGGACACGATGACGTTGCATTCGGGGTGTTCGGCGAGCAGCGCGCGCGCGGCGGCCGGGCGGTCCGCGCCGACGGCGACAGGACAGCCGGTCAGGCGCGCGAGGAGGACGGGTTCATCGCCGTACAGCGCGGGATCGCCGTCGGCCGGGACGACGGCAACTCCGCCGACCCTGCCGCCATAGCCGCGACTGACCACGCCGGGCACCCAACCTGCGGCACGCAGCTGGCGCACGAGCCAGTCCACGACCGGCGTCTTGCCGCTTCCACCGACGGCGATGTTGCCGACGACGATGACGGGAACGGGCAGGTGTTCGACACGCCACGGGTCACTGCGGTAACGACCGCGCCGCGCCGCGGCGAGCGCTCCAAACAGCGCCGACAGGGGGCAAAGCAGGAACGCAACCGGCGACCGGCGTTGCCACCAGCCAGGACTGCTGCGCGCCATGGATCAGCGGCGCCACAGCCGCGACTGCGGCGTGGGCGACGCCCCGGCGGCGAAATGGCTCACGGAGCGGACTGGGTAGCGAAGGTGATGTGCGGCAGGCCGGCACGCTGCGCCGCCTGCATCACATCGATGACGCTCTGGTGGGCGGCCTTGGCGTCGGCCGTGATGACGATTACCGGGTCCGCACCGCCGGCGGGCGCGGCGCGACCGAGCGCCGCGGCGATCGCATTGATGCTCTTGTCGCCGACCGGCTGGCGGTTGACCAGCACGTCGCCGGCCGCGTTCACGGCGACGACGATCTCGTTCGGTGTCACTTCCGCCGCTTTGGTGTCGGCCGTGGGCAGGTTGATCTCCAGCCCCGACACCTTGGAATAGGTCGTCGTCAGGACGAGGAAGATGATGAGAACCAGCAGGACATCGATCAGCGGGATCAGGTTGATGTCCGGGGCTTCGTGCTTGCGTCCGCGCTGGAAGTTCATGCGCTGCATTCCCGCTCAGGGGCGACGGTCGCCGTGCACGACCTCGACCAGCTTGATCGCCTGCTGCTCCATGTCGACGACGAAGCCATCGACAACCGCGCGGTAATGGCGCCAGAAGATGATCGAGGGGATTGCGATGGTCAGGCCCAGGCCAGTGGCGTAAAGGGCGGTCGAGATGCCCTGTGCGAGCTGCTGCGGGTTGGTCGTGGCCCCGCCTTGGGCAGCGAAAATGTCGATCATGCCGACGATGGTGCCGAACAAGCCCATCAGCGGGGCGATCGACGCGATGGTGCCGAGCGCATTGAGGAAGCGCTCGAGTTCGTGCGCGACGGCGCGACCGGTTTCCTCGATCGCCTCCTTCATGACTTCGCGCGAGCTGCTGACGTTGCGCAGACCCGCGGCAAGCACACGCCCGAGCGGGGAATGGGCGGCGACGCGATTGGCCATCTCGGACGTGGCGCCCTTCTGGCGCAGGTCGGCGAGAACCTTGTCGAGCAACCCGTCGGGCACGATGCGCGAACGGCGCAGGGTCATACCCCGTTCGATGATGAGGGCGACGGCAACGATGGATACCAGCAGGAGGGGCCAGACGGGCCAGCCCGCGGACTGGATGAGCGCGAACACGCAGGAACTCCGGAGCTCGAAAAAAGAAGAACTCTAACCCCGGGCAGCCAACACGGCAAGGGCGCAATCCTTTGTCATGGAGACGGCAAGAATCCACAAAACCTGTGGATAAGTTTGTGGATTCTTCGCGAATTAATCGCCAAATAGCTGGCGCAACAAGCGTTTTCTTACTTCGCTGAAAAATTAAGCAACAATTTTTTCATTTAAAAACAGTAACTTGAAAATATCCTTAAATACTTCAGGGGTTCGTAAAGTCACCATTGACAGAACGGAGCCCTTGTGGATTCCGCTACAATCCCGCCCATGCAGAACATCGTAGCCCTCCCCCTCGGCGACCCCGACGACACGAACGGCGCCGGCCGGGCGATCAGCGTTTCCGCGCTCAACCGGGTGGCCCGCGAGACGCTTGAAGCCCGCTTCCCGCTGCTGTGGGTGAGCGGCGAGATTTCCAACCTCACGCGGGCGCCGTCGGGCCACCTGTATTTCACGCTGAAGGACGCCCAGGCGCAGGTTCGCTGCACGATGTGGCGCAATCGCGCCCAGTTGCTGCCGTTCCGCCCCGAGAACGGGATGCGCGTGGACGCCCGTTCGCTCGTGACGCTGTACGAGGCACGCGGCGATTTCCAGCTCAGTGTCGAGGCCTTGCGCCAGACCGGACAGGGGAACCTGTTCGAGGCCTTCCTGCGCCTCAAGGAGAAGCTCGCGGCGGAAGGTCTGTTCGATCCGGCCGCGAAGCGCGAGCTACCGCCCTACCCGCGCCGCATCGGCGTCGTGACTTCGCCCGCGGCCGCGGCATGGAAGGACGTACTGGCGGCGTTGCAGCGGCGTGCGCCGCATCTGGAGGTCGTCCTATACCCTTCGCCGGTGCAGGGCGCGGACGCCGGCGCAAGGCTCGCGGAAGCCGTGCGGACGGCCCATGCACGTGCTGCGGAAGACGGCATCGACCTGCTGCTGCTGGTGCGCGGAGGCGGCAGCATCGAGGACTTGTGGGCTTTCAACGACGAGGGGCTGGCGCGGGCGATCCGCGCGTGCACGGTGCCGGTGGTGAGCGGTGTGGGTCACGAGAGCGATTTCACGATCGCCGATTTCGCCGCCGACGTGCGCGCGGCGACGCCCACCGGCGCCGCCGAACTGGCGAGCGCGGGCTACCACGCCGCGCGCGCCCGAGTGGGTGAAATCGAGCGATCCCTGTCGGCCCGGATGGAGCGGCGTCTACACGGGCTGGCCCAGCGGCTGGACCGGGCGGCGTTGCGGCTGGTGCATCCGCGCGAGCGGCTGGGGCTCGCGTGCGAACGCAGCGAACGGCTCGCCGCCCGCCTGGGTGTGGCGATGACGCGCCGCCTGGAGCGCCTCGAAGGGGCACGCCGCGTCCTGGAACTGCGCCTCGTCGCCCGCAAGCCCGACCTGCGCCGGGAGATGGAACGCTGCGTCCGCGCGGCGCAACGGCTGGGCACAGCGGGCGAGCAACTGGTGCAGCGTCGCGCGGAGCGGCTCGCCGCGTTGGCGACCCACCTGCAGCACCTGGCGCCGCAGGCGGTGCTGGCGCGCGGCTACAGCATCACGCGCGATGCAGAGGGCCGCATCCTGCGGACCGCCGACGAGACGGCGGCAGGAAAGGAAATTTCGGTGGAACTCGCAATCGGGCGCCTGCGTGCTATCGTGAATAGCACGGAAGCATGAGGGGCGCGCCTGCGCGCGCCGCGAGATTTCCCCGCGGACAGGCAGCATGGCCCGCAGGATTGCCAGCGGGGTTAAATCCCGACTAGAATAGTCAGGCTTTGACCCCGACAACCCTGAAACAAAACAGGAAGGAGAACAAATGGAACATACCCTGCCCCCCCTGCCCTACGCCAAGGACGCCCTGGCTCCGCACATCTCGGCCGAGACCATGGAGTTCCACTACGGCAAGCATCACCAGGCCTATGTGACCAACCTGAACAACCTGATCAAGGGCACCGAGTACGAGAACCTCGACCTCGAGGCGATCATCAAGAAGGCCCCCGCCGGCGGCGTGTATAACAACTCCGCCCAGGTGTGGAACCATACCTTCTTCTGGAACGGCATGAAGCCGAACGGCGGCGGCGAGCCGACCGGCGCGCTGGCCGACGCGATCAAGGCCAAGTGGGGCAGCTTCGAGGACTTCAAGAAGGCCTTCACGACCTCGGCCGTGGGCAACTTCGGTTCGGGCTGGACTTGGCTGGTGAAGAAGGCCGACGGCAGCGTCGACATCGTCAATATGGGCGCGGCCGGCACCCCGCTGACGACCGGCGACAAGGCCCTTCTCTGTATCGACGTGTGGGAACACGCCTACTACATCGACTATCGCAACCGTCGCCCGGACTTCGTCGCGACCTTCCTGAACAGCCTCGCCAACTGGGACTTCGCCGCGAAAAACTTCGCCGCCTGATCCCCGTGCGACACTCGCCGACCTCCCGCGAGGTCGGCCGCGCGGCCTCCCCCATGCAGAGCATGGGCGGAGGCCGCGCCGTTTCTGAATATACTTTCCAGATTTTCTTGGTTCAGCTTATAAGCGCGCGACGGTAGATTTTCTCCATCGAATTCCATTCAAGGGAGAAAACACCATGACGACCAGCCTCATCCGCCGCAGCCTGCTGGCGCTCGCACTCACCGCCGGTCTGATCGGCACCGCGCAGGCGGAGACGACGCTCCTGAACGTGTCCTACGACCCGACGCGCGAGCTGTACCAGGCTTTCAACCCCGAATTCGCGAAGCACTGGAAGGCGAAGACCGGCCAGGACGTGACGATCAAGCAGTCGCACGGCGGCTCGGGCAAGCAGGCACGGGCGGTGATCGACGGGCTGGAGGCGGATGTCGTGACGCTGGCGCTGGCCTACGACATCGACGTGATCGCGGCGAAGACGAACAAGTTCCCCGCCGACTGGCAGAAGCGCCTGTCGCACAACAGCTCGCCCTACACGTCGACGATCGTGTTCCTCGTGCGCAAGGGCAATCCGAAAGGCATCAAGGACTGGGGCGACCTGGTGAAGCCGGGCGTGGAGGTGATCACGCCGAATCCGAAGACCTCGGGCGGCGCGCGCTGGAACTATCTCGCGGCGTGGGGCTACGCGCTGCAGCAGCCGGGCGGCAACGAAACGAAGGCGAAGGCGTTCGTGACCGAGCTGTTCAAGCACGTGCCGGTGCTCGATTCGGGCGCGCGCGGCGCGACCAACACCTTCGTCCAGCGCGGCATCGGCGACGTGCTGCTGGCGTGGGAGAACGAGGCCTTCCTGTCGGTGAATGAGCTGGGCCCGGACAAGTTCGAGATCGTGGTGCCGTCGGTGTCGATCCTCGCTGAGCCGCCGGTCACCGTGGTCGACGGAGTCGCGGCGAAACGCGGCACGGCGGAGGTGGCGAAGGCCTACGTGGAATATTTGTACTCGCCGGTCGGACAGAAGATCGCGGCACAGCATTACTACCGCCCGGTGAAGCCGGAGCTGGCCGACGCTAAGGACGTGGCGCGCTTTCCGAAGCTGAAGACCTTCACGATCGACGGCCTGTTCGGCGGCTGGGCGAAGACGCAGAAGGCGCACTTCGACGACGGCGGCGTGTTCGACCAGATCTTCACGCGCTGATCCGCTCATCACGACGCACGGAGAGCCGCGCATGCGACACACGACGCTGATCGTGCCGGGTTTCCACGGCAGCGGTCCGGACCACTGGCAGACGTGGCTGGAACAGCGCCTGCCGGACGCGCGGCGCGTACGCGGCGTCGACTGGGAGGCGCCGGTGCTGGCGCGCTGGGCGGCAGCGGTACGGCGCGAGATCGACGAGTCGGCGCACGCGGTGTGGATCGTCGCCCACAGCTTCGGCTGCCTGGCGAGCGTGGTCGCGGCGGCCGACCGGCCCGAACGGGTGGCCGGGGCGCTGCTCGTCGCGCCGGCCGATCCGGCCCGCTTCGACCCACTCGGACTGCAGGACGAAACCGCCGGGCCGATCGACGACCTCGGGCAGTGGCTGCCGCAGGGGCAGCTCGGCTTTCCCTGCGCCGTGATCGCCAGTACCAACGACCCCTGGGTGCGGCTGACGGTCGCGGCCTACTGGGCCGACCGCTGGGGGGCGCGCTTCATCAATATAGGCGCTGCCGGACACATCAACGTCGACGCCGGCTTCGGCGCCTGGCCCTACTGCCGCGACTTGCTCGACGGCATGCAGCAGGTCCACGAGGATCTGCCGCTGGGGGCGATCTCCGGCCGGCGCGAATCGCACAAGGGCCGGCGCAGCGCACTCGCGCGCCTGCGCCATCACACGCGCAGTTCGCTCGAGCTGCGGCCCGGCGATCCGGATTAAGTCCTCCCACCCTCACGACCCAGGCAGCAGCGGCGCCCGCCCACGGACGGACTACGGTCCGGCCGACGGCGGGCGCCGTGCCGTACGCGCTTATCGCATCCGACGATAAGCGCCCGTTATCTTCCCCGCTGCAATACATCCGAATTTTTCTTGGTTCGTCAGCGCGCCGCCGCCGCGTAGATTTTGTGCATAGGACGGCGGCAGCGCATGAGGCGCGGGCCGCGGACGTCGCACATTGCCCAGGGAGAATTCCAATGCATCCATCTCGAATCGCACGCGCCGGCCTCCTCGCACTGTCTCTGCTTGCGGCAACCGGTGCCGCACAGGCGGAGAGTCTGAAGGTGGGCTACCTGCCGGTCACCGGCCACGCCAAGTTCTTCGTCGCCAAGGAATACGGCCTGTTCAAACAGGAGGGGCTGGACGTCGAGCTGATCGAGTTCCAGAACTCGGCCGACGGGCTCAATGCCGTTACCGCCGGCAAGCTCGACGTCGGTGCCTTCGGCACCACTGCGCCGCTCGCGCACTACGCGAAGGGGGCGGACCTGAAGGTCATCGGCGGCATCATGGGGCTGGACGCGGCGCTGGTCGTGACGCCCGAAAAGGCGGCGTCGATCCGCAACATCGGCGACCTGCGCGGCAAGAAGGTGGCGACGGTGCGGCTGGCGACGGGCGATGCGGTGCTGCGCGGCGCGCTGCACGACGAGAAGATCGACTGGAAGAACGACCTGAAGATCTTCGAGCTGAAGAATCCGCCTGCGGTGATCGAGGCGGTGAAATCCGGCCAGGTCGACGCCGGTGTGGTGTGGGGGCCGCACGATATCCGTGCCGAGCGGCAGGGGCTGAAGATCGTCGTACGTTCGTCCGAGCTGCAACCGGGGCATCCGTGCTGCCGCATCGTCGTGACCTCGGACAAGCTCAAGCAGGGCGACACGCACGTGCGCTTCCTGCGCGCGATCCTGAAGGCGGAGAAGTTCGCGGCGGAGCGCAGGAAGGAAACCATCGACGCGATCCAGAAGTACGTGAAACTCGATCGCGACGTGCTGGAGCAGGGCTACTACTCGCCCCATCTGGACCAGTCGACCGACCCCAACGTGGAGGGCACGCAGAAGTTCTGGACGACGCTGGTGAGCTCGGAAGTGGTAGACGGCACGCGCCCGCTGGCGCCGATCTTCGAGCTGACGCCCTACCGCAAGGCGCTCGACAGCCTCGCGAAGGAGAGCCCGCGCGACGCGTTCTGGCAGACCCGCCTGAAGAGCGAAGCGACGAGGAACCGGCTATGAGCGGCGCGACGACTGCGGCCCTGCGCGTGGAGCGGCTGCGTTTCGGCTACGGCGGGACGACGGTGCTCGACGGCATCGACCTCGCGGTGGAGGAAGGCCGCTTCCTCGCCCTGCTCGGCCCCAGCGGTTCGGGCAAGAGCACGCTGCTGCGCCTGATCGCGGGCCTGGAAAGGCCCGAACGCGGGCGCGTGCTCGCCGGCGACCGGCCAGTCGCCGGGCCGGGCGTCGAGCGGGCGGTGGTGTTCCAGAACTATGCGCTGTTTCCGTGGATGCGCGTGGTCGACAACGTTGCCGAGGGCGTGCGCAAGGCGAGGCCGGGGATTGCCCGCACGGCGGCGCGCGTGCGGGCAGCCGATTACCTCAAGCGCGTGGGTCTGCCGGGCGTCGCGGAGAGCTACCCGTTCGAGCTGTCCGGCGGCATGCAGCAACGGGCGGCGATCGCCCGCGCGCTGGCGCTGGAGTCGCCTTTCCTGCTGATGGACGAGCCCTTCGGGGCGCTGGATCCGGTCAACCGGGCACGCCTGCAGGATCTGCTGGTCGAGCTGTGGCAGGGGCGCACGCCGCGGCCGACCGTGGTGTTCGTGACGCACGACGTCGACGAGGCGCTGCTGCTCGCCGACCGCGTCGCGGTGCTGGGGGCCTCGCCAGGGCGGGTCATCGCGGATTTCGCCGTGCCCTTCGAGCGTCCGCGCTCGCGCGCGGCGCTGTTCGGCGACCACCGCTTCCACGCACTGCGCGAATCGATCGCCGAGGCGCTCGACGCGGACACGCTGGCCCGCCTCGCGGCGGCCTGAACCGTCATCTGGAGAACCGTTCATGATTTCCGAAACTTCGACGCTCGACGCCGTGTCGGTGCCCGCGGACACATGGGACGACGCCGACGCGGCGTCCGCGCGGTCAGCCCGACTCGCCTTCGCGTGGGAACCCTGGCTGCTGTGGCTGGCGTTGCTCGCCGCGTGGCAGGGCATCGCGAGCCTGATCGCCGGACAGGGCAATCCGCTGCTGCCGCCCCCCGTGGTGGTGCTCGACGCGCTGTCGCAGTCGCTGCCGGAGCTGATCACGGGGACGTGGTCGTCGCTGCTGATCCTGCTGCCCGGCTTCGCGCTCGCGGTCGTCGGTGGCGTCGGCCTGGGTCTCGTCGCGGGCACGTCGCCGCGACTGGGGCGGGCGCTCTTCCCCTTCGCGAAGGTGGCGGCGCCGGTGCCGCCGACCGTCTACATCCCCTACGCGATCGCGGTGCTGCCGACCTTCCACCTGTCGGCGACCTTCGTCGTGTTCGTCGGCGCCTTCTGGCCGGTGTTCCAGAACACGGTCGCCGGCGCGCACGCCGTCGAGGGGCGGCATCGCGACAACGCCGCCGTGCTGGGTTTTTCCCGCCTCGAATACCTGCGCAAAGTGGTCTTTCCCGCGAGCCTGCCGCACATCTTCTCGGGGATGGCCGTGGGGCTGGGTTTCGGCTTCATCCTGCTGACGGTCGCCGAGCTCTTCGGCGCGAACACGGGCCTCGGTCGCTTCGTCCAATACTACGCAGACTTCGCCGACTACCCGCGCATGGTGGCAGGCATCCTGTACACCGGCGTCGTGACCTGGGCAGCGATGACCGTGCTCGAGCGGGTCCGGGCGCGCGCGCTGTTCTGGCTGCGCTGAGGCGACGGCGATGAGCACGTTTCTGCGCAAACATGATTTTCGGGGGACTGCCGTCATGCCCGAAACACCCCGCCCCGACGACGAGGAAGACAAGGAGCGCTACGTCGCGCGCCAGCTGTGGTGGGCGCTCGCCGGCCTGCTGCTGTTCGCGCTGACCCTGCTGTTCGGCTGGGGCGGCGCACACGCGGCGGGGGGACGCTACGCATCGGACGCGCCCCTCTTCGCACCGACTGCGGACCTCGCCACCGCGCTCGCCGACGCGCGCCGCGCGGGGCGCAAGGGGGTCGCGGTGCTGTACGAGATGGACGGCTGCGGCGAGTGCGCACGCGTGAAGGGCACGACCTTCCGCGATCCCTCGCTGCAGCGCGAGTTGCGTGCCCACTTCGTGCCGGTCAGCCTGCGCGCGGACGAGCCGGTGGCGCTGCGCGACTTCGACGGCGGTGTGACGACGCAGGCCGCGTTCGCCAACGCACAGCGCGTGTTCGCGCTGCCGACCGTGGTGTTCTACGACCTCGACGGCTTCGCCGTGGCACGCCAGCCCGGCAGCCGCTGGCCGGCCGCCGAGTGGCTGCGGCTGGCGCGCTACGTGCGCGACGGCGGCTACGAAGACGCGCCGTTCCAGCCGCGCACGGCGGCATCCGGACACTGACCGGCATGCGCCGCGCCGCAAGCGGCGCGTGCGTGGAAAAAATTCCCCAAAGAACGCATTACGCCACGGGCGCGGCGCCCGTGCGCGCGTTCGTCCCCTTCTCATTCCCAATTCCATTCGACGCAAACAGGAGGTTTTCCGATGCAGGGATTGATGATGCAGCTGCCGCTGCTGATTTCCGGCCTGATCGCCCATGCCGACCGCAATCACGGCGATACCACGATCGTCAGCCGGCTTGCCGAAGACCCGCAGGGCCCGCTGCACCGGACGACCTGGCGTGAAACCCACCGCCGGGCCCGCCAGCTGGCCAATGCCCTCGCGCACCTGGGCGTGCGCCAGGGCGGCCGCGTGGCGACGCTCGCGTGGAACACGCATCGTCACCTCGAGCTGTACTACGCCGTGGCCGGCAGCGGCGCGGTGTGCCATACGGTGAATCCGCGCCTCTTCGACGAACAGATCGCCTGGATCCTCGCGCATGCCGACGCGCAGGTGCTGTTCTTCGACGCCACCTTCGCAGACATCGTCGCACGCATCGCACACAAGCTGCCGCAGGTGACGCACTTCGTGCAGATGACCGGCCGCGAATACTTGCCCGCGAACTTTCCGCGCGAGTTGCTCGCCTACGAGGATCTCGTGCATCGCCACTCGGAACACTACGCGTGGCCGCAGCTCGACGAGAACGCGGCATCCAGCCTGTGCTACACGTCGGGCACGACCGGCAACCCGAAGGGCGTGCTGTACAGCCACCGCTCGACGGTGCTGCACGCCTACGCCTGCGCCCTGCCCGACAGTTTCGGCATCTCCGCCCGCGACACGGTGATGCCGGTGGTGCCGATGTACCACGTCAATGCCTGGGGCCTGCCCTACATCGCGGCACTCACGGGCGCACGCCTCGTGCTGCCGGGACCGCTGCTGGACGGCGCCTCGCTGCACCGGCTGATCGTCGATGAGGGCGTGAGCTTCTCGAACGGGGTGCCGACGGTGTGGGCCGGCCTGCTGCAGCATCTCGCACAGCAGGGCGGCGGGCTCGGACGTCTGCGTCGTCTGGCGGTTGGCGGCTCGGCCTGTCCGCCCGCGATGGCGGAGTCCTTCGCCCGTCACGGCGTGGAAGTGCTACGGACGTGGGGCATGACCGAGCTGTCGCCGATCGGCACCGTGAATGTGCCACGCGCCGACGAGGCGACGCTCGCGCCCGAACGGCGAGAGGCGCAAGGACTCACGCAGGGGCGGCCGCTGCCGGGAGTGGAACTGGCGATCCTCGACGACGACGGCCAGCCGTTGCCGCACGACGGCGAATCCTTCGGCGAACTGGTGGCGCGCGCGCCGTGGGCACTGCGCCAGTATTACGGGCGCGAGGAAGGCGACGGCTTCACCGCCGACGGCTGGTTCCGCACCGGCGACGTCGCGACCATCGACGCGGGCGGCTACATGCAGATCACCGACCGCGCCAAGGACGTGATCAAGTCCGGCGGGGAGTGGATCAGTTCGATCGAGCTGGAGAACATTCTCGCCGCGCATCCGGCCGTCGCCGAAGCGGCGGCGGTCGCCGTGCCGCATCCGAAGTGGGACGAGCGGCCGCTGATGGCGGTGGTGCTGAAGCCGGGCGCCGGACTCGACCGCAATGCGATGCGCGCCTTCTACGACGGCAAGATCGCGCACTGGTGGCTCCCCGACGACCTCGTCGTGGTGGACGAGATTCCGCACACCGCCACCGGCAAGATCAACAAGCTCGCGCTGCGCGAGCGCTTCCGCACCTACCGCTGGCAATCGCAGGCAGTCGCCGTAACTCCGCCACGGTAACCGCCTACGGCCCGCATCCCGGGCCGCACGGGCAGCCGGGACGCGGGCAACCAGCCGGTCAAAGGCGAGATTGCCACAAGTTGGCACCGTATCCGCTCCGACGGGGTGCAGCGGGGGGCCACCAAGCGCATGGAGAGACGAACGAGCCGAAAAAACACGCCAGACGCCCTTAGCAGGAATTCGAATAACAAGCCCGTTTTTTATTATTTAACGAGCACAAGCGGCGCGCATAGACTTGATTCATGAAATGCATATGGAGCGCCAAGATATGAGCGCCAGCCGGACCTTCCGGGTGCTGCCGGGTTTCCACCTGACGCTCGGCTACACCGTCGCCTACCTCTCGCTGATCGTGCTGCTGCCGCTCGCCGCGGTATTCCTCAAGAGCGCCAGCCTCAGCGCCGCGGAATTCTGGCACGTGATCAGCGCCCCGCGCGTCGTCGCGACCTACCGGCTGTCCTTCGGCGTGTCGCTTGCTGCCGCCACGATCAATGCTGTGTTCGGCCTGATGCTGGCATGGTCGCTGGTGCGCTACAGTTTTCCGGGCAAACGTTTCATCGACGCTCTCATCGATCTGCCCTTCGCGCTGCCCACGGCGGTCGCCGGCATCGCGCTCACTGCGCTGTACGCCAAGAACGGCTGGATCGGGCAGTACCTCGATCCGCTGGGGATCCAAGTGGCGTTCAAGCCATTGGGCGTGCTGGTCGCGTTGGTGTTCATCGGCTTGCCCTTCGTCGTGCGCACCGTGCAGCCCATCCTCGAGGACCTCGATACCGAACTGGAGGAAGCCGCCGCCAGCCTGGGCGCCCAGCGCTGGCAGATCTTCCGCCACGTGATCCTGCCGGTGCTGCTGCCCGCGCTGCTGACGGGCTTCGCGCTGGCCTTCGCGCGCGCCGTGGGCGAGTACGGCTCGGTCATCTTCATCGCCGGAAACATCCCGATGGTGTCCGAGATCACGCCGTTGATGATCATCACCAAGCTGGAGCAATACGACTATGCCGGCGCCACCGCGATCGCCGTCGTGATGCTGGTGCTGTCCTTCGCGTTGCTGCTCCTGATCAACGGCCTGCAGGCCTGGACCGCGAAACGTACCGGGAGGGACCGCTGATGTCTGCCGCAACGACACTCGACTGGACTGCGGCCCCGCGGGGCGACGCCGCGATGCGCTTCGAATCCCGCGAGGCCACGCGCGAGGTGCCGTGGGTCAAATGGACCATTCTCGGCATTTCGCTTACCTTCTTCGCGGTGTTCCTGCTGATGCCGCTGGTCGCGGTCTTCGTCGAAGCGCTGCGCAAAGGCTGGGAAACATACTGGAGCGCGCTGATCCATGAAGATGCGCTGTGGGCGATCAAGCTCACGCTCACCGCGGCCGCGATCTCCGTGCCGCTCAACCTGGTGTTCGGCGTTTGCGCCGCGTGGGCGATCGCGAAGTTCGAGTTCCGCGGCAAGCATCTCCTCATCACGCTGATCGACCTGCCCTTCTCCGTGTCGCCCGTGATCGCCGGCCTGATCTATGTGCTGATCTTCGGCGCGCAAGGATGGGTTGGCCCCTGGCTCGCGGAGCATGACATCAGGATCATCTTCGCCGTGCCCGGCATCGTGCTCGCGACCGTGTTTGTGACCTTCCCCTTCGTCGCGCGCGAGCTGATTCCGCTGATGCAGGCGCAGGGCCGCGAGGAGGAGGAAGCCGCGATCGTGCTCGGCGCGAACGGCTGGCAGACCTTCTGGTATGTGACGCTGCCGAACATCAAGTGGGGCCTGCTATACGGGGTGATCCTGTGCAATGCCCGCGCGATGGGCGAGTTCGGCGCCGTGTCGGTGGTTTCCGGGCACATCCGCGGCCAGACCAACACGCTGCCGCTGCACGTGGAGATTCTTTACAACGAATACCAGTTCGCCGCCGCCTTCGCGGTGGCCTCGCTGCTGGCCCTGCTCGCCCTCGTGACCCTGGCGGCCAAGACCTGGGTAGAGCACCGCGCCAGCGGCGGGAATCAATCACGAGAAGCCCATCAGGACGCTGCATCATGAGCATTCAGGTCAGGAACATCTGCAAGACCTTCGGCAACTTCCTCGCGCTGGACGACGTCTCGCTCGACTTTCCCACCGGCGAGCTCGTCGCCTTGCTCGGGCCGTCGGGCTGCGGCAAGACGACGCTCCTCCGCGTCATCGCCGGCCTGGAACAGGCGGACGCCGGACAGGTGCTGCTGGACGGGGCCGACGCCTCGCGCACGCATGTGCGCGAACGCCAGGTCGGATTCGTGTTCCAGCACTACGCGCTGTTCCGCCACATGAACGTGTTCGACAACGTCGCCTTCGGCATGCGCATGAAGCCGCGCGACCAGCGCCCGTCGGAGAAGGCGATCCGCGCGAAAGTCGAGGAGCTGCTCGCCCTCGTGCAGCTCGAATGGCTCGCCGACCGCTTCCCCTCGCAACTTTCGGGGGGACAGCGCCAGCGCATCGCGCTCGCCCGCGCGCTTGCGGTGGAGCCGCGTGTGCTGCTGCTCGACGAACCCTTCGGGGCACTCGACGCGAAGGTGCGCAAGGAACTTCGCCGCTGGCTGAGGAAGCTGCACGACGAGCTGCACATCACGTCGATCTTCGTCACGCACGACCAGGAGGAAGCGCTGGAAGTGGCCGACCGCGTCGTGCTCATGGACCGCGGCCACGTCGAACAGATCGGCACGCCGGAGGAGGTCTACCGCCAGCCCGCCACACCCTTCGTTTACGGCTTCCTCGGGTCGGTGAACTTCTTCCACGGCCGCGTCGACGGTGGCAATCTGCGTGTCGGCGAGGACGTGCTTCCGCATGCGCAGCAGGATTTCGACACCGGCTCGGAAGTCATCGCATTCGCACGCCCGCACGAACTGGACCTCGTTCCGGACGCGCATGCCGACACCGGCGTCGCGGCGCGCATCACGCGCATCCAGGCCTTCGGCGTCAGCGTGCGCGTCGAGCTCGACGGACTGAACGGCGCCACCGGCCAGCATTTTGAAGTCGAACTGACGCAGCAGCGCGTCACCGAACTCGCCCTCTCCGAGGGACAGACCGTGCGTCTGCTACCCTCGCGCCTGAAAGTCTTCCAGCGCAACGACGCCATCGGAGCAAGCGCATGAATTTCCAGCAGCTACGCATCATCCGCGAGACGGTGCGCCGCAACTTCAATCTCACCGAGGTCGCCAACGCCTTATTCACGTCGCAGTCGGGCGTCTCCAAGCACATCAAGGATCTCGAGGACGAACTCGGCGTCGAGCTCTTCGTGCGCAAGGGCAAGCGCCTGCTCGGCCTCACCGACCCGGGCCGCGAGCTCGTCGTGATGGTCGAGCGCATGCTGCTCGACGCCGGCAACATCAAGCGCCTGGCCGAGCAGTACAGCAACCGCGACGAAGGCCGCCTGACCGTCGTGACCACGCACACACAGGCGCGCTACGCGCTGCCCCAGGTCGTGACCGAGTTCAAGAAGGCTTACCCCAAGGTGCTTCTCAAGCTCCATCAGGGCAGCCCCGAGGAGATCGTGTCGATGCTGCTGGACGGGCAGGCCGATATCGGCATCGCGACCGAGGCGATCGCGGATGTAGCCGAACTGGCGTCCTTCCCCTATTACTCTTGGCATCACTCGGTGATCGTGCCCGCCGGTCATCCGCTCGACAGCGCAACACCGCTTACGCTGGAGGCGATCGCGGAATACCCGCTGATCACTTACCACGAAGGCTTCACCGGTCGCTCCATCATCGACCGCGCGTTTGCCACCGCGGGTCTGTTGCCGGATTTCGCGATGTCCGCAATGGATGCAGATGTCATCAAAACCTACGTCGAGCTGGGGCTGGGCGTCGGCATCGTCGCGTCGATGGCCTTCCAGGCGGGCCGCGAGGGCGAACTCCGCCAGCTCGACAGCAGCCACCTGTTTCCCGCCAACACAACGCGCATCGCGGTACGGCGCGGGCACTACCTGCGCGGCTTCGCCTACCGCTTCATCGAGATGTGTTCGCCGACGCTCACCGAAGCGACGGTACGCAACAGCGTCACCCCGGCGGGCAACGGCCACGCCGAAGAATGAGGCAGCGCGCCGCGCGCCGGCGCCTGCTATTCTCCGATTTCCGGACCAAGGAGCCTTCATATGTCGAACTGGTATACCGATAACGCCGAATCCATCGGCAAGACGCCGCTGATCAAACTGAACCGCATCATCGACGGCGCCCCCGCGACGGTGCTGGGCAAGATCGAAGGTCGCAACCCTGCCTATTCCGTGAAGTGCCGCATCGGCGCGGCGATGATCTGGGACGCCGAGAAGCGCGGCCTGCTCGGCCCGGGCAAGGAAATCGTCGAGCCCACCAGCGGCAACACCGGCATCGCGCTCGCCTTCGTCGCCGCCGCGCGCGGCATTCCCATCACGCTGACGATGCCCGACACGATGAGCGTCGAACGGCGCAAGCTTCTGGTTGCCTACGGCGCCAAGCTGGTTCTTACCGAAGGCGCCAAGGGCATGAACGGCGCGATCGCGAAGGCCGAGGAGATCGCTGCGTCCGACCCGAACAAGTACGTGCTGCTGCAACAGTTCACGAACCCCGCGAACCCGGCGATCCACGAAGCGACGACCGGCCCCGAGATCTGGAACGACACCGACGGCAAGATCGACATCCTCGTATCGGGCGTCGGCACCGGCGGCACCATCACCGGCGTGTCGCGCTACATCAAGCAGACCCAGGGCAAGGCGATCCTGTCGGTCGCCGTCGAGCCGAGCGCAAGCCCGGTGCTCACGCAGACGCGCGCGGGCGAGCCGCTGAAGCCTTCGCCGCACAAGATCCAGGGCATCGGCGCCGGCTTCGTGCCGAAAGTGCTGGACCTGTCGCTGATCGACGCGGTCGAGACCGTCAGCAACGAGGACGCCATCCTCTACGCCCGTCGCCTCGCGCGCGAGGAAGGCATCCTGTCGGGCATCTCCTGCGGCGCGGCTGTGGCCGTCGCTGCACGCCTCGCACAGCGGCCCGAGAACGCAGGCAAGACCATCGTCGTGATCCTGCCGGATTCCGGCGAGCGCTACCTCAGCTCCATCCTGTTCGAAGGCCTGTTCGACGCGACCGGCGCGGCGCTTTGAGCGACGCAGTTTCGACGACCGACGCGGGGGCACAGGCCCCCGCGGCACAGGCTGCGGAAACCCTGCCCATCCTGTACCGCGACGATTTCCTCGTCGCCGTGCACAAGCCCTCCGGGCTGCTCGTCCATCGCTCCGTCCTCGACGTGCATGAAGAGCGCTTCGCGGTGCAGATCCTGCGCGACCAGATCGGCCGCCACGTGCACCCCGTGCATCGACTCGACAAGGGCACCTCGGGCGTACTGCTGTTCGCACTCGACCGCGAAACGGCAGCCCTGGTGTCGTCGGCCTTCGAACGACAGGCGGTGCGCAAGACCTACCTCGCCGTCGTGCGCGGCCATTCCCCCCCGGAAGGCGTCATCGACCACCCGCTGACGCGCCGTTTCGACGACGCCGAGCGCCGCCCCGAGACCGCGGCGGACGCCCCCGCACAGGACGCCGTAACGCGCTATCGCCGCCTCGCCACCACCGAACTGCCCTACCAGGTCGATCGCTACCCGACCAGCCGCTACGCACTCGTCGAACTCAGCCCCGCCACCGGCCGGCGCCACCAGATCCGCCGCCACCTGAAGCACATCTCCCACCCCATCATCGGCGATGCAACCTTCGGCAAGGGACGGCACAACCGCCTGTTCGCGCAGCTCTTCGGCGTCTCGCGCCTGCTGCTCGCGTGCACCCGCATGCAGCTCGCCCATCCGCGCAGCGGGGACGCGCTCGATCTGAGTGCGCCCCTCGCAGAAGACTTCGCCCGCGTACTCGACGCACTGGGCTGGACCGATCCGGCGAGGGCTGCGTAGCAGACGCAGGAAACGCCCGGCAACACCCCCGTGTGCGCGGAGTCTTCTTGCCGTCACCGATTCGTTGCACAATGAATCTCCACGACTACCAACACGACACCGGCTCCAGCTCATGAATCCCCTGCTCCAGGTCCGCGCCCAGGGTCAGCAAGTCTGGCTCGACAACCTCTCCCGCACCCTGCTCAACGAAGGCCAGCTCGCGAAGATGATCGCCGAGGACGGCGTCGACGGCATCACGACGAACCCGGCGATCTTCCACAAGGCCATCGCGGGGGGGCGCTATTACGAGGACGACCTCGCGGCGCTGAAGAAGCAGCCCCTTGATGCCGAAGCGCGCTACGAAGGACTCGTGATCCCCGACGTGCAGCGCGCCTGCGACCTGCTGCGCCCCACCTGGGAGCGCAGCGGCGGCAACGCCGGCTACGTGAGCCTCGAGGTGTCGCCCGCCCTCGCCCACGATGCCGCCGGCACGGTCGCCGCCGGCGTCCGCCTGAAGCAGGCCGTCGCACGCGACAACCTGCTGATCAAGGTGCCGGCGACCGTCGCCGGGCTCGACGCGATCGAACTGCTGATCGGCCGCGGCGTGAGCGTCAACGTAACGCTACTGTTCTCCCTCGCCCACGTCGATGCCGTTGCCGATGCCTATGTCCGGGGACTGCAGCGGCTGCGTCAGGCCGGCGGCGACGTGCGCAAGGTGATGTCGGTCGCGAGCCTGTTCCTGTCCCGCGTCGACACCCTCATCGACAAGCAACTCGACGAGCTCGGCGGCGAGGCATTGGCCCTGCGCGGCAAGGCTGCCGTGGCGATGGCGAAGCTTGCCTACCAGCGCTATCGCGAGCGCTTCCACGGCATGGCGTTCGCGGAACTGCGCGGACTGGGCGCACGCCCGCAGTACATGCTGTGGGCGAGCACCGGCACCAAGAACCCGGCCTACAACGACCTGCTCTACGTCGAGCCGCTGATCGGACCGGAAACCGTGAATACCCTGCCCGACGCCACGCTCGCTGCGCTGCGCGACCACGGCAAGGTCGCAGCGACGCTCGCCGACGACGTCGGCGCCGCACGCTCGGCCTTCGACGCGCTGAACGACCTGGGCCTGGACATGACGGCGGCCGGGGAGCGTCTGCAACGCGAGGGCCTCGCGCAGTTCGAGGACGCGTTCGCGCAGCTGCTGCAACTCACCGCCTGACGCACGCGCGACGGACAGCACAACACAAGACAAAGCCCGGCGGAGGTCATCCCTCCCGCCGGGCTTTTCGTTTCCTGCGCCGGCCAGTGTTCAGGCGGTCGCGACCTGCTTCGCCATCATCGTCATGCGGCTCAACCAGCGCTGGTCGCCGGCGCTGCCGAGTAGTTCCTTCATGTCGAGGATCAACACGATCTGGCCGTTCGACAGCGTCGTCACCCCGGCGACGCCCTTCGGGCGGAAGTCGTCGAGCGACTTGATCACCGCATCCTCGCGGCCCGCGAAGCTGTCGATACCGAGAATGAAGGACATCTCCGCCGTCTGCATGAGCACGCCGTAGTAGGGCGCACGCTCCAGCGGCCAGCCCAGCAGCCCCGCCAGCGGCATGATCGGCAGGACCTCGCCGCGCACCACCATCGTCGCGCGCCCGCCGACCTCCTGCACCTCCTTCGCCTCGATCGGCAGGATCTCGCGCACCATCGACAGCGGCACGGCGAAGGGCTGATCGCCCAGGCGCACGAGCAACACCGGCAGGATCGCCAGCGTCAGCGGCAGGCTGATCACGAAGGTCGTACCCTTGCCGAGTTGCGACTGGATCTCGATGTTGCCGTTGAGCTTCTGTATGTTGGTGCGCACCACGTCCATGCCGACACCGCGGCCCGACACGTCCGACACCTGCGCCGCCATCGAGAAGCCCGGCAGGAAGACCAGGTTGAAGCTCTGACGCTCGTCCATCGAGTTGGACTCTTCGTCGGTGATGAGCCCCTTCTCGACCGCCTTGGCGCGCAGACGCTCGGCGTTCATGCCGCGCCCGTCGTCGGCGACCAGGATCACGATGTGGTCGCCTTCCTGGCGCGCCTCCAGGCGCACGATGGATTTTTCCGGCTTGCCGGCCGCGATCCGCCCGGCCGCATCCTCGACGCCATGGTCGACTGCGTTGCGGATCAGATGGATGATCGGGTCGGCGAGATCCTCGATCATGGTCTTGTCGATCTCGGTTTCCTCGCCGGCCAGCACCAGCTCCACGTCCTTGCCCATGTTGCGGGCGAGGTCGCGCGCGATGCGCGGATACTTCTGGAACAGGCGCCCGATCGGCTGCATGCGCGTCTTCATGACGGCGTTCTGCAGATCGGACACGAGCAGGTCGAGCTGGCTGACCGCAATATCCAGCGAATGCAGCGTCTCAGTGTCGTTGCGGCCGGAGAGGATGTCGCTGCGCAGCGCGTTCAGGCGGTTCTTCGTCAGGCCGATCTCGCCAGAGAGGTTGAGTACCTGGTCGAGGCGCGTGGTATCGACACGGATCGAGTTGTCGCGCTGCTTCTCGCCCTCGCGGCGGCCCGTGCTGACCTGCGAACCGGGTTTGTCGCTCGCCCGGCGACCCACCGCTGCCTTGATGACTTCCTCGGGCGGGAGCGTCGGGGCGGCCGGAACGACCGCCGCCACCGGCCCGGCTTCACGCACCGGCTGCACCACGCGCGCCACGCCGGTGACGACACCGTGCAGCAGCTCCCAGTCGGGGGCGCCGCCAGCCGCAGCCTGGCTAGCCGCCGCCGCTGCGGGGATCTCCGCGCTGCCGGCGACCAGCTCGCCCGCGATCGCCTGCCTGAGGCGCGCGATCAGGTCCGGATCGGCCGCAGTCGGCTGCATGCCCTGCTCGAGGCTCGCGAACATTTCGCGCACCGTCGCCGTCGCCGCCATGATCGCGTCCATGATCTCCGGCGTCACGACGAGTTCGCCATTGCGCAGGTTGTCGAACAGGTTTTCCGTCAGGTGGCACAGCGTGACCAGTTCGGTCGCGTTGAGAAAACCGGCCCCCCCCTTGATCGTGTGGAAACCGCGGAAGATCTCGTTGAGCAGGGCGCGGTCGTCGGGCGAGCGCTCCAGATCCACGAGCTTGTTGTCGACCCCGGAGAGCAGGTCTCCCGCCTCGATCAGGAAATCCTGAAGAAGGTCTTCCATTCCGGCGAAGTCACTCATCACGTTCTCGCTTACTTGTTGCGGGCCGGTGGCCCCGTTCATTCGCCGGCCCAGTCATCCGGGGTACCCGGCCCGGCGGAACCGGGCATCGACCGTTCAGAAGCCCAGGCTATCCAGCAGGTCGTCCACCTGCTCCTGTGTCGTCACCACGTCGTCGCGACCCTCGGTGCTGACGACCGGGCCGTTCATCAGCCCACTGTGCTTGTCGCCCCGCTTTTCCGCCGGCGTCACCTCGAGCAGCACCTGCAGGAGTTCCGTCTCCAGCTTCTGCGCGAGGTCGACGACCTTCTTGATCACCTGGCCGGTCAGATCCTGGAAATCCTGCGCCATCATGATTTCCATCAGCTGCGCGTTGGTCGCACGGCTTCCCTCGACCACATCGCCGAGGAAGCTGCGCGTTTCCCCGGACAGCGCCTTGAACTCCTCGACCGACAACTGGTTCGCGAACAGCTTGTCCCAGCGGGCCTGCAGCTCGGCAGCACCCGACTGGATACGGCCCTGGATCGGCTGGGCGATGTCGGTCGCATTGAGCACGCGGCTCGCCGCCTGCTCGGTCATCTGCGCGATGTAGGTCAGGCGCTGGCGCGCATCGGGAATCGCCTGCACCGCATCCTCCAAACCGTCGTCGGTGCCCAGCTCGCGCAAGGTGTTGTGCACTTGTCGTGTCATCTGTCCGATTCGCGTGAACACCGCATCGCAGCTATGCTCGGATTGCGCGGCGGTGGCAACGGATGCGCCCGGCGCGGCAGTCTCTTCGGCCACGGAGCCGGCCTCGAAGCCTGCGGCAACGGAATCGAACAGCGCCTGCAGTTCGGCGTCGTCGCCACCGGAATCTCCCGCTGCAGCGGGGGCAGGCGCAGCCCGCGCTGCCACCGGCGCCGGCTGCGCCTGAGTGCTCGCGATGCTGTCGAACAGGGCTTGGAGTTCGTCCGAATCCCCAACCTCGTCCTGTTTCAACTTCTTCGCCATTATCGGCCTCCCTGATCGTCTCTTATCCCGCCCGTCAGGCGGTGGCCTTCTTGCCCATTTTTTCGAAGATCTTTTCCAGCTTTTCGGACATCGTCGCCGCGGTGAAGGGCTTGACGATGTAGCCGCTGGCGCCGGCTTGTGCCGCAGCGATGATGTTTTCCTTCTTCGCCTCGGCGGTGACCATCAGCACCGGAAGGTGCCGCAGATGCGGGGTCTGGCGGATCGTCTGCAGCAGCGTCAGCCCGTCCATGTTGGGCATGTTCCAGTCCGTCACGACGAAGTCGAACGGGGCGCTGTTGAGCTTCTGCAGGGCGACGGCGCCATCCTCGGCCTCGTCGACGTTGGTGAAGCCCAGTTCCTTGAGCAGATTGCGCACGATGCGGCGCATGGTCGAGAAATCGTCGACGACGAGGAATTTCATCTTGGGGTCGGACATTCTTGTATCTCCGTAATCTTGCGCACGACCCGGGTCAGCCTTGATGACCCCGGGTCAGCAGCGGACGCAGGGTGTCTGCGAGCGCATCGGCGTCGAATTTTGCCACGTAGGCATCCACACCGACCCGCTTTCCCATCGCCCGGTTCGCTTCCGACGACAGCGAGGAATGCATCACGACCGGGATGCCGTCGAAGCGGCTGTCGGCCTTGATGTTGCGCGTCAACACATACCCGTCCATTTCGGGCATTTCGGCATCCACGAGGATCAGGTCGAGCTCGTCGCTCACCCGGTGGCCGATCTGCTGCGCGTGGCTGGCCATGCCCTGCAGGCGCGTCCAGGCTTCCAGCCCGTTAACCGCGTGCTTGTGCTTGACCCCCAGCTTGTCCAGCACTTCCGAAATCTTCCGCCGCGCGACGCCCGAGTCGTCGACGTAGAAAACCTCGTAGTCCTCACCGTCGGGGATCGGCGAGATGTTGCCGACCACCGCATCGCCGAAGGTCGTCGCCAGCACGGTCTCGACATCGACGATCGACACCAGCTTGCCGTCGGGCAGCTCGGTGATCGCGGTGATGTAGTTATGCACGTTGCTCGAAATGTTGTCCGGCGCACGCACCTTGTCCCAATCGACGCGGATGATGCGATCGACCCCGGACACCAGGAAGCCGAGCGTGCGCTTGCTGTATTCGGTGACCATCATCGACGCGCCGAGCGGATCGCCGGGCCGCGCAAGGCCGAGGATCTTCGCCAGCGACAGCACCGGGATGACGTTGCCGCGCAGCGAGATCAGGCCCTCGACACCCGCCGGCATGTTGGGCGCGCGCGTGATGAACGGCGCAGCCGACACCTCGCGGACCTTGAACACGTTGATGCCGAAGGTTTCCGTGGTCCCGAGCGAGAACAGCAGGATCTCCATGCGGTTCGAGCCGGCGAGGCTGGTACGGCCATCGACGACGTTGAGCACGCCGTTTTCTTCGGACTGGTAGCTGGACATGACAGGAATTCCTCAGGACGCGCGGGTTTGCTGCTCATCCCGATTGAGCAGGCGGCGCAGCGTCTCGGCGAGACGCTGAGGTTCGAACTTGGGAACATATTCATCGACGCCGACCGACTTGCCGAGCTGCTGGTTCGACATGCCGGACAGCGACGAGTGCATGATCACCGGGATGCCCGCAAAGCGCGGATCGGACTTGATCGACTTGGTGAGGATGTAGCCGTCCATCTCCGGCATCTCGACGTCGGTGAGCACCAGGCTCACCACGTCGCTGACCTTGCGCCCGGTGGTTTCGGCAAACCGTGCCGCCTTCTCCAGTTCTTCCCACGCCATGCGACCGTTGATCGACCCGACATAGGGCACGCCCAGCACGTCGAGCGTGCGTTCGATCTGGCGGCGCGCGACCGAGGAGTCGTCGGCGAAATACACCGTGTGCGCGCTTCCCTCGATCGGTTCGATCCCCTTGAAGAGGTACTGATCGTCCTGGGTCGTCGTTTCCGCCAGCACCTTCTCGACGTCCAGCATCATGACCAGCTTGTTGTCCTTGAGCTCGGTGACCGCGGTGACCAGCCCCCCCATCTTCGCCGTGAGCATGTCCGGGGGCACGCGCATCTGCGCCCAGTCGAGGCGCAGGATGGTATCGACCGCCTCGACGAGGAAACCCTGCGTGTGGCCGTTGTACTCGGTGACGATCATGATGTCGCGCCGGGCGTCGGCGCCGACACCGACATAACGGCCGAGATCGACCACCGGCACCAGCACGCCGCGCAGGCTGACCATGCCTTCCACCGAGGACGGCATCTCCGGTGCAGCGGTGATGGCCGGGGTGCGCATCACCTCGCGCACCTTGAACACGTTGATACCGAAGGTCTCGCGACGTCCGGTGCGCTGATCGACACCGAGCGTGAACAGCAGTATCTCCAGCTTGTTCGTGCCGGCCAAACGCGTGCGGGCCTCGATATTCTTGAACAGTTCGGACATTTCACTCTCCGCGATACGCGGCAATATGATCGGGGCGGCATCCCTGCGCCGTGATTACAATCAAGATAACGTCAGTGACTTGAAATACTTGAGGCGCCGCACCACGGAATTTGCACCGTTTTCCCGTCGGCCCGACATTTTCGCATTATGGTCGTGGTCCGGGTGAACCGCCGCCCGGTTCCCGGCTAGGCATCGCGCGCGCCGCCCGGCACCGCCTGGCGCAACACATGCGGTGCGATGTCATCCAGCGGCACGACCTCGCACGCTGCGCCGATCATCGCCGCCTCGCGCGGCATGCCGTACACGACGCACGAGCCGGCATCCTGGGCAATGGTCCACGCACCCGCACGCCGCATCGCGAGCAAGCCTCGCGCGCCGTCCTTGCCCATACCCGTCAGCAGGACACCCACCGCCGCCGCCCCCGCCAGCTCTGCGGCCGAGCCAAAAAGCACATCGACGGAAGGCCGGTGACGGTTGACGGGATCCGCGCGCGACAGCTCGCACTGGAAACCGCCCGCCGGCACACGCCGGATCAGGAGGTGCGAATGCCCCGGCGCAATGTAGGCCGTGCCCGGCAGCACCGCCTCGCCGTTCTCTGCCTCCTTGACCCGTATCGCGCACAACCCGTCGAGGCGGCGCGCGAACGCGCCGGTGAACATCTCGGGCATGTGCTGGGTGATCAGGATCGGCGGCGAATTCTGCGGCATCCCGAGCAGGACCTGCTTGATCGCCTCGGTGCCCCCCGTCGAGGCGCCGATGAAGATGATGCGGCCACCGGACACATGCCCGGAGGACAGGGGTCTAGTTGCCGTCGGCATCGGTGCGCTGATAGACGGTGCGTCCCGTCGAACGGAACAGGTCGCCCGCGTGCATGAAACTCTCGGAATGGCCGGCGAACAGCGCCCCGTCCTTGCGCAGCAGCGGCCCGAAACGCTTGAGGATGCCGTACTGGGTCGTTTTGTCGAAGTAGATCATGACGTTGCGACAGAAGATCGCATCCAGCGGCCCCTGCACCGGCCACACCGCATCGAGCAGGTTGATGCGCCTGAAGGTCAGCAGGCGCTTCAGCTCCGGCCGCACACGATGCTCGCCCGACGCCAGACCGGCCCCCTGCTCGAAATAGCGCCGCAGCATCTCCGGCGATATGCGCGCCACGCGGTCGTCGCGATACACGCCACGCTCGGCATGCGCGAGGACGCTGGTATCGATGTCGCTGGCGATGATCTGGACAGGCGGGCTGAGCGTATTGAACGCCTCGCACGCCGTGATCGCGAGCGAGTAAGGCTCCTCGCCGGTGGATGCCGCGTTGCACCAGATGCGTAGCGTGCGACGTTCGGCGACGCGCCGCATGCGCTCGGCGAGGATGTCGAAATGGTGCGCCTCGCGGAAGAACGAGGTGAGATTGGTCGTCAGCGAATTGACGAAGGTCTCCCACTCGGTGCGATCGCGCTCGAGGCGGCCGATGTATTGCGCGAAGCTGCGGTCCCCGCATGCGCGCAGCCGCCGCGCCAGCCTGCTGTAGACCATGTCCTGCTTCGCCGGCGACAGGACGATGCCCGCGTGGTCGTAGATGAGCTTACGGATGCGTTCGAAATCGGCCGAAGTCAGCTCGAACTCGCGCTCGCCGGACGCCGACAGCGCCGACGCAGCCGCTGCGGCGGCCATCGCCGCCAGCCCCGGCGCGGAATTCGCCGCGAAATTGAGGCGAGCGGGGACATCCGCCGTCGTGCGCGCAGCAGTTACCGGCGTTGCGGGCTTGCGACCGAAGGGGGAATCACCAGCAGGCATCTTCAGACCACCTTACAGGCCGTGTCCGCACGGCAGCTCATCAAACGAAATCGCATCAGGGTGACTTCACGGGGGGTAGCGGGAGCGGCAAGGGACTGCGGCCCCTCACCGGCGGTGCGGGCGGCTGGTTCCTGCTCTCGATGTTTTCGCGCAGCTCCGTGCCGTCGAGCGGCTCAGACGAGCCGATATCCAGCGCGCCAGCCTGGTTGCGCACGGCCTCCTCAGTCTTCTTGTTCATCACGATGATGCTGATGCGACGGTTCATCGGATGAAACAGGTCGTCCTTGCGCAACGGAACCATGTCCGCGAGCCCTACGACGCGGATCACCTTGCCGGCTTCCAGACCTCCGACGACCAGCTCGCGGCGTGAGGCGTTGGCGCGGTTGCTCGACAGCTCCCAGTTCGAGAAGCCGCGCTCGCCACCGGCGTATCGCGCCGAATCGGTGTGCCCAGAGAGGCTCAGCCGGTTGGAAACGTCGTTGAGCGCACGCCCGATCGCCCGCAGCAGCTCGCGCGTGTACGGCAGCAACTCGTCGCTCGCGGTGTTGAACATGGGGCGGTTCTGCGCATCGACGATCTGGATGCGCAAGCCTTCCGACGTGATGTCGAGCAGGATCTGATTGCGGAAGGGGCGCAGCTTGGGGTCGGCCTCGACGAGGGCCTCGATGCGCCCCTTCAGGTCCTCGAGCCGTGCGCGTTCGCGCGTCGCTTCCACGCCTTCGTCGTCGCCCTCGACGCGGTATACCTCGCGTCCCTTGGCTGCATCGAGGTTGATCGAACGGCGCCCTTCGACTTCGCCGCGCTTGCGTTGGCCGAGGGAACGGGTGAGATCCTCGCCACCGCCCTGGATGATGCTCGAGCTGTCGCCCGCCCCGCTGCCACCCTGCATCGAGACCTTGAGCGGATTCATGAAGTGGTCGGCGATGCCTTCGAGGTCGCCTTGGGCCGTGGAGCCGAGCAGCCACATCAGCAGGAAGAAGGCCATCATCGCCGTGACGAAGTCGGCGTAGGCGATCTTCCAGGCGCCCCCGTGTGCCGCGGCTGCGACCTTGTTGACGCGCTTGACGACGATGGGCTGCTGGCTATCGTCGCTCATGGGCGTCTCGTGGCGCAGCGGCGGTCAGCGTCGAGCATTGGCAAGGCGACGGCGGTCATTGCGGCCTCACCCCTTGCGGGCCTTGATGTCCTGCTCGAGCTCGGCGAAGGTCGGACGCTCGCTCGAGTACAGCGCCTTGCGCCCGAACTCCACGGCGACCTGCGGGGCGTAGCCGTTCATGCTGGCGAGAAGGACCAGCTTGATGCATTCGAACATCTTGCCGCTCTCCTCCACCTGCTGTTCGAGCTGGCTCGCGATCGGCTGCACGAAGCCGTACGAGATCAGGATGCCGAGGAAGGTACCGACCAGCGCACCGCCGATCATCTTGCCGAGCACGGCCGGCGGCTGGCCGACCGAGCCCATCACGTTCACGACGCCCATCACCGCGACGACGATACCGAAGGCCGGCAGCGCGTCGCCTAGCTTGGCCATGACGTGCGGGGCGATATGGGTTTCCTGGTGGTGCGTCTCGATTTCCTTGTCCATCAGGCCTTCGATCTCGAAGGCATTCAGATTGCCGCCGACCATCATGCGCAGATAGTCGGTCAGGAACTCGACCGCATGATGGTGCGCCATGATGGTGGGGTACTTGGTGAAGATCGCGCTCGACTCGGGATTGTCGACATCGTTCTCGATCGACATCAGGCCTTCCTTGCGCACCTTCGCAAGCACCTCGTACAGCAGGCCGAGCAGGTCCAGGTACATGGCCTTGGTGTAGGGCGAACCCTTGAACAGACTCGGAAGGGCCTTCAACGTCGACCTGAACGCCTTGGGGCCGTTGCTGCCGACAAAGCCGCCGATCATCAGGCCGACGATGGCAAGATATTCCATAGGCATCCACAGCGCCATGAGACTGCCATGGACGGCGTACGTGCCGACCGATGCTGCGAGGATGATCAGATAACCAATAATGAGGAACACCGGGAAGCCCCCGTCGATTCGACACGCGCGGCAACGCCACCGCACGCCGGAAGATTTATAGCGATTCTAACGTCACTCGGCGTGCAAACTTGAACCCGGAAATGAAAAGGCCGCCGGCATGTGCGGCGGCCCCTGGCGCGGACGGACGCCGCAGATCAGTCGGCGGTGGCGAGCGCCTTGGTCTTGGCGACGCGCCGCGTGGCCGTGGCGCGCTTGGTGCCCGCCGCCCGCGCGGCCTCGGCGGCGCGCTTGGTCTTGCCGGCGCGCGAGGGCATGTTGCACAGGCCGCACACGAACTCGTGCGTCGGATCGTAGGCGTGCGCGACGAAATGTCCGCCGCAACTCGTGCACGAGGCCATCTGCAGCAGGTCGGCGTCGAAGAAGCGCACCAGCGTCCATGCGCGGGTGAGGCTCAGCGCCGGCTCGATCACTTCGGCCTCGATGTGGTCGAGGTACAGGTGATAGGCCTTCAGGATCGCGTCCAGCCCCTTGAGGCCGGTATGCGCCTGGAAGAAACCGAAGAAGTTCATGAACAGCGACGCATGCACGTTCGGCTGCCAGGTCATGAACCAGTCGGTGGAAAACGGCAGCATTCCCTTGGGGGGCGACATGCCGCGGATTTCCTTGTAGATCTTGAGCAGACGCTCGCGGCTGAGCTTGGTTTCGGCTTCCAGCATCTGCATGCGGGCACCGAGGCGGACCATTTCGGCCGCGCGCTGGATGTCCTCAGCCTCTTCGATGATGCTCTTGTTCTTCATCGTATTCTCCTTGCCGCCCCACCCGGGGGCGCTCCACCGCGATCCTGCAGTGGCCGGCGGCATCCTCTGCCCCTTGCGCCCTGCATCTCCCGCAGCGCCGTGTCGGCGACTATCCCGCCAACCGCTTCACCGGCTTGCCCGCGGCGAGGATCGCCGCATGCAGGCTGGAACTCGTCTCGTCGCGCCCCTTGCCCGCGAGCAGCCCGGCAAGCAGCGCATCGTCGAAGCGGAATACCAGCATCTGGCTGCTGGCCATCTTGACCAGCTTGGCGCTCGAGAGTCCCTCGACCAGATCGGCAACGTCCTTGTCGATACCCAGGCGGAACATCGCGGTTTCCCGGTCGCTGCGCAGCATCTGCTGCGCCAGCATCAGGTACGCGAGGTTCAGTTCCTTGATTTCCGCCTGAAAATCAGGACGTTTCATTTCCGCTCCCTTTCAGGGACAAGCGCCATAAAGTTAAAGTGAATTGTGAGCAATTGCAAGGAAATACGCCGAATGGCATGTTGCACATAAGCCACAGGTAATAACCACAACACAGCCAAAGCTTTGTATCGAAAGAGAAATACCGAAAGCCCGCGGCTCTCCGAGAAAGCCGAACCTCAGTCGGCGGCAGTGACGACGCCATCCGATTCGCCGGTCTTCTGGACCGTCGCGACACGGTTGCGCCCCTTCTGTTTGGCGAGATAGGCGCCCAGGTCGGCCTGTTTCATCAACGCGTCGACGTCGGGCATCCAGTGTTCGCGCATCGCGACGCCGATGCTGGCGCTGATCGCGACGCGCGCGTCGCCGGCCTGCAGCGAAAGACTGTCGAGCGCCTTGCGCAGGCGTTCGGCGCAGCTCAGGGCGTGGGCCAGATCGGTTTCCGGGCAGATCGCAAGGAACTCGTCGCCACCCGTGCGGCACACGACGTCCTGGCCGCGCAGCGCGCCGCGCAGGGCGTCGGCCGCGCTGCGCAGGACTTCGTCGCCGACGTCGTGGCCGTAGGTGTCGTTGATCTGCTTGAAGTTGTCGAGGTCGATGATCATGCACGACAGCGGGCGCCCCCAGCGCTGCGCGGCGGACCATTCCTGCTGGATGCGGTCGATGGCATAGCGGCGGTTGGGGAAGCCGGTCAGTGCGTCGGTGAGGGCGGCTTCGTGCAGGCGGCGGTTCGTGACCGCCAGCTGCGACGCGAAATGGCGGATTTCCTCGTGCTCGCGCTCGACCTCCTGCTGCAGGCGCACCACGCGCTGGCCGGCCTTGAGGCGCGCGGCGAGCACGCGTGGGCGCAAGGGCTTGGCGATGAAGTCGTCGGCCCCGGCCTCGAAGGCCGCGACGAGGTGTTCGTCGTCGCCGCTGTGCGTGAGCAGGATCATGTAGATCGCCTGGCCGATGCGCGTCTGCCGCAACGAACGGACAAGGTCCGGGCCGTCGAGTTCGGGCAGGTTCCAGTCAAGGATCATGATCTGCGGTTGCAGTTCGAGGGCGAACTCCATGCCCGCGCGTCCGTCGCCCGCCTCATGCACTTCGTAATGTGCCTGCTCCAGCACGGCGCGCAGGCCGGCGCGCGTGCGCGGTTCGTCATCGACGATCAGGGCACGCTGGGGGTGAGCGGCCGGCTCGCCCGACGCCGTGTCGGCGGGCCCGGGCGTCGCGGGCATGTGGACCGGATTTCGGTTGCGGGCCTGCGCCGCGGCGGGAGCCCTTGCGGCCGCCACGACCACCGGGCCGGCCTCGGCGAGGTTGGCGAAGTTCGGGGCGCGGGGCTGTTCGAGCTGGAGCATGCCGCCCCATTCCACCCACAGGGCGGCAATGCGCTCGCAATCCGCGACGATGCATTCGCGTTCGATGCCCAGGCGCGCGCCTTCCGCGAACAGCGTCGCGGCAAGGGCGTTCCGCGCTGCGTCGTCGGAAACGCAGATTTCGGCAACGCAGCGCGCGGCGACGAGGACCTGAAGCATCCGGCGCGCCCGCGATCCGTCGGCAAGGTGAGTTTCGTCCGGGTCGTGGGACTGCGCGACGGCATCGATGAAGATTCGCGGCAGCCCCCAGTCTTCCAGCATCGCACCGGTCAGCTCGCGGTGGTTCATCGCGAACTCGGCCTGCTCCAGCTCGAGCAGCGGTGCAGCGCCGGGCCGGCTTGCCGCCTCGAGCACGGCTGCGTATTCGGCCGGATAGAGCGTCGCGAGGGAAAGCTCGCCGACGCTGCCGAGCAGGCCGACGGCGAAGAGTTCGTCCGCCGGCGCGGCGCGGGTGCGCTCGGCGAAGACCTGGGCCGCAAGCGCGCGGGCGAGGGAGACACTCCAGAAACGGTTGTAGTCGAACGCCTGGCAGGCGCCGCGCCGGTAATGCGACAGCAGCGAGAAGCCGAGCACCATGGTCCGCACGGCGGGCAGGCCGAGGACCATGAGCGCCTCGTGCACCGAGGCGACCGGGCGGCGGCTGAAGGCGACGAGACCGTTGGCCGCCTTGATGAGCCGGCCGACGAAGGCCGGGTCGGCGCCGATCACCCGCGCGAGTTCGGCTGTCGACACGTCCTGCTGGCGCGTCAGGCGGATCACCGCGAGCGCGATTCCTTTCGGCGACGGGAGATCGCCGGAAGCGCGGATCTGTTCGAAGCGGGTCGAATCCAACGGGGGAGGCATCGGCGGCGGAAAACGGGGGCTGGATTGTCGCCGCGCTGCAGGCTCGCTGCGGACGGCGTTCGGGTCGGGCGAACTGTACCGTGCCGGGCAGTCGGCTGTCACGAAGGACGATCGGCGAAGCGTCGCGGGGATGTGTTACGGGCTAGAATTTGTCCGAACCAACTGGTCGGCGAACACAATGAAATACTGCTCAGACTGCGGCGCGAACGTCACGCTGCGCATTCCGCCCGGCGACACCTTGCCGCGCCATGTGTGCGCGAGCTGCGGGACGATCCATTACCAGAATCCGAAGATCGTCGTCGGCGCGATTCCCGAATGGGGCGAACGCATTCTGCTGTGCCGACGCGCGATCGAGCCACGCCACGGGTACTGGACGCTGCCGGCGGGGTTCATGGAGAACGCCGAAAGCACGGCCGAGGCGGCCGCACGGGAGACGCTGGAGGAGGCGTGCGCGCGCATCGAGGTGGGCGATCTGTTCACGCTGATCAGCGTGCCGCACATCAACCAGGTACATATCGTGTATCGCGCACGCCTGCTGGACCTGGATTTCGGGCCTGGCGAAGAGTCGCTGGAGGTGGCGCTGTTCGAGGAGAAGGACATCCCCTGGGACGACATCGCCTTCCGCACGATCGCGCTGTCCTTACGGCACTATTTCGAGGACCGGCGCCGCGGCAGCTTCGGCACACACAACGCGAGCATTGCGCTGCCGCCGATGGCAACGATTCCCTGAGGACGGGGCGATGCGCGCGATCCGCGGCGAGATCCTGTACTTCACCGGCGATCCTGCCGGCGGGAGTGCGGACGCGCTGCGGCATTTCGCGGACGGATTGCTGATCGTGCGCGACGGGCGGGTCGCGGAAGCCGGCCCGGCGGATACCCTGCTCGCGAAACTGCCCGCAGATATCCGGATCGATGATCGGCGCGGAAGGCTGATCGTGCCCGGATTCGTCGACACGCACATCCACTTCGCACAGACGGACATCATCGCGAGCTCGGGCGGTCATCTGCTCGAATGGCTCGAACGCCACACTTGGCCGGCCGAACGGCGCTTTGCCGATCCGGACCACGCGGCGGCAGTCGCCGGCTTCTTCTGCGACGAACTGCTGCGGAACGGGACGACGACCGCGGCGGTGTTCCCGACCGTGCATCGCGTCTCGGTCGAGGCGCTGTTCGGGGCGGCGCAGCGGCGACGCATGCGCGTGATCGCCGGCAAGGTGCTGATGGACCGCAACTGCCCGGATTTCCTGCGCGAGACGGCCGAGGACGGCGACGCCGGATCACGGGAACTGATCGCGCAATGGCATGGCCGGGATCGCCTGCTGTATGCGGTGACGCCGCGCTTCGCGGCGACCTCGACGCCGCAGCAGATGCGGCTTGCGGGGCGGCTATTCGCCGAGCATCCAGATCTCTATCTGCAATCCCATCTTGCGGAGAACCGCGCCGAGGTCGCGTGGATCCGCGAGCTGTATCCGGAGGCGCGCAGTTATCTGGACGTCTATGAGCGCTTCGGGCAGCTCGGTCCGCGCAGCGTGTTCGCGCACTGCGTGTGGCTGGACGACACCGATCGCGGACGCATGGCGGCCAACGGCGCGGCGATGAGCTTCTGCCCGACTTCGAACCTGTTCCTCGGCTCGGGCCTGTTCGACCTCGCGCAGGCCGACGCCGCGGGAGTACGCGTCGGTATCGGCACCGACGTGGGCGCGGGGACGAGCTTCTCGATGCTGCAGACGCTCGGCGACGCGTACAAGGTGCTGCAGTTGAACGGGCAGTCGCTGTCGGCCGAGCGGGCCTTCTATCTCGCGACACTCGGGGGGGCGCGCAGCCTGTATCTGGACGAGCAGATCGGCAGTTTCGCGGCGGGGCGCGAGGCGGATTTCGTCGTGCTCGATCCGGCCGCGACGCCGCTGCTGGCACGGCGCAGCGCGGCGTGCGAGACGCTTGCGGAGCGGCTGTTCGTGCTGATGATGCTGGGCGACGACCGGGCCGTCGCCGAGACGTGGGTGATGGGCGAGCGGGCGTGGCGCCGGGCGTAAGCGTTTCGTAGGGCGGATGAGCCGCGCAGCGGCGTTATCCGCCGCATGCGGGGCATCCATCGCATGGAGTGCATCCGTCGCCAGATGCATACGGCGGAAGGCGCTGCGCTTTTCCGCCCTACGACGACATCACGAAGCGAGCTCTCCACGGTCCTTGAAAAGATCGAGGGCCTCCGGATTCGCGAGCGCCTCGATGTTCTTGACCGGCCGGTGATGCACGACGTTGCGTACCGCGAGCTCCACCAGCTTTCCGCTCTTGGTGCGCGGGACGTCGGTGACCTGCACGATCTTCGCCGGCACGTGTCGCGGGGTGGCGTTGTCGCGGATGGCCTGCTTGATGCGCGCGACGAGGACGTCGTCGAGCGCGAGGCCATCGCGCAGGCGCACGAAGAGCACTACGCGCACGTCGGTCGGGTCCTGCGGCGGCCAGTCCTGGCCGATCACGATGGACTCGATGACTTCGGGCAGCTTTTCGACTTGGCGGTAGATCTCGGCGGTGCCGATGCGCACGCCGCCGGGGTTGAGCGTCGCGTCCGAGCGGCCGTGGATGACGAGGCCGCCGTGCGCGGTGATCTCGCAGAAGTCGCCGTGGCACCACACGTTGTCGAAGCGCTCGAAGTAGGCCGCGCGGTATTTCGTGCCGTCCGGGTCGTTCCAGAAGCCGATCGGCATGGACGGGAAGGGCTTGGTGCACACGAGTTCGCCCTTCTCGCCGGCGACCGGGCGGCCTTCGTCGTCCCACACCTCGACGGCCATGCCGAGACCGCGGCACTGGATTTCGCCGCGCCACACCGGCAAGGTGGGGCTGCCGAGGACGAAGCAGGAGACGATGTCGGTGCCGCCGGAGATCGACGCGAGCTGCACATCGGGCTTGATCGACTCGTAGACGAAATCGAAGCCCTGCGGCGCGAGCGGGCTACCGGTCGAGAGCACGGCGCGCAGCGCGGAGAGGTCGTAGGATTCGGCGGGGCGCAGCGCGCTCTTGCCCAGCGTCTCGATATACTTCGCGGAGGTGCCGAAATGGGTGATGCGCTCTGCTTGCGCGTAGTCCCACAGCAGCTTGCCGTCGTCCACGAAGGGGTTGCCGTCGTAGAGCATGAGCGTGGCGCCCGCGGCGAGGCCCGAGACCAGCCAGTTCCACATCATCCAGCCGCAAGTCGTGAAGTAGAACAGGCGGTCGCCTTCGCGGACGTCGGCGTGCAGCGTGTGCTCCTTGAGGTGCTGCAGCAGCGTGCCGCCCGCGCCATGGACGATGCACTTGGGCACGCCGGTGGTGCCGGACGAGTACATCACGTACAGCGGGTGGTTGAACGGCAGGCGCTCGTAGCGCGGCGCAGTCTCGGCCGCATGCGGTGCGAGAAATTCGGCGTAGGCGACGGCGTCGCGGATTCCCGCGAGATCGGGCGCTGCGTCGCCCGCGAGATAGGGAACGACGACGAAGCGCTCGACGCTGGGCAGCTGCGGCGCGAGTTCGGCGAGCTTGCCGCGGATGTCGATTGCCTTGCCGCTGTACCAGTAGCCGTCGCAGGCGATCAGCACCTTGGGCTCGGTCTGGCCGAAGCGATCGAGCACGCCCTGCACGCCGAAATCCGGCGAGGCGGACGTGAAAGTCGCGCCGAGGCTCGCCGCGGCCAGCATCGCAACTAGGGTCTCGGGCAGGTTGGGCATCCAGGCGGCGACGCGGTCGTGCGGGCGCACGCCGGCGGCGCGCAGTGCGGCGGCGAAGCGGGCGACTTCGGCGCGCAGCTCGCTACGCGTCATCGCACGCTTGACCTTGTCCTCGCCCCAGAACACCAGCGCCTGCTCGTTCGCGCTGTCGCGCAGCAGGTTCTCGGCGAAGTTCAGGCGCGCGTCGGGGAACCACGCGGCACCGGGCATGCGCTCGCCGTCGATGAGCGTGCGCGCGCCGCGCTCGCCGATCACGCCGCCGAAGTCCCAGATTTCGCGCCAGAAATCGGTCGAATGGCGCACCGACCAGTCATGCAGCGCGTCGTAGTCGGCGAGCTGCAGGCCCGAGGCGCGGCGGATGCGTTCGGTGAAGGCGGCCATGCCGGTCGCGGCGATCTGTTCGGGACGCGGAGTCCACAGGGGTCGATCGTCGAATTCCTTGTTGGTCATGTTTCGTGTGTCTCCTCGTTCAGAACGGGCCGGTCGCCTGAGCGACCGAGTGCGGCGGCACGCCCTGCGCCATCGCGGCGCGTTGCTGCGCGGCGAGCGCCCGCTGATAGGCTTCGCGTGCCTGCAGGCGCTGCCAATAGGCGAGCACCGCCGGCTTGAAGCGCTCCTTGAGTCCGATATCGTCGGCGAGCATCAGCGCGTAGCCGACCGACACGTCGGCGGCCGTGAAGCGTCCGGCGCACATGAATTCCTGCTGCGCGAGCAGCGGTTCGAGCGTGCGCAGGCGGGACAGGAACCAGCGCGCGTAGTCCTCGGCGACCTGGGGCTGACGCCGCTCGGCCGGCTCGAAGCGGGCGTAGCGCAAGATCAGCGTCTGCGGGAAGGTGAGCGTTGCCTCGCCGAAGTGCAGCCAGTTCAGGTAGGCGCCGAAGTCGGGCTCGTTGGTTTCGACATTCAGCGCGCCCGGCGAGTGTCGCGCGGCGAGGTAGTGGCAGATTGCCGCCGACTCGGTCATGCGCGTGGCGCCGTCGAAGAACGCCGGGATGGTGCCGAGCGCGTTGAGCTCGAGGTAGGGCTGCGCCTCGAGCCGCGGCGGGAATGGCAGCATCTTGAGCTCGTACGGCAGGCCGAGTTCCTCGAGCATCCACAGCGGCCGGAACGAGCGCGCGCTGACGCAGTGGTACAGCGTGATCATGAGCCCCTCCCCGCCGCTCAAGCGGTCCTGGCTTCGGCCAGACCCAGTTCGCGCTTCATCTGCTCGCGGATCTGGAATTTCTGGATCTTGCCGGTGACGGTCATCGGGAAGGTCTCCACGAACTTGATGTAGCGCGGCACCTTGTAGTGCGCGATCTGGCCCTGGCAGAAGTCGCGCACATCGGCTTCGGTGAGCGTCTGGCCTTCGCGCACGATGACCCACGCGCACAGCTCCTCGCCATATTTCTGGTCGGGCACGCCGACGACCTGCACGTCGAGGATCTTGGGATGACGGTAGAGGAATTCCTCGATCTCGCGCGGGTACAGGTTCTCGCCGCCGCGGATGACCATGTCCTTGATGCGACCGACGATGTTGCAGAAGCCTTCGTCGTCGATCGTCGCGAGGTCGCCTGTGTGCATCCAGCCGCCGGCGTCGATCGCTTCGCGGGTCTTGGCCTCGTCTTCCCAATAGCCGAGCATCACCGAGTAGCCGCGCGTGCACAGCTCGCCCGGCGTTCCGCGCGGGACGATGCGGCCTTCGTTGTCGACGATCTTCACTTCGAGATGGGGCTGGACGCGGCCGACGGTCGACACGCGGCGATCGAGCGGATCGTCGGTGCCGCTTTGGAAGCTCACTGGCGAGGTCTCGGTCATGCCGTAGGCGATGGTCACTTCGCGCATGTTCATCTTGTCGATGACGCGCTTCATGACCTCGATCGGGCACGGGCTGCCGGCCATGATGCCGGTCCTGAGGCGCGAGAGGTCGAAGTCGTTGAAGCGCGGGTGGTCGAGCATCGCGATGAACATCGTCGGCACGCCGTAGCTCGCGGTGCAGCGTTCTTCGGCGAGGGTTTCGAGGGTTGCCAGCGGGTCGAAGGCTTCGGCCGGATAGACCATCGTCGCGCCGTGCGTGAGGCAGCCGAGGTTG
Organism: Azoarcus sp. CIB; assembly: GCF_001190925.1. Taxonomy (NCBI): domain Bacteria; kingdom Pseudomonadati; phylum Pseudomonadota; class Betaproteobacteria; order Rhodocyclales; family Zoogloeaceae; genus Azoarcus; species Azoarcus sp. CIB. The sequence continues at coordinate 3,546,173 of NZ_CP011072.1, forward strand.
CCCATGACCATGCCGAAGCAGTGATACAGCGGCACCGGGATGCACAGGCGGTCGCCTTCGACGAGGCGGATCGCTTCGCCGACGAAGAAGCCGTTGTTGAGGATGTTGTGGTGCGACAGCGTCGCGCCCTTGGGCTGACCGGTGGTGCCGGACGTGAACTGGATGTTGATCGCGTCGTCAAACTGCAGTTCGTCACCGAGGGCTTCGAGCGCGTCGAGTTCGTCGCCGGTGGGCGCATGCAGCAGGTCGTCGAAGCTCAGCATCCCGTGGGTCCTGTCGGCGCCCATGCGGATGACGATGTCGAGCGTCGGCAGCTTCGCGGCCTGCAGCTTGCCGGCTTCGGACTGCGCGAGCTCGGGTGCGAGGTCGGCGATCATCTCGAGGTAGTTGCTGCTCTTGAACGCGGGCGACATCACCAGCGCGCGGCAACCGACCTTGTTGAGCGCGTATTCGAGTTCGGCGCGGCGGTAGGCGGGGTTGATGTTGACGAGCACGAGGCCGGCCTTGGCGGTCGCGAACTGGGTCAACGCCCATTCGACGTTGTTCTGCGACCAGATGCCGATGCGCTCGCCGCGCTTGAGGCCCAGGCGCATCAGGCTGCAGGCAAGGGCGTCGACGCGCTGCTTAAGTGCGGCGTAGGTGAGGCGCACGTTCTGGTGGCGCACGACGAGGGCTTCGCGCGCGGCGTGGCGGGTGCAGGCTTCGTCGAAGAAGTGGCCGATGGTCTGGCCGATAAGACGCTTTTCGGAGGCGCCGTGGACGTAGCTCAACTGGGTCATGTGTCTCTCTCCACTCTCTTATTTGAATTCGTGGCGCGGCGACGGGATTTCATCCCGCCCTACGATGGCGGCACGGTCGCTCCCTCCCCTTCAAGGGGAGGGTTGGGGTGGGGATGGGTTAATCAGGCGCCGCAGAAACCCATCCCCCTCCTAACCTCCCCCCTTGAAGGGGGAGGAACAAGGTGCCCGAACGGACCTCGTATAAATGATCGCCGGATTGATACTGCCGATCAGCCCTTCGCCGGCTCGAACTCGACGAGTTCCGCGCCGTCGCCGACCTGGTCGCCGACCGCGAAGCAGAAGGCCTTGAGGGTGCCGGCGGCGGGCGCCGTGATGGTGTGCTCCATCTTCATCGCCTCGAGGATCAGCAGCGGCGCGCCCTTCTCGATCTTGCTGCCGACTTCGGCGAGCAGCGCGATGACCTTGCCGGGCATCGGCGCGAGCAGCCCGCCTTCGGCGCCGCCCCCCTCGCCCGCGTGGTGCAGCGGGTCGACATTGGCGAGCTGCCAGGTACGGCCGTCGAGGAAGACGTGGCGCTTCTCGCCCGCGACGATCACGGTGGCGCCCAGGCGCCGGCCGTCGAACTCGACGCGCAGGCCGCCGCGGTCGTCGAGCTTGCCGCGCGCCTGGGTCGCATGACCATCGACGGCCAGCGTGTAGCGGTCACGTCCGCAGTAGGCGACGGTCACGGCCTTCTGCGTCTCGCCGAAGCGGAAGAGCAGTTCGCGGCTGGCCGTGGCATTGAGCCGCCAGCCATCGCGCGCATGCCACGGCGAACCGGGGTCGTTGCCGCGCTCGGCTTCGTCCTCGGCCCACGCCGCCTCGCGCAGCAGTTCGCCGAGTGCGACGACAAGATAGACTTCGGCCGGCGGCTGCTCGCCCTCGGGGAAGAGGTAGGTCTTTTCACGCTCGATCAAGCCTGTATCGAGGTCGGCATTGGCGAAGGCCGGGCAGTTGGTCAGGCGCGACAGGAACTCGATGTTGTTGGCGACGCCGACGACGCGGTAGTCGGCGAGCGCCTGCAGCATGCGCGCGAGCGCCTGGTCGCGGTTCTCGTCCCACACGATCAGCTTGGCGATCATCGGGTCGTAGAAGGGGCTGATCTCGTCGCCCTCCTCGACACCGGTATCGACGCGCACGTGCAGGCCTTCGGCCGGCGGCGCGAGGTGCACGAGCTTGCCGGTCGAGGGCAGGAAGCCCTTGGCCGGATCTTCGGCGTAGATGCGCGCTTCGAGCGCGTGACCGCGGATCTGCAGCTGCTCCTGCGCGAGCGGCAGCGGTTCGCCCGAAGCGACGCGCAATTGCCATTCGACGAGGTCGAGGCCGGTGATCATCTCCGTGACCGGGTGCTCGACCTGAAGACGGGTGTTCATCTCCATGAAGTAGAACGAGCCGTCCTGGTTGGCGATGAACTCGACGGTGCCGGCGCCGACATAGCCGACCGCCTTTGCGGCTTCGACCGCGGCCTTGCCCATCGCCGCGCGGCGCTCCGGCGTCATGCCGGGCGCGGGCGCTTCTTCCAGCACCTTCTGGTGACGGCGCTGCACCGAGCAGTCGCGCTCGAAGAGGTACACGCAGTTGCCGTGCGTATCGCCGAAGACCTGGATCTCGATGTGGCGCGGGCGGGTGATGTACTTCTCGACCAGCACGTGCTCGTTGCCGAACGACGATGCGGCTTCGCGCTTGCACGAGGCGAGCGCGGCGATGAAGTCCTCGGACTTTTCGACGAGGCGCATGCCCTTGCCGCCGCCACCGGCCGCGGCCTTGATCAGCACCGGATAGCCGATCTGGTCGGCCTGCTCGTGCAGATAGGCCGGCTCCTGGTTGTCGCCGTGATAGCCGGGTGTGAGCGGCACGCGCGCCGCTTCCATCAGCTTCTTCGCCTCAGACTTCGAGCCCATCGCGCGGATCGCCGACACCGGCGGTCCGATGAAGACGATGCCTGCGCGCTCGCAGGCGTCGCAGAAGTCCTCGTTCTCGGACAGGAAGCCGTAGCCGGGGTGGATCGCCTGCGCGCCGGTCTGCTTGGCGGCGGCGATGATGCGGTCGATGACGAGGTAGCTTTCCTTGACGGCCGCGGGGCCGATCAGCACGGCCTCGTCGGCGAGGCGTACGTGGCGGGCATTCGCGTCGGCCTCGGAATACACCGCGACGGTCTTGATGCCCATGCGGCGCGCGGTCTTGATGACCCGACACGCGATCTCGCCTCTATTGGCGATCAGGATCTTTTCGAACATTGTTGTCTCCTCCCCTTACATCCGGAACAGGCCGAACTTCGTCTGCGGGATCGGCGCGTTGAGCGTCGCCGACAGCGACAGGCCGAGCACGCGGCGGCTCTGCGCCGGGTCGATCACGCCGTCGTCCCACATGCGCGCGGTCGCGTAGTAGGGGTGGCCCTGCACTTCATACTGTTCGCGGATCGGCGCCTTGAACGCCTCCTCGTCTTCCTTGCTCCAGGTACCGCCCTTGGCTTCGATGCCGTCCCGACGCACCGTCGAGAGCACGCTCGCGGCCTGCTCGCCGCCCATCACGGAGACGCGTGCGTTCGGCCACATCCACAGGAAGCGCGGGCTGTAGGCACGGCCGCACATGCCATAGTTGCCGGCACCGAAGGAGCCACCGATGATCATCGTGAGCTTGGGCACCTGGGCGGTCGCGACCGCCGTCACCATCTTCGCGCCGTCCTTCGCGATGCCGCCGTTCTCGTACTTGCGGCCGACCATGAAGCCGGTGATGTTCTGCACGAAGAGCAGCGGGATGCCGCGCTGCGCGCACAGTTCGACGAAGTGCGCGCCCTTCTGCGCCGATTCCCCGAACAGGATGCCGTTGTTCGCCACGATGCCGACCGGGTAGCCGTAGAGCTGCGCGAAACCGGTCACGAGCGTCGTGCCGTAGCGCGGCTTGAATTCGTCGAAGCGCGAACCGTCGACGACGCGGGCGATGACTTCGCGCACGTCGTAGGGCTTGCGCGGGTCGGCGGGGATGATGCCGTAGAGCTCTTCGGGGTCGTAGATGGGCTCTTCGCCGGCGCCGACCTTCAGCGACACGGGCTTCTGGCGATTGAGGTTCGACACGATGCGGCGCGCGATGTAGAGCGCGTGGGCGTCGTTCTCGGCGAGGTGGTCGGCGACGCCCGAGATGCGCGTATGCACGTCGCCGCCGCCGAGGTCCTCGGCGCTGACGACTTCGCCGGTCGCGGCCTTCACCAGCGGAGGCCCACCGAGGAAGATCGTGCCCTGGTTCTTGACGATCACCGCCTCGTCGCTCATCGCCGGCACGTAGGCACCGCCCGCCGTGCACGAGCCCATCACGACCGCGATCTGCGGGATGCCCTGCGCGCTCATGTTGGCCTGGTTGAAGAAGATGCGGCCGAAGTGATCGCGATCGGGGAAGACTTCATCTTGCGTCGGCAGGTTCGCGCCGCCGGAGTCGACCAGATATACGCACGGCAGGTTGTTCATCTGCGCGATTTCCTGCGCGCGCAGGTGCTTCTTCACCGTCATCGGGAAGTAGCTGCCGCCCTTCACCGTCGCGTCGTTGGCGACGATCATGCACTCGACGCCCTTCACACGGCCGATGCCGGCGATCACGCCCGCCGAGGGGGCATCGCCGTCATACATGCCGTACGCCGCCATCTGGCCGACTTCGAGGAAGGGTGTGCCGGGATCGAGCAGGTGATTGACGCGATCACGCGGCAGCAGCTTGCCGCGCGCGGTGTGCTTGGCGCGCGCCGACTCGCCGCCGCCGAGGGCGACTTCCGCAGCCTTGTCGCGCAGGTCGCCGACGAGCTTGCGCATCGCCTCGGCGTTGCCGGCGAAGTCCGGGCTGCGCGTGTTGATCGAAGATTTGATGACGCTCATCACAGCGTCTCCGCGAAGAGTTCGCGACCGATCAGCATGCGGCGGATCTCGCTCGTGCCGGCACCGATCTCGTACAGCTTCGCGTCGCGCCACAGGCGGCCGACCGCATATTCGTTGGTGTAGCCGACGCCGCCCAGGGTCTGGATCGACTCCCCGGCCATCCAGGTCGCCTTCTCGGCCGAATACAGGATCGCGCCGGCGGCGTCCTTGCGCAGCGTGCGGGCGTGATCCGCGCGGTCGCACGCCTGGCCGACTGCATAGACATAGGCGCGGGTGGCGCTCCACACCGAGTACATGTCGGCGATCTTGCCCTGCATCAGCTGGAACTCGCCGATCGCCTGGCCGAACTGCTTGCGCTCGTGCAGGTAGGGCACGACCACGTCCATGCACGCCGCCATGATCCCCAGCGGGCCGCCGCACAGCACCGTGCGCTCGTAGTCGAGGCCGCTCATCAGCACCTTCACGCCGTTGCCGACGCCACCGAGCACGTTCTCTTCCGGCACTTCGACGTCGTCGAAGAACAGCGGGAAGGTGTTCGAACCGCGCATGCCCAGCTTGTCGAGGTGGGTGCCGTGGCTGAAGCCCTTCATGCCCTTCTCGACGATGAAGGCGGTGATGCCCTTCGGGCCGGCGTTGGTGTCGGTCTTCGCGTAGACGACCAGCGTGTCGGCATCGCCGCCGTTGGTGATCCACATCTTGGCGCCGTTGAGCACGTAGCGGTCGCCCTTCTTGTCGGCACGCAGCTTCATCGACACGACGTCGGAACCGGCATTCGGCTCGCTCATTGCCAGCGCGCCGACGTGGTCGCCCGAGATCAGCTTGGGCAGGTACTTGTCCTTCTGCGCGGCGTTGCCGTTGCGGCGGATCTGGTTCACGCACAGGTTCGAGTGCGCGCCGTACGACAGCCCCACCGAGGCCGACGCGCGGGAAATCTCTTCCATCGCGATGATGTGCGCGAGGTAACCCATGCCGGTACCGCCGTATTCCTCCTCGACGGTCATCCCGAGCAGGCCCATGTCGCCGAACTTTTTCCACAGGTCGGCGGGGAATTCGTTCTCGCGGTCGATCGCGGCAGCGCGCGGGGCGATCTCGGCCTCGGCGAACTGGCGCACCGCGTCGCGCAGCGCATCGATGGTTTCACCGTGGTGGAAGGTCAGGCTGGGAACGTTCATCCGGGTCTCCTCGTTTCTTCGGTCGTGTTCATATTCGGGGCGTCGACAGATGCAGCTTAGACGTGCATCGGCAAAACGTCGTGGCCGCGTAAGAGTAGGCCTGGAAGAGACGCATCGGGCGCCAACGTGGTTGCAAATCCTGCCAAGCCACCTATGATTGGCCGATGACAACCGTGATCCCTTCCGTCGGCGACCCCACCCACGGCTCCGCCGCGACGCCTATCGCCTTCATCCGCACGATCGTTGCAGCCTACCGCCGTTATGGAATCAATCCTGCCAACGCACTGCGCGAGGCACAGATTCCGCCGGGCTCGCTCGAGAACCCGGATGCGCGCGTCACGGCGGCACAGATGGAAATCATGTCCGCAGTCGCCATGCAGGAGCTCGACGACGAGGCGCTGGGCTGGTTCTCGCGGCGGCTGCCGTGGGGCAGCTACGGCATGTTGTGCCGCGCGTCGATCACCGCGCCCGACCTCGGCGTCGCGCTCAAGCGGTGGTGCCGGCACCACCGCCTGCTCACCGACGACATCCTGCTGCACCCGAGCGAGGGCGGCGGCGTCGCGCACATACGCGTCGAGGTGCGCCGCTACCTCGGCGAGATGCATGAATTCTGCCTCGTCACCCTCCTGCGCTACCTGCTGGGCTACGCGTGCTGGGCGATCGACTCGCGCATCACGCTGCTCGCGGCGCGCTTCCCCTTCCCGCCCCCACCCCATCGCAGCGTGTATCCGCTGCTGTTCCCGGGGCCGATCCACTTCGACGCGGAACAGGCGGCGATCAGCTTCGACGCGCAATATCTGAAGCTGCCGTTGCGGCGTGACGAAGCGGCCCTGAACCAGATGCTGCGGCGCGCGTTGCCGCTGACCGTGCTGCAGTACCGCAGGGACCGCCTGCTGGTGCAACGCGTGCGCCACCTGCTGCGCGAACGGCTCGACGAAGGCGCAACCGCCGATACGCTCGCCGAGCGGTTGCACCTGTCGCCGCGCACGCTGCACCGCCAGCTCGACGAAGAGGGTGCATCGCTGCAGCAACTCAAGGACGAAGCGCGGCGCGAGCGCGCGATCGAGCTGCTGCGACGGACGAGCCGCACGGTCAAGCAGGTCGCGCTGTCGGTCGGCTTCCGTAACGAGAAGAGTTTTGCGCGCGCTTTCCGGCAGTGGACGGGGGAATCGCCGAGCGCCTTCCGCGAACGCTCAGTGGCGCTCGGCGACGGCCAGGCTGCATGAGGGAGCAGACCTCTCACCGACCCGGTGCAGGCGCGCGTGCGTGCGCCGCAGGCCGAACCAGGTCGCGCCGGCGACGAGTGGCAGCGCCAGCCCGATCGCCTGGTCAACAGGCACGTCCACGCCCCAGCCCTTCAGCGCCTTCAACGCATACGCAGCGAGCCCGATGCCGTAGTACGAGATCGCGACCACCGACAGCCCCTCGACCGCCTGCTGCAACCTCAGTTGCAGCCGCGCGCTGCGACTCAGGCTTTCGAGCACGCTCTGGTTCTGCCGCTCCTGCGCGAGATTGACGCGCGTGCGCAGCATGTCGTTGGCGCGGCTCACCTTGTGGGCGAGCGCGTCCTGCCGCGCGGCCACCGACACGCAGCTGTCCATCGCTGGCGCGAGACGCCGCTCCATGAACTCGCCTATCGTCGGCACGCCCTCGACGCGCTGCTCGCGCAGCTCGCCGATGCGCGCCTGCACGATGCGGTAGTAGGCCTGCGCGGCGCTGAAGCGATAACCGGTCGCGTGCGACATCGCACGCATGCGCGCATCCAGCCGCGAGATCTCATGCAGCAGCTGCTCGGCATCGCCGTCGATCTCGAGTTCGCATAGCCGGGTGCCGAAATCGCTGAGATCCTCTTCGATGCCGTCGAGGCGCAGGATGCCCTCGCGCGCGAGCGGCAGCGCGAGCAGCGCCATCATCAGGTAGGTCTCGATTTCGCAGATGCGCTGCACGAGCCGCCCCATCTGCGCCTCGCGCAGCCCGGTGTCGCGCACCAGGTAGCGTGAGAAGCCGTCCGGGCCGACCTGGAAGTCGGTCCAGATCTCGCCCCCGGAGAGCACGCGGCTGCCAACCAGTGGCGGCATCGGAAACAGGCCGTGCAGTCGTTCGTCGGCGAGGTCGAGCGGCTCGCCCTGCTCCGCATGGATATGCGAAGCGACGACGACCGACGCGCCGAGCGATTCGAGCCAGTCCATCGGCACGTGACGCATCGCCGTCTGCGCAAAATCCGCGCCGCCGCGCCCAGGCTCGACAAAGGTGAAGGTGGCGAATTCCGTGTGCCGCTCCCACTTGATGCGGAAGTGGCCGAAGTCGTGGAAAAAGTGCTGCGCGCCGTCCTTGGGGCCGGATACGCCGAAGCGTGCGCACAGGGCCTGCAGCGTCCGCTCATGCCAGTCGCCCCCCCGGCCGCCCCAGCCACCCACGCTCCCCTCCTCGCAATGGATCGCGAGGTGAGAGACGCGCGCCGGCGCGCCGATGACCATGAAGGGCCGGGAGTGGATCTCGCTCGCGAGCGCGAGCCGCTGCGGGTGATTCAGACTGCGGGGAAGATTCATCGCGGGATGCCGCGGCGGGCGCGCTACGCGCCGTCCAGTGCGAAGCCGACGGGCTCCGCGCGCCCGCCAACCGGTCAGTTATAGCCGAGCACGACCACCGCAGCGAGGTCGCGGCGCTCCGCCTCGACCTGGGTGTCGTAGTCCTCGCAGCGCGGATCGACGCGGCGCTTCAACCGGCTCGCGAGCTCGCTACGGATCGTCGCGCCGGCCTCGCCGGTGATGAATCCGAATTCCTTGATGGATGCCTGTTGCTGGGGAATCATTTTGCTGTCTCCGATTCGGGGGTCTTGAAAAGAAGGAAAACAATCGGCTTTCCCGGAGCGGTGCTCCGCCTTCCCTGTGCGCACCTTGGCGTCGTTTATCGTTATTGGGGTGCCGACTGGCCGATGCGAATTCTTGTGCAAGCGCCGGATATGCTCAAACGAAATAAACTACGAAGATCGTGACTCGGAGGAAGTATCCATGCGCCGGCGCATTCCCAGCATCGAGGCGCTCGTTGCGTTCGAAGCGGCCGCACGCCACCTGAGTTTCACGCGCGCGGCCGACGCGCTGTCGCTCACGCAGAGCGCGGTATGCAAGCAGATCGCCTCGCTGGAGGACCATCTCGGCGTGCCGCTGTTCAACCGCATCAAGAAGCGCATCTCGCTGACCGAGGCCGGCGCGATCTACGCGAAGCGCGTCGCCGAGGATCTCGACCGTCTCGAGCGCCATACGATTTCGCTGATGTCGCACCGCGGCGAGCGCAACGTGCTGGAACTGGCGGTGATTCCGACTTTCGGTTCGCGCTGGCTGATTCCGCGGCTCACGCAGTTCCACGCGGCCAATCCCGGGATCACCGTGAATCTGACGACGCGTTCGGATCCCTTCGTCTTCACCGAGACGCCGTTCGATGCCGCCATCCATTTCGGGTCGTCGACGTGGCCCGGCGCCATCTCGCACCCGCTGTTCGGCGAGGAGATGGTGCCGGTGTGCAGCCCCGCGCTGCTACGCGAACACCCCTGCAGCGAACCGCGTGAGCTCGCGCGACTGCCGCTGCTGCATCAGGTGAATCGCCACGCCGCGTGGCAACGCTGGTTCGAGACGGCCGGCGTGAGGGACGTGGATGCGATGAGCGGCCCGCGCTTCGACCTGTTCTCGATGCTCGTGGAAGCCGCCAGTGCGCGTCTGGGCGTGGCGCTCGTGCCGCGCTTCCTCGCGCTCAGCGAACTGGAATCGGGGCAACTGGTCATCCCGTTCGATCTGCCGCTGCGCTCCGCGATGGGCTACCACCTCGTCTATCCCGACCCACCGAGCACGAACCCGGCCCTGCGGCGCTTTACCGACTGGCTGCTGGCCGAGGCGGCGGCCTATCGCGACGACCCGCATCCCACCGCGGAACGGGTGGCGTAGCGGCAGGATACCGGGCCCGCCACGGACGGCGGGCCCGGAGTGACTCAAGCGGCCCGCAGTTCGCGGGCCGCGGCGCGCGGGACCGAGCTGACCGGCACGCTGCCGAACAGGTTCTTCGGATCGGCGAGATCGGGGATCAGCGAGATCTCTTCCTCGACACCCAGCTCGATCGCGAGATCGCGCATGAAGCGCAGCGCTGAGAAGTCCTCCAGCGCGAAGCCGACCGAATCGAACACCGTCACTTCGTCCGCGGCCACACGACCCGGAAGCTTGCCGGCGAGCACGCTCCACAGCTCCGTCACTTCGAAGTCCGCCGGCATCTGCTGCATGTCGCCCTCGACGCGCGATTGCGGCTCGAATTCGCAGAACACGCGCCCCATGCGCAGCACGTCGGCGTGCAGCTCGGTCTTGCCCGGGCAGTCGCCGCCGACGCCGTTGATATGCATGCCCGGCTCGATCATGTCGGGCGTCAGGATCGTCGCATTGGTCTTGTCGGCGGTCACGGTGGTGACGATGTCGCAGCCTTTCACGGCTTCCTTGGTACTGGCGAAGCGCTTCGCGGACAGGCCCATGCGCTCGAGGTTGCGCATCAACTTGTCGGTCGCCGCGGCATCGACGTCGAACAGGTGGAATTCGGTGATGCCCAGCAGGTGATGGAAGGCCAGCGCCTGGAACTCGCTCTGCGCGCCGTTGCCGATCAGTGCCATGCACTTGCTGTCCTGACGGGCCAGCGCGCGGGCGGCGAGCGCGGAAGTTGCGGCGGTGCGCAGCGCGGTGGTCAGGGTCAGCTCGCTGACCAGGGTCGGCGCGCCGGTATCGACATCGGCGAGCACGCCGAAGGCCATCACGGTGCTCAGGCCGAAACGATGGTTCTTCGGATGGCCATTCACGTACTTGAAGGAGTACAGCGAGTCGTCGGAGATCGGCATCAGCTCGATCACGCCGTCGTCGGAATGGTTGGCGACGCGGGCGGTCTTCTCGAAATCATTCCAGCGCAGGAAGTCCGCGCGGATGTAGTCGGCCATGCCTCGCAGGCAGGTCGCGAACCCCTTCTCCGCGACGAGCTCGGCGGCACGCTCGGCGCTCAGGAATCGGGTGGCGATGCGGTTGCTGGTTTTCATGGTGTCGTCCTCGTTGGTGTCCTGCGATTCTGTGAGGACATGATCGACCAGTTCCGTGTCAATCAAAATATCAAGAACTGTGCTATTTTGATAAAACACTGGTTATTTCGATAGACATCGCTGACGAATCGACAAAATGGACACCCTGGACCAGCAACTGATCAGCCTGCTGCGCAACGATGCGCGCATGAGCGTCGCGAACCTCGCGCACAAGTTGAAGGTGTCGCGCGGCACCGTCACCAACCGCATCACCAAGCTCGAGAACGACGGCATTATCGTCGGCTACACGGTCAAGCTCAGGCCCGATTCGCAGCCCAACGAGATCCGCGCGTGGATGAGCATCGTCGTCGCCGGCAACGAGACGCGCTCGGTGATCGCGAGCCTGCTCGGCGAACCGGGCGTCGCCGCCCTGCACGACACCAACGGGCGCTGGGACCTGCTCGCGGAATTGCGCGCGGAGAACCTCACGGAGCTGTCGAACGTACTCGAACGCATCCGGCTGATCCGCAGCATCCAGCACACCGAGACGAGCATCCATCTCGCGAGCTACCGCGGCGAGAGTTCCTGAGCATTGAAACCGGCCCCTGCTCGGGGCCCTCCTTGCGATCCGCGGTCAGTGTCGGGAATTCCCTGCCGCACCGACATTTGTCTATACATGCCACCTTCAACTCTTCAGCCCGCAAGCAACCGCACCGACGGGCGCAAGAACAGCAGCCCCCTCACTTCTCCGCCGAACCGCAAAGTCAGGCCGATCATCGCAGAATGCCGGGAAATGCAGGGATTCCTGACCGACACCAAGAGACTCCCGGACGCCTCGAGAACGCTGTCGGGGGTGGCACAAAAACTCCTTGACGCCTCCGTGTCGCGCCTCTATTGTATAGACAATTACACAAGCACGGAGACGTCGGAGTGCCCACCCCCTACCCCCGCCTGCTCTGGCGGGACGTCACGATCTTCGACGGACAACACGAATTGCCCGCCCCGATGGCGGTACTGGTCGAGAGCGGCCGCATCGCGAAGCTGTGCCGGACCGACGCCCTGACCGCCGCCGACACCGACGGCGCACGCGACATGGGGTATGGCGGCGTGATCACACCGGGCCTCGTCGACTGCCACACCCACCTCGTATTCGGCGGCAACCGTGCCGACGAATTCGCGCTGCGCCTCGAAGGCGCGAGCTACGCCGAGATCGCACAGGCCGGCGGCGGCATCCTCAGCACCGTGCGCGCCACCCGCGCAGCCTCCGAGGACGAACTCATCGCAACGACCCTGCCCCGGCTCGCCGCCTTGATGGCCGACGGCGTCACCACGGTAGAGATCAAATCCGGCTACGGGCTCACGGTCGCAGACGAGCTGAAGATGCTGCGCGTCGCGCGCCGTCTCGGTGAGCGCCTGCCCGTGCGCGTCGTCGCGACACTGCTCGGCGCCCACGCACTCCCCCCCGAATACAGCGACGACAAGGACGGCTACATCCGCCTCGTGTGCGACGAGATGATCCCGGCCGCCGCAGCCGAGGGCCTCGCCGACGCCGTGGACGTGTTCTGCGAAAGCATCGCCTTCAGCCCCGCGCAATGCGAGCGCGTCTTCGACGCCGCCGCGCGCCACGGCCTGCGCGTGAAGGCACATGCCGAGCAACTCTCGAACCTCGGCGGCGCCGCGCTCGCTGCACATCACAGGGCGCTGTCGGCCGATCACATCGAGCACCTGGATGACGGCGGCGTACATGCGATGGCCGAGGCCGGCACCGTCGCAACGCTACTGCCCGGCGCCTACCTGACGTTGCGCGAGACGCAATTGCCGCCGGTCGCAGCCCTGCGCCGCCACGGCGTGCCGATCGCGATCGCGACCGACGCCAACCCCGGCAGCTCACCGCTCTTCATGCCGACGCTGATGCTGAACCTCGCCTGCACGCTGTTCCGCCTGACGCCGCGCGAGGCGCTGGCCGGCATGACGGCAAACGGCGCCCGCGCGCTCGGCCTTGCCGACATCGGGCGCATTGCCGAAGGGTTGCGCGCCGACCTGTGCGTGTGGGACATCGCCCGCCCCACCGAGCTCGCCTATGCAGTACAGCCCGGTCGCTTGCGACAGCGCGTATTCAACGGCGAGATCACGCACGACCGCACACAGGAGGGGCACGATGAACGCTGACCGCAGCACGATGGCAAGCTGGGCCGGCCGCATCGACCCGGAACCCGACAGCCTGCGCTGGCATCAGCTCGTCCGCCCGCTCGACGCCGCCGATACGCCCGGCGTCGCCCTCATCGGCTTCGCCTGCGACGAAGGGGTGCGGCGCAACAAGGGCCGTCCCGGCGCTATCGCCGCGCCGGCGGCAATCCGCAAGGCCTTGGCAAGCCTCGCCTGGCACCGCGCAAGCCCTGCGTACGACGCCGGCAATGTCGCCTGCGACGACGGCGATCTCGACGCCGCTCAGGCACGCCTTGCCGCTAACGTCACCACACTGCTCGCCGCAGGCCACTTCCCGGTCGTCCTCGGCGGCGGCCACGAAGTCGCCTACGGCAGCTGGCAGGGCCTCGCCGCACATCTTGCCGGCACCGCCGAAGACACGCCACGCATCGGCATCATCAATTTCGACGCCCACTTCGACCTGCGCGACCCAGCGCACGCGCACTCGTCCGGCACCCCCTTCGCGCAGATCGCCGACGCCTGCGCCACGCGCGGCTGGCCATTCCGCTACGCCTGTCTCGGCGTGAGCCGCGCCGCCAACACCCGCGCACTATTCCGCCGCGCAGTCGACCTCGACGTGCTGGTGCGCGAAGACCGCGAGATCACGCCCCTGAGCCTCGACCGCATCGGTGAGCACCTCGACGCTTTCGTCGCCGCCTGCGACCACGTCTACCTCACCATCGACCTCGACGTCCTGCCCGCCTGCGAGGCCCCCGGCGTCAGCGCCCCGGCCGCGCGCGGCGTGCCGCTCCTGCTGCTCGAACCGCTCGTCGAGCGCGTGCGTGACAGCGGCAAGCTCAGGCTCGCCGACCTCGCCGAGCTCAACCCCGAATTCGACATCGACCACCGCACCGCCCGCGTCGCCGCGCGCCTGATCCACACCCTGACCCTACCCCCCCACCCGTGAGGAGACCGCGATGACCACCCCCGATCCACGCCACGACCCCAGACGCCACATCGCGGCGCCGACCGGCACGCAACGCACGTGCAAGAGCTGGCTCACCGAAGCCCCGCTGCGCATGCTGATGAACAATCTCGACGCGACCGTCGCCGAGAACCCCGCCGACCTCGTGGTTTATGGCGGCATCGGCCGTGCCGCACGCGACTGGCCGTGCTTCGACAAGATCGTCGAAGTCCTGCGCCGCCTCGAGGACAACCAGACCCTGCTGATCCAGTCCGGCAAGCCCGTCGGCGTGTTCGAGACCCACCGCGACGCCCCGCGCGTGCTGCTCGCGAACTCCAATCTCGTGCCCGCGTGGGCGAACTGGGAGCACTTCAACGAACTCGACCGCAAGGGCCTGATGATGTACGGCCAGATGACCGCGGGCTCGTGGATCTACATCGGCTCGCAGGGCATTGTGCAGGGTACCTACGAAACCTTCGTCGAGGCCGGCCGCCAGCACTACGGCGGCAGCCTCAAGGGCCGCTGGGTGCTCACCGCCGGCCTGGGCGGCATGGGCGGCGCGCAGCCCCTCGCCGCGACGCTGGCCGGCGCGTGCTCGCTGAACATCGAATGCCAGCAGTCGCGCATCGACTTCCGCCTGCGCACCCGCTACCTCGACGAACAGGCCACCGACCTCGACGACGCCCTCGCACGCATCGCGCGCCACACCCAGCGCGGTGCGGCCGTGTCGATCGGCCTGTATGCCAACGCCGCCGACATCCTGCCCGAGCTCGTGCGCCGCGGCGTGCGCCCGGACATGGTCACGGATCAGACCAGCGCGCACGACCCCCTGCACGGCTACCTGCCGATTGGATGGAGCTGGGACGAATACGTCGCGCGCGGCAAGACCGAGCCGGAAGCCGTCGTCGTCGCCGCGAAGCATTCGATGGCGGTGCACGTCCGAGCAATGCTCGCCTTCCAGCAGATGGGCGTCCCAACCTTCGACTATGGCAACAACATCCGCCAGATGGCCCTCGAGGAAGGCGTGGAAAACGCCTTCGACTTCCCCGGCTTCGTCCCCGCCTACATCCGCCCACTGTTCTGCCAGGGCATCGGCCCCTTCCGCTGGGTCGCACTGTCCGGCGATCCGGAGGACATCTACAAAACCGACGCGAAGGTCAAGGAGCTGATCCCGGACAACCCGCACCTGCACCACTGGCTGGACATGGCGCGCGAGCGCATCAGCTTCCAAGGCCTGCCCGCGCGCATCTGCTGGGTCGGCCTGAAAGACCGCGCGCGCCTCGGCCAAGCCTTCAACGAGATGGTCGCCAAGGGCGAGCTCAAGGCCCCCATCGTGATCGGCCGCGACCACCTCGACTCCGGTTCGGTCGCGAGCCCCAATCGCGAGACCGAGAGCATGCTGGACGGCTCGGACGCCGTCTCCGACTGGCCGCTCCTCAACGCCCTGCTCAACACCGCCGGCGGCGCGACCTGGGTGTCGCTGCATCATGGCGGGGGCGTCGGCATGGGCTACTCTCAACATGCGGGCGTCGTGATCGTCGCCGACGGCACGCCTGAAGCGCACGCTCGCCTCGGGCGTGTGCTGCGCAACGACCCAGCCACCGGCGTCATGCGCCATACCGACGCCGGCTACGACATCGCCCGCGACTGCGCCCGCAACAACGGCCTGGATCTGCCGATGCTCGACGCCGTGAAAGGAGCCTGAGGTGACCGAAATGACCTTCGACCCGAGCATCGAACTCACCCTCGTCCCCGGTGAGCTGACCCTCGCCCAGTTGCGCCAGGCGTACGAGCAGCCGATCCGCGTGACATTGCCCGAAGCCGCCTCCGCGGCGATCGAGCGCAGCGTCGCCTGCGTGCGCCGCGTCATCGACGAGGACCGCACCGCCTACGGCATCAACACCGGCTTCGGCCTCCTCGCGCAGACCCGCATCGCGCACGCGGACCTCGAAATCCTGCAGCGCTCGCTGGTGCTGTCGCACGCCTGCGGCGTCGGCGAGGCGCTCGACGACGCGACCGTGCGCCTGATCCTGCTGCTCAAGGTGAACAGCCTCGCGCGCGGCTTCTCCGGCATCCGGCGCAGCGTGATCGACGCCCTGATCGCACTGCTCAATGCCGGCGTGTATCCCGAGATCCCGGCGAAGGGATCGGTCGGCGCCTCCGGCGATCTCGCCCCGCTCGCTCACATGTCGCTGGTGCTCCTCGGCGAAAGCCGCGCGCGCCATCGCGGCCAATGGCTACCGGCGGTCGAGGCACTCGCGGTCGCCGGCCTCGACCCGCTCACGCTCGCCGCCAAGGAAGGCCTCGCGCTCCTCAACGGCACCCAGGTCTCCACCGCCTACGCGCTACGCGGCCTCTTCGACGCCGAAGACCTGTTTGCCGCCTCCACCGTCTGCGGCAGCCTCACCGTCGAGGCCGCGCTCGGCTCGCGCGTGCCCTTCGACACCCGCATCCATGCCGCGCGCGGGCAGCGCGGCCAGATCGACGCAGCCGCGGCCTACCGCCACCTGCTCGAGACCACCAGCGAGATCGCCCAATCGCACGTCGCCTGCGGCAAGGTTCAGGATCCCTACTCGCTGCGCTGCCAGCCACAGGTCATGGGCGCCTGCCTCACGCAGATCCGCCAGGCCGCCGAGGTGCTCGCGGTCGAAGCCAACGCGGTGTCCGACAACCCGCTGGTGTTCGCCGACCAGGACGACATCCTCTCCGGCGGCAACTTCCACGCCGAGCCGGTCGCGATGGCCGCCGACAACCTCGCGCTCGCCATCGCCGAAATCGGCGCGCTCGCCGAGCGGCGCATCTCATTGATGATGGACAAAAACATGTCCCAGCTGCCAGCCTTCCTCGTCGCCAACGGTGGCGTCAATTCCGGCTTCATGATCGCGCAGGTCACCGCCGCTGCGCTCGCCAGCGACAACAAGGCGCTCGCGCATCCGGCCAGCGTCGACAGCTTGCCGACCTCGGCGAACCAGGAAGACCACGTCTCGATGGCGCCCAACGCCGGCCGCCGCCTGTGGGCGATGGCCGACAACGTACGCGGCATCCTCGCCGTCGAATGGCTCGCGGCCTGCCAGGGTCTCGACTTCCGCGACGGACACAAAAGCTCACCGAGGCTCGAGGAAGCCCGCGCCGCTCTGCGCACGCAAGTGTCCTTCTACGACGTCGACCGCTTCTTCGCCCCGGACATCGCCGCGGCGATCGAACTGCTCGCCGCACGCGCCCTGTCCCCCCTGATGCCAACCGGACTCCTGCCGTCGCAGGCCTCAAACTCCATACCGCGGATACCAGGCACCGCCGGGTGAACGGTGCCCCGCCCTCTCATCCATATCGCATGCCAGCTGCACCTTGCCGGTTGTATCATGGCGACATCGCATCAGCCGCAAAAAGGAATGGCCGTGGCCAGCCCCACCCCCCGCTACCGCCAGATCGAAGAATTCCTGCTCGAAAAAATTCGCAGCGGCGCATATCCGATCCATCATCAGATTCCGCCAGAGGAACAGCTCGCCCGCGACTTCCGCGTCAGCCGCATGACCGCCAACAAGGCGATCCGCGATCTCGTGCAAGGCGGCTACCTCGTGCGCCAGCCGGGCCTCGGCACCTTCGTCACCGACCGCAAGGCCGAATCCTCGCTGCACGAAGTCCTCAACATCGCCGCCGAAGTCCGCGGCCGCAACAACACCTACAGCAATACGGTGCTGCGCTGCGAAGCCATCGAGGCCGACGACGAAGTCGCCCTGCGTCTCGGCGTGCGCCTCGGCACGCGCGTCTTCCACACGACGATGGTGCATCGCGAGAACGACATCCCGATCCAGTTCGAGGAGCGCTTCGTCAATCCGAAGTGGGTCCCCGACTACCTCGACACCGATTTCTCGCGCCACACGCCGAACGAAGTCCTCGTTGCCGCCTGCCCGATCTCCGACGTCGAGCACGTGGTCGAAGCCGTCCTCGTAGACGCACAGACGGCTGCCGCGCTCGACACCACGACCACCACCCCCTGCCTGCTGATGATCCGCCGCACCTGGTCCGACGAACACCTCATCAGCTACGCGCGACTCACCCACCCGGGCGACCGCTACAAGCTGCGTTCCACGATGCGCAACCGGCCCTGACGCCGGCTCGCCGGACATCGGCACGCGCGCTGGCGGCGCGTACTCACTCCTCGGGCGTCGCCATCACCATCCACGAAACCCCAAAGCGGTCGGCGAGCATCCCGAAGCGCGGCGACCAGAAGGTCTTCTCGAGCGGCATCTGCACCCTCCCGCCGTCGGCCAGCGCCTCAAACACCCGCTCGACCTCTGCGACGTCGGGCAGACTCACCGTCAGTGCAAACCCCTGGAAACCCGGCTGCCCGGAGCACTGACCATCCGACACCATCACCTGAGTGTCGCCGAAACTCAAGTTCGCGTGCATCACCTTGTCGTCGGATCCCGGCGGCAGGGTACCCGGCGGCGGTGGATCCGGACTTTCTCGAAAGCGCATCAGCATCGTCACCTCAGCGCCGAGCACCGTGCGATAAAACGCAATCGCCTCCTCGCAACGGCCATCGAAGAACAGATACGGCTGAACCTGCATCTCACACCTCCTCGCGGAACGCGACAACGACCGCGCGCCGGCAGCTGCCGCGACAGGCTCCCCACGGCGGCCCTGCGCTCATCGAAGCTGACGCTACGTTGCGTTATATGCACCAGACCCGCTCACTGCAACCTCCAATCTGTGACAGTTCTCACGTCATCGCCTGCGCAAGGTTCCGACACACGGAATCGACCCAGCGAACGATGTGTCAGAGTACGAGAGCCAGGAGAAGACCTGCCGAAAACGAATTCCGAACTCAACCCGCTCACCGGAATCGCCCTCCGTGCGGCATTCATGCCTACGACCGGCGCGAAGCAGGCAGCAAACCAAACCGTTGCGCCCACACGTGCAGCTGAACGCTCGACCCGATATACAGAAAATACCCACCGAACGCACCGAACCCGGCATGACACGATCACAACCCTCGCTTGCGACACGCACAGTGAAGCGCCGCGACAGCATCGGACTCGAACCGCCCCCCTGCCTCGGGCCGCTCGCACGATACCTCCTCGCGCTTGCAGCATCGAATCCCGTCGCGGTCGCAGCGGTCGCCTACGACGACGTGTCCCCCATCCTCCAAGCACACTGCATCATGTGCCATGCCGGCGCTGCCGCCCCACTCGGCCTCCGCCTCGACAGTTACGACGCGCTGATCAAGGGGAGCAGCCGCGGCCCCGTCGTCAAATCCGGAGCCCCTTCCGATAGCGAACTCGTCCGTCGGATACGCGGCACGAGCACGCCACGCATGCCGATGACCGGCCCTCCGTTCCTCACCGACGCCGAGATCGCGACCTTCGAACGATGGATCGCCGACGGTGTTCCCAAAGGCGAAACCCGTTCGAGCGACGGCGGCACGGAAAGCCCCCGCGAACGTCCCGCAGCTGGTGCGCCCGTCACCTACCGGCATGTTGCCCCGATTTTCGCAACCCGCTGCGCGAAGTGCCACGCCGACAAGGGCCAGATGGGCCCGGCGCCGGAAGGCTACGTCCTGACCTCCTATGAATCGACGCTCTCCGCCTCGGACCGCGCTCGCATCATTCCGGGCCAGCCCGGCGCCAGCGAACTCATGCGCCGCATCCGCGGTCACGCCCGCCCGCGTATGCCGTACGACGGCCCGCCCTACCTCGGCGACGACGAGACTCGACTCATCGAAGACTGGATCGCCCAAGGTGCCCGCGACAGCAAAGGCACGGCGGCAAGCCTGCCTGCAGGCGCCCAGTTGCGCCTGCACGGAACACTCCGGCCAGCCTGGCAACTCGACGGGCTTCCGCTTATCGTCCGTTCTGAGACTCGAATCGACAAATCGCCGCGGGCCGGCGACTACATCGAAGTGCGCGGCTACGTGGGTTATGAGTAAGCGTCCGCCCGAGACCGTCTTGACGCTCAGACCTTGATTTTGTGGAGGCGCAGATCGACCGCCGCGATGTCGAAGGCGGCCGGATCGAACGGTGCGCCGTACCATTCGAGCATGTCGTGGTGTTCAGGATGGTCCGGATCGGCCATTGCCGCGACGAAGTCGGCGTAGCCGGGTGCGCCGCCGACATCCTCAGGCGGGGTGGCGTTGGCGCCGCCAAGGCAGAGCGCCGTATCGAAGAGCGAGTCGGGTGGTAGGCGGCGTTCGACCTTGATGCGATGCTCCCAGTCGTCACCGAAGTCGTAGACGTAGCGGAAGGATTTGGCGCCGCCGAGCGCGGTCGCGAGCCGCACGCGTTGTTCGTTGCGAACGGGCTCGAAGTCGTAATCGGGATCGGGGACGCCATAGCGCTCGCCGGTGATCTCGAACTCGTGCAGATGGCAGTCGTGCCAGCCCATCACGGCCTGGATGACCTGATGCAGCTTCGGCAGCGTGATGGTTTCCGGGACCGCCACCCGACGCCAGATGGCCGGCTTGATCCTGGCTAGCTCGATCCGCAGTTGCAGCAGATGCGGCGCGGGTCGCGCCTTGGGAAGTCGTACAACAGTGCCCATGGTCAGGCGGCCTTGCGCAGGGGGTCGGATTGGTCGCGGCCCAGATTCCAGGGCAGCAAGTCTTCGATCCGGTTGATCGGATGCTCGGCGATGCGTGCCAGCACGTCGCGTAGATACGCTTCCGGGTCGAGATCGTTGAGTTTGGCGGTGCCGATCAGGCTGTAGAGGGTCGCCGCGCGATTGCCTCCGGCATCCGAACCGCCGAAGAGGAAATTCTTTCTTCCCAAGGCCACCGCGCGCAGGGCGCGTTCGGCGGCATTGTTGTCGATTTCGATGCGACCGTCGTCTGCGTAGCGGACGAGCGCCTGCCAGTGGTTCAGGCCGTACTGGATCGCCTCGCTGATGCCGGACTTGCGCGACACGCGCCGGCTCTGCGCTTCCAACCAAGCCCGCAAATCCTCCAGTAATGGACGCGCCTGGGCCTGCCGCACCACGCGGCGGATCGGCGGGAGTTCGCCGCGGACGCTCGCTTCGATCGCGTAGAGTTGACCGATCCGCGCGAGCGCCTCGGCAGCGATCGGCGAAGCCTGTGCCCGGTGCACATCGAAGAACTTGCGTCTCAGATGGGCCCAGCAAGCGGCTTCCTGCACCTGCCCAGTCGCATAAATCGCATTGAAACCCGCATAGGCGTCGGCCTGCAGGATGCCGCAGAAGGCGCGAAGATGGCGCTGCGGGTGCTCGCCCTTGCGATTGGGCGAGTACGCGAACCACACCGCCGGAGGGTCATTGCTACCCGCCGGGCGATCGTCGCGTACGTAAGTCCATAACCGGGCAGTCTTGGTCCGTCCTTCGCCGGGCGCGAGCACCGGCAGCGGGGTGTCGTCGGCATGGACCTTGTCGGCGGCGAGCACGTAGCGGCGCAGCGCCTCGACCAAGGGCGCGAGCAGTTGTGCCGATTGCCCGACCCAGTCGGCGAGCGTCGAGCGGTCGAGCTCGATGCCCGAGCGAGCATAGATGGCGCTCTGCCGATACAACGGCAGGTGGTCACAGAACTTGCCCACCAGCACATGCGCGAGCAAGGCCGGCCCGGGCAGTCCGCGTTCGATCGGCCGCGCGGGTGCAGTCGCCTGCACGATGCACTCGCAACGCGAGCAGGCGAGCTTCGGGCGCACGTGCCGGATGACCTTGAAGTGGGCCGGCACGTACTCGAGCATCTCCGAGACGTCCTCGCCGAGCTTCACGAAGGTGCTGCCGCAGTCGGGGCAGTCGCCTTCGGCGGGCGCATGCTCGACCGTCTCACGCGGCAGGTGATCGGGCAAGGGTTTGCGGGCGGGGCGTTTCGGTGACGACGCTGTGCCGGCGGTCGTGTCCGGCGAGACGTCTGCAGCGGCTTCGCGCCGGGCAGTCTCGATGCCCTCAAGGGCGAGTTCGAGCTGGGCGAGCGTGCCGTCTAATTGTTCCGAGCGGCGACCGAACTGCATCCGGCGCAGCTTGGCAATGATGAAGTTCAGGCGCGCGATCTCGGCCTGCTGGGCCGTCACCAGGGCCTTGAGCACAGCCTGGTCATCGGGAAGGGGCGTCGTCGCGTGCATGACGTGAGTCTACGCGATGCCGTGGCGTGTGAACAGCCTCCGGGGGGCGGCATGCTCCGATCTTCAGGCCGCGCAGTCGGGCTGCCAGGTCCGCTCGGGCCGACGCCAGTCGATGCCTTCGAGCAGCATCGACAGCTGCGCTGCGGTCAGATGCACCGCCCCCGCGGTCGCCTGCGGCCAGATGAAGCGCCCCCGTTCGAGGCGCTTCGCGAACAGGCACAGCCCGTCGCCGCTCCACCACAGCAGTTTCACGAGATCGCCCCGCCGCCCGCGGAAGATGAAGACGTGCCCGGAGAACGGGTTCTCAGTGAGCGCCCCTTGCACGATCGCCGCCAGACCGTCCATGCCGCGACGCATGTCGGTCACGCCGGCCACAAGCCAGATGCGCGTGCCTGCCGGCAAGCCAATCATGCCCGCTCGGCCAGACAGTCGAGGACCGTACGCAGTGCGTCGCGACTGACCTCGCCGAGCACCCGCACGGTCGCGCCGCCGATAACGATCTCGAGCGCGGCTGCCGGCTTGACGCTCTTCGACGCCAACTGCAGGCCGACTGTCGGCGACACGGTCATCACCGGCAGCAGTTTCGGCGCTTCACCCACACGCGGCCGAGGGGCCGCGTGATGCGCCGGGCCCGGCTCGCCGAACCACCCGGCACGGTAGTGACGACGCCATTTGAACAGCAGGTTCGCGTTGATGCCGTGTTCGAGGGCGAGCTTAGCCACCGAGACCCCCGGCTCGCAGGCGAGCGCGGCAAGGTGGCGTTTGAAGTCGATCGGGTAGTTCGGCCGCCCCTTGCGGGTCACCCGGGTGATGCTATTCGTGGCCAAAGTGGTCCCCACCAGAAATTTGGTGGGCACCACTCTGGGCGATCCCTGTCACCAACGAAAGACGGTGATGGGCGGACGCTTACGGTTATGACAGCGCAATCGTGATCGAACGAATCCGGTCGCGCTGAACGGAGGGTGAATCTGGTAGACGTAAAAAAGCCGCTGCCCTGGAGTAGGGAAGCGGCTTTTTTGGAGTGGGGTAGTCTGACGATGACCTACTTTCGCACTCACGAAGAGCACTATCATCGGCGCGGTCCTGTTTCACTGTCCTGTTCGGGATGGGAAGGAGTGGTTCCGGGACGCTATGGTCGTCAGACTGTAAGGGGTCACAAAGTGGAGAAGTAGAGTGTGTGGGAGTGTGATTGTTTAGCGTGTTGAGTTCGCTGTGATCCAGGGTTATAGGATCAAGCCTCACGGGCAATTAGTATCGGTTAGCTTAACGCATTACTGCGCTTCCACACCCGACCTATCAACGTTGTAGTCTTCAACGACCCTTCAGGGGGCTCGAGGCCCCGGGGAAGTCTCATCTTGAGGCGAGTTTCCCGCTTAGATGCTTTCAGCGGTTATCTCTTCCGTACTTAGCTACCCGGCGATGCGACTGGCGTCACAACCGGTACACCAGGGGTACGTCCACTCCGGTCCTCTCGTACTAGGAGCAGGTCCTCTCAAACTTCCAGCGCCCACGGCAGATAGGGACCAAACTGTCTCACGACGTTTTAAACCCAGCTCACGTACCACTTTAAATGGCGAACAGCCATACCCTTGGGACCGGCTACAGCCCCAGGATGTGATGAGCCGACATCGAGGTGCCAAACTCCGCCGTCGATGTGAACTCTTGGGCGGAATCAGCCTGTTATCCCCAGAGTACCTTTTATCCGTTGAGCGATGGCCCTTCCATACAGAACCACCGGATCACTATGACCTGCTTTCGCACCTGCTCGACTTGTCGGTCTCGCAGTCAAGCCGCCTTTTGCCATTGCACTATCAGTACGATGTCCGACCGTACCTAGGCGACCTTCGTACTCCTCCGTTACCTTTTGGGAGGAGACCGCCCCAGTCAAACTGCCTGCCATGCACGGTCCCCGACCCGGATTCACGGGCCAAGGTTAGAACCTCAACGACACCAGGGTGGTATTTCAAGGTTGGCTCCACGAGAACTAGCGTCCCCGCTTCAAAGCCTCCCACCTATCCTACACAAGTCCCGTCAAAGTCCAATGCAAAGCTACAGTAAAGGTTCATGGGGTCTTTCCGTCTAGCCGCGGGTAGATTGCATCTTCACAAACATTTCAACTTCGCTGAGTCTCAGGAGGAGACAGTGTGGCCATCGTTACGCCATTCGTGCAGGTCGGAACTTACCCGACAAGGAATTTCGCTACCTTAGGACCGTTATAGTTACGGCCGCCGTTTACCGGGGCTTCGATCAAGAGCTTGCACCCCATCACTTAACCTTCCGGCACCGGGCAGGCGTCACACCCTATACGTCCACTTTCGTGTTTGCAGAGTGCTGTGTTTTTAATAAACAGTCGCAGCCACCGATTCTCTGCGGCCCCTTCGCCCTTCGGATGTACTCCTACAAGCTAGTGGGGCATACCTTCTCCCGAAGTTACGGTATCAATTTGCCGAGTTCCTTCTCCTGAGTTCTCTCAAGCGCCTTAGAATTTTCTTCCTGCCCACCTGTGTCGGTTTGCGGTACGGTCGATTTTAGACTGAAGCTTAGAGGCTTTTCCTGGAAGCATGGTATTAGTCACTTCGGTCTCAAAGAGACCTCGTCATCACGCCTCAGCTTAGCTCCGCGGATTTGCCTACGGTGCACGCCTACACGCTTAAACCGGGACGTCCAACACCCGGCTGACCTAACCTTCTCCGTCCCCCCATCGCATCTAAAATCGGTACAGGAATATTGACCTGTTTCCCATCGACTACGCATTTCTGCCTCGCCTTAGGGGCCGACTCACCCTGCGTCGATGAACGTTGCGCAGGAAACCTTGGGCTTTCGGCGAGGGTGCTTTTCACACCCTTTATCGCTACTCATGTCAGCATTCGCACTTCCGATACCTCCAGCATCCCTCTCGAGACACCTTCGCAGGCTTACGGAACGCTCCCCTACCATCTCTTTCGAGATCCGCAGCTTCGGTTCATGGCTTGAGCCCCGTTACATCTTCCGCGCAGGACGACTCGACTAGTGAGCTATTACGCTTTCTTTAAAGGGTGGCTGCTTCTAAGCCAACCTCCTAGCTGTCTATGCCTTCCCACTTCGTTTCCCACTTAGCCATGTATTTGGGACCTTAGCTGGCGGTCTGGGTTGTTTCCCTCTTGTCCCAGGACGTTAGCACCCCAGGACTGTCTGCCGTATATCACTTTGCGGTATTCGGAGTTTGCTATCGCGGGGTAGATCGCAGTGACCCCCCCAACGATTACAGTGCTCTACCCCCGCAAGTGTCCGTACGACGCACTACCTAAATAGTTTTCGGGGAGAACCAGCTATTTCCGGATTTGTTTAGCCTTTCACCCCTATCCACAGCTCATCCCCTAATTTTTCAACATTAGTGGGTTCGGACCTCCAGTACCTGTTACGGCACCTTCATCCTGGCCATGGATAGATCATCCGGTTTCGGGTCTACGCCCAGCAACTATGTCGCCCTTATCAGACTCGGTTTCCCTACGCCTCCCCTATTCGGTTAAGCTCGCTACTGAACGTAAGTCGCTGACCCATTATACAAAAGGTACGCAGTCACCCCACAAGGAGGCTCCCACTGTTTGTATGCATGCGGTTTCAGGATCTATTTCACTCCCCTCCCGGGGTTCTTTTCGCCTTTCCCTCACGGTACTGGTTCACTATCGGTCGATCACGAGTATTTAGCCTTGGAGGATGGTCCCCCCATCTTCAGACAGGATTTCTCGTGTCCCGCCCTACTTGTCGCACGCTCAGACCCGCCACCTACTTTTCGCATACGGGACTATCACCCTGTATTGTCGGACTTTCCAGACCGTTCTGCTAAATAGATGGTTTAGTCGTGCAGGCTACTCCCCGTTCGCTCGCCACTACTTGGGGAATCTCGGTTGATTTCTGTTCCTGCGGCTACTTAGATGTTTCAGTTCGCCGCGTTCGCCTCCTCTGGCCTATGTATTCAGCCAGGGATACTCCCGAAGGAGTGGGTTTCCCCATTCGGACATCGGGGGATCAAAGCTCCATTGCCAGCTCCCCCCCGCTTTTCGCAGGCTTGCACGTCCTTCATCGCCTGTGATCGCCAAGGCATCCACCACATGCACTTAGTCGCTTGATCCTATAACCCTGGACCCTGTCGCCAGGGACCCAGTCATAGGCGAACTCACGCTTGTGCGCAACCGCCTGCTGCTGGTTCAAAGCGCAGACGATTGCAATGCAATCACACAACCCATGTTCAACCCCTGTCTTCACGCGCCGCTGACACAGCGCAACAGAGATTGCACACTTTACTTCTTCCACTTTGTTAAAGAACACTGGCACCAAGGCCTAAGCACTGCACACGACCGTGCACACTGCTTAGCCCTACAGTCGAGCCCACCGAAGCGTTGGTGGAGGATGACGGGATCGAACCGACGACCCCCTGCTTGCAAAGCAGGTGCTCTCCCAGCTGAGCTAATCCCCCTCGTTCGGTGGTGGGTCTGGTTGGGTTCGAACCAACGACCCCCGCCTTATCAAGACGGTGCTCTAACCAGCTGAGCTACAGACCCTCGTCATCTCGAGGCTCGTGCCTGAACAACCGATAAGTTGTGGATACTTGGTCAGATGCGACCTGTCTCTTGAAAGGAGGTGATCCAGCCGCACCTTCCGATACGGCTACCTTGTTACGACTTCACCCCAGTCATGAATCTCACCGTGGTAAGCGCCCCCCCGAAGGTTAAGCTACCTACTTCTGGTGAAACCCACTCCCATGGTGTGACGGGCGGTGTGTACAAGACCCGGGAACGTATTCACCGCAGCATGCTGATCTGCGATTACTAGCGATTCCGACTTCACGTAGTCGAGTTGCAGACTACGATCCGGACTACGATCGGCTTTAAGGGATTGGCTCCAGCTCGCGCTTTGGCAGCCCTCTGTACCGACCATTGTATGACGTGTGAAGCCCTACCCATAAGGGCCATGAGGACTTGACGTCATCCCCACCTTCCTCCGGTTTGTCACCGGCAGTCTCGCTAAAGTGCCCAACTAAATGATGGCAATTAACGACAAGGGTTGCGCTCGTTGCGGGACTTAACCCAACATCTCACGACACGAGCTGACGACAGCCATGCAGCACCTGTGTCCTGGTTCCCGAAGGCACTCCCTGATCTCTCAAGGATTCCAGGCATGTCAAGGGTAGGTAAGGTTTTTCGCGTTGCATCGAATTAATCCACATCATCCACCGCTTGTGCGGGTCCCCGTCAATTCCTTTGAGTTTTAACCTTGCGGCCGTACTCCCCAGGCGGTCGACTTCACGCGTTAGCTGCGTCACTCAGTGAGTTACCTCTCCGAACGACTAGTCGACATCGTTTAGGGCGTGGACTACCAGGGTATCTAATCCTGTTTGCTCCCCACGCTTTCGTGCATGAGCGTCAGTATCGGCCCAGGGGGCTGCCTTCGCCATCGGTGTTCCTCCACATATCTACGCATTTCACTGCTACACGTGGAATTCCACCCCCCTCTGCCGTACTCTAGCCGTGCAGTCACAAGCGCAGTTCCCAGGTTAAGCCCGGGGATTTCACACCTGTCTTACACAACCGCCTGCGCACGCTTTACGCCCAGTAATTCCGATTAACGCTCGCACCCTACGTATTACCGCGGCTGCTGGCACGTAGTTAGCCGGTGCTTCTTCTGACAGTACCGTCATCCACCCCCCGTATTAGGAGGGGCGTTTTCTTTCCGTCTGAAAGAGCTTTACAACCCGAAGGCCTTCTTCACTCACGCGGCATGGCTGGATCAGGGTTGCCCCCATTGTCCAAAATTCCCCACTGCTGCCTCCCGTAGGAGTCTGGGCCGTGTCTCAGTCCCAGTGTGGCGGATCATCCTCTCAGACCCGCTACGGATCGTCGCCTTGGTAGGCCTTTACCCCACCAACTAGCTAATCCGACATCGGCCGCTCCAATCACGCGAGGTCTTGCGATCCCCCGCTTTCCCCCTCAGGGCGTATGCGGTATTAGCTACGCTTTCGCGTAGTTATCCCCCATGACTGGGCACGTTCCGATGCATTACTCACCCGTTCGCCACTCGCCGGCAGGCCGAAGCCCCCGCTGCCGTTCGACTTGCATGTGTAAAGCATGCCGCCAGCGTTCAATCTGAGCCAGGATCAAACTCTTAAGTTCAATCCAACAAAGTACTCAAAGAATCATTACTGACATCTGTGAGCACTCAATCTTTGCAACATTAAAACTGCCGAAGCAGTTCGGTCGCGCCAACCAAGCACCCACACTTATCGGTTGTCCAATTTTTTAAAGAACCGCTGCCGAAGCAGCGAGAAAGAGATTCTGACAAACTTCACTACTTTCGTCAAGCACCGCAGCAAACTTTTTTAAATCCGCTGCCGCACCACCCTCTCTTTCCTACCCTCCACCGCCGCCGCACTTTCCGCCGCAGCGCTGAAGAGGCGCGAATTATATAGACCTCAAACACGCCGTCAAGCTGTTTGCGGAAAAGTTTTCTTTCCGGCGAGATTTCCCGGAGCAGGTGCTGCACGAAGGAAGATGGGGAGGCGCCCCGCGCACGTCGACGCAGGTATATCGCTGGCGCCCTCGTATGGGCTCGGGAGCGGTCTCTTAGAGAACCTGGTAAACGCGAAGCTCGAAGCCATCGCCCGTGTAGGACGCATCGAGCGGTTTGAGTTTTTGCACGGTGCCGTTGCCGGTAACAAAGAGGGGAACGGTGGGTGCGCCGAGCGCGCGCAAGGGCGCGATGATCCGCACGGCCTCGCCGCGCAGCAGCGGGTCGCACAGCAGCACTTCGGCGGGCCGGCGCCCGTCATCGACATGGGCAAGTACCGGCTTGCGCGACAGCACCTCCAGACCAAGGTGCGTCTCACCTTCATCGTGGTCCCAGGCTCGCCTCACCAATGCCAGTTGCCACCCCTGCCCATCGACGGGATGGATCCCAACGAGTTGGCCGACGCAGACCGCTTCGTTCGCAGCGACCGCACCGAGCCCGCCACGGCTGAGATCGCGGAGTTGCCATTCAGCGCGGCGCACCCCTTGCTCTCCCCGGAATATCTTCCGAAGCTCATCGATGCCGGCAACCGCTGCGAGCGTTCCCGTAATCAGGTGGCGTCTGTGACGCCTGACGGGCGGGGTGACCGACCAGTGCTGCAGAAGATGATCCAGCGCTCGGAGGCGAAGGGATGAAGCTTCGGCGTCAGCCGCGGAGGCCGGGGACTGCGTGTCCGCAATAGCACGGGCCCTCGCCTCGCGGAACATTTCGGACGCGAACCCGGGTGAGAAGAACCAGGCTCCCTCGGCCGTCTCTGAAATGCCGACGAGTCTGCGCGGCACGCCGCCTTGCGGATCGACAAAATGGGTGGCCCCCGCGAAAGCTCCGGGCTCGAATCGCAGAGCGGGCACGGACAGGCGCAACAGCCGATCCACCGCAGCCAACAGCTGCGGCGCAAGCAGGTCGAGCGATACCGTGCACGCCGCGAGCGCTCTGATGTAATGAAAGTCGACGGATTCTTCGGAAGGAATTACCACCGGCACCGGACGTGCAGTCGAGGAGCAGGGGTCGCCTGCTGCATGCATGAAGGCCATTCCCAGCCATTGCCACAGATGCGGATGCGGCGGCCCCCCGCTGCACCGCTCCCATATCACCCGTTCGGCACCCACACGGACAAGGCGCAGACGGAGGTCGGCGATGGCGTTGCGCTCGAGGACGCCTTCCCGCCCCGCGCCGTATGCATTCAGGCAGCGTTCGAGCTGATCGAGCAGAGCCCCGGAAATGTCGCGCGCCGCATGTAGCAGGGGGCGGCAGTCCCGCCGGTCTTCGAGCGTTGCGAGCGTTTCGCGAACACGCGCAACGCAGCCTTGAATGACTTCTTCCAGACCTGAAATGATTCGGTGGTGATTTGCGAGATCGGTCGCGTCCTGCCGCGAAAATTTCGCCAGCTCGCGTTGGAGCGTCGTGATTTCGCGCAGCAGCTCGGATAGTTTCGCGTAATCCGCTCCGGCGCGTGCTGAGGCACGACCTGCCTGCGTCCGGGCGATGATCGGTTCCTGTGGCACGCTGGCTCCCCGGATCACCACGCAATCTCCATAAGCTGACCGACCGCCGCGACCCGGCGGTTTTGTAACAAGGCTAACACAGGCCCGCGACGGTAATTCGTGACGACTTGTACGCTCCGCCTACGATGTAGAATCGCGCTCTCTCGGCCACGGACTCATACATGAAACAGTATCTGGACCTGATGCGGCACGTTCTCGAACACGGCCACCCGAAGGCTGACCGCACCGGTACCGGCACGCGGTCGGTGTTCGGTTGGCAGATGCGCTTCAATCTCGACGAGGGCTTTCCCTTGCTGACGACGAAGAAGCTGCACATGCGATCGATCATCCACGAGCTGCTCTGGTTTCTGCAGGGCGACACGAATATCCGCTACCTCAAGGAAAACGGCGTGTCGATCTGGGACGAATGGGCTGACGCGGATGGCGACCTCGGGCCGGTGTATGGGAAGCAGTGGCGGCGCTGGGAGACACCAGACGGGCGAACGGTGGACCAGATTGGGCAACTGATCGACGGCCTGCGGCGCAACCCGGATTCGCGGCGCCATATCGTCTCGGCGTGGAATCCGGGCGAGGTGGAAGGCATGGCGCTCCCCCCGTGTCACGCACTGTTCCAGTTCTATGTCGCTGGCGGACGCCTGTCCTGCCAGTTGTATCAGCGCAGCGCGGACATCTTCCTCGGCGTGCCGTTCAATATCGCCTCGTATGCCCTGCTGCTGATGATGGTGGCGCAGGTCTGCGATCTTGAGCCGGGGGACTTCGTGTGGACCGGGGGCGACTGCCATATTTACCTGAACCACATCGAGCAGGCCAAACTTCAGCTGTCGCGCGAAACGCGCTCGCTGCCGAAGATGACGATGAACCCGCACGCGAAGGATATTTTCGCCTTTCGATTCGAGGATTTCGCGCTGGAAGGGTACGACCCGCACCCCCACATCAAGGCGGAAGTGGCGGTATGAACACGACGCGGCCCGAAGTGGTGCTGATCGCTGCGGTCGCCCGCAACTGGGTGATCGGTCGGAACAATGCCCTGCCGTGGCGCCTGAAGGCGGATCTCGCGCACTTCAAGGCGACGACCGTCGGGCACCCGGTGCTGATGGGACGCAAGACATGGGAATCGCTGGGCCGGCCGCTTCCCGGACGGCGCAACCTGGTCGTGACCCGTGACAGTGCTTATGCCGCCAGCGGGGCGGAAGTTTTTGCGAGCCTCGACGCCGCACTTGCGGCCGCCGGTGACGGGAAGGTCTTCGTGATCGGGGGCGCGGAGATCTACCGGCAACTACTGGAGCGCGCGGACGGACTGGTGCTGACCGAGGTCGGCGCGGAGGTCGACGGCGATGCCTTTTTCCCCGACTTCGACCGTTCGCGCTTCACCGAGACCCGCCGCGAATCCCACGCCGAGGACGCGAACAACGAATTTGCGTTCGACTTCGTCGAATACCGGCGCAAGTCCTGACCCGGACCGGGCGCGGCGGCTTTACGCCGCCACGACCCGCCCCCGAACTGCTCAGTCCTGGTTGACGCAGTCGACGAAGTAGTCGACTTGGCCGTTCGACTGCTCGCGCACGAATCCGTGGATGTCGGTCTCGAAGCCCGGGAAGGCGGCATTGAAGTCGCGTGCGAACTTCAGGTAGCGCACGATCGTCGCGTTGAAGCGCTCGCCCGGAATCAGGAGCGGAATGCCCGGCGGATACGGCGTAACGAGCATCGCAGTGACGCGCCCTTCGAGTTCGTCGATCGCGACTCGCTCGATCTCGCGGTGGGCCATCTTGGCAAAGGCGTCGGCGGGTTTCATTGCGGGCACCATGTCCGAGAGGTACATCTCGGTGGTCAGGCGTGCGACGTCGTGGGCCTTGTAGAAGGAGTGGATCTGCGCGCAGAGATCCTTCAGGCCGACCTTTTCGTAGCGCGGGTGCTTGGCGATGAAGTCCGGCATGACGCGCCACAGGGGCTGGTTGCGGTCGTAATCGTCCTTGAACTGCTGCAGTTCCGTCACCAGCGTGTTCCAGCGGCCCTTGGTGATGCCGATGGTGAACATGATGAAGAAGGAGTACAGGCCGGTCTTTTCGACAATGATGCCGTGCTCGGCGAGGTAGCGAGTGAGGATGCCGGCGGGGATGCCGGAGCCGTCGAAGTCGCCGTCGACGTCGAGGCCCGGGGTGATGATCGTGGCCTTGATCGGGTCCAGCATGTTGAAACCGGGGGCGAGGTTGCCGAAACCGTGCCAGCGGTCGCCCGCGTTGAGCATCCAGTCCTCGCGCTCGCCGATGCCTTCCTCGGGAAGGTACTCCGGCCCCCACACCTCGAACCACCAGTCGTCGTCACCAAACTCGGCGCCGACCTTGCGCATCGCGCGGCGGAATTCGACCGCTTCGGACAGCGATTCCTCGACGAGCGCCGGGCCGCCCGGAGGCTCCATCATCGCCGCGGCGACATCGCACGAGGCGATGATCGCGTACTGCGGCGAAGTGGAAGTGTGCATCAGGTAGGCTTCGTTGAAGATGTCGCGGTCCAGTTTGCACGTCTGGGAATCCTGAACGAGGATCTGCGAGGCCTGCGACAGGCCGGCCAGCAGCTTGTGCGTGGACTGTGTGGAAAAAATCATCGACGTCTCGCAGCGCGGACGGTCGGCGCCGATTGCGTGGTAGTCGCCGTAGAAATCGTGGAACGCCGCATGCGGCAGCCAGGCTTCGTCGAAGTGCAGCGTGTCGATCTGCCCGTCGAGCATCTCCTTGATGGTCTCGACGTTGTAGACCACGCCGTCGTACGTCGACTGGGTGATCGTGAGGATGCGCGGCTTCTGGCTCGCGGCCTCGCGGGCGAACGGGTTGGCCTCGATCTTGCGCTGGATGGTTTCCATCCGGAACTCGTCGATCGGAATGGGGCCGATGATGCCGTAGTGGTTGCGCGTCGGCGTGAGGAACACCGGCACCGCTCCGGTCATGATGATGGAGTGGAGGATGGACTTGTGGCAGTTGCGGTCCACGACGACGATGTCGCCGGGCGCGACCGTCGTATGCCACACCATTTTGTTCGACGTCGAGGTGCCGTTGGTGACGAAGTAGAGGTGGTCGCAGTTGAAGATGCGTGCTGCGTTGCGCTCGGACGCGGCGACGGGACCGGTGTGGTCGAGCAACTGGCCGAGTTCCTCGACCGCATTGCAGACGTCGGCGCGCAGCATGTTCTCGCCGAAGAACTGGTGGAACATGTGGCCGACCGGGCTTTTGAGGAAGGCCACGCCGCCGGAGTGGCCGGGGCAGTGCCAGGAGTAGGAGCCGTCGGCAGCATAGTGAGTGAGCGCGCGGAAAAACGGCGGCGGCAGGCTCTCAAGGTAGTTCTTGGCTTCGCGCACGACGTATCGTGCGATGAATTCCGGCGTGTCCTCGAACATGTGGATGAAGCCGTGCATCTCGCGCAGCACGTCGTTCGGGATGTGCCGACTGGTGCGGGTTTCGCCGTACAGAAAGATGGGGATATCGGCGTTGCGGAAACGGATCTCCTCGACGAAGGCACGCAGGTCGGCGATCGCCTTGTCGGACGCTTCCGGCGAGGAAAATTCTTCATCGTCGATCGACAGGATGAAGCCCGATCCCTTGCTCTGCTGTTGCGCAAACGAGGTCAGGTCGCCGTAGCTGGTGACGCCCAGCACTTCCATGCCTTCGTCCTGGATCGCCTCCGCAAGGGCACGAATGCCGAGCCCGCTCGCATTCTCGGAGCGGAAGTCCTCGTCGATGATGATGATCGGAAAGTGAAAGCGCATTCCAGTTTCTCCAGCTTACTGCCCTGCGGCATACGGGAATCATACCCGTGTGTGGTTTGCTCCCGTATTACCGGAAAGTACAAAGGGCCGTCAGACGGCCCCTGTCGATGGTCGCTCCGTGCGAGACGGATCGGGCGGTTGGATCAGATCTTCGGCAGCGTCACGCCGGTCTGGCCGAGGTACTTGCCACCGCGGTCCTTATAGGACGTGTCGCACACTTCATCCGATTCGAAGAACAACATCTGCGCGATGCCTTCGTTCGCGTAGATCTTCGCGGGCAGCGGAGTCGTGTTCGAGAATTCGAGCGTCACATGACCTTCCCATTCGGGTTCGAGCGGCGTGACGTTCACGATGATGCCGCAGCGTGCATAGGTCGACTTGCCGAGGCACACGGTCAGGACGCTGCGCGGGATGCGGAAGTACTCGACGGTGCGGGCGAGCGCGAAGGAATTCGGCGGGATGATGCAGACGTCGCCAACGAAGTCGACGAAGTTCCGGGCGTCGAAATCCTTGGGGTCGACGATCGTCGAGTTGATGTTGGTGAAGATCTTGAATTCGGTCGCACAACGGACGTCGTAGCCGTAGCTCGACGTACCGTATGAGACGATCTTGCCGCCGTCGTTGTGGCGCACCAACTCGGGTGCGAACGGCTCGATCATCCCGTGCTGTTCCGCCATGCGGCGGATCCACTTGTCGGACTTGATGGACATGGGGCGCGTTTTCCTCGGCGACCTGTCCGGCACGAGCCGGACGCGAAAAATCCGCTAGTTTAGGGCAAGCGCCGCCGGATCAAAAGACAAATCCGACGGCGCCCGCACGTCAGGTGTTCTTGACGACAATATTGGGGAATTTGTGGGTCATGTCCTTGGCCTTCTCGGCCACGCGCACGGCCACTTTCCGCGCGATTTCGCGGTAGATGCCGGCAATGCGTCCGTCCGGGTCTGCGACGACGGTGGGCGTGCCGCAGTCGGCCTCCTGACGGATCTGCAGGTCGAGCGGCAGGGCCCCGAGGAAGGCTATGTTGTAGTCCGCACAAAGCCTCTCGCCGCCGCCGGTGCCGAAGATCGATTCTTCGTGGCCGCACTTCGAGCAGATGTGGATACTCATGTTCTCGACGACGCCGATGATCGGAACGCCGACCTTCTCGAACATCTTGAGTCCCTTGCGTGCGTCGAGCAGGGCGATGTCCTGCGGCGTGGTGACAATGACGGCACCTGTAAGCGGCACGCTTTGCGACAGCGTGAGCTGGATGTCGCCGGTGCCCGGCGGCATGTCGATGATCAGGTAGTCGAGATCTGTCCAGTTCGTTTCCTTGAGCAGCTGGTTGAGTGCCTGGGTGGCCATCGGGCCGCGCCACACCATCGGCGTCTCGACGTCGACGAGGAAACCGATGGACATCGCCTGCAGGCCGTGCGCTTCTAGCGGCTCCATGGTCTTGCCGTCGAGCGAGTGCGGCTTGTGCTCGCCGATACCCAGCATCTGGGGCTGCGACGGGCCGTAGATGTCGGCATCCAGGATGCCGACGCGCGCGCCTTCGGCCACCAGCGCGAGCGCGAGGTTGGCGGCGGTGGTGCTTTTGCCGACGCCGCCCTTGCCCGAGGCTACCGCAATGATGTTCTTGACGCCCGGCAGGAGCTTCACGCCCTGCTGTACGGCATGGGCGACGATCTTGCTGCCGATCTTGACGTCGACCTGCTCGACGCCAGGCTGTGCGCGCACCGCACCGACGGCCAGGTCGCGGATCATCGCGAACTGTGTCCTGGCGGGATAGCCCAGTTCGATCTCGAAACTCACGCTTCCGCCAGCGACCTGGAGGTTACGGATGCACCGGGACGACACGAGGTCCTTGCCGGTATTCGGATCGACAACGGATTTGAGCAGTTCGGTAACGGACTCGGCGGTGACACTCATGACTGGCTTCCTCGGGATCACGGGCCCGCAAGCGGGGCGATAAGAACTGCATCATACCGAAGGCGGCGCCGACGCTCACCCTCGGGCGCAAAAGGGTCATTTCGCCGCGCGCGACGCGGTAAAATCCGCGCCTCGCACGACTGCCATCATTCAGGACTCCCGAGCATGACCCGTTTCCCGGCATTGGCGCTTTCCGCATTGATCGCGCTGCTTTCCGCTTGTGCCACGCCCTCCGGTCCGCAACACGAAGCCACATCCCCGACCCACCCCACCCGCGCACCGAGCGGCAATCTGCCGAAGGTCGACTGGAGCGCGGAGCGGGCGCGGATTACGCATACCTTGAGCGGTGCCAACGATCTCTCCGTGATCACGCGCAACGACGGAAACCTGCAGCTGTTGATCCCGGGCGCCGAGGCCTTCGCCCGCGACGGCGTCGAACCCCGCCCGAGCCTCAAGGCGACGCTCGACCGCATCTCGGCTGCACTGAACGAGACGCCAGGAACCGAGATCCTGGTCATCGGCCACACCGACGCCGCCGGCAGCGAACTGCACAACATGCAGCTGTCGATCCGCCGCGCCGAGGCGGTCGTCGAATACCTGCGCGGGCGCGGCATCGCCCTGACACGCCTGCAGGCCGACGGCCGCGGCGAGACCGAGCCGTTCGCCGACAATGGCATCGAAGTGGGACGCGCCAAGAACCGCCGCGTGGAAATGATCGTCCGTCCCTTTGCCCGATAGACCCCCGGTCGCACCCCGACCGAGCAATATGGCGGGGCGCGTTTGTTACACTTCCGTTTTCGATTCCTGACTCCGCACATGTCCCGCAATATCCTCGTCACGAACGCCCTGCCCTACGCCAACGGCGACATCCACCTCGGCCATCTGGTCGGATACATCCAGGGCGACATCTGGGTGCGCTATCAGCGCATGCGGGGGAACACGGTGCATTACGTGTGCGCGGACGACACACACGGCACGCCGATCATGTTGCGCGCGGAGAAGGAGGGGATCACCCCCGAAACGCTGATCGGACGCGTGCATGGCGAACACCTGCGCGACTTCACCGACTTCGGGGTCGCGTTCGACAACTACCACAGCACGCACAGCCCCGAGAACCGCGCGTACGCCGAGGAGGTGTACAAGCGCCTCATGGCAGCGAAGCTGATCGAGACGCGCTCGATCGAGCAGTTCTACGACCCGGTGAAGGAGATGTTCCTGCCGGACCGCTTCATCAAGGGCGAGTGCCCGAAGTGCGGTGCGGCGGACCAGTATGGCGACAACTGCGAAGTGTGCGGCGCGGCGTATGCGCCGACCGAACTGAAGAATCCGTACTCGGCCGTGTCCGGCGCGAAGCCGGTACTAAAGACGTCCGAGCACTACTTCTTCCGCCTGTCGGACCCGCGCGCGGTCGCCTTCCTGCGCGAATGGACGCGCGGAACAAACACCGCCGGCACCCGCCGCCTGCAGGCGGAAGCCGCGAACAAGATGAAGGAATGGCTCGGCGAGGAGGGTCAGGAAGGCGAGAACACCCTGTCCGACTGGGATATCTCGCGCGACGCCCCCTACTTCGGCTTCGAGATCCCCGGCGCGCCGGGCAAGTATTTCTACGTCTGGCTGGACGCGCCGATCGGCTATCTGGCGAGCTTCCGCAACCTCGCGGACAAGCGCGGCGACATCGTCGTCGATGACTTCGTCGATGCCGCGCGCGCGGAAGCGGCCGGAACGGAGATGGTGCACTTCATCGGCAAGGATATCCTCTACTTCCACGCGCTATTCTGGCCGGCGATGCTGCAGTTCGCGGGCCTGCGCACGCCTTCGCAGCTGTGCGTGAACGGTTTCCTGACCGTCGACGGCGCGAAGATGAGCAAGAGCCGCGGCACCTTCATCACCGCGCGCTCCTACGTGACCCAGGGCCTGAACCCGGAATGGCTGCGCTATTACTTCGCGACGAAATCAAACGGGACGATGGAGGACGTCGACCTGAACCTCGACGACCTGATCGCGAAGGTCAATTCGGACCTCGTCGGCAAGTACGTGAACATCGCCAGCCGTTGCGCGGGTTTCATCACGAAACGCTTCGAGGGTAAGCTCGCGGAGACGGACGCTGCGGCGACGGCTGCGTTCAAGGAGGCCCACGCGGCCGGCACGATCGCACAGGCCTACGAGGAACGCGACTACGGCCGTGCGCTGCGCGAGATCATGCATCTCGCGGACCTCGCGAACCAGTACGTGAATGACCGGAAGCCGTGGGAGCTTGCGAAGCAGGACGGCCGCGAAGGTGAGCTGCATGTGGTGTGCAGCACCGCGCTGACGCTGTTCCGCGACCTCACCCTGTACCTGAAGCCGGTATTGCCGGCACTCGCCGCCAAGGTCGAGACCTTCCTGGCGATTGCCCCGCTGGGGTGGCAGGGCGAGTGGCGGGCCCTGCCGGCCGGCCACGTGGTGAACGTGTACGCCCACCTGATGACCCGCGTCGAGCGCAAGCAGATCGACGCCCTGCTCGAAGCCAACCGCGACTCGCTCGCCCCGGCAGCCCCCGCTGCGACGCCCGATGCGAAGGCCGCGTCGTCGCAGCAGCGCCACGCGGAAAAGCAGCAGCATACGGCCCAGACGGCTGAAACGGCCTCTCCGCACATCTCGATCGACGACTTCACCAAGGTCGACCTGCGCATCGCGAAGATCGTCGCCGCGGAGCATGTCGACGGTGCCGACAAGCTCATCCGCCTGCAACTCGACATCGGCGAGGACAAGCCGCGACAGGTGTTCGCCGGCATCAAGTCGGCCTACGATCCGGCATCGCTGGTCGGACGTATGACGGTGATGGTCGCCAACCTCGCGCCGCGCAAGATGAAGTTCGGCATGAGCGAGGGCATGGTGCTCGCCGCGTCCGATCCGGACGGCAAGATCGGCGGGCTCTACATTCTTTCGCCGGATGCCGGCGCCACTGCAGGGATGCGCGTCAAGTAAACAACAGGGTCGCGGCCCGATGCCCCTCACGCCCTCGAAACGCTGGATCGTGCGGCAACGCACGGCGCCCGGATGCCGGTATTGGACCAGCATCGCGGATACGCAACGGCACACCGAGGAATCGAGGAGGCATCGTGATCAGTTTTCGCCCCAAACTGTTTGACACCCTGTCCGGCTACGGGCGGGGTCATTTCACCCAGGATCTTTCCGCGGGCATCACCGTCGGAGTGCTCGCCCTCCCGCTGGCGATGGCCTTCGCGATCGCCAGCGGGATGAGTCCCACCGCCGGCATCTGGACGGCCATCGTGGCCGGCTTGCTGATTTCGGTGCTCGGCGGCTCCAAGGTCCAGATCGGCGGTCCGACCGGGGCCTTCATCCCGATCATCTACGCCATCGTCGTCGATTACGGCGTGCAGAACCTGCTGATCGCCACGATGATGTCGGGCGTCATGCTGTTCGCCATGGGCGCGTTCCGCCTCGGCAACATGATCCGCTTCATCCCGGTGTCAGTCGTGATCGGCTTCACCAACGGCATCGCGGTCGTGATCTTCATCTCGCAGATCAAGGACTTCCTCGGGCTGTCGATCGAGAAGATGCCGGGCGAATTCTTCGGCAAGATGGAGGCGCTGCTCGGTGCCGCCCACACCACCCACCTGCCGACGCTCGCCGTGTCGGTGGTCTCGCTCGCGGTGCTGTTGACCTGGAACCGCGCGGCGACTCGTGTGGCGTGGATGCGGCGGCTACCGGGACCGCTCGCGGTGTTGCTGATCGCCACGGCGATCAACGCGCTCGTCCAGCTTCCCGTCGACACCATCGGCAGCCGCTTCGGCGGCATCCCGCAGCAGGTGCCCGATTTCGGCCTGCCGGCGCTGTCGCTAGGCACGCTCGGCAAGCTCATCGCGCCGGCGTTGACGATCGCACTACTCGGCGCGATCGAGTCGCTGCTGTCGGCCCGCGTCGCGGACAACCAGATCGACGACCGGCACGACCCCAACCAGGAACTGATGGCGCAGGGCATCGCGAACGTGGCCGCCCCGCTCTTCGGCGGTTTCGCCGCCACCGGCGCGATCGCGCGCACGGCGACGAATATCCGCTCCGGCGGCCACACTCCGGTCGCCGGCATGATCCACGCGCTCGTGCTGCTGGCCGTAGTGCTGGCGCTCGCCCCGCTCGCGAGCCATATTCCGCTGGCGACGCTGTCGGCCATCGTGGTCATCGTGTCGGTAAACATGGGCGAATGGCACGCGTTCGCGTGGAAGGAACTCACGCGCTACTCGCGGCAGTACCGCATCATCCTGCTCGGCACCTTCTTCGTGACGGTCGTTTTCGACCTGACGCTGGCAGTCGAGCTCGGCATGGTGCTGGCAAGCCTCTTCTTCATCTACCGCATGTCGGACCTCACGCGCGTCGAGCGCATTGCACTCGAGGAGTACTACGGCGTCGAGGCCCTGTCGCGCCCCGACGGTACGCCGCGCATCCTCGCCTACCGCGTTTTCGGCAGCCTGTTCTTCGGTGCAGCGAACAAGCTCGAGAACCTGATGCTGATGCAGGACGGGCATCCCGATGCGTTGATCCTCGACATGGAGAAGGTCATCAACATCGACACTACCGGCCTCGACATGCTGCAGGCGCTGCATCGTGCGCTGGAAAAGCGTGGCGCGCAGCTGATCCTGTGCGACCTGAACGCGCAGCCCGCCTCGATCGTCCAACGATCGGGATTCGGCGAAACGATAGGAAGCGGGAATCTCGCCGGCAACATCACCGACGCCCTGCTGCGCGCGCAGCGCTGCGGGAGCCGGAACGCGGAGGTGTCCTATGCATGAAACCGATCACGTCATGCGTCACCTGATGATCCAGGGGCGCGTGCAGGGTGTTGCCTTCCGCGCAAGCGCCCGCGTGGAGGCCCAACGTCTTGGCCTGTGCGGCTGGGTGCGAAATCGCGCAGACGGCAGCGTCGAGGCTGTGGTGGCGGGGTCGGCCGGTGCCGTCGAGCACTTTGTACGATGGGCTCATCGCGGCCCGTCGCAGGCCAGGGTGGAAAGCGTCGCCGTGGGTCCGGCGGAGCGGCCGGAGCAGACCGGATTCCTGATGCTGCCGACCCTGTAAAGGGACCGTTGAAAAGGGAAAAGCCCACCCGATCTTACGACCGGATGGGCTCCGCACTCAGTCAGGTGCGCTTAACGCCACTTGTAACGCATCGACGCGCCGACGAAGGTGGTTTCCTGGGTTTCGTCCTGCGAAACGACCGTTCCATCAACGTAGAAGGCCCGCGCCCATGCCCAGTCGTTCGTGCTCCACTGGTTATGCACCGCGTCGAAGCGCAGCGTCACGTCCTTCTTGAGGGCGTATTCGGCAAAGAGCTCCAGCGCCGTGACCGTGTATTTCACGTCAGCGATCCCGACCGTCACGGGGCTGCCGCTCAACCCGTAACCGCTGAGGTTGTGCGAATAGGAAAGATCGCCCCCCAGCTTCCACTTCTCGCCGACAGCTCCGCGCAAGCCGACGCCGAACGCCTCGGTCAGTGACTTGAGGTTGGCCTGCCAATCGGCGCTCGACCGCGCAGCATTGACCTGGCGGGCGTATTCGCGCGAAGCCCAGGCGTGAGTGCTCCAGCCTGCGGAGAATACGTACGCCCCATCCAGCGACCAGAACGTGCCGCGCCCCTTGTCGACGCCGTATCCGCCGTCCTTGAAATCGTCGTCGAACGCGTCGGCCGTCAGCTGGAACGTCAAGGTTTCGGTGGGCGCCCAATCGAGACGTGCGCGGACCTTCTCGCGATCGCGGTCGGCCAGATGGTAGGGCACCGCAAAATACGTTGCCGCGGCACCGGTTGCCGTCTCCTTGACGAGATGCGAGCCGCTGCGTTCACTCTGAATAAACGCCAGGGATCCGTTGAGCGTTGCCGACAGCGAGCGCGACAACTCGACACGGTAGGCGGTTTCCTCCGTGCGCTTGCGGGTCGTGACGAGACGCGCTGCGTAAACGTCCCGCTTCTTCTCGTCGTAATCCAGCCCGGCGGTCACCTTGAAACCCGCGGGTAGCATGTAGCGCGCCTCGAGCTTGCCGGTATTGACCTCGAAATCGCGCGTTTCGTTTACGCCGCTAAAGGTTCTCGATGCCGTGGTCGAGAAGTAGCGCCGCGCCGTGGTCTGATCGTCACGATTCTCGTGGCGCCAATCCGCGACGATGGTCAGAGCGGAAAGCGGCCGGGCACTAAGGCCGACCTGGGCGAGCGTGGTTTCGACCTTGCCGTCGAGGTCCCTGTTGCCAGGATCCGCACGGACGATGAACTTGTCCTGCTGATAGGCAAAGCTTCTGGCGAGCTTGAAGTTTGCCCGCGTCGTCGGCGTGAAACTGTATCCGCCAGTGAGGTAGACCTGGTGGGCGTAGTTGTCGGGCGGCAGGGCGATGCGGTTCGGGTTGGCGATGTCCGTCAGCCTGATCGACGAGTTGCCGTTCTCGAAGAACGAGCCGTAGTAACCGGCGGACACCTGCAGATCCTTCCCGGCATACGCGAGGACCACATCGAGCTGCTGCATCGTATGGTCGATCGGCTCGCCGAGGAAGGCCACGTTGAAGTTGCCCGGATACACGCCGAACAGGCGCCGGCCTTCCTTCGTATCCTGTTTGGCCTTGACCTGCACGCTCCAGCCCGGGGCGAGAACGTACTGCCCGCCGGCGGTGAAGGCTTCCCGCGCGGTCTTGAAGCGCACGTCGCGCGCGCGGCTCGCCGGACCGAACACGTCGAGCGTATCGTGGCCGAGACCCTGCACACCGGTCCTGACGTCGTATTGCGAGAAGCGCGGAGTCTGGTCGTATTCGAGGAAATACTTCCAGCTGCCCTGAACGCCGTGCTCGAAGCGCAGGCTGCGGTTGTCCAGGCCGAGATTGTGGCCGTTGAGCAGCAACCAGCGGCCCGTATCATCGTCGCGCCGAACCAGGTTGATGTCGGCGATTGCGTAGAGGCCGAGATCCGGCATGCCGGAATACTGGCCGAAACGCGCAGCGTCTTCGGTAAGGTAGCCCAAACCCAGGCGCACCGAGCTCTCCGGGCGAATCAGGCGGGCGATGGTATCGTCCTCGGCAAACGCCGGGGCGAATGCTGCCGACAGCGATGCGGCGATGATGCTCAGGCTGACGGCGCGAACGCGATTGATCTCTTTCATGTTCATTCCCTCCCCTGTCAGCGGCGCAGCGCACGGCCGGAGTTCGTGTCATCGAACGGGTTGTTGGTGCCGTGGATGTTCGTATGGCAGTTCAGGCAGCCGCGTCCGACAATCAGCTTGGTCGCGAACGAAGCCGCCCCCGACACCGCCCCTTCCGGATTCGGCACCATCTGCTGATGGGTCTGGTTCTCATGACACTGCTGGCACAGGAATGGCGCACGCTGCTTGAGCAGGTTGTCATTCACACTGCCATGCGGCGTGTGGCAGATCGTGCAGTCTTCCGTCACCGGCTGGTGGCTGCGCACGAAGGGCCCGCGCTTTTCCATGTGGCACGTGTAGCAGGTGGCGACAACACTGTCGCGCTGCATCAGCTTCGGACCGGCCGAACCGTGCGGGTTGTGGCAATCGACGCACACGACCTTGCGCTCGGGGATCGGATGGTGGTTCGGGCGCATCACCTGCGCGCGCTGCTCCTTGTGGCAACTGAAGCAGACATCGGGCTGGGTCTG
Organism: Azoarcus sp. CIB; assembly: GCF_001190925.1. Classification (NCBI taxonomy): domain Bacteria; kingdom Pseudomonadati; phylum Pseudomonadota; class Betaproteobacteria; order Rhodocyclales; family Zoogloeaceae; genus Azoarcus; species Azoarcus sp. CIB. The sequence continues at coordinate 3,589,561 of NZ_CP011072.1, forward strand.
GCGGTCGCGGACCGGATCCTCCGACGAATGGATCTTGTGGCACGACGTGCACTCCATGTTCGCAGCGGCGTGCGCGCCGGTCTGCCAATGCGTGCGCTGGCCGCCCTGGTGGCAGTTCAGACAGACCTGGTTGCGCTCCTCGATCGGCGTCGAGGATTTCGGCCCGAAATTGACGGTGGGTTTCGGGCGCTCCGTCACATCGGACGGCTTACTCACGTGCGTCGGACTCTCGCCGTGGCACGCGGTACAGGTTCCGGCATTCTTGTCCGCCATGGTGCCGTGGCGGGTCTGGCCGATCGACAGGACCGGCTTGGCCTCGCCTTCGTCGTGGCAGCGCGTACAGACCGCGTCGCCAACCTGGACAACGTCCTTTGCGGCATATGCATGACCGATTAGCGCTACCCCGGCCAGCACAGCCAGCATCCACCTACGGATGCCACTTACTTGCTTGCTCATCAACTTCTCCCCTTTGGTACTTCATGCACCGGGGCGACGACACCCTGTCTCGCCCCAGCTTCACACGGCGCAAAGCGAACCCCGGCCGCGGGTACCGCTTTCCGGACCTGCCTGTGAGCAGACGCGGAAAAGCCCCGCCTCCTTGTTGTGATCAGCCGGGGACCGCTTCGCGCCGGATTCGTTTCAAAGCGAAAGGATCCACTCGACGACGTTCTTGACCGCCGCCGGATCCTCGGTCTTCAGCGTCTCGTGGTCTTCTTCCTTGCCCTCGACCTTGACCTTGCTCGGCACCGTGACGTGCTTGGTGAGCTTCTCCATCGCCTCGGGCTTGCCCTTGTACTTGCCCGCGGTTTCCTTGAACGCGGGGCCGTCCTTCTTCTTATCGACGGCGTGACAGGTCAGGCACTTGCTCTTGCGAACCAGCGCATCGGCGGCGGCGGCATCGAGCGCGGCGGCCGGCAGGCTCGTTGCACTCGCGGCGAGGGCTATGGCGACAACAAAAAGACGCTTCATTTCAACTCCTTGGCAAGGCTCCGGATACGGCTTGCCTCATTTGTAGCAGAATGTTTCTTATACCTTTTGGACTATGTACCGGCAACCACCCGTGTGGCGCCGAAACGACAAGCAGACCACTAGATACGGAAGCGCCGGATCTCGTCGCGCAACTGTGCCGACAACGCCTCCAGGCTGGCCGTCGCGCACGCGACACCATCGAGCGAAGAGCTCGTCTGCTGTGCGAGCCCGGCAATCATCTCGACGCTGCTGGCCGCCAGCGTGCTCGCCTTCATCTGTTCGTCGGTAGCCGTGGCGATGCTGTTCATTCCGTCGGTGACACCGCCGGCCGACTCCATGTTGCTGCGCAAAGCCTCGGACACCCTCAGCATCGACTCGCGAATCAGCACCAGCGCATGCGCCCCCTGCGTGATCGCTTCACGCACGCCGACCGAACCGCTATTGAGCTTGTGCGTAACGTCGTCGATGTCGCTTGCCGAGCGGGTGGACTTCTCTGCGAGTTTGCGCACTTCGTCTGCAACGACCGCAAAGCCTCTACCGTGTTCGCCCGCGCGGGCGGCCTCGATGGCAGCGTTGAGCGCCAGCAGGTTGGTCTGGTCGGCGATCTCCTTTACCTGTGCGGTCAGACTCGAGATCGCATCGGTGTTGTGGATGAAGTCGCCGACGGTCTGGGTCATCTTGCTCACCGCACTTTCGACATCGGACAGCCTTCCCGTGAGCTCACGCACGTCGGCATTGCCGGCTTCGGCGCGCGACAGGCTGTCGCGCGCGACCTTGAGCACCTCACCACTCGCCTGGGCGACCGACATGATGCTCGCAGCCATCTGTTCGACTGCCGACGCCGCCGAAGCGGATTTTTCGGACTGCTCACCGGCCCCGGCGCGAATCTGGACCGCCCCGCGCTGGAGATCGGTGGCGGCGCTCGAAACCTGATCGGCCGACGAGGAAATGTTGCGGATGACGCCCTGCAGTTTCTCCATCATCTTGTTGAAGTAGGCCGCGGCCTTGCCCACCTCGTCCTCGGCGCGTACCGGCAGACGCTGCGTGAGATCGCCCTCGCCTTCCGAAATGTCGCGCAGCCGGCTGGACAGTTCGGCCAGCGGGCGCGCGACTACCGCCTGCAGGAACACGAAAATGAGGACCATCATCAGGCCCAGCGCCGCGAGCGCGCCGCCGATCAACTTGGAGCGTGCAGCCGAGACGGCCGCATCCATGCGGTTGAGCGAGACCTCCATCGTCACCGCCCCCAGCACCGTTCCTTCGGGGTACTCGTCATGACACTCGGTGCAGTCCTTGCCGAGATAGTTGGTGCGATTGATCGCCGGGAAGACCGCCTTCAGGATCTTGCCTTTGACGGGGTCGGTGCGCAGGTCGAAGAAGGGCTTGGCGCTGTCGATCGCCGCCTTTTCGTCGGGCCCGACGTTCATTTCGTCTTCGTCGCCGTCGCCGAACTGATGGATGACCGGCTCCGCCCGAACGACCCGCATGTCCGTGAGTCCCGACGACTTCTTCACCTGATCGAGGTAGATCGCACGCTTCTTGATCGTCTTGGTGCTCTTCATGAACACCAGCGTCGCCATCGTCATCTGGTTGATGGTCTCGGCGAAGTCATGGGACTGGCTGATCGCCATGCTCTCCTGCTCCGCCGACACCCATACGACCAAGGTCGTACCGACGGCGATCAGGAGGGTTCCGATCGCCAGCATCAGGCGGACCCAGATCGGCGAGTTCTTCAGTCGTTGCATCATGGCTGCGTTGTCCTGTTTCTGCTTCCTGCGCGTGCGCGTGGTCACCGGCGGACGTGCGTCTCACTTATACGTAGGTATTACGGTAACGCAGAAACAAAGTTTAACAATGATCGAAATCAGGGAAAAAACAGTGCCAATTCTCTCCGGCTCACGATAGAAAACTTCTATCGGCCAACCATGCAAAAGGCAATTGGAACTTTCCGAATCGTGGCAACATAATCCTCCGGTCATTCAACCACTCTGGAGACGACAAACATGGCAGTCCTCGTCGGCAAGAAGGCCCCGGATTTCACCGCCAGCGCGGTTCTCGGCAACAACGAAATCACGAACATCACGTTCTCGCAGGTCACGAAGGGCAAGTATGCCGTCGTGTTCTTCTACCCGCTGGACTTCACCTTCGTATGCCCGTCGGAGCTGATCGCCTTCGATCACCGCCTGGACGAGTTCAAGCAGCGCGGCGTGGAAGTGCTGGGCGTGTCGATCGACAGCCAGTTCACCCACCTCGCGTGGAAGAACACCCCGGTCAACAACGGCGGCATCGGCCAGGTGCAGTACACGCTGGTCGCCGACGTGAAGCACGAGATCTGCCGCGCCTATGATGTCGAAGCCGAAGGCGGCGTTGCCTTCCGCGGCTCCTTCCTGATCGACAAGAACGGCGTCGTGCGGCACCAGGTCGTCAACGACCTGCCGCTGGGCCGCAACATCGACGAGATGATCCGCATGGTCGATGCGCTGCAGTTCACCGAAGAGCACGGCGAAGTCTGCCCGGCCGGCTGGAACAAGGGCAAGGCCGGCATGAAGGCCAGCACCTCCGGCGTCGCCGAGTACCTGGCCGAGCACGCCAAGGAACTCTGACCGCTCCCTGGCGGATCAGCCCAAAGGCCGCGCCCTCACGGGCCGCGGCCGTTTTTTCGTCCTGCGTCAGCTCGGATACAGGATCTCAACCGATTCGGGCGGCAGCCACTCGCGCAGGCTGTCGAGCAGCGCGTCGTCGAGGCGCACACGCCAGGCCGCGCCGAGGGGCAGCTCCGCCTGGGCCTGTTCGTTGCGATAATGCAGCGAGATCGGGCAGACGCCGTCGCGGAACGGCGAGAGCAGCGTTTCGAGCTTATCCGCCGCTGCGGCAGCCCCGCCCGCACGCTTCACTTCGCCATTCACGCTGATCTGAAGTGCCCTGGCAAAGCGCGAACGCGCCTCGCCTAGCGACAGCAGCTTGTCGGCGACGATGCGCAACCCGCCCGTGAAGTCGTCGTTGCTGACCTTGCCTTCGACCACCAACACTTCGTCGGTGACGATCTTGGTCCGGTTCGAATCGAAGACTTCGGAGAAGACCGAAACCTCGCGCACCTGAGAGCCGTCGTCGAGCACGACAAAGGCCATCTTGCCGCGGTTCGTCATCTTCGTGCGCACGTCCATCACCACCCCCGCCAGCATCGCGAGGTCGCGCGAGGGTTCGAGCTGCGACAGCGGGCGCCGGATGAAACGTCGCACCTCCTCGCGGAAGCTGTTGAACGGATGACCCGAAAGGAAGAAGCCGATCGCGGTCTTCTCTTCCTTCAGCCGCTCGCGCTCCGTCCACGAGCGCACGGTCACGTATTGGGGCGCCGCACCGGCCGCCTCCGGCACGAGATCGAACAGGCCGCCCTGCATCGCGTTCGCCGCCGCCTGCTCGGCGGCCTCCATCGCCAGCCCGACGGTTGCGAGCAGGCGGGCGCGGTCTGCGGTGCCGCTGGGCGCGACGGTATCGAATGCGCCCGAACGGATCAGCGCCTCGATCACGCGCCGATTGACCATGCGCCGATCTACACGCGCGCAGAAATCGAACAGATCCTTGTACGGTCCATCTTTCTTGCGCGCGTCGAGGATGGAGCGCACGGCCGGCTCGCCCACACCCTTCACCGCGCCGAGACCGTAGCGGATCGTCTTGCGGTCGGTCGGGACGAAACGGTAGTCCGACTGGTTCACGTCGGGCGGCAAGATCGTCAGCCCGTTGGCGAGCGAGTCCTCGAAGAAGATCTTGATCGTATCCGTGTTGTCGAGGTCCGCCGACATCGTCGCAGCCATGAAGGCCGCGCAGTGATGCGCCTTGAGCCACGCCGTGTGGTAGGTGACGACCGCGTAGGCGGCGGTGTGCGACTTGTTGAAGCCGTACTCCGCGAACTTCGTCATCAGGTCGAAAAGCTGCTCGGCGAGCGCCGGATCGTAGCCCTTCTGCTTCGCGCCAGCCGCGATGGTCTCGCGGTGCTTGGCCATCTCGTCGGCCTTCTTCTTGCCCATCGCGCGGCGCAGCATGTCGGCGCCGCCGAGCGTGTAGCCGCCGATGATCTGCGAGATCTGCATCACTTGTTCTTGATACACGATCACGCCGTAGGTCGGCTCGAGGCAGGGCTTGAGGTCCGGATGGAAGTAGTCGATCTCCTGCTGACCTTTCTTGCGCAGGATGAAGTCGTCCACCATGCCCGAGCCGAGCGGCCCCGGACGGTAGAGCGCCAGCACCGCGATAATGTCCTCGAAACGGTCGGGGGCAAGCTTCTTGAGGAGCTTCTTCATCCCGTCCGATTCCACCTGGAAGATCGCGGTGGTGTTCGCGTCTTTCAGGATCTGGTAGGCGGCGGGGTCGGTGAAGGGCAAGGCGGCCAGGTCGGGCTTGGTGCCGGTGAGCCGCTCGACGTACTCGACTGCGAGTTCGATGATGGTGAGGTTGCGCAGGCCTAGGAAGTCGAACTTCACGAGGCCGACGGCTTCCACGTCGTCCTTATCGAACTGCGACACGGGCGTCGCGTCGTCCCCGTCGGCGATGTACAACGGACAGAAGTCGGTGAGCTTGCCCGGCGCGATCAGCACGCCGCCAGCGTGCATGCCGACGTTTCGGCTCAAACCTTCAAGCGGCTCGGCCAGGCTCCACAGCTCCTGCACCGACTCGCCGTCGTTGCCGTCCTTCATCATCTCGCCGATCTGCGACTCCATCTCGTAGGCCTTCGCCAACGAAACGGGCTTCGCGCCTTCGATCGGAATCAGCTTGGAGAGCCGGTCGCACAGGCCGTAGGGCAGATCGAGCACCCGGCCGACGTCTCGCACGACGGCCTTCGAGGCCATCGTGCCGAAGGTGACGATCTGGCTGACCGCGTCCTTGCCGTAGCGCTCGCGCACGTACTCGATGACGCGATAGCGGTTGTCCTGGCAGAAGTCGATGTCGAAGTCGGGCATCGACACCCGCTCGGGGTTCAGGAAACGCTCGAACAGCAGCGCGTAGGCGAGCGGATCGATGTCGGTGATGCGCAGGCTGTACGCCACCAGCGAGCCCGCACCCGAGCCCCGCCCCGGTCCGACCGGCACGCCATTCTGCTTGCCCCAGTTGATGAAGTCTGCAACGATCAGGAAGTAGCCGGGGAAGCCCATCTGGATGATGGTGTCGGTCTCGAACCTGAGCCGCGCCTCGTAGGTCGGACGCTGGCGCTCGCGTTCGGCTTCGTCCGGATACAGCTCCTGCAGGCGCACTTCGAGGCCGGCCTTGGCCTCGGCGACGAGGAAGTCGTCGAGCGTCATCCCTTCCGGCGTCGGGAACTGCGGCAGGAAGTTCTTGCCCAGTTGCACCGTCAGCGAGCAGCGGCGTGCGATCTCGACGGAGTTCTCAAGTGCCTCCGGGATGTCGGCGAACAACTCGCACATCTCGTCCTGACTCTTGAGGTACTGCTCCTCGGTGTAGTCGCGCGGGCGACGCTTGTCGGCCAGCACATAACCCTGCGCGATGCATACGCGCGCCTCGTGGGCCTTGAAGTCCTCGCGCTTGAGGAATTGCACGGGGTGGGTCGCCACCACCGGCAACCCCAGCCTGCCGGCCAGTTGCACGGCCTGACGCACGTAACCCTCCGCACCCGCATGGCCTGCGCGCTGCAACTCGATGTAGTAGGCGTCCGGGAACAATGCGGCCCATTCGGCGGCGAGCCGATCGGCAAGTTCGACGTTGCCGTTCGCCAGTGCCTGCCCCACTTCCCCTTCGCGTGCACCGGACAGACACAGCAGGTCGGACGCAGCGCCGTCGGCGAACCAGTCGCGGCGAATTTCGGCACGCCCGCGGTACTTGTTGTCGAGGAAGGCGCGGGTCAGCAGCTCACACATCTGCCCGTAGCCCTTGCGGTTCTTGCAGATCAGCAGGGCGCGGAAGGGCTTGTCGCGATCGGTGTCGTTGGTGATCCAGGCATCGACGCCGATGATCGGCTTCATGCCCTTCCCGCGTGCGCCCTTGTAGAACTTGACCATGCCGAACAGGTTGGCGAGGTCGGAGATCCCCAGTGCCGGCATGCCGTCGGCCGCCGCGCGGGCGATCGCTTGGTCGATCTGGACGATGCCGTCGGAGATCGAGTACTCGGAGTGCAGGCGAAGGTGGATGAAGCGGGGTTCGTGAGAAGCAGTCATCGGCGAATTTTACCCGATCGCCCAATACCCCCGAGCGCCATTTCCGCCACGACTACCGTCGGTCGGACAGGCAGCCGCAAGAAGTCAGCGCCCGCCTGCCGCCTCGCGCGCCTTCATCAGGGAGAGCTTGCGCGACTGGTCCGCTTCGAGGATTTCAGCCCGCTGCTCAGGCGTGAGCGGCGCGCCCAAGTCAAGCTCCAGAGCCGAGATCAGGCGCGATGCAGCCGACGTGATGCGCCGCTCGTCGGGCATCGCCCGGCGCACGCGGGCCGGCGTCGTACCCGTAATGCGCGCGACCTCGGCAACGAAGTGATCCTCAATACGGCGGCTTGCCGCCGACAGCGATGCCGTACGCGCAGGGTCCATCGCGGAGGACGGCCCCGACTGTGCCACGGCCAAGGGCGCGAGCGGCAGTGCCAGCAGGATCGCGATCGCGACGCATGCCCGCCGCGATGAACCGGATTTGAGTGTCATGTTACTCCCACCGCTCAAGGCAACAGGATCGTCGAACCGGTGGTGCGACGCGCCTCGAGGTCGAGGTGCGCCTGGGCTGCATCTTTCAGGGCGTACCGCTGATTGATCTCGATCCTCACCTTGCCCGAGTCGACCACGTCGAAGAGCTCGTTCGCCATCGCCACGAGATCCTCGCGTTTCGCGGTGTAGGCCGCGATGCCGGGACGCGTTAAGTAGAGCGAGCCCAGCGTGTTCAGCAGGTTGGGGTCGAACGGCGGCACCGGCCCGGACGCCGCGCCGAACAGCACCATCATGCCCAGCGGGCGCAGGCAGCGCAGCGAGTCCATGAAGGTGTCCTTGCCGATCGAGTCGTACACGACAGGCACGCCCGCACCGCCGGTGATCTCGCGGACCCGTTCATTGAAATTCTCGCGCGTGTAAACGATCGGATGGTCGCACCCGTGGGCGCGCGCCAGCTCGGCCTTGGCGTCGGATCCGACCGTGCCGATCACGGTAGCGCCCAGCGCCTTCGCCCACTGGCAGGCGATCAGGCCGACACCGCCCGCCGCGGCGTGGATTAGCACCGTATCGCCCGCCTGCACACGGTAGGTGCGACGCAGCAGGTATTGTGCCGTGAGCCCCTGCAGCATCATCGCCGCACCCTGCTCGAAGGTTAGCGCCGCGGGCAGCTTCACCACGCGATGCGCGGGCAGGTTGCGCACTTCGGAATAGGCTCCGAGCGGGCCGCCGGCGTAGGCCACCCGATCCCCCGGCACGACGTCGGTGACGCCCTCGCCCACGGCCTCGACCACTCCCGCGCCTTCCAGACCCAGGCCGGAGGGCAGAGGCACCGGATACAGCCCGCTACGATGATAGGTATCGATATAGTTCAGGCCGATCGCGTGATGACGGACGGTCACCTCACCCGCGGCCGGCGCGCCGACATCGACAGCTTCCCACCGGAGCACTTCGGCGCCACCGGTCTGATGGAAGCGAATCGCGTGAGTCATGTCAAAGTCCCTTCTTCCGGAAATGTTATGGGGATTGTAAACCCTGTTAACGCCGGAACAGCCAGATAAGCAGACTCAGGATGGCGGAGACGAGCAGACCCGTCGTAATCGGGAAGAAGAAATCGAAACCGTCGCGATGGATGTGGATATCGCCCGGCAGACGACCGAACGGAATCCTGGCAAGCCAGGGCCAGAACAGCCCGGCGGCGAGAACGAGAAGGCCGAGGATGATCAGCAGTCTTTGCATGATCGATTCCCCGGCCTCCCCGGAAAGTATGCGCAGTCGGAATCCGGATCCGAATCCCGACTGCGCAGTTCTTGACGTTTACACGGCAGCGCTCGACTGCATGCGCTGCTCGTAGGCGTCAACCACCGACACGGCGGTAATGTTCACGAGACGACGCACCGTCGCGGACGGCGTCAGGATGTGCACCGGCAGGCGCGCGCCCAGCAGCATCGGGCCGATCGAAACGCCGTCGCTGTTGGCCATCTTCATCATGTTGAAGGAGATGTTGGCAGCGTCAATGTTCGGCATCACGACCAGGTTGGCCTCACCGACCAGCGTCGACTCAGCGTTGGCCTTGGCGCGGATCTCCGGCGACAGCGCCGAATCACCATGCATCTCGCCGTCGCACTCGAGGCCGGGGGCCGCTTCGCGCAGGATCGCCGCCGCCTGGCGCATCTTGCGTGCAGAGGCGGAGTTCGAACTGCCGAAGTTGGAGTGCGACACCAGCGCAACACGCGGCTCGATGCCGAAGCGGCGCAGCTCTTCGGCGGCCATGCGCGCGATCTCGGCCACCTCCTCCGCGTCCGGATTCTCGTTCACGTACGGGTCGGTGATCGCCAGCGTGCGCTTGGGCAGCAGCAGCAGGCTCATCGACGCGAAGAGCTTCGCACCCGGCTTGAGGCCGATCACGTCCTCAACCTGCTTGAAGTGGTAGTCGTAGGAGCCGAAGGTGCCGCACACCAGCGCGTCCGCGTCGCCACGGCGCAGGACCATGCAGCCGATGAGCGTCGTGTCGCGGCGCATCTTGGCCTTCGCCAGCTCGGGCGTGACGCCGTCGCGACACATCATGCGGTGGTATTCCTGCCACAGCTCCTTGTAGCGCGGGTCCGATTCCGGATTGATGATGTCGAAGTCGCGGCCCGGAACGAGGTTCAGGCCGATCTTCTGGATGCGCATCTCGATGACGCTCGGGCGGCCGATGAGGATCGGACGGGCGAGGTTTTCCTCGATGACGACGCGCGCAGCGTGCAGGACACGCTCGTCCTCACCTTCAGAGTACAGCACGCGCTTGAACTCGGCCGGCACGCGCTTCGCTGCGGCGAACACCGGCTTCATGACGATGCCGGACTGATACACGAAGTCGGACAGGCTCGCCGCGTAAGCGGCCAGATCGTCGATCGGCTTGGTCGCGACGCCCGAGTCCATCGCGGCCTTCGCGACGGCCGGTGCGATCTTGACGATCAGGCGCGGATCGAAGGGCTTCGGGATGATGTACTCGGGGCCGAAACGCAGGTCGGCGCCGCCATAGGCCGATGCCACGATGTCGCTCTGCTCCGCCTGAGCCAGCTCGGCGATCGCGCGCACGCACGCGAGCTTCATCTCCTCGTTGATCGTCGTCGCGCCGACGTCGAGTGCGCCACGGAAGATGAACGGGAAGCACAGGACATTGTTCACCTGGTTGGCGTAGTCAGAACGCCCGGTCGCAATGATGCAGTCGGGGCGCGCCTTCTTCGCATCTTCCGGCAGGATTTCGGGGTTCGGGTTGGCCAGCGCGAAGATCAGCGGCGTGTCGGCCATCGAAGCGACCATCTCGGGCTTCAGCACGCCCGCGGTGGACAGGCCGAGGAACACGTCCGCGCCAACCATCACATCGGCCAAGGTGCGCGAGTCGGTCTTCTGTGCGTAACGGGCCTTGTTGGCCTCCATGTTGTCTTCACGCCCGACGTAGATCACGCCCTTGGAGTCGCAGACGTAGACGTTTTCGCGCTGGAGACCGAGCGCAACCATCAGGTCCAGGCAGGCGATTGCGGCGGCGCCGGCGCCGGAACACACGAGCTTGACCTTCGCGATGTCCTTGCCGATGACCTTCAGGCCGTTGATGAGGCCGGCTGTGGAGATGATCGCAGTACCGTGCTGGTCATCGTGGAAGACCGGGATCTTCATACGCTCGCGCAGCTTCTTCTCGATATAGAAGCACTCGGGCGCCTTGATGTCTTCGAGGTTGATGCCACCGAGCGTGGGCTCGAGTGCGGCGATGATCTCGATGAGCTTATCGGGGTCGTTCTCGGCCAGTTCGATGTCGAACACATCGATACCGGCGAATTTCTTGAACAGGCAGCCCTTACCTTCCATGACCGGCTTCGAGGCGAGCGGACCGATGTTGCCCAGACCGAGCACCGCTGTGCCGTTGGTGACGACCGCAACGAGGTTGCCGCGCGAGGTGTATTCGCGCGCGTTCGCCGGATCCTCGACGATCGCGTCGCACGCCGCGGCGACGCCGGGCGAGTAAGCCAGCGCCAAATCGCGCTGGTTCGTGAGGCTCTTGGTCGGAACGACCGAAATCTTGCCGCGCGTCGGCGAACGGTGATATTCGAGTGCCGCTGCGATGAAATCCTGATCCATTGTTCCCCCTCTCCGGGTCGGTGAGATGTGTTGTTCCTGAGGTGTCTTTCCTGCGCGGCGATAAACCTACGCCCGTCCGGGCGTTTCGCCAATTGCGATCATCCGCAGCTGTCCGGCATATTCCGTCCTGGGCTCCCGGAGCCGGGAGCAATCGCACAGATCGGACGGCGGAGCTCTCGCGCGGGAGCGGCATCAACGCCGCACCGGCACCACGCTCGGCGAGGCGCAAGTGTAGCGCAGGTCCATGGGCTTGGGCAGTGGCCCTGTACGGGTAAACCCGATGACCCCCGCAACGTGGACAAATGGCCTGCCATGCCCCCGGAAACCGTATCCCGGCCGACATTTTTTGGCACAATCTCACCCGACTCGATAAGGGAATCCAAGATGCGACGCGTGGTGTTCAATCAGAAAGGCGGTGTCGGCAAGTCGACCATTACCTGCAACCTGGCGGCGATCAGTGCCCACCAGGGCAAACGCACGCTGGTGGTGGACCTCGACCCGCAGGGGAATTCGACCCAGTACGTGCTCGGCATTTCCGGGGAAAACCTCGAGACCACGCTCGCCGACTTCTTCGATCAGACACTGAATTTCAAGCTCAACCCGAAGAAGATCAAAGAATTCATCGTCGCGAGCCCCTTCCCCAACCTCGACGTGATGCCGTCGCATCCGGGCCTCGAAGACCTCCAGGGCAAGCTCGAGTCGCGCTACAAGATCTACAAGCTGCGCGACGCACTCGCCGAGCTTGCCGATGACTACGACGTCGTCTACATCGACACCCCACCCGCGCTGAACTTCTACACCCGCTCCGCGCTGATTGCTGCGGACAGCTGCCTGATCCCCTTCGACTGCGACGAGTTCTCGCGGCGCGCGCTGTATGCGCTCCTCGAGAACGTGCAGGAGATCCGGGCCGACCACAACCGCGACCTGTCGGTGGAAGGCATCGTCGTTAACCAGTTCCAGGCTCGCGCCGGCCTGCCGCAGAAGGTCGTACAAGAGCTGATCGACGAAGGCTTGCCGGTGCTGGCTCCCTACCTCTCGGCATCGGTGAAGATCAAGGAGTCGCACGAGCAGTCGCGCCCGATGATCCATCTCGACCCAAAGCACAAGCTCGCGCAGGAATACGTCGCGCTCCACGACCGGCTCGCGCGCACCTACGGGGCCTGAGCCCGGCACGACCCGGCGCCCCGCGTCGCGGCGGGGCGCTACCCATCACATCAGGCGGGACTGAGCTTCGCCACGGCCAGCATCAGCCACTTGATGCCGGCCGAGCCAAAATTGATCTGCACCCGCGCATCGGCGCCACTACCCTCGGCCGCAACGATCACCCCCTGGCCGAACTTCGCATGGGTCACCAGCTGGCCGACCCGCAGGCCACCCAGATCCTGGCTTCGCGGCGACGCCTGCACCGACTTGGACACGAATCCCGAGCGCGCGGGCTCGACGCGCATCCCCGCACCACTGCGCGCGCCCATGCTGCGCGGGCTGGGCGGCGAAAGCCATTTCACCAGCCCTTCGGGAATTTCCTCGAGGAAGCGCGAGCGCAGGTTGTAGCGCGTCTGGCCGTGCAGCATGCGGCTCTGCGCAAAACTCAGGTACAGCCGCTCGCGCGCCCGCGTTACCGCGACATACATCAGGCGCCGCTCCTCCTCCAGCCCCTCGTTCTCGAGCGCACTGTTTTCGTGCGGGAACAAACCTTCCTCGAGCCCCGTGAGGAAGACCACGTCGAACTCCAGCCCCTTCGACGAATGCACGGTCATCAACTGCACGGCATCGCTGCCGGCGTCGGCCTGATGCTCGCCCGCCTCGAGCGACGCGTGGGCGAGAAAATCGGCCAGCAGCGCATGCGGCTGCGCGAGCGCCTCGGCATCCGCGCCCGACTCGCCGAGGAAGTTCGCCGCCGCGTTGATGACTTCGTCGAGGTTCTCCAGCCGCTCCTGCCCTTCCTTCTCGCTGCGATAGAAATCACGCAGGCCGCTGGCGTCAAGCACATGGTCCACGAGTTCGGGAAGCGGCAGACGTGACGTGTCGCGGCGCAGATCCTCGACAAGGCGCACAAACTGCGCCAGCACCGTCCCCGGCTTGCCCGAAAGGTGCGGCACCGTCGAGTACAGGCTCGCGTTCCAGGTACGCGCAGCGTCCTGCAGCGCTTCGAGGGAACGCGCACCGATGCCCCGCGTCGGAAAATTCACGACGCGGCTGAACGCCGTGTCGTCGTCGGGATTGGCGATCAGGCGCAGGTAGGCCAGCGCATGCTTGATCTCCTGACGCTCGAAGAAGCGCAGACCGCCATAGACGCGATACGCGATGCCCGCCGAAAACAGCTGGTGTTCGAGCACGCGCGACTGCGCATTCGAACGATAGAGCAGCGCGACGTCCGACCGACTCATGCCGTCGCGCACCAGCGACTGGATCTCTTCGACGATCCAGCGCGCCTCGTCCATGTCCGCATAGGCCTCGAACACGCGGATCGGTTCGCCCGCACCGCGTTCGGTCCACAGGTTCTTGCCCAGCCGGGCAGTGTTGTGGCGGATGATCGCGTTCGCCGCGTCGAGGATGTTGCCGTGCGAGCGGTAGTTCTGTTCCAGCCGGATCACGTTGGCGACGCGGAACTCGCGCTCGAAGTCGCGCATGTTGCCGACTTCCGCGCCGCGGAAGCGGTAGATCGACTGATCGTCGTCACCCACGCAGAACAACGTGGCGCCGCCTTCACGCCCGTCGTCGGCGAGCAGCTTCAGCCAGCGGTACTGCAGGCGGTTCGTGTCCTGGAACTCGTCGACCAGGATGTGACGGAATCGACGCTGGTAGTGACGACGGATCGGTTCATTGCGCTCCAGCAACTCGTACGTGCGCAGCAGCAACTCCGCAAAATCCACAACAGACTCGCGTTGGCATTGCGCCTCATACTCCGCGAAAAGCTCCACCCGGCGTCGGGTGTAATCGTCCCAGGCTTCGACGGCATGCGGACGCAGACCGGCTTCTTTCTGGGCATTGATGAAATGTTGCAGTTCGCGCGGCGGAAACTTCTCGTCATCGACGTTGAGCGCCTTCAGCAGACGCTTGATCGCGGCGAGTTGGTCGCCGGAATCGAGGATCTGGAACAACTGCGGCAAACCGGCGTCACGGTGGTGCGCACGCAGCAGGCGGTTGCACAGCCCGTGAAAGGTGCCGATCCACATTCCGCGTGCGGAATGGCCGAAGGACAGCGGCAGCATCGCCGACAGGCGGCCCAGCAGCTCCTTCGCCGCCTTGTTGGTGAAGGTCACCGCGAGAACGCCTTGCGGATCGGCCTGCCCGGTCTGCACCAGCCACGCGATGCGGGTCGTGAGGACGCGGGTCTTGCCCGAACCTGCACCGGCAAGGATCAGCGCATGCTGAGGCGGAAGGGTGACGGCTTGGAGTTGTTCGGGATTGAGATTGGCGAGCAGATCGGACATGCGGGCTTCCTGTTCAGGCCGCGATTCTAACCGGGAGCGGCACCTTGTTTCTTCCCGGATCGTCGCCCCCGGACCAGGACGAGGCCCAAAAACCGATTCAGTTGAACCTGGAAACCGTTGTGGCAATGCAACATACAGTTGAAAACGTATAACGATCGGCGTACTTTTGAATTGTGCAGAGCAGCAATTCGTTGAGAAATATCAAGGAATCGCGCCGCCGAAACGAAGAAAATTGCAACCAATTTCGATGCTGCATCGCACTAACCGCGCCCTACACGGCCGGCTCAAGAGGCCGATCCGCGCGACGCAAGAACTGGCCGACGATGGCCATCAGGAGAACCCGACCATGAAAACCCCGAAACTACTGCCCTGGTATGCCCGCAAGGCCGGCGTAACCATCGAGCGCGCCACGATGCTCTGGCACCAGGCCGTGCGCGAGGCGACCGCGGCCACGGAGTGGGTGGGCAATTCCGAATACTGGGGCGAAGCGATGAGCGCCTTCCAGCGCCTGCTCGAAAGCGAGCGCGCCACCTTCTGCGCCCCGCGCGTGACGCCGATCGTGCGTTGCCAGAACCGCATCTGGCGCCTGCCGCTGACGGCGATGGAAGACATGGTCTCCGTCTTCTCAGCCAACTGGCAGCGCCAGGCCGGCGCCCCGCGCAAGGCCGCCTGAAATCCGAACCTCCGCGGCCCACGCCGCGACACCGTCTTCCTCCCTCTCCTTCAAAGGAGATTAAGCATCCGGCTCCCTCCGGATGCTTTTTTTTGTCCGCCCACAGCCCTCCCGGACGTGGCAAGCAGAGACGCCGCACGAGGCTCAACGGCTTCGCGGTATACTCGCGCGTTTTCCACGTCTCGACTCTCGCCCGCAAATGCAGGACAAATACACCCCCGCCACGGTCGAATCCGCCGCCCAGCAGCACTGGGAATCCGCCCAGGCCTTCCGCGTCACCGAAGACGCGGGCAAGCCCAAGTACTACTGCCTGAGCATGTTCCCCTACCCGTCGGGCAAGCTGCACATGGGCCACGTGCGCAACTACACGATCGGCGACGTGCTCGCGCGCTACCACCGCATGCGCGGCTACAACGTCCTGCAACCGATGGGCTGGGACGCCTTCGGCATGCCGGCCGAGAACGCCGCGATCCAGAACAACGTGCCGCCGGCAAAGTGGACCTACGCGAACATCGACTACATGAAGGCGCAGCTCAAGCGTCTCGGTTTCGCGATCGACTGGTCCCGCGAACTCGCCACCTGCAAACCCGACTACTACCGCTGGGAACAGTGGCTGTTCACGCGCTTGTACAAGAAGGGCCTGATCTACAAGAAGCTCGGCACCGTGAACTGGGATCCGGTCGACGAGACCGTGCTCGCCAACGAGCAGGTCATCGACGGCAAGGGCTGGCGCAGCGGCGCCGTCGTCGAAAAGCGCGAAATCCCCATGTATTACATGAAGATCACCGCTTACGCGGATGAACTTCTCGACGCGCTCGACGCCCTGCCCGGCTGGCCCGAGCAGGTCAAGCTGATGCAGAAGAACTGGATCGGCCGTTCCGAAGGCGTCGAAGTGCATTTCCCCTACGACCTGTCGACGATCGGCAAATCCGGCGTCCTGAAGGTGTTCACCACCCGCGCCGACACGCTCATGGGTGCGACTTACGTCGCCGTTGCGGCCGAGCACCCACTTGCGCTGCAGGCGGCGGCGAACAACCCGGAACTCGCCGCATTCATCGACGAATGCCGCCACGGCGGCGTCGCCGAGGCCGACCTCGCGACGATGGAGAAGAAGGGCATGCCGACCGGCCTGCGCGTCGTCCATCCGATCTCCGGCGAGTTCATGGACGTCTGGGTCGCGAACTACGTGCTGATGGGGTACGGCGAAGGCGCGGTCATGGCCGTTCCGGCGCACGACGAGCGCGACTTCGCGTTTGCGATGAAATACCACCTGCCGATCCGGATGGTCGTGGGCTCCACGCGCGATGCCTATCTCGACACCACCGCGCCGTGGCAGGACGCCTACAGCGAGCACGGCCGTCTCGTGAATTCCGGAAAGTACGATGGCCTGCACTTCCAGGATGCCGTCGACGCGATTTCCGCCGATCTTGCGGAAAAGGGCCTCGGCGCCAAGCGCACGCAGTATCGCCTGCGCGACTGGGGCATCTCGCGCCAGCGCTACTGGGGCTGCCCGATCCCGATGATCAACTGCGACGACTGCGGCAATGTGCCAGTACCGGACGAGCAACTGCCGGTGGTGCTGCCTGAAAATGTCGAAGTTACCGGCCGCGGCTCACCGCTCGCGAAAATGCCTGAGTTCTACCAGTGCAGCTGCCCGCAGTGCGGCAAGCCCGCTCGCCGCGAGACCGACACGATGGACACCTTCGTCGAGTCCTCGTGGTACTTCCTGCGCTATGCCTCGCCCGACAACGACAAAGCGATGGTCGACGGACGCGTGAACTACTGGGCGCCGGTCGACCAGTACATCGGCGGCATCGAGCACGCGATCCTGCACCTGCTCTACTCGCGCTTCTTCACCCGCGCGATGCGCGACGAAGGCTTGGTGAACGTCTCCGAGCCCTTCACGAACCTGCTCACTCAAGGCATGGTCGTCGCCGAGACCTACTATCGCGACGCCGACGGCGGCAAGAAACAGTGGATCAACCCCGCCGACGTCCAGATCGAACGTGACGACAAGGGCCGCATCGCCGTGGCGAAACTCGCCGCCGACGGCCAGCCGGTCGTCATCGGCGGCACCGAGAAGATGTCGAAGTCGAAGAACAACGGCGTCGATCCGCAAGCCCTGGTCGATCAGTACGGCGCCGACACCGCGCGCCTGTTCATCATCTTCGCCGCGCCACCAGACCAGCAGCTTGAATGGTCCGATTCCGGCGTCGAGGGCGCCTATCGCTTCCTGCGGCGCGTGTGGGCTTTCGGCCACAGCTTCGCCAACGAATTCCGCGCACAGCTCCCGGCCACGCGCACGCTTGCGACCGCCCAGCTGCCCGACGCCCTCGCGTCCGTGCGCCGCGAGATCCACACCTGCCTCAAGCAGGCGAACTACGACTTCGGCAAGCACCAGTTCAACACCGTCGTCTCGGCGGCGATGAAGACCCTCAACGCACTCGAAAAGGCTCCGCGCGACAACGGCGCCGCCCACGCCGAAGTCGCCGAGGAAGGCCTGTCGATCCTGCTGCGGCTGCTCGCCCCGATCACACCGCACGTCGCGCACGCACTGTGGCAAGACTGCGGCTTCGCCGGCGACATCCTCGACGCGAGCTGGCCGGAACCGTCGGACGCCGCACTCAAGCAGGACGAGCTCGACCTCGTGCTGCAGGTCAATGGCAAGCTGCG
The DNA here is from genome assembly GCF_001190925.1 of Azoarcus sp. CIB. NCBI lineage: Bacteria > Pseudomonadati > Pseudomonadota > Betaproteobacteria > Rhodocyclales > Zoogloeaceae > Azoarcus > Azoarcus sp. CIB. The sequence continues at coordinate 3,607,566 of NZ_CP011072.1, forward strand.
CGGCAACATCAAGGTGGCAGCGGACGCAAGCTCGTCGCAGATCGAGGCGATCGCGCTGGCCTCCGAGGCGGCGCAGAAATTCATGGAAGGCAAGCCGCCGCGCAAGGTCGTGGTCGTGCCCGGCCGTCTCGTCAACATCGTGGTCTGAGGACTCCTGCGGATGCCCCCTTCCCGCTCCCGCCGCAGCCTGCTGCTGGCCTTCGGCGCCCTCGCCGTAGCGCCGCTGGCCGGCTGCGGATTCCAGTTGCGCGGGCCACGTCCGCTCGCGTTCTCGACCATCCATGTCGGCGTCAGCGCCCAGAGCGAGTTCGGCGCTGCGCTGCGCCGGCGCATTCGCACCAGCGGCACGACAGAAATCGTCGACGACCCGGCCAAGGCCGAGGTGAAGCTCGAGATCCTGCGCAATCAACCCGAGCGCGAGATCCTCACCCTGACGGGGGCAGGCAAGGTGCGCGAGTACGAACTGCGCCACGTCCTCACCTTCCGGCTGGTCGACCGCGCGGGCACCGAACGCATCCGGCCGACCACGATTTCGGCCAAGCGCGAATACACCTACGACGATTCGCAGGTGCTCGCCAAAGAACAGGAAGAAGCCCTGCTCTACCGTGACATGCAGGGTGACCTCGTCGACCAGCTCATGCGCCGACTCGCTGTCGTCAAACCGTGATCCTGCGTCCGGACCAACTGCCCGCCCTCCTCGACAAGCCGCTCGCCCCGCTTTATCTGCTGCATGGCAACGAGCCGCTGCTCGTACTTGAAGCGGCCGACCTGATCCGCGCGGCGGCCCGCCGCCAGGGCTTCGAGGAAAGGGAAACGCTGGTCGTCGGACAAGGGTTCCGCTGGGACAGCCTGAGCGCGGCGGCCGGCAATTTCTCGCTTTTCGGCGGCTCCAAGCTCATCGACCTGCGCATCCCCAATGGGAAGCCCGGCCGCGAGGGCGGCGACGCACTGCAACGGCATGCGCGCAACCCCGGCGGCGGCATCGTCACCCTCATCACCCTGCCCGAACTCGACTGGGCTGCGCGCAAAGCATCTTGGTTTACAGTCCTGTGCGATGCCGGCATCGCGGTCGAGCTCAACGCCCCCGAACGCGAGCGACTGCCGGAATGGATCGCCGGCCGTCTCGCGCGCCAGAATCAGTCGGCGCCGGCCGAGGCGCTCGCCTTCATTGCCGAGCACGTCGAAGGCAACCTCCTCGCGGCGCACCAGGAGATCCTCAAGCTGGGCCTGCTGCACGGGGAAGGACGCCTGACGCTGGAACACGTGCAGGACGCGGTCCTCAACGTCGCGCGCTACGACATCGACAAACTACGCCACGCGCTGCTTGAAGGCGACCCCGTGCGCTGCACGCGCCTGCTCGAAGGCCTGCAGGGCGAGGGATCGGCTCCACCGCTCGTGCTATGGGCGCTCGCGAACGAAATCCGCACGCTCGCAAACCTCAGCTCCGGCGTCGCGTCCGGCCAGCAACTACCGGCCCTGCTCAAGGCCGAGCGCGTCTTCGACGAACGGCGCCGCCAGGCGATCCAGCGCGCGCTGCCGCGCCTCAAGCCGGCGCTGCTGCGCGCCGCGCTGCTGCACGCCGCGCGCATCGACCGCATCATCAAGGGCCTTGCCCCCGGCGACGTGTGGGACGAATTCCTCCAGCTCGCGCTCAGACTCGTCCGCCGCTAACTGTTTCCCGCATGCTGTTTCCGGCACTGGCCGCGCGGCACCGTTCGGTGCTCTAATGCTCTTTTGCACGGCAACACCGGAATCTCCATGGACATTCAGGAATACATGCAGACGCTAGGCCGCCAGGCCCGCGCCGCTTCGCGCCAGCTCGCCCGCGCATCGACCGCCGACAAGAATGCGGCTCTATGCGCGATGGCCGCCGCAATCCGCGAGCGCCGCGAGGAGCTTCTCGCCGCGAATGCGCGCGACCTCGAAGAAGCTCGCGCAGCCGGACTCGAGCCGGCGATGATCGACCGCCTCACCCTCAACGCAAAGGGCATCGAAGCGATGGCCCAAGGCCTGGAACAGGTCGCGGCGCTGCCCGACCCGGTTGGCGAGATCACGGACGTCAAGCGCCGCCCCTCCGGCATCCAGGTCGGCAAGATGCGCGTTCCCCTCGGGGTCATCGGCATCATCTACGAGGCGCGCCCCAACGTCACCGCCGATGCGGCAGCCCTGTGCCTGAAGTCCGGCAACGCTGCGATCCTGCGTGGCGGCAAGGAAGCCCTGCACTGCAACCAGGCGATCGCCGCCTGCGTGCGCGCCGGCCTCGCCGCCGCAGGCCTGCCGGAAACTGCGGTCCAGGTCGTGGACACCACCGACCGGGCCGCCGTGGGTCACCTCATCACGATGCCGGAATTCGTCGACGTCATCGTTCCACGTGGCGGCAAAGGGCTGATCGAGCGGGTCTCACGCGAAGCGCGCGTGCCGGTGATCAAGCATCTCGACGGCAACTGCCACGTCTATGTCGAAACCGAGGCTGATCCCGCCAAGGTCGTGCCCATCGTCGAAAACGCCAAAACGCAGCGCTACGGCACCTGCAATACCGCTGAGTCACTGATCATCGACCGCGCCGTGGCAAGCCGCTTCCTGCCGGAGATCGCCCGCATGCTCGCCGCCAAGGAAGTCGAAATGCGCGGCTGCAGCGAATCGCTCGCTATCCTGCGCGACGCCGCCATCCCCGACGCCCGCCTCGTCACTGCGACCGAGCAGGACTGGAGCGAGGAATACCTCGCGCCGATCATCGCGATCAAGGTGGTGTCGAATATCGACGAGGCGATCGCGCACATCAATACCTTCAGCTCGGGGCATACCGAGGCGATCATCACCGAGAACTACACCCGCGCGATGCGTTTCCTGCGCGAGGTCGATTCGTCGTCGGTAATGGTCAATGCCTCGACGCGCTTTGCCGACGGCTTCGAATACGGATTGGGCGCCGAAATCGGCATCTCCACCGACAAGATCCACGCACGGGGCCCGGTCGGCCTCGAAGGCTTGACGAGCCAGAAGTGGATCGTGTTCGGCAACGGGGAAACGCGCCGGTGACCCATCTTCCCCTCATTTGAACACGCGCTCGTACACTTCCGCTGCAGGAAAACGCCCGTGTACGCACGGGCGTTCTCGTTTACGTCGTGTCACGCAACCGTATCGGACGATACCGATACCCAGAACGGCAAACCCCGGCCATGCACGGCCGCAATCGAATGAACGCGAATAAGCTCGACACTCCGTCTTTGCGGTTCTCGGCTATCCTCGAACTTCCCTTCGGCGGTTTTGGCATTCGCGCGGACGCGGATCGAATTCTCGAACTGCGGTTCCTACCTCCCGACACGCCCACCCTGGCACCCGAAACCGCACTGGCAGAGCAGGCAGCGGCTCAGATCACAGCTTGGCTGGACGATCCGGATCGTGCATTCGACCTACCACTGGCAGAATCGGGGACACCATTCCAGCGCCGCGTATGGGCCGCAATCGCGACAATTCCGCGCGGCACTCATCGCAATTACGGCAGCATCGCGAGCGAACTCGGCAGCGCGGCCCGCGCCGTTGGCCAGGCCTGCGGAGCCAACCCCTTTCCCATTGTCGTCCCCTGTCACCGCGTGGTGGCCGCCGGAGGGGGCCTCGGCGGCTTTGCCAATTCGACTGGCGGCTACCTGCTCGACACCAAACGGTGGCTGCTGCGGTTCGAGGCCAGCCGGTGAGCATCGAGCACCACCTCGACATCGGCACCCGGGCCGAGCTCGACAGTTTCAACGACGCGATGTGGCTCGAACACGGACTGTCGCGCAACACCCTCGCCGGGTATCGCAGCGACCTCGCCCTCTTCGCATTCTGGCTCCAGGAACGAGGCGCACAGCTCCCATATGCCCGTGCGCCCGACCTGGCCGCCTACCTCGCCGAATTCAGCCGGCGGTCCCGACCAGCCAGCCAGCGACGCCTGCTCGCCGCCTGGCGCCGCTACTACCGCCACCTGCTCTTGCAGGGACGCATTGCGGACGATCCCACCACGCTGCTCGATCCGCCGATGCGCACCGAGCGCTTCCCCAAAACCCTCAGCGAGAGCCAGATCGACTGGCTCCTCGCTGCCCCCGATGTCGACAACCCCTTCGGCCTGCGCGATCGCAGCATGCTGGAAGTGCTTTATGCCACCGGATTGCGGGTTTCGGAACTCGTCGGACTCAAGATATTTTCCACGAGCCTTTCCGACGGCGTCGTCCGGGTAATGGGAAAAGGCAGCAAGGAACGGCTGGTTCCGCTCGGCGAAGAAGCGATCGACTGGCTAGCTCGCTATCTCCGGGATGCCCGCCCCGTCCTGCTCGCGGGAAAGAGCAGCGACGATGTCTTCGTCAGCCGGCGCGGCAGCGGAATGACGCGCCAGATGTTCTGGCGCATCATAAAGCAGTACGCAATAACTTCCGGAATTCCCGCCGAAAGCATCTCGCCCCACACGCTACGCCACGCCTTCGCGACCCACCTGCTCAACCACGGCGCCGATTTGCGCGTCGTGCAGATGCTCCTGGGCCACGCCGACATATCGACCACCCAGGTCTACACACATGTCGCGCGCGAACGCCTGAAAGCACTGCATGCGCGACATCACCCGCGTGGATGAACCATTTCCTCAAATACTCCTTCAACGTCAATACGAAATCCGGAGCACCGTCATGAGCAAACAGGATGCGCACGCCCCCGAAACGCCGGCCACGCGTTTCCTCAGGCAGCACTCCGTCGCCTTCTCCGCACATCTTTATGATTACGAGGCACACGGCGGCACGAAAGTATCCTCGCGCGAACTCAATGTTCCGGAGCACGCGGTAGTCAAAACATTGGTCATGGAAGATGAAAATGCCGCGCCGCTGATCGTGCTGATGCATGGCGACCGTAAGGTATCGACCAAGGAGCTCGCGCGCCAGACGGCCAGAAAACGCGTAGAACCGTGCGCCCCGGAAACCGCCAACCGGCACTCCGGCTATCTCGTCGGCGGCACCTCGCCCTTCGGCTTGCGCAAACGCATGCCCATATACATGGAAAGGACGATTCTCGACCTCCCGCTCGTCTATATCAATGGAGGCCGGCGCGGCTTTCTGGTCGGAGTCAGCCCCCACGAGATAATGCGGGTATTGCAACCGGAGCTGGTCAATGCATCCATTTAACGCAGTCACCTGACACCGATTTCGATTTCAATCCATTTCCCGATTCTAATTCCCCGGAATTGCTGGCAGAATATGCGCAGCCAATCATCCGAACGCTCCGTTACCCGCAACGCGGACGAGGACGGTTGTCCAGATCACGTATCAGATCAATAACAATTGAAACCGGAGAAAACATGGAACTGGCCAAGATGTCGCTGACCGAATTGCGCCGACTGCAATCCAAGGTCGAAACGGAGATCCGTCGACGCAGCGATTCCGCCCGCCGCGATCTCCTCAAGAAAATGCAGAAGATGGCTGCTGAAGAAGGCCTGTCGCTGAGCGACCTGCTGCCCAACGCTGCCGCGGAAGAAAAGAACGCACCCGCCAAGCGCAAGGCGAAAACCGCCGTCAAGAAGACCGCCCCTGTCGCCGTGAAATACCGCAACCCGGCAAATCCGGGAATCGGCTGGAGCGGCCGCGGCCGCAAGCCGCAGTGGGTAATCGACTGGCTTGCCCAAAACAAGCCGCTCGCCGAGCTCGAGGCAGTCGCAGCGAAGTAAGCCGATTCGGGGCACTCGGTGCCCCGGTCAAGGCTTCCTCTTTCAGCTCGTGGCCGGGGGAAGGGAAATCCCCTCCCGGCCGCGCTGGATATACACTCCGACTCGCCGAACCCCTTTCATGACGCCCAGCTTGGCGATGCGGATCTTCACCCAGGGGGCGCCGAATTCGTCGAACAGCAGTTTCACGACGAACTCTCCGAGGGTTTCTATCAGGTTGAAGTGGCGCTCGCCGAGCTCCTTGTGGATTCGCTCGATCACTTCCGCATAGTCGATCGTGTCGGCGATGTCGTCCTGCTCCGCCGCCGAATCAGGGACCCCGAACGTCAGGTTGAGCTCCAGCGTCTGCGGTGCGGCCTTTTCGCGCGAATAGATACCGACCCAAGCCTGAACCCTCAACTCCTCGATGAAAATGAAATCCATGTCGCTTCCCGATTAGAATCGCGGCAATTCTAGGTGAAAAAATGACCCTGCTGCCTTTGTTACTGGCCGCCTACCTGCTCGGCTCCATTCCCTTCGCCATCGTTTCCAGCCGCATTTTCGGCCTCGCCGACCCACGCAAGTACGGCTCCGGCAACCCGGGCGCGACCAACGTCCTGCGCAGCGGTAACAAGGCCGCCGCGCTGATGACCCTCTTGGGCGACTGCGCCAAGGGATGGCTCGCCGTCTGGGGCGCAGCCCGGCTGGGCTTCGACGCCACCGATTCCGCCCTCGCCGGACTCGCAGCTTTCCTAGGACATGTCTTCAGCGTGTTCCTGCGCTTCAACGGCGGCAAGGGCGTGGCAACGGCGCTCGGCGTGCTGTTCGGAATCAACGGATGGGTCGCATTGTCCGCACTGGCGACCTGGCTCGCGATCGCATTCACGACGCGCTACTCATCTGCCGCCGCACTGTGCGCCGCACTGGCCACGCCCCTCGCCGGCTACATCCTGCTCGGTCCGACCCCGGTGGTCGGCATTCTCGCGCTCGTCGCAGCAATCCTGATCTGGCGGCACAGCTCCAACATCCGCAAACTGCTCAACGGCACCGAGGGCCGCATCGGCGGCCGCAAGGCCTGAAATCCGCTCGATCCGCCTCAGACCGCCCCAGGCGCGCGCAGCGCCGCCAGGGGCCAGCGCGGATGAATCCTGACCGCACGAGCCACGCCGGGCACCTCGCCGGCCGCCAGCCGGCGCGCGCCGGCAAATGCGATCATCGCTCCGTTGTCCGTGCACAGCTCCGGTTCCGGGTAATACACCCGCCAACCCTTGCGCCGCGTCGCCGCATCGAGACGCTGGCGCAACTGCCGGTTCGCGCCGACGCCTCCGGCCACCACCAGTCGCGCCAAGCCGACCAACTCCAAAGCCTTGAGCGCCTTTGCGCACAGCACCTCGACCACCGAATCCTGAAAGTCGGCTGCCAGATCCGCGGCATCCTCAGGCTCCCACTCCGGGCCGGAAACGACGTTCAGCACCGCGGTCTTCAGACCGCTGAAGCTGAAATCGAGATCCCCCGACCTAAGCATCGGCCGCGGAAGACGGAACCGTCCCGGGCGCCCGCGTTCCGCAAGCGCGGCCAGCTGCGGGCCGCCGGGATATCCCAGGCCGATCAGCTTGGCCGTCTTGTCGAACGCTTCGCCCGCAGCATCGTCGAGCGACTCGCCCAGCAGCACGTACTCCCCCACGCCCGTCACCTGCATGAGCTGGGTGTGTCCGCCCGAAACCAGCAGCGCCACGAACGGAAACTCGGGCGGATCCGCGGACAGCAGCGGCGACAGCAGATGCCCCTCGAGGTGGTGCACCGGCAGCACCGGCACGCCCAGCGACATCCCGAGCGCCTCCGCATAGCTCGCCCCGACCAGCAGTGCCCCTGCGAGACCCGGCCCGGCCGTGTAGGCGATCGCATCGATCTGCGCGAGACCGCAGCCGGACTCGGCAAGCGCCTGCCGCACGAGGACCGGAAGTCGGCGGATATGGTCGCGCGAAGCCAGCTCCGGAACGACGCCGCCATATGTCGCATGCAGATCAATCTGCGAATGCAAGCAATGCCCGAGCAGCCCCGCCTCGACGTCGTACACCGCCACCCCCGTTTCATCGCAGGAGCTTTCGATTCCCAGAACTCTCATGATTTGCAGTCAACAGCCTCGCCGATCGGACAGAACACCATTCTAACGGGCCGGCAATTCGAAAGCTAAGTTTGTACTTGGCTTGTCGGAATCGAACGGATATAATCCGCGCTTTCCGCCTACCAGACACACAAGGAAGTTCGCAATGCCGGGTATCCGCGTCAAGGAGAACGAGCCGTTTGAAGTCGCCATTCGCCGCTTCAAGCGCACCATCGAAAAAACCGGTTTGCTGACCGAGCTGCGCGCCCGCGAGTTCTACGAAAAGCCCACCGCGGAGCGTAAGCGCAAGTCGGCCGCCGCCGTGAAGCGCAACCACAAGCGCCTGCGCAGCCAGACCCTGCCGCCGAAGCTGTACTGATCCCCTTCCGGGTCCAGCAGCCGGTCATCCACGCCGGGCGCAAGTCATTCGACTTGCGCCCGGCGTGGCTTTTGCATTTCCATTCGGAGCATTGTCCATGTCTCTCATGCAACGCATTCAGGACGACATGAAGGCCGCCCTGCGCGCCAAAGACAGCGCACGTCTTTCCGCCGTGCGGCTGCTTATCGCTGCGATCAAGCAGCGCGAGATCGACGACCGGATCGAACTCGACGACACCGGGATCCAGGGCACGGTCGAGAAACTGGTCAAACAGCGCCGTGATTCCGCGACCCAGTACGACGCCGCAAACCGCCCCGACCTCGCCGCCAACGAGCGGTTCGAGATCGACGTGCTGTCAGCCTATCTACCCGCCCAACTGTCGGACGCAGAACTCGACGCCGAGATCGCTGCAGCCATCGCCGATGCCGGAGCCACCGGCATTGCCGACCTGGGCCGCGTGATGCCGCAACTCAAGACTCGCCTTGCCGGACGTGCGGACATGGCGGAAGCCTCGCGCAGGGTTCGCGCCAGACTCTCGGCCTGAGCACCTACCGCCCGAACGCGGGCGGCGGCAACCATGATCCCGCAGTCGTTCATCCAGGACCTGCTCACGCGCGTCGACATTGTCGATGTCATCGAACGCCATCTCACCCTGAAGAAGAGCGGCGCGAACTACTTCGCCTGCTGCCCCTTCCACGGGGAGAAGTCCGCATCGTTCTCCGTCAGCCCGAGCAAGCAGTTCTACCACTGCTTCGGCTGCGGCGCACACGGCAGCGCCGTCGGCTTCCTGATGGAATATAGCGGACTCTCGTTCGTGGAAGCGGTCAAGGAACTCGCATCCTACGCAGGACTGCAGGTTCCGCAGGAAAACCGCCCCGGCTTCCGCCCCGAAGCGGCGTCAGCTCATGACGGACTGATCGAAGCGATGACGGCAGCCGCCCGCTTCTATCGCGAACAACTCAAGACCGCGCCAGCCGCGATCGACTACCTCAAACGGCGCGGCGTGTCAGGCGAGATCGCCGCTCGCTTCGGCATCGGCTTCGCACCCGACGACTGGCAAGCCCTGCGCGACACTTTTCCGAACTACGACGCCAGACCCCTGCTCGACGCCGGCCTGGTGATAGAGAACGACGCCGGGCGCCGCTACGACCGCTTCCGCAACCGCATCATGTTCCCGATCCAGGACCGCCGCGGGCGCATCATCGCGTTCGGCGGACGGGTCCTCGACACGGGCGAACCGAAGTACCTCAACTCCCCCGAAACCCCGCTGTTCGAGAAGGGACGCGAACTGTACGGTCTTCCTCAGGCCCAGAAAGCGATCCGCGACGCCGGCTACTCGATTGTCGTCGAAGGCTACATGGACGTCGTCGCGCTGGCGCAATTCGGCGTCGCCAATGCCGTCGCGACCCTCGGCACCGCGACCACCCCGCATCACATCAACACGCTGCTGCGCCAGTCGCAGCGCATCGTTTTCTGCTTCGATGGCGACAACGCGGGACGCAAGGCGGCACGGCGCGCGCTCGAGTCCGCACTCGAGGCGCTACGCGACGACGTTACGCTGGCCTTCCTGTTCCTGCCCGAACGGCACGACCCGGACTCCTTCGTTCGCGAGTACGGCGCCGAAGCGTTCAATCAGGCCGCTCACGACGCCACACCGCTGACGGCCTTTCTGCTCAACGAACTGCGCGCCGAATGCCCGCTCGACACCGCCGAAGGGCGCGCCCGGCTCGTGCATGATGCGAAGCCCCTGGTCACCCGCATCGCGGCGCCGATGCTGCGCCTGCAGATCATCAAAGCGATCGCAGACACCTCGGGATTCAGCCAGAACGAAGTAGAAACGGCCTTCGGCCTCAAAGTACAAAGCACCTCGCGCCAATCGCGCGAGGCCGGATTCGACGGCTGGCGTGACCGCAGCCCTCCGGGCTTCCCCGCCCCGCCCCCGAACCGCCAGCGCCGACGCCCCCCCTCGGAAGCAAACACCCTCCTGCGCCTCGTCCTGCAGCATCCCGCATGGGCCGCACGGCTGCCGGTCGACCTCATCCCCGTCCATACCGCCGAAGGCCAAGCCTTGGTCGCGATCATCGATCTGTCGAGCACCGGCGACCTGGCGATGAACGTCGGACTGGGCGCGCTGGTCGAACAGTTCCGCGACACCCCTCACGCCGACACACTGGCGCGCGTGGCGGCGGAACTGGTCGACGCGGAATTTGGCGAGGACGTCGTCGAGATCCTCTTCGAAGACACCCTGAACAAGCTCCACGCCAATGCAATCACCCGCGAGATCGTTGCCCTGACAGCGCAGGAGCGCGAGTCGGGACTTTCGCCGATCGACAGGCATCGCCTCGCGGAACTGCTGCTCGAAAAAATGAGCCTTGTCAACGTCCGCAAAACGCTGGACGTTTAGTATAATTGCAGGTTACCCAATTCATCTTTCGCCCGATTCAAGGAGTGCCATGGCCCGCGAAAAAACCAAGGATTCGCGCAAGGATAGCCCCAAAGGACGTGCCTCCAAGGCCAAGGACAAGGCCGTTCTGATCGCCGAAGGGCCTGAACTCGGGCCCGTCGACGCCGAAATCCGCAGGACCCGCCTCAAGACCCTGATCACGCTCGGCAAGGAGCGCGGCTACCTCACCTACGCCGAGATCAGCGACCACCTTCCTGACGACGTCGCCGATGCCGAGCAGATCGAAGGCATCATCGCGACCTTCAACAACATGGGCATCCGGGTCTTCGATGCGGCCCCGGCTGCCGAAGATCTGCTGATGTCGGACGCCGTGCCGAGCACGGTGGACGAAGACGTCGCGGAGGAGGAAGCGGAACAGGCGCTGTCATCGGTCGACTCAGAATTCGGGCGCACCACCGATCCCGTGCGCATGTACATGCGCGAAATGGGCACCGTCGAACTGCTCACCCGTGAAGGCGAAATCGAGATCGCCAAGCGGATCGAAGACGGGTTGCGCCACATGGTCCAGGCGATCTCCGCGTGCCCGACCACCATCGTCGAAATGTTGGGGCTCACCGACAAAGTCGCGCAGGACGAAATGCGCATCGACGAACTCGTCGATGGCCTGATCGATCCGAACGCTGCCTCTGCCGAAGAGGAAGCGGCCATGTCCGAGGCCGAAGAGGGCGACGAGGACGCCGAGGACGAGGAGAGCGCCGACGAAGTCGAAGACGACGACGAAAGCTCCGAGGAAAAGGAAGCCGCCGCCAACGCCGCAACCCTCCTGCAACTGAAGAACGAAGCCCTCGCACGCTTCGCGATCATCCGCGAACTGAACGAGCGCAAGATGGCCGCCCTCGCCGACCGTGGCTCGCAGGACGCGAATTACCTTTCGCTGCAGCAGCAGATTTCGGACGAACTCCTCAACATCCGCTTCACCGCCAAGTCGATCGAACGCCTGTGCGACTCCGTGCGCCACATGGTCGAGCAGGTGCGCGGCCATGAGCGCCAGATCCTGCAGCTGTGCGTGGACCGTGCCGGCATGCCGCGCCAGCACTTCATCAAGGTCTTCCCGGGCAAGGAAGTCGACCTCGACTGGCTCAAGGACGAGATCGGCGTCGGCAAGAACTACGCCGAGGGACTGATGCGCGTGCATCCCGCAGTGCTCGAAGAGCAGCAGAAGCTCATCGACCTGCAGACCCGCATCGGTATTCCGCTCAAGGAGCTCAAGGACATCAACCGCCAGATGTCGACCGGCGAGGCCAAGATGCGCCGCGCCAAGCGCGAGATGACCGAAGCGAACCTGCGGCTCGTGATTTCCATCGCGAAGAAGTACACGAACCGCGGCCTGCAGTTCCTCGACCTGATCCAGGAAGGCAACATCGGCCTGATGAAGGCGGTCGACAAGTTCGAATACCGCCGCGGCTACAAGTTCTCGACCTACGCGACGTGGTGGATCCGCCAGGCAATCACCCGCTCGATCGCCGACCAGGCGCGCACGATCCGCATCCCGGTTCATATGATCGAGACGATCAACAAGATGAACCGCATCAGCCGGCAGATCCTGCAGGAGACCGGTCAGGAACCGGATCCCGCGACGCTCGCCGAGAAGATGGAGATGCCCGAGGAGAAGATCCGCAAGATCATGAAGATCTCCAAGGAGCCGATCTCGATGGAAACGCCGATCGGCGACGACGACGACTCCCATCTGGGCGACTTCATCGAGGACCAGGCGACGCTGGCCCCGGCCGACGCGGCGATGTACTCCAGCCTGCGCGACGCCACCGGCGAAGTGCTCGATTCCCTCACCGCGCGCGAAGCGAAGGTGCTGCGCATGCGCTTTGGCATCGAGATGAATACCGACCACACCCTCGAGGAAGTCGGCAAGCAATTCGACGTCACCCGCGAGCGCATCCGCCAGATCGAAGCCAAGGCCCTGCGCAAACTGCGCCACCCGAGCCGCTCGGAGCGCTTGCGCAGCTTCCTCGATAGCGACGCCTGATGCCCCCGCGCCCGCTCCGGCGGGCGCCCGCTTTCCGGGCCGATGCTGCAGTCGGCGAAGGCAGCCAAGCACTGCGGTAAGCAGTCAGTTCAAGGGCCTCTAGCTCATGCCTGGTTAGAGCAGCGGACTCATAATCCGTTGGTGCTGGGTTCGACTCCCAGGGGGCCCACCAAAAATAAGGGGTTACATCGAAACGATGTAACCCCTTTGTCTTTCCCGGCGGCACGCAGCCATCGCACCGCCGCGGGCCGTAAATACGATTGTTGGCTAGCGGACCGTATAGCGAAACGAGCCGCGCTTGTCGGCACTCACCTTGATCGCGTTGATCGCAGCCCCCTCCACCATGCGGACGAGCGCAGCCTCCGCAATGTCCGGCAACAGACTGCCATTGAGGATGTGATCGACGTTGCGGGCGCCCGAATCGGTCTCGGTGCAGCGCTGCAGCACCGCGCCGACGATCTTCTCGTCCCAATCGAAGCTCGCCTGGTGGTTGGCTGCCACCCGCTCGCCGATGCGGCGCAGCTTCAGCCGGATGATCTCGGTGAGCACCTCGTCCGAAATCGGGTAATAGGGAATCACCTTCATGCGCCCCAGAAAGGCCGGCTTGAAGTTCTGGTACAGCACCGGACGCAGGGAGTCGCCGAGCTCGTCCGCCGAAGGCATATCCCGCTTCGCCTTGTTCAGGCAGGCATGCATGATCTGGCTCGAGCCGACGTTGCTGGTGAGGATGACCAGCGTATTGCGGAAGTCGACCTCCCTGCCCTCCGCGTCGTCGAGCACGCCCTTGTCGAAGACCTGGAAGAACAGTTCCAGAACGTCCGGATGCGCCTTCTCGACCTCGTCCAGCAACACCACGCAATAGGGGTTCCGGCGCACCGCCTCGGTCAGCACGCCGCCTTCGCCGTAGCCCACGTAGCCCGGAGGCGAGCCCTTCAGACCGGACACCGAGTGCACCTCCTGGTACTCACTCATGTTCAGCGTCACGAGCTTGCGCTCTCCGCCGTACAGGATGTCCGCGAGCGCGCAAGCGGTCTCGGTCTTTCCGACACCCGAGGGACCGACGAACAGGAACACGCCCTTGGGCTTGTTCGGATCCTCCAGGTTCGCACGTGCGGTGCGAACGCGCTGCGCGATCGCCTCCAGGGCATGGGACTGGCCGATCACGCGCTCCTCCAGCAGAGGCTTGAGCTGAAGCACCGTCGCGATCTCGTCCTTCACCATCCTGCCGAGCGGAATGCCGGTCCAGGCGGAGATGATCCCCGCCACGACGTTTCCGTCGACCTGCAGCGGCACCATCGGATCTTCACCCTGCAGGGAGTGCAGCTCGTCGGATAGGGACTGCAGGGACCGCTCCGGGGCATCCGCCACGGAATCGCCACGATGACGCCCGCGCAAGACGCCGATCTGCGCGACCAGCGACTTCTCGCGCTCGTGACGCGCTCGCAGCCCCTGCAGTTCCGCTTCGACGGACGCAGCCTGCAGGCCGATTTCGGTCAGGCGCGTGGTGTGTCCGGCGCCATCTTGCGCCTCGCGCTCCAGCGCGGCCGCCTCCGCGCGCAAACGCGCGAGCAATTTCTCGGCATCGTCGATACGGGCCGGCACCGCGCTGTGCGACAGGGCGACCCGGGCGCAAGCGGTGTCGAGCACGCTGATCGCCTTGTCTGGAAGCTGTCGGCCGCTGACGTAACGGTGCGATAAACGCACGGCCTCGGTCACCGCGTCGTCGAGCACGCGCACGCCGAAGTGCCGCTCCATCAAGGGCACGATGCCCCGTAGCATTGCGGACGCAATGTCTTCCGAAGGTTCCTCGACCTTGACGACCTGAAAGCGGCGCGCGAGGGCCGCATCCTTTTCGAAGTATTTCTTGAACTCCGCCCAGGTCGTCGCCGCTACGGTACGCAACTCGCCGCGCGCAAGGGCCGGCTTGAGGAGGTTCGCCGCATCGTTCTGCCCCGCCTGCCCGCCGGCTCCGATAATGGTATGGGCCTCGTCGATGAATAGCACGATCGGCACCGGGCTCGACCGCACTTCGTCGATGACGCTGCGCAGCCGGTTTTCGAACTCGCCCTTCACACTCGCACCGGCCTGCAGCAGCCCCATGTCGAGCGCATGCAGCTCGACGCCCTGCAGCGCCTCCGGGACGTCGCCGTCGGCAATGCGCTGCGCCAGCCCCTCGACGACGGCGGTCTTGCCGACACCCGCCTCGCCGGTCAGGATGGGATTGTTCTGGCGGCGTCGCATGAGGATGTCGATGACCTGCCGGATTTCGGCATCGCGCCCAATCACCGGATCGAGACTGCCTTCGCGCGCAGACCGGGTGAGATTGGTCGTGTAGCGTTCCAACGCCGGGTTCGTGCGCTGCCCGTCGATGTCCGACGACTCGCTACCGTCGGCCGCACGTTTGTCGGAATCCGCACCCGTCCCGCTGACTTCGCGCGACTCCGCCGACTCTGCGGTGACCTCGTCGAAATTGTGCTTCAGGTCGTCCGCACGCACGCGAGCAAACAGCGCCGAAGCACGCAGGGCGAGCTGCGACAGACCGGGTTCGGTCAACATCGCCAGCAGGAGATGCCCCGAGCGGATGCGTGGCATGCGCGCATCGAGCGATGCGATCAGCCAGGCCTGCTCCAACAGAAGCTGCAACCGCGGGGAGAACACCGGCGTCCGGTCGTTGCCGCTGCGAAGCCGCCCGACCTCGCGCTCCAGATCACGCTGGACGGCCGGAATCCCGATTCCGCTGCGTGCCAGAACGACCGCGAAGTCGCTCGCCGGCTGTTCGCACAGCGCAAGGAACACGTGTTCCAGATCCACTTCGTAATGGCCGCGTGCCATACAGAGGTTGGCGGCACGTTCGATGGCACCGCGGCAAATCGTGTTGAGCTTGCAGATCAGAGTCTTGAGGGATGTAGTCATGGCCGTGCGGAGACGAGGTAAGAAATGGTTGCTCAATAGAGGGCGCCGGGCGAGTACACGGCATCGTCCCGGTCGCACGTGGATAGGCGCGAGGCCAGGAAAGCGTCGCGCCCGAGGCGCGGCGGCGAACCGGCCCCAAGTGCCGCTGGCCTGACATCGACGGCACGCAGGCAAGGCCGGATTTCGTATTCGAACTGATGCCCGGTCGCGAGCAGCAACAGTTTCGCCAAGGCGGCTGCCGACTCGCCGCCGGGAAGAAATGCGTGATAATCGGCCACGGCAAGTGGCCCCACGTGGATCCTTACCCTCAGATTGCGCTGCCATACGCGTTCGCCCGACAGCGCGGTGCGGCCCAGCGCAGCATTGCGTCCGCCGAGCGTGGTGCGCTGATCGATGGGCAGCGCATACCACGCTCCGACGAACTGCTCGACGCGCACAACTGCGCGAAAATGTCCGGCAAGGATGCGTTCGAGCGCCTTCGCCGACAACGGCCGCTGCGCGAGGAGCGTCGTCACGCGGGCAATCGCCTCGTCCTCGATGCGCCCCGGGCCGTCTCGCATCCGCTCCCGCAAGGCGTCGAATCCCAGCCCCGCCACCGACAGCACCAGCGGCAGGAAGCGGTTGCGGCGATCGCTTTCGTACTGCAACGGCAGGCGGTACTTCTTCCACGCGAGGTAGAACTGCGCGACCGCCCGGTTGGAGAAGATGTCGAGCAGGGCACGCGCGGCACGATCGCGGTGAATGCGCTCACGTTCCGAGATGCGCTCGGTGTAATGGGCGGGCAAGGCGCCATGCACCCCCAGGAGCCCGATCGCGTACGGCGTGATGTCGACCCTGCTCAAGCCGGGCGCTCCGTCGTCGCCCTCGTCCTCGTGCCGCCACGCCTCAAGCACTTCGATCTCGGCGGGAGCGAAACCCTGGTGCAGCGTATTGCGGAAGCGGATGCGCGCCGACAGGACATCGGCGCCGTGCCGGCGCGCGGAGCCCTCGTCGCGGAACAGGCCGTCGAGCAGACGCACGGCCTGAAAGAATTCAAACCGGTACGGCTCCTCGACGAGCTGCTCGATCAGGCCAGGATCGAATCGCCCGAGCGCGGCTCGCATCGAACGAGCTCCTCCCCTGTCCTGACCGAAACGAGCACGAGTTGCACGAAACTGTTCAGCTGCACGTAAAGACCGAGGAAACGGTCGATGACCCGCGCAAAGACGTCGAGACCGGCGCCGACGAAACTGTCCTCGTCGACCGTCAGTCGCACTTCGACCCCCCGAACGAAACTTGCGAAGGGCCGCCCGGCCATCCAGCAGGTCTTCTCCTGCTGCTCGATGCCGCGGATCCCGTCGATCTGGCGCCGTGACACGGCCGTCCGGCGCACATCATAAAGGCCGAGCATTTCCTTGAAGGCGGCGAGGCCGTTCCCGGTAAGGGAAAGGTGATTGAGTGACAGGTGCGAGATCAGGCGCCACAGACCATCCCGTTCATGGCTGAAGCGACACGGCATCGTCGGCACGCGCAACAGCCGGATCGCACGTGCCGCGCCGCCTTCGGCGTGGAGGTCGCCGCCCTCGAGGCCGATCGCGAGCCGCGCCGGAAGATCGCGGTTCGTACACGTCAGCGACACGCTCAGGATGTCGGTGCCGGGCTTGAGCGGATCGAAGCCGGCATCGACGATCGTGAGCGCGGTCTCGTAGCCGGGACTGCGCTCCGCGATGCGTGCGTCGCGTTGTGCATGCCAGTAATGACCATCCCGCTCAGGCGTTTCGCCGTGGCGCAGGGAAAAGAACGGGCGATATTCGGTCTGCGCCTCGCCATCCGGCCTGCGGCTCACGCGGCGGACCGCGTCGATCGAGTAGACCTCGTAGGCATGCGCCTGTCGTCCGTCGGCGACTACGGGATACGTGGATGTGCGCCCCGTGAGGCGGATCGGGTCGCCGGGCCGCTGGAACAGATTGACGACCGGCACGCAGCCGAGCTTGAGTGAATCGCCGCTCAGCCCGGCGAGAAGCCGCGCGATCTCGCCGTCCGGTCGCACGTCCTTGAATGCGAAATGAACGCGGATCTGCCCCTCCCGACGCGCGGGAGCCGGCAGCCGGGAAGGAAGCACGTCAAAGAAGTTGTACTTCTCGGGAAAGGCGAAGTACTCGGTCAGGTGACGGTAAGCGTCATGGGCGTTGTCGGGAAAATCGACGAGCGCTTCATCGGCCGCCAAGCCGACCTCTCCTATCACCGCGCCGTCGACCGCATGCCAGGCACCATCCCCCGTTTCCACCCACGTCCGCAACACGCGCAGGAACAGCGCATCGCGCAGCGCGGCTGCGACGGACGGCTCCGCATCAATGTACAGCCGCACCCGCTCGACACCACCTATCCCTCCGGCTCCCTGAACGGCCAACCGCAATGACAGCATGCCCGATACGCCGAGCGGCGCGCGCACGGCCGCAGGGATGCTCGCAACCGCCTGAAAGCGGAATTCCTCGATGCGTAGCGGCAACAGCTCGACCCGCCATGCGGTGCGGAAACGACAGGAGACGCCGTTCACGGGCCGCGACCGCAGTTCCGCTCCCCGCTCGAACACGGCCGGACGCGAAAGTTGCGATTCCCCGCCCGCGCTGTCGAAATGCGCGATCGAACATGCCGGGAAAGGGCAAAGATAGTGCGGATACAGGACCTGCAGCAACGCCTCGGTAAACAGCGGGTACGAGTCTTCGAGCTTCTTCGATATACGGGCCGACAGCAGTGCGAAGGATTCGATCATCCGCTCGACGTGCGGATCGTCGCATCCCTCTCCGTTCAGCAGCAGCCTCGCGGCAATCTTCGGATAGCGTTCGGCGAACTCGCGGGAATGGCCGCGCAGAAATGCAAGCTCGCGCTCGTAATAGGGTAGAAGGTCTTCCATTTCAATTCTGACCGCTACGCGGAGCCTGCCGATTTACCGAATAGAGAAGGGTTGTCGGCTGCAACAAGGCGTCGAAATTCACCGGCTCGCGTGCGGGACGGACAACGAGCAGGGCCTTGATTGAAAAATACAGCGCATTGACCGAGCGTCGATCCAGTTCGATCCTGACTTCGACATTGCGCAGTCGCGGCTCGTGACGAGCAATTGCCGTCTCGATCGAGCGGCAGATCGCCGCACGATCGTTCGGATTGTTGAGGCTCATCGCCGCAAAATCCCTCAGCCCGTAAGTGAGCGGCGATTGCGCCGCTTCGGGGTGGTACAGGGCCAGCGACTCATCCACCGTCGTGCGCGCATTGAGAAGGGCCTCAAGATCGCGGGCAACCGTGTCCTTCAGTTGCTCGAGCGAAAGCACGGGCCGGGCCGGGCCGGCCGGGCTGTCGTCGAATAGCTTGTCGAAGAAGGTCGGTTCGAACCCTTTCATGATGACGAAGCAGCCCCGACAGCCCCGGCGCCGCTCGTACGCTCCAGATGGATCAGCTCAGGCTCGGAGCATTCTTCGCGAGGTTCCAGGCGCCCTGGATATTGACCTTGCCCGACTTGCTGCCGTCGATATTGAGCTCGTCGTAGGTCCATTTAACCGCCGAATACTTCAGTGCGAAGGTTTCGGACGGAATGCCTTCGCTCGAGACGGACGGAGACACCGACGAAATCAGTACGTTCTTGAGCTCGATCTTCAGGTATTGGTGCCGGTTCTGCGTGCCGCTCGGATTGCCGGTGGTGTTCTTGCCGCCGAACGCGCGGTAGAAATACACGATCGCGTCGTTGACGATGAGTCCCGAGGAGCAAGCTTGGTAGAGCTTGGGACTGGCGCCGTCGATATCCTTCACGAAGATCATCTCGCCGTGTTCGCAGCGCTCGGCCGAGTGCCCGCCGGCACTCGAGGCCGTGGCCGATTTCGGCTGGCGGATGTTGTGCGACCACGAGTACACCTCGACCTGGTCCTTGTGCTTGGTGTCGCGCGAATCTCCCTTGAGGTCGCTGCCCTTGAATTCGATGTAGATATCCTTCATTGCCTTCAGATCCTTGAATTAGTCGAACAATCAGGCCTTGCCGGACTGCGGCAGCTCTGCAACCAGCCGCAGCGAAACCGAAAGCTCGTCGAGCTGAAAATGGGGACGGATGAACGAAACGGCACGGTAGACACCGGGACGTCCGGGAACTTCGTCCACCTCGATGGAGGCTTCGCGCAGGGGGAACTGCGCCTTGGTTTCCTGCGAAGCCGTGTCGTCGGCGGTAACGTACTGGTCGATCCACCGCTGCAGGTACATCTCGACATTGGCGGCACTGGCAAAGCTGCCGATCTTGTCGCGCATCATCGCCTTCATGTAATGCGCGATGCGGCACACGGCGAAGATGTATTGCAGCTGTGCCGAGAGCGACGCATTGGCATTGGCCGCATCCGTGTCGTAACGCCGTGCCTTCTGCGTCGACTGCGCGCCGAAGAACGCCGCGTAGTCGGTGTTCTTGCAATGGACGAGCGGAATGAAGCCGAGGTCGCTGAGCTCCTTTTCGCGCCGGTCGGTGATCGCGATCTCGGTCGGGCACTTCAGTGCCACCTCTCCTTCACCCGTGCGGAAGGTGTGCGCCGGCAAGTCCTCGACCAGGCCACCTCCCTCCACACCGCGGATTGCCGCACACCACCCGTGGTTCTCGAAAGCGGTCGTGAGGCGCGCCCCGAAAGCGAAGGCTGCGTTGCACCACAGGTACTTCGAGTGATCCGCACCGTCGACGTCCTCGACAAAATTGAACCCCTCGGTGGTCGTTCCGTCGATCGGGTTGTACGGCAGGCGCCCGAGGAAACGCGGCAGCGTGAGACCGACATAACGCGCGTCCTCAGAGTCACGATAGGATTTCCACTTCGCGTACTCGACGGTATCGAACACCTTCGACAGGTCCCGTGGCCTGCTCAGCTCGACGTAGGATTCGAGGCCGAAGAGTTCGGGCGAGGCCGAAGTGATGAAAGGTGCATGCGCCGCCGCGGCAACGTGCGACATCTGTTCGAGCAGGTAAAGATCTTCCGGCTGGCGCGTCATATCGTACTGGCCGAGCAGGACGCCGAAGGGCGAGCCGCCGAAAGTGCCGAACTCCTCCTCGTACACCTTCCGGAAGAGCGCACTCTGATCGAACTCGATCGCGGTCTTGAAATCCTTGACGAGATCGCGCTTGGTCGCGTTCATCATCTTGATCTTCAGCTGGGGACCGGTCGATGTCTGGCGGCAGAGGTAATGCAGCCCGGTCCAGGCACTCTCCAGCGCCTGAAACTGCGCAGCATGCATCACCTCGCTGAGTTGCTCCGAGATGAGGCGGTCGAGATCGGCCAAACGTGCATCGAGCGAGGCGGAGAGGTTCTCAGACACGACGACCTCGCCGTCCAGGACCTGCCTGGCCAGCTCTCCGATGATGTCCCGCGCATGACTGCGTTCCGATTCCGAGCGGGCGACCCGGCTCTCCTCGATGATGCGATCCAGCAGGGGAAGATCGGCCCCGCCGCCGACCGGAGTGACGGACGCTTGCGGCATCGTGCTCATTGCTCATCCCTCGAATCGCCGGTGGCGGCACCTGCACCGATGGAGCGCAACTTCTCGGTGTTGCCGAGGACGTCGCTCAAAAGGTCGTCGAGTTTCTCGTTGCCCGCCAGCTTGTTGCGAAGTTCCGCGAGCCGGGCGCGCGCTTCCAGCAATTTTCGCAGGGGTTCCACCTGACGTGCGACCGACTCGGGGCGAAAATCCTCGAAACTGCGGAACGTGAGATCGACAGCCAGTTCGCCGCCGTCGTCGGATAGCCGGTTCCTGACCCGGAATGCCGCTCGCGGCGCGAGGGCGTCCATCACGTCGTCGAAATTGTCGACGTCGATCGCGACGAACTTCCGGTCGCGCAGCTTTGACTCGCCGACTTCGCTTTGCCCGGCGAAATCGCCGAGCACGCCCGCCACAAACGGCAACTCCTTCTGTTCGACGGCGTCACCCTTTTCCACGTCATAGGTGAGCTGCACACGCGGCGGCCTGACCTTCTGCAGACGCTTCTGAATACTTTCCTTCCTGGACACGATAGCCTCCTGACAAGTCCCCGGCGCGCCCTGCGCCACCCCCGTCGATGTCGCTTACTTCAGCGCGCCGAAGGGCCCCGAACCGCTCGCGGCAGTCGCTGCGGGCGGCTGCCCTGCGCTCGCGGCAGGCATGGACTTCTTCACACGAGCCTTCGGCTTTACCTTCGCCTTCTGATTCTTCTGGCGCTCTTCCTCCAACCGGCGCGCCTCGAGCTCTTCCGGCGTGGGGGGGGGAATGAGCACCGACTCGCCCAGGGACTCGCGCATCACCTTGGCCAGCGCAACGGCATCGCCACGTGCGGAACCGGTCATTTCCGTATCGCTCCGCAAATCCGCCAGGGATTCCGTCGCCACGCGCAGCCCGCTCACGGCCCGCACGCTCTTGGCGACGCGGTCTGCGGGATCGCGTTGCAGCACCTCTCCTGCCGCCACGATCGCTTCGCCGTATTTGCCGCCATCGAACTGGATCCGCGCGATGCGCACCCACGGCTCCT
This sequence comes from Azoarcus sp. CIB, assembly GCF_001190925.1. NCBI lineage: Bacteria > Pseudomonadati > Pseudomonadota > Betaproteobacteria > Rhodocyclales > Zoogloeaceae > Azoarcus > Azoarcus sp. CIB. Next base: position 3,629,559 of record NZ_CP011072.1, read on the forward strand.
TCGACTCAGGACCGAGTTCCGCTGCCTTCGACAGCAGGCCCACCGCCTCATCCCGCTTGCTCTCGGAAAGCAGCTGATCGACCTGCACGGTCGTCGTCTTCAGATACTGCGAATAGTCGTCTTGGGACATCTTCTGCGGCGTCGATGCACAGCCCGTAACAAGCAGAGCCATCGCCAAAGCCGCCGCCGTACCTGGATTTCCGATCTTCATTACAAACCCCGAATTATCGATTTGTCATAACGGCATTGCGCCGCAAAGCTGGGCATAGTACATTTGCATCGATACAAAACGCAATCTTTTGGCATTCTTTTTTATGCTATACGCCTCACCAAGAGATTCTTGCGCAGGATCGACGAGGCTCTTGCCCATCCCCCTGCTTGCCGCGCTGACCGCCATACTGATTCCCTTGGCGGCCGGCTGCTCGACCGTGTCGGCACTGCAGATCGCCGGAACCGTGGCGGGGGTGGCGCTGGAAGCGGCGGGACTGAAGAAGGGCGGCGAACGGCCCGCCGGCGAGGCCGTGCACCCGGTCGTGATGACCCTTTCGACAGGCCCCGCGACCAATGCCACCCAGAACGGCGAAGCGCTCGCGCTTGTCGTGCGCATCTACCAGCTGCGCAGCAACACGGCCTTTGCCCGTGTCACCTACGCACAGGCCAGCACGCCCGAAGCCGAACGCGGTGCGCTGCAGGATGATCTGGTGACGGTGCGCGAGCTGACCCTGCTGCCCGGCAAAACGTACCGGTTCGAGGAACAGGTGCCGGACCAGGTGAAGGTGATAGGCGTCGCGGCGCAATTCCATCGCCCTGCCGCAAACCGCTGGAAACTCGCGTTCGATCGCGAGGCATCGCAAAAGACCGGCATCGCGATCGCATTCCATGCCTGCGCGATGACTACCGGGACGGGCGAACTCGCCCAACCCGCAACAACAGTTTCCGTCCGCTCGCTGTCGGGCGTCCGCTGTACCTGACCGAGGAAGCGCAGATCACCGTGACACCGCACAAGATCCTATGGGGCGAAGGACTCTTCCTTCGCCCGCAGCATTTCCAGCAGCAGGATGCGCGTTACGAGACCGGCATCCGCAGGGCCATGCTCACGGCCGAACCGTTCGCCTGGGGCGTACGCGCACTGGAGCTCGACCGCGATGCGCTCGCGAGCGGGTCATTGCGCATCGACCGTCTCGACGTGGTGCTGCCCGATGGCGAAATCTATCTCGCGCCGGGGGAGGACCGTCTTCCGCCACCTCTCGCGCTCGATCATCTCGACTGGGACGCCGGCCACGTCGATCTCCATCTGGCGCTCCACCACCTGCGCGACTTCGGCAACAACTACGACTCGGGCGACGGCAACGCCGCCGGTTGCCGTTACGTGCTCGACACCTGCCAAGTGTCGGACCTGTTCACCGACGCGGTCCAGGCCGAAGTCGGGGTGCTACGCAAGCAGGCACGCCTGATCGCCGGCACACAGGCGCCCGATCAATACCTGACGCTTCCACTAGTACGCATCCGCAAGACCACGACCAACGGCTACGAGATCGACCCGGGCTTCATTGCGCCGAGCCTGCGCGTGGACGGTGCTCCGGCCCTGCACCTGATGTTGCGGCGCCTCCTCGATTCGCTCCAGGCGAAGGTCGACGCCCTGTACGGCTTCCACCGCGAACCGTCCAAGAACGTCATCGAATTCCGCTCCGGCGACATCGCGTCCTTCTGGCTGCTGCATACGGCGAGCAGCGCCTTCGCAGCCCTCGCGCACATCCACAGGAATCCTTCGCTCCACCCCGAGCGCCTGTATCAGGAACTGCTGCGCCTGGCGGGCGGACTGATGACGTTCTCGAAGACGCACACGCTCGCCGACCTGCCCGCCTACGAGCACGGACGCCCTTCCTCGTGCTTCGGGAAGATCGACGGGATACTGCGCAATCTGCTGGAAACCGTGATTTCGACGCGCTATTTTGCGATCAGCCTGGACGAGCAGAAACCCTCGTTCCATCTGGGCCGGATCGATTCCGACAAGGTCACGCAAGATGCCCGGTTCTTCCTCGCGGTGTCGGCATCACTGCCACTGTCGGAGATCATCGAGTCGGTGCCCGCCCGCTTCAAGGCGGGCGCGCCGGACGACGTCGACAAGCTCGTGCTCTCGGCCATGGGCGGCGTATCGCTGACCCACTGCGCCCAGGTACCGCCCGCGATCCCGGTACGCCCCGGTGCCTGCTACTTCAGCCTGGATCCCCACGGCCACCTCTACGAACGCATGCTCAAGGCGCGCAGCATCACGATCTACGCGCCGGCCGGCTACCCCGAACTCAAGCTCGAGCTCATCGCCGTCATTTCATGAACGCCAATCCGTCGATCTTCGCCGAAACCGCCCCTGCCCGCACGGCGCACACGTCTTCCGCTGCCAGAACCACTCTTGCGGACCTGCTGTACGAGGGGTTCTACATGGTGTTCCTGCTGAAGAACAACAAGACGCCCCGCGATGCCCGCGAGTTTTCCGAGAGCGTCACGGGCTTCCTCACCGATTTCGAACGACAGGGAAAGAAGCAGGACTTCGCGCCCGAGGACATCTTCGACGCCAAATACGCCTTCTGCGCAACCGTCGACGAGGCGATCCTGTCCTCGCGCCTCTCGATCCGCGACGACTGGGAGCGGCGTCCGCTGCAGCTGAGTCTGTTCGGCGACCAGCTCGCCGGGGAATACTTCTTCGACAAGCTCGGCGCGGCCCGTGACGCCGGTGCGCGGCGGATACAGGCACTGGAGGTGTTTCACATGTGCCTGCTCCTCGGCTTTCGCGGCAAGTACCTGCTCGAAGGCCCCGAGAAGCTCGCCTACCTGACGGCCCGCCTCGGCGAGCAGATCGCCCACATCAAGGGCCGCAAGGCGAGTTTCGCCCCCCACGGCGCCCGCCCCGACAGCATTGCGCACGAACTGAGGCGCAGCCTGCCCGCATGGGTCACCGTCGCGGTGGTGGCACTCAGCGCGTTGGTCGCGTACACCGGTATCCGCACCCACCTTGCGCACGAAACGCAGGCAACCCTCGCCGAGTACCGCGACATCATCAAGGTTGCCGCGAAGCGTCCCCACATCACTATCACCCTGCCCTGAACGCGATGCAAGGCACCGTTTTCGAGGCATTGCTGTCCCAGCATTCGCGGTTGATCGAGATCCGCTCGGCGGTACCGGCGCCACTGCTCGTCGAAAGCATGTCGGGATGCGAAGCCGTCAACGCGTTATTCCGCTTCGATGTCGACTGCATCGCAACGGATGCCTACCTCCCCCTGTCCGAGTTCCTCGGCACCCAGTTCGCCCTACGCTTGCGCCTCGCGGACGGAAGCCTGCGCACTTGGCACGGGTACTGTACCCACTCGGCGCCGCTCGGAAGCGACGGCGGATTCGTGCGCTACCGCCTCACGCTCGAACCCTGGCTCGCGCTGCTCGCTCAGGGACGGCGCAGCCGCGTGTATCAGGATCTCGACCTGCGCGGCCTGTGCGACACCTTGTTCGCGGGCTACCGGATGCACGCTAACTGGCGCTTCGACGTCACCCGGACGTTGCGCCGGCGCAGTCTCTGCATCCAGCACCGCGAGAGCGATCTCGACTTTCTCCTGCGACTGCTCGCCGAAGAAGGCATCTCCTTCCGCTTCGAGCACGAACAGACGCAGCAGGACGACACCGCCGCCGAACGTGCGCGGCACTGCATGGTTCTCTTCGACCACAATGCCGCACCTGCGCCGGGGCTTCAGGACCGCATCCGCTTCCATCGCGCGGACGCAACCGAAACCGACGACACCATCCAGACCCTGGCGGACGAGCACCGGGTCGGCGCCAACGCCGTCAGCCGCAGCTCCTGGGACTACCGCAGCTTGGTTGCAACGGCCGCGCAGGCCCGCAGCGGCCTCGACGGCGGAGACCTGCCCCCTATCGAGGAGCATGACGGCAGCGGCGCGTACCGCTACGAGTCGGAAACTGCCGCCACCGAGCACGCCGATCTCGCCCTTGCCGGGCATGAGGCGCGCTACCGGCGTCTCGGAGGTGATGGCAGCGTGCGCGGCCTGGCCGCCGGTACGCATTTCACGCTGGAAGGCCATGCGCAGTTCATCGGCGAGAACGCGAACTTCGCCGTCCTCAGCGTCGACCATCGGGCCGCGAACAACCTCGGCAGCGGTGCTGCGGCACTCCTGCCGACCCAAGGCATTGAGCGCGGAAGCTATCGCAACGAATTCGTCCTGCAGCCCGCGGCGGCTCCCATGCTGCCCATGCCGCGCAGGAAGCCGGCCGCTCAGCCAGAGACCGCCCTCGTGGTCGGCGAGGCCGGCGCCGCGCTGAGCACCGATCGCGATCATCGCATCAGGATCCAGTTCCACTGGCAGCGTGGCGAACGCCCCAACCCGGGCGGCCTTGCGACGACGGACCTGGCGAACGGCGACGAACTCGCGCCCGGCGACGAGCGCAGCGGCACCTGGGTGCGCGTGGCCGAATGGCTGTCGGGGCCCGACTGGGGCAGTCACTTCCTGCCACGGACCGGCACCGAAGTGCTGATCGACTTCGTCGACGGCGACATCGACCGCCCGCTCGTCGTCGGCCAGCTTTACGGCGGCATCGATCTGCCCCCCTTCAGCGCGGGCGAGGCGAGCGGCGCCAACCACCCCGGCGTCATTTCCGGCTGGAGCAGCGACACCCACGCGGGGGACGGACAGGGCTTCAACCAGTGGCTCGCCGACGATACGCCGGGACAGCTTCGCACTCGCCTCGCGACCAGTCACGCGGCGTCGCAACTGTCGCTCGGCCATCTGGTCGAGCAGGCGCCGCACAGCCTCGTGCGCGGCCCATGGCGCGGCGCCGGCCTCGAACTGCGCACCGACGGCTGGCTGGCCCTACGCGCCGGAGACGGCGTGCTCATCTCATCCACCGCCCGCCCGCAGGGCGCATCGACCCAGATGGACGTCGCCGAAGCGGTCGCGCAGCTGCGCGGCGCCGAACAGACGGCGCAGGCCCTGTCCGACGCCGCGATGGCGCAATCGGCCCGCCCGCTTGCTGCCAACACCAGGCAGAGCGGGTTCATCGACGCCCTCGACGCGACACGCGAGGGACACTTCACCGGCAGTGCCGGTGGCCAGGATGCCATGAAGGCCCGCCCCGGCAGCCGCACCCCCACGGAACGCTTCGCACAGCCATTCATCGTCACCGAGGGGCCGGACGACATCGGGCTGTCCACCCCGGCCAGCACGCTCCTTTTCGCCGGCGCCCACCTTCACGCGACGGCGCAAAAGGACTTCCACGCTGCGTCTGCCCGCAGCTTCAGCGTCACGGTCGGCGCTGGCGCGAGCTGGTTCAGTCACTCCGGCGGGATCAGGAGCATCGCCGCGGCCGGCAGCCAGACGATCCAGGCGCACACCGACGCGATGGAGATCCTCGCTGACCAGTCGGTAAGCATCACCAGCTCGAACGACGAGATCCACGTCCTCGCCAAGGACCGCATCGTGCTGCAGGCGGGGCAGTCATCGGTGACGCTGCAGGGGGGGAATATTACTTTCGCCTGCCCGGGGACGTTCTCGGTGAAGGGGGCGGGGCATGCGTTCGAGGGGCCGGCCACGAATCCCGTCGCCGCTGCTCACCTACCCTCCGACAAAGTCAGCATCCCTCCCGAGAAGGTCGAATTCCGCTATGCGTACCACGATGGAGAACCCGTCAAGGGTGCGGAGTATTCCGCCTATCTGTCAGACGGCTCCACGCGACACGGCCGCCTCGACGAGCAGGGTTACATGCACCTGGAAAACATCAAACCCGGAGGCGTCGAGATCCGCGTGGGCAGCGACATCCGGCCCTACATGAATTTCAAGCTTCCGGCCCGGCCGGATGAAGACCTCGACACCTGGATCAAGGGCTGAGTGTTGTTGCGGGGTGCCGCATGAGCTCTCCATCCTGGCGACGGATGCTGAACAACAGATCAATGCGAATAACTATTCATGGATGAAATCCTCGATCGCACCTGGAACGGCATGGGCGAAGCTTGGGAGTGGCTTCGCGGCGTCATCCTCGGTGAATGGGAAGATAACAAGTCCACCAGCCAAGTAGTCAGCGATGCGCTGGCCGGCATGGTGCCCGGCATCGGCAGCATCATCACCTTACGCGATCTGATTGCCGTCATCGTGCGTCTGGCCAAGCATCCCGAGAAGCGCGAAAACGTCGACGAGTGGATTCTGCTCATCGCCATGCTGTTCCCGCTGATCATGACCGTCCTCGGTGCAGTGGTAGCAGGCGTCGGCGCCTTGGTAGGCGCGGAGCTGGGTGGCTTCCTTCGAGCCGTGGCCCTGATGCTGGTGAAGAAAGGCGGCGTCGGCCTGAGGGCCATCCTTGAATTTCTCCAAGGGCACGGCTACGGCAACGCAGCCGCGGCCCTCGGCGAAATCAAGTTCAGCCGGTATCGGCAGGCAGTCGTCGACGGCTTGAACGCACAGATCGACAAGCTCACCAACCTTGTGCACGGATTCCAGACCCGCCTGAAAGCGCTTTCTCCCGACTCCCTTCCCCGCTGGCTTCCTGGACGCGCGCGGATGATGCAAGCCATCGCTTATGCCCCAACCCTGATCAAGCAACTCGAAGAACTTCGAGCCACCGGGCGCAGGATGATCCCGCTGGCGCTCATCGAGATGGACAATCGCCTCGCTGCACTTCTGGCCGGCGACCTGCGGGCCGCCACGCAGATGCGGCACACGATCGCCACGGGGCTGCCGGCACCGGCGGTCGTTAGACTCGAAACCCACACCGCCCACCCGCATGGTGGCACGACCCTCCGCAATGGCGCGCCGCCAGAGCCGCACAACACTCGCCGCCAGCCCGAACGGCACATTGTCGCCCTAGCCGGAAAACGCGAATACGCCCGCGTTGATGTGAGCGGCCGCCCGGTGGGCGCCCTGCCCTACGAGCATGGCGTGACACAGGTGGACAATCCACCCCTGAATGAATTCTATTGGCATAAGCTCAGCAAAAAAATACGCGAGGGTTGGCCTGACCTAGCCAAGGAATACAAACCGGGGAAGAATGCGGACGACTATGCAAATTTCGCTGGACACCTCCGACCAGCTTCAACAGCGGCCGGCGATCCTCAGTCCTTCAAGCGCGTCGTCGCCCACGACAAGCCAGATATGGACACGGGCCCCTATTACAATCGTGAGTTACCTCACGACGGACACGACCTGCGCGCCGGATCGGCCGTGAAGGAACCCTGGAACAACGATGGTGAGTATGTAGAGTTGCACGTCCCCCCCGCCGGACACCCCGTCTGGAAGGATCTCCACGCATTGCAGGAAAAGGCTGCCGGCGCACCGGTTCGGTTTGCAGAAGCGCTGAAATTCTGGGAAGGTCCCGCAGCCTCCCAGATCTATCAAATCGAACTGGACGGGGGAAAGAAGATCTTGGACAAGTGGTATCTGCCAGGTGGCAAACCGCAGCAATTCTTTGATCGTGAGCAGTTGAAAGTGCTCAAATTGCGCGGCTTCATCACCGAACGCAAACCCAGCAATTTTCCCGACTTCGATCCTGCCGTAGGGAACATCGTCCCAAAGGATGGCCCCTATCTTGAAGTCCTTCCCCTCAGCACAGCCATTCCGCCCGCGATACCGAAATCATGATGACCGAAACCGAACTGCAGGAAATCATTGCAAGGCAAATGGCCCATTGCACAGCGCGCCGTGCCGATCAGAACATCGTACGCACCGACCATGCTGCGTTGCGCAAGGCGTGGCTCAAGCAACGTTTCGCCTCGTTCGATTACCACGAGTTCCTGCTCCGGCTCCATGAGAAATGGCTCGACTTGCTCTACACAGCGCTTGCCCGGCCCGAGGTGCGACGTGACGACCCCGTGCATTACAAACTCTTCATGGGCCCAGCGAGAGATATCTTCGCCAGGGCGCCGACGCCGGGACGACTAGATCCGCAGCTTTGGGAGCCCGGTCGGCAAGCCGGTTGGGCGCGAGCAATTCTCGACTACGACCGCGACACCGGTCTCGACGTGAGTTCGGCCTGGGAGTGGATGACGGACGAGGAAGAAAGGCGATTCTTCCCCTTGTGGGGATACATGACTCGCGTTGCGCAAAATATCCGGAACACGGTCGATTCCGCGTGGGACGACCCCGCAGACCACGATTGGATTCTCAATGAGCGTTACACCGGCCCCATCGACTGGCCCGCGAACTGGATGGACGAGTTGCCGCGCGAGTCGATCGACGCCGACCGCGGCCACGTCCGCGAGCATCAACCCAACGTCCCCGCTGGGCAGCCCTGCCCCGAAGCAGGGTGGTGGTTCACGCCGGCCAAGACCGGCAGCCGTCGCTATTTCCGGCAGGGCGAGGTGATGCCCGCGCTCGGCGGCGATTACGGTAAGACCTTCTGGCAGTGGTCGCCAGACCAATCCGCACCGCGACTCTGATCGCATGACACTGCTGATCCCGCAGGAAATCTACCTGTTCAAACGCTATTTAGCGCGGACTACTTCAGGAAACTGCGCGACGCCTTCGCCGATTCAAACAGAAAAACGCTACATAAAGCGTGACTCAAGCTTCCACAAGGCTCAGGACACGTGACAGGGGCTCCCTTACGAGTCTAGAACGCCATTGGTCAGATCCCGAGCTGCAGAAGCGCCACTCAGGAGACTACCAGGGCATGATCAGCCCCGTATTCTTCAACCTGGACCGCGTCTCCAAACCCGGAATCAATCCACAGGCGTAATGGAAGGCGGGAAAAGAGACGGGATGGGCCAGCACCATTTCCTACAATTTCAATCGCGGCATGGACTACGCTGGGGTGAACGAGTATCAGGAATTGTCTGACGCGGAACGGCAAAGGCTGAACAAGCTTGTTGGGCAAATGCTGCGCATTCAAGAGAATATTCGTACTACCGTAGAAGACGGATGGGATGTCGACGACATATTTGATACCGACTTGACCGGCACCATCGACTGGCCCCCGAACTGGATGGACGAACTGCCGGCGGAAGTCGTTGCTGCCGCACAGGGCTCAGTTTCGACGCCGCGCCTCAACGTTCCCGCCGGCCACCCTTGCCCAGAAGCAGGCTGGTGGTTTTCGCCCGCTCAAGTGAACAGCCGGCGGTATTTCAAAGAAGGGGAACTCATGCCCGCGCTCGGGGGCGATTACGGCAACACATACTGGCAGTGGTCCCCCGACGAATCCGCACCGCAGTTATGACATGAAGGTGCGATTACCCTGTTCCCTATCTTGAAGTCCTTCCCCTCACCGCGGCTCTGATCGCATGACACCGCTGATTCTGCAGGAAATCTACCTGATCGAACGCTGCGGCATGGATGGCCTTGGGAACAGATCGCGATTACCGACCGCGATCACCCGATAGCGGGCAACGAGCCACGCATATCGCGTAGCATATTGGCATCATCACGCACATGATTGCCATCCCCGCCGGCGCATCAGCGGCCAACGCGAGCTCGTTATGCACGTGCCAGCCAAGACGGCGACAAAGATGACGTCGCCGGATGACAGACCAAACCGATGCTCCCTGCACTCCTCGCCCTGCTTTCGCTGCCTTTCGCCTTTCTCGCTATCGCTTGGGCGGCCCTGCAACCTCCACTCGTTGCCGGTGTCTTCTACCTTGCCAGCCTGGCCGTATGGCTTATCCATGGCGCGTGGCGACACTATGTCGCGAAAATACCTCCGCTGCCCATTCCCGGTGTGCTGTAAGCGTCCGCCCGAGACCGTCTTGACGCTCAGACCTTGATTTTGTGGAGGCGCAGATCGACCGCCGCGATGTCGAAGGCGGCCGGATCGAACGGTGCGCCGTACCATTCGAGCATGTCGTGGTGTTCAGGATGGTCCGGATCGGCCATTGCCGCGACGAAGTCGGCGTAGCCGGGTGCGCCGCCGACATCCTCAGGCGGGGTGGCGTTGGCGCCGCCAAGGCAGAGCGCCGTATCGAAGAGCGAGTCGGGTGGTAGGCGGCGTTCGACCTTGATGCGATGCTCCCAGTCGTCACCGAAGTCGTAGACGTAGCGGAAGGATTTGGCGCCGCCGAGCGCGGTCGCGAGCCGCACGCGTTGTTCGTTGCGAACGGGCTCGAAGTCGTAATCGGGATCGGGGACGCCATAGCGCTCGCCGGTGATCTCGAACTCGTGCAGATGGCAGTCGTGCCAGCCCATCACGGCCTGGATGACCTGATGCAGCTTCGGCAGCGTGATGGTTTCCGGGACCGCCACCCGACGCCAGATGGCCGGCTTGATCCTGGCTAGCTCGATCCGCAGTTGCAGCAGATGCGGCGCGGGTCGCGCCTTGGGAAGTCGTACAACAGTGCCCATGGTCAGGCGGCCTTGCGCAGGGGGTCGGATTGGTCGCGGCCCAGATTCCAGGGCAGCAAGTCTTCGATCCGGTTGATCGGATGCTCGGCGATGCGTGCCAGCACGTCGCGTAGATACGCTTCCGGGTCGAGATCGTTGAGTTTGGCGGTGCCGATCAGGCTGTAGAGGGTCGCCGCGCGATTGCCTCCGGCATCCGAACCGCCGAAGAGGAAATTCTTTCTTCCCAAGGCCACCGCGCGCAGGGCGCGTTCGGCGGCATTGTTGTCGATTTCGATGCGACCGTCGTCTGCGTAGCGGACGAGCGCCTGCCAGTGGTTCAGGCCGTACTGGATCGCCTCGCTGATGCCGGACTTGCGCGACACGCGCCGGCTCTGCGCTTCCAACCAAGCCCGCAAATCCTCCAGTAATGGACGCGCCTGGGCCTGCCGCACCACGCGGCGGATCGGCGGGAGTTCGCCGCGGACGCTCGCTTCGATCGCGTAGAGTTGACCGATCCGCGCGAGCGCCTCGGCAGCGATCGGCGAAGCCTGTGCCCGGTGCACATCGAAGAACTTGCGTCTCAGATGGGCCCAGCAAGCGGCTTCCTGCACCTGCCCAGTCGCATAAATCGCATTGAAACCCGCATAGGCGTCGGCCTGCAGGATGCCGCAGAAGGCGCGAAGATGGCGCTGCGGGTGCTCGCCCTTGCGATTGGGCGAGTACGCGAACCACACCGCCGGAGGGTCATTGCTACCCGCCGGGCGATCGTCGCGTACGTAAGTCCATAACCGGGCAGTCTTGGTCCGTCCTTCGCCGGGCGCGAGCACCGGCAGCGGGGTGTCGTCGGCATGGACCTTGTCGGCGGCGAGCACGTAGCGGCGCAGCGCCTCGACCAAGGGCGCGAGCAGTTGTGCCGATTGCCCGACCCAGTCGGCGAGCGTCGAGCGGTCGAGCTCGATGCCCGAGCGAGCATAGATGGCGCTCTGCCGATACAACGGCAGGTGGTCACAGAACTTGCCCACCAGCACATGCGCGAGCAAGGCCGGCCCGGGCAGTCCGCGTTCGATCGGCCGCGCGGGTGCAGTCGCCTGCACGATGCACTCGCAACGCGAGCAGGCGAGCTTCGGGCGCACGTGCCGGATGACCTTGAAGTGGGCCGGCACGTACTCGAGCATCTCCGAGACGTCCTCGCCGAGCTTCACGAAGGTGCTGCCGCAGTCGGGGCAGTCGCCTTCGGCGGGCGCATGCTCGACCGTCTCACGCGGCAGGTGATCGGGCAAGGGTTTGCGGGCGGGGCGTTTCGGTGACGACGCTGTGCCGGCGGTCGTGTCCGGCGAGACGTCTGCAGCGGCTTCGCGCCGGGCAGTCTCGATGCCCTCAAGGGCGAGTTCGAGCTGGGCGAGCGTGCCGTCTAATTGTTCCGAGCGGCGACCGAACTGCATCCGGCGCAGCTTGGCAATGATGAAGTTCAGGCGCGCGATCTCGGCCTGCTGGGCCGTCACCAGGGCCTTGAGCACAGCCTGGTCATCGGGAAGGGGCGTCGTCGCGTGCATGACGTGAGTCTACGCGATGCCGTGGCGTGTGAACAGCCTCCGGGGGGCGGCATGCTCCGATCTTCAGGCCGCGCAGTCGGGCTGCCAGGTCCGCTCGGGCCGACGCCAGTCGATGCCTTCGAGCAGCATCGACAGCTGCGCTGCGGTCAGATGCACCGCCCCCGCGGTCGCCTGCGGCCAGATGAAGCGCCCCCGTTCGAGGCGCTTCGCGAACAGGCACAGCCCGTCGCCGCTCCACCACAGCAGTTTCACGAGATCGCCCCGCCGCCCGCGGAAGATGAAGACGTGCCCGGAGAACGGGTTCTCAGTGAGCGCCCCTTGCACGATCGCCGCCAGACCGTCCATGCCGCGACGCATGTCGGTCACGCCGGCCACAAGCCAGATGCGCGTGCCTGCCGGCAAGCCAATCATGCCCGCTCGGCCAGACAGTCGAGGACCGTACGCAGTGCGTCGCGACTGACCTCGCCGAGCACCCGCACGGTCGCGCCGCCGATAACGATCTCGAGCGCGGCTGCCGGCTTGACGCTCTTCGACGCCAACTGCAGGCCGACTGTCGGCGACACGGTCATCACCGGCAGCAGTTTCGGCGCTTCACCCACACGCGGCCGAGGGGCCGCGTGATGCGCCGGGCCCGGCTCGCCGAACCACCCGGCACGGTAGTGACGACGCCATTTGAACAGCAGGTTCGCGTTGATGCCGTGTTCGAGGGCGAGCTTAGCCACCGAGACCCCCGGCTCGCAGGCGAGCGCGGCAAGGTGGCGTTTGAAGTCGATCGGGTAGTTCGGCCGCCCCTTGCGGGTCACCCGGGTGATGCTATTCGTGGCCAAAGTGGTCCCCACCAGAAATTTGGTGGGCACCACTCTGGGCGATCCCTGTCACCAACGAAAGACGGTGATGGGCGGACGCTTACGGTGTGCTGGCGGCGCTGGCCCCCTTTTCCCTGAGCGTGAGCCTGGGCCGCCGCCTGTTTCCGCTGGCTGACGGCATTTTGCAAAACGCTATCTCAGTGCTCGTTTGCCTGCTTGCCATCAGCTTGCCGGGAGCACTCCATTCGCGTCTTGAGCGCCTGCGCTTCCTGCGCGACACAGAAACCCCGCCACCGCCGCCACCCGTGTACGCTTCGCCAGCGCCGAAGATCGAGTGGTGCAAACTGCCCAACGGCCTGCATTTTCGCACCACCGAGGGTGGCGAAATCTGCATGGGCGGCCCCGTCATGTCCTCCCATCACTTTTCCAACGGCATCGTGCTGGGCACCGGAGCACTGACCCTCTCGGCCGATGGCTGCTACGCCGCTTGCGGCGATCTACGCCACGGCAGACCCATCATGCTCGCCGACCTGGAAAACGGCATTGTCCGTGCCTGCGAAGAGGATAGCGAGGTTCGCGCGATCCGCGCTGCCGGGCCGCGGCTTGCCGAAGTGAAGCATCTCCTGAGGCGGACGGGTAGCGTCCAATATGTTCGCGTCCACGGTCTATGGGTGGAGCCGGATCGCGAGATTCCGCCGGACCGGTTGATTGTCCCGGACCTGCAGGGCCGAACGCGGCTTTACATGGAGCGCCGGCGGGAAGAGGCGGCACTGCAGGCGGCCGACGACCCGCTGGCCCACCTCCTGAAAGGGGATTACACGCTCAGTCTCGACGGCAAACCGCTGCCCGTGCGTGCGTCGTCGCCGAAGGGCATCGTGTGGAGCGAGGACGGCGACATGCTGCTGGTACCCGCCCTTCCCGCCCAGCCCGATACTGCCGGCAGCCATTGGCTGTGGCGGCGAAACGGCCCCTCCGGCTGGGCCGATCCCCTGAGGTGGAACGTGAATGACAGTCTGCCTTCCGGCGACATGCGCGGAGTGAGCGCCATCGACGCTGAGGGCTACTGGGCTGAGCTGAACATGAACCGCCCAAGCGATACCGGGTATCCGCAACGCACCCTCAGCTTGCGTTTTCCATGCTCCCACACCTATGGCACCAGCCCCTCCAGGTGGATCGCTGGGTCCGACGAGCGGGGGCGCCTGGTGATCCGGAAACTCGCAGAGGCGGAGGCGAGCTTACGCGTCCGCCTGTCATGGCACGGGCGCGGCAACGACGCGACGCTCGAGTCCCGCCCCGCGCCCGGCAACACCCCGACGACGGCCGTCGCCCACTTCACCCCGCAGCCCAGGACCGGCGGCGGCCTACGCCCCTATCGGGTGGAGGCTGGCGCTGCCGCCGCCAAGGACGTCGCCCTGTTCCACCTGTGGTCCGACTGCGGCCGCTATGTGGCACTGCAGCCCCATTGCGGCCGTGCCGAGGCAGCGGACCGCTTCTTCGTCCTCGACACCGTCACCGGACGACACCTGGAAACCGGTTTCCGCGGTTGCGGCCTGCAACTTCTGGGCTGGGCCTGCGGCGAATTGCAGGTGGGAATCGTCGTGGGGAAGGTACCCGATATCCATTTCAGTTTCGACCCCTTCGCAGCGGTCGATCCGCCGCCCCGCCCGGAAGAGGACGGCAGCGTGCGCGGGGAGTGGCTGCTCACGGAAGGCCTGCGTTTCCGCGTCGCAGACGATGGCGAGCAACTCATCGGCCCCCTGTCCAAGCAAGTGGTCCTGACGCTCCCTCCCTACCCCAACGCCGCCTTTGACTTTCACTACCACGCACCGACCGGAGGCAGATCGGTCTTCGTGTTCGGCGCCCGCAACGAGTATCAGAACCAATACGACCAGGCGCAATGCTGCCGCTACCAGGCCCGGGCCATCACTTCAGACGGCATTTGTATGGAGGGCCTGGGGGTCGGCATGATCTGGTCGGAAAACGGTTGCTATCTCGTCGTCACCAACCGCGTCCCGCCGGACCATCCCGACTATCGGGATACCACCTGGAAGGCGCGGCTCGTCGATTGCGACCGGCATCTCATCTACCCCGAAATCTCCTTGGGCTGCATGCCGATTTTCGAGACCTGGTCCGGCGACAGCATCGATTATCGGCAGGTGGACGACGACTGGTGGCGGGACGACGTGGAAACGCTCCCGGCACGCCTGCCCCTGGCCGACCTGCTGGACGGCGAACCGGAAGCACTGCGCTACCAGGAAGGCTTCTGGCTGCCTGCCGGCAACGCCTGGCAGCCTCATTGGCGCGACGCTTTCGCGCTGGCCTACGGCGACACTTCCCGGTGCTGACGCTTCACCCTTCTCGGCGGAACCTGCTGCGATGGTCGCCGGATCAGGCGGCACCGCTCTGATCGGAGGTGAATTTGACCCCGTCGCCCTCGGGCACAACCGTGACACCGACCTTCAACGTATGCTCGCCGCCGCCCTGGATGACGCCGCGAAGAGGGGATACGTCGCCGAAGTCGCGGCCCCAGGCGAGGACGATGTGGCGTTCGTCGGCGAAGCAATCGTTGGTGGGGTCGAATTCGATCCAGCCGGCTTCGGGCACGAACACGGCAACCCAGGCGTGGGAGGCGTCGCTGCCCGTCATCCGTGCTTGGCCCGGCAAGGGGTCAGTGCGCAGGTAGCCGGAGACGTAGCGGGCGGCAAGCCCGCGCGAGCGCAGGCAGCCGATCATGAGGTGGGCGAAGTCCTGGCAGACACCGTGTTTGTTTTCCAACACCTCAACGACGGAGGTGCCGACTTCGGTGGCGTCGGGGTCGTAGCGGAACTCGGCGTGGATGCGGCGCATGAGGTCGCGGGCGGCGTCGATCACGGGGCGGCCGGCGCCGAACGAGGGGGCGGCGTACGCTTCGAGTTCGCGCTTGACGCGCACGCCGGGTGATTCGAAGCGCATGCGCTGGGCGTCGGCGACGGCGTCGCCGAGCGGGGCGGCGTGGTAGTCGAGGGCGTCGCGCACCTGCTCCCAGGCGGGGCCGTCGCTCGCCATGGCGAGCCAGGGGCGTTCGCCGACGGCGACGATCAGTTCGCTTTCGACGCGCAGGCAATCGTGCGAGGCGGCGAACTCGACGCGGTCGACCGGGTTGCCGAACGGGTCTGCACTGCGCGCGTGCGTCGTCGGTTCGGGTTCGATGCGCAAGGACTGCCGTTCGAGCGTCTGCCAGGGCAGCGGCTGCGGGACGAGGTGCAGCAGGTGACGGGCGGTCTGCACCGGCTGCGCATACTGATATTCGGTGGTGTGCAGGACGTGGTAGCGCATGTTCAGGCCGAGAGCACCCGCGCGGCGGGACGGACGTGGGTGAAGAAGCGCTCGGCGATGCGGTTCGATAGCGTCGACGAGGCGTCGTGCACGACGCGAAGCAGGCGCGCGAGATCGATGCAGCCAGCGCAGTTGGTGCAGCGTTGCAGGATGGCGCCGCCGCCCGCCGGGCGCCCTAGTTCGAGCTCGTGCAGCGAGAAGGCGTTCAGCGCGGCCACCGCGTCGCGGAACGCGGGGATGCCGTAGTCGTCGCCCGCCGGGGATGGGGCGAATTCGCGCTGCAGCGATTCGAGGTAGCGCAGCAGCATGTCGGTCTGGAACACCACCGAATGGGGGTTGTCGGCGTCGAACACGACGAGATCCAGCGTCGGCAGGATGTCTGGCGTGCGCAGATAACGCTGGCGATAGGCTTCGGCGCAGTCGGCCAGTTCCAGCAAGGCATCGACGCCAGCCGGCTGGCCGCCGCAGGCCTCGAGGAAATGCGCGACGATGCGGCTGCGGCATTGCAGGCGCTCGATGCGGCGACCGAGGATCAGGAAGCGCCAGCCGCTGTCGCGCATCATCTCGTCCATCGCAAAGCCCGACAGCGAGATGCACGCGAGCAGCACGCGGTCGAGCGTCGAGGGCAGCGTCACAATGTCGGACGGCGCGCTGCCGTCCGGGCGCTGGCGGCGCAGGATGTCGTGCAGGCGGTTGAGGGAGTGCCAGTGATCGAGCGACAGGCGGTCGCGCACCTGGGTCGCGGCCCACACGGCGCGGCGCAGGTTGTTGGCGAGACTGGCGGGGCCGTTTTCGTCGAGCGCGCCGTCGACGAGGCGGCGCGCGACGGATCTGTCTTCCGCGGGCGGGAGCAGGCCGAAGAGTTCGCAGTAGCCGACGGCAGTGGCGAGAACGCCTGGCTCGCCGAGGAGATCGTCCCCTGCCCCGCCGAGCACCGCGGCCCCCGTGGCGACCTCGCCCTCCTCGTTCAACCGGTCGCACGCGAAGCGCAGCAGGCGAGCACTGTTTTCGACGCGCTCGGCGTAGCGGCCGAGCCAGAACAGGTTCTCGGCGGTGCGGCTGGCGATCTCGGGGCCGGCGCGCACGATGTCACCGGCGCCGAGTTCGCCCTTGAGCAGGCTGAACTGACTCACCGGCACGTCGGACAGGACCCAGGTGTCCTTCGACGAGCCGCCGCGCTGCATGGACAGGATGTCGACGTCGCCGCTGCCCGAGACGCGCGTGAGGCCGCCGGGCATCACGCGCCAGCCTTCGGGCGTAACGACCGCATAGACGCGCACGCCGATCGCGCGCGCGACGAGGCGGCGGTCGAGGGTCGAGCTGCCGGAGTCGGGCATTACCGGCGCCTGCGACAGCTCCACCAGTTCCTGGCCGACGTAGGCATGCGGGCGATGGCGCAAGCGTTCGGCCCAGTGCGCGCGCCCGCGGGCGTCCAGATCGCGCCCGAACACCGGCTTCAGGCGTTGCGAGGGATAGGCGGGCTTGATGACGAGTTCGGCGAGATGCTCGATAACGTAGTCGAGCGCGGGGGCTTCGCCGCACCACCAACTGGCAACCGCGGGCATTGCGAGCGGCTCGCCGAGGAGGTGTTCGGCGAGCTTGGGCAGGAAGGCGAGCAGGCCCGCGGATTCCAGCACGCCGCTGCCCAACGCGTTGGCCATGAGCACGCGGCCGGCGCGCGCCGCCTCGACGAGGCCGGGCACGCCGAGCGAGGATTCGCCGCGCAGTTCGAGCGGGTCGGCGTAGTCGTCGTCGAGCCGGCGCAGGATCGCGTGGACACGCTTGAGTCCGGCGAGCGTCTTCAAATACACGCCGTCGCCGCGCACCGTGAGGTCCTGGCCTTCGACAAGGGGGAAGCCGAGGTAGCGCGCGAGGTAGGACTGCTCGAAATAGGTCTCGTTGTAAGGCCCGGGCGTGAGCAGGACGATGAAGGGCGTTTCGCCGCGATCGACGGGGGCCCAGCGTGCGAGGCTGTCCTGCAGGTGGCGGAAGAAGTCGGCTTGGTGATGCACGCGCTGATCGCGGAACAGCTCCGGAAACAGGCGCGAGACGATTAGGCGGTTTTCGAGCGCGTAACCGGCGCCCGAAGGCCCCTGCGCGCGGTCGGCGATCACCCACCAGCGGCCGTCCGGCGAGCGTGCGAGGTCGGCGGCATAGACGTGCAGGAAGTGACCCGAGGGCGGCCGCGTGCCCTGGCAGGGCCACAGGAAGCCGTTGTGGCCGTAGACCAGCGCGGCGGGCAGCGCGCCGCTGCGGATCAGGTTCTGCGGGCCATAGAGGTCGGCCAGCACCTGGTCCAGCAGGTCCGCGCGCTGCGCGACGGCGGCGTCGATCTGCGCCCACTCGTCGGCGGGCAGGATGAAGGGCAGCGGATCGAGGGTCCACGGCCGGTCGGTACCCTGCGCATCGGCATAGACGTTGTAGGTGGTGCCGTTCTCGCGGATGCGCTCAGTGACGAAGGCCTGGCGCGCGCGCATCTGGTCGGGCGTCGAGGCATCGAGCGCGTCCAACAGCGGCTGCCAGTGCGGCCGCAAACGCTCCGCGTCCGCCAGCATTTCATCGTAGCGGCCGGACTGGCGGGCGTAGAGCGAGAGCAGCTGGTGCGGCATCGTCGGTGTCAGGGCGTGGCCTTGGGGACTCCCCGCAAGTCTAGCGTGAAGGGGAACTCCGCGTTGCGTTGCACCGTTTCGATATCCACGGGACGGCCGCCCGGCGTGTGGCCCATGCGGAAGAAACGGGCGAGGCGCCGCGATTCGGCCTCGAAGGCATTGACCGGGAAGCTGTCGTAATTGCGCCCCCCGGGGTGGGCGACGTGGTATTGCGCGCCACCGAGGGATCGCTTCATCCAGGTGTCGATGAGGTCGAACACCAGCGGCGCATCGACACCGATCGTCGGATGCAGGCACGACGCCGGTTGCCACGCGCGATAGCGCACGCCGGCGACCGCCTCGCCGACGGTACCGATGGGCTGCAGCGGCAAGGGCACGCCGTTGACCGCGAGCACGTAACGGTCGGGCGCCATGCCGGAGACCTTAACCTGCAGGCGTTCCAGCGACGAGTCCACGTAGCGCACCGTGCTGCCTGCGCCGCCCTCCTCGCCCATTACGTGCCAGGGTTCGAGCGCGTGGCGCAGCTGGACTTCGATGCCGCGCACGGAAAAGTCGCCGACCTTGGGGAAGCGGAATTCGAAATGCGGCGCGAACCAATCGACCTCGATCGGCAGACCGAATTCGTTGAGCTCGGCGATCACATCGCCGAAGTCCTGCTCGACGAAATGCGGCAGCATGAAGCGGTCGTGCAGTTCGGTGCCCCAGCGCACCAGCCGCTCCGGTGCGTAGGGCTGCTGCCAGAAGCGCGCGACCAGGCCGCGCAGCAGGAGTTGCTGGGTGAGCGACATGCGCGCGTGCGGCGGCATCTCGAAGGCGCGCAGTTCGAGCAAACCGAGGCGGCCGGTGGGTCCGTCGGGCGAATACAACTTGTCGATGCAGAATTCGGCACGGTGCGTGTTGCCGCTGACGTCGATGAGGAGGTTGCGCAGCAGGCGGTCGACGAGCCACGGCGGGCACTGCTCAGGGCCATGGCTACCAATCTGACGCTCCATTTCGCGGAAGGCGAGCTCGATTTCATACACCGAATCGTTGCGGGCCTCGTCGATGCGCGGCGCCTGCGAGGTCGGGCCGACGAAGAGGCCGGAGAACAGGTAGGACAGCGACGGGTGGTTGTGCCAGTAGGCGATCAGGCTGCGCAGCAGGTCGGGCCGGCGCAGGAAGGGCGAATCGACCGGGGTCGCCCCGCCGAGCACGAAGTGGTTGCCGCCGCCGGTGCCGCTGTGACGGCCGTCGAGCATGAATTTCTCGGTCAGCAGGCGCGACTCGCGCGCGGCCTCGTACAGGTGAGTGGTGCGGTCGACGAGTTCGTCCCAGCTGTGGGCGGGATGAATGTTGACCTCGATGACGCCGGGATCGGGGGTGATGCGGAAGTGCGCGAGGCGCGGGTCGGACGGCGGCTCGTAGCCTTCGAGTATCACCGGCTGGCCGAGCGCCTCGGCGGTGGCCTCGACGGCGGCGACGATCGCGAGGTAGTCGTCGAGCGCAGCGGTCGGCGGCATGAAGATGTAGAGCGTGCCTTCGCGGGCCTGTGCGCACATCGCGGTGCGCGTGATCGCGGCGGCCGACTCGCCCGGCTGCGGCGCACGTGCCGACAGCGCGGCATCGCTCGCGAACCGGTCCGCAGCGGTCGCCCCCCCTTCGGGTTGCCCGCGCAGCGGCCGCCGCAGTTCGGTGTGCTGCGGCAGCGGCGCAAAAACCTGGTTGGGGTCGGGCTGGTGCATGTAGGGATAGTCGCCCTTGCTGACCCACGGCTGCGAGTCGAGCGGCAGGCGGTAGCCGAGCGGCGAATCGCCCGGGATCAGGTAGCAACGATCCCCGCGCAGGAACCACGGTCCGGACGTCCACCGCCCGGCGGTATCGCGGGCGACCGGCAGCACCGCGCCGACGGCGTTCGGCAGGCCGTGCGAGAACACGCGCAGCAGCCGTTCGCGCTCGAGCGGATCGTCGAGCCTCGCGTCGAAGGGATCGACATTGACCGGCAGGCGGCGCTCGCGCCACAGGTAGTAGAAGACATCCTCGAAGGCGTCGAAGACGTGCCTGGTGTCGAGCCCGAGCCGCTCGGCGACGCCGCACAGGAAGCGGTTGGCGACACGTTCGTCGGCACTGCCGGGACTGCCCTCGTCGGCATACAGCGCGGCGTCGCGCCACATCGGCTCGCCGTCGCGCCGCCAGAACGCGTTGAGCGACCAGCGCGGCAGCTGCTCGCCGGGATACCACTTGCCCTGGCCAAAGTGCATCAGGCCTTGCGCACCGTATTTCTCGCGCAGGCGGTGGTAGAGGTCGGCAGCGAGCAGGCGTTTGGTAGGCCCCATCGCGGTGGTGTTCCACTCGTCGCCGTCGGGGTCGTCCATCGACACGAAGGTCGGCTCGCCACCCATCGTCAGGCGTACATCGTGGGCGTCGAGTTGTTTGTCGATCGCGTGACCCAGCGCCTCGATCTCGGCCCACTGCGCTTCCGTATAGGGCTTGGTGACGCGCGGCGCCTCCCAGATGCGCTCGACCTTCATCGCATGCGAGAAGTCGCACGCGCAGTCCTCGACCATTCCGCTGATCGGTGCGGCCGAAGACGGTTCCGGGCTGCACGCGAGCGGGATGTGGCCTTCGCCGGCGAGGAGGCCCGAGGTCGGGTCGAGACCGATCCAGCCGGCACCCGGCAGGTAAACCTCGCACCATGCGTGCAGGTCGGTGAAGTCCGCCTCCGGACCGCTCGGGCCGTCGAGCGATTTGACGTCCGCAGTGAGCTGGATGAGGTAGCCGGAGACGAAGCGCGCCGCCAAACCGAGGTGCCGCAGGAGCTGCACCAGCAGCCAGGCCGAGTCACGGCACGAACCGCTGCCGTTTTCGAGGGTTTCCTCCGGGGTCTGCACGCCCGGCTCGAGCCGGATGAGGTAGCTGATGTCCTGCTGCAGTCTGGCGTTGAGATCGACGAGGAAGTCTATCGTGCGCCGCTTCTCGCGCGAGATCCCACCGAGATAGGCAGCGAAGCGCTCGCCCAGGCCCTGACCGACGCTCATCCTGTGCAGGTACGGGGCCAGTTCGATGCACTGCTCGGCGTTATAGGCGAGCGGGTAATTCTCCGCGTCGGGCTCGAGGAAGAAGTCGAAGGGATTGTGGACCGCCATCTCGGCGACCAGGTCGACCTCGACGCGGAATTCCTGCGTCTTGTCGGGAAAGGCGAGGCGCGCGAGGTAGTTGCTCTGCGGATCCTGCTGCCAGTTGATGAAGTGCTTGGCAGGCAGCACCTTCAACGAATACGACAAGATGCGCGTGCGGCTGTGCGGACAGGGTCGCAGGCGCACGACCTGCGGCCCGAGGCTGACCGGACGGTCGTACTTGTAGTGGGTGACGTGATTGAGCGCGACGTGGATCGACAAGATTCTTCTCCGCAATCATTGGGGGCGCCGGGGCCGCAGGCCCGTGGCGACGCTGGGGATGTTTTTCACTGCTTGTTCGGTGCGGTGCGGCGCGGCGCAACGACTTCAGATCCAGTCGGGACTCGGCAACTCGGCGAAGGCCTCGCGCAGCCGCTCGCCCCACTGGCTGCGAACCTGCGCGTAGTAGGCGTGGTCTTGATTGATCGAGATGTGCGACTTGATCGCCAGCGCATCGCGCTCGATGACGCACAGGTCGAGCGGCAGGCCGACCGAGAGGTTCGAGCGGATCGTCGAATCCATCGACACCAGCGCGCACTTGGCGGCATCGGACAGCGACGACCCGTAGCGCACGATGCGGTCGATGATCGGCTTGCCGTACTTCGACTCGCCGATCTGGATGTAGGGCGTGTCCTCGGTCGTCTCGATGAAATTGCCCGCCGAATAGATATTGAACAGGCGCGGCGCCTCGCCGAGGATCTGGCCGCCGACGATGAGCGAGGCGTTGAATTCCACGCCGAACTCGTTCATCGCCTCCGCGTCGCGGCGGTGCACCTCGCGCACGACTTCGCCGACATGGCGTGCAACCTCGAACATGTTGGGTGCATTGAAGAGGTTCGTCGCGTCGGGGATGGTCAGCCGTTCGTTCAGGATATTGACCACCGATTGGCTGACCGACAGATTGCCGGCGGTGAGCATCACGACGACGCGCTCGCCCGGCCGCTGCCAGATGCGCATCTTGCGGAAGGTGTTGATGTGATCGACGCCCGCGTTGGTCCGCGAGTCCGACAGGAATACGAGCCCCGTTTCGAGGCGCATGGCGACGCAGTAGGTCATGGCGATTGCTCGGAATGTCCCGCGGCCATCGGGCGACGGCCGCGGCGCTTCGCACGGGTCATGTGTTTTCCGCCTCACGCACCGACAAGAAAGTCCTCGCTGATTCGTGCACCCAGGTCGCCGATCGAATTGATGAAGTCCTCGAGCCAGGCGTGCAGACCGCGCGCGAAGATGTCGTCCATGCGCCCGTAACGCAGCGTCGCGAACAGTTGCCCGGCACGTCGCACGGTCTCGTCGGACCGGCTGTTGCGGACCTTGTCGAGAATCCCGACCACCCCCTCCATGCACGAATGCAGCGCGCGCGGCAGGTCTTCGCGCAGGATCAGCAATTCGGCGACGCGCTCGGGCGTGATCACGTCGCGATAGACCTTGCGATACACCTCGAAGGCCGACACCGAGCGCAGCAGCGCACCCCAATGATAGAAATCGGTGGCATCGACGAGGTCGTCGGCCTGGCTCTGTTGCGCCCCCGGCAGGCTGTGGTACTTCACGTCGAGAATGCGCGCGGTGTTATCGGCACGCTCCAGCAAGGCACCCAGGCGGATGAACTCGAAGGCCTCGTCACGCAGCATCGTGCCGAACATTGCCCCGCGCAGCAGCGAGGCGCGCTGCTTCACCCAATCGAAAAAGGCCGCGACTCCGCCCGCGTAGATCTCGTCGAAGCTCTGGTCGCGCAGCTGCAACCAGGTCTCGTTGATCGTCTCCCACATCTCCGCGGTCAGCGTGCCGCGCACCGCGTGGGCATTTTCGCGCGCCGCGCGCAGGCAGCTGTAGATCGATGACGGATGCGTCTCGTCGCGCACCATGAAATGCAGCACCTGCGATGCGGTGACCTCGTCGTGGCGCTTCGAGTACGCCAATTCGAGACTGTTCAGCGCGATGATCGCATTCCAGCTGCTGCGCTCGGTCTCCGGCTCGTGCGGGACCAGCGACATCTGGTAGGTCACATCCAGCAGGCGCGCAAGGTTCTCGGCGCGCTCGGAATAACGCGCCATCCAGTAGAGATGATCGGCGGTGCGGCTCAGCATGATTCGGGCTCCGATGCGGCGGCGGTTATCTGCATGCGAGGGCGGACGGGCTCAGCGGTGCGGCTCGGCATGGCCGTTCTCCAGCACCCAGGTGTCCTTCGTCCCCCCGCCTTGCGAGGAATTGACCACTAGCGAGCCCTCGCGCAGCGCGACCCGCGTCAGCCCCCCCGGCACCAGCGAAACCTCCTTGCCCGAGAGCACGAAGGGCCGCAGATCGATGTGCCGCGGCGCGATGCCGCAGTCCACGTAGGTCGGGCAGGTCGACAGCGCCAGCGTCGGCTGCGCGATGTACTTGTCCGGATGGGCGACCAACACCGCGCGGAACTGCTCGATCTCGGCCTTCGTCGCAGCCGGCCCGACCAGCATCCCGTAACCACCCGCGCCATGCACCTCCTTCACGACGAGTTCGGACAGATGGTCCAGCACGTAGCGCAGGTCGTCCTTCTCGCGGCAGCGCCACGTCGGCACGTTGTTGAGGATCGGCTCCTCGCCCAGATAGAAGCGCACCATCTCACCCACGTAAGGGTAGATCGACTTGTCGTCGGCCACCCCCGTGCCGATCGCATTGCACAGCGTCACGCGTCCCGCGCGGTAGGCCTTCAGCAAGCCCGGCACACCCAGCATCGAATCGGCTCGGAAGGCCTGCGGATCGAGGAAATCGTCGTCGATGCGGCGGTAGATCACGTCGACGCGCTTCGGGCCACGCGTCGTGCGCATGTAGACCGCGTCGTGATCGATGAAGAGGTCGCGCCCCTCGACCAGCTCGACGCCCATCTGCTGGGCCAGGAAGGAATGCTCGAAATAGGCCGAGTTGAATGCGCCCGGCGTCATCACGACCACGGTCGGGTCATCCACGCCGGCCGGTGCCACCGCGCGCAGCGTTTCCAGCAGCAGATCGGGGTAATGCTCCACCGGCGCGATCTTCTGGTGCGCGAACAGCTCTGGGAAAAGCCGCATCATCATCTTGCGGTTCTCCAGCATGTAGGACACGCCCGAGGGCACGCGCAGGTTGTCCTCCAGCACGTAGAACTCCCCCGCCCCCGCGCGCACGACGTCAACCCCCGCAATGTGGGCATAGATGCCGTTAGGCACCTTGAAACCCTTCATCTCCGGACGGAACTGCGCGTTATCGAGCACCTCCTCGGCCGGAATCCTCCCGGCACGCAGGATGTCCTGTCCGTTGTAGATGTCGTTGAGGAACATGTTCAGCGCCTTCACGCGCTGCTTCAATCCGGCGCGCAGCGTCTTCCACTCCGCATTGGGGATGATGCGCGGGATGGTGTCGAAGGGAATCAACCGCTCGGTACCCGCCTCCTCGCCATACACGGCGAAGGTGATACCCAGTCGGCGAAACGCGAGATCCGCCTCGGCGCGCTTGCGCACCATCACGTCCGGCGACAACCCGCGCGCCCAGGTTTCGAACGGACCATAGTGCGGGCGCGTCTTCGCGTCCGCGTCGTGCATTTCGTCGAAAAACAGCGTCGTCATGATGATTCGATCCGGTTGCGATTCATCGGACATCAGCGAAGACCATGCCAGGGTGAAATTCCCCACAAGAAACGCACCATTCCGTGCGGATCTAGCGACTTTCGCACGAAACCGCACCGCATCGGTGCGACAGCCGCCCAATCAATGTGCATCGCCATGCAATGCACCACGATGCAGCCCGCCCCCGCCCGGGTGCGCCGCAGCCCGAACCGGCTCCTCACGGGTGGGTAGACCTCATCGTAGGAAAAAATTGCCCGCACTGCTCACGACCCGTTCGCGCAGACCGGGCCCGAAGCGCTTCTCGACGCGACCTTCGAGCACATAGATCGCGGTCCCGTAACCGCGATGGCGACGCACCGTATCTCCACGCCCGCAGTGCTACACTCCGGCGACCCATCGAAGGAAACCTGCATGCTCAACGTTGTCGTCGCCGGCGCCTCGCGTGGCATCGGTCTGGGTCTGGTCCGCGCCTACCTGGCGCGCGGAGACCGGGTGTTCGCTCTCGTGCGCGATCCGGCCGCCTCCCCCGGACTATCCGATCTAGCCCGCCAATATGGCGAGCGCTTGCAGCTCACCGCGTGCGACCTCAACGCTCCGGCGACGCCGGAACGTATCGCCGCGGCGTTCAAGGATATGCAGCTCGACCGCGTGCTGCTCAACGCCGGCATTTCCGGTCCACGCGAACGGGACCTCGCCAGCATCGGCGAGACCGACATTGCCCTGCTGTTCCTCAGCAATGCCGTTGCACCACTGCGCCTCGCCCGCGCGCTGCGACCGCTTCTGCGGACCGGCGGCGTGCTGACCTTCACGAGCTCAATTATGGGCAGTCTGCAGCTGAGCGTCGGCGCGAACATGCCCCTGTACTCCGCCAGCAAGGCGGCACTGAACAGCATGCTGCTCCACTGGGCGGCAGACCTCGGCGAATCGCGCGATTTCAGCCTGCTGGCCCTGCATCCGGGCTGGGTGCGCACGGACATGGGCGGAGACGAGGCCCCGCTGAGCGTGGAGCAAAGCGTCACGGGCCTGGTCGAGGTCGTCGAAGCGGCCGCCGGCCGGAACGAATGTCGCTTCGTCGACCACGAGGGAAACACGCTGCCCTGGTAGGCGTTCTGCCGTCAGCGCCGGGCTACCGCAGCCGCGCCCCTGCGCTGCCACCCGCTCCGGCACCGCCTCACTCGCCGGCGAGTTCCGGATATTCCTGCCGTAGCGGGTCGCCGTCGCGCTTCCACGCGAGGCACTCGCCGACGAAGGCCACCGCGCGCGAATCCGGCCAGCGCCGCGGATCCGGGTCAATGGCGATCTGCCGCGCCACGCGCTCGGGCCACGAAGCCTGCGTATAGGTATTGCCGACCTGCGTGATCAGGTCGCTGAGATGCACGCATCCCTGTTCGCTGCCGATGCGCTCGCGAATCTGCCGCCCGAAGCCCGGCCCGAT
Source organism: Azoarcus sp. CIB (assembly GCF_001190925.1). NCBI lineage: Bacteria > Pseudomonadati > Pseudomonadota > Betaproteobacteria > Rhodocyclales > Zoogloeaceae > Azoarcus > Azoarcus sp. CIB. The sequence continues at coordinate 3,656,299 of NZ_CP011072.1, forward strand.
CTGCAGCCCGATCAGGCGGCGGTAGGCATCCACCGCCCCGCGACACAATGTCCACGGCGTCACCAGCATCGCGGCCCGTACGTCGAGGATCGTGAAATTGTCGTCGATCAGAAAATTGATGCCCATGTGATGCATGAACTCACCGGCACGCACCGGCTCGCGCGAACGGAACGGGACGTCCTCACCCTTCTCGTCCACCACTGTCGCCTCGATTTCCCACAGGCCATCCTTGCGCCGATAGGCGCGGCACGTGATCTGGCGCGTATGCGTGAGCTCGCGCTCGCAGTCTCCGAACATTCCCTTCCCTTTCCTTTCCGAATCGATGACCACCGTCACCACCGTGATGACTAACGGTCCAATGGTAACGTGTGTCAGGTCGGGGGAACCACCGACGACGCCACGGGATACCGGGAGCAAACCGCGTGCTGGGTCGCGCGCCACACCGGCATACGGCAGCCGGAAAGCAAAAGGCCAGCCCCGAGGGGCTGGCCTTTTGTTTGAATCAGTGGTGCCGTTGAAGTGAATCGAACACTCGACCTACTGATTACGAATCAGTTGCTCTACCAACTGAGCTACAACGGCGAAGAGCCGGGAATATACCGCAGGGTTTGGGATCGTACAAGTACCCCGCCACATTCGAACAACGTAGGGAAAATACGGGGTCGACGGCATGGATATAACAAAAGATATACTGCGCCCGTAACTTTCTGTTACTTACCCTCTGGATCGAATGCCATGGCGAAGACTCCGCAAATCGGCACCTGTCTGCTGTTTCCCGCAATCCTAGCGGTTTTGCTGAGCTCCGCGGCCGCGGCGAGCCTGCACTTCATCCCGGCGCTCGCACCGTACGCCGCAGCCGTCGTCCTGGTGCTCGGCTTCATGTACGGCGGAATTCTCGTTGCCGCCCGGGCACTCGCGCTGCGCCGGCTCGGGGGCGACCTGCCGGACGTCGTAGGCCTGCTGAGCGGGCTGGCGGGCGGCCGGCTCGCGCTGGCCACGAATAACGGCGCAACTGCCGACAGCGTCTCGGGACACGCGGTGGCCGCCCAACGCACGTTGCGGGGCGTGGTCGACGACGTTGCGCGTGACGCGCAGGAGCTGGCCGCCGACGTGCGGCGCATGTCCGGACAAACCACGGAAATGTCGCTCACGCTCCAAATGCAGGCCAGCACCAACCGCGAGGTCGCGACGGCGATCCACGAGATCGACCGCAACATCACCCTCGTATCCCGACTCGCGGCCGACACCGAAGCCGACTCGCGCGACGTCGCCGAGTTGTCGCTCAGCGGCGAACAGTTCGTCGGCCGTGCCTCCGCGAAGATGACCCGGATCGTCCAATCGGTGACGACCTCGGCCACGCAGATCGAATCCCTGGTCGCGAGCGTGCGCGAGATCGGAGGCATCGCCAACATCATCGCCGAGATCGCGGACCAGACTAATCTGCTCGCACTCAATGCCGCCATCGAGGCCGCACGCGCAGGCGAACAGGGCCGCGGCTTCGCCGTGGTCGCGGACGAGGTGCGCAAGCTTGCCGAGCGCACGGCGACCGCGACCGCCGAGATCACGCGCATGATCGGGACGATCCAGTCCGATACGAGCGCCGCGGTAACCCAGATGGCGGAGATCTCGCCCGAGCTGCAAAGCGGCGTCGCGGAGGCTCAGCACGCAGCCGACATGCTCCGCCGGATCAAGGATCAATCGCACGACGCACTGAAGAAGATTACCGAACTCGCCGCAGCAACCGCCAAGGAGAGCGCCGAGGCGAAAGAGATCGTTCAGGGCGTGGCGAACATGATTGCGGCGGCGGAGAAGACCGAAGCGATCATCCGCGAGACCGCCGGTACCGCCGCCAAGCTCGAGACGCACTCGACCAGCCTGCTGCAACGGCTGGGTTTCTTCACGCACCTCGGCGGCACGCTCGAACCCGCGAAGAGCGCCAATCGCGCCGCCATCGCGCCGGTCATGACCTGGAACGGCGCGCTGGCGACCGGCCACGTGGACATCGACGCGCAGCACCGCAAGCTGATCGAACTCGCCAACGCGGTAAACGCCGCGATGCAGCGCGGCGAGGAGCGCAGCGCGATCGGCGCGGTCCTCGACGAACTGGTCCGCTACACGGCGTTCCACTTCGGCTTCGAGGAAGACATGATGAAGAAGGCGAATTACCCCGACTTCTTCCGCCACCAGCAACAGCACAAAAAACTCGTCGCGGACGTGCTCGCGCACAAGGCCCAGTTCGACGCCGGGCAGGCGTTGTCGTCCGAACTGCTGAGTTTCCTGCGCGACTGGCTGGTGAACCACATCATGAAGACCGACAAGGCGCTTGCACGCGAACTCAGGCAGGCAGCCTGAGACCCGGTCAGGTCGCGCGCCCGGTGATCGAGGGCGCGGCGATCGACGGCGGCGAGGACACCCAGTAGTCCGGGCGGCCGTAATGGTTCTTCAGGTGGTCGATGAACAGGCGCACCCGTAGCGCAAGGCGCTTGCGCTGCGGAAACACCGCATAGATCCCCATCGTCGGCGCGGCGAACTCATCGAGCACCGTCACCAGGCGCCCCGCCCGCAGATCGGCGTCGACTTCCCAGCGCGAACGCCACGCCAGCCCGTCGCCGGCCAGCGCGCACTGGTGCAGCACCGCACCGTCGTTGCATTCGAGCCGCCCGCTCACCTTCACCGCGATCGTCTCGCCCTTCTCGTCGCAGAACAGCCAGCCGCGCTGCAGGCCGAGCGAGAGGCAATTGTGCCCGGCGAGATCCTGCGGCGCCGCCGGCGACCCGTGACGCGCCAGATAGGCCGGGCTGGCGACTACCACCCGCCGGTTCTCCGCGAGCCGGATCGACACGAGGCTGGAGTCCGGCAGTTCACCGATGCGGATCGCGCAATCGATGCTCTCATTCACCAGATCCACGACGCGGTCGGTGAGGTCCAGCGTGCAGGACACGTCCGCATTCATCTCCAGGAACTCGCGCAGCAGCGGCGCGACATGCAGCCGCCCGAAGCCGGCCGGCGCGGACACGCGGATATGGCCGCTCGCCTTCACGCCCCCCAGGCTCACCGAGGCCTCCGCATTGGCGAGATCATTGAGGATGCGCTGGCAATCCTCAACGAAGGCCGCGCCCTCGAAAGTCAGCGAGATGCTGCGCGTCGTGCGCGTCACGAGCTTGACGCCCAGGCGCTGCTCCAGCGCGTCGAGCCGGCGACCGATTACCGCGGGAGTGACGCCCTCCGCCCGTGCCGCGGCCGAGAGGCTACCCTTGGTCGCGACACTGACGAAGGTTTCGACCTGCTTGAACGCATCCATTTTGTACTTTTAGTAAAAGATCAATTGACCTGACAGAGTATTCAGTCCTATACAAGAGTTCAATACACTTCATCCTCAACAAAGGGCGGAGGAGACGCTGCCCGAACGACAGACGCCACCGTGGCCGGCAGCGATGCCGGCCACGCAAGGCGCGAACGACAACACCAGGAACCCCGCATGAAACCCTCCGAACGCATCCGCGCAGTCGCCTTCGACGCCTACGGCACGCTGTTCGACGTGTACTCGGTGGGCGCGCTCGCGGAACAGCTGTTCCCGGGCAAAGGCGAGGCGCTGACCGCGCTGTGGCGCCTGAAGCAGATCGAGTACTCCTTCCTGCGCACCCTGTCCGGACGCTACAAACCCTTCCTCGAAGTCACCGAGGACGGGCTCGTGTATTCGGCCAACAAGCTCGGCCTCGCGATGAACGACTCGCTCCGCCGCCAGCTGATGAACCAGTATGCCTGCCTGTCGCCTTTTCCGGAGAACCTCGGCGCGCTGAAGGCTTTGCGCGCGCTGGGCCTGCCGATGGCCGTGCTGTCGAACGGCACGCCGCAGATGCTCGACGTGGCGATCAAGAGCGCCGGCATGAGCGGGCTCTTCGACCACGTGCTGTCGGTAGACGCCGTGCACCAGTACAAGACCGCCGACGCCGCCTACCAGCTCGGCCCCGACGCCTTCGGCGTGCCGGCGAAGGAGATCCTCTTCGTGTCCTCGAACGGCTGGGACGCCGCCGGCGCGACCTGGTTCGGCTACACGAGCTTCTGGATCAACCGCGCGCAGCTGCCGATGGAAGAACTCGGCGTCACCCCCACCGCGGTCGGCCAGCGCCTGACCGACATCGTCGAATTCGTGCAGGCGCGCTGTGCGCCCGCTGCCCGCTGATGAGCCCCAGCGAGATCCTCATCATCGGACTGGCCGCCGCAATGGCGGGGGCGATGAATTCGGTCGCCGGCGGCGGCACCTTCTTCTCCTTCCCCGCCCTGCTCGCCGTCGGCGTGCCGCCCGTGGTCGCGAACGCCAGCAATGCGGTCGCGCTGTGGCCCGCCAGCCTGTCAAGCGCCTGGGCCTACCGCCGCGAACTCGCGCGCTTCCGCAAAGGTCTGGCCACACTGTCGCTCGTCGCGCTCGTGGGCGGCATCGCCGGCGGGCTGCTGCTGCTGTCCACCCGGGACGACACCTTTTCGAAGCTGATCCCGTGGCTGCTACTCGTCGCGACGGTGATGTTCGCCGGCAGCGGGCAGATCTCCGCGCTGCTTGCACGGCTCCGCCAGCGCACCGATGTGAGCCCCTCGCACGGTACTGCCGGCGGCCTGCTGTTCCAGCTCGGCGTGTCGATCTACGGCGGTTTCTTCGGCGCCGGCATGGGCATCGTGATGATCGCGGCGCTGGCGATCCAGGGCCACCGCGACATCCACGACATCAACGCACTGAAGAACTGGCTGTCGGCCATCATCTACAGCGTCGCGGTGGTCACCTTCGTCGCCGCCGGCGCCGTGAGCTGGCCGCACACGCTGGTCATGATCGTCACCGCCGCCATAGGCGGTTACTGGGGGGCAGTCGGTGCCCGCAAGGTGCCGGCCGTGTGGTTGAGGCGTTTCATCATCGGGGTGGGCAGCATCCTCACCGTCTACTATTTCTACAAAACCTATCTCATCTGAAGAGCGAGGAACCATGAGCACGAGAATCCAATGCCATCAGCTGCAGGTCGACGCCGAACTGCATCGCTTCATCGAAACCGAAGCCCTGCCCGGCACCGGCGTTGACGCCGGCGCATTCTGGAAGGGCTTCAGCGAGCTCGCCAACGAACTCGCACCGAAGAACCGCGCGCTGCTCGCCGAGCGTGATCGCCTGCAGGTCGAACTCGACAACTGGCACCGCGCCCATCCCGGCCCGATCCAGGACATGCCGGCCTACCGCGCGTTCCTCGAGAAGATCGGCTACCTGCAGCCGGTGCCCGCTCCGTTCAAGGTTACGACCGCCAACGTCGATATCGAGATCCGCGAGCAATGCGGCCCACAGCTCGTCGTGCCGATCATGAACGCCCGCTACGCATTGAACGCCGCGAACGCGCGCTGGGGCAGCCTGTACGACGCCCTCTATGGCACCGACGCAATCCCCTCGGACGCCGGAGCGGAAGCCGGCTCGTCCTACAACCCGGCGCGCGGCGCGCGCGTCATCGCCTTCGCGCGTGACGTGCTGAACCAGGCCGCCCCGCTCGCCCAGGGCGACCACACGAAGGCCGCTGGTTACGCGGTTGAAGGCGGCAAGCTGGTCGTCACGCTGCAGGACGGCACGAAGACCGGCCTCGCCGACGCGTCGAAGTTCGCCGGTTACCAAGGCGACGCTGCCGCACCGAAGGCCGTGCTGCTCAAGAACAACGGCCTGCACCTCGAGATCCAGTTCGACCGCAACCACCCGATCGGCAAAACCGACGTCGCCGGTATCAAGGACGTGCTGGTCGAAGCCGCGATCTCGACCATCATGGACTGCGAGGACTCGGTCGCCGCGGTCGACGCCGAGGACAAGGTCCTCGCCTACCGCAACTGGCTGGGCCTCATCACCGGCACCCTCGTCGAGGCTTTCGAGAAGGGCGGCAAGACGGTCGAGCGCACAATGAACGCGGACCGCGAATACACCACGCCGAACGGCGGCGCGCTGCGCCTGCATGGCCGCTCGCTGCTGTTCATCCGCAACGTCGGCCACCTGATGACCAACCCGGCGATCCTGCTGGCCGACGGCGCGGAAATCCCCGAAGGGATCATGGACGGCGTCCTCACGGCGCTGATCTCGCTGCGCGACCTGAAGCTGAAGAACAACTCGCGCACCGGCAGCATGTACATCGTGAAGCCGAAGATGCACGGCCCGGCCGAAGTCGCCTTCACCAACGAGCTGTTCGGCCGCGTCGAACAGATGCTGGGCCTGCCCGCCAGCACGATGAAGGTCGGCATCATGGACGAGGAGCGCCGCACCTCGGTGAACCTCGCCGCCTGCATCAAGTCCGCCGAGTCGCGCGTCGCCTTCATCAACACCGGCTTCCTCGACCGCACCGGCGACGAGATGCACACCGCGATGGAAGCGGGCCCGATGATCCGCAAGGGCGACATGAAGAGCTCCGCGTGGATCCAGGCCTACGAGCGCCAGAACGTGCTGGTGGGCCTCGACTGCGGCCTGCGCGGCAAGGCGCAGATCGGCAAGGGCATGTGGGCGATGCCGGACCTGATGGCCGAGATGCTGAAGCAGAAGATCGGCCACCCGAAGGCCGGCGCCACGACCGCGTGGGTGCCGTCGCCGACCGGCGCGACCCTGCACGCGCTGCACTACCACCAGGTCGACGTCCAGGCCGTGCAGCAGGAGATGGAGAAGATCAGCCTCGCCGCCGAACGCGAAACCCTCCTCAACAACCTGCTGACCGTGCCAGTCGCGGCCACCGCGAACTGGAGCGCCACCGAGATCCAGCAGGAGCTCGACAACAACGCCCAAGGCATCCTCGGCTACGTCGTACGCTGGGTCGACCAGGGCGTGGGCTGCTCGAAGGTGCCGGACATCAACAACATCGGCCTGATGGAAGACCGCGCGACGCTGCGCATCTCCAGCCAGCACATCGCCAACTGGCTGCGCCACGGCGTGACCAACGAGGCGCAGGTCATGGAAACGCTGAAACGCATGGCGGCCGTCGTCGACCAGCAGAACGCCGGCGACCCGCTGTACCAGCCGATGGCCGCGGACTTCGACAAGTCGGTCGCCTTCCAGGCTGCCAAGGACCTGATCTTCAAGGGCTGCGCGCAGCCCAGCGGCTACACCGAACCGCTGCTGCACAAGTGGCGTCAGGTGAAGAAGGCGCAAGGCTGAGTCGCCTCGCGGGCCGGACCTCGCGTCCGGCCGGCAAGCCCACGGACGGCACCGCGCATGCGGTGCCGTTTTTTTCTTGTGCCGCTCCGTCTCAGCTTTCGGCAGGCAGCATCAACCGTTCCGCGCGCAGCGCGACATCGGCGGGAAAAGGCCGCGAGCGGCGCGTTTCCGGGTTCAGGCACACGGCGGTGAATTCGCACACTGCCGACAGCTCGCCGTTTTCAGTGCTCAGCAGCTCGTGGCGAAAACGGACGACCTTTTCGCGCAGGTCGACAACGCCGGTTCGTACGACGACCGTGTCGCCCGGATACAGCTCCTTCATGTAACTGATGTTCTGCTGCACCGCGGCCAGCTTCAATTCCCCGCTGCGCAGCCGCGACGGACTCAGCCCGAGCATCCCATAGAACTGCCAGCAGGCCGCATCGAAGAACTCCAGGTAGGCACGCACGTTGACGTGCCCCATGTGGTCGCGCTGCCATTCGTACACCGTGCCACGCGCCGTCTCCACCATCGCCATGCCCGTCTCCTTGTCATTTCAAATTATTTGAACTCGAACGATAGGCCCCGACGCCGCGTAAGGGCAATACCCGCATCCGCGACGCATGCTCCGGTAGAATTCGCTGCACTGCACAATCCAGACCACCGACATGGACATCATCACCGACATCATCCTGCGCGCCGGGCGCTCCGCGGTCGAACTCGCCCTGTTCGTGCTCCTGCCGGTGATGGTCGTCATGCTGTCGCTGATGCGCCTGCTCGAAGCGAAGGGCGTCCTCGACCGAGTCGTACATGTGCTCGCCCCTGTACTGCGTCCCGCCGGACTGACGGGACTGGGCGTCTTTGCCGCGCTGCAGATCAATTTCGTCAGCTTCGCCGCACCAATCGCAACGCTGACGATGATGGAGAGCCGCGGCGCCTCCGACCGCCACCTCGCCGCGACGCTGGCGATGGTGATGGCGATGGCGCAGGCCAACGCAGCTTTTCCGATGATCGCGATGGGGCTGGATTTCGGGCTGACCCTTGTGCTGTCCGTCGTCGGCGGCCTCGTCGCCGCCGCCGCCACCTACCACGGCTTCGCCCGCGGATTGTCGGCCGTCGAAGGGCAACTCGACGAGACCCTGCACCATCGCGTCGCCGAAGACGCCAAGGGCGTGCTCGACGTCATCAACCGCGCCGGCGCGGAAGCCTTCAAGATCGCCGTGGGCGCAATCCCCATGCTCGTGCTCGCGCTCGTCGCGGTGCTGGCCCTGCGCACGAGCGGTGCCGTGGACCTGCTCACGCGCGTCCTCACCCCCGCGATGACCGCGGTGTCGATCGACCCCGCGCTGATCCTGCCGACCCTGACCAAGTACATTGGCGGCGGCACGGCCATGATGGGGGTGATGGACGAAATGCTGCGGGACGGGACCGCCAGCGTCGGGATGCTCAACCGCAGCGCGGGGTTCCTGATCCACCCGCTGGACGTTCCGGGCGTGGCGGTGCTCATCTCCGCAGGCAGGCGCGTCGCGGGGGTGTGGAAACCGGCCGCGCTCGGCGCCGGCGTCGGCATCCTCGCGCGCACTGCCGGTCACGCGCTGTTCGCCTGAAGCCCCGTCAGAATTCCAGCGTCACGCTGACCCAGGCGCGCGGGTCGAGAAACTGCGGTGGCGCGAAGTCGCGGTCGTGGCGGTCCGCGCCGCGCCGCCGGAACTCTGCGCGACGCCCTTCGATGCCTTGCACGGTGAGTGCAAGCTCGCCGCCCGTCGGCCCCGCACGGAAGGGATAGGCCAGCCGCACATCGGTACGCTCGAAAGCGTCGACCGAGGTGTGCGTCGTCCACTGGAAGCGTCCGTAGCGGAAATGGGCAATCGACATTTCCATGCCCGCCGGCAGCGCCTGCGTCCACCGCAGCATCGTGATGTGGTCGGGCACCGAATGCTCCATATGGCGCTCGGCATCCTGTGCGAGTCCGCGATTGACTGTCACCAAGCGGGAATTGGCATGCGCCGTGATCGTCGCGAAGGACTGGTTCACGGTAAACTCGCTGCCTTGGCGCGGACGCCAACGCAACTGGTACTCCGCGCCGCGGATGTCCAGATCCTGCCCGTTCAGGTAGTCCTTGTACGCGCCGCAAGAGCCCTCCAGCAGCCCCAGGACCTCGCATTGCGGTGGCACCAGCCTGAGCGAAACCGGCAGGATGCGGTCATGGACTTCTTCCTGGAACACGCGCACATCGACGAACAGCCCCTGCTCGCGGAAATCCCCTAGGTAACCGATCTCGGCGACATCGATGCGCTCCTTGTGGACGTCTCCGCTCGCATTGCGATCGATTTCCAACGGAATCACCCCAAAGGGCGACCCGACATCGAGGGCACCGTAGAACTCGCGCGATTTCGCCTCCGTCAGCGAGGGAATGCGATGCGCGCGCGAAAGCCCGGCGCGCAGCGTCTGTCGCGACGAAAGGTGGTAATTCACCGCCAGGCGCGGCGCGAGCGAGGTGTCCGAGAGTGAGTCGTTTTCCCACGTCAACCCGAGATTGGTCGTCCATGCTTCCGACGGACGCCACTCGAAATTGCCGAACAGGCGATGCACATTCTGTCGCACCGCATCGCCGCCGCGGCCGTAGAACTGCTCGCCGCGCACCGCGTCGTAGCGCCCGCCCGCCCCCCACACCAGTCGAGTCTCCGACGACGGCACCACGGTATGCTGGAACTCCACTTCGTCGCGCGTAGTGCTGGTGTGATAGTCGATGAACAGACTCAGCCCGGAATCCCGCGCGAGGAAAGCGTCGTCGTACACCTCGTTCGAGCGCGTGTAGCGCAGGGACAGGGCGCCACCATCGGCGAAGTTGCGCGTCCAGCCGAGCGAGAGAAATTCCTTGAGCGCCTTTTGTTCGCGCGGCGGGTTCGTGACTGCGTCCACCTGCCCCGTCCGCAATGCCATTTCCACATGGCCTGCCTGAACCTGCACTTCATCCGCGGCACCGACGGGAATGTCGGCGCGCAGATTCACCCGCCGGTTCTCGCGGCGATCGTCGAAATGCTTCACCCCGTTGTCGCGGGTGCTCTCCGCGCTCAGGCGCACCATGGCGTCGCCGAAGCGCATGCCGACCCGGGCATGGCGGTCTGCGATACCGTCATTGCCTTCCCCGACACGCACGCGGACGCCCAGGGTCTCGGCCGCGGAGCGCGTGACGACATTCACGACGCCGAGAAACGCATTCGAACCATAGGCTGCCGAATTCGAACCGCGAATCACCTCGATGCGCTCGATCTCGTCGAGCGACACATCGATCAGGTTCCACGCGACGCCGCCGAAGAACAGCGGGCTGTATTGCGAGCGCCCGTCGATCAGGATCTGCAGCCCGCGCGGATTCTCGTCGGTCATGCCGTGGTAGACGGCATTCGGCGCGCCGTTGAACGAGTGCGCGACAAGGAAGCCCGGCACCAGGCGCAGGAGATCCGCGAGATCGCGCGCACCCGAGGTGCGTATCGTGTCGGCATCGATCACGGTGACCGAGCCCGGCGCGTCGCGCAAGGGCTGCGCCAGACGCGACACCGACAGCACGACCGGCAGTTCGTCGAAGAAAGGGTCCTCGACCACGCGGGCAAGCGGTCCGATTTCATCTGCCCCCACGGCCGGTCCGGCGAGCACAGCCATCAGGACCACCGAAGCGTTCCTTACCCCCATCTCCACCCCGTTCGATTCCCGGACTGCAATCTTGCGTCGCCAATTCATGCCGCGATGCAGCAACGATGATGACCCCATGGGCGACCCGCCCGAGGTCCCCTCGACGCGGCGCTTTCCCGTCCGCGGCACAGCGCCAAACACCCTATTCGTCATTGAACCAGAAAATTCGCGCGCGGCAACGCAACATTTCGGCTAAGCGGCGTCGAGTATCCCCAAAATGGGACCAGTGGCCTGCGATCGCCCACGAAATCACGTCCACGGTCCGCCTCGTCGAACGAAACGCACACCCTTACGCCGGGATCGCCCCAGACACTAGAATGAGGGCCACTTCGCGCGACAGGAACCACGCAACCCGATGATCGGCGCACTTACCCTTCTGCTTGTCTTCCAGCTCATCGGCGAAGCACTCGCCCGCGGGCTCGACCTCCCTATTCCCGGCCCGGTCATCGGCATGGGACTCATGTTTGCCACCCTGGTCCTGCGCAAGGGACCGAGCGCCGAGCTGCGCGGCACCGCGACGGGCATCCTGCAGCATCTTTCGCTGCTGTTCATCCCGGCCGGCACCGGCGTCATGCTCCACTTCCAACGCCTCGCCGACGAATGGCTGCCGCTCACGGTGGCACTGATCGCGAGCACCCTGCTGTCGATCGCGATCTCGGCGCTGCTCCTCCATGCACTATCCCGACACACGCCGCACGGCGAGGAGCAGCAATGAACCCGGCACTCGGCGAAATCTGGGTCTACCTCTCCACCACACCGCTGCTCGGCCTGACCCTCACGCTGCTCGCCTATCAGGGCGCGTTGTGGCTCTACCGCGGGGCGAACCACCACCCGCTGCTCAATCCGGTGATGGTCGCGGTGACCGTCCTCGTGCTCGTCCTGACACTCACCGGCACGCCCTACCAGACCTACTTCGACGGTGCGCAGTTTGTGCACTTCCTGCTCGGCCCGGCGACGGTCGCGCTGGCGATCCCGCTCTATGCACAGTGGGAACGCCTGAAGGGGATGCTGTTGCCGCTCCTCGTCACGCTCGTCGCCGGTTCGCTGACCGCCGCCCTCTCGGCCGTCGGCATCGCCGCGCTGCTCGGCGCCAGCCGCGAGTCGGTGATGTCGATGGCGCCCAAGAGCGTGACGATGCCGATCGCGATGGGCGTCGCCGAGCGCCTCGGCGGCCTGCCCTCGCTGACCGCGGTGCTGGTGATGAGCACCGGCATCCTCGGTGCCGTCGGCGCCCGCTACGTCTATCGCCTGCTGCGAATCGAGGACCACGCCGTACGCGGTTTCGCGATCGGCATCGCGTCGCACGGCATCGGCACCGCACGCGCCTTCCAGGTCAGCGAACAGGCCGGCGCCTTCGCCGCGCTGGCGATGGGTCTCAACGGACTGCTCACCGCCGCGATGCTGCCGTGGATCCTGCCCTGGCTCGAGTCGCTCCAGCACTGATCGCCGGCGCCCCATCCTTCCTCATCCAAGCCCAAACGGAATCCGCCCCCGATGACCGCCCTGCTTCGCTGGCTCGACCGCACCATCCTCGAACTCGGCCGCGAGATGCGCCTGTCCTACCTGCCGCCGCTGATGGTCTATGTCGCGGCGGGAGTTTCCGGCCTCACCGGCATCGTCGGCACCTTCTTCGTCAAGGACTACCTCGGCCTGTCAGCCTCCTTCCTCGCCGCGCTGGGATTCTGGGCGGGTATCCCGTGGGCGCTCAAAATGCCCATCGGCCATCTCGTGGACCTGCTATGGCGGTACAAGGCCGGGCTGGTCTATCTCGGCGCCTCGCTCATCGCCGCCAGCCTGATCATCATGATCGGCTTGATCGGCAACCCCGCCGCAATGCGGCAGGTCATGTCGGCGGAGGCCTGGTTCGTACTTTCCACGCTGCTCGCACCGATCGGTTACGTGATGCAGGACGCCGTCGCCGACGCGATGACGGTCGAAGCCGTACCGCGCATCGGCGAAGACGGCCGCCCCTTCCCGGACGAGACCGTGCGCCTGATGCACACCACGATGCAGATGCTCGGCCGCGTCGCGATCATCGGCGGCACCGTGCTCGTGTCGCTGGCCAACGTCGCGATGTTCCAAGGCAGCGAAACGCTGCCGGAAGCGGACAAGATCGCGATCTACGTGCGCATCTACGAGCTCGCGCTGGTCATCCCGCTGATGTCGATCAGTGGCGTACTGCTCGCGGGCATCCTCAAGCGCCGCGAAGCCCGGCGCCTCGCCCGCCTCGGCCGTGGCGCGGCGGAAATCGATCGCCTCGTCCACGCACCCGAGCAGACTACCGCCCCGAACTGGTGGATCCTCGGCGGCAGCGCGGCCTTCGTCGCGCTGACCCTGGCGGTCGGCCTGTCCGGCCTCGGCTACGGCCAGGAACTGATCTTCGGCGCCTCGTTCACCATCATCGGCGTGATGATCTTCCGCCTCCTGCGCGAACTCTCCGACGACGCCCGCCGCACCCTGCTCGGCACCGTGATCGTGATCTTCGTCTTCCGCGCCATGCCCGGCCCCGGCGCCGGCGCGAGCTGGTGGATGATCGACGAACTGGGCTTCGACCAGAGCTTCCTGTCGCGGCTCGACCTCATCACCAGCACCCTCACGCTCGCTGGCCTCTTCCTGTTCCGCCGCTTCATGGCGGAAAAGTCGATCGCACACATCGTCATCTTCCTGACCCTCGCCAGCACGCTGCTGTCGCTGCCCATCATCGGCATGTTCCACGGCCTGCACGAATGGACCGCGGCCGCGACGGGCGGCCTCGTCGACGCGCGCTTCATCGCCATCGCCAACACCGCACTGGAGTCGCCGCTCGGACAGGTGTCGATGGTGCCGATGCTCGCATGGATCGCGAACTCAGCCCCGGCACACCTCAAGGCGACCTTCTTCGCGGTGATGGCCTCGTTCACCAACCTCGCCCTGTCGGCCTCCCAGCTCGGCACCAAGTACCTCAACGGCATCTACACGGTCACCCGCGAAGTGCGCGACGCTGCGAGCGCTGCGATCACGGTGCCGGCGGATTACTCCGAACTCGGTCAGCTCCTCCTGACGGTCCTGGTGCTGGGCCTCGCGCTGCCGCTGCTGGCAATCGCCGCCACCCGCCTGCTCGGGCTGCGCAGCGCATGAGCATAGGCGCGAAACCGTTGCACAGCCGCGACGACAGGGGGAAACTGCGAGACAAAGGCCACCTGAGGACAAGTCCATGACACCTGCTTCGGTTCACGACATCCGCAACCTTGCATTACTCGGCCATGCCGGCTGCGGCAAGACCACCCTGCTCGAGGCCCTGCTCGTCGCCTCGGGCACCATCGGCGCCACCGGCACGATCGAGCGCGGCGATACCGTCAGCGATTTCGACCCCCAGGAAAAGGCGATGGGGCACTCGCTGTCGACCTCGCTCGCACACCTCGAATGGGCGGGGCACTGGGTCAATCTCCTCGACACCCCGGGACTCCCCGACCTCGCCGGCCGCGCCCTGACCGCGCTGCCCGCGGTCGAGACCGCCGCAGTAGTGGTGAGCGCCCCGGCCGGCATCGAGAGCGGCACCCGCCGCATGATGGAGGCCGCGCGCGACAAGTGCCGCCTCGTTGTCGTGTCGAAGATCGACGCCGCCACGCCGGCATCGCTCGCCGCGCTGCTGGAGGAGCTGTGCGCAACCTTCGGACGCGAATGCCTGCCGATCAACCTGCCGTCCGCAAGCGGCGATTCGGTGATCGACTGCTTCTTCGACCCCGACGCCAACCGCGAACCCGCGTTCTCCTCGGTCTCCGCCGCACATGACAGCATCGTCGACCAGGTCGTCGAACTCGACGAGGCCCTGATGGCGAGCTATCTCGAACAAGGCGAATCGCTCGATCCCGAGCAGCTCCACGCCCCCTTCGAGCAAGCCCTGCGCGAAGGCCACCTGATCCCGGTGTGCTTCGTCTCCGCCCGCACCGGCGCCGGCGTAAAGGAACTGCTCGACATCCTCGGCCGCCTCATGCCCGACCCGACCGAAGGCAACCCGCCGCGCTTCTTCAAGGGCGAAGGCGCCGCAGCGCAGGCAGTCGAAGTCGCCGCCGATCCGGAACGGCACGTCATCGCACACGTGTTCCAAGTCGCCAACGACCCCTACCGTGGCAAGCTGGGCCTGTTCCGCATCCATCAGGGGCGCATCAGCCCCAACACCCAGCTCTACATCGGCGACAGCCGCAAACCTTTCAAGGTCTCTCACCTGTTACGGCTGCAGGGCAAGAACCAGGCGGAGACGCCACTGGGCGTGCCCGGCGACATCTGCGCCGTCGCGCGCGTCGACGACATCCACCCGGGAGCGGTGCTGCATGACTCGCACGACGAGGACAATTACCACCTCGCACCCGCGAGCTACCCGCAGCCTGTGTTCGGGCTCGCGCTGATCCCGCAGAAACACGGCGACGAACAGAAGCTCGCAGAAGCGCTTGCGCGCCTGCTCGACGAAGACCCGTGCCTCGAAGTCGGCTTCGACCATCAGGCCCGCCAGACCGTCGTGCGCGGACTCGGCGAGCTGCACCTGAAGATCATCCTCGAGCAGCTGCGCGCGCGCTGGAACCTGCAGTTCGACACCGCGACACCGTCCGTGCCCTATCGCGAGACCATCAACGGTACGGCGGAAGCGCGCTACCGGCACAAGAAGCAGAGCGGCGGCGCCGGCCAGTTCGGCGAAGTGGCCCTGCGCGTCGAATCGCTCCCGCGCGGCTCCGGTATCGAGCTCGGCAACGAGGTCAAGGGCGGCGCGATCCCGACCAACTTCCTGCCGGCGGTCGAAAAGGGCGTGCGCCAGGCGCTGGCCGAAGGCGCGCTCGCCGGCTTCCCGGTGCAGGACGTCAGGGTCGTGCTGGTCGACGGCAAGGCGCACGCCGTCGACTCGAACGAGGTGTCCTTCGTCACGGCCGGCCGGCATGCGACGCTCGAGGCGCTGCTCGCCGCACGTCCGGTGGTGCTGGAACCGCTCGTCAGCGTCACGGTGAAAGTCGCCGACGGCAACTTCGGCGAAGTCAGCGCCGAGTTTGCGGGCCGCCGGGGCCACCTCACGACGACCGAAAGCCCGGCGAGCGGCGTCATGCTGCTCACGGCCACCCTGCCGCTGGCCGAGATGGAAGGCTTCGAGGCGCGCCTTAAGGCCATCTGCGCCGGCGAGAGCGAGTTCTCGATGACCGCAGCCGGCTACGAGCCCGCCCCGCAGGACGTGCAGCAACGCCTCGCCAAGTCCTGGACCGGCCACGGCAGCGGCCAGTAAGACCTGCGAGGGAACACGATGAAACTCACCGAACAGCATCGGGCGTACTGGCGCAGCAACCTGCTGCTGACCTTCTCGCTGCTGTCGGTGTGGTTTCTCGTGAGCTTCGTCGCCGGCTACTACGCGGACGAACTCAACCGCTTCACGTTCATGAGCTTCCCGCTCGGCTTCTACATCTTCGCCCAGGGCTCGCAGATCACCTTCGTGATCCTGATCGGGATCTACGTGCTGGCGATGAACTACCTCGACCGCAAGTACCAGATCGGCGAAAAGCGCTGAAATCCCCGCAAGCGGCAACAAAAAACCCGCCGTTTCGTCGATTCGGCGGGTTTTTCGTCGGAGCGCCCCGCGCGGGGCGCCTGCAGTTGCATCTTACATGCGCGCGATCATCGCGTCCCCGAAGGCCGAGCACGACACTTCCTGCGCGCCCTCCATCAGGCGCGCGAAGTCGTAAGTCACGACCTTGTCGCCGATCGCCGCTTCCATGGCCTTGATGACGAGGTCCGCGGCTTCCTTCCAGTCCATGTGACGCAGCATCATCTCCGCCGACAGGATCAGCGAACCGGGGTTGACCTTGTCCAGCCCGGCATACTTCGGCGCCGTGCCGTGGGTCGCCTCGAAGCACGCGTACTGGTCGGAGATGTTCGCCCCCGGCGCGATGCCGATGCCGCCGACCTGCGCGGCCAGCGCGTCGGAGATGTAGTCGCCGTTCAGGTTGGTCGTCGCGATCACGTCGTATTCGGCCGGACGCAGCAGGATCTGCTGCAGGAAGGCGTCGGCGATTGCGTCCTTGACGACGATCTCGCGACCGGTCTTCGGGTTCTTGAACTTGCACCACGGGCCGCCGTCGATCGGCTGGGCGCCGAACTCATCCTGCGCGAGCTTGTAAGCGGTGTCACGGAACAGGCCTTCCGTGAACTTCATGATGTTGCCCTTGTGCACGAACGTCACCGACTTGCGATCGTTGTCGATCGCGTACCTGATCGCCGCACGCACCAGGCGGGTAGTGCCTTCCACCGACACCGGCTTGATGCCGATGCCCGAGGTCTCGGGGAAGCGGATCTTCTTCACGCCCATCTCGTTCTGCAGGAAGGCGATCACCTTCTTCACCTGCTCCGAACCCGATGCCCACTCGATGCCGGCGTAGATGTCCTCGGTGTTCTCGCGGTAGATGACCATGTCGGTCAGCTCCGGGTTTTTCAGCGGCGACGGCACGCCCTTGAAGTAGCGTACCGGCCGCACGCACTGATACAGGTCCAGCTCCTGGCGCAGCGCGACGTTCAGCGAACGGATGCCGCCGCCGACGGGGGTGGTCATCGGCCCCTTGATCGAAACCGAGTACTCCTTCAGCGCGTCGAAGGTCTCCTTCGGCAGCCACTCGTCCGGGCCGTACAGCTGGGTCGATTTCTCACCCGCGTAGACTTCCATCCAGTGGATCTTCTTCTTCCCACCGTATGCCTTCGCGACCGCCGCGTCGATGACCTTGATCATCACCGGCGTGATGTCGACACCGATGCCATCGCCCTCGATGAAGGGGATGATCGGTTGGTCGGGAATGGTCTGGCCGGGAACAATTTTTTGGCCACCTGCGGGAACCTTGATCTTGGATGCGCTCATGCCTACTCCCTCTTCGTGTGGATGTGTCTCGCTCGATTCAGCTCGTCGCTGAAAACCCTTGGCTTGCAGCTGGGGGACCATCGCGCATGCAGATCGTGACAGGACCATGCAAAACGGATGAATTCTCCCCAATCCAGTTTGCGATTATGGCGCAAAAATGCGAGACGCACGATCCGGCTCGCGTTGTCCCGCGGCAACGCGGTTCCCAAGGAAAATCCGGCAAAAAAAAGCCAGCGCATTGCGCTGGCTTTTTTGGAGTGTCGGCTCCGCCCGCTCAAGGGCGGGACCGGCGCAACTCGCCGTCAGGCATTCACTGCAGCAAGCACCGCGTTGAGCGTCGCGCTCGGGCGCATTACCTCCTCGGTCTTGACCGGATCGGCATAGTAGTAACCGCCGATATCGACCGGCTTGCCCTGCACGGCGCTGAGTTCGGCGACGATCTTCTGCTCGTTCTCAGCCAGCGTCTTGGCGAGCGGCGCGAAACGGGCCTTCAGATCCGCATCCTCACCCTGCGCAGCCAGCGCCTCGGCCCAATACAGCGCGAGGTAGAAGTGGCTGCCGCGGTTGTCGAGCTGGCCAGTACGGCGCGACGGCGACTTGTCGTTGTCGAGCAGCTTGCCGGTCGCCTGGTCGAGCGTCTTCGCGAGCAGCTTCGCCTTCGCGTTGCCGGTCTTGAAGCTCATCTCCTCGAGCGACACCGCCAGCGCGAGGAACTCGCCGAGCGAATCCCAGCGCAGGTGGTTTTCCTCGACCAGCTGCTGCACGTGCTTGGGCGCCGAACCGCCCGCGCCCGTCTCGTACATGCCGCCGCCGGCCATCAGCGGGACGATGGACAGCATCTTCGCGCTGGTGCCCAGCTCCATGATCGGGAACAGGTCGGTCAGGTAGTCGCGCAGGATGTTGCCGGTCACCGAGATGGTGTCCAGCCCGCGCGCCACGCGCTCCAGCGTAAAGCGCATCGCGCGTACCTGCGACATGATCTGGATGTCGAGGCCGCTCGTGTCGTGATCCTTCAGGTACGTCTGCACCTTCTTGATCAGCTCGTTCTCGTGCGGACGGTACGGGTCGAGCCAGAAGATGGCCGGCATGCCCGAGTTGCGTGCACGCGTCACGGCGAGCTTGACCCAGTCGCGGATCGGCGCGTCCTTGACCTGGCACATGCGCCAGATGTCGCCTTCTTCCACGTTCTGCGACATCAGCACTTCACCGGTGTCGAGGTCGGTGATGTTCGCGACGCCGTCTTCCGGCATCTCGAAAGTCTTGTCGTGCGAGCCGTATTCCTCGGCCTGCTGCGCCATCAGGCCGACGTTGGGCACCGTGCCCATCGTCGCCGGGTCGAAGTTGCCGTGCCACTTGCAGAAGCTGATCATCTCCTGGTAGATGCGGGCGAAGGTCGATTCCGGCATTACGCACTTGCTGTCGTACTGCTTGCCGTCGGCGCCCCACATTTTCCCGCCGGAACGGATCATGGCGGGCATGGAAGCGTCGACGATGATGTCGTTGGGCGAATGGAAGTTCGTGATGCCCTTGGCCGAGTCGACCATCGCCAGACGCGGACGGTGCTCCTGGCAGGCGTGCAGGTCGCGGATGATCTCGTCGCGCTGCGATTCGGGCAGCGTCGCGATCTTCTCGTACAGCGTGGCCATGCCGTTGTTGACGTTGATGCCCAGCTCGTCGAACAGCTTGCCGTGCTTCTCGAAGGCTTCCTTGTAGTAGATCTTCACGCAGTGGCCGAAGACGATGGGGTGCGACACCTTCATCATCGTCGCCTTCACGTGCAGCGAGAACAGGATGCCCGCCTTGCGGCAGTCTTCCATCTGCGCTTCGTAGAACTCGTACAGCGCCTTCTTGCTCATGAACATCGAGTCGACGATCTCGCCGTCGAGCAACGCGACCTTCGGCTTCAGCACGACGGCCTTGCCGCTCTTCGTGATGAGTTCCATCTTCACGTTGCGCGCGCGGTCGAGCGTCATCGACTTTTCACCGTGGTAGAAGTCGCCGTGCTCCATGTGCGAGACGTGGGTCTGCGACCACTGCTTCCATTCGCCCATCGAGTGCGGGTGCTTCTTCGCGTAGTTCTTGACTGCCGCAGGCGCGCGACGATCGGAGTTGCCTTCGCGCAGCACCGGGTTCACCGCGGAGCCGAGGCACTTGCCGTAACGCACCTTCAGCGCCTTTTCTTCCTCGGTCGTCGGGTTCTCCGGGTAGTCGGGGACCGCGTAGCCCTTCGACTGGAGCTCCTTGACGCAGGCGATCAGCTGCGCAACGGAAGCGCTGATGTTCGGCAGCTTGATGATGTTGGTGTTCGGATCCTGGGTCAGGCGGCCGAGTTCGGCGAGGTTATTCGGGACCTTCTGAGCGTCGGTCAGGCAATCCGAGAATTCAGCCAGCACGCGGGCCGCGACCGAGATGTCGGTCTTCTGGATCGTCACACCGGCCGGCGCCGTGAACGTCTCGATGATCGGCAGCAGCGAATAGGTCGCCAGCAGGGGCGCCTCGTCGGTGAGCGTGTAGATGATCGTCGAACTCTTGTCTGTCATGCATTTCTCCCGGATTATCTCTATATGGCGCGAAGCCAGGCCGACGCTTGAACCGACCGGAGTACACCCCAGATTGCGGGATTGCACCCGGACCTCTTTAGACGACCGCTTATTATAAACCTGCACCGACAGCAGTTTGGCGCAATTCCGATAAATCCGATCTTATATAAGACACAAGATGTCTCATAAGACATAAACACCGGACCCGATCGACGCGCCATGATCCGTCGGGCAACGCGTTCGCAGCGCGTTAGAATCGATCGCATTCGTCCTGTTGCCACGCCGCCATAACCGTGACGAGGAAGCCATGGAAGCACCGACGGGAGAACACGTCCTTGCCCAGTCGATCGCACAGACACTGATCGAGGGCTTCAACAAGCACTACCGCATCTTCCGCGAGACCTCCCGGCGCGCGAAGGAAAGCTTCGAGGCCGCCGACTGGCAGGCCCAGCTCACCGCGGTGCGCGACCGCGTGCAGTTCTACGACGATCGCGTCGAAGAGACGGTGCGCCGCCTGCACGAGGAGTTCGATGCCGATTCGGTCGACGACGACACCTGGCAGCAGGCCAAGCTCCACTACATCGGCATCCTGATCCGCCACAAGCAGCCGGAACTCGCAGAGACCTTCTTCAATTCGGTGTGCTGCAAGATCCTGCACCGCACCTACTTCAATAACGACTACCTGTTCGCGCGCCCGGCGATCTCCACCGAATACATGGAGTCCTACCCGCCGGTGTACAGCAGCTACTACCCGCGCGATGCGGGTCTGCGTGCCACCGTGTGCCGCATCATCGAGGACTTCGACTGGCAGCGCCCCTTCGAAGACCTCGACCGCGACATCGACCTGATCCTGCACACCGTGCACCGGCACCTCGGCGAGTGGCCCGACATGGAGGTCAATTGCCAGATCCAGGTGCTGTTTTCGGCCTTCTACCGCAACAAGACGGCCTACATCATCGGCAAGGGCATCAACGGCTACCAGGAATACCCGTTCGCGATTGCGGTGCGCCACAACGCCTCGGGGCGCCTGGAGATCGACACCATCCTGCTCGACCCGTGGCGCATCTCGGTGCTGTTCTCACTGTCACGCGCCTACTTCCTCGTCGACATGGAAGTGCCGTCCGGCTACGTCCAGTTCCTGCGCTCGATCATGCCCAACAAGCACCGCTCGGAGCTCTACACGATGCTAGGACTGGGCAAGCAGGGCAAGACGATGTTCTTCCGCGATCTCATCGCACACCTGCGCCACTCCAACGACCAGTTCGTGATCGCGCCGGGCATCCGCGGTCTCGTGATGCTGGTATTCACGCTCCCCTCCTACCCCTACGTGTTCAAGGTCATCAAGGACGTGTTCGGGGCCTCCAAGAACATGGATCGCGCCACTGTGAAGCGCAAGTACCTGATGGTCAAACGTGTCGATCGCGTGGGCCGCATGGCCGACACGCTGGAGTTCTCCAACGCCGCCCTGCCGCTGGCGCGCTTCAATCCGGAACTACTCGAGGAATTGCGCAGCCTCGCGCCGACCGCCTACGAGAGCGACGGCGACTCGGTCGTCATCAAGCACCTGTACATCGAGCGCCGCATGACGCCGCTCAACATCTACCTCGAGCGCGCCACCGACGAACAGGTCGAGCACGCCGTGCGCGAATACGGCAACGCGATCAGGGAGATGGCCACGACGAACATTTTCCCCGGCGACATGCTGTGGAAGAACTTCGGCGTCACGCGCTACGGCCGCGTGGTGTTCTACGACTACGACGAGATCGAGTACATGACGGACATGAACTTCCGTCACATCCCCGAGGCGCCCTACCCGGAGATGGAGATGTCGAGCGAGCCGTGGTATTCCACCGGGCCGATGGACGTCTTTCCAGAGGAATTCGCAACCTTCCTGCTAGGCGCCCCGCGCGTGCGCCAGGCCTTCCTGAAACACCACCGCGACCTGCTGACGCCGGCCTTCTGGCAGCGCACGCAGGCGTCTATCCGCAGCGGCTACGTCGAGGACTTCTTCCCCTATCCCGACGAACTGCGCTTCTGTCACCTGCATCCGTCCCGCGACCGCCGCAGCGGCGCCTGAGACGCTATGCCACCCGGATCGCGTCGCTGCGCGTATCGCCGAGGTTGTCGCGCCAGCTCACGACGATCTCGTCGCCCGCAGCACCGCCGGTGATGCTGAAGGCGAGATAGGGATTCGTTGCGATCGACGGGCCGAAATCCGCCGCCAGCACGATTTCCCCGTTGCGCCGCACGCTTACCTCGGTGATGAAGTGCGCCGGAATGCGCTTACCCTCGGCATCCTTGCGCAGACCGTTCTCCATCGGGTGCGAGAACAGCATGCGTAATTCCGTGCCTCCGTCCTTGAGCGTCGCGCGGATGCGAGTCGGCGTGCTCATGTCCCGCAGCCCCCGACGGTCACGGTGACCTCCCGCCGCGCCGCGAAGAGCTGCCCGTCGGCCTTCACCAACACCTGCACGCGCGTCGAACGCGCCATCTTCACCCGCGTCTGGATAGTCGGAGCCATCGCACCCGAGAGACGGAAACTCGCCGCGACCTTCCAGGGATTCTCCTCGATGAGGATTACGATCTGCTCCGTCCGCGGAATGTCGCTGGCCACCGAGATCGCGACCGCACGCCCGTCCTCGGCGACATCCGGGGCCACGATGCGGATCGCGCCGCTCTCCGCCGCGTCCTCGGCACCCAGCGCCCGCAAGGCGTCGTCGAGAGTGGTGGCCTCGAACGCGGCCGCGTTCCTCGCATCCTGAGCCTGCGCCGGCGCGACGATCCCGGCGGCCACCAGCACCGACCACATCCCCAGTCCGCCACCCGCCTTCAGCACATCCCTGCGCCGACTATCCATCCCGCTCCCGAATCTTCATTCAATTCTCACCTATCCGGCCGTCGCCCGGACGCGCCTACCACGCGCGCTATACTGCGCAGTCCCGCGCATGCGCCACCGCATGGAGAACGTCCGTGACCGGCAAGTCTACCCTCGCCGCCCTGTGCCTGCTTGCCGGCACGACTCATGCCGCCGACTCCGCCGCCCTCCATGCGCGCAATCTTGCCGCCAACTGCACCCCCTGTCATTCAGCCGACGCCCCCGCGCCGAACGCGATCCCGCGCATCGTCGGCCTGCCGGCGGACAGACTCCTGCACCGGCTACGGGCGTTTCGCAGCGGCGACACACCCGCGACCGTCATGCACCAGATCGTGCGCGGCTACAGTGACGAACAGCTCTCGCTGATCGCCGCCCATCTCGCCGGCAGCCCTGACCCGGCACTCGACCCACGATGAACCGACGCCGTTTCCTGCGCAGCCTGGGCCTTGCCGCGACCGCACCGGCCACCGCCATCCTGGCCGCGTGTTCGTCCGCCCCGCGGCCCGGCGCCCCGCACGTCGTCGTGGTCGGTGGCGGTTACGGCGGCGCGACGACGGCAAAGTACCTGCGCATGTGGAGCGCCGGCCGCATCGACGTCACGCTGGTCGAACGCGAAGCGCGCTTCGTATCCTGCCCGATGTCCAACCTCGTCCTCGCCGGACTGCGCAGCCTGGACGACCTCACCGCGAGCTACGACCGCCTGCGCACGCGCTGGGGCGTGCGCGTCGTCAACGACGAAGTTGTCCGCATCGACGTCGCCCGACGCGAGCTCCGCCTCGCCAGCAACGACGGGATCGGCTTCGACCGCGTCGTGCTGGCGCCCGGCGTGGATTTCCTCACCGAACAGGTCGCCGGGCTCGCGGGCAAGTTCGAACGCATTCCCCACGCCTGGAAGGCCGGCCCGCAGACCGAACTGCTGCGTCGCCAGATCGAGGCGATGCCGGAGGGCGGCGTTTTTGCGCTGCACGTCCCGAAGTCCCCCTACCGCTGCCCGCCCGGCCCCTACGAGCGGGCCTGCCTCGTCGCGCACTACTTGCGTGCCCGAAAGCCGCGCGCGAAGCTGCTCCTGCTCGACGCCAACAGCGAGATCCAGTCAAAGAAGGCGCTGTTCGCGGCAGCCTTTGCCGGATCGTACAAGAACATCATCGAATACCGCCCCGACAGCACCCTGCTGTCGGTCGATGCCCAAACCCTGAGCGCGGAGCTGGAGTTCGACCGGGTCCGCGCCGACGTCCTCAACGTCATCCCGCCGATGCGCGCCGGGCACCTCGTGGACCGCCTGAACATCCCCCTGATCAACCGCCGCTGGGTCGACGTCGACTGGCGCACGATGGAAGTGCGCGGCGCCCCCGGCATCCATGTCATCGGCGACGCAGTGCTCGCCGCACCGGGCATGCCGAAGTCCGGCCACATCGCGAACCAGCAGGCGAAGCTCGCCGCCGCCGCGATCGTCGAACTCCTTGACGGCCGTTCGCCCGACCCCGTCCCGACGCTTCTGAACACCTGCTACAGCTTTGTCGATGACCGCAACGCAATCCACGTCGCGACCGTCCACCGCTACGACGCCGCCGAAGGAACCGTCCTGCCCGTCGCCGGTGCAGGTGGCCTGTCGTCGGCAGCAAACGAAGAGGAAGGCCGCTACGCCGCGGCGTGGGCGCAGAACATCCGCGCCGACATGCTCGCCTGAAGCGCCGGGTGGCGCCTCACCAGCCCAGCTCCAACAGCCACGGTCCCTCGCCCGCGGCCAGCGCCTCGCGCACATAGGCCACCGTATTCGCCGGCAGCTCGTCGCGCGCGAACCAGCCCAGCGCGTCGCACTTGCCCGGCTCGCAGATGTGCGGCTCGCCCGACCACGCCTTCGCGCGCAGGAAGAAGTCCACCCGGTTGGTGTCCGAGCGGCGATGCACGACGCCCATGTTCGCCAGCTCCGCCGGATCGATGTCGATCCCGAGCTCCTCGCGCATCTCGCGGACCGCGGTCCCGCCCAGTGATTCGCCCGGCTCGACGTGGCCGCCGGGCAGGCTGAAGAGCCCGTCGAAGAAGCCCGTACCGGCACGGCGCATCAGCAGGATGCCGCCCTCGCGCTCGAGCAGGACATGCACCCCGACGGGAATCCCCGCATGCATCAATGCTTGCCGGTGCTGCCGAACCCGCCCTCGCCGCGATCGCTTTCGGGGAATTCATCGACGACGTTGAACCCGACCTGCAGCACCGGAACCACCACCAGTTGCGCGATACGCTCCATCGGCTGCAACGTGAAGCTCGCGCGGCCACGATTCCACACCGACACGAAAATCTGGCCCTGGTAGTCGGAATCGATCAGACCGACGAGGTTGCCCAGCACGATGCCGTGCTTGTGGCCCAGCCCCGAACGCGGCAGCACCATCGCGGCGAGCCCCGGATCGGCGAGGTGAATCGCGAGGCCACTCGGGATGAGCGCCGTCTCGCCCGGATGAAGGGTCACCGGTACGTTCAGGCAGGCGCGCAGGTCCAGCCCGGCCGAACCCGGCGTGGCATAGGAAGGATTGTGATCGCGCAGGCGATCGTCGAGGATCTTGACGTCGATTCGGTGCATGTTTGTCTCAGTTGGCAGCCGTCTTCAGCAGACCGGCCAGATGTTCGACGATCCTGCGCGCAACCTCGGTCTTGGGCGCACGCTCCAGCGGATGACGCCCTGCGTCGTCGTACAGGATCACCAGATTGTCGTCGCTTCCAAGGCCGTCCTGCACCAGGTTGCCCACCAGCATCGGCAAGCGCTTCGCCCGCCGCTTGCCTTCGGCGTAGGCATCCAGGTCGCGGCTCTCTGCAGCGAAGCCGACACAGAACGGCGCATTCTCGCGCGCCGCGACCTCGGCCAGAATGTCGGGGTTGGGCGTCAGCCGCAGCGTCATGTCGGCCGACGACTTTTTTACCTTGTGCTCCGCTGCCTCGGCCGGACGATAGTCCGCCACCGCCGCCACGCCGATGAAGACGTCCGCCCCCGGCAGCGCCGCCATCACGGCATCGCGCATCTGCAGGGCGCTACGCACGTCCGCGCGACGCGCGCCCGCCGGCACGGGCAGGCCCGTCGGGCCGCTCACCAGCACGACTTCCGCACCGGCGCGCGCGCATGCCTGCGCCAGCGCATAGCCCATCTTGCCCGAACTGGTGTTGGTGATCCCGCGCACCGGGTCGATCGCCTCGAAGGTCGGCCCGGCCGTCAGGACGACCTTGCGGCCCGCGAGCAGCTTCGGCTGAAAGAATGCGATCACGTGCTCGAGCAGCTCCTCCGGCTCCAGCATCCGCCCCATGCCCACCTCCCCGCAGGCCTGGTCGCCGGCAGCCGGCCCGAGAAGCGTCGCGCCGTCGGCGACGAGCTGCGCCATGTTGCGCCGCGTTGCGGGGTGTTCCCACATCTGGCGGTTCATCGCCGGCGCCACCAGCAGCGGGCACTCGCGCGCGAGACACAGCGTACTCAGTAGGTCGTCCGCCCTCCCCTGCACCAGCTTCGCGATCACGTCCGCCGTCGCCGGCGCGATCAACACCGCGTCTGCGCCGCGTGTGAGATCGATGTGCGCCATGTTGTTGTCCATGCGCGCATCCCACAGGTCCGTCCATACCGGATTGCCCGACAGCGCCTGGTAGGTCACCGGCGTCACGAAGCGCGCACCGCCCTCCGTCAGCACGACGTGCACGTCCGCTCCTGCCTTGCCCAGCAGCCGCACGAGTTCCGCCGCCTTGTATGCGGCCACCCCGCCAGTCACGCCGAGGACCAGCTTACGCCCCTTCAATTCGCACATGGCATATGCCTTACAATTATCCGATCACCCACAACCTGCTCCCGACATGGCTATCACCGACTGGCCGGAAGACGAACGCCCGCGCGAAAAACTCCTCGGACGCGGACCCGAAGCCCTCTCCGACGCCGAACTCCTCGCGTTGTTCCTGCGCGTCGGCATTCGCGGCAAGAGCGCTGTCGATCTCGCACGCGACCTGCTCGAACGCTTCGGCTCGCTCACCCGCCTGTGCGCCGCGCCGGCAGACGATTTCTCCGCAGTCCCCGGCATGGGGCTGGCGAAGTATGCCCAACTGCAGGCGGTCATGGAACTGGCGCGGCGCGCGCTGAGCGAGGAGATGGCCGCGCGCGACGTGTTCGACTCGCCCTCCGCGGTGCGCGACTGGCTGCGGCTGCGCATCGGCAGCCTGCCGCACGAGGTCTTCTGCGTGCTGCTCCTCGACGCCCGCAACCGCCTGATCGAGGCAGTCGAACTTTTTCGCGGAACGCTCACGCAGACCAGCGTTTACCCGCGCGAGGTAGTCAAGCTCGCCCTGTCGCGCAATGCTGCCGCGGTCATCCTTGCGCACAATCACCCCTCCGGCGCCAGCGAACCGAGCGGCGCCGACGAGTTGCTGACCCGCACTCTCAAGCAGGCGCTCGACCTCGTCGACGTGCGCGTCCTCGACCACTTCATCGTTACCGCCCACGCGCGGCCACTCTCCTTCGCCGAAAGGGGCCTGCTGTAGGGCGGGCCTCGCCCATGACGCCGACTTTGTCCGGCAATCGCACGCCGGACTTGCTCCCGTCACGGAACATCGGATATCATCTTGCGTTTTCCGCAATCCGAACTCCCTGGAGCAACCTATGGCTCGCGTTTGCCAAGTTACCGGTAAGGCACCGATGGTGGGAAACAACGTTTCCCACGCCAACAACAAGACCAAGCGTCGTTTTCTCCCGAACCTGCAGAATCGCCGGTTCTGGAGCGAGGCTGAAAACCGCTGGATCCGCCTGCGCGTGTCCAACGCAGCGCTGCGCACCATCGACAAGAAGGGCATCGACGTCGTCGTGTCCGAGCTGCGCGCCCGCGGCGAGAAGATCTGACACTGCGAGTTTGACACTCGTCTGACACTGCGGATCCAAGCGCTGCGCCACGCAGCGCTGTAACTGAACGGAGATTCAAATGGCTAAAGGCGGCCGCGAAAAGATCAAGCTGGAATCGACCGCAGGTACCGGTCATTTCTACACGACCTCGAAGAACAAGCGCACCACCCCGAACAAGCTCGAGTTCAACAAGTACGACCCCGTCGCACGCAAGCACGTCCTGTACAAGGAAGTGAAGCTCAAGTAAGCACCCTCGCAGGCTGCGGCCTGCTCCAGGGACGCAGCGCGCAAAACAAGAGGCCGCCGGATCACTCCGGCGGCCTCTTGTTTTTCCTGAAGGCCTTTCGCAGGGGCGTGCGGCCTTCGGGACTATCGGGACATCAGGCCTTCTGGATGTTAGAGGCCTGCTTACCCTTAGGACCCTGGGTGACTTCGAAGGAGACTTTTTCGCCTTCCTTCAGCGTCTTGAAACCGCCCATAGTAATCGCAGAGAAGTGAGCGAAAAGGTCTTCGCTACCATCGTCCGGAGTAATGAAGCCAAAACCCTTGGAGTCGTTGAACCACTTAACGGTACCAGTTGCCATGTTGCCTTAATCCTTCAAAATTTCTTAAAACGATGCGGGGTCTCCCCCTTCAGTGCATCAATGCTCAGTGAAGCCTTACCCGCACTAGCCCAGAGGCCCCGAAGACAGCCAGGACCGCAGAGCCAGTACATTGGACTTTGCATCTCGCACCCGTCCTGCTTTTACCCATTTGTCAGCACAGCGTCAACAATTTATTACCCCTCCGAATTGCTGCGTCGCAGCGATGAAAACCCCCTGAAAATGCCCACTTTGGCGCAGTCTCCAGTCAAGCCAAAGCGATTATCCATCGGCGGTCATTAGTTGCGCCGCAATATGCCGCTTGTCGTATCCGCGCGCTTCCGCGAACGCACAAACGCCTTGCCCGGGCCGTCCGGCAGCTGTTGCACTCCGCTTCCACTTGATTAGAATGGGCCGCATGGCCACGCAAAAACAGGGCGAGTTCATACTCGAGGCGGAGCGCTCTCGCACCAAGCCCCCGCCGCTATACAAGGTGCTGTTGCTCAATGACGATTTCACACCCATGGATTTCGTCATCGTTGTGCTGCAGAAATTTTTCGGCATGGACCGCGAACGGGCTACGCGGGTCATGCTCCAAGTCCACAGAGAGGGCATGGGGGTCTGCGGCGTCTTCGCGAAGGACGTCGCGGCGACCAAGGTGGAACAGGTCGTATCCTTCGCCCGTCAGCACCAGCATCCGCTGGCATGCGTGATGGAGGAAAACTGAGAATGATCGCGCAAGAGCTTGAAGTCAGTCTGCACATGGCATTTGTCGAAGCCCGGCAAAAGCGGCACGAGTTCATCACCGTAGAACACCTGCTGCTGGCGCTGCTCGACAACCCCTCTGCAGCCGAGGTCCTGCGCGCCTGCGCAGCGAACGTCGAGGAGTTGCGTCGGGAACTGGCGAATTTCATCAACGAGCACACTCCCAAGGTCGACGGCACAGAGGAGATCGACACGCAGCCGACGCTTGGCTTCCAGCGCGTGATCCAGCGTGCGATCCTGCATGTGCAGTCGTCGGGCAAGAAGGAAGTGACCGGCGCGAACGTGCTGGTGGCGATCTTCGGCGAGAAGGATTCGCACGCCGTCTATTTCCTGCAGCGGCAGAACATCTCGCGCCTGGACGTGGTGAACTTCATCTCCCACGGCATATCCAAGTCCCCGCAGCAGGGGCAGCCGCCGGCGGGAAAGAGCGAACCCCAGGAACAAGGCGAACAGGAAAGCGAAGGGGCGCAGAGCAACAGCGCGCTCGAGAACTACACGCAGAACCTCAACCAGCAGGCCCTCATCGGCAAGATCGACCCGCTGATCGGCCGCGAACGCGAGCTCGAGCGCGTGATCCAGACGTTGTGCCGTCGGCGCAAGAACAATCCCCTGCTGGTCGGCGAAGCGGGTGTCGGCAAGACCGCGATCGCGGAAGGTCTGGCGCGCTGCATCGTCGAAGGCCGCATCCCGGAAGTGCTCGAAGGGGCGCAAGTGTACGCACTCGACATGGGCGCACTGCTCGCCGGCACCAAATATCGCGGCGATTTCGAGCAGCGCCTGAAAGCCGTGCTGAAGCAGCTGCGCGAAACGCGCAACGCGATCCTCTTCATCGACGAGATCCACACGCTGATCGGCGCGGGCGCCGCGTCGGGCGGCACGCTGGATGCGTCCAACCTGCTCAAGCCGGCGCTCTCCTCCGGCCAGCTGAAGTGCATCGGCGCGACGACCTATTCCGAATTCCGCCAGATCTTCGAGAAGGACCATGCGCTGTCGCGGCGCTTCCAGAAGGTCGACGTGACCGAGCCCTCGGTCGCCGAGACGGTCGAGATCCTCAAGGGACTCAAGAGCCGGTTCGAAGAGCACCACGGCGTCAAGTACTCCACGGCCGCCCTGAGTTCGGCGGCCGAGCTGGCAGCCCGCTATATCAATGACCGCCAGCTGCCAGACAAGGCCATCGACGTGATCGACGAAGCGGGTGCCGCACAGCGTATCCTGCCCAAGTCGAAGCAGCGCAAAACGATCGGCAAGGGCGAGATCGAGGACATCGTCGCGAAGATGGCGCGCATTCCTCCGCGCACCGTATCAAGCGATGACAAGGCTGCGCTGAAGAATCTCGACCGCGATCTGAAGAACGTCGTGTTCGGCCAGGAGGCGGCGATCGAAGCGCTCGCCAAGGCGATCAAGATGTCGCGCTCGGGCTTGGGGAATCCCGCCAAGCCGATCGGCAGCTTCCTGTTCTCCGGCCCCACCGGGGTCGGGAAGACCGAGGTGGCGCGCCAGCTTGCCTTCACGATGGGCATTGAGCTCGTGCGCTTCGACATGTCGGAATACATGGAGCGCCATGCGGTGAGCCGCCTGATCGGTGCGCCGCCGGGATACGTCGGCTTCGATCAGGGCGGACTGCTGACCGAGGCGATCACGAAGAAGCCGCACTGCGTCCTGCTGCTCGACGAGATCGAGAAGGCGCACCCGGACATCTTCAACATCCTGCTGCAGGTCATGGACCACGGCACGCTGACCGACAACAACGGTCGGCAGGCGGATTTCCGCAACGTGATCATCATCATGACGACCAACGCGGGCGCCGAGATGATGCAGAAGTCGGTGATCGGCTTTTCGGCCAAGCGCGAGGTCGGCGACGAGATGGGCGAGATCAAGCGCATGTTCTCGCCGGAATTCCGCAACCGGCTGGATGCGACCATCTCGTTCAAACCGCTCGACAACGAGGTCATCCTGCGCGTCGTCGACAAGTTCCTGATGCAGCTCGAAGCCCAACTGCATGAGAAAAAGGTCGAGGCGCACTTCACCGACGAGCTCAAGGGCTGGCTGGCCTCCGAGGGCTTCGATCCGGTCATGGGAGCGCGACCAATGGCACGCCTGATCCAGGACACGATCCGCTCGGCGCTGGCCGACGAATTGCTGTTCGGACGCTTGGTGCACGGCGGCAGGGTGACGATCGATCTCGACGGTGAAGGCAAGGTCAAGCTGGTCTTCGACCAGACCGAAGCGGCCACGGTCTGAGCGCTCGAGCACCGCGAACCGGGCACAATCGGAAAGGGCGACCTGCGGGTCGCCCTTTTTTTGTGTGCCACGCTGGTTTATCGTGCCATTCCTGAGCGCGCGCAGGTTTGCGCGTGTCATCGAAAGGCCCCTATCAACCGCCAGCAAACAAGGAAACGCAAGCATGGAAATCCAGACCGCCGACCTCTGCGACGCCCACGAGGGCAAACTCCGTGTCGTCAGCCCGATGTTCCGCAGCTACGGCGGCCGCCCCGCTTTCGGCGGCGAGATCGCGACGCTCAAAGTCTTCGAGGACAACTCGCTGGTGCGCACCGCACTGGAGGGGCCGGGCAAGGGCCGCGTGCTCGTGATCGACGGTGGCGCCTCGCTGCGCTGTGCGTTGGTCGGCGACCAGCTGGCGCTCTTGGGTGTGAAGAACGGCTGGGCCGGCGTGATCGTCTATGGCTGCATCCGCGATTCCAAGGCGATCGGCGGCATGGACATCGGCGTGTTCGCGCTCGGCACGCACCCGCAGAAGAGCATCAAGAAGGGCGTCGGCGACAGGGATCTGCCGGTGACCTTCGGCGGCGTCACCTTCGTGCCCGGTCAGTTCGTCTATGCGGACGAGGACGGCGTCGTGGTTTCCGATTCGACCCTGCTATGACCGTCACGGGACCGCGCTGCACACGCCGGCCCCGGTCTTGACCCTGCCCCTGCGCGCGACCGATCTTGCGCGCCGCAGCAGTATTTCATTTCACAACGCCGACCTCGATCTCACAATGTGAAACCATGCTCGCAACTCGTTGATTTTTTTGCCTCAAATAATTTCTTATATCTTATATAAGACTTATTGCTGCAAAGCGAGATCGTCCCTATACTTTTCCCCACACGAGGACGCTTCTGCGGCCCCCGTACCGGCAAGCCCCACCCGGCCGGAACACCGACCGGGCAGGCAGCCGAGTTGAAACCTGCACCTAAACCATCCGTCGAGAAGGAATTGTCATGACCCTGACCCGCGAACAGCAAATCGCCGCCCTCGAGAAAGACTGGGCCGAAAACCCCCGCTGGAACGGCATCAAGCGCGGTTACAGCGCCGCCGATGTCGTCCGCCTGCGCGGCTCCCTGCCAATCGAGCACACGCTGGCCAAGCGTGGCGCCGAGACGCTGTGGGCGAAGGTCAATGGCGGCGCGAAGAAGGGCTATGTGAATGCGTTCGGCGCGATCACTGCCGGTCAGGCGATGCAGCAGGCCAAGGCCGGCCTGGAAGCCGTCTATCTGTCGGGCTGGCAAGTTGCCGCCGACGGCAACACCTCCGAAACCATGTACCCGGACCAGTCGCTGTACGCCTACGACTCGGTGCCGACCATGGTTCGCCGCATCAACAACACCTTCAAGCGTGCCGACGAGATCCAGTGGTCACGCGGCATCAACCCGGGCGACCAGGAATTCATCGACTACTTCCTGCCGATCGTCGCTGACGCGGAAGCCGGTTTCGGCGGCGTGCTGAACGCCTTCGAACTGATGAAGAACATGATCGCCGCCGGTGCCGCCGGTGTGCACTTCGAAGACCAGCTGGCTGCCGTGAAGAAGTGCGGCCACATGGGCGGCAAGGTGCTGGTGCCGACGCAGGAAGCGATCGAGAAGCTGATCTCGGCCCGCTTCGCCGCCGACGTGATGGGCGTGTCGACGCTGATCCTGGCCCGTACCGACGCGGAAGCCGCGAACCTGATCACGTCGGACCACGACGCCAACGACAAGCCCTTCCTCACTGGCGAGCGCACCCAGGAAGGCTTCTACCGCGTGAAGAACGGTCTCGAGCAGGCCATCAGCCGCGGTGTCGCCTACGCCCCGTACGCCGACCTGGTGTGGTGCGAGACCGGCACGCCGGACCTCGGCTTCGCCCGTGAATTCGCACAGGCCGTGCTCGCAGCCTGCCCGGGCAAGCTGCTGTCGTACAACTGCTCGCCGTCGTTCAACTGGAAGAAGAACCTCGACGACAAGACCATCGCCAAGTTCCAGGACGAGCTGTCGGCGTTGGGCTACAAGTACCAGTTCATCACGCTGGCCGGCATCCACGTCAATTGGTTCAACACCTTCCAGTTCGCGCACGCTTACGCTCGCGGCGAAGGCATGAAGCACTACGTCGAAATGGTCCAGGAGAAGGAATTCGCCGCTCGCGAGAAGGGTTACACCTTCGTTTCGCACCAGCAGGAAGTCGGCGCCGGCTACTTCGACGACGTCACCACGGTCATCCAGGGTGGTTCGTCCTCGGTCAAGGCCCTCACCGGCTCGACCGAAGAAGAGCAGTTCCACTGATCAAAGGGGCATAGGCGGGCCGCCATCAGGCCCGCCCAAGCTAAAGCCGCGCCCACAAGGCGCGGCTTTTTTATTTTTGCGGAACGCCGAGGCGCAAACCTTCCTTGCGCCGGATCGGGCTCAGTTCGTGCCGTCGGGGCCCGCCGGCGGCATCATGCCCGGTCCCATGCGGCCGCCGCCTTTCCCGCCGCGCCCCATCCCGCGCCCCATTTCGCGCGGCCCGAACATCCGGAACTGTTCATCGAAGGTCGTCTTCTGCGTCGCATCGAGTCCGCCATACAGCGCTTCGGTGGCCTTCCGCACGTCCTGCATCGACGCCAGGCGCTCCTTCGCGTGGGACTCCATGCGCTCCATGCGTTCAAGTGCAGTCTTCGGACGCTCCTGCGTGCGCATCGCCTGCATGTGATCGGACATCCTGCGCGCCTTGTCCTGCATCACACTCTTGAACTGCTCCCACGCCAGCGCCTGCTCGGACTTGAGGGCAAGCGCGGTCTGCAGCGTCGCGAGGCGCTGGGTCATGTGCTCGGACATCGCTGCCGGGTCCATGCGGTGCATCCGGTGCGCTCCACTACGCGAACCGTCGCAGTCGCCCCACGGTGCCGCAAGCGCCCCGCCGGCGCCGATGCCGATCGTCGCGACCAGCGCGGCGGCGAGTGAATTCTTCATCCAGGTTTTCATGATCCTTCTCCGGTTGGTGTTCGGGTTCGCCCGTCGCGGGCGGCAGAGTCATTTGATCACCGGCGTGTAAGCGTGGTTTGTCCGCAGGGGCCCCGATTGAATGGTCGTGTTTCGCGCGCGGTGGGCGATACTCTGGGATACAAACCGGCAGCCTCGCGGCCGTAAGATTCGCTCGACACGAACTCGCAGGACGGCCCCTGCCGCGCTGCTGCTACGATTCAATGATCATGACGAACGCGCCCGACCATATCCTCATCGTCGACGACGACCGCGAGATCCGCACGTTGCTGGCCGACTACCTCGAAAAGCAGGGAATGCGCTGCACGACTGCCGCGGACGGGCGCGAGATGAAGGCAGCGCTCGATCGTCACCGCGTGGATCTGATCGTGCTCGACCTGATGCTGCCCGGGGAGGACGGCCTGACCCTGTGCCGCAACCTGCGCGCCGCCGGCCCGCACGTGAGCACACCGGTCCTGATGCTGACCGCACGGGGGGAGGACATGGACCGCATCCTCGGGCTGGAGATGGGTGCGGATGACTATCTGCCGAAACCTTTCGTACCGCGCGAACTGCTCGCGCGCATCCGCGCCGTCCTGCGCCGCGCACGCGCGCTGCCGCCCAATCTCGATGCCGCGCCGGTGCAGCACGCGAGCGAACTGGGCTTTGCGCACTGGCGCCTGAATACCGTGGGCCGCCACCTCGTCGGCCCCGACGGCACGATCGCCCCCTTGTCCGGCGCCGAATACAGACTTTTGTCGGTGTTCCTGTCGCATCCGCAGCGGGTGCTGAATCGCGACCAGCTGATGGAACTGACCCAGGGCCGCGAGGCGGACGTCTTCGATCGTTCGATCGACCTGCTCGTGAGCAGGCTGCGCCAGCGCCTCGGCGACAATGCACGCGAACCGGAGATCATCAAGACGGTGCGCAACGAGGGCTACGTGCTCGCGTGCGCGGTGACACCGGTCGCGCCGGAAGACGCGTCCTCATGAAAACCCGCTGGACCCGCACGCTGTTCGCCCGGCTGATGCTGATCTGGCTGGGCGGGATGGTCGTCGTGCTCGCGGTAAGTCTGGCGCTGTTCGTCAGCGAACGCGACCGTTATGCGCGGGAGGTCCTGTTCGAAGGGGTGGCGCGCGAAATCGCGGCGGCCGTCGATGTGCTCGAACACCTGCCCGCGGGGCAACGCGAAGAATGGATCGATGCGGTCGGGCGCCGCCGCCTGCGCTTCGCGCTTGCGCCGCCGCCGCCCGATGCGACCGCCAGTACCGCATCGGCGCCGCTTGCCGCGGCAATCCGCGAGGCCCTGCCGGACCACCGTATCGAAGTTCTCACCCGTACGCGGTCGGACGACGAGCATCCGCACCGCTTCCAGTCCTTCGTCAGCCTGGGCCTGGGCGACGGCACCCCGCTGCTGATCCGCATGCCCGGCCCGATGTTCGGCATGCGCCCGCCACCACTTCCCCCCGGCAGCCTCGTGACCGCGCTGCTGGCGCTGCTCGTCGGCGTGACACTCCTCACCTGGTTCGCGGTGCGCATCGCGACACGCCCGATCACGCGGCTCGCGGCCGCCGCCGACGCGCTGGGCGAGGATCCGAACCGTCT
Source organism: Azoarcus sp. CIB (assembly GCF_001190925.1). NCBI lineage: Bacteria > Pseudomonadati > Pseudomonadota > Betaproteobacteria > Rhodocyclales > Zoogloeaceae > Azoarcus > Azoarcus sp. CIB. The sequence goes on from NZ_CP011072.1 coordinate 3,692,415, forward strand.
GCCGCTTGCCACCGACGGACCCGCCGAGGCCGCGCAGGCGGCGCACGCCTTCAACCGCATGCAGCAACGCATCCTGCAGCACGTCGGCGAGCGCACACGCATCCTGGCGGCGATCTCGCATGACCTGCAGACCCCGATCACACGCCTGCGGCTGCGAGCCGAGCTCATCGACGACGAGGCCCTGCGCGCGAAGTTCCAGAGCGATCTAGACGCGATGCAGGCACTGGCGAAGGAAGGGCTGGACTACGCGCGCAGTCTGGACGCGGCCGCGCCGAAGCAGGCGATCGACCTGAACGCCTTGGTCGGGGCATTGCGCGACGACGCCCAGGACATGGGCTGGGACGTCGACATCGAGGGCGATCCAGTGCCGCCCTGCCGCGGGCAGGTTGGCGGACTGCGACGCGCGCTGTGGAACCTGATCGAGAACGGGCACAAGTTCGGCGGACGCGTGCGCATCGCCATGGACACTCTGCCCGCCGCCTGCGAACTCCGCATCCGCGACGATGGCCCCGGCCTGCCGCCGGACGAACTCGACAAGGTGTTCGAGCCCTTCTACCGCGTGGAGTCCTCGCGCAATCGGGAAACGGGCGGAACGGGTCTCGGACTGGCGATCGCACGCAACCTGCTGCGGGCGCAGGGTGGCGAGGTACGCCTCGCGAATCGGCCCGGGGGCGGGCTCGAGGCCGTTGTCACCCTGGCGCGAACGACGGTCGCCTGAACAAGGCGATCACATCAGGGCGGCGAAGCTCCCGCGCCCCGCCGGCAACGCCTCCAAGGGTGCCGCGAGGTCGGCCGCGACCTCGGCGCGCAGCCAGTCGAGGAAGGCCGAGAGCAGCGGCGTCTCCGGCGTCCGTTCCGGCAACACGATCCAGTAGCGCCACAGCGGGCGCTGCGCGAACGGCAGATCGGGCGGAAAATCGATCGCGCAGAGCCCTTCCGGTGCATGCCGCGCCTCGATGGCGATGTCGAAGGGACGCAACAGCTTTCCCGCGCGCAGCGCCGAGGCGGCGAGGCTGCGCCGGGCGAGCGCGACGCCGCGACCTTCCAGCGCAGCCTGTAACACCAGGGCCGAATCGGACAGCATCAGGCCGCTGGCCGGTTCGGGCCAGTCGAGTCCCGCGGCGCAAAACCAGGGTGCCCAGTCCTCCCCCTCAGAGCGCAGCAGCGGCAGCCCGGCGAGATCCGCCGGGATGCGCAGGGGATGCCCGGCATACAGGGCGGGACTCACGACCGGGAACAGGGCGTCGTCCATCAGCAGTTCGCTCCTGACTCCCGCATACCCACCCGGGCCCCAGCGGATGCTCAGGTCCATGCCGTCGCGGCTGAAATCCGTGAGGGCGCCGGTCGCAGTGATATTCACTTCCGCCGACGGGTGGGCATCGATGAAGGGGCCGATGCGCGGCGTCAGCCAGCGGCTGGCGAAGGACGGCATGACGCTGATCGACAGGCGGTTCGGATTGGAGCGCCGCCTGAGACTCGCCACGCTATCGGCGATCTGCCGCAGGGCGCCGTTTGCGGCCTGCAGGAGTTCTTCGCCGGCCGGCGTCAGCACGACCGCCCGGCCCTGACGATGGAAGAGCGGAAAGCCGAGATGCTCCTCGAGCGAGCGGATCTGGTGGCTGACCGCGCCGTGCGTGACGAACAGTTCGTCGGCCGCGCGCGAGACGCTCGACAGGCGTGCCGCCGCCTCGAAAACGCGCAGCGCCGGCAGCGGCGGAAGCTTACCGGGACGTTCCATATGTGAGCCCTATTCACAAACATGCCAGAAAAGATCGATTTTCACGATCACCGTTCGCGATGACAATTCCTCCCACGACGGTTGTTCGACCGGCGCATCAGGAGGCATCATGGAAGCGAAATATGCGCGCCCAGAATGGAATCTGCAAGCAGGCGGAATTCTCTCGATCAACGACGCGAGTGACTGGGAAGTGAGTCTGGAAAGCGGCCACGCATGGCTGACACTTGAGGGATACTCACAGGACAAGTGGCTCGGCGCGGGCGACCGCTTCCGTGTGCCGGGCGACGGCCGGATGGTCATCGAGGCCGACGTCGACTCCCGCATCCGGCTCGAACCGCCGCCGGCGAGCGCCCTTCAGCGTCTCCTCACGCGGATCGAGAGCGGGACGCGGCGATTGGCGCGGACGGTCGCCAACGCGACCGTGTATTCGGCTGAGCGCATCAGTTGCGGCCCGACGCGCTGAATTGCGCCGATCAGGCGCGGCGCTTGAGCAGCACGATGGCGACGCCGCCGAGAATCGCGATCGACGACACGACGAGGCGCAGGGTGAGCGCCTCGCCGAGGAACAACACCCCGCCCACCGCCGCGATCACCGGCACGCTGAGCTGGACGGTCGCGGCAGTCGTGGCGGTCAGGCCGCGCAACGCCGCGTACCACACCGCGTAGCCGGCCCCCGAGGCCAGCGCGCCGGAAAGCACCGCGTAGAACGCGCCGGCCGGATCGACGCGAACGTCGCCGGTGCCAAGGATGCCGAGCGCGAGCGCCATCGGCACCGTGCGCAGGAAGTTGCCGCCGGTTGCCGCCAATGCGTCGGAAACCTTGCGGCCACGCAGCGAATACACGCCCCACGCGATGCCCGCCCCTATCATCAGCAGCGCCCCGCCGAGCGGCGGCGCACTCAGTCCGGGCAGCAGCAGATACACCAGCCCGCCAAACGCGAGCAGCAAGCCCACCGTCTGCTGCGTCCGCAGGCGCTCCCCGCGCGCGATTCCGGTCAGGATCATGGTCGCTTGCACCGCCGCGAACAGCAGCAGGGCCCCAACGCCGGTCGGCAAGGACACGTAGGCGAAGGAGAATCCCGCAGCGTAGGCGAACAGGGCCAGGGCCGATCCCCAGTTGCCCGCCTTGCCCGGACGCTGGCGCCGCCACTGCAGCAGGATGGCGAGCATCACGGCACCGGACACGAGGCGGATCACGGTAAAGCTCGCCGGATCGATGTCGGTGTGCTGAAGTGCGAGGCGGCACAGCACCGAATTGGCCGCGAAGGCGATCATCGTGACCAGGGTCAGCGATGCGATACGCATGGACGTCACACGGGTCTCCTCGACGGGAAAGCTGCACGGGCGTCCTGCGCACCACGCGACCTTCCCTTCTTATTCTTCTTCGGGCCGGCCGTATTGCCGGGCGAGTGCGCCGAAGCGCCCCACCTCGGCCTCGCACCAGGCCGCATCCTTTCCCAGTTCCTCTGCAAGCAGGCGCGCGACCTGCGGCGCAGCGGCCACCGCTCCGGCGGCGTCGAGGAACAGCGCGCGGTACCGACGCGCCAGCACGTCCTCCACGCCGCGGGCGAGCTCGCAGCGCGCAGCGTAGCGCACTTCGGCTTCGGTCAGGCGCAAACCCGCATGCACGGGGCGTCCGGCACCGGGCAACGCGTCCACGGAGGCGCGCGCCGAACCATAGGGATCGGACGAGGCCCCCGCCTCCGCGCCGTGCAGACGCAGCTCGGCGGTGACGCACGGACGGCGCGACAGGCCGGCAACCGACTGCGCGGTATCGACGGTCTCCTCGGCCATGCGGCGATAGGTCGTCCATTTCCCGCCGGTGATCGTCACCAGTCCGCCCGGCGACACCTCGATGCAGTGCTCGCGCGACAGGCTGCGGGTGGCGGAACGGTCGCCCGCGCCGATGAGCGGACGCAGGCCGACGAAGACGCTGCGGATGTCCGCGCGCGAGGGCGGCCGCACGAGATAGGGCGCAACGGCGTCGAGGATGAAATCGATCTCGCCCGCGAGCGGCTGCGGCTCCAGCGGGAGGTCCTGCCTTGGCGAATCCGTGGTGCCGATCAGCACCCGCCCCTGCCACGGAATTACGAACAGGACGCGTCCGTCGGCGGTTTGCGGCACCAGCAGCGCATCGCGTCCGGGGAGGAATTCCGCATCCACGACGACATGCACGCCCTGGCTGGGTTTAAGCAAGGGACGCACCTGCGGGAGCTCCGCACGGCGGATGGCGTCGGCCCACACGCCGGTCGCGTTGACGACGACCCCCGCCGCGATGCGGAACGTCTCGCCGGTCTCGGCGTCGTGCGCGAGGACGCCGCTCACCTGTCCGTCCTCGACGACCAGGCCGTCGACGGGAAGATAGTTCAACGCGAGCCCACCCTGGTCGAAATGCGTGCGCATCAAGGCCAGCGCAAGGCGCGCGTCGTCGAACTGGGCGTCCCAGTAGGCGATGCCTCCGCGCAGGCCGCCGGGCTTGAGCGTCGGCAGGGCGACGATGGTACTCGCGGCGTCAAGCACGCGGCTGTGGCCGATGCCGTGCATACCCGACAGCAGGTCGTAGAACGCGAGGCCGGCGCCGAACTTGGGGATATCCAGCCAGTGATAGGCCGGAACGACGAAGCGCAACTTGTGTACCAGATGCGGAGCGTTCGCGAGCAGGCGCGAACGCTCGGCGAGGGCCTCGTGCACGAGCGGAAGATTGCCCTGCGCGAGGTAGCGCACGCCGCCGTGGATCAGCTTGGTCGCGCGCGAGCTGGTCCCTTTCGCGAAGTCATGAGCCTCGAGCAGCAGCGTGCGGTGCCCGCGCGAACTCGCATCGACGGCGCAGCCCAGCCCCGTCGCCCCGCCGCCGATCACGACGACGTCCCACGCATCGGTCGCGCGCAAGCGCGCGAGCAGCGACGCCCGATCGAGCCGGCCCTCCGCGTCCCTGCCGTTTGTCACACTCACGCCTCGGCCCAGCCGCGCGAGCGCTCGACGGCCCGATGCCAGCGGGCGATCAGCGCCTCGCGTCGATCCGCATCCATCGCCGGCTCGAAACGCCGCTCCGCGCGCCAATGCGCCGCGACTTCGTCCACGCCCGACCACACGCCGATGCCCAGACCTGCAAGGTAGGCGGCTCCCAGCGCCGTCGTCTCCAGCATCTGCGGCCGCACGACGGACACGCCGAGCAAGTCGGCCTGCATCTGCATCAGCAGGTCGTTCGCCGCTGCGCCGCCGTCCACACGCAACTCCGTCAGCGGCCCGGCCCCGTCACGATCCATCGCCGCGACCAGATCCACCGTCTGTAATGCAATCGCCTCCAGCGCGGCGTGCGCGATGTGGGCAGCGCCGGAGCCGCGCGTCAGTCCGAACAGGGAGCCGCGTGCATAAGCGTCCCAATACGGCGCGCCCAGCCCGGTGAAAGCCGGCACCAGCACGACGCCGCCGCTGTCCGGAACGCTCGCGGCGAGCGCCTCGATCTCGCCGGACTGCCGGATCAGGCCGAGGCCGTCGCGCAGCCATTGCACGATCGCCCCGCCCATGAAGATGCTGCCTTCCAGCGCATAGCTGGTCCGCCCGCCGGCACGCCAGCCGACCGTCGTCAGCAGGCGGTTGGCCGAGGCGACGATGGCGTCGCCGGTGTTCATCAGCAGGAAGCAGCCGGTGCCGTAGGTGTTCTTGGCCATGCCGGGCGTGAAGCACGCCTGGCCGAAGGTCGCGGCCTGCTGGTCGCCTGCGATGCCTGCGATCGGTACGGCGGCACCCAGCACTTCGGCACGCGTCTCGCCGCACACACCGCTGCTGTCAACGATGCGCGGCAAGAGCGCGCGCGGGATGTCGAACAGGGCGAGAAGCTCGTCGTCCCAGTCACCGCCGTGGATGTTGAACAGCATCGTGCGTGCGGCGTTGCCCGGATCGGTCACGTGCAATGCGCCGCCGCTCAGGTGCCACACCAGCCAGCTGTCGACGGTGCCGAAGGCCAGTTCGCCGGCCTCCGCCCGCCTCCGCGCATCCGGCACATTCTCCAGCAGCCAGGCGAGCTTGGTCGCCGAGAAGTAGGCATCGAGCTCCAGGCCGGTGCGCGCTCGGATCCGCTCCGCATGTCCCGCGGCGCGCAGGCGGTCGCACTCGGCGGCGGTGCGGCGGTCCTGCCATACGATCGCCGGCGCGAGCGCCCGACCGCTGGCGCGCTCCCACAGGATCGTCGTCTCGCGCTGGTTGGTGATACCGACGGCCGCCAGGTCCGTCGCCGCGATCCCGGCGTCGGCGAGCGCGGCACGCGCACAGTCCAGTTGCGACGCGAGGATCTCGTCCGGATCGTGCTCGACCCAGCCCGGCTGCGGAAAGGACTGAGCGAAGGCCTTCTGCGCGACCCCGCGCACGCGCCCGTCGGCATCGAACACCATTGCCCGCGAACTCGTCGTCCCCTGATCCAGCGCCAGCAGCCAGCTCATGCCACCCCCGCAAAGACCCGCGATGACGCAAGCCTACCGCGGCCCCGTGCACGTGACCATCCCCCACCCTCGCGCACCTGACCTGCGTGTGGTTCAATGTCGCCTTTCGCCGCACCGCAACAAGCCACCATGCAATCCCTCTGGATGATCGTCGCCAGCCTCCTCTTCGCCTGCATGGGGGTATGCGTCAAGCTCGGCGCCGGCACTTTCTCCACCGGGGAGCTCGTGTTCTATCGCGGCTTCGTCGGTCTGCTCGTCGTCGCGCTCATCGCGCGCGTTCAGGGCGTACCGCTACGCACGCCGCACTGGCGGCTGCAGATCACCCGCGCCCTCGCTGGCTGTGCGGCGCTGATGTGCTACTTCTACGCGATCAGCGCCCTGCCGCTCGCGACCGCCGTTACGCTCAATTACACCTCGCCGATCTTCGTCGCCCTGCTGCTCGCCCTGTGGTTCCGCGAGCGCCTGCGCGGCCCGGTGATCGCCTCGGTCGCGCTGGGCTTCGTCGGCGTCGTCCTGCTGCTCAAACCCACGCTGCAGGCCGAACAATGGCTGGGCGCCTGCGCCGGACTCGGCTCCGGCCTCGTCGCGAGCCTGGCCTACATCAACGTGCGCGAACTCGGCCGCGCCGGGGAGCCGGAGGCGCGGACGGTGCTGTGGTTCTCGGCGATCACGACCCTGCTCGGCATCCCCTGGGCGCTGGCCGGCGAACTGAGCGCCATCGACCTGTACGGCGGCGCGGCGCTCGCGGGCATCGGTCTGTTCGGCGCACTGGCCCAGCTCGCGATGACCCGGGCCTATCGCTTCGGCAAGACCATCGTCGCGGCCAATCTGGCCTACACTACGGTGATCTTCTCGAGCCTTTTCGGCGCCCTGCTGTGGGACGAAATCCTCCCGCTCGAGGCATGGATCGCCGTCGTACTGATCATCGCCAGCGGCGCGGCCGTGTCGGTCGCCTCGCGCCCCGCGCCCAGGCGCTTCCCGCCGGCGCGGCACCCGGCGGCCGCAGTCCCGATTGAAGCGGCTACCGCCCGGGGATATAGTAGCCTGCATAATCCAGTCGCCATGCGGAGGCAGTCATGATCACAACGGACCATCGCCCCAACCTGGTCGCCGTTGCGGTGTTCGGCGAATTCACCCTCGCGGACTACAAGGAGTTCGAAGAACTGGTCAATTACAAGATCCAGTTCGAGGGCCCGGTGAGCCTGCTGTTCGATCTGCGCGAAATGGCCGGGTTCACGCTCGACGTCGCGTGGGAGGAAATCAAGTTCTCGCGCAGGCATGCGCACGACTTCCGCCGCGTCGCCGTGCTCACGCAGGACCAGTGGCTAACGTGGAGCGCATGGATCTCGCAGATCTTCGTCGACGCGGAAGTGCTCGTCTTCGACGACGAAACCGAAGCACGCACCTGGCTCGAGGCGGCCGAGGAGCCCGCACAGTGAGCAGTTCTACGTCCAGCTGTTCCGCGTCCTACAGCACGCTGATCAGCGCTCACGAGCTCGCCCAGCATCTCGACGATCCCGACTGGGTGATCTTCGACTGCCGCCACGACCTCGCGAACCGCGACTTCGGCCGCGACGTCTACGCCCGCGCCCACATCCCGGGCGCGCGCTTCCTGCACCTCGACGAAGACCTTTCGAGCCCGCTGACCGGAACGAACGGCCGCCATCCGCTGCCCGATCCCGCAGCGTTCGCACAGCGCCTCGCGCGCGCGGGCGTCGGCAACTCTACCCAGGTCATCGCCTACGACGACGCCGGCGGCATGTTCGCCGCTCGCCTGTGGTGGATGATGCGCTGGATCGGGCACCACTGCGCGGCGGTCCTCGACGGCGGACTGGTCGCGTGGCTGGAAGCCGGCCAGGCGCTCACTGCGAAAGCCCCCGAACCGGTCGCCGCGACCTTCCGCGTCTCGCTGCACCCCGAAGTCGTGGATGCGGCATACGTCCTCGATCACCTGCAAAACCCGGAGATGCTGCTGATCGACGCTCGCAGCCCCGACCGCTACCGCGGCGAGAACGAGACCCTGGATCCCGTCGGCGGGCACATCCCCGGTGCAACCAACCGCTTCTTCCGCGACAACCTCGACGGCCGCGGACACTTCAAACAGGCTTCGATCCTGCGCGAGGAATTCGGCGCGCTGCTGAAAGGCGGCGACGCCCACCGCGTCGTGCACCAGTGCGGCTCGGGCGTCACCGCCTGCCACAACCTGCTGGCGATGGAATCCGCGGGACTGACCGGCTCGCGTCTCTACGCCGGCTCGTGGAGCGAATGGTGCGCTGATCCGGCGCGCCCGATAGCAACCGGCCCCGGGCGCTGACCGTCGGCGACGGCCGCTCTACCACTCGACCTTTTCGACGGTGCCGAGCGAGCGCCCGAGGAAACGCTCGCCGATGGTCTGGAAGCGCAAGGGCACATCGGTGACGACGAAGCGATAGGCCGTCGGCCCTGCGTGAGTGCTGGCGATGCCGAGTTCCAGCAGCTTGGCGGCCGCCAGCTCGGCCGTCGTGATCGCGGAGTCGACCAGGCGCACGCCCGGGCCGACGACATCGCGCAGCAGCGGCTTGAGCAACGGATAATGCGTGCAGCCGAGAACGAGGCTGCCGACCTCCTCGGCGAGCACCGGCTTCAGGTATTCCTGCGCCGTCAGCCGCGTTACCGGATGATCCAGCCAGCCCTCCTCGACCAGCGGCACGAACAGCGGACAGGCCTGCGAATACACCCGCACGCCGGGATCCAACGCGTGGATGCGCCGCGCGTAGGCATTGCTGTTGATCGTCGTCGGCGTGCCGATCACGCCGATCCCGCGCCCGTCCGATTCCGCGACGGCCGCATGCGCGCCCGCCTCGATCACGTCGAGCACCGGAATGTCGCGCGCCAGGCGCCGCACCACGTCGGCCGCCACCGCCGCCATCGTGTTGCATGCAACGATCAGCATCTTGACGTCCTGCTGCAGCAGGAACTCGGTGATCTGCGCAGTGAAGTGTTCGATCGTCGCGACGGACTTGACGCCGTAGGGCACCCGCGCGGTGTCGCCGAAATACACGATGCGTTCGAGCGGCAGGCGCTCCATCAGGGCACGCACGACGGTGAGTCCGCCGATGCCGGAATCGAATACGCCTATGGGTCGGGAGGAGTCCAATGCAGAAACCAGGTCGGGACAAAAACGGATTTTAACGCAAGCTCACCCCTGCCGTAGCCCGTGCCGCTCCATGGCCCAGGCGACATGCTCGCGTACGAGCGCCGACGGGTCGTCCGCCCGCGCCTGCAACGCGGCCAGCACCGCCGGTGTGCCGGGCGCATTACCGAGCGCCACGGCGAGATTGCGCAACCAGCGCTCGAAGCCGATGCGATGGATCGCACTGCCCGCCATCCGCTCGCGGAACTCGCTCTCGCTCCACCCGAACAGCTCTAACAGCTCCGCCTCGTCGAGCCGGTGGCGCGGCGCGAAGTCCGCTTCTGCGCCGAGCTGCGCGAAGCGGTTCCACGGACACACGAGCTGGCAATCGTCGCAACCGTAGATGCGGTTACCGATCAGCGGCCGCAGCTCCTCGGGAATTGCGCCCTTGAGCTCGATCGTCAGGTAGGAAATACAGCGCCGCGCATCGACCCTGTACGGCGCGACGATCGCGCCGGTCGGGCAAGCGTCCAGGCAGGCGCGGCAACTGCCGCAATGCGGCGTCTCGGGCGCGTCGAGCGGCAGCGGCAGGTCGGTGAAGATCTCGCCGAGGAAGAAATACGAGCCGGCGCGGCGGTTCAGCAGCAAGGTGTGCTTGCCACGCCAGCCGAGGCCGGACCGGCTCGCGAGTTCGACCTCGAGCACCGGCGCGGAATCGACGAACACCCGGAAACCGTGCGGCGCCTCGGCAGCGATGCGCTCCGCGAGCTTCTGCAGGCGGTTGCGCATCAGCTTGTGGTAATCGCGGCCCAGCGCGTAGCGCGACACGTAGGCGCGCTGCGGATCGTCCAGCGCCGATTGCGCGTCGGCCGCGCGGGGCCAGTAGTTCATGCGCACGCTCACGACGCGCAGCGTGCCCGGCACCAGTTCCGCCGGACGCGCCCGCATCATGCCGTGCCGCGCCATATAATCCATCTCTCCGTGGAAACCGTCCGCCAGCCAGGCTTCCAGCCCGGGCTCGGCCGACGACAGATCCACACCGGACACGGCCAGATCGGCGAAGCCCAGCTCGCCGGCCCAAACCTTCATCCGCCCGACGAGCGCGCTCAAGGACGCGTCGGGAGCGACATCCGCAGGGACTTCATCATGATTCACGTTCATCACCGGGCAGATGATAGCAGCCCGTTCTCGGCGCACCTCGACGACGAATCCGACACCGCAACCGCGGGCGCGGCCCTTGCCGCAGCCCTGCACGCGGGCCTCGTCATCTACCTGCGCGGCGACCTCGGCGCCGGCAAGACAACGCTGGTTCGAGGGGCGCTACGTGCCCTCGGTCACGACGGAAAGGTGAAAAGTCCCACGTACACCTTGATTGAACCTTATATTGTTTCTAGATTACACTTATATCACTTTGATTTTTATCGCTTCGCAGTCCCAGAAGAATATCTGGAAGCAGGGCTGGACGAGTATTTCGACGGAAACGGGGTATGTCTGGTGGAATGGCCGGACAAGGCGGCGCCATACATTGCCGCACCGGACCTCGAAATCCGCCTCACCGTATCCGGCCCGGGCCGGCGCCTCGAAGCGCTGGCACTGACGGAGGCAGGACGCACATGCATACGCAAACTGGATTCGGAGCTGAACCGGAACCCGACATGACTGCCGCGCCCGGCGTGACGCGACGCGACCTGCTGAAATTCGCCGGCGCGACGCTGGCGCTGCTCGTCAGCCCGGTCGGCATGGCCGCGACCAGCCTCCTCGCGGTGCGCGTATGGCCGGCGGCGGAATACACCCGCGTCACGATCGAAGGGAACTCGCAGCTCAAGTTTACCCACCTGCTCGTCACCGATCCGCACCGCCTCGTCGTCGACCTCGAAGGGGTCGAGTTCGACAGCGTGCTGCAATCGCTGCCGTCCAAGGTGCTCGACTCGGACCCCTACATCAAGCTGATCCGCGCCGGCCGCAACCGGCCCGGCGTCGTGCGCCTGGTCGTGGAACTGAAGAGCGAGATCAACCCGCAGGTGTTCACGCTGGCGCCGGTCGGCAACTACGGTCACCGCCTCGTGGTCGACCTGTACCCCACGACGCCGGTCGACCCGCTGCTCGCCCTGATCGAGAAGTCCTCGCCGATGGATGCCGCCGCGGGCCAGACGGGCGACGCACGGACCTCCGTCGACGCGCCCGCACAGATCGCGCGCCCCGACTCCACCGACCAGGCTTCGCCCCCCCGGCGTTCCACTCGCCCGGCCGCCAACCGCCTCGTCACCATCGTGCTCGACCCCGGTCACGGCGGGGAAGATCCGGGCGCGGTCGGCGCACGCGGCAGCTATGAGAAGAACGTCACGCTGTCGATCGCACGCCGCCTGAAGCAGAAGATCGACGCCGAACCGAACATGCGTGCGGTGCTCACGCGCGACGGCGACTACTTCGTGCCGCTGGGCCAGCGCGTCACACGCGCGCGGCGCGTGCAGTCCGACCTCTTCGTGTCGATCCACGCCGACGCCTTCGTGCGCCCCGATGCGCGCGGCAGTTCGGTCTTCGTCCTGTCCGAAAGCGGCGCATCGAGTTCGGCCGCACGCTGGCTCGCACAGAAGGAAAACGACGCCGACCTCATCGGCGGCGTCAATCTCGCCAAGCAGGACGGCCACCTCGCCCGCACACTGCTCGACCTGTCCCAGACCGCGACGATCAACGACAGCCTCAAGCTGGGCAAGGCCGTACTCAACGAACTGGGCGACATCAACAAGCTGCACAAGGCGCACGTCGAACAGGCCGGCTTTGCCGTGCTGAAAGCCCCGGACATCCCGTCCATCCTTGTGGAAACGGCATTCATCAGCAATCCCGAAGAAGAGCAGCGGCTCAACGACGATGCCTACCAGGACAAGATGGCGAACGCGATCCTGCGCGGGCTGCGGATCTATTTCCGCGACAATCCGCCGATCGGCCGCACCAAGATCGCACAGCTGGACTGATTTGCCCGCCTGCACGCCACGGAACGGACAGACTCACGCCCTCGCCCCAACATAAAGCCCCTTCCAGTCGTTAGTGCGATCGCACTGTCGGCACCGCGCGCCCGCCCCAGAGCGGGCGCGTTGCCGTTATAATTACGGCTTTTTTCAGGCGGTTATGCAGGTTTTTCGCGGGATTCCCGGGCACGCCGCGCAACCCTCGGTGCTCACCATCGGCAACTTCGACGGCGTGCATCGCGGCCACCAGGCGTTGCTCCAGATGCTCATCGACACCGCGCGCGCAATGTCACTGCCGGCGGTGGTGATGACGTTCGAGCCCCATCCGCGCGAATACTTCTCGCCTGACGACGCCCCTGCCCGCCTCGCGTCGCTGCGTGAAAAGCTGCTGCTGCTCGCCGCGGCCGGTGTAGACCGCGTTCACGTCTGCCGTTTCGACGCCCGCTTCGCAGCGGTGACGGCCGACCAGTTCATCGACAACATCCTCGTACGCGGCCTCGGCGTGCGCCATCTCATCATCGGCGACGACTTCCGCTTCGGCGCCCGCCGCCAGGGCGACTTCGCTCTGCTCGAGGCACGCGGCGCGCAACAGGGTTTCGCCGTCGAGGCGATGCACACGCTCGACGTGGCCGGCGAGCGCGCATCCAGTTCGGCCGTGCGCGAAGCGCTCGCCGAAGGGGACCTCACCCACGCCGCGCGCCTGCTCGGGCGCCCCTACAGCATCGCCGGGCGCGTGATCCGCGGCGATCGGATCGGCCGTCAGCTCGGCTTCCCGACCGCCAACATCCAGATGAAGCACCGCCGCCCCGCGCTCGCCGGCGTGTTCGCGGTCAGCGTCGAAGGCCTAGGCGAATCGCCGGTCGCCGGCATCGCCAACATCGGCGTGCGGCCGTCCGTGACCAGTGCCGGCAGGCCCACGCTCGAAGTGCACCTCTTCGACTGGAACCGCGACTGCTACGACGCCCACCTGCGCGTGCATTTCCTCAACAAGTTGCGCGACGAGGCGAAGTTCGCTTCCCTCGATGCGCTCAAGGCCCAGATCGCCAAAGATGCGGCCGACGCCCGCACCTGGTTCGCCGACAATCCCATCCGCCCCTCCAATTGCCCCTGATCGCCACCAAGGCCCGAACCCACCATGGCTGACTACCGCAAGACGCTCAACCTGCCCGACACCCCCTTCCCGATGCGCGGCGACCTCGCCAAGCGGGAGCCGGGCTGGATCGCCGCCTGGCAGCAGAAAAAGCTCTACCAGAAGATCCGCAAGGCCGCGGCCGGCCGCCCGAAGTTCATCCTGCACGACGGCCCGCCGTACGCGAACGGCGACATCCACATCGGCCACGCGGTGAACAAGATCCTCAAGGACATCATCGTCCGCTCCAAGACCATGGCGGGCTTCGACGCCCCCTATGTACCGGGCTGGGACTGCCACGGACTGCCGATCGAGCACCAGATCGAGAAGCAGCACGGCAAGCACCTGCCGGCCGACCGCGCGCGCGAACTGTGCCGCGAGTATGCGGGCGAGCAGATCGAGCGCCAGAAGAAGGACTTCATCCGCCTCGGCGTGCTCGGCGACTGGGACAACCCCTACCGCACGATGCAGTTCTCCAACGAGGCCGACGAAATCCGCGCGCTCGGCGAGATGTATCGCAAGGGCTTCCTGTTCAAGGGATTGAAGCCGGTGAACTGGTGCTTCGACTGCGGCTCCGCGCTCGCCGAGGCCGAAGTGGAATACCAGGACAAGAAGTCGCCCGCGATCGACGTCGGCTTCCCGCTCGCTGATGAGGAGCGCGCCAAACTCGCACGCGCCTTCGGCCTCGACAGCCTGCCCGAGCAGCCCGTCCACATCGTGATCTGGACCACGACGCCCTGGACGATTCCGTCCAACCAGGCGCTCAACGTGCATCCCGAACTGATGTACGAACTGATCGAAACGCCGAAGGGCCTGCTGATCCTCGCCGCCGAGCTGCGCGCATCGGCCCTCGAACGCTACCAGCTCGAAGGTCGCGTGCTCGCTGCCGCCCGCGGCGTCGCGCTCGACCGCATCCAGTTCCGCCACCCCTTCTACGACCGTGTCTCGCCCGTCTTCCTCGGCGACTACGTCGCGGCCGACGCCGGCACCGGCATCGTGCACAGCGCGCCGGCCTACGGCCTGGACGACTTCCAGTCCTGCATGCGCTACGGCATGCGCAACGACGACATCCTCAACCCGGTGCAGGGCGACGGCGTGTTCCACGAAAGCCTGCCCTTCTTCGGCGGCCTGTCGGTGTGGGACGCCAACCCGAAGATCGTCGAGAAGCTCTCCGAGGTCGGCAGCCTGTTCGCCTCGGGCAGCCTCACGCACAGCTACATGCACTGCTGGCGCCACAAGACGCCGGTGATCTACCGTGCGACGACGCAGTGGTTCGTCGGTATGGATCGCCTCCCCGGCCGCGAGGTCGTTGAGCCCGGCGCGCCGACCCTGCGCGAACTCGCGCTCAAGGCCATCGACGACACCCAGTTCTTCCCGTCCTGGGGCAAGGCCCGCCTGCACTCGATGATCGCGAACCGCCCCGACTGGTGCGTGTCACGCCAACGCAACTGGGGAGTGCCGATCCCGCTGTTCCTCGACAAGGAAACCGGCGAACCGCATCCGCGCAGCCTGGAACTGCTCGAAGATGTTGCCAGGCGCGTCGAAAACGAAGGCATCGACGCCTGGTTCAAGCTCGACGCCGCCGAACTCCTCGGCGCCGAGGCCGCCCAGTACGACAAGATGCGCGACACCCTCGACGTCTGGTTCGACTCCGGCACCACGCACTGGACGGTGCTGCGCGGCTCGCACGCCGACGTCAGCCGCTGGCCGGCCGACCTCTACCTAGAAGGCTCGGACCAGCACCGCGGCTGGTTCCACTCGTCGCTGCTCACGGGCTGCGCGGTCGACGGCCGCGCCCCCTACGACGGCCTGCTGACCCACGGCTTCGTCGTCGACGGCCAGGGCAAGAAGATGTCGAAGTCCAAGGGCAACGTCGTCGCGCCGCAGGAAGTCTCCGACAAGCTCGGCGCCGAAATCCTGCGCCTGTGGGTCGCCGCGACGGACTACTCGGGCGAGCTGACGATCTCGAAGGAGATCCTCGACCGCGTCGTCGAAGTCTATCGCCGCCTGCGCAACACGCTGCGCTTCCTGCTCGCCAACACCGCCGACTTCGACATCGCAAAGGATGGCGTGCCGGTCGAACAGTGGCTCGATATCGACCACTACGCGCTTGCGCTGACGCAGCGCCTGCAGGAGCAGGTCACCGGGGACTACGCGCGCTACGAATTCCACAAGATTGTCCAGGCGCTGCAGAACTTCGCCGCGGAAGACCTCGGCGCGTTCTACCTCGACATCCTCAAGGACCGCCTGTACACGACCCAGGCGAACTCGCCCGCGCGCCGCGCCGCGCAGACCGCGCTGTGGCACATCACGCAGAGCATCACGCGCATGATGGCGCCGATCCTCGCCTTCACCGCCGAGGAGATCTGGCACCTCATCGGCAAGGACAGTGAGGACAGCGTCATGCTGCACACCTGGCACGAACTGCCCGCGCTTGCCGACAGCGAGGCCCTGGTCGCCCGCTGGACGCTGATCCGCGAGGAGCGGGCGAAGGTGCAGAAGGTCCTTGAAGGCCTGCGCACCGAAGGCAGGATCGGATCGTCGCTGCAGGCCGAAGTCGTCGTGCGTGCGAGCGGCGCGACGTACGACGCGCTGGCGAGCCTCGGCGACGATCTGCGCTTCGTGCTGATCACCTCGCGCGCCGAGCTCGTTCGCGCCGCCGACGAGGCGACCGAGGGCGTCGACGCGGGCTCGTCGGCGCACGCCAAGTGCGGCCGTTGCTGGCACTTCCGCGCGGACGTCGGCAGCCACGCCGACCACCCCGAACTGTGCGGCCGCTGCCACGACAACCTCTTCGGCGCCGGGGAAACGCGCGTCCATGCGTGATTCCGCCGCAGCCCCGCAAGCGGCCCACAGCGCACCCGCGCTGACGCGCCGCTTCTTCGGCTGGCTCGAACTCGCGGCGCTGGTGATCGGCCTGGACCAGCTCACGAAATGGCTCGTGCTGTCGAAGCTCGAATTCGGCGAGGCCATTCCGGTCACGGGCTTCTTCCAGCTCGTGCTGGTCTACAACCCGGGCGCGGCATTCAGCTTCCTCGCCGACCACTCCGGCTGGCAGCGCTGGTTCTTCGTCATCCTCGCCCTCGGCGTCTGCGGCTGGCTCCTCACGCTGCTGCGCCAGCACCAGCGCGAGAAGCTGCTGCCATTGGCCTTCAGCCTGCTGATCGGCGGTGCACTGGGCAACGTGATCGACCGCCTCGTGCACGGCGCCGTCGTCGATTTCCTCTATTTCCACATCGGTCGCTACGGCTGGCCGGCCTTCAACGTGGCAGACTCGGCGATTACCGTCGGCGTCGCCCTGATGCTGTGGGCGCAGTTCCGCGCTCCGCGCAACACCATTCCGGAGAACCCCTCGTGACGCAGACCGTCCAACCGAACAGCCTCGTAACGCTGCATTACCGCATCGCACTAGAAAACGGCCAGCCGCTCATCAGCACCTTCGAAGGCACGCCCGCGACGCTGCAACTCGGCTGCGGCGATCTCCTACCGAGTCTCGAGCGCGTGCTCGAAGGCCTCGAAGTCGGCACCCGCCAGCAGTTCACGCTGGCGCCGGAACAGGCCTTCGGCCCCTACAACGCGGACCTCGTCGAGCACGTGAAGCGCGAACACATGCCCGAGGAAGAGATCGAACCGATGACGATCATGGAGTTCGGCGCACCGGACGGCACCCGTTACTCCGGCCTCGTGCGCGAGATCGACGACGTCCGCGCAATCGTCGACTTCAACCACCCGCTCGCCGGCAAGACCATCCGCTTCGAGGTGGACATCATCGGCGTTCTCTGACGCACCCAAGCGCCCCGACCCCGACACAGAGACCACAATGAACGACCCTGAAATTCTGCTCGCCAACCCGCGCGGCTTCTGCGCCGGCGTGGAACGGGCGATCGAAATCGTCGAGCGCGCGCTGGAACGCTTCGGCGCACCGATCTACGTGCGCCACGAAGTCGTGCACAACAAGTTCGTCGTCGACGGCCTGCGCGCCAAGGGCGCCGTGTTTGTCGAGGAACTCGACGAAGTGCCGGCGGGCAACACCGTCATCTTCAGCGCCCACGGCGTGCCGCAGACGGTGCGCTCCGAGGCCGAGAAGCGCGGCCTGCGCGTGTTCGACGCCACCTGCCCGCTCGTCACCAAGGTGCACATCGAAGTCGCCCGGATGCGCGAACAGGGCCGCGAGATCGTCATGATCGGGCACAAGGGCCACCCCGAGGTCGAAGGCACGATGGGCCAAGTGAAGGACGGCATCCACCTCGTCGAAAAGGTCGAAGACGTCGCGACGCTGCAGGTCGCCGACCCCGAAAAGCTCGCCTACGTCACCCAAACCACCCTCTCGGTCGATGACGCGGCCACCCTCGTCGCCGCCCTGCGCGAACGCTTCCCGGCCATCATCGGACCGAAGAAGGACGATATCTGCTACGCGACGCAGAACCGGCAGGACGCCGTGAAGTTCATGGCGCCGCGCGTCGACATCGTCTTCGTCGTCGGCTCGCGCAACAGCTCGAATTCCAACCGCCTGCGCGAAGTGGCGGAACTGCTCGGCGTGCCCGCCTACCTCATCGACAACGCCGACGGCATCGACCCGGCCTGGCTCGACGGCAGGAAGCGCATCGGCGTGACGGCCGGCGCCTCGGCTCCGGAAGTGCTCGTCGATGCCGTCATCGAGCGCCTCAAGGCATTGGGCGGTGGCTCGGTACGGACCCTCGAAGGCGTCCCCGAGCGCGTCACCTTCCCGCTGCCTAAGGAACTGCAGACCGACGCATGAGCGTCCCGGCCCGCCGACTCCTTCGCCATGACGGCCCCACGGCGGGGCGGCTGCCTCTTCAGCAATAGCACGCATGTTGCCAAGCGGCGAACAAGAGGGCTAAATATGCCGTCGTCGAGCGTCGTGCGGCAAGCCTGCGGTCCGCACGACGCTCGCATGCCCAGACGCATCACCACCGGAGCATCACTCGAGGCCGGGTGATATCCAGCAGCCCCAGGGGAGCCCCTGCCGCGATGAAACGCCAACATTCCGAACGGCTGGCTGCGCTCTTGCCGGCTACAGTGCTCGCCATCCTCGGGGCGTGCAGCGCACCGAATGCCGATGCGCCGCAGCCCCCCCCCGCCGCCGCGACGTCCGCTGCCCGGCCAGCCCTCACGGTCGAAGTCACCGGTCCACAGCCGGTTGCATGGAGCAGATCGATTCCCGCGACCGGCAATGTTGCCGCGTGGCAGGAGACCATTGTCGGCAGCGAGATCGGGGGACTGCGCATCGCCCAGGTGCACGCGAATGTCGGCGACCGGGTCAGGAAGGGGCAGATACTGGTGACCCTCGACGACGCCGTCGTGCAGGCCGACCTCGCCCAGGCTCGCGCGCAGCTTCAGGAGGCGCGCGCCATGCACGCCGAAGCGCGCGCCAACGGCGACCGCGCCCGGCGCTTCCAGCCGACGGGCATGATGAGCGAACAGCAGGTCACGCAGTACCTGACGGCCGAGCAGACCTCGAAGTCGCGCATCGAACTCGCCGCCGCACGCGTCCATCTGGCTGAACTGCGCGTCCGGCAAACCCGCATCCTCGCCCCCGACGATGCGCTCATATCCGGACGCGCCGCAACAATGGGAACCGTCCCGCAGGCGGGGCAGGAACTCTACCGCCTCATCCTGCAGGGACGCCTCGAATGGCACGCAGAGGTCGCGGCCGACGACATCGGCCAGATCCGCGCCGGCGACGCGGCGAAACTGAAGCTGGCCAGCGGCGAAACCGTCGATGGCCGCGTGCGCAGCATCGCGCCATCGATCGACCCGCAGACTCGCAACGGAATCGTCTACGTTGATCTCGCGGAAAGCGGTGCAAAGTCGGGCATGTTCGCAAGTGGCGAAATCACTCCGGCGGCCCAGGAGGCTCCCCATGTTCTGAGCCTGCCGCAATCGGCCGTGCTCCTGCGCGATGGATTCACCTACGTCTTCCGGGTAGGCCCCGACAAGAAGCTGACGCAGGTGCGCGTAACGCCCGGCCGGCGGCGCGGTGATCGCATCGAGATCGTGTCCGGCATTGCCGACGGCGAACACTTCGTCCAGAGCGGCGTCGGCTTCCTGAACGATGGCGATCTGGTCGAGGTTACGGCGGCCACGCCGGTCGCCTCGCCGCAGCGGTGAGGCACCGACCATGAATGTCTCGTCATGGTCGATCCGCAACCCCGTTCCGGGCGTGCTGCTCTTCATCATGCTGAGCCTGCTCGGCATGCTTTCGTTCTCGCGCATGAAGGTGCAGAACTTCCCGGACATCGACCTTCCGACCGTCGTACTGAGCGCGAGCCTGCCCGGCGCTGCGCCGGCACAGCTCGAGACTGAAGTCGCGCGCAAGGTCGAGAACTCGATCGCGACACTGCAGGGCGTCAAGCACATCTACACCCGCATCCAGGATGGCGTGGCGACGATCACCACCGAGTTCCATCTCGAAAAGCCGACGCAGGAAGCCGTCGACGACGTACGCGACGCATTCTCACGCGTCCGCTCCGACCTGCCGAGCGATTTGCGCGATCCGGTGATCCAGCGCTTCAACCTGTCGGGCCTGCCCATCGTCACCTACACGGTCGGCTCCGCGACGCAGGACGAGGAAGCCCTGTCCTGGTTCGTCGACAATACCGTCGCAAAGGCCCTGCTCTCGGTTCCCGGCGTCGGACAGATCACCCGTGTCGGCGGCGCCACGCGCGAGGTGCGCCTGGAGCTCGACCCCGCGCGCCTGCTCGCGCTCAACGTCACGGTTGCCGACATATCCCGCCAGTTGCGGCGCACCCAGCTCGAATCGTCGGGCGGGCGCACGGAACTGGGCAGCGGCGAGCAGGCCGTCAGGACGCTCGCAACGGCGATGAGTGCTGCCGAACTCGCGGACATGGAGATCGTCCTCAGTGACGGACGCCACCTGCGCCTCGGCAGCCTTGGCCGGCTCGAAGACACGGTGGCGGAGCGGCGCTCGGCCGCACTCCTCGACGGCAAGCCGGTAGTCGGCTTCGAGATCGTGCGCGCGCGCGGCGCTGGCGAGATCGAGGTCGCCGAGGGCGTCGCCCGCCGCATCCAAGAGCTGTCCGCGACGCACCCCGACATCACGTTCCGCGAGGCCTACAACTTCGTCGATCCGGTGCGCGAGGGCTATCACGGCTCACTATGGCTGCTGGCCGAGGGCGCCATCCTCGCGGTCATCGTCGTGTGGTTCTTCCTGCGCGACTGGCGCGCCACCTTTGTCGCCGCGACGGCCCTCCCGCTCTCGGTGCTGCCCGCGCTGATCGGCATCGAATACCTCGGCTTCTCGATCAACGTCGTGACGCTGCTCTCGCTCTCGCTCGTGATCGGCATTCTCGTCGACGACGCCATCGTCGAAATCGAGAACATCGTGCGCCACCTGCGCATGGGCAAAACGCCCTATCAGGCCGCGATGGAAGCCGCCGACGAGATCGGGCTCGCGGTCATCGCCACCACGTTCACGCTCGTCGCAGTGTTCCTGCCAACCGCCTTCATGAGCGGCGTATCGGGCAAGTTCTTCAAGCAGTTCGGATGGACCGCGGCCCTCGCCGTGACAGCATCGCTACTCGTCGCACGCATGCTGACGCCGATGATGTCGGCGTATCTGCTGCGCCCGATGGCTCATCAGGCGCAGGAAGGGCGCCTTACGACCCTGTACCTGAAATGGGTGCGCGCCTGCCTGCACCGACGCTGGCTGACGATGCTTGCGGCAACCGGCTTCTTTGTCGGCTCACTCGCCCTGATCCCCCTGCTGCCCACCGCCTTCATGCCGCCCGACGATCTCGCCCAGACGCTCGTTTCGGTCGAGCTCCCGCCGGGCAGCCACTTCCGCGACACCTACCGCGTAGCAGAGCAGGCGCGCGCGATCCTCGAGCGCAACGAGCACGTCAAGCGCGTGTACACGGCGATCGGGGGGGGTACCGCCGGGACCGACGCCTTCACGGCAGGCGGAGCCCCGGAAGTGCGCAAGGCATCCCTGACGATCAACCTCACCCCGCGAAACGAACGCACGCTCAGCAAACAGGAAATCGAAGCGCAGTTGCGCGAAGCGTTGCACGCCCTGCCCGGCGTCCGGGTACGCGTCGGTCTGGGCGGAAGCGGCGAAAAATACGTGTTCACCGTCGTCGGTGACGACGGTGAAATGTTGTCCCGCGTCGCGCGCCAGGTCGAGCGGGAGCTGCGCACGATCCATGGGGTCGGCAACATCACCTCGAGCGCAAGCCTGGTGCGCCCGGAAGTGGTCGTCCGGCCGAATTTCGCCCGCGCCGCCGATCTCGGCGTGACGGCGGCGGCAATCTCGGACTCCCTGCGCATCGCGACCGCGGGGGATTACGACTTCGGACTCGCCAAACTGAACCTGTCGGAGCGCCAGATCCCCATCGTCGTCCGGCTGCCCGAGGCCGCACGCAGCGACATCGACCTCCTCGCACGCCTGCCCGTCCCCGGCAGCCAAGGCTACGTCATGCTCGGCACCGTCGCCGATATCGGAATCGAAAGCGGCCCTTCCGAGATCGCCCGTTTCGACCGGCGCCGCAATATCAATTTCGACATCGAGCTCACATCCCGCCCGATGGGCGAGGTCGAGGCGGACGTGCGCGCGTTGCCTGCGCTCCAATCGCTCCCCGCCGGCCTCTCCTGGCAACCGGTCGGCGATGCCGACGAAATGCGCACCCTCTTCACGAGCTTCGGCATCGCCATGCTCACCGGGGTGCTGTGCATCTACGTCGTCCTCGTACTGCTGTTCCGCGAGTTTACGCAGCCATTAACCATCCTCGCGGCACTGCCGCTGGCGCTGGGTGGCGCCTTCGTCGCCCTCATTCTGGCGGACAGCAGCTTCTCGCTCCCCTCCCTGATCGGTCTCATCATGCTGATGGGTGTCACGAGCAAGAACTCCATCCTGCTCGTCGAATATGCCATCGTTGCGCGCCGCGACCAGGGCATGTCGCGACTCGACGCAGTGATTGACGCCTGCCGCAAGCGCTCACGCCCGATCATCATGACCACCATCGCGATGGGCGCGGGCATGTTGCCGATCGCACTCGGCATCGGTGTCGATCCCTCCTTCCGCGCCCCCATGGCCATCGCCGTGATCGGCGGACTGGTCACCTCGACCCTCCTGAGCCTGCTCGTGATTCCGGTCGTCTACACACTCGTCGACGACGCGCTCGCGCGCTGGCGCAAACAGCATGACCGCCGCACAGCAATCCGGGACGAACAGGCAACAACAGACACCAACCTGCGCCGCTCCTGATATAAAAAAACGGGCCGCCCGCAGGCGACCCGTTTTTTGCGCTCGGCGCACGGCGCCGAAACGCACCATGCGCCGACATCGCGTATCAGAAATGCTCCCCCATGATGCGGCGATAGAACTCGTGAAAGTGCTGCATCCCGTCCTCGTACGGCGACTGGTAGGGCCCCACCTCGTTGCGCCCCTCCTGCAGCAACGCCCAACGGCCGCGGTCCATGCGCTCGCCGATCACGTCGTCTTCGATCGCCGTCTCCATGTACGCAGCCTGCTCGGCCTCGACGAACTCGCGCTCGAACTCGACGATGTCCTCGGGATAGTAGAACTCGACGACATTGGTCGTGCGGTTCACATCCGTCGGAATCAGCGTGCTGACCACCAGGACGTGCGGATACCACTCCACCATCACGTTCGGATAGTAGGTGAGCCAGATCGCTCCCTGCTCCGGCCGCTTGTCGCCGTAGTAGTCCAGCACCGCCTTGTGCCACTTCTGATAGCTCGCGGAGCCCGGCTTCGCGAGCGAGGTGATCCCCACGCGCTGCACCGAGTACCAGTCACCGAACTGCCACGTCAGGTCGTCGCAGGTCACGAAGTTGCCCAGCCCCGGATGGAAGGGCACGACGTGGTAGTCCTCCAGATAGACCTCGATGAAGGTCTTCCAGTTGTACTTGCACTCGTGGATCTCGACGCGGTCGAGTTTGTAGCCGGAGAAATCGAACTGCTCGGCCACGTTCATGCCGGCGAGATCGGCTGCGGCCGAACGCGGCCCGGCGAACAGCAGACCGTTCCAGTTCTCGAGCGCATCGCGCTTCAGGTTGAGGCAGGGGTTCTCGGGGAAATGCGGCGCGCCGAGCAGTTCACCCTTCTGGCCGTAGGTCCAGCGGTGGATCGGACAGACGATGCGCTCGGTCTTGCCGGAACCTTCGAGCATGATCGCCTGACGATGACGGCAGATGTTCGAAAGCCGATGAACACCGTCTCCGCTGCGAAACAGAAGCTTGGAATGATCGAGCCACTCGAGCGACCGGTAGCTACCGACCTCCGGCACCATCAACTCATGACCGACATAGCCCGGCCCGGCCTGGAACAACAGACGTTTTTCGAGTTCGAAGATGCTTTCGTCGAAATACGCCGACACCGGCAACTGAGACACCGCCGGGGACAATTTGGCCTTGGAAGCAAGGTCGGACACCCCCGAACCTCCCATGAAAAGTCAAGAAATTCGGAAAAACCAGCAGACCATTTTAGGCGAGAAGTAATTTGACCGCCAGTAGCCCGATCGGTTACTTTTCTCCCTTTTACTGGCCCCGCTTCGAGTCATGGCAAAGACGGCAAACTCGCCGAAATCCTTCGAATCGACCATCGCCGAACTCGAATCGATCGTGCAGGAAATGGAAACCGGCAACATCACGCTGGAACAAGCGCTGGAGCACTACCAGCGCGGCGCCGGCCTGCTGAAATATTGCCAGGAAACCCTGCAGGCGGCCGAGCAGCGCGTGCTCCAGCTCGAGAACGGCACGCTCGCCCCGCTCGACAAACCCGAAGACAGGAGGAGCCCGAAGTGAGCGGGAATCATTTCGCCGCCTGGATGGAAAGCGTCCAGCACCGCACCGAAATCGCCCTCGGCACGATCCTCCCCGAAGCGTCCATTGCGCCGCAACGCCTGCACGACGCGATGCGCTACGCTGCTTTGGGCGGCGGCAAGCGCGTACGCCCGCTCCTCGTGCATGCTGCCGGCGAGATCGCCGGCGCCGCCCCCGAGCGCCTCGACCGCGTCGCCTGTGCCGTCGAACTCATCCATGCCTATTCCCTCGTCCATGACGACCTGCCCTGCATGGACGACGACGTCCTGCGACGCGGCAAACCGACCGTGCATGTCGAATACGACGAGGCGACTGCGCTGCTGGTGGGCGATGCGCTGCAGGCGCTCGCCTTCCAGACCATCGCCGAAGGCCGCGTGAACGACGACCCCGCCGTGCAACTCGAGATGATCACGCTCCTCGGTCGCGCATCCGGGTCGCGCGGCATGGCCGGCGGCCAAGCCATCGACCTCGGGGCAGTGGGCAAGCAACTCACGCGCGAAGAGCTCGAGTTCATGCACATCCACAAGACCGGCGCCCTGATCCGGGCCTCGGTGCTGCTCGGCGCGCAGTGCGGCGCCCCGCTCGCCCCCGACGCACTGGCCCGCCTCGACCGCTACGGCAAGCTCGTCGGCCTGCTGTTCCAGGTCGTCGACGACATCCTCGACGCCCAGGCCGACACCGCGACGCTGGGCAAGACGGCAGGCAAGGACGCGGACCAGAACAAGCCGACCTACGTCACGCTGCTGGGCCTCTCCGAAGCGCGCACGCTGGCCGACGTCCTGCTTGCCGACGCCCGTGACGCCATCGCGTCCTTCGGCGCCGCAGCCGCCAGGCTGGACGAACTGGCGAACTTCATCGTTCACCGCCGATTCTGAATTCCGCTCTGCCGGACATCCACATGCCTCAGTACCCCCTGCTGCACCGCATCGACTCGCCACACGACCTGCGCCGCTTCGAGCGGCGCGATCTGCATGCGCTCGCTACCGAACTACGCGCCTTCCTGATCGAGTCGGTATCGAAGACCGGCGGACACCTGTCGTCGAACCTCGGCACCGTCGAACTCACGATTGCCCTGCACTACATCTTCGACACGCCCGACGACCGCATCGTCTGGGACGTCGGCCACCAGACCTACGGCCACAAGATCCTGACCGGGCGCCGCGAGGCGATGAGTGGGCTGCGCCGTTTCGACGGCATCTCCGGATTTCCGCGGCGCTGCGAGAGCGAGTACGACACCTTCGGAACCGCCCACTCCTCCACCTCGATCTCGGCCGCGCTGGGCATGGCGGTGGCCGCACGCGACCGCGGCGATGGCGAACGCCGCTCGATCGCCGTCATCGGCGACGGCGCGATGTCGGCTGGCATGGCCTTCGAAGCGCTCAACAACGCCGGCGATACCAGCGACGTGAACCTGCTGGTGATCCTCAACGACAACGAGATGTCCATCTCGCCGCCGGTCGGGGCGCTGACCAAAATTCTCGCGCGCATGCTCTCGGGCAGCACCTACAACGCCGCGCGTCGCGCCGGCGAAAAGGTCCTCGGCGTCGCCCCGCCGATGCTCGACTTCGCCCGCAAGGTCGAGGAGCACGTCAAGGGCCTCATCACGCCGGGCACGCTGTTCGAGGAATTCGGCTTCCATTACTACGGACCGATCGACGGCCACGACCTCGACGCGCTGATCCCCACGCTGCAGAACCTCAGGAAGCTCAACGGGCTGCAGTTCCTGCACGTGATCACGCGCAAGGGTCAGGGTTACAAGCTCGCCGAGGCCGACCCCATCCTCTACCACGGCGTCTCGAGCTTCGACCACCGTGCAGGCATCCAGAGCGGCAAGGGCGGCGGCAAGCTCACCTATACCCAGATCTTCGGCGACTGGCTGTGCGACATCGCCGCGCGTGACGACAAGGTCATCGGGATCACGCCGGCAATGCGCGAAGGTTCCGGGATGGTGCGCTTCGCGAAGGAATTCCCCGAGCGCTACCACGACGTCGGCATCGCCGAGCAACACGCCGTAACGTTTGCAGCCGGTCTCGCGTGCGAAGGTTTCAAGCCGGTCGTCGCGATCTACTCGACCTTCCTGCAGCGCGCCTACGATCAACTGATCCACGACGTCGCGCTGCAGAACCTGCCCGTCGTGTTCGCGATCGACCGCGCAGGCGTGGTCGGCGCCGACGGCGCCACGCACCACGGGGCCTTCGACCTGTCGTACCTCGCCTGCATCCCGAACATGGTCGTGATGACGCCCGCCGACGAGAACGAATGCCGGCAGATGCTCTACACCGCCTACCGGCACAACGGCCCCACGGCCGTACGCTATCCGCGCGGCAGCGGCATGAACGTGCGCCCCGAGACCGCGATGACCGAACTGCCCTTGGGCAAGGGCGAAATCCGCCGCCAGGGCAGGAAGGTCGCCCTGCTCGCCTTCGGCAGCCTCCTGACCAATGCGCTCGTCGTCGGCGAGGAGATCGACGCGACGGTCGCCAACATGCGCTTCGTGAAACCCATCGACGCGGCACTGATCGAAGAACTGAGCGCCAGCCACGAACTGATCGTGACGCTGGAAGAAAACGCGGTGATCGGCGGCGCGGGGTCCGAAGTCGCACGCGTGCTCGAAAGCCTGCCGCACCGGCCCCGCCTGCTGCGGCTTGGCTTGCCGGACCATTTCATTGATCATGGAGACCAAAGCCAGCTGTTCGATCAGGTCGGATTGCACCCCGCGGGAATACTGAGCGCCATTGAGCGCGTCTATGTACGCAATAGCTGAGCGAATTTGTCGGGAAATGGTAGCATTGACCCGCAGCAACCAAACAGAGAACGCGACATGAAATCCCACGAGAGCCACGCCATTCCTGACGTCCAGAACGCCAACGACAGTCGTCAGCTGGCCATCAACAAGGTTGGCATCAAGTCGATTCGCCACCCCATCCGCGTCAGCGACAAGAGCGGCGGCGTGCAGCACACGATCGCGACCTTCAGCATGTACGTCGGGCTTCCCCACAATTTCAAGGGAACCCACATGTCGCGCTTCATCGAGATCCTCAACGGCAACGAGCGGGAAATCTCGGTTGAATCGATCGAGCCGATGCTGCGCGAGATGGTCAAACGCCTCGAAGCCGAGACCGGCGTTATCGAGATGAGCTTCCCGTACTTCATCAACAAGACGGCCCCGGTTTCCGGCGTGCAGAGCCTGATGGACTACGAAGTGACCTTCGTCGCTGAAATGCGCGAAGGCGGCGAATACGTGTTCGAGATGAAGGTCGTGGTGCCCGTCACGAGCCTGTGTCCGTGTTCGAAGAAAATTTCCGAATACGGCGCGCACAACCAGCGCTCGCACGTCACAGTCACCGCACAGACCAACGACTTTCTGTGGATCGAAGAGCTGGTCCAGCTCGTCGAGAGCCAAGCCTCGTGCGAACTCTACGGCCTGCTCAAGCGCACGGACGAGAAGTTCGTGACCGAGCGCGCCTACGAGAACCCGAAGTTCGTCGAGGACATGGTGCGCGACGTCGCCGGCCTGCTCAACGCCGAGAAGCGCATCGTCCGTTTCGTGGTGGAATCGGAGAATTTCGAATCCATCCACAACCACTCGGCCTACGCACTCATCGAACGCGACAAGCGCCGCGACGCCTGAGCCGGCACGACGCTTGAACGGAAAACGGGAGGCCGCATACAGCGGACCTCCCGTTTTTTTGTTGCGCGCAATGGCCCGCGAACGGGCCGAAACACGTCAATCGCGCGCGGGAACCATCATCTCCGCCTCGCCTTCCAGCACTACCTTGCCGCCCACCGTGCACACGGTGTCGAAGATCGCGCGCCGCTTCGGCGTGTTCAGCTCCTTCAGCGTGACACGCGCCACCACCGTATCACCCGGCTTCACCGGCGCCTTGAACTTGAGCGTCTGCGACAGATAGATGCAGCCCGGCCCGGGCAGCTTGTTCGCGAACAGCGCGGAGATGTAGCTCGCCGACAGCATGCCGTGGGCAATGCGGCCGCCGAACATCGAGGCCTTGGCGTATTCGTCATCGAGATGGGCCGGATTCGTGTCGCCGGAAACTCCTGCGAACATCAGGATGTCGGCATCCGTCACGGTGCGGCCAGTCGCGGCGGACATGCCCACCTTCAGATCCTCGTAGCGGTATCCGAGGAACTCGGAAAAGTCGCGGGTTTGTTCAGTCATCTCGGTTGGTTTCCCCTTAATCCCCTTCCCGGCACGCAACTGTCGCGCCCGACGCAGGGCTTTATATTTGTCACAAAAAGCCGGCCCGACTCTCCGGGCTCGACCCCGGGAGCATAACCCAACCATCACGACACAGGTGTGACAGACGGCAAGCGCCTTCCCCGCCGCGGGCAAGTACGTCGTCGTCGCGGTCAGCCCCCATGCTCTTGCTCGTACGCGGACGGGCTGACCCCTGCATGTGCGAGATATTCGCGCAGCTGCTTGATGTCCTGCTTCGTACAGGCGCTGCCGTGGTGCGGATAGTGCAGGAATCCCTCGACCTTGTTCAGCACGATGCGAAAGCGGGCGCCGTGCGCCGGTTCGATGGCCGCGCCGAGGTGAATGAGCAGCGACTCGATCTCGCGCCAATGAATGTTGGCACTGACCGGGTCCTGGAAGATGGCGCGCAACAGCGCGATATGCTTGTGGCTCATGATCTCGACCTCCTTCCGATGACGCCCCTTTCCGTGTGGCCGGCGGCGCCTTTGCCCCGGTACGCCGTGCCGTCAGTCGTCCCGCGTGCGGCGGAAGTCCTCTTCCCATAGGTCGGGGCGATAGTGCGCGCGGCGCTCGAGGCGCTGCTGGATGCGTTGCGCTGTCGACACTATCCCAATCGGGTGATGCGTGGCGAGCATTCGCGCACGTTCCAGCAGTTGCCGGCGCCGCGGCGGAAAGCCGCGCCCCTTGCAGGCGAAAGCGATGCGGTTGCTGTCGTGCTCGGCGCCGATCGCGACGAAGCGGTCCTCGAAGCTGTCGCGGATGCGCGACGCGTACAGCCCGTAACGCCGGTCCCCGGACCACAGATTCACCGCCATGACCCCGCCAATGGCGAGCATCGTGTGGCAGTCGTCGTAGAATCCCGCAGTGCTCAGGCGCTCGGGCTGACCGCCGCGATCGAAACCGTCGACCAGCAGCACATCCGGGGCATGCACCCGCCGGCGCACGTAATCGGCACCATCGGCACACACCACCCGAAAACGCTCTCCGTCCGGCGGGATGCCGAAAGCGTCGCGCAGCGCGATCACGTCCGGATCGATCTCGACGGCAGTGAACCGAACCTCCGGCAAGGTGCGCAGACAGTATTTCGCCAGCGACCCGCCACCGAGTCCGATCATCACGATGTCGCGCGGCTCAGGATTGAAGAGCAGGAATCCCATCATCGCCCGCGTGTAGTCGATCTCGAGGGTGTCGGGATCGTCGAGCCGCATCTGGCTCTGCACCGTCAGGGCCTCGAAGTGCAGCGCACGCATTCCGTCCGTTTCGACGACATACGGACGCCCCTCCTCGCCTGCCGTTGCCGCGAGAGCGCAGTACCGCAACAGGGAGTACTGATCGAGCGTCATTTCCACAAGCCCGTCATCGGACGACCGGCGATTCAGAATGTACGTCACCGCGTGGTGACAACGATGGTAACCCGCCGCGAACCTGAACGCATGTTCCGGGCCCGGAAATGAAAAGACCGCCTTGCGGCGGTCTTTTCACGGATTCTTGGTCGGGGAAAGAGGATTCGAACCTCCGGCCCCTGCGTCCCGAACGCAGTGCTCTACCAGGCTGAGCTATTCCCCGACGCTTTGCAGTTGTCAGTGATCTCGACCAACTGCAAAGTCCGATAATTGTAGCAGCGCTTCTTTGAAAATGGAAGGGGAAAGTACAGAAAGCGCATCGGTCGCCAGCTTGGCCTCGGCGCGCGCGTAACGGCGCGTCTCATCCAGCGCCCCGGATTCATGGATCGCGACGAGGATTGCAGCGAAGTCGTCGCGCCCGCCCGTTTCGATTGCCCGACGCACGAGCGCCGCCTGCTCCGGCGTGCCGTGCTGCATGGTGTGGATGAGCGGCAGCGTCGGCTTGCCTTCGGCCAGGTCGTCGCCAAGGTGCTTGCCGGTCGCGGCTTCATCCGATGAGTAGTCCAGCACGTCGTCGATGAGCTGGAAGGCCGTTCCCAGGTGCATGCCGAAAGCCGCAATCGCGGCTTCCGTCTTTTCATCCGCACCACCGAGGATCGCGCCCAGGCGCGTCGCGGCCTCGAACAGCTTCGCCGTCTTGTAGCGGATGACGCGCAGGTAGTCTTCGATCTCGACGTCGGCGTTGTGGCAGTTGAGCAACTGCAGCACCTCGCCTTCGGCGATGATATTGGTCGCATCGGCCAGCACCTGCATCACGCGCATGTTGTCGACGCCGACCATCATCTGGAAAGCGCGCGTGTACAGGAAGTCGCCGACCAGCACCGACGCGGCATTGCCGAACATCGCGTTTGCGGTCTTGTTGCCGCGCCGCAGCTCCGATTCGTCCACGACATCGTCGTGCAGCAGGGTCGCCGTGTGGATGAACTCCACGACTGCCGCCAACTGGTGATGGTGCGTCCCTTCGTACCCCATCGCACCTGCTGCGAACAGCACCAGCGCCGGACGCATGCGCTTGCCGCCGCTGTGGATGATGTACTCCGCAACCTGGCGGATCAGGACGACGTCGGAATGGAGACGCTGGCGAATGACCGCATCGACCGCCTGCATGTCGGCGGCGATCGGCGCGTAGAGCTGCTTGGTTGACAAGATGAAGCGCCCGACGGAACAAAAAGAAGATGGTAGGGGGGGGAGCGGCGTGCCGTCAAGAATCGCACGCAGGCCGCCTTCGCGCGCTCACGCGCGCGAGGCGCGGACGATGTCGGGGCGATCGGTGATCACGCAGTCGACGCCCCATTGGAACAACGTGTCGGCCCGCCCGGGATCGTTGACCGTGTAGGTCACCACCCACAGGCCGGCTTCGCGCGCCGCCGCGACGCAGCCGGCATCGAGGTGGCGGTGATCGGCATGGAGGGCCGCAGCGCGCAGCCGGCGGCAGCGCGCGAGCCAGTCGGACGGCACGGCCCCGACCAGCAGTCCCCGTTGCAGGCCGGGCGCGAGCGAAGCCGCGATTTCAAGCGCGCGTTCGGAAAACGAGGACAGCAGGACCGCGTCCGGCGCAGCGGCCCACAGCGTGCGCGCACGTCGCACGACGCGCTCCGCCGTCTCGACATCGGTTCCGTGCGACGGCTTGATCTCGAGGTTCACCGCCAGCCCCAACGCCTGGCAGCGGGCCGCGGCGAGATCCAGGCAGGGAACGGGTTCGCCCGCGAAGCGCGGATCGAACCAGGACCCCGCATCGAGTGCGAACAGGGCGTCGTCGGAGGTGTGCGCGACCGGCCCGTAACCGTTGGTGGTGCGTTCGAGCGTTTCGTCGTGGATCAGCACCGGCGAAGCGCTGCCGCTGAGCATCACGTCGAACTCGACGCCGCGGCAGCCGTTCGCAGCCGTCGCGGCAAGCCCGGCCAGAGTATTCTCAGGCGCGAGCGCTCCGCCGCAGCGATGCGCAAGCACCGCGGGGAGCGGGAACTCCGGGCGGTGCACCCCGGACTCAGCGCGGAACGGGGAACATCGCCTGGACACGCGTCACCGCGTTGTCCAGGGCTTCCTTGGCCGGCTTGCGGTCGGCCCACACGGCGCTCAGCTCCTCGTCGAGGATGCCCAGCACGCGCGCACGGCCGATGAAGCCCGATGCACTCGAATCGGCGGTCGCGGGCTTGTTGCCGAGTTGGGCGACGGCGACCTTCACGTTCTCGAGGTCGGCGCCGAGGACGTCGCTCTGCGCGGCAAACAGGCCGGCGCGGTTGAGCGGCAGATAGCCGGATTCACGCTGCCATGCGACCTGGTTTTCAGGTTGCAGCCAGAAGGCGACGAAGCGCGCGACGCCCTTGTACTCGGCCGGCTTCTTGCCCGCCGCGACCCACATCGCAGCACCATCGGCAAGGGTGTTCTGCGGGGCGCCGGGGAAATCTTCGTGATACGGCAGCGGCGCGATGCCGATGTCGAATCCGGCCTTGCGGCGGAAATCGGTCCAACTGGACGACGGGGCGGCAATGACGGCGCATTCGCCCGAGGCGAAACGCTGCTCGGCCTCGGACTGGGCATCGAAGGTGTGGAGGTAGCGTGCGCGATGCCAGCTCGCCATCATCGCGACGTGCTTGACCTGCAGCATGCCGTTGAAGGCGGGACGCTCACCCTTGCCCTGGCGTGCCGCGACCGGCTCGTTGTGCCAGGCGCTGGTGTTGCCGATCATCACGCGCCCGGGCTGGGACACGGTGTAGGGGCATTTCGAGCCCGCATCGAAAAGCTGGCCGAGCGCCTGCTGCAGGTCGAACCAGGTCTTGGGCGGCGCATCGGGGTTGAGCCCCGCGCGCTGGAACTCCTTGCGGTTGATGTACATCACCGGTGTCGACAGCCCCACGGGAAGCGCCAGCAGCTGCCCCTTGGCATCCGTCAGGGCGCGATCCATCATTGCCGGCGGCTTGAGCGTCTGCAGCGGCACGCCCGCTTCGCGCATCACCCCGGAGAGGGCCTTGTAACGCGGCTTGCCGGCGCCGAGGAACTGCTCTTCGGCGCTCCCCTCCAGGATCGCCATGTGCGGCGCGTCCGTGTCGCTCCACGTCGCAGCCTGGACGACGAGGCGATAGTCCTTGCTGCCCTCGTTGAAGCGTGCGGCGAGCTTCTGCAATGCCTCTTCGCGCTCGGGGCCGAGTTGATGCACGAGACGGATCTCCGTCGGCCCCACCGGCTCTGCGGCCGCCTTGGCAGGTTTCGCCTTGGCCGCATACGCAGCGACCGGGAATCCGACACACACCATCGCGGCGATACCGGCCACGACACCATTACGCAACACTCGAGCCAAGGGCTTCATTCCTGCTTCCTTAACGACCGTAGAATGCCAAAGTTTCATTATAAGACCCTTCTGCCCGGACGACCCGGGCCGGGATTCCGACATTGCGTCAAGATTTTTCCTCAGCGGACGTTATAGATCCCGAACCCCGTGACAGGCACAAGGTAGCCCCATGCTCGCGCAACGTGTGATTCCTCTTTTCCTGCTCCTGAGCCTCGGCGCCTGCGAGCAGTTGAGCAACGCGCTCGACCTGCCCGACCCCCAGAAGACGGCCGCCCTTGCCGAAGCCGAGGGAAAGGCGATCGGCGGCGCCTGCCGGCACGCCGGCCGCTCGCTGGAAGACTGCTATGCCCTCAATGCCAAGGCGCAGAAGGCGGCCATCTTCGCGGGCTGGCGCGAGATGAACGACTACATGACACAGAACAACCTACCGAACGTACCGTCGCAGATCGCCCATCCCCAGGCACCGATCCCGCCGGCGGCCCAAGCGGCGGGTGGCGGCGCCCCTGTCGCAGCGGATGCGGGCATGGTCGCAGCACCCGTGGAAGATCGTGCGGCGAAGCGCCCGCGGGCGGCGCAGTAATGGGAATGTCATGAGCAGCCGGGCGCCGGATGCGTTCCGGCGCTTTGCGGCTCCTCCGCCGCGGCTTATCATCCGCGGCCATTCGATAACAGCACACAGCGCGGCAGTTCCCGCAGCGAGCCCCTCCCCATGTCCCTGACCCCGTCGCCGCGATCCGGCCTTGCCGCCAACGGCCTTCTTGCCCTTTGTCGGGCCGGCTTCGAGAAGGAAGCCGCAGCCGAACTCGATGAATTCGCCGCCGGACTCGGGCTGATGGGCTTCGTGCGCGCCCAGCCGGGTCAGGCGTTCGTCGTGTTCGAAACGCCCGAGCCGATTCCGTTCACGGAGCTCGCCGAGCGCTGCGACTGGCGCAGCCTGATCTTCGCCCGCCAGCTCCTGCCCTGGTTCGCGCGCATCACCGACCTGCCCGAGCGCGACCGCGCGACGCCCATCGTCGCCGCGGTGCGTGCGAGCGGCCAGCGCTTCGCCGACCTGCTGCTGGAAACGCCCGACACCGACGAGGCGAAGCAGCAGTCCGGCTTCTGCAAGCGCTTCACGGCGCCGCTGCAGCGCGAGCTCGACAAGGCCAACACCTTCCGCGAACGCGCGAAGGGCCTGCCGGCGCTGCACGTGCTGTTCGCCGACGCCCATACGGCCTGGCTGTGCGCCGCCCTACCGGGACGTGCCGCCCTGTGGCCGATGGGCGTGCCGCGCCTGCGCATGTTGCGCGAGGCGGCAAGCCGGTCGACGCTGAAGCTCGCCGAGGCGTTCTTCACGCTGCTCACCGAGGAGGAACGCAACGCCAGCCTGCGCCCGGGCCTGCGCGCCGTGGACCTCGGCGCCGCGCCCGGCGGGTGGACTTGGCAGCTCGCGCACAGGGGGCTGCGTGTCACGGCGATCGACAACGGCCCGATGGCACCGTCGGTGATGGCAACGGAGATGGTCGAGCACGTGCGTGCGGACGGATTCACGTGGCGACCGCCGCGCCCCGTCGAATGGCTGGTGTGCGACATGGTCGAGCAACCGACGCGCATCGCGGCGCTGGTCGCCGACTGGATCGGTACGGGCCGCTGCCGCAGGGCGATCTTCAATCTCAAACTGCCGATGAAGAAGCGCCTCGAAGCAGTCGAACAGTGCCGCGCAATCATCGCCAAGCGGGTCGGGCCACACGGGCCATTCGAGCTGCGCATGAAGCATCTGTACCACGACCGCGAAGAGATCACCTGCTACCTCGCGCTGCGCAATCCGGGCGGTGTCTGAGAGCGGGGTTCCGTCAAGGGCGACGCTGCCTGCATCGCAACAAACGGGCGCGATCATGCATGTATAATGCGCGCTTTAAAGCATCCGGCCTGCCGGTTGGCGCGAGCCCTTTCCGGAACCCCGACGTTCCGGTCTCAGTTCCTCCAGTCGCCTCTTCTGGCGTCGCGCCCGACGCGACAGGCCCCCATGGAAGATAGGCGCCTATGAGCTTCGCCGACCTCGGATTGAATCCCGAGTTGTTACGCGCTGTGGCCGATACCGGCTACACCACCCCTACCCCGATCCAGCAGCAGGCCATCCCTGTCGTGTTGTCCGGCCGCGACGTGATGGGCGGCGCCCAGACGGGCACCGGCAAGACCGCCGGCTTCACGCTGCCCTTGCTGCAGCGCCTTTCCCGCCACGCCAGCACCTCGACGAGCCCAGCGCGCCACCCGGTGCGCGCGTTGATCCTCGCGCCCACGCGCGAGTTGGCGATGCAGGTGTTCGAATCGGTAAAGACTTACAGCAAGTACGTCCCGCTGCGCAGCACCTGCATCTACGGCGGCGTCGACATGAAGCCGCAGATCCAGGAACTGCGCAACGGCGTCGAGATCGTGGTCGCCACGCCCGGACGCCTGCTCGACCATGTGCAGCAGAAGACGATCATGCTGAACCAGGTCGAGATGCTGGTGCTGGACGAGGCCGACCGCATGCTGGACATGGGCTTCATTCCCGACATCCGCCGCATCCTCGATCTGCTGCCGGCCTCGCGCCAGAGCCTGCTGTTCTCGGCGACCTTCTCGGACGAGATCAAGAAGCTCGCCGACCAGATGCTGAAGGAGCCGCAGCTGATCGAGGTCGCGCGCCGCAACATGGTGTCCGAAACGATCACGCACCGCGTGCACCCCGTGTCGGCCGGCCTCAAGCGCAACCTGCTGGCACACATCCTGCGCCACGAACCGGACACCCAGGCGCTGGTGTTCGTCGCAACCAAGATCGAATGCGGACGCCTTGCGCACTTCCTCGAGCGCCACGGTATCGCTGCCGACGCGATCCATGGCGACAAGGGACAGGCGCAGCGCACCGACACGCTCGAGGCGTTCAAGTCGGGCAAGCTGCGGGTGCTGGTGGCGACCGACGTCGCCGCGCGCGGGCTGGACATCGACGACCTGCCTTCGGTGATCAACTTCGAGTTGCCGCACACTGCGGAAGATTACGTGCACCGCATCGGCCGCACGGGCCGAGCGGGCCGCCAGGGCCGCGCGGTGTCGCTGGTGTGCTCCGAGGAGAAGCATCACCTCGCCGAGATCGAGAAGCTGATCAAGCTGCAGATTCCGCAGGAAGCCGTACCGGGCTTCGAGCCCGAACCCGACTTCCATGACGCCGGCGCGCGCGGCAGGGGTCGCCGCGGCCCGTCCGCGAAGACGTCCGATGCACCGCGCGAGCCGGCACCGCGCGAACCGGCACCGAGCGCCCGCAGCACGGCCCCCGCCCGAAACGCCGACACGCGGCGCCGCGGCAAGTCGACGATCGCCGCTGACGGTTTCGATTTCAGCAAGCCCTACGAGCCGACCACTCCCGTCGCAGCGACCGCCGCAAGCCTGCAACCGGCAGAAGCCGCGACCGACAAGCACGGTGCGCCGCCACGCCGTCACGTACGCCCCATCGCGGTCCTGCTGGGCGGACTGGGACGCAAGTAAGCCGCCCGGCAGGAGATTGCCGTCCGGCACGCGGCTGCGCGCAACGGACGGCAATCGGGTGGAATTGGGGGCGCCCTTGCCGCCTATTCGGCGCAATCGTTACGACACGTTCAAGTATTCTGGGGCCACGCCGAAACATCGCCCGAATACGTGGAATGATCGACCCCATGAACGCAGCCCGTCGCCCACAGGGTAACGAAAACCCAGAAGAGCCCTTCATCCCTGATTTCTCCGAAGGCGCGGAGACGGGGCTCTACCTTGCCCTCTTCGAGCTGATCGACGAGGGCCTGATCATCACGGGCGACGAGGTCGTGCTGGAAGCCAACAGCGCGGCCTGCCGCCTTCTCGAACGCGACTACCGGCAGATTGCCGGCAAGCCCCTCGCCGACCTCTTCCCTTCGGAGCGCGACTTTCTCGATGCACGCGCCCGCCTCTTCATCCAGGGCGAGATGCGCGGCAGCCTGCGCGTATCCTTGCCGGGCGAGCGGCACCGCGATCTGCGCTTCGTTGCCGCCGCGCGCATCCGGCCGGGTATCCACGCGCTGATCCTGAGCCCCGACGTCATTGCCGAGGCCTACGCAAGCAGCACATTCGACGAGACGCCGACGGTGGATGCCCTGTGGCCACGGCTTGCCGCGGCGCTCGAGCAGCCGGTCATCGTCATCGACGAGCGCGACCGCATCGCCGCTGCGAATGCGGCGGCCCTCGGCGCGCTGGGGCTCACGCGCGGCAACCTGGTCGGGCAGGCGATCGACGACTGTCTCGACATCGACTGGCCGGCGACGGACGCCGCCCAGGTCGCACGCCTGAAAGTGCCGGGACGTGCCGGCGAATTCGCCGCACGCGTACTCGCCGGACCGAAGCCGGACTGGCGTCTGCTGATCCTGCCGCCGGCACCGCACGGCACGGCAACGGACAATCCCGCGTCAGCGGCCGGCGAGAACGTGCTGGAGCGAATGTTCGTCGACAGCCCCTTGCCGACGATGCTGTGCGAGGGGCCGCAGCTGCGCATCCTTGCCGCAAACGCGGCCGCGGCACGGGTGTATGGCTATTCGCGCGAAACCCTGAGCACGATGGAGATCAGCGCCCTGCGCGCGACACCGGGCGACGGCCGGCACGCCGCCGAACCGGGCATCTGGCAGCACCGGCGCAGCGACGGCAGCACTTTCGACGTCGATGTGGTCACGTATGCGCTGGACTCGGCCGCCCATCCCGGCCTCTCGGTGTTGATGCACGATCTGCCCGAAACGCCCCTGCTGGCCTTCGAGACGCGCTTGCGCCAAGCCGTCGATCTCGGTCAGTTCGACGTCCATTTCCAGCCGCTGGTCGACGTCCGCGACGGCGGCGTGCATGCCGGCGAAGCCTTGCTGCGCTGGC
Source organism: Azoarcus sp. CIB (assembly GCF_001190925.1). NCBI lineage: Bacteria > Pseudomonadati > Pseudomonadota > Betaproteobacteria > Rhodocyclales > Zoogloeaceae > Azoarcus > Azoarcus sp. CIB. The sequence continues at coordinate 3,730,405 of NZ_CP011072.1, forward strand.
ATCACCCTGAACTCGGGCTGATCCCCTTCCAGCGTTTCGCCGGAGTCGCCCGCGATTCGGGGCAACTCGTGCGCATGGGCGACTGGGTGCTGCATGCAGCCTGCACGGCCGCAGCGGCATGGCCGCGGCACGAAGGCCGCCTCGTGCGCGTCGTCGTGAACGTGGCACTCGAGCAGCTGCTGCACGGCAACCTCGCGGAACGCGTACATCACGCACTCAGCGCGTCGGGCCTCGACCCCGCGCGGTTGGAGCTGGATCTCGACGAGCGCGTGCTGAACGACGAGCACACCCGCCTGATCGGAATGCTGCAGACGATCGCAGAAAGGGGGGTACGGCTGGCGGTCGACGATTACGGCCGCGGCCTGTCGTCGATTCCCCGGCTCAAGCGCTATCCGCTGCACGCCCTGAAACTCGACCCCCTGCTGGTGCGCGAGGTCGGAATTCGCGAGGACAGCGAGGCCATCGTCGAGGCGATCACCGGCATGGCCGGAGTGCTCGGCCTGGAGGTGCTCGCGCGCGGGGTCGAGACGGAAGCGCAGGAAGCCTTCTTGTCCGCCCTCGGATGCCGGCTGCAGCAGGGGCCACTCTTCGGTCAGCCGATGACTACCGAAGCCTTCCGCAGCTTTCTCGCCTAGCGGCGGATCAGTAAGCGAGCAGCGTCCGGCAGGTTTCGGCGCGGCCGGTGATGCGGCTGAAGCTTGCGAGCTGCGCCTTCACGAAATCGTCCGGCACGCGGTCGTCGGCGCAATAGTCGCGCAGTTGCAGCGCATGAGCGAGGTTCTGGAGATCGCGCTGCGTGCGCGACAACGCGGGATAGCGGTAGCCGGTGGTATCGCGGAAGGAGCGATCCGGTTTGGGTGTTTCAGGCGCTGCAGCAGGGGCGGACGGCGCGTCCGCTTTCGCGGGCACGGTCTGCGCCGGCAGGGCCGCAGGGAACAGCAGGGTCAAACTCGCAAACAGGGCTCGCAGCAGCATCGGCCAGTCCTCGCCAATCACCGGTTCCCGATATTACGGCACGACCCGCCGCAGACTGAAGCGACCTGCAGCCCCTTGCGGGCGCCGCAGGCCGCGTCCGGACGACGCTCAGACCTCCAGCGCCTTCACGTGGGTGATGACTTCGCCGATGATCTGCTGCGCGCTGCCGTAAAGCATGCGGCAGTTGTCCCTGAAGAACAGCGCGTTCTCGATGCCCGAGTAACCCGCGCCCTGGCCGCGCTTGACGACGATGACGTTGTGCGCCATGTCGACGTTGAGGATGGGCATGCCGTAGATCGGGCTCGACTTGTCGGTGCGTGCGACCGGGTTAACGACGTCGTTCGCGCCGATCACCAAAGCCACGTCCGCCTGCGGGAAGTCGGCGTTGATCTCCTCGAGGTCGAAGATCTTGTCGTAGGGCACGCCCGCTTCGGCGAGCAGCACGTTCATGTGACCCGGCATGCGGCCCGCGACCGGATGGATCGCGAACACCACCTCGACGCCGCCCTCTTCGAGCAGTTGCGCCATCTCCCACACCTTGTGCTGCGCGCCCGCCACCGCCATGCCGTAGCCCGGCACGATGATGACCTTGGAGGCGTAGCGCATGACCGAGGCCGCATCGAGCGCGGAGAGCTCCTTCATCGTGCCCTCGATCGCCTCGCCACCGCCCGCAGCCTCACCGGTGATCGGCGTGAAGATGATGTTGCGGATCGGCCGGTTCATCGCCTTGGCCATCAACTGCGTGAGCAGCGTACCGGAGGCGCCCACGACGATACCCGCGACGATCAGCGCCGGGTTACCGAGGACATAGCCCTCGAGGCCCACCGCCAGACCGGTGAAGGCGTTCAACAGCGAGATCACCACCGGCATGTCGGCACCGCCGATCGGGCTGGTGAGGATCGCACCAAGCGCCAGCGCGACGACGAAGAAGGCGATCACGAGGGCCGATGGCGGCGTCTCGACGACGACGATGGCCAAGCCCAACAACACGGCGAGTGCGGCGAGGCCGAGGTTCACCATGTTCTGCGCCGGCAGCCGCCAGGCCTTGGTCATGATGCCTTGCAGCTTGGCGAAGGCGATGCACGAACCGGAGAAGGCGACCGAACCGATCAGCGCGCCGAGCACCGCCAGCGTGGTGCCGGCCACGCCGTGCGTGCCGCCGCGCGCGAACTCGAGCGCCGCGATCGCCGCCGCCGCACCGCCGCCCATGCCATTGTAGATGGCGACCATCTGCGGCATGTCGGTCATCTTGACCACGCGCCCGCTCCACCATGCGATGCCGCCGCCAAGCACGATGGCGGTGATCATCAGGCCATAGTTCTGCATGCCCGGCGTGTAGAAGGTGACGAGGGTGGCCGCGATCATCGCGTACCCTGCCCAGACGATGCCCTTGCGCGCGGTGACCGGCGAGCTCATCGCCTTCAGGCCGAGGATGAACACCACGGCGACGCCGAAATACGCCAACTGGATGAGGTCGCTCATTGCGCACCTCCCGACTTCGACTTGAACATTGCGAGCATGCGCTCGGTCACGACATAGCCGCCGGCGGCGTTGGCCGCACCGAGGAACACCGCAACGAAGCCGATGGCCAGCTGTGCCGGGTCTGCCGGATCGGCATGGCCGAGCACGACCATCGCGCCCACGAGCACGACGCCATGCACGAAGTTCGACCCCGACATCAGCGGGGTATGCAGGATCACCGGCACGCGCGAGATCACCTCGTATCCGGTGAATGCGGCCAGCATGAATATATACAGCGCGGTAATGCCTTCCACTTTGCGTCCTCCCTTACAGTCCAAGAACCTGCCTGACGCCCGCGTGCCGCAGCTCGCCCGCGTGGGTGAGGCAGCAGCCGGCCATCACTTCGTCCTCCCAGTCGAGCGCGAGCTCGCCGTCCTTGATGAAGGGGGAGATGAAGTTGAAGAGGTTCTTGGCGTACATCTCGGACGCATGCACCGGCATGCGGCTGGCGATATGGATGGGGCCGATGACGAGCACGTCGTTGATCCACGTCTTCTCGCCGGCGACGGTGCCCTCGACGTTGCCGCCGGAGTCGGCCGCCATGTCGACGACGACCGCGCCCGGCTTCATGCGCGCGACCATGTCGGCGGTGATGATCTTGGGCGCCTTCCTGCCGGGAATCGCCGCCGTGGTGATCAGCGCGTCGCACTGCGCGACGGCCTTTGCGAGGCGTTCGGCCTGCTTGGCCTTCTCCTCGTCGGTGAGCTCACGTGCGTAGCCGCCGGTACCGGCCGCGGACACGCCGGTGTCGACGAACTTCGCGCCCAGCGACTCGATCTGCTCGCGCGTCTCGGGACGCACGTCATAGGCCTCGACCATGGCGCCGATGCGGCGCGCGGTGGCGATCGCCTGCAGGCCCGCAACGCCGGCACCGATCACGAGCACCTTGGCCGGGCGGATGGTGCCGGCTGCATAGGTGAGCATGGGGAAGAACTTCGGGCTGTGGTCGGCGGCAATCAGCGCGCACTCGTAGCCCGCGACGGCGGCCTGACTGGAGAGCGCGTCCATGCTCTGCGAGCGGGAGATCCGCGGCAGGAGCTCCAGCGCGAAGCTGGTGATCTGCTTTTCCATCAGCTGCTGCGCGCGCTCGACGCTGAACCAGGGCTGCAACATGCCCAGCAGTACGGCGCCCGGCTTCATGGCAGCGATCAGTTCGGCCGACGGGGGCTGCACGCACAGCACGGCGTCGGCCGCGGCGCACAACTCGACGCCGCTCGATGCGAACTGCACATCAGCGAACATGTCGTCGCGCAGATGCGCGGGCACGCCCGCGCCGGTCTGAATCACGACCTTGGCGCCGAGGCCAAGGTATCTCTTCACTACATCGGGAACGACCGACAAACGTCGCTCCCCGGCCATCGCTTCCGCTGGCACTCCGATCAACAGAGCCATTGGCTGTCCTCCCAGACTGGGTTGGTAAAGGTATACGCTTGCGCGGGCCAACTCCGACGGCGGACATAGCAACACTGCGGCCGACCGCTCCGCAGCGCAATTTCCGTTTTCGACTCTCCGATGATCCGCGACTGAAACTGCAGGTGCTGGCGCCATCACCTGTTCTATTGTTTCGATGCAACCTGCAAATCCTTGCGATTTGCGGGGGGCGCCTGACGGATAATACCGATTGCCCATTTCGGCGCAACCTGTCCCTGCAAGAAAATTCCCGATGAAGACGTCACGCAACGGCACCCGGCGAAGGAAAACAAAGGTCATCACCACGGCGAAGGCCGGTCTCCCGCCCGGTTCGCTGGTCCACGTGGGCGCAGTGAAGACCGATCGCCCCGAGATCACGCTGATCGCCTACGACGAAAACGGAATCGAGGAGAGGCGCTTCGCGAGCGTCGACGAATCGCGCGAATACAAGCCGGCACACGGGAGTCTGTGGCTCAACGTGCACGGCCTGCAGAATGCCGAGATCCTCGGCGAGATCGGGCGGCGCTTCCATCTGCATCCGCTGGTGCTCGAAGATATCCTGAACACGCACCAGCGACCGAAGATCGAGGACTATGGCAGCTACCTGTTTTGCGTCCTGCGCGTGTTCGAGTACGACCCGGCGTCGCGCACGCTCGGTTCAGACCAGATCAGCGTGGTTCTGGGGGAAAACTTCGTCCTGACCTTCCAGGAACGGCGCACGGGTATCTTCGAACCGATTCGCGAGCGCCTGCGCGCTCCGCTGGCGCCCGTGCTGAAACGCGGCACGGATTACCTCGCTTACACCCTGCTCGACGCGGTCATCGACCGATATTTCATCGTCGTCGACCAGCTCGGCGACACGGCCGAACAGCTCGAGGACGACGCACTCGCCAGCCCCACCCCGGAACTCCTGCGCACGATCAATCAGGTCAAGCACGACACCCAGCTGCTGCGCCGGGCGATCTGGCCGCTGCGCGAGGTACTGAACAGCCTGCTACGTGGAGAAAGCGCCTTCTTCCAGCAGGAAACCCGCCTCTACCTGCGCGATGTCTACGACCACACCGTCCATGTGATCGAGACGCTGGATGCAGTGCGCGAGCTGCTCGGCGACCTGATGGACATCTATCTGTCGGCCATCAGCAACCGGCTGAACGTCGAAGTACGCATCCTCACGGTGCTGACGACGCTGTTCCTGCCGGCTACGCTCATTAGCGGCATCTTCGGCATGAACTTCGAACGGATGCCCCTGATCGCGGACGGACAGGGCTTCTACGTCGCGCTGGCGATTATGGCCGGGGTCGCTGCCGCGATGGCCGCGGCGTTCTGGCGGCGCAACTGGCTCAGGCTATGAGGCGGGGGCCTCGACGAGCTTGATCAGGGCCAGGGAGATGTTGTCGCCCGAACCCGCCCCGCGCTTGCGCGCCCGCTCGACAAGCACCTCGGCGGCATCGCGGGCGCGGCGCGAGCACACCTCCGCGGCAATCTCCGCATCCGAGAGCAGACCCCAAAGTCCGTCCGAACACAGGAGAAAACTGTCGCCGGCCTGCGGCCGGACCGCCTGCCCGAGGGCCACCTCGGGAGGCCTTTCGCTTCCCAGGCAGGACAACAGGACATTGCGCCGGGGGTGAATGCGGGCTCCGGCGTCGTTGAGCTGGCCCTTGCGCTGCAGGTCGCCGACGATGGAATGGTCCTCGCTGCGGGCGATCAGGCAATTATCACGAAAGTGATACAAACGAGAATCTCCGCAATGCGCCCAGCGTATCTCGCCGGGTTGCAGCACGAATACCACCGCGGTGCTGTGAGGCTCCTTCTCGCTCGTCAGACGCGTGAGGCGGATGATCAGGTGAGCCTCGCTGACGATGGTGTTCAGCAGGCTCCCGGCATCCTCCGAGCGCGGCGAATAATCATCGAAGTTCTGTCGTGCCTTGAGCAGCACCTGTTCTGCCGCCATGGCACCACCGGTATGCCCGCCCATCCCGTCGGCAAGTACCGCCATGAGCATCCCGGGCTGGCGCGGGTGCGCGAACACACCCACCCGGTCCTGCTGTTCGCGCCGATCTCCGATGTGGCTCGCAACGCAGGTTTCTACTGTGATTGGCATGGGCGACAAGGCTCGTTCTTTTTCGCCGATATTACAATGCCTACCTATTTGGCGGTAGGTCGTGCGCCACCGCCCTGCACGCCCTCGTGACGAGGATCACACCCCGGAAGGAACACCGGGGCTCCATCCCCGTCGAATCTGCCTGCGGCGCACCCCAGGCGAGATGCGCCACAGACGCTCAGAGCGGGAAGCCGTTGAGCCGGCTATCGACCAGCTCGACCCAGTGCCGTACGGGTGTCGAGGTACCGGCCTGAAGGTGGGTCATGCAACCGATGTTGGCCGAAGCGATCATCGTCGCCCCGCCTTCGCCCAGCGCCGCTAGCTTGTTCGCACGCAGCTGCTTGGAGAGCTCAGGCTGCAGCAGCGAGTAGGTGCCCGCCGAACCGCAGCACAGGTGCCCGTCACGCACCGGCGTGAGCGTGAAGCCGGCCGTCGTCAGCAGGCTCTCTACAACGCCACGGATCTGCTGGCCGTGCTGCAGCGTACACGGCGACTGGAAGGCCACTGCGACGGCTTCGCCGCGCCGCGTCTCGAGCAGCTCCTGCAGCTTCTCGCCCTCGGCCGCGACGATCTCGCTGACGTCGCGCGTCATGGCGGAAATGCGGGCTGCCTTCTCCGCATAGGCCGCGTCCTGCGCCAGCAGGTGCCCATAGTCCTTGACCTGCACGCCACAGCCCGAGGCCGTCATCACAATCGCCTCGACCTCACCACGCTCCACCGCCGGCCACCACGCATCGATATTGCGCCGCGCGTCGTCGCGCCCGCCTTCCTGGTCGTTGAGGTGGAAGCGCACGGCGCCGCAGCAACCGGCGCCCGGCTGTTCGACGAGCGAGATGCCGACGGCGTCGAGCACGCGCGCCGTTGCGGCATTGATCGACGGAGCCATCGCGGGCTGAGCGCAGCCGGCCAACGCGATCATGCGCCGGGCATGGCGCGGCTTCGGCCACGGGCCGCCGGGACGCACGTCGGGAATCTTCTCCTTCAGCGCCTCGGGCAGCAATCCGCGCACCGCGCGACCGGCCTTCATCGCGACACCGAACACGTCGGCACGCGGCACGAACTCGCGCAGCGCCCAGCGCTTGACCGCCTCCGCGCCGCTTCGCGGCACACGCTGCTCGACGATATGGCGACCGATGTCCGCAAGACGGCTGTACTGCACGCCCGACGGACAGGTCGACTCGCAGGAGCGGCAGGTCAGGCAGCGGTCGAGGTGCAAGCGCGTCTTCTCGGTGACGTCGTGACCTTCGAGCAACTGCTTGATCAGGTAGATGCGCCCGCGCGGCCCGTCGAGCTCGTCACCGAGGAGCTGGTAGGTCGGACAAGTCGCGGTGCAGAAACCGCAATGCACGCAGGAGCGCAGGATCGCCTCGGCCTCGCGCCCTTCCGGCGTGTCCTTGATGAAATCGGCTAGTTGGGTCTGCATGTTCAGATTCCGTCGTAGAGGCGGCCGGGGTTGAAGATCCCGGCCGGATCGAAGGCCTGCTTGAGGCGTCGCTGGATCGCCATCACCGGAGCAGGGAGCGGCTGGAAGACGTCGCCCGCACGGTCCGCCCCGCGGAAGGCCGTGGCGTGGCCGCCCAGTGCGGTGACACGCTCGCGGATCACAGCCGCGGGCGCATCCGAACGCAGCCAGCGCAGCGCGCCGCCCCACTCGATCAGCTGCTTGCCGGAAAGCTTCAACGGCGCGGCCGAACTCGGCAGCGACAGGCGCCACAGGACCTCGCCCGGCGCGGCGTCGGCGAAGAAATCGTCCGTCTGTTCGCGAATCCCCTGCCACAGGGCGTTGGCGGCATCGTCCGCCAGCACGTCGCCGCCCAGCTTGCGCTCGGCCGCACGCACCGCCGCCTCGGCGCCCGACAGGCGCAGGTGCACCGCACCATCCGCCCAGTTCGAGGCCGAAACCGGCAACGGCTGGCCACCCCAGTCATTGAGGCGATCGATCGCCTCCTTCTCGCCGATCGCGAAGCGCAAGGTGGTCTCCGCAACGGGACGCGGCAGCACCTTCAGCGACACGTCGAGGATGACGCCCAGCGTCCCGAGGCTGCCGGCGATGGCGCGCGACACGTCGTAGCCGGCGACGTTCTTCATCACCTGGCCGCCGAAGGAGAGCACCTCACCGCGTCCGTCGAGGATGCGCACGCCGAGAACGAAGTCGCGCAGCGCCCCGGCCGTCGCACGCCGCGGGCCGGACAACCCGGCCGCCACACACCCGCCGACTGTCGCACCGACGCCGAAATGCGGCGGCTCGAACGCGAGCATCTGTCCGCTGCCGGCGACCAGAGCCTCGAGTTCCGCCAGCGGTGTGCCCGCCCGCACGGTCACGACCAGCTCGGTCGGCTCGTAGCTGACGACGCCCGCATGACCGCGGGTATCGAATACCTCGCCGACCGGGGTACGTCCGTAGAAGTCCTTCGTCCCGCCTCCGCGCACCTGCAGCGCCGTTCCCGCCGCGGCGGCCGCACACACCCGCTCGCGCCACTGTTCAGTCAAATCGCTCATTCGTTCTCCGCCTTGTTCCCTGCCTTGTCCTGTGTGCTGCGCCCTGCCTTCTCCGGCGTCTTCGACATGCCCGATTTCCGGTCGTGCCGCTCGGCGATCGCCCGCAACGCGAGCCACGAGCCGATCAGCGACATGACGGGCACCACCACCAGAAGAAACTGGATCCAGCCCCGATCCATCAGAAGCGGGGGATATCCGGATACGGGACATGCCCGTTGCTCACGCGCATGCGCCCGTACTCGGCGCACCGGTTGAGCGTCGGAATCGCCTTGCCCGGATTGAGCAGCCCCTGCGGATCGAACGCGCCCTTCACGCGGAAGAACATCGTCAGCTCCGGCCGTGTGAACTGGCTGCACATCTGGTTGATCTTCTCGATGCCGACGCCGTGCTCGCCGGTGATCGTGCCGCCCAGCGCGACCGACAGCTCGAGGATGTCCGCACCGAAGGCCTCGGCACGCTCGAGTTCGCCCTCCTGGTTTGCGTCGAACAGGATCAGCGGGTGCAGGTTGCCGTCGCCGGCATGGAACACGTTGATGCAGCGCAGGCCGTGCTTGCCTTCCATCTCCTGGATCGCGGTAAGCATCTCGCCCAGGCGCTTGCGCGGGATCGTCCCGTCCATGCAGTAGTAATCGGGCGAGATGCGCCCCGCCGCCGGGAAGGCCGCCTTGCGACCGGCCCAGAACTTCATGCGTTCGGCCTCGTCGCGCGACACGCGGATCTCGGTCGCGCCGCTCGCCTCCAGCACCGCGCGCACGCGCTCGATCTCCTCGGCGACCTCCTCGGGCGTGCCGTCGGACTCGCACAGCAGGATCGCCTTCGCATCGAGCGGATAGCCCGCATGCACGAACTGCTCGACCGCCGCCGTCGCGGGCTGGTCCATCATCTCGAGGCCGGCGGGGATGATGCCGGCGGCGATGATCTCGGCGACCGCCTCTCCCGCCTTGATGACATCGTCGAAGGCCGCCAGAACGCACTGCGCGAGCTGCGGCTTGGGCGTCAGCTTGACAGTCACTTCGGTGACGACCGCAAGCATGCCCTCGGAGCCGATCACCAGCGCCAGCAGGTCGTAGCCCGGCGCATCGAGGCCGTGGTTGCCGATCTCGACGATCTCGCCGTCGATGGTCACGCCGCGCACCCGCAGCACGTTATGCACCGTCAGGCCGTACTTCAGGCAATGCACGCCACCCGAGTTCTCCGCGACGTTGCCACCGATCGTGCACGCAATCTGCGACGACGGGTCCGGCGCGTAATACAGGCCATGCGGCGACGCTGCCTCGGAGATCGCGAGATTGCGCACCCCCGGCTGCACGACCGCCGTGCGCGCATGCGGATCCAGATGCAGGATGCGATTGAAGCGCGCCAACGAAAGCACGACGCCGAACCTGTGCGGCAGCGCGCCGCCCGACAAGCCGGTGCCCGCGCCGCGCGCGACGACGGGCACGCCCATCTCGCTGCATACCTTCAGCACCGCCACCACCTGTTCCTCGGTCGTCGGCAGCGCCACCACCATCGGCATCTGTCGATACGCCGACAGGCCATCGCATTCGTACGGACGCAGATCCTCGGCGTCGTACATCAGCGCGCCCGCGGGCAGCACCCGCGCCAGCGCCTCCACCACGCGAGCCTTGTCGACGGAAGAGAAATCCGCCTCCTGCTCGCCCAGGACCACCGGGTCCGCCGCAATGTTCATCGCCCCTCCTCCACTCCGTGCAACTCCTCGTTGCGCGCGTCCGCTGCGCGCCCCCCCTTCACCGCAACCACCTCGCCCCAGCGCCGCTCGTCCAGCCCGAGGCGCCGCACCGCTCCGGCGAGATGCTCCGTGGCGGCCGCCCGTGCGGCGGCGCCATCGCCCGCCGCAATCGCCTCGAATATCCGCACGTGCTCGAACTGCGAGTCGCGCGCCCGGCCGGCGCGATGCCCTGCCTCGTTCCAGGTCGGGGCGCGCGAATCGGAAAACTGCTGCCCCATGAACGCCTGGAAGCGCTCGATCTGTGGGTTGTGCGTGGCTGCGGCGACCGCGACGTGAAACGCATCGTCATCCGTGTGCGCGTCGGCGCCGGTCTCCAGCGCGGCCGCCATGCGCTCCAGCGCCGCGCGCATGCGATCCAGTTCCTGCGGCGACCGGCGCAGCGCAGCCAGTTCGGCCGCACCAGCCTCGACGAGATAGCGCAGCTCGAAGATGTCCGATATCTCGCGATCGGAAACGACGCTGTCGGTCGTCCCCTCGCCATTACCGTCGCGTCGCAGCAGGCGGAAGGTCCCCTGCCCCGGCCGCGCCGCCACATATGCGCCCGACCCCTGCCGGGTCATCACGCAACCGTCGGCCTTCAAGCGCGAAATCGCTTCGCGGATCACCGCCCGGCTCACACCGAAGCGCTCGCACAAGACCTTCTCGGTCGGCAGCAGCGCTCCCGCTTTCAGCCCCTGTTCGCTGATCCAGGCTTCGAGCTGGCGCGCGACGACGACGCTCAACCGCGGTCCGCGCTCCGATTTTTCACTTGCCCCCATATGCCCGGCCGCCCCAAGTTGTCTGACAACATTCGAATCATAGTTCCACTTCGACCCAATGTCAGCATTGGGGAATACCCGCATCCGGCAACATGCCGACAAAGCTACCGGCGCCTGCGCCTAAGCGCTGATTTTCTTGACGATTCTTTGACCCATCGTGTAAAGTGCGCGATTCTTTGCAAACCCATCAACTGGAGCAACACCATGTACGCGGTGATAAAAACCGGCGGCAAGCAGTATCGCGTCGTCGCCGGCGAAAAGATCAAGGTAGAACAGATACCGGCAGACGTGGGCTCCGAAATCACCATCGACCAGGTTCTCATGGTCGGCGAGGGCGAGTCGGTCAAGATCGGCACCCCGGTGGTTTCCGGCGCCGCAGTGAAGGCCACCGTGGTTTCCCACGGCCGTCACGAAAAGATCACGATTTTCAAGATGCGCCGCCGCAAGCACTATCAGAAACACCAAGGCCATCGTCAGAACTACACCGAGCTTCGCATCGAAGCGATCTCGGTCTGAAGCCAAGGAGGTAATTCGTCATGGCACACAAAAAAGCTGGCGGTAGTTCCCGTAACGGCCGCGACTCGGAATCGAAACGACTTGGCGTGAAGCGCTACGGCGGCCAGTTCGTGCTCGCCGGCAATATCATCGTTCGCCAGCGCGGCACCGAATACCACCCGGGCGAGAACGTCGGCATCGGCAAGGACCACACCCTGTTCGCGCTGACGAACGGCACCGTGCAGTTCACCGTGAAGGGCGCGTTGCGTCGCCGCACGGTCGTGATCGTACCCGAAGCCGCCTGAGTTCCGGCGTCAAGGTTCGAAAAGCCCTATCCTTGCGGTAGGGCTTTTTTGTTTTTGCCATAGGCACTGCTGAGCACAGCACCATGAAGTTCATTGACGAAGCGCGTATCGAGGTCATGGCCGGCGACGGCGGCAGCGGTTCGGCCTCCTTCCGGCGCGAAAAATTCATTCCGCGCGGCGGCCCCGACGGCGGCGATGGCGGCCGTGGCGGCAGCATTTTCGCGGTGGCCGACCGCAACCTCAACACGCTGGTCGACTTCCGCTACACGCGCATGCATCGCGCACAACGCGGCGAGAACGGCGGCAACAAGGATTGCTACGGCAAGGGCGGCGAGGACATCACGCTGCGCATGCCAGTCGGCACCGTGATCACCGACTTCGAGAGCGGTGAGCTGATCGCCGACCTCAACGTCGATGGCAAGCGCGCGCTGATAGCCCGCGGCGGCAAGGGCGGCCTCGGCAACCTGCACTTCAAGTCGAGCGTGAACCGCGCCCCGCGCAAGCGCACCCTCGGCGAGGAAGGCGAGCGCCGCATGCTGCGCCTGGAGCTCAAGGTGCTGGCCGACGTCGGCCTGTTGGGCATGCCCAACGCCGGCAAGTCGACCTTCATCCGCTCCGTCTCGGCCGCCAAGCCGAAGGTCGCCGACTACCCCTTCACAACGCTCGCGCCCAACCTCGGCGTCGTGCGCACCGACGAGAATCGCAGCTTCGTCATCGCCGACATCCCCGGCCTGATCGAGGGCGCAGCCGAAGGAGCCGGTCTCGGACATCAGTTCCTGCGTCACCTGCAGCGCACCCGCGTGCTGCTGCACCTCGTCGACCTCGCGCCCTTCGACCCGGAGGCCGATCCCGTGCATGACGCAAAGGCGATCGTCGAGGAACTGCGCAAGTACGACGAGTCGCTCTACAACAAGCCGCGCTGGCTCGCCCTGAACAAGCTGGACCTGATCCCCGAAGAAGAGCGCGCCGAACGCGTCGCCGCCTTCCTCGAGGCCTATGGCCCGGTGGATAGTCACTTCGAGATTTCCGCCCTCACCGGCGACGGCGTCCGTCCGCTGATCTTCGCGATCCAGGACTTCCTCGACGCCGACCGCGCCCAGGCCGAAGCCGAGCGCGCAGCCCACGCCGCCGAGGAAGCCCGACTCGCCGCCGAAGCCGAAGCCCGCGCCGAGGCTGCCTACCAAGCCCGTCTCCAGGCTGCCCTCGCAGAAGAAGAGGACGGGGACGAGGATGGGGAGGAGGACGGAGACGACCTCGATGAAGAGAACCGCCCGGAGAAATCCGGCAGCTGAGCCCGAATCCGGCCTCGCGCCGGAACACCCTCCCCGTTAGCCCACGCCTGCCGTCACAGATCATGCGAAACAAGATCCGCAACGCGCGCCGCCTGGTGGTCAAGGTCGGCAGCGCCCTCGTCACCAACAACGGCGCCGGCCTCGACAAGGCCGCGATGGCGGACTGGGCTCGCCAGTTCGCCGCCTTGCGCGACTCCGGCAAGCAGGTCCTGCTGGTGTCCTCCGGCGCCATCGCGGCCGGCATGCAGCGCCTGGGCTGGACGAAACGCCCACACGAGATGCACAAGCTGCAGGCCGCCGCGGCGGTTGGGCAAATGGGCCTCGTCGAAGCCTACGAGGACGCCTTCTCGCGCCACGGCATCCGCACCGCACAGATCCTGCTGACGCATGACGATCTCGCCGACCGCAAACGCTACCTCAATGCACGCTCGACTCTGACGACGTTGCTCGAGCTTGGGGTCGTGCCGATCATCAACGAGAACGACACCATCGTCACCGACGAGATCAAGTTCGGCGACAACGACACGCTGGGCGCGCTGGTCGCGAACCTCATCGAAGCGGACGCGCTGATCATCCTCACCGACCAGAAGGGCCTCTACACGGCCGATCCGCGCCAGGATCCGGCGGCGACGCTGGTTTCCGAAGGACGCGCCGAGGACCGCGCCTACGAGGCCATGGCAGGCGGCGCGGGCTCCGGCATCAGCAAAGGCGGCATGATCACGAAGATCCGCGCCGCCCAGCGCGCCGCCCGCAGCGGCGCCCACACCTGCATCGCCAGCGGGCAAGAAGCCGACGCGCTGGTGCGCCTCGGCCAGGGCGAAGCGCTGGGGACCCTGCTCTACGCCACCAGTTCGCCGCTGCAGGCGCGCAAGCAGTGGCTCGCCGACCACCTGCAGCTCGCAGGCGACCTCGTCATCGACGACGGCGCCGTGTCGGCGCTGCGCAGCGGGCGCAGCCTGCTGCCGGTGGGCGTGATCGAGGTGCGCGGCGACTTCGAACGCGGCTCGGCGGTCGCCTGCCGCACGCCGTCGGGCGAGGAGATCGGCCGCGGGCTGGTCAACTACAGCAGCACCGAATGCCGCCGCGTGGCGCGCAGACCCAGCACCGAGATCGAGCCCTTGCTCGGCTACATCGACGAGCCGGAACTGATCCACCGCGACAACATGGTGTTGCGCTAATCCCCTGACGCCGGAACGGCTGCACCGCCGCCCGCGCGAGCGCCTGCTGCTGGGCCCGCGCCGGGCGCTGCCCCCACTGCCGTGTCGCCGCCCGTCTCGAGCGGCCTGAACACCCAATCGGCATAGCTCTTGACCTCTCCCGTCAGCCCGCCCAACTCCTTGGGCAGGTCGTGCTGCCTGATCGGCACGCCCTGCGCAAGACTGTAGACGCCCGAGATTCGTCCACCGGCCTTTTCCAGCCCCCAGACGGGCTGCCCCGTGAAAGGATCGCGATAGATCCGGCGCAAGTGCCTGACGAGCACCGGACCGCGCTTGTCCTCGACGAGCTGCTGCAGACTCTCGGGCAGACTGTGATCCGCGCCAGCCTTCACATAGCTCGACAGCGCACGCGAGAACTCCACGCCGATCACCAGCAGCTCCGCCTCGCGGTCACGCTGCGCTGCCTGGTGCCACACCAGTCCCGTCTGCGCTACCAGCAGCCCGAGCCCTGCAACGATGAACAGCACCAACAGGTAGGTATAACCGGACTGCAGCGCCCGGGCAGCACGGGACACGGCAGGCATGCCGTGCGTACGCCGACTGCTGCGCACGATCTCACCACTCGGCAAAGCGCGTCCCGTCCTTTGCCGTGCCTTCGGCGCCGCTGTGCAGGTCCCACACCCCGGCCTCTTCTTCGCCCCGAGGGGGCTCGAGCAACCATGAGTCGCTGCGCTCCGTCACCGGGTCGACGGGAATCTTGCGCAGGTAGCGCTTGGCGACCAAGGTGTCGAGATCGTCGGGCCACTTGCCGATATCCGAGTGGTAGCGGTCGATCGCATCGCGCACGACCAACAGCGTCTGGCGCAGGGACGCCTCGCGGCTGCGGTCCAGGTGCTCGAAATAGCGCGGCGCAGCGATCGACATCAGGGTCGCGATGATGGCCAGCACCACCAGCAGCTCGATGAGCGTGAAGCCGGTCACAGCCTTCCGGACCTTCATGCCGCCGCTACCATTCACGCCGTCCTTACCATTCACGATAGGGCACGCCATTGAGTCCGCTGCGGGTCGATTTCGAATAGACGTCATACACGTCCTTGCCCCCCGCCGGCTCGTCGGGCGGGCTTGCGTAACTGCGCAGCCCCCACGTCTCGGCAGCCGGCACGGCCGGATCGGGATGAAAGGGGTCCCGCGGCAATCGGCGCAGGAAGTAGATGCGCTTGCCCGAGGGCGTAGTGACATCCGCCACACCTTTCACGAGGGACGCGAGATCCGGCGGGTAGCCCGACGCATCGACGCGCTGCTCGATGCGCTGCTCGACGTAGGCCGCCTTGTACGCATCCAGTCCGGCACGAATCTGGCGCAGGGCGATGCGCAGTTCCGACTCCCGCTCGCGCTGGGCCGCCAGTTCGGCGAGCGGCATCGCCCCAGCCGCGAGGATTCCGATGATGGCAACCGTCACGACCAGCTCGATCAGGGTGAATCCGCGCGCCACGAGGCCCCTCACTCGCCTATACGCAACGTGCCCCCGGCCGACAGCGCCACGTCCTCGTCACCCGTCTCGCGGCGCAGCTTCATGCCGGTGACGACCATGGTCGCAACGCCCGAAGCGTCGGGTTTGGTGCGGAGGCGCATGACCAGATCGGCCCCGCCGTCTTTGAGGCTCACGGGCAACTGGACCGTACCGGGGGTCGTCGCCCCATCCACTTCGAGCCGGTTTGCATCGTACGCGATCATGACGTCGGCGGAGGTCGCCCCCACGGCTCCGCTCACGCGCACGACGGCATTCACGGATTCGCCGCGGCGGGCCGTTTCGGGAACGATCAGCACGACTTCGGGCGCTTCCTGTTCCTCCTTGGCCTGCGGCGCCTCGGTTGCAGCCGGGCGCTCCTCGGGCACCGGGCGGGGCAGCGCGACGGCCGGAGCACCTGAGGCGGCAGCCACCCGCGAGTCGCCGACCAGCCCCAGACTGCGCGGCGCAGTGGGACCGATCCGCAGGGGCTCTGCACCGATGTTCGACTCCGTCCCTGCAGGCATTTCGGCCAGCAGCGCGACCGGCGGCAGGACGTTGCGCACGATGCGCGGCGTGATCAGCAGCGCGATCTCGGACTTGTTGTTGCTGTCGCGCTGGGCCGAGAACAGCCTTCCGACCATCGGCAGATTGCCCAGTCCGGGCAAGCGCTGCGCAGAGGAGCGTTCCTCGTCGTTGATCAGTCCCGCGAGCACCTGCGTTTCGCCGTTCCGCAGGCGTAGCGACGTGGAAGCGCTGCGCGAACCGACCTGGTAGGCCAGGGAACTGGAGGGGCCGGGCACCTCCTTGACGATGCTACTCACCTCCAGGCTGAGCTTGATCCCGACCTCGTCGTCGCGATAAACGGACGGCTCCACCTCCAGCTTCAGACCGACGTCGAGATAGGACACCGACGCCGACACGCCGACGTTAGCCGTCGAGGTCGTCGTGAACACGGGCAGCTTGTCGCCGATATGGACTTTCGCCTTGTCGCGGTTGCGCACGCGGATGCGGGGGTTCGCGAGCATACGCGAATCGCCATCCTCGCTGCGCAGGCGCAGCACCGCGCCGGGGTTCGCGATGAAGGGCACAAGTTCCTTACGCGCGTTACGCAGGTCGATGTTGCCGTCGAGCAGCTTGCCGCCGAGTTGCTGCGGGGCTGTGATTGTTATCCCATTAACAATTTGACTCGGCCCCTCCAATGTCGGTGTGAGCAATCCGTAGCCCACCTGGTCCGGAAAATCGATCCCCAGATCCAGCAGCTTGTTACGGCTGACCTCCAGCACCTCCAGCTCCAGCATCACCTCCGGCTCGGGCACGTCCAGCGTCGCGACGAGCCGTTCGGCCATGCGCACCGCCTCGGGGGTGTCCTTCATCACGAGCAGATTAAGCTTCTCGTCGATGAAGACGTCGCGGCTTTTCACCAGCTGCTTGATCAGCGTCTGCGCGGCCTTCGCGTCGGCGTTGGCGAGGTAGAAGCTGCGCGTCACCAACTCGAGATGTTCGCGCTGCTTGGCGGTCGTGACCGGATAGATCAGGACGGTATTGGCATTCAGCAGCTTGCGTTCAATGCCCTGCGTCGCCGCGAGCAGACGCAACACCTCATCGACCGAGTTCTCGCGCACGAACAGCGTCACGCGGCTGTCGGCGCGCACGTCCTTGTCGAACACGAAATTGAGCCCGCTCGCACGCGACAGCGCCTCGAACACGACGCGCAGCGGCGAGTCGCGGAACTCCAGCGTCACCGGCTTGGCCATCGCCCCCTGCAAGGATTCGGCGCGCGGCTTGCTCGCGCGTTCGGCACGTTCGTCCAGCTCCAGCACCAGCTCGCGCGCCGCCCGGTCCCCGGGCGCCTCGGCATACACGCCTCGCGCGATTCGTCCCGCTGTCGCCGCATCGCCGGTCGCCAGCGCGACCCTGGCCTGCCCCAGCCGGTCGGCGCGACGACGCGCACGTTGGACGTCCTCGAGTCCGAGTCGGGCCCTGGCGTTTTCCGGGTCGATCTTCTGCACGTCGCGGTACAGCGTCGCCGCTTCGTCCAGTTTCGCCGCTCCGTGCGCCTTCTCGGCCACGCTGAGCTTCTCCGTCACAACCTGATCGCGCTGGCGAACGTAATAGCTGCGCAGTTCGAGATTCTCGGGGTCCTTCTTCACGGCCTGTTCGAGCCGCTGCAGAGCCCCCACGCGATCACCGGCGGCGAAGTCGTGGCGGCTCTGTTCGAGCGCGGCATTAGTCGCGCACGCGGCGAGAAGAAGGACCGAAAGTGCCGGGAGCAGCATTCTCCGCAGCGCCCCTGCCAGCGGGAATTCGTTCCGCGCCGGAGCACCCCTGCACGACGAGCCGCTCACGGGCATTGAACGACTGAGTTGGCAATCCCTGTATCGCGATAAGGTCGAAGTCTTCGTTTTCATGGATTCTGGCGATTGAGAGTCTGCATTTTCTTGAGCGGCAGATAGGTGAATTCGACTGCGGAAGAGGTAATGCGCTCGACACGGTAACGGCCTGCGATTTCCTCTCCGGGGCGCGCCATGCGGACTTGCGCACCCTCGAGCAGAAACACGGCCTTGCCCTGCGCGTCGTCGATCGCGCCGACATAGCGGAACGGCAGTGGCGGCGCCTGCGGCTCGGCGGGGGCCAACGCTGCGAGCGAAGGCGGAGGTGGCGCGAAACTGACGATGCGCGCCAGCGGCTCGGCAAGTTCGGGCCACGGCGCCCGCTCCGCATCGAGCCTGGCCATGCTCCCTCCGGGTGATGACGGCGAATCGGCCGATGCCCTCGCCCCGGCGGCGACCTGCGCCCGGGTCGCACGCTCGACGGGCTGCACCACGACGAGGTCACCCGAATCTTCATTGACCGCCCACCAGCTCGCGACCAGCGTTGCCAAGAGGGCGGCAGCCAGGAGAACCTGGCGCATTGTCATGAGCGCCCCCGCAGATAGAGTTGCAGGCGAATATCCGCCTCCACCGTCGCCGCATCGCTCGTCTCGCGCTTCAGACTCACCGACTCCAGCGCAATTTCGGGCATTTCGCGCAGCAGCGCGCCGAGCCAGACGTAGAGCGCCTCCGCGTCGGCCTGCACGGGAATCGTGAGGCTGACGAGCGTCAGCGGCGTGCCGGTCACGACGGTGCTGCGGTAGTCGGCACGCTGCACGCTGATACCATGGGCCGCGGCGTGTTCGTTTAGGCGCCGCAGGCTGTCGGGCAGCGCGCTTACCGGCGGGAAACGCTCGAAAAAATCCATCAGCCGGGTGCGTCCGTCTTCCCCCGGAGCCGGCGCGCTTGCGCTACGCTCGATCCGGCCCTGCTCCGCCGCAAGCTCGGCGACGCGGCGATCGTTGTCCGCGCGTGCGACGTATCCCCCCAGTACAGCGGCCGCCAGCAGGACGACGCCAAGCGCGCCGGGAAGACCCGCATTCATCGCGAGGCGCCCGACAGACTCCCTGGCCAGGCGGAAGGACGGCCCGCCGCTACGCGGCAGGTTCCCTTGCGGCACGGCGACCCCGGCAACCTCGCCACCGCCGGTCGCAGGCGCGATCGCTGCGAGGGGACGGGGGCACCAGCAGCGCACGAAGATACCAGCGCCGGGCATCACGGGCGTCCGCTCCATTTAGCATTCACGGTAAATCGCACCGCATTCTCGGCATCGACACGCACCCATTCGTAATTCGCCAACTGCGCCTCACGTATCCCCTGCACGGCCCCGAGTCGGGCCACGAATTCGAACATTTCCGCCAGCGAGCGGGCCTGTCCCGCCACCGCGAGCGTGCCCCGCGCCTGATCGGCCTGCAGGTCCAGCCACGTCACGCCCTCACCTTGGCCCCCCGCCACACCGCCGAGCATTGCCCCCCAGTCGGCGTTCAGGCGTGCCGCAACACCGAGGGCGGCTTTCTCTTCCTCGGCACCCACCGGGTTCCTTTCCGCCGCGGCCTCGGGCAGTGCGCGCCGAGCCGCTTCGCGCGTGCGCGCCACAGCCGCCTCGCGTGCGTCGATCTCGGCACTTGCACGGCGGAATTCCGCAAACTGAAGTGCGCAGGCAAGCAGCCCCGCCGCGAGCAGTCCCCAACCCGCGGCGCTCACGCGCCGGCGCGTTTGCAGAAAATCGAGATCGATCGGGAACGGAATCCGTCTCATCCTTCCCACCCTTCGGCGTGCAGCGCGACCTTGCGCCATCCGGCAGGAACCCGCGGCCCCTCCCCGATGCAATACAGAACGCCGGCTTCGCCCTGAGCCCCCGAACGCAGCGCCTGCGATTCCAGGTACAAACCCAGCGACGTATCCCCGGCCGGCCCCTGCGGCTGGCTGCGCAAGGACTGCCACTGCGCGTCGCGCCAGAATCCCAGCGTGACCCGCCCGCCACGTTGCACCGCCAGCGCGCCGAACGGGTTCTCAAGTTCCGGACGCACGCGGTTATAGGCGGCGAGGAACTCGCCCGTAACGCTACCAAAGCGCAGCCGGTGCTCCCTTCCCCACGCAGCCACCGCCTCGACGTGCGCGGCAGGCACAGCGCACGCGATGACGGGAAAATCCGTGGCGCCGCGCTCGACGACGATGCGCCACTCGGGCGCCCCGACCCCGTGCACCTCCCTGAAACGGAGCGCAACGAAGGCCTCGCGCTCGGCCCCGCCGCGCAGGCCGGGCGGCCATTGGATGATCAGATAGCGCACCACCGCATCGGCGAACAGCACGTCCCAGCGCGACCCGCGCTGCACCCCGCCATCCGGTGCCGCGGCCAGCGCAGCCAGGGCGGCATCGGGCGCCCACTCGTAGGCCAAGCGTTTTTGCGTCGCGCCGTTCCCGACGCGGATCGCATCCTGCTCGATCAGCAGGCGGCGGACCTCAGCCGAGAAGCGTGACACGATTCACCTCCTGCAGCGTGGTTTCCCCGGCGGCGGCCACCGCGAGCGCCGCGTCGCGCAGACCGCGGAATCCGTTGCGCCGGGCCGCTTCCTTGACCGTCCGGATTGGTGCGCGGGCGACGATCAACTCGCGGATCTCGTCGTCGAGCAACAGCACTTCGGCGACCGCACGCCGGCCGCGGTAACCCGTCCCGCGACACTGGCCGCAGCCATGACCTGCACGGAAGCGGAAACCGCTCGCATCGCCGATGCGCGAGCGCGCGATCAGCTGCGCGTCGGGCGGCACATCCTCGGTACAGTGCGGACAATTGATGCGCAGCAGGCGCTGGGCGACGATGCCGTTGAGCGCGGCGACGAGATTGAACGGATCGATCCCCATGTGCATGAATCGCCCCATGACGTCGAAGACGTTGTTCGCGTGCACGGTGGTGAACACGAGGTGGCCGGTGAGTGCCGCCTGCACCGCGATCTCCGCCGTTTCACCGTCGCGGATCTCGCCGACCATGATCTTGTCCGGGTCATGCCGCAGGATGGACCTCAAGCCGCGCGCGAACGTCAGCCCCTTTTTCTCATTCACCGGGATCTGCAGCACGCCGCTGAGCTGGTACTCGACCGGATCCTCGATCGTGACGATCTTGTCCAACCCCTGGTTGGTCTCCGCAAGCGTCGCGTACAGCGTGGTCGTCTTGCCCGAACCGGTCGGCCCGGTGACCAGCAGCATGCCGTAGGGTTCGCTCGCGAGGTGACGCAGCGCGCCCCGGGTCTCGTCGTCGAAACCCAGCGTCTCCAGTGTCAGCCCGCTCATTTCGCGGCTGAGGTGCTCCTTGTCGAGGATGCGCAACACGGCATCCTCGCCGTGGATGCTGGGCATGATCGAGACGCGGAAGTCGATCTCGCGCCCGCCCGAGCGGACCTTGAAACGGCCATCCTGCGGCACCCGGCGCTCGGCGATGTCGAGTTCCGCCATCACCTTGATACGGGAAATGACCTGCTCCGCGAGCTCGTTGCCCTGCGCGCTGCCGACGCGCACCAGCACGCCGTCAAGGCGGTACTTGATCACCAGCCCGCCGGGGACCGACTCGAGGTGGATGTCGCTCGCGAGCTGCTTCAGGCCATCGTAGAGGGTCGAATTGACCAGTTTGACGACGGGGCTGGCGTCGGCGCTGATGCGCTTGAGCGACAGATCCTCGACACCGTCCCCCTCGACGCCCTCCTCGCGCGACTCGATCAGTCCGGCCGCCCGGCGGACCTCGTCCTCGTGACGCGCCAGGCAGGCCGCGAGATCGTCGTGGTCCACGAGCACCAGCGCATAGGCTTCGCCGAGACGCCCCCCCAAACCGTCGAGCAGATCGGAGTCAAAGGGATCGGCGATCGCCACCAGCAATCCGCCGTCTTCGTCGCGCAGCGCCACGCATTCGCGGCTCAGTGCCATCTCGAACGGAATAGCGTCGAAGTCGGGCTCCAGCGCCATCAGGCGCCCGTGCCCCATCGACGCAAGCCCTAGGGAGCGGGCCAGCCGTGCGACGCGAACAGCCGGATCCGATTCCAGCTTCGCAAGTCCGTCGACGACACGCTCGCCGCCGGCGACTGCCGTCGCCATCTCAGCGGCGGAAAAGGGGGCGGTAGCTGGCTCCACCGACAACGATTCGCTCATCGAATGCTCTCTGCAAGCATGAATATCGGAATGTACATGAGCACGACGATCAGGCCGATCGCGCAACCGATCAGCAACATCAGCAACGGGCCGAACAGGCGCGTAAACCACTCTACCTGCCGCGCTGTATCCTCCTCGTGAAATTCCGCCGCGCGGGTCAGCATTTCGCCCAGATTCCCGGCATGTTCGCCGACCTCCAGCATGCGCAGCGCAACGGGAGTCGTCAGGCCGCGCGCCGCCAACATCGACGAGAAACTGCGTCCCTCACGAATCGCCGAAATGGCAGCAGCCAGACTTGCCTGCAGCGGCGGCGAAAGCAGCCCCGACACCATCCCCAGCGCCGTCACGACCGGAATACCTCCCGAAAGCAGCATGCCCACGGTCCGGTAGAAACGTGCAAGCTGGAACACCCGCATGCGTTCGCCAACGAACGGCATCCGCCACATGTAGCGCCCGACCGTCGCCCACAACACGGGGCTGCGTACGACCATAACCCCAGCCCCCAGAATCGCCAACACGGCCATCCCGAGCAGCGCGGCGTGCCCCTCGACGAACTGCCCCCACTCCAGCAGAAGACGGGACATCCACGGCAGGTTGGTCCCCACGTTCTGGTAAATGTGCGAGAAACGCGGCACGACGTAACCGAGCAGGAACAGCACCACCAAGCCACCCACACCGACGAGCAACAAGGGGTAAATGGCCGCACTGATCAGCTTGTCGCGCAGGCGCTCGCCATCCTGCTGGTAAGCGATGTACCGAGCAATGGCCCGCTCCAGGTCGCTGGTGCGCTCAGCCGCACGAATCAGCGCGACATACAGGGGCGGAAAAGCCTGCGGCGCCGAATCCAGCGCACTCGACAGGCTGCGTCCTTCACGCAACGCATCACGCAGCCCCTGCATCACCGACCTGATCGCCGGCCACCGCTCCTTCTCGGCGAGAGCAGAGATTGCCTCGGCAAGGGGAATACCCGCTCGCAACAAAGCCAACAGCTGCTGGTTGAACAGGAGCAGCGGAAATCGCCCACGACCCCGACCACGCTCCAGCGCCTTGAGCGAAAGTACGGACAAGCCCCGCGCCTCGGCCAACGCGCGTACATCCGCCTCGCACCCGGCCTCAAGCTCGGTTTCGACGACCGCCGCGTTCGCCCCGAGCGCCCTGACACGATAACGCATGGATCACCAAAGTTCGTTAACTCACACTATCCTTAAGATGTCCGAGATCCCGGCAGGTACCGCGCTACGCACACCATGCGCCTACTTGCCACGCGAACGGCATCGAGACCGGTACCGCGCCAACATTAGCATAGAAAGCATCATCGAAATCCTACATACTCGAACGTGAGTACCGATCAAGCCTCACGATGCTGCACACTGATCGCATACGAACTCCCAACAGTTGCGAGGGCATATGAGCGGTCCGGCACATACGACCTACGACCGCTCGCGCTCGCTGAACGCGGTCAGAGTCATGTCCGTTGCAAACGCGGGCAGTCGACGGGTAGCGATTGCGGCAAGTGCTGCGGTCGCATTCCTGTGCGCAGGCCCCTGCTGGGCCGACCGCCTGTACGGTTACGCGGACGAGCGCGGCGTCTTCAACTTCAGTGACGCCCCGAGCACCCCGAGACATCGCCTAATCCTGGAGATTCGCCCCGTCCACAAGGCGATTGAACGCGCGCGCAATGTGATCGCCGCAAGAAAAACCGACCGCGGCCGTGCCCCCACATCCCTGTCACCGCTTATCCGCAACGCGGCACACCGTGGGCGAATTGACCCATCGTTAATCGAGGCGATCGCCATTGTCGAAAGCGGTTTCAATGAACGTGCCCGCTCACCAAAGGGCGCACTGGGGCTGATGCAACTGATGCCTGCAACGGCTACGCGCTTCGGCGTGAGTGACCCGCTAGACCCGGAGCAGAATCTCCTCGGCGGCGCACGCTATCTGCGCGAACTGCTGGATCGCTTCGATTCGTTGCCGCTTGCACTCGCCGCATATAACGCTGGCGAGGCGGCTGTTCAGCGCCATGGAAACGCCATCCCCCCGTATGCCGAAACAATGCGCTACGTACCCGCGGTGCTGGGGCATTACGATCGGCTGCGGGATAGCGCGAGAATCGACACAGCGCAATCCGCCCGCGTCGCGCACGACTAACGCTTAATCAATGGAGTATGGGCCGCGCGCGACACATCCTGCGGCGTTCTTTCGACAATGGTCAAAGCGAAAATTCTCTTCTTCGCCGAAGGTGCGACGCTCGCACATGTCGCCCGGCCGTTTGTTCTGGCGTCCGGACTCGATCCACAACGATTCGACGCCGTATTCGCTCGACCGGCGGCATTCGGCTGGCTGACTGCGGGAGCCCCATTCAAGGTCCTTCCGCTTGAGTGCCAGGCAACGTCAGTCTTTTCCCGCCGGCTGGAGCATGGCTTTCCCCTGTACGACATCGATACGCTTGCCCGCTATGTCGAGGCGGACCACACCCTGATCGATGCCGAACGGCCTGACGTCGTAGTAGGTGATTTTCGCCTGTCGCTGTCGGTCAGCGCGCGCTTGCGCGGCGTTCCCTATGCAACGATCTGCGATGCCTACTGGAGCCCCGAGCGTCCCCTGCAGACGCCCATGCCCGCTCTTGCCTTAACCCGTTTTGCCCCGCTCTCAATCGCGAACGCCATATTTCGGAGGATTTCTCCGCTTGCGCTGAAAATGCACGCGCGGCCGATGGAGGTGCTGCGGGCGCGTCACGGACTTCCACCCCTGGGCCACGACCTTCGGCGAAGTTATACGGATGCCGATCTGCGGCTGTTCGCCAACTTTCCCGAATTGTTTCCGGAAGTCCGTGAAAGTGCCACGGCAAGATTTATCGGCCCAATTGCATGGTCGCCCGACGCTGCTGCCCCTGTGTCATTCGAGGACGGCACGGACACTCCCCTGGTTTACGTCACCATGGGCAGTTCGGGCGATCCGCGCGTGCTGCGGGATCTGATTCCCCTACTCGACGCGACCGGCGCGCGCGTACTGTTGGCCTCTGCGGGCAAATCCCTGCCGGCACAATTCACGTCCCAACGAACCCGCGTTTTCGACTACCTTCCCGGTCAACTGGTGTGCGAGCATGCGGATCTCGTGGTCTGCAACGGAGGCAGTCCGACTACCAACCAGGCCCTGACGGCAGGCGTTCCCGTGCTGGGGATCGCCCGAAATATGGACCAATTTCTGAACATGCAGGCCATCGAGCGCTTTGGCGCCGGTCTTCTCGTGCGCTCGGACCGCGCGAGCGCTGCCGTCCTGCAGCAGGCAATAACGAGACTCCTTGGAGACCCGAGCTTCGCCGCTTGCGCGCATCGCCTGCGCGAGGCCGCGGCAAGTAATCCTCGACGATCCGACCTTGCGCCTCACCTCGAACAATTGATCGCCGGGCGAATCCTGCCCACAACCTGAATTGCTGCAGCCAGCACCACCATTCCATCAATAACAAAAACCGCGCTGCCGGGCGGTTTGCCCGACAGCGCGGTCGTGTGTGGCCGGCAGACGCCGGTTACTTCAGGTCAAAGCCGGTCAGCGGGTGGATCTGGAAGTTGCCACCATCGATGTAGCCATATACCTCGTAGATCTTGTCGGTCTTGTTGAGTCCCTCCACGTCGCCATTGGCGTCGAGGATGACCTTCCCGTCGGCATCCACTGCGGGTTGCACGCCCTTGTAGATAGTGATCCGGTAGAAGTCTGCGCAACCGCAATCGGCGATGTTGTCGGTGACCGGCGGATCCGCGAACGGGTTGTTACCGGATCCGGTCGGCGGGCAGTTTGCCCCGGGAATCGGCGTGTTCGGGTTCTCGCTACCCCCCTCCCCAAGATCCTCGATGTGCACCTGGAACCAGTGATAAGTCGGCACAGACTGAGTCGGGCGTTGCCCCTTCGGCTCGGGGATAACCTCGTCGATCCCGTCGAAGATCACTCCGTCGCTCGCGGTGAAGGTGTTGTTGCTGATATTGCTGAAGGTACCCACGCCAACGAAGTCGATCTGCTTGTTCGGCGCCGGGCGCGCCTGTTCGCACCACCCCTCATCGGTACAACGGATCTCATCGATCTGTGTGCCCGCCGGAGCGTTCCGTCCGCCATGGAACGCGAAGCTCAGACCACTCGGGCTGCTGTGGTTGTTGTGTTCCCACTGGCCCTTCGGTTGCGGTGGCAAGGCCGTATTCGCACCGGCCTGCCCGCCGAATGAATAGTCATAGTAATCGGTCACGGTGCTCGACTTGGCGGCCTTGCCTCTCGGCTTCAACAGCACCGACGGCTTCAGGGAGTCGGCAGCAAAGGTTCCGTCCCATCCGCCTTCGGCTACGTTGATCCCGGAAGTATCGTTCCCGCCGCCGGTCACCCGACATGCCTGCGCCGTCGGAATGAACGCGAAGTTGTTGCTCGCATCGGTCTGAAGCAGCATCTCAGGCCCGGTCGCACCGTTGATCGCGCCAACTACTGCGGCATCGACGCCCGAATCCGTCTCAAAATTCTGCGAAGGATTGGTTTCCAGATACGGTACGTTCTGCTGGGTCGTAAAATTCAGTATCGTGCCTGGCTCAACCCCGCCCTTGAAGAATTCGGGATCTGCTTCCTGCACCATCACTGCGATGCTTTGCGACCCCTGCCCCCTCACCGTCTGCGTACCAGCCCAGTTGTCGGTACCGAACTGGTCGAGCAAGCCTACCGAGCCATCGACTCCGAAGTTGCCGACGATCTCGACCACCACGCCGCGCAGAATCTGCCTTCCGTCGCCATAGCCGAGGCCGCTCAGCGACGCGCCCTTGCTACCCGAACCGTCAGTCAGATCGTCGTAATACAGATAAAAGAAGTTGCTCTGGGAAGTTCCGTCGAATGCGAAGGTCGCTACCGAACCGCTCGCATTGGTAGTGACCGTCTCACCCGAGCCCGCGATGTAGGTCAGTTCAAACGTCGAATTGAAGCCGGTCGGATCCGGATAGGGATCACCACCGGGATTCAACAGGCCGCTAAGGGCTCCGTGAACATAGGTCTGGACGGACTTCGTATTGGCTACACCAAGCGGAATCGCAGGAGCTCCGCCGGCAGGCGCGGTAACCAGGGCATTCCCGTTGCCCCAGTCGAAGGCACTCACCGATTGTGGCTGATTCGATCCATTACCGTCCGGATCGAAAAGGATTAGGCTTGCGGCCCCCGCATCGCCCATCGCTACGAACAGAGGAACCAGCGCGATCGCGCCAGAACCCAAAATCCTTTGAAGTTTCATGACAGCATCCCCTTGTGAGTACAAGGGCTCGAGTGATGCTGATTGGGTACAACATCAGCGCCCTCGAGCCACCCTGGATACGTCTTTCAGAAACACCCCGCCTGCGGAGCTCAGATCATCCTCATACGGTCCTTCTCCGCGACGAAACGCGGCCGATGCCGAGCATCACGAGCGTCAGGCCCAGCAGCGCGAGGCTCGAAGGCTCGGGCACGGTAGTCCGGAACGAGTTGCTCGCGTCGGTCTCAAGGATGCAATCCGGACCATTGACGCAGTTGATCGTGCCCAGACTGATCCCACCACCCGCCAGAGCCAGCGCGCCACCACCGAGGTCCGTGTCGAAGGACTTCGACGGGTTCGTGTCATCGACGGGGAGGTTGTTGCGGGTCGTGAAGAACAGATCCTGCGATAGCGCGGTGATCAGCGACTTGAAGAAGTTGGAATCTTGGAACGTGACATCCACTTCGATCGAGGTCGAACCTTCACCGTAGGCGGTCAGTTGCCCTGCCCAATCGTCACCGTTCGCGCTCTGGTCGAGCAGGCGGTCGGCGTTGACCGGATCGCCGGTGGCGGGATCAATCGCAGCTTCCTCACCGGCGTCGTAGGTCCCGTTGCCGTTCGTATCAACGAAGAACCAGTTCGATGTGAAGGTGCCGGCGCTCGTGAACTGCGAAACGGTACCTGACAGGATCAGCGTGCCGTCATCGAAGCCGAGACCGGTGAGCGAGCTGGCCTTCGTCCCGTCGCCGATCACGTCGTCGTAATAGACCGCGAAGAAGTTCGTGGTGCCAGTCGTATCCAGGTTCAGGTTGATCGTGCTCGTGAACTGGTAGACGTCATCGGTGGCATCAGCCGGCGTTCCGCCGTCGCTGACCAGAGCGATCGTCGGCGCTCCCGCAAGCGTCGCAGTTTCCGCAAAGCCCGCGATCGCGGTGATCTCCCAGGTCGTGTTCATGTTCGCCGGATCGCCGACCGGGTCACCACCCACGTCTGTAAAACCATCCAGCACCGCATGGGTATACAGATTGAATGACGTACCAGTGGTGGGAATGCCCTGATCGATCAACGCGGACGATACTGCCCAGTCGAACGAGCCATAGGTCTGCGTGTTCGTGTTGGCGTCGGTCCCATCGGCGTCGAACAGGACGGGATCCGACTGAGCGAAGGCGGGCATCCCCCACCCCAGAGCCAGGGCAAGGCCTGCCGCAATCGCGCTGGAACGGATGCGGCGCGGAAGTTTTTTGGTCATGGCGAGACTCCTTTTTTGAGGGGTTGCCGATTCGGCACAGGGGCGATTCAACGCCCGACGCCCAAATAGGAGCAAATTCCACGCCAGATCTTTTTTTTCTTTTACATCAACGCCTTATAAATCACGCTCACGAACACGCCGATCCACTGTAAAAGAATCCGACAGGAAAATCAGGAGCGTGCGCGAACCTTCGGGCAATACGGTCGCAGCCGACGAACGCCACCGATCCTTCACCGGAGGCGACGCGCCGGGTTACCCCCCCAAACCTCGCCGGCATGGACATGGATGCCCTTTGTGAGGACGGAACCGGCAGCAATGATTGCGCCGTCCTCGATGGTCACACCCGACATCACAATCGACTTCGCTCCGACGGTAACCTTGGAGCCGATGCGAATTTTTGCGTGAGCCAGGCGCTCCCCTTCCATGGCATGAGAGAAGAGCACCGCATCGTGTCCGATGATCGTATTCGAGCCGACCTCGGTCAGGATCGGATCGAGGATCACCCCCGCACTGTACGTGTCCTTGCCCAACCGAGCGCCTAGAGCCAGATAGATGACACGCATGAGCGGCACCGGAAGAACATGGTTGCGGGTGATCGGATAGAACAGCAGCAGAAAGAACAGCACATATACGTTGTAGGTGAACTCGTCGCGCGACCCCGGTGTGATGTCCCCCTCGCGCAGCGGCATCACGGAGAGGAAAAGCCGATACACGACAATCGCGAACGCATAGAACGTGATCACGAAAATGCCGCACAGCACGACACCACGAAAATCGCCCAGCGGCAGCTTGCCGGCCAGCGTCGATGTGGTGAGGGCGGCACCGGCGGCGGCAACGGCGACAAGAATCAGAAAGATGAGGATCTCCGACACTCCGATCTTGCGCATTCAGGATGCCTCCTAGAGAGAAAGCCCGCAGGCTCCGGTTTCCCACTTGCTCGCGCAAGAATCGGACGCCGTTCGCATTCCCGAGCATTACAGGGGAAGCGGCGAGGTCCTGCCGGTCGCAGTCACGGCTTCGTCATCAGCTCGTCGAGGCTCCGCCGAATCGAGCGCGAGACAGGTTGGCTCGCGCTCCCCACTCGACAGAAAAAGGCGAACGGATCCGTCGCTCCACTGCCACTCAGCGCATCGAAGCGGCCGGCAAGCAGGCGCACGGCGTCATCAATTCCAGGCTTGGCGGATAGCGGACGAGCCGCTTGGGCATACCAGCGAAAAATCACCGGTGTCATCTGTGGCTGAAGGTACAAGCCGAGCGCCGCAACGGTCAGCCAGAGCCTCTGCATCGCAACCCCGGCTGCAACGTAGTCGCCGTGCGTAGTCAACGGCCTCCGCGGACGAAGAAGCACGTGGGCCGCACATGCCATTGCCGGAATGAAATCGAGCTGGATGCGAGGGGCAACCGTTCCCAAAAGGTAGCGATTGAAGAACTCTACACGCGCCCAGCTCTGCATCACCCATCGCATCAGCCTCGCCGTCATCGGATCGACGCCGACAGCCTCCTCAGGGATACGATCCGTGCTGAAGCGGGCTCCCCACTCGATGATCTCTTTGTGCACGGCGTAAGCTTCCGGGCAGGTCAAGCGGACTTGAGCGCTTCCCCAAAGCAGCCTGGCCACTTCGAACCGTTCGGCCAACGACTCGAAGAACTGCACCTGAAAGCCGGGACCGGTTGCAGCAACCAGGCGCTCGCGCTGCGCCGCGCTGAGTGGCGTGGTATGCATCGGTCGGCGCTGGACCACTCGCGTCTCGATGTGTGACAGCAACGGATCGGCTGCCAATCCGGGGGCCTCGTGCAATTTGACGTCGTAGACCGGCGCCGTGGCGGCGCAGCCGGCACGAATGGTCCAGCGCGCATCGAGGCCGAAACCCGTTGCAGCGATGCGTAAAGTCTCAAGCAACGCGCCGTGTGCCATGTGGCTAGGCCGACCGTCGAAGTCATACAGGCACCAATCGCGCGTATCAAAGCCGCGAACCACGATGTGGTCGCCCGAGACGACTTCGAAGCGCCACGGTTGCGTGTTGTCCCCGCTCGGAGCCCAGCGCGCGAGGTCAAGGATATTGAACAAGATGTCCCGTTCAGCCACGTTGCGCCCCCTGCTCGCGCATTCGCCGCAACTGCCTGCGTCCAATCCACAGCCCCAGGCGTTGAAGAGGGTTCCGATTGCCACCCGGGCGCCATGTGCGGACCATCCGGTTCCGGTACGCGTCGAACTGGTAGCCCCACGGCGCAGCGCGCACCTTGCCCCGGTCTAGAAGAATCTTCAGCGACTCGGCCGCCGTCACTCCCGCGCAAAGCTGGCAAGCAATGATCGTCGAGGGGCCCCGCCGCTCGCGCAGATTGACGCGCGACGGGTCCGCAAGATACGAACGCTGGAGCATGCCCGGCGACAAACCCAGCAGAAAGCGGATCGACATTTCCTCCTCATCGCAGCCTTCGAGACAGAAATACTCCTCGAAACTCATTTGCCCCGGGAGGAAGACAAGCACGGCCGTTCCCATCCCGAGTGGCGCCGCGGTCACAGCCGGAATGCCGAGGCGGTGGCAGGCAGCGAAAGTTGCGCGGCGGATGCCGAACGAGAAGAAATCGAGGCCGTCCACGTAAAGATCGACATCCTTCAGGAATTCGTCGAGGTTCGCATCCGAAAGGCCTGTTGGGAAGCGATGCAAAGCGATTTCCGGGTTGATGTCGAGCGCCATCTCACCCAGGACGTCCACCTTGGGCCGCCCAACCGAAGACATCATCGCCCCCGCTTGGCGATTGAAATTGACAAGATCAAAGGTGTCGAAATCGGCGATGTTGAAGGCACCGATCCCAAGGCGCGCGAGGGTCAGCAGATGCACGCCACCAACGCCCCCCATCCCCGCAATGGCGATGCGCTTTCCGCGCAGTGCTGCCTGCTCCTCCGCGGTCACCCAACCTAGGTTGCGGGCAAACGCAGCGTCGTAATCGAATAATGTATCCACCATACCCCCTGATCGCTCCCCGAATCCATCATAGAGAATTCGGCCCGCGAGAGAAACCACGACGCAACTTGCGTACGGAGTCTTCCAGCGCGGAATTTGGCACACACCGGGAAACGTGAAGATGGACTATGATTAGGCACGAAGAATAGCTGCACCGAAGGCCCCCCGGGCGGATTGAACAAGCGAATCCCTGCTGGCCTGGCGGCCCGACTCATCACCTTCCCCGACAAGGAGATCGCGTTGCTCCTGTTCGACCGATTCAATCTCGGCCACGGATTCAGGAAGTACTTCGAGATCCATCCGGCAACCGACGACGCGCTGCGCGACTCCGTGTACCGCATTCGGCACGAGGTGTATTGCGAGGAACTCGGCTTCGAGCCGGTACGTCCGGATCGACGTGAAACCGACGAATACGACGCACACAGCGTGCATTGCCTGTTGCGCACGAGTTCGGAGCCCGCTAGACCGGTCGGGTGCACGCGCGTCGTGCTGACAAGGACTGACGATCCGGACTCCCCCCTGCCCTTCGAGCGTACCTGCGCCGCAACGCTCGACCGCTCGATCATCGACCCGTCCCGCCTGCCTCGCGAGCGGATCGCCGAGGTCTCCCGACTGGCCGTGCGCTCGACCTATAGGCGCCGACGCGGCGAGTCTTCGGCCGACGCGCCGATCCACGCCGAGGACTTCGGCACGACAGTCCACCCCCGCTTCCCGTACATTCCGATCGGCCTGTATCTGGGCGCAATCGCGCTTGCCGAGCGCGCCGGAATCGAAACGCTCTTCATCCTGACCGAGCCTCGTCTGGCCTCGCATTTTGCGAAGCTGGGGGTCGATGTCCGGCAGATCGGCGGGCCTGTCGAACATCGAGGCACCCGTATTCCGTCGATGATGGACGTTCAAGGCATCATCAAGGGCATGCGTTTTCTGCTGAAACCGATGTGGCGGACGATTCACGAAGAGATCGAAACCGCTTACGAACGCGTAGCCCAGGCGGGACGCCCCACCTGAGGTTAGTTGAAGGGGCGGCACCAGCCGTCACGGAAGAATCCTTCCCCTTGCTGCGTGCAAAAAAAACGCGCCTCGCGGCGCGTTTTTTCTCCCGAAGCCAAGACTCAACCCGCGAGAGCGACCTTGATCTGATCCAGCATGCTCGGATCGTCGATCGTGGTCAGGTCGCCGGCATCACGGCCTTCTGCCAGCGCCTGGATGGAGCGGCGCAGCATCTTGCCGGAACGCGTCTTCGGCAGACCGGAGATGAAATGCACGCGGGCCGGACGGGCGATGGCACCGAGGAGGTTGTCGACGGTCTTCATGACCTCCTTCTCGAGCACGGCACGCTTCTCGGCACTGTCGACACGCGAGGCGTCCTTGACCACCGCAAAGGCCATCGGCATCTGCCCCTTGAGCTGGTCGGCCACACCGACGACCGCGACCTCGGCGATCGCCGAATGGGCCTGGATGGCTTCCTCGATCTCGCGGGTGCCGAGACGATGACCCGCGACGTTGATCACGTCGTCCATGCGCCCGAGGATGGTGTGATAGCCGTCGGCGTCCTTGATGCCCCAGTCGGACGACGAGAAGATCACCGGATCCTTGAACAAGGTGAAGTAGGTGCTGACGAAACGGTCATCCTGCCCCCACACGGTCGACAGGCAACCTGGCGGCAGCGGCGGCACGACACCGACGATGCCCTTCTCATCGGCCCCACACTCGGTCCCGTCTTCACGGAAGATGCGCAGGTCGTAGCCATAGACCGGGAAGCTCGGCGAGCCGTACTTGATCGGCGTCTTCTCGATGCCACGGATCGCCGAGAGCATCGGCCAGCCGGTCTCGGTCTGCCAGTAGTTGTCGATGACCGGAATGCCCAGCTCGTCCATGATCCACTTGTGCGTGGTTTCGTCGAGCGGCTCGCCGGCCAGGAACAGATGCTTGAGCGAGGACAGGTCGTACTTCTTGAGGAAGGCCGGATCCTGCTTCTTCAGCACGCGCACGGCGGTCGGCGCCGAGAACATCACCGTGACCTTGTACTTTTCGACGATCTGCCACCAGATGCCGGCATCCGGGCGCAGCGGCGTGCCTTCGTACATGATCGTGGCCATGCCGGCGAGCAGCGGGCCGTAGATGATGTAGCTGTGGCCGACGACCCAACCGATGTCGGAGGTCGAGAACATCGTCTCGCCCGCATCGCCGGTGAAGATGTGCTTCATTGACGCGGCGAGAGCGACGGCGTAGCCGCCGGTGTCACGCTGCACGCCCTTCGGCTTGCCGGTCGTACCCGACGTGTAGAGGATGTAGCTCGGCTCGGACGATTCGAGCCAGGTCACCGGAACCTTGGCGTCCATGTGCTTCGCGCGCAGTTCGCCGTAGTCGACATCACGACCGGCAACCTTCGGAAAGCCCTTGTCCAGGCCGCGATCGACGATCAGGACCTTCTGCGGCGGGAACTCGGCCAGTTTGCAGGCCTCGTCGACGAGGTGCTTGTACGGCACCGGCTTACCGTTGCGCATGCCGGCGTCGGAGCTCACCATCAGTACGGGCTTGGCGTCGTCGATGCGGGTCGCCAGCGAACCGGCGGCAAAACCGCCGAACACCACCGAGTGGATCGCGCCGATGCGCGCGCAGGCGAGCATCGCGAAGGCCGCCTCGGCGATCATCGGCATGTAGATCAGGACGCGATCGCCTTTCTTGACGCCGAGGTCCTGGTAGATCGCCGCCATGCGCTCGACTTCGCGCTGCAGTTCGGCGAACGAATAGACCTTCTCTTCGTCGGTTTCGGTCGAAATGTAGACCAGCGCGCGGTCATTCGGGCGCTTTGCGGCGTGACGGTCCACGGCATTGAAGCAAAGGTTGGTTTCCCCCCCCTTGTACCACTTCACGAAAGGCGGATTGGAAAAGTCGCAGATCTGCGCTGCGGGCTTGTTCCAGTCGATGAGTCCGGCCTGCTCGGCCCAGAACTCGTCGCGCTTTTCGATGGAACGGCGGTGGAACTCCTTGTACGTAGTCATAAGCTTCCTCTCCCTACTTTGATCCCTGCACTTCTTGCTTTAGATATGCTTTCCGGCGCCGCCGGCCCCTTTCCTCCAAGGGACAGCGGCGCCACCTTTCACAGCTTTATTGTTATTGTTTCCGGGGGCAGCGGCTCAGGCCTTCTGCGTGCCTTGCGCGCCGGCCCCAGAGCCGGAATTGTAGTTACTAAGGCGGTCCAGCGGAATCCCGCAGCCGAGGCGGGCCTCGATCAGTTGCAGCAGCGGCATCAGCGCGGCGACCGCCGCCGGCAGCTGCGCGTCGATCTCCGCAGCGTCGCCGGCGCGGATCTGGCCGAGCAGCTGGTCGATGCTCACGACCTGCCTGAGCAGTCGATCGACCGCGTCCTGGGTGACCTCGCCCTGGTCGCCCACCACGCGGTTTCCGCCCGCCTGCCGTCCCGCCTGGGCACGCTTCACGGCCATGCCGATCAGCTCGCTGACACTTTGCGCTTCGTCCACCGACGAGCTTGCAACGCCTATCGTCACGCTGATGCGGATACGATCCTCGCGGTAGGTCATCACCAGCTTTTCCACCGCCTGCTGCATGCGCAGCGCGAAGGCGCAGATGCCCGCGAGATCGGTGCTGGGTGACAGCACGACGAACTGCGAGGGCGCGATCTGGGTGACGGTATCCTCCTTGCGCACCCGCGTTGCCAGGATGCCCGACAGCTTACGCCCGACGAGCTGGGCGACGTGGGCGCCGTAGGTCGTGATCAGCTGGTCGTAGCGATCGATCTCCACGAGCATCGCGCTGAGGTCGGCCTGATGCCGGCGGGCCAGCGCCAGCTCCTGTTCGCCGCGCCAGGTCATGTAGGACTCGGTGACGAGTCCCGACACGGGGTCGACCGGGCTCTGCTTAGCCAATGCGGCCCTGCTCTCCTCCAGTTCGCGCCGTGTCTGGGCAAGACGCGTCAGCGAATCGAGGCGCGCCAGAAGCTCCGTCGCTCCGATGCCCTTGGTGATGAAATCGTTGGCCCCCAGCTGGCGGGCGCGTTCGCGCACGGCATCGTCTTCCTCACCGGAAATGACGATCACCGGGAGCTCCTGGATACGCGACACCTTGGAGGCCCGGATGCGCTGGAGCAGCCCATAACCGTCGAGCTGGGGCATCCCGATGTCGCTGAGGACGAGCTGGATGGACGGGTCGACGAGCAATGCCTGCCAGCCGGCTTCGCCGTCGGCCTCCTCGCGGAATTCGAACCGCCCGCGGATGAGTTTGACGATGGAGGCCCGCACCATGCGCGAGTCGTCGACGATCAGCACCTTGGGTAGCGGCTGATTTTCCTGT
Source organism: Azoarcus sp. CIB (assembly GCF_001190925.1). Classification (NCBI taxonomy): domain Bacteria; kingdom Pseudomonadati; phylum Pseudomonadota; class Betaproteobacteria; order Rhodocyclales; family Zoogloeaceae; genus Azoarcus; species Azoarcus sp. CIB. The sequence goes on from NZ_CP011072.1 coordinate 3,766,461, forward strand.
TCGCTCATGGCCGGAATCTCCCCTTGCCGCTTCAGACGCCGATCCGCACGACCGTACGCCCCTTGATCGCACCCTTGATATACGCGTCGAAGGCGTCCGGCAGCTCGTCGAGCGTGATGGTGCGCGTCACGGCCGCAAGATGGCGCGGCTTGAGGTCGGTCGCGAGACGATCCCACACGCGCTGACGGATCGGGAAGCCGATGTAGCCCGAATCGATGCCGAGCAGGCTCACGCCGCGCAGGATGAAGGGGAACACCGTGGTGTTCAGGTTGAAGCTCGCCGCATTGCCGATGCTCGCTACGGTGCCGGCTTGCTTCATCGTCGCCAGCACCCAGTGCAGGATCTGGCCGCCGACATTATCGACCGCGCCGGCCCACTGGGCGGCCTCGAGCGGACGCACCTTGTCGAGGTCGATCGTGCTGCGCAGCTTCACCTCCGCCGCGCCGAGCATCTTCAGATAGTCGCTTTCGACTTCCTTCCCGGTGAGCGCGACGACGTGGTAGCCGAGCCGCGCAAGCATGTCGATGGCAAGGCCGCCGACGCCGCCGGTGGCGCCGGTCACGATGACCGGCCCGTTAGCCGGCGCGAGACCGTTGTCCTCCATGCGCACGACGCCCAGCGCCGCCGTGAACCCGGCGGTGCCCAGCGCCATCGCCTCGAACAGGTCCAGCCCCTGCGGCAGGGGCACGACCCAGCCCGCCGGTACGCGGGCGTACTCGGCATAGCCGCCGTGATGCGCTACGCCGATATCGAAACTGGTAGCGATGACCTTGTCGCCTGCCTTGAAGCGCGCGTCGGCACTCTCGACGACCTCGCCGCTCATGTCGATGCCGCCGACGCACGGAAAGCGGCGGATGATCTTGCCGGCACCGGTCGCGGCGAGGGCATCCTTGTAGTTGATGCTGGAGTAATGGACCCGGATCAGGACTTCGCCTGCATCCAGATTCGCCGCGTCGAGAGTCGCCATACCGCTGACGATCTTCTTGTTTTCGTCCTGATCGATCAGAAAAGCCTTGAAGGGTGTATTCACTTGCGCTCTACTCCTCTCTCGTCGGGACGCGACACCGTGCCGCGCTTTTTGCGCCGATTATAGCCAAATAGCCGCACGCCACCCCGGCAAATGGCATCCGCTCTTCATTTCGTCCGATCCGCTGCCGATAATTCCGACATCAGCCTGGTCCCGACCCTCATGGCCTTCATCGACACCCCGCTCGCATCGGTCGACGCCTATGTCGAATTCGTATCGGCACAGGATGTGCCCGTGCTGCGCCGGACCGTCCGGGAATTCGAAGCCCTCGCGGCGCACGACTCGACCGGCGCCAGGCACGTGGCGGCCGCCGTGCTCGCGGATCCGTTGATGACGATGAAGCTGCTGACGACGCTGCAAGCCCGACGCGGCGCGAGGCAGAATCACGACATCACGACCGTCGAGCGGGCGATCATGATGATGGGGCTGACGCCGTTCTTCGAAACCTTTTCCGGCATGAGCACGGTGGAGGAGCGCCTGGCAGCGCATCCGCAGGCACTGGTCGGCGTGCTCAAGTCCATCGGCCGCGCACGCCGCGCGGCGCACTTCGCGCGCGACTGGGCCATTCTCCGCCACGACCTCGATGTCGACGAGATCATGGTAGCGGCGCTGCTGACCGACGCCGTCGAGATCATGTGCTGGACCTTCGCGCCGGCGATGACCCTGCGGGTATTCGAAATGCAGCGCGCAAACCGCTGGTTGCGGCGGAGCGAGGCGCAACGCACCGTCTTCGGCGCCACCGCGCTGGAGATACAGGAAGCGCTGGTGCGCGCCTGGAATCTGCCCGAACTGCTCATCACCCTGATGGATGCGGACCAGGCGGACAATCCGCGCGTGCGCAACGTGCGGCTGGCGGCGGACCTTGCACGGCACCTGCAGACGGGCTGGGACAACGACGCCCTGCCCGACGACATCGCGGAAGTGGGCAAGCTCGTCCACATGAGCCCGGAACAGCTGCTCACGCGCCTTGGGACCCCGGCCGAAGAACTCCACCGCTTTTTCCCGCCGGCGACCTGAGCCGCCCGCGTGCCGTCACCACAGCCGGCTTGCCGCAAATTGCGTATATCATGCTGCGGCAACAAGGGGAGATATAACTATGAGCATATCCGCTGCCGTCGCGCTGGGCGCATTGGTCATCGCCCTGCTGTATGCGATCGTCGTCTATAACGGCCTCGTCCGGCTCAAGCACAATATTGCCAAGGCATGGGCCAACATCGACGTGCTGCTGAAGCAACGGCACGACGAATTGCCCAAACTCGTCGAGGTCTGCAAGCAATACAAGCAGTTCGAGCAGGAAACGCTGCAGCGGGTCACCGAAGCGCGCGCGCGCGTCGCCAGCGCGCGCGAACATCAGGACGTCGCAGCGCTCGGCAAGGCGGAAGGGATGCTGCGAGCCGGACTGGGGCAGATCTTCGCCGTCGCCGAAGCCTACCCCGAGCTGCGCGCCAATGAGCACTTCATGCAATTGCAGACGCGCATCACCGCCCTCGAGAACGGCATCGCCGACCGCCGCGAGTGGTACAACGAGGCGGTCAATCTGCTCAATGTACGCATCGAGCAATTCCCCGACGTCTTCGTCGCCCGCATGTTCCAGTTCGAACCCAGGCCTCTGCTCGAATTCGCGAGCGCCGAAAAGTCGGACGTCGACCTGAAGACCCTGTTCAGCACCTGACCGGACGGCCAACCGCCGTATGCTGACCCGCCTGCGCCGCGACATCGCGAACGTCACGCTGCCGACGCTGCATTTCCTCACCGTCGTGATCATGCTCAAGACCGCACCCGGCAAAGGTTGGGGTCTCGGCATCGGCGTTCTCGTCGCAAGCGGACTCGTCGGCTGGCTGCGCTCGCTCAGGGCGGCACGCATGATCTCCGACACGCCGACATCGCGCATTGCATCCGCCGCCCAAGGCTACGTCGAGCTGACCGGCCGCGGCCGCCCCTTTGACGGAACACCGCTGCTGTCGCCGGTAAACGGACTCCCCGTGCTCTGGTATCGCGTGGAAACCGAGCGCCGGCAGAGCGACGGCAAATGGCGCCATGTCTCCACCGACGAGAGCGACGCGTCCTTCCTGCTCGATGACGGCAGCGGCGTATGTGCCGTCGATCCCGAAGGCGCCGACATGATGGTCAGCCGGAAGGAAACCTACACGCAGGGCGATACGCGGCACACGCAATGGTGCCTGATCGACCGGGACCGCATCTATGTGCTCGGAGAATTCGCCACGCTCGGCAGCGTCGCGCCCGATTTCGACATCGGGTGCCAGACGCGCGAGCTACTGGATCACTGGAAATCGGACCGCAAGCGCCTGCTCGAACGTTTCGACCTCGACGGCGACGGCGAAATCGATCTCCGCGAATGGGAGCTGGCGCGAAGCCAGGCTCGCCGCGAAGTGACTAAACTGCGCGACGAGACCCTCTCCGCCCCGGAAGCGCACGTCGTACGAAAACCCGCATCGAAGTCGCTGTTCCTCGTTTCCGACCTCGACCCGAACCGGCTCGCCACGCGCTATCGCTGGTGGTCGGTGTATCACATCGCCGTATTCTTCGCGTCCGCTGCCGCTGCGGCGGCCTGGTTCAACAATGTCGGCGGCCTTGCGCGGTAGACTTCAGCCGGCGCGGCCCTCAAGCGCCTCCCAGCGCACCAGCGCATTCTCGATCTCCGCCTCGAGCTCGTCCAGACGCCCCTTGATGCGCGCCACCTCCTGCGGCGCCTGCTGATACAGCGCCGGGTCGGCCATCCTTGCATGCAATGCTGTTTGCTCCGCCTCCAGCGCGGCAATGCGGTCGGGCAAGGTGTCAAGTTCGCGCTTTTCGTTGAACGACAACTTCCCGCCCTTCGCAGCCGGCGCCTTCGGCGCGGACGGCGCTGCAGGTTTCGGGGTCGCAGCCCTCGTCTCCTCGGCCTCGCGCTCCGCCGCGGCCTGCTTCACCCGCTGCCAGTCTGCATACCCGCCGGCGTACTCGCCCCAGCGCCCGTCGCCCTCGGCAGCGATCACCTGGGTCACGACGTTGTCCAGGAACGCCCGATCGTGGCTGACGAGGAAAAGCGTGCCGTCGTAGTCCGCGAGCAGTTCCTCGAGCAGGTCGAGCGTCTCGATATCGAGGTCGTTGGTCGGCTCGTCCAGCACCAGCACGTTCGCGGGCCGTGCGAACAACCGCGCGAGGAGCAGCCGGTTGCGTTCGCCGCCCGACAGCGATTTCACCGGCGAGCGCGCGCGCTGCGGCGCGAACAGGAAATCGCCGAGGTAACCGATCACATGCTTGCGCTCGCCCCCGATCTCAACGAAGTCCGATCCCGGGCTGATCACCTCGGTCAGTGGCAGTTCCGGGTCGAGCTGGGCGCGCAGCTGGTCGAAATAAGCGACCGTCTGGCGCGTTCCGCGGCGCACAGTCCCCGAATCCGGACCAATCTCGCCGAGGATGAGTTTGAGCAGCGTGGTTTTCCCCGCTCCGTTCGGACCGATCAGGCCGACGCGGTCGCCGCGCATGATGCGCGTCGAAAAGTCGCGCACCACCACGCGATCGCCGAAACGCTTGGTGACGTCGGTCAGTTCCGCAACCATCTGGCCGCTCTGCTCGCCCTTGTCCACCGCGAGCTTGACGTTCCCCAGACCGTCGCGCCGGGCAGCGCGGTCGCGCCGCAAGGCCTCGAGCCGTCGCACGCGCCCTTCATTGCGAGTGCGACGGGCCTCGACACCCTTGCGTATCCACACCTCCTCCTGCGCCAAGACCTTGTCGAAGCGAGCGCTGGCTTTCGCCTCAGCCTCCAGCTCCTCGACCTTGCGCCGTTGGTAGTCGCCGAACTTGCCCGGGTAGCTGCTCAGCTTTCCGCGATCGAGCTCGACGATGCGCGTTGCAACGTTGTCGAGGAACACCCGGTCGTGGGTGATCACGACAACCGCGCCGCGGAACTCCCGGATCAGCGATTCGAGCCAGACGATGCCGTCGAGGTCAAGATGGTTGGTCGGTTCGTCGAGCAACAACAGATCCGGCTCCAAAACCAACGCCCGGGCCAAGGCCACGCGCTTGACTCCGCCCCCCGAAAGGCTGGACACCAGCGCATCGCCCGGAAGCGCGAGACGGACGATGATCTCGTCGACACGCTGGTTCAGCCGCCACGCGTCGGCCGCATCCACTTCGTGCTGCAGGGCATCGAGTCGCGCCAGGGCCTCTGCGCTCGCGAACTCAGCGACGGCATGCATCGCATCGTGATACTCGACGAGCAGGCGCGCTGCGTCGCCCAGTCCGTCCGCGATCGTCGCAAACACGTCGCGATCGAGGGCGAATTCCGCCTCCTGCGGCACATAGGCGACCTTGAGGCCGGACTGGCGCCACACCGTGCCGTCATCCAGCATTGCCTGGCCGGCCAGGGCCTTCAGCAGACTGGACTTGCCCGAACCGTTGCGGCCGATCAGCGCAACCCTTTCCCCCGCATCGAGCTGAAACTCGGCGCGGTCGAGTAGATCGACGTGACCATAGGCAAGGCAAGCGTTGTCGACGGAAAGAAGCGGCATGGGATGTTACTCGCGGTAAAGGATTCGCATTTTAGCGGTCTGTTAAGATGCAAGGCTCGCCCGATTTTTGCGCACTGCAACATCACATGACCGCGACCACACGAATGGAGACCGGATGGATCGACTGCTGGAACGCCTGGATACCCCCGAATGCGACGAACTCGCACAGTGGAAGGACCTGATCGGCCAGCTGCGCCCACCCAGTGCCGGCGATGCCGCGGGTGCGGAATCCAGGCTACGGCAGCTCATCGATACGCTCAAGGCGCGTCCGGAGCTGCGCCGGCGCCTGAACGCGGCGTTCCGCCGGCTGTTCCGCGAGCACAAGCAGGTGTCGCTCTACGCTTCGTCCGGACTGCTTCCGTCGACCGGTTTCTTCTCCGAAACGGCACGCCGCCTCTCCGGGCGGCTGCTTCCCGACTACCTCGACACTGCCTACATGAAGGACGTGCTCGCCCTGCTGTTCTGGCGCGGCGACGACGAAGTGTGGGTCAACGCCGTCGCCGACCAACTGTGGTGCGAGCTGATCTGCACCGTCCTCGGGGACGAGGCGCCCGCATCGGAAACCGACAGCCGCACCCTGCCCGAAGGAATCGCCGAAATTCTCGAGGCGCTTCGTGTGCTGTCCTATCACGTCAGCGCGATCGGCCTGGACCCCGAGTTCATCCGTATCGATCCTGAACTCGAAGAACACGAATCGGCCTTTCTCGCGCAGAACGCCGAGCTGATCGCCTACATCCGCAATTACGCGCAGTGGTGGGAAACACCGGCGACACTCGTGGAGGACGAGAGGCACGTCCAGGTCATGCTCGACCAGTGCGAGGAAGCCCTGCTGCGCATTCGCCGGCGCGCCACCAAGCTCGGCACCAGCCTCACCCTGACCTTCAAGCTCGAACGCCTGCGCCAGCACCTCCGACGCATAGCACGCCTGCTGCGCCTGCTTGCAGGACTGCGACAACGCCGCATGCTCGCGGACGTGGCGCCCGAGATCGTCGATCTCTTCAAGGAGCTTGTCCGCTCCGAATGCCGCAAACACCGCCTCTCCGACTATCTCGGCAAGAACATCGAATTGCTTTCGCTACGCATGACCGAGAGCGCGGGCAAGACTGGCGAACGCTACATCACGACCTCCCGCCGCGAATACTTCGGCATGCTGCAGTCCGCCGCATTGGGCGGACTGATCATCGCCTGCATGGCCGCCTTCAAGCTCGTGCTCGCAAAGCTCGGCCACGCGCCGCTCACGTCCGCCCTGAGTTTCTGCCTCAATTACGGCATCGGCTTCGTCATCATCCACATCATCGGCGGCACCGTTGCCACCAAACAGCCGGCCATGACGGCCAACGCGATCGCCGCGTCGATCGGCGAGACCCAAGGGAAGGGTCGGGATCTTGACAACCTGGTCGACCTGATTGCCCGGACGGTGCGCAGCCAGCTCGCTGCAATCATCGGCAACGTCGGTGTGGCAATCCCCGCCGCGATGGTGATCGCACTTGTCGTTCACGCCACTACCGGCGCCAATTTCGTGTCGCCGGAAAAAGCGCTTACGCTGCTGGACGAGATCGATCCAGCCGGGGGCGCTGTGTTCTTTGCCGCAATCGCCGGCGTCTGTCTCTTCCTCTCCGGTCTCATCGCCGGCTATTACGACAACCTGTGCGCCTATGCACGCATTCCGGAGCGTCTCCTGCAGCTGCGCTGGCCGCGTCGCCTCCTCGGCGCACACCGCATGGAGCGCATCGCCCGCTACGTCGAGAACAACCTCGGGGCGCTCGCTGGCAACTTCTTTTTCGGCTTCCTGCTCGGTGGCGTCACCGCAGTGGGCGTGCTGTTCGGTCTCCCCCTCGACATCCGCCACATCGCCTTCTCCTCCGCCTATGTCGGGTACGCCAGCGCAGGCCTCGATTTCGCCCTGGGTTGGCAAGCCGCCGCCCTCGCCGCCTGCGGCATTGTGCTGATCGGCCTCACCAATCTGGGCGTCAGCTTCTCCCTGACGCTATACGTGGCGATGCGTGCGCGCCGGATCACCTTCGCCCAGGGCCGCACCCTGGTCTGGATGACCCTTAGGCGCTTCCTCTCGCGCCCTCGGGACTTTCTGTTTCCACCGCGCAACGAGCGTACCGAGATGACGCCCGAACGCGACGCCGAACCGAAGCCGCACGCTGCGATCGACCCCTGAGCGCCCATACCGGTTACGCGCCGCACTTGGTGCGCGGCGCGCAACCGGATAGAATTGCGCGCCCCTCCCTGTAGTTCAATGGATAGAACGAGCGCCTCCTAAGCGCTAGATGTGAGTTCGATTCTCGCCGGGGGGACCAGGATCACTGGACATCCGTCAGCAAAGCACGAAGGTGCGAGACGGGAATCGCGTAGGTGATTCCAGACGGCGCACTCAACGCGTTCTCCTTCGTACCTTTCACAAAAACCATATTCACGATGCCGAGCACCTCACCAGTGTCCGGGTCGAACACCGGGCTGCCGCTATTGCCCGGATATGCCGTTGCATCGAGCTGATAGACACGGAACGTGTCCCCTGCGAGTCGCCGGATCAACGCCGGATTGAGTTGGCGGGAATTCGCCTGCGGAATGCCGATCGGCGTCACTGCGGCGATGATGCCCCGGTGCGTGACCGGAGTGAGTCCCAGTGCGCTGCCGATCGGGAACCCCATGAATGCAATCGGCTGGCCTTCGGCAACGAAACTTGCATCGGCGAGCGGCAAGGCGGGCAGGGGCTGGCCGTCGAGCCGCAGGACAGCAAGATCGGTATTCGGGTCGACCGCCGCCTTCGCAACCTTGCGGATGGCGCTTTGTGAGGCACCCGGCACGACGACGACCAGGGACTCCAACTGATCATCTGAAACCGGCAACGACACGACATGTGCATTGGTCGCGACAAGGCGACCACTTCCGACTGCGAATCCCGTGCCCAGGAATCGGAATTGCGGGGAACGCGTCCGCTGAAACGTTCCCACGGCAACCACCGAGGGCTTCAGTCGCGGCAGCACTTCGACGAGACCTGCGACCGCCAGGCGCGGAACGGGGATGGCAGTACAAAGCACGACAAGCGACATCCACGCACCACACAACGCGGGATACCAGGCTCTTTTCACGAACCTCCCCCGCGGTCGCTGACGAGTTGCAAAGCAGGCGCGGCCGGGCTCGGCTCCGTGATACGGCTGTCGTATGCATGCTTGCGCCGCTGCATGAAGGCCAGGATACGCGCAACGTAGGCCTGCGTTTCGGCGTACGGCGGCACCCCCCGATAGCGATCGACGGCACGCTCGCCGGCGTTGTATCCGGCCGCAGCCATGGCAATGTCCCCGCGGAAATAGGCAAGGAGCCAACGCAGATACGCTAGACCGCCCCGGATATTCTCCTCGGGGTCGAAGGGTTTTCGCACGTTGAAGCGCGCCGCGGTATCCGGGATCAGCTGCATCACCCCCATCGCATTCTTCGGCGAAACTGCTTCCGCGTTGAGGTTCGACTCGGTCAGTGCAATCGCGAGCGCGAGTCTCGGGCTGATCGCGTATTCGGCGGAGAGATCGACCACGAGTCGCGCCAGTTGCTTGCGCTGCGCCGACAGTGCGGCGATGTGCGCTTCGGCACTCCAGCCCGGATCCAGCGACTCATCGGGGGGAGGCTGCAGACAGTCAGGCACGGCCCCAACATATTCGCCGGTGAATCGGCGCATCTGATCGGCCTGCGGATGCCCGAAAAATGCGGCCATCGCAAACAGCGTTCCCGCATAGGCGTCATTGCGGTCCAAGCCCCGCCCGTTGGCGTACATCCAGCCGAGCGAATACATCGCCTCGACATTGCCCAGACGCGCAGACTCGCAATACAGCGCGGCAGCCCTTGCAGGTTCGCGTTCCACCCCCTCACCGTGCTCATGGGCCACCGCAAGCTCCGCCAGGTAGCGCGCGTGATCTACGAAAACTGCCTCAACGGCGGGCCCCGCCAACTCGACAGGATCGCCCTTCGCAGCAATCGACGCGTGCGATCCGGCGGCAAGCAATGCGGCCCCCAGCAAATGAAGGCTTCGGCTTACATACAATCCACGCCTCATCATGGCCTCCCGCATGGCACACCGCTAGCGAAATGCGACCGCTCCCGCTACAGCCGCCAGACAGATACCCCGGACGCCGCCATCGCGTCGCGGTCATACGCCGACTTCACATCGACGAAAATACCGTTCGGCAACAATCTTTCGGTGATCTTCGTGAGCGGCATTTCCAGGTACGCCTTGTGCGAGACCGCTGCAACCACGGCCGTCGCGCGCGGCAGCTCCTCCCAGGACACAAGGGCCTCGCCATACTCATGCTCGGCCTCCGACGATGTGGCAACGGCATCATGGACATGCACCCTGCAGCCGAAACTGCGCAGCTCCCGGATCACGTCGATGACCTTGCTGTTGCGCAGATCGGGACAATTTTCCTTGAAGGTGAGCCCCAGTACGATGACGTCGCAGCCTCGAACCGGATGCCCCGCCTGAATCATCTGCTTGACGGTCTGTTCGGCAACGTACTTGCCCATCCCGTCATTGATACGCCGTCCAGCCAGGATCACGTCCGAGTGGTAACCCAGCATTTCCGCCTTGTGCGTCAGGTAGTAGGGATCGACGCCGATGCAGTGTCCCCCGACGAGGCCCGGACGGAACGGCAGGAAGTTCCACTTCGTCCCTGCGGCTTCGAGCACCTCGAGCGTGTCGATTCCAATCTTGTGAAAGATCACCGCCAGTTCGTTCATCAATGCGATGTTGAGGTCCCGCTGCGTGTTCTCGATGACCTTCGCCGCCTCTGCGACCTTGATCGAGCTTGCAGCATAGACCCCTGCGGTAATGATCGCCCCGTAGACCTCGCGAACCTTCGCCAGTGTCGCGGGCGTATCCCCCGATACCACTTTCGCGATCTTCGTGACCGTGCGCTCCTTATCGCCCGGATTGATGCGCTCCGGAGAGTAGCCGACGAAAAAGCCGTCCTTCCACTTCAGGCCGGATTCACGCTCGATGATCGGGATGCAGACTTCCTCGGTTGCACCGGGATACACCGTCGACTCGAATACGACGATCGCCCCTCGCTTCAGGTTCTGTCCGACAGTCCGCGATGCCCCGACCAGTGGCGAAAAATCGGGCTGGTGTGCCTCACCCACCGGTGTCGGTACTGCGACGACGACGAAATCCGCTTCGGCGATCACACCCGCATCCGCATGGCACGAGAGCATCGTCGCAGCGCGCAAATCCTCGCCTGAAACCTCACCGGTCGGATCGTAATACTCGCGATATGCTGCTACCTTGCTGGCCGAAAGATCAAACCCCAAGGTCTTGAACTTCTTCCCGAATTCAACGGCAAGCGGCAGGCCGACATAGCCCAGACCGATAACGGCGACCGTAGTCATGATTTGCACCCCAGACATAACCCAAAAAACATAATTCGGACAACTGACGCAATCATAGCTTCTCCTTCAGCGCCATGATCTCTGCACGCAGGGGACTGTTCTGCGGTAGCGACTGCAAAAGAGAATCCGCCTCTTTCGCCGCATCCTGCTTGCGACCAGCTTTCACATATGCTTTCGCGAGATTGAGACGCAGAGCCGGTGCAGTAGGCGCCAGAGTCACCGCCTTTCGGAGGTTCTCAATCCCGTTTTCCGGCTGGCCGCTATCGATTTGCAGTACACCTAAGGTCCCGAGGATATTGGGATCTTCCGGAGCCAACTTTACCGCCCGCTCAGCCAGCCCCATCGCTTTCGGATCCCTACGTTGGCCGGCGATCCACGCCAGATTGTTGAGGACTCGGGGCGTGTCCGGTTTAAGCTCATCGAGCTTTCTATAAAACTGTTCGGCCTCATCGAATCGCCGGGCAGCAAAAGCCCGCTCGGCAAGATAAGAACGCACCCGTACATCCTTCGGCTCCTGCCGCAACCATTCGGAAACCGATTTCTCAGCCTCTTTTTGCTTACCGGATTGAATCTGAACGGCATAGAGTTTGATCACCGTCTCTGCCGTCGGCCTGACACTGAACGATTTCCTGTAAGCGACGATCGCAGATGGGTAGTCCTTTGCGACAAGGTACAGATCGCCTTCCAGATTCCAACCAACGGGTGTCTTAGGCCTTTGCTTCTGTACCGTATGGGCAACCGCAATCGCCTCCTTGAGTCGCTGCGTTCCTGCAAGCAATGCGGCGAGTCGCTGCTGCGCATCGATCAAATCCGGCTTCAACCCGAGCGCCCGTCGCAAGGATTGCTCCGCGGCAGCGGAATCCTTGGCCAGTTGTTGTGCATCCGCGAGCCGGATCAACGGTGCCGGCAGTTTCGGCTGCAGACTCACCTGCTTGTTGAACGCAGTGATCGCCTGCTGGAGGTCACCCGCCAGCAACTGGCCTCGGCCCATCATCTCGTGCGCACGCGGATCATCCGGATGGGCGGCGATGACTTCCTGAGCGATCGAAATCGCCTTCTTCGCATCCCTCTGCCCCAAAGCCTCCGCGGCCAAGGCAAGTTTCGGCGTCGCTTCCGTGGGGTTCGCACGGCTGACGCGCTCGAGGGTTCCACGCACCTTGTCCGGGGCGGCACCGGTCGCCTTCTGCAGGTTCGCCAACAGGAGAGAAGCTGCGATGTTATCAGGATGCTTGGCGACGATTGCCTCGACACGCTCCAGCGCATCCTCAGGCTTCCTTTCCGCCAGATCCATGCGAGCGAGATTCACTGCAGCCGGCAGGTAATCGCTCTTGAGCGTAAGCGCTTTTTCAAACGAGAGCCTTGCGCTGGCGAGATCCCGCTTCGCAAGTGCGATTCCGCCTTGCAGCATGTAAGTACGGGGGTCATCCGGACGTCTTTCCTCGAGCCTGCGTTGCGCAGCAGCCGCCTTGTCGAGTTCGCCCTGTCGCAAATGCACCATCACCAACGCAAAATCGGCCGCTCCGGAACTCCCTTCGAGCGTCGAAGCGGTCTCGAGATCGCTCAAACCGGCCGCAGCGTCGCCCTCGAGCAGACGGGCCACCCCCAGCTGCGTGCGTGCCAGCTCGTCGGAAGGCCGCACGGCAACAAGCTTTTCATACGTTTCCGAGGCCGCATCCAGCTTGCCCTGGGCCAGCTGAATGCGCGCAGCCAGTTGCAGGCTTTCGGGATCTGGAGTCTTTACGGAAAGGAGGGGCTTGAGCGTTTCCATTGCCTTCTCGGGGTCACCTGCAGCAAGCTCCAATCGCGCAAGCCCCAACCGGGCGCTCCTGTTCTGAGGAACACGACCGACCACCATCGCCAGATGTTCGCGCGCAACGACATGCTCGTTCAGGCTGGCGTGAATCAAACCTGCCAGCAGACGTCCGGGCAGGTACTCGGGCGCCAATCGAATGGTCTCCGCAATGTGATCGCGAGCCGAAGCCGCCTTACTGCTTCGAAGGTCATGCAGCGCGAACAGATAGTGCGTGAGCGGGTGCTTCGGCGCGACCTTCTCCATCGCCGCAAGTCGCTCCGCAGCCGCACTCATGTCGCCGCGCTCAAGCAGCAACGAGATCAGTGCAAAGTGATATGCAACCGATGACGGGCGAAACTTCACCGCCTCGTGTAGCGCTGCGAGAGCGTCGTCGACCTGCTTCCGAGCAAGCAACACGTCAGCACGCAATGCGTGGGCATCGCCTGCCTCCGCCCCCCCCACGCCCCGGGCCAGCACGGCCTCAGCCTCCGCCAACGCACCGTCAACGTCTCCCGTCAGGTATTTCATACGGCCAAGGCCGATTCGAGCGGGAACGTCGTCCGCATTCGACGTCAACGCTGCTTCGAACGCCTCACGTGCCTTGGAAAAATCCTTACGTTCGAGATAGGCATCTCCGACGCTCGCCATGAGTTGGGCGTTCGCCACCGGATCCTGGAACTTGGTATCCCCAAATTCCTTGATGACCTGCTCGAACTGTCCCATCTGCACCATCGCACGCGCCAGAAGCGGGCTCACCTGTTCGACGGAACTGCCCAACTCCAACGCGCGACGAAAATCTTTCTCGGCGGCAGTCGAATTCCCCTGCCTGAGGTTCACGGCTCCGAGCAGGTATCGTGCTTCGGCGAGCTTCGGGTTTTCCTGCAACGCATTCTTGAGTTGAATGCTCGCTGCCTGGAGATCGTTATTTGCAAGATAATCGCGAGCCGAAGCCACCATGGAATCGGGGCTCGCGCCGCAGCCGGCAATCAAACCCGAAAACAGGAAGGCCAGCGCAACCTGCCGTCTGGACTGCGGGAAAAGCGTCGGACGGGACACGTCAACTCTCCTTCTTGAATCCAAAGCGGTTCATCAAGTCGTACAAGGACGGCCTGCTGATGCCAAGCGCATCGGACGCGCGCGCTATATTGCCGTTGGTTCGCGCCAGAGCCCTGATCACTGCCCGTCGCTCGGCCTCGTCCCTGACGTGACGCAGATTGAGCTCCATCAGATCCGTTTCCGCCGCATCGAGCCCGAGATCCTCCGCGGTGATCCGGCTGGATTCCGCCATGATTACCGCACGCTTGAGGCAGTTCTCCAGCTCGCGCACATTTCCTGGCCAGGGATGCGCCTCGATTGCGGCGAGCGCATCCTCGCCGAGATGCATGGCCCCGCGCCCGTTGTCCTTCGCGAAGCGCTGGACGAACGCATGCGCCAGTAACACGGCATCGCCGTCTCGCTCCCGCAGGGGTGGGATATCGATGACAATCTCGGCGAGCCGATAGTAAAGATCCTCCCGAAAAAGCCCGGCCTGGATTTGCGCTTTCAGGTCCCTGTGCGTCGCACATACGACCCGAACATCGACCGGAATCTCCTCGCGCCCCCCAATACGTTCGACGACTCTCTCCTGCAGAAAACGGAGCAGCTTCGCCTGCAAGGACATCGGCAAGTCACCGATCTCGTCGAGAAAGAAGGTCCCCTTGTGTGCCGTTTCGATCTTTCCCAGCGTCTGCTTGGCTGCCCCGGTGAAGGCGCCTTTCTCGTAACCGAACAACTCGCTTTCCAGCAGATTCTCAGGAATCGCCGCACAGTTGATCGCAAGGAATCGTTCCTTGGATCGCGACGACAATGCGTGCAACGCGCGCGCCAGAATCTCCTTGCCCGTCCCGCTCGCGCCAAGCAATGCCACAGTGACATTTGCCGACGCAACCCTTTCAACGGTCCGACACACCTTCAACATCCCGGGATCCCGAGTGATGACTCCGGAAAGAGGACTGGTCTGCTGGGCCATGAGACGATGATTCTCCGCCTGCAGGTCATGCAGGCGAAATGCACGGTCGATCGTCAGCGCGAGCAGTTCCGGCTCAAAGGGCTTGCCGAAGAAATCATAGGCGCCCATTGCGACCGCCCTCACCGCGTTCTCGCGATCATGCTGACCTGTGAGGACGATTACCTTCGTTTCCGGGGCCAGCACCAACATCTCCCCCAAGAGCCGGAAACCTTCGCTCACGTCATCCGGATTTGGCGGCAAGCCGAGGTCCATCGTGACGACAGCGGGCTCATGGCGGCGCAACTGGGCGAGCGCGCTCTCCCTGTCATCCGCGACAACGGTTTCGAACGAATCGAACGCCCATCGCATCTGCTTCTGCAGCGCAGGATCGTCCTCCACAACCAGAAGCGTACGTCTCTTGTCGTTCATAATCCCTGCGTCATCACCACGGTCTTTATTTCATCCCGCACGTCGCGGACAACTACCGGCAGTGTGATCGCTACGCGAGTCCCCTCCCCGGGTTCGCTATCCACTGCGATGCTGCCCCCGATCTCCCGGATGTACTGCTGAGCCTCAAATGCACCGATGCCCATTCCTCCCGTTTTGCTGGTCTGGAATGGCCGGAACAATCGCTCCCGAGCGAATTCCTTCGTCATGCCGCATCCGTTGTCGGCAACGCTCAAGACCACCGAACCTTCGCCCATCGGCTTGATGCTTACTACCACCCTACCATCGTCTGGTGTCGCTTCCAGCGCATTCTGCAACACATGGCCGATGACGCGTTCAAGTCGCTCCGGGTGCGCAATGACCTCGACGGCCCCTGCCTCCCCCGCCTCAAACTCGATCGGAGGGCGTTGGTGACGCTTCGCCAGCCTCAGACGTTCGACCAGACCGTTGATTTCCACGCGCCGCGGCGGATCGATCGACCGTTTCTCCTGCAACTGCCCCATCAGGCCGCGCATGCGCGACTCCACATTCGCAACGGTCTCCAGCATGTCTTCCTGAAACGCCGGGTTATGCTTGTGCCGCTCCGCGTTCTTCAACATCAGGGAAAGCTGCGCAACAAGATTCTTCAGGTCGTGAACAACGAATGCAGACATGCGATTGAACGAGTCGAACTTCCTGGACTCGATCAAGGCCTCCATCGCCTGCATGCGTGACAGATAACTCGCTGCCTGCGCCTGCGCTGTTTTCAGCAGGTCGAGAACCTCCCAGTTCACGTCGACCGGCGTCCTTGGCGCACTAAGCAGCACGAAACCCACGAGAACGCCCCCGGATTTCAGGGGAAGAACCAGCCAGGCGCTCGAGATCTCGGACAACCACAGAGGGAGCTCCAACATCGCGTAGTTAGTCGAGCCTGACCGGTACTCCTCGAGATTGATCACCCATTCGCGTTCCGCGAGAAATCGACAGAACGAACTGCCCTCGTCCTCCGTCACCGCGATCGCCGGGTGGTTGAGCCGCGACTGGACGCAATAGCGGTGTCCCCCCGACTCCCGAAGCCAAAGCACTCCCCCGGGGCTCTCCACGAGGTCGGACAGCCCCTTGATCACCGACTCACCCAGGTCGAGCGCACCGTCAGCCGAGGACAGGGCCTGCGTGAACCGCAACCACTCGCTCCGATAGTCGTAACGGTACGGGAACAGGTGCTTGTTCAGGAACACACGCAACCTTGCTCGTTGCGCCCCCGATACCACGAACACGCTCAAAAGCAGGAGGCCTGCAAAAAGCAAGGTCAACTGGAGCGCACGCCCCCAATCGCCCCCGACGAAGCGCACGTAATACCCGGCCGCCGCGATCACCAGAAGGTAGGCCCCTGAGAGCGCCAAGGCTGTCGAATGGAACACTGCGTCTCGCGAAACCGTAATGCGGAGAGCCCAATCGGGATTGCGCCCCGCCGACACCGCGACGAGCGGAAGCGTCAACGCATGAGCGATGCCGCGCACCGCCCATACATCCGCATCCAACAGACCAAACAGGAACCCATCCGCGAAAAGGTACAGTTCGAAGACATAACTGGCCGCGAGCGCCAGGCATAGCGGCTTCAAGGCCCATCGCGACTCCGCGGGCACGGACCGGAACAGCTGCTCGATCAGTACCAACCCCAGCACCGCTCCTGCCAGAAAACTACCCAGGTGCAAGTTAGTCTGCGACAAGAACCCAGCCTCGACTCCGAACACACCGAGCAACTGTGCGATTGCCACGATTGCCGTGGCAACGATCGGCCAACGCACCACGCGTGCATTGACGGCGTGCAGAAGAATGATCACAAACGCCAACCAGCTGACCTGACGAACTGTGTCACTCATCCACGCCAGCGTAAGAGCCGTCGATGAAGGGTTACGGACGACAAAGACGTTTGCAAGCGTCCACAGGGCACTCGCCCCGACAGCCAGCAGGAGGGCTCCGCCACGCGGCCGCTTGCGCCAGCCAAGAAGCAGGTAAATCCAGAACAGCGTGTACGCACCGCAAGCGATGCCGTATGCCACACCAGCCGACTCTGACAAATCAGTCCCCTGACCTTAGCGTCGCAAAGCTACGCAGCTGACGGAGATCTCCCGATGCACACAGCAAGGCGGCAACCGCTTCGGCAGCGGCTTAGTGTGCACCTTCGCCCGTCAGCACAACCCGGACCGTTTCGAAAAGCACGAGGATATCGAGGGCCAGATTGTGGTTCTTCACGTAGTACAGGTCGTATTGCAGTTTCTGCATCGCGTCGTCCACCGAAGCACCGTACTGGTATCGAACCTGGGCCCATCCTGTAACCCCCGGCTTGACGCTGTGACGCACCGAGTAGAACGGTATCTCGCGCGTCAGCTGATCCACGAAATACGGACGCTCAGGCCGCGGACCGACCAGACTCATCTCGCCCGACAGCACGTTCAACAGTTGGGGCAGCTCGTCGATGCGTAGACGCCGGATGACACGTCCTACACGCGTGACCCGGTCATCGCCCGATTGCGCCCACCGTGGCGTTCCATCGCCTTCTGCGTCCTGCCTCATGCTCCGGAACTTGATCACCTTGAATACGCGCCCGCCCCGCCCCACGCGCTCTTGCCGGTACAGCACCGCCCCCCCATCCTCCAGCAGGATAAGACACGCCGTCACGAACATCACGGGAAGCGAAAGTATCAACAGCATCGAAGCGGCGACCAGATCGAAGCACCGCTTGACGGTCCTTCGCGCCGCCCCCTGGCGAAAACCGTCACCATAGATGAGCCAGCTCGCCTTCAATGAGCCAATCGGTACCTGCCCGTGAGCACGTTCGAAGAATGACGACAGGTCAAGAACCTTCACCCCCCTGAGCTTGCAATCGAGCAACTCCCGGATCGGAAGTACCCCTCCCCTGCGCTCCCGGACGGCCACGATGACTTCGCTTACATGGAGCCGCCTGACCGTATCAAGAAGATCGCTCCCTTCCGAAACAATCCGGCCCGGGTCCACGGTGGGCAAATCCTCCCCGACCGAACGATAAAATCCGACAAGATCCCCGCCCGCCCCTCGTTCCCCCAACGAACTGGCCACAGCCTCTGCTTCGGCCCCCGTTCCAATGATCAGCACTCGCGGGTCGAACGCGGATGACGCACCACGACGGTTCGTCAAGCCCCGCATGACGAGCAACGCCCCCAACAGCAGAACAATGGAAATCTGCACCGCCTCGGACACGAAGTACCCCCAAGGCAGTATGGCAAAAACGGCGAAGGCTACAACGACGCTGACAACGACCGACACCAGGATACGGGAGGCCGTGGTCCGACCCGCCCCATTCAATGCACCCGCGCGGTAGAGGCCAAGAGCACCGTTGAGCATGATCATCACCACGGCGAAGAGCAATGCGGACGGAACGACCACCCTCCAGTCGACAGCACTCCCACGCGACGGAAGGGCAGTCGCAAGCAGAACCGCGAGAAACAAGATCGACGCGTCGAAAACTATCTGCTGCAACGCGTGCAACGGTACGTACTGTTTCAACACCTTTAACATCGCGCATCCCCTCGCCACACGACGACCGCGGATCGTGCGCGATTACACGACGCATCAGGCCGCCCGCATCCCGTGGTACGTAGGGAAACTCTAGTGCTTTACGCTTGCCGCCGTTGTTAAACAGGTCACGCCGTTCCGAACTCCCCTCTCGTGAAACACGAAACTCCCGCGACAGGACCGTCACGCTACACGGCGTCGACAGCCTCGTTGAGCCGCTGGCGAATCTGCATCGAGATCAGATCGACCACCTCATGCGCTTCGGGGAACCACTTTCCCAAGGTAACGAAGCCATGCACCATGCCCTGAACACCAAGATGCTCAACCGCGCCCCCCTCGGAGCGCACACGCTCGACGAACGCGATGCAATCATCACTCAGCGGGTCGCACTCCGCCGTAACGACTAGCATGGGCGGGAGATCCGCGAGCGACTTCGCCTTCATGGGCGAAGCTCGCCAGTCATCTGATTCCCCCCCAGGAAGATAACGCTCGAAGAACCAGGCCAGGCTTTCCCGATCAAGAAAATATCCCGAGGCGAAGGCGTCCCGCGACGGGCGGCTGCTTTCAATCTCGGTGCAGGGATAAATCAGGCCCAGGAAGCGCAGGGCGGCAGTTCCTCGATCGCGAAGCATCAACGCTGTCACCAGCGACAGAGTGCCTCCTGCGCTGTCGCCGCCCAATCCGAACCGCTCGGGATCCACCGTCAGTTGATCGGCGTTCGCCCGCGCCCACTCGACGGCGAACAGCGCATCCTCCACCGCGGCGGGGAAAGGATGCTCCGGCGCCAGCCTGTAATCCACCGACAGCAACGCACACCCGGCCCGATTCGCAAGCTGTCGACACAGTGCGTCATGACTTTGCACGCTGCCGACACACCACCCGCCGCCGTGGAAGTAGATCAATAACGGCAACGCCTCGGCCGGACATGCCTCAAGGGGCCGATAAAGGCGCCCAAGCAATGCACTGCCGTCAGGACGCGCCATTGGAACTTCCAGCGTCGAAGCAACCGCCTCCGGCTCACCACCGAACACGAATTGCAGCTTTTCGAATGAATGCCGCGCCTGAGCGACCGTAAGCTCATGAAATCGCGGAGCACCGACCCGATACACCATGTCCAGCAAAGACCGGGCCTGATCTGTGAGAGCCATTGTGAGATACCTGACAGCGGAAGCGATCGCGGCCCCCATATTGCGGGGCGTCGCGAGATCCTAGCAGAATGAAATGGGATGCCCGATAACGGGCACTTCGTAGACGTAAAAAAGCCGCTGCCCTGGAGTAGGGAAGCGGCTTTTTTGGAGTGGGGTAGTCTGACGATGACCTACTTTCGCACTCACGAAGAGCACTATCATCGGCGCGGTCCTGTTTCACTGTCCTGTTCGGGATGGGAAGGAGTGGTTCCGGGACGCTATGGTCGTCAGACTGTAAGGGGTCACAAAGTGGAGAAGTAGAGTGTGTGGGAGTGTGATTGTTTAGCGTGTTGAGTTCGCTGTGATCCAGGGTTATAGGATCAAGCCTCACGGGCAATTAGTATCGGTTAGCTTAACGCATTACTGCGCTTCCACACCCGACCTATCAACGTTGTAGTCTTCAACGACCCTTCAGGGGGCTCGAGGCCCCGGGGAAGTCTCATCTTGAGGCGAGTTTCCCGCTTAGATGCTTTCAGCGGTTATCTCTTCCGTACTTAGCTACCCGGCGATGCGACTGGCGTCACAACCGGTACACCAGGGGTACGTCCACTCCGGTCCTCTCGTACTAGGAGCAGGTCCTCTCAAACTTCCAGCGCCCACGGCAGATAGGGACCAAACTGTCTCACGACGTTTTAAACCCAGCTCACGTACCACTTTAAATGGCGAACAGCCATACCCTTGGGACCGGCTACAGCCCCAGGATGTGATGAGCCGACATCGAGGTGCCAAACTCCGCCGTCGATGTGAACTCTTGGGCGGAATCAGCCTGTTATCCCCAGAGTACCTTTTATCCGTTGAGCGATGGCCCTTCCATACAGAACCACCGGATCACTATGACCTGCTTTCGCACCTGCTCGACTTGTCGGTCTCGCAGTCAAGCCGCCTTTTGCCATTGCACTATCAGTACGATGTCCGACCGTACCTAGGCGACCTTCGTACTCCTCCGTTACCTTTTGGGAGGAGACCGCCCCAGTCAAACTGCCTGCCATGCACGGTCCCCGACCCGGATTCACGGGCCAAGGTTAGAACCTCAACGACACCAGGGTGGTATTTCAAGGTTGGCTCCACGAGAACTAGCGTCCCCGCTTCAAAGCCTCCCACCTATCCTACACAAGTCCCGTCAAAGTCCAATGCAAAGCTACAGTAAAGGTTCATGGGGTCTTTCCGTCTAGCCGCGGGTAGATTGCATCTTCACAAACATTTCAACTTCGCTGAGTCTCAGGAGGAGACAGTGTGGCCATCGTTACGCCATTCGTGCAGGTCGGAACTTACCCGACAAGGAATTTCGCTACCTTAGGACCGTTATAGTTACGGCCGCCGTTTACCGGGGCTTCGATCAAGAGCTTGCACCCCATCACTTAACCTTCCGGCACCGGGCAGGCGTCACACCCTATACGTCCACTTTCGTGTTTGCAGAGTGCTGTGTTTTTAATAAACAGTCGCAGCCACCGATTCTCTGCGGCCCCTTCGCCCTTCGGATGTACTCCTACAAGCTAGTGGGGCATACCTTCTCCCGAAGTTACGGTATCAATTTGCCGAGTTCCTTCTCCTGAGTTCTCTCAAGCGCCTTAGAATTTTCTTCCTGCCCACCTGTGTCGGTTTGCGGTACGGTCGATTTTAGACTGAAGCTTAGAGGCTTTTCCTGGAAGCATGGTATTAGTCACTTCGGTCTCAAAGAGACCTCGTCATCACGCCTCAGCTTAGCTCCGCGGATTTGCCTACGGTGCACGCCTACACGCTTAAACCGGGACGTCCAACACCCGGCTGACCTAACCTTCTCCGTCCCCCCATCGCATCTAAAATCGGTACAGGAATATTGACCTGTTTCCCATCGACTACGCATTTCTGCCTCGCCTTAGGGGCCGACTCACCCTGCGTCGATGAACGTTGCGCAGGAAACCTTGGGCTTTCGGCGAGGGTGCTTTTCACACCCTTTATCGCTACTCATGTCAGCATTCGCACTTCCGATACCTCCAGCATCCCTCTCGAGACACCTTCGCAGGCTTACGGAACGCTCCCCTACCATCTCTTTCGAGATCCGCAGCTTCGGTTCATGGCTTGAGCCCCGTTACATCTTCCGCGCAGGACGACTCGACTAGTGAGCTATTACGCTTTCTTTAAAGGGTGGCTGCTTCTAAGCCAACCTCCTAGCTGTCTATGCCTTCCCACTTCGTTTCCCACTTAGCCATGTATTTGGGACCTTAGCTGGCGGTCTGGGTTGTTTCCCTCTTGTCCCAGGACGTTAGCACCCCAGGACTGTCTGCCGTATATCACTTTGCGGTATTCGGAGTTTGCTATCGCGGGGTAGATCGCAGTGACCCCCCCAACGATTACAGTGCTCTACCCCCGCAAGTGTCCGTACGACGCACTACCTAAATAGTTTTCGGGGAGAACCAGCTATTTCCGGATTTGTTTAGCCTTTCACCCCTATCCACAGCTCATCCCCTAATTTTTCAACATTAGTGGGTTCGGACCTCCAGTACCTGTTACGGCACCTTCATCCTGGCCATGGATAGATCATCCGGTTTCGGGTCTACGCCCAGCAACTATGTCGCCCTTATCAGACTCGGTTTCCCTACGCCTCCCCTATTCGGTTAAGCTCGCTACTGAACGTAAGTCGCTGACCCATTATACAAAAGGTACGCAGTCACCCCACAAGGAGGCTCCCACTGTTTGTATGCATGCGGTTTCAGGATCTATTTCACTCCCCTCCCGGGGTTCTTTTCGCCTTTCCCTCACGGTACTGGTTCACTATCGGTCGATCACGAGTATTTAGCCTTGGAGGATGGTCCCCCCATCTTCAGACAGGATTTCTCGTGTCCCGCCCTACTTGTCGCACGCTCAGACCCGCCACCTACTTTTCGCATACGGGACTATCACCCTGTATTGTCGGACTTTCCAGACCGTTCTGCTAAATAGATGGTTTAGTCGTGCAGGCTACTCCCCGTTCGCTCGCCACTACTTGGGGAATCTCGGTTGATTTCTGTTCCTGCGGCTACTTAGATGTTTCAGTTCGCCGCGTTCGCCTCCTCTGGCCTATGTATTCAGCCAGGGATACTCCCGAAGGAGTGGGTTTCCCCATTCGGACATCGGGGGATCAAAGCTCCATTGCCAGCTCCCCCCCGCTTTTCGCAGGCTTGCACGTCCTTCATCGCCTGTGATCGCCAAGGCATCCACCACATGCACTTAGTCGCTTGATCCTATAACCCTGGACCCTGTCGCCAGGGACCCAGTCATAGGCGAACTCACGCTTGTGCGCAACCGCCTGCTGCTGGTTCAAAGCGCAGACGATTGCAATGCAATCACACAACCCATGTTCAACCCCTGTCTTCACGCGCCGCTGACACAGCGCAACAGAGATTGCACACTTTACTTCTTCCACTTTGTTAAAGAACACTGGCACCAAGGCCTAAGCACTGCACACGACCGTGCACACTGCTTAGCCCTACAGTCGAGCCCACCGAAGCGTTGGTGGAGGATGACGGGATCGAACCGACGACCCCCTGCTTGCAAAGCAGGTGCTCTCCCAGCTGAGCTAATCCCCCTCGTTCGGTGGTGGGTCTGGTTGGGTTCGAACCAACGACCCCCGCCTTATCAAGACGGTGCTCTAACCAGCTGAGCTACAGACCCTCGTCATCTCGAGGCTCGTGCCTGAACAACCGATAAGTTGTGGATACTTGGTCAGATGCGACCTGTCTCTTGAAAGGAGGTGATCCAGCCGCACCTTCCGATACGGCTACCTTGTTACGACTTCACCCCAGTCATGAATCTCACCGTGGTAAGCGCCCCCCCGAAGGTTAAGCTACCTACTTCTGGTGAAACCCACTCCCATGGTGTGACGGGCGGTGTGTACAAGACCCGGGAACGTATTCACCGCAGCATGCTGATCTGCGATTACTAGCGATTCCGACTTCACGTAGTCGAGTTGCAGACTACGATCCGGACTACGATCGGCTTTAAGGGATTGGCTCCAGCTCGCGCTTTGGCAGCCCTCTGTACCGACCATTGTATGACGTGTGAAGCCCTACCCATAAGGGCCATGAGGACTTGACGTCATCCCCACCTTCCTCCGGTTTGTCACCGGCAGTCTCGCTAAAGTGCCCAACTAAATGATGGCAATTAACGACAAGGGTTGCGCTCGTTGCGGGACTTAACCCAACATCTCACGACACGAGCTGACGACAGCCATGCAGCACCTGTGTCCTGGTTCCCGAAGGCACTCCCTGATCTCTCAAGGATTCCAGGCATGTCAAGGGTAGGTAAGGTTTTTCGCGTTGCATCGAATTAATCCACATCATCCACCGCTTGTGCGGGTCCCCGTCAATTCCTTTGAGTTTTAACCTTGCGGCCGTACTCCCCAGGCGGTCGACTTCACGCGTTAGCTGCGTCACTCAGTGAGTTACCTCTCCGAACGACTAGTCGACATCGTTTAGGGCGTGGACTACCAGGGTATCTAATCCTGTTTGCTCCCCACGCTTTCGTGCATGAGCGTCAGTATCGGCCCAGGGGGCTGCCTTCGCCATCGGTGTTCCTCCACATATCTACGCATTTCACTGCTACACGTGGAATTCCACCCCCCTCTGCCGTACTCTAGCCGTGCAGTCACAAGCGCAGTTCCCAGGTTAAGCCCGGGGATTTCACACCTGTCTTACACAACCGCCTGCGCACGCTTTACGCCCAGTAATTCCGATTAACGCTCGCACCCTACGTATTACCGCGGCTGCTGGCACGTAGTTAGCCGGTGCTTCTTCTGACAGTACCGTCATCCACCCCCCGTATTAGGAGGGGCGTTTTCTTTCCGTCTGAAAGAGCTTTACAACCCGAAGGCCTTCTTCACTCACGCGGCATGGCTGGATCAGGGTTGCCCCCATTGTCCAAAATTCCCCACTGCTGCCTCCCGTAGGAGTCTGGGCCGTGTCTCAGTCCCAGTGTGGCGGATCATCCTCTCAGACCCGCTACGGATCGTCGCCTTGGTAGGCCTTTACCCCACCAACTAGCTAATCCGACATCGGCCGCTCCAATCACGCGAGGTCTTGCGATCCCCCGCTTTCCCCCTCAGGGCGTATGCGGTATTAGCTACGCTTTCGCGTAGTTATCCCCCATGACTGGGCACGTTCCGATGCATTACTCACCCGTTCGCCACTCGCCGGCAGGCCGAAGCCCCCGCTGCCGTTCGACTTGCATGTGTAAAGCATGCCGCCAGCGTTCAATCTGAGCCAGGATCAAACTCTTAAGTTCAATCCAACAAAGTACTCAAAGAATCATTACTGACATCTGTGAGCACTCAATCTTTGCAACATTAAAACTGCCGAAGCAGTTCGGTCGCGCCAACCAAGCACCCACACTTATCGGTTGTCCAATTTTTTAAAGAACCGCTGCCGAAGCAGCGAGAAAGAGATTCTGACAAACTTCACTACTTTCGTCAAGCACCGCAGCAAACTTTTTTAAATCCGCTGCCGCACCACCCTCTCTTTCCTACCCTCCACCGCCGCCGCACTTTCCGCCGCAGCGCTGAAGAGGCGCGAATTATATAGACCTCAAACTAGCCGTCAAGCGCTTTGTTGCGGCTACCAAGAATTAATTCATTTCGGCGCGCACCGGGGGGCGACGGGTTCGCCTGTGGCGGGAAATGCCGGTCGGAGCGTTAGCGATTCGGCGAGCCGGATCGGTGCGGGTGAGGCATTTGCTGAGCGAGGAAGGCGCAGCTCGCGAACAGTGCGGCGCCGAAGACCAGATGGGCAAGGATGGTCACCCATCCGCGGGAGACGTCGAACCATGGAAAGACGTGGGTGAAGCCGTGGAGGTTGATCACGTAGATTGCCGCACCGTAGACGGCGCCGAGGCTGATGGAGGACGGGACGTTGAGGGTGCGCGCGAGGGGCCAGGCGATCAGCGCGTAGATGTACGACAGCGCGAAGTGGACGGCGGTCGCGCAAGCCATGACGTCCCAGCGCCAGACGGGCCCCTGCCCCAGCACGCCAGCGCCCATGACGATGGCTGCAGTCAGGCGGGCGTCGCGCAGGAGCGTGTCGATGACGGGCGTGCCGTCGAGCCACCACAGCAACATCTGGGCGAAGGTGGCGACGGTGCCGGCAATTATGCCGGCGCAGGCGGCGGCGAGCGCACTCGGGCGGATCATGAGGACCGGGTCTCGTGACAGTGCAGCCGGGCGCAGATGTGGCGGGCGAGGCCGAGGCCGCCCGCGCGCATGAGGGAATCGTGGTTCCAGCGGAACACGGGACGGGCCAGGGGGGCGAGCAGGTTCATCCACAGGGGCCTGGTGCAGACGAGCCATTCGTAGCGGAGGATCGTCATTCCGTCGCTGAAGGTGAAGTGCCAGCGGCCGATGCCTTCGACTTCACCGACGACCTGCGCTTCAAGGAGACGGTGGCGCTCGACCCGGGTGACGCAGCTGGTGAAGCGCAGGCGGTAGGGCAGGCGCCCTTTCCAGGTGTAGTGCTGGCGCGCGCCGATGCCGTCGGTGTCGCCGGGGTCCAGAGCGACCACGGATTCGACGCCGGCCCACCAGTCGGGCCAGCGTTCGGGGTGCGTAATGACGTCCCAGACGGTTTCGAGCGGAGCGTCGAGTTGCCAGAGCGTTGTGAGGTGATATTGATTGCTGGCCGACGGCCGCATGCTTGTTCCCTGTCAGGGGGTGAAGAAACGCTCCGGAAAGGCTGGTTCGAGTTCGGCGTCGCTCATGTCGACCGTTTCGATGACATCCAGTGCCACGTCGTAGCTTTGCACTTTCAGGGGAAAGAGGGTCCCCTTCTCGAACCAGACCCGGTAGCGGTGCACGCCGTCGACGTGGGCATTGTCGGCTCCGGTGATTTCGACGAGGTGCGCAGGGCGTCCGGCAAGCTCGGCATCGACCGGCGTGCCGGCCCCGCCCCTGGCGCGAAGTTCGACAAGTCTTGCGAGCAGTGAGCCGACGTCGGAGCGGTCGACGCTGTGGCCCCCGGCGCTGCGGATCAGGGGGTTATCGGGAGCGAGGTTGAGGGCGGGGAAGTGCCCGGCGCCGAAAGGCCAGAGGTGAACGCGGCGTGCGGCGGGATCATAGACAAGCACCGCACCGCTGTGGGGTTCGACGAAGTCGAGGCGTATCCAGCCCGGCTTGCGGTAGGCGCATGCGATGATCTGTCGCTGGCCGTCGGCGGCGAGCGAACGGAGCGTGACGCGGTAGCCTTCGAGCGCACGAAAGCGCTCCTGTGCGTTGTGCAGGAGATCCGCGGCAACCGGAGCGGCCGCACTCAGGGCCAGGGCAAGCATCAGCCACCGCACGTCGGGCCCCCGCGGGTCATGACGGCGCTGACGCGAAACGCGGGCGTGGTCGGTGGCTTATCGGCGGGATCGCGCACCGGCGGCTCCAGGTCCGGGTTCAGAACGTCGAACAATGGAAGAAACCGCGATGGCCGATACAGGTGGTGGACGTGGGCATCCGGCTGTAACGCTCATGGCGCTCCTGCGCATTGAGCCGCAGGATGCAGTCGCGCCACTGGTCGGAGTCCTGCTTGTAGCCAAGCCTTTCGCAGGCCGGTCCATATATGGTGATCATCTGTTCGACCTCGCGTTCGACCTGGGCGGCACGCTCGGCGGGGGTGGCGCAGGACACAAGCAGCGCGGCGAGCGCGAGAGGGAGGGCTGTATGCATCGCTGGCTCCGGATCTGTCGAGGAGGTGATCAATGCTAGTTCGCAAGCTTCATTATTAGAGCAAATCCGGGACGTGGTGGTTTCTGGATCACCCTTGCGAACGCTATCCGACGCGGGAAGTGGCACCCGCTAGTTGCGGATTTCGAG
The DNA here is from genome assembly GCF_001190925.1 of Azoarcus sp. CIB. Classification (NCBI taxonomy): domain Bacteria; kingdom Pseudomonadati; phylum Pseudomonadota; class Betaproteobacteria; order Rhodocyclales; family Zoogloeaceae; genus Azoarcus; species Azoarcus sp. CIB. The sequence goes on from NZ_CP011072.1 coordinate 3,794,132, forward strand.
CGTGCCGGACATGCCGCGTTCGCGGTGGCTCTTGAACATGAGGAGGCGACTCGGGCAGTGGAATGAATACTGCCCCGGCGGCAGGTCGATCTGCACCGTCTTCGGCGTCGTGGCGAGTTCGATATCGGCGACCGGTTTGCCGTCCGGGCCGTCGAGCACGAAACGGTGCGGGACGATGCCCTCCTCCATCCTGACGATGAGGTGAAGCGGCTTACCGGCCCTGGCGAGGATGCGATCAGGCCTGAAGAAGTAGCTCCCGCCGACGATGGTGATGCGCTGGACGCCGTCGCTGTCGATGGTGGCGGGGACGGTCTGGTCCTGAGCGGGAAGATTCGGCGCCCAGGCGACGGACGACGCGAGGCAGCCCGCGGCGACGAGGCGCCGGGCAAGAGGACGGGAAGAGGTGGTAGAGACGGGCCGCACGCGGATCATTCCAGGGGCGCGGGGTTCTTCTTTGGGCGGAGGTTGTTCTTCGGCGCGCTGCACGAACAACCGGTGCAGGCGGGTTGCCGGGGCCGCGTGGGGAGAACCGCTTCAGCAGGCGGACCATGCCGCTTCTGCGTATTCCCGGCTGCTTTCGCGACTGCGACGTGCGCGGCACGCAACCTCGGCCGCACGGCACCGGCACTTCAGTAGACTGCAGCGGGAAGAAAAATATCCCGGCACGCAACGGCGCGACGGCAAATGAAGGGCAAGGTACCGCCGGGGAGCACGCCGTTCTTGCCTCTTTGCGCTAAGCTCTCGCGTTCGATCGCGGCCGATGCCCGGCCCGCACCCACCGCAAGAACAATCCGCCCGTGACACCCGCTGCGCCAGACCACCCCCGCCCGCGCTCGCCGCTGCATCTGTTCATCGCCTTCACCGTGCTTGCGCTGCAAGGTTTCGGCGGGGTGCTCGCCGTCGCACAGCGCGAGCTCGTCGACCGCCGCCGCTGGATGACGCGGGAGGAGTTCGTCGATGCCTATTCCGTCGCGCAGCTGCTGCCCGGCCCCAACGTCGTCAATCTGTCGTTGATGCTCGGCGACCGCTTCTTCGGCTGGCGCGGCGCGTTCGCGGCGATCAGCGGGATGCTGTTCGCGCCGCTGGTGCTGGTGATCGTGCTCGCCGCGAGCTACAACCAGCTCGCGAGCTTCCCTGCGGTGGCCGGCGCCCTGCGCGGGATGGGGGCCGTGGCGGCGGGGCTGATCCTCGCGATGGCACTGAAGATGCTCGGCACGCTGCGACGCAATCCGCTCGGGCCGGTGCTGTGCGCGCTGCTCGGGCTGACGACCCTGGTCGCGGTGACCGTGTTCCGGGCGCCGCTCGCGTGGGTCGTGATCGGGCTGGGCACGGCCGGCTGGTGCATCGCGCGCTGGTGCATCGTACGCCGGGAGAACGGCCGATGATGGGCAGCCTGCCGCTGGCCGACCTCGTCGACCTCTTCCTGCGCTTCCTGATGCTGTCGCTGCTGTCGATCGGCGGCGCGATGTCGACGGCGCCCGAGATGCATCGCTTCCTCGTCGCCGAGCGCGGCTGGCTCGACGATGCGGAATTCACGACCGCGATCGCGCTGGCGCAGGCCGCACCGGGGCCGAACGTGCTGTTTGTACCCGTGCTGGGCTTCCAGGTCGCCGGTGTGGTCGGCGCCGCCGCTGCGCTGCTCGGCATCCTGCTGCCTTCCACGCTGCTGTCGCTGGGCGTGAGCCGCTGGGGGGCGCAGCGCCGCGATGCGCCGGCGGTGCGCGCCTTTACTGCAGGCCTCGCTCCGGTGTCGGTCGGACTGGTGTTCGCGACCGGCTGGCTGCTGAGCCTGCCCTTCATCGCGGCGCCGGATCACCGGCTTGGCGCGCTGGCGCTGATCGCGGCGACCATGGCCGTGACCTTGAAGACGCGGTTTGCACCAATCTGGATGATCGTCGTCGGCGCAACGGTCGGCGCACTGGGCGGAGTCTGAGACGATCCGACCGCGGGGCACGATCCGACGGGGCGGCACCACCGGCCGACGCATATTCCTTTCGATGTATCGCGAAGCGGACAAGTCTCTGACTTGAAATCGCAATTCGTGCCGCCGCAAATTGACACGCGTCAAAGCTTCCGCGTATCTTGGGCGCAACAATCCGTAACATAAATCGGCACTCCCGCACGAAAGGCGGGGTCGCAAAGCTTCCGGTCTACAACCTTTTCGAGGTCACGATAGCGGGGTTGCCGGGCCCGGTTCGCGCGCTGCAGTGCGGCGCGGACGAGGGCTCGTGATGGCGTCGCGGGCGACAGTCTCCCTCCCTGCCCCACGCATTCGCATGCATGGGGAACAATTTCGCAGGCGAGGCCGGTGCGCTCCGACACAATTCGAATGGCGAGGCTCAATCGCGCGGCCACTAGACAGGCCGCGATCGGGCAGGCGCCGCACGAATCATCGTCACGGCGTGCAGCCGCCTCACTCCGAGCTCATCAGACCGGTCGCGCCACGACGAGAGCGTTAGCATGCAAACGGCAATCCCGAGCGACGACGACAATCCCCGTACGGCGAGGCTGCGGCGCGCGGCTGCCCGTGCGTCGGTACGCCCGCGGATGAAGGCGCGCTGAGCGATGGCAGCGCAACTACCCGGTTCCTGTTGTTCGTCCCGCCCCCTGCAGGCCGCCGGGGCTTTGCTGAAGCGGGCGCGCAGCGCGCTGCCGCAGCTGTTCGCCGGCCGCGTGAGCATGACGCGCTTCGTCGCGCATCAGGTCATCGTCTTCGTCGCGCTCCTGCTGGTGGCGATCCAGCTCGTGACCCTGGTTGCGCTGAACTGGGCGGTGTCGGAGAACGCACGGGAGTCGGTGCGCAAGGAAGTCGAAGTCGGTCGGCGGATCTTCGTGCGCATGATGGAGGATCGTACGCAGCAGCTGACCACGGCCGCGAGCGTGCTGGCCTCGGATTTCGGCCTGCGTCAGGCGCTGATGAGCAGCGACCAGGCGACCATCGTATCCGCGCTGAACAACCACGGCGCGCGCATCGGCGCCGCGAAGATGATGTTGATCGGGCTCGACCGGCGGGTGCTGGGTGAGACCGCGGCACGGGGCAGTAGCGGCGAGCGAGCGGCATTTCCGTTTCCGCACCTGATCGAGGACGCCGAACGCAAGGGTGCGGCTTCCACGATCGCGTTGATCGAACATGCGCCCTTCCAGCTCGTTGTCGTGCCGGTGCTGGCGCCGGTTCCGGTCGCGTGGGTGATGGTGGCGTTCAGCGTCGACAACAAGCTCGCGCAGGATCTCGGCCTGCTCACCGGCCTCGACGTCTCTTTCTCCACCTGGACGCGGGAGCGCGGCTGGAACGTTGCCGCGACGACGCTGCGGCCGGCAGGGACCCGCGCCCTGCTGGGCGCGCTCGGCCCGCCGGCGGGAACCGCCGTGCCGGCGATTGCTCCCGACCTGCTCGGCGCCGATTTCCTGCTTTCCGGTTCGGTCCTCGGCCGCGAGAACGAAGCTGCGGTCGTCGCCATCCTGCAGAGCTCGCTGCGCGACGCGATCTCGCGGTTCGACGGACTGCGCGTGATCCTGCTCGCACTCGCGGCCTTCAGCCTGTGCGCGACGGTGGCGGGCAGCCTGTGGATCGCGCGCAGCATTTCGCGGCCGGTGTCGGCACTGGCCGAATTCGCACGCCGCATGGAGCGCGGGGAGTACGACCAGGGACCGCCGGAAACGCGCTCCGACGAACTCGGCGAGCTCGCCGCCAGCTTCAACCGCATGCGGCTGGCGATCGCTGCGCGCGAGCAGCAGATCAAGTCGATGGCCCTGCAGGATGCGCTGACCGGCCTGCCCAACCGCGCGCTGTTCAACGAGCGCCTGCAGCAGGCGCTCGGACTCGCCCGCCGGCTCGCGCAACCGGTGAGCGTGCTGCTCATCGACCTGAACCGCTTCAAGGAGGTCAACGACACGCTCGGCCATCATGTTGGCGACCGCCTGCTGTGCGAAGTCGCCGAGCGCCTGCGTACGGTTCTCGTGCGCGCGTCCGATACGCCCGCCCGCCTTGGCGGCGACGAATTCGCGGTGCTGCTGCCCACGGCCAGCGAGGCGATGGCCGAGGCGACCGCGCGCAAGATCCTGCTGGCCTTCGAAGCGCCGGTATTCGTCGAAGGCCGGCAGCTCGACGTCGGCGGCAGCATCGGCATCGCGACCTTCCCCGAGCACGGCGACGACCCCATCGTGCTGATGAGCCGGGCCGACGCGGCGATGTACGTGGCGAAACGCAAGCGCACGGGCTGCGCGGTGTACGACGTCAGCTTCGACACGGAAGCCGAGAATCACGGCCGCCTGTCGCTCACCGGCGAACTGCGCCAGGCGGTCGAGGAAGACCAGTTCGTGCTGTATTACCAGCCACGCCTCGATCTCGCCAGCGGCGCGATCACCGGCGTCGAAGCGCTGGTGCGCTGGCAGCATCCGGTGCGCGGCTTCGTGCCGCCGGACCAGTTCATCCCCTTCGCCGAACAGACCGGCTGTATCCGCGAGATCACCCAGTGGGTGATCGGCCGCGCCTTCGAGCAGTGCGCCCGTTGGCGCGCAGCAGGGCTGGCGCTGCAGGTGTCGATCAACCTTTCCGCGCGCGACCTGCTCGGGCCCGAATTGCCGCAGCGCTGCGCAGAATTGCTCGCGAGCCATGGCGCCTCGCCGCAATGGTTCCTGCTCGAAATCACCGAGAGCGCGATCGTCGATGACCCGACGCGCGCGCTCGACACGGTGACGCGGCTGCACGAGATGGGATTCAGCCTGTCGATCGACGACTTCGGCACGGGCTACTCCTCGCTCGCACAGCTCAAGCGCCTGCCGGTGGCCGAACTGAAGATCGACAAGAGCTTCGTCATGGACATGGCGCGCGATCCCGACGACATGACGATCGTGCGCTCGGTGATCGATCTCGCCCACAACATGGGGCTGAGCGTGGTGGCCGAGGGCGTCGAGACGGACGAGGTGCGCCAACTGCTGTACGACATGGGCTGCGACTACCTGCAGGGCTATCACATCTGCAAGCCGCTGCCGACCGAGCAGCTCGAACCCTGGCTCGCGCGCGATATGGCGCTGCACAGCACGACGGCAAAGGAGACATGACATGAAGTTCGATGAGGGACTGGCCTGCCTCGCGTTGGTTCTGTGCGCGCCCCAGGCTTGGGCGGCGCCGTTCGACGACCTGGGCGTCGAGCTCGTCTATGACGACAACCTCACGCGCGCGCAACTCGGGCGGGACATCAAGGGCGACCTCGCGCTCTCCGTCTCCACGTCGGGCGGCCCGCGCTTCCAGCTCACCGACCATGACAGCCTGTCGCTGAAGGGCACCCTGGCCGCCACCAAGTACCGCCATTACGACGGCCTCGACAACATCAACGCCGGCCTGGCGCTGGGCTATCGGCGGAAGTTCGGTCTCGGCCCCTACGTGCCGCAGCTCGCGCTGACCGGATCGGCGACGCGGCTGGAGTACGACAGCCGCCTGCGCGACGGATGGCTGTATGCGGCCGACGCCGAGGCGAGCAAGCGGGTGACGGAGCGCCTCGCGCTGCGTGCCTTCGTGCGCAGCGAGCGGCGCGAATCGGACGACGTGCCCGCGCGCGTGGTCCCCTTCATCCGCGCCAACGTCTTCGACCTGAGCAGCCGCAGCGCAGGCATCGGCGCCGACTTCGCGTACGCGCCGCGCTACCTCGTTTCGGTCGCCTACACCTGGCATCGCGGCGACATCGTGTCGACGACGCAGCGCAACCTGCCGGTCTTCCTCGCATCGAGCGCGATCGCGCCGGATCCGGTGTTCGGCGACAATACTTATGCATATACGATGCCGGCACGGACGCGGGTGTTCAGCATCGGCGTGAGCCGCGAAGTGGGCCGCCAGTCCTCGGTCAGCCTCGGCTACGAATACCGCGACAGCCGCGCCGACGGCGGCATCGAATACAGCGGGAACCTGTTCCGCGCGACCTATCTTTACGGATTCTGAACAGCGATGAATACACGCGCACGCTTACCTGCTGCACCACGCGTCGGCGGATCAAAGGCCGCTTTCGGCGGCCTGCTTGCGCTGCTGGTGCTCGCATTGCCGGCAGCCCCCACCGCCGCGGGGGACATCCGCGCCACGGTGCGCGACCGCGACGGCAAACCCGTCGCCGATGCTGTGGTGGTCGCGGTTCCAGCCGGCGGCGCTGCGGGCGCTGGCTCCCCTCCGGGCGTCGCCGAGGAGGACCAGCGCAACAAGGAATTCGTGCCGTACGTGCTGCCGGTACAGGCCGGCACGCGGGTGCATTTCCCGAACAACGACAACATCCGGCACCACGTCTATTCGTTCTCGCCGGCCAAGACCTTCGAGCTGCCGCTCTACAGCGGCACGCCGACTTCGCCGGTGCTCTTCGACAAGCCGGGCGTCGTCATCCTGGGGTGCAACATCCACGACTGGATGGTCGGCTACATCTACGTGTCCGAAAGCCCGCATTTCGCGAAGACCGGGGCCGACGGCAAGGCGACGCTCGGCGGCCTGCCGGGCGGCGACTACACGCTGCGGGTGTGGCACCCGCGGCTCGAAGGCAGCGAGCAGGCGACCGCGCGGCCGCTCGCGGTGCCGGCGACCGGGGCGGTCGACGCGGCCACGACGATAGTGCTGACACCGGACTTCCGCGCCCGGCGCGCACCGTCGCCGGGCCGCGGCGGCTACTGAAGCGCACCGGCCCGCACCGGCACGGCGCTCACGCCTTCTGCGGCAGCTGGATTGCCTTGTATTCGAGGAATTCTTCCAGCCCGTAGACGCCGTTCTCGCGGCCGAGGCCGGACTGGCGGAAGCCGCCGAAAGGCGCACGCGGATTCCACGGCGCGCCGTTGATGTCGATCTGGCCGCTGCGGATGCGCCGCGCGACCGCCAGCGCATGGTCGTCGCTGCCCGCCCACACGCCGCCACCCAGGCCGTAGATCGAATCGTTCGCCAGGGCGATCGCGTCTTCGTCGCCGTCGTGCGGCAGGATCACCAGCACCGGGCCGAAGATTTCTTCCTGCGCGACGGTGGCATTGCGGTCCTCGACGACGAGCACGGTCGGCGCGACGAAGAAACCGCTGCCTGCAGGTGCCGCGTCGGGGCCGCCGGCGACGAGCTTCGCGCCCTCGGCGATGCCGCGGCGAATGTAGCCGACCACGCGCTCGCGCTGCACGTCGGAAACGAGCGGGCCGAGCTTGCTGTCTTCCGCGAAGGCCGGTCCGACCTTGAACGATGCCGCCGCCGCAGCCGCGAGTTCGGCGGCCTGCGCGAGCTTCGCGCGCGGCACCAGCATGCGCGTGTGCGCCGAGCAGGTCTGGCCGGAGTTCAGCAGGCAGTTCGACACCGTGCCCTTCACCGCGGCGGCGAGATCGGCGTCGTCGAGGATCACCGCGGCCGACTTGCCGCCGAGTTCCAGCGCGACCTTCTTCACCGTCGCCGCGGCGAGTTCGGCGACACGGCGGCCGGCGCGCGTCGAGCCGGTGAAGGACACCATGTCGACGCGCGGATCGGACGCGAGGACTTCGCCGACGACCGGGCCATAGCCGGTGACGAGGTTGAACACGCCCGGGGGCAGGCCTGCCTCGGCGATGACGTCGGCGAGGATGAAGGCGTTGATCGGCGCGACTTCGGAGGGTTTCAGCACGACCGTGCAGCCGGCCGCGAGCGCCGGGGCGACTTTCAGCGAGATCTGGTTGAGGGGGAAGTTCCACGGCGTGATCGCGCCGACGACGCCAATCGGCTCGCGCACAACGAGCGAGTTGCCGACGCGCTCTTCCCACTGGAACTCGCGCGCGAGCTTCGCGTAGTGCTTCCAGCTGCCGACCGGCCCGGCGACCTGGAAGCGCCCCGCCATCTTCAACGGCATGCCGACTTCGTGGGCGATCGCGGCGGCGAGCTCGTCGCGGCGCGCTTCCAGTCCGGCGGCGATGCGCTCTATATATATGGCGCGTTCGGCCGCGGACAGGCGCGACCACGCATCGAAGGCGACATGGGCCGCGGCGATGGCGGCTTCGGCGTCGGCGGGGGCACCCTCGGGGATGCGGGCGTAGACCGAGGCGTCGCTCGGGTCGATCACGTCGATGAGGCCGGAACCGGCCGGGGCGACCCAGCGGCCGCCGATGTAGAGTTTGTCGCGCAGGATGGTCATGGGGCTGTCCTGATGGAAAGGGTACCCGCCGATTCTAGCCCCGATCGATTCGGGTACCGATTGCCGCATAGGCCGTCGTTGCCATGCGGCGGAAGGCGCTGCGCTTTTCCGCCCTACGCCAGGCCGTACTTGCGGATCTTGTCGTGCAGGGTGGTCTTAGCGATCTGCAGCGCCTCGCTGCTGCGCGCGAGGTTGCCGTTCTGCCGGCGCAGCTCCGCGGCGATCAGCGAGCGCTCGAAGTTCTCGACCGCTTCGGCCAGCGACGCCCCGCGCGCTTCGGGCGACGGCGTCGAGCCGAAGTCGCGGCTCAGGCCCAACACCAGGCATTCGGCTGCGTTGCGCAGTTCGCGCACGTTGCCGGGCCAGTCGTGCGCCATCAGCTGCTGCATCTGGTCGCGCGCGACCTCGGGGATGGCGCGCTGGTGCACTTGCGCGGCGTGCAGCATGAAGTGTTCGAGCAACAGCGGAATGTCCTCGCGACGTTCGCGCAGTGGCGGCAGTTCGACGCGCGCGACGTTGAGGCGGTAGTACAGGTCGGCGCGGAATTTCTGGCGGTCGGCGAGTTCGCGCAGGTCTTCCTTGGTCGCGGCGACGACGCGGCACGCGACCGGGATCAGCGCGTTGGAGCCGAGGCGCTCGACCATCCTCTCCTGCAGCACGCGCAGGAGCTTGATCTGCACCGCCATCGGCATCGACTCGACCTCGTCGAGGAAGAGCGTGCCGCCGTTGGCATGCTCGATCTTGCCGATGCGGCGCTTCTGCGCGCCGGTGAAGGCGCCGGCCTCGTGACCGAATAGCTCGCTGTCGATGAGGCTGTCGGGCAGGCCGCCGCAGTTGAGCGCGACGTAGTTTGCCGCGTGGCGGCTGCTGAGGTCGTGCAGGCAGCGCGCGACCATCTCCTTGCCGGTGCCGGTCTCGCCCACGATCAGCACATCGACGCTGGTGCCGGCAAGCTCCAGCAGCAGACGCCGGACCTTCTCGATCTGCGGCGAGCGCCCGATCAGGCGGCCTTCGATCGCGTCGCGGTGAACGAGGCGACGCCGCAGGCTCTCGACTTCCATCGTCAGCGCGCGCTTTTCCAACGCGCGGCGCACGACCTCCACGAGGTGCTCGGGCGAGAAGGGCTTGGGGATGAAGTCGTAGGCGCCGCTCCTCATCGCCTCGACGGCAAGCGTCACGTCGCCGTGGCCGGTGATCATGATGACCGGCAGCGCCGCATCCTGTGCGATCAGCGCGCGCAGCAGCTGCATGCCGTCCATGCCCGGCAGGCGCATGTCGGTAACGACGACGCCGGGGAAATCCGGGCCGACGAGGCGCTGCCCCGCTTCGGCCGAGGCGACCGCCTGCACCGGGATACCGGCGAGCTGCATCGCCTGCTCGCAGCCGAGCCGCACGTTCGGGTCGTCCTCGACGATGAGGACCTGCAGCGCCTGGCGCTGATTCGGTGGGGACGCGAGGGTGGGAGTCATGCCTGTTGTTCTCCGGCCGTCGGCAGGTCGAGCGTGAAGACGGCACCGCCGTCGGGATGGTTGGCCGCGGCCAGGTCGCCGCCGAAGTCGCGGACGATGTCCTGCGAGATCGCGAGGCCCAGCCCGAGGCCGACGCCGACCGGCTTGGTGGTGAAGAAGGGCTCGAAGACGTGCGCAATCGCATCTTCCGACAGGCCGGGTCCGCTGTCGATGACGCGCACGAGGAGCCGACCGGATGGCACTGCCTCGGCCTCCAGGCGCAGCGTGCGCACCGGACTCTCGCTCATCGCGTCGACCGCGTTGCCGATCAGGTTCACGAGCACCTGTTCGAGACGGTTCTGGTCGCACCATGCGAGCGCCCTGCCCGGCTCGCAGCGGTTGTCGACCGCGACGCCGGCGCGGCGCAGCTTCTGGTCGAGCAGGAACAGCGCATTGCGCAGCGCGTGCGCGACGTCGACGGACGCGGGCCGCGCGGGCGACTTGCGCGCGTACGTCTTGAGCGGGTCGATGATCTCGCCCATGCGATCGACCAGCGTCGCCATGATTTCCAGGTTGCCCTGCGCAGTCGCGAGGTCGCCGCGGCGCATGAACTCGATCGCGTTTCCGCCGAGGGTGCGCAGCGCGCCCAGCGGCTGGGTGAGCTCGTGCGTGATGCCGGTCGCGAGCTGGCCCAGCACGGCAAGCTTGGCTGCCTGCACGAGTTCGTCCTGCGCCGCGCGCAAGGTCTGCTCGGCGCGCTCGCGCTCGGCGACCTCGGCGCGCAGGCGCTCGTTGGCGGCGGTCAGGTCGGCGGTGCGCAGGCCGACCTTCTGCTCCAGTTCAGCGTTCGCCTTCTGCAGCAGGGCCTGCGCTTCGGCGCGGCTCTTCAGCGTGCGGCGGCGCTGGTGCAGGAAGAGGCCGAGGAGCAACACGCAGCCCGTCGCCGCGGCGCCCAGCGCGGCGTCGGTCAGAGAATCGGCGCGGCGCCCGCGCAGGTCGGCGAAGGTCACGAGCTGCCAGCCGGTGCCCGACAGCAGGCGCGTCTCGACAAGGAAATCGCGTGCCTTCAGGCGGCGCTCGCCGGCGAGCACCGGCGCTTCGGGGAAAGCGACGAGCGTGGCGTCGGCTGGGCCCGTTGTGCCGAGCGCGACCGGGAACGGACGGATCACGTTGTCGGCAAAGCGGCGCGTCGCACCGATCTCGGCGGCGACTTCGCCGCTCAGCGGGCGCAGCGCGGTGTATTTCCAGTCCGGCACCGATGCGACGATCACCACGCCGTTCGCGTCGGCAAGCAGCACCGGCTCGTTGCGCGGCATCCAGCGGCGTTCGAGTTCTGCAAGGCCGATCTTCACGACCGCCACACCGACGACGCGCCAGTCCTGGCCTTCGTCGCGGATCGGCTGGGCGAAGAAGTAGCCCGCTTCGTTGCGCGTCTCGTCGATCGCGTAGTAGCGGTCCGGCGCGCCGCGCACGGCGGCCTGGAAATAGGAGCGCAGCTTCTGGTTCTGGCCGAGCAGGTTGTCGGAGTAGATCCAGTCGCTGGATGCGACCACGGTGCCTTCGGTGTCGAGGACGAAGATCGCGAGGCCGCCGAAGAAGCTGTTGAGCCGTTCGAGGTAATGATTCGCCGCCGGCTGCAGCGGCTCAAACTCGTCCTTACCCGCGCGCAGCAGGCGGATAACCTCGCTGCTCAGCGCGACGGCACTGGGCAGATGCTCGTAGCGCGTGACCGAACCATCGACGGCGGTCGCCAGCAGGTCGAGGTCGTGGCGCGCGTCGGCGCGCAGGGCCGCCAGCCCGACACGGGCGCTGAATTGATAGGCCGCGACGCCCGCCAGCAGCATGCAGGCGGCGACCAGGGCAAGGCGGACAGCGACGTGGAGGCGTGGGCGCGGGGGCATCGATGGGGATCGAGGGACTGTGCGGGGATTCTAGTGCAGTCCGCTCGATGAATCGCGGCGGGCGTGGGGCGGAGGCGCTTCAACGCATCCGCCCCACCCTTGCCGTATCAGGGATACAGGCCCCGCACCGCGCGCGCTTCGAGCACGCGACGGCAAGCGACGACGAAGGCTGCGGTACGCAACGTGAGCTTGCGCTCCTCGGCGATGTGCCACACGGCACCGAAGGCCTCGGTCATGATGCGCTCAAGACGGGCGTTGATCTCCGCCTCGGTCCAGAAGAAGCTCGAGAAGTCCTGCACCCACTCGAAATAGCTCACCGTCACGCCGCCCGCGTTGGCGAGCACGTCCGGCACGACCAGCACGTTGCGGTCATGGAGGATCGCGTCGGCTTCCGGCGTCGTCGGGCCGTTGGCGCCCTCGACGATCATCCTGGCGCGGATGCGCGGCGCGTTCGCGGCCGTGATCTGCCCTTCGACGGCCGCCGGCACGAGGATCTCGCAGTCGAGCTCCCAGAAATCCGCCGGGGCAATCTCGGTCGCGCCAGGATAGTCGGTGAGTTTGCCGCCCTCGGCGAGATGCTTGCGCAGCTGGTACGGGTCGATGCCCGCGGGGTTGTGCAAGGTCGCGGCGACGTCCTGGATCGCGACGAGCTTCGCGCCGGCGTCGTGGAAGATGCGGGCCGCGGCCTCGCCGACGTTGCCGAAGCCCTGCACGGCGATGCGCGCCCCGGTAACCGGTAGACCGATCTTCTCGGCGGCCGCGCGGGCGCTCACGAACACGCCGCGGCCCGTCGCATCATGCCGACCGAGGCTGCCGCCGAGCGCGATCGGCTTGCCGGTGACGACGCCGGTCGCGGTGCGGCCCTGGTTCATCGAGTAGGTGTCCATCATCCACGCCATCACCTGCTCGTTGGTGTTCACGTCGGGCGCGGGAATGTCCTTGTCCGGCCCGAGCAGGATGTTGATCTCGCTGGTGTAGCGGCGCGTCAGGCGCTCGAGCTCGGCCCGCGACATCGGCTTGGGATCGACGCGGATGCCGCCCTTGGCGCCGCCGTAGGGCACGTTCACCACTGCGTTCTTGATCGTCATCCACGCCGACAGCGCCATCACTTCCGAGAGCGTCACGTCCGGATGGAAGCGCACGCCGCCCTTGCCGGGGCCGCGCGACACGTTGTGCTGCACGCGGTAGCCCTCGTAGTGCGCGATCTCGCCGTTGTCGAGGCGGATCGGCACGTCGACGACGAGGATGCGCTTCGGGCGGCGCAGGGTCTCGATCCACGGACGCAGCGGCGCATCGATATAGGGGGCGACCGCCTCGATCTGGCTGAGGTAGGTCTCCCACGGGCCGAGGTGGTCGGCGGACAGGTAGGACGGAAGGTTCTCGTGATGCATGCTGTCTCCGGTGTTTATGGTCTTTGGCGTGGGTGCTGCGGAAAATCAGTGCTGCAGGATCTTCGCGAGAAACTGCTGCGCGCGCTCCGAGCGCGGGTTGGCGAAGAAGGCTTCCTTGCTGTCGTCCTCGACGATCTTGCCGTGGTCCATGAAGATCACGCGGTGCGCGACGCGCTTGGCGAAGCCCATCTCGTGCGTGACGCACATCATCGTCATGCCCTCCTGCGCCAGCTCGGTCATGACGTCGAGGACCTCGTTGATCATCTCGGGGTCGAGCGCCGAGGTCGGCTCGTCGAAGAGCATGCAGATCGGGTCCATCGCGAGCGCGCGGGCGATCGCGACGCGCTGCTGCTGGCCGCCGGACAGTTGCCCGGGGAACTTGTGCGCGTGCGCCTTGAGGCCGACGCGGTCGAGGAAGTAGATGCCCTTCTCCGCGGCCTCGTCCTTGTCGCGCTTCAGGACCTTGATCTGCGCGAGGCTCAGGTTGTCGCGGATCGTCATGTGCGGGAACAGCTCGAAGTGCTGGAACACCATGCCGACGTGGGCGCGCAGCTTCGAGAGGTTGGTCTTGGCCGCACCGACCGAGGTGCCATTCACGTGGATGTCGCCCTGCTGGAACGGCTCCAGCCCGTTCACGCACTTGATGAGGGTGGACTTGCCGGAACCCGAGGGACCGCAGACGACGACCACCTCGCCCTTGTTCACGTGGGTGGAGCAGTCGGTGAGGACCTGGAAATTGCCGTAATGCTTGCTGACCTTGTCGATGGTGATCATGACGATGCCTTTTCGCTGAGGTGTGTATCGGGAACGCAGACGCCGCGGGCTCAGGCGGTCTGCAGACGTTTCTGGTAGTGGCGCACGGCTTGCGAGGCGGCGAAGCACAGCACGAAGTAGACGGCGCCGGCGAAGAGCACCAGCTCCACGAGCCGCCCGTCGCGGTCGCCGACCTTGTAGGCCGCGCCGAAGAAGTCGGCGAGCGCCGACACATAGACCAGCGAGGTGTCCTGGAACAGGATGATTGCCTGCGTCAGCAGCAGCGGCACCATGTTGCGGAAGGCCTGCGGCAGCACGACGTGCAGCATCGCCTGCGGGTAGCTCATGCCCAACGCGTGGGCGGCGGCGAGCTGGCCCTTGGGCACGGACTGGATGCCGGCGCGGATGATCTCGGCGTAGTAGGCCGACTCGAACAGCGCGAAGCCGATCATCGCGGAGGCGAGGCGCACGTCGGAGCCCGGCGGCAGGCCGAGGAAGCTCTCGAGGAACTTCGGCACGATCAGGAAGAACCACAGCAGCACCATCACCAGCGGGATCGCGCGGAAGAGGTTCACATAGGCCGCGGCGGCCCACGCCAGCGGCTTGATCGACGACAGGCGCGCCATCGCCAGCAGCGTGCCCCACACGATGCCGGAGACGATCGCCAGCGCCGTGATCTCGAGCGACACCATCAGGCCCTGGCCGAGGAAGGTCAGCGAGCCGGGGATCGACGACCAGTCGAATTCGTAGGAACCGAACATTTCACTTGCCTCCGAGGTAACCGGGGACGCGCACGAGGACTTCCACCTTGCGCATCAGGAGCATCACGACGACGTTGATCATCAGGTAGGCCACCGTCACCGCGACGAAGGACTCGTAGGGCTGCGCGGTGTAATCGACCAGCTGGCGCCCCTGTGCGGCGAGCTCGAGGAGCCCGATCGTCGAGCACACCGCCGAGTTCTTGAAGACGTTGAGGAATTCGGACGTCAGCGGCGGCACGACGAGGCGGAAGGCCATCGGCAGCATCACGTGGCGGTAGGTCTGCGGCAGCGTGAGGCCCAGCGCGAGTCCGGCGTTCTTCTGCCCGTGCGGCAGCGCGTTGATGCCCGAGCGCACCTGTTCCGCGACCCGCGCGCTGGTGAAGAAGCCCAGGCACACCATCGCGGCGACGAACTGCTGCGCGATCGGGTTCAGCGCCTTGAAGGCGTCGCCGGCTGCCGTGGGCAGCATTTCCGGCAGCACGAAATACCAGAAGAACAGCTGCACCAGCAGCGGGATGTTGCGGAACATCTCGACATAGGCCGTCGCCACGCCGGAGAGCCCGCGATGCGGCACCGTGCGCAGCACGCCGACGACTGCACCCAGCAGCAGCGCGATCACCCAGGCCGACAGCGACAGCAACAGCGTCGTCTGCAGACCGGCGATCATCCAGTCGAGGTAGGTGCCGTCATTGACGGCGCTGGGGAGCAGAAACACGCCCCAATTCCATTGGTATTCCATGCAAGACTCCAGAAACGTCGGAGAAAAAGGCCCCTGCGGCTGCGGCGGGCGCAGCCGTCCCCTGCCCCCGGCGCGCGCAGCGCCGGCGGTACGGGATGCTTCAGGGGCGGGAGCCCGGAACGAGCGTTCCGGGCGTTCGGCTCAAGCCGGGTTTAGTACTCCCAGAAGATGCGCTGCAATTCCTTACTGTCCTGCGTCCGGGTCAGAGCGACCGCGGCGAGGATGCGCGCCTTCTGCGGGTTGAGGTCGTGGGCGACGACCCAGTCGTACTTGTCGTCGGGCTGTTCGGCGTTGCGCAGCACGAAGCCGCCGCCGGTCACGCGCGCCGAGCGGATCACCTGCACGCCCTTGGCGCGCAGTTCCTGCAGCACCGGCACGATGTGCTTCGCGACCGAACCGTTGCCGGTGCCGGCGTGGATCACCGCCTTCACGCCGGCCTTGTCGAAGGCGCGGTAGGCGGCGTCGCTCATATTGCCGTAGCCGTAGGCGACCTCGACCGGGGCGAGCTTCTCGATCGTGTCGATGTCGAACTCGGAGTTGGTCGTATGGCGCTTCACCGGGGCACGGAACCAGTAGTTCTTGCCCTCGACGACCATGCCCAGCGCGCCCCACGGGCTCTTGAAGGCCTCGGTGCGGATGTTGATCGCCTTCGTGACGTCGCGACCGCTCTGGATCTCGTCGTTCATCGTCACCAGCACGCCCTTGCCGCGCGCGTCCTTGGCTGCCGCGACGGCGACCGCGTCATACAGGTTGAGCATGCCGTCGGCCGACAGCGCCGAACCCGGGCGCATCGATCCGACGACGACAACCGGCTTCTCGCTGCGCACGACGAGGTTCAGGAAGAAGGCCGTCTCCTCCAGCGTGTCGGTGCCGTGCGTGATCACGATGCCGTCGACGTCGTCCTGCTTCGCCAGCGCCGAGACGCGCTTGCCCAGCGTCATCAGCTGCTCGTTGGTGAAGCTCTCCGAGGCGATCTGGAACACCTGCTCGCCGCGCACGTCGGCGAGGTTGGCCAGTTCCGGCACGCCGGCGATGAGCTTGTCGACCGGCACCTTGGCAGCCTGGTAGGTCGCGCTGTTGGCGGCGGTGGCCCCCGCTCCGGCGATCGTGCCGCCGGTGGCGAGGATGACGACTTTGCTCTTGGCATCGGCGAAAGCGGTGCTGCTGGACAGCGCCAGCGCGGCGATCAGCGCCAGCGTGCGGCCGGCGGTCCAGCCCTTGTGGTTGCGAACCTGCATCTCGAGTCTCCTGAAGCGGCCCCATTCCGGGGCCTTTTGTATTTTTGAGGTGGGGTCGGGGTCCGGGCGATTACTCGAAGGGGCGGTCGTTCGGCGCCTTGAAGAGCGTCTTCATCGCGTCCGAGATCGGGAAGCCGAGGTTGATGTTCTTCGGCGGGATCGCCGCGAGGAACCATTTGTTATAGATCGCCTCGGCCTCGCCGGAGGTCATCGTCTTCGCGATCGCGGCATCGACCACCTTCTTGAAGGCCGGATCGTCCTTGGCCATCATGCAGCCGTAGGCTTCATACGATTGCGGCGTGCCGGTGATGGTCCAGTCGGCCGGACGCTTGGCCTTCGCGAGTTCGCCGTAGAGCAGCGCGTCGTCCATCATGAAGGCCACCGCGCGGCCGGTTTCCAGCGTCAGGAAGGATTCGCCATGATCCTTCGCGCTGATGATGTTCATGCCGAGCTTCTTTTCCTCGTTCATCCTGCGCAGCAGGCGCTCCGAGGTCGTGCCGGCGGTCGTCACGACGTTCTTGCCCGCGAGTTGCTCGAAGTCCTGCACGCCGGACGCCTTCTTCGTCATCAGGCGCGTGCCGACGACGAAGATGGTGTTCGAGAAGGCGACCTGCTTGGCGCGCTCGGAGTTGTTGGTGGTCGAACCGCACTCGATCGACACGGTGCCGTTCTGCACGAGGGGAATGCGGTTCTGCGAGGTCACCGGCATCATGCGCACCTGCAGGGTCGGCATCTTCAACTCGGCTTTGATCGCCTCGACGACCTTCAGCATCATCTCCTGCGAGTAGCCCACCACCTGCTGGTTCTGGTCGTAGTACGAGAACGGGATCGAGGACTCGCGGTGGCCCAGCGTGATGCTGCCGGTGTCCTTGATCTTCTGCAGCGTATTGGCCTGCGCGACGGCGGGCACGAGGGCAACGGCGCCGGCGGTGATCAGGGCGGCGAGGGTGGCATTGAGGGGCTTGCGCGGCAGCATCATGTCTCCTTTGGTATGACGGGATAAATAATCCCGATGACCATATCCATTGCAGACGCCGTGCCAGCTTTTTTGCTGCGCTGCGCAAGGCGCGCAGCCCTTGAAATCCGCGAAGTGCCGGTAGCCACGTTGTGCGGCGTCGTTCGGAAATCCGAACCAAGCCCCTTCGGAGCGTTCGGTTTTCCGAACACTCGCCCGCGTTCGACGACGCCTTCCGCTGAACGTCCCCGCGCTCCCCTGCGCCGCACGCCCCGGCGTCATCCCTCTCGCCGCCAGATTGTGCGGGATCCCACAACCATGAGACCGTGAACCGATTGCCGAGGCTTCGGGGAGCCAGCCATTACGCTCGTGACCGCCCTCTTTATTTTCGCCGGTGCCGCAGCCGTACTCGTCACGGCGCGCGCCGCCGTGCATCACGCGATAGGCGCGAGCCTCGCCGCGCCGCGCATCCGCGAGACCGAAACACCCGCTGCCCGTGGCCTCGCCTTCGAGACGGTGCGCATCCCGACGGCGAACGACAGGCAGCTTCACGCCTGGCTGATCCCTGCCGCGACGGCAGGCCGCGCACCCGCCGTCGTGATCGTGCACGGTTGGGGCGGCAACGCGCAGATGATGCTGCCGCTGGCCGCCCCGCTGCATCGCGCCGGCTTCGCCACGCTGCTCATCGATTCACGTTGCCACGGACTCTCGGACGCCGACAGCTTCGCCTCGCTGCCGCGCTTCGCCGAAGACGCGAGCCACGCCTGCGACTGGCTCGCCGGTCGCGCGGAGATCGACCCGCGGCGCATCGCGCTGCTGGGCCACTCCGTCGGCGCCGGTGCGGTGCTTCTCGCCGCCGCACGCCGCGGCGACATTGCGGCAGTCGTCAGCGTCGCCGCCTTCGCACACCCGCAGGAGATGATGGGCCGCTGGCTCGCCGGCAGGCGCCTGCCGGCGATCGTGACGCGCTACATCCTCCGCCACGTGGAGCGCACCATCGCGCACCGGTTCGACGACATTGCCCCGCTGCGCAGCATCGCCCGCCTGAACTGCCCCGTGCTGCTGGTGCACGGCGAACAGGATACGGTCGTCCCCCCGGCCGACGCCCATCGCATCCACGCCGCCGCGCGCCCGGGCACGGTCGAGCTCCTGACCCTGCCCGGCGATCACGAATCCTTCGTCGACCTGGAACGCGAGATCGCGGGTGTCGTGGCCTTCCTTCAGCGCGCCGGGCTGCAGGTGAGTTCGCGGAAGGCAGCGACGAGTCAGGGGTGACGCTCGAGCGCCATCGACACGCCCACGGCCGCATCCACGAAAGCGGCTCCGTTCAACAGGATGCAACGTCCATCTGCTAAGCCTCCGGGTCGTTCTTCCTCGCCCCGCTCGCGTCGATGATCGCGACGTGCTCGTCCATCGCCGGCAAGATGCGATCGCGCGGGCCCCGGCCACAACTGCGACGAGATCACGCTCGACGAAGCCGTCCTGATCGAGCCCCCCCGCTAAACGGCGCGCCCGGCACGTGCCGACGCCGGGCCATGCATTGTCACGGCCCGCGGACGGCGCGCGGATTCCCCCCGGGGTGAGCGCCGACGAACAGGTGGCCGAGCCACGCGGCAAACAGCAGCAGGGCAAGCTTGATCATGAGCCATCCGGCACTTTCCTGCTGATCGACGAGGTAGCTGTTGCACAACCGCTGCGGCGCGGCGATGTACAGCCAGCCGAGCACGGCCAGCATGCTGATGAAGTTGGTCCACACGAATCCGCGGCCGATGGTGCCGAGCCTGCGCCACGCGAGCGCCAGCGGCAGGCCGACGAGGGTCGGGAGACTGACGAACTTCGCCACCTCGACGAGCGGATGCGCGAGCGCGTCGTCGAGCGCACGCGGCAGCATCCACCAGCTCGACGCAAAGATCGCCACCACGACCAGCGGTATCGGGCCGCCGGCGATGGCGAGGAGCCGCTCCTGGTGGTGCGCCGCGAGCAGGCGACAGGCGGCGAAGCCAATCGCGGCGAGAAGTGGAATCTGCACCAGCATGTGGCCGCTCATCGTCGCTTCGAGCCAGACCCGTACGGGCGTGGCGGCGAGCAACAGGTACAGCGCGCCGAGAACGCCGAAGCCGATACGGCCGCGATTGGGCGCGATGGCAGTCACAGTGCCTCCACGAGCTTCGCGACAAATTGCAGCGGCGCATCGAGATCGCTGATCTCGACGAGCCGGCCGTCGCGGCCGACGAGGTGGATCGCGGCGTTGTGCTCGAAGCCGCCGAAGCGGTCGGCGATGACGACGACACCGAACGCCTCCAGCAGCGCCCGCAGCTGCGCCGCATCGCGCACCCGCGCGAGCCGCCAGTGCTCGCCGTCGGCGCCATGGGCGATGCCGTAGTCCTTGAGACTCGGGGAATCGTCGCGCTCGGGGTCGAAGCTGATACTCAGCAACGCGACATCGCGCCCAAGGGCTTCGGCCGGCACACGGTCGCGAATCTGCCGGAACGCCATGCCGAGGCTGTTGCAGATCGTGGTGCAGCGGGTGTAGATGAACTCCACCGCGAGCAGGCGTCCGCGGTAGTCGTCGAGGCCGAAGACGCGGCCGTCCTGGTCTTCGAGGACGGCCGCGGGCAAGGGGCGCGGCGCGCGCAGGATGTCCGCCCGGCGCGCGGTCTCCGCAGTGAAGGCGGTGAAGCCGTCGGTGCCCCACCAGAAGGCACCGCTGCCGAGGACGGTCACCAGCGCCGTGACGGCGACGCTGCGCGCGACGCTACTCATGTGCCGGGACTCATGCGGTGGCGGCGCGTGCGACCGGAGCGCGCTGGTAGTCGTGCCGCGCCAGCCCGATGCGGGAGAAGAAGCGGACGATGAACAGCAGCGACGAGGCGATCACCAGCATCGCAAACACCGCCCCGACGCGGTCGTACGGCACCCATTCGGGGAGATGGGCGGCGTAGCGGCGGGCGACGCTTTCCTTGCCGGAATACAGGAAGCTCAGCGTGAAGCCGAGCACCGACGAGGTGAAGAGCCAGAACGCGATGCGGTCGATCAGCCGATCGTCGGCCTCGTGGTCGGGCTTGCCGAGGTAGTACATGAAGCCGAACACCATCGTCACCATGCCGAGCAGCAGGTAGGTGTGGAAATGGCCCGGCACCCACAGCGTGTTGTGCATCACGTAGTTGACCGTGATCGTGCCGTCGATGAAGGCCGGCATCGCGCCCGCGGCCCAGCCGAACAGCGACAGGAACAGCAGCTTCGACGCCATGTCCCAGCGGATGCCCGAGCGATAGACGATCATCAGCGCGCCGTAGCCGGTGACGACCAGGATAGGCACGGTGTTGAGGTAGCCGATGATGTGGCCCATCACCAGCATCCATTTCGGGAACGCGAAGTCCATCAGCAGGTGGTGCGGGAAGATGAACATCACCATCAGCGTCGAGGCGGTCCACGATGCGAGGAACACCTTGTTCGACTTCCACGGCCGCTGCGTGTAGCGCGGCAGGATTTCGTAGACCGCAATCACCGCCATGTAGATCGTTGCGTTGATGAAGATGTGGCCGAAGAAATAGATCATGCCCTTCGCCAGCAGCGGATCGATGTCGAATCCCGGCACGTTGAGGTTCACCAGCATCATGGTCAGGATGCTGGCGCCGACGACCAGACCGATGACATTGACGACCGTGACCATCGCGCTGGCGACGACCGTCGGCGGCGGCGCCTTGCCGTCGTCGTGGCCGAAGAGCTGCGGCCAGCCCAGCGCGCGGGCGAAGTTGCCGTAGCGCGCGACGATCGCGCGGGCGATGTCCAGATGCAGCAGCAGGAATCCCACGCCGATGACGAGCAGCCCACCCATGAATAGCGCCGCCGCCCCGGGGCTCCACATACCCATCGACTTGCCCGGCAGCGGGAACAGGAAAGTCCACGCGCCATGGAAGTGTCCGATCAGCACGCTGCCGAGGATCATCACAACGCCGGCAAGGAACAGCACGAGGTTGGCGATGAAGATGCGCGACGACAGGTCGACGTACTGGCGCAGGAAGTGCCACATCACCGACGCGCCGGCGATCGCGGCGATGCCGACCATGCCGGCGCCGTGCAGCGTCATCAGTTCGTAGAAGCGGTCCGCTCCGATCGAGATCCACTGCGCCTGCTCCAGCCGCATCAGCAGGCCGAAGACCATCATCAGCAGCAGCACTGCGGCGGAGGTCGCGAGATAGGCCAGCACGCCGGCCTTTGCCCCGTGATCCGGGGTGTGTTCGTAGGTGTAGGTCGCCACGTTCATGTCCTCCGTTACTGCGCGACGACCCGGATCTCGGTCATCATGTTGTGGTGGGCGACGCCGCAGTACTCCATGCACAGGACCTTGTAGGTTCCGGCCTCGGTGAAGGTGTGACGCAGCGTATTCGTGTAGCCCGGCATCGCCTGCGTCTGCGCGATCAGATGCAGATTGGCGTCGTAGATGCCGAAGCCGTGATTGACGTCCGCGCTGGTCACGCGGAACTCGACCGGCTGGCCCGCGGCGACGTGATCCCGGCTCAGTTCCCAGCGCCACTGGTAACCGGTCGCCTCGACCACCTGCACCGCTCCCGAACCGGTGCGTGCGCGTGCCGCGTCGTAAGGCAGATCCAGCAGCGTGTAGAGCATGGCCGGACCGAAGACCAGAACCAGCCCCCAGAACAGCCGCGTACGCAGGCGATAGGCGCTCTGCTGCAGCGGTGCGTAGTCTTCCTGGCGCCGGCCGGAATTGATGGCGACAAAGGCAAAGCCGAACGCGACGAGCGTCATCAGCACTAGCGATAATTGCCAAGCGATTGGTTGCACGGTGGATTCTCCTGTCATGCGATCGTCTTCGGGACGGAACGTCCCCCGTGCATTCACATAGCCAGCACCGTGCCACCTTCTACAAACGATTGATCCCAATCATTTTTCCCAGCGGCGATCGCTGTTGAAATGTGGTCGCCAGCACAACTGAACGTTCACGTTGAACGTTCAGTCTGAACGGAAGGAGGATTTCGATGCCGAGTCTGGCGACCTTGAGAGTGTTTCTCGACAGCCTCGAAGAAGGCGTGCTGTTTCTGGATGCCACGCGCCGCGTGCTCGAGATGAATAGCGCCGCCGCGCGGATGATCGGGCGCGACAATCCGCGCGTGGTCGATGCACTGTGCCCGACCTTGTTCCCGGGCACGGAGTGTGCCCGCGCCTGCGAAGCGCGCGGACAATGTTCGCTGACCCCGGCGACGGGCGAGGACGACAAGATCCAGGACATCGTGATCCGCTCGCCGACAGGCATCGACATCCCGCTGCGCATGTGGGCGATGCTGTTGCCGCCGAACGAATCCGGGCTGTACTGCGCGATCATCCTGCGTGACCGCTCGCGCGAGCTGGAACTGGAGGCCGAGGTGCGCGACCGCTGGCAGCTCGGCGGGCTCACCGGCCGCAGCCGTGCGATGCAGGACTTCTACCAGAAGGCGCTGCGCGTCGCGGCGAGCGAAGCGAACGTGCTGATCACCGGCGAAAGCGGCGTCGGCAAGGAGTTGGTCGCCCGTGCGCTGCACGACAATTCGCCGCGCGCGAAAGGCCCGTACGTGGCCGTGCATTGCGCTTCGCTGCCCGAGAACCTGCAGGAATCCGAACTCTTCGGTCACGCGAAAGGCTCGTTTTCCGGCGCCACCGGCGCGCGCATCGGCCGTTTCGAGGCGGCCAACGGCGGCACGCTGCTGCTCGACGAAATCGGCGAAATTTCTCCCGCGACGCAGACCCGGCTGCTGCGCGTGCTGCAGGAACGAGAGATCGTGCGTGTGGGCGAGAATCATCCGCGCAAGGTGGATGTACGCGTCGTCGCGGCGACGCACCGCGATCTGGCTGCGATGGTCGGCCGCGGCGAGTTTCGCGAGGATCTCTATTACCGCCTGCACGTCCTGCCGCTGCACGTGCCGGCGTTACGCGAGCGCCGGGAAGACATCGCACTGCTCGCGAGCCAGTTGCTCGGCGAGCTGAGCGGACGCTACCACCGGCCCGAGCTGCGGCTGTCGCCGGAGGCAATCGTGGCGATGGAGTCCTACGCCTGGCCCGGGAATGTGCGGCAACTGTTCAACGCGCTGGAATATGCGGTCGTAAACTCGGATGGCGCGACGATTCTGCCGCGGCACCTGTTGCCCGACGTGGCGGCGCGGGCCGGATCGCCCCCCGCCGCGCCCCCGCCCTTGCCGCTGACGCGCTACTACGCGACACCACTGACGCCGGACGAAGAGCACACGCAGATCCGCCGCATGCTCGACGCGTGCGGCGGAAACAAGGCCGAGGCCGCTCGTCGCCTCGGCATGTCGCGCACGACCTTGTGGAAACGGCTCAACCGCGCCTGAGCCGATCGGCAGCGGACGCCCTGGCCCGGCAGACAGGAGCGCCTAGCGCGAGCGCCCGTCGAAGTGCTTCACCGGAAGGGACGCGAGCTTCACGCCCTCGAGGCAACGCGCGTTGATCGCCGCCATGCGGTTACCCGCCGGATCGGTGCCCTCGCCGTAGGTATGGATGCCGCAGGTCGGACAGAAGCGGTGCTTGATCGTGTGCGTATTGAAGGTGTAGGTGCTGAGCTTGTCCTCCGGCGTCAGCAGGCGCAGCTTGTCGCGGGGAACGAACCACATCAACGCCCCCTTGCGCGTGCATATCGAGCAGTTGCAGTCCATCACCTGGGTGAGTTCGCCTTCGACCTCGAAGGTCACCTGACCGCAATGGCAGCTACCCTTGTAGATCATCACCTTGCTCCTTTCATCGGAATCGGCTCCGACGGAAACTCATCACCGGCAAGCCAGCGGTCGTCGCTTTAGCGCCTTCACGACGGGATTGATCGTCTGAAATTCGGGGATGTATCAGTTTCACTCCGGTTCCTCACGCCAAGGGGCACTCACGGCGCCCGGCAATAGAACTTCGAGTCGACCGCCATCACGGGAAAACTCGCGGGCAGGTCGCCACGGGCGATTTCGCGGAAGCCATTCTTCTCATAGAAGCGATGCGCTGCAAGAAACTTCGCCGTCGTGCCGAGATACACGGCATGCACCTCGCGTGTCCGGCACCATTCCAGCAGGGTTTCGAGCAGGTGCCGCGCGACGCCATGCCCCCCGCCGCGGTGCGAGGCCTTCACGAACATCTTGCGCAGTGCCGCCTGGTTCGCGCCGATATCGAGCAAGCCGATGGTCCCGACGGGCAGGCCGCCGTCCAGCGCAACCCAGAAATTGCCGCGCCCCTGCTGATAGAAGCCGGGAATGTTGCGCAGATCGGGTTGCCCCTCCAGCGTGATCGGGATACCGAATTCGGACTGCTGGATGGGCAGGATCACATCGACGACACCGTCGGCATGTGCCGGTGAGTAAGGGGCAATCTCGATCATTGCTTTTCCTCTCATATCGGGTGGCTAGTCCTCGCCATCGCGGGTCTCGCGCTGCAGGCGCTGCGCCGCTGCGTACAATTCGTCGAAACCTAGCGGCGACACGTTGAAGGTCTTGTCGCTGCTGGCCGTCGCCAGGCGGGTCCCGTCCGGGCTGAAGGCGAGGTCGCGCACGTCGTTCTTGTGCACGGTGATGGTCTTCACCAGTTCGAGCTTGTCCATGTCGAAGATCCTCACGCCGGCATCGTTGCACGCGACGGCAAGCTGCCTGCCATCGTGGCTGTACGCGATCGCGGCGCAGTAACGGACACCGTCGATGGTGAAGGTGGCGGCGGGCTCGGCGTCAGGCTGCCCGAAGGCGCTGACCGGCCACAGGTACACGCGGCGCTGCACGACCGCGGCGATATGGGCGCCATCGGGGCTGAAGGCGAATTCTGCGAAGCGCGTCCCGAGCTTGCGCGCCGCCTCGGGGAGCTGGATCGTGCCGACATTTTGCGCGGCGAAGTCCCACAGCTGGAGCTTGCCATCGAAGCCGCTGGTCACCCACCGATCCGTGCCCGGATGGAAGGCGACGGACGAGGCCTGCACGATGCTCTTGCCGCCATGCGATACCGATACGGCGGAAAATCCGCTGCCATCGAGTTCATACAACCACGCGTAGCCATCGGCGCCCGAACTCGCGAGCCGCTTGCCGTCGGGGCTGAACGCCAGCCCCCGCAACTGGTCCTTGTGCTTTTGCAGGACTGCCGTCTGGGCACCGGTCGCCACGTCCCAAAGCCTGACCGTGTTGTCCAGCCCGCCGGTGGCGACCTGCGCACCACCCGGAGCGAAAGCGACACGGAACACCTGACCGGTGTGGCCGCGCAGCATGTGGCGCAGGACCGGCGAGCCGCCGGAGAGATCCCAGATCCTTGCCGTGCGGTCGCCGCTGCCCGTGACGAGCTGGCGCCCATCGGCGCTGAAGGCGAGGCTGGTGACGGTCTTGAAGTGGCCCTCGATGTTCCAGAACTTGACCGTTCCGTCGCGACTCGCAGTGGCCACATGGCGCCCATCCGGACTGAACTTGACCGCCTCGACAAAGGATGTATGGCCGACCAGCGTCAGCAGGTTTTCGCCAGTCTCGCTGTCCCAGATCCTGGCCGTGGAATCGCCCGCGGAACTTGCGATGTACCGGCCCTCCGGACTCACGGCCACATCCCGCACCCGGTCGCCGTGACCGGCAAGGATGCGCACGCTCCAGTCCGGGTGGCTTGAAAGTTCGGCGCCCGGCGGCGGGTTCGATTCGCCCACCCGGGCGAGCAGCTCGTCGAGCGTCTCGCCGGCAGGCTGCCACACGCGCACCCACGCGTCGCGGCTGGCGGTG
Organism: Azoarcus sp. CIB; assembly: GCF_001190925.1. Lineage (NCBI taxonomy): Bacteria > Pseudomonadati > Pseudomonadota > Betaproteobacteria > Rhodocyclales > Zoogloeaceae > Azoarcus > Azoarcus sp. CIB. The sequence continues at coordinate 3,820,152 of NZ_CP011072.1, forward strand.
ACCACGGACTTTCCGCCGTGCGTGAACGCCACGGCATCGCTTGCCTCGGTGAGCGGCAGCCGCAGGATCTCGGCGCCGGTTTTCAGGCTCCACATGCCGGCGGCCGTTCGGTCCCCGTCGCCCCGCTCCACGCAGGCCGTCGCCAGGCAGCAGCCGTCCGGGCTGAAGGCGAGCCCCATGACCCAGGCGCCACCGACATCGAGGGTGGTGAGCGGCACCGTTTCGGTCGCGGGGGAATCGAGATCCCACACCTTGATCACACGCCCCTTGTGTTCACTGTCACCGGCACCGCCCGTCGCAAGGCGCCTGCCGTCCTGGCTGACGGCGAAGGCGTTGTAGATCGGGCTTCCCTGATCGAACGTGCGGAGCGGCGTCTGCTGCGCATCGACCGCCCAAAGATAGGCCTTGTCCTCGGCGGACGTCACGAGGCGGTCGCCCGCGGGCAGGAAGGCGACATTGCGGACCCACTTGTCATGAACGAACGACGCTTCGGGTTCTCGCGGGCGCCCACCGGCAATCCTCCACAGCTTGACCGCCTTCTCCTGGTCCGCCGTGGCCAGCCGCTGCCCGTCGGGGCTGAACGCAAGGTCCGACACCCATCTCTTGCTCACCGGCAGCGTCCACACCAGGCGGGAGGCCTGGATCGCCTGGCGCAAGGCATCCTCGGCCACGGCCGTCGGCGCCAGGCCGACCCGCGCCGCGAAGGTCGGCGACAGGCCGAAGGGTGCCGTCGCTTCGACCGCTTCGAGCGCGAGATCGAGTGCGCGCCCCGCATCGAAGGGCGCGATGGAGATCGATTCGGCCGCCTTCTGGTTCGCCCCGGAGCGCCGCTCCTCCCACGACGCGTAGATCCAGCCCGTGATCGCGGCGCCGGCCATCACACCCATCGCGAAGAGCCACTGGCGCAGCGCGCGCTTCGCGGCCTGTTCGCGCGCCTTCCTGACCTCGTCGGCTCGCCCCTGATCGGCAACATAGCGGCGGCGCCAGTCGAGAATCGCCGGGGCCAGAACATCGTGGAACACCTCGTAGCGCGTCGCGTCCGGACGGTCGGGCACGGCAACGGTCCGCAGGATGCGGTTTCGCGCATCTGTGAGCGACCCCAGCACCGCGGGCACCTTGGGCGCCAGCTCGCCCGCCCAGCTGGTGAGGTCGGCCGCGCTGCAGGCAACCTTGCTGCCTGTCGGGGTGACGAGGCGATCGAAGAAAGTGGCGCACACTGCCTGACTGGTCTCGTCCAGCCGGGCCATCGCATTGTCCAGATGCGTGCGGACGATCTCGTTGGCGCCCTTCAGGCGGTCCAGCGTGGCGCGCTGCAGCAGGCACGAGTGCGCTTCGCGCTCCTCCTCCCACAACCGCACCATCACGAGCTGGAGGAAAGGCGCCTCGATGTAGCCATCGTCCGTCTGCGTGCCGCCGCTGCCCCCGTGGCGACCTGCCGATACCTCGCCGATGCGCACCTGGCGCAGCAGCTCATCGATCAACCCCTCCTCGATGTCGACGCGCGGCTGCCCCGGCGCCTGCCTGGCGTTCCACACCTCGAGCGGCTTGCGGATGGCGACGGCGGCCCCGGCCGTGTCGAGATGATTCAACCGCAGGCGGTTGCTCATCAGGTTGTGAATGCGTTCCTGGAAGCGGTCGAGCCGGGAGAGGCTGTCGTCGCGCAACGCGATGAGAAAGCCGACATCGACGTCATCACGATTCACCGCGCGTGCGAACTGCGCTTCGAAGGAGTTCGGGTCGGTGGACTTGGGGTGGTAGAGGAAGTACTCCTCGAACTGGTCGAAGATCACCAGGACGGGGCCGTGGGCCGCCTCGCCGCAGGCCCGCAGGACTTCGTCGAAGGGCAACGACTCCGCCGGCTTCGGCTGGTCCGCGTGCTGCGCCCACACGGCGTCGATGCACGCACGCGTGAGCGCACGCTGGAAGTCGCGGTCCACCCAGTTGCGAAACACCACCACGGGGGTTTTCGGCCGTTCGCGACGCAACTGCGGCACCACGCCCGCCAACAGCACCGAACTCTTGCCGACGCCGCTGGCGCCGTAAAGAATCGTCAGCGGCGAGGACAGCAGGTTGGAAATGATGATGTGTTGGTCGCGCTCGCGTCCGAAAAAGAACTCGTGGTCGCGTTCCTCGAACGGCTGCAAACCCACGTAGGGGCAGCGCACCCGTTCGTCGCCGCCCGCACTCACGGCGTCATCCTCGAACGCAGCGTGCGGACGAACTCGTCTATCGTCACCTCATACGGGTACACCCCGCGCTTCTGCCAGAATTTGAGTTCGAGCTCCGAGAACTGGTCGTCGATGGCCCAGGACTGGATCTCTTCGTCCCCCGCCGCTGCGGCCCGCTTGGCGAAGAAACGGTTGAGGCTCTGCAGGATCGTGCGGAAGCTCCAGTCGCGCAGGCTGTAACCGAGAAACAGCAGGTTGCGGTCGCGGCAATGCGTGGCGAACAGCGCCGGAATCGCGGACTTGCTGGCGATGCGCGACAGCAGCTCCACGTAGTCCGATTCGGTGATCACGAAGCTGTCCCATTCGGACGTCTCTGGGAGGATCGACCCGTGCATCTTGAAGATCACGGTGGTCGTGTCGAGATCGATATAAAGCTCGTTGGGCGCCGGGGTCTCGGGCCGCGCGGCCCCATGCGGCCACCACAGCACGGCATTGCCGAGATCCTTCAGTTCGGAATAGACGACCAGGTCATAGGGCCTCTGGGCGGCACGGAAAGCCTGCTCGATCTGGGTGTCGTAGTTGCTCGTGATGATCAACAGCGGCCGGGACACCTCTGCCAGGAATCCGTACAGCGAAGGAATGCCAACCCCGGCGACTGCCTGCGGCGCAAGGATCTGGCGCAGGCGCTCGTGCAGCGCGTCGCGCGTGTGGAAGGCCTCGTAGTACGACGCGACCTCGGCGAGCTGATCGCGCTCCTTCTCCGACGGGAACTCGGTATCGTCGGCGAGAAAGAGCGAAAGCTCCGCGCCGCTGGGCAGGAACTTCGGCTCCTGCGGATTCCAGCGGACATCGGCCGGACGCCCGGAATGGCTGATGCCGTTGCCGATGATCGGCACGACCATGCCCGAATTCAGCGCCTTGACGATGCGCCCGTAGGGTGGCGGCGCCTTGATCCGGGTTGCGCGCGCATCCGTTTTCCCTGCGGTGAGTTGATGCTCGACGAAGGCCCGCAGGTCGAGCCGCAGGCGGTCGCGAAATTCCTGCGGCGTGTCGTATTCCGCGTAGCCCCCCTTCAACGATCCGTCCGGGTTGCAGAACCGGTCGAAGAACGTCTTTACCCGGCGGAACTGCTGCACCCGCTCGTCGAAATCGGGATCGTTCGGATCACCGAAATCCGGCTTGCCCTTGCGGTGATAGACGAGGATGAAAGGCGGCGGCTTGGCCGCCAGCGCATCCTCGCACTCCCATTCGGTGCCGGAAAGATACGGGCTGCCGTCGGGCCGCGTGCAGGTATCCGGAAGCCGCGTGCCGAGTCGCGACCACAGGATGACGATGACGACGTCGCATTCCGATGGCTTCGCCAGGCCGCGATTGACCGCGTCCTGCGGGCTGAGGGTGGCGGGCATCGACACGGGCGCAGCCGGATCGTCCCAGCGCATCGCCTCACAGGTGATCTGGCCACGCAACAGCGGGTCTTTCGGCAGCTCCTGCTCGATGACCTGCTGCGCGAAGGTGCGCTCGTCGGCAACATCTCCGGGTGAAGACAGGAAAAAACGGAGATGCAGCATGCTCGCGCCCTCCCCGAAATACGTATGTACTAACCCCGGAAATATAGCTCATACCATCGGGTTTGCCGGCGCAGCACATTTTCCTGTCACGATGCCAATGGAGTTGCCGTGACGAAGCACGACCGCAGCTCAGCGGCTGCAGGACGTCCGCACGTGCGACGGGAACGCCAGCACGAGGAAGGTCAGCATCATCACCGCGACCAGCAGCGGCCAGAAGGCCGGCGGGCGCGAGAAGCTGAAGTGCTCGACAAGCACGCTCCCGACACGGTAGAGCTGATAGGCGGCCGCCCCCATGCCGAGCCACCACGCCCAGCGGTAGTGTTTCAGCAGCCCCCACGCGACCAGGATTCCGATCAAGCCCATGATCCACGTCACGGGCTGCGAGAAGCTGAAGCGCAGCATCAAGGCATCGCTCGACAGGGCGATACGGATCACGGTGCCGCCGAGCACGATGGCGGAGAAGGCCACGGCGGTCGCCGCGGCAAGGTGAATGCGGGTGATGGCCATAAGACTCGCGGTGAGTTGAACGATGGTCGCGCACGACGGGCGGAACCGTCCGCAGCGGCGCTGCAGCAATTCTGCATCAAGGCGCCCGCATTCGGCATGCCCGATGCACGACTCAAGCGACGTTCAGCACTTCGGCGGCGAGGCGATCGAGGTTCTGTTCGTTCGCCTCGGTCACGAAGTCGGCAATGCGCTGCTTCTCCGCCGCCGTATCGAATACCTGGCGCCAGCCGACCAGCGTCCGTTCGCCCTGCGCCGTCAGCGTGATCGTCAGCTCGAAATGGTGACCGACGACATGCTCGACCACGATCCGCTCCGGCGCGACGTCGACGAACACGTTTTCGTTCGGGTAGTTCCTGCCATCCGGCCCGTGCATGATGAACTGCCACCTGCCGCCGGACCGGAAATCGAATTCCTGGAACGTGTTGCTGAAGCCCTTCGGCCCCCACCAGCGCGCGAGGTGCGCGGGATCGCTGACGGCCTTGAAGACGCGCTCGCGCGGCGCATCGATCAGGCGCGAATGGACGAACTCGCGGTCCGCCGTCGATTCCCCCTTGGCTGCAGGCTTCTCGTTCATGTACATCCTCCTCGGAAACAACCGACGGAATCAGGCCGCATACCAGAGAATCGCAAAATAGTGACACGCTGTCCCGGCCAGAACAAACAGGTGCCAGATCAGGTGACCATATTGCAGCCGCGAATCGGTCGCGAAGAAAGCCACCCCGATCGTGTAGGACAAACCGCCGGCGACCAACAAGAGCAGGCCCGCGGAAGGCATTTGCGTAAGCAGGGGATCGATCGCGATCACGACAACCCACCCCATCAAGAGATAAAGGCCGGTGGAAAAAACGGGATTCGAGGCCTTGTCGAACACCTTGAGGACCACGCCGAGCATCGCAAGACCCCAAACAATCCCAAGTAGCGCCCACCCCCAGGCACCACGAAGTATTCCAAGCGTGAACGGCGTGTACGTACCGGCGATGAGCAGAAAGATCGCGGAATGCTCGATGACGCGAAAGATCCGCTTGGCTTTGCCGACCGGCAGCGCGTGGTACAGCGTCGACGCGAGGTAAAGAAAAATGCTCGTCGCAGCGAAGACAATCGTGCCGACGGTGAATGCAGTCTGTCCCTGCTCTGCCGCCCGGTTGATGAGAAATGGCGTCCCGATCAGCGCCGCGCCCAGCCCGATACCGTGGCTCACGCTGTTTGCGAGCTCTTCGTCTCGCGATTGCTCACGCCTGGGGCCAGAGGCCGACATACGCACGGCAGTTCCTTTCAAGGGCTCACATTCAAGCGGTCGGGGACCACTTGAGTTTAGTGCAGCCTGACGCAGAGGCAACCGGCCACCACGGGCGGTCGGCGCGGCGGCTCCGCAATCAGCGCGCGGTTTGCGAATCCGCGCCGCTAATGTGACACTAGCGTAGCGCGCCGCACTGATGGCGCGCTCCGGATCTCCCGCAACGACGCCCGGCCGCCCTGGCGGCGACGAGACGCACGCATGTACAACGAGTATTTCGGGTTTTCCGCGGCGCCCTTCTCGATCGCGCCCGATCCGCGCTATCTCTTCATGAGTGAACGTCATCGCGAAGCGCTCGCGCACCTGCTGTACGGGCTGCGCGTCGATGGAGGCTTCGTGCTGCTGACCGGAGAAGTCGGCACGGGCAAGACCACGATCTGCCGCTGCCTGCTGGAGCAGGTGCCGGACGGCTGCGACATCGCCTTCATCCTGAACCCCAAGCTCGACACCGTGGAACTGCTCGCGACGCTGTGCGACGAGCTGCATGTGCCGGTCGCGGCCGGCGAGCGCTCGATCAAGGTGCTGGTCGACCGCATCAACCGCCATCTGCTCGACGCCAACGCGCGCGGGCGCAAGACGGTGCTGATCGTCGACGAAGCGCAGAACCTGTCGAACGAGGTGTTGGAGCAGCTGCGCCTGCTCACCAATCTCGAGACCCACGAGCGCAAGCTGCTGCAGATCATCCTGCTGGGTCAGCCGGAGCTGCGCGAACGCCTCGCGCAGCCGGAACTGCGGCAACTCGCGCAGCGCATCGTCGCGCGCTACCACCTCGAGCCGCTGTCGCGACAGGAAGTCGGCGCGTACGTGAATCACCGCCTGGCGGTCGCCGGCGGGCAGCAGCGGCTGTTTCCGGACGCGGTGATCAGCCGCCTGTACCGCCTGAGCGGCGGCACGCCGCGGCTCATCAACGTGATCTGCGACCGCGCGCTGCTCGGCGCCTACGTCGAAGGCAAGACCAGCGTCGGGCGCAGCACGCTCGACAAGGCGGCGGGCGAAGTGCTGGGCGCCGTGCCGCGAGCATTCGCGGCGCGGCGGATCGTGCTGGCCTCGGCGCTCGGCATCGCCCTCGCAGGCGGCGCGGCCGCGGCCTGGCATTACGGCTTTTCGGGTCCCACGACCGGAACGGCAACACCCGCCGCAGTGGCCCCCACCGCGTCCGCGGAACCCGCTGCGCCCCCCGCGCCGGAACACCAGGCGCAGGACGCAGACAGCACTGAAACCGGTGCGCCGCCAGTCGCCACTGCGGCGGAACCGCCTCCGACACCGATCGTCTGGCCCAAGCCCGAGGAACACTGGCTGCACGAGGTGATGGCCGTACATAGCCTGTTCGCGCTGTGGGGGCTGGACGCACGGCTGGTGGGCATCGACGACGCCTGCCGCCTCGCCGCGCACCGCGATTTCGGCTGCCTGCAACGCGACGGCGGGCTGGACGAGCTGCGGGCGATGAACGCGCCGGCCATCGTCGAACTGCGCCAGCCCGACGGCCCGAACTTCCTCGCGACGCTGCTTGCGATCGACGGCGAGCGCGCCCGCATCTCGTTCGCCGGCGACACGCACGAGGTATCGCTCGACAGCCTGCGGCAGCAATGGCACGGCCACTACACGCTGCTGTGGCGGATGCCGTCCGGATGGCACCGCACCGTCGCCACCGGCATGCGCGGCGCCGACGTGGCGTGGGTGGTGCGCCAGCTCGGACGCTGGGAGGGTCTCGAAGAGCCCGAAGCGCCGGCCGGCGCCTACACCGCCCGCATCGAGGAGCGCATGCGCGCCTTCCAACGCAGTACCGGGCTGCCCGAAGACGGGGTGGTCGGCCCGATGACCATCGTGCGCCTCGCAGCCCTGTCCGATCCCGGCACGCCCGTCCTGACGAAGCAGGCCCCATAGCATGTCCTACATCCTCGAAGCCCTGCAGAAATCCGAGCACGCGCGCCATCGCGGCAAGGTACCGGACCTGAACACCCTTCCCGAGACCACGCCAAGCGCGACGGGTCACGCGGCCACACCCCGCCCCCCCTACCTCGCAGCAGGTTTCGCACTCGCACTCGCACTCGCGGCGGCGATTCTGGGCTGGTGGCGCCCGTGGCAGGTATCGGAGCCGCAGCCGGCCGCAACCCCGCAGCAGGCGTCGCAGAACGTGCAGGCGGACGCCGGCCGAACCCTCGCCCTCGCTGCACCCGCGGCGGCGCAGCCCGCTCCGCCCCCTGCTCCGCTTGCCGCAGCCGCACCGCCGACACTCGAACCGCTCGCCCCCGCACATCCGCCTGCCGCGGTGCCCGAACCGGCGAAGACCGCAGTCCCGGTCTCGAAGACACGCCCCGAACCGTCGACGCCCGAGCTCCCGGCGCAGGCCGCCAGGAGCGCACCGGTCCCCCGCAGCGAATCGGCTTCGCGGAAGACGGCTGAGTCCGCGCCCCCCTCGCCGCCTCCCGCTCCCGCCGCCACCCGCATCGCCGCGGCAACTCCTGCAGCACCCGCACCGGCAGTGAACCGCAAGCGATCGGACGGACGCATCCTGAGCATCCACGAACTGCCGCCCGCGGTACGCGGCAGCCTGCCACGCCTCGACATTTCGGGCTTCGCGGCGGCGCCGGACTCGGGCAAGCGGATGGTCGTGATCAACGACCGGCTGGTGCAGGAAGGCGAAGAGGTCGTGCCCGGCGTGACGCTCACCAGCGCCGAGAAGGACGGCGTGGTGCTCGACTTCCAGGGCTACCGCTTCCGCGCCCAGCAGTAGGCGCGGATGGGGTGGGCGCTAATTGCGCGGTGGCAGATTGTTCCTCCCCCTTCAAGGGGGGAGGTTAGGTGGGGGATGGGTTTCTGCGGCGTCTGCTTAACCCATCCCCACCCCAACCCTCCCCTTGAAGGGGAGGGAGTGACCGTGCGGCACTCAACCTGAGCCACGCACCTGCTTGCCGCCTTATTAACCGCGCTCCCAATAGCCGGGCGTGTTGTAGATCCCCTTCAGATACTCGACGAAGTGGCGCACCTTGGCCGGCAGGTAGCGCTGCTGCGGATACACGGCCTGGATGTCGTAGGTGGGCGCGGCGAACTCGTCGAGCACGGTCACGAGCTCGCCGCGCTTGAGCTCGGCCTGGATCTCCCAGGTCGAACGCCAGCCGATCCCCAGCCCCTGCCTGACCCAGCTATGGAGCAGCTCGCCGTCATTGCAGTCGAGATCGCCATCGACGCGCACCGCGACCGGCTTGCCATCGCGCACGAAGCTCCAACCGCGCTGTTGCCCGCCTTGCAGGTTGAACGCGAGGCAATTGTGGCGCGCGAGATCCTCCAGAACGCGCGGCTCGCCGTGGCGCGCAAAGTAGTCCGGCGTGGCGCAGACGACACGCCGGTTGGGGAAGAGGCGGAGGGCGACGTAGTTGGGGTCGGTGACTTCGCCGATGCGGATACCCATGTCGTAGCCCTCGCGCACCAGATCGACGACGCTGTCGGTGAGGTTGAACGACAGCTTCAGCTCGGGGTAGCGCGCCTTGAAGGCCGGGGCGTGCGCGGCGACATGGCGGCGACCGAACGCGGCGGGGGCGGAGACGACGAGGTGCCCGCGCACCGTGTCGCGCCCGGCGCTGACGCTGGTCTCGGCCTCGTCGAACTCGTGGATCAGGTGGCGGCACTGTTCGAGAAACTGCTCGCCGAGGTCAGTGAGTGTGAGGCCGCGCGTCGAGCGGTGCATCAGGCGCACGCCGAGGCGCTTTTCCAGGCCGTCGAGGCGGCGGCCCATGACGACCGGCGTCACGCCCTCGACCAGCGCGGCGGCGGCAAAGCTGCCCTTTTCGGCGACGAGGACGAAGCTGCGGATTTCGGTGTAACGGTCCATGCGGGGTCGGGTCAGTCGTGCGAACGGTTGGGGATCCGGCGCCGCCGCTCGTGCTCAGCGAGCCGTTCGGCCAATTGTACGAGCCCGGCGCGCTCGGCCATCTCGCGCGGCGTCTCGTAATCGTCGATGCGCGTGCGCAGCGCCGGGTCCGCCCCCGCCTCGAGCAGACGTTCCAGCACCGCGAGATTGCGTTCGCCCACCGCCATGTGCAGCGCGGTGTAGTCGTTGATGCCGCGCTGGTCGGGATCGGCGCCGAAGGCGAGCAGCAGCTCGACGATCTCCGCCACGTTCTTGCGTCCGGGTGCGCCAGGATGCGGATTCGTGCACGACAGCGCCGCGATCAGCGACGGAAAGCCGCCATCGTCCGGCGCATTCGGATCCGCGCCGACCTGCAGCAGCGTGCGGATGAACGCCAACGGGCTGTGGTAGATCGCGTATTCGAGGCAGGAGCCGACGGTGAGCGGCATCGGCCCGTTCGGCACATGCTCCGGGTCATCGACCGCGGCCCGCAGCGCGGCGAGATCGCCGCTGCGGAAGGCCGCATCGATCTTCGCGAACTGGCGGTATTCGGCGCAGCGCTCCTCATCCTGCCTGGACATGGTTCCCCCGCTCCTCCGGGCGCAGGCATTGGGCCGTGCTCACCACCGGCGCCCCGGTCGCACGCTGCTCGAAGCCCTGCGCCTCGAACTCGATCTCGCCCTTGGGCCAGTTGATGGCGATCTTCCACACCTGCGCCACATAACGCTCCCGCGGCTCGTCGCGGCGCTCGATGGCGTGGATCGAAAACGGCCCCATCGCCGCGCTCGGGCTCGCGTAGTCCAGCGCCAGCCGCAGGTTCGTGACTTCAAGAAAGCGCAACGTGGCCGGCACGATGCGGAAACTGCAGCCCCCCGCATCGCAGAGCCACTCGACGATGTAGTCCAGGTCGAGCACCAGCTCCCCCGCGCCGTATGCACCTTCCACAACGCGCAGCGCATGGACGTGGTTGTCGTGCCACGACATCTCGTCGAATTGCCGGTCGGTCCAGAGAAGCTCGGGCATCGGGACGGCGCTTACGGGTGGGGCGCGATGTGCCGATCGATCCACGCCGCCTCTGCGAACTCAATCACTCTGCAGAATGCGGCGCACGATGGGCCGTGACCCTGGAAGCGCCGAAGTGCGGTCATTACCTGCCGTCCTTCGCCACCTTGGCATCGCGTTGACTGACCTCGAGCGCCGATGACTGTGCCTGCGCAGCCTTCAACTGCTCCGGCGTCAGGCCGCGTGCGACGTCTGCGCGATGTCTTACCGCATCGACCTGCAGCGCCGCGGCCGCACGATTGAACCACACATAGGCGAGCACCGGATCCCGCGGAATACCGAGGCCGTCACGGTACAGCCGACCCAGTTCGAGCATCCCGTCGGGGTCGCCTCGTTCGGCTGCCGTCCGGATCCATTTCACGGCCTGGCCGTAGTCCTGCAGCACACCGAAGCCGCTACGGTAGAGTTTTCCGAGCATCACCATCGCCGCGGGATGGTTCTTCTCCGCCGCCGACTGCAACCACCGCACCGCCTCGGTCGCTTGCTCGCCGGCCTGCACGCCACCGAACAGCAGAACCTTCGCAATACGGACCTGGGCCTCGGCATTCCCCTCCTGCGCCGCCCTCAGCGTATGGGGATCGATCGCAGTTGCCGCCGGGACGGGCTCATGTGCCGCCTGATCGTCCACTCGCGGCTCGCCGAACACCCAAAACACCCCGATAGCAATGATCAACAGGGGCAGCGCCCCGGCCGAAAACCCGAAGCGTCGGCCCGACGACTCGCGGGGCGCCCAAAAACGGTGGTGACAGGCACGGCAACGATACGGCCGGAGCCCCGGATTCATCTGCCTTTCGCCGTCCGATCGCCAACCGGACTTGCGGCAGTCCTCGCTCATGCAAGCGGGGCATGTGACGTTGGCGTGAAGTGTCATGCTGGCTTCACAAGCTCAGTATGCTAGTTCGGGCGGCCAGGCTGACCGGCCAAGGATTCATCGAGCCAGATTATGCGCTGTCCCGCCCATGAGTGCCTGACACGTTGCGGCGAATGGTCGCCGGCTGAAATAAGGAGTGGCCAGGGAAATCAGTCCCTGGCCGCGCCTCTCGCCTACAGGAGCTCGCGGGGAATATTTCCGCCGTTGTCCGCCAAGCGCTGCAGGACAGTCTTGTGGAGCCAGATGTTCATCTGCGCGGAGTCCGCCATCTTGTCTGCCGGACAGCCCAGCTCGGTTGCCAGCTCCTTCCGCGCAGCAAGACTGCTGTCCAGGCCAAGCAGCTTCATGAGGTCGACGATCGAGACCTTCCAGTTGAGCTTCTGCGGATTCGCGGCCGAAAGTGCCTCGAGCTTCGCCACGACATCGACCTGCGAGATCGCAGCAGGGGCGGCGGACGCTGACGGCGCGGGTTGCGCTCCAGCGCTTGGCGAACCCGGGGCGGCCGAACCTGCGGGGGTTGGTGCCTCATCGCCGAACCCCAACTTCGCTAGGATGCTGCTGAAAAGTCCCATGACAACTCCTTCAGGATAATCCGCCGACCGCGGAATGCCATCGGCAACACTTCACCTTACCCCAACTTCGATACGCCGGGTTCACCCACCACGCCCAATGCTCACGGCGAGAAGCCGGGAAAAATGTAAGAAAATCAGTGACAGGCAAGGATGCGTGGCCATCATTGCTTTCCCTCAATGTCCGCCTCGTACCTCTCCAGCCGGTCCATCACCACCCGGCTGTCCCTGTATTTCGCTATCAACTCTCGAAGTGCCTTATCCGAGCCCATGCAGTGCTGATGCAACTGCGCGGCAATGAAGTCTCGCCGTTCCCGCTCTTCGCTCGAGTCCCCCTCGGGCCAAGGCTCTGCCCGGAAATGCTCACACACTTCGCGGCGCTCGATGTACTCGGAGACCTCCTGCGGGTAGATCTCGGTCGCGAGTGCAGCTCCTGACAACAGGACGCTGATCGCCACGAACAATTGCTTCGTCATGTCTCACCTCGCCCGATGCCAACCGGACTGCACCGCCAACCCCATCGGACGACAATCAGAGACCGCCACAATACGAGGAACGCTCTTTGCAGCGTAAGGCATCATGAATCGAGGCCTCCCCCTATTTCCCGATAAAGAACGAGGAGCAGACTATTCAACGGGCCGACTGCTCGGATGGCGAGACGCTTCGACGACTTCTTGAGGAACCGGCTCGACCAGCAATGCCCGCAGGCCGCGTACCAACGCTGCCAGTTCAGGCGAGAGGTTTGCATTTGGAGATACAAGAAGTTGGCGAAGGACTTCTGCAACATCCTGACCAAGACGAGCGTTGTCGGTAAAGATCAACTTGAACAGGGTTGAATTAAGCTGCAGTTGGGCGGCAACCATTTTTTCCAGATAGGCAACCCGGTCTTCAAGTGATTCGGCCATTGTCGTTTCCTTAAAGAAAAGCGTACGCGAAAACTCTAAAACCTGGAGTCGTTTTCACAAGGTATTCCGTCATTGTCGCCGTCCATCTTGGTGTTGGGGCAGTTCCTTACGAAATACTCGGCCTCGGCTCTTGATCGCATCTGGCTGCAATGCTGCCGCCCATCACATGAGAAGTTTTCTGCTGGTCGCGTGATTTCTGTTTCGGGCGCCTGAAACACTCTCGATTCTGTCTGAATTTCTGCCTGCGTTGACGCCACGTTCTTCTGGTAGTAATTCCAACCAGCAAATGCGATCAGTGCGTAAATTAATAGTTTCTTCAAGGCCTCACCTATTTCTAATCTTGCTTCCAATGTTCGAGTTCCCGGGCCTTGCGCGGCTTAATGCGCAAGGCCCCCAGCAACAAAAGATTGGGCGTCATAAGCCGCCCGGTCCGCTGCAAGCAGTTGTTACGCGAGACTTTCTTTACTGAATTGGTGTACCGGGTGCCGTGGGCACTTGCAGGGAGAAGGCATGGCAGTTGTTTCATTGGTCTTGAGAGTCATTTCCTGAACGCGGAGCAAAAACACCCGACCAGGCTGCAACTGAGAGTAAGCCTATCCCGGCAACAAGGAAGGCAACTGCGACCCAGTCGGAGGTAATTTCACCGTTCAGCAATAGGGCAAACACGAAGTCTCTTGCGTCCTTGAGTTGAATCCAGCCAATCAGTAAGCAAATTGCTCCAAAAAATGCACTGAGGCCGCCGCCGTACTCGACCAACGAGCTGAGGAGTGGGTTGTTCGAAAGGCTCATTCCAGTGTGGACGCCCAACGTCCGAATTCACCGGCCAGCGCGGCTTTTTGCGCAGATCCGGCGGAATGACTACAAAGGGACTTCCCACTTCCGCCAGCGGCATTGGCCGCCCGGCATCGAAGTGCCAAGATTGAATTGCTGAAGTTCAATCTGAGTACGCGAAAGGGGAAGTCCAAATGAATACTACGACGGTCGGTGTGGATCTGGCAAAGAACGTGTTCGTCGCCTGTGTGGCGGATGGCATTGGCCGGGTGATCGAGACGCGCGAGTTCAACCGCAGCGGGTTTCTCGCATGGTTGTCGGCGTTGCCGCGCGGCACGCTCGTCGGCATGGAAGCCTGCGGCGGCGCGCATTGCTGGGGTCGTACGATGCAGGCGCTGGGGCTGGAACCACGGCTGATGGCCGCCGAGTTCGTGCGTCCCTACCGCAAGCGCCAGGCGGTCAAGAACGATCGGGCAGATGCGGCCGCGATCGTCGCGGCGCTGCTCGCGCCGGGGATGCGCTTCATTCCCGTTAAGACCGAGGCCCAGCAACATCGGCTCGCCTGGCACAGCCTGCGGCTCGGATGGATCGAGGAACGCACAGCGCTCTTGAACCGCATCCGCGGCCTGCTCGCCGAGTTCGGGATGGTCGTCGACACCGGCGCCGCGCGGCTGCGGCGCAAGCTCGCCGAGCACGAATTCGACACTGCGCAGCCGGCGCCGATCCGCCACCTGATTCAAGGCGTGCGCGACCAGCTCGACGCACTCGATCTGCGGATCGCCGAGTGCGACCGGCAGATCGCGGCCCAGCAGGCCGATGACGCGGCCGCCCGACGTGCGCGCGAGTTGCCCGGCGTTGGGATGCTCACCGCCGATGCCGTGGTCGCCAGCGTCGGCGACGCCACGATGTTCCACAACGGCCGCCAGTTCGCCGCGTGGCTCGGACTCACCCCGAGCCAGTACTCCAGCGGGGGCAAACCCAAACTCGGCCGCATCACCCGGCGGGGCGATGACTACCTGAGAACGCTGCTCGTGCAGGGCGCCCGCAGCGTGCTTGCCGCCGCCTTGCGCAAGGCTCGCAACACGCCCGAGGCGCTCACGCGCCTGCAGCAGTGGATCGTGACGCTCAACGGACGCGTCGGTTACCACAAGACCCTGGTCGCCATCGCCAACAAGCATGCCCGCCAGCTGTGGGCGGTGCTCGCCAAGGGCGAAGGCTACAACCCCGAGGCGTGGCGCCAGTGGCACGACTCGGTCGAACAACCGGCATCCTGAAGCATCGGCGTTCTTTGAAGGTGTTCCCGTGACTGCGCGCACGCGATAGACAAACAGGTCAGGCCGACCGGCTGAGAGCCTGGCTAACCTGATGGCCGACCACGCAGGGTGTCGCGGCTGATCCCCGCGCCCCGGTCGCGCCGACGAATGATTGAGGCCAGCCGGTGCGGTTAATCGCAGGGCCCCGGCGCTGGCGCGCCGAACAAGGCCGATTGGGGAAAGGCAGTCTGTTCTGTCCTTGTCCATTGCGGTGTCAGCAGTCGAAAACCGGTCATGCACGCGCGTGATCGCGGAGGTCCGAAGATGAGTAGGTGATCGGCGTCATGATCGGCCTGCGGCCGGTCTGCAAGGAAGAGGTTGACGGGAAGTCCCTTGGGGAAGTGTTAGGCCTTGCGAGTGACAAATTCATGTAACTGTTCGTAAGTAATGGCATATCTTCCATGCATGAATAACTTGGCATACTTGTCAAAGGCTGCCTTGCTTGGTTTAACAAGCTGTTTAAGCTTCTTCCGAGAATTCCGGAGATTTTCCCTGTTGCGGGGCATTCCATTTTCTACCAACTGCGACAAAAGCTTTTCCACGCGCGCGCTACGACCTTGACCAACGCACTGCTGCTTGATATAGCGACCAAAGGCGACACAAAACATCTTTTCTACGTGGAATTGCTTAAATCTCTCATCCACTTCCTTCATGGCGGTTTGGAGCGAGTTGCTTTTAAAAAGTACCCTGTAGAATTTTTTCATAACATCATCAATTTCTCCGGCTGAAACCTTCTCGTCGCTGCCGATCAAAAAATAGAATGGTGATGGTTTTGTTATTTTGATTGGTTGAATGGCGTAAAGGCCAAAGCAGCCAGCCATTACAACGCCGAGATTATTTGTAGTGGCTTCGTTGATCTTTCCAAGACAGCTTGCAAGCTCGACCCAAGAAACTTGCTCTTCCTTATCACCAAGCACAATGCCTGTGCTCTTTCCCCCATGGGCTTCGATATGGATGATCGGCCTTATGCCGTCAACGCAAAGCTCTCGAACCTGATCGAGTGCGGATAACAATTCGGCTCTGGAAGCAATAGGAACAATCGAGCAGTAGGGTGTTTCGGTTTCATACTTGAGATCGCCCAGTTCTTCGTAGAGGTGCTTGGCTGTTTGAAGCTCTGAGGACTTTAAGCAATCCAAAATATAGACCGCATTGTTTGAAAAGCGGGAGTCAAAGGTAAGTGCGTTCATCGAGATGTCTAACGGCGGTGTAGAAAAACCCGATTTCCGGGCAAGCGATCGGTGTCGGCGATAGCCGACGATGTCTTGTTCGTCATTTTGCGGTACGGATCAGCCTGAGTCCGTCATGCGTTCGGTTTCCGTCGTTCGCGCCCGGTGCTCCCGTATGCGTAGCGGCGTGCTGCCGTGGCGTGCCCCGCTCATTGTGCATACCTGTGGTGCGCCAGCTTCTCGATGTTGTGCACCAGGCAGCGGAGAAATAAGGGACAGACCACAATTCCCAAACCGTGGTCTGTCCCTTATTCTTTGCGGTTTGTCTAGATCAGTTCAAAGGGAGACAACACACCGCAGAGCCTTTTGTGATTATCGACGACCAGCCAAAGGCGCGTTTCATTGTCGTCTTCCTGGATGAGTTTAGCCACTTCATCTTCAAGGCAAACGACTTTCGCGTCTATAAGGTTGAGGTTGGGTGCAGCGTGTTCTATTAGCTGGGAGAGAAGGCCGGCCCAGTCCTTGTCCGACCGCATGTAGCGCGCCAACCCAGTCTCGGAAAGCAGTTTCCAAGTACCAATGAAGACAGGAAGGAACGAAAATGAATGAGTTAACATCAGCTGACGGGCATGCGCAACAGGCTGCCACGGCTTGAGGGTAACAGGCGTCTTGACCATGAAGTCTTGAACGGTCTGCCGGGGAATCTGCTGCTCCTTCATCAATGCCTCTTCAAGTCCAATACAGAGTTCTATGGCGGCAGCCGTCGCGTGTCGCGCGTAGACGCCAGTGTGCATCGCATCGTTCCGGGCACTCTTGACGAAATCGAAGAGTGAGTTAAAGCGAGAGAAGCGCTCGGGGTGAATTTCGGCAAGTTTAGACAAGACGACTGACGATTGCGCAAGACTACTCATTGCGGTCTTGTATGCGCCGAGAGCTGCCTTTCTACCATTCAGACGCAAGCCGAGCGCTTCAAGGGCAAAGCAGATTGTGTGGAAGCCTTCAGCATCTGCCAGCGCGGCATATCGACCAGCGCGAAGCTCATCCCGGTGATACAAACGCTCGTGCCACTGCAATGTAGGAGTGTTCATACAGCTACGGACCAGAAAAGTGTGCGAGGGCTGACGTGGAGGTGACCGGCGCTGCGCGGCTTTATCGCGTCCGATGAACCGCAGGGTTATGCATCGGTGGGAGCAATGTGAGGAGGCCGCATACGCATTGCTGATAGCTCTCGCAGCCTTGCCAGATGCTGATTCGTCGCCTCCTTAGCTTCGGCACGAGAACATCCATTTCTTCGATAGGTTCTGCTCACCGAACTTCGATAAATGTCTTCCCATCCCGGCAGCGTCGTCTCGGGAGGAATCTCAACAACAATCTTTGGTTGATCAAGTCCTTCTCTTACCTTGGCGCCGGAGGCCGATGGCTGAAGATACACGGCTCTGGCGTTAATGATCCAATCAACGAGCCCACCCTGCTTTGAAACGTCGAAACAGAACGATGCGGACGTCGCGACTGGACGCGCAAAATCGAGTGAGAGATAGACGTGTTTCTTGTCAAACATTCGTCGCCCCCATCTCACAACAACATCGCCGGGCGGCGTGTCTGCATGAATCAGGATTAAGTCGTGAAGTGCGGGATGGTTCTCGCAGTCCACGATAAGCACGGGGACCAGGCGCCCATCGCCAATGTCGAGATTAGCAATTGCACCGTCACCGACTATAGGAACTAAATGTCGAAGTTCAATCTTGCCGATCCTCATTCCGCAGCCTCCGCAAGAGATACGACTCAACAATTGCACGCTCTCCGAGAGAAGTCACAGAGGCTAGCTCGTATTTATCTATCCGCTTTTTATTGATCAGTTGCTTGGGTACCTTAAAGCTGATCCAGCCTGAGACGGTCGATCTTGGCTCCAAGTTGATCGGCACACAGAGCGTTTTCAAATCCCAAAGCGGAGGAGCCTCCTGAACAACTGGGTGCAAGATTGCCTGAGATAGATTTCCGCTCTCGTCGTATGCATGAGTGATTAAATCAACTCGTATGACTGTGTTGGGGGCGTTGGCGCTATTGGTGAAAGAGCACGCAAACGCCACATAGTCCACGGCGTGGTCGTTCCGCCAACATGCTCCATCGATTAGATACACCTTGAGGGCGTCATGTTTTTCACGGTAATCAATTTCAGCGAGCGTCAAGGCTCGCCTTGCCGTTTTAGCACTGTGCCACGCCATTAAAGCCGAGATTACAGCTCCTAGGCAGGACACAATGGCGATTGTCGTTTCAGTTGTCACGGCTAAATCGATGCATAACGTCTGACATGCGCGGACCGTGGAGGCAAGCGCAGCGTACCGAAACTTGTGCGTTCGATGGAATAGTTTGACGTCATTGGACTACGATGAGTCACTGCACATGTGGGCCTGGTTCACTTGTGACAAACGTAGACCTTTCCCGCAACTTGCGACGACCCGTGGCCTTGCGAAACGGGCTCCCAAACGATATGCGTTCCCCGAAGGATGCGAGCCTTGTCGAAGGCAGAGAGCCGAGCATTCTCTATGCCCTTTTCGGCAAACACCCCATACCACGAAGAGGTTCCATACACGGTGTCGAGGTACTGACAGGCGGAAACCAGATCTGGGGAGGCGACTTGAATATCTGGCACCAGGACCGGATTGCCCGATGCGCAAGCAACAAGCGACGAGATGAGGAAAGCCAAGATGAAATTGCGCATATTGTCTCCTACGTTGCCCAACGTCGAAGCTCAGGCGACGGACAAAAGCGCAGCTTTTGTCCGTCCGACTGCAGCGTGGTTATGGACGTTTTCCCCCTAGCGTTCGTCATTTCTCGATCGCGTTTTCGCAGAGAATAAGCGCAGTTATGCGGTCAGCGTGACCTGCAATGAACATTGGGTCTTTTCTCTCCCACTTACCCCAAGCGTTGTATCGCAGTCCATGTTGATTCGCGAACACGAGCAGCGCATTATTATTGTATATAAATATCCATTTGTCTCCATACCCAACAGACCGGAGGTTGTCGTAGTCTGGCGCTGGAGCCACAGAACTGGCGAACACAATGCCAATGAGCAAACCAGCGTAGTCAAGAATTGGTGAACCGGATGCTCCTGGATATGCATCCATTCGCATGCGGTGCACGTACGGGAACTTGTTCGGATCCTTCCATGGCTGTATCTGTCCCCATTTGTACTGTAGTTTGAACTTATTGGCTTCTGGAGAAGAGAAACCTGCCGAAAATGCGTCTTCCATCTCATTGGGAACGGAGACTGAATTTGTTCCCGCAAACAGTCGGAAAGACGCGAAGGCTTCAACTTCTTTGTTGATCGCGAGGGCGGCAATATCGACGCGCGAGTCCATGGCCAAAATGCGCGCTTCATGCCAGTTTTGATCATGGGTTCTGACGCGAATACTGTTTGGCCGACAGTCAGCAATGACATGCCGGTTAGTAAACAAGTGCCCATCCGAATTATAGAAGAACCCTGTACCCGCGGACACATTACCGGGCTCAGCGTTTGCAGGGCTGGCGACTGCTACGAGGAGAACGAGTTGGATTATCTTCAAACGAACCATTATCTTTGCCATGCGCCTATCGTGAAGCTTCAGCGGACGGAAAAAGTCCTTCATCACGACGTCCCCACGTACGTCGCACTGGACTACTTTCGATCACTGAAACTCTCCGGAGATGAACGCATGATTTTCCATCGATGGAATTATTAGCCAGATCGCTCGATTAAAATCATGGATTATATGTCTAGCATGCTTACGCCGAATATGAACTTTGGTAGAACAATAGTGAAGAGTGCAACAATCGCTAAGGTTAGATGAAAGCTATGAGCGTAGATTGTCGCACCAAGATCACGCTTCCACTTTGATTGACTGCGAATCCCTGCTGCGTACAAACGCTCACCAAACAGTCTGGCGGGTAGTCGAATCAAAAGTACTGCGACGACAGCCACAACAAGAGTTACCGCCTTTTCCACTGAGAATATCCCTATATGCGCTAACCGCTGATAGACAGAATCTGCCTAATGTGACGTAAGACGCCCTACCAGTCCTCTACGGACTGTATTCGGGCGTTTCGGATTCACTGAACTTAGCCGAGCGGTATGCCCTTGTCAAATGCGCACGGCGTGCCGTATCCAGCCTTGCGCAACCCCATGATTTCTCACGCGAAACGTTGGGCGGCACAAACTACGGTTCGGTCGATGAAGGGTGTCTGTCGGCGGTCGCAACAGGGCGAATTCTGATGCACGATCAGTGCGGTGCAGCGCGGGAAATCGGCGACCGACTTGATGGCGAGCGGTAAGTGTGACGGGTCTCGGGCAGGTCCGCTTAACCCATCCCCACCCCAGCCCTCCCCTTGAAGGGGAGGGAGTGATCGTGCTGCGCTGGATCGGTCAGGCCGCGTGCGGCCTTTCGCTGACCAGCGCCGCGCCGCCGGCGCGGTTCAGCGCGCTCACCATCGCCTTGATCGACGCGGTGACGATGTTCTCGTCGATGCCGACGCCGTAGCAGTCGCCGCCCGCACCGGGCTTGGCCACTTCGATCAGCGCGTAGGCGCGGGCGTCGCCGCACTGGGCGCTGCTGCCGAAGGAGCGCTCTTCGTAGCTGCGCACCTGCAACTCGATGCCTAGGCTGTGGAGCGCGCGCACCGCAGCGTCGATGGGGCCGTTGCCTTCGGCGACGAGGGTGTGTTCCTGGCCATTGACGTCGAGCGTGAGGCGGATGCCCTGGGCGTCGCCGTGCTCGAAGAGGTGGTGCTCGACG
The DNA here is from genome assembly GCF_001190925.1 of Azoarcus sp. CIB. Classification (NCBI taxonomy): domain Bacteria; kingdom Pseudomonadati; phylum Pseudomonadota; class Betaproteobacteria; order Rhodocyclales; family Zoogloeaceae; genus Azoarcus; species Azoarcus sp. CIB. The sequence continues at coordinate 3,840,962 of NZ_CP011072.1, forward strand.
TAGCGCACCGACGTGTCGTTGGCGAGGTAGGTGTCGGAGAACAGGCGCCAGATGTCGGCGGCCATGACTTCGCCCTTGTGCGTGTCGGCGTGCTTCTGCACGACGGCGGCGAATTCGACCTGCAGGCGCCGCGGCAGGACCATGCCGTATTCGGTTTCGAGCAGGTAGGCGATCCCGCCCTTGCCGGACTGGCTGTTGACGCGGATCACCGAGTCGTAGCTGCGGCCAACGTCGGCCGGGTCGATGGGAAGGTAAGGCACGTTCCACTGCTGATCCGCCTTGTGAGCGGCAAAGCCCTTCTTGATGGCGTCCTGGTGGGAGCCGGAGAAGGCAGTGAACACGAGGTCCCCGACGTAGGGGTGGCGCGGGGAGATGGGGAGCTGGGTACAGTGCTCGACTGTTCTGGCGACGGCGTTGATGTCCGAGAAGTCGAGGCCCGGATTCACGCCTTGGGTGTAGAGGTTGAGCGCGAGCGTGACGATGTCGACGTTGCCGGTGCGCTCGCCGTTGCCGAAGAGGCAGCCTTCGACGCGGTCGGCGCCGGCCATGAGACCGAGCTCGGCGGCGGCGACGGCGGTGCCGCGGTCGTTGTGCGGATGCACGCTGATGAGGACGCTGTCGCGGCGGGCTACGTTACGGTGCATCCACTCGATCTGGTCGGCGTGGATGTTGGGCGTGGCGACCTCGACCGTCGCGGGGAGGTTGAGGATGACCTTGTTGTTGGGGGTCGCGCCCCAGGCTTCGGTGACCGCATTGCAGACTTCGAGCGCGAAGTCGAGTTCGGTAGCGGTGAAGGTCTCGGGGCTGTACTGGAGGACGACTTCGGTTTCGGGCTGTTCGGCGGCGAGCTGCTTGATGAGCTTCACGGTCGACACGGCGAGCTCGACGATCTGCGGCTTGCTCATGCCGAAGACGGTGTCGCGGAAGGTTTCCGACGTGGCGTTATAGACGTGCACGATGGCGCGCTTGGCGCCGCGGATCGATTCCATTGTGCGGCGGATGAGCTCTTCGCGGGCCTGGGTGAGGACCTCGATGGTGACGTCATCCGGGATGTGCTTGCCCTCGATGAGCTCGCGCACGAAGTCGAACTCGATCTGCGACGCCGACGGGAAGGCGACTTCGATTTCCTTGAAGCCGATGTCGCACAGCGTGTGGAAGAGCTGCATCTTCTTCGCGGCGTCCATCGGCTCGAAGATCGACTGGTTGCCGTCGCGCAGGTCCGTGCTCATCCAGATCGGATGCTTGTCGATGACGCGGCTCGGCCACTGGCGGTCCGGGAGGTTCACCGGCGGGAAGGGGCGGTACTTGCGGGACGGGTCGGTCAACATGATGGGGTCCGGGGCTGAATATCGTTGTCGATGGGAAGCATGTTACGCAAAAGGCGTTGGCAGAGGCTTGCGTTCTTGCAGTGCATCACGGCGTATTTTGGCAGTTTATTGCGCACGTGACGTATTTTCGGATATATATACGAACACTCACCAACAATCCGGCAATCCCATGGAACTCGACCGCTACGACCGCGAGATCCTGCGCGTGCTGCAGCAGGACGGACGCATCAGCAACCAGGATCTGGCCGACCGCATCGGCCTGTCGCCTTCGCCCTGCCTGCGGCGCGTGCGGGCGCTGGAGGAATCGGGACTGATCGCGGGCTACCGCGCGCACGTGAATGCGAAGGCGCTGGGCCTGACGCTGATGGCGTTGATCCAGATCTCGATGGACCGGCACACGCAGGAGCGCTTCAAGGACTTCGAGGCGGCGGTGCTGGAGATTCCGGAAGTGCTGGAATGCCTGCTGATCACCGGACAGGCGTCCGATTACCAGCTGAAGGTGGTGGTGCGCGACATGGACGCCTACCAGGAGCTGCTGCTCAACCGCATCACGCGCATTCCGGGCGTGACGGGGGTGCATTCGAGCTTCGTGCTGCGGCGGGTGATCGAGCGCCAGGCGCTGCCGGTGGGGGATGCGTAGGGCGGGAGTAGCGCAGCGTATCCCGCCAAACGGCGCCGGAGCCGACCCGTACGTTGGATTGGCGGGATACGCTCTGCTCCTCCCGCCCTACGTGGGGTGCGGGCGCTGGACGACGTGCCGGGCACGAACTGAAACGGCGCTTCGGCGGACTAATTCGGCAGGAGCCGTTTCGGGGAGGCTGAATGCTGCGGATCGCCATTGTCGATGACCATCAGATCGTGCGCGCGGGGTTTCGCGAGATGCTTGCGGACGAGTTGGACCTGGAGGTCGCCTTCGAGGCGGCCTCGGGCGAGGATGCGCTCGACGCGCTGCGCGAGACGGGGTGCGACGTAGTGCTGCTGGACCTCGCCCTGCCCGGCCAGAGCGGGGTCGACGTGTTGCGCGCGATCCGTCAGCGCTTCGAGGGCGTGCGCGTGCTGGTGCTGTCGGGCTTTCCCGAGGAGCGCTATGCGATGGCGATGATCCGCAACGGCGCCGACGGCTACCTGTGCAAGGACTGCGAGCGCGACGAGTTGATCCGCGCGATCCGCACCGTGGCGGAGGGCCGGCGCTACGTGTCGGCGCGCACCGCGGAGCTGCTCGCGGAGGAGTTGGCGGGCGGCGGGACCGCGCCGCCGCACGAGTCGCTGTCCGACCGCGAGCTGCAGGTGTTCCTGCGGCTGGCGCGCGGCGAGTCGGTGACGGACATCGCGGACTCCCTCGCGCTGAGCGTGAAGACCGTGAGCACCTACCGTTCGCGCCTGCTGGAGAAGCTGGAGGTCGCGAGCAACGCGGAGCTCGCGGCCTACGCGATCCGGCACGGGCTGCTGGTGGAGTGAGGGCGGCAGGACGATGACGCCGCACGCCCACCCTCCGCTGAGAATCCTGCTGGTCGAGGATTCGCCGCTCCTCGGCAGCCTGCTGAGCGCGATGCTGGAGGAGCTGGAGGGCGTCGCGGTCGTCGCGGTCGCGGCCGACGAGGTCGAGGCGCTCGCGGCGCTGGAGGAGCGGCGCCCGGATCTGGCGATCGTCGATCTCAACCTGCGCGAAGGCAGCGGACTGGGGGTGCTGCGCGCGCTGCGGGCGAAACCCGAACGCTACGGTCGACCGGCGACGGCGGTGTTCACGAACCACGCCCACGCGCACCTGCGCGAACGCTGCCGCGCGCTGGGGGTGGATCGTTTTTTCGACAAGGCGTTGGAGATGGACGCCCTGCTCGACTACGTCGAATTCCTGCGCCGAGCGGCCACCGAGACTCACTGAGCGGCGTCGGCGGCCGGTTCTGCCTGGGTGACACGCTCGTACGGAAGACTCGCGCGGATTTGCGTGCCCTCGCCCGGGCGGCTGTCGATCGCGAACTCGCCGGCGAACATCTGCACGCGGTGGCGCATGCCCGCCAGACCGTGCCGGCCGTGTGCCGCGTCTGCGTCGAAACCTGCGCCGTCATCGGCCACGGCGAGTTGCAGGCGCTCGGGACCGACCCGTAGCGACAGGTCGACATGACTGGCATGCGCATGGCGGCGGACGTTGGTGAGGGCTTCCTGCGCGATGCGGAAGAGCGCGAGCGAGGTTTCGGGCGGCAGGGCCAGGTCGCTGTCGGGCAGATCGAGCGCGACGCCGATGCCGGTGTTCTTGGCGAATTCCTCGCCCAGTGTGCGCAGCGCGGCGACGAGGCCCAGCTCCTGCAGCAGCGGCGGGCGCAGGTCGTCGATGATGCGGCGCTTGAGCGCGATGCCGCTGTCGAGCGTGCGCAACAGGCGGTCGAAGCGTTCGCGGTGCGGCGCGAGTGCGGCCGGGTCGAGCTTGCGGGCGATCCACGCGACATCCATGCGCACGGCGGTGAGCAAGGCGCCCAGCTCGTCGTGCAGTTCGCGCGCGAGCCGCGCCTTTTCGGCCTCGCGCGTGGTGGTGAGGTAGCTGGCGAGGTCGGAGAGCTCGGCCGTGCGAGCGCGCACCTGCCTTTCGAGGCGGACGTTTTCCTGTGCGAACAGCCGCGTGATCTGTTCGCGCAGGCGCACCTGGGCGCGCAACACGAGGAACAGGACCACCAGCAGCGCGAGCGCACCGCCCGCCAGCGTCGCGACGACCCAGCGCGTGCGGTCGACGTGGGCGATCGACTCGTCGAAGGACTGCTGGCCCTGCACGCGGGTGCGGCGCTTGATCTCGCCCAGCGTCTTGCGGATCTCGTCCATGTAGCGCCGCCCGTCCGCGGAGGCCGAGCGGTCGACAAGCTGGCCGCGCTCGACTTCGTCGGAGAGGATGCGCATGCGCAGCGTGATGAGCCCGGTGAGCTGGGCGAGGATCTGCTCGTTCTCCGGCCCCTTGCCGAGGTCGAGATGGATGTCGTCCAGCGTGTAGGTGACCGTCGCGAGGCTGTTGAGGTAGGGCTCCAGATAAGCACGGTTGCGCGTGAGCAGGTAGCCGCGCACGCCGTTCTCCGCTTCGACAAGCTGGATCATCAGGCTGTCGACGCGCCCGGTGCGCTCGGCGTGCCGTTGCAGGTCCCCGAGCGCCTGCAGGCTGGTGCCGGCCTGCCAGAAGCTCGAGCCGAAGAGCGACAGCACCAGCGCGCAGCCCAGCGCCAGCAGGCCGTGGCGGCCGAAGCGCGCGATGCGCTCGGCGCGCATGTACGCGCGAAGGGACGTACCAAGGGACACACCTAAGGGCGTGATCAGTTTCATGGCGAATCTCCACGACGGGCCGCGTGCGCCCCGTGTCTTGCAGGAATCGTCCTACACGCGATTCCGCCTCGTCCGACAGACCCTCTCCTGCGCGATCCCTAACATGGGTCTTGCTCGCAGCGAGCCCCGCACATGGCGCGAAGCAGCACCGCCCAGCGAGGCCGCGAACGAACGATAGCCCCACAACTGCAGGAGAAGAGCGATGAAAAACATTCTTACCGTGCTCGCACTGGCAGTCGCCGGCTCGCTGCCGGTCGCAGTGACGGCGGCAGACCCGGCACAACCCGCGACACCGGCCCAGCGTGCAACGCCGGCAACGCCCGCGACGCCGACGCAGTCCGTAACGCCGGCAGTGCCTGCGACCCCGGCCCAGCCCGCGACACCGGCAGGCGCCGCGAAGACCCCGCCGCAGGGCGTGGCGCCCGAGGCCGGCCGCACCGAGCTGCCGCCGATGTTCAAGGAGCTGGACCAGGACAAGGACGGGCAGATCTCGAAGGATGAGAGCAAGCGCTCCGCCGAGACCCAGTCGAGCTTCGATTCGATGGACACCGACCGCAACGGAAAGATCTCGCTGGTCGAGTGGAGCGCGGCCGACAAGGCCAAACAACGCCCGAAACAGTAAGCACGGCCCGCTTCGACTGGAGTTTCAGCCGAACGACCGCCGCCCACTGCAAGGAGACCTTCCATGATCCGACAACTGAGAACCTGCCTCGTCTGCCTGCCGCTGATGCTCGCGCCCGTGGCGCTCCACGCGCAGGAAAGCAGCCCCGATGTGCTCGTCAAGGGCGTGACCGAGGACGTGCTGACCGTGCTGCGCGAGGACAAGGCGCTGCAGGCCGGCGACCAGCGCAAGGCGATGACGCTGATCGAGGAGAAGATCGGCCCCCACTTCGACTTCCCGCGCATGACCAGCCTGGCAGTCGGCCAAGGGTGGCGCCAGGCGGCGCCCGAGCAGCGCGAGGCGCTGACCCGCGAGTTCCGCACGCTGCTGGTACGCACCTACGCGAACGCGCTGACTTCGTACAAGAACCAGACGGTGAGCTACAAGCCGGCGACGCCGGGCCGTGAGGACGGTGCGGCGATGGTGCGCACGCAGATCAACCAGCCGGGTGGCCAGCCGATCGCGGTGGATTATCGGCTCGCGAAGAACTCCGGTACGTGGAAGGTGTTCGACGTGAGCATCGACAACGTGAGCCTGGTGACGAACTACCGCGGCAGCTTCGCGACCGAGCTGTCCAAGGGCGGCCCGGATGGGCTGATCCGCACGCTGCAGGAGAAGAACCGCGGCGCGGGGCCGCAGCCCGGCAAGGGCGGCAGTACCTGATCGCCGATAACAAGGAGGACTCATCATGCAACGCATCATTGCCAGAACGACCGTGCTCTTCGCCCTGCTGACCGCGCTGTCGGCGTGCAGCGGCTCGCCGACACGCGAAAGCACGGGCGAATACCTCGACGACAGCGTGATCACGACCAAGGTCAAGGCGGCCTTCGTCGAAGACAAGGCGGTCAATGCCCTGGACATCAAGGTCGTGACCTTCAAGGGCGCCGTGCAGCTCTCGGGCTTCGCGAACAACCCGCAGGAGATCGACCGGGCCGTGCAGATCGCCCGCACAGTGAAAGGCGTGACGTCGGTGAAGAACGACATCCGCCTGAAGTGAAGTAAGCGCGGCAACGCCGGCCCCGCCGGTTGAACCGGCGGACCAGCCTCCCGCAAGGAGCACATCATGAACAGCCAAAGCCTGAAATCGATTCTCGTCGTCGTGGCCACCGCCTTCAGCCTGTCGGCCTGCTCGACGACCGGCGGCACCATCCTCGGCGCCACGGTCGGCGCGGGTGTCGGTCACGCCGTGACCGGTTCGACTGCCGGCGCCGTTGGCGGTGCAGCAGTCGGCGGCATCATCGGCCACGAGATCACGCACTGATCCCGACGGCAACATGCCACCCCATGCCCCCGGCACTCCGCCGGGGGCTTTTCATTTCCGCGCATCCTCATCAACCGGCATTCGATACTTCAAGTATCGACAGAAATGATCCCCGCTCCAATTCATTCCGGCGGCGCTCTCCCCTATCCTGCATCCAACATGCCGAATACGGCGACCACGCAGGAACTGTTCAACGCCTGTGCCGCACACGGGGGCGCCGGCCGCGTCCACTCGGCGATGGCGCAGGCGCTGCAGAAGATGGGGAACTTCGGGATCGGACAGTGAGTGGCCAATGCGTTGCCGGCAAGGCACCGGCGTGCGCATACGCGTAATACCGGATATTCCCCGCGCCCCGCGCGGGCGAACATCCGGTCGCAGTTTGCCGACAAACGCGAAAGTGCCCTGTCGAATGCCCGAGCGTGCTGCCCCCCCCTTCTTCCCCGATACGGATCCCGCCATGAGCATTGAAACCGACATCCGCGCCCTACTGCGACAGATGTTCGCTGCGGCCGTGCAGGCCGCCCAGCCCGAGCGCTGCATCCCGTGTCACCTGCCTGCGCCGCCGAAGGGCCGCACCGTCGTCATCGGCGCCGGCAAAGCCTCGGCGGCGATGGCGCAGGCGCTGGAACGCAGCTGGCCAGGGCCGCTCTCCGGCCTCGTCGTCACCCGCTACGGCTACGCCGTGCCGTGCGAGCGCATCACCATCGTCGAGGCCGCCCATCCCGTGCCCGACGCCGCGGGGCTCGACGCCGCACGCGCCATGCTGGAAACCGTGAAAGGCCTCACCGCGGACGACCTCGTGATCTGCCTGATCTCGGGTGGCGGCTCGGCGCTGATGCCGCTGCCGGCCGAAGGCATCACGCTGGAGGACAAGCAGGCGATCAACCGCGCGCTGCTGAAGTCCGGCGCAACGATCTCCGAGATGAACTGCGTGCGCCGCCACCTCTCCGCGATCAAGGGCGGGCGGCTGGCCGCGGCCTGCCACCCGGCACGCGTCGTGAACCTGCTGATCTCCGACGTGCCCGGCGACAACCCGATCGACATCGCCTCCGGCCCTACCGTCGGCGACCCGACGCGCTGCGCCGACGCGCTGGAGCTCGTCGCGCGCTACGGCATCGATCTGCCTGCGGCCGCGCGCGCGCAGCTCGAGAGCGGCGCCGGCGAATCGATCAAGCCGGGTGACCCGCGCCTCGCGCGCGTGACGACAACGCTAATCGCGACGCCGCAGATGGCGCTCGAAGCCGCCGCCAAGGTCGCCGCCTGCGCGGGCTACACGCCGGTGCTGCTGGGCGACAGCATCGAGGGCGAGGCGCGCGACGTCGGCAAGGTCATGGCCGGCATCGCGCTGCAGGCGCGCCGCCACCGCCAGCCGGTCGCCGCCCCCTGCGTGCTGCTCTCGGGCGGCGAAACGACCGTGACCGTGCGCGGCCAGGGGCGCGGCGGACGCAACGTCGAGTTTCTGCTGGCGCTCGCGGTCGCCCTCGATGGCGAACCGGGCGTCTATGCGGTCGCGGGCGACACCGACGGCGTGGACGGCCTCGAAGAGATTGCCGGCGCCTTCGTCACCCCCGACACCCTGGCACGCGCCTGGGCTCTGGGTATACGTCCGCGCGATGCCCTCGCGAACAACGACGGCCACGGCTTTTTCGAAGCGCTGGGCGACTCGCTCGTCACCGGCCCGACGCTCACCAACGTCAATGATTTCCGCGCGATCGTCGTGCTGTAACGCCGACGCCGCACCATCACACATCAGGAGAAAACTGCAATGAAAACCATCAAGGCCCTCACCCTCGACGACGTCAAAAACATCGCTGCGGCGGCCGAAGCCGAGGCCCTCAGGAACGGCTGGGCCGTCACGATCGCCGTGTGCGACGCGGGCGGTCACGCGTTGTGGCTGCAGCGCCTGGACGGCGCCCCGCTCTCGAGCGCGCTGATCGCCCCCGAGAAGGCACGCACCAGCGTGATGGCGGGCAAGCCGAGCAAGGCGCTGGAGGATATGATCAACGGTGGCCGCTTCGCGGCGCTCGCGATGCCGGTCGTGCCGCTGGAAGGCGGAGAGCCCATCGTCGTCGATGGCGCGGTGATCGGCGCGGTCGGCGTGTCGGGCGTCAAGGCCTCCGACGACGCGCAGATCGCCCGCGCCGGCATCGCCGCGCTGGGCGAGTAACACAATTGAAAAAGCGACCGCTGTCGCACGCCTTGTTCCTCCCCCTTCAAGGGGGGAGGTTAGGAGGGGGATGGGTTTCTGCCGCGTCCGTTTAACCCATCCCCACCCCAGCCCTCCCCTTGAAGGGGAGGGAGCGGCCGCACCACACTCAGCCTGACATCACGTAAATGAATCCCGGGCTAGGAGAAACAATGAGGAGACACCCATGAGACGCCACCGCCAGTCGCGCATCCTCGCGACGCTCGGCCCGTCGAGTTCCACCCCCGAGCGCATCCGCGCGCTGGTCGACGCCGGTGCCGACGTGTTCCGCCTGAACTTCAGCCACGGCTCCCACGCCGACCACGCCGAACGGCTGCGCCAGATCCGCGACCTCGAGCGCGAGGTCGGCCGTCCGATCGGCATCCTGATGGATCTGCAGGGGCCGAAGCTGCGCATCGGCAAGCTCGCCGCAGGCAAGGTCATGCTCGCGGCCGGCAGCCGCTTCCGTCTCGACCTCGACGCGGCAGAGGGCGACGCCACGCGCGCCAACCTGCCCCACCCCGAGATCTTCGCCGCCCTCGAAACCGGCACCGAGCTGCTGCTCGACGACGGCAAACTGCGCTTGCGCGTGGAGGCTTTCGGCCCCGACTTCGCCGACACCACGGTGCTCGTCGGCGGCCCGCTGTCCGACCGCAAGGGCGTCAATGTACCCGGCGTCGTGCTGCCGATCTCGCCGCTCACACCCAAGGATCTCGCCGACCTCGATTACGGCCTGTCGCTCGGCGTCGACTGGGTCGCGCTATCCTTTGTGCAGCGCCCCGAGGACGTCCGCGAGGCGCGCGAAATCATCGGCGAGCGCGCGTGGATCATGGCCAAACTGGAAAAGCCGGCCGCGATCGAGCGCCTCGACGAGATCGTCGCGCTCGCCGACGGCATCATGGTGGCGCGCGGCGACCTCGGCGTGGAACTGCCGCCGCAGCAGGTGCCCATCCTGCAGAAGCGCATCGTCCGCGCCGCCCGCGCCGCCGGCAAACCGGTCGTCGTCGCGACGCAGATGCTCGAATCGATGATCAGTTCACCGGTGCCCACCCGCGCCGAAGCCTCCGACGTCGCCACCGCGATCTATGACGGCGCCGACGCGGTGATGCTGTCGGCGGAATCCGCCTCGGGCCAGTACCCGATCGAGGCGGTGACGATCATGGACCGCATCATCACCGAGGTCGAGCAGGACCCCGAATGGCGCGTGGGGCTGGATGCGAGCCACGTGCCCGCACAGGCGAACACGCCGGACGCCATCTGCTGCGCGCTGCGCGACGTCACCGCGCTGCTCAACCCGGCGGCGACCGTCGCGTATTCCAGCAGCGGCTTCAGCTGCCTGCGCGCGAGCCGCGAGCGCCCGAGCACGCCGATCCTCGGCCTCACGCCGCACCTGGCGACCGCCCGCCGCCTCGCCCTCGTGTGGGGCGTGCATCCGGTGCCCTTCGAGGACGTGCATGACGTCGCGGAGATGGTCGAGCACGCGAGCGCGGCGGTCGTCACGCACGGCTTCGCGCAACCCGGCGACAACGTCGTGATCATCGCCGGGCTGCCCTTCGGGCGCAGCGGCAGCACCAACCTGCTCCACGTCGTGAAGATCCCGCAGTAATCCCTGCCGGCAGCGCCTCCGCAGGCCGTTCCGCACCGGGACGGCCTGCAAATGCGTCACATTTCGACTACATCCATAGGAGGGCGACACGCCCGATCCTGAAAGGAGAGGTCGATGAAAGACGCAACCGTGCTCGTCGCGCGCATTCTTCTCGCACTCATCTTCATCATCGCCGGCTGGGGCAAGCTCGGCGCCGGCTACGCCGGCACACAACAATACATGGCTTCGATGGGTGTCGCCGGCGCCCTGCTGCCGCTCGTGATCTTCGCCGAGCTCGGTGGCGGTCTCGGCGTGCTGTTCGGTGCGCTCACCCGGTTCGCGGCCGCCGGGCTTGCCGCGTTCTGCATCCTCAGCGCGCTGTTCTTCCATACCGACTTCGCGAACCAGACGCAGTCCATCATGTTCATGAAGAACCTCGCGATCGCGGGCGGCATGCTGATGCTGGCCGTGCATGGCGCGGGCGCGTGGAGTCTCGACGCTTGGTGGCAGACACGCAGACACTGAACTGCCGGGGCGTTTCCCGGCTGCGGCGTCAGTTGAATCCGGGCGCGAAATCCGCCTGCGCGGCCTCGCCCTCGCCGATCGACGGCCGCGCCTGCACAGCGGCCAGGATCCCGGCGAGGATCTCCGCCGGCGGAGGCGGACAGCCCGGCACGGTCACGTCGACCGGGATCACGTTCGACACGCCGCCGCAGCTCGCATAGCTCTCGCCGAAGATCCCGCCGTTGCAGCCGCAGTCCCCCACCGCGACGACCAGCTTGGGCGCCGGCGTCGCGTCATAGGTACGCCGCAGCGCGACCTCCATGTGGCGCGACACCGGCCCGGTCACGAGCAGCATGTCGGCATGACGCGGACTGGCGACGAAGCGGATGCCGAGGCCCTCGATGTTGTAGTAGGGGTTGTTCAGCGCATTGATCTCGAGCTCGCAGCCGTTGCACGAGCCGGCATCGACGTGCCGGATCGCCAGCGCACGGCCGAGGATGGCGAGGAGCTCGTCATGGATCAGGTGCGCGGGGTGGCGCGCGCCCGCCAGCGGTTCGGGCGGCGGCTCGGTGACACGGCCGCGGCGCGCGACGTATTTCAGGATGTGCCACATTACAGGTCCTGCCCCGAATAGCTGAGATTGAAGGACTTGTTGATCAGCGGGAAGTCCGGAACGATGTTGCCGATGATCGCGTGCTCCAGCACCGGCCAGTTCTGCCACGACGGATCGTGGCAATGGCAGCGCGCGATGCGCCCCTGCGCGTTGGTCTCCAGCGCGACGAACACTTCGCCGCGCCAGCCCTCGACCCAGCCGGCGCCGACGCCGTCCCGCGTCGCGAGGACCGGCTCGTGGATCGCGCCGCCCGGCAGCCCGGCGATTAGCGCCTCGATCAGCCGCAGCGACTCGAAACACTCCTCGAAGCGCATCGCGACACGGGCCGCGACGTCGCCGTTGCGATGCGTGCAGGCCGTGACCGCGAGGCCGTCGTAGGGCGGCCACGGGAAGTCTGCGCGCAAGTCGGCCGCCTGCCCGCTCGCCCGTCCGGCAAGCCCCGTCAGCCCCAGGCGCGCGGCAAGTTCCGGGGTGACCCGGCCGGTCGTCACGAGACGGTCCTGCAGCCCGGCGTGCTCGTCGTAGATGTCCTTCAGCTCGGCGACTTCGCGCGCGATGTCCGCGACCTGGCGGCGCAGCTGCGCGCAGCCGTCCGCGTCGAGATCGCGCGCGACCCCGCCGGGACGGACGCCGTCCATCATCAGGCGGTGGCCGAAGCACTCGCGGTTCAGGCGCAGCCAGTCCTCGCGCAGGCGCGAGAACTGCGCGAGGGCGAAGCCGAACGCGGCGTCGTTGCCGAGCGCCCCGAGGTCGCCGAGGTGATTCGCCACGCGCTCGCGCTCGAGCATCAGTGCCCGCAGCCACACTGCACGCTCGGGCGCCTTCGCGCCGACCAGCGACTCGGCCGCCATCGCGTAGGCCCACGCGTACGCGACGGTGCTGTCGCCCGACACCCGCCCGGCGAGGCGTGCGCCCTCGTCGGTGTCCACGCCCATGAAACGGCGCTCGATGCCCTTGTGCTTGTAGCCCAGCCGCTCCTCGAGCCGCAGCACCTTCTCGCCGACCACCGAGAAGCGGAAATGCCCCGGTTCGATCGTGCCGGCATGCACCGGCCCGACCGGGATCTCATGCACGCCGTCGCCTTCGACGACCACGAAGGGGTAGGCATCGGCCTGCGCCTCGAAGCGCTCCTGGCCGGTGTTGTCGAGGCGCAGCGGGAAATAGTCCGCAGGCCACGCGCCGTGACGCAGCCACGGGCGATCGTCGCCCGCGTCCTCGGCCTCGACACCGACGAGGTCGCGCGTGGCGCGCTGCATGCGGATCGCGGCGGGGAAGAAGCGCGAGATGTCCGGGTAGACCGGCTTTGCCGCATCCAGGCCCAGCTTCGCCCACAGCAGTCCGTCCGCGCTCGCGTACGCCGCCGACACCGCGAAGCCGTCGCCCGCGGCGCGCTCGTCGCTGCCCCACAGGCTCACGAGCCGCCCCTTCGCCTCCGCCACGGCCAGCGCCAGCGCGCTCCACTGCGCGGCATGCACCCGTGCGGCGAAGATCGGCACGGGCGCATCGATCCGTTCGAAGCGGCAATCGAGTCCGAAAAACTCCACGTCAGGCCTCCCGCCGGGCCGCCCCAAGGGAGGCCTGCGCCCCCCCGGGGGGTAGCGAACAAAGTGAGCATGGGGGTTGTTGCACTCTAGCCTCCGATCATCTGGGCCGCCTGCCGGTACCAGCCGTCGAGATAGGGCGGGATGTAAAGCCCGAGCATCAGCGCGAGCCCGAGATGGACGAACACCGGCAGCAGCGCCGGCGGGTGGGCGAGCGGGCGCAGCGAGGTCTCGCCGAACACCATCGGCTGCACGCGCCCGAAGATCGCCGCGAACGCGACGCCCAGCGCGACCAGCAGGAAGGGCGTGGCCCACGGCGCCTCGCGCATCGCCGTCGTCAGGATCAGGAACTCGCTCGCGAATACGCCAAAGGGCGGCATGCCGAGGATCGCCAGCGAGCCCAGCATCAGGCCCCAGCCGACCGTCGGACTCACCTTCAGCAGGCCGCGGATGTCCTCCATCGCCTGCGAACCGGCCTTCTGCACCGCATGCCCGACGGCGAAGAAGATCGCCGACTTCACCAGCGCATGCACGGTCATGTGCAGCAACCCGGCGAAGTTCGCGATCGGGCCGCCCAGGCCGAAGGCGAAGGTCATCAGGCCCATGTGCTCGATCGACGAATACGCGAACATGCGCTTGACGTCGCGCTGGCGCGACAGGAAGAAGGCCGCGACGACGACCGTGACGAGGCCGAAGCCGATCATCATGCGCCCCGGCAGGCCGTTCGCGAGCGCCCCGTCGGCTAGCACCTTGCAACGCAGCACCGCGTACAGCGCGACGTTCAGCAGCAGACCCGACAGCACCGCCGAGATCGGCGTCGGGCCTTCCGCATGCGCGTCGGGCAGCCAGTTGTGCACCGGCACCAGGCCCACTTTCGTGCCGTAGCCGAGGAGCAGGAAGACGAAGGCCAGCGACAGGATCTCCGGGTCGAGCAGATGCTTGGACTGGGCCAGGTGCGTCCATAGCAACGCCTCGTCGCCGCCGCCGATCGCGCGCTCGGCCGCGAGGTAGAGCAGGATGGTGCCGAACAGCGCCTGCGCGATGCCCACGCCGCACAGGATGAAGTACTTCCACGCCGCCTCCAGGCTCGCCGGCGTGCGATACACCGACACCAGCAGCACCGTCGTCAGCGTCGCTGCCTCCATCGCCACCCACAGGATGCCGAGGTTGTTGGTCGTCAGCGCGACCAGCATCATGCCGTTGAAGAGCTGGTACATGCTGTGGAACAGCCGCATCCGACCGGGCGTCATCTTGCCGTGGTCGCGCTCGATGCGCATGTAGGGGCGCGAGAAGAGCGAAGTCGTGAAGCCGACGAAGGCGGTGAGGGTGACGAGGAAGACGTTGAGCGGATCGACGAAGAACCACTCGCCCCACGCCGTGAGCGGCCCGTCGCGCACGACGATCGCCGTGAGCCAGACGGACGCCGCCAGGGTGAGCAGGCTCACCGCGGCGTTCAGGTCGCCGGCCCGCTCGCGGTCGCCCCACACCGCGAGCAGCACGCCACCAAGCAGCGGAAACGCGAGGACGAGGAGGAGCGGGTCCATCAGTCTTCCTTCAGCTTTTCGAGATGGCGGATGTCCAGACTGTCGAACTGCTCGCGGATCTGGAACATGAATACGCCGAGGATCAGGATGCCGACCAGCACGTCGAACGCGATGCCCAGCTCGACGATCATCGGCATGCCGCTGGTCGCCGCAGTCGCCGCGAAGAACAGGCCGTTCTCCATCGACAGGAAGCCGATCACCTGCGGCACCGCCTTCGCGCGCACGATCATCATCAGGAAGGACAGCAGCACGCACGCGAGCGCGATGCCGAGCGTGCCGCGCGCGATCGAGGTCGACAGCCCCGCGATCGGCGCCGCCAGATTGAAGGCGAAGATCACCAGCACGATGCCGATCAGCATCGTCGTCGGGATGTTGAACAGGGTCTCGACGTCCCAGCGCACGTTCAGGCGCTGGATGACCCGGTGCAGCAGGATCGGGATCAGGATCACCTTCAGCACGAAGGTCAGCGCTGCGGAGAAGTACAGGTGGTGCTGGCCGGTGAGATAGCCGACGATCAGCGTCGCCACCGCCAGCGCCGCCCCCTGCAAGGTGAACAGGTGGATCAGCGTCAGGATGCGGCGCTGCGCGATCATCGCGAACGCGAGCACGAGCAGCACCACCGCGAAGAGGTTGATCGACTGGGCGAGGAGCGTGTTCATGAGGGTCTAGGCTCCAAGCAGCACATGCACCAACAACGCGATCACCGCGAGCAGGAAGGCCGTCGCGAGGAACTCCGGCACGCGGAACAGGCGCATCTTCGCGTTGATCGTCTCGATCAGCGCAAGCACCACGCCGCCGACGGCGAGCTTCACCACCAGCATCGGGATCGCGAACAGGATCGCGACCGGCGTCCCCGCCTCGGCCACGCCCCACGGTACGAACAGCGCGAGGCCGATACACGAATACGCGAAAAGCTTCAGCGACGCCGCCCATTCGACCAGCGCGAGATGGCGCCCCGAGTATTCGAGGATCAGCGCCTCGTGGATCATCGTCAACTCGAGGTGGGTGGCCGGGTTGTCGACCGGCACGCGCGCGTTCTCCGCCAGCGACACCATCGTGAAGGCGACGCCCGCCACCGCCAGGCTCGGGTAGATCGCGAAGGGCTGGTGCGCGAGCGTTTCGACGATCATCGCGAGCGAAGTCGACTGCGTGATCAGCGAGGCCGAGAACAGCACCATCAGCAGCGCCGGCTCGGCGAGGAAGCCGATCAGCATCTCGCGCCGCGCGCCGAGCGTGCCGAAGGACGTGCCGATGTCCATCGCCGCGAGCGAGATGAACACGCGCGCGAGCGCGAACAGGCCGACCAGCGCGATCGCGTCGGCCGCGGGCGCCAGCGGCAGGTCGGTCGACAGCGTCGGTGCGATGCCGCACGCGAGTGCCATGCAGCCGAACATGATGTAGGGCGCGACGCGGAAGATCGGCGTTGCGTGCTCGGCGACGACCGACTCCTTGTTGAACAGCTTGTGCAGCACGCGATAGGGCTGCAGCAGGCCCGGCGCGCGCCGCCCCTGCAGCCACGCGCGCCACTGGTTCCCCCACCCCGTCAGCAGGGGAGCCAGCGCCAGCGCGAGGAGGATGGCGAGCAACTGCGCGAACAGGCCGACGACGCTCATGACTTCACCACCAGCAGCAGGACGATCAAGGTCACGAAGCTGTACAGCAGGTAGATCGCGATGCGCCCCTGCTGCAGCCGCCCGACGCCGCGCGCGATGCCGGACGTGAGGCGCGCGACCGGCAGGTACAGCCAGTGCCAGAAATGGTCCTCGATCGTGACACGGTAATGCGGTTTCGCATCGAACGGCGACGGCAGCTCGCGCCGCATGCGGAAGAAGGGCTCGAAGATCTGGCGGATCGGCTGGCCGAAACCCTCCGCCGTATCCTGCATTCGCGCGGTCTGCGCCGGATAGCCGCAGTCCCACGCAGGCGCACGGCGCAGGCGACCGTGGTAGAACTTGCGCACGAGCACGACCGCGAGCAGCACCGCGACACTGACGACCAACAGGAATACCAGCGGACCGTAGCTTGCACGATCGATCGAGCTCGGCGACAGCAGCAGCCAGCCGTTCGCGCGCACCGTGTCGGCAATGCCGCCGCCGACCAGCAGCTGCGTTACCCGGTCGATCAGGCCGATGACCTGCACCGGAAAGAGGCCCAGCAATACGCAGCCCGCGCCGAGCCACACCAGGCCTGCACGTTCGAGCGGGGACGCCGGGTGCGCGTCGGCGAGCTTCGGCTCGCGCGGCTGGCCGAGAAAGATCACGCCGTAGAACTTCACCATCGTGTAGCCGGCCAGCGCGGCGACCAGCGCGATGCCCGCCGCGAGCACCGGCACGAGCATGTTGAGGAAGGAGTCCGGCAGCCCCGTCGTGAACAGGAAGCTCTGCAGCAGCAGCCATTCGGACACGAAGCCGGAGAACGGCGGCAGGCCCGAACTCGCCAGCACGCCGACGAGCGACAGCCACGCCACCCAGGGCATGCGCCGCATCAGGCCGCCGAGCTTGCCGAGACTGCGCTCGCCGGTCGCGTGCAGCACCGAACCGGTCGCGAGGAACAGCAGGCTCTTGAAGAAGGCATGGCCGACGACGTGGTACAGCGCCGCGGTCAGCGCCAGCGCGGACAGCGCCTTCATGCCGTAGGCGTTGAACAGCACGCCGAGGCCGATGCCGACGAAGAGCAGGCCGATGTTCTCGATCGACGAATACGCGAGCAGGCGCTTCATGTCCGTCTGCACCGCGCTGAACACCACGCCATACAGCGCGGTCGCGAGGCCTACCGCCATGAGCAGCACGCCCCACCACCATTGCTGCGCGCCGAGCAGATCGAAGCTCACGCGCAGCAGGCCGTAGATCGCGGTCTTCAGCATCACGGCGCTCATCAGCGCGGACACCGGCGACGGCGCCGCCGGATGGGCCTCCGGCAGCCACACATGCAGCGGCAGGATGCCGGCCTTCGCGCCGAAGCCCACGGTCGCGAGCAGGAACGCGGCCGAGGCCCACAGCGGCGACAGCGACTGAGCGCGCATGTTGGCGAAGGTGTAGTCGCCGGTGTTGGCCTGCAGCACGCCGAAGCACAGCAGGATGCCGATCGCGCCGATATGGGCGATGAGCAGGTACAGGAAACCCGCCTCGCGGATCGCCGGCACGCGATGGTTCGCGGTGACGAGGAAGAACGAGGACAGTGCCATCGTCTCCCACATCACCATGAAGGCGTAGGCGTCGTCGGCCAGCACGACCAGCGCCATGCTGGCGAGGAAGAGATGGTATTCGAGGCACATCAGCCCGGGCGGCGTGCCCTCGCCGTGGCGGAAGTAGCCCGCGGCGAAGATCGAGATGCCGAAGGAGATCGCGCCGATCACGAGCAGGAAGAAGGCCGACAGCCCGTCGAGCCGCAGGTGGAAAGGCAGATCCGGCAGGCCCAGCGCGAGCACCGCGGTTTCCGGGGTGCCGAGCAGCCCGGCGACGGCGAGCCCTGCGAGCGCCACCGCCAGCACGGCCCCGGCCGGAAACAGCACGCGGGCGACGAACGCGGTGTTGCGCAGTGCGCCGATCCCGGCGACCCCCAACGCGAGCCAGCCCGCGATGACGATCAGGATCCAGTCGAGAACCAGCACGCGCCCTCCTCCGAGGAGTGTTTCATTGCGTTCGTATTTGTTGCACACTACATTAATATCAATGCTGCTTTCAATGTTAATTTGATGTTAATCGCCGCAATCGCCAACGCGTGATGAAAGAGAATCGAACCGCCCGCCTGACCGTGCTGATCGACCCGGAGAAGAAGAAGCTCTTCGAGGAAATCTGCGCCAGCAAGGACCTGACGCCCTCGCAGGTCGTGCGCCGTCTGATCCGTCAGTACGTGCAGGAGAATGCCGGCAACCGGACGCTGCCGGAGTGGCTGAAGGACAACGACTGAAAGGTGTAGGCCGGCGCCGACGCTCGGGGCGCCGGACGCGCCCCCGTGATCCGTGCCCGTGGATGGGGACGCCGTAGGGCGGATGAGCCGCGCAGCGGCGTTATCCGCCGAATGCGAGGCGTGCGAGCGTGACCGCTGCATGGCGGAAGGCGCTGCGCTTTTCCGCCCTACGATCCGTTCATGCGGTTGAGCTGATCAGGGCATGCGCCGGCGCACGTCGCCCGATGCGGCAGGGTCCGCCATGCGGGCGGTCACCAGCCCCGGCAGATCCGCCCGATCGAACACCGGCTGTGCCGCAGCGTATGCGCGCGGCAAGCCCCAGCGCACCACCTCCATGCGCCCGTCGAGGTGCTCGACGATCGCGGTGCAGCTGTCCACCCAGTCGCCGCAGTTGAGGTAGCGCACGCCCTCGACCTCGGAGTCCGCCGCCCAGTGGATGTGGCCGCAGATCACCCCGTCCAGCCCCTTGCGCCGCGTCGCGTGGGCGATCGACGCCTCGAAGTCGAAGATGAAATTCACCGCGCGCTTCACCTTCTGCTTCGCGTAGCCCGCCAGCGACCAGTAGCCGGGCCGACGCAACAGCCGGCGCACGCGCGACAGCCACAGGTTGATGCGCACCAGCGTGTTGTACGCAACGTCGCCCAGCAGCGCGACCCAGCGGTGATGGCGCGTGACCTGGTCGTACTCGTCGCCATGCACGATCCAGTAGCGGCGGCCGTCGGCGGCTTCATGCACCCATTCGGATTCCACGCGAATGTCGCCGAACGCGATCCCCGCATACTCGCGCAGCGCCTCGTCGTGATTGCCGGGAACGAGGAACACCTTGCAGCCCTGGCGCGCGCGGCGCAGCACCTTCTGCACCACGGTGTTCTGCATCACGCTCCACTGGATGCCACGGTTCATGGCCCAGAAATCGACGATGTCGCCGACCATGTAGAGGTAGTCCGAAGGGTGCTCGCGCAGGAAATCGAGCAGCCGGTCGGCCTGGCACGCGCGGGTGCCGAGATGGACGTCGGAGATGAAAACGGAACGAACCTGGGGCATCGCTAACGCACCGTGGCCTTGAAGGGAAGAAAATCGGGAAGCGCGGCCTGCGCCTCGTCCACCACGCGCTGCAGCGAGGTCGCGAAGTGGTCGTTGATGCGCTCCCAGTCGAGCGATTCGCTGCGCCGGCGGGCTGCTTCGGCGATCCGCGCGCGCAGATCCCGGTCGGACGCAGCGACCACCGATTCGGCCACGAAGGCCGCCGCCGCACCGGGCCGCACCAGCAAGCCGTCGCAGCCGCTCGAGATAACCTCGGCGGCCGCTGCGCAGTCGTAGGCCACGACGCACAGCCCGCTCGCCATCGCCTCCAGCGTGACGTTGCCCCAGGTTTCCGACAGGCTGGGGAACAGGAACAGATCACCCGACGCGTAGTGCGCGGCCAGGTCCTCGCCGCGGCGCGCACCGGCGAACACGACATCCGGGTTGCCCTCCTGCAGGGACTTGCGCAGCGGCCCGTCGCCCACGATCACCAGCCGCGCGTTCGGCCTCCGGCGGCGGATCGCCGCGAACGCCTCCAGCACCAGCGGCAGGTTCTTCTCCGGCGCCACGCGCCCGACCCACACCACCGCCAGTGCGTCCGCAGCGACGCCCCAAGCCTCGCGCAAGGCCGCGCTGCGGCGCGCCGGGCTGAACAGCTCCGTATCCACCCCGCGCGCGACCACCTCCACGGAGCGGTAGCCGCGAGCGCGCAGGTCGTGCGCCATCACGCGCGTCGGCACGAAGGTCACGGCCGTGCGGTTGTGCATGCGCTTGAGCCACGCGGCGACCGGGCGCTCCAGCCAGCCGACGCCGTAATGCGCGCTGTAGCTGTCGAAGTTGGTATGGAAGTCCGACGTCACCGGAATGCCGAGGCGGATCGACGCGGACACCGCCGACCACCCCAGCGGCCCCTCGGTCGCCACATGCACGAGGTCCGGCCGCTGACGCGACCACAGGCGGAACAGCCGCGTGCGTGCGGGTAGCCCGAAGCGCAGGCCGTCGTAGTTCGGGATCTTCATCCCGTGCGCCAGCACCTCCTCGAAACCGGGGCCGTCCACCGCCCGGTCCGACAGGGCCTGACGCGGGCGCACCAGTTGCACCCGGTGCCCGCGCGCGATCAGGCCATCGACCATGCGTCCCAGCGTCATCGCCACGCCGTTGATCTCCGGCGCCCACGTCTCGGTGACCAGCGCGATACGCAGGCTGGGCCGCAGACAACGTTCTTCGGTCACGAAATCGACGTCTTTCATGAACCCGAACGCTAACGGGCGGAAACGAAAAACTCGTGACGTATGGATTAAGCTTCGATTACACAGCGCCTCTCACAACCGGACACACAATGCACATGAAACGTACCGCGCTCCTCGGCCTCGCCACCTTCGCCCTCATGCTGGGGGCCTGCAGCAAGCTCACCGTAGAAAACTACGACAAGCTCACGATGGGCATGACCTATAACGAGGTGAAGCAGCTGCTCGGCGCGCCGGACAAGTGCAGCGACCTGCTCGCGGTGAAAAGCTGCACCTGGGGCAACGACGCCCGCTACGTGCAGGTGAATTTCGTCGCCGACCAGGTCGTGCTGTTCAACTCCGCGAACCTGCGCTGAGATCGGTTCCGCCCGGCCGGCCGCGAACGGACCCCGGGCGGGCGACGTAAATAGTTACATTTGCACAAATTCATCTTTCTAAAATAGTATTAATTCTCTCGATGCCTCTCCAACCTTCCGGATAAATCACTCCCCCGCCGCTGTCGGAGGGAGACAGAACACCACACCGGCTTCGGAGGACTCCCCTCGATGGATCTGCTGATCTGGCCGGACTGGCCACTGGCGCTTGGCGCCCTTTTTCCCGTTGCGATCGCCCTCGTGCTCACCGCCCTCGTCGGCGAAGCCGGCGGGCGCTTCGGCCTGCCGCGCGTAAGCGGCTATGCCCTCGCCGGCCTCGTGCTCGGCCCGCTCGTGCTGGGCTGGTTCGACATCAACGACCTTGCCGGCCACCGCCTCGTCATCGATTTCACGATCGCGCTGGTGCTGTTCGAGCTCGGCATCCGCCTCGATGTGCGCTGGCTCGCCGCGAACCGCTGGGTCGTCGCGACGAGCACGGGAGAAATCGCCCTCACCTTTGCCCTCACCTTCGGTGCGCTGTGGGCCGCAGGCACCGGCGCGGGCGTCGCCCTGGCCGTCGCCGCGATTGCGGTCGGCACCTCGCCGGTCATCCTCATGCACGTCACCAACGAGCTGCGCGCCTCCGGCCAGACCACCGACCGCCTGCTCGCGCTGTGCGCGCTCAACGTCGCGGTGTCGGTGATCCTGCTCAAGCTCCTCGTCGGCGCCCTGCACGGCGTGCACTCGGGCTGGCAGCTCGCGCTGCTCCACCCCCTCTACCTGCTGCTCGGCTCCGCGCTGGCCGGTGCGGTCATCGCCGCGGCCTATCTCGGGCTGCGCCGACTGGTCGACCCGGCCACCGAGCAGGGCCTTGTCGCGATGATCGCGCTGCTGCTCGCCGCCATCGCGCTGCTCAGCGCGCTGCGCCTGCCTACCGCGCTCGCGCCGCTGTTCGCCGGCGCCCTGATCAAGTGGCGCGACCGGCGCCCCCACCTGTGGCCACAGCAGTTCGGCAGCTTCGGCGGCGTGCTGGTGATCGTCGCCTTCATGCTCGCGGGCGCAGCCGTCACCGCCGGCGAACTCTTCGCCGGCGCCGGAATCGGACTCCTCGCGATCCTCGCCCGCGCTGCGGGCAAGCTCGGCGGTGCGATGGCCTTCGGCCCGCCCAGCGGGCTCGACCTGCGCAAGAGCCTCGCCCTAGGCGTCGGCCTGATGCCCCTGTCGGTGCTGGCGCTATTGCAGGCCGTGGATGTGCGCCTGCTGTATCCCGAATTCGGCTCCCGCCTGATGCCCATCGTGATCGCGATGACCGTGGTGCTGGGCCTCCTCGGGCCGATCGCGACCCGGCGGGCACTGATCCGCGTACGCGAAACCCGTCGCGGAGAAACGTCATGAGCCTGGAAAACTTTGCCTCCTCGCGCGCCCTCTCGCTGGGCGTCGAACTCGAACTGCAGCTCGTCAGCACGCACGACTACGACCTCGTTTCCTCCGCGGAGGACCTGCTGCGCGTGATGGCGAGCAAGGACGTGCCGGGCGAGGTCAAGCCCGAGATGACGTGCTCGATGATCGAAGTATCCACCGGCATCTGCAACGACTACGCCAGCGTCGCCGCAGAGCTGGAAGCCCTGCGCGCCGCGCTCACCGACGCCGCACGCAAGCTCAACATCGGCATCTGCGGCGGCGGCACCCATGCCTTTCAGGACTGGAGCGAGCGCCGCATCTTCGACAAGCCGCGCTTCCACTATCTCTCCGACCTGTACGGCTACCTCGCCAAGCAATTCACCGTGTTCGGCCAGCACGTGCACATCGGCTGCCCGGGCCCCGACGCCGCGCTCTACCTGCTGCACGGCATGTCGCGCTACATCCCCCACCTGATCGCGCTGTCGGCCTCGTCACCCTACGTGCAGGGCAAGGACACGGGTTTCCAGTCCGCCCGCCTCAACTCGGTGTTCGCCTTTCCCCTGTCGGGTCGCGCCCCCTTCGTCGAGACCTGGCAGGATTTCGAGGCTTACTTCCGCAAAATGAGCGACACCGGTGTCGTCCAGAGCATGAAGGACTTCTACTGGGACATCCGTCCCAAGCCCGAATACGGCACCATCGAAGTCCGCGTCATGGACACCCCGCTCACCGTCGGCCGCGCCGCCGCGATCGCCGCCTACATCCAGTCGATCGCCCGCTACCTGATGATCGAGCGCCCGATCCGGCTCGCCGAGGACGACTATCTCGTCTACACCTTCAACCGCTTCCAGGCCTGCCGCTTCGGCTTCGCCGGCACCTACGTGCATCCGGAAACACACGAACACTGCACCATCGCCGAGGAAATCGAGGCCAGCTTCGCCCGCATCGAACAGCACGCCATCGAGCTCGGCTGCGACGGCGCGCTGGGCGAGTTGCTGCGTCAGGTGCGCGAAGGGCGCAACGACGCGGCCTGGCTGCGCGAACGCCACACCGGCGGCGAATCGCTGCCCGAACTCGTGATGAATCAGTGCGCCCGCTGGATGGGAGGAGAGGCAATGTGAGCAGGACTCCGCTGCGCATCGGCCTCTCGGCCCGCCTGCTGCACACGCCGCCGGCGGAACTCGGCTTTCCGGGCAAGACGTTGCAGTACCTGGAACAGTCGATGGCCCACTGGATCATGTCGCACGGCGCGCTCGTCCTCATGGTGCCCACCATAGGCCAGCACCTCGGCCTGCGGCGGGCGCAGATCTCGGTGCACGACTACGTCAGCGTCCTGGACGGGCTCGTGCTGCAGGGCGGCGCCGACGTCAGCCCCACCACCTACCGGCAGGAACCGCTGCGCCCCGAATGGACCGGCGACCGCGTGCGCGATCTCTACGAGATCGAGCTGCTGTGGGAATTCGCAATCCAGGGCAAGCCGGTGCTGGGCGTATGCCGCGGCGCGCAGCTCATCAACGTCGCGTGCGGCGGCACACTGTGGCAGGACATCTCGGAATATGTGCCCGGCGCTACCGCGCACCGCGATGTCGACCTCTACGACAAGCACCACCACGAGATCGAGTTCGTCGCCGACAGCCGCCTCACCACGCTGTACGGCGGCACCGCCGGCGGCCTCGTGAATAGCATCCACCACCAGGCCGTGCGCGACCTCGGCTCCGACCTGCGTATCGAGGCCTACTCGCGCGGCGACAACGTCGTCGAGGCGATCCGCTGGCAGGGCAACGGCTACCTCTTCGGCTGCCAGTGGCACCCGGAATTCCACGGCGGGGCCGGCGGCCTGCTCGACGGCAGCCCCATCCTGCAGGACTTCCTCGACGCCGCCGAGCGCGCCCGCGGCTAGCCCCTCGTCCCCGAATCCGCGCGCGCCGGCAGCGCATTGCGCCCGCGCATCGCGATCGCGCTGATCCCCACCAGCGCCGCGCCGATGCACACCATGCCCCATGACTCCATCGTGCTCGGCCGCTCACCGAGCTCGATCCAGCCGCTCAACACCCCCACCGCGGGAATGACCAGCGACGACAGTCCCGCCAGCCCCGCCGGCAAGCGGTCGAGGATGAACAGCCACATCAGCCACGCCAGGCCCGTCGCGAACAGCGCGTTGTACGCCAGCGCACCGACGAAATAAGGCGTGATGCGCGGCGGCTCGGACGGCAGCAGCCACGCAATCACGCACAGCACCAGCGAACCGAGCAGCATCTGCCACGCCGTCAGCGACAACAGGTCGATCTGCACGTTGCCGCGCAGCCGCTTCGCCCACACCGCGCTCGCAGCCCACACCAACCCTGCCAGGACCGCCAGCAGCGTGCTCTGCAAATCGCCGCGCAAGGTCCACGGCTCCACAATCAGCATCAGGCCGGCGAACGCCAGCCCCACCGCAACCCACTGCGAGCCGCGCATCCGCTCGCCGAGGAAGGTGCGCGCGAGCATCAGCAGCCAGAACGGCATCGTGTACACCAGCACCGCCGTCTTGCCCGCACCGCCGCTCACCAGCGCCCACTGGATCAGGCCCGTAAACGCCGCCGTCTGCAGCAAACCCAGCCACAAGGTCCCGCCCAGCGCCACCGGCCGCAGCGAGCGCCTGCGCAAGGCGAGCACGACGAACAGGGAGAGCGCGCCGAAGAAGGTGCGCAGCGCGGAGAAGTCGAAGGGATCGACGTCGCGCAGCACCTTCTTCATCACCACCCAGTTGTAGCCCCAGATCAGGGAGAGGAGAAGAAGCACCCCCGCCGCGACCAGCAGCCTGCGATCACGAATCATCAGCGAATCCCGGAGTCGGGGTACCGTCGGCACGGAACCCGTATTTTGTATGCAATTTGCCCATTGATTGTACGCGGCCAGCAACCCGAGCCGGCCGCCCCATCATGTTGCATGGATGCGCACCATAACAAACGCGCCGCGGGACAGAACGCCCCAGTTTCGTGCGCATTTTCATGCTCGCGCACCACATCGGGGCTGCACACGCTTCAAATTCGTGCGTTACGCCTGCAAGCCATTGTTTTATCGCAACAACACAATCGGCACGCGAGTTGCTACAAGCGACCATTCACGCCATCCGGAGCACACCAATGGAGCAGTTCAAGACATCCGCCGACGTCCTCTTCGTTCTACTGGGCGCCATCATGGTGCTCGCGATGCACGCCGGCTTCGCCTTCCTCGAACTCGGCACCGTGCGCAAGAAGAACCAGGTGAACGCCCTCGTGAAGATCCTCAGCGACTTCGCGATGTCGACCCTGGCCTACTTCCTGATCGGCTACTCCCTCGCCTACGGCAACGGCTTCTTCGTCAACGCCGAGCAGCTCGCCGCCAACTCCGGCTACGAGCTGGTGAAGTTCTTCTTCCTGCTCACCTTCGCGGCCGCGATTCCCGCGATCATCTCGGGCGGCATCGCCGAACGCGCGCGCTTCATGCCGCAACTCATCGCCACCTTCCTGATCGTCGGCGTCCTCTACCCCTTCTTCGAAGGCATCGTGTGGAACGGCAACCTCGGCCTGCAAGACTGGCTCGAAGGCGCGTTCGGCGCGAAGTTCCACGACTTCGCCGGCAGCGTGGTCGTGCACGCCTTCGGCGGGTGGATCGCGCTCCCCGCCGTGCTGCTGCTCGGCGCCCGCCGCGGCCGCTACCACAAGAACGGCCAGATCTCGGCGCACCCGCCGTCGAGCATCCCCTTCCTTGCGCTGGGCGCGTGGATCCTCGCCGTCGGCTGGTTCGGCTTCAACGTCATGAGCGCCCAGCGCCTCGACGCCATCAACGGCCTCGTCGCCCTCAACTCGCTGATGGCCATGATCGGCGGCACCCTCGCCGCGCTCGCCGCCGGCAAGAACGACCCCGGCTTCGTGCATAACGGCCCCCTCGCCGGCCTGGTCGCCGTGTGCGCCGGCTCCGACCTCATGCACCCGCTTGGTGCGCTCGCCGTCGGCACCATCGCCGGCGTGCTCTTCGTGCAGCTCTTCACCATCGCGCAGAACCGCTGGAAGATCGACGACGTCCTCGGCGTGTGGCCCCTGCACGGCCTGTGCGGCGCCTGGGGCGGCATCGCCGCCGGCATCTTCGGCACCAAGGCCCTCGGCGGCATCGGCGGCGTCAGCTTCGCCGCCCAGCTCATCGGCACCCTCGGCGGCATCGCCATCGCGCTCGCCGGCGGCGTCGTGGTTTATGGGCTGATCCGCGCAACCTTGGGCCTGCGCCTCGACCCGGAAGAAGAGTTCGCCGGCGCCGACCTCTCGATCCACAAGATCTCGTCGACCGCAGAGCACGAGACCTCGTGGTGAGCTGGGACGAGAAAATCGGCTTGCCCGGAGCGGAATGAAGCCAGCCGGGCCGGCCCGATGAAGATGGCGCGACCAGGGTCGCGCCATTTTTTTGCCCCTTGCGTGCGCGGCGCGATCGTCACCGCACGCGGGATCGATGTCGTGACCGGGGGAGTCAATCGAACTTGCGTCCCGTGCGGGAGCAAGCCCTCGCTTTTTCGCCCTGCGGTTCTAAGGTACGAGAAGCGGCGACAACAGCCGCGAATCCAACCCCGACGAAAGGAGCGATCATGCCTACCGGTACCGTCCGCCTGCATCGCGTGCTGCGCGCAAAACCCGAGAAGATCTACCGTGCCTTCCTCGATGCGGAGGCCCTTGCCCGTTGGTTGCCGCCCAACGGCTTCACCTGCACGGTCGACCACCTGGATGCCACGGTGGGCGGCACCTTCAGGATGGCGTTCAGGAATTTCAGCACGGGCAACGGCCAGTCCTTCGGCGGCAGCTATCTGGAACTCGTGCCGAACGAGCGCATCCGCTACACGGACAAGTTCGACGACGCGAACCTGCCCGGCGAGATGGTGACGACGGTCACCCTGCGCGCGGTGGTCTGCGGGGCGGAGATGAACATCGTGCAGGAAGGCATCCCCGAGGCGGTTCCGGTGGAGTTCTGCTACCTCGGCTGGCAGGAGTCGCTCGAGCATCTGGCGCGGCTCGTCGAGCCCGAAATTCCGGACTGAAACCCTGCGCGCCCATCGGATCCGGAGCGCAGCGAGCGAAGCCGCTCCGGATATCGAATTGTTGCGCATTTAGCAATCTAATATTTGCGATTGTTGTCTTTTTGGCCGAGATCGACGCACGTAGAGTTCACCCAACGCCGCGAACAAGCGGCTGGACGAATCGCCTCGATCCCTTATCCAACTGGAGCCTTCAAATGCACAACTTCGCCAAACTCTTCGCCGCCATCGCCCTCTCGACCGCCGCTGCTGCTCCCGCACTGGCCGCGCCGGAAACCTACACGGTCGACGGCACGCATACCTTCCCGCGCTTCTCGTACAGCCACTTCGGCATGTCGACGCAGCTGAGCCGCTTCAACTCGACGACCGGCACCGTGGTGCTGGACAAGGCGGCGAAGACCGGCGCGGTCGACGTCGTGATCGACATGAAGTCGGTCGACACCGGCTACGCGACCTTCAACGGCCACATCCAGGGCGAGGACTTCCTCGACACCGCGAAGTACCCGACCGCGAGCTTCAAGTCGACCAAGGTGACTTTCCAGGGTGACAAGCCGGTGAGCATCGACGGCAACCTGACGATCAAAGGCGTGACCAAGCCGGTGACGCTGAAGGTGACGAACTTCATCAACATGCCGCACCCGATGCTGAAGGCGGACGCGATCGGCGCCGACGCCAGCGTCGTGATCAAGCGCTCCGAGTTCAACGCGGGCAAGTTCGCCCCCCACGTCGGCGACGACGTGACGGTCACGATCTCGCTCGAAGCGGTCAAGGGCTGAGCGAAACCTTCGCCGGATGCGGGCGCCCTTCGCGGGGCGCCCGCCGCCCGCCGGCGGGGGACGACCGCCTTCCGGCAACAGGGGAAATCGATGAATGACGCATTCCGGTACCTCCCCGAGTTGCACGGCGCGATCGTCGGCGCGGAAGCGTCCGGGCTGCGCATCTCGAACGAGATGCTCGCCGCGTGGGATGTCCAGGCGCACGCCCGCGGCCTCGGCGCGAATTGGCGGGTGTCGGACGACGCCCTCGAAGCATCCCGCCGTGCCACGCTCTCGGGCATCGCGGCGTCGCAGGACCTGTGGATCTTCGCCTACGGATCGCTGATGTGGGATCCGGGCTTTCACTTCGCCGAGGTGCGTCGCGCCTCGCTGCCGGGCTACCAGCGCCGCTTCACGCACAAGACCACGATCGGACGCGGATCTCCCGAACACCCCGGCTTGGTCCTGTCGCTGGAACCGCGGGCGGGACGCTGCGATGGCCTGGCCTTCAGGATCGAACGCTCGCTGCTCGAGCGGGAATCCCTCATCTTCTGGCGCAGGGAAATGATCCTGGGCGGGTACCAGCCCAGCATCCTGCCGGTTTCGACGCCCCAGGGCGCGCTCGACGCCCTGGTGCTGGTGTCGGACCCCGCGGATGAAAACGGGGCAGCGGAAATGCCGCTCGATGACGTGGCGAACGTGATCATGCATGCCTGCGGCAATCGCGGCACCAATCTCGACTACCTCCGCCAGGTGGTGGAGCAGCTCGATCGCCTGAGCGTGACGGACGACTATGTCAGGCGCCTTGCCTGCCTGGTCGGCATCGGCCCGCGCACCGGATGCGCGGCGACGCCGGCTAACTGAAGAGGCGCGCGGGAACCAGCCGCCGCATCTGCGCACCGACGACGGCCCGGAAACGCGGGCTGTGCAGGCAGATGCCGCCGGCGAAGCCGACCAGGCAACCGAGCAGGGTGTCGAAGAAGCGCGCCTGGATCAGTTCGGTGGCCGAGCCGTGCCCCAGCGTCGCGGCCTCCGCCAGCAGGATCGTCAGCGGCGTGATGAAGATCGCCGCGAAGCCGTAGTGGCGCACCACGGCGGTTTCGACGACGAAGGCCAGCCCGATCATCACCAGCGAGATGGACCATTTGTCCAGCGGCAGGCTCAGCAGGCCCCACGACACGAGCATGCCGATGGCGGTGCCGAGCAGGCGGTGCATCTGCTTGTCCCACACGGCGCGCAGATTCATGCCCTGCATCACCGCGAGGCAGCTTACCGGCACCCAGTAGGCCCGTTCCAGTTGCAGCAGCTGCGCGAGCGCGAGCGACACGCCGACGCTCAGGCCGATGACAACCGAGTCGAACACGACGAAATCGAAGGTCGGCGCGGGCAGCGGCTCGACCGGACTGGGATCGCGCCGGCGCAGGATATACACGCTGTAGAAGAACGCGATCAGGCTCGCCAGCAGGCAGCCCATCGCAAACAAACCGACCTTGAGCGGCACCTCCAGGAGGTCGCCGGGCGAATACGCGCCGATCGACGCCGCCATGATGAAGAACAGGCTCCCCGGCGGCCCGACGCGGTAGAAGCGGCACACCATCGTGACGAGGATCGCGGTGAAGGTCAGCACCATCATCATGACCGGCGGAACGAGGTGGCTCATCACCCCCAGCGCGTAGCTCGCCGTCATCGCGAACGCACTCGCCATCAGCGCGACCATGCGATGATGCAGCGGCGTTTCGGGCAGATACAGGAAGACCAGCCCGCCCAGCGACGAGATCAGGCCATAGTCCATGCGGTCGAACCAGGCGCCCACCAGCAGCGGCAGGCCCGTGGCCAGCGCCGCGGCGAACGGCATCTGCCACGGGCGGTCGCTCGGCTTGATCGTCATGAGCTGGCGCAGTTCTTCACGGAGCAGCGCCGCGAGCCTGCTCCACCTACCGGGGACTGTCATGAGTCGGGCTTTTCGAGTGCGGACGTAAGGGTGCAAGGGTAGCGCAATTCCAGCGTTAAGCTGATGCCGCCGCCGGGGCACTGCAATACGCCCATGCACATGTCCCGCGAACCGATCCGAAGACATTCCATCTAAATGCTTCCACCAACCCCAGGAAGGAGGAATTCATGCAAAACACGAAGAAGACGGTGAGGATTCTGGCGGGAACCCTGGTCATGTTGGGCGCGTCGCTGCCTGCCGCGGCGATCGACATGTCCTTCTTCGTCACCAGCGCGGGCCCCGGCAATGGTGCGAATCTCGGTGGCCTGGAAGGTGCCGACCGGCATTGCGAGAAGCTCGCCGCGGCGGCCGGTGCCGGAAAGCGCAGCTGGCGCGCCTATCTCAGCACGCAGGCCCCGGCGCTCAATGACACCAATGTCGTGCACGCGCGCGACCGCATCGGCACCGGCCCCTGGTTCAATGCCAAAGGCGTGCTGATCGCGCGCAATGTCGACGAACTGCACTCGCCGCATTCCAACCTGACCAAGGCCACCCTGCTGGATGAGAAGGGACAGATGGTGAACGGCCGCACCGAGAAGCCCAACCGCCATGACATCCTCACCGGCTCGCGCCCCGACGGGACGGCCTTCCCGCCCAGCCCGCCGTTCGATGACATGACCTGCGGAAACTGGACGAAGGGCGGCGACGAGGGCATGGCGATGACCGGCCACCACGACCGCGCCGGCCCGACCGGAGACGCGTGGGCGACATCGTGGAACTCGGCCCACCCGACGCGCGGCGGCTGCAGCCAGACGGCGTTGCAGAGCACGGGCGGCGACGGGCTGCTCTACTGCTTCGCGGAGAAGTGAGCGCAGCGGCAGGCTGACGGCCAGCGCCTACGGGCACAGGCAACCGGGGATGATCTGCTCTTCGTAAGTGCAGCATCCCCGGTCGGTCGTCCCGTCTGCCAATAGGCAGAAACGCCCGCCAAAGCCGATTCTTGCCCGCAGCCGGGCATTGTCTGCGTTGCTACCGCAACCCACGGACGACAGCCTGCCCGCCGCGATGTCCGACGGCGAGCCGTCGCCGTTCAGGCACGCGCGGTTGGCAATGACGGCGCTCACGGCACATTGTTCCCACGACGGCCGCTCCGACTCCGCCGCCAGCAACGCACACCCCCGAAGTTCCTCGCGCCGCATCACGTCCACGTCGTCGCGCTCGGCGCGGGTCGCCTGAGTGCACCATTCCCGGTGCACGGCGGGATTGCCCTGCCAGTGCGCTCCCGAGAAGCCACAGCTACGCGCGGCCATCTCGTTGTAGCGGGCAACGGCCTCCTCGGCATAACGGTCGCACGCCCCGCCGAGCGTGCGCGCGCGTGTTTCGTACGCGCGATTGTCGGCATCGGCCTGCTCCCGCTCCGCCGGCTCGACGCACACGTGGTCGGTTGGCGATGCTTCGCGCCACACGTATCCGGGCAGGCAGGCACGGCTGCCACGCGTGTTCGCGGCGTTGGCGTTCTCGTCGCGCACGCGCTGCCGCGCGGCAGGATCGACGCAGACGAAATCCGTCGGCGACGCCTCGCGCCACACGAAGCCCGGCAGGCAGGTGTCCAGGCCGTCGGGTCCGCCCCTGCGGTTGCGGCGCCTGTCGGCCAGTTCGTTTTCACGGCGCGCCCTGTCGCGCCCGGACGGCGTGACGCAGGTGGTGTCGCCGGCATAGGCCTCGCGCGCGACGAAGCCCGGACTGCAGGCCCCCGGATTCAGGCTTCCCGGCGCCCGACGCGAGGTCGCGAGGTCGTTGTCGCGCCGCACGTTGTCGCGCACGTCTGGCGTCACACACACGTAGTCGCCGGGGAAGGCATCGCGCCATACGTATCCGGCATCGCATTGCCAGTCGGCCGCCGCTGCCGTCGGGACGGCAAGCGGGCACAGTGCCAGGCACGCAGCGATGCGCACCACCAAGCGCAGGCTCGCCAAGGAATCCCCTCCTCGTAGTCGCACAGATGTCGCGGCGGGGGCGTACGCGTCACGCCGCCGTCGGATTCATATCGAAGAATAGACGACTGGCATGAAATGTAATCCGCCCACCGTGGAAATCCCGGCACCGCGCCACGAAGCGTAAGTTTGTCGCCGGCAACGAACCAGCACGCCCCCAACGCCGCGCCCCTATCGCCCGGCGCCGACCTCAGCGATGGCCGCAACGCCGTTTTCCTGCAGCAGGCTGGCCGCCAGCACGAACATGACCAGCGCCATCAAGGCGTCGAGCACGCGCCACGCCAGCGCGCGTTCGAAGAGCGGGGCCAGCACGCGGGCGCCGTAGGCCAGCGCGAAGAACCACAGCAGGCTGGCGGCGGCCGAGCCGGCGCCGAAAACCCAGCGCCCCTGCTCGCCGTGCTGGTTCGCGAGGCCGCCGAGGAGAACCACCGTATCGAGGTACACGTGGGGGTTCAGGAAGGTGAAACCGAGGCAGGTGACCACGGCCGTCGCCAGCGGCACCGGCGCCCCCGCCTCGACGTGCAAGCGCTCACCGTGCCACGCGCGCCGGGCGGCGAGCGCGCCATAGATGAACAGGAAGGCCGCACCGCCGTAGCGCGCAAGGGCCAGGAGGGCCGGGCTGGACTGGATCAGGGCGCCCAGGCCCGCAATCCCGGCACCGATCAGCAGCGCATCGGACAACGCGCAGATCAGCGTGATCGGCAACAGGTGCTCGCGCCGGATGCCCTGCTGCAGCACGAAGGAATTCTGCGCGCCGATCGCGACGATGAGCGCCAGCGAGGCGAGGAATCCGGCCAGAAATTGGGTTTCCATGAAACGGGCTCGACGAAGGTTGTCGAAGCCACTCTAGCGGGCGACAATCGATCAGAAAAACTAAACTTTTTACGTTATCGTTAATTTTTCTAAATCATGAACATCGACAACGCCCAGCTTGCGGCCTTCGCCATGGTGGTCCGCGAAGGTTCGTTCGAAGCGGCCGCCCGCAGGCTGCACGTCACGCCCTCGGCGGTGAGCCAGCGCATCAAGCTGCTGGAAGAGCGCCTCGGGCAGGTGCTGATCCGGCGCGCCACCCCCTGCCAAGCGACGGATGCCGGAAAAACGCTGGTGCGCTACACGGAAGAGCTGGCGTTGCTCGAGTCGGAAATGCTCGGCATGCTGGGCGGCGCGGACACCACAATACAGGCGCCCCTGCGGATGCCCATCGCGGTCAATGCCGACTCGCTGGACAGCTGGTTCCTGGCGGTCTTCGACGCCATGCCGGCCGAGCCGCCGATCAGCTTCGACCTGCGCGTCGAGGACCAGGACCATTCGGCCGCGCTGCTACGCGAGGGCACCGTGATGGCAGCCGTGAGCGCCAACGCGGCGCCGATCCAGGGCTGCACGGTCGAGCCCCTCGGCGTGATGCGCTACCTCGCGGCGAGCTCGCCGGCATACGTTGCCCGCCATTTCCCGACCGGTGTCGATGCCGCCACCCTCGGCAGCGCGCCGATGCTGCGCTTCAACCTGAAGGACGCGCTGCAGCAGCAGTTCATCGAACTCTTCACGACGGAGACGCTGCAGCCGCCGACCCACATGGTGCCGTCGGTACATGGCTTCGTCGCGCTCGCGAAGCGCGGGCTGGGCTGGGGCATGGTGCCCGAGCATTTCGCGCAGTCGGCCATCGCGGCGGGCGAACTCACCGAGATCGCGCCCGGCCACTACCTCGACGTGCCGCTCCACTGGCACCGCTGGCGCCTGGGATCACAGGCCCTGAATGCGCTGACGTCCGCGGTGCGGGCGGTCGCCCGGAATGCCTTGCGCCAGCAAGCGCGCGAGATCACGGAATGCGAGCTGTCACCCGACGGAGGCCGGCCGTCACCGTCGTCGTAACCTATCCGGCACGGGCGGCGTCAGGTCATCCTCAGCGTTGGAAATAACCGACGCCGACCAGCTTTCCATCCACGGTGCGGAAGTAGCTGTGCTTCTTTTCGATCTTGCCCGTGGTCGGGTTTCGCCAACTGTAGTCGAGTTCGCCCTCGCCCTTCTTCGCCGCGAGCCTGACCATCTCGGTGACGACAGGCTTGCCGTTCGGGTCGCGCACCTCGAAGCCGTTGCTGCCCACCAGCGCGGGGGTGGCGCCGTGCGCAAGAAAGCGGCCATCCGCCGTGTCGATGACGAAGACGTAGAGGTCGTCATGGACGAATGGTCCGTCGAGACGCTGGAACTGAGCCAGCGCGCCCTTCACATCCGCCGTCATCGCCTTGACCGCATCCTTGAGCAAGGCCCTGGCCTGCACCGGCGTGGCACGAGGCGGGTAGAAACCGACGGCGACGACAATCTCGCCGACCTTGCGGAACATTGTCATCTTCGGCTCGCCGCGGCTGTCGGCGGGATTGAACCAGCGGTACTCGACCTGACCGCCCCCCTTCGCTTTCGCCAGTTCGATCATCTCGCGAAAGAACGCCTTGCCTTCGATGTCCGTGTAGTCGAGCACGTTGTCGCCAATCAGCGCAGCCGACGATCCACCGCTGGCGAGGAAGCGGCCATCCATGCGCACGGCGTAGGCGTAAAGATCGCGATCGACGAAAGCCGCCTGGCGACTGAAGTCGGCGGCACCTTTTTCGCCCGTTTGTTCGATGTGCCTGACCGCGCGTTCCAGCAGCGCGGTGGCACGCTTGCCGAGTTCGCTGTCGAACAGGCGGATCGATTCGGCGTCGGCCGCACATGCGGCTGACGGCAGTAAGCCCGTGCCCAGGGCAAGGCCTAGCGTAAGAACGAGTACGCGGACTGGAGCAGACATCGTCGAACCTCTTGAGAATGCCGTTTCGGTTGTTGTGTTCGCCCGGCAACGCAGGCGTGCGCGATGCATTCTTGCGTTGCCGGGCGGAAGGGACTCGCTCAGTAGCCGAGCAGTTGCGGCAGCCACAGCGAGAGTTGCGGCACGAAGGCGATCAGGAAGATCGCGGCCGTCGAGGCGAGCACGAAGGGATGGATGCGCGCGACGATTTCCTCGACCGTCGAACCGCCGATTCCGGATGCGACGAACAGGTTCTCGCCCAGCGGCGGCGTCTGGAAGCCGACCGACAGCGTGCAGATCACGACAATGCCGACGTGGGTAGGATCCGCGCCCATCATGTACATCACCGGCAGCAGCACCGGCACCAGGATCATGATCGCTGCGAGCGTTTCCATGAACATGCCGACGAAGAGCAGGAACACGATGATCAGTGTCCAGATCATGTAGACGTTGTCGGTGAGGCTCAGCAGCGATTCGGCGATCGTCGCCGGGATGCGCTGTTCGACCAGCAGACGCCCGAACACCACTGCCGCGAACAGGATCAGCAGCACCCGCCCGGTGATCCACGTCGTGGTCTTCAGCGAGTTCAGGATCGCGGCGAACTTGAGCTCGCGGTGCAGCACGAGGCCGACGAAGAGCGTGTAGAAGATCGCGACGATGGCCGACTCGGTCGGGGTAAACAGGCCGGTGTAGATGCCGCCGAGAATAATCACCGGCGCCAGCACCGACCATATCCCCCTGCGCAGCGCCTGGCCGATGTCACCGTACGACCATTTCTCGGTCAGCCCGCGGTAGCCGCGCTTGTTCGAGATCAGGTAATTCGTGATCAGCAGGGCGATGGCCATGATGATGCCGGGGATGACGCCGGCCACGAACAGCTTGGGAATCGACAGCGACGCGAACTCGCCGTATTTCTCGATGGCGTCGGACGGAGGGGCCATGCCGAGCGCCGAGATGCCGAAGATCACCATCGGGATCGACGGCGGGATGATGATGCCCAGCCCCCCCGAGGCAGCCGTGACCGCCGAAGCGTAGCTGCGCTCGTACTTGCGGTTGACCATCGCCGGGATCATCAGCATGCCGACAGCGGCGGTCGTGGCCGGCCCCGAGCCCGAGATCGCGCCGAAGAACAGGCACGCGAGCACCGTCGCCGCCCCCAGGCCGCCGGTGATCGGCCCGGCCAGGGATTCGGCGATGTCCACCAGTCGCTTCGAGATACCGGCGGCCTCCATCAGCGCACCGGCGAGCACGAAGGCCGGCAGCGCCATCAGCGGGAAACTGCCCACCGACGTGAAGGCGATCTGCACGAAGGCGATGGGGTTCTTCCCCAGCACCAGGAAGGCGACCATCGCCGCGCCGGCCAGCGACACCGTGATCGGCGCGCCCAGCAGCAGCAATGCAAAGAAGCCGCCGAACAGGATTTCTACCACATACGCTTCCATTGTCTTGTCTCCGCGGAGGTCCGTGTCAGGCATTCGCCGCGGCGGCGGCACGCTTCAGGTTCTCGATTTCCTCGGCTTCCGGATCGAGGATCTCGACGCCCTTGAACAGCGACAGGTAGTTGTTCCAGACGATGCGGATCGACATCAGCGTGAAGGCGATCGGCAGGATCATGTAGAAGTACTTCATCGGCAGACCGATGGTCTGCGACTTCCAGAACAGGTTCATGCGGTTGAAGACGAAGTCGTAGCTCAGGAAGACGAAGTAGAGGTTGAAGCCGACCCACAGCAGGTCCGCGATCGCTTCACTGACCTTCTTCACGATCGGCGGGAAGAACTTGAAGTGAAAGGCCACGCGGTTGTGCGCCGACATCTTGGCCGCGACGCAGGCGCCGAGGTAGGCGAACCAGACGAAGAGATAGGTTGCGAGTTCTTCACCCCAGGGCAGCGAGTACTGGAAGAACTGGCGCAGCAGGATCTGAACGAAAAGCAGCACGACGAAGAACGCGAGCAGCGCCTCGCACAGATACTCTTCGATGTTGCTGATGAATTTGAGGAAGATGCGCCCTACGGCCATGACAAACTCCAGAATATCCGGTGCGCCCGATTACGCCGGGACGGCCCCTGCCGCCAGCTGGAGTCGTCCGGAATCGTAGCGACGTGTTGTGCGCGAGATCGGCGGTCGTCGCGGCTCAGGCGTCGGCATGCGGCATGAGCCGTGGCTCGTGCACCGCATGCCTTGCTGCCGGAAGCCGCCTCCGCCCGCGGTGGTTCAGCGGCCGAGCACCTTCTGCGCGCGGTCGAGCTTTTCCTTGCCGCCGATGCTCTTGTAGTACTTAGGCCACACCGTGGTGGTCGCCTTGGCAATCCACGCCTTCTCGCCATCGGCCGGGTCGGTGATCTGCATGCCGCGCGCCGCGAGATCCTTCTTGATCTTGTCTTCGGTTTCGAGCAGGTACTTGAAGCTGTGCTCGGTGGCTTCCTGGCCGGCTTCGAGAATGGCCTTCTGCACGTCGGGCTTCTGCGACTTGAAGACCGACTCGCTGACCACCAGCGGCTCGAGCGAGAAGATGTAGCGGATGTTGGTGATGTACTTCTGCACTTCGTAGAACTTCATCGCCGACACGGTGATGTAGGGGTTGTCCTGCCCGTCGACGACGCGCTGCTGCAGGCCGGTGAAGGTTTCCGACCACGACATCGGGGTCGGGTTGATGCCCCACGCCTGATACGACGAAATCATGATCTCGTTCTTCGGTACGCGGATCACCAGGCCCTTGAGATCTTCCAGCGTCTTGACGGGACGCTTCGAATTGGTGAGCACGCGGAAGCCCGAATAGGCCCAGCCGACGATGCGTACGCCGGCGTCGCGCACCGTGTTGTCGGTCAGTTCCTTGCCGACTTCACCCTGGGTCAGCTTCTTCGCTTCGTCGGCGCTCTGGATCAGGTAGGGCATCGTCAGCAGACCGACCGTCGGCGAGAACGGCGTGATGTTGTTCACCGCCAGGATCGAGAAATCCAGCGTCCCCATCGCGGCGTTGTTGATCGTGTCTTCCTCGCTGCCGAGCTGGCCGTTGGGGAACAGGTCTACCTTGTGCTTGCCGCCGGTCTTTTGCTGGAACAGCTTGGCGAAAGTCGTGCCGAGCTCCCACTGCGTGCCGCCCGCGGCGTCGCCAACGGCCATCTTGAAAGTCTCGGCGAGCGCGACAGGCGCGGCCACCAGCAGGCTGGCGGCGGTGACGAGCGGCATCAGTACGTTCTTGCTGAATTTCATTTTTGTCTCCTCGATCTCGTTATGTTTTG
Source organism: Azoarcus sp. CIB (assembly GCF_001190925.1). Taxonomy (NCBI): domain Bacteria; kingdom Pseudomonadati; phylum Pseudomonadota; class Betaproteobacteria; order Rhodocyclales; family Zoogloeaceae; genus Azoarcus; species Azoarcus sp. CIB. Next base: position 3,879,149 of record NZ_CP011072.1, read on the forward strand.
GCAGGTCGTGCTGCCGAGGGGTATCAAGGTGCTGCTTACAACGGTTTGTTACAGGACTTCATCCTTCATGTGGTACCAGCGGTACAACCACCACTGGCCGAAGCGGCGGAAGGGCGCGAACATTTCCGATTCGACCATCTCGCGCACGTTCGGGAAGGGCAGCTTCGAGCGGAAGATCGGCAGCTCCGGCGTGCGGATGCCGGCGATGTTCTCCGCCAGCCGCCGGCCGGCCTGCGCCGAATACATGACGCCATTGCCGCCGTAGCCGAGCGCGTAGTAGATCGTTTCCTTCGGGTCCGGCTGGTAGATGCGCGGCATCATGTCGTGGCTCACATCCACCCAGCCCCACCACGAGTAGTCGATCTGGATGCCTCCGAGCGCCGGGAACTTGCGGTGCAGGTCGCGGATGAGGAACTGCTTGTACTTGTCCTCGGGCGCGTCGCGGCCGCTGATCGCGCTGCGGCTGCCGATCTGCACGCGGCCGTCGGGCATCAGGCGGTAGTAGTGGCGCAGGATGCGCGTGTCGGTGATGACCTGGGTCGTGCGGAAATTGCACGCGTCGATCTCGGCCTGGGTCAGCGGGCGCGTGACGATCGAGTTCGACAGGATCGGCAGCAGGCGATTCTTGAGCTCGCGGTGCAGGCCGTTCGACGTGTAGCCCCCCGTGGCGATGCCGACCGCGCGGGCGCGTACGATGCCGCCGGGCGTGCGCAGGTAATGCACGCCGTTCTTCGTCTCCCAGCCCATCACCGGGCTGGCCGGGTGCACCTTCACGCCCAGCGCGCGCGCCTTCTTCAGGTAGCCGAAAGCGAGCTTGCCGGCGTGGATGCCGATGCCTTCGGGTTCGTGCATCGCGCCCGCGGCTTCCTTGTCATCGACGTATTCGCGCTTCACGGTGTCGGCATCGAGGATGCGCGCGTCGTACTTGAAGACCTCGCGCAGGATCTTGGCTTCTTTCTCCAGCACCGGCATGACCTTCGGGCGATGCGCGATGTAGAGATGGCCGCCGGGCTGCGGCTCGCAGTCGATGTCGCGGATCATCTCCTTGAAGTACGCCATCGCATCGCACACTTCTTCGTGCAGGCGCAGCGCGGTGTCGAGGCCGTAGCGTGCGATCCACTGCGAGCGCTTCAGTCGCCCGGAGGCGCACTGCGCCTGGCCGCCGTTGCGCGTGCTGCAGCCCCAGGCCGTGCGGTTGGCTTCGAGCACGGTGGCCTTGATGCCGTGCTTTTCCGCGAGCGAGATCGCCGCGGTCAGGCCGGTGAAGCCGGAGCCGATGATCGCGACATCGACGTCGATGTCGTGGGTGATCGGACCGTCGTCGGCGGGCGGCGCGCCGGCGGTGCCGATCCAGTAGGTCGGCGCATAGTCGCGCCCCTGCCCCGGCGTGGTCGATACCAGCGGGTCGTAGGCCGGATCGTAAGGCTGCGCCGGCGCCGTGGCGCGCTCGCTCGTTACGGTCCGCTTTTCTGCAATGGCTTCCATGTCCCGACTCCTGATGTGTCCGGGGGGCTCAGTTGCTTCCCGTGGCGACCGGCGGGCGGTCCTTGCGGTAGGCGTTCTTGACCGCGATCTTGCCGTCGCGGAAGGTGAAGACATCGACCATGCGCGCCTCGATGCGCGTGCCGTCGGCCTTGGTGCCGCTGAAGGTCGATTCCGATACGCCGCGGTCGCCGCAGACGAAATGGTCGCCGTCGAGCCAGGCCGCATCGGGGAAGGTCTGCCACGCGAGCTGGAAGCCGGCGCGTACCACTTCGCGGCCTTCGAAACTCTTGCCGAGGAGGTCGGGGCCGGCGACCGCATGGAATACGCAGTCCTCGGCCATGAAGCTCATCAGGGCCTCGATGTCGTGACGGTTCCAGGCGTCGGCGAAGGCCTTCAGCGTGTCGACGGTGGCTTCGCTGCGGATCGGGGTGGCGGTGAGGCTGCTCATGAAAGTCGGTCTCCGAATATCTGTTTTTTGGTTAATACGAAACGTCTTGTACCGTTTTTTGAAACTTGATTTACATTAGGACTGCGCCGATACGCTGTCAAGCAATATTTCGAATATCGGTACGAATTTCTATATTTTTTGAAATTCAATCGACTTTGCGCGCAGCGCTCACGCGATGCGACCGGCCATCGGCGACGACGGCGAGGCGGCGAAGCGGCGCGGCATGCGTCCCGCGAGGAAGGCCTCGCGCCCGCCCTGCACCGCCAGGCGCATCGCCCGCGCCATGCGCACCGGCTCGCGCGCATGGGCGATCGCGGTGTTCATCAGCACCCCGTCGCAACCGAGCTCCATCGCGATCGCCGCATCGGACGCGGTGCCCACGCCGGCATCGACGATCACCGGCACCCGCGCCTGCTCGATGATGAGCGACAGGTTCCACGGGTTGAGGATGCCCATGCCCGAGCCGATCAGGCTCGCCAGCGGCATCACCGCGACGCAGCCGATGTCCTCGAGGATGCGCGCCTGGATCGGGTCGTCGCTGCAATACACCATCACCTGAAAACCGTCCTTCACGAGAGTCTCGGCCGCCTTCAGCGTCTCGGGCATGTTCGGGAACAGGGTCTTGTCGTCACCGAGCACCTCGAGCTTGCACAAGCTGTGGCCGCCGAGCAGTTCGCGCGCGAGCTGCAAGGTGTAGACCGCGTCCTTCGCGTTGTAGCAGCCGCCGGTGTTCGGCAGGATCGTGAAACGGTCGGGCGGCACGGCGTCGAGCAGGCTCGGCTCGTGGGCGTGCTGGCCGATGTTCACGCGGCGGATCGTCACGGTGACGATGTCGGTGCCGCTCGCGTCGACCGCGGCGCGGGTCTCGTCGAAATCGCGGTACTTGCCGGTGCCCACCAGCAGGCGCGACGCGTAGGTCCGCCCGGCGATCGTGAGCCCCGCGTCGGTCGCGGCGGGCCGGGTTTCATCCGGGGTGTCGTTCAAGTTCATTCCGTTCGCTCCTCATCTAATTGCTTTTTAGCCGCCGCCGATCGCGACGACGACCTCGACGCGATCGTCCGGCTTCAGGATCCGGCCCGGCCAGCGCGGCGACGGGACCACTTCGCGGTTGATCGCGACGGCGACGCGCTTGCCCAGCAGGTCGAGGCTCGCGATGAGGTCGTGCAGCGTGCGGCCGGCGCGCAACACATGCGCAGCGCCGTTCAGTTCTATCGTTACGCTTACCACGGTCAGTCCTCCGTCATTGCACCGCGATCAGGCGGGCGGCGAAGACCACTGCCAGCATGTAGGCAGCGACGAACAGCGCTTCGCCCGACAGCAGCACGATCGGCTTCCAGCCCAGTTCGGCGAGCTTCTCCAGCGACGTCTTCACGCCCAGCGCGGCGATCGAGATCACCAGGCACCAGCGCGACAGCGTCGAGCTCGCCTCGACCACCTCGTGCGACAGCAGGCCCAGGCTGTTGAGCGCCGCCAGCGCCGCGAAGGCGACCAGGAAGAGCGGCAGGATCGGCGTCTTTCCGGCCTTGCCGCCGTTTTCCTTCTTGCGCTCGGCGTGGAACACCAGCGCAAGCACGACGACCACCGGCATCAGCATCGCGACACGGAACATCTTCGCCAGCGTCGCCGCGTCGCCCACTTCCGGCGAGATGATCAGGCCCGCGCCGACGACCTGCGCGACGTCGTGGATCGAGCCGCCGAGGAAGAGCCCCGCCTCGCTCACCGAGAGGCCCGCGGCCTTCACGACCAGGGGGTACAGCACCATCGCGACAGTCGAGAAGATCGCCACGCCGATCGCGGTGAGCAGCGTGTAGCGCTCGGTCTCGCGGGTGGCGGGCAGGGTCGAGGAGATCGCGAGCGTCGCCGAGATGCCGCAGATGCCCGTACCGCCGCCCGACAGCAGGCCCAGCAGCGGCGGCAGCCCGAGCACGCGGGCGAGCAGCAGGCCGAAGCCGATGGTCAGCACCACCGCGCCGACGAGCGCACCGACGCCGATCAGACCCAGGTCGCTGACGTCGCTCGCGACGATGCGCGCCCCGAGCAGCGCGACGCCGAAGCGCACGAGCTTCTTGGCGGAGACCTCGATGCCGGGGATGCACTTGTCGTTGTCGGAGAGGAAATGGAACGCGATGCCCAGCAGCAGCGCGTAGAGAAACTGCGGTCCGCCGTAATGCTCGGACACGAAAGTTGCCGCGACCGCGATCACGGCGCACAGCATGAATCCCGGCATCAGCACACGCACCTCGCTGAACATCGCGGGCGGCGCAATTGTCGTTTGAGTGGTCATTGGATCGGGGTCCGGTGGGGAGTCAGTTTGAGAGCTGCGCGTGCTCCCTCCCCTTCAAGGGGAGGGCTGGGGTGGGGATGGGTTACGCAGGCGTCGGCCGAAACCCATCCCCCTCCTGACCTCCCCCTTGAAGGGGGAGGAACGCCATGCCCGGCAGACTCACATCCTTGTTTGCCGGGTCAGTCGTCAGGCTCTACGAATCACACGTAGTCCTTGTACTTATCCAGGAACCGCACCGGCTTCGACAGCGCGTCGCGGCGGAACGGGTCGCCCAGTTCGCGCGTGCACATGATCTCGATGATGCAGGTCTTGCCGTGGTTCATCTGCAGGTCGATGGCCTTCGTCAGCGCCGGGCCCACGTCCTCCAGCCGATCCACGGTGATGCCTTCGGCGCCCATCGCCCGCGCGATCTCGGCGAAGCTCTGGTTGTCGAGCTCCCCGGCAACGAAGCGGCGGTTGTAGAAGTCCACCTGGTTCTTCTTCTCCGCGCCCCATTGGCGGTTGTGGAACACCACCGCCGTCACCGGGATGTTGTGCCGCACGCAGGTCATCGTCTCCATCAGGCTCATGCCCCAGGCGCCGTCACCGGCGTAGGACACCGCCGGACGATGCGGCGCAGCCACCTTGGCGCCGATGATCGTCGGGAACGCATAGCCGCAGTTGCCGAAGCTCATCGCGGCAAAGAAGCTGCGCGGCTTCTCGAAACGCAGATAGCTGTTGGCGACCGAGTTGATGTTGCCGATGTCGGTCGACACCATCACGTCGGGCGGCATCGCCTTTTCGAGCTCGCGCAGCACCTGGCGCGGATGCAGGTATTCGCCGCCGGAGAAGGGCTTCTCCTTGGCGTTCTCCTCGATCATGTCGAGACTGAAGGGGTCGCGCTCGTGCGTCCACTCGTCGAGCTCGCGCTCCCAGGCTTCCTTCTCGGCCTGCACCTTGGCGAAGCGCTGCTCGCGCGTCGCATCGCATTCCAGCGTGCGGCCGGTCAGGCGCCAGGTCAGCGCCTTGGCCGCGGCCTTGGCGTCGCCGCAGATGCCCACCGAGATCTTCTTCACCAGGCCGAGCATCTTGTTGTCGGCGTCGATCTGGATGATCTTGGCGTTCTTCGGCCAGTAGTCCATGCCGTGCTGCGGCAGCGTACCGAAGGGGCCGAGGCGCGAACCGAGCGCGATCACGACGTCGGCTTGCGCCATCAACTTCATCGCCGCCTTCGACCCCTGGTAGCCGAGCGGGCCGCACCACAGCGGGTGGCTCGCGGGGAAGGAGTCGTTGTGCAGGTAGCTATTGACGACCGGCGCGCCCAGGCGCTCGGCGAGCGCCTTGCACTCCTCGATTGCGTCGGCCATCACGACGCCGCCGCCGGAGATGATCACCGGGAACTTGGCGGTTGCCAGCAATTCGGCCGCTTCGTTGAGGCTCGCTTCGCCACCGGCACCACGGTCGAGGCGGCTCGGCTTGGGGATCTCGCAGGTGATCTCGCCGTAGAAGTAGTCGCGCGGGATGTTGAGCTGGGTCGGGCCCATCTCGCTCATCGCGCGGTCGAAGCAGCGCCCGGTGTATTCGGCCATGCGCGCCGGGTGGGTCACGTGACCCTGGTACTTGGTGAACTCCTGGAACATCGGCAGCTGCTTGCATTCCTGGAAGCCGCCGAGACCCATCGTCATCGTGCCGGTTTCGGGGGTCACGATCACCACCGGGCTGTGCGCCCAGTAGGCCGCCGCAATCGAGGTCACGCAGTTGGAGATGCCCGGGCCGTTCTGGCCGATCACCACGCCATGGCGGCCCGACACGCGCGAAAAGCCGTCGGCCATGTGGCCGGCGCCCTGTTCATGCACCACCGGGATCAGGCGGATGCCGGCCGGCGCGAAGATGTCCATCGCGTCCATGAAGGCCGAGCCCATGATCCCGAACATGTCGGTCACGCCGTTGGCCACCATGGTTTCCACGAAGGCTTCGGACGGGGTCATCTTGTGCGGGCCGCTGACGACGGTGCGGCGGTCTTGTTCGCTCATTGCTGCTGTCTCCTTGTCGAGTATTCGCGAGGGCAAGATATCGTTTTCGGTACGTTTTGTTCCGATTTTCGATACTTGAATTCAATGTACGTCGACATTTTCGAGACGTCAACACGAATTTCGTTTTTCTGAACTTTTTGTCTCTTTTATTGAAATTAATTCGATCGCAGCAAAATCTGCGCGGCGCAGACGTGAAAACGGCATCCGTGCCGATCGGCGCCGGATGCCGTTTTCCGCGGGTGCGGCGACGTGAGGCCGGTGGCGGCCCCTGCCCCGCGCGCGAGGGGATCAGGACTTCTCGAAGGCCTGTGTATCGATCATGACGGATGTGAGATCTGGTTTCGCCCTCCACAGGCTTTTCATGCCGTACAGGGCGAGCAGGATGGCCAAGCTCACGACGCCCAGCAGGAGCGGTGTGCGCTGCTCGGGGATGAAGGCCATCGCGACGACGATCGCGAGCATGCCGACGATCGCGACCCAGGTGAGGTAGGGGTAGCACCACATCTTCACGCGCAGCCGGCTGGGGTCTTCCTTCTCCAGTCGCGCGCGCAGGCGCAGTTGCGAGATGGCGATCGACACGTAGACAAAGATCGCGACCGTGCCGTAGGAATTGACGAGGAAGGCGAATACCGTGTCGGGCGAGACGTAGGACATGACGACCGCCACGTACCCGAACAGCGTGCCGAGGAGGATCGCGCGCACCGGTACGCCGTTGCGGCTCACCTTTGCAAGGCCCTTGGGCGCGTCGCCGCGACGCGTCAGCGCGAAGAGCATGCGCGAGGAAGCGTAGAGGCCCGAATTCAGCGCCGAGAGCACGGCCGTCAGGACGATTGCGTTCATGATCTGCGCAGCCGCCGGAATGCCGATTGCGTTGAGCGCGCTGACATAGGGCGTCGCCATCGCGGCGGAATTCCACGGTACGAGACATACGACCAGCAACACCGAGCCGACGTAGAAGAACAGCACGCGCGTGATCACGGAGTTCGTCGCCTTCGCCACGGCACGCTCGGGCTCTGCCGTTTCGGCCGCTGCGACCGTGACGATTTCGGCGCCGAAGTAAAAGCCCGTCGCTGCAACCGCTCCGGTCAGCACCGGTACGATGCCGTTCGGCATGAAGCCGCCGTGCTCGGTCAGGTTGGCGAGGCTGGCCGTGGCGTCCGGCCACATCCCCAGCACGTACAGGCCGCCGAGGAACAGGAACACGACGATCGCCGCGACCTTGATCGACGCGAACCAGAACTCGAACTCGCCGAAGGACTTCACCGATATCAGGTTGGTCATCGTGAGGGTTACGAGCAACACCAGGCTGATGATCCAGGCAGGCACGTCGGGCAACCAGTAGCGCACCAGGTCTGCGCCGGCAACGGCTTCGAGCGCGACGACGATGACCCAGAAGTACCAGTACATCCAGCCCGTGAGGAAGCCGGCGAGATCGCCGACGGCCGGCCTGTCCGCCCAGGCGGTGCGCGCGAACTCATAGAAGGCGCCGACTGAAGGCATCGCGACGGCCATCTCGCCGAGCATGCGCATCACCAGCACCACCAGCCCGCCGGTGATCAGGAAGGACAACACCGCGGCCGGACCGGCCGACTTGATCACCACGCCGCTGCCGACGAAGAGGCCGGCGCCGATCACGCCGCCCAGCGCGATCATCGTCATGTGCCGCTGCTTGAGGCCGTGCTGCAGCCCGCCTGAATTTCCAGATTCCGCTTTCACGTCCGTCTCCTCCGTTGGCGCGGCCATCTCGGCCACGACAGGTGCTTGTCGTCTTGTTGTGCGTCCGGTTGTGGCCCAGCCCATCCAGCCTTATGCACCGATTCGCTGTTTTGATCTGAATGTAGGATCAAGCCTCGACGACGTCAAGACTTATTTACGTTTCCGGAACTCCTTGTATCTTTTATTGGAACATGTCTATCATGAATTGCACAAAACCCAAGGAGACTGCCGTGACGGAACTCGCGCTCGACACCCCGGACCAGCTGGTTCCGGTCCGCTCGCTGTTCGGAATCGATTCCGACCTGAAGGTGCCGGCCTTCGCTACCCGCGACGACCACGTGCCCGAGATCGACGCGGCCTACCGCTTCAATCCGGACGTGACGCTCGCGATCCTCGCCGGCTTCACGCGCGACCGCCGCGTGATGGTGCAAGGCCTGCACGGCACCGGTAAATCGACCCACATCGAACAGGTCGCCGCACGCCTGAACTGGCCTTGCGTGCGCGTGAACCTCGACGGCCACATCAGCCGCCTGGACCTCGTCGGCAAGGATGCGATCGTCGTGCGCGACGGCCGGCAGGTCACCGAATTCCAGGAAGGCATCGTGCCGTGGGCACTACAGCGCCCCGTCGCGCTGATCTTCGACGAGTACGACGCCGGCCGCCCCGACGTGATGTTCGTGATCCAGCGCATCCTCGAGCGCGACGGCAAGTTCACGCTGCTCGACCAGAACCGCGTGATCCGCCCGCATCCCTTCTTCCGCCTGTTCGCGACCTCGAACACGGTGGGCCTGGGCAACCTCACCGGCATGTACCACGGCACCCAGGTGCTCAACCACGCGCAGATCGACCGCTGGAACATCGTCGCGACGCTGAACTACCTGCCGCGCGACGAGGAGGTCGCGATCGTGCTCGCGCGCGTGCCGGCGAAGAACTACGACAAGGGCCGCCAGCTCGTCGCGTCGATGGTCGCCGTGGCGGCGCTCACGCGCCAAGGCTTCGCCGCGGGCGACCTGTCGACGCTGATGTCGCCACGCACCGTGATCACCTGGGCCGAGAACTGCGAGATCTTCCGCAATCCCGCGCTCGCCTTCCGTCTCTCCTTCCTCAACAAGTGCGACGAGGTCGAACGCCCCATCGTCGCCGAGTACTACCAGCGCTGCTTCGGCGAGGAGCTCGACGAATCGTGGAGCGGTGAATCAAGAATCGGCGAAGCGGCGGCGAAGTGACGCAGAGCGCGCAACAGAAGGCGAGGCGCCAGCAGAAGGTCGAGGAACTGTGCGCGGCGACGCTGCGCGCGCTCACCGGCCGGCCCGCCCTGCACTACCGCGGCCGGCGCCTGTACGCCGGCGAGCGCCTCGTGCCGCAGCACGCGCCGCACCTGCGCGTCGATCCCGGCGAAGACAGCTTCGCGGACTGCCGCGCCGCCGCCGACGGCGCCGCGCTGCGCCTGCTGCACTCCGACGCCGGCCTTCACGCGCGCCTGTGCCCCGACGACCCGGTCGAGCGCCTGGTGTTCGAGCTCCAGGAACAGCTGCGCGTCGAGACCCTCGCGCCCGCCGACATGCCCGGCATGGCGGCGAACCTGCATCATCGCTTCGAGAACTGGTCGCGCGCCTTCTACCGCTCGGGCCTCACCGAGGGCAGCGTCGGCATCCTGCTGTACACGGTCGCGCAGATGTGCTGGTCGCGCCTCACCGCGCGGCCGGTGCTGGAAGACACCGAGGACTACATCGAGAGCACGCGCATGGGACTCGTCGCGGCGCTCGGCACCGCGCTCTCCGGCATCCGCCGCCATCGTCACGAACAGCACGCCTTTGCGCGGCACGCGCTGGAGATCGCGCGCGTCGTCGGCGACCGCGTGCGCGCCGAGCGCGCGGCGCAGGACGACGAATCCGGCGAGAAGGACGACAAGGACGCCGACGCACAGGCCGGCTTCGCGCTGCTGCTGGACTTCGACGACGCCGCGGACGGCGGCGACGGCATCGCGGCCGCCACGACCGGCGCCAGCAAAGTCTTCACCGACGCCGCCCTCGCCTACCGCGTCTACACCACCCGCTTCGACACCGAAGTCGCCGCCGGCACGCTGGTGCGCCGCGCGCTGCTGCGCGAATACCGCGAACGGCTCGACCGCCGCGTCGCCGAACAGGGCGTGAACCTCTCCCGCCTCGCGCGCCAGCTCGCCACCGTGCTCACCCGCCCCGCCCCGGACGGCTGGCGCTTCGGTGAGGAGGAAGGCCACATCGACGGCCGCCGCCTCGCCCAGCTCATCAGCTCGCCCGCCGACCGCCGCGTGTTCCGGCAGGAGCGCCACGTCCCGCAGGCCGACTGCGCGGTGAGCTTCCTTGTCGACTGCTCGGGCTCGATGAAGGGGCACATCGAACCGGTCGCCGTGCTGCTCGACCTGCTGATGCGCGCGCTGGAGACGATCGGCGTCGCCACCGAACTGCTGGGCTTCACGACCGGCGCGTGGAACGGCGGCCGCGCCTACCGCGACTGGATGAGCCGCGGGCGCCCGCCCCACCCCGGCCGCCTCAACGAGGTCTGCCACCTCGTGTTCAAGGGCGCCGACCGCCCGTGGCGGCGCGCGCGCGCGGACATCGCCGCGCTCCTCAAGGCAGACCTCTTCCGCGAAGGCATCGACGGCGAGGCCGTCGACTGGGCGTGCAACCGCCTGCTCGCGCGCAGCGAGGCGCGCCGCATCCTGATCGTCGTCTCCGACGGCTGCCCCTCCGACGGTGCCACCGGACTCGCCAACGCCCCCTTCTATCTGGACAATCACCTCAAGGACGTCGTCGCGCGGCGCGAACGCGAGGGCGCGGTCGAGATCCTGGCGCTGGGCGTCGGGCTCGACCTGAGCCCCTTCTACCGCCGCAGCCTCGCCACCGACATGACGCAGGGGCTGGAGAACTCACTATTCACCGAAATCGTGCAGCTCATCGGCGGCACCTGGTTCCTCCCCCTTCAAGGGGGGAGGTTAGGAGGGGGATGGGTTTCTGCGGCGCATGCTAAACCCATCCCCACCCCAACCCTCCCCTTGAAGGGGAGGGAGCAAACGTACATGACTCAACCTGACATCGCGTAATTGATTGTCGGGCTAATAATTCCGCCAATTTCGCACAGGAGGAACACACGCAATGGCCAAGACCCGCATGGCCGTGCAGTTCGGCATGGGGACCTCGATCCGCAGCCAGGACTACACGCAGGCTGCAGCGCGCGCAATCCGCGACGCGTTGTGGCACAACTCCCTCAATATCGCGAGCGCCTTCGGCTTCCCGAAGGAGGAAATGCTGATCGACGTCGAGATCGGCATCCAGAAGCCCGAAGCGGTCGACATCGCCCCGCTGCTGGAGGTATTCCCCTACGGCAAACCCTCGATCAAGGTCGTCCGCGGCGGCCTCGACATTCCCAAGCACGACGGCACCGGCGTCACCGTAATCGCCAACGCCGCCGTCATCGTTTCCTTCGACCTGGAGCCCGGCCATGCCTGAAAAGCGCCTGATCCTCGAAATGGGCACCGGCAACGACCTCCTCGGCGGCGACTACACCAAGGCCGCCTGCCGCGCCGTGCAGGACGCCCTGCATCATTCCGTGCTGTCCTTGTTCCGCTCTCTCGCCTACGACACGCAGGACATGCGTGTGCAGGTCACCATCGGCGTGCAGCAACCCGACCAGGTCGACGCCGAGGTCGTGCGCGCCGAGTTGCCGCGCGGCAGGCCCGAGGTAAAAGTGGTCTTCGGCGGGCTCGACGTGCACGACCCCGAGCAGGGCACGAAGCACGTCATCGCCACCGCTGCGATCGAGGCCTGGCTGCCGATCGAATCGGATGCGTGGCGGTTGGCTCCAGCGCAGACTTAACGGCGGGCGTCCGGCGGCGGGGGTTGCCGGTGCCCGCCGGCTGCTCGCTCCTGACGACCCCGAGCGGTCATTCCGGCCTGTCGAAAGCTGACGCCCAACTCGTCGGCTAACCAGCGCGAGGCGCGCACCACTTGATGTCCAAGCGCAACGGACAGTTACGTCACGCCCCCATCGTAAGTGTCTTTCTCCTATTGGAATTAATTTAGTGACCGTTGCACATACGCAAGTACCACTGCGGTTCCATGCGACGATAGATACACTGGAACTCACGCCAGCGAATTGGAAATCGATTTAGCGACGCCCGCACTGGGCTGCGGAAGGTATACTCTCCGCCACTATTGACGGGCCCCAGCAACTCTCCATTTTCTATACGAGGCACTTCGGGAAAGAAATGGAAATCCTTCCAAACCCAGCCATGTCGGAGCGTAAATGCGTAATAGAGATTGGACGGTTCAGGCTTAATGCGCAGCGATCCGTATTTGTGCAATCGCGAAAGATCACCTCGATCACCTTCTACGCGCTTTCCTGTCTCCATCAAATAGGGATTTGAATACCACGGATACCCGATTGCGCTGTAGGAAACGTCGTAAACCTTGGCCCGCGTAATCAACCCCCTAGTATCTCCCTGTTCCAGCCAACCGGTATGCGATTGATTGGAAGGGGGTTCAAACTCGCGATAACGTCGCACTATTTCTTCCAGGTCGCTGCGATTTTCGTGGAAAGTGGAAATCATCGATTCGTCAGACGGTAATGGGTTTCGGGTCCAGGCCAACCATCCAACGGTAAGCAAAAAAACGACGATCAGTATCGTCCGCGCCAAATTCCGTTTAATCGCACCTTGAATGTACATCATCATTCCGCCACACGGACATCGAAGAAATGCGCCTTTGTCGCGCGGTTCTCACATTCTAACCGATCAGCATGTGCACTTCGTGCGCGGATGGCTGCTTCGGGCGCTCTGCCTGACCGACTGCTCGTGACCGATAACGGCCCCGCAACATCACTCGCCACATGGCCGCCGCAATGAAACAGGAACTCTTCACCGCCCGCGCTACACTCATCCCTCAATCGCATTCGAATTTGGATGATCCGCAACGATGTTTGCCAGCCTGAAGGACTTGTTCAACGCCCTCACCGCTACGCCGGCCGGTGGCGCAACGACGTCGGGCGGTGCGGATCACGCTCTCCAGCTCGCGGCCGCGGTGCTCTTGGTCGAGGTGATGCGTGCGGATGCGGACTACTCGGCGGCCGAGCGCACCACCGTGGTCCAGGCCCTGCGCGACAAGTTTGCCCTTCGCGACGACGAGGTCGCGCGTCTGGTGGAACTCGCCGAGACCACCTCGCGTGATGCGCCGGATCTCTACAGCTTCACATCACGGCTCAACAAGGGCTTCAGCGTCGAGCAGAAGCTGCGCATGGTCGAGTACCTGTGGCAGGTGGCGTATGCAGACGGCACACTGAGCCATCATGAGAACCACCTGATGCGCAAGCTCGGCGGCCTGCTCTACATTCCCCGCGCGGACTTCATCGCGGCAAAGCAGCGGGGACGGACGGCAGCCGGGGCGAGCGCACCGGGCAACCCGGCGCCCTAGCCCCGCCGCCAGCGCTTGCCCGCGCGCAGCGCTAACGCAAACGCGCGAGCGCGCCGCGATCCTCCGCCGACAGCCGCAGCCCGAGGGGCGCGAGGCGGCGCAGCGTCTCCTCGACCTCCCACGGCGCGGCCACCATGCGCTTGCAGCCGTTTCGGAACTCCACGTGCAGCCAGTAGGCATCCACGTCCGAAGCCCGCCTCAGGTAGAGCCGCGCGACGTCCTGCGGCCGGCTCTCCAGCCACGCCAGCCCTTCCTGCTTGCGCGCGCGACCGAGCACGTACGCGGCGGACACGAAGGTGAGCGCTGCTGCAGCGACGACGACGAGTTCGGACATAGCGGGACCTCCACGAGCGATGAAACATCGAAGTGGAGGATACCCGCTCCGGGGTTATTAGAACCCCATATCCTTATTGCCAATTACCATATAAGCATTGACCTGCGAGCGCGCCGCACGGACGCTACCAACCCACTACGATCGCCGGCAGGGCCGACATCACCAGATAAGCGCCGATCGCCATCAACAGCGCGAAGACGAGGCGGCGCATCGTACGGGCGGCGAGCGGCGGCGGATACCGGCGCCCGATTACGGTCGCGAGCGCCACGACGGGCACCGCCACGGCGAACAGCGTCCAGATCTCCGCATCGAGCCGCCCCTGCACGCCGAGGTAGAACGAGCGCGCGGCCGAGGTGATCGTGAACAGCAGCAGCAGGATGTTGCGCACGCCGACCGGGTCCATCGGCTGGCGATAGAACTGGAAGATCAGCGGCGGGCCGGCAACACCGAAGAGGCCGCCGCTCAGGCCGGAAAAGAAGCCGCTCGCGGCGAAGCTGATGTCCGACGAACGTTCGTCGAGCTGCACTGGACGCAGCGCGAAGCCCACGCTGCCCTGCACGATCACGATGCCGAGGATCAGCTGCAGCACCCCGGCCGCCGCACTGCTGAGGTATTCCAGCAGCATCACCCCGCCGACGATGGCCGGCAGGCTGCCGAGCGTCGCCGCCCGCGCCGCGCGCCAGTCGATGCCGTGCAGGCGTCCGGGCAGCGCGACGGCGCTGTTGGCGAGCGTCACCAGGCTCACGATCGCGGCAACGGTCGCCACCGGCAGGAGGTTCATGCCGCTGGTCGCCCCCATGACGATCATGCCCAGGCCGAAACCCGTCACCGTCTGGAAATAGGTCGCCGCCGCCAGCACCAGGATCAACGGCAGAGCCTCGGCGCTCATGTCACACCGACACCGCAGAAGAGGCCAGGCGGGCCTCGGCGGCGGCCTGCGCCTGCACCACCGTCACCGCGATCACGTAGAACACGTCCTCGGCGCTGCAGCCGCGCGACAGGTCGTTCGCCGGCTTGTCCAGCCCCTGCAACAGCGGCCCGATCGCGACCGCGCCGCCGACGCGCTCGGCCAATTTGTAGCCGATGTTGCCCGCCTCGAGGTTCGGGAACACCAGTACGTTCGCCCGCCCCTTGACCTGCGAATCCGGCAGCTTGCGGTTCGCGATCTCGGCGACGATCGCCGCGTCGAGCTGCACGTCGCCGTCGATCGCGAGTCCGGGGCGCATCTCGCGCACGCGCTGCGCGGCGGCCACCACCTTGTCCACGGCCGCATGCTTCGCGCTGCCGCTCGTCGAGAACGACAGCATCGCCACGCGCGGCTCCTCCATCAGCAGGCTGCGCGCGCTGTCGGCCGCCGCCATCGCGATCTCGGACAGCTCCTCGGCATCCGGGTCGACCACCAGCCCGCAGTCCGAGAAAACCAGGCCGCCCTTCAGGCTGTGGAAGGGCTCGCACAGCATCATCAGGAAGAAGCTCGACACGAGCTTGAACGCCTTGTTCGGGCCGATGATCTGGATCGCGGTGCGCACCACGTCGGCGGTCGTGCGCACCGCGCCCGACACTGATCCGTCGGCATGTCCCAAGCGCACCATCAGGTTCGCGAAGCACAGCGGGTCGAGCACGTCGCGCTGTGCCTGCTCCAGCGTCATGCCCTTGTGCGCGCGCAGGCGCAGCAGCACCCGCACGAACCCCTCGGTGAGATGCGAACGCGCCGGATCGACCAGCTCGATGCCCGCCAGATCCAGCCCCTCACGGAAGGCACACGCCTCTATCGCGGCGCAGCTGCCGACGAGGATGATCTTCGCCGTGCCTTCGCGCGTCGCGCGTACCGCGGCCTGCAGCACGCGCGGGTCGTCGCCCTCGCTGAGCACGATCCGTCGGGGTTCCGCGCGTGCCGTCTCGATGATGCGGTTGATCGCTTTCATTCCATTCACCAAAAAAATGCCGGAACCGCAGGGGTTGGGAGAAGACGCGGTTCCGGCCAGGTAACGGCCCCGTCCGGGTAAGCGGGGCCGTGGAGGGAAATGCCAAGGATGGAGCACCGCCGGAGGAGCGACGCAGGTCACGCGCCCGCCGGCGTCGCCGCCCACATGCCGGTCAGGCGCGGGGGCGGCAACACGCATCAAGGACTTCAGATACAATCAATTTCGATACGATTCGTTCCGTTATTCGAAACTTGATCGAACTCTAGATGCAAAACCGGGCACGGTCAACTAGTATTCTTATAAACCGGTACGTGGTGTATTATTTATCGAAATCCATCTCAGCGAGGTCACCATGAAGATCACCCGCAGCTCCGGATCGGAGCCCGCCCGCATCGATGGAGACACCCCGACCATGCGGCTTTTCAGCCTGCTGGAAGTCATCGCGGCCAAGGACCAGACCTTCTCGCTGCAGAGCCTCGTCGAGGAAACGGGACTGCCCAAGCCCACGCTGCACCGCATGCTGCAGCAGCTCGAGTCCGAGGGCCTGCTGCACCGCGAAGGTGACGGCCGGCACTACAGCACCGGGGTACGCCTGCGCCGCCTCGCGGAGAACCTGCTCCTCAACAGCACCACCCACGGCGCGCGCCATGTCGTCCTGCGGCAGCTGGTCGAAGAGGTCGGCGAGAGCTGCAACATCACGGCCTTCTCGGGCAGCGAAGTGATGTACCTCGACCGCCTCGAATCGACCGCGCCCCTGCGCTTCTACCTGCATCCGGGTTCGCGCGTGCCGGCCCACTGCTCCGCCACCGGCAAGCTCTTCCTCGCCCAGATGACGCCCGCCCAGCGCCGGCGCCTGCTCGCCTTCGCGCCGCTGGAAAAATTCACGCCGAACACGATTACGGATCTCGATGCGCTCGAACGCGAGATCGAGGACGTCAAGCGCAACGGTTACGCGCTCGACAACGAGGAATTCCTGCCCGGCCTGCTGTGCATCGGCGTACTCGTTCCGACGCAGCGCAAGCAGTCCAACATGGGGCTTGCGATCCAGGCCCCGATCATGCGGCTCACGCGCGAAAAGGCCTTGCAGTTCCTGCCCGCCCTGCAGCGCGCCGCGACGGCGCTCGCCAGCATCGAAGGAAACGAACCGGATGCGCAGGAGGCCGAAGCCTGAGGCCTCTCCCGCGGGCCGGACGGTCAGTATCGCGCGGATCGATGGCGTCGCACCTGCGACGCCCGTCGGCTCCACACGAACACGTACTGGGTGCCCGACCACACGATGGTGACGAAGGTCGCCAACGTCAGGACGGTGATCCACATCCCGCCGTCCACGAAGCCCGCACCAATCGCGAGGATGCTCGCGAGCAACAAAAATTCCAGCGCGGTATTGAGCTTCGACACCGCGCTCGGCGCCATCTCCACCGCCCCGATCAGATAGTGATAAGCCAGCGCGCCGCCGACGATCAGCACGTCCCGTGTCACCACGGCCGCGGCGAGCCACCACGGCAGCCGCCCGTCGAAGGCCAGCAGCAGCGTCACCGTGAGCATGGTCAGCTTGTCGGCGACCGGATCGGCGATCGCGCCGAAACGCGTGCGCAGGTTCCAGCGGCGCGCGATCACACCGTCGGCGAGATCCGACAGCGCCGACACGATGAACAGCAGCAGCGCGATCCCGAACTCGCCCTGCCGCAGCAGCGCGGCAAGCGGCAGGATCAGCGTGACACGCAGCAGCGTGATGGTGTTGGGGACGTTGGGCATGTGGCCGGACCACCGTGGGCTCGTCGCCCACATTATGCATGGTCCGCCGGCGCACGCTTCTGATGCAGCGGCGCGGTCCCCGGTACTAACGCACGAAGCGCCTGCTCTCGCGCACCACGTCGTCCAGCAGCGCCTGCTTGTCCGCCAGCACCTGCTTGCCTTCCTCGCGCGCAACCGGGTGATCCTGCGCGTCGAACACGCTGTAGCGGAAGAAGGAGCTGCGCGTGTAAGGGAATGAGATCTTGTGCTCGCCGTCGAAGATGCCCATGAAGTCGTACTCGCCCAGCACGAGGTTGTCCGCGGTGTGATCGAGCGTATCGGCGGAGCTGTAACTGCGCGACGGCGCGGTGACACCCAGGTATTCCAGCAGCGTCGGCGAAATCTGCAGATGCGAGGTGCGGTGCGTGACGACCTGCGGCTGCTGGCCCGGCAGGCGGATCACCAGCGGCACGCGGATCTGCTCCTCGGGGAAGGTGTTGCCGTGGCCGTGGCCCCAGTGGCCCTTCTCCATGAATTCCTCGCCGTGGTCACCGGTGAACAGGATCACCGTGTTATCCAGTTCACCCTGCGCCCGCAGATGGTCCAGCAGGCGTCCGATCTGCGCGTCGACATGATGCGCGGCGTTGATATAGCGCGCGTGGATCGCGTCGATGTTGTCGCGCAGGTCGAGCTTCATGTAGTCGAGCTGGCGCAGGTAGTCCTGGCGCAGCGCGGTTTCCTCCGGGAAGGTGTAGGGCGCGTGCGTGGACTCGAAGAACATGAAGCCGTAGAAGGGCTTGTCGGCATGGCGGTGGTCGAACTTACCGATCAGGTCGTCGATGTTCTGCGCGTCGCGCCGCCACGGCTCGCCCTTCTGCAGTTCCTGCAGGTTCGCCTCGGGCACGCCGGTGAACACCGTATGGCGCAGCTCCGGGTAGTCGAAGCTCTGGCTGGTGTGGATCGCGAGCTGGTAGTCGTGGTCGCGCAGGAAGTTCATCAGCGCGGGGGCGACCCGCTGCTGCTCGAAGCTGTACCAGTACGGCGCATACAGGCCGTAGAACATCGAGAACAGGCCCATGCGCGTGCGGTTGCCGCCGCTGTAGTGCTGCTCGTAGCGCGTACCCTGCTGCGAGAGCTTCCACAGGTTGGGCGTGATCTCCGGGCTCAGCAGATCCCAGCGGAACGATTCGCCGACCAGCATGATCACGTTGGGCCGCTTCGCGACCTCCTTCGCGGGGAGATCGTGGCCGGGATAATCGACGGTGCCGCCCGCGAGACGCAGCTCCTTCACCGCCGCCTGCTCGATGCCCATGCGCTTGAACACCTTGCGCGCGCCGGTGTGCAGGTGGAAGGGGATCGCCTCCGCCGCCTGCAGGTAGTCCTCCTTGCCGACGTGCTCGCTGTAGGCATACACCACCTCCTCCACCGAGAGCACCGAAAACAGCACCATCACGGCGGTGACGAGGGTGCGCGGCGACGGCGCCCAGCCATGCGTCGCGTGGCGGTACAGCAGCACCAGCGCGGCGGCGCACAGGACCGGGAAGACGGACACCTGCATCGCCAGCGAACGCGTCGTCGCCTCGGTCGCGCCCAGCGCCTCGACGCCGCCCGGCGTCGTGAGCAGGTTCCACACGAAGGCGTTGAAGTGGAACTGGTACAACTCGTACAGACGGTAGTCCGCAAAGATCGCCAGCAGCACGGCGCTGCCGCCGACGAAGGCCACCGCGTAGGGCAACCGCACCCGCCATCCGGGGACGCTGCGCAGCAGCCGGGCCAGCGCCGAGCTGAGGATCCACAGTGGCGCAACGTACAAGGCCGCGTAGCCCGCCGTCGCCGCAACGAGGAACATGCGTGCGCTGGACGACGCCACTTCGGCATGCGGCCAGAAGAGCACGATCATCGCGAAAACCGCGACGTAGAGCAGCGCGTAGTAGCGTCGCAGCACGAGCTGGGTCTGGGTGAAAGGCATGTAGGGTTTCCCGGTACGTGGTTCGGACGGATTCACAATCGCAACAGGATGGAGCGGGCGCCGTCAAACGCCCGTCGAACCCATGTCAAGACATCGTGAAACTCGCCCGCACGGGACGCGCCCTATCCCGCCCCACCCGCCATCACTGTCAGCGCATGCAGCAACACCCCGATCGCCCCGCCCACCAGCGTGCCGTTGAGGCGGATGAACTGCAGGTCGCGGCCCACGCTCAGCTCCAGCTCGCGCACCAGGTCCTCGTCCTTCCAGCCGCGGATGGTCGACGCGATGTGGTCCGCCAGCCCGTCGCGGAAGTCGTCCGCAAGCGCAACGACGGCCGACTGCAGGTGGTCGTCGAGCGATTCGTGCAGCGCCGGATTGGCGGCGAGCGTCGCCCCGAAGGCCATCGCGGCGCCGCGCAGCCGGATCGCGAGATGCGAGTCGGCACGCTGCAGGTCGCTGCGCAGCCACGTCTTCATGTCGTCCCACAAACCGTTCAGGTACTCGGCCATCGCCGGGTGCGCGAGCATGTCGCGCTTGGCGGCCTCGATGCGCGCCGCCAGATCCGCGTCCGTCTTCAGGCGCTCGATGAATTCCGCGACCGATTCGTCGAACGCCTGCCGGCGCGGATGCTGCGGGTCGTCGCCGATGTCGTGCAGCCAGCCATTGATGCCGCGCACGAGGCTCCCCGCGATACGGCGCGAGAACTCGTCGGTGTCGGTCACCATACCCACCGTCCGCAGCACCTTCGGATACTCCTTGCCCGCCACCTCGACGATCATCGCCGCGAAGGCCGCCTGCACGTCCGCGTCGTCCAGCCAGCGCGCCAAGCGCGCGAGCGCCGCGTCCAGCACCTCCTGATGGCGCCCGTCGGCCGTCAGCGCGTCGAGGATCTTCCCCGACATCGCCGACAGGTCGACCTTCTTCAGCCGCCCGCGGATCGCCGCGGCGAGAAAGCGCCGCACACGCGCATCGTCGATGAAGTCCAGCCAACCGGCGAGCGCCGACGCCAGCTTTCCGGCGATCAGCGCGGCGTTGTCCGGCTGCTGCAGCCACAGCGCGAGGCGGCCGGCCGGATCGAAAGCGCGCAGCTTGCGCACGATGGTGTCGGTGGCGAGGAACTTGTCGCGGATGAAGGTCGCCAGGTTGCCCGCGATGCGGTCCTTGTTGGCCGGGATGATCGCCGTGTGCGGGATCGGCAGGCCCAGCGGATGGCGGAACAGCGCAACGACGGCGAACCAGTCGGCGAGCGCGCCGATCATCGCCGCCTCGGCGAAAGCGGCAACCCAGGCCCAGATTCCCGCGCCGTGCTGCAGGCGCGCCAGCACGAACAGGAGCGTCACCGTCGCCAGCAGCGCGAGCGCCACGCGCTTCATCTTCGCCAGCTCGCGGGCCTTGACCGCGGCCGAAGGCCCGCTCATTCCGCCGCCTCCGGCCCGATCCCGGAACACACTTTCACAGCCGTGGAAAGCACACCTGCCATACTTCCGCGCTCCATGCTCCGCACCATGCATTCAGCTTACACGCGCAAGCGCCGCACCGGACAGCAGCCCGGTTGCGCGACCCCGAAACGGATCACGCCGCCGCCCTTCCTTGCGTCGCGCGCCGCGCGCCATTCGTCGGCGGTGAAGTTGTAACAGAGTCCCTTCGCGCTACATAGCGAGCGCTGCAGGCCGCGCTCCACAGGTTTCTCACGCAGCCGGCACCGACGTCGGAGGGGGAAACCGTATGGTCGCAGGACGATTGAAACAATTACTCACAACCTCACCTACCCCCCAACGGAATGAGGATTACACTAGCACTTGCAAATACGCGGGAATTTTTACCACGCAGATGTGTTCACGGTATGGGGCCCGACCATTCGCCCCGCGCCAGAAACGCACAGGCTGCGCGAACGGTGAGCATTCCCGCAACGACGCAACGACGTCCCGAATTACCCTGTAGAAGCCCGTTAGGAGACTGCACATGGCAACGATTACTACCACCCTGACCCATGACCAGGTTGAAGACCTGGTCGGCGACATCAGCGCGACCACCGTCCAATCGGCCTCGACGACGGCGATCACCCTCGGCCTGACCTATCAGGGCGACGACCTGCCGCATGCGAGTACCCTCGTGATCACCGGCACCTTCCCGACGAGCGACCTCAGCAGCGGCACGATCGCCAGTCTGGACTTCCGCGATGCGGGCGGTGCCTCGCTCCTTCTGGTCGCCGACCTGTCGCTGTCGACGACTGATCTGAACGCAATGATTACCAACACCGAACTGTTCGAGGACTTCGTGGATCACATGGTCCCCGGCCTTGAATTCGACGATCACGGCGGCCAGCGCGACGACGACACTTACAACGGCACCGGCGGCGATGACACCGTCCACTACGACGACTCGGCGAAGAAAGTGACCGTTAACCTCACGAGCGGCAGTTCCCGCGGCCAGGGCAACGACACGCTTGTCGGCATCGAGAACATCGTCGGCTCGCGCGGCAGCGACAGCATCACCGGCAGTGACGACAACAACGAAATCGACGGCAACGACGGCAATGACAAGGTCTTCGGCCAGGCCGGCGACGACGACCTCCTTGGCGGCAAGGGCAACGACCAGCTCGATGGCGGCACCGGTGACGACGTCATCGAGGGCGACGACGGCAATGACAAGCTGTTCGGCCGCGAAGGCTTTGACGACCTGATCGGCGGCAAGGGCAACGACCACCTCGACGGCGGCGCCGATGACGACTTCCTCGACGGCGGCGACGGCAACGACAAGCTGACCGGCGGCGACGGCAACGACGAGATCCTCGGCGGCAGCGGCAACGACAACATCATCGCCGGCAGCGGCCTTAACGTGATCTCGGCCGACAGCGGCAACGACAAGATCACCGCCGGTGACGACGCCGACATCATCGACGGCGGCGACGGCAACGACGTTATCATGTCCGGCGGCGGAGATGACGAGATCCAAGGCGGCTCCGGCAAGGACAACATCAAGGCCGGCGCGGGCGATGACCTGATCGACGGCGGCGCCGATGCCGACAACATGGCCGGCGGCGCGGGCAACGACACCTACGTGGTCGATAACGCCAAGGACAAGATCGTCGAGAAGGCCGGCGAAGGTTCCGACACGGTCGTATCCTCGTCCGACTTCACCCTCGCCAAGCTGGTCAACGTCGAGAACATCACACTAACGGGTTCGGCGGACAGCGACGCCACGGGCAACGCCGGCGCCAACGTGCTGAACGGTAACGCCGGCTCCAACGTCCTGACCGGCGGCGCCGGCGCAGACGTCTTCGTGTTCGACGACCTCACCGGCACCGACACGATCACCGACTTCGTCCACGGCACCGACGAGATCTGGATCGACAACAGCGTGTTCACCGCGCTGACGACCGATGGCGCACTCGCGACCGGCAACTTCGTCAGCGGCGCAGGTGCCGTCGCCCTCGACGGCGACGACTTCCTCGTCTTCGACAGCGCCAACGGCGCGCTGTACTACGACGCGGACGGCAACGGCGCTGGCGCAGCGGTGCAAATCGCCAACGTGAACGTTGGTTCGGGCCTCGCCTTCGACGACGTCACCGTCATCTAAGTCGCATCAGGCTCACCCCGGGGCAAGCCCTCCCGCCGCATCCGGCGGGGCGCTTGCCCCGTTTCCGTTCACGCCGGCACCGTCCTCAGGCCCCGCGCCCCTCGGCCGCAGTCTTCGCCGCTGCCGCGCCACGGCGCAGCGACAGCACGATCGCGCCGCCGATGATCGCCGCCACGACGGCGAGCGACACCGTCGCCGGGATCTTGATCACATCGATGAGCAGCATCTTCGTGCCGATGAACACCAGCACCAGCGCCAGGCCGTACTTCAGCAGCGAGAAGCGGTCGGCCATGCCCGCAAGCAGGAAGTACATCGCCCGCAGGCCCAGGATCGCGAACACGTTGGACGTCAGCACGATGAAGGGGTCGGTCGTGATCGCGAAGATCGCGGGGATCGAATCGACCGCGAAGATCACGTCGGAGACCTCCACCAGCACCAGCGCGAGGAACAGCGGCGTCGCGTAGCGCACGAGGCGCCCGCCTTCATGGCGCATGACGAAGAAGCGTTCGCCCTCGAGATGCTCGGTGATGCGCATGTGCCCGCGCAACCAGCGGATCAGCGGGTTGTTCGCGAGGTCCGGCTGCGCCTCCGCGAACCACCACATCTTCACGCCGGTAAACAGCAGGAAGGCGCCGAAGACGTACAGGATCCAGTGGAACTTCGCGATCAGCCACACGCCGGCGAAGATCATCACCGTGCGCAGCACGATCGCCCCGATCACGCCGTAGGCCAGCACGCGCTTCTGCAGCTCCAGCGGCACGGCGAAGAAGCCGAACAGCATCAGCCACACGAACACGTTGTCGACGGCGAGCGATTTCTCGATCAGGTAGCCGGTGAGGAACTCCAGCGTCTTCTGGTTCGCCACCTCACGCCCGAGCGAACCGTCGAGATAGCCCCACAAACCGGCCGCAAACGCGAGTGAAACGGCCACCCAGACTGCCGACCACGTCCCTGCCTCGCGAAATCCCACCCGATGCTGCCGGCCGCCGCCGACGACGAACAGGTCCACCGCGAGCATCGCCAACACGATGCCGAAGAAGCCCGCCCACATCCACCATGTACCAATCGTTTCCATGAGGTTCCCTCCTAGTCGGATCCACCAGTCCGTCCTGCCGCGCCGCAGGCGCACAAAACAGAACGGCCCTTTGTCCAGCGAGGACGAAGGGCCGTGGATCTGACAAGGGGACCTCCGCCATCGCGGCAAAGGTCTTGCTCGCAGCCGTCAGGAACCGACTGCCCGGGCGCCGGGCAACCCCCGCACGGGGACTGCCGAATTGACGACGCCGCGGCGGAGAGCTACTCCCCCTTGGGACGTAGGAAAAATAGAACGTCCGGAGCCATCAGTCAAGGGGCGCCGCCAGCGCTCCGCCGACGGGAAGCTCCAGCTCGACGGCGAGGCCCGGATCGACATTGCGCACGGACACGCGCCCGCCGTGGGCTTCGACGATTCCCCGCACCAGCGCCAACCCGACGCCGGCCCCGTCGGCCGCGCTGCGGCTCTCGTCGAGGCGGAAGAAGCGCTCGAACAGCCGCGGCAGCGCGGCGTCGGGAACACCCGCGCCGTGGTCGCGCACGCTCAGCACGACGCTGCGCTCACCGGCCGCAAGATCCAGCGCGATACTCCCCGCCCCATGCTTGAGCGCATTCTCGATCAGATTCTGCAGCACCTGGAACAGCAGGTCGGGGTCGCCGCGCACGGTCGCCGGTGCCAGCGTGCCGACGAGCGCCCTGCCCTCGGCCGCGGCGAGCGGTTCGTAGAGTTCGATGGCATCGGCGGCGAGGGCGGCGAGATCCACCGGCCGCCACTTCGGCCCGAGCGCGCCGGCCTCGATGCGTGCCAGGCTCAGCAGCGCCGCGAAGGTGCGCAACAGGGCATCCGTCTGCGCCCCCAGCCCCTCGAGCCGCTCACCCAGGACCCGGTCCGCGGCAGCGGCCACGCGCGCCTCGTCAATCGCCCGTCGCAGTGCGATCAGGGGCCGGCGCATGTCGTGCGCGATCGCGCTGGAGACGTGCCGCGACGCGTCGACAAGCCGCTCGATCTCGTCGAAGGCGCGATTGAAGCGCCGCGCCAGCGCGTCCAGCTCGTCATTGCGCGCACTGAGGCTCAGACGCTGCGCGAGGTGGCCTTCCTGGATGCGGGCCGCCTCGCGCGCCAGCGTCTCGAGCCGGCGATGCAGGTGCTGCATGAAGAACCAGCCGATCGCAGCCGCGACGACGATGATCAGCACCGCGGATCCCCACAGGCGGGTGGTCATGTGCTCCTGGTAGGACTCCAGCGGCGAGTGGCGCCCGACCAGCAGGCGGTCGCCGCCGAACAGTACGAACACCTGCCCTTCCAGCGTACTGCCGTCGGCCGCGCCGACGTGGAACCACGCCTCGTCCACCACCGGCACGCCGTCGGGCCAGCCGGCCAGGTTGCCGACCACCACCCGCCCGTCGCGCTCGGTCAGCAGATACACGGCGTCGCGGTCCGCCGCGGCATCGACGCGGCGCTGCAGGGCGTCGCGCAGTCCCGCCAATCCGCGCTCGTGGAAGTGCTCATCCAGACCGTTGATCTCGAGCGCGATCGCCGCGCGCACTTCGTTGCGGATATGCCCTTCGGCCTCGCGGAAGAGCGGGTAGAACAGCGCCCCGACGATCAGCGCGATCGCAGTCGGCAGGGCGATGGCGAAGCGGTGGAACGGGCTGCCGAACCAGGCGCGCAGTCCGCCCGGCCGGGCCTCATGCGACATCGGCACTCAGGCGATAGCCGGCGCCACGCACCGTATGGATCAGCGGCGGCAGGCCCGGCAGGTCGATCTTCGCGCGCAGGTTGGAGATATGCACGTCGATGACATTGGTCTGGGGGTCGAAATGGTAGTTCCACACCGCCTCGAGCAGCATCGCGCGCGTCACGACCTGCTCCGAGTGGCGCAGCAGGAATTCCAGCAACTGGAACTCCTTCGGCTTGAGGTCGATCTTCCGTCCGCCGCGTGCGACGCTGCGGCGCAGGAGATCCATCTCCAGGTCGGCGACGGCGAGCCGCGTGTTCGGCGCCCCTTCCCGGGACACCGCCCCCCTGCGCGCCAGCGCCTCCAGGCGCGCGACGAGCTCGATCAGCGAAAACGGCTTCACGAGGTAGTCGTCGCCGCCCGCGCGCAGGCCGGCAACCCGGTCATCGACTTCACCCAGCGCGCTGAGGATCACGACCGGCGTCGCGACATTCGACGCGCGCAACGTGCGCAGCACCGTGAGGCCGTCCACGCGCGGCAACATGCGGTCGAGGACGAGGACATCGTAGCTTTCGGTGGTGGCGAGAAACAGCCCGTCGCGCCCGTCGGCGGCGACATCGACGATGTGCCCCGCTTCCTGCAGCCCCTTGCGGATGTAAGCGGCCTGCTGCGGATCGTCTTCGACGAGGAGTATCTTCATTGGCTTCTGCGCGGTCCGGCGTCGTGGATCAGGCGGACGACCACGCCACCGTCCGGGGTGATCGCACGCGCGCGCAGTTTATTCCGGTCGGCGCGCAACAGGCTATCGATCGCGCACTCGGCCGCAGGGAAAACCATCCAGTCAGGGGCACCTGCCTGAAGCACGAGCGCCCCCAGCAGGGCAAGCCTCGACGAGGCAGCCGTAAGGCGCTCATGATCCGGACGGCGGCATTCACTGCCGCCGGACCATCTCGCGGATGATCGCAGAAAACTGCTCGGCGGTTTCGTGCCGCACGAAGGACGGGCCCAGCAGCGGCGGCAGCCAGAAATCCGGCTGCACTTCGGCGTGGTAGCGCAGCAGCGTGCCGCCCGGTTCGGCCTCGAGCCGCATCAGGCTCTCCATGCGTTTCACGTTGCCGCCGACCCCCTGCGCGCGGATTTCTTTCGGCGGGGAGACGCGGATTTCGCGCACCGATTCGAAATTCGTCCAGAACACGCCGTAGCGCGCGACTCCGGTCTGGTGCACGCGCATGAAGGAATCACCGCGCTCGGTCACCCGGCTCGTCCGCAGGTTCGGCACGAAACTCGCCATATGGTCGAAGTCGGTCAGGACTTCCCACGCCAGCGCCGGGCTGACTGGCGCGTGGGCGAGCATATCGACGGTGAAGCCGCCCGCATTGCGTTCGACCCGCACGTCCTTGTCCGCGACCGCCGCCGCGTCGTCGACCGCCGGCGCACACGGCACCCAGGACAAGATCAGCACGAGCGGCAGCGAGCGACGGAAGAGACGGAACATGGCGGACGTCCGGTTGGAAGGTGGGCTGCCCATGACGCCGGGCATGGGGAAACACCGGCAAGCGTAGCGCAGTGCCTCGATGTGCGGCAGTACGATGGCTTAGAATATTCCAAACGCACCCGCCGCCCCCAATTGCGACCATGAGACTGCTGCTGATCGAAGACGACCCGATGATCGGTGCCGGCGTGCAGCAGGCGCTGCGCCAGGACGGCTATGCCGTCGACTGGGTGCGCGACGGCGTCGCCGGCGAACTCGCGGCACGCGACAACCCCTACGAGCTGCTGCTGCTCGACATCGGCCTGCCGCGCCGTGACGGCATCGAGCTGCTGCAGCGCCTGCGCACGGCCGGCCATGCGATGCCGGTGCTCGTGCTCACGGCGCGCGATGCCGTCGCCGACCGCATCCGCGGGCTGGATGCCGGCGCGGACGACTACCTCGTCAAGCCCTTCGACCTCGACGAACTCTCGGCGCGCGTGCGGGCGCTGCTGCGCCGCCAGCGCGGCCAGGCGAATCCGGTGCTGACGCTGGGCACGCTGCAGGTCGATCCCGCAAGTCACGCGGTGACGCTCGCGGGCGAGCCGGTGCGGCTCTCGGCGCGCGAATTCGCGCTGCTGTCGGCGCTGCTGGAACACCCCGGCCGGCCGCTGTCGCGCAGCCAGATCGAGGAGCGCGTCTACGGCTGGGACGAAGAGGTCGACAGCAACGCCGTCGAGGTGCATATCCACTCGCTGCGGCGCAAGCTCGGCGCGGACTGGATCCGCAACCTGCGCGGCGTCGGCTATTACGTGCCGGAGCGGCCATGAACTCGCTGCGCCGCACGCTGCTGTTCTCGCTGCTCGGTGCGTTGGTGCTGGTGTTCGCGATCGGCGGCATCGCGACCTACCGCATGGCGCACAACGAGATCGACGCGCTGATGGACTACAACCTGCGCCAGTTCGCGCTCTCGCTGCGCGACCGGCGCCTTGCCGGGCCGAACGTCGGCCCCCTCGCGCCGCCCGAGGAGTCCCTGGATCTGGTGATCCAGATCTGGGACGACACCGGCGTGCGCCTCTACCTCTCGCACCCGCACACGGCCCTGCCCGCCCGCGCGCAGCTCGGCTATACGACCGTCACGACGGCGGAGGGCGACTGGCGCGTGTATTCCATTCCGCTGCTCGACCACGTGATCCAGATCGCCCAGCCGATGGCCGTGCGCAGCCGTCTCGCAGCCCATGCGGCACTGCGCACGCTGATCCCGCTGGTGGCGCTGATGCCGCTGCTGGGCGCGTTGATCTGGTATCTGGTCGGCCGCGGCCTGCGCCCCCTGGAACGGCTGGCTCGGGAGGTCGCCACGCGCCGCGCCGATTCGCTCGACCCCCTGCCGCTCAAAGGCATTCCCGACGAGGCGCAGCCGCTGGTGCGGGCGCTGAACGAACTGCTCGAACAGCTACGGCACGCGATCAGCGCGCAACGCGCCTTCGTCGCCGACGCCGCGCACGAGCTGCGCACGCCGCTGGCGGCGCTGCAGATACAACTGCAGCTGTGCGAACGGGCCCGCGATGAAACCACACGCGCCGAAGCGCTCGGGGAATTGCGCACGGGCCTGACACGCGCAGCACATCTCGTGCAGCAGCTGCTGACGCTGGCCCGCCAGGAGCCGGGAGAGGGCGCTGCGGAGACGCACGAGCGCGTCGCGCTCGCCGACATCGCGCGCAAGTCGCTCGCCGACCACACCGTCCAGGCACACGAGCGGGGCATCGATCTCGGCGCCGACCTGCTCGACGACGACCTCGCAGCGCAGGGCGACCCGGCTGCGCTGCGCACGCTGGCCGGCAACCTGATCGACAACGCGATCCGCTACACGCCCCGCGGCGGCCGCGTGGACGTGTCGGTCGGCAAAGGGGAAGGCCGGTGCTGGCTGCGCGTCGACGACAGCGGACCGGGCATCCCGCCCGAGGAACGCGAGCGCGTGCTGGACCGTTTCTACCGCCCGGCCGGCCAGCAGGAATCGGGCAGCGGCCTCGGGCTGGCGATCGTCGACAGCATCGCCCGGCGCCATGATGCGCGCGTCGTCCTGAACGCCTCGCCGCTCGGCGGCCTGCGCATCGCGGTGGGATTCCCGCCCGCGTGACGCACGGCAATTTAAGCGCTTTCTTAAGTTTGGTTTAAGTCAGGCGCCGGTAGAGTGCCAACATCGTCCCGCACCGTGCATGCGGGATGGGAGGAACCGGATCATGTCATTACAGGCGCTCAAGTTACCCGTCATTGCCGCGGCAATCGCCGCGACGGTGTGGGGCGGTTATGAAATCGGCCGCTCCGTCGACCCGTCCCCTGCCGCGACCACCCCCACGGTCGCGCGCAAGGCGGGCCAGCCGTACGCGGCGACGTCGCTGCCGGACTTCGGCAGCATCGTCGAATCCTACGGCCCCGCGATCGTGAACATAAGCGTCGAGGGCACCGTGAAGACCGCCGCGCGCGGGCGCACGCCCTTCGGCCAACTCGACCCGGACGACCCGTTTTCGGAGTTCTTCCGCCGCTTCGCGCCACGCGGGCAGGGCAAGCCGGGTGAGCAGATCACGCACGGCCAGGGCTCGGGCTTCATCGTCAGCACGGACGGCATCGTGCTCACCAACGCGCACGTCGTCGCCAATGCCGACAATGTCACCGTGAAGCTCACCGACAAGCGCGAGTTCATCGCCAAGGTGATCGGCATCGACAAGCCGACCGACATCGCGGTACTGCGCATCGACGCGCAGGACCTGCCGACCGTGCCGCTCGGCGACCCCACGGATATCCGCGTCGGCGACTGGGTGCTGGCAATCGGCTCGCCCTTCGGCTTCGAGAACAGCGTCACCGCCGGCATCGTGTCGGCGAAATCGCGCTCGCTGCCCGACGAAGGCTATGTGCCCTTCATCCAGACCGACGTCGCGATCAACCCCGGCAACTCGGGCGGACCGCTGCTCAACCTCAAGGGCGAAGTCGTCGGCATCAATTCGCAGATCTACAGCCAGTCCGGCGGCTATCAGGGGCTGTCCTTCGCGATTCCGATCAGCGTCGCGGCGCATGTGAAGGACCAGCTGCTCGCGCAGGGCAAGGTCACGCGCGGGCGTCTGGGCATCGCGATCCAGGATTTGAACCAGGGCCTGGCCGATTCGTTCGGGCTGTCCGTCGCGCGCGGCGCGCTGGTGAGCCATGTCGAGCCGGGGAGCCCCGCCGCAGCGGCCGGAATCGAGCCGGGTGACGTCGTGCTGAAATTCAACGGCGAGGCGATCGCTTCGTCGGCCGAGCTGCCGCCGCGCGTCGCCCTCATCACCCCCGGCAAGCCGGCGAAACTGGAGATCTGGCGCAAGCGCAAGGCGCAGGAGATCACCGTCATGGTGGGCGAGCAGCAGCCCGAGAAGGTGGCGGCCACGGAAACGCCGCCCGACGACGGCGGCCGGCTCGGCGTGTCGGTGCGCCCGCTGACGGCCGACGAACAGAAAGAGGTGGAAACGCGGGGCGGACTTCTGGTGCTAGACTCGTACGGACCGGCGGCCCGCGCCGGCATCGAGGAAGGCGACGTGATCCTCGCGGTGAACGGCAAGCATGTGAATCGCGTGGACGAGCTGCGCAAGCAGCTCACCGACGCCGGCAAGCACGTCGCGTTGCTGATCCAGCGCGGCGACGCGCGCATCTTCGTGCCGATCGAACTAGGCTGATCCGCCACGATTGCCGACTGTCGCCCTGCGTCAGTGCCCCGGGGGACGACAGGCTGTCAGCCTGAGGGGCACCGCATGGACGGCCGGGCAGGCGTCGCCCCCCCTGACACCTGCCCGGCCGAGTCCTGCTGCTCGCGAGCGGACGGTGCGGGCAGGCGCCGGCACGGCGCCCCTCTTGCCCCCTACCCTCCTCCCATCCGATTTCCCCCATGTTCTTCGCCCGCATCGAGGCCCTGCTCTATCGCATCCTGCGCTTCGCCGAGGCCGGACATCGCCTGCTGCTCGCCTGCGTCGCGCTGTCCTTCCTCGGCACGCTGACGGCGGCTTGGCCCGTGACCGCGGTGGTCGTTCCGGCAACGCTGATGGCGGCGGGGCGCTGGCGCGCGATCACTGGAGTGTCGGCGCTGGGCAGCGCGATCGGTGCAACCGTGCTGATGCTGGTCTTTCACCAACTCGGCTGGACGCAACTCTACGAACACTTCCCGGACCTTGCGACCGATCCGTCCTGGGCGCGGGTCGTCGACTGGGGGACGCGCTACGGCACCGCCGCGCTGTTCCTGATCGCCGCATCGCCGCTGCCGCAGACCCCGGCGCTGATGTTCTTCGGCGCAATGCGCCCGGATTACGCCGGCGTGTTCGCCGCAATGCTCGCCGGCAAACTGCTGAAGTACGGCGCCTTCGCGTGGGTTTCCAGCCATTTCCCGGAGCGCGTCGGCAAGTCGCTCGGCGCCCTGCTGCGGCGCGGCCGCAAACAGGGCACGGACAACGGCGACGTATAGCGCGCCTCAGGACTTCGCGCCCTGCTGCGGATCCTCGATCTCCTCCCAGCCGGTGATCATCGCCTTGAGATGGCTGCTCCAGGTGTGGCCGGTGGTGATCACATACACATGCACGACGAGGAAGGCGAGCATCAGGAAGGCGCCGATCGTGTGCACAAGCGCGACGACGCCCAGCTCCAGCCCGAAACCGACGGCGTTGATCTCGTTGTAATAGAGATACGCGAGCCCGCTCAGCCAGATCAGCGGGTTGATCATCAGCTTCACCCCGAGGTAGGCGAGGCGCTGCAGCGGGTTGTGCTTCCGCAGCTGCGTCAGGCGGAACGGATGCGCCGCATGCGTGAAGATGCCGCTCATGTAGTAGCGCAGCATCGCGACGAGGTTCTCGGTCGTCGGGATGTACTGCCGCCATTCGCCGGTCGTGAAGTGCCAGAAGATCGCGAACACCCACAGCGCGATCAGCGCCCACGCCGCGCTGGTGTGCAGTTCGCTGGCGTCGCCGTAGCCCAGCAGGGTGTAGGTGCCGTGGATCTCGAAGCCGGTGACCATCATCAGGATGATCAGCAGCGCCTGCGACCAGTGCCAGAAGCGTTCGAAGCGCTTGAAGATGTAGATGCGTTCCATGGTGATCTCTCCTTGGCTGCGTTCAGCCGTTGCGCCGCACGATGCGCAGCCCGCCATGCACCAGCGCGCCCAGCAGCGCGCCGCCTGCCATCAGCCAGCCGAAAAGGTCGATGAGGGGGTTGGCGTCACGCCCCGGGATGTACACGCCCCCGATATTCTCGAGGCGGCCGCCCTTCATGTGGCATTCGCCGCAGCGCACCGCGTTTTCCTTCGGCGCGACCATGTGCGTGATCGGCCACGACATCTCGGTTCGGACGAAGTCCACCTGGCCCGAGAACGCCGAGCCCGACACCTGCATGCCGGTCTTGATCGCCTTCTCCCAACCGAAGTTCTTCCAGTAGGCGGTGTCATCGTTGCCTGCGGTGTGCGGGGTGACCAGCGTGCGGTTCACCGGGTCGTAGGGCTGCACGCCGACGAACACCTTCATCGGCCAGATCAGGGACTTTCCATCCTCCGCGCTGCCGCCGAGGCGGTTGATGCGCGTCACGCCCTCGCTCTTGTCGACCTTGTCGCCCAGCAGTGTGTAGGTGACCTCGCCGTTGAACCAGCGGTATTCGGGCACGACGTTCTCGCCGAGCACGAAGTCGCCCTTCTTCGAGTCGTAGATCACCCGCCCCGCCTCATCCTTCTTCAGCATCGGCTTGCCGTCGGGCCCCATCTGTCCCGCGGTCGACCAGTCCCAGCTCATCTTGGTCGCGACGCCGCCGCGCGCGATCTGCGGGATGTGGCAGGTCTGGCATGCGACAACGTCGGTATGGTCGTTGAGCTTCGCCGCATGCCCGCCACCCTTGTGCGGCGCCTGGCCGTGACACGCGGGACAGGTCGCCGGCAGCGAGTCGTCCTGCCGGCCCGGGATGTGCGCACCTTCGGTGTCGCGCGCGACCGGCGTGTAGCGGCTGCCCGGAACGTCGTGGCTCGACGTGCGGTGGCAGGTGCCGCAGGTGAAGTCGAGGCCCGTGGCGTCCATGTGCACATCCAGCTCCCGGTCGGGTGCCGCCAGCGACGAGTCCATGTCACCGTGCTTGACGCCGTCGCCGCCGCCGCCGAAGAAGTGGCACGCGCCGCAGGTGTCGCGGCTGGTCCGGCCGACCTTCTGCGCGACCTTGGTCAGGTCCACCGCCTTCGCGAACTTGCCCGATCCCGGCGGGATCTCGGTGTCCTGGTAGGGCGGATGGCCGGCAAGGCCCGGCAGCTTGCGGTAGCTGCCGGTGGTGTCGTGGCACACCAGGCAATCGACGTTCTCCTCGGCCGTGAAGTCGAAGTTCGCGTCCTTCCAGCCGTAGCCGACGTGGCAGCTCGTGCAGAAGGGGTAGTTCGACGGCACCGAGATGCAGAAGTTGTTGATGACGTTCTTCTTGCCAAGCTTCTGGTCGGTGGCGGGATTGAGGAATTCCCAGCTCCAGTGCTTGGTGCTGTGCACCTGCTTGGCGGCTTCAGTGTGGCAGATCAAGCAGGCCTTGGTGACCTCGGGGCCAGACGCGAAGCTCTGCTGCAGCTCCTTGAACTTGCCGTGATCGGCGGTGCTGGCCTTCCCCGCGGCGAGCGCCCCGCTCCCCGCGAGCGCAGCGCCGGCGAGCGCGACGGCGAGCACCAGGCCCCGCCACGGCGGGACGCGACGGATGGATCGATTCGTTGTCATGGCTGCTCCCCGCGGCTCAGTTCTTCTCGACGATCGTGTAACTGCCGTCGCGCGCCCACTTGATGTCGGCGTTGAGGAAGAAGGTCTTCAGCGCCGGCTTGTACAGCTGCACCATGTCGTGCGCCTCGCCGCTGCGCCCGCCGGCGCCGCAGAAGAACACGATCGGCTTGTCGGCCGGCAGCTCCTCGATGCGCTTCTCGAGCGCATTCACCGGGACGTTGATCGCGCCCTTGAAGGTGCCCGCGGCGAACTCGTTCGGCTCGCGCACGTCGACCAGATGGACCGTGGCGGGCGCCTCCTTGTAGATCTTCTCGAAGGACGCGACCGTGATCGTGCCGCTCTCCTTGCCCGCCTGGATGGCCGGCTTCGCCGCCGCGCCTGCCGCGGTCGGCCCGGCGCCGTACAGGCGCTCCCATTCGGGATAGCCTTCGGGCACCACCTTCACCTGCGTGTAGCCGAGCTTCACCGCCTTCGCTGCCGAATCCGAACTCAGCTTGCAGGTGAGGCCCTCGCAGTAGAAGTACAGCGGGCTCGCCTTGTCGGCCGGCAGGCGGTCGACGAGCTTGTCGAACTGCGAGTCAGGCAGGCTGATCGCACCGGGGATGTGACCCTTGTCGTACTTGCGCTCCTTCGGGCGCGAGTCGATCAGCGTCAGCGGTGCGCCTTCGTCCATCAGCTTCTTCAGCTGGGGCACCGAGATCGCCGCCATGTGGCCGGCATTGACCCAGTCCGGGAAGCCCGCCGCATACACGCGGATGTTCGTGTAGCCGAGCTTCTCCGCGCGGAAGGCCGAGTTGTGGCTCAACATGCATTCCAGCCCGTCGCAGTAGAAGATCAGCAGCGTGGCCTTGTCCTGCGGCAGCTTGTCGACGAGCTTGTCGAACTGGCTGTCGGGGATGCTGAGCGCGGTCGGGATGTGGCCCGGATCGTATTTGCGCGCGGTCGGACGCGAGTCGATGATCTGCACCCCTTCCGGCTTGGGCAGCACGGCATGGCGGGCGACGAACTCGGCATCGACGAGCTGGCCGTACCAGCCGGCCTTCGCCTCCGCGGCGGCCGGGGCATCCGCGGCGATCGCCACGCCGCTCGGGAACGGGGTCGGGGCGGCGCCAAGCGCCGCAAGCAGGGCCGCGAGGGCCAAGGTGCGTTGGAGTTTCATGATGGCTCCCTGAACGATGGCGGGCGCCTCCCGCGGCACGCGCGGGCGGACGTCCGAAGATGCGTTAAAGCGGGTGGTCAGCTGCAGCTGGCCGGGGCGTCGCCGTCCTTGGCGCCCTTGATGACGAAGGCCTTGACGTCCTCGAGCAGCTCGGCGTCGGGCACGTCGGCGAACTTGTCGGCCGCCTTGTTCTGCGAGCGGATGCTGGCGCGGTAGTCCTTGCCGACGTACTTCTTGAGCGAGTCCTTGCCGGCGGCGTGCTTGTCGGCCTTGAGGTAGCTCTCCCACTGCGCCATCGTCATGGTGCTGGGGGCGATGGAGCCGCCGGTCTGGGCGGCGTGGCAGGCCGTGCACACGCTGCGGTAGTAGATGCGGCCGCGCTTCCAGTCGGCGTCGTAGGCGGCGGCGCCGAAACTCGCGCCGATGAGGCCTGCCGCGAGGGCCGTGAGCAATAGTTGACGGGTTTTCATGACATGACACTCCGGTTTGCGGAAACTGTCTTCGCCTGCCCGTCGGCCCGCTTCCAGGTCGCAGCCCGGGGAACCCAAGGGCATACGAAATCTGGAATGATTCTATCAGCATTAAATTCGCATTTAATGATTCTCTTATTTAACTGTGACCCAGATCACTTCGCGGCGCGTTTTCGCGGCAAGCCCGGGGGATCAGGTGTAAACTTTCGGTTTCCCGTGCGCCGCAACGAGTCCGCCGGGGCGGCATCCCGGCACAGCCGGGCCCGACCCGATTCATCCGCGGCACCGGCCGTTCCCTGCTCCGCCCCTTCCATGCGTATCGAACAACTCCGCCAGCGCCTGCGAGACCTTGGCGCCAAGCCCTGCCACGAACAGGCGATCCTGCGCGCATGGGCCCAGGCGCGACCGCTCGACAGCGGCCGCAAGCGCGCCGACGGCTTCCTCTCGCCGCGCATCCTCGGCGCCCTGCCGGCGCTGAGCGAGGAACTGCAGGGGCTGGCGCGCGTGCTCTCGGAGCATCCCGGCGAAGACGGCTCGGCACGCCTGCTGGTGCAGCTCGCCGACGGCCAGTCGGTCGAAAGCGTCCTGCTGCCGCGCGACGGCGTGTGCGTGTCCTCGCAGGTCGGCTGCGCGGTCGGCTGCACCTTCTGCATGACCGGCCGCGACGGCCTCATCCGCCAGCTCGGCAGCGCCGAGATCGTCGCCCAGGTGGTGCTCGCGCGCGCCCGCCGCTTCGTCAAGAAAGTCGTGTTCATGGGCATGGGCGAGCCGGCGCACAACATCGACAACGTGCTGGAAGCGATCGACTTCCTCGGCACCGAGGGCGGCATCGGGCACAAGAACCTGGTGTTCTCGACGGTGGGCGACCACCGCGTGTTCGAGCGCCTGCCGCAGGGGCGCGTGAAGCCCGCGCTCGCGCTGTCCCTGCACACGACGCGGCCCGAACTGCGCGAAGCGCTGCTGCCGCGCGCCCCGCGCATCACCCCCGAGGAGCTCGTCGAGCGCGGCGAGGAGTACGCACGCGCGACCGGCTATCCCATCCAGTACCAGTGGACCCTGCTCGCCGGCATCAACGACACCGACGAGGAGATCGACGGCATCGTGCGCCTGCT
The DNA here is from genome assembly GCF_001190925.1 of Azoarcus sp. CIB. Taxonomy (NCBI): domain Bacteria; kingdom Pseudomonadati; phylum Pseudomonadota; class Betaproteobacteria; order Rhodocyclales; family Zoogloeaceae; genus Azoarcus; species Azoarcus sp. CIB. Next base: position 3,915,745 of record NZ_CP011072.1, read on the forward strand.
CGCGGGCAAGTACGCGATCATGAACATGATCCCGTGGAACAGCGTCGAAGGTTTCGGCTTCGCGCGCCCCGAACGCGAGCACGCAGAGGCGATCGCCCGTCGGCTGCACGAACGCGGCGTGCTCACCAAGCTGCGCCAGTCCGCGGGGCAGGACGTCGACGGCGGCTGCGGCCAGCTGCGCGCACGCAAGGTCGTGCCGCGCACGCCGGCCGTGCTGCGGCGCTTTTCCGCATCGGACGCGGACCTGCGGGCGGACTGATCCGGCCTCAGTGCTCCTTGCCGTCGACGCGCGGCGCGAGCAGGAACGGGATGTAACGCCAGCCGAGGATCGCGAAGCACGCGGCCCACGCCAGGGCGGCAAGATGGATCCAGCCCGTGTAGGCAGCGGGCACGAGCTGCGGCAGCACGACGCGCGCGACGAAGGCGGCGATCATGATCCACAGCACGAGTTTGTCGCCCGCGTCGAACACGACCTTGCGCCCGGTATGCCCCTTGGAGATGCGCACCAGCATCGCGGGGATGATCAGCCCCATCACACCGAACGTGAACACGTGCACCGACAGGCTCCCGACCCAGGCCGGCGTCGCGCGCAGGGCGCTGAATTCGAGCAGCAGCTGCATGACGATCGCCGCGTAACCGAGGTACATCACCGCCAGATCCAGCCGGCGCATCGCGAGCTGCGGTTTCCAGAAGACCAGTCGCGCGACGAGCAAGAAGGCTAGCACGACCAGCAGGGCCCCGGCCATGGGCTTGGGCATCCAGGCGACAAAGACCAGCGACAGTGCGGTCAGCTTGATCGGGTTGTCCAGCAGCGGATGGCGCAGGATCTCCGCCTGGAACACGCCCTTCATGAACTGCGTCAGCGTGCGTTCGAGCATCACGAGGAAGGCGACGCGAAAGAGCCCGATCGCCATCGTCACGCCGGACTGGAAGCTGTCGCCTCCCAGCATCAACAGCTTCGCGGCGATGAAGAGCGGCAGCGCGACGAGGAAGAAGTAGTTGTCGCGGAAACTGTCCCGGCTGCGAAAGCGGATCAGCGTCCACAGCAGCATCGCGACGATGCTGCCGAGAAAGACCGTGTTCGACAGCCAGAACAGCGCCGCGGGCCATGCGCCGCCCCAGGCCATGCCGATGCGCTCGAACAGCCACGCCGCAACCAGCCACATCAGCGCCGGGCCGTGATAGCCGCGGATCTGCACCCAGTTCTTCGACGCCGTCAGCAGGAAACCGCCCATCACGGCCCAGCCGAAGCCGAAGAACATCTCGTGCGCGTGCCACTGCACCGGCGTGAACCGCCCCGCCGGCGCAGGCAGGGCGCCGCTGAACATCAGCGCCCAAATGAGCGGCAGGCTCAGCCCCGCAAGGCACGCGAGGCTGAAGAAGGGGCGAAAACCGACGAGCCAGAGGGGGTGGGAGACGAGCTTCATGTGCAGGGTAAATAAGGCGGCAAGCAAATACTTGAAGGCTGCACGGGACAGCGTTCCTCCCCCTTCAAGGGGGAGGTCAGGAGGGGGATGGGTTTCTGCAGCGCCTGCCTAACCCATCCCCACCCCAACCCTCCCCTTGAAGGGGAGGGAGCTATCGTGCGGCACTCAACCCGACATCACCTCATTGCTTGCCGGTTAATAAAAGCACCGAAAACGGATGACCGAACGAAACCGGGGCCGATTGTGGGCGAGGTCGGCAGGCATCTCCTTGATCTTCGACATTTCGCGCACCTGTCATTTCAACGCCCCGCAGCGCATGCCAGAATGCCGGCATCGGATTCGCCCCGGAACCGGACCATGAAAGACGCACCGCCAGCCCCACTCGTGGCCGCGGCCCGCCCGAAACTGCCAGCCGCGATCTGGATGCTCGGCTTCGTCAGCCTGCTGATGGACGTTTCGTCCGAGCTGATCCACAGCCTGCTGCCGGTGTTCCTCGTCACCTCGCTCGGCGCCGGCGCCCTCGCGGTCGGCCTCATCGAGGGCGCGGCGGAGGCGACGGCGCTGATCGTCAAGGTCTTCTCCGGCGCGCTCTCGGACTACTGGGGCAAGCGCAAGCCGCTCGCGGTGCTCGGCTACGGGCTGGGCGCGATCTCCAAGCCCTTGTTCGCGCTCGCGACGAGCTCCGGCATGGTGCTCGGGGCACGCCTGATCGACCGCGTCGGCAAGGGCATACGCGGCGCGCCGCGCGATGCGCTAGTCGCCGACATCGCCCCGCCGCAGATGCGCGGCGCGGCCTTCGGGCTGCGCCAGTCGCTCGACACGGTTGGGGCCTTCCTCGGCCCGCTGCTCGCGATGGGGCTGATGCTGCTGTGGGCGAACGACTTCCGCGCGGTGTTCTGGGTCGCGATCATCCCGGGCTTCCTTTCGGTCGCGCTGCTGTTCTTCGGCGTGCGCGAACCCGAACGCCCGCCCGGCATCCCGGTGCTCAACCCGATCCGCCGCGAAAACCTGCGCCTGCTGCCGCGCGCCTACTGGTGGGTCGTCGGCATCGGCGCGCTGTTCGCGCTGGCGCGCTTCTCGGAGGCCTTCCTCGTCCTGCGCGCGCTCGACGCCGGCCTGCCGGTCGCCTACACGCCGCTGGTGCTGATCGGCATGAACGTCGTCTATTCGCTCACCGCCTACCCCTTCGGCCGCCTCGCCGACGGCATGAGCCACGCGCGCCTGCTCGCGCTCGGGCTCGTCGTGCTGATCGGCGCCGACCTCGCGCTGGCCCGCGGCGCCGACTGGCCCTGGCTCGTCGCCGGCATCGCGCTGTGGGGCCTGCACATGGGCATGAGCCAGGGCCTGCTCGCGACGATGATCGCCGACACCGCGCCGGCCGCGCTGCGCGGCACCGCCTACGGCGTCTTCAACCTCGTCAGCGGTATTGGCCTGCTGCTCGCGAGCGCGTTCGCCGGCCTGCTGTGGGAGCAGTTCGGCGCCTCGTGGGCCTTCATCGCCGGGGCCGCGCTGGCGGGCGCGACGCTGCTCGTCGTGCTCATGCGAGTGCGCTGAAACGTCTGCGCCGATCCGCGTCCTGCCTGCGTCTCCAAGGGGCCTGAATTCGGCCCCCGCGCGCCCTTGACGACCATCAATATCCCTTTCCGAACAAGCCCCTACAGTTGCCGCACGACCTGCCGTTAATGCAGGAGTCGCAGCCTTTGCGGTGCGACGGTTTCGCGCGTCAAGGGCACACCCGTCGAAAGGCGGGGCCGCAAATCCTCCGGGCTAAATCCTCCACGGACATGCTAGCGGGGTTGCCGTAACGATCACCGGATCGAGCGCTCTTGGCGTTTCACGCAGCACCAGGAGACGCGCATCATGCAACACTGCCCCACCCTTCTCGCGATCGCGCTGGCGACCGCCTTTCCCCTGTCCGCGCTTGCCGAGGACGCCGTCCTGCAGGGGGCTCCGCTCACTTCGGGCGAGATCGCCTGGAACCGGGTCCATGTGCAGGTGAAATCGGATCTCGCCCACGCCGCCGGTCGCACCGGCCGCGGTGCGACGGTCGCGGTCCTCGACACCGGCGTGCAGGGCAACCACATCGAACTCGACACCCAGCTCTCCGGCACCCGCATGTACGACGCGACGATCCGCAAGTGGATCGCGCCGACCGACGGCGGCGGGCATGGCACCCACGTCGCCGGCATCATCGCCGGCTCGACCGGGACTGGCTACAGCTACGGCATCGCCCCCGATGCGAAGATCCTGCCGATCAAGGTGTTCGCCAGCGACACCGGGACGGCCAGCAGCACCTCCCTCGCGGCCGGCCTCAAGACCGCGGCGGGCACGCGTGCCGTGGCGGTGATCAACCTGAGCCTGGGCGCGGGCGGTCCGCTCGGCGGCAGCGTCGAGAACGCATTGCGCTCGGCGATCGCCGCCGACAAGCTGGTCGTGGCGGCAGCCGGCAACGAGGGCGGCAGCGCCCCGATCTGGCCCGCGCGCTACGCGAAGGAGAGCTGGGCGAAGGGCCAGATCATCGCCGTCGGCGCCGTCGACGCGAACAACCAGCTCGCGAGCTTCTCCAACCGTGCCGGCGACACCGCGAACTGGTACCTCGTCGCGCCGGGCGTGAGCGTGCTGTCGTCCTACAACGACGGCGGCTACGCGTTCATGAGCGGCACCTCGATGGCGACACCGGTCGTCGCCGGCGCGGCCGCGCTGCTCGAAGGCAGCTGGCCGCAGCTCAAGGCCGGCCAGGTCGCCTCGATCCTGTTCCAGACCGCCACCGATCTCGGCGATCCGGGCGTCGATGCGACATATGGCCGCGGCCTGCTCAACGTCGAGCGCGCGATGCAGCCGGTCGGCACGCTCGCCGTGCCGCTGGCAACTTCGTCGAAGAAGCCTCGGCGCTCGAGCGCCGCCCTGCGCGCCTCGGTCGCGTCGTGGAGCGGACTGCGCGCCGCGGTCGTCGACGGCCGCTTGCGCGGCATCGCGGTCGATGACTTCAACCGCGACTTCGCGACCGACTTCGGCACCGGCATCCGCGCGCCGGCCGTGGAACGCATCTCGGACGCGCTCGACATGGCCGGCCGCTCGCTGCAGTTCACCGAGCAGGTGCACGCCGACGGCTCGCGCTTCGTCGCCGCAGTCGAGGAGCGACGTCCCCAGGGGCTGCGCGCGGCGCACGACGCCCACCTCAGCCTGATCGCCAGCAGCGCGGTGTTCAGCCTTGCCGGCGGGCAGGAGCTGGCCTTCGCGACCGGCAGCCTTGCCGGCAGCTATTTCGGACTCGCCGGCACCGACCACAGCCTGGCGAATCCCTACCTCGGCCTCGCACGCACCTCCGCCCAACTGGCCTTCGGCCTCACGCGCGACGCGCTGAGCTTCAAGGCGGGCGTGCTCGACGCGGGACTCAACGCCGCAATGGTCCGCCAGCACGAATGGTCCGAAGTCAGCGGCGGCCGCGCAGCGATCACCGAGCTGAACTACGCCCTCGGACGCGACAGCCTGATCGGCATCCAGTACGCCGACGTCGCCGAACGGGAATCGTGGCTCGGCAGCGTCGCCGGCGATGCCCTGGCGCTGGAGCAGGCCGGGACGCGCACCGTCACGGCGCACGCGCGTTACCGCGTCGGCCGGGACACACTGCTCGCCGCACGCTACTCGGCCGGCCGCACCGCCGACACGCACGGCAAGGCCCTGCTCGGTTCGGCGGAGGGCGTCCGCTCCGAATCCTTCGCGCTCGGCCTGATCGGCCATGATGGCCTCACGCGCGGCGACCGCTTCGCCCTCACGCTGTCGAGCCCGCTGCGCATCACTGCCGGTACTGCGAGGATTTCGATGCCGGTCGCGATCACCGCCGCCGGCGACACGGTGTTCGAATCGCGGCGCATCGCGCTTGCCGCCACCAGCCGCGAATTGAAGCTGGGCCTCGACTACGTGCGTCCGCTGTCGGCCGCGTCCAGCCTGTCGGTGCTCCTGGCGACCCGCGACAACGCAAATCACGTCGCCGGCGAGCGCGACATGCAGGCCGGCGTCGTGTATCGCACGGCATTCTGACGCACGGCGTCCTGTCCGCGGAGCGCATCCGCGGGCTCGCCCGCGTTGCGGACATATCGGGGGCGACGGGCTTGTCGCTACAATCGCGGCCTGAATTCACGAGCCCCCGATCGATGCATCCGCCCGCCCTGCTCCTCCTCGGCCCCACCGCCAGCGGCAAGACCGCATCGGCGCTCGCGCTCGCACGCATGCTCCCGGTCGAGATCGTCAGCGTCGATTCTGCCCTCGTCTATCGCGACATGGACATCGGCACCGCCAAACCGACCACCGAGGAACGGGCGGCCTGCCCGCATCACCTGATCGACATCGTCAGTCCGGAAGAGAACTACTCGGCCGCGCAGTTCCGCGCCGACGCGCTGCGCCTGATGGACGAGATCACCACGCGCGGCCGCATCCCGCTGCTCGCGGGCGGCACGATGCTGTACTTCAAGGCGCTGCGCGACGGGCTGTCCGACCTCCCTGCCGCCGACGCGGCGCTGCGCGCGGAGATCGACGCGAACGCGGCAAAGCACGGCTGGCCCGCGCTACATGCGGAACTCGCGCGCCTCGACCCCGACGCCGCAGCGCGGCTCGAACCGACCGACTCCCAGCGCATCCAGCGCGCGCTCGAGATCGTCCGCCTCACGGGCCGCCCGCTCGCCGACAGCTACGCAAAGCGGGAGATGGCGCCGCCGCCCTTCCGCCTGCTGCCGATCGCGCTCGCGCCGTCCGACCGCGCGGTGCTGCACGCGCGCATCGAGCAGCGCTTCGACGCAATGCTCGCCGCCGGACTCATCGACGAGGTGCGCCGCCTGCGCGAACGCTACCGGCTCGATCTGTCGATGCCCTCGATGCGCTGCGTAGGCTACCGGCAGGCCTGGGAATACCTCGACGGCACGGACGACTACGCCACGATGCGCTTCAAGGGCATCGCCGCGACGCGCCAGCTCGCGAAGCGCCAGCTCACCTGGCAGCGCCAGTTCCGCGAAACCTGGCCGGAACTGATCGAACTCGACTGCCTGCGCCCCGACCTCGCCAAGGCCGTCGCCGCGACCGCGCAACGCCTGCTCGCCACCGCGTAGCAACCGCGGGCTCTGTCGTAGGGCGGAAAAGCGAAGCGCCTTCCGCCGCATGCAGGTCTACCGCTGTGGGAGCGGCTTCAGCCGCGAATGGGCGCCGATTCGCGGCTGAAGCCGCTCCCACACAGGACCTGCATTCACAGTATCCCCCTCCACGCCCCCACGACAATCAGCCACAGCGACGCGAGCACATAACTCGCCAGGCAATAGCGCAAATTTCCCCGCGCCAGCCCCAGCGCCGACAGCCCGAAGCGCCCCTGCAACGACAGATGCACGCCCGCCATCGGATTGAGCGCGAGGCCGATGCTCCAGGCCATCAGGAAGACCTGCGCCAGCAGCATCGGGTCGGGCGACAGCGGCGCGAGCCAGGTCGCCGCGATCACGATCGTGATCACCGTATGCACGCCGATCGCCGCGAGCGCCACCATCGCGCCCAGCACCAGCGCCGCCTCCACCGGACCGAAGCGGTCAAACGGCGTCCAGCCCGCGTCCCCCTGCATCAGCGCCTGCAGCCCCGTCGCGAACACCCCGGCAGCCAGGAACAGCATCAGCTCGCCCGACATCGCCGGCAGGCGGCGCAGCGCATGGGCGGACAGGCGTTCGACGCCATCGACCGGCCCGTTCGTCACCAACACCGACACGACGCTGATCGACAGCGCCGAGCCGCTGATCACCGCCAGCGATGACCAGCCGGGCAGCCAGACGAGCCCCGCCGACACCATCGCCGTCAGCACCAGCGGCAACCAAAGCGAGGACGCGCGCATCGGAAAGCCGACGAAGCCGCGCTCGTCCCCGTCCGCCGCCACCGGCAGGGTCCGCGTGACCAGCCAAAGCAGCATCGCCGCAAGAGGCAGGCCAGCCAGCACGAGATCCTCCAGTCGCGCGCCCGGCGCATAGGTCAGGGCCACCGCCATCGCGCCGAAGAACGGCGACCACAACGCCGCGAGGAGGAAGCCGCGCGCGAGCAGCGCCGCCTGCCCCGCACTCAGGCGCCCGCCCTGCGCGATGCGCTCGGCGATGATGAACACGACCGACATGTTGATGACCGCCCCGAGCACATGCACCCCTGCGAGGGTCTGCCACAGCGCCCGCCGCCCGCGCGGCAGGGGCCGGTCGCCGTCCTTGCCGAATCCCACCAGCTGCAGGAAGCTGACCGCGGCCAGCATCCCGAGCAAGGCGGTGTTCTGCGTCAGCAGCGCACTCCAAGCCGGCGCGGCTCCGCGCCACACCGCAGCGAGCAGGGCGAGAGCGCCCAGTCCGCACAGGATCAGCGCGAAGCGTCGCTGCTTGCCGTCGAGCCGCGGCCACAGCGCGACGCCCCCCCCCCCATGCGGCAAGCCCCGCCGGCCACGCCGGCAGCCCCGTGCGCGCGCCATGTGCGAACGACAAGAGCACGAGCCCCGCCATCAGCCAGGCGGCGAGGACCGTGCGCGGGCGGGAAAGCGTCTGGAGATGCGCGTCGGACACGTCGCGGACGATCAGGCCGAAGCGGGCGCGCCGTCCTCGACCGCGAGCCGGTTGCGCTCGCGCCGCGCGAGCAGGGTATAGACGGTCGGCACCACGAACAGCGTGAAGAAGGTCCCCAGCAGCAGGCCGCCGACGATCACCCAGCCGATCTGCTGGCGGCTTTCCGCCCCGGCGCCGGTCGCGAGCGCGAGCGGGATCGAGCCCAGCACCATTGCGCCGGTCGTCATCAGGATGGGACGCAGGCGCAGCACCGACGCCTCGACGACCGCGTCGCGCAGGGCCGTCCCCTGGTCGCGCAACTGATTCGCGAACTCCACGATCAGGATGCCGTGCTTGGTGATCAGGCCGACCAGGGTCACCAGCCCGATCTGGCTATACACGTTGAGCGTGCCCCCGGCCAAATACAGCGCCGCGAGCGCCCCGGTCATCGACAGCGGCACCGTCAGCATGATGATGAAGGGATCGCGGAAGCTCTCGAACTGCGCCGCCAGCACGAGGTAGATGAAGGCCAGCGCGAGCACGAAGGTCAGCGCGAGGCTCGCAGAGCTGGTCCTGAACTCGCGCGACTGGCCGTCGTAATCGACCGCGTAGCCGGCCGGCAGCACGCGCGCGGCGGTCGCGTCGAGCCATGCCAGCGCCTCGCCCATCGCGAAGCCGGGCGCGAGGTTCGCCGAGATCGTCACCGAACGCCGCTGGCCGAAGTGATTCAGTTCGCGCGGGCTGACGCGGTCATGCACCTTGACGACGTTCGCCAGCGGCACCATCTCCCCGTTCCTGGCGCGCACGTAGATCTCCCGGATGTCGCGCGCGACCGCCCGGCTCGGCGCCGCCACCTGCACGATCACGTCGTACTGCTCCGCATCCTGCTTGTACCGCGTCACCTGCCGCCCGCCCAGCATCGTCTCCAGCGTGCGCCCGATCACATCGACGGGGATGCCGAGATCGGCCGCCTTTTCGCGATCGACGTCGACCGCCAGCTCCGGCTTGGTCAGCTTCAGGTCGGTGTCCGGCGACACGAAGCCCGGCTGCGTACGCATCTCGTCGAGGATCAGGTCGGTGTAGCGCGCCAGCTCGTCGTAGGATTCCGACGTCGTGATCACGAAGCTGATCGGTCGCGTGCGCGGACTCTGGCCGAATGACGCCGGCAGCACCGGGAAGACCTGCAGGCCGGGAATCGCCGCAAGCTTCGGTCGCATCTCTCCGGCAATGGCGCTCGAATTGCGCTGACGCTCCTTCCAGTCCGTGAATCCCGCGAACGAGATGCCCTGCGACACCGTCGGATTGCCCGAGATCACGAGATAGCGGTCGACCTCGGCGGTTTGCGCGTAGATCGCCTCCAGTTGCGTCGCGTAGCGCGCCATGAAGTCGATCGTCGCCCCTTCCGGGCCGGAGAAGATGCCCACGACGCGCCCGCGATCCTCGACCGGGGCGAGCTCGGTCTTCAGCGCCTTCAGCAGCACCAGCGACGTGCCCGCGACCAGCGCGAAGGCGAGCATCACGAGCCAGCGCCGGTTCAGCGCGACCCCGAGCACGCGCCGATATCCCGCCGTCAGCCAGCCGAGGAAGTCCTCGATGGCGTTATACACGCGGCCATGCTTCTTCTCGTGGCGCAGGAGCTTCGAGCACATCATCGGCGACAGCGTCAGCGCGACGAAGCCCGACACGATCACGGCCCCCGCGAGGGTCAGCGCGAACTCCGTGAACAGCTTGCCCGTGCGCCCGGTCATGAACGCCACCGGCGCATACACCGCCGCCAGCGTGATCGTCATCGCCACCACCGCGAAGCCGATCTCCCGCGCGCCGCGGAAGGCCGCCTGCAGCGGCTCCATGCCCGCCTCGACGTGACGGTAGATGTTCTCCAGCACCACGATCGCGTCATCGACGACGAGGCCGATCGCCAGCACCAGCGCCAGCAGCGTCAGCGTGTTGATCGAGAAGCCGAACACCAGCATCAGTGCGAACGCCCCCACCAACGACACCGGGATCGTCACCAGCGGCACCAGCATTGCGCGCCAGTTGCGCAGGAAGAAGAAGCAGATCACCGCGACCAGCAGCACCGCCTCCCATATGGAGCTGAACACCGACGCGATCGAGCGGTCGATGAACACCGTCGTGTCGTTGGCGATGTCCATGCGCATGCCTTCGGGCAGTTCCGCCTGCAGCACCGGCAGCATCTCCACGAGGCCGCGCTTGAGATCGAGCGGATTCGCCACCGACTGCTTGATCAGCCCGATCGACACCGCCGGCTTGCCCATGAAGCGCACCAGCGTGCGCTCGTTCTGCGCCGCCACCTCCACGCGGCCGATGTCGCGGATGCGCACGGCGTAGCCGCCCGCCGTCTGCGGCTGGCGCACGACGATCGACTCGAATTCCTGCGGCGTGGCGAGATCGGTCTGCGCGACCACCGCGAATTCGCGCTCGCGGCTCTCGATGCGCCCCGCCGGCAGCTCCACGTTCTGCCGCCGGATCGCGTCCTCGACGTCCTGCGGCGTCAGGCGGAAGGCCGCCAGCCGGTCGCGGTCCAGCCAGATGCGCATCGAATAGCGGCGCTCGCCGAACATGCGCGCGTCGGCCGCGCCGGACAGCGTCTGCAGGCGCGGCTTGACCACGCGGCTGGCGAAATCGGAGAGTTCCAGCGGCGAATGACGGTCCGACGAGAACGCGATCCAGATGATCGGGTTCGCGTCCGCCTCGACCTTCGAGATCACCGGCTCCTCGATGTCGTCCGGCAGGCGCCGGCGCACGCGGGAGACCCGGTCACGCACGTCCGCGGCGGCGCTGTCGGCGCTACGCTCGATGCGGAAGCGCACCGTGATCTGGCTGCGCTCCTGGCGGCTGATCGACTGCAGCACGTCGACGCCCTCGATGCCCGCGAGCGAGTCCTCCAGCGGCTTGGTCACCTGCGACTCGACGATCTCCGCGCTCGCACCGGTATAGGTCGTGTCCACGGTCACGACCGGTTCGTCGATGTTCGGGTACTCGCGCACCGTCAGGCGCGAATAAGACATCAGCCCGATCAGCAGCACCAGCAGCGACAGCACGGTCGCAAACACCGGGCGCTTGATGCAGATTTCAGACAGGACCATCGCCCGCCCCTCAGCTTGCCGGTTTTGCCGATCCGGCTGCGGGGGCGGCCTGCGCTCCGCCCGCACCCACGATCCTCACGGCCGCACCGTCGCGCAGCTTCAGTTGCCCGGCCGTGACGACAACGTCGCCCGCCTGCACGCCCTTGACGATCTCCACGCGGGCGCCGCGCCGCGCCCCGGTCTTCACCTCGACGCGCTGCGCCTTGCCGTCGACCACGCGATACACGAACTGCACGTCGCCCGGTGCAGGCACCAGCGCCTCCTCGGGAACCACCGCAACGTTCGCGCGCTCCTCGAGGATCAGCCGCACGCGCGCGAACATCCCGGGACGCAGGCGCTGCCCCTCGTTCTGCAGCGTCGCGCGCATCACCACCGCCCGCCCCTGCTCGTCGACGAGCGGATCGATCGCGCTCACCACCGCCGCGAACAGCCGGCCCTCGACGGCATCGGACGCGAGTTCCAGCTTCTGTCCCGGCCGGATCTGCGCGAGGTAGGTCTCGGGCAACCGGAAATCCACCTTCAGCGTCGCGATGTCCTCCAGATTGACGAGATCTTCGCCTTCCTTGACGTAGTCGCCGACGCTCACGTTGCGGATGCCGACGATGCCGGCGAAGGGCGCGCGGATACGCATCTTGTCCAGCCGCGCCTCGGCGAGCGCCATGTTCGCGCGCGCCACCTCCAGCCGCGACGCTGCCTCGTCGCGCGCGCTCTGGCTCAGGAATTTGCGGTTGAAGAGGTCTTCGGTGCGGCCGAAATTGGCCTGCGCCAGCGCGAGGTTCGCCTTCGCCTGCTGCACCTCGGCCCGCTGCACGGCCGCATCGAAGTCGACCAGCACTTCACCGCGACGGACGGGGCGGCCCTCACTGAAGCGGATCGCATCGATGCGCCCCGCAACCTCCGGGCGCAGGACGACGGACTCGTTCGAGCGCAGCGTTCCCACCGCCGTCACATCGTCCGCCATCGCCTCGGCCAACACCGTCACCGTTTCGACCTCGGCAGGCCCCTGCGCGGCCGCCGCATTGGCGCCCGCCGCCGGCTTCGCGCCGAACACCGGCTGCACCGTGCCGACACTGCGGTTCGCGTAGTACGCATAGCCCGCAAGGGCGGCGATTCCGGCAAGGCTGACGGCGGCAATCAGGCGACGACGGACGGGCATGTTCGGCGAGCACTCAAGCTGGGACGGGATCCGGAAAAAAAACGAGCGCACCCCATTCGGTGCGCTCCCTGCATCCTGCTGACAACCCACCCGGCAACAAAGTTGCACGGGCGGCGGGGCCCCGCATCGCACGCGGCCCCGGAAAACTCAGGCGACCGTCGTCTGCGCCACGCCTTCCGCGCGCGCCTCGATGCGGCCGAGGCGATACACCGTCTCGCCCGCGGCCTCGAGATTCGCGACCGCTGCATCGGCCTGCTCCGCCGACACGATCACGACCATGCCGACGCCGCAGTTGAACACGCGGTACATCTCTTGGTCGGCGACGTTGCCTTCCTGCTTCAGCCACTGGAACAGCGGCGGCAGCGTCCACGACGACGCGTCGAGACGCGCGGTCAGGTTGTCGGCGAGGATGCGCGGCACGTTCTCCAGCAGGCCACCGCCGGTGATGTGCGCCATGCCCTTCACGACGCCCGGGATCGCGCGCATCAGGCCCAGCATCGACTTCACGTACAGGCGGGTCGGCTCCAGCACCACGTCGCGGAAGGGGCGGCCGTGGAAGTCCGCATCCAGGTCCGGGTTCGCACGCTCGATGATCTTGCGGATCAGCGAATAGCCGTTCGAATGCGCGCCGCTCGACGCCAGTCCCAGCACCACGTCACCCGGCACGATGCGCGAGCCGTCGATGATCTCGGACTTCTCGACCGCACCGACCGCGAAACCGGCCAGATCGTATTCGCCGTCCGGGTACATGCCCGGCATCTCGGCGGTCTCGCCGCCGATCAGCGCGCAGCCCGACAGCTCGCAGCCGCGCGCAATGCCGCCGACGACCGCAGCCGCGGTATCGACATCGAGCTTCCCACAGGCGAAGTAATCGAGGAAGAACAGCGGCTCGGCGCCCTGCACGAGGATGTCGTTCACGCTCATCGCAACGAGATCCTGGCCGACCGTGTCATGCTTGTTCAGCTGGAACGCGAGCTTCAGCTTCGTGCCGACACCGTCGGTGCCGGACACCAGCACCGGCTCGCGGTACTTCTTCGACAGCTCGAACAGCGCGCCGAAGCCGCCGATGCCGCCCAGCACCTCGGGGCGCATGGTGCGTTTCGCGAGCGGCTTGATGCGGTCGACGAGGGCGTCGCCGGCATCGATATCGACACCGGCATCACGGTAGGAAAGCGAAGGTTTTGCGGAGCTCAAGATCGTTCCTCAGGCTTGCGGAATGCGCGTTGGGGCCGGCCCGGCAGACGGCCGAACTTGAGACCGCAACGCCAAGTGGCTACATTTACGGGTTTCGCAGCCGCCCTGCGGCCGCGCCAAGTACTCGATTTTACTCGAAATGAACCCTTCTCGCGCCGACCGTCTGCAAACCGCCGCCTGGGCCGGCGTCGCCCTGGCGCTGGGGGCACTGTTCTACGCCCTGTCGCCCATCCTCGCGCCCTTCGCGATCGCCGCCGTGTTCGCCTACATCTGCGATCCGGCGGTGAACTGGATGGTCGCGCGGCGCATCCCGCGCCCGGCCGCCGTGCTGCTCGTGATCCTCGGCGCCGGCCTGCTGCTGGTGCTGCTGTTCCTGATCCTCGCCCCGATGATCTGGCGCGAGGCGATCGCGCTGATCCGCCGCCTGCCCGATCTCATCGAACTCCTCAACGCCCGCGTCGCCCCGGTGCTGCAGGCGCGCTTCGACATCGACGTCCAGCTCGACGCCGCCTTCGTGCGCACCTGGATCGCCGAACACTGGGACAGCGCGCAGGATCTCATCCCCGTGATTCTCGGCCAGCTCCGCCAAGGCGGCCTCGCGCTGCTGGGCGCCGCCGCCAGCGTGTTCCTCGTGCCGGTCGTGATGTTCTACCTGCTGCAGGAATGGCCGCGCATCCTCGACAGCCTGCAGACCGTGATCCCGCGCCCGATGCTCGAACGCACGATGCGCATCATCAACGACATCGACCGCGTGCTCTCGGAATTCCTGCGCGGCCAGCTCTCGGTGATGCTGCTGCTGGCCGTCTACTACAGCGTCGGCCTGTGGATCGCCGGCCTCAAGTTCGCACTCCCGGTCGGCGTCATCACCGGCCTGCTGGTCTTCATCCCCTACGTCGGCTTCGGCGGCGGCCTGCTGCTCGCGATCCTCACCGCGCTGCTGCAGGCCGAAGGCTGGTCGCCGCTGATCGGCGTCGCGATCGTGTTCGGCCTCGGCCAGCTCATCGAAAGCTTCGCGCTCACCCCCTACCTCGTCGGCGAGCGCATCGGCCTGCACCCGCTCGCCGTGATCTTCGCGCTGATGGCCTTCGGCCAGCTCTTCGGCTTCGTCGGCATTCTCGTCGCCCTGCCCGCCAGCGCCGCCATCCTCGTCGGCCTGCGTGAAGTGCGCACAGCCTGGCTCGCAAGCCGCATCTATCTCGGCGACACCCCTGCCGACGGCCCCCCGCAATGAAACAGCTCGTCCTCGACATCCGCCCCGACGCGCCGCCCACCCTCGACAACTTCGTCGTCGGCGGCAACGAAGAACTCGTCGCCGCGCTGGGCGCCCTCGCCGCGCACTCAGAGGCCCCCTCAGTGGCCCCCTCAGGCACTCCCCAGCCCGGCCACCTCTACCTGTGGGGTCCGGCCGGCAGCGGCCGCAGCCACCTGCTGCGCGGCACGCTCGCCGCCGCGGCCGGTCGGCCGACGGCCTGCATCGCCGCCGCCGAGGTCGGCCGCGAGCTGCCGCAGACTCCCGGACTGCTCCTCGCCATCGACGACGTCGACCGCCTCGGCGACGACGCCCAGATCGCCCTCTTCAACGCCTTCAACCGCTCGCGCGGCCTCGGCCAGACGCTGCTCCTCGCGGGCAAGGAAGCACCGCGCCAGCTCGCACTGCGCGAAGACCTGCGCACCCGCATCGGCCAATGCCTGATCTACGAGGTGCGCCCGCTCGACGACGAATCGCGCGCGGCCATCCTCGCGACGCTGGCTGCGCGCCGCGGCCTGCGCCTCGCCGACGAGGTCATCGATTTCCTGATGCGCCACGGCCGCCGTGACCTGCCCAGCCTGCTCGCGGTGCTCGACGCCCTCGACAACGCCTCCCTCGAACGCAAGCGCGCCGTCACGCTGCCGCTGCTGCGCGAAATGATGCAGGCCGGCCTCGACATCTGAGCCGGTCCGCACGCCCCACCCCCAAGGAATCACACGTGGATCTCGTCCTCTTCGACCTCGACAACACCCTGCTCAATGGCGACTCCGACTTCGCCTGGGCCCAGTTCCTCATCGCCAAGGGCGTCCTCGACCGCGAGGTGCAGGAAGCCAGGAACGTCACCTTCTACGAACAGTACAAGGCCGGCACGCTCGACATCTTCGAGTTTCTCGACTTCCAGCTCGCCCCGCTCGCGCGCCATTCGCGCGACCAGCTCGACGCCTGGCACCGCGAATTCATGGCGACAGCGGTCGCGCCGATGATCACCGACAAGGCGCGCGCGCTGGTGCGCGAGCACCTCGACAGCGGCGCGCTCGTCGCGGTAGTCACCGCCACCAACAGCTTCGTCACCGGCCCCATCGTGCGCGAATTCGGCATCCCGCACCTCGTCGCGACCATCCCCGCGCAGGAGAACGGCGCCTTCACCGGCAAGCCGCGCGGCATGCCCGCCTTCAAGGCCGGCAAGATCGAACGCGTGGACGCCTGGCTCGAATCCCTCGGCCTCTACACCGGCAGCTTCACCCGCTCGTGGTTCTACAGCGACTCGCACAACGACCTGCCGCTCATGTCGCGCGTCACCGACCCCATCGCGGTGGACCCGGACGACACGCTGCGCACCCATGCGCAATCGGCCGGCTGGCCGGTCATCTCGCTGCGCTGAGCCCGTCGCCTCGCGGGAGCGGCTTCAGCCGCGAATCGGTGCCCATTCGCGGCTGAAGCCGCTCCCACAGCGCGATCCAACCCACGATGCAATCCCTCCCGCAGCGCCGCATCGGTTATGATTCAGGGCTTATGTTGACCGTACCCCCTTTCATCCAATGATCCGCAAGCTGCTGCGCAAGGTCTTCCGCCGCGCCGCCTCGCCCATCAACACCGAACCTGCGCTGGTCCCCATCACCCAGCACGGCATCCGTCGCGAACAGATCTCGCCCGCCGCCCGCAAGGTGTGCACCGTGTTGCAGGAAAGCGGCCACAAGGCCTTCGTTGTCGGCGGTGCCGTGCGCGACCTGCTGGTCGGCCATCCGCCCAAGGACTACGACGTCGCCACGAGCGCGACCCCCGAGGAAGTGCGCGCGCTGTTCCGCCGCTCGCGCATCATCGGCCGCCGCTTCAAGATCGTGCACGTCATGAGCGGCCCGGAAACGATCGAAGTCTCGACCTTCCGCGCCAGCCAGACCGCCGAGGACGCCGACACCGACGAGCACGGGCGCGTGCTGCGCGACAACGTGTACGGTTCGCAGGCCGAGGACGCCACGCGCCGCGACTTCACCGTCAACGCGCTGTACTACGACCCGACCACCGAAACGATCCTCGACTACCACCACGGCGTCGCCGACCTCAAGCAGAAGACGCTGCGCATCATCGGCGATCCGCGGGCACGCTACCGCGAGGACCCGGTGCGCATGCTGCGCGGCGTGCGCCTCGGCGCCAAGCTCGGCCTCACGCTCGACCCGGCCGCGCGCAACCCCATCCGCGAGATGGCGGAACTCCTCGAGAACGTCCCCGCGGCGCGCCTCTTCGACGAGATGCTCAAGCTGCTGTTCTCCGGCTACGCGGTCAAATGCCTGAAACAGCTGCGCGAAGAAGGCCTGCACCACGGCCTGCTGCCGCTCCTCGACGTGATTCTCGAGCAGCCCATGGGCGAGCGCTTCGTGTGGCTGTCGCTGGAAAACACCGACGATCGCGTACGCGCCGACAAACCCGTGTCCCCCGGCTTCCTGTTCGCGACCCTGCTGTGGCACGAAGTGCTCGCCGACTGGGAAGCACGCAAGGCAAAAGGCGAACACACCCAGCCCGCGCTCTTCGCCGCGATGGACGAAGTGCTCGACAGGCAGGCCGGCAAGCTCGCGATCACCAAGCGCATCGTCGGCGACATCAAGGAAATCTGGGCCCTGCAGCCGCGCTTCGAGAAGTGCAGCGGCAAGGCGCCGTACCGCCTCATCGAACAGCCGCGCTATCGCGCCGCGTGGGACTTTCTGCGCCTGCGCGCCCAGTCCGGCGAGCTCGACGCCGCACTGCCCGACTGGTGGGACCGCTTCGCCCACGCCGGCCACGACGCACGCGAAGCGCTCCTCGCCGAGACGCCGACCGCCAGCGAGACCATCGAGCGCAAGCGCCGCCGTCGCCGCCGCAAGCCGTCCGCGGGCGCAGCGGAGGCCACGGCAAGCAGCGACGCATCATGACTGGTCGCCACCCGCCACCGGGCCCCGGCCCGGTGCGCGCGTTCGTCGCCCTCGGGCGCCAACCTGGGAGACGCCGCCGTGGCACTCGACAGCGCCTTCGCCGCGCTCGACGCCCTGCCCGGCACCTGCCTCGTCGGGCGCTCCAGCCTCTACCGCACCGCGCCGATCGGCGTCACCGGCCATCCCGACTACCTCAACGCCGTCGCTGCGATCGACACGACGCTGACCGCGCCGGACCTGCTCGCGGCCCTGCTCGGCCTCGAGAGTTCGCACGGGCGCCGGCGCGAGGCCGACCTCGCCCCGCGCACCCTCGACCTCGACCTGCTCCTCTACGGCGACGCGACGATCGCTTTGCCCGGCCTCGACGTCCCGCACCCGCGCATGCACCTGCGCGCCTTCGTGCTCGTCCCGCTCGCGGAGATCGCGCCCGACACCGACATCCCCGGCCGCGGCCGCGCGGCGGACCTGCTCGACACCGTGCGCGACCAGCGCATCGAGCGCCTTCCCTGATCCGCGCGCAACGCCGAATTGCCCATGACCGCCTGGATGCAGACCCTGCCCGCCTGGGTGCAGACCGCGATGCTGCTCACCGCATCGAACGTCTTCATGACCTTCGCGTGGTACGGCCATCTCAAGAACATGCAGTCCAAGGCCTGGTTCATCGCCGCCATCGTCAGCTGGGGCATCGCGCTGTTCGAATACCTGCTGCAGGTGCCGGCCAACCGCATCGGTGCGACCGAGCTGAGCATCGCCCAGCTCAAGATCATGCAGGAAGTGATCACCCTGCTCGTCTTCGTCCCCTTCGTCGTGCTGTACATGAAGCAGCCGATCAAGCTTGACTATCTTTGGGCCGCCCTGTGTATGCTTGGCGCGGTATATTTCATCTTCAGAAACTAAAGGCGACTTTCCTGCATGCTCGACAAGGCACGCTACATCGTGGTCGAAGGCCCCATCGGCGCGGGCAAGACCTCGCTCGCCCGGAGGCTTGCAGAACGCCTCGACGCCCGGGCGCTGTTCGAGCAACCGGAACTGAACCCCTTCCTCGGCCGCTTCTACCAGGACGCCGAGCGCTGGGCGATGTCCACCCAGCTGCACTTCCTGTTCCAGCGCTTCGACCAGCTCGCCATCGTCGCCGAGACGATGGATCAGCACCAACGCGTGGTGTCCGACTTCGTGCTGGACAAGGACCCCCTGTTCGCCGCGCTGAACCTCGCGCCCGACGAACTCGCGCTCTACCAGCGCGTGTTCGACGCGATGAAACCCGCTTCGCCGCCCAAGCCGGACCTCATCATCTACCTGCAGGCCAAACCCGAAACGCTGGTCGAACGCGTCCGCCGGCGCGGCCTCGACACCGAGCGGCGCATCACCGAGCAATATCTGGAACGCGTCGCCGAGCGTTACGCACGCTTTTTCTACCAGTATGATGCCGCGCCGCTGTTCATCGTCGATGCCGAAGTCCTCAACCCGGTCGACCACGATGATGACTTCGAACTCCTGCTCGATCGCCTGCGCAACATGCGCAGCTATCGCGAATTCTTCGGTTACGCCGCCTGAGCGAACGACCGGCGGACCACGAAACGGCTTGCACCTGCGCGGACTTCAAGAATAAACGCGCCTCTCCCGAGGAACCCCGATGAGCTACCTCCAGGACGAAAAACCCGTCACCCTGTCCGAGCTTGCCAAGATGCGCGCCGAAGGGCGCAAGATCGCCATGCTCACCTGTTACGACGCGAGCTTTGCCGCGCTGCTCGAACGCGCCGGCGTTGACGTCGCGCTGGTCGGGGATTCCCTCGGCAACGTCGTGCAGGGCCAGAAATCGACCCTGCCGGTGACGCTGGACCAGATGGTCTACCACACCGAATGCGTCGCCCGCGCCAACACCCGCCTCTTCATCGTCGCGGACATGTCCTTCGGCAGCTACCAGGAAAGCCCCGAGCAGGCCCTGCGCAACGCCGCACGCCTGATGGCGGCCGGCGCCCACATGGTCAAGCTCGAAGGCGGCGCCTTCATGGCCGAGACGGCCCGCTTCCTCGTCGAGCGCGGCGTACCCGT
The DNA here is from genome assembly GCF_001190925.1 of Azoarcus sp. CIB. Classification (NCBI taxonomy): domain Bacteria; kingdom Pseudomonadati; phylum Pseudomonadota; class Betaproteobacteria; order Rhodocyclales; family Zoogloeaceae; genus Azoarcus; species Azoarcus sp. CIB. The sequence continues at coordinate 3,935,378 of NZ_CP011072.1, forward strand.
ATGCGCACACATCGGCCTCACGCCGCAGTCCGTGAACCAGCTCGGCGGCTACCGCGTGCAGGGCCGCAGCGAAGCCGGTGCCGCACAGCTCAAGGCGGATGCGCTCGCGCTGGAGCAGGCCGGCGCCGCGCTGATGGTAATGGAGATGGTCCCCGCCGGCCTCGCCGGCGAAGTCACCGCCAGCCTCACCTCGATGGCGACGATCGGCATCGGTGCCGGCGCGTCCTGCGACGGCCAAGTCCTCGTGCTGCACGACATGATCGGCGTCTATCCCGGCCGCAAGGCGCGCTTCGTCAAGAATTTCATGCCCGGCGCCGCCAGCATCGAGGAAGCCGTCGCCAATTACGTCCGCGCGGTCAAGGACGGCAGCTTCCCCGCCGCCGAACACTGCTACTGACCGCCCGCCCCACCCGCAGGGAACACGCCATGCAGATCCACACCTCCATCGACAGCCTGCGCGCCGCGCGCAGGGCCGCCGGCAAGGTTGCCTTCGTTCCGACGATGGGCAACCTCCACGACGGCCACATCGACCTCGTGCGCCAGGCGGCCGAGAAGGCCGACAGCGTCATCGCCAGCATCTTCGTCAACCGCCTGCAGTTCGGCCCCAGCGAAGACTTCAACAGCTATCCGCGCACGCTCGTGGCGGACTGCGAACGGCTGGAGGCCGCGGGCGTCGCGCACGTGTTCGCCCCGGACGAGAAGGTGATGTACCCCGAACCGCAGCATTACCACGTCGACCCGGCGCCGGCGCAGATCAGCATCCTCGAGGGCGAATTCCGCCCCGACCACTTCCGCGGGGTCGCAACCGTCGTGCTGAAGCTCCTCAACATCGTGCAGCCCGACGTCGCGCTGTTCGGCAAGAAGGACTACCAGCAGCTGATGGTCCTGCGCAACATGGTGCGCCAACTCGCGATCCCCATCGAAGTGCTGCCGGGCGAGACCGTGCGCGCCGACGACGGCCTCGCGCTGTCCTCGCGCAACGGCTACCTCTCGCCCGACGAGCGTGCCGAGGCACCGCGCCTCTATCGCCAGCTCGCACGCATCTGCGACGCAGTGCGCCGCGGCGACCACGACTTCCTCAAGCTCGAGACCATAGCCGTCGCTGAACTCGCCGCACACGGCTGGAAACCCGACTACGTCGCCGTGCGCCGTCAGGCCGACCTGCAGCCCCCGGTCCATGCCGACGACCCGCTCGTCGTCCTCGCCGCGGCCAAGCTCGGTCGCACCCGCCTCATCGACAACCTCGAAATCTGACCCGTGCGGGGCCGGGACGGCCCTGCGGAGCACTGCACACTTGCATCCGCGCCCGGTTCGTTTCAAGCTATGCCAGCATGCTCCCGAACAAGCGGAGAGCCGCGTGAATGCCTAACACGAACGGAGGGACACGATGCTTGCGACAACTGTGACAGTGCGGCAGATTCTTGAACAGAAGGGCACGACGACGCACTCGGTGACGCCCGCCGTCAGCGTCCTCGACGCCCTGGCGATGATGGCCAAACACGATATCGGCTCGGTACTGGTGCTCGAGAACGATCGCTTGGTCGGCATCTTCACCGAACGCGACTACGCGCGAAAACTCGTCCTCAAGGGCCTCAATTCGCGCGAAGCCACCGTGGGCGACGTGATGACGCCCAATGTGTGCACGATCACCCCGTCGCTGGCGATCGACGCGGTGATGAACATCATGACGGAGAACCGCTTCCGTCACCTGCCGGTGGTCGAGCACGGGCACATCGTCGGCATCGTCACGATCGGCGACGTCGTCAAATCCATCATCGACCTGCAGGAAAAGACGATCAACCACCTGTCGAACTACATCGCCGGCGAGCTCACCACCTGAACATCCGGCGGGCCGCGGACACCGCGACCCGCCTGTCCTGTCGTGCCGATGCCGCGGGCACTCAGTCCGCAAGCGCCTTGCCGACGATCTCCGCGACGTCGGGCGACAGCCCCGGCGTCGCGGCGACCCGCGCGATCTGCGCGCGGATGCTCTGCCGCAATGCCGGCGTGAAGCGGCGCCAGTTCTCCAGCGCCCGCGCCATGCGCGCCGCGACCTGCGGGTTGCGGCTGTCGAGCGCGATCACCTGATCGGCCCAGAATGCGTGCCCGCTGCCGTCCGGAGCATGGAATTCGGCCGGGTTCGCACGGAAGAAGCTTCCCAGCAGCGCATACACCTTGTTCGGATTGGCGAGACTGAAGGCCGGGTCGTCCATCAGCGCCCGCACACGCTCCAGCACCGGCGCCGCCGCGGAATCCCAGCGCCAGGCCGAAGCCTGCAGCGCGAACCACTTGTCGAGCACCAGCGCATCGTCGCGGTAACGCTCATGGAAGCGCGACAGCGCCGCCTCACGCACGAGGCTCGCACTCTGCACCAGAGCCGCGAGCGCGCCGAAGCCCTCGGTCATGTTGCCGAAGCGCGCGAACTGCGTCTCCGCGCGCGCTAGCCCGTCGCTCACGCCACCGGCCGCGAGGTACTTCAGCGCGAGATTGGCCAGCGCACGCCGGCCCGCGTCGCCGGGCTGATAGCGATACTCGCCCGACACCTCCATCGCCACGCAGATCGCCTGCCAGTCCGGCGCCAGCCGGTTGCCCAGTTCGCGCATCAGATGCATCAGCGCAGCGCGCAGCGCGGCCGGATCGGCGGGCTCCATCCTTTCAAGGAGATAGGTCTCCGACGGCAGCGTCGCCGCCTGCGCGCGAAACGCCGGGTCGAGCGCCGCATCGTTCAGCAGCGTGCGGAAGGCCTGCGCGAAGGCCGCCGGCAACGCGAGCGCGCGCCCGGCGGCGGCGTCCACCGCGAGCGCGAGGATCACGCGCTCCGCATAGCGCTGCGCCGCGTCCCAGCGATTGAAGGCATCGGCGTCGTGCGCCATGCGGAAGGCGAGCCGCTCGTCGCTCTCGTCGAGCTCGAGGATCACCGGCGCCGAGAACCCGCGCAGCACCGAGGGCACGGGCTCGGCGACGAGGCCGACGAAGCGGAAAGTCTGCTCCGCTGCCGAAAGCACCAGCACGCGCGTCGTCGCGCCGCCGTGGTTTTCCCCGTCCAGACTCAGCGGCAGGTCCTTGCCGTCGGGCCCGATGAGGCCCACCGCGACCGGGATCACCAGCGGCGCCTTGTCGGCCTGCCCCGGTGTCGGCGGCGTGTGCTGCGACAGCGTCAGCGCGTAGCTGCCGCTCGCCGCGTCCCACGCGCCGGCCGCCTTCACGCGCGGCGTGCCCGCCTGGCTGTACCACAGCATGAACTGGTCGAGGTCGTAGCTGTTCGCTTCCGCCATGCAATCGACGAAGTCGTCGCAGGTCACCGCCTGGCCGTCGTGGTAGCTGAAGTACAGGTCCATGCCGTTGCGGAAGCCTTCCGCGCCCAGCAGGGTATGCAGCATGCGGATGACTTCGGCGCCCTTCTCATACACCGTCGCGGTGTAGAAGTTGTTGATCTCCTGGTAGCGCTCCGGCCGGATGGGGTGCGCCATCGGCCCCGCATCCTCGGGGAATTGCGCCGCACGCAGCACGCGCACGTCATCGATGCGCTTGACCGCACGCGCCGACGCCGCCCCCGCGTCGCCCGCGTCGCCCGCGGCGTGCGCGAGCATGTCCGCGGAGAACTGCTGGTCGCGGAACACCGTCAGGCCTTCCTTGAGCGTCAGCTGGAACCAGTCACGGCACGTCACGCGATTGCCGGTCCAGTTGTGGAAGTACTCGTGCGCGACGACGCTCTCGATGTTCTCGTAGTCGACATCCGTCGCCGTGTCGGGCTTCGCGAGCACGTACTTCGCGTTGAAGATGTTGAGGCCCTTGTTCTCCATCGCGCCCATGTTGAAGTCGCTGACGGCGACGATCATGAAGCGGTCGAGATCGAGCTCCAGGCCGAACACCTCCTCGTCCCAGCGCATCGCATGCACCAGCGAATCCATCGCGTGCGGCGTGCGGTCGAGATTGCCCTCCTCGACCCACACCTGCAGCAGCACCTCGCGCCCGGAAGCGGTCGTGACGCGACGTTCCTGCGCGACCAGCTTCGCCGCGACCAGCGCGAAGAGATAGGACGGCTTGGGGAAGGGGTCGACCCACTTCGCAAAGTGGCGACCGCCTTCGAGCGCCCCCTGCGCGACGAGGTTGCCGTTCGACAGCAGCACCGGGCACTCCGTGGCGTCGGCCTCCAGCGTCACGGTGAAGCGCGTCATCGCATCGGGGCGGTCCGGGAAGTAGGTGATACGGCGGAAGCCCTCGGCCTCGCACTGCGTGAAGAAACCGCCGCGCGACACGTAGAGGCCGGACAGCGTGGTGTTCGCCTGCGGGTTGATGCGCGTGACGATGCAGACCTCGGCCCTGGCGGCATCGAGCGCGATCTCGATCCAGCCCTCCCCCCGGGTGAGCTGCCCGGCCCCGGCCGGGACGCCGTCGATGCTCACACTCACGAGCTCGAGCTCCTCGCCCAGCAGGCGCAGGGGCTCCACTCGCGACGCGCGACGCGCACAGCGCAGCCGGCTCGTCACCAGGGTCGCCACAGGGTCGAGCGCGAAATGCAGCTCGATGTCGTCGATGGTCCACGCCAGTGGCGTGTAGTCGGATCGTTGAATGGTCGGGGCGTGTTCGCTTTTCATTATTTCTCCGGCTGTCCGGCCGCGTACGGGACAAACCGCGAGTATACGCCCCCCGCGCGGCCCGACGCCTGCGTCAGGGCAGCAGCACGATGCGCGTGCCGGCAAGGCGGTCGTGCAGGAACTGGCGATCGCGATCGATCAGCGCCCACGCGAGCCCCAGGCCGAAGCACAGCAGCGACGGCCACGCGAGCGTGTAGCGCAGCCAGCCGGTCGCCACGCCGGGCGCATGGCCATCCGCCGTCACCAGGCGCAGTTTCCAGGTCTGCATCGCGAGCGTCTGGCCGCGCCGGCGCCAGTACCAGATGAAATACGCACCCAGCACGACGTAGATGTGCAGCCATGCCACCCACCCCGCCGGCGCGATGCCGAACACGACGCCGAGCACGAGGTAGGGCACCAGGAAGGCAAGTGCGAGCACACCCAGCAGCAGCAAGCCCTCGTACAGCAGGCTCGCCAGCCGGCGGCGCAGGCCGGCGAGTTCAACGACCTGCGCGACGATCTGCGGGACGACCTGTGCGTGGTTTGCGGAACGGGATTCAGCGTTGCCGGACGGGGCCGGGGTATTGCGTCTGGGGTCTTGTTTCTTCATTCCTTGGAGCCGCGCACGGGCGGTCGCTGTAAGGGGCGCACGATGCGCGGGCCAGACTTGAGTTGGCGCTCTTGCGGCGGAATGCTGCGGTAGCGCTGCCATTGTTCCTGCAGCGACTCGCGCCGCTCGCGCGGAATGCTGCGCAACGCGCGGTACTGGTCACGCGCGCGCTCGCGCTGGTCCGGCCGCAGGTTCGCCCAGTCGCGCATGCGCGCACTGATGCGAGCCTGCTCTTCCGGTGTCAGGCGCGAGTAACGGTTGGCAACCCCCAGCCAGCGCTGGCGCTGGACTTCGCTCATCGCGTTCCAGTCGTCCGACAGCGGCGCGAGCACCGAACGCTGCCCGGCCGTCAGGCCGGACCACGACGGTGCGCCGATCGGCGCCACCGCGGCGGAGGCCGGACCGCTCAGGGCGGCCGCCAGGATCAGGATTGCGAGTCGTCCTGCAGCCATGCCTTGAAGTCCGAATCCAGATAGGCGTCGATCGGCAGGTCGTCGATCAGCAGCGCCGTATCGACCTCCTCCATCTCGCTCACGCGCAGCCAGGTGGTCCAGTAATCGCCCGCCAGCACCGCAACGAGGATCGCCGCCGCGACCGCCGCCGGACGCATCATGGGCGGAAACAGGCGCCGCAGCGCGCTGCCGATCTTCGCGCCGAACCCCGGCTGCGCCGGCCGATGCGCGGCGAGGGCGCGCTCGCGCGCGAGCCGCAGACGGTCCGCGACATCGCCGTCCACGCCGCGCGCCGCCGCCGACAGGTGGACCGCGACCCTGCGGGCAATAGCTTCGTCGTTCATAACTGGATTCCCTTCGCTTTCAGGGCCGCCGCCAGCGTCTGCGTGGCGCGCGAACAATGCGTCTTCACGCTCCCCTCGGAACAGCCCATCGCTGCAGCGGTCTCGGCAATGTCCATCTCCTCCCAGTAACGCATGAGGAAGGCTTCCCGTTGACGGGGAGGCAGCCGCTCGATTTCCCGCTCGATCGCGGCCATCGTGCGCGCACGCTCGTACTGCCCGTGCGGCGTGTCGGCCTTCGCTTCGTCGGGTTCCCCGGCAAGGGTGTCGAGCGGATCGTTGTCGCCGTCCTGCTCGTCGTCGCCGACGAAGGATGACAACAGCGTCGTCCATGTGTTGCGCACCTTCTGCCGCCGCAGCGCGTCGTAGATGACGTTCTGCAGGATGCGCTGGAACAGCATCGGATATTCGTTCGCAGGACGCTCGCCATAGCTGACCGAGAGCTTGAGCATCGCATCCTGCACCGCATCCAGCGCCGCGTCGTCGTTGCGCAGCGCGTACACCGCCTGCTTGAACGCACGCTTTTCGACACCCTGGAGAAATGCGGAGAGTTCTGCCCGGTTAGCCAGTTCTGGATCCTTATGAAAACCGGTTATTCAGGCCGTTGTGCGATGCCGCAGCAGCCTTGACCAAACTGCGCCTGACCGGTAACGTTCATCGTTTCGGACCGTAAGAATAGCGAGTTTGCGATGGTGCTGAGTGGAGCAGAAATTGTAATCAGGTGTCTGCAGGAAGAAAAGGTCGATTACGTCTTCGGCTATCCCGGCGGCGCGGTACTCTACATCTATGACGCGCTGTTCAATCAGGACAAGGTGCGCCACGTGCTGGTGCGCCATGAACAGGCCGCCGTGCATGCCGCGGACGGCTATGCCCGCAGCACCGAGAACGTCGGTGTCGCGCTCGTGACCTCCGGCCCCGGCGCCACCAATGCCGTCACCGGTATCGCCACCGCCTACTGCGATTCGATCCCGATGGTCATCATCAGCGGCCAGGTACCGACCGCCGCGATCGGCCAGGACGCCTTCCAGGAAGTCGACACCGTCGGCATCACCCGTCCCTGCGTGAAGCACAACTTCCTCGTCAAGGACGTGCGCGACATCGCCGTGACGATCAAGAAGGCCTTCTACCTCGCGAAGACCGGTCGCCCCGGCCCGGTGCTGGTCGACATCCCGAAGGATGTGAGCGCACACAAGTGCGAATTCGAGTACCCGAAAGAGGTCTCGATGCGCTCGTACAACCCGGTCGTCAAGGGCCACCAGGGCCAGATCCGCAAGGCCGTGCAACTGCTGCTCGAAGCCAAGCGCCCGATGATCTACACCGGCGGCGGCGTGGTCCTCGCGAACGCGGCCGAACAGCTCACCAAGTTCACGCGCATGCTGGGCTTCCCGATCACGAACACGCTGATGGGCCTGGGCGGCTATCCCGCCAGCGACCGCCAGTACCTCGGCATGCCCGGCATGCACGGCACCTACGAAGCGAACATGGCGATGCACTACAGCGACGTGCTGCTCGCCGTCGGCGCCCGCTTCGACGACCGCGTGATCGGCAATCCGGAGCACTTCGCCGAAGAGCCGCGCAAGATCATCCACGTCGACATCGACCCGTCGTCGATCTCGAAGCGCGTGCGGGTTGACGTACCCATCGTCGGCGACCTCAAGGACGTGCTCGAGGAGATGATCCGCCAGCTCGAGGCCAATGCCGCCCGCCCGAACCCCGACACGCTCGGCTCGTGGTGGAAGCAGGTCGATGAGTGGCGCAGCCGCGAGTGCATGAAGTACAAGAATTCGGACGAGATCATCAAGCCGCAATTCGTGATCCAAAAACTGTGGGAAGTCACCGGCGGCGACGCGATCGTGACCTCCGACGTCGGCCAGCACCAGATGTGGGCCTCGCAGTACTACCGCTTCGACAAGCCGCGTCGCTGGCTCAACTCCGGCGGCCTCGGCACGATGGGTGTCGGCATGCCCTACGCGATGGGCGCGCAGCTCGCGCACCCGGACAAGCAGGTGGCCTGTGTGACCGGCGAAGCCTCGATCCAGATGAACATCCAGGAACTGTCGACCTGCAAGCAGTTCCGCCTGCCGATCAAGATCTGCAACCTGAACAACCGCTACCTCGGCATGGTGCGCCAGTGGCAGCAGCTCTTCCACGGCGAGCGCTATTCCGAGTCCTACATGGACTCGCTGCCCGACTTCGCAAAGCTTGCGGAAGCCTACGGCCACGTGGGTCTGCGCATCGACCGGCCGTCGGACGTCGAGGGCGCGCTGCGCGAGGCCTTCGCACGCAAGAACGATCTGGTGTTCCTCGATTTCCAGATCGACCAGACCGAAAACGTGTACCCCATGGTTCAGGGCGGCAAGGGGCTCACCGAGATGATCCTGTCCGCCGAAGACCTATAAGCATCGACCAGAGACACACCATGAGACACGTCATCTCCCTGCTGATCGAGAACGAATCTGGCGCCCTGTCGCGCGTGTCGGGCCTGTTTTCCGCCCGCGGCTACAACATCGAATCCCTGACCGTCGCGCCGACCGAGGATGCCTCGATGTCGCGCATGACCATCGTCACCACCGGATCGGACGACATCATCGAACAGATCACCAAGCAGCTGAACAAGCTGGTCGAAGTGGTCAAGGTCGTCGATATCTCTGAGGCCGCGCACATCGAGCGCGAGCTGATGCTCACCAAGGTCCGCGCTACCGGCAAGGACCGCGAGGAGATGAAGCGCATGGCGGAGATCTTCCGCGCGCGCATCATCGACGTCACCGACACGTCCTACGTCATCGAACTGACCGGCAACCAGTCGAAGCTCGATGCCTTCATCAGTGCCATCGACCCGGCGCTGATCCTGGAAACGGTGCGCTCCGGCGTCTGCGGCGTCGGCCGCGGCGACCGCATCCTGAAGGTCTGACCCCCGGCCGCAGGCCACCCTTCCGGACAGCACCCAACCGTTTGCGACCGGCACGTCCGCCCTTATCATGGCGGCGGCCGGGCAACATCCCCACCGAAAGCGAAAAAGGAAAAGCATGAAAGTCTATTACGACAAGGACGCCGACCTCTCCCTCATCAAGGGCAAGAAGATCAGCATCATCGGCTACGGCTCGCAGGGCCACGCCCACGCCCAGAACCTGAAGGATTCCGGCTGCAAGATCACCGTCGGCCTGCGCAAGGACGGCGCGTCGTGGAAGAAGGCCGAAGCGGCCGGCCTGAAGGTCGAGGAAGTCGCCAAGGCAGTCAAGGGCGCCGACGTCGTGATGATCCTGCTGCCGGACGAGAACATCCCGGGCGTGTATTACAACGACATCGAACCGAACATCAAGAAAGGCGCAACGCTGGCCTTCGCGCACGGCTTCAACGTGCATTACAACCAGGTCATCCCGCGTGAGGATCTGGACGTGATCATGGTCGCCCCCAAGGGCCCCGGCCACACCGTGCGTTCGGAATACCTCAAGGGCGGCGGCGTTCCCTCGCTGATCGCGGTGCATCAGGACCGTTCGGGCAAGGCCAAGGACATCGCCCTGTCGTACGCTGCTGCCAACGGCGGCACCAAGGGCGGCGTGATCGAGACCAACTTCCGTGAAGAGACCGAGACCGACCTGTTCGGCGAGCAGGCCGTGCTGTGCGGCGGCGCCGTCGAGCTGGTGAAGATGGGCTTCGAGACGCTGACCGAAGCCGGCTACGCGCCCGAGATGGCCTACTTCGAGTGCCTGCACGAACTGAAGCTGATCGTCGACCTGATGTACGAAGGCGGCATCGCGAACATGAACTACTCGATCTCGAACAACGCCGAGTATGGCGAGTACGTGACCGGCCCCGAAGTCATCAACGCACAGTCGCGCGAAGCGATGCGCGCCGCCCTGAAGCGCATCCAGACCGGCGAATACGCGAAGATGTTCATCCAGGAAGGCAAGACCAACTACCCGTCGATGACGGCGCGTCGTCGCCTCAACGCCGCCCACCCGATCGAACAGGTCGGTGGTCAGCTGCGCGACATGATGCCGTGGATCAAGAAGAACAAGCTGGTCGACCAGTCGAAGAACTGAGCCGCGTCGGCATAACAGGCCGGGCTGCGCCGTGCGCGCGGGCCCGGCCTTTTTCATATCGGGTACGCCATGTCCAACAGCAACTATCCTCATCCCATCCTGGCACGCGAAGGCTGGCCGTTCATCGCGATCACGCTGGTCGTGGTGCTGGTGATCAACACCTCGGCCGGGTTCGGCTGGGCCCTTCCCTTCTGGATCCTGTTCGCGTTCGTCGTGCAGTTCTTCCGCGATCCGCCCCGCCCGATCCCGCAAGGGCCCAAGGATGTCCTGGCGCCGGCCGACGGCCGCATCGTGGCGATCGAGCCGGTGCGCGACCCCTACCTCGACCGCGACTGCGTGAAGATCAGCGTATTCATGAACGTCTTCAACGTCCATTCGAACCGCATTCCCGTCGACGGCGAAGTCAAGCAGCGCTGGTACAACGCCGGACGCTTCGTGAACGCCGCGCTCGACAAGGCCTCGGTCGAGAACGAACGCAACGCCCTGCACCTCGTGACGAGCGACGGCCAGGACGTGACCTGCGTACAGGTCGCCGGCCTCGTCGCTCGCCGCATCCTGTGCTACGTCGAACCGGGCGCCAAGGTCGCGCGCGGGCAGCGCTACGGCTTCATCCGCTTCGGCTCGCGCGTCGACCTCTACCTGCCGCCGGGAACGCGCGCACGCGTAACGATCGGCGACAAGGTCTCGGCCTCGAGCACCATCCTCGCCGAACTCCCCTGATCGCGCGCCACCGACGGGGTGGTCATCCCGGCCACCCCGCGCTGCGTTAGAATCGGCAACCGGCCACCACGCGCACCAGCCCTGCGCAGGAACGTCATCTTCCATGCCACTGATCTCGAACGAAAAACGCCGCCGCGGCATCTACATCCTGCCCAACCTGTTCACCACCGCTGCCCTGTTCGCCGGCTTCTATGCGATCGTGCAGGCGATGAATCAACGCTTCGAAGTGGCGGCCGTGGCGATTTTCGTGGCGATGGTGCTGGACGGCCTGGACGGCCGCGTCGCGCGCTTGACGCGCACGCAGAGCGCCTTCGGCGCCGAATACGACTCGCTATCCGACATGGTGTCGTTCGGCGCGGCGCCCGCGCTGGTGGTGTATGAATGGGCGCTCAAGGACACCGGGAAATTCGGCTGGATCGCGGCCTTCATCTATTGCGCGGGCGCCGCGCTGCGCCTGGCCCGATTCAATACCAACATCGACGTCATCGACAAGCGCTTCTTCCAGGGCCTGCCCAGCCCGGCTGCGGCTGCGCTGGTGGCCGGCCTGGTGTGGGTCGTCACCGACCTGGGGCTCGCCGGCCAGGACGTGCGCTGGCTTGCCGGCATGCTCACGATCTTCGCGGGCGTGTCGATGGTCAGCAACGTGCTGTTCTGGAGCGGCAAGGACATCAACCTGCGCAAGAGCGTGCCCTTCATCGTCGTGATCGCGCTGGTGATGGCGTTCGCGCTGGTGTCCAGCTACCCGCCGGGCGTGCTCTTCGGGCTCTTCCTCGTCTACGCCGGGTCCGGCTACGTCGTGTATGTGATGCGCTGGATGAAGAAACGGCGCGCGGGAGAGAGCGCTGCCGCGCCGGCCCCGCAGGCTGCAGGCAAGGGCGAGGACGAAGCGGACTCCGCTCCGAAGTAGGCACAGCAGGGTGGCGGACGCCCGACGTCCGCCTGTCCTCCCCGCCCGCATCCGCGGCTGGGGGCGCCCGGTTCCCGGGCTTTCACGAATTCTTCACCAGGCCTTGAGCGCCGCTTGACGGCCGGACTGCGAGCATCCTTGCCTGCCCGCATCCGGAGTCCTGCATGTCCGCCCTGCCCTCGTCCCGCAAGCTCAACGCCTATCTCCTGATCACCTGGCTGGTGGCGCTCGTGCAGCTGTTCTCGCAGCAGGACGCGGGCGACTACGCGAGCCCGGCGGTGGCCGGCTGGACGCTCGCCGCGACGCTGTCCTACGCCTTCATGTACCTGCTGCCGAGCGTCGCGATCGGACATGGACTGCGCGCGCTGCTGGACGGCCGAAAGACCTTTCGGCGCGGGCAGGCGATCCTCGGTGCGGCGGTGATCGTGGTGACGGGCTTCACGCAGGTGGTGCTCTTCGCGGACCGCGTGATCCACGAGATGTACGGCTTCCACATCAACGGCTTCGTCGTGAACCTGGTGTTCACGCCGGGCGGCATCGCGTCGCTCGGCGCCAGCCGCAGCACCGAAATCACCGCCGGCGCGATCATCCTCGCGCTGTGTGCGCTGCAGGCGGCGGCGTGGGTGTGGGTAGTGCGGAGCGACACGCGCGCAGGCGAGTGGAGGCTGCGCGGGGCGTGGGCGCTCGCGCTGTTCTTCGTGCTGACCACCGGCGAGCGCGTCGCCTACGGCTACAGCGAAATGTCGAACTACCAGCCCATCCTGTTCGCCAGCGAACGTTTCCCGCTGTACCAGCCGCTGACCTTCCGCAACTTCGCGCAGAACCTGGGCTTCAAGGTCGATCAGGCGACCGCGCGCAGCATGCAAGTGCGTGACGAGAGCCTGAGCTATCCGCAGCAGCCGCTGCGCGTGACTGCGCCCGACAAGCCCATGAACATCGTGTGGCTGGTCGCCGAGTCGCTGCGCTTCGACATGCTCGATCCGAAGATCATGCCGCGCCTGTGGACGTTCTCGAACGACGCCGTGCGCCTGGAAAAGCACTTCAGCGGCGGCAACATGACGCAGATGGGCGTGTTCTCGATGTTCTACGGCCTTTACGGCAACTACTGGTTCCCGATGCTGGCCGCACGCCGCGCGCCGGTGCTGATGGACGTGCTGCAGCATCAGAACTACCAGTTCAGCCTGAACACGAGCCAGCGCTTCACCTACCCGGCCTTCGACAAGACGGTGTTCGCCAACATGCGCCCGGAAGATCTGCACCCGCTCGAAGGCGGCGCGCCGGCCTGGCAGCGCGACGTGCGCAACATCGACGCGCTGATCGACTTCATCGACAGGCGCGATCCGGCCCGGCCGTTCATGACTTACATGTTCTTCGAGTCGACCCACGCGAACTACGACTATCCGCCCGAGGCGGAAATCGCCACCCCGGTGCTGCAGGACTTCAACTACCTGACGGCGGACTTCGGCGCGCAGATCGGGCAGATCAAGAACCGCTACATCAACGCGGCACACCATGTGGACAGCCAGATCGGGCGCATGATCGACCACCTGAACAAGCGCGGGCTGCTCGACAATACGATCGTGATCGTGCTCGGCGACCACGGCGAGGAATTCATGGAGCGCAGCCGCTGGGGCCACAGCGCGGAGTTCAACCGCTTCCAGACGAGCACGCCGGGGGTCATTCGCGTTCCCGGTCGCATGCCCGGCGTCGTCGCCGGCATCACCAGCCACCTGGACATTCCCGCGACCCTGATGCCGCTGCTGGGCGTGCAGAATCCCGCCGAGGACTACTCGCTGGGCCACGATCTGCTCGCCGCGGATTTTCACCGCGACTACGCCGTGGCCGCCGACTGGAACCGCCTCGCCTACATCGGCGACAACTACAAGGTGACCTTCCCGGTCAATGCGATCGGCGCCGTGCGCAACGAGGCGACCGACGGCGACGATCGCCCGCTCGCCCGCGCGGACGAGGCGATCGCTTCGATCCGTTCGGCGATGGTCGAGATCATGGCAAATCTGGCGCGATTCAGCCGACACCGCGGATAATGACGGGGGCGTGACGCCCCCCGCGTCCGACTGGAGACTGGAATCCGCATGCGGCTACTGTTGGTGGAAGACAACCGCGACATTCTTGCGAATCTCGCGGATTACCTCGCGCTGAAAGGCTACGAGGTGGATTGCGCGCAGGACGGGCTGACCGGCCTGCATCTTGCCGCGACCCAGCAGTACGACCTGATCGTGCTCGATGTGATGCTGCCCGGCATGGACGGCTTCACGCTGTGCCAGCGCCTGCGCGACAGCGAGCGCAACCACATACCGGTCATCATGCTGACCGCGCGCGACACGCTCGACGACCGTCTGCAGGGCTTCCGCACCGGGGCGGACGACTATCTGACCAAGCCCTTCGCTCTGTCCGAACTCGCTGCCCGCATCGCCGCGGTGCTCAAGCGCAGCCGGGGTGGCGGTCGGCGCGTGCTCAGCGTCGCGGACCTGCAGTTCGACCTCGACACGCTCGCGGTCACGCGCGCCGGGCAGACCCTGCACGTCGGACCGATCGGTCTGAAGCTCCTCGAACTGCTGATGCAGAAGAGCCCCAGCGTCGTCCGGCGCGAGGCGCTCGAGAGCGCGCTGTGGGGCGATTCTCCCCCCGACAGCGACAGCCTGCGCAGCCATATCCACACGCTGCGGCAGCAGATCGACAAGCCCTTCGGCTCCCCGCTGCTGCACACCGTGCACGGGATCGGCTACCGGCTGGCCGCGGCATAGGCTCCAGGATGAAGCGCTCCGGTGAACCCCCATGCGCTTGCCAGCGCGCGGCGACGCGGCGAAGGATCTGACATGGCGGCACCGCAGAGTCTCGCGTCGCGCATCGTCGCGGCTTTCGTCCTGATGGCCGCAGTCGTCGCGGGAGTCTTCGCGCTGATCGTCGTCAACGCGATCGACACGGTGGAAACTCGCCTCGTCAGCGACGCGATGAACCGCCAGCTCGACTTCATCCTCAAGGAATCGGATGAGGGACGGTTTCCGGCGCTTGGCCCCGGCCTGGACCTCTATGTCGCACCGGTCGGCGCCAGCGCGTCCCTGCCCGCATGGCTCGCGCCGTTGCAGGAAGGTCTGCATGAAACCGAGAACGACGACGAGGCCTATCACGTGCTGGTACGCGACCGCAGCGGCACGCGCCATGTCCTTGTGCTCGACCAGGAGGACTTCGAGCGGCGCGAGACCATGCTGTTCGTCGCGGTCACCGCCGGGGTCGTGATTTCCATCCTCGCCGCGGCCCTGCTCGGCCGGGCGCTCGCGCGCACCGTGATCTCGCCGGTCGTGCGCCTGTCGGGACAGGTGCAGCACCGCGACCAACTGCTGCCGCTCGCACCGCCACTCGCCGCCGAATACGCCGACGACGAGGTCGGCAAGCTCGCCGCAGCGTTCGATGAGACGCTCGGCAGCCTGCGCGCGGCGCTGGAACGCGAACAGCTCTTCACCAGCGATGTGAGTCACGAGCTGCGCACGCCGCTGATGGTGATCGCCAGCTCCTGCGAACTGCTCGAGGCGCAGGGCCTGGCACCGCCACAGCGCGCGCAGCTCGATCGCATCACCCGCGCGTGCGCCGAGATGCAGGAGCTGGTGGAGACTTTCCTGGGCCTCGCGCGCGCCCCGCAGGAGCGCGGCACGACGCTCGTGGGCACCTCGCTCGCCGCGGTGGCGACCGAGCAGTTGCACCGCTGGCAACCCGAGGCGGCGGGACGCGGCCTCGCGCTGGATTTCGTCAGCGAAAGCGTGGACGACGGGGTCTATCCGGCCCCCCTGCTGCGCGCTGTGCTGACGAACCTGGTGCGCAATGCGATCCACTACACCGACAAGGGGTTCGTGCGCGTGGTGCTGCGCGACGGTGGTTTTTCCGTGCTGGATTCCGGCGCGGGCATTCCCGAGGCGGAGCGTGCGCTGGTGTTCCGGCCGTTCGCCCGCGGCGGCAGCACGCGCGGCGACGGCATCGGCATCGGGCTGTCGCTGGTGCAGCGCATCTGCGACCGGCAGGGGTGGCGGATCACCCTGTCCCCCCGCGAGGGCTGCGGCTGCGAATTCCGGGTCGAGTTGCGCACCTCTTGAGGTGAGGCGGCCAGGGGCGCAGCTACCGCCCCTTAAGGCAAGCTCGGGCCGCCCCGCACCGGAGGCAGCCGCTCAGCGCGTGAGCTCGCCCGTCAGCTTCTTCAGATCCAGCGTGCGGGCACGCTCGGCAATTTCGGGCGCGTAGCGCTGCTGCAGCCCCTTGGCGTTGTCGAAGAGCTGGCCGAAGGCGGCCTTGAGCGCCGCCCCGTCGAGCCGCCGCCCGTCCGCGTAGTAGCGCTTCGCGACGTGCCCGAGCGCGTAGGTGGTCGCGAAGGAGAACGCCGACCCGGTGGCCTCGCTGCCAATCGTCCGACCGACGCGGCCGAGGACCTTGCCCAGCAGGCCGCCGACGAGCTTGCGGCCGAACTGCTCGACATACTGCGACGTCAGGCCGACGCCGACCGTCGCGAGGAAATCGGTGATGTGGCCGCGATCGAGCTCGAAGCCGTGGGCCTTGCCGACGCGATACACGAGGCGCGTCTGCAGCGGGATGATCGCCATCGACGCGAGCGACTCGGGCAGCAGTTCGAGCGCACCGTTGAGGATCGCGGCATTGAGAATCATCTTGTCGAGTTCGGCCTGGTCGGGCCCTGCGGGCGTCGCCGGCACAGGGACGGCCGGCATCTCCGGCAGAGGCTTGTCGACCGGCGCCCCGGCGAGCGCGTCGGCCGCGTTCACGATCGCGGCCGCGTCGCTGCGCCCGAGCTGCAGCAGGGCGCCGAGGCGCTCCAGGAAGGCCGTCTCGCCGGCATTGTGTACGCCGTCGGCATCGCACACGCCGACCGCCATCTCGAAGGCGAGCTGGCGCAGCTCGGGCGTATCCAGCCCTGAAACGGCCTGCTCGAGCGACACACGCTTCAGCAACACGTCCTGGTACAGCGACATGACGTCGAGGCCGGCACCGGCCGACAGCGACTCGGCCGTGCGCCGCACATGGTCGCGTTCGCGCGGGTCGTTGTGGCCGTCGGCGAAGGCCGCCATCAGGCAGACGGTGATCAGGGAGCGGTTCTGTTCGGGAGTCATCGTTTCTCTTCTCGCTACAACAATAAGGTTTTCAGTTGGGGGCAGGCCGGACGATCTCAAGCGGCGGGCAGGAACAGCGCAGCACGCAGCCCGCCAGCCGGCGCCTGCCCCAGTTCGATACGGCCGCCGTAAAGCTGGGCGAGGTCGCGCACGATCCCGAGGCCGAGGCCGGAACCGGGCATCTCTTCGTCGGCGCGTGCGCCGCGGGCGAACATCGCCTCGCGCGCGTCGGCCGGCAGGCCGGGGCCGTCGTCGTCGATGACGATCGCGACTTCACCTTCGCGCACGGAGACGGTCACCCCAACCTCGCGTCGCGCCCACTTGCACGCGTTGTCGATGAGATTACCGAGCATTTCCTGCAGATCCTGCTCCTCGCCGCGGAAGACCGCATCGTCGGGAATCGCTTCGATCGCGAAGTGCAGATTGCGTTCCGCATGCACGCGCTGCATCACGCGCACCAGCCCCTCGACGGCCGGCCGCAGCGCGCTGCGCAGCCCCGGTACCTGCGTCGCCGCGGCGGCACGCGCACGCGCGAGGTGGTAATCGACTTGGCGCTGGGCCGTCGCGACCTGCTCGACCACCAGGCGTGCGAGGGGCCCTTCCTCCCGCAGCGCGGCATTGCCCAGCACCGCGAGCGGCGTCTTGATCGCGTGCGCGAGGTTGCCGGCCTGCGTGCGCGCGCGCTCGACGACCTCGGCATCGTGCTGCAGCACCGCGTTGAGTTCGTCCACGAGCGGCCGGACCTCATTCGGGAAGGCGCCCGCGAGCCGCCGGCTGCGGCCGTCGCGCACCTCGGCGAGTTGCTCGCGCAGACGCTTCAGCGGGGCGAGACCCACCGACACCTGCAGCAGCACCGCGGCGATCAAGCCGGCCGCGAGCACGCCGAGCGCGATTACGAGGAGCCCGACGAACTCGCGCACCGGACTCGTCATGCCGCGCTCGTCGGCGGCGACGATCAGCCGCAGGGGCTGCGCGGCCGCTTCCTCCGGCCGCACGATGCGTTCCATCATCACCAGGCGTTCGCGATCCGGCCCGTCGATGCGATGCACATGCACCTCGCCGTCGCGCGGACCGTCGGCCGGAACGGCGAGCGTCGCATCCCACAGGGAGCGCGAGCGCAGCACGCCACGCGCGGCGTCCTCACCCTCGCGGTCCACCTGCCAATACAGCCCGGACATGGGTTTGCGCAGGCGCGGGTCGCTCAGGTCGGTGCGCAGGGCCAAGCCCGCGTCGGGGGCGAGTTCGACGCTCGCGGTGAGCTGGTCGAGGTGGATGCGCAGTTCCGCCTCGAAGCGATCCTCCACGTGGCGGCGGAAGAGATCGCCGAGCACGCAGCCGGTGACGGTCAGCGTTCCCAGGATCCACACCAGGCTGCCGGCCAGCAGCCGCGCACGCAGCGAGCTCCGTCCGCTCATTCCGGACATGCGAGGCGGTACCCCAGGCCGCGCACGGTCTCGATCAGGCCCGGCGGCAGCTTCTTGCGCAGACGTCCGACGAAGACCTCGATCGTGTTCGAATCGCGCTCGAAGTCCTGCGCATAGATATGCTCGGTCAGCTCGGCGCGCGAAACGACCTCCCCTTGGCGGTGCATCAGGTAGCTCAGCACGCGCAGCTCGTGGCTGGTCAGCGTCACCGCCTGCCCTTCGACCGTGACGCGCCCGCCGCGCGTATCGAGCAGCACCGGGCCGCAGCGCAGCTCCGGGCTCGCATGCCCCGCACTGCGCCGGATCAACGCACGCACGCGGGCGAGCAACTCCTCCATGTGGAAGGGCTTGGTCAGGTAATCGTCGGCCCCGGCGTCGATGCCGGCGACCTTCTCGTGCCAGTTGTCGCGTGCGGTCAGGATCAGCACCGGCATCGTCCGCCCCGCCGCGCGCCACTTCTTCAGCACCGTCAGCCCGTCCATCTGCGGCAGACCGAGGTCGAGCACGACCGCGTCGAGCGCTTCGACCTCGCCCATGAAATGCGCGTCGCGCCCGTTGTCGGCGCAATCGACCGCATAGCCCGACTCGCGCAGCGCCTGCGACAGCTGCTCCGCCAGCGTGGGCTCGTCTTCCACGACGAGGATGTGCATCAGCGCTTCCCTCCCTTGTCGTCGCGCGAACGGACGCCGAGCACGGTTCCGTCGCGCGCATCGACGTCCAGCCGCACCAGCGCGCCGCCACTGCGCAGCAGGCGGATCTCGTAGATCCAGCGCCCGTGCTCGCGTTCGAGCTCGACCTCGACGACTTTGCCCGGATGCTCGCGCTCGACCTTGTCGAGGATCGTGCGCAGCGGCAGCACCTCCCCGCGCTCGAGGGCCGCACGCGCGCGGTCGTGATCGTGGTCGTCACCGCCGGCCGCGACCGGACCGATCGACAAGGCTGCGACGACCATCCCCACGACAGCCGATGTCACAAGCGTGCGCATCGATTACTCCCTTCCATGCCGGGCGCACCGTGCGCGCAGCTTTCCGGCATCCGTTGTAAGGCCGCCGGACTGAACCGCAGCTGAACGCCGCCTTCACCGTGCGTTCAGGCTCTGCCGCGCAAAGTACGTCCTGCAGCCAGAGCGGACACTCCGGCGATCCGATTCCAAAGACATTGTTCCACCATCAGCACAAGGAGCAAACATGAAAAGCCACCCCCTGCGGATTTTCCTGGCCGGCACCGCCTTGCTCGCGAGCGGATTCGCCAGCGCGGAGACGCCCGCCGACTTCCTTGCCCGCTATCAGACCGAGGCGCGGCAATCCACGCCGGGCTTCAGCGCGTCGGCCGAACGCGGCGAAAAGTTCTTCACCGCCACGCACGGCGGCGAGTGGAGCTGCTCCACCTGCCACACCAAGAATCCCGCGGCACGCGGCAAGCACGCCAGCACCGGCAAGGCGATCGAGCCGATGGCGCCGGCAGCCAATCCCGAGCGCCTCGCAAGCACCCGCTCGGTCGAGAAGTGGTTCGGCCGCAACTGCAAGGACGTGCTCGGCCGCACCTGCACGCCCGCAGAGAAAGCCGACGTCGTCGCCTGGCTGATGAATTCCCCCCGCTGACCCACACGGAGCTCCACGACATGACCGCCACCTTCCCCGCCCGCGCCCTGCGCGCACTCGCCCTTGCCGTCGCCGCCGGCACAACCGGCCTCGCACTCGCCGACGACGACGAAAACAAGCGCCTGAACATCAATCACCCCGAGTATCGGAGCGAATGCGGCAGCTGCCACATCGCCTTCCCGCCCGCGCTGCTCGGTGCCGAGTCCTGGCGCGCGATGATGGCCGGGCTCGACAAGCACTTCGGCTCCGACGCCAGCCTAGACGCCGAAACCTCGGCCGCGATCACGAAGTTCCTCGTCGCCAACGCCGCGCGGCGCGACACCGCCGGCAGCGACGGCCGCCCGCAGCTGCGCATCAGCGACACCCCCTGGTTCCGCAAGGAACACCGCGACGGCCACGACGGCATCACCCCCGGCATCTTTCGCAGCGCGGCCGTCAAGAGCGCCGCCAACTGTGCCGCCTGCCACCGCAACGCCGCCGAGGGCGACTTCAGCGAACGCGACATCCGCATCCCCAAAAACGGAGCACGCTCATGAACACGAGCATCACCTCTGCAAGCGCCGCAGGCGGAGCATCCAGCGCCGCCGGCACAGCCGCCACCGTGCGCGTGTGGGACGTCCCGACGCGCCTCTTCCACTGGAGCTTCGCGCTGTGCTTCGCGGGCGCCTGGCTCACGTCCGACTCGGAACGGCTGCGCGACCTGCACGTGATGCTCGGCTACACCTTTGCCGGGCTCGCCGTGTTCCGCCTGCTGTGGGGTCTCGTCGGCACCCGCTACGCGCGCTTCGCGAGCTTCATCTATTCCCCGCGCGAGCTCGCCTCCTACCTGAAATCGCTGCTGGCGATGAAGCCCCGGCACTACCTCGGCCATAATCCCGCCGGCGCAATCGCGATCTTCGCCATGCTGGGACTGGGCGCGCTGATCGCCCTGAGCGGTTTCGCGACCTATCAGGACATCGGCGGCGAATGGCTCGAGGAATTGCATGAAGTGGCCGCCAGCACCATGCTCGCGATCGTCTTCGTGCATATCGCCGGCGTCATCGTCAGCAGCCTGCTGCACCGGGAGAACCTCGTCCGCGCCATGTTCACCGGCCGCAAGCCCGGCGCGCCCCGATAGTCGGCAGCAATCGCACCGATATCCGGCCGGGCGCCGCCGCGTCCTTGCGCTCGGCCAAATGCGCGGTTTATAGTCCCACGCATGAACTCCGTCAGCGGCCACCTCCTCCTGTCGCTACGCCTTCTCCCGGCGGACCTGCTGCTGCTCGGTCCGCTGCTGCGCCCCGCGCGCTAAATATACCCACCCACCTCGTGTTGCCCGACTTCCGCCAGCGTCCCAGCGCCGGCCGCTTGTCATATCCGGTTTTCCACCATTCCAGCAGGAGCCGACGATGAAAGACCAGTTGATCATTTTCGATACCACCTTGCGCGACGGCGAACAAAGCCCGGGTGCCTCGATGACGCAGGAAGAGAAGCTGCGCATCGCCCGCCAGCTCGAACGCATGCGCGTCGACGTGATCGAGGCAGGCTTCCCGGCGGCCTCCAACGGCGACTTCGAAGCGGTCCACGCGATCGCCGAGGCGATCAAGGAATCGACCGTGTGCGCGCTAGCCCGCGCCAACGAGAACGACATCCGGCGCTCCGGCGAAGCGATCCGCCCCGCTGCGCGCGGCCGTATCCACACCTTCATCGCGACCAGCCCGATCCACATGGAGAAGAAGCTGCGCATGACGCCCGATCAGGTCGTCGAGCAGGCGGTGAAGGCGATCGGCTGGGCCAAGGAATATACCGAAGACATCGAATTCTCGGCCGAGGACGCGGGCCGCTCCGAGATCGACTTCCTCGTGCGCATCTTCACCGCGGTCATCGAGGCCGGCGCGAAGACGATCAACGTCCCCGACACGGTCGGCTACAACGTCCCGACCCAGTACGCGAACACCCTCCGCACCCTGATCGAGCGCGTACCCAACTCCGACAAGGTGATCTGGTCGGTGCACTGCCACAACGACCTCGGCCTCGCGGTCGCCAACTCGCTGGCCGCGGTCCTGGCCGGTGCGCGCCAGGTCGAATGCACGATCAACGGCCTCGGCGAACGGGCCGGCAACGCCGCGCTCGAGGAAATCGTCATGGCCGTGCGCACCCGCCAGGACGTCTTCCCCTGCGACACGCGCATCGACACGACGCAGATCGTCCCCGCCTCCAAGCTCGTGTCCGGCGTCACCGGCTTCCCGGTGCAGCCCAACAAGGCCATCGTCGGCGCCAACGCCTTCTCGCACGAATCCGGCATTCACCAGGACGGCGTGCTCAAGCACCGCGAGACCTACGAGATCATGCGCGCCGAGGACGTGGGCTGGGGTGCCAACAAGCTCGTGCTCGGCAAGCACTCGGGCCGCAACGCCTTCCGCAGCCGCCTGCAGGAAATCGGCATCGTCGTCGCGTCGGAGGATCAGCTGAATCACGCCTTCGCGCGCTTCAAGGAGCTCGCCGACAAGAAGCACGAGATCTTCGACGAGGATCTCAACGCACTGATGAGCGACGAGGGGGTCACGCCCGAACACGAGCACTTCCGCCTGCTCGCCTCGCGCTTCCACTCGGAGACCGGAGAAACTCCGCAGGCCGAACTCACGATCGCCGTCGGCGGCAAGGAAGCCCGCACCAGCGCCCAGGGGTCGGGCCCGGTCGATGCCGCCTTCAAGGCAATCGAGGCAGTCGCCAAGAGCGGCACCGAACTGCTGCTGTACTCAGTGAACGCGATCACCACCGGCACCGACGCTCAAGGCGAAGTGACCGTGCGCCTGTCGCAGGACGGCAAGATCGTGAACGGCCAGGGGGCCGATACCGACATCATCGTCGCGTCGGCGAAGGCCTACCTCAACGCGCTGAACAAGCTGCACGGCAAGTTCGAGAAACTGAACCCGCAGCTCTGACCCGCGGCTCTGACCCGCTGCTCTGACCGGGCGCGACCGCGGGCAAGCTGTCCGCGGCCCGCTCTGCACGGGCTCCGGACGGCCCCCTGTCAGCTCAGACCGGCGCGCGCGCCTGCCGCGAAGGTGCGGACACCCGCGCGTACCACACCGCACAGGCGAAAAGCAGCGCCGCCAGCACCGCTTCCGCGAGCGCGAGAGTTCCGCCGAGCCCGGGGTCCATCGCGCGCACGACGCCTTCGACCAGATACAGCAGCACCAGCATCGTCAGCCACTGGTAGGTGTAGCGCCGCCCCTTCAGCACCCCGAGGAAGGCCCCCATCAGCGGCAGCGCCTTCAGGATCATCCACGAACCGCCCGGCCGCAGCGGCGCGAGCCACGCCTCCCACAACACGCACAGCGTGATCAGCGCGACGAGCAGCACCGTCGCCACAAGATTCAGCGCGCGCGCGCTCATGCCTGGCCTCCCGCGAGCGTCAGCGCGACCTGCGCGAGCCGACGGCCCTGCGCAATCGCGAGTTCGATCTCCTCCGCGCTCAGAGCCGGATTGCCGTCGGCGCCGGCGACATGGCTCACGCCGTAGGGCGTTCCACCGCTACGCGTGCGGTTCAGCGCCGACTCGGTGTAGGGCAGTCCCATGATCAGCATGCCGTGATGCAGCAGCGGCATCATCATCGACAGCAGCGTCGATTCCTGCCCGCCATGCTGGCTCGCCGTCGACGTGAACACCGACGCCGGCTTGCCGGCCAGGGTGCCATTCACCCACGGCCCGGCCAGTCCGTCGAGAAAGTACTTCATCGGCGCCGCCATGTTGCCGAAGCGCGTCGGACTACCGATCGCCAGACCGATGCACTCCTCGAGGTCGCGCACCTCGACGTAGGGCGGCCCCGACGCCGGAATGTCGTCCTCGACCGCCTCGCACACCGTCGACACCTTCGGCACCGTCCGCACCCGCGCCGCCACGCCCGGCACCTGGTGGATTCCCAGCGCGACCTGCTCCGCGAGCGCCCGGACCGAACCGCGATGGCTGTAATAAAGTACGAGAATTTCTTTCATCTGAACGGTCTGGATCGAATTGCGGCATTATAGCCGCCCCTTCAGCCCCGCCCGACCGCATCCCCAGCATGCCCGCCGTGTCGTTGAACTCCACGCGCGACTTCCTGCGCCTCGTCGCGCAACGCTTCGTCGCGACCCGCTGCCCGCAGGTCGCCGGAAGCCTTGCCTTCACGACGCTGCTCGCCCTCGTTCCCCTCGTCACCGTCGTCATCGCGCTCTTCAGCAACTTCCCGGCGTTCTCCGAACTCGGCACCTCGCTGAAAATTTTCCTGCTCGAAAACCTCCTGCCCGACCGTGCCGGCAAGATCATCGCGACCTACGCCTTCCAGTTCTCGCAGAAGGCCGCCAAGCTCACGCTGATCGGCACCGGCGCGCTGGTCGTCACCGCGCTGATGCTGCTGATGACGATAGACCGCGTGTTCAACCAG
This sequence comes from Azoarcus sp. CIB, assembly GCF_001190925.1. Lineage (NCBI taxonomy): Bacteria > Pseudomonadati > Pseudomonadota > Betaproteobacteria > Rhodocyclales > Zoogloeaceae > Azoarcus > Azoarcus sp. CIB. The sequence goes on from NZ_CP011072.1 coordinate 3,959,587, forward strand.
ATCTGGGGCGTGCACCGCCCACGTCCGCTGCTCACGCGCCTGACCGTGCACTGGTCGACGCTCACGCTGGGCCCGGTCGCGCTCGGCGCCAGCGCGCTCGCGACCGGCCACCTCGTCGCCAGCTCCGTCGCACTGGCCGGCAAGGGATCGTGGGTTGTCGAATTCTTCTCGACGCTGGTGTCGGCGGGACTGCTGTGCGTCGTGTTCACCTTCCTCTACTACGCGATCCCCAACCACAAGGTGCGCCCGGCCCATGCGCTCGCCGGCGGCACCACCGCGGCGCTGGCCTTCCTGCTGATGCAGCAGCTCTTCGCCCTCTTTCTCGCGCGTATCCCGACCTACACGCTGATCTACGGCACCTTCGCAACGGTGCCGATCTTCCTGCTGTGGCTCTACCTGTCGTGGGTCGTGATCCTGCTCGGGGCGATCCTGTGCGCGGCGCTACCCGGCTTCTTCGAACGCACGCGCGTGCTCGCCCCCTTCGCCGGCGACCGCGCGTGGGCCGCGACCACGGTATTGACGATGCTCGCACGCGCGCAGGGCGAAGGTCGCACCGTAGCATTCGAACCGCTCATCGGGGCGGCCCGCCTCAACGGCAACGAAGGCGAAAGCCTGCTCGGCGACCTGTGCGAAGCCGGCTGGGTCGCCCGCACCGAGGACGGCAACTGGCTGCTCACACGCGACGCCACCAGCATCAGCCTCGCCGACGTGCTGTGCCGGCTCGCGCTGTCGCCCGCAGCGTGGCGCAAGGCCGGCCGCAACGACCTGTCGCGCGACACCGCAGAACGCATCGAGAACGCACTGCGCGCCGCGGACATCTCGATCGCGGCACTCGCCGCGGAGAGCCCCCAAGCGAACAGCTAAATCGGGTAAGGATCGACCTCGTACTGGAACAGCTCGACGTTCGCCGTCTGCATGTCGAGACTCAGCACGCGGGCCTGCGCCACATAGAGGTGCTCGCCTTCGTGCACCAGCACGAAACGGCGCGACGCATAGGTACCCGCCGGCGCAAGGATCGCCTGATTGCGGCGCAACGCGGGCAGCGGCGGCAGAATGAGCGCGTGCGTTGTGGAACTCACCTCGGCGCCGCGAAAGCCGATCGTCACCGGCGTGCAGGTCTGCGCGACGAGCTGCAGGCCGAGCTCGACCTGCCCGGGGCTGTCGCTGCGGATCCAGCGCACGATGCACACTGACCACGGATGCCCGGCATCCCGGCGCAGCGCGACCGCCATGCCGGCACTCAGGCTGCCCGTCACGCCCTCGACGGACATCAGCGCGTACCCGCCGGGGCTCTCGTTGTACACCATCCATTCCGAGATGCGTTCCGTCGCGCCATCGGACCGGGCGGCCTCCCACACCGCGCGCAGGCCCACACACACCTGCACCGAATAGCGGTACGCGCGGCGCGACTGACCGCGATTCGGCGGCAGCGCCCAGCGATCGCGCATGCGCTGGAGCAGCGAGACCATCTCGATCGGCGTGAGGCCGACCGGCAACCCGGACGCATCGGGTTCGAGCAGCTCGCCGTCGCGCTCCAGCCCCACCGCCTCGGCCTCGGCCATGCGCTCCTTGAGCCAGTCGAGCTGCCCCGCGAGCGCACGCGAGACGCCGAACGCGGAAAAATGGACGAGCCCCTCGGCCGCCGGCGCCGCGCTGCGGATCGTCGCAATCGGCGGCAGATCCTCACCCGGATTGATCCAGAACGACGACGCGGCCGGCTGCAGGCTTTCCACCGACAGCGCCCCTTCGTCCGCCACCCCCTCAAGGTAATCGTTTGCCCACACCAGCTCGCGCGCGGTCAGACTCTCCGGCTGCAGCACCGCCAAGGCAAGCAGGCGCTTCAGGGCATGCAGCGCGTCTGCGGCCGCCGTGTCGGGCCGCGCCGCTACCAACGCGTCGAAGCCGCCCCCCGCTTCGACGATTCCATATGCCGCAAGCCACAATCCGGGCGGCGTGACCGCCCCTCCCATCGCCGCGACAACGAAGGCCTCATGCACCAGGCCCAACGCTCGCGCCGTCATGGCCATCGGATCGCCGCGGCGCACCGGACGCCAGCGATCGCGCGCCGCTGCCGCCATTTCGCCCAGCTTTCCACCGACTTCGAGCAAGGCCTCGACGAGTTCGCCCGCGACCGCATGCAGCTCTCGCGAAAGCGGTAGCGCCGCATTGAGCAGGCGCGGCTTCAGGCGGCCGCACACGTCCACAACCCTTGCCTCGAACTCGTCGATACATTGCAGGAGCTGGGCCCCGCCAGCGGCCGGTTCGGGCAGTCCGCCCAGATGCCCCCGCAGGGCATTCAGCTCCGCGTGGGGATCGTCGGCCGGCTCGCTCGCCAGCCACTCCAGCACGGGAGCCAACTGTTCTGAGACCGGATCGGATGCAGGCATCGGGGTAAAATTTCCACTTGCGGACGTCCACGCATTCTATTCAAGAATCGCCCTCTTGAGCGGAACCCCTCAGCCCACGGGCCTTGCAGCCGGATCGGCACACCCCATTCGCCGACGAATCACGATCCGCACTTGTCTCACGCAGACGTTTGCCTTACACTCGCCTGCTTTTCGCATCCACTTTTCAGGACACCCTAATGGTCGTCATTCGCCTTGCCCGTGGTGGCGCCAAGAAGCGCCCGTTCTACAACATCGTTGCTGCCGACTCGCGCAACCGCCGCGACGGCCGCTTCATCGAGCGCGTTGGCTTCTACAACCCGATGGCAGCCGAGTCCGAGAAGGGCCTCGTGATCAACGCCGAACGTCTGGCCTACTGGAAGCAGAACGGCGCCCAGCTGTCCCCGACGGTCGAGCGCCTGGCCAAGCAGGCCGCGCAAGCCGCCGCCTGATCCTGCCGGACTCTCGCAGTCATGATAGTACTGGGGCGCATTGTCGCCCCTTTTGGCGTCCAGGGGTGGGTCAAGGTGCATCCCTTCGGGGATGACCCTCTCTCCTGGCGTGAAATGGCCCAGTGGTGGCTTGCCGACAAGGCCGAAGCCCCCGAAGAGGCATGGCAGCCGGTGAAACTGGCCGGCTTCCGCGCGCACGGCGCGAGCTTCATTGCCTCGTTCGAAGGAGTGGCGGACCGCAACGGCGCCGAAGCACTGCAGGGCCGCTACATCGCCGCGCCGCGCGAGGCGATGCCCGGCACCGGCGACGACGAATACTACTGGGGCGACCTGGTGGGTCTTTGGGTCGTAAACCAGTCGGGCGAATCGCTCGGCACGGTCGAGAGCCTGATGTCGACCGGCGCCCATGACGTACTGCAGGTTCGCGACGGCGACGAGGAGCGACTGATTCCCTTCGTCGCCGCCTACGTGCTGGACGTGGACCTGACGGGCCGGACGATCCGGGTCGACTGGCAAAAGGATTGGTGAGCACGGGGTGAGCGCACCAGCCGCCGCGAGGCGCTTCGACGTGATCACCCTGTTTCCCGAGATGTTCGCGGCGCTGACCGCCAGCGGCATCACGCGGCGCGCGCTGGATCGCGGTCTCTATGACATCGCGTTCCATAGCCCGCGGGATTTCGTGGACGATCCGCACCGTACCGTGGACGACCGCCCCTACGGCGGCGGCCCCGGGATGGTGATGATGGCCGAGCCGCTCGAAAAGGCAATCGGCCAGGCGAAGGCGGCGCAGCAGGCGCAGCTCGGCGCCGCGGGACGCGTGATCTACCTGTCGCCGCAAGGCCGGCCGCTGGATCATGCGAAGGTGCTGGAACTGAAGGAATTGCCGGCGCTCACGCTGCTGTGCGGGCGCTACGAAGGCGTCGATCAGCGGCTCATCGGGCGCTGCGTAGACGAAGACATATCGCTCGGCGACTTCGTACTGTCGGGCGGCGAATTGCCGGCAATGGTGCTGCTCGATGCAATCGTGCGCCAACTGCCGGGCGCATTGAATGACGCCGTATCGGCGATCGAAGACTCGTTCGTGGACGGACTGCTGGACTGCCCCCACTACACGCGACCCGAGATCTACGAAGGCGAGCCGGTGCCGGCGGTGCTGCTCTCCGGCAACCACGCCGCGATCCGTCGCTGGCGGCTGAAACAGGCGCTGGGCACGACCTGGCGCCGGCGCCCCGACCTACTGGAAGGGCGCACGATGACGAAAGAAGAATTGTCACTGCTTGGTGAATTCAGGCAGGAGCAAGCAGGGGCCGAAGGCACAGCCTGAAGCCCGAATACAAACCGCGCGCATCAGGCATGTCCTGCTCTGCCGCAAGGCCAAGTGCCATTGAATCGACAGGAGTCGCACAATGAACCTGATTCAGCAACTCGAACAGGAAGAGATCGCCCGCCTGAACAAGACCATCCCCGAGTTCGCCCCCGGCGACACCGTGGTGGTGCAGGTGAAGGTCAAGGAAGGCACGCGCGAGCGTCTCCAGGCCTACGAAGGCGTGGTGATCGCCAAGCGCAACCGTGGCCTGAACTCCAACTTCATCGTGCGCAAGATTTCGTCGGGCGAAGGCGTGGAGCGTACGTTCCAGACCTACTCCCCGCTGGTCGACAGCATCGAAGTCAAGCGTCGCGGCGACGTGCGCCGTGCCAAGCTCTACTACCTGCGCGACCGCTCCGGCAAGTCCGCACGGATCAAGGAAAAGCTCAACTACAAGGGCGGCGCGAAGCGGGACTGATCGCGCGATTCAGCCAGCAGCAAATGAAACGGGCCCCGCGGGGCCCGTTTTTTCATCCTCGACGACCGACAGCGCAATGCCGCGCGTGCGAGCACATCGCGCCGAATACGACTACTCCTTCGTCGCGTCCTCGTCGTCGTCGTCGTCGTCCGGGATCACCGCATCGACTCCGGCGCCAACAACCTTGGCGCCCACCTTGACCGTTGTCGCCACCACGGTGACCGCCGCATCGGCGACGGCAAACACCGCGCACCCACCCAGCATTGCCGCGCACACAGCAGCGAGCAGCAGATTCCTCACGCTCATTTGCACCCGATTCCTCCGATAGCCGCCGCGCAGCCGTCGCCGCTCGACATTTCCGCCTCAATGGCGTCGTCCTGCGATTATTCCTTCAGGCGAGCACCCCATGTGTATCGACTGGTATCCCCCCGCCAGAGAGCACCGACACCGCCCCTTCCGAACGGCGCGCACCAAAGAAAAAAGCCACCAAGAATCGGCGGCTTTTTCTTTATGGCTGGCGGAGAGTGAGGGATTCGAACCCTCGATACGAGTTTTAGCCCGTATGCTCCCTTAGCAGGGGAGTGCCTTCGACCTCTCGGCCAACTCTCCAACCTTTGAGCCCGCCATCATAGCGATGCCGGACCCTCAGGTCAAACTTAATTATGCGGCGACATCGAGGCCGAATGCCTTGTGCAGCACGCGCACGGCCAGCTCGAGGTACTTCTCCTCGATCGCGACCGAGATCTTGATTTCGGACGTCGAGATCATCTGGATGTTGATGCCCTCTTCCGCGAGCGTGCGGAACATCTGCGAGGCGACGCCGGCGTGCGAACGCATGCCGACGCCGACGATGGAGACCTTGGCCATGGTCCGGTCGGAGACGATCGTGCGGGCGCCGATATGCTCCTTGACGGCTTCGAGCACCTTCACGGCCTTGTCGAGTTCGCCGCGAGCGACGGTGAACGAGAAGTCGGTCGTGCCGTCCTTGCTCACGTTCTGGATGATCATGTCGACTTCGATGTTGGCATCGGCGACCGGCCCGAGGATCTGGTAGGCGATACCCGGCTTGTCGGGGACGCCGAGCACCGTGAGCTTGGCTTCGTCGCGGTTGAAGGCGATACCGGAGATGACGGGCTGTTCCATGTTCTGATCTTCCTCAACTGTGATGAGCGTGCCCTCGCCTTCCTCCTGGAAGCTGGACAGGACGCGCAACTTGACCTTGTACTTGCCGGCGAATTCCACCGAACGGATCTGCAGCACCTTGGAACCGAGGCTGGCGAGCTCGAGCATTTCCTCGAAGGTGATCGTGTCGAGCTTGCGCGCTTCCGGCACGACGCGCGGGTCGGTGGTGTACACACCGTCCACGTCCGTGTAGATCTGGCACTCGTCCGCCTTCAGCGCGGCAGCGAGGGCGACTCCGGTGGTATCGGACCCGCCGCGGCCCAGCGTGGTGATGGCGCCGTGCTCATCCACCCCCTGAAAGCCGGCGACGACGACGATGTTGCCCTCGTCGAGGTCCTTCTTGATCGGCGCCTCGTCGATATTCAGGATGCGCGCCTTCGTATGCGCGCTGTCGGTGAGGATGCGCACCTGGGCGCCGGTGTAGCTCTTCGCCTTGACGCCAATGTCCTGCAGCGCCATGCACAGCAGGCCGATGGTGACTTGCTCGCCGGTCGACACGACCACGTCCAGCTCGCGCGGATCGGGAGTACCTGCAACTTCCTTGGCGAGCGCGATCAGACGGTTGGTTTCGCCGCTCATCGCGGACACCACCACCACGACCTGATTGCCGGCCGCCTGGAACTTGGCGACCTTTCGGGCGACATTCTTGATGCGTTCCGGATTGCCAACGGAGGTGCCGCCGTACTTCTGAACTATCAGTGCCATCGTCGTATCCAAATAGCGGTGGATAAAACATGCGATTTTAGCGAAAGCCGGGGGACTTTGCAGTTCCGTGTCGTTTGTGCCGTCAAGCCCAATTTGGGCACTTATGGAATGCGGTTAACCCTAGTGCTTTTGATTTTCCCGTTGTATTTGTCCGGAATAGTAATCTATACTTTGGGTACCATATGACTTAAGTCGTATGATCGCCTCAGGGCGCAGCCAATCCTCATAGCACAATCGACTTCACAACAGAGGCCCAAGAGATGAAAAGCACTGAAACCTTTGATGTTCGCGAGATCCGCCGCAAACTCGGTCTGAACCAGTCGCAGTTCTGGTCAAAGATCGGCGTTACCCAAAGTGGGGGGTCCCGTTACGAGAGCGGCCGCAACATTCCGCGTCCCGTGCAGGCTCTGCTCCGCCTCGTTCACATCGAACAGATCGACATCAACAAGGTCAAGAAGGAAGACGTCGAAGTGGCCGAGTTTCTGAAGGCTTCGAACCCGGACCTGTTCAAGACGCTGAAGAAGGAGGCCCGTGCGAAGCGCAAGGAGCGCACGTCACGCTAACCCGGGCGGAGTAGCACATGGTCATCAGGGGCTGACGCGAACCGTCAGCCCCGTTTTTTTTATGCGCTCGGCGATCGCCTCCAGCTCGGCCTCGGTGAGTGGCGACAGGCGCGAGGCCTCGGACTGCATCGAGGGACGCGCGATGCCGTAGAGCAGCACCCCGGCGAGGCGTTCGACACCAGCCTTTTCCAACACGGCCAGATACGCGGCGATGTCTGCATCGGACGGTGCCAGCCCGTCCCAGCGGAACATGCAGGTCTGCACCCAGGTCGTGCAGCGCTCGGCGCTCGCCTGCAGGCGGCGCGCGACCGCATCGGGGTCGTGCCCGACGCCGTTGATGCGGCGCATGCCTGCCCGCGTGCCCGCATCGACCTTGAACCATACTTCGCCGTCCGCTTCGCCCAAGCGGCGCACGCCTTCGCGCACGGCCACCTGCCCCATCAGGCTGCCGTTGGTGATGAGGCGCAGCGGCACTTCCGTGCCGAATCCGAAGCGCGCCCGCAGGCGTACCGCGATCTCGACCGCATCCGCGAATTCGGCTGCGCTGGTCGGCTCGCCATTGCCGGAGAAGGCGATGTCGCGGACCTGGCGCAAGCCTTCAGGGACGTGCCGCTCGAGGTAGTCGCCATTGACGAGCGCATCGAGGAAGCCGGCGAGTTCGGCCTCCAATTGGGCGAGGTCGATGCGGGGGGCGCTGCCGCGCACGAGGTCCGGCACCTGGCAGTAGGCGCAATGCCAGTTGCAGGCGTTGTTGGGGTTCAAGTTGATGCCGACGGACACGCCACCGGCACGGCGCGACAGCACCGGATAGATGTAGGTGAGCCCCGCGAGATCGCGGTCGTGGTTGCGGATCGTGAGTTGTCGGTCGCTGGATGCCATCGCTGAAGGTGCCGCAAATCGCGGTCGAAGAAAGCAAGGGGTTGCCCGGAATGGGCGATCGGGGTCGGATGCTATAATCCGCGCCCTGCACTCCCGAGGTCAATCATGCGCATCACCCGCCGCCTGGAATTCGACGCAGGACACCGGATTCCGGACCACGCCAGCCAGTGCCGCCACCTGCACGGCCACCGTTACGCGATCGAGATCACCCTGTCGGGAGGAATCATCGAAGCCGCCGGCCAGCCGGTCAATGGCATGGTGATGGACTTCGGCGAGGTGAAGACGATCGCCAAGGCGCATGTCGTCGACGTTTGGGACCACGCCTTCCTGGTGTTCCGCGGCGATGCGCAGGTCATGCAGTTCCTCGGCTCGATGCCAGGCCACAAGACGGTCGTGCTCGACTGCGTGCCGACCGCGGAAAACCTTGCGCGCGAGGCCTTCCGCATCCTCGACCCGCGCTACCACGACAGCTACGGCAACCACCTGCGCCTTGAGCGCGTGCGCCTGTACGAGACGCCGAACTGCTGGGCCGACGCCGTGCGCGACGACGCCGGCCTCTGAAACACAGACGGGATTAGTCGGCCGCTGCGGCCTCGGCGACCGCCTGCGCCAGTGCGGCCTCGCTGTGTACCACGCGCACTTCCCGCTGCGGGAAGGGGATCTCGATGCCCTCGGCACGGAAGCGCTTCCACACTTCCAGGTTGATGTGCGAAATCACGCCGAGCGTGCCTTCCTGCGGATCGGCGATCCATACCGCGAGGCGCAGGTCGACGCCGCTCTCGCCGAAGGCGACGACGAAGGCCTTGGGCTCCGGCTCCGCGATCACGCGTTCATGCGTCTTCGCCGCCTCGACGAGGATCTGCATTGCGCGCTCCAGATCCGTGGCATAGCTCACCTGGATGTTGATCGGCACGACGATGCGCGTGTCGCTGTAGGTTTCGTTCTGCACGACCGAGCCGATCAGGGTCTCGTTCGGCACCAGCGATTCGATGCCGCTCGCCGCGCGCAAAACCGTGTAGCGGGTGTTGATCTGGGTGACCACGCCGCGCTCGGCGCCGACCGAGATCAGGTTGCCGATACGCAGGGAATGGTCGAGCAGGATGATGAAGCCCGAGACATAGTTCGCTGCGATCTTCTGCAGGCCGAAGCCCAGGCCCACACCCAGCGCCCCGCCGAACACCGACAGCGTGGTCAGGTCGATGCCGACCATGGGCAGCGCGATCAGCACGGCGACGACGATCAGGAGCGCCTTCGCGACGCGCATCAGCACGAGGCGCATGCTGTCGTCGAGGCCGGCGGCACCGCTCAGCCGGCGCTCCAGCGCCCCCGCCGCCCACAGCGCGATGAGCAGGGTGAACATCACCATGCCCACGCCCTGCAGCAGGGTCCATAGCGAGAGCTTCTGGCTGCCGACCTTGAAGGACACCCCGTCGAGCGCATCGATCACCTCGGGAAGCCACCCGAGGATATGCAGCGCGACCACGGCCCACGCGAGCGATGCGAAGACGCGCTCGAAGTTGCCCAGCCAGCTCGAGTGGCCTATGCCCTGCCGCACCGTGAAGACGACGAAGCGGATCGCGGCGAACGAAGTCAGCAGGGGCACAGCAAGATTGAGCAGGTGCACGCTCTGGTACTTGCCCAGCACCGCACGCGCGGCGAATACGAAGACGAGCGCCGACAACGGGAACAGCACGCGGCGCAGGCCGCTACGGCCGAAGCGCTGGGCGGCGGTTTCGGTGTCGCCGCGGGGGGCGACGCGCGCGAGCATCGCACGTTCGATCAGCCACGCGAGCAGGAGGCAGCCGACCAGGGCGCCGAGCTGCCACAGGATGGAGGGACTCTGCAGGTCGCTCCAGGTATCCATGAGCATGGCGGCGAAACGAATCTCTTCATTCACGTTCCGGGTTTCCAGGGCAGACGGGTGATACGGGTGGCGTCGGCGCGGTGGCGGCGCCAGTTGTCGAGGTAGATCTGCGTCAGCGTGCAGTTGTCGCGCAGCACGAGCAGATTTTCGGCGTTACGCTTGACGGCCGATTGCGTGAAATTGAACGAACCGGTGACCAGCGCGCAGGCGGGGCCGTCGGCGTCGGCAATCATGACCTTGTTGTGGGCAGCGGCAAAGCGCGTCTCGAGCGATACCGGAATGCCGGCCGCGAGCAGTTCGGGCAGCACGTTGCCCTTGCCGCGCTTGTTCATCTTCGCATCCGCGAGCACTTCGACGCGCACGCCGCGCTGGTGCGCATCAATCAGCGCGCGCGCGATCGGCTTGCTCGTGAAGGCGTAGGCCTGCACATGCAGCGTCTTGCGCGCGTCGTCGATGACGTCGATCAGCAGCGCCTCGGGGCGGTCGGCGGGGGAAAACGCGACCTCGACCGAGCCGCGCGCGGGAAGCCGCTGGCTCGCCGCGGCGACTTGCGTCGCCATGGCGATGAACGCTATTACGACGCCTGCGAGCAGCCGCCCCGATACATCACGCCCCTGCATCCACACGCTCCAGCACGGCCGCGAAGAAGCCGTCGGTGTCATGCACACGCGGCGTCAGGCGCAGGCGCTCGCCGGTATCGAGGATGATGCCCTGCTTGCCGAGCACGTCGGTGGCGCTCACCTGGCGGAACTCGGGATGGGCGGCGAGGAAGGCGTCGACGATGCCGTCGTTCTCCTCGGCGAGCAGGCTGCAGGTCGCATACACGAGACGGCCACCCGGCTTGACGAGGCGCGCGGCCGATTCGAGGATCGCGCCCTGCTTGGCGACCATCTCGGCGACCGACTCGGGCGTTTGGCGCCACTTGAGGTCGGGGTTGCGGCGCAGCGTGCCGAGGCCGCTGCACGGCGCATCGACCAGCACGCGGTCGGCCTTGCCGGCAAGGCGCTTCACCTTGGCGTCGCGCTCGTGCGCGATCAGCACGGGATGCACGTTCGACAGGCCGGCGCGGGCGCAGCGCGGCTTGAGCTTGGCGAGGCGCTTCTCCGACACGTCGAAGGCGTAAAGGCGCCCAGTCGAGCGCATCAGCGCGCCGAGCTGCAGCGTCTTGCCGCCGGCGCCGGCGCAGAAATCGATGACCAGTTCGCCGCGCTTGGGCTGCACGAGGAAGCCGAGCAGCTGGCTGCCCTCGTCCTGCACCTCGAAGGAACCGTCGAGGAATAGCGGATGCTTCTGCAGCGCGGGCTTGGCGGCGAGGCGGATGCCCTGCGGCGAGTAGGGGCAGGGAGCGGCAGCGATGCCGTTGACCTTGAGGGCGTCGAGCACCTTGTCGCGGTCCGTCTTCAGCACGTTCACGCGCAGGTCCAGCGGTGCGGCGCGGTTGAGGCTGTGCGCGAGTTCGAGCAGCGTGGCTTCGTCGTGCGTCGCCAGCAGGCGCTCGGCGAGCCAGTCGGGCATGTCGGCGCGTTCGCCGAGCGAGCCTTCGTCGAGTTCCTTGGCCTTGATCTCGCTGACCCAGTCGCGCTCGGTGGCCGACGCGAGACCTTCGAAGTTGCGCATCGGCCAGCCCTCACCGCGCGCGAGCCACGCCAGCAGCAGCGCGCGCGGACGCGCGTCCTCGCCGACGAGGCGGCGCAGCCAGCGCAGGCGCCGCACGATGCCGTAAACGGCCTCGGCGATGAAGCCGCGGTCGCGATGGCCGATCTCGCGGTTCTCGCGGAAGTGCCGCGACAGCACGACGTCGGCCGGATGTTCGAAGGTGAGCACCGCCCCGAGGACCTGGGCGGCGTGGATCAGCAGGCCGCGCGAGGCGGCCTCTTCATGTCTTGCCATAATTGTTCTTCAGTTTCCGATGGATGGATGGGCGAAGGCATTGTCCTCCGCCCGCAATTCGATCATGTCTTCTTCCGCCCCCTCGCGGCCGGTCCCCGCCACTGCGGGTTCGTCGCCGGCCGATCCGGGGGGCGACAGGCGCAGTTCGACGGCCTGCTGGTCGAGCACCTCGCCCTTGTCGTCGATGACGCGGATGCGCACCGGCAGCATGCCGTAGTTGCGCGCGAGCCAGATATCTATCGTCAGGCTGCCATTGCGCGCCTCGGCACGCACACGCACGGTATCCAGCAGCCCGATCGGCAGCGGCAGCTTCTCTGGGCCGACGACCTCGACGCTCGACGGCGTGGCCTCGCGTCCGGTGATAACGTTCAGCTCGGTCGATCCGCTGACCGCGCCGACGATGCCGATCTGGTGCCACAGGCTCAGAAGGTCCTGATCGCCCGGTCGCAGGTCCGCGACGCGCTCCTTGGCGCCGCGCTTCATCGTCACCTTGCGCGCATCCCAGTCGAACACCGCATTCGCCGGCGTCTTGCGCGATTGCTCGACGCTGAAGCGCTCCGGCTTCAGGCCTTCGCGTCCGACGCTGCCCGCGCTGCTCTGGGCGTAGTGGAAGGACCGGAACATGTCGACGACGCCGGTCGTGCGCACGGCGACCGACATGCGATAGCGTTTGCCGTCGTGCGACCACTCGTGCTGCGCCTCGCCGACGGCGAAACCGCCCTCGCCCAGATGCACGCGAAAGCGGATGCTGCCGCGCTCGGGCCAGCCGGCGATGTTGAAGCCCTTGAGGTCGGCGGCGGCGACGAGCTCCGGCGCGGCATCGGCGACGGGCGCCGCATCGACGGCCGGCGGCACCTCCGCCGCAGGCTGCGTCGCGACATCCGCAGGCGCCGCGACGGCGACCTCCCCGCCCTCTCCGGCCGGCGCCGTCAGCGGCACCACAGGCGGCGTTTCGGCCGCAGGCGCGGGCCTGGGCTTCGGCTTGGGTCGCGGTTTGGGCTTTTGCGGCACAACGGGCTGTGGCGGAGGCGTCACGACCGGCGCGAGGTCGACGACCGGCTTGGGCTCGGAAATCACGAGCGTCGCATGCAGGACCGGCGGCTCGATGCCGACGTGCGCAGACCAACCCGGCAGACTCAGCACGAGCGCATGTGCGAGCACCGAAGCGCCCGTCGCGAGGATCAGGATTGTCGGCTGTCGCACGCTCCGTCCCTGGGCTCCCGATCCAGCGACGGGATCGTCCACCCGGCCTCATCGACCGCTTCGTCGCGCACGCGCACCTGGCCCTGCGCGGTGATCGTCAGCCGGTCTTCGACGAACCAGCGCACCGCCTGCGGGTAGATGCGGTGCTCCTGCCTGAGCACGCGCGCCGACAGGCTGTCCTCGTCGTCATCGCGCAGCACCGGAACGACCGCCTGGATCACGACCGGTCCGCAGTCGAGCGCGGGGGTCACGAAATGCACCGTTGCCCCATGCGCCCGCACGCCCGCCTCGATCGCCCGCTGGTGCGTATGCAGGCCGGGAAAGGCAGGCAGCAGCGAGGGATGGATATTCAACAGGCGCCCCTCGTAGCGGCGTACGAAGGCGTCGGTGAGCACGCGCATGAAGCCGGCGAGCACAACGAGGTCGGCGCCGTGCGCGTCGATGCTCTCGGCGAGCGCGGCGTCGAAGGCTTCGCGCGACGCGAAGGCCTTGTGGTCGACGACGGCGGTCGCGATGCCGTGCGCCGCGGCGAATTCGAGCCCCTTGGCGTCGGCGCGGTTGCTGATCACCGCGGCGATGCGGGCGCCCGGAATGCCCGCGTTCACGATGGCTTCCATGTTGCTGCCGCGGCCGGAGATGAGGATGACGATGGACTTCATGAAGGTGTTCTTGGTATTCGGTTCGGACGCGAACTCGCGCGTCGGGGGAATCGGACAGGGACCGGCGCGCGATGTTCCGCAGACAATCCGGCACCGGCACACGGAGGATGGATTTTCGCCAATGATACCGGAACGGCGCCCCGGCCCCGAAACCCGGCCGGCGCAGCGGGGCGACCGGGGCCCGGGCGGACTCCGTATAATTGCACGTTGCGCCGCTTTTCCCCCGCCCCCATGCCCTCGATCCACCTGCTGTCCGACCTCCTGATCAACCAGATCGCCGCCGGCGAGGTCGTCGAACGGCCGGCCTCGGTGCTCAAGGAGGTGCTGGAGAACGCGGTCGACGCGGGCTCGCGCGCGATCGACGTGCAGCTCGAACAGGGGGGCGTGCGGCGCATCCGTGTAGCCGACGACGGCTGCGGCATCGCGAAGGACGAGCTGGCGCTCGCGCTCGAACGCCACGCGACGAGCAAGATTGCGAACCTCGACGATCTCGAGCGCGTCGGCACGATGGGCTTCCGCGGCGAGGCGCTGGCGGCGATCGCGGCGGTCGCGCGCACGACGCTCACCAGCCGCGCCGAAGGCAGCGCGCACGCGTGGCGCATCGACGGCTCCGACCGCAGCGTGGCGCCGGCGGCGCTCGGCGCGGGCACCGTCGTCGATGTCGCGGATCTGTATTACAACACCCCGGCGCGGCGCAAGTTCCTGAAGTCGGAATCGACCGAATACGCGCACTGCGACGAGATGTTCCGCCGCGTCGCGCTGGCGCGCCCCGACATCGGCCTGCAGCTCGCGCACAACGGCCGCGTCGTGCATCGCCTGCCCGCCGCGGACCACGCACGGCGCGTCGGCGCGCTGATGGGTGACGATTTCCTCGCGCAGGCGCGCGCGCTGGATGCCGATGCGGGGCCGCTGCGCCTGTCCGGTTTTGCATCGCTGCCCGCGTATTCGCGCGCGAGCCGGGACGCGCAGTACTTCTTCGTCAACGGCCGCTTCGTGCGCGACAAGCTGCTCACGCATGCGGTGCGCCAAGCCTACACGGACATCCTGCACGGCAACCGCCACCCGGCCTATGTGCTGTTCCTCGAACTCGACCCGGCGGGCGTCGACGTGAACGTCCATCCGGCAAAGATCGAGGTGCGCTTCCGCGAGGCGCGCGCGATCCACCAGTTCGTGTTCCATGCGCTGACGCGCACGCTCGCGGAGTCGGGCGCGAGTCTCGCGGGCCGCGACGAACCGATCGCGGAGGCGGCGACAACCGGCGCCGCGTCATCCACGCCGGAAGCGCGTGCTCAGGGCGAGCACCCGCACCACTTCGGCGGCTACGGCAGTGCGCCGCCCGTGCAGGGCCGCCTCGCGATGGAATCCGCGAGCCGCAGCTACTTCGACTTCGTCGGCACGGCGCGCGAACCCTCAATGGCCGCCGTCAATTCCGCTGCAGCGCCAATGACCGCCGCAGGGGCACCGGACTTCCGCCCGACCGCCTTCGCACCCGCCGCGGGCCGTCCGACCGGCGGAATCGCAACGGCGCTACCGCAGCACGCCGACGATTCCGCCCCGCTCGGCTACGCGCTCGGCCAGCTCCACGGCATCTACATCCTCGCGCAGAACGCCAAGGGGCTCGTGCTCGTCGACATGCACGCGGCGCACGAGCGCATCCTGTACGAGAAGCTCAAGACCGTGCTCGACGGTCGCCCCTCGGTTCAGCGACTGCTGATCCCGGCGGTGTTCTCGGTCAGCGCGAAGGACATGGCCGCCGCCGAGGAATGCGCCGAGGTCCTCGCGGGCATGGGCTTCGAGATCGCGCCCGCCGGCCCGCAGGAGCTTGCCGTGCGCGCGGTGCCGGTGCTGCTCGCGAACGCCCCCGTGGCGGAGCTGCTGCGGAAGCTTCTCGAAGAGTTGCGCGAATACCCGGCCTCGGAAGTCGTCACCGCGCGCAGGAACGAGCTCCTCGCGACGATGGCCTGCCACGGCGCCGTGCGCGCGCATCGCAGCCTGACCATTCCCGAGATGAACGCGCTGCTGCGCGACATGGAGGCGACCGAGCGCGCCGACCAGTGCAACCACGGCCGCCCGACCTGGACCCAGCTCACGATGGGCGACCTGGACCGCTTCTTCATGCGCGGGCAGTAGCTGCGCACGAGCGCCGGGGACGCATGCGCGAGCGACTGCGTCGAGCGTTCGGACATCCGGCTCGACGGCTGACTCGACAATCCATCCGGCATTTTCCATCCTGCATCGCCACCCGCTCTCGAGGCGCCCGAAGAGCCTGCCCATACCAGCATTTAGTTGCAACTTCGCCGGAGTTGGCGGCAGAAAATGATGGCACGCGGACGGCCGTCGGCCTATAACGGTACAGGAGCGGCCGAGCGGCACTCGCGCGTCTGCAGCCCCACTCATCCCGCCCGCATGATGCGAAAAGTGTGTCATCCAGGCTTGCTTTTCATTGGCGGAGGCCGGACGGAGCGAGCGATTCGGGGTTGGACCCACGCGACGGCAGCAACGACACCGACGGTATCTCACGTGGCGCAGCCCCGAGGGAGAAATGACCATGCGCATTCTATTGATGGTGTTGTGGCTACTGTTGGCCGCGGTCACGTCGGCAACGGCCTCGGTACAAATATCTATCGGGATCAACCTGCCGGTGTATCCGCAACTCGTGCGGGTGCCGGGCTATCCGGTGTATTACGCACCGCGGGTGGCCGGGAATTTCTTCTTCTACGACGGTCTGTACTGGGTTTTCCACGATGACGACTGGTACGTGAGCTCCTGGTACAACGGCCCGTGGACGATCGTCACGCCGGTAGCCGTGCCCGTGTTCATCCTGCGCATACCTGTGCGCTACTACCGCGAACCGCCGGTCTATTTCCGCGCATGGCGCCGCGATGCCCCACCGCGATGGCGCGAGCACTGGGGCGACGAATGGGGCGAGCGCCGCAGCGGCTGGGACCGCCGGGACCGCCGTGCAGCACCGCCGCCGGCACCGCTGCCGACCTACCAGCGGCAGTACTCGGGCGACCGCTATCCGCGTGAAATCCGCGACCAGCGGGAACTGAGCAGCCAGCATTACCGCTACCGGCCGCGCGAGGCGGCGGCCCGGGAGCTCCTGCCCCCGCCGGCGTCGACGAGAATGCGGGGACCGGACAGCGACGAACGCGAAAGCGCACGCCGCGAACGCAGCCCCCGCATGATGGAGCAGGATCGGCAGCGTTCCGCTCCCGACGCGGGCTCGCGGCAGGGCGGACCGAGTCAACGGCGGGCCGAGCCAGTGCCGATGGAGCCTCGGCAGATGGAACGCCGGCAGATGGATCCGCGCCAGATGGATCCGCGCCAGATGGAATCCAGACGCGAACACCAGATGCGAGAGCAGCAGATGCGTGACCGCCAGATGCCTGGCCCGCGCATGGACGAGCGCGCACCGCAGGACCGGGGAGGCCGCACGGACCAGCAGGGACGCAAACAGCCGCCGCAGGAAGAGGAACGCGGCAAGCGCGGCAGGAACGAGCAGCAGATGGAGCGATAGCGCGCCGCACCCGCAAAGCCCCATCTTAGCGGCCACAGCCGTCGCGCGGAATCGCATCACCGCCGTGCCAGATCGCCGCCCAGCAGGTATCCTTGCACGCCTCCCGGCGCTCGGCCGGACCGCAACACAGTGCAGACACCATGACAGGCAAGCAATACGACGAATCGTCCTTCCGCGTCCTCAAGGGACTCGAACCGGTGCGCGAGCGCCCCGGGATGTACACCCGCACGGACTCGCCGGCGCACATCATCCAGGAAGTCATCGACAACTCGGCCGACGAGGCGCTCGGCGGCTTTGCGAAGAAAATCCATGTGACGCTGCATCTGGACGGCTCGGTGAGCGTCGCCGACGACGGTCGCGGCATCCCGGTGGGCCTGCATCCCGAGGAAGGCGTGCCGGTCGTCGTGCTCGCTTACACCCGCCTGCACGCGGGCGGCAAGTTCGACAAGCGTGACGGCAACGGCGCCTATGCGTTCTCGGGCGGCCTGCACGGCGTCGGCGTCGCGGTGACGAACGCGCTGTCGACACGCGTCGAAGTCGAAGTGAAGCGCGAAGGCAAGATCCACCGCATCGACTTTGCCGAGGGCGGCGAGAACATCGGCGCGATCTCTGTTGTCGGCGACTGCGGACGGCAAACCGGCACGCGCGTGCGTGCGTGGCCGGACGGCAAGTACTTCGAGAATCCGCGCGTGCCGCAGAACGAGATCGAACGCCTGCTGCGCTCGAAGGCGGTGCTGCTGTCGGGTGTGTCGGTGCGGCTCGACATTGAGCAGGCGAGCGGCCCGGCACTGAGCAAGACCTGGTCCTATCCGGACGGCCTGGCCGGCTATCTGCGCGAACAGGCGGGCGACCTCGAGCCGGTCGCACCGCTCTTCACCGCCGAAAAGTACGCCGACAAGGACGACGCGACTTTCGCGCCCGGCGAAGGCGCAGCCTGGGTGATCGGCTGGTTCGAGCAGTCGGTGCCGTCCGAGTCCTTCGTGAACCTGATCCCGACGGTGGCCGGCGGCACGCACGAGAGCGGTCTGCGCGCGGGCGTGTTCGACGCGGTGAAGAGTTTCATCGAGCACCATGCGCTGCTGCCGCGCGGCGTGAAGCTGCAGCAGGAAGACGTCGCCGGACGCATGAGCTTCGTGCTGTCTGCGCGCCTGCTGGACCCGCAGTTCCAGGGTCAGGTGAAGGAGAAGCTCAACTCGCGCGAGGCGGTGAAGCTGGTGTCGTCGATGATCCGCGACCCGTTCGAGATCTGGTTGAACAATCACGTCGAGGCCGGCAAGGCGATCGCCGAATTGTCGATCAAGCAGGCGCTCGCGCGGCAAAAGAGCGCGCAGAAGGTCGAGAAGAAGAAGACCTCGGGCGTCGCGGTGTTGCCCGGCAAGCTCTCGGATTGCGAATCCGAGGACATTGCCGACAACGAGCTCTTCCTCGTCGAGGGCGACTCCGCGGGCGGCTCGGCGAAAATGGCGCGCAACAAGGAAACGCAGGCGATCCTGCCGCTGCGCGGCAAGGTGCAGAACTCATGGGAAATCGACCCCGACCGCCTGCTCGCAAACGCGGAGATCCACGATATCGCGGTCGCGCTGGGCGTCGATGCGCATGTGGCGGGCAGCAGCCCCGACCTCTCGGGCCTGCGCTACGGCAAGGTCGTCATCATGTCGGACGCGGACGTCGACGGCGCGCATATCCAGACCCTGCTGCTGACGCTGTTCTTCCGCCACTTCCCCGAATTGATCACGCGCGGCCACATCTACGTCGCGCAGCCGCCGCTGTATCGCGTCGATGTGCCGGCACAGGGCAAGAAGCGTCCGGCGCGGCGCCTGTATGCGCTCGACGACGGCGAGCTCACTGCGATCCGCGACCGTGTCGCGAAGGAAGGCTTCAAGCCGGAAGCGATCGAAGTCGGCCGATTCAAGGGTCTGGGCGAAATGAACCCCGACCAGCTGCGCGAGACGACGATGGACCCTGCGACGCGCCGCGTGTTGCCGGTCCATGTGCGCGCCGACGCGCTCGAGGACACGCTGAAGATGTTCACGCTGCTGATGGGCAAGGGCGAAGCCTCGGGCCGGCGCGCGTGGATGGAGGCGAAGGGCGACACCGTCGAGGCCGACATCTGAACTTGCGGACCCGATGACGGCGCCTTGCTGCGCCGCATCACGCCTCCTATAACGGAAAACGCCCGTCCCGTTTTCGAGTAGCCCCTCATGGCCGCGAATCCCTCCCCTCGCCTCGCGCGGCGCCCAGCCGCCGTACTGGTGGATCTGGCCGGCGTGCTGCACGTTGGCGAGCAGGCCATCCCCGGCTCGGTGGACGCGCTCGCCCGCCTGCGTGCCGCGGGGCTGCCGCTGCGCTTTCTCACGAACACGACCCGCACGCCGCGCCGCACGCTGGTCGCGAAGCTGCAAAGGATGGGCTTCGCGATCGCCGAGGACGAGTTGCAGACCGCCCCGCACGCAGCGCAGCAGCTCGTGCGCCAGCGCGGCCTGAAGCCGCTGTACCTCGTCCATCCCGACCTCGCGGCCGAAATCGGCCCGAGCGCGGAGGCCCCCGATGCGGTCGTGCTGGGCGACATGGGCCCGCATCTCGACTACGAGCGGCTCAACGCCGCGTTCCGCCTGCTGATGGGCGGCGGCGCCTTCATCGCGATGGCGAAGAACCGTTACTTCATGGAAGAGGACGGCCTGTCGCTCGACATGGGCGCTTTCGTGACCGGCCTCGAGTTCAGCAGCGGCGTCACGGCCGAGATCGTCGGCAAGCCCGCGGCGAGCTTCTTCCACACCGCGCTCGCCGAACTGGGCGTCGCACCGGCCGACGCGGTGGTGATCGGCGACGATCTGCACGACGACGTCGGCGCGGCGCTCGACGCCGGCATCCCCGGGATCCTCGTGCGCACCGGGAAATTCCGTCCTGGCGACGATGCCCACCCGACGGTGCGCCCGGATCTCGTCGCCGACGATTTCGCCTGCGCGGTCGACCGGCTGCTCGCGCTCCCCTAGCCCGACCACGCCACGGTGCCGGCCGGGTCCTCGGGCCTGCCGTGGCGTACAATGCGCCGCTCAAGAATTTCGTAGCGGAGGCCGATGCGCCATCCGCTCCCCGATACCGCTTTGCCAAGCCACACATGAGCAACGACACCCTCGACCTGTTCGGCGCCGCGGCCCGCCCCGCGGTGGCCACGCCAGACGACTCCGCCCCGCCCGCCCCGCCGCGGCCGCCCGCCGGCGGCAGCACGAACGGCGATGGCACGCTGCCGCTCGACCAGTACGCCGAGCGCGCCTACCTCGCCTACGCGATGAGCGTCGTGAAGTCGCGCGCGCTGCCGCAGGTCGAGGACGGCATGAAGCCGGTGCAGCGCCGCATCCTCTACGCGATGAGCGAGATGCGCCTGTCGGCCGCGTCCAAGCATGTGAAGTCCGCACGCGTCGTAGGCGACGTCATCGGCAAGTACCACCCGCACGGCGACTCCAGCGTCTATGACGCGATGGTACGCGTCGCGCAGGACTTCTCGCTGCGCTACCCGCTGGTCGACGGCCAAGGCAACTTCGGCTCGCGCGACGGCGACTCCGCCGCGGCGATGCGTTACACGGAATGCCGCCTGACGCCGATCGCCGAGTTGCTGCTCGCCGAGATCGACCGCGGCACCGTCGACTTCGTGCCGAACTACGACGGCGCCTTCGAAGAGCCGCAACTGCTGCCCGCGCGCCTGCCCTTCGTGCTGCTCAACGGCGCCTCGGGCATCGCAGTCGGCATGGCGACCGAGATCCCGCCGCACAACCTGCGCGAAGTCACCGACGCCACCTGCCACCTCATCCGCCACCCGGATGCCGGCCTCGACGACGTCCTGCCGCTGCTGCCCGGCCCCGATTTCCCCGGCGGCGGCCAGCTCATCTCCTCGCCCGAGGTGATCCGCGATGCCTACGCAAGCGGGCGCGGAAGCCTGCGCGTGCGCGCGCGCTGGCACGTCGAGGAGCTCGCCCGCGGCCAGTGGCGCGTGATCATCGACGAGCTGCCGCACGGCGTATCCGCCGCCGGCGTGCTCGCCGAGATCGAAACGCTGACCAACCCGCAGCCGCGCGCCGGCAAGAAGGAAGTCAGCCAGGAACAGAAGAACCTCAAGCAACTGGTGCTCGGCGTGCTGGAAACCGTGCGCGACGAATCCAGCGACAAGGCACCGGTGCGCATCGTGCTGGAGCCGCGCTCTTCCCGCCAGAGCCGCGACGAGTTCATGGCGGTCCTGCTCGCGCACACCAGCCTCGAAAGCTCGGCATCGGTGAACATGACGATGATCGGCCGCGACGGCCGCCCGCAGCAGAAGAACCTCGTGCAGATCCTGCGCGAGTGGATCGACTTCCGCTACGTCACCGTCGAGCGTCGCACCCGCCACCGCCTCGACGAGGTCGATCGCCGGCTCCACATCCTCGAAGGCCGCATGATCGCCTTCCTGCACATCGAGGAAGTGATCCGCGTGATCCGCGAGTCGGACGAACCCAAGCCCGCGCTGATTGCGGCCTTCGGCCTCACGGACGTGCAGGCCGAGGACATCCTCGAGATCCGCCTGCGCCAACTCGCGCGCCTCGAAGGTTTCAAGATCGAAAAGGAACTGGCCGAGCTCAAGGACGAGCGCAATGGGCTGCAGCACATCCTCGACAGCCGCGCCGCGATGACCCGGCTGATCCTCAAGGAGATCGAGGACGACGCGAAGAAGTACGGCGACAACCGCCGCACGGTGATCGAAGCCGTCGCCGCGGTCGCTCCGGCCGAGATCAGCGTGGCCGACGAACCGGTCACCGTGATCGTGTCGAAGAACGGCTGGGTGCGCTCGCGCCAGGGCCACGGCATCGACGCCGCGGCGATCAGCTACAAGGCGGGCGACTTCGCCTTCGCCGTGATCGAGACGCGCACGACCTGGCCGCTGGTCGTCATCGACACCAACGGCCGCGCCTACACCGTGCGCGTGTCGGACCTGCCCGGCGGGCGCGGCGACGGCGCGCCGATCGCGACGCTGGTCGACTTCCAGGACGGCGGCAAGATGGCGCAGGTGCTCACCGCCGAGCCCGAGTCGAGCTGGTTCTTCGCCAACTCCGGCGGCTACGGCTTCATCTGCACGCTCGCCGATGCGACCAGCCGCCAGCGCGCGGGCAAGGCCTTCATGACGTTGGAGAAGGGCGAGAAGGTGCTGGTGCCGGCGCGTGTCGTGGGCGAACGCATCGCCGCGGTATCGGAGCACGGCCGCATCCTGGTCTTCATGCGCAGCGAGATGAAGGTGCAGGCCGGCGGACGCGGCGTCATCGTGATGGCGCTCGACGACAAGGAGGCGCTGGTGGCGGTGGCCGTGCCGCCCGACGACGCGACGCTCCGGGTCGAAGGCACCGGTCGCGGCGGCAAGACCATCGTCGTCGAGCTCAAGCCGAGCCAGCTCGTGCCGCTGCTCCATCGCCGCGCGCGCAAGGGCATGGTGCTCACGCCCAAGGTCGCGCCCGCGGCCCTGACGACCGCCTGATTCGCCGGCCGCGCAACGGCGGCCGGAACCCATCCGTCCCGTCGCAGTCTTTCAGAAAGCGGCATCCCGACGCCCGCCGGTCTCGCACGAGACCGACGGGCGTCGTTGTTGCTGCCTCACCCCTCACAACCAAGACTCCGAATGGACCACGACATCTCCCTCATCACCACGGTCGCCGCAGCCTTCGGCTTCGCGCTGATCTTCGGCTTCATCGCCGAGCGCCTGAAAGTGCCGGCGCTCGTCGGCTACCTCGTCGCCGGCATCGCGATCGGCCCCGCGACCCCGGGCTTCGTCGCCGACATCCACACCGCCTCGCAGCTGTCCGAGATCGGCGTGATGCTGCTGATGTTCGGCGTCGGCCTGCATTTTTCGCTCGACGACCTGCTCGCGGTGCGGCGCATTGCGCTACCCGGCGCGGTCGTGCAGATGGGCTTCGCGACCGTGCTGGGCACGGGGGTCGCGTGGTGGTGGGGATGGACCCTGGGTGCAGCGCTGGTGTTCGGCCTGTCGCTGTCGTGCGCAAGCACCGTGGTGCTGCTCAAGGCGCTCGAAGCGCGCGGCGTGCTCGACACGATGAACGGTCGCATCGCGGTCGGCTGGCTGGTCGTCGAAGACCTCGCCACCGTCGTGATCCTCGTGCTGCTGCCGCCGCTCGCCGGCACGCTCGGGGCGCCAACCGCCTCGCCCGGCGACGCCGCCGACCCGCTGTGGCGCACCATCGGCAAGACCTTGCTGGAAGTCACCGCCTTCATCGCGCTGATGCTGATCGCCGGCCGGCGCGTCCTGCCCTGGCTGCTGTGGCAGGTCGCACGCACCGGCTCGCGCGAACTCTTCACGCTGTCGGTGATCGCTACGGCCATCGGCATCGCCTATGGCGCAGCCCAGCTCTTCAGCGTGTCCTTCGCGCTGGGCGCCTTCTTCGCCGGCATGATGATGCGCGAGTCCGAATTCAGCCACCGCGCCGCCGAAGAGTCGCTGCCGCTTCGCGACGCCTTCTCGGTACTGTTCTTCGTCGCCGTCGGCATGCTCTTCGATCCGGCCGTGATCGCGGACTATCCGCTGCAAGTGCTTGCCGTGGTGCTCATCATCGTGGTCGGCAAGTCGCTCGCCGCGATGGCGCTGGTGCTCGCATTCCGCTACCCGCTCAACACGGCGCTGACGGTCGCGGCAAGCCTCGCTCAAATCGGCGAATTCTCCTTCATCCTCGCCGGCCTGGGCCTCACGCTGGGCCTGCTGCCGCAGACCGGGATGAGCCTCGTGCTCGCCGGCGCGCTGATCTCGATCGCGCTCAATCCGCTGGTGTTCGCGACGGTCGGACCGATCCGCGTGTGGACGCTGAAGCACTCCGAGTTCGCGCGGCGGCTCGAGCGCCGCGAAGACCCGTACGCCGAGCTGCCGACGAGCACCGAGCGCAAGTACCTGGAAGGCCAGGTCGTGCTGGTCGGCTACGGGCGGGTCGGCCGACGCATCGCGCAGGCCCTCGCCGCGCGCGGCATCCCCTTCGTCGTCGCCGAACAGAACCGCGAACAGGTCGAACAGCTGCGCAGCGAAGGCGTGGTTGCGGTCGCGGGTGACGCGTCCGAGCCGGCGGTGCTGATCCAGGCTCACATCGCCAATGCGGCGATGCTGGTGATCGCAACACCCGACCCGATCAACGTCCGCCCCATGGTCGCCACGGCGCGCGCGCTCAACCCGGCGATCGAGATCGTCCTGCGCACCCACAGCGAGGACGACTCCCGGCTGCTGCGCAAGGAAGGCGTCGGCACCGTGTTCTACGGCGAAGAGGAGCTCGCCAAGGGCATGACGGGGCACGTGCTGGAACGCTTCGCGCCGCGCATGAGCGCCTGAACCGCCCGGAAACGATGGCGAACCTCAGCGGGCCGGCGGCGTTTCCTCGCGCTCCGTCACCTCGCCCGGTGGAAGGATAGCGCGGATCGGATCGCCGTCCCGGATCGACCCCGGCGCGCGCGGCGCCGGCTCGCCGACCATCGACTCGATCAGGATCGTCACGCGCCGGTTGCGCGCGCGGCCTTCCTCGTTGGTGTTGTCGGTGAGCGGTCGCTGATCCGCGTAACCGGCTGCGGTAAGACGGGCGCCGCGCATGCCCGACTCGATGAAAAGCCGCACGACCGTCGAGGCGCGCACCGCGGACAGCTCCCAGTTCGACGGGAAACGCCCGTTGCGGATCGGCAGGTTGTCGGTATGACCTTCCACCGTCACGGGAAACTCCGCGCGCGCGAGCACTTCCGCAACCGCCCGCAACGCGGCGACGGCGGACGGCGCGAGGACCGCATCGCCCGGCGCGAACAGCACCCGGGCGTTGATCTCGACCGAGATTCCGCGCGCCCCTTCGGACACGCGGACCTGCCCGCCCTGCGTGAGCGGATCCAGCACGCGACGGATGTCCTCAGCCATCGTCGTCATGCGCTTGTACTCGGCGCGGCGCCGCTTCTCGGCCTCTTCGTCGGGGGTCGGCGACAGCGGCGCGGGCTTGGGCGGGGCGACCGCCGGCGGCGGCGCGATGACCGGGTCGCCCGGCACATTCACGGTGATGTTACGGAAGGCGTTGATCAGCGAATCGGACAGGACGCGGTACTTGCCCTCGTTCACCGACGACAGCGAATACATCACGACGAAGAACGCGAACAGCAGCGTGATGAAGTCGGCGTAGGACACGAGCCAGCGATCCTGATTCTCGTGGTTCGCGTCGTCCAGCTGGCGGTGTCGGCGGTGGCGTCGCATCGCGGCACGCTCAGGCGATGTAGCCCTGCATGCGGCTCTCGATGATGCGCGGGTTGTCGCCGTTGGCGATGCCGACCAGCCCGTCGACGAGCATCTCGCGCTGCGACACTCCGTCGGCCACGTAAGCCATCAGCTTCTTCGACATCGGCAGGAAAACGAGGTTGGCGAAGCCCACGCCATACACCGTCGCGACGAAGGCCACCGCAATGCCGGCGCCCAGCTTCGACGGATCGGTCAGGTTCTCCATCACGTGGATCAGGCCCAGCACCGCACCGAGAATACCCAGCGTCGGCGCGTAGCCGCCCGCAGCCTCCCAGATGCGCGCGCCCTGGCGCATCTGCGCCGCCCAGGCGTCGATCTCGACCTCCAGCACCTCGCGCAGCCGTTGCGGCTCGACGCCATCGACAAGGAGCTGCAGCCCCTTGCGGGTGAATGCGTCGTTGATGCGCGGGATCTGCGCCTCCAGCGCCAGCAGCCCCTCCTTGCGCGCGATCTGGCTCCAGCTCGTCGCCTGGCGGATCAGCGCCGCATGGCTCGACGGCGGCGGCACGAAGACCCAGCGGGTCATGCGGATGCCTGCGCGGAAAACCTTCAGCGGGCTCTGCAGCATCACCGCACCCAGCGTGCCGCCGATCACGATCAGGAAGGCAGTGGGCTGCAGGAGCGATGCGATATGGCCGCCCTCGATCACCTGCCCCATGATCAGGGCGGAGATGCCGAGGGTGAGCCCGACGATGCTGATCTTGTCCATGTCCGCAGTCCCCCGGCCGGCCCGCTCAGGCGCCGGACGGCGGATTCTTGGGCGGCCGTCCGCGACGCGCCCCGGTCGTCGCGCCGGCCGGCCGCGCGGTCCCCAGGATGCGCGAGCGCAGGCGCGCCACAGCCTGGCTGTGGAGCTGGCACACGCGCGACTCGGAAACGCCCAGCACCTCACCGATCTCGCGCAGGTTGAGCTCCTCGTCGTAGTACAGCGCCATCATCAGTTTCTCGCGCTCGGGCAGATCTTCGATCGCCCGCACGAGCGCGTTACGCATGTCCGCCTTCTCGAGGATGTCGGCCGGATTCGACTCGTGCGCGCCGAGGTGGCGCTCGAAGTAGTCCTCGCCCTCGCCGTCGGTGAAGTCCTCGAAATGCACGAGCTGGTAGCCACGCGCGTCCTGCAGCATGCGCTGGTACTCGACGAGCGGCATCCCCAGTAATTCCGCGAGCTCCACCTCGCTCGGCTGGCGCCCGTTGCGCTGCTCGAGCTCGTGCACCGCCGACTCGATGCGGCGCATGTCGCGCCGCAGGCTGCGCGGCAGCCAGTCGTTCTCGCGCAGGCCGTCGAGCATCGCGCCGCGGATGCGCTGCACCGCGTAGGTCTCGAACTGCGCGCCGAGCCCATCCTCGAAACGGCTGATCGCATCCAGCAGGCCCATCATGCCGTTCTGGATCAAGTCATCCATCTGCACGCTGGCCGGCAGCTTCGCCATCAGGTGGTAGGCGATGCGCTTGACCAGGGGGGCATAAGCCTCCACGAGGTGGTTCTTGTCGAGATTACCAGCTGCGTCGTACATCCACTTCGCCTGTATTTTCTTCCGTCCTGGACGGGTTTCCGGGCATGGGGGCAAACCAGCGGATTTCCATTGTCCCCCTGCCGGACCGCTTTTGCCAAACGGGTACGCACTCAATCCCATGTCTGCCTCCCCCGGACTGGCGCCGCGCCGGCCCGTGCGTTGCCGAAAGCCGCGAGACGCCTCAGGAAGGCAGCCTCCGCGTCGCGCGGCAACGCTTCCGCGGCGCTGTGCCCCAGCCCCGCAACCAGCTCGTCGCGCTCGAGTTCGCCCAGCCAGGCGAGCGGCACGCCGACATGGCGGCGCACGAGTTCGCTGAGGCTGCGAAAGAAGGCCGCGGCGTCGGCACGGCCGCGCGCACCACACACCGCCACGTGCAGCGAGCCCGCCCCGGCGGCAGCGAGCCCCTTGATCACCTGGTAGGCGTCCGTCGCACCGCTGCGGCTCGCCTCGGCGACGACCAGCCGGCGCGGTGCCGCCAGCGCGAAGGGCGACGGATCTGCGGCGCTCTCGCACGCCGAATGGATCAGGATGAAGCTCGCGGGGCGCTGCAGCGTACGCAACGCATCGAGCACGCAATCGCGCCGCTCGCCGTCGAGCAGCGGCAACGCGAGGGCGCAAGCCCCCACCGGTACGCGCCCGAGCAGACCCGGCACCGGCTGCAGCAACTCGCGCGCCGAACTGCGGCCGCCGAGCACGCCCAGCAGATCGCCGCCCGGAGGCAGGCCGAGCACGCCGGCCAGCGACTCCTCGCCCTGCACCTCGTCGAGCAACAGCACGCGCTGGCTGTGCCCGGCAATGCGGTGCGCCGCCTGCAACGCGACATGCGCACGGCGGCGCCCGGTCGCGTACAGCGCGACAACCGTCGGAGGGGCGCGCCGGAACAGGCGCCGCAGCCCGGCCGCCTGGTCTTCCCGCGGGTCGATCATGTCAGACTCCGCCGGCCGCCAGCATCAGCGCCGCTTCGTCGCCCTGCAGCTTCCACGGCGACTCGGTCGCCTGCTCGCGCAGCGCGCGGTGCAGCAGGTAGGCGCGATTCGGCAGGTGCAGGTCCTCAGGCACGCGTTGGCCGTTGGCGACATAGAACACATTGAGCTCGTTGCGCACGGCCACATCGAGCGCCGGAGCGAGCGATGCCGCCTCGTCGACCTTGGTCAGCACGCAGCCGGCCAGGTCCGGTCCACTGTAAGCACGCACGACGTCGGCGAGCGTGTCGCCGCGGCAGGTCGAATTGAGCAGCAGCAGGCGGCGCACGTCGCCGGCACCGGTCAGCATCGCCGCCTGCTCGGCCACCATCTTGTCGCGCTGGCTCATGCCCATCGTGTCGATCAGCACCATGTGCTTGTTGCGCAGCTCGGCAAGCGTCTGGCGCAGGTCGGCGGCGTCGCGCACCGAGAACACTGGCACCCCGAGGATGCGGCCGTAGATGCGCAGCTGCTCCTGCGCGCCGATCCGGTAGCCGTCGGTCGTGATCAGTGCCAGCCGCTCGGCGCCGTGGCGCACGACGCAGCGCGCAGCGAGCTTCGCCGTCGTCGTGGTCTTGCCCACGCCCGTCGGCCCGACCAGCGCGAACACGCCACCACGATCAATGATGTCCGAATCCGACGCGACCGCACGCAAGTCGCGCGCGAGGGCGTTCTTCACCGCGGCGCGGGCGTCCTCCGGCGAAGCTTCTTCATCCACGGATTCGGCCAGCCGGCGTGCAAGCACGCTGGAGAACCCGGCTTCGAGCAGCTCGCCGACGATATCCGCCCGTGCGGGCGCCTTGCGCCGGGTCTCGCCCCACGCAAAGCCCGCGAGCTGGCGCTCGATCATGCTGCGGATCCCGGCCATTTCCTTCATCAACTGGACGTTCGCTTCCTGCAGCGAACGGATGCGTTCGTCCTCGAGCTCGCGTGCGGGCTCGGCGGCACGGACCTGCACTGCGACCGGGGCCGGCTGCTTCGGGGCAGGAACCGTCGTCGCGGCAAGCGGAGCGGGCGCGGCGTCGGGCGCACTCCAGTCGTCGATCGAGTACTGCTCGCTCAGTGCCGCGGCGCGCGTGCGCATCACGTAATCGGCCGTCTCCATGCGCGGCGGGTTGAACGGGCGGATGATCTTTGCCGGCTTCGGCGTCGCAGCCGGAGCCGCGGGCGCACGTCCCGACAGGCTCACCTGGAAGTCGTCGTCCTCGGCCGCCGGTGCCATGGGGGCCGACCGGGGGGCCGGCTGTGGCGCAGGCGCGGCAGCGCGCGGCGTCCCCGGCAGCGCTCCGACGTCTTCCGCCGGCAGGGCCAGGATCTCGACGCCGCCCTCGACCGCGCGGTTCGACAGCACGATGGCATCGGCACCGAGTTCGGCCTTCAGGGCACGCAGGGCCTCACGGGCGGAGGGGGCAAAGTAGCGCTTGACGTTCATGGTGGTTCTCCCGACTACCGCGCTCTGTGCGCAGCATGGAACCGATTATGGTGGCGGGGAGGCGGAGCGATAGCGCGGAATAGACCCGGTTTCCCCCCGCAAATCCGGCCCGCGACGGTTTCCGCAACAGCGCTCAGCGCGCGGCCCCGCCCACCATCGCCGTGACGCGGATCGTGCGCGTCTCGGGCACTTCCGAATTCGCGATGACCTTGAGCGAAGGCACCGCGCGGCGCAGGAAGCGCGACAGCAGCCAGCGCAGCTGCGGCGGCACCAGCAGCACCGGCGGCAGCCCCATATCTTCCTGCCGCTGCGACACCTCGGCCGCGTGCCGCAGCATGCCGTCGGCGAGGCTCGGCTCGATGACGCCGCCATCGCCGCCCCCCGTCGACATCGCCTGCATGAGGATGCGTTCGAGCGCCGGATCGAGGGCCATCACCTGGATATCGGCATTGCCCGGGAAGAGGCTCTGCAGGATCGAACGGCCCAGCGCCTGACGCACCCGCGACGTGAGCTCGAGCGGATCCTGGATACGCGGCGCGTTCTCGGCGAGCGTCTCGATGATCGTGCGCATGTCGCGGATATTGACCCCTTCTTCGAGCAGGTTCTGCAGCACGCGCTGCACCGTCGCGACCGGCAGCAGCGCCGGCACGAGGTCCTCGACGAGCTTCGGCGTCGTCTTGCCGATATGGTCGAGCAGCGCCTGCGTCTCCTGGCGTCCGAGCAGTTCCGCGGCGTGGTTCAGGATCAGGTGGTTGAGGTGCGTCGCGACCACCGTGCTCGCGTCGACGACCGTGTAGCCCAGCGCATGCGCCTGCTCGCGCTGGCTCGCGTCGATCCAGTACGCGGGCAGATCGAACGCCGGATCGCGCGTCTCGCGCCCGGCGAGCGGCCCGGTCACGCGCCCCGGGTTGATCGCCAGATACTGGCCCGGATAGGCCTCGCCCGAACCGATCTCGACACCCTTCAAGGCAATGCGGTACGCGTTCGGCTTGAGTTCGAGGTTGTCCCGGATATGCACCGGCGCCGACAGGAAGCCGACGTCCTGCGCGAACTTCTTGCGCAGCCCGCGGATGCGCTTCAGCAGCTCGCCGTCCTGGCCCTTGTCGACCATCGGGATCAGCCGGTAGCCGACTTCCAGCCCCAGCACATCCACTGGAGCGACGTCGTTCCAGCTCGCCTCCTGGCTCTCGGCCGGGGGCACCGCCGCCGCAGCCTCGGGCGCCACCCGTGCAGTCGCGGCCGCCTCCTGGCGCGTGATGCCGACGCGCCGCCAGGCGAGCCAGCCGAGCGAACCGGCCATCAGGATGAACACCAGGTTCGGCATGCCGGGAATCAGGCCCAGCACGCCGATGATTACCGCCGTGAGCATCAGCACCTGCGGATTCGAGAACACCTGATTGATCACCAGGCCGCCCACGTCCGCATCGTCGCCGACGCGCGACACGACCATGCCCGCCGCGACCGAGATGATCAGGGCCGGGATCTGCGCGACGAGGCCGTCGCCGATCGTCAGCAACGTATAGGTCTCGACCGCGACACCGGCCGGCATGTCGTGCTGCACGATGCCGACGAGCAACCCGCCGATGATGTTGATCAGCAGGATCACGATGCCCGCGACCGCATCCCCACGCACGAACTTCGACGCACCGTCCATCGCGCCGAAGAATTCCGACTCCTGCGCAACCTCCTTGCGCCGGCGCTTCGCTTCCGCCTCGTCGACCAGCCCCGCATTGAGGTCGGCATCGATCGCCATCTGCTTGCCGGGCATCGCGTCCAGGGCGAAGCGCGCGCTCACTTCGGCGATGCGCCCCGCGCCCTTCGTCACGACGACGAAGTTGATGACGACGAGGATCACGAACACCACCAGGCCGATCGCGGTGTTGCCGCCGACGAGGAAGTGGCCGAAGGCCTCGATGACCTTGCCCGCGGCGTCAGGGCCGGTGTGGCCCTCGAGCAGCACGATGCGCGTCGACGCGACGTTCAGCGCCAGGCGCAGCAGCGTCGTCACCAGCAACACGGTCGGGAATACCGAAAACTCCAGCGGCCGGCGCGTGTACATCGCCACCAGCATCACCATCACCGACACGGCGATGTTGAAGGTGAAGAACACGTCCAGCGCGAACGGCGGCAGCGGCAGCACCATCATGGACAGCACCATGATGATGAATATCGGCGCGCCCAGCATGCGCAGGTTGGTCGGCGTCAGCAGCGCACGCAGGTTGAGGACATCGTTCATTGCCAGCCTCTATCGCATCGTCCGTTCCGCACGCCCGCTCAGTCGGGCGCGCCGGGGTCCATGTCTGCGGGCACCGGCAGCTTGCCGGGCGCCGCGGGCGGAAGTCCGCCGTGAGCCATCCAGTGGTTGAGCTGATACACGTAGGCCATCACCTCGGCCACCGCCGTGTACAGCGCCCCCGGCACCGCCTGCTCCAGTTCGCAGTGCTTGTACAACGCACGCGCCAGCGGCGGCGCCTCCAGCATCGGCACCTTGTGTTCCTTCGCCAACTCGCGGATCTTCAGCGCGACCTCGCCGCGTCCCTTCGCGACGACGATCGGCGCGCGCATCTTGTCCGCGTCGTACTTCAGCGCCACCGAGAAGTGCGTCGGGTTCGTCACCACCACATCCGCCATCGGCACCTGCGTCATCATGCGGCGACGCGCCATCTCGCGCTGCATCGCGCGGATGCGCCCCTTCACCTGCGGATCGCCTTCCTGTTCCTTGCTCTCGCGCTTGACCTCTTCCTTCGTCATGCGCAGCTTCTTGTTGTACTGCCACAGCTGGAACGGCACGTCGATCAGCGCGAGGATCGCCAGCCCCATGATGATCAGCAGCGTCGCGAACAGCACCATCTCGAGAAAATCCGGCACCGCCGCTTCCACCGCCTCGCCCGTCAGGGCGAAAATGTGCTCGTGCTCGCGCCACACCGCGAAGACGCCCATCAGCCCGACCACCGCCGCCTTCAGAAGCGATTTCACCAGCTCGGCCAGCCCGTGCATCGAGAACATGCGACCGATGCCCTGGATGGGGTTCATGCGTTCGAGCTTCAGCCCCAGCATCTTGGGCGCGAACACGAAGCCCCCCATCAGGACCGGCGCCGCGATCGCCGCCAGCACCAGGATCCCGAACAGCGGCATCATCGTCAGCAGCGCATCGGTGAACAGATCGCCGAAGCTCTCCAGCATCAGCTTCGCATCGAAGGCACGTGCCCGCTCGATCGCGAAGCCGGCGCGCAACATGCCGAGGATGCGCCCCGAGATCCATTCCCCCATCATCCACAGCGCGCCGATGCCCGCGATCAGGACCAGAAAGGTCGACAGCTCGCGCGACTGCGGAACCTGCCCCTCCTCGCGGGCCTGTTCCAGCCTTCGTGACGATGGCTGTTCGGTTTTCTCGAGATCGCTGTCTTCGGCCACGGCCGACTCCTTGCCTGCACGCCGGATGCGACCCGCTCAGCACGGACACTCGGCGACGTGCGGCAATTATCGCCGCACACCGGCAAGCCCCGCCGCCGGATAAGCGCGGGAAAACAGCCCTAAATCGCGTCTTGAAAAATGCGGCGACCGACGCGCCGCCCTCGGCGCCTCAGCGTCCGGCAGGTAGCCGGCCGATGCCGCGGATCACCGTACCGGCGCCGATGCCGCGCGCGGCGAACCAACCGGCATTCATCTCCAGCGCGAAGCGCGCCGGCGCCGCGGCGCAATGGCTGACCTCCGATTGCGGCTGCATGTCGGCGATGTTCAGGATGCGTCCGTCGCGATCCATGAATGCCACCGACAAGGGGATCAGTGTGTTCTTCATCCACATGCAATGGCGCGCATCCTGTGTGAACACGAACACCATCCCGCGCTGCAGCGGCATCGCCTTGCGATTCATCAGACCGATCTGGCGCGCCTGATCGGTATGCGCCAATTCCGCCTCGATGCGGTGCATCCCCGCCCCCAGTTCGACCATCGGCAATTCCGCACGCGCAGCGGGCAGGCAGACAGCGATCAGCGTGACGATCGCCGCACAGCGACCGAAAAAGGACGGAAGACTCATCGCCGGCGAACCCTGAGGGAATAGATGGGGAAGCGCGATTCTACCGCGCACGCCGCACCGCGGTTAAGCGCGCCGGATGCGTGAGGAGCCGGCCGTGCGCGCCCGCCCTTCGCTGCCAAGGCGCCCGCCATCCACCTCCTCGGCGCGCCACGCCCCCGGCGCTAGGCCCGCGAGCGACCATTCGCCGATCGTCACCCGGATCAAGCGCAAGGTCGGGAAACCCGCCTTCGCGGTCATCCGTCGCACCTGCCGGTTCTTCCCCTCGCGCAGCACGATCTCCAGCCACGACGTCGGCACGCTCTTGCGGAAACGCACCGGCGGGTCGCGCGGCCACAACCAGTCGGGCTCCGGAATGGGCCGTGCCTCGCACGGCCGCGTCACGAAATCCCCCAGATCCAGCCCCCCGCGCAGCCGCGCCAGCGCGTCTTCGTCCGGCACCCCCTCGACCTGCACGACATAGGTCTTGGGCAGCTTGTGGCGCGGATCCGCGATCCGGTGCTGCAGCGCGCCGTCATCGGTCAGCAGCAGCAGCCCCTCACTGTCGGTATCGAGCCGCCCGGCCGCATACACGCCAGGCACCGGCACGAAATCCTTCAGCGTCGGCCGCCCCGGCTCCGCCGTGAACTGACACATCACGCCGAAAGGCTTGTTGAGAAGAATGACGCGGGACATGCGGAAAATGATGAGAGGAAGATCCCGTCGCCGGTAGATGCAGGGAACATGGACAGGATCTGGCGGAGGCGGTGAGATTCGAACTCACGAACGGTTGCCCGTTGCCGGTTTTCAAGACCGGTGCAATCGACCACTCTGCCACACCTCCGGAAGCGGCGGAGTATATCACTCCGCCTTTGCGTGTCAGCCCCGCTCGAACAACGCGATCGACTCGACGTGCGAGGTCTGCGGGAACATGTTCGCGATCCCCGCGCCACGCAGCACGTAGCCCTTTTCGCGCACCAGTACCGCCGCGTCGCGCGCGAGCGTTGCCGGGTTGCACGACACATACACGATGCGCGGCGGCATCTGCTGTTCGCTCAGCGCCTTGACCACCGCGATCGCCCCCTCGCGCGGCGGATCGATCAGCAACTTGTCGAGCCGGCCGAGCGCGGCAAGGCTGTCCTCGGTGGCCTCGAAAAGATTCGCCGCGTAGAACTCGGTCCGCTCCGCCAGGCCGTTGCGACGGGCATTCTTCAGCGCCCGCGCGACTAGCGTGTCGCTGCCCTCGACCCCGATCACATGCGCCCCGCGACGCGCGATCGGCAGACTGAAGTTCCCCAGACCGCAGAACAGGTCGGCGATGCGCTCGCCCGGCTGCGGGTCCAGCAGTTGCATCGAGCGGCGGATCAGCAGCCGGTTGATGTCGACGTTCACCTGCGTGAAGTCCGTCGGCAGGAAGTCCAGCGTCACGTCGAACTCGGGCAGCGTATACGCGAGCCCCGGCCCCTTCTTCGGATGCAGCGGCTTTGCCGTTTCCGGGCTGCCCGGTTGCTGCCACACCTGCACGCCGTGCGCGTCGGCAAACGCCGCCAGGTTCGCGATGTCCTGCGGCGTGAACGGCATCAGGTTGCGGAACACCAGCACCGTGATGTCCTCGCTCACCGCGATCTCGATCTGCGGCAGCCGGTCGGGGATCGACAGACCCGCGACCAGTTCGTGCAGCGCCGGCAGCAGCGCCGACACATGCGCGGGCAGCACCGCACAGCTCTGCATGTCGGCGATGTAGCTGCTACGACGCTCGTGAAAACCGATCAGCACCCCGCCCTTCGACGGCACCATCCGCACGCCGATGCGCGCGCGGTAGCGATAGCCCCATGCCGGTCCGTGGATCGCCGGATAAATCACGTCCGGCGTGACCTTGGCGATGTGCCACAGCGCATCCTCGAGCACGCGCTGCTTGGTCGCCGCCTGCGCCACCGAATCGAAATGCTGCATCGAGCAGCCGCCGCACGTACCGTAATGCGGACAAGGCGGCACCACCCGCTGCCCGCTGGGCTTGAGCACGCGCTCCAGTTCGGCCAGGTCGTAGCTCGGCCTCTGGCGCACCACCCGGTATTCGACCGTCTCGCCGGGCAACGCGCCATCGACGAACACCGCCTTGCCGTCCACACGGGTAAAACCGCGCCCTTCATGGTCCAGAGATTCGATGACAGCAACAGGCATCAAGCGTCCGCCCAAAAGAGCGTGATTTTACCTACTCGCAAAGTGCTTTACCCGCCGGGTTCTATAATTGCCACGATCGGGCGGCAAACAGGCGGTTGCATCCGGCCTCCGCCCCCGCCCGCCCCACCGTGCAGGCCCTGACCATGGATACCCCACGCGAACAAATTTTCGACAGCTACGGCGAATACCGCGCAGCACTCATCGGCGCCCTGGAGAACGCACAGCAAACGGTGATCGTCTTCGATCCCGATCTGCGCGAATGCGGCCTGGAGAGCCGGCAAGGCATCGCGCAACTGGAGCGCCTGTGCTCGCAGAGCACTCGCCGCGACACCCTGCGCATCCTGCTGCACTCCACCACCTGGCTGCAACAGGACTGCC
This sequence comes from Azoarcus sp. CIB, assembly GCF_001190925.1. Classification (NCBI taxonomy): domain Bacteria; kingdom Pseudomonadati; phylum Pseudomonadota; class Betaproteobacteria; order Rhodocyclales; family Zoogloeaceae; genus Azoarcus; species Azoarcus sp. CIB. Next base: position 3,995,435 of record NZ_CP011072.1, read on the forward strand.
CCCGCCTCACGCGCCTGCTCAGCCACTATGCGCACTGCGCCAGTGTTCGCACCGCGGACGCGGGAGCCCGCATATGGAGCCAACCTTTCCTGATCGCGGACGACTGCCACCTCGTAACCCGCTTCCACCAGGAGCTGCCACGGGGAAAGAGCAGCACCGACGCAGCGGGATCGCTCACGCACCTCGCTACGCAATTCGAAACATTCTGGATGAATGGCGAGGCGAGTGCAGTCGGCACGCCACTTGACCTTTGACCTGTCGCGCTTCCTTGTTGCGTTGCACCAACAAACTATTGGCACACCTGAATCACATGCTAGAATTTCCTGAGGTTCACCGGGCGGGCGGCTGTTTGCGTCCACCCGGCTGGAACTGATCATCCATCTAGCCCCACAAGAAAGGACATCCAACATGAAACAGTCGCTCCTCGTTGCTTCCCTGCTTGCCCTCGCCCTCGCCGCCTGCGGCAAGCCGGCCGAAGCGCCGAAGGTTGAAGCTCCCGCTGCCGCTCCGGCTGCTGCTGCTCCTGCTCAGGAAGCTGCCCCGGCGGCTGCTCCCGCCGCAGCCCCGGCTGAAGCCGCCAAGGAAGCTGCTGCAACCGCCGTCGAAGCCGCCAAGGACAGCGCTGCCGCTGCCGGCACCGCAGTCGACGCCGCCAAGGACGCAGCTGCTGCTGCCGCCGACGCTGCCAAGAAGTAACGCTCTTCCAGCGACGCAAAAAAGCCGGCTTTCGAGCCGGCTTTTTTGTTGCCTCGTTTCCAGATCTCGTCCGCTGCTGTTCAGCGCGACGCCACCCGGACAACGTCGCAGCCTCCGGCAACGGCCCGCCAGGAGCCGTCGCCACAGGCGCGACAGAACGTCTTACCGCAACTGCTCCTGCAGCAGCCCGAGGATCTTGCGGGCGGTTTCGGACGAATCCTCGCCCCCCTCGCGGGTCATCACGCTGACCACCGATTTATCCCCCTCGGCCCGGACGCGCAGGCGGTATTCGCCGCCCTTCTGCACCACCTGCTCGTTGCTGCGCCAGAAAGCGAGCTTGGACAGGATGCCCTCGGATTTCTTCGTCTGCAGGTCTGCATCCGGATCCACGTAGCGAACGAAGAAGAGTCCCTTCGAGCGGTCACGATCCTCGACCGTGAAGCCGATGCGGTCCAGCGCCAGACCCACGCGACGCCACGCCCGGTCGAAGGACTCGTCGATTGCCAGCGTCACGCTGCCGCCGGTCGCCCCCTTGAGGGCGGCACGCTCGGCCGCCGGTGCCGCCGCGACGATTGCCGCCGCGCGCTCTTCGGCCGCCCCGAGCCGGACCATCAGGCGACGCAGCATTTCCGCTTCGAGTTCGGGATCGGCCGGCCGCGGCTGCCACACGGTCGTATCCTTGGCCTCGTTGGGATAGATCTCCATCATGCCGCGATGGCTGATGTAGATCTCGACGGTATCGGGATCCTTGCCCGCCTCCAGCCGCGTGCGGAACTTGTCGCGCACCGGCGTCGAGAACACGCCGTCGAGCACCTTGCCCAGCGCCGAGCGGATGAAGTCCTGCGGGATCTTCGCACGGTCCTCTGCCCAGTCGGTCTCCATCACACCGACTTCAGGACGCTCGACGTTGAGGATGAACCCCGTTTCGAGCCAGAAGTCCTTGACCTTGGGCCACATGGATTCCGCCGAGCCCTGGACCACCAACCAGCGCTGGCTGCCTGCACGCTCGACGCGCATGCTTTCTACCTTCGGCAGCACCTGCTGCTGGCTTGCAGTCGGCTGGGGCTGTGCGCGGTCGGTCGCGTAGGCCGAATAGGTCGCCACGCCCTTGGGCGAGACGTCCGGCACGACATAACGGTCGTCGCGCGTCGGCGCCGTGAGGTCCGGCGGAATTTCCAGCGACGGCAGCTGCCGTGCGCTCTTGTAATCGATCTTCTTGGATTCGACGAGGGAGCCGGAACAACCCGACAGGGCGATGGCAGCGCCGAGCAGCGAAGCCGCAGTACGCAAGGTACGATTCATGAGTTTCGGTAATTCCAGGAAAAATCAGACGTTCACGCCGGCGCGACGCATCGCCGCACGTACCCGCTCATGCAAGCCCTCGGACAGCGGCGTGAGCGGCAGGCGGATACCGGACTTGATCAGGCCCATCTGCTCGACCGCCCACTTCACCGGAATCGGATTGGCCTCGCAGAACAGGTCGCGGTGCAGGCCGACCAGACGCACATTGATCTCGCGCGCCTTGATTGCGTCGCCGGCGATGGCCGCGGAACACATCTCGTGCATCGCGCGCGGAGCGACGTTGGCGGTCACCGAGATCGCGCCATGACCGCCCAGCAGCATGAAGGCCATGCCCGTCATGTCGTCGCCGGTATACAGCGCAAACCCCTTGGGCGCGCGCTCGATCAGGTCGCACGCGCGGTCGATGCTGCCCGTGGCGTCCTTGATGCCGACGATGTTGGGAATCTGCGCCAGCCGCAGCGCCGTGTCGTTGGACAGGTCGGCCACCGTGCGCCCCGGCACGTTGTACAGGATCAGCGGCAGCTCGACCGCCTCGGCGATCGAGCGATAGTGGCGGTACAGGCCTTCCTGCGTGGGCTTGTTGTAGTACGGCACCACCGACAGGTGCGCCACGGCGCCGGCCTTCTGCGCGAAGCGCGTGAGCTCGATGGCTTCGGCCGTCGAGTTGGCACCGGTACCGGCGATCACGGGGATACGCCCTGCCGCGTGTTCGACGGCGACGCGAATCAGCTCGCAATGTTCTTCGACGGTCACCGTGGGCGACTCGCCGGTCGTTCCGACGATGACGATACCGTCGGTCCCCTCGGCAACATGGAAGTCGATCAGGGCGCGCAGGCGCGGAATGTCCAGGCTGCCATCTTCGTTCATCGGGGTGACGATGGCGACAATCGATCCGGTAATCATGGAAGCGGCCGAAAATTAAAAGAATCGATTCTACCTGATCGACGCCGGACGGCCAGTGGCTTGCTCGACGGACTCGTCGCCGGATCTGGCTCGCGACCGCACGACTCGGCAATCAAAGGTCGGCAAGCGCCTTGACGTGCGCCACCACCGAACGCGCCAGCGATGAAAGCGAATAGCCGCCCTCGAGGATGGACACGATGTTCTTGTGCCCGCACTCCTCGGCTACCGCCTTGATCTGCTCGGTGACCCACACGTAGTCCGACTCCACCAACCCGACCGAGCCCATGTCGTCCTCGTAATGCGCATCGAAGCCCGCCGAGATGAAGACCATCTGCGGCTTGTGCTCCCTCAGCGCAGGCATCCAGCGCTCGGCGACGATGGTGCGGAAAGCGTCGCCGCGCGTCCCCGCGGGCACGGGCACGTTGACCATGTTCGGCGCCGTGCAGTCCGCACCGCTGTAAGGATAGAAAGGATGCTGGAAGATGCTCACCATGAGCACCCGCGGGTCGTCGCGAAAGGCGTCTTCCGTGCCGTTGCCGTGATGCACGTCGAAATCGACGATCGCCACGCGCTCCAACCCGTGCGCCTCGAGCGCGTGACGCGCGGCAATGGCCACGTTATTCAGGAAGCAGAACCCCATCGCCTTGCCGCGCTCGGCGTGGTGACCCGGCGGACGCACCGCACAGAACGCATTCTCGATTTCGCCCTTCAGCACGAGATCCGTCGCCAGAACACCCGCCCCGGCCGAACGCAACGCTGCCTTCATCGTCCCCGGACTCATCGCGGTATCGGGATCGAGATGGCGGATGCCGTGATCGGGCACGCTGGCGTTGAGCTCCTCGAGGTAGTTCGCCGGATGCACCCGGACGATCTGCTCGTCCGTCGCCAACGGGGCGTCATAGAACGAAAGGTACATATCGAGACCGGCGGCGATCAGCCGATCGTTAATGGCCGCCAGCCGATCCGGACATTCCGGATGGAAGGTTCCCATGTCGTGCAACCAGCAATCGCGGTGCGTGATGAACGCAGTCGTCGTCATACCCCCCCTCTCTCGCGTGCGGGCTAACCGCCCCGCATCCCTGTCTTCGAATCGGCGCGTCCTTGAAGGGCGCAGCCTGTCGGTCTTTGTTCTATTATCACCGCTTCCCGGTGAATTTCACAGTACGCTCGCGCCATGCCCCACCGTTACGCAATCCGCGTTCTCGAAGCCGCCAACTGCATCATCCTCGGCAAGGACCGCGAACTGCGGCTCGCCCTCGCCTGCCTCGTCGCACGCGGACACCTGCTGATCGAAGACCTCCCCGGCGTGGGCAAGACCACGCTGGCGCACGTCATCGCACGCCTCATCGGCCTGCACTTCCAGCGCATCCAGTTCACGAGCGACCTTCTTCCCGCCGACATCGTCGGCGTGTCGATATTCGACCGCGAAGCAAGCACCTTCCGCTTCCACCCCGGCCCCATCTTCAGCCAGCTCATCCTCGCCGACGAGATCAACCGTGCCACGCCCAAAACGCAGAGCGCATTGCTCGAAGCCATGGAAGAGCGCCAGGTCACGGCCGACAGCGAAACGCACCCGCTACCCGAGCCGTTCTTCGTCATCGCGACGCAGAACCCGTCTCACCAGATCGGCACCTTCCCCCTGCCCGAGAGCCAACTCGACCGCTTCCTGCTGCGCATCCGCCTCGGCTATCCCGACCGCAGCGCCGAACGGGCGCTGCTGATGGGCGAGGACCGGCGCGAACTCCTCGAACGCCAGCGCGCCGTGATCCAGCCGGACGATCTGCTGGCCATGCAGCAGGCCGCGCACTCGATCACCATATCCGAACGCCTCATCGACTACGTCCAGGCGCTCCTCGCCAGCACACGCCACAGCCCCGAGCTCGCCGCCGGCCTCAGTCCGCGCGCCGGCCTGGGTTTGATCGCCGCGGCCCGCGCCTGGGCGCTCATCGAGGGACGCGACCACGTCCTGCCCGAAGACATCCAGACCGTATTCCCGCACGTCGCCGCCCATCGCCTGCATACCGCAGGCGATGGGCGCAGCATCACGCCCGAGGTGCTCGGCCAGCTCGTCCGCGACGTGCCCGTGGTCTGATGCCTCCTCGCCCCGACGCTTCGCGTCGCCTTTCGACCACCTTGCGTCACCACCTCGATCGCTGGCTGTTTCGGGTCGGACCGCCCGAAACGGCCCCGATCGTGCTCGGCCAGCGGCGCATCTTCGTGTTGCCGACAACCGCGGGCCTGGCCTTCGCGGCCGCGCTCCTGGTCATGCTGATCGCATCGATCAACTACAACCTGAGCCTCGGCTATGCGCTGGTGTTCCTCCTCGGCGGAGTATCGGTCGCGAGCATCGTGCACGCCTTCCGCAACCTGTTGCATCTATCCTTCACACCGGGACGCGTCGAGCCGGTCTTTGCCGGTGAAAGTGCCTGTTTTCACATTGTCGTGACCAACCAGAGGCATGCGCGACGGCCTTCGCTACGTCTCAAGGCGCACGGAGCGATCGTGCCGTTCGAGATCGGGGCCGGGGACAGGGCCGACCTGACCGTTCCGGCCGTAACCGCGGGACGCGGCTGGATGGCACTCGGCCGCGTGCGCATCGAAACGACCTATCCGCTCGGCTTGATTCGCGCCTGGAGCGTACTGGTTCCTGATCAACGCTGCCTCGTGTATCCCGCCCCCGAGCCCATGCCCCCGCCGCTGCCGGAGGGCGCGTCCCGCAGCCCGGGGCAACGATCCGGTTCGGCCGGCGACGATGACTTTGCCGGCCTGCGCAGGCACCAGCCGGCGGACTCTCCGCGCCACGTCGCATGGAAAACGCTCGCGCGCGGCGGTCCCATGCTCACCAAGCAGTTCAGTGGCATGGACGGCGGGGAGATCCATCTCGACTGGAACGACCTCCCCGCGAACCTCGGCACCGAGGCCCGCCTGTCGCGCATCACCGCGTGGATCGTGGCAGCCGAACAACGAGGGCTCGCCTTCTCGCTCGCGCTGCCCGACGCAAGGATCGCGACAGGACGCGGACCACAACACAGCATGAGCTGCCTGCGGCGTCTTGCCCTCTTCGGAACGGACGTCGCCGCCGATGCGTGACACGCGCGCGCCCACTCCCGCGCAGTTCGGCTGGCTGCTCGCCGCGGTGACCGCGACCCTCGCGCCACACGCGATCGAACTCCCCAACTGGCTCGTCATCCTCTGCGCCAGCCTCATCGCCATCCGCGGCGCGCTGCTGTGGCGGCGCGGGAAACCGCCCCACCAGCTCGTCATCGTGCTGACTGCCGTCGCAGCGGGAATCGGCGTGCGGCTCGAATTCGACCATTTTTTCGGCAAGGATCCCGGCGTCGCGCTGCTCGCCGCACTGCTGTGCCTGAAACTGCTCGAATCGCGCACCACGCGCGACCTTCGTGCGGCCGTCCTGCTCACCTACTTCCTGCAGCTCGGCCTGTTCTTCTACAACCAGACGCCGGGCATCGCCGCGCTCGCGCTCGCGGGAGCGCTGCTGACCACGACGACCCTGCTAAGCCTCGAGGACGCCGCCGCACGGCCGGTCGCCCAGCTGCGAACCAGCGCAGCGCTCCTCGCGCAGGGCCTGCCCTTCATGCTGGCCCTGTTCGTACTGTTCCCGCGTGTGCAGGGTCCGTTGTGGGGCCTGCCATCGGATGCATACAGCGGCATGACCGGGCTCTCCGACACGATGACGCCCGGCTCGATCAGCCAGCTCGGCCTATCCGATGCCATCGCCTTCCGCGCGGAATTCGACGCCCCGCCGCCGCCGCCCTCTCAGCGCTACTGGCGCGGCCCGGTGCTCACCCGCTACGACGGGCGCAGCTGGCGGCCGGGCTTCAGCACGATCGCCGCGGCGCCCCGTTACGAACCTTCGGGCCGCGCGTACGAATACCGTCTCACCCTCGAACCGCACAATCAGCTCTGGCTCCTCGCCCTCGATTTCCCGGCCCCGAACATCCCGAAGGCGCGCTACGCCGGCGACTTCCGGCTACTCGCCGAACAGCCCGTGCGCACGCGCACACGCTTCGACTTGCGCTCATATCCCGCAACCGCGGTGGGCAAGGACGAGAACGCCATGGTGCTTGCCGAGGCGCGGCGGCTTCCGGCGAACGTTAATCCGCGCAGCAGGGCCCTGGCACTTGAAATCGCGGCAGTCGGCTCCGACCCTGCCGCGATCCTCGCACGCACCCTCGAACGCCTGCGCGGCATGGACCTGACGTACACGCTCAGCCCGCCCCTCCTGGGCACCCATGCAGTCGACGAATTCCTGTTCGACACCCGCCAGGGGTTCTGCGAGCATTTCGCGTCGGCCTTCGTGTTCCTGATGCGAGCCGCGGGCGTTCCGGCCCGCGTCGTCACCGGCTATCTGGGCGGCGAGATCAATCCGGTCGACGGCAGCCTGGTCGTGCGGCAATCCGATGCCCACGCCTGGGCGGAAGTATGGCTAGCCGGGCGCGGCTGGGTGCGCGTCGACCCCACCGCGCAGTCGGCCCCGTCCCGCATCGAATTCGGACTGAGCGCAGCCCTGCCGGACTGGGACGTCCTCCCGCTGCTGCGGCGCCCCGGCATGGACTGGCTGCGCGACCTGCGGCACCGCTGGGAAGCCCTGTCGAATACGTGGAACCAGTGGGTTCTTGGATACAATTCCGACCGGCAACGCGACCTGCTCGAGCGGCTGGGCTTTCCGCAGCCAGACTGGCGCACGTTGGCGATGCTCCTGGGCGTTTCCGCGACGGGCCTGATGCTGCTTCTCCTGGCATGGGCCTTTGCGCAGCGCCGCCGGCACGACCCGCTCGACGCCGCCTGGGCCAGCTTTTCCCGCAAGCTCGCCCGCCACGGTGCGGCCAGGCACCCGTGGGAGGGACCGCTCGATTACGGCAAACGGCTGGCGATGACCTTCCCTGAGCACGCCGAGCCGCTGCGCGCGATCAGCGATGACTACGCCAGGCTGCGCTACCGCGCCGGACCTGCCGACCCGCACAGCGTGCGCTTGCTCGCCCGACACATCCGGAGACTGAAGCTGAAATGAAACGTACCCTCGCCGCCGCAGTCATGAGCCTCGGACTGATCTCCCAGCCGGGCCTCGCCAGCGGCTCCTACGCCGAACACCCCGAAGCAATCCGCTTCGCGGACTCGATGCAGGAACAACACGGCTTCGACCGCGGCGCTGTGCTCGCTGCACTCGCACAGGCCCGCCACGAAGCTCGGGTCATCGACCTCATCCGCCCGCCCGCGACGCCCGGCACCCGCTCCTGGCAGCGTTACCGCGCACGCTTCCTCGACGGCAAACGGATCGAGGGCGGCATCGCATTCTGGCAGGAACACGCGGCCGCACTGCAGAAAGCCGCCGATCAGTACGGCGTCCCGCCCGAAATCGTCGTCGCCATCATCGGCGTGGAGACCTATTACGGGCGCAATACTGGCAATTTCGAGACCGTCTCCGCGCTCGCGACCCTCGCCTTCGACTACCCGCCGCGCGCGGCGCTCTTTCTGCGCGAACTCGAACAACTGTTCCTGCTCGCGCGCGACCAGGTCCGCGATCCGCTGTCGTACTACGGCTCCTACGCCGGCGCGCTCGGCTACCCCCAGTTCCTGCCCAGCAGCATCCGCAGCTATGCCGTCGATTTCGACGGCAATGGACACATCGACTTCGACGACGAGCCCGTCGACGCCATCGGCAGCGTCGCCAACTACCTTGCCCGGCATGGATGGGTTCGCGGCCAAACGGTCGCCATCCCCGCCCTCGTGCCACCCGAAACCGATGCGCAGGCACTCGTCGACGCCGGCATCGAACCCGCGCTCGCGCCCGAGACGATCGCCGCCGCCGGCATCGTCGCCGCCAGCGCCAATCCGCCGGCAGCCCCGGCGACCCTCGTCGACCTCGCGACCCCGGGCGCACCGACCGAATACTGGCTCGGCTATCGCAACTTCTACGTGATCACGCGCTACAACAAGAGCAGCTTCTACGCAATGGCCGTGTACGAACTGGCACGCGCACTGCGCGACCAGTACGCGGACCTCGCCGCACCGCAATAGGCACAGCCGCAATCAGCGGGAAAAAAGCGTCAGAGCAGTTCGTCGCGCGAAATACCGCGGCGCTTCACGGTGCGCCGCAACTGGCTCAGCGCCTCGAGCTGGATCTGGCGCACCCGCTCGCGCGTGAGCGACAGGCGCGCAGCCAGCTCCTCCAGCGTCATCACCTCGCATTCGTCGAGGCCGTAGCGGTGACGGATGACCAGGCGCTGCTTCTCGTTGAGCATCCCGATCCACTCGCGTATCAGCGCCTCGACCTCGGCATCCTGGATCGACAGATCGGGCGACGTCGCCTGGTCGTCGGCCAGCGATTCGCCGATCGACAGCGTAGGATCGATGTCCAGCGGCGCATCGAGCGACGCCGTGTGCTCGCTCAGGGACAGGATCGCGCGCACCTCGTCGACGGACTTGTCCAGCAGCGTCGCGACCTGCTCCAGCGTGAACTCCCCATTCCCTGCTGCCTCGAGGCTGCGCTGTGCGCGCAGGACCTGGTTGAGTTCCTTCACCACATGGACCGGGAGCCGGATCGTGCGCGACTGGTTCATGATGGCCCGCTCGATATTCTGGCGTATCCACCAGGTCGCATAGGTCGAGAAGCGGAACCCGCGCTCGGGATCGAACTTCTCCAGCGCGTGCATCAGGCCGAGGTTGCCCTCCTCGACCAGGTCGAGCAAAGGAATGCCGCGATTGAGGTAATGCTTGGCGATATTGACGACCAGGCGCAGATTGCGCTCTATCATCGTCTGGCGGGCCTGGAAGTCGCCCACCCTGACGCGGCGCGCCAGCGTCGCTTCCTCCTCAGCGGTCAGCAGCGGATTCGCGCCGATCTCGTTGAGGTAGATTTGGGTGACGTCGCTGAGAAACTCGTTCTCGAAAACTGGCGCGACGCGCTCGACAAAAACCTCCACCTCGAGGGGCAGATCCGGTTCCTGACTCTCTACATCGTCATGACTTGCCGGATCGTACATAGCCTCCTCGTCAGCGTGCAGGCAAATACTTCAGCGGATCAACCGGGCGGCCCTGCTTGCGGATCTCGAAATGCACCTTGGGACGATCCGCATCGGTGCTGCCAAGCTCCGCGATCTTCTGGCCTTTCGACACCGAATCGCCTTCCTTCACCAGCAACTGCTGATTATGCGCATAGGCTGTCAGGTAATTCGCATCGTGCTTGATGATGACCAGTTTTCCATAGCCACGCAAGCCGCTTCCGGAATACACCACCTTTCCGCCTGCGGACGCCACCACCGGATCGCCCGCCTTGCCGGCGATGTCGACGCCCTTGTTCGTGCCCTCGTCGAATGTTTCGATGACCTGCCCCGAGGCCGGCCACAGCCATGTGGTATTGCCCGGCGCCTTGTCCGGCTCAGGCGCGGCAGGGGCCGGAGTCGGGGCGGCAGGAACGGTCGCGCCCGCCCGCGGATTCAGCGAGGCCCACGCCTCGTCACTATAAGGCTGCTTGCCTCCACGGGGCTCCTGCTTGAACCCGCCCGCGACCGGCGGGGTGGTTTCGCCCGGGGTCTTGACCGGCTGGACGTCCACCGGCTGCGTGATCGCGATCGGCTGCGCCACCGCGCCGGCCGTCGCGCCACCGCCCGCAGCGGAAGCCGTTGCAGCGCCCACCCTCAGCGCCTGCCCGACATGGATCTGGTTGGGATCGGAGAGGCCGTTCCAGCCGACCAGATCCTTCACCGTGACTCCGTACTGCCGCGCGATCCCCAACAGCGTGTCCCCGGGGCGCACCACGTGAGTCGGAGCATCCGTCTTCGACACCACACCCGCTGCACCCGCGGCAGGCTCGGCGGCGGGCGGAGGGGTACCGTCCCTGACGGGGGCGGGCCGCGGGGTCGCACACCCCACCAGCACCGCGACGACGCCGCACAGCGTCAGCCAGCGGCACACATGACCAAGCTTCACTGAATCACTCATTCCGTACCAGTCAATAATGGGACGAACCGCACAGCATCGAGGCGACTCTCCCTGAAAACATTCCCCTGCCGCTCGATCATCACGAGCCTCTGGTCCGCGCCACCGACGGGCAGCATCAGCCGCCCGCCCGAAGCAAGCTGCTCTTTGAGGGACACCGGCACGCTCGCCGCAGCAGCCGCAACTATAATCGTGTCATACGGAGCGGCCTCGGGCAAACCCATCGTGCCATCGGCACATTTCAGCCGCACGTTGGGCAAACGCAGTGGGCGGAGATTTTCGCGCGCAACATCGAGCAACGGACGGATCCGTTCCACCGCATAGACTTCCTTGGCAACGAAGGACAACACCGCTGCCTGGTAGCCACAACCCGCTCCGACTTCCAGAGTCCGCCCGAGTTCGCGGCCGGCGCGCAGCGTCTCGATCATCTTCGCAACCACGAAAGGCTGCGAAATCGTCTGCTGATAGCCGATGGGCAGTGCCGTGTCGTCGTACGCGCTGTACGCCAGCCCCTCTTCGACAAATGCGTGCCGCGGCACCTGCATCATCGCCGCGAGCACCTTCTCGTCCCGGATGCCCTGAGCGCGCAGGCGCTCCACCATGCGAGCCCGCGCACGTGTCGCGGCCTGGCCCACATCGGGCCGGCGCAGGCTCATCGTGCCAGCCACTCCGAGACACCCGGCATCAGGTTGTAATGCGTCAGGTCGATCTGCAGGGGCGTAATGGAGACAAACCCTTCCGTCACGGCGTTGAAGTCCGTTCCTTCACCGGCATCGGCCGCCTGCCCGGCTGCACCGACCCAATATACCGTCTCGTTGCGCGGCGTCACGCTGCGGATCACCGGCTCGGCCTTGTGGCGCTTGCCCAGCCGTGTGATCTTCTGCCCGCGCAACTCCTCGTACGGTCGGTCAGGAACGTTCACGTTCAGCAACACGGGCTGGCGAAATGGATCACGCAGGAAACGTTCGGCCAGGTCGCGCGCCACACGCGCCGCAGCGGAAAAATCGCTCGCCTGCTTGCTCACGAGCGAAATCGCAATCGACGGCACGCCGAGCAGGTAGCCCTCCGTGGCCGCCGCGACCGTGCCGGAGTACACCGTGTCGTCACCCATGTTGGCGCCGTGATTGACCCCCGACACGACCATGTCAGGCAGATGATCCAGCATCCCCGTCACGGCCAGATGCACGCAGTCCGTGGGCGTACCGTTGACGAAATGGAAGCCGTTGGCCGCGCGACGCAGCGACAAGGGGCGATCGAGGGTCAGCGAGTTGCTCGCACCGCTGCGGTCGCGCTCGGGCGCCACGACGGTCACGTCCCCCACTTCGGAGAGGGCCGCTGCCAGGGCGGCGATGCCAGGAGCAAAATAACCGTCGTCGTTGCTGACCAGAATGCGCATGATTTTTCCGTTCGGAGGGATACAAACCACGATGCCGGGCCGGATGTATCACAGAAGCGGCGAAGCATCTTAGCACACCGACGCACCCCCGCCCGGTCACCCGGAGAGTCCGACGGAGTGCATAAAAGCAAAAACCGGCCAGCGGCCGGTTCTTGTTTGAATTTACTGGTCGGGGCGGCGGGATTCGAACTCGCGACCCCTTGCACCCCATGCAAGTGCGCTACCAGGCTGCGCTACGCCCCGACACAAGCCGCCATTATAGCAGCACTGTCGGATTTTGCCAGCCTAGAATCACGCTTTCAGCAGAGCAAGCGTCGCCACGATCTCCGCCCTCACGCCGGTGAGCATTTCGCGCAACCGATCGGACTCCTCCGCCTCCTCCTGCTCATGGATGGCGGACTCACCAAGCTTGTTGCGCGCACCCGAGATCGTGAAGCCTTCGTCGTACAGCAGCTCGCGGATGCGGCGCACCAGCAGCACTTCATGATGCTGGTAGTAGCGCCGATTGCCACGCCGCTTCACCGGCTTGAGCTGGGTGAACTCCTGCTCCCAGTAGCGCAGCACATGGGGTTTCACCGCGCACAACTCGCTCACTTCACCGATTGTGAAGTAGCGCTTGGCCGGAATCGGCGGCAGAGGCCCGGAGGCCTCGTTATGGCTGCTTGCCTGCATCGCTCAGCTGCTCCACGGCTGCCTTCAGCTTCTGACTGGCATGGAAGGTAACGACGCGGCGGGCGGTGATCGGAATTTCCTCGCCGGTCTTCGGGTTGCGTCCGGGCCTTTGCGGCTTGTCGCGCAGCTGGAAATTGCCGAATCCGGAAAGTTTTACGGACTCGCCCTTTTCCAGGGCCAGGCGGATCTCCTCGAAGAAGCCTTCCACCATGTCCTTGGCTTCACGCTTGTTGAGGCCGACACGCTCGAACAGCATGTCGGCCAGCTCTGCTTTGGTCAGGGTAATGTTCATTCTGGGACTATCCACGCAAGCGGGCGCCGAGCACAGTTTCGGCATGATGGACGATCGCCGTGACTGCGGCATCCACCTCTGCATCCTCAAGCGTGCGTTGAGTATCTTGCATCAACACCCTGAACGCAAGGCTCTTTTTCCCCGGATCGATGCCTTTGCCATGATACACATCGAAGAGCTCGACACCCTTCACGATGGCGGGCGCCGACTCACTCAGCACCTCGATCACGCGCGCGACCGGCAGCGCCTGCTCGACGACGAGGGCGAGGTCGCGGGTGACCGCGGGCTGACGCGAGATTTCCGCGTAGGCAGGCAAATCGGCCAGCAGCGCCGCATCCATGTCGAGCTCGAACACGACCGGTGCGGCACCGAGGTCGTAGCGTTGAACCCAGACCGGGTGAAGCTCGCCGACGACGCCGATGCGACGCCCGTCCAGCAGCACCGCCGCGGCGCGACCGGGATGAAGTGCAGGCTCCGAAACCGGCTCGAACTTCAGGGTGCGCGGCGCAAAGAGGGCCTCGACGTCCCCCTTCATATCGTAGAAATCGACATTGCGGGTCGGCGCACCCCATTGTTCGGGCAGCGCAGAGCCGGCCGCGAGACCAGCGACACGTACGGGCTGATGGAAGCCGGCGATCGGTTCGCCGTCGGCCTTGCGCTCGAAACAGCGGCCGATTTCAAACACGCGCACGCGGCTCAACTGCCGCTTGCGGTTCGCGACGAGATTGCCCGCGAGCCCAGGAATCAGGCTGCTGCGCATCACGCTCATCTGGCTGGCGATCGGGTTCGCGAGCCGGATCGGCGTGTCGCTGGAACAGAAGTCGCGCTCCCACGCCTCCTCGACGAACGCGTAGTTGACCACCTCCTGATAGTCGCGACCCGCCAGCAGATGACGGACGTCCCAGACGCTGCGGCCGGACTCGGAACGGTCCAACATCGCCAACCCACCCTGCGGCGGCAGAGCCGGGATGTTGTCGTAGCCGTAAAGGCGCGCGATCTCCTCAATCAGGTCTTCTTCGATCTCGATGTCGAAGCGGAAGGACGGCGGCACGACGAGCAGGTTCTCACCCTCGTGGGACACGCCGAGGTGCACGCCATTGAGCAGTTTAACGATCGCGGCATTGTCGGGATCGATGCCAAGCAGGCGACGCGCGCGCGCCGGACGCAGACGGACCGGCTTGCGTGCAGGCAGATGCTCTTTCGACACGGCCTCGACGACCGGCCCCGCCGCACCGCCGCAGATTTCAAGGATCAGCTGCGTCGCACGCTCGATCGCGCTCGCCGCCAGCTCGAAGTCCACGCCACGTTCAAAGCGGTGCGAGGCATCGGACACGAAGCCGTAGCTGCGCGCGCGACCCGCGATCGCGTCGGGCGCGAAGAAAGCGCTCTCTAGGAACAAGTCGGTCGTCTCGAGCGTGATCCCGCTCTCCTCGCCACCCATGATGCCGGCGAGCGCCAGCGCACGTGTCTCGTCGGCGATCAGCAGGGTGTCGGCCGCCGGAGTGACGGTCTGCTCGTTGAGCAGCAGCACCTGTTCGCCCTCGCGCGGATAGCGCACGTGGATCGCACCGGACAGACGCGCGTTGTCGAAGGCGTGCAAGGGCTGGCCGAGCTCCAGCATCACGTAGTTCGTGACATCCACGAGCGCACTGATCGAACGCACGCCGCAACGCTGCAGGCGCTGCTTCATCCAATCCGGCGTAGGGAGCTTCGCGTCGACGCTGCGCACGATACGCCCGCAGTAGCGCGGACATGCCGCTGGCGCATCGAGCACGATGGCACGCCGATCATCGATGGTCGGCTCGACTGCCACGACTTCCGGCACGGAAAGCGGCTGCCCCGTCAATGCTGCAACTTCGCGGCCGACGCCGAGCAGGCTCAGGCAATCCGAGCGGTTGGGCGTGAGCTTGATCGTGAACAGCGTGTCGTCTAGCGCCAGATACTCGCGCAGGTTCGTCCCGACGGGCGCGTCGACGGGAAGATCCATCAGACCGGCATGATCTTCCGAGAGACCCAGTTCGCGGGCCGAGCACAGCATGCCGAATGAGTCGACGCCCCGCAGCTTGGCCGCCTTGATTTCGAAGCCGGGCAACTTCGCACCGACGACGGCGCAGGGCACCTTCATGCCGACCGCCGCATTCGGCGCGCCGCAGACGATCTGCAGCAACTCGCCCTGCCCCGCGTCGACCTTGCACAGCTTCAGCTTGTCGGCGTTTGGATGCTTTTCCGCCTCGACGATCCGGGCGATGACGACGCCGGTGAAGGGCGGCGCAACGGGAGCTGATTCTTCCACCTCGAGGCCGGCCATCGTCATGAGATGTCCGAGCGCCTCGCTGTCGAGCGGAGGATTGACGAGGCTCCGCAGCCACTGTTCCGAGAATTGCATGTTTCGATTACCTGAATTGGCTCAAGAAGCGCAGATCGCCTTCGAAGAACAGGCGCAGATCGTTGACACCGTAGCGCAGCATCGTGAGACGGTCCGGCCCCATGCCGAAGGCGAAACCGGTATAGCGTTCGGGGTCGATGCCGCCGAACCGCAGGACGTTCGGATGCACCATGCCGCAGCCGGCGATCTCGAGCCAGCGCCCCTTAAGCGCACCGCTCATGAAGGCGACGTCGATCTCGGCGCTGGGCTCGGTGAAGGGGAAGAACGAGGGACGGAAACGCACCTGCAGGTCTTCGGTCTCGAAGAACTTGCGCAGGAAGTCGGCGATCACGCCCTTGAGGTCGGCAAAGCTGACGCTTTCGCCAACCCACAGGCCTTCGACCTGATGGAACATCGGCGAATGCGTGGCGTCCGAATCGACGCGGTACACACGACCCGGCGCAATGATGCGCAGCTCGGGCATGTGCTCGCGCCCGGCATGGCGGGCGGCATGATCGAGCATCGCGCGCACCTGCACCGGACTGGTGTGCGTGCGCAGCAGCACTTCGTCATTGCCTTCGAGGTAGAAGGTGTCGTGCATCGAGCGCGCGGGGTGGTTTTCCGGCGTATTCAGTGCCGTAAAATTATGCCAGTCGGTCTCGATTTCCGGACCGTCGGCAACCACGAAGCCGATCGAGCGGAACAAACCCTCGATGCGCTCGAGCGTGCGGCTCACCGGATGCAGGCCACCAACCGACGCGCCGCGGCCCGGCAAGGTCACGTCGAGAGCCTCGGCCGCGAGTTGGGCGAGCAGAACGGCTTCGCGCAGGGCAGTGCGGCGAGCTTCGAGCGCCGCCTCGATCGCATCCTTGGCGCGGTTGATCTCGGCGCCCGCCGCGCGGCGCTCTTCAGGCGCGAGCTTGCCGAGGCTCTTGAGCTGCTCGGTGAGCACGCCCGTCTTGCCGAGAAAGCGCGCCTTGGCCTGTTCGAGCTGGGCGCCGTCCGCCGCCGCTGCGAACTCGGCCGTAGCCTGTTGAACGAGTTGATCGAGCTTATCCATTTGCTTGCCGTGGAAAATTCAGGAAAAAAAAAGGAGGCCAGGCCTCCTTTTTTCGTGCTGCGTTCGATTACGCAGCGAGTTTGGCCCGGGCCTGATCTGCGAGCGCCGCAAAAGCGGGCTTGTCGAACACGGCCAGGTCGGCCAGCACCTTGCGGTCCACTTCGATCGCGGCCTTCTTCAGGCCGTTCATGAAGGTGCTGTAGGTCAGGCCCACTTCACGCGCAGCGGCGTTGATACGGGCGATCCACAGGGCACGGAACTGGCGCTTGCGCTGACGACGGTCGCGATAGGCGTACTGACCGGCCTTCATCACCGCCTGTTTGGCGATGCGGTATACGTTCTTGCGGCGACCGCGGTAACCCTTGGCCTGATCGAGAACCTTTTTGTGACGCGCGCGGGCGGTTACACCACGTTTAACTCTGGGCATTGTGGTCTCCTATCAAGCGTAAGGCAGCATGGCGCGGATCAGCTTCTCGTCGGCGGCGTGGACTTCCGTCATGCCGCGCAGCTGGCGCTTGCTCTTGGTGGTCTTCTTGGTAAGGATGTGGCGCTTGAACGCCTGGGACCGCTTGATCCCACCACTAGCGCGGACTTTGAACCGTTTGGCGGCTCCGCTCTTGGTCTTCATCTTCGGCATTGCTAACTCCAGGTTTATGAATGACGCCAGGTAGCGTCGCCATGCGGCGCGTTTTCAACCTGACATCACTTGTATTCCGGCAGACATACCCGCCGGGATTTGCCTCCAGCCAAGGGCCGGGGGCAGATTTTCGGTCGCGCTCAGCGGTTCTTCTTCACCGGCGCGATCACCATCACCATCTGACGCCCTTCCATCTTGGGCATCTGCTCGACCTGACCCAACTCCTCCAGATCGGCCTTGACCCGCTCGAGCTGACGCAGGCCGAATTCCTGGTGCGCCATTTCCCGACCGCGGAAACGCAGCGTCACCTTGCACTTATCACCTTCTTCAAGGAAGCGCTTGAGGTTGCGCAACTTGATCTGGTAATCGTTCTCGTCAGTTGCAGGACGGAGCTTGACTTCCTTGATCTGCACCTGCTTCTGTTTGAGCTTGGCTTCGTGGGCCTTCTTCTGCTCCTGATACTTGAATTTGCCGAAATCCATCACCCGGCAGACCGGGGGCTGCGCCATCGGCGCGATTTCGACAAGATCCAGCCCGGCTTCTTCAGCCGCATCGAGGGCCGCTCTCAGGGACACGATACCGATCGGTTCGCCGTCTTCACCGACCAGACGAACTTCGGGCGCGCTGATCTCCTCATTGACGCGCTGCTTTTTTTCTTGAGCGATGGTTCAGTTCTCCACGAATGCCAAAAAATCAAATCGAGGCCGACCGCGCTTCAACTTCGCGCTGCCAACGCTCGATCAGGGTATCGAGGGTCATCTGGCCAAGATCCTGGCCCCCTCTGGCACGCACGGCAACGAGGCCCGCAGCCTTTTCCTTCTCGCCAATGACGATCTGGTAGGGCAGCTTGTGCACGCTATGTTCTCGGATTTTATAGGTAATCTTTTCGTTACGCAAATCCGCCTCGACCCGGAAACCCGCCCGCTTCAAGCGTTTTGTAACTTCCGTCGCGTACTCGGACTGACCTTCCGAGATATTCAGGACCACGGCCTGGACCGGAGAGAGCCACAGCGGCAGCGCCCCCGCGAAGTGCTCGATGAGGATGCCGATGAAACGCTCGAGCGAGCCGAGGATCGCGCGATGCAACATCACGGGATACTTCTTGGCGTTGTCTTCGGCGACGTATTCGGCCCCGAGACGGACCGGCAGATTGAAGTCGAGTTGCAGCGTGCCGCACTGCCACACGCGGTTGAGGCAGTCCTTGAGCGAGAACTCGATCTTCGGCCCGTAGAACGCCCCCTCGCCCGGCTGCAACTCATACGCGAGCCCCTGCGCGTCGAGCGCGGCCGCGAGCGCGGCCTCGGCCGCATCCCACTGCTCGTCGGTACCGACGCGCTTGTCGGGGCGCGTCGACAGCTTGATCAGGATGTCGTTGAAACCAAAGTCGGCATACACCTTCTGCAGCAGACGGATGAAGGCGGCCGACTCGGCCTGCACCTGATCCTCGGCACAGAAGATGTGCGCATCATCCTGCACGAAGTTGCGCACGCGCATGATGCCGTGCAGCGAACCGGAGGGCTCGTTGCGGTGGCACGAACCGAACTCGGCCATGCGCAGCGGTAGGTCCCGGTAGCTCTTCAGACCCTGGTTGAAGATCTGGATATGACACGGGCAGTTCATCGGCTTGACGGCGTAGTCGCGCTTCTCCGACTGCGTCGTGAACATGAGGTCCGAATACATGCCCCAGTGCCCCGATTTCTCCCACAGCGAGCGATCGACGATTTGCGGCGTCTTCACTTCCTGGTAGCCGTTATCGAGGATGGTGCGGCGCATGTACTGCTCGACCTGCTGCCACAGCGTCCAGCCGTTGGCGTGCCAGAACACCATGCCGGGCGCCTCTTCCTGCAGATGGAAGAGATCGAGCAGCCGACCGAGCTTGCGGTGATCGCGCTTCTCGGCCTCTTCGAGCATATGAAGATAGCTCTCGAGGTCTTCCTTCTTCGCCCAGGCGGTGCCGTACACGCGCTGCAGCATCTCGTTCTTCGAATCACCGCGCCAGTACGCGCCGGCGAGCTTGGTCAGCTTGAAGACCTTGAGCTTGCCCGTCGAGGGGACGTGAGGACCGCGACACAGGTCGATGAAGTCGCCCTGACGATAGAGCGAGACATCCTCTCCCTGCGGGATCGAGGCAATGATCTCGGCCTTGTAGTTCTCGCCCTGCGACTTGAAGAATTCCACGGCCTTGTCGCGCGGCCACACTTCGCGCGTGACCGGGATCTCGCGCTTGACGAGTTCGGCCATGCGCTTTTCGATGCTTTCGAGGTCTTCCGGCGTGAAGGGGCGCTTGTACGAGAAGTCGTAGTAGAAGCCGTTCTCGATGACCGGACCGATCGTGACCTGAGCGTCCGGGAAAAGCTCCTTCACCGCATGCGCAAGCAGGTGAGCGGTCGAGTGCCGGATGACATCCACACCCTCTTCGGTCTTGTCGGTGACGATAGCGAGCGATGCATCACTTTCGATGCGATGCGAAAGATCGACGAGCTTGCCGTCCACCTTGCCGGCAAGCGAGGCTTTCGCGAGACCCGCTCCGATCGACGCCGCGACGTCGAGCACGGTCACCGGATGGTCGAAGCTGCGTACGGAACCGTCGGGGAGCGTGATGTTCGGCATGATCTCTAGGCCTCGAGAAGGGGTGACGAAAAGCTGGATGATGGAAAATGTGGACGAAAAAAAAGTGCGGACGGGCCGCACTTTTTTCCTGGAGCACTACAGCGGAGCCCGACTTTTCAGCTTCCGGCTTCAGTAGTAGTTCGGAAGATCATCTTCCAGCTCCATACGTTGGTAGGCGCGATTGGACTCGAACCAACGACCCCCACCATGTCAAGGTGGTGCTCTAACCAGCTGAGCTACGCGCCTGCTAAGAGCTGCGCATTATAGGCATCACTTTCGAGGTGCGCAACACCCTTTTCAAAATTTCTTCAAAAATCCTCCGGGCGCCCCAAACGGGAAACGTCCGCCTCAATGGCTAGTGCCTTCCTCGCGCGAGATCTTGTTCCACACGTTGTACTTGCCGACCGGTTTCTTCATCGGCAGGCGCTTTACTTCCTCGAGCGTCTTGGCGTCGTAGACGATCAGCGCACCGTCCATCTCCCACAGGCTCGCGAGCGCATAGCGGCCGTCGCGCGTGAACTCGATGTGCGCGAGCGTCTGGCCCGGCGCGGCCTTGAGCTCCTTGACGATCTCCAGCGTCTGCTTGTCGATGACCTGCAGCGTGTTCTTGGCCTCGCGACTCATCATCGAGTCGACGAAGGCGTAGCGGCTGTTCTCGTGGCTGCGCAGGAAGAAGCCGGGGCCGCGCGTGGGGATGCGCTTGACGACGCTCCAGTCCTTGAGGTCGATGACCGTGACTTCGGCGGCCTTGAGGTTGGTGCTCGCCATCACGCGCCGGCCCTGCCAGTCCCACGAGATGCCGGAGCCGAGATGCGGCATGCCGTCGAGCGCCAGGTCGGCGATCTTGCGGCGCACGTCGAGGTGCACGACCTGCCCTACGCCTTCGCGCGAGGCGCCGAGAACGGTTGAGTAGTCTTGGGTGAAGAAGAAGTCGTCGAGCGGATCGGCGAGCGTGGTGCGGCGCGGATTGAGGTAACCGGGAACGAAAGCGCCTTCGCGGTACTTGAAGTCGTGGACGAAACCGGTAGGGATGTCCTCGACGTGGCGGTCGTAGCTGATCTCCCAGATCTCGGGCACGTCCTTCAAAGCGGCGACGAAGCTGTTGCGTGGGGTGGCTTCATAGACCGCCGACACGCGCGAACTGGTCTTGCCGTCACGGTCGGTGACGGGGATGGATTTCAGCAGGTTGAGTTCGCCGTCGAGCAGCACCAGCGTGTGTGGCAGGTAGTTGGCGACGGCAACGTGCTTGCCGTCGGGCGACACGGCGACGTTGCGCGTATTGATGCCGGCGCGGACCTCGCTGACGACCTTGAGGTTCCACAGGTCGTACTTGGTGATCCAGCCGTCGCGCGAAGCGAAGAACACGAAGCGGCCGTCGGCCGTGAACTTCGGCCCGCCATGGAGCGCATGCCGGCTCGGGAAACGGTGGATGCGCTCAAGCTTGTCGCCGTCGAGCACCGAGACGTGATGGTCGCCGGTTTCGACGACGAGGAAGAGGTTCATCGGGTCGGCGTCGAACACCGGTTTCGCGGGCAAGGTCGCCGGATCGATGTGGGCGATGCGCGAGGCCCGGATGTCGGACTCGCTCCAGCTCGGCGCGGGCACGACCGGGGTATAGATCCACGCGACGAGAGCGGCGATCTGTTCCTGGGGAATCAGGGCGCCGAACGGCAGCATTTGCGTCGCAGTACGACCGTCGCGGATCACCGTTGCGGCCTCCTCCTTGCGCAGGCGCGCGAGGTTTTCGGGCAGCAGCGCGGGGCCGGTTGCGCCGAGGCGGTCCGGACCATGACAGGCGGCGCAGTGTTGCTGGTAGACCGCCGCGGGGCCCTCCGCGCCCCGCGAGTCGGCCGCATGCAGCGCGAGGGCCGCGCCGACGAGTAAGCCGGAAAGAACCAGGACGCGCCGGACGGGCGACGGCAGAGTGTGCGTGGATTTCATGGAATCCTCGGATCAGGCGGTGCGCCGACGGGAAACGAAGGGGGTGGTGACGACGCGCTCGCCAGCGACCTCGCCGGCTTTCACGCCGATTTCGTCGTCACTGAGGTAGCAGCCGGGGTCCTCGGCCCACGGATCGCCGGTGATCTGCTGTGCACGCACGCGCGAGCTGCCGTTGCAGATGTCGAGATGGTGGCAGGCACCGCAGCGCCCGGACAACGCGCGCGGATGCTGCTTGAGTCCGGCCATCAGCGGATTGGACAGGTCGCTCCATATCTCGGAGAACCTGCGCTCGCGGACGTTACCGAGGGGAACGTGCCACCACATCGTGTCGGGATGAACGACGCCGAGGTTGTCGATGTTGGCGACGTTTACCCCGCTGGCGTTGCCGCCCCATTGCGCGAGCTTGCCGCGGATGTGTTCGACATGCTCGGGGAAGCGCCGCGCGATCCAATGCAGCAGGTAGACGCCGTCGGCGTCATTGTTGCCGGTGACGAAGTCCTTTTCGATGCCGCGCCGGTGCAGGTCCAGGCAGGTTTCGAAGAGCAGGTCCATCGCGTCGCGCGTGGTCTGGTGGCGTGCGTCGTCGGCGCGGTGCTTGTTGCCGCGGCCGGCGTAGTTGAGGTGCGAGAAGTAGAACTTGTCGATACCCTCGTCCTCGACGAGGCGCAGCAGCGCCGGCAGGTCGTGGGCGTTGTCCTCGGTCATCGTGTAGCGCACGCCGACCTTGATGCCACGCCCGAGGCACAGGCGAATGCCGGCCATCGAGGCCTCGAAGGCGCCGTCGAGGCGGCGGAACTTGTCGTGGGTGGCGCCGATGCCGTCGAGGCTGACGCCGACGTAGTCGAAGCCGGTGTCGTCAATCGCGTCGATATTGGCGTCGTTGATCAGCGTGCCATTGCTCGACAGTCCGACATAGAAGCCCATCTCTTTCGCACGCCGGCCGATCTCGAAGATGTCGGGCCGCAACAGCGGTTCACCACCGGACAGGATCAGCACCGGCACGCGGAAGGACTTGAGGTCGTCCATCACCCGGAGGACGTCGGCAGTCGAGAGTTCGCCCGGGAAGTCCTTGTCGGCCGAGATCGAGTAGCAGTGCTTGCAGGTGAGGTTGCAGCGACGGATCAGGTTCCAGATGACGACGGGGCCAGGGGGATTGCGGCGCGGGGCGACGGGCGTCGGGTGGTCGAGTTCGCGGATGAAGTGCGAGATGCGGAACATGGGACTCTCCTCAGAGCTGCCATTACAGCGAACCGCAGCCTTCAGGGAAATGACGCCGGTCAAGGGCGGGCGGATGGCCGCAGGGACCGCCGGCGCGCCCGGGACTCACTCGCCGACGACGACGGCACCCTTCATCTCGGGATGCGGGCCGCATCGGTACTCGAAACGCCCGGCCCGCGGAAAGGTGCGGGACCATTTCTCGCCGGGGAAGAAGCGCTCGGACTCTTCACCGGTCGCTTCGAACAATACCGAATGGCTGGTCCGCTTTTCCCGATTGACCCACGTGACCGTGTCGCCCGCGCGGATCTCGACTACCGCGGGAGAATATTTGTAGTCGACGATGGACACTTCATGCTCGGCAGCGCAGACGATACCGATCTGCCACGCGCCGAGCAGGGCGACCACGGCCGCCGCGTTGGTCTTGAGACGCACGATCATCCCCCGCAAAAGGTACTTGTCGAACGGAACGAAGCCGCCTCCCCCGCGAACGGAGGAAGGCGGCTTGGGGCACAGGCGCGCGAGCGCTCACTTCGCCGCAGTGATGTCGGCGCTGGTGTCGATGCCGAGCTTGTAGCCGAGCGAAACGTGATGGAAACGACCGGCGGCGCTGTCGTCGTGGATCGCGAAGCCGAAGTTGTACGTCTTTCCGGACTCGAGGGCGACATCACCCTCCCCGCCCGCCAGCTTGCGCGCGAACACGACCGTCCAAGTGTCGCCGTCGAGTTTGCCGTCGGCACTCACGAGCGCTTGACCGCCTTCCATCACGCGCTTGTCCGCGACGTAGCCGTTGAAACCTTTCTTCTCTCCGCTGCGCCACTGGTACAGATCGTAGAACTTGCCTTCCGCCAGCGATCCGCCCTTGACGTATTTCAGCTTGGTCTCGGCGGCGCCCGGCATGGTGCGCGAGTCGACGTGGCAGGTGGACCAGCATCCGCCGAGGTCGGCGAGTTCGACCTTGCCGCCGGCTTCCAGCATGAAGGCGACCTTGACGGGGTTCTTCGCATCCATCTTCGCTGCACCGGATGCGGGCGGCTGCTTCCACGAGAAGCGCACGTACAGGTTGTCCGCGTCACGCGCGGCCTGCACCTTGACAGGAATGGCGGGCGCCTTGCCGGCGATCGGAGTCGGCTCGATCTTCTGCCCGCTCGCCATCTTCTTGCCCATGTCGGACGTTTCCGAATGGTGGCAGTCGGCGCAGGTTTCGCCCTTCTTCATGCCGCGCGCGCCGCCGTGTTCCGTGCCCTTGGTGATCCACTCGATCGGGGATACGCCCGGATAAAACACGGTGATGTCCTTCGCGGGGATCTTGCTCCAGTCGGGGGCCGCAGCCATCGCGGCGCCGGTCGCGCCTGCCAGAATTGCGCCGACAACGCCGGCAATTATCGTTTTCTTCATCGTCGATTCCTCAGTTGATTCAGTCGGAGGCCTGGGCCGCGGGCGGCTTACAGGTCGTCTTCCTCGGTCATCCCTTCGGGCTTCGTATGCGCAATGCCTTTGTGACAGTCGATGCAGGTCATGTTGTCCTCGCGCGCCATTTCGTGCTGCTTGCGCGCCCGCTGCTTTTGCGAGTCGGCATTCATGCTCTCGAGGCTGTGGCAGTTACGACACTCGCGCGAATCGGCCGCCTTCATGCGTTTCCACTCGTTGCGGGCGAGCTCGAGGCGCTTGGACGCAAACTTCTCGGGCGTATCGATGGTGCCGGTCAGCTTGCCCCAGACCTCCTTCGAGGCCTGCACCTTGCGGATCATCTTGTGCGTCCAGTCCTTCGGCACATGGCAATCGGGGCAGGTCGCACGCACCCCGGTGCGGTTCGTGTAGTGGATCGTCTTCTTGTATTCCTGATACACGTTGTCGTGCATTTCATGACACGAAATGCAGAACGCCTCCGTATTGGTCGCTTCCAGGACGGTGTTGAAGCCGCCCCAGAAGAGCACGCCGATCGCAAATCCCGCGACCAGGAGGCCCCCGAACGAATACTTCGCGCTCGGACGACACAACGACGCCCAGAATCCTCTCCGCCCTTCCGGCTGCTTGTCGTCTTTGTCTGTCATGACACTCTTTTCTCCCTTCCCGGCCCCCGCGCACGGGGCGCGGGGGACTCAGCAGGCGACCGGAGAACCGATCAATAAACGTCGTGCATCGTGTTGAAGACGTTGAACTTGCCCGTCGGCGTGACGATGGCCGGGTCGGTGATGACCTTCTTCAGCTTGAGGGTCTTGTCGTCATAGATGACGATCGCCGACTGGTCCGTCTTGCCACCCCACAGGGAGATCCACACCTCGTTGCCCGCTTCGTTGAACTCCGGGTGTGTCGCACGGCGGATCGCCTTGCTTTCGGGCAGGCCCGAATCCTTCGCAACGTCGAGACGGCTCGGCGCCTTGCTCAGGTCCTTCAGGTCATACACATAGACGGATTCGGCGATCTCGCGCTCGGGGTTCATCGGTGCATCGGCCCACAGGTGGGTCGACTTCGGATGGGTCTTCACGAACAGATTGCCCGCGCCCGGCATCTTCAATTCCTGCACGACCTTCCAGTTCTTGTCTTTGAATTTCGCGTGCTTTGGATTGTCGGAGGCCGTCGAGATCACCGAGATGACGTCGGCGCCAAGATGGCCGGTGGTCCACACCGGGCCGAATTGCGGGTGCATGAAGTTCGCGCCCCGCCCCGGATGCGGGATCTTCGCCGTGTCGATCAGGCTCGCGAGCTTGCCGGTCTTGGTGTCGACCGCGGCGACCTTGTTCGACGCGTTGGCGGCAACCATGAAGTAGCGCTTGGAAATGTCCCACCCGCCGTCATGCAGGAATTTCGCGGACTCGATCGTCGTGGACTTCAGGTTCTTGATGTCCGTGTAGTCGACCAGCATGATCTGCCCGGTCTCCTTCACGTTCACCACCCACTCGGGCTTGATGTGCGACGCGACGATCGACGCGACGCGCGGTTCCGGGTGGTATTCCCCGTCGACCGTCTGGCCGCGGGTCGAGACGATCTTGATCGGCTCAAGCGTCTCGCCGTCCATGATCGAGAACTGGGGCGGCCAGTAGGTGCCGCCGATCAGGTACTTGTCTTCGAAGCCCTTGAATTTCGACGTATCGACCGAGCGTGCGTCCGAACCAAGGCGCACCGTCGCGACCGTCTTCGGCTCTTCGTACCACATGTCGATGATCGTCGTCAGACCGTCGCGGCCAACGGTGTAGACGTAGCGGCCCGATGCCGACAGGCGGGAGATATGCACCGCATAGCCGGTGTCGAGCACCTTCCAGATCTTGTGCGTGTCGCCGTCGATCAGCGCGAGCTTGCCGGCATCGCGCAGCGTCACCGCAAACACGTTCTTCAGGTTGATGTTGTTCATCTGCTTCTTCGGACGCTCGGCAACCGGAACGATCAACTTCCAGCTGTCCTTCATGTCCTTGAGCGAGAACTCGGGCGGCACGTCCGGCGTCTGCTGGATGTACCGCGCCATCATGTTGATTTCTTCCTTGGTCAGGATGTCGTCATAGTTGACCATCCCGCCTTCGGTGCCGTAGGAGATGATCTTCTCGAGCCGGGCGGTGCCGAGCTTCAGCGTGCCGCCTTCGAGCTTGGTGCCATCGGCCGCGGTCTTCGCCCAGTGCGGTTCAAGGTTCTTGCCGGTGGCACCCTTGCGCAAAACGCCGTGACAACCGGCACAGCGCTCGAAGTAGATCTGCTTTGCCTTCGTTTTTTCGTCGGCAGTCATTTCAGGAGCTGATTGCGCCCACGCCGCGCCGACTGCCATCGGCAGCAGCGCCAGAGCCAGGGTCTTTCCGATCCAATTATGGTTTTGCACCTTTCTCTCCTTAAGCGACACGGAATGTCAAACAACTGGCGCGGAGTATTGACCTGATGACTTTGGGGATCTTTGATGTGTCTTAAATTTCCCCATGCGGCGCGGGGATATAGACATTCGACATACGTGCGAATCCGCTCCGACCGATAGCCGGAGGGACAATGACGGCATCGCCGTCATGCGGAAGGAAAGGGATTCAGCCCGCGTCGCGGATGCGCAGGCCGGTCTTCTTCAGGATCGCCGAGGAGAAGAGCACGTCGCGGGCGCGACACGCCGCGGGGAAGAGCGACTCGAGGCGGGCGGCGATGTCCTCGAGCTGTCCGCGCACGGCGTCGTGGCTGCGACCATGCACCATCGCGAACAGGTTGTACGGCCAGTCCGGAAGGCGACGCGGACGCCGATAGCAGTGCGTGACGGCGGGGAGCGCGCCGAGCCATTCGCCGACCGCATCGATCGCCTCGTCATCGATGTCCCACACACTCATGCCATTGGCCGTATAGCCGATCGCGTAGTGGTTCGGTACCGCCCCGATGCGCCGGATCACGCCTCGCTCGAGCATGGAGCGGATGCGTGCGAGCAATTCCTTCGGAGGGATACCCAGCTCACCGGCGACCGCGCCCCAGGGATCGGGAACCAGCGGCAGGCCGCCCTGGGTCGCGACGATGATGCGGCGTTCGAGGTCGTCGGCAGCCACGTCCGTCATGCCTCCAGCTTCATTTCGACGAAGTACTCGCGTTCCTTCGGAAAGAGGAACACGGGTAGTCCGGTTGCGGCTTCGATGCGCCGGGCGCAGTCGGTGATTCCGTCGGGTCGCTCGGTGGCGAGCACGAACCACATGTTGAGTGCGTGCTCGCGCCGGTAATTGTGTGCGACTTCGACGAACGCGTTGACCTGCGCGGTGACATGTTCGAAGGCATCGTCGGAAACACTCATCGCGGCGAGGCAGAACGCGCCACCGATGCGCTCGATCTGGAACATCGGACCGAAGCGGGTCAGCACGCGCGCGTCGAGCAGACGCTGCAGGCGCGCGAGGACGTCTTCCTCCGCGAGTCCCAAGCGCACGCCGACGTCCGCGAAGGGCTGGCGGGAGAGCGGAAAGTCGCCCTGCAAGGCGTTGATCAGCACACGATCGATGTCATCGAGGGCAACGGGACTGTCGACTGACGTGCGGCGACCGCTCATGTTCCGACGTCCGTCAGGTAACAGGCGCCCTGCTGCTTGAAGCGGCGGCAACTGAAGAGCACCTCGTGCGCCCATCGATCCAGGCCGAGGCGAGCGGCGATGTCGTCACGGGTCGCGCACACGGCTTCGCGCGAGCGTCCGTGGATCATGCAGAACAGGTTGTAGCGCCACCCCGGCAGCGCGCGGCGACGGCGGTAGCACAGGGTGACGGCCGGCTCCGCAGCCATCAGGCGACCGAGCCGGCTGACCTCCTCATCCGGCACGTCCCACACGCACATCGCGTTGGCGCGAAAGCCCAGCTCGTGATGCCGCACGACGATGCCGAAGCGCTTGACGATGCCGTCGGCGAGCCAGCGTTCGATCAGTTCTATAACCATGGCCTCGCTGATCCCGGCCTTCCGCCCCAAGGCATCGAACGGACGCGACTCCAACGGCAGCCCTTCCTGCAGCGCACGCATCAGGGCGCGCTCCAGCCCCGGCAGCGCACAGGCCGCCTCGGGGGCCGGCTGTGCCGGCGCGGCCGCCTCCTTGCATGCGGCGCGCGCAGTGCCGCCCCCGGCCAGATCGAAGCCCAGATCGATGTGGAACTCCTCTTCCAGCGGCAGCACGATCACCGGGCAGCCGGTGTCGTGCTCGATGCTGGCGACGATCTCACGGAGTCGTCCCGGTGACGCTGCGGTAACGACGAACCAGAGGTTATAGGCGTGCTCGCGCTGGTAGTTGTGGTTGACCTCGGCGACGGCGCTCACGCGTGCGGCAATCTCCTCTAGCCGTTCCGCGGGCGCGGCGAGGGCTGCAAGGGCGCTCGCGCCGATGCGCCGCGGCGCAAACACGGCGCCAACACGGCTGACGACGCCCGAAGCCTGCCAGGCCCGCAGCGCATCCAGCGCCTCGTTTTCGCCGAGACCGCATTCCGCCGCGATCGCGGCGAACGGTCGCGACACCAGCGGAAATGCGCGCTGGTATTCGTTGAGAAGACGGAAAGACCCCGAGCCGACCGCCGCGCCGGAAACTCCCGCCTCGGCAATATCCACGATGCGCGCGCCGTGACAGCTCATCTCAGAATCCCGTGCGGAACGCGCGGCTGGTGAAGAAGATGCCACTCGGGCTTGAGGCCGGCAGCTCGGCGAGCCTTTGTCGTGTGCGCGTGTCGTAGATCGCGACCTTGTTGTCGTCCCGCGCCGAGATCCACACCGCCTCGCCCTTGGGCGTGAACTCCATGTGCAGGATCGCCCGGCCAGGCTGGAAAGTGTCGACGAGACGGTTCGTGAAGGTGTCGATGACCTGCATCCAGCCGTTATCCGGGAAGGCGAAATTCACCCACACCTCGCGCCCGTCGGGCCGCGCCATCACGAACACGGGCTGGCTCTTGACCGCGATGCGCGCCACCTCCTTCCAGCTCCCGAGCTCGACGACGAGCACCTCGTGGCGGCCGATCGCCGGCAGGTAGGCGCGCCCGGCAGCGACCGCCCAGCCGCGCAGGTGCGGCATCTTGTATACAGGCAACGCCTGTTCGCCGCGACCGTAGCCGGGCAGGATGGTGCGCACGCCCTGCGCCGACTGCCACAGGTCGAGCATGGAGAGGCCGTCCTCGCCGAAGAGGCCGGCGATGTAGTAGCGGCCGTCGGGCGTAACGAGCGCGTCGTACGGCTGCTTGCCGGCGGGATAGCGTTCGGTCTTCGGGTTCTTCGGATCCGACAGGTCGGTGACGCGGATCTCGTTCGCATCGAACAGCGAGTAGATGAACCGGTTTCCCGGCAGATCCGCGAGCCCGACGACCTTCGAGCGCTTGCCCTCGGTGCCATAGTCGGCCGGCACGTCGGCAACGAGCTCCAGCGTATCCGCGTCGAAGGCCTTGATGCCGCCCGGCTCATAGTTCTGAGCCACCACCAGGCGACCGTCCTGCGAGACCGCCCCGCCGATCGAATTGCCCGCCTGCAGGATGCGTCCAGCAATCGTGGCGGTCAGCAGGTCGACCTTGGTGAGCCCGCCATCGCGCCCGAAAACATACGCGTAGCGGCCGTCACGCGAGAAGACCACCGACGCGTGCGACAGGTCGCCGAGGCCCGACACCTGCGCAAGCGACTTGCGGCCGGACGTCTCGATCACCTGCACCTGCCCCGTCGCGCGCTCGATCACCACCCCGAGATCCCCGGTGCCACGCAACGTCGGCTGCGGCGTCGCACACGCCGAAAGGAGCAGGACCGGGACGATCCACCACATGTATTTCACAATCAGGTGCAGCATTTGATCCTCATCTCATATCGAGCCGCACGGACGACGAAAACCCCGCTCAGCGCGAGGCGCCGGGATCCGCCGGAAATCCTTCAGCAAGCCGATCCACGATCCACGCGGCCTCGTCTTCCGCGACGATGCCGCGGAACGGCGGCATCGGCGTGCCGGGGCGACCGCCGAGGATTGTCGCGACGAGGCTCTCGCGTGGCTTGTCGCGCAGGGCCGGGGCCGTCAGCGCGGGCCCCAATCCGCCCTGCAGGGTCAGGCCGTGGCAGGAACCGCAATCCTGGCGCACCAGATGCACCAACTCGCGGATACGCTGGGGCTGCAACTGCGGGGACGCCTCCTGCGCGGCAGCCGGCAATCCCGCGACCATTGCGATAAATGCCATGAAAACCGCCCGATACGTCCCATACGACACACCGTCACCCCCCGAGTATTGAATCACCCGCCCCGTCAGCCACCGCGACGCATTCACGATGCCCGAATCCACGACGGCGCGACAAGTATCAAGCGCACAGCATTCTGCGCTCCTTGATATCGGTTAATTTCCCCGGCGACGAGTAGGGATACAGTGTCGGCGCGAATCAGCTGATTGCCACACAAGAACCAGCCGCGCTGGTACGTCCGCGCGGCGTCCTGGAGAGCCATCCATGAGCATGCACAATCGCGTCGCCGACCTCAGGCAGTGCAGCGCGGGGGACGCATCGCGCCCGACCGGCAAAGTGTATCTGGTGGGAGCCGGCCCCGGCGACCCGGACTTGCTCACACTCAAGGCGGCACGCCTGATCGGCAGCGCCAAGGTGGTCGTGTACGACCACCTCGTCGGCGACGGCGTCCTCGCACTGGTCGGCCCCAACGCCCGCATGATCTATGTCGGCAAGGAGGCCGGCAATCACTCCCTGCCTCAGGATCAGATCAACGGACTACTGGTCGAACTCGCGCGCGCCGGCCTCGACGTAGTGCGACTCAAGGGCGGCGACCCCTTCATGTTCGGCCGCGGCGGCGAGGAGATGGAGGAACTGCTCGAGCACGGCGTCTCGTGCGAAGTCGTGCCCGGCATCACGGCGGCCTGCGGCATCTCCGCCTGCACCGGGATGCCGCTCACGCATCGCGATCACGCTCGGTCGGTGATCTTCACCACCGGCCATCTCAAGGATGGCACCGTAAACCTCGACTGGCCTGCCCTGGCGCGCCCAAACCAGACGGTCGTGATCTACATGGGTCTCGGCGCGCTCGAAATCATCTGCCGCGAACTCATCGCCCACAGCCTGCCCGGCGACACTCCCGCGGCCGTCGTGCATGCCGGCACCACGGACCGGCAAGTCGTCCTCACGGACCGGCTCGACCGGCTCGCAACATCAGTCAAGCGCGCCCGACTCAAGTCGCCGGCGCTGATCATGATCGGCTCGATCGTTTCGCTCCACGCGCTGCTCGGCAAGGAACGACAAACGGAAGAACTTGCGCTGACGGCATGAGCACCCGTCGATAACGTACTTGGCAAACCTCGTGCACAAGTACTTTCTTGTCTTGAAAGGAGATCGGTCATGAGCATGAAGAGTAACTGGATCACCGGTGCATTCTTGGTCGCCAGCCTGCCGCTGGCCATCTCGCAGGCCTTCGCCCAGGACACCGACAAGCACGTCGGTGACACCGAGGCCAAGTACCACGCAGGTGGCTCGCCGATCGCCGACGTCGACCTTTACAAGGACACCAACCCCGAAGCACCGAAAATGAGCAAGGCCGAGTTCGACAAGGCCCGGAACATCTACTTCCAGCGCTGTGCGGGCTGTCACGGCGTGTTGCGCAAGGGCGCGACCGGGAAGCCGCTCACCCCGGACATTACGCTGCCGCGCGGCACCGAATACCTCAAGGTCTTCATCAAGTACGGCTCGCCGGCGGGCATGCCGAACTGGGGCACCTCGGGCGAACTCACCGACGACGAAGTCGACCTGATGGCCCGCTATATCCAGCAGACGGCGCCGACCCCGCCCGAATTCGGCATGCCCGAGATGAAGAACACGTGGAAGGTCATCGTCCCACCGGCGCAACGGCCGACGAAGAAGATGAACAACTACAACATCTCCAACATCTTCTCGACCACCCTGCGTGACAGCGGCGAAGTCGCCCTCATCGACGGCGACACCAAGAAGATCATCAACATCGTCAAGACCGGGTACGCGGTGCACATCTCCCGCATCTCCGCTTCGGGCCGGTATCTCTTCGTGATCGGCCGCGATGCTCGCGTCAATATGATCGACCTGTGGATGGAGAAACCCGACAACGTCGCCGAAATCCGCATCGGCCTCGAAGCGCGTTCGGTCGACACCTCCAAGTTCAAGGGATACGAGGACAAGCTGGCGATCGCCGGCGCCTACTGGCCGCCGCAGTTCGTGATCATGAACGGCGACACCCTCGAGCCGCTGAAGATCGTCTCCACCCGCGGCCTCACCGTCGACACGCAGGAATACCATCCCGAGCCGCGCGTGGCCTCGATCGTCGCCTCGCATTTCAAGCCCGAGTTCGTCGTCAACGTGAAGGAAACGGGCAAGACGCTGATGGTCGACTACTCCGACCTCACCAACCTGAAGATGACCGAGATCGGCTCCGCGCGCTTCCTGCATGACGGCGGCTGGGACCTGTCCAAGCGCTACTTCATGGTGGCCGCGAATCAGTCCAACAAGATCGCCGCGATCGACGCCAAGGAAGGCAAGCTCGCCGGCATGGTCGAAGTGGGCAAGATCCCGCACCCCGGCCGCGGCGCCAACTTCGTCCATCCGAAGTACGGCCCGGTGTGGGCGACCGGCCATCTCGGCGACGAAACGATCGCACTCGTCGGCACCGACCCGAAGGGCCACAAGCAGTATGCGTGGAAGCTGGTCGAAAACCTGAAGAGCCAGGGCGGCGGTTCGCTGTTCATCAAGACACACCCGAAGTCGAACCACCTCTACGTGGATAACCCGCTGCATCCCGAGGCCAAGGTCAGCCAGTCGGTCGCCGTCTATGACCTGAAGAACCTGCAGGCTGGCTACAAGGTCCTGCCGATCGGCGAATGGGCAGGCCTCAAGGACGACGGCGCCAAGCGCGTCGTGCAGCCGGAATACAACAAGGACGGCAACGAAGTGTGGTTCTCGGTATGGTCGGCGAAGGACAAGGAGTCGGCGATTGTCGTCGTCGATGACAAGACCCTGCAGCTGAAGACCGTGATCAAGGATCCCAAGCTGATTACGCCGACTGGCCACTTCAACGTGTACAACACGCAGCACGACGTGTACTGATCGAGCGGGGCGGCCCGTCCGCCCCCGTACCTCAACGCCGACGGCCAGCCTTGCGCTGGCCTTTTCATTTGTTGCAGATGGCTATTTCCTGAGGCGCGTGACGACAAACAAGATCACGATCGCGCCAACGATCGAGCCGACGAAGCCGGCGGGCTGACCCGGCCGATACAGGCCGAAAAATTGTCCACCGTAGCCCGCCAGCATCGCACCGGCGATGCCGAGTAGGGTCGTCATGATGATGCCCAGTCCGTCCCTCCCCGGATGCAGCAGTCGGGCGAGCACGCCGACGATGAAGCCGATGACGATGGTGGCGATCAGGGACATCTGAAATACCTCCCTACGGATTAGGCGCCGGCCAGGCGGCGAGAAACTCCTTCCAGTGCGGCGCGTCGACGCGCGCAAGCGACTGGCGCACCACGTCCAGCTCGGCCTCGTAGGCCGCCGAATCGAGTTGGCCGCGCATGCGTTGGAAACCAAGATACACGAGATAAGTGTTCACGACATCGGTCTCGCAGTAGTCGCGAATCTCCGCAATCCGCCCTTCCTGCCAGGCCGGCCACACCGCCGAGCCATCCATGCCGAGCTTGCCCGGGAAGCCCATCAGCTTCGCGAGCTCATCCAGCGGCGCATTCGCGCGCGGCTGGTACATCGCCAACAGATCCATCAGATCGAGATGGCGGCTGTGATAACGGCCGATGTAATTGTTCCACTTGAAATCGCGCGAGTCGTGATAATCGCCCTCGCCCTGGTCCCAGTAGCGCGGCGCCGACACGCCGTGCCGCAGGCCGCGGTAGTGCAGCACCGGCAGGTCGAAGCCGCCGCCGTTCCACGACACGATCTGCGGCGTGTAGCGCTCGATGCCGTCGAAGAAGCGCTGGATGATCTCCCCCTCGCCGCTGTCCGGCTCCGACAGCGAAAACACGCGGAACTGGTTCGCGTCGCGCAGGGCGCACGAAATCGTCACGACACGCTGCAGGTGATGCTGCAGGAAATCGCTCCCACCCGCGGCGCGGCGCTGCTGGAACGCGAATTCGGCGACCTCGTAGTCGCTCAGGTCCTCGGGCAGGCCATGGAGCACGCGGATACCGGCCACGTCCGGAATGGTTTCGATATCGAATACGAGGACCGGCATCCGCGAGTCTCCAGAAAGATCGTCAGCCGGGGAACACGCCCGTCGACAGATAACGGTCGCCGCGATCGCAAACAATCGACACAATCACGGCATTCTCCAGCTGCGCTGCAAGGCGCACCGCCACGTGCATCGCCCCGCCCGACGAAATGCCCGCAAAGATACCCTCCTCGCGCGCAAGCCGCCGCGTCATCTCCTCGGCATCAGCCTGGCTCACGTACTCCAGCGCATCAACACGGGGCTTCTCATAGATGCGCGGCAGGTAGGCCTCCGGCCACTTGCGGATGCCGGGAATCTGCGAACCCTCCTCAGGCTGGCAGCCGATGATGCGGATCGCCGGATTGCTCTCCTTGAGGAAGCGCGAACAACCCATGATCGTGCCCGTCGTCCCCATGCTGCTGACGAAATGGGTGATGCGGCCGCCGGTCTGCTCCCAGATCTCCGGTCCGGTCG
This sequence comes from Azoarcus sp. CIB, assembly GCF_001190925.1. Taxonomy (NCBI): domain Bacteria; kingdom Pseudomonadati; phylum Pseudomonadota; class Betaproteobacteria; order Rhodocyclales; family Zoogloeaceae; genus Azoarcus; species Azoarcus sp. CIB. The sequence goes on from NZ_CP011072.1 coordinate 4,030,568, forward strand.
CCTCGTAATGCGCGAGCGGATTGTCCGGGTTGGCGAACTGGTCGAGGATGATGCCCTTGCCCTCGTCGCGCATGCGCTCGGCGACATCGCGCGCCATCTCCATGCCGCCTTCGCGCGGAGTCAGCACCAGCTCCGCACCGAAGGCCCGCATCGTCTGGCGACGCTCCACGCTCTGGTTCTCCGGCATGACCAGGATCATGCGATAGCCGCGGATCGCCGCAGCCATTGCCAGCGCGATGCCGGTGTTGCCACTGGTCGCCTCGATCAGCGTATCGCCAGGGCGGATGTCGCCGCGCCGCTCCGCATGCACGATCATCGACAGGGCCGGGCGGTCCTTCACCGACCCCGCGGGGTTGTTGCCTTCGAGCTTGGCGAGGATCACGTTGTTGCGCCCCGCCCCGATGCGCTGCAGGCGCACCAGCGGAGTCTGACCCACATAATCGTCGAGCGTCTTGAAATCCATCTTGCCTTGTTCCGGAATGGTTGATCCGCCCCGATCTTAAGCCGCCGCCCCCCGAATCGATAACCTGCGCCGCGGTATAAGCTTATAGCGCAAGCGGTAGCCGGCGGCAGCGGATCAGCGCCGACCGATCCCGTGATACTCGAGGCCGGCCCGCTTCATCGTCGCCGGCTCGTACATGTTGCGTCCGTCGAACACCACCGGATGACGCAGGAGCTCGCGGATGCGCTCGAAATCGGGGCTGCGGAATTCCTTCCACTCCGTGACGATCACCAGCGCGTCCGCCCCATCGAGCGCAGCCATGGGACGATCGACGTAGCGCAGCCGCCCCTCGTCGCCGAAGATGCGGCGCGCCTCGCTCATCGCCACCGGATCGTAGGCCGATACCGTCGCCCCGCGGCGGAACAGCTCCCCGATCACCACACGGCTCGGCGCATCGCGCATGTCGTCCGTGTTGGGCTTGAACGCGAGCCCCCACAGCCCGAAATGCATTCCGGAAAGATCCGATCCGAAGCGCGCGACGATCTTGTCCACCAGCCTCAGCTTCTGCGCCTCGTTGGCCTGCTCGACCGAGTTCAGGATCAACAGATCGTGCCCATGCTCGCGGCCGGTGCTGACCAGCGCCTTGACGTCCTTCGGAAAGCAGGAGCCTCCATAGCCGCAACCCGCATACAGGAAATGCCAGCCGATACGCGGATCCGAACCAATTCCCTGGCGCACCAGCTCGATGTCCGCACCGAGCACTTCGGCGAGATTCGCCAGCTCGTTCATGAAACTGATGCGGGTCGCGAGCATCGCGTTCGCAGCGTACTTGGTCAGCTCGGCGCTGCGCACATCCATGACCAGCAGCTTTTCGTGGTTGCGCTGGAACGGCCCGTAGAGCTCGCGCATCAGCACGATCGCACGCTCGTCGTTCGCGCCGACGATGATGCGGTCGGGCCGCATGAAGTCCTCGACCGCAGCGCCTTCCTTCAGGAATTCAGGGTTCGACACCACGCTGAAAGGCAGATCGGCCCCCCTTGCCTTCAGCTCCGCCACGATCGCCTCGCTGACCTTGTCGCCGGTGCCGACCGGAACGGTCGACTTGTCGACCACCACACGATAACCGTCCATGTGACGCCCGATATTCCGCGCCGCCGCCAGCACATACTGCAGATCCGCCGATCCGTCCTCGTCCGGCGGCGTGCCGACCGCGATGAACTGTATCGCACCGAATCTCGCAGCGTATTCAACGTCGGTCGTGAATGAAAGACGTCCTGCCGCGACGTTGCGCCGCACGATCTCCAGCAGACCGGGCTCGTGGATCGGGATCCCGCCCTCCTCGAGGACACGGATCTTCGCCGGATCGACATCCAGGCACAGCACATCGTTGCCCACATCGGCAAGACAGGCGCCGCTGACCAGGCCCACGTAACCCGTACCCACCACGGTGATTTTCATGAATCAACCCCGCTCGAAATGAAAAACGGTCCGCATGCCGCGAACCGCCGAAAACCCGGATCAGCGCGTGGTGCTCACGGCGCGAGATCGTACTCTTCGGTACGCCGCGGCGGATAGGTCTCCCAGCCGCCGCAGGCCGGACAGCGCCACTGGAACTGCCGCGCCTTGAAACCGCATTCGGCGCAGCGGTAGCGTGCCACCCGGCGCGTATGGCCGTGGATGAGCTGTTTCACCAGCTCGATGTCTCCGCGCTGCTCGGCCGGCACATGCAGCAGGGCAGCCTCGAGCAGCTTGTCGAGACCCAGCAAGGTCGGATTACGCCGCAGCTCCTCACGCACCAGGTCGTACGCTGCGCGCGAGCCTTCCTTTTCCAGCTCCCAGTGAAAGACCTCGTCGAGGAGATCCAGCGAGGCATGCCGTTCGAGCCACGAGCGCAACAAGGTCTGCCCCTGCTCGACACGGCCCAGCTTCGAGTGCGCATCCATCACGCGCTCCGCGACCAGCGCGAGATAAATTGGATCCTGGCTCTCGACGCGCTTCCACACGTCGATCGCCTCCTCGTATTGCCCCTGCACCGCAAATAGATCACCCTGGACCAGGCTCGCACGCACACAGCGCCGATTGATCGAGAAAGCATCGTCGAGATACTTCTGCGTTTCCTCGTACTTCGAACTTGCCAGGGCCGACGTCGCAAGTTCGCAATAGAAGTTCGCCACCTCCTTGCGCCACATCAGGCTCTCGTGGTCGGGTAGCGCCTTGGCCGCCTCCACCGCCTTCGCCCAGTCCTTCTCCTGCTGATAGATCTCCAGCAGATAACGCATGGCGAGGTCATTGAGACGGGAATCGCGCAACTGCGCGAACACTGCCTCGGCACGATCGAGCAGGCCGGCCTTGAGATAGTCCTGCCCCAATTCGGCCATCGCCTGAAGGCGCTGCTCCTCCGACAGATCCTCGCGGTCGACAAGATTCTGGTGCATGCGGATGGCGCGATCGGTCTCGCCGCGCCGCCGGAACAGGCTGCCGAGTGCAAAGTGCAAATCGATCGTCTGGGGGTCGATCGTCACCGCCTCTATGAAGGCGTCGATCGCCTTGTCCTGCTGCTCGTTGAGCAGGAAATTCAGGCCAGAGAGATAGGAACGCGGCAGCGCCCGCGACTCGTGCACGACCTGACGGATGTCGATGCGCGCGGCCAGCCAGCCCAGCGCAAAAAACAACGGCAGGGCGAGAAACCACCAAAGTTCAATGTCCATCGGATTCAGAAGGTTTCCGGTGCCTGCATTTCGGGTGCAGGCGGGGCCGTGACGCCCGTAGGGGCCTGGCGGTCACGCTCGGTGCGGGCGAGCTGACGGCGCAGACGGCCGATCTCGCGGCGCTGGCGCAGCAGCGAGCCGAAGGTGGCCGTCACCCCCAGCAGCGCCCCGGCAGTGAAGGACACCAGGATCACGAACACAAGCGGCAACTGCCAGGCACTTCCGAAGAAGAACTGGAGGCCGACGAGATGATCGTTCTTCACTGCGAAACCGAACAGCAGGAAGAACAGCAGAAAGCGGAAGAACCACATCAGGATACGCATGGATCGGAATTATCCCCGAGCAAATGACAAAAAAAAAGGCGGCTCACGCCGCCTTCCCTGTCGATCACGAGGCAAATTCCGGAACTGCACGCTCAACCCGCGACATCCACGCGTTCGCGCAGTTCCTTGCCTGCCTTGAAATGGGGCACGTACTTCTCTGGCACGTGCACCTTGTCACCCGATTTCGGATTGCGCCCAACGCGCGGCGGGCGGTAATTCAACGCAAAGCTGCCAAACCCGCGGATCTCAATGCGATCCCCGCGCGAAAGCGCATCGGACATCGCATCGATCACCATCTTGACCGCGTAATCGGCATCCTTTGCGACGAGCTGCGGAAAACGCGCCGCGAGCCTCGCAATCAGCTCCGATTTGGTCATGACCGATCAGATTTACTGCTTCTGCTCGTTCAGCTTGGCCTTCAGCAGCGCACCCAGGTTGGTCGTACCGCTGGCGGCGGTATCCGAAGCCAGCTTCTGCATCGCATCGCTCTGTTCGGCCTGATCCTTCGCGCGGATCGAGAGGTTGATCGAACGGGTCTTGCGATCCACGTTGATGATCATCAGCTCGAGTTCCTGACCGTCCTTGAGCACCGTCGTAAGATCGTCGACACGATGGGCGGCCGCTTCCGAAGCCCGCAGGTAGCCTTCGACGTCCTCGTTCAGCGCGATGACGGCACCACGCGCATCGACCGACTTCACGGCGCCGCGCACGAGGCTGTTCTTCTCGTGGGTAGCAATGAAGTTGGTGAAGGGGTCGCCTTCCAGCTGCTTGACGCCCAGCGAGATGCGCTCGCGCTCGACGTCGATCGCCAGCACCACGGCCTCGACCTCGTCACCCTTCTTGAAGCGGCGCACGGCGTCTTCGCCCGTATCGCTCCACGACAGATCCGACAGATGCACCAGACCGTCGATGCCGCCGTCCAGGCCGATGAACACACCGAAGTCGGTAATCGACTTGATCTGGCCGCGGACCTTGTCACCCTTCTTGTGGTTGATCGCGAAATCATCCCACGGGTTCGACATGCACTGCTTCATGCCCAGCGAGATGCGGCGACGGTCTTCGTCGATCTCGAGGATCATCACTTCGACCTCGTCGCCCAGCTGGACAACCTTGGTCGGGTGGATGTTCTTGTTGGTCCAGTCCATTTCGGATACGTGGACCAGGCCCTCGATACCCTGCTCGACTTCAACGAACGCGCCGTAGTCGGTGATGTTCGTGACCTTGCCGAACAGGCGCGTACCCTGCGGGTAGCGGCGTGCGATGCCCACCCACGGATCTTCGCCCAGCTGTTTGAGACCCAGCGAGACGCGGTTCTTTTCCTGGTCGAACTTGAGCACCTTGGCGTCGATCTCGTCGCCGACGTTGAGCACTTCCGACGGATGACGCACACGACGCCAAGCCAGATCGGTGATGTGCAGCAGGCCGTCGATGCCGCCCAGGTCGACGAACGCACCGTAGTCGGTGATGTTCTTGACGATACCCTTGACGACGGTGCCTTCCTTGAGGTTGGCCAGCAGCTTTTCGCGCTCTTCGCCCATCGTCTCCTCGAGCACCGCACGGCGGGACACGACGACGTTGTTGCGCTTGCGGTCAAGCTTGATGACCTTGAATTCGAATTCCTTGCCTTCGTACGGCGTGGTGTCCTTGACCGGACGCATGTCGACCAGCGAGCCCGGCAGGAAGGCGCGGATACTGTTGGTCATGACGGTCAGACCGCCCTTCACACGACCCGAAATCAGGCCCTTGACCAAGGTGCCTTCGTTGAGCGCCTTCTCGAGATCGTTCCAGGCGGCGATACGCTTGGCCTTCTCGCGAGACAGGCGGGTTTCGCCGTAACCGTCTTCCAGGGCGTCGATGGCGACGTGAACGAAGTCACCGATCTGGACTTCGAGTTCGCCGCGGTCGTCGCGGAATTCCTCGATGGGAACGTAGCTCTCGGATTTGAGGCCGGCGTTCACGACCACGAAGTTGTGGTCGATGCTGACCACCTCGGCGGTGATCACTTCGCCAGGACGCATGTCCTGACGGGCCTCACTCTCGGCGAGCAGCGCGGCGAAATTTTCCATGGAATCGGAAACGGAGGAAACAGAGGTCATAAAGAGTTGAAATCCAAAAGCTGCCCGAAAGCGGCCACCAGCGGTAGATTGATAAGAACGGGTCGCCCCGGAATCCGGAGCCGGCGACCCACCTTCAGCAGAAACGCTCCGTCAGGAACGAACCCGGTCAAGCACAAAGCCGACGGCCTCCTCGACGCCCATTTCGGTGGTATCGAGAAGCGCCGCATCCGGCAGCTTCTGCAGGGGCGCTACGGGCCGGGCGGCATCGCGCGCATCCCGATCCTGAAGATCCTTCAGAAGACTTTCCATGTTAGCAGCCATTCCCTTTTCGATCAACTGCTTATAGCGGCGCTCGGCGCGCGCCTGCGCGGTGGCCGTGAGGAATATTTTGGTGTCGGCATCGGGAAATACCACGGAACCCATGTCCCGCCCCTCGGCAACCAGGCCGGGCGCATGACGATATTCACGCTGCCGGTCTAGCAAGGCAGCGCGCACCTCCGCCAGCACCGCCACTTTCGAAGCGCCGACCGAGGCTTCCTCGGTGCGGATCGCGTCCGTCACATCCTCGCCGTCGAGGAACACGCACCCCTCGGCGAAGCGCGCCGGCAGCGTGGCAGCCAACCCCGCAAGGCCGGGCCCATCGTCGAACGACACCCCCGCCCGCATCGCGGCGAGGGCGACAAGGCGATACAGGGAGCCGCTGTCGAGACAGTGGTAGCCGAGCGCTTCGGCCACCCGCGCCGCGACCGTGCCCTTGCCTGACGCCGACGGCCCGTCGATCGCAACGACCGGCACCGGGCGGGTAACCTCGGCGAAGCGTTCGAAGTAGGTTGGGAAGGTCTTGTTCACGCACTTCGGATCATTGATCCGCACGCGACAATCGGCCAGCGACACGAGGGAGAAGCACATCGCCATGCGGTGGTCATCATAGGTATCGATCGCGGCGGGGACTAGCCGCGCGGGCGGCGTCACGCACAGGTAGTCCGCGCCTTCCTCGACCCCGGCGCCGACCTTGCGCAGTTCGTTCGCCATCGCCGCGATGCGGTCGGTCTCCTTGACCCGCCAGCTTGCGATGTTGCGCAGGCGGCAGGGGCCGTCCGCAAAGAGGGCGGCGACCGCCAAGGTCATCGCCGCATCGGGGATGTGGTTGAGATCGAGATCGAAGGCCTTGAGGCGCCCAACGTCGGGGGCACGCGCCTCGATCCAGTTGTCGCCCATGTCGATGCGGGCGCCGAGCTGCCCGAGGGCCTCCGCGAAACGCACATCCCCCTGGATGCTGCTGCGCCCGACCCCCTCCACGCGTACCGGCCCACCTCCGATCGCCCCCGCCGCGAGGAAATACGACGCCGACGAGGCATCCCCTTCAACGAAGAGGACACCGGGACTGCGATAGCGGACACCGCCCGGCACGGTGAAGCGTTCCCAGCCCTGTCGCTGGACGACGACGCCGAAGCGCGCCATCAGGTCGAGCGTGATGCTGATGTAGGGCTTCGAGATGAGCTCGCCCACGACCTCGACCGTAGTCTCGACACCGGTGAGCGGCAGCGCCATCAGAAGGGCCGTCAGGAACTGGCTCGACACGTCGCCGCGCACGCGCACCACACCGCCCGGGCGGATGGCAGCCGGACGAATGTGCAGCGGCGGGAAACCGTCGTTGCCGGTGTAGCGGATATCGGCGCCGATCTGGCGCAGGCCATCCACGAGGTCGCCTATCGGGCGTTCGTGCATGCGTGGAACACCCGACAGCCGGTACTCGCCCCCGGACAGCGCCAGTGCGGCCGTCAACGGACGGAACGCGGTCCCTGCATTGCCGAGAAAGAGGTCCGCAGCCTTCACCGGGAAGGGACCGCCGACGCCGCGCACGCGATAGTTGTCGCTCTCGCCGTCACGCGACCATTCGACGCCGAGCGCCCGCAGCGCCTCGAGCATGCGTTCGACGTCGTCCGACGCAAGCAGATCGCGGATATCGGTTTCTTCATCGGCCAACGCCGCCAGCAGGAGGGTACGGTTCGAGATGCTCTTGGACCCGGGCAGGCGAACGCGCCCGCTCGCGCCGAGCAGCGGCGGCAAATCAAGAAATTCCATGGTCACTCCGACCTTGAAGCTGGATTGGCGGAATTGGCGAACTGCTCGCCCCACTCGTTGCGCGCGTGGCGGGCCTCGCTGAAGAGCTGCTCGAGGCGGGCCGCGTCGCCAGACAGGAGCAGGGCGCGCATGTAGGCGAGTTCGGCAAGGTACTGATCTAGCTCGGCGAGCAGCGCCTGACGGTTCGCAATGCAGATGTCGCGCCACATCTCGGGATGGCTCGCCGCGATGCGGGTGAAGTCGCGGAATCCGCCGGCAGCAAAACTGAAGAGCTGTTCGGCATTGGCCCGCCCCGCGAGATCATGCACGAGGCCGAACGCAAGCAGATGCGGCAAGTGGCTGACCGCGGCAAAGACCCGGTCATGCTCCTGCGGCGGCATCTCGTGGATCACGGCGCCGCAGGCCTCCCAGGCCTCGCGGACACGCAGGATAGCCGCCGGCTCGTTCTCGGGCAGCGGCGTGACGACGACCCGCCGTCCGTCATACAGACTCGCAAAAGCTGCATCGACGCCGCTCTTCTCGGCGCCGGCGATGGGATGTCCGGGCACCGTGTGCGCCAGATGCCCGGCAAGATGGCGATAAGTCGCCTCGATCACGTCGCGCTTGGTACTGCCCGCGTCGGTCACGACCGTACCCGGTTCCAGATGCGGCGCCATGGCCTCCATGACCGCATCCATCTGCCCCACCGGTGGGGCGAGCAACACGAAGTCGGCGCCGTCGAGTGCCGACGCCCAGTCTTCGCTCGCCTCGTCGATCACACCCAGTTCCACCGCGCGCGACAGCGACTCCTTGCTGCGCCCGATACCGACGACGCGCCGCACCATCCCGGCGCGGCGCAGGGCCAGTGCGAACGACCCTCCGATCAGGCCGACGCCGCACACCACCAGCTTGTCGATCACACCCATGCACGAAACTCCGGGGACCCGCGTCCCTCATCCATCCCTTGCCGACGAGACAGGAGCGCGCCGCACCGGTCGACCGGCACGGATGCTGCCCGCCTCGCGCCTACGGTGACGCGTCAGATCGCGGCCACCGGATAGGACCCCAGTATCTTGACGAATGCGGCCCGCTCATTGAGTTCCTGCAGCGCCGCCGCGACGCTCGTATCGTCGCGATGGCCGTCGATATCGACGTAGAACACGTACTCCCACAACCCGCCGCGCGCCGGGCGCGACTGCAATTTGGTCATGTCGACGCCGTGCCGGGCCAGCGGCTCAAGCAGCGCGTGCATCGCCCCGGGACGGTTCGATGCGGAACACACCAGCGAGGTCTTGTCGCACCCGGACGGCCCCGCGTCATGATCGCCGATCACGACGAACCGCGTCGTATTGTTGGGATCGTCCTCGATGTTCGCCGCCAGCACGTTGAGCCCGTACAACTCCGCAGCGGCCTCGCCGGCGATCGCGCACGACTCGGGATCCTCGGAGGCCATGCGAGCTGCCTCGGCGTTGCTCGCCACCGGGACGCGCGACAGGTGCGCGAGGTTGCGATTGAGCCACTCGTGGCACTGCGCGAGCGACTGGGAATGGGAATATAGCCGTTTCGCCGCGCCGATGCCTTCGGCCCTCGACAAGAGGTGCTGATGGATACGCAGATTCACTTCGCCGCAGATCTTCAGCGGATTCGCGAGCAGCAGGTCTAGCGCTCCGCCGACGGCTCCCTCGGTCGAATTCTCGACGGGCACGACGCCATAGTCGGCGTTCCCGGCCTCCACCGCACGGAACACGTCGTCGATCGCGGCAGTCGGCATCAGCGCCGCAGCGCCGCCGAAATGCTTGCGCGCGGCACTCTCGGAGAAAGTGCCCGCAGGCCCGAGATAGGCCACCTTTGTCGGATGCTCCAGAGCAAGGCACGCCGACATGATTTCGCGGAAGATCCGCTGCACCGCCTGGTCGGGCAAGGGCCCCGGATTCACGGAAGCGAGGCGTCGCAGCACCTGCGCCTCGCGCTCGGGACGATAGAGATTGCCCTGTTTGATCTCGCCGATGCGCTGCGCGCTGCGCGCACGCTCTGCAAGACGCGCGAGGATCTCCTCGTCGAGCCGGTCGATGTTGTTTCTGAGATTCGTCAGTTCGTCACTCATGCTCGCCTCTTCACTTCCCGTCGGGGCAGCTCAAGCCGTTTCAACCATGTTGCGCGGCAAATTCGCGCATGTAGTCCACCAGTGCCCGCACGCCTTCGATCGGCATCGCGTTGTAGATCGAGGCACGCATGCCACCGACCGACTTGTGCCCCTTCAGCTGCGTAAGCCCCGCGGCCTTCGCGCCGGCAAGGAAGGCGTCGTTCAGCGCGTCATCCCGCAGCAGGAACGGAATGTTCATGCGCGAACGGCTGCCGACTTCGACGGTGTTGCGATAGAAACCGCTGGCGTCGATGAAGTTGTATAACAGCGTCGCCTTCTCGATGTTGCGCTTCTCCATCGCCGCAAGCCCCCCCTGGGCCTTCAGCCACCGGAACACGAGTCCGGCGACGTAGATGCCGTAAGTCGGCGGCGTATTCAGCATCGAACCGTTGTCCGCCATGACCTTGTAGTCCATCACGGTCGGCGTCAGCGGGCGCGCGCGCCCCAGCAGATCGTCGCGCACGATCACAATGACCAGACCGGAGGGGCCGATGTTCTTCTGCGCGCCGGCGTAGATCAGGCCGTATCGGCTGACGTCGGTCGCCCGCGACAGGATATGCGAGGACATGTCGGCCACGAACGGTGCCACAGCCGGCGGCAGACCGTCGTCTCCGACCTCGACACCGTGGATCGTCTCATTGGTGCACAAATGCACATAGGCGGCCTGCGGGTCCAGCGCAAACTCATCCGCGCGTAAGGCGCGCGTAAAACCCTCCGCTTCGGTGCTGCCAACCAGTCGCACCGCGCCGCCAAGCGGCCCGGCGAGGCGTTGCGCCTCCTTGAACGCCTTTTTCGACCAGGTGCCGGTCACGAGGTAATCCGCCGAACCGGCACCCAACAGGTTCATCGGAATCTGTGCGAACTGCTGCGTTGCACCGCCCTGGAGGAACAGCACGCGATAGTTCTGCGGAATCGCCATCAACTCGCGCAGGTCCGCTTCGGCCTCCTCGATGATGGAGGTGAACTCCTTGCCGCGATGGCTCATTTCCATCACACCGCAGCCGGCACCGTGCCAGTCGAGCATCTCCTCGGCAGCCTGGCGCAACACCGGCTCCGGCAGGGCCGCCGGTCCGGCACTGAAATTGAACACCCGGGTCATGATCCAGTCACTCCTTGTGCACGTCTCATTCGGCCGGAGCGTCGTCGCCCGCCTCATCCGGAGCGTCCGGCGCATCCGTCTGCTCTTCGACCGTCGCATCGTCCGCTTCCGACTCGGCCACCTTCTCGATCCCCGCGAGCGTATCGCTGGCGTCGAGATTGATCAGCGTGACGCCCTGCGTCGCCCGCCCAAGTTCGCGGATGTCCTGCACCTTGGTGCGAATCAGCACCCCACCGGTCGAGATCAGCATCACCTCGTCCGTCTCCTCGACCAGACAGGCTCCGACGAGTCTGCCGTTGCGCTCGGATGTCTGGATCGCGATCATGCCCTTCGTACCGCGACCGTGGCGCGTGTACTCCGCGACCGGAGTGCGCTTGCCGTAGCCGTTCTCGGTCGCCGTCAGCACGCACAGATCCTCGCGCTTGGCGACCAGCATCGCAATCACCCGCTGCCCTTCCTCCAGCGTCATGCCTCGCACGCCGCGCGCCTCGCGCCCCATCGGCCGCACGTCGGACTCGGGGAAGCGCACCGCCTTGCCGGCATCGGAGAACAGCATCACGTCGCTCTCGCCGTCGGTGATCGCAACGCCGATCAGGCGATCGCCGTCGTCCAGGCTCGCGGCGATGATGCCGGCCTTGCGCGGATTGGCGAAGGCGGTCAGTGCCGTCTTCTTTACCGTGCCTTCGGCTGTCGCCATGAACACGAAGTGATTGTCGTCGAAGGTCTGCACCGGCAGGACCGCGTTGATCTTCTCCCCTTCCATCAGCGGGAAGAGATTCACGATCGGGCGCCCACGCGAATTGCGCGTACCTTCGGGCACCTCGTACACCTTCAGCCAATACACCCGTCCGCGGCTGGAGAAGCACAGAATGTAGTCGTGCGTGTTGGCGACGAAGAGATGGTCGATGAAATCGTCGTCCTTCATCCCCGTCGCCTGCTTGCCGCGCCCGCCGCGGCGCTGCGCGCGATAATCGGCAAGCGGCTGGCGCTTGAAGTAGCCGCCATGCGACAACGTGACGACCATGTCCTCGGGCGCGATCAGGTCTTCAATATTGATCTCGCCGGTGTTCAGTACGATCTCCGAGCGTCGGGGATCGCCGAACTGATTGCGGATCACACCCAGTTCCTCGACGATGATCGCAGTGATGCGCGCAGGATTCGCAAGGATGTCCAGCAGATCCGTGATGAGGTCCATAACCTCGCGGTACTCGGCGACGATCTTGTCCTGCTCGAGGCCCGTCAGGCGCTGCAGGCGCAGTTCCAGGATCGCCTGTGCCTGCGCATCGGACAAGCGGTAGCCCTGTGCCGACAACCCGAACTCGGCCGCAAGGCCCTCCGGCCGGTAGCTGTCGGCCAGCGCGCGCGCCAGCATCTCCTCGACCAGCGCCGAGCGCCACTGGCGCGCCATCAGCTCGCGCTTCGCATCCGCTGGCGCCGGCGCCGCCTTGATCAGCGCGATGATCTCGTCGACGTTCGACAGCGCAACCGCCAGGCCCTCGAGGATGTGTCCGCGCTCGCGCGCCTTGCGCAGCTCGAACACGGTGCGCCGTGTGATGACCTCGCGCCGGTGCGCGAGGAAGCAATCCAGCATCTGCTTCAGGTTCAGCGTGCGCGGCTTGCCGTCGACCAGCGCCACCATGTTCATGCCGAAGGTGTCCTGCAGCTGCGTCTGCTTGAACAGGTTGTTCAGCACGACCTCGGGCACCTCGTTGCGCTTGAGCTCGATCACGACGCGCATCCCGGACTTGTCCGACTCGTCGCGGATCTCGCTGATCCCCTCGATCTTCTTCTCGTTGACGAGCTCGGCGATCCGTTCGAGCAGCGTGCGCTTGTTAACCTGATACGGCAGCTCATCGACGATGATCGCCTGCCGGTTACCCCTCTCCAGGTCCTCGAAGTGCGTGCGCGCGCGCATCACCACGCGCCCGCGCCCCGTGCGGTAACCGTCATGCACGCCGGACAGGCCGTAAATCAGCGCCGCAGTGGGGAAGTCCGGCGCCTGCACGATGCGGATCAGATCTTCGATATCGGTCGCCGGCTCCTTCAGCAGCAGCAAGCAGGCATCGATCACTTCACCGAGGTTGTGCGGCGGGATGTTCGTCGCCATGCCGACGGCGATACCCGACGAACCGTTGATCAGCAGATTGGGGATCCTGGCCGGCAGGATCAGCGGCTCCTTCTCCGAACCATCGTAGTTCGGCCCGAAGTTCACTGTCTCCTTGTCGATATCGGCGAGCAGCTCGTGGCCGATACGCGCCATCCGGATTTCCGTGTACCGCATCGCCGCGGCGTTGTCACCATCGACCGAACCGAAGTTACCCTGCCCGTCCACCAGCATGTAGCGCAGCGAGAAACTCTGAGCCATGCGCACGATCGTGTCATAGACCGCCGAATCGCCGTGCGGATGGTACTTACCGATCACGTCGCCGACGATACGCGCCGACTTCTTGTACGCTCGGTTCCAGTCATTCGACAGCTCGTGCATCGCATACAGCACGCGTCGATGCACCGGTTTCAGACCGTCGCGGGCGTCGGGCAGCGCCCGCCCGACGATCACGCTCATCGCGTAGTCCAGATAGGAGTGCCGCATCTCGTCTTCAAGACTGATCGGCAGAGTTTCCTTGGCAAACGAAGTCATTTGGCGGCGACGGCAAAAACTGCGGGGTAAAAACGTTAAATCTTAGCACGCCGACCGTTCTTACCGCCCGCCGCATTCAGGAGCGCGATTGTCGCCCCCGGACCCATGTGCTTAAATTTGAAGCGCAACAAGGCGCACAGCCACCGAACAACCGCCCGCGCTCCGCGAAAACCGCAGCTTCCGCGATGCGTTTGCACACCCTGGCCCGACCGGCACACGGGCAACGCCCCCTTCCCGACCATCCCTGGAGACTGCACGGTGAGCCAACCCGCCGATCTCGTGATCAACGCACGCTGGATCATTCCCGTCGAACCGGCGGACGTAACGCTCGAACACCACGCAGTGGCCATCCAGGGCGGAACGATCATCGACCTGCTCCCCCAGGATCTCGCGCGCACCCGTTATCGGGCGAACCGGACGGTCAACCTGCCTGATCACGTGCTCATCCCGGGCCTGGTGAACCTCCACGCGCACAGCCCCATGGCCCTGATGCGCGGCATCGCCGACGACCTTCCCCTGATGCGCTGGCTGCAGGAGGCCATCTGGCCCGCCGAGGGGAAATACGTCTCGAGCACCTTCGTCCGCGAAGGCACCCTACTGGCGATTGCCGAGATGCTGCGCGGCGGCATCACCACCTGCAATGAAATGTACTTCCACCCCGATTCCGCAGCAGCCGCCTTCGACCTGCTCGGCATGCGCGCCGTCATCGGCCTCACGACGCTCGAATTCCCGACGCCCTATGCCAGCGACGCCGATGACTACCTGCGCAAGGGCCTTGCCGCACGGGACGCATGGCACGACCATCCGCTGATCGGCTTCGCGCTCGCGCCGCATGCCCCCTACACCGTCTCCGATGCCACCTTCATTCGCATCGCGACGCTTGCGGCGGAACTCGACATCCCGATTCACATGCATATCCACGAGACCGCACAGGAAGTCACGGACTCCATCGCGCAATACGGCAAGCGTCCGCTGGCGCGACTCGCCGGACTCGATCTCCTCGGCGACAATTTCATCGGCGTGCATGCAGTCCATCTGGACGACTCCGACATCGAATTGCTGCAGCGTCACCGCTGCAGCGTCGCGCACTGCCCCACCTCGAACATGAAACTCGCCAGCGGCATCGCACCCGTCGCAAGGCTGCTGACAGCGGGCATCCGGACCGGCCTCGGCACCGACGGCGCCGCAAGCAACAACCGCCTCGATCTCATTCAGGAGATCCGGCACGCGAGCCTGCTGGCCAAGGTATCGACGCTCGACGCCACGGCCGTCCCGGCACACTCCGCATTGCGCATGGCCACCCTGAACGGCGCACAGGCCCTTGGTCTCGGAGACCGCATCGGCTCCATTGAGACCGGAAAGGCGGCCGATCTGTGCGCCGTCGCTCTCGACACCTTCGAAACCCGCCCCTGCTTCAACCCCGCGTCCCATCTGGTGCACGTGGCGGGCCGCGAACATGTCTCGCACGTGTGGGTTGCGGGCGAGATCCGCGTGGATAAAGGGAATACAGTGTTGCAATTAAACGACACGGAATTGCTTGGGTTTGCCGCGCTGTGGCAAACTAGGCTTAGTAACTGAACTGGATATGTGCTGCGAGTTGCTGCCGCGGAAATTCACGCATCGCACTTGGCAGGCTTAATCGTTACCCCATTCATCCTCTTGCCAATCGACGAGGAAATTATGACCAAACAGACCAAAAAGCAGATGTTCGCACTGGCCGCCATCGCCTCGATCGGCCTCTCCGCATCCACTGTCTTTGCCCAGGTAAAAGACGTCGTGGTGGATGGCAAGGGTGAAATCCCCTACCTGATCGACGGCCGCAACGTCGTCGCCCGCAGCGGCACCGGCCTGTGCTGGCGCACTGGCTACTGGAGCCCGGCAGCTGCCGCCACCGCAATGGCCGGCCAACTGCCGGTCGGCTGCGAGTGCGACAGCGACATCGTTCCGAAGGACAAGTGCGGCGCACCGGCTCCGGCCGCGACTCCGACTGCAGCCCCGGCTCCCGCCGCCACGCCGAAGCCCACGGCTGACAAGATCAAGCTGTCTGCCGACGCCCTGTTCGACTTCGACAAGGCCGTGCTGAAGCCGGAAGGCAAAACCAAGCTTGACGACCTCGCCGCCAAGGCCAAGGGCATCAAGCTTGAAGTGATCCTCGCCGTCGGCCACACCGACCGCCTGGGCTCCGACTCCTACAACCAGAAGCTGTCCGAGCGCCGCGCCAACGCCGTGAAGACCTACCTGGTCAGCAAGGGCATCGAAGCCAACCGCGTCTACACCGAAGGCAAGGGCGAGCGTCAGCCGGTGACCGGCAAGACCTGCTCGGACAAGCAGAGCCGCAAGAAACTGATCGAGTGCCTGCAGCCCGATCGTCGCGTGGAAATCGAACTGGTCGGCACGAAGTAATCCCGCCTGACTCAGTCAAAGGCCCTGCTTCGGCAGGGCCTTTTCATTTCCGCATCACCTCTGCTCCAATTGCGGCTTCGCCCGATCAACGTCGAGACCCAAGCCATGAATACCAACGCCGACCCGGCCGAACTGCAAAAATTCAGCGACCTCGCGCACCGCTGGTGGGATCCCACGTCCGAATTCAAGCCCCTGCACGAAATCAACCCCCTGCGACTGCGCTGGATTGATGGCCATGCGGGCCTCGCCGGCAAGCGCGTTCTCGACGTCGGCTGCGGAGGCGGCATTCTGTCGGAAAGCATGGCGGCACTCGGAGCGCAGGTCACGGGGATCGATCTGTCCGACAAGGCACTGGGCGTGGCGCGCCTGCACTTGTTCGAATCGGGCAACAAGGTGGATTACCAGCACTGCAGCGCCGAGGAGTTTGCCTCCCGACATCCTGGCGAATTCGACGTCGTGACGTGCATGGAGATGCTTGAGCACGTACCGGACCCTGCCAGCACCGTCGCTGCCTGCGCTGGACTCGTCAAACCGGGCGGCCAGGTCTTTTTCTCCACCCTCAACCGCAACTTCAAGTCCTATCTGTTCGCCGTCGTCGGCGCGGAATACATCCTGAACATGCTCCCCCGCGGGACGCACGAGTACGCAAAGTTCATCAAACCGTCGGAACTTGCGCGCTTTTGCAGGAACGCTGGACTGGAAAGCGCAGAGCTCTTGGGGATGAGCTACAACCCCCTCACCCAGACCTATTCCCTGGGACAGGATACCAGCGTGAATTACATGCTTCAGACGCAACGCGAAGCCTGACGCAGGAACAACCACGCACTCGCGCGACCGAGAATCGAAAGACTCTGGCGAGAGGCGCAAAAAGTGCTAGACTTGCCATTGAAATCCGGTGCCCCGTCACCAGATTCGAACCGTAATACACAGGGGCCGACTTGGCTTCGACGTGGGTTGCAAAGCAGCGCAGTGCATACCGAGGACCAGTCACCTCGTAAATCCATCTGGAAATCAACAAACGCCAACGACGAACGTTTCGTTCTAGCCGCTTAATCCCGGTTAGCGCTGCACCGGCAGGTCTCTGGGCCGGGTGGTCTTAGCGTAAGCTGAGCCGCTGCAGTGTCATTTACAGAGACTCGCGAGTTGCGCCGGGTCACTTGGCGCAACAGCTAAAGGTAAGGTGACTCGCTCCTGTCCGGCCTGCCGACCGGCTAAGGCAGGAGCTAAACCAAATAGGTCGGCTAAGTATGTAGAGCTGTCTGTGGAGGGCTTGCGGACGGGGGTTCAATTCCCCCCGGCTCCACCAATTCAACGCCAAGACATTGATTGTCTTGGCGTTTTTATTTCGCCAGTCATACGGACCGCAGCCGGAATTCAGCCCCCCCCCCCTCGCGCCAAAGACGGAAGAGGCGATACCGGCCACGCGATCCATGTCAGCGCGAACGGGTCACGATCGCTTCGATCACCTGAACATCGGAATCGATCCGCTCTTCGACATCCTTCGCCACGGCCGATTGCCTGCGGACCTGCGGGGTAGCATGTTTTGAGTCCGCCGTGGAATCGCCGCCCCGCTTCCCCTGCGATTTTGCAGCAGAGTGCCGCACCGTCGCACCGTGCGACGCCCGCGCGTCCGCGACTCGCGTTACCCCCCTCGCCGGCCGGGTCTCTGTCCGACGGGCGCTCGCCACTCCCGGCCGCCTGACGGCCATCTCGGGCTTTTCCCCTTCCGGAGACGGCAACTCAACTATGGTCGCCGCCGGCACAGGTGCCTCTTGCTGCGGCGGCACAAACTCCTGCACTGCGGGCGCGGGCTCCTGACGGACTTCGGCCGCGACGGGGGCACTCATCGCAACCACATCCACGCCTTCGCCTTCGATTAGGCCGGAAGTCGCGCGCCAGCGCTCCCATATCACGAATGAGAGCGCCAATACGATCACCAGCACGGCACCCAAGACCAGCGCCATGCGCACCCGCCGCCCGCCTGCACCGACTCTTCTGCCGGCAGATAGCTCGCCGAGAATTTGAACATCACCATGACCAGGCTCGCACACAGTCGTTGCGAAGAGACTCGGTGCAGGTTGAGCACCCACCGCAGCAGCTGTTCCGGAAGAAGCATGAAGCATATACAAGCACCGATCCATTTGCCATATTCATATATAATAGTCGATTATAACGACATAGGCATTTCCTTGCCCAACCCCCGGCACCGTGATTTCGCCAATATTGTTTGTCACCCCGGTCGCATACTTCGCGCTCGTCTGCATCGGACTGGCGCTCATCCTCTATCCGGCGCGGCGACGCACGGTTCTCACGGGTGGTGCGGCACGCACTCATGCGGTCGCCGCCGCGCTGCGCGGCATGTTCCGCGACGCCACGAGGCGCGTATCGGCAAGCTTTCGCCTTGTGCGGGGCCACGGCGCCGAGATTTCCACCCGGCTGATCGAAAACCGCCCGGTGGCAATTTCCGCCATCGCGCTCGTCGTCCTTCCACCCTTGGTCGTGCTTGCGCTGTCGCAACGCGCGATCTTCGAGTTCGCTCCGGACAACACGCTCCCCGATCGCAAGATCGCCGCACTTCTGGCCGGAGAGCATCTCACCCCCCCTCCGCCGCTTCCGCCCGCCGTCTTTGCCACCACGGAAGTCGAAATGCTCAGACCATCGCTCGGGTCCGCCAGCCGGGACTGGAATCTGCTCGATGACCAGTTCCGGCAACGCCTGCTCACCGTGTTCACGCTGCTCGCGGAACAGCATGACTACCAGGCGGTACTGCTCGAAGGCTATCGCAGCCCCGAACGTCAGGCGGAACTGCTGCTGCGCGGCCCGGCCGTCACCCAGGCCGGCCCGAACATGAGCTATCACCAGCACGGCCTCGCCGCCGATGTCGCTTTCCTGCGCGACGGCAGGCTCGTCATCTCCGAGCGCGACCCCTGGGCCATGCGTGGCTACGAACTCTACGGCGCCCTTGCCGAGGCAGCGGGCCTGACCTGGGGCGGACGCTGGAAGATGATGGACCTCGGGCACGTCGAGCTGCGCCGGCGTGAAGCCCTTCCCGACGGGCACTCCTGAACCGCAGGTCCGTCAGCAAGACCCACAAGCAACTACGAGGAACCATTTCTCATGGCACGTCCGTTCATCGTCATCGGCGACCGGACCGATCACGGCGGCACTGTGATCGGCGCTTCGCTCAGCAGCGACTGCAATGGCAAAGGCATCGCACGCGTCGGGGATCAGGTGACCTGCCCCCGGAAAGGGCACGGCCGCGTGACGGTCATTGCGACGGGAGATCCGACTACCCTCATCGACGGACGTCCGGCCGCGCGCCATGGCGACAAGACGGCCTGCGGCGCGATCCTGATCGCCTCGCAGGCGCTCACCGTCGATTGAGACCGGGCCGCGATCCCATGTTCGCCTTCGCAATGAGGCCCATCGTTCTCGTCGTTCTTGCTACAACACTGGTCTGGACGCTCGTCCTCGGCTGGTGGCGGGCCGCGGGATATGAACCCAGCACGATCGACGTCGCCACGCATCTGGTCCTCTTGCCGGCAACACTTCTTGCCGGCTTCTGGCTCCTGCGAACCTTCATCGAACACCTTCGCCTGCCGCCCCACACGGCCGCGAACGCGCCCGCTCCCCAGGAAACGGCAACGCCCGGCCTCCCGGCGTCTGCAGCGTCCAGTCCGACACGCCGCCCGGATACGTTCCTGATCGCCTTCGCACTGCAGTGCGCGCACGGGACGGATCCGGCGCAAGTGCTCGATGCAAGCAGGGAAGGATGCACGCCCCCGCTCGACGACCACCTCCGCGACACGCACGGCTTTCCCGTGTTCGCCGCGCGCGTTGCCGATCTGTCGCCGGAGGAGCTCGACGAAGCACTGAACGACCATTCCGTCGACATGCGCCGGACGGACCGTGAAGAGGACGGGCGTGCGCTGGCGATGCTGCACACGACACTCCCCCGTGCCCTTGACGAAATCGCGGAATCCATCGCGCTCGATCCTGCGGCGATCCGGGACGTGTTCTGGCTTTCGGACCGGGACTGGCCGGACGAACACCAAGCCGGCCTCGTCGCCTGGCTGCGGCGCGAACACCTCGCTCCCCGCGGAATCGCCCCGGCAGAGGTTCGATTTCGCCACTTGCAGGACGACGCTCATGCCTTCGAGACCATCGACGAGTTGATCGCAAACCTGAACCGTCAGGAGTCCCCGGCAATCGTGCTCGTAATGGGCGCCGTGTCGCATGTTGGCGAGCGGACGATCGCGACCTGGGAGGCGGGATCGCAGCTGTTCACTGCGAACACGCAGGACGGCCGGATTCCCGGCGAGGCAGCCGCAGTGCTGTTGCTCGCGAATCCTGCCGGAGCCGCCTTTGTCGGGCGCCTGCCATCTCCCCGTCTATCGCATGCTGCCTCGGCCAGAAGCGCGCCCCCCGGGGCTGCCGGAGCGAAAACCGACGGATCTCTCCTGGGAAGCCTGATCGACGCCATCCTGGCCGATACGCGCCTCGACGCGGCACACATCGCGAATGTGCTTGCCGACGCCGACCATCGCGCCCCGGTCGCGAAGGAGCTCCTTCGGACGCTCTCGGAACGTTTCCCCGCGCTCGAACCACTGTCGGACACACTCAGCCTCGGAACCGCGACAGGCTTTGCCTCGCCTATCGGCGGACTCGTCACGCTGCTGTGCGCCGCCGAAGCCGCCAGCGCGGCCGACGGCGTCGCTCTGTGCCTGACCTGCCAATCCCCCCATGCCCGCGCGGCCATGATCGTCGACGCCAGTCCGCTGGCTTCCATGTCACCCCCGCAAACGCCAGTCTCCGCTCTTGACGCCACCTGACCGATGTATTCAATCCGCACCTTTCTGACCGACTCGCGCACGCTCTCCTTTATCGGCGTCCTGGCCCTTGCGGCCTTCTTCATGCTGGGCGCCGAAACGCTGGAACTCGCATTGACATGGGCAGCGATCGCCTCGTGCGCCCTCCTCGCAATCTGGATCGCGGTGTGGGCGTGGCGGCGACGGCGGGCCGGTCTCGCCGCTTCCGCTCTCGAACGGATGCTCGACCCGCGTACAGGCGATGGCGAAGGCCGGACGAAGGGAGAAATCGAAACCCTGCGCCAGCGCATGCAGGAAGCCATCCGCACGATCAAGACGTCGAAGCTCGGGCTGGTCTCCGGACGCGCCGCGCTGTATGAGCTGCCGTGGTACATCACGATCGGCAACCCGGCGGCAGGCAAGAGCACGGCCGTCGTCAATTCGGGCCTCACTTTCCCCCTCGGTGATGCGGCCGGCAGCGTCGTGCAGGGGCTCGGCGGGACGCGCAACTGCGACTGGTTCTTCACGACGGAAGGAATCCTCCTCGACACGGCCGGCCGCTACTCCGTCCATGAAGAAGACCGCGAGGAATGGCTGGGCTTTCTCGACCTGTTGAGAAGAAATCGTCCGCTCGCGCCGATCAACGGGATCATCGTCACGGCGAGCATCGGCGAGCTGCTCCGCAATCCCCCCGGCGTCGCAATTGCGCTCGCCAAGAACCTGCGACAGCGGGTTCAGGAACTCACCGAACGTCTGGAAGTGTTCGCGCCGATCTACGTGATGTTCTCGAAGGCCGATCTCATCGCGGGGTTCAACGAATTCTTTCAGGACGTGGACTGGAACGAGCGCGACCGCGTGTGGGGCGCCACGTTGCCCTACGAGACCAACGGAAGCAATGACGCCATAGGGCTGTTCGACCGCTACTTCGATGAACTGTACGAAGGGCTGCGCGAAATGAGCGTAGCGCAGATGTCGATTGCCCGCGGCGAGCGCATGGCGCCGGGGCTGCTCACCTTCCCGCTCGAGTTCGCGGCGATCAAGCCGGTCTTGCGATCCTTCATCGCCACGCTGTTCGAGGAAAACCCGTTCCAGTTCAAACCGATCTTCCGCGGCTTCTACATCACCTCGGCAATCCAGAGCGGAGAGACGCCCAGCAGCTCCAGCGAGCGAGTGGAAAAGCGCTTCGGGCTTTCCGGCGACGGTCCGGCCGCAGCCCGGATCGCCTCGAACAACGGCTTCTTCCTGAAGGACCTCTTCTCCAAGGTGATCTTCGCCGACCGTAACCTGGTACGGCACTATGCCAGCAGGAAAAAGAAACGCCTGCATCACGCCACCTCGCTGGCCGCGGCTGCACTGCTGGGCCTTTCGCTGGCCGGCTGGAGCTGGTCATACGCAAACAATCGCAGCCTCGTCGAAAATGTCCGAGCCGACCTCGACCGGGCTGTCCGCCTTCAGGAAGATCGCATCGATCTGCAGTCACGGCTCGAAGCGCTCGAACTCCTTCAGGATCGCATTGCGCAACTGGAGCGTTTCGAAACGGAGCCCTCCCGGTCGCTCCGGCTCGGTCTCTTCCAGGGCAAGGAGGTGAAATCCAGATTGCTCGAAGAGTACTACCGGGGTATCACCGAAATCATGCTCCGTCCGGTCAGCGAAAGCATCGAAGGCTTCCTTGCCGCAGTCAATCGCAACTCGGGCCGTCTGCGACAGACCGACAGTGCCGACCGGGGGACATCCGGCAACACATCTCCGAACGGGCAGCCGTACAAGGAAGCCACACCGACCAACGTCGAGGACGCCTACAACGCCCTGAAAACCTATCTGATGCTGGGCGACAAGTCACACACCGAGGTCGGCCATCTCTCCGATCAGCTAAGCCGCTACTGGCGCACCTGGCTGGACGCCAATCGCGGTTCCATGCCGCGGGAACAGATGATGCGCAGCGCAGAGCGGATCATCAGTTTCCACCTACGGCACGCGAACGATCCCGGCTGGCCGACGATCGCGGGCAAGCTGTCCGTGATCGACGAAACGCGCGGAACGCTGCGCCATGTGGTGCGCGGCATGCCCGCAATCGAACGCGTCTATGGGGACATCAAGGCGCGAGCGGCCACCCGATTCCCCCCGGTGACGGTAGCAAACCTCGCGGGCGCGGATGACACGGGTCTTGTCAGCGGCAGTCACGTGATATCCGGTGCATTTACCGCCGAAGCTTGGCGGAGCTATGTCGAAGTCGCCATCAAGAATGCGGCCACGGGAGAACTCCACAGTACGGATTGGGTCCTCGACACCAGCGCTAAGGACGACCTGTCCCTCGCCGGCAGCCCGGAGCAGATCCAGAAGACGCTCGTGGCGATGTACAAGAAGGAATACGTCCAGGAGTGGCAGAAGTTCGTCACCGGGATCGGCGTCAGCGGTTTCGACGGTTTCCCTGCCGCGGTGGCCGCAATGAATCGACTCGGCGACATAACCGCCTCCCCCTTGGGGAAACTGCTGCGCACCGTGCATGAGCAGACCGCTTGGGACAATCCGGGCGTAAGCCATGCCGTAGCCGCGCGCGCGCAGAAAGGCTTCATCGAGTGGTTCAAGCAGTCGATTCTGCGGATGTCGCCCGCTCCGGTCACTCTGGAAGTGTCCTCGACCTCGGCGACGATCGCCAGCCCGATGGGAGCCATCGGCCAGGAATTCGTCGGCGTCGGTCGTCTGCTCGCGCGGCGGGACAACGGGGAATCGATCCTGGACCTCTACCTGCGCCGCCTCTCCGGACTGCGGACCCGTCTCAATCTCCTCGCCAACCAGGGTGACCCGGGCCCGGGCGCGGTCAAGCTGATGAGCGAAACGATCGAAGGCGGCAATTCGGAGCTCGCAGACACGCTGCGGTTCGTGGACGAGCAGATGCTGACGGGCATGCCCGACAACCAGCGCGAGGTGCTCCGCCCGCTGCTCGTGCGGCCCCTGCTGCAGACCTTCGCGGCCCTGATCGGCCCGGCCGAGCGGGAACTCGACAAGAGCTGGATTGCGAACGTGTATGAGCCGTTCGGGCGGCAGCTTGCCGGAAAATACCCGTTCGATGCCAAGTCGGGCATAGAAGCAACACCGGCCGAGATCGCGCAGATCTTTGGTCCGGAGGGCGCAATTTCGAAGTACGCGGCGACAAGCATCGGGCCGCTGATGGTGCGGCGCGGCGACTATATCGAACCAAGGACCTGGGGCGATCTCGGCATCCGCCTGCGTCCCGATTTCCTCGCCGCGTTCCCGGGCTGGGTCGCGCCGCTGGACGGCAGCAGCGCCACACAAGCCGCGGCGGTAGCGCAAACGAGCTTCAGAGTACTGCCGCTGCCGTCGCCGGGCACGACCGAATACACGATTGAGATCGACGGACAAAGACTGCGCTACCGCAACGGGGCCGCCCAGTGGGCAACCTTCGTGTGGCCGAATCCGGCGGGAACCCCAGGCGCGCGAGTCATCGCAACGACCTTCGAAGGACAGGAACTCGAGGTCGCGAATTTCAGCGGGCGCTTCGGACTCGAAAAGCTGATCAACTCCGCCACCCAAACCCGCAATGCCGACGGCTCCTTCAACCTCGCCTGGCAAGCGGGCGAAGTCTCGGTTCCGGTCACACTCAAGATCGTAAGCAGCCCGGACATGCAGACGGGCAAGAGCGCCAGCGCCAAGGGCAGCCGCAATGCTCCCCTCCCCTCCAGCGTGGCCGGCGAGGCAGTAAAGGCACGCGCCGACGCCGAAACCGGAAGCCCGGCGACGCTCGCAGCCACGAATCAGGAACGGGGGAACCGGCCATGAGGGGCCCCACCATTCACGCCACCGGCTATTTCGGCAAGCTGCCCGCGCGCGGCGATTTTGTGAAGGGAGGCGGATCGGCGCAACTGATCGCGATGCTCGACCGCTGGATATCGGAAAGCATGAACCTGCTGTCGACCGATCCCCGTTGGCGCATTCCGTACGACAGCATGAGCCCAGTCCACTTCGCCTTTGTCGGCCCGCGCAGCCGCCTCTCGGTCGTCGGCCATCTCCAGCCGAGCCACGACGCATCCTCGCGACGCTTTCCCTTCCTCGTCGCATCGACCATCGAGTCGGAGGCCGGGCATGCCCACCCCGGGCCGCTGGCCCTGTCGTCCCTTTGGGAAAAGTTCGGGCACCTCGTCGGTCTTGCCCGAACCGCCGACGAACCGGCCTCCATGCTGCACGCGCTCGCGCGCATCGACTGCGCACAGGAACTCGCACACATGGCACAACCGTCCGGCGCCGACGCGGTGCCCGATTCAATCACCATTGCGGACATCGACCGCCTGCTCGAGCACGATGGCCACGCCGGAAACGCGCGCCGCACCATCTTGTCCCTCGGTGTGCTGCTGCGACCGCTGCTCGGCAGCAACAGACCGACGATCGAACGCGGCCTGCGCTTGCCCTTGCCGAGCGACGTCGGGCTGCGGGACGCGCTGGCACAAGTCTGGCTGAACGTCATCAGCGGTTTCCTTAGGAATACCCCTTGCGAACTCCAGCTGCTGCAGGCGTCGGTTGCCGGACGCAATACGCTCGTTGTCGGATTCAACGGCGCGTCGCCACTGCCGCTCGTCAGCCTGATCTCGCCGGGGAGTGCGCCCGACGCCGTCGTGAGCCTCGAAGCCCCCGAATGGATCGACACGCACCCCGACCTCGTCGGCGACTACGGAATCGCCAAGCTGTCGAGTTATCTCGCGCAGCCGGGGACGACCCTCGCCACAGCGCTCGCCACCTTCAGGGAAGTATTTTTCGGAGAATGATCTTGAAACTCACTTCCGCACTCGCGGCGGGGCTGCTCTATGCTGCTGCAGGCATGGGCGCACAGCCCCAGCAAGCCTCTGCGCCGGACGGCATGGTGTACGTCACCGGAACGGTCCCCGACGAAAGCGCGCGCGTAGCCATCATTTCCCGCCTGCGCGACCTCTATGGGGCCGACAAGGTCGTCGACCGCCTCGATTCGGGGGGCGTCGTCGCCCCACCCGACTGGACCGGCCACGTTGTGAAGACGCTCGGCAACGGCATCCGCAACGTGCGCCAGGGGCAGCTCGAGGTTAACGGAACCCAGGTCACGATCAGCGGCAATGTCACCAACGAAGCCCGCCGGCAGCAAGTGGCCAGCGAAATTGCAACTGCGCTCAACCCGACCTACACCGTGAATAACGGTCTGCGTGTACCTGCCGGCTCCCAAGCGCTGCTCGATCAGACGCTCGCGGATCGTGTGGTCGAGTTCGAAAGCGGATCCGCGATCCTGACGCCAACCGGCATTTCCATTCTTGACGAGATGGCGGCAGCCATTGCCAGGCTCGATCGCCCGCGCGTCGACATCATCGGGCATACGGACTCCACCGGAAACCGGATGGCCAACGTCGCACTGAGCCTCGCCCGAGCCGACGCGGTCAAGACCTATCTTGCCGGCAAGGGTATCCCGGCGGCAAGTCTGAGCGCGCTGGGTGCGGGACCGGACCGGCCGGTGACGCCGAACGACACGCCGGAAGGCCGCGCGCGCAATCGCCGAATAGAATTCCGGCTCGCCGAGTGAGCCCTGCCGGGCCGTTCAGCGTCCCGGCGGGGGCTGGGTCACGAGTCCGAGCAATTCCTCGACGTGGGAGAGCGCCCCGTCGTCCCTGACCACAGTCCGCAGCCACTCGTGCAGCGACATCTCGCCCCAGCGTGCGGCCTTGTCGGCGAGATAGGCCACCGGGCTGTGGGGCTCGGTGCGCCGGAAGAAATCCGCCACCTCACGTAGCTGCGCGATCGCATCGGCCCGCGTTGCGATCGACCCGGGGCTTGCTCCGCCCGGCGCGCGCTCGCCTCCTGCAGTCCGCCCGCTTTCCCCGGGTGAAACCGCGCGCAACTGCGAGGTCGGCGCAGGCACATCGCCACCGAAACGCCGCAAGGTGTCGCGCACCTCTATCAGGGCCTGGCGCGCGTCTTCGAAACCCGGGCCGTCCAGACCGAGCCTGGCATCCACGACCCGTTCGAGTTCGGCCAGTGCCAGGCGTGCTGCTTCCGCCTCCGCGGCAATACGGGCGAAAAAGTCGCGGGGCGTGTCCCGGCGTGCCGCCTCGAACTGGTCGAGCGTCACCGGCGCCGCACGCATGAGGAATTCCGCGTCCTGCGGATTACGCTCCAGGCTGGCCGCCAGATTGCGTGCGGATTCCAGGTCTGCCGTCGAGAAGCGCCCACGCGACGAATCGGTCACGGGCATATCGCGAATGATGCGGCGGGACTGGGTCACTAGCCAGTCGAGATTGCCGGCACGCATCTCCTGGTCGCCATCGTCGGGAAGCGGATGGATCTCGTCCCAATACGACTCGCACAGTCCGGCCACCAGCCGATAGCCGTCGGCAAGGCCGGAAAATCCGCGAGTCCTCGCCACGGCTTCGGTCAACCAGACGGCGACACGGACGTCCTTCGCTCGGGACGCCAACGCATCCTCGCACAGACGCGCGACTCGCGCCCAGTCCGCCTCCTTCAGCGGTCTCACCCATTCGCCCTGACTCACCGAAGGGTCGTCGAAGCGGCGCGCCTCCTGGATCTCGTCGAAAAGCGCGGAAAAGGTGAGATCCTCGCCGCAGCGATTGCCGGCTAGCGGTCGAAGCAGTGCATCCAAATCCATGAGTGGTTCCGATTGAGGTCAAACCGCCATTTTACATGACGAAGAAATAACCCCTACAGCATGCCAGAGCGTTTTCAGGCGTGCTGGATAAGCTCGATTTTGTAGCCGTCCGGATCCTCGACGAAGGCGATGACGGTCGTGCCGTGCTTCATCGGACCGGCCTCGCGCACCACCTTCCCGCCGCGCGCCCGGATCTCTTCGCACGCACGGTACGCATCGAGAACCGCCAGCGCGATATGGCCGAAGGCATTGCCCATCTCGTAGGAATCGACGCCCCAGTTCCAGGTAAGCTCGATGACAGCCCCTTCGGACTCGTCCTGGTAACCGACGAATGCCAGGGTGAACTTCCCCTCGGGGTAATCATGACGGCGCAGCAGCCGCATTCCGAGCACCTCGGTGTAGAACTTGATCGAACGATCGAGATCGCCGACACGCAGCATGGTGTGAAGCAGTTTCATTTCGGCAGTCCTCTTCAGTCTTCGGCAATGAGCGTCGCATCCGCGCCATCGATGACGGGCAACGCACGCCCGGCATCCCGCAGGCGCACGCGCGCGGACTTCCAGTCCGGATACAGCGCGGCCACCACGGCCCAGAAACGCGGCGAGTGATTCATTTCCGCGAGATGCGCCACCTCGTGGGCAACGACGTAGTCGATGAGCGCCGGCGACAGATGGATCAGCCGCCAGTGCAATCGGATACCGCTGCGGCTGCTGCAACTCCCCCAGCGCGTGCGCGCCGACGACAGACGCACCGCAGGCACCGCATGACCGAGGCGGAAACAGAACTCCGCCACGCGCTCGCCGAACCACGGCAGGGCGCGAGCGCGCAGGGCACGAACGAGCGCCTTGCGGGCGCCGGGGCCGTCGGGTAACACGAGCTCTTCGACGCCGTCCGCACCGAGGCGCCAACGCGCTGAGCGGCCACTCTCCCCGAGGCGCACACGGCAAAACTCGCCCAGAAGCGGAAACAGGGCGCCATCCTCGACCGTCATCACGGCTGGCTGCACCCTTACGGCAAGCTTCCCGAGCAGCCAGTCATGGTGGCTGCGGATGAAACGTTCGATCTCCGGCTGCGTCGCGGGCCAAGGCGCGGCGACACGGACGCCGCGATGATCGACCAGCAGCGCGAAGCTGCGTCGCGGAGAACGCCGCAGCACGTATTCAAGATCCCGCTCGCCCAGACGGATCCGGCGGGATTCCTCGGTCGCCGGCCGTGGCTGACGCAACAGGCCCGCCAGTGTGCTCACACCGTCTCCTGCCATGCGTATCCGCGCGCTCCGACCTCTGCGCGGATGCGCGCCATCGCCGCCGCCACGCTCGCCGCGGGGCCTTTCACGCCGAGCTCGATGGTCCGGACCTCCCCCGGCGCAGTCGGCACGCTCGGCAGGCTGAACAGCTCCAGATCGGGAAACTCGGTCGACACGGACTCCATCAGATCGACCAGCTTCCCTTCCACCGCGTCCAGCACCGTGATCGCCGCTTCGGTGTAGTCGTCGGCATGGTGCAGGTGGCGAAACTGCGTATCGAGCACCCATTCGATCATCGGCCAGGCCATCACCGGGAACCCGGGCACGAAGTAATGCCCGCGGATCGAAAAGCCCGGCACCTGGTTATACGGGTTCGGAATGATCGCACTGCCTTGCGGATAGGTGCCGAGTTCCAGGCGATGCGGCGTAATCTCGGCGCCGAACTTCTCGCGCAGGATCGCCTCGGCCTCGGGATGCAACGCGAGTTCCACGCCGAGCGCGGCCGCCCCGCACTGGCGCGTGCGGTCATCCGGCGTGGCGCCGATGCCGCCGAAACTGAACACGACATCGCCAGAGGCGAAGCTTTCGCCCAGCGTCGCGACGAGCCGCTGTGCGTCGTCACCAACATAACGCGCCCAAGCAAGCCTGAGTCCGCGCGCCCCGAGCATCTCGATGAGCTTCGCCAGATGCTTGTCGTTGCGCCTGCCGGACAGGATCTCGTCGCCGATGATGATAGCGCCGAACGCCATCCCTTACTCCCGCGGCTGAGGCACGGGCAGGGCATCGAGGACGGTTACACCCCGTTCGATGCGCTCGCGCCGCAACGCCTCGAGCATGAAATGGACGAACGCGAGGCCGCAGAACGCGGGCGCCACGAGATTGACGAAGGGCACATAGGCAAGCAGTGCACAACCTCCTCCAAGCAGGAGCATGGACGTCCGCTGCACCCGCGGCAGCCGCTTGAGTTCCTCGCGGTCGGCATGCAGCATCAGCGCGTCATAACCGAACGCACGCTGGTTCAACCACGCGGTCAACACGACAGACGCGACCAGCCCCGCCCCGGGTATCAGCCACAGCGGCAAAGAAACGACCATGCCGAGCAGGAACAGCAAGCCCGCGATGATCGCATTCCACGCACTGCCCAGGTTCGAGCCGCCGCGACGTAATTCCAGCTCGCCATAATCCTTCAACGCCACCCGCTCGAGCATCAGCGGCAGCGCGAACACGGCCACCAGCAGGGCCGCGGTGACGTAGATCAGCGGCAGGAGCGCCAGCGCGAGGCCGATCTCGACGACGATCAGCGTCGCAGCCGCACCGATCTCGGACGTCGCGAGCCATTCGCCGACAAAAGCCCATCCCTGGATCCAGCTCACGATCGTCTCGACCAGCGTCGTCCATGACAGGACGGCAATCGTCATCCACACGGCCAGGGCAACCAGACTGGGCCACACGAGGTGGACGAACACTCCCTTGCGCCCGAGACTGCGCAACGCCCGACCGAACGCAAGCAGGATCTCGCGCATCGCCCTTCTCCGCTCAGCGCATCATGCCGGGCAGCGTGCCCTTCATGCCGCGCATCATCTTCTGCATGCCGCCCTTGGAGAACTGCTTCATGACCTTCTGCGTCTGCTCGAACTGATTGAGCAGGCGATTGACTTCCTGCACGGTCACGCCTGCCCCCGCGGCAATGCGCCGCTTGCGGCTCGCCTTGAGGAGTTCCGGCTTGGCGCGCTCCAGCGGCGTCATCGAATTGATGATGCCCTCGATCCGCCCGATCGCCTTCTCCTCGACACCGCCCTGCAGCTTTCCGGCCATCTGCGAGAACTGCGCGGGCAGCTTGTCCATCATCGAAGCAAGACCGCCCATCTTGCGCATCTGCCCGATCTGCTCCTTGAAGTCGTTGAGGTCGAAGCCCTTGCCGGTCTTGAGCTTCTCCGCGAAGGCACGCGCCTTCTCCTCATCGACCCCGCGCCGTGCGTCCTCCACCAAGCCGAGGATATCGCCCATGCCGAGAATCCGACTGGCCATGCGCTCGGGGTGGAATTCCTCCAGGCCGGTGAGCTTCTCGCCCACGCCGGCGAACTTCAGCGGCTTGCCGGTGACGTGGCGAACGGACAGCGCCGCACCGCCGCGCGCATCACCGTCGAGCTTGGTCAGCACGACACCGGTGAGGGGCAAGGCCTCGTTGAACGCCCGCGCCGTATTCACGGCATCCTGGCCGAGCATCGCGTCGACCACGAACAGCGTTTCCACGGGATTGATCGCAGCATGGATCGCCTTGATCTCGTCCATCATCGCCTGATCGATCGCGAGCCGGCCGGCCGTGTCGAACAGCACCACGTCATAGTAGTGGCGCCGCGCATGATCGATGACCGCGAGAGCGATATCGACGGGCTTCTGGTCGGGCGTCGTCGGGTAGAAATCGATCCCGGCCTGCGCAGAGACCGCCTTCAACTGCTCGATCGCAGCAGGCCGATAGACGTCGGCCGAGACTGCGAGGACCTTCTTCTTCATCCGCTCGTGCAGCAGCTTGCCGAGCTTGCCGGTGGTGGTCGTCTTGCCCGCACCCTGCAGGCCCGCCATCAGGATCACGGCCGGCGGCTGCGTCGCGAGGTTCAGACCGATGTGGGCTCCGCCCATCAGGGCCTTCAGTTCATCGTGCACCACCCCCACAAGGGCCTGGCCGGGCGTCAGCGAGCCGACGACTTCCTGGCCGACCGCCTTCTCCTTCACCCGCGCGATGAAGTCCTTGACCACGGGCAGAGCCACGTCCGCCTCCAGGAGCGCAAGGCGTACCTCGCGCATTGCATCCTGGATATTGTCTTCGGTGAGGCGTGCCTGGCCACGTAGGGTCTTGACGACCCTGGAGAGGCGTTGAGTGAGATTGTCGAGCATATTGGCTGGGGCCCTAGGCCTTGGAGTAAACTGCAGGGAACTATGCAAACCATTCTACTTCATCTGTTCGCCGCGACGCTCTACGCGGTTCTGGGCGCCCACTTCTGGCGAGTCACGGCACAGGCAGCGCCGAACCAGCCGAGGCGCAGCATGTCGACCGCGGAACGGCTCACGATGTTCGGCGCGATACTTGCCCATGGCTGGGCACTGCAGGGAGAACTTTTCCCCGGCGAAGGCATGCGTTTCGGCTTCGGCTTCGCCGTATCCCTGGTCATCTGGCTGGCGGTGTGCTTCTACTGGATCGAGACTTTCTACGCCCGCCTCGACGGCCTTCACGGCGTCGTCGTCGCCGCCGGCGTGGCAGGCAGCCTGCTGCCCCTCGGCTTTCCGGGGCAGCATATCCTCGTGAATGCCGGCAGCCCCGGATTCCGCGCCCACTTCATCATGGCGATGCTGGCCTACAGCGTATTCACGTTGGCAGCCCTGCACGCGATGCTGATGGCCATCGCGGAGCGGCAGCTGCACAGCGGACGACTGACCAGGACCTTCGCGAACCTGCCCCCGCTGCTGACGATGGAGACGCTGCTGTTCCGGCTGATCGGAATCGCGTTCATCCTGCTGACGCTCACGCTGAGCTCGGGCGTCGTGTTCTCGGAAGCGCTGTTCGGACAAGCCTTCCGCCTCGACCACAAGACGCTCTTCGCAATCGTTTCGTGGCTGCTTTTCGGCGCCCTTCTCGTCGGACGGCGCGCTTGGGGCTGGCGCGGACGTGTCGCGCTGCGCTGGACACTGGCCGGCTTCATTGCGCTGGTGCTCGCGTACGTCGGCAGCCGTTTCGTGATCGAGGTGCTGCTCGGACGCACCGCCTGATCGCGGGCAGGCGGCCCGGAGTGCCGCCAGACGTATCGACCGCGGCCTTTACAATTCATTACGCGGCGGGCAAGATCGAATGTCAGTTAGCTAAGACCGGGACATGGCAGCAAACCCCCAGACCGCCCTGAGCGGACTCGCGCGAGCACTGATCCAGCACGGCCGGCTCTCCGAAGCCGATGCGATTGCGTGCACCAAGAGCGCGGCAGCCGTCCCGAACGGCTTCATCCTCGAACTTGCGCAGCGCAAGCTCCTGAACACCAAGGCCGTAGCCTGGTTCGCAGCCGAAACGTTCGGCTATCCGCTGCTCGACATCTCGTCCGTGGATCGCGCCAGCATCCCCCGCGATGCGATCGACCGCAAGCTGATGGCCAAGCATCAGGTCGTCGCGCTGGGCAAACGCCAGAACCGCCTCACCGTTGCGACGGCCGACCCGTCCAACATGCGCGCGCTCGACGAGATCCGCTTCCAGACCGGGATGCAGGTCGACCTCATCGTCGTCGAAGCCGACCGTCTGGCACGCCTTGCGGAAGCGCTGTCCGAATCGACCGAAGACACGCTCAAGGATCTCACGGGCGAAGAGTTCGACATGGACCTCCTGCAGGACCAGGAGGCCACGGAGCAGGCGAGCGAGGACGCCTCCGCGGAAGTCGATGATGCCCCCGTCGTCAAATTCATCCAGAAGATCCTGATCGACGCGATCAACGAAGGCGCGTCCGACGTCCACTTCGAGCCGTACGAAAAGTACTACCGCATCCGCGTCCGTACCGACGGCATCCTGCGGGAAATCGCCCAGCCGCCGTTGATCCTGAAGGAAAAGATCGCCGCGCGCATCAAGGTCATCTCGCGCCTGGACATTTCCGAGAAGCGCGTCCCGCAGGACGGACGCATGAAGCTCGTCCTATCGAAGAACAAGTCGATCGACTTCCGCGTGTCCTCGCTGCCGACCCTGCATGGCGAGAAGATCGTCATGCGTATTCTCGATGCTTCCTCGGCAATGCTGGGGGTCGACGCACTCGGTTACGAGCCGGAACAGAAAAAAGTGCTGCTCGACGCGATCGAGCGTCCGTACGGAATGATTCTCGTGACCGGACCGACCGGCTCGGGCAAGACCGTGTCGCTGTACACCTGCCTGAACATCCTCAACAAGGCGGGCGTCAACATCTCGACCGCGGAGGACCCCGCGGAAATCAACCTGGCCGGCATCAATCAGGTCAACGTGAACGACAAGGCCGGTCTGACCTTCGCCGCGTCGCTGCGCGCCTTTCTGCGCCAGGATCCGGACGTGATCATGGTCGGCGAAGTTCGCGATCTCGAGACCGCCGAAATCTCGATCAAGGCGGCGCAGACCGGCCACCTGGTGTTATCGACGCTGCACACCAACGACGCCCCGACCACGCTCGAGCGCCTGCGCAACATGGGCGTCGCACCGTTCAACATCGCCTCCTCGGTGATCCTGATCACCGCCCAGCGCCTCGCGCGGCGCCTGTGCACGTGCAAGCAACCGGTGGACATCCCGGTAGAAGCCTTGCTCGAAGCGGGATTCAGCGGCGAAGACCTCGACGGCAGCTGGCGCCCGTACGGCCCTGTCGGGTGCGAACGCTGCAAGGGCAGCGGCTACAAGGGGCGCCTGGGTATCTACCAGGTCATGCCCATTTCCGAAGAAATTGCCCATATCATCATGACCAACGGCAATTCGATGGACATCGCGGCTCAAGCTCAGCGCGAAGGCGTGCGCGACCTGCGCCAGTCCGGTCTGCTGAAAGTGAAACAGGGTGCGACCTCGCTTGAGGAAGTGCTCGCCACCACCAACGAATAGGGAACATCGACAGCTCATGGCGACCACCACCCGAGCCAGAGGCGCCGCCGCCGGCCCCAAGGAAACCCTCTACACGTGGGAGGGCAAGGACAAGAACGGCAAGCAGGTGCGCGGCGAAATGCGCGCGAGCGGCGAATCGGTCGTTCAGGCCACGCTGCGCCGTCAGGGCGTGCAGGTCCTCAAGGTCAAGAAGGCCAAGATGTCCCGCGGCCACAGGATCACCGACAAGGACATCGCGCTGTTCACGCGCCAGCTGGCGACGATGATGAAGTCCGGCGTCCCGCTGCTGCAGGCCTTCGACATCGGCATCAAGGGATCCGGCAACCCCAGCCTGGCGCGCCTGCTGAACGACGTACGCAACGACGTCGAAACCGGATCCAGCCTCTCCCAGGCCTTCAGCAGACATCCGGTGTATTTCGACAAGCTGTTCTGCAACCTGGTCGGGGCCGGCGAGCAGGCGGGTATTCTCGACAGCCTCCTCGACCGCATCGCGACCTACAAGGAAAAGATTCTCGCGATCAAAGGCAAGATCAAGTCCGCGATGTTCTACCCGATGGCGGTCATTGTGGTCGCGGCGATCGTCGTGACCGTGATCATGCTGTTCGTGGTGCCCGAGTTCAAGAAGGTGTTCGCGAGCTTCGGCGCAGAGCTTCCTGCCCCGACAATGGTAGTGATCGGAATCTCCGACGCCTTTGTCGAGTACTGGTACGTCGTATTCGGCATCATCGCGGGCGTCATCACGGGGATCAGCTACACTTACAAGCGCTCGACGGCGATGCAGATCGCGCTCGACCGGATAATACTCAAGCTGCCTGTCGTCGGCGATATCGTCCTGAAGGCAACGATCGCGCGCTGGACGCGCACGCTGTCGACGATGTTCGCGGCCGGCGTGCCGCTCGTTGAAGCGCTCGACTCGGTCGGGGGCGCCGCAGGCAACTACGTGTACCTGACGGCGACCAAGCAGATCCAGACTGAGGCAGCACCGGCACCAGCCTGACCGTGGCGATGCAGAACTCGAACGTTTTCCCCAGCATGGTGGTGCAGATGGTCTCGATCGGCGAGGAGTCGGGCCAACTCGACGCGATGCTCGGAAAGGTCGCCGATTTCTTCGAACAGGAAGTCGACGACGCCGTCGCCGGCCTGTCGACCCTGCTCGAACCGATCATCATGGTCTTCCTCGGCGTGGTCATCGGCGGCCTCGTCGTCGCGATGTACCTACCGATCTTCAAGCTCGGCCAAGTCGTCTGACCCCTCCCTGCCGTCCGGCGCACACGTGCCGGGCGGCACCACGCAAGCCCTCCCATGCCCGATTTCCTCAGCGACCCGATCGTCTTCACCTTCCTCGCAACGCTTCTCGGCCTTTTCGTCGGCAGTTTCCTGAATGTCGTGATCCATCGCCTGCCGCAGATGATGGAGCGCGAATGGCATGCGCAGGCCGCGGAACTGCGCAACGAGCCGCCCCCGCAGCAGGACACATTCAACCTCGCCACCCCGCGCTCGCGCTGCCCGCACTGCGGGCACATGATCACGGCGCTCGAGAACATCCCGGTCGTCAGCTACCTGATGCTGCGGGGGCGCTGCCGCCATTGCAGCGCGCACATCAGCCGCCGCTATCCCGTCGTCGAGATGCTGACGGCCGTCCTGTCGGGCTACGCCGCCTGGCATTTCGGTTTCGGCCTTGCTGCACTCGGCGCCCTGGCCTTCGTGTGGACGATGATCGCGCTCGCCTTCATCGACCTCGACACCCAGCTTCTGCCCGACAGCCTGACGCTGCCCCTGCTGTGGCTGGGACTCGCGCTCAACCTCGGCGGCACTTACTCGGACATTTCGGCGAGCGTGATCGGCGCGATGGCCGGCTACCTTGCGCTGTGGTCGGTGTATTGGCTCTTCAAGCTCGCGACCGGCAAGGAAGGCATGGGCTATGGCGACTTCAAGCTGCTTGCCGCCATTGGGGCGTGGCTGGGATGGCAGATGCTGCCACTGACGATCCTGTTCTCGTCGCTGGTGGGTGCAGCGGTCGGCATCAGCCTGATCGTGTTTGCGCGCCACGGCCGCAACGTCCCCATCCCCTTCGGCCCCTATCTCGCAGCGGCGGGCGTGCTGGCGATGTTCTGGGGGCAGACCCTGACGGAACTCTACCTCGGCAACTTCTGACGCGGGCTTGAAGGCCTGCCGGGCGCCCCCATATCGCAACAGCTGCCATGCCCGCGCGGCCGGCGGCTCCCTTCTCGCCAATGCTGCGTTGCGCTAGACTTAGATGCTTGATTTCCGGAGGTTGCCATGCCCATTTACGAATATCGTTGCGACAGCTGCGGGTTCCAGAAGGAACACCTCCAGAAGATGAGCGACGATCCGCTCACCGTCTGCCCGTCCTGCAACGCAACCAGCTATCAGAAGCAACTCTCCGCAGCCGGCTTCCAGCTGAAGGGCACCGGCTGGTATGCGACGGACTTCAAGGGCTGCGGTTCGTCCGCACCGGCGAAGAGCGAACCCGCCGCTGCGCCGGCCGGCTGTGGCGGCGCATGCGCCTGCCACCCGGGCTGAGGGCGACCGCGGCACGTGAAAAAGTATTTCATCACCGGACTGCTGATCTGGATCCCGCTGTCGATCACCTTCATGGTCCTGGCGTGGATCGTCGGCACGCTCGACCAGATCATCGAATGGCTGCCTGACGGCCTTCAGCCGCGAAACCTGCTCGGCTTCGACATTCCCGGCGCCGGCCTCGTGCTCGGCCTGGTCATCCTGCTGAGCACCGGCCTCGTTGCGGCCAACGTCATCGGGCAGAAGGTCGTCCGCTACTGGGAGGCGCTCCTTGCCCGCATCCCGGTGGTCAAATCGCTCTATTACGGCGTAAAGCAGGTTTCGGACACCCTGTTTTCCAGCTCCGGCCAGGCTTTCCGCAAGGCACTGCTCGTCCAGTACCCGCGCCAGGGCTCTTGGACGATCGCCTTCCTTACCGGCAAACCCGGTGGCGACGCAGCCACTCACCTCAAGGGTGAGCATGTCAGCGTCTATGTGCCGACGACACCGAACCCCACCTCGGGCTTCTTCCTGATGATGGCCAGGGAAGACGTGATCGAACTCGACATGAGTGTCGATGAAGCCCTGAAGTACATCATCTCGATGGGCGTGGTGGCACCCCCCGCGCACGTCGCTCCAGTGCGCTCGGCGCTCCTGAATGAGTAACCTCGCGGCCCGCAGCGGCTGCGCCTTAGTTTCGGAACTGAACCCATGCGAACCAAGTACTGCGGACAGGTAACCGCCGCCGACCTCGACCAGACCGTGACCCTGTGCGGCTGGGTACACCGCCGCCGCGACCACGGCGGGGTCATCTTCATCGATCTTCGCGACCGTGAAGGACTCGTGCAGGTGGTGTGCGACCCCGACCGCGCCGAAACCTTCCGCACGGCGGAAACGATCCGCAACGAGTACGTGATCAACCTGACCGGCAAGGTCCGCCGCCGCCCGGCGGGCACCGAAAATGCAAACCTCGTGTCCGGCGAGATCGAGGTGCTATGCCACACCATCGAGGTGCTCAACGCGTCCGCGACGCCGCCCTTCCAGCTCGATGACGACAACCTGTCCGAGAACGTGCGTCTCGTGAACCGGGTTATCGACCTGCGCCGTCCGCAGATGCAGAAGAACATGATGCTGCGCTACAAGGTTGCGATGGCGTTCCGCCGCTTCCTCGACGCGCAGGGGTTCATCGACATCGAAACGCCGATGCTCACGAAAAGCACGCCGGAAGGCGCCCGCGATTACCTCGTGCCGTCGCGCGTCCATCCGGGGCAGTTCTTCGCGCTGCCCCAGTCGCCGCAACTCTTCAAGCAGCTGCTGATGGTTGCCGGCTTCGACCGCTACTACCAGATCACCAAGTGCTTCCGTGACGAGGATCTGCGCGCCGACCGCCAGCCGGAGTTCACCCAGGTCGATATCGAGACGTCGTTCCTGAACGAAACCGAAATCACCGCAATCATGGAAGACATGATCCGCTTCGTGTTCAAGGAAGCGCTTGCAGTCGACCTGCCGAATCCTTTCCCGCGCATGACCTACACCGAGGCGATGCGCCGCTTCGGCTCGGACAAGCCGGACATGCGCGTGACGCTGGAACTGACCGAAGTCACCGATGCCGTGCACGACGTGGCGTTCAAGGTGTTCAGCGGTCCGGCGACCAGCGGCGGCCGCGTTGCCGCACTGCGCGTACCGGGCGGCGCCTCGCTGACGCGCGGCGAGATCGACGAGTACACCAAGTTCGTCGGCATCTATGGCGCGAAGGGCCTCGCCTACATCAAGGTCAATGACGCCGCGCAGCCGAACGAGGCGGGCCTGCAGTCGCCCATCGTCAAGAACCTCCACGAGACCGCGCTGCGCACCATCCTCGAGCGTACCGGCGCACAGTCCGGCGACCTGATCTTCTTCGGCGCAGACAAGACCAAGGTCGTCAATGACGCTCTCGGCGCCCTGCGCATCAAGCTCGGTCACGAGAAGGGTTACGTCACGGGCGATGCCTGGCGTCCGCTGTGGGTGGTCGACTTCCCGATGTTCGAGTACGACGAGGAGGACAAGCGCTGGGTCGCCTGCCACCATCCGTTCACGAGTCCGAAGGACGACCATGTCGAAATGCTTGAATCGAACCCGGGCGAGTGCCTGGCGAAGGCCTACGACCTGGCGCTGAACGGCTGGGAGATCGGCGGGGGCTCGGTACGTATCCATCGTGCCGAGGTTCAATCACGCGTGTTCGAGGCGCTCAACATCGGCCCCGAGGAGCAGCAGCTCAAGTTCGGCTTCCTGCTCGACGCGCTCAAGTTCGGTGCCCCGCCGCACGGCGGCCTCGCGTTCGGCCTCGACCGCGTCGTCACCCTGATGACCGGCGCCGAGTCGATCCGCGACGTGATCGCCTTCCCGAAGACCCAGCGTGCGCAGTGCCTGCTCACCGACGCGCCGAGCGCGGTCGACGAGAAGCAGTTGCGCGAACTGCATATCCGTCTGCGTCAGAAGGTCGAGACGCAGGTCGAAGTCGCCAAAACCTGACGATTCACGTAAACGGCATAGACGGAGGGCAGATGGGCGACCATCTGCCCTCTTTGTTTGACCG
The DNA here is from genome assembly GCF_001190925.1 of Azoarcus sp. CIB. Taxonomy (NCBI): domain Bacteria; kingdom Pseudomonadati; phylum Pseudomonadota; class Betaproteobacteria; order Rhodocyclales; family Zoogloeaceae; genus Azoarcus; species Azoarcus sp. CIB. The sequence goes on from NZ_CP011072.1 coordinate 4,069,815, forward strand.
ATGCACGCCGTAGGCCACGGGATGCACCGAAAAGCTACAGAATTTCCCCGGCATTGCCGTAAGCTTGGGAAACGCCCCGACGTGGCGTCACCTGTACAGCCGGCAATGGAACCATGGCAGACCTCGAACGCCTGAACCTCCTCATCGTCGAAAGCAACCAGGGCATGCGCAGCCAGTTGCGGTCGATGCTCAACAGCTTCGGGATTGCCAACGTCAAGTTCGCACCCTCGGCAGGCGCAGCCATCAGCCGCCTGCGCGACCGCCGCTACGACGTCATCCTGAGCGAATACAGCCTCGGCGATGGCCAGGACGGCCAGCATCTGCTGGAAGATCTGCGCAATAACGAGATCATTCCGCTCGACACCCTGTTCATCATGATCACGGGCGAACGCAACTACGAGCGCGTGATCAGTGCGGCCGAACTCGCGCCGAACGACTATATCCTGAAGCCGCTCACCCCCGACATGCTGCACATGAGGCTGCTGCGGGCGCTGGAGAAGCGCGAGACCTTCCTGCCTGTCTATCGGCTCATCGAAGCCGGCGAAACGCAGCGGGCCATCGAGGCCTGCACGGCCCGAGCGGATACGCACCCGCGCTATCGCATCGATTTCCTGCGCCTCGAAGCGGAGCTGCACGCCGCGCTCGGACATTCGGAGCAGGCGGAAGTCATCTACCGGGAGATCCTTGCCGCAAAGGTAGTGCCGTGGGCGCGGCTGGGCCTGGCCAAGATGTTGTTCGCGAAGAAGGACTACGCGGCCGCGGAAGAGATCCTGAGCGCACTGGTGGCTGAGAATAGCCGCTACATCGATGCCTACGACTGGCTCGCACGCACGCGGGAGGAAACGGGGCGCATCGAGGAGGCGCGAGACGTCCTGACCAGCGCGGTGGCCCTTTCCCCTCACCGTCTGGGGCGCCTGCGTCATCTCGGCAGCGTCCAGCTTGCCGCCGGAGACGCTCCCGCCGCCGAGCGGACCTTGGCGGAGGTCGTGCGCAAGGGCAAGTACTCCGATTTCCGCAACCCGGAGGACCATGTGACCTTGGTCCGGGCGCAACTCAGCCAGGGCCGTACCGAGGAGGCGCAGGCGACGATCCGCGACCTGGAGGCGAGCATGGGAGGGATGGCGACGACGCCGGTATGCGCCTCGCTGTCGAAGGCGCTCTATCACACCAGCACCGGCGCAGCCGAGCTCGCGCAGGCCGCGCTGCAGAACGCGCTGCAGGCCGGAGCCGCCCTGTCGTCCCTGTCGACCGACATGAAGCAGGAGTTGGTGAAGGCCTGCCTGGACAATCACATGGAGGCCGAAGGCAGTCAGCTGGTGATCGACATCCTGCGCAATGCCGCAGACGAACGCACGGTGGAGAAAACCCGCGCGATCCTGCAGGAGCGAGGGCATGGCGATCTGTCGAACGAGCTCGAGGAGCGCGTGCATGTCGAGGTGCGTGGGTTGATCACCGCCGGCGCCGACATGGTCAAGGCGGGCGACTTCGACGGCGCTGTACGGGAGATGATGGCCGCGGTGCAGAAGATGCCGGGAAATCCGCACGTGCTCTTCAACGCGGCGCTCGCCCTGTTGCGACACATCGAGAACCGCGGCTGGAACGAGCGCCTTGCGGCTCAGGCTCGTGGCTTGATCGCGCGCACACGGCGGCTGGACCCCAGCAACCCGCGCCTTGATGCGCTGAGCGGCTTCATGCAGCAACTGGTCCGCAAATACAATCCGCGTCAGGAAAGCTGACCTCTGGAAGACGGGGCCGGCCGAACCTTGCCGGACCGACCAGCATCAGGAGTTTCACTTGCGGGCATTGATACTCAGATTCGCGCTGTTCGCTGCAACGGCGCTCGCAGCATTGCCGGGATGCGGCCGCGGGCCGGACAACTCCACGACAGCGGACGCACTCCCGCGCGAGGCGACGGCCACGCTGGCGCTGATCGACCGCGGCGGCCCCTTCCCGTATCGCAAGGACGGCACGGTGTTCCAGAATCGCGAACGCCTGCTTCCCGAAAAGCCTCGCGGTTACTACCGCGAGTACACGGTGCCGACACCGGGCGAGAACGACCGCGGCGCACGCCGGATCGTCACGGGCGGAAATCCCCCCGAGGTGTATTACTACACCGCCGACCACTATCGCAGTTTCCGCCGGATCGATCCGCGGCGCTGACGCGGGAGAAAGCGATGGACGACCTGAATCGACTGGCAGACAGGCTACGCAAGGCCTCTGGCGCCGGGGTATACCACTTGCCCGCCGACGGCGGGATCGCCATCGCCGCGGCAGCCGCGTCCGGCGGCCTGGGCGTGGCGCGTGCCGACCTGACGGATTGCCAGGACAAGGCCGAGTTCCTGCGTCGCATCGCTGCGGCACTGCGCTTTCCCGCGTGGTTCGGACACAACTGGGACGCACTCGCGGACTGTCTGGCCGACATGAGCTGGTGGCCGGCTGAGGGCCACGTGCTGATCCTCGAGCACGCGGATCGTTTCCGCACCGCCGCCGAGAAGGACTTTCTGGAGGCTCTCGAGATTTTCGGGGAGGCCGCCGGCGAATGGGCCACGGAAGACGTGCCCTTCTGGATCTTCGTCGGCCTGACCGCCGACGGCGTCGCGCACCTGCGCCGCTTCTGACGCGAGCGATGACCTACAAACTGCCGGTGTCGGTGCTCGTCGTGGTGCATACGGCGGCATTCGACATCCTGTTGCTGCAACGCGTGTCACCGCCGGGATTCTGGCAGTCGATCACGGGGAGCCTGGAGCCGGGCGAATCGCCCGCGGAAGCGGCGCTGCGGGAGATTCGCGAGGAAACCGGCATCGGAGCCCGGCCGCAACACCTCGTCGACTGGCGCCACTGCAACCGTTTTGCGATCCGCGACGAATGGCGTCACCGTTATGCACCGGACGTCTCGCACAATACGGAACACGTGTTCAGCTTGTGCGTGCCGGACGGTCAGCCGGTCACGCTCGCGCCCGACGAGCACGATGCCGCGCTGTGGCTGCCTTGGGAAGCGGCTGCAGAGAAGGTCTTCTCGTGGACCAATCGCGACGCGATCCTTCAGCTGCCCGATCACTACCCGGCAGACGGCAGACGCTAGCGGCGTCCGCTGTTCGATCCGTTCAGCCCCCGGAGACCTCAAGCATCGCCTTCAGGCAGGCCGGGCAGTAGCAGCCTGCCCCTTCGTCGGGAACCGTGGGGAGGGGCGGCAAGACCGCACACCAGCACACCGGCTCACCCGCCTGCATTCCACAGGTGAAGGCGGCCCCGCAGCGCGGACAGGTTGGTGCGACGCGCATCGCGTCGGCAGCAGGCGGCGGGTTTTCGGTCATCGGGGATCCGCTCCAGTGAGCCGTCGATTGTACTCCCGGGCACCTCTTCGGTCTTGAAATGCTCCATTCCGAATCTATATTTGGGTTGGGAAGACCATGTTGCGAGAAAGGAGAAAGCCATGAGCAACCTGATTCGTCGCGATCCCTTCGATGACCTGCTGCGCGGTTTCTTCGTCCGCCCGGTCGATTTCGGCGGCGGTAGCGCCAGCGAAGCTCCCCAGATGCGCGTGGATGTGAAGGAGGACAACGACACCTACCAGGTTCACGCTGAACTGCCGGGCATCAGTAAAGAGGACATTCATGTCCATATCGATGGTCCGGTGGTGTCGATCAGTGCCGAACGCAAGCAGGAGAAGGAGGTCAAGGAAGGCGAGCGGGTGCTGCGTACCGAGCGTTATTTCGGCAAGGTGTCACGCAGCTTCCAGCTCGGCCAGGAAGTCGATGAGGCCAAATCGAGCGCCAAGTTCAAGGATGGGGTGCTCGAATTGAGTCTGCCCAAGAAGGCGCATGAGCAGGCAAAGCGGCTGACAATCGACTGACGTCCGCGCTGTTTCGCGTCCGGCAAGCCGCAATCCTCCGGGAAGGGGGATTGCGGCTTCTGCTTTGCAGCACGACTCTTTAGAATGGCGGCGCTCAATCATCCAGGAAGCTGCCATGTCCGACACCCCCGATACCGGTAAGGTCACGCCCGCGCTGAAGGCGGAAATCCTCGCGGAGGCCCTGCCCTACATCAAGCGTTTCTTCGACAAGACGATCGTCATCAAGTACGGCGGCAACGCGATGACCGATCCGAAGCTGAAGGATTGCTTCGCGCGCGACGTCGTGCTGCTGAAACTGGTGGGATTGAATCCGGTCGTGGTGCACGGCGGCGGGCCGCAGATCGAGAACCTGCTCGCGCGGGTCGGCAAGAAGGGTGAATTCGTCCAGGGGATGCGCGTGACGGACGCCGAGACGATGGAAGTCGTCGAGATGGTGCTGGGCGGGCAGGTCAACAAGGAGATCGTCAGCCTGATCAACCAGCACGGCGGCAAGGCGGTGGGTCTCACCGGCAAGGACGCGAGCTTCATCCGCGCGAAGAAGCTGATGATGCAGAAGAAGGACGCGCCGCCGGGAGATCTCGTCGATATCGGCCAGGTCGGCGAGATCACGCAGATCGATCCGAGCCTGATTTCCTTCCTCGACCAGGGCGACTTCATCCCGGTGATCGCGCCAATCGGTGTCGGCGAGGAGGGCGAGACCTACAACATCAACGCCGATGTGGTCGCCGGCAAGCTCGCCGAGATCCTGAAGGCCGAGAAGCTGGTGCTGCTGACGAACACGCCGGGCGTGCTGGACAAGGACGGCAACCTGCTGACCGGCCTCACGCCGCGCCAGATAGACGGCCTCGTCGAGGACGGTACGCTGTCGGGCGGCATGCTGCCGAAGATCGCCTCGGCGCTGGACGCGGCGCGCAACGGCGTGAAGTCCGTGCACATCATCGACGGTCGCGTCGAGCACTGCCTGCTGCTGGAGATCCTGACCGACCACGGCGTCGGCACGATGATCAAGAGCAAGTAATTCGCGAATCGCGCAAGAAAGCCGGAGCGGCTCGCAAGGCTGCTCCGGCTTTTTCTTGTCCTCGCGCGCCTCAGTCGCCCAGTCCGCCGCGGCGCTGCAGCTCCAGCACGAGGTAGGTGGCCGCCTCGTCGGCGCTCATCGTCACGGTGTTGATGCGCACGTCGGGCGCTTCCGGCGCCTCATACGGCGAATCGATGCCGGTGAAGTTCTTGAGCTCGCCGCGCCGCGCCTTCTTGTACAGGCCTTTGGCGTCGCGCCCTTCGGCGACTTCGAGCGGCGTGTCGATGAACACCTCGATGAGCTCGTCTTCTGCCATCAGGCTGCGCGCCATCTGGCGCTCGGCGCGGAACGGCGAAATGAAGGCGGTGATGACGATGAGACCGGCATCGACCATCAACTTCGCGACTTCGGCCACGCGGCGGATGTTTTCGACGCGGTCGGCCTCGGTGAAGCCGAGATCCTTGTTGAGGCCGTGGCGCACGTTGTCGCCGTCGAGCAGGTAGGTGTGATAGCCGTGTGCGTGCAGCTTCTTCTCGACGAGGTTGGCGATGGTCGACTTGCCTGCGCCCGACAGGCCGGTGAACCACAGCACGCACGGCTTCTGGTGCTTCAGCGCAGCGCGTGAAGCCTTGTCCACGTCGACGTGCTGCATGTGGATGTTCTGGCTGCGACGCAGCGCGAAATGAATCAGCCCGGCGCCGACGGTGTTGTTGCTCAGGCGGTCGATGAGGATGAAGCCGCCGGTGTCGCGGTTCTCGGCGTACGGATCGAAGGCGATCGGGCGGTCGAGACTGAGGTTGCACACGCCGATCGCGTTGAGCTCCAGCGTGCGCGCGGCCACATGCTCCAGCGTGTTCACGTTCACCTGGTACTTGATGTGGGTGACGGTCGCGGTCACGGTCTTCGCGCCGATCTTGAGCAGATAGGGCCGGCCGGGCAGCAGCGGCTCGTCGTGCATCCACACCAGGGTCGTCTCGAACTGATCGGCCGAGCCGGCGGGCGCGTCGGCGGTCGAAATGACGTCGCCGCGCGAGATGTCGATCTCGTCGGCCAGCGTGAGCGTGATCGACTGGCCGGCGACGGCCTGCTCGAGGTCGCCGTCGCGCGTGACGATGCGCTCGACCGTGCTCTCCTTGCCCGAAGGCTGGACGCGGATGCGGTCGCCCGGCTTCACGATGCCACCGGCAATGGTGCCGGCGAAGCCGCGGAAGTCGAGGTTCGGGCGATTGACCCACTGTACGGGCAGGCGGAAGGGCTGCTTCTGCAGGCGTTCGTCGTCCACCTCGACGGTTTCGAGGTAGCCCATCAGCGTGGTGCCGTGGTACCAGGGCATGTTGGCGCTGGGCTCGATGATGTTGTCGCCCTTGTAGGCCGACATCGGGATGAAGGTCACGCCATCGAGGCCGATCTGTTCGGCGAAGCTGCGGTAGTCGTCGCAGATGCGCCGGAACACGGGCTCGGCGTAGTCGACAAGGTCCATCTTGTTGATCGCGACGATGATGTGGCGGATGCCGAGCAGCGACACGAGGTAGCTGTGGCGGCGCGTCTGCGTGAGCACGCCGCGGCGGGCATCGACCATCAGCACCGCAGCGTCGGCGGTGGAGGCGCCGGTCACCATGTTGCGGGTGTATTGCTCGTGGCCCGGGGTGTCGGCGACGATGAACTTTCTCTTGTCGGTAGAAAAGAAGCGATAGGCGACGTCGATCGTGATGCCCTGCTCGCGCTCCGCGGCGAGGCCGTCGACGAGCAGCGCGAAGTCGAGGTTCTCGCCCTGCGTGCCGTACTTCTTCGAATCGGCCTCCATTGCGGCGAGTTGGTCCTCGAAGAGCATCTTCGATTCGTACAGCAGGCGACCGATCAGCGTGCTCTTGCCGTCGTCGACGCTGCCGCAGGTGATGAAGCGCAGCAGGCTCTTCTTCTCGTGGGCCTGCAGGTATTGCTCGATGTCGGTGGCGATCAGGTCGGAGATGTGTGCCATCAGAAGTACCCTTCCTGTTTTTTCTTTTCCATGGACGCGGCGGAGTCGTGGTCGATGACCCGCCCCTGGCGCTCGGACGTCTTCGTCAGCAGCATTTCCTGGATGATCGCGGGCAGCGTGTCGGCTTCGGACGCGACCGCGCCGGTGAGCGGGTAGCAGCCGAGCGTGCGGAAGCGCACCTTCTTCATCATCGGCACTTCGCCCGGATGCAGCGGCATGCGCCCGTCGTCGACCATGATCAGCGCACCGTCGCGTTCCACGACCGGGCGCACGGCGGCGAAGTAGAGCGGCACGATGGGCACCTTCTCTAGGTAGATGTACTGCCAGATGTCGAGTTCGGTCCAGTTCGACAGCGGAAACACGCGCATCGACTCGCCCTTGTCCTTGCGGGCGTTGTAGAGCTTCCACAGCTCCGGGCGCTGACTCTTCGGGTCCCAGCGGTGCTGGGCGGTGCGGAAGGAGAAGATGCGCTCCTTGGCGCGCGATTTTTCCTCGTCGCGGCGGGCGCCGCCGAAGGCCGCATCGAAACCGTACTTGTCGAGCGCCTGCTTGAGGCCCTCGGTCTTCATGATGTCGGTGTGGATCGCGGAGCCGTGGGTGAAGGGGTTGATGTCCTTGGCGACGCCCTCGGGGTTGATATGCACGATCAGGTCGAGCCCGAGCTTGCTCACCATCTCGTCGCGGAAGGCGTACATGTCGCGGAATTTCCAGCGCGTATCGACGTGCAGCAGCGGGAACGGCGGGGGTGCCGGGTGGAAGGCCTTCATCGCGAGGTGCAGCATCACCGCGCTGTCCTTGCCGATCGAGTACAGCATCACCGGGTTTTCCGCTTCGGCGACCACCTCGCGCATGATGTGGATGCTTTCGGCTTCGAGCCGCTGCAGGTGGGTAAGAGACATCGAGGTCCTCGTGATGACGATGAATTGCACAGTCGGCCCGCGTGATCGGACCTACAATGCCGGGTCGCCAAGTATACCAACCGGCTGGAGTGGCACCTGTGTCAGATAACCGTCCCCTTTTCGATCTCCTCGAGCGCCTGCTGCCGATCGCGCGCGCGGCGGGCGAAGTCGTGATGTCGGTGTATGCGACGGATTTTTCGGTGCGCGGCAAGGACGACGCGTCGCCGGTTACGGAGGCGGACGAACGCGCCGAGGCGGTGATCCTTGCGGGGCTCGCCGCACTTACGCCGGACCTTCCGGTGGTGGCCGAAGAGGCGGTTGCGGCGGGGCGCATTCCGACCATCGGCACGCGTTTCTGGCTCGTCGACCCGCTCGACGGCACCAAGGAGTTAATCAAGCGCAACGGCGAGTTCACGGTCAATATCGCCCTGATCGAAGACGGCCGGCCGCTGCTGGGCGTGGTTCTCGCGCCCGCACTCGACAGGCTCTACGCAGGGGCGGTCGGCGTCGGTGCCTTCGTCGAGGATGCCAACGGTCGCCATGCGATCCGCTGCCGCGTGCCGCCGGCCGAGGGCCTCACCGTGGTCGCCAGCCGCTCGCACGGCGACGCGGCGGCGCTCGACACCTTTCTCGCGGGACGCAAGGTCGCGAAGCTCGCGAGCGCCGGTTCGTCGCTCAAGCTGTGCCTGATCGCAGCCGGCGAGGCCGACCTTTACCCGCGGCTCGGACGCACAATGGAATGGGACATCGCCGCCGGCCATGCCGTGCTTGCCGCCGCAGGCGGACGTGTCACCGGGCTGGACGGACGACCGCTCGGCTATGCCAAGCCGGGTTTCGAGAACCCCCATTTCGCCGCCAGGGGCTTTGAAGAAGGCGTCGCGCCCCACGCCCGATGATGGCCTACGCAGTCCTGCTGTCCATCATCGCGCTGCTGGCGCTCCTCGTCCGCGGGCGCACCGCACCCGCCATCCTGTTCACGGTATGGGCCGCGGCGTATTACCTGGCCGGATTCGTCAGCGAACGCGAGTGGCTCGCCGGCTACACGAATTCCGCGTTGATCACCCTGATCCTGCTGTTACTGGTGTCGGTGGCGCTGGAGCGCTCGCCGCTGCTGGACCGCTTCTCGGATCTCGTCCTGAAGGGCGGGCCGGCGCGCGCGATCCTGCGCCTGTCCGTCGTGACGACGATGTTTTCGGCGGTTCTCAACAACACGGCCGTCGTCGGCGCCCTGCTCGGGGTGGTCTCCAAGCAGCGCCGCGTGGCACCGTCGAAGCTGCTGATTCCCCTTTCGTACGCAGCGATCCTGGGCGGCGTCACGACTCTGATCGGCACCTCGACGAACCTCGTCGTGAATTCCTTCGTGATCGATGCAGGGCTGCCGCCGCTGGAGATGTTCCAGTTCAGCCTCGTCGGCATTCCGCTCGCGCTCGCGTGCATTGCGGTGATGGTGCTGTGCTCGCGCCTGCTGCCTGCGCACGAACCCGCCGAACGGGAAAACCGCCAGACCTACTTTCTCGAAGCGCAGATCACCCCCGATTCGCCGCTGGCCGGCCGCAGCATCGAGCAGAACCGACTGCGCAACCTCGACGGCCTGTTCCTGCTGGAACTCGAACGCGAAGGACGGCTGATCTCCCCGGTGGGGCCGGACGAGATCCTCGAAGAAGGCGACGTCCTCGTGTTCACCGGGCAGGTCGAAAAGATGCAGGCGCTGCAGCAGATTCCCGGCCTGCAGGTGTTCGGCACGCGCGCCGACGCGCTGCTGGGGTCCAATCTCGTCGAGGTGGTGATCTCGAACGAGTCGATCCTGCCCAACCGCACGCTGCGGGAAGTGGATTTCCGCTCGCAGTTCGACGCCGGCGTCGTCGGCATCCGGCGTGGCGACAAGCGCCTGACGGGTCAGCTCGGACGGATCCCGCTGCGCGTCGGCGACGCGCTGCTGCTCGCCGTCGGCCCGGATTTCGCCCAGCACCGCAACATCGACCGCAACTTCCACCTGCTCGACACGGGGGTGCTGCGACCGAAGCTGACGCCACGCCAGAGCACGCTTGCGCTGACCGGCTTCGCGCTCGCCATTGCGGTGTCCGCCGTCGGCGTGTGGCCGCTGCTGAACTGCCTGCTCGTGCTGCTCGCGATCCTGCTCGCGACGCGCATCCTGTCGGTGAGCGAGATGCGCCGGCGCTTTCCCTTCGACCTGCTGGTGACGATCGGCTCGGCCCTCGCGATCGCGAAGGCGCTGGAGTCGTCCGGTGCGGCGGAACTGGTCGCCGACGCGATGCGCAGCCTGTTCGACGGCCACGGCGTGGTCGGGGCCTTCGTCGGCGTATACCTGATCACCGTCGTGCTGACGGAAGTGATCACGAACAACGCCGCCGCGGCGCTGGCGTTTCCGATTGCGCTGTCGACCGCCCGCGCCTTCGACGTCGATCCGATGCCCTTCGTGATGGCGATCGCCTACGGCGCGAGCGCGGGCTTCCTGATCCCCTTCGGCTACCAGACCCACCTGATGGTGATGTCGCCGGGCCGATACCGCACGCTGGACTTCTTGCGCATCGGCCTGCCGGTCAGCCTGACCTATTCGGCCGCCGTCCTGCTGCTGGTGCCGGTATTCTTCCCGTTCTGAGACGTCTCAGCGGGCGCTGAGACGGGTGACGAAATCGACGACGGTACCGACGGTCGCAAACGAGCTGCCGTCGATCTCGTCGTCCGGCACCTCGATGCCGAAGCGTTCCTCGATCGCATGGATGACCGCGAGCACGGCCATCGAGTCGAGCTCGGGCACGCTGCCGAGCAGCGCCGTATCGGCATCGAATTGCAAACCGCGGCCATCAAGGCTCAACACTTCGTCGAGCAGGGCCAAGACCTGTTCCTGGATGTTCAAAGCAAAAACCTCACACCACCTACCAACACACTTTACGATCACAACCGTCCGCACGCTGCGGGCCCGGAGTCGCGCATTATACTTCCGGTCTGCACTCGCCCGCCTCGCTTCGCCGCGATAAAGAATGCGCAACGCCGAGCCAAGACTACCGCAATGATGCCGACCGCCCTGCTCCACGACCTGATCCGCGCCGCCGTCGCACGCAATCCCGCGCAGGCGGCACTGAGCCGCAGCGCACAAACCTTATCCTACGCGGAACTCGACGCGCAATGCGACGCGTTCGCGGCGGGACTGCTCGGACTGGGCCTCGCACGGGCCGAACGGGTCGCGATCTACCTCGAAAAACGCGTCGAGTTCGTCGCCGCCGCCTTCGGGACGAGCACCGCCGGCGGCGTGTTCGTGCCGATCAATCCGCTGCTGAAGGGCGAACAGGCCGGGCATATCCTGCGCGACTGCAACGTGCGCGTGCTGGTCACGAGCGCCGAGCGCCTGCCGCTGTTGCAATCGGTGCTCGCGCAGTGCCACGACCTGCGCCAGATCGTGCTGGTCGGCACTCCGGCGGAGCTGCCAACGGTAGAAGGCGCGACCGTGCATCGCTGGAGCGATCTTGCGACCGCCCCCGCACGCAGCGGACACCGCGTGATCGACACCGACATGGCGGCGATCCTGTACACCTCGGGCAGCACCGGGCGCCCCAAGGGTGTGGTGCTGTCCCATCGCAACCTCATCACCGGCGCGCGCAGCGTTGCGCAGTACCTCGAGAACCATGCCGGCGACACCCTGCTCGCGGCGCTGCCGCTGTCCTTCGATGCCGGCTTCTCGCAACTCACGACGGCCTTCCACGCCGGCGCGCGCGCGGTGCTGATCGACTACCTGCTGCCGCGCGACGTGCTCAACGCGGTCGTGCGCGAGCGGGTGACCGGGCTCACCGCGGTGCCGCCGCTGTGGATCCAGCTCGCGGGACTCGAATGGCCGGAGTCGGTCGCCGAGCACCTGCGCTACATCGCCAACACCGGCGGACGCATGCCCTTCGAGACGCTGAAGACGCTGCGCACGAAACTGCCGCGCACCCGCCCCTTCCTGATGTACGGGCTCACCGAAGCCTTCCGCGCCACCTACCTGCCGCCCGAGGAGGTCGACCGCCGTCCCGACTCGATCGGCAAGGCGATCCCGAACGCCGAGGTGCTGGTGCTGCGCGAGGATGGCAGCGAATGCGCGCCGAACGAACCCGGCGAACTGGTGCAGCGCGGCGCACTGGTCGGCATGGGCTACTGGAACGACGCGGAAAAGACTGCCGAGCGCTACAAGCCGCTGCCCGCCGGCGTCGGCGGACGTGATGCCGGACTGATGATCCCCGAGATCGCCGTGTTCTCGGGAGATACCGTGCGCCGCGACGAGGATGGCTTCCTGTACTTCATCGGCCGGCGCGACGAGATGATGAAGACGTCTGGCTACCGCGTGAGCCCCACGGAGGTCGAGGAAATCGTCTATGGCACGGGCCGCGTCGGCGAGTGCGTCGCCTTCGGGCTGCCGCATCCGGCGCTCGGACAGGCGATCTGCGTCGTCGCCACGCCCGCCCCGGGAACGACGCTGGACACGACGGCGCTGCTCGCCGACTGTCGCAGCCGCATGCCGGCGTACATGGTGCCCGCGCGTATCGAGGTACGCAGCGGCCCGCTGCCGCGCAACCCCAACGGCAAGATCGACCGCAAGCTGCTTGCCTCCGAAACCCAGCAACAGGAATCCGCGCAGTGAACACCGCCGCCAAATCTGCTTCCGCCGCCCCCGTTCACGCACCGATGTCGCAGTTCCCGATCCGCAACGGCGAACTGATCGTCGGCGGCGTGCCGCTCACGCGCCTGGCGGCGCGCGTCGGACAGACACCGTTCTACGCCTACGACCGGCACCTGCTGGGCGCACGCGTGGGCGAACTGCGGGACGCGCTGCCCGATGCGATCGACCTCCACTATGCCGTGAAGGCAAACCCGATGCCCGCGCTGGTCGGGTTCATGGCCGAACTCGTCGACGGCCTCGACGTGGCGTCCGCAGGCGAGTTGCGCGTGGCGCTCGACGCCGGCTGCCCGCCCGCCGACATCAGCTTCGCCGGCCCCGGCAAGCGCGACACCGAGCTCGAGCAGGCGGTCGCGGCCGGCGTGCTGCTGAACGTCGAATCGGCGGGCGAGCTGCGTCGGCTTGCGGACATCTCCGCCCGCCTCGGCTGGCCGGCGCGAGTCGCCCTGCGCGTGAATCCGGACTTCGAACTCAAGAGCTCGGGCATGAAGATGGGCGGTGGCCCCAAGCCCTTCGGTGTCGATGCCGAGGCGGCGCCGGAGCTCCTCGCCGAGCTCGGACGGCTCGGGCTCGCCTTCGAGGGCTTCCACCTCTTCGCGGGCTCGCAGAACCTGCGCGCGGAGGCGATCGTCGAAGCGCAACAGAAGAGCTTCGAGCTCGCGTTGCGCCTCGCCGACGCAGCGCCTGCGCCGGTGCGCGTGCTGAACCTCGGCGGAGGCTTCGGAATCCCCTACTTTCCCGGCGAAACGCGCTTGGATCTTGCCCCGATCGGCGCGAATCTCGCCGAAACCGCGCATGCAGCGGAAAGCCGGATGCCGGACGCGACGCTCGTCATCGAACTGGGGCGCTATCTCGTCGGCGAGGCGGGCGTCTACGTCAGCCGCGTCGTCGACCGCAAGGTGTCACGCGGGCAGGTCTTCCTCGTGTGCGACGGCGGCCTGCACCACCACCTCTCGGCCTCGGGCAATTTCGGCCAGGTCATCCGCAAGAACTATCCGACGGCGATCGGCAACCGCGCGGACGCGCCCGCCTCCACGGTGTCGACGGCGGTCGGTCCCCTGTGCACCCCGCTCGATCTCCTGGCGGAGCGCATGCCTCTGCCGGAAGCGCAGGTCGGCGATCTCGTCGTGATCTTCCAGTCCGGCGCCTACGGCGCGAGCGCCAGCCCGCAGGCCTTCCTCGGGCATCCGCCGGTGGTCGAGGTGCTGGTCTAGCAGGGCCCCTGGCCTGGGCGGATGGTAACGACGAGGTCCTCCGTCCCACTGCACAGGCTGTAGCTGGCATTCTGGACGATCGTGTGCACCTTGTACGTGTAGTTCTGGCCCCGACCGTAGTCGTAGCGAACCTGGGTGCCGGCGCCGTTGCCCGTCACCATCCAGGTACCCACCTGCTTGCTCGGATCGACCTTGTCGTTCGGCCCCATCTTGTAGTCGATCAGAGCGCCCCCCGCCTGGTGATATTCCTGCCATCGGTCGGTGCCGCGCAATGCGCAGAGTGTCTTGCCCTGCAGAAGCGTCGTCAACGTGGTGGCACCGGTGACCTGGGAAGCCGCCGTACACGCGGCGCCGGCGGTAGTGGGCATCAACGCAAACGACAGGACGGCAGCGGCTAGCAGGCACTTCATGACGATCCTCCGGAAACGAATGCGGCCCGATCGGCGGGTCGCGGCAGGGAAAGAACGAAATCAGTCTAGACCCACATTTCGTGCCGCGCTTGCGTGATATCCAACACGCGTGCATTCAGTCACATTGATTGTCCGCGTCGCCCCGCATCACATAATAGGGCTCTGCCTTGACGCGGCGACAGTGGCGCCCGCCCCTGCGCCAGCCCTCCGCCGGAGCACGCCTTGTCAGCTTCTGCCCCTGTCGTCGCGCAAAATCGCCATGCCGCAGCGACGCTCGCATGGGCGCTCTTCATAGTCTACGGAAGCCTCGTCCCGCTCGACTTCCGTCCGCACCCGGACGCCTGGCAGGCCTTTCTCGCCACTCCCTACCTTTCGCTCGGCGTCGGATCACGCGCCGACTGGGTCGCGAACATCCTGCTTTACCTGCTGCTGGCGTACTTCGCGACCGGCGCAATCCAGGCGAACCAACGGAGCCCGCGAATCTTCAGGCTTGCGGGCGCCCTGGGTGCGTGTCTTGCGCTCGCCCTGGGAATCGAGTTCCTGCAGCTCTACTTTCCCCCGCGCACCGTTTCACTCAATGACCTCATTGCTGAATTCCTCGGCACCGGACTGGGTTGTGCACTGTGGTTCGCGTCGGGGCGTCGATTCGCGGCGATGTGGGCACGCTTCGTCGGCGGCGGCACGCATAGCCTTCGCGCCCTGCTCGCGCTCTACGCCAGCGGCTACCTGGCGTTCAGCCTCTTCCCCTACGACTTTCTCGTTTCCGCCACGGAGCTCACCGCCAAGTTGGCCAACGTCGGGGCCATCGCCTTCGGCCCCACCGCCAGTTGCGGCGCGGGCCTGAGCTGCGCAACCAAGCTGGTCGCCGAGGCCGTGCTGGTGATGCCGTTCGGTGCGCTGTTGGTGATCGGTGCGGGTACGCCGCAAGCGCGGCGGGCAGGCGCATTCGCGGGTCTTGCCTTGGGGATCTGTCTCGGCCTGGCGATCGAACTCCTCCAGATCCTGCTCGCGTCGGGCACGACTCAAGGGATATCCGTGCTCACGCGCGGACTCGGCGTGGCGTGGGGTGCAGCCCTTGCGCGCAGCGCCATCGCGGGCGGACTACGGATCGAACCAGGCGCTACCCGGCGCGTGGTGATCCTCGCCGTGCCACTTTACCTCCTCCTGGCGCTCGCACTGAACGACGTGCTGCCCCTGCGCCTCCAGCCGCTCTGGGCTGCAAGTGAAAAGCTCGCCGAGCTGCGCTTCCTGCCCTTCTACTACCACTACTACACTTCCGAAACCGCTGCCGTGCGCAGCGTGCTGGCGATTGCCGGGAGCTATGCACCGATCGGCCTCGCGGCCGCGCTCGCGTTTCCGGGCAGGCGGCACGCGGTCTGGGCTGCGATCCTGCTTGCGATCGCCTTATGCCTCGGCATCGAAACCCTGAAACTCTTTACCGCCGGTAAGCACCCCGATCCGACCAATCTCCTGATCGCAGCGACAAGCGTGTGGCTCACCCAATTACTGGCAAGCCGGGTGCTACGCCGCGTGCAGGACGCAAGCACGACAACCGCGCGACCTCCCCCCCGCCGGCCCGCGACCCTGCGGCGGCTCGCCTGGGGGGTCGCGCTACCCGTCGCTGCGCTCGGCGTCGTAGTCGCCGCGACCCGCCCTCCTGCATCCTGGTCGCCCAGTGACAACGGAGCCCACACCACCTTCCCTCCGCCCGCGGCCCTGCCGGCCGTGTCGCTGCCCGGCTTCCGCGAGCCCCATCCCCGGCTTCCGCACCCGTCGGCGACCGATCTGTCGCAACTCGCGGCGCACAATCCGGGCTATGTCGCGGCCCGGCGCAATGCTGCAGGCGGAGGCAAAGGCCCGGTCGATGCCGTCGCCTTCACCGCCCTCGCCGAACCCGGCAGCCAGGACCTCGGCCTGCTGCACCGCCGTCTGATGGAAATGCGCTTCACCGACCGCGGCGACGACCAGGTCAAGGCGCTGGCGCTCGCCTACGACTGGCTGCACGCCCAGTGGAGCTACGCCGAACGCATCGCGCTCCAGGACAAGCTCGGCGAGGGCTGCCAGTACGTCATCGACTTCATCCGCCGCGAACGCCTCTCGCCGTACAACGCGATCCTCTACAACAGTCCACTTCAGGCGCTGATGGCCTGCTCCATTGCGCTGTACCGCGAACACCCGCGCGGGGACGCCTTCATGTCCTTCACGCACGACCTGTGGACGCTTCGCGTGCTGCCGGTGTGGCGTCAGGTCTTCGGCACGCACGGCGGCTGGCACGAAGGCGGCGAATACGTCGCGGTCGGCATCGGCCAAGCCGTCTACACGCTGCCGGCGATGTGGCTCGCCGCGACCGGCGACGACCTCTTCGCGTCCGAAGCCGGGCTGCGCGGCTTCCTCGACTTCCTCGTCTATCGAATGCGCCCGGACCGCACCCAGTTCCGCTGGGGCGATGCGACCAACCTGCAGCGGCACCCGCCCGACGCCGCGCCGCTCGCGCTGCACTACCGCCACGCCGCGGCCTACAGCCTTGCCGCAATGCCTGGGGCTCCGACGCCCACCGGCTGGCCTTGGGGTCCGCTCTCCGACACGACTCTTAGCGATCCGCGCGCAGTCACGACGCTCCCCCTTTCGCGCCGCTTCGACGGCATCGGCATGGTTGTCGCCCGCAGCGACTGGACACCCGATGCCACCTACGTCACGTTCAAGGCCGGTGACAACTTCTGGTCCCACACCCATCTGGACCAAGGTGCCTTCACGATCGACAAGGGCGGGCCTCTCGCGATCGACAGCGGCATCTACGGCCCGCGCTACGGCTCGGACCACCACATGAACTACGCCTATCAGACAATCGCCCACAACACGATCACGGTCACCGACCCGCAAGACCACGCGCCGCTACCCGGAGCGGAAGGCCCCCGCCCCATCGCCAACGACGGCGGCCAGCGCCGCATTGGCTCGGGATGGGGCTTTACGCCCGGCCCCATCGACCGCGCCGAATGGGAACGCGAACGCGAGCTCTACCACACCGGAAAGATCGCGCACTACCTCGAACAGGACGGGCTCACCGTCGCCGTCGCCGACCTCACCCCCGCCTACACCAACGCCCGCTCCGGCAAGGGCCAGCCCTCCGACCGCAGCCGCCGCGTCGAACGTGCATGGCGGGTGTTCGGCTACGACCGGATCGACGATGTCGTCGTGGTCTACGACGACATCCGCGCTACAGACCCCACCTTCCGCAAGCGCTGGCTGCTCCACACGGTCGACGCGCCACAACTCGGCGACGCAAACTTCCTCGTCACAATCCCGCCGCAGGCCGCCAGCGGGCGTGGCGGCGGACGCCTCGACGGACGCATCCTGCTGCCGCAGGGGGCGCACCTGCTGCCCATCGGCGGGCGCGGATTCGAGTTCCTCGTCGACGGCCGCAACTACGACGAAGGCGCCACGCTCAACGCCGCTCCGCAACCGGGAAGCGCCACCCCCGAAGCCGGCCGGTGGCGCATCGAGATCACACCCGCGCGCGAAGCCCGCGACGACCAGTTCCTCGTCGTCATGCTGCCCACGCACATCGACGCCCAGCCGCAACACCGCGTCCGGCTCCTGCGCGAAGGCGCCGACGTCGGCTGCGAGATCATTGGCCCGCAGCGCACCACGCGATGGTGGTTCACCCCGGGCCGGACCGACGTGCGCATCGAGATCGAGCGCGACGGCGCCGTCACGACACACCGCCTGCGCAGCGAATACCCCGCCCCAGCCTCACCCGAGCACGGCTGGGCAAGCAGGCTGCGCGCGGCGCTGGGATTCGATCGCTGAATTGCCGCACCGCCGCAGCGAAGGCACGGTGACAGTGCGAAATTTCACCGATCCGCCCTGACATCCCTGCCAGAATCGGGACTGCCATAGCCGTGCGGCCCCGCACGGCAGCCGCACGCCGATGCTCATCAGCTGGAATGGGGTTTCACCCGGAGTTGATTGAATCCATGAATGGCCTGACGAACCTCTACAGCTACCGCGAGCTGATCGCGGCGCTTGCATGGAAGAACATCGCGGTGCGGTACAAGCAGTCCTACATGGGCATCCTGTGGGCGGTGCTCAAGCCCGTTGTGCTGGTAATCATCTTCGTCATCCTGCGCAGCATCGTCGGCATCGACAGCGGCACCATCCCCTATCCCGTGCTGACTTATTGCGCCCTCACGATCTGGATCTTCTTCCAGGAGTCGGCCTCGGAAGGGGTCAACAGCGTGGTCGGCAACACCAACCTCATCCGCAAGATCTACTTCCCCCGCGAAGTCTTCCCGCTGACGAGCGTCGTCACCAAGCTCGTCGAGCTGTGCATCGGCCTCGTGATCCTCGCCGGCCTGATGGCTTGGTACGGGATGGCGCCCAACTGGCAGATGCTATGGATCCCCGTGCTGGTGCTGTACGCGGTTCTTGCCGCGCTCACCATCGCCTTCGTCGGGGCCGCGCTCAATGTCTATTACCGCGACATCGCGGCGGCTCTTCCCGTGCTGTTGTCGCTGATGATGTACATGTCGCCGGTGATCTACCCGCTGCAACTCGTCAAGGACAAGCTCCTCGTTCAACACGCAGGCGGCGATTGGTCGCAAGCGCTCTATCTCGTCTTCACGCTCAATCCGTTGGCCGGGCTGATCGACGCATTCCAGAACGTCACGCTGCGCGGACTGCCGCCCGACGCCGAAGCGATCCTGCCGGGCCTTGTGCTGACGCTCGGGCTGCTGCCGTTCAGCTATCTGTACTTCAAGCGCGCTGAAGCGTATTTCGCGGACGTGATCTGACCATGCCGATCATCGAAGTCGATCACGTCACGAAGGAATTCCGGCTGGGGCAGCTCACGAGCCTCAAACAAAGTGCGCTCAATGCCCTGAACCGCCTTACCGGCCGGCCCGTAGAACAGCGTCAGCCGTTCAAGGCCCTCGACGACGTCACCTTCTCCGTCGAACAGGGCGAAGTGCTTGGAATCATCGGCCACAACGGCGCCGGCAAGAGCACGCTGCTGAAACTGCTCGCCAACATCTCGAAGCCGACGGCAGGGCGGATTGCCGTAAGGGGCAAGGTCGCACCGCTGATCGAAGTCGGCGCCGGCTTGGTCGCCGACCTGACCGGCCGCGAAAACATCTACCTGAACGGCGCGATCCTAGGCATTCCGAAAGCCGAAATCCGCCGCAAGTTCGACGAAATCGTCGCCTTCGCCGAACTGGAGCAGTTCATCGATACGCCGATCAAGCGCTACAGCTCGGGCATGCAGGTGCGGCTCGGGTTTGCGGTCGCCACCAGCGTCGAATCCGACATCCTGATCGTGGATGAAGTATTGGCGGTAGGCGACCTGGCGTTCCAGCGGAAGTGTTTTGACCGGATGGAGGATCTGATCAAGTTCCAAGGGAACACGATTCTCGTCGTGAGCCACAATATCAGACAGATAGAACGCATGTGCAAGAGAGTCCTACTTCTCGACCATGGCCATCTAATTGCGGACGACGACCCGAAAGTTGTCTGCGATGAATTCTATGCCCGAAGTCAGTCGAAAATCGCAGAAACATCAGCCTCAAGATCTGCCCATCGAGGACGCGTCGAATCAACAGGTGAAATCGACCTGTTAGAAATGTCGATCGAGGATGCAAATGGCAAAACTCTCGACCAAGTAACGACAGGTTCAACGTTCTCAATTCACCTTAGACTGCGGTGCCATGAGAGAGCCGAGAACATCACGATTGGTCTAGGAGTGCACACAACCGACTTTGTGTACCTCACGACCCACAACAGCGAAATAACCCAGTCGCGTGTCGATCTAGGCGCCGGCGATCACGACATCTATCTGAGAATAAGCCACTTTCCCTTGCTCCCAGGCCTCTATATGTGGCGAATGGGTATAACCTGCGGCGATACCTATCGGACAGCTTTTTATGGAGAGAACCTCCTGAGCATCTCTGTCCTCAAACCACACGAAAGGCATGTTCCGGCTTCCATGCGCGACGGCTTCTTTGCGTTGGACGGCGTATGGGAATTCGCATCACACCCCGAAAGCTCCGTCACATAGCCACATATAAGGTGGCTCATAAATTGACGACCGAGAGCGCACAAGCCATGCAAATTGCAGAACGCATCAGCGTCGAGAATCGCTGCAGAATTTGCAACGAGCCAGGCGACCACGAAGTCTTCCGCGTCCGAGAGATGATGTTCGGAACCCGAGACACATTCGAGTACTTTCAATGCAAGCGCTGCGAATGCCTGCAAATTTCAGAGATCCCTGACAATCTTTCATCGTATTACCCGGAAAACTACTACTCCCATCAAAACATCACCACTGAAAACAAGAAATGGATCCTGACGTCAACTCTTGAGAAATTACTCATTGACACGGCGCTATTCAATAAAAAATACAAACTTTCGAGCATTGCGAGGCGCTTTGTTTCATTGCCAAATTATTTTTTTCGAGCGCGCCCAACCCTGCTCCAACGAGCGCGAATTAATGATTACCGCGCGCGGATTCTCGATATAGGATGCGGCACACAGGCGTTGTGGCTACAAGATTTGCAGCGAGTTGGCTTTGCCAATCTAACTGGCATCGACCCATTTGCGAAGGGCAATTTTTCTATCGGACGAATTAAGATCCTCTGCATGGACGCATCTGAACTCGCACACAATACAGATCACAAATTCGATTTGATCGCCCTGAACCACTCGCTCGAACACATCCCCGACCAGTTCGGAACGCTTGCGTCCATCAACAGACTCTTGTCTCCGACCGGCACGTGCGTTATCCGCATCCCTACAATTTCATCCATATCATGGAAAGTCTATGGTGTGGACTGGGTTGAACTCGACGCACCTCGCCATCTATACATTCACTCGAAAAAAAGCATCCGAGAATTAGCACGGCGCGCGGGCCTTGAACTCTTCGACACTCAATACGACACAACGGCGTTTGAGTTCTATGGAAGCGAACAATACAGGCTCAATATCCCGCTTACCTCTCCTGAATCGTTATGGGCAAACCGGGAGAGCACCGTATTCACTAGAGAAAAACAAATTGAATTCGCGGAACGTGCCGAGAAGGCGAATGCAGACGGCACGGCGGGACGAGCATGCTTCTTCTTTCGTCACGCCAGACCATCAGACCCGTCGACTGACATTGAATTATTTTAATCAGTAGCAGACGGTTCAAGCTCCTGCACATCTTCACCCCCAACCACACGTACAATTGACTTGAACCTGAAACCAAAATGACTGAACTTCAGTCCCACTCCACCAGGGCGGTCGTTTGCATGACGACATTCAATCGCGTGGACTGCGCCAGAATCAATCAGGAAATTATTAAGCTTAATTACTCCACAACTCTCCCGATCGTCCACGCATGCTCCAGCGAAACTTACGCAAAGCACCTTGAGGACGTATTAGTCGCCTGCGAGCAGCCGTCATCGAAAGCAGCACAAGAATCGCCCATTGAGGCATTACAGCGCGGCGCGCTAAATCTGCTAAAGCAATCACTCTCGGCCGCACTGGAGACATACTCACCCGAATATCTTGTGCATCTTGAGGGTGACACATGGATCATGGACGAGCAAGTAATCTGGAATATCATTTCCAGAATGGATCAGAACCGGGAACTGATGATCTGTACCTCCGCCTGGGACGAGGACCTGCTTGCATTCCGCTATTTGAAAAGGCGCTCCTTTGCAACGAGGCTGCACCTCCAGCTTGCGGGCGTCTTGCGGAAGTTTGGCCACCCCTACAATTTGACGTGCAGGGATAGTCTCGCCACTCAATTCTTCGTAATCCGCGCCACCCCGGAGCTGCTTGAATCCATTTTGTCCCTGGAGCCGATCCACGGCCTCGACCTGGAGCAAGCTTTTTACCGTTCATTCATGGCGCAATTCGGCGAGAAGAATATTCTGCGGCAAACAGTCAGGGAGCCAATACACCCATTCAATCGCTTTGTTTGCGAGGGGCTGTCGCTATTTTCCCAGCACTGGCCGGCTCGCGGGACTGCCAATGACGGGCGAGACCCGAGCCATCCGCGCTACATCGCACCTACGGTCGATGGAAAAAAGGAAACACTTCTGCGCTTTACCTCGATCCGTCGCGGGGAGCACCTTCAAAGGCTGCTTAACGCTGACACGTTCGACTATTACAACGCCGGGGCCAGCAGAACATAGGAAGGCCAGTTGATGCATAGCGCTCTCGTCAGTACCCGATCGACCACACCATGAACCGGCTAGACTTGTCCGAATTGCCAGTGGGTGAGGTGCGAATTCTGGCGGCCTGCGGAGCACGGCGTCGCGTCGATGAACACAGTCTGCACAGCCTGAGCGACGCCTTCGATGGCGCTGACTGCCTGTTCGTTCGGGCGACGACAACTGAGCGCGTCTGGCTTGGAGGCGACTTCCGCCTCCTGCGTTGTCCTGCGGGAGGCTGGTTACTTCAATCCCGTACTCCTGGAAGCGCGAGCTATTGGGCGCCAACACCCGTGAGACAACGGAAGCTCGACGACCAAGGCCATATCCTCGACGAACGGCCGGACGAATGGGCGGGCTTCGAACTCGACGGGAGCGGGATCGGGATCAGCTTCCCGACCGTTGCGGACGGCTGGGTACTGGATGCCGTGCTGTGGAAGCTGGACGATCCGATGCTGGTTGACGAGTTATCGGAGCTGGCAGCGGTCGAAACCCAGGGCTACTTCCTCCTCGGGTCGCATACGCGTTACGGACGACCGGGGGATCTGTACCGGCACCTGATCCATGGTCAGGTGTATGAGGACCGTTACGCGTGGCCGCACAAGCGACGAATCTGTTCGGAAAACGACGCACATGCGCTACATCTGGTGTTCAGCGGATTGCAGCGGGCGACCGGCAAACGCATCTACGCCCTGCTGAAGGGGCAGTTGCTGCTGTCGCTGCTGTCGCGACAGTCTGAGGACGGCGGGTTTCGCCACGGCGAATGGAGCGACGGGATGGAGTCGCACTTCCGACTCCACTGTTCGGCGATGCACCTGATGATGGATAGTCTGGACGAACGCAGCGATCCGGTGGTGCGCGAGGCGCTCGGACGGGCGGCGGACTTCATCGCCGGCAAGCACGATGTGACCGCCGCCGGCGCCTGGTTTTATCACGACGAACTGGAGTGCAGCGCGGACGGCATGGCGCAGGGACCGTTCCGGTGGTGGCCGAGTACGGCGCTCGGCAAGTCCCCGCAGAACATGCTGGTGCTGAACACCCATCTCGATGCGCTGGTGGCGCTGGACCGCTACCGTCGACTCACCGGCGACGAGCGTTTCGCCTCGCTCGTGGAGTCTGGCTTCGGGGCCGCGCAGGCAGTACTGGAGTTGCGCCCGATGGAGTGGCTGTATCGCATTCTGTTCTCTGCGATCGAACTGGGCCTGATGCCGACAACGCAGGCGGCCGCCCTCCCTGCCTGGAAACGCACGTGGAAACGCATCGGCTGGAAGGTGTTCGTACCCCGACTGCCGCGCATCAAGACGCGCTACCCGCGCCTGACCATGCCCGGCGGTTACATCGACCGCGAGCTAAGCCTGCAGGGCTGGGCCAACGATTACCTGGCGGTCAATCTGATGGACCTGGTCCGCAGCGCGTGCGACAGCCGGCGCTCGGTGTTCATGCC
Organism: Azoarcus sp. CIB; assembly: GCF_001190925.1. Taxonomy (NCBI): domain Bacteria; kingdom Pseudomonadati; phylum Pseudomonadota; class Betaproteobacteria; order Rhodocyclales; family Zoogloeaceae; genus Azoarcus; species Azoarcus sp. CIB. The sequence goes on from NZ_CP011072.1 coordinate 4,093,486, forward strand.
TTTTGTCGAAGGGATCGTCGCGTTTTGCGCGCGCACGCAGATTGCCTTGCGCTGGCTGGAACAGGGCCACCGGGCCTATGCGGTCGGCTTTCTGGCCGAATCGTTGTATCTGCTTTGTCGCCGCGAATCCCGCCCCGCGTTCGACGCGATGCTGGCGGAGAGTCTGGTGCTATGCGTCCGTCACGGGCTCGGACTGCCGCCGTCGCTGCTCGGGGCGAATATGGAAGCGCAGCAGGCAGGGACCACCCGCGTGCCGCGGACCGCGACGGCGGACCTTGTCGTCGCAGATCTGTCGGGCGCGGGTCGGGCGGCCTGTCTCGTCGTGAATGCGGGCACGAGCTCCGTCTCGCTTGCCGCGGCGCTCGACCTCGTCCCGCCAGGCTGGCGTGTTCCGCCCGGCGATCTCGCGCCCGGCGCATGGCTGCGGGTGGAGCCATGACGCTCCGCGTGGGCTTGGTCACGTCCGAGTTCCCGCCGGATCTGGGCGGTGTCGAGACCTACTCATGGCAGCTCGCGCGCGAACTGGCGAGCCGCCGCGACGTCGAGGTGACGGTCTATGCGCCGCCGACGGCGCGAGGGCTTGCACCGCCGCCGGGGGTGACGATCCGTCCTGTGCTGACGAGCTGTATGGAACTGGACTGGGCGCGACTGGCCAGCGAGCCGATCGATGTGTGGCACGCCTTGTCGGCGGCACACTGCTGGCTCGCGCAGAAAGACCGCCCGACGGTGGTCTCGGTGCATGGCAACGATTTTCTCGTGCCCTACCCCGCAACGATGCGGCCTGCGCTTGCGATACCCGCGCTATGGCGGCTGCGCGGGTTTGCATGGAAAGAGTTCGAACCGTTGTGGCGGCGCGCGACCGCGCAGATGCTCAGACGGGCGCTGCCGCGCTGCGGCGCCGTGATCGCGAACAGCCGGTATACCGCCGACGTGCTGCAGGCCCTGGTGCCGGGCTGCGGTGATCGTATCGAGGTGGCGGGGGTGGGGGTCGATGGCGCGTTTTTCGACGTGGCGCGCACGCCTGGACACGGGCGACCGCGGCTGCTGACAGTGTGCCGGCTTTCCGAGGCGCGCAAGAACGTCGAACTCGTGCTGCGCGCGCTGGGAGCCCTCAAGGAGCGTTTCGACTTCGAATACGTCGTGGCGGGCGACGGGGCGCTGCGCGAGGGACTCGAACGGCTCGCGGCAGAGCTGGGCCTGGGGGCGCGGGTTCGCTTCGCCGGACGCGTCAGCGATGCGGAGCTGAGACAGCTCTATGCGACGGCCGACCTGTTCCTGCTGACCGCGTCGGTGAGTCCGGCCAGCCACGAGGGATTCGGCATTGTCTATCTGGAAGCGGCCGCCAGTGGCGTGCCGAGCCTTGCGGCGCGGCTGGCGGGTGCAGTCGAGGCGGTGGCCGACGGCGAGTCGGGCTATTTCGTGGAGACGCCGAATGTCGAGGCGATCGAAGCGGCCCTCGCTTCGTTCCTGTCCGGCCGGATCCGCTTCGATGTCGACGACTGCCGCAGTTTCGCGCGCCGCTTCACTTGGGCAAGGGTGGCGGACGTCGCGATGAAGTCTTATCGTCAAACATTGTCGATGCCTGCCTCCATGCCATGAGCGAAGCGATCATCCCCGGCCTCGTGTCCGTCATCATGCCTTGCTTCAATGCCGCCCCCTTCGTTGCCGAAGCGATGGCATCGGCGCTGCGGCAGACCTACGGCAAGCTCGAGATCGTCGTTGTCGATGATGGTTCGAGTGATGGCAGCGCCGAGATCGCGGAAAGACTGATGGCGGAGCATCCCGAGCGCGTTCGGCTCTACCGCCAAGAGCGCAAGGGCCCGTACCCGGCGCGAAACCTCGCCCTGCGACATGCACGCGGCGAATTCGTCGCCTTCCTCGACGCAGACGACTACTGGGACGCGGATTGCATCGAGAAGCTGCATCACGCGCTGATTTCCGCTGCGGCCGAGATTGCCTATTGCGGCTGGCAGAACGTCGGCGAGGGGATCCAGTCCCCGCCACATGTGCCGCCGGAATACGAACGCGAGGATCCGGTCGCGCATTTCCTGCGCACCTGCCCGTGGCCGATCCACGGGGCACTGGTCCGGCACGCTCTGGTGGATTCACTGCAGGGCTTTTCGGAGCAGCGCTTTTCGTCGATGGATTACGACTTCTGGCTGCGGGCGCTCGCCGCGACGCGCAAGATCGTGCGCGTGCCGGAGGTGCTCGCGTACTACCGCTGGCATGGCCAGGGGCAGGTGTCGGCGGTGAAATGGCGACAAGTGCTCGACGCCCTTGCCGCACAGCAGGGCTTCATCCGCGCGAACCCGCAGCTCGTCGCCCATTTGCCGCAGGAACGACTGCGCGCGCTCACCGAAGGGCGCGTGCTTGAACAGGCCTACCGGGCATTCTGGAAGCGCGACCTGGTATCGGCGCAACACCTCTTCCGCCATGCCGCCGCATCGCGCGCGTTCGGCAGCGGCGATCTGCGCCATGTCATCAGCGCGCTGCTGCCGCTGCCGCTCTACCGCTGGGTCACCCGGCTTGCCGATCGGGGAGGCGCATGAACACCGCCGCGCGTGTACCGGTGCTGATGTACCACCGCGTCGGTGACATCCGCGATGCACGGGAGGCCCGTTATGCAATCTCGGCCGCCAATTTCACTGCCCACATGAGGGCGGTCGCGCGCGCGGGCTTCCGGGCGATCGGCATCGACGCATTCGTCGCGTGGCTTCAAGGGGGGCCGTCGCTTCCAGAGGGGGCGCTGCTGATCACGTTCGACGACGGTTTCCGGGGGGTGCGCGAAGACGCCCTGCCGGTGCTCGAACAATTGGCCTGGCCCTTCACCGTGTTTCTCGTCAGCGACCAGACCGGCGGGGAGAACGCATGGATGCGTGGATCGAATCCGGACGCCGGAACCTACCCGCTGCTCGACGCCGACGAAATCCATGACATGCAGCAACGCGGCTGCAGTTTCCAGTCGCACACGCGCAGCCATCGCCGCCTGCCTGAATTGGACGACGAGGCACTGAGGGACGAGTTGCGGGGATCGCGCGAAACGCTGTCGGAACTGCTACGCGAGGAAGTGCGCTATCTCGCCTACCCCTTCGGACAAGTCGATGAACGTGTCGAAGTCGCCACCCGCAACGCCGGGTACATAGCGGCCTTCGCCACGCAACCGGGGTTCAACCGGCCGGATGTCGATCGCTTCCGTATCCGTCGCCTGGATGTGTCCGGCACGGACTCGGCTGCGATGCTGCTGCGCAAGATCCGCCTCGGCAGCAACGATGGCAGTCTCGGCAACATTCTCGGTTATCGCTTGCGGCGAGTGGCGAGCCGACTTCCGGGGATGGCGCGATGAGTCCCGCACCGGCGGCCCCGGAGCCGGACACCGACGCCCCGCACATGGATGCTTCGGTGATCGTCTGCACCTACAATCGCGCCGCATCGCTGCGCGACACGTTGCGGGCCTTGCGCGCGCTGCAGGTGTCCGCAGGCCGGCGCTGGGAAGTAGTGGTCGTCGACAACAATTCCAGCGACGGCACCCGCGCGGAAGTCGAAGCCGCTCAGCGCGATTGGCCGCAGTTGCGCTACGAGTTCGAACCGCAGCAGGGGCTATCCCACGCGCGCAATCGCGGTATCTCGGCCGCTCACGGCGATGTGCTGCTGTTTACCGACGATGACGTGCTGCCCGAAGCGGACTGGCTGGAGGCAACGCTGGACGGCCTGGGGCGGCATCGTGCCGACGCGTGCGGCGGATATGTCGCGCCGATCTGGGGCGCCCCGCCGCCGCCCTGGCTGACCGAGCGTTTTCACGGTTTTCTGGCGATCCGCGCCGCGCGCAACGACGAGTACCCGATTACGCAGGCGGCCGATGCGCCGTTCGGGGCCAACATGGCCGTCCACCGGAGCGTGTTCAATCGCATCGGCGGATTCGACACCGGGCGCGGGCGCAAGGGCGCCGTGCTCGCGGCTGGAGAAGATGGCGAACTTTTCGCGCGGATACTGCAAGCCGGCTGCAAGGTCGTGTTTCTCGGTGGTTCGCGCGTGCATCACAAGGTCGAAGCCTTCCGCCTGACGAAGCGCTATTTCCGCCGCTGGCGGCTGCATAACAGCCGCAATCAGGCGATCCACCTGGGCATGCCCGGCACCCGCAGGCTGTTCAATATTCCGCTCTACCTGTTTCCGCAATTGCTGCGCGCCGTCGGGCGCGCCGTCGCCGGCCACTTTACCGCCAGCGGCGACGAGGCCTTCAATCGGGAGATCGTCGTCTGCCACTTTCTCGGCGTGTTTCAGGGCCTTTGGCAGGCACGGCGTCACCGGAATTGAGTTCGCAAGCGCAACGGACGATCACGCCATGCCCCATCTGAGCAGCCTGCCCAAGCTCCTCGACCGCGAGATCCGCGACAAGAACCTGCGCCTGCTCGGCTGGCGGGCGAAGGAGTTCGCGTGGTCGGTGCTGCGGCCGGCGATGCCCGATCCGGTGTTCGTCATCGGCTGCTCGCGCTCGGGCACGACAGTCACTTTCCAAACCATCGCCGCGTCGGGCCACTTCCTGCATTTCGACTACGAGATTCCGCAGTTCTGGAACAGCCTGTACGGTCCGCTGAACAACGGCTGGAAGTCCGAGGCGGCCGATGCGGAGGACGCCCGTCCCGAGCACCGCGACCGCGCGCTGGCCCATTTCTATGCTCGGCTCGGCGCCGGTCCGGTGCTCGACAAGACCTGCATCAACACGTTGCGCGTGCCCTATCTGCATGCACTGTTCCCGCAGGCGAAGTTCGTCTTCATCCAGCGCGACGGGCGCGACAACGTGAGCTCGATGATCGACGGCTGGCGCCTCGGGCGCGTCGATGGGGGATTCGGTCTGGAGCGCAACTTCGGGCCGTCGCCGGTGCCGGTAGCGATCAACGGCGGCGAGTTCCATGAATGGCATTTCTTCATCCCGCCCGGCTGGCGCGACTACAACACCGCAAGCCTGGAGGAGGTGTGCGCTTGGCAATGGGTGACGGCGAATCGGCTGGCGCTCGACGCTTCGCGCGCGATCCCGCCTGCACAATGGATACGGCTGCGCTACGAGGATCTGTTCGAACGCCCCGTGGAGATGTTTCGCGAGGCCTTCGCGCGCCTCGACATCCCTTTCGACGAACCGATGCAGGCGCGCTGCGCGAGTCTGGCAAGCCGTCCGACGAGCATCGTGAAGGGCGCGCCCTGCCCGCAGAAGTGGAAGGAACACAACCCGGAGGCGATCGAGCGCATCCTCCCGCTGATCTCGCCGCTGATGCGGGAAATGGGCTATGACCCGAACGACTGAGACGCCGACCGTCAGCGTGGTCATCCCGGCCTGGAACGCCGCATGGTGCGTCGGCAGGGCTATCGACAGCGTTTTCGCGCAGGCGTATCGCGACTTCGAGCTGATCGTCGTGAATGACGGCAGCACGGACGATACGGCCGCAGTGCTGGCGACGTACGGGGACCGCCTGCAGGTCGTCACGAAGCCGAACGGCGGCATGAGCAGCGCGCGCAACGCAGGCATACGCGCAGCACGGGGACACTACCTCGCGTTTCTCGATGCCGACGATCGCTGGCTACCGTGCAAGCTTGCTCGCCAGGTCGCGATGCTCGGCAGTCACCCGGAGCTGGCGTTTTGCGCCGCCGTCGCGACGATCGAGGACCTGCAGGGCAAGACACTCGGCGAGTGGCGCGGCGCGCAGGGGCGGACCGCCGATGTCGCGGAGGTGTTCGAGAATCATGCTGCGGTGGCGGGCGGGGCATCGGCCGTGCTGGCGCGGCGTGAGCTCGTGGTAAGGCTCGGGGGCTTCGACGAGACGCTCGCCGGCGCCGAGGATACCGATCTCTGGATCCGTCTGGCCGCGCACGGCGGCTTCGCCTGCATCGACGAGCCGATGGTCGTGGTGCTGCGCCGTCCCGACAGCGTGAGCCGCAATTTCGAGGCGATGCGCCGCGGCGCCCTGACAATGATCGGCAAGAATCGCGATCTGCTGCCGGCGGAACTGCGCGACGCGCTCTGGCGCAAAGTCTATGCGGGAACGCTTTGCGACTATGCGAAATGGGCCTATCGCGACGGGCGACGGGGGGCTGCGCTGCGCGACGTCCTGACCGCCCTGTGGGTGTCGCCGCTCGAACGCGGCCGGCTGGCGATCAGTCTCGCGCTGGCGATGCTGACGGGGCAGCGGATATGACGAACACCGGGGCGGCAACAACGGCGGGAATGAGCCTGACGGTGCTGATCTGCACGCACAACCGCGTCGAGTTGCTGGAGCGGGTCATCGCCTCCCTGAATGCGGCGCACCGGCCGCCGGATACCGAGGTGCGATTGCTGGTCGTCGCAAATGCGTGCACCGACGGCACGCACGACCTCATTTCCAACTACCGGATCGGTGACGATCGCCTGCCGCTGGACTGGATCGCGGAACCCACTCCGGGCAAGTCCCACGCCCTGAACCGGGCGCTGCCGCAGGTGAGCGGTCGCGTCGTGGCCTTCGTCGATGACGATCATCGGGTCGACAGCGATTATCTGGTCGAGATCGCGAACGCGGTACGCACGTGGCCCGAGGCGGGCCTGATCTGCGGGCGCATCCTGCCGGACTGGGACGGCACCGAACCCGAGTGGGTGCACGACGACGGCCCCTATCGCATCTATCCGCTCCCGGTGCCGCGCTATGACCAGGGCGACACGCCGATGCAGGTCGACCTCGACGGTGCGATTCCCGGCGGCGGCAATCTCGTCGCGCATACGGACGTGATCCGCGCAACCGGGCCGTTCCTGACGGAACTGGGTCCGACCGGGCACGACCTCGGCGGGGCCGAGGATCTCGAGTGGATCCGGCGGGCGCTGCGTGGCGGGGCCACCCTGCGCTACGCGCCGGCGATCGTCCAGTACCACTACGTCGACGGCGAGCGGCTGACGCTGTCCTACCTGATGCGCAAGGGCTTCCACCGCTCCAAGTCGGTGATGCGCTTTCGCCGCACGGAAAGCGGCGTGCCGCTGTACATGTGGCGCAAGGTCGCCGGCTATGCAAGTGGCTGCGCACTTGCGCTGAACGCGCAGGCGCGGCGCTTCTATCTCGTGCGGATTGCTTCGGCCTTCGGCGAGGTGAGCGGCATGCGCGAGGCCGCGCGGCATCGGCGCCGGCGCGCCCGTCTCCCGTGGCTGCCGGTGCAGACCAGCCTTGCGCTGGCAGGGCTGCTCGGCATCACGGGCTTCGTGCTTGCCGCAAGCCTTGCCTGGCACCGGGCGATGGACGCGCTGCTGCCCGCAGCGCTGGTCGCAGTCGCGCTGGCGCTGTCGCTGGTCGCAAAATCGGTCGTCGACTTCTCGCAGACCGGACCGCAGCTGCGCGAGGAAATCGTCAAGCGCTACCGCGCCTATTTCCCGTTCGCGATGGCCCGCCTGGGCCTATGGACCTTCGCCGTCGGTCTGTTCTGCGCACTGCCGGGGGCGGTCGTCGCGACGGCCTCGGCCGATGCGCAGGGGATGCCGTACGCCCCGTGGCGGGCGGGACTGGGCGCGCTGCTGACGCTCGCCCTCGCAAGCGGCTACCTCACCTGCCGCACCCTCGTGCAGAACCCGGGATTGATCGTTGCTTCATGGCAGTACCGAACCGATCGCCTGCATCGTCTGTGGCGCCTGTTGTCCGCCGACGGCCTCCGCCGGGCTGCATCGCTCGGCGCCATCGGCGTCGCCGGACTTGCCGCGGCGCTGGTGCTTGCGCTCGCCGTTACCGGCCACGGGGAATCCGCCGCGGCCTTGACCAGCCTGGCGATCGGCTACTGGGGCGTGTTCGTGTTCGCCCTGTGGGAGCCGGAGGGCAACACGCCGGTTAAGCACCAGCGCACTCGTCCGAACCTGCTCCTGATCGGCTCGGACACGCTTCGTGCCGATCGCGTCGGCGCGTTGCGGAACGGTCAGTCTCTGACACCGCACATCGACGCACTGGCCAAGCGCGGCACGCGCTTCGACACCTGTTACGTGCCATGCGCGAGGACCGCACCGAGTCTGATCTCCCTGCTTACGGGAACCTGGCCCCACACGCATGGCATACGCGACAACTTCGTGGCCGACGATGAGACGCAGCTCGAAATCCAGGCGTTGCCGATGATCCTGCGTGCGCTCGGATACCGGACGGCGGCCGTCTCCGACTGGTGCGGCGCGGATCTCGGAAAGTTCTCGCTCGGCTTCGACGTCCTCGACCTCCCCGAGGACCAATGGAACCTGAAATACCTGATCAGACAAGGCCCGAAGGACATCCGCCTGTTCCTGTCGGTATTCCTGCACAACCGGATCGGCCGCCTGCTTGTCCCGGAAATCCATTACCTCGGCGGCACGCCGCAGACGACCCAATTGGGCCAACGCACCCGCCGGCTGATCTCGCGCCTCGCGAGCACCGCCGAACCGTTCATGCTCAACGTCTTCTACTCGACGACGCACCCTCCTTTCGCCTCGGAATACCCGTTCTACCTGCGCCATGCCGATCCCGACTATGCCGGCGCTTCGAAATTCGCCATGGCACGACTGACGGACCCGTTCGAGATCATTCGGCGGCAAGGCGAACCGCGCGAGGAATTCGACCTCGACCAGATCCTCGCGCTGTACGACGGATGCGTATCACAGTTCGACGACGAAGTCGGCAAGATCATGAGCCACCTTGAAAGCAGCGGACTCGCCGACAACACGATCGTCGTCCTGTACAGCGATCACGGCATGGAGTTTTTCGAACACGACACCTGGGGCCAGGGCAACTCGGCGGTGGGCGATTTCAGCGCGCGGGTGCCGCTCGTGATTGCCGACCCGCGCAAGAAGCGGCACCCGCGGGTCGATCAGGTGGTGCGCTCGATCGACCTGCTGCCAACCCTGCTCGACCTCCTGGAAGCTCCGTCGGTAAAATGCGACGGCGTCTCGCTGGCCGGCGCGATGGACGACCCGCAACTGGATCTGGGCCTGAAGGCCTTCAACGAAACCGGTATCTGGATCGCCCACGTTCCAGGATTGCCGCCGGATCATCTGAGCTACCCGGACCTGCTGGAACTGCTGGATATTCCCAATGAAACGAGCGGATCGCTGTCGATCAGGCAGGAATACAAGGATCGCGTGATCATCGCCAAGGATCGCATGATGCGCCACGGACGATGGAAACTCGTCTATCAGCCTCTCGAACGCGGCATGCGGCTGGCGCTGTTCGACGTGGAGACCGACCCGGGCTGCACACACGACATCTCTGCGGTAAACCCCGAGCAGGTGGAACTGCTGTGGCACGAATTGCGCAACTGGATCGAGCGCGACCCGGTCGCACGCCGCCATTTGCGGACGTACCACAGCACGCCCGCGGCTACTCCGGCTTCTTCTCCTGCGTTGACTTGAAGGACTCGACCCAGCGGCGATGGATCTCCTCCGGCGGGCAAAAACGACAGGAGCGACCTGCGCTCGCTGCATCCGGCGGCCCTGCCTGTTCTTCTTCGGACGACTTACCCTGCCGTTCTGGAGCTGCATCGACCTGAATGACCGGATCGACGGGCGGCAACCCTTGAGGCTCCGGCACGTCCGGTTCCACGGCCTTCTTTTCCGGTGCAGGCTCAACGCGCGCAATCGGCTCGGGGAAGGGCTTCTTTCCACCGAGTTCAAGATAACGCTTCTGCAACAGCGCGGCGTCGGGGTTGTGCTGCAGCCCGCGTGCAATGGTCTCGCGGGCCTCCGCCTTCTTGCCGCGGTCCTCCTGAAGCAGAGAAAGTTCGACGAAGGCGTTGACCTCCGTTGGATCGATCTCGATCGCGGTGGAGAACTCCTGCGCGGCCAATGTCCTGTCGCCCATGAGCTTCAACGCCCTGCCCTTGTCGACATGGACCTTCGGCCGCATGCTGAATGCTCTTGTCGTATGTTTCAGAACATAGTCGCAACCACCGATCGCGCTCTCGAGGTTGTACCTGAACTCCGCCTTGTCACCCATGGTGCGAATCGCGCGATAGCGGAATCGAATGCAGTCGCAGTAGTGGTGCATGTGCTGCCAATCGCGTCGATTACCCACGTCTTTGGCTCCGGCCCCATACACGTAGGTGGAACAGAGCGCTTCTTCCTGCGGAGTTCTGGCGAACGACTCTACAGCCCCTGCCGGAGCGCCATATGCCGAGACCGCGAGCGCCAGCAGTACCCCAAGCTTCCTTCCGTCCTGCATCGTCGTCAGCTCCTCCAAAGTCCTGCACCCCGCCGGCCCTACAGGGCGGTCCGGGTCCGGATCGCCACCGCGTCCCAGCCAAACTCCCCGCGCGCGCGCTGCATCGCCTGGCGCGCCAGCGCGTCGAGTTGCGCCCCATCCTCGAGCAGGCGACGGATCGCCTCCGCGACGGCAGGCTGATCGTCTCCGTCGGCCCGGACTCCGGTTACGCCGTCGAGTACGGCGGATCCGGTACCACCGGCCTTGCCCGCGATCGAGGCCTTGCCGCAGGCAGCCGCCTCGAGAAAAACGAGCCCGAAGCCCTCCGTATCGCCAGCGATATCGCGATTGACGAGCAAGAACAGGTCGCACGCGTTGTACCAGCGCGGCAGATCGTCCATTGCCACGTGCCCCAGCAGGTGGACACGCTCCTGCACGCCGGCATCACGTGCCACGCTCTCAAGATACGCGCGATCCTCACCGATGCCCACGATCGCGTAATGCACGTCATGCCCTGCTGCGCGCAGGGCCGGCAGGCAGCGGATCACCGTATCGAAACCCTTGCGCCGGCTTAGCCGTCCCACCGACAGGAGCAGGCGCGCGCCGCGCGGCAGCCCGATGCTGTCGCGGAGATCCTGGAACGGGAGGCCGGGGCGGAACCTCTGAATATCGACCCCGGGGTTGATGATGACGATCCGCTCGCGGGAGACCCCCATCCCGGCGAGCACCTCGCAGGTGAAGTCGCTGTTGGCGACAACGTGATCGGCGTGTCGCAGGACGAAGCACATCACCCTGAACTTGTTCCCGCGCCCCCAGCCGGTCAGTTCCTCACCATGTGCGTACACGACCACCGGCCGCCCCGCAAGGCGCGCGACGACCAAGGCGACGAGCCCTTCCGGCAGCGCGCGACCGGCGTGGACCGCATCGAAGCGCTGACGCAAGGCCAGCGCGAGAGACTTTGCGAAGAGCTTGAGGTACATGCCGAGCGATTCGGGTCGCAGCCAGCGCACGCGGCGCAGGCCGACGCGGTGGACGGCATTGGGGTGATCGGCATCATGAGCGGCATCGCCTGGCACTGCGGCAGTGACGATGGCAATCTCCTTCCCCCCCAGACGCCGGTAGACTTCGTCGAACCACACAGCGGTTCCGCCCTTGGTCGGCAGGAACAGTTCGGTAATGACGAGATAGCCCTGCTTCATCGGTCGTCGCATCCATCCAGAATCCCGAAGGAGTCTAGCAACCGGCAGCACCCGGCGAGCGTCGGAATGTCACGTCGCCGAACAAATATCGAGCGGCTCGCAGGACCGCCCCGAGACCGCTGAATTTGAGCAGCCGAGCGGCCTCGGGGTCGCGCTCCAGTCGCGCGCACCAAACGGCGAGACGCTGCCGCAACGCCAGCACGCGCAGGGAGGAACCGGGATCGCGCAGCGCCCCGGCGAGTTCCGCCGTGCTCATGAACCGCAGGTCGGGATGGCGCGCCAGCGCCCCGCGCAGGGCACGCTCCAGCTCCGCGATGGCCGCATCGCGCACCTGGACCGGTCCGACAAAATTCGAGCGGTGAGTCTCCAGCAGGACGGGCCGCCCTTGGGCGACCTTTTCCGCAAGAGCTTCCCACACGCGCTCCGCGCGATGGCCGCGCAGCGGCTCGAAATACACGTCGCGCACGACGTAGCAGACGTCGCCGCAACCGCGCTCACCGTTACGCATGCGCCGTGTCGCCCCAACAAGCTGCCCAGCCGCATCCCGCCCTTCATAGCGGCGGCCCGGTGTCACGACACAGCGCACTCCGCTCGCCGCCCAGGCCTGCTCGACGCGGTCGTCCCAGACGAAGGTGTTGGGCACCGCTACGTCCGGCGCATCGCCGAACACCTGCCGCAAGAGGTCGGCCTCCTCGCGCACCGCGCACTCGACTTCTGCAGTGGCAAGGGGCGAACTCGGCAGTTGTGCGCAATCGGCCCAGCGGCTCTGCAGGTAAGCAGGAAGATCCTCGGTGCGCACATCGGAGGTATGCAGCCAGCGCCGCAACGCATCGGCTTCGGCAGGACTTCCGCTGGAGGAGCCTCCTCGAAGCCGGGCGAGCAGGGACGCAGGCCAGAAATGTTCCAGCCCGTGCCGCTGCAGCGCGAACACACCGCTACTGCAACCGGCGCGTATCGCCATGACGATCGGCGCAAAGTCGGGTTCAGCGAGCGTACGACGGACATACCGCGCCCCCGCCGACGCATCGATCGCGGCACCGTGCGGGACGCCGCTCACGACGCCGAGGGTCATCACCGCAGGATGCCCGCCGGCGTCGCGAACCACCTCCAGAGTATCCAAAAGGACGCCCAAGGCCGTGGCATCCTCCGGTGGCCCCGGCCCCCAATCGTCGCTTTCGATGATCAGCACCGGACACGCCAGCACCGGCTCACGCCATGCCGCAGCAAGCGCCCGCCCGTGCAATGCGATCAGCAAGCCCACCGCGGCGCCGAACCAGCCAATGATCAGGGTGAACAGTGTTTCCATTCAGGGTGACATTTCTTCATTTTCCAGGCGGCGCCTTCGCAAGGACGACGATCCCGACACCGTCCACCACTCCTATGCTTTCCGAATGAGGCCATGCCGGACGAGTTGCCGCGAACGCTAGGGCTTGCGCACTCCCGTCCGCCTCGTGGATCACATCGACTTCGGTTCGCAGGAGTTTCGCCACGGCCCAGAAATGCTCGGCATCGATGAAATCCGTGGCCACACCGGTGGCACGCTTGAACGGATAGTAACCGGGCATCGAATAGTTTCCGATCACCAGAATGCGCCGTCCGTCCCATCCGCTACTCGGCAGAGACCCGAGACGTGACAGGATCTGGGAGGTAGTCGAGAAGTGCGCGACCATGTTCAGATAATTGATACTTGATATCCAGTTGGCCTGGGCAATGAAACCCAGGAGCAGCAGCACCGCAATACAGGTGGTGATATTGCTCAGAGCCGCTTTCCGGAAGCGATAAATCACGGCCAATGCGCCCGCGGCAAGAACCGCATACGCGGTGAGAGTGAGGTTGTGGTAATGCCCGGACGGATGGATGACTTGAAGCACGCGTGGCGCGAGAAAGGCCATCACGATCATCGCCGTTGCCAGCAGCTTATTGGCGATGCCCTTGGGTAACCAGACACCGAGCAGCACGCCGACAATCAGCAAACCGAGCTGAAGATCCTTCAAGTTGGCGGGAAAATAGTTCTCGGGCCAGACAAGGGAGGCCCGCGTTCCGTCCAGAACCGCCCTCAGCGTCAGAAGCCGGTCCGTACCCAGTTGCAGATCAAACGCCTTATCCGCCCCCTGATAGGTGGACAAGGGCAGTCCCAGCGCCTTGACTGCAAGATAGTAGAGGGCTCCGCCGATGCCGATCGCCGCGAGCGTCGCAACCACAGGCAGGATCACAGATCGGCGACCGGAGGCATCCCCTGCCGCAGGGAAGGCGAGTTGCAGGACGATCCAGACCCCGAGGATCGTCAGGGCGTTCGCGATCACGCTCTGATAGATCGAAAAGGCCGCAAAAAGTAGCAGGCTCGCGAGCAGTACCCGCAGAAGCGATGGCCTGATCGCGATCAGCATGGCCAGGGCGCTCAGCGCATGTGCGAGCGGATACAGAGCCATCGAGCTGTTGTACTGATAGGTCTGCCCGACGTAGGGATAAACGCAGACGATGGCCCCTGCCAGCGCAATCTCCAGTGTCCGCTGCAGACCCCAAATGTGGCACACGATCATGCCGTAGACGGCCATCAGCACGATCCCCTGCACCATCTGGACGAGCGGGATGATGCGGGCACCTTGCATGTAGTAGTTCAGCCACCCGAACCCGAAGCGGCCGACGTTGTGCTGCAGGTTGTCGCGCTGAACAAAGATCTGCAACACGTCGTCGTGGTGCAGGATGAGATTGGACATCTCGAATCCGAATGCGAGCACGCTGACCAGGATGCAGAACTGGAACGCCTTCCTGAATGGAGCGGGAAGGGATTCCCATCTCTCCACGACAATGCGGTCGATGGGCTCGGTCAGAAGACTTTTCAAATGCAGGGTCCTCGGGAGAATGGCCCGGCAGACAGCGGAAACAGCAAGCTTCTGCCAGCCGAGAATCCGTCAAAAATCAAAGTAGATGAACTTCTGGGTCGGACCGCCGAAGACGACGATCGCGAGTACCAGAGACGCATAGGCAACGCCACGCAGCGGGAACGGCACCCGCCACCACCAATCCACCCCACGACGTTCGAAAACCGCAACGATGCGCGGCTCGATCAGGACGAGCACGACCGTCACGAGCACGCCGACAATTTCATACAGGCGCACGGACAGGAGGGCGGACGGCTCGGCAAGCCCCAGCATCGCAGCGCACACGGTCCACGCGTCGGAGAAATTCGGCGCGCGGAAGAATACCCAGGTGAAATGGATCGCCACGAAGGTCAGCGGCCAGCCCAGCCACGACAGGGCGCGATCGACCGATGCCCCTTCCGCGATACCCGCCACACGCAGCGCCGCATTGAGCAAACGGTGCCCGATCAGCAGGGTGCCGTGCAGGAATCCCCAGAACACGAAGGTCCAGTTCGCACCGTGCCACAAGCCGCCCAGCAGCATCGTGATCATCAGGTTGCGGTAGCTGGCAAAGCGCCCGCCGCGATTGCCGCCGATCGAAATGTAGAGGTAGTCGCGCAACCAGCGCGACAGCGACATGTGCCAGCGGTGCCAGAACTCGGTCGCGCTGCGTGCCATATAGGGAAAGCGGAAATTCAGCGGCAAGGTAACGCCGAACATGCAGGCGAGGCCGAGAGCCATTTCGCTGTAGCCGGAAAAGTCGAGGTAGATCTCCATGCCGAACCCCAGCGTGGCCAGCCAGGCCAGCAGGAAATCGAGTTTCGCCGGTTGTGCGAACAAGGCATCGACCAGCGGGGCCAGATTGTCGGCCAGAAGCGCCTTCTTGATCAGACCACCGGCAAAGATGAAAGCGCCGATCTTGAGATTGCGCCAGCTCACCGGCTGCAGGTCTTCGAGCTGTGCCACGAGCTCATGGACACGCACGATGGGGCCGGCG
This sequence comes from Azoarcus sp. CIB, assembly GCF_001190925.1. Lineage (NCBI taxonomy): Bacteria > Pseudomonadati > Pseudomonadota > Betaproteobacteria > Rhodocyclales > Zoogloeaceae > Azoarcus > Azoarcus sp. CIB. Next base: position 4,108,694 of record NZ_CP011072.1, read on the forward strand.
ATCAGCTGCGGGAAGAAGCTGACGAACAGGCACCAATGGCGGAAGCTGATGCGGCGCGTGCAGTCGCCCCGATAGACGTCGATCATCGCGCTCAGCATGTGGAAGGTGTAGAAGCTGATGCCGAGCGGCAGCACCCAGTCGATCCACGCCGGGCGCGCCACGGCCACCTCCGCCCCCGCAACACGCGCAAGCCACAATGCGGACTCGATCAACAGCGCAAGGTATTTGAAGCAACCGAGCACCGTCAGATTGGCTGCGATCGCGGTGATCATCAGCGCACGCGAGCGCGTCGCCAGCATGCCCCGATACACGAACCAGTTTGCCGTCACCGACGCGCCGAGCAGGATCAGGTAGGCCGGCTTCCACGACGCGTAGAAGATCAGGCTCGCCATGAGCAGCACCGTGGCACGCTGCGTCGGCGAGCGGGCGAGCAGGTACGTCGCCAAAACCGCTGCGAAGAACACGGCGAAGGACACACTGCTGAAGATCATCGCGCACCCACCCTCACGGGGCGAGCCCCGTCATCGGCCAGCGCCCGTCCGAGCATGGCGCTGAAGCGCTGGGCGCCTCGGTCGTTAAGGTGGCCGGCGTTTACGAATTCGGCGGGATCACGGCGCTCGCCGGCGGCCAGTGCCAGCATGGGCACCTCGCGCGCGGCCAACTCGGAACGGATTTTCAGGTAGGGTGCTGCCGCCGGGTGCGCCTCGTCGAGGTAGAGCACCTGACGCGTCAGCAGCGGGGGAAACACCACGCTCGCCCTCACCCCGCGCTGACGGAGCAGATCCAGCATTGCCAGCAGGTCGGCCTCGGCGATGCGGTCGGGCGGCGCGGTGGAGCCCGCCTCCTGACGCATGACCTGTTCGGCATCCTGCGCCGCGGCGCCGAAACCCGGCCGATAGCCCTGTCGCCGCGCGGCCCCGCCGCCGACCGGCTCAACCGGCCCGAGCACGGCGCGAACCAGTTGCTCCAGTTTCGCAGGTTCGCGCAGTTGCTTGAGATTCCCCGCATAGCCCCAGCCACGCAGGATGCTTCGCGCGAGATTCGCGTAGTCACCGTGCGCAAGCATGCGCTCGCGGTCGCCGAAGAACACGAGATAGCCCAGAGAGTCATCGGCCTGCACGAGCCCCTCGTCGAGTCCGATAACGACCTGCTCGATCGCGCCCGGCCTTAACAGGCGCGCGGAGTCCAGCCGGCGGACGATGCCGTAGAGAACGCTCGCATTGGCGCCGGGCAGGCCGAGATTGAAGCCCGACGGGCCGGACCGGCCACCGGCGTGCTCGACGACCGTCACGGGATCGAAGCCGTTGTCGACGCGGCTGTTTCCCAGCAGCAGCAGGCGTGGCGGATTGCCCTCGACATGCAGGAGTTTGTCCATCGCCCGCCCCGCCGCGAACACCGCGCGAAACCGATGCAGGACCGTGTCCGAATGCAGCAGGGCCTCGGCCCCCAGCAACAGCACAATCGCCACGGCAATCCCCGCGCCCGGACGCAGCCATGCCCACTTCATCGCGCTGCCCTCGGACGTTTGCATGTGCAAGCGTGACCTCTGCGGCATTCCCGCCACACTGCATCGGCTACCATTGCCGCAGCCCCGATCAACCGGATGACGGCATGCTCATGAACACTCGACGGATCCTGTGCGGCTGGGTAAATCTCGCGGAGGCTGATGCTGCCCCGCCGGGGGCGCTGCAGGCAATGTTCGCTGCCGATGCGGCCGGCGAACCCGGAGCCCTGCTCGAAATGCACGGCGCGGGCTGCATCGCGACGGGGTCGGCGACAAGCTGGCTGGCCCAGCACGCCGGCGCACGCCATACGGCAGCGTTGCTCGGACGGCCGCGCTGGACGGACGCGGCGACCGCGGCCCACGCGGCTGAGCACGGCCACGCTGCGGCCGCAATCCGGCGTTACGGTGAGGTCGGCGATCGACTCCTGGATGATCTCCAGGGGAACTTCGCGTTGGTCCTGGTCGACCTGGCGAAGGGCCGAGCGTTGCTGGCCGTCGACCGCACCGGCATCGAGCGCCTGTGTTTCGCACGGGTGGGCTCCCTGTTGGTGTTTTCCACCAGCGCGCGCGCCGTCGCCGCACATCCGGCGGTCAATGCCGCACTCGACCGCCAGGCACTGTACGAATACCTGTATTGCCACATGGTGCCCAGTCCCGACACCGCGTTTCGCGCGGTCGAGAAGCTGCTGCCGGCGCAATGTCTGGTAGCGACCGGGGGAGACACGACGCGGCACTTCTACTGGGCGATGCCCTTTGCACCGGACAACGGGGCAGACGAGGCGCACCAGGAACGAACGTTCAGCCAGCTCCTGCGTCAGTCGGTGCAGCGCCACGTGGATGAGCTGCCGGTCGGAGCCTTCCTGTCCGGAGGAACCGACAGCTCGACGGTTACCGGCCTGCTCGGCGAGGTCAGCGGCAAGCCGGCACGCACCTTCTCGATCGGCTTCGACGCCGAGGGCTTTGACGAGCTCGATTACGCGCGCATCACGGCCCGGCATTTCGGTGCCGACGCGACCGAGTTCTACGTCACCCCTGAGCATGTCGCCGAGGCGTTGCCGCTCATTGCCGCCGCCTATGACGAACCCTTCGGCAACGCGTCGGCCGTGCCGACGTACTTCTGCGCCCGCATCGCGCGCGAACACGGCATCGAGGCGATGCTCGCGGGTGACGGCGGCGACGAATTCTTCGGCGGCAACGCGCGCTATGCCAAGCAGGGAGTGTTCGAGCATTACCACTCGCTCGCGCCGGGGCTGCGGCGCATGCTCGAGCCGCTCGTGCTGAATTTTCCGCTCGGATCGGCGTTGATGCCGGTGCGCAAGGCACAGAGCTACATCCGACAGGCGCGCATCCCGCTGCCCGACCGTCTGGAAACCTACAACTTCCTGCATCGCGATCCGCTCACGGAAATCTTCGAGAAGGAGTTCCTCGCCGCGGTCGACACCGAACGTCCGCTGGCGCTGATGCGCGAGGCGTACTTTCGCGCCGCATCGCCGGAACCGGTCGACCGCATGATGCATCTCGATCACAAGATCACGCTGGCCGACAACGATCTGCGCAAGGTGTCGCGGATGTGCGAGGCCGCGGGGGTCGAGGTGCGCTTTCCCTTCCTCGACGAGGATCTGATCGCCTTCTCCGGAACGCTGGCCGTGCGCCAGAAAGTGAGCGGCACCCGCCTGCGTGTATTTTTCAAACAGGCGCTGCGCGACTTCCTGCCGGGCGAGACGATCACCAAATCCAAGCATGGTTTCGGCCTGCCGTTCGGCCTGTGGCTGGCCGCCGACGGCCCGCTGCGTTCGCAGGCGGTCGCCGCACTGGACAGCCTCGCCCGTCGCGGGATCGTTCGTCCGGACTATCTGCAGAAGCTGTGGCGGGAACATTCGTCGGGCCATGCGAGCTATTACGGCGTCATGATCTGGGTACTGACCCAACTGGAACTCTGGCTGCAGCGGAATGGCGGTCCGGCCGAACCTTGACCGGCACTGCCGCAGGCGCCGCCCGTGCAGCGAGACCAACCGTACGCCTCCCGGCGGCTTCGGCTTCACGCACCAGTACTCTCGCGACCACCACGATCAGCACGAGGTTGTAGTAGTAGTCAAAGTACGCCATGCCAAGGAAGGCTCCCGCCGCGAGATAGGCGACGATGCTGACCTGCACCATCGCGGCAAGATCGCCCAGCCAAGCATGCTCGGAATCCGGTTTGACAGCCCTCGCGACGGCGCCCGCCGACCGCCAGGTGAATACCGCCAGCAGCAGGAACAGGAACAGGCCGACGAAGCCGTGTTCGCCCAGCACTTCGAAATAGATCGAGTGCACGTCACGAACGTTGGATGGATCGGGCGCGTACAGATAGAACATTTCGCGCTGGAAGGTTTCGAAACCGCCGCCCAGCGGCCGGTCCATCGCAAGATGAAACGCCATCCACCACGCGTTGATGCGCCCCAGCGCGGACTGGTCCTCCTGGTAGGTATTGATCGTCGCCATGCGTTCGTACCACGCCTCCGGCATGATCAGCCAGATCATCAGAATCGACAGTCCGCCAAGTACGATGACGAGAAACTTGTGTCGCGCCTTGAGCCAGAACACCAAACCCATCGCTGCCATGCCCAGCAACGCGCCGCGCGACTGCGTGCCGATCGCCGCGGTCGCCGTGAGCAGGGTTGCGACGTACACCGCGGGCCGCAGCCAGCCATGCACGGTGCTGCGCGCAAGGAAGTACAGGAGCGGCACGGTCATCGCAAGGGCGAGACCAAGCTCGTTGTTGCCCTCGATGAAGGTGCCCGACGGCCCTTGCACACGGTACACCCCGCCATTGACGATCGTGAAGATGCCGCCCTTGACCCCGTAGAACGCCAAGGACAAGGCGATCGTCCATACGAGGGCTTTGAGCCTCTCGGGTGTGTTGATGAGGATCATCGCGACGAAGATCATCAGTTGGATCTTGATGACCTTCTCGAATTGTGGCCAGGCAAAGATCGGGTAAGCCGCAAATATCGTCGTGACCAGCATCCACACGACAAAAAGCAGCAACACAACGGACTCCCGCTCCCACGGGATGCGCTTCGGCTCCTTCGACAGCAACATCGCGATCAGCGTCGTCAGCGCCACGATGTAGGCGAAGGGCATCGTCGTGCTGAACCCCCACGCGAGGCGATGCGGATTCATGAAACCGAGCCACGTCCACACGAGGATTCCGATCCACGGCCGCCGGAGGATGAACGGCAGGGTTGCGAAGACCGCAAACGTTACTGCGATGTCGCGCATGCGGTGTCGACCTCACGAATATCCCGCGTCTCATCCGCAGGAAACCAGCGGGTACGCGCCGGTAGACGGATGCCGGCCGGAATGCCGTGTGGCATCCGCCGGGCAAGCGCACGCTCGTGCCGCAGCAGGCGGTCCTTCACCTGATAGAGCCGCCCCCGTCCCGGCTGCCGCTGACCAAAGCGCTCGCCCGCGGCGAAACGATCGAGGAGTTCCGCGAAGACATCGGTGCTGTGCGCGACCGCGCGCCAGAACAGCGTCAGCTCGTCGTCGCCGGGCCTGACTTCGGGGCTGGCATGGGCGATGAGGCTGCCGGTGTCGATGCCGGGATCGATGTAGTGGATGGTGCAGCCCACCTGTTCCGGCTCGCCGTTGTGCAGCGCCCAGAACGTGCAGTCGGCGCCACGATACTGCGGCGAAAGGCCCCCATGCAGATTGACGAGCCGCGGACGGCCTGCCTCCAGCAACGCTCCCTTGATCAGCGACGTACCGAACACGGCGATGAGATCGGGCGACAACGCGGCGACGAGATCGGCCACGCCGGGATGATTCACGGTCGGAAAGCTGCGGACGAGGTCAGCGCGATCGAGCGTGGCCGGCACGTCGCCGAAGAAGAACTTCGCCTCGCGGTCGCCCGTGTAGCGCCTCCGGTCGCGCAGCCAGCGCCAGGCTTTGCTGGACAAAGTCTTCGGTCGCAGCACCCGCAGGATCTTCTCGCGGTTCCACTCCCCTCCGCTTTCCTGAACGATCGCGAGGACGTCGGCGCGCCGGCACAAGGCATTCGCGAAATGCAGGTGACGCGGCGCCCCGCCGCAAAGGATCAGCAGGCGCAGCCGGCTCATGCGGGAACCCCGCACTCGCGCCGCGCCACAAGCGGCGGCAGCGCGCGACCGGTCTCGTCCATGATCAGCGCATCGGCAAAGAACTTGGCCGCCCAGTTCGGAAACTCGAACCGCGAATAGTCGCCCCAGATCGGCGCCGAGCCCGGGATTGCGCCGCGCACGATGTCATCCTCGTCGGCGAGGCGCTGCGTCCTCTTCACGTAGCCGATCGCCCGGCGGGCAGCAGCGGTGAAGTCGCACGAACCGGTGATCTGCCCCAGACGCAGCCAATTCAAGGCCATCTGCGCCACACCGGTCACGCAGGCGTAGGAGCAGGTCGTGACCCAGCCGTCTCCATAGCGTCCGGCGAGCCCGCCATTGTCACGCAGCACCCCCATCATTCCGCGCGCTGCGCGCTCCGCGGCCTGCAGGTAGCGCTCGTCGTCGAGCAATGCACCGCATTCGACGAATCCCCGGATCGCGTAAGCGATCGTGTGCGTGAACGGGTCCTGGCCAGCGGTGAAGGCATTGGTCCGGAACCAGCCGCATTCGGTCTGCTGGGTAAGCGCCCAATCGAGATTGCGCCGCGCGCCATCGACGAGGCCCTTTTCACCCGACAGCAGGCCGGTCGCGACGAGCGCCCAGATCGCCCGCGTGTTGTAGACGTGCGGCACACCGTTATGCTCCGAGCGCCGGAAACAACCGTCCGAGTCCTGCTGGCGAATGAGCCACCAGCCGGCGTGCACCGCCGCGTCGAGACACTCGGTGCGCTGCAGGCTAACCGCCCCGGCGATCATGCCGTGCATGATCTGGCCGGTATTGAAGATCACCGGTTGGCTGCCGGGCTCGCCGAAATGCCCGGGGAAGGCGCCGTCCTCATGCTGCAGCGACATCTCCCAGTCGATCATGCGTCGCGCCCGTTCAAGGAGTTCGGGCCGTTCGAGGACCTCGGCGGCAGCAATGAAGGTTTCGATGATGTAGCCGGTGGTCTCGGGGTAACCGGGCAACCAGCCGTCCTCGAAGCTCCACCCGGCCGAAACGCCTCCCGCGTCGGACTCGCGCATGCGCACATCCTGGGCGCGGCACAGCCAGTCGATTGCCGCCTGCAGGTGCATGCGGTGCTCGCGCTCCGGCTGACGTGCGGCGCCGCCAAGGTCGTTGAGGATCAGGCGCGCGTGGCGCGGCGACCACGGCTTGTAGCGCAGGGGCAGGCGCAGGACCGCGAGCGAATTCATGCCGTGACCCCGGTGGCTGACTGGAGGCGGGGCGCCAGCGCGACATGACTGACCACATAGCGGTGTTTGCCTGATGCCTCGGGCGGGATCTCGTCGAGCAGCCGGCATTCGACGCGCAAGTCGGCGCCCAACCGAGCCCTCAGCCCCGTCGCAATCTGCGCCTCACGCTCCGGCGACCAGCCGCGATCCGGGACCACCTGGACTTCGATCACGTCCGGCGCATGCTGGATGCACTTGAACTGCTTGATGCCGTCTACCGCCCGCAGCACATAGATCACCGCCAGCGCGTGCATGACCGTGCCGTCCGAGCGCACGACGAAGTCGGTCTGCCTCCCGGCGACCTGGTCGATGACGTGCAGACCGCGCCCGGCCCGGCAGGCCTCTGCCGACAGGCGCAGCATGTCGCCGGTCCGGTAGCGGATGAAGGGCTGCCCCTCCGAACACAGGCCGGTCATGACAGCCTCCCCCGTCTCGCCGCTGGCAACGGGCTGACCCTGCGCATCCAGCACCTCCAGCACAACGCTCTCGCTGATCAGCAGCATCTGCCCTTCCGGCGTCTCATGCGCGGTGAATCCGATGTCGCGGCTGCCGAATTCGTTGGCGACCGGCACCCCGAATACCGAACCGATCAGCTCCCGCTGGTGCTCGAACAGCGGCTCCCCGGTCGTGCAGACGACCTTCAGCGTTGGCAGGCGCATGTCCGCACCACGATCCTGAGCGTGCGCCGCCAGCAGCGCGATCGAACTGGCGTAGCCATACACGCACGCAGGCCGGTAGGCGCGGATGGCATCGAGATAGCCGTCCATCGTCGCCTCGGACATATTGAACGCATTCAGCACGAGCTGATTGAGCAGTCGATCACGGACGACTTTGACTACATCGGTCTTGTTCAGCTCGACCGGAGCGCCCCACAGATAGACCTCGCGCTCGCCGACCTCCACGCCCCACCAGCGACGCGCGCGCATGCGCCCCGCTGCGTCCGACGCCTGGCGTGCGCGGCCGAAATAGAAGGACAGCGGCACGCCGCTGGATCCGCCGGTGTTGTAGGGAAATACGCCCCCGGGCGCGTCGCGCCAGACGATCTCGTCGCGATGGGCGCGGGCGTCCGCCTTGTCCATCGTCGGCAGCTTGCGCAGATCGGCAAGCGCGAGCTCACGGCCATGAGGGTCGAGCCCGGCCTCGTCGATCCGTTGGGCGAACCACGGGCTGCGCGCGTGTGCCGTGCGTAACAATGCGCTGAGCTTGCGCGCCTGCAGCAATTCGATCTCGTCGCGCGACAACCACTGGCTACGTTCGAGCTCATCGAGATACGTGAAGGTGGGGCGCCCCATCAAGCGCTCGTGGAGCGGAAACAGCGCATCACTGACCAGTCGGGCAGGCAGGCTCATCGATATCTCCAGGTCACCGCGCCGCCATCGGTGCCACTCCGTTCTGCACGGCGGCCGTGTAGCCGGCGAACAGCGTGTCGCGCACGGCCGTCCAGGTATAACGCCGCACTTCGCGACGCCCGCACTCGACCAATTGCTGGCGGAGCTCCGGCGAGCGCAGCAGACGCGTCACGGCGGACGCCATTGCCGCCGCGTCATCACGCGGCACAAGCAGCGCACTGCGACCGTCTTCGACGATATACGGCACGCCGCCGACCGCGGTGCTCACCACCGGCACACCACTCGCAAGCGCCTCCAGTACGGAATTCGGCGTGTTGTCGACACGCGATGGATTCAGCATCACATCGGCGTCACGATAGAGCCTGGCCATTTCGTCGCGATCGAGCCGGCCGGTGAAGCACACATGTCCCTCCAGGCCCAGCTGGGCAGCCAGACGCTCGAGTTCGCCAGCCTGGGGGCCCGAGCCGGCCACGGAAAGCCGCGCCTGCGGGTAATCCGCAAGAATCCGCGCAAACGCCTGCAGGGCCACCGAAATTCCGTAGATCGGCTCAAGGTTGCGCGCGACCACAATATGGGGCGCCCCTCCCCCCCCTTGCCGTGACGAAGCGGGTTTGAAGCGCGCAAGATCGACGACGTTGGGCACGATATGGGTTTCGACCCCATGACGCGAAAAGATCTCGCGCAGAAAACCCGACGGCACCAGTACGCCACCGGCCCGCAGGAGCGTCGGCCTGACCCAACGCGCCGAGCGCGAGAGAAAATCGTCCGCCTCGCCGCCACGGTAGTTCACGACCACCGGCACGCCACGCAGTACGGCAACCCACACCGCCGGCGCGGCAAAAAGGTGCCACGACCAGCCCGAATTGGCCATCACATGCATCAGGTCGGCCCGTCCTGCGGCCGCCCACAGACGCATCAGGTAAGGGACCAGCCGGAATCCCGCGCGCAGGCCCTTCACGCTGCGAACCCAAGCCGGCTTATAGGGCGCATTCACCCGGACGAGCTCCACATCAAGCCCCTCGGCGCGCAACAGCTCCCCCAGCTGGCGCGTCTGGTTCGCGATACCCCCCGCCGGCGGCGGCAGCGGGCCGATCAGTGCGATGCGCTTGCCTGCCCAGTTCACGCTAACGCCCCATCGCCAGAGCGAGGGAGTCACCCAACTCGCTCCCCTTGTCCCGCAGGAATGACGCGAGTGCGGTCTCGGCCGCGCTTCGCTCCCCTTCGCCCAGCGACGTATAGATCATGACGGCGGCCGAATCGTCGCCGCGCCCGCGCAAGCGTGCCAGCGTCTGGTAAAGCTTTGCGGCGTATTCACTGGTCGTCCAATGTCCGTCGATCCAGTACCAGTGCCAGATCAGCAGCCGATCGGTGGCGCCATTGACGATTTCGGTGCTGAGCACATTCACCTCACGCCCGCCGACCTGCACCGGCAGATCCCGATGTGCCGCCACGCTCCATTGCCTGTCTTTGTACTTCAGCACCCGGTTTTCGGAATTGACGAGTTCCTCGCCGGGCCCCTGATTGCGGTAGTAGGCAACGTACAGCCCGATCGGCACATTGCCATTCGCCCATGATTCGCGCAGTTCACCGCGCATACCCGAGTAATGCGGCTTCCAGTCGGGAATGCGGTCGCTCGCAACACGCTGCCAGCCCCCGCCGGACTGCGGCCCGGCAAGGCTCACCGGCCCGTGCGCACCTTGCGCGTTGAGCACGCCGAGCAACGGCGGCCACAACAGCACCAGAGCAACCGCGACGACCGGCATCGGCGCCACGAACCACGACGACCTGGTGGCGGAGCCGCCCGCAGTGACCACTGCACGCGGCGCCGACGCATCGTAAAGCGCATCCTCGCGCCAGCGTGCCCCGACCCAGAACAAGAGCATCATGACCAGCCCGAAGAATACCCAGCCATAGATGAGGTGATCGACACCAGCGGCAATGCGGTTGTCGCTCATGTGCGCGAGCAGCACGATGCCGTAAGCCCTGAGCCAGTTCGCAATGATGGGCAGCACCACAGACAGCGCGACGAAGATCAGGCGCCGGAGCAGCGAACGGTAGGTGAGGTACGCATACAGGCTGCCAACCACCACGGACGCGATCAGATAGCGCACCCCGCTGCAGCCCTCGACGACCTCCCAATGCCCCGACGGAATCACCAGACTGCGCCCCTCCGCGTAAACCGGCACGCCCGAGGCGCGCAATCCCCAGATGATGAAGTCGGTAGTCCGATCCATCATCGCCGGGAACAGGAATTCACCGAAGGGCACGAGGAAGAACAGGAACCCCAGCGGAAAAGCCAGCGCACGCGCGACCCGCGTCCCCATGACAGCCCAAACCAACGCCACAGCCATGCCGACGAAGGCAAACTGCGACACGCTAGCGACGCTCGCGAGTTCGCCGAGCAGCCATGCGAAACCTGCCGCGGCTGCGGCCGCCATGCCGAGCAGAGAATGGGTCAGCGGCAGCCCGCGCAGCCGCTCACGTTCGCGCCAAATCAGCCAGCACGCGATCGGCACGATGAGGTAGCCGTGCGCGAAGGTGTCGGAGCGGCCCCAGATCTCAATCATGGATCCGACCGTGTCGCGGTAGGTCGCGACGAGTGCGACAAGCGCCGCCGCAAGCACCGCGAGACGGATTACCGTCTCGCGCGAAACACCGGCCGCGGGCACCGCAAGTGCAACGCCGCCGGCCTGCTGCCGCACTTGGTCTTCCGGCGCGCTCATGTCGCCCCCGCCAGCCGCGCATAGGGCACACGATACGCCCCGACGCTCTTGCGCCAATTGCGCTCGGACTCGACGAAGCGCCGCCCCGCGACCCGGTAGTCGCCCCACTGGCCCCGCTTGGCCAGCATGTCGACGACCGCCTCGGCGAGCGCCTGCGGATTCCCCGCACGGAACAGTCGCCCGGTCACGCCATCACGCACGAGTTCCTTGTGGCCACCGACATCGGAGGCGACGAAGACCCGCCCCTGCGCCATCGCCTCGAGGGGCTTCAGCGGTGTCACCAGTTCCGTCAGGCGCATCGAGTGCCGCGGGTAGGCCAGCAGGTCGATGAGATCGTAGTAGCGACTCACCTCGTCATGCGGCACGCGGCCGGTGAAGATTACACGGTCGGCGATCCCCAGCCGCTCGGCCCGGGCCTTCAGGCTCGCCTCCTGCGGGCCGCCGCCGACCAGCAGAACGCGCAGGTCGGGCAGACGTTGCAGCAACGCGGGCACCGCTTCGAGCAGCAGGTCCAGGCCCTCATAGGCGTAGAACGAACCGACGAAGCCGACGACCGTCTTGCCCTCCAGCCCGAGACGGGATTTCAGCGCCGCGTCGGGCTCGCCCGAGAGCTGGAAGGATTCGATATCGACCGCGTTGGGAATCACGGTGACGCGCTCGGCGGAGATCCCCCGTCCGACGATGTCGGAGCGCAATCCCTCGCAGATCGTGAAAACGTGATCGACCCGCTTCAATGCCCAGGTTTCCAGCGCATGCGTCATGCGATAACGCAGCCCCTGCTCGCGTGCCGTGCCATGGTCGACCGCGGCGTCCTCCCAGAACGCCCGGATCTCATAGACGACGGGGATGCCCAGCCGACGGCCGGCGCTCAGGGCTGGCAGCACGTTCAGCACCGGCGAATGCGCATGAATCACGTCCGGCCGCAGCGTCGTGGCCACCTCGACGATTCGCTTTCGCAACGCCCGCATCAGTGCCGTCTCGCGGAGCACGGGCGTCGCCGCCGAGACGGGCGGCGTGCGGAAAAATCGGAGACCGTCGACGTCTTCTTCCAAGGCGGCGGTCACGCCCTGCTTCGGCGAAGTCACGTGGAAGGTTTCCCAACCCAGCGCACGCTGTTCGCGCAGGATCGCCGCGGAGCGGAAGGTGTAGCCGCTATGCAAGGGGATCGAATGATCGAAGACGTGCAGGATTTTCATCGCTCAGGTCGCCACTCAGACCGCCACTCTCGACGCTTCGACCGGCCCCGCGAGGGCACCGCTCTGGCGGACGAAGGACTCGAACATCAGCAGCGTCCAGAGCGGCGCGCTGTAATCGCGGGCACCGGATTGATGGGCGTCGACGAGATGGCGCAGGGTATCGGCGTTGAACAGCCCGGTGGACGCAAGCGTCCCGCCCAGCATCGCCTCCCTCACCCGCTCCTTCAGTGGCCCGCGGAACCAGCGCACGAGCGGCACGGCGAAACCCATCTTCGGCCGATACAGCACCTCGTGCGGCAGCAGCGGTTCCATCGCCTTCTTGAACAGATACTTGCCCTCGTTGCCCTTCACCTTGAGGCCGGAAGGCAGCGTCGCCAGCCATTCAACCAGCGGGTGGTCCATCAGCGGCTCACGCACCTCCAGCGAATGCGCCATGCTCGCGCGATCGACCTTGGTGTTGATGTCGCCGACGAGGTAGGTCTTGAGGTCGAGGTACTGAACGAGCGCCAGCGGATCGTCCGTCCCTGCGTTGGCCGCGTGCCGGCGAAACACGTCGACGGCGTTGTAGCCGCCAAGCTGCGCCTTGAAGGTGCTCGAATAGAGCTGCCGGCGCAGGTCGTCGCGCAGGATCGACACGGAATGGAAATAGGCCTGCACCGAATCGCGCGCCAGCGCCTGGAAGGTCGTCTTCGCGCGGAACACGCGCGGCGCCCAGTCGGCCTTGGGATACAGCCGCCCGAGCATGCCGAACATCGGCCGGCGCACACCCAGCGGCAGGCTCGCGCGCAGCTTTTCCTCCATCATGTGCAGGCGGTAGCGGCGATAGCCGCCGAAGCTCTCGTCGCCGCCGTCGCCCGACAGGGCCACGGTCACTTTCTTGCGCGCGAGCTGGCACACGCGCCAGGTGGGGATCGCGGAGCTGTCGGCGTAGGGCTCGTCATACAACGCCGCGAGCTTGTCGATCAGCTCGAAATCGTCGGACTGCACCGTCTCGACGTAGTGGTTCGTGCGATAGCGCCCGGCCACCTGCTGTGCGAAGGCGGCCTCGTCGAAGGCTGGGTCGTCGAAAGCGATGGAGCAGGTATTGACCGGATCGTCGCTCAGACCTGCCATCGTCGCCACCACGGCACTCGAATCCACGCCGCCGGAGAGGAAGGCGCCGAGCGGCACTTCCGCAATCATGCGCAGGCGGACGGACTCGCGCAGGCGTTCGGTCAGCTCCGCGGTCGCGTCGGCCAGCCCGATCGGGTTGTCGAGCGTGAATCGCACGTCCCAGTAACTCTTCGGCGCCGGCACCGGTTCGCCGCGGCGGACTGTCAGCGTTTCGGCGGACCCGAGCTTTCTTGCACCGACAAAGATCGTGCGCGGCTCGGCGACATAGCCGAGCGCGAAATACTCCTCGACCGCGCACGGATCGATGCGCCGGTCCAGCGCCGGATGCTGCATCAGCACCTTCAGCTCGGATCCGAAGGCCAGCGTTCCATCCGGTAGCAGCGCGTAATGCAGCGGTTTGACGCCCAGACGGTCACGCGCGAGAAACAGCGTCTCGCGCTTGCGATCCCACAGCGCGAACGCAAACATCCCGCGGAAGCGGCGCACGCAGTCCTCGCCCCACTCCTCCCACGCGTGCACGATGACCTCGGTATCGCTGCGGGTGTGGAAACGGTGGCCGCAACGCTCCAGTTCGGGCACCAGTTCCTGGTAGTTGTAGATCTCGCCATTGAAAACGACGGCGACCGAACCATCCTCGTTGAAGAGCGGCTGCTGGCCCGTGGAGAGGTCGATGATCGACAGGCGCCGATGGGCAAGCGCAACACCCGGCTCGAAATGCACGCCCCCCTCGTCCGGCCCGCGATGAAACTGGACGTCGTTCATACGCTGCACGAGATCGCGCGGAAATTCCCGCTTGTCACGCGTGTGGAACAGCCCGGCGATTCCGCACATCCACGTTTCTCCCGCTTCAGGTCGCCGGCACCGGACGCCCCGCCGCACTCAACAAGGACTCGTACAGCTGCGCATAGCGCGCCACCATGCCGTCGATGCTGAACTCCGCCTCGGCGCGCTTCCGCGCCGCCTGCCCATGCTGCTGCAGCATCCGGCCGTCCTCGACGTAGCGCGCCAGCGCATCGGCCAGCGCAGCACTCTCTCCGGCCGGAACCAGCATTCCCGTTTCGCCCTCGACCACCAGTTCGGCATTCCCGCCCACCCGCGTCGCGATCACCGGCAAACCACAGGCCATCGCTTCCAGGATGGTGTTGGAGATGCCCTCCGCCCGCGAAGGCAACACGAACACATCCATCGCCCGCATCGCCTCCGGCACGTCGCGCCGCTCTCCGGCCAGCCACACGCAAGCGCCAACGCCCGCCCGGGCGATCTCCGCCTCGAGCTCGGCTCGCAGGGATCCGTCGCCAACGATCATCAGGCGCAAGCGCCGCGCGAGTTCCGGTGCCTGACGGAGCAGTTGCACGAACGCGCCAAGCAGGTTCAGCGGATCCTTGATCGGCTCGAGCCTGCCGACCGTGCCGATCACGCACAGATCGTCGCCCTCGAACGGCGACCCCGCCAGCACCTCGCGTGCCCGCACGCCCGGCCTGAAACGCTGCGTATCGACCCCGTTGCAGATGCGGGTCATGCACGCTGCGCCCACCCCGACCGACGCGTTCAAATATCGCAGGAGATGATCGGACAGCGGTATGTAATGGGTCACGAACGGCCGATACAGCCGACGCATCCATTGAAAGCGCCGCCGCGTTCCGTCGGGATCGGACACGTCCCATCCGTGCTCGCCATGCACGCGCACCGGCACCCCGGCGGCCCACGCGGGCACGACGGCTTCCAGCGCGGCGAGGTTGCGCGTATGCACCACCGCGGGCCGCAACTCGCTGAACAGCCGGAACAGGGCCGGGTACAACTTCACGCCGTGCCCCGGCGGCTTGTGCAGCGAAACGAAACGGACGTCGTCGTGCACGACGCGCTTGCAGAATGCCGGATCACACTCGGTCAGGGCGACGACGGCGTGGCGGAAGCGGCTGACCGGCAGCCGGTTGATCAGGTTGACGACCCCGTTTTCCAGCCCGCCGACCTGAAAGCGATACACGACATGCACGACCAGCGGCCGCGGGTCGTGGTCGGCGGCGTCCGCGCTCGCGGTCGCGCGACGGCTGGCTCGCGCGCCGCGTCGAGCAGCGCATCCAGGCGTCCTAGGTGAGCATCCCAACTGTACTCGGCCAGCACGCGGGCGCGGGCGCACGCGCCCATCCGCTGCGCCCGCTCCGGGTCAGCGAGCAGCCCGAAAATCCGCGCTGCAAACTCATCGGACGTCGCAGCAACCTCGAAGTCATGCCCCGGCTCGCCCGCCAGACCGGTCGCCGACGACGCCGACACCACCACCGGACGCGCCATCGCCATCGCCTCCAGCACCTTGTTCTGGATACCCCGTGCGATCCGCAGCGGCGCCGCGACGACCTGCGCATGCTGGATCCATGGCCGCACGTCGGGCACGCTGCCGGTCACCACCACCGACGGACCGGCCAGCGCCAGCACCGCCGGCGCAGGATTCATCCCGACGATGTAGAAGCGCAAATCCGCACGCGACCGCCGCAGCAGCGGCAGGATGTCCTGCACGAACCACACGACCGCATCGACGTTGGGCCAATAGTCCATCGCCCCGGTGAACGCGACGACCGGCCCGCCGGCAGGATAGGGGTTCGCATGGCCCGCGCCGGGCGAGAAGAACTCCGCATCGACCCCGTTCGGCATCGCCACGACCCGACCGGACACCTCAGGTGCTACCCGCCGGAACAGATCCGCCTCGGCATCGGTCACGAAGATGCTCGCATCCGTCGCGGCAGCCACGTCCCGCTCGAACGCCAGCAGCCTTGCCCCCTCCCGCCGATACAACCAAGACATCGGCCATGCGCGAGCGCCCGCATAGTCGGTCCACTTCGCTGAATCGACATCGCAGAAGTCCACCACCCGACGCTCGAGCCCAGCGTGATCGAGGTACTGCGCCATCGGCCCGGAGAACGCCACCGCACGACGGACCCCCTGGGCCCGGACGGTTGCTTCGACCCAGTCCTGCAGACCCCGACTGCGATAGTAGGGCAGGCTCAGCGCCTCCCCGCTCAACAGCCCGCGCAGACTTGCGAGTCGCGCACGTGCTGGCGACAGCGGAATCGCACAAACCTCTGCGCACCACTCGTGGAGGGTTTCGACATGAGGCGCATCCTCGGCGCGATCGACAAAGGTACCCAGATAGACACGATACGATCGCGCCAGATGACGCAGGATATGGAACGACCGTACCTTGTCGCCCTTGTTCGGCGGATACGGAATCCGATGCACCAGATACAACAGCGGCGGGCGGACGTCCATGCTCACCCCAGGTTGCGCACGATATGCGGCCCCAACGCGTTCGCAATCGGGAGAGGCAGCCGTCGCCACAGTGCGATCAGGGCCCGGTACTTCGGATTCATCGGGTTGTTCTGCGGCACCGCGTCGCGCTTGTACAGGCGATACTCGTACGCCAGAGGCTGCGGCTCGAAGCCCCAGTTCTTCTTGAAACTGTAGGGACCGGTGCCGAGCTTGCTGCGGCCGAAGTCGAACAGGGTCGCCCCGCGGCCGGCAGCCCGCCGCATCAACTCCCAGTACTTGAAATCGTTCGCGGCCAGCTCGCGCGCGGCCGGCGCATCGCCGGCGTAGTAGGGCAGGACTTCATTGCGGAAGTAGAAGCTCAGCACACTGGACATCGGCGTACCCGCCGCATCCGTGACCGTCAGCACCTCGCAGTTCGCGCCGAATTCGCGCAACAGTCGCGCGAAAAAGGCCTTCGGCAGCGCGGGCGTGCCATGCCGCAGCACGTTCCCGGCATACAGCGGGAAGAAGCGCTCCACGCCGTCATCGATCCGCGCGACCAGTCCGTTGCGCATCCCCTTGCGCACCATCGCGCGCTGCTTGCGGGGGATTGCCGACAGGTTGGCCTCGTCGTCGGGAGCGATCTCCTTGCGGAAAGTCACGTACAAGTCCTGGCGCGGCCAATCTGTATGGCGCGCATTCAGGTTGCGGTATTCCAGATGCTGCACGCCAAGCCGCTGCGCCAGCTTTTCGGCTTCCGCCTCCAGCGCGGCGACCGCATCGGACGCACCCGCCACGCCACCGTAGGCGCAGAAAGGCAGCGATGCGAGCGCATGCCCGAAGAGGCGGCTCCTCACCTCCGCCAGCGGCAGGATCGCCACGATCTCGCCGGCCCGCTCGGCGTACAGGAAGTGCGTCCGGTGGCGGAACACGTCCCGGATGATGTCCTGCCACGCCGCCAGGTGAAAGAAAGTCGCCTCAGGGCAGGCGTAAACGAACGCATCCCAGCGTCGACGGTCGGTATCGTCGAGGTGCTTGACCAGCAAGGGCGGACGGTCCATCGCGGTTGCCCTCCCCGGCCGCGTCACAAATCCACAAAAACCCGGTCGGCGCGTCCCCAGGCGAAGTCGCGCAGAAGGCAGCGCAGGCGCCCTTCCGTCCGCTCGAGATTCACGTAGTGGCGAAATTTCGTCTTCATCGACGCCCTGCTCACCCGCGGCTGTTCCGGATCGATCTCCCACGGATGAAAATAGAAGATCGCCGCGCGGGCATCGTCACGATTCACCTTGGTAATCTGCCAGCGCGAAACGGCATAGGGCAGCAGCCGGAAATAGCCCCCGCCGCCGGCCGGCCAGTTGCGCCCCATCCAGCGCATCGTGGTGACCGGCACCTCCAGCAATCCGCTCTCCAGCCGGTACGGAAAGCGGGGCGCGTCAGGCATGCCGTAATGGTCGTGCTGCACCGGGTACACGCTGGAACTGTAGGCATAACCGGCCTCGGCGATGCAATCGTGCGCCCACAGGTTGGCCTTGCCGATGGAAAAACTCGGCGCACGATACCCGGCCACCGATTCGCCACCGATATCCTCCAGTACCGCCTTCGCCAGCACGATGTCGGCCAGGAAGCGATCGCGCGGCTGCGCGCTTGCGCGCTCGTGCTCGTAGCCGTGGCTGGCGATCTCGTGGCCCTGCGCGACAATCATTCGAACCAGTTGCGGGTAACGCTCCGCAACCCAGCCCAGCACGAAGAACGTCGCGCGTGCGTCATGGTCGTCGAGCAACTGGAGGATCAGATTCACGTTCCGCTCCACTCGACACGGCACCTGTTCCCACTCAGCGCGCGGAAAATGGGGCGCGAGCGCGGAGACCTGGAAATAATCCTCCACGTCTATGGTCAGCGCGTTGACAATCCGCTCGCCCATGTCACACGGTCCCCGAAGACACGCGCTCGCTCAACCACTCGACGAGGTGAGCTGCGATGCGCTCGGCAGCATGGCCATCCCAGTACTCCGGCACGCGACCGCGCTTGCCGCCGCCCTCGAGCACCGCGTCGGCAGCGTCACGCAATGCGGCGGGATCGACGCCCACCAGCGTGTTCGTTCCTTGCTCCACCGTGATCGGCCGCTCGGTATTCTCGCGAATCGTCAGGCAAGGCACGCCCAGCGCGGTGGTCTCCTCCTGGATTCCGCCCGAATCGGTCAGCACCATCGTCGCCCCGGCCATCAGGCCGAGCATTTCCAGATACCCCTGCGGCGGCAACACCAGGAAGCCCGGCGCATCGAGCTTGTCCAGCATCCCGAACCGCTCGAGATTCGCACGGGTACGCGGATGCAGCGCAAAAACCAGCGGCAGGCGCCCGCTGATCGTCCGCAGCGCATCGACGATCGGTCCGAGCGTGTCCGCATGATCCACGTTCGACGGCCGGTGCAGCGTCACGACCCCGTATCCCCGTCGCAGACGCTCCAACCCGAATCCCGCCGCCGTCATCAGATCGGACGCCGAAGGCGCCTTCGACAGGTTCGCAAGCAGGCTGTCGATCATCACGTTGCCGACAAACACGACCCGCTCAGGCGCAATCCCCTCGCGCACCAGATTGGCGTGGGCGCTGCGCTCAGTCGTGTAGAGAACGTCCGCAATCTGGTCGGTCAGGACGCGATTGATCTCCTCCGGCATCGTCCGGTCATAGCTGCGCAGGCCCGACTCCACGTGCACGACGGGAATTCCCCGCTTCGACGCGACCAATGCGCAGGCCAGCGTCGAGTTCACATCCCCCACCACGAGGACGGCCCGTGCGCCATGCTCGTCGATCACCGGCTCGAAGCGTTTCATCACCTCGGCCGTCTGCACCGCATGGCTAGCCGACCCGACACCAAGATTCACGTCCGGCTGCGGCAGTTCGAGATCCGCAAACAGACGATCGCTCATCGCCACATCGTAATGCTGCCCCGTGTGAACCAGCAGGACGGGCACCGCGGGCGCATGCGCCTTCAAAGCCCGGATGATCGGCGCCATTTTCATGTAGTTCGGTCGTGCGCCGACCACGCAGATCACGGGGCAAGGGGAAGTCTCAGCGTCCATCCGGCGCCCCGCCTTCGTCGTCGCGGCGGACGGCCTGAAGAAGCTGGTTCAGCACATCCAGCGTCGCCGCCATCGACTGCTCCAGACCGGCGATGCGCGCCTCGATGCGCTGCACGTCGAAGCTCGCCGCCATCCCGGTCACACGGTCGGCAAGCGCCCCCGGAACCTGCAAGCGCCGCGGATCGATCGCGCCCGCGGCATGGGACGCATGCCCGCTACCGTTGAGCCCTCGGGGCGCCGTTGCGTGGAGTCGCGGCGCGGCGAATTCGTCCTTCAATTCACCCACCACCTCCTGCACGTCTGTTTGGACGATCGTGTGCCGGTCCGCGATGAAGGCTGCAAGCATCAGGCGATCGCACAGCGAATTGATGCGGCGCGGAATTCCGTCGGTATTGGCGTAGATGAGCGCGAATGCGGCATCGTCGAAGCTCGGGTTGCTCTGCCAGCCGACATGGTGAAGCCGGTGCTCGATATAGGCACGTGTTTCGGCTGCATCCATCGGCCCCAGGTGATACGACGCAATCACCCGCTGGCGCAGCTGCTGCATCTGCGGCCCCTGCATGATGTCGCGGAATTCCGGCTGCCCGACCAGGAAGCTCTGCAGAAGAGCATGGTCTTCGAGCTGGAAGTTCGACAACATCCGCAGCTCCTCCACCGCCAGCGGGCTCAGGTTCTGCGCCTCGTCGACAATCAGCAACGCACGCTTGCCCTTCGCAGCGAGCGACACGAAGAAGGTTTCGAGGGCCAGCAGCAACCCCGCCTTATCGAGACCACGACTCGGGACGCCGAAAGCCGCCGCAACCATGCGCAGGATGTCATTCTCATCGACCTGCGTGCTCACCAGATTTGCTGCGACCACCTTGTCGGGGTCCAGATGCTCGAGAAGACTGCGCACCAGCGTCGTCTTGCCCGCCCCGATCTCGCCCGTCACGACGATGAAGCCTTCGTTCTGGTGCAGGCCGTACTCCAGGTAGGCCATCGCCCGCTTATGTCCACGGCTGCCGAAGAAGAACGCCGGATCGGGATTCAGCTGAAAGGGCTTGGCGCGCAGCCGGAAATAGGATTCGTACATTCCAATTCTGCTCAGAAGTTCATCGAAATCGTGGCCGTAATCACGTTCTCGATGAAATCGCTCAAGCCTTCCGAGCGCTGGTAGCGGTAGGTCAATCCACCCGAGGTGTTCGGCCCGAGCTGCTTCGACAGCGCAAGGCTGAACGCTGTCCGTTCGGTCTCGGAACCATCTGTTCCGCTTCCGGTCGAGCGCGAGCGTGTCAGACTCGCGCTCAGCGACGTTTGCGGCGCGAGCCGGTGATTCAGCGCAACCGTCGCAGAGCGCGTCTTCACGTTGTCCAGCCGCGCAAAATCGTCCAGCGGGTTCCCCGTCACCGCTGCTCCGAGGCGACTGCGCTCGGACTGCTGTAGCGACAAGGTCAGCACGTTGCGCACCCCGATCAGGGACACGCTCCCGGTCAGGTTGCGCGTCACGAAGCGGGCGTTCGACAGGAACATGTCGCGCGGACCGAGATCCGGGTAACCCAGGAGCCGGCGGACCACGGCTTCACGCAGCAAAGGATCGGGAATCGCGCGCTCGAGGGCATCGTAAAGCAGACGAAACTCCGGATCCCGGAATACATCGACTCCCAGCAGTTCGAGCGAGGAGGAGATGTCCCGCGAATACGAAAGGTTCCAGTTCGACAGTGCATGGCGGTGATTGAACTGGAAGTCATAGCCACGACCGAAGAAGCGCTTCTCCGTCGTACCCGAAATCGTCGTCCGCTCGGTCGGATTCCAGTCGAAACCACCGCCCACGATAGAGCTGCTGTCGCCGGACGCGGTATCGTAATCATTCCGCTCGTGGCCGACGATTCCGCGCAACCTGAATTGCGGCGTCACCGTCACGAACAGGGTTCCTCGCGCGGTTTCTTCCGACGAACTCCCGGTAGTCCCCGCACGCCCCGAGTCGCTTTCCGAACGACTGTACGACACGCCCCAGCCGACACGCCCGAACTGCACCGGATTGGAGACCTGCGCATTCAGATCGGAATCCCGCCGGTTACCCAGCCCCCCGCCTCCACTCATCCAGCGCGTCATGTAACTGGCCGTGCCGCTCGTTTCCGGCCCCAGCCTGAAGTTCAGCCGAGGTCCGATACCGAACATCTGCGTTTCGTTGTCGCTCGAGATATCCTGGGAATCGCCCGCGGCGCGCCCGAAAAACGCCGAGCGGTTATGCCGGCTCATCGAAGCGTCCATATCGATGAACAGGGTCTTTTCGACCGCTTCGAATTGCCCGTGCCCGTTGAGCACCAGGAAGGTGTCGTTGCGGTCGGATTCGCGCATGTACACGATATTGCGCAGCATGGCGTTCAGGTTGCCCCGCAAGCGTCCGCTATCGCGCAGCACGGATACCCCGGGCGCCGCCTCGAGGCTCAGGTCGCCGTCCCCGCCTTGCCCATCGGCTCCGACGTTGTCCGAGTACGTCATCGTCGCGCTGACGTAGGGCCGAACCAGCAGACTCTGGGCATTCGCAATATCCGGCGCGGATATCGTCGCCAACGCCAGTCCGGCGCAAATGGCCTTGAGGAGCGGATTGAGCTCAGGCAACTGCATCCGGGTGCGCGTCGGAGCCATGAGTCCGTCCGTATCCGTAGCCGTAGCCATATCCATAGCCGTAAATGCCACTTCTTCCCCCCTCCGTCGCCTTGTTCAGGACGAGGAGTTTCACCGGGCAATTCTCGATGGTGGCCAAGGCCTGCTTCACGGCACCGTGCGTCGTCCGCCCCGATTCGACCACCATCACCACCTGCCCCATGTGCGACGCGAGGACGCGCGCCTCGGTGGTGGACAGCAATGGGGGTGAATCGAACACGATGATGCGTTCCGCGTATCGGGTCGCAATTTCCTCCAGCATGTGGGTCATCGCATCCGACGCGATCAGTTCCGTCGAACGCTGATGCGTCATGCCGGCAGGCAGGATCGACAACTTCTCCACATTCGTGCGCAGCATGACTTCCGCAAGATCGGAAACATCTCCGACGAGCACATCCATGAGTCCCTTGCGCGGGGGAAGCCCGAAACGCTGCAGGATCGACGGACGGGCGAAATCGGCATCCACGAGCAGCACCGTATTGTCGAGTTCCATCGCGATGCTCATCGCGAGGTTCATGGCCGTGAACGACTTGCCCTCACCCGGCAATGCGCTCGTCACCATGATCAGGTTGCCGTTCTCGACCGGCGCGGCGCCCCGCCCCTGGGCATTGCGTATCAGCGGGCGCTTCACGACGCGGTACTCTTCCGCAATCGCGGATTGCGGAAAATCGGGAGTGACCATGCCCATCTGCTTCAGCCGAGCAAGGTCGAGGACTACCGCATTCGCCGCCCCTGCACCGGCCCCACCGTCGGAATGCGCGCGCGCGGCCTGATGCGCGCTCGCGGCAATCGGCTCCTGCATTACCGCAGCGCCGGCAGGCTGCACACCAACATCGGACTCCTGCGCCGAACGCTCCTCCGCAAACGCATCCGTTCCGGCAAGATCCTGCTCTGCCCGCTTCAGTTGGTCCAGCCGCTCGACTGCCTTCTCGATCAGACTCATGAAACGATCTCCCTGGTGCAGCTCACGTCTGCAGCCACTTGAGCAGCACGGTCATCGCCCCGACCGCAACAGCGAAACTCGCGACCCCTCCGCCGAACAACATCAACCGGCGCCGATCCGCCCTTTCCTTCGCAGGATCGGGCAAGAGGGAGATCACCCCAAGCACGGGCAGCCCCGTCACTTCACGCAAGTCACGAGGTTCGGCGAAAGCGGGGCGCAACTGCGCGATCAGGAAGGTGACTGCAACGCCTGCAGCCAAGGCCAGGAAACCGGCGAGCGGCATCAACAAGAGTCGGTTCGGCGCAGCCGGCGTGCGCGGCAGGGTGGGCGGATCGATCACGCGGAACTCGGTAATCCCGCCCTGGGCACTCATCTCGACGGACATAGAGGCCGATTCACGCCGCTGCACAAGCGTCTCGTAATTTTGCCGATGAACGTTATAGTCCCGATTCAGCTGGGTCTGCTCCGCCTCGATCTTCGGCAACAGTTCCTGCTGCGAGCGCAAGTGCGTCAACCTCGAACTCAACTCGGCGAGGCGGGCGCGAAGTGATGCCACCCTGGCGTCGGCCTCCGAAAGGGCCATCTTCAGTTGCTGAAACACGGGATTGGAACCAGGTGCCGCCCCCTGGCCGCCCCCAGCCTTGAGCATCGATTCGATTTCCTGCTGCTTTTCGGTTTCAAGCTGCGCGATGACCCGTCGCACGCCGACCACATCCGGATGCTCGTTCGTGTAACGCAGCATCATCTCGTCCAGATTCTTCTTCAAGAGCGCCAGGCGCGCGTCCACTTCCGGAACCGACACCATCGACGGATCCGACCGCAGCATCGGATCTTCGACCGCGAGTTGACGCTCGAGCGAACTGCGCGAATTCTCCGCCTCCTTCAGCTCGAGTTCGGCCTCGTTCATGCGATTCGTCAACTCTGCGATCTGCGCTACGTAATCCCTTCCCCCATCTCCAAGCAGGGCCATGTTCCGCAAGCGGAACTCCTTGAGCCGATTCTCGGCCTCGGTCAGCTTTACCTCATAATTCGCGATCTGCTCGTCGATGAAGCGACGGGCCGAGCTCGAGTCCTGCTGCTTCCCGACGAGCCCGGACTCGACGAACAGCGACACAAGCGCCTGTACGACCCGGTGTGCGCGCTCCGGCACCTGATCGCGATAGGCCAGCGTGAAAAGGTTGTCCCGCCCCGTACTGCGAATCTCCAGATCGCTCATCAAGGACGTGATTAACGATTCACGCTCGGTTGGCGTACGCGTCGTGATGTCCAGATCGGCCATCGAGATCAGCTTCTCGACATTCGGGCGCGTGATCAGCGTACGGCTAAGGATTGCAACTTGCTGATCGACGTTCGGCTGCACGGCAAGGCCGGACATCAATGGCCGCAGAACGGACTGCGTATCGACGAAGATCCGGGCCGAAGACTCGAAGCGGTCGGGGATCGAATACACGACAACGCCACCCACGACGCCCACCACCCACGTCACGGCGAGCCCCCACCAGCGGAAGCGCCACATTCCGCGCAGGTAGCCGTACAACCGGGTCAGGAGCTCTTCCATGAATCTACCTGTAAGTTCGCGCGACCGGAATCACGTGGATACCGCGGGGAATCGGCAGCAGATCAGAACCAGCTCTGCGGGATGATCAGGACGTCCCCCGGCCGCATCTCGACATTGGCGGAAACATCTCCACGTTTCACGAGATCCTTCAGGCGGACGCTGTACTGTTTGTTCCCCTCGGCCGTGCGCAGGATCGTCGCTGCGTTGCCGTCAGCGAACTCGGTCACTCCCCCGACCTTGATCATCACGTCAAGCAGGGTCATTTTCTGCTGATAGGCGAGCGTCTGCGGCTGTGCAGCTTCACCCACGACGCGGATCTGCTCGCTGTACGGCCCGATGAAGGACGTCACGATCACGGTGACGACCGGCTCGCGAATGAACTTCGAGAGCGCTTTCTCGATATCGCGGGCCAGGGTTGACGCATCCTTGCCCAGAGCCGGCAGATCTTCGACCAGCGGCGTCGTGATCTTCCCGTCCGGACGCACCGGAACGGACATCGAAAGCTCCGGATTCCGCCACACCACGATGTTTATCGCATCGCCCGGCCCGATCACGTAGTTGTATTCGGCTTCCGCGGCACCGGCCGGTGCGGGCGGATAGCTCCATGTGGCACAACCGGCCAGCACCCCGACGAGCAGCGACAGCAAGCACAGCTTGCTGATCCGCGCCCCCAACTTCGATGCACCGAAACTCATGACTGAAGTCTCCCACGTTCGTCGGCGTCGAATAAGCATAGCGAGCCTTTGCACATGCTAGGTGACTTCGGGTGCGTTTCGACAGGAACAATTACACAACCGCTTACAGCACCTCAACTGCCTCGCCGTTAAAGTCCGCACACCTTGGGACAGATAGTTTCCCGCCGCGTATTGACACATCGGAACTTTCACGAAAATGATGAATAGAGCCGCCAGCATTCATGAAACGCGCCCGCAAAGCGCACGCATTCCGAGCGGGCCAATGCACGCCCGTCGCGGCCTGCGCGGAGACGTTCTCCACCCGGAGTTCGCCCTGCGGCGCAATGGCTACCATCTGCGCGTCGTCCCCCCTCACGGCCCCCTCCGCGCGGACGTCGACCGCCTGATTCACCGGATGTACTCGTGGCGAGGATTGACGCCGTACCAGGGACACGACTCCACGGGGCAACCAATCCAGACCACCTTGGTGGCCTGCAAGGGAGATCGACCGTTCGGAACGCTTACGGTAGGCATGGACGTCGGCAAGGGACTTCTCGCCGACACCCTCTACCGTTCGGAGATCGACTCAATGCGCCATCGCGGCGGGCAGGTGTGCGAAGTGACGCGGCTCGCGATGGATCCCGAGCACAGCACCCCGGAAGCGATGGCGGCGATCTTCCACCTCGGCTTCATCATCGCCCGCCTCGTGCATGGCATGACCGACAGCTTCATCGAGGTACACCCGCGCCATACGTCCTACTACCGCCGCACACTGGGTTACCGTGTCGCAGGCCCGCACCTCACCTGTCCCCGCGTCGGCGCGCCCGCTATCCTCATGCATCTGCCGCTTTCGCATGCAGAGCAGCAAGCCCTGCGCTACGGCGGCAGCGCTCAAGCGCACAGCCGAAACCTGTATCAGCTGTTCCTCTCACCGTCGGAACAGCGCACCGTCCTGAACTCGCTGCACCGCCCGCACGCATAACGGCAGCTTGGCCCGGGCTGCGGCATAGCTGCGCCGCGAACGGCACGCGGAAAATGAAACGGGCGCCGAAGCGCCCGTTGCGGTCACACGATCCGGGAAGGATCAGAAGTTGTGACGCAGGCCGACACCGAAGGAGGTGTTGTCCAGGCCCAGATCCGAGCCCAGGAAGCTGTACGCGCCACCGCCGTCATACGCGCCGCCGTTGTCGATCGACACCTTCTGCTTGTCGTTGTCGATCTTGGTCCATTGTGCGTAGACCTTGGTGCGCTTCGACAGGTTGTAGTTGTAACCCAGCGTGAGCTGCTTGGCACCCGTGTCGTCCGTGCTGCTCCAGTCGCGCGCGACGCCGTAGTTCACATGGAACTCATTGGCACCGACCGGCACCATCGCGGCAACACGATAGTGGTTGCGATGGTGGTCGCCGGTCAGACCCGTGATGTCCTGAAGACCACCATTCTCCGACTTGTTACGCTCGAACAGGCCGCCGATAACAACAGCCTTGAAGTCATACACGGCAGCCAGCGCCAGCGCACTGTCCTTGCTCTTCCCTTCGGCGAAGTTGAAGAACTTGTTGGTGCGGGCGTAGCCGAAACCGACGTGCAGCGGGCCATTGTCGTAATTCAAGGTCGCAGAATAGTGCGTCGGGCGGGCGCTGCGATTGAGAGCGACGGAGTCGGTCGCCCGTTCGTTCAGAGCCGAATACTGAGCCTCGAACACGAACCCGCCGCCAAACGTCGGGCTGGCGTAGGCAACCGAATTGCGCAGGTAGAAGTCTTCCGGATCGTAGGCCGGCACCCACAGGAACGCATCCGACGACGTACCGGTGTCGTGGTTCGACATGCCCAGATAGTCGTGCGTCGCGTAGTACAGCGGGCTGGTGATGCGGCCCAGTTTGACCGTACCCAGAGTGTTGCTCTTCAGGCCGACGAAAGTATCGCGACTGGCGAGATTGCCGCCGCCGGCATCGGAGTTGAAGCCGCTTTCGATCTGGAACAGGGCCGACATGCCGCCGCCCAGGTCCTCGTTTCCACGGAACCCGATACGGGAACTGTTGTTGATCATCTTGGTGACGCTATCCTCACCCTGGACCTTGGTCTGTTCCAGCGAGGTATTCAAACGACCGTAGATGGTCACGTTGGATTGCGCCTGGGCGGCGCCCGCGACACCGATGGCGGCCAGCGCGATGGCCAGCTTCTTGACGTTCAGCATTGATTCGACTCCCCACTTGTAATGGATTGATTGTCGGCTTTCCGCATCAAGGCCGGTCCGGAACCCGGGTAGGGACCCGCAGCCACGGCGGAGGCACCGGGCGATTATAGGTGTGCGCACAATGGAAGGAAGTGAAAGCACATCGGTTCGTCACGCAACTGTCGCATCGTTGCAACAACACGAACGCAGCGGACATCGGGCATGCCGGAACACGGCGAAACAGCCCGTTGGCACGAACCGGCTGCCCGCGCGACCATCGGGCACGTAGACGAAAAAACGGGCGCCGAAGCGCCCGTTTTGATCAATTCCGAAAGACTCGGAATTAGAAGGTGTGACGCAGGCCGAGGCCGAAACCCTGCGGATCCTGGCCGGCCGACGAAACGCCGACTTTGCTCAGGTAGAAGTCCGCAGCCGAGCCGCTGTCGTTGTTCAGGCGGGTGTAGTACGCCTTGACCATCGTGCGCTTGCTCAGAGCGTAGGTGTAGCCCAGGGTCCACTGCGAGAACTCGGTGTTGTCGCAAGCGTCGAAGTCGCATGCGTCGCCGTCCAGTTCCTGCGAACGAGCGTACTGCAGATACACAGCCTGGTTGCCGCCGAACTTCTGCTCAGCACCGACCATCCACGCGTTGCGCTTGACTTCGGTGTCGCCAAGGGAGCTCGAAGCTTCATACTTCGCACGATCGTACAGAGCCGACACCGACGTGTTCGACGGGAAGGTGTACTTCGCGGCGATACGGGCGTCCTTCAGCTTGTCGCTGATGCCAGCCACCGGAACGCCCAGAACCGAGGCCGCAGCCTGGGGATCCTGCGCCACGGCATAACCGGCCGAAACGTACAGCGGGCCGTTCTCGTAGGCGGCAGCCAGCTGGTACGACTGCGAGTTGATGCCCTCGCCGTCGTTGATATCGGGCGACTTGCGGTTTTCGCCAGCCGAGTAGGCCAGCTGAGCCGTCAGGCCGCTGAAGTTCGGGGTCGTGTACATCACGGCGTTGTTGATGCGCTCGTCGATACCGGTCTGAGCAACACCACCGATCGTGCCGTAGGTAGCGGCCTGGAAGCCGATACCGGTAGCGGCCGGGTTGAAGTCAACCTTGGCGCCAGCGGCACGCATGATGGTGGTCAGCTTGCCGAGTTGCACCTTACCGAAGCCACCTTCGAGCCCGACGAAGGTGTCGCGGCCAGCCAGGGTGCCGCCACCCGCGTCAGCGGAGAAGGAGCTTTCAACCTGGAACAGCGCCTTCAGGCCATTGCCCAGGTCTTCGGTGCCACGGAAGCCGATCAGCGAGCTGTTCGACGTGACGCGGGTGCGACGATCGACTTCGAACGCATCGCCGCCGCTCGCCTTAACCGACTCGACGGTCACGTCGACGACGCCGTACACGGTGACGTTGGTCTGCGCGAAAACCGGAGCGGACGCCAGGCCAGCGATGGCCAGGGCGATCAGTTTCTTTTGCATGTATTTCTCCTCTAATTGAAGCTGAAGCCGCGGTCGTGACCCCGGCCCGACTTACCTCTCAAGCGAGAAGTTGTCACGATTGTGCGCAACGGGCCGGCTGCGGTGCAAGAATCGTTCGCCCGGAACACCGCAAATGGATAAAAGTTGTTGCATGGGTGCAACAGACGCCAGGCCGTTCAGCCACCTGTACTTGCCGGGCCAAGCCCTGCACCGACCTGAAAGCCACGCCTGGCACGGTTTTCGGACGAGAGACCATCCGGCCCGGATGGCTTGCAGCGGGAATTTCACGTGGACGGCATAGTCGGTCGCGCCGCGCGGGAACTCTTCTCCTCCCTTAGCACTCCGAGTCGCTGAGTGCTAATATCACGCGCATGGAGGATTACCGTACATGAGCCAAGCCCTGTCCTTCCCCGTCCCGTCCGCGGTCGGCAGCATCGATCAGTACATCCAGTCGGTCAATCGCATTCCGATGCTCACGGAGCGCGAGGAGGTCGATCTGGCGACGCGTCTGCGCGACGAAGGGGACGTGGAGGCGGCGCGACGTCTGGTGATGTCGCACCTGCGCCTGGTGGTCGCAATTGCACGCGGCTACCTTGGCTACGGCCTGCCGCATGCCGACCTGATCCAGGAAGGCAACATCGGCCTGATGAAGGCAGTGAAGCGTTTCGACCCGGCGCGCGGCGTGCGGCTGGTCTCGTTCGCAATCCACTGGATCAAGGCCGAGATCCACGAGTACGTGCTGAAGAACTGGCGGCTGGTGAAGATCGCGACGACGAAGGCGCAGCGCAAGCTGTTCTTCAACCTGCGCAGCCTGAAGAAGGATTCGACGACCCTGAGCGGCGACGAGATCCACGCGGTAGCGATGCAGTTGGGGGTGAAGCCGGAGGAAGTCGTCGAGATGGAAACACGCCTGAGCGGGCGCGACATTCCGCTCGAGGGCGACAGCGACGACGATGACGAGCGCTTCGCGCCCATCGCCTACCTGCCGGACCCGCACGCGGAGCCGCTGGAGGTGCTGGAACGCGCCGAGCTCGCGCACCTGCACGACGTCGGATTGCACCAGGCGCTCGCGAGCTTGGACGAGCGCAGCCGCACCATCGTGCAGCGGCGCTGGCTGACGGAAGGCGACAGCGCGACGTTGCACGAGCTCGCGGCGGAGTACGGCGTTTCGGCGGAGCGCATCCGCCAGATCGAGGCGAAGGCGATGCAGAAGATGCGCGGCCTGCTCACGGTCTGAGCAGCTTTCTCCCCCCGTACGCGGACGGCAGCTTCAGGCTGCCGTTTTCATTTCTTGGCCAGCAGGCTGCGGATGTCCGCGACGATGTTGTCGGCGGTCTCGCCATGCTTCACGTACAAGCGAACCCGTCCCGCGGGATCGAAGACGTAGGTTCCCGTCGAGTGGTCCACAGTGTAGTTGTTGCCGGACGTGTCGCCGCTCTTCTGGAAGAAGACGCGGAATTCCTTGGCGACCGCGGTGGTCTGGGCGGCGTCGCCACGCAGTGCGATGAAGCGCGGATCGAACACGGGGACGTATTGCGCGAGGAGTTGCTGCGTGTCGCGCTCGGGGTCGACGGTGACGAACAGGACCTGCAGGCGCTCCGCGTCGGGGCCGAGCTGGCGCATGACCTCGGCCATGGTCGCGAGGTTCGTGGGACACACGTCCGGGCACTGCGTATAGCCGAAGAACAGCATGACGACCTTGCCGCGAAAATCGGCCAGCGTGCGCGGCGTGCCGTTGTGGTCGGACAGCGCGAGTCCCTTGCCGTAGTCGGCGCCGGTGATGTCGGTGGCGCGGAAGGTGGTCGTGGCGGAGGGGTTGGAGCAGGCGGCGAGGGTGGCGACTGCGAGCGTTGCGGCGACGATCAGGGCGCGGAGCATCTTTCCTGGGACCGGGACATGGAGGGGATCAGAAACGCAGGTAATGATCCGCCAGCAGGGCCGCGAAGAGCAAGAACAGATACAGAATGGAGAAGCGGAAGGCGCGTCGTGCGCGGGCGTCGCTGTAGTCGACGTACAGGCGCCATGCGTGCCCGAGGTAGCAGCCGCCGAGCGCGATCGCGGCGATGAGATAGGGGATGCCGCTCATGCGCGTCGCGAACGGCAGCAGCGTGACGCCGAAGAGGATGCATGTATACAGCAGCACCGACAGCCGCGTGAATTCGGGGCCGTGGGTGACCGGCAGCATCGGCAGCCCGGCGCGCGCGTAGTCGGCGCTGCGGTAGAGCGCGAGGGACCAGAAGTGCGGCGGGGTCCACGCGAAGATGATAAGGAAGAGGAGCAGCGCGTCGGCGCTTACGTCGCCGGTGACGGCAGCCCAGCCGAGCACCGGGGGCATGGCGCCGGAGGCGCCGCCGATGACGATGTTTTGCGGCGTGCGCGGCTTGAGGAAGATGGTGTAGACCACCGCGTAGCCGACGAAGGTGGCGAGCGTGAGCCACATCGTCAGCGGATTGACGAGCTGATGCAGGATCAGGAGGCCGCTGCCGCCGAGCGCGCTGGCGAAGGCGAGCGTCTCGCGCGGGGTGAGCTCGCCGCGCGGCAGTGGGCGCCCGCGGGTACGGGTCATGCGCGCGTCGATCTGCGCTTCGATGAGGCAGTTCATCGCCGCGGCGGCACCGGCGACGCACGCGATGCCGACGGTGGCGGCGAGCACGATGGCGGGCGACGGCAGGCCGTCGGGGACGGCGAGGAACATGCCGATGATGGCGCAGAACACGATCAGGGAATTCACCCGCGGCTTCGTCAGCACGTAGAAGGCGTGCAGACGGGCCGTTGCGACGTGGGAATCCTCGACGTGAGAATCAGGCGTAAGAATTTTCGCGGCCCGCATGACCTGCCCTCCTCTGCGCAGCCGTTGCGGGACTGCGGGCCCCGCGCAGGCTGTGGTTGATCCAGACCATCACGATGACGAGTGCCGCAGCGCCGGCGTTGTGCGCAACCGCGAGCGGCAGCGGCAGACTGAGCACGACGTTGGCGATGCCGAGGGCGAGCTGGGCGGCGAGTGCAAGCAGCAGGACGGCAGCGAGACGGCGCGTGACGGAGCGGCGCAGCAGTGCGCCACCGAGCGCGATCAGCGCCATGCCGGCAATGACTGCTCCGACACGATGCGACCAGTGGATGGCGGTGAGTGCCGCCAGCGGGAGCACTTCGCCGTCGGCGGTCATGCCGAGTTCGCGCACGACGTGGAAGGCATTCGCGTAGTCGGCCGGTGGCCACAAACTGCCCTGGCAGGCCGGAAAGTCGGTGCAGGCGAGCGCGGCGTAGTTGGTGCTCGTCCAGCCTCCGAGCGCAATCTGCACCGCGAGCAGTGCGAAGGCCGCACGGGCGAGGACGAGGAGGCGGCGCGGGACCTCGATCCGCGCCGGCGCTTGGGCATGCAAGGCAAGCCAGGCGAGCAGCGCGAGGGTCGTGAGGCCACCGAGGAGGTGGGCCGTGACGATGGCCGGCTTGAGCAGCAGCGTGACGGTCCATTTTCCGAGCAGGCCCTGGAAAATCACGATACCGACTAGGGCTGCGGCGAGCCGCGGGGCGACGCCCGGGGTGCCGCGGCGGCGCCAGGCGAGGAACGCGATGACGAGGATGAGCAGGCCGAGGGCGGCGGCGAGGTAGCGGTGGATCATCTCCTTCCACGCCTTCGGGAGGCTGACCGGTCCGCGCGGGTCGGCGGCGTGGGTTTCGCGGATCGCGTCGGCGGCGTGGTGCGGGCTGAGCTGGCCGTAGCAGCCCGGCCAGTCGGGGCAGCCGAGGCCGGCGTCGGACAGGCGGACGTAGGCGCCGAAGACGACGACAAGGGTCGTGAGCGCGAGTGCGAGGAGAATCAGGCGGCGGTAGGTGGTCATCGTGCGGTGCGATCGTCGGTGACGGGGGTCGAACGCGCCGGGGGAGTCGTCTGCGCCCGCCCGAGCGCGGAATACTTGAGCAGGCGCTGCAGGTCCTTGATGACGCGGCGCGGCTCGGCGTTCTCGGGGAAGCGCATGATCACGCTGCCACGCGGATCGACCAGATAGACGTGACGCCCCCGCTCGGCGGCAGGCAAACGTGCGAGCCATGCGGGTTCGGCGCGGGCAAGGCGCAGCCCGTCGTGGGCCGCGAGCAGTTCGGCAGCCGGCATCGCGGCGTCGGAGACCAGCCACAGGCGCGCGACGCGCTCCATCTCTTCGCCCTGCGCGAGACGGGACTGGCGCATCAGGTACAGGGCATCCGCACAGGCGCGCTCGCAGGTGGCGGATGCAGCGAGCAGCAGGGTCCAACGGCCCTCGAGTTCCTTGCGCGCGAGATCCGGCTGGCCAGCGACGCCCGGCAGCACCGCGTCGGGCAGGGACGCGGGCACGAGCAGTTCGCCGTAGTTGGCCCGCCCTTCCGGCTGCCAGACGTAATAGGCGAAATAGGAGGCGAGGACGGGCAGCACGCAGACGAAGGCGAGCAGCGCGAGCGTGCGGCGTCCGGTGCGGGTGCGCGCGACGGCGTTCGGCGCGGGTGCGGGTGCAGGCGAGGGCTCAGAGAGGCTGGCGCTGGTCATGCCGGGGACTCCGAAAAGCGTTCCACAGGTAGCACAGGGTGAGCGCCGTCGCGAGGGCTGCGAGGGCGTACCACTGGAGGGCGTAGCCGCGGTGGCGCTCGATGCCGGCATCGGGGTCGGGCCAGCTGCGGATCAGGCCGTCGTCGGCGGGGCTGGTCTGCTGCACGTAGAAGTCGGCCACCGGCAGTCGCGTTTCGCTGCGGTAGCGGGCGAGATCGAGCACCTGCCAGACGCTGCCCGAGGGGGCGTCGGCGGCGAGCATGAAGGGTTTTTCTTCGGGATGGCGCACGCGGCCGGTGACGACGGTCGCGCCGGGCGGGTTGGCGATCCGGGGGGGCGGTTGCGAGCGGTCGGCACCGGCCCCGATCCAGCCGCGGTTGACCAGCACGACGGCCCCCTGCCCTGTGAGTTGCAGCGGCGTGAAGACGTGGTAGCCCGCGCGCCCCGCGTGAACGCGGTTGTCGATCAGGATGCTGCGCCCGGGGAGCCATTCGCCATGGAGTTCGACGCTTTGCCACTCGGCAGGGGGCGTCGAGTCGAGGGGCAGCGCGAGGGGCTGCGCGGGGCGCTCGGCCGCGGCACGGTATTCGGCCTGCAGTTCGGCCTTTTCCGCGGCGCGGCGCGTCTGCCAGTTGCCCAGTTGCAGCGTGAGCAGCGCAAGCGCCACGCCCGCGAGCAGCGGCACGGGATGGAGGCGGACGTGACGACGCAGGCTCATTCGCAGCGGGCGCTTACAGCAGGTAGACGACGACGAAGAGCAGCAGCCATACGACATCGACGAAGTGCCAGTACCACGCGGCGGCCTCGAAGCCGAAGTGGCTGTCGGGGGTGAAATGTCCGGCCAGCGCGCGGCCGAGCATGACCGTGAGCATGATTGCGCCGACCGTGACGTGCAGGCCGTGGAAGCCGGTGAGGAGATAGAAGGTGGAGCCGTAGATGCCGGTATCGAGGCGCAGGTTGAGTTCGGCATAGGCGTGGCGGTATTCGTAGATCTGCAGGCTGAGGAAGAGCACGCCGAGCAGGATGGTGACGAGCAGGCCAAGCTTGAGCTGGTTTCGCTTGTCGTGGCGCAGGCCGTGGTGCGCCCAGGTGAGGGTCGCGCCGGAGCTGAGCAGGATGAGGGTGTTGAGCGCGGGGATGCCCCAGGCGCCCATCGGCGTGAAGGGGTCGGGCTTGTCGGGGCCGGCCGTGGGCCAGCCGCCGGCGAAGCCCTGCCACAGCAGTTCCATGGTGTCGCCGGTGGCGAGCCAGGGGACGGAGAGGACACGGGCGTAGAAGAGCGCGCCGAAGAAGGCGGCGAAGAACATGACTTCGGAGAAGATGAACCAGCCCATCGACCAGCGGAAGGAGCGGTCGACCTTGCGGCCGTACTTGCCGCCTTCGGATTCGTGCACGACCTGGCCGAACCAGCCGAACAGCATGAAGACGAGGATCGCGATGCCGAGGAAGAACGCCCAGGGTCCGGCCTTGAAGCCGTTGAGCCACATCGCGGCACCGCTGCCGAAGAGCAGCAGCGCGATCGAGCCGAAGATGGGGTACTTCGAGGGTTCGGGGACGAAGTATTTTTCGAAGGTTTGCGTCATGTCTACCCTCCTGACTCCCCGGCGTTTTCGCGCGCCGGAACGTAGGGCGGAAAAGCGAAGCGCCTTCCGCC
This sequence comes from Azoarcus sp. CIB, assembly GCF_001190925.1. NCBI lineage: Bacteria > Pseudomonadati > Pseudomonadota > Betaproteobacteria > Rhodocyclales > Zoogloeaceae > Azoarcus > Azoarcus sp. CIB. The sequence goes on from NZ_CP011072.1 coordinate 4,143,890, forward strand.
GAATGGCTTGCGGTCATGCCGTGTTGGCCTCGCCATGTCTCAGCCTCCGACGATCAGGCGCACGACGGCGACGAGGGTGAGCACAAACGCGAGCCCTGCGAGCAGGCCGGCGACGACGACTGCGCGCGGGTCGAGCGAACGGGTGTCGTGTTCGTAGTCGTGGCGGCGCCGTATGCCGATGAAGGACCACAGCACGGCGCGCAGCGTGGCGAGGAAGCCGGCGCGGGGCGGCGTGGCGGGATCGTTGTGGGGCGGCGCGTGGCGCGGGTCGTGGTTCTGCATGGCGATCACGAACGGCCTCCCGTGCCGTCACCGGCGACGCGGCGCCCGGCGATTTCGAAGAAGGTGTAGGAGAGGGTGATGACCGTGACGTCCGCGGGCAGGCCGGGGTCGACGACGAAGGCGACGGGCATGGTGCGTTTTTCGCCGGCGGCGAGCGTCTGTTTGGCGAAGCAGAAGCATTCGAGCTTGTGGAAGTACTGGCCGGCGAGTTGCGGGCCGTAGCTGGGGACGGCCTGGCCGGTGACGGGTTCGCTGCGGGTGTTGGAGACTTCGTAGGCGACGGTGGCGAGTTCGCCGGGGTGGACGCTGATCTGGGTCTGCAGGGGGCGGAATTGCCACGGCAGGTCGTGGATGTTGGCGTCGAACTGGACGGTGACGGTGCGCGTGAGGTCGATCTGGGTGTTGGCGGCGGTGTCGGGTTTGAGCAGGTTGTTGATGCCGGTGACTTCGCAGATCTTTTCGTAGAAGGGCACGAGCAGGAAGCCGAAGCCGAACATGACGACGGCGGCGACGGCGAGGCGCACGAGCAAGCGGCGGTTTTCGGCGGCGATGCGGGCTCGCGCACTCATGGAGCGAGCCCCTTGAACTTGAAGAGCGCCGCAAAGAAGAACAGCAGCGCGACGACCGCCAGCAGGAGGGCGGTGCGGCGGTTCGCGGCGCGGCGGGCGGGGTCGTCGCTGTGGGTCATGCTGTTGTTGCCTGCGATCCGCGCCGCGCCGGGTATTCGCGCCGCCGGCTGCGGAACTCGCCCTGCGGGCTCAGACAGTCCTCGCCGGCTCTGCGAACACCCGACACGCCGCTCGCATCGGTACCGGCTCGACGGCTGATTTTGGCTGGGCTGTTCATTTCACCACCGGCGCTTCTTCGAAGGTGTGGTGCGGCGCGGGTGACGGGACCGTCCATTCCAGTCCTTCGGCGCCTTCCCAGGCACGTGCGGCGGCCTTTTCGCCGCCGCGCACGCATTTCACGACCGCAGCAAGGAAGATGAGCTGGGAGAGGCCGAAGCCGAAGGCGCCGATCGAGGCCATCATGTTGAAGTCGGCGAACTGCAGCGCGTAGTCGGGGATGCGGCGCGGCATGCCGGCCAGCCCGAGGAAGTGCATGGGAAAGAAGGTGATGTTGAAGAAGACGATCGAGCACCAGAAGTGCAGCTTGCCGATGCGCTCGTCGGGCATGTGGCCGGTCCACTTCGGCAGCCAGTAGTAGGCGCCGGCGAAGAGCGCGAAGAGGCTGCCGGCGACGAGCACGTAGTGGAAGTGGGCGACGACGTAGTAGGTGTCCTGCACCTGGATGTCGATCGGGGCGATGGCGCAGATGAGGCCGGTGAAGCCGCCCATGGTGAACACGAAGATGAAGCCGACGGCCCACAGCATCGGCGTCTCGAAGGTCATCGAGCCGCGCCACATCGTGGCGATCCAGTTGAACACTTTGACGCCGGTGGGCACGGCGATGAGCATCGTCGCGTACATGAAGAAGAGCTGACCGGCCGCGGGCATGCCGGTGGTGAACATGTGGTGGGCCCACACGCTGAAGGAGAGGATCGCAATCGACGCGGTGGCGTACACCATCGATGCGTAGCCGAACAGCGGCTTGCGCGCGAAGGTGGGGATGATCTGGCTGATGATGCCGAAGGCCGGGAGGATCATGATGTAGACCTCCGGGTGGCCGAAGAACCAGAAGATGTGCTGGTACATCACCGGGTCGCCGCCGCCGGCGGCGCTGAAGAAGCTGGTGCCGAAGTGGCGGTCGGTGAGGACCATGGTCACGGCGCCGGCGAGCACCGGCATCACGGCGATCAGCAGGTAGGCGGTGATGAGCCAGGTCCAGCAGAAGAGCGGCATCTTCATCATCGTCATGCCGGGCGCGCGCATGTTGAGGATGGTGACGACGATGTTGATCGCGCCCATGATGGAGCTCACGCCCATGATGTGGATCGCGAAGATCGCGAGATCCATGCCCATGCCCATCTGCACGGAGAGCGGCGCGTAGAGCGTCCAGCCGGCAGCGGTGGCGCCGCCGGGGACGAAGAAGGAGCCGATCAGCAGGGTCGCGGCCGGCGGCAGGAGCCAGAAGCTCCAGTTGTTCATGCGCGCGAAGGCCATGTCGCACGCGCCGATCATCAGCGGGATCTGCCAGTTCGCGAAGCCGACGAAGGCGGGCATGATGGCGCCGAACACCATCACGAGGCCGTGCATGGTCGTGAGCTGGTTGAAGAACTCGGGCTGCACGACCTGCAGGCCGGGCTGGAACAGCTCCGCGCGGATCGTCAGCGCCATCACGCCCCCCGAGAGGAACATGATGAAGCTGAAGACCAGGTACATCGTGCCGATGTCCTTGTGGTTGGTCGTCGTGATCCAGCGCATCAGGCCGGTGGGGCCGTGATGGTGGTCGCCGTGCAGGTGATCGGGCATTACCGCCGCCATGCTGCCTCCTTGACGATTCAAGCGTTCAGGCGTTCGTGGCTTCACTTGCCCCGCGCCGCCGCGATCTGCGAGGGCTGGATGGCTTCGCCGGTCTTGTTGCTCCAGGTGTTGCGCGTGTAGGTGATGACGGCCGCGATGTCGGCGTCGGACAGCAGCGCGCCGAAGGCGGCCATCGGCGTGCCGGGACGTCCCTTCAGCACGACCTCGATCTGCGCGGGCGCTTCGCCGAGCACGATGGCGGCTCCGTCGAGCGGCGGGAAGGCGGGCGGCAGGCCCTTGCCGTCGGCCTGATGGCAGGCGACGCAGTTCGCTGCGAAGACCTTGGCGCCGTGCTCGACAAGCTCGGCGAGCGCCCATTCGCGCGCCCCGGCGCTGGCGGCGGCGGCCATTGCGGCCTGCCGGTCAGCGACCCACTTGGCGTAGGCCTGCTGCGACACGACATGCACTTCGATGGGCATGAAGCCGTGGTCCTTGCCGCACAGCTCGGCGCAGTTGCCGCGGTAGACGCCTTCCTGGTCGGCACGGAACCATGCGTCGCGGATGAAGCCGGGGATGGCGTCCTGCTTGACGCCGAAGGCCGGCAGCCACCACGAATGGATCACGTCGGCGGCGGTCATCAGCACGCGGATCTTCTTGCCGACCGGGACGACGACGGGGTTGTCGACCTCGACCAGATAATGCTCGCCCTTGGTGGCCTTGCCGTCGACCTGCTCGCGCGGGGTCGACAGGTTGGATACGAAGCGGATGCCCTGCCCTTCGCCCTGCAGGTAGTCGTAGCCCCATTTCCACTGGTAGCCGGTGGCCTTGATGGTGATGTCGGGGTCGCGCGTGTCCTTCATCTCCAGCACCGTCCGGGTCGCCGGCCAGGCCATGCCGAGGAGGATGAGGATGGGGATAACGGTCCAGGCGATCTCGACCGCAGTGTTCTCGTGGAAGTGGGCAGCGACCGCGCCCTTCGACTTGCGGTGGTGGATCACCGCCCAGAACATCACGCCGAACACGATCACGAAGATGAGCAGGCAGATCAGCAACATGAGCGTGTGCATGTCGTAGATCTGCGCGGCGATGCCGGTGGCAGGGGGCTGGAGGTTGTAGCGGCTTTGGGCCTGGAGGGCCGGCGCGGCGATCACGAGGGATACGGCGACTGCATGACGACCGGCAAGACTCATGTCCCAACCCCCATCGAATGCGGCGGCTCCCGCGAGCCGTATTTCAGCGAATGCGAATTGATCATGCCATAGCGGGTTCTCCGGTCGCAATACGAGTTTTTGAGCTTTATCAACATATTGCAGCGCAATATGTGATATTCGCCCGGTCGCAGCAGCGATCAAGGTGCGGCGAGACGGTGCCGCAAGGTGCGCAGGATGCAGCCGATCAGGGGAATGTGCTCGTAGAGCTGGCGCGCGGGATCCCAGTGGTCGATGTGCTCGACGACCCGCCCGTCGGCATCGAAACGCAGGTGCGTGACGCCGCGGATCTCGCGGCACGCGCGCCCGGCGCCGAAGCGGAAGGTCCACGCCAGCATGGCCTGCTGCTCGCCCGCGAGACAGCTCGTCACCTCGAAGCGCGGCGTCTCGACGGTCGCGAACATGTGGCGGAAGATGCGCGCGATGGGGTCGAGGCCGGTGACGTCGTTGAAGGGATCGACAAAACGTGCGTCCGGTGCGTAGAAGTCCGCGAGGGACGCGAGCGACTGCGGCGTGAGCGTCGCATAGAAATCGGCGAGCCTTTCGGCGGCTGCGCGCGTCATGAGCCGGTTACCCGCCGCACGAGCGGAAAGTACAGCCGGTACGGCAGGACGCGCAGCAGCTTCATCAGTCGCGTGAAGCGGCGCGGGAAGTGGGTCTCGAAGTCGCCGCGGGCGAATCCGGCGACGATCTCCGCCGCAGCGTCCTCGGGCTGCATCAGGGCGGGCATCGTGAAGGGGTTCTGCGCCGTGAGGCGGGTTGCGACGAAGCCCGGACTGATGAGGTGGACCGCGACCCCGCGCGGCGCGAGGTCGAGATACAGGGACTCGGCGAAGTTGACGAGCGCGGCCTTCGACGCGCCGTAGGCCGCCGCCTGCGGCAGTCCGCGGTAGGCCGCAACGCTGCCGACGATCGCGATTGCGCCGCGCTCCTGCGCGAGAAGGGTCGGGAGGACGCTCGCGACACCGTCAATCACCCCGAGCAGATTCACGTCGAGGGTCGCGCGCACCGCCTCCGGCTCGAGCTCCCACGCGCGCATCGGCCGATAGGTGCCGGCGTTGAGGACGACGAGGTCGATGCCACCCCAGGCGGCGAGCAGATCGTCGCGCACGCACGCGTATTCCGGCGCCCCCCGCGTGACGTCCATCGTCAGCGCAAGACTGCCGGGGCACTCGGCGGCGACCGCGGCGAGGCGGTCGGCATCGCGCGCCGAGAGCGCGAGCCGCGCACCGCGAGCGGCAAGATCGCGCGCCAGCGCCGCGCCGATCCCGGCCGAGCCACCGACCAGCCAGACGCGCAGGCCGCGCCAGTCCCGGATCGGCGGATTGAGCGGCTCAAGGAAGCGCATGCGCCTTTCTCTTCACGAAGGACAGGCTGACCTCGCCGAGACGGACGCCGAACTTGCTCATCACCGATCGGTTCAGCATCACGCGCTCGTCCATCAGGAACATCCAGTCGTCGAAATCGACGTGCCAGATCCGGTCGCCGACCGGCAGCGCGAGCACGTAGCGCCAGCGCAGCGCGTTGCCGCGCGCCTCGCCCTGCGCCTCGCCGACCACATCGGCCGCGACGCCACCGTAGCGGTGCGCGCCGTGCCGCGTAATCGTCCATACGCGCTGCTGGGTGGTGCCGTCCGAGTAGGTGAAGCGCTCGTCGAGCGTGCCCACATCCCCGCGCCAGCTCGCCTCGATGACGACATGGAAGCGCTTGACGACCTTGCCCGAGCGATCCTGGAACATGCCGTAGGCGTCGAGCGTGCCATCGAAGTAGGTGCGCAGGTCGAGGACCGGCGTTTCGGCGGCGTACTCCTGCACATCGATGCCGGCGCAACCGGCCATCCCCGCGACCATCGCAAGGGTCATCAGCATTCGGCGCATCGCCGCTCCTCCTCCATCAGATCACTCCGGTAACGCCACAGCAGAAACACCGCCAGCGCCTTGAGCGCCACCGGCAACAGTGCGTACACCCCCGCGAGGACGGCCAGCGCGTCGGGGTCGCGGGTGCCGGGTGCGTAGCCCAGCCGGTCGAGGAGCGGCAACGCGAGCCCGGCGGCAATCGCGAGATTGGCCTTGGAGACAAGGTTCCACCACCCGAACCAGGCGCCCGCGCGCGGCCCCGCCGAACGCTCCCGGGCGAGCAGATCCGCGAGCATGGCCGCCGGCAGGGCCAGGTCCGCCCCCAGGGCCGCACCCGAGAGCACGCAGATCAGCGCGAAGCTGCGCAGGTCGCCCGCGCCGAGCGTCGCCGCCCAGGCAAACACCGCCATCGCGAGCAGCATGGCGATCAGCCAGGCACGGTGCTTTCCGAAGACCGACGCGCAACGCACCCACAGGGGCATGCTCGCGGCCCCGGCGAGGAAATACAGGATGAGGAACAGGCCCGATGCGGATTCGGCCTGCAGCACGTCGGAGACGAAGAACAGCACCGTCGCGGCGGGGATCGCGGCGGCGATGCCGTTCGCGGCGAACACCACGAGCAATCGCGCGAAGGGACGACAGGCGAGCGCGTCGCGCATGGCCGAGCGCAGGGACACCGCGCCGCCTTCCACCTTCACCACCGCCGGCGCGAAGCGCAAGGTGAGCCCCGCGCCGAGCAGGAGAATGAAGGGGAAGGTCCAGCCGAGCCACGCCAGGCCGCTGGCGGGGTCGTTCCCAAGCACGGAGGGCAATCCGGCCGCGAGCACGACGCCCGCCAGCGCGAAGCCCTCGCGGCTTGCGACCACGCGCGTGCGCCCATCGGGCGTATCGGCCAGTTCCGCGCCCCACGCGGCGTAGTTGATGGTGGCGAGCGAGTAGCCGAGCGTGACGAGCAGCAGCGACGCCGCCAGCCACAGGAGCCCGGCACCGGCCGGCGGACCGAGCAGCGCGATGAATCCTGCGGCCAGCAGCGGCAGCGCCGCGACGATCCACGCACGTCGCGCCACGAAACGATCGCTCGCCCAGCCGATGATCGGATCGGTGACGGCATCGACGATGCGCACGCCGAGCAGGACGGCGCCGATCGCCGCGAGCGGAAGGCCCAGGCCATCCGCGTAGAGCTTGGGTGCGTGCACATAGATCGGCAGCGCGGCGAAGGCCAGCGGCAACCCCAGCACGCCGTACGCCAGGGCGGGTCCGCGCTCAACCTTCATCGCCGATCCCCAGCAGGCTTGAACGCAGGGCCGGCTCGCGCGTGCGCGGGTCGAGCCAGATCGCGAAGAAGGCGCGCGCGAAGTCCGCGTCACGCAACTCGGCGGTCAGCGCCCCGCGATGGTAGAAAGCCACCCGACCGTCGGGTTCCGCCAGCCCGACGATCGTGTCGCCGGGTTCGACGGACGGGAATGCCCGCGCCAGCAGCGGTCGCCAGGTCTCGCGCCGCTCCGCGTCCGCGAACCCGAGACGCGCCATCTCGTCGAGACTGGCCGCGACGAGGCGCTCGCCGCGGATCGGTCGCGCGTAGCGGATCTCCAGCGCGAAGGGCCGCTCGGGGCGCCAGGGCGAGGCACCGCGCGTCCACAGGCTGGCGTCGTAGAGCGCGAGACCGAACCAGCGCATCGTGCCCTGCCCCACGACGCCCCAACCCGCGCCGACGCCCGGCGCCCGCGCCTCGAGTCCGGACGCGGCCGCGCGCCCGCCCCCGAGCACGCACGCGATCGCGATGCAGCCCGCAAGCAGCAGCGGCCGCAACCCCGCCCGCTCAGCGGTGGGCAAGTTCGAAGTGATGGACATCGATGTCGCCAACGAGGAAACCGGCCTCGCAGTACGCCAGATAGAAGCGCCACAGCCGCATGAAGCGCGCGTCGAAGCCCTGCGCCGCGACCTCGGCGCGCTTCTCGTCGAATTGCACGCGCCAGCGTTCCAGCGTGCGTGCGTAATCGCGTCCGAAGGCGAAGTCCCCGACCAGTGCGAGTCCGGCCGTCTCGGCCTGACGGCGCACGATGGCCGGCGTCGGCAGCATCCCGCCGGGGAAGATGTAGCGCTGGATGAAGTCCGTTCCCCGCCGGTAGCGCGGGAACAGGGCTTCGTCGATCGTGATCGCCTGCACCACGCAGCGACCGCCGCGCCGCAGGCGGCGCGAGAGCGTCGCGAAATAGGTCGGCCAGAAGCGCTCCCCGACCGCCTCGATCATCTCGATGGACACGACGTGGTCGTACTCGCCGAGCACGTCGCGGTAGTCGCACAGCGCGAAGGTCGCGCGATCGGCGAAACCTTCGCGCTCGGCGCGGGCGCGCGCATGGGCAAGCTGCGCGGGCGAGAGCGTGATGCCGAACACGAGACAGCCGAACTCTTTTGCCGCGATCTCGGCGAAGCCGCCCCAGCCGCAGCCGACCTCGAGGATCGTCTGACCCGGCTGCGCATCGAGGCGCTCGAGGATGCGCCGATACTTGCGCCGCTGGGCCGCCTCGAGCGGCTCCGCGGCATCGCCGAAGAGGGCCGCCGAATAGCTCATCGTGGGATCGAGCCACAGCGCGTAGAAGTCGTTGCCGAGGTCGTAGTGCGCCTCGATGTTGCGCCGCGCCCCGCTGCGCGTGTTCGCGCGCAACGCGTTCCACAGGCGGTAGCCCACCAACGGCAGCAGGCGCCCGTAAACGGCGCGCGCCAGGCGTGTGCGGTTCTCCGCCAGCAGCGTCAGCAGTGCGGTCAGGTCGTCGGTGTCCCAGAGCCCGGCCAGGTAGGTCTCGCCGAGACCGATGTCGCCACGTGCCAGCGCCGCCGCGAAGGTCTCGTGGTCGCGCACGCGCCAGTGCGCACGCAGCGGGCCATGACCGAGGCGCAGGGTCTCGCCCCCGGGCAACTCGAGCGCCAGCGCCCCACCCTCGAGCGATTCGAGCAACCCCAGCGCCAGCCGGGTCGCGCGCGGCGCACTGGACGCCGACCACGCCACCGGTTTCGCGAGCGTATTTTCGAGGGAATTCATCGCGTGGTTTCCTCCAGCGGGGGCAACGGTTTGTGAAAGAAGCGGACCCTTTTCAGCCACAGGCGCAGCGCCTGCCAGTGGATTCGCGCGACGACACCTAGGGTCATGAGCGGATAGCGCAGCAGCCAGGCGAGCATCGCCGAGCCATCGAGGGGTCGGGCGCGCCCGCCGACCGCCGTACTGAGGCGGAGCTCGCCGCCCTCCCAGTAATCGATCGCGACGGCCGGAACGACGCCTGCGGCGCGGAAACGGAAGCGGTATTCGCCTGCCACGGGCAGGAAGGGGGACACATGGAAAACCTTGATCGCGCGCATCTCGTCGCCGGGGCGGATCGGCCCCAGGTCGCGGTGATGGATGAGGTAGTTGTGATGTTCGCCGAAGGTGTTGCTCACCTCGGCGAGCACCACCCGGAGGGCGCCGGCACGGTCGTGACAGAACCAGAAACTCACGGGATTGAACAGGAAGCCCAGCATGCGCGGCATCGTCTGCAGCACCACCTCGCCGTCGGCGACCCCGACCAGCCCGTGGCGCGCGAGCAAGCCACTCAGCCACGGCAGCAGCGGCGTGCCGTCGCGCGGACCGTGGTCGCGGCTGCGAAACGAGAAGACGTTCGCGCGCTCGACCCCGAGCAGCGGCACGGACAGGTCGTCCAACCGCGACAAGGGCAGGCGCAGGAAGGCGGTCGGATACATGAAGCGGTTGTGCACCGGCGCGTGGCGCTCGTGAAACACCGCGCCGAAACACACGGCCGGCATCAGCGGGTCGTGCGCCGCGCTCATGCGCCGCACGCCTCCACGACGCTCTCACTCCCGCGCGCACTCCCGCGCCAGGGCACGCGACCGCCCAGCGCCTCGACAATCGGCAAGGCAGACTTCAGGCCGTCCTCGTGAAATCCGTAGCCGGTCCACGCGCCCGCGAACCACGTGCGGCGCACGCCCTGGATGCCGCCGAGCGCACGCTGCGCCGCCACCGCCGCGGCGTCGAACACCGGATGGGCATAGTCGAAACTCGCCAGCACGCGCGCCGGGTCCGGTTCGCGCACGGGATTCAGCGTCACCACCACCGGCGTGTCGAACGGCACGGGCTGCAGCCGGTTGATCAGGTAGCTGACCGAGACGGCGCCCGGGACGGGCTCCGCACTCTCCCCGCCCGGGGCCGCGGCGTAGTTCCACGCCGCCCAGACGCCCTGCCGCCGCGGCAGCAGGCTGGCATCGGTATGCAGCACGGCGCGGTTGGGCTGATAGCGCACCGCCGCCAGGATCTCCCGCTCGCCTGCCGTCGCATCGCCGCCGAGGATCGCCAGCGCCTGGTCGCTGTGGCACGCGAACACGACCTCGTCGAAACGGTCGACCCGCTCCGGGGTATGCACCCACACCGCGTTGGCGTCGCGAAACACCCCCAGCACCGGCGTGTCGAGACGCAGGTCGTCGAGCTGACTGCACATGCGCCGCACGTACTCGCGCCCTCCCCCGCGCACCGTCATCCACTGCGGCCGATCGGCGATCTGCAGCAGGCCGTGGTTGTCGCAGAAGCGCACGAAGGTCTCGAGGGGATAGTCGAGCATGGCCCGCGTCGGGCAAGACCAGATCGCCGCAGCCATCGGCAACAGGTACCAGTCGCGAAACTCGCGGCTGTAGCGGTTCGCCGCCAGGTATTCACCCAGCCGCAGCCCCGCCGCCCCGTCGCCGCCAAGCGCGAACCGGGGGGCCTCGCGGTTGAAGCGCAGGATGTCGCGCAGCATGCGCCAGAACCCCGGCCGCGCCGCATTGCCCGGCTGGGCGAAGAGGCTGCGCAGACTGGTTCCCGACCACTCCAGGTCCGGCTGCGCGAGGCTCACGGAAAACGACATCTCCGTCTCGACGGCCTCGACGCCGAGCAGGCCGAAGAGCGCGATCAGGTTCGGGTAGGTGCGGCGATTGAACACCAGGAAGCCGGTGTCGACGGGGTGAGTCACCCCGTCCAGCGTCACGTCGACCGTGTTCGTGTGCCCGCCCGCCTGCTTGCCGGCCTCGAAGACGGTCACGTCATGCTCGCGCGACAGCATCCACGCACAGGCCAGGCCGGAGATCCCCGCGCCGACGACCGCAATCCGCCGCGCCGGACGCGGCTCCCACGGGAAGGCTTCGCGCATGTTCATGATGAGCACCCCTGCACCGTCGCCGGCGCGTAGTCGCCGCGATGAAGGAAGAGTTTCAGTGCCAACCCCTCGTCCACGGCATAATTGTCCTGGACAGAAACCACTGCCGACGGATCGACCGGCGTGGCCGCAGCGGCCCGCGGAGCTGTCACGTAGATGAACAGCGCAGCACCTGCGACGACCGTCGCCGCAAGCAGCAGGGTGCGTTGCACGAGAGAGAACCTAAGGGTCTTGGCTTTCATTTTGTCCTGGACAAAATTTGTACACGGCTCTAACTTAGAGCCATTCGCACACCGCGTCAAGGATTTGTCCACGACAAAATGAAAAATCTCGCCAACCACCCCGACGGCTTCGGCATTGCCGCGGTCGAACGCGACACCGGGCTGCCCAAGGACACGCTGCGCGTGTGGGAGCGCCGCTACGGCTTTCCGCAGCCCCTGCGCGACGCCAACGGCGAGCGCGTGTACCCCGCCGCACAGGTGGACAAACTGCGCCTCATCCGCCGCCTTCTCGACCAGGGCCTGCGCCCGTCGCGCATCGTCGCGGCCAGCACGGAAGAACTCGCGCAGCTGCTCGAGGCGTCGCCCGAGGCCGCTCCGCCCGCTGCCCCCGCCGGCTGGAACACCCTGCTCGCCTTCATGCAGCGGCAGGACGGCGCAGCCCTCCAGCGCGCACTGCAACAAAGCCTGCTTAAACAGGGCCTGCAGCGCTTCCTCACCGACACGCTCACCCCCCTCACCGATGCGGTCGGGCAGGCGTGGCTGCGCGGCGAACTGAGCGTGGCCGGCGAACACCTGTACACCGAGCAGGTGCACAACGTGTTGCGCGGCGCCATCGCGAACCACGGCGGGCATGGCGGGGCGCCGTCCATCCTGCTCACGACCTTCCCGAACGAACTGCATTCGCTCGGCCTGCTGATGGCCGAGGCCATGTTTGCGCCCGAGGGCGCGCACTGCACCTCGCTCGGCACCCAGACGCCGCTCGCCGACATCGAGCACGCCGCCACGCAGGCCGGCATCGACGTCGTCGCGCTGTCCTTCAGCGCGGCCTATCCGCCGCGCCAGGCGGTCGAGGGCCTCAACACGCTACGCGCCCGCCTGCCCGCCAGCATTGCACTCTGGGCCGGCGGTCTGGCCGTGCGCGAGCAGCAGCGCAAGCTGCCGGGCATCCGCGTCATCGCAGACCTGCACGACGGCATCGCCGCCCTCGCAGAGTGGCGCGCCGCGCATCCCGCATGAGACGCCGGCAGGCGCATCCCGGGCGCGCGCGCTAGAATCGCGCCTTCCGGGACCGCACGCGGTCCCCGTCCCGCTCTCAGGAACCGATGCCCTACCCTCGCCCCGCCTTCGAAGGCAAGATCTGCCCCCCCGAGGCGCTGCGCGCCCGCGCCGCGGCCCTGTCGCGCCCGCTCGTGTTCACCAACGGCTGCTTCGACATCCTGCACCGCGGGCATGTCACCTACCTCGCGCAGGCGCGCGCGCTCGGCGCGGCGATGGTCGTCGCGCTGAACACCGACGCGTCGGTGAAGCGGCTTGGCAAGGGCGACGACCGACCGGTGAATCCGCTGGAGGACCGCGCCGCCGTGATGGCCGCGCTGGAATGCGTCGATCTCGTCACGTGGTTCGACGAGGACACGCCGCTGCAGCGCATCCTCGACGCACGCCCGGAGGTGCTGGTGAAAGGCGGCGACTGGCCGGTGGACCGCATCGTTGGCGCCGCGGAAGTGAGCGGCTGGGGCGGGACGGTGCATTCCATCCCGTTCGAGCACGACCGCTCGACGACCGCCCTGATCGGGCGCATCCGCAGTCTCTGACGCCGGCGCGGCGCTCAGCCCGCCGACGGCCCCCCTGCGCTCACGCCCGCCTGTGCCGTGAGCGGCGCGACACGCGGCAGACGCACGCGCATCGTCGTCCCCGCCCCCGGCTGACTGACGACCGAAATCGTGCCGCCGAGCACGTTCGACAGCAGGCTGTGCACGATGTGCAGGCCCAGGCCGCTGCCGCCCTTGCCGAGGCGCGACGTGAAGAAGGGCTCGAAGATGCGCCCCTGCAGCTCCGGCGGGATGCCGCACCCGTCGTCGCTGACCTCCAGCAACACCCAGTCGGCGCCCTCGGCGCGGCCGACGATCCGCACCTCGCCCTCGTTCCGCCCTTCCAGACCATGCAGGACGGCATTGTTGATGAGGTTCGCGAGCACCTGCCCGAGCGCGCCGGGGTAACTGTCGAGCCGCGCCGACACATCGACCTCGGTCACCAGGCGGAACGGCAGGCGCTTCAGCGAAGGGCGCAGCGTCATGACGATCTCGTCGACCACCTCGCCCAGGCCGAACTCGCGCCGCTGCGCGCTCGACTGGTCCACCGCGACCTGCTTGAAGCTCGCGACGAGTGCCGCGGAACGCTCCAGGTTGCGCTCGATGATCGCGTTGCCGGCCTCCGTGTCTTGGAGATAGCGCTCCAGCGTTGAACGCCGCAGCCCGGATTCGAGCTCGCGCCGCAGCGCGCGCGTCTGGTCGCGCACGGTGTTCGCGGCGATCAGGCTGTTGCCCAGCGGCGTGCCGAGCTCATGCGCGACACCGGCGACGAGCGCACCGAGCGCAGCCATCTTCTCGGAGCGGACCAGTTCCTCCTGCGTCCGCCGCAGGGTTTCGAGTGCCCCTGAAAGCTCCTCGTTGCTGCGGTGCAGCTCCACTGTGCGCTCGGCGACGCGCGTCTCGAGCGTCTGGTTGAGCTCCTGCAGCTCCGCCTGGCTCGCCACGATCGCCGCCTCGCGCTCGCGGATCGCCTGCCCCATGTGCTGGAAGGCGGCGGCGAGCCGGTTGAACTCGCGCACCCGCGAAGACCTCCACGCCAGGTCGTAGCGCCCCCGTTCGACGCCACGGGCGAAGAGCGACAGGTCGCGGAACAGGCGGCCGAAATAGCCGGCCTGGATCGCTGCGCCGACCAGGCCGACGATCCAGGCCGTTGCCAGCCCGACGAGCATGATCAGTTCGGCCGTTTGCGAAGCCCGGAACGCCTCCGACTGCGGCCGGATCACGAGCACCTGCCAGCCCAGCGGCGATACCGGCACGCTGCTGCCGATCATGTCGATGCCGTCCACGGTCAGGAGCACCTGACGGCTGCCGTCGTCGTGGTCGTGCCGCGCCTCGTGCGGCACGTCGGCGAGCACGGGCACCGCCCCGGCCTTCAGGCCGGCGGTGTCGCCGAGGAGCGCCCCGCGGCCATCCAGCAGCAGCGTGCGCAGCCCACCGTCGTCCATCACGTCACCAACGGCGTGCAGCAGCGGCCCGGACGACAGTTCCCCGAACAGCGTCACCCCCGCATGCCGCACGGCGACCACCGCGAGCGCGTCGCCCGCTGACGGCGACAGCACGACGTCTGACCAATGCACGCCCGGCGCGCGCTTCAGCGCCGCCACCAGCGGATGCAGCGACACGTCGCGCCCGACAAGCTCGGCTCGCGACCGGCGGCGTTCCGGCGGCAGCCCCACGGCAAAGATCCTGCCGTCGTCGTCGAGCGCGTACACGGCCGCCAGGGCGTCATTGCTGTCGACGAGGCGGTCGAGCAGCGCCGAAACCGCCTCGGGGCTCCACGGATCGCCCGTCACCAGGACCTGCGAGATCGCACGCACCGCCGCTTCCGGACGCGTGACCTGCGCCTCGATCTGGGCCGCGACCGCGTGCGAGATCTGATGCTGCCGCAGGGTAGTGTCGCGGTCGATCTGCGGCAAAAGCCAGAGCTCCATCAGGCCGTAGACGACTGCGAAAGTCAGCGTCGCGACCAGCAGCGAGCGCAGGAACAGCAGCCGAGAGAGGCGGACCGGGCGCATCAGGCGACGTTCGTGGCAGATCCTGCGGTCACACGGCAACGCTCATCGCCGGACCACGGCGCGACCATGTCTTCCGCAGCATCGCTCGTCACCGCGCGCGGTGCTTGGTGCGGCAGGCCGCGCGCGTTCAGCATCCGGGCTGCGCGCCCGATCCCGACGAGTGCTCGGCCAGCCAGACGCGCCAGTCGTCGGCCGGCATCGGCCGCGCGAAGTGGTAGCCCTGGCCGAGCTGGCAGCCCATCGCCTGAAGCCGCCCGGCCTGCTCGGCCTGCTCGATGCCTTCGGCGATCAGCTCGATGCCCAGCCGGTCGCCCAGCCCGCACACGAGGCCGGCGATATCGCCCCCCTTGCCGGCACCGCCGATGTCGTTGATGAAGGCGCGGTCGATCTTCAGGCGGTCGACGTTCATGCGCTGCAGGTGGCTGAGCGACGAGAAGCCCGTGCCGAAGTCGTCGATCGCGATATCCAGCCCCATCGCCTTGACGTGCCCGAACAGCTCGATCATGCGGTCGCCCTCGCCCATCGCGACCGACTCGGTGATCTCCAGCTCGATCTGCCTCGGCGACACGCCGCTGTCCTCGATCGCGGCGCGCAGGCGGCCGAGGAAGTGCGGATCGCGGAACTGGATCACCGAAACGTTGATCGCCATGCGCACCGCGCCGTGCCCCGCCCGTGCCATGCGCGCGGCCTCCTCGCAGGCACGCCGCAGCACCCACTCGCCGATCGCCACGATCAGACCCGAGCGCTCGGCCAGCGGGATGAAGCGGTCGGGGGGAATCATCGCCCCGTCGCTCGTGCGCCAGCGCAGCAGGGCCTCGGCCCCGACACAGCGCCCGCTCGCGAGTTCGATCTGCGGCTGGAACACGAGGAACAGTTCGTTCGCGCCGAAGGCGCCACGCAGGTTGTGCAACAGGTTCACGCGCCCGCGAATTTCCTCGCTGACGCCGCGGTTGTAGCGCGCGACGGACCCTCGCTCGGCCTGCTTCGCGCGCTTGAGCGCGAGGTAACCGTCCTCCAGCGCCTCGCTACCGTCCCCGGCGACGTCGTCGAGGCGGACGATACCCACGGTCACGGACACGATGACGCTCTCGCCTTCGACCTCCAGCGGATCGGCGAACAGGCCGTCGAGACAGCTCACGTCCGCATCGTGGGCCGTCCAGAACACCGCAAAGCTGTCGCTGCCCACCCGCGCGACACTGACATGAGTGCCGCAGCCGGCAACGATGCGCGCGGCGACGCCCTTGAGCAGCGCATCGCCGTATTGATAGCCGAAGGCGCCGTTGATCTCGCCGAAATGGTCGACGTCCACCACCGCGAGCACGCCGCGACGGCCGTCATGCTCGCGCAGATGTGCGTCGAGCAGCTCCAGCAACTGCCGACGGTTGGGCAACTGCACGAGCGGATCGAAATACGAATACTCGTTGAGCCGCTGCACGAGATCGACGTTGTCCAGGCACACCGACACGTTCGCACAGAACACTTCGAGCAGGGCCGGATCGAGCTCGTCGGCCAGGTAACCCGTTTCCACGTAGGCGGCGAGGTCGCGCCCGGGCCGCGAGCCGAAGTACAGCGCGATGCCCTGCCCCGGTTCGACGACGTTCGCACGCTGCGTCAGCGCGCGTTCGAGGATCGTGCGGATGGCCGGATCCTGCAGCGCGTCGAGCGGCTGGCGGGTGGCGTGGCCGAAACGGCCGGCTGCCGCGATCACTTCGCACGGCGCGCCGGCGTCACGGCGCGCACACACCAGCCCTTCGGGCGGCAGCGCGAGCAAGCCGGCGATCTGCGTGATCACGCCGCCCGCGAAGTCGGCGAGCCCCTCGCAGCGCAGCAGTTCGGCGCTACCGCGCACGATATGCGCCAGCCCGGCACGGCTCGCGCTGACGATGCGGATCTGCTGGTAGGCACGGATCGCGGCGGTGAGTGCCGCGTACAGCCGGGTACGAGAGAGCTCCGACTTGTTCTTGTAGTCGTTGATGTCGTAGTCGCGGATCGCGTCGAGTTCCGGCGCGTACCCGGGCTGGCCGGTGCGCAGGATGATGCGCACGTCGCGCATGTGAAAACGATGGCGGATCTCGTCGACGAGCTGCAAGCCGGCATCCTGCGTTTCCATCACGACGTCGAGCAGGATCACCGCGATGTCGCGCTCGGCGGCGAACAGCGTACGCGCCTCGGCGGCGGAACGGGCATGCAGGAAAGCGAGCGGACGCCCCAGGATCTCGGTGTTGGCGAGGCTCAGCTCGGTGCTGCGATGGACATCTTCGTCGTCATCGACGATCGCGACCTTCCACCGGGCAGACACGGCGACCGGCTGGAGTTGCGCTTCGGCCGCGAATTCGAGCAGATCTTCATCGGGAAGGCTCATCTACGACACGTCACCCCTGGATTCCCCGCCGCGACTCGCCCACGGTGTCGCGCCAGTCGGACGTGATGTTTTCCTCGAATTCCGGAAACTCGCGATCGTGCTCCATCAGCAGACGCAGGATCGTGCGCGCATGGTCGCCGGGAAAGCCTCGCCGCTGGCCGTCGCGCGTGTCGTTCATGAGCCGGTTGATGAACTCGCGGCAGTCGCGCGTTCCCCACAACTCGTCGATCCGCACGAGGTGAGGATAAGCCTCGTAGAGCTTCGAAACGTTGGTCTTCCGCATGGGATCCCCCGCCGTGCATGACCCGCAACTTTAGTGATAGACGAACGATAACACCGTCATCGACCGGAGTCGAACCCCGGTCGGCGCCTGCCGGGCGCACCCATCCCATTGACATTACCATGAAACGTAACCTGGGCGCTTCCCAGCCTGTTTAGAGCCGGCCTGCCCCGGTACAATGCCCGCGATGACCGCACACGCCACGCCCTCCCCGCTCCACGTCCTCGAGCACGTCTTCGGCTACACCGCCTTCCGCGGCGAACAACAGGCCATCGTCGAACACGTGACGGCAGGCGGCGACGCGCTGGTATTGATGCCCACCGGGGGCGGCAAGTCGCTGTGCTACCAGGTTCCGGCCCTGCTGCGCCCCGGCACTGCCGTGGTCGTGTCGCCGCTGATCGCCCTGATGCAGGACCAAGTCAGCGCCCTGAAGGAGGCTGGCGTGGCGGCAGCCTACCTGAACTCGAGCCAGGCGGCCGACGAATCCGTCACGGTGGAACGCGACCTCGTCGGCGGTCGGCTCGACCTGCTGTACGTGGCGCCAGAACGCCTGCTCACCGGCCGGCTGCTGGCGACGCTCGACCGCCTGCACGAGGCCGGCCGCATTGCGCTGTTCGCGATCGACGAGGCGCACTGCGTGTCGCAGTGGGGCCACGACTTCCGCCCGGAGTACCTGCAGCTCTCGGTGCTGTCGGAGCGCTACCCGGGCGTGCCGCGCATCGCGCTGACCGCGACGGCGGACGCCGAGACGCGCGAGGAGATCGCGCAGCGCCTGGGACTCGCCACCGCACGCCGCTTCATCTCCAGCTTCGACCGGCCGAACATCCGCTATCGCATGGTCGACAAGGACAACCCGCGCAACCAGCTGCTCGCCTTCATCCGCGACGACCACGCGGGCGACGCCGGCATCGTCTATTGCCTGTCGCGGCGCAAGGTCGAGGAGACCGCCGCGTGGCTGGAGGAACAGGGGATCCGCGCGTTGGCCTATCACGCCGGGATGCCGCAGGACGTGCGCGCGGCAAACCAGAGCCGCTTCCTGCGCGAGGACGGGCTGGTGATGTGCGCGACGATCGCCTTCGGCATGGGCATCGACAAGCCCGACGTGCGCTTCGTCGCCCACCTCGACCTGCCGCGATCGATCGAGGGCTACTACCAGGAAACCGGCCGCGCGGGCCGCGACGGCCTCGCT
The DNA here is from genome assembly GCF_001190925.1 of Azoarcus sp. CIB. Classification (NCBI taxonomy): domain Bacteria; kingdom Pseudomonadati; phylum Pseudomonadota; class Betaproteobacteria; order Rhodocyclales; family Zoogloeaceae; genus Azoarcus; species Azoarcus sp. CIB. Next base: position 4,162,471 of record NZ_CP011072.1, read on the forward strand.
TCGCAGGCGTGGATGGCCTGGGGCGCGCAGGACATCGTGCAGCAGCGGCGCATGATCGACGAATCCGAGGGCAACGAGGACTTCAAGCGCCGCGGCCGTGCCCGCCTCGACGCGCTCGTCGGCCTGGTCGAGACGACCGCCTGCCGCCGCCAGCATCTGCTCGCGCATTTCGGCGAGACAGGCCAGCCCTGCGGGAACTGCGACAACTGCCTGGAACCGCCGAGCACCTGGGACGCCACGGATGCCGCGCGCAAGGCGCTGTCGGGCGTGTTCCGCACCGGCCAGCGTTTCGGTGCTGGCCACGTGATCGATGTGCTGCGCGGCGAGCTCACCGACAAGGTGCGCGACTGGGAACATGACAAAGTGAGCACCTTCGGCATCGGCGCCGACGTCGACGAGAAGACCTGGCGCACGCTGTTCCGCCAGCTCGTCGCCCGCGGCCTGCTGGCCGTCGACCACGACCGCCACAACGCGCTGACGTTGACCGATCTGGCGCGACCGCTACTGCGCGGGGAGTCGGGGTTTGCGCTGCGGCTTGCGCCCGAGAAGCGGCGCACGAAGCGCACGCGCAGCAACCGCATGGAGATCCTCGACGGCGTGCCGCTGACGCTGTTCGATCGCCTGCGCGCCTGGCGCGCGGCGACCGCCCGCGAGCGCAATGTGCCGGCGTATGTAATCTTTCACGACGCCACGCTGCGCGAAATCGCGCTCGCGCGGCCCGCATCGATCGAGGAACTCGCACATATCTCGGGTATCGGCGATCGCAAGCTCGAAGCCTACGGGGCGTCGATCATCGCCGAGATCGCGCGCGACGTCTGATCGCGCGCGGCTTTCAGGCCATCAGCAGGGACGGGCGGGCGAAGAAGTAGCCCTGGAAGAGATCGAAGCCGAGCTCGACGCAACGGCGGGCGCGCTCCAGCGTATCCACCTTTTCCGCCAGCAGTTTCGCCGGATGCAGCCGCAGGCGGCGCACCAACCGTTCCAACGCTTCCGGTTCGAGCTGGAGAATGTCAATTTTGACGACATCCACGATGTCGAGCAGCGGCTCCATCTCGCGACTCACGCTGCAGACGTCGTCGAGGGCGAGGCGGTAGCCGAGGTGCTTCAATTCGGAGCAGCGATCCACGACGGCGCAGTCGATCGTGACGGTTTCGAGCAATTCGAGCACCACGCGATCGCGCGGCAGGCTTTCGACGCGACAGCTCATCAGCATTTCCGCATCGACATTAACGAAGCCGGCACGGCCGCCAATCACGCTGTTCAGGCCGAGACGGCCGAAGGCATGCGCAATGACCTGCGCCGTGGCCCGCGCGTCGTCGGTGACGCGGGCTTCGCCCGATTCATCTTCGCGAAAGAGCAGCTCGTAGGCAGCGACCTTGCGCTGCCGGTCGAAAATCGGCTGGCGCGCGAGAAAAATGTCGTTCCTGGATTTCATGGCTGCCTCCTCGGCGGGCGAAATTCCTGCCCCGCAACCGTAACGAGCAATACTCGTGCCGTGTCTGTACTAACGCGCGGACCGCGCGTTCCGCCGACAGAAGGTGTGATTTACCCCAAGCGCCGGCGTCGATTCGGGTGATTTTCCCCACCGATAATGGGGGACCGGTCGTCCGTTCACATTCCGCAACAGAGCATTGCCAACTTGTTAACGGCCGGCTTGACCCGAATCATCCGGGCGCGCGAGGTCGACTGGTAAAATTATGTTTCAGAATCGATTTTCGACCCCGACCGCCAGCAGCGGCGACACACGACACATACAAGACATGAACGACCCGCACGCAGCCAGACTGCAGGCAAGCACAGTTTTTGCACAGACCCGGATCAAGGTCTGGGACATTCTCGTACGCATCTTCCACTGGACCTTGGTGGTGTCCTTCACGACGGGCTACCTGATCACCGACAAGTTCCCGCTGCACGCGTACGCCGGATACACGATCTTCACGCTGATCGTGATCCGCATCGTCTGGGGATTCGTCGGCACGCAATACGCCCGCTTCTCGGCCTTCACCTACAGCGTCAACGAGACCGTGCAGTACTTGCTGTCGGCGCTGCGCATGGGCAAGGCGCGCGAATATCTCAGCCACAATCCCATGGGCGCGCTCATGGTGTATCTATTGCTGACGATGCTGCTATGCAACACCGTGATCGGCACGATGCTGTACGCCGCACAGCAGCTCGAAGGTCCGCTGGCCGAGATCGTGCCGACGATGTGGGACGAAAACCTCGAGGTGGTGCACAAGTTCATGGCCAAAGCCCTGCTCACGCTCGCGGGCTTCCACCTCGCCGGAGTGCTGTGGGCCACCTGGTGGCACCGGCAGAACTACGTGCTCGCGATGTTCACCGGCTACAAGTCGGCCTTCACGCGACGCGATCACCGCGAAGGGGCGGGCGAGGTGTGGACACCCGAGGAACGCGCCCGGCATCGCACCGGCCGCTGAGCGCTCCCCCGGGGCTGCCTGTCTCCACGCAGCGTCCCCGACATCGCCGCAGGCGCTACTCAGCCGGCTCCACATGCGTCGTCAGACGCGCGTCGGCCTGCAGTTCAACCGCCCGCTCGACTTCGTCGGCAAGCGCATGGGCGCGAGCGACCGACCAGTCGCCCGGCAGGCGGATGTCCACATGCGCGAAATGCATCGCTCCGGCAACGCGGGTCTTGAGGTTGGCGAAACGGCAGCCGCGGGCGGTGAATGAGGCGAGCACCGCCTCGATGCGTTCGATGTCCTCGGCGGCGAGCGCGCGGTCCATCAGTCCATCGACCGAGCGCTGCATCAGCCCCCAGCCTTCGCGCAGGATGTTCAGCGCGACTGCCGCGGCGATGAGCGGATCCAGCCACCCGAGACCGCTTGCACTCGCGAGGGCGACGCCGACGACCACCCCGGCAGTGGTCCACACGTCCGTCATCAGGTGGCGAGCGTCTGCCTCCAGCGCCAGCGAGCGGTGCGCGCGCCCGACCTGGAAGAGGATGCGCGCGACGACGAAGTTGACCAGGCTCGCCCCGACCGACAGCCCGGTGCCGATGCCCAGCTCGCCCAGCGGCTGCGGATGAAGCAGGCGCTCGCCGGCGACGAACAGGATCGCCAGCGCGGCGATGAAGATCATCACGCCCTCGAATGCGGCGGAGAAGTATTCGGCCTTGCCGTGGCCATAGGGGTGCGCGGGGTCGGCCGGCGCCCGCGCAAAGGAGACCATCAGCAGCGCAAAGGATGCCCCTGCGAGGTTGACGAGCGATTCGAGAGCATCCGAAAGATAGCCGACCGATCCAGTGAGCCACCACGCACCGGTCTTCATGCCGATGGTCGTGAGCGCGGCAGCGACGGAGAGCAGCAGCGCCTGTTGGGGAGTTAGCGTACGCATGATGTCGGTAAGGTTGCGATAGCCCACATGGTAAACCACGCAGGATGGCCCCATGCGCAATGGCCAGCACCGAAGATGCTTGCGGAATGGATTCGAAGCGCCAACAATGCCCGATCTGTCGCAAACTCCAAGGAGAGCAAAATGGGATTGTTGGACGGACTGGCCGGCCAGGTGCTGGGAAGCGTGTTGGGCGGCGGGCAGCAGCAGGGAGCGCAGGGAACGGGTGGCGCGCTGCTGCAGATCGCGATGAACCTGCTGCAGAACCAGCCGGGCGGACTCGCCGGCCTGCTGCAGCAGTTCCAGAACGCGGGGCTCGGCAATGCGGCGGCGTCGTGGGTCGGTACCGGCCCGAACACCGCGATCAACGGCGATCAGCTTTCGAGCGCGCTCGGGGGCGACACGATTGGCGGCATCGCGAACCAGCTTGGCATCCCGCAGCAGGAAGCAGCGGGCGGGCTCGCGGCACTGCTGCCGCAACTCATCGACCAGCTCACGCCGCAGGGGCGCCTGCCGGACGACAATGCCATGCCGGGCGGCCTGGCGGATCTGGCGTCGAAACTCCTGCGCGGCTGATCGCGCGCCGCGGCCGGCTCCCTTCCTCCGCCGGAGGTTGAGAGCGCCGGCAGCGCGCGCGCCGACGCTCAGCGCTTGAAGCGCTCCTCGGCGATCGCGTCGGCGACTTCCCCGGTCGGGCGCTCTTCCTTGCGCGCACGCGCGAAGATTTCCATCAGGTTGTCGTAGATGCTCTCGATGTGGGACTTCAGCGCGGCGCGGTCGAAGTTGCCGGTGCGCTCGTAATACACGTCGATGATGCCGCCGGCGTTGATGACGTAGTCGGGCGCGTACAGGATGCCCTTGTTCATCAGCGCGAGCCCGTGGCGCGGCTCCGCGAGCTGGTTGTTGGCGGCGCCGGCGACGATCTTGGCCTTCAGTTGCGGAAGGGTCTGGTCGTTGATGATCGCGCCCATCGCGCAGGGGGCGAAGACGTCGACGTCGAGGCCGAAGATTTCGTCCGGCGCGACGACGGTCGCATCGAGTTCCTTGCCCGCGCGGATCAGTGGCTCGCGGTGGATGTCGGTGACCCACAACTGCGCGCCGGCTTCCTTCAGCTGGCGGGCGAGGTCGAAGCCGACATTGCCGAGGCCCTGCACGGCGATTTTCAGACCGGCGAGCGAGTCGCGGCCGAGGCGCTCCTTGACGGCGGCCTTGATGCCGACGAAGGTGCCGTAGGCAGTCGCGGGCGAGGGGTCGCCGCTGCGCACGCCATTCTCGGACGGCTTGTCGATGATGCCGGCGACGTGGTCGGTGAATTGCGACATGAACTTCATGTCGTCGACGCCGGTGCCGGAATCTTCCGCGGCGATATAGCGGCCATTGACGCGCTCGACGGCCTGGGCAAAGGCCTTCAGCAGCTCGGGCGTCTTGTCGGTGCGCGGGTTGCCGATGATCACGGACTTGCCGCCGCCGAGCTTGAGGTTGGCCATCGCCGACTTGTAGGTCATGCCGCGCGACAGGCGCAGCACGTCGCGGATCGCTTCCTCTTCGCTGGCATACGGCCACATGCGGCAGCCGCCCAGCGCCGGGCCGAGGTTGGAGTTATGCACCGCGATGATGGCCTTGAGGCCACTCTTCTCGTCGCTGCAGAAAACGACCTGTTCGTGGTCGGCGAAATCGCTCAGGTTGAAAACGCTCATGATGTCTCCTTCATTGGTCTGGAAAGGGTGCAACGCGCCCTCCGCCACGGCTCGTGGCCGTGGCGGAAGGTTTGCTGCGGGGGGGTTACGTGATCTCAGGTCGAGCGCAGCACTGTCGCTCCCTCCCCTTCAAGGGGAGGGCTGGGGTGGGGATGGGGTTAAGCACACGCGGCCGAAACCCATCCCCCTCCTAACCTCCCCCCTTGAAGGGGGAGGAACAAAGTCCCCGACCGTGCAGTCCATCATTGCTTGCCGGGCTAGCAAGATTCCTTAGCCCGGAATCACCGCAATGGTCTTGCGGACTTTGGCGCCGCTGCCGTCCGCCGGGCGCTCCTTGCGGCGGAAGGCCGCGAGGAGTTCCGCTTCGCGCATCCGCGCGTTGCGCAGGTAGCGCTCGCGGATGTGGCCGAAGCCGCGGATCTGGTCGGGCAGGTTCGCGAGTTCGACGGCGGTTTCGAAGTTCGCCTTCTCGAGCCCGGCGAGGATCTCCTCGACGATGCGCTCGTAGTCGGCGATCAGCTGCCGGTCGAGCTTGCGGTCGTGCGTGCGGGCGAAGGGGTCGAGCGCGCTGCCGCGCAGGCCCTTCATCTTCGCGAGCATGCGCATCGCCTTGAGCATCCACGGGCCGTATTTCTTCTTCTGCAGCTGGCCGGTCTGCGGATCCTTGTCGGCGAGGGCCGGCGGTGCCATGTGGAAGACGAGCTTGTAGTCGCCTTCGAACTGCTCTTCGACGCGCTTCAGGAAGTCGCTGTCGGTGTAGAGGCGCGCCACTTCGTACTCATCCTTGTAGGCGAGCAGCTTGTGGTAGCCGCGCGCGACGGCTTCGGTCAGCAGCGTCATGCCGGGCTGGACCTTGGCTTCGGCGGCACGTACGCGCTCGACGAGCTTCGCGTAGCGTTCGGCGTAGGCGGCGTCCTGGTAGTCGGCGAGGTAGGCCTTGCGGCGGGCGATCACTTCATCGAGCGAGGCCGACAGCTTGTGGTGCTCCGGCGTGCCGTGCTGCGGCTTCGCGGCCTTGGCGACGGCCTCCGGATCGACGGCGGCGCGGCGGCCCCACTGGAAGGCGGACTTGTTGGCGTCGACGCCGGCGCCGTTGAGCTCGATCGCGCGCATGATCGCGTCGCGGGAGAGCGGCACGAGGCCACGCTGCCACGCAAAACCGAGCATGAAGAGGTTGGTCGCGATCGAGTCGCCGAGGATCGCGGTGGCGAGACGCGAGGCCTCGAGGAACTCGACGTTCTGGCTGCCGACGGCGTCGACGATCTGGCTTTCCATCGAGCCGGCCGGGAACTGCGGGTCCGGGTGCTTGACCACGTTGCCGGTGCGCGCCTGGGCGGCGAAACCGCGGACGAACTCGCTGGTGTTGGTCTGGTCGCGGTTGATCACGACGCGGGTGTGGCCGGTACGCATCTTCGCGAGCGATTCGTCGCTCGCGGAGACGACGAGATCGCAGCCGATGACGACGTTGGCTTCACCGGCGGCAACACGTGCGGCGAAGATGTCTTCCGGACGATTCGCGATCTTGACGTGCGACCACACTGCCCCGCCCTTCTGCGCGAGGCCGGCCATGTCGAGGATCGACACGCCCTTGCCTTCGAGGTGCGCGGCCATGCCGAGCAGCGCGCCGATCGTGACGACGCCGGTGCCGCCGACGCCGGTGATGAGGATGCCCCAGGGGGCGTTGGTCGAGGGCAGCGTCGGTTCGGGCAGCGATGCGAACACGTCGGCGGCCGCTGTCGCGGCTTTGCCCTTACGCAGCTTGCCGCCTTCAATCGTCACGAAGCTCGGGCAGAAGCCCTTCACGCACGAGAAGTCCTTGTTGCACGCGGACTGGTCGATGGTGCGCTTGCGGCCGAATTCGGTCTCGACGGCAGCGACCGACATGCAGTTCGACTTCTCGCTGCAGTCGCCGCAGCCTTCGCAGACGAGGTCGTTGATGACGACGCGCATCGCCGGATCCGGGAACTTGCCGCGCTTCCTGCGGCGGCGCTTCTCGGCGGCGCAGGTCTGATCGTAGATGATCGCGGTGACGCCCGGCACTTCGCGCAGCTCGCGCTGCACCGCATCGAGTTCGTCGCGGTGGCGGATCGGCACGCCGTGCGGCAGGTCGGCCGGACCGTAGGCGCGCGGTCCGTCATTGACGACGATGATGTTGCCGATGCCTTCGGCGGCGAGCTGGCGCGCGATGATCGGCACCGACAGCGTGCCGTCGTGCGGCTGGCCGCCCGTCATCGCGACGGCGTCGTTGTAGAGGATCTTGTAGGTGATGTTGACCTTTGCCGCGACGGCCGCGCGGATCGCGAGGATGCCGGAGTGCATGTAGGTGCCGTCGCCGAGGTTGGCGAACACGTGCGGGGTCTTGGTGAAAGGCGCCTGACCGACCCAGGGCACGCCCTCGCCGCCCATCTGGCAGAAGGTCTGCGTCGTCTCGGGGGACAGCCAGGTCGCCATGTAGTGGCAGCCGATGCCGGCGATCGCGCGCGAGCCTTCGGGCACCTTGGTCGAGGTGTTGTGCGGGCAGCCGGAACAGTAGTGCGGCACGCGCTGGATCGACAGGCGCGGCTTCGCGAGCGCGGCTTCCTTGGCATCGAAGAAGGCGAGACGCGCCTTGATGCGGTCGGACGTGTAGAAGCGGGCGATGCGCGCGGCGATCACGCGGGCGATCATCGCCGGCGTGAGGTCGCCGGCCGCGGGCAGCATCCAGTCGCTATGCGGCAGGGCCCATTCGCCCTTTTCGTCGAACTTGCCGATGACGCGCGGGCGGACGTTCTCCTTCCAGTTGTAGAGCTCCTCCTTCAACTGGTATTCGAGGAACTGGCGCTTCTCCTCGATCACGAGGATCTCGTCGAGGCCATCAGCGAATTCGCGCACGCCCTCGGCTTCGAGCGGCCACACCATGCCGACCTTGTACAGGCGGATGCCGATCTCGGCGGCAGTCGCGTCGTCGATGCCGAGATCTTCGAAGGCCTGGCGCACGTCGAGGTAGCTCTTGCCGGAGGTGATGATGCCGAGCTTGGCGTTCGGGCTGTCGATCACCGTCTGGTTGAGCTTGTTGGCGCGGCAGTAGGCGAGCGCCGCGTACAGCTTGTGGTGCATCAGGCGCTTTTCCTGCACCAGCGGGGGATCGGGCCAGCGCAGGTTGAGCCCGTCGGCGGGAATCGGGAAGTCGGCCGGGATGATCGTCTCGACCTTGAACGGGTCGATGTCGACCGAGGCCGAGGTCTCGACGGTGTCGGTCAGCGCCTTGAACGCGACCCAGCAGCCCGAATAGCGCGACAGCGCGAAGCCGTGCAGGCCGTATTCGAGATAGTCCTGGATGCCGGCGGGCGCGAGCACCGGCATCATCATCGCCTTGAAGACGTGCTCGGTCTGATGCGGCAGCGTCGAGGACTTGGCGCCGTGGTCGTCGCCCGCGATCACCAGCACGCCACCGTGCTTCGAAGTGCCCGCGGCGTTGGCGTGGCGGAATACGTCGCCGGTGCGGTCCACGCCCGGGCCCTTGCCGTACCAGATCGAGAACACGCCGTCGTACAGCGCGTTCGGATCGAGGTTCACCTGCTGCGTGCCCCACACGGCGGTCGCCGCGAGGTCTTCGTTGAGGCCCGGCTGGAAGCGGACGTGATGCGGTTCGAGGTATTTCTTCGCCTTCCAGAACTCCTGGTCGACGTTGCCGAGCGGCGAGCCGCGGTAGCCGGTGACGAAGCCGGCGGTATTGAGCCCCGCGGCCTGGTCGCGCAGCCGCTGCATGATCGGCAGGCGCACCAGCGCCTGGATGCCGGTCATGTAGGCACGACCGGAGGTGAGCGTGTATTTGTCGTCGAGTGCGACGGCGGCGGGAGCCTGCGGGGCGTGGGTGTTCGAATGGGTATTCGACATGGCGCGTGAATCGTCGCAAGCCGCTGGACGCGTGGCGCTCGTGACGCCCGTATCCGGCTTGCCGACGTTGTCTCCTGTATGGTTGCTGTTGTGTGCGTCCGCGGCATCGAACGCGAGTGAGCATCGTAAGGAGATGGCGTCGGGGAGTTTTTTCTCGTTGCGGGGGAATTCAGGCTTCGAAGGAAAAATTTTCCCCTGACTGGCGATTTGCGGAAATATCAGCGGGATTGCAGGCATTGCACCGCAGCATCCCGACCTCGCCAGCGTGCACGAGCGCGAAAATCGCCCTGCTCAGCCGTAGCGGCGCGCCGCCTCCACTGCGAGACCAGCCCCGATGCTGCCGTACAGGTCGCCCTCGACGCTGCGCGCCTGCGGCAGTTCGGCAGCGATGCGCGCGCGCAGTTGCGGCACCGCGCTGCCGCCGCCGGTGAAGTAGATCGTATCGACCTGCTCGCGCCGCACGCCCGCCTCGTCAAGCAGCGAACGCACGCAGGCCGCGACGCGGTCGACCAGCGACAGCGTGGCATGGGCGAAATCCGCAGCGGTGATCGTGTGGCCGAGGCCGGCCTGGAGGCGATCGAGGTCCATCGTCGCCGCCGGCGCCGCCGACAGATCGATCTTCGCCTGCTCCACCTGCAGCGCGAGCCAATGCCCCTCGCGATTGCTGATGACCTTCGCGAGACGGTCCAGCTCCGCGCGCGCGGCGGCGTCGCGATAGACGTTCTGCAGGTCCGCCCACGCCTGTCGCGTGTAGGCGAAGTTGATCGTGTGCCAGGTCGCGAGCTGGAAGAACACGCTCGACGGAATCTCGGCGCCGCTCTTCATGCGGCTACGGTAGCCGAGCAGCGGCATCACGCATTCGAGGCTCAGCGCGCGGTCGAAGTCGGTGCCGCCCACATGCACGCCGCCATTGCCGAGCAGGTCCTCGCGGCGGTCGTGCTCGTCGTGCGAGCGTTTCGCCCGCTCAGGCGACAGGCGCACCAGCGAGAAGTCCGCGGTGCCGCCGCCGATGTCGGCGATCAACACCAGTTCCTCGCGCGCGAGCGACAATTCATAGTGCAGCGCGGCACCGATCGGCTCGAACTGGAAGCTCACGTCGCGGAAACCGACCTGGGCGGCGATCTCGGCGAGCGTCTGCTGCGCCCTGCGGTCGGCCGCGTCGTCGTCATCGACGAAGCGCACTGGGCGGCCGAACACCGCCTGGTCGAAGGGGCGTCCGGCCTGCGCCTCGGCGCGTGACTTCAGCTCACCGATGAAGCTCGCGAGCAGGTCGCGAAAGCGCAGCGCCCGCCCCTGCACCTCGGTCTGCCCGTCGATCAGGCTGCTGCCCAGCAGGCTCTTCAGCGCGCGCATCAGGCGGCCTTCGTAGCCGTCCAGGTATTCCGCCAGCGCGGCACGGCCGAACGCGGTCGTCTCCTCGTCGGCGTTGAAGAAGATCGCCGACGGCAGCGTCGGCTTGCCGTCCTCGAGCGCGAGCAGGGTCGTCGCGCCCGGGCGAACCCAGCCGACCGTGGAGTTGGAGGTGCCGAAGTCGATACCGCAGGCGCGGGCGGGGTGGTCCATGAAGCAAGTATCCGCAGGATGGGTCCGCGATGCTACCGGAGCACCGTGCCGGCAGGAACTTTCGCGCAAGGAAATGGCCGCCACGAAGGGATGCGTGTTGCACCGCGCCACACGCTTTCGGCACGAATGCCGCCAAAACCACCCCGGAGCCGGAAGAATTTTCCTCCCGGCATCCGTGAATCCCGCAAAAGCCGCAAAACAATTCCGCACTGCCGTCCGTACCATTCATCACCTCGCAACCGCCCCACGAACGGCTGCGAAAAAAAATACAGGCAGGAGACAAACCATCGTGGATCGACCGGTTGCCGCGCGAGCGGCCGGTGTCCCTTCGTCTCCGCAGCGCCTGTGCAGCAGTACCCGCGCACCGCCCACAAGGAGGAGACACCCATGAAGCAGAACAAACTGATTTTCGCCCTTACTACCGCCGGCCTCGCTGCGAGCCTCGCCGCCGGAGCCGTCCACGCCAAGGACGTCGTCGTGCGCATCGGCCACGCCGGCCCGCTGACCGGCCCGGCCGCCGCCTTCGGCAAGGACGGTGAAAACGGCGCGCGCCTCGCGATCGAGGATGCCAACGCGAAGGGCATCAAGATCGGCGGTGACACGGTCAAGTTCGAGCTCGTCAGCGAGGACGACCAGGCCGACCCGCGCACCGCGACCACCGTCGCGCAGCGCCTGACCGATTCCGGCGTGAAGGGCGTGGTCGGCCACGTCACCTCCGGCGCCTCGATCCCCGCATCGCGCATCTACGAGCAGGCCGGCATCCCGGTGATCACCCCGTCCTCGACCAGCCCCAAGCTGACCCAGCAGGGCTACAAGATGACCTTCCGCGTCATCGCCAACGACCTGCAGCAGGGCAATGCGCTCGGCAAGTACGCGGTCGATCAGTTGAAGGCGAAGAAGATCGCCGTGATCGATGACCGAACCGCCTACGGCCAGGGCCTCGCCGACGCCTTCGCGAACTCGGTGAAGACCTCCGGTGGCCAGATCGCCGGCCGCGAATTCACCAACGACAAGGCGACCGACTTCATGGCGATCCTCACCAAGATCAAGGCCATGAACCCCGACGCCGTGTTCTACGGCGGCATGGACGCCCAGGCCGCTCCGCTCGCGCGCCAGATGAAGCAGCTCGGCATGACGGCCAAGCTGCTGACCGGCGACGGCGGCTGCACCGGCGAGATGATCAAGATGGCCGGCGACGCGCTGTCGGCGACCACCTTCTGCACCCAGGCCGGCATCCCGCTCGACAAGATGCCCGGCGGCGCGGCCTTCCGCACCCAGTTCAAGCAGCGTTACGGCAACGACATCCACGTCTATGCCCCCTACGCCTACGACGCGATGATGTCCGTCATCGAGGCGATGAAGACGGCCAACTCGGTCGAGCCGGCCAAGTACCAGCCCGCGCTGCGCAGCCTCGCCTACCAGGGCGTCACCGGCCCGGTCGCGTTCGACGACAAGGGCGACATCAAGGGCGGTTCGATCACCGTCTATAACTTCGACGCCGGCAAGTGGGCGCCGCTGCAGACCATCCAGTAACAGTTCTCCTCGCGCCGGCCGGCAGTTCCGCGGTCGGCGCACCTCTTCCCCAGATCACGACGCTCGCCCTGCGTCCGCCCACGCGCGGACACAGCGGCAGCGCTCGTCCGGCAATCCGGCGGCGTCCGCCGTCGAGGTGTGCGCAACACCAAGGGTGAATCGATGGAAACCTTCCTGCAACAAACACTGAATGGCCTGGTGTCGGGCAGCATCTATGCGCTCGTCGCCCTCGGCTACACCATGGTCTATGGCATTCTGGGCCTGATCAATTTCGCCCATGGCGACCTGTTGATGGTCGGTGCGCTGGTCGCACTGCAGACCGTCTCCCTGCTCAACGCCGCGGTCCCCGGCCTGCATCCGGCAATCCTGCTGATCGCCGGCATGGCCGTCGCCGTACCGGTGTGCATGGCCGTCGGCTACCTGATCGAGCGCATCGGCTATCGCCGCCTGCGCAACGCCCCCCGCCTCGCTCCGCTGATCACCGCGATCGGCGTGTCCTTCCTGCTGCAGACGCTGGCGATGATCATCTGGGGCCGCGAGTTCCACGTCTTCCCGCAGCTGGTGTCGACGACCCCGATGGAGCCGATGGCGGGCGTCGTCGTGTCGCCGCTGCAGATCTTCACCATCGTCGTCGCCTTTGCGCTGATGGGCGGGCTGATGCTGCTGGTGAACAAGAGCCGCCTCGGCCGCGCGATGCGCGCCACCGCCGAGAACCACCGCGTCGCCGGCCTGATGGGCATCAACGCCAATGGCGTGATCGCCGCCACCTTCATCATCGGCTCGGGCCTCGCCGCGCTCGCCGGCGTGCTGTTCGCGTCGAACTACGCGATCGCGCACTACGCGATGGGCTTCACGCCGGGGCTGAAGGCCTTCACCGCGGCGGTGCTCGGCGGCATCGGCAACCTGCCGGGCGCGATGGTCGGCGGTCTGGTGCTGGGCCTCGTCGAAAGCTTCGGCGCCGGCTACATCGAGCACCTGACCTTCGGCTTCCTCAACTCGAGCTACCAGGACATCTTCGCCTTCGTGATCCTCGGCGCCGTCCTGATCTTCCGCCCGTCCGGCCTGCTCGGCGAACGCGTCGCCGACCGCGCCTGACCTGCACAGGAAAGCATCCATGACCACCACTTCTTCGACCCTCACGCTGCCGGCGGGCTTCGCGCTCGACCGCCGCGTGCAGCGCCCGCTCGTCATCCTGCTAGCACTCGCGGCGCCGCTCATCGCCCTCGCCATGGGCAAGAGTTGGGTGCGCGTGCTCGACTTCGCGCTGCTGTACGTACTGCTCGCGATCGGCCTCAACCTCGTCGTCGGCTTCGCCGGCCTGCTCGACCTCGGCTACATCGCGTTCTACGCCGTCGGCGCCTACACCTGGGCCTTCCTCGCGTCGCCCCACTTCGGCATCCACCTGCCGTTCTGGATCGTGCTGCCGCTGGGCGCGGCCTTCGCGGCGCTCGCAGGCATCGCGCTGGGCTTCCCGACCTTGCGATTGCGCGGTGACTACCTCGCGATCGTGACGCTGGGCTTCGGCGAGATCATCCGCATCTTCATGAACAACCTGAACCAGCCGATCAACATCACCAACGGCCCGCAGGGCATCGACTCGATCGACCCGCTGACCATCGCCGGGCTCGACCTGTCGCGCGACCTCGACCTGTTCGGCTTCCAGATCTCGTCGCTGCTGCTGTACTACTACGCCTTCCTCGCCTGCGTGGTGTTCGCGATCATCCTCGTGCGTCGGCTGCAGATTTCGCGCATCGGCCGCGCCTGGGCGGCGATCCGCGACGACGAGCTGGCCGCCAAGGCAATCGGCATCGACACGCGCATGATGAAGCTGCTGGCCTTCGCGCTCGGCGCGACCTTCGGCGGCGTGTCAGGGGGGCTCTTCGCGGCCTTCCAGGGCTTCGTCAGCCCGGAGAGCTTCAGCCTGATGGAGTCGATCGTCGTGCTGACGATGATCGTGCTCGGTGGCATGGGCAACCTCGCCGGCGTCATCGTCGGGGCGATCCTGCTCACCGCGTTGCCGGAAGTCCTGCGCCACTTCGCGGTGCCGATGCAGATGGCGCTGTTCGGCAAGACCCTGCTCGACCCCGAAGTGCTGCGCATGCTGCTGCTGTCGCTGGCGATGATCGTGATGATGCTCGTCCGCCCCGCCGGCCTGCTCCCCGCCCGTACCCGCTATGCCCACCGTGACCGGAGGAACGCATGATCACGCTGCTCGAATCCCGCGCCGTCAATAAACGCTTCGGCGGCCTGAAGGCGCTCACCGACGTGTCGCTGACGATCCGCAAGGGCGAGGTGTACGGCCTCATCGGCCCCAACGGCGCCGGCAAGACCACCTTCTTCAACGTGCTCACGGGTGCCTACGCGATCGATGGCGGCGAGTTTGTCATGAACGGCGCCGAGCTGCCCGCGGCCAAGCCGCACCTCGTCGTGCAACACGGCATCGCGCGCACCTTCCAGAACATCCGCCTGTTCCGCGAACTCACGGCGCTGGAGAACGTGATGGCCGGCCACCACATCCGCTCGTCCGCGGGGGTGTGGGGCATCCTCACGCAAAACCGCGCCGCCCGCGAGGAGGAGCGCCTGATGCAGGAACGCGCGCTGGAGATCCTCGACTATGTCGGCATCGGCCGCCACGCCGACACCGTCGCGCGCAACCTCTCCTACGGCGACCAGCGCCGGCTGGAGATCGCCCGTGCACTGGCGACCGAACCACAACTGCTGGCGCTCGACGAACCGGCCGCCGGCATGAACGCGACCGAGACCGTCGGCCTGCGCACCCTGGTCGAGACGATCCGCGGCGACGGCATCACCGTGCTGCTGATCGAGCACGACGTGAAACTCATCATGGGACTGTGCGACCGCGTCGCCGTCCTCGACTTCGGCAAGAAGATCGCCGAAGGCACCCCGGCCGAGGTCCAGCGCGACCCCGACGTCATCCGCGCCTATCTGGGAGGCCACCGTGCACACTGAAAATTCCACCGCTCCGATCCTCGAAGTCCGCGGCCTCAAGGTCGCCTACGGCGGCATTCAGGCCGTCAAGGGCATCGACCTGCAGGTGCGCAAGGGCGAGCTGGTATCGCTGATCGGCGCCAACGGCGCCGGCAAGACGACCACGCTCAACACGCTGGCCGGCGTCGTGCCGCATAACGGCGGCGAGATCCTCTACGCCGGTGAGCAAATCGGCAAACTGCCCTCGCACCTGCGCCTGCGCAAGGGCCTCGCGCTCGTGCCGGAAGGCCGCGGCATCTTCACGCGGCTCACCGTCGCGGAAAACCTGCAGACCGGCGCCTACACGCGCCGCGACACGGACGGCATCGCCGCCGACATGGAGAAGGTTTTCGCGCTGCTCCCGCGCGTGAAGGAACGCCTCAACCAGGTCGCCGGCACGCTGTCCGGCGGCGAGCAGCAGATGGTCGCCATCGGCCGCGCGCTGCTGTCGCGCCCGCAGTTGCTGCTGCTCGACGAACCGTCGATGGGCCTCGCGCCACTGGTGGTCGAGAAAATCTTCGAGGTGATCCACTCCATCACGCGCGAAGGCATGGGCGTGCTGCTGGTCGAGCAGAACGCCAACCTCGCGCTCGAAGTGTCCGAACGCGCCTACGTGATGGAGGGCGGCCTCGTCACGCTGGAAGGCACCGGCAAGGCGCTGCTCGACGACCCGAAGGTGCGCAGCGCCTATCTGGGCGAAGACATCGAGGAGCTGGCCGCGGCCTGAGTCGGTCCACCGTCACGCCGACGGCGTTGCCCGCCCTACAGCGGCAGCGCCGTCTCGTTCTTGATCTCGCGCAGCGCGACGCTCGAATTCGTGACGTCGACTTCCGGGATCTTCAGCAGGAAGTTGTGCATGAAGGACGACAGTGCTTCGAGGTTGGGCAGGTAGAGTTTCAGCAGGCAGTCCGTCTCGCCGAGCAACTCGTAGCACTCGATGACCTCGTCGCAGCCCTTCACCGCCTGCTCGAAACGGTCGAGCACTTCGGCGCTATGCTTCTTGAGCTTGACGCGCACCCACACGCAGGTCTCGAGGCCGAGCTTCTTGCGGTCGAGCAGCGCGACGTAGCCGCGGATCAGGCCTGCCTCTTCCAGCTCGCGCACCCGCCGCCAGCACGGCGACGACGACAGTCCCACCTTCTCGGCGAGATTCTGCGTACTGATCGTCGAGTCCTTTTGCAGCAACGCGAGGATGCGCCGCTGTACCGGATCGAGTTTCATGTCTCCCCTCTTGTTGTCGTGACGGGCGAACGGGCGCCCGTGGCGGCGCGCCGGCCGGATGCCCGGCAGCGCGACGCCGGGGCCTATGCGTGGCCCCTTGCCGTATTACGCGATCAGAGAACCTTCAGCAGCTCGACTTCGAACACCAGGGTCGCGTTCGGGGGAATCACGCCGCCCGCGCCGCGCGCGCCGTAGCCCAGCTCGGGGGGAATCGTCAGCTTGCGCTTGCCGCCTTCCTGCATACCCTGCACGCCCTCGTCCCAGCCGCGGATCACGTGGCCGGCACCCAACGGGAAGTCGAAGGGGTCGTTGCGATCCTTGCTCGAATCGAACTTCTTGCCGTCGGTCAGCCAGCCGGTGTAATGCACCGACACGCGCTTGCCCGCAGCGGCGGTGACACCGCTGCCGACTTCCAGTTCCTCGATGACGAGGCCGCTGGCGGTGGTGGTTTGGGACATCGAAACTCTCCTGCGCGGGTTAAAACCGCGATTCTAACCGCCCCGCCGGCGCCGGCTCGCGAACTTCTCGCGGAACTTCGCGATCTTCGGCGCGACGATGTACTGGCAGTAGGGCTGGTCGGTATTCTTCGCGTAGTAGTCGTGATGGTCGTCCTCGGCCGGCCAGAAGGTACCCGCGCGCTCGATCTTGGTGACGATCGCGCTCGGGTACAACCGCGCCTCGCCCATGTGCTCGATGAGGTCCAGCGCCGTGTGCAGCTGCTCGTCGCTCGTCGCGAAGATCGCCGAGCGGTATTGCGTGCCGATGTCGTTGCCCTGGCGGTTGAGGCTGGTCGGATCGTGGATCACGAAGAAGATCTCCAGCAGGTCGCGATAGCTCACGAGCGCCGGATCGAACACGATCTGCACGGCCTCCGCATGGCCGGTACCGCCATCGCATACCTGCCGGTAGGTCGGCGCATCGAGACGACCGCCGATGTAGCCGGAAGTCACCGACTCCACGCCGTCCACTTCCTTGAAGACGGCTTCCAGACACCAGAAACATCCCCCCGCCAGGATGGCGGTGTCGCGTGCTGCGGGTCCTTCAGTCTTCGTCATGCATCCGCCTCCTTCGATCTCGCGACTATGACAGCATCGACGGGCCGCGATTCCCGTCATTCGAACGAGATCGTGTAATAGATATCGGCCGCGTTGTCGCTCCCGCCGCGCGCCACCAGCGACACCCTGCGACTGAGCTGGTAAGTCAGCTTGACGAGGCTTTCGGCCCCGCCCAGGCTCTGCTCGAAGGACAGGACGAGGTCCGACGACAGACGCTTGCCCAGCGTCAGGACCTGCCCGCCGACGTTGTCGCCACCGCTTACGATGGTACCTTCTCCGACAACGCGGCTGGTGGCCGTTCGGGTGACACCGCCAACTTCTCCCTGCCCGATCGACAATTCATCGAAGCCGAGGCTGCGCGACAGCTGTTCGGTCATGCCGCCGCCCGACCCGCCCAACAGGGCTTGCGCCGCCGGCAGCAGCAAACCCATGTCCCCGCCGCCGCCCGCGCTCGGCGCACGCCCGAGCACGATCCACGACAGTTTCTCGGGGTCCGGCACGTTCGGCTCCGACACCAGCCGGATGCGCGGGCGCCGCGCGCTGCCAACGATCTCGATGCCCGCCTCGACCGCCAGGCCCTTGCGCAACGCGACGACGTTCAGGCCGGGGTTGTCGGGCGCGCCCTGGAAGTTGATCCGCCCCCGCTCGATCGCCAGCAACTGGCCATAGCCGCGGTAGGTCCCGCCGGCCGTCGCGATCGTGCCGATCGCGCTCGGCGGCACGCCATCGCGCAGGCGCAGGCGCAGCCCCCCGGTCAGGCGCGTATCCACACCCAGCGCCGACAGGTAGAAATGATCCCCCAGCGCCACCGCGACGTCGGCCGCGACACGCACCCCGCCGCCGCTGGTGCGCGGTTCGCGGCCGAGGATCACGACGTCGTCCGAGAGACTCGGCGCCGGCGTATCGGCCAGCTCGATGTAGCCGGCATCGGCGCTCAGGTTCGCCGCAAGGTCCACGTGCGTCCAGGTGCTGTTGGCCGCACCGACGCCGGACAGGATCAGCCAGCGGTCGCTGCGCTGCAGGATCGGCAGTCGCTCCGCGTCGAAGACGAAATGGCCCTTGCCGCTGTCCAGCGCGATCTCGCCGCTCGCGCTGAGACGCCCCGGCGTGGCCGTGAGCCGCGCCACCGGGGGGCGGGAGTCGCGCGGACGCACCCGGTTGGGCGATGCGAACTCGAGGCGTGCGAGCCGCAGGCGGTCGCGATCGAACTCCGCGAGCAGATCCCCGCCCGACAGGTGCAGCCCCTGATCCACCAGCGCCAGCGACAGCTCGCGCCCCGTGATCGTGCCGCTCGCCCGCGGTGCGGCCGGCGTGCCGGCGAGCGCCAGGCTCGCACCGAGGCTGCCGCCGGTGACGACGTTCTCCTGCATCAGCCGACCGACCCAGGCCACCGACGGCATCGCCAGGTGTGCCGAGCCGAGCAGCGCCGCATCTGGAGCGAGACGCCAGCCGCCACCCGGCGTGCGCTCCGCCTGTGCGGTCGCGGCACCGGCCAGTTCACCCAGCTCGCTGCCGCGCGCCTCCAGCGCCAGCGCGAGGCGGTTGTCGTGGGCCCCGAGGCGCGCCTCCAGATGCTCCAGTCCCAGGCGCGCCGGGATCTCGCCGGTCACGGTGAGGTCGCCCGCCTCGCGGAACACGCGCGCCGAACCCTGCGCCACTTCGCCCAGCGTCAGGTTCCATTCCGCCCCGAGCACCAGCGGCCCCGGCCCGCGACGCGGACGTCCGTCCGGACGCGCCACCAGGCCGAAGGTGAGACCCGTCAGGGAACCGCGCGCGACGATGCGCTGCGGCGACCAGCTGGTTTCATCCAGGCGAATGCGCCCGCGTTCGCCGGCATCGAGCGCCGCCGCGCCCAGCAGCACGCGCTGAGGTCCAAGCTCCAGCGACGCAGACGCGGTCAGGCGCGTGGGCCAGCGCCCCCCCGTTTCCAGTGTCGCCAGACGTCCGCGCCAGGGGACGGTTCCGTCGGCCGTGCGCGCATCCGGCGCGTCGCCGGCGAGGCCGCCTTCCAGCCGCAGGCGCAGGCTGCCCCCCCCCAGACCGGTGGCGACGACATCGACGGCATGCGCACGCCGGGTCCCGCCGATCCGCAGGCTCGCCTCCGTCACCCAGTCCGGCTCGTCGGCGGCGCGCCCACCGGTCGGCGGCGGCTGCGCGTCGCGGGCGACGGACTTGACCCCCCGCAGCCCCATCGCAAGCCGGACCTCGCCGTCCGCCCCTGCCGCGAGCGCCCCCTCGCCGTCGGCCGACGCAATGCGGACGTCGCCCGGCAGGCGCAGCGCCTCGGCCGCGAACTTCACGCTGCCGGCCGGCTGAGCCGCGCCCCCGGAAAGGCTTCCCGCAAACGTCAGCCGGCCGCCGAGCCGCGCATCGAGCGCCGCGAGCGCCGGCGCGTCCACATCCACCTTCAGCACGTCCCGGGGTGCGCCCCAGGCACCGCGCGCGCGCACGCGGTTGCCGGCGAGATCAACGTCCAGCTCCCCGTCGGCAAGGCGCGCCGCTTCCACGACCGCGCGCAGCTTGCCGCGCACGGGCTTGCCGCGCAATTGTCCCGGCTTCAGGTCGACGGCCGTCTCGTAACGGGCTACCTCGCCCAGCGTCGCGCCGAGGCGGAAATCCAGATTCAGCTTCGCCTCGGGGGCGTCGGCGATGAAGATGCGGGGATCGAAGGACGACACGTCGCCGCTCGCGGCGAGGCTGCGCACCCCGGCCTCCCCCTGCGCGGTCACCACCGCCTGGGCACGCATGCGCATGTCCTTGACGCGCAAATCGAGCTCCGCGCTCTGGCGCTCGCGGTCGCCGTCGGCGTTCAGCCGGCCGACCAGCACCGAGGGCGGCAGACGTCCGTCCACGCGCTGCAGCTCGATACCCGCCAGCTGCAGCGTGGCGCTCAGGCGGCCGAGCGGGTCGGCCGCAGGGGGCGCCGCTGCTGCCGCGTCCGCACCCTCGGCCACTACCGCACCGCGCCCCCCCGGCCGCCACTCCACGGCGCCGGTAACCCGCCCCGCCCCCGCCATCTGCAGGACCAGGTCTTCGGCCCGCACCCGCTCGGGCGTCCAGAGCAGCCGTGCGGCAAGCTTCGTGAAGGGCAAGCCCTGCCGGTCGATCGCGTCGGGATGAAGATTCTCGATCGTTATCGGCCCCGACAATCCCCAGCCCCCCTGCCCCTCGCCCTGCGCCGACAGGTCCGCCGCAATGCGCAGCGCCGCGCGCGGCGCGGAAGGCTCGAACACGGCCGGGTCGAGATCGCCCAGCGCGAGGCGCAGCCGGCGCAAGGGCACCGCCTCGAACGGAGATGCAAGCATCTCGCCGTCGCCGCTCAACCCCGCCCCTTCGGCCCCGATCCGCAGTTGCGGCGCAAGCAGATCGCCGGTCGCGACGAGCTGCAACCGGTATTCGTGCCCGTTGTTCGTCACGGTCAGCGCCGCGCTCGCAGACAGTGCGAACGGCGCGCGTCCATCGATCTCGCCGACAAACTCGGCCCGCCCGAAGGGCAGGGTCGCTGCAAGGGATTCGATGCGATGGCGGCCGCCGTCGCTGCGTGCGCGGGCCGCGAGGTCGGCGATTTCGAACACGGACCCGGCAGCGGCAAGTTCGCCGTCCGTCCATTCGTGCACCGCGAGCCGGCCGATGCCGAGCGATTGCGCCGCCAGGGAAACCGGCAGCACGAGGGATTCGGGCGGCGTCCGCTGCGGGAGTTCATCCTGCGGACGTGTGGCGATGTCGACCCGCTCGGCCGTGAGTTCGTCGATTGCGATGCCGCCATCGAACAAGGCGCCCGGACGCCAGGTCAGCGTAAGCCCTTCGACCCGCAGGCGCAGGTCTGGGCCGTCGATGCTCAGCACCCCGATGCGCAGCGGTCCCGCAAGGCGACCAGCCGGGGAGTCCAGCGCCACCTGTCCGCCGCTCAGCACCCTCGCAAGGACGGCGGCCGCCCGCAGGCCGGATTCGGTCAGCACCAGCCACGCCGCCGCCAGTGCGACCAGCACCGGCAACGCGAGCGCCGCCAGCCACAGCCGCGCCGGCCGTCGGCGCGGGCGAACCGGTTTGGCGGGGACCGGCGACGTCATGCGTCGCTCCGCTTAGCCGAACAGCGCGCGCAACTCCTCGCCCGGATCCGGCGCACGCATGAAGGCTTCGCCGACGAGGAAGGCGTGCACGGCGTTCGACCGCATCAGCGCCACGTCCTGCGGCTTGAGGATGCCGGACTCGGTGACGACGATGCGGCCGGCAGGGACGCGCGGCAGCAGGTCCAGCGTCGTCTGCAGGCTGACTTCGAAGCTGCGCAGGTTGCGGTTGTTGATGCCGACGAGCGGGGTCGCGAGCTGCAGCGCGACGTCGAGCTCGGCCGCATCGTGCACCTCGACGAGGACGGCCATGCCGAGACTCGTCGCGATCGCCTCCATCTCCTGCATCTGCGCGAGATCCAGCGCCGCCGCGATCAGCAGGATCGCGTCCGCGCCCATCGCGCGCGCCTCGTACACCTGCCACGCGTCGACGAGGAAGTCCTTGCGCAGCGCCGGCAGGGCGCACGCCGCACGCGCCGCCTGCAGGTAGTCGGGAGCCCCCTGGAAGAACTGCCGGTCGGTCAGCACCGACAGGCAGGCTGCTCCCGCGCGCTCGTACTGCACCGCGATCTCGGCCGGGCGGAAGTCCGCACGGATCACGCCCTTCGACGGGCTCGCCTTCTTGACCTCGGCGATCACCGCGGCGTCGCCGGCGGCGATCTTCGCGCGCATCGCACCGACGAAATCGCGCGCAACCGGCGCAATCTCGGCCTCCGCACGCACGCGCTCCAACGGACGCACCGCCTTGCCCGCCGCCACTTCCTCGGCCTTCACGGCGAGGATCTTGTTCAGGATATCGCTCATGCTAGTGCCTGCCTCACGCGAACTGGCGGTTGAACGCGAGGAACTCCTCGAGCTTCGCCCGCGCCGCGCCGCTGGCGATGATCTCGCGCGCACGCACGATGCCGTCGGCTATCGAGTCGGCGAGATTCGCCGTGTACAGCGCCACCCCCGCGTTCAGGATCACGATGTCGCGCGCCGGGCCCGGCTTGTTGTCGAGCACGCCGAGCAGCACCGCCTTCGATTCCTCGGCGCTCTGCACCTGAAGGTTTCGCGTGCCGGCCATCGCCATGCCGAAGTCCTCGGGATGGATCTGGTACTCGCGGACCTCGCCGTCCTTCAGTTCGCCGACCATCGTCGCGGCGCCCAGGCTCACCTCGTCCATGCCATCCATGCCATAGACGACCAGCACGTGCTTCGCGCCCAGACGCTGCATCACGCGCGCCTGGATGCCGACGAGATCCGGGTGGAACACGCCCATCAGCGTGTTCGGCGCGTCGGCCGGGTTCGTTAGCGGGCCCAAGATGTTGAAGATCGTGCGCACGCCCATCTCGCGGCGCACCGGCGCGACATTCTTCATCGCGCTGTGGTGGGCCGGTGCGAACATGAAGCCGATGCCGGTCGCTTCGATCGAGGCCGCAACCTGTTCGGGCGTCGCGCCGAGCTTCACGCCCAGCGCCTCGAGCACGTCCGCGGCGCCGCTCTTCGACGATACGCTGCGCCCGCCGTGCTTGGCGACGCGTGCGCCGGCCGCCGCGGCGACGAAGATCGTCGTCGTCGAGATGTTGAAGGTGTTGGCGCCGTCGCCGCCGGTCCCGACGATGTCGAGGAAGTTCTGGTCCGGCCCCGCGACCTGCACCTTGGTCGACAGTTCGCGCATCACGGTCGCAGCGGCGGAGATCTCGCCGATCGTCTCCTTCTTCACGCGCAGGCCGGTGAGAATCGCCGCGGTCATCACCGGCGAGATCTCGCCGGCCATGATCTGGCGCATCAGCGACAGCATCTCGTCGTAGAAGATCTCACGGTGGTCGATCGTGCGCTGCAGCGCTTCCTGGGCAGTAATCGTCATGGCAATCCTTGTCTGTTCACGCAGACCACGAGCGTGCGCTCGGGTTCACCTCGGTTGTCACCTGAGCTTTCAATTCTCGCGGCTCTGATCGAGGAAATTCTTGAGCATCGCGTGGCCGTGTTCGGTCAGGATGGACTCGGGGTGGAACTGCACCCCCTCGACCGCGAGCGTCTTGTGGCGTACGCCCATGATCTCGCCGTCGTCGGTCCAGGCGGTCACCGCGAGGCAGTCGGGCAGGCTCTCGCGTTCGATCGCCAGCGAATGGTAGCGCGTGCAGGTCACCGGGTTGGGCAGGCCCTTGAACACGCCGACGTCCTGATGATGTACCGGCGAGGTCTTGCCGTGCATCAGGCGCTTGGCGTGCACGATCTTGCCGCCGAAGGCCGCGCCGATGCTCTGGTGGCCGAGGCACACGCCGAGGAGGGGGATCTTGCCGGCGAACTCGCGGATCGCCGGCACCGAGATACCGGCCTCGGCCGGCGTGCAGGGTCCGGGCGAGATCACGAGCTGCTCGGGCTTCATCAGCGCGATCTGTTCGAGGGTGATTTCGTCGTTGCGATACACCTTCACCTGCGCGCCGAGCTCGCCGAAGTACTGCACGAGGTTGTAGGTGAAGCTGTCGTAGTTGTCGATCATCAGCAGCATGGATGCATTCCTTCTTGCGCGTCGGCACGCGGAGCGCGCCGGACGGGGAACACGGCGGCGCGTCGGCCACCGCTCCGCAGGTTCAGTCGATGCGGGTATCGAGCCCGGATTCCGCCATTTCCGCGGCACGCAGCATCGCCCGCGCCTTGTTCTGCGTCTCCGTCCATTCGGCATCCGGATTGGAGTCGGCGACGATGCCGGCACCGGCCTGCACATGGATGTGACCGTCCTTGATCACCGCAGTGCGGATCGCGATCGCGAGGTCCATGTCGCCGTGGAAGCCGATGTAGCCGACCGCGCCCGCATAGACGCCGCGCTTGACCGGCTCCAGTTCGTCGATGATCTCCATCGCGCGCAGCTTGGGCGCACCGGACACCGTGCCCGCGGGGAAGGTCGCGCGCAGCACCGCCAGCGCGTTGAGATCGTCCTTCAGGCGCGCCTCGACGTTGGACACGATGTGCATCACGTGCGAATAGCGCTCGATCGTGAACTGGTCGGTCACCCGGACGCTGCCCGTCTCGGCAACGCGCCCCGCGTCGTTGCGCCCGAGGTCCAGCAACTGCAGGTGCTCCGCGCGCTCCTTCTCGTCGGCGAGCAGGTCGGCTTCCAGCGCGTCGTCCTCGGCCGGCGTCGCGCCGCGCGGCCGGGTGCCGGCGATCGGGCGCACCGTGACGCGCTTGCCCTGCCCGTCCTCGTCGAGGCGCACGAGGATTTCCGGGGACGCGCCGACGACGTGGAAGTCCTCGAAGTTGAAATAGAACATGTAGGGCGAGGGGTTCAGCGAGCGGATCGCGCGGTACAGCGCCATCGGGCTCGCCGCGTAGGGCTTGCTCATGCGCTGCGACAGCACGACCTGCATGATGTCGCCGTCGACGATGTACTGCTTGGCGCGATTCACCGCCGCCTTGAAGGCTTCCTCGCCGAAGCTCGACACCGCCGGCTGCGGCTCGACGTGCATGTCCTCGGGGATCTGCACCGGCGCGCGCAGCCGCGCGAGGAGTTCGCGCAGGCGCTTCTTCGCGCGCTTGAAGGCGCCCGGCACTTCCGGCTCGGCATACACGACCAGCGTGAGCTTGCCCGAGAGGTTGTCGACGATCGCGATTTCCTCGGACAGCAGCAGCAGGATGTCCGGCGTGCCGATCGTGTCCGGCTTCTGCGCGTGGGCGAGGCGCGGCTCGATGTAGCGCACGGTGTCGTAGCCGAAACAGCCGACCAGGCCGCCCGCAAAGCGCGGCAGGCCGTCGCGCGGCGGCACCTTGATGCGCTCCATGAACTCGGCGACGTAGTTCAGCGGGTCGCCGTAGTCGCGCCGCTCGACGAGGCGGTTGCCGGTCAGCAGCAGCGCCGAGCGGCCATACACCTCGATGCGCGTCGAGGCCGCCAGCCCGATCATCGAGTAGCGACCGAAGCGCTCGCCGCCCTGCACCGATTCGAGCAGGTAGGAATACGGTTCGTTGGCGAGCTTCAGGTAGATCGACAGCGGCGTGTCGAGGTCGGCGAAGGTTTCGAGCGTGACCGGGATGCGGTTGTAGCCCTGCGCGGCCAGCGCGTTGAATTCCTGCTCAAGCATGGAGACTCCACGGAAAACGGTTCTATTCGGCAAGGGGTGCGGGCAAGTCGTCGCCCGCGAAGCATTCGCGTATCAGTGGCCCGCAGGCCACGAGCGCCAGCCGCGCCAGCGCAGTTGCGCGGCGACAAACTGGGTGCTTTCCTTTACCGAATCCCGGTTCCTGTAGATCACGATGTCTCGATCGGATGATGGTGTCTTGCGGCGAGTCTTGCCGAGATGCGCCGGAGTTTCACGCCGCTTCGATGCGGTCGAGCGCCCCGGTAGCGATCGATAGTAGCCCATCGCATTCGATGGTGTCCACCGGCATGCCTTCGCTATATCCATAGGTCACGAGCAGCACCGGCATCCCCGCGCCGCGGGCGGCGAGCGCGTCGTTGGCCGAATCGCCGATCATCAGCGCCTGCGGCGACCGCACGCCCAGCAGCTCGCACGCGTGGTGCAGCACCGCGGGGTCGGGTTTCTTCACCGGCAGCGTGTCGCCGCTGACGACCGCAGCGAAATACGGCGTCAGGCCCATGCGCTCGAGCAGCGGCAGCGTGAAGGCCTCGGCCTTGTTCGTGACGCAGGCCAGGCGCAGCTCCATCGCGCGCATCGCCTCCAGCGTCTCGACCACGCCGGGGTAGATGCGCGTGCTGCGACCGTTTACGACGGCGTAATGCCGCCTGAACACGACGACCGCCTGCTCGATCTCCTCCTCGCCCGCCTCGGCATCCTCGGTCATGCAGCGGCGCACGAGGTTGGGGATGCCCTTGCCGACGAAGGAATGGATCTGTTCGAGCGGGCGCGCCGCACGGCCCATCTCGGCGAGCATCAGGTTGGCCGCGTCGGCCAGGTCGTGGATCGTGTCGAGCAGGGTGCCGTCGAGGTCGAACAGCACCGCCCGCACCGGGAAGCGCGCGAGGCTCACTGATCCGCTCACTGCCCGACCTTGGCGAGCTCGGCGCGCAGCGCGGCGATCACGCTGTCGTAACGGTTGGGATCGCTGTCCTGCCCGGCACCGAACACCGCCGAGCCGGCGACGAAGGTGTCGGCACCCGCGGCGGCGATCTCGGCGATGTTGTCGACCTTCACACCGCCGTCGATCTGCAGCTGGATGTGGCGTCCGGTGGCCGCCTCGTAGGCATCCAGCCGCTCGCGCGTCGCGCGCAGCTTGGCGAGCGTGCCGGGTATGAACTTCTGCCCGCCGAAGCCGGGGTTCACGCTCATCAGCAGCACCATGTCGATGTTGTCGAGCGCGTGGTCGAGGTAGTGCAGCGTGGTGGCCGGGTTGAACACCAGGCCCGCCTTGCAGCCGTGGTCGCGGATCAGCGCGAGCGTGCGGTGGATGTGGTCGGAGGCTTCCGGGTGGAAGGTGATCACGTTGGCGCCGGCCTTGGCAAAGTCGGGGATGATGCGGTCGACCGGCTTCACCATCAGGTGCACGTCGATCGGCGCCGTGGTGTGCGGGCGGATCGCTTCGCACACCAGCGGGCCGATCGTGAGGTTCGGCACGTAATGGTTGTCCATCACGTCGAAATGGATCCAGTCCGCGCCGGCGGCGATGACGTTGCGCACTTCCTCGCCGAGGCGGGCGAAGTCGGCCGAAAGCAGGCTGGGAGCGATGCGGTACATTGTCGTGTTCTCCTGTTGGGCTGGCGCGATTCTAACCGCTCAGGCAACCCGCGCGCCCTCGGGGTTCCCCCCGATCGCGACAGCTCATCGCACGCACACGCGCCGCACCTGCTCCATGTCGGTGACGCCGGCCAAGACCTTCTCGATGCCGTCCTGGCGCAGCGTGCGCAGGCCTTCCGCAAGCGCGAGCGCCAGCAACTGCGCGACGCGCGCGCGCTCCTGGATCAGTCGCTTGACCTCGTTCGAGGCGACCATCAGCTCGTGCAGGCCGACGCGCCCGCGATAGCCGCCGTTGCACTCGGTGCAGCCCACCGGGCGGTACAGCGTGAATTGGCCGTCGGCATCGCCATGCTCGGCCTTCAGCCGGGCCAGCACCGCCGCGCGCGCCGCCGCCGGATCGGCCTGAAAATCCGGCGTCCCCACCATGTCCTCGCAGTACTCGTCGAGGATCTGCTGCACCTCGGCGTCGTCCGGCCGATAGGCCTCCTTGCACTTGCACAGGCGCTTGGTGAGGCGCTGCGCGAGCACGCCGAGCAGCGCGTCGCCGAAATTGAACGGATCCATGCCCATGTCGAGCAGGCGCACGATCGATTCCGGCGCGCTGTTCGTGTGCAGCGTCGAGAACACGAGGTGGCCGGTGAGCGAAGCCTCGATGCCGACCGAGACGGTCTCCTTGTCGCGCATTTCGCCGACCATGATCACGTCCGGGTCGGCACGCAGGAAGGAGCGCATCATCGTCGCGAAATCCAGCCCCGCCTTGCGGTTCACCTGCACCTGGCGCAGGCCCTTCTGCGTAATTTCGACTGGATCCTCGGCGGTCCAGATCTTGGTCTCGGGCGTGTTGATGTGCCCGAGGATGGAATGCAGCGTCGTCGTCTTGCCCGAGCCGGTCGGGCCGCACACGAAGAACAGGCCGTAGGGCTTCACGATCACCGATTTCAGGCGCGCGAGGTTGTGCGGACTGAGCCCGAGCTTGTCGAGCGGCAGCGGTTCGCTGTTGGCGAGCAGGCGCATCACGACGTCTTCCATCCCGCCCGCGGTCGGCACCGTGGCGACGCGCAGCTCGATGTCGAGCGGCGCGAACTTGCGGAACTTGATCTTGCCGTCCTGCGGCCTGCGGCGCTCGGAGATGTCGAGGTCGCACATGATCTTGATGCGCGTGACGAGCGGGTTGCGGTAGCTCGCCGGGATCTGGATGTAGGGCACGAGCGTGCCGTCCTTGCGGAAGCGGATCAGCGTCTTTTCCTTGCCCGGCCGCGGCTCGATGTGAATGTCCGAGGCGCCCTGGCGGTGCGCGTCGATGATGATCTTGTTCACGAGCTTCACGAGCTCGTTGTCGGCCGCCGCGGAGACGTCGTCGGCGACGGAGCCATCCTGCTCGTCGTCCATGAGGTCGTGCAGCAGGTCATCGACCGAACCGCTCTCGATCGTGGGCTCGAAATAATTGTCGACGGTCTGCTCGAACTCGCAGTGCGTCGTCACGCGGTAAGCGAGCTTCTTCCGCGGGAACACGTTCTCGGCAACGCGCGACACGCGCACCTGCTCGGGATCGTAGGTGAGCAGGACGACGCCCTCGTCGGTTTCCTCCAGCGGCAGCCACTGGTTCTGCTGTACGTATTCGCGCTTGATGTTGCGCAGCAGGTCCATCTGCTTGACGCGATCGGAGCGGAACGGCTCGTACGCGACGTTGAAGAAGCGCGCGGCCGCATCGCCGATCAGCGGCAGGCTGAGACCATATTTTTCCACCAGCACGTCCTCGACGTGGGCCCCGGTCTCGCGCGAGATACGCATCGCGTCATCCATCTCGCCCGCGACGATGCGCCCGTCGGCAATCAGCGCGTCGTAGCGCGAGCGCAGCGCTGCCGGCGCGTTGCTGCGCTGCGCGAAGGCCACGCCGAGCGTCTGCGCCAGCCCCAGCAGGCCTTCCTTCGCGACGGACGAGAAATCGGCACCACTCAGCGGATTGATCACCTGGATGACGCCGTGCAGCTTGTCGCTGTTCGGATCGACGATCGGCGCGCACAGCATCTGCCGCGTGCGCACCCCGGCAAGGTTGTCGCTGATGGTGCGAAAACGCAGCGCCGGCGAGATCGCGGCAAGCTCGACGGCATCATAGACGTCATGCAGATTGAGCGCCTCGCGGGTCAGCGCAACGTAACCCGCAATGCTGCTCTCGTCGATCGGCAGGCGTGCGCCCGGCGCCGCTCCGCGGCCGGTCTTGACCCGGGCCACCAAATGCGAGCCGCTTGCGTTGACGACGAAAAACGACAGGCGCTCGGCCGCAAACAGGGCGCACAGATCAGACGACAAGTCCGACACGATCTCGTCGATATCCTTGCTCGCGTGGATACGGGCGGTGATCGCCTGCAGGCCCTTGAAGAAGGCCAGCCGCGTCGCGACCTCTCCCCCGGCTCCGGGTCTTCCTTGCGTCGTGCTGATGGACATGCGGGTACCTGCTGTGCGGGACGGTTGAATGGCAAGCATTCGGAACCGGCCATTCTAGCGATACCCGGGCAGCGCGAGAATCAGAACTCGATGACCTGCCCCTGTCGTAACGCGGTCGCGTGCAGACGCGCCCCCGCGGCCGCGATCTGCGCCATGACGCGCTCGCCCTGCCCCGGCTTGATATGGCTGATATGCACTTCGGGTGTACGCGCGATTTCGTCGAGGAACGCAGCCACCATGCTCGGGCTCATATGGCGTGCAGCGAGCGCGAGTCCGTGCTGCTCGTCGGAAAAAGCGGTTTCGATGATCAGGTGGCGCAGGTCGCGGCAGGCATTGATTGCCGCCACCAGTTCGGGCGAGTACGTGGTGTCCCCCGTATACACCAGCTGGCCGTTCCCGCTGTCGAGGCAATAGGCCACCGCGGGCACGCTGTGCAGCGCCGGCAGCGCAGTGATCGTGCGCGTACCGAGCCTGACCTCCTCGCCGACCTTGATCGCCTGAAATCGCAGGAAGGGTCTGCGCCGATCGGGAATGGCGGTGAAATCGGGCCAGATCAGCCAGTTGAAGACATGGGCGCGCAGGATGCGCAGGACTTCGGGGATCGCATGCACGGTGATCGGCACGCCGCGCATTTCGCCGACCGCATCGACAATCAGCGGAATCGCCGCGATGTGGTCCATGTGCGAGTGCGTGACGAAGATGTGATCGACGGCCGCAAGCGCCTCCAGCGCCAGGTCACCAACCCCGGTGCCGCAGTCGATCAGGATGTCATCGTCGGCGAGGAAGGCGGTCGTGCGGGCCTCGGGTCCGCCAATGCCTCCGCTGCAGCCCAGCACCTTCAGCTTCATCGTCCCCCGCGCTTGCAGCGCCGCTCGACCCGACATCTCGGCAGCTCGTTTTTCGTCCCCGATACGCTAGCATCCACCCTCCGGAAACGTCGTGCACTAAGGCACACGGCCGGGCTCAGTCGGCGAGCGAGAACGCCATGCGCACGCCGGCAATCTCGAGAATGTCCCCGTCGTTGAGCGCATGCGCACCCGCCTCGATCGGGCGGTTGTTCACCTGCGGAAAGCTCCCGCCTTCGGCATGGGCGATGAAATACCCCTGGGGGCGCCGCGTGATCACTGCGACCTGCACGCCCGGCTTGCCCAGCGTGGTCATCGCCTTCGCAAGCCGGAGTTCGCGACCCGCCGTGGGCCCGGTCAAGACCTTGACGATCCCGAGCCGGGAGTTGTCGTCGGTCTCTTCCGCCGTCACGCTCGCGAGCACATCCGGCGGCAGCATCTGCGTCGCATCGCCGCGCTGCTCGGCGAATGAACCCGCGGCCGAGGAGCGCAGTGCCGCCGACGGCTCCACCCGATCCCCGCGCTCGCGGCGCTTCACGTCGGCGATGAACTTGAGCCGGTACTTGCCGAGTTCGATCACGTCGTTGTTGCGCAACACGCACTTCTTCACCGGCTGGCCATTCACATAGCTGCCGTTCGTGCTGTTCTGATCCTCGAGGAAGGAGTCCTCCAGGATGGTCGTGATCAGCGCGTGCTGGCCGCTGATCGCGAGATTGTCGATCTGGATGTCGTTGTTGGGCTTTCGTCCGATGGAGATCTTCTCCTTGTCGAGGGCGATTTCCTTGAGCACCAGACCGTCCATGCTGAGGATGAGCTTCGGCATCGTTACCTTTCCTTCGTCATGCGGCGCTCATGCCGCCATGCGCATCAGAATCACGGAAATATTGTCGCGCCCGCCCTGCGCGTTGGCCAGCGCCACGAGACGGTCGGCGGCTTCTTCGGGACGAGTCGCCAGCGCTTCGACCGGCTGTAGCACCGCCGCGATCGCGCCGTCGTCGAGCATGTCGGTGAGCCCGTCGGAACACAACAGGAAGACGTCACCGGGCCGGGCGGAATGGGTTCCCGGCTCGGGCAGCACCCGTGACGCGACACCCAGGCCGCGGGTCAGCAGGCCGCGGAATTGCGAGTGCGCGACGTCCTCCGGCGCGAGGATGCCGGCGTCCAGCAGCTCCTGCAGCATCGTGTGGTCGCGCGTCAGCCGCTCCAGCAGACCGCCGCGCAGCCGGTACATGCGCGAATCGCCGACATGCACGGTCAGCACGCAATCGGCGAGAAACACCGCGACCACCAGCGTCGAGCCCATGCCGAAGAGATTGGGGTCGCGCCCCGCCTCGGCGCGGATGGCGGCATTGGCATCGTGCACAGCGGCCTCCAGCACCGCCGCGACGCGCACCGGCACACCGTCATCGGGGGCGACCAGATCGCCATGCAGGCGCTGCACGGTTGTCTCCACGGCCATCCGCGATGCGACGTCGCCGCCGCGATAGCCGCCCATGCCGTCCGCCAGCACCGCCCACCCGCGACGCTCGTCGACCGCGAGCGAATCCTCGTTGCGCTTGCGCACCCGCCCGACATCGCTGCGCGTGCACAACTCGAAGCGAAGCGGCGAAACGGCAGACATGACCCGTCGGCTCCCCGGCCCGCCCTCAGTACGGCAACTCGCAGCCGAGGCCGCGTTCTCGCGCGAGGGCGACGACACGCGCCGCGACCGCGATGTCCTGGATCGCCATGCCCTGCGACTCGAACAACGTGATCTGCCCGGGCGAAGTGCGCCCGGGCCGCACGCCCGCGATCACTTCGCCCAGTTCCACCCAGCGCCCCGGCTGCGTGCGCCCCTTCTCCAGCAGCGGCATCAGGTCGCCCGCCTCGCGCACGGCGATTTCGCGCGAATCGACGCAGATGACTGCCGCGCGCTGCACCGCCGCTTCGGACAGTTCCTGACGGGCCAGGCTGTTGGATCCCGCCGCGGTGATGTGCGTACCCTCCTCGAGCCAGTTCGCATCGAAGAGCGGCTTGGGCGAGGTCGTGATCGTCACGACCACGTCCGAACCGCGCACGGTGTCCTCGGCGCTGGCCGCCGGCACCACCTCGCGCCCGGTCTCGCGGCTCATCTGCGCGCAGAAAGTCGCCAGCCGCTCCGGGTTGCGCGCAAACACCTTGACGCGCTCGATCGGCCGCACGGCGCACAACGCAAGCACTTGCCCCTGCGCCTGCCAGCCCGACCCGAACACGCCGGCCACGCGCGCATCGGGCCGCGCCAGCCACCTCGTCGCCACGCCGCCGGCCGCGCCGGTCCGCATCATGCCGAGGCGGTCCGCTTCCAGCACCGCGACCGGATCGCCGCTGGTCGCATCGAACAGATGAACCCAGAAGCGGTTGCGCCCGCCCGCAGACGTGTAAACCTTGAGACCGCTGAGATTCAGCTCCGGCACGCCGCCCTGCAGCAGATGCGTCATCGACGCCGGCAGGCGCACGCGCTGGCGCGGGAAGTCCACCGTTTCGCCGCGCCCGTGGGCCGCCATGACCTGCTCCACGGCATCCAGCACCAGCGGCATGTCCAGCAGGCTGCCGACCTCTTCTTCATTCAGGTAGATCGTCATTTGCGCGAAGTCGTCCTTTCACGATGGGGGAGCCGCACGCGGCCGATAGGTCAGTCTACTCCAGCTTGGCAGCGACGAAAAAAAGCCCGCCGGAACGGGCGGGCTTTTCCGTCGGGCACCGGGCACTACATCATGCCGAGCGCCCTCGGCAGCGCCAGCGAGATCCACGGCACGTAGGTAACGATGACGAGGAAGATCAGCATCGACACCAGCCACGGCCAAACGGCGACCGTCAGCTCGGTGATGCCCATCTTGGTGATGCCCGAGGCGACGTAGAGGTTGAGGCCCACCGGCGGGTGGCACATGCCGACTTCCATGTTCACCACCATGATGATACCGAAGTGCACCGGGTCAATGCCGAGCTTGATCGCGATCGGGAACAGGATCGGCGCCAGGATCAGCACGATCGACGACGGCTCCATGAAGTTGCCCGCGATCAGCATCAAGATGTTGGCCATGATCAGGAAGCCGATCACGCCCACGCCGGTGCCGATCATGAAGTCCGCCATCTCCTGCGGGATGTTCTCGTGCGTCAGCAGGAAGGAGAACAGCACCGCGTTGGTGATGATGTAGAGCAGCATTGCGCTCATGTTCGCGGAGTTCAAGAGCACCCTGGGCACGTCCGACATGCGCAGGTCCTTGTACACGAACACCGCGACGAAGAACGCATACACCGCGCTCATCGCGGCCGCTTCGGTCGGCGTGAAGATGCCGGTATAGATACCGCCCATCACCACGACGATCAGGAACAGGCCCCACGCGGACTCCTTGAACGCCTTCAGCCGCTCGATCCAGCTCGCCTTCGGCTGACGCGGGTAGTCGAACTTGCGCGCGCGGTACCAGGTGGTGAAGCCGAGGAACAGGGCCAGCATCAGGCCCGGCACGACGCCCGCCATGAACAGCGCACCCACCGAAGTGTTGGTCGACACCGAGTACATGACCATCACGATCGACGGCGGGATCAGGATGCCGAGCGCACCGGAGGTGGTGATGACGCCGGCGCCGAACTTGTTCGGGAAGCCCTGCTTCACCATCGCCGGCAGCAGGATCGCGCCGATCGCGACCACCGTCGCGGGGCTGGATCCCGACACCGCAGCGAACAGCGCGCAGGCCATCACGCCGCCGAGACCGAGGCCGCCATACCAGTGCCCGACCATCGAGGTGGCGAAGTTGATCATCCGCCGCGCCACCCCACCGTGGGTGAGGAAGTTACCGGCGAGGATGAAGAACGGGATCGCCATGATCTCGAACTTCTCGATGCCGGTGAACAGCTTCAGCGCGACCGACTCGATCGGCACCTGGGTCATCGTGAACAGGAAGGTCAGGACCGTCAGACCCAGCGAGATCGAGATCGGCATGCCGGTGAGCATCAGCACCAGCAGGATGACGAAGATGATTGCGGCGCTCATTGCTTGCCTCCCTGGCCGTTCGTACGGTCCTCGCCCATCTGCTTGTGCTTGAGGTCGTGCGGATGCAGGTTGTCGCCCATGTCGTAGGGGTTCACATC
The DNA here is from genome assembly GCF_001190925.1 of Azoarcus sp. CIB. Taxonomy (NCBI): domain Bacteria; kingdom Pseudomonadati; phylum Pseudomonadota; class Betaproteobacteria; order Rhodocyclales; family Zoogloeaceae; genus Azoarcus; species Azoarcus sp. CIB. The sequence continues at coordinate 4,196,891 of NZ_CP011072.1, forward strand.
CACCGGCAGGTGTTCCTCGTCGATGCCGTCCACATGGCCGTGGTCATGGTGCGGCAGTTCGCCAGTGCGGAGGAAGGACACCATCACCTGCAGGAAGCGGAAGCACATCAGGTAGGAGCCGAGCGGAATCGCCGAATACACGATCCAGGTCGGCCATTCGAGGTCGGGCGTCGTCGGGCCTTCATACAGGTCGCCGACATCCATGCCGAACCAGGTCAGGAACTGGTAATGCGCGCCGTTCTCGAGCACGAAGGTCAGGCCCAGCGTACCGACGATGCCGGTGAACAGCGCCCCGGCACCGAGGCCGATGACGACGAACTTGGCACGATTGGCGTCCGACAGGCGGTTGATGAGCACATCGACGCCGACGTGGATGCCGGTGCGCACGCCGTACGCGGCACCGAACTTCGCCATCCACACGAACATGATGATGGTGAGCTCCTGCGCCCAGCCGAAATGCAGGGACAGCAGCCAGTCCTGCACGCCCGGAATGGACAGGCCGGAGCCGTAGCGATGGACAACGGACACGAAGATGATGAGCGTGGCCGCGCCCATGAGGAAGGTGATGAGCCACTCCTCGATGTGATCGAGCACTTTAAGCATGGGGGTCTCCCGTCGCACGGCAAGCCCCCGCCACGCATGCGCGCAGCGGGGTCCCTGCCGGATCAGTTGGCGGTCGTTACGTTACGACGGTGAGTTACAGCTTCGACGGGTCGAACCCCGTGTCCTTGTAGATGGACTGGATGGTCTCGGCGCCAATGCGCGATTCCATCTTCTTGTGCACCGGCACGAGCGCCTTCTTGAACGCCATCTTCTCGGCGTCGGTCGGCTTGTAGATCGCGGTCTTACCCGACGCGCGCACTGCCTCGAGGGCCTTGTCGTTCTCCTCGCGCGCGATCTTGTTCGCGAACTCGGTCGACTCCTTCATCGCCTGCTCAAGCTGGCCACGCAGCTCGGCCGGCAGGCCGTCCCAGAACTTCTTGTTGGTGATCACCGCATAACCCAGGTAACCGTGGTCGGTCAGGATCATGTGCTTCTGCACCTCATGCATCTTCTGCGTGTAGAGGTTCGAATGCGGATTCTCGGTGCCATCCACGACACCCGTCTGCAGCGCCTGGTACACCTCGGAGAAGGCCATCACCTGCGGGATCGCGCCCAGCGTGCGCATCTGCTCCTCGAGCACCTTGGACGACTGCACGCGCAGCTTCTTGCCCTTCACGTCCTCGGGCGCCTTGATCGGCGTGTTCGCCGACAGCGACTTGAAGCCGTTGTCCCAGAACGCCAGGCCCTTGATGCCGCGCCCTTCGAGCTTGCCGAGGAGCTGCTTGCCGACCGGGCCCATCGTCACCTTGTGCAGATCGTCGTAGCCGTCAAAGATGTACGGCAGATCGAAGACCTCGAACTCCTTCACGCCCAGCGGGCCGAACTTCGCCAGCGAGGGAGCGAGCATCTGCACGGCGCCCAGCTGCAGCGCCTCCATTTCTTCCTTGTCCTTGTACAGCGTGCTGTTCGGGTAGACTTCGACCTTGACGGCACCCTTGGTGTACTTCTCTGCGAGTTCCTTGAACTTGTCTGCAGCCTTGCCCTTGGGCGTATCGTTGGCAACGACGTGGCTGAACTTGATGACTACGGGATCGGCGGCGACCGCGGCAGCGGAAAGCCCCATGGCGACAAGACCGATGAAAAGGGCGCGGATCTTCATTTCCCTATCTCCTCCAAATTGCATAGTTATTTACCTGACCCATGTCCGGGCGGGTGCCGTGCAGCAACCAAAAGCGCCGGACACTTTCATCAGTCTATGAAGGCACGCGCATCTATTACATTGTGGACATCCACAACACCGGACACGGACGTGTGCACATGACCCCTCGCCAGACGATCGCCCTGTCCGCCCGGCAGCGCTGGCTCACCGCGGTGCCCTACCTGACGGTGCTGCTGTTCCTCGCGGTGATCGCCGCGCTGGTGTGGTTCACGCGCAGCTACGACGAGGAAGAGCAGCGCGCCACCCTCATCAGCGACGTGCTGTGGATGGAGCAGAACCTGCAGTTCAAGCTCGAGCGCAACGCGTCGCAACTTGCGCAGATCGGCCAGGAGATCCTTGCTGCCGATCGCCACCAGCCGCAGGCCTCGGCCGCGCTGCGCCAGCTCGTGCGCTCGGAAAACGGCCTCGTGCGCGTGATGTGGCTCGACGCCGCGGGCCGTCTGCAGGGTGCCCTGCCGCCCATCGGCGAAGGAGAAATGCTCGGGGAATTGCTGGGCGAACAGTCGGCTTCCAGTTTCCGGCTCGCCCAGGCGCTGGAAAGGCGGGTCTACGGCCAAGCCTATGCGGCTGCGGGCAACCGCCAGCAGTTCGAGGTCCATGTCCCGATCTATACCGAGGACGGCTTCGCCGGCGCAATGGTGGGGGTCTATTCGCTGCACGACCTCGTCACCCAAGAACTGCCATGGTGGTTCGCCGAGCGCTACCGCGTGAGCGTGCTCGACAGCGACGGACGCGAGCTCGTCTCGAAATCCAAGGTTGCGCCGCTATCCGACCGCCAGAGCTACTCGATGGCCTTCGATCCCCCGGGCGGCGGCCTCACGCTGCAGGTCACCGCCTACCAGGGCGAAACGCGCTGGGTCCAGGTCCTGCTGATCGGCTCCATCCTGCTGCTCGGCGGCATCCTGATCTGGAGCGTGCTGCAACTGCGCCACGAACTGCAACGCCGCCACCGGGCCGAACAGGCCCTGCGCAGCGAATCCCTGTTCCGGCGGGCGATGGAAGACTCGATGCTCACCGGTCTGCGCGCACGCGACCTCGACGGACGCATCACCTACGTCAACCCCGCCTTCTGCAGGATGGTCGGCTACAGTGCGGAAGAACTCATCGGCCGCACCCCGCCCATGCCGTACTGGGACCCCGAGTTCCTGCAGCAGACGCAGGAAATCCACGACCGCATCCTCGGCGGCGACGCGTCTCCCGAAGGCTTCGAACTCCGCCTGCGGCGCAAGAACGGCGAGCGCTTCGACGCGCTGATCTTCGAAGCCCCGCTGATCGACGCCGCCGGCCGGCACACCGGATGGATGGGTTCGATGCTCGACATCACCGCACAGAAGCGCGCCGAAGAACTCGCGCGCCAGCAGGAAGAGCGCCTGCAAGCCACCTCCCGCCTGATCACGATGGGCGAGATGGCCTCGACCCTCGCCCACGAACTCAACCAGCCGCTCGCCGCGATCGCCAGCTACAACACCGGCTGCCTCAACCGCCTCGAACAGCCCGACATCGACCGCAGCGAACTGAAGGACATCTTCGACCGCATCGGCCGGCAGGCGCGCCGTGCCGGCGACATCATCCGCCGTGTGCACGATTTCGTGCGCCGCTCCGAGCCCAAGCGCGAGCCGCTCGACATCAACCTGATGATCCGCGAGGCGATCGGCCTGATCGAAGCCGACTCGACCAAGCGCGGCATGCGTATCGAGACCGAACTCGAGGAATCGCTTCCCCCCGTCGCCGCCGACCCCGTGATGATCGAGCAGGTCATCGTGAATCTCGTGCGCAACGGCATGGACGCCATGCGCGACAATCCCCCCGCGCGGCGCACCGTGCGCGTCGGCACGCGGCGCGAGGGCGACACGCTCGTCGTGCGCGTCGCCGACAACGGCACCGGCATCGATGCCGAAACCGGCCGCCGCCTGTTCGAACCCTTCTTCACGACCAAGGCCGAAGGCATGGGCATGGGCCTCAACATCTGCCGCTCCATCGCCGAACTGCACCATGGCCGGCTCGGTTTCGAAACCAACCCAGACGGCGGTACCATCTTCACCCTGTCGCTACCCGTGGAAACCCCATGACCCAGCCCTGCGCCCACATCATCGACGACGACGAAGCGATCCGCGACGCCCTGCAGTGGCTGTTCAAGACGCGCGACGTCGCGTGCGCCACGTGGCCGAGCGCCGAGAGCTTCCTCGCGGCGCTGCAGCCCGGCTGGCGCGGCTGTGCCGTGCTCGACATCCGCATGGAAGGCATGAGCGGCCTGGAATGCTTCGACGTACTGCGCCAGCGCGGCAACCAGCTGCCGGTCATTTTCATCACCGGCCATGGCGACGTGCCGATGGCCGTGGCCGCGCTGAAGAAAGGCGCCTTCGACTTCATCGAAAAACCCTTCAACGACAGCGATCTCGTCGACATCGTCATGCGCGCGCTGGAAATCGACGCCAACAACCAGCGCGCCGAAGCCACGCGCGAAACCGTCGAGGCACGCCTCGCCCTGCTCACCGCGCGCGAGCAGGAAGTCATGGAACTGATCCTCGCCGGCAAGTTCAACAAGGTTATCGCCGACGAGCTGTGCATCTCGATGCGCACCGTGGAAGCGCACCGCTCCAAGGTATTCGAGAAGATGGAAGTGCGCTCCGCCGTTGAGCTCGCGCAACTTGTGAACCTGGTCCGCAACCGCGGCGGCCACTGAACCCTGCAACGGAACCCGCTTCAACGTGCAGCCCCCCGATCACCTCTCCGGCCGCCACTCCGCCACCGAGCGCATGCGCATCGACAAATGGCTATGGGCCGCGCGCTTCTTCAAGACCCGCTCGCTCGCCAACCAGGCCATCGAAGGCGGCCACGTCAGGCTCAACGGCCAGGCGGTGAAGCCCGCGCGCGAACTGCGCGTCGGTGACAACCTCGACATCGTCGCCGGCGGTTCGCACTGGACCGTCATCGTGAGCGGCCTCAACGAACAGCGCCGCCCCGCCGTCGAGGCGCAGCAGCTGTATGAGGAAACGCCCGAATGCGCTGCCCGCCGCGCGGCCGAAAAGGAAGAACGGCGCCTGGCCCCGGCGCCCGGCAGCGACCTGCGCGGTCGCCCGACCAAGAAGGCTCGCCGCCAGCTGCGCGGCTTCAACGAAGGCTTCTGAACGCGCAACGACGCCCGCAGCAGCCGGCCTTCAACGCCGCCACACCGGCACGACGCCCGGTTCGCCTGGTGCGCACAGGAACTCCGCCGCGACGCCGACCTCCCCGACCCACGCCGCCACGCCGTCCACCCTCAGCACCGGCAGGCCGTCACGCAGCCACGCGGGAATGCCGGCCTCCTGGCACAGGTTCTTGAAACTGCGGCGCGGCCGGCCGACCCCTTCGCGCAAAGAGAGCCCTGCCCAGCGCCGCCCCAGCACCACTTCCCGCGCACGTTCGAGGGCCGCGCGGCTCAGCCCCTCGCCGACCGCCTCCACAAAAACCACCCCGCCCGTCCCCCACGGCAATTCCGCCTCGCCGTACCAGACACTCACCTCGGGCGCCGGCATCCCGCCCTCCGGCTCCAGCCACAGCCGGCCGCGATAGGCACAGCAGACGACCGCCCCCAGCGGCAGCCGCAACGCCCGCTCCGGCGCCGCCCGCAGCTGTCGTACCGCCTCGACGAGCCGCGCTCGCACGGGCGCCTCCAGCCCCATCGCGCGGATTCGCCAGCGCAGCAAGTTGCGCACACGCTCGTCGGACAGCAGCAACAGTTTCGCGCGCTCCAGCATCGCCCCGCCGCAAGCAGCCTCATCGAGCCGCGCCAGATCCCCGAGCAGTCCGTCCGCCTCGCGAAACTGCGCGCCCGCACGCGCCAGCACCGGCACCGCACCCGGAAAAGCGGCTTCCAGCACCGGCATCACGCGGTGACGCAGCAGGTTGCGCGTATAACGCTCGTCGGTGTTGCTCTCATCCTCGACCCACGTCAGCCCGTGGGCTCGCGCGTAGGCGACGATCTGCGCGCGCCGCAGGCCCAGCAGCGGCCGTAGCCGTCCCGGCGTTCCCGGATCCACGTCCGCCATCGCCCCCGCTCCGCGCACCCCGGCCCCCCGCAGCAGGCGGAACATCAGCGTCTCGGCCTGATCGTCCTGATGGTGCCCGAAGGCCAGCCAGTCGCACGGCACGCGGGCAAGCGCGGCGTGGCGGGCGGCACGGGCAGCAGCCTCCGGACCGGCCGGATCGTCACGCCGAACCTGCACTCGATAGGGATGGAATGCGACGCCGAGGCCGTCGCAGGACGTGCGGCAGGCCCCCAGCCACGCGTCGGCGTTGGGACTCAGGCTATGGTGGACGTGCGCAGCCGCGAGCGCGAAACCGCCGCGCCCGCGCAGGCGCGCCAGGATGTGCAGCAGCACGGTCGAATCGACCCCGCCGCTCAGCGCCACGCATACGGTCTCGCCCGGCGCGACGCCAGCCGCCGCCAGCACGGCGGCGACAGCCCCTTCCGCGACCGGATCAGGCGGCGTTCTGTTCCTTGTAGCGGCCATAACTCATCAGTCGCTCGAAACGCTTCTCGACGAGTTCGGCCGGCGACAGGTCCGCGACCTGGCGCAGCGCATCCTGCAGCGCCCGCTTGAGCGACTGCGACATCACGCGATAGTCGCGGTGCGCGCCGCCCACCGGCTCATTGACGACGCGGTCGACCAACCCCAGCGACTTCAGGCGCGCGGCCGTAATACCCATCGTCTCGGCCGCCTCGGGGGCCTTCTCGGCGCTCTTCCACAGGATCGACGCGCAGCCTTCCGGCGAGATCACCGAATAGGTCGAATACTGCAGCATCATCACCTGGTCGCCGACGGCGATCGCCAGCGCGCCGCCCGAACCGCCCTCGCCGATCACCGTGGCGATGATCGGCACCTTGAGCTCGGCCATCACATACAGATTGCGGCCGATCGCCTCGGACTGGCCGCGCTCCTCCGCACCGATCCCCGGATACGCACCCGGCGTATCGACGAAGGTGAACACCGGCAACCCGAACTTCTCCGCCATGCGCATCAGGCGCAGCGCCTTGCGGTAGCCCTCGGGGCGCGGCATGCCGAAGTTGCGCAGGATCTTCTCCTTCGTGTCGCGCCCCTTTTGGTGGCCGATCACCATGCAGCTCTGCCCATTGAAACGCGCCAACCCGCCGACAATCGCCTTGTCGTCGGCGAACGAGCGGTCGCCGTGCAGCTCCTGGAAATCGGAGAAGATGAGGCGTGCGTAGTCCAGCGTATAGGGACGCTGCGGATGGCGCGCCACCTGCGCGATCTGCCAAGGCGTGAGCTTGGCGTACAGATCCTTCGTGAGCGACTCGCTCTTGGCTTCGAGGCGAGAGATTTCCTCGGAGATATCCACCGCCGAGTCGTCCTGCACGAATCGCAGCTTCTCGATCTTCTCTTCGAGATCGGCAATCGGCTGTTCGAAATCCAGAAAGGTGGTCTTCATCCGACCCGTTCCAAGTAACCAAAACGCGCCATTGTAACGCTTCGCACGCCGGCATCGCATTGCGGCCTTCACCCGGACGCGTGACAGCGACCGCAGCACTGATGCATCATGCTGAAATCCAGCACACAAGGAAGGAGTAGCGGGGTCTGCACGAACCCCGCGCTATGGGTAGTCGAATTTTGCCTCATCCACGCCGCAGGCCCCGCCTGGCGAGCCCTCCGGGCGCATGCACCCGCACCTCGCCCGGCCGATGTTGTCCGGCGCACCCCGACATCCGACCCGCCCGGGCACACCGACTGCCCGCATGCCTTGCGCACCACGGGCATCCCTCCCTGACGGCTGCGCGATCCCTCCGCGCCGTCGCGGCTCCGCACCATTCGGTTCTCCCCGCACGCCCGCCGTGCACGCCGGCACGCATCGCGCGCCCCTGTCCTGCATAGCCCGCAAAAATGGAAATCATCCTTCTCGTCGCCCTGATCCTGCTCAACGGGGTCTTCGCCATGTCCGAGATTGCCCTCGTCACCGCACGCCGCGGGCGCCTCACTCGCCTTGCCGAGGACGGCGACGCCGCTGCGGTCGTCGCGATCAAGCTCGGCGAGGAGCCGACGCGCTTCCTGTCGACGATCCAGATCGGCATCACCTCGATCGGCATCCTCAACGGCATCGTCGGCGAAGCCGCCCTCGCCGCGCCGCTCGCGATGTGGCTGCAGGAACTCGGCCTCGCGCAGCGCCCGAGCGAAATCGGCGCGACCGTGCTGGTCGTCGTCGTGATCACCTACGTCTCCATCGTGGTTGGCGAACTCGTCCCGAAACGCATCGGACAGATCAACCCGGAAGGGATCGCGCGCCTCGTGGCCCGGCCGATGAACGCGCTCTCCGTCGCATCGCGTCCTTTCGTGCGCTTGTTGAGCTGGTCCACCGTGCTGCTGCTCACGCTGATGGGCAAACGTGACGAGGCCGCACCCGGCGTCACGGAAGAAGAGATCCACGCCCTGCTCGAGGAAGGCTCGGAAGCCGGCGTCATCGAAAAGAACGAGCATGAGATGGTGCGCAACGTCTTCCGCCTCGACGAACGCCAGATCGCCTCGCTGATGGTCCCGCGCTCCGACGTCGTGTGGCTCGACATCACCCTGCCGCTCGACGACAACCTCGCGCGCATGGCCGAATCCGAGCACTCGCGCTTCCCCGTGTGCCGCGGGGGCCTCGACGACATCCTCGGCATCATCTCGTCGAAGCAGCTCTTCAACCAGACCCTCAAGGGCGGCACGACCGACCTCACGAAACAGCTCGAACCCGCGATCTACGTCCCCGAATCGCTCACCGGCATGGAACTGCTCGACCAGTTCCGTGCCTCCAGCACCCACATGGTGTTCGTGATCGACGAGTACGGCGAGATCCAGGGCGTGGTCACGCTGCAGGATGTGCTCGAAGCCGTCACCGGCGAGTTCCGCCCGGCCAGCCTCGACGAGGCCTGGGCCGTCCAGCGCGAGGACGGCTCGTGGCTGCTCGACGGCATGATCCCGGTCCCCGAACTCAAGGACCGCCTCGAGATCAAGGCCGTCCCCGAAGAGGACAAGGGCCGCTACCACACGCTCAGCGGCATGGTCATGTGGCTGCTCGGCCGCATCCCGCACACCGGCGACGTCACGACCTGGGAAGACTGGCGGCTTGAAGTCGTCGACCTCGACGGCAAGCGCATCGACAAGGTGCTCGCGACGCGCTTGGTCGAGATCTCAGCCGAACAGGAAGCCCCCTCGCAGGCCGACACGCCACCTGCCGATTGACGGCAGCGCGGCGACCGCCGCGCCGCCCTGCGCGAGGATACTCCGGCTATGACCCCCGAAACGCCCTGGCACACCCGGTGGCACACACTCGGCCGGACCGCCACGGCGGCCGCCCTCGAAGTCGATCCTGAACGCGGACTCGCCAGCGCGGATGCCGCCCAGCGTCTTGCGCGTAGCGGCGAAAACCGCTTGACCGAGACTCCGCCCCGCCCCGCCTGGCTCAAGTTCCTCGACCAGTTCCGCAGCTTCCTCATCGTCGTGCTGATCTTCGCGTCGGCGCTCGCCTGGGCCATCGGCGAACTCAAGGACGCGCTCGTCATCCTCGCGGTCGTCGTCCTGAACGCCAGCCTCGGCTTCTGGCAGGAACACCGCGCCGAACGCACACTCTCGGCGCTCAAGAACATGCTTGCAGCACGCGCCCGCGTGCGGCGCGACCGCAGACTGATGGAAGTCGACGCGGCGAGTCTCGTACCCGGAGACGTCGTGCTGCTCGAGGCGGGCGATCGCGTGCCCGCCGACGGGCGCCTGCTCGCCGCACACAACCTGGAGGTCGACGAAGCGGCGCTGACCGGGGAGTCCCAAGCCGTCGGCAAGATCACCGACACGCTGGACGCGCCCGAACTTTCCCTCGGCGACCGCGTGAACATGCTCTACATGAACACGGTGGTCACGCGCGGCCGCGCCGAGATGCTGGTCGTCACGACCGGCATGGCGACCGAGATGGGCAGCCTTGCCGGCATGATCGCAAGCACGACCAATAGCGAGACCCCGCTGCAGCGCCAGCTCGACGCGCTCGGCAAACGCCTGGCGCTGATCGCCGGCGGCGTCGTCGCGGTGATTTTCGCCCTGGATGCCGCGCGCGGCCTGCCCTGGATCCAGGCGACGATGACCGCCGTCGCCCTCGCCGTCGCGGCGATTCCCGAAGGCCTGCCGGCGGTCGTCACCGTCACGCTCGCCATCGGCATGTGGCGCATGGCGCAGAACGGCGCGATCCTGAAGAAGCTCGCCGCGGTCGAGACCCTGGGTTCGACGACGGTCATCTGCTCGGACAAGACCGGCACCCTCACGCTCAACCAGATGACCGCCCGTGCCGGCTGGTTCGCCGGCTGCCGTTTCACCGTGGACGGCGAGGGCTATCACGCGAGCGGCCGCATCTGCGGCGAAGGGCTTGCGGACCTGCACCCCCTCCTCCTGCCGATGGCGCTGTGCTCCGACTCCAGCGTGCGCGAGGCCGCACTGGTCGGCGACCCCACCGAAGGCGCACTGTGGGTGCTGGCACAGAAAGGGGGGGTGGATCCGGTCGCCGAGCGCGACCACAACCCACGCATCGCCGAGATCCCTTTCGATTCCGCGCACAAGTTCATGGCGACCTTCCATCACCGCGGCGACTGCGTGGAAATGTGCATCAAAGGCGCCCCCGACGTGCTCCTCGCCCGCTCCTCGGCGTGGCACTCCGGCGCACGGGAAGGCGCACGCGACCGCCCCCTCGACGACGGCGTGCGCGCCACCATCGCCGCGGAAAACGAGCATCTCGCCGGCCAGGCCCTGCGCGTGCTCGCGGTCGCGCGACGACAGATTCCCGCCCGGGATTTCGACCCCGCCGGCGACCTGTGGGCATGGGCGCGCGACTGGACCTTCATCGGCATCGCCGGTCTCATGGACCCGCCACGTGCCGAAGCCGCGGCCGCGATCCGGCGCTGCCGTCAGGCGGGCATCCGCGTCAAGATGATCACCGGCGACCACAAGGCCACCGCCGCCGCGATCGGGCGCGAACTGGGCCTGCAGGGCGAAGTCGCGAGCGGCGCCGAACTCGACGCGATGGACGACGCGACGCTCGCCCGCCGCATCGATTCGATCGGGGTGTTCGCCCGCGTGTCGCCGGCGCACAAGGTCCGTATCGTCAAGGCGCTGAAGGCCGAAGGCCACGTCGTCGCGATGACCGGCGACGGCGTGAACGACGCCCCCGCGCTCAAGGCCGCCGACATCGGCATCGCGATGGGCATCACCGGCACCGCGGTCACGCGCGAAGCGGCGACGATGGTGCTCACCGACGACAACTTCGCGACCATCGTGCGCGCCGTCGAGGAAGGCCGCGTGATCTTCGACAACATCGTCAAGTTCGTGCGCTTCCAGCTGTCGACCAACATCGGCGCCATCCTCACTGTACTCGCCGCGACGCTCGCCGGCCTGCCCTCGCCCTTCACCGCGATCCAGCTGCTGTGGATCAACATCATCATGGACGGCCCGCCGGCGATGACGCTCGGAGTCGAACCTGCACGCCCCGGCATCATGCGCGCACCGCCGCGTCCACAGGCTGCCCACATCCTCACCCTGCACCGGCTCGCCCGCCTCGCCTTGTACGGCGCCACGATGATGGTCGGAACGCTGTGGCTCTTCCACTCCGCACTTGACACGCACGGCGAGCAATACGCGCTCACGCTGGCCTTCACGACCTTCGTGCTGTTCCAGTTCTTCAACGTGTTCAACGCCCGCCGCGAATACGGCAGCGCCTTCAACCGCCAGTTCCTGCACAACGCCAAACTGTGGCTCGCCCTCGGCGGCGTCCTCGCGCTGCAGGCCGTGGTCGTCAACTGGCCGCCCGCGCAAGCCATCTTCGGCACCGTCGCGCTGTCGGGAACGGACTGGCTGCGCTCGGCCCTCGTCGCATCCAGCGTGCTGCTCCTCGACGAAGCCCGCAAGCTCCTGATGCGCATGCTGAAGAAGGCGCCTGCGGCATGAGCCGCCCGTAGACGCAAACGGGGCGACCCGCAGGCCGCCCCGTTCCTTGCCTGCGCCCTCGCCGGGCGCCACGGCATCAGTCGTCGTTCAGGACCCCCAGCAGGTGCAGCAAGCTGGTGAAGAGGTTGTAGATCGACACGTACAGCGTCACGGTTGCCATGACATAGTTCGTCTCGCCGCCATGGATGATGTTGCTGGTCTCGAACAGGATCAGCCCCGACATCAGCAGCACGAACATCGCCGACACCGCCAGCGACAGGCCCGGCATCTCGAAGAACACCGCGCCGAGGCCGGCGAGGAAGGCGACGAGGATACCGACAGTCAGGAACCCGCCCATGAACGAGAAGTCCTTGCGCGTCGTCACCGCGTAGGCCGACAGACCGAGGAAGATCGCCGCCGTGCCGCCCATCGCCTGCATCACGATCTGGTGCCCGTTGGGCAGCGCCAGGTACTTCGACACGATCGGCCCCAGCGTGTAACCCATGAAGCCGGTCAGCGCGAACACGAACAGCACGCCCAGCCCGCTGTCGCGGAACTTGGTCGTCAGGAACAGCAGGCCGAAGTAGCCCACCAGCGTGATGATCAGCCCCGGATGCGGCAGGCCGAGCGCCATCGAAAGCCCCGCGGTCGCCGCCGAAAACACCAGCGTCAGCGACAGCAGCATGTAAGTGTTGCGGATCACCCGGTTGGTCGAGAGGACCGATGCCTCCGGGCGGGTCATTGTTGCGATACGGTTTTCCATCGACCGATTACCTCCTTCAGTTCGAGTTTTAGGTGAATTCCATCAGGCGCCGGCCGGCACGGCTTCCGGCAGGAACTCGCGCACGATGCGGCGCTGACGTTCGAGCCGGCGCGCCAGCACCTGCGCTACGCGGTCGGCCGCGCGGTCGATCGCCGAACGTGCCTCGACTTCGGTGATCGCGAAGACCACGTCGGGCAGGTTGCGCAGACGTAGTTGTACCACGCAACGCTTATCCACGCCGCCCCGCGGCCCATTCACGTCCGCCACCTTGATCCGCGCCCACTTGATCTGATCGCGGAAGCGGCCGATTGCGAATTTCATCCGCCGTGCGACGTATTCACGCAGACCGGCAGGGGGTTCGACACCGTTACATTGCAGATCGATTCGCATTGCACCATCTCCTTCGTGATGAGCCGGCATGCCGGCCCGCAGAAGAAGTATGGCCGCACGACCACTTCTAAAAAAGAAGATCAATAATGAACAACGTTCAGTTTTTTCGGAACTTGAAATCACCTGCCCCGGCCGCTTCCGGCGCATTGCTGCAACGCGTGGCTCAGGATATCCCCGGCTGCACCTCGGAGGGCTCCGTCACGCAGAGAGAATGTCGGACTGGAACGGGCAGACGGAGAAGCGCGCAGCGGACAATCGCCTCCCGCGAACTCTGCTAGAATCCGCGACCTTGCTGCGCTTTCCGCTGGAGAAAGACTGGTGCCGGGAGTGGGACTCGAACCCACACACCTTGCGGCGGCGGATTTTGAATCCGCTGCGTCTACCGATTCCGCCATCCCGGCCCGGGAAGCGCCGCATTATCCATGAAAGCCCCAGCCAGCGGCAAGCGCATGTCACTTACTCTTGACGATTTCGACTACCTGCTCCCCCCCGAACAGATCGCCCAGGCCCCGCTCGCGGAACGCTGTGCGAGCCGTCTGCTCGTCCTTTCCGGCGGCGAACTGGCCGACCGCGGCTTCTGCGACCTGCCCTCGCTCGTCGAACCCGGCGACTTGCTCGTCTTCAACGACACGCGCGTGATCCATGCCCGGATTTACGGGACCAAGGAAACCGGCGGACAGGTCGAAGTGCTGATCGAGCGTGCGATCGGACCCCACGAGGCGCTCGCCCAGGTGCGCGCGAGCAAGTCGCCGCGCGCCGGGGCGCGCCTGCGCCTGGCCGACGCCTTCGACGTCACGGTGCTCGGCCGCGCCGGAGAGTTCTTCCACTTGCGCTTCCCCGAAGACGAAGACCTCCATACGCTGCTGGAAAGACACGGCAAGCTGCCCCTGCCACCCTACATCTACCGGCCCGCGGACGACCATGACGAATCGCGCTATCAGACCGTCTATGCACGCGAGCCGGGCTCGGTCGCGGCACCGACGGCCGGCCTGCACTTCGACCAGACCATGCTCGCCGACCTCGCGCGCAAGGGCGTGAACGGCGCCTGGGTCACACTGCACGTCGGTGCCGGCACGTTCCAGCCGGTGCGCGTCAACGACCTCGGGGAGCACCACATGCACCGCGAGCGCTACGTGATCCCGCAGGAAACGGTCGAAGCGATCGCGCGGACGAAGGCCGCAGGCAAGCGGGTCATCGCCGTCGGCACCACCAGCCTGCGCGCACTGGAAGGCGCCGCACAGGACGGCGCGCTCGGGGCCGGCGTGGGCGAAACGGAACTTTTCATACTGCCCGGCTACCGCTTCCGCGTCGCCGATGCCCTGATCACCAACTTCCACCTGCCGAAGTCGACCCTGCTGATGCTCGTGTCCGCCTTCGCCGGCATGGATCCCATCCGTCGCGCATACGCCCACGCGGTGCGCGAAGGCTACCGATTCTTCAGTTACGGGGATGCCATGTTCATCACCCATTGCAACGATGCAATTTGACCTGATCACCCAAGACGGCGCCGCCCGCCGCGGCCGTCTCACGCTCGCCCACGGCGTCGTCGAAACCCCGGTATTCATGCCGGTCGGCACTTACGGCACGGTCAAGGCGATGACACCTGCCGCGCTCGACGACATCGGCGCGCAGATCTGCCTCGGCAACACCTTCCACCTGTGGCTGCGGCCCGGCCTCGAGGTCGTGGCCGCGCACGGCGGCCTGCACCGCTTCATGGGCTGGGACAAACCCATCCTTACCGACTCGGGCGGATTCCAGGTATTCAGCCTCGGCGCATTGCGCAAGATCAGCGAGGAAGGCGTGAAGTTCGCGTCCCCGATCGACGGCGCGAAGCTCTTTCTCACGCCCGAAATCTCGATGCAGATCCAGCACACGCTGAACTCCGACATCGTCATGATCTTCGACGAATGCACGCCCTATCCGGCGACGCGCGACGAGGCGGCGAAGTCGATGCGCCTGTCGCAGCGCTGGGCGAAGCGCTCGCGTGACGAATTCGATCGGCAGGAAAACCGCAACGCGCTTTTCGGCATCGTCCAAGGCGGCATGTACGAGGACCTGCGCGACGAGTCGCTCGCCGCGCTTGAGGACATCGGCTTCCACGGCTACGCGATCGGCGGCCTGTCGGTCGGCGAGCCCAAGGAAGACATGGAGCGCATCCTCGCCCACACCGCACCGCGCCTGCCGCAACACAAGCCGCGCTACCTGATGGGGGTTGGCACCCCCGAGGACATCGTGGCGGGTGTCGCCGCCGGCATCGACATGTTCGATTGCGTGATGCCCACGCGCAACGCGCGCAACGGCTGGCTGTTCACGCGCTTTGGCGACATCAAGATCAAGAACGCCATCCACAAGCAGGACACCCGCCCGCTCGACCCGTCCTGCGACTGCTATACCTGCCGCAACTTCAGCCGCGCCTACCTGCACCACCTGCACCGCGCCGGCGAGATCCTCGGCAGCATGCTCAACACGATCCACAACCTGCGCTACTACCAGGTCCTCACGGCCGAACTGCGCGCGGCGATCGCCGCGGGCGAGTTCGCTGCCTACCTGGGGCGCTTCCGCAGCGAACGCAACACGGGCACGCAGTGAGCGCCCAGGCGCGGCACCTGCCGCGCCTGTTTGACCGCGGACCGCCATTAGTGCACAGGACGGCCCATTCCGGTTGCCACAGGCGCGTCAAGGCCTGCTGCTATAATCAGCCGCTTTAAGTAACCACCCGGAGTTTCACCCGTGTTCATTTCCAACGCATACGCCCAGGCTGCTGCCAGCGGCGACCCAACCGGCGGCCTGATGGGCATGCTGCCGCTGATCCTGATGTTCATCGTCCTGTGGTTCCTGATGATCCGTCCGCAGATGAAGCGTGCGAAGGAACACAAGGCGATGGTCTCCGCGCTCGCGAAGGGCGACGAGATCGTCACCCAGGGCGGCATCGCCGGCCGCGTGACCCAGGTCAGCGACAACTTCCTGCGCATCGAAATCGCGGACAACGTCAACATCCTCGTGCAGAGCCAGGCCGTCGCCACCGTGCTGCCGAAGGGCACGCTGAAGACCCTGTAAGGTCGCGCGTCATGCGCCGGCCACGCCGGCGCAGCGCAACCGCGACTTTCCGTCGCCTCCTCTTTCCAGCCCATCCAAGTCATGAACCGCTATCCGCTCTGGAAGAACATTCTCATCGGTCTGGTCCTGTTCCTCGGCCTGATCTACACCCTTCCCAACTTCTACGGCGAAGTCCCCGCGGTCCAGGTCTCCAGCGGCAAAGCCACGCTCAAGCTCGATGCTTCCCTCAACGGCACGATCGAGCAGACACTGCGGGATGCCGGGATCGAATACACCGGGCTGTTCATCGACGCCAACAGCATCCGCGTGCGCGTGCCCAGCACCGACGCGCAACTGCGCGCGAAGGACGCGATCGAGAAGCGCCTGAACCCCGATCCGCGCGACCCGTCCTACGTCGTCGCGCTGAACCTGCTTTCCGCCTCGCCGAACTGGCTCACCGCGATCAACGCGCTTCCGATGTACCTCGGCCTCGACCTGCGCGGCGGCGTGCATTTCCTGCTCCAGGTCGACATGCCTGGCGCGATCACCAAGCGTCTCGACGCGACCGCTGCCGACCTGCGCACCCTGATGCGCGACAAGAGCGTGCGCCACGCCGGCATCACGCGCGAAGGCAACAATGTACTGCTGCGCTTCCGTGACGCCGAACAGCGCGAAGCGGCGCGCAAGGCGATTTCCGCCGGCACCGCGGACCTGCAACTCGCCGACCGCGACGACGCGTCCGACGACCTGAAGCTCGTCGCGACCCTGAGCCAGAACGCCCAGAAGAACATCCGCGACTTCGCCATCAAGCAGAACATCACCACGCTGCACAACCGCATCAACGAGTTGGGCGTCGCCGAACCGGTGATCCAGCAGCAAGGCCTCGACCGCATCGTCGTGCAGTTGCCCGGTGTGCAGGACGTCGCCAAGGCCAAGGACATCCTCGGCCGCACCGCGACTCTCGAGGTCCGCCTCGTGGACGAGACGCCCGGTTCGCTCGAAGGCGCCCTTGCGGGCAGCGTGCCGCTGGGCACCGAGCTCTACAACGAACGCGGCGGGTCGCCCGTCCTGGTGCGCAACCAGGTCGTGCTCACCGGCGACCGTCTCACCGACGCACAGCCGGGCTTCGACGGCCAGACCAACGAACCCGCGGTGCATCTGACGCTGGACGCCGCGGGCAGCCGCATCTTCCGCGACGTCACGCGCGAGAACGTCGGCAAGCGCATGGCGATCCTGCTGATCGAGAAGGGCAAGGGCGAGGTCGTGACCGCGCCGGTGATCCGCACCGAGATCGGCGGCGGGCGCGTGCAGATCTCCGGGCGCATGACCACCCAGGAAGCGAACGACGTCGCACTGCTGCTACGCGCCGGCAGCCTCGCCGCACCGATGGACATCATCGAGGAACGCACCGTCGGCCCGAGCCTCGGCGCCGAGAACATCACCAAGGGCTTCCACTCGACGCTGTGGGGCTTCATCGCGATCGCGATCTTCATGAGCGCCTACTACATGCTGTTCGGCCTCGTGTCGGTGATCGCACTCGCCGCCAACCTGCTGCTGCTCGTCGCCTTGCTGTCGCTGCTGCAGGCGACGCTGACGCTGCCCGGCATCGCGGCGATGGCGCTGACCCTGGGCATGGCGATCGACGCGAACGTGCTGATCAACGAGCGCATCCGCGAGGAGCTGCGCAACGGCGTCTCGCCGCAGGCCGCCATCCACGCGGGCTACGAGCGCGCTTTCGACACCATTCTCGACTCGAACATCACGACGTTGATCGCCGGCATCGCGCTGCTGGTGTTCGGCTCCGGGCCGGTGCGCGGCTTCGCGGTGGTGCATTGTCTCGGCATCCTGACCTCGATGTTCAGCGCCATCCTGATCTCGCGCATGCTCGTGAACATCATCTACGGTCGCCGCCGCAAGCTCGAGTCGGTGTCGATCGGGCAGATCTGGAAGCCGGGCAACTGAACGCCGCGCACGCACAAGGCTGAATACAGGGCTGAATCATGGAATTTTTCCGCATCAAGAAAGACATCCCGTTCATGCGCCATGCGCTGACGTTCAACATCATCTCGTTGATCACGTTCGTGCTGGCGGTGTTCTTCCTCGCGACGCGCGGCCTGCACCTGTCGGTGGAATTCACCGGCGGTACGCTGGTCGAGGTCGCCTACGCCGAAGCCCCCCACCTGGAGCCGATCCGCAAAGCGCTCGCCACCAGCGGCTACCCGGACGCTCAGGTGCAGAACTTCGGCAGCGCGCGCGATGTGCTGATCCGTCTGCCGAACCGCGACGACCTCGACACCACCAAGGTGTCCGAGCGCACGATGGCGACGTTGCAGTCCGTGGGCGGCGCACCGGAACTGCGGCGCGTCGAGTTCGTCGGCCCGCAGGTCGGCAAGGAACTCGCCTCCGACGGGGCGATGGCGCTGCTGCTGGTGATCTTCGGCATCGTCGTGTACCTGGCGATGCGCTTCGAGTGGCGCTTCGCGATATCCGCGATCATCGCCAACCTGCACGACGTCGTGATCATCCTGGGCTTCTTCGCCTTCTTCCAATGGGAATTCTCGCTGCCGGTGCTGGCTGCGGTACTCGCGGTGCTGGGCTACTCGGTGAACGAATCGGTGGTCGTCTTCGACCGCGTGCGCGAGACCTTCAAGAAGAAGCGCGGCATGACGACGCCGGAAGTGCTCGACCACGCGATCACGTCGACGATCTCGCGTACCGTCATCACCCACGGCAGCACGCAGATGATGGTGCTGGCGATGCTGCTCTTCGGCGGCGAGACCCTGCACTACTTCGCGATGGCACTGACCATCGGCATCCTCTTCGGCATCTACTCCTCGGTGCTGGTCGCCGCCCCGCTCGTGATGTGGCTGGGCGTCTCGCGCGAACAGTTCATGAAGCCGAAGAAGGAAAAGGAAGAGGCGGTCGTCTGACCCCTGTCTCCACGCGGCGATGAACGAGTTCCTGCAGGCCTTCGTCAGCCTTCTGGCGATCACGAACCCGATCATCGCCGCGCCGATGTTTCTCGGCATCGTCGCCGGCATGCCCGTCGCGGCGCGGCGCCGCTCTGCCGGCCAGGCCGCGATGGCCGTGCTGGCGATCCTCGCCGGCGCAGCGATCGGCGGCCGCTACATCCTTGAGCTCTTCGGCATCTCGCTCGACGCCTTCCGCACCGCCGGCGGCCTCGTCATCATCCTCGTCGGCCTCGACATGCTGCGCGGCAGCCCCAGCGGCATCCAGCACGACGAGGCTTCGCCCGAGGATGCCGAGGACCGCATCGTCGTCCCCTTCGCGATGCCGCTGGTCGCCGGTCCGGGCGCAATTACGACCGCGATCACGCTGTCGGTGGCCTACCCGTCCCGCCTCTACCTGCCGGTCGTCGCGCTGCTCGCGTCGGTCGCGACCGCGGCGGTGCTGTGGGCAACGCTGCGCCTCGCGCTGGTGCGCCAGCGGCTCGCCACGCCGCGCGTCGAGCGCATCTTCACCCGCTTCATGGGCCTGATCCTGGTCGCCATCGGTTTCCAGATCGGCATGCTGGGCATACGCGACTTCTTCGGCCTGGGCGGCGCCTGAAGCGCGCGGGCACGCCGACGGCGCACCCGCTCCTATTCGCCGCTATCCGCTCAGACTGCGAACACCTGCTTCACGCGTAGTACGTCGCCGCGCTCGATGATCCCGATCAACCGGTCGATGTTCGGATGCTTGCCCGGATTCTGGCGCGCATCCTCGGCGTGCTCCGCATACAGGTCCAGCCCCTTCTTCGCCGCCTCGGCACTGATCGAGCCGTAGAGCTGCGCGAGGTGGTTGTACACCGCCACCGATCCGGCCTGACCGGGCTTGTTCTCGATGGTCGCGATGACCGCGCCTGCGGCGTCGAGGAGGTTGAGGGCCGCCAGATGCGACACCTTGGGCAACTGCTTGAGATTGTCGGCAAACGCCATTCCTGCTTCCTTTCCGTCATTGCCATGGAAACGCCACCCGCAGGTGGCGTTCGTCCGTGCGTCCCGTGCCGGCCGCGGCCGGCCACCGCTCAGATGCGCTTCGCGAGCTCCGCCGCCTTGCCCGCGTAGCTTGCCGGCGTCATCTCGAGCAAGCGCTGACGATCGGCATCCGGAATCGCCAGCGTGCGGATGAAGTCCTGCAGCGCCTCACGCGTGATGCCCTTGCCGCGCGTCATCGCCTTCAGCTGCTCATACGGGTTCTCGATGCCGAAACGGCGCATCACCGTCTGCACCGGCTCCGCGAGGACTTCCCAAGCACCGTCGAGATCGGCCGCAAGGCGTGCCGGATCGGCTTCCAGCTTGTTCAGGCCGCGCAGGCAGGAATCCAGCGCCAGCACCGTGTGGCCGAAGCCCACGCCCATGTTGCGCAGCACCGTGGAGTCAGTGAGGTCGCGCTGCATGCGCGACACCGGCAGCTTTTCAGTGAAGTGGCGCAGCACGCCGTTGGCGATGCCGAGGTTGCCTTCGGCGTTCTCGAAGTCGATCGGATTGACCTTGTGCGGCATCGTCGACGAGCCGACCTCGCCCTCCTTCAGCTTCTGCTTGAAGTAGCCGAACGAGACGTACATCCAGATGTCGCGACAGGCGTCGATGAGGATCGTGTTGGTGCGCGCGATCGCATCGAAGAGCTCCGCCATCGCGTCGTGCGGCTCGATCTGGATCGTGTAGGGGTTGAATTCCAGCCCCAGCGATTCGATGAAGCGGCGGTTGAAGCCTTCCCAGTCGAAGGCCGGCCAGGCCGACAGGTGCGCGTTGTAGTTGCCGACCGCGCCGTTGAACTTCGCCGTCAGCGACACCGCGGCGATCGCGGCGCGCGCGCGGAGCAGGCGCGCAGCGATGTTGGCCATCTCCTTGCCCAGCGTGGTCGGGCTTGCGGGCTGGCCATGCGTGCGCGAGAGCATCGGCAGGTCGGCATGCAAGTGAGCGAGCTCGCGGAAGCGCGCGATCACCTTGTCGAGTGCGGGCAGCAGCACCGCGTCCCGGCCTTCGCGCAGCATCAGTGCGTGCGAGGTGTTGTTGATGTCCTCCGAGGTGCAGGCGAAGTGGATGAACTCCGACACCTTGGTGACTTCGGCGTTGTGGCCCAAGCGCTCCTTGAGCCAGTATTCCATCGCCTTCACGTCATGATTGGTGGTGGCCTCGATGGCCTTCACCGCGGCGCTGTCGGCCGGGGAGAATGTCGCGACGACGCCGTCGAGCTCCGCCACCGTCGCCGGCGAGAACGGCGCGATCTCGGCCAGCCCGGGCTCGCCCGCCAGCGCCTTGAGCCATTCGATCTCGACGCGCACGCGATTACGGATCAGACCATGCTCGGAGAAATGCTCGCGCAGGCCCGCGACCTTTTCATGGTAACGGCCGTCGAGCGGGGAAAGAGCGGTCAGGGGTGATACGGACATGGCGGTATTTCCGGACAAAAGTGCTATTTTAACCTCCTGCGCCGCCGTCGAGTGTTCGATGATCCCGAGCGCCCCGGGCAATGGCGCCCATCAGAGAGACTCCGTCAATGAGCGAATCGGAAAAATACCGGATCAAGGTTACCGCGGTGGCGGAATACGTACCGGGCCAGTCCGCGCCGGAAGAAGACCGCTACGTGTTCGCGTACCACATCACGATCAGCAACGTCGGCACCGTCGGCGCACAGCTCCTCAGCCGCCACTGGATCATCACCGACGGTGCCGGCAAAGTGCAGGAAGTGCGTGGCCAAGGCGTGATCGGTGAACAGCCGGCGCTCGCGCCCGGAGAACAGTTCAGTTATTCGAGCGGCTCGGTGCTCGAAACGCCAGTCGGCACGATGCAGGGCAGCTACCAGATGGTCGCCGCGGACGGACACCGCTTCGACGCCGAGATCCCGGCCTTCGTGCTCGCGATGCCGCGCGTGCTGCACTGAGCCGGCACTACGCGACGCCGCCCTCCTGGAGCAGCCGCACCGGCAGCACGACCTGCACCGCGGTGCCCTTGCCGGGCTCCGACTCGACGCGGACGTGACCGTCGTACAGGTGGGTCATCGTGTGCACGACCGCCAATCCCATGCCGGTACCCTGCCCGACATCCTTGGTCGTGAAGAAGGGCTCGAACAGTTTCTCGCGGTGCTCGGGCGCGATCCCCACACCGACGTCCGTGACGGTGATCGCCACATAGTCGCCGCGGAACTCGTGACCACAGGAGTCGCAGCGCTGCATGCTGTCGAAGGACACGCGGCGAGCCGTCAGGCGAATGGTACCGATGCCGGCGATCGCATCGCGCGCATTGATCAGCAGATTCATCATGATCTGATGGACATGCGCCGGATCGACGGACAGCCGCGGCAGATCGGGATCGATGTCGGCAACCACCGCGAGGGTGTCGGGCAGGGTCGCGCGCAGCAGACCGACGGCCTCGCGACCGATCAGTGCGAGCTCGGCGCTGCCCGGCTGCACCGCGCCGCCGCGGCGGAAACTCAGCAGCTGCTGGATCAGTTCCCGCGCACGCTGGCCGGCCGAGCGGATCTCCTCGATGTACTTCAGCACGCGCGGCTGCCCGCCGTCCTGTTTGAGCTGCGTGGCCGCGAGCTGAGAGTAGCCGAGGATGGCGGCGAGGACGTTGTTGAAATCGTGCGCGATGCCTCCCGCCAGGGTGGCGACGAGCTCCATGCGCTCGAGCCGTGCAACGCGCTCGAACAGTTCATGGCGCCGGCGCTCGTCCTCGCGCAGCTGCGTGATGTCTTCCTTCAGCGCGACGAAATGACGGACCTCGCCGCTCTCGTCCCGTACCGGCGACACGGATACCGCCTCGCGGATCAGCCTGCCGTCGCGACCGCGATTAGACATCTCGCCGCGCCAGGTCTCTCCGGCAAGGATTGTCCGCCACAGGCTTGCGTACTCCTCGTGCGTCGTTTCGCCGGACTTGAAGATGCTCGGCCGCGCCCCGATCAGCTCGTCCTCGGAATAGCCGTACGCCTTGCAGCAGGCGGGATTCACGTATTCGATACGCCCGTCCCCATCCGTGATGATGACCGAACAGCCGGACTGAGCGATCGCTTCGGCAAGCGTCCGGTTGCGCGCCTCGCTCGCCCGCAGGGCGTCTTCCGCTCGCTTGATCGGCGTGATGTCGGCGAAGCTGGTGATCACCGACGCGATCCGGCCCGCGGCACCGGCAATCGGCTGGCTGTTGACCTGGATCCACACCGGATCCTGCCCCGGATGGGCGATACCCATCACCACGCCGCGCTGCGGCAGGCCGGTACGCAGCGTGACCATCGCCGGGTGCTGATCGGGCGGACAGGGAGAACCGTCCTCATGGAGAAAGCCGACCGGCAGGCTTTCAGCCGTGTGACCTTCGAGTTCGGCCGCGGAAAGGCCGTAGATCTGCTGTGCCGTGCGGTTGCAGGCCGTGATGCGGCCTGCACCGTCGCGCACGACGACCCCTTCGAGCATGATGTCGAACAGGGGCGAGAGGTCGTCCTGACTCCGCGATTCGCGCATTGACTGCTGCTTGTCTGCCATCTTGATCCAGGTCGATCTGCTTCCCGGATTATACGTACAGCATAGCAATGCAGCCAGTGCGCGATTTGCGCCGGAACATCAACTGCGATAGTCGGCGTTGATCTTCACGTAATCGTACGAAAAATCGCAGGTCCACACCGTGGCGCGCTCGAGGCCGCGACCGAGATCGACACGCACGGTGATCTCGGATTCTTTCATCACGCGCGCACCGGCGTCCTCGCGATACGTTGCCGCACGGCCACCGTTCTCGGCGACGAGCACCTCTTCGTGCGCGCCCCCCAGCCACACCCGCAGCCCGCTCACGTCGAGATCGTCGATACCCGCGTAGCCGATCGCCGCGAGGATGCGCCCGAGGTTGGGGTCCGAGGCGAAGAAGGCGGTCTTGACCAGCGGCGAATGGCCGATCGCATAGGCCACCTTGCGGCACTCCGCTCGGTCCCTGCCGCCCTCGACCGCGATCGTCATGAACTTGGTCGCACCTTCGCCGTCGCGCACGATCGCCTGGGCGAGCCTGATCGAAACGTCGATGAGCGCTTCGCGCAGCGCGCGGAAGTCCTCGCCCAGCGGATCGTTGATCTCGGTGTTGCCGGCCTTGCCGGTCGCGATGATGATGAAGGAGTCGTTGGTCGAGGTGTCGCCGTCGACGGTGATGCTGTTGAACGACAGGTCGGCCGCTTCGCGGGCGAGCGTGTCCAGCAGGGACTGCGAGATTGCCGCATCGCAGGCGAGGAAGCCGAGCATCGTCGCCATGTTGGGCTTGATCATGCCCGCGCCCTTGCTGATGCCGGTCAGCGTGACCGTGCGTCCCGCGATCGTCACCTGGCGCGACACGGCCTTGGCCACGGTATCAGTCGTCATGATCGCGTGCGCCGCATCGAACCAGCCATCGGCACGCAGATTGGCCTGCGCAGCGGGAAGTCCGGCCACCAGGCGATCGACGGGCAGAGGCTCGAGAATCACGCCGGTCGAAAACGGCAGAACCTGCTCGGCCGCGATGCCCAGCAGGCTGGCCACGACCGCACAGGTAGCGTTGGCGTTCGCCAGCCCTTCCTCGCCCGTCCCGGCGTTGGCGACGCCGGTATTGATCACGAGCGCGCGGACGTTGCCGCCGGGAAGGTGATCTTTGCACACCTGCACCGGGGCAGCACAGAAACGGTTGAGCGTGAACACCCCCGCCACGCGGCTGCCGGGCGCCACTTCGATGAGGGTCAGGTCGCGACGGTTCTGCTTGCGGATCGCGGCTTCGGCAACCCCGAGGCGAACGCCTGCAACCGGACACAGCTCCGAGGCAACCGGGGTCGAGAGGTTAACGGGCATGACGGGTCTCCATCGGACAAAGGGCGGCAGGTGCCGCCACGGTTTCATTGGATGCCGGCAAGGACATCGCTGCAAAGCCACGCATCAGCCGTTCTGGCGCGAGGACGAGGCTGCCGCGACGGCGAGCGAGACTTGCTGGGCGAACAGCTGGAAGGCTTCGAATCGTTCGTCATCGACAGCCGCCGCGGCATGGGACCGGTCACCGTAGAAAAGACCGATCGGGCGCCCCTGGGCGAGGATGGGTGCAATGCAGGCGTAGCCGGCATCGGTCACCTGCTGCAGGCGATCGAGCCGGATCCCCGGCGGCGTCTGGCCGGGACCGAAACGCATCGCCCGCGGGTTGCGGAAGAATTCGTTGAACAGATCCCCGGCCGTGCCGTCGAGGGAAAAAATGAACGCCTGCCGCAAGGCCTCGGCGCCGCCACCGAGCGAAGTCTTGCCGATGAGCTGCAGCCGGTTCTGCGACAACAGCGCGAACAGCACGCGGTCGAAGCCGACGCCGCGATAGATACCTTCGAGCACGAGTTGCAGGATTTCGTTGAGGTTCGCACCCGCCGCGATGCGGCCAGAAATCTCGCGCAGGATCCTCAACTGGAGATGCGGATCGGGCTCCATCGCGAGGGTTTCCGCCGCATCGGTCTCATCGGGCTCCGGCGCCCCCGCGGCAGGAGTCGGCCGCGGAATCAACTCCCCGGCTTCGGCGGCACCGAAATATCTGGCAATGCGCGCTGCCTCGACGCTGTTGGCTGCAAGCTCCTCGCGCATCGCCTCGGACGAAAGTCCGGCAAAGGTCGCCAAGCCGCGAACAACCTTTTCCAGGCCCGGGCTGTCCCAGCCGTTTTCAACCTCGACCGCGAAGCGGTGGGCGAAGTGGATGGCCTGCTCCGGCACCCCGCCGCGACTGGTGCCATCGAGCACGGACTGAAGCAGCGGCCCGAGCTTCCACTCGCGCGCCAGCCCCTGCGAGAGCTGGCGCAGGCGAAAGCCGAGCACGCTCATCTGCGCCTCGTCGTCGGACTGGCCTGCGGCAAGGGCCTCGTCCAGCCGCTGCGCGAGCTTGCCGCCGAAGCACCAGAACGCCATCTCGCCCACGCGGGACAGCAGCGCGGCAATGAAGACCTCTTCGCTGCGTCCGTCGCGTCGCAGCGCGGCCAGTGCGCGCGCCTGCACCGCCGCATGGAACACACGCGCCATCTCGTTCACGACACGCTGCCGGACACCGCCGGCCAGCAGGGCATCGATCACGCGGATCGCCACCGCGATCTCCGCGACGGCGTTGAAGCCGAGCACCACGATGGCGCGGCTGATCGTGCTCACGACCTGGCGCGATGGGTTATACAGGACGCTGTTGGCGAGCTTGAGCACCTTCGCGGTCATTGCCGCGTCCTGCAGGATGGCCTGGGCGAGCTTGCCGGTCGGGGATTTTTCGTCCTCCGTGACGGAATGGATCAGCGCCACCGTCGCGCCGAGCGCAGGCATCTCCTGGTCGCGAATGAAGGCAACCCACTCACCGAGGCCGCGCGGCTCGCGCTCCGCTTGCCCGGCGGCATCCACCGGAACGCCGAGTTGCAGTTCCGGAAACAGTGCGGGCGCGCCGGGGCGCCTGCCCTTGGGATCGGCCGGGCCCGTCATGTACGGAAAGGCTGCGCGTGAAGCCAAAAACGGCTCGCGCTGGGCCGTTCAGGGACGCGGCGGGGAAGCGTCGTGCCGCCCATCGTGCCTCAGCTCAGCTTGCCGTGGCAGTGCTTGTACTTCTTCCCCGAACCGCAGGGGCAGGGGTCGTTGCGCCCGACCTTGGGGGCCTGCGCAACGGCAACGCCGCCTTCCTGCTCCTGCGACGCGGAGCCGAGCGCCTCGTCGTAGTCCGCGTGGTGATACTGCACGTTGTCCAGCTCGGGCGGACGCTCGGCCTCCTCCAGCTGCGACTCTGTGCGGACCTGGACGGTCATCAGCAGCTTGGACACTTCACTGCGCACGGACTCGAGCAGCGCTTCGAAAAGCTCGAAGGCCTCGCGCTTGTATTCCTGCTTCGGGTTCTTCTGGGCGTAGCCGCGCAGGTGGATGCCCTGCCGCAGATGGTCCAGCGCTGCCAGGTGCTCGCGCCAGTGCGTGTCGAGGCTCTGCAGCATCACGTCGCGCTCGAACTTGTGCCACGCCCCCGCGTCGACCTGAGCGATCTTCGCTGCATAGGCCTCGTCGGCGGCGGCAAGGATGCGCTTGAGAATGGTCTCGTCGTCCACATTCGACTCGACCTTCAGCCACTCGCTGACCGGAAGGCGGAGCTGGAATTCCGCCGCGAGGGCCTGCTCCAGTGCGGGGATGTCCCACTGCTCCTCGACGCTGTCGACCGGCACGTAGAGGCGGAAGGCGTCGTGCAGCACTCCCTGGCGCATCGCATGGATCGTGTCGGAGATCTCCTCGCTTTCGAGCAGTTCGTTGCGCTGCTGGTAGATCACCTTGCGCTGGTCGTTAGCGACGTCGTCATACTCGAGCAGCTGCTTGCGGATGTCGAAGTTGCGCTGCTCGACCTTGCGTTGCGCGGACTCAAGCGAGCGGGTGACCATCGCGTGCTCGATCGCCTCGCCCTCGGGCATTTTCAGGCGCACCATGATCGCGTTCAGGCGCTCGCCGGCGAAGATCTTCATCAGCGGATCTTCGAGCGAGAGGTAAAAGCGCGAGCTGCCCGGATCGCCCTGGCGGCCGGCACGGCCGCGCAGCTGGTTGTCGATGCGGCGCGACTCGTGGCGTTCGGTGCCGACGATGTGCAGGCCGCCCGCCGCGAGCACCTGCTCGTGGACTTTCAGCCACTCCTCGCGCATTCCGGCGATGCGTGCGTCCTTCTGCTCCTGGGTCAGCGCTTCGTCGTCGCGGATCGCCGCGATCTCGCGCTCGATGCTGCCGCCGAGCACGATGTCGGTGCCGCGACCGGCCATGTTCGTCGCGATCGTGATGACGCCCGGGCGCCCCGCCTGCGCGACGATCTCGGCTTCGTGTTCGTGCTGCTTGGCGTTGAGCAACTGATGGGGCAGCTTCTCGCGCTGCAGCAGCGCGGACAGGAATTCGTTGATCTCGATCGAAGTCGTGCCGACCAGCACCGGCTGGCCGCGACCGACGCATTCGCGGATGTCGCTGATCACCGCATCCCACTTCTCCTTCGCGGTGCGGAAAACCTTGTCGTTGTCGTCGCGGCGCTGCATCGGCCGGTTGGTCGGGACCACAACCGTTTCGAGACCGTAGATCTGATGGAACTCGTAGGCCTCGGTGTCGGCCGTGCCGGTCATGCCGGCAAGTTTGCCGTACATGCGGAAGTAGTTCTGGAAGGTGATCGATGCGAGCGTCTGGTTCTCGGCCTGGATGCGCACGCCTTCCTTGGCCTCGACGGCCTGGTGCAAGCCCTCGGACCAGCGGCGGCCGGCCATCAGGCGGCCGGTGAATTCATCGACGATCACCACCTCGTTGTTCTGCACGACGTAGTGCTGGTCCTTGAAGTACAGCGCGT
The DNA here is from genome assembly GCF_001190925.1 of Azoarcus sp. CIB. Lineage (NCBI taxonomy): Bacteria > Pseudomonadati > Pseudomonadota > Betaproteobacteria > Rhodocyclales > Zoogloeaceae > Azoarcus > Azoarcus sp. CIB. The sequence continues at coordinate 4,225,070 of NZ_CP011072.1, forward strand.
ACGCGCGCAGGGCCGCGTAAAGATGGTGCACCAGCAGGATGTTGCCCGGGTCGTACAGGCTCGTTCCCTCGGCCAGCAGGCCCATGCGGGTGAGGATCTGCTCGGCGTTCTCGTGCCCCTGCTCGGTGAGGAGCACTTGGCGCGCCTTGAGGTCCAGCGTGTAGTCGCCGGGCTTGGTGACCTCCTCGCCCTCGCCTTCCTGCTGCGTGAGCGCCGGGGCGACCTGATTGAGCTTGAGGTACAGCTCGGTGTGGTCCTCGGCCTGGCCGGAGATGATCAGCGGCGTACGCGCCTCGTCGATCAGGATCGAATCGACCTCGTCGACGATCGCGAAGTTGAGGCTGCGCTGCACGCGCTCGCTGGTGGAATACACCATGTTGTCGCGCAGGTAGTCGAAGCCGAACTCGTTGTTCGTGCCATAGGTGATGTCGGCGGCGTAGGCAGCCTGCTTTTCCTCGTGCCCCATGCGCGACAGGTTGCAGCCCGTCGTCAGCCCGAGAAAGCCGTAGATGCGCCCCATCCAGTCGGCGTCGCGGCTCGCGAGGTAGTCGTTGACGGTGACGACATGCACCCCCTTGCCGGCGAGCGCGTTGAGGTAGGCCGGCAGCGTCGCGACGAGGGTCTTGCCTTCGCCGGTGCGCATTTCGGAGATCTTGCCGTTGTGCTGCACCATGCCACCGATCAGCTGCACGTCGAAATGGCGCATGCCGTGGACACGCTTGGCCGCTTCGCGCACGACCGCAAAGGCTTCCGGCAGCAGGCTGTCGAGGTCTTCGCCATTGGCGACGCGCTGCCTGAATTCGTCCGTTTTGGCCCGCAGGGCCTCGTCCGTCAGGGCCGAAATCGTCGGCTCCAGGGCATTGATGGTGCGTACCGTCTGGGAATACTGGCGGATGAGGCGGTCGTTGCGACTACCGAAAATTTTCTTGAGCAGGCCGGAAATCATGTGGGTATCTGGTGGGACCGATTCGGCAAAGCGGGAAGTTTAGCATGCCGACCGCAAGGCCCCGCAGCGGATGCGGCGGCGGGAACGGGGCGCGGCCAGGAAGGTCTGCGCTTGCGGTAGCGGACTCCCCGACCTACCATCTGGGAGCAATCCGACTTCGGCCCCCTCATGACCCAGCTCATCCAGCGCTTCCTGGGCACCGGCGACGCTCTCGCACGCCTGAAGGACCACGCAGCGCGCCTGATGCGCCTGCAGAACCTGCTCCAGCAGCACCTTCCGCCCGCGCTCGCGTCGGCCTGTTCGGTCGCCAACCTGAAGGGCGACACGCTGGTGCTGCTCGCCAACGGCGGCGCCGCCGCCGCACGCCTGAAGCAGATTGCACCGTCGCTGGCCCAGGAGCTTGCCGCCGCGGGCCTGCAGATCAAGGCCGTGCAGGTGAAGGTGAAGGTGCTCGAGACGCGCGAGGAACGACGCCCTCCGCCGCAGCGCACGATCTCGGAAGGCGGCAGCCGCAGTATCGAGGATTTCTCTGCCACGCTGCCGGCGGATTCGCCGCTGCGCGAATCGCTGGAACGCCTGGTCCGGCGCAGTCGTCGCGACTGATTATCGGTCGGACGATCGAAGAGTCCCCCGTTCGCGTCGGGCGTACCGAAAGTCAGCGAGAGCTCTTCGACGGACTCGGCCGAAGCCGTATCTCGCAGTCGACAAAGGCTACATGAACGGCACGAACACGCGCTCGAGCGCGAACAGCGCGAGGAACACGAACAGGACGACGATCCCGGAGCGAAAGCAGTTCCACGCCCACAGGCGGTACTTCGGATTGCCGGTGAGCATCCACGCGACGAGCGATGCGCCGATGCCGATCACCGCAAGGATGGCGAACAGGCGGACCACCAGCATCGCCGGGCGCTCAGGCGAGGGAGAGTTCGAACTGGTGGCTGACCGCCGCCGGGGTCGCGGCGTCCTGCTCGAACGTCACGATCTCCCAGGCGCTACTGTCTTCCAGCAGCACGCGCAGCACCTGGTTGTTCAGCGCATGGCCGGCCTTGTGCGCGGAATAGCGGGCGAGAAGCGGATGGCCGCACAGGTAGAGGTCGCCGATCGCATCCAGGACCTTGTGCTTGACGAACTCGTCCACGTAGCGCAGGCCTTCCGTATTGAGCACGCGGTATTCGTCCATCACGATCGCGTTGTCCAGGCTGCCGCCCAGCGCCAAACCGTTGGAGCGCATGAACTCGACGTCCTGCATGAAGCCGAAGGTGCGCGCACGGGCGACGTCGCGAACGTAGGAGTGTTCGGCGAAATCGATGCTCACCTGCGTCGAGGTCTTGTCGATCGCCGGGTGGTTGAACACGATGGAGAAATCCAGCCTGAAGCCGTCATAAGGTTCGAGGCGCACCCATTTGTCGTCCTCGCGGTACTCGACGGCCTTCTTCACGCGCAGGAAGCGCTTGGGTGCCTGCTGTTCCTCGATACCCGCCGATTGCAGCAGGAACACGAAGGGACCCGCACTGCCATCGAGAATGGGAATTTCCGGTGCATCGACGTCAACGTGCACATTGTCGATGCCGAGACCGGCAAGGGCCGACATCAGGTGCTCGACGGTGCCGACCTTGGCGCCGTCGCGCTCGAGGCCCGAGCACATGCGCGTGTCGCACACGGAATAGGGGTCGGCCGGGAAGTCCACGACCGGATCGAGATCGACGCGGTGAAAGACGATGCCCGTATCGGGCGCAGCCGGACGCAGCACCAGCTGGACCTTGCGTCCGCCGTGCAGACCGACGCCGGTGGCCTTGATGAGCGATTTGAGGGTGCGCTGCCTGATCATTGTTAAATTCCCGTTACACGACAGCAGTTTAGCACGCACACGCGGCATCACACGGCAAGTTTCGCTGCAACGCAGCATGCAACACAGCGTTGCTGCGAACCGCCATCAAGCCCCTGCAGCGCCGGCCGGAACGGAAACGGGCGCATGCTGCGGACCGGAGGCGACGGTCCACAGCATGCGCCCGTAATGGGCGGAGCCGACGGTGCTCAGTCGGCCTGCTTGCGCAGGAAGGCCGGGATGTCGTACGTGCCCATGCCGTTGGCGCTCATCGCCTCGACCGTCGTGCGACGGTTGGTGCGAATGACCGCCGGAACGTCCAGGTTGGTCAGGTCGATGCCGCCGACCGAAGGGCCGTACGTTCCGGTGCCCTGCACTACTTGCATCACCGGCTGGCGCGCAGCGCGCGGCACGCCGAGGCCGGTCGCGACGACGGTGACGCGGACGCAGTCTTCCATCGATTCGTCGAACACCGTACCGTACTTGACGAAGGCTTCGGGCGCGGCGAAGGCCTGGACGGTCTTCACGGCGTCACGCACTTCGGACATCTTCAGCGAGCGGCTGGCCGTGATGTTGATCAGCACGCAGCGTGCGCCGGACAGTTCGGTACCCTCGAGCAGCGGGCTCACGGCGGCCTGCTCGGCGGCGATGCGTGCGCGGTCCATGCCGGAGGCTTCGGCCGAACCCATCATCGCGCGGCCCATCTCGCCCATTGCGGTGCGCACGTCCTGGAAGTCGACGTTCACCAGGCCCGGCACATTGATGATCTCGGCGATGCCGCCAACGGCGCTGCGCAGCACGTTGTCGGCGGAGCGGAAGCAGTCCTCGAAGCCGGCGTCGTCGCCGTACACTTCGAGCAGCTTGTCGTTGAGGACGATGATCAGCGAGTCGACGTAGCGGGTCAGCTCCTCGACGCCGCTTTCCGCGACGCGCAGGCGGTTCTCGAAGTCGAAGGGCTTGGTCACGACCGCGACGGTCAGGATGCCCATCTCCTTGGCGATCTCGGCCACGACCGGCGCCGCGCCGGTGCCGGTGCCGCCGCCCATGCCGCCGGTGATGAAGCACATGTGGGCGCCGTCGAGCGCCGCAGCGATCGCTTCGCGCGAATCCTGCGCCGCGGCACGGCCGGCTTCGGGCTTCGAGCCGGCGCCCAGGCCCGAGTTGCCCAGCTGGATCTTGTTCGGGGCGAGGCAGCGATGGAGCGCCTGCGCATCGGTGTTGGCGACGATGAATTCGACGCCCTGCACCCCTTCCCGGATCATGTGATCGACGGCATTGCCGCCGGCGCCGCCGACACCGATCACCTTGATGATCGTGCCGGTCTGCTCCTTCTCAACGATTTCAAACATTTGCCTCGCCTCCTGAAAAACAACCCCGATACGCACCGAGCCGCCGCCGAGTCTACATCTAGTAATAAATCAAAAGTTTACAACTAAATAAGGGGACCTGATCAACAACTCATTCAATTTGGCTGAAAAATTCCACGCCGTTCCGTCAAAAATTCTTCTCGAACCACGCCTTCATGCGGCCGAACACCTGCTTCACGCTCCGGGTGTCGCGCGCGAGCATGCCGCGGCGGCGCTGGGCATGGCCTTCCATGACCAGGCCCATGGCTGTGGCATAGCGCGGATGGCACACGACATCCGCAAGGCCTCCCGAATACTGCGGTGCGCCCACGCGCACCGGCATGTGGAACACTTCCTCGCCGAGTTCGACCATGCCGAGCATCACGGACGAGCCACCGGCGAGCACGATGCCCGAGGAGAGCAGCTCTTCGTAGCCGCTGCGACGCAGCTCGGCCTGCACGAGTTCGAACAGTTCGGACACGCGCGGCTCGATGACGTCGGCGAGACGCTGGCGCGACAGCGGACGCGGCGGGCGGTCGCCGACGCCGGGTACCTCGATCATTTCCTCGGGATCGGCCAGCGTGTGCATCGCGACGCCGTGGCGGATCTTGATCTCCTCGGCTTCGGAGGTCGGCGTGCGCAGTGCCATCGCGATGTCGTTGGTGATCTGGTCGCCCGCGACCGGCAGCACCGCCGTGTGGCGGATCGCGCCGTGCGTGAAGACCGCGATGTCGGTCGTGCCGCCGCCGATGTCAACGAGGCACACGCCCAGTTCCTTCTCGTCCTCGGTCAGCACCGCATAGCTCGAGGCGAGCGGCTGCAGGATGAGATCCATGACCTCGAGTCCGCAGCGGCGCACGCACTTGATGACGTTCTGGGCCGCCGACACGGCGCCGGTGACGATATGCACCTTGACCTCGAGCTTGACGCCGCTCATGCCGATCGGCTCGCGCACGCCGCCCTGCCCGTCGATGATGAATTCCTGGGTGAGCGTGTGCAGGATCTGCTGTTCCGCGGGCACCGGCATTGCACGGGCGACCTCGATCACGCGCTCGACGTCGAGCGGGGTGACCTCCTTGTCCTTGATCGCGACCATGCCGTTGGAGTTGAAGCTCTTGATGTGACTGCCGGCGATCCCGGTATAGACGTCGCGGATCTTGCAGTCGGCCATCAGCTCGACTTCCTGGATCACGCGCGAGATCGCATCGACGGTGGCCTCGATGTTCACGACCACGCCGCGCTTCAGGCCGCTGGTCGGCTGCGTACCGACGCCCACGACGTTGAGCCGCCCGTCGGGACGAACCTCCGCGACCATGCACGTGACCTTGGCGGTACCGATGTCCAGCCCGACGATCAGGTCCTTGTATTCCTTGCTCATTGCTTGCCTTTCGCTGCCTTGAAGTCCCCCACCGGGGTGAGGGCGAATCCGCTCGGGTAGCGGAGATCCGCTACCGCCACTTGCACACCAACCTTTTCCTTCGCCTGCGACCAGGCGCTCACGAAGCGCTCCAGGCGCTCGCCGATCGGCGCCTTTTCCTGGTCACGGCCGAGCATGATCACCATGCCGTCGTCGAGCTTGAGCTCCCACGCCTCGCGCGCAGAGAGCGCGAGACCGACGAGCTTGCGGCCGAGCGGCTCGAGCATCGCGCCGAATTCGCGGTGCTTCGCCTGGATATAGGCAGCCGACCCCTGCGGCCCGGAGAAGGACGGCAGTTCGGCGTTGCTCGCCGCGACGAAGACCTCGCCCTGGCGGTTGACGAGCTGCGAATCGCCGCTTTCGGACACAGTCCAGTAGGCCGCGGCCTGGTGTTCTTCGAGGCGCAGTTCCAGCACGTCGGGCCAGCGGCGGCGGACTTCGGCGCGCCGGACCCAGGGCAGTTTCTCGAAGGTCTCGCGCACGGTTTCGAGGTCCACCGAGAAGAAGTTGCCGTGGATCGCACTGCGGGCCACGTATTCGAGCTGTTCGGTGGTCACCTGCGCGGGAGGCGTCAACACGACCACCTCGCGCAGCGGAAACAGGGGACGCGACAGGAACCACGCAACGAACGCGTAGCCGAACGCAACCGCCGCGAACAGCATCAGGATGTCCGAGAACAGGTTAAGCACGGCCGGCCGATGCCACACGCCCTCGCGCTCATGCGCGCGACCGGGCATCCGGCTCGTGCCGGAAAGCCCGCGCGCAGCAAGCGGAGAACGCAGGCGGAATTCAGCCAAGGCGGGCATCCTCCAGGATCGAGAGACACAGCTGGGTGAAGTCCATGCCCGCCACGCGCGCCGCCATCGGCACGAGCGAGTGGCCAGTCATGCCAGGACTGGTGTTCATTTCCAGCAGATAGGGACGCCCGTCCTCGGTCAGGATCAGATCGGCGCGGCCCCAGCCGCGGCAACCGAGCACGCGTGCGCTCTGCATGATCAACGCCTGCAGCGCCTGCTCCTGCGCGGCGGGCAGCCCGCAGGGGCACAGATAGCGCGTATCGTCGGTGAAGTATTTGTTCTGGTAGTCGTAGTTGCCGCCGGGCGCTTCGATACGGATCAGCGGCAGTGCCCGGTCATGCAGGAAGGGCGCGGTCAGTTCCGCACCGGAGATGAACTCCTCGGCGATCACGAGATCGTCGAAGCGGGCCGCGAGCTCCCACGCGGCCTTCAGCTGGCCGGGCTCGGTGACCTTGGTCGCCCCCATGCTGGACCCTTCATGCACCGGCTTGACGAAGATCGGCAGGCCGAGATCGGCGACGACCGCATCCCAGTCGGTGTCGGCGTTCAGGATGGCGTAGCGCGGGGTCGGCAGGCCGCAAGCCGCCCACACCATCTTCGTGCGCCACTTGTCCATCGCCAGCGCCGACGCCATCACGCCGCTGCCCGTGTAGGGGATCTTCAGCAGTTCAAGCATGCCCTGCACCGTGCCGTCCTCGCCGCCGCGGCCGTGCAGCGCGATGAAGGCGCGGTCGTACTCCTGCTCTTTGAGGATGTGCAGGTCGAGCTCGGCGGGGTCGAAGCCGTGTGCGTCCACGCCCGCAGCACGCAGCGCCGCGAGCACGGCGCCGCCCGACATCAGCGAGACGTCCCTCTCGGCCGAGGTGCCGCCCAACAGCACCGCGACCTTGCCGAATTTTGCACGCATGGCCGGATCGACCACGGCCTTGTCCATCACTTCGCCGCTCACGCCACTTCCTCGTTGTTCGCCAGTTTTCCGGGCACGGCGCCGATCGAGCCCGCCCCCATCGTGATCACCACGTCGCCGTCGCGCACCGCCGAGAGGATCGTCGCAGGCATGTCGCCGATATCCTCGACGAAGACCGGCTCGACCTTGCCCGACACGCGGATCGCGCGCGCCAGCGAACGCCCGTCCGCCGCGACGACCGGCGCTTCGCCGGCGGCATACACCTCGGCCAACAGCAGGGCGTCGACGGTCGACAACACCTTGACGAAGTCCTCGAAGCAGTCGCGCGTGCGCGTATAGCGGTGCGGCTGGAAGGCGAGGACGAGGCGGCGGCCGGGGAATGCGCCGCGCGCGGCGGCCAGCGTCGCTGCCATCTCGACCGGGTGGTGGCCGTAATCGTCGACCAGCGTAAAGCTGCCGCGCTCGCTGCCATCCTCGCCGCGCAGAGGAATCTCGCCGTAGCGCTGGAATCTCCGCCCGACCCCCTTGAACTCGGAGAGCGCCTTGATGATCGCCTCGTCCGGCACCTGCGCCTCGGTGGCCACGGCGATCGCGGCGAGCGCGTTGAGCACGTTGTGCAGGCCCGGCAGGTTCAGTTCGATCGGCAGGCGGCTGATCGTGCCGTTCACGCGGACGGCGTCGAACAGCATGCGGCCGCCTTCGGCACGGATGTTCTCGGCGCGGATGTTCGCGGTCTCCGACAGGCCGTAGCGGACGATCTGCTTCGACACCAGCGGCATGATCGAACGCACGTGCGGGTCGTCCTCGCACAGTACCGCGACGCCGTAGAACGGCAGGTGCTGCAGGAAATCGACGAAGGCCTGCTTGAGGCGGGCGAAATCGTGCCCGTAGGTGTCCATGTGATCGGCGTCGATGTTCGTGACGACCGAGATCACCGGCGTGAGCAGCAGGAAGGATGCGTCGGACTCGTCCGCCTCGGCGACAAGGAAATCGCCCTTGCCGAGCCGCGCGTTCGCGCCCGCTGCGTTGAGCTTGCCACCGATCACGAAGGTGGGATCCAGGCCGCCCTCCGCGAGGATGCTCGCGACGAGCGAGGTCGTCGTGGTCTTGCCGTGGGTGCCCGCGATCGCGATGCCCTGCTTGAGGCGCATCAGCTCGGCGAGCATCTGGGCACGAGGCACCACCGGGATGTGTCGTGCGCGCGCGGCCGTGACTTCGGGATTATCGTTGCGCACCGCGGTGGAGATCACGACGGCATCGGCTTGGGCGACGTTTTCGGCCGCGTGGCCGGAGACGACACGCGCGCCAAGTGCGCGCAGGCGGCGCGTCGCTGCATTCTCGCCGAGATCCGAGCCGCTGACCGTGTAGCCGAGGTTGACCAGCACCTCGGCGATGCCGCTCATGCCGGCACCGCCGATACCGACGAAATGGATGCGTTTGACTTTGTGCTTCATTGCTTTCTCCCTGCCGCGAGGTCTTCGCAGACCTTCGCGACCGCCTCGGCGGCATGCGGCTTTGCCAGCGCGCGAGCCTTCGTGGCCATGTCGAGCAGGCGCGTGCGATCGAGGCTCGCCAGAATGCCCGCCAGCCGCTCGGCGTTGAGTTCGGTTTGCGGGAGCAGGTATGCCGCTCCCTGATCGGCGAGGAATCGCGCGTTGCCGGTCTGGTGATCGTCTACCGCGTGCGGGAAGGGCACCAGCAGGCTCGCGGCGCCCGCCGCCGCCAGCTCCGCGACGGTCAGCGCACCCGCACGGCAGATGACGAGATCGGCTTCGGCGTATTTCGTCGCCATGTCGTCGATGAATGGCAGCAACTCGCCTTCGACGCCCGCAGCGGCGTAAGCGTTGCGCAGCGCGTCGAGCTGCTTCGTGCCGGCCTGGTGCGTGACGAGCGGGCGCTCGGTCGGCTTCATGCGTGCGAGCGCCTGCGGCACCGTTTCGTTGAGCACCGCTGCGCCCAGACTGCCGCCGACCACAAGCACCCTGAGGGCGCCGCTCCGGCCGGCAAAGCGCTCGGCGGGTGCCGGGACGGCCGCAATGTCGGCACGCACCGGGTTGCCGACCCAGGCGGCCTTCTTCAGCACCTTCGGGAAGCCGGCCAGGACCCGGTCTGCGACGCCGGCGAGCACGCGGTTCGCGAGCCCGGCAACAGAGTTCTGTTCGTGCAGCGCCAACGGACGGCCCGTAAGCGCGGCCATCATGCCGCCAGGAAAGGTCACGTAGCCCCCCATGCCGAGCACGACGTCGGGCCGGATGCGTCCCAGCTCACGCAAGGCCTGCCAGAATCCGCGCAGCAGGTTCAGCGGCAACAGCAGCTTGCGCAGGATGCCCTTGCCGCGCAGCGCGGTGAAGCGCACCCATGCGGTTTCGTAGCCACGCTCGGGGACGAGGCGCGCCTCCATGCCGTCGGGGTTGCCCATCCACACGATGCGCCAGCCGCGCGCGCGCAGGACTTCCGCCACGGCGATGCCGGGGAAGATGTGACCGCCCGTGCCACCGGCCATCACGAGGAGCGTCTTCATGAGCGCCCCCGCATCACTTGCCGATTCTCCCAGTCAACGCGCAGCAGTATCGCGAGCGCGAGACAGTTCGCGACGATGCCCGAGCCGCCGAAGCTCATCAGGGGAAGCGTGAGCCCCTTGGTGGGCAGGAGGCCCGTATTCACGCCCATGTTGATGAAGGACTGCACGCCGATCCACAGACCGATGCCCATCGCCACCAGGCCCGAGAAGTAACGTTCGAGCTTGATCGCCTCGCGTCCGATCATCATCGCGCGATGCACGAGGATCGCGAACAGGACGACGATGGTCAGCACGCCGACGAAACCGAGTTCCTCGGCGATCACCGCAAGCAGGAAGTCGGTGTGCGCTTCGGGCAGGTAGAAGAGCTTTTCGACACTCGCGCCGAGGCCGACGCCGAACCACTCGCCGCGGCCGAATGCGATCAGCGCGTGCGACAACTGGTAACCCTTGCCGAAGGCGTCCTGCCACGGGTCCATGAAGCCGAACAGGCGGTCGCGGCGGTAGGGCGAGAGCCAGACCAGCAGCGCGAGGCCGATCACCGCGACGATTGCGAGGAGGACGAAGACGCGCACGTTGATGCCGCCGAGGAACAGCACCCCGAAGGCGATCGCGGCGACGACGACGAAGGCGCCGAAGTCCGGCTCGCGCAGCAGCAGGAAGCCGACGAGAACGATGGTGATCGCCATCGGCAGGAAGCCGCGCCGGAAGCTGCCCATGTCTGGGAGCTTGCGCACCGTGTAATCCGCGGCATACAGCGCGGCGAAGAGCTTCATCAGCTCGGACGGTTGCAGATTGACCGGACCGAGCGGCAGCCAGCGCTGCGCACCGTTGACTTCCCGGCCGACGCCGGGGATCAGCACGACGACCAACAATGCGAGGCCGGCCAGGAACAGCAGCGGCGCAAACTGCTGCCACTGGCGCATCGTCACCTGGAAGGCCATCAGACCAGCGACCACGCCGATCGAGAGGAAGATCGCGTGGCGGATCACGAAGTAGTACGGCTGGTAACCGGTGAACTTGCTACCTTCGGCGATCGCGATGGACGAGGAATAGACCATCACGAGACCGATCAGCAGCAGCGCGGCCGCGGACCAGATCAGCAGCGGATCGAGGTCGCGAGCGGGTGTCTGAGGGCGCATCAGGCGATTGACCGCGCGGCTCGTGTCCGAACCGATGCCGCCGGTGTTGCGCGAGGCGATCAAGCCGCTGAGGGCCGTCACGAATTTCATGTCGCGCTCACCCCCGGCTGACGAAGCACTGCCGCCACGAACACCTCGGCGCGATGGGCATAGTTGCGGAACATGTCGAGACTCGCGCAGGCGGGCGAAAGCAGCACGACATCGCCCCGTTGCGCGAGCGTCGCAGCGTGGGCAACGGCCGCATCCATGTCGGCCGCACGCTCGGTCGGCACACCCGAACCCGCCAGCGCCGCATCGATGAGTGCGGCATCGCGACCGATGAGGATGACGGCACGGGCGTGGCGCGCAACGGCCTCGCGCAGGGGCGAAAAATCCTGCCCCTTCCCATCACCGCCGGCGATCAGGACGACCGGCCGGCCCAGACCTTCCAGCGCGGCCAGCGTGGCGCCCACATTGGTGCCCTTGGAATCGTCGTAGAACACCACGCCGTCGGTACGCCGCGCAACGGGCTCGACCCGGTGCGGCAGACCGCGGAAGGCCTTCAGACCCTCGATGAGCGCGGGATAGGGAAGGTCGATCGTGCGGGCGAGCGCCAGTGCCGCCATCGCGTTCGCCGCATTGTGCGCACCTGCGATAGGAAGTTCGGCGATGGGCACGAGGCGCTGGCCGCCGCAGGCGAGCCATGCGGCGCCGTCCGCGTCGGTGACAATGCCGTAATCGTCGGGTCCCGTCGGAACGTCGGTACCGAAGGACACGACGCGCCGCCCGGCCTGCGCCATCCCCATCACGCGCGCGTCCTGGCGGTTGAGCACCTGCGCGCCACCGCCGTCGAAGATGTGCGCCTTGATGGCCGCGTAGCGCTCGAGGTCGCCGTGGCGGTCGAGATGATCGTCCGTGACGTTCAGCACCGTCGCGCCTTCGGCATTCAGGCCGGCGGTGGTTTCGAGCTGGAAGCTCGACAGCTCCAGCACCCAGCATTCGGGGAGCGCTGCGCCGCGATCCATCCGCTCCATGAGCACGGTCAGCGCAGCCGGGCTGATGTTGCCGGCGGCGACGGCATCCAGTCCGGCCGCACGGCACAGCGCCGCCGTCAACGCGGTGGTCGTGGTCTTGCCGTTCGTGCCCGTGATCGCAAGGATTCGGGTACGGGAGCGCTCCTGCCCGGCGAGCGCTTCGGCAAGCAGCGTCATCTCGCCGACGATCGCGATGCCGCGGCGACGCGCTTCGGCCAGCACCGGGGTGCGCGCGTCGACGCCCGGGCTGAGCGCAATGCGCGCAACGCCGTCGAGGAGGCTGTCGGAGAACTCGCCGAGGACGATCTCGGCCACCGGCACGCTCGCCCTGAGCACGGAGAGGCCCGGCGGCTCGCGGCGGCTGTCGGCCACGCGCACGCGCGCGCCCTGCCGTGCGCACCATTGTGCCATCGCCAGGCCGGACTCGCCGAGCCCGAGAACCAGCACGAGCTTGTCGGATGCGGCGCTCATCTCAGCTTCAGGGTCGAAAGGCCGAACAGCACGAGCATGATCGTGATGATCCAGAAGCGCACTACGACCTGGGTTTCCTTCCAGCCGCCCAGCTCGTAGTGGTGATGCAGAGGCGCCATGCGGAAGATGCGCTTGCCGCCGCTGTACTTGAAGTACAGCACCTGCGCCATCACCGACATCGTCTCGGCGACGAAGAGGCCGCCCATGATGAAGAGCACAATCTCCTGCCGCACGACGACCGCGACCGTTCCCAGCGCGGCCCCCAGCGCCAGCGCACCGACGTCGCCCATGAAGACTTCCGCCGGATAGGCGTTGAACCACAGAAAACCAAGCCCCGCTCCGCACAGGGCGCCGCAGAATACGGCGAGCTCTCCCGCGCCGTTGATGTAGGGCACGCCGAGATACTTCGAGAATCCGGCATGGCCGGCGACGTAGGCGAAGATCGCGAGCGCGCCGGCGACCATCACGGTCGGCATGATCGCGAGGCCGTCGAGGCCGTCGGTGAGGTTCACCGCGTGGCTCGTGCCGTTGATGACGAAATACGAAAGGGCGATGAAGCCGTAGATGCCCAGCGGGTACGACACGGCCTTGAAGAAGGGCACGATCAGTTCGGTCTGCGCCGGCTCGTGCGCCGTCAGCCCGAGGAACAGCGCTGCGGCCAGCGCGATCAGCGAGGTCCACAGGTACTTCCAGCGGCTCGCCAGGCCCTTCGGGTCGCGATGCACGACCTTGCGCCAGTCATCGACCCAACCGACCACGCCGAAGCCCAGCGTGACGAGCAGTGTCACCCACACGTACTGGTTGCGCAGATCGCCCCACAGCAGCGTCGTGACCGCGATCGCGATGAGGATCAGCGCGCCGCCCATCGTGGGGGTGCCGGCCTTGGTGAGGTGCGACTTCGGGCCGTCGTCGCGCACGGCCTGGCCGATCTTCTTCGCTGCCAACCAGCGGATCAGCGACGGGCCGAAGACGAAGGAAATGATCAGCGCGGTGAGCGCGGCAAGGACCGTGCGCAGCGTAATGTAGCCGAGCACATTGAAGGTGCGGATATCCTGACCCAGCCAGAGGGCGAGTTCGAGCAGCATGGACTAATGAGACTCCTGTGAAGGGGCGCCATTGTGCACCGCCGCAAGCCCGTTCGCCACCCGCTCCATCCGCATGAAACGGGAGCCCTTCACCAGCACCACCGTGTTCGCATCGAGTCGCGGCGCCAAGGCAGCCAACAAGGACTCGGCGGTCGCGAATTTCTGCCCGCCCTCGCCGAAGTTGTGCGCCGCGACCGCGCTCATTTCACCCAGCGCGTAGAGCTCGTCCACGCCCTTGCTCTTGGCGTAGCCTCCGACCTCGTCATGCAGTTGCGCGCTGGTCGTGCCGACTTCGCCCATGTCGCCGAGCGCCAGCACCGTATGCCCGGCCGTCGAGGCCAGCACGTCGATCGCGGCGCGCACGGAGTCGGGATTCGCGTTGTATGTGTCGTCGATGACCAGCGCACCGTTGAGACCGGCGCGCCGCTGCAGGCGGCCCGGCGCACCGCTGAAACCGGACAACCCCTCGACCACCGCAGCCAGTGACGCCCCGGCGGCAAGGCATGCCGCAGCGGCACCTGCCGCGTTGCGCACGTTGTGCTCACCCGGCACCGGCAGGTCAAACGCCACACTGCTCGCGGAAGTGCTCAGCGTGAGGCGGGCGCCGAGGCCATGAAGATCGGCCTCCGCCTTCACGTCCGCCACTTGGCCGGTCGCGAAAGTGACGACGGTGCGTCCGCGGTTCAGCTCCCGCCACAGCGCGCAGTGGGAATCGTCGGCATTCACGACCGCCACACCGCTCTCGCCCAGCCCGCCGTAGATGGCCCCCTTCTCCTTCGCAATCTCCACGAGCGACCCCATGCCCTGCAGATGGGCACGCTGCGCGTTCGTTACGATCGCCACGGTCGGTCGGGCCAGGGCGGTCAGGTAGCCGATCTCGCCCGGATGGTTCATGCCCATCTCGATCACCGCCGCACGGTGGTGATCGCGCATCTCGAGCAAGGTCAGCGGCAGCCCGATGTCGTTGTTGAGGTTGCCAGTCGTCGCGAGGACACAGTCCGCCGTATGCCCGTCATGTCGAGCCTGGGCGCGCATGATCGCGGCGCACATTTCCTTGACCGTGGTCTTGCCGTTGCTGCCCGTCACCCCGATCAACGGGATGTCGAAGCGGCTACGCCAGTGCGCCGCGAGGGTGCCGAGCGCGAAGCGGGTATCGCTCACGACGAGGCGCGGAAACTCGATGTCCTCATGCTCGCGCTGCCACGCCTCGTCGACCAGCGCGGCAGCCGCCCCCTCCGCCGCGGCCTGTTCGACGAAGTCGTGACCGTCGAAATGCTCGCCACGCAGCGCGACGAACAGCTGGCCGGGCCGGATGCGCCGGCTGTCGGTGCCGACGCACGAGAAGGTCGCGTCGCCGACCACGCGAAAACCGCCGAGTTGCCCTACTTCCTGGAGGCTCAGCACGCGCCCGCCCCCTTGAGTCGATTCCACTCGCGCAGGGCGATCTGTGCCTGCTCGACATCCGAAAAGGGCAGACGCACGCCCAGGATCTCCTGATAAGGTTCGTGCCCCTTGCCGGCGAGCACGACGACATCGTCGGCGCCGGCTTCTCCGACCGCGATGCGGATCGCCTGCGCCCGGTCGATCACCCGCTCCACTTGCGGACCCGCGCCCTGCATGATGGCGTCGATGATCTTCGCCGGATCCTCGGTGCGCGGATTGTCGCTGGTGACGATCACCCGATCGGCCCGCTCGCGCACGACCTCGCCCATCAGCGGGCGCTTGCCCGGATCGCGGTCGCCGCCGCAACCGAACACGCACACGAGACGTCCGCCACGCGTCGCGACCGTCGCGCGCACGGACTCGAGCACTTTCGCCAGCGCGTCCGGCGTATGCGCGTAATCGACGACGATCAGCGGCTCGGCCACACCACCCACAAGCTGCATGCGCCCCTGCGGCGGCGTCAGATGCGCGACCGCATGCACGATCTCGTCCAGCGGCAAACCGCGCGCGAGCAGCGCCCCGGCAACCGCGAGCAGGTTGGACACGTTGAACGGCGCCACCATGCGCACGTCCAGTTCGCGCCGCACGCCTTCAAAAGCGATCGCGAAGCGCAACCCCGACGCCGACATCCGGACATCCTGCGCGCTCAGCAGGCGCACACCATGCACGGGCGTCGCCGTGGCGGACTGGGTGTAACCGATCACCGGCAGCCCGGCGCCGGCCAGACGACGCGCCTGATCCAGACCGAAGGCATCGTCCAGATTGACCACCGCGCAGCCCAAGCCGGGCTGGTCGAACAGCCGGGCCTTGGCGGCACCGTAGGCTTCCATCGTGCCGTGATAATCGAGGTGATCGCGGGTCAGGTTCGTGAACACGGCGACGTCGAAAGCGACCGCATTGACGCGCTCCTGGTCGAGGCCGATCGACGACACTTCCATCGTCGCCGCGCTCCCGCCCGCAGACAGGAAGTCGCGCAGGACGCGATGGACTTCGAGCGCATCCGGTGTCGTGTTCAGCGTATCGACAAGCTGCCCGGGGAAGCCGTTGCCCAGCGTTCCGATGACGCCGCACTTTTCGCCGAGCCGTGCCAACGCAGCCGCCAGCCACTGGGTGACGGTCGTCTTGCCGTTGGTGCCGGTCACCCCGACGGTCCACAGCCTGTCGGAAGGGCGACCGTGGATCAGGTGCGCGAGATAACCTCCGACGCGGCGCAGTTCCGCGACGGGAATTGACGGGACCGGCAAGCCGTCCACGCGGAAACCGCCGCGGTCGTCCCACAGCACGGCGGCAGCGCCGCGTTCGACTGCGGCGCCGATGAATTTGCGTCCATCCGAGGCCAGCCCGGGCCACGCGGCGAAGACATCACCCCCGCTTACGCGGCGCGAATCGGCCGTGATGCTGGCCGGCACGACACCGGCCTCGTGAAGGCGTTCGAGGATCGCGGATGCGAGGTCGAGGCTCACATGTTCTCCCGCGAAGGCACGACAATCCCCTGCTTCTGCGCGAGTTGCAGCGGCACCAACGGGGCGTCGGGCGCCACGCCGAGCGCACGCAGCGCGCCTTCGGTAATCTGGGCAAACACCGGCGCCGCAACCGCACCGCCGTAATACTGTCCCGCAGACGGTTCGTCGATCATCACGGCAACGATAAGCCGGGGGTCGGAGACCGGGGCCAGTCCGACATAGGACGATACATATTTGTTCGTGTAGTGCGCCCCTTCCAGCTTGATCGCCGTACCGGTCTTGCCCGCCACGCGGTAGCCCGCGATCTGCGCCTTGGGCGCGGTGCCACCGGGAGCGGACGCCAGCTCGAGCATGCCGCGCATCTCGCGCGCCGTCGCGGCCGAGAAAATGCGCTTGCCACCAACCGGCGGCGCGTCGAGACGGGTCAGCGACAGGGGCACCAGCTCGCCATCGCGCGCGAACGCGAGATAGGCGTGCGCCATCTGGATGAGGCTCACGGAAACGCCGTGACCGTAAGACATCGTTGCCTGTTCGATCGGCTTCCACGTCTTCGCGGGACGCAGGCGCCCCCCGGCCTCGCCGGGGAAGCCGAGGTTCAGCGGCTTGCCGAAACCAAGATCGTCGTACAGCCGCCACATCTCGTCGGGCGAGAAATGCATCGCAACCTTGACGGTGCCGATGTTGGACGACTTCTGGATCACTTGGGCCACGGTCAGCGCGCCGTTGCGGTGCGAATCGGAAATCGTCGCGCGCCCGATCGTCATGCGGCCCGGCGAGGTATCGATGATCGTGCCGGGCTGAACCTTCCCGCGATCGAGCGCGAGGCCGACGATGAAGGGCTTCATGATCGAGCCCGGTTCATACACGTCGGTAAGGACGCGGTTGCGCAGCTGTGCCCCGCTGAGGTTCGTGCGATTGTTCGGGTTATAGGTCGGTGCATTGACCAGCGCGAGCACCTCGCCGGTGCGCGCATCGAGCACCACCGACGCGCCGGCCTTCGCCTTGTGCGTCTGCATCGCCTGGCGCAGCGCCGAATAGGCGAGGTACTGGATCTTGGCGTCGATCGACAACGCGAGATCCTGTCCGTCGCGCGGCGCGCGGATGGCTTCGACGTCCTCGATGATCTGCCCGCGACGGTCGCGGATCACTCGCCGAGCACCCGCCTTGCCGGCCAGGACACCTTCGAAGGCGAGTTCGACGCCCTCCTGCCCCTTGTCATCGACGCCGGTGAAGCCCAGCATGTGGGCCATCACCTCACCACCAGGGTAATAGCGGCGATATTCCTGCTGCTGATGGACACCGGCGAGTTTCAGATCGGCGATCTGCTGTGCAGTCTCGGGCGACACCTGACGTTTCAGGTAGACGAAATCGCGCCCGGCGGCGAGACGGCGATTGAGTTCCTGCACGTCCATTTCCAGCAGGCCCGCGAGCTTGCGCGCGTCCGGCGGAGTGAGATTCACGTCGGTCGGAATCGCCCAGATCGAACGCACCGGGGTGCTCACCGCCAGCATGTCGCCGTGCCGATCCGTGACGCGTCCGCGCGTCGCCGGCACCTCGAGCACCCGCGCGTAGCGCGATTCGCCCTTCGCCTGCAGGAAGTCGTCATTGACCCCCTGCAGGTACATCGCGCGCCCGATCAGCGCCAGCGAGCACGCCATCAGGCCCAGCATCACCACGCGCGGACGCCAGGCAGGCAGGCCGTGGCGCAGCAAGGGGTTGTGATTGAAGGTCACCGTCCGCTGTTTGCTCATTTGACCCCCTCGACCGAAAAGACCTGCCCCGGCACCGGCGCGCGCATCCCGATGCGCTCGCGGGCGATCTTCTCGACGCGCGCATGTGCGGCCCAGGTGCTCTGCTCGAGCTGCAACTGGTCCCACTCCACTTCGAGGCCGTGAGCGCGCGACTGCTCGCGCTCGAGTTCCGAAAACAGCTTGCGGGCCTGGTGCTGCGACGCGACCACGCCCAGCGCGCTCGCCACCGCCACCGCCACGAGGAAGGCGTCGGCGCGGATCATGCCTGCACCTCCGTACGCTCGGCCACGCGCATCACGGCGCTACGCGCACGCGGATTGGCCGCGACCTCCGCCTCGCCGGGACGCACGGCCTTGCCGACCAACGCCAGAGGCGGCTTGGGCAGGTCCGCTGCACGCACCGGCAGACGCGACGGCAATTGCGGCGGACGCGACCCGTCGCGCATGAAACGCTTGACGATACGGTCTTCGAGCGAATGAAAACTGATCACGACGAGGCGTCCGCCCGGCTTCAGCCGCACGACGGTATCGGGCAGGATCAGCGACAGCTCTTCGAGCTCCTGATTGATGAAAATCCGTAGAGCCTGGAAACTGCGAGTCGCCGGGTGCTGCCCCGGCTCGCGTGTACGGACCGCTTTTTCCACGATCGCGGCAAGCTGTCGAGTGGTAGCAACAGCCCCCCCTGTCCGAGCAACTGCAATCGCCTTTGCAATCGCATGAGCAAACCGTTCTTCCCCATAATCCCTGAGCACCTCCGTGATTTGCGCGACAGACGCCTCTGCCAGCCATTGCGCCACGGTCTGCCCGCGGCTCGTATCCATGCGCATGTCGAGCGGCGCATCGAAACGAAAACTCATGCCCCGCTCCGGCTCGTCGAGCTGCGGAGAGGACACGCCAAGATCGAGTAGCACGCCGTCGACCCGGCTGACGCCGAGTCCGTCGAGCTCGTCGGCGAACGAACTGAAAGGCGCATGGACGAGGGTCAGACGGGGATCGGCGATCTCGCGACCGACCTCGATCGCAGACGGATCGCGATCGAAGGCGATGAGCCGCCCCGCGGGCCCGAGCGCTGCAAGAATCGCCCGACTGTGACCACCGCGACCGAAGGTGCCGTCGACGTAAACACCGTCGGGCCGGATCGCCAGCGCATCGACAGCTTCGGAAAGGAGCACGGTCACGTGCTTGGGCAGCAGGCTCACAGCGCGAGGCTCTCGAATCCTGCCGGAAGGGCGGCACCGGACAGCGCCAGCATCGCCTCCTGCTGTTTCTGCCAGCCGGCATCCGACCACAATTCGAAGTGGGTTCCCTGTCCGACCAACCACACCTGCTTGTCCAGCCCCGCCCACTGACGCGACGACGGGGCGATCAGCACACGCCCCGCGCCATCGAGTTCTTCTTCCTGGGCAAAACCTATCAGCAGACGCTTGAGCGCCGCAGCATCGGGGTTGAGGCCGGGCATCGCCGCGACCTGCGCGCGGATCGGCGCCCAGACCGCTTGCGGATAGACCAGCAGACACTTGTGGGGATGGGCAGTGACGACCAGCGGCGCCCCGTCGGGAACGAGGGCGTCACGATGCCGCGCAGGGATCGCAACGCGACCCTTGGCATCGAGACTGAGCGCAGCGGCTCCCTGGAACATTCCACCCCCTGATTTTGCCCGTCGAGGCGGCACGCATATGCCACATCGACCCACTTTTCACCACCAGACCCCACTTTAGAGTAAAGGAATTGGGGGGTCAAGCCGCGCCCAGGGAGTTTTCCGTTGCTACACAATGACTTATGAACGAGCAACGCACCGCCATAAACCCTGAAAAATCAAGGCAGATAGCGCAACTTCATGAGAAAAACGTAGAGATTCGGACGCCGGACGGGCCCGAAGTGGGGAAGTGTGGGAAAACACACACGAAAGTGGGGAAAAACAGCTCGACGGGAGAAGGGAAGTTCGCCGATAAGCCGGGTTTTGTCGAGCGGCCGCGACCTGTGGGCCGCAACCGCCGGGCAGTCATTCCTCTGGGGGCCGTGTTACCACGGCGCTCTAGCAGCCTACCCGGGAGCAGCGCGAGCCACGCCATTGCTCCCCTATTTGGCCTTGCCCCGGATGGGGTTTACCGTGCCAGTCCTGTTGCCAGTCCTGCGGTGGGCTCTTACCCCACCATTTCACCCTTACCTGTGCCTGAGAACAGGCCATCGGCGGTTTGCTTTCTGTTGCACTTTCCGTCGCCTCACGGCGCCCGGCCGTTAGCCGGCATCCTGCTCTGCGGGGCCCGGACTTTCCTCCACGCACACAAGGTACGCAGCGACTGCCTGGCGAACTTCCCGTTGCCGATTATACGCGACGCGCGCTCACTTGCCCGCAGGGATGAAGGTCGCGACGCCGTCCTTGAAGCGGAAGGTGCCGAGAGCGGGTCCCGGAGTCGAACCCGCGGCGTTATCCCAGTCCTGTACCTGGCACTTGTCGGTCCCGACGAGGTACCAGCGGCTACCCTGGTGGAGCGCCCACAGGCGGTCGCCCGCCTCGAACACTTCCATCGGCGTCAGTTCGGTACCGTCCGGATGGATCGGGACGCGCCGCTGGCAGTGCGGCAAACGCGACGCGATGACCGCCTGATTGACAGCACCCTGCCAGAAATAGGGCTTCTCGCGCACCAGAATCAGGGCGTGCTGGCTGCCCTCGATCATGAAGGCGGTCGCGCTGTTCTCACACGCCGCCAGCATGGGCAACAGCGCCAGCGCGACAATCGCTTTTGTCCGGACACTCGGCATAGGAACTCCCGATCAGAGCAGACGCCAGGCGATGGTCTCGCCGGCACGCAGGGGCACCAGCGGGTCGCCGGCGAGATAATCGTAGGCGGCCGGAACCTCCCATACGTGCTTCACTAGCGTGATGCAGCCGGAATTGGGCGGCAGACCATAGAACGCCGGGCCGTTGAGGCTCGCGAACGCCTCGAGCCTGTCCAGCGCCCCGGCCTGCTCGAAGGCCTCGGCGTACAGTTCGATTCCGGCATGCGCGGTGTAGCAGCCCGCACAGCCGCAGCCTGCCTCTTTCGTCGAGCGCGCGTGCGGCGCCGAGTCGGTGCCGAGGAAGAATTTCACACTGCCGGAGGTCGCTGCTTCGACCAGCGCGCGCCGGTGGGTCTCGCGCTTGAGCACGGGCAGGCAGTAATGATGCGGCCGAATGCCGCCGGCGAAGATCGCGTTGCGGTTAAGCAGCAGGTGGTGGGCGGTGATCGTTGCGCCGACGTTGTCGCCCGCCGCCTTCACGAACTGGGCGGCATCGGCGGTCGTGATGTGCTCGAACACAACTCGCAGCCCCGGAAATCTGTGCGTCAGCGGGGCAAGCACGCGCTCGATGAACACCTGCTCGCGATCGAAGACGTCGACATCGCCCTGCGTCACTTCGCCATGCACGCACAGCACCATCCCGACGCGCTCCATCCGTTCCAGCACCGGATAGACCTTCTCGATCGCCGTCACGCCGGCGTCCGAATTGGTCGTCGCGCCTGCCGGATAGAGCTTTGCCGCCACCACCGCACCGCTCGCCCGGGCACGGTCGATTTCGTCCGGCGCCATGCTGTCGGTGAGATACAGGCTCATCAGCGGTTCGAACTCGATGCCGGCCGGCACCGCCGCGCGGATGCGATCGCGGTATTCGAGCGCCTGTGCGGTCGTGGTCACGGGCGGCCGCAGGTTGGGCATGATGAGCGCGCGGCCGAAGCGCTGCGCGGTGTGCGGCACGACGGCCGCGAGCGCCGCGCCGTCGCGCACGTGCAGATGCCAGTCGTCGGGGCGGATAAGGGAAATTTTGTGCATGACGTTCCAGGATCAGGATGCGGGCGCCGTTGGTCGCGCCAATTATATATGCGAGCTCAACTGCCCTTCAGCTCCAGCGCGCGCGCATACAGCAGCTTGCGCGACGCGCCGGTGATGTCGGCAGCGAGCCGCGCAGCGGTCTTTACCGGAAGTTCCTCCAGCAGCAGCGCAAGGGCACGTTCGGCATCGGGCGCAAGGCCCTCGGTCGCGGGCGCACCGGCCACGATCAGCACGAACTCCCCGCGGCAACGGTTCGCATCGGCCGCCAGCCACGCCGACGCCTCGCCCAGCGGCATGCGGGCGATCTGCTCGTAGATCTTCGTAATTTCGCGCGCGATCACGATGTCGCGCGACGGCTCCAGCATCGCAGCCAAATCTGCGACACATTCGGCGATGCGGTGTGGCGATTCGTAGAACACCAACGGCACCGCCTGCGCGCGCAACTCCTCGATCCGCGTCCGCCGCGCCGCCTGCTTGGCCGGCAGGAAGCCGACGAAGCGAAAACCGTCGTCCACGAAACCGGACGCGGACAGTGCCGCAATGGCCGCGCACGGGCCGGGGATAGGCACCACCGGAAAGCCCGCCTCGCGAACGCGCGCAACGGCCCGCGCCCCGGGGTCCGAGATGGCCGGGGTACCGGCGTCGCTGATCAACGCGACATTCTGCCCCGCCTCCAGCATCCGGATCACCTGCCCGACGGCCGCCTGCTCGTTGTGCTCATGCAGCGGAAAGAGCCGGGTACGGATGCCCAGCGCCTCGAGCAGGCGTTGACTGTGGCGCGTATCCTCGGCGGCGATGGCGCCGACTTCCGTCAGAACGCCCCGCGCACGCATGCTGACGTCCTGAAGATTCCCGAGCGGAGTCGCCACCACATACAATGACGGCGTACTTGAAAGCGGAGACGGGCTGTTCGACATGGACATCGGGGATCGCAGCAAAAGGGAAGGCATTGTCCGGCGGCCGGCGCCTCTCACGCAAGCACGCGGCAAAGCAGGCGAGGAGCTCGCTGAGCGATTCCTCGCGCGCCGGGGCCTCACCCCTCTCGCACGCAACGTCCGCTGCCGCGGCGGAGAAGTCGATCTCGTGTGCCTGGACCGCGGCACCGTGGTGTTCGTGGAAGTCCGTCTGCGCAGCAATCCAAGCTTCGGCGGCGCGGCGGCGAGCATCACCGCGACAAAGCGCCGGCGCGTCGTGCTTGCGGCACGCTGGTGGCTCGCGGGCGCGGGCCGGCGCTACGCACAAAGCCCCTGCCGCTTCGACGCAGTGCTGATGAGCGCACTCGACGAAGCAACGGTGGAATGGCTGCGCGGCGCGTTCGACGCCGACTCGTGGTAAGCGTCTGTAAGGAAGCCCACCGCTTCAGCGCCGGGCACGGCACACTTGCGCCGCGCGGCGGCAGCGGCGGGACCGGCCTCCGCCTCGTGCTAGACTTTTGCCCCCGACAGAAGTGACCCGAGCCCCTCATGGACCTGATTCACCGCATCTCCCGACAATTCGAAGACAGCGCCCGCACCAAGCTCGACTCGCTGGAGGCGCTGGCCGCCCCGATCGCGGGAGCGGTGGAGATCATGACCGGCTGTCTGCTCAACAACGGCAAGATCCTCGCGTGCGGAAACGGCGGCTCGGCTGCCGATGCGCAACATTTCGCCGCCGAGCTGGTCAATCGCTTCGAGATGGAGCGCCCGCCGCTCGCCGCGGTGGCGCTGACGACGGACACCTCCACGCTGACCTCGATCGCCAACGATTACGACTACACCCAGGTATTTTCCAAGCAGGTGCGCGCGCTCGGGCAACCGGGCGACGTCCTGCTCGCGATCTCGACCAGCGGCAACTCTCCCAACGTCATCGCTGCGATCGAGGCCGCCCACGAACGCGAGATGCGCGTCATCGCGCTGACCGGCAAGGGCGGCGGCAGGATGGGGGAAATGCTCGGCAACGGCGACATCCATCTGTGCGTACCCGCTGAGCGCACGGCACGCATCCAGGAAGTTCATCTGCTCGTCCTGCACTGCCTGTGCGACGGCATCGATTGTCTGTTACTCGGAGTTGAAGACTAATGAACAACAAGACCCTTCAAGCCAGCCGGCGCACCCTGCTTCTCGGCCTGGGCGCAGCGGCGACGCTGCCGCTGCTGCAGGGCTGCTTCCCGCTCGTCGCGGGCGGGGTCGGAGCGGGCGCGGCCATGGTTGCCGACCGCCGCACCTCGGGCGCCTACGTCGAGGACGAAGGCATCGAATGGCGCACCTCGAGTGCGCTGCGCGATCGTCTCGGCGATGCCGTGCATATCAACGTGACGTCCTTCAACCGTAACGTGCTGCTCACCGGGGAAGCCCCCAGCGAGGCGCACCGCGCCGAAGCGGAGCGCGTGGCCGGCGGCATCGCCAACGTCAAGGGCATCGTCAACGAAGTCCAGGTCGCCGGCACCTCGTCGCTGACCTCGCGCGGCAACGACTCGCTGATCACGTCGAAGGTCAAGGCGCGCTTCGTCGATTCGGCGCAGTTCAGCGCCAACCACATCAAGGTCGTGACCGAGGCGGGAACCGTATTCCTGCTCGGCATCGTGACGCGCCGCGAGGCGGACGCCGCGACCGAGGTGGCGCGCCGCACGGACGGCGTGCGCAAGGTCGTGAGGGTGTTCGAGTACATCACCGACCAGCAGGCCCGCCAGCTCGAAGGCAAGAAGGACTGAAGCGCCGGATCGTCGGCCGGAGCGGCTTAGGCGATGCTATTAACCCCGCTGGCAATTGGCGACGTCAGGTTGAGGGCAGCGCGGTCACTCCCTCCCCTTCAAGGGGGAGGGTTGGGGTGGGGATGGGTTAAACAACCGTGACCGAAACCCATCCCCCTCCTAACCTCCCCCCTTGAAGGGGGAGGAACAAGGCGTCCGACCGCTCCCACACTTCGTCAACCCGCCTGGCGGGAGCGCAAAGCGGCGAGCAGCTTGTCGTGCACGCCGCCGAAACCGCCGTTGCTCATGACCAGCACGTGATCGCCGGGGCGGGCCTCGGTGACGACGGCCGCAACCAGTTCATCCAGCGAATCGAAGGTACCGGCCCGCCCGCCCAGCGGCGCAAGCGCTTCGCCCGCGTCCCAGCCGAGAGCGTTCGCATAGCAGTAGACGCGATCGGCCAGCGCCAGGCTGTCGGGCAGGCGACTCTTCATCACCCCGAGCTTCATCGTGTTGGAACGCGGCTCCAGCACGGCGAGGATGCGCCCCTGCGGTTCGCGTTTACGCAGGCCTTCGACCGTCAGCGCGATCGCCGTCGGATGATGGGCAAAATCGTCATAGACGGTGACCCCGTCTACGCGGCCACGCACCTCCATGCGACGCTTGATCCCCTGGAAGCGCGCGAGACTCGCGATGGCCTGCGCCGGCGTCACGCCGACATGCCGGGCCGCAGCAATCGCCGCAAGTGCGTTGCTGCGATTGTGGCTGCCCGACATCGGCATCGCGATGCGCCCCAGCTCCTCGCCGCGCAACCTGAACACGGCCTCGCCCTCGCCCTCCTCCGCGCCCGGCTCGACCGACCACTGGGCGGCATCGCCGAACCATTCCAGCTCAGACCAGCAGCCGCGCGCGAGCACGCGCTTGAGGCTCTCTTCGCCGCCATTCGCGAGGATGCGGCCGGATGCCGGAATCGTCCGCACGAGGTGGTGGAACTGCGTCTCGATCGCCGCGAGGTCGGAAA
Source organism: Azoarcus sp. CIB (assembly GCF_001190925.1). Taxonomy (NCBI): domain Bacteria; kingdom Pseudomonadati; phylum Pseudomonadota; class Betaproteobacteria; order Rhodocyclales; family Zoogloeaceae; genus Azoarcus; species Azoarcus sp. CIB. The sequence continues at coordinate 4,250,692 of NZ_CP011072.1, forward strand.
AAATGTCGGCGTGGTCGAATTCGAGATTGTTGAGGATGGCCGTGCGCGGACGGTAATGCACGAACTTCGAACGCTTGTCGCAGAACGCCGTGTCGTACTCGTCCGCCTCGATGACGAAAAAGGGTGAATCGGTGAGGCGCGCCGACACGCCGAAGTTGCCCGGCACGCCGCCGACGAGGAAGCCGGGATTCAGCCCGGCGTCCTCCAGCATCCACGCCAGCATGGAGGTCGTCGTGGTCTTGCCGTGCGTGCCCGCGACGGCCAACACCCAGCGCCCCTGCAGGACATGCTCGGCCAGCCATTGCGGACCGGACACATAGGGGAGGCCGCGCTCGAGAATGGCCTCCAGCAGCGGATTGCCGCGCGAGATGGCATTGCCGACAACGAACACGTCGGGCGCGAGGTCGATCTGCGCGCCATCGTAGCCTTCCGTCAGGCCGATGCCCTGCGCTTCGAGCTGGGTGCTCATCGGCGGATAGACGTTCGCGTCGCAGCCGGTGACGGTATGCCCTGCCGAACGCGCGAGCAGCGCCACGCCGCCCATGAAGGTGCCGCAGATTCCAAGGATGTGGATATGCATCGAAACTCCGGGACTGACGGACCGCTGCAATGTGCGTGAAACGGGTCCGTGTAGAATGGTGCGCATTCTACATCGACCCTCATCCGGACTCGCGACCATGACTTTCCGCGCGCCCCCCTCCCGCTCCGGAACCCTGAGGCGTGAGATCGCCGCCACGGCGGCCCGCATGATGGCCGAAGACGGCATCAGCGATTTCGGTTTCGCCAAACGCAAGGCCGCGCGCCAACTCGGCGCGTCCGACACGGATTCCCTGCCCAACAACGCCGAGATCGAAGCCGAGCTGCGCGCCTGGCAGGCGCTCTACCAGGACGAGGAGCAGGCCGAGCGCGTGCTCGAGATGCGTCGCGCCGCCATCGGCGTGATGCGCCTGCTCGACGACTTCCGCCCCTACCTCACCGGCGGTGCGCTCGACGGCACCGCGGGTCGCTACACGGAGGTCGATATCGAACTCTTCGCGGAGAGCGCCAAGGAAGTCGAGATCTTCTTCCTCAACCAGAACATTGCCTACGAACACCGCGAACCGCGCCGTCCCGCGCCGCACGCGCCGGAAGCGATCCTGAGCTTCGAGTGGGAACAGGTTCCGATCCGCCTGTCGATCCATCCGGCCGACGCCGAACGTTCCAACCGACGGCGTGCGGACAGGGCGCGCCTGCCTACGGTCGAGGCGCTGCTCGCCCAGGGCGGCAGCGAGACCCAACCCGAACCCGCACGCTGAACCGGTCGCAACATGAAGCCATTCGTCCGCAACGCCTTGATCCTTGGCGTCGCCGCAGCCGCGGGACTCGCCGGCTATCTCACCCAGCGCGCCGCGCCGCCCGCTCGCCCTGCGACGGCGCAGGTCGCCCGCGAGGCCGGGGCACCCATACTCGCGCTGAGCCTGCCCGACAGCAACGGTCAGCCCCAGGCGCTCTCGCAGTGGCGCGGCAAGGTGCTGGTGGTCAATTTCTGGGCGACATGGTGCCCGCCCTGCCTGCGCGAGATCCCCGAATTCGCCGCCGTGAGCCGGCGCTTCGCCGATGCACCGGTGCAATTCGTCGGCATCGGCATCGACCAGCCCGACAACGTGCGCAGATTCGCCGAGGACAACAGGGTCCCCTATCCGCTGTTGATCGCTCCGCTGCAGACGCTAGCCGTGACGAGCGCGCTCGGAAACACGTCCCAGGCACTCCCGTTCACCGCGATCTTCGACCGGCAGGGCGAACTGGATTTCGTGAAGCTCGGCACCTTGAATGAAGCGGAACTTGAGGGCAAAATTCGCGCACTCCTCGCTTCGCGCTGACGTACCCGGAACGCTTTCACTGGACAAAGTGCAGCGATCTGCGGCAAACTTGCCGACATGACGCGCTCAAAACGCAGCAAAACCACCGAGGCCCCACCGCCTCCGCAGACTCGAATCCTGGTTCTGCACGGCCCCAACCTGAACCTCCTCGGCACTCGCGAACCCGATGTCTATGGCCGCACCACGCTGGCCGACATCCATTCCGCGATGGATGCGCGTGCCCGTGCAGCCGGAGTCGTCGTCGAGTCCTTCCAGAGCAATCACGAAGGGCAGCTCATCGACCGCATCCAGGCTGCAGCCGTGGAAGCGATCGACTACATCATCATCAACCCGGCCGGTTACAGCCACACGAGCGTCGCCCTGCGCGACGCGCTGGCCGCGGTAGCGATTCCCTACGTGGAAGTGCACCTGTCCAACATCCACGCGCGGGAACCGTTCCGGCATCACTCCTATTTTTCCGATCGCGCCATCGGCGTCATCTGCGGGCTGGGCGCATACGGCTACATGGCCGCACTCGAATTCGCCCTGACGCAACTGCGGAAAAGCTAAACACAAAACCACTCTGGCGGCCCAGCAAGGCGCCGCATTGTCCGGAGAACAGCATGGATCTGCGCAAGCTGAAGAAACTGATCGACCTCGTCCAGGAATCGGGCATTTCCGAACTGGAGGTTACTGAGGGCGAAGAGAAGGTACGCATCGCCAAACACATCGCCGCCCCCGCGGCTCCCGCCTATCTGGCCGCTGCGCCCATGGCCGCTCCGGCTGTGGTCCCCGCGAACGATGTGGTCGTGGCGCCAGCGGCCAACGCCCTACCCGACGGCAACGTCGTCAAGTCGCCGATGGTCGGCACCTTCTACCGCGCGAGCGCGCCGGGCGCGAAGCCGCTGGCAGACGTCGGCCAGAGCGTCGCCATCGGCGACCGCCTGTGCATCATCGAAGCGATGAAGCTCATGAACGAGATCGAGTCGGAGTTCACCGGCACGATCAAGGCGATCCTGGTCGAGAACGGCCAGCCGGTCGAGTACGGCCAGCCGCTGTTCGTCATCGCCTGATCGGCACGCCATGTTCGATAAGATCCTGATCGCGAACCGCGGCGAGATTGCGCTGAGGGTGCTGCGCGCCTGCCGCGAGCTCGGCATCCGCACCGTCGCCGTGCACTCGGTCGCGGACACCGAGGCCAAGTACGTGAAGCTCGCCGACGAGTCGGTGTGCATCGGCCCCGCCGCCTCGGCGCTGAGCTACCTCAACGTGCCGGCCATCATCTCGGCGGCGGAAGTCACCGACGCCGAAGCGATCCACCCCGGCTACGGCTTCCTGTCGGAGAACGCCGACTTCGCCGAGCGCGTCGAACAGTCCGGCTTCGCGTTCATCGGCCCGCGCGCCGAAACGATCCGCCTGATGGGCGACAAGGTCAGCGCGAAGGATGCGATGAAGGCCGCTGGCGTGCCCTGCGTGCCGGGTTCCGACGGGGCCCTGCCGGAAGACCCCAAGGAGATCGTCAAGATCGCGCGCGCGGTCGGCTATCCGGTGATCATCAAGGCAGCCGGCGGCGGCGGCGGACGCGGCATGCGCGTGGTGCACACGGAAGCTGCGCTGCTCAACGCCGTGCAGACGACCCGCGCCGAAGCGCAGGCGGCATTCGGCAACCCGGTCGTGTACATGGAGAAGTTCCTCGAGAACCCGCGCCATGTAGAGATCCAGGTTCTTGCCGACGCTCACGGCAACGCGGTGTATCTGGGCGAACGCGACTGCTCGATGCAGCGCCGCCACCAGAAGGTCATCGAGGAGGCGCCCGCGCCCGGCATCGACCGCAAGGCCATTGCCAAGGTCGGCGAGCGTTGCGCCGAAGCCTGCCGCAAGATCGGCTATCGTGGCGCCGGCACCTTCGAATTCCTGTACGAAAACGGCGAGTTCTTCTTCATCGAGATGAACACGCGCGTGCAGGTCGAGCACCCGGTCACCGAACTGATCACCGGCATCGACATCGTGCAGGCCCAGATCCGCATCGCGGCAAACGAAAAGCTGTGGTTCGGCCAGAAGGACATCGTCTTCCGCGGTCACGCGGTCGAGTGCCGGATCAACGCCGAAGATCCGTTCAAATTCACCCCCTGCCCCGGCAAGATCACCAACTGGCACACGCCGGGCGGCCCGGGCATCCGCGTCGATTCGCACGTCTACAACGGCTACACCATCCCGCAGCACTACGACTCGATGATCGGCAAGCTGATCGCCTACGGCGACACGCGCGAGCAGGCGATCCGCCGCATGCGCATCGCGCTGTCGGAGATGGTCGTCGAGGGCATCAAGACCAACGTGCCGCTGCACCAGGAACTCATGCTCGACGCGCGCTTCATCGAAGGCGGCACCAGCATCCATTACCTGGAGCACAAGCTGGCCGACCGCAACGAAGTCAAGAAAAGCTGACGAGCCGGAGCCGCCGCTCATGTGGATTTCCGTGACCCTGCAGGCCGAGGCGAAGAAGGCCGAGGCCTTGTCCGAGGCGCTGATGGAGGCGGGCGCGCTCTCCATCAGCATCGACGACGCCGACGCCGGCACCGATGCCGAGAAGCCGCAGTTCGGCGAACCGGGCCATCACCCGGAGGGCCTCTGGGACCACAGTCGCGTGATCGCCCTGTTCGCCGCCGACGCCGATCTCACGGTCGCCCTGGCGCGGGCGGCTGCCGACGCGGGCTTCGACGCGGTGCCGCCCTTCACGCTCGAAGATGTCGCGGAACAGAACTGGGTACAACTCACGCAAAGCCAGTTCGACCCGATCCGCATCACCGACCGGATGTGGATCGTACCTTCCTGGCACACCGCCCCCGATCCGGCCGCCATCAACATCGAGCTCGACCCCGGCATGGCCTTCGGCACGGGCTCGCACCCGACCACGCGCCTGTGCCTCGAGTGGCTGTGCGACACGGTCACGTCGGGCGCCGCCGTGCTCGATTACGGCTGTGGCTCGGGCATCCTCGGCATTGCCGCGGCAAAGCTGGGCGCTGCCGATGTGCTGGGCGTCGACATCGACGACAAGGCACTCGAGGCCGCGCACGACAATGCGGAGCGCAACGGCGTGACGATGCGCCTGCAGCATTCGCGCGAAGCGCTCGACGTGCAGTTCGACATCGTCGTCGCCAACATCCTCACCAACCCGCTGTGCGTGCTCGCGCCCCTGCTGGCCGCGCGCGTGGCGCCCGGCGGACGGATCGCGCTGTCGGGCGTACTCGACACCCAGACCGATCAGGTCATCGCCGCCTACGCCCCCTTCATCGCACTGCGCGTCGGCACGACCCATGAGGGCTGGGCGCGACTGGAAGGCACCCGGCCCGCCACCGGGGCCGGCAACGACTGATGCTCGCCCGCTGCCCGGCCTGCCACACGGTATTCCGGGTGCGGAGCGAACAGCTGCGCGCACACCACGGGCAAGTGCGCTGCGGCAGCTGCCTGCTCCCGTTCGACGCACTGGACAACCTTATCGAGGACGCAACCTCACCTGCAGCACCCAAGGCGCCCGAACCAGCACCGGACCGCTCCGATCGCTTCTTCGTACTCGAAGACAAGGCGGCGGACACGTTCTCCGACGAGCTCGATTTCGAATTGCCCGACGCGCTCGTCCCGCAGCGCGCCGCGCAACGCGAGGCAAACGTTGCGCGACAGGAACCTGAGGAACGCACGCCCGAGCCGGAGCACCGGAGCGAAGAAGACACCGACACGCCCGCTCACCGGTCATGGCGGGATAACGACGATCTGTCGCAGCAGGAACCTGCAGAGGAATACGCGCCCGACACCCTGATGCCCGGCCCTGCGTCGCCTGACCGGCTCGAGCCGGGTTTCGTGACGCCACCACGCGTCGACGAGGATTCGCATGCCGAAGAACCCGCGCCTGCGCTCACCGAACCACCGACGGATACCGAAGACGAGTTCGCAGACTACGCACCGCCTGCGCCCCCTCCTGCCCGCCACGGCCTCACCGGCCTTGCCATCGGCCTGCTGAGCGGGATGCTCGCGGCGCAGTTGCTCTATCTTTTCCGCGCCGACCTCGCACGGGACTGGCCATCCCTGCGACCAGTGCTGGTAAATGCATGCCAAGCCCTGGGCTGCACGGTCGAACTGCCGCACATCGCCGGCCTGATCAGCGTCGAATCCTCGGACTTGCAATCCGAGCCCGGCAAGGCGGCCAACCTCGTCCTGAACGCAACGATCCGCAACCGCGCGCCCCATCCGCTGGCGTGGCCGCACCTCGAACTGACCCTGACCGACGCCCGGGATCGCCCTCTCGTGCGGCGCGTACTCACGCCGCAGGACTGGTTTCCGGACGCAGATCTCGAACAGGGATTCGCCGCCGGACGCGACATCGCCGTCACCTTGCCCTTTTCGGCAGACGGACTGGGCGCGTCCGGATACCGGATCTACGCCTTCTACCCCTGACACTCACGCGACGCCACCCCATGACCCAGCCGCACCACGAGCATCACGAAAGCCCGTTCAAGGGCAAGACCGGACTCACCCGCCTGTTCAACGCCCTGCGCTACTCGTTCGACGGCCTGAGCGCAGCCTTCCGGCACGAGGACGCCTTCCGCCAGGAGTGCATCCTCGCCGCCATTCTCATCCCGCTCGCGCTGTTCATGCCCGTAACCGGGGCGGGCAAGGCCCTGCTCATCGGCAGCGTGCTCTTCGTGATGATTGTGGAGCTGATCAATTCGGCGATCGAGGCGACGGTCGACCGGGTTTCGCTCGAACGCCACCTGCTGGCCAAGCGGGCGAAGGACATCGGCAGCGCCGCCGTCCTGCTTGCGCTCGTCAATCTTGCCTGCGTTTGGGGACTGGTCCTGCTGGGCTGATCGGAGCCTGAACTCCCAATCAGCCCGGGGCCAGGCTCAGCGCGTCACGCGCGTGGTCGATCCGTCGCGCACGATGCGGACCGAATCGCCGGACCGGAAATCCTCGCCCTTGTCGTCCTGAACGACCGCCATGAGCTGATTGTTCTCGAGCCGGACGGTGACCTCCACGCCCTGAGAGCGCGTCGCGCCCTCCTCGATCGCCGAACCGGCAAGGCCGCCTGCGACCGCACCGATCACCGTCGCGATCGCCGCACCACGCCCTTCGCCGATGCCACTGCCCGCAATGCCGCCGATCGCCGCCCCCCCGAGTGCGCCGATCGGGGTCTTGGTGCCCTCGAGTTTCACGTAGCGAACCGATTCGACCACACCGTACTGCACCGTCATTGCCCGGCGTGCTTCGCCGCGCGAGTAGGTCTCGCCGCCCAGCCCGGTCGCGCAACCACCCAGCCCGAGTCCCAGCACCGACATGGCAAATGCCGCTGTAACGGCACACTGCCTCGCACCCATCACCATAATGCCTCTCCAAATTCCTTCGCATAACGCGCGGCGATCGCGTCGCGATCCGGCGCGTGATTCTGCCCGCCGCGACTGGCGATCTTGATCGATCCCATCAGGGACGCCAAGCGCCCGGTCCGCGTCCAATCGTAAGCTTCTGCAATCCCGTACAGCAGACCCGCCCGGTAGGCATCGCCACATCCGGTCGGATCGACCACTTCATCGGTCGGCACGCACGGAATCTCGATGCAACGTCCTTCCGCATAGATGCGCGAGCCTTCGGGTCCCAGCGTGACAACCAGCGCCTCGACGCTTTCCGCCAACTGTTCGATCGTACGCCCGGTCCGCTCGCACAGCAGGCGCGCTTCGTAATCATTGACCGTGCAATAGGTAGCCTGGTTCAGGCAATGCAGCAGCTCCTCGCCCGAGAACAACGGCAACCCCTGGCCCGGATCGAACACGAAGGGGATTCCCGCGTCGGCGAACTGCGCGACATGGTTCAGCATGCCGTCGCGGCCGTCCGGCGAGACGATACCGAGCTTCACGCCGTTCGCGTCCTGGATCCGATTGAGGTGCGAGTAGTTCATCGCTCCGGGGTGAAAGGCCGTGATCTGGTTGTCGTCGAGATCGGTGGTGATGAAGGCCTGTGCGGTGAAGCTGTCCGGTACGTGCTTCACGTGATCCTGGCGCAGCCCGAGCCGCTGCAGGCGCAGGCGGTAGGGCTCCGCGTCGTCCCCCACGGTCGCCATGATCAGCGGTTCCGCGCCCAACAGTTTCAGGTTGTAGGCGATGTTCCCGGCGCACCCGCCGAATTCGCGCCGCATGTCCGGCACGAGAAACGACACGTTCAGGATGTGGATTTGCTCGGGAAGGATGTGGCGCTTGAAACGATCGTGGAACACCATGATCGTGTCGTAAGCCATGGAGCCGCAGACGAGGATGGACATTCAATAACCCGGAGGAAGGATAATCCCGCCATTATAGGGCGCCGCAGCATTGCCCCTACAGCGCCGCCCGCAGCTTCGCCGCCATCTCCTCGAGCGCCTCGCGCGGAGGATTCTTCGCCGGCCACGCCAGCGCCATGCCGTCGCCCTCCCAGCGCGGCACGACGTGAATGTGGAAGTGGAACACGGTCTGGGCCCCCGCCTTCTCGTTCGCCTGCAGCAGCGTCACCCCTTCGCAGCCGACGACCGCCTTCACCGCACGCGCCATGCGGGCCGCGGTGCGGAAAGCGGCACCCGCCAGCTCGTCGTCGAGTTCATAGATATTCGCACGGTGCGGCTTGACGACCACCAGCATGTGGCCGGGATTCACCGACTGCAGATCCATGAACACCAGCGTCGACTCGTCCTCGAACACCCTGGAGGCGGGCAGCTCCCCCTTCACGATGCGGCAGAACACACAGTTTTCCATTGACTCTCCCCAAACGGACGGAACTCGATTTCGTCACCCCATCGTAACGCCCTCGTCATGGCACCGCAACGCAGCATTTCGACAATGCGGGGAACACGCCAGAACAAGGATGAAAGCCATGCTTCAGAAACAGGCGCACACCGCGGAACGCCGCACCCGTAATCTGCACGTCGGGCTCGCAGGCTGCGAAACCGAGATCCTCGAAGCGCAGAAGCTGCGCTACCGCGTATTCGCCGACGAAATGGGCGCCCGCCTGCCGAGCCGCACGCCGGGCGTCGACCGCGACATCTACGACCCCTACTGCGAGCACCTGATCGTGCGCGACGAGGGTGCCGGGCGCATTGTCGGCACCTATCGCATCCTGTCGCCCGCTGCCGCGCGCAAGGTCGGCGGCTACTACTCCGAAAACGAATTCGACCTCACGCGCCTGCAGCACTTGCGCAACCGCATCGTCGAGATCGGCCGCTCGTGCATCGACGCCGACTACCGCAGCGGCGCCGTCATCACGCTGCTGTGGGCCGGCCTTGCCCGCTACATGCGGGAAAACGGCTACGACTACCTGATCGGCTGCGCCTCCGTCAGCATGGCCGACGGCGGACACACTGCCGCCAGCCTGTACAATCGCCTGAAGGACGAGCACGGCGCACCGCTCGAGTACCGCGTCTTCCCGCGCTGCCCCCTGCCCCTCGAGCACCTGCGCAAGGACCTGCCGGGCGACGCGCCGCCGCTCGTCAAGGGCTACCTGCGCGCCGGCGCGTGGATCTGCGGCGAACCGGCCTGGGACCCCGACTTCAACACCGCCGACCTGCCCATCCTGCTGTCGATGAACCGACTCGACGGACGTTACGCCAAGCACTTCATGGAACGCCAAGACTGAAAACGCACGCCACTCAACCGCAGCCCTGCCCACCCGCGCCACGCTGGCTGCGGGCGTGGCGCTACCTGCGCCTCGCACTGCACGTTGCGCAAGGGTTGCTCACGGTTCTCGCCGTCTATCGGCTGACCGATGAAGCGACGCACCGCAACCTGCGCCGCCGCTGGTCGCAAAAGCTGCTTGCCATACTCGGCGTCGAACTGCGGGTGGCCGGCCAGGCGATCCAGCCCGGCTGCATGCTGGTCGCCAACCACATTTCGTGGCTGGACATCTTCGTCATCAACGCCCTCGCGCCCTCGGCCTTCGTGTCCAAGGCTGAGGTGCGCGGCTGGCCGTTGATCGGCTGCCTCGCAGCCAGGAACGAAACCGTCTTCCTGCGCCGCGGCAGCCGCGGTCACGCGAAAATCATCAACGCGGAGATCGCCGCCCGGCTCGATGCCGGACGCAATGTCGCGGTCTTCCCTGAAGGCACCACCACCGACGGCAGCCACGTCCTGCACTTCCACGCCGCGCTGCTGCAGCCGGCGATCGAATGCGGTCACGCTATCCAGCCGGTAGCCCTTTCATACCACGCCCCTGACGGCACCTTCAGCCGCGCCCCGGCCTACGATGGAGACGTCAGCCTCGGCCAGAGCCTCGCAGCGATCATCGCAGAACCGCGATTCATCGCGCGAGTGGTTGTAATAGATCCCCTATCGACCACGAAAGACACGTCGCGCCGCGAAATTGCGCGGAGGGCGCACGACGCAATCGTCAGCACGATCGGGCGGGAGGACACTGAATTCACGAACGCATCCTCACCCGTCGACGACTACCCTCATGAACCGAAGGCAGCAAATTCGATCAGGGCTCAAACAACTGTAGAGGCAGGCACTGCGCAATTGCCTTGAAATCGCGATCCTTGGTGAGCAGAGGAATGCCATCCCGCAGGCACAACTGAGCAATCAGGCAATCTATCGTCGAACGGATGGTGAAGCCCCGTAGGCGACAAACGCGGTAAATCCGCGCGGCCTCGGCGTAATCCGCCCTCGTGGGATCGGCGATCTCCTCGAATGCGCCCAGCAGATCCGCGATGCGCGCCGCCTCCGCGTCGTCCCTGAGCCCGAGCAAAATCTCCGTAAGCACAATGCCCGGAACAGCGATCGACTCCCCCTCGGCGATGGCATCGGCCAATCGCATTGACGCACGGGAGTCGTACCCATTGAAGAAGTCGATCCAGACCGACGTATCCACCAACATTATCGGTCTGCGCCCGCGCGCGGCGAGCGCAAATCGTCAAGATTCCCGCGCCAGTCGACCTTCCCCCGCAAGGCGAGCAACTCCCTTCGCTTGAGCGTTCTTGCGAATTCGAACAAGGCTGCATTGATCGCCGCTTTCTTCGTCGGGAAATGCCCAAGTTGAACGACTTGGGTCAAAAGCTGATCGTCGAGCTCTACATGAGTTCTCATGGGACTAATCGTTACAGATTCGTGTGCATGAATTATACAACATCACGCACCAACGACCAGAACGCAGAGTCTACGCCTGAACCTGGAAGACCTGGCCGTCCTCGAGGCGCACCGCCGTCAGCTTGCCGCCCCACACGCAACCGGAATCGAGCGCGATGAGGCCCGGCGTCCGGTAGAAGCCCAGCGCCGACCAATGGCCGCAGACGATCGTATGGGTCGTGCTCAGGCGCCCGGGTGCCGTAAACCACGGCATCGTGCCGGCCGGCGCGCGCATCGGCGAACCCTTCGCCTGCAATGCCATGCGCCCGTCAGCGCTGCAGAAGCGCATGCGAGTGAGCGCATTGACGACGACCCGATGGCGCTCCAACCCGGTCAGGTTCTCCGACCAAGCATCCGGCTCGTTGCCTCCGAGATGCTTGAGCAAGTCCTGCGCATCCGGACCAACCAGTGCGGCACTCACATCCTCCGCGAGTTCCGCCGCCCGTGCCACGCTCCACTGTGGCAGCAGCCCCGCATGCACCATCGCGAAATCGCCCTCGACATGCATCAGCGGCAAGGTCGCGACCCACGCCAGCAACTCGTCACGGTCCGGCGCCTCCAGCACCTGGAACAGGGTGTCATCGTCGTCCAGCCTCTTGTGTCCTGCCGCGACCATCAGGAGATAGAGATCGTGGTTCCCCAGCACGATCGTCGCCGCCTCGCCCAGACCCGAAAGGAAGCGGAGCGTCTGCACCGACTCGGGGCCGCGATTCACCATGTCGCCCACGACCCACAGGCGATCCTCCTTCGGGTCGAAAGCGATCCGCTCCAGCAGACGCTGAAGCACTGAATAACAACCCTGGATGTCACCTACCGCGAAACTGGCCATGAAAATCGGGTGCGCTACAAGAAATCCGTCGCGAAATTCTATCGCGTCGGAGCTGCTTCAGTCGCGAATCACCGCCGATTCCCCTGTAGGGGCAGCTTCAGCCGCTCCCACACAATTAACTCGCTCCGTCAGGCCTTGCTGCCCGCGCGCACGAAGCCCCGTTCTCCCTCGACCACACGCAAGGCCGGGCGCCCACCCATCGGAACATACTCGGGCACCCAGCGCAGCAGTCCGCGGCGCACCTCGTCGTCGGTAAACGTCCCGTTCTGCATCAGCCAAGTATTCAGCTCGGCAAGCAGCGACGCCACTGCCGGACGAGCACGGGCGATGCGCAGTTTCGGATGGGGCGTCTCGCGCGTTTCCTCCGTGTCGGCAAGCAGCTCCTCGTACAGCTTCTCGCCCGGACGCAGGCCGGTGAACTCGATGCGGATCTCGTCTTCGGAGAAACCCGACAAGCGGATCATGTTGCGAGCCAGATCGACGATCTTTACGGGCTGCCCCATATCCATAACGAATATTTCGCCACCCTGCCCCATCGACGCTGCCTGCAACACCAACTGCGCCGCCTCGGGAATCGACATGAAGTAACGGTTGATCTCCGGATGCGTCACCGTCACCGGCCCGCCACGCGCGATCTGCTCCTGGAACTTCGGAATCACGCTGCCCGTGCTACCAAGCACATTGCCGAAACGCACCATTTCGAACTGCGTCGAATCGCTTCGGTCCTGCAGCGCCTGACAGAGCAGCTCGGCGAGCCGCTTGCTTGCCCCCATGACGTTGGTCGGGTTCACTGCCTTGTCGGTGGAAATCAACACGAAGCGCTCGGCGGCATGACGCTGGGCAGCCTCGGCCACGCGCAAAGTGCCTAGCACGTTGTTGCGCACAGCCTGCCACGCGTTACCAACCTCCATCAAGGGCACATGCTTGTACGCGGCCGCGTGGAACACGACCTGAGGCCGCCATGCGGCGAACACCTCATCGAGGCGCGCTGCATCCTTCACGTCACCCGCGAGTGGAACGACCGCGAGTTCGGGGCAATTCTGCGCAAACCACTGCTCTATCGTGTACAGGGCAAATTCGTTCTGCTCGAATAGCACCACGCGTGCCGGAGTAAAGCGCGACAACTGGCGGCACAGCTCACTTCCGATCGACCCGCCCGCCCCCGTCACGAGCACAACCTTGCCGTGCAGCATGGCCTCGACGTGCGGCGTGTCGATCCACACCGGCTCGCGCCCGAGCAGGTCCTCGATATCCACGCGCCGGATCGACGCCACCGCCACCCGGCCGCCCATCACGTCCTCGAGCCCCGGCACGGTGAACACCTTCGCTCCGGACCGGACTGACAGATCGGTCGCGTGGCGGCGCACACGCGTCGCGGCCGAAGGCATCGCCAGGATCACATGCTGAACACGTTCACTCGCGAGAATCTCCGGCAATTCCTCGACGGACCCCAGCACAGGCAATCCGAGAAGCTCTCGCCCCCACTTGCTCTCGTCGTCATCGACTAGACCGATCACCCTCCAATCCGCGCTGCGCTGGAGCTCACGCACCAGCATCGCGCCCCCGCGCCCCGCGCCGACGATCACCACAGGTTTGCCCTTTGCTACCAAACCACCGTAGAGCCGATGCTCCTTCCACATGCGGTATGCGGCACGCCCCCCAGCCATGATCACGGCAAGGAGGATCGGATAGAGCAAGAGCGTCGAGCGGGGAACAACCGGCTGCGCACGATACAGCGCAACAAAAGCCCAGACAGCTAGAGAGGAAATCGCAACTGCACGCAACACGCGAGCGAGGTCCGGCAGGCTGGCGAATACCCACATGCCGCGGTAGAGGCCGGCCCGACGACAGACGATGCCATGAACCGGCAGCAGAACCAGCAATCCCAGACCGATCTGCGCCCCGTATTCCGCAGGCCACTCGAAGTTGAACCGCAAGAGATACGTGCCGACCCAGGCAGCGCACGCGGCGACGAGGTCGAACAACAGGACAAGGGCGGAACGGCTCAACCACTTCATACTGACCGGTTCCTCGGGGGCAAGATGCTCGCAGAAGTTTGCGCCGATGGCATTCTACTCGGATCTCAATGGATATTCTGCAACGCAACATTTCGCCACAAGAAGGCTGCTCACATTGAGCAAACCTTCGGATCGTTGCGCCTCACGCCGCGCAGCCTTCCTCTTCTCCCGCACGCAGGGCAACGGCGAGGAGAAACAGAGGAGCATATGCTATGGCAATCCCAGGCAAGCCCCCAACATGGCCTGCACCGACGGCGAGAGCAAGCGGAAGCAGCCAGAACAGATTGGTTGCGCAAATGAAAAGGGTCACCGGAAGGTGGCGCCCGAACCGTCGCGCTGCGTGCTGATACGCATGGCTGCGATGTGCTTCGTAGATGCGCCGCCCCTGCACCAGTCGGCGCAAGAGCGTCCACGTTGCATCGACGACAAACACGCCGAGGAGAATCAGCCAGCCCCACAACAGCTCCGGCGAGATCCACCCGGCATGCAAGGACAGCACGCCGAGCACGATACCGAGGAAACCGCTACCCGCATCCCCCATGAAAATCTTCGCAGGCGGGAAGTTCCAGCAAAGGAATCCCGTCACCGCCGCCGCCAGCGCCAGCGGCACCATTGCCAGCACCATCTGGCCGGACAGCGCGTACAACGCTGCCCCGCCAACGCACACGCAAATCGCCTCGACGCCGGCGATCCCGTCGATGCCGTCCATGAAGTTGTACAGGTTCAGCACCCACACGAGATACACCGCCGCTAGCACGGCCCCGGCCCAACCCGTCGCCACCGTGCCACCGAACACCGACAGCGGCGGGCTTCCGCCCAGCCAAGCGAGTGCCCACGCCGCCCCGGCGAAATGCGCGAGCAGCCGCCACCGCGCCGCCACGTGACCGTGATCGTCGAAAAAACCCACCGCCGCCACCAGCCCGCCAGCCCCCGCCAAGGCCCACAGCAACGAAGCATCGAGAGCCCCGCCCAAAAACAGCACCGGCAGGGCCGCCAGCATTCCCAGTACGATCGCCACCCCTCCCCCGCGCGGGGTCGGCACCTGATGCGAACTGCGCGCATTCGGAACGTCGATGAGGCTGTGCGCGAGCGCATAGCGGCGCAACACGCCCGTCAGCACTGCCGAGCCTCCGCCAACCGCCAGTGCGAGCACAGCGAAATATCCCGGACTGCTCATCTCCGGAACCCCTCTGCCGCCCGCCGCAGCGCTTCATCCACGCCAACTGGCGGTCGCCACCCAAGCAGCCGCTGCGTTTCAGTCATGTCCACCTGCAGATTGCCGCACAAGCGGCGCATCATCACGCCCCGCCCCACCAGGGCGGCCACCCCTTGCAGCAACGGAACCGGCACCGACAGCAACCGTGCGGGCACGTCCATCGCCGCGGCCAGACGGCGCAACAACCCCACGGTCGACAAATCCTCGCCGTCGGACACCAGAAAGGTTTGGTTCGCCGCGGCGGGATGCTCGATGCAGGTCACGATAAGGTCCACCAGATTTTCCAGCGCCACCAGCGAACGCCTATTGCTCACGACGGCTCCCAGCGGCAACGGCACCCCGCGCCGCAGCGCGCGCATCAGGCTCAGGAAGTTGGCCTTCACGCCCGGCCCGTAGACCAAGGGCGGCCGCACGATCACGACCTCCATCCCGGTTTCCGCTGCCAGTGCCCTCAGCCCAGCCTCGGCCTCGGCCTTGGAAATCGCGTACGCGTCCTGCGGAGACGGCAAATCTTCCGCAGCAAAGGCACGCCCCGGCGTCGTCTCCTCGCCATTCACCTTGATCGAGCTGAGAAACACAAAGCGCCGCGCACCCGCTGCCGCTGCCTGCCGGGCGAGGTTCAAGGTCCCATCCACGTTCGCAGCTCGATATGCGTCCAAGGGGTCGGACGCCAAGTCCCGCATCACATGGACGCGCGCAGCGGCATGGACGACGAGACCGCAGCCCTCCAGCAACCCCGACCAATCGCCCCCCCGTTCGAGCGCCGGCCCAGGTACGCAGCCGGCAGCAGGTACCGCGCTACGAACCACGCCCAACACCGGCACCCCCAGGTGACGCAAACGTGCAAGCACCGCGGAACCGACGAAACCGCTACCACCGGTCACAAGCGTGCCAGCCATCATATATCTCGCAACACTTCAGCGACCGGAGTGATCAGGCGGAAGCTTCCACGCCAACACGGGCTCGCGCTGCATGGCATCCAGCAATTCACCGAAGTGGGTCTTCGCCTCGCTGGCGGTCATGACCTTCATAAACTTACCTCGCTATCGCCGGAGCGCACTGTATACATTGCAGTCACAATGCTTCATCCTGCAATTCAGCTCATGCACATGCCTGTGAACATGAGAATCACCACCGCCCCGCCGCTCGGGGCCGCGCATGCTGTGCAAATCAACTGCTTGCCACCTCGCGAAACAGCGCAGCATATTCACGCCCCAAGGCCTCACCGGAAAAAAGCCGCTCGTATCGCATCCGCGCTGCTGCCCCCATGCGGTCGCCAAGCCCATCGTCAACCAACAGCTGGTTCATCGCCTCGGCAAGCGCGCTGGCGCACCCTGGCTCGACGACAAAACCGGTTTCCCCGCCGGCATTGACGAACGATGTCCCCGTCCCGATCTCGCACGAGATCATCGGCCGCCCGAGCATCGCCGCCTCGACCAAAACCATTCCGTACGCTTCGGAACGCAGGTGCGACGGCAGCACGAGTGCTCGACAGCGCCGCAGCAGGGCGACCTTTTCCTCATCCGAAATCTGTCCGGCAAACACAACGTTGCGCGCCCCAGTGGTCGCAACGAGGCTATGCAGGGCTCGCCCCTCCGGTCCCGAGCCTGCGATCACGATCTTCGCCCCAACTCGCCCTGCGGCCTGCACCAGACAGTGCAGCCCCTTGTAATAGCGCAGAACCCCGATGAAGAGGAAGAACGGCTCATCCTCGGCGAGGTGCAACCTGCTGAAAACCGCATCGTCGCCACCCCGTGGATAGGACTGCTCGTCGATTCCGAGCGGAATCACCCGCACCCGATCGCGGATCGCCTCATTCGACAACACCGGACTCGTCAGGGCGTACGCCGGAGCATTCGCCACGATCGCGCCCATACCCTTCAGCGTCCTCCACATCAGGGGCGAATAGAGTTTGCCGATCCACTGCTGTCGCACGATGTCGGAAATGTAGGTCAGGAGCGCCGGCTTCCCGGGGGGCATAGCCCAATGCAGCACATCGGCGAACGGCCACGGAAAAAGGTAATGAATGACGTCTGCTTCGCGGGCGAGCCGACGAAACCGTGCGAACGCTGCCACCCCGCCAAGATCGCAGGATGCCGGCGCCGCCCAGGAGCGCT
Organism: Azoarcus sp. CIB; assembly: GCF_001190925.1. Taxonomy (NCBI): domain Bacteria; kingdom Pseudomonadati; phylum Pseudomonadota; class Betaproteobacteria; order Rhodocyclales; family Zoogloeaceae; genus Azoarcus; species Azoarcus sp. CIB. The sequence continues at coordinate 4,267,841 of NZ_CP011072.1, forward strand.
GACGCACCACCCGCGCCTCGCGCCGCTCAAGCTCCGCAGGAACGGGGTCGCGCGACAAGGTAAAGATCGTATTTTCGATCCCGAAAGGCTGCACCGACAGACAAATCTGTCGGATGGCCTCCTGAAGCCCGCCGGGGGGATCCGGAAAATAGGTGCGATAGACGTGTAGTACCTTCACAAATTCGTCGTCGCAAGAAAGTCAGAACTGGACGGCCGCGCGGTAGGCGGCGACCGTTTCCTGCGCGCACCGCTGCCAGCTGAAGCAGCGTGCCCTCTGCAGCCCTTTCTCGATCGCATCGCGCCGCCAGACTTCGTCCTCGAGACCTCGCGCGATCAACCCGGCCAAGGTATCCACATCCTTCGCCGAACAGGTAGCTGCGGCCTCGCCTACGACCTCCGGCAAGGACGACGAATCCGAACACACGACCGGGACCCCCGAGGCCATCGCCTCCAGCACGGGCAGGCCGAACCCTTCATACAAGGACGGAAACGCGAACAGTCGGGCGCCGGAATAAAGCACCGGAAGATGGTCCGCAGGAACGAAACCGAGATAACGCACCCACCCTTCCGCTTGAGCCTCCCGAATCCGGGCGTGAATTTCCTCGCTACGCCACCCCTCATACCCTACGAGCACGAGCGGCCATTGCCTCAGCACCGACGGGGACAACGCCGCGTAGGCATCGAGCAACGTACTGACATTTTTACGCGGCTCGATCGTACCGGCGTAGAGACAGTAGCGCCCAGGAGCCAGACCATAAAGGTTCAACACCGGAGCCAACTCCTCTGAATCGCGGATATGGAACTCGGAAGCACTAGCCAGCGGCACGGCACGGATGCGCTCGATCGGCCAGGAAAAATAATCTGCGAGTTCCCGTCGAGTGAACTCCGAGTCAGTGATCAGCATACGTGCCCGGGCGAGCGATCGTTCGATCTCGCCCTGCATGTAGCGCACCCTCTCGGGCGGATGACAATGCGCCCATGTATACGGCGAGAGGTCGTGCACGGTCAACACATTGCACCCATCGAACGCCGGAAGATAGAAATTCGGTCCGTGAAAAACGTAAGACTCGAAACCGCGCAAGGTGCGAGCCTTAAGTCGGTGGGCGACAAGCCTGTAAAGGCCGACCGCAACGCGGCTTTTCAGCGCCCTGCGCCGAATGCCGTCTGCCTGCGCACGACCAACGGAGGCCGATGGAAGCTCCGCCCGGAAGCTACTTCCGCCGAAATACCGGAGATCGCTGATCTCCGGCATCCCCTCCAACTGTCGCGCCAATTCGTACGTGTATCGCCCAATGCCGGTGAGCGGATAGCGGATCGGGTCAATCGACAGAATGACCTTCAACGCGCGTCCCCGACGAGCATCCACCGAAGCGTTGCGTCGAGCGGGGGCGTCTCCCATTCGCCAATGACCTGGCGGAGCCTGCCCGGATTTCCACACAAGGTCCGAACCTCGTTGGCCCGGACAAACGCGGGATTCACTTCAACCCGCATCGAATGCCCCGTAATCGCCTCAGCGATCGCGATGACCTCGCGCAGCGAATGGGTGCGGCCTGAACACACGTTGAGCGTTTCGCCGACCGGCCGCTTTTCCAGAAGGCGGCGATAGGCACTTGCCACAGCACGCACGTCCGAAAAATCGCGCCACACATCGAGGTTGCCCAACTCGATCACTTCGGCTTGCCGACGGAAGTGTGCGACGATCTTCGGCAACAGGAAGGATTCCGCCTGCCCCACGCCCGTGTAGTTGAACGGGCGCGCGATCACGATCGGCAATTGGTCCATCCACAAGCGCGCCATCCACTCCATCGCCAGCTTGCTGACCGCGTAGTCGTTCGCCGGATTCGGCGGCGTCGACTCGTTCAGAACACCTTCGGTCGCGTTGCCGTACACGTTCGCGCTGCTCGCGAGCAGCACGCACTCAGGCCGCTGCGCGGCGGCAGCCAGCGCGGCCAGGAGGTTGCGCGTGCCGATCAAGTTGACGCGATAGAAGGCGTCGGCATCGCCGTGGCCCACAAAGGCAATCGCCGCGAGGTGAACCACCGCATCCGGCCGCACTTCCGAGATCACCTCTCGCAGGCCGGCGGCGTCCGCCAGGTCAACGTGCCGATACCGGGCACCGCCGGGTTCGTCGTGCGCGCCCGTGCCCCACACTTCCCAGCCGTGTGCCTCCAACTCCGCGGCAACATATCGGCCGGTAAAGCCCTTGACGCCCGTAATCAGCGCTCGCTTCATCACATGTCCGGTCAGAAGGAGAATCCGCGCTCATTGCGGCGGATGTCCGCCTCGACCATCATCTGACACAACTGCTCCAGCGTCGTCTTGGGCTCCCAACCCAGCTCGCGTTTGGCCTTCTCCGGATTGCCGATCAGTAGCTCCACTTCCGCCGGGCGATAAAACTTCGGATTCACGCGCACCAACGTACGACCCGAAATGCGATCGACGCCGATTTCCCGGTCCTCCTTGCCCTCCCACCGCAACTCGTAACCAGCCGCCTTGCCAGCCATCGTTACGAAATCTCGCACGGTAACGGTGCGATTCGTCGCTAGCACATAGGTATCCGGCGTGTCGGCCTGCAGCATGCGCCACATGCCCTCAACATACTCCTTGGCAAATCCCCAGTCGCGCTTCGCATCGAGGTTCCCAAGCTCCAGCACATCCAGCTTGCCCAGCTTGATCTTCGCAATGCTGTCCGACACCTTGCGAGTAAGGAACTCACGCCCACGCAGTGGCGACTCGTGGTTGAAAAGGATACCGCTCGTACCGAAAATGCCGTAGCTCTCGCGGTAATTTACCGTCATCCAATGCGCATAGAGCTTGGCTACGCCATATGGGCTCCGGGGATAAAACGGTGTCGACTCGACCTGCGGAATCGCCTGAACCTTACCAAACATTTCCGACGTACTGGCCTGATAGAAGCGAATCTGCGGATCGACGATGCGGATAGCCTCGAGCAGATTCACCGGGCCGACCCCCGTTATCTCCGCCGTCGTGATTGGCTGTTCGAACGAAACGCCGACGAAGCTCTGCGCCGCCAAGTTGTAGACCTCGGTCGCCCCGGTGGTCTGAAGAAGGCGAATGCTTGAGGACAAATCAGTGAGATCGTATTCGACAAGATGGAGATTCGGATGATTCTGTATCCCCAGCTCCTCGATACGCCAGAAATTGACCGAGCTCGTCCGCCGGTAAGTCCCGTAGACCCTGTATCCCTTTTCCAGCAAGAGCTCAGCAAGATAAGCGCCATCCTGGCCCGAAATGCCGGTGACGACCGCAGTTTTCATAGACATTGATAACCCATCCACAACAAAGACATCAAGAAAAACGCACCAAAAAGTCCGCAGCGCCGGAGTCCGACGCGCCGTCCCCGCTAGACCTCTTCACCTCCCAGTCCTTTCTCCCTGCATGCACGGGCAGCCACGAATAGCGCGAATACTCCGACGGATACGGAAACCCCGATTGTCGTCACGCGGCTAATCATTGTGACGGCGATTGCCTCTGGAAGAAGAATGCCGGCCGCGGTCAGCCCCAACACCATCACCGACTCCGCGCCACCGACGCCTCCAACGACGCCGGCCAGCGCGGCCCCCAGCATGGACAGCGCGAAGATTCCGACGGCCTGAAGAAACCCGACTTCGTAGCTTTGCGACTGCACGATAATGGAAAGCCCAAAGGCCGAAGCGGACCACGCGCCGAGCCCCAGCAATAGGCCGATTGCCGCACGCCGGGAAAACAATGAATGCCGGACCAGAGCTAAGGCCCCCGACACAAAATGAATGAACCGGAGCAGGCGGGAGGAAGCATCCCTCGTACCTTTGTGCAGACGGTCGAACATCCCCGTGCGAAGCACGAGCACGAAAGTCACAAGCATTGCAGTTGCCGGCACAAAAACATATACGCCACCGAAGTCACTGACGTACAGCGTGCCGATCGCCGCCATTGCCAACACTGCGATCAGGTCGAGCGCTCGCTCGCACACGAACAATGAAAAATTCACCTCATGTGAAACTCCGCACCTCTTTAGCAAGACCCCGCGGAAGACCTCACCCAACTTGCCCGGAGAAATCGAAAACGCGAAGCCTGAGAGATAAACCCATATGAGTCTTCCAATACCTACCCCCTTCCGGCCACACCCCAGAAGCACAAACCATCGCACGAATCGTAATGCCAAATTTGTAAGAGACAGGAGTAGTAGCGCCACCGCACCCGAAAAACCGACTCTGTAACATGCATCCAAGATGGCCCCTACCCCACCCAAAATCAAAACGGCGGCGTAAAGAACCACGACAGCACACAGTGCGAACAAGCTCCTGGCTGCGACACTTGATCCGTTCGTCATCGCCATCATTTTTGAAACCAGCTCCGCTTGTCATGCGCGCCTAACCGAGACACACTCACGACTCGCTCACTATCGAAATACTCTTAATCGCTACCCCAAGCCTCCTCGGATCTGCACCTCGGCCAATTTCTTGGGGAGCAACCGCTCCAGGAATATCAAAATCCACTGTGACAACCCTATCAGTACCGAAGTCCACGTTGCCAATATCGAGAACAACATCGCTAGGACCACCGCTCAATTCAACGGTTTTCCGCGCCGAGTTATTAACCACAATCGTCACCCGCTGCGCCGTGGAGTTCCCAACATACGCCGAGGCGAAAATAATACGAAGGTACTTAACGCGTCCGGAAAGCCTATCGGGTAGAACACACGAAAACCGAGCGACACTCTGATCAGACCAACGCCCAAATGACTCCGGAAGGCTAAAGCCATCGACAGAAGCGAGCAACGAGTTTCCTGATTCTGAAAAGTCAATAAAATCCCGACATAGCCGTCCTTGCGCAATAGCGCACTGAGCATCCACGACCATCAAACCTGCGGCAAGCCTGGACTTTACACACTCTTGGCTCCGAAGGCCGCTGTCTTCATCGGTAATAACATAGCGTAACTTTGAGCCATCTTTCGGAAGCGCTCCCTGATAGAAAATCGAATGCGCATCGCCATCTCGAGGGTGATGAAGGGGAGCTATTGTCATCAGATAGTCATCTACTCGACGCGTCCGCCCCCCAAGAAAAACATCACTTCTCCCATCGCCGGGCAATGGATTCTCGGCGTGAAAGCCCCGTGTAACGGACTCAACTTCTGACAGTCGCTTTACGTTTGCAACCGACCCACCCGGCGACACTACTAAGACCCCGCACACAAGAATTACGGCCGGAAAAACAAACCGGACGCCACCGCAAAGCGCCTTCACTACGGCACGCCACCTCTCCACGAAGCTAGGCGCAAACCACTTCACCACCTTTGGAACAAAAAGAGCAAGCAAGAGCACCGCCGCAGTATTTAGCCCAAACCCGTACTTCTTGCACGCATACTCGGAGCCCTGACCAAAGAAAAAGCTAACACGTTGAAGCAAGAAGAGTCCCGCAACAACCAGTCCGTAGGCAGAGACGATTCGAATCGCAGGGTATGCCCTCGTCCGCGCAGCGTCTCTGAGCGACATCACTAAACCAATAACAGAAAGAGCGATGACGACCACACATAGTGCAGTCATACTATTTAGCGTAGGAGTGAATTTAAGGTGCATCCCCCCGTTATGCGCAGCTATCACTTTCATTGCTGCGAAACTTGGGTGCATAATCAACGCCGTTCCTGCCGCAATGAGAATTAAAACGCCAAACAACGGGATCGCCCTGCGTGCCGGTTTAATAATAAACAAATCCGTCACAAAATAAATGACCAAAATCCCCAGCAACTCCATAGCCGGCAAGAGGTGAATACCGGCAGACAATACCCCGAAGATCGCCAGCACTACATAACCGGCCAAGGGCGAACCATATTTATCATTACCCCACGCATGTACAACTAGCGCAAGAAATACAACAGCCTGGCCGACCACCTGAGAGAAAAAATAGTTTTCAACGATTTCGTACCCATGAATTTCAAGCCCCATCCTGCCGGCGATGGCCAGCATGGCGACTGCAAAAATGAGGCTCGCAGGAAGATCAACATCATCCTGGCGTAGCAGGATCGCCGAAATGAAGTACCAGAGCAGAACGAACGCGATGACACCGACAAGATGCATCCCCAGCAAAGGCGAATTTACAAGAATACCCACGATTGCCGCGGCAACATGCGCGTAGCGCGGGTATTGGTTCATTTCGCCGAGCGACGGATCGACACCCAACGGCATTGCCCAGAATTCAGAGAGACGGGCCACCAAAGCATAGTGATGCGCGAAATCGACGCTCGTCGACCAAAGCTGCGGGGCTGCCGTGAGAATCATCGCAGCGATTGTTACTGCGGTAAGCCAACGCTGCGCAATGTCACTGGAGTTTTTCATTGGTTAGCTCTTGCCGCAAGTACTGCCATAACCCAATAGTCCATCACCGACCATCATCCGACCGCACCTCTGTGGCAACTTACGAAACCCGGAACGCATTACTTTCCCGCTGACGTACTGTTTTCAATGCACATTTGCTCGGCTATCTGCCGCCCCTCACGGATTGCGTAGTTTGTTCCGCGGTCCTCCGGGTAGATCTGTGCCATCGTCGAAATATAGGCGTTCTCAAACGGCGTCTCGCGGCCGGGCACATAGGTTGAGAATCCGCGCTCGGTGACCGGCTGCGCGTACTCGGCTCGCCAGACCTTGTGCTCCACGATCCAGGACCGATCGAGGTCCGGGAACATCCTCTTGAGGTGCTCGAGCGCGAACTCCACGTATTGCTCATCGCTGTAACCCCAGACAGGGTCTTCCACCGCGAGGTATCGCGACAGGAAGGCAATGTGGGTCCCCTTGTAATTTTCCGGCGAATCGAAATTGGTGTGCTCGATGACCCCGACAAAAGGAAATCCCGGGTCATTCACATTCAACCAATACGTGCTTGACAGGCTGCGATTCATCCGCAGGACAAGACACATGTTGCCGAGATAGCGGACACGCCGAACGCGGGCGAGCCAGTCGGAATCTGCCGCCCTTTCGAACATGTCGGCGATGATCGGGAACGCCGGAGTGAACAGGAACTGTTTCCCATTGACTACGCCGCTGTCCGTCTGCAACGCAGTGACGCGCTTGCCTTCGGTCTTGACGTCGAGCACCTTCTCGCCGAGGCTAACCTCACCGCCCAAGGCCCGTATCTGGGTCACCATCGCCTCTGCGAGACGCCCGAAGCCACCTTTGAAATACGCGAGTTGCTCGCCGCCCTTGCTGTCGCGGGTACTCCCGCGAAGGACGAGTTTTTTCCAGAACCAGACCGCGTTGACGGATTCGGAGTACAGCGAGAACTTCGACGTGATCAGAGGTTCCCACACGACCTTGAAGACGCGCTTTCCGCAGAGCGGCTCGAGCCATTCGCGGATGCTGAGATGCTCGATGGTACGCCAGTCCTTCACGCGTCGCACCTGGAAAACGAGCAGACCGAGCCGGATTCGGTCTATCAAGGAAAGAGCCTTGAAACGGAGCAGGTCAAGCGGCGTGGAAAGCTTCCACATTCTGCCGTTGTAGTACATCCCGGTGCGGGACGGTAGCGTGAGAACGTCGCCGTCCATGCCGAGCTCCCTGACCAACTCCGGGACGAACTCGTCGTTATTGAACCAATGGTGATAGAACTTTTCGATCTTAACGCCGTCGGAAAATTCGAAGGTGCCGGCGAGTCCGCCCGGGCAGCTGTCGGCCTCGATCACCCGGACCTTGCGGCCTTTCTTTGCCAGCAGGTAGGCTGCCGTTAGACCGGTGAAACCACCCCCGACGATAACGTCATCGTATTGCGTCATAGTTGCATGCTCAAAAAAGACGTTGAATTCAAAGCAGTTGCTTGGTGGCGCTGCGTGCGCGCAAACCGCGGAACATGTTTGGGTTCGCCGCGATCGCCACTGCACCGGCCAGCGTCGTCGGAAGCCATAACCCCAAGTGCGATAGCACCGCAAAGCTCGCGGCTTGCGCCGAGCTTCCCCCGACCATGGAAATTGCGGCATATGCGGCAAGATGAAAGGGGCCCACGTACCCCGGCGAGGACGGCACCAGAGTGGACAAGGTCGCAATCGCCATGATGACCATGGCCAGAGGCAGGCCGTTGTCGAGTCCAAATCCGGACAACACAGACAGGAACAGCCCGGTCTCGCCAAGCCACACGAGCGCCGACACAAGGAACAGCGCCGCCAGTGCGGGCAGCCGCGACATCAGTTCAAAGCTCCGCAGGAGATCGCGAGCGGCACGGAGGGCCTTACTGCGCGCTGATCCCGTATCCGCTTCGTCACAGAAACGATGAATGCGATTCGCGATGGCACCGCTGAACAGGAACACAAGCACGAGCGCAAGCCCGCCCAGCACAGAAAGACTCATCGCAGTCTGTCCGACCCATGCAGGAATGTCGACGCCACCACTCAAGGTAAGCCCTACACCAAGGCATACCAGCAGTGTCAGAAGATCAACCAGCCGCTCCATGAGCAGGCTGCCGGCTGCCGTGACCCGGCTGAGCCCGATTGAGGAGGGAAACACGAGCGCGCGCACGACGTCGCCCAAGCGCAAGGGCAGCACATTGTTGAGCGCGATCGACCCGAGAAACGGCGCAAAGCACCGCCCGACACCTATGGGCGCGCCCGCAGCATGCAGCATGAGGGCCCAGCGCACGACGCGCATCGTGTAGCCGAACGCGAGCGAGAGCACCCCCAGCAGCAAATAGGGCCAGTGGAAAATACTCAATGCCTCACGGATCTCGTCCAGTTTGATCTGGCTAGCGATGAAAAGAAGGCAGGCGCCGGAAATTCCCCAGCCCACGAGGTGAGGACCGAGCCCCCGCGCGCGTCCGCCGGACGAACCGGCTGAAACAGCCGGCTCGCCGCCTTTTGCAGCATCGCTCATCAACGGTCCCATACACGCCACGGTGCTGTACCGCTATTCCACAGCTTTTCGAGCTCGCGCTTGTCGCGCAGCGTGTCGCACGCTTGCCAAAAGCCCTTGTGCTCGAATGCAGCCAGTTCTCCCTCCTTGGCGAGAGTCATGAGGGGCGCGCGTTCCCAGGACGTATCGTCCCCTTCGATGAACTTGATCACTTCCGGGTTCAGAATGAAGAAGCCGCCGTTGATCCATCCGATTTCGTCGCTCGGTTTTTCCTCGAAACTGCTCACCTGCCGATCCTTGTCGATATTCAGGACGCCGAATCGACCCGGCGGCTGGACGGCCGCAACCGTCGCGAGCTTCCCATGTCGACGATGAAAAGCGATCTCCGCCCCAATGTCGATATCCGACAGTCCGTCTCCGTACGTGAGGCAGAACGGCTCGGCGCCAAGATAGGGAGCAACGCGTTTCAGGCGGCCTCCCGTCATCGTATCGGGACCGGTATCCACAAGAGTCACCTTCCAGTCCTCGGACTGACTATTGAGAATCTGGTGCTCGCCGTTCTTGAGGTCGATTCGCATGTCCGCCATATGACGGTAGTAGTTGAAGAAGAACTCCTTGATCACATAACCCTTGTAACCCAGGCAAATCACGAAATCCTTCACGCCATGGTGCGCATAGCACTTCATGATGTGCCACAGTAGCGGGCGCCCGCCCACCTCAACCATCGGCTTCGGCTTGGTGTCGGACTCTTCGGCAATACGAGTGCCCAAACCACCCGCGAGAATGACGGCCTTCATATCAACCCCTTTAATTTGGTTAGAGTTTCAGTTCGTGCGATGAAAAATTCAGACTCTGCTCGATGATCGCAATCGGCTCCGAACGCAGGATCAGATAAATGCGCAGCAAATATTCTCCAATGATCCCCAGCAGCAACGACTGAAGCCCCGTGCCGAACAGGACGAGTATGTGGATACTTGCGAGGCCCTTTGGAAGATCCGGGTGGAGTGCACGAAGCACGAAGTAGTACAGCGCCCCCAGTGCACTTACGCCCAGCATCATCGTGCCGACAAGCGTGGCAAGCCGAAGCGGAACAGACGAGTGGTTGAACACAGCCGTCAAGCCGAGGCGTATCAGTCGCGCGACACCGAATTTGCTTTCGCCGGCGACGCGAGCATCCCGGTCGTACGCGATGCCGGTTTGTTTGAATCCAAGTCCGGCAATCATTCCCCGGAGATAAGGACTCGGCGTACGCATTTTTCCAAGGGCATCAATTACCCTGCGATCGACGAGCCGGAAATCTCCGACATCACGGGGAATCGGGTGTTCGCTTACCTTGTCTATCACCCAATATCCGACTCGCCGAAACGCATTGATAAACATGTTCTCTCTGCGCTTGCGGCGAACACCGTATACGACGTGAAAGCCTTGCTGCCAATACTCGAAGAACTCTTCGAGCAATTCGGGCGGATCCTGCAGATCAGCATCGATCTGCAGCACAGCGTCCCCCCTGGTGTGAAGGTAATTTGCGAGAATCGAGCGTTGAAACCCGACGTTCTTTGCGAATCGCACCGCTCTCACCCGGTCGTCCGACGCACCGAGATTCGAGAGTTTTTCCCAAGTGTCATCGTTCGAGTGATTGTCTGAGAAAACGAACTCGAGCCGGCAGCGGTCCTGCATACGCTCGGCCAGTGCCGTGAGGCGGCCGTACAGCGAGTCGATGTTCTCCGATTCGTTCAGGACAGGTATCGTGATCGAAACCAGCGGCAACGAATGAGCGTTAGTAGTCATAGGCATCAGATTAAATCGTTCAAAACTATGCGGCTATGCTTTAAGCATCGCACAATCGGCGTCGGCCAGCTCTTGAACCGCTGCTACCACGCCTTCCGTTAGCGACCTCGTGGACGACCAGCCGAATGCAGTCTTGAAAGCGCGCGGGTCACCGACGACGGAGGGCAAGTCATCCGGGCGCAGCGGAAGAGCCCCAAAGCGAAGAAGTTCACGGGCCACGTCCAGTGCAGCGGCGACCTCTAGAGCGAAATTCCGCACTGTCGTCCCCCGGCCAGAGGCGAGATTGTACGTGCCTGCAAGCTCGGGATTGCCCGCGAGAACCCCGAGAACAATTTCGATGCCTTCGCACACCTCGTCGACATGCATGAAATCTCGCACTTGCGTCCCGGCAGACAGAGCGACGCAGTCAGATCGACGCAGGCTGGACACGAGCGAGGGGAACAATCGATGGGCCGCCTCGCCCGGACCGAAAACGTTGAACAGTCGCAACACGGCGACGGGGAGACCGCATTGCTCACCCAGCGCCCGCGCGAGCAGTCCACCCGCAGCTTTACTCGCACCGTACAGTCTACGTGCTTCGGGCGGAGAGCTTTCAGTAATTAATTGAAGGGAATCGCTTCCCGCGTACTCGGCGCTGCTCCCCACTTGAACAAAGGATCGTGCCCCGTGATCGGCAGCTAACCTCACGAGCTCCGACGGGAAGCAGGCGTTGATCCGCACCAGACTCTCCGGATCGCGATCACCGGGATGGACGCCGGCGGCGGCCAGATTCACGACGGCGTCGATCCCGCGACCGGCAAGAACTTCGCGGAGCACAGCAATTTGGAGCCCCTCGGCCACGAGCTGCTCGCCCGGAACCGACGGAGCCGCCCTACGAACGACTGAGAACACTTCGTGCCCAGCGAATAGAAGTCTCTGCGCAAGCCTGCCTCCGACGAAGCCGCTCGCGCCAGTGAGAAGCACCCTCATTTCAACGCTGCTCCCTCTTGACGAGCACAGTGCGCCAGGCTTCGATCTGATCCTGCGTAAGCGCGCGGCCGCAGCCCGGATCCCGGTAATACTCCCGATACCAGGCAGCCGTCTGCTCGACGACCTCCTCGGTATCCCAGGCGGGGAGCCACTGGAGAACGTTGCGCGCGAGCGAACTGTCGAGTGCAAGCGCGCTCGCCTCCGGCAACGGATTGTCCATGAATTGGAGATTCGGCCGTTGCCAACTCGCGGACAGCAGTTCCAGAACCTCCCTTACCGAATACTGGCGCGCATCCTGCGGCCCCAGATTCCATGCTCGTGCATAGCGCGAGGGATTGTCTGAGATCAATCCTGCCATGAGCATCAAATACCCGTGAACGAGCGCAAGGACGTGCTGCCAAGGTCGCGTTGCATCGGGATAGCGCAGCGTCAGCTGCGTTCCGTTCGTGACCGCACGGACGAAATCCGGCACGAGCCGATCCTCCGACCAGTCCCCGCCTCCGATGATGTTGCCTCCTCGTGCGGTTGCGATAACGGGCCCTTTCCCATCTTGCCATGAGAAGGATTCGGCGTAGCTTTGGATAACCATCTCGGCGGCCGATTTGGAAGCGCTGTACGGGTCCTTTCCGCCCAAGGGATCGTTTTCCCTGTACGGCCAAGGCCACTCGTTATTCTTGTACACCTTGTCGGTGGTGATGCACAAAACACCACGCACACTCTTTACGGAACGAGCGGCCTCGAGCACATGGGCTGTCCCCTGCGCATTCACGAGAAAGGTTTGCACAGGCTCCCTGTAGGAGCGCCGTACAAGCGGTTGCGCCGCCAGATGGAGGATGAGCTCCGGCTGGAAACGTTCGACTGCGCTCCTAAAGAGCTCGAAATCGCTAATGTCCCCATAGACGGTCGGTACATCTCCTTCATGGCCAAGAGCTTTGAACAGCGAGGGGTCCGTGGCCGGAGGCAAGGAAAAGCCGGACACGTCCGACCCGATGCGTTTGAGCCATTCGACGGCCCACCCCCCTGTGAAACCGGTATTTCCGGTCACTAGAATCCTGCGCTGCGAAACAGCCAGCTCAAATGAAAGCAACTCACGTGAGGTCATCAATTATCACCAAGATAAGTCTATTGAATTCGTTGGGAGCACGTTTCACGCCTGCACATGCCGCGCACACATCATTCGAGCTCACGCGCCGTCTGCCCAGGACAGCTCACGACCTTCGATCTTGGCTGCCGTTGCGGAACGAGATTCCTGGGCCGGCAAAGTATCTTGGGGCAGCAAAACCGCCTTCAGTTGGTCCGTGCTCTCCTTCCACGTCAGCCAAGGGAGGCCATCGGACGTCGGGTACTGCCCGGTACGGAACAGTTCGAGCCATTCATCGATTGCACCAGCCAAGTCAACCGCCGACAGGCCGGTAAAGTAATGGGCGTGTGATCCAGCCACCTCACGAAAGACGGCGAGGTCTCTCGCGATGATCGGCACCTTGTATTGCGCGGCCTCGATTAGCGGGAGTCCAAAGCCCTCCCCCTCGGATGCGGCAATCAAGCAGCTCGACGCAGCATATATTCTATCCAGATACTCATCGCTGATACCCTCCAACCAGAGCAGGCGCTTATCGAGTTCCGGATGGGCGCGAAGTTTCTGGACGAGCGAATCGACCATCCACCCGGCCTTGCCCACTATCACGAGGTTCGCCGCAAGACCGCGCTCCCATAACAACTCAAACGCACTCAGAACCTGCGCATGCCCTTTCCGCGGCTCCAACGTGCCCACCAACAGGAAACTCGGGACGCTCGTGAGCTTTTGCAGAACTACTTCGGCATTCGTGTCCATGCCCTCGCTCGCGCGGCTATTCTTTAAGTCGGCACCGAGATGGAACCAACGAATATCGAGCGGGCGTCTCTTCTGCACGCCGTTAGCTCGCACCCAGTCGGCCATCTCCTGTGCGACGGAACGCGAAATACAGATCGCTGAATCGGCCTTGGAAACGACTCTCAGCCAATCCTCGTGCCCCTCCTTGAAACCCGGGGGATAAACATTTTCGAACTGGATGGGGATCAGGTCATACACGACGAACGCGACGTGAACTCCCGAATTCATGAGCCCCTCATAGACGCCACACCTGTCGGCCTGAATGACGTAACCACCAGCAAGATCAAGACCGATAAGAATATCGCCGACATGGGGCTCGACCCGCTCGTTCGGGAGCCACCCTTGAGTGCATCCTAGCAATGCGAGGGTATAGTCACGAGCGTATCGGTAATGCCAATTCCCGCCTTCATCGCTGAGGTATACCGGCTCGATCAGATATCCGCTCGGCGGCGAATCGATCAGCCCGAGCAACAGAGCTCGGACAACCCGTTGAATACCCGTCTTGAAGTCGTCTCGCACCACTACGGAGACATCGACAAAGAGCTTGCGCGCCGGGCGCTTAGACGGAAAAGCGCGAGACAACGCGTCCGCCAATGCGACGACCTCCTGCCCCCCCTCCTCCTCGCGTATCCTGCACCCAAGTTCGCGAATCAACGCAGCGCGCCCGACGCTGGCTCTGTCATAGAATGCCTCAATGCCCCGAAAATACTGATCGGCACAGACTTCCGGCGAATGAACTGCGTGAACATAGGCCCGGCCCCGTGCTCCAAGGGCCGAACGTTCAGGTGGCTGACGCCTTAGGATTTCCAGGGCCTCCACCAACTGCCCTTCGGCAAAATCGTCCGGCAACATCCAGACTGCATCTGTCGGCAGATCTGCCATTGCTCCGTTTGCATTGACAACGGTAGCCAGTCCGTAGTTGAGGCAATCAAGTACAGCAGGGCAATCGCACCGACTTGGCATATGCGAATGCCAAAGATTGTTAACTTTCATGACCTTACCGAGCCCCTGTTCACAGCGGCATAATTTGTGTAGTTTCCTACCTTTTTGGGCCGCCCATGAAGGCAGGAAACATCATGCCGCTGACGCAGGTGTTCGTCTCGATTTCCGATCCGCGCAGCGCGCGCCACAAGCGCCACGATCTTGCCGAACTGCTCACGGTGGCGGTTTGCGCGGTGCTGTCGGGCGTGGACGACTTCGTCGACATCGAATTGTGGGCCGAGGCCAAGATCGACTGGCTGCGGGGCTTCATGAAGCTTGAGCATGGCATCCCGTCCCATGACACGATCGGTCGCGTGTTCGGCATGATCACGCCCGATGAGTTCGAATCTGCATTCCGGCGCTGGGTTGGCATGGTGGTGCCCGCGTTGGCCGAGGACACGGTCGTGGCAATCGATGGCAAGACCAGCCGACGAACCGCCAGCAAGACCAAGACGCAGGCGAGTCCGCTGCACTTGGTCAGCGCATTCGTGGCCGGTATGGGTGTTGTGTTGGGCCAGACGGCGACCGCCGAGAAATCCAACGAGATCACGGCGATCCCGGAATTGCTCGCCAAGTTGGCGCTCGAGGGCTGCGTGGTGACGATCGACGCGATGGGCACGCAGACGAAGATCGCGCGCACGATCCGCGAGCGTGGCGCCCATTACGTGCTGTGCGTGAAGGACAACCATCCGAAGCTGCTCGACTCGATCATGTTTGCCGGTATCGGTCCGAACGGACCGCTGACACCGAGTTCGACGCACGAGACCAAGAATCCAGGCCACGGTCGTAGCGAAGTCAGGCGATGCTGGGCCTTTGATGCAACCGAGCGGCTCTACAAGGCCGAGGACTGGCAGGACATCGCCAGCTTTGCCGTGGTCGAGCGCGTGCGCACGGTGGGCAATCGCACCAGCACCGAGCGCGCCTACTACATCAGCAGCCTGCCCGCCGACGCCGAGCGCATCGCTCGGGCCGTACGCAGTCACTGGGAGGTGGAGAATCGCCTTCACTGGTGTCTGGATGTGCAGTTCAATGAGGATCAGTCACGGGTGCGCAGCGGTTATGCCGCCAACAACCTGGCCATCGTCCGCCACATCGTGATGAACCTGCTGCGGCTCAATACGACCCGCAAGGCGAGCATCAAATCGAAGCGCATGCTGGCTGCCACCGTCGATGAATTTCGCGCCGAGTTGCTCGGGGTTATGACATGAAGGTGCGATTGCCCTGTCAAGTACAGCCGCCGAGGTTTCCCCCCGAGAAAGGGTTCTGAGTTGTACGGCCACGTCCGCCGCAGCCAGATACAGGCGGTAGGTTTCAGCGTCAACCCAACCGCTGATTCGCACCCCTCGAAGCTCTGGCGCATCTCCAATCCGGTTGGCAAGTTCGATCCCATAGGGAGACTCGTCATTCTCACCAACGAATAGCAACTTGCAGTGCGTGTCTTCGGTTATCAATCGCGAAGCGGCCCAAGCATTCAGAAGCGAGTGGTTCTGCTTTGTCTTGCCTATGAATCCAAAGCTGCAGACTACGAAGTCCTCCTCTGAGAATCCGAGTTTCTTCCTTGCACGCTTCCGGTCGATTTGGCTCGCCCGGAGGCGCAACAACGGGACCACAGAGAGACTATGACCTTGGCCGTACCAGTGCTGAGTGAGACGAACCGAGTTCTCCGAATGGACGATGACTCCGAGCGCATTTGTGATTACGCTGAAATTACACGGATAGCCGAACGCGACGCATTCGTCACCGCTCTGGAACCGCTCCTTCACCGCGCGGTAACCGTGGGCTCGGTATAACTCATCCCAAAGGGCATTGGGCGCTATGTTGTACGTCTCTCGATACCATTGAACACCGCTCAGGAAGAAGTCGTGCAAGACGACGACGCCGGGAGCCTTGCCCAAGAGTTCAAACATCCCGGCGTGCATCGGGTTATTGCCAAAATGGTAGAGCACGCGCTCGTATTCGTGCTTCCGTTCGAGGAATTCGTCGCCTGAAAGAACCTCTGCATTTCTCTGAACCCATTCATCGGTTACCGAAGCCTGAGCTGCTACGACATCGACGTCATAGTAGCGGGCGAGGAAAGGCAACAACTCAGCGCTATAGTCTGCAATTCCAGAACGCTCCGGCGGCAACGGCGACACATAGGCAAGACGAGGTTTCGTGCTCCGCAAAGACGGGCCCAAGGGAAGCGATTGACAGCGATTCGCATGCATTTCCTCAAACCGCGCCAAAAGGCGGGTGGCTTCCGTGTTCAGCTCGCTCTCGGCGTCGAATCCCGGCCCGGTGAACGCCTGAAATATTGCCTCGCGTTCAATAGAGAGGCTCTTCGCGGCACGCTCGACCGTCACCGGCGCGAGCAAATGGCATCCCGCGGCACGTTTCAGAAATTCGAGTTTCCGTGCTCGATGCCCGTCAACCCCAGGCTCCCCAGTCGGGTGAGCAAGGACTTCCTCGGGCACCATGACGACGGTAGGTAATGCGGGGGCGAAGCCTCCTATGCTCACGACAACGTCGTTTGCATATCCCTCAAACAAGGTGGTCAGGTATACGACGTCCGGCTCGAGACTTGCCAAGAACGCCTCCCTGATCAGTTCGCCTCGCAGGATGCGCAGGCCGTTTGCCGAATTGTTCTCACTAAGTGGTCCCGGCGCATTCCAAACCCTGATCTTGTCTTGCGGCAACAGTCCCCGAAACGCGTCACGGATATAGCCAATCGAATCGGGAAAGGAAGCGCTGAGCGCCAAGACGATGTCGTGCTTCCCGCAATTGCGGACGACCGCTTGAACGAAGGACACGGCGAATCGTCCGACGCCGTTCTGCCGGCGCTCCGTTTGCGCCCCCTGCATGTCGATGACAATACGCATCAGCTGGTCCTATTGCTCCGTTGTATCGCTACCTGCAGCTCGGAATAAATCTGCCGCCCAGTGGCGGAAAGATTCGACAACTGCGGCTCCCTCTCGAAGGTGGAGTGAATTGATCCGTCGGCCGCAGCGGAAAAATCACATGGCTGTAGCGAATTCGGTAGCCGGGGACCCGCTTGCGGGAGAAGCCCCGCGTTGCGGGCGAACAGCACGACGTGATTGCGCAGGACCGGGTACCTGTCGAGTGATTTGTTGACCCTGTAACGCAGCCCCGGCCGCTTAAGGGTGGCACGAACCACCAGAACGGCAGGCGCACGAAGCACTCGGCGTACAGGCTGAGAGATCAGACTAGCCGCCCGGCGCAGTGGCGAAAAATCGCCCGAGATCACGCGTTTAGCAGCCCGCACTGGCGCAGTCATTCGCCACGAATTGCTGCCATGGATAGCCAACAAGCGCTCGTGCCACTGTTGCGACTCCACGTACCAGTAATGGGCGCTTCCTTGCGTCGCGACCAATGTTCCATGCAATTCGTTTCGCTCCGCCAGCCAGGCTCCCACCAGTGCGCTTCCTTCAGCCCCCTGCGCTTCGAGCCGCGCTATGAGGTCTTGCTGCTCCTTCAGCGCTATATCCGCGGCAGCGTACGTACGTTCAAGCTCGTCCGCCCGTAACTCGGCATGGCGGGCCCGCTGTTCCAACGCGTCCGCACGCTCCACGGCGAGGACCATCCGACGCTCCAGCCCGACGGCACCGGTTTCGGCCGTGACTGCGCGGACTTCCAGCTCAGCAGCGCGAGCTTCAGCAGCGGCTGCACGACTCTCCATTCCGTCGGCTCGGATTTCGGCCTCGAACACTTGGTACTCGAGCTCACCGACGCGGCTCTCGGCGCCAATAGCGCGCTGTTCGAGCTCATGCACCTGCATCAAAGCTGCCACGACCCTCCGCTTCAGCTCTTCGAGCTGAGCTTCACTCACAGGCTCCCGCAGGGAGTTGTCGGCCTCATCAGTCCCGTCGGATTCACGGACCTCGAGCCCGGCGGCGCGCAATTCGGCCTCGACAACACGAAGTTCCAGATCTTCGATGAACGTCTGGGCAAGTCCCACGCGGTACTCCAACGCGGCTGCCTCAGCCTCGGCTGCCTCGGCCCGGCGCAGGTTCTCGTCCGCCTGCAGTTCGACTGCTCCAGCCTTGACCTCCGCCGCGAGCACCTGTCCTTCGAGGTTCGCTATCTGTTGCGCATACGCCGCGCGCAATTCAACCTCCCTGCGCCCCGATTGCAGGACGAGAGACCGTGCGCGCTCTGCGTCTCGGAGCAGCCCCGACGCCGAGGGACCGGCGTCACCATCGGCCCAGATTCGCGGCTCATTTTCGCGCCTGAGGCAAAGCAAGTCGTTCAATTCGCGCTGCGTCATGCCCGACAAGAGCAACAATCCATGCGCCTTGTCTTCGACACGTTCAAAGAAGTCGCGATCATCCACCCCATACACGGTCTGCGGACTCACACAGTCAGAAAAATCGACTCCGCAGATGCCGTGCCCAGCCATCTTCCCGATCGTCACCTCGCGATACTCCATATCGTCGCTCAAACGATCGATATTCAATAGCAGATCGGCGTGCGCAACGCCTTCCTTGAGGGCGAGCAGCCAAAGCACATAAAAGACGAGGTAGGAATGCTCCGGCGGAAGCGGGGTCTTCAGAAATCTGTCCATCTGTGCAGGCAGATCCTCGCTTTCGAAGCTGCAGAAACCGATTTCCTGACGTAAGCGTGCAATGACCTCCGGATGGCGCGGGGCATTCAGGAACAACTGGCTCGTGGCGTCAAAATAATCCGCGACCTTGTATGACCACCATTGGTCCCACGGGTTACGCCACAAATAGACGTGAAGTCCGCCGAGTTCTTCCTTGATCGCGCCGATTCTGCAGGATGTTCGGCACTCCTGTATGACCGGCTGCCCACGCGATTCCGATATTAAGCTCTTCCAGAACTCGAGACCGAACTGCTCTCCTCCCTGCGCGAAATATGCGTCGTAGACATCCGACTTCTTGAGCGCTCCCAGGCAGCGCTCTGCAACCTCGTAGAGTTCCAGAAAATACGGGTCCGCCAATCTCGGATGGCGCAACATCGCCATCTTGCCGGCATCCTCTCTCAGGAGCATCTCTCTGTTTTCGCGGGCATACAACGAAATCTCGTGCAGAGGCTCCTGGTAACACCAATAGCCAGCGGCCGAACGACGAAAGGCATTGAAGACGTACGTGCTTCCGGCCCGAAACAGAGAATGAATGAAGACGGGGACGCCCGCCGCCAAACGAACCGTGTCTTTTGTCATGCGAGAGCCAATTCAAAGACTGCGGCCGTATTGATCAGGCCGGACTTCACGAAGGTCTGGTCGTCTGACCGGATGCGGAAGATTACCGCATCGACCCGCCGATGCAGGAATACGGGAACATCCGAACTGTCATCCCGAACGCCACAATTGATGTAGAAGACGCCCGGAGCAAATGCGTTTTCGAGCTTGAAACTCGCGATCATCGTATCTCCCGGAGCAAATGAGCGGGCGCTAATGTCGGGCATATGGGACGTATCCATTCCGAACAACGCGACCCCATCGCGAGTCTTCGCCATGAACGCGAACGCGACCCTGGAAGCCATCTGGGCAAAGCGAACCCGGTACTTCAGTACGATCGGTTCGCGACTACCGAACACGTTCGCGCGCTCGCCACTGGCGTTCTCGAGCCAGATCGCTTCGATCAGCGCGCGACCGTCGCCGTACGCAACCTCGCAGTCGCTCGCCAAGCTTTCATCGACCAATGACTCGGGCGCAATTGGGAACCCTTCGCTGACCTTCGCCGTTTCGCGTCCGCCGAAAAGTGCCTTCTCGTACAAGTCGCATACGTTCTTTGCTGACCCGAAGGCGAAAACCTCTCCGTTATTCAGGAACAAAGCTTTTCCGCAAATCCTCTTCACGCTGTCTACGTCGTGACTGACATAGAGCAAACTTGTCCCCTGTTCGCGAAAGTCCTCGATTCGCCGAAAGCATTTCCGCTGGAATGCGGCGTCGCCGACGGCGAGTGCTTCATCGACGATCAGAATCGCCGGCCGGAGCACAGTCGCAACGGCAAAGGCAAGACGCACTTGCATGCCACTCGAGTAGATCCGGACAGGCTGATCCACATAATCGCCGATGTCGGCGAACTGCTCGATTTCGGGCATCAATGTGGTGATCTGCTCAACCGTGAGTCCCTGCAACTGCCCTGCCATGAACGCGTTCTGGCGTCCCGTGAAGTCGGGATGGAACCCCATACCAAGTTCCAGCAGGGCTGCGACACGTCCAGGGCCCACGCGGACGCTCCCGGCAGTCGGTTGCGTAGTACCGGTAATAATCTTCAGGAGAGTGCTCTTCCCCGCGCCGTTGACGCCAAGGATGCCCATGCTTTCGCCTGCGTCAAGATCGAAGGAAACATCCTTTAACACCCATTTAAGGGTGTGGTGAGGTCGATGCCCCGGCGTTACCCATTCCAACAGGCGGGACCATCTGGTCGGGTACTGTTTGAAGGCTTTACCGAGATTGCTGACTTCGATCCTACCCATCACAACTCGTCCACCAATTCACCGGCGTGCCGACGGAAGAGCCCCAGTCCGACGGCGCAGAAAAACAACGCAAGCAAGCACACTGCCCACAGGTTTTCCCATTGTGGCCAACGGTTAGCTATGAATATCTGCTGAAAGCTGTCCATTAGAGCTGCCATCGGGTTCCAGATCATCGCCGCACGCATCTCGTCCGACAAGGCCGCTGTCGGGTAAACAATTGGCGTAAGCCAAAACCAAAAGGTGATGAAAATGCCGAAAAACTGACCAATGTCGCGAAAGAAGACGTTGAGCACCCCAAGCGTGACACCCAATCCGATCGAAAATAGAACGAGTATGACGAGAAGAGGGACGAGAGCAAGGATCGCATTACCGGGGAAATTGCCAGAGAGCAGCAGGAAGGCCGTAAACAGCCCGAAGACGATGCAAAAATTCAGCAACGCGCTCAGGATGATGACCAGCGGCAGGCACATCCGCGGAAAGCAAAGCTTCTTCAGAAGATTTGCATTGTCGATGAAAACGTTCTGGGCGCGACCGACGATCTCGGCGAAAAGCCCCCAGGTCAGGAGTCCTGCGCACAGATAGATACTGTACCCGAACCCGCTATCGACGCCGGGAAGCTTGGCCCGCATGACTTCGGCAAAGATCACCGTATAAACGACAATCATTGCCAAAGGATTTAGAACGGTCCAGAAAGCTCCCAACAGCGAATTGCGGTACTTGGACTGAAACTCGCGTTTGACACTGCCGATGATAAAACCGCGGTAGTTCCAAAGCGCAGCAAACATTGCGCTCATCAAAGCACCCTCGACACACGGAAAACCGGCCCCGCGCGCCGCGCTGAATCCGACATGAAGACCATTTCAGTGTTCTCAGTGGCGCGGCGGGATTCCCCGCGCCCACCACAACAAGCTTTCAAACCGCCACCCGTCCATAAGTATCTTCGAAGCGCACGATGTCGTCCTCGTCGAGGTAGCTACCGGATTGGACTTCAATGATTTCAAGCGGAACCTTGCCGGGATTGGCGAGCCGATGAATATGCCCTAAGGGAATGTAGGTCGACTCGTTTTCCGACAAGAAAAAAACCTTCTCGCCGTTAGTTACCTCAGCTGTACCCTTGACGACAATCCAGTGCTCGGCGCGGTGGTGGTGCATCTGCAGGCTCAGCTTGGCGCCGGGTTTGACGACGATGCGCTTGACCTGAAAACGGTCCCCGAAGTCGATCGAGTCATACCAACCCCAGGGGCGGTAGATCTTGCGATGCGCATCGGCGAGCGTGCGGCCTTCGGCCTTGAGGCGGGTGACGATCTTCTTGACGTCCTGCGTACGAGACTTGTCAACAACCAGGACCGCATCGGGCGTTTCCACGACGATGACGTCTTTAAGGCCAACCCCGGCAACGAGGCGGCCGCCGCCGTACAGCAGACTGCCCTCGCAGCCTTCAACGATGGTTTCGCCGAAGTGCGCATTTCCACTTGCGTCCTTCTCCATGACATCCCAGAGGGCGTCCCACGCCCCTACGTCGGACCAGCCTGCGGACATCGGGATCACTACTCCTTCGATGCCGAGGCCGTTCTGGTTCGCGAGCTTTTCCATCACTGCGTAGTCGATGGAGTCTGACGGACAGGCCGCAAAGGATTGCGGATCGATGCGTAGGAAATCGGCGTCCTGGGCTGCGGCATCGAAGGCCTGCGTGCAGGCGGTGGACATCGACGGATTCAGCTCCTCCAGTGCTTTCAGCCAGACACTGGCGCGCATCATGAAGAGGCCGCTATTCCACAGATACTCACCCGATGCGACGTACTCGGTCGCACGATTCACGTTCGGCTTCTCGACGAAGGCGACGAGTTTGAGTGCGCCATCGTCACGGCGAACGCCGGTGCGGATATAGCCATACCCGGTCTCGGGGCGCACCGGGACGATTCCGAAGGTGACAATCGCGCCATTGGCGGCCGCGGGAAGGCCGTTTGCGACGGCGGACTGAAAGGCAGTGCGATCAGTGACGACGTGATCGGCCGGCATCACGAGGAGGATCGGATCATCGCCATTCAACCTGGCTGCGGCCAGCGCCGCGAGGGTCAGCGCAGGCGCGGTATTCCGCCCCACAGGCTCGAGAACAATGTGCGGATCATCAATGCCCACGGAACGGAGCTGCTCGGCCGCCATGAAGCGATGTTCATTGTTGCACACCACGATGGTCGTGCCGGTGCCCTGCCCCTGCATGAACCCCTCGAGACGCAACGCGGTTTCCTGCAGCATCGTGCGGTCGCCGGTCAGGGCGAGAAGCTGCTTGGGCTGCATTTCGCGGGACAACGGCCAAAGCCGCGTTCCGGAACCGCCAGAGAGGATCACAGGAGTTATCATGTTCGAAGGTGCCAGTGGTTGATTTATACTAAATAGATAAATAATGCGTTTAGCATTACCCGCCCTAAAAAACGGCACTCCTTAAGGGCTGAGCTGGTCGCGCATGTGAACGCGCCAAGCCTGAGAGCAAAGGCTCGAATTATTGCACTGCGGAACGCCAACTACTATTCAACCAAAGTAATAGGAAGTTACGCGTCGTAGTAGCCGCGGTACCAGGCAATGAAACGCCGCACCCCTTCGCGCACGCTCGTGGCCGGCGCGAACCCGGTCCACGCATTGAGCTCCGCTGTTTCCGCGTAGGTCGCCGGCACGTCGCCGTCTTGCATCGGCAGGAAATTCTTCTCGGCCTTCTGCCCGACCGCTTCTTCGATCGCTTCGATGAAGCTCATCAGCTCGACAGGATCGTGATTGCCTATATTGAAGACCCGGTAGGGGGCGGCGCTGCGACCGGGGTCGGGCTGAAGGGGATCGAAGGCGGGGTCCGCTTCGGCCGTATGGTCAAGGGTGCGGATGACGCCCTGGACGATGTCGTCGATGTAGGTGAAGTCGCGCTTCATCTTGCCGTGGTTGAAGACGTCGATGGGACGGCCTTCGAGGATGGCTTTCGTGAAGAGGAAGAGCGCCATGTCGGGGCGGCCCCAGGGGCCGTACACCGTGAAGAAGCGCAGGCCGGTGGTGGGCAGGCCGTAGAGGTGGCTGTAGGTGTGGGCCATCAGCTCGTTGGCCTTCTTCGTGGCGGCGTAGAGACTGACGGGGTGGTCGACGCTGTCGTGCTCGGAGAACGGCATCTTTGTGTTGCCGCCGTAGACGCTGGAGCTGCTAGCGTAGACGAGGTGCTGGACCTTGTTGTGTCGGCAGCCTTCGAGGATGTTGATGAAGCCGACGAGGTTGCTGTCGACGTAGGCGTGCGGGTTCTGCAGGGAGTAGCGCACGCCGGCCTGGGCGGCGAGGTGGATGACGCGGTCGAACTTTTCCTCGGCGAAGAGGCGCTCCATCCCGGCGCGGTCGGCGACGTCGAACTTGACGAAGCGGAAGGCGGGATGTGGGGTGAGGCGCGCGAGGCGGTCCAGTTTGAGCGTCGGGTCGTAGTAGTCGTTGAGGTTGTCGAGGCCGACGACTTCGTCGCCGCGTGCGAGGAGCGCCTCGCTGTTGTGCATACCGATGAATCCGGCGGCGCCGGTTACGAGGATCTTCATACGCAGTACGACCATCCGTGGGAAATTCGACCGCGAATTATCTCACGGACGGAGGGCGCTTTCGTTACAGGACGTTATCGGTGCCGTCCATGCGGCGGATAACGCCTTCGGCTCATCCGCCCGACGGTCTCGAGACCGACAAGGTCGGGGCCGAACAGGTCACCACCGTCAATCGCACGAAACACTGGAAGGGTCAGGCCGACCTGCCGCGATCTTGCCTCAATGCATTTGCAGCCAGTCAGCGAATTCCGCAACCGTGAGGACGGGGATGTGAAATTGCGCCTTGACTGCCTGAATGTCTCCGTCGCCGCTCACCAGAGCATCGGCAGAACCTACGGCCGCGAGGGCCAGAAAAATGACGTCGTCGGCATCGCGAATTTGCGGCAGGCCTTCGGGCGTCGTCTCGACCTTGACGATCTCCACGTAGGGCAGGAATTCTGCCAAAAGGCTCTCCTGCTCGCTCCGGCTGAGCTTGAACTTGGGGTAGTTCAGGACACGAAGAAGTTCGCTGACCGTGTCACGACTGGCCAGGGCGATGAAGCGTTTTGCCTGCCAGGCCTCTCGCAGCCAGACGAATTTACCCCGTGAGAAGATCAGTGCCGACACCAGGCAGTTGGTGTCGAGGACAACGCGGGGGACGCTCATGCGCGCTTTCTTGCCCAGTCGATAGCGTCGCCGACATCCTCTTCCGTGATGCCGAGCTCTTCCAACTTGGCCCGCACCACATCGGCCTGCTGAATGCGAACAGGGGTCAGGATGATCTTCCCGTTCTGTGCGGTGACGTCGTAGTAGTCGGCCTCGCCCACCATCTGCACGACGGCCTTGGGCAAGGTGACCTGGTTCTTGCTCGTGCGCTTGGCCAACATCGCTGCCTCCTGAAACAATGAAGTAAGGAATTCAGATTTTAGCTAGTTTTAGAACGCATTGCCGATTGACTAACTGAAAGTCGGCCAATGAACCACACTTACCCCAGTTCGTACTGGTAACACTGCTCTTGCTCCCTTGCGGACCGATCGTGGACACGGGCGACTATATACTTGGCAGCTCGCCAAACCCTGACGCCCGATGCTAGCCAGATTGTCTTATGCCCTGCTGTGGTTGTGCGCCCTGCCCTTTGTGCTGCTGCGCCTCGTGTGGCGTGCACGGCGGCAGCCCGCCTACCTGAAGCATCTGGGCGAGCGCTTTGGGCGTTATACGGGCCGGACGCCGCTGCCGGTGATCTGGGTGCATGCGGTGTCCGTGGGGGAAACGCGTGCGGCGGAACCGCTGGTGCGCGCGCTACTGGCGCGCTGGCCTGATCACACGGTGCTGCTGACGCACATGACGCCGACGGGGCGCGAGACATCCGAGAGTCTGTTCGGGGGCGAGCCCCGGGTGTTGCGCTGCTATCTGCCGTACGACCTGGGCTTGCCGTGCCGGCGCTTCCTTGAGCACTTCCGGCCGCGCGTGGGCATCGTGATGGAGACCGAGCTGTGGCCGACGCTGCTGGCGAGTTGTCGGGCGCGCGGAGTGCCAGTGCTGCTCGCGAACGCGCGGCTTTCGGAGCGTTCTGCGCGGCGCTATGCACGGTGGCCGACGCTGACGCGCATGACGCTGGGGGCGCTGGCAGCGATCGGGGCGCAGACGGAGGCGGACGCGCGGCGGCTCGGCGAGTTGGGGGCAGAGGGAGTTGCCGTGACGGGCAACATCAAGTTCGACATCTCGCCGCCGGATGCACTGGTCGCGCTGGGGGCGAGCTTCCGCGAACGCTTCGGCGGGCGCCCGGTCGTTCTCGCGGCGAGCACGCGCGAGGGGGAGGAGACGCTGATCCTCGAGGCGTTCCGGGCGCAGGCGCCGGACGATGCGCTGCTCGCACTGGTTCCGCGACATCCGCAGCGTTTCGACGAGGTCGCACGGCTCGTGGAGGCGAGCGGACTCAGGCTGCAGCGGCGTTCGGACGAGGCTCCCGTAGCCGCGGATACACGCGTCTGGCTGGGCGATTCGATGGGCGAGATGTTCGCCTATTACGCAGCGGCGGACGTTGCGCTGATCGGCGGCAGCTGGCTGCCTTTCGGGGGGCAGAACCTGATCGAGGCGTGCGCGGTGGGGACGCCGGTGGTGTTGGGTCCACATACGTTCAACTTCGCCCAGGTGGCCGATCTGGCGATCGCGGCGGGTGCGGCGCGTCGGGCCGGGGACATCGATGAGGGCATGCGGGTCGCGCTCGGGCTGCTGGCCGACGGGGTGGCACGCGAGGCGGTCGGTGCCGCCGGAAAGCAGTTTGCGGCCGCTCATCGCGGGGCGACGGCGCGGACGATGGCGATTGTGGAGAGGCTCAACCGGGGGTGATGTCCGGCCGGATGCCGGACGGTCACTCCCTCCCCTGCATGCGGCGGAAGGCGCTTCGCTTTTCCGCCCTACACCCTACCCGCAGGAGCGCCGGCCAATTTACTCCGCCAGCAGCGCGTCGATGAGCTGGACGTCTTCTTCGCCGAGGGTGCCAGCGGCAGCCTTCAGGCGCAGCTGGGCGAGGATGGTGTCGTAGCGGGCGCGGGCGAGCTGGCGCTGGGTGTCGGCGAGTTGAGACTGGGCGTTGAGGACGTCGATGTTGATGCGCACGCCGACTTCGTAGCCGAGGCGGTTGGCTTCGAGGGCGGAGGTGGATGAGACCTGGGCGGCTTCGAGGGCCTTGACCTGTGCCATGCCGCTGGTGACACCGAGGTAGGCCTGGCGCGCGGCGAGTGCGGCGGAACGGCGGGCGTCGTCGAGATCGGCGTCGGCCTTGAGCTTGAGGGCCGCGGCTTCGCGTTCGCGGGAGGAGACGGCGCCGCCGGCGAAGATGGGGACGTTGAGTTGCAGGCCGACGGTGTTGGCGTCGGTGCGCGTCGAGCCGCCTGCGGCATTGGAGCTGAAGCCGGCGCTGCTGTGGCTGCGGGCAGCGACGACGTCGAGCGTCGGGTAGTGGCCGGCGCGGTTGCGCTCGACTTCGCGCGCGGCGATTTCGCGCGCGAGCTGCTGCGCCTGCACCGCGTAGCTCCCCTGCTCTGCGGCCGTTGCCCACTCTGCGATGTTGTCGGGCTGCGGGCGGGACAGGGAAAGACCCTGCCGCAGACCGGCGAGCGGCGACGGGTCCTTGCCGACGATCTGGACGAGCGTCTGACGGCGTACATCCAGGTCGTTTTGCGCGGCGATTTCCTGCGCCGAGGCGAGGTCGAAGCGCGACTGGGCTTCATGAACATCGGTGATCGTGACGGTGCCGACTTCGAAGCTGGCCTTGCCGAGTTCGAGCTGCTCTGAGGCGGCCTTCTTCAGCTGGGACTGGGCAGAGAGGGCGTCCTGGGCGTTGAGGACGTCGAAATAGGCTTGCGCGACGCGCAGGATCAGGTCGTGGCGCGCCTGTCCGAGCTGGACTTCGGCGAGCGCGGTCTGCAGTTCGCCCTGCTTGTACTGGATCCAGTTCTGCCAGCGGAACAGCGGCTGCGTGAGTTGCACGCCGTAGCCGTTGCTGTTGTATTCGCGCGTACCGAAGACCCGGGTATGCGTGTCGACGTCATTCCAGGTGGTGTTGGCATTGGCGCCGATGGTCGGCAGGAGCCCTGCCCGGCCCTGTACGACACGTTCCTGGCCCGCCTCGTACTGGGCGCGGGCGGCGGCGAAGCGCGCGTCGTTGGCGAGCGCGTCGCGATAGACCTGCAGGAGGTCGACCGACCAGGCGCTGGTCGAAAAGAGGGTGGCGAGACTCAGGGCGATTGCGCGCTTCATCGACTTCTCCGGGGGGCAATTCGCTGTGGTGTCAGTACTGCGGCATGGTCGGGTCGACCTGGGCGGCCCAGGCGGCGACGCCGCCGGCAAGGTTGGTGACCCTGGAGAAGCCCTGACGCTCGAGGAACATGCACACCTGCGCGCTGCGGCCGCCGTGATGGCAGATGACGACGATCTCGTCGTCGGGATCGAGTTCGGTCTGGCGCGCAGGCACCGAGGCCATCGGCATCAGCGTCGAACCCTCGATGCGACAGATCTCGAACTCGACCGGCTCGCGCACATCGAGCAGGAAGGGCTTGTCGCTCTGCGAGTCGGCAAGCCGTTCGGCGAGTTCGGTGGCGGTGATCTGTCGCATGCAGGGGCTCCTCAGAAGCGGAATTCGTCCCCGCGCTGGACGTTCTTCAGCATCGGGACGACGGTTTCGAGCACGTCTTCGGCCTGGCACTGGTCTTCCGAGACGCGCGTGATCAGGCGGGCTTCCATGACCGGCGCCGCGCCGACGAAGGCGAACATGCGGCCGCCGACCTTGAGCTGGTCGAGCAGGCTTTGCGGCACGACCGGCAGACCACCCGAGACGACGATGACGTCGTAGGGCGCACGGCTGCTCCAACCGCGGGCGGCGTCGCCTTCCTCGACGATGACGTTCTCGACGCCAGCGCGGTTGAGGTTGTCGGTCGCGAACTTGACGAGCTCGGGCTCGATCTCGACCGAGCGGACCCAGTCGGTGCGCGCCGCGAGCAGTGCGGCAAAGTAGCCGGAGCCGGTGCCGATCTCGAGCACCGAATCCGAACGCTTGAGCGGCAGCGCCTGCAGGATGCGGCCCTCGATGACGGGCTTGAGCATGATCTGGCCGTAACCGATGGGAATCTCGACGTCCGCGAAGGCAAGCGTCTTGTGGGCGGGAGGAACGAATTCCTCGCGCTTGACCGTCATCAGGAGGTCGAGGACGTCCATATCCAGCACATCCCAGGGGCGGATCTGCTGCTCGACCATGTTGAAGCGGGCGCGTTCGAAGTTCATGGCATTGGCTTCCTGTGCAAATATTAGCACACGCTAATTTAGTGCGCGATAAGTAAACTTTTGCATTTTAGCGTACTTGCTGCACTGCAGGCGGCCCGTTTTCCCCGGTTTTCCGGGGTTCGCGGCGCACCCGGTACCAGGCGGCATACAGTGCGGGCAGGAAGATCAGGGTGAGGACGGTGGCGACGGTGAGGCCACCCATGATGGCGACGGCCATCGGGCCGAAGAAGGCGCTGCGCGAGAGCGGGATCATCGCGAGGATCGCCGCGGCGGCCGTGAGCATGATGGGGCGGAAGCGGCGCACGGTCGATTCGACGATGGCATCCCACGCGCTGCGACCGTGCTCGCGGTCCTGGCGGATCTGGTCGACGAGGATCACCGAGTTGCGCATGATCATGCCGGAGAGCGCGATCGTGCCGAGCATCGCGACGAAGCCGAAGGGTTTGCCGAAGGCGAGCAGGAAGACCGTCACGCCGATCATCCCGAGCGGAGCCGTGAGCATGACCATCGCGACCAGCGAGAAGCTCTGCAGCTGCAGCATGAGCACGGTGAGCACGGCAATGAGGAACAGCGGCATGCCCGCGGCGACGGACTTCCCGCCCTTGGCGCTCTCTTCGACGGAGCCGCCCACCTCGACGCGGTAGCCCAGGGGCAGCGCTGCTTCGATCGATGCGATCTGCGGGGCAAGATCGGCGACGACCACGGCCGGTTGCACGCTGCCATACAGGTTGGCGCGGACCGTGACGGTGGGGATGCGGTTGCGGCGCCAGACGACGCCCTGCTCGAAGCCGTATTCGGCCGTCGCGACCTGGGCGAGCGAGACGCTGCGGCCGCCGCCGACCGGGATCGCGAGATCCGGCAGCAGGCCCAGATGCACGCGCTCGGATTCGGCGCCGCGCAGCATCACGTCGATGGTCTCGGTGCCTTCACGGAACTGGGTGACGGCGAAGCCCTGCACGGAGGTGTTGAGCAGGGTGGCGATGTCCTGTGTCGTGAGGCCGAGAAGCCGCGCCTTATCCTGGTCGACCTTGAGGCGCACGCGCTTGGACGGTTCCTCCCAGTCGAGATGCACGTTGGAGAGCTGGGAGTGCGTGCGCAGCTTCGCGGCGACCTCGTGGGCGACGCGGCGCAATTCGTCGGGATCCTGGCCGCTGACGCGGTACTGGATCGGGAAGCCGACCGGAGGGCCGTTCTCGAGCCGATTTACGACGCCTATGAGTTCCGCCGGGGCCTCATCGAAAAGCTCGATCAGCTTGGTGCGTAGGGCCTCACGCGCCGCCGGGCCGTCCGTGAGGATCACGAACTGGGCGAAGCTCGTCTGCGGGAGCTGCTGGTCGAGCGGCAGGTAGAAACGCGGACTGCCGCCGCCGACCCAGGCGACGTAGTTGTCGATGCCGGTTTGTGCATCGAGGAAGGTTTCCAGGCGCCGGACGGCGCGTTCCGTGGCCTGATGGGACGCTCCCTCGGGAAGGCGCAGATCGACGAGCAGTTCCGGGCGGGTCGATTCGGGGAAGAACTGCTGTGGCACGAAGCGCCCGAAGGCGACGAGCGAGCCCGCAAAGGCGATCAGGGTCAGCGCGATGACGAGCCAGCGGTGCGTGACACACATGTCTACCAGCGCGCGCAAGCGCGTGTAGAAGGAGGTGTGGTAGATCGCATATTCGTCGTGCAGCTCGTGCGCGTGGGCATCGCGCTCGGCAACCCGTGCGCCGAGCCGCGGGGAAAGGCGGCCGAGGAGACGTGCAAGCACGGGCGGCTTGCCGCGCTGGGCGTGGAAGTCCGGCAGGAGGTGGTAGCCGAGCCAGGGAACGAAGAGCACCGCCGCGACCCAGGACACGAGCAGCGCGATAACCGTGACCTGGAAGATCGAGCGCGTGTATTCGCCGGTCGACGACACGGCAGTCGCGATCGGCAGGAAACCCGCCGCGGTCACGAGCGTCCCGGAGAGCATCGGCATCGCCGTCGTGACGTAGGCGGCGCTCGCGGCCTTCGCACGCTCCCAGCCCTGCTCCATCTTCGTTGCCATCATCTCCACGGCGATGATCGCGTCGTCGACGAGCAGGCCTAGCGCGAGGATCAGCGCGCCGAGCGAGATCTTGTGCAGGCCGATGTCGAGGATGCTCATGAACAGGAAGGTGATCGCGAGCACGACCGGAATGATCACGAGCACGACGACGCCGGTGCGCAGACCGAGCGAGAGCAGGCTCACCGCCATGACAATGACAACGGCTTCGACGAGCACCTGGACGAATTCACCGACGGAACGGGCCACCGCGCGCGGCTGGTCGGCGACGCGCTCGAGGCGCACGCCCACGGGGAGTTGCGCGTCGATGCGCGCGATGGCCGCATCGAGGTGGCGGCCGAGCGCGATGATGTCGCCGCCTGCGCGCATCGACACGCCGATGCCGAGCGCGTCCTCGCCCTTGAAGCGCAGGCGTTCGCGCGGCGGGTCGGCGAAGCCGCGACGCACCTCGGCCACGTCGCCGAGGCGGAAGCTGCGGCCCTGCGCGCGGATGACGGTGTCACGGATGGCATCGAGGTCCTCGAACGCGCCGCTCGGGCGCAGCCACACGCGTTCGTCACTGGCATCGAAGAATCCGGCACCGGTGGTGGCGTTCTGGGCCGCGAGCGCGCCGGCGATGTCGCGCACCGAGAGGCCGAAGGTCGCGAGCTTGGTGTTCGAGAGTTCGATATACACGCGCTCGGGCTGTTCGCCGAAAAGGCTGACCTTGGCGACGTCCGGCACGTGCAGGAGTTCGCTGCGGATCGCATCGGCATAGCGCTTGAGCGCGGCGTAGTCCAGGCCTTCTCCGACCAGCGCGAAGATGTTGCCGTAGGTGTCGCCAAACTCGTCATTGAAGGTCGGCCCGACGATGCCCTGCGGCAGGGTGTGGCGGATGTCGCCGACCTTTTTCCGCACCTGGTACCAGACTTCAGGCATCTCGCGCGCCGGCGTCGAGTCCTTGGCGACAAAAAACACCATCGACTCGCCGGGACGCGAGAAGCTGCGCAGTACGTCGACCTGGGCGATCTCCTGCAGCTTCTTCTCGATCTTGTCGGTGACCTGGCGCGCGACCTCCTCGGCGGTCGTACCGGGCCATTCGGTGCGGATCACCATCACCTTGAAGGTGAAGGGCGGGTCCTCCGACTGGCCGAGCCGGGAATAGGAGTACAGGCCGATCACGGCGAGCACGGCCATGAAGTAGAGCACCAGCGTCTGGTGCCGCAGACCCCAGGCGGAGATATTGAAGCGGCCTTCGTCGAACTCGCGCGGGGTTGTCATTTGCGGGCATCCAGCGCGACCGGGGCGGCTTCATCGACCGCACGCACGGTTTCGCCTGCGACGAGGCGATGCACGCCCGTCACCACGACGCGCGAGCCGGCCGACAGGCCGCCGACGACCACGACACCGTCCTCGCGGAATGCCGCCGTGTCCACCGCGAGGGGCGCGAGGTGCGAGGCCTCGTCGACGACCCAGACGGTCGCGCGGCCATCAACGCGGGTCACCGCGGTCAGCGGCAGGACCGTCTGCACCGCATCGCGGGATTCCGTAAAGGCGACGCTCGCCGTGGCGCCGAGCGGCAACCCATCATCGGCGTCCGCGACGCTCACGCGCACGGCGTAGGAGCGGGTCGCGGCGTCGGCCGCGGGGGCGATCTCGCGCACCGCCGCGACATAGGTACGCGCCGGATTTGCCCACGCGCGCACGGCAGCGGGCGACCCCGTCTTCAGCTCGGCAATGCGGCTTTCCGGCACGTGGATCAGCACCTCGCGTTGGTCGGGACGCGCCACGCGCAGCACCGGCTGGCCGGCCGCGACGACCTGCCCGACTTCGGCGGGCGCGGCCGTGACCACGCCCGCGTCGGCGACGGTGAGTGCTGCGTAGCCGGCCTGGTTGCCGGCCGTGGCGAGTTGCGCGCGGGCTTGGCGCAGCCGCGCGTCGGCCGCCTGCAGGGCGGTACGCCGGCCGTCCAGCGCCGAGGCGCTGACGAAATTGCGTGCGTGCAGATTCTGCACCCGCTCGAATTCGGCCCGCGCCAGCGCAACGTCGGCCTCCACCGCCGAAACCTGAGCCGCGGCCGCCTGTTCGGCGAGCTTCACGTCCTGCGGATCGAGGCGCGCGAGCACCGCCCCCGGCCGCACGCGCGCGCCGACGTCCACGTTGCGCTCGACGATTTTTCCGGCGATGCGGAATCCGATATCTGCCTCATGGCGCGCGCGCACCTCGCCGGTGTAGACGCGCAGTTGCGGCTCCGCGGCGTCGTTGCCGATGGTGCGCACCAGCACCGCACGCGGAGGCTTTTCGACCGGCGCGGGACCGGAACAGCCGGCCAGCAGGCCCGCCAGAACGACGCTTGTCAGTATTGTCTTCATCGCGCATCTCCACCGGGCGCCCGGACCAGCAAGCCGTTCAGGATCAGATCGAAATAGGTGTGCAGGTACTGCGCCAAGTCGGTTTCCTGGCCGCAGCAGGGGCCGAAGGAGTGGCGCCACATCGCCCGATAGACGAGCGGAGCGATCAGGACGCTGCAGATCGCGTCAGGATCGACTTCGCGAAACACGCCGCGCTCGATGCCGCGCGCGACCGCCTGGCGCAGGAGCGCTGAGCCGCGCTGTATGACTTCCTGCTGGTAATAGACGGCAACGTCAGGGAAGTTGCGCGCTTCGGACATCATCAGCTTCGGGATGCCGCCCAGTTCGGTACTGCCGATGCGCTCCCACCAGCCCAGCAGGATCGCGCGCAACAGCGCCAGCGGATCGTCGTACTCGTCCAGAAGCGCTTCGCCGGCGTGCAGCGCCGGGACGATGCCTTCCTGGATGACGGCCTTGAACAACGCGTCCTTGCTGTCGAAATAGAGGTACAGCGTGCCCTTGGAAACGCCGGCGCGCTCGGCGATGTCATCGAGCCGCGTCGCGGCGAAGCCCTTCTCGACGAAGAGCGACAGAGCGGCCGCGGTCAGTTCCTGGGGGCGCGCCTCCTTGCGGCGTTGGCGCGGTGCGGGGCGAGTTTCGGCCATGTTCCTTCCATCGGTCGAGGCGGGATCGGCCGGCGAAACACGCAGCGCGCGGCGGGACGATCGGCTATTTAGTTACTGACTGGTCAGTAATTTAGACGCCGAGAATCCGAAACGCAAGAAATGTAGAGGGAGCGGGCGCAGGTCGCAGGCGCGGGAGGGCCGTGCAGCGGACGGGAGAGGCGGCAGCGCCCTCAGCGCGACTCCAGGATCAGCCGCCCGTGGTGCGGCTGGATCGGGCGGCCGTTGCGGGCATAGAGGCGGGCAAAGATCGCGAGCTGGTCGGACGAGAGGAGGAGCGGCTCCTTCATCACCGCCCACAGCACCCCTTCGGTGCAGGGAGGGGATTCGAGCGAGCCCATGAAGAGGTAGTGCGACGAGGACGCGGGCAGCAGGCCCGCCGGGTCTATCGTGACCGTCGGCGTGTAGTCCGTGCCGCGCTCGAGCGGCAGGTTGTTCCACAGGGTCTGGATCAGCGGGTGCGAACGATCGCCGCTTTCGAGCAGCACGGCGACGATCGCAATGTTACCGGCGGCGTCGCGGTGATGGAAATGCACGGCCATGTCGGACGCCTGGCCGCCGACGCGCTCGACCGAGGGACGGTGGAATTCGAAGAATTCGAGCTCGTAACGCTGGCTGCGCAGCACCACGCCCATGCCTGCCCCCACGTGCACGCGCAGCGTGCGGCCGGTATCGGCGATGCGGAAGCCGGTTTCGCGGTAGTCGAAGCGCGGCGCTTCGAGATCGACCGCGATGCCGTTGCGCAGGTCTATCGGCGACTGGCGCTTGCCTTGGGCGCAGACGGCCCATTCCGGGCGCAGCGAGGCCCATTTGTCGGGACCTGTGTCGCCTTCGTAGCTCCATTCAGGACGCCGCAACGCGAAGTCGCGGACGGACGGCGCCCGGGACGGCGTGGGCGCGAGCGAGGCGACCGTCTCGCGGGCAGGTGTCGCACTGCCCCGCGGCGACGATGCCCTCTTCCCGGACGGAGAGGATTCCGCGGGCGCGGATTGCGCCTCGGGTGCCGGCGCCCTGCTCCGCGCGTGGCGCGCGATGCGTTCGGTCTCGCGCGCCGGGGTATCGGTCGGCACGGCGGCCGAACGGCTCAACGGGACCAGCGGGGTGATGCCCGCGTCGGCATTCGCAGACTCAGCGATCGCCGTCACGTCGCGCGCGATTTTCTTCAGATCGGAGACCGAGGGGGGTTTGCACACTTCCTGCCACAGGCGCTCGTCCACACTGTTGCGCGCCGCCAGCACCGGACTCTCGTCGAGGCCGCCCTCCTCGCGCAGAATGACGTGGCGCTCGTCCATGTAGACGCGCTTTAGCGTGAAGAAGCTGCGGTTGTAGCAATCGTAGCGGTTCATCGCCTTCACCGACGCATAACCCTCGATCGCGGCACGCTCGGGCGAGAGCACGATGCGCGCCCACGCGACCTTCTGCCCGCCGTCGGACTGGATCACGCTGGAACGGTCGAGCTCGACCGTGCGCTCGCGGTCGCGCACGACCATGTCCCAGGTCTGCTCGGCCGAGACGAAGCCCGGCAGCAGCAGGGCTGCGAGCAGTGCGCAACGGACGGGAAAGCGAACAGTCATGGCGGGCGGGAAGACAACAGACGAGACGATGCTGACCGGACCCGGCCACGGCCGGATCCTCCATGTGGAAGTCTTCGGCAGCAATCGGCGAATCTTTAGCCTCATCTGCGCGCAGCCCTTCCCTTCATCACCGGCGTGCGGTTACAATCCGCGCCGTCATTAGGGAGTAGCCGCCTCCGAGCCCCTCGGAGGGACCACGTCAACAAACTTGCCCATCCGGGCATGGCGTGTTCAGTCCTCGGACCTGGCGAGACTTTTGACCGCATGCTCTCCGTTTGTTCGGGCCGGGGAGGCGTGCGGTCATCGGTCATGCGCCGGCCCGGAGAACCTGATGAACCTGCCTCTCGAAGCATTTTCCGTTTCCACTGGCATCGTCGCGCTCGCCGAGATCGGCGACAAGACCCAGCTGCTCGCCTTCATGCTCGCCGCGCGCTTCCGCAAGCCGTGGCCGATCATCGCCGGCATCTTCGTCGCGACAATCGCGAACCATGCCTTCGCCGGCGCGGTCGGCACCTGGGTCACGACCGTGCTCGGGCCGGACGTGCTGCGCTGGGTGCTGGGCCTGTCCTTCATCGCGATGGCGGTGTGGATGATGATCCCCGACAAGCTCGACGAGGACGAGATCACGGTGCCGAAGTTCGGGGTGTTCGCAACGACGGTCGTCGCCTTCTTCCTCGCCGAGATGGGCGACAAGACACAGATCGCGACCGTCGCGCTGGCCGCGCAGTACGGCGCTTTCGTGGCGGTCGTCATGGGCACGACGCTGGGCATGATGATCGCGAACGTCCCGGCCGTGCTCGTCGGCAACGGTATCGCGCAACGACTCCCGGTGCGCCTGATCCATGGCGTGGCGGCGTCCATTTTCGCGGTGCTGGGTGTCGCGGCGTTGCTGGGCTTCGGCATGGATTGAGGCCGGCGCAGCCGGGGCGGCGTCCTCCGGGTCAGCGGCCCCCGTCGGCCCGCCCGATGAGCCCGCTGGTCGGCGAACTCGGCGACGCGCCGTAGAACTTCCGCGGCATGCGGTCGGCGAGGAAGGCCTCGCGCCCGGCCGCCACGGCCTTGCCCATCGCATCGGCCATCCTGACCGGGTCGCCCGCGGCGGCGATCGCGGTGTTCATCAGCACGCCGTCGCAGCCGAGCTCCATCGCGATCGCGGCGTCGGACGCGGTGCCCACGCCGGCGTCCACGATCACCGGCACTTTCGCGCGGTCGATGATGAGTCCCAGGTTCCACGGATTGAGGATGCCCATGCCTGAACCGATCAGGGACGCGAGCGGCATGATCGCGACGCAGCCGAGCTCTTCGAGGATGCGCGCCTGCACGGGGTCGTCGGCGCAATACACCATCACGCGGAAGCCGTCCTTCACGAGGCGTTCGGCGGCGTGCAAGGTCTCGGGCATGTTGGGGTACAGCGTGTCGCGGTCGCCGAGCACTTCGAGCTTGACGAGGTCGTGGCCGTCGAGGACTTCGCGCGCGAGGCGCAGCGTTCGGACGGCGTCGTCGGCGGTGTAGCAGCCGGCGGTGTTGGGCAGGATCGTGAAGCGGTCGGGCGGCAGCACGTCGAGCAGGCTGGGCTCGCCGGGGTGCTGGCCGAGGTTGGTGCGGCGGATCGCGACGGTGACGATCTCGGCGCCGCTCGCGTCGATCGCGGCCCGCGTGTGCGCGAAGTCGCGGTACTTGCCGGTGCCAACCAGCAGGCGCGAGCGGTAGCTGCGATTGCCGATCACGAGCGGGTCGTCGCCCGCGGGCCGAACCTGCACCGCCTTTTCTTCCATGTTTTAGCCTCCTCCGACTGCAATGACGATTTCGATGCGGTCGCCGGCGTTGAGCGCGACGTCCGCATAGCACCCGCGCGGCACGATGTCGCCGTTGAGCTCGACGGCGATGCGCTTGCCCGCATGGCCGAGCGCTTCGACGAGGTCGGCGACGCAGCCCCCGCCGGGGATCGGCATCGCGCGACCGTTGACGATAATCGCGCTCACTGGACTGCCCTCCATTCGTCCGCCGCAGAACAAGGGCGGAAAAGCGAAGCGCCTTCCGCCGTATGCTGCCACCTAGCATTGCGCATACGGCGGATAACGCCGCTACGCGGCTCATCCGCCCTACGGAGCCCGGCGCTCACGGGGCCATCATCCCCGCTCCGCCGGTCGTCGCGGCGCGCGCGACTTCGTCGGCGCGGTAGGACGAACGCACCAGCGGCCCCGCGGCGACTTCGACGAAGCCCAGTGCGAGCGCCTCATCGCGCAGGCGTTCGAACTCCGCCGGCGACACGTAGCGATCGACCGGCAGGTGCGCGCTCGACGGGCGCAGGTACTGGCCCAGCGTGACGATGTCGCAACCATGCGCGCGCAGGTCACGCAAAGTCGCGAGCACTTCGTCGTCGGTCTCACCCAGGCCCAGCATCAGGCCGGACTTGGTCGGCACTTGCGGCAGGCGGCGCTTCACCGCTTCGATCAGCGCGAGCGAGCCCGCGTAGTCGCCGCCCGGACGCGCGGCGCGGTAGAGGCGCGGCACGGTCTCGATGTTGTGGTTGAAGACGTCCGGCGGAGCGGCGGCGAGCTGGTCGAGCGCGAGGGCTTCGCGGCCGCGGAAGTCCGGCGTCAGCACTTCGATGCGGATGCCGGCGACGGCGGTGCGGACCTGATGGATGCAGTCCGCGAAATGCGCGGCGCCGCCGTCGCGGAGATCATCGCGGTCGACCGAGGTGACCACGACGTAGCGCAGACGCATCGCCGCGACGACCGCCGCGAGTTCGCGCGGCTCGTCCGGGTCGGGCGGCAGCGGCCTGCCGTGGGCGACGTCGCAGTAGGGGCAGCGGCGCGTGCAGAGGCTGCCGAGGATCATGAAGGTCGCGGTGCCACTGCCGAAGCATTCGCCGATGTTCGGGCAGGCAGCCTCTTCGCAGACCGTGTTGAGTTTGTGCTCGCGCAGCACGGATTGGAGGCGCAGCACTTCGGGCGTGCCGGGGTCGCGTGCACGCAGCCAAGCAGGACGGGGCGCGGACGCGAGGGCCGGGTCGATGCGGACCGAGATGCGCGCGAGCTTGGCGGCGCCGCGCATGCCGGTGCCGGGAAGTGTGGTTTGCATGAGGATTTCTCCTGTGGCGGCCGAGCGGTGCAATACCGCCCGGCCGCTGCGCCTTAGCCGAGGAAGCGCGTGATGAGGCGATTGACTTCGTTCGCCGCTTCCATCTGCACCATGTGCCCCTGCCCCGCCAGCACTTCGACGAGCGCATCCTTGCCGACGGCGCGCGCATGGCTCACCGGGATGATCTGGTCATTCTCGCCCCAGATCACCAGCACCGGCTTGCCTAGTCCGGACGCGACCGACGCGAGGCGGGTCGCCTGGCGGCCATGCTCGAAGAGCGTGCCGCTGATCGTGCGCAGCGCCGCATCGACGCCTTCGAGGCGCTTGTACTTGAGCATGTCGTCGATGAGCTGGCGCGTGACGAGGCCGGCGTCGGAGAAGAGCTGGCTCAGTGCGGGTTTGAGCGCCCGGCGGTCGTTCGCGCCGACGAAGCCGTCGATGTAGGCCCCATTGATCTCGTCGCCGAGTGCAGCGCTGGCGATCAGCGTCAGCGATTTCACACGCGCCGGGGCGGCCTGCGCGACGGCCATCGACACCGCACCGCCCATCGAATGGCCGACGAGGTGCGCGGCATCGAGCCCGACCGCGTCCATGAAGCCGACCACCGCCGATGCCAGGGTCGCGAGCGAGCCGTCGCCGACGTCCTTCGCCGATTCACCGTGGCCCGGCAGGTCGAGCGCATACACCGCGCGATCTGCCGCGAGCGCCTCATGGTTGAACAGCCAGTTGTTGAGGTCGCCACCGAAACCGTGGATCAGGATCATCGGCTCGCCGCTCTCATTTGCCCCCCCTCCGCGTTTCAGGTAACGGATCCTGCGGCCACCGACCTCGACCTTCTCCGGCTTCGGGCCCGCGTCTTCCTCGTCGCCGCTGTCCGGCGTGAAGTTCGCGAGGAAGTCGGCAATGGCCGCGTCGATCTCGGCGTCCGGCACTTCGGCGTCCGCGACGATCCCGAGCAGGCCGCCGACCGGCAGCACATCCTCGCCCGATGCGAGCTGCCGGCGCAGCACGCCCGCGACCGAGGCCTCGACCGCGCCGGCGATCTTCTCGCTCTCGACCTCGACGATCTCGTCGCCCACGGCGATCGCGTCGCCAACCTCCTTCAACCAGCCGTTGACCTTGCCCTCCTGCATCGAGAGGCCCCATTTCGGCATGGTGAGCTTGTGAATCGCGGACATCAGCGGTACTCCTTGACTCGGGTGACGGCCGCTTCGATGCGGGCCGGACTCGGAACGTAAAGATCTTCCAGCGCGTCGCTGAAAGGCACGGGTACGTGCGGGGCGGTGACCTGCTCGATCGGCGCCTTGAGCGCGCCGAAGGCCTTCTGCGCAACGATGCCGGCAATGTCGGAGGCCATGCTGCAACGCGGCGTGGATTCGTCGACGATGACTAGCCGCCCGGTCTTCTCGACGCTTTCGAGGATCGTGTCCTCGTCGAGCGGGGAGGTCGTGCGCGGGTCGATCACTTCGCAGTGGATGCCCTGCTTCTGCAGCGCCGCTGCCGCGGTGAGCGCCTGATTCACCATGCGGCCGAACGCGACGATGGTCACGTCGTCGCCTTCGCGCGCGACGTTGGCCTCGCCGAAAGGCAGCGCGTAGCTCTCCTCCGGCACCTCGCCTTCCATCGTGTACAGCACCTTGTGCTCGAGAAAGATCACCGGGTCCTTGTCGCGAATGGACTGGATCAGCAGGCCTTTAGCGTCGTACGGGTTCGACGGCACGACGACCTTCAGCCCCGGGATGTGCGTGAACATGTTGTACAGGCACTGCGAGTGCTGCGCGGCGGCGCGGA
The DNA here is from genome assembly GCF_001190925.1 of Azoarcus sp. CIB. Classification (NCBI taxonomy): domain Bacteria; kingdom Pseudomonadati; phylum Pseudomonadota; class Betaproteobacteria; order Rhodocyclales; family Zoogloeaceae; genus Azoarcus; species Azoarcus sp. CIB. The sequence continues at coordinate 4,308,527 of NZ_CP011072.1, forward strand.
AGCCCGCACCGTACATCGCGCGGATCACGACCGGCGTCTCGGCCTTGCCGCCGAACATGTAGCGGAATTTCGCCGCCTGGTTGTAGATCTGGTCGAAGCACACGCCGAGGAAGTCGACGAACATCAGCTCGGCGACCGGGCGCAGACCGTTGCATGCCGCGCCGACCGCCGCGCCGACGTAGCCGGACTCCGAGATCGGAGTGTCGAGCACGCGGCCCGGATACTTGTGGTACAGCCCCTTCGTGACGCCCAGCACGCCGCCCCACGCATCCTCGTCGCCGGGCGCACCGGCGCCGCCCGCGTTGTCCTCGCCCATGATGATGACGCGCGGATCACGCGCCATTTCCTGGTCCAGCGCCTCGTTGATGGCCTGCTGGTAGGTGATCTTTCTTGCCATTTGAATGTCTCCTTCAGGTTCTTCGAGGCTCAGTACGACACGTACACGTCGGTCAGCAGGTCGGCCGGCGACGGCTTCGGATCGGCCTTGGCGCGCACCACCGAGTCGTCGATCAGCGTCTTCACCTCGCGGTCGATCGCGTCGAGCTGGTCAGCGGTGATCTCGCCGTCGGCAGTCACGCGGCGGCGGAACTGCAGCAGGCAGTCCTTCGTCTCGCGCAGGTTCTGAACCTCGCCCGGCGCACGGTAGGTCTGCTGGTCGCCCTCGAAGTGGCCGTAGTAGCGCGACAGCTTCACTTCCAGCAGCGTCGGACCGCCGCCTTCGCGCGCACGCTTGATCGCCTCGCCCGCCGCCTTATGCACCGCGAAGAAGTCGAAGCCGTCGACGATCACGCCGGGCATGCCGAAGGCGGGCGCGCGGTCGGCGATGTTCTCGCAGGGCACCGAGTACTTCGACGAGGTCGCCTCGGCGTAGCCGTTGTTCTCGGCGACGAAGATCGCCGGCAGCTTCCACACGGCGGCGAGGTTCAACGCCTCGAAGATCGTCCCCTGGTTCGACGCGCCGTCGCCGAAGAAGCACACGCCCACGTCCTTCGTCCCGCGGATCTTCGCGGCGAGCGCAGTGCCGCAGATCAGCGGACCGCCGCCTCCCACGATGCCGTTCGCGCCGAGCATGCCGACCGACAGGTCCGCGATGTGCATCGAGCCGCCCTTGCCCTTGCAGGTGCCGGTGGCCTTGCCCCAGATCTCGGCCATCATCCCGACCGGGTCCACGCCTTTCGCGATGCAGTGGCCGTGGCCGCGATGGGTGCTGGCGATGTAGTCTGCGCCGGTCAGATGCATGCACACGCCGGTCGCCGAGGCCTCCTCACCGGCATACAGATGCACGAAGCCGGGGATCTCGCCGGTCGCAAAGTCGTTATGCACGCGTTCCTCGAACTCGCGGATCGTGCGCATCGTGCGGTAAGCCTTGAGCAGGCTCTCGCGGTTCAGTGTCTCGCTCATCGTTGCTCCTCGCTTGGTTGAGTCGTTTCCAGTGCCGCGCCGCCTGCAAGGCATCCGCGGACCTGGGCAGCCTTCCGCACGGCGCGTGCCAGCCGAGTCTGGATACGCTCCGCCGCTCGCCCCGCAAAGCGCGCAAGCCACTGAAAATACGCAATAAATTTCGGACGAACGAGCACCCGTGAGCGGCGAGGCGAGGTCCGCGTCGGGCGTTTCCGGGGTCCTCAGGCCGGCCCCGTTGAGACACCCGGTCCGAGATTGCCGGGACGGGTGTCTCAGCCGCGTGAGACACCTGTCCGCATTGATTTCGCCTCTTTGCGGGAATAGGCTGAAAGCACAGCAAAAAAGCACTATCCAATGCATCCGGCGCGCGACGTCGGAGACGAGAGGAAGGCAATGAGGAGACCTCAGGAGATCGTCCAGCACGTGGGACGCGTGATCGACGTCGTCGAACGCGGCCTGCCGCTCGGGCGCGACAGCACCTTCGAGCGCCTCGCGCGCTCGTGGCGGCGATCGCTCAGCACGCACCAGGTCGATCCCGCGCTCGCGACCACGCCGCGCGTCGTCACCGCGCAGGAGCTGCGCGAACACCGCGACCGCATCGACGCCTTCATGCGCATCGCACGCGAAGGCATGGACCGCCTGCACGCGCAACTGCGGCCCGTGAACTACTGCGTGCTGCTCACCGACGCCGACGGCGTCACCGTGGACTTTCGCACCGTCGCGGAACTGGACCGCGAGTTCAAGGCCGAAGGCTTCCGCGTCGGCACCTGCTGGTCAGAGGCGGTCGAAGGCACCTGCGGCGTCGGCACGGCACTGATCGACGGCCAGCCGATGCTCGTGCATCGTGACGAGCACTTCCGCTCGCACAACATCGCCTTCAGCTGCAGCTCGGTGCCGATCTTCGGCCCCGACGACCGCCCGATCGCCGTGCTCGACGCCTCGGCGCTGCACGCCCCGGCCCAGCGCGAAAGCCAGCTCCTCGTCTATCGCCTCGTGCTGGACCGCGCGCAGCAGATCGAGAACGCCTTCGCGTGGTACACGCTGCGCCCCTACTGGGTGCTGCAGCTGGGGCGGCTCGCCGAATACCTCAGCGTGCAGACCGACTACCTCGTCGCCTTCGACGACAGCGGCCGCATCGTCGGCGGCAACCGGCGCGCACGGCTCGAACTGCTCGACGGCGACGGCGGCCCACCGCCCGCCTTCATCCACGATCTCTTCGAATGCACGACGAACGAGATCCTCGCCGCCGCCCACGGGCAACCCGGGCAGGCCTTCCCGCTCCGCCTCACGGCCAACGGCGAACGCCTGTTCGCGATCCTGCGTGCCCCGGCGCCGCGCAACCGCAGCGCCGTCGCGCTGCCGACGGCAGTCGATGACGCGGCCGCCGACGACAGCGCCTGTCGCCAGATCCCCGGCTTCTCGCATCTCGCGCTCGACGACGCCCGCCTGCGCGGCAACGTCGAACGCGCGCTGAAAGTCGCCAATCGCGACATCCCGGTGATGCTGCTGGGTGAGACCGGCACCGGCAAGGAAGCCTTCGCGCGCGCGATCCACGACTACAGCGAGCGCCGCAACAAACCCTTCGTCGCGCTCAACTGCGCGGCGATCCCCGAGACGCTGATCGAGAGCGAGCTCTTCGGCTACCGCGACGGCGCCTTCACCGGCGCGCGCAGCAAGGGCGTGCGCGGCAAGATCCTGCAATCCGACGGCGGCACGCTGTTCCTCGACGAGATCGGCGACATGCCGCTGCAACTGCAGAGCCGCCTGCTGCGCGTGCTCGCCGAAGGCGAGGTGCTGCCGCTCGGCGCCGAGACCCCGATCCCGGTGCGCCTGCACGTCGTCTGCGCGACCCACCAGGATCTGCCCGAGCTCGTGCAGCAGGGCCGCTTCCGCGAGGACCTATACTACCGCCTCAACGGCGCGGTATTCCTGCTCCCGCCCCTGCGCGAACGCGACGACATCCGCAGCGTGATCGACAAGGTCACGCGCGAGGAAGCGGCGACGATGGATCGCTCGGATCTCCATCTCGCCGCCGCCACGCTCGACGCCCTCGCCCGCCACGACTGGCCCGGCAACATCCGCCAGCTACGCCACGCGATGCGCTACGCGTGCGCGATCGCCGACGGCGACACGATCCGGCTCGAACACCTGCCGCCCGAGCTCTTCCGCGCCCGGCCTGCCGCTCGTGCCGACACCTGCGACGACATTCCGCCGCTGCACCTGCCGTCCCACACCGACGTCCCGCGCCGCCCGCTGTCGGATACCGAAGCCGAACTGCGCGCCCGCATGCTCGCCGCCCTGCGCCGACATCACTGGCAAGTCACGGTCACCGCGCGCGAACTCGGCATGTCGCGCGCGACCTTCTACCGCAAGATGACCCGGCTGCAGATCGTCAGCCCGAACCGGCGGGAATTCGACGCGTGACGAGCCGACTGCGCTCCGCGAAAATGCGGTCGCCCTCCCCGACACGAGCGCGCCATGAGCGAAATCACGATCTACCACAACCCCAAATGCGGCACCTCCCGCAACACCCTCGCATTGATCCGTGAAAGCGGCATCGAGCCCCAGGTCATCGAATACCTGAAGACCCCGCCGACACGCGAAGAACTCGTTGCCCTGATCGCCGCCAGCGGCCTGTCGGTGCGCGAGATCATGCGCAGCAAGGAAGCGCTCTTCTCCGAACTCGGCCTCGCCGACCAAGCGAAGACCGACGACGAGCTGATCGACGCGATGCTCGCGCACCCGATACTGATGAACCGCCCGATCGTCGTCACGCCGCTCGGCACGCGGCTGTGCCGGCCTGTGGAGGTCGTGCACGAAATCCTGCAGCCGCGCTAGGGACAGTTTCGCCCCAGACCTGCTGGCAACGCTGCTTGGAGTGCAGGCCCCATAGGGCGAAAAAGCGCGGCGCCAACCCGCCCACCATCCGGCGGAAGGCGCCGCGCTTTTTCGCCCTACTGTTCGCCCAAATACTGCAGATACGCCACCAGCTCCCAGATCTGCTCCGCGCTGAACGCCGCGCCCCACGGAGGCATAACATCCGCGCCGACGCGCCCCGTGGTGATCGTCTCGAACATCACGGGGACCGGCAAATCCTTGCGCCCCTTGAAGTCCGGCGCGCGTCCGCCCGTTCCCTCGTAGCCGTGGCAATAGCCCGCGCAGGTCTTGTTGAAGCGCTTGCGGCCGGCCTCGATGCGCGCCGGGTCGGCGAGGTCGAAAGGCGCAGCAACCTGGGATGCGGGCTCGTGCGCAACAACGGGAGCGGCGGGGCCAACGGCGGCGGCGTCGAAGGAGAGGGCCGCGCCCAGCACGAGCTTGAAGAGGAGAGGCGCCGTGCGCAAGGCGCGCCGGAAAGACGGCATCCGAAAGAGCTTCAGTCGATTCATGGCAGTTCCACCGAAAAAATCGGGGGCGGCGGTGGACTGCCGCCCCGCGAGCAAGAGCAGGCGCGGGGCCTGCCAAGGAGGAAGGAGGAAGGCGTCAGTCGACCGTGAAGGCGATCAGCGCCGCGCCGCCGGGCAGGTCCTTGATCTGCGGATAGGCGCCGGCGAGGAAGCCCGGCGCGTGCGAGCCGAGGCCGGTCGGCACGACGACGTACTGGCGTCCGCCCGCGGCGTAGCTCACCGGCCCGCCGCGCAGCCCGGAGCCGGCGCTGAAGCGCCACAGCTCCTTGCCGTCGTCGGCGTCGTAGGCGTAGATGCGCCCTTCCATGTCGCCGGTGAACACCAGCCCGCCGGCCGTCGTCAGCACGCTGGAGAGCGGCGGCATGTCGTAGCGGATGCTCCACTTGACCTTGCCGGTCAGCGGATCGCGCGCGTCGAGCCGGCCGTGCGGCTTGTCGGCCGGCGGCGGCACGAGCCTGATCTCGTCGATGCCCAACGACAGCGAGGAGATCGCCGTGAGGTTGGCCGGATCGTCGCGCCCGGCGACGACCTCGTTGCACACTTCCATCGCGTGCGAATACCACAGGCCGGTGCCGGGGTTGTAGGCGCCGTGGTTCCAGCTGCGCGCGCCAAGCAGGTTCGGGCAGAACAACTTCTTCTTGCCCTCTTCCGGATAGATGGGGTCGATCAGCCGTCCGGTCTTCGGGTCGATGCCCTTGACCCAATTCACGTGCTGCGCGAACTGCCACACGTTCTCGAGCTTGCCGTCGTCCTTGTCCATCACGAACACGAAGCCGCTCTTGTTCAGATGCACGATCACATCCTTGCCGTCCGCGCCCTTCACCATCAGCGCCTCGTAGGCCGAGTCGAAGTCCCACGAGTCGTGCGGGATCTCCTGGCGCGCCCATTTCAGCTTGCCGGTCTTCGGGTCGAGCGCGAGCAGGCTCGCCGTGTACTTGTTGTCGCCCTTGCGGTCGGCGTTGAAGTAGTCCGGCGCGGCGTTCGAGGTGCCGATGTAGAGCGTGTCGGTGCGCGGGTCGTAGGTGCCCGGCATCCACGCGCTGCCGCCGCCGCGCTTGCGGCTGTCGCCCGGCCAGCTCTCGGGGTGGTCGCGCAGGATCTCGAAGGTCCACGCCGGTTTGCCCGTGTCGGCGTTCACCGCATAGATCTTGCCGCTGATCGGTTGGTCGCCGCCGGTCGTGCCGCCGAAGAGCACGTCGCCCGCGAGCTGCGGCGGCGCCGAGAAGAGCGCGCCGTACTGCGTCTTGAGATCCGTGAGCTGGGTCGACCACAGCTCCTTGCCGGTCTTCTGGTCAAGCGCGACGAAGCGCCCGTCGAGCGTGCCCAGATACACCTTGCCGCGCCCCACCGTCACGCCGCGGCTGGCTGCAGCATAGAAAGTCTGCTTCGACAGCGGGTCGAGTTTCGCCTCGTAGCGCCACAGCGAACGCCCGCTCGCCGCATCCACTGCCCACACGTTGTTGTTCGCCGAAACGTAGTACAGCACCCCGTCGATCACGATCGGCGTCGCCTGGATGCCGTGCGTGATGTTGCCCGGCTGGTGGATCCACGCGACTTTCAGGCGCGACACGTTGTCGCGGTTGATCGCCGCGAGCGGGCTGAAGCGCCATGCGTTGTAGCTGCGGTGATACTGCGGCCAGTTGTCGGGGTCGTCGTAGCCGGGCCCGCTCGCCGCCCAGGCGGCACCGGACAATGCGCCCGCACAGGCGAGCGCGGCAATCGTTTGTCTCGTCTTCATGCTGTTCTCCTCCGGAAGCGTGCGCGCCTTACCAGGCGTAGACGTACTTGAGATTGAAGCTGTCGGTCGCGCCGTGGCTCTCGCCGTCGATGCCGCGCGAGTAGCGCACGGTGATCGACTGGTTGCCGTAGTACTTGAACATCACGCCGAGTCCGGCCGTCGTCTCGTGGCTGTCGGGGAGCTTCACGCCCGCGGCGCGGTTCCTCCAGCCTTGCTGGCGTTCGTAGTCGAGCGCGAGGAAGGGTTCGATCGCGTCGTCGATCTGGTAGCCGAGGCGATGGTTGGTATGGAAGAGCGTGCCCGGGGTCGCGTCGGCCGCCGTCGATTCGCCGAAGAACACGAAGCCGGCGTCGGCGGTATAGGTCAGCCTGCCCATCTGCACGTCCCAGAACAGGCTCGTCAGGTTCTTCCACACGTCGCCGCCGCCGATGTCGCTGTCGCCGACCGGCAGCTGCATGAAGCTCTGGATCCCCAGAGTGGAAGCCGGACTGGGCTTGTACCAGGCGGCGAAGCCGGTGATCGGGTCGCCGATGCCGCTCGCGGAGCTGCGCGCATCCGAGTTCCGCACACCGACTTCGGGCACGATGACCTCGTATGCGAGCCCGATCTTCGGGTTCGATTCGGGCGTCCAGAAGCGCACGTACTTGGACAGGCCGACGATCGTGCGCGTCTTCGCCGCGCGACGCCGGTCACCGTCGCCATCCCACTGGCGATCGCCGTCCTGGAAGGTCGCGTATTGCACGAATACGTTGAAGGGCTTGAAATCGACCGGCAGGTCATACTCGTGCGGCCCGATCACGTCGAGCGTGACCTGCGCCTGTGCCGGCGCCACGGCAGCGAGAGCCGCCAGGGCTACGATGGGCGCGGCCTTCCGGATCGGCCGTGTCAGCGCGTCGCTCCCCGCGCGGCCGGAATGTCTGGTGTGCATTGGATGTCTCCTCGTTATGTCTTGCTGTGCGCGGGACGGCAGACGCAGCCCGCGGGATTCCCTTCGCGAATCCCGTGCCACGTCGGGTTTTCTTTTTCTTCAATGACTTGCGAAACGACGAGAGACGGACCGCGAGACAGCCGTCTCGATACGCGGGTGAGACGGGCGATACAGCTGTCTCAGCAGGGGGCGTAGGGCGGAAAAGCGAAAGCGCCTTCCGCCGCATGGAGAAGTCACCGATGGACATGCGGCGGCGCTTTTGCAAACCCGGCCTACGGCTTATCCGACCTACGGAAAATCGCGATTACCCTGACGGCTTGCCAGCACGGAAACGTTTCGGTAGCGTCGCCCGCCTGCTCTCCTGTTTCGAGGTAAGACCGTGCAGCGCCAGATTCCCAACGTCGTCAGCATCGCCGGCGTCGACCCCAGCGGCGGGGCCGGCGTGTTCGCCGACATCAAGACCTTTTCCGCGCTCGGCGCTTATGGCTGCGGCGTCGTCGCCGCGCTCACCGCACAGAACACGCAGGCCGTGACCGGCGTGCATACGCCGCCGACCGACTTCCTGCGCCTGCAGATCGACACGCTGTTCGCGGACGTGAAGATCCACGCGGTGAAGCTGGGCATGCTGGGCAGCGCCGAGATCGTCGCGACGGTCGCGGACCGGCTCGCGCACTTCGACGCGCCCTTCGTCGTTTGCGATCCGGTCATGGTCGCGAAGAGCGGCGACCACCTGCTCGCGCGCAATGCGGTCGCGATGCTGATCGAGGCGCTGCTCCCACGCAGCTTCATGATCACGCCCAACCTCCCGGAAGCCGGCGTACTGCTCGAGCAGCGCCCGCCGGAAACGGTGAAGGAGATGTACCGCGCCGCCGAACGCCTGCGCGAGATGCTGCCGCTGTCGTCCGAGCGCTGGGTGCTGCTCAAGGGCGGTCACCTGCCGGGCAGCGAGGTCGTGGACCTGCTCTTCGACGGCGACCGCATGATCGAGCTGCCATCGCCGCGCATCGAGACGAAGAACACCCACGGCACCGGCTGCACGCTGTCGTCAGCGATCGCGGCCCTGCTGCCGCAGCACGCGGGCGGCTTCCGACCGGTCGAGGCGGCAGTACGCAATGCACGCGACTACCTGCTGCGAGCGATTGCGGCATCCGGCGCCCTCGCCGTCGGAAGCGGACATGGTCCCGTGCATCACTTCCACCGCTGGTGGCCGACGACCTGACGCGCCGCTGCGCGCGACGGGAAACGGCGGCCCGGTAGGCCCGTAATCACGTCCGGACGCCGCCTTCCTCTAAAATCCGATTTATCGAACCATTTGTTCCGATTTTTACTTATTTACACGCACCAAGCTTTGGCGTAACGTGTCGCAACTTACCTAGGGGTCCTGGTCTTCCTTTTGCTTAGGGAGCCGGGTGAGAAAAACCCTTTGAACCTGATCCGGGTAATTCCGGCGAAGGGAAGCGTAGGTGCGTCATGCGCCTCCTCCTTCCGGTCGTCCGCCCGGCCCTGCCCCACCGAGGAGAGCGCATGAACGCCAACGAAAAATTCATCGCAGCGAAGGCCCACGTCGACGAGGCCGCGATCGCCCCGCTGCCCAATTCCCGCAAGATCTACGTCGAAGGCTCGCGCCCCGACATCCGCGTGCCGATGCGCGAGATCTCGCAGGCCGACACGCCGACCGCCTTCGGCGGCGAGAAGAACCCGCCGATCTTCGTCTATGACACGTCCGGCCCCTATACCGACCCAACGGCGAAGATCGACATCCGCTCGGGCCTGCCCGCGCTGCGCAACAAGTGGATCGAGGATCGCGGCGACACCGAAGTGCTCGCGGACCTCTCCTCCGAATTCGGCCGCCAGCGCGCCGCGGACCAGTCGCTCGACGAGCTGCGCTTCCCCGGCCTGCACCGCCATCCGCGCCGCGCCAAGCCCGGCATGAACGTGTCGCAGATGCACTACGCGCGTAAGGGCATCATCACGCCCGAGATGGAATACGTCGCGATCCGCGAGAACATGAACCGCCGCGCCTACGTCGAGACGCTGCGCGGCACAGGCCCGACCGGCGAGAAGATGGCGAAGCTCCTGACCCGCCAGCATCCGGGCCAGCATTTCGGCGCGTCGATCCCCGAGGAGATCACGCCCGAGTTCGTGCGTTCCGAAGTCGCGCGCGGCCGCGCGATCATCCCGAACAACATCAACCACCCGGAAAGCGAGCCGATGATCATCGGCCGCAACTTCCTCGTGAAGATCAACGCCAACATCGGCAACTCGGCGCTCGGTTCGTCGATCTCGGAAGAGGTCGACAAGATGACCTGGTCGATCCGCTGGGGCGGCGACACCGTGATGGATCTCTCGACCGGCAAGAACATCCACGAGACGCGCGAGTGGATCATCCGCAACTCGCCGGTGCCGATCGGCACGGTGCCGATCTACCAGGCGCTGGAAAAGGTGAACGGCAAGGCCGAGGACCTCACCTGGGAGATCTTCCGCGACACGCTGATCGAACAGGCCGAGCAAGGCGTCGACTACTTCACGATCCACGCCGGCGTGCTGCTGCGCTACGTGCCGATGACGGCGAACCGCATGACCGGCATCGTCTCGCGCGGCGGCTCGATCATGGCGAAGTGGTGTCTCGCGCACCACAAGGAAAGCTTCCTCTACACGCACTTCGAGGACATCTGCGAAATCATGAAGGCCTATGACGTGGCCTTCTCGCTCGGCGACGGCCTGCGTCCGGGTTCGATCTACGACGCCAACGACGACGCGCAGCTCGGTGAATTGAAGACCCTTGGCGAGCTCACCGACATCGCGTGGAAGCACGACGTGCAGACCATCATCGAAGGTCCGGGCCACGTGCCGATGCACCTCATCAAGGAGAACATGGATCTCCAGCTCGAGCACTGCAAGGAAGCGCCCTTCTACACGCTCGGGCCGCTGACCACCGACATCGCGCCGGGCTACGACCACATCACCAGCGGCATCGGCGCCGCGCAGATCGGCTGGTACGGCACCGCGATGCTGTGCTACGTGACGCCGAAGGAACACCTGGGCCTGCCGGACAAGAACGACGTCAAGGAAGGCATCATCACCTACAAGCTCGCCGCGCACGCCGCCGACCTCGCGAAGGGCCACCCCGGCGCGCAGATCCGCGACAACGCATTGAGCAAGGCACGCTTCGAGTTCCGCTGGGAAGACCAGTTCAACCTCGGCCTCGACCCGGACAAGGCGAAGAGCTTCCACGACGAGACACTGCCGAAGGAGTCCGCCAAGGTCGCCCACTTCTGCTCGATGTGCGGCCCGCACTTCTGCTCGATGAAGATCACGCAGGACGTGCGCGACTTCGCCGCGAAGGAAGGCCTGAAGGAAGAGGAAGCGCTGCAGAAGGGGATGGAAGTGAAGTCGGTCGAGTTCGTCAAGGCCGGCGCCGAGGTGTACAAGAAGATCTGACGCTATCGCGCGACGCAGCAGGCAACGAAGACGGGCCGCCCAGTGCGGCCCGTATTTTTTTGTGCGGGGCAGCGTGGTCGCCGGCCGCGATCGGCGACGACACCGCCATCGCGCAATCTCTTGATCCATCAAGGTAAACCCCGAGCCCAAAGCGGGCAGTCTTAAGGCTCGAACCGTTGCACGCCTGAAACGGAATCTATAGAGTCTATATATAAGAATTTGATAATTTATTGACACTTAACGAGAGAGAATTTCATGCATGCACGTTTCGCGGCGGCCAGCCTCGGACTCCTGCTGGTGGCGACACCCGCGCTCGCCCAGCAAACTCCCACGCTCAGCCTGATCGACCGTCCCGCCCCCACCCTCGACACCCTGCCGAAGGACGCCTACGGGGAACTCGTGCGCTACGGCCACGAACTCACGACCCGCACATTCGCCGTCATCGGACCGGAAGTGCAGGAGCGCAGCATGCGCTTCGCCGGCAACAACCTCGCCTGCACGTCCTGCCACCAGAACGACGCCACCAAGCCCTACGCGATGCCCTGGGTCGGCGTCGCCGCGACTTTCCCCCAATACCGCGCGCGCGAGGACGCGATCAGCTCGGTCGAGGAACGCGTGAACGGGTGCATGGAGCGCAGCATGAACGGCCAGGCGCTGCCGCTCGATTCGCGCGAGATGAAGGCTTTCGCGGCCTACATCCATTACATGTCCCGCGGCGTGCCGGTTGGCGCGAAGGTCGAGGGCGCCGGAGCGAAGCAGATCAAGGTGCCCAACCGTCGCGCCGACCTCGCCGCCGGCGAGGCCGTGTATGCCAGGAACTGCGCCGCCTGCCACGGCGTGGACGGCCAAGGCCAGCGCCGCGGCAAGCCCGGCGACGCCGAGGGCTATGTATTCCCGCCGCTGTGGGGCAAGGACACCTTCAACAACGGCGCCGGCATGAACCGCATGCTGACCGCGGCGGCCTTCATCAAGCACAACATGCCGCAGGGCACCACCCACGCGGCGCCGGTCCTGAGCGACGACGAAGCCTTCGACGTTGCCGGCTACGTGCTGTCGAAGCCGCGTCCGATCAAGGCCGGCCTCGACAAGGACTTCCCTGCGCGCTGGAACAAGCCGGTGGATGCCGCCTTCCCGCCCTACGTCGATGGCGCCTCGGCCGAGCAGCACCGCTACGGTCCCTATCCGCCGCTGATGGACATGGCGAAGCAGCGTGCCGAGGCAATGAGGGCGGCCCGCGACGCCGCCGCGGCGCGCTGAGAAGCGCCCGACAAAGCCCGCGACGGCACGAACTTCGCCCCTGTCGCCCCCTCCAACATCTACGTTTCGCCGGCACCATCCGCACCAGCGGCTGGCCGGAGGAACGGTCGATGGAGGATCCCGCGATGGGCAGATTGCTGACAGCCCTATTCACGGCGCTCGTCACGAGCCTTCTCGCAGCCGGCACAGGGTGTGCGACGACCGCGACGGACGGCACGCAGTCATCGGCCCCGTCCCGCGACAGCATGCGAGGCGGCGGAGGCGGCTACTGACGAAGGCCCCGCAAGGGGCCGCGCGCCCCCTGTTTCGTCCGGGCGCCGCGGGGTGAGACAATGGCGGATCACCCACGCGCGCCACCACCATGACCACCGACCAATCCCTGCCGATCGCCGCCATCGTCTATCGCCCCACCGACCACATCGAGCCGGTGCTCCTGGAGGCCGCACGCACACTCGCCGGCGCAGGGGTGCGGCTGGGTGGCATCCTGCAACACGACATCCCGACGACGATCAATGACCCCTGCGGCATGGAACTGGAGGATCTCGCATCGGGCGAGCGCTTCGCCCTGTCGCAGGATCTGGGCAGCGGGTCGGAGGCCTGCCGGCTCGATCCGGACGCGCTCGCGCATGCCGCGGTCGCGGTCCGCGGTGCGCTCGAACGCGGCGCGGAACTCGTCTTCATCAACAAGTTCGGCGCGCAGGAAGTGAGCGGAGCGGGACTGCGGACCGAGATGGCGATGGCGGTGACGAGCGGCGTGCCGGTCATCACGGCGGTGGGGGAGCGCTTCCTCGCCGAATGGCAGCACTTCACCGGTGGCCAGTCGACGCTCCTCGAACCGAAGGTCGCCGACATCCTTGCGTGGTGGCGCGCGCTGCCCGCGCGCGCCTGAACGATGGAATGCCGCGCGGCCTGCGCCGCCTGCTGCATCGCTCCGTCCATCTCCAGCCCCATTCCCGGCATGGAGGGCGGCAAGCCCGCCGGCGTGCGCTGCGTCCAGCTCGACGAGGCCGACCGCTGCCGTCTCTTCGGCGACCCGCGTCGCCCCACAGTATGCGGCAGCCTCGCCCCCAGCCCGCAGATGTGCGGCACGCATCGCGAGTCCGCGATGCGGTGGCTGACCGATCTGGAAACGCTCACCGCTCCGGCCTGACGCTTACGTTCCGTTGCGACTGAGGGACGATTTGTGCCGTACTGCAACATGACGAGGGGTATCATCGCGCCTTTCGTTCATCATCGCCCCGGCGCAAGCCGCCACGCCTCATGGATCTCGCCCAGCTGTTCGTCGCCCTGCTTCTCGGCATCATCGAAGGCCTCACCGAATTCCTGCCGGTTTCCTCGACCGGCCACCTGATCATCTTCGGCGATCTGCTCGGCTACAACGACGAGGCCAGCAAGGTGTTCAAGATCGTGATCCAGCTCGCGGCGATCCTCGCGGTGTGCTGGGATTACCGCGAGCGCCTCGTGCACGTCGCGACCGGCGTCGTCAGCGATCCCGCCGCGCAGCGCTTCGTCGGCCTGCTGATCGTCGGCTTTCTGCCCGCAGCCGTGCTGGGCGTGATGTTCCACTCGAAGATCAAGGCGCTGCTCTTCAACCCGCTCACCGTCGCGACCGCGCTGATCGTCGGCGGCTTCGTGATCCTGTGGCTGGAAAAGCGCAGCTACCATCCGCGCATCAATGCCGTCGACGAGATGCGCTGGCCGGACGCGCTCAAGGTCGGCTTCGCGCAGGCGCTGGCGATGATTCCCGGCACCTCGCGCTCGGGCGCGACCATCATGGGCGGGCTGGTGTTCGGCCTGTCGCGCAAGACGGCGGCAGAGTTCTCCTTCTTCCTCGCGATCCCGACGATGTTTGCGGCGACGGCGTACGACCTCTACAAGGCGCGCGACATGCTCCACGCCGGCGACCTGCCGGTGTTCGCGGTCGGCTTCGTCGCGTCCTTCGTCGCCGCGATGTGGGCGGTGAAGACCTTCATCCGCTTCGTCTCCAATCACACCTTCATCGTCTTCGCGTGGTACCGCATCATCTTCGGCCTCATCGTGCTGGCGACGTGGAAGTTCGGTCTCGTCGCGTGGAGCGAGGTCTGAGCGACCGGGAATCCGCCGTCCGTGGTTAAACTAGGGGCTCCGTCACAGCTCCTGCATACGCGATGATCATCTACCTGCACGGTTTCCGCTCGGCTCCCGCGTCGATCAAGGCGCAGGCGCTGCAGCGCCACATGCTTGCGAAGGGGCTGGGCGAGGAATTCTGGTGCGAGCTGCTGCCGCCCGAACCGGACGCCGCGATCGCGCTCGTCGAACGCCGGATCGCGCGCTGCCGCACGGAACGTCCCGCCCTCGCGCCGACGCTGGTCGGCAGCTCGCTGGGCGGCTACTACGCGACGCACCTCGCCGAGAAGCACGACCTCAGGGCCGTGCTCGTGAATCCGGCCGTCGTCGCGCCGCTGTCGCTGGAAGCCTACGTCGGCGAGCAGACCAACCTCTACACGGGTGAAACCTTCGACTTCAAGGACGCCTACATCGCCCAGCTGCGCGCGATGGACGTCGCGACGATCGCGCGCCCGCAGAACTTCTGGCTGATGGTCGAGACCGGCGACGAGGTGCTGGACTACCGCGACGCGGTCGCGAAGTACGCCGGCGCGCGCCAGACCGTGCTCGAAGGCGGCGACCACGGCTTCTCGCGCTGGACCGACTACCTCGACGACGTGATCGCCTTCGCCGGGCTCGCCGCACGATGAGCGCGCCCGCAGACTTCGACGCGCGCCGCTTCAAGGCGCAGGAGCGCGCCGGCTTCAACCGCATCGCCGCGCGCTACGCCGACGGCGCCCATCTGCGCGCCGACCTCGCGCAGGCCTTGCTCGATGCGGCGGATCTAGCGCCCGGCCAGCGGGTGCTCGATCTCGCGAGCGGACCGGGATTGCTCGCCCGCGACGCCGCCGCCCGCATCGCGCCGGGCGGCTGGGTGCTCGCGAGCGACATCGCCGACGGCATGCTCGCCGAGGGCGCCCGCCGCACGGCCACCGAGGGCAAGGCCGACGCGCTCGGCTTCGCCGCGGCCGACGCCGAACGCCTGTGCCTGCCCGACGCGAGCTTCGACCGCGTGCTCGCCGGCCTCGCGCTCTTCATGTTCCCGCACCCGCAGCAGGCGCTCGCCGAGATGCGCCGCGTGCTGCGCCCCGGCGGACGCGTCGCACTCTCGGTGTGGGGCCCGCGCGAGTCCGTGCCGCTGATCGCGCGCGCACAGGACTGCATCGCCCGGCAGCTCCCGCCCCCCAAGGTCGCCCGTCCCTCGGTGTTCCGCTTCGGCGACGACGCCGCACTGACGACCGCTCTGACCGAAGCCGGCTTCGCGGACGTACGCATCGCGCCCTGCCCCTTCCGCTGCCACTTTCCCGACGCGGAAAGCTACTGGCAGGCCTTCCTCGATCTCGCCGGCGGCGCGGCCGAAGCCCTCTCGCGCCTGCCCGAAGCCACTCAAGCTGCCCTGCGCGCCGCAGTCGAAGCCGACCTCGAAAGCCATCGCAGCAAGGACGGCGACTACACCGTCGAAGCCCTCGCGCTGGTCGCGACCGCGCGTTCATGACCGCGGCCGCAATCGATTCGCAACGGCGCCGCCAGGGCGTCGTCGCGACGCTGATCGCATTCACGATCTGGGGGCTGATGCCGCTCTACTTCAAGGCGGTCGGCAGCGTGTCGCCGGGCGAGATCGTCGCGCACCGCGTGCTGTGGTCGGTCGTCTTCCTCCTCGCGCTGCTCGCGCTGTGGCGCGGCTTCGACGGCCTGCGCCGCCTTATGGCCCAGCCGCGCCTGATCGGACTGCTCGCGCTGTCGGCCTCGCTCACCGGCAGCAACTGGCTGGTCTTCGTGTGGGCAATCTCGGAAAACCGTCTCATCGAGGCGAGCTTGGGCTACTTCATCAATCCGCTGGTGAGCATCCTGCTCGGCCGCCTCGTACTCGGAGAGCGCATGCGTCCGCTGCAGCAGGCGGCGGTCGCGCTCGCCTGCGCCGGCGTGGCGTGGCGCGTGTGGCAGGTCGGCGCGCTGCCGTGGATCGCACTCTTCCTCGCGATCACCTTCGGCCTGTATGGCCTGCTCAGGAAGCGCGCGCCGGTCGACGCGATCAACGGTCTGTTCGTCGAAACCCTGGTCACCGCGCCGCTCGCGATCGGCTGGCTGATCTGGCTCGCCAGCCGCGGCAGCCTGCAATTCGGCCAGGACCTCGCCACCGACGCGCTGCTGCCGCTCGCCGGCGTGCTCACCGCCGTGCCGCTGATGCTGTTCGCGATCGGCGCCCAGCGCCTGCCGCTATCCACGATCGGCTTCCTGCAGTACCTCGCACCCAGCATCAACTTCGTGCTCGCGGTGTTCGTCTTCCGCGAACCCTTCGACGCCGGCCAGCTCGCCGGCTTCGCGCTGATCTGGGCGGCGCTCGCCGTCTATTCGGTCGACATGCTGCGGGCGAGCCGCGCGACACGATAGTCCGCGGCAGCCCTCTGCGCCCGGCGGTCGAATCCTTTAAACTGTCGGGCTTGCTCAAGTATGGCGGTTCCGATGTTCGTGCTGTTCGAAGAGGATGGGGCCTTCAAGGCCGGGACCATCCTCGCTGATAACGATTCCTCGCTGCAGGTCGAGACGTCCCACGGCAAGCGCGTGAAGCTGAAAAGCAACCACGTGCTGATGCGCTTCCGCGAGCCGTCGCCGGGCGACCTGCTCAACCGCGCCGAAGCCGGCGCCGAGGAACTGGACACCGCCTTCCTGTGGGAAGTGTGCGGCGACGACGAGTTCGCCTTCGACGCGTTTGCCGCCGAATACCACGGCCACGCACCGAATGCCGTCGAATCCGCGAGCATCCTGCTGCGCCTGCACTCGGCGCCGATGTACTTCCATCGCAAGGGCCGCGGCCGCTTCCGCAAGGCGCCCACCGACATCCTGCAGGCCGCGCTCGCCGGCCAGGAGAAGAAGCGCCAGCAGGCCGAAGCGATCGAGCGCATGCGCGCCGAGCTGGTCGCGGGCCGGATGCCGGCCGAGATCGCCGGCATGCTGCCGCAACTCCTCTACCGCCCCGACCGCAACCGCGTCGAGACCAAGGCCTTCGAGGCCGCCTGCGTAGACGCCGGGCTATCGGCCCCGCGCCTGCTGCTGCAATGCGGCGCGCTGGAGTCGAGCTACGACTTCCACTACAACCGCTTTCTGTTCGAATACTTCGAGGAAGGCACCGCCTTCCCGAGGTTCGAAGCCCCGACCGATCCGGCGGATCTGCCGCTCGCGCAGGTCGCCGCGTTCTCGATCGACGACGCCACCACCACCGAAATCGACGACGCCTTCTCGGTGACGCCGCGCGAAGGCGGCGGCTGGCGCATCGGCATCCACATCGCCGCACCCGCGCTCGGCTTCGCACGCGGCTCCTCGCTCGACGCGATCGCGCGCCGACGCCTGTCCACCGTGTATATGCCGGGCAACAAGATCACGATGCTGCCCGATGCGATCGTCGAGACCTTCACGCTCGCCGCCGGCCGCGAATGCCCCGCCGTATCGCTGTATCTCGACGTCACCGCGGCACTCGCCGTCCAGCGCCACGAGACCGTCGTCGAGCGCGTGCCCATCGTCGCGAACCTGCGCCACCACGATATCGAGCCGCTCTTCAACGAGCAGGTGCTGCACGACCACTCCGGTGGCCCCGACTTCAAGTGGAAGCGCGAACTCACGCTGCTGTGGGATCTCGCCAACGTGCTCGAGGCCGGCCGCGGCAAGGCCGAGGACAACCGCAACCAGGTCGACTTCAACTTCTATGTCGACTGGCAGACGCACACCGCGGACGGCCCTGGCTACGTCACGATCACCCAGCGCAAGCGCGGGTCGCCACTCGACAAGCTGGTCGCCGAGATGATGATTCTCGCCAACTCCACCTGGGGCAAGCTCCTCGACGAAGCCGGCATTCCCGGCCTGTACCGCGTGCAGAGCGGCGGCAAGGTGCGCATGTCCACCGCCGCCGGCCCGCACGACGGCCTCGGCGTGGACTGTTACGCATGGTCGAGCTCGCCGCTGCGCCGCTATGTCGACATGGTCAACCAGTGGCAGATCGTCTCGGTACTGCGCGACGAAGCGCCCGCGTTCGCACCGAAGTCCGCCGACCTGATGGCCGCGATGCGCGACTTCGACGTCACCTACGCCGCCTACGCCGACTTCCAGCGCCAGATGGAACGCTACTGGTGCCTGCGCTGGCTACGCCAGCAGCCGGGCATCACCGTCGATGGCAAGGTGCTGCGCGACAACCTCGTGCGCCTCGACGCGATCCCGCTGATGGTCAAGGTGCCCTCGCTGCCGGTGATGCTGCCGGGCACGCGCGTGCGCCTGACGGTCGAACACAGCGACCTGCTCGACGTCGACATCAGCGCACGCTTCGTCGAGATGCTCGCCGAGCCCGATCCCGCGGAAGCGGCCGACGCAGCACTCGAAGGCAACTGAACGCCGGACGGCATGGATCGCATCATCGCCCCTCGCACACCGCACACGACCAGCGGGCCGGCACGCCCCGCCGCCGTGGTCGCCACGCCACTCACGACCCGACGCGGAACGGGAATCCTGCAAGGCGACCCGCTGCTCGCGATCGCCTTCCTGCTGTCGCTCGCGATCCATGCGCTGGCGCTGTCGATCGGCTTCACGATGGACGTCGGACCGCGACCACGGGAACCCGACCGCGGCCTGGAAGTGGTGCTCGTCAACGCACGCCACGCACGCGCCCCGGAAAAGGCCGACGTGCTCGCGCAGGCCAACCTCGACGGCGGCGGCACCAGCGAACAGAACGTGCGCCCGAAGTCGCCGCTGCCGCCCCAGCCCACGCAGCGCGACGGCGACACCCTCACCGAGTCGCGCAAGCGTACCTCGGATCGCAGCGCCGCCCGCCCCGAGGTCATGACGGCACCAAAATCGGCCGCGCAGACCCAGGCCGCCGTGCAGCAGCCCGATCCTGCGGCCATCGAGCCGAAACCGTCGGGCCTCGACCTGCTCGACAGCGTGGCGGCCGCCGCGCGCCTCGAGGCCGAGATCGAACGCAAACTTGAGGAATACGCGAAGCGTCCGCGCAAGACGCCGCTCACCGCGGCGCGCGCGAAGGAATATCGTTTTGCGCAGTACGTCGAGGACTGGCGGCAGAAGATAGAACGCGTCGGCACCCTCAACTACCCTGACGCTGCGCGCGGCCGACTGTATGGCAGTTTATTGCTGTACGTTGCGATCAAGGCCGACGGTTCGGTCGAACGAGCCGAAATCATGCGTTCCTCGGGAGAGAAAGTGCTCGACGAAGCCGCGCTGCGCATCGTCAAGCAAGCCGGCCCGTTTGCCCCCTTTCCCGACAACATCCGCGCGGACACCGACATCCTCGAGATCGTGAGGACCTGGACCTTCACCAACGCCGACCGGCTCACCGCCCACTAGACACGCCACGCTCATGGACCGCTACGCCGTCATCGGAAACCCCGTCGCGCACAGCAAATCGCCGGTGATCCACGCCGCCTTTGCCACGCAGACCGGACAGACGCTCACCTACGAGGCGCTGCTCGCGCCGCTCGACGGCTTCGCCGCAACGGTCGCCGGGTTCCGCGCCGCCGGCGGACGCGGCTGCAACGTCACGGTCCCGTTCAAGCTCGAAGCCTTCGCGCTGGCCGAGCGCCGCTCGCCGCGCGCACAGGCCGCCGGCGCCGTGAACACCCTCAAGTTCGACGCCGACGGCATCTACGGCGACAACACCGACGGTGCCGGCCTCGTGCGCGATCTCACGCACAACCTCGACTGCCCGCTCGCCGGCCGCCGCATCCTGCTGCTCGGCGCGGGCGGCGCCGCGCGCGGCGTGATGCTGCCCCTGCTGTCGGCCACCCCCGCCCGCCTCACGCTCGCGAACCGCACCGTGCCGCGCGCCGAAGCGCTCGTCGCCGAATTCTCCACGGCCGCCGGCAGCACGCCGCTCGCCGCCGGCAGCTTCGCGGATCTCGCCGGATCGCAGTTCGACGTCGTCATCAACGCGACCGCTGCGAGCCTCGCCGACGAGGCCCCGCCGCTGCCGCCCGGCCTGTACGCACCCGGCGCGCTAGCCTACGACATGATGTACGGCCGCGGCGAGACGCCCTTCCTCGTCGCGGCCCGCAGTGACGGCGCCGCACGGCTCGCCGACGGCCTCGGCATGCTCGTCGAGCAGGCGGCAGAGAGCTTCCTGCTGTGGCGCGGCGTGCGCCCCGCGACCGCACCGGTCCTCGCCGAGTTGCGGCACCAGATTGAAGGCAGATGAAAACGCTCCTGCGGCGCGCGGGCTGGGTGTGCGTGGCGCTCGTCGCGCTGCTGCTGTTGTACCAGCTGTGGATTCTCCTGCTGGTGCTGTGGTGGAGCCACTTCAACCCGTCCAGCACCAGCTTCATGGACATCCGCCTCGACGAGCTGCAGGAGAAGCGCCCCAATGCCGAACTGCGCCACGAATGGGCGCCCTACGAGCGCATCTCCATCCACCTCAAGCGCGCCGTGATTGCCGCCGAGGACGACAGCTTCGTCGACCATGAAGGCTTCGACTGGGAAGGCATCCAGCGCGCAATGGAGAAGAACCAGCGCAAGGGCCGTGCGGTCGCGGGCGGCTCCACGATCAGCCAGCAGCTTGCAAAGAACCTGTTCCTGTCGCCGACGCGCAGCTACTTCCGCAAGGCACAGGAAGCGGTCATCACCGTGATGATCGAGACCGTGTGGAGCAAACGCCGCATCCTCGAGGTGTATCTCAACGTCGTCGAATGGGGGACCGGCATCTTCGGTTGCGAAGCGGCCGCGCGCCGCTACTACGGCGTTCCGGCCAGCCGGCTGGGCCCCGACCAAGCCGCGCGCCTCGCGGTGATGCTGCCCAATCCGCGCAAGTACGAGAAGCAGTTCGGCCCACGGCTGGCGGCCCACGCGGCACGCATCCGCGGGCGCATGGCCTACGCCCAGGTGCCTTGAGCCGTCTTCACAGCCGCGCCACGGCGCGCGACTGACGCGTCGCAACATTTTCGGCCTTCCGGGGTCGCAAGAGCACCGCGAAGTCCGTAGAATTCGCGCCTTACGACAGATCCCACACACCGCCCGGAGGCGCCGATGAGCGAGCAGGACGAACGCCACCCGGAAGACGTCCAGCAGCACCTGCGCGAAGTGCAGGAGCTGCTGGCACGCCACAAGGTGGTGGAAGATCTCGTCCATCGGCAGGACATGCCCCGCCACGAGCTGGTCGAGAATCTCGTCCACAAGCAGCACGTCGCCGAACTCCAGGCCAAGCTCGACACGCTGCACCCCGCAGACATCGCCTACATCCTCGAGGCGCTGCCGCTCGAGGACCGCCTGTTCGTGTGGGATCTCGTCAAGGCCGAGCGCGACGGCGACATCCTGCTGGAAGTCTCCGACGCGGTGCGCGAGTCCCTCATCGAGACGATGGACCCGCACGAGCTCAAGGCCGCAGCGGAAACCCTCGATGCGGACGAGCTCGCCGACCTCGCGCCCGACCTGCCGCCCGAGGTCATGCTGGACGTGTTCCAGTCCCTCGACAGCGAGGAACGCGAACAGCTGCGCGCGGCGATGTCCTTCCCGGAGGAATCGGTCGGCGCACTGATGGACTTCGACATGGTGACGGTCCGCGAGGACGTCACGCTCGAGGTCGTGCTGCGTTACCTGCGCCGCTTCGACGAGCTGCCGGACCACACCGACAAGCTCTTCGTGATCGACCGCGAAGACCACCTGAAAGGCATCCTGACGCTGGAATCGCTGCTCATCAACGACCCCGAGATGGTCGTCGGCGAGGTCATGCACAAGGAAAACGTCATCAGCTTCGAGCCCGAGGACGAAGCCGACGACGCGGCCCAGGCCTTCGAACGCTACGACCTCATATCGGCGCCGGTGATCGATGGCGAGAAGCGCGTGATCGGCCGGCTGACGGTCGCCGATGTCGTCGATTACATCCGCGAGGAATCCGAGCACGAGATCCTCAGCCACGCCGGTCTGCGCGAAGAGGAAGACATCTTCGCCTCGGTGTGGGACTCGGTTAAGAACCGCTGGGCGTGGCTGGCGATCAACCTCGTCACCGCCTTCATCGCCTCGCGCGTGATCGGCGCCTTCGAGGGTTCGATCGAGAAACTCGTCGCGCTGGCCGCGCTGATGCCCATCGTCGCCGGCATCGGCGGCAACTCGGGCAACCAGACGGTCACGATGATCGTGCGCGCGATCGCGATGGGCCAGGTCGAGCAGTCCGCGATGCAGCGCCTGATGCGCAAGGAGATGGGCGTCGCCGTCGTCAACGGCCTCGTGTGGGGCGGGCTGCTCGGGCTCCTCGCCTGGGCACTCTACGGCAGTGCCTCGCTCGGCGCGGTGATGACCGCGGCGATGACGCTGAACCTGTTGCTCGCCGCCTGCGCCGGCGTGCTGATCCCCATGGTGCGCCTGCGCTTCGGTGCCGACCCGGCCATGGGCGGCTCGGTGATGATCACCGCCCTCACCGACTCGGGCGGCTTCTTCATCTTCCTCGGACTCGCGACGCTGATCCTGCTCTGAAGCAAGGAGCCTACGCGTTGCGGGATAGGCCGTAGGGCGGAAAAGCGAAGCGCCTTCCGCCACGCAGCGCCCGAAATTTGCACATACGGCGGAGTGATTGCCAAATGAGGCCTCGGCTCATCCGCCCTACGCTCACGCCTCCGCTCAGCGCAGCGCTGCGAACACCGTCCTTGCCGCCGCGATCGTCGCGTCCACATCCGCCGCCGTGTGCGCCGCCGACACGAAGCCCGCCTCGAAGGCCGAGGGCGCGAAGTAGTGCCCGGCATCCAGCAACGCGTGGAAGAAGCGGTTGAAGGTGTCGCGGTCCGAGGCCATCACTTCGGTGTAGGAGCGCGGCACGCCCTGCGCGAAATACAGGCCGAACATGCCGCCGACCGAATCGGCGCAGAAGGTCACGCCCGCGTCGCGCGCCGCCGCCGACAGCCCGTCCACCAGCTGCGTCGCACGCGCCGCGAGCGTGTCGTAGAAACCCGGCTCGCGCACCAGCTGCAGCGACACCAGGCCCGCCGCGACCGCGACCGGGCTGCCCGACAGCGTGCCGGCCTGATACACCGAACCCAGCGGCGCGATGTGATGCATGATGTCGCGCCGGCCGCCGAAGGCGCCCACCGGCATGCCGCCACCGATCACTTTGCCCAGCGTCGTCAGGTCGGGGGTGATGCCGTAGAGGCCCTGCACGCCCTGCGGGCCGACGCGGAAGCCGGTCATGACCTCGTCGAAGATCAACACGGCGCCGTACTTCGTGCACAGCTCGCGCAGCCCCTCGAGGAAGCCCGGCAGGGGCTTGATCAGGTTCATGTTGCCGGCAATCGCCTCGACGATCACCGCGGCGATCTCGTTGCCGCGCGCCTTGAAGACGTCCTCGACCTGCCCCAGGTCGTTGTAGTCGAGCACGATCGTGTGCTTCGCGAAGTCCGCCGGCACGCCGCCCGAGGACGGGTTGCCGAAGGTCAGCAGGCCCGAGCCCGCCTTCACCAGCAGGCTGTCGGCGTGGCCGTGGTAGCAGCCCTCGAACTTGATGATCCCATCGCGCCCGGTGAAGCCGCGTGCGAGGCGGATCGCGCTCATCGTCGCCTCGGTGCCCGAGCTCACCAGCCGCACCATTTCGATCGACGGCATCAGTTCGCAGATCAGTTCGGCCATCTCGACTTCGCCTTCGGTCGGTGCGCCGAAGGACAGCCCGCGCAGCGCCGCCTCGCGCACCGCCTCGACGATGGCCGGATGGGCGTGACCGGTGATCGCCGGCCCCCACGAACCGACGTAGTCGATGTAGTCCTTGCCGTCCGCATCCCATACGCGCGCCCCTTGCGCACGCTCGATGAAGCGCGGCGAACCGCCGACCGAGCGGAAGGCCCGCACGGGCGAATTGACGCCACCGGGGATGGTTTTCTGGGCACGCTGGAAGAGGAGTTCGTTCTTGCTCGTCATATCGGGTTGCACTCGTCGATTGGCAAAGAGGAAATGGATCGAAAAAAGGAAACTGCGGGAAGGGCGGAATACCGCGCCACGGACTCAGCCGGACAGCCCGAAGGCGGCGCGATACGCCGCCGCACGCCCCCCTGGATCAGGATCATCGAAGACGTCGGAAATCACCGCCAGCAGGTCGGCTCCCGCCTTAATCGCCTGCGGAGCGTTGTCCAGCGTGATGCCGCCGATCGCCGCAATCGGCAGCTTCAGCTCGCGGCGCGCGCGAGTCAGCAGTTCGAGCGGCGCATGCACCGCGGCGGGCTTGGTCGGGGATGCGAACAGCGCACCGAAGGCGACGTAATCGGCTCCCGCGGCGGCCCCCTCCTCCGCCCGCGCCCATTCGTTGTAGCAGGTCACGCCGAGGATGCGCTCCGGCCCCAGCGCTGCACGCGCCGCACGCAGGTCGCCGTCGTCGCGCCCGAGGTGCACGCCATCGGCCCCTACCGCGAGCGCGAGTTCGAGGCTGTCATTGACGATGAAGGGCACGGCAGCCTCGCGGCACAGTACCGCGATCGCTGCCGCCTGCTCCCGTCGCCGCGCCACATCCGCCTGCTTGCTGCGGTACTGCAGCAGCGCGGGGCGCCCGGCGAGCGCGCTGCGGACACCGGTCAGCAGCGCCTCACTGTCCGCCGTATCGGGGGTGATCAGATATAGCCCGCGCAAGGCGTGCTCACGCTTTGCCATCGTCATCCTCGTTCGCCCTCGCCCAGAAGAAACGGTCCGGAACGGCCATGCCCATACCGGGCCGATAGGCGCTGGACAACGCCTGCCAGGTGAATTCCTGCGCCTCGCCCATCGCCTCGGCCACCGTCATGCCATGCGCCAGCGCCCCGACGAGCGCAGCGGCCAGCGTCGCGCCGGCGCCAAGGAAGCGGCCCGGCAGGCGCTCCCACGCATCCGTGCGCACGACGCCCTCGCGCCCGACCAGCACGTTGACGAACTGCGGCCCGGGCTCGCCGGCGCCAGTCAGCAGCACGTAGCCCACGCCACGCCCGAGCACGCGCGCGATCGCATCCGCAAGCGACAGGGCATCGTCCTCCTCGTCCGCGTCGTCGTCATCCCCGACGACGTCTCCTTCCATTTCGCCGGGCGCGAAAAGCTCGCCGAGCTCGTCGAACTCGTCGGCGTCGACGGCCTCGTCGCTGTCGTCATCGTCGCCGCCCGGGGGCGTCAGGGCGGCCAACTGCAACACCTCGCTGCGACTCGCGACCAGCACCGTCACCTGCGGCAGCACCAGCTCCGCAAGCGCCGCCAGCATGTCCTCGCCCGCGGCCTCCTCGCCATCCACGATGGACAGCGCCGGCTCCAGCACCAGCGGGACATCGGGATAATCGGAGAGAATTTCGGCGATCGCCGCGACATTCTCGACGCTGCCGACCATGCCCAGCTTGAAGGCCTGCACCGGGATGTCCTCGAGCAAGGCACGCGCCTGCGCATCGACGGCGTCGCTATCCAGCGCCAGCAACTCCTCGACGCCGCGCGTGTCGCGCACCGAGATCGCCGCGACGACCGACAGGGGGTGACATCCCATGCTCGCAAGCGTCAGCACATCCGACTGGAGGCCGGAGCCGGCAGTCGCGTCGCTGGTCGCAAAGCACAGCACGACAGGGGGAACAGCGGTGAATCCGAGGGGCATGAAGGAATCTGCCGTCTATACCAGACGGCTGATCTGGCACGGCATGAAAAATGCGGTAAGATGCGGCGGATTTTACAGCCAATTTGCCCGGAGCATGCTTATAGATGGCCAATACGCGCCCCCATACCGGAAGCATCCGGCGCGCGCGCTCATCGGCCACCCTGGCGGGGGCACTTGTGCCTGCGGCAAGGCTTGGGGCCTCCGTGAGCGCACCCCGGCAGCCGGGCGGGCAGCGGCATGCAGGACGCTCGACGCCGCACCTCCGCAGCATGCCCCGAACGACACACGGATATGTCGCCGCACTGGACCAGGCGGCATGTCGCAGCACCCGCGCGATGCACGGACGCGCGCGCTGCGACCACCCCGGGCCCGCCAGCAAGGATTGAAGCCATGGATCTGACCGGACTCAAGGTGATGGTGATCGACGACAGCAACACCATCCGCCGCAGCGCCGAGATATTTCTCACCAACTCCGGCTGCCAGGTGCTGCTGGCCGAGGACGGCTTCGACGCGCTCGCGAAGATCGCCGACCATCATCCCGACGTGATCTTCGTCGACATCATGATGCCGCGCCTCGACGGCTACCAGACCTGTGCGCTGATCAAGAAAAACTCGCAGCTCGCCGCGACGCCCGTGATCATGCTGTCGTCCAAGGATGGCCTGTTCGACCGCGCACGCGGTCGCATGGTCGGGTCCGACGAGTACCTCACCAAGCCCTTCACCAAGGACAGCCTCCTCAAGGCGGTCGCCACCCATGCCGCACGCAAGGCCGGCACGGATCATTGACTGGAGTCCCATCGCAATGCCAATCAAGAAGATACTGGTGGTCGACGATTCCCCGACCGAACGCCTCGCCCTGACCGAACTTCTGACGGCCAAGGGCTACCAGGTCGTCACCGCCGATAGCGGCGAGGATGCCATCGTGCGTAGCAAGAGCGAAAAGCCCGACCTCATCCTGATGGACGTCGTCATGCCCGGCATGAACGGCTACCAGGCCACGCGCACCATCTCGCGCGACGCGGCGACGAGCGGCATCCCGATCATCATGTGCACCAGCAAGGGGCTTGAGACCGACCGCATCTGGGGCATGCGCCAGGGCGCGCACGACTACCTCGTCAAGCCGGTCAATCCGGCCGATCTCATCGCACGCATCCAGGCGCTGGGCTGACGCTCGATGGCCAAGCGACTCAGCCTGCGCGAATTCCAGGAAGACCTGGTACGGCGCTTTGCCGAAGCACAAAGCGGCAACCGCCGCGCACTGCTGGGCGTGCGGGCGGGACGCGAAAACTGGCTCATCAATCTCACCGACAGCGGCGAGATCCTGCCCGCTCCACCGCTGGCGTCCGTACCGCTCACGCACGAGTGGTTTCGCGGCCTCGCGAACGTGCGCGGCACGCTGTTCAGCGTCGTCGACTTCTCCGCCTTCCACAACGGTCCGCTCACGGTTCCCGGCGGACCGGCACGCCTGCTGCTCGTTGGCGCACGCCACGGCACGAACTGCGCGCTGCTGATTTCGAACGCCCTCGGACTGCGCAACCCGGACGACTTCCGCACCGATCCCGACGGCGGCGCGGACGAGCGGCCCTGGGTCACCGAGCGCTTGCTCGACGCCCGCGACCAGCACTGGCTGCGGCTCGACGTGCCGACGCTGCTTGCGCACCGCGCCTTCCTCCAGGCCGGACTCGAGTGAGTACGCACGCGGCCCGTTCCTCCAACCATTACGGCAACCCATCATCCGATCTCGCGGAGCACACACCATGGCCCTCAAGCTTCCGACGCTGAACTTCAAGAAAAAGAAGAAGGCCGACCCGGAAGGCGCGCCACTCGCCACCACGATCATGGAGGCGGCCCCGCCTCGGCGCGGTCCCGAGCCGGCAGCATCCAAGGGCGGCGCGAAGCGCGCCAACGGCACCGCCAACCGGTTCGCCATGCTCGCCACGGTGTTCGCGGCAGCCTCCTTCGCAGGTCTGGGCCTGCTCTACTACCAGTACCGCCAATCGGGCAACGCCACCGCTTACATCGCGGCGGCAGGCGAAATGGAGACCACCTCGCAGCGCATCGCCAAGGCCGCCCAGCTCGCCCTGCAGGGCAACGCACAGGCCTTCGCCGAACTGCGCACGAGCACGAACCGCTTCACCGGCCTGCTCGAAGCGCTTGCCAAGGGCGGCAACATCGAAGGCCGCGACCTACCGGCCGCGCCCGCGGGCGTCCAACCGCAGGTGGATAACCTCGCGGCGAAATGGCGTCCGACTGCCGAACTCGCGAATCAGCTGATCGCCCAGGAAAAGAATCTCCTCGTGCTCAACCAGTCGGTGGCCACGATCAATCAGCAGAACGAGGCCCTGTACGAGCAGGCACGGCAGATCGTGCAGGCGCGAGTCGGCAGCAACGCACGCGACGTCACGGCCGCTACCAACAGCGTCGTGCTGACGCAGCGCATCGCGAAGAACGCGAACGCGCTGCTGGTCGCGAACGCGATCGATCCGGAAACGGCATTCGCGCTCGGCAAGGATGCCAAGTCGCTCACCGAAGTGATCAACGAGTTGCGCACGACGACCACCGATCCCGAAGGGCGGCGACGCGTGAATGAATTCGCGACCGGCGCGACCGAAACCCTCGACGCCATCGACGACATCCTGCAGCACATCCAGGCCCTCGTGCAGGCGAAGAAGGCGGGCAGCGACATCTTCGGCGCTTCCGAACCCCTATCGACGAGTGCGCGCGATCTCTCCGCCGCGCTGTCCTCTGCAAACAGCGGCCTGTCGCCGGCCACACTCGGCATCGCGCTCGCCGCGATCGTCGGCCTCATCGCCCTGAGCCGCATGGCACAGGTGAACACGCGCGAACTCGCCGCGCGCCAGCTCGAAGCGGAGCAGCATCAGCGCGCTGCGGAAAACGAGCGCAACGTCGCGCAGCAGGCGATCCTGCGCCTGATGAACGAGATGGGCGACCTCGCCGACGGCGACCTCACCGTACGCACCACCGTTTCGGAAGACATCACCGGCGCGATCGCGGACTCGGTCAACTACACCATCGAGGAGCTCTCGGTGCTCGTGCGGCGAATCAACGACGCCGCGACGCGCGTCACGCAGGCAACCGAATCCGCGCAGAAGACCTCGAGCGAACTCCTCGGCGCAACCGAACGGCAGTCGCGCGAGATCGAGGAAGTCGGCACCACCGTCGAGCAGATGGCCAAGACCATGACGGAATCGTCCGAACGCGCCCTGCGCTCCGCCCAGGTCGCGCGCCGCTCGCTCGAATCCGCACGCAAGGGCGCGGGCGCGGTGGAAAACACCATCAAAGGCATGAACGGCATCCGCGAGCAGATCCAGGAAACTTCGAAGCGGATCAAGCGCCTCGGCGAATCCTCGCAGGAGATCGGCGAGATCGTCGAACTGATTTCCGACATTACCGAGCAGACCAACGTCCTCGCGCTGAACGCCGCCATCCAGGCGGCCTCCGCCGGCGAAGCGGGCCGCGGCTTCACCGTCGTTGCGGAAGAAGTGCAGCGCCTCGCGGAACGCTCTGCCGAGGCGACCAAGCAGATCGCGGCGATCGTGAAAACGATTCAGACCGACACCAAGGACGCCGTCGGCTCGATGGAAAACGCGACCCGCGACGTGGTCGAGGGCGCCCAGCTGTCCGACGCCGCCGGCCAGGCGCTGGCCGAGATCGGCGAGGTCTCGACCGAGGCCGCGCGCCTCATCGAACAGATCTCCAGCGACACGCAGCACCAGGCAGCCACCGCGACGCGCGTCGCGGCAACCATGAAGGAAATTCTCGCGATCACCGAACAGACCGCGACCGGCACGCGCCAGACCGCGGTGTCGGTTGGCCAGCTCGCCGACCTCGCCGTCGAACTCAAGGGCTCGGTGTCGGGCTTCAAGGTCTGACGCACTCGCCCCTCGCTAGGGAACCGGCCATGACGCACCCTTCTGAACTGGATCTGGGCCCACTCACCTGGGTCAAGAACGAAATCGATCTCGCCCTCGCGCGGGCCGACGAGTCGCTCGAACAGGCGCTGTCCGCGTCCGATGCCCCGGGCCGCGTGCAGTTCGCACAGACCCACCTCCATCAGGTGCGCGGCGCACTCTCGATCGTCGGGCTGGACGGCCTCACCCAGTTCGCCTCCTCGCTCGATCAGTCCCTCGGGCAGTTTGCCCGCGGCGAACGCCCCATCGACGCCACGACCATTTCCCTGGCGCGGCGCGCGCTCGCGACGATGGGCAACTATCTCGAAGAGCTCGTGCATGGCACGCCCGACCAGCCGCTGCGCCTGCTGCCGCTGTACCGGGAAATCGGCGCCATCCGCAGCGCGGACCCGGTCTCGCCGGCGGAACTGTTCCTCCCTGACCTCACGCAACGTCCGCCGCGCCGCCAGATCGCCAGCGTCACGCTGTCCGACGACGCCCGTCAGGCGCAACTGCGGGCGCAGCGCGCACTGTTCCAGCGCGGTTTGCTCCAGTGGCTGCGCACGCCGAACGACCCGGCCGGCCCCTCGGCCATGCTCGACGCCGTCAAGGGCATGGAGGTGCTGCATACCGGCGTCCCCGTCACCAACCTGTGGTACGCCGCGCAGGCCTTCCTCGAAGCCCTCGTGAATGCGGATGTGCCGGCCCTGCCGGAAGTCAAGCGACTGTGTTCGCAGCTCGACGCGCAGCTCAAGCGGCTGGCCGAGTTGCCGGCCTCGATACCCGACCGCCTCATCCGCGAACTGCTGTACTGGACCGCACAGGCCCCTGCACGCACCGCCCAGCAGCAGGCCGTGCGCGACACGTGGCACCCCCACACCCTGATCCCCGAGGCGGGCTCGACCATCAGCGTCACGCCGCTCGCGCCGCTGCTCAAGTCGCTGCAGGCCACGATGGCCGCGACCAAGCACGCCTGGGACGAGTTCTCCGAAGGCCACGCCGCGGCCCTGCCGCGCTTCGCGAGCAATCTCGCCGACCTTGCCGCCCAGGCGCCCCAACTCGGGCGGCCGTCACTCGACCGCCTGCTCGAAGCCCTGATCGAGTTCGTCCGCTGGCTGCGCAAGGATCCCCTGCAGAACACCAGCAAGGTCGCCATCGAGGCCGCGACCGCACTGCTGCTGGCAGAAGGGGCGCTCGACCGCGTCGTGCCGGACGCCGGTTTCTCCATCCAGGTTGCCGACACCGTCAGCCGCCTGGGCGCAATCATCCGCGGCGAAGCCGTCGAGCCCGCCGAACATTCGCCGACGGTGGAAACGGCACGCCGCCTGCAGGAGCGCGAGGCGGTCGGTCAGCTCGCGCGGGAAATCCTGTCGAGCCTTGCGCAGGTCGAACAGATCCTCGACGATTTCTTCCGCAACCAACAGAAGCGCGCACCGCTCGCGAATCTCGCGACCCCGCTCAAACAGGTCGAAGGGGCGCTGACCCTGATCGGCGACCCCGATGCGATCGCGCTCGTGCACGACGCGGCAACGACCGTCGCCCGCTTCGCGGCGACCGACGCCGAACCCGAAGCGGGCCAGTTCGAAGGACTCGCGCAGCGGCTGTCGGCCCTCGGCTTCTACGTCCAGACCCTGCAGCACGGCCCGGCAAGTCTCCAGACCTTCCTCGATCCGACCGCCCGCCGCGAACAGGCCAGCGCCGAAACGCCCGCCCTCAAGATCGACCTGCCGCGCTTCGCCGAAGTGGTTCCGCCGGCCACGAAGGCCGCCCCGACTGCAGCGCCCCTCGCGACACCCGCGCCGGAGCCGGTGGTCGAAGCGCCCGCGCCTGCTGCGCCCGAAGCTCCCGCCCGCGAAGTCCTGGCCGCGGAGGAGCCCGCGATCGAGCCCCTCGTGCCGATCGAGGAAGTCGAAACCGACCTCAATTTCCAGCCGCCGCTCGAACCCGCCGAACCGGCCCCGCCCGAGATCCGCTTCGATTTCGCGCCAATCGAGTTGCCGCCCGAAATACCGGAGGCCGCACCAACGGCTCCGCCGGCATTGCCGGTTGCAGCACCGGCCGCCCCGGCGCCCAGCGCGGCCGAGATCGACGCGGAGCTGCTCGAGATCTTCATCGAGGAAGCCCACGAAGTCCTCGCCAACGTCGCGGAACAGCTCGAGCTGTCGCGCACGTCACCGGGCAACGTCGAGCACCTTACGTCGATCCGGCGCGGCTTCCACACCCTCAAGGGGAGCGGTCGCATGGTCGGCCTGCGCGATCTCGGCGAAGCCGCATGGGGCGTGGAACAGACGCTCAATCGCTGGCTCCAGCTCGAATGGCCCCCCACACCGGCGCTCCACCACCTCCTCGGGGACGCTTGCGAGAGTCTCGCCGAATGGGTTTCGGAGCTGGAGGCCGGCGGCAGCCAGACGCGCGACGTCGCCGCCCTGATGGCCGAGGCCGAACGCCTGCGCAGCAGCGACGCGCCGATCAGCGAACCGGCGCCCGAGGCGACGCCCGCGCGCGCGGCTGAGCCCGCGGCAACGGAAGAGGCCGCCCTCGGGCTCGCAACGCTCGAACTGGCGGAAACCGGCGAAATCCTGCCCATCGCGGCGCCCGCCGCCGAAGAGGAGGTCGTCGTCGAAGAAGCGCTCGAAGCACTCGAACTCGAGGCGCCGGGCGAAGAAATCGCGCTCGATGAGGCGGCTGCAGGCGAGGGCTTCGAGCCGGCGATCGCGAGCGAGTACGTTGCCGCGGCAAGCCCGCTTGCCGCGGAAGAGACGGCCGGCGAAATCGCTTTGCCGGAAGAGGCCGCGACGTTCGAGGAATTGTCTCTCGAACCAGCAGTTGACTTGACTGCAGCAGCCGAGGAATCGATCACTCTCGATGCACTGCCCGGGTTCGAGCTCCCGCCGGCAGCCGAAGAGCTTCTCGCGCTCGACGCATCCGTCGCATTGGAGCGGACAGCCGGGATAGATGCACCCATCGAACTGGTGGAATCGACGGAGGCCGAGGACGCCGAAAGGCTAGAGGAACTGGCCGAACTCGAGGAGGTGGTCGATCTCGAGGACACGATCGATCTCGAGGAAGCCCTCGAGCTGGAGGCCCCCCTCGAGGAGGAAGCGCCCGCCGCAGCCGTCGTATCGGAGGAACTCGAGGAAGCGACCGTCGACCTCGAGGAAATCGATACGCCGATCGATCGTGACGTCGTCTACGTCGGCGACAGCGAGATCAGCCGGCCCCTTTACGACCTGTATCTCGGCGAAGCGCGGCACCACCTGGGCACCCTGCGGGACGAGCTCGGCCGCCTTGCTGCCAACCCGCTGCTGGTCCCCACCGAGGCCGCCTTGCGCGCCGCGCACACGCTCGCCGGCATCTCGGGCACCACACGCCTGATGAGCGCGCAAGCGCTTGCCCGCGCGCTCGAACACGCGATCGAGCGACTGCGCGAGGGCGCCCACCCGCCGACCGCGGAGCAGTCGGCGGTCATGAAGAGTTCCAACGACACCCTCGAGGCGATGGTCGCCCAGATCGCGCTGCGCCAGATGCCGCTCGAGGTGCCCGAACTGACCGAGCAGCTCGACGGCATCGGTCGCACGATTGCGCTCGACACCGGTTTCGAGCCCGACGGCGTGGCCGTCGAGGAAGCCGCCCCCGAACTGCCGTCGGCCGCAACCGAAGCTGCCGAGGGCGCCGCCCGCGCGGCGACCGTCGCCGATGACCTCGACGAGCAACTACTGCCGGTCTTCCTCGAGGAAGGCGCGGAGCTGCTTGCAGACCTGCACGCGACGCTGCGGCGCTGGAGCAGCGGCGACGCCTCGGACGATCACGCCAAGGCGACGGCCCGGCTGCTGCACACGCTGAAGGGCAGCGCGCGCATGGCCGGAGCGATGAGCCTCGGCGAACACGTGCACCAGCTCGAATCGCAACTCGAGGCGGGCCGCGAAGCCGGGCGCGACGCCGCCGAGATGATCGACGAACTGGTCGGTGGCCTGGACCGCACCGAGCAGTTGATGGGCGCGCTCACCGGCGCTCCTGCCCCGGCAGCCGCGGCCACCGGCACGGCGACCGAAGTCGCGGTCTCCGTCGTCACCCCGGAAACGCCGACAGCCGAAGGCGAAGGCAGCGCAACGGCCACGTTGCGCGTGCGCGCAGACACCGTCGACCGCTTCGTCAACGAAGCCGGCGAGATCGGCATCGCGCGCACCCGCATCGCTGGCGAACTGCGCACGCTGCGCCGCTCGCTGCTGGACCTGACCGAAAACGTCATCCGCCTGCGCAACCAGTTGCGCGAGGTCGAGATCCAGGCCGACGTGCAGATGCAGTCGCGCATCGCCCATACCGGCACGCACGAAGGCGAATTCGACCCACTGGAGATGGACCGCTACACCCGCCTGCAGGAACTCACGCGGATGATGGCGGAGAGCGTCGGCGACGTCACGACGGTGCAGCAGAGCCTGCTGCGCAACCTCGACGGCGCCGAACTCGCGCTGAACAGCCAGGCCAGGCTGTCGCGCGACCTGCAGCAGGCGCTGATGCAGGTGCGCATGGTGCCCTTCGACAGCCTCGCCGACCGCCTCTACCGCGTGACGCGCCAAACCGCGAAGGACCTCGGCAAGCGCGCGAACCTCGATCTGCGCGGCGGGCGCATCGAAATCGACCGCAGCGTGCTGGAACATATCACCGCGCCGCTCGAACACCTGCTGCGCAACGCCATCGCGCACGGCCTCGAGGAGCCCGAGGCCCGCAGCGCCAGCGGCAAGAACGAGATCGGCCAGATCACGCTGAGCGTCAGCCAGGAAGGCAATGAAATCGCGATCAGCCTCGCCGACGACGGCGCGGGCCTCGACTACGAGCGGATCGCCGAACGGGCACGCGCACACGGCCTGCTCGGCCCGGCCGAAATCGCCGACGAGCGCCGCCTGACGAACCTGATCTTCCTGCCCGGCTTCTCGACCGCCAGCAACGTGTCGACGGTGTCCGGCCGCGGTGTCGGCATGGACGTCGTGAAATCCGAGACCGCGGCGGTCGGCGGACGCATCGACATCCGCTCGACGCGCGGCGCCGGCACGGAATTCCGCATCTACCTGCCCCTCACGCTGGCCGTGACGCAGGCCCTGCTGGTCAGCGCGGGCGGCCGCACCTTCGCGATTCCGTCGAGCATGGTCGCCCAAGTGATGGAGCTGAAGATGGGCGCGCTGCAGGAGCTGCGCGCCGCCGGCGGCACGGACTGGCAGGACATGCACTTCAACTACCGCTACCTGCCGCGTCTGCTCGGCGACCCGACGAGCCAGCCGGAGGAACAGCGCTTCAACTGGGTGCTGCTGCTGCGCGCCGGCGCCCAGACGCTCGCGCTGCACGTCGATGCGCTACGCGGCAACCAGGAAATCGTCGTCAAGAACGCCGGCCCGCAACTCGCGCGCGTCGTCGGCATCTCCGGTGCGACGGTGCTGGGCGACGGCGAGATCGTGCTGATCCTCAACCCCGTCGCGCTCGCCAGCCGCAGCCTCGCGGAGACCACGGCGGAAGGCGTCGCGGACGCGGGCGCTACCGCAGCGGTCGAACCGGCGCAGGCCGTCCAGCCGACCGTGATGGTCGTCGACGACTCGCTGACGGTGCGCAAGATCACCGGCCGCCTGCTCGAGCGCGAAGGCTATCGCGTGATCACGGCCAAAGACGGCGTCGAGGCGCTGGAGCGCCTTATCGAGTCGGTGCCCGACGTGATCCTGTCGGACATCGAGATGCCGCGCATGGACGGCTTCGATCTGCTGCGCAACATCCGCGCCGACGCGCGCACCCACGACGTGCCGGTGATCATGATCACCTCGCGCCTGGCGGACAAGCACCGCCAGTTCGCCGAGAAGATCGGCGCCAGCGAGTACCTCGGCAAACCCTACGAGGAAGGCGAGCTGCTGGCCCTGCTGCAGCACTACACCGCGAAGGCGCGCGCGGAGGCCTGACGCCGGCGGCGGAGCGCCTCCGGCATCAGCTCCGCACGACGGCGAAGCGCGCGAGCGTGCGCTCGCGCGCCAACCCGTGATCGACGACCGGCGCCGGATAATCCCGGCCGAGGCGCACGCCCGCAGCCACTTGGTCTGCCGCGCCCATCTTCCACGGCGCATGGATGTACTTGTCCGGGACGCGTGCGAGTTCCGGCACGTAGCGGCGGATGAAGCGCCCCTCCGGATCGAAGCGCGCCGACTGCGTCACCGGATTGAAGATGCGGAAATACGGCTGCGCATCGCAGCCCGTCGACGCCGCCCACTGCCATCCGCCGTTGTTTGCCGCCAGATCGTAATCGATCAGTTGGTCGGCGAAATGCCGCTCGCCGCGGCGCCAGTCGATGCCCAAGTCCTTGGTCAGGAAGGACGCGACGATCATGCGCAGGCGGTTGTGCATGTAGCCCGTCGTGTCGAGCTGGCGCATCGCCGCGTCGACGAGCGGATAACCCGTGCGCCCCTCGCACCACGCCGCGAACAGGTCGGGCGCAGCGTCCCACGCGATACGATCGTACTCGGGCCGAAAGCACCCCGTCACGACGCGCGGGTGGTGCCACAGGATCATGTGGTAGAAGTCGCGCCACACCAGCTCGCCGAGCCAACTCTCCGCCCCGGCCCCACCGTCGGCCCACGCGAACGCCGCCAGTTCGCGGATCGACACGGTGCCGAAACGCAGATGCGCGGAAAGATAGGACACGCCCTTCACGGCCGGATAATCGCGCGCCTCGCGGTAGCGCCCGATACGCCCGGCGAAGTCCCCGAACAGGGCGCGGCCGCCGGACATGCCGGTCGGCAGGCGCAGTTCGGCGAGGTTCGTCGCCACGAAGCCAAGCTCATCGAGGCCCGGCACGCGCTCCCCGTCCGCCTTGGGCGCCAGCTGCGCGGCGTAGCGTTCGACCGGATACGCCTGCACGTAGAAGCCATCGAGCTTCTTCAGCCACGCGTTCCGGTAGGGCGTGAACACGCTGTACGGTTGCCCGCCCTGCGTGAGAATCTCGTCGCGCTCGAAGATCACCTGGTCCTTGAAATCCTCGAAACCGATCCCTTCCGCGGCGAGGCCCTCCGCCACCCGCCGGTCGCGTGCGATCGCGGCAGGCTCGTAGTCGCGATTGGTCAGCACCGCCGTCACGCCCAGCTGCGCCGCCAGGGCCGGGATCAATTCGTCGGAGCGCCCGTGCCGCACGACGATGCCCGCCCCGCCGCCGCCCGCCCGGCGCGACAGCGCGTCGAGCTCGATATCCAGCTCCTGCAGGCTGCGCCAGATGAACTCGACGCGCCGGTCGCTGCGGCCCGGCAAGGCGTCGAGGATCTCCGTGTCGAAGACGAACGCGCAATGCCCTTGGTCGAAGCGGCTCAGCGCGTGATACAGCGCGGCGTGATCGTGACTGCGCAGGTCGCGGCGGAACCAGACGAGGGCGGAACGCATCGGGGGAAGTCAGCGAAAGCGGAAAGTCGCATTGTGACGCAATCATGCCGCGCAGGTTCCTGCTCAATGCCCCGCGCGAGAGGCTAAAATGCAGCCATGAGCGAAATCATGTCGAACCTCACGCATCATTTTCTGATCGCCATGCCCAGCATGGCCGATCCGAATTTCTCGCGTACGCTGACCTACATCGCCGAGCACAACGACCAGGGCGCGCTCGGGATCATCGTCAACCGCCCGATCGACATGACGCTCGGTACCCTCTTCGAGCGCGTCGAACTGCCGCTCGACGCCGCAGGGTTCGCCGAACAGCCGGTGTATTTCGGCGGTCCGGTGCAGACCGATCGCGGGTTCGTGCTGCATCGGCCGGCAGGCGAATGGCACTCGACCCTGAACGTGAACGACGAAGCCGGCCTGACGAGTTCGCGCGACATCCTGCAGGCGATCGGCAGCACCGGCCAGCCGTCCGACGTGCTCGTGACGCTGGGCTACGCCGGCTGGACTGCCGGCCAGCTCGAGCAGGAGATCGCCGACAACGCGTGGCTCACCGTGCGCGCCGATCTCTCCATCGTCTTCGGCCTGCCGCCCGAAGAGCGCCTCGCCGCCGCCATGCAGAAGCTCGGCATCGACTTCACGAACCTCAGCGAGACGGCCGGGCATGCCTGAGGCGGCCGCGCCCGAACCCCGGCCAGCCCCGGACCTCCCCGCACGCGGCACCCTGCTCGGCTTCGACTTCGGCCTCGTACGCCTCGGCGTCGCCATCGGCGAACTCGAAACCGGTCAGGCCAGTGCCCTCATGACAATCAGCGGCGAGGCCAACGCCCCGCGTTTCGCCGCGATCGAAACGCTCATCGCGGAGTGGCGCCCGGCCGCCCTCGTCGTCGGCATTCCCACGCACCTCGACAGCACCCCGCACGAGATGACCGCACGCTGCCGCCGCTTCGCGAACCAGCTGCGCGGCCGCTACGGCCTTCCCGTCATGGAAAGCGACGAACGCCTGTCCTCCGCCGCGGCCGAAGCCGCGTTGGAGGAAGCGGGGCAGCGCAGCTGGCGCGCAC
The DNA here is from genome assembly GCF_001190925.1 of Azoarcus sp. CIB. Lineage (NCBI taxonomy): Bacteria > Pseudomonadati > Pseudomonadota > Betaproteobacteria > Rhodocyclales > Zoogloeaceae > Azoarcus > Azoarcus sp. CIB. Next base: position 4,346,714 of record NZ_CP011072.1, read on the forward strand.
GCAAGCCGATGCTCGACGCCGTCGCCGCCCAGATCATCCTGCAACACTTCCTGGACACCCTCCAACATGCAAAAGCTTGATGCCGAAGCGCTCTTCCAGACCCTGGTCGAGCAGATGCGGCCGCACGTGACGCCCGACACCGCACTGGTCGGCATCCACACGGGCGGCGTCTGGCTGGCCGAACGCCTGCACCAGGCCCTGGGCCTGAAGCAGCCGCCGGGCTCGATCGACGTGTCCTTCTACCGCGACGACTTCGGCTCCAAGGGCCTGCACCCTCAGCCCAAGCGCACCGACATCCCGTTCGATGTCGAAGGCGCCCACGTCATCATCGTGGACGACGTGCTCTACACCGGCCGCACGACGCGCGCCGCAATCAACGAGCTGTTCGACTTCGGCCGCCCCGCGCGCGTCGACCTCGCGGTGCTGATCGACCGCGGCGGCCGCGAACTACCGATCGCCGCGCGCTACTGCGCCCTCACCCTGCCCCAACCCTTGCCCGCAAGCCAGAACCTGCAGCTTGAAACCGACGCTGCCGGCGCGCTCACCCTGAGGCTGATCGATGCGTAACCCCCAGCTCAACCAACACGGCGAACTGCAGCACCTGCTGACGATCGACGGCCTGCCACGCGACGTCATCACCGCGATCCTCGACACCGCCGCCCCCTTCACCGAGGTCGCCGAGCGCGAAGTGAAGAAACTGCCGCTGCTGCGCGGCAAGAGCATCTTCAACCTGTTCTTCGAGAACTCGACGCGCACGCGCACCACCTTCGAGATCGCCGCCAAGCGCCTGTCGGCCGACGTCGTGAACCTCAACGTGTCGACCAGCTCGACGGCCAAGGGCGAGAGCCTGCTCGACACCGTCGACAACCTGTGCGCGATGCAGGCCGACATGTTCGTCGTGCGCCACGCCGCGAGCGGCGCGCCCTTCCTGATCGCGCAGCACCTGCTGGCGACCGGGCGCGACCACATCCACGTCGTCAATGCCGGCGACGGCCGCCACGCGCACCCGACGCAGGGCCTGCTGGACATGTACACCATCCGGCACTACAAGCGCGACTTCAGCAACCTCACCGTCGCGATCGTCGGCGACGTGCTGCACTCGCGCGTTGCGCGCTCGCAGATCAGCGCCCTCACGACGCTGGGCGTGCCCGAAGTGCGCGTGATCGGCCCCAAGACGCTGCTGCCGACCGAGGTCGAGCGCATGGGCGTGCGCGTCTTCCATGACATCCGCGAAGGCCTCAAGGGCGTCGACGTCGTGATGATGCTGCGCCTGCAGAACGAGCGCATGAACGGCGCGCTGCTGCCGACCCCGCAGGAGTACTACAAGGTGTGGGGCCTCACCGCCGAGAAGCTGGCGCTGGCCAAGCCCGACGCCATCGTCATGCACCCGGGGCCGATGAACCGCGGCGTCGAAATCGACTCCTCCGTCGCCGACGGCGCGCAGGCCGTGATCCTGCCCCAGGTGACCTTCGGCATCGCGGTCCGGATGGCCGTCATGAGCATGCTGGCCGGCCAGCAAGGGAGCAACAAGTAATGAAGATCCGCATCACCAACGGCCGCCTCATCGACCCCGCGAACGGCCTCGACGACAAGCGCGACCTGTATCTCGCCGACGGCAAGATCGTCGCAAGCGGCCAGGCACCGGACGGCTTCGCCGCCGAGCGCACGATCGACGCCGCCAATCTCGTCGTCGCGCCGGGTCTCATCGATCTGGCCGCACGCCTGCGCGAACCCGGCTTCGAATACCGCGCCACGCTCGAATCCGAAATGGACGCGGCGATGGCCGGCGGCGTCACCAGCCTCGCGATCCCGCCCGACACCGACCCCGCACTGGATGAGCCGGGCTTGGTCGAGATGCTGTGCTACCGCGCGAAGCGGCTCAACCGCGCCCACGTCTACCCGGTCGGCGCGCTCACCATCGGGCTCAAGGGCGAACGCCTGTCCGAAATGGCAGAACTGGTGGAGGCCGGCTGCGTCGCCTTCAGCCAGGCCAATGTGCCCATCATCGACAACAACGTGCTGATGCGCGCGCTGCAGTATGCTGCGACCTTCGACTTCCGCGTGTGGCTGCAGCCGCTCGCACCCTTCCTGGCGCGCACCGGTGTCGCGCACGACGGCGAAGTCGCTACGCGACTGGGCCTACCGGGCATTCCCGTCGCGACCGAGACCATCGCTCTGTACACCTACATCCAGCTCGCCCGCGCCACCGGCGCGCGCCTGCATGTCACGCGACTTTCCAGCGCCGCGGGCCTCGCGCTCGTCGAGCAGGCGCGCGCCGAAGGCATGGACATCAGCTGCGACGTCTCGATCAACCACCTGCACCTGTCCGACATGGACATCGGCTACTTCAACAGCAACTGCCACCTCGTGCCGCCGCTGCGCAGCCAGCGCGACCGCGACGCGCTGCGCCAGGGGCTCGCCGACGGCCGCATCGACGCGCTGTGTTCGGACCACACCCCAGTGGACGACGACGGCAAGCTCACCCCCTTCAGCGAATCGGAACCGGGCGCGACCGGTCTCGAACTGCTGCTGCCACTTACGCTCAAGTGGGCGCAGGAAACGGGCCTGCCGCTGGTGAAGGCGCTCGCACGCGTGACCTCGGACGCCGCGCGCATCGTCGGCATCACCAAGGCCGGCCATCTGACGCCGGGCGCGCGCGCCGACTTGTGCCTGTTCGACCCTGCCGCGCATGTCACCGTGAGCCGCGAGCAGCTGCGCAGCCAGGGCAAGAACACGCCCTTCCTGGGCATGGAGCTGCCGGGCCGCGTGCACTACACCCTGGTCGAAGGCCAGGTCATGCACGAACTGGCCTGAGAACGGCCCCGCGGGCCGCCGGCGTCAGCCGAGCGCCCGCAGCCGCGCGAGCGCCCCGGCGCTCGCGCCGTCTATCCGCACCCGCTTGGCGCGCGAAGTATCGCCGCTGAGCAGCGTCACCGCTGCTTTCGGAACATCGCAAAAATCCGCGAGAAAGGCGCACAGCGCCGCGTTGGCCTTGCCATCCACCGGCGGCGCGGCGAGCCGGACCTTCATCGCCTCTCCGTGCAGGCCGACGAATTCGGTCTTCTTCGCACCCGGCTGGATGTGCAGCGTCAGCACGAGGCTGCGGTCAGCCGCCTCGCGCAGCCACACAGCTGCCGTCATCCCACCAGCAGCGAAGCGAAGCTGCCGCGCAGGCTGCCCAGCACCATCAGCACGACCTGCAACACCAGCAGCAGGACCAGCGGTGACAGGTCGACGTTCGCGATCGGAGGGAGGATGCGCCGGAACGGGCGCAGGAAAGGGGCCGAGAGGTTATGGAAGATCGGCGCGGCCGGCGCGTGCGGACTCACCCACGACAGGATCGCCGACATCAGCACGACGCCGAACACCAGATAGATCGCCATACGGGCGACTTCCAGCAGGCCCAGCCCCCACAGACCGAGAATCAGGCCACCGGGACTGCCGCCCAGCGATGCCCCGCGCAGCTGCAGCTCGATGAACACGAACAGCGTCTGGAACACCCACGCCGGCAGCAGGCTGGCGAAGTCCAGCCCCAACACGCCCGGAATCACGCGGCGCAGCGGGCGCACGATCCAGTCGGTGGTGGCGACGACGAAAGCGCCCACCTGATTGCGGAAGGATACGCGTTGCCACTGCATGAAAAAGCGCGCCAGCAGCATCAGCGTGATAAAACCGAAGGCCGTGTCGAGGATCAGGAGCAGTACGTTGCCCAGCATAGCGCTCAGTCCTTCCCCAGCTGCTCGCCGAGTTCGCGCCCGCGCACCTCGGCGGCCTTCACCGCAGTCACCATCGCATCGAAGAAGCCCGACGCCTTCATGCTCGCGAGCGCCGCCTCGGTCGTGCCGCCCTTCGACGTCACCCGCTCGCGCAGCACGCCCGGCGCCTCGTCCGAACCGGCCGCGAGCTTCGCTGCGCCAAGCACCGTGTCGATCGCGAGCTTGCGCGCGGTCGCCGCGTCGAAGCCTAGCGACGCGCCGGCCGCCTCCAGCGCCTCGATGAAGTGGAAGACGTAAGCCGGGCCGCTGCCCGACACCGCCGTGACCGCATCCATCTGCGCCTCGTCGGCGATCCACACCGTGCTACCGACCGCAGCGAGCACGCGCTCGGCCGCGGCACGTCCGGCGGCGTCCACCGACGGATCCGCATACAGGCCCGACACGCCCGCCCCGATCAGCGCCGGCGTGTTCGGCATCACGCGCACGAGCCCGGCATAGCCACCCAGCCAGCGTCCGATGTCGGCGAGGCGCAGGCCCGCCGCGATGCTCACGACCACCTGGCGCGCCAGCCGGCCCGCCAGCGGCGCAAGCGCCGCCTTCATCTGCTGCGGCTTCACCGCCAGCACCAGCACGTCGCAGTCCAGCAGCGCGTCATCGACCGCGCCCACTGCACGCACGCCGAAGCGCTCCGCCAGATGCTTGCGCCCGTCTTCCTGCAGCTCCACGACCTGGATGTCGCCCGCGGCGAACCCGCGCTCCAGCATGCCGCCGATCAACGCCGACGCCATGTTGCCGCCCCCCAGGAAACTGATCCTGATCCGTTCCGTCATGTCTGTTCCTCACGCAGCTTGCGCGTTCCGAAAATCGCGGTACCCACCCGCACCATGGTCGCCCCTTCGGCGACAGCCAGTTCGAGGTCGTGCGACATCCCCATCGACAACGTGTCGAGCGCGAAGTCGGCGGCGTTGAGTTCGTCGCGCAGCCGGCGCAGGGTCGCAAAGCGGCTGCGCAGCAGCCCCTCGTCCCCATCCGGCTCCGGAATCGCCATCAGTCCCCGCAGGCACAACCGCGGCAGGGCTGCCACCTGCCGCGCCAGCCCGGGCACCTCTTCCGGCGCAACCCCACTCTTGCTCGCCTCGCCGCTCACGTTCACCTGGATGCACAGATTGAGCGGCGGCAATTCCGCGTCCCGCTGCTCCGACAGGCGCTCGGCAAGCTTCAGGCGATCGACCGAATGCACCCAGTCGAAGTGGGCCGCGACGGGCCGCGTCTTGTTGCTCTGGAGCGGACCGATGAAATGCCATTCCAGTTCGCGCCCCTTCAGCTCGGCGATCTTCGCGACGCCTTCCTGGACGTAGTTCTCCCCGAACAGCCGCTGCCCGGCATCGGCCGCCTCGGCCACGCGATATGCCGGCCAGGTCTTGCTGACGGCCAGCAGGATGACCTCCTCGGGCCTGCGCCCTGCGTCGATCGCAGCACTGGCGACGCGCTCGCGCACGGCTTGCAAGTTGGCGGCGATTGTTGTCATATAGCGGCGGCACTGGTCTCGAAAATCGGGCCCGGGCGAGTATAGCACCGCGCACCGGCCGGCCTTTCCGCACGCTCCTTTCCGAACACCGTCGAAGAATCCATGGACATCACCGAACTGCTGGCCTTTGCGGTCAAGAACAAGGCCTCCGACCTCCATCTCTCGTCCGGCCTGCCGCCCATGATCCGCGTGCATGGCGACGTGCGGCGCATCAACTTGCCGCCGATGGAGCACAAGGACGTGCACTCCATGGTGTATGACATCATGAACGACCAGCAGCGCAAACAGTACGAAGAAATACTGGAATGCGACTTCTCGTTCGCGGTGCCCAACCTCGCGCGCTTCCGCGTCAACGCCTTCAACCAGAACCGCGGCGCGGCCGCCGTGTTCCGGACCATTCCGTCGAAGGTGCTGAGCCTCGAAGAGCTCAACTGCCCGAAGATCTTCAAGGACATCTCCAACCAGCCGCGCGGCATCGTGCTCGTCACCGGCCCGACGGGCTCGGGCAAGTCGACGACCCTCGCGGCGATGGTCGACCACGTCAACGACAACGAATACGGCCACATCCTCACGATCGAGGACCCGATCGAATTCGTGCATGAGTCGAAGCGCTGCCTGATCAACCAGCGCGAGGTCGCGCGCGACACGCTGTCGTTCAACAACGCGCTGCGTTCGGCGCTGCGCGAAGACCCGGACGTGATCCTCGTCGGCGAATTGCGCGACCTCGAAACCATCCGCCTCGCGCTGACCGGCGCCGAGACCGGCCACCTCGTATTCGGAACCCTGCACACTTCCTCAGCTGCCAAGACCATCGACCGTATCGTCGACGTGTTCCCGGCCGCCGAAAAGGAGATGGTGCGATCGATGCTGTCCGAATCGCTGCGCGCAGTGATCTCGCAGACCCTGCTGAAGACCAAGGACGGCCAGGGCCGCGTCGCCGCGCACGAAATCATGATCGGCACCCCCGCCATCCGCAACCTGATCCGCGAGAACAAGATCGCGCAGATGTACTCGTCGATCCAGACCGGCCAGAACGTCGGCATGCAGACGCTGGACCAGTGCCTGCTCGATCTCGTACGCCGCAACATCATCTCGCCCGCGGAAGCCAAGCTCAAGGCGCAGAACAAGGACAACTTCGGCTGACCGCCGCGCCACGGAACGGCCACTACGTCACGCCCGCCGGCGCATCCCGCTCGCAGCGCCGTTCACGCGGGCACGCGCGAGGAACATAATTCAAATTTGCAGCACCCCGAAACTCCGCTGGAGCGCAACACATGGAACGCGATCAGGCCCTCAAGTTCATGCACGACCTGCTCAGGCTGATGGTGCAGAAGAACGGCTCCGACCTCTTCATCACCGGGGGCTTCCCGCCCGCGATCAAGATCGACGGACGCGTCATCCCGCAATCGAACCAGTCGCTCACGCAGCAGCACACCGCCGAACTCGCGCGCGCGGTCATGAACGACCGTCAGGCGGCCGAATTCGAGTCCACCAAGGAATGCAACTTCGCGATCTCGCCGGCGGGCATCGGCCGCTTCCGTGCCAACGCCTTCATCCAGCAGGGCAAGGTCGGCCTCGTGCTGCGCACGATCGCGCAGAAGATTCCGACCTTCGACGACTTGGGCATGCCCACGGTGCTGCGCGACGTCGCGATGGCCAAGCGCGGCCTCGTGATCTTCGTCGGCGGCACCGGCACCGGCAAGACGACCTCGCTCGCGGCGATGGTGGACTTCCGCAACGAACACTCCTACGGCCACATCATCACGGTCGAGGACCCGATCGAATACGTGCACCTGCACAAGAATTGCATCGTTACGCAGCGCGAGATCGGCATCGACACCGACAACTGGGAAGCGGCACTGAAGAACACCCTGCGCCAAGCCCCGGACGTGATCCTGATGGGCGAAATCCGCGACCGCGAAACCATGGACTACGCGATCGCGTTCGCCGAGACCGGCCACCTGTGCCTCGCCACGCTGCACGCGAACAGCGCAAACCAGGCGCTCGACCGCATCATCAACTTCTTCCCGGAAGACCGCCGCCAGCAGCTGCTGATGGACCTTTCACTCAACCTGCGGGCGCTGATCTCGCAGCGCCTGCTCCCCAAGAAGGGCGAGAAAGGGCGAGTGCCGGCCGTCGAGGTGCTGCTCAACTCGCCGCTGATCTCCGACCTGATCTTCAAGGGCGAGGTGCCGGGCATCAAGGAAGTGATGAAGCGCTCGCGCGAACTCGGGATGCAGACCTTCGACCAGGCACTCTTCGACCTCTACGAGGACGAGAGGATCACCTACGAGGACGCCCTGCGCAACGCCGACTCGGTGAACGACCTGCGCCTGCAGATCAAGCTCAACAGCAAGCTTGGCGAGAAGGACCTCGTGTCAGGAATCCAGCACCTCGACATCGTTTGACGCCAATGCGCTGCGTTTTCCAGCCCCGCACACGCAGCAGATCGTAGGGCGGGATGGAATCCCGCACTACGATCTGGCGGCTTCAGCCCTCTTCCGCCGGTTTGCGCCGGTTGCTGCCCGCGATCACCTTATATTCGAACACGCGGCACTCGAGCGCGCCGTTGAAGAGCGGCGTGCGCTTGCTCGCCTTCAGTCCGATCAGCTTCGGCAGCGCCGGATCCGCCGACAGGAAGTAGCACCGCCAGCCGCTCCAGCGCTTTTTCAGGGCGTCGCCGAACTGCGGATACAGCGCCGCCAGTTCTTCCGCCTCGCCGATGCGCACGCCGTAGGGCGGGTTGGTCACCATCACCCCTTCCGGCGCCGGCACCTCCCGCGCGAGGAAGTCCACGCGATCGAGCGTCACGCAGTCCGCGAGCCCCGCCGCCTGCAGGTTCACGCGCGAGCGCCGCACCTGCTCGCCGACCACGTCGGAGCCGTAGATGCGCAAGGGGCGCGGCGACTTGCGCCGCGCCTCCGCAGCCTTGCGGATGGCCGCCCAGGCGGCACGGTCGAAGTGGCGGAAGCGCTCGAAGGCAAAGCTGCGCCCCAGACCGGGCGCGATGTCGAGCGCGATCTGTGCCGCTTCGATCAGGAAGGTGCCGCTGCCGCACATCGGATCGATGAGCGCCTCGCCCGGCCGCCAGCCGCTGATGCGCAGGATGCCCGCGGCGAGGTTCTCCTTCAGGGGCGCCTCGACGGCTGCAGGCTTGTAGCCGCGCTTGTACAAGGGCTCGCCCGAGGTATCGAGATAGAGCGTGACGCGGTCGCGCGTCAGGAAGGCGTGGATGCGTACCGCCGGGTTCGCCGTATCGACGCTGGGGCGCTTGCCGGTCACGGTGCGGAAGTGGTCGCACACAGCATCCTTGATCTTCAGCGTGACGAACTCGAGACTCCGCAAGGGCGATTGCTTCGCGGTCACGTTGATGCGGATCGTGTCGTCGACGGTGAACCATTTAGCCCAGGTCGCGCCATAGGCGAGCCGGTAAATGTCCTCCTCGGACTGGTAGCGCCCCTGCGCGAGGCGCCACATCACGCGGGTGGCGATCCGGCTCTCGAGGTTGGCGCGGTAACAGGTCTGCCAGTCGCCGGAGAAACCGACGCCGCCGTGGGTCGCCTCGACGTCCCGCGCGCCGAGCGCGGTGAGTTCCTCGGCGAGCATCGGCTCGAGACCGCGCGGACAGGGGGAAAAGAAGGATTCGGACATGAGGGACGAAGTCAGTTGAAGGCGGACGGGAATGGAAATGGCTCGAAGCCCGCGCGGGAAACGATCCCGGCGCGGGCGGTGCCGCTCAGAAGGGTTTCAGCACGACAAGGAACACGGCCGCGAACATCACCAGCACCGGAACCTCGTTGAACACGCGGTACCACTTGTGGCTGCGGGTGTTGCGCCCGGCGGCGAAATCGCGCATGAGCCTGCCGCAGTAGAGGTGATAGACGATCAGGAAGCTCACGAGCGCGGTCTTCACATGCAGCCAGCCACCGATGGCGATCATGTCGCCGTAGCCGAACCACAGCCAGAAGCCGAGCACGACGGCGAGGATTCCCAGCGGCGTCATGAAGCGGTAGAGCTTGTGCTCCATCAGCGCCAGCCGCTCGCGCGTCGCCGCATCATCCACCATCGCATGGTTCACGAACAGGCGCGGGAGGTAGAACAGGCCGGCGAACCAGGCCACGACGAAGGAAATGTGCAGGGCTTTCACTACCAGCATCGAATACTCCTAGCTTGATTGTTTGCGGTTGAGCGCCGCGGCGAAGCCTTCGCGCACGGTCGGGTACAGCAGCCGCGCCCGCAGCTCCCGCCGGATGCGGCGATTGTCCAGCTGCCGCGACTCGCTCATGAAGGACAGGGCCATCGGCGAAATCCGGGTCGCTAGTTCCGCGCGCGACAGGCGCTGCGGCCGCGGCAGGCCGAAGCAGTCGGCGGCGAAATCGAAATAGTCGCCCATCTTCATGCCCGTATCATCGACGGCATTGTAGACGCGTCCCGCGCCGGCACGAAAAAGCGCGAGGCACGCGAGGCGCGCGAGATCCTCGGCGTGGATGTGATTGGTGTGGACATCCTCATCCGCCCGCAGCACCGGTTCGCCGCGCTCCAGCCGCGCCACCGGCAGACGGTCGCCCGCATAGATGCCCGGCGCACGCAGCACGCACACGCGCACCCCGTTGCGCGCCCCGAAGCGCCGCAAGCGATCCTCGGCATCGACGCGCCGCTGCGCCCGCGCAGTCTGCGGCCGGCATGGATAGGTCTCGTCGATGTGCCGTCCACCGCAATCGCCATACACGCCCGTCGTACTTATATAGACGAGGCGCTGTGGTAGACTCGTCGCGCACGCGAGTGCTGCCAGCAGTCTTGCCGTACGCGTATCCCGCGTGCCGCGGTCGGGGGGAGGCGCGAAATGCATGACCGCATCCGCGATCCCGGCCAGGCGCCGCAGGCTGCGCCGGTCGTCGAGGTCGGCGAACACCGGCGTTGCACCGAGCGCCCGCAGTCCGGCGAGCCCGTCTGTGTTGCGCACCAGGGCGAACACCCTGAAGCGCCGCACCAGCCACGGAATCGCGCGCCGGGCCACGTCGCCGCTGCCGACGATCAATATTCTTTTCATCGACGGATTATCTCACGCCCGATGTCGTTCCAGATTTCACTCGAGCCCGGCGGCCAACAGTTCCCTGCCGATGCCGACCAGACCATCCTCGAGGCAGCCCTCGCGGCGGGCCTCGTGCTGCCCTACGGTTGCCGCGACGGCGCCTGCGGCGCCTGCAAGGGCAAGATCATCCAGGGCGAGGTCACCCTCGCCGGCTCGGCCACCGCGCTCAGCGATGCGGACCGTGCGGCCGGCATGACACTCTTCTGCAGCGCGCATGCACATTCGGACCTGGTCCTCGAGGCACGCAACGTGAGCCGCGCCGGCGACATCCCGATCAAGAAGCTCCCGTGCCGCGTGCAGCGCCTGACCCGCGTCGCGCCCGACGTGATGGTGATCGAACTGAAACTCCCCGCGAGCGAGCCCTTCCGCTTCCGGGCCGGCCAGTACGCCGACTTCCTGCTCGCCGACGGCCGCCGCCGCAGCTTCTCGATCGCGAACGGCACCCACCGCGAGGACGTCATGGAGCTGCACGTACGCCTCGTGCCCGGCGGCGAATTCACCGAACACGTGTTCAACGGCATGAAGGAACGGGACATCCTGCGTTTCGAGGGGCCACTCGGCAGCTTCGGGCTGCGCGAGGAGTCGCAGGCGCCGATCGTGCTGCTCGCGGGCGGCACCGGCTTCGCGCCGATCAAGAGCATCGTCGAGCACGCGATCCATGCCGGCATCACGCGGCCGATGACCCTCTACTGGGGTTCGCGCAACCGCGCGGGCCTTTATATGGGCGAACTCGCGCGCTCGTGGGAGAACACCCTTCCCGGCTTCCGCTACATTCCGGTATTGTCCGAAGCCGGGCCACAAGACGACTGGCACGGCCGGACCGGCCTCGTGCATCGTGCCGTCGTCGAGGACCTGCCGAACCTTTCTGCGCACGAAGTCTATGCCTGCGGATCACCGGCCATGATCGACGCTGCGCGCAGCGCATTCACCGCACAGTGTGCGCTGCCGCAGGAGGCGTTCTTCGCGGACGCCTTCACCTTCGCCACCGACGCACGCTGAAGTTATGACCCAGACCACGATCCTCACCCGCGAACCCGTCGTCAACCGGAATCGCGCGATCACGGCCAACCGGCTCATCGCCCACGCACCGAACATCGGTGCGGTGGTCGAGACGCTGAATGGCCTCGCCGACATCTGGCCCACGCATCACACGGTGTTCGTCTGCCTGGGACGGCTCGTTCCGACGCCCGAGCTGATGAACTGGCAGGCGCCTCCCAACGCGATGGTGGAAATTCCGTCGCAGGCGCTCGCGCACCCGCAGACGCAGGCACTGCTACCGCAGTTGCGCGACGCGGGAGTCAGCATGTGCCTGAGCTGGTTCGCCCCGGGAACGGCCCTGCCGCCCGACGCCGACTGGCGCTTTGTGCTGATGGACCACCGCCGGCACACCACACCGGCCGGCTCGCCCGGCATTACCCTCGCTTGGGGCCTGCCCAACGTCAATGCCTTCCAGGAATCCGTACAGGCGGGGTTCGACGGTGCCTCGGGCTGGTTCTTCCTGTATGGCAATCCGGCGGCAAAAGAGCTGTCGCCGGCACACGCGCAGATCGTGCGGCTCCTCAACCTCGTGCGCAACAATGCCGACATCAAGGAGATCGAGGCGGTGCTGCGCCAGGACGTCGCGGTGTCGTACAAGCTGCTGCGCTACATCAACTCGGCGGGTTTCGGCCTGAGCTGCGAGATCCAGTCCTTCCGCCACGCGGTGACCATCCTCGGCTACGCCAACCTGAACAAGTGGTTGTCGCTGCTGCTGGTCAGCGCGAGCCGCGACCCCGGCGCGCCGGCGATGATGCAGACCTCGATCGCACGCGGACGCTTCATGGAGCAGATCGGTGCATCGTTCTTCGACAAGTCGGAGCTCGACAACCTGTTCATCACCGGCGCGTTCTCGCTGCTGAACACACTGCTGGGCACATCGATGCAGAGCGTGCTCGAGGAGATGCACCTGCCCTCGGCTATCACCGACGCGCTGCTGTTCGAGCAGGGCCCGTACGCCCCCTTTCTCAAGCTCGCCAGCCTGTGCGAGTCTTTCGACGCGACCGAACTACAGAAGCAGGCGACCGAGCTGCAGCTCGCGCCCGAGCAGATCAACCGCGCGATCGTCGGCGCGCTGGGCTTCGCCGACAGCCTGCAGTCCTGACCGGCCGACAACCGGGCAACAGAAAGCCAGCCCGCGGGCTGGCTTTTTTTGCACCGACCGAAGCCGATTACTTCTGCGACAGCACCCAGGTAGCCAGGGTCTTGGCTTCTTCGGCGTTGACCTGCGGGTTGGCCGGCATCGGCATCGTGCCCCAGACACCCGAACCACCCTTCTGGATCTTCTCGGCCAGCTTGGCAACGGCGCCAGCGTCGCCGGCGTACTTCTTGGCGACTTCCTGGTAGGCCGGGCCGACCAGCTTCTTGTCTACGGCGTGACAGGCGAGGCAGTTCTTGGCCTTGGCGAGGTCAGCGGAAGCGAAAGCCGGAGCGGCGGAGAGAAGGCCCGCGGCAACCGCGGCAGCAACGAAAACTTTCATGCTCTTTTCCTTTAGATGGTGGTGTGAAACCGGCCGGATATTAAACCAAGCATCCCCGCCTTGACTACCCGGAAAACGCCTCTTGCACTTTGGCGTCCCGGGTTGCCTCGCCGGATCGTCCGACCCATGCATTTAACGCCCCTCCCCGAAGGAGCGTTGACACGAATGCGCGCGCCTCAGAACTCCCACGCGCAACCGACATTGGCGATAGTGCGGTCGCTGCCCCGCCCGACCGCAGCGGACACGGTGAAGCCGTCGACCACTTCGTAGCGCAGGCCGATCTGGCGATCCGGCCGACCATCCTCCGCCCCGAACACTTCGGCACCGAATGTGAGCCGATCACCGAGCGGCTGCTCGAAGCCGACGCCCCAGGTGTTCGCGACCTCGTTCGCGCCGCTGATGCGCACCCATTCGCGACCGAGGTTGAGGTGCACGTGCTGACCCGACGCGAAGCCCCAGCTCAGCAAAGCGGTGATGGCGTTTGCCCGGGCGACTTCGTCCGGCTCGCCGCGAAGGTCGACGCGCGCCCTTTCGTAGTCGTATCTGAGGCCGGCCGACAGGCCCGTCTCGGCCTGCAGCGGCACCCATTTGAGCGCGACGCCGAGGCCGTGCGCCCACAGCGACGGATCGGGATCATGATCGCGCACGCGCGAATAACCCAGCTCGACCTTCAGGTTCTCGAGCGGGATATAGGCGATCGAAGCCTCCCCACCCCGCTCCTTGTGATCGCGCACCCAACCGAATTCGAGCTCTGCGCTGCCCTTCTCGCCCGTAACCGCATCGTCCACGGCCATCGGTCGCTCGGCCAGTGCCGGAGCCGCTACGCAGGCCATGATGACCGCAGCACCGATCAGTGCGATTTGCCGCACGCGTGCGTCCCTCGGTCCATTCTTAGGCTCCACCGACATCCCCCTCTCCCTTGGGTAAAAAACCTCAATGCTAGCGCACTCCCGTGATGCAGGAGCATGGCGCAGCCGAAATCCCCGCGAGCAAGAGGCTACTGGCGGACCTCGGCGTCGTTGTCCGGCGGCAGGAAGGAGCCGGTCGAGCGGAAGGGGTTGATGTCGAGCCCGCCGCGGCGCGTGTAGCGCGCCCAGACCGCGAGTTGCCGCGGGCTGCAACGCTGCAGGATGTCGCAGAAGACGCGCTCGACGCATTGCTCGTGGAACTCGTTGTGCTTGCGGAACGAGACGATGTAACGCAACAGGCCGGCGCGGTCGATCGCCGGCCCGGTATAGCGCACGACGACGCAGCCCCAGTCCGGCTGACCGGTGACGAGGCAGTTGGACTTGAGCAGATGCGAGTACAGGGTTTCGCTGACCTCGCTGCCGTCGCGCGCGGAGGACAGGAAATCCGGGCACGGCTGGTAGGTATCGATGTCGATGTCGAGCTCGTCGAGCGACTCGCCGGGCGGCGGCGCGATCACGCGCACCGGGCAGGCGCCCAGCGGCTGGATCTCGACGGCGACGACGGCGCCCGCAGCCGCGGAGAGATCGTGCGCGAAGGTCGCCTTGACTGCGTCGATGCTGTCGAAGCGCGTCTGGTTGCAGGAGTTGAGGTAGAGCTTGAGCGACTTCGACTCGATCAAGCGCGGCGAATCGGCCGGCACGCGGAAGGTCGCGAGCGCGACGACGGGCTTGCCGCGCGGGTTGAGCCACGACAGCTCGTAGGCGTTCCACAGGTCCTCGCCGACGAAGGGCAGCTTGCCGGCGACGATGCCGATCTCGTCGCGCTTGATCTGGCGCGCGATCGGGAACAGGAGATCGGGAGAATAGGTGTCGCAGTAGTCGGCGGGCTTGCCCAGCGGCGAGGACTCGGCACCATGCGCAAGGGAAGCGGAAGGGTTCATGCGGCGAATTGTACGGGATCGTGCCCGATCGACCGAGGGAGCGGACGGTCGTTCCGGTGCGCCGGATACGTGTGCCGGATACAAAACCGCCGGCCTCCGTGAGGAGGCCGGCGGCAAGGTGACACCTGTCGGCCGTTACCTGCTTACTTGCCCGTGGTGCCGGCCGGAGGCACCGAACCCGCGGCCTTCATCGCTTCCGACAACAGCGCAGCCTTGTCGATGGTCATCGGCACCGGCGAGTCGGGCGGACACATCGTCTCGGGATCGATGCCGGTGCGATCCTGGCCGAGATCGGCCGGCGTCGGCAGATCCTCGCGGGCGACGCCCAGCGTTCCCATCAACTGCCCCATGCCCGAAAGCGCGCGCGCCTGCGCGATGACCTGATCGTAACCCGCATTGACGTAGGCGCGCCGCGCCTGGAAGTACTCGTTCTCGGTATCCAGCAGGTCGAGCAGCGTACGCTGTCCGATATCGAACTGGCGACGATAGGCTTCGCGGGCCTTTTCGATCGACAGTTGGTGCTGGTCGAGGTAACGCATCTGTTCCTGCAGGCGTTGCACGTCGTTATAGGCGATCGCCAGTGTCTGACGCAGGTCGCGGCAGGCTTTTTCGCGCAAGTCCTTGGCCTGGTTGCTCAGATCGCCAGCCTGGCGCAGCCGGGCGTCGTCGGCGCCGCCACGGAAGATGTTGTAGCTGAGCACCAGCTCGACGACGCCTTCGCGAGAATTCCCGTCGAAGCCGTCGAGGTTGTGGTCGACGGCCTGGCGCGCACGCAAGTCGAGGCGCGGATGGAAGGCGGCACGGCGGGAGTCGATGAGCGCCTGACTGGCGCGCACGTTCTCGACGGCCGCATTGAGGCCGGGGCTCGTGTTGAAGGCGGTGCGCAGCGCCTCCTTCGCGGTCGGCGGGATCTGCCCGAGGGCTGTGCCGGCGGGCAGGCCGGGCATGCCCTCCTGCGGCAGCTCGCCGACGATGCGCTGGTAGCGCGCGCTCACGTCGTGCAGGTTCGACACCTCGGTGAGCAGATTGGATTCGGCCAGAGCCAGACGCCCGGTCGCCTGCTCGAGGTCGACACGGCGGCCGACCCCGGCGCCGGCACGCTCGGCGATCTGGTCATAGATCTGCTTGTGCTGCACGTAGTTCGCCTGCGCATGCCGGGTGAGCTCGCGATAGCGCATTACGTCGCCATAGGCGCGCACCGCTTCGAGTGCGGCGCCTTCGGAGGCGTCGACAAGCTCGTAGTAGCGCGTCAGCTTGGCATAGCCGAACCGGGCAACCTCGCTGCGGGTGAAGAACCCGTCATACACCATCTGGTTGAGCGACAGCGTCAGGTTGCGATGGGTAAAGGTGTCGGTCGACTGCCCGGAACGCCGCAACTCCTCACGGCCGACACTCGCGACGGCATCCACCTGAGGCAGATAGCCGGCACGTGCGGCCGCTTGGTCTTCGCGGGCGGCACGGAACGCGTTCCATGTTGCCTGCACTTCGGGATTGGCCACCACGGCCTTGCGCGCCGCATCGCGCAGGGCATCCGGTCCCGCCCCCGTTGCAACGAACGGGAGCGCGGCCAGCAGAGCCATCGCAATCACGGATCGACACGTTTTCATATTTTCTCCAGTCAGAGTGACAGCTATGCATATGGAATATACGCGATTCTCTCGCCATCCAGTGCCGCGTCAACTGCATAATCAATCTTGTAAGAGAATATTACTGCCCACTACCCCCTGCAGAACGCCAAATACGCAACACTGGCGAGGCGAAAAATGCCGAAAGCGCTTGCAGGACGAAGCGCCCGACGACGCTGGTGGCCGATAATGCGCATCACACCATGCCCCCCGACGCGATGACAGGAGCCTCTTGCCCGCGCAGACAGCACGCCTTTCCGGGCGCGTTTTCTGCGGTCGTGTGCAGCCTCGCGGCACTCGCGAGCCTGCTATTCGGCCTGTCGTTCGCGGCACCGGATCTGGATCGCATGCTGCGGCTGGCGCGCGAACGCTACGGCCCGGAAGCGGGCGAATCCGTCGGCGCCTGGCGCCGGATGCTCGGCGACGCGGCCACCCTCGACGAGCAGGAAAAGCTGCAGCGCGTAAACACCTTCTTCAATCGCCGCACCGCGTTTGAAGACGACATCGTGATCTGGCAGCAGAAGGATTACTGGGCCACGCCGCTGGAGACGCTCGGACGCAAGGCCGGCGACTGCGAGGACTTTTCGATCGCCAAGTACATGAGCCTGCGCCTGCTGGGCGTCCCGGCCGACAGGCTGCGCCTGATCTATGTCCGGGCCACCATGGGCGCGCCGGGCAGCGGCATATCGCAGGCGCACATGGTGCTCGGCTATTACCCATCGCCCGCGGACGAACCGCTGGTGCTCGACAACCTCATCGGCGATATCCGCACTGCTGCGCGCCGGCCCGACCTGTTCCCGATCTTCAGCTTCAATGCCGAGGGCCTGTGGGTGAGCGGCGCCAGCAGTTCGTCGGCCGACCCGACGACGCGCTTGTCACGCTGGCGCAGCGTGCTCGAACGCATGCGCGAGGAGGGCTTGCCATGAATGCCGCCACGGCCAGGATTTCCGGAGAACCATCGTCATGTCCCTGATCAAGCAGCTTTGGATCGCGATCGCGATCGTGACGCTCATCGCCCTGGGCGGCAGCCTGGTCGTGAGCACGCTGTCCGCCCGCCATTACCTGGAGCAGCAACTGCAGGTGAAGAACCTCGACAACGCGACCTCGCTCGCGCTATCGCTGTCGCAAATGCCGAAGGACGCTGTGACCGTGGAGTTGCAGATCTCGGCCCAGTTCGACGCAGGCCATTACCGCCTGATCCGGCTGACCAGCCCGACCGGCGAGGTTCTGGCGGAGCGCGAGTATTCCGGCGTCCTCGATGGAGCGCCCGAGTGGTTCATCCGCCTGATCCCGATCGAGCCGCATGCCGGTGTCGCGCAGGTGCAGGACGGATGGCGCCAGTTCGGCACGCTCACGCTGGAAAGTCACCAGCGCTACGCCTATGCAGCACTGTGGCAGGGCACGCTGCAGCTGCTGGGATGGTTCGCGCTGGGCGGGGTGCTGACCGGCCTCATCGGCACACTGATCATCAGGCACATCACGCGCCCCCTCGGTCGCGTGGTCGAGCAGGCCGAGGCGATCGGCGGGCGCCGCTTCGTGACGACCCCCGAACCCAGCACGCGTGAGTTCCGCAGCGTCGTGCGCGCGATGAACACCCTGTCGGAGCGCGTCCGCGCGATCCTGGCGGAGGAATCCCGGCGCCTCGAACAACTGCGGCGGCAGACGCAGCACGACGAGATGACGGGGCTGCTCAATCGCGGCCAGTTCCTGAACCAGCTGGACTCGGCACTTTCCCGCGACGATGCGCACGCGGCCGGTGCCCTGCTGCTGGCACGCGTGGGCGACCTCGCGGGGCTGAACCAGCGCATCGGCCGCGAGGCAACCGACCGCCTGCTGCGCGACCTCGCGGAGCAGTTTGGCGGCTTGGCCGCAAGCAACGGGAACTGGGAAGCCGGGCGCATGAATGGCAGCGACTTCGCACTGCTGGCGCCCGGCCGCGAGGATGCGGGCGAGCTCGCGCACGAGCTGGCGCGAAAACTCCACGACACGCTGGACGCACACCTGAAGGATGTCCGGGTCGCCCTGCCGGTTGCGGCGACGAACTACGCCGCGGGCCAAACCCGCTCGCAGGTCCTTGCCCGTGCGGACGGGGCGCTCGCGACGGCCGAACAGGCGGGCGATCGCAGCCTGCGCGTGGAAAGCGGCGGCACCCACGCGCCCTACCCCGACCTCCAGGCCTGGCGTGCCGCCTTGCTGTCGGCGATCGAGCGCGACGGCGTGCGTCTGGGCGCCTATCCGGTCGTCGCGAATGACGGGCGCCTGCTGCACGACGAAGCGCCGATCCGCGTACTGCTCGATGGCGTCTGGCAACCCGCGGGCTTTTTCATGCCGCACGCCGCACGCCTGGGCGTTATGCCGCGCTTCGACATTGCAGTCGTGCATGCGGCCTTGCGTGCCATCGCGCAAGACGGCAGGGAGCGCGGCATCAACGTGTCGGCCGAATCGCTGCGCGACGCGAACTTCCGCGGCGAACTGTTCTCCTTGCTGCAAGCGGACCCGGCGACGGCGCAGCGGCTATGGATCGAGGTGCCGGAGTACGGCGCGCTGCGCCACCTCGCCGAGTTTCGCACGCTATGCGTGGCCTTGCAGCCGCTGGGCTGCCGGGTCGGCATCGAGCACGTGGGGGCGCATTTCGGCGAGCTGGGCGACCTGCACGAGCTGGGGCTCGACTACGTGAAGATCGACTCGGCAATCGTCCGGGGCATCGACTCCAACGCGGGCAACCAGGCCTTCCTGCGCGGACTGTGCATGATCGCGCACTCGCTCGGACTGATGACGATTGCGGAAGGCGTAAGTTCGGCGGCGGAACAGCAGGCTTTGCCGGGACTCGGCATCGACGGCATGACGGGACCGGCCGTGCGCGAAGGGTCGGCGGCGTAGCGCAGAGCCTCGGGCACGACGAACGGACGGCGCGGCTCAGATCACGCCGTCGTCGTCGAGCAGGCTCAGATCACGCCGTCGTCGTCGAGCAGGCTCAGATGCTGCATCGCCTCGCGCGCGCCGCGGCGCTCCATGAGCTTGTGCTGCGCGGGCACCGGCAGGTCGGTGAAGCGGATCAGCGAGCGCTCGACGAGGAGCTCGATCAGATCCTCCAGCACGCGCACCAGACCGAGGTCGGTAGCCCCCATCGGGTTCGCGCCTTCGATGATGTCGCGCCCGAACCCGAGCAGGTCGGCGTCGTCCGCGCCGGCGGCACTCCAGCCGTCGCCGTCGGCCGGCTCGCGGCTCACGGCGACGATCTTCCCCTGCATGTCTCTTCTTATGTACATCGTCAATGCACCGGCAGCGAAACGTCGCGATGTTCGGACAGGCGCAGCACCAGTTGCAGCCGGTCGCGCACCCCGAGCTTCTCGAAGATCGCGCCCATGTGGGCCTTCACGGTGCGCTCGGTGATGCCGAGCTTCGCGGCGATCTCCTTGTTGCTCAGGCCGTTGACGACCTCGCGGGCCACTTCGGCCTCGCGGCCCGACAGCAGCGGCTGTTGCGCCTCCGCGTGCGGAGCGAGCGCACGTCCGGCGGCGCCGACGACGCGCGCCATTAGTTCGGGGCCGACCCACAGGCCACCGTGGCGGACGACCAGCTCGACGTCCCTGAACACGGAAGGGACCGCCAGCGCGTGACAGTAGGCCCGCGCGCCGCGATCCAGGGCGGCGAGCGCCTCGGCGCTGTCCGGCGTCATGCTGACGACGACGAGGTGACAGCCGGGCAGCGTCGTCACCAGCGTTCCGAGCGTGTCCAGCCAGTTGCCGTGCGCAGCTTCGACCCAGACCACGTCACCGGGGCGGGCCGCCGCGGCCAAGGCTGGCTGCTCGTGGCAGACCCCTTCGGGAAACGCGTCCAGCCAACGCGCCGATGGGCGGACCGTTTCGGAGCAGAGAAAGATGTTCTGGCTCATCGTTCGGATAGTGCGTTGGCCTTGGCCCGCAGGACGGGCTTCAGCAGGTACGAAAGAATGGTCTTCTTGCCGGTGAGGATGTCGATTTCGGCCACCATGCCCGGAATGATCGGCAGGCTCTCGCCCAGGCTCGACTTCAGGGTTCTCACGCGCACAGTGTAGAAGGCATTGCCCTTCTCGTCGGTGACGGTATCCGCACCGATGTGCTCGACGACCGCATCGAGCCCGCCGTAGATCGCGAAGTCGTAAGCCGTGAATTTGACGAGGGCTTTCTGCCCCGGTCGCAGGAAGGCGATGTCCTTGGGCTTGACCTGCGCCTCGAGGATCAGCGCGTCGTCCAGCGGCACGATCTCGACGACCTCCTTGCCCGGCTGCACGACACCCCCGACCGTATTCACGAGCAGGCGCTTGACCGTGCCGCGCACCGGCGAACGCACCTCCGCGTGCTTGACGCGGTCGGCGAGCGCGCGCCCGCCTTCGGTGAGACCGGCAAGTTTGGCCATCGTGTCGGAGAGTTCGTTGCGCTGCACGTTGCGCACGTTCAGCTCCACCTCCTGGATCTTGCGCGTGGCCTCGGAGATCGCGGAATGGATGCGCTGGATCTGCGCCGCGGCCTGGTCGCGCTCGCCCCGCAGGCGTGCGACGTCGCGCTGCAGGCGCAGGATCTCGACCTCGGACACCGCCCCGGAGGTCATCAACGGCCGGGTGACGTTCAACTCCTGCTGCACCAGCTCGAGGCCGCTGCTGCTCTGCGCGTGGCGTGCGCGCACCTCGTTGAGCTCCTGCTGTCGCTGCTCGAGCTGCTGCCGCGCGATCGACAGCTGGGCGTCGAGTTCGGCGACGGTCGAGTTGTACAGGCGCCGTTCATGGTCGGCGATCTCGGGCGCCTCGCGCAGCACGTCGCTTGGCATGTTCAGCGCCGTGCCGGCAGTGACGGCCTCCAGCCGGGCAGCCTTGGCGCGCAGGGCGAAATACTGCGAGCGGTTTTCCGCAAGCGACGCCACGAAGCGCGTCGGGTCGATGCGCAGGAGCAGCGCCCCCGCCTCCACGATCTGACCTTCGCGCACCGGCATCTCCTCGACGACACCGCCATCCACGGTCTGGATGATCTGTACCTGCGAGGACGGAATCACTTTCGCATCGCCGCGCGTGACCTCGTCGACCGACGCGAAGGCCGACCACACCAGCAGCAGCACCAGAACGACGGCAACGACGCGCAGCAGCATGCGCGCACGCAGCGGCTCCTCCTGGATGAGCGCCCAGTCGGCATCCGCGGCCCAGTCGAGGCGTCCGCTTGCGGACGCCTCGGGCACGAAGCGCGCGAAGAGACGGTCGAGCCAAGGCCGCAGCGGCCTGCCGACCCGCTCCGATACGTCGCCGATGCGCCGGAAGGACTCCTGACCGATCTCACTCATCACTTGGCCCTCCCGACCCGCCCCTGACGCAAGGCATCGACGACCTGGTCCTTGGGCCCGTCGGCAACGATCCGCCCGCCATCAACCACGATGATGCGGTCGACCAGCTCCAGCAACGAGGTCCGGTGGGTGACGACGAGCATCGTCCGGCCCTGCGCGAAGCCGCGCAGGCGGCGCTTGAGTTCCTCCTCGCTGGTGAAGTCCATCGATGCGGTGGGCTCGTCGAGCAGCAGCATCGGCGGCTGGTGGATCACCGCCCGCGCGATCGCCACGCACTGGCGCTGCCCGCCCGACAGCGACGCGCCGCGCTCGCCGACCTGCATGTCGAATCCCTGCGGGTGGGTGTTGGCGAACTCCGTCACGCCCGCGATCTCCGCCGCGTGCAGCACTTCGGCATCGTCCGCCAGCGGGCTGGCCAGCGTGATGTTCTCGCGCAGCGTCCCATAGAACAGGATCACGTCCTGCGGCACGTAGCCGATGTGGCGGCGCAGCTCGGCCGGATCGAGCTGACGCTGGTCGATGCCATCGATCAGGATCGCTCCGGAAGTCGGGCGGTACAGGCCGAGGATGAGCTTTTCCAGCGTCGTCTTGCCCGAGCCGACACGGCCGATGATACCCACGTGCTCGCCGGCGCGGATGCGCAGCGAAATGTCGGACAGGGCCGCGGTTTCCTGCCCGGGGTACTGGAAGCCGACATTGCGGAACTCGATCTCGCCGCGGAAGCTCTGGCGACTGATGAAGCTGGTGTCGTCCGGACGCTCCACCTCCTGGTTCATCAGCTTGTCGAGGGAGGTCAGCGCGGTCGCAGCGTTATGGTACTGGACAAGCAGGCCGGCAACCTGGCCGATCGGCGCCATGGCGCGCGACGACAGCATGTAGCACGCGATCAGGCCACCCATGCTGAGCTCGTTGTCGCGGATGAGGTAGACGCCGAGGATGATGATCGCAACGCTGACCGCCTGCTGCACCCACGCGGCACCGTTCATCGCGGTCGACGACAGCAGGCGCAGCTGCGTACCGACACGCGCCAGCAGGGCCGCGCTCTTCTCCCACTTGCGCTGGATCGGCCCTTCGGCACACACCGCCTTCACCGTCTCCATTGCGACCAGCCCTTCGACCAGCGTCGCGTTGCGCTGCGCGCCCGCGCGGTAGGTCGTCTCGGCGAGTTCGTGCATGCGTCCCTGCACCGTCATCGCATACACGAGCAGCACGACGACGCCGACGAGGAAGGGCAATACCAGCGGCCAGCCGATCCAGCCGATCACAATCAGGAACACCAGCGCGAACGGCACGTCGATGAAGGCCACCACGGTCGCCGAGCTGATGAAGTCGCGCACCGACTCGAAGGCGCGCAGGTTCGCGGCGAAGGAGCCGGCCGACTCGGGACGCTGTTCCATGCGCAGGCCGAGCACGCGCTCCATGATCGCCGCCGACAGCTTCACGTCGGCACGGCTGCTCGCGAGATCGACGAAGTAGCCGCGCATCGTGCGCAGGATGAGATCGCCGGCGAGCACGATCAACACGCCGATGCCGAGCACCCACAGCGTTTCGATCGCGTGGTTGGGCACCACCCTGTCGTACACGTTCATGACGAACAGCGGCATCGCGATCGCGAACAGATTGATCATGAAGGCCGCGAGCAGCACGTCGCGATACAGGGCACTGTTTTCCGCAATCACGCCCCAGAACCAGTGCTGACGCTTGACCGGCCGGACTTCCGGCGTGCGCGCATCGAAGCGGAACATCGGACGGGCATAGATCGCATGGCCGTCGTGCCGCGCCGCGAGTTCCGCGCGCGTCATCTCGACCGCGGCCTCGCCCAACTCGGGGAACACGACCTGGGCGCGCTCGCCGTCCTCGCTCCACCCGAGCAGCACGCAGGCCTTCTCGCCCTTTAGCAGGAGCACGGCGGGCAGCAAGGAAGGGTTCAGTCTTTCCGGCGCGCAGCGCACGAGTTTGCTGCTCAGCCCGGCACGCCTCGCCGCGCGCGCGAACAGCGCAGGATTAAGCCGCCCGTCTTCCAGCGGCAGTCCCGCAAGCGCCGCATCCCGCGTCGTCGCCGCACCGTGCGCCCTGGCTATCAGCAGGAGACAGTCGAGGAGCGCATCGGCATCCGCGTGCATCTCATTCGGATTGTTTTCGGGGCGCGCAAACACGCCATTCAGTTCGAACACTTCTGACACGCAATTTCCCGCCATGTGATCACGATGACCCGCGCCCGGTCGCGTCTGCAATTCTCGCAGCAAACGTAACAATATGCGTCATCCGGGTGAATTGTCCCATCTGCCCGGAAACCGGTACGTGACAGGCTGCTCAAACTTCACACCGAGCGGCGATGCCCGGGCACGGGCTCCCGTACCGCGACTCACCCTTGCGACGATGGCGACTCCGTCCCAGAATCGAGCGTAGACACCCGTCCCCACTCCCTCACCATGCATTTTGCAAGGACTCTGCCATGCAGCAAGCGCAACGCAGGCATTTCTCGCGCATCCGCTTCAACGCAGGCGCCCGCTTGCTGGTCGGCGACCGCGAAGCCCCGTGCGACGTCCGCGACCTGTCGCTCAAGGGCGCCCTGATCCGGTCGGCGCCCGAACTGCTACCGGCCCCGGGCGAGCGCTGCCTGCTCGAAATCACACTCGACGACGAAGGCGCAGCGATCCGCATGGAGGGGGACGTCGTACATACCGAAAATGGCTGTATCGGGCTCGCTTGCCGCGAGATCGATCTCGACAGCATCACCCATCTGCGCCGGCTGCTGGAACTCAATCTCGGCGCCCCAGAATTGCTGCAGCGCGAACTCGGAGCGCTGCAGGAGCACTGAGCCGTCCGGCGGTGAACATGGCAGCTAATGCTACAATGTTGCATTAGCTGCCATGTTCACCGCCCCGCGATGCCCACTCCGGATATATCTCCTGCCGCCCACCTGATAGCCGCCTGCGGCGGCCGCGTCACGCGCACGCGCATCGCGGTGCTCGAGATCCTGCAGGACAGCCCGCGCTCGCTGAACCACGACGATGTCGCGGCACGACTTGCGGCGGACGGCATGCCGCACGACCGCGTGACGCTGTACCGCACGCTCGACTGGCTCGTCGAGCAGGGACTCGCGCATCGCATCATCGGCCCCGACCGCGCGCGGCGCTTCAAGGCGGGCGGTGAGCCCCGCAGCCAACACGCGCACTTCCACTGCGACCGCTGCGGCCACGTGCTGTGCCTCGAATCGATCCGGCCCGACGAACAATTCACGCTGCCGGCCGGATACCAGCCGGAGCGGGCCGAACTGGTGTTCCACGGCACCTGCGCGGATTGCGGTCGCCAGCGTGGGGCAAAGGTCTGAGCGCGCGCGACGCTCCGGCCGCAGCCCCTTCAATAACAACAATGCCCCGACACAAAGAGATCATGCCCCCGACATCGAGCAGTGCACTCCCGCACACTCATCACCACCATGACCATGAAGACGGCCATGTGCACGGCGCAGTCGCCGCGGCCTCCTTCCCCGGCACCGCGCTGCTGCTCGGCGTCGGCGCACGCATCGCCCTCGCAGCCGGCGCAGCCGCCGTGCTGTGGCTCACCGTAGGCTGGGCCCTCGCATGAACGCCCGCGACGCCATCCTCGAACTCGACAACCTGACCCTGGGCTATGACCGCCATCCGGCCGTCCACCACCTCAGGTGCCGTATCGCCCCAGGCGCATTGGTCGCGATCGTCGGGCCCAACGGCGCGGGCAAGTCGACGCTTTTCAAGGCGCTGACCGGGGAGCTGCCCCCGCTGCAAGGTCACTTCCGCGTGCACGCGGGCAAGCGCGGCATCGCCTACCTGCCGCAGCAAAGCGAACTCGATCGCAGCTTCCCGGTATCCGTGTTCGACATGGTCTCGATGGGGCTGTGGCGCGAGATCGGCGCCTTTCGCGGACTCAGCCGCAGCCAGGCGGAGCGCGTGCGCGCGGCCCTCGCGGCGGTCGGCCTGTCGGGCTTCGAGGCGCGCCAGATCGGCACCCTCTCCGGTGGCCAGCTGCAGCGCGCGCGCTTTGCGCGGATGATGCTGCAGGACGCGAACCTCCTCCTTCTCGACGAGCCGTTCAACGCGATCGACGCGCGCACGATCGAGGACCTCATCGCCCTGATCCTGCTGTGGCATGCCGAAGGACGGACCATCCTCGCCGTTCTCCACGATCTCACCCTGGTGCGACGCCACTTCCCCGAGTGCCTGCTGCTCGCGCGCGAATGTCTCGGCTTCGGCCCGACCGACGAGATCCTCACCCCCGAACGCCTCGCCACCGCGCGCCGCCTTGCCGGCGAGTTCGACGCCACCGCTCCGGTGTGCCACCGCCCCGAAGCGGAGGCCGCATGATCGCGGAAACCCTGTTCGGCCCCTTCGCCGAATTCGAGTTCATGCGCCGTGCGCTCGCGGGATGTCTCGCGCTTGCGCTGGGGGCGACGCCGGTCGGCGTGTTCCTGCTGCTGCGGCGCATGAGCCTGATGGGCGACGCGATGGCGCACGCGATCCTGCCCGGCGCCGCGCTCGGCTATCTCGCCTTCGGCCTGTCGCTCGGGGCGATGACGGTCGGCGGCATCATCGCCGGCATCGTCGTCGCGCTCGCGGCCGGCCTCGTCGCGCGGTCGTCCATCCTCAAGGAGGATGCCAGCCTCGCTGCCTTCTACCTGCTGTCGATCGCCACCGGCGTGATGATCGTGTCGCTGCGCGGACGCAACCTCGACCTGCTGCACGTGCTGTTCGGCTCCGTGCTCGCGCTCGACGACCCCTCGCTACTGCTGATCAGCGCGATCACGACTGCGACGCTCGTCGCACTCGCGCTGCTGTACCGGCCGCTGGTGCTCGAATGCTTCGATGCCGCCTTCCTGCGCGGCGTCAGCGCCGCCAGCCCGATCGCGCACTACGGCTTTCTGGTGCTCGTGGTGCTCAACCTCGTCGCCGGCTTCCATGCCCTCGGCACGCTGATGGCGGTCGGCATCATGATCCTGCCTTCGGCCGCGGCACGCCTGTGGGTCAAGCGCCTGCCGGCGATGCTCGGCCTCGCAGTCATCATCGCCTTCGCCAGCGGCATCGGCGGGCTGCTCGCCTCCTTCCACGCGGACGTTCCGGCCGGGCCGGCGATCATCCTCGCCGCCGGCATCGTCTACCTGCTGTCGCTCATCCTCGCCCCGGGCGGCATGCTGGGCGCCCGGCTCAACCGCCGCCCCCACCTCGAATCCTGAACTGCTGCACGAACGCATGCGCCACATCCTGCACCGCCTGCTCGCCCCCCTCATTGCGCCATTCCTCGTGCTGCTCGGGCTCGCCGCCCATCCCGTACAGGCAGCCCCCCTCGAAGTGGTCACGAGCTTCAGCATCCTCGGCGACTTCATCCGCCAGGTCGGCGGAGACCGGGTCAAGGTCACGATGCTCGTCGCGGCCGACCAGGACGCACACAACTTCCAGCCCCGCCCCTCCGACGCCCGCCGCATCGGCGCCGCGCAGCTGGTGGTCGCCAGCGGTCTCGGATTCGACCCCTGGCTCGAGCGGCTGGCGCAGACAGCGGGGTACAAGGGTCGCGTCCTCGTCGCCAGCCACGGCGTCGAACCGATCGCGGCCGCCGACGAGCACGACGACGCACACGGTCACGGCAAGGGATCCCATCAGGACGCCGTCGATCCGCACGCGTGGCAGGACGTCGCGCGTGCGCAGCGCTACGTCGCGAACATCGCCGACGCGCTCGCGCAGGCCGACCCGGCGAACGCGAAGGCCTATCGGGACAATGCCGCCAGTTATGCAGCCGAGCTGAAGGCGCTGGACACAGAAATCCGCAACGCCCTGGCCGCAGTCCCGGCCGAGCGGCGCAAGGTCGTCAGCGCCCACGACGCCTTCGGCTACTTCGCCCACGCCTACGGCGTGCGCTTCCTCGCCCCTGCCGGCATCAGCAACCAGTCGGAACCCTCGGCGGCCGGCGTCGCGAAGCTCATACGCCAGTTGCGGCACGAGAAAGTGCCCGCGGTATTCGTCGAGAGCGTCAGTGACCCGCGCCTGATCGAGCGCATCCGCAAGGAGAGCGGCGCGCGCCTCGGCGGCACGCTGTATTCGGATGCGCTATCGGCGGCCGACGGCCCGGCACCGACCTACGTGGCGATGATGCGTCACAACCTGCGCACGCTGCTGGACGGAATGACCCCGACCAGCCGCTAGGACTGCCGCATACGGCCGCTTCAGCGCGACGACGCGGCGAGCAGCGAACCCGCCGCGACGAACATCCCGCCAAACACGCGGTTCTGCGCCTTCATCATGCGCGGACTGCGCAGCCAGCGGCGGCAGCGGCCTGCGAGCAGCGCGTAGCAGGACATCACGACCATGTCGGTGCCGACCATCGTCGCCGCGATGATGAAGAACTGCGGCCACTGCGGCAGCTGCGGGTCGATGAACTGTGGCACCAGCGCGACCATGAAGACGATGGCTTTGGGATTGGTGAGGTTCACAAGCACGCCCTGCAGATACACGCCACGGGCGTCGCGCGCTTCGGCGCCGTCGTCGAGCAACTCGACCGGCGCGCGCCATTTGCGCACACCCAGCCAGATCAGGTAGGCCGCCCCGGCGATCTTCACCGCCAGGAAGGCCGTCGCCGACGCCGCCAGCACGGCGCCCAGGCCGAGCACGACGATCGCGAGCTGGATCAGCAACGCCGTCTGCAGGCCCAGGATCGCGCGCAGCGCGACCGCATAGCCGTGACGCAGCCCCGTCGCCATGCTCAGCACCGCCCCAGGCCCCGGCGACACGGCGATCACCACCGCCGCGGCAAGAAACGCCAGCCACATGTTCCAGCTCATCGCATCCACTCCATACGTTCCATGTCGCCGTTCAGAAGAACAGCGCGTGCAACATCTTCGCCGACAGCAGCATCAGCACGCCGGCGAAGACTTTCCTCAACACCGCGACCGGAAGCCGGTGCGCAAGCCGTGCGCCCAACGGCGCGGTCCAGGTGCTCACGACGCTGATCAGCACCAGCGCCGGAAGGTAGATGAACCCGAGGCTGTACGGCGGCATCCCGGTGCTGCCCCAGCCATTCACCAGATAGCCGATCGTGCCGGCGAGCGCAATCGGCAGGCCGATCGCCGCCGAAGTGCCGATCGCTTGATGCACCTTCACGTTGCACCAGGTCATGAACGGCACCGACAGCGAACCGCCGCCGATCGCCACCAGCGCCGAAACCCCGCCGATGCCGGCCCCCACGGCGCTCATCCCGACCGGCCCGGGCAGCTCGCGTGAGGGCTTGGGCTTGACGTTCGCGAGCATCTGCAGCGACACGTAGGCCATGAAGCAGGCGAAGAAGATCGCCAGCGGCTGCGACTCGATCCGCGCGGCGATGAAGGTCGCAGCGAAGGTGCCGACGAGGATCCCCGGCGCGATGAAGCGCACGACGTCCCAGCGCACCGCGCCGTGCTTGTGGTGCGCGCGCAGGCTCGCGATGGAGGTCATCACGATCGCCGCCATCGAGGTGCCGAGCGCCAGATGCACGACGTTGTCGCGCGGCATCCCCTGCGCAACGAACAGCGAAGCCAGGACCGGCACCATGATCCCGCCGCCGCCGACGCCCAACAGGCCGGCGAAGAAGCCGACAAAGGCCCCCAGCGCGAGGTAGCTCAGCCACCACACATCGAAATCCATCAATTCCTTTCCCGAAGCTGCGCGGAATCCGCTCCGCGGCGTTCCGGCCCGGCGCCGGACAAGGCAAAAAAAGCAAAAAAGAGGCGCGGATCGAAATCCGCGCCTCTCTCGTTTGGCCCCCGCAGTGTCGCCTCCGCCGGCATCCTGAACCTGGGGTTCAGGGAGGTCGCTTTCCTTCCGCATCAGGCTCACCCGGCTAGGGGCGTGCACACCTGCGGCATCCATGGTCCGCGACCAAGTCTCTCGACATTGGTCCAAGGAATCTACGACTTCGACGACACAGCGGGGATTGACCTTACATATGCGCCAACCCGCGCTAACTACCTGTTAGAAAAGCTTTTCCTGCTGCGCCAGAACCCCATCGAGGCGCGCATTCACGAGACCGATTCTACGCTTCGCGGCCTGCATGTCAAACCCGCCGGAACGCTGAAACTGCAAAAATTCGTGCGCGATGTTCAGCGCGGTCATGACAGCCAGTTTCTCGCCGGACGCATTTGTCCGCGCCGCAAGGCTGTTGAGCTTTTCTTCGAGGAAGGCGATGGCCGCGAGCAGACCTTCGCGGTCCTCCGGGCGGCAGGCCACGGAATAGGTCTTCCCGAGCAGGGAGATGTCGAGGGTGTCGGTGGGCATGTCAGGATTCCGGCAACTGCGCGAGCAGGGCTTCGAGCTTTTCCGTTGCAAGCCGGACCTTGTCCGCCAGCACACGGTTCTCGGCCTCCAGACGCACGACGCGCGTGCGCAACTCGCGCCCTTCCGCGCGGCACGATTCGAGCAGGCCGACAATCCGTTCGACCTGGTTCTCCAGCTTATTGAGTTCTGCATCCATCGGCGGGATGGTAGAGGCGCCCCGAAAGGCGGTCAAGGCGGTCCGCTCAGGCCTCGGCCGAATGCACCCAGTCGAGCGCCTCGAACTGCAGCCGGTTGAGTTCGCCGACATCGATGCCCAGCACATTGGCAAACGACGTCACGCGTTGTGCATCGCCGCGCTCGAATGCGAGCACCAGTTCGAGATACGGCGCCATCGGCCCGCGCTGATACAACAGGGCATCCTGCATCGGCTCGGGCAGCTTCAGCGGACGGATCGCATCCTCGAGCGGCACCTTCAATGCAACATCGAGCAGCGAGAACAGGCCCAGCACGAAAAGCTGGGCGGCGGGATCGCGTTCGCCGCGCAGACCGCCCAGGAGCTCCAGCAGACGGCCGCGCACGAGGGCATCCTCCATCACGACCGCGGCACCCGGCGCGCTGCGCGCACTGCCCAGCAACATCATCGACACCCAGCGCTGCAGCGGCTGCTGCCCGAGCACGAGGATCGCCTGTTCGACCGAGCTGATGTGGTGATTGAGACCCCACGCGGCCGCGTTCACGTAGCGCAGCAGCCGGTACGCGAGCGCAAGGTCGTGCTTGAGGATGACGGCGATTTCCTGGGTATCCACGCCGGTGCGCAGGCGCTGCAGCAGGGATGCGAGGCGCATGCCGTGCGGCGACAGCGAGTTGCCCTTCCAGTCCTCGCGGCGCGTCACGAAACCGCCGGAGAACGCCGTGCAGCCAAGTTTGGCCGCGAGTTCGAACTCGTCCGGCGTACCCACCTCCCAGGCCCACACGGGCAGCTCGGCGCGCCGCTGCCGCACTGCGCGGAGGTACAGGCCGAGGTCTTCAGGCAGGCAGAATCCCATGCGGAACAGCGCCGCGTCGGCCTGCGGCAGCACGCTGTCGAGCCACACCCCGGGCTCGCCGTGATCGAGCACGATCTTTACGCCTGCCTCGCGCAGGCGCGCAGCGCTCGCCACAGTTTCGGCGGACGCGGCACGCGTGGGCAGTTCGGGGCGCACGAGCAGGGTCGCGTCGAGCCCCTGCAAGCGCTCCAGTGCGGGGTTGGCGAGGAAGCCCTCCCACACCCTCAGGCACACCCGGCGGGCCTTCAGCGCCGCGCCATGGCCGTAACGGTCGATCTGCTCGACCAGCAGGCTGTCGATGAAATCGCGCGCGCGCCGCCCCGTTGCGCGGATGCGCCCGGCGACGTCCTCGCGCAGTTCGAAGGCGTAACCGGTCAGGTTCTGGTCGCGATCGAGCACCTCGCTGCGACACAGCAGCGAAAGCGACGCGTCGGCTGCGCGCAGCTCGTCCTCGACCGGAGGCGGCACGACGCTCGCGGCAGCCGGCGCGACGGTCGGCGACAGACTCGCAGGCGAAGCGGCGGGCGACGGCTGCGGCGGCACCGCAGATGGCACCGGCTCGCGCGGCGGTAAGGGAATGGCCGGCGAGAACGCCGGCCGCTCGGGCTCGATGCCTAAGAGACGCTTCAACCAGCCCAGCATCTCAGGGCCTGCCGCCGTCGAGGGTCGCCGCAACCGCCGCGCGCCGGTTCATCGTGTCAGCGCTGCACCTGGGTCACGTCGCGCACCGCGCCGGTGTCGGCGCTGGTCGTGAGCGCCGCGTAGGCCTGCAGCGCGGCCGACACGACACGCTGGCGATTGGCCGGCTTCCACGCCAGACTGCCCTTCGCCTCCATGGCGGCACGGCGCCGGGTGAGTTCCTCGTCACTCACCGCCAGGCGGATGCTGCGATTGGGGATGTCGATCTCGATCGTGTCGTCCTCCTCGACCAGGGCGATCGCGCCGCCGCACGCCGCTTCGGGCGAGGCGTGGCCGATCGACAGGCCGGAGGTGCCGCCGGAGAAGCGGCCGTCGGTAAGCAGCGCGCACGCCTTGCCCAGTCCCTTGGACTTCAGGTAGCTCGTCGGGTACAGCATCTCCTGCATGCCGGGGCCACCCTTGGGGCCTTCGTAGCGGATGATCACGACGTCGCCCGCGCCGACCTTGTCGCCGAGGATGCCTTCGACCGCCGCTTCCTGGCTCTCGAACACGCGCGCCTTGCCGGTGAATTTCCAGATCGACTCGTCGACGCCGGCCGTCTTCACGATGCAGCCCTTCTCGGCGATGTTGCCGTACAGCACGGCGAGGCCGCCGTCCTGGGTGAAGGCGTTGGCGCGGTCGCGGATGATGCCCTTGGAGCGGTCCATGTCGAGCTCGTTCCAGCGGCGGTTCTGCGAGAACGCGACCTGGGTCGGCACGCCACCCGGCGCGGCCTTGTAGAACTCGAACACGGCATTGTCGTGCGCCTGCATGATGTCCCAGCGCGCGATCGCTTCGCCCAGGGTCTTGCTATGCACGGTCGGCACTTCGGCGTGCAGCAGACCGGCGCGATTGAGCTCGCCGAGGATGCCCATGATGCCGCCAGCACGATGCACGTCCTCGATATGCACGTCGGCCACCGCGGGCGCGACCTTGCACAGGCAGGGCACCTTGCGCGAGACGCGGTCGATGTCGGCCATCGTGAAATCCACCTGCGCTTCGCGGGCGGCGGCGAGCAGGTGCAGCACGGTGTTCGTGGAGCCGCCCATCGCGACGTCGAGGCTGATCGCGTTTTCGAAGGCCTTGAAGCTCGCGATCGCGCGCGGCAGGACCGACGCGTCGTCCTGCTCGTACCAGCGGCGCGCCATGTCGACGATGGTGCGACCGGCCCTGCGGAAGAGCTGTTCGCGGTCGGCGTGCGTCGCGAGCACGGTGCCGTTGCCCGGCAGCGACAGACCCAGCGCCTCGGTCAGGCAGTTCATCGAGTTCGCCGTGAACATGCCCGAACACGAACCGCAGGTCGGACAGGCGGAGCGCTCGATCGCATCGACCTCTTCGTCGGAGCAGCTACTGTCGGCGGCCTTGACCATCGCGTCGACGAGGTCGAGCGAGATCACCTTGGCTTCCCACTTGACCTTGCCCGCCTCCATCGGACCGCCCGAGACAAAGATCGCCGGGATGTTGAGGCGCAGCGCGGCCATCAGCATCCCCGGGGTGATCTTGTCGCAGTTCGAAATGCACACCATGGCGTCGGCGGTGTGCGCGTTCACCATGTATTCGACGCTGTCGGCGATCAGCTCGCGCGAGGGCAGCGAATACAGCATGCCGCCGTGGCCCATCGCGATGCCGTCATCGACGGCGATGGTATTGAATTCCTTGGCGACGCCACCCGCGGCTTCGATCTCGCGCGCGACGAGCTGGCCGAGGTCCTTCAGGTGCACATGCCCCGGAACGAACTGCGTGAAGCTGTTGACGACGGCGATGATCGGCTTTTCGAAGTCGCCGTCCTTCATGCCGGTGGCGCGCCACAAGGCGCGGGCGCCCGCCATGTTGCGGCCGGCGGTGGAGGTACGGGAACGGTATTGGGGCATGAAGTCCTCGGCTCAGGGTTCGGGCGCACGCTGCATCGGCGGTGCGTCACGCGGAATCAAGACTTGGAATTCTAACCGAAGGGAAACGGCGCTCGGCTATCATTGCCCACCCGAGAACCTGCGCCGACACCAACGATAACCATGACCGAGCAAAGCGCCCCCGATTCCGCCACCGATGGCTTCGACCTCGATCCGATAGAAACCCGCGTGCTGGGCGTCCTGATCGAAAAGGCCTTCGTGACCCCGGACGCCTATCCCTTGTCCCTGAACGGCATCGTCACCGGGTGCAACCAGCTGACCGGGCGCGAGCCCGTGATGAGCCTGTCGGACGGCGAAGTCCAGGCCGCGGTCGACAGCCTGATGGCGCGCAAGCTGGTGTCGCGGCGCGATCAGGCAAGCGGACGGGTGGCCAAGTACGAGCACCTCGTGCGCCTGCGCCATTCGCTGCCGCCGCCCGAACAGTCCGTCCTCGCGGTATTGCTGCTGCGCGGCGCGCAGACGGCCGGGGAAATCCGCCAGCGCGCCGAACGCATGCACCGCTTCGACGACATCGCGGCGGTCGAGACGGTGCTGGAGCACCTCGCGGAGAAGTACCCGCCCATGGCCGACGCGCTGCCGCGCGCACCCGGCACCAAGGAGACGCGCTACGCGCACCTGCTGGGCGGAACGGCGGCCTTCGAGGCGATGGGCGAGTCGCTCGCGGGCGCACCCGCCGGCGGCGCGGCACGCGGGCGCACGACCGAACTGGAAGACGAGGTGCGCCGCCTGCGCGAGGAACTCGACCGGCTGCGCAGCGAATTCGACACCTTCCGCACCCAGTTCGACTGAAGCGGAGCGCGTCGCAACCATGCTGATCCATCCGCAGTTCGACCCGATCGCCCTGTCGATCGGACCGCTGTCGGTCCGTTGGTACGGCCTGATGTATCTCGTCGCGTTCGTGCTGTTCATGCTGCTCGGGCGCGCCCACGCGCGCCGCCGCCCCGAAACGGGATGGACGCCGCAGCAGATCGACGACCTGCTGATGTACGGGATGCTGGGCGTCGTGATCGGCGGACGGCTGGGCGAGGTGCTGTTCTTCCAGCCGGCCTACTATCTCGCGCATCCGGCCGAGATCCTCGCCGTATGGAAAGGCGGGATGAGCTTCCACGGCGGGTTCCTCGGCGTGCTAGCGGCGATGTGGCTGTATGGCAGGCGCACGGGCAAGGGTTTCTGGAACGTCACGGATTTCATTGCGCCGCTGGTGCCGACCGGCCTCGCCGCGGGGCGCATCGGCAACTTCATCAATGGCGAGCTGTGGGGCCGGCCGGTGGACGGCGACCTGCCCTGGGCGATGATCTACCCGTGGGTAGATAGTCTGCCGCGCCATCCGTCGCAGCTCTACCAGGCGGCCGGAGAGGGGCTCCTGCTGTTCGTGCTGCTGTGGCTGTATGCGGCAACGCCACGCCCTGCGCGGGCGGTGTCGGCGATGTTCCTGATCGGATACGCGACATTGCGTTTTGCCGCGGAATTCTTCCGTACCCCGGATCCGGGGATTTTCGGCATTCTCTCGCTGGGGCTGTCGACGGCGCAGTGGCTGTGCGTGCCGATGTTTGTCGCCGGAGCATGGCTGCTCGCAGTGAGTCGCGGCAAGGGTGCAGGCACCCGCTGAAGAATAACCGACGCCCGCGCAGACGGGCGCAACAGATTAGCCAGATGACATAAGCGGCATGCCGGCACCGTGCAAAAGTTCGCACGATGACATGTACATTTCTGGCAGGATGATGCAAAGGAGAGTGCAGATGGCACCCGGATTGGTATCGCGCAGTCTTTCGAAAGTCCGCGAAATCGTCGCCGGCGCGACCGGCCGCAACGGCGAACCGACCGAGAAGCAGCTGGACCGGATCCGCCGTCTACTGCACGAATGTGCGGAGAACCGGGGGGGCGAGGTCTCGACACGCATCCGCGCGGCACGCCTTGCCGACACCTACCTGAAGCTCGACGACGCCGGGCGCCATGCCTTCCTGCGCATCATCGCACTCGAGTTCGGCCCCGAGCCGAAACGCATCGCCAAGGCGCACGAGGCCTATCAGGCTGCCGTCGGCACGGCGAAGCAGTGGGATGCCGAGGCGCAGCTGCGCGCGGCGATGCGCTCGTCGCGCATCCGCATCCTGACCCAGTTCAACGCGATTCCGCAGGGCGTGAAGTTCCTCGTGGACCTGCGCGCCGACCTGCTGCGCTTTCTCGACGACGACAAGGAGCTGAAGTCGCTCGACCGCGAACTCGAGGCGCGCCTCACGGCGTGGTTCGACGTCGGCTTCCTCGAGCTCGCACGGGTGACATGGAACTCTCCCGCGGCGCTGCTGGAGAAGATCGTCCAGTACGAGGCGGTGCACGAGATCCGCTCGTGGAAGGACCTCAAGAACCGGCTCGGCTCGGACCGCCGCTGCTACGCCTTCTTCCATCCGCGCATGCCGCAGGAGCCGCTGATCTTCGTCGAGATCGCGCTGCTCGACGACCTCGCCGACAACGTCCAGAAGCTGCTCGACGAGAACGCACCGGCGGCGGACGCGGAGCGTGCCGACACGGCGATCTTCTATTCGATCAGCGCCACGCAGGACGGATTGCGCGGGGTTTCCTTCGGCAACTTCCTGCTCAAGCGCGTCGTCGATGACCTGCAGCGCGACTTCCCCCGCCTGAAGACCTTTGCAACGCTGTCGCCGATCCCGGGTCTGGTGAAATGGGCGGCCAGGAATGCCAAGGAGATCGTGGCCACGTTCGGCGAAGAGGACTGGAAACGCCTTGCCGCCGCCGGCATAGAAGGGCCGGAATCCCCCCTCCTCGCCCAAGTGCTTGCGGGCGACCCGGAGTGGGCGGGCAATCCGGCCGTCGCCCGCGCGCTGCGCGATCCGCTGCTCAAGGCGACCGCCGCCTATCTCCTCGAAGCCAAGCGCGACAAGCTGCCGCTCGATGCCGTCGCCCGCTTCCATCTCGGCAACGGCGCGCGCGTCGAGCGGCTCAACTGGCTCGCCGACACCTCGGCGAAGGGGCTCGGCCAGTCGTGGGGCGTCATGGTCAATTACCTGTACGACCCGGACCGCATCGTCGACAACGTCGAGGCCTTCGTGGACACGGGCCGTATCGACGCCGCGGCGGGCGTCAGGCGCCTCGCACGACGATAAGCACAGGGAACGGCTCCGATCGTGAAACTCTCGCTCCGTCTCAGCTCGATCCGCATGCGGCTGCTGCTCGCCAGCACCGTGGTGCAGGTCGTGCTCTTGACGCTGCTGCTCGCGAACAGCGTCCGCCTGATGAACCAGGCGACCAACGCGAGCCTCAACACGCTCGTCAACCAGAACGCCACGATGCTGCATGCGATGGCGGTCGCGTACGGCGACATGGGCGAGTTCGACGCCCTGCAGGATGTGCTCGGCGAACTGTTGAGCGAGGCCGACGAAGGCCTCATCTACGTGCGTATCGTCGCGCCGGACCGGCGCGTGCTGGTCAACGCCGGTTTGCCGGACACGCAGTCCTTGCCGGAGGTCGACCACACCAACGCCCGGGGCGGAGCCGGCGGCGGGGTCGTGCATGTGCGCCGGCCGCTGCTGCTCGAACGCAACGAGGTCGGGTTCCTGCAGTTCGGCGTGTCCGTGTCGGTGCTGGCGGCGGCGCGCAAGGCGATCACGGAACAGGGCGCGGCGATCGCGCTGGCGGAAATCCTGCTGACCTTCGGCCTGTTGTCGGGCATCGGCTACCTGCTGACACGCAACCTGAGCCGCTTGCTCGCGGGCAGCGAGGCGATCGCGGCAGGCAAACTGGACCATCGCCTGCCCGAGAACGGCCACGACGAACTGGCCCGGCTGGCACGGCGTTTCAACGTGATGGCGGCGAACCTGCAGGACCGCATCGGCGAACTGCAGGACTCGGCCGAACGCCTGAAGACCAGCGAACAGCGCTACGAACTGGCGATCCAGGGCGCGCACGACGGCCTGTGGGACTGGAACATCCCCGAGGGACAGGTCTACTGCTCGCCGCGCTACTGCGAGATCGCGGGCCTGACGGCCGGACGCCTCTACTACAGCCCCGACGAAGTCCTGACCGGCATCCACCCCGACGATGCGCCGGGCTACCGGGCGAAGATGATCGAGCACCTGAAGGGTTTCAGTACCCAGTTCAAGTGCGAATACCGGGCGCGCCAGCAGGACGGCAGCTACCGCTGGGTCATGACGCGGGGGGTCGCAGTGCGCGGCGGCGACGACCTCGCCGTGCGCATGGCCGGATCGATCAGCGACGTACACGACCACAAGCTGGCACAGGTCCGCCTGCAGTACGACGCGCTGCACGACGGCCTGACCGGACTGCCGAACCGCGCCCTGTTCCTCGAACACGTGCGAAGCGCCCTTGGGCAGCAGCGCCGCGCGGGCGGGCAGGACTTCGCGGTGCTGGCGATCAACCTGCAACGCTTCCGGCTCGTGAATGACAGTTTCGGCCACGAGGCCGGCGATGCGCTGCTCCGCCAGGTCGCGCGCACGCTCCAGGAAACGCTGCGCTACGGCGATATCGCGGCACGGGTCGGCGGCGACCAGTTCGCGCTGCTGCTCAACCGCATCGAGAACCCCGCCGAGGCGCTGCGTCTCGCCGAAGCGCTGCGCGAGCGCCTATCCAAGCCGACCAGTGTTGCGGGCCAGATACTGTATCCGAAGTTCCGCATCGGCATGGCGTTGAGCAGTGACTACCAGGACAGCGAGAACGGCGACACGATGCTGCGCGATGCGGACAACGCGTTGCAGCGCACCCGCCAGCGCGGCGGGGACTCGGTCGCGATCTTCCATGCCTCCATGCACGCGCAGGCGCTGGAAAGCCTGCAGCTCGAGGGCGACCTGCGCGACGCGCTGACGCGCAACGAACTCAGCGTGCATTTCCAGCCCATCGTCGCGCTCGCCAGCGGCTCGATTACTAGCTTCGAGGCACTTGTGCGCTGGCGCCACCCCGCCCGCGGCATGCTGCCGCCGAATCTGTTCGTGCCGCTGGCCGAGACGCTGGGCCTCATCCATGAACTCGACATGCGGGTGCTGACGCGCGCCTGCGAGCGCATCGCGCAGTGGCGCGAACGCGCATGCAACGATGCCGCCGTTCCCAAGGTCAGCGTCAACCTGTCGGCGACGCAGTTCGCGCGCCCGGATCTCGCCGGCGAGATCATCGCCGAGGTGGACCGCCACGGCCTGCCGCGGGAGATGCTGCGCTTCGAGGTCACCGAGAGCGTGCTCGCCCAACCGGAAGGGCCCGCAGCCGAGATCCTGCAGAAGCTACGCACGGCGGGGATGTCGGTACTGATCGACGACTTCGGTACAGGCTATTCGGCACTGAGCTACCTGCACACGATCCCTTGCGACCTCGTGAAGCTCGACGGGTCCTTCGTGCGCTCGCTCGAGAACGACGAGCGCCTGCGCACGATCGTCGCACGCAGCATAGAACTCGCCCACGACCTCGGAATGCGCGTGGTCGCGGAATGCATCGAAACTACACGGCAGGCGGAACTGCTGCTCGGGATGGGCTGCGACTACGGTCAGGGTTATCTGTTCGCACGTCCGCTCGATGACGACGCGGTCGAACACTTGCTGTTCGGCCAACAGTTGGCCCAGGAGGCCAGTGCATGAGCTTGATGAGGCTGCTCCGCCGCCGCGCCGCGACGATCCTCCTCGCATTCGCCGTGGCGCCGGCACATGCGGAAACGGACGCACCGGCATCTCCGCCGCGCTTCGAACTTTCCGGCTTTGGCACGCTGGGCGCAGTGACCACGGACGACAAGGACGTGTGGTTTACGCGCTATGGCGTCAATTTTCCCGGAACAAAGGATCCGGATTTCAGCCCGGACAGTCTCGTCGGCGTCCAGGGCAGCCTGCGTCTCACGCCCTACAACGACATCACGCTGCAAGGGCTGGTGCGCGAGGACGGCGACGCGAGCCAGGATCCGCAGCTGACGCTCGCCTTCTTCCGGCAGACGCTCGCCCCGGGCCTGTCGATGCGCCTCGGCCGCGTTCGCGTGCCCTTCTTCATGCTGTCGGATTCGCTCTACGTGAATTACGCGAATCCGTGGGTGCGCCCCCCCGTGGAAGTCTACGGACTCAATCCGTTCAACGACCTCGACGGCGTGGACTTCATCTACAACACGCGGCTCGGCGCTTTCGACATCGAGATCCATCCGTACTATGGAGGCGGTCGCATTCCATTTCCTCAGGGCAAGGCCCGCCTGAAGGAGGCCCTCGGCGTGAACCTCGGGCTGAGCCGCGGAGATTTCTCGCTGCACCTGGGTCACGGCGAAGGCACCTTCACGCTGGAGCGCGGCGACACCCTGTTCCTCGCGGTTTCGAACATCCTGCAGCTGACCGGCCAGGGCGGGGTGATCTCCGACCTGTCGGGCACGCACGGTCGCACGCGCTTCGATTCCGTCGGCGTGCAGTGGGACGACGGCAGCTGGCAGCTCATTGGCGAGTTCGCGCGGCGCAAGACCAACCGCTACGCCGCGAGCGCTAACGGCTGGTACCTGAGCCTGGGCAGGCGCTTCGGGCCGGTGATGCCGTACGTCGTGGTGGCGCGCCAGACGCTGGATGAACAGTTTGCCGAAGCCAGGCTGCCCCCCGGGCGGCTTGCAGCCGCGTGGGACCTGTTCCGGGTGTCGCGCAACAACGCCCAGCGCAGCGTCACCCTGGGTGCCCGCTGGGAGTTCGCCGCCTATGCCGCGGTGAAGGCTGAAGTCACGCAGGCCAAGCCGGACGATGACGCCTGGGGCTCATATGCTCCGCGGGGCGACGCGCAGACGACTCGCATAGGCGGGCGTACGCTGAACACGTTCAGCCTGTCGCTTGACCTGAGTTTCTGAGGGGGCGCCGGTGATTCGCTTGGTTCGCGCCTGTTTCCTCGTATTTTCGCTGCTGGCTGCGCCCTCCGCGCTCGCCCAGATCGTCATCGTCGCGGGCGCCCGCAGCCCGCTGCCCGAACTCACGCTCGAGCAGGCCGAGCAGTTCTACCTCGGCCGCGCGCACACGCTGCCCGACGGCAGCGGCCTGACGCTGGCGGACCTGCCCCCGGGACAGATCCGCGATCAGTTCTACCAGCAGCTGACGCGCAAGAACGCCAACCAGATCCGTGCCCATTGGTCACGCATGGTGTTCACCGGGCGCGCGCTACCGCCCCAGCAGGCGGAGAGCGTGGCCCAGCTGCGGCTGTGGCTGGCGTCGCAGCCCAACCTCATCGGCTACATGCCCGCCGCGGACGCGGACGGGCGCGTGAAGGTGCTGTTGCGCCTACCCTGACCCCTCTGCATTGAGGCGCCCGGCCCCGACTCGGGGCCTCGGGGCTCAGCGTGGCGCGACGACTTGAAGCGCCAGTTCCCCCACACCGGCGACGACACCGCGCAGGCGATCACCGACGACGACCGGCCCGACGCCCTCCGGCGTACCCGTGAAGATCAGGTCGCCCGCCTCCAGGCGGTAGTAGCGGGAGAAGAAGGCGATGATCTCGGGGATCGTCCAGATCATGTCGGAGAGGTCGCCGCGCTGGCGCATCTCGCCGTTGATGTCGAGGCGGATCTCGCCCGCCTCGAGGACTCGCCCCGCGGCCGGGACGATCTGCGAGATCGGCGCCGCGCAGTCGAAGGCCTTGCCGCTGTCCCACGGCCGGCCGTGGGCCTTCGCTTCGGCCTGCAGGTCGCGGCGCGTCATGTCCAGCCCCACGGCATAACCCCAGATGCAGGCGCGCGCCGCTTCGGGCGTGAGATTGCTGCCGCCGGCCCCCAGTGCGACGACGAGTTCGATCTCGTGGTGCACGTCGCTGCTGGCCGGCGGATAGGGAAACTCGCCGCAACGACCCGCGGTCACGGGCAGCACGGTATCGGCCGGCTTGGTGAAGAAGAAGGGCGCCTCGCGGCTCGGGTCCCCGCCCATTTCGCGTGCGTGTGCCGCGTAGTTGCGCGCGATGCAGTAGATGCGGCGCACGGGGAACAATCCGCCTCCCGCGACGGGCACGGCGGGACGCGGGGCGGGTTCGATCACATAGGCTTCGGACATCTCTCGTTTCTCCGGAATCCGCGGGGGACTTCCGCCCCCGGAACGGAACGCGGAAGGCCATGCATGGCGGCGCATGACGGGTGGCGATCAGAACACAGGGGGAGTTGACCGGGCAAGCGCTCGATGTTGTAATGCGAATCGTTACCATTTGCCTTACCGCTCACATCATGCAGGCACAGGCCAATCCGCATTGCACCCTTCCCCGCTCCGCGGAAGCCGCACCGCACGCCCGCGATGCCGGCCGTCCGGCCAGTGCCGTGATTCCCAGCGAGCGGCTGCTGCTCGGCCAGACCTGCGTGACGATCGACCATGACGGCACCCACTACGTGCTACGCGCCACGCGTGCCGGGAAACTTATCCTGACGAAGTAATCGGCTTCCACCACCACGACAAACGGAACAACGAGGCTAGACTATGTATGTCTGCATCTGCAACGCAGTAACCGAACGCCACATCGGCGAGGCAGTCAGCGAAGGCGTCTCGACCTTGCGCGAGCTGCGGACCCGGCTGGGCGTCGCAGGCGAATGCGGCCGCTGCGCGACGTGCGCACGCGACTGCCTGCGCACTGCGATGGCGGAGCAGACGGCGACCGCGAATCCGGTGATGGCCGGCTTCGCGCCCTCGTATTCCCTTGCCGTGGAGGCCGTATGAAAGGCGACAAGAAAGTCATTCAATACCTCAACAAGCAGCTGACCATCGAACTCACCGCAATCAACCAGTACTTCCTGCATGCGCGCATGTACAAGAACTGGGGCCTCGGAAAACTCGGCCATCACGAGTACGAAGAGTCGATCGAGGAGATGAAGCACGCC
Organism: Azoarcus sp. CIB; assembly: GCF_001190925.1. Taxonomy (NCBI): domain Bacteria; kingdom Pseudomonadati; phylum Pseudomonadota; class Betaproteobacteria; order Rhodocyclales; family Zoogloeaceae; genus Azoarcus; species Azoarcus sp. CIB. The sequence goes on from NZ_CP011072.1 coordinate 4,389,078, forward strand.
GACAAGCTGATCGAACGCGTGCTGTTCCTCGAGGGACTGCCCAACCTGCAGAACCTCAACAAGCTGATGATCGGCGAGAACGTTCCCGAATGCCTGCAGGGCGACCTCAAGCTCGAACAGGGCGGGCGCACGGAGCTGATCGAGGCGATCGCGTACTGCGAATCCTGTAAGGACTATGTGTCGCGGGAGGTCTTCGAGGAGATCCTCGAGGACACCGAGGAGCACATCGACTACCTGGAAACGCAACTCGAACTGATCGACAAGGTCGGGCTGCAGAACTACCTGCAGTCGCAGATGGGCGACGCGAGCTGACGCGCGTCCGTCATTCGCGCCGGCATCACCGTGCCGGCGCCCACGAACACCGCAAGCCAGTTCTCCCGCAGAACGAGCCAGCGTCAATGATCGAACGGAGAACTGGCAAGCATGCATACCCGAACCGTGGGTGAACTCAAGGATCCCGCGCTGCGGCACGGCCCCGCCTTTGCCGTGCACCGCCTCGTGCTGTACGTGGCGTTCGCGGCGCTGCTCATCGACCAGCTGATCCGCTGAACGCTGCGACAAGTCCAGCGACACATGGCCCAGTCCCACGCCCTGCCTTCGGCTTCCTGCGCGCCGCCGCTGAACCCCTCGGGGCGTCGGTCGCTCAATTTTGCGCCGCCGCGCGAACCGGCAGCGCAGCAGGAGGCGGTCACGGCGCACGCCGCACGCAGAGGCCACCACGGGCAACCGCTGCTCCTCGCGCTGGTGGTGTTCGCCCACGCCGCGGGCCTCGCCGGCCTGGCACAGCTCGCCCGGCAACCTGCCGCCGTGGCCGAAACGCCAATTTCCGTGTCGCTGATCGAAATGCCGGTTCCGCGACCGACCGTTGCTCCGACTCCTCCCACGCCCGTCGTCGAACCGCCGCCGAAGCCGGCCCCGCGCCCGCAGACACGCGCACCGAAACCCGCACCGAAGGTGACCGAAGCGCCGACTGCGATCCGCGCCGAAACGCCCCCGCCGCAGGCGACGCCGGAACCCGTACGCGAGACCGTCGCGCCAGCCCCTCCGGCCCCGCCCGCACCGCCGGCGCGCCCTGCCCCCGAGGCGCCGCCCGCGGTTGTCGCCGCCCGTTTCGACGCGGCCTACCTGAACAACCCCGCGCCCGCCTACCCGCCGCTGTCGCGCCGCATGCGCGAGGAGGGCAAGGTGATGCTGCGCGTGCAGGTCACCGCGGAGGGCTTGCCCGCGCAGGTCGATCTGGCGGAGAGTTCCGGCTTCGCACGTCTCGACACTGCTGCGCGCGAGGCGGTGCAGCGCTGGCGCTTCGTGCCGGCGAAACAGGGCGGACAGCCCGTCGCCGCGGCGGTGATCGTCCCCATCGTATTCAAACTCGAAGGAAACTGAACATGCTCACCGACACTTTCGGGCTGTCCCACCTTTGGGCCCAGTCGGATATCGTCATCAAACTCGTCGCCTTCACCCTCGTGGTGATGTCGGTCGCGAGCTGGTATCTGATCGCCGTGCGCACGACGCGCCAGCTGCGCGCCCGCCGCTTCGACAGCGCAGTCGAGGGCTTCTGGAGCGCGGCCAGCCTCGACGAGGGTCTGCGCCGCGTGTCGCAGGTGGCGCCGGACTCGCCCTTCGAGGCGCTTGCGCGCCAGGGCGCGGCGGCCGCCGAGCACCTGCGCCGCCATACCGCGGCGGATACGCTGGGCGGCAAGCTCGACGCCGACGAATTCGTCACGCGCGCGCTGCGCAAGTCGATCGCCCTGTCGACGGCGCAACTCGAATCGGGACTCACGGTGCTCGCCTCCATCGGCTCGACCGCGCCCTTCGTCGGTCTGTTCGGGACCGTGTGGGGCATCTACCACGCCCTGATCGGCATCAGCACCTCGGGCGTCGCGACGCTCGACAAGGTCGCCGGCCCAGTGGGCGAGGCGCTGATCATGACGGCCTTCGGCCTGTTCGTCGCGATTCCCGCCGTGCTCGCGTACAACACCTTCACGCGGGCGAACCGGCTCGAGCTCTCCGAACTCGACGCCTTCGCGCACGATCTGCTGGCCTGGTTCACGACCGGGACGCGCCTTGCGAGCGCCCCCGCCGAACAGGCGCCGCGCGCGGTCGCACCGGCTGCGGCGGCCAAGCTCGCGGGAGCGGCGTGATGGCCTTCGGCAGCTTCAACGAGCAGGGCGGCTCGGCGCCGATGAGCGAGATCAACATGGTCCCCCTCATCGATGTGATGCTGGTGCTGCTGATCGTGTTCATGATCACGGCACCGCTGCTCACGCACTCGGTCAAGATCGACCTGCCGACCGCGGCGAGCCAGGCCAGCAACGAGAAGCCCGACACCGTGACGCTGGCGCTCGACGCGGCCGGCGCGCTGTACTGGAACGACCAGAAGATCGGCGACGAGGAACTGGGCACGCGGCTCGCCGCGGCTGCGGCCCAAGCGGTGCAGCCCGAGCTGCATCTGCGCGCCGACCGCGAGACGCGCTACCAGAAGCTCGCCGAGATCATGTCGGCGGCGCGCGCCGCCGGCATCCAGAAGATGGGCTTCATCACCGTTCCCGAGCACTGAACGACGGGGGCCGCCCGGCCCCTGTCGCGCGTTTCACTCCCCTCCCCCTCGCCGGCAAGCTGCCCCGCTGCAGCTGCGGGGAACCCCGCGCTGCAATACGATACAAAGCAGCAGCGCACATTCGTTATGCTTGCGCCGAGCTGCATGCCGGAGTCCGCCCGACTCCAGCGCGGCGGAATATCCATTTGCCAACCCGCGGCGCAGCGGGGCAAGATCGGTCGCGATCCGCCACAATCCGCCGCAATCCGAAAACCTCCAGAACGAAATCATGACATCCACCCCCGCGTCCAAACCGCGCCGACTGCGCCGCGCCGTGATTGCCCTCGTCACCCTGGGCGTGCTGGGAGCGGGCGGATGGTTCGCGTGGAGCCGATATTTCGCGCCGCCCGACGAGCTGGCGCGCTACCAGTTCGCGACCGTGACGCGCGGGGACATCGAGGACGTCGTCACGGCCACCGGCACGCTGCAGCCGCGCGACTACGTCGATGTCGGCGCGCAGGTGTCGGGCCAGCTGAAGAAGATCCATGTCGAGGTCGGCTCGGAAGTGAAGGCGGGAGACCTGCTCGCCGAGATCGACCCGGTGGTGCTGCAGAGCCGTGTCGACGCGACGCGCGCGTCGCTGCGCAACCTGCGCGCGCAGCTGATGGACCGCGAGGCGAGCCGGACGCTGGCCGATGTGCAGGTGAAGCGCCAGCGCAACCTGATGGCCGAGGACGCCACGACGCGCGAGAGCCTGCAGAACGCGGAGGCCGCACTGCTGTCGGCGCAGGCGCAGGTCGAGGCGATCAAGGCGCAGATCGACCAGACCGATTCGAACCTGCGCGCGGACGAGGCCAACCTGAACTACGCGCGCATCTACGCGCCGATCTCGGGCACCGTCGTGTCGATCACCGCGCGCCAGGGCCAGACGCTGATCGCGAGCCAGCAGGCGCCCGTGATCCTGCGCGTCGCGGACCTGTCGACGATGACGGTGCAGACCCAGGTTTCGGAAGCGGACGTGAGCCGCCTGCGCCTCGGCATGGACGCCTACTTCACCATCCTCGGCGGCGAGGGACGGCGCTGGGAGGGCAAGCTGCGCAAGGTCGAGCCGACGCCGGTGGTGCAGAACAACGTGGTGCTCTACAACGCGCTGTTCGACGTCTCCAACCCGAACCAGGCGCTGATGACGCAGATGACGGCGCAGGTGTTCTTCGTCGTCGCCTCGGCCAGGGACACGCTGCTCGTGCCGATGTCGGCACTGGCCGCCGGCCGCGGCGGGCGCGCGGAACGCATGAAGACCGGGGCGGCAGGCGGGGACGCGCGTCCCTCCGGCGCGCCGGGCGGGGATGCGCCCAAGGGGCCGGATGCCAAGAAGGGCACGGGCGGCACGCCGCGCACGGTGACGCTCAAGGTCGCCCCGGCGGAAGGGCCGTTGCAGGACCGCCAGGTCGAGATCGGCGTGCGCAGCCGCATCCACGCCCAGGTCCTGTCCGGCCTCGAGGAAGGGGAGCGGATCGTGTCCGGCATGGCCCCCGCGGACAAGGGCGGCAACGGCAGCGCACCGCGCCGCACGCCGCGCATATGAAAGCCGAACCGCTGATCGCCGGACTGGACGCGGATTCGCCCCGGCGCCAGCCGTCGGGCGAGCCGCTAATCGAGCTGTCCGGCGTCACCAAGACCTTCCGCACCGGCGAGCTCGCCGTCGAGGTGCTGCACGGCATCGACCTGACGATCTATCCGGGCGAGTTCGTCGCCATCGTCGGCAGCTCGGGTTCGGGCAAGTCGACGCTGATGAACATCCTCGGCTGTCTCGACCGCCCGACCACCGGCACCTACCGCTTCATGGGGCGGGACGTCGCAGGCTTCGAGCGCGACGAGCTCGCGCGCCTGCGGCGCGAGACGTTCGGCTTCGTGTTCCAGAGCTACAACCTGATCGGCGGCGCCAGCGCGCGCGAGAACGTCGAGGTGCCGGCGGTCTACTCGGGCATGCCACCAGCCGAACGCCATGCGCGCGCGATCGAACTGCTGACGACGCTGGGGCTGGGCGAGCGCACGACCAACCGCCCGAGCCAGCTTTCCGGCGGCCAGCAGCAGCGCGTGTCGATCGCCCGCGCGCTGATGAACGGCGGCCGCGTGATCCTCGCCGACGAGCCGACCGGCGCGCTCGACAGCAAGAGCGGCGCCGAGGTGATGCAGCTGCTGCGCGAGCTCTCGGCGGCCGGGCACACGATCATCCTGATCACGCACGAGCGCGAGGTCGCCGAGCAAGCGCAGCGCATCATCGAGATCCGCGACGGCAACGTTGTCTCGGATCCGGGCCCGCGGCCACCCGTGGCCCCCGAACCCGATTTCGCCCCCCACATCGACCGCACCTCCCAGCTCTCGGACGTCGTCGAGGCGACCCGCACGGCGCTGCGGGCGCTGCGCGCCAACCTGTTCCGCGCCGCGCTGACGCTGCTGGGCATCGTCATCGGCGTCGCGGCGGTGATCGCGATGCTGGCGATCGGCGACGGCGCCAAGCAGGACGTCATCGACCGCATCAGCGCGATGGGCACGAACCTCCTCACGGTGCGGCCCGGCGCACCGAACCAGCGCGGCCGCGACACCACCGCGACGCTGGTGCGCGAGGACGTGGAGGCGATCGTCGAACTGCCCAACGTGCTCGCCGCGGTGCCGGAGCAGAGCACGGGCGTGACGGTGCGTTACGGCAACGCCGACCACCGCACCTCGGCGACGGCGACCGGCGCCGACTACACGATCGCGCGCGACTGGCCGGTCGCGCGCGGCACCTTCTTCAGCGCCGCCGACGAGCGCCGCTATGCGACGGTCGCCACCGTCGGCCAGACGGTCGCGAAGGCCCTGTTCGGCGACGAGGATCCGATCGGCAAGTACGTGCTCGTGAACAACCTCGTATTCCAGGTGGTCGGGGTGATGGGGCCGATGGGCGCGACGCCGTGGGGATCGGACCAGGACGACGTGATCTTCGTGCCCTTCTCGACCGGCAGCCTGCGCCTGACCGGCCAACGCCACCTGCGCAGCGCCATCGTCGCGGTGGAGGACGTCGAGCAGATCGACGACACGCAGGAGGCCGTGCGCGCGCTGCTGCAGACGCGCCATTCGGGCATCGAGGACTTCCAGATCCGCAACATGGCGCAGGTGATCGAGAGCGCGTCGGAGACGCAGAACACGCTGACCGTGCTGCTCGGCACGGTCGCGGCGATCTCGCTGCTGGTGGGCGGCATCGGCGTCATGAACATCATGCTGGTGTCGGTTACCGAGCGCACGCGCGAGATCGGCATCCGCATGGCGACCGGCGCGCGCATGAAGAACATCCTGCAGCAGTTCCTGATCGAAGCGCTGGTCGTATCCGCGCTGGGCGGCCTGATCGGGGTCGCCGTCGGCCTCGGTGCCGCGGCGGTGATCGAAGCCTTCGACAAACCTGTCGTGTATTCCCTGCCCCCCGTGCTGCTCGCCTTCGGTTGCGCGTTCGCGACCGGCCTGATCTTCGGCTACCTGCCCGCGCGCAAGGCCGCCCGCCTCGACCCGGTGGTCGCCCTTGCGTCGGAGTGACCCCTCGATGAACCGCATTCCTCCGCGCCGGCTTGCTCCGGTGCTCGCCACCAGCCTCCTGCTCGCATTGTCCGCGTGTGCGGTCACCGAACCGGCGACGCGGGCCGACGTACCCGTGCCTGCCGGCTGGATCGAACCTGCCGCGAGCGGCGCGCAGCAGCCCGACCCGCAGTGGTGGCGCGGCTTCGCGTCGCCCCGGCTGGAATCGCTGGTCGCCGCCGCAGTCGCGGACAACCCGGATTTCCGCGCCGCAGTGGAACGCGTCCGCCAGGCGGAGATCGCGCTGCGCGTCGCCGGTGCGTCGCTGTTGCCCTCCGCCGGCATCGGCGGCGACACCGGGTGGCGGCGCAGCGACCCGGGCGACGGCGGACGCGCAGTCGATAGCGAATCGTCCGGCGCGAGCCTGTCCATCAGCTACGAAGTGGACGTGTGGGGCCGCATCGCGGCCAACGTGCGCGGCGCGGAAGCGAGCTTCGCCGCCAGCCGCCACGATCACGATGCGGCACGCCTGACGCTGGTCGCGGGCGTCGCGAACACCTATTTCCAGCTGCTCGCCGCACGCGAGCGGCTGGTCATCGCGCGCGACAACCTCGCGATCGCCGAGCGCGTGTTCGGCATCGTCGAAGCGCGCTACCGCAACGGCGCGGCGTCCGCCCTAGACGTGAGCCGCCAGCGCAGCACCGTGCTCGCACAGCGTGCCGCCTTGCTGCCGCTGGAGACGCTCGAACGCCAGACGCATAGCGCGCTGGCGCTCCTCGTCGGGCAGGCGCCGCAGGCTTTCAGCCTCGCCGCCGAATCCTTCACCGGCCTCGCAATCCCCCCGGTCGCTCCCGGCTTGCCCGCGGAACTGCTCACGCGCCGCCCGGACCTCGCCAGCGCCGAGGCCCAGCTGGCCGCGGCCGACGCCGATGTCGTGGCGGCGCGTGCGGCCTTGCTGCCGCGCATCGACCTGTCCGGCTCGGCCGGTCTCGCGAGCACCGCGCTGCTGTCGCTGGCGAATCCCGCCAGCACGCTGGGCCTGACGGCCGGCCTCACGCAGAGCCTGTTCGACGGCGGGCGCCTGCGCAACGAAGTCGAAGCGGCACGTTCGCGCCGGCGGGCGCTGGTCGAACACTATCGCTCGGCGGTGCATGTCGCGCTAAAGGAAGTCGAGGATGCCCTCGGCAATGCCGAGCGCGACCGTCGCCTCGAGGACAGCCAGCAGGAGATCCGCCGCGAGGCGGCGCGCAGCCTGCGCCTCGCGGAGATGCGCTACCGCGAAGGGGCGGACGAGCTGCTGACGGTGCTCGACGCGCAGCGCACGCTGTTCCAGGCGCAGGACCAGCTCGCCCAGCTGCGGCTCTCCCGCCTCACGGGCACCGTGGACCTCTACAAGGCGCTCGGCGGCGGCTGGTCCGTACCGGGCTGATCGCACACCCCGGCCGGCGCTCCCGGCGCCGGCGCGCTCCCCGAGCCCTCCCCCCCCCGCGTCATGACGAATGTCATGCACAAGATGGGAGCATATGCGGATGTGCCGGCATGGGCCGAACCCTATGCTGTTGGTCATAGGCGTCCGGGCGGGCCTCCGCAGCCCGCGGCACGCCTCCCGAGCGCATGGGGAGGGTTTCATGTGGGCGATCGCTTCCGCTGATTCCGGCTGCCGCAGCACGCACCCCGAGCCGGGCTGCATTCCGGTTCCCTGCGCGGCGAGCGATGCGCGCAAGGCGGCGTGCAGGGCCTCGATCAATTCCGGCGTATGCGGCTACAAGTGCGGCGGGTACTGCTACGGGATCGCCGAATGCAGCGTACTCGCGCAGGTCCGCGCCCTGGTCGAACGGCTGTATGCGCGGCGCGGCTATCGCACGTCGGAGACCGCGCCGCGCGTGGATTCGCCCGACCGCGTGGTGTTCGCCGGCGCAAGCCGCGGACAGGTGATCGCAACCATCACGCTCGGGCTGGACTCGCCCGCCGGGCTGCTCGTCGATGAGTTGTACGGCCCCGAGGTTGCCGTGTTCCGCCGGATGAAACGCCGGATCTGCGAACTGTCCGCCTTTGCGATCGACCCGCAGTACAGCTCGCACGGCGTGCTCTCCGCGCTGTTCTACCTCGCCTACCTGTACGGACGGACGCGACACCGCGTCACCGACGCGTTCATCGAGGTGAATCCCCGCCACGCGGGGTTCTACGAGCGCATCTTCCGCTTCCGCCGCATCGGAGACGTCCGTCAGTGCCCGCGCGTCGAAGCTCCGGCAGTGCTGATGCACCTAGACCTGGAACGCACCGGCGTCCGCGATGCACCGTCCGGCAAGGCCGAAACGACGCGCACACCCGTTCCGGGCATTGACGCCGCTTCGACCTCGCCAGCCGCGGCGCGCAGCCCGGCCCTCATGCCCGACTAGCGACCGTTCCGCAGCGCGACGCGCGAAGGGCAGCCGATGGCCGCAACACCATTGCTTAAATCATTATTGCGATCAATTCTCATTGTCGTTATCATTCGCAACAGCATTCAACCGATCCGGATACTCGCGATCGTTCCCCACATTCGCCAGAAAGAGGAAAGCTCCATGCTTCGCGTCCCGTTCCGCCCGCTTGCCATTGCGGCCTTCGCCGCCCTGTCTTTCGCCGCACACGCCCTCGAGTACCCGATCGGCGCGCCGCAGCAGCGCAATGGCATGGAGATCGCCGCCGTGTACCTGCAGCCGATCGACATGGAGCCGGAAGGCATGATGAAGAAGGCGGCCGAAACCGACGTCCATATCGAGGCCGACGTCCGTGCGCTGGCGAACAACCCCAACGGCTTCGAGGAAGGCAGCTGGATCCCCTACCTGACGGTGAAGTTCGAGATCGCCAAGGTCGGCAGCGACTGGAAGCTCGCCGGCGAGTTCATGCCCATGGTCGCGAGCGACGGTCCGCACTACGGCGACAACATCAAGCTCGCCGGCCCGGGCAAGTACAAGGTCAAGTACACGATCCTTCCGCCGGGCGCGAGCCACGGCAGCCACTTCGGCCGCCACACCGACCGCGCCACCGGCGTGCGTCCGTGGTTCAAGGCCTTCGAGGTCGAGAACGAATTCACCTACGCCGGCATCGGCAAGAAGGGCGGCTACTGATGAGGGCCGCACGCATTGCCCGCACGGCGATCGCCATCGCCGTGGCGGGCATGTCGTGCGCGAGCCAGGCGGCACCGACGGCGCAGGACACGCTCCTCGCCGAACTGAGACGCCTGGCCGAGCGCGTCGAAAAGCTCGAGAAACGCAACACCGAGCTTGAAGAGAAGCTCGCGACGGGCACCGCGGCGCCGGCGTCGGCCCTCGCGCAGCGCGTGCAGGCCCTGGAGCGGGCGAACCAGGAACTGAATGCGAGCCTCGAAAGCGACCGTATCAGCGAACGCGAACCCGAACTCGCGATCCGGCTCAAGGCCGTCGAGGAGCGCACCAATTCGATGGGCGCGCCGACGCGCCTCGCGAGCGCCCTTGAAGGGATCGCGATCGAAGGCAGCGTCGCCGCGGTGGCCCAGCAGATCAACGGCCGCGCGCGCGACAACGGTGAGCGCGAATCACAGCTGTCGTGGCGTGGCGACCTCGGCATCACCGTGCCGGCCGGTGACCTCGGCCGCGGCACGGGCGAGTTCTTCACCCAGCTGCGCATGGGTCAGGGCGAGAGCTTCACGCGCCTGCACCCGAGCTTCACCGCCGCCTTCAACAGCCTCGCGTTCCAGACCGGCGGCGGCTCGGAGGAGACCTACGCGATCGTCGCGCAGGCCTGGTACCAGCTCACGACACCGCTCGGGGATCGCCCGAACTCGCCCCACAGCCTGCGGTTCACGGTCGGCAAGATGGACCCCTTCGTGTTCTTCGACCAGAACGCGATCGCCGACAACGAGGCGGAGAAATTCCTCAACAACGTCTTCGTGCATAACCCGATGCTGGACTCGGGCGGCGTGGTCGGCGCCGACAGCTACGGCTTCACGCCAGGCGTGCGCCTCGCTTACCGCAACGAGATGGACAAGCCGGACTGGTGGCAGGTCTCGCTCGCGGCGTTCGGCGCCGGCGAAGGCGCGCAGTTCGGCCGCAGCTTCGACAAACCCTTCGTCATCGGCCAGCTCGAATACGGCCGCAAGAACTACGGCTTCGACGGCACCTACCGCCTGTACGCCTGGCGCAACGGCCAGTACGAGGGCTTCGACGGGTCGCGCGACACGGCGAGCGGCTGGGGCGCGAGCGTCGACCAGCGCGTGCATGAGGACGTGACCTTGTTCGCCCGTTACGGACAGGGGACTTCGGGCAAGACGCCGTTCGACCGCGCATTCACTGTGGGCGGCGAACTGACCGGCGACGCGTGGGGCCGCGGCGCCGACAGCGTCGGCCTCGCGTGGGGCTGGCTGCGCGCGAGCAAGGATTTCCGCCGCGAAGCCGCCGGCCTGCAGGACGAGGACGGCAACTTCCTGTTCGGCTACACGCCGAGCGGGGCCGAACAGGTCGCCGAGCTGTACTACCGCTGGCACCTGAACAACCAGCTGTCGCTGACGCCCGACCTGCAGTACGTGCGCCGTGCCGCGGCGAACCGCGACGCGAAGAACATGACCGCTTTCGGGGTGCGCGCCCTGTATGCGTTCTGAGCGCCAACGCTCCTCCTGCCCTGCCCGGCTTTCCGCCGGGCGGGGCTTTTGCATTTCCACGGTGAGAACCTGCCAGCCATGATGAAACCAGCCAGCCTGAGCGCCTCCGTCCTTGGCCTTGCCGCCGCCCTCCTCGCGGCGCCTGCCGTGGCGCGCGCCGACATGCCGACCTTCGAGGTTGTCGCGGAGAACGACCGCTTCACGCCCGAGACGATCGAAGTGCCCGCCAACACGCGCTTCCGCCTGCAGCTCACGAACCGCAACGTCGGCCCCGAAGAGTTCGAGACCAGTACGCCGTTCAAGGAGCTCGTCGTGGGGCCGGGCGTGACCCGCAGCACCATCTTTCCGCCGCTGAAGCCGGGTTCCTACCCCTTCTTCGGCGAGTTCCATCCCGACACGGCCAAGGGCCGCTTCGTCGCGAAGTAAGGCTTTCCGGAGGCAGGCATCATGGGCAACGCCCTGTTCATCGTGTGGCGCGAGAGCGTCGAGGCGATCCTGATCATCAGCATCCTGCTCGCGTGGATCCGCGACCGCGACGATGCGCGCATCGGCGTGCATCACCTGTGGGCGGGCGTCGGCGGCGGACTCGCGCTGGCGGGCTTCCTCGCGCTCGCGATGCTGGGCGTGCACGGCTGGCTCGCGGCCGACGCGCTGGATCTCTTCCAGACCGCCATCGTGTTCGCCGCCGCCGGCCTGATCACGCACATGGTGCTGTGGATGCGTTCGCACGGGCGCCACATGAAGCGCGAGCTCGAAGCGGGTCTCACGCGCGCGGCCCAAACCGCCGGCGGGACTTCGGTCGCCATGCTCGCGGCGATCGCTGTGGGCCGCGAGGGGGCGGAAACGGTGCTGTTCCTGTACGGACTGGCGATGGAGCAGTCCGGCGAAACGCTCGCACGCCTGTTCGCCGGCGCGGGCATCGGCTTCGCGCTGGCGCTCGCGACCGCATGGGTGATCCTGTCGGGCGCGCGCTGGCTGCCGGGGCGCCTGTTCTTCCGCGCGAGCGAGATCGTGCTGTTGCTGCTCGCGGCGGCGTTGCTGGTATCGGGCGTCGAGCGCCTGATCGACATGGAGTGGCTGCCGCCGCTCATCGAGCCGGTGTGGGACAGCTCGGCGCTGCTCGAAGACGGCAGCACCGCAGGCGGCATCGCCGCAGCCTTCGCCGGCTACCGCGCGCAGCCCTCGCTGATGGTGCTGATCGCGTGGCTGGGCTACTGGGGCGTGGTCGCGCTACTCGGGCGCCTACAGCGGAGGACTGCGGCATGAACACCTGCGCGGTCGCTGCCGCCCCCTCAGCCGCCCGCCCATACCTCGCCCGCGTGGGCGAACTGATGCGCCGCCATCGCGGCTGGATCGTCGGCGCGCAATGGGCGATCCTCGCGGCCTACCTGTTCCTCGTCATCACCCCCGCCTTCCTGCCACTGCCGGAATCCGGCGCGCACCTGTGGAACAACCTGACGCTGTTCGCGCAGTTCGCCTTCTGGGGCATCTGGTGGCCCTTCGTGCTGGTGTCGATGATGCTGATGGGGCGCGTGTGGTGCGGCACGATGTGCCCGGAAGGCTTTCTCTCCGAGCAGGTGTCGCGCTTCGGCCTCGGCCGCCCGGTGCCGCGCTGGATCAAGTGGGGCGGCTGGCCCTTCGTCGCCTTCCTCGGCACGACCGTGTATGGCCAGCTCGTGAGCGTGTACGAGTACCCCAAGGCGGCGCTGCTGGTGCTGGGCGGCTCGACCGTCGCGGCGGTCGCCGTGGGCTTGGTCTACGGCCGCGGCAAGCGCGTGTGGTGCCGCCACCTGTGCCCGGTCAACGGCGTCTTCGGCCTGCTGTCGCGGCTCGCGCCGGTGCATTTCCGCACCGACCGCGCGGCGTGGGAGTCGTACGGCGCGAAGAAGGTGATCCCGATCAACTGCGCCCCGCTGGTCGACATCCGCCGCATGGAAAGCGCCGCCGACTGCCACATGTGCGGGCGCTGCGCGGGGCATCGCGACGCGGTGAGCCTCGCCGCGCGCGTGCCCGGCAGCGAGGTCGCGCAGCTCGACGCGCAGGACACGGACCACTGGGAAGTACGCCTGCTGGTGTTCGGCATCATCGGCACGGCGATCGGCGCCTTCCAGTGGTCGGCCTCGCCGTGGTTCGTGCGCGCGAAACTCGCGGCTGCGGAGTGGCTGGTCGAGCGCGACGCCTTCGCGCTGCTCGCGGACGACATCCCGTGGTGGCTGCTGACCCACTACCCCGAAGCGAACGACGTGTTCACCTGGCTCGACGGGATCATGATCCTCGCGTACATCGGCGTCACGGCGCTGGTGCTCGGCGGCTGGATCACGCTGTGGCTGCGCGCCGCCGCCGGCCTGCTCGGCGACACGGCCGCGCGCCTGCGGCTCGCCTACGCGCTGATCCCGCTCGGCGGTGCCGGCGTGTTCCTCGGGCTCTCGGGACTCACCGTGACCCTGCTGACGGCCGAAGGGGTGATCCTCACGGCACTGCCCGAAGCGCGCGCCACCCTGCTCGCGGCGGCGGCACTGGCGAGCCTGGTCCTGGCCGCCATCCACGTCCGCCACAGACGGCGCCGCGGGCGCGCAAGCTCGGCGCCCTGCTCGCCTTCGCCGCGGCGTCGGCAGCCGCGGTCGTGCCGTGGGTGTTGATGTATTACGTCTGGTAATGCGCGCCGGGTCGATCTTGCAAGATAAATAATCTAACCTGTGGGCATCGGCATCCCGGCCGCAGACCGGGGCCGCCCCGACAGGAGATTGCAGATGACCCGATTCATCCTCAACGGGCAGAAGGTCAACACCTCCATGCCCGAGGACACCCCGCTGCTGTGGGTGCTGCGCGACGGACTGGAACTCACCGGCACCAAGTTCGGCTGCGGCATGGGGTTGTGCGGCGCGTGCACGGTGCATGTCGACGGCGTCGCGGTGAAGTCCTGTTCGACGCCGGTTTCGGAGGTCGCCGACAAACACGTCACGACCATCGAACAGATCGGCAGGAACCGCGTCGGCGCGGCGGTGCAGGCGGCGTGGCAGAAGCTCGACGTCGTCCAGTGCGGCTACTGCCAGTCCGGCCAGATCATGGCGGCAACCGCCTTGCTGACGAACACGCCGCGACCGAGCGACGCGGACATCGACGCGGCGATGGCCGCCAACCTGTGCCGCTGCGCGACCTACGTGCGCATCCGCGCCGCGATCCACGAAGCCGCGAAGCGCCTCGCGGGGAGGGGCGCGGCATGACGACCCGCATCGAGAACGTGTCGCGTCGCGACTTCCTCAAGGCCGGCGCCGGCCTCACGCTGGGGCTGGTGCTGCCGGGCGCGGGCTCCGCGCTGGCTGCGACGGCGAAGGACGCACCCCAAGCGGAAGCCGCCTTCGCTCCGAATGCCTTCGTGCGCATCGGCACCGACAACCGCGTGACGGTGATCGCCAAGCATCTGGAGATGGGCCAGGGCACTTACACCGGCCTTGCGACCCTGGTCGCCGAGGAACTGGACGCCGACTGGGCGCAGGTGATGGTCGAAGGCGCTCCGGCCGACGCGAAGCGCTACAACAACCTGCTGTGGGGCCCGTCGCAGGGCACCGGCGGCAGCACCGCGATCGCCAACTCCTTCGACCAGTTGCGCCAGGCGGGCGCGAGCGCGCGGGCAATGCTGGTGCAGGCGGCAGCCGCGCGCTGGAAGGTGCCGGCCGGCGAAATCCGCGTCAGGGCGGGCGTCGTCAGCCATGCGAAGAGCGGCCGCAAGGCGAGCTTCGGCGAACTGGCCGAGGCCGCGGCGAAGCAGGCGGTGCCGCAGGAAGTGCGCCTGAAGGATCCCAAGGACTTCACGCTGATCGGGCGGCACGTGCCGCGCAAGGACAGCGTCGAGAAGACCACCGGCCGCGCGCAGTTCACGCAGGACGTGAAGCTGCCGGGGATGCTCGTCGCGGTCGTCGCGCACCCGCCACGCTTCGGCGCGACCGTGCGCACGGTCGATGAACGCGCGGCGCGCGCGGTGCCGGGCGTGCTGCGCGTCGTGCGCATCCCGCAGGGCGTCGCAGTGCTGGCGCGCGACTACTGGACCGCGAAGAAGGGGCGCGACGCGCTGCAGATCGACTGGGACGACAGCGCCGCCTACCGCGGCAGCTCCGAGCAGATCTTCGCCGATTACCGGAAACTCGCCGCGACGCCGGGACGGGTCGCGCGCCGCGACGGCGACACGGACAAGGCGCTGGCCGAGGGCGCGCAGGCGCTGGACGCGGAATACGCCTTCCCCTACCTCGCGCATGCGCCGATGGAGCCGCTCAACTGCGTGATGCGCCTCGACGCGCAGGGCTGCGAAGTGTGGAACGGCGAGCAGTTCCAGACCGGCGACCAGTACACGCTGGCCGCCTTCTTCGGACTCAAGCCCGAGCAGGTGAAGCTCAACATGCTGTTCGCTGGCGGCAGTTTCGGCCGGCGCGCGAACCCGGCCGCGGATTACGTGCTGGAGACGGCGCACATCGTGAAGGCGATCCGCGGCGAGGCGCCGGTGAAGCTGGTGTGGTCGCGCGAGGACGACATGCGCGCCGGCTACTACCGGCCGCTGTACCTGCACCGCCTGCGCGCCGTGCTCGACGTACAGGGCAAGCCGCTCGCGTGGTCGCAGCGCGTCGTCGGCCAGTCGATCCTCGCCGGCACGCCCTTCGAGAGCGCGATGGTCAAGGACGGCGTCGACGCGACCTCGGTCGAAGGCGCGGCGAACCTGCCCTACGCGATCCCCAACCTGCAGGTCGAGCTGCACACCACCAGCAAGGACGTGAAGGTGCCGGTGCTGTGGTGGCGCTCGGTGGGCTCGACGCACACCGCGTTCGCGGCCGAGGTCTTCCTCGACGAACTGGCGACGGCCGCGGGCGCCGATCCGGTCGCGTACCGGCTCGAGCTCCTCGGCGCGCATCCGCGTCATGCGGGCGTGCTGAAACTCGCCGCCGACAAGGGCGGCTGGGGCAAGCCGCTCGCAGCGGCGAAGAGCGGCAAGCGCGGTCGCGGCGTCGCGGTGCACGAGTCCTTCAACACCTTCGTCGCACAGGTGGTCGAGGTCACGGTCGCGCCCGATGGCGGCTTCACCGTCGATCGCGTCGTGTGTGCAGTGGATTGCGGCATCGCCGTGAATCCGGACGTGATCCGCGCACAGATGGAGGGCGGCATCGGCTTCGGGCTCGCCGCCGCGTTGAGCGGTGCGATCACACTCAAGGACGGGGTCGTCGAGCAGTCGAACTTCCACGACTACCCGATCCTGCGCATCGACCAGATGCCGAAGATCGAGGTGCACATCGTGCCGTCCGCCCAGAAGCCGACCGGGGTGGGCGAGCCGGGGGTGCCGCCGCTCGCGCCGGCGCTGGTGAATGCGCTGTTTGCCGCGACCGGCAAGCGTATCCGCACGCTGCCGATCGGGGAGCAGTTGAAGGCGTGACGTAGACGCTCCCTCCCCTTCAAGGGGAGGGTCGGGGTGGGGATGGGTTGAGCAGACGTCGCAGAAACCCATCCCCCCTCCTAAACCTCCCCCCTTGAAGGGGGGAGGAACAAGGTCTCCGCGCTGGCCGTCCGCCCCATCAGAACGCGTGCGTCAGCGTCAGCCGCGCGTTGAGCGGCGCCCCCGGGCTGATGTTGTTGTCGCTGTGCGCCGTCGGGAAGTACTCCTTGTCGCCGAGGTTCTCGACGTTGAGCGCGACACGCGTCTTGCCGCCGGCAAACGTGTAATACAGCGCGCCGTCGACGCGGGTGAAGGCCGCCAGCTTCACGGTGTTGTTGAAGGACGTGTAGCTCGCCCCCTGGTGGATCACACCGAGACCCGCACCCCAGCCGTGACCGAGGTCGAAGCGGTTCCACAGCGAGGCCATCTGCTCGGGCACCAGGCCGACCTTGCGGCCCTTGGGCGCGCTCGAGGTCGTCTTCGTGATCTCCGACTCCAGGTTCGCGTAGCCCGCGAACACCTGCCACCATGACGTGATCTTGCCCTGCAAGCCGATCTCGACGCCCTCGGTGCGCTGCTCGCCGGTCTGCACGAAGAAGCCCGGGTTCAGCGGATCGGCCGTCCGAACATCCTCGCGCGTCAGCCGGAACAGGGCAGCCGACAGCGTGAGATCCGGATTGAGATCCCAGCGCGCGCCGATCTCATGGTTGATCGCCTTCTCGGGCGCGAGATCCTTGGTGTTCGCGGCGAGGCTCAGCTGCTCGCCCGAGGGCAGGAAGGCGTAGCTGTAGCTGGCGTAATAGGTCTGGGCCGGCGTCGGCGTCCAGATCAGGCCGAAGCGCGGGCTGACCTCGGTGTCGGTGCGCGACAGGTCCCGGCGCGTCGTGGTCGTGCGCTTGTCGTCGAGATCGACCTTGAACTGGTCCCAGCGCAGGCCGGCGAGCACCTTCCACTGGTCGTTCAGCGCGATCTGGTCCTGCAGGTAGGCGGCGACGGTGTCGGACTTGACCGTGTTGTTCGCGTCGGTGCCGTTGAAGCGGAAGCTCGTCGCGGTCGCGACGGGGTTGGCCGCGGATACGGTGGCGCTCGTCGACGCGCCGAAGAAGCCGGTGTGGCGCTCGTTGTCGCTGTCCTGGCGGCCCAGCTCGATGCCCGCGAGCAGCGTGTGCTTGAGGCCGCCGGTCGTGAATTTCGTCGTCAGGTCGGTCTGGTTGAAGACGTTGGTGCGCAGGTTGGAGGCGTTATAGGCCGAGATGCGCACGTTGCCCGCGCCATTCACGGCCCCGCCGGCAAAGACGTTCTGGTAGAACTTGTCGTACTGCGTGACGCTCAGGCTGTTCTTCAGCTGCACGCCGCCGAAGTCGTGCTCCAGCACGGCCGAGAGCGAATCGACCATTGCGCGCGACTTGCTCTGGTCGGCATTGCCGAAGAAGGTGCTGCGCTTGGTGTCGAAGGGGCGATCCCCCTGCGAGGGAATGCCGCGGTCGGCGGTGCGCTCGTCGTACAGGCGCTCGTAGGACAGCGTCAGCGCGGTGTTGCCGCCCGGCGTCAGCGTCACGCTGGGATTGAAGGCGTAGCGCTTGGCATCCACGCCGTCGCGGAAGCTGTCGGCGCGCTCGGCCATCGCGTTCAGACGCCACGCCGCCGCGTCGCTCAGCTTGTTGCCGACATCGACGGTGCCGCGCAGCTGGTCGAAGCTGCCCAGCGTGACGCTCGCCTCGCCCACATGCCCGAACACCGGACGCTTGGTCACGCGGTTGACGATGCCGCCCGCGCCGCCGCGGCCGAAGCTCATGCCGCCCGGCCCCTTGAGCACCTCGACGCGCTCGACGTTATAGAGATCGCGGAAGATCTGCGCGTCGTCGCGGATGCCGTTCACGAAGAAGTCGGCCGTCGTGTTGTTGCCGCGGATCACGATCTGGTCGCGGTTGCCCTCGCCCTGCGCCGCGGTCGTGCCGGGCACGTAGCGCAGCACGTCGGAGATGCTGCGCATCGCCTGGTCCTCGATCACGTTCTCCGGCACGACGGTGATCGATGCCGGCACTTCCTTCAGCGGCGTGTCGGTCTTCGTGAAAGTCGCGGAACGCGTGGCGCGGTAGCCCTGCACCGGGCCGTCGGCGCGCTCGACCTGATCCTGGACGAGCACCGGCGACAGCACCGCATCGGCGGCGAGAGCGACATTGCCGCAAGCGCTTGCGGCGAGCATGGCAAACACGACCGGCTTGAGCCGGGGACGGAACGACATCTTTCTACTCCTGTATGAACCCTGGCTGGCTGGGTAGAGATGTCGCCTGGCTTGCCGTGGATGAACGATCGGTACGGTACGGCCCCCGCGTGCGCCCGCTATGGCCGGTCGGAAACTGCCGGCTTGCGGACGTCACACTTGAGAACGATTCGCACCGTAAATAAGAAGCGTTCGCAACACAATGTGTCGGCGCACATTGCGCGCCGACATTGTGGCGCAAATACAACGATTCTTATTTGCGATTGATTCGCATTTACATGCTGCAATACAATCCGCCGCAAAACCAGCCAGCCACTCCGCCCCCTCCGGTCGGATCGCCAGCCAGCAACGTCCCCGACCGGAGTCCCGATGCGTCCCACCACCCTCGCCGTGGCGATCGCCGCTGCACTGCCTGCCCTCGCTGCCGCCCAGGCCACCCTGCCCGCCGTCACCGTCACTGCCGAACAGGGCGGCGCCGCGCCGTCCTACAACCCGCTCGTCTCCTCCTCGGCGACCAAGGGCACCGCCCCGCTGCGCGACGTCCCGCAGACCGTGAACGTCGTAGGCCCCGAGCTGATCGCCGACCAGGGCGTGCGCTCGCTCGCCGACGCCCTCACCAACGTCCCCGGCGTGACGCTCAACATGGGCGACGGCCAGCGCGACCAGTTCGCGATCCGCGGCTTCACCGCGATCGGCGACACTTTCCTCGACGGCGTGCGCGACGACGCGCTGTACTACCGCGACCTGTCGAACACCGAGCGCATCGAGGTCCTCAAGGGCCCCGCCGCCGTGCTCTACGGCCGCGGCTCCTCGGGCGGCATCATCAACCGCGTGAGCAAGCTGCCGACGACGCAGACGATCCGCGAAATCACCGTGCAACTCGACAGCGAAGGCGAGAAGCGCATCAGCTTCGACACCGCCGGCTCATTGGGCGACGGCGGCCACGCCTTCCGCCTGACCGGCGCCTTCGAGGACTCGACCGGCTTCCGCGACGAATCCTTCCTCAAGCGCGAGGCCATCGCCCCGTCGCTCGACCTCAAGCTCGGCGAGGACACGCGCCTGCTGCTGCAACTGGCGCACAACCGCGATCGCCGCCCGACCGACTTCGGCATCCCCGACAACAACGGCCGCCCGCTCGACGTCGACCATGACACCTACTACGGCTCCGGCGACGCCGAGCGCGACGACACGACCACCGCGACGATGAACACCGCGACGGCGACCCTGTCGCATCGCATCAACGACGACTGGTCGCTGCGCAACGTGTTGCGCTACTACGACTTCAAGCTCGACCGCGACAACACCCTGTACCGCTCGGGCAGCGCCTACACGCTCTCCGGCGGCCAGCTCATGATGCAGCGCACCCACGGCCACGTCGTGCGCGACGAGGAAGGCTGGTTCAACCAGCTCGAACTCACGCAGCGCGTGAAGCTCGCCGGCATGCAGCACACCCTCCTCTACGGCGTCGAAGTCGGCACGCAGGACAAGCAGCTCGACATCGATAACTGGATCGGCATCGACCGCGTGCCGCTCTACAACCCCGGCGGCGCGATCCCGCCCTACACGACACGCGCGCCCAACTCGCGCACCATCGACAACGTCACGACGCAGGACAGCACCGCGTTCTACCTGCAGGACCAGATCGCGCTCGGCGAGCAATGGAAGGCGCTGGTCGGCGTGCGTCACGACGAGTATCGCCAGAAGACCACCGAGCCGACCAAGCGCGACTTCGAACGCACCGACCGCGAATGGAGCCCGCGTGCCGGCCTCGTGTGGCAGCCGACTGCGACCCAGGCCTACTACGTCTCCGTGTCGCGCTCCTTCCAGCCCTCGGGCGAGCAGTTCCAGCTCTCCGCCTCCAACGTCGACGCCGACCCCGAGATCACCACCAACCACGAGATCGGCGCGAAGTGGGACTTCCTCGGCGGCGCGCTGTCGGCCGGCGCGTCGATCTTCCAGCTCGTGCGCGAAGACATGAAGATCACCGATCCGGTCACGCGCCAGACGATCAACGCGGGCAAGCAACGCACCGAGGGCCTGGAACTGTCAGTCTCCGGCCGCCCCGCGCCCGGCTGGCAGGTCCATGCCGGCTACGCCTTCCTCGACACCGAGATCGTGAAGTCGACCGCCACTGGCGGCGCCAACTTCGGCACCCGCCGCGTCACCGTGCCCTTCGAGGGCAAGGACGCCGCACTGACGCCGCGCCACAGCGGCTCGATCTGGGTCGTGCGCGACCTCGGCCGCGGCTGGAGCCTCGGCGGCGGCATGCGCGCGCAGGCCTCGCAATACGCCTCGCCCGACAACCTCGTGCGCCTGCCCGGCTTCGCGGTCTTCGACGCCGCCCTGCTCTACCGCAGCAAGGCCTACGACCTCGCGTTCAACCTCAAGAACGCCTTCGACCGCGAGTACTGGGCGACCGCCCACGGGAGCGTCAACGGCCTGAACCAGCCCGGCGCGCCACGCACGCTGCAGGCGACGGCGACTTTCCGCTTCTGATCCTCCCTTCCGCCCCGGCCGCATCCGCGCCACCGGGGCATTTACCGATCCCTCTCATCCCGGAACACGTCCAATGCGCACGAGACTCCTCGCCCGCCTCATTCCCGCCGCCCTGCTGGCCGCCTACGGCGGCGCCCACGCCCAGGAAAAACAGCTTGAAGCGGTCGAGGTCTTCGCCACCGAATCGAGCTGGCGCTCAGGCAGCGTCGGCGTCGGCACCTTCCGCGACACCCCGGCGAAAGACGTGCCGATGACGATCAACGTCGTCGACCGCGACCTGCTCGACGCGCAGCAGGCCAACAGCCTGTACGAGGCGATGAAGAACACCGCCGGCGTCGCGCGCGCCCAACTCGGCGCCACCGCCTACGACAACCTGTCGATCCGCGGCCTGCTGGTCGAGAACCGCTCCAACTACCGCCTCAACGGCGGCCTGCCGATCGTGAACCTCATCGACCTGCCGCTCGAAAACAAGGAGCGCGTCGAAGTGCTGAAGGGCGTCGGCGGCCTGTATTACGGCTTCGTGCCCCCGTCCGGGATCATCAACCTCGTCACCAAGCGCGCCGGCAGCACGCCGGTCACCGCGGTGCAGTTCTCCACCGACGACAACGGCAGCGCCGTCGCCGGCCTCGACATCGGCCGCCGCTTCGGCGCCAAGGGCGAGTTCGGCGCGCGCGTGAACATCGTCGGCGGCCAGCTGGAGAGCCCGGTGCGCGACGCCGGCGGCGACCGCCACCTCTATGCCGGCGCCTTCGACTGGCAGGTCACCGACCGCTGGCTGCTCAAGCTCGACGTCGAGGACATCGCCAAGGACGTCGTCGAGCAGGCTAGCATCCTCGCGCTGCGCGCCGTGAATGGCGAGATCCCGCTGCCGCGCATCCCCGACCCGAGGAAGCTCATCGCCCCCGACTGGGCGAACTACGACGCGAAGGAGCAGAACGTGCAGCTCCGGAGCGACTTCGCGCTGTCCGACAACTGGATCTGGACCGTCGAGATGGGGCGCTCCTGGCTCGAACGCGACCGCAACTTCTCGCAGCTGCAGAACTACGACATCGCCACCGGCGAAGGCACGCTGCAGATCTCGCGCACCAAGGGCCAGGAATACATCAACCGCAGCCAGCGCACCGAGTTCGCCGGACGCGTCGAGACCGGCGCCCTCACCCACGACCTGACTTTCGGCTATGCCCGCAACGTGCTCAGCCAGACGGCCGGCGCAACGCGCCAGATCACCGTCGCGCAGAACCTCTACAATCCGCGCGACATCCCCGAGACGGCGGTGGTCTATCCGGATCGCGCCCTCCACTCGCGCACCTACGATCAGGGCTGGTACGCCTTCGACCGCATCGCGCTCGGCGACTGGCTGCTGATGGCGGGCGCGCGCGGCAGCGAGTTCGAGTTCGAGCACGCGACCAACCCGGCCCTCGACTACACCAAGCGCCGCGTCACACCGACCGTCGCCGCGGTGTACAAGCTCACTCCGCGCACCAACCTCTACGCCGGCTACCTCGAAGGCCTCGAGGATGGCGGCATCGCGCCCGCGCGCACCGTCAATGAAGGCGACTCGCTGAAACCCATCGTCAGCCGCCAGTGGGAAGGCGGCATCAAGAGCGAGTGGCGGGGCCTGCAGACCAACGCGGCGCTGTTCCAGATCGAGCGCCCGATGAACGGCGTCAATTCCCAGGGCACAGCCAGCACCGCGGACGACGTGTATGAGCGCCTCGGCGAGGGCCGCTACCGCGGCGTCGAACTCTCGGCCGGCGGGCGCTTCGCGCCGCGCTGGAGCCTGTTCGCCTCCGCCCAGTGGCTCGACGCCGAATTCACGGACGCCGAGAACGACCCGCGCCTCGTCGGCAAGCGCCCGGCCAACACGCCCAAGGTCACGGCCAGCCTCTTCGTCGAGCACAGCCTCGCCGCCGTGCCGGGCCTCGCGCTGTCGGCCGGCGCGTACTACACCGGCGAGCGCGAGGTGAACCCGCTCAACCAAGCCCAGGTCGACGCCTTCACCCGCTATGACCTCGGCGCGCGCTACCGCACCAAACTCTCTGGCCGCCAACTCGACCTCGTCGCGAACCTGGAAAACGTCGCCGACGAGCGCTACTGGGCCGCGGCCGGCGACAGCCGCGTCAATTCCAACAGCCCGCTGCTCGCGGTCGGCATGCCGCGTACACTGCGCCTCTCCGCAAAACTGAGCTTCTGAGCCCGCCGTGATCCACCTCCACCACCGCCCGCCCAGCCATCGCGGCAACTCGCAGAAGTGGCTGCGCCGCATCCACGCGTGGATCGGCCTGGGCCTCGCCGCGATGCTGCTGTTGTTCGCGACGACCGGCTTCCTGCTCAACCACCGCGCGGTGATGAAGATCCCCGCGCTCGATCGCAAGGAGGTCACGCAGCTGCTGCCCGTCGAGGCGACGCCCGCCGATCCGGCGGCGCTCGCCGCCGCGCTCGCACCGGCGCTGGGACTCGACGCGGCGACGCTCAAGTCCCGCGTCGAACCCGCGAAGGCGGTGGGCTGGGGCGGCGGAGACATCCGCCAGCCCGAACGCTGGACCCTGCGCGCGGACACACCATCCGAATCGGTGCAGATCGACTATTGGGTGGGCAGCCGCCATGCCGAAGCGAAGCGTACCAAGCCCAACCTGTGGCTCTACCTCGCACGCCTGCACATGGCGATCGGCACTGGCCCGACGTGGGTGCTGCTCTCCGACGCCGCCGCGCTGGGCCTCGCCTTCCTCGGCCTGTCCGGCTTCTGGCTGTGGGGCCGGCTGCACGGCTCGCTGCGACGGCTCACGCTGCTCGCGAGCGGCGGCCTCGCGATGGCTGCCGGGTTGGCGTGGGTCGCGGGCTGACGCAAGCCGCGGCCAAAGGGATTCCGTAGGGCGGATGAGCCGCGCAGCGGCGTTATCCGCCGCATGGAGGGCATGCCGACGACGCCCATGCGGCGGAAGGCGCTGCGCTTTTGGCTACGCCGAAACTTCGTTTTCCGCCCTACGACGGGTTCAGGGGACGGTCGCTTGGTCGATGCGAGGCCTCCGACTTACATACAAGCACATGCTAATATGCAGAACTCCACCCCCTGCTGACGGTCTCATTTATCTCTGTCAGCACCCGCCGTATTCCGGAGTTCCTCATGGCCCTCGCCCTTTCCCTTACCCGCCGCCGCACGCTCCTTGCCGTCGCAGCGGCAATCCTCCTCCCCCTTTCGCCGGTCCACGCCCAGCAGGGCGCGGTCCCCGAAATCACCCCCGCCGAGGCGCAGGCGCAGGCCAAAGCCGGGAAGATCACGCTGATCGACGTGCGCACGCCCGAAGAATGGCGCGAAACCGGTGTCGCACCGGGCGCCACGCCGATCAACCTGTACCACCCGGGCGGAGCGGAAGGCTTCGTCAAGGAAGTGGTCGCCCGCGTCGGCGGCAAACGCGACACCCCCATCGCCTTCATCTGCCGCAGCGGCAACCGCAGCGGCCAAGCGCAACGCCTGCTCGCTGCACAGGGCTTCACCAACGTGTACAGCGTGCGCGAAGGCATGAGCGGCAGCACCGCCGGTCCGGGCTGGATCAGGAGCGGCCTGCCGGTCGAAGCCTGCAAGGTTTGCTGAACGGGACTCGACGGAGTCGCGCCGCGCGGCTCCGTTGCACAGACGCTGCACTGCAGCAACTTCCACCCAAGGGGCGCGCGAAACCTGCGAGAATCGCGCCTTCCGTCGCATCAGCGACCAGCCCGCCCCCGCCGTGATCCTCCGTCCCCGCCCGCACTGGGTCCATCTGCTTTTCGTCCGCCGCGGCTCGCTCGTCCCGCGCATTCTGTCCCAGCAACTGTTCATCTTCACGCTGTCCTGCGCCGTCGTGCTGCTGCACGGGCAGCTCTTCCACTGGAAAGTCACGCTCACGGCGGCGCCGTTCTCGCTGATGGGCGTCGCGTTCGCGATCTTCCTCGGCTTCCGCATCAACGCGAGCTACGACCGCTACTGGGAAGCGCGCAAGCTGTGGGGCGCCGTGCTCGTCGAAGCGCGCAATCTCGCACGCCAGGCCCTCAACCTCGCTGCACCGACTACGACGCAGCGTGCGTTCGTGCTGGGCCTGGTCGGCTTTGCGACGGCGATGCGCAACCAGCTGCGCGCACGTCCGCGCGACACCGACCTCGCGGGACTGCTGCCGACCGAACTGGTCGAGCGCGTGCGCACCGCGCGCTTCGCCCCCGCGCTGATCCTGCTGTGGCTGGGCGAATGGCTGCGCGAGCGGCGCACGGCCGGCGAACTCGATGCCATCGCCGCGCAGCAGATGGACCAGTCGCTCAACAACCTGTCCGGCGCGCTCGGCGGCTGCGAACGCATCGCCAACACGCCGCTGCCCTTCACCTACTCGGTGATCCTGCATCGCAGCGCCTACTTCTACTGCATGCTGCTGCCCTTCGGCCTCGTCGATTCGATCGGCATCATGACGCCGCTGATCGTGTGCTTCGTGTCCTACACCTTCTTCGCACTCGAAGCGCTCAGCGACGAAATCGACGATCCCTTCGGCACGATGCCCAACGATCTCGCGCTCGACGCGCTGGTGGCCGGCATCGACGCCAGCCTGCGCGAAATGCTCGGCGAGCCCCTGCCGCCCGCCCCCGTCCCCGACGCGAACTACCTGCTCACCTGAACGCCGTCCGCTACCAACCCAGCGCAACATCGTAGGGAGGGAGGAGCGAAGCGCATCCCGCCAATGCCAGGCGCCGGGATCCATCCGAACGCCGCATGGCGGGATACGCCTTCGGCTCCTCCCGCCCTACCGACCATCACGGCGCTACCAGCCCAGCCCCTTGCGCAGCAGGAGCAGCACGCCCATGCCGGCGATGAAGGGCAGCCACGGACTACGCGAGCGCACCGCGGCGAGCGCGACAACGATGCCCGCGACGAGCTTGGGATTCGCCGGATCGAACGCGCCCGCGTCGAGCAGCAGGTCCGGCATGATCAGCGCCGACAGCGCCGCGGCCGGCGCATAGCGCAGCGCGCGCTGCAGCGCCGGCGGCAGGCGCGCGCCGTCGCCACTCAACACGAAGCTGCCACGCGTGAGGATCGTCGTCGAGCCGATCGCGAACAGCGTCAGCCATAGCCACACCCCCTCTACCATGCCTGCCTCCGCTTCTCCGACCAGTGCTCGGCAATGAAGCCCGCCGCGATGCCCAGCGCGATCCCGGCGATGACGCCGAGCCGGAGCGGCAAGCCGCGCAGCAGGACGGCGCCCAGGCCGCCGACCAGCGCCGCGACGAGCATCGCGCGCTGTTTCACCATCGGCACCAGCATCACCATCAGCGCGATCGTCGTCATGAACTCCAGCGACCAGTCCTTCGGGAACACGCCCGCACCGAGCACGCCGACGAGCCCGCCGAGCTGCCACATGCTCCAGCACAGCATGGCCGGGGCCACGTAGAAGCCCCAGCGCCAGTGCGGATCGTCGCTGCGCAGCAAGCGGTCCGCGCACAGCACGAACAGGCCGTCGACGAGCAGATAGCCCGACAGCAGGCGCTTCGACCACGACGCGCCGTGGAAGGCCGGCGCCAGCGCGGCGCTGAAGATCACGAAGCGCAGGTTGAGCACCAGCGCGGTGACGAAGATCAGCCACAGCGGCGCGCCGGCGGCGATCAGCGGCAGCGTGCCGAGCTGGGCGGTGCCGGCGTAGACGATCAGGTTCATGCCCAGCGACTCGACCGCCGACAGGCCCGTCGAACGCATCGCCACGCCGGTGACAATCGCCCACGGAAGGAGGCCGACCGACATCGGCAGCATCAGCCGGAGCCCCTCGCGGGCGCCGCGCTTGAAGGATTCATTCATTGGGGAAGCTCACCCGAAACGGGAAAGCGCTTTAGGATACCAGTCCTGTCGCCCGGGGCAACGCGCGAACGACTGGGCCACGCCGCGCTGTCAGCGCCGCTGCTGCGCCATCTGCGCGCGCGCGGGCCACACCTCGGCCGGCCAGGTGCTCTGGATGAAGGCCAGCGTCGCTCGGATCTCGTCGTCGGACAGCACGCGGGCGAACGCCGGCATGTCGCTCGCGTAGCCCTCGGGCGCCCACGGCGGCACCATGCCGTCGCGCGTGATGTTCACCAGCAGTTCGTTCGGATGATGCCAAGTGTGGCCGGACGCATCGTGCGGCGGCGCGGGCAGCCGTCCGTCGGCCTTGCGCTGGCGCCACTCGGGCTGACCTTCGAGCTTCGCGCCATGACACGCCGCGCAGTGCGTGCGGTACAACGCCTCGCCGCGCGCGACCTGCGCCGCATCCTTCGGATCGATGCTGCCCTCGGCCCCGCCGCCACAGCCTGCCACGCCCGCAAGCACGGCCGCCGCGAGCGCAGCGGCATTCAGCCCCCCGCCCGCTTTACGGATCACGCCGGTCGCCGCACGGGTGGCGGTCCGCCCCGCAGTGCTGGAAGTCGCCGAGCGGGCGGTTGAACGTGTACTCGAACGGCTTGCCGACGAGTTCGTGCGCGGCATCGCCGGCGGAGCCCGTCGGCAGCGTGAAGGGCAGCGCGACGAAGAACACCGCGGCACCGATCACCGTGCCGACCACGCCGAGCGGGCGCACAAGAAGGAGGTCGGCCGTCATGTCGCCGGCACGGTCGCCGGTAACGGTTCCCGCCTGCTGCGCGAACACCCCCGCGCTCGTCGTCAGCAACACGGCCGCTCCCAAGGCGGCAGCAAGTTTCCTGCACATGATCGACTCTCCGGAGCCCCTCGTAATGGGGCTCAACGAGGCTCAATGAAGGCTCAATGGCTGGCGAAGACCCGGGTCTTGCCGTCCGCGGTGACGCTCACGACATCGTAGCGGTCCGCCGGGAAAGTTCCTTCCATCCCCGGCGAACCCTGCGGCATGCCCGGCGCCGAGATGCCCGCGACCTTCGGCTTCTCCGCCAGCAGGCGCTTCACGTCGGCTGCCGGCACATGCCCTTCGACGAAATAGCCGCCGACCTTGGCAGTATGGCAGGAGGCCTGCGCCTGAGGCACCCCCGCCTCGCGCTTGATCGTACCCATGTCGGAGCTCTTGACCTCCTTCACGGAAAAACCCGCCGCGCGCATGTGCTCGGCCCACTTGCCGCAGCAGCCGCAGTTGGGATCCTTGTACATCACCACTTCCTCGCCGGCGGCGAACACCGGCGCGGCGAACGCGGCGGCCAGCGCCAGCGTGGCGACCAAGGCGAGGGGACGGCGGGCGGGACGGGACGGGGTATGCGACTTCATGATCTTCCTCGGATTCAGACGGTTGCCGACGTTTGGCCGGCTGCGGGAGACGGAGGTTCCGCCCCGCGCGCACCGGCTGCCGCGAATCGCGCATCGGCGGACGCGAGCGGCAGATACAGCGTGAAGGTGGTGAGGCCGCCGGCGGATTCCACGCCGACGCGGCCGCCGTGCGCCTCGACGATGGAGCGCGTGATCGCGAGCCCCAGTCCTGCGCCGTCGCCCTGGCGGGTGCGCGCCGGGTCGACGCGATGGAAACGGTCGAAGATGCGCGCGAGATGCTCGGGCGGGATCGCCTCGCCGGGGTTGCTCACCGCGAGCCGCGCCTCGCCCCCGGCCGTGTCGATCGCAATGCGCACGACGCCACCCGACGCCGAATGCCGCAGCGCGTTCGACAACAGGTTCGACACCGCGCGCCGCAGCATCAGCCGGTCGCCCTGCACGCACGCGTCGCCCGCCACCGCCAGCCGCAGGCCCTTCTCCTCGACCAGCGCCTCGTAGAACTCCGCCAGCGCGCCCGCCTCCCCGGCGAGCGACAGCGTCTCGGCCGGCCGCGGCAGCAGGCCGTTGTCCGCCTGCGCGAGGAACAGCATGTCGGCGATCATGCGCGCGAGCCGCTCGTACTCCTCGAGGTTCGACAGGAGGATCTCGCGATACTCGTCCGCATTGCGCGCGCGCCCGAGCGCGACCTCGGTCTGCGTCATCAGGTTGCTCACCGGCGTGCGCAACTCGTGCGCGATGTCCGACGAGAACTCGCTCAGCCGCCGGAAACCCTCCTCCAGCCGCGCCATCATCGCGTTGAGCTCGCCCGCCAGCGCCTCCAACTCCACCGGCAGCCTGCGCGTGTCGATGCGCGCCGCGAGACGCTGCGCCGACACGCCGCGCGCGACCTCCGCCATCTTGCGCAGCGGCGCGAGCCCGCCGCGCGCCGCGACCGCGCCGAGCAGGCCCGTCGCGACGATCGCCAGCGCCACCGCGAACCACAGCGAACGCTCGAAGTCGCGCATGAAGCTGCGGTGATGTTCGATGTCCATCGACACCACGACGCGCGCCGCCGGGGCGCCGGCGATGCCCGTGCGTGCGCTCGCGACCACGCCGCGGTAGATGTGCCCGCCCTGTTCCCAGGTGCGCGCCGGCGGATAGACGGCCGCATCGGCGCCTGGGTCGATCCGCGCCGCCTGCGCGGGGAAGTCCGCCCCCGACGACGCGAACAGGATCTCGCCGCGGCCCTCGTCCCTCAACACCGCGATCGACAGGCTGTGGTGCCCCACCAGCGCGCTGTCGAGCTGCTGCGCGACGTTCGCGAAATCCGCCTCCTCGCCCACCTGCGCGAGCACCGAGCGTGCGAGTTCGAGCTTGCCATGCAGCTCGACGAGGTCGCCCTCCTCGAAATGGCGCTCGACGGTCGCCGAGATATAAATGCCCAGGCCCAGCAGCACCGCGGCGAAGAGCCCGCCGAAGAGCAGCGTCAGGCGCAGCGTCAGCGACAGCCGCGGCATCACGGCGCCTCGAGCACGTAGCCCATGCCGCGCACGGTGCGGATCAGCTTGGGCTCGAACGGGTCATCGACCTTGGCGCGCAGGCGGCGCACCGCGACCTCGATCACATTGGTGTCGCTGTCGAAGTTCATGTCCCACACCTGCGAGGCGATCAGCGAGCGCGGCAATACCTCGCCCTGGCGGCGCAGCAGCAGCTCCAGCAGGCCGAACTCCTTCGCGGTCAGATCGATGCGCTGCCCCGCCCGCGTCACGCGCCGGCGCAGCAGGTCCAGCTCGAGGTCAGCCGCGCGCAGCGTCTCCGGCTCCTTCGACTTGCCCCGGCGCAGCAGCGTGCGCACGCGCGCGAGGAGCTCGGAAAACGCGAAGGGCTTGACGAGGTAGTCGTCGGCGCCCAGCTCCAAGCCGCGCACGCGGTCCTCGACCTGGTCGCGCGCGGTCAGGAACAGCACCGGCATCTCGCGCCCCGCGCGGCGCACCGTCTGCAGCACGCTCCAGCCGTCCAGGCCGGGCAGCATCACGTCGAGCACCATCAGGTCGTACTCGCCGGTCAGCGCGAGGTGCAGCCCATCCATGCCGTCGCGCGCGAGGTCGACGACGAAGCCGGCCTCGACCAGGCCCTGCCTGAGA
Organism: Azoarcus sp. CIB; assembly: GCF_001190925.1. NCBI lineage: Bacteria > Pseudomonadati > Pseudomonadota > Betaproteobacteria > Rhodocyclales > Zoogloeaceae > Azoarcus > Azoarcus sp. CIB. The sequence continues at coordinate 4,419,253 of NZ_CP011072.1, forward strand.
TAATCGCCGGTCTTGGCCTCGTCTTCGACGATCAGGATCTTCACCACTGGCTCCTTGCCACCATCACACCACGGATCGCATTGTGCCCGCCCCCACCGGGTGCGGATCAAGATTACAAAGATGTAACCCCGGAGTCAGCTTTCTGTCCTCACGCCCTTTTCATACTGACCCCATTCCTGCCATGCATGGAGCTCTCCCGATGAAAACCACGCTTCTGATCGCGACCCTGGGCCTCTTCGCCGCCTCGACGGGACAGGCGTTCGCGCAAAGCGGCCATGACGCCGGTCACAGTCACCACATGGCGCAGAACGCCGCACCGACGAACGCCTCCGCTGCGCGGATGAGCGAGGGCACGGTCAAAAAAGTCGACAAGGCGGCCGCGAAGATCACGATCGCCCACGGCCCGCTCGAGAACCTCGGCATGCCGGGGATGACGATGGCCTTCCGCGCCGCCGACGCGGCGATGCTCGACAAGGTCAAGGCCGGCGACAAGATCCGCTTCACCGCCGAACGCGTCGACGGCGTGTTCAGCGTCACGCAACTCGAAGTCGCCAAGTAGGGGGCCGCTTCCGGCGACTGACTATTAACTCGGCAAGCAATCACGTGATATCCGGTTGAGCACGGCACAGTCACTCCCTCCCCTTCAAGGGGAGGGCTGGGGTGGGGATGGGTTAGAGCCGGTCCGCCGGAAACCCATCCCCCTCCTAACCTCCCCCTTGAAGGGGGAGGAACAAGGTGACGGCAGCCCCGCCGCCCCAAACAACAACGCCTTCGCGGAGTCCCGATGATGAACTCGTCCAACGCGAGAACGCGCCGGCCGCACGCGCCGGCCTCGCTCCTGGTCGCAAGCCTGCTGGCCCTCGCGACGACGGTCCATGCCCAGGACGCCGCCCCGCCACTAGCCCGAACTTTCCCGATCACTCCGACCGCTCCTGCGGTGAATCAGACCCCTGCCCTCGGCGCCGACATCGCCGGCCTTCTGGAACACGCCCGCAGCACGAACCCCGCCTTCGCCGCCCAGCGCGCCGAGAGCGCAGCCGCCCGCGAGCGCATAGCCTCTGCCGGCGCCCTGCCCGACCCGAACGTCCAGGTCGAGCTGATGGACTTCACCAACGAGATGCGCGGCGGCGGCACGACGCTGGTGCCCGGCCGCGTCGGCGAGACCCGCTACCGTTTCATCCAGCCGCTGCCGGGCTGGGGCAAGCGCGACCTGCAGAGCCGCACCGCCGCCGCCAAGGCCGAGCAGGCCGTGGCCGGACTCGACGCCGCCTGGCTGGATCTCGCCATGACCATCAAACAGGCCTGGCTGCGCTACTACGCCGCCGACCGCGAAGCCACCCTCGCGCGCGAATCGCTCGCGCTGCTCGGCGGCCTCGAGGAAGCCACCCTCGCACGCTACCGCCAGGGCCTCGCCCCGCAGCAGGCGGTGCTGCGCGCCCAGCGCGAGATCACCAGCCAGCGCCTCGCGCAGGTCGGCATCGAACAGCGCCGTCGCGGCGCCAGCGCGGCCCTTAACGGCCTGCTCGCGCGCGCCCCGCACGCGCCGCTTGCGGCTCCCGCCGAACCGCCCGCCCTGCCCGACACACTAGACCTTCCTGCCCTCGTCGACCGCGCCCGCAGCACCAACCCCGCCCTCACGGCGGATGAGCGCGGCATCGAAGCCGCCCGCCTGGAACGCGAACGCACCTGGGCCGACCGCTACCCCGACTACACGATCGGCGTCACGAACAACCGCCCGCGCGGCGAGGACCAATCCTGGGACCTGATGTTCGAGGTGATGATCCCGCTGCAGCAATCCGCGCGCCGCGCCCGCGAACGCGAGGCCACCCACATGCTCACGGCCGCCGACGCGAAGCGCGAGGCAACCGGTGCGCGCCTCGCGGGCGAGCTCGGCGGCGCCTGGGCAAACTACACGAGCAGCCGGGAAAGCCAGCGCCTCATCCGCGCCACGCTGCTGCCGCAGGCGCAGGCGACGCGAGACGCGACGCGCACAGCCTTCGAGACCGGCCGCGCCGACTTCGACGCGGTGCTCGAAGCCGAGCGCCAGCTGGTCGACACCCGCATGAGCCTGCTGCAGTCGGAAGTCGAGGCGCGCATGGCCCTGTACGAAATCGAGAAACTGGTCGGAGAAGCCCTGTGAAGCCCGCCGCACAACTCGCCGCCGGCGCCGCCGCGGTCGCCCTTGCCCTCGCCGCCGGCTACTTCGCCGGCACCCGCAACGCGGACCATCCCGCCCCCGCCCCCGCCACGTCGGCCGACGCCACGGCGCCCGCGGAAAACACGGGCGACAAGAAGATCCTGTACTACCGCAACCCGATGGGCCTGCCCGACACCTCGCCGGAGCCGAAGAAGGACGCCATGGGCATGGACTACATCCCGGTATATGAAGGCGAGGACGATGGCGCCGACGACACCGGCGCCGTCACCGTGAGCCCGTCGCGCCTGCAGACGCTGGGCGTGCGCACCGCGATCGCCGAGCTGCGCGCGCTAGACGAGCCCGTCCGCGTCGTCGGCCGTGTCGCCATCAACGAGCGCACCACCGTCGACGTCGCGCCCCGCTTCGAAGGCTGGATCGAACGCCTGCACGTCAGCGCCAGCGGCGACCCGGTACGCCGCGGTCAGGCGCTGTTCTCCGTGTACAGCCCGGAACTGGTGTCGGCCGGCAGCGAACTGCAGATCGCCGAACGCCTGCAACGCGACGCCGCCGCCGACCCGGAAGCAGCCGAATCGGCCCGCCGCCTCGCGGACGCCACCCGCGCACGCGTCTCGAACTGGCAGATGAAGCTGCCCGAGGGGGCGAAAGCCGGTAACGGACGGCTCACCTTCACCTCGCCCGCAAACGGCATCGTGCTGGAGAAGAAGGCCGTCGAAGGCATGCGTTTCATGCCCGGCGAGGCGCTCTACCGCATCGCCGACTTGTCGAGCGTCTGGGTGCTCGCCGACGTGTATGAGCGCGACCTCGCGCGCGTAAAACCCGGCCAGTCGGCGAGCGTGACGCTCGACGCCTTCCCCGGACGCAGCTTCCCGGCGAAGGTCGCCTACCTGTATCCGACGCTCGACGCAGCGACCCGCACGGTGTCCATCCGCCTCGAACTCGCAAACCCCGAAGGCCTCCTGCGCCCGGGCCTCTTCGCGCACGCCGAGGTCGCCACCGGCAAGGCCGCCCCCGTGCTGACCATCCCCGCCTCCGCGATGATCGACAGCGGCGAGCGCCAGGTCGTGCTCGTCGCGCAGGACGAAGGTCGCTTCCTGCCGAAGGCGGTCAAGGTCGGCCGCCGCGGCAGCGATCACATCGAGATCATCGAAGGGATCGCCGCCGGCGAGCGCGTCGTCGTGTCGGCGAACTTCCTGATCGATGCCGAAAGCAACCTGCGCGCCGCGCTCGCGACATTCACCGCCGGCAAGGACGGCGGCGCTGCCGTGCAGCACTACTCCGCCGACGGCACCCTGGACGCGATCGACACCTCCGCCGGCACCGTCAGCATCACCCACGGCGCAATCCCCGCGCTGAAGTGGCCGCCGATGACGATGGACTTCAACCTGGCCTCGCCCGAGGTCGTCAAGAACATCGCCCCGGGCACCCCGATCCGCTTCGAGTTCGAACAGCGCACGTCGGGCGAATTCACGATCACGCGCATCGAACCCGCCGCAGTTAGTGACCACAAGGGGCATTGATAACCGTAGGTGCAGTTACGTGATTTCAGGTTGAATCCTGCGCGGTCACTCCCTCCCCTTCAAGGGGAGGGCTGGGGTGGGGATGGGTTAAGCAGACGCCGCCGAAACCCATCCCCCTCCTAACCTCCCCCCTTGAAGGGGGAGGAACTTCGTGCCCGAGCAGACGTTAGATACTCGACTACCGGACAAACAGCATGCTCAACCGCCTCATCGACTGGTCCGCGCGCAACGTCTTCCTCGTCCTGCTCGCGACGCTGTTCGTCAGCGCCGCAGGCCTCTATGCGCTGAAGAACACCCCCGTCGACGCCCTGCCCGACCTCTCCGACGTGCAGGTCATCGTCTACGCCGACTTCCCCGGCCAGGCGCCGCAGGTCGTCGAGGATCAGGTCACCTACCCGCTCACGACCGCGCTGCTCGCGGTGCCCAAGGCCAAGGTCGTGCGCGGCTTCTCGATGTTCGGCGCGTCCTACGTGTACGTAATCTTCGAGGACGGCACCGACATCTACTGGGCGCGCTCGCGCGTGCTCGAGTACCTGTCCTCGGCCGCCGCCCGCATGCCCGCCGGCGTCGCGCCGCAGATCGGCCCGGACGCGACCGGCGTCGGCTGGGTCTATCAATACGCGCTCACCGGCAAGGACCGTTCGCTCGCCGAGCTGCGCAGCCTGCAGGACTGGTACGTGCGCTACCAGCTCACCAAGGCCCACGGCGTCGCCGAAGTCGCGAGCCTCGGCGGCTTCGTCAAGGAATACCAGGTCACCGTCGACCCGCACCGCCTCGCCACCTACGCCATCCCACTCGACCGCGTCGCACAGGTCATCCGCGCCTCCAACCGCGACGTCGGCGGGCGCGTCGTCGAACTGGCCGAAACCGAGTACATGGTGCGCGGCCGCGGCTACCTCAGGAACGCCGAAGACATCGGCAACCTCGTGCTCAAGAGCGAGGGCGGCACGCCGGTGCTGGTGCGCGACATCGCGCGCGTCGAGATGGTGCCGGCCGAGCGGCGCGGCATCGCCGAGCTCAACGGTGAGGGCGAAGTCGCCTCCGGCATCGTCATGGCGCGCTTTGGCCAGAACGCGCTGGAGGTGATCGCCAACGTCAAGGCCAAGATCACCGAGATCTCCGCGGGCCTCCCCGAAGGCACCTCCATCGTCCCGGTCTACGATCGCTCGACGCTGATCGAACGCGCGATCGCCAACCTCAAGACGACGCTGATCGAAGAAAGCGTGATCGTCGCCGCCGTGTGCATCATCTTCCTGATGCACGTCCGCAGCGCGCTGGTCGCCATCATCACCCTGCCGATCGGCATCCTCATCGCCTTCATCGCGATGCATTCCCTCGGCCTCGGCTCCAACATCATGAGCCTGGGCGGCATCGCGATCGCCATCGGCGCGATGGTCGACGCGGCGATCGTGATGATCGAGAACGCCCACAAGCGCCTCGAACAGGTCCCCGACGACGCACCGCATTCCGCGCGCGCCGAAGCGATGATCCGCGCCTGCAAGGAAGTCGGCCCCGCGCTGTTCTTCTCGCTGCTGATCATCACCGTCTCCTTCCTGCCGGTGTTCACGCTCGAAGGCCAGGAAGGCCGCATGTTCTCGCCGCTCGCCTTCACCAAGACCTTCGCGATGGCCGGCGCGGCACTGCTGTCCGTGACGCTCGTGCCCGTGCTGATGATGCTCTTCATCCGCGGCCGCATCATGCCGGAGGCGAAGAACCCGGTGAATCGCGCGCTGATCTGGCTGTACCGCCCCATCATCGCGTGGGTCATGCGCCACCGCTGGCTGACCCTGATCGCCGCTGCGATCTCGATGGCGATCACGATCTTCCCCGCCACCCGCATCGGCGCCGAATTCATGCCGACGCTCAACGAAGGCACCCTCTTCTACATGCCTGCGTCGCTGCCCGGCATGTCGGTCACCAAGGCGGGCGAACTCCTGCAGACCACCGACCGCATCATCAAGACCTTCCCCGAGGTCGAATCCGTCTACGGCAAGGCCGGCCGCGCCAACAGCGCCACCGACCCCGCGCCGCTGGAGATGTTCGAGACCGTCATCAACCTCAAGCCGGAGTCCGAATGGCGTCCCGGCATGACGACCGACAAGCTCATCGCCGAGATGGACGCCGCGCTCAAGTTCCCCGGCGTTGCCAACTCCTGGACCATGCCGATCAAGGCCCGCCTCGACATGCTCTCCACCGGCATCCGCACGCCGATCGGCGTCAAGGTCTTCGGCAAGGACCTCGCCGTCATCGAGCGCCTCGCCCGCGAAGTCGAAGCTGCCGTGCGCGACGTGCCCGGCACCACCAGCGCCTACGCCGAGCGCGTCACCGGCGGCTTCTACCTCGACATCACGCCCGACCGCGCCCAGCTCGCGCGCTACGGCATCACCGTCGACGACTTCCAGATGGTCGTCGCCACCGCCCTCGGGGGCGAACCCGTCACCACCACCGTCGAAGGCCTGGAACGCTACACCGTCGCCGTGCGCTACCCGCGCGACCTGCGCGACGACCCGCGCCGCATCGCATCGGAAGTCTTCGTGCCGCTCCCGGCCGGCGGCAACCTCCCGCTCGGCCAGCTCGCCAAGGTCTCGCTCACCAAGGGTGCCCCCGCGATCCGCACCGAAAACGCGCTCCTCGCCGCCTACGTGTTCGTCGACATCCGCGACCGCGACATCGGCTCCTACGTCGCCGACGCCCGCAAGGCCGTGTCGGAAAAGGTCGACTTCCCCCCCGGCTACTACGCCACCTGGAGCGGCCAGTTCGAATTCATGGAGCGCGCCAAGGAAAAGCTCGTCGTCGTCGTCCCGCTGACGCTCGCGATCATCTTCCTGCTCCTCTACCTCAACTTCCGCCGCCTCACCGAGACCCTCATCGTCATGCTCTCGGTCCCCTTCGCGCTCGTCGGCGGCATCTGGCTGATGTGGTGGCTGGGCTACAACATGAGCGTCGCGGTCGCGGTGGGCTTCATCGCGCTCGCGGGGGTGGCCGCCGAAACCGGCGTCGTCATGCTCATCTACCTCGACCACGCCTGGGAAGCCATCCGCGCCAAACGCGTCGCCGAAGGCCGCCAACCCGACGCCAACGACCTCTACCACGCGATCATGGAAGGCGCCGTCGAGCGCGTCCGCCCCAAGATGATGACGGTGGTCGCGATCATCGCGGGTCTCTTGCCCATCATGTGGGGCACGGGCACCGGCAGCGAGGTCATGAGCCGCATCGCCGCCCCGATGGTCGGCGGCATGCTGTCCTCGACGGTGCTGACGCTGGGCGTGATTCCGGCGATCTATGCGCTAGTGAAGGAGTGGCGGCTGCGGCGGGAGCTGGAATCGGGAGATCGAGTCGGCGAACAGCGGCAGCACGCGGTATGATGGATTCGACTCACCATCTGCCGCACCAAGCTGCGTTTGCCGACTCGTGACCCCGCCGATGCGCCTCTCTCCCGAACAAATTGCCACCGTTCTGAGCATCGCCCACGAAGTGATGGGAGACGACGTCACGGTCAGCGTTTTCGGCTCGCGCCTGGACGACGACCGCCGCGGCGGTGACCTCGACGTCCTCGTGGAAACCGCTGAACGACGGCCCCTGCTGCAACGTGCAGAGCTCAAGCTCCGCCTGGAAGCCGCCCTGGACATCCCGGTCGACATTCTCGCCTGCGCGCGCAACACCGAAGCAACCCCATTCCAGGCGCTGGCAATGGCACGCGCCGTCAGACTGGAGTCCCCGCGTTGAGCCACGATCTGCTCGAAGCCGAACGCAAGCACCTGGCCAATTTGCTCGAAGCGATCCAGCGTTGTGTGTTCTTCCTGCACGAATCGGAATCGAAACACGCCTGGCCTCTCGCCGGTGCGCAGCTGGTAATCCGCAAGAAAGATGTCGCCCTGTTCGAGTCGCTGGCCGCGATCAACGAGCGCTTCGCCAAACTGCAGGACACCCTCGCTGCCGCAATGCGGCATAGCGCCTTGCTGATGGGGGAGCCCACGGACAGCTTCCTGAGGGTACTGGCGCACTTCGAGAAACTGGGCGTAATCGACTCCACCTCCGATTGGCAACGCAGCCGTGCCGCACGCAATCTTGCGGCGCACGACTATGAAACGGACTACGACGACATTGCCGAGCATTTCAATGCGCTGCACGAGCTAACTGGCATGCTTTACGCCGCTGCGCGCCGGCTCACAGACTCGTGCTGGCAGACGCTGCAGATCGGGCCCGTCAGCGCAGATTTCTCGACCGAATTCGGGCGCATCACCGCGCAGTGGGGAGCTCAGGCGGCCTGACTGGAGGTCGATTTCGTGGCGGAAATTGGAGTCTGACCCCATTTCCCGTATCTGCGCTCGGCTCTCGATCGACCTGCTCGTCGCCCGATTCCCCTCTGACAATTCACAACCCGCGATAGATCTCGCGCCGGTGACCGATCTTGATGACCTCGACCACTACCGTGTCATCGTCGATCGAATACACGATACGGTAGTCGCCCTGCCGCACCCGATACAACTCGTGGCCCGCGAGCTTTTCGCTATCCGGCGGACGGGGATTGTCGCGGAGGAGCTCCGCGCGGGCGAGGATGCGGTTCACGCCTTCGCGCGGAACTCCCCGCAAGTCCTTCGCCACGGATCGCTTGAAGCGAAGCTCAAAGCGTTCCATCCGCCTTCAACTGCGCCAGAAACGCCTCATAGGTCAACGAAGGTTCTTTGACGCGTTGCGCCACCGCGGAAAGATCTTCCTCATCCTCGCGCAACGATTCGCGCACTGCATCGGCAACGATGTCCGAAATCGAACGGTGCGTGGCCGCCGCCTTCAGGCGCAGCGCCCTGTGCAAGGCAGGATCCATATATACCGTGGCGCGTGCTTGTACCGAGGCCATGTCCATTACTCCCGAATGATTCTGCACTTTAACGCCAAAACGTTTAGACAACAAGCAAGCGACGGCGCCTCAGGTGACACGCACTGGACAACGTCCCGGACGACCGCGTGACATTGTCAAATCCTGACAACGAACCCGGCGCCCTTTGTCCCGGCTTGACGTAAATTGTGACAATTTTCACGGATACAGACGGAGGAGGAAGCACCGCCGGCGGACGTGGAACGGCGACATGTCCTTGTGTTTGTGGGCGTTTCGTGGATTCCGGACGTGGCAGGCGCGGACTTCGCGGAAGCTGGCACAGCCGTTGCGTTAGGGATACCAAGCGGGTTTTCCGTGGTTTCCATCAAGGAGCGCATCATGAAAAAGGTCCAGCAAGGCTTTACCCTGATCGAACTGATGATCGTTGTGGCGATTATCGGTATTTTGGCTGCTGTGGCGCTGCCGGCGTATCAGGATTACACGATCCGGGCGCGTGTTTCGGAGGCTTTGGTCCAAGCCGCGCCGGCAAAACTCGCCGTTGCCGAAACCGCGGCTGCGCTCGGTGGCCTCGCCAACGTCACGGCAGCCAATAGCGGCTTTGCGTTTAGCGGTACGACGAACGTCAAATCGGTCGACATTACGGATGCAACGGGCGTCATCACTGTAGTCACTCAGGCTACAGGCGCAGCGGTCGATCCGGCATTTACGCTGACCCCCACGCCCGGCGCGTCGACCGACGACCCGCTCACTTGGGCGTGCGCCAAAACGGCTGGCGAGACGAAGCACCTGCCTGCAACCTGCCGTTAAGCTAGAAAGGAATTAAATGGGGGTCAGACTCGATTTCCTACTAGCCTGACTTGGCAACACCGAAAAAGACCGCTGCGGCGGTCTTTTTCATTGAAAGAAGGAAACAAAGCTAGCGTAGGGCGGAAAAGCGAAGCGCCTTCCGCCGCATGAAAGAAGGGACCGCCTCGGCGGCCCCTTCTGCTTTTTGGACGAGGGAACCAAGGGGCACCCACTTTGTTTCCCACTTAAACAAAGGGACACCCACTTTGTCTCCCGCACCGTGTTACGCTAACGGCATAAGCAGGAGACCCGCCGTGACTCGCGCCCGCTCAGCCCTTGTTTCGTTAGCCGACACCCCTTGGTACCACGTCGTCTCACGAAACAAAGGGACACCCACTTTGTCTCCTGCACCGTGTTACGCTAACGGCATAAGCAGGAGACCCCCCGTGACTCGCGCCCGCTCAGCCCTTGTTTCGTTAGCCGACACCCCTTGGTACCACGTCGTCTCACGCTGCGTGCGGCGCGCGTTCCTGTGCGGCAAGGACCATTACTCCGATCGCTGCTTCGAGCATCGCCGAGGCTGGATCGTCGATCGAGTCAAGCAACTCTCCGCCGTGTTCGCCATCGATGTCGCGGCCTATGCGGTCATGAGCAACCATTACCATCTCGTGGTGCGCGTCGACGCCGAGCGCGCCACCAGCTGGAGCCGCGACGAGGTCCTGCAACGCTGGACGCAACTCTTCGACGGCCCGCCTGCAGTGCGATCCTTCCTGGCAGGTCGTGGCAACACGCTGGACGCTGCCACCTTGCGCGCCATTGAAGAAATCGCCGAAAAATACCGTGCGCGGCTGCATGACTTGTCGTGGTTCATGCGGATGCTCAATGAATCCATTGCGCGACAAGCCAACGCGGAGGACGAAGTCACGGGCCGCTTCTGGGAAGGCCGCTTCAAGAGCCAGGCACTACTCGACGAGCAGGCCATCCTGTCGGCCATGACCTATGTCGATCTGAACCCTATTCGCGCACAAATGGCCGACACGCCCGAACGCTCGGCGTTCACCTCCGTCGCGGAACGCATCGGCGACCTGACGCGCCCGCCCTCCACCATTTCCGCGACGACCGCTTCGCCTGCCGCCTCCGCCCTCGCACCCCCTCGCGCTGCCGGAGCCCCTGATTCATCGGCGGGGCCGCGCAGCGAGACAAAATTCACCTCGCTGCCCAAACAGCCTTTGATGCCTTTTGATGCCACGGCCCGGTTGTACGCGGCGATCCCCTTTGCCCTTGACGACTACCTCGAACTCGTCGAGACCGCAGGGCGCTGCCTGCGTTCCGACAAGCGCGGTGCCATCCCGATACAAACATCCAAACTGCTCGACCGGCTCGGCATCACCCCCGATCAGTTCATCACCTGCACTACGAGCTTGATGCGGCAATTCGGCAGTGCGGTCGGTGCTCCGGCAAGCCTGCTGCAATTGTGCACAGCACGGCAGATCAAGTACCTGCGGGGGATGGCTGCCGCGAGAGGGATGTTCGAGCGCAAGGCCGCGTGATCGAAGATCGCGCGGGACGCGACCTTGCCGTGGACGATCTTCAGGTCAGCGATCGCCAACCAAGCCTCGCGCCCGTCATCGAGCAGCCATGGAGGCTTTCTATTCCTCGCGGCGCGGCAGATTGCGCGCCACATAATCACGAATCGCGCGGAAAGTCTTGCTCAACTCGCCGGCGAGTTCGCGCGCCTTGCCCAGTGCGGCGGCAAGTTCCGCGGAATCGTCGACATATTCATGCACAAGGCGGTTGCGCAACATGCGCATCCCCAGCCAAGCCTCGGGGTCGGTCACGAAATTCAGCCGATGGGCGAGGTTGAGGTTGTCCAACGCGGTACTGCTGCGCTCGCCAATCGCCACGAGAAAGGTCGGCAAGAGCTTGTCCATCATCGTGTCTTGCATGCGCGAAAACTTGCCGACAAAAGATTCGAGCCGGTCTATCCCTTCCGGCGCAGCGAGGACGCCTTCGAGCCATGCCGCAGTGACCTGCCCGCAACCGCCGAACAGACGCGAGGACACGCCCAGAAGGTGCACCTCCTCGCGCCCGACCAGTTCCAGCAGGTACCAAAGACGTGCCGCCGGTCCGTTCACAGCCTGACCCCTTGGCGCAGTGCCTCACGGTCGATCGGACGCAAGGGAGTTCCCCTTCGGTGCACCACGATGTCAATCCGCTGCTCGCCGAGTTCGCGCTGCAGACTCGCGTAAAACCGCAATTGCCGCTCCAGGACTTCAGCCGCGTCGCCATCCAGTTCGACGTACAGATCGATATCGCCCCCCCGCGCGGCGTCGTCCACGCGGGAGCCAAACAACCACACCTCCGCTTGCTCACCCAGCACACGGGCGGCAGCGTTTCGAATCTGCAAGCGCTGTTGGTCGGTAAGACGCATGGGACAAGTCTATCACCGGGAAACCGGAGCGTGTCCCGGCGCAATCAGCAAACAAACAAAGGGACGGGCAGCCGCGATCTGCCTCCTGTTCTCTTACTCCATCCCCCACTTCTGCAAGCGGTAGCGCAACTGCCTGAGTGTCATCCCCAGGCGCCGCGCAGCCTCGGAGCGGTTCCAGCGGGTCTCGTCGAGCATCCGCAGAATCCGTACGCGCTCGTCCTCGCCGTCCTCGTTGCTATCGACATCCGGATCAACGACGCACGAGTCCGCCGCCCCGAGTGCCCGGAAAGGCTGGGCAATGCCTTCGGTCGGATGCAGGTCGATGTCGCCGGCACGGATTTCGTCGCCGTCGCATAGCGCGCAGGCGCGTTCGAGCAGGTTTTCGAGTTCGCGAACGTTGCCGGGAAAGGCGTGCTGCTTCAGCGCGGCGCTGGCGTCGGGCGCCAGGCGGTGCGGCGGGACGCCGTCGCGCTCGGCGAGCCGCGCGAGGATGTGCCCGGCAAGCTCGGGGACGTCCTCCGGGCGTTCGCGCAGCGGGGGCACCCGCAGCGTGATGACGTTGATGCGGAAGTAGAGGTCCTGGCGGAACTTGCCGTCGGCGACGAGTTGCGCGAGGTCGCGGTGCGAGGCGGACAGGATGCGGACGTCGACGGATTCTTCTGTGTGGGCACCGACGGCGCGCACCGCACGCTCCTGAATCGCGCGCAGCAGCTTCACCTGCATCGCCAGCGGCAGGTCGGCGACCTCGTCGAGGAACAGGGTGCCGCCGCGCGCAGCCTGGAAGAGGCCGTCCTTGTCGAATACGGCGCCGGTGAAGGCGCCCTTGCGGTGACCGAAGAACTCGCTTTCCATGAGTTCGGGCGGAATGGCGCCGCAGTTGACCGGCACGAACGGAGCCGACGCGCGCGGCCCCAGATCGTGGATGAGGCGGGCGATCACTTCCTTGCCGGTGCCGGATTCGCCCTGGATGAAGACCGGCGCCTGGTTGCGCGCGAGCTTGGCGATCTGCGCACGCAGGTGCTCCAGTGCCGGGGAGCTGCCGATGAGCGTGCGCGCCGTGCCGCCGGCGCCGGGCGTCGGTGCCGCCGCGCTCTGCAGTTTCAGCGCGTGGCTGACCAGCTCGCGCAGGGCCTTGAGTTCAACGGGTTTGGTGACGAAATCGAAGGCGCCGCACTTCAGCGCGCGGATCGCGGTTTCGATGCTGCCGAAGGCGGTGATCACCGCGACGGGCAGGCCCGGAGCGTGCGACTGGATGTGCGCGACGAGCTCCAGGCCGTCACCGTCGGGCAGGCGCATGTCGGTGAGGCACAGGCGGTAGTTTCTCTCGCCGAGCAGGCGACGCGCCTCCTCAACGGTCCCGGCCGTATCGCACGCGAGCCCCATGCGCAGCAGCGAGAGCTCCAGAACTTCGCGGATGTCCTCCTCGTCGTCGACGACCAGGACGTCGATTCCGGCAGGGCGGTTGCGTCGTTCGGGTGTGTTCATGGCTGACTCCGTCCGGTGAGCACGAAATGGGCGCCGGGCGCATTGTCGCGCATTTCGAGCGTGGCGCCATTGGCTTCGGCCAGCTCGCGGGAGATGTAGAGGCCCAGCCCGGTACCCTTGGGGTGCGTCGTGAAGAAGGGTTCGAACAGGCGCGGGCGGTCGGCCTCGGCGATGCCGGGGCCGTCGTCGACGACATGCACGGCGACCCGTCCGCCGCCCTCGACGCGCGCATACACATGCACCGAACCGGGCGCACCCGAGCAGTAGCGGCGGGCGTTGCCGATCAGGTTGTCGAGGATCTGGTGCATGTGGGCCCGGTCGATCGCGAAGGTGGCGTCGCCGGGGATGTCCAGCGCGAAGACCTGGCGCTCGGCACCGCCGCTCAGGGCAAACTCGTCGAGCAGGCCGCACGCGAAGGACGCCAGCGGCAATGCCTCGGGCACCGTCTCCTCGCGCCGTCCCAGCGCCAGCACGTCGCGGATCATCCGCTCGATCCGGCGGGCGTTGTCGTTGATGATGCGCACGAGGCGTACCTGAACTTCACCGCGCTTCTCCTCCGTCAACAGTTCGGCCGCCTGCGTGACGGCAGACAGCGGATTGCGGATCTCGTGCGCCATGCTGGCCGTGAGGCGCCCCAGCGCGGCCAGCTTGAGCTGCTGGATATGGGTCTGGATTTCCTCGAAATCGGTGAGATAGATCACCGTCTCGCCGCCCACGGCGCCCTGCCCGTCGATGTCGTCCTGCGCGCCGACGGCACGGCAACGCAGCAGTTTGCCACCCGGCCCCAGGCGGCGCAGGCTGCCTTCGGGAACGCTGCAGCAGGCAGGCACTTCGGCAAAATTCTCGTCAACGTCGGTCAGCCGCAGACCATCGACGCTGGTCAGCCCCAGCAGCTCCGCGGCGCGCGGGTTGGCTTGGCTGACGACGCCGTCCGCGGCAACCACCAGCACGCCGTCCTGCATGTCGTGGATGATGCGCTCGTTGACGGCCTGCTGCTTGGCGAGCGCCTCGCCGCGCTGCACCGCCAGCGATTCGTTGGCCTTCGCGCGCAGCGCGAGGAAGCGCGCCGTGATCGCGATGCCGAAGAAGGCGGTGCAGACGAAAGCGACCTGCACGAAGTCCGCCGCCCGCTCGCCGGCGATCTGCCGCCAGACGTTCTCGGCCAGGACTGCGACCGTCGCGAGCGCGGCGTAGAAGAGCACCATGCGCCCTTGCGCAACGAGGCCGGCCCCGGCAAGCACCACCATCATCAGCACCGGCATGCCGCTGCGGTAGCCGCCGCTGGCCCACATCATCGCGGAGAGGACGCCGATGTCGATGACGACTTGCAGGGTGATGACGCGGTCGACACCAAAACGCCGCGCCGCATCGGGGAATCCGAGCGCCAGCACGGCGGCGAGATAGGCTAATGCCGCGGCGTTGAAGACTTGCGGGGCATCCGAACCCAGATTGAGCTCGAGGCCCGCGACGACGAAGAGTCCGGCGAGGATCAGGCGGAAGAGGTTCAGGTAGCGCAGGGGCCCCCTGCGCTCGAGGTCACGGCGTTCGTCCGCGGCGGCCTGCATCCTCAGGATTCCCGGTGACGCGCGCCCAGCCGGCGATGCTCCTCGCAGCAGAAGAAGAGCTCCCCGTCGCGAACGCCTTCGCTTTCCGGCACGTGCACACCGCAATGGTCACAGCCGAGCATGCGTTCGAGCGCGCCTTTCCGGCCCTCGCCGGCCTGCTTTCCGGCCGACCCGCTCCCGTCACGCGACCGGTTCAGGGCACGACGCACCCACCAGATGCCGACCAGAACGAGGACGAAGAGGAGCAGGTTTCGCACGATGAAGGACGTGAGCGGGATATGAGCCGCAGGAGTTTAGCACGCGGCCCGCGTCAGACCTGCCGCAGGCGTTCGCAGGCTGCCGCCAGCGTCGCCTCGTTCTTCGCGAAGCAGAAGCGGATCACACGCTCGTCGCGGCCGTCGGCGAAGAAGGCGGACACGGGAATCGCCGCGACGCCCGTCGCGCGCGTGAGTCGCTGCACGAAGGCGGTATCGGGTTCGTCGGAGATCGCGCCGTAGCGCGCGAGCTGGAAATAGGTACCGGACGAAGGCAGCAGCTCGAAGCGCGAGCCGGCGAGCGCATCGCGGAAGAAGTCGCGTTTTCCCTCGTAGAAGGCGGCGAGCTTCTCGTGACGTGAGGCGTCCGCCATGTAGTCGGCCAGCGCGAGTTGCACCGGCGTATTCACGGTGAACACGTTGAACTGATGCACCTTGCGGAATTCCGCCATCAGCTCACGCGGCCCGACAACGTACCCGACCTTCCAGCCGGTGATGTGGTAAGTCTTGCCGAAGCTCGACACGATGAGGCTGCGCGCGGCCAGTTCCGGATGACGGGCGCAGCTCTCATGACGCCGGCCGTCGAAGACGATGTGCTCGTAGACCTCGTCCGAGACGATCACGATGCCCGTCCCGTGCGTCAGCGCCGCCAGCCGCGCCATGTCGCCCGCCGTCCACACCGTCGCCGTCGGGTTGTGCGGGCTGTTGATCATGATCATGCGCGTGCGCGGCGTGATCGCCTCGGCCACCGCGCCCCAGTCCGGCCGGTAGTCGGGGGCAGTCAGGTGCATGCGTACGACACGACCGCCCTGCAGCTCGATCGCCGGGGCGTACGAGTCGTACACCGGCTCGAACACGATGACCTCGTCGCCTGGATGCACCAGCGCCGCGACCGCGGTGAACAGCGCCTGCGTCGCACCGGCCGTCACGGTGACCTCGGCCTCGGCGTGGTATTCCGTGCCGTAGAGGGCGGCCACCTTGCCCGCGATCGCCTCGCGCAGCGGTGCCACGCCAGCCATCGGTGCGTACTGGTTGTGCCCCGCGCGCATCCAGTGCGCGACCCGCTCGAACAGCACGTCCTCAGCGTTGAAATCCGGGAATCCCTGTGACAGGTTGATCGCCCCGCATTCCTGCGCGAGGCGAGACATCACGGTGAAGATCGTGGTGCCGACGTTCGGCAGGCGGGATTCGACGGGGGCGGGGAAGTGCGGCATGGCATCGGGCTCTTGTTCGGCGAAGCGAAACATTCTGGCAGACCCGCCGCGCAGATAAAATGGCGCGATGTTTACCCAGCCCATTCCCACGATCCGCCGTGACGGCGACGCCGCCGTCATCCTCGACCAGACCCTGCTGCCGCACGCGTGCGAACTGCGCCGCCTGACAACGCTCGAAGAGGTCGCGACCGCTATCCACTCGATGCAGGTGCGCGGGGCCCCGCTCATCGGCGCGACCGCCGCCTATGGCGTTGCGATCGCCCTCATCACCGACGCGAGCGACGCGCGCCTCGACCATGCGCTGACGACCCTCGCGGCAACTCGGCCGACCGCGGTGAATCTGCACTGGGCGCTCGGACAGATGCGCGAACGCCTGCACTCCCTGGCAGCGACCGAACGCTCCGCGGCGGCCTGGCGCGAAGCCGAAGCGATCCACCGCAACGACGCCGAGATGTGCGCGGCGATCGGCGGGCACGGTTACGCAATCCTCGAACGCCTGGCCGCCGGACTCGGCCGCCCGCTGCGCGTCATGACCCACTGCAACGCCGGCTGGCTCGCCACCTGCGGCGCCGGCACCGCGCTCGCGCCCGTATATGAGGCACAGGCGCGCGGACTCGCGGTCGAGGTGTGGGTCAGCGAGACGCGGCCGCGCAACCAGGGCCTCCTCACCGCGTGGGAACTGCGCGAAGCGGGCGTGCCGCTGCGCCTCATCGCCGACAACGCGGCCGGCATCCTCCTCGCACGGGGCGAGGTCGACGTGGTGATCACCGGCGCCGACCGCGTGGCAGCCAACGGTGACGCCGCGAACAAGGTCGGCACCTATCTCAAGGCGCTGGCCGCGCGCGAGCACGGCGTGCCCTTCTACATCGCTGCCCCGTTCTCGACCGTCGATTTCGGCTGCGCCGACGGCCACGCGATCCCGATCGAGGACCGCGGCCCGACGGAGGTGTGCACGGTGCTCGGGCTCGACAGCGACGGCGCGGTGAAGACCCTGCGCCTCGCGCCCGAAACCACCGCCGCGGCCAACCCCGCTTTCGACGTGACGCCTGCCCAGTGCATCACCGGCATCATCACCGAGCGCGGCGTGTGCGCCCCCGGGCGGCTGCGCGATCTGTATCCGGACGCGGCGCGATGAGCCTCATCGTCGATATCAAGCTGCGCGAGCAACTCCTCGCGACCGCGCGCGCGATGAGCACGACCGGACTCAACACCGGCACCGCGGGCAACGTCAGCGTGCGCATTGACGGTGGCATGCTGATCACCCCCAGCGGCATGCCCCCTTCAACCTGCATGCCGGACGACATGGTGATCGTCGCCGAGGACGGGGCGGCCAGCGGTCGCCTCGCGCCCTCGAGCGAGTGGCGCTTCCACCACGACCTCTACGCGCGACGGCCCGAAGCGGGCGCGATCGTCCACGCGCACGCGCCCTTCGCGACCTCGCTCGCCTGCCAGCGCGTCGAGATCCCGCCCTTCCACTACATGATCGCGCGCTTCGGCGCCAACACCGTGCGCTGCGCGCGCTACGCGACCTTCGGCACGCAGGCACTGTCGGACAACATCCTCGCCGCGATGGAGGGACGCTCGGCCTGCCTGATGGCGAACCACGGCATGCTCGTGTTCGGCCGCGATCTCGACAATGCGCTCGATCTCGCGATCGAGTTCGAGACCCTATGCGAGCAGTACTGGCGCACCCGCCAGATCGGCGAGCCGGTGCTGCTGTCGGATGAGGAGATGGCCGAGGTCGTCGAGCGCTTCCGCTGGTACGGCAAGCCGCGGTCGGGCTAGTACTGGATTAGCAGGTTCCTTCCCCTTCAAGGGGGCGGAGCAGGGGTTTCGGCGAGCACTGCTCGCCGCCTGCAGAGCGGCGAGGTGCAGCCGAGACTACTGGACAGGATGGGGATGGGTTTCTTGCGGACGCTGCGGAGTCCACCCATCCCCACCCCACCCCTCCCCTTGAGGGGAGGGAGCTACGCTGTGCCAACTTGAATGCCGCACAGCATGTAGCACTGCACTAAGCAGCCCTCCCGCTGGAGGCCTCCAGCACGCGGAGCAGGCTCGACGTGTCGTCGTGCGCGCCGCCCTGCGACATCAACGCGTTGAGCTGCTGCCACACCTGCGCGGCGACCGGCAGCGGCGTACCGAGGCGGGCGGCCTCGTCCATCAGGATGCCGAAGTCCTTGTGATGCAGGCGCGCCTCGATGCCGGCGGCGAAATCACGCCGCAGCATGCGGTCACCCATCACGTCGAGCATGCGCGACGATGCCGAGCCGCCCATCAGGGCCTCGCGCACGCGCGACGCATCGACGCCGTGCGCCTGCGCGAGCAGCATCGCCTCGGCACAGGCCTGGATCGCCGCGACCATCACCATCTGGTTGCACGCCTTGGCGACCTCGCCGGCGCCGTTGTCACCGACATGCACGACCGCGCGGGCGAAGCAGTCCAGCAGCGGACGCACGCGCTCCAGCACCGCCGCGTCGCCGCCGACCATCATCGCAACCGTTCCCGCCTCGGCCGCGACCGACCCGCCCGAGACCGGCGCGTCCAGCATCGCCGCCCCGCGTGCGGCCAGCGCGGCCGCGACGCGGCGCGTCGTACCGGGCGCGATGGTGCTCATGTCCACGTGCACCCAGCCGGGCCGCGCGCCTTCGACGAACCCGCCCTCGCCCAACGCGACGCGCTCGACGTCCTCGCTGGTCGTGATGATCGTGAAGGCGACGTCAGTGGCCGCGGCGAGTTCGGCCGGTGTCGCGTGCACGACCGCGTCGGTGCCGGCGAAGGGTGCGACGCTTTCGGGGCGGCGTGCCCACAGGTGCAGCCGGTGGCCGGCGCGCTGCAGATGTTGCGCCATCGGGCGCCCCATCGCGCCCAAGCCGACGAAACCAACCTCCATCAGTCCTGCCCCTCCCCGCCGCTCATGCGTTCGAGGAGCTTCAGCATCGCGATCGAATCGTTCTCACCCAGCCCGCTGCCGACCATCGCATTGAGCATCTGCGCGGTCGCGGCCGAGGTCGGCAGCGCGAGGCCGAGGCGATGAGCCTCTTCCATCACGATGCGCAGGTCCTTCTGGTGCATCCACGCCTTGAAGCCGGGCTTGAAGTTGCGGTCGAGCATGCGCTGTCCGTGGTTCTCCAGCACGCGCGAATAGGCAAAGCCGCCGAGCAGCGCCTCGCGCACCTTGCCGGCATCGACGCCGCTCTTCCGCGCAAAGTTCATCGCCTCCGCCACGGCCGCGACGCCGACGCCGGTGAGGATCTGGTTGCACGCCTTCGCGACCTGGCCGGCGCCGCTCGCCCCGATCAGCGACACGGTCTTGCCCATCGCCTCGAACACAGGCTTCACGCGCTCGAACGCTGCCGCGTCACCTCCGACCATGATCGTGAGGTTCGCGTTGATTGCGCCGACTTCGCCGCCCGATACCGGCGCGTCCAGCATCTCGATGCCGCGCGCCTTGAGCTTCGCCGCGATGGCCTGCGCCGCGGCCGGGGCGATCGTGCTCATGTCGACGAAGATCAGCCCCGGGCGGGCGCCTTCCGCGACACCTTGGGGGCCGAGTGCGACGTGCTCGACGTCGGGCGCATCCGCGACCATCGTGATGACCACTTCGACGCGCGACGCGACCTCCGCCGCACTCGCGCAGTCGCCCGCGCCGGCGTCGAGCAGCGGCTGCATCGACTCGCGCCGACGACTCCACACATGCACCTTGTGACCGGCCTTCATCAGGTTCAGCGCCATCGGGCGCCCCATCAGGCCGAGGCCGACGAATCCGACTTCCATTTCGATTCTCCTGTGGCTGGAACGCGCATGGCGACGCATAATCTTCGCCATGACCTACGCCCCCATCATCAAGGAAATCGGCCGTGGCGCCAAGGGCGCGCGCGACCTCGACGCCGCCCAGGCGGAGCAGCTGTTCGGCGACATGCTGGACGGCAAGGTGCCGGACCTGGAGCTGGGCGCGATCGTCGTGTCGCTGCGCATCAAGAGCGAGTCGCGCGACGAGCTGCTGGGCTTCAAGCGCGCGATCGACGCCCGCTGCCCGCAGCTCGCGGTGCCGCCAGGCCCGCGCTGCGTGGTCCTGCCGACCTACAACGGCGCGCGCCGCCAGGCCAACCTGATGCCGCTCGTCGCGCTGCTGCTCGCGCGCGAAGGGGTGCCGGTGCTGATCCAGGGGCGGCACGATTTCGAGTCGCGCGTGAGTCCGTTCGAACTGCTCGCGGCGCTCGGCATCGGCGAAGCGCACCGCGAGCTCGCCGGAAAACGCATCGCCTGCCTGCGCCTGGACGAACTGCTGCCGGGGCTCGATCGCCTGCTCGCGCTGCGCCTACGCCTGGGCGTGCGGGGAAGCGGGCACACGATGGCGAAGCTTGTGGACCCATGCATCGGCCGCAGCGTGCGGGTGGTCGCGGTCACGCACCCGGAGTATGTCGAACGCATGAACGAACTCCTAATCGTGGACGGCGGACGGGCGCTGCTGATGCGCGGCACCGAGGGCGAGGCCTACGCGAATCCGCGCCGGCGGCCGGCGATGCAGGTGTTCCGTGATGGGGTCGCGGAGCTCGGCTGGACTGCGGAAGAAGGCGGCGCGCCGCCGCTGGACGGGCTGCCGGATGCGCCGGCGGTAGAAGAGAATGCCGCGCTGATCCGCGCGATGCTGGCCGGCGAGGTCCCGGTTCCGCAACCGGTGCTCGATCAGGCCGCGCTGCTCGTGCGGCTCGCCACCGAAGCCTGAACACGTCAGGAGGCGAGGGAATCGTAGGGCGGGAGGAGCGCAGCGCATCCCGCCAATCCAAGCGCGGGAATCCGCCCGACCGCCGCGTGGCGGGATACGCCTTCGGCTACTCCCGCCCTACGAAAGCTGAGTGCGCCCGGCAGGAGAGACCTCAACCGCGACGGAAGCTCAGGGAGGGGAAACTCCCGCCGCGGCTAAAGTCTCTCCTGCCGGGCGCAGGATCGTGGCTTGCGACTCGACCTCAGCCGGCGATCGGCGCGAACCGTCCGTCGCGGTAGTCCGCCAGCGCCTGGTGGATCTCGGCCTGCGTGTTCATCACGAAGGGGCCGTACTGCGCGATCGGCTCGCCCAGCGGGCGACCGGCGATCAGCAGCACGCGCGCCGGAACGTCGCCCGCTTCGATCACGACGCCATCCGCCGCCGCCTCGTTCGCGAGGATCGCCATGCGCTGCACCACCACCTGCGTGCCGGCGACCGTGACGTCACCGCGATACACGTAGATGAAGGCGTTGTGTTCCGTCGGCAGGGACTGCGCGAAGCGGGCGCCCGCGGGCAGATGGATGTCGAGGTAGATCGGCGCAGTGGCGTCTCGCGTCACCGCGCCTTCGACACCGTGGCTCCCGCCGGCGATCACGGTCACCTCGGCGCCGGCCGCGGTCGTGAAGGTCGGCAGCTCGCCCGCGGCGAAGTCCCGGTACCACGGCGCGCACATCTTGTCGCGCCCGGGCAGGTTCAGCCACAGCTGGAAGCCTTCCATCACGCCCTCTTCCTGCTCGGGCAGCTCCGAGTGAATCACGCCGCTGCCGGCCGTCATCCACTGCACGCCGCCGTTCTCGAGCAAGCCCTCGTGGCCCGCGCTGTCGCGGTGGCGCATGCGGCCGGCGATCATGTAGGTGACGGTCTCGAAGCCGCGGTGCGGATGGTCCGGGAAGCCCGCGATGTAGTCGCCCGGATCGTTGCTGCCGAAGGCGTCGAGCATCAGGAAGGGGTCGAGGCGACGCTGCAGCGGCTGGGTGAGCACGCGGGTGAGCTTCACGCCCGCCCCGTCGGAGGTGGCCTGCCCGGCCACGAGCCGTTCGACGCCGCGTGAGCGGGTGACGTCTTCGCTGCTGCGTTGCTGTTGCGTGTCAGACATGGTCTTGTCCTCCGTGTTGGGATCGGGGGTGCTCTCTGTATTTTTCCCGGCGGCAGATCTATGCGTCCGGCGTCCGGGTCGGCAAGGCTGCGAGTCGCTTAGGCGAAAGCCGCCTCGATCTCGCGTTGGGCTTCGGCGAAGGCCTGTTGTTCCGCCTCCGGCCCCATCGCGAGGCCTTCCGCATAGACGAAGGTGATGTCGGTCATGCCGAGGAAGCCGAGCACGATCTTCAGGTAGGGCACCTGCGAATCCCAGTCCGTACCGCGATACTTGCCGCCGCGGGTCAGCGCGACATACACCTTCTTGCCCTTCAGCAGGCCTTCCGCACCGTTCGCGGTGTATTGGAAGGTCACCTTGGCACGGGCGATCGCGTCGATCCAGTTCTTCAGCTGCGCCGGCACGCCGAGGTTGTACATCGGCACGCCCAGCACGACGGCGTCGGCAGCCTGGATCTCGGCAATCAGCGCGTCGTCGAGGGCGACGCGTTCGGCCTGCGCCAGGGTACGCTGCTCGGCGGGGGTGAAGAGCGCGCCGAGGGCCGCTTCGTCGAGGACCGGATGCGGGTTGCGGGCGAGGTCGCGGACGACCAGGCTGGCGCCGGGGTTCTCGGCGCGCAGACGCACGACGATGCTGTTGGCGAGACGGGTGGAAGCGGAACCTTCGCTACGGGCGCTGGAATTGACTTGCAGGATGTTCATTCGGTGCTCCATCAATGTGGTTTGTCGATGGGGTCACTTTAGGGGAAGCATTGTTGCGGAAAAACCCGAATACCTGCACTTCACTGTTGCAGGAATTGCACCACCCTCATCGACTGCCGGATCGTCGCACCCGCAACCCCGGCAGCCGACCGCGCAACTGAACTTTTCCGCTCGGCAGGGGACGAATCCGCCGGACTGACCTACAATCGCGCCTCGTTCACCCGCTCACGCCCATGATGAATTCATCGACCCTGTCCCCCCGGATCCTCTTCCTCGGCCTGTTCGCCGCCTGCGTCGGCCTGCTCGGGTTCGGCATGTACCTGCAGCACGTCGTCGGTCTCGAGCCCTGTCCGATGTGCATCATGCAGCGCTATGCCTTCATCGCGATCGCGCTGTTCGCGCTTGTCGGGGGGCTGCACAATCCGGGGCGGACGGGCACGCGCATCTACTCTGGCCTGATCCTCGTCGCCGCACTCGCGGGCGCGGGCGTAGCGGTGCGCCAGACGTGGATCCAGATCTATCCGCCGGAAATTGCCGAATGCGGCCCCGATCTCGAATTCATGCTCGGCAGCTTCCCGCTGGCCGATGCGCTGCCTATGATCTTCCAGGGGGCGGGGGATTGCTCCAAGATCGACTGGAGCTTCCTGGGCCTGTCGATCGCGAACTGGTCGCTCGTGATGCTGACGCTGATCGCGATCGGGGCGATCACGCTGATCGTGCGCGGAAAGGTCCGCGGCTGAAATCCTGAGCGGTGCGCGTCAGCCGACGACGCGCACGGTTGTCCCACCGATCTCGTACAGGCCCTGCCCCAGTGCGTGGCAGCGCTTGACTTCGAGCCGGGTCACGAGCGGCGGGCGCGACGGGATCGAACCGTTGCTGCCGGGGACCGACACCATCACTTCGAGCACTTCGGCCGCGCCGGGCACGTAGGGCGCCCGCAGGGTCATCCCGCCGACACTGATCTCGACACATTCGGCCCGCACCGTTTCACCGGTTTTCAACCGGATGACGGCGGGGCAGCCGAGCGGGATACGGCGGTCGAGCCGCCGTTCGATGTGGGACGTGCGATCGTTCATGGGCCGGGCTGGCTGCAGGGTCGATGACAGGCCGATTGTAGCCCTCCGCCGTCATCGACGCCGAATCCTTTTGCGGCGGACGGCCGCCATCCGGCGGAAGGCGCTTCGCTTTTCCGCCCTACGATCCGTTCATACGATTGCGCTGTGCGCTGGGCCTCGAAGGCCGCACCGGGGAAAATCAGCGGCAGCCAGCGGCGCTGTCCGGCACGCCGGCCTTGCGCAGGAAGATCTCCAGCGGGCAGAACCGCGTGAAGCCGCTCTGGAACAGGTTCGCGCCGACGAAGGCGGTGAACCACAGGAAGTTCTTGCTCACGAAGAGTGGCGAGCCGTCGACGCCGAGCGCGAGCGAGATCAGCACGAAGGCGCCGGCGAAGATGCGGACGAACTGGTTGACGGTCAGCGTCATGGTGTTTCTCCTTGCAGTTGCGCGATGCGACCCCGCATCGCGGCGAAATACAGCACCGGAATGACCACCAGCGTCAGCACGGTGGACACGAAGATGCCGAAGATCAGGCTGATCGCCAGCCCGTTGAAGATGGGGTCGTCGAGGATGAAGAGCGCGCCGATCATGGCCGCCAGCGCGGTCAGCCCGATCGGCTTGGCGCGCACGGCGGCCGCGCGGATCACCGCCTCGCCGAGATCGACGCCCGCGCGCACCTGCTGATTGACGAAATCGACGAGCAGGATCGAGTTGCGCACGATGATGCCGGCGAGCGCGATCATGCCGATCATCGAGGTGGCGGTGAAATGCGCGCCGAGCAGCGCATGGCCGGGCATGACGCCGATGATCGTGAGCGGGATCGGCGCCATGATGATGAGCGGCACGAGGTAGCTGCGGAACTGCGCGACGACCAGCAGGTAGATCAGGATCAGGCCGACCGCGTAGGCCGCGCCCATGTCGCGAAAAGTCTCGTAGGTGACCTGCCACTCGCCGTCCCACTTCACGCTGTAGCCCGCGTAGGCCTCGGCGGGCTGGCGGATGAACCATTCACCCAGCGTCCCGGCGAGGCCCGGCGCGCCGGCGAGCGGCATGTCGCGGATCTGCGAGCGGATGTCGAACATGCCATAGAGCGGAGAGTCGAGGCTGCCGCTCATGTCGCCCGTCACGTATACGACGGGCAGCAGGTCCTTGCGGTAGATGACCTGCTCGCGTGTCGTCTCCTGCACCGTGACGAGCTCCGACACCGACACCAGCGTGCCGTCGCGCGCACGCACCTTGAGCGCGAGCAGCGCATCGACGCTGGACTGGCGCTCGGACGGCAGCTGGATGCGCACCGGGATCTCGTACTTGTTGTCGCCGCCGTGGATCGGCGTGACGTCCTCGCCCGACAGCCCGAGGCGCACGACCTCGACGATGTCGGCCTGGGCCACGCCCATGCGCGCGGCCTTGGCCTGATCGACGCGCAGCACGAGCTTGGGCGCGGCCTCGTCGACGGTGTCGTCGACGTCCACGATGTCCGCCGTGCCCTCGAACACGGCCCGCACTTTGCGCGCGACCAAGGTCTGGCCCGCGTAGTCCGGCCCGTACACCTCGGCGACGATGGGCGAGAGTACCGGCGGGCCGGGCGGAACCTCGACGGTCTTCGCGTTGCCGCCTGCCGCGCGCGCGATGCGCGTGACCTCGGCGCGCACGGCGGTGGCGATCTCGTGGCTCTTGCGATCGCGATGCGCCTTGTCGACCAGGTTCACCTGGATGTCGCCGACCTCCGGGCCGCTCCTCAGATAGTACTGGCGCACCAGGCCGTTGAAGTTGATCGGGCTCGCGGTGCCGGCATAGGCCTGCCAGTCGCTGACCTCCTCGACCGTGCCGAGGTATTCGCCGATCTCGCGCAGCACGCGCGCGGTTTCCTCGACCGGCGTATCGACCGGCATGTCGAGCACGACCTGGAACTCGCTCTTGTTGTCGAGCGGCAGCATTTTCAGCGCGACGAGCTTGAACACCGGCAGCGCGACCGACACGACGATCAGCGCGACGACGATCAGCCACAGCTTGAGGCGCGCGCCGCCGCCGCGCAAGGGGTCGAGCATCGGCGCCATGATGCGGCGGAAGACACGGTCGAGGCGCGCGGTGAGCTTGTCCTCGCCCTCGTGGTGGTGCGCATCGACGGACTTGAGGAGGCGCTGCGCGAGCCACGGCGTCACGACGAAGGCGACCGCGAGCGAGATGAACATGCCCATCGACGCGTTGATCGGGATCGGGCTCATGTACGGCCCCATCAGGCCGGTCACGAAGGCCATCGGCAACAGCGCCGCGATCACCGTAAAGGTTGCGAGGATCGTCGGCCCGCCGACCTCGTCCACCGCACGCGGGATCAGCTGCCACAGCGGCGTGTCGGGCTCCAGCGTGTGCCAGCGGTGGATGTTCTCGACAACGACGATCGCGTCATCGACGAGGATGCCGATCGAGAAGATCAGCGCGAAGAGGCTGACGCGGTTGAGCGTGAAACCCCACGCCCAGGACGCGAACAGCGTCGCCGCGAGCGTGAGGCCCACCGCGACGCCGACGATCAGCGCCTCGCGTCGGCCGAGCGCGAAGAACACCAGCAGCACGACCGCGGAGGTCGCGAACACGAGCTTGCCGATCAGCGTGTTGGCCTTGTCGTTGGCGGTCTGGCCGTAGTTGCGCGTGACGGTGAAATTCACGCCCTCGGGGATCAGTTCGCCGCGCAGCGCCTCGGCGCGCGCGAGCACGTCGTCGGCGACATCCGCGGCGTTCGCACCCGGCTTCTTCGACACCGACAGCGTGACCGCCGGGAACACGCCCTGCTCGGCGATGCCGACCTTGTCCGCGGCCGCACCGGTACCGAACCACACGTACTGCGTCGGCTGGTCCGGGCCGTCTTCGATGCGCGCGACGTCGCGCATGAACACCGGCTTGCCGCCGGCGGCACCGACAACGAGGCTGCGCACGTCCTCGGCCGATTCGAGATAGGTGCCGGTCTGCACCAGCACCTCGCGGTTGCCGGCGACGAGGCTGCCCGCGGGCTGCGACGCGTTCGCGAGCTGCAGCGCCGCGCGCACGTCCTGCGCGGTGACGCCGTGCGCGTTCATGCGCTGGGTGTCCATCAGCACGCGCACGACGTGCCCCGGTCCACCGATGGTCGTGACGTCGCGCGTGCCCTCGATGCGCTTGATCTCGAGTTCCACCGCGCGCGACACCTGCTGCATGTCGAAGCCGGTGCGCTCCGGGTCGGCAGTCCAGAAGGTCAGGCTCACGATCGGCACGTCGTCGATGCCCTTGGGCTTGACGATGGGCTCGCCGACGCCGAGCTGCGGGCTGAGCCAATCCTTGTTCGAATGCACGGTGTCGTAGAGGCGCACCAGCGCGTCCTGGTTCGGCACGCCGACCTCGAACTGCACCGTGATCACCGCCATGCCGGGGCGCGACACGGAATACACGTGCTCGACGCCCGCCATGCGCGACAGCACCTGCTCGGCGGGGCGTGAAACCAGCGCCTCGACGTCGCGCGCGGAGGCGCCCGGGAAGGGCACCAGCACGTTCGCCATCGTGACGTCGATCTGCGGCTCTTCCTCCTTGGGCGTCACGAGCGTCGCGAACACGCCCATCAGCAGCAGGATCAGCGCGAGGAGCGGCGTCAGCGCGTTGCGCTGGAAGGCGCCGGCGATGCGGCCGGAGATGCCGAGCGGAGCGCTCATCGATGTCCCCTCAGCGCGCGGCGCCGTTGCGGGCGGCACGCATCACAATGCCGGCCTGCACCGGATCGAGCGCGACCTCCTCGCCCCCGACGAGCCCCGCCAGCACCTCGACGCTGCCGTCCGCCAGCGGCTCGCCCGCGCGGATCTGGCGTAGCGCGAAACCGCCCTTGCCGTCGGCGACATAGACGCCGGTCACTTCGCCGCGGCGCAGAATCGCACCGGCGGGAACCGCGATGCGCGAGCCTTCGCCGGTCGCGAAATGCACGCGCGCGAAGGTCCCCGGCACGAGGCCTTCGGCGTTCGCCGGCAGGTCCACGCGCACGCGCACGGTGTGCGTGCGCGGATCGGCCGCCGGCAACACGGTGACGCTCGCGGCATCGAGCCAACGGCCCGAATCGGGCAGCTCGACGCGCGCCCGGATCTGCCCGGGCGCGAGGCCGGCGAGGCGCTGCTGCGGCACATCGACCACGGCACGCATCGCCGCGGGGTCGTACACGGTCACGAGTTGCCGGCCCGGCTGCGCCATCTCGCCCAGTTCGACGTGGCGCGCCGCGACCAGCCCCGCGAGCGGCGCGACGATCGTCGTGTAGCCCTGCACCGTCGCCGCCTGGCCGCGTCCCGCGCGCGCCGCGCGCAGCTGGGCCTCGGCCGCATCGAAAGACGCCTTGGCCTGGTCGAGCGCCGACTGGCTGACGAACTTGCGCTCGACGAGGCTCTTCGTCCGCTCGTAGGCTGCTTTCGCGTTGATCTGGTTGGCCTGCGCCTGCGCGATGCCGGCTTCGGCGCCGGCGACGGCCTGGCTCGCCTCGGCGGCGTCGATGCGCAGCAGCACCTGCCCCTTTGCGACGCGGTCGCCGGCATCGACCTTGAGTTCGACGATGCGCCCCGGCACCTGGGCCGCGAGCGTGGCCTGATGCACCGCCTCCAGCGTGGCCTCGGCGGGATGAGTCAGGCCGACCGCACGCGCTTCGATGCGCTGCGTCGGCACCTGCGCCTGCGCCAGACTTGCAACGACCAGCGCAAGCGCAGGCAACACGATCCGGATGATGGAATATCTCGTCATAAATATAAGTATATTCTTATATTAAGACGAGTCAAGGGTCGGAACACAGGTTCGTAGGGCGGATGAGCCGTAGGCGTTATCCGCCGAATGAAGTGCATCCGTCGCCCGGTACATACGGCGGAAGGCGCTACGCTTTTCCGCCCTACGATTGCGTATGTGGTACCGGGCTGTTCAATCCCCGGCGGAGGCCGCCCCACTGCAACCCAACGCGTAGCTCGCCATCGCGGCGATCACGCCGTCCGCCTCGCCGACGGCCGGTGCGAGCGTGATCTCGCAGCCGGCGTGAAGCGCGCGTGCGGCGCCGATGAGCTTGGGCACGTCGCTTTTCAGGTGCCCGCCCTGGGCGATGAACATCGGCACGACGGTGACATGCCGGATGCCGTCGTGCGCCAGCGCGGCAATCGCGTCTTCGAGCGTCGGCATCATGAATTCGAGGAAGGCCAGTTCGACGCGCAGCCCCGGCGCCTGCGTGTGCAGATGATCGCGCGTGCGCTGCATCGGCCGCGCCCATTCGGGATCGCGGGCGCCGTGCCCGAACAACACCACCGCATGTGCATCGCTCATGATTCGCTCTCGTCAGTTTCGGAACTGGCGTCGACCGGCGGCGCAAGCAGACGTTCGATCGCACGCGCGGCCGCGAACATGCCGACCGAGGCCGTCACCGCAACGCTCGAGCCGTAGCCCGCGCACGCCAGCCCCTGCGGTCCGTGCGGCAGGTCGCACGCGAGGTCGTCGAGGCGCAGCGGTTCGCACGAATACACCGCCTCGATGCCGAACGGGCGCTTGGGATTGCGCGGGAAGCCGTGCTCGCTGCGCAGGCGCTTCCTCACCTTCGCCAGCAGGGGATCCTGCTCGGTCCGCGACAGGTCGTCGACGCGGATGCGGCCCGGATCGGTCTTGCCGCCGGCACCGCCCGCGACGATCAGCGGGATGCGCCGCCGCCGGCACACCAGCACGATCGCGACCTTGGCGCGCACGTTGTCGATCGCATCGACGACGACGTCGAAGCCCTGCAGCAGGTCCGTCGCGTTGTCCGGCGTGACGAAATCCTCGACCACCTCGACGCGCGCATGCGGATTGATCGCGCGGATGCGCTCGGCCATCGCCAGCACCTTGGCCTGCCCCAGCGTCGGATCGAGCGCGTGGATCTGGCGATTGATGTTGGACTCGGCGACATGGTCGAGGTCGATCAGCGTGATGCGCCCCACCCCGCTGCGCGCCAGCGCTTCCGCGATCCACGAGCCGACGCCGCCCACACCGATCACGCACGCATGCGCAGCGTCGAGGCGCGCGGGCGCATCGGCCCCGTACAGGCGGGCGATGCCGCCGAAACGGCGCTCGCGATCGACTTCGACAGGGGATTCGGGACTCAGGCCGGACATGGCAATTACCGTTGCACGCAGAAGCGCGGATGTTACCGCAGCACAGCCGCGATGAACTCGCCTGCGCGCCTCCGCTCCAATGGGCCATTGGAGGACCCACGATGCGCCATCTGGCATGCCGTACGCTGCTGGCCGCCGGCCTGCTCTGCGCCGCAACCGCCCACGCCCCCGCCCGCGCCGATTCCACGCCCCCCGCCGAGCTCGCGCAAAACGCAGTCGGCGCGTACGACGCAGGCCGTTTCGACGAGGCCGCGCAGCTCTTCGAACGCGCCGCGCGCGCCGGGAACCGGCTTGCCCAGTTCAACCTCGCGATGATGCTGTTCCGCAAGGAAACCGTCGCGCCGGAACCCGACGCCGCATGGCGCTGGCTCAGGCGCGCGGCCGGCGCCGGTCTCGCGCAGGCACAGTTCAACTTCGCGCTGCTGTACGACCGCGGCAGCGGGGTCGCGAAATCGCTCCCCATCGCGGCGGAGTGGTACCGCCGCGCCGCCGAGCAGGGGCACACCGACGCCCAGGTCAACCTCGCGACCATGTACTTCGTCGGTCACGGCATGCCGCGGGATTTCGCGGCGGCCGCGCGCTGGTACCTCGCCGCGGCGCGTGCAGGGCACGCCGGCGCGCAGTACATCGTCGCGTCGATGTACGAGTCGGGAGAGGGCGTGCCCGCGGACCTCCGCCAGGCCGAGCACTGGTACGCGCAGGCGGCACTGCAGGGCGACGCGGCCGCGCGGGCGAAGTACGAGGCGCTGCAGGCCCGCCCCGCCGACGCAACGCCCTAGACGTCGGGCCCGCTAAGGATCAGGCGGTGCTCAGTTCGCGCAGCGCGCAGTCGTCGAGCCAGATCCCCAGTCCCTGCGCATTGAGTTCGAGGTCGGTGCGCAGCACCCGGAAGATTTCCTCTTCCGACAGCGTCCATCCATGACGCTCGGCCTCCTCGCGCACGATCTGCTCCAGCCCCGCGAGGATCTCGACGTGGCGGGCGACCCCGTCCCCGCGCGCCGCGCGCGCGACCGCGATCTGCGTGTCGATCAGCCGATGCAGGTCCGCCGCGAGCCGGTCCACGCCGGTCACGCGGCTGTAGTGGGTCAGGTACATCGCATCGGGGCGATAGCTCACCAGGCGGTCGATCGACTCGTGCAGCGCATCCGGATCGAACTGCGTCGGCGTCGTCGTCGGGTACACCGACGGCCGGCCATCGACGTCGAACTCGCGGTACGACAGGCCGAAGGTGTCGCCGGTGAAGAAGGCGCGCGCGGTCTCGTCCCAGATGCAGATGTGGTGCTTCGCGTGCCCCGGCGTGTGCAGGATGCGCAACCTCCGCGAGCCCAGATCGAGCACCATGTCCTCCTCGGTGGCGACGATGCGCTCGGCCTCGACCGGCGCCAGCCGGCCGTACAGCGCGAAGGCGCGCTCCGCGCCATACACGGCCGACGTGCCTTCCCACAGTTTCGCCGGATCGATCATGTGGCGCACGCCGCGCGGATGGACGACGAGCTTCGCGTTCGGGAACGCGCACATCAGGCTGCCGGCGCCGCCGGCGTGATCGAGGTGGATATGCGTCAGGATCACCCACTGCACGCGCTCGGGCACGATCCCGGCCGCGGCCAGCGCCGCCAGCACGCGCGGCGCCGAGGCATTGGTGCCGGTGTCCACGACGGCCGCACGCCCCTCGTGGATGATCAGGTGAATGGCCGCAAGGCCGGGGTGGCAGTAGCCGGAGTCCACCGCCAGAATCCCGTCAGGGTGGGCCGTCAGGTGTTGCACGATTGTCTTCCTCCAACGCCAGCAGATCGTTTTGTGTAATTGTATCCCTCGCTCGCGGACATTTCCCGAAGGGAAATCCCCAACCTACCCAATGCGCCACGAAGGATCCGCAACCATGCCCCCCGCGCCATTCGACTTCGACCACGTTCCCGACCGCAGCACCGTGCCCGGCGAAAAATGGGGCCGCTACGCCGGACGCGACGTGCTGCCGCTGTGGGTCGCGGACATGGACTTCCCCGCGCCGCCGCCGGTCATCGATGCGATCCGCGCACGCATCGACCACCGCGTATTCGGCTATACCGACCCCTGGCCCAGTCTCTCGGAAGCCGTCATCGAGGGCATCGCCCGCGACCACGGCTGGCGCATCGAGGCGGACTGGATCGTGTGGCTGCCGGGCGTCGTCACCGGCTTCAACCTCGCTTGCCGCGCGACCGGCGAAGCCGGCGACGAAGTCTTCACCGCGACCCCCGTGTACCCGCCCTTCCTCACCGCGCCCGGCAACAGCGACCGGCGCCTGGTCACGCGCGCGCTGAAACTCGATAACGGCCGCTGGGGGTGGGACCGCGCGGAAGTGGAAGATGCCATCACCGCGCGCACGCGCCTGCTGATGCTGTGCAATCCGCACAACCCGGTTGGCCGCGTGTTCGACCGCGACGAACTCGAATGGCTCGCCGGCCTCGCCGAACGGCACGACCTGACGATCTGCTCCGACGAAATCCACTGCGGCCTGGTCCTCGATCCGGCCACGCCGCACATCCCGATCTCCGCGCTCGACGCAGCGACCGCCCGCCGCACGATCACGCTGATGGCGCCGTCCAAAACGTGGAACATCCCCGCGCTCTACTGTGCGCTGGCGATCATCCCTGATCCCGGGCTACGCCGGCGCTTCCGCCACGAGATGCGCGGCGTCGTCCCGCACAACAACCTGCTCGGCCTCGTCGCCGCCGAAGCCGCCTACCGCGACGGCGGCCCGTGGCGCGCGGCCCTGCTCGACTACCTGAGCGGCAACCTGGATCTGGTGATGGACGCCGTCGCCGCGATGCCGGGACTGGCGACGACCCGGCCCGAGGCGACTTACCTCGCATGGATCGACTGCCGCGGCGCCGGCCTCGAAGACCCGATGCGCTTCTTCGAGGACGCCGGCGTCGGCCTGTCCGATGGCGGCCCCTTCGGCATGCCCGGCTTCGTGCGCCTGAACTTCGGCTGTCCGCGCGCCCTGCTCACCGAGGCGCTGCGGCGCATGCAGGGCGCCCTGCACGCCCGCCGCTCGGACCAGGCCTAGCCGCGCAGGCGGCGCGAGAAATCGCGCAGGTGCGGACGACGCCCTCAGCCGGCGCGCACCCGCCCGATGTCGCGCTCCAGCCCGTACAGCTTCACCTTCTGGTACAGCGTGCTCTTCGCGATGTCGAGCTCGCGGGCGGCGCGCGTGAGGTTGCCGTGGGTGGCGGCGATCGCGCGGCGGATGAGTTCCGCCTCGCTTTCCGCGATACTGCCGAATGGCACGTTGGTGGCGAGTGCGCCGAGGGCGGTCGCGACCGGTGCACTGACCGGAGAATCGGCCATGCCGAGCAGCTCCGGCGGCAGCGCGTCGATGCCGACGCATTCGCCGTCGCTCATCAGCAGCACGCTCTCGACGACGTTCCTCAGTTCGCGCACGTTGCCCGGCCAGCTGTAACTCTCGAGCCGGGCGAGGAGCTCGTCGTCGAGCTGGCGCGGGCCGAGCTCGTGCTGCTTCGAGAAGCGTTCGACGAAGTGCCGGGCGAGCTCGCGCACGTCGCCGACGCGATCGCGCAGCGGCGGGATGCGGATCGAGGTCACCGCGACGCGGTAGAAGAAGTCCATGCGGAAGCGGCCATCGGCGACTTCCTTGCGCAGGTCGCGGTGTGTCGCGGCGATGAGGCGGAAGCTGACCTTGCGCGGCACGTTCTCGCCCAAGCGGTAGATCTCGCTCTGTTCGAGCACGCGCAGCAGATGCGGCTGCAGGTCGAGCGGCATCTCGCCGATCTCGTCGAGGAACAGCGTGCCGCCGTTGGCGGCCTCGATCTTGCCGACCATGCCGCCGCGCCGCGCGCCGGTGAAGGCGCCGTCGACATAGCCGAAGAGCTCGCTGGCGAGGAGCTCGCGCGACAGGCCGCCGCAGTTCAGCGCGACGTAGGGACCATCGCGGAAGGGGCTGGCCTTGTGCAGGCCCTGGGCGAATTCCTCCTTGCCGACGCCCGTCTCGCCCAGCAGCAGCACCGGGACCTTGGAGCGCGCGAGCTGGTCGGCCTTGCGCACCGCTTCGCGCAGTGCAGTGTCACGAGTGATGATGGAGGTGAAGCCGGAGGGCATGTCGTTCGCCGCCACCACCGACTCGCGGGCGAGGCGGCGTGCGCCTTCCCCGGAGATGGCGCGCCCGATGCGGGGCAGGGGCAGGACGAGCAGAGTGCCGAGGCGCTGGCCCTGTGCGCCATGCACCGGCTCCAGCCATTCGGGGCGCAGCCAGGCGGGTAGCGCCGGCGTGCGCACGAGTTCCCCGTTGTCGCAGATCGCCAGCGCCATGACGCGGCGCGGCGCGGAGAGGTCGAGGTCGGCGCCGAGCGAGGTCATCGCCGCCTGGGCGATCTCGTTGGCGCGCACCGGATAGCCGCGTCGGTCGAACAGCACGAGGCCGTCGGTGCCGTTGGACCAGCGCTGCAGCGAGGCTTCCAGGAGGTGGTAGCGCCGCTCCATCTCGCGCATCGCGATCTTGTTCTCGATGCGGCTCGCGGTCGTGACGACCAGCGCAAGGCTCTGGCGGCTGTAGCTCTCGGACAGGCCCGAGACGTCGACCACGCCGATGATCTCGCCGTCGTGCGGATGGCGGATCACCGTCGCCGAACAGGTCCAGCGCTTGATGCCGGCGCAGTAGTGCTCGGCCGAGTGGATCTGTACCGGTTCGCCGACGGCAAGTGCGGTGCCGATCGCGTTCGTGCCGCAAATGCGTTCGCTCCACGAGACGCCCGGCAACAGGTGGATGCTCTCGGCGGTCCCGATGGTCGGATTGTCGCCCTCCATCGTCAGGATCGTGCAGCTCGTGTCGGCCAGCGCCATCACCGTGCCCGTCTCCGCGAGGAAGTCGCGGGCGTAGGCCATGATCGGCGCGCTGGCCTGCAGCAGTTCGCCGTGGTGCTCCTTCATCGAAGCCAGCATCGATTCGTCGACCGGCGGCGGCGCGCTGCGCTTGTCGGGATCGACGTTGTGCTGCTGGCAGCGCTGCCACGAACGGTCCACGAGCGCGCGCAATGAATCGGACGGACGGCTTTCGCCGTCGAGAAAGCGTTCCCACGCCGCCATCACGGCGGCGTCACTACCCGGGTCGGAAAACATCGGCCCTTCGGGCACCCGTGTCATCAAGTCTCTCCTCCTCCGGCGCTGATCGCTGCGAGCCGCGTCGTGCGCGGCCGAATTGGACTGGTCCTGTAAGTTCTGCAGGCGAAAGCGCGTTGTGTGTGTTTTGCGGTGCGTGAAATCTCCGGCGAATGCGCGTGCAACGAGGTGCCCGCGT
Organism: Azoarcus sp. CIB; assembly: GCF_001190925.1. NCBI lineage: Bacteria > Pseudomonadati > Pseudomonadota > Betaproteobacteria > Rhodocyclales > Zoogloeaceae > Azoarcus > Azoarcus sp. CIB. Next base: position 4,454,527 of record NZ_CP011072.1, read on the forward strand.
CTAGAAATCATAGCAAAGGAGATGCCAGAAACAGGATTTGCTTAAATTGTTTTTCGCCCGCGCCGCGGAACCCTATCGCGGGGGAAATGGCCCAACGCCCTTCGCGTGGCCCTCCTCGCCCGACGGACTTCCGCGAGGGCCGACCGTACGATTTCCGGACGTTTTCGTCCGGACGGCGTTCGAAAATCGTACGGTCGGCCGGACGGATCAGACGGGCACGAGCTCGCCGGGTTCGATCGGGGCGCCGGTGCAGGCGAGGACGTCGCCGACATCGACGCCCGGCGCCGTCTCGACGAGGCGCAGGCCGGTGGGGGTGACGTCGAGCACGCACAGGTCGGTGATGATGCGGTTCACGACGCCGACGCCGGTGAGCGGCAGCTCGCAGCGGCGCAGGATCTTCGGCGCGCCGTCCTTGCTGCAGTGCTCCATCATCACGATCACGCGCCGCACGCCGGCGACGAGGTCCATCGCGCCGCCCATACCCTTCACGAGCTTGCCGGGGATCATCCAGTTGGCGAGGTCGCCGTGCTCGCTGACCTGCATCGCGCCGAGGATCGCGAGGTCGATGTGGCCGCCGCGGATCATCGCGAAGGAGTCGGCGCTGCTGAAGATGCTGCTGCCGGCGAGCGTCGTGACGGTCTGCTTGCCGGCGTTGATGAGGTCGGCGTCGACCTCGGATTCGGTCGGGAACGGGCCGATGCCGAGCAGGCCGTTTTCCGACTGCAGCCAAACGTCCATGCCGAGCGGGATGTGGTTGGCGACCAGGGTCGGCATGCCGATGCCGAGGTTCACGTAGTAGCCGCTGCGCAGTTCCTGCGCGGCGCGGCGCGCCATGTCGTTGCGTGTCCAGGCCATGACTTACTCCTGCCGTGTCGTGCGTTGTTCGATGTGCTTCGCCGGGCGCGGGTTGACGACGATGCGCTGGACGAAGACGCCGGGAGTGTGGATGTGGTCGGGGTCGAGGGTGCCGTTCTCGACCAGCTCCTCGACTTCGGCGACGGTGATGCGGCCGGCGGTCGCGACCACCGGGTTGAAGTTGCGCGCGGTCTTGCGATACACGAGGTTGCCCGCGCGGTCCGCCTTCCACGCCTTCACGAGCGAGATGTCGGCGGTGAGCGAGCGCTCCAGCAGGTAACGCTTGCCATCGATGTCGCGCTCCTCCTTGCCTTCGGCGACCAGGGTGCCGACGCCGGTGCGCGTGTAGAAGGCGGGGATGCCTGCACCGCCGGCGCGCAGCTTCTCGGCCAGCGTGCCCTGCGGCGTGAGCTCGACCTCCAACTCGCCGGACAGGAGCTGGCGCTCGAATTCGGCGTTCTCGCCGACGTAGGAGGCGACCATCTTGCGGATCTGCCGCGTTTCGAGCAGCAGGCCGAGGCCGACGCCGTCCACGCCGGCGTTGTTGCTGATCACGGTCAGGTCCTTGGCCTTCGAGTCGCGCAGGCCGTGGATCAGCATCTCGGGGATGCCGCACAGGCCGAAGCCGCCGACCGCGACGGTCTGGCCGTCGCGCACGACTTCCGCCAACGCGGCCTGCGCATCGGGATAAAGTTTGCTCATGGGGTTCTCCTCGTGTGTGAATCAGGTAGGCAGCGAATCGGCCGGTGCTTGGGCCGCCACCGGGCGGGTCTGCCCCAGCGCGCCGACGGCTGCGATCGCGTCGGGGTTCTCGATGGACGACAGGTCGCCAAGGCCCGTGCCGAGGTAGGCGCCGCGCATCACGCGCCGCACCGTCTTGCCGTTGCGGGTCTTGGGGATCGCATCGACGCGATGCACGCGGGCGGGCCGCAGCGGCTTGCCGAGCTGACGCCCGACGTGCTCGACGAGCTCGGCTTCCACCTCGTCCCACGGACGCCCGGCCAGCTCGCGGTCCGCGACGGTGACGAAGCACACGACCGCCTCGCCCTTGATCGCGTCGGGCACGCCGACCGCAACCGCCTCGACCACCAGTGGATGCGACACCAGCGCCGATTCGAAATCGGCGGGGCCGACGCGCTTGCCGGCGACCTTGATCGTGTCGTCGCTGCGCCCATGCACGAACCAGTGGCCGTCCTCGTCGACGCGCGCCCAGTCGCCATGCACCCACACGTCGGGCCACACCGACCAGTAGGCGTCGCGATAGCGCTCGGGGTCGTGCCAGAAGCCGTTGGTCATGCCGGGCCAGGGCTGCCTGATCGCGAGCTCGCCGACGGTGCCGCGCACCGGGTGGCCTTCGGCATCGAGCACGTCGGCGGCGACGCCGGGGATGGCACCGTTGAACGAGCCGGGCTTTTGCGGCAGGCCGGGGAAGCACGCGAGGATGCCGCCGCCGATCTCGGTGCCGCCCGAATAGTTGATGATGGGACGGCACGCGCGGCCGACCTCTTCGAACAGCCACAGCCACGGCGCCTCGTTCCACGCCTCGCCCGTCGAGCCGAATACCCGCAGCGTCGCGATCGAGTGCGGCGCCGGAATGCTGCCTTCATGCGCCATCAGCAGGCGCACGAGCGTCGGCGACAGGCCGAAGTGCGTGACGCCATGGCGTTCGACGACCTCCCACAGGCGGCCCGCGTCGGGGTAGTCGGGTGTGCCTTCGTAAAAGACCAGGGTCGCGCCCAGCATCAGGCCGCCGTAGACCATCCACGGCCCCATCAGCCAGCCCATGTCGGTGACCCACATCAGCGTGTCGTCCGCGCGCAGGTCGAAGGCCATCTGCAGGTCCTGCGCGGCCTTCACCGGAAATCCGGCGTGCGTGTGCACGACCCCCTTGGGCTTGCCCGTCGTGCCCGACGTGTAGATCAACATCAGGGTCTGGTCCGGGGGAAACGACATGCTCGGGCAGATCGATACCGAAGTGGGCAGGCGTCGGTAGTCGAACTCGATGCAGTCGCCGGGCGTACCGGCTTCCGCGCTGAGGCCGGTACCGAGACGGTCGACGACGACGAGGTGGCGCAGCGAAGGGCATTCCCTCACCGCGGCACGGGCGTCCGCGAGCATGTCGACACGTTTTCCGCGGCGGTAGTAGCCGTTTGCACACACCAGCAGCCGGGCATCGCAGTCCTGCACGCGCTGCGCGACCGAATCCGCGCCGTAGCCGGAGAAGAACGGGATGAAGATCGCGCCGATGCGCGTCGCCGCGAGCATCATCACGGCCGCCTCGGGGATCATCGGCAGGTAGAGCGCGATGCGGTCGCCCTCGCCCACGCCCAACGCGCGCAGGCCCGCGGCCACGCGTTCGACCTCGGCGGCGAGTTCCGCGTAGCTGATCGTGCGCAGTTCGCCGCGGTCGCCTTCCCAACGGATCGCGATCTTCGTCGGCGTCGCGCGGGCGTGCTTGCCGACGAGGTTGTCGACGAGGTCCAGCCGCCCGCCGACGAACCATTTGGGCCACATGACGCCGCCCGATAGATCGAGCGTCTTGTCGTAGGGCGTCACCCAGCGCAGGTCGATGGCCTCGAGCACCTGGTCCCAGAACTGCGCCGGTTCGCGCGCCGCGCGTTCGCGCAGGGCGTCGAGATCGTGGTCGCCGTGGTGCTGGATGAAGCGCGCGAGCTGCGTCTGGGCCCAGTCGCAGCCCGTGGCCTGATATGTCTGCATGTCGGAGTCCTCAGTAGTGCGATTCCGCCGGCGTCAGCCCCGGGATGCTCCCGTGCGAAAAGTGTCCGCCCCCGAGTTGGGCAGGGGCGGACCAAAGGGGAGACTTCGGCGCCGGCGCAGGCGGAGGCGGCGTCAGCGGCTGCCCGCCCCGGTCGCGACTTCCTCGAGGACGTTCAGCGCCACATCCGTGTCCTTCACGCCTTTCGGATTGGATTTCATGTTCGACGACCAGTTGGTCGCGTGGCCGCGCTTGACGTCGATGATGTGGCCGACGACCGGCATCACCGCCTTGTAGCCGTCGTCGCCGGTGTCAGGCCGGTTCTGGAAGATGAACATCTTCCAGAACTCGCCCTTGCGGTCGAGCGCATAGCCGAGGTAGGGACGCGGGAAATCGACCTCGATGTACGCGACCTTCTTGCTGTACGGGTGCTCGGCGGGCGGCGTGCCTTCCACGACGTACACCTCGCGCGGCTCCCACTCGACGTCCTTGGCCGGATTGGCGAACGGCGGCTCGGCCATGTTGATGCGCGGGAAACGCTTCTGCGGCTCGCTCCACGGCTGGGTGATGTCGACGCTGATCTCCGGGCTGTGCGCGATCGCGAGCACCCAGCGCTTCTCGACGAGCTTGTTCTGCGTGTACTTGGTCGGCCACGCGTCCCAGATGTCCCAGTCGTCGTAGAGCTGGTCGGTACCGCCGATGGGGTCCATCCATGCGCCGCCCGAGAGGCGCCGCGTGCGCCGCACCGACTTCAGGTAGGCGTACGAATCGTCGGGCTTGGCCGAGTCGGGCTGGTTGTAGCGCACCGAGAAGGTGCCCAGGCCGCGGATGTCCTGCGGGTAGTGCGCAACGAAGTAGGTCTTCTGCGAGATGTCGCCGTCGCCGACCGAGACCGGGCCGCCGTCGAGCCGCCCTTCCATGTAATAGCGGCGCGACTGGAAGGCCTGCACGCGCTCGTAGCCCTTCTTCGCGTCGAGGAACACCCAGGCGATGTCACGCAGATCCATCGTCGCGCCATAGGTCGCCGCGCGCAGGTTCCAGATCACCTTGTCGCCCGCATTCGGGTCGTCCATCTTGATCGTCTCGGGCGGGAACGGCATGCCGGCCTTCCAGCCGCTGATCGTGCGATCGGCCGGATTGAACTTGACGTCCTTGGACCACTTCTTCGTCGCCTCGACGTACTTCGGGTCCATCTCGATCTTCTTCGAGTGCGCGATCTTGATGGTCAGGCCGTAGTTCGTGATCATCCACTCCAGCTTCTCGGGGATCATGCTGCCGATCGTCTTGCCCTCGAAGGTGTCTTCCTTGACGCTCGCGAGGTTGTCCTTGGTGATGATGAATCCGGGCTCGAGCACCTTGGCGTTCGCACCGTGGGCGCCGAGCAGGAGCATCAGGCCGAGGGCGCTGCCGGTCGCAAGTTGCCGCACCGAGGGACGGGCGGCGGGTCGGAGTTGCTTGTGCATGGTGTGTCTCCTCTTTTTTAGAACTGCCGGGTCAAGCGGAAAACGAGCTGGCTGGCGTTTTCGAAGTAGCCGAAGAGCTGGGAGCGCTGGCCGCTGAAGGCCACCTTGTTCGAACGGTTGCCGCTCCAGAAGATGTCCGCCTCGATGCGCGCGAGCCATTCGTCGTTGAGCGTCAGCGACAGGCTGGGGATCGCGAAACCGCCGCCGTGGCTGAGGTCGAATCCGATCGCGAAACCCGGGTTGATGGTGTCGTTGCGGTAGTTCAGCGTCGTGAAGGCGGTGAGGATGGTGTTGTGCTCGGTGAGCGGCGTGCCGTACGCGAACAGGCGCACGAGGTCGTCGGACTCCTTGAAGTTCAGCACCTGCGTGTCGAACAGCTGGATCGACGAGAACGAGGGCCGCGAGGTGCCGAAGATGCCTCGCAGGTCGAGGTCCTTGTCGATGCGCAGCATCGTCGTCAGCGTGTCCTTGAGCTTCACGCCGCCCAGACCGATGCCGACGTTGCCGGGCACGGTCGGGTTGAGGAAGGCGCCGGTGCCGATGTTGTAGGGCTGGTCCTTGGTGTAGGCCATCTCGGCGCTGAGCACGGCGTCGAGCGTCGAGCTGTAGCCGCTGACGGTCATGCCGTAGACATCGATCTGTGGATGGATGCGGTCGAACACCGCGCCCTCGGGCGTCTTCTTGTAGGGCTTGAACGCAGAGTTCGCGACCGGATCCGCCGAGAAGGTCGTGAGCCACGCGAAGGAATAGCTCAGGCCCAGGGCCTCGCCCGACCAGCGCACGCCGCCGGTGACATCGCGGTAGTCGCCCGACGGGTGATCACAGTCCTTGTCGGTGACCGCCGTGAGGTCGAAGCCGCGGTAGGGCTGGAAGAACCAGCGCCCGCCCTGGATATCGTAGGTATTGCCGATGTCCTGGCAGCGGTCGACGCCGGGGCGGATGTAGGCCGCCAGCATGCCGTCGGCCTCGGGCACGCGGATCTTGGTCGAAATCAGCGTCAGCGGCTTGCGCCACTCCTCGTTCTCGCCCTCGAAGAACAGGCGCCACGACAGGTCGTAACCATGCACGAGGTCCATCGCGTGGAAGAAGTCGGATTCGCCCCACACCAGCTGCTGCTTGCCGGCCTTGACCGTGACGCGCTCGCCCAGCGGGATCTCGGCCCAGAACTCGCGGATCTCGCCGCGGTTATAGTTGTCGAGGATGCTGTTCGCGTGGCCGCCCTGGTCCGTGCCGTTCGTTTCGCGCAGGCGCTCGAGGTCCTTCAGGTAGTCGGTCTTGTATTCGCGATCGACGCGGCCGATCGCCTTCCACTTGATCGCCCCGGTCTTCGCGTCGGCGTCGAGCAGCAGCGAGCCGCGCACCATCGACAGCTTGCCCTTGCTCTTTTCGCCGATCGCCTTGAGTTCGGGCTGGTCCTCCAGGTTCACCGACACCCAGCCGCGCGCGTAGCCGGACAGGTTGAAGCTGAAGTCGTCCGCCGCCCAGGACGCGCCTCCGGTGTCGCTGCCCTGCAAGGCCGCGATCTCGTAGTTGCCCGCAGAGTCGGCGCTCCATGCCGGACTGACTGCGAATCCGCCGAGGGCTGCGGCCACTACCAGCACCGATGCCCTGATCTTCGTTACTCCCTTGCTCCTCATCTCCTCGCTCCTTTTGGTTTTGTCACTGCTCTGAAGGGGTCACGGCCGGGCGCGACAAGGAACTGGCGCGCCCGGCCGAGTCAGCCGACCAGCACCGGTTCGGCCTGCTCGATGGGACGGCGCTTGCTGCCGACGATGAATTCCGGGCGGAACACATAGACGAGGGCCGGCATGATGAAGAGCGCACTGAACGCCGAGATGAACAGCCACAGGGCGATCAGCACCCCCATGTCGGCCTGCAGGCGCAGCGACGAGAAGTGCCACAGCACGACGCTCGTGATCAGCGTCATCGCCGTGATCAGCACGCCCTTGCCCGGGCCCATCAGCGCATTGACGATGGCGCGCTCGACGTTGTGCGAGCGGTGCAGGTTCTCGCGGATGCCATCGACGATGTAGAAGGTGTAATCGACACCCAGACCGATCCCGAGCGCGACCACCGGCAGCGTGTTGATGTTCATGCCGATGCCCTGCCACGCCATGTAGCTGAAGGTGATCGTGTTCGACAGCAGCACCGGGATCATGAAGAACACCCCCGCGACCGTGGAGCGGTAGGTGACCGTGCAGCACACGACCAGCACCAGCAGCGCGAGCGCGATGGCTTCGATCTGCCCGGCGAGGATCACCTCATTCACCGCCGCCAGCACGCCGACCAGACCGCCCGCGAGCAGGTACTCCGCGCCCTTCACCGGGTTCTGCTCGACGTAGTCGCGCACCCGGGCCACCGCGGTGCGGATCGTCTCGCCCTGGTGGTCGCGGAAGAACAGCGTCACGGCGCCGTTCTTCGCGTCGGCGTCGGCGTAGCGATCCATGTCGCCCGGATCGGACCCGGACACGAACATGTACATCAGCTCGGCGTTCTCTTCCGCGCTCTTGCCGAGCTCCTGGTACATCGGATTGCCTTCACGCAGAACGCGATTCACCTGCGGCAGGATGTCGGCGAGCGAGATGCTGCCCCCGACCTCGGGCTGGGCCTCCATGTACTTCTGGAAGCGCGTCATGCTCGAGAGCACCTCGGGCTCGCGCAGCGCCCCCGGCTCCTTTCCGGCGACGACGACGAACATGCGGTCGGAGCCCTGGAACTGGCGGTTGATCTCGGCGGCGTCGCGGTTGTAGCTCGACTCCGGCCACAGGATCGGCGAGCCGGGGTTCGCGTCGCCCACCTTGAGGTTGAACGCGTACAGGCCCGACACGACGAACACCGCCCCCGCCATCCCGAGCACCGCGTAGCGCCACCTCGTCGTGACGATCGCCGAGCACAGCCCGAGGATGCGCATCAGCAGCGGATTGATGTTCACCGGGTGGATGAAGCGCTGGCGCGAGCCGAACCACGACAGCATCACCGGCGTCAGGACCAGCGCGCTGACGGCGATCGTGAGCACCCACACCGTGCCGATGAAACAGATCTTCTGCAGCAGCGGGATCGGCGTGAGCGCGACGACCAGCACACAGCCGGCATCCGCGACGATCGCGAGCATGCTGGGCTTGAACAGGTTGCGCGCGCTCGCCCGTGCCGCGGCCGCGGCGCTCGGAGTGCCCTGCCGCGTCTCGTCGTCGAAGCGCGCGATGAGCTGCACCGAGTTCGAGATCGCCTGCGCGGTGATCAGGAAGGCCACGACGACGACCAGCGGATCGAGGTGGAAGCCCATCAGGCGAGCGGCGCCGAGGGCCCACACCGCACTCACCAGCCCCGCAAGCAGCGGCAGCACCGTGCCGTGCCAGGTCCGCGTGATCAGGCACAGCAGCACGACCAGCGCCGCGACCGCGATGAAGAAGATCGTCAGCGTCTCGTGCAGGTAGTGATTCACCCAGCCGTAGAGCACCGGCTCGCCGACGATGCGGACCTGCACGCCGTCACCCTCCGCCTCGTCCGCCAGCTTCATCAGCTGGTTGAAGGCGCGCGTGTAGTCCATGTTGCCGTCGCTGAAGTCGAGCGTGACGAGCGTCGCCTTCAGGTCCGTCGACACGTAAGGGCCATAGACCAGCGGGTTGTTGAGCACGGCGGCCTTCAGCGCCGCGAGTCCCGCCTCGCCCTGCGGCAGATCGGGCCACATCAGCGGCCGCGATTCCACGCCCTCGGTCGAGGCGCGCACCTCCTTGATCTTCTTCGATGCGAGCGAAATGATCTGGTAGGTATCGACGCCCTCGACCTGCTGCAGGTCGACGGTGAGCTTCTGCACCTTGCCCAGCACGACGGGGTTGAAGATGTCGCCCTGCTCGACCTCGAGCATGATGCTGACCATGTTCGAGCCGCCGAAGGTCTGCTTGAAGCGCTGGTTCACCTCGACGTAGGGATGGTTGCGCGGCAGCAGGTCGCTGAAGACCGTCTTCACCTCGATCTGGCTCGCCTGATAGCCCATCGCCAGCGTGACGAGGGCGACCGCGGCGACGACCAGCGCGCGGAAGCGGATGAGGAAGGCGAAGGCCGCGTCGACCTTGCCGAATGTCGTGTTTTTCATCCTCGGCCCCTCACATGCGCTGGTGGCCGGCGACGCGCAGCGCGCCGTCGTCGAGCACGGCGAGGTTGCTGCCGGCGAGGAAGTAGCGCGAACCGGCGCGTGCGACCTGGGTGCGCCACGACACGTCGCCTTCCGCGACGCGACCGAGCTGCCATTGACCGCCGTCGGGCAGGGCGGTCGCCATCACGCCCTTGTCGCCCACCGCCAGCCAGCGGCCCTCGTCCCACACCACGCTGTAGAAGTGCTCGCGCGTGAAGGCCGGCACCTGCTGCCAGCTCGCACCGCCGTCGACCGTCACAAGCAGCGCGCCGGCCAGACCCGCGGCCACGCCGTGCTGCGCATCACGGAAAGCGACGCTCATCAGGCTGACCTTGTTCGGCATCTCGACGGTGTCCCAGGTCGCGCCGCCGTCGGCGCTCTTCATCAGCGCCCCGAACTCCCCCACCAGCCAGCCGGCGTCGCCGACGAAGGTGATGTCGTTCCATGCGCGGTCTTCTTCCGGAAGTACCCGCGTCCAGCTGGTGCCCCGGTCGTCGGAGCGCAGCAGTGCACCGAATTCGCCGACGGCCCAGGCCGCACCGTTGGCGATGCGCACGCGGAAAAGCTTGTTCGGATTGCTGCTCGCGGGGATCTCGGCGCGCGTCCAGGTGCGCCCCGCATCCGCGGTCACGACGACAACGCCGTTATTGCCGACCGCGATCGCGCCCTGTTCGTCCCACGCGGCGATGCCCTGCAGGTTCGCGTCCGTGCTCGACGCCTGGCGCGTCCAGGATTGGCCGCCGTCCTCGCTGCGTACGATCTTGCCGCCGGAGCCGACCGCCCACACGACACGGTCGTCCGGGGCGGCGACGCCGTAGAAGCTGTCGCGCCGCTCGATCGCCGGTGGTTCGACCTTCTGCACGACCGCCTCGGCCTTCACGAACAGCCCGGCGTACAGCAGGCCGCCGACGATGACCAGCGGTGCGGACGACGTCATCAACGTGACGACGCCGCGGGCGCCGCCTCCATATTTCCTCAATCGACGCAGCATCACTCTCTCCTCCACGCCGTCGCACGGCGCGTGACTTTCGTTTTTTTGCGTAGCCGAGTCCCTGCAGGGCGTTCGCCCCGCATGGGTGTCGGTTGATCCGGGAATTCCGTCGGGCCCGCGGAGGGCCCCGGCCGGTGCCCCGCAAAGGAGGCACCGGCCCGCAGGCGCCGGGCTTACCGCCCGGCGAGGACGGCTCAGGCCGCCTTTTCAGGGATGGGCATGCCGACCCATTCCTTGTAGAACGCTTCGATGTCCGGCTCGAAGTCGTGAATCACCGGGTACCACGGGGTCGGCGCCTCGACGTCGTGCATCGTCCCGCAGGTCGGGCAGTAGTACTCGCGGTACACCTGCCACTGCGTATCCGGCGCCATCAGCTTGGGATACACCTCGGTCATCGCCTCCTCGGTGTCGCGCACGTAGATCGCCGCGTTGAGCTTCCAGTTCTCACGGTAGTCGCCGAACTCGTGGCCGCAGTCGCACATCGTGACCCACTGCTTGGTCTTCGCGGACTGCACGATGTAGAGGTGCGGCCCCAGCGGCAGCACGATCTTGTCGGGGAAGGTGACCTTGGCCTGCAGCGCCTTCAGGTACTGCTCGAAGCGGCTGTTGTCCTTGGGCATCGACAGCATGCGGAAGGTGGTTTCCCAGTCGAGCGAGCCTTCGACGAGGTGGGCGACCTGTTCATTGGTGTAGGTAGACATTTTCCAGCTCCTGGATTCGGTGATTACTCTTCGACCTGGACGACGGTGGTGACGTCGGGCAGGAGGGACAGGTCCATGCGGTGCTTCGAGCCGTAGGTCGGCACGCCGAGCTCGGTCTCCAGCAGCTGCCAGCTTTCCGGCAGGCTCCAGAAGGCTTTGAACTCGTTCGTGAACTTCTCCGACAGTGCGAAGCTGGTCGCGAACATGTGCTGCACCTGGACGGCCGCGTGCTTGTTGATGATCCGTTCGCGCTCCTCCTTCATCCACTCGCGCGTCGGCAGGGCGCGGGCGAGCCGCTCCTTGCGCATTTCGGCACGACGGGCGGCGGTCTTCACCGCATCCACCACGAACGCACCCTTCGCGTCCTGCGTGAAGACCGCGCCATAGACCTTCTGCGCGTACTCCGGCAGCAGGAACTTCTGGTTGAGGTCGTTCTCGATCGCCTTCGGCTCGCGATCGATCGGGTCCCCGAAGCCGGGCCCGCCGCGCAGGTAGTTCAGGTACAGGTCGTGGTTGTCGTAGCAGTCCTCGGTCGTCATGCACTGCTTGTCGCGCTTGACCACGGCCGTCGCGTCGATGTGACGCTCGTAGTCGGGACGCGTCGGATCGAGGTCACCGCCCAGGGGCAACGAGTCACCGATCGCGATGCGCTGCTCCAGACCCGTCTTGTGAGCTTCGAAGCGATAACCGGTCGCCGACGGGTAGCCGCCCATCATTCCCCAGTCGCTGTTCATGAAGCCGTTGCCCATGAAGAACATCGTCCAGTCCTGGGCGTTCCACACCATGCGCAGCGTCTCGAAGCCGCAGCCCCCCCGATACTTGCCGTAGCCGCCGGAGTTGGCCTTCACGTTGCGACCGAGATACAGGAGCGGCTCGGCCATCTCCCAGATCTCGATGTCGCCCATGTCGCCTTCCGGGTTCCAGATCGCCGCCGCGTGGTTCAGGCCGTCCTTCACCGCGCACGCGCCGGTGCCGCAGCTCGAGGCTTCGAAGCTGTTCACCGCGTGGATCTCGCCGTCCTGGTTGATGCCGCCGCCCTGCAGCCAGTTCGAGGTGTTGGCGTTGCCGGCGTTGACCTCTTCCAGATAGCCGCGGCTGAAGTAGGACTGCGAGAGACCGCGCCACAGCGCCGCCCAGCCGGAGACCAGGAAGTGCCAGGCATAGGCGTGACCGGTGCGGCGGTCGTCCGGGTTGCACCAGGTGCCCTTGGGCAGGCGGAACTCGGTCGCGTAGTACGCGCCGTCGTTGATGCGCTGCGTCGGCACCAGGGTCTGGCACATCATCACCCAGATGCCGGACGTGAAGGCCACCTGGTGGGCGTTGAAGGTATGCCAGCCCCAGCGGCTGGCGCCCTCGAAGTCCAGCCTCCACTTGCCGTCCGGCTTGATCGTCATCTCGCAGGGCGAGTGCATGATCGAGTCGAGCTTGGCGAAGGCGTTCGACACCTGCACGTCCTCGTGCTTGAAGGGCACGTCGACGAACGAGACCTTGCGGTACTTGCCCGGCAGGGTCATCGCCTTGATGCGGCTCATCAGGCCGCGGCGGCCTTCCTCGATGACTTCGTAGGCGAACTTCTCGTAGGCCTCGATGCCGTCGGCGCGGATCACCTCTTCCACCAGCTCGCGGATCATGTGGCAGCCCGCGATGCGGGTCTTCTCGTCGAGGATCCAGTACTTCGGCGTGCGCACCGAGCGCTGCGACTCGTGCAGCCAGTCGCGCAGCGGCTCGTCGTTCACCCCGGTCTTGCGGCAGGTGATCATGTAGCCGTCGCCGAAGCGCTGCGTCTGGCCGGTGGACATCGAGCCCGGCGTCACTGCGCCGGTGTCGATCACGTGGGTGACGCCGCCGACCCAGCCGATCAGGCGCCCGTCCCAGAAGATCGGGACGATGGTCGCGATGTCGCACGGGTGCACGTTGCCGATCGCGCAGTCGTTGGTCGTGAACATGTCACCGGGATTGATGCCGGGGTTGCCCTCCCAGTTGTTCTCGATCATGTACTTGATCGCCGCGCCCATCGTCCCGACGTGGATGATGATGCCGGTCGAGGTCAGCACGCAGTCGCCCGCGGCGTTGTACAGCGTGAAGCACAGTTCGCCTTCCTGCTCCACGATCGGGCTCGCGGCAATCTTCTTGGCCGTCTCGCGGGCATGCACCAGGCCGCCGCGCAGCTTGGAGAACAGCTTCTCGTAGCCGATCGGGTCGCTGTCGCGGAATTCCAGCTTCTCCTGGCCGTTGTAGTAGCCAGTCGCCTTGGTGCGCTCGATGATGCCGTCGCGGAACTGCTTCAGCGTCTGGCCGTTCTTCAGCAGGTCGGCGAGGCCGACTTCCTTGTTGCTCAACATATTCATGATGGGTCTCCTCGATGATGGTTGGCCCCCGGGACGGCTCCAGTCCCGCCCCTGCGCGGGGCGCCGGTCGTCCCGGTACGGCCCGGACGGCTACCGGACTTCTTTGAGGTGGAACAGGCGGTGCTTGTCGACCGTGGTCTCGAAGCCGTCGGGCACGACGAAAGTCGTGGCATCCGATTCGATGATCGCGGGCCCGACGATGTGGTTGCCGGCCTTGAGCGATTCCATCTTCCACAGCGCGGCCTCGACCCAGCGCTTGTGGCGGTAGAACGGACGGGTGCCGAGATAGGCTTCCTTGGGCGGGATCGGGCCGCAATCCACGTCTTCCGGCAGCACCGGCTTCTGCGTCACGACCATGCCGCGCAGGATCGCGCCCGTCACCGAGAACCCGAGTTCGGGCGACCGTGCCGAGTTGGCATAGACGCGCCCGTAGGTGTTCTCGAAGGCCTCGATGATCTGGTTCCAGTCGGCCGCCGTCGCTGCGGTCGACACCGGCGACACGATTTCCAGGTCGTTCAGCTGCCCCATGTACTGCATCTTGTAGCCGGGGATCAGCAGCACGTCTTCCGGCTTGTAGCCGTTGATGACGAACTCGTCGATGACCTTCACTGCCAGCTCTTCCCACGCGTCCTGCAGGCTCGCGCAGGCCGCCGCCTTGTCCGCATCGCTTGCGAACTGGGCGACGCCGAGGTCGACCGACTTGTCGTAGCGGTACTCGAAGTCGGCGCACGCGCAGCCGAAAGCCGAGAAGCCGGCGGCCCACGCGGGCACGACCACGTCCTTGAAGCCGACCCCTTCGGTGTAGCCGTAGGTATGCACCGGACCGGCGCCCCCGTACGAGAAGCACGTGAACTCGGCCGGGTTGTAGCCCTTCGCGCTGATGTTGGCGCGCAGGTACTCGGACAGCGTCAGGTCGAGCAGCTCGATCACGCCGGCCGCCGCATCCTCGACCGACAGTCCCAGCGGATCGGCGATCTGCGCCTTGATATGGTCACGTGCGCGCTGCACGTCGAGCTTGATCGCGCCGCCGAGGAAGTTGTTCGGGTTGAGGTAGCCCAGCACCACGTGGCAGTCGGACACCGACACCGTGTCGAGTCCGCTTTCCGGCCAGCAGGTGCCGACGCGGTAGCCGGCGCTGTCGGGACCGAGCTTGATCGACTTGCTGTACGGGTCCAGACGCACGAAGCTGCCCGCGCCCGCGCCCACCGAGTCCATCGCCACCAGCGGCAGCGACAGCACCAGGCGCGCCATGTCCGGATCCGACTTGATCGCGAAGCTGCCCTTGGTGATCAGCGCGACGTCGAACGAGGTGCCGCCGATGTCCGAGCACGCGATGTTCTCGTCCCCCAGGTACTCGCCCAGCAGTTTCGAGCCGATCACGCCCCCGATCGGGCCGGAGACGATGGTGCGTGCCAGTTCCTTCGCCTTCCACGAGATCGTGCCGCCGTGCGTCGCCATCACGCGCAAATCGAACTTCGCGCCGTGCTTCTTGAAACGGTCGCTGACCTTCTTCAGCGTCTGACGCGACGGTTCCGCGCCATAGGCCTCCAGGATCGTCGTGTTCATGCGGTGGCTTTCCTTGCGCGACGGGTAGTAATCCACCGACGCGAACACCGGGATGTCCACCTTCAACTTCTGCAGCTCGTCCTTGACGAGGTCACGCGCCCGCTGCTCGCTCGTTTCATTCTTGTGCGACTGCAGCAGGCAGATCACGATCGCCTGCGATCCGGCTTCGACCAATTCGCGGGTGGCCTGACGCACCTCGTCCTCGCGCAGCGGAATCACGATCCGGCCCTGCACGTCGGTGCGCTCGGCGACGCCGCGGGTGCGCGACACCGGCACCAGCGGCTCGTCGTAGCGATGGGTGTTCAGGTGGATGCGGTCTTCCAGCGCGTAGCCGAGATAGCTCTGCAGCGCGCGCCCCATCGAATGGATCTGCTCGAAGCCGCGGTTGCAGATCAGGCCCACGTCCAGGCCCTTGCGCATCAGGATGCGGTTCAGCATCGCGGTGCCGGAATACACGCAGGTGACGAGTTCGGGATAAACGTCATCAACTTCCCGGCCCCAGTGGGCCAGCGCGTCCACCGAGGAGTTGTAGATCGCGAGCGACTCATCGCCCGGGTTGCTCTGTGCCTTGCCGACGACGAAGCGGCCGTCTTCCCGCACGAAGAAGGTATCGGTCATCGTGCCGCCGGCATCGATGCCCATCACCTGTACTTGTGATGCTGCCTGTTGGACTTCCATGTTTGTCTCCATCATCTCCTGGATTGTCGAGTCGCCGATGCTGCCGGCCCCCGCAAGACCTATTGCAGCGGACGTGCCAGATTTCGGCCGCTGCAACGCACCAGACCGATGAGCCCGGGAATGGCGGAGAAGCGCCGCGCGCCTCGTGCACCGCAACAGGAAACGCTGCGCGGGGCGTACGACCAGAAAATGGATGACCGTCCGGAAGTCGAACGGACGCACCGGTCACCGCTCGGGGCGTCCGGACGATGCGAACAGAAAGAAACGGGACAAACGGGAAGAGGCGGAGACCGTCCGTGTCAGCACGGACGGCATGGAGCGCACCGCGAGGGCGCGTAACCGGGCGGAGCACGAAGCCCCAAGTGCCGTTGCGTACGGCACAAACGAAAATGCGAAGCCACAAGGGCTTCGCATTCGTTGTTTACAACAGGAAAGATTTCTTCGTCAGAACGGGATGTCGTCGTCGAAGTCCCCGAACCCGCCGCCACCGCCCGACTGGCCCGGCGCCTTCTGCGCCGGCGCCTGCTGCGGAGCCTGGCGCGCAGGCGCCGCGGCCGGGGCATCGTAGCCACCGCCCATCGGCGCATCTCCACCGCCGCCGCCCTGGCGCGAACCCAGCATCTTCATCTCGTCGCCGCGGATCTCGGTCGTGTAGCGGTCCTGGCCGTCCTTGTCCTGCCACTTGCGCGTCTGCAGGCGCCCTTCGACGTAGAGCTGGCTGCCCTTGCGCAGGTACTGCGCCGCGATCTCGGCCAGACGGCCGAAGAACACCACGCGGTGCCACTCGGTCGCTTCCTTGCGCTCGCCGGTCGCCTTGTCCTTCCACGTCTCGGTGGTCGCCACGGTGATGTTGCAGATCGCGTCGCCGCTCGGCGCATAGCGGGTTTCCGGATCGCGGCCCAGATTGCCGATCAGGATGACTTTGTTCAACGAAGCCATGAGGTTCTCCTCGGATGTTTCAGGTTAGTGCGCCGCCGACGCCGGCGTTACGCGGCGGGCGGGCGGATTCATTGAGGCTGCGAGCAGCAGCCAGATCACGGCGAGCACGCCGCACACGAGGTTCACGGCGCCCGTGCCGAAGTGTTCGGCCAGCCAGCCCCCCAGCATACCGCCGAGGAACAGCCCGGCCGACTGCAGCGTGTTGTACAGACCGAGCGCCGTGCCTTTCGCATGCGCCGGCGCCACCTTGGAGATCCAGGACGGCAGGATTGCCTCGAGCACGTTGAAGGCGACAAAGAACAGCGTCAGCCACAGGCCCAGCGTCACGACACTCTGGCCGAAAGCGAAGAGCCCCGCCTGCACGACCACCAGCAGCGCAACCGCAGCGCCGAACACCAGCTTCATGCGATTGTGCCGCTCGGCCGCGATAACCGCCGGCACCATCACCGCGAATGACAGCACGACGGCAGGCAGATAGACCTTCCAGTGCTCGGGCAACGGCAGGTTCGCCCCGCTCACCAGCGCAGCCGGCACCATCACCCACATCGCCGTCTGGATCAGGTGCAGCACGAACACGCCGACGTTCAGGCGCATCAGCTGGCCGTCCCGGAACACCTCGCCGAAAAGCCCGGTCGGTGCACGCGGCACTGGCGGCGCAGCCGGCACGACATACAGCACCACGCCGATCGCCGCAGCCGCGAGCACGGCCGTCAGCCAGAAGATCCCGCTCATGCCGATCGCATTATACAGAAGCGGCGCCGCGACCATCGACAGCGCGAACACCAGTCCGATGCTCGAACCGATCATCGCCATCACCTTGGTGCGATGCTGGTCGCGCGTCAGGTCCGCCGCGAGCGCCGTCACCGCCGCCGAGATCGCCCCCGCGCCCTGCAGCGCACGCCCCGCGATCACCGTCCCGATATCGCTGGCCAGCGCCGCAACGGCGCTCCCGATCAGGAACAGCACCAATCCGAACACGATCACCGGCTTGCGCCCGAATCGATCCGACGCCGCGCCGAAGGCCATCTGCAGGAAGGCCTGTGTCAGCCCGTAGGCGCCGATCGCCAGCCCCACCAGGGTCAGGTTGTCACCCCCGGGGATCGTGTGCGCGTGCACCGAGAACACCGGCAGGATCAGGAACAGTCCGAGCATGCGCAGCGCGAAGATCGCGGCAAGGCTCGCGCCAGCCCGGCGTTCTGCGGGGGTCATCGGATCGTGCTCGGGTCGGGCCATCGGTCTCGGGGCGGGAACAAAACGGCGATTCTAGCACCCGCCGCGCGCCGGTTTGGCTTGCGTCGGCGTTCTCTCGTATAGTGGCACGTTACCCTTCGTCAGCCCGCCCCATGGACGAAATCCGCATTCGCGGCGCCCGCACCCACAATCTCAAGAACGTCAGCCTCGAGTTGCCGCGCAACCGGCTCACCGTGATCACCGGATTGTCCGGCTCCGGCAAATCCTCGCTGGCCTTCGACACGCTCTACGCCGAAGGCCAGCGCCGCTACGTCGAATCGCTGTCGGCCTACGCGCGCCAGTTCCTGCAACTGATGGAAAAGCCCGACGTCGACCTCATCGAGGGCCTGTCGCCCGCGATCTCGATCGAGCAGAAAGCCACCAGCCACAATCCGCGTTCGACGGTCGGCACGATCACCGAAATCCACGACTACCTGCGCCTGCTCTTTGCGCGCGCCGGCACCCCGCATTGCCCCGACCACCCCGAGCGCCCGCTCGAGGCGCAGACCGTCTCCCAGATGGTCGACCACGTCCTCGCGCTGCCCGAAGACACGCGCCTGATGATCCTCGCGCCCGTCGTCGCCTACCGCAAGGGCGAACAGAGCGACCTCTTCGCCGACCTGCGCGCGCAAGGCTTCGTGCGCGTGCGCGTCGACGGCCGGATCGCCGAACTCGACGCGATGCCCGCGCTCGAAAAGGGCCGCCGTCACACCGTTGAAGTCGTCATCGACCGCCTCAAGGTGCGCGCCGACCAGCGCGGCCGCATCGCCGAATCCTTCGAGACCGCGCTCACCCACGCCGACGGCCGCGCCGTTGCGCTCGAGATGGACACCGGCACCGAGCACCTCTTCTCCGCTCGCTTCGCCTGTCCCGTCTGCAGCTACGCGCTTGCCGAACTCGAGCCCCGCCTGTTCTCGTTCAACAACCCGGCCGGCGCCTGCCCCAAATGCGACGGACTCGGCCAGGTCGAATTCTTCGATCCCGCACGCGTCGTCGCCCACCCCGAACTCTCGCTCGCCGCCGGCGCGATCCGCGGCTGGGACCGCCGCAACCAGTTCTACTTCCAGATGCTCGCAAGCCTCGCCGACCATTACGGCTTCGACATCGACACCCCCTTCGGCGAATTGTCCGACGAGGTCCGACAGGTCGTCCTGCACGGCTCCGGCCGCCACAAGATCGCCTTCCGCTACCTCTCCGACAACGGACGCATGGTCGCGAAGGAGCACCCCTTCGAAGGCATCGTCCCCAACCTCGAGCGCCGCTTCCGCGAGACCGACTCCACCGCCGTGCGCGAGGAACTCACCAAGCTGCGCGCGACCCAGGCCTGCCCGAGCTGCCACGGCACCCGCCTGCGCACCGAGGCGCGCAACGTCCTCATCGGCGACCGCTCGCTGCACGAAATCAGCCGCATGCCGCTGGGCGAAAGCAAGGCCTTCTTCGACGGACTCGCGCTCACCGGCCACCGCGGCCTCGTCGCGGCCAAGATCGTCAAGGAAATCTCCGACCGCCTCAGCTTCCTGATCAACGTCGGCCTCGACTACCTCTCGCTCGACCGCTCCGCCGACACCCTCTCCGGCGGCGAAGCGCAGCGCATCCGCCTCGCCAGCCAGATCGGCTCCGGCCTCACCGGCGTCATGTACGTCCTCGACGAACCCTCGATCGGCCTGCACCAGCGCGACAACGACCGCCTCCTCGGCACGCTGCGCCAGCTGCGCGACCTGGGCAACACCGTGATCGTCGTCGAGCACGACGAGGACGCGATCCGCTGCGCCGACTACGTCGTGGACATGGGCCCCGGCGCGGGCGTGCACGGCGGCGAAATCGTCGCGCGCGGCACGCCCGCCGACATCGTCGCGAGCGAGGCATCGCTCACCGGCGCCTACCTCGCCGGCCGCTACACCATTCCCGTGCCGGCACGACGCTCCGCCCCCGACCCGGAGCGCCACCTGCTGCTTCTAGGCTGCACCGGCAACAATCTCAAGAACGTCGAACTCACGCTCCCGGTCGGTCTCCTCACCTGCATCACCGGCGTGTCGGGCTCGGGCAAGTCGACGCTCATCAACGACACACTGTACGCCCTCGCCGCCAAGCACCTCTATGGCTCTACGACCGAGCCCGCCCCGTTCTCGGCCGTGCACGGCCTCGACCACTTCGACAAGGTCATCAACGTCGACCAGAGCCCCATCGGCCGCACCCCACGCTCAAACCCCGCGACCTACACCGGGATGCTGACACCGGTCCGCGAACTCTTCGCCGGCGTCCCCGAGGCGCGCGCCCGCGGCTACGGCCCCGGCCGCTTCTCCTTCAACGTCAAGGGCGGGCGCTGCGAAGCCTGTCAGGGCGATGGCCTGATCAAGGTGGAAATGCACTTCCTGCCCGACATGTACGTCCCCTGCGACGTGTGCCACAGCAAGCGCTACAACCGCGAAACGCTGGAAATCCGCTACAAGGGCAGGACCATCTACGAAGTCCTCGACATGACCGTCGAAAACGCCCTCGAATTTTTCCGCGCGGTCCCCACCGTCGCGCGCAAGCTCGAAACGCTGATGGACGTCGGCCTCGGCTATATCCGCCTGGGCCAGAGCGCAACCACGCTCTCCGGCGGCGAAGCCCAGCGCGTGAAGCTCGCGCTGGAGCTATCCAAACGCGACACCGGCCGCACCCTCTACATCCTCGATGAACCCACTACCGGCCTGCACTTCCGCGACATCGAACTCCTGCTCGGCGTACTCCACCGCCTGCGCGACCACGGCAACACCATCGTCGTCATCGAGCACAACCTCGACGTCATCAAGACCGCCGACTGGCTCATCGACCTCGGCCCCGAAGGCGGCGACCGCGGCGGCCGCATCCTGTGCAGCGGCCCACCCGAACTCATCGCCGCGCATCCCGACAGCCACACCGGCCGCTACCTGAAACGCATGCTCACGCCTGCCACGCGCGGGTAATGCAGAAAAATGCAGGCAATCGCGCTTACAATTTGAAGCGGACCACCTTCGAGTATTCCGGACAATACGGCGGCCAGCGCACAGCACCGCCTACAGAATTCAGGAGAACCTCATGCCCGAAGTCCCGAGCGACGTACAGAGCGTCTTCCTCGATCGCATCGAGCGCCGCGTCAAGATCCTCAAGACCCTGCTGGAGGCCGGCCTGGGCGTCTATCAGGCCACCGAGGAACAACAGCGCAAGCGTGCCATCGAGCAGGTCGTGCGCATGACGGCCCGCTCGAGCGAGCTACCCCAGCTCAGACCCGAAACCCTCGCGAAGGCCCATGAAATTGTCGCGGGCCACCTGGACGCGATGCAGAAGGTCCTTCCGCACGACGTCCAGTACCGCAACCGCGTGCGCAAGTCGTGGTGATTGCCGGCTGCGCCCCGCCTGCGGCGCGCAGCCGAAGCCTTCAACCCGGATAACCGTCCGGGTTCTGCGACTGCCACCGCCACGCATCGCGGCACATCGCATCCAGATCGAACTGCGGCTGCCACCCCAGCACCTTGTGCGCCAGGCCCGCGTCCGCCCAGCACGCCGCCACGTCCCCCGGCCGGCGCGCAACGATACGGTAGGGCACCTCCCGCCCCGAGGCGCGCTCGAACGCCCGGGCAACCTCCAGCACGCTGTACCCGCGTCCGGTTCCAAGATTCACACACGTCACGCCGGGCAGGCCGTCCATGCGCTCGACTGCTGCAACGTGCCCGGCGGCGAGATCGACTACATGGATATAGTCCCGGACCCCCGTCCCGTCGGGAGTCGCATAATCCCCGCCGAACACCTGCAGCTCCTTCAGCTTCCCGACCGCCACCTGGCTCACGTACGGCATGAGATTGTTCGGAATCCCGTTCGGATCCTCACCGATCAATCCGCTGGCATGCGCCCCGACCGGATTGAAATAGCGCAGCAAGGCGACATTCCAGCGCGCATCGGCGGCAACGAGGTCGCGCAGTACCTCCTCGCACATCAGCTTCGTACGCCCGTACGGATTCGTCGCCGCGGTCGGAAAATCCTCGCGGATCGGCACGCACGCCGGATCGCCGTACACCGTCGCCGACGAGCTGAACACCACGCGCCGCACGTCGGCCGCGTCCATCGCCTTGAGGAGCGAGAAAAGCCCGCCAATATTGTTCTCGTAGTACGCCAGCGGCTTAGCTACGGACTCGCCCACGGCCTTCAGCGCCGCGAAATGGATCACCGCATCGACGCGATGCTCGGCAAACACCTGCATCAACACCGACACATCGCGAACGTCGCCGCGATAGAACCAGCGCAGCTTTCTGCCAGCAATTTCCTCGACCCGCTCGAGCGCCGCTGGCTTGCTGTTGCACAGATTGTCCACCACGACCACATCGTGCCCCGCTTCCAGCAGGGCCACGCAGGTATGTGAACCGATGTAACCCGCCCCGCCCGTCACGAGTACCGTACTCAAGGCTCCACCTCCGTATCACCCTTCAATCGAACTCGCCCAAGCCGCAAAAAAAATGGGCCGCAAAACGGCCCATTTTCGATGACACTCGGTCGCGAAGCGACTTCTTACGCGGCTGCAGCTTCCTGCACGTCCGCAGCCACTTCACCCTCGGCCGGACGATCCAGCAGTTCGACCAGCGCCATCGGCGCGTTGTCGCCGTCGCGGAAACCGAACTTCAGAATACGCAGGTAGCCGCCATTGCGAGCAGCGAAGCGCGGGCCCAGCTCGTCGAACAGTTTCACGACCATGTCGCGGTCGCGCAGGCGGTTGAACGCCAAGCGACGGTTCGAAAGGCTGGGCTTCTTGCCCAGGGTGATCAGCGGCTCCACCACACGGCGCAATTCCTTGGCCTTGGGCAGGGTCGTCTTGATGACTTCGTGACGCAGCAGCGAATTGGCCATGTTGCGGAACATCGCCTGGCGATGCGCGCTGGTACGGTTAAGCTTGCGAAGACCGTTGCGGTGACGCATTTCTATTCCTCACTCAACTGCGCCGACTCAACCGAGCTTCTCAAGCCCGGCCGGCGGCCAGTTTTCCAGTTTCATGCCGAGCGTAAGCCCACGCGAGGCCAACACTTCCTTGATTTCGTTCAGCGACTTGCGGCCGAGGTTCGGGGTCTTCAGCAGCTCGGTTTCCGTACGCTGGATCAGATCGCCGATGTAGTAGATGTTCTCGGCCTTCAGGC
The DNA here is from genome assembly GCF_001190925.1 of Azoarcus sp. CIB. Lineage (NCBI taxonomy): Bacteria > Pseudomonadati > Pseudomonadota > Betaproteobacteria > Rhodocyclales > Zoogloeaceae > Azoarcus > Azoarcus sp. CIB. Next base: position 4,477,290 of record NZ_CP011072.1, read on the forward strand.
AGTTGGCCGACCGCACGGTCAGCTCGAGGTCATCAACCGGACGCAGCAGCACCGGATCGATCACCTGCGTCGTGGCCACTTCCGCGACCGGCGCCGTACCTTCCAGATCCGCGAACACCGACAGCTGATCCATCAGCACGCGCGCGGCGTAACGGATAGCCTCTTCGGGGTCGACCGCGCCGTTGGTCTCGATATCGATCACCAGGCGATCAAGATCGGTACGCTGCTCGACACGAGCACTCTCGACCAGATAGCTCACCCGGCGCACCGGGCTGAACGACGCGTCCAGCACGACATGACCGATGCTCTTGCTCTCGCCGGCGACCGGACGCACATTACCCGGCACGTAACCGCGACCTTCCTCGACCTTGATCTGCATGTCGAGCTTGCCGCCAGGAGCCAGGTGCGCGATAACGTGATCTGGGTTGATGATCTCGACGTCGTGACCAGCCTCGATGTCGCGCGCGGTGACGACACCGTCACCCGACTTCGACAGGCGCAGCGTGGCCTCACCGCGGTTGTGCAGCTTCAGCACAACGCCCTTCAGGTTCAGCAACAGGTCGACGATGTCCTCGCGCACCCCGTCCAGAGTCGAGTACTCGTGCAGCACGCCCTCAATCGAGACTTCCGTCGGCGCATAGCCCGGCAGCGAGGAAAGGAGGATGCGCCGCAGCGCATTCCCCAGGGTATGACCGAAACCACGCTCGAACGGCTCCATCGTCACGCGCGCCTGAACGGGCGACACGGACTGGACGTCGATGATGCGGGGTTTCAGCAGTGAATTGCTTTGCATCAGCAGTTCCTCGGATCTTTGAGTCTTCAGGCGAGCCCGTTAGCGGGAGTACAGTTCGACGACGAGACCTTCGTTGATCGTCGGCGGCAGCTCGGAACGCTGCGGGTACGCCTTGAACACGCCCTTGCCAGCCTTGGCATCGACTTCCAGCCACTCCGGGAAACCACGCGCAGCAGCGGCTTCAAGCGCGGCCTTGACGCGAAGCTGTCCGCGTGCCCCCTCGGTGAGCTCGACGGTCTCGCCCGGACGTACGACGTACGACGGGATGTTGACGCGCTTGCCATTCACGAGAATGCCGTTGTGACGGACCAGCTGGCGGGACTCAGCGCGCGAACCGCCAAAACCCATCCGGTAAACCACGGAATCGAGGCGACCTTCGAGCAACTGCAGCAGGTTCTCGCCGGTCTGACCGCGACGGCGGTCTGCCTCGGCGTACACCTTGCGGAACTGCGCCTCGAGGACGCCATACAGACGGCGGATCTTCTGCTTTTCACGCAGCTGAACGCCATAACCGGACAGACGCTGTCCGGAACGCTGGCCATGCTGACCAGGAGCATACGAGCGGCGCTCGATCGCGCACTTGTCGGTGAAGCACTTCTCGGCCTTCAGGAACAGCTTCTCGCCTTCGCGACGGCACTGACGGCACTTGGGATCCAGATTACGAGCCACGTTTCAACTCCTTGTCAGATACGACGCTTTTTCGGCGGACGGCAGCCGTTGTGCGGAATCGGCGTGATGTCGGTAATGCTGGAGATCTTCATACCCAGCGCGTTCAGGGCGCGAACAGCGGATTCGCGGCCCGGACCGGGCCCCTTGATGCGCACTTCCAGGTTCTTGACGCCGCATTCCTGCGCGGCCTTGCCTGCGGCTTCAGCGGCAACCTGGGCGGCAAACGGCGTGCTCTTGCGCGAACCCTTGAAGCCCGCACCGCCCGACGTTGCCCACGACAGGGCATTGCCCTGACGATCGGTAATCGTAATGATCGTGTTATTGAAGCTCGCATGAACGTGCGCGATACCCTCGGCAACGTTCTTTTTGACCTTCTTGCGAACTTTCGCAGCAGTTTTAGCCATTATCAGTCCTTATCACTTCTTTCCGGCGATCGCCTTGCGCGGTCCCTTGCGGGTGCGGGCGTTAGTCCGGGTCCTCTGACCGCGCAGCGGAAGGCCGCGACGGTGACGGACACCACGATAGCAGCCCAAATCCATCAGGCGCTTGATATTCATCGTCACTTCACGGCGAAGATCGCCCTCGACGATAAACTTGCCGACCTCGTCACGCAGGCGCTCCATATCCGACTCGGTGAGATCCTTCACCTTGACGGAACGCGCGACGTTGGCGGAATCACAGATATTCTGAGCACGCGAACGGCCAATTCCATAGATGGCGGTCAGCGCAATCTCGGCATGCTTGTGATTGGGAATGTTTACCCCAGCAATACGGGCCATTCGATTACCCCAAAAAGCTAAACATTAAATGTTAATCCCTGAGCGCCCGAAGATCAACCCTGACGCTGTTTATGCCGCGGATCCGCGCAGATGACGCGGACAACACCCTTGCGGCGAACGATCTTGCAATTGCGGCAGAGCCGCTTAACCGATGCCTGAACTCTCATTTCCTTGCTCCTGTTTCTTGATTACTTGGTCCGGAAGACGATCCGGGCCTTGGTCAGGTCATAGGGCGTCAACTGCACGGTGACCTTGTCACCAGGAAGAATGCGGATGTAGTGCATACGCATCTTCCCGGATATATACCCGAGGACCATGTGTCCGTTTTCGAGCCGGACGCGAAACGTTGCGTTAGGGAGGTTCTCGGCAACCTCCCCCTGCATCTCGATAACGTCTTCCTTCGCCATAACTTACCGGATCGGAAGGCCCGCCCCCTTGAAGTTCGCCTTCTTCAGCAGACTCTCGTACTGATGAGACATAACGTAAGCCTGAACCTGCGCCATGAAGTCCATCGTCACCACCACGATGATCAGTAGCGACGTCCCGCCGAAGTAGAACGGAACATTCCACTTCAGGATCAGAAACTCGGGCAGCAGGCATACCAGCGTGATATACACCGCCCCCACCAACGTCAGTCGCGTCAAGATCTTGTCGATGTAGCGCGCCGTCTGGTCGCCCGGCCGAATACCTGGCACGAACGCCCCGCTCTTCTTCAGGTTATCCGCGGTCTCCCGTGCATTGAACACGAGCGCGGTGTAGAAGAAACAGAAGAACACGATCGCCACTGCGTAGAGCATCACGTAGACCGGCTGCCCGGGCGCGAGCTTCGCCGAAAGATCCCGCAGCCAGATCATGCTCTCCGACGAACCGAACCACTGACCCAGCGTCGCGGGAAAAAGGATGATGCTCGACGCGAAAATCGGTGGAATTACGCCGGCCATGTTCAGCTTCAGCGGCAGATGCGAACTCTGGCCGCCGTAGATCTTGTTACCGACCTGGCGCTTTGCGTAGTTCACCAAGATCTTGCGCTGGCCGCGCTCGACGAACACCACGAACGCCGTGACGAGCGCCACCAGCACGCAGATCAGCAGCGCCGTGAAGGGATGCATCGCACCCGTGCGCACGAGCTCGAACAGACCGGCGATCGAGCTCGGCAGCCCCGCCGCAATGCCGGCGAAGATGATGAGAGAGATACCGTTGCCCAACCCGCGTTCGGTGATCTGCTCACCGAGCCACATCAGGAACATCGTGCCCGTCACGAGCGTCGCCACCGTCACGAAACGGAAGGTGAGCCCCGGATCCAGCACCAGCCCGGCCTGCCCTTCGAGCGCAATTGCGATGCCGAGGGACTGAGCCAACGCCAGAATCAGCGTGCCGGCACGCGTGTACTGCGTGATCTTGCGCCGACCGGCCTCACCCTCCTTCTTCAGGGCTTCTAGCGACGGTACCGCCACAGTCATCAACTGCATGATGATCGATGCCGAGATGTACGGCATGATCCCGAGCGCAAAGATAGTGAAGCGCGACAGCGCACCACCCGAGAACAGGTTGAAGACGCCGAGAATTCCCCCCGACTGCGACTGGAACAACTCCGCCAGCCGACTGGGATCGATTCCGGGCACAGGGATGTGCGCACCGATCCGATAGACGATCAGAGCACCGACCAGGAACAACAGTCGGCGCTTCAGATCGCCAAAACGACCGGGCGTTCCCAAGGTGGCAGCGGGATTGGCCACAGCTGGATTCCCGCTTACTCGGTGACGACCGAACCGCCGGCCGCCTGAATGGCCGCGAGCGCGCCCTTCGTAGCACCGACGCCGCGCAACGTGACCTTACGGCCGATGCTGCCGGACAGAACCACCTTCGCCGAAAGCGCATCAGCAGCTATCACGCCGGCCTGCTTCAGCACGAGTAGATCGACCTCATCAACCGGCAGCTTATCCAGTTCCGAGAGACGAACTTCGGCGTTGCGCGATCCGGTCAGCGAGACGAAGCCACGCTTCGGCAGACGGCGCTGAAGCGGCATCTGACCGCCTTCGAAACCGACCTTGTGGAATCCGCCGGCACGTGACTTTTGCCCCTTGTGACCGCGGCCGCAGGTTTTACCCAGGCCACTGCCGATGCCGCGTCCGACGCGCCTGGCGGCTGACTTCGAACCGGCTGCGGGTTTAATCGTATTCAGACGCATCTCAACCCTCACACTTCAGCAGGTAGGACACCTTATTCACCATGCCGCGAACTTCAGGCGTGTCCTGAAGTTCGACGGTATGGTTCAGGCGACGCAAGCCGAGCCCGCGCACCGTAGCACGGTGCGACTGCTTGGTACCGATCACGCTCTTGACCAGCGTAACCTTGATCGTTTTCTCGGCCATGGCTTACCCCAGAATTTCTTCGACGCTCTTGCCACGCTTCGCGGCGATCTCCGCCGGCGTGTTGACCGCCAGGAGACCGTTCAGCGTTGCACGCACGACGTTGTACGGATTCGACGAACCGAGGCACTTGCAGGTCACGTCGGTCACACCCATGACTTCGAAAACCGCGCGCATCGGGCCGCCGGCAATGATTCCGGTACCGCTGGGTGCCGGCTGCATCAGGACCGACGCAGCGCCATGCTTGCCGACCACCGAATGCTGCAGCGTACCGCTCTTCAGCGAGACCTTGACCATCTTGCGGCGCGCCTCGTCCATAGCCTTCTGCACGGCGACGGGCACTTCGCGGGACTTGCCTTTACCCATGCCGATGCCGCCATCGCCATCGCCAACCACCGTCAGCGCCGCAAAACCGAGGATACGACCGCCCTTCACGACCTTGGTCACGCGGTTGATGGCGACCATCTTCTCGCGCAGGCCGTCGTCACGCTCCTCGGAAGCCTGCGGACGCTTGCTTTGTTGCTTAGCCATACGATTCCTCGCTTAGAACTTGAGACCGCCTTCGCGGGCGGCCTCGGCCAGCGCCTGGACGCGACCGTGATACTGGAAGCCGGCGCGATCGAACGCGACGGACTCGATACCCGCGGCCTTCGCACGCTCGGCGATCAGCTTGCCGACGATCACGGCAGCAGCCTTATTGCCGCCGTGCGACAGTTGCGAACGCACGTCCGCCTCGACCGTTGAGGCAGCCGCGAGCACACGCGCACCGGAACCATCGATGATCTGGGCGTAGATATGGGAATTGGAACGGAACACAGTCAGACGAACCGCCTTCAGTTCCGCGATTTTGGCTCGGGTTTTACGAGCACGACGCAGACGAACCACTTTCTTGTTCATATCGAACCGCCCTTACTTCTTCTTGGTTTCCTTGAGCACGACCACCTCGTCCGCGTAGCGGACGCCCTTGCCCTTGTAAGGCTCAGGAGCGCGGTATGCACGCACTTCGGCAGCGACCTGCCCGACTTGCTGCTTGTCGATGCCCTTGATGACGATTTCCGTCTGCGTCGGGGTTTCCACCTTCACACCGGCCGGCATCTGGTGCACGACAGGATGCGAAAAACCGAGCGTCAGATTCAGCTTGTCGCCCTGCGCCTGCGCACGATAACCGACGCCCACGAGGTTCAGCTTGCGCTCGAAACCCTTCGTCACGCCGGTGACCATGTTATTCACCAGCGCGCGCACGGTACCCGACATCGCACGGCCATTCGCAGCACCGGCAACGGCGGCGAACACGAGCGCATCGCCTTCGCGCTGCACCGAGACAGCGTTGCCGATGTACTGCTTGGCGGTACCCAGCGGCCCCTTGACGGAAACCTCGCCAGCCGCGACGTTCACATCGACGCCCTGGGGGATTGCCACCGGATTCTTAGCTACACGAGACATGAGACCCCCTTAAGCGACGTAACAGATGACTTCGCCGCCCACGCGCCCGGCACGTGCCGCACGGTCGGTCATGACGCCACGCGGCGTCGACACGATCGCAACACCAAGACCGTTCATGACACGCGGCAGATCGTCACTGCCCTTGTAGACACGCAGACCGGGACGGCTGACACGCTCGATGCGCTCGATGACAGGACGACCGGCGTAGTACTTCAACTCCACGTCGAGCTGGGCCTTGCCCTCGGCATCACGCACTGCATAGCCGTCGATGTAACCTTCATCCTGCAGGACCTTGGCAATCGCAACCTTCAGCTTCGAGCTGGGCATTGACACGCTCTGCTTTTGAGCCTGCTGACCATTGCGGATGCGGGTCAGCATATCGGCGATCGGATCGGACATACTCATTCGATAATCTCCTTACCAGCTCGCCTTGGTCATACCCGGAACTTCGCCGCGGAACGCGAGATCGCGCAGCTTGTTGCGGCACAGCCCGAATTTGCGGAACACGCCGCGCGGACGACCCGTCAGGGCGCAGCGATTGCGCTCGCGAACGGGGCTTGCGTTGCGGGGAAGCTGCTGCAGCTTCAGACGAGCAGCCATGCGCTCTTCTTCAGGCAACTTGAAATCGTTGATCTGAGCGATCAGCGCGGCACGCTTCGCGGCGAATTTCGCCACCAGCTTGCGACGCTTCTCTTCTCGATTGATCAGAGCCAGTTTTGCCATAACACCCTCAATTCTTGAACGGGAACTTGAACGCCGCGAGCAGAGCGCGAGCTTCCTGATCGGTCTTGGCCGTCGTCGTGATGCTGATATTCATACCCCGCAGAGCATCGATCTTGTCGTACTCGATCTCGGGAAAAATGATCTGCTCTTTGACGCCCAGGTTGTAGTTGCCGCGACCGTCGAAGCCCTTGCCGGCGATACCGCGAAAATCGCGAATGCGCGGCATGGCGATCGTCACCAGACGATCGAGGAATTCGAACATCTTCTCGCCACGCAAGGTCACCATGCAGCCGATCGGATAACCGTCACGAATCTTGAAACCCGCGATCGACTTGCGCGCCTTGGTCACCACCGGCTTCTGACCCGCGATCTTCTGCATGTCGCCAACAGCATGATCGAGAATCTTCTTGTCACCAACCGCCTCGCCGACACCCATGTTCAGCGTGATCTTCGTAACACGAGGCACTTCCATCACGGACTTGTACCCGAACTGCTTCAGCAGATCGAGAGCAATCGTTTCCTTGTAGTACTGCTGCAAGCGCGCCATCACCACTCCTTACGCGTTCACCAGTTCGCCATTCGACTTGAAGAAGCGCACCTTGCGACCATCCTCAAGCACACGAATACCCACGCGATCACCCTTCTGAGTGGCGGAGTTGAACAGCGCAACGTTCGAAACGTGCAGCGGCATCTCCTTCTCAACGATGCCACCCACTTCCCCCTTGAGCGGATTCGGACGCACATGCTTCTTCGCACGATTCACACCCTCAACCACCAGATGATCCTCGTCGACACGACGCAGCACGACACCGCGACGACCACGGTCCTTGCCCGTCAGGACAACAACCTCATCACCCTTGCGGATCTTGTTCATCTCGATAACTCCTTAGAGCACTTCAGGCGCCAGCGAGACGATCTTCATGAACCGCTCGGTACGCAGCTCGCGCGTCACCGGCCCGAAGATACGCGTGCCGATCGGCTCGAGCTTATTATTCAGCAGGACGGCCGCATTGCCATCGAACCTTACCAACGAACCGTCCGGACGACGCACGCCCTTCGCGGTACGCACCACCACGGCACTGTAGATATCGCCCTTCTTGACGCGACCCCTCGGTGCTGCATCCTTCACGGTCACCTTGATGATGTCGCCGATGCCAGCATAGCGACGCTTCGAACCACCAAGGACCTTGATGCACATCACCGAACGCGCGCCAGTATTGTCGGCGACATCCAGAATGGACTGCATTTGAATCATGAATTTATCTCCAACTTGCCCCGCTACAGCGGTCAGTCTTGGAACCCGTACGGGTAGGGAGCCCCGAAGAGCGAAAAGCAAAGAAAGAAAATTATAACAGCTTGGCAGTCACCTGCCAAGCTGTCCACAGCAGTAGCCCGTACTCTGCTTAGATTACGCTTACCTTCTCGAGTACCTTCGCGACGCGCCAGGACTTGGTCTTGGAAATCGGACGGCACTCCTCGATCTCAACCAAATCGCCGGCGGCAGCGATGCCGCCCTCGACGTGCGCATGATACTTCGCCGAACGCGTAATCACTTTTCCGTACAGTTCGTGCTTGACGCGACGCTCAACCAACACGGTAACCGTGTTCTGCATCTTGTCGCTGACTACACGGCCGACGAGGGCGCGACGCACCTTTTCGATTTGTTCGCTCATTTCTGCCCTGCCTTTTCACGCAGAACGGTACGCACACGCGCGATGTCGTGGCGAACCTTTCCGAGTTGGCTTGTGTTGCCGAGCTGCTGCGTCGCAAGCTGCATACGCAGCGAGAACTGCGCCTTCAGCAACTCGAGCAATTCCTGATTCAATTCACCGGCGCTTTTCGCGCGGAGTTCACTCGCTTTCATGATTACCCCAGTTGACGGTGAACAAACACGGTCTCGAGCGGCAGCTTCGCGGCTGCGAGGCGGAACGCTTCACGCGCCAGCGCCTCATCGACACCATCCATCTCGTACAGGACCTTGCCCGGCTGAATCTCGGCAACCCAGTACTCGGGGTTACCCTTGCCGTTACCCATACGGACTTCTGCAGGCTTCTTCGAGATCGGCTTGTCCGGGAAGATCCGGATCCAGATCCGGCCGCCGCGCTTGATATGCCGAGTCATCGCACGACGGGCAGACTCAATCTGGCGGGCCGTCAGGCGACCGCGCCCAATTGCCTTGAGGCCGAATTCGCCGAAGCTAACTTTCGCACCGCGCGTTGCCACTCCGGTGTTACGGCCCTTCTGCTCCTTTCGATATTTCCTTCTCGTCGGCTGAAGCATCATTCACCCCTGCTTTCTTGCGGCTGCTTGGCCTGCCCTTCAGCACCGCCACGGCGTGCGGGACGGCGACCGGGGCGACCTTCACCCTCGGCACCGCGCGGCGCGCCGCGTCGGCCCCGACGAGCCTCGTTCTCGTTTTCGACGACTGCCGGACGCTCATTACGACCGAGCATCTCGCCCTTATAGACCCAAACCTTGATGCCGATGATGCCGTAAGTCGTGCTTGCTTCCGCGACCCCGTAGTCAATGTCGGCACGCAGGGTATGCAGCGGCACGCGACCTTCGCGGTACCACTCCGTGCGCGCGATCTCGGCGCCGTTGAGGCGACCGGCGCTCATGATCTTGATGCCTTGTGCACCAAGACGCATCGCGTTCTGCATCGCGCGCTTCATGGCGCGGCGGAACATGATGCGCTTCTCGAGCTGCTGGGCGATCGAATCGGCGATCAGCTTGGCATCGACTTCCGGCTTGCGCACTTCCTCGATATTGACGTGCACCGGCACACCCATGATCTTCTGGAGCTCGCGCTTCAGCAGCTCGATGTCTTCGCCCTTCTTGCCGATCACTACACCGGGGCGCGCACTGAATAGCGTTATGCGCGCGTTCTTGGCCGGACGCTCGATGATGATGCGACCGACCGATGCGTGCGCAAGCTTCTTCTTCAAGAAGTCGCGAACCTTGATGTCCTCGTGCAGCATCTTGGAGTAGTCGCGGCTCGAAGCGAACCAGCGGGAGCTCCAGTCGCGCGTAACCGCCAGACGGAATCCGGTCGGATGAATTTTCTGACCCATATTTTCCCCTTACTCCCCGACGGTCACGTAGACATGGCAGGTCGGCTTCAGGATGCGGTTGCCGCGCCCTTTAGCGCGCGCCGTGAACCGCTTCAGCGACGTGCCTTCCTCGACGTAGATCGTCTTCACCTTGAGGGTGTCGATGTCTGCGCCATCGTTGTGTTCGGCGTTCGCGATCGCCGACTCGACGACCTTGCGGATGATCTGCGCGCCCTTCTTCGGCGAGAAGGCGAGAATGTTCAGGGCCTGATCAACCGGCTTGCCCCGCACCTGGTCCGCAACCAGCCGGCCTTTCTGGGCCGACAGGCGAACACCGCGGAGGATTGCTTTGGTTTCCATGGTGACTCCTTACCTCTTCGCCTTCTTGCTCGCTGCATGACCCTTGAACGTACGGGTCAGCGCGAACTCGCCCAGCTTGTGGCCGACCATGTTCTCGGAGACGAACACCGGAACATGCTGGCGACCGTTATGCACCGCGATCGTGAGACCGACGAAGTCGGGCAGCACCGTGGAACGGCGCGACCACGTCTTGATCGGACGCTTGTCGTTGCTCACCCGCACGGCGTCGACCTTCTTCAGGAGGTGCGCGTCGACAAACGGGCCTTTTTTGATTGAACGTGCCATCTGTTACCCCTTAACGCTTGTGACGACGCTGCACGATCATGGTATCGGTGCGCTTGTTGCTGCGCGTACGATAACCCTTGGCCGGCTGACCCCACGGGCTACGCGGCACACCACCTTCGCCAGTGCGGCCTTCACCGCCACCGTGCGGGTGATCGACCGGGTTCATCGCCACGCCGCGAACGGTCGGGCGGATACCACGCCAGCGGTTTGCACCGGCCTTGCCGATCTTGCGCAGACCATGCTCTTCATTACCCACGACCCCGATCGCGGCGCGACACTCGACGTGCACGCGACGCACTTCGCCAGAGCGCAGACGAATCTGGGCATAAGCGCCTTCACGCGCCAGGAGTTGAACCGACGTACCGGCGGCGCGCGCGATCTGCGCACCCTTGCCAGGCATCATCTCGACGCAGTGGATCGTCGAACCGACCGGAATATTGCGGATCGGCAGGACGTTGCCCGGCTTGATCGGCGCTTCGGCGCCACTCATCACCTGAGCACCGACTTCCAGACCCTTCGGGGCGATGATGTACGCACGCTCGCCATCGACATAGCAGACGAGCGCGATGTTCGCCGAGCGGTTCGGGTCGTACTCGATGCGCTCGACACGCGCCGCGATCCCGTCCTTGTTGCGACGGAAGTCGACCAGACGGTAGTGCTGCTTGTGACCGCCGCCCTTGTGGCGGACGGTAATGTGGCCGTTGTTGTTACGACCGGCATTCTTCGACTGCTTCTCGACGAGCGCGGCGAGCGGACGACCCTTGTAGAGGTCGGCATTCACCACCTTGACCATCGCACGACGGCCGGCAGACGTAGGCTTGAGTTTTACCAGTGCCATGACTATTACTCCCCGGCCGCGAAGTTGATTTCCTGGCCCGGCCTCAGGCACACGAAGGCCTTCTTCCAGCCTTTGCGACGACCGGTCATCTTGCCGAAGCGCTTGACCTTGCCCTTCACGTTCGCGATCTGGACCGACTTGACCTCGACCTTGAACAGCAACTCGACGGCAGCCTTGACTTCAGGCTTCGTCGCGCACGACGCGACCTTGAACACGACCTGCTCGTTCTTGTCGGCGATAAAAGTCGCCTTCTCGGAGATCTGGGGCGCGAGCAGCACCTGCATCAGACGCTCTTGGCTAAATCCGCTCATTGCCAGGCCTCCTCCATCTTGGCCAGCGCACCCTTGGTCACGATCACGCGATCGTAGTGCACCAGGGCCACCGGATCCGTCTCGCTGACTTCGAGCACCAGCACCCTGTGCAGGTTACGCGACGACAGGAACAGGTTCTCGTCGAACTGATCCGTGATAACCAGCACGGAGTCCAACCCCATACCCTTCAGCTTCTGCGACAGAAGCTTGGTCTTCGGCGCCTCGACGCTGAAGTTCTCGACCACCGCCAGACGGTCTTCGCGCGCCAGCTGCGACAGAATCGACGCAACGCCCGCGCGGTACATCTTGCGGTTCAGCTTCTGCGAAAAATTCTCTTCCGGGGAATTCGGGAAGGTCCGACCACCACCGCGCCACAGCGGACTCGATGCCATACCGGCACGGGCACGGCCCGTACCCTTCTGGCGCCACGGCTTACGGGTCGACTTCGCGACCTCGGAACGCCCCTTCTGCGCACGATTACCCGAGCGTGCGTTAGCCATATAGGCAACGACGACCTGGTGAATCAGCGCCTCGTTGTAGTCGCGCCCGAAGAGCGCATCAGAAGCCTGCAGCGTCGCCGCCTGCACACCCTGATCGTTCAATACTTTAAGTTCCATCACGTCCTCGCTCAGCCACGGGCCTTGACCGCGGGACGGACGATAACGTCGCCGCCCTTCGAACCCGGCACTGCCCCCTTGACCAGGAGCAACTGACGCTCGACATCAACGCGAACCACTTCGAGACTCTGCGTCGTGCGGGTCACATTGCCGTATTGGCCAGCCATACGCTTGCCCGGGAATACGCGACCCGGATCCTGCGCCATACCGATCGAACCCGGGCTGTTATGCGACACCGAGTTACCGTGCGACGCACGGTTCGACGAGAAATTGTGTCGCTTGATGACACCCGAAAACCCCTTACCGATCGAGGTACCGGTCACATCGACCGTCTGACCGACCGCAAAGAGTTCCACGCTGATCACGTCACCAGCCTTCAGGCCAGCCAGCTGCGCCGGATCGACAGTGAATTCGCGGAGGGTATGACCGGCTTCAACGCCAGCCTTGGCGAGATGCCCGGCGAGCGCCTTATTGACGCGACTCGCACGGCGCTTGCCGAAAGCCACCTGAACCGCGGCATAGCCGTCGGTTTCAGGCGTCTTGACTTGGGTAACGCGGTTATTGGCAACATCAAGCACCGTCACCGGGACGCTACGACCGTCCTCGGCGAAAATGCGAGTCATGCCAACCTTGCGTCCTACAAGGCCTAGACTCATTTTTTTCTCCTGATCCCCGGTTACGATTGACCGGGCCCTATCACATGAATTGCGCCAAAAGACGCAAAGGCCGGATTATACCGGCCTTTTTTCAAACTCCGCAAGCGCGGACGACTTACTGCAGCTTGATCTCAACGTCGACGCCGGCCGGCAGGTCCAGCTTCATCAGCGCATCGACCGTCTTGTCAGTCGGATCGATGATATCCATCAGACGCTGATGGGTGCGAATCTCGAACTGGTCGCGCGAGGTCTTGTTGACGTGCGGCGAACGCAGAAGGTCAAAGCGTTCGATCCGGGTCGGCAGCGGGACGGGACCGCGAACGACAGCACCGGTACGCTTGGCGGTGTCGACGATCTCGAGCGCCGACTGGTCGATCAATCGGTAGTCGAAGGCCTTCAGACGGATACGAATCTTCTGGTTTTGCATGTTGCAGTCCTTAAAAGAGCAAAAACCCCGGGGCAACTACCCCGGGGGCATTGAACGAAGCTATTACTCGATGATCTTGGCGACGACGCCGGCGCCAACGGTACGGCCGCCTTCGCGGATCGCAAAACGCAGACCTTCTTCCATGGCGATCGGAGCCAGCAGCTTCACCGTGATCGACACGTTGTCACCCGGCATGACCATCTCGGTGCCTTCCGGCAGCACGATCGAACCGGTCACGTCGGTGGTACGGAAGTAGAACTGCGGACGATAGTTGTTGAAGAACGGGGTGTGACGCCCACCCTCTTCCTTCGACAGCACGTACACTTCGCCCGTGAAGTGGGTGTGCGGCTTGATCGAGCCCGGCTTGCACAGGACCTGACCACGCTCGACGTCTTCGCGCTTGGTGCCGCGCAGCAGCACGCCGACGTTGTCGCCCGCCTGGCCCTGATCGAGCAGCTTGCGGAACATTTCGACGCCGGTGCAGATGGTCTTGACCGTGGGCTTGATGCCGACGATTTCGACTTCTTCACCAACCTTGACGATGCCACGCTCGACACGACCGGTGACCACGGTGCCACGACCGGAGATCGAGAACACGTCTTCGATCGGCAGCAGGAAGGGCTTGTCGATCGCGCGCTCGGGCGTCGGGATGTAGCTGTCCAGCGCTTCGGCCAGCTTCATGATGGCGCCTTCGCCCAGGTCGCCCTTGTCGCCTTCGATCGCCTTCAGCGCCGAACCCTTGATGATGGGAATGTCGTCGCCCGGGAAGTCGTACTTCGACAGCAGTTCGCGCACTTCCATCTCGACGAGCTCGAGCAGCTCTTCGTCGTCGACCATGTCGCACTTGTTCATGAAGACGATGATGTACGGGACACCGACCTGACGCGCCAGCAGGATGTGCTCGCGGGTCTGCGGCATCGGGCCGTCAGCGGCCGACACGACCAGGATCGCGCCATCCATCTGCGCCGCACCGGTGATCATGTTCTTGACGTAGTCGGCGTGCCCCGGGCAATCGACGTGAGCGTAGTGACGCGCAGCCGTCTCGTATTCGACGTGCGCGGTGTTGATCGTGATGCCGCGCGCCTTTTCTTCCGGCGCCGCGTCGATCTGGTCGTAGGCCTTCGCCTCGCCGCCGAACTTCGACGACAGAATCGTCGTGATCGCTGCCGTCAGGGTCGTCTTGCCATGGTCAACGTGGCCGATCGTCCCAACGTTTACGTGCGGTTTCGTCCGCTCAAACTTGCCTTTAGCCATTGTGAGAATCCTCGCTTGAGTTCCGTTACTTGCTACGATTGCTGATCACCGCCTCCGCAACGCTCTTCGGCGCTTCGGAGTAGTGCTTGAATTCCATCGAGTACGTCGCACGCCCCTGCGACAGCGAACGCAACTGCGTCGCGTAGCCGAACATTTCGGCCAGCGGCACCTCCGCCTTCACTTCCTTCATGCCGCCAGGCAGATCATCCATACCCTGAACGATACCGCGGCGACCGGACAGGTCACCCATGACGTTACCCATGTAGTCTTCGGGCGTCTCGACGACAACCGCCATCATCGGCTCGAGCAGAACCGGGCTGGCCTTGCGCATCGCATCCTTGAATGCCATCGACGCCGCCATCTTGAACGCGTTTTCATTCGAGTCGACGTCGTGATAGGAACCGTCGAACAGCGTAACCTTCACGTCGACAACCGGGAAACCTGCGAGAACGCCGGCCGGCAGGGTCTCCTGCAAACCCTTGTCGACGGCGGGAATGTACTCGCGCGGGACCGTGCCGCCTTTGATCGCATCGACGAATTCGTAGCCCTTGCCGGTCTCGTTCGGCTCGACCTTGATCCAGACATGACCGAACTGGCCGCGGCCGCCTGACTGCTTGACGAATTTGCCTTCCTGCTCGACCGCCTTGCGGATCGCCTCACGATAGGCCACCTGCGGCGCGCCGACGTTCGCCTCAACGTTGAACTCGCGCTTCATGCGATCAACGATGATCTCCAGGTGCAGTTCGCCCATACCCGAGATGATCGTCTGGCCCGACTCCTCGTCGGTGCGCACACGGAAGGACGGGTCTTCGGCAGCCAGACGGCTTAGCGCGATGCCCATCTTTTCCTGATCGCTCTTGGTCTTCGGTTCGACCGCGACGTGGATCACGGGCTCAGGAAAGACCATGCGCTCGAGGATGATCGGAGCGCTCGGGTCGCACAGCGTCTCGCCCGTCGTCACTTCCTTGAGGCCCACACACGCGGCGATGTCGCCGGCGAGAACTTCCTTGATCTCGTGACGCTCGTTGGCATGCATCTGCAGAATACGGCCGATGCGCTCCTTCTTCCCCTTGACCGAGTTCAGCACGGTCTCGCCCGACTGCAGGACGCCGGAGTAAACGCGCACGAACGTGAGCTGACCGACGAACGGGTCCGTCATGAGCTTGAACGCGAGCGCAGAGAACTTCTCCGAATCATCCGCCTTGCGAACGACCGGCTTTTCGTCGTCATCGGTACCCGAAACCGGCGGGATGTCCACCGGTGAAGGGAGCAACTCGATCACGGCATCGAGCATGCGCTGCACGCCCTTGTTCTTGAACGCGGTGCCGCACAGCATCGGCTGAATTTCGCAGGCAATGGTGCGCTGGCGCAGACCGGCGTTGATCTTGTCGGTCGACAGGTCGCCGTTCTCGAGGTACTCGTTCATGAGCTCCTCGCTGGCTTCGGCAGCCGCTTCGACCATTTTCTCGCGCCATTCCTGCGCATCCGCCTCAAGTTCAGAGGGGATATCGCGGTACTCGAACTTCATACCCTGACTGGCTTCGTCCCAGTAGATCGCCTTCATACGAACCAGGTCAACGACGCCGACGAACGATTCTTCGGCACCAATCGGGATCACGATGGGCACCGGATTCGCCTTCAGGCGGGTGCGCATCTGCTCGTATACCTTAAAGAAGTTCGCGCCCTGGCGATCCATCTTGTTCACGAAAGCTAGTCGCGGCACCTTGTACTTGGTCGCCTGACGCCACACGGTTTCCGACTGGGGCTGAACGCCGCCGACCGCGCAATACACCATGCACGCACCATCGAGCACGCGCATCGAGCGCTCGACCTCGATCGTGAAGTCCACGTGCCCCGGGGTGTCGATGATGTTGAAACGGTGCTCGGGGAACGACAGGTCCATGCCCTTCCAGAAGCAGGTCGTCGCAGCCGAGGTAATGGTGATACCCCGCTCCTGCTCCTGCTCCATCCAGTCCATGGTCGCGGCGCCATCATGAACTTCACCGATCTTGTGATTCACACCGGTGTAGAAAAGAATGCGCTCGGTCGTCGTTGTCTTGCCGGCGTCGATGTGAGCGGAGATACCGATATTGCGGTAGCGCTCAATGGGAGTCTTGCGAGCCACGGTTTATCCTGCCTTCCAGAATTCGCGCTAGGCGCGAAAGTCCAAGTGTCTTATTACAAAACAATCGAGCCCTTGCCAGGGCCCGATTAACCGCTGTCCGAAGCCGCTTAGAAGCGGTAGTGCGAGAACGCCTTGTTCGCCTCGGCCATACGGTGCACTTCTTCGCGCTTCTTCATCGCGGCACCACGACCTTCGGCAGCCTCAAGCAGTTCGCCGGCGAGGCGCTGAGCCATCGACTTCTCTGCGCGCTTGCGGGCCGCTTCGCGCAGCCAGCGCATCGACAGCGCCATGCGGCGCGACGGGCGCACTTCGACCGGAACCTGGTAGTTGGCACCACCAACGCGACGGCTTTTGACCTCGACTACCGGCTTGACATTCGCGACCGCAGACGAGAAGACCTCTAGCGGGTCCTTCCCGGCCTTGCCGGAGATGTGCGCGAACGCGCCGTAGACGATGCGCTCAGCAACCGACTTTTTGCCGGCCTGCATGATCACATTGATGAACTTGGAAACATCCTGGGAACCGAACTTCGGATCCGGCAGGATTTCACGCTTGGGTACTTCGCGACGACGGGGCATGGCAACCTCTAGCTATTTCTGAATGCCGACAATTAGGATTTCTTCGGACGCTTGGCGCCGTACTTCGAGCGCGACTGCTTACGATCCTTGACGCCCTGCAGGTCGAGCGAACCGCGGACGATGTGGTAGCGCACACCCGGCAAGTCCTTCACACGACCGCCGCGAATCAGGACCACCGAGTGCTCCTGAAGGTTGTGGCCTTCGCCACCGATATACGAGATCACTTCGAAGCCGTTCGTCAGACGAACTTTCGCGACCTTTCGCAGCGCAGAGTTCGGCTTCTTAGGCGTCGTGGTATAGACGCGAGTGCACACGCCACGCTTCTGCGGACATGCATCGAGCGCCGGCACTTTGCTCTTGACGACTGCAAGTTGCCGGGGCTTGCGGACGAGCTGATTAATTGTTGGCATAGCTTGAGAATTTTCCATTATACCGGGACAGCCCTTGAGGCCGCCCCGGGCGGTTGATTCCGGCTGAGGCTGACTACGATTGGTCAGTCCACAAAAAGAGGCCGGATGTTATCCCGACAAGCCGGCAAAAGTCAACCGGCCTGCACATCTTGCGAGACGCCGTCGGGTACTTCCGACGGTTGTTCCTGCATCGCCGCCCATGCATGCTCGGCGCCGAGATCCTCGCCCGCCGTCTGCGCGCGGCGGTTGCGGTGGTACGCCATGCCAGTACCGGCGGGAATGAGCCGGCCGACGATGACGTTTTCCTTGAGCCCGCGCAGTTCGTCGCGCTTGCCCATGATGGCCGCTTCGGTCAGCACGCGCGTCGTTTCCTGGAAGGATGCGGCGGAGATGAACGAATCGGTCGATAGCGATGCCTTGGTGATGCCGAGCAGGACGTTCTGGTACTGCGCCGGCAGCTTGCTGTCGCCTTCGACACGATCGTTCTCGTCGAGGACTTCGGAACGCTCGACCTGCTCCTCGCGGATGAACTTGGTGTCGCCGGCGTCCGTGATGACCACGCGACGCAGCATCTGGCGAACGATCACCTCGATATGCTTGTCGTTGATCTTAACGCCCTGCAAACGGTACACGTCCTGCACTTCGTCGATGATGTAGCGGGCCAGCGCCTCGATACCCTGCAGACGCAGAATGTCGTGCGGGTCCGCAGGGCCGTCGACGATCAACTCGCCCTTGTTGACGACCTGCCCGTCGTGCACCATGACGTGCTTGTCCTTCGGGATCAGGAACTCGTGCACCGTGCCGTCGGCCTCGGTGATCACCAAACGCTGCTTGCCCTTGGTGTCCTTGCCGAACGAAACGGTGCCGGTGTATTCCGCAAGCACGCCGGCGTCCTTCGGCGGACGAGCTTCGAACAGTTCAGCGACGCGCGGCAGACCGCCGGTAATGTCGCGAGTCTTCGCCGACTCCTGCGGAATACGCGCAAGGATGTCGCCGACGCCGATGACCTGGCCGTCCTTCACGGTGATGAGTGACCCGACCTGGAAGGTGATCGCCACCGAATGATCGGTGCCGGCGATTTTCACCTCCTCCCCGTTCTCGTCGAGCAGCTTCACTTGCGGGCGCACGCCCTTCGACGACGAACCGGTGCTACGGCGCTTGCCGTCGATAACGACCAGGGTCGACAGACCAGTCACCTCGTCGATCTGCTTCGCGACGGTGACGCCTTCCTCGACGTTCTCGAACTTCACGGTACCGGAGTATTCCGTGACGATCGGACGGGTGTGCGGATCCCACGTCGCGAGCATGACCCCTGCCTTGATCGCCGCACCGTCATCGACCAGCAGGGTCGCGCCGTACGGCAGCTTGTGGCGCTCGCGCTCGCGGCCCATGTCGTCGGCGACAACGATCTCGGCAGAACGCGCGATGATGACTTTCTCGCCCTTCGCGTTCGACACATAACGCATGTTGCCGGCGAAGCGGATCGTACCGGCCGACTTCGATTCGACGCCGCTCGCAGCGGCTGCCCGCGACGCTGCACCACCGACGTGGAAGGTACGCATTGTGAGCTGCGTGCCCGGCTCGCCGATCGACTGCGCCGCGATAACGCCGACCGCTTCGCCGACGTTCACCTCGCTGCCACGACCGAGATCGCGCCCGTAGCACTTGCCGCAGAGGCCATAGCGCGTTGCGCAGGTCAGCGCAGTGCGGACCTTCACTTCGTCGATGCCGAGGCGTTCGATCAGATCGACAGCATCCTCGTCGAGCAGCGTGCCCGCCTCGATTTCCGTTTCCTGGGAGTCCGGATTCACGACATCTTCGGCACAGACACGACCGAGAATCCGTTCGCGCAGCGCTTCGATGACTTCGCCGCCCTCGATGAGTGCCTTCATCACGAAGCCGTCGCGCGTGCCGCAGTCGTCCTCGGTGACGACCAGATCCTGAGTCACGTCAACCAGACGGCGGGTCAGGTAACCGGAGTTGGCGGTCTTCAGCGCGGTATCCGCCAGGCCCTTACGCGCACCGTGCGTTGAGATGAAGTACTGCAGAACGTTCAGACCTTCGCGGAAGTTCGTCGTGATCGGCGTCTCGATGATGGAGCCGTCCGGCTTCGCCATCAGGCCGCGCATGCCGGCGAGCTGACGGATCTGCGCAGCCGAACCACGCGCACCGGAGTCGGCCATCATGTAGATGGAGTTGAACGACTCCTGCTTGACGGTGTCGCCGTTGCGATTGACGACATCTTCCTGGCCGAGCTGGTCCATCATCGCCTTGGCGACTTGGTCACCGGCACGGCCCCAGATATCGACGACCTTGTTGTAGCGCTCGCCGTCCGTCACGAGACCGGACGTGTACTGGCGGGCGATCTCCTTGACCTCCTGTTCGGCTGCATGGATCAGCGAGTCCTTCAGAGTCGGGACCAACATGTCCTTGACGGCGATCGAGATGCCGGCGCGCGTTGCCAGGCGGAAGCCGAACTGCATCAGTTTGTCCGCAAACACGACCGTTTCCTTCAGACCGCAGCGACGGAACGAGGCGTTGATCAGCTTGGAGATTTCTTTCTTTTTCAGCGGCTTGTCGATCACGCTGAAGGGCAGTCCCGGCGGCAGGATTTCCGACAGCATAGCGCGGCCGGCCGTCGTGTTGTAACGGGTGATCTTCTCGCGGCGCTCGCCGTCGGCGCCGACTTCGATTTCCTTCAGGCGGACTGACACACGAGCGTGCAGCGACAACTGCTTCGACTCGTAGGCGCGCTTCAACTCGCCGACGTCCGACAATGCCATGCCTTCGCCGAGCGCGTTCACGCCCTCGCGGGTCGCGTAGTACAGGCCGAGAACGATGTCCTGCGACGGCACGATGATCGGCTCGCCGTTAGCGGGCGAGAGCACGTTGTTCGACGCGAGCATCAGCGTGCGCGCTTCCATCTGTGCCTCAAGCGACAGCGGCACGTGGACGGCCATCTGGTCACCGTCGAAGTCGGCGTTAAACGCGACGCAGACGAGCGGGTGCAACTGGATCGCCTTGCCTTCGATCAGGACGGGTTCGAAGGCCTGGATACCGAGACGGTGCAGCGTCGGCGCACGGTTCAGCATGACCGGATGCTCGCGGATCACCTCTTCGAGGATGTCCCACACCACCGGCTCCTGGCTCTCGACCATCTTCTTCGCCTGCTTGATGGTCGTCGCGAGCCCCATCAGTTCGAGCTTGTTGAAGATGAAGGGCTTGAACAGTTCGAGCGCCATCAGCTTGGGCAGGCCGCACTGGTGCAGCTTGAGCTGCGGGCCGACCACGATGACCGAACGGCCCGAGTAGTCGACGCGCTTGCCGAGCAGGTTCTGTCGGAAGCGGCCGCCTTTGCCCTTGATCATGTCGGCGAGGGACTTCAGCGGTCGCTTGTTCGCACCGGTCATCGCCTTGCCGCGGCGGCCGTTGTCGAGCAGCGAGTCGACCGCTTCCTGCAGCATGCGCTTTTCGTTGCGCACGATGATCTCGGGCGCCTTGAGTTCGAGCAGGCGCTTGAGGCGGTTGTTCCGGTTGATGACGCGACGATAGAGGTCGTTGAGGTCGGAGGTTGCGAAGCGGCCACCGTCCAGCGGCACCAGCGGACGCAGGTCCGGCGGCAGCACCGGCAGGACCTCGAGAATCATCCACTCGGGCTTGATGCCAGACTGCTGGAAGGCCTCGAGCACCTTCAGGCGCTTGGAGTACTTCTTGATCTTGGCTTCCGAGTTGGTTGTCTCGAGGTCACCGCGCAGCTTCTCGATCTCGAGCTGGACATCGAGCGTGCGCAACAGGCCGCGGATACCCTCGGCGCCCATCAGCGCGTCGAACTCGTCACCATACTCCTCGACCTTCGCGAGGTAGTCGTCCTCGGTGAGCAGCTGGGCGCGGTTGAGCGGAGTCATGCCCGGCTCGACCACCACGAAGGCTTCGAAATACAGCACGCGCTCGATGTCGCGCAGGGTCATGTCGAGCACCATGCCGAGGCGGCTGGGCAGGCTCTTCAGGAACCAGATGTGCGCGGTGGGGCTCGCGAGTTCGATGTGCGCCATGCGTTCGCGGCGCACCTTCGACAGCGTCACCTCGACGCCGCACTTCTCGCAGATCACGCCGCGGTGCTTGAGGCGCTTGTACTTCCCGCACAGGCATTCGTAATCCTTCACCGGCCCGAAGATCTTGGCGCAGAACAGGCCGTCGCGCTCGGGCTTGAAGGTACGGTAGTTAATGGTCTCGGGCTTCTTAACCTCACCGTACGACCACGAGCGGATCTTGTCCGGCGATGCGAGGCCGATGGTGATCGCGTCGAACTGGTCTTCGTTCGGCAGGGTTTGCTTGAACAGGTCAGCGAGCAGGCTTTTCATAAATCACTCCGTCCGGGTGGCTTCGTGGGCATTAACCCGGTTCAGTACGTGTCCAGATCGATGTCGATCGCGAGCGAGCGGATTTCCTTCACCAGCACATTGAAGGACTCGGGCATGCCCGCATCGATCTTGTGCTCGCCCTTGACGATGCTTTCGTACACCTTGGTACGGCCGGTCACGTCGTCGGACTTCACGGTGAGCATTTCCTGCAGCGTATAGGCCGCGCCGTAGGCCTCGAGCGCCCACACTTCCATTTCACCGAAGCGCTGGCCACCGAACTGCGCCTTGCCGCCCAGCGGCTGCTGGGTAACGAGGGAGTATGGGCCGGTCGAACGGGCGTGCATCTTGTCATCGACCAGGTGGTGCAGCTTCAGCACGTGCTTGTAGCCGACCGTGACCTTGCGGTCGAAGGCCTCGCCGGTACGGCCGTCATACAGCGCGACCTGCCCGCCGGACTCGATGCCCGCCAGCGCGAACATGGCCTCGATCTCCTCTTCCTTCGCGCCGTCGAACACCGGCGTCGCAAACGGCACGCCCTTGCTCAGGTTCGAAGCGAGCTCCACGACTTCCTTGTCGTTGAGGCTCGCGAGATCCTCGGGATGACCCTTCGTGTTGTAAATCTGCTCGAGCAGGTCGCGGATTTCAGCCGCTGCGGTGTTCGAGCGGACCATCTGACCGATCCGGTTGCCGAGCGCCTTCGCTGCCCAGCCGAGATGAGTCTCGAGGATCTGGCCGATGTTCATACGCGACGGCACACCCAGCGGGTTCAGCACGATGTCCACCGGCGTACCGTCGGCCATGTGCGGCATGTCCTCGACCGGAACGATGCGCGAGACCACACCCTTGTTACCGTGACGACCGGCCATCTTGTCGCCGGGCTGCAGGCGACGCTTCACGGCGAGGTAGACCTTGACCATCTTCTGCACGCCCGGGGGCAGTTCGTCGCCCTGGGTGAGCTTTTTCTTCTTGATCTCGAAGGCCTGCTCGAAGTCCTTGCGGGTCTTTTCCAGACCTTCGCGGACCGCCTCGAGTTGAGTCGCCAGTTCTTCGTCCGCCATGCGGATGTCGAACCAGTGATAGAACTCGAGCGAGTCGAGGTAGTCGGCGGTGATCTCGGCACCCTTCGCCAGCTTCTTCGGCCCGCCGTTGGCCTTGTGGCCGGTGATCAGGCGACGGATACGCGCGAAGGCGTCGCGCTCGACGATACGCATCTGGTCGGCGAGGTCGGTCTTGAAGCTGCGCAGCATGTCGTCGATGATCGACTGGGCACGCTTGTCGCGCTCGATACCTTCGCGGGTGAACACCTGCACGTCGATGACGGTGCCGTTCATGCCGGAGGGCACGCGCAGCGAGGTGTCCTTAACGTCGGACGCCTTTTCGCCGAAAATCGCGCGCAGCAACTTCTCTTCGGGAGTGAGTTGGGTCTCGCCCTTCGGCGTGACCTTGCCGACGAGCACGTCGCCAGCATCCACTTCCGCACCGATGTACACGATGCCCGACTCGTCGAGTCGCGACAGCTGCGCCTCGCCCAGAGAAGCGATGTCGCGCGTGATTTCCTCGGGCCCGAGCTTGGTGTCACGCGCAACGACCGTCAGCTCCTCGATGTGGATCGAGGTGAAGCGGTCCTCGGCGACGACGCGCTCGGAGATGAGAATCGAGTCCTCGAAGTTGTAGCCGTTCCACGGCATGAATGCGACCAGCATGTTCTGGCCGAGGGCGAGCTCGCCGAGGTCGGTCGAGGCACCGTCGGCGATCACGTCGCCCTTGCCGATGAGGTCGCCGACCTTCACGATCGGGCGCTGGTTGATGTTGGTGTTTTGGTTCGAGCGCGTGTACTTGATCATGTTGTAGATGTCGACGCCGACTTCGCCCGCGAGGGTTTCGTCGTCATTGACACGCACCACGATCCGGTTCGCGTCGACATAGTCGACCATGCCGCCGCGCATCGCCTGCACGGCCGTGCCCGAGTCCACCGCGACCGTGCGCTCGATGCCGGTACCGACCAGCGGCTTTTCGGGACGCAGGCAGGGAACCGCCTGACGCTGCATGTTCGCGCCCATAAGCGCGCGGTTCGCGTCGTCGTGCTCGAGGAACGGGATCAGGGAAGCTGCAACCGATACGATCTGGCCGGGCGCGACGTCCATGTACTGGACTTGGTCGGCCATCGCCAGCGTGAATTCGCCCTTATGACGGCACGACACAAGGTCGCCCTGCAGGGTGCCGTCTTCGCCGATGTCGGCGTTCGCTTGAGCGATAACGTACTGACCTTCCTCGATCGCCGACAGAAAATCGATCTGGTCGGTGACCTTGCCGTCGGCGACCTTGCGGTACGGCGTTTCGAGGAAGCCGTGGCGATTGGTCTGCGCATACACGGCCAGCGAGTTGATCAGGCCAATGTTCGGACCTTCCGGCGTCTCGATCGGGCACACGCGGCCGTAGTGCGTCGGATGCACGTC
Source organism: Azoarcus sp. CIB (assembly GCF_001190925.1). NCBI lineage: Bacteria > Pseudomonadati > Pseudomonadota > Betaproteobacteria > Rhodocyclales > Zoogloeaceae > Azoarcus > Azoarcus sp. CIB. The sequence goes on from NZ_CP011072.1 coordinate 4,501,794, forward strand.
GCGCACCTCGAAGCCGGCACGCTCGCGCGTCAGACCGCCCGGGCCGAGGGCCGAGACCCGACGCTTGTGCGTGATCTCGGACAACGGGTTGGTCTGGTCCATGAACTGCGACAACTGGCTGGAGCCGAAGAACTCCTTGATCGCGGCCGAAATCGGCTTCGCATTGATCAGGTCGTGCGGCATCAGGTTGTCGGATTCCGCCTGCGACAGGCGTTCCTTGACGGCGCGCTCGACGCGCACCAGCCCGGCACGGAACTGGTTCTCGGCGAGCTCGCCAACCGAACGCACGCGGCGGTTACCGAGGTGGTCGATGTCGTCGATCTCGCCGCGGCCGTTGCGCAGTTCGACCAGAACGCTCATCACAGCGAGGATGTCCTCGTTCGAAAGGGTCGCGGTACCCTCTTCACCGCGAGCACCGACGATCTCGTAGAAGCGCTTGAGCCAACCAGGCGCCTTGTCCTCGATTTTCTCGGGATAGGCGCGGCGGTTGAACTTCATGCGGCCAACCGACGACAGGTCGTAGCGCTCTTCCGAGTAGAAGAGACCCTGGAACAGCGCCTCGACGGCGTCCTCGGTGGGCGGCTCGCCCGGGCGCATCATGCGGTAGATGGCGACGCGCGCGGCCCACTGGTCGGCCGTCTCATCGATACGCAGCGTCTGCGAGATGTAGGGGCCGCGATCGAGGTCGTTGACGTACAGAGTCTGCAGATCCTTCACGCCCGCGTCGCGCAGCTTGCCAAGCAGGTCTTCCGTGATCTCGTCATTGGCGCGCGCGATCAGTTCACCGGTCTCGGGGTCGACGACGTTGCGGGCAACGATGCGCCCCAGCACGAAATCGTCGGGCACGACCATGGTCTTGATGCCGGCCTGCTCGAGCTCGCGGATGTGCTTTGCCGTGATGCGCTTGTCGCGCGCGACGATGACCTTGCCGTCACCGTCGGTGATGTCGAACTTGGCCACGTCGCCGCGCAGGCGATCCGGTACCAGCTCGAAGGCGACCTCTTCACCCCTGAGCTGGAACGTATCGAAGTCGTGGAAAGTCTCGAGGATCTGCTCCGGCGTCATGCCGATGGCACGCAGCAGGATCGTCGCGGGCATCTTGCGGCGACGGTCCACGCGGAAGAACAGGCAGTCCTTCGGATCGAATTCGAAGTCGAGCCAGGAACCGCGGTAGGGAATGATACGTGCCGAGAACAGCAGTTTGCCCGACGAGTGAGTCTTGCCGCGGTCGTGCTCGAAAAACACGCCAGGCGAGCGGTGGAGCTGCGACACGATCACGCGCTCGGTGCCGTTGATTACAAACGAACCGGTAGAGGTCATGAGCGGAATCTCGCCCATGTACACTTCCTGCTCCTTGACTTCCTTCACCGTCTCCTTCGGCGCGTCGCGGTCGAGGATCACCAGGCGCACCCGCGCGCGCAGCGGCGACGCGAAGGTCAGACCGCGCTGCTGGCATTCCTTCACGTCGAACGCCGGCTCGCCGAGCATGTATTGCACGAATTCGAGCCGCGCATTGCCACTGTGGCTTGCGATCGGGAAGATCGAGGTGAAAGCGGCCTGCAAGCCCTGATTCAGGCGTGTCAGCGGCGGCGTTTCGGCCTGCAGGAACGAGGCGAACGACTCGATCTGGGTGGCGAGGAGGAAAGGTACGTCCAGCACTGCCGCGCGCTTGGCGAAGCTCTTGCGGATACGTTTCTTTTCGGTGTAGGAATACGCCATGGATGCTCCGGGTAGAGGTCGGACGTCAAAGAGACAGAACACAGCGCCCCGAGGAGATCGGGCCAGGCGATAGGCTTTTGGACACCGTAACTCGCGCTGGGTTCTGGCTTCTTGGATTTACAAAGCACGAAAGGGCTGGCGCCCGGATGAGCGCCAGCCCCGAGAGACAACTCGGTATTACTTGATCTCGACCTTCGCGCCAGCGTCTTCGAGTTGCTTCTTGAGCGCCTCGGCGTCGGCCTTCGGAGCAGCTTCCTTGACGGTCTTCGGTGCACCGTCGACCAGGTCCTTCGCTTCCTTCAGGCCCAGGCCCGTGGCAGCGCGGACGACCTTGATCACTTCAACCTTCTTCTCGCCAGCTGCAAGCAAGACGACGTCGAATTCGGTCTTCTCTTCAACGACCGCAGCTGCGGCGCCTGCGCCCGGGGCTGCAACCGCCATCGAGGCAGCGGAAACACCGAACTTCTCTTCGAACGCCTTCACCAGGTCGTTCAGTTCCATCACGGTCATCGAGCCAACGGCTTCGAGGATGTCTTCTTTGCTGATAGCCATGTCAAATCACTCCTAAATCGAAACTTTTTCGGAAAACGGTCAGGCAGCCGCCTCTTCCTCGCGCTTCTTGGCGAGGGCGGCCAGCGTGCAAGCGAAGCCGGTAACCGGCGCCTGCATGACGCCCAGCAGCTTGGCGAGCAACTCTTCGCGGCTCGGGATCGATGCGAGCGCCTGCACGCCGGCCTTGTCGAGCGTATTGCCCGCATAGGAACCGGCCTTCAGCACCAGCTTGTCGTTGCCCTTGGCGAAGTCGTTCAGCACCTTGGCTGCAGCAACCGGATCTTCCGAAATGCCATAGATCAGCGGACCAGTCAGCTGATCCGACAACCCGGCGAACGGGGTTTCGGCGATCGCACGGCGCACCAGGGTGTTCTTCAGCACACGCAGGTACACGCCAGCTTCGCGGGCCTTCGCACGCAGCACAGTGAGATCACCCACTTCAATGCCGCGATACTCGGCCACCGCGATGGTCTGAGCGTTGGCCACCCGTGCCGACACCTCTGCCACTACGGCTTTCTTGTCATCAAGATTGAGACCCACAGGCCTTTCCTCCTTTCAAGTCCACACGCGAACCACACTTCACGGCTCGCACCCACGGCGACCTGGATCAGGAGCGCGGCCGACGAATCGGCCAGAATCCTGTTCTGGGCACACCGTCTGCGCAGGCCATCCGAGGATGCTTAAGCAGTCGCCGGAGCGTCCACACCTGCGGTCTTTGACGATCCGCTCCGCACTTGCGCGCGAAGCGTCCCAAAGTTCGTTGTACAGCCCAATCAGGCTGCGTTGATGCTCGACGGCTCGACGCGCACGCCGGTACCCATGGTGCTCGACACGGCGACGCGGCGCAGGTAGACGCCCTTCGAGGCGGCCGGCTTGGCCTTCTGCAGCGCTTCGACGAGCGCGCCGAGGTTCTGCTGCAGCGCCTCGACGGAGAACGAAGCGCGGCCGATCGTGGCATGCACGATGCCCGCCTTGTCGGTGCGGTACTGGACTTGACCGGCCTTGGCGTTCTTGACGGCGGTGGTGACATCCATGGTCACGGTACCGACCTTCGGGTTCGGCATCAGGCCGCGCGGACCGAGGATCTGGCCCAGCTGACCGACGACACGCATGGCGTCCGGCGTGGCAATGCAGAGGTCGAAGTCGATGTTGCCAGCCTTGACCTGCTCGGCGAGATCGTCGAAACCGACGACGTCGGCGCCGGCGGCGCGGGCAGCTTCGGCCTTGTCGCCTTGGGCGAACACGGCAACGCGCACGCTCTTGCCGGTACCAGCCGGCAGCACGACGGAGCCGCGCACGACCTGATCGGACTTGCGTGCATCAACGCCGAGATTCACGGCGATATCGACCGATTCGTCGAACTTGGCGGTCGCGCACTCCTTCACCAGCGCGAGAGCCTCGGCGACGGTGTAGACGCGATTGGCGTCAACCTTGGCGCGCAGCGCCTGAACTCGTTTCGAAAGCTTCGCCATGATCAGAGCCCCTCCACCGTGATGCCCATGCTGCGCGCGGAACCGGCGATGGTACGCACGGCGGCGTCCATGTTCGCGGCGGTCAGGTCAGGCATCTTGGCCTTGGCGATTTCTTCGACCTGAGCACGCGTAATCGAACCGACCTTGTCGGTGTGCGGCTTGGCCGAACCCGACTTGATGCCGGCCGCCTTCTTGATGAGGACCGTCGCGGGCGGGGTCTTCATAATGAAGGTGAAGCTCTTGTCGGCAAACGCCGTGATCACCACAGGAATCGGCAGACCGGGCTCCATGCCCTGGGTCTTGGCGTTGAACGCCTTGCAGAATTCCATGATGTTCAGGCCACGCTGACCGAGCGCCGGGCCGATCGGGGGACTGGGGTTGGCCTTACCAGCTGGTACTTGCAGCTTGATATAGCCGATGATTTTCTTTGCCATCGCGGCTAGCTCCTATTATGAGTGCAAACGCGCCGGCATCGACCGGCGCTCCTCGCTTGTGCCCGCACGAGGCGGGCATGTCAGGGCCATGCGGCCCACCTGCTTCAGGTTTTTTCGACCTGACTGAAATCCAGCTCCACCGGGGTGGCACGACCGAAGATCGTGACCATCACACGCAGCTTGCTCTTGTCATAATTGACGTCTTCCACGGAACCGTGGAAGTCGGTAAACGGGCCTTCCTTGACGCGCACGACCTCGCCCGCCTCCCACAGCACCTTCGGGCGGGGCTTCTCGACGCCCTCCTGCATCTGCTGCATGATCTTCTCGACTTCCTTCTCGGAAATCGGGGTGGGCTTGTTGGCGGTACCGCCGACAAAACCGGTGACCTTGGGAGTGGACTTGACCAGATGCCAGCTCTCGTCGTTCATGTCCATCTCGACGAGGACGTAACCGGGGAAGAACTTCCGCTCGGAAATGCTCTTCTGGCCGCTCTTCATCTCGATGACTTCTTCAACGGGCACGAGGATCTGCCCGAAGGAATCCTGCATTCCCGCGCGCGCGATGCGCTCGACGAGCGCGCGTTGGACGGACTTCTCGAACCCCGAATAGGCATGCACCACGTACCAGCGCTTCGTCATGATCACTTCCAGCCCAAGATGAGGTCGTAGAGAACCCACTCGAGGCTCTTGTCGGTCAACCACAGAAAAACCGCCATCACCACGGCGAAGGCGAACACCATTCCGGTCGTCTGCATCGTTTCCTTGCGCGAAGGCCAGACCACCTTCTTCGCCTCGGTGATCGCCTCGCGCGCGAACTCGACGAAACGGCGCCCCGGCTCGGATTGCCACGCGACCGCCACGCCAGCCGCAACCCCGGCGAGCACGGACAGCACGCGCAAGACCAGCGCTTGCTCGGAAAGCTGGTAAAAGCCGACTACGCCGGCTGCAAGCAGGGCGAGAGCCAGCGCAAACTTGAACTTATCGGCCATCTAGATATTGAAAACCCGGAATTGAGTGGCAGGGGCAGAGGGAATCGAACCCCCAACCTTCGGTTTTGGAGACCGACGCTCTGCCAATTGAGCTATACCCCTGCAGCAGAGACTACAAGGCGCCCCGACTTGCGAGGCGCCTTCGATCAGGCAATTGCTTCGGTTTTCAGCCGCAATTACTCGATGATCTTGGCGACGACGCCGGCGCCAACGGTACGGCCGCCTTCGCGGATCGCAAAACGCAGACCTTCTTCCATGGCGATCGGAGCCAGCAGCTTCACCGTGATCGACACGTTGTCACCCGGCATGACCATCTCGGTGCCTTCCGGCAGCACGATCGAACCGGTCACGTCGGTGGTACGGAAGTAGAACTGCGGACGATAGTTGTTGAAGAACGGGGTGTGACGCCCACCCTCTTCCTTCGACAGCACGTACACTTCGCCCGTGAAGTGGGTGTGCGGCTTGATCGAGCCCGGCTTGCACAGGACCTGACCACGCTCGACGTCTTCGCGCTTGGTGCCGCGCAGCAGCACGCCGACGTTGTCGCCCGCCTGGCCCTGATCGAGCAGCTTGCGGAACATTTCGACGCCGGTGCAGATGGTCTTGACCGTGGGCTTGATGCCGACGATTTCGACTTCTTCACCAACCTTGACGATGCCACGCTCGACACGACCGGTGACCACGGTGCCACGACCGGAGATCGAGAACACGTCTTCGATCGGCAGCAGGAAGGGCTTGTCGATCGCGCGCTCGGGCGTCGGGATGTAGCTGTCCAGCGCTTCGGCCAGCTTCATGATGGCGCCTTCGCCCAGGTCGCCCTTGTCGCCTTCGATCGCCTTCAGCGCCGAACCCTTGATGATGGGAATGTCGTCGCCCGGGAAGTCGTACTTCGACAGCAGTTCGCGCACTTCCATCTCGACGAGCTCGAGCAGCTCTTCGTCGTCGACCATGTCGCACTTGTTCATGAAGACGATGATGTACGGGACACCGACCTGACGCGCCAGCAGGATGTGCTCGCGGGTCTGCGGCATCGGGCCGTCAGCGGCCGACACGACCAGGATCGCGCCATCCATCTGCGCCGCACCGGTGATCATGTTCTTGACGTAGTCGGCGTGCCCCGGGCAATCGACGTGAGCGTAGTGACGCGCAGCCGTCTCGTATTCGACGTGCGCGGTGTTGATCGTGATGCCGCGCGCCTTTTCTTCCGGCGCCGCGTCGATCTGGTCGTAGGCCTTCGCCTCGCCGCCGAACTTCGACGACAGAATCGTCGTGATCGCTGCCGTCAGGGTCGTCTTGCCATGGTCAACGTGGCCGATCGTCCCAACGTTTACGTGCGGTTTCGTCCGCTCAAACTTACCCTTAGCCATGCCAGTACCTCTTTGACAGATTCAGAAAACCGGACCGAACAGATCGACCACAACAACACGAAAAACCGTGGTGCCCATGACGTGGATTGAACACGTGGCCTCTCCCTTACCAAGGGAGTGCTCTACCACTGAGCTACATGGGCTCCGTAAAAACTTTAGCGCGCCAAGCCTGGAGCGGGTGAAGGGAATCGAACCCTCGTCATAAGCTTGGAAGGCTTCTGCTCTACCATTGAGCTACACCCGCATACAACGCAGACGAAACGCTTTACACCCTGACCGACCCAAACAGCGAGCCGATCTCAGAAACTTGGTGGAGGGGGAAGGATTCGAACCTTCGAAGGCAGTGCCGTCAGATTTACAGTCTGATCCCTTTGGCCACTCGGGAACCCCTCCAAACGGAAGACGCGCACTATAGGGGATCATTCTGCGCGTGTCAAACACTCTTCGAACATTTTTTGCAGGAGGGCTGAGTTTCCCTGCGTCGGCACGGGCGCCCATGCGGCGACGCATCGTGCCGCAGCAATGAAAAAGGGGGAAGATGGCGGACTTTCCTCCTGGAGTTGCGGCGATGACGGTCCCCACCCCCGGATTGCGCAAGACGCTTCCCGCCGCCTTTGTCGATGCGCTGCGCGCACGCTTCGGCGAACGTTTTTCGACGGCGGAGGCGGTGCGTGCGCATCACGGGCACGATGAATCACACTTCCCGGACATGCTGCCGGATGCAGTCGTGTGGCCGCACACGACCGGCGAGGTCGCGGAGATCGCACGCGCGTGCCACGCGCATCGCGTGCCCATCGTTCCTTTCGGGGTCGGCAGTTCGCTGGAGGGGCATGTGCTAGCGCTGCACGGCGGCGTGAGCGTGGACTTCTCCCAGATGAACAGGGTGCTCGCGGTCCACGGCGACGACATGGATGCGGTGATCCAGCCGGGCATGACGCGCAAGCAGCTCAATGCCGCACTGCACGGCACCGGGCTGTTTTTTCCGGTCGATCCCGGCGCCGATGCGAGCCTCGGGGGGATGGCTTCGACGCGCGCCTCGGGGACGAATGCGGTGCGCTACGGGACGATGCGCGACAACGTGATGGCGCTGGAGGTGGTGCTCGCGGACGGGCGCGTGATCCGCACCGGCGGACGGGCGCGCAAATCCTCGGCGGGTTACGACCTCACCGCGCTGATAGTCGGCTCGGAAGGCACGCTGGGGCTGATCACGGAACTGACGGTGCGGCTGCACCCGCTGCCGGAGGCGGTGTCCGCAGCGGTGTGCGCCTTCCCGGACGTCGATGACGCGGTGCGCACGGTGATCCAGACGATCCAGCTCGGCGTGCCGGTGGCGCGCATCGAGCTACTGGACACACTGACCGTGCAGGCGATCAACCGTTACAGCAAGACGAGCCTGCGCGAGGCGCCGATGCTGTTCTTCGAGTTCCACGGTTCGGCGGCGGGCGTCGAGGAGCAGGCGCAGACCGTGCAGGAGATCGCGCGCGAGAACGGTGGCCAGGATTTCGAATGGGCAACGCGCCCGGAGGACCGCAGCCGACTGTGGGCGGCGCGCCATGACGTGTATTTCGCGTCGATCAACCTGCGCCCGGGCTGCCGCGGCGTTACCACCGACGTGTGCGTGCCGATTTCGCGGCTCGCGGATTGCATCGCCGGGGCGCGCGAGGACATCGCGGCGAGCGGGTTCATCGCACCCATCGTCGGCCACGTCGGCGACGGCAACTTCCATACGGTGATCCTGGTCGATCCGGAAAGCCCCGACGAGATCGCACGCGCCGAAGCGCTCAACCGCAGGATCGTCGAGCGGGCGCTCGCAATGGACGGGACCTGCACGGGGGAACACGGGATCGGCTTCGGCAAGCAGGATTTCCTCGTCGCCGAACACGGGGATACCGCGGTGGACGCGATGCGTGCGCTGAAGCTGTCGCTGGATCCGCACAACCTGATGAATCCGGGCAAGGTCGTCCCCGCGGGCTGAACGCTCGCCCCATTGCCACGCCCGACGCGAGGGGATAGGCTGGCTCGGGTCGCGGCGACTTGTCCGCGCGGTGGTCCGGAAACGCAGTTCTTGCGCAGGGAGTCGCCATGGCCGAAGCCGATCCGAACAGTCGTTCATCGACAGCGAGGAACGTCAGCCTCGAGGACAAGTACACGCAGGCGGCGGGACGCGTGTACCTCACGGGGTACCAGGCGCTGGTGCGCCTGCTGATGATCCAGAAGGAGCGCGACCGGGCGGCGGGGCTGAATACCGCCGGCTTCGTGTCGGGCTACCGCGGCTCCCCGCTGGGCGGGCTCGACCAGACGCTGTGGAAGGCGCAGACGCATCTTTTCAGCCACGACATCGTGTTCCAGCCGGGCGTGAACGAGGATCTCGCGGCCACCGCGGTGTGGGGCACGCAGCAGGTCAATCTGTCGCCGCAGGCGAAGTACGACGGCGTGTTCGCGATGTGGTACGGCAAGGGGCCGGGCGTCGATCGCAGCGGCGACGTGTTCCGCCACGCGAATGCGGCCGGGACCTCGCCGCATGGCGGCGTGCTGGTGGTGGCGGGCGACGACCACGCGGCGAAATCCTCGACCTTGCCGCACCAGACGGATCATTTCTTCAAGGCCATGATGATGCCGGTGCTGGCACCGGCGGGCGTGCAGGAGTACATCGACTTCGGCGTGCATGGCTTCGCGCTGTCGCGCTATTCGGGCTGCTGGGTGGCGTTCAAAGCGCTCGCCGACACGGTGGAAACCTCGGCGTCGGTGGATGTGGATCCGCGCCGCGTGGAGGTCGTGATCCCGACCGACTTCGCGCTGCCGCCCGACGGGCTCAACATCCGCTGGCCGGATCCGCCGCTGGTGCAGGAGAAGCGCCTGCTGAACTACAAGCTGTACGCGGCGCTGGCGTACTGCCGGGCCAACGGGCTCAACCGCATCATGATCGACTCGCCGGCGCCGCGACTGGGGATCATTACCTGCGGCAAGTCCTATCTCGACGTGCGCCAGGCGCTCGACGAACTCGGCATCGACGAAGCGCTCGCGGCCGAGATCGGCATCCGCCTGTACAAGGTAGGCATGGTGTGGCCGCTGGAGGCCGAGGGGGTACGCCGCTTCGCGGAGGGGTTGGACGAGATCCTCGTGATCGAGGAGAAGCGCCAGCTGCTGGAGTACCAGTTGAAGGAGGAGCTGTACAACTGGCGTGAGGATGTCCGCCCGCGCGTGGTCGGGAAGTTCGACGAGAAGGGCGAGTGGGCGATGATCCCGCAGACAGGCGGGGGCGTGGATCACGGCGAATGGCTGCTGCCGGCGGCCGGCGAGCTGACGCCGGCGATGATTGCGCAGGTGATCGCGGGCCGCGTCGGGCGCTTCTTCACGTCGGCACGCATCGAGGCGCGGCTCACCTTCCTGCAGAAAAAGGAGAAGGCGCTGGCCGAACGCTTCTTTGCGATCGACCGCGTGCCGACCTTCTGCCCGGGCTGTCCGCACAACACGTCGACGCACGTGCCGGAGGGCAGTCGCGCGGTGGCCGGCATCGGCTGCCACTACATGGCGACGTGGATGCCGGAACGGCGCACCGGCACGTTCACGCAGATGGGCGGCGAGGGCGTACCGTGGGTCGGGCAGGCACCGTTCACGCACGAACAGCATGTATTCGCGAACCTCGGTGACGGCACCTATTTCCATTCGGGCCTGCTGGCGATCCGCCAGGCGGTCGCGGCGCGGGTGAACATCACCTACAAGATCCTGTTCAACGACGCGGTGGCGATGACGGGCGGGCAGCCGCTGGACGGCGGGCTGACGGTGCCGAAGATCGTGCGCCAGCTGCAGGCCGAGGGTGTGAGCAACATCGTCGTCGTGACCGACGGCACCGATCGCCATTACGGTCCGTCGGACATCCCGCACGTCCCGGTGCGGCATCGTGACGAGCTGGACGCGGTGCAGCGCGAGCTGCGCGCGTCGCCGGGCGTCACGGCGCTGATCTATGACCAGACCTGCGCGGCCGAGAAGCGCCGGCGCAGGAAGCGCGGCGCGTTCCCCGATCCGGCGCGGCGCGTGTTCATCAACGAGGCGGTGTGCGAGGGCTGCGGGGATTGCGGCGTGCAGTCGAATTGCATGGCAGTGGTGCCGGTGGAGACACCGTTCGGGCGCAAGCGTCAGATCGACCAGTCGGCATGCAACAAGGATTACTCGTGCCTCAAGGGCTTCTGCCCGAGCTTCATCACGATCGAGGGCGGGCGTTTGCGCAAGGGCGGCGCGCAGGCGGCCGACGGCGCGTGGATCGCCACGCTGCCCGAACCGGAGCTACCGGGGACGGCCGCCCCCTTCGGCATCCTCGTGACCGGCGTGGGCGGATCGGGGGTCGTGACGATCGGCGCGCTGATCGGGATGGGTGCGCACATCGACGGCAAGGGCGTGACCGTGCTGGACATGACCGGGCTCGCGCAGAAGGGCGGCTCGGTGTTCAGCCACATCCGCGTCGCGGATCGCCCCGACGACCTGCACGCGGTGCGCATCGCGGCGGGCGAGGCGCAGGCGGTGATCGGCGGAGATCTCGTCGTCACGGCGAGCGTCGAGGCCCTGGCGAAGATGGCGGCCGGACGTACGCGCGCGATCGTGAATACGGCGGAGACGCCGACGTCGGAGTTCGCGCGCAATCCCGACTGGAGTTTCCCGATCGAGCGCATGGAGCGAGCGATCCGCGAGGCGGTCGGCGACAGTCCGGCACAGCCGGCGGCCGATTTCATCGACGCGCAGCGGATGGCGACGGCGCTGATGGGCGACGCCATCGCAACCAACGCCTTTCTGCTCGGTTACGCGTGGCAGAAGGGCATGGTGCCGGTGACGCGCGCGGCGCTGCTGAAGGCGATCGAGCTCAATGCGGTGGCGGTCGCGATGAACGCGCAGGCCTTCGAGTGGGGGCGGCGCGCGGCGGTCGCGCCCGAGGCGATTGCGCGGGCGCTGGCACCCGCGAAGGTCGTTCCGATCCGGCCGGAGACGCTCGACGGGCTGATCACGATGCATGAGGAGACGCTGACGGCGTACCAGGATGCGGCTTACGCGGGCCGATACCGCCATTTCGTCGAACGGGTCAGGGAAGCGGAGACGCGCATTGCCGGGAGCGGCGCGACGCTGCGACTCACGGACGCGGTGGCGCGCAACTATTTCAAGTTGATGACCTACAAGGACGAGTACGAAGTCGCGCGGCTATACACCGATCCGGCCTTCTGGGAGCGCGTCGAGGCGAGCTTCGAAGGGGACTACGAGGTGCGCTTCCATCTCGCGCCCCCGCTGCTCGCGCGCCCGGATCCGAACACGGGGAAGCTGCGCAAGAAGGCCTACGGCCCGCGCATGCTGATGGCGTTCCGCTGGCTCGCGCGGCTGCGGCACCTGCGCGGTACGGCCTGGGACGTCTTCGGCTACAGCGCGGAACGACGTGCCGAGCGGGCGCTGATCGTGCAGTACGAGCGCGACGTCCTCGAGTTGCTGGAGACGCTGTCCTTCCTGCGCCTGCCCGCGGCGGTCGAGATCGCGAAGCTGTCCGAGCAGATCCGCGGCTATGGTCACGTCAAGGCACACAACATGGAGCAGGTCGCGGCAAGGCGAGCGGAACTGCTGGCAGCCTGGCGCGAGCCCGTCGGCGAGGGGCATGCGGGCGCCTCCGCGGCGGCCTAACGGCTCGCCGACAGGGGAGCGCGGTATGATCGCGCTCCCCTGCCCTTCCTCGTCCCTGCATGCCGCCTGCGCTCAAAGCCCTGTTCGCCCAGATTGCCGGCTGGGCCTGCGCCCTGCTGCTCGCGGGCGCCGGATGGCTGCCACCGGGCATCTGGCCGCTGGCCGGGACGCAGGCGCTGTGCGCGACGGCCGCGGCGGCGGCGATGCGCAGCGCGCGCTGGTGGCTGGCGATCCATGCGGTGTTCGCGCCGTTGCTGGTCGTCGCCGGGCGGGCGGGCATCGCTCCGGCATGGTATCTCGCCGCCTTTGCGTTGCTGCTCGTCGTGTATTGGACGAGCTTCCGCACACAGGTGCCGCTCTACCTGTCGAACCGTGCAACCATTCGCGCGCTGGCAGCTCTGTTGGCCGCGGAGCGGCCGGTGCGCGTACTGGACCTGGGCAGCGGCACGGGCTCACTGCTGCGGGGGCTGGCGCGCCTGCGCCCGGACTGCCGCTTCGACGGCGTCGAGGCGGCTCCCGCGCCGTGGCTGCTGAGCCGCCTGCTCGCTCGCACGGCGGACCGGATTGCCGTGCGGCGCGGGGATTTCTTTGCGCAATCGTGGGCCCCCTATGACGTCGTCTATGCCTTCCTGTCGCCGGTTCCGATGGCGCGCGTGTGGAGCAAGGCGCAGCAGGAACTCACGCCCGGCGCGCTCGTCGTAAGCAACAGTTTTCCAATTCCCGGCCGTAAACCGGACGAGGTCGTGGAGGTCGGCGACAGGCGGGCGACGCGGCTGTACGTGTATCGGGTGACGGACGGGCGGGCATCGAAATAGCGGGCTTATCCGGGCGCTTTTTTGCCCCTTGTGCGCTGCCTCCCCCGCCGATAATGGAATCGTGCGGCGTGAGTGCCGCGAGTGAGGAACACCGGCATGGCTGAAATCATCTGTGTGATCGGTAACAAGGGCGGTACGGGCAAGACCACCCTGTCGCACATGCTGTCGCAGGGACTGGGCCTGTTGGGCCACCGCGCCGCCTGCGTGCTGACCGACACGTCGCGCGAACCGCTGAGCCCCGCGGGGCGCCGCTATATCACCGCCGATGCACGCACGCGCGAGGCGCTCACCAAGGTCGTCGACAAGCTGCGCGCTCTTGAAGGCTGGCTGGGAGTGATCGACGGCGGCGGCAATCGCACCGAGATGGACCGCAAGTTGTACGCGTTGTCGGACATCGTGCTGCTGCCCTTCCGCGAGTCGCATGAGGACATCCGCACCGTCGTGCGCGACCTGGAGATGTTCCCGCGCGCCTATGCGGTGCCGACGCAGTGGCCGACCAACGCATGGCAGCGCGAGGCGGTCGATCGCAGCGTCGCGCAGTTGATGGGCGCGTACCGCCACCGCATCCTGCATCCCGTGCTGGCGCTGTCAGGCACCAAGCTGCTGCTGCAGAAGCAGCTTCCGGAGCACCTGCCGACGCCCGTCGCGAATGCGTGCCGTGCGCTGGCGCGGCAGGTTCTCGATCTCATGGACATCGAACACGCGGAGACGCGAGCCGCAGCGGACGACGAGGACGAGCCGCAGCTGAGCGGCCGGCTGTCGCCGGCCGACATGCCGATGCGCCTGCAGGCGAACCGGCGCCCCCACTGACGCAGCTTTGCTGCGGCATCCACTAACGCGGCCGGACTGCGCCAGCCACGCGGATCAGAGCCGCGAGCCGTGGCGGGCGATGACGATCAGCGCCTGGGCGCGGCTGCTGACATTGAGCGCGCGGAAGATCGCCGACATGTGCACCTTGACGGTGCCTTCGGAAAGACCGAGCAGGTCGGCGATCTCGCGATTGGTTTTCCCCTGGGCGAGGAGTTCCAGTACGCGGGTCTGGCCGGCGGTCAGGCCGAAGCGTTCGCTCACGGGCGCGCCGGAGCGCTTGGCAGCCGGGTCATTGGCAATGTCGGGCGCATACACGCCGCCATCGAGCACGCACCGCACCGCTTCGCGCAGCGTGTCGCCCGAATCCGCCTTGGACACGAAACCCGACGCGCCGCCCTTCATCGCACGCCGGATCGACGCGGGGTCGTCGAGGGCGGAGACGACGATCGTGGGGACGTCCGGAAAGCGCTTCGCGAGCACGCCCAGCAGCGAGAAGCCGTTCAGGTCCGGCAACATCAGGTCGATCACGGCCAGATCCCAGTCGGGGTTGGCCTCGAGTTTGGCCAGCGCGTCCTCGGAACCCTTTGCCTCTACACACTCGACGCCCGCCTCGAGGCGCGCAAGGGTCTGCGCCATGGCTTCACGAACAAGGGCATGGTCTTCGACGATGAGAATCCGGGTCACGACGCGCTCCGCTATGCTGCTATTCCAAAGGCGTGAGGATAGCATGCGGGGACTGTCTCAAAAGATTGGAGCAATTCCCCCCCTTGCCGGCAAGAAATCGGGGAAAATTACCCTGTTATATTCGGACGCCCCATCATAACGACCACCACACGGACATCACGCATTGTCATGGGGGTGTCGGGAAACTATTATCACTCGATGAGCATACGAGTTCCGCATCCGGCCGGGCTTTGGCCGACACCTGCCGCGACATCCGCGCGAGTGGACGGAGCCCGTCGTTTACCCGCGCGCGCACTCGGCGTCACGCTCACGGAGCGGCCCCGCTGAAGCGCCGATGCAGCAGTTCGACCATCGCCTTCTGCGCGCCTTGTTGCTGGCGCTTACCATCCTTGCGGTCTGTTGCGGGAGCGCATTCGCCGGCCCGCGCGTCGTGGTGGTCACTGCCGAACGCAGCGGCGCCCACGAGGAAACCCTCGTCGCACTGCGCAATGCGCTCGCTCCGGACGTCCCCGATGGCGACTTGGCGGTGGTCGGCCTGCGCGACCTCGAACGCGGGGTGCTGGCCGATGCGCGCATCGTCGTCACGATAGGCACGCAGGCGGCCAAGGCCGTCGGCATCCGCACGCCCGCAGCGCCCGTGCTGCACACGCTGATTCCCCGCGAAGCATTCGACCTCATCCAATACGGGGCGCATGCCGAACGATATTCGGCGATCTTCCTCGACCAACCCGTGCACCGGCAGATCGCGCTGCTGAACATCGCCCTTCCGCACAAGCCCAACGTGGCCCTGCTCGCAAGCCCGGCCTCGGACGAGCTGGCGCGCCGGCTGGCATCGGTCGCGCGGGAGCAGCAGCTGCGGGCGATCGTCGAGAAGATTTCCACCGCGGACGAGATCTACCCCGCGCTGGAGCGCCTGCTGGCCGAACCCGCAGTCCTGCTGGCGCTGCCCGACAGCACGCTGTTCAACAGCTACACGATCCAGAACGTGCTGCTGACGAGCTACCGCCACCGCGCGCCGCTGATCGGATTTTCGCCCGCCTATGTACGGGCGGGAGCACTGCTGGCGCTGTATTCGACCCCGGCGCAGATCGCCCGCCAGGCCGCCGATGCGGTGCGTCAGGTGCTCGCGGGGGGAGGCTTGCCCCCGCCGCAGGCGCCGCGCGAGTTCGAGATCGCAACGAACCCCAATGTCGCACGCTCGCTGGCGATCGAACTGGAATCGGCGGAGCGTATCACCGCCCGCCTGCGCCAGCGTGAGGGACGCGCGGAGGTGAGGCCGTGATCGACACGTGGGGAGTCCGCGCGCGGGTCATGCTGGTGGCCGTGCTGCCGATGCTGGTGCTGGCCATCGTGCTCACGGCGTTCTACACCCGCTCGCGCGTCGCCGATCACGAGGAGGCGTATCGCGCCCGTGGCCAGGCCTTCGCCCGGCAGCTCGCGGCAGCGAGCGAGTACGCGCTGTTTTCGGGCAACCGCGACACGCTGCATCGCCTGGCAACGACGATGCTCGCCGAAGACGACGTGACCGGCGTGCTGATCGTCGACCGCGGCGGCGAAGTGCTGGCGCGCAGCGGCTACCTGGACGAGTCGCTGCCCGTGCTCTCCCAGCTGACGCCCTCGCGACGCCTGCTCGACACGCCGAAGACGCTGCGCATCATCGAGCCGGTCCTTCCCAGCACGGTTGATCTCGATGACGACCTGTCAGGACACTCGCCGGGCACCGCGCTGGCAGCCGCTCCGCCACCGATGCTGGGGGCGGTGGTGGTCGACATGTCGCGCGCACGCCTCGACGACCGCCAGCGCGAACTGCTGCTGACCGGAAGCGTTGCGATCGTGCTCGTGCTCGTGGGCAGCATGATGCTGGCCAATTACATGAGCCGGGGCGTGACCGGGCCGATCCGCCAGGTCGCGGTGACGGTGGAGCGCATCGGCAGGGGGCAGTTCTCCGCCCGTGTCCCGCCCGTCGGCGGCGGCACGCTGCGCACGCTGACGGATGGCGTGAACCAGATGGCGGCGCAGCTCGCGAGCGCTCATGACGACATGAGCCGCCAGATCGCAGACGCGACGGCGGAGCTGCGCGAGAGCAAGGACGAGGCGGAGCGGGCGACGCTGTCGAAGTCGCGCTTCCTGGCGGCGGCGAGCCATGACTTGCGCCAACCGATGCATGCGCTGGGCCTCTTCATCGCGGAACTCTCGCAGCACGAGCACGCAGCGGACGCGCACCGGCTCGTCGAGCGCATCGCCGCCTCTGCGGCGGCGATGGAGAACCTGCTCGACAGCCTGCTGGACATCTCGCGCCTCGACGCCAACGTGGTACAGCCCAATGTCCGCGCCTTCCCGCTGCAGCCCCTGCTCGACCGCATCGCGGCCGACGAGCGCCCCGGCGCCGACGCCCGCGACCTCGAGCTGAAGGCGCGACCGACGGATGCGTGGATCAGCAGCGACCCGGTGCTGTTCGAGCGCATCCTCAGCAACCTCGTGAGCAATGCGGTGCGCTACACGCGCAGGGGGCGCGTGCTGGTGGCGTGCCGCAGGCGCGGCGACCGGTTGCGCATCGAAGTGCGCGACAACGGCGTCGGCATCCCGGCGGAATCGCACGAGGCGATCTTCCAGGAGTTCGTGCAGCTGCATAACCCCGAGCGCTCCCGCGACAAGGGTCTGGGACTCGGTCTGCCGATCGTGCGGCGCCTGACCGAACTGCTCGGTCACCATCTGACGCTGCGCTCCAGCCCCGGACGGGGGTCGGTTTTCGCGATCGAAGCCCCGCTCGCACAGCCCGAGGCCACCCCGGTCGGCAGCGAGGCGGGACGCATGCCCGGCGATCTGGGCGGCTTGCACGTGGCCTTGGTGGACGACGATCCGCTGGCGCGTGGCAGCATGCAGAGCCTGCTCACGTCGTGGGGCTGCAAGGTCGCGGCGGCCGGCGACGCCGAATCGCTCGTCGATCAGCTCAACCGCGAGGGGGCCATTCCGGAACTGATCATCAGCGACTTCCGTCTGGACGGCAGCTGCAACGGCATCGAGGTGATCCGCAGTCTGCGTGCATGGCAGGGCGCGGACATTCCGGCAGTACTCGTGACGGGCGACACCGGGCCAGACACGCTGCGCCAAGCCCAGGAAGAAGGCCTGCCCCTGCTGCACAAGCCGGTGCGCCCGGCACGCCTGCGGGCCTTGTTGAATCGGCTGCCGGGAAGTCGGGACTAAGCGCGGCGCGGCCGGATGAGGGTTCGCCCCCGTCCCGTCGATACGCGGGAGGAGTAAGATGAAAATGTATTCATTGGAGGGGGAGCGGCATGGCAAATGACAACGCGGCGAAAGATCCGCTCGAATTCGTGCGCGGCATGTGGAGCAGCATGGGTTTCTCACTGCCCGGCATGATCACGCCGACGCTGGATGTCGACGAACTGGACAAGCGCATCACCGACCTGAAGGCGGTGGAGAACTGGCTGAAGATGAACCTCAGCATGCTGCAGATGACAACGCAGGGCCTGGAGGTGCAGCGCGCGGCGATTGCAGCCGTGCAGGCGATGAGCCAGCAGGCGCGCGAGTCGGGCTCGAAGGCTCAGGCCGAAGCGCAGGCCAATCCGTTCGCTTCGGCGGCGATGTGGCCGTGGGCAGCGATGACCGGGACTCAGGCTCCCGGCGCCCAAGCGGGTGGTGCGAATCCTGCTGCGGCAGGCGCAGGTCCGGCGGCGGGCCCGCGCAAGTCCGCGGCGGAAAAGAAGTAAGCCGTCGCGGGGGCGGACGCCGAGGCGCCGCCCCCGTGCGCTGCGCTGCCTGTCACAGGAGGTGCAGCCAGAGTGTCAGCGAGGGAACGGCGAGGAGCGTCGTCGCCGAGATCAGCCACGCGACACCGGCGCCGTCGCCGCCCATGCGCATCGCGAGGATGTAGGCCGAACTCGCGCTCGGCAGCGCGGCGAACAGCACCAGCGTATCGAAGGCGACACCCTCGACCCCCAGCGCGCGACCGATCTGCCAGGCCACGGCGGGCAGGAACAGCAGCTTCACCGCGACGATCCACGCGGCGCCGGTCCAGCGTCCGCCCACCATTTCCCAGCGCAGTGCGGCACCGACCGCAAGCAGCCCCAGCGCCACCGCGGCATCGCCGAGGCGCTTGAGAAACGCCGCCAGCGGACCGGGCAGATCGAGCCCGGCGAGGTTGAACAGCAGACCGGCGAGCGTCGCGAGCACCAGCGGGTTGCGCGACAGTTCCCGCAGCAGGCTGCCCTGCCCGTGGCGCGCGAGCATGCCCACTGCCATCACGTTGGCGAACGGCACCATCGCGCCGCACAACCCGCCCATCAGCGCGATGCCCGCAGCGCCGTGCAGCTTGCCGGCGATCGCGATGCCGATGTAGGTGTTGAAGCGATAGGCGCATTGCAGGCGCGACGCGAAGCCCATTGCATCGAGCCCCATGAGGCCGCGCCCGAGCCAGCCGAGCGCGAAGCCCGCGACCATCGTGCCGAGCCCGGAGAGGAAGAGCGGCAACGCGCGGCCCGGGTCGATGTCGGCGGTCGCGAGCGCGTTGAACAGCAACGCGGGGAACAGCACGAAGTAGACCAGCCTCTCGACGCCGCTCCAGAAGGCGTCGCCGTCGACGAGGTAGCGGCGCAAGGCCGTGCCGAGAAGGATCAGCGAGAAATCGGGAAGCAGCAGGAGCAGGCTTTGCATCGGTGAAGCTTATCGCGCGGCCGGCTGCGCCGCGACTGCGGCTTCTACCCCCTGCTCCCGGTCCCTGCGGCGGCTCAGATCACGCCGGCCGCACGCAGGCGTTCGATCTCCCCGGCGTCGAGGCCGAGCGCCGCCAGCACCGCTTCATTGTCGGCACCCGCCTGCGGCGCGGGCGTAAAGGGGCCGGGCTGGTAGCCGGACAGGCGCACCGGGGGGCCGAACTGGCGCACGCCGTCGACCGTGGTGACCATGCCGCGCGCGAGGAGCTGCGGGTTCTCCAGGCTTTCCTCGACGCGCAGGACGGGCGTCACGCAGCAGTCCACGCCGTCGAAAAGGGCTGCCCATTCGGCCTGCGTGCGGCTGCGGAAGATCGCGGTGACCTCGGCGCGCGCGCGGGAGCCCTCGTCACCGGTCGCGAGATGCGCGGGCTTGAGGTCGGGACGGCCGAGGGTGTCGCACACGAGGTGCCAGAACTTCTCTTCGAGCGAACCGACCGCCATGTGGCGTCCGTCGGCGGTCTCGTACACGCCGTAGCAGGGCACGCCGCCGGTCAGGAGATCCTCGCCGCGCGGCTTCACGCCGCCGTGCGCGAGCACTTCGGCGAGCGGGAAGATTGCATGCGCCAGCGCGGCGTCGGTCATCGAGACGTCGACGTGCCGCCCCTGCCCGCTCGCGCGCGCGTCCAGCACGGCGACCAGCAGGCCGAACAACGCGGACATCGTGCCGCCGAGGAGGTCGCCGACCTGCAGGTTCGAGAGCGCCGGCGCGCCGCCGGCGGTGCCGATCTGGTCGAGCACCCCGGCGTAACCGATGTAGTTGATGTCATGACCGGCGCGCAGCGCGTAGGGGCCGGTCTGGCCGTAACCGGAGATGCTGCACACGACGATCTTGGGGTTCCGCTCCGCCAGCGCGTCATAGCCGAGTCCCAGCTTGTCCATCACGCCGGGGCGGAAGCCCTCGACGACCACGTCGGCGGTGTCGACGAGGCGCAGGAACAGTTCGCGGCCTTCGGCCTGCTTGAGGTCGAGGCGAACGCTCTTCTTGCCGCGGTTGCACACCTGGTAGAAGTAGCTCGTGTCGCCGTTCATCGCGCCCATCGTGCGCGCGTAGTCGCCGGCGCCGGTGTCCTCGATCTTGATCACTTCGGCGCCGTAGTCGGCGAGGTGCTGGGTCGCGAGCGGGCCAGGCAGGAGGCGGGTGAGGTCGAGGACGCGCAGGTTCGCGAGGGGCTTCTGTCTCATGCTGTCGGTATCAATTGTGGGGACGCGCAATTCTACCGTCCGCGCGGCGCGACGGCCCGGAACGATGCCCGCGCGGCCTTCAGTCGTACTTGCGCACGTCGTCGATGACCTTGCCGTCGTTGGCGAGGCTGCCGGGCGTGCAGAAGCTCACTTCGCCGCGAAGTTTCGTGAGCTCGCGGATGCTCGCCGCGATTGCGCCGGCGAGCGCCTCGCCTGACTGCGCCGCCTCGCAGTGCAGGGTCATGCGGTCGTTGAGGTCCGGGTTGTCGACGACAAGGCGCGCACGCACGATCTCCGGGTGGCGCTTCACGACCGCAGCGACCTGACCGGGATGCACGAACATGCCCTTGACCTTGGTCGTCTGGTCCGCGCGCCCCATCCAGCCCTTGATGCGCACGTTGGTACGGCCGCAGGGCGAGATGCCGGGCATCAGCGCCGAGAGGTCGCCGGTGCCGAAACGGATCAGCGGGTAGTCGGGGTTGAAGGTCGTGACGACGACCTCGCCGACCTCGCCCGGAGCGACCGGGTCGCCGGTGCCGGGGCGCACGATCTCGAGGATGACGTCCTCATCTAACACCATACCCTCCCGCGCCGGCGTCTCGTAGGCGATGAGGCCGATGTCGGCCGTCGCGTAGGCCTGGTAGGCGGAAATCCCGCGCGCGGCGAACGCATCGCGCAGCGCAGGCGGGAAGGCCTCGCCGGAGACGAAGGCCTTCGTGAAGCTGGGCGCGATGCCCAGCTCCTCGGCCTTGTCGAGGATGATGCGCAGGAAGGACGGCGTGCCGACGTAGGCGTTCGGCCGCAGATCGGCGACCGCGGCGACCTGCTGCTCGGTCTGCCCGACGCCCGCCGGGAAGACCGTGCAGCCGAGCGCGTGCGCCGCCGTCTCCATCATCGAGCCAGCCGGCGTGAAGTGGTAGGAGAAGGTGTTGTGCACGAGGTCGCCTTCGCGGAAGCCGGCAGCGAAGAAGGCTCGGGCAAGGCGGTAGTAGTCCGGCCGGGCGCTTTCCGGTTCGTAGAGCGGACCCGGCGAGGCGAACACGCGGCGGCAGCCGGCCCCCCAACTCGTCGCGGCGAAGCCGCCGAACGGGCGCGCGGCCTTCTGACGTTCGAGCAGTTCCGACTTGCGCGTGACCGGCAGGCTGGCGAGCGCCTCGCGGCTCGTGATCGTGGCCGAATCGACGCCTTCGAGCAGCCCCGCAAAGGCCGGCGCATTCGCCTGCGCATGCGCGATCTGGGCCGGCAGGCGGGCCATCAACTCCCGCTCGCGCTCGGCGGGGTCACGGGTTTCTCTGGCGTCGTAGAAGTTCATCTCAAAATCCTTGCACACGGCGGACGCTTATTGGCTCCGCAGGCAATTACGCGATTTCAGCTTGAGTGCTGTGCGGTCACTCCCTCCCCTTCAAGGGGAGGGTTGGGGTGGGGAAGGGTTTATCAGGCGCCGCAGAAACCCATCCCCCACCTAACCTCCCCCCTTGAAGGGGGAGGGACAAGATGCCCTCGGCACGGCGATGAAGAGAAGCACGCCACGATCTTCCGTCGTCAAGACAGCCAGCGCTTGCGCCTGCGGTAATGTTTCACGTCTCGGAAGCTCTTCCTCCCCTCCCCCGACAGGCCGAGGTAGAACTCCTTGACGTCCTCGTTATCGGCCAGGCTCTTCGCCTCGCCCTCCATCACGATGCGGCCGTTCTCGACGATGTAGCCGAAGTCGGAGTAGCGCAGCGCGACCATGGTGTTCTGTTCGGCGAGCAGGAAGCTCACCTTTTCCTTCACGTTCAAGTCCTTCACGATCTCGAACACTTCTTCGACGATCTGCGGCGCGAGGCCCATCGAGGGCTCGTCGAGCAGCACCATGCGCGGGTTCGACATCAACGCGCGGCCGATCGCGCACATCTGCTGTTCGCCACCCGAGGTGTAGGCGGCCTGGCTGGTGCGACGGGTCTTCAGGCGCGGGAAATAGGTATAGACCTTGTCGAGATTGGCGGCGATCTCGCCCTTGTCCTTGCGCGTGTAGGCGCCAGCGAGCAGGTTTTCCTCGATCGTCAGGTGGGCGAAGCAGTGCCGCCCCTCCATCACCTGCACGACGCCGCGGCGCACCAGGTCGGACGGCGACAGGCTCTCGACGCGTTCGCCCTTGAGCTCGATCGTGCCCTTCGTGACCTCGCCGCGCTCGCCCTTGAGCAGGTTCGACACCGCGCGCAGCGTCGTCGTTTTGCCCGCGCCGTTGCCGCCCAGGATCGCGACGATGCGGCCTTCAGGCACCTGCAGCGACACGCCCTTCAACACCAGCGCGACGTGGTTGTAGATCACCTCGATGCCGTTCACATTGAGGAGGAGGTTCGACGTATCCATCGGTTCATCCGGTAAGTCGTTTTCGCTCCGGCCATGCGCAGGCACGGCCGGTTCCGCGGAAAGCCCGCGTGCTGCAGCCGGCCGAAGCCGGTCTGCCGCACGCGCTTGCGGCGATCAGGCCGCGCAGTCGCTCGCGTCGCGACGCTTGAGCTGCTTGTCGGTCGCGTACTTGTCTGCGGCCTCCTTCACCAGCGGGTCGATCACGCTCTTGTCGGCCTCGTACCAGTCCGGCTGCATCTTCCAGGTCGTGCCGTCCCACGAGTGGATGCGCACGGAGGTAGAGCCCATGTGGTCGGCGCAGCTCGTCTTGATCGGACGGATCAGGCCGGCCAGCCCCAGTTCGCCGATGCGCTTCTCATCGACGTTGAGGTTCTCCAGGCCCCAGCGCACCTGCTCGCCGGTCATGACCTTGCCCTTGCCGAACTTCGCCTGCGCCGTGCGCACCGCCTCCACCGCAAGCATCTGGATCAGCAGGCCACGCATGTACAGCACCGAGCCGACTTCCTCGCGCGGGCCGGCGCCGTTGCCGGCGTCATGCACCTTCTTGAGGATGTCCTTGACCAGCGGCGAGTCCGTGCCGTGCGGGTTGAGCGCGAGCGCGCTGTAGCCCTTGGCGTTGGCGCCGACGTCCTTGACGTCCGGCTCCGAGCCCGACCACCACACGCCGAGCAGCTTCTCGCGCGGGTAGCCGGTCGCGACCGCCTCTTTCAGCGCGGTGGAGTTCATCACGCCCCAGCCCCACAGCAGCGTGTAATCCGGACGTTGCTGGCGCACCTGCAGCCAGGTCGCCTTCTGTTCGACGCCGGGCGCCGTGACCGGCAGCAGCACGAGTTCGAAACCATGCATCTGCGCGCGCTTCTGCAGCAGCGGGATCGGCTCCTTGCCGAAGGGCGAGTCGTGATAGACGAGGGCGATCTTCTTGCCCTTGAGCTTGTCGAGCCCGCCTTCCTTCTTGCCGAGGTGCTGGATCAGCGCATCGGCCGCGGTCCAGTAGCTGCCCATCAGCGGGAAGTTCCACTTGAATACGCCGCCGTCCTGCGACGCTGCGAGGCCGTAACCCAGCGTGATCAGGGGGATCTTATCGACCGGCGCCTTGTCGGTGAGCGCGAAGGTGATGCCGGTGGCCTGCGGGTCGATGACCGTCGGCTTCTTGCTCTTCAGCCGCTCGTAGCACTCGACGCCCTTGTCGGTCGCGTAGCCGGTCTCGCACTCCTCCCACGCGATCTTCACGCCGTTGATGCCGCCGGTGGCATTCACGTATTTGACGTAATCCTGCTTGCCGTTCGCCCAGGGCGTGCCGTTCGGGGCGTATGCGCCGGTGCGATAGACGAGCAGCGGGAAGAACTGCTCGGTGTCCTGCTGCGCCGCGACGGGCGCGGACAGGGTGCCGGCACCGAATGCCGCCAGAGCGGCGACGAGCGCAAAAGTCTTACGATTCATGGTGTCTCCTCCATTATTTTCGATGGCACTTGCGGCGTGCCTGCCGTTTTCTTGCCCAACCACGACTACGTTGAACCGGGGCCTTCTGCGTCAGTGCGGGAAGGGCCACAGGCGCATCTTCTGCTTGCCAATGCTCCACAGCTTCGCCAGCCCGTGCGGCTCGGCGATCAGGAAGAACACGATCAGCGCCCCGAAGATCATGTGCACGAGGTGCGAGGTGGTCGCCGTCGACAACGGGATGCCGAACCAGTGCGGCACCTGGTCGAGGATGATGGGCAGGACCACGATGAAGGCCGCGCCGAAGAAGGCGCCCATGATCGATCCCAGCCCGCCGATGATGACCATGAAGAGCAGCTGGAAGGAGCGGTCGATGCTGAATGCGGCCGGCTCCCACGCGCCCAGATGCACGAAGGCCCACAGCACGCCGGCGACGCCGACGATGAAGGAACTCACCGCGAAGGCGGTCAGCTTCGCGTACACCGGACGGATGCCGATCACTGCCGCGGCGACGTCCATGTCGCGGATCGCCATCCACTGCCGGCCGGTGGCGCTGCGCGTCAGGTTCTTGGCCGCGAGCGCGAACACGCACACGACCGTCAGGCAGAACAGGTACTTCGCGACGGGCGACTCGATCGGCACGCCGAAGACGTTGAGGCCGGCGACACTGACGGAACCCGAGGTCGAGTTGTTCGTGAACCAGCTCACGCGCAGGAAGGCCCAGTCGGTAAAGAACTGTGCCGCGAGCGTCGCGACCGCGAGGTACAGGCCCTTGATGCGCAGCGAGGGGATGCCGAACAGCACCCCGACCACGGTCGCCGTCAGCCCCCCGAGCAGCATCGCGACGATCAGCGGCATGCCGTCGATGCGCACCAGGAAGTTGTACGCCGCGTAGGCGCCCACCGCCATGAAGGCGCCGGTGCCGAGCGAGATCTGGCCGCAGTAGCCAACCAGGATGTTCAGCCCTAGCGCGGCGAGCGCTAGGATCAGGAAGGGGATCAGCACGGCGCGGAACAAGTATTCCGAACCGGTCATCGGCATCACGACGAAGGCGACGAGGAGCAGCAGGCCGATCGCCAGGCGGTCCTGGGCGATGGGGAAAATCTGCTGGTCGGCCGCGTAGCTCGTCTTGAACTGGCCGTTTTCTCTATAGAGCATGTAGAAACTCTCCCGGGATGTGCCGCCGCGTCAGACGCGGTCGATGATTTTTTCGCCGAACAGGCCCTGCGGACGCACCAGCAGGAAGCCCAGCGCCAGGACGTAGGCGAACCAGATCTCGATGCCGCCGCCGAAGAAGGAACCGAGGTAGATCTCCGACAGCTTCTCGCCGACGCCGATGATCAGGCCGCCGAGGATCGCCCCGGGCACCGACGTCAGGCCACCCAGGATCACCACCGGCAACGCCTTCAGCGCCACGAGCGAGAGCGAGAACTGCACCCCGAGCTTGGAGCCCCAGATGATGCCGGCGACCAGCGCGGCGAAGCCCGCGACCGACCACACGATCACCCAGATGCGGTTCAGCGGGATGCCGATCGACTGGGCGGCCTGATGGTCGTCGGCCACCGCGCGCAGCGCCCGGCCGGTCGCGGTCTTCTGGAAGAACAGCGCCAGCGCCAGCACCAGCGCGGCGGAGATGAGCGCGGCGACGAGGTCCTCCTTGCTGATCAGGAGTCCGCCCTCGAACGTGCCTTCGAGGATCATCGCCGGATCCTTGGGCATGCCGACGTTGATGCTGTAGATGTCGTTGCCGAACAGCGTCTGGCCGAGGCCGTCGAGGAAGTAGCTGATGCCCAGGGTCGCCATCAGCAGCGTGATGCCTTCCTGGTTCACCAGCTTGGACAGGCACAGGCGCTCGATCAACCACGCAAGCACGATCATCAGCGCCATCGCGACGATGAACGCGAGCAGGTTCGCGAGCAGCAGGCTCTCGAAGCCCAGCCACTTCGGAATCCACTCGGCGAAACGCGCCATCGCGAGTGCCGCGAACAGCACCATCGCGCCCTGCGCAAAGTTGAACACGCCCGAGGCCTTGTAGATCAGCACGAAGCCGAGTGCGATCAGCGAATACAACATGCCGGCCATCAAGCCGCCGAACAAGGTTTCAAGAAAGAATCCCATTGCGAAGCTCCCGCTCAGTGCGACGTGCCGAGATAGGCACGGATGACATCCTCGTTGGCGCGCACCTCTTCGGGCACGCCGTCGCCGATCTTCTTGCCGTAGTCGAGCACGACGACGCGGTCGGAGATGTCCATCACGACCCCCATGTCGTGCTCGATGAGCACGATCGTCGTGCCGAACTGGTCGTTCACATCGAGGATGAAGCGGCACATGTCCTGCTTTTCCTCGACGTTCATGCCCGCCATCGGCTCGTCGAGGAGCAGCAGGCTGGGCTCGGCAGCGAGCGCGCGGCCGAGCTCGACGCGCTTCTGCAGGCCGTAGGGCAGGGCGCCGACCGGCGTCTTGCGGATGTCCTGGATCTCGAGGAAGTCGACAATCTCCTCGACCTTTACGCGGTGCTCGATCTCCTCCTTCTGCGCGCGGCCCCAGTACAACGCATGGGCGAGCAGGCCGCACTTCATCTTCAGGTTGCGCCCGGTCATGATGTTGTCGAGCACGCTCATGCCCTTGAACAGCGCGATGTTCTGGAAGGTGCGCGCGATACCCTGCGCGGCCGCCATGTGCGGCTCCATCCTGCGGCGCTCCTCGCCGCGAAACAGGATGCGCCCCTCCTGCGGATGGTAGACGCCGTTGATCACGTTCAGCATCGAGCTCTTGCCGGCACCGTTCGGGCCGATGATCGAGCGGATCTCGTGCTCGCGCACGTTGAAGCTGATATCGGTCAGCGCCTTCACCCCGCCGAAGGACAGCGAAATGTTCTGCAGGTCGAGGACCACGTCGCCGATGCGCCGCCCCCTCATTTGCGTCGACTCCTGCGTTTGGTCCTGCACTGCCTGCGGCATGTCGTTCATCATCATCGCCCTCCCCTCACGCCGCCTGCTTCGCCGCCTGCGGCGCGAAGGTCTTCACTTCCTCGATGCGCAGGTCCGCGCTGATGCGTCCCTCGCGCCCGTCCTCGTACTTCACGACGGTCTCGATGTGTTGCGTCTGCTTGCCCTCGAACAGCGCCTCGATCAGCTCCGCGTAGCGCTCGCTGACGAAGTTGCGACGCACCTTGCGCGTGCGGGTCAATTCGCCGTCGTCGGCGTCGAGCTCCTTGTGCAGGATCAGGAAGCGTTTGACCTGCGAGCCGCTCATCTGCGGATCGGCAGCAAGATCGGCGTTGACCTTCTCGACGCAGTCACGGATCAGCTCATACACCGCCGGCTGCGACGCGAGATCGGTGTAGCCGGAGTACCCCAGCCCGCGCCGCTCGGCCCAGTTGCCGACCGCCTCGAGGTCGATGTTGATGAAGGCGGTGACGCAGTCGCGGCCGTTGCCGAAGGTCACGGCCTCCTTCACATGCTGGAAGAACTTGAGCTTGTTCTCGATGTAGTTGGGCGCGAACATCGAACCGTCGCTGAGCTTGCCGACGTCCTTGGCGCGGTCGATGATCTTCAGGTGGCCGTCCTCGTCGAAGTAGCCCGCGTCGCCGGTCATGAAGTAGCCCTCGGCGTTGATCGACTCGGCGGTCGCATCGGGGCGCTTGTAGTAGGCCTTCAGCAGCATCGGCCCCTTCACGAGGATCTCGCCGTTGTCGGCGAGCTTCACCTCGACGAAGGGCGCAGGCTTGCCGACCGAATCGAGCTTGATCTGGCCGTCCGGCTGCAGGCACACGTAGGCGCAGGTCTCGGTCTGGCCATAGAGCTGCTTGAGGTTCACGCCAATGGAGCGATAGAAGCGGAAGAGATCCGGCCCGATCGCCGCACCCGCGGTATAGGCCACGCGGATGCGACTCATGCCCAGCACGTTCTTCAGCGGGCCGTAGACCAGCAGGTTGCCGAGCGCATACTGCAGGCGGTCGCCCGCGGACACCGGCTTGCCGTCGAGGATGTCGGCCCCGCAGCGGCGGGCGACGTCCATGAAATGCGCGAAGAGCTTGCGCTTGAGCGCGCTCGCATCCTCCATGCGGATCATCACCTGCGTGAGCAGGTTCTCGAACACGCGCGGCGGAGCGAAGTAGTAGGTCGGGCCGATCTCGCGCAGGTCGGTCATCACGGTGTCGCCGGATTCCGGGCAGTTGATCGTGAAGCCCGCGACCATCGCCTGAGCGAAGGAGAACAGGTGGTCGCCCACCCAGGCCATCGGCAGGTAGGACAGGATGTCTTCCTGCTCGGTGAGCTTGTCGAAGCCCATCGCACCGGTCGCCGCGGCGATGAAGGCCGCATGGGTCTGGCATACCCCCTTGGGCTTGCCGGTCGTCCCCGAGGTGTACAGCATCACCGAGATGTCGTCGCTCGCCCCCTTGGCGATCTCCCCGTCGAGGAAATCGGTGTGGTTGCGATCGTGGATGGCGCCCATCTCCTGCAGCTCGTCGAGGCCCTTCAGCATCGGCTGGCTGTAGTGACGCAGCCCGCGCGGATCGTCGTAGATCACGTGCTCGAGGAAGGGCACCTCGGGGTAGATCTCGAGCATCTTGTCGACCTGCTCCTGATCCTCGACCACGGCAAAGCGGATCTCCGCGTCCTGCAGCACGTAGGTCATTTCCGCAGCGACCGCGTCCTGATACAGCATCACGGGAATTCCGCCGAGGCACTGGCAGGCGGCCACCGACCAGTACAGGCGCGGGCGGTTGTCGCCGATGATCGCGAGCCGGTCGCCGCGCTTGAAGCCCAGCTCCGCCAGCCCGCAGGCGATGGCGCGCACGTTGCGCGCGACTTCGGCCCAGCTGTAGGTCTGCCAGATGCCGAATTCCTTCTCGCGCATCGCGGGCCGGCCGGGTCGAACCGCCGCATGCTGCATCAGCAGCCGCGGAAAGGTGTCCAGGGCGGCCGCTTGCTCGGCCAGCCCATTCCTGTCGGACATACCATCTCCTCCTTTGGTTTTTATCCTGCGTCTCCACCCGGCCGGATTTGTCCTTATCGGCTCCGGGGTCCGGCGCAATCGTGTGCGCCGCAGCGTCGGCGGCAGCATCGTTGCTACCGCTCGCGCTTTTGTGTGCGTGCAGTCTCGCAAGCCATGTTTGCGCAACTGTTTGTGAAATGTAGTGAATTGTTGCAGTCGTCCGGAACGCCTCCGCAACGGCCCGGATGCCGCGCCGCGGCGCCTTGCGCGCCGGGCCGTGGACGAAAAAAAGGGGAGGTCGCCCTCCCCTTCTTCGTTACGCCTTCAGACTGCGATCAGCTGAAGAAACCGGTCACCACCAGCACCAGCAGCACGAGGCCGACGGTGATCAGCGTGAGGCCGAGGATCACCGAGCTGACATGCAGCTGGCGCGACGGCGCATCGACCAGGTACTTCTCCAGCTCGCCGGATTCCACCAGGCGCTGGTAGTGCGCCGGATGCTCGCGCTGGAACTCCTCCAGCGACTGCGTGCCGGTGAACATCACCACGTCCGGCGGCGGCAGCTTGTCGGGGCGGAAGTGGTTGTTGAAGAAGTGCACCGTGAAGAGGAACACCGCCGCGAGGAAGGCTTCCTCGCCGTGCACCAGCGTGCCGACGTTGAACACCCAGCCCGGCAGGAAGCTTGCCGTCACATGCGGGAAGGCCAGCATCAGGCCGCTCCAGCCGATGATGTTCACACCCCAGAACACCGCCCAGTAGTCGAACTTTTCGAAGTAGGTCCAGCGGTCGAACTTCGGCTTCGGCCCCTTCCCGAAGAACCACTTGAACATGCCCACGCAGTCGGCGAGGTCCTTCCAGTTCGGGATCAGCGAATCCGGCCCGAACCAGCGGAACTTGCGATCACGGAGCAGGCGCGACATCACATACACGAAGTGGATCATGAAGATGCCGACGAAGAGCACGGCGGCGACACGGTGGATGATGCCCATCACCTTCGGCCCGCCCAGCGCCGCGGCAACCGTGGGCGCCCACGCGCTGTCGGCGAACATCACGGTCGTGCCGGTCAGCACCAGGGTCATCGTCACCAGCGCGAAGCTCAGGTGCGCGATGCGCCAGCCGCTGGCGAAGCGCACGAAGTGCTTCTCGGGAACAATGCCCATACCTTCGGTACGCACGTGCGGCACGGCCTTGCGTTCCTTACGTTCCTTCCACTCGCGGTAGTACCACAGACCGCTGTGCAGCCAGAAGAACGCGAACACGCCGATCAGCAGCGCCTCCATGAATTTTCCGGTCACCCACATGCGCGGATATTTCTCGAAGTCGTGCGTGTTGGCATGCGGGCCGAAGGTCACGAAGCCGGCGGTCGCCGTGACCATGCCCGGTTTCTTGTCGTCGTGGCACTTCTGGCAGGTCTTCAGGCGGTTGTCCGGATGCACGCGCGACTTCGGATCGTCGCCCGCCTTGATGTTGTGGCTGCCGTGGCAGTCTGCACACTTGGCCGTATACACGAAGCCGAGGCGGTTCACCTGCCCGTGGTAGGTGTCACGATAGCTGTGCAGCTCGTCCTTGTGGCAGTCGCCGCAGGCGATCACGTTCTTGAGCTTGAACAGCTCCGACGACGAACTGCGGATCTCGTGCGTGGTGTGGCAGTCGATGCACACCGCGCCCTTGGGGTCGCCCTTGGCGGTGAGCTGACCGTGCACAGAGTCCGCCAGATCCTCCATGTGGTCCTCGTGACAGGACGTGCCGCAGCTCTCGGGGATGGTCAGGCGCCACAGGTCGCGCTCGGGCGTGCCGGCGGGCGGCACGGCGAAGTCGTGCGTAGCGTGGCACTGGTTGCACGCGGCCTTCGGACGGTCGGGATAATCCGCGTCCGGGCGGGCGTGGTACGACTCCTTGTAGGCCGCGATGTTCTCGACGACGACGCCCAGGCGCTCCTTACCGGCGGTCTGGTTGTTCTTCTTCGCCTCGTCCCACAGCTTCTCGTGGCAGCCGGCACAGTCGGGCTTCGCGGAACTGGCCGCTTTCTCGTGCTTTTCCTTCGCGTCGACGATGTCGGTGTGGCAAGCGACGCAGTCGAGCTTCGCGTGCACACCCTTCGCGACCTTTGCGGGGTCGACGGCGGGAAGGGCGACCTCTTCGCCTTCCGAATCCTCGATCTTGATTTCCGGCTTGCCCGCGGCGTGGCAGTTCAGACAGGTGGCGTTATCGAGCGCGGCTGGCGCGTCGCTGCCGGCCGCATGGCCCGCCAAAGGCCAGAGCAGTGCGGCAGACGCGACCGCCGCCAGCAGGCCCCGAATGTTGCTTGTTTTCACGTTATTGCTCCCGTTTCTCGGCGCGACCAGCGCGCCGCAGACAAAATAAGGGGGCCGGCACGTCGCACGCCAATCTTCAGACGCGCAAGCGTCATATGTGCTCGTGGGCCCCCTGCCCGGCGACTCCCTGTCCCCGGACGAGACCGGGCCGATCGCGGCCCGGTCGTTGCTGCCTTGAATCAGAATGCGTGCGAGAGCGTCACCGCAATCACGCGCGTTATCTGATCCGGATTCACAAGGACCTTCGTCCCGTCCGAGTAGGTCCAGCTCGACCACGTGTAGTCGTCCAGCTCGCGCCGGTCCCAGACGTAGTCTAAACGAATAGCCGTGGCCTTGGTCACTGCGTACTTCGCGAATAGCCGCAGGGTATTCAGGGTGTACTCGGTGTCCGGGAGAACCCCGGCGCCCTGACGGATCGACGAGAATCCCGGGCCCACGCGGGGTGATGCGAACGCCCCCTGATCCGCGTAGGAGATGTCGTACTGGTTCTCATCGCGGCTGTAGAGGTATTGCCCGCCCACCGACAGCTTCGAACTGATCTGCCCGTCGAAGCCGGCGCCCAAGGCATTGGAACTCAGCTTGAGGTCGGCGCCCCACGGCACGCAGGTGTTGGAAATCGAGGCCCCGTTGCACAGCGAATTGAACGTGCTGTTCAAGGACTTCTGCTCGATGTCGTTGGTGCTGTGCGAGTACCACATGTTCGCCTTCCAGCGGTCATTGAAGCGGTACGACGCATCGAGCGAGAACAGCTCGGAGCGCCCCTCGTTCAGACCGACGTCGAGCATGCGCGTCTTGTAGTCGTCGAGCGCGTACTCGTAGGCAAATTGCACGGACAGGGGATCGATGGGCATCCAGTCGACCATCAGCTTGAGCTTGTCGCGCTCGCGGTCGGAGAACTGCGTCGGCGCGGTCCAGTGCAGGCCGACTGCGTGGCCGTCATTCACCATGTTCGGCGTGGTGCCCCAGCTCGAGCCGTCACGCTCACTGTGCGCGAGCGTCACGCTGCCGTTGACCGTGTCACCGAGGGACTTGCGCACATCGACCCGGTAGGTGTTCTCGGTGATCTCGTCGCGGAACAGCTCGTCCATGCCTTCGTACTTCTTGAAGTCATAGTCGTAGCCGGCGGTCAGGTTGAATCCCTGCGGCAGGCGGTAGCTCGCCTCGAACTTGCCGCGATGCGTCTTCTGCGACTCGGGGTTGTTCTGCAGGATCGCGCCGCCGTGGCCCACGTCGACCAGGTAGTCGACCTTCGGCGTCCGGTCATCGCGATCCTCGTACGCCCACGATGCCAGCAGGCCGAGCTTGTCCGTGACACGCGAAGTCAGCGACCCGAACACGTTGGTCGTTTCGACCTTGCCGCCCAGGTCCGAGCGCTTCATGCCCGGGTAGTACGGCACGCGTGCGGAATTGGGCAGGAAGCTGTCGTCCTGCGTCGCGAAGCTCTTGCTGATCTTCAGGTTCGCGCGCGTGTCGCGGCTCCAGTTGTAGCCACCGGCGAGGTGGAACTGGTGTGCCTGATTGTCCGGCGCGAGCGACAGCGGGCTCATCTGCGTCGGGGTCGCAGAGGTCGCGACCGGGCTGCCTCCAAAGAGCCCCGCCGGGGTACCGTAATTGACGAACAGCCCCTTGCCCGCCTTGTTCTCGAAGAAGCTGCCGTAATACCCGCCCGAGACGTAGAACTTCTCGGTGGCGTAGTCGAGCGAGGCCTCGATCTGCTTGTGGTTCGAGTCGATCGGTTCGGGTGCGAACAGCTGGCCGACGAACCCGGCCGCGCTCGCGTTGGCGCCAAACAGGCGCTCGCCCTTCTTGTCCTCGTTCTTGAAGGTGACGCTCGCCTGCAAGCTCTTGCTGATGAACTTGGTGGCGGTGAGCGAGGTCGCGGTGCGCTCGGTCTTCAGGTCCTTGTCGTCGAAGCGGGTGCCGAGGTTGAGCGTGTCATGTCCGATGCCGGTCACGCGCGTGGAGACCTCGAACGGCGCATAGCGGGGAATCTGGTTGTAGTCGATGCCCAGTTTCCAGTCGCCCTGCTGTTCGATCGACGCGCCGAACTCCTGCGTGCGCAGGCCCAGGTCGCGGCCCTCGATGCGCAGCCAGCGGCCCTCGTCGGAGCGGCGGATGACCTTCAGGTCGGCGCTGCCGTGAATGCCTTCATCATTGATGCCGTAGTACTGGCGATAGAGCGGATTGACCTCGTTGAGGTGCTGCAGCTTGATGCTCGCTTCGGCAACGTTCGGGCTGATCAGCTCTGCGACTTCATCTTCCTGGGCGATGGCGGACGAGACAGGGAAGGCCAACGACACGGCCAGCGCGAGCACGGTCCGCTTGAAAACGCGATTGTTGTGCATGGTTTCTTCTCCCTGACTCTTAACGCCAGAAGCGCAATGCCTTGGAGGCATTCGCCGGACTGTTGCTGCCGTGGATCTCGGTGTGGCAGTTCAGGCAGGCACGGCCCTGAGTGATGCCGACCGAGTTGAGGGCATTGTTCTGCACTGCTGCTTGACCGGGAATGACAACCCCATTCACGTTGCGGCTGAGATTCGTGTTCTCCGCGACACCCGGAATCGTGCCGAGGTGGTTGGCGGGGTCATGGCACTGCTGGCACAGGAAGGGCGGACGGGTCTTGAGCATCGCATCGGCGACGGTGCCGTGCGGGTTGTGGCAGTTGGCGCAGTCTTCGGTGACCGGAGCATGGTTATGCACGAAGGGACCGCGCTTCTCCGCGTGGCAGGTGTAGCAGGTCGCGTTGGTGCTGTCCTTCACGAGCAGCTTCGGACCAGTGGTGCCGTGCGGGTTGTGGCAGTCCGAGCAGGACATCTTGCCTTCGGGAATCGGGTGGTGCGACGGACGGTTGACCTGCGCGCGCTGCTCCTTGTGGCAGGCGAAGCACACTTCGGCCTGGGTGCGCTTGTCGCGGACCTTGTCGTCGGCGGCGTGCGTGTCGTGGCAGGAACTGCAGGCAACGTCGCGGCGCTCGTGCGTGCTGCCTGCCCACAGGTGGCGCTTGGGATCGGCCTGATGACAGGACAGACAGGCGGCGTTGCGGTCGGCAACGGGCGTCGCGGACTGCTTGTCGAAGGTACGGTCGGGCTTGGGCGGCTTGTCGCTGCCCTTGTAATTCACGTGCTTGTCGCTATCGCCGTGGCAGTCGGTACAGGTCGGCGTGCGGCCGTCGGCGCGCGTGCCGTGTTTCGTCTTGCCGATGTGCAGCACGCCGGGGGCGTCCGCCTCGTCGTGACAGGACGTGCATTTGGCATCACCGGCGAGAACGATGTCCTTGGGCGCCTCCTTGGGCGCATCCGCGGCGTACACCGCCCCGGAGCAGAGGCTGCCGATACAGGCCAGCACTGCAAGCAAGCTTCGCATTTTTTTCATGTTACCCCCTTGTTACGAAACGTCATTGCCGCACCGCCCAGCCGGGCGGTGCGATTCAGGCCACGCTGCTTACTGCGAAAGGATCCACTCCATGAGGTTCTTGAGCTCGGCCTCGTTCTTGGTGTTGATGACTTTGTGCTCTTCTTCGGTACCGTCTTCGAGCTTCACCTTCGGGCCGGTGGTGATGTTCTTCTTCATCTTCTCGAAGCCTTCGGCTTCCTTGCCCTTGTACTTGGCGGCGATCTTCTTGTACGAGGGGCCTTTCTTGGTCTTGTCGATGGCGTGGCACTTGAAGCAGTCGTTGTCCTTCGCGAGCGACTTGGCGGCGTCGGCATCCACGGCGTAGGACGAGGACGAGGCGAGGATCGCGGCGGTGGCGGCCACGAGCAGCGACACGCGGTTGAGACGGAATTGCATTTGAACTCTCCTGTTGAAGCTGGACTTTCGTCGTATCGACCGCTATTGGGGACGCGGTCCGACGTGACGGAATTTTCACGAATTCGCGCAAACCCATATATCGGACAGGGTTTAAATTGCGTGTAGGAAAATTCCTAATGCACCGCGATCCGCGGCCGCGTGCGATGACGCGCAACAGCAGGACGCGCGCGGTCGCGCCGCGGCCTGCACGGCATTGCGACGCGTTCCGGCGGGACCGGAGAGAGGGGGGCAGAAAGCGGGAGGCGCCGCGCGGGTGCGGCGCAGGCTTACACGTCGGTCGACTTCACCAGGTGGTGAGCGACCGCATAGCGGATCAGCTCGGAGCTGTTCGTCATCGCCATCTTCTGCAGGATGCGCGTCTTGTGCGTGCTGATGGTTTTGACGCTGAGCGACAGCTCGTTGGCGATGTCGGTGAGGCCCTGCCCGAGCACGAGGCGGTGGAAGATCTGGTATTCGCGATCCGACAGGGTGGTGTGCGGCAGCTCGCTCGCGGCGGGCATGAGGCCGCGTGCGATCAGCTGGGCGACGGTGTCGCTCACGTACACGCCGCCACGCGCCACGCGGCGGATCGCTTGCACGAGCAGTTCGGCGTCGCTCTCCTTGGTCAGGTAGCCCGACGCACCGGCGTGCAGCGCGCGCACCGCATACTGCTCCTCGTGGTGCATGCTCAGGATCAGGATGGGGAGCTTGGGTTTCTCGTCCCGGATCAGGCGGATGAGATCGAGACCGCTGCGCCCGGGCATGGAGATGTCGAGCACGATGACGTCCCACTCCTGCTCGCGCACGAGCTGCAGGGCCTCGTTGCCGTTGGCCGCCTCGCCGCACACCGCGAGGTCTTCCGTGTCGGCGAGGATCTGCTTCAGGCCGTCGCGGATGATCGCGTGGTCGTCGGCGAGCAATACCCTGAGTTTTTCCATCTTGCTTTCCTCATTACCTGACGGGCACGGTGACGTCGATGGTCGTGCCGTCGCCGGGCGTGGAATGGATCGCGAAGGTTCCCTGCACCAGGCGGATGCGCTCGCGCATGCCCAGCAGGCCGAATCCTGCCTGGTTCGCCGCGTCGAGCACGAAGCCGACGCCGTCGTCGCGGACGGTCAGGCGCCAGTCGTCGCCGTCGCGCCGGCATGCCACCCATACGGTACTCGCCTGCGCGTACTTCGTGACGTTGGTGAGCGA
Source organism: Azoarcus sp. CIB (assembly GCF_001190925.1). Lineage (NCBI taxonomy): Bacteria > Pseudomonadati > Pseudomonadota > Betaproteobacteria > Rhodocyclales > Zoogloeaceae > Azoarcus > Azoarcus sp. CIB. The sequence goes on from NZ_CP011072.1 coordinate 4,538,233, forward strand.
TTCCTGCAGCACGCGGAACAGCGTCGTCGCCTCCGTGCAGCCCCGCTCGGGTTCGTCGTCGTCCAGATCCAGCACCAGTTCGATGTCGGTCCGTTTGGAGAAATCGTCCGTGAGCCAGGAGATCGCGGCGCGCAGGCCGAGGTCGTCGAGAATCAGCGGCCGCAGCTCGTAGGTGATGCGCCGCACGGAGGCGATCGTCTGGTTGAGCTGCTCCTTGATGACGCCCACCTTGTCCATCAGGTCGGCGCGCTCGCCCGGCAGGCGGCTGCCCAGCCACGAGAGTTCGAGCTTGATTGCGGTGAGCCGCTGCCCGAGTTCGTCGTGCATTTCGCGCGCGATGCCGGCCCGTTCGTCTTCGCGCACCCGCTGCAGCGCGGTGGACAGTTCCTGCAGCTGGCGATTGGTTTCGCGCAGATGGGTCTCGATGCGCTTGCGCTCGGTCAGATCGCGCAGGACCACGGTGAGGAAACGCCGCCCCTGGGTCTCGGTGGACGAGAAGGTGGCGTCGGCCGGAAATTCGCGGCCGTCGGCGTGGCGGGCAGTGAGTTCTGCACGGCCGCGGCGCGCGTGCCGCGGCTCGCCCGAGTTGCGCCGCCGCCCGACGATGGCGTGGTAGGCGCCACGCGACTCGCTCCCCAGCAGGCGGTCGAAGGGTTTGCCGAGGGCGTCGTCGGCACCGACGCCGAACATGTGCTCGGCCGCGCGATTGAACAGCACGACGGACAGATCCTCGTCGATCGTGACGATCGCATCCATCACCGACTCGACCATCTCGCGCAGGCGCTCTTCGCTGTGCTGCAGCGCGCTCGCCATCAGCGCCCGCCGGCGCATGCTCCACACCACACCGCAGGAGGCCGCCAGCAGCAGCGCGGCGACGATGCCGGCGCCCGCCACGATGGGACGCGCGGTCATCGGCCAGGACACCAGCGCCGAATCCTGATCCACGGCGACGCCGATCAGGAAGGGGTAGCGCGGCACGGGGTGGTAGGCCACGAAACGGTTCTCACCGGCCAGGGTCTCGGTAACGAGGATCGTGCCGGCCGGGTCGGCGGCCTTCTCGGTGAGCGTGGGCAGCCCCGTGACCGGCTGGTCGACCTTGTCCATGTCGCTGGGGAAGCTCGCGACCAGGTTGCCGCGCGCGTTGATCAGCTGGATCTGCTTGCCGAAGCGCAGGTCCAGCCGGCGGTAGAACGATTCGAAATAGTTCGCGACCACCGCCGAAGCGACGACGCCACGGAAATTGCCGCCGGCATCGACGAGGCGCGCGCTGAGGTAGAAGGTCCACTCGCCGTCGAAGCGGCGGCGGTACATCTGGCTGACGAAGAGCCCTTCGTCCTTGCGCACGAGACTCGCAAAGTAGTCGCGGTCCGCTTCGTTAAAGCCGGGACGCGAGCCCAGCAGGGTCGAGTTCATGACGACACCGCTGGCATTGACGACGAACATCGACGAGTACTGCGGCAAGCCTTCGGCACGGGCCTTGAGGAGCGCCTGAACAGGGAAGCTGTCGAGTTCGAGCTGCAGCCCGATGCCGTCGGACAGCCTTTCCTGGGCGCCGCGCAGCGCCATCGCGACGCCGTCGAGCGTGCGCGCGGTCTGCTCGGCAAGGATGCGGCTCAGGGTCGAGATCTCGCTGCGCGCGTATTCGATCTCGCGCTGGCGCATGTCGTACAGCAGGAAGGCTGTGCCGCCGGCCAGCACGGCCAGCATCAGCGCGGTCAGCAGCATCACCGCGCGCACGGGCGGCTCGATCCAGAACTTGCGTAACAGGCCTGACATCCGGAATTCCCGAGCTAAGGCCGGCACACCCCTTCCGACCCGATCGTCGGACGCGGCGCCGCCGGTGCGGGCGCAATATAGAAGGCGCAGCCGCGCTCGGCAAGTTTGAAACAAACAATTCATCGTGGCGGTTCCTGCAACAATCGCCCGCCAGAATGTGCGGTCCCGCTATCCGTTCGCGACGCCGCCGCCCGGCATTCCGGTCGCCGGCCCGGGCGTCGGGTAGAATTCCGCCCTTTCCCACCTGCGCACCCGTCCATGGATTTTCTCGCCCCGCTGCTCGACATCGTCCTTCACCTCGACAAGCACCTCGAAGCGCTGGTCAGCGCATACGGCATCTGGATCTACGCGATTCTGTTCGCGGTGATCTTCAGCGAAACCGGCTTCGTCGTGACGCCCTTCCTGCCCGGCGACTCGCTGCTGTTCATCGCCGGCGCGCTCGCGGCGCTGGGCAATATGGACATCTCGCTGCTGATCCTGACGCTGACCGCCGCCGCGATACTCGGCAACACCGTCAACTACTCGATCGGTCGCTACTTCGGCCCCAAGGTCTTCCACTGGGAGAATTCGCGCCTCTTCAACAAGGCAGCGTTGATGAAGACGCACCTGTACTACGAGAAACACGGCGGCAAGACGCTCGTGATCTCGCGCTTCCTGCCGCTGTTCCGCACCTTTGCGCCCTTCGTCGCGGGCATCGGCAGCATGAGCTACGCGCGCTTCACGCTGTTCAACGTGATCGGCGCAGTGGCGTGGGTCGTGTCGCTGACGCTCGCCGGCTACTGGTTCGGCAACATGCCGTGGATCAAACAGAACCTCACGCTGGTGATCGTCGGCATCATCGTGTTGTCGCTGCTGCCGCTGGTGATCGGCGCACTGAAGGCGCGCTCTACCGCCTCCTGAGCGTGACGTAAGTGGCGGCGCAGCGTTGCGCCGTTGCGCGCCGGGCACTAGGATGAATTGCCGTCGGCGCGAGCGCGCGCCGACGGCACGGCGATCGGGCCGACAGACGCCGTTGCGGTGCACGCGCAAAGGAGAGCGTCATGAGCTACGCCGAACGCGCGCTGCGCACGCTGAGCGCGGGCAACCGCACGCTGTTGCGGGCGCAGGACGAACCAACGCTGCTGCAGGACATGTGCCGGGTGATCGTCGAACTCGGCGGCTATCGCATGGCGTGGGTCGGCTACGCCGAGCATGACAAGGAGCAGACCATCCGTCCGATGGCGCACCACGGCGTCGAGGAGGGATTCCTGACGCTCGGCCACTTCAGCTGGGCCGAAGGCGACACGCCCGACGCGCGCGGCCCGACGGCCACGGCGATCCGCAGCGGCAAGCCGGTCGTCATCCAGGACCTTCACAACATCCACGACGTGCAGCTGCCGATATCGCTCAATGAGTCCTTCAGGCGCGGGTACGCGGCGCTCGCGGCCTTCCCGCTGATCATCAAGGGCGAAACCATCGGCAACCTGACCATCTTTGCTGCCGAGCCGGACGCTTTCGACGAATGCGAGACCCGGCTCCTGGCCGAGATGGCGGACGACCTCGCCTTCGGCATCGCGATGCTGCGCATGCGCGAGCGCCATCGCGAAGCGGAGGAAACGATCCGCCACATGGCATTCTTCGACGCGCTGACCGACCTGCCCAACCGCAGCTCGGTAGGCGAGACGCTCGCCGCGGAGATCGCGCAGGCGCAGCAGGAAAACCAGTCGATGGCAGTGCTGTTGCTGAAGGTCGGGCGTTTCCAGGAGATCAGCGACACCCTCGGCTACCAGGAAGGCGACCACCTGATCGTCGAGATGGCCGGGCGCCTGAAGCACATCGCCGGCCCGAACAAGTCGGTCGCGCGCGTCGGCGAAGACGAGTTCGCACTCATCATGCCGCGCTCGAGCGCGGAGGCGGCGATGCGCGTCGCGCACCATGCGATGCGCGAGGTGTGCGATCCGGTGATCTTTGCCGGGCTGGCGATGGACCCGCACGCCTATATCGGCATCTCGCTGTACCCCGGGCATGGCAATACGCCCGAGGCGCTGCTGCGGCGGGCGAAGATCGCCGCAGTGCAGGCGCGCAGGACGGCCTGCAAATACACGCTGTACAAGGGCACGGAAGACCGCGAGAGCACGCGCCGGCTGGAGCTGATGAGCGAACTGCGCAGCGCGATCGACCAGAACGAGCTGCTGCTGTACTGCCAGCCGAAAGTCTCCATCCGCAGCGGCGTGATCTGCGGTGCGGAGGCGCTGGTGCGCTGGCAGCACCCGCAGCACGGCATGATCGCTACCGGCGAATTCATCGCACTCGCCGAACATGCCGGCCTGATCATGCCGCTCACGCGCTGGGTGCTGGAGGCGGCCTTCCGCCAATCCTATGCGTGGCACGAAAAAGGGATCAAAAGGCCGCTGTCGGTGAACCTGTCGGCGCAGGACCTGCGCGATCCGCGTCTGATCGACCGCATCAGCGGCCTGTTCGCGACCTGGGCGCTGCCGCCCGAGCTGGTGCAGTTCGAACTCACGGAGAGCGCGCTGATGGAGGACCCGGCGGGCGCGCTGGAGACCCTCGGCCAGCTCAAGGACCTCGGCGTCGAACTCTTCATCGACGACTTCGGCATCGGCTATTCCAGCCTGAGCTACCTGCAGAAGCTGCCGGTCGATTCACTGAAGATCGACCATTCCTTCGTGACCAGCATGCTGACCAACGCAGGTTCCGCGGTCATCGTTCATTCGACCGTGGAACTCGGGCACAACCTTGGCTTGGGCGTGGTCGCCGAGGGCGTGGAGAGCGAGGCGCTGTGGGACCGGCTCCTGGAGCTGAACTGCGACACCGCGCAGGGTCACTTCGTCGGCCGGCCGATCCCGACCGGACAGTTTGACGATTGGGAGGCGCAGTCGCCGTGGAGCCGTTCGCCGGGCGGCGACGTCGCGCTGCACTGAGCGCTCCGCCCCGCCCGTACGCAGACGTCAGATGACGCCCTGCGCGAGCATTGCGTCGGCCACCTTCACGAAGCCGGCCACGTTCGCCCCATCCACATAGCTGACCGAGCCATCCGCACGGCGGCCGTGTTGCACGCAGGCATCGTGGATGCTGTGCATGATGCCGAGCAGGCGCGCGTCGACCTCCTCGCGCGGCCACGACAGGCGCATCGCGTTCTGGCTCATCTCCAGACCCGAAGTCGCCACACCGCCGGCGTTGCTGGCCTTGCCGGGCGCGTACAGCACGCCGGCGTCCTCGAACACGCGCACCGCCTCCGCCGTCGACGGCATGTTGGCGCCTTCGGCGACGCACTTGACGCCGTTCTTCACCAACTTGCGCGCATCCTCGCCGTCGAGCTCGTTCTGCGTCGCGCACGGCAGCGCGACGTCCACCGGCACGTGCCACGGCGATGCTTCAGGCAGGAAATTCGCCTTCACGCGCTGCGCGTAGTCGCTGACGCGGCCGTAGAGGTGGTTCTTCACTTCCATCAGCTCGGCGAGCTTCTCGGTCGTGAAGCCGTCTTCGTCGATCACCGTGCCGCTCGAATCGGACACCGTGACGACCTTCGCGCCGAGCGCCATCGCCTTCTCGACCGCGTACTGCGCGACGTTGCCCGAACCGGACACGCTCACGCGCAGGCCGTCGAAGGACATGTCCTTGCGCTTGAGCATCTGCTCGGCGAAATACACGGTGCCGTAACCGGTCGCCTCGGGGCGGATCAGCGAGCCGCCGAAAGCCAGGCCCTTGCCCGTGAACACGCAGTCCGCACGATTCGACAGCTTCTTCATCATGCCCGCCATGAAGCCCACCTCACGGCCGCCCACGCCGATATCGCCCGCCGGCACGTCGGTGTCGGAGCCTACGTGGCGGAACAGCTCGCTGACGAAGGCCTGGCAGAAGCGCATCACTTCGGCGGGGCTCTTGCCCTTCGGGTCGAAGTCCGAGCCGCCCTTGCCCCCGCCCATCGGCAGTGTCGTGAGCGCGTTCTTGAAGGTCTGCTCGAAGCCGAGGAACTTGAGGATGGAGAGGTTCACCGAAGGGTGGAAGCGGATGCCGCCCTTGTAGGGGCCGATCGCCGAGCTGTGCTGGATGCGGTAGCCGCGATTGACCTGCACGTCGCCGTGGTCATCGACCCAGGAGACGCGGAACATGATCACGCGCTCGGGCTCGACCAAGCGATCGAGGAGCCCCTGCTCCGCATACTTCGGATGACTGGAGATGAAGGGCCACAGGCTTTCGATCACTTCGGTGACGGCCTGCAGGAATTCCGGCTGTCCCGGGTTGCGCGCGGCGACGTGTTCCAGAAAATTCTCGAGCGACTGGTATTTCATTGAGATCCCTCAAATGGTGCATTCGGACGAATCAGCGGTGGTTCGCCCGCCTTTATGCACCATTACAGGGCGAGCAATCAACGATTTTCTAGATTCCCCAGCGAATTTCGCCCCAGCTTGGTGCGCATGCGTTTTACATGGCAGGGCAGAGAAAGAAAACGTCGCTCCCGGTCGTGACGGCAGGAATGCATGGCTCACCAGCGCCGCGCAACCCTCTGGACCGGAATTCGCATGTTGAAGGTGTGGCAGGCGTTCGCTTTGTGAAAAAGCAAACGTAGGAGCGTCACACACGACCAGTGAAGAAAAAACGGCGCCCGCAGGCGCCGTTTTCTTGTTGCAGCCACATAGGACGGCTTACATGCTGCGGCGATACTGCCCGCCCACCTCGTACAGCGCACTGGTGATCTGACCCAGCGAGCAGTAACGCACCGCATCGACCAGCACTTCGAACACGTTGCCGTTCTCGATCACCGTCTGGCGCAGCTTGGCCTGCCACTTCGGCGCCTCGGCCTTGTTGCGGGCGTGGAAGTCCGCGAGGCGCGTGAGCTGGCCCTGCTTCTCTTCCTCGGTCGAACGGGCAAGCTCGATCTCCTGCTGCGCCTGGCCCTTCGGGTTGAGGAAGGTATTCACGCCGATGATCGGGTAGGAGCCGTCGTGCTTCTTGTGCTCGTAGTAGAGCGACTCCTCCTGGATCTTGCCGCGCTGGTAGCCGGTCTCCATCGCGCCGAGCACGCCGCCGCGCGAGGCGATGGCTTCGAACTCCTTGAGCACCGCTTCCTCGACCAGATCCGTGAGCTCGTCGATGATGAAGGCGCCCTGGTTCGGGTTCTCGTTCTTCGCCAGGCCCCATTCGCGGTTGATGATCAGCTGGATCGCCATCGCGCGGCGCACCGATTCCTCGGTCGGCGTGGTGATCGCCTCATCGTAGGCGTTGGTGTGCAGCGAGTTGCAGTTGTCGTAGATCGCGATCAGCGCCTGCAGCGTCGTGCGGATGTCGTTGAAGTCCATCTCTTGCGCGTGGAGCGAGCGGCCTGAGGTCTGCACGTGGTACTTCAGCTTCTGGCTGCGCTCGTTCGCGCCGTACTTGTTCTTCATCGCAACGGCCCAGATGCGGCGCGCGACGCGGCCGATCACGGAGTATTCCGGGTCCATGCCGTTGGAGAAGAAGAAGGACAGGTTCGGGGCGAAGTCGTCGATGTGCATGCCGCGCGCGAGGTACGACTCGACGTAGGTGAAGCCGTTCGACAGCGTGAAGGCGAGCTGCGAGATCGGGTTCGCGCCGGCCTCGGCGATGTGGTAACCGGAGATCGACACCGAGTAGAAATTCTGCACCTTGTGATGGACGAAGAACTCCTGGATGTCGCCCATCATCTTCAGCGCGAATTCCGTCGAGAAGATGCAGGTGTTCTGGCCCTGGTCTTCCTTGAGGATGTCGGCCTGCACGGTGCCACGCACCGAGGACAGCGTCCATTCTTTGATCTTCTGGAATTCGGTCTCGGTCGGCTCGCGGCCGTTGTCAGCGCGGAACTTCGCGACCTGCTGGTCCATCGCGGTGTTGAAGAAGCACGCGAGGATGATCGGCGCCGGGCCGTTGATCGTCATCGACACCGAGGTCGTCGGCGCGCACAGGTCGAAGCCGTCGTACAGCACCTTCATGTCGTCGAGCGTCGCGATCGACACGCCCGAGTTGCCGATCTTGCCGTAGATATCGGGACGCGGGTCGGGGTCGCAGCCATACAGCGTCACCGAGTCGAACGCGGTCGACAGGCGGTGGGCGGGCATGCCTTCGGACACGCGCTTGAAGCGGCGGTTGGTGCGGAAGGCGTCGCCTTCGCCGGCGAACATGCGGGTCGGATCCTCGCCCTCGCGCTTGAACGCGAACACGCCCGCGGTGTAGGGGAAGGAGCCGGGGACGTTTTCCTTCATCAGGAATTTCAGCGATTCACCATCGTCGTCGAAGCTCGGCAGCGAGACCTTGCGGATCTTGGTGCCGGACAGCGAATCGGAGGTCAGCTTGGTGCGGATCTCCTTGTCGCGGATCTTCACGACGTATTCGTCGGCGGCGTACAGCTCCTTGGTGCGCGGCCACATGTCCAGCAGCTTCTTCGCCGCCGGCGTCAGCTCACCGTCCTTCCAATCGATCATTTCGGCGAACGAGCCCGCTTCCTTGCCGCACTGCTCGAACAGGCCCTTCGCGATCTTCAGCGACTGGCGCTCACGGGCGACGCGGGCCTGTTGCTGCACGTGCTTGTGGTAGTCGCGCACGCTGTCCGCGATCTCGGCGAGGTAGCGCACACGCTCGGCCGGGACGATCGCGCGACCGCGGCTCGAGGCCTTGATCGTGACTTTCGGTAGCGAACCCGGCTTGGCCTTCAGGCCTTTTTCGACCAGACGGGGGAAGATCGCCTGATACAGCGCGGTGATGCCGTCGTCGTTGAAACGCGCCGCCATCGTGCCGAACACCGGCATTTCGTCGGTCGGCGTGCTGAAGAGTTCGCGGTTGCGCTGGTACTGCTTGCGCACGTCGCGCAGCGCGTCCTCGGCGCCCTTGCGGTCGAACTTGTTGATCGCGACGAAGTCGGCGAAGTCGAGCATGTCGATCTTCTCGAGCTGGCTCGCGGCGCCGAACTCGGGGGTCATCACGTACAGCGACAGGTCGACGTAGGGGACGATCGCAGCGTTACCCTGGCCGATGCCGGAGGTCTCGACGATGACGAGGTCGAAGCCGGCGAGCTTGGCGGCGGCGATGACTTCGGGCAGCGCAGCCGAGATCTCCGAACCGGTGTCGCGCGTCGCCAGCGAGCGCATGAATATGTTCTCGTGCTCGATCGCGTTCATGCGAATGCGGTCGCCCAGCAGCGCGCCGCCGGTGCGCTTGCGCGAGGGGTCGATCGAGACGATGCCGACGCGCAGCTTGTCGTTCTGGTCGAGGCGGAAGCGGCGCACGAGTTCGTCGGTGAGCGAGCTCTTGCCCGCGCCGCCGGTGCCGGTGATGCCCAGCGTCGGAGTCTTGACCTTGGCGGCGGCTTCGATCAGCGCCTTCTTGACGTCGTCGCCATAGGCGCCGTTTTCCAGCGCCGTGATGATGCGCGACAGGCTGCGCAGTTGCGTCTTGCGTTCACCGGTGGTGAGCGCCTTGATGACGGCGTCGGCCGAACCCGGCGCGGCGCCGGTCAGGTCGAAATCGGAGTTCGCGACCAGGTCGTTGATCATGCCCTGCAGGCCCATCAGCGCACCGTCTTCCGGCGAGTAGATGCGGGTGACGCCGTACTCGTGCAGTTCCTTGATCTCGGACGGGACGATCACGCCGCCGCCACCGCCGAACACCTTGATGTTCTCGCCGCCATTGGCCTTCAGCAGGTCGATCATGTATTTGAAGAATTCGACATGACCACCCTGGTAGCTGGTAATCGCGATGCCTTGCACGTCTTCCTGCAGCGCTGCGTTCACGATCTCGCCAACCGAGCGGTTGTGGCCCAGGTGGATGACCTCGGAGCCGGTCGATTGCAGAATCCGCCGCATGATGTTGATCGACGCGTCGTGGCCGTCGAACAGTGCGGCCGCGGTGACGAAGCGGACCTTGTGCTGCGGCTTGTAGGTGACGAGCTTCTTGGCTTCGCTGAGATTGGTCATGCCTTCTTCCCTCTTGTTGGCGCCCGGACGGGGCTCCCTCATGGTTGTGGGCTTAATGTTAGAAGGTGGACGAGGCATTTGCCATTGTGCGTGCCGACGACTATCGTGCAAAATCCGCCAATCGCTCAGTGACCGTCCGGACGCTTCCGCATGCCCACTCCCCCGCAGCCTCCCGCCACCGACGCGGCGCCGCTTCGCCCGAAGCGGGCCACGGTGGCGATGGGGTTCGTCACCGGCATGCTGTCTGGCCTGCCGCGGCGCGGGCGCGACGCGGTGCCCTTCCTCGCCGCCGCCGGCATCGACCTTGCAGACCCCGCCACCCGCGTGCCGATCGACCGCTACGCAAAGCTGTATAACGACATCACGCGCGCACTCGACGACGAGGGCTTCGCGCTGTTCGCGCAACCCATGCGAACGGGCAGCTTCGAATTCCTGTGCCGCGGGATGCTCGGCGCGGGGACACTGGGCGAAGCGCTCGACCGCGCGGCGCGCTTCCTGCGCATCGTGCTGCCCGACCTTGCCGTGAGCGTACGCCGCGCCGAGGACCCCGATGACGAGCGCGCCGAACTGCGCATCTCGGAGACGCGCCGCCTCACCGACTACCGCGGCGACCCTGCGCGCGTGTTCGCCTTCGAATGGTTGCTGCGCCTCATCCACGCGGTGTCGTGCTGGCTCGTCGGCCGCGGCCTGGCGCTCGACTCGGTGCATTTCCCCTACCCGCGCCCGGCGCACGCCGACGACTACGCGCTGGTCTATACGGAACATTCCTTCTTCGACGCCGGCACGCTGGTCGCACGCCTGCGCGACAACCTGCTCGACCTGCCGGTGCGCCGCGACGAAGCGGCGCTGAATGCCTTCCTCGACGGCGCGCCGGGCAAGATCACGATGCTGTACCGGCGCGACCGCGACATGGTGCTGCGTGTGCGCGACCTGCTGCGCGACGCGCTGCCGGCGAGCCTCGCGCTGGAAGACATCGCCGCTCGCCTGCATCTTTCGCCGCGCACGCTGCACCGCCGCCTCGAGGACGAGGGCGCGACCTTCCGCTCGATCAAGGACGCGCTGCGCCGCGACATCGCCTTGTCGCGGCTCACGAAGACGCCACTGCCGGTCGCGACGATCGCCGCGGAGCTCGGCTACGCCGACACCTCGGCCTTCTACCGCGCCTGCGTCGCCTGGACCGGGGTGTCGCCCGAACGCTTCCGCCGGCAGCTTCATCATCAGGCGGGCGGCCGTCCGGCGTAGGGCGGGAGAAGCCGAAGGCGCATCCCGCCGATCGGCGTCGGGAGAACCCCCGGGCGGTGGTGGAGGGATTCGCTGCGCTGCTCCCGCCCTACGATTCGGCCTGCGGCGGCGACCTGCTCTAGAATGGTGCAGACTCCGCCGAGACACCCCGCCCGATGCTACGCAACGCCCCCTCGCCCGAGCCCTCCAGACCCGCTCCGCACCGCATGTCCTCGCACGAGCTGCGGCGCTACGACCTGCTGCTCGCCGGCCTCGACCTGCTCGACCAGGCCATCGCGGTGTTCGACGCGACACCGAAACTCGTCACCTGGAACAAGGCGATGCTGCGCCTGCTCGACTTTCCCGAGAGCATGGTGCGCGTCGGCACGCCCTTCGAGGAGTTCGTGCGCTTCAATGCCGAGCGCGGCGAATACGGCGAAGGCGAACTGGAGAAGCTGGTTTCCGAACGCATGGCGGCGGCGCGCGCCTTCCTGCCGCACTACGCCGAACGCAAACGCCCCAACGGCAAGATCCTCGCGATCCGCGGCGTGCCGATTCCCAACCTCGGCTTCGTCTCGCTATGGACCGACATCACCGAGCAGCGCCGTGCCGAGGAGGTGATCCACCAGCAGAACCTCGAACTGGAAGCCCGCGTCAGGGCGCGCACGCAGGAACTCGAGAACGCCAATGCCCGCCTCGCCCACGCCAACGCCGAGATCGACGAGATCGCCGGCGCGCTGCGCCACAGCGAGGAAAAACTCAAGACCATCATCGACTCGATCCCCGCGCTGATCGCCTACGTCGACCGCAACGAGGTGTACCAGTTCGCCAACCGCGGCTATGCGGAGTGGTTCGGGCTGAACAAGGAGGAGATCGTCGGGCGCACCATCGAAAGCGTGTTCGGCCCCGAGCTCTACCCGCTCGTCCGGCAACGGCTGGCGGTCGTGGACCGCGGCGAGCGCGTGAGCTACGAGTATTCGCGCAAGCTCGCCAACGGGCGCACCGTGCATGCGCGCAGCGTCATCGTCCCCGAGATGTCGGCGCAGGGGGAGGTGCAGGGCTACTTCGTGCTGTCTTCCGACATCACCGAGCAGAAGGCGAGCCAGGCCGCGCTGATCCAGGCGCAGAAGATGGAGGCCGTGGGTCAGCTCACCGGCGGCCTTGCGCACGACTTCAACAACCTGCTGACGATCATCATCGGCAATCTGTCGGCGCTGCAGGCGCAGGCGCCTGGCGCCAGCCTGAGCGAGCACCTCGACCCGGCGCTGCATGCCGCGCGCCGCGGCGCGGAACTCATCAAGCGCCTGCTCACCTTCTCGCGCGGCCAGGCGCTGGAGCCGCGCGCGGTCGAGGTCGGCGCGCTGGTGCAGGACATGGCGCAGCTGCTGGCGCGCTCGCTGACCGAGAACGTGCGCCTGCACACAAACCAGCCGGGCGCGCCGCTGCATGCCTTCGTCGACGCCCACCAGCTCGAGAACGCGCTGCTCAACCTCGCGCTCAACGCCCGCGATGCGATGCCCGACGGCGGCGACCTGACGATCGCGATCGGCGAGCGCCACCTCGACGAAGGGCCGGCCGCGCTGGCCGAGCTGCCGCCGGGCGATTACGTGCAGATCGACGTCACCGACACCGGCAGCGGCATCGATCCGGAACTGCTGCCGCGCCTCTTCGAACCCTTCTTCACGACCAAGCCCTTCGGGCGCGGCAGCGGACTCGGCCTGGCGATGGTGTATGGCTTCGTGCGCCAGTCCGGCGGCAACATCCGCATCCGCAGCACGCCGGGCAAGGGCACGACGGTCACCTTCGTGCTGCCGCGCGCGGACGCCCCCGCGCCGGCCGATGAGAACGTCACGCCCCTGGCCGTGCGAGCGGGTCGCAGCGTGTCCGGCCCGGTCCTGCTGGTCGAGGACGAACCCGAAGTGCGGCGTATCATCCGCCTGCAGCTCACCGCGCTGGGCCACACGGTGATCGAGGCGGCCGATGGGGTCGAAGCGTGGCTGCTGCTCGAAGCGGTGTCCGACATCGCGATCCTCGTCACCGACACCATCATGCCCGGCGGCATCGGCGGGCGCGAACTCGCGACGCGCACGCGCGCCTTGCGTCCCGACATGCCCATCCTCATGATTACCGGTTACGCGAGCGACAACGCCCTCGCCGGCACCGCCGAGCTCGACGTGCCCGTGCTGCGCAAGCCCTTCGAACAGGCTGCACTCGCCGCCGCGCTCGACGAGTTGCTCGAACACCCAGGAACCACAGCCATCCCGAGAGAGGAAGCCCCCGACCGATGACCGGACAAGAGACCTCGCAGCTTAAAGAGACCTCCTCGCCGCTGATCCTCGTGCTGGAAGACGAGCCCGACATCGCGCGCATCATCTGCAGCGCGCTGTCCGGCTACGGCTTCCGCAGCGAACACCTGCGCACCGGGCGCGACCTGCTCGCGCGTGCGCACCAGACCTCGCCCGACCTCGTGATCGTCGACCTCGGCCTGCCCGACATGGACGGCATGCAGGTCGTGCGCGAACTGCAGGACGGCAGCCCCTGCGCGGTGCTGATCCTCACCGGCCGCAACGACGTCACCGACCGCGTGCTGGGCCTCGAGCTCGGCGCCGACGACTACATCGTCAAGCCCTTCGAGCCGCGCGAACTGGTCGCCCGCGTGCGCTCAATCCTGCGCCGCTACGCACGCTCGGCCACGCCCGAGGCCGGCGCCGAGGCGCCCGCCGAACGCACCGTGGCCCGCTTCGGCGACTGGCGTTTCGACACCGGACGCCACTCGCTGGTGCACGCGGACGGCAGCGAAACCGCCCTGTCGTCGGCCGAAGCCGCCCTGCTCCTGACGCTGGTGCGCCGCCCGAACAAGATCCTCAGCCGCGAGCAACTGCTCGGCGAACGCGACGTCGACCCGTTCGACCGCAGCATCGACGTGCGCATTTCGCGCCTGCGCCGCAAGCTCGGCGACGACCCGCACAGCCCCAAAATGATCAAGACGGTCTACGGCGCGGGCTACCTGTTCGCGGCGCAGGTCGGCTGGGAGTGAGTCCGCTCGGCGCAGGCGCGCGATGATGTTCGCACGATTGTCCGCGCCCCTCTCGACGCCCACACGCAGACTCGCCATAATTATGAATTCTTAATCCAATCAGACTCGCGGAGAGAATTCCATGACGCAGCGCCCGTTCAAAATCCTCGGCATCCAGCAGATCGCCATCGGCGGCCCGAGCAAGGACAAGCTCAAGACCCTGTGGGTCGACATGCTCGGACTGGAAGTGACCGGCAACTTCGTGAGCGAGCGCGAGAACGTCGACGAGGACATCTGCGCGATGGGCAAGGGTCCGTTCAAGGTCGAGGTCGACCTGATGCAGCCGCTCGACCCGGAGAAGAAGCCGGCCGTGCATGCGACGCCGCTGAACCACGTCGGCCTGTGGGTGGACGACCTGCCGAAGGCGGTGGAATGGCTCTCCGCCAACGGCGTGCGCTTCGCCCCGGGCGGCATCCGCCGCGGCGCTGCGGGCTACGACATCACCTTCCTGCACCCGAAGGGCAACGACGAATTTCCGATCGGCGGCGAAGGCGTGCTGGTCGAACTGGTGCAGGCCCCGGCGGAAGTCGTCGAGGCGTTTGCGAAGCTGGCGGGCTGAGCTGAGGCCTACAGTCGCCCGACGCTGAAGGTATCGCAGGCCTTCAGCGTGCCCTTCTCCAGGCCGGTGCGGAACCAGCGCACGCGCTGCTGGGAGCTGCCGTGCGTGAAGCTGTCGGGCACCACCTGCCCCTGCGTCTGCTTCTGCAGGCGGTCGTCACCGATCGCGGTGGCGGCCCCCAGCGCTTCCTCTACGTCGCCCGCCTCCAGCACCTGGCGACTGCGATCGGCGTGATGCGCCCATACGCCCGCCAGACAGTCCGCCTGTAGCTCCACGCGCACCGACAGCTGGTTGCCTTCACGCTCCGACACGCGCTCGCGCGCCCGCTGCACCTTTTCCGAGATCCCCAGCAGGTTCTGCACGTGGTGGCCCACCTCATGCGCGATCACGTAGGCCTGCGCGAAGTCGCCGGGCGCGCCGAAGCGCTGCTGCAGTTCCGTGAAGAAGGACAGGTCGAGATAGACCTTCTGGTCCGCCGGGCAGTAAAACGGCCCCATCTCGGACTGGCCGACGCCGCAGGCGCTGCGCGTCGCCCCCGTGTACAGGACCATGCTCGGGTCGCGGTACTGCTTGCCCCCGGCGCTGAAGATCGGCCCCCAGGTGTCCTCGGTATCGGCCAGCACCATCGACGTGAAGCGTGCCAGCTCGTCCTCCGCGGCCGAACGGGGGGCTGCGGGGCGCGCCGATTCCGCCGCAGGCGGCTGCGTGATGCTCGCGGTGTCCAGCACCACGCTTGGGTCGATGCCGAAGTACATCGCCACCAGCGCCAGAATGATGGTGCCGACGCCGATGCTGCGGCCGCCGCCGAAACCACTTCTGCCGCCTCCCTCGCCCCGGCGATCCTCGATGTTGTCGCTCTCGCGGCCCTTGCGAAACAGCATGCGTCGCCCCCGTCTTTCAGTACCCCATGAGATTACATTATGGACCCGCGCACCTCAGTTGCCGGGCTGCAGCGTCACCGACAGGCTCACTTCCTTGCCCTCGCGCAGCACGCCGAGCTTCACGGTATCGCCCACGCGGTGGTCGTCGAGACGGGCGGTGAGCTTCGCCACGGAGCTGACCGCCTGGCCGTCCAGCGACACGATGATGTCGCCCGGGTAGAAACTGCCGTCGCGCTCCTGCCGGATGCCGCGCAGCCCGGCCTTGTCCGCCGCCGAACCGGGCATCACGCGCAGCACCACGACACCCTCGACCTCGAGCTCTTCGAGCAGGCGGACATTCACGTCCTCGTCGATCTGGATGCCCAGCACCGGTCGGACGTACAGGCCGTTCTTGATGAGCTGCGGCACGACACGCATCACCGTATCGACCGGAACCGCGAAGCCGATCCCGGCCGAGGCCCCCGAGGGGCTGTAGATCGCGGTATTGATGCCGATCAGCCGCCCGTTCGAATCCAGCAACGGGCCGCCCGAATTGCCGGGATTGATCGCCGCATCGGTCTGGATCAGGTGCTCGATCGTCGTTTCGCCGTCCTCGCCGGGCAAGGAGCGGTCCAGCGCGGACACGATACCGGTCGTCAGCGTCCAGTCGAGCCCGAAGGGGTTGCCGATCGCGAACACCTTCTGCCCCACCTTGAGGTCGCCGCTCGTGCCGACCGGCACCGGTGGCGGCCGCTTGAAACCCACGCCTATCCGCAACACCGCGATGTCGTGCGCCGGGCTCGCCCCGACCAGCGCGGCCTGGTAGTCGCGTCCGTCGGCAAGCTTCACGGTCGCCTGCGAGGCGCCCCGGATCACGTGGAAGTTCGTCACCACGTGACCGGCGTCATCCCAGATGAAGCCGGAGCCGGAGCCGCGCGGCACCTGCATCACGTTGCGCGTCCACGCATCGCGCACCAGCTGGGCCGTGGTAATGAAAACCACCGAATCACGCGCGTGCTCGAACAATTCGATGGTCGACTTCTCGTCCGCAGCCAAGTCGCCGCGCGGCGTGACGGTGCGCTCGGCCGCCTGCTTCGGACTGAACCAGTCCTCGATGAGCGGCTGCAGCCGCCACAACATCATCAGCGCGGCCACCGCGAGGGTCACGAGGAGCAGTCGCCGCAGGAAACGGTCGCGCACGGGCACGGAGTGGGGATCTCGGTAATCGGGTCTCATGTTCGCATCGACGAGGGGAGCGCTCGGGGTCTACCCGGGATCAGCAGTTCCCCTTCTTCGCCTGTCCCGGCGGACAGAAACCGCCACCCGAGCCTCCGGAGCGTCCCGGGTCGACCACGACCGAACCGGCCGGCGTATACACCGCACATGCGCCGACGAGCGACGCGAGCGCGATCAGGGCAAAGAACCGCTTCATATAACCTCCGCAAATTCAGGAATGCGGCCCAATCATAGCGCAGCCTCGGCCCGGCCTTGGGGCGCGGACTCGTTGCGGATGATTTCAGTCGGGTTCGCGCTCCGCCAGGGCGCGTGCCGCCGCGATGCGTTCGGCACTGTCCGGATGGGTGCCGAGGAAGGCGAAGCGCTCCGGCTGACCGCTGGTGGAGAGCTTCTCGAAGAAGCGCACCGCCCCGGCGGGATCGTAGCCCGCGCGCTGCATGTAGGCGATGCCGGCCTCGTCGGCGTCGCGCTCGTCCTCGCGGCTGTACCCATTCTCCGCCATATTGGAGGCGAGTTCGGCGAAGATCGGCGTCAGGGGGAAGCCCACCACCGTCAGGAGCACGCTCGCGATCGCCACCAGTCCGCCGGTTTCGTTGCGGCGCGACAGGCGCTGCTCCGAATGACGCAGGTTCAGGTGCGCCAGCTCGTGCCCGATCAACGCCGCCCACGCGGCCTCGTCCGCGCCGAGCAGTTCGACCATCCCGGCGTTGATCCCGATCACGCCGTCCTGGCCGGAGCGCATGGCGAAGGCGTTGGCGCTGGGGTCGTCGACCAACAAGTACTGCGGACGCGCACCCGGCGTCGCTGCCCCTACGCGCCGGGCCGCCGTCCAGGCTGCGCGCAAGGCCTGCGCATCGAACCAACGCACGGCGCCCGGCACCCGCACACCGACCCGCCGCCCTTCTGCAGCGCCGAGTTCCGCCAGCGGCCACGCCGTCGCGTGACCGTTGTGTCGCGGCACCTTGCTCCGCTGCGGCGGGTTCTCTGCCGGCGGATGCCCGGCCGGCGGCTGCATCGCACAGCCGCCCGCCAATGCCAACAGCAAAGCCAGCGCACACGTCCGACCCTGGGCAGCGACGGTCATCATCCGGACGGGAAAATCGATGCGCGAATACATTCTTTCAGCATACACAAAGAACATCGCTCGGGGGCAGCGCACCACCCCGGTCACTCCTTACGACGTGCCCAAAAAACGAAAGGGCCTGCTCGCGCAGGCCCTTTCGGCATTCCGGTTGGCGCCGCCGCAGAAGCGGCGGCAACCGTCCCGATCACTCGAACTCGATGATGACTTCGTCCACCGAGAGACTCGCACCCGGCTTCGCGACCAGCTTGCTGACCTTGCCGTCCTGCTCGGCCTTGAGCACGTTCTCCATCTTCATCGCCTCGATGATCGCGAGCTTCTCGCCCGCCTTCACCTCCTGCCCTTCGGCGACGCAGATGTCGCGCAGCAGGCCCGGCATCGGCGACAGCAGGAACTTGGACATGTCCGGCGGCAGCTTCTCCGGCATCATCGACAGCAGCTCGGCGGCACGCTCGGTCATCACGATCGGCTCGACCTGCAGGCCGAAGTGCGAGATGCGGTAGCGCAGGCCGCGACGCTCGATCTGCAGGCAGATCGGCGCGCCATTGACCGTACCTTCGAACAGCAGGTCACCAAAGGTCCAGTCGGAGACGATGCGGTAGGTCTTGTCGGCGTGGGTGATGTCGAAGCCGTCGGCCGAAGCCTGCACCGCCATCGGATACTGCTTGCCGCCCATTACGACCACCCAGTCGGTACCGACCTTGCGGCCGTGGCCGGCGAGCTGGCCGTCGATCTGCACTGCGCGGCCGATGTAGCGCAGGCGCGCGAAGGTCGCGACCGCTGCGAGCAGCGCGGGATCGTCGTGCGGCACCATCGACGCGTCGAAGCCCTGCGGGTACTCCTCGGCGATGAAGCCGGTATTGAAGTTGCCCGAGCAGAAGCGCGGGTGCTGCAGCAGCGCAGCCTGGAACGGGATGTTCGAGCTGATGCCGCGGATCACGAAGGCATTCAGCGCGTCGCGCATGCGCTCGATGGCCTGCTCGCGGTTCGCGCCGTGCACGATCAGCTTCGCGATCATCGAGTCGTAGTACATCGAGATCTCGCCGCCTTCATACACGCCGGTATCGACGCGCACCTGACCCGGAACCTCCTTCGGCGCCTGGAACTTCACCAGACGGCCGGTCGAGGGCAGGAAGCCGCGGAACGGGTCTTCGGCGTTGATGCGGCACTCCATCGACCAGCCGTTGATCTTGACATCGGCCTGGGCGATCGGGAGCTTCTCGCCATAGGCGACGCGGATCATCTGCTCGACCAGGTCGAGGCCGGTGATGAGTTCGGTGACCGGATGCTCCACCTGCAGGCGGGTGTTCATCTCGAGGAAGTAGAACTCCTTGGTCGCACCGCTCACCACGAACTCGACCGTGCCGGCCGATTCGTAGTTCACCGCGCGCGCCAGCGCCACCGCCTGCTCGCCCATCGCCTTGCGCATGGCGGGATCGACGAAGGGGCTCGGCGCCTCTTCGATGACCTTCTGGTGACGGCGCTGGATCGAGCAATCGCGCTCGTTCAGGTACACGTAGTTGCCGTGCGAGTCGCCCAGCACCTGGATCTCGATGTGACGCGGCTCGAGGACGTACTTCTCGATGAACACGCGGTCGTCGCCGAACGAATTCTTGGCTTCATTCACGCACGACGAGAAGCCCTCGAAGGCTTCCTGGTCGTTGTACGCGACGCGCAGGCCCTTGCCGCCACCGCCGGCCGACGCCTTGATCATCACGGGGTAGCCGATCTTCTTGGCGATCTCGACCGCCTCGGCCGGACCGGCGATCGCGTCGTTGTAGCCGGGGATGGTATTCACGCCGGCTTCGATCGCGAGCTTCTTCGACTCGATCTTGTCGCCCATCTTGGCGACCGAATAGTGCTTCGGCCCGATGAACTTGATGCCTTCCTCTTCCAGGCGGCGCGAGAACTCGGCGTTCTCCGACAGGAAGCCGTAGCCCGGATGGACCGCCTCGGCGCCGGTCTGCTTGCAGGCGTCGATGATCTTGTCCATGCGCAGGTAGGACTCTTTCGATGCCGCCGGCCCGATGCACACGGCCTCGTCGGCCATCTCGACGAAGAGCGCGTCCTTGTCGGCCTCGGAGTGCACGGCGACGGTGGCGATGCCCATCTTGCGGGCAGTCTTGATCACGCGGCAGGCGATTTCACCGCGGTTTGCAATCAGGATCTTCTTAAACATATTCCTCATTCTCCCTTGGCGATCAGAGCGGGATGTTGCCGTGCTTGCGCCACGGGTTTTCGAGTTCCTTGTTCTTCAGCATCGACAGCGACCGGCACACACGCTTGCGCGTCTCGTGCGGCATGATCACGTCGTCGATGAAGCCGCGCGAGCCGGCCACGAACGGGTTGGCGAAACGCGCCTTGTACTCGGCTTCGCGCTGGGCGAGCTTCGCCGGGTCGTCCTTCTCGCCGCGGAAGATGATCTCCACCGCGCCCTTCGGGCCCATCACCGCGATTTCCGCCGACGGCCACGCGAAGTTCACGTCGCCGCGCAGGTGCTTGGACGACATAACGTCATAGGCGCCACCGTAGGCCTTGCGCGTGATGAGCGTGACCTTCGGCACCGTGCATTCGGCGTAAGCGTAGAGCAGCTTGGCGCCGTGCTTGATGATGCCGCCGTATTCCTGGGTGGTGCCCGGCATGAAGCCCGGGACGTCGACCAGCGTCACGACCGGGATGTTGAACGCGTCGCAGAAGCGCACGAAGCGCGCCGCCTTGATCGAGCTCTTGATGTCGAGGCAGCCGGCCAGTACCAGCGGCTGGTTCGCGACGATACCGACCGGAGCGCCTTCCATGCGCGCGAAGCCGATGATGATGTTCTTGGCGTAGTCGGGCTGCAGCTCGAAGAAATCGCCATCATCGACCATCTTGATGATGACTTCCTTCATGTCATACGGCTGGTTCGGGTTCGTCGGCACCAGCGTGTCGAGCGAGAAGTCCAGGCGTTCGGCCGGATCGAGCGCCGGCACGGTCGGGGCCTTCTCGCGGTTGCTCGACGGGATGAAACCGATCAGGCGGCGCGTCATCATCAGCGCCTCGACGTCGTTCTCGAACGCGAGGTCGGCCACACCCGACTTGGTGTTGTGGGTCACCGCACCGCCCAGCTCCTCGGCGGTCACTTCCTCGTGCGTCACGGTCTTCACGACTTCCGGACCGGTCACGAACATGTACGACGAATCCTTCACCATGAAGATGAAGTCGGTCATCGCCGGGCTATACACCGCGCCGCCCGCGCAGGGGCCCATGATCAGCGAGATCTGCGGCACGACGCCCGAGGCCATCACGTTGCGCTGGAACACATCGGCGTAGCCGCCGAGCGAATCAACGCCTTCCTGGATCCGCGCGCCGCCCGAGTCGTTCAGCCCGATCACCGGCGCGCCGACCTTCATCGCGTGGTCCATGACCTTGCAGATCTTCTCGGCGTGGGTCTCGGACAGCGAGCCGCCGAACACCGTGAAGTCCTGCGAGAACACGAACACCAGGCGACCGTTGACGGTGCCGTAGCCGATCACCACGCCGTCACCCGGGGTGTGGTCCGCTTCCATGCCGAACTCGGTGCAGCGGTGCTCCTTGAACATGTCCCATTCTTCGAAGCTGCCTTCGTCGAGCAGCAGCTCGATGCGCTCGCGCGCGGTGAGCTTGCCCTTGGAATGCTGCGCGTCGATGCGCTTCTGCCCGCCGCCGAGACGCGCCTTGGCGCGCTTTTCGTCGAGCTGACGAATGATCTCTTGCATTGATGACCTCCTTGACTTGTTCTGCTGTCCCCGACCTTGTGCCGACCGGGCGTTCAACTTCGATTCTTGTTCATGCCACAAAACGTAGAACCGTAGGGCGGATGAGCCGAAGGCGTTATCCGCCGCATGCGGTGCCATCAGACATCCCCATACGGCGGAAGGCGCTTCGCTTTTCCGCCCTACCGGTAAGGCTTTTCCACATAACCGAGCAGACGCAGCGCGGCGGCGGAAGGCGTGGTCGTGCCCTCCTCCACCGCGCGGGCGAGCCCGGGCAATTCATGTTTCACCTGCGGATGGCCGCGGAAATGGCTGCGCAGCCCCGCGTCGATCAGGTCCCACATCCACGCCAGCGCCTGGTGGCGCCGCTTGGCCTCGAACTCGCCCGAGGCCTGCATCGCCTTGCGGTAGTCCGTCACCGCCGTCCAGAAGTCCGCGACGCCCTGCTTCTGCAATGCCGAAAGCGTCAGCACCGGCACCGTCCAGTTGGGGCTCGCCGGACGCAGCATATGCAACGCGGTCTTCATCTGCGACTTCGCCCGCATCGCCGCACCCGCGTCGATGTCAGCCTTGTTGATGACGATGAGATCGGCGATCTCCATGATGCCTTTCTTGATCGCCTGCAGGTCGTCGCCCGCGTTCGGCAACTGCAGCAGACAGAAGATGTCGCTCATGCCGGCGACCGCCGTCTCGCTCTGCCCGACGCCGACTGTCTCGACGATGATCACGTCGAAACCGGCGGCCTCGCACACCAGCATCGTCTCGCGCGTCTTCTCCGCGACGCCGCCGAGGCTCCCCGCCGAGGGGCTCGGGCGGATGAAGGCGGCGGGATTCTGCGACAGCAGCTCCATGCGCGTCTTGTCGCCGAGGATCGAGCCGCCCGTCAGCGACGACGACGGATCGACCGCCAGCACCGCGACGCGCAGGCCCTGTTCGATCAGGTACAGGCCGAGCGCCTCGATGAAGGTCGACTTACCCACGCCCGGCACGCCCGAGATACCGACCCGCATCGCCGCGCCGCCGGTGTGCGGCAGCAGCGCTTCGAGCACGTGGCGTGCGCGCGCCTTGTGATCCTCGCGCTGCGACTCGATCAGCGTGATGGTCTTGGCGAGCGGACGCAGCTGGCGCGCGAGCACGCCATCGACCAGCGCGCGGTCGGCGGCGTCGAGTTGCAGCAGGTGTTCGGGTTTGTTCATCGGCATCGATGCATTAATGCGACGGTTCACGTAGGGCGGGAGAAGCGAAGCGTATCCCGCCATTCCAGCGGTGGAAACGAGTTCGAACGCCGTGTGGCGGGATGCGTTGCACTCCTCCCGCCCTACATGAAGATCAAGCCTTGGAGGCGCGGATCTGCTTCAGCACTTCGCGCGCAGCCGCCGGAATCGGCGTGCCCGGCCCGAAGATGCCTTTTGCCCCGGCAGCATACAGCGCATCGTAGTCCTGCGCCGGGATCACGCCGCCGACGAAGACGACGATGTCGTCCGCGCCGAGCCGCTTCAGCTCGTTCACGATCTGCGGCACCAGCGTCTTGTGACCGGCGGCGAGGCTGGAGCAGCCCACCGCATGCACGTCGTTCTCGACGGCGTGGCGCGCGGCCTCTTCCGGCGTCTGGAAGAGCGGGCCGATGTCGATGTCGAAGCCGAGGTCGGCGAAGGCCGAGGCGACCACCTTCGCGCCACGGTCGTGGCCGTCCTGGCCGAGCTTGGCGATCATGATGCGCGGGCGGCGGCCCTCTTCGGCGACGAAGGCTTCGATGTCGGCCTTCAGTTCCTTCCAGTCGGCATCGTTTTCCACGACGGCTCCATACACGCCGGACACGGCTTGCGGGTTGGCACGGTAGCGGCCGAAGACCTTCTCCAGCGCGTCGGAGATCTCACCGACGGTCGCGCGCAGGCGCACGGCCTTCACCGACAGGTCGAGCAGGTTGCCTTCGCCCGTTTCGGCGGACTTCGTCAGCGCGTCCAGCGCGGCCTGCACGGCGGCGTTGTCGCGCGTCGCACGGATCTTGGTGAGGCGCGCAATCTGCGACTCGCGCACGGCGTGGTTGTCGATGTCGAGGATCTCGATCGGATCTTCCTTCGCCAGCTTGTACTTGTTCACGCCGACGATGACGTCCTTGCCCGAGTCGATGCGCGCCTGCTTGTCCGCCGCGCATTCCTCGACCTTCATCTTGGCCCAGCCCGACTCGACCGCCTTGGTCATGCCACCCATCGCCTCGATCTCCTCGATCAGCGACCAGGCCTTGTCCACCATGTCCTGGGTCAGTTTTTCCATCATGTAGGAGCCGGCCCACGGATCGACGACGTTACAGATGTGCGTCTCTTCCTGGATGATGATCTGGGTGTTGCGCGCGATCCGTGCCGAGAACTCGGTCGGCAGCGCGATCGCCTCGTCGAGCGCGTTGGTGTGCAGCGACTGGGTGCCGCCGAAGACCGCCGCCATCGCCTCGATCGTCGTGCGCACGACGTTGTTGTACGGGTCCTGCTCGGTGAGCGACCAGCCCGAAGTCTGCGAGTGCGTGCGCAGCATCATCGACTTCGCGCTCTTCGGGTTGAACTGCTTCATGATCCGCCACCACAGCAGACGCGCCGCGCGCATCTTGGCGATCTCGAGATAGAAGTTCATCCCGACCGCCCAGAAGAAGGACAGGCGGCCAGCGAAGGTGTCGACGTCCATGCCGCTGTTGATGCCGGTGCGCACATACTCCATGCCGTCGGCGAGCGTGAACGCGAGCTCGATCGCCTGGTTCGCACCCGCTTCCTGGATGTGGTAGCCGGAGATCGAGATCGAGTTGAACTTCGGCATGTGCTGCGCGGTGTACCCGAAGATGTCGGCGATGATCTTCATCGACGGCGTCGGCGGATAGATATAGGTGTTGCGGACCATGAACTCCTTGAGGATGTCGTTCTGGATGGTCCCGGACAGCTTGTCCTGCGAAACGCCCTGCTCTTCGGCGGCGACGATGTAACCCGCAAGGATCGGCAGCACGGCGCCGTTCATCGTCATCGAGACGGAAATCTTGTCGAGTGGGATCTCGTTGAAGAGGATCTTCATGTCCTCGACCGAGTCGATCGCCACGCCGGCCTTGCCGACGTCGCCGGTCACGCGCGGATGATCCGAGTCGTAGCCGCGGTGCGTCGCGAGGTCGAACGCGACCGACACGCCCTGACCGCCGGCGGCCAGCGCCTTGCGGTAGAAGGCGTTCGACGCTTCGGCGGTCGAGAAGCCGGCGTACTGGCGGATCGTCCACGGCTTCACCGCATACATCGTCGGCTGCGGGCCGCGCAGGAAGGGTTCGAAGCCGGGCAGCGTGTCGGTGTGCGACAGGTCGGCGGTATCGGCCTTCGTATACAGCGGCTTCACCGCGATGCCTTCGGGTGTCACCCAGTTGAGCTTCTCCACGTCGCCACCCGGCGCATGTTTCGCGGCAGCCTTGTTCCAGGCTTCCAGGTCCGACTGGGGATAAGCTGGCATCTTGTCGTTCGGCATGACAAACCCTCTCTGATTCCAATGACCGCGGCAGGCGGCGTTAGCGTTGTCTCGTACTGCTGTTTGAACGGCTGGCGGGCGACGACGAGACCGCCCGCAGTCCGAAGACTGCAGGCGGTCGCCGGCGCTCCCATGCATTCGGCGTAGTTCCCTCTCCCTCTCGTTGCGCACCGGACTTGACGTCCGCTTGCGCAAGCTCCCAATCCTACGCCGCACATGGGAAGTTGACTTGTACCGTCGCACGAATAATACTTTATCCATAATTATGAATGCAACTGTCGGCGAGCCGGAATTTCGACGACAATCCGGCTCGCAACATTTCCCGCATCGAACAGCACCCATGATCGCCACCCGCATCGCCCCGCTCGCGCTGTACCAGGAAGTCGCCGAGCGGCTGCGCCAGCTCATCTTCTCGCACGAACTGGCGCCCGGCACCTGGGTCGACGAGCAGGCGCTCGCCGACAACTACGGCATCTCGCGCACGCCCTTGCGCGAGGCGCTGAAGGTGCTCGCCTCCGAAGGGCTCGTCACACTGAAACCGCGCCGCGGGTGCTACGTCACCGAGATCTCCGAGCGCGATCTCGACGAGATCTTCGCCGTGATGGCCCTCCTCGAAGGCCAGTGCGCCCAGGCCACGGCGCAAAAGGCCACCGACGCGGACCTCGATCGCCTGCGTGCGATCCACGCCGAACTGGAAAAGGCCGCAGCGGCGGAAGACATCAACGGCTTCTTCGAATCGAACCAGGCCTTCCACCTCGCGCTGCAGGAAATCGCGGACAACCGCTGGCTGCAGCACGCGATCGAGGATCTGCGCCGCGTGATCAAGCTGTCGCGCCATCACTCGCTGTTCGGCGAAGGCCGCCTCGAGCAGTCGCTCGCCGAACACCGCGAGATCCTCGCCGCCCTCACGGCGCGCCGCGCGGACGACGCGGAACGGCTGATGCGCGCCCACATCGGCAGCGGACGCGCAGCCTTGGGGCGCATCGCCAAGGCACGCAACAAGGTCGCCTGAGGCACCGCGGGCAATACCGACCGTAGGGCGGGAGGAGCCGAAGGCGCATCCCGCCATGCAGCGGTTCAGACAACGCACATGAGGCGGAGCGCGCCTGCGACTCGTCCGCCCCGCAAAAAGACCGCCGCAGACCGTTCAATCGCCGGGCGGCGGGATACGCTGCGCTACTCCCGCCCTACGAAACGACTCACGGCTGGAACGCACACACGGCCCCTCACCCGCCCGGCCGCGTCATCGCCTCCGGATCCACCCACAGGTCGAACTCTTCCGCGCGCACATACCCGCTCGTCAGCGCCGCCTCGCGCAGTGACAGCCCCTCGTGGTGCGCCTTCTTCGCGATCTCCGCGGCGCGGTCGTAGCCGATGTGGCGATTGAGCGCCGTCACCAGCATCAAATTCTTCTCCAGGTTCTCGCGGATGCGCGGCAGATTGGGCCGCAGGCCGCGCGCGCAGTGCGCCTCGAAGGCATCGCAGGCGTCCGCCAGCAGCGCGATGCTCTCCAGCACGTTGTGCGCCATCACCGGCTTGTACACGTTGAGCTGGAAGTTGCCCTGCGTGCCCGCGAACGCGACGGCAGCGTCATTACCGAACACCTGCACGCACACCATCGTCAGCGCCTCGCACTGCGTCGGGTTCACCTTGCCCGGCATGATCGACGACCCCGGCTCGTTCTCCGGAATCAGCAGCTCGCCGATGCCGCAGCGCGGCCCGCTCGCCAGCCAGCGCACGTCGTTGGCCATCTTCATCAATCCGCCCGCCAGCGTGCGCAGCGCGGCCGAGGTCTGCACCAGCGCATCGTGTGCCGCCAGCGCGAAGAAGCGGTCCGGCGCGCTGCGGAACGGATGGCCGGTCAGCTGCGCGATCTGCGCCGCCGCGCAATCGCCGAAGCGCGGATGGGCATTGAGCCCGGTGCCAACGGCCGTACCGCCGATCGCCAGTTCGTAAAGCGCCGGCAGGCTCGCCGTCACCGCGCCGAGGCCGAAATCGATCTGCGCCACCCACGCGCCGATCTCCTGGCCGAGCGTCACCGGCGTCGCATCCTGCAGATGGGTGCGCCCGGTCTTGACGATCTCCTCGCTGCTCTTCGCTTTGTCCGCCAGCGTGTCGCGCAGGCGCCGCACGGCGGGCAGCAGGCGATCATGCAGTTCGCCGACGATCGCGATGTGCATTGCGGTCGGGAATGTGTCGTTCGAAGACTGACCGCGATTGACGTGGTCGTTCGGATGGATCGGCCGCTTCGAGCCGATCGTGCCGCCCGCCAGTTCGATCGCACGATTCGCAATCACCTCGTTGGCGTTCATGTTGGACTGCGTGCCTGAGCCGGTCTGGAACACGACCAGCGGGAAATGCTCATCCAGCTCGCCGGAGATGACCTCGTCGGCGGCACGACCGATCAGCTCGGCAAGCTCGGGCGCCAGTTCGCCCAATTCGGCATTCGCCTGCGCCGCAGCTTTCTTCAGGATTCCCAGCGCCCGGATCATCGCCCTCCCCCAGCGGAAGCGGTCGGTGCCGATCGGAAAATGCGCGAGCGAACGCTCGGTCTGGGCCCCCCAGTAGCGGTCCGCCGCGACCTCGACGGGGCCCATCGAATCGGTTTCGGTACGCGTCGCGTCCATGCTCGTCTCCCGGCCGCTCTTCGGCCACACAGTCTTTGACGTCGGCGCGGGGCCGTGATTCCCCGGTACGGCGTACGCACCGATTCCCGTGACTTTGTAACTTTATGCTGCACAGCCATGCCTATTACATTCAACGGCGGGTACAGGAGCCGTCGCTCCGCGAAGACGCCACAGGCGCGACCCCCGAGGGAGACACGACGCAATGCCTCGAACGGACGACAACAGGAACCTGCAGGCTGGCGCAGCACCAACGACCACGCGCGCGGGCAACAGCCCGGAGCTGCGGCGCGTGCTCGCGAACATCCGCGTGCTGGTCGCCATCGTCGCCGCGACCGAGGCGGTATCGCTGTCGGCCTCCACCCGCCCGACCATGATGCTCGCAGTGCTCGGCTACGCGGCCTGGGCGGGATGGCTATGCTGGGTCGAACTGCACGGCATGCGCCCGATCCGCTCCATGCTGACCTCCTGGGTCGACGCGACCTGGATCCTCCTGTTCGCGTGGCTGGCCGGCACGCAGAGCAGCCTCTACACGCTGCTCCTGCTTTTCCCGGTGCTCTTCGCCGCGCTGAGCTTCGGCTTCGTGCCCGGCCTCGTCATCTCGCTGTTCTCCGCTGCAGGGGCGGCCGGCGAACTCCTCCTGCGCGACATGAACATCGGCAGACTCTCGCCGGAAATCATCCTCCAGCCCTTGTCGATCCTGGTCCTGGGGCCGCTGGTCGCCGGCCTCGCGCGCGCCGGCGTGCAGATGAACGAGCAGATGTCCATCGCCGACCGCCTGCTCGGCGCCGCCGACCCGCGCCTCGGCGTCAAGCGCGTCGCCGAGACCCTGCTGCGGGCCGTCTCGCGGCACTTCTCGGCCGATCTCGGCCTGCTGCTGATCTGGCTCCCGGGCGGCGACGCGCGGCTGTTCCGCTGCGACCGCAACGGCCGGTTCGCCGAACTCGACGGCGAACTGCGCACTGCCCTCGTCGAAGCGCTGGTGCGCCTGCCCGCGGATGTCGTCAGCGTGCACCACCACGCCCACCTCCTCGGCCGCTTGCCGCTGCGTTACACCAGCGGCTTCGACCTGGTGAACAAAACGCCCACGAACGCGGCACGGGAGGCCGTTCAGGATCTCGCCGAAGCGCTCGATGCGCACTCAATGATCGCGATCCCCATCTGCCGCCGCGGCCCCCACCCCTGCCGCCTGGTGCTCGAATCCGCGCACCGCCGCTATCGCTCCCACGACGCCGACCTCCTCGCCGGCGTCATGGATCAGCTCGCCCCCGTGCTCGAGAACGCCGGCCTGCTGGAGCGCCTCGCCGACGAAGCAATGGCCACCGAGCGTGCTCGCATCGGCCGCGACCTCCACGACAACGCGATCCAGCCCTATCTCGGCCTCAAATACGGCATCGAAGCCCTCGCACGCAAGGCCGGCGCGGACAATCCGCTGCGCACGGACATCCTCGCCCTGCAGGAAGTCGCGCTCGACGAACTGCACACCCTGCGCGAGCTCGTGAGCGGCATGCGCAACGGCGCCTCCGGCGGTGACGACGCCCTCTGCCCCGCCTTGCAGCGACAGGCCAAGCGCTTCACCGAACTGTTCGGCATCGACGTGTCGGTGCAGTGCGAAGGCAACCTGTCGATCCGGCGCAAGCTCGCCGCCGCGATCTTCCCGATGGTCAGCGAGGCCCTCACCAACATCCGCCGCCACACTGCCGCCCCCCGTGCGGAGATCCTCGTCCGCGCGGACGACAATGACTACACCGTCGAGATCCGCAACCCGCACGACATCAACTCGCCTCCGGAACCCTTCGTACCCCGCTCTGTTGTCGAACGCGCAGATTCTGTAAGTGGATGTGTCGTAGTCGACATTCAACAGAACGGCATCACTGCTCTAATGATCTCGATCCCGAAAACAACCTGAGCGGCGACCGATCATGATTGAAGTCACCGAACGCCCAATCCGTGTTTTCCTCGTCGATGACCATCGCGCAACGCTGTGGGGCCTCGAACGCCTCGTCGGCGCGGCGCAACGCATGCAACTGGCCGGCAGCGCGACCAGCATCGCCGAACTCCTCGCATCCCCCGAAAGCCGCGAGGCCGACGTCATCGTCATCGACCTCGACCTCGGCGGCCACAATTCCAGCGACTCCTTCGCCGAGCTGCTCTCGACCTACGGCGCGAAGGTCCTCGTCCTCACCGGCGCCCGCGACCTCGATGCCCATCGCCGCGCGGTGATGGCCGGCGCCCGCGGCGTCGTGCGCAAGGAAGAACCCGTCGACGTCCTGCTGCGCGCGATCGAAAAAGTGCACGAAGGCGACGTGTGGGTGAACCGCGCGCTCATCGGCGACATCATGAACATGCTCACGGGCAACAAGAAAGCCGCCGCCCCCGACGACGCCCGCATCGCCAGCCTCACGCCGAAGGAAGTCGAAGTCGTCGGCGCCGTCGTGCGCCACAAGGGCGCGAAGAGCCTGGTCATCGCCGACGACATCGGCATCAGCGAACACACACTGCGCAACCACCTGACCGCCATCTACCACAAGCTGGAAGTGCATGGCCGGCTCGAGCTGTACCTGTACGCCAAGGAACGCGGCATCGGCAACGTCGCGCAATAGCCCGCCGCAGAAACCGCCCCCGCCTCCCTCCTATTAGCCCGGAAACTAAATACCGTTCGGGCTGAGCTTGTCGAAGCCCTGTCGATGCCCTTCGACAAGCTCAGGGCGAACGGTTGTATTTGAATACCGCCTGACAAGGGGCCCGCGCACGAGACACCGCGCGGGGTCGTGCCGTCCACCCCGTCCGTTTCGCACCTGCCGCCACACCGGAGGAGAAACCATGCGTCACGCCACTTTCCTCGGCCCGCTCGCCGCAGCCTGCCTGATGTTCGCCCAGCCTCCGGCACACTCCGGCGGTCTCCCTGCCGGCGTCGCGCCCCCTCCCCGCTTCGCCCCCGACCAATTGCTGGTCGCGTTCCGCCCTGGCACTCCAGGCGCACAGATCGCCCAGGCGCACGCTGCAGCCGGCGCGCAGGTGCTCAAGCGCTTCGACGCCATCGGCGTATATTTCCTGTCGATCCCGTCGGGCGCCGTCGAAGCGACCGCTGCACTCTACGAGCGCAACCCGAACGTCCGCTACGCCGAACCGAACTTCCACCGCCCCCTGGTTCTGCCCACGGAAGGCCGGGACCCGGCCCTGCCCCCCGGGCTGGGCACCGACTACCTGCCACTGCAATGGGGCCTCAACAACACCGGCCAGCCCCTCTACGATTCCGCATCGGGCGCCAACGTGAACGGCACGCTCGACGCCGACATCGACGCAGCGGAAGCGTGGGTCCTCTCGCGCAGCAACGACACCATCAAGATCGCGATCCTCGACAGCGGGGTCGAGTGCACGCATGTCGACCTACTCGGCAAGTGCGTCGAACAGAAGAACTTCACCGCCAGCACCACCACCGCGGACGTCATCGGACACGGCACCCACGTCGCCGGCATCGCCGCGGCGAACACCAACAACGGCAAAGGGACGGCCGGCGTCGGCTGGAACGCGAAAGTCGGATCGCTGAAGGTGTGCCACGAGTGGCCGTCGGAAGATCTCCCCCTCCTCGGCATGTGCGACGTCGCCGACTCCATAGCCGGTCTGATGTACGCGGCCGACAACGGCTACCGCGTCGCCAACATGAGCTACGGCAGCGACCCCGACCCCTACTCCCCTTCGCAAGCCGAAGCCGACGCCATCAAATACGCCTGGAGCAAGGGCGTCGTCCTCGTCGCGGCCGCCGGCAACGACTACGCTTCGACGCGTCACTACCCCGCCGCCTTCCCCGAAGTCATCTCCGTCGCCGCCACCGACCGGCACGACAACCTCGCCTATTTTTCGAGCTTCGGCTCGTCATGGGTGTCCGTCGCGGCCCCCGGTCACGACATCCTCTCGGCCTACCCCAACGTCGCCTGCGGCATCCCGCTGGATGACCCGGAAGGCTGCTACAACTGGCTGTCCGGCACCTCGATGGCATCCCCCCACGTCGCCGGCCTCGCTGCGCTCGTCCTCACCCGCTACGGCAACATCACGAACACCCAGGCCCGCGCCCATATCGAGAACACAGCCAACCCACAAGGCGCCCTCGGCCAGAATTTCCGCGCCTGGGTGCGATACGGCCGCGTCAACGCCCACCTCGCCCTGACCGCCGACAACCCGCCCCCGCCGCCCCCGACCATCACCCTCACTGCGACCGGCTACAAGGTCAAGGGCCAGCAGAAAGCGGATCTACAATGGATGGGCGCGACCACGAACTCGATGGACGTCCTGCGCAACGGCAGCGTCGTCGCCACCACCCAGAACGACGGCGCCTACACCGACCCGATTAATCGGACCGGTGGCGGCAGCTACACCTACAAGGTGTGCGAAGCCGGCACGGCAGTGTGCTCGAACGAGGCGACGATCACCTTCTGACCCCATCCGGGGGCGTTGGACGCCCGGAATCTGTCGCGTTGGCGGCCCGATCATTTCCGGAGCAGCGTATTCGGCAGCGAGGTCGGCATCTGCTTCCCGGTCGCCAAACTCACCGACCAGCCGACCGCTTCGACGCCCTGCGACCGTGTAATCGACGCTACGAGCCTCGAGAAGACTGACGATCGCGAGATTCCGGCTCCCGGACTATTGCCCCCAACGCATGGTGCTGACGTGGATTTACTCCCACCCTCGGTAGTAAGATATCAATACCATCAACACCGTCGCAGGAGACCAGCATGCCGAACCTCTCCGTCAAACTCGACGAGGCCATGCGCCAACGATTGCACGAGGTCGCCGTACGGGAGGGAGTGACGCCGCACGCCCTGATGCTGCGGGCCATCGGCCATGAACTCGATCGTGCCGAGGCAGAAGGCGCCTTTGTAAGTCGGGCCCTGCAGGCACGCCAACGCGTCGAAGCCACCGGGATGGCCATCGATGGCGCAGCCTTCGCCCGCTACCTGCGCACCCGGGTTCGCGGCGAAACCGCGCAACGGCCCGATCCGCAGGACATCACAAAGCGGAGCAAGACCAAGGCATCCGGCGAATGACGCACTGGTGGCTGGCGCCAGAGGCCGCAGAAGACCTCGAACGGCTGGTCGATTTTGTCGCGCGAACCACACCAGAGATCGCCGCCGATACCGTCGAACTTATCCTCAACGCCCTGGAAATCCTGTCCCAACATCCGAGTATCGGCCGCCCGATGCCCCACGGGATGCGCGAATTGGTCATCTCTCGCGGCCGAACTGGCTATGTGGCGCTATACAGCTACGACGAACAGGACGACTCCGTGCTGGTGCTCGCAGTTCGGCACCAGCGGGAGGACGACTACCATTGACGGCGCAGCCCGACACCGCCTCGCCGCCCTGCTCGCGGACGCCAACCCGCGACAGGATATCGAAGACATTTAAGGCGAGCGGAAAGTGCGATACCTAAGCTTTCGCGCCTGGCCATAACCTCATGCTCCGCAGTAAATTGACCCGCCACCCATTTGTTCGAGTTTGACAAATGTTCACGTTTATCGAACAATAAAACATGAACGAGAGCGATGTTCATATTCAACAAATGTTCACGTAACACGAACAAAACCAACCACCAGACATGAATTGAGGCACCCCCTTGAAGGAAGACGAGATCCTTCAGCGAGCGACCGAGGCCTTCGCAGCAGAAACCGGCTTGCGCACGAAAATTTGGTCCGCACCTGCCGACCAAGTTCGAGCCGACGTCATGCTCGATGTCCTTGTAGAAGATCGTACCGTCCGCTTTCTCGCAGAGATCAAAGCGGTCGACCGTTTTCAGACCTTGGGGACAATCAAAGCCAAGGGGGAACATGCGCCGCATCCGCTCATTCTGGTCGCCCCATACATCAGCGCGGTGACCGCCCAACAATGCCGGGAATTGCGTCTCCCGTTCATTGACGAGGCTGGCAACGCATACATTGAAGCGCCCGGGTTGTTCATCTACATCACGGGCAAACGCCGCCCTGTCCAGACGCGTATCACTCCGGCCTATCGCGCCTTGACCCCTGCCGGACTCCGGATCGTCTTTGCGTTGCTCAATCGCCCCAAGCTCGCAGATGCACCATATCGCGACATCGCCAAGGCCGCACGGGTAGCGCTTGGAACTGTGGGTGACATATTGATGGATCTGGAGCACCGCGGCCATCTCGCCCCCGAAAAGCCCGGTCCGCGTCGTCTACTCACCCCGCGTCGCCTTCAGGAAGAGTGGATAACCCACTATCCGATCAAGCTCAGACCCAAGCTGAACGCTCGTCGATTCACCGCACCGAAGATCGACTGGTGGCAGCATCAGGATGTCCGCCAGCACAATGCCTACTGGGGTGGGGAAGTTGCCGCAGCGAAGATTACCGGTTACCTGAAGCCAGCGACTGCCACGATCTACCTCCAAGGCAAGCCGGATGCGCTCATCCTTGCCAATCGACTGCGTCCCGATGTTAACGGTGAAGTCGAACTCCTGGATGCATTTTGGACTCCAGATACCCCGCGTCAAGCCGATGATGTCGCCCCCTCACTGGTCATCTATGCCGACCTGATGGCCACCGCCGATCCGCGCAATGTCGAAGCAGCGAAGTTGATCCATGACCAATACCTCGCAACAACGGACAGTACAGCCTGATCGCCCGGTTGATCCCCTACTTGTCGACATTCTGCGTCGGGTCGATGCCGCCACGCGCGAACTGAGCATCGAATACTTCGTCGGTGGCGCATTGGCGCGCGACCTGATCCTGTTCCACGTCTTTGGCCGACACACAGGCCGAGCTACCCGCGATGTCGATCTGGGAATCCACATAGATGATTGGACCACGCTCGACACGCTGAAAACCCACTTGATACGGGACGGAGTGTTCTCCGAGAAGGCCGGAGTCGCACATCGGCTTATCTACGACGCACACGATGCCGCCTTCGGCATTCCCCTTGATCTGCTGCCGTTTGGCGGCGTCGAATCAACTGACGGAACGATTGCGTGGCCCCCGGGCATGGAGATCCTCATGAGCGTCGCCGGGTTCGTCGAAGCTCGCCAGTCGGCCATGATGGTTGGGGTGACCGACGACGTCTGCATTTCTGTAGCCTCACTGCCGGCCCTTGCGATACTCAAGCTCATCGCCTGGCGTGACCGTCATCTTGAAACCACCAAAGATGCAGCGGATTTCCTGTTGATCGCGCGGAACTACTGCGATGCCGGGAACCTCGACCGGTTGTACGATGCCGAGACGGCCTTGATGCAGGCGGCCGATTTTGATCCAGAACTCGCTGGTGCCATGCTGCTGGGCAAGGACGCTGCCCAAATCTGCCAGCCCCACACGACGCAGGCCGTAACGGTCATCCTGACGGACGTCGGGCTACGGCAGCAACTAATCAGCCAACTCCTGCGAGCCACGCTATCAGTGGGAGATGATGCCGGAAGCTCCCGAGCAGAGCGCTACCTGAACGCATTCCAAAGCGGACTAACGACTGTTGCGACGAAGAAGCCCGAACGCAGACGGACGCGCTGATCACGGCCTGCGTACCGCAAGATCAACCCCTTCTCCTGGACCGACCGCGTAATCGACGCCGCCAGCCTCGCCGAAATCTTCGCCGACGACTGAGCCGACCGGCGCTGCCCGGCGCCCCATCCAGGTGGTTTGTCATGGACCGCCCGCGCGCGTCCTCCTATGGGCGAAACTACCCGGTAAACGGTATGTTGAACCTACCGCGGCCTACGCCGCATGCGTGGAGCACGACACCGTGCCCTGCCTCACCCTCGCCCGTCCGATTGAAGTGCTGCTGATCGATGATCAGCGGGCGATTCTCGCTGGCGTCACCGCGCTTATCGAGAGCGAGGGGCCTGGCATGCACGTTGCAGGCCGTGCCATGACTGGGCAGCAGGCACTCGCCCTTGCATCCAGCGCACAGCCCGACGTCATCGTGCTGGATGTCGATCTCGGCGGAGAGGATGGACTCACGCTGATTCCGGGCCTTCTATCCGCCTGCGGAGCGGCGATCATCGTATTTACCTGCTTGATCGATCCCGCCGCACGCCACCGCGCCGCGCACCTCGGCGCCGCTGGCTTCATACAGAAAACCGCTTCAGGCACCGAACTGATCGCCGCGATACGACGCTCAACGAATTCCGCCGACGTGATCGAGACGGACTGAACAGGGACGGATCACCCTCTCGCTTTGGTGACAGTCTCTACCAGCCGCTCCCATTCTCAACGGTGACGCGTCCCGACGCCCGCCTGGCCATGCAAAACCGTCTGTCCGTCCGCATCCGTCTTTTTCCGATCCGCGCATCCTGCTTCCGCCCGGCGCTCGGACTTCCCAGATGCCGACAGTGGGCACGCGGGCACCGCATTCCCCCATGACAACTGTCCCGACCACGTCCCGTCACATGTACCTATGCGGATTGGGCGCAACTGCCGATGCTCCCAACCCGGAAGATGCCTAATCTGAACTCAAGACGCACAGGACGGAACAACGCGATGAAAACAGCGCAGATAAGCGAAACGCTCAGCGCGTTCTGGTCCGAGGAGGACGGCGTAACTTCAATCGAATACGCGCTTCTGGCGGCTCTGATTTTTGGCGCAATCGTGGCTTCGGTCGGTCTGCTCGGTGACAACGTCAAGGCACTCTATGACGACGTCGCTAAGAAACTTGCAGACGCAGTGTCCTGAGCGATGAGCAAATTTGCTGCGAGCCCTAAAGCGACTCGCAAGGTTTTCCGGAACGGGCCTCCCGCTCCGGGTGTAAGCCGGGAGGTCCGGCGTTTTCTTAATGAAGGAGATGGCCATGTTGGAAATGATGAAGCAGTTTATTCGGGACGAAGAAGGCGTGACGGCGATTGAATACGGGTTGATCGCGGCGCTGATCGCGGTTGTGATCATTGTCTCCGTTGGAAACGTCGGCACAGCGCTTACCGGAATCTTTACGCAAATCGCGACCGCACTCAACGCTGTGTAATACCCGCGACGCATTACGGGCTACCGGTTCGGGCCGCAGCAGGATGCACCCGAACCGGTTGACCCGTCTTTTGCCCAGAGCGAACAAATGAGCATTGGCCTCCTAAGCTTGCTCGGGATTCTGGCAGTGGCCCTGATCACCGACATCCGCACCCGGCGAATCCCCAACCTCCTTGTCTTGGGCGGTCTTCTATCCGCCTTGACGTATCACGTCATCGCTGCGCCGGGAGCAGGAATACTCGAGCCTGCCGGTCGGGCCATCGGCCTCCTTCCCGCCCTTGGCGGAATCGCCGTCGGTTTCGCTTCCCTTTTTCCCCTCTACATGCTGCGCGCCATGGGCGCCGGCGACGTCAAGCTGATGATGATGGTCGGCGCCTTTCTCGGTCCGCTACAGACTTTCGGCGTCGTCGTGCTGACCTTTGCCGCGGGTGGCGTCCTCGCACTGTTCATGGCGCTGTGGCAACGCTCGTTCGCCCAGCTCGCGCTGAACCTGCGCTTTATTCTGACCACCAGCGCGGTGCGTGCCGCGGTTGGTGAGAGTCCCCGCTTCGAGCCGCTGCAGCAGACCGCCGGGCGCATGCCCTACGCGGCAGCAATCGCCGCGGGCACATTGTTGCAGCTCATCCTGGTCCGCTCGGGCGGCTGGGCCTTGAGCTGAATGGATTTTGCGGAGCCCTGTCATGAACGCGCCCTCCACCGCCAAGGTAATTCCCTTCGACGAAGTCAGCGGTTTTCCGCGCGCGCCCCGCACGCTCGAGGAAACCGGCCTGCCACTGCTGTTCCTCGTCGAACTCGCGGCGAAGCTGCTGTTCGTGCGCGGCCAGCTGCGCCTCACCGAGCTGTCGCAGCAACTGCGCCTGCCCGCGACCGTACTCGAAAGCCTGCTCGCGTTCATGCGCGCGGAGCGGCTGTGCGAGGTCATCCGGCGTGGCGAAACCGACGGCGACATCCTCTACGAACTCACCGACGCGGGCCGCATCCGTGCGGCGGAATACCTGAACCGGTGCAAGTACGCCGGTGCCGCGCCGGTCGGTCTCACGGCCTATGTCGCTCAGGTGGAACGCCAGTCGGTAACGAAGATGCGCGTCACCCGCGAGGACGTGAATGAAGCATTCCGCGGCCTGATCATCAAGCCGGAAGTGCGCGACCAGCTCGGCGCCGCGATGGGCTCGGGCCGAGCACTGTTCATGTACGGACCGGCCGGTGCCGGCAAGACCTATCTCGCCGAGCGGCTCGCGCTGCTGCTCGATGGCGACGTCGCCGTGCCGCACGCGATCCTCGTCGACGGCGAGATCATCCAGGTGTTCGACCCGCTGATCCACTCACCAGTCGAGGACGACCAACGTCCCGCCGTGCTCGACAACCTGATGCGCCCGGACCTGCGCTGGGTGCGCTGCCGCCGCCCGGTAGCGATCACCGGCGGCGAACTCACGATGCGCATGCTCGACCTCGACTATGACGCCAGCACTGGCTTCTATCAGGCCCCGCCGCATGTCAAGGCCAACAACGGCCTGTTCGTCGTCGACGATCTAGGGCGGCAACTGGTCACGCCGGAACAGCTGATGAACCGCTGGATCGTGCCGATGGACCGCCATCACGACTATCTCGCGTTGCACAGCGGCACGAAATTCACGCTGCCCTTCGACGTCGTGCTGGTGTTCTCGACCAACCTGATGCCGTCGGAGGTCGCTGACCCCGCGTTCCTGCGCCGGCTCGGCTACAAGATCCATATCGGACCGATGAATGAGGACGAATACAGGAACATATTCACGCGCGTTTGCGAAGAGCGGGGCGTACCTTTTGATGAAGGCGCATTTCAGACGCTGTTGAACGACTATCACGCAGTGCATGGACAGCCGCTGCTGGCGTGCTACCCACGCGACCTGGTGAACCAGATTGCCGACCTGGCCCGCTATCTCGGCGAACCCGCACGACTGACCCCGGACGCACTGCACTGGGCTTGGCACAACTACTTCGCGACCCGCTAGGGCCGCGGTTCGGAGGGAGGCGTCGGCGGTCGGTTCTGCGACCGCCGACGGCAACGCAGAAACGCCCGTCACGGCGGGCATTTGCAGGACCGACAGGCGGTCACTGACGGTCGGGATACAAGGGGACTCACATGAAGGCCAAAGGTCTTGTCTTTCTCTTAGTCGCGATGCTCGCGGGCCTTGCCGCAGTCGTACTCGGAACACGCTGGCTGCAGGAAAAAGCCGGCGGCAACGCCAACCGCATCGCCGTGGCCGCGGTTGAGCTGCAACTTGGCGGCCGCATAATCCCGGAGGCGGTTCGCCTCGTGGACTGGCCGTCCGGCAGCATCCCCACCGGTGCCTTCACCGACCTCGCGGCACTCGACGGCCGCGTCGCGATCACCGGTATCCAGCCGGGCGAGCCGGTGCTCGAATCACGCTTGGCCCCGGTCGGTACAAAAGGCGGGTTATCCGCAGTCGTACCCGACGGCAAGCGCGCGATCACCGTGCGCGTCAATGACGTTGTCGGCGTCGCCGGCTTCACGCTACCCGGCAACTATGTAGACATCATGGTCAATACCGAGGCGGCGGGGGCGAACCGTAACAATCAGGATCAGATGATCTCGAAGATCGTGCTCGAGCGCATCCTGGTCCTCGCGGTCGCCCAGGAGGCCAACCGCGACGAAACCAAGCCGCGCGTGGTAAATGCCGTCACGCTGGAAGTTACCCCCGAGCAGGCAGAGCGGCTGGACCTCGCGCGTAGCGTCGGCAATCTGTCGCTGGTCTTGCGTAACCAGATCGACTCAAACCCCACTGCCACGGCGGGCATCACCAAGGCCATGCTGTTGCGCACGTCGGTCGAGGCGCCGCCTGCTCCGGCCCCGGTCAAGTCCGCGGCCCCGCGCCGCACGGCCGCGAAACCGCGCCCCGCGTCGGCACCCAGCACACAGGTCTGCGTCGAGGTGATCCGCGGCGTCAATAAGGTCAATGAATGCTTCTAGCCCATTCCAACCTATTTCGGATCGCAGGGGACATCATGACGACGAAGAAGAACAAGTCCAGTCGCAGGCTCGCGAGATTTGCCGCACCGGCAATCATTGCGCTGATGCTATCCGGCGCAGCGCACGCAGCGGTGACCA
This sequence comes from Azoarcus sp. CIB, assembly GCF_001190925.1. Classification (NCBI taxonomy): domain Bacteria; kingdom Pseudomonadati; phylum Pseudomonadota; class Betaproteobacteria; order Rhodocyclales; family Zoogloeaceae; genus Azoarcus; species Azoarcus sp. CIB. The sequence goes on from NZ_CP011072.1 coordinate 4,577,870, forward strand.
ACACGCCGCCGGCGAGAAAACCCGTTGCCGTAACAGCCACCGGCGGTTCGCCCTGCGGGCGAGTTGAAATCGCGCCAATGGTGACGATCCCCGTTGGCAAGTCCTCGGTGATTCGGCCTCAGACGCCGGTCACGCGCATCCTGCTGGGAAACCCGGAAAACGCCCAGGCCGCGCGTCCGAGCACTGAAGCCGCGAAGGACGACAAGGGCGCCCAGCAGCAGGCGAAAAAGGATGATGGTCGCCCTGGCGTCGCCCAAGTCGACGTGCTGCTGCTCAGCCCGAACGAGATCTATCTGCTTGGCAAGACCGTCGGTTCAACCAACATTGTATTGATCGACCGCTCCGGCGGCTGCACCGCGCTCGACGTGACCGTGGGGATGGATGTGACTTCAGTCCAGGGGGCAATTGCGACGTTGCTGCCAGACGAAACCGGCATCAAGGTGAGCTCCGCCTATGACTCTTTGGTCCTGACCGGCACCGTGAGCGATGCGACGAAAGTTGATCGCGCCGTCGAAATCGCCTCGGCCTATGTCCGCGATGGCGGCGGCCAGAACGGGCGCAACATCCGGGTTCTGAACATGCTCAGGGTCGGGGCGCCGCAGCAGGTGATGCTTGAAGTCAAAGTCGCCGAGGTCTCGAAAGCCGTGCTCGATCGCTTCGGCATCGACTTCACCCGCGCCTATGCGTCCGGTGACGGAACCATGATCCGCTTCCTGTCGGGCATTTTCGGCGGCAAGAGCGCCGTCGGCGGACAGGTCTCCGGCACGGTAGGGGCCCGGGTCGGCGGCGGTATTGTCGACTCCCTCAGCAACAGCAGCGGCACCAGCGCGCTCACCGCGCCTATCGGCAACGCGACGATAGGCGGCGACGCGACGACCGTGCCGTTGATCTCCGGCAAGAACAGTACCTTGATCGGCGTCGACGCACTGAAGAGCGACGGTCTGGTCAAGATTCTCGCGGAGCCCACGGTGATGGCAATCAGCGGCCAGGAAGGCAGCTTCCTCGCCGGCGGCAAGATCTTCATCCCGGTGTCGCAGAACGACGGCGGAACACGAACGGTCACGCTTGAAGAAAAGGAATTCGGCGTGTCGGTTAAGTTCACGCCGACCGTGCTCGAAGGCGGACGGATCAACCTTGCCGTGCGTCCCGAGGTATCGGAATTGAATCGTGAAGGGGTCGGCATCACCGCACCGGGCGTCAATGGACTGGCGATCCTTCCTTCCTTCACGACGCGCCGGGCCTTCACCACGGTCCAGCTCCTGGATGGCCAGAGCTTCGCGATCGGCGGCCTGATCAAGAACAACACCACCACGAACATCCGCGCCTTCCCATTCCTCGGCGAAATCCCGGTGCTGGGTGCGCTGTTCCGCAGCACGGAATTCCAGACCGACCGCTCGGAACTCGTGTTCGTCATCACCCCGCGACTGGTAAAGCCGCTACCCCCGGACTTCGTATTGCCGACCGACAACTACGTCGAACCGAGCCGCTCCGACGTGATCTGGCGCGGCAAGGTCGAGGGCGATGGCCCCACACCTGCTGAGAAGGTGGAAGCAACGTCCGGACTAGCCGAACCCACCCGTGGCGGCTTCGAACCCAAGTGAGGAGACGGATCATGAAAAAGTTTGCACTACTGACCGGCGCCTCGGTGATTGTGGCCCTGACCGGCTGTGCCGCCACCTCGCCCAACTGGGACGCCCGTTTCGGCGAAGCGGCGAGGATTGTCGCTGCGCAGCAGATCATCGCCCCGGCCGCATCGCGCAATGCCGACCCGGTCGCCGGAATCGACGGCAAGGCCGCACAAGGGGCAATGGGCGAGTATGCCAAGAGCTTCACGCAGCCAGAACCCCAGCCCGACGCCTTGACCATCGGCGTGGGCGGCGGTTCAGGCCGCTGAGCGTTTGAGCGCCGGGAGAATAACGATGCCAATGGATTGCAGCACACAGTCCCGGCAGCACGGCGCGGTTGCAATCATCACCGCCCTGTCGCTCGTCGCTCTGGTCGGGTTCGCCGGCCTCGCGCTTGACCTTGGGCGGCTGTATGTCAACAAGACCGAACTGCAGAACGCCGCTGACGCCTGTGCGTTGGCGGCGTCCCGCGAATTGACTTGCGACCCTTCGGCTAGCGTCTGCACCGGCAGCTATCTGGAAAACGCGGTGGCTGCGGGCACGGCCGTGGCTGCCCGGAATACCCGCGATTTCCAGGGCAGCGCGGTCACGATTGCCCCCGGGGATGTCCGCTTCTATACCGCACTGGCACCAAATGAGTCGTACACGCCGATGCCAGGCGCCGATGTAAACTCGCGTTTCGTGATGTGCATCGCACGCGCCCAAGGGATCGCACCATGGTTCATGCAGGTCTTGGGGATTGGTGCTAACAACGTTTCCGCTTACGCGGTGGCGACCCTGAGCAAGGCCCAGACCAACTGCGCGATCCCGATCGGCCTGTGCAAACCCCCGGGTGTGCCCCCCACCTCCCCGTTCGACGGCTTCACCGTTGGTCAATGGGTGACAAGCAAACTGACGGAGTCAGCGACGGGGAGCTTTGACTGGATCGACTTCACGCCCGGCGACGGCGGTGGTGCAAGTGAACTTGCAAATCTCCTGAAAGGTTCCGGCCAATGCACGCTTGAAGCGCCGGGCCCGGGGAACCAGGTTGGCCAGCAGGGGAACATTGCGTCTCTCGGCAAAGCGTGGAATACGCGCTTCGGCATCTACAAGGGCAGCGACTCCGTCACCTCCGCACCGCCAGACTGGACAGGTATCAGCTATACGCAGCTTTCCTGGCCTGAGAAGTTCAACGCCTACGCCGGAACGTCGGCGGGCGTCCTGCCCAACTATAAATCTGCGCGATCGCAGTACCTTCCCTATCAGGGGCCATCCTTGGGTCAGGGCTATAAGCCAAGCACCGCCTTTGAACATCAGAGTTACGGCGCGGATCGGCGGACGGTGGTGGTTCCCGTCGTCGACTGCGAGGGATGGAAAGTATCCAATCCACAGACGGTCGCCATTCTTGGTTATGCCTGCGTCCTAATGCTCCACCCGATGACGGGCGAAAACGGCCCCGCGGCAGGCGAGGAAGTGTGGCTCGAGTACCGCGGCGACGCCAGCGATTCGTCTAGCCCTTGTGCCACCGCGGGCTCGGTCGGGGGCCCCGGCAGCATCGGGCCGCTAGTGCCGGCACTGGTCCAGTGAGGGATCAACCATGAGATGCCGACGCAAACAACGTGGAGTGGCCGCAGTAGAACTGGCCCTCGTGATGATTCCGCTAATATTTTTGGCCTTTGGCATCACCGAGTTCGGGCGGGCGATATACCACTACAACACGCTCGCAAAGTCGGTTCGCGACGCCACGCGTTACCTGTCCCAACAGGGACCGGGCGAAGGGTCGGGTACGGCCAGATGCCTCGCAGTGCATGGTAACCGGACTTGCAGCGGCACCCCACTTGCCCCCGGCCTAACTTTGTCAAACGTCCAGGTACACGACCAGAGTACCGACCCTGGCACGCACCAGAACCAGGCCACCGGTAGCGGGGCGATCAACCTGGTAACGGTGACGATCGATGGTTACCAGTTTGTTTCGCTGGTGCCATTTGTCGCAACGAACATCACGTTTGGCGACATCAGCGTCACGATGAGACAGGTGATGTGATGAAACAGAATATGCCCTTCAAGATCGGCAACAGGAGCCAACGGGGCGTGGCCGCAGTAGAGTTCGCGCTCGTGGCCGGACTGTTCTTCAGCCTGCTGATTGGCGTAATGGAGATGGGGCGGGTGCTTTTCTACTGGAACACTGCGACAGAGGCGACCCGCCTCGGAGCGCGAATCGCGGTCGTATGCGACGTCAACGATTCGGCAATCAGGGCAAAGATGAGCAGCCTCTTTCCGATGGTATCTGGAGACACCATTCAGGTTCTGTATTCCCCTGAGGGCTGTGGCGTCGAAACTTGCGATGAAGTTACCGTCCGCATCCAGCCGGTCGCGGTGACAACGCTGATACCGTACATCCCACTCACCCTGAATCTGCCCGCCTTCGCAACCACGCTACCTCGCGAGAGCTTGGCGAGCTCGGTAGATGACGTCAGCAATCCGGTGTGTCAATGACGGACGCAGCAAACGTATGCAACTGAGGACGTGGAAATGAAGATCAAGATTCTTTCCGACAGCCATGACAACGCGGAGCGCCTGCGCGCGACGCTGGTTCAGGCAGGCAGGACGATGGACGTCGCGGTCGGCCATGCGACGTCCAGCGATCCGATCGGTGCGATCAATGGCACGGTGCCCGACATCGTCGTGCTCGATGCCTTCAAGCCGAGCGGCTTGGCAGCACTCGAGCAGTTGACGCTCCGATACCCGCAGGTGGATCCCATCATCATCACCTCGGATACGTCCTCGGAATTTCTGCTGCAGGCCTTCCGTGCCGGCGTCCGCGAAGTCCTGCCGACCGGCCCCTCAGCCGAAGCACTCCAGGCGGCGCTAGCCCGCATCACGCACAAACGCGGGGTCGTCGCCGGCCCTGCCGCCGACGGCAAGATCCTCGCAATGACCTCGTGCAAGGGCGGCAGCGGCGCGACTTTTCTCGCAACCAACCTCGCGTGGGTGCTGGCAGCGGCGCACGGCAAGCGGGTCGCGCTGATCGATCTGAACCTGCAATTCGGCGACGCCGCGATGTACGTCACCGACCAGAAACCGGCAAGCAATCTCGCATTGGTCTGCCAGCAGATCCATCGACTGGACGCCGCGTTCCTCGGCTCGGCAATGATCGAGGTCGCGCCCAACTTCCATCTGCTCGCGGCACCGGACGATCCGGCGCATGCGACTGACGTGAAGGCCGAGCACGTCGAAGCGATCCTCAAGGTCGCGCGTGCGAATTACGACTTCGTCATCGTCGACGTCGGCCGCTCGCTGGACGCGGTAAGCCTGCAGCCATTTGACATGGCAGACATGATCTTTCCGGTGGTGCAACTCACCTTGCCGTTCATCCGCGAGGCAAAGCGGCTCGTCGCTGTGCTGATGTCCCTCGGATACCCCATGTCCAAGGTAGGGCTGATCGTCAATCGTCATCAGAAAAATGCCGAGATCAGCTTGCAGGATCTGGAGCGCACGGTGAATTCGAAAGTCTTCAAGGCGGTGCCGAATTGTTACGAGGAGGTCGCCGCATCGGTGAATCAGGGCGAGCCGATTGCACGGCTGGCAAAGAACAGTCCAGTGACGAAGGCCTTGCGTGAGATCGCCGCGTCGCTCGACACCGCGCCGGAACGGAATGGCAAGGGCTGGCTCTCGCGTCTGTTCACCACTCATTAAGATGCGCGACCACATGCGGAAGGGGAACATGAAATGAGTCTGCGTCAGCGCCTCGAATCAGTCTCGCCGGAAGGCGCCCTGCGCCCGCAGGCCGCGCCCGACACCGGAGCCAGCAAGGCTTACCAAAGCCTGAAGATGCGCATCCATCAATTGCTGCTGTCACGCATCGACCTGGAGGCGATGGAGAACCTCGCCCCCGAGCGGCTGCGCGAAGAATTGCGCCTGATGGTCGAGCGCCTGCTCGCCGAAGAGAACGTCGTCGTCAACGCGAACGAACGGCGCGACCTGGTGCGCGACATCCAGTACGAGATGCTCGGGTTGGGGCCGATCGAACCGCTGCTCGCCGATCCGACCGTATCGGACATTCTGATCAACGGCTCCCAGCAGGTCTACGTCGAACGCCACGGCAAGATCGAGCACACGAACGTCACCTTCAGCGACGACGCGCACCTGATGAAGATCATCGACAAAATCGTGTCGCGGGTCGGACGGCGGGTCGATGAATCGAGCCCGATGGTTGACGCGCGCCTGCCCGACGGTTCGCGGGTGAACGCGATCATCCCGCCGCTCGCGCTCGACGGCCCGGTGGTGTCGATTCGCCGCTTCGCGGCGATTCCGCTGACGATCGAGAAGCTGATCGAGTTCAAGGCACTAACCCCCGGAATGGCTGAACTGCTCGCCGGGCTGGTGCGCGCCAAGGTAAACATCCTGATCTCCGGCGGCACCGGCAGCGGCAAAACGACGCTGCTGAACATCCTGTCGCACAACATTCCCGAGGATGAACGCATCGTCACGATCGAGGATGCGGCCGAGCTGCAGCTGCAGCAGCCTCACGTGGTGCGCCTCGAAACCCGCCCGCCGAACATCGAGGGTAAGGGTGAGGTGACGCAGCGCTCCCTCGTACGCAATGCGCTGCGCATGCGGCCGGATCGCATCATCCTCGGCGAGACGCGTGGCGCGGAGGCCTTCGACGTGCTGCAGGCGATGAATACCGGCCACGAGGGCTCGATGACGACGGTGCATGCGAACACCCCGCGTGATGCGCTGGGCCGCATGGAGAACATGATCGGCATGTCCGGCGCGAATCTGCCGCCAAAGGTCGCGCGCGCCCAGATCGCCAGCGCGATCGGCGTGATCGTGCAGGCGAGCCGCCTGACCGACGGCAAGCGCAAGCTGATGAGCATCCAGGAGATCACCGGCATGGAGGGTGACATGATCACGATGCAGGAGATCTTCACCTTCCGCCAGCAGGGCATCTCGGAGGCGGGTGTTGTGCAAGGGCAGTTCGCAGCAACCGGCGTGCGCCCGCACTTCGCCGATCGCCTGCGTTCCTTCGGCATCCGCTTGCCCGAGGACATGTTCGACCCGACGCGACGCTTCGAGTGAGGCCGACATGGACATCCTGACCCTGCTCTTTGCGCTCGCGATCTTCATCGCGGTCGTGCTTTTCCTCGAAGGCGGCTACCTGTGGTGGGCCTCGACGCACAGCGCGGAAGTGAAGCGCCTCAACCGACGTCTCGAAGAGGTTTCGACCGGCGTGCAGGGCGCGCGCGCTGCATCGCTATATAAGGAGCAGAACGCGACGGGCTCGGCACGGGGCGACCGCCTGCTCTCGGCGATAACGCAGCTGGAAGGCGTGAATCGGATGATCATCCAATCTCGCCTGCCGCTGACGCTCACCCAGTTCCTGGGCTGGACCGTGGCACTCGCTGCGCTCGGCTTCGCGCTGCCGGTGCTGCTGAACCGGCCGATGTTCGTCGGCCTGGTCGGCGGCGGCGTACTGGCCGCGCTACCGACATTTTATGTGCTGCGAGCACGTACCCAGCACATGCAGCGCTTCGAACGGCAGTTGCCGGAGGCCCTCGACCTGATGGGGCGGGCGATGCGTGCAGGGCATGCGTTTCCAACGGCAATCAAGATGGTCGCGGAAGAAATGAAGGACCCGATCGGCGGTGAGTATCGCATTCTGTTCGACGAGATGAATTACGGCGTGCCGCAGCAGACGGCGCTGCTGAACCTTGCCTCACGCACCGACAGCACTGACCTGAGCTACTTCGTGATCGCAGTCCTGATCCAGCGCGAATCCGGTGGCAATCTCGCCGAACTGCTGGACAACATCAGCGCGATCATCCGCGCACGCCTGAAGCTGTATGGCGAGATCCGGACGTTGTCGGCCGAGGGGCGGCTGTCGGCGTGGATTCTCGGCAGTCTGCCGTTCGCGACGGCGGCAATGGTCAACATCGTGAACCCGGACTTCATGAAGGTCCTGTGGGAGGACCCCGCGGGCATCAACTTCATATATGGCGCGCTATGCATGATGGTCTTCGGCGTGCTGTGGATGCGCAAGATCATCCGCATCCGGGTCTAGCCACGCGACAATGACAAGGGGGCAATTATGAACTATACCCAAGTCGCATTTCTTGGACTGCTGTTCGTCGCGGTCTCGGCCGGTGCGTTCTTTGTAATGAGCCTGTTCTCGCGCTCGCCGACAGCCGATCGCCTGAACGCGCTCTCTGGGGGGAAAGTTGCGACGGGCCCGTCTGCCGACACCTGGATCGAGCGCACGGAAAAGCTCACCCGCCCGTTCGCGAAGCTCTCGACCCCTGAGGACAGCGATGACACGTCCGCGCTGCGTGCGCGCTTCATGCATGCGGGCATTCGGCACGCGTCCGCACCGCTCGCCTTCTTCGGTATCAAGACAGCGTTAGCGCTAGGTTTCCCGCTGGTGGCGTATTTCACGGTGCTGATTTCGAGCCCCGGATTAGAATTTCAGGGAACCTTGCTCGTCGTGCTCTTAGCAGCAACCGTCGGCTACTACCTGCCCAACATGGTGCTGAATCGCTTGGTCTTCGTGCGCCAGCGCGAGATCTTCGAGACCTTCCCCGATGCGCTCGACCTGATGACGGTCTGCGTCGAGGCCGGGCTTGGCGTCGAGGCGGCGCTGGTTCGCGTCGCAGATGAGATGCAGCACAAGAGCGAGACGCTCGCGGAGGAGCTGCATCTGGTCACGCTGGAACTGCGCGCCGGCTTGGAGCGCGCGCGCGCCTTGCGCAACCTCGCCAACCGCACCGGTGTCGAGGAGGTCGAAGGCTTCGTCGCGATGATCATTCAGGCCGAGCGGTTCGGCACCAGCATTGCCGCCTCGTTGCGCGTCCATTCCGACATGCTGCGCACGCGCCGCCGCCAGCGCGCCGAGGAAGCCGCCGCGAAAATCGCGCTGAAACTGTTGTTCCCGCTGATCTTCTTCATCTTTCCGTCACTGATGCTGGTGCTACTCGGGCCGGCAATGATCCAGATCTACCGCATCCTGCTGCCGACCATGGCTGGCGGCAATTGACGGCGGCCGACACCGTGTTTGGAGAAGGGCAATGAACAGGTACGCACTCACCCTGAAGCCCGTGCTCGCGGCCATCGTCCTCGGCGCCTGCAGCACCACGCCGGACATGCCCAAAGACGCATGGAAGATTGCCCCCGTACTAACGGTGCGCCATAGCGGCCCGACCGCCGCGGGTTTCTACGCGCTCGGTCGCGTCAAGGAAGCGCAGGGCGCCACCGCGCAGGCCATCGACGCCTACCGCAAGGCGCTCGGCGCCGACCCGAGCCACACTGCGTCCTGGAATGCCATAGGCGCGCTGCACATGCAGTCGGGGCGTATCGAGGAGGGTCTGCAGGCCCTTGAGCGCGCGGTCAGTCTCTCCCCCGCGACCAGCCACCTGCACAACAACCTGGGCTATGCCCTGCTGCTCGCCGGTCGTGATGACGACGCGGCGAAGGCGCTGCGGCGCGCGGTGGAAGTGGATGGCAGCAACCGCCGCGCGTGGAGCAATCTCGCGACCGCGTACCGGCGTCTGGGGGCGCTCGACCAGGCAGAATTTGCGGAAGCACGTGCGAGTGGCCGCTGGCCGACCGCGCCCGCCACACCCACGATGACTGCCAGGACCTCACGCCAGCCTACTGCCCAGGCGGCCGCAAGCGGACCCGCACTGGCCACTCAACAGCCTTTGCCCGCAGTTGCGGTAAACGTCGCGCCGACACCCGCCACGACACCGGCGGCACCGGCGACACCGGCAGCACCGACGACGCCAACCGCACCGGCCGTGACGATCAGCACCGTGCTTAGCGAAGCGTCGCCGGCTGCGACCCCGATCGCAGCTCTGGCGCCTGCCATCGCGACTGCGCCGGCCAAGGCAACCGTCGAAAGCGTTCCGGCTGCCGGCATCGAAACCCAAACCGCCGCCCTCGGCTTCGCTCCGGTAACACCGGCGCCCATCCGGACCGCTGCTGCACCCTTGGCGACTATGACGCCGAGCGCAACCCTGGTGAAAGTGGCGGAAAACGTGTTCGAACTGCGCAACGCGCCAACGGCGACCGGCGCGACCGCAATCGCCGAAGCCGCCGCGATCATCGCTGCGGCAGCGCCTCCGGCGCCAGCCGTTGCTCGTTCTTCCGTGGTTGCAGGAACGACACCGGCTGCGCAATCACTTGCCACCAGCGCAGCGAAATCGGCCGCACGATATGAGGTCGCGAACGGCCATGGCGGCGAAGGGCTCGCGAGGCGGCTTGCGGGGCTGCTCGGCCAGCAAGGTTTCGCCCGCCCGCGTCTGACGAATCAGGTTCCGTACAACCAGGCCGCATCGGTGATCCAGTACCGCGATGGCTATCGCGCTTCGGCCGAAGCCTTCGCATCGCAGCTGCCGTTCCGGCCCACGGTTCTGGCCACGGCGAGCGGCGACCTGAGGGTGGATGTTCGACTGGTGCTCGGACGAGATCTCACGACCAGCGATGCGTGCGCGGTGCTGGGCCTGTGCGCGCGGATCGCCCAAACGCGGGCGCCGAAACTCGCCGCTGCGCGCGGCGGAGCCGATTGAGGCGGCCCCACACAAACTGAGCCACACAGGCGATTTACTACGCAGACGCTCCAAAGAGGGGCGTCACGATTCGTAGTGCAGGTCTCCGTCGTTCGTCGGTGGCGCACTTTCGTGACGGAGGCTCAGGGTCGTTTCAAATCCCTGTAAAAGTTCTCGTGAGGACCAACGGATTCCAGATATACCAACCTGACTTGCTCTGCGACCGTGTATCCAAGCAAATAGAGTTGCCCCTGGCTGCGAAACTTGACGACCATCAGCTCTGCCAAATCCCCTTTCTTGCGCTCACCTATCGCGGGGTTTTCCGCGATGGACGCGACTGCAATGTCGACGTCGACAACGACGTTGTCGTGCAGCTTCTTGTACTGGCGGGCAAATCGGCGCGTTTGCTGAATGTCGTAACCGCTCACTGCTGACGACTCCGGGGCACGAAGGGCGTAGCCTCCTCGCGTGCCTCGGCCATCGATGCGAGAGACTCGGCGACAAAACTTACCGGCAGGTCGGGATTGTCGAGCGCCGCCCTCCCCACCTTTGCCCAGAATTCAATCTGGCCTGCGATGGTGCGATGCTCAGCGGCGGCATCAGCCTTGGCCTGGTTGTAAAGCGTCTGGTCAATTCGAATAGAGGTGGTGGTGGACATGGCAGATCCGTTACTACAATTGTGGTAAAACATCGTAGCGCTGAAAATCGCGCCAGTCCACCCCCAAAAAGAACAAACCCCCGCGGGGCACGAGCCGCGCGGGGGTTTGCGATATTGCTGCGGCACATGTCGTGCCGCGGGCTTCTAAAGAGCGCTCAGTGCGACGAAGCCGTCTCTGCGCCGACGCCGGTCTGCGCGCGCACGTACTGGTCTTCGAAGGCTTCGATTTCCTTCTGTGCGCCGACACTGCTGTCCATCTTCGAAACGACGATCGCGAGGATGAAGGCGATCGGCATCGAGAACAGCGCCGGCTGCGTGTAGGGGAAGATCGCGGCCGCGTTGTGCAGCACGTCCACCCACACCGACTTCGACAGCACGACGAAGGTCACGGCGCTGAACAGGCCGGAGTAACCGCCCCACAGCGCGCCACGGGTCGTCAGGCCCTTCCAGTACATCGACAGGATCAGCACCGGGAAGTTGGCCGAAGCTGCGACGCCGAAGGCGAGCGCGACCATGAACGCGATGTTCATCTTCTCGAAGGCCATGCCGAGCAGGACTGCGACGATGCCGAGGCCGATGGTCGCGAACTTGGACACCTTCAGTTCGGTCGTCTCCGACGCCTTGCCCTTCATGATGACGCGGGAGTAGATGTCGTGCGAGATCGCCGAGGCGCCAGCCAGTGCGAGACCGGCGACGACCGCGAGGATGGTCGCGAAGGCCACGGCCGACAGGAAGCCGAGCAGCAGGTTGCCGCCGACCGCCTTGGCGAGGTGCATGGCGATCATGTTGCCGCCGCCGATGACCTTGCCGCCGAGCTGGCCGCCCTCGAAGAACTCGGGGTTGGTGCCGACGATCAGGATCGCGCACAGGCCCATGATGGCGATGACGTTGAAGAAGTACGCGACGATGCCCGATGCGTAGAGCACCGACTTGCGCGCTTCCTTGGCGTCCGTGACGGTGAAGAAGCGCATCAGGATGTGCGGCAGGCCAGCGGTACCGAACATCAGGCCGAGGCCGAGCGAGATCGCGGTGACCGGATCGGCGAGCAGGCTGCCCGGGGAGAGGAGCTTGCCGCCGAGCTTGTGCACTTCCATCGCACGCGTGGTCAGCTCATCGAAGCTGAAGCCGAACTGGCTGAACGCGAGCAGCATCACGGTGGTGCCGCCGATGAGCAGCATGCAGGCCTTGATGATCTGCACCCAGGTCGTCGCGACCATGCCGCCGAAGGTGACGTACACCATCATCAGCGCGCCGACCACGAACAGCGCGATGTTGTAGTCGAGGCCGAACAGCAGCTTGATGAGCTGGCCGGCGCCGACCATCTGGGCGACGAGGTAGAAGCACACCACGGTCAGCGAGCTGATGGCGGCCATCGTGCGCACCTTGCCCTGGTCGAGGCGGTAGGCGGTGATGTCGGCGAAGGTGAACTTGCCGAGGTTGCGCAGGCGCTCGGCCATCAGGAACAGGATGATGGGCCAGCCGACGAAGAACGCGATCATGTAGATGTACGCATCGACGCCCTGCGTGTACATCATCGCGGTGAGACCGAGCAGGGTCGCGGCGGACATGTAGTCACCGGCGATCGCGAGGCCGTTCTGCCAGCCGGTGATGCCACCGCCGGCGGTGTAGAAGTCAGCGGTCGACTTGGTACGCGAGGCGGCCCAGTAGGTGATGACAAGGGTCAGCACCACGAAGATGAAGAACATCAGGATCGCGTGCAGGTTGAGGCCCTGCTTTTCCGTCTGGGCGATGGCATCACCGGCGACAGCCGATGCGGCGATCGAGAGCGAGAACAGGCCGGCGGCGAAACGGGAAATCGTGGAAGCTTTCATTATTTTTCTTCCTTAAACGCGGCACGCACGATTTCGTTGTTGATGTCGTCGAACTCGCCGTTGGCGCGACGCACGTAGACCAGCGTCAGCACCCAGAAGAACACGAACTGGAACAGGCCGGCGGCGACGCCGAAGGTCAGGTTGCTGCCTTCCGACAGCTGCTTCGCGATCAGCCCGGGCGCGAACGCGACGAGCAGGACGAAGCCGTAGAAGATCGTCAGGACGATGATCGACAGGATCGTCGCGAAGCGGGTGCGCTTCTCGACGAGTTCCATAAAGCGCGGATTGCGCCTGATGTGCGCATACATTGATACAGACATTCCCTCTCCCTCCAAGAAAAGCAACGATGTCACGTCGCTCCGCCACACTCCTCCTTCAGCCGACCCGATGTCTGTTGCACCAGTGCCGACGGGCGGATGATATATCATCTACAAGACTCCATACCATAACGTATGGAGTTTTTTTAATTCATTGATAAATTGAATTTTTCTACCATTCCCGAAGCGACAGACGGAACCCGGCCATGAGCGGCGAGATACTTTTTTCCACCGATGGCGACATCGCCACGCTGACCCTCTCCAACCCCGACAAGCTGAACGCGATCGACTCCGCGATGTGGATCGCGCTGCGCGAAGCCTTCGAGCGCATCGCCGCGACTCCCCCACTGCGCTGCGTGATCCTGCGCGGTGCGGGCGACAAGGCGTTCGCGGCGGGGGGCGACATCGAGGAGTTCCTGACCGTGCGCGCGACCGTCGACGACGCGCTGCATTACCACGACACGCTGGTCGCCGCGGCGCTGGACGCGATCCGCGCGTGTGCGATTCCGACCGTGGCCGCGATCCAGGGCGCCTGCGTCGGAGGCGGGCTGGAGATCGCCGGCTGCTGTGACCTGCGCATCGCCGGCGAGTCGGCGCGCTTCGGTGCCCCGATCAACCGCCTGGGCTTCTCGATGTATCCGGGCGAGATGGCGGGCCTGCTGGATCTGGTCGGCCCGGCGGTGTTGCTGGAGATCCTGCTCGAGGGGCGCATCCTCGACGCGCGCGAGGCGCTGCAGAAGGGGTTGCTGACGCGCGTGACCGACGACGAGAAGGTGCTGGACGAGGCCCGCGCGAGCGCAGCGCGCATCGTCGCCGGCGCCCCGCTGGTCGCACGCTGGCACAAGCAGTGGGTGCACCGGCTGATGCGCGGCGGCGCCCTGAGTGAGGAAGAAAAGCGCGCGGCGTTCGACTTCCTCGCGACGGACGACTACCGCGAGGGGCTGGACGCGTTCTTCGCGAAGCGCAAGCCGGTGTTCACCGGGCGCTGACCTGCGGGCAACCAATTACCGTTCGGGCTGAGCCTGTCGAAGCCCTGGCAGCGCCCTTCGACACGCTCAGGGCGAACGGTTGTATTTGACGCCTTAGTTTGTGGAAGCACGGATTCGTAGGGTGGGAGAAGCGAAGCGCATCCCACCATGAGCCGGCCGGGCGAATTATGGCGCTTGGATTGGCGGGATACGCTGCGCTCCTCCCGCCCTACAGGATTTCAAGCGTTCAGACGAGCCACGCGGCCGGCAACACCGGGGAAAGATCCAGATGTGTCCCAACGCTGTCCGCCAGCCGGTCAAGATCCGCTTCGCGCCGCGCTGCGAGATCGACCGTTTCGACCTCCCCCGCCCCGGCCCACGCGAGCAGCGCGGACAGGGCCGCGGGCGCGTCGAACAGCCCGTGCAGGTAGGTGCCGAGGATCTGCCCGTCGGCCGATAGCGCGCCGTCGGCGCGGCCGTCGTCGAAGTGCAGCGCGGGGCGGGCGAGGGCTGCGCCGCGGCTCACGCCCATGTGGATCTCGTAACCGGCGACGGCGGCTCCGCCGGGCAGGCACAGCACGCCGCTGCGGTTCTCAAGCTGCTTTTCGGCTTCGAGGACGGTTTCCATGTCGAGCAGACCCAGCCCCGCGACGGTGCTCGGCACCCCTTCCAACCCCTGCGGGTCCGCGAGGCGCGTGCCGAGCATCTGGAAGCCGCCGCAGATGCCCGCGACCTTGCCGCCGTAGCGCAGGTGCCGCTTGATCGCCGGCTCCCATCCCTGCGCACGCAGCCAGGCGAGGTCGGCCTGCACGCTCTTGGAGCCGGGCAGCACGATCAGGTCGGCGGGCGGGATGGCCTGTCCGGGCCCGACCCAGCGGAAATCGATCTGCGGATGCAGGCGCAGCGCGTCGAGGTCGGTGTGGTTGGAGATGCGCGGATAGACCGGCGCGACCACGCGCAGGCGCGCCTCGCGCTTGTCGACGCTGGCCTCGCCGAGCGCGTCCTCGGCATCGAGGAACAGGCCGTGCAGGTAGGGCAGCACGCCCAGCACCGGCCGTCCGGTGCGTTGCTCGAGCCAGTCCAGCCCGGACTGCAGCAGGCCAAGGTCGCCGCGAAAGCGGTTGATGACGAAGCCCTTCACGCGCGCCTGCTCCGACGGCGACAGCAGTTCGAGCGTGCCCACCAGATGCGCGAAGACGCCGCCGCGGTCGATATCGGCGACGAGGATCACCGGCACGTCGGCGGCTTCGGCAAAGCCCATATTGGCGATGTCGCGATCGCGCAGGTTGATTTCCGCCGGGCTCCCGGCGCCTTCGACCAGCACGCACTCGTAGGCGCTGGTGAGGCGATCCCAGGACTGCATCACGGCCTTCATCGCGGTCGGCTTGTAGGCGTGATAGTCGCGCGCCGACAGGTTGGCGGCGACCTTGCCGTGGATGACGACCTGCGCGCCGATGTCGGTGGACGGCTTGAGCAGCACGGGATTGAAGTCGGTGTGCGGCTCCAGTCCTGCCGCGAGCGCCTGCAGCGCCTGCGCGCGGCCAATCTCGCCGCCGTCCGCCGTCACCGCCGAGTTGAGCGCCATGTTCTGCGGCTTGAATGGTGCGACGCGCACGCCACGCCGCGCGAGCAGGCGCGCGAGTCCGGCGACCAGCGTGCTCTTGCCGGCGTCGGAGGTCGTCCCCTGCACCATCAGGGTGATTGCTTGCGGCATGGCGTAGAATCCCGGCTCGTTCAAAGCGGCGGATTATCGCCGATAAGCTTCGCCCCGATGATTTCCCTGCTCGTCAAACTCCTCGCCGGCATCGCGCTCGACCACCTGCTCGGCGAGCCGCGCCGCTGGCATCCGCTGGTCGGCTTCGGCCGCTGGGCGGGCTGGCTGGAGGCACGCTTGCGCCCGCGGCTGCCGACCCGTGCGGGCGGCCTACTCGCGTGGCTGTTGGCGATCGGGCCGTGGCTCGCGCTGGCGCTGCTGCTGCGCGCGAGCCATCCCGCCGCGCACTGGCTGGTCGATATCGGCCTGCTCTATTTCGCGCTCGGCGCGCGCAGCCTCGCGCAGCATGCCGAGGCGATCGCGGCGCCGCTCGCGGCCGGCGACCTAGACATGGCGCGCGAGCGCGTCGGCTGGATCGTCAGCCGCGACACGCGCGCGCTGGACGCGGCCGGCGTCGCCAAGGCCGGCACCGAGTCGGTGCTCGAAAACGGAAACGACGCGGTGTTCGGCGCACTGTTCTGGTTCTGCATCGCGGGCGGCGCCGGCGCGCTGGTGTTCCGCCTCGCCAACACGCTCGACGCGATGTGGGGTTACCGCACCGAACGCTTCATCCGTTTCGGCTGGGCGGCCGCGCGCCTCGACGACATCCTGAACTGGCTGCCGGCGCGACTCACGGCGCTGACCTATGCGCTGCTCGGCCGCAGCCGCGACGCGCTGGCGTGCTGGCGCGAACAGGCCTCGGCCTGGGACAGCCCCAACGCCGGACCGGTGATGGCTGCGGGCGCCGGCGCGCTCGGGGTGCAGCTCGGCGGCGCGGCGATCTACCACGGCCACGAAGAGCTGCGCCCGCCGCTCGGCTGCGGCCGCACGCCGGACGCCGCCAGCGTACGCGCCGCGGTACGCCTGATGCAGCACGGGATGCTGCTCTGGACGGGCATCGTTGCCGCCGGCGCGATCGTCGCGGCGCTTGCGGGAGCGCGATGATGGGCTTCGAGGGAGCTGCCATGTGGGAGCGGCAAGGCAATCGCACGAGCGCGTGTAGGGCGGGAGGAGCGCAGCGTATCCCGCCAATCCGGACGTGGGAGCGGCTTCAGCCGCGTATCTCGAATGCTTGAGCACGGCGGACGCCTGCGCCGCGCGGCGCAGCACTACGGCATTCCGCTCGCCGACTGGCTGGACCTGTCGACGGGCATCAACCCGCACGCGTGGCCCGTCCCGCCCATTCCGGCAGACGCCTGGCACCGCCTGCCCGAAGACGGCGACGGGCTCGAGGCTGCCGCCGCGGCCTGCTACGGCACCGACCAGCTGCTGCCGGTCGCCGGCTCGCAACCGGCGATCCAGGCCCTGCCGGCGCTGATCCCCAGCGAGCGCGTGACCGTGCTCGCTCCGACCTATGCCGAGCATCCGCATGCCTGGCGCGGACGCACGCTGCGCGCCGTTGCCGCGGACGCAGTCGAGGGGGCGCTCGACGACACCGACGTGCTGCTGCTCGTGCACCCCAACAACCCGTCCGGCGCACGCTTTTCGCGCGATCGGCTGCTCGGCTGGCACGCGCGGCTCGCGGCGCGCGGCGGCTGGCTGGTGGTCGACGAAGCCTTCATCGATGCGGACCCGGCCGACAGCCTCGCAACTGCCGCCGGGCGCGCGAACCTCGTCGTGTTGCGCTCGCTCGGCAAGTTCTTCGGGCTGGCCGGCGCGCGTGTCGGCTTCGTGCTCGCGCCGACGGACCTGCGCGAACGCCTGGCCGAGCTCCTCGGGCCGTGGACGCTGAGCGGCCCCGCACGTCACGTCGCCCGCGCAGCGCTGGCAGACCGCCCATGGCAGGACGCGATGTGCGAACGCCTGCAAGGCGAAGCCGCGCGCCTCGCCGGCCTGTTGCGGGATAGCGGCCTCGGCGAACCCGCGGGGCCGGCGCTGTTCCAGTGGGTGGGCTGTCCGGACGCGCCGGCGGTGCAGGAGCACCTCGCGCGCGCCGGCATCCTCGTGCGCCGCTTCGACGAACCGGCGAGCCTGCGCTTCGGCCTGCCGCCGGACGAAACCGGCTGGGCCCGCCTCGCCGCGGCGCTCGACGCCTTGCGCAGGGCGGCCTGACATGCAGCTCGACCATTACGTCAACACGATCGGCCGCCACCTGCGCGCGCGCTTCGGCGAACGCGTGCACAAGCTGCCGCTGCACGCGAATTTCACCTGTCCCAACCGCGACGGCACGCTCGGGCGCGGCGGCTGCACCTTCTGCAACGTGCGCGCCTTCAGCGACGAGGCCGAGGCGCCGATCGCGCAGCAGCTCGATGCCGGCCGCGTCCGCGCCGACCGCGCGCGCCGCTACCTCGCCTACTTCCAGGCCTACACCAGCACCTACGCGGAAGTGGAGACGCTGCAGCGGCTGTACGAGGAGGCCCTCGCCGGCGCCGACATCGTCGGGCTGTGCATCGGCACGCGCCCCGATTGCGTACCCGACGCGGCACTGGATCTCCTCGCCGGCTACCGCGAGCGCGGCTACGAGGTATGGTTGGAACTGGGCCTGCAGAGCGCCTTCGACGACACGCTCGCGCGCGTCAATCGCGGGCACGGCTGGGCGGCCTACGCGGATGCGACGGCGCGCGCCCACGCGCGGGGAATTCCGGTGTGCACGCACCTCATCGTCGGCCTTCCGGGCGAAGCGCCCGAGCGCAGCCTGGATACGCTGGAGCGTGTGCTGGAGCTCAGCGTCGAGGGGCTGAAACTGCACCCGCTGATGATCGTCAAGGGCAGCCGCCTCGCCGCCGCGTGGCGCCGCGGCGAGGTCGCGCCGCCGGACGCCGCGCATTACGCCGAGGTCGCCACGGAGATGATCCGGCGCACGCCCGCAAGCGTCGTGTATCACCGCGTGTCCGCGACCGCCAACGCGCCGACGCTGCTTGCACCCGCGTGGTGCGCCGGTCGATTCGAAGGGATCCACGAAATCGCCCGCCGGCTCGCCGCGACCGGCCCGCAGGGCAGCCTCACCGTGCAGCCCCTGGCGCCCCCTTCCCCGCAGCCCCCGACGGAGCGCGCCACCGCACGCACGGCGACCCGCCCCAACTGAGAAGCCGATGACGCAACGCCCATCCCTGTTCCACCGCATCCGCCCCGTTCGCGCCGCGATCCTTGCCGCAGGCGCACTCGCGGTGACAACCGCGCAGGCGGAAATCGCGCTCCGCGACGACACCGGCCGCGAAGTGAAGCTCGCACGCCCGGCCGAGCGCATCGTGAGCCTCGCCCCGCACGTCACCGAGCTGTTGTTCGCCGCCGGCGCCGGGGAGCGCGTCGTCGGCGCGGTTGCGTACAGCGATTACCCTGACGCGGCACGCAAGCTGCCGCGCGTGGGCGGCTACAGCAACGTCGACATGGAAGCAGTCGCGGCACTCAAGCCCGACCTCGTGATCGCGTGGAAGAGCGGCAACCGCGACGCGCACCTGGACAAGCTCGCCGCGCTGGGCATCCCCGTCTTCATGAACGAACCGCGCAACCTGGACGACGTCGCGCGCAGCCTGGAAACGCTAGCCAGGCTCGCCGGCACCGACGCGGCGGGCCGCACCGCCGCCGACGCATTCCGCGCGCGCAAGGGGGCGCTCGCGGCGCGTTTCGGGCAGCGTGCGCGCGTGCGCATGTTCTACCAGATCTGGGACAAGCCGCTGATGACGATCAACGACGAACACCTGATCTCGGACGTGGTCCGCCTGTGCGGCGGCGAAAACGTGTTCGGCAAGCTCACTCAGCTCGCGCCGACGATAGGCGTGGAAAGCGTGCTGGCGGCCGACCCCGAGGTGATCGTCGCGAGCGGCATGGGCGAGGCGCGCCCGGACTGGCTGGACAACTGGAAGCGCTGGCCCAAGCTTGCCGCGACGACGCGCGAGAACCTCTATTTCGTGCCGCCGGAGCTGATCCAGCGCCACACACCGCGCATCCTCGACGGGGCGACGACGCTGTGCGAGCAGCTGGACAAGGCGCGCGGCAAGCGCCCGGCCGGAACCTGATGCGCCCCGGCTGCGCTCAGGCGCCGCGCGCGCGCTCGTAACGCTGACGCCAGTCGCGCCGCGAATCCTGCCACCACGCGCGGTCGAACACCCACGACAGCGTCGGCAGGAGGGGGGCCAGATAGGTGTTTGCCAAGGACTCGCCGCCGCACACCGGGACCTCGGGATCGACGCGCAGCACGCGCAGGCGTTCGGCCAGCGTGGGGTGGAAGTCGGCCTCGGACGCGGCACCGCCGAACATGTCGTGGATGTCCATCGGGCCGGGTTCCGGGCGGCGGAAGCCGGCAAGCACGCCCAGGCCCATCTCGCGGAAGGGGCGGATCAGCGGCTGGGGCGTGGTGCGGCTTTGCGCCATGACCTTGCGCCAGTAATCCTCGTTGAGGAAACGCTCCTTCAGCGCGACCTCGACAAGCGCTTCGCCGACCCGCTGCGCACCGACCACGCGCGCCGCGCCGGCATCGGCCTCGAACTCTTCCAGGCGCGACAGGCGCATCGCGGCGCGCAAGTCGCCCGCGGTCCAGTTGTCCAGCGCGCGACCGAGGCGCGGCGCATCCTCGATGCAGCGGTCGAGGGCGCGGAACCACCAGGCGCGCAGATGCCCCCACCAACCGTCCAGCCCGCGGCGCTGCGCCGCAAGATGGGCGAACTCGTGCGCGAGGATCGCGCCGAACTGGCGCCGGGTCACGCTGTGGGCCAGCGGCAGGCCGATCATCAGATGGGTTTCCAACGGACCGACCCAGCCCCAGCGGGGGCGCTGCAGGATCGCGGCGTTCATGTCACCGACGACCCACACCGCGTCGATGTGGATGCCGCCAAAACGCTTGCCGGTGCGCTCGATGAGGCGAAACAGCCCTTCCGCGAGCTCCGGCGGCAGGCGCACGCCGTCGGGCCGGGCAACCGGCGCGAACAGCCAGCCGCACACCAGCACGCACAAGGCCGTCGCGATCAGGAAGCTGACGACCGCAGCCAAGGCCAGGACCACGTTGCCCGCAACCAGAGCGGACCAGGTTCCCCCTACCAGCAGCACCACGACGGCGCCCAGGGCGACCGCAACCAGCCCCATTGCCGCGAGGCCCGCTGTGGCGCGCAAACCGAGCCGGAACGCAAGACGTGCGCGAGTGCGCGAGAGGCGGTTTTGGACAGCTGCCATGCGTGGCACTCCGAGAAACCATGATCGAAACGCGGAATATACTTAACAAGAAGTAAGCGCAACATTGCACCTTAGTGATACACACACCAACAATTTGCATATAAATCAATGCAAAGGCCGCGCAAACCGGGGAGAATCCGCTTACGCAACTCTTGTTGCGCCGCACGAAAAAAGTGTAGTATCGCAACACCTGTGTCCTTGACCAATCGGTCGCAGGCCCTTCGATAACACCTTGTTGCGACTATTTCCGGTCGCACTACCCTGCCCGCCTCGATTGGTGTCGCTCTAATGCAGCGACAGGCCGTCGCTGGAGCATCCTTCTTGATCAATTCCGAAGTTTCCTTCGCCAGTCTTGGACTGGCCGAACCCCTTTTGCGCGCCATTTCCGAGTCGGGCTACACGCAGCCGACACCGATCCAGGCGCAGGCGATTCCCCTGGTGCTGGCCGGCGGCGACCTGCTTGCCGCAGCCCAGACCGGCACCGGCAAGACCGCCGGCTTCACGCTGCCGCTGCTGCACCGGCTGTCCACAAGCTCGGCCAGCGCCCCCAAGGCGGGGCGCCCCCGCTGCCTGATCCTCACCCCGACGCGCGAGCTCGCAGCACAGGTCGAGGAATCGGTGCAGACCTACGGCAAGCACATGCCGCTGACCTCGATGGTCATGTTCGGCGGCGTGAACATCAATCCGCAGATCTCGGCGCTGAAGAAGCGCGTCGACATCCTCGTCGCGACGCCGGGGCGTCTGCTGGACCATGCCGGCCAGAAGACCGTCGACCTGTCGGGGGTCGAGATCCTCGTCCTCGACGAAGCCGACCGCATGCTCGACATGGGCTTCATCCGCGACATCCGCAAGGTGCTCGCGATGCTGCCCAAGCAGCGCCAGAACCTGCTGTTCTCGGCGACCTTCTCGGACGAGATCCGTTCGCTCGCCAACGGCCTGCTGAACAACCCGGGCTGCGTCGAAGTGGCACGCCGCAACACGACCACCGAACTGGTCGAACAGTCCGTGTATTCGGTGCCGCAGAAACAGAAGCGCGATCTGCTCGTGCATCTGGTCAAGGAACACGACTGGCACCAGGTGCTGGTGTTCACGCGCACCAAGCACGGCGCCAACCGGCTGGCCGAATACCTCGGCAAACACGGCATCCCGGCCGCCGCGATCCACGGCAATAAGAGCCAAGCGGCACGCACGCGCGCGCTGTCGCAGTTCAAGGACAACTCGCTGCCGGTGCTGGTCGCAACCGACATCGCGGCGCGCGGCCTGGACATCGACCAGCTGCCGCAGGTGGTGAACTTCGAGCTGCCAAACGTGCCGGAAGACTACGTGCACCGCATCGGCCGCACCGGCCGCGCGGGATCGAGCGGCAAGGCGATTTCCTTCGTCGACAGCGAGGAGAGGCCCTACCTCGCGTCGATCGAGCGCCTGATCAAGCGCACCATCGATCGCGCCACCGTGCCGGAATTCGTGACCCACGCGCCCGATCCGGGCGACAGCGAGCGACCGCCGCGCGACCCGCGCCAGTCGTCGGGACGGCGCAACGATAGCCGTGCGCCGCGCCAGCCGCTTGCAGAACGCCCGGCGCCGCGCACGCAGCCGCACGGGGCGAACCGCCAGCCGGCACGGCAGGGCGCACAGGCCGACGGCGGCAAGCCGGCAAACCGCCCGGCCCGCAGCGGGGAGGCGCAGGCCAATCGCCCTGCACGCAACGGCGAGGCGAACAAGGCCGGCGCACCGCGTGGCCAGGAGCCCAGCGGCAACCGTGCGCCGCGCACGGGCGACGCCCCGCGCGCACCGGCGCGTCAGGATACGGGACGTAGCCCCGCGCCGCGCGCAGCGCTCTTCAACGCAAAGCCGGGCAATCGCGGCGGCTGAGCGTCACCGCGACGGGTGCGGCTCAGCCGCGCCGCACCCCGACGATCTTCTGATAGAGACCACCGAACAAGGTGGTCTTTTTCCATGCGAATTCCTCGCCCAGCGGCGACAGCGCCGTGATGTCGACGTCGAGCAGCGAGGGCGCGAAAGGCTCGAGCCAGCGGAACACCTGCGCCATGACCGGACGCAGGGGGTGCCATGGGCGGGTGCGATGGTAATCGACGAACACGATCTTGCCGCCCGGCTCGACCGCCCCGAGCAGGTTGTGCACGATGCACGCGCGCTCGACCGGCGGCACTTCATGCAGCAGGAAGAAACAGCACACGGCTTCGTGCGACCCGGCCGCGAGGCAATCCGGTCGCGCCAGATCGCCCTGACGCACCTCGGCATGCGCGAGACCGTCGAGCTTGCGGCGAGCGTTCGCGACCTGGATCGGCGCCACGTCGATGACGTCGAGCGCCCCGTTGCAGCCGACGCGCTCGGCGAGCAGGCGCGAGAACGGGCCATAGACGCACGCCGCCTGCAACAGGCGCTGTCCCGGAGCGAACTCCTCGACTGCCGCTCGCATCAGGCGCCGGGCATTGCCCCACAGGATGGCCGAAACGACCCATTCGCGGTCGAGCCAGGGCAGGGTGCGATGGCTGAGATAGGCCCAGTGATAGGTGCGCGACAGGTAGGACGGCACCGCACAGGCTTTTGTCACGGGCTGCATCATGGCGGAATCGGCAGAAATCTGTGTCATGCCCGCCAGCATAACCGTATCCGCAGCGGGGCGGAACGCCGGTTGCATACCCCGAGAGTATTCACCGGGATGCGGACTACCCGACTCGGGCAGGCGGCTCGAAAGCTGTTGCCGGATGTGCTGCCGAATGACGTAACGGCTACTTGCGCGCCCTGTCCGCTTCCCCTATTCTCTGCGCTGAATTCGATCCGGGTTCCCCGCCATGCGACCGCGTGACGGGGTGAAACGGGAAGTCCGGTGAAGTCCGGGGGCACGCTCCCCTTGACCAGTCCGGCGCAGCCCCCGCTGCTGTAAGCCTGACGGATCCGCCATACGCCACTGAGCCTCGCGCTCGGGAAGGCGGCGGAATCCGAAAGAAGGTGAGCCAGAAGACCGGCCCGATCGATTTGGAAGGTTTGTGCCCCGGGGTGTGGGCTTGCCGACTGGAATCCGATCGCGTCTGTCACGGGCCTCGAGCGCCCGAACGCAGCCACTCATCGACCCAGCCTCAAGTTGCGCCCGACCGTGCCGCCCGTCGGTGCCGTCGGCTGTCGCCATCCCCCGGTGCTTGTTCAATGCACTCGCGGGGAGCCGTATGCATTCCAAGTCCTTGCCGGGAACCGTGTGGTTCGTCGGCGCCGGCCCGGGCGATCCGGACCTGATCACCGTGAAGGGGCGGCGCCTGCTCGAACAGGCGGGCGGCATCCTGTTCGCCGGTTCGCTGGTCGACCAGGCGGCGACGCTCTACGCGCCGGAAGGCTGCGCGATCCGCGATTCGAAGGACATGACGCTCGAGGAGATGGGCACGTGGCTGATCGACGCGGCATCGCGGTGCGTGACCGTCGTGCGGCTGCAGACCGGTGATCCCGGCCTGTACGGCGCGCTCGTCGAGACGACGCGTCTGCTCGATGCGGCCGGCGTGCCGTGGAAGGTCGTGCCGGGCGTGTCCTCGGCGCTGGCCGCGGCCGCCGCGGCGGGTGAGACGCTGACGCTGCCGGAAGTGACGCAGACGGTGATCCTGACTCGCGTCGCGGGCCGCACGCCGATGCCCGCGGGCGAGGAGCTCGACGCGCTGGCCGCACACCGCACGACGCTGTGCATCTTCCTGTCGATCACGCTGCTGCACGAGGTGCAGGACGCGCTGCGCCGTGCCGGCTGGCCGGAGGACGCGCCCATCCTCGTCGTGCACAAGGCGAGCTGGCCGGGCGAGGAGAAGATCGTCCGCGGCACCCTCGCCGACATCAAGAAGAAGTGCCAGGCCGAGAAGATCGCGTCGCAGGCGATGATCATCGCGAGCCCCGCGCTGGGCGCGCGCGACTGGCCCGAGATCGCCCGTTCAAAACTCTACGACCCGGCCTTCAGCCACCGCTTCCGCCGGGCCACCGTCACGGAAGACGCATCATGAAAAACACCACGATCCTGCTGGTCGGCCACGGCTCGCGCAACCGCGCGGGCAACGACGAGATCGAACGCTTTGCCGCGGAGTGGCGCGCACGCCGCCCCGAGTGGCGCATCGAGGCCTGCTTCATCGAGTACGCCGACGTGCTGCTCGACGCGGGACTCGACCGTGCGGCGGCCGGCGCTGCGCGCGTGATCGTGATCCCCTTCATCCTCAACGCAGCGGGCCACGTGAAGATGGAGATCCCGGCGGCGATCGAGCAGGCGCGCGAACGCCACCCCGCCGTCGCCTTCGAATGCACGCGCCACCTCGGCATGGGACGCGAGATTTTTGACGTGCTGATGGGCCGGCTCGACCGCCTGATGCACGCGCTGCACATGCCGGACCCCTGCACCACGGGCGTGATCCTGCTGGGCCGCGGATCGTCGGACGCGGGCGCGAACGGCGAGCTCGCGAAGATGGCGCGCTGGATCTTCGAGGACAGCGACCACGAGCTCGTCGAGCTCGCCTTCACCGGCGTGACCTGGCCGCGGCTGGAGACGGCGGTGCAGCGCCAGGTGCGTCTGGGGATGACGCAGATCGCGGTGGTGCCGGTGTATCTCTTCACCGGCGTGCTGATCGAGCGCATCGACGCGCAGCTCGCGCGGCTGCGCGCGCAGTACCCGCAGATCGCGTTCGCTCTGGGCACGCATTTCGGCTTCGACGCGGGCGTCTTCGAGCTGGTCGAGGCGCGCGTCGCCGACGCCGGTGAAGCCTCGCTGCTCGAATGCGACGGCTGCAAGTATCGCCTGGCCGCCGAGGCCGAGCACCTGCACGACCATAGTCATACCGCGGGCCATCACGACCACGACGGGCACGACCCTCACCACCACCATGATCACGGCCATGCCCACCACGATCATGGCCACGGCTGTTCCCACCACCACGCGCCGCACGCCGGCTGCGCCCAACCCGCCCACGCCTGAACCATGCACAGCAACGTCGTCACCGAACAGCTCACCGCCGCCGGGCGCGCGATCGAGCACGATTCCTTCGCCATCATCGACGCCGAGGTCGGCCGCCACGACTATCGCCCCGAACAGTGGCCGGTCGTGCGCCGCATGATCCACGCCAACGCGGACTTCGAATTCAACGGCCTGACCGACTTCCACCCGGAGGCCGTCACGGCAGGCCTGACAGCGATCCTCGCCGGCGGCACGCGCATCGTCGCCGACGTCGAGATGATTTGCGTCGGCCTGTCGGCCTCACGACTCGCGTACTTCGGCATGAGCACGCACCAGTTCATCTCGGACGCGGACGTGATCGCCCAGGCGAAGGCCGAGGAGACCACGCGTGCGGTGCAGGCGATGCGGAAGGCGCACCGCCAGGGCCTGCTCGACGGTGCGATCGTGGGCATCGGCAATGCGCCGACGGCGCTGATCGAAGTCGTACGCCTGATCCGCGAGGAAGGCGCGCAGCCGGCGCTGGTGATTGGCATGCCGGTCGGCTTCGTGTCGGCGGCCGAGTCGAAGGACCTGATGGCGGAGGTCGCCAATGTGCCGTGGATTGTGATCCGCGGCCGCAAGGGCGGCTCGACGCTGGTCGTCGCGGCGATCCACGCGCTGCTCGGCATCGCCGAAGCGCGCCAGCGCGAACAGCAGGCGCTGACGGCGTAAGCGGAGACGCGATCGATGGCAGCAGGGCACGCCTTGCAGGAGAAGGTGCGCAAGGGGGACGCGAAGCGCGAGCGGGGAAACCGCACCGGCTTCACGACCGGCGCGAACTCGGCCGCCGCGGCGACTGCGGCGACACTCGGGCTCGTGCAGGGCGAAATCCCGGCGGAGATCGAGTGCGTGCTGCCGAACACGATGCAGGTCGTATTCCGCATCACCGACGGGCGCGTCGACGGCGATTGCGCGCACGCGGTGAGCATCAAGGACGCGGGCGACGACCCGGACGCGACCGACAAGGCGCACCTGACCGCCGACGTGCGACGCATCCCGAACGGCGGCGGCGAGGTGATCCTGAAGGGCGGGCCCGGTGTCGGCGTCGTCACGAAGCCCGGCCTCGGGCTGGAGGTCGGCGGCCCGGCGATCAACCCGGTGCCGCACAGGAACATCTGCGAAAACGTCGCCCGTGCGGGTGCCTCGATCCTCGCCGCGGGCGACAGCCTGGAGGTGACGATCTCGGTGCCGGGCGGCGAGGCGATGGCGAAGAAGACGCTGAATGCGCGGCTGGGCATCCTCGGCGGCATCTCAATCCTCGGCACGACCGGGATCGTGCGCCCCTACTCGACCGCGGCCTTCCGCGCGAGCGTGATCCAGGCGGTCGACGTCGCGGCGAACCAGGGCCACACGGCCGTCGTGTTCACGACCGGCGGGCGCACCGAGAAGTGCGCGATGCGCGAATTCCCCGAACTCGACGAGGCCTGCTTCGTCCAGATGGGCGACTTCGTCAAGGCGGCGTTCTCGACCGCAGTGAAGCAGGGGATGCAGCGCGTCATCGTCGGCGCAATGGTCGGCAAGCTGACGAAGATCGCGCAGGGCCTGTCGGTGACGCACGCGTGGCGCGAGGAGATCGACCGCCAGCTGATCGCCGACGCAGCGACCGAGGTCGGCGCACCGACGGATGTCGTCGAGCAGATCCGCGCTGCCGAGACCGCGCGCTTCGCCGCCGAAAGCCTTGCCGAACTGGGGCTCACCGTGCCCTTTCACCGCGCGCTCGCGGTCCGTGCGATCCGCAGCCTGCGGGAACGCTACCCCGGCCCGCACCGCCTCACCGTGCTCGCCTGCAATTTCGAGGGTGTGCCCATCGTTACAGTGGAGGAATCCGAATGTCTGACCCTCGCTGCCTGATCCTGGGCATCCTCGACGATGGCTGGGACGGTCTCTCGGCCGCCGGTCGCGAACGGCTGACCGAGAGCCGTGTCGTGATCGGCGCGCGCCGCACGCTCGACCTGGTCGCGCCGCATCTGGGCAAGGACGTCGAACTGCGCGACATGGACGGCGCGCTCGGCAAGACGCCCGAATGGGTGCGCGCAGCGCTCGCCGACCGCCTGACGGTGACCGTGCTCGCGACCGGCGACCCTTTGTGCCACGGGATCGCGCGCTTTTTGATCGACAAGATTGGCGCAGCGAGCGTGGAAGTGCTGCCGGCGCCATCGACGATCGCGATCGCCTGCGCACGGCTGAAGAAGCCGTGGCAGGACGCTGCGGTCCGCTCATGCCACGGCGCGGATGCCGGCGAATGGCACACCGGCGCGGCACCCGGCCACGGCCTGTACGGACTCGTGCGTGCGGTCGCGGAACACGCGCGCGTGGCCACCTTCACGAGCCCGCACAACAGCCCGGACCGCGTTGCGCGCGCCCTCCTTGCTGCAGGCTACGGCGACGAGCTGCGCATCTCCGTCGCCGCGCGCCTGTGCCTGCCCGACGAGGAAATCTTCGCCGACCTCATGCTCGCGGACGCCGCAGCGCGTGAATTCGCGCATCCCAACATCGCCGTGATCGACCGCGTCACTGCGCCCGCACCGCGCGCGGTCTTCGGTTTCGAGGACGGCGATTTCGTTCAGCGCCAACCTGAAAAGGGCCTCATCACCAAGCTCGAAGCGCGCGCCGTGTCGCTCGCGAAACTCGGGCTGCGCGCGGACAGCGTCGTCTGGGACATCGGCGCGGGCTCCGGCTCTGTCGGACTGGAGGCTTCGCGCATCGCGCGCCTCGGCCACGTCTGGGCGATCGAGAAGAACACCGGCGATGCCGCTAATGCGCGCGAGAACGCGCAGCGCCTGCAGGCGACGAACTACACGCTGGTCGAAGGCAAGGCGCCGGACGGCCTCGACGCGTGGCCCGATCCGGACGCGGTGTTCATCGGCGGCTCGGGCGGCGAACTCGCACAGCTCATCGAACTGTGCCTCGCGCGGTTGCGTCCCGCCGGCCGCCTCGTGATGAACTTCGTCACGCTCGAAAACCTCGCGACCGCGACCGGCGCGCTCGCCGCGGCCGGCGCCGACTGGGACGTGACGATGCTGTCGGCGGCGCGCAGCCAGCCGATCCTCGACATGCACCGACTGGCCGCGCAGAACCCGGTGTGGATTGTGACCGCATTCAAGGCCCTTCCTACCAACGCAGGGAGCAGTGGCGTGATGTCAGGTTGAGGTCCGCGTTTACCCCCTCCCCTTCAAGGGGGAGGGTTGGGGTGGGGATGGGTTCAGCTGCCCCCGACGGAAACCCATCCCCCTCCTAACCTCCCCCTTGAAGGGGGAGGAACAAGGAGTCCCTGTCGATTCGATTACCCGATTAATGAGCCCCCAACCGAAGCACAGAACAATGATGAATGACGCTCTCGCCTCCCCCCGCTACGGCCGCCTGATCGGCGTGTCGCTCGGCCCCGGCGATCCCGACCTGATCACGCGCCGCGGCTGGACCGCGCTGCAGTCGGACGCGCGCTGGACCTACCCGGTGAAGAAGGCCGAGGAACGCTCCTACGCGCTCGACATCGTCGTGCGCGGCGGCCTCGAAGTGCCGGCCGACGCGGTCGAGCTGGTGTTCCCGATGACGCGCGACGCGGTCGCACTCGCCAAGGCCTGGGCGCGCGCCGCGGCCCGCACCGCCGAGCTCCTCGCCGAAGGGCGCGACGTCGCCTTCCTCGTCGAGGGCGACGCCTCCACCTACTCGACCTTCCGCCACCTCGCCCGCGCGGTGCGCGAGCTGGCCCCGGAAGTCGAGGTCGAGACGATTCCCGGCGTCAGTTCCTTCGCCGCGGCCGCCGCCTGCGCGGATGTCGCGCTCGCCGAGGAAGACGAAACCGTCGCGGTGATCCCGGCGGCCTACGGTGTGTCGGTGATCGACCACCTGCTCGACGAGTTCGACACGCTGGTGCTGATAAAGGTGAAGCCGCTGCTCGACGAGGTGCTGGATCTGCTCGAGGCGCGCGACCTGCTGGCGACCAGCTGCTTCGTCGAGAAGGTCGGCTCGCCGGAAGAGCGCGTCGTGCATGACGTCGCGAGCCTGCGCGGCGAGAAGGTCAATTACTTGTCGCTGCTGCTGGTGCAGAACCCCAAGCGGGCGCGCGGCGAACTGCGTCGCGGCTGCCGCAAGCGCGCCGCTGCGATCGAAGCGCTCACGACGGAGGTGTCGGCATGACCGACCGGTTCCGTAGGGCGGATGAGCCGCGAAGCGGCGTTATCCGCCGCATGCGCAAATGCGGTGAGCCGGCATACGGCGGAAGGCGCTGCGCTTTTCCGCCCTACGGTCCACACGGCGAACGGAGGCTAGTCCGATGAGCATGCATCTCCCCTTCCCCAACGAACGCGTCGCGATCGTCTCGATCACCAAGCACGGCATCGCGCTCGCCGGCAAGGTCGTCGCCGCGATCCCCGGCGCACGGCTCTTCGCGCCCGAAAAATTCCGCGCCGAAGCCGAAGCGGCCGCCCCCGGCGCCGCTGCCTGCTACACCGGCAAGACCGGTGACCAGATCCCCGCGCTCTTCGCGGGCTTCGACGGCATCGTCGCGATCGTCTCGCTCGGCGCCGTCGTGCGCCTGATCGCGCCGCACCTGCAGGACAAGGAGCAGGACCCCGGCATCGTCGTGCTCGACGAAGGCGGCCGCTACGCGATCCCGATGCTCTCAGGCCATCTAGGCGGCGCCAATGCGCTCGCGGGCGTGCTCGCCGCGGCGCTCGGCGCGCAGCCGGTGCTGACGACCGCATCGGACGCGCGCGAGACGCTCGCCGTCGACCTGCTGGGCCGCGAACTCGGCTGGACCTTCGATGCGAGCCACGACGAGATCGTGCGCGCAAGCGCCGCGGTCGTGAACGACGAGCCGGTCGCCCTCGTGCAGGAAGCGGGCAGCCTTGATTGGTGGGCTCGTCATGCGAACGGCCGCAGCGGTCCGCTGCCGGCGAACCTGAAACGCTTCGAGCGCCTCGAGGACATCGACCCGGAGAATTTCGGCGCGGTGCTGTGGATCAGCGACCGGGAACTGCCCGCCGGCTGGGCCGAACGCCTCGCCGGACGCCGCGTGATCTACCGCCCGCCGCAGGAGGCGGCGTGATGTCATCGCAAATCGCGTCGTCCGGCGTCGCGTTGGGCCTCGGCTGCGACCGCGGCACGCCGTCGGAGACGATCGCCCGCGCGATCGACGAGGCGCTCGCCCAGGCCGGCGCGAACCTCGCCGACGTCCGTGCAGTGGCGAGCATCGACCTCAAGGCCGACGAGGCCGGGTTGCTCGAACTCGCAGCCCGTCACGGCTGGACGATCGCCTTCCACCCAGCGGCGACGCTCGCCGACGTGCCCGTGCCGAATCCGTCCGAAACGGTACGCCGCTACACCGGCACGCCGTCCGTGTCCGAAGCCGCCGCGCTGCTCGCCGCCGGGGCGGATCTGACGCAGCTGATCGTCGAGAAGCACAAGCTGCGCGGTCCAGACGGGCGCAATGCGACCGTGTCCGTCGCCCGCATGTCGGCATCGAACTGATTTTAAAACGCTGTCACACCCATCGAAGAAGGAGAACCACCATGCAACAGCAAGCCGCCCTGCAAATCGCCCGCCCGAAGAGCGCCCTGACGGCGATCGCCCTGCCCGCCCTCACCGCCGCGCTGCTCGGCGCCGTGATCGTCTATGGCGTCGGCTTCAGCCCGATCGCCGCGGCCCACAACGCCGCGCACGACACCCGCCACGTCAACGTCTTCCCCTGCCACTGAGCGCGGAGTCCGGCATGCTGTTCCGTCGCATCGTCCTGTGCGCCCTGCTGGTGGGCGCGCTCGCCGGACTGCTCGTGAGTGCCGTGCAGCACTGGCAGGCCATCCCGCTCATCGCCGCCGCGGAGGTGTTCGAAGGTTCGGCGGAGCCGGCCACGACCGCGCATGATCACGACCATGCCCACGGCGACGCACACGCACATGACGCGGCAGCGAGGGCGCCGGATGACGCCACGGTACGGCATGTCTGGACCGCCATCGCCAACGTCCTGACCGCGATCGGCTTCGGCCTCGTTCTGGTCGCGGCGATGACGATCTGGGAACACCTGCGCGGTCGTCCCCTCGCGTCGGCCGGCACGGGCCTCGCGTGGGGCGCTGCCGGCTGGATCTGCGTCTTCGGCCTGCCGACTCTGGGGCTGCCGCCCGAGCTTCCCGGCAGCGTCGCCGCTCCGCTCGGCGATCGACAGGCTTGGTGGCTGCTCGCCGCGTGCAGCGGGGCGGCGGGGCTCGGCCTGCTCGCCTTCGTCCGCGGCCCGCTGCGCTTGGCGGGCCTTGCCGTGCTCATGCTGCCCTTCGCGGTCGGCGCCCCGCATCTCGCCAGCGGCCCTTTCGCCGGCTACGACCTCGACATCGCACGCCAGATGGAAGCGCTCGCCGCCCCCTTCGCCATCGCGACCACCATCGCCACCGCCGTGCAATGGCTCGCGCTCGGCGGCTTGTCGGGCTGGGCTGTTGCGCGCTGGGTGCGTCCCGCGCTGGCAGACCTGGCAACGACACCGTAGGGCGGGAGGAGCGTAGCGCATCCCGCCAATCGTACGTAAAGGGTGGCTCAGCCGCCGCTTTGGCGGGATCCGCTGCGCTACTCCCGCCCTACGTCCTCAACACAGAGAAGAACACCATGACCACAGGCAAGATCATGCTGGTGGGCCTCGGGCCCGGCAGCGTCGAGCACATGAGCGGGCGCGCGCGCGCCGCGATCGCCGAGGCCGACACCGTCATCGGCTACGTCACCTACATCCGCCTCGTCGCCGACCTCGTCGAAGGCAGGGAGGTGGTCAAGAAGTCGATGACCGAGGAACTCGACCGCGCGATCGAGGCACTCGACCGTGCGAAGCAGGGCAAGAAGGTCGCGCTGATCTCCTCGGGCGACGCGGGCGTGTACGGCATGGCCGGTCCGACCTTCGAGGTGCTGTTCCAGGCCGGATGGACCCCCGACTCGGATATCGAGGTCGAGATCATCCCCGGTGCCTCGGCGCTGAACACCTGCGCGGCGCTCGTCGGCGCGCCGCTGACACACGACTTCTGCGCGATCTCGCTGTCCGACCTGCTCACACCGTGGCCGGTGATCGCGCGCCGCCTCAACGCCGCGGCCGCCGCCGATTTCGTCGTCGCGCTGTACAACCCCAAGAGCGGCCGCCGCGCGCGCCAGATCGTCGAGGCCCAGCGCCTCTTCCTCGCGCACCGCCGTCCCGACACGCCGGTCGCGATCGTGAAGTCCGCCTACCGGCCGAAGCAGCGCATCGAATTCACGACGCTGGCGCAGATGACCGAGTGCGACATCGGCATGTTGAGCACGGTACTGATCGGCAACTCCAACACCTTCGTGCGCGACGGCCTGATGGTCACGCCGCGCGGCTACGCGAACAAGTACGATGTCGACACGGGCGACACGCGCGACGGCGAAAAAGCCGGCCGCTCCCTGTCGACCGGCCTCGACGGCTGGCTCGAAGCGCTCCGCACCAGCGGCGAGTCCGTCGAAGAACTCGCCCACCGCCACCGCCTACCCACCGACTACATCGCCGCAGCACTTGCGGACAGCAGCAACCACGAACCGGCCGACGCCGGCAAGGCGCTCGCATGAGCGTGAACCACAGGCCACGAAATCGCCTCTCCAGGCGGGATCAATAGACTCGGCCATACGCATCCGTACGTTTTCCATATGCATCAGTATGGACGCGACTATAATCGCGCCCGAATCGATACACAGATAGTCGAAGCCCGGGAGAGGAAGACATGAGCGTACATACCCAGTATCAGCAAAAAAAGGTGAGCCCCGCGGACGCCGCCGGCCTCGTGCAATCGGGCGACACCATCATCGTCCCGACCGGCGTCGGCGAACCGCCCACCCTGCTCGAAGCGCTGTCCGCACGCCGCCAGACCCTGGAAGGCGTCGTCGTCAGCCAGATCCTGCCGCTACGCAAATACGGCTATTTCGATCCCGAGACCGTCGCCAACGTGCGTCACAGCGCGTACTTCTTCGGCGGTGCCTCGCGCCCGGGCGGCCAGGCGGGCTGGGTGGACTTCATGCCCAACTACTTCTCCGAGATCCCGCAGCTCATCGACCGCGGCCTGACGCCCGCCGACGTCGTGTTCTCGATGGCCTCGCCGATGGACGAGCACGGCTACTTCGCGCTCTCGCTCGGGCCGGACTACACGATGGCCGCCGTGAAGAAGGCGCGCGCGGTGGTCCTCGAAGTCAATCCGAACGTCCCCTTCGCCTACGGCGACTGCCACGTGCACATCTCGCAGGTCGCGGCGCTGGTCGAGAGCGACGCCCCCATCCTCGAAGTCGGCCTGCCGACGATCGGGCCGGTGCAGGAAGCGATCGGCAAATATGTCGCCGACCTGATCGACGACGGCTCGACGCTGCAGATCGGCTACGGCGGCATCCCCGACGCCGTCGTGGTGCAGTTGAAGCACAAGCACGACCTCGGCATCCACACCGAGATGATCGGCGACGGCATCCTGTCCCTGATCGAATCGGGCGCCGTGACGAACCGCAAGAAGACACTCAAGCCCGGCAAGATGCTGGCGACCTTCGCGCTCGGCTCGAAGAAGCTGTACCAGTACATGCATCGCAACCCGACGCTCGAAATGCACCCCGTCGACGTCACCAACGACCCGTATTACGCCGCGCAGAACGACAATCTCGTCGCGATCAACGCGACGATGCAGGTCGACTTCCTCGGCCAGTGCGGCTCGGAAAGCCTCGGCCCCTCGCCCTACTCCGGCACCGGCGGCCAGGTTGACTTCGTGCGCGCGGCGAACCGCTCCAGGGGAGGCAAGGCCTTCATCGTGCTGCCGTCCACGGCGAAGGACGACACGATCTCGCGCATCGTGCCGACCCTCACCCCGGGCACGCACGTGACGACCAGCAAGAACGACATCAACTATGTCGTCACCGAATACGGCGTCGCCCAGCTGCGCGGCAAGACCGCCAAGCAGCGCTGCGAGGCCCTGATCGGCATCGCCCACCCGGACTTCCGCGGCGAACTGCGCGAAGCCGCGAAGCGCCTGAACCTGCTGTAAGAAACACCCCCGCGCACCAGCCCGCGGAGGGGCCTTCGCCCGGCGGGCTGCTGTGAGCGCCGTGGCGTAGCGGCCGCGGGGGAAACAAGGCGACGCATGTCTGAACCCGCGCAGCGGGCGAGTTTGCGTCGCCGCCCCCGCGGCCCGCTACGCCACGGAAAGCCGAAGGCTGCGAGCGTCTGCCCGACGGGGGAAGGCCCCTCCGCGCGCCCCCCCCCGCTCGCACGGATGCCGCACAATATCGCCCCATCAACGGCCATCCCGCGCCTCGCATGCAACGCCGCATCGCCCACCTCGACATGGACGCCTTCTTCGCGTCCGTCGAACTCCTGCGCTACCCGCAACTCGCCGGCCTCCCGGTCGTCGTCGGCGGACGGCGCGGCACGCTCGCGGGAGACAGGCTCGAGGACTTCCCCCGCCTGCGCGACTACGTCGGCCGCGGCGTCGCCACCACCGCGACCTACCCCGCCCGCGCGCTGGGCGTGCATTCGGGCATCGGTCTGATGAAGGCTGCGGCGCTCGCCCCCGACGCCATCCTGCTACCGGCCAACTTCGACGACTACATCCGC
Organism: Azoarcus sp. CIB; assembly: GCF_001190925.1. Taxonomy (NCBI): domain Bacteria; kingdom Pseudomonadati; phylum Pseudomonadota; class Betaproteobacteria; order Rhodocyclales; family Zoogloeaceae; genus Azoarcus; species Azoarcus sp. CIB. Next base: position 4,613,197 of record NZ_CP011072.1, read on the forward strand.
TACTCGCGCCTCTTCAAGGCCGCGGTCGCCGAGATCGCGCCGCTGATCGAGGATCGCGGCATCGACGAGATCTACATCGACCTCACCGAGGTGCCGGGCGAAACCGTCGAACTCGCCCAGCGCATCAAGGACGCCGTGCGCACCGCGACCGGGCTGTCGTGCTCCATCGGCGTCACGCCCAACAAGCTGCTTTCGAAGATCGCTTCCGACCTGCAGAAGCCCGATGGCCTCACGGTGCTCGACTACGCCGACATCCCCACGCGCATCTGGCCGCTCGCCGCGCGCAAGATCAACGGCATCGGCCCGCGCGCCGGCGAAAAGCTCGACGCGCTGGGCATCCACACCATCGGCGAACTCGCCGCCGCGGCGCCGGAAAAATTGATTGAGGAATTCGGTCAGCACTACGGCCACTGGCTCACCGAAGTCGCACACGGCCGCGACGAGCGTCCGGTCGTGATGGAGCGCGAAACCAAGTCGATCAGCCGCGAAACCACCTTCGAGCGCGACCTCGACGTGCGCGCCGACCGCGACACGCTCACCGACATCCTCGTGAAACTGTGCGACCGCGTCGCCGGCGACCTCAAGCGCAAGGGCTATGTCGGGCGCACGATAGGCCTCAAGCTGCGCTACGACGACTTCCGCACCGTGACGCGCGACATCACGATCGAACAGGCGACCGACGACGCGACGACGATCCTCGCCGCGGTGCGCAGCTGCCTCAAGCGCGTGCCGCTCGACCGCCGCCTGCGCCTGCTGGGCGTGCGCGTCGGCACCCTGCTGCCGCCCGGAGAGGCCGGCCCGCGCCCGCCGCTGCCGGGCGAGAACCTTCGCCTGTTCGATTGAGACCCGCCGGCATGGGCTCGGCCCCGCGTTGCCGAGCCCCCGCCGGCCGGGCGCTTAGCGTTGCGCCATCAGCGAGAAGGGATCGACGAGCGTGCCGTTGACCTTCAGCTGCCCGCCCTTGTACTCGAGCGACGACTTCACGATGCCCGCTTCGCGCTGCAACAGCCCCTGTGCGGCGTAGCCCGAGAGCAGCATCTCCATCGACTGCGCGTCGACCTGGAGATCCTGCGACGACGCCGCGCCGAGCCCCTGCAAGTCCGTCAGCAGCCGCTCGGGAATCGACATGCGCCCACTCAGCTCCAGCTTGGCCATGAGCGCCAGCGGATTGCCCAGATCTTCCGGCTGAAGATCGTTGCCCCGCAGGCGCGCCGCGACCTCGGCCTCGCCGTACGGGCTGCTGAAACTGACGCGATCCAGGCTGAACTCCGGCCCCTGCGCGAGCAAGGCCTTGGCCGGGCGCTCCATCGCGGCGAGCATCGCCTCGCCCTGCGCCTGCGGTGAGGACGCGGCGACATCCCCGCGGTATACCCCCATCACGGCGCGGCTCAGGTCCGCGAGACTGCGCGCATGCATGTGATTGAAACTGAGGTCGTAGTGCGCCGGCCCGAAGTTGCGATTGCCCACCTGCACGACCTCGGCCGCCATCTTCGCGTTGATGTCGACGAATTCGCCCTTCACGGGGACATTCACGTCGTAGGTCAGCCGCTTGAGCTGCATCGGGGCCACGGCTCCGCCCTGCTCGCCCGAGGCACCCTGCGGAACGAGTTTCAGCTCCGCCAGGGCGAACTTCTGCGTTCCGGCGAACAGGAAGGGCTCGTTGTCGAAAATGTGCCGCTGATCGACCTCCATGTGCAGGCCGGTCGCCGTCAGCCGCGAGCTGCCGTCTTCGATCTGCAGCCCCGGGACATCACCACGCAGCCGGTAATCGCGCAGGTCGCGGCCGAAGTCGACGGTCGCCGTGAGCCCTTGCCACGTCAGGCGCATGACCGCGCCGTTCTCGTCGTTCTGCTCGGCGACGAATTCGGGAATCTTCAGCGTGGCCGTGCCGCCGCCGGTGAAGCCATACACGGTGTTGAGCTCGAAGGGCTTGCGGTCGCCGAAGAGACGCGCGACCACCGCGCGGGCGGAGTCGTCGAGCACCAGTTCGGTGTCCGACACCGCCGCGGCGACCGTCGTCATGCCGGGGAAAGGTCCGTGGACGATTTCCGAACGCAGCGTGAAACGCACGGGCTCGACCGGCAGGGAAAGCAGCCCGTCGCCCGACGCTTCCGCCGCATCGCGCAGCAGTTCACCGTTGAGCTCGAACGTCACTGTCTCCGTCGAACGATACCAGCCGCGATCGAACTCGCGCGCGACGATCCGGAAGTGGGGCAGCTCGCCGAGCTTGCTGTACTGCGCATCGAGCGCGGTTTCGATCTGCTTGCCGAACACCCACGACGACGCGGGCAATGCCAGGCCCAACGCGGCCACGGCGACGACGATTCTGACGGGCTTGTTCATGTGTGCGGGACTTCGTGACAGGAGGGTGCCCGCGGGTCTGCGGGCACCCTCCTGTCCGTCCCGCTCACGCACCCGGCCGGTCAGGCGGGCACGCAATCCGGTGCGGGCAGGCAGAAACGCAGAGCCGGCAGCGGGCCGGGCTTGTCATGTTATATGCAAATCCGTGCCCGGAAAATGCCTTTATCATTCAAGCAGCCACTGGCGACCGGCGCCGCCTTACATCCGCTCGCCGCGCAGCGCGCGCAGGTGCCAGCCGAACACTTCCTCGAGCAGGTGCGGCGTCTGCTTGCCGGGCGAGAACTGCAGCGCGCGCTTGTAATAGTCCGACAGCGCCGGGCGGAAGTTCGGGTGCGCGCAGTTCTCGATGATCGCCTTCGCGCGCTGCTTGGGCGACAGTCCGCGCAGGTCGGCGAGCCCCTGCTCGGTGACCAGCACCTGCACGTCGTGCTCGGTATGGTCCACGTGCGAGGCCATCGGCACGATGCACGAGATCGCGCCGTTCTTCGCCTGCGACGGCGTCATGAAGATCGACAGGTACGCGTTGCGCGCGAAGTCGCCCGAGCCGCCGATACCGTTCATGATCTGCGAGCCCATCACGTGCGTCGAATTGACGTTGCCGTAGATGTCGGCCTCGATCATGCCGTTCATCGCGATCACGCCCAGGCGGCGGATCACTTCCGGGTGGTTGCTGATCTCCTGCGGGCGCAGGATGATGCGCTCGCGGTAGCGCGCGAGATCCGCGTTCAGCTCCGCCAGCGCCTCGTTGCTCAGCGAGAACGCCGTCGCCGACGCGCTCGCGAGCTTGCCGGATTTCAGCATCTCCAGCATGCCGTCCTGCAGCACCTCGGTATAAGCGGTCAGGTTCTCGAACGGCCCCTCGTTGAGGCCCGCCATCACCGCGTTCGCGATGTTGCCCACGCCCGACTGCAGCGGCAGCAGCTCGCGCGGCAGACGACCTTTCTTCACCTCGTACTGCAAGAATTCCAGGATGTGGCCGGCGATCTTCTTCGAGCTCTCGTCCGGCGGCGAGAACGCCGAGTTGCGGTCCGGCGCGTGCGTCTCGACGACCGCGATCACCTTCTCCGGGTCGCAACGCAGGTAGGGCTCGCCGATGCGGTCCGAACTGCGCACGAGCGGGATCGGCTGGCGGTTCGGCGGCAGCTGCGTGCCGTACCAGATGTCGTGCATGCCTTCGAGCTGGCTGCTCTGCCACGAATTGACCTCGAGGATCACCTTGTCGGCCTGGTCCAGCCAGGTCTTGTTGTTGCCGATCGACGACGACGGGATCAGGCGCCCGTCCTCGAGGATGCCGGCGACCTCGACCACCGCGACGTCGAGCTTGCCGAGGAAACCGAACCACACGAACTGCGCGACGTGCGACAGGTGGATGTCGATGTACTCCATCTCGCCGGCATTGATGCGCTTGCGGCAGGTCGGATCCGACTGGTAGGGCAGGCGCATCTCGATGCCGTCGACCATCGCCAGCGCGCCATCGAGGTCGGGCGCGGTCGAGGCACCCGTCCACACGCCGATCTTGAAGCGCTTGCCGTTCACGTTCGCGTCCATGATGCGTTTGGCGAGCGCCGACGGCACGGCTTTCGGGTAGCCCGCGCCGGTGAAGCCGCTCATGCCCACGTTCATGCCCGACTGGATCAGGCTCGCCGCCTCGTTGGCGGACATGACCTTGCTGCGCAGCGCCGCACAATGGATGCGGTTTTCTTTGTTCATGTGACTCACGACTCCACGAAAACGGGACGCCGACATTCCGGCGCAAACGACCGCCCGGGGAAGGAGTCCGCAAACCTGACCTGCATGGAATCCGGTGCCGGAACGGCATGGCCAAGGCGCGGCGCTGGAAGCGGCCGCGCAAGCAATGCGCGCCACCGGTAACCCGATGGCGCGCATTCCGATCAATCGACGATTCCCGGCGGTGAAGGAGGGAGGAGGACCGCCGGACACCACGATGGATGTGAAGCGCAGTCTAGGCAGCGGCTGGCCCGGCGACAAACGACGGTTTATGATGCAACGGATTAGAAGAACTTAACTATCGACGATGAGCTACCGCCTGCCCGGCCTCGCCCTGCTGCGCACCTTCGAAGCCGCCGCGCGCCACCTGAGCTTCAAGCAGGCCGCAGCCGAGCTGTGCGTGACCCCCGCGGCCGTCAGCCAGCAGATCAAGGCGCTGGAAGACTGGCTCGGCGTGCCCTTGTTCCGCCGCATGACGCGCGCGCTGGCGCTCACCGAGCACGGCCACGCGATGCAGCCCAAGGTGCGCGAAGGCTTCGACTGCTTCGCCGCGGCCATCGAGAGCACGCGCCAGGCGGTCGCCGGTCCGCTCACGGTGATCGCGCCGCCCTCCTTCGCGAGCCACTGGCTGGTGCCCCACCTCGCCGGCTTCACCCGCGCGCACCCGGAAGTCTCACTGCAGCTGTCGAGCACCGCCGACACCGTGGACCGCCGCGGCCAGGCGGCCGTCGTCGCCGCGCTCGCCGTCGACCCGCGCGACGCCGAGAGCAAGGTCGCCATCCTGTACGGCACCGGCAGCTATCCCGGCCATGTCATCGACCGCCTCTTCGCCCCGGACTACGTCCCGGTGTGCGCGCCCGCGCTGCTGCGCGGCGACAACGCGCTGCGCACGCCGGCCGACCTCGCGCGCCACGTGCTGATCCACGACGACACCCTGCGCGACGCCGGCCCCGGCATCGCGCGCTCCGGCTGGGGGCTGTGGCTGGAGCGCGCGGGCGTCGCGGGCGTCGATCCGGCCCGCGGCCCGCGCTTCGCCAACGCCGCGCTGGCGCTCTCCGCGGTGCTCGCCGGCCAGGGCGTCACGCTCGCGTCGCGTTCGCTGATCGAATCGCGGGTGGCCGAAGGCAGCCTCGCGATCCCCTTCGACATACCGCTGCCCTCACCCTTCGCCTATTATCTGGTCATGCACGAGGCGATCGCGCGGCGCCCGGCCGTCGCCGCCTTCCGCACCTGGCTCACGGCCGAAGCCGCGGCCCAGGCCGCCTGACCCGAGCACAGCGACAATGAAAGCGATCCTCACCGGACACACCCAAGGACTCGGCGCCGCGATCGCCGAAGAGCTCCTCGCCCGCACCATCCCCGTGCTGGGCCTCGCACGGCACGCAAACGACGCCCTCGCCGAGCGCTATCCCGACGACCTCTCGCAGGTGCGCATCGACCTCGCCGACACCGACGTCGTCACGGACTGGCTCGCCGGCGAGACGCTGCGCAGCTTCCTCGCCAACTGCTCGCAGGCGCTGCTCATCAACAACGCCGGCATGCTGCAGCCGGTCGGCCAGCTCGACGTCCTGCCGCCGGAAGCGATCGCGCGTGCCATCGCGCTCAACACCGCGACCCCGCTGATGCTCGCCAGCGCCTTCACCGCCGCCAGCACCGAGGTCGCGGACCGGCGCATCCTGCATGTATCCAGCGGCGCCGCGCGCAGCGCCTATGCCGGATGGAGCGTGTATTGCGCCTCCAAGGCCGCGCTCGACCAGCACGCGCGCGCTGCCGCGATGGACGGCACGCCCGGCCTGAGCATCTGCAGCCTCGCCCCCGGCGTGGTCGATACCGCGATGCAGGCCGAAATCCGCGCGATCTCCGAAGACCGCTTCCCCGTGCGCGCACGCTTCGAAGCGCTCAAGCGCGATGGCGCCCTCGCCCGCCCCGACGAATGCGCGTTCCGGCTCGTGAACTACCTGCTCGGCGACGAATTCGGCCAGGCCGCGACGGCCGACCTGCGCCAGCTCGCACCCTGACCCCTCTTTCACTGCACAGGAATACGCCATGCTGATGACCACCACGCCCACCGTCGAAGGCAGGACCATCCGCGCCTACCACGGCGTCGTCACCGGGGAAGCCATCATCGGCGCGAACTTCCTGAAGGACATGTTCGCCGCCGTGCGCGATTTCGTCGGCGGACGCTCGGGCGCCTACGAGAAGACGCTGCGCTCGGCGCGCGAGACCGCTTTCGAGGAAATGGCCGAAGCCGCGGAAAAACTGGGCGCCAACGCCATCGTCGGCATCGACCTCGACTACGAGGTCCTCGGCGAGAACAACGGCATGCTGATGGTGGCCGTCAGCGGCACCGCCGTGACGATCGTGTAACCGCACCGGCAGGCGCGGACGTAGCCTTACCGTGGGAGCGGCTTCAGCCGCGAATCGGCGTCGAACGAAGCCGCGCGGCTCAATTCGCGGCTGAAGCCGCTCCTACAAGGAAAACAGCTCAGCCCCCATCCATACCCTCAGCGCTCGGCCAGCACCAGCCGCGCCGCGAGCCCCAGGAACACCAACCCCGCCGACTTGTTCAGCACGCGCCGCGCGGTCGCCGAACTGCGCAGGCGCTGTCCGATCGACGCCGCGAAGAGCGCGATCGCGCCGAAGGTCAGCAGCGTCGCGACGATGAACACGAAGCCCAGCCACATCACCTGCAGCGCCACCGGCGCCGCGCCGGCTTCGACGAACTGCGGCAGGAAGGCGAGGAAGAACAGGATCACCTTCGGGTTGGTCAGGTTCATGACGATCCCACGCACATACATGCGCCAGCCGTCCGGCGCCACCTCGCCGACGGCCGGATCGCCCCCGTCGGGCGCAGTCAGCACCTGCCACGCAAGCCACGCCAGATAGGCGGCACCGACGAATTTCAGCACCGTGAAAGCCGTTGGCGACGCCGCGAACACCGCCGCCAGGCCCACGGCGACCGCCGCGGTGTGCCCCAACAGGCCCGTGCACAGCCCCAGAACGACCAGCATCCCTGCCCTGCGTCCGCGCATCGCCGACTGCATCAGCACGAACAGGTTGTCCGGGCCCGGCGCCGCGCCGAGCAACACCGACACGGCAAAGAACGCGAGGGTGGTTTCGACCGAGGTCATGGCCGTTCGGCCCGCCAAGATGCCGGCCGGGATCCGGACGCGCCGGCGCTCACAGCAGCCCGGCCACGATGCGCGGCGCCGTGGCCGCGAGGTTCTCGGCGCTGCGCACCTCGGGGAAGCGCTGCCGCGCCCGCCGCCCGTTCACGGCGTAATCGACGCCGAAGCAGTCCATCCCGAGCAGATGCGTACCGGCCGGCACGCTGCCGGCGAGTTGCTGCAGCAGATCCGCCTCCGTCGCTTCCGGCAGCACGGGCAGCCCGGCCCAGCGCTCGTCCTCGATCCAGCCCATCTTTCCCGGGCCGCCGATATAGCGGATGCGCTTCGGCTGCAGGCGGAAGAAGGCGAAATCGAGTTCCAGGTACTGCTTCGCGTCGGGCTGATAGCGCAGGTAGCGCGCAAGCAGCTCCGCCGACGGTTCGAAGCGCTCGACGTCGCCGATCAGCGTCATGCGCACCCCGGCCTGGACGCTGCCGTTCTCGGTGCCGACCACCGAAAGACTCGCGCGCGGGTCCGCGAGCAGGTTCTTCGTGTGCTCGGCGAGCAGGCTGACGCAAAACAGCGGACGCTGTGCCGCATCCACGACACAGGGCAGCGCCGTCGCGTAGGGGTAGCCCGCGAGCTGCGTCGAATGCGTCGCCAGCGTGGCGTGAGCGGCTTCGTGCAGCAGGTGGATGGCGGGAACGACGGTGATCTTCATGCCTGCCACTGTGTCGCGCCCGCCTGCCGCCGTCAATGAACAATTTCTGCTCCCGACGGAAAATCGCCGCCTTGCCCGCCTAGCGCTTGACCTCGAGCAACTCGACGACAAAGGTCAGCGTGCTGTTGGGCGGAATCGTCCCGGGGATCCCGCGCGCGCCATAGGCCGTCTGCGGCGGACAGGTGATGCGCACCGCCCCGCCCGGCTTCATCAGCTGCAGCACCTCGGTCCAGCACGGAATCACGCCATTGACCGGGAATTCCGCCGGCTGCCCGCGGCCGTACGAGCTGTCGAACTCCCGCCCGTTCGCGAGCGTGCCCTGGTAATGCACGCGCACGACGTCCGTCTTGGTCGGCGCAGCGCCCGTCCCCTCCTTGTAGCGCTCCACCGTCACGCCGGACGGCAGGGTCTCCGCCGCCGGGCCGGCAGCGTGGGCGGCTAACGAGAAACAGGCAAGTACAAGTGCGGAGAACAGGCGCATCACGTGGCTCCAATTACGGCTGGCTATTCCAGCCAGTCAAAGTAGAAAACTCGACACCGGCAGCGGATCTCGCTCTGGCATCGTCCCGGCAATCATCGTCGAAAAACGACACTTCCGTCTCGACCCGCGTACACGACCGCGTCAGCGACTCCGCTCGCGCGCGATGCACCTCGTCAGCTGCCCCTTCGGCACGCATTGAATCCTGCGCAGAAGCTCGACGGAGACGTCATCCACCTCGTGACGTTCACGCAGCTCATCTTCCAGGCGCAGCAGGAGGCTCGCCGCCATTTCTGCATCGGCCAAAGCCCGGTGGTAGCGGCCCGCCACCGGCAGATTCGCATACTCGACCAGTGCACCCAGCTTGTGGCTCGGCGCCAGCGGAAAAATTCGGCGCGACAGCAGCAACGAGCAGACGAACTCCTGCCGCCTGCGTCGCTCGATCCGCGCCAGCTCGGCATCCCAGAATTTGCAGTCGAACGAAGCGTTGTGGGCGACCAAGGGATGGTCGCCCACAAAGTCCGCCACCTCCCGCATCACCTGCGCCGCCGGCGGCGCACGCCGAACCATCTCGTTGGAGATTCCGGTCAGCGACTCGATGAAGGACGGAATGCGCACGCCCGCGTTCATCAGACTCTGGTAGCGGTCGACGATCTTGCCGTCCTCCAGAATCACTGCCGCGACTTCCGTTGCACGGTCACCTTGCGCCGGCGACAGACCCGTCGTTTCAAAGTCGATTACCGCGACGACTTCCATGACCCCATTCCCTCAAGCTGGATTCACAGGGCCGTGGCCCGACACTTCTCGCACACCTCCCACGGCGGGCAATCACACACCCGAGGATGCTCGACGTAGTGACTGCCGACCTGGACCTTGCCTGACGAGTCCTGATTCCTGGCCGAAGCGCTCCTCTGCGTCCGCCCGTCATCAGCAGACGTCTCGTGAGGCGTTGGCGACCACCTGGAAAACGGGCCCAAGTCTTCCTTGCCCTCGATGTACCAGATCTTCCGCCCAGCATCCCACCGCGCACCAAGCTTCTTGGCTTCGTCCTTTTCCGCGAAGGGGACCTTCAGGTTCAGCCTCATCTTGCTCCCACGCCGAGGGTTACGGGCGGCCATTATATGTTGCGTCACCGCTGATCAGGTCGCTGCAGTCAAGTGGCCCGTGGAGCCGTCCGCCGTCGTTACATTTCGCTTGAATGTCATCGGTGGCAGGCTATGTTGAATCAATGACGTGACGAGCGAGTCTCTTCGGCCAGAACGACGAATCAACTTCTCTCCGCTACGCAGCCAATGTCAGGGGTCGGTTATGACCACCAAACGCGAATTCCTGAGAATCAGTACGCTGGCTGGCGCGGGGACTTTCCTCTTCACCAAGTTCGGGTTCATCCGGCGTGCCTTTGCCGCGATACCGGGTGGTACGCTGGATCCCGCGTCAATCACGAAATACGCCATGCCATTGGTCATCCCGCCGGCGATGCCCAAGACAAGCGGCGGGCGAGTCGACTACTACGAGATCGCTGTCCGGCAGTTCCAGCAACAGATCCTGCCTACCCCCCTGCCCCTTACGACGGTATGGAGTTACGGCTCGGCCAACCACCCGGAAACGTTCAATTACCCGGCCTTCACCATCGAAGCCAGGTACGGCAGGCCGGTCCGGGTCAAGTGGATCAACGACCTGAAAGACGCCAACGGCAACTTCCTTCCCCACCTTCTGGCGGTGGATCCGACTCTCCATTGGGCCAACCCCGCGGGCGGCGCCGCGGAGCGGGACATGCGCCCGAGTTTCGCGAGTACGCCGGGACCCTATACCGGCCCGGTCCCGATCGTGACCCATCTGCACGGGGGGCACAGCGCCCAGGAAAGCGACGGCTATGCCGAGGCCTGGTACCTGCCTGCGGCGAACGACATCCCCGCGGGCTTCGCCAACGAGGGCACGTGGTACGAGTCCCTCAAGAGCGAGTTCGCCAGCAAGTTCGGCGAGGTCTGGGAGACTGGCACTGCGACGTTCCAATATGAGAACGATCAACGGGCGAGCACGTTCTGGTATCACGACCATACGCTGGGCATGACCCGTCTGAACGTCTATGCGGGCCCCGCCGGGTTCTATCTCCTGCGCCGCGGACCGAGCGATCTGCCGGACCCGGTTCTCCCCGGTCCGGCCCCGGAGGTGGGGGCGGACCCCTTCGGGAGATTCTATGAGATCCCCATCGCGATCCAGGACCGCTCCTTCAACGCGGATGGCTCGCTGTTCTACCCGAGTACCCGCGAGTTCTTCGACGGCTTCGCGGGGCCCTATATCCCGGTCAGCGATGTCCCGCCGATCTGGAACCCGGAGTTCTTCGGCAACACCATGGTGGTCAACGGGCGCACCTGGCCCCATCTGGAGATCGAGCCACGCCGCTACCGCTTCCGCGTCCTGAATGGCTGCAATTCGCGCTTCCTGATCCTGAAAATCGTCACCGACCCGTCTGCGACGCGGCCGGCGACTGCGGCGCGCCCCTTCTGGCAGATTGGCGCGGCGGGCGGGTTCCTGCCCGCGCCGGTCGAGATCGATTACCTCCTGATGGCCCCCTCGGACCGGGCCGACGTCATCGTCGACTTCACCGGCCTCGCGGTCGGTACCGAGTTGCACCTCATCAACGAGGGCCCCGACGAGCCCTTCGGCGGCGGCACGCCCGGCACGGATTTCGACGCAGCGGATCCCGACACGACCGGTCAAGTCATGAAGCTCGTGGTGGTGCCGCTAAGCAGCAAGGACAACAGCCAGGACCCCGCACGGCTGACCTTGCCGGCATTCAGACCACTTGGGCTGGCAAGCACGACACGGAAGGTGTCGCTCAACGAAAAAGCCAGTTCCTTCCCCGGATTTGACGGCCCCGTCGAAGCGGAGCTGGGCACGCTCGACAGCGCCGGCAATCCGGTCCCGGGGGATTGGGACGATGCGATCACCGAGAACCCGGCGCTCGGTTCGATCGAGATCTGGGAGCTCTACAACTTCACCGAGGACGCGCACCCCATTCACATTCACGAGGTGCAGTTCCAGGTGCTGAATCGCCAGCCGATCGATGACGGTGAGGCCCGCTCGCCGGAGAGCTGGGAGACGGGCTTCCAGGACTCCGTCATCGCCTATCCGGGCGAAATCACGCGAATCAAGGCCCTGTTCGATCTGCCTGGCCTCTACGTCTGGCATTGCCACATCGTCGAGCACGAGGACAACGAGATGATGCGCCCGTACTTTATCGGCCCGAATCCGCCGACGACTTGATCGATGCGATGAAATTGGCCGCGCTTAGGAGCGGCCGACAGGTGGCCGTCGCCGCTGGCGTTCGGCTGCATGCAACTCAGGCACCCGGTCACCGTGTTGCCGGTTTTCACGAATTAGCAAAGAAACGCCCGACAATTCGGGCGTTTCTTTGATGCAATCAAGTTTTCGACTTTAATGCCCAGTTCTCGACCTTAATTGTCAGGAACAATCACTTTATTGCTGCCAATCCCTCATTCCACCGTAACCGATTTCGCCAGGTTACGCGGCTTGTCCACATCGGTCCCCTTCACCAGGGCCGCATGGTAGGACAGTAACTGCAGCGGCACGACGTGCAGCACCGGCGACAGCATGCCGTAGTTCTCCGGCATCTGCAGGATGTGCACACCCTCCGACTCGGGGATCTCGCTGCCGGCATCGGCGAACACGTACAGCTCGCCGCCGCGCGCGCGCACTTCCTGCAGGTTGGATTTCAGTTTTTCCAGCAGCTCGTCGGCGGGGGCGACGGCGATCACCGGCATGTCCTTGTCGACCAGCGCCAGCGGGCCGTGCTTCAGCTCGCCGGCCGCGTAGGCCTCGGCGTGGATGTAGGAGATTTCCTTGAGCTTCAGCGCCCCTTCCATCGCGATCGGCCAATGCTGGCCGCGGCCGAGGAAAAGCGCGTGCTGCTTGCCGGCAAAGCGTTGCGCCCAGCGTTCGATCTCCGGTTCCAACTCGAGCACCTTCTGCACCGCAACCGGCAGGTGACGCAGCGCCGTCAGGTGGCGCACCTCCTCCGCTTCGGGCAGGCGGCCGGCGAGCTTGGCGAGCGACAGCGTGAGCAGCGCCAGCGCCGCGAGCTGCGTCGTGAAAGCCTTGGTGGATGCGACGCCGATCTCGGGGCCCGCGCGCGTGATGAAGCGCAGCGCCGCCTCGCGCACGATCGCCGACTCGGGCACGTTGCAGATCGCCAGGGTCCGCGCCATGCCTTGCGCCTTGGCGTGCTTGAGCGCCGCGAGCGTGTCGGCGGTCTCGCCGGACTGCGAGATCACGACCACCAGCGTGTCGGGGTTCGCGACCGATTCGCGGTAGCGATATTCGCTCGCGATCTCAACGCTGCACGGCACCTTCGCGATCGCCTCGATCCAGTAACGCGCGACCAGCCCGGCGTGGTAGCTCGTACCGCACGCCAGCACCAGCACGCGCCCGACGCCGCCCAGGAGCTCGGGCGCGTGGGTGCCGAACAGCTGCGGCGTGACCGAGCCGCCGCCGGCGATGATTTCGAGCGTGTTCGCCAGCGCCTGCGGCTGCTCGAAGATTTCCTTCTGCATGTAGTGACGGTACTGGCCCAGCTCGACCGCGTCGGCGGACAGGCTGGATACATGCGTTGCACGCTCGACGGGCGTGCCGTCGGGGCGTGCGATGCGGTAACCGTCGAGACGCAGTTCGGCGATGTCGCCATCCTCGAGATAGATCACCTTGCGCGTGACCTGCAGCAACGCCGACGTGTCGGAGGCCGCGTACATCCCGTCCTCGCCCACGCCCAGCAGCAGCGGCGCGCCGTGGCGTGAAACGATCACGCGCGAACGGTCGGTTTCGCTGATCACGCCGATCGCGTAGGCGCCGACGAGCTCGTTCGTGGCCTGCCGCACCGCCTCGAAGAGATCCGGCTGGCTGGCGAGCTTGCTGTGGATCAGGTGGGCGATCGCCTCGGTGTCGGTCTCCGAGACGAACTCGTAGCCCTGGGCCATCAGCCGCTGCTTGATGGCCTCGAAGTTCTCGATGATGCCGTTATGCACGACCGCCAGCCCCGCCGAAACGTGCGGGTGCGCGTTGCGCTCGGACGGCACGCCGTGCGTCGCCCAGCGCGTGTGCGCGATGCCGATGCCGGCGTCGAGCTTCTGTTCGTCGGCACGCGCCGCGAGTTCGGCGACGCGGCCGGCCGCGCGCACGCGCTGCAGCCCGCCGTTGAGCACGGCCAAGCCGGCGGAGTCGTAGCCGCGGTATTCGAGCTTGCGCAGGCCTTCGAGGAGGACGGGGACGACGTTCTTCGTCGCGATGGCAGTGACGATGCCGCACATGATGTTATCTCCGGCTTACTTCTTCTTCACCGGCCGCTTCCAGCCGACGATGGTGATCTGCTTGGCCCGCGACACGGTGAGCTGCTCCGGCGGGGCGTCCTTGGTCAGCGTCGTGCCCGCGCCCAGCGTCGCCCCGCGGCCGACGCGCACCGGCGCGACGAGCTGGGTATCGGAGCCGATAAACACGTCGTCCTCGATGATGGTGCGGAACTTGTTGGCGCCGTCGTAATTGCACGTAATCGTGCCCGCGCCGATGTTCACACGCTGGCCGACGTCCGCATCGCCGACATAGGCGAGGTGGTTGGCCTTCGAGTGGTCGGCGATCGCGCTGTTCTTGACCTCGACGAAGTTGCCCAGATGCACGTCGTCGCCCAGCGTCGTGCCGGGGCGCGTGCGCGCGTACGGCCCGATCACGCATTCGCGCCCGGTGACCGTGTCCTCGATGTGCGAGAAGGGTGCAATTCGGGTGCCCGCGCCGATGCGCGCGTTGCGGATCACGCAGTTCGCGCCGACGCGCACGTCGTCGCCGAGCTCGACGCGCCCCTCGAACACGCAACCGACATCGATCTCGACGTCGCGGCCGCATTCGAGCTCGCCGCGCACGTCGATGCGCGCCGGGTCGAGCACCGTCACGCCCGCGTCCATCAGGTTCTGGGCGATGTTGCGCTGGTGGATGCGTTCCAGTTCGGCAAGCTGCGGCTTGCTGTTCACGCCCAGCGTCTCCCACACCGCGTCCGGCTGCACCGTGACGATCTCGACGCCCTCGGCGACCGCCAAGCCGATGATGTCGGTCAGGTAGTACTCGCCCTGTGCGTTGTCGTTGCCGATGCGCCCGAGCCAGTCGCGCAGGCGAGCGACCGGCGCCACGAGGATGCCGGTATTGACTTCGCGCACGCGGCGCTGCTCGGCGCTGGCGTCCTTCTCCTCGACGATGCGCGTGACGCGGCCGTCGGCGTCGCGCAGGATGCGCCCGTAACCGGTGGGGTTGTCGAGTTCCACGGTCAGCAGCGCGAGCTTGCCGCTGCCGGCAGCGGTCTGCAGGCGACGCAGCGTCGGCGCGCCGATCAGCGGGACGTCGCCGTACAACACCAGCGCCATCTCGCCGTCGGTCAGCTCCGGCAGCGCCTGCTGCACCGCGTGCCCCGTGCCCAGCTGCGGCTCCTGCCGTGCCCAGCGCAGCGCCGCGTCCTGCATGCGCTCGCGCACCACCTCGCCGCCATGGCCGTACACGACGCAGATGCGCGACGCGTCCAGGGTGCGGGCAGCCCCGATCACATGCGCCAGCATCGGCCGCCCGGCGATCGGCTGCAGCACCTTGGGCAATACCGAACGCATGCGCTTGCCCTGCCCGGCCGCGAGAATCACTACTTCCATGAATGCCTCGTCCCTGTTCGAACAGCGGACGATTTTAGCATGCACCCCGAGCCGCCCCCGCGCGGCACACGGCACTGTCGCACGGATGGAACACGGATGCGGCAGCGCAAACAGGTTTTTACAGCGCAGCAGGCAAATCTCTGATAACGCGCCTAAAATGCAGTTTTTGCATCGCAACGGAAACACACCGACCATGGATCGCAACGTCACCGACCTCATCCAGAACCGCACCTTCGACGAGATCCAGGTGGGCGACCGCGCCCAGCTCGTCCGCACCTTGCGGCCCGACGACATCCACCTCTTCGCCGTCATGTCGGGCGACGTGAACCCGACCCACGTCGATACCGAATTCGCCCGCTCCAGCCAGTTCCGCGAAGTCGTCGGCCACAGCATGTGGGGCAGCACGCTGATCTCCACCATCCTCGGCACCGAATTCCCCGGCCCCGGCACCGTGTACGTCTCGCAAGGGCTCAACTTCCACCGCCCGATCACGATCGGCGACACGCTCACGATCACCGTCACCTGCCGCGAGAAGTTCGAGCACAACCATCACATCGTGCTCGACTGCCTCGCGCTCAACCAGGATGGCCTGAAGGTCATCGACGGCGTCGCCGAGGTGCAGGCCCCGACCGAGAAGATCAAGCGCGCCCGCATCCACCTCCCCGAAGTCACGATCTCGGACCGCGAACTGCGCTACGGCCACCTGTTGTCGATCACCGCGGGCAAGGCGCCGATTCCGATCGCCGTCGTCCACCCCTGCGATGCCGAGTCGCTGCGCGGCCCGATCCAGGCCGCCCAGGCAGGCCTCGTCATTCCGGTGCTGGTCGGTCCGGAGACGAAGATTCGCGCAGTCGCCGAGCAGGAAGGCATCGACCTGCACGGCGTGCGCATCATCGACGTCGCGCACAGCCACGAGGCGGCCGAAACCGCCGTCACGCTGGCGCGCGAGGGCCAGGTCGAAGCCCTGATGAAGGGCTCGCTGCACACCGACGAGCTGATGAGCGCCGTCATCTCCAAGGCAGGCGGGCTGCGCACTTCGCGCCGCATCAGCCACGTGTTCATGGCCGATGTGCCGACCTACCCGCACCCGCTGCTGATCACCGACGCCGCGATCAACATCGAGCCCACCCTCGAGGACAAGGTCGACATCATCCAGAACGCGATCGACCTCGCCCACGTCATGGGCCTGCCCGAACCCAAGGTCGCGATCCTCTCCGCGGTCGAGACCGTCACGTCGAAGATCCGCTCGACCATCGATGCCGCCGCGCTGTGCAAGATGGCCGACCGCGGCCAGATCAAGGGCGGCCTCCTCGACGGCCCCCTCGCCTTCGACAACGCCGTGTCGCTCGTTGCCGCCAAGACCAAGGGCATCCGCTCGCTGGTCGCCGGCAACGCCGACATCCTCGTCGTGCCCGACCTCGAGTCCGGCAACATGGTCGCCAAGCAGCTCGAATACCTTGCCAACGCCTTGATGGCCGGCGTGGTGCTCGGCGCGCGCGTACCCATCGTGCTGACCAGCCGTGCCGACACTGCCGAAACGCGCGCCGCCTCGTGCGCGATCGCCCAGCTCATGGCGCACAAGAAGCGCGAGGCGCGTCTCGCATGAAGTCGGTCCTCGTCATCAACGCGGGTTCCAGCAGCCTCAAGTTCGCGCTTTTCCCGATCGAACCGGAACTCGCCCGCAACCCCGCCCTATCCGGACAGATCGAAGGCATCGGCGCCACGCCGCAGCTGTCCGCCAAGGACGCCGACGGCAACCGCTATCAGGAATCGGTGCTGACCGGCGGCAGCCAGGGCGAACAGCACAAAGACTCGCTCAACCACCTGTTCCGCTGGCTGAGCGCGCACAATCCCGATCTCGACATCGTCGCTGCAGGACACCGCATCGTGCACGGCGGCGAGCTCCACAGCGCACCGGTGGTGCTCAACGAGTCGGTGCTTCGCGACCTCGAAGGCTTCATCCCGCTCGCCCCGCTGCACCAGCCGCACAACCTGCGCGCCGTGCGCGCCGTCGCAGCGCTGATCCCGGAGATTCCGCAGGTCGGCTGCTTCGACACCGCGTTCCATCGCACACAGTCCCCGCTTGCCCAGGCCTTCGCCCTGCCGCGCGCGATCAGCGCCGAGGGCGTCAAGCGCTACGGTTTCCACGGACTATCCTACGACTACGTCGCGCGCCAGCTCCCCGAGGTCATCGGCGAACGCGCGAACGGCGCAGTGCTGATCGCCCATCTGGGCAACGGCGCGTCGATGTGCGCGCTGCGCGAGGGCCGCAGCGTCGCCACGACGATGGGCTTCACCGCCGTCGAGGGTCTGATGATGGGCACGCGCACCGGTAGCCTGGATCCCGGCGTGCTGCTCTACCTGATGGAACAGAAGGGCATGAACGCCAAGACCCTGACCAACCTGCTGTACAAGGAATCCGGCCTCCTCGGCGTCTCCGGCATCAGCCAGGACATGCGCACCCTGCTCGCATCCGATGCCCGCGAGGCGCGGGAAGCGGTCGATCTGTTCTGCTACCGCATCGCCCGCGAAATCGGCTCGCTCGCCGCCGCGGCCGGCGGTCTCGATGCACTCGTGTTCACGGGCGGGATAGGCGAGCACGCCGCGCCGGTCCGCGCCCAGGTCGCGAAGCTCTCCGCCTGGCTGGGCGTCGCCATCGACCCGGAAGCGAACGACGTGCACGCGCTGCGTATCGACGCCCCCGACAGCCGCGTAGCCGTCGCCGTCGTCCCGACCAACGAGGAAGGCATGATCGCCCACTACACGCTGGAGCGGCTGGCGCACCACTAAGTCGATAAATTCCCCGCCGCGTCGATAGCAGGTCCCTTCCCCTTCAAGGGGAAGGACAGGATGGGGATGGGTTTCGGCGACGGCTGCTTAACCCATCCCCACCCCAACCCTCCCCTTGACCGGGAGGGAGTGGCCGCGCCGCTCAACGCTGCAAGCAGAAAAAAAGGGCGACCCGCGGATCGCCCTTTTTCATTTCATCTGCTGAAAGTGGCTCAGCGCGGCAGAACCGTCTCGCCCATCAGGAACTGGTCCACCTCGCGCGCGCACTGACGACCTTCCCTGATCGCCCACACGACCAGCGACTGCCCCCGGCGCACGTCGCCGGCAGCAAACACCTTCGGCGCGCTGGTCGCATAGCAGCCGGCACCGTCGGTCGTCGCCTTGGCGTTGCCGCGCGCATCCTTCTCGACGCCGAAGGCCTCGAGCA
Organism: Azoarcus sp. CIB; assembly: GCF_001190925.1. Lineage (NCBI taxonomy): Bacteria > Pseudomonadati > Pseudomonadota > Betaproteobacteria > Rhodocyclales > Zoogloeaceae > Azoarcus > Azoarcus sp. CIB. The sequence continues at coordinate 4,631,507 of NZ_CP011072.1, forward strand.
GCTTGCCCAGCGGGTTCGTGAAGCCCATCGCGAAGAAGACGAGATCGGCCTTCACCTCGAATTCCGAGCCCGCGACCTCCGACATGCGGCCGTCCTTCCACTCGAGACGCACCGCCTTCAGGCCGGTGACCTTGCCGTCCTTGCCGAAGAACTCCTTCGTCGCGACGGCGAAATCGCGCTCGCAACCTTCCTCATGCGACGAGGAGGTGCGCATCTTGATCGGCCAGTACGGCCAGGTCAGCGCCTTGTTCTCCTGCTCGGGCGGCATCGGCATCAGTTCGAACTGGGTCACGCTGGCCGCACCGTGGCGGTTCGACGTGCCGACACAGTCGGAACCGGTGTCACCGCCGCCGATCACGACCACGTGCTTGCCTTCGGCCGAAATCGGGTTCGGGCCGTCACCGGCCACCGCCTTGTTCTGCGGAATCAGGAACTCCAGCGCGAAATGCACTCCGGCAAGTTCGCGGCCCGGCACGGGCAGATCGCGCGGCACTTCCGACCCCGCGGCGAGGACAACGGCGTCGAAGTCCTTCTGCAGTGCTTCTGCGCTGACGAATTCCGTCGCATCGTTGGCGATGCCGGGCTCCGTCGCCTCGGCCCCGACGATCACGCCGGTACGGAAGCGCACCCCCTCGGCCTCCATCTGCGCCATGCGCCGATCGATCAGGCCCTTCTCCATCTTGAAGTCGGGGATACCATAACGCAGCAAACCGCCGATGCGGCTGCTCTTCTCGAACACCGTCACGTCATGGCCGACGCGCGCGAGCTGCTGCGCGGCGGCGAGGCCCGCGGGCCCGGAACCGACGACGGCGATCTTCTTGCCGGTCTTCTCCGCTGCCGGACGCGGCTGCACCCAGCCCTCTTCCCACGCCTTGTCGATGATCGCGTGCTCGATCGACTTGATGCCAACGGCGTCGGCGTTGATGTTCAGCGTGCACGCCGCCTCGCACGGAGCGGGGCAGATGCGGCCGGTGAACTCGGGGAAATTGTTGGTCGAGTGCAGGACCTCGATCGCTTCCTTCCACTGGCCGCGATACACCAGATCATTCCAGTCCGGAATGATGTTGTTGACGGGACAGCCGTTGTTGCAGAACGGGATGCCGCAATCCATGCAGCGCGCACCCTGGACCGCCGCCTGCTCGTCGCTGAGACGAAGCACGAACTCCTTGTACTTCTTCAGGCGCTCGGCAACCGGCTCGTAGGCCTCCGACAGACGCTGATACTCCAGAAATCCGGTGGGCTTGCCCATTTTTACGCGGCCTCCAGTTGCTTCTGCTTCTGCGCGGCCATCTCGGCCAGCGCACGACGATATTCATTCGGCATCACCTTGACGAACTTGCAGCGCCAGGCGGTCCAGTTTTCGATGATTTCGCGGGCACGCGCGCTGCCCGTGTAACGGGCGTGACGCTCGATCAGACCCTTCAGGATGAGCTCGTCGCCCATCTCAAGGTGGTCGATGTCCACACGACCGTGCGACTCGAGATCGTCGCCGGACTCGGAGCCCTTGCGCGCCTCGATCTCCTCGGGCACCGGCTCTAGGGCGACCTGCGCCATGTTGCAGCGCTGTTCGAACGTCCCGTCCTCGTCCAGCACGTAAGCCACGCCGCCCGACATACCGGCCGCGAAGTTGCGCCCGGTCTGGCCGAGGACGACGACCGTGCCGCCCGTCATGTACTCGCAACCGTGGTCGCCCACACCCTCGACGACGGCGGTAGCGCCGGAGTTGCGCACCGCAAAACGCTCGCCGCCCACGCCCGAGAAGTAGGCTTCGCCCTCGATCGCACCGTACAGCACGGTGTTGCCAATGATGATGTTCTCGGTCGATGCGCCGCGGAAGGACGCCTGCGGGCGCACGATCACGCGACCACCCGACAAGCCCTTGGCGACGTAGTCGTTGCCTTCGCCGACGAGTTCCAGGGTCACGCCGCGCGCTGCGAAGGCCGCGAAGCTCTGGCCCGCCGTACCGGTCAGGGTCACGTGGATCGCATCGTCGGGCAGACCGGCGTGGCCGTACTTCTCGGCGACACGCCCGGACAGCATCGCGCCGACCGTACGGTTGATGTTGCGCACCGGCAACTCGATGCGGACCGGCTCGCCGCGCTCGAGTGCGGGCTTCGCCAGATCGATGAGCTGGTTGTCGAGCGCCTTTTCGAGGCCGTGCTCCTGCACCTCCACATGACGCTTCGCCACGCTCGCGGCGACCTTCGGGCGATGGAAGATGCGGCTGTAGTCGAGACCGCGCGCCTTCCAGTGCTCGATGCCCTTCTTCATGTCCAGCAGTTCCGGGCGGCCGATCAGGTCGTCGAACTTGCGAATGCCGATCTGCGCCATCAGCTCGCGCACCTCCTCGGCAACGAAGAAGAAGTAGTTTACGACGTGCTCGGGCTGGCCGGTGAAGCGCTTCCTGAGCTCCGGATCCTGCGTCGCGACGCCGACCGGGCAGGTGTTCAGATGACACTTGCGCATCATGATGCAGCCTTCGACGACCAACGGCGCGGTCGCGAAACCGAACTCGTCCGCACCCAGCAGCGCGCCGATGACGACGTCGCGTCCGGTCTTCATCTGGCCGTCGACCTGCACGCGGATGCGGCTGCGCAGGCTGTTCAGCACCAGGGTCTGCTGCGTCTCGGCGAGACCCAGCTCCCACGGGCTGCCGGCGTGCTTGATCGACGACCACGGCGAAGCGCCGGTGCCGCCGTCGTGACCGGCGATCACCACGTGATCCGCCTTCGCCTTGGCGACACCCGCCGCAACCGTGCCGACGCCGATCTCGGACACCAGCTTGACCGAGATCGACGCAGCCGGCTGGGCGTTCTTCAGGTCGTGGATCAGCTGGGCGAGGTCCTCGATCGAGTAGATGTCATGGTGCGGCGGCGGCGAGATCAGGCCGACGCCCGGCACCGAGTGGCGCAGGAAGCCGATGTACTCGCTGACCTTGTGACCGGGCAGCTGGCCGCCCTCGCCGGGCTTCGCACCCTGCGCCATCTTGATCTGGATCTGGTCGGCGTTGACCAGGTACTCGGTCGTCACGCCGAAACGGCCCGACGCGACCTGCTTGATCGCCGAACGCAGGCTGTCGCCGGCCTTCAGCTCGAGATCGCGCGCGATGCGGTTCTCGCCGACGATCTGCGACAGGCGCATCGCCTGCGTGATCGGCTTGAAGCGCATCGGGTCCTCGCCGCCTTCGCCGGTGTTCGACTTGCCGCCGATGCGGTTCATCGCCACGGCCAGCGTCGTGTGCGCCTCGGTGGAGATCGAACCGAGCGACATCGCGCCTGTCGCGAAGCGCTTGACGATCTCCTTCGCGGACTCGACTTCCTCGAGCGGAACCGGCGGGCCGGCAGGTTTGATCTCGAACAGGCCGCGCAGCGTCATGTGGCGCTTGGTCTGGTCGTTGATCAGCTTCGCGTATTCCTTGTAGGTATCGGCCTTGCCCGAGCGCGTCGCATGCTGCAGCTTGGCGATCGATTCCGGCGTCCACATGTGTTCGTCGCCACGCACGCGGAAGGCGTAGTCGCCACCAGCTTCGAGCATATCGACCAGCACCGGGTCGTTGCTGAAGGCCTTGCGGTGCAGGCGGATGGCTTCGTCCATCACCTCGAACACGCCCATACCCTCGACCTGGCTGGTCGTGCCGGTGAAGTAGCGGTCGCACAGCGACTGCTTCAGGCCGACCGCCTCGAAGATCTGCGCGCCGGTGTAGGACATGTAGGTCGAGATGCCCATCTTGGACATGACCTTCATCAGGCCCTTGCCGACCGCCTTGACGAAATGCTTGATCGCCTTCGCGCCGGCCTCACTATCACCGGCGATTTGCTGCAGCGTCTCCATCGCCACGTAAGGATGGACCGCCTCGGCGCCATAACCGGCCAGCACGGCGAAGTGATGCACTTCACGTGCGGTACCGGTCTCGACGACCAGACCGGCGCGCGTGCGCAGGCCCTTCGACACGAGGTGCTGATGCACGGCGGAGGTCGCCAGCAGCGCGGGGATCGCGACCTTCTCGGCGTCGATCTTGCGATCGGACACGATCAGGATGTTGTAGCCCTGCAGCACGGCATCCTCGGCCTCGGCGCACAAGGTCGCCAGACGCGCCTCGACGCCTTCCTTGCCCCATGCGACCGGATAGCACGCATCCAGCTCGGCCGAGCGGAACCGGCTGTCTGCGTAACGCGCGATGTTGCGGATCTTCGCCATGTCGTCGAAGTCCAGCACCGGCTGCGTCACTTCGAGGCGATACGGCGGGTTGATCTCGTTGATCTCGAGCAGGTTCGGACGCGGGCCGATGAAGGACACCAGCGACATCACCAGCTGCTCGCGGATCGGGTCGATCGGCGGGTTCGTCACCTGCGCGAACAGCTGACGGAAGTAGTTGTAGAGCGGCTTTTCCTTCGCCGACAGCACGGCCAGCGGCGAATCGTTGCCCATCGAGCCGGTCGCCTCCTCGCCCGTCTTGCCCATCGGCTCGAGGATGAACTTGAGGTCTTCCTGCGTGTAGCCGAAGGCCTGTTGGCGATCCAGCAACGAAGCGCCGGGCTGCGCCACGGCGACACCTTCCGGCACCGGCAGGTCGTCGAACTTGATGTTGATGCGACGAATCCACTCGCGATAGGGCTTCGCCTGGGCGAGCGACTCCTTCAGCTCACGGTCGTCGATGATGCGTCCCTGCTCCAGGTCGATCATGAACATCTTGCCCGGCTGCAGGCGCCACTTCTTGACGATCTTGCTGTCGGGGATCGGCAGCACGCCCGACTCCGAAGCCATCACCACGAGGTCGTCGTCGGTCACGAGGTAACGCGCCGGACGCAGGCCATTACGATCGAGCGTCGCGCCGATCTGTCGGCCGTCGGTGAAGGCGACCGCAGCGGGGCCGTCCCACGGCTCCATCATCGCCGCGTGGTATTCGTAGAAGGCGCGGCGCTTCTCGTCCATCAGCGTGTGCGACTCCCACGCCTCGGGGATCATCATCATCACCGCGTGGGCGAGCGAGTAGCCGCTCATCACGAGCAGCTCGAGTGCGTTGTCGAACGAGGCCGAATCGGACTGGCCCGGGTAGATCAGCGGCCAGATCTTCTGGAGGTCATCACCCAGCAGCGGCGAATGCGTGCCCTTTTCGCGCGCGCGCATCCAATTGTAGTTGCCGCGCAGCGTGTTGATCTCGCCGTTGTGGGCGATGTAGCGGAACGGATGGGCCAGGTCCCACTTCGGGAAGGTGTTCGTCGAAAAGCGCTGGTGCACGAGCGCGAGTGCCGACACCGTGCGCACATCGGCGAGGTCGCAGTAGTACTCGCCAACCTGCGTCGCGAGCAGCAGGCCCTTGTAGTTCACGGTGCGAGCCGACATCGACACCATGTAGAATTCCTTGCCGTGCTTGAGCTCCAGCGCGTTGATCGCGTTGGCCGCGCGGCGACGGATCACGTACAGCTTGCGCTCGAGCGCGTCGGTCACGGTGACGGTCGGGCCGCGACCGATGAAGACCTGGCGCATCACCGGCTCCTTGGCCTTCACCGCCGGCGACATCGGCATCTCGCGGTTCACCGGGATGTCACGCCAGCCGAGCACGACCTGGCCTTCGGCGCGCACCGCGCGGCCGATTTCTTCCTCACACGCGAGGCGCGACGCCTGCTCCTTCGGCAGGAACACCATGCCGACGCCATATTCACCGACCGGCGGCAGGTCGATACCCTGCTTCGCCATCTCCTCGCGGTACAACGCATCCGGAATCTGGATCAGGATCCCGGCCCCGTCACCCTGCAACTCATCAGCGCCGACCGCGCCCCGATGATCGAGATTCTTCAGAATCTCCAGCCCCTGGCTGACGATTGCATGACTCTTGACGCCCTTGATATGGGCGACGAAGCCCACACCACAGGCGTCATGTTCATTTGTCGGGTCGTACAGACCCTGCTTCTGGGGGAGATCCATCACGTTCTTCCTCGACACAACACGTTTGCCGGCCAAAAACCGGCGTTGATCGGGCAACGGCAGCGCCGCATGCAAATAACGCACCAAAGTTGTGCAGGCGTCAAAAAGAGCCGGGTGCACGCGCACACCGGCTCCATTCGGCCAGCGCTCGACGCACGGCCACTGCTTACCTTTCAGGCGGACTTCGGAATATACCCCCGCGAAACCCGTGTTTCAAGATTTTTTTGCGGCGCGGTAAGCCTATGATGCCTCAATGAATTTCGCCGACGGCGAAGAGCCGGCGATGCTCTTTCATCGCGTAGCGGTCGGTCATTCCGGCGATATAGTCGGCGATTGCGCGTGGCGTGTCGGCGCGTGCACGCATCTGATATTGCGGCGGAAGAAGGCGGGGATCGCTCATGAAGGCGCCGAACAGATCCTGGATGATGCGCCGCGCCTTGTCCGTCATGCGCAGCACCTGGTAGTGCGCGTAGAGGTTCTGCCGCAGGAACGCCTTCAGCTCGCGCAGGCGCGGCGCGAGCTCCTCCGAATACGCCACCAGTCGCCCGGCGTGACGCACATCCGCGAGGGACTGCACACCCGCACCGACGATGTTCGCCCGCGTCGTGGCGATGAGGTCGAGCGCCATCTCGTTGATCATGCGCCGAATCGTCTCGTGGATCAGCCGGCGCCCTCCAAGACCCGGCCAGCGGGCCTCCGCATCCCGGCGCGCATCCGCGAACACTGCGACCTCGTCGAGCTGTTCCAGGGTGATCAGCCCGGAACGCAGACCGTCATCGACATCGTGGTTGTTGTACGCGATCTCGTCGGCCAGATTGGTGAGCTGCGCCTCCAACGAAGGCTGATGACCGTCGAGGAAGCGCTGCCCCAGTTCGCCCAACTCCTTGGCACGCTCGCGCGAGCAGTGCTTCAGGATCCCCTCGCGCGTCTCGTAACACAGGTTCAGGCCGTCGAAGGCGGCGTAGTGCTCCTCGAGAACATCGACAGTTCGCAGGGACTGCAGATTGTGCTCGAACCCGCCGTACGCCTTCATGCAGGCATTGAGGGCGTCCTGACCCGCATGCCCGAACGGGGTGTGCCCCAGGTCATGGGCGAGCGCGATCGCCTCGACCAGATCCTCGTTGAGCTGCAGCGTCCGTGCCACGCTGCGCGAAATCTGGGCCACCTCGATGCTATGCGTCAGGCGCGTGCGGAACAGGTCACCCTCGTGATTGACGAAGACCTGCGTCTTGTATTCGAGCCGCCGGAACGAGTTCGAATGCACGATGCGGTCGCGGTCGCGCTGGAACTCGCTGCGAATGCCGGGCGAGGGCTCGGAATGAACCCTCCCACGCGAATTCGCCTCGGTCACCGCCCAGTGAGCGAGCGCCATCATGCGCAGCGCGCTTCGATGGCTGCGGCGATCGCTTCGTGCGTTGCATCGGCATGGATGACCGCCCTGCCGATGCCGCGTAGCAGTATCAGCCGCAGCCGCCCGGCCTCCACCTTCTTGTCGTGCGCCATCAGCTCCAGATAGCGTGCAGCACCAAGTTGCGGGCCGTGCACCGGCAACCCGGCGCGCCTGTGCAGCGCCTCGATGCGCGCGACATCGCCAACGCTCAACCACCCCAGGCGGGCCGACAGTTCCGCGGCCATCATCGTTCCCGCCGCCACGGCCTCGCCGTGCAGCCACGCCCCGTAGCCCATGCCGGTTTCGATCGCATGGCCGAAGGTATGCCCGAGATTCAGGAGCGCGCGCTCCCCTTGCTCGGTTTCGTCCGCCGCAACGACGACCGCCTTGTTCGTGCATGAACGCTCTATCGCAAAGGCCAGCGCCTCGGGCTCACGCGCGACCAGGCGCTCGATGTTCGACTCCAGCCAGTCGAAGAACTCCGGATCGCGGATCAAGCCGTACTTGATAACTTCCGCGAGACCTGCGGCCAGTTCGCGTGCCGGCAGGGTGTCCAGCGTTCCGGTATCGGCCAGCACCAGTTTAGGCTGATAGAACGCGCCGATCATGTTCTTGCCGAGCGGATGGTTGATCGCCGTCTTTCCACCCACCGACGAGTCGACCTGCGACAGCAGCGTCGTCGGAATCTGGATGAACGGCACGCCGCGCTGGTAGGTCGCGGCCGCAAATCCGGTCATGTCGCCGATGACGCCGCCCCCCAGGGCAAGGAGGGTCGTCGAGCGCTCGCAGCGCTCAGCCAGGAGCATGTCGAAGATCCGGCTGAGGGTCGACCAATCCTTGTGCGCCTCGCCATCGGACAGCGTCACGGCATGCACCTGCACGCCGCGATGGCGCAGCCCGGCCTGCAGCGGATCGAGGTAAAGCGGGCCGACGACGTCGTTGGTGACGATCGCGACGCGCGGCGTCCTGAGGAAAGGGAGGATCAGCGACGGATCGCTGAGCAGGCCGCGGCCGATATGGATCGGATAAGCGCGGTCGCCAAGTGCCACATTGAGGGTACGCATGTCACTTCTTGAAGTTTTCGATGGCCTTCTCGATCACGCGCACCATCCCGCCTGGATTGCCGCGACCGCCATCGACGATGATGTCCGCGACGGAACGGTACAGCGGATCGCGTTCGCGATAGAGGCTCTCGATGCGTTCGCGCGGGTTGGGCACCTGCAGCAGCGGACGGTTGCGGTCGTGCCGGGTCCGCTCCCACAGGACGGGTGTCGGTACGTTCAGGTACACGACGACACCCCGCTCCGACATCATCGCGCGGTTGTCGGGATTGAGGACGACCCCGCCGCCGGTCGCCAGCACGAGGTCGGATTCCTGCGTCAGCTCGTCGATGAGCTGAGTTTCGCGCCGCCTGAAACCTTCCTCGCCTTCGATCTCGAAGATCGTGGAGACCTTGACCCCCGTACGAGCCTCGATCTCGTGATCGCAATCGACGAAGCGCATGCGATGACGCCGGGCATACTCACGACCTACCGTGGTCTTCCCGGCGCCCATCAAGCCAACCAGAATCACTAACACCAAACCGGCATCCGATACGTAATGCCAGCAACTATACAGCAGGCGAACGAGCCTGCGCGCGTGCCGATCACTTCAGCGTCAGGGTGTCCGAGACGATGCGCGGCGTCAGGAAAACCAGCAGCTCGCGACGCGCCGACTGCGTATTCGTCGAGCGGAACAGGGCGCCGAGGTAAGGGATCTCGCCGAGCAGCGGCACACGGTTTACCGTAGTGGTCTCCTCTTCCTCGAATACGCCACCGATCACCACCGTTCCGCCATTCTCGACCATCACTTCGGTCGTCACGCTCTTCTTGTCGATCGGCGGATTGCCGAGGATGCTGCGCGAGAAATCCGCCCTGTCCTTGCTCACTTCCACCTTCAGCTGGACGCGCCCATCCGGCGTGATGCTCGGGCGCACCTTCAGCATCAGCACGGCATCCTTGAAGCTGACGGTCGGCGGCTCGGTGCCGCTCGAGGGCGTGACGTAGGGAATCTCCTGGCCCTGCTTGATCGTCGCCTCGACCTGGTTGGCCGTGAGGATGCGCGGGCTCGACACGACACGGCCGCGACCGTCCGATTCGAGGGCTGCCAGCTCGAGGTTCAGGAAGCGCGTCAGCGAACGGTTGAACAGGGTCAGGTTCAGAGCGCCGAACGGGTTGGTCGGGAGGAAGCCGTTGCCACTCACCGCATTTTCGCCCACGCGATGAATGATCGTATTGATCGGCGAATCCGGATCCGTGCTGATCTCGCCCGTCTGGGAGTTGAAGTTGCCGAACTCGGACGAACCGAAGCCGATCTTTGCCCCCTCACCGAGGTTCTTCGACTTGCGATCCCCGTAACCCAGACGCACGCCGAGATCGCGGGCGAAATCCTTGTTCGCCTCGACGACCCGCGCCTCGATCATGACCTGGCGCGGCGGGATGTCGATATCCTTGATGAGGCTCGCAAGGGCCGCCAAGCGGCTCGAGACATCGGTGACGAACAGCCGATTACTCCGCTCGTCGACGACGACGCTGCCACGCTTCGACAGCATCGTCTGATCCTTGCTCTTCAGGAAATCGAAGATTTCCTTCGACTTGTGATAATTGATCTGGAAGCTTTCGGTCTGCAGCGGTTCCAGATCGCCGATCTGCGCCTTCGCTTCGAGCTGCAGCTTCTCGCGCGTCGCGAGCTCCTCGCCCGGAGCAATCCAGATGACGTTACCCGACTTGCGCATGTCCAGGCCCTTGGCCTGCAGGATGATGTCGAGGGCCTGGTCCCACGGCACGTCCTTGAGGCGCAGCGTCAGGTTGCCCTGCACCGAGTCGCTGGTGATGATGTTGAAGTTGGTGAAATCGGCGATGACCTGCAGCACCGAACGGACGTCGATGTTCTGGAAATTCAGCGAGAGCTTCTCGCCCTTGTACTGGCCGCGCCCAGCCCCCTGGACCAGCTTGTTCGGATCCTCGACGACGCGGCGCACCTCGAGCACGAACTGGTTGTCGCTCTGGTAGGCGTTGTGCTCCCACTTGCCGTTGGGCGTCACCTGCAGGCGGACGTTGTCGCCCTGCTGCTGCGCGGTCATCGACGTCACCGGGGTGGCGAAGTCGGTGACATCCGAGCGGCGACGCAGATGCTCGGGCAAGGAGGTCTTCAGGAACTCGACGACCAGGCCACCACCCTGCTGACGGATGTCGATGCCTGCGTCGGGACTGGAGAGCTGCACGACCACCCGCCCCTCGCCATCCTTGCCGCGGCGGAAATTGATGTCGCGGATGCTGCTGCCCTCGGCGACCGCATCACGTTTCGGCGCGGCGAAATTGGCCATCGCCTGCGAGACCTGCGTCGTGGTGGCGCCCGAAGGCGCCGCGGCGCCGAGCGAGATGATGACGGTACGCCCCTCGATGCGCGATTCGAAGGGAGTGACTTTGGTGACGTTCAGGACGAGGCGCGTGCGGTCGCCGGACTGGACGATGTTCGCGCTGCGCAGGTCGCCCTGGTCGATTTCCTGCACGCTGCGGCCCAAGCCGTTGATCGTGCCGGGAAAATCGAATGCGATCCGCGCGGGGTTCGCAACGCTGAAACTCGCCGGGGGCGCGGCGAGGGGCTCCTTGAGCGTGAGCTTCAGCAGCACGGAACCACCCTGCTGGGAAACCTCGAGGTCTTCGATGCGGTTCGTCGCGGCCTGGCTTTGCGACGACGCAGCCTGCGCAAGGACGGCGGGCGCAGGAACAGCCAGGGTGAACGCCGCACACAGCAGCGCAATCATGCGTTTGTGATTCATTTCCGTGCCTCCTGCTGCTCCTGCAGCAGCAATGTGCTGATGCGCTCGACCCAATCGCCGTTCATGTCTTCAACCAGCTCTTTCAGGGTGACTTCCGACTCCGAGATCGCCGTCACCAGTCCGAAATTCTGGCCCATGTAGTTGCCGACCTTGACTTGGTGCAGGTTCTGGTCGGCGCGTACCAGAGCGTGCACCTTTCGGTTCTGCGTGAGCACCCCGACCAGTTGCAGGGATTCGAGCGGATAGGCCTCGAGAGGCTCGCGCCTGCGATCGAGGTCGGGGCCGCCACGGCGGGTGGTTTTCGTTTCGGGCTCGATGCGGCTCATCACGAAGGGGTCGGCAGCGCCTTCCGCTTCATACTTCACGACCGGGACCGGCTTGATCTCGGGCAGGGGCTTGATCGTTCCGGTCATCCCCTTTTCCTGCTCGGTCATCCACCCCTGGATGTCCTCCTGATCGCCTGCACAGGCGGTGAGGACAAGGGCGCTTGCAAGTATCAGAAGGCGTTTCATGGCTCTCTCACTTGCCTCCCTTTGTCTTTGCGGCCTTCTCCTGCTGGCGCTTCTGCGCGAGCTCCTCTTCGTCGAGGTAGCGATACGTGACCGCCTTCGCTTCCAGCTTGAGGCCGCCATCCTTCTGGGTTTCGATCGCGACGTTGTCCAGGGTCACGATCCGGGACATGCGGGCAACGTCTTCGGCGAACGCGCCAAGGTCGTTGTAGGCCCCGACGATGCGCACATCGATCGGCATCTCGGCATAGAAGTCCTTGACCGATTCAGAGCCTGGCTTGAAGAGTTCGAACTGCAATCCGCGGCCGACGCCAGCCTGGTTGATGTCGGAGAGCAACGAGTCCATTTCCGCGCGATTCGGAAGCTGCTTCAGCAGCGCGCCGAACTGGCGGTCGGTCTCTTCGAGCTGAAGCTTGTACGCATCCAGATTCACGGCAAGCTTCTTCTTCGTCACCCAGTCGTCGCGCAGTTGCACCTCTTCGGCCTCGCGCTGTTCGAGGAGCGCCACCTGATCGCGCCAGTCGAACCACCATGCGAGAGCGAGGACCGCAACCAGCAACGCGACGAACACCGCGATGCGCGGCGCCAGCGGCCACGCGCCGGGGTCGTTGGGATCGAGGCCCTTGAAATCCTGCGAGAGACGCTCGAAATCGATGCCTTGGAGTTTGCCGACATTCATTTCCTGGCCCCTTGATCGCCTTCGGCCTTGGGCCCTTCGATACCGATGTTGAGGGCGAAATCGCTGACCCGCCGCTTGTTCACGGATGCCGCTTTGATCTCGACCAACCCCGGGTTGGCAAGGTAGGGCGATTCGTCGAGGCTGCGCATCAGCGCCGAAACGCGCGAATTGGACTGCGAGTAGCCGAGCAGGGCAATCTTCGGGCCGGTCTGCTTGATGGAGCGCAGATACACACCGTCGGGCACGCGGCGCGCGAACTCGTTCATGACATTCACCGCCTGGCCCCGCGTGGTCTGCAGGGACTCGATAACCTGCTTGCGCGCGAGCAGGGCATCGATCTGTTCACGCAGACGCTTGATTTCGGCGATCTGCACGTCCAGCTTGGTGATCTCGGACTTGAGGAAATCGTTGCGGCGTTCCTGACGCTCGACGTAGCCGGCGATGACTGTATGCACGACCAGCGCGACCAGCAGGCCGGCAACGACCATCGCGGCGGACACGACAAAGAACTGCTGGCGTCGTTCACGGCGCTTGAGTTCGCGATGGGGCAGCAGGTTGATTCGAATCATGAATCGAATCTCCGGAGCGCCAGTCCGCAGGCAACCATCAGCGACGGTGCATCGGCCAGCAGGTTCTTGGGTCGCACGCGCGACGACATCGACATCCCGACGAAGGGATTCGCGACGATGGACGGGACCTGGGTACGGCCGGCCACCACGTCGGAGAGACCGGGCATGACCGAGCAGCCGCCCGCGAGGACGATGTGGTCGACCTGGTTGTACTGTGTCGAGGTGAAGAAGAACTGCAGCGCCCGCGACACTTCGAGGGCCAGGCTATCCATGAAGGGCCGCATCAGGTCGCGCTCGTAGTCCTCGGGCAGGCCGCCCGCACGTTTCGCGGCCTCGGCGTCCTCGACACTCATGCCGTACTGGCGCGCGATTTCCTGCGTGAGCTGCATGCCGCCGAACGCCTGTTCGCGCGCATAGAGCTGCTGACCATTGCGCAGGACGCTGACGTTCATGACGTTAGCGCCGATGTCGATCACCGCGACGATCTTGTCGGCGCCGCCGCCCGGGAGCTGCCTTGCGACGAGTTCGAAGGCCGCTTCTGCCGCGAAGGACTCGACGTCCATCACCGCGGCCTTGAGGCCGGCGGATTCGACTACAGCGACGCGGTCCTCGACCTTTTCCTTGCGCGATGCGGCGATCAGGACCTCGACCTCTTCGGGGCTGCCCGGCGAGGGGCCGACCACCTGGAAGTCGAGATTGACTTCGTCCAAGGCAAAGGGAATGTACTGACTGGCCTCCGACTCGACCTGGAGTTCCATTTCCTGGTCGCGCAGACCGCCCGGCAGAATCATCTTCTTGGTGATCACGGCCGAAGCAGGAAGCGCGACGGCGACCTGTTTGATGCCCCCGCCCATGCGGCGCACGGCACGCATCACGGCGTCGCTGACACCTTCGAGGTTGGCGATATTGCCGTCGACGACGGCGTCACGCGGCAGGGATTCGATGGCGTACCGCTCCATGCGGTACGCACCCTTTTCGCCCTCTGACAGCTCGACCATCTTCACCGATGAAGATGAGATATCGAGGCCGACCAGCTGGCGTGCCTTGGGGCGAAATAGGGAGAAGTCCATCACAAAGAAAACCCTTAAATTTCTTTATGTTAGGCGCCGAAACTGAATAAGCTTCTGAGATGCTAGCAACAAAGTGTTGCGAGTGCAAACACAGACGGCGGCAGATGCTTTGGAGGCACCGGGTGCGCAAACGTATAATTGCGCTCCCGTCCTCCCTCTATGGATTCCCGATGCGCTGGGTCTTTTATCCCCTCGCGGCACTCATCGCTCTTGTCATTCTCGGCGCGGCAACCATTGCGGCAGTCTCTGCATTCGCATGGCCGAACCTGCCTTCGCTGGACGTTCTGACCGATTACCGCCCGAAGATTCCGCTGCGAGTATACACGTCAGATGGGTATTTACTCGGGGAATTCGGCGAGGAGCGGCGGGTCGTCGTGGCCATGGACGAAGTCCCGACGATTCTCAAGCAGGCCATCCTCGCCGCCGAGGACGAGCGCTTCTACGAACACCCCGGAATCGATGTGATCGGGATCGCGCGCGCCGCGCTCGCGAACGTGGTGTCGGGCGGACGCGGCCAGGGCGCGTCGACAATCACGATGCAGGTGGCGCGCAATTTCTTCCTGACGCGCGAGAAGACCTTCAACCGCAAGCTTTACGAAATTCTCCTTGCATTGCGCATCGAGCGCAGCCTGAGCAAGGATCAGATCTTCGAGCTTTACATCAACCAGATTTTCCTCGGTCAGCGCTCGTACGGATTCTCGGCCGCGGCACGCGCCTACTTCGACAAGCCGCTGAAGGACATCACGGTGGCCGAAGCGGCCATGCTCGCGGGGCTGCCGAAAGCGCCGTCTGCCTACAACCCGATCGCGAACCCGCGCCGGGCGATCCAGCGCCAGCATTACGTGCTGCGCCGCATGGTCGAAGCCGGCTTCATCGACGAGAAGACCTTCGAGACGGCCCGCGCGGAACCGCTCGTGCTGGCGAACGGGCGTTCGGCATCGAGTCCCCTGCGCGGCGACTTCGTTGCGGAGATGGCGCGCCAGCTGGCGGTCGAACAGTTTGGCGATCAGGCCTACGATTCGGGCATCCGCGTGATCACCACGGTGACGCGCGACGAGCAGCAGGCCGCCTACAAGGCCGTCCGCCAGGGAGTGATGGATTACGACCGGCGGCACGGTTACCGCGGCCCCGAGAGCTTTGTCGACCTGAACGGCGTGAAGGCGAACGACGAAGAGCGGCTCGACGAGTTGCTCTCGGACGTCGCCGACTACGATGACCTGATCGCCGCGCTGGTTCTCGAGGCGTCACCAAAATCGGTCACTGTCTATCGCCACGGCGAAGTCTCGAAGATCACCGGCGGGGGACTGGCCTTTGCGGCCCCGATGCTCAACGAACGGGCCCCGCAGGCACGCAAGGTGCGGCGCGGGGCGATCGTGCGCCTCCGCGACCTCGGCGAGAAGGGCTGGGAAATCGCGCAGCTGCCGGACGTGGAAGCGGCACTGATCGCGGTTGACTCGAAGACGGGTGCGGTTCGGGCACTCATCGGCGGCTTCGATTTCAATCGCAGCAAGTTCAATCACGTGACCCAGGCGCTACGCCAGCCGGGATCGAGCTTCAAGCCCTTCATCTATTCGGCGGCGCTCGAACGCGGTTTCTCGCCGAGCAGCGTCGAAGAGGACGGGCCGCTGTTCTTCCCGGCCGGGATCACCGGCAGCAAGGACTGGGAGCCGAAGAACTACGATGGCAAGTACGAAGGACCGATGACGCTACGCGAGGGGCTGGCACGATCGAAGAACATGATCTCGATCCGGGTGTTGCGCTCGATCACACCCGAGTACGCGCAGGACTACATCACGCGCTTCGGTTTCGATGCAGCCCAGCACCCGCCCTATCTGACGATGGCGCTCGGCGCCGGCATGGCGACGCCGTGGCAGATGGCGACCGGCTACGCCGTGTTCGCGAACGGCGGTTACCGCGTCGAACCGTATGTCGTGAAAGAGATGATCGATGGCCAGGGGCATGTCGTCGCCAAGGTGGACCCACCCGTCGCGGGAGAGAGCGCGCCACGCGTGATCGATCCGCGCAACGCGTGGCTGATGACCTCGATGATGCAGGACGTGGTCCGGCGCGGTACGGCAACGCGGGCGCTGACCCTCAAACGCGGCGAACTCGCCGGCAAGACGGGAACGACCAACGACTACGTGGACGCCTGGTTCGCCGGCTTCCACCCGGATCTGGTTGCCGTGAGCTGGATGGGGCACGACCAACCGCGCAATCTGGGACGCGGCGAGACCGGCGGTTCGGCCGCCCTGCCGATGTGGGTGAATTTCATGCGCACCGCGCTGAAGACCCTGCCGGAGAAGTCCCCGGCCCGCCCTGACGGGCTGGTCGCCGTCCATACGGGTTCGGGCCGCGACGAGTTCGTCTATCGCGAGAATGTCCCGTCCGAACCGTTCATGCTCCCGACGGAGACGGAGAACTTGCCCCTACCGGCCGAGGCTCCGGACGAGGCGCTGCCCCAGATTCGCCCGACGGCGGCCCCGGCCCCCGTGGTTGAGCGCACTCCGATACCGGTGCGGCGCCCGTAGGAGAGAATCCCCCGGAGCGCCGCCGGTTCAGCCTGCCTTGACGGCGACGGGCGCCCCGGACTGCTGGCTGACGAGTTGCGACAGCATCGCGTAGAGTTCGACGCCGTCACGCGCGGCGATCCAGCGGCCGGCGTCGTGGCGAAAGTGGAAGCCGCCGGCCTTGGCGGCGACCCAGATCTCGCGCGCGGCCGAGTGGCGGTTGATCACCATCTTGCTGCCGTTCTCGAACTCGATCTCCAGCACGCCGCCGGGCATGGTCTCGATGTCCAGTTCGGCACCGCAGGCTTCGAGCGCGGCTTCGATCCGCACGAGTTCGGCTTCGGCCAGCGCGTTGAACGCCGATTCTTCCATGTTCGCTCCTTCTGTTAGCATTTCCGTTTTTTCGACCGACGACACCATGCGAGCCATTCCGACCGCTGCCGCGCTGTGCTGCGCCCTTGCCCTGAGCGGTTGCGGGATCAAGGGGCCGCTGTATCTGCCCCAGGTTCCGCCCGCACCGGCCAAGGCTGCTCCAGCCGCCGGCGTCGATCATAGCAAAGCCCCCAAAGCGACCGACGACTCACGATGACCTCCCGATTTCCGATTCCCACCCTGACCGAGGGCAGCGACGGCCTTCAGCTCGAAGGCGTGGCGCTTGCCGCCATCGCGACGCAGTATGGCACTCCGGTTTATGTCTATTCGCGCCGCGCGTTGACCGAGGCCTTCTCGGCCTACCGCGAGGCACTTGCGGGCCGCCGCGGGCTGGTGTGCTACGCGGTGAAGGCGAATTCGAACCTCGGCGTGCTGTCGGTGTTCGCGCAACTGGGCGCGGGCTTCGACATCGTCTCGGGCGGCGAGCTCGCGCGGGTGCTGGCCGCCGGCGGCGACGCGGGCAAGGTGGTGTTTTCCGGCGTGGGCAAGAGCCGTGACGAAATGCGCCAAGCGCTGAAGGCAGGGATCCGCTGCTTCAACGTCGAGTCGGACGCGGAGATCGACCGCCTGAACGAGGTCGCGGGCGAACTCGGCAAGGTTGCACCGATCGCCTTCCGCGTGAATCCGGACGTCGATCCGAAGACTCATCCCTACATTTCGACGGGCCTCAAGAGCAACAAGTTCGGCGTCGCGATCGATGCGGCGGCGGATCTGTATCGCCGCGCGGCGAGCCTGCCGAACCTGCGCGTGAGCGGCGTGGCGTGCCATATCGGCTCGCAGCTGCTGGACCCCGCACCGATCGCCGAGGCGGCCGGGAAGATCCTCGACCTCGTCGACCGGCTGGCGACCGAGGGGATCACGCTGGACCACATCGACCTCGGTGGCGGACTCGGCATCCGTTACCGCGACGAGCAGCCGCCAACGGTTGCGGGATACCTTGCTCCGCTGCTGAAGCTGTTCGAGGGGCGCAAGGAGGAGCTGTGCTTCGAACCGGGCCGCTCACTGGTCGGCAACGCGGGCCTGTTGCTGACGCGCATCGAGTACCTGAAGCCGGGCGAGGAGAAGAACTTCGCGATCGTCGATGCGGCCATGAACGATCTGGCGCGCCCGGCGCTGTACGACGCCTACCATGAGGTCGTCGCGGTGCGGCCGCGCACGGGTGCGGCGAAGAACTACGAGATCGTGGGACCGATCTGCGAGAGCGGTGACTTCCTTGCGCATGACCGCGAGCTGGCCGTCGAGGCCGGCGACCTTGTTGCGCTGCTGTCTGCGGGCGCCTACGGCATGGCGATGAGCTCGAACTACAACACCCGTCCGCGCGTCGCCGAGGTCATGGTCGATGGTAGCCGCACGCACCTGATCCGCAGGCGCGAGACCGTCGAGTCGCTCTACGCGCTCGAATCGCCGTTGACCTGAGCCCTCGGGTCGACCTGCTTCCCTTCGGCCTGCGCCTCCTGGATGAGGGCGCGGCCGAAGGCCTTCCAGGCCGGGCCGCCGTGCGTATGCACGCCGGTGTCGGCGCTCTCCTCCATCACACGCAGCATCAGCACGCCCAGCGCGAAGAGTTCGCCGCGTGCGCGCAGGCGTGCGTCCGGGTCGGCGAGGAGCGCCTGAGTGTGGCCGGCGCCACCTTGCAGGGCTTCGCGCGCGAGCTTGCGCATGCCGGCCGCGTCGTCCCAGTCCAGTTTGAGCACGATGCCGCGCTTGAGGATTTCGCGCTCGAGCTGGCAGGCGTCGCGCTCGAAGTGTTCGAATCCGCTCATGGCTCAGCGTGCAATGTCTTCGACGCAGCGGCGCAAGGCGTCCTGCCAGTGTGGCATGGCGATGCCGAAACGCGCCGCGAGCCGGTCGGCGGCGAGGCGCGAGTTGGCCGGGCGGGCGGCCGGCACGGGATAGGCCGAGGCGGGGATCGGTTCGACGATCGCGACCTTCAGGGCCAGATCCGGTAACGCGGTCCGGGCTGTGGCGAAGATCGCCTCGGCGAAGCCGTGCCAGCTCGTTTCGCCGGCCGAGGTGAGGTTGAAGATGCCCGACGCGAACGTACGCTCGCGCCGTTCGCGCTGCGCCTGGGCGACGATTTGGGCGGTGGCGTCGGCGATGTTGCGTGCCCAGGTCGGCGCGCCGTGCTGGTCGGCAACGACACGCAGCTGTTCGCGTTCGGCGCCGAGGCGCAGCATCGTGCGCACGAAGTTGCCGCCGCGGGAGGCGAACACCCAGGTGGTGCGCAGGATCAGGTGATCGCAGCCGGACTCGCGGATCGCCACTTCGCCGGCGAGCTTGCTGCGGCCGTAGGCGTTGACCGGGGCGACGGGGTCGTCCTCGGTGTAGGGCGCCGTCTTCGTGCCGTCGAACACGTAGTCGGTCGAGTAGTGCACGAGCAGCGCACCGACCGTCTTCGCGGCGCGGGCGAGTTCGCCCGGTGCGATACCGTTGATCGTGGTCGCGAGCGCTTCCTCTGACTCGGCCTTGTCCACGGCCGTGTAGGCGGCAGCATTGACGATGACGTCGGGGGCGAGGTCGGCAACCAGTGCCGCCAGGGTCTCGGGGCGCGACAGGTCGCAGCGGCTGCGGTCGAGCGCGATGACGTCGCCGAGCGGCATCAGGCTGCGCGCGAGTTCCCAGCCGACCTGACCGTTGGCGCCGGTGACGAGCAGTCTCATTCGAAAACCTCACATTGTGCGAGGGGCTTGCCCTCGCGGTCTTTTGCCGACAGTTGCGGCTCGCCGGCGAGCGGCCATTCGACGCCGACGGTCGGGTCGTTCCACGCCAGGCAGCGCTCGTGTTCGGGGGCGTAGTAGTCGGTGGTCTTGTAGAGGAAATCCGCGGACTCGGACAGCACGACGAAGCCGTGTGCGAAGCCGGGCGGGATCCACAGCTGGCGGTGGTTGTCCTCGCTGAGCTCGACGCCCGTCCAGCGGCCGAAGCTCGGCGAACGGCGGCGCAGGTCGACGACGACGTCGAACACGGAGCCGCGCACGACGCGCACGAGCTTCCCCTGCGGCTGACGGATCTGGTAATGAAGGCCGCGCAGGACGCCGCGCGCGGAGCGGGAGTGGTTGTCCTGCACGAACTGCTCGTCGAGGCCCGTGGTGTCGCGGAAGGCGCGTGCGTTGAAGCTTTCGAAGAAGAAGCCGCGTGCGTCGCCGAACACCCTGGGTTCGATGATCAGCACGTCGGGGACCGCGGTGGAAATGACCTTCATCAGAACACCTTTTCTTCGAGCACGCGCAACAGGTACTGACCATAGCCGTTCTTCGCGAGCGGCTTGGCGAGTTCGGCGAGTTGGGCGGCGTCGATCCAGCCCGCGCGCCAGGCGATTTCTTCCGGACAGGCGATCTTGAGACCCTGACGCTTTTCGATCGTCTGGATGAAGAGGCCCGCCTCGAGCAGACTCTCGTGCGTACCGGTGTCGAGCCAGGCGTGGCCGCGGCCCATGACCTGCACGTCGAGCGCGCCAGCTTCGAGGTAGTGGCGATTGACGTCGGTGATCTCGAGCTCGCCGCGCGGGCTGGGCTTGAGAGCACGCGCGATGTCGACGACGCGCTCGTCGTAGAAGTAGAGACCGGTGACGGCGTAGCGGCTCTTCGGTTTCGCCGGTTTTTCCTCGATGCTGATCGCGTGACCTGCGGCATCGAACTCGACGACGCCGTAGCGCTCGGGGTCATTCACCGGATAGGCGAAGACGGTCGCGCCGTGTGCACGCTGGCCGGCCTGCCTGAGGTCGTCCGCGAGTTCGTGGCCATAGAAGAGGTTGTCGCCGAGCACGAGGGCCGACGGCGAGCCGGCGATGAACGCCTCGCCGATCAGGAAGGCCTGCGCGAGGCCGTCCGGGCTGGGCTGCACGGCATACTGCAGGCGCAGGCCCCAGCGGCTGCCGTCGCCGAGGAGCTGCTCGAAGCGTGGGGTGTCCTGCGGGGTGGAGATGATGAGGATGTCGCGGATCCCTGCCAGCATCAGGGTGCTGAGCGGGTAGTAGATCATCGGCTTGTCGTACACCGGCAGCAGCTGCTTGGAGACGGCCAGGGTGGCCGGGTGCAGGCGGGTGCCGGAACCACCGGCGAGGATGATGCCCTTGCGTGTGCTCATGCCCGTCGATCTCCATAGTTGCGCGCGACCCATTCGCGATAGGCGCCGCTCTGCACGTCCGCCACCCAGTCCTGGTTCGCGAGGTACCACGCGATGGTCTTGCGGATGCCCGTTTCGAAGGTCTCGGCCGGGCGCCAGCCGAGTTCGCGCTCGATCTTGCGCGCGTCGATCGCGTAGCGGCGGTCGTGGCCGGGACGGTCGGCGACATAGGTGATCAGGCGCGCGTGCGGGCCGGCGGGATCGGGGCGCAGTTCGTCGAGCAGCGCACACACGGTATGCACGATCTCGAGGTTGGGCTTCTCGTTCCAGCCGCCGACGTTGTAGGTCTCGCCGAGGCGGCCACGCGCGAGCACTTCGCGGATCGCGGCGCAGTGGTCGCCGACGTAAAGCCAGTCGCGCACGTTGCGACCGTCGCCGTAGACCGGCAGGGCCTTGCCGGCGAGCGCGTTGGCTATCATCAGCGGGATGAGCTTTTCGGGGAACTGGTAGGGGCCGTAGTTGTTCGAGCAGTTGGTCGTGAGCACCGGCAGGCCGTAAGTGTGGTGCCAGGCGCGCACGAGGTGGTCGGACGCGGCCTTGCTCGCGGAGTACGGGCTGTTGGGTTCGTAGGCCTTGCTCTCGGCGAAGGGCGGGTCGTTCGGGCCGAGCGAGCCGTAGACCTCGTCGGTCGAGACGTGCAGGAAGCGGAAGGCGGCCTGCTCCGCGCCGTCGAGCGCGGACCAGTAGGCGCGCGCCGCTTCGAGCAGCGTGAACGTGCCTTCGACATTGGTGCGCACGAAGGCCGCGGGGCCGTGGATCGAGCGGTCGACGTGGCTTTCGGCGGCGAAATGCACGATCGCGCGCGGGCGGTGTTCGGCGAGCAGTTGGTCGAGGAGCGCGCTGTCGCAGATGTCGCCCTGCACGAAGACATGGCGGGCGTCCCCCTGCAGAGCAGCGAGACTCTCGAGGTTGCCCGCGTAGGTCAGCGCGTCGAGATTCAGCACCGGCTCGTCGCTCGCGCGCAGCCAGTCGAGTACGAAGTTGGCGCCGATGAAGCCTGCACCGCCCGTCACCAGAATCATTGCTCTACCTCGTCAGCCGGAGTGGTCCCGCGGGCTACGGCGTAAAATGCCGGTCCGCGGGAAAAGCGGAATTTGTAATTATATCGCGCCCGCATACGCGCCGCGCCCTCGCGGGCTTCCCGAGTATGTTGCAGGATATCGACGACCACCTCATGACAACGCGACACGTGCTCCGTTTTCTGGCTACCCTGCTTTTTTGCGGAATGTTGGCCTCAGCGCATGCGGTTTCCCTGCCGCCATCGGTGCGGCAGGCACTCGACGCCGCCCGCATTCCTGCCGGCAACGTGGCGGTGTGGGTGCAGGGCGTCGACGCGCCGGCCCCGCAGCTGGAGACCGGTGGCGATCGGCCGATGAATCCGGCGTCGGTGATGAAGGTGGTGACCGCCTTTGCAGCGCTCGACCGGCTGGGACCCGCCTTCACCTGGACGACGCGGGTGGCGACCGGCGGACCGGTGGCCGCGGGCGTTCTGGACGGCAACCTGTACCTGACGGGCGGCGCAGACCCGATGCTGAACTACGAGCGGCTGGCGAGATTGCTGCGCCAGGTGCGTGCGCTGGGCGTCACGACCGTGCGCGGCGACATCGTGCTCGACGGCTCGTCGCTGGCGCTGCCGCCGCACGACCCGGCAGCCTTCGACGGGCGCGCGCTGCGGCCGTACAACAGCGGCGCCTACGGGCTGCTGATGCACTTCAACACGCTGCAGCTGCGCCTCGTGCCGGCGGCCGAATCCGGACAACCGGTGGGGCTTGCGCCCTATCCGGCGCTGACGGGTATCGACATCGACAACCGCATCGCGACGGCTCCCGGCCCGTGCGGCGTGTGGTACGGCAGTCTCGACGCGACGCTCGAAGCGGGGCCGCAGGGGCCGCGGCTGGTGCTGTCGGGGAGCATGCCGGCGAGCTGCGGGCAGCGCGACTGGGCGACCGCGCCTTTGTCGCCCGAGGCCTTCGGGCGTGCGCTCATCGCAGCGCTGTGGAGCGAACTGGGCGGCAAGGTCGAGGGCGCGGTGCGCAGCGGCGTGACGCCGGGCGACGCGGCGACGCTGGTCACGGAGACGTCGCCGCCGCTTTCCGACGTGGTGCGCGAGATGAACAAGTGGTCGAGCAACGTGATCGCGCGCCAGCTGCTTGCGACGCTGGGACGGGAAAGCGGGGCGAACCTGGACATGGTCGCGGGTGGCGCCGAGGCCGTGCGCGCCCTGCTCGCCGCGGACGGCATCGCGACCGCGGGCCTCGTGATCGAGAACGGCTCGGGTCTTTCACGCGTCGAGCGCGTCACGGCGCGCACGCTCGCGGAAGTCCTGCTCGCGGCGTGGCGGCGGCCCTTCATGCCGGAGTACATCGCGGCGCTGCCGATCGCCGGCGAGGACGGCACGGCGCGCGGGCGGCTGTACGACAGCCCGGCACGCGGCTACGCGCACATCAAGACCGGTTCGATCAACGGCGTGAAGTCCCTGGCCGGCTACGTGCTGGACCGCAACGGCCGGCGCCACGCGGTCGTGATGATGGTGAACCACGCCGAGGCCGGGTCCAGCCAGGCCGCGCAGGACGCGTTGCTGGAATGGGTGTGGGCGGGCGGCGACACGGCGCCGGCGCAATAGCGGGGCGGCCGCGTGGCGCCTCAGGCGTCCGTGGGCATCGGCATGGTGCTGCGGTCGAGCAGGTTCAGCCAGCCGCGGACGACGCGGTAGACGATCCACAGGCCGGCACCGACCAGCAGCACGAACGCGAACGGGATTCCGATCAGGGTGACGATCATGGCTGCCGCGACCAGGATCCACAGCAGCGCGAACCAGAAGGTGCGGATCTGCCAGCGGAAGTGGCTTTCCAGCCAGGTGCCGCGCACCGCGTCGCGCTTCATGTAGTTGAGCACCACCGCGAGGATGGACGGCAGGCTCGCGACGAAGCTGCCGATGATGGTCGCGGAGCCGACGACGCCGGTGACCACCGCGAACGCATGCAGCGCATAGATGATGTGCGCGAGCGTGACGAGTCCGCCTAGGTCGGCGGGGGCGCTTCCGGTCCGGTAGTCGGGCATGGCTGGCTCCGTGGTGATGAGGATTCCGGTGGATTCTTACAGGCCCGCTTTTACAGTCCCAACTCGGCCCACATTGCGTCGACGCGCTGCTTGACTGCGGCGTCCATCACGATCGGCCGCCCCCATTCGCGGTTCGTCTCGCCCGGCCACTTGTTGGTGGCGTCGATACCCATCTTGCTGCCGAGGCTCGCGACGGGGCTGGCGAAGTCGAGGTAGTCGATCGGGGTGTTGTCCACCATCACGGTGTCGCGCGACGCATCGACGCGGGTCGTCATCGCCCAGATCACTTCCTTCCAGTCGCGGATATTCACGTCATCATCGACGACGATGATGAATTTCGTGTACATGAACTGACGCAGGAAGCTCCAGATGCCGAACATCACGCGCTTGGCGTGCCCCGGGTACTGCTTGCGGATGCTGACGACCGCGAGGCGGTAGGAGCAGCCTTCGGGCGGCAGGTAGAAGTCGGTGATCTCGGGGAATTGCTTCTGCAGCAGCGGCACGAACACTTCGTTGAGCGCGACGCCCAGCATCGCCGGCTCGTCGGGCGGCTTGCCGGTGTAGGTCGAGTGGTAGATCGGGTTCTTGCGCATCGTGATGCGCTCGATCGTGAATACCGGGAAGTCGGAGACTTCGTTGTAGTAGCCGGTGTGGTCGCCGTAGGGGCCTTCGGGCGCGGTATCGTCGGGGTGGATCACGCCTTCGAGCACGATCTCGGCCGAAGCCGGCACCTGCAGGTCGGAGCCGAGGCATTGCACGAGTTCGGTCTTCGCACCGCGCAAGAGGCCCGCGAACTGGTATTCGGACAGGCTGTCCGGCACCGGCGTGACGGCACCGAGGATGGTCGCGGGGTCGCAGCCGAGGACGACGGCGACCTTGAACGGTTCGCCCGGATGCGCGAGCTGGTGCTCGCGGAAGTCCAGCGCGCCGCCGCGGTGGGCGAGCCAGCGCATGATGACGCGGTTGGGCCCGAGCACCTGCTGGCGGTAGATGCCGAGGTTCTGGCGCTTCTTCCCGGGGCCGCGCGTGACGACGAGGCCCCAGGTGATCAGCGGCGCGACGTCGCCGGGCCAGCAGTGCTGGATCGGCAGCTTCGCCAGATCGACGTCGGCGCCTTCCCACACGACCTCCTGGCAGGGCGCGGAGCGCACTTCCTTGGGCGACATGTTGAGCACCTGGCGGAAGGCCGGGAACTTCTCCCACGCGTCCTTGAGGCCCTTGGGCGGCTCGGGCTCCTTGAGGAAGGCGAGGAGCTTGCCGACTTCGCGCAATGGGGTCTGCCAGTTGCCGTCGGGCAGTTCCTCGCCCATGCCGAGCGCGACACGTTCGGGCGTGCCGAAGAGGTTGGCGAGCACCGGCATCGCCTGCGGCACGCCGCGCGTGACGGGCTTTTCGAACAGCAGCGCCGGGCCGCCGGCGCGCAGCACGCGGTCGGCGATCTCGGTCATCTCGAGGTGGGTGTCGACGGGAACCGTAATGCGCTTCAGTTCGCCACGCTGTTCGAGCTGGGCGATGAAGTCGCGAAGATCGTGGTAACGCATGAAATCCTTTCGGGTACGACGGTATTGCGGTTCAGCGATTGGCGTTGATTGCGTCACGCGTTTCGAGGGCGGCGCGGCGGGCCGCCTCGGCATAGTCTTCGCCACTGCCGGCGAACAGGATCGCGCGCGAGGAGTTGATCATCAGACCGGTGCCGTCGGCGGTGCCGCCGGCCTGCATGGTCTCGGCGATGTCGCCGCCCTGCGCGCCGATGCCGGGCACGAGCAGCGGCATGTCGCCGACGATGCTGCGCACGCGCGCGATCTCGTTGGGGAAGGTCGCGCCGACGACGAGGCCGCAGTTGCCGCTCGCATTCCAGTCGTTCGCGACGAGGCGCGCGACGCGCTCGTACAGCCGCTCGCCACCGCCGACGTCGAGAAACTGCAGGTCGCTGCCGCCCGGATTCGAGGTGCGGCACAGCAGGATCACGCCCTTGTCGGCGTATTCGAGGTAGGGCTCGACGGAATCACGGCCCATGTAGGGATTGACCGTGATCGCGTCGGCGCGGAAGCGCTCGAAGGCTTCGACCGCGTACTGTGCCGCGGTGCTGCCGATGTCGCCGCGCTTGGCGTCGAGGATCACCGGCGTATCGGGGTGGCGCTCGTGGATGTGGGCGATCAGGTCTTCGAGCTGGTCTTCGGCACGCTGCGCGGCGAAGTAGGCGATCTGCGGCTTGAAGCAGCACACGAGGTCGGCAGTCGCATCGACGATGCCCTTGCAGAATTCGAGGATGGCGTCCGGACGCCCCTGCAGGTGGGCCGGGAAACGCGCAGGATAGGGATCGAGGCCGACGCACAGCAGGCTGTTGCGGCTCTGCCAGGCGGCCCGGAGGGCGGTCATGAAGTGCATGGAGGCGTCCTGATGGGTTCGGGGCGAATGATAAGCCGGATGATGCCCTTGCGCGCCCTCGGATGCCGCAAAATGAAAGGGGCCGCGACGGCGGCCCCGGTCTGCTCGGTACGTGTCGGCCTACATGCCGATGTTGAGCATCTTCATCGCCTTCGCGAGCGCCGCCTCGGACTCGGGATGCTTGCCGGCCTTGTGCAGCTCTTCGCCTTCCGCGCGCAGTTTCTTCACTTCCGTCATCTGCTCGGCGGTCAGCGTCGGGTTCTTGGCCATCGCGTCATCGATTTTCTTCATATCCGCGGGGCAATGACGGGCAAAGGCGCTGGTCGACAGCAGGATCGCACACACGCCCGCGAACAACAGGCTTCTTTTCATTGCAGTCTCCTCTGGGGTTGCGCCGCAAAAAAGTCGGGCGCATGTTTTCGACCGTCATCGATGCGGTCGGTTCACCCTAGCTCAGGCGGCGGGAAACGCAATGTAATCAAGGACGATGCCGGCGAAGATGCTCGCCCCGACCCAGTTGTTGTGCAGGAAGGCCTTGAAGCACGGCGCGCGTTCGCGGCCGCGGATCAGCGTGTAGTGGTATCCGGCGATGCCGCAGGCGCCGAGCAGGCCGGCGAAGAAGAACGCACCGCGCCCCGCGGCGACACCGACCGCGGCGAACAGCGCGAAGGCGACTGCGTAGCACAGCATCACCGCGGCAACGTCGAAACGGCCGAAGGTGATCGCGGAGGTCTTGATGCCGATCCTGAGGTCGTCGGGACGGTCGACCATCGCGTACTCGGTGTCGTAGGCGACGGTCCAGAAGATGTTGCCGAGCAGCAGCCACCACGCGAGCGCGGGCACTTCGCCCAGCACCGCGGCAAAGCCCATCGGGATGCCGAAGCCGAAGGCGATGCCGAGGTAGGCCTGCGGGATCGCGAAGAAGCGCTTCATGAACGGATAGCTCGCGGCGAGGAACAGCGCCGGCAGCGACAGCCACAGCACGATGGGCGCGAGCGGCAGGATCAGCACGAAGGCGGCGAGCGAGAGGCCGGCGGCGAGGAGCAACGCTTCGCGGGTGCCGATCGCACGCGTCGCGAGCGGGCGGTTTTTCGTGCGCTCGACGTGGCCGTCGAAATCGCGGTCGGCGTAGTCGTTGATGACGCAGCCGGCCGAGCGCATCAGCACCGTGCCCAGCGTGAAGATCGCGATCAGATGCAGCGGCGGCACGCCGTCGGCGGCAAGCCACAGCGCCCACAGCGTCGGCCACAGCAGCAGCAGGATGCCAATGGGCTTGTCGAGGCGCATCAGCCGCAGGTAGATGGGCAGGCGGGCAGACAGGGGGAGCGGCGCAGACATCATTCGGGCAGGTCCAGGATCGTGGGCAGGAAGGCCTCGCTGACGAGCAACGCGCGACCGTGCAGGCGGAACAGCGAACGCCGCGCCCACACGCGGGGCGGCATCACCATCGGCGCGACCGCGGCAAGGGCGAGATGATAGCGCGCGTCGCGACGGTCGAGGCAGGCGCAGGTCAGCGCGCGGCGGCTGATCGCAGGGTCGGCGAACAGCGCAGCGCCCAGCGGCCGGGCGCCCATGCCGTGAAAGAGGTTCCACGCGCCGCGCACGTTGGCGCGCGGCAGCAGCGAGCGCGCGAACACCACCGGCACGCCGTCGGCGATCAGCAGGACCTCGCGCAGCCACGCGCGTTCGCCGCGACGCAGGCCGAGCAGCGTCGCTTCGTCGCGGTGCGGCACGGCGAGGCACTGGCGCAGCACGCGCACTGAGAAGCTGCCGCAGCGGGCGCGGATGCGCGCGGTGAGCGAGGCGGGATCGGTGAGCCAGGGGCGGAGCGTGCGGGAAACGGTCGCGCGCGGCGGGCGCTTCAGCCAGGTTTCTTTGTGGGGACGGGTGCGCATGGGAAGACGACGTCGGGACGACGCGCATGATACCGGCCGCGAGCCCCGGCCCCAAACCGGGGCGTCGGCCGCTCAGGCACGCAGCAGGCCCTCGCGCCCGCCCAGCCAGCGTTCCATCAGCTGCGTCGCGACCTCGGGGGTGTCCCGCAGCAGGCGTTCGGCGAGCGCGCGCGCGGGCTCGACGAGATCGGCGTCGCCCTCGAGGTCGGCGTAGCGCAGCAGCGGCACCCCGCTCTGGCGCGCGCCGACGAACTCGCCGGGGCCGCGGATGCGCAGGTCCTCGCGCGCGATGGCGAAGCCGTCGCTGTGTTCGTAGATGACCTTAAGGCGCGCACGGCCGTTCTCCGACAGCGGGTGGGCGTAGATCAGGATGCAGGCGGATTCGGCGGTGCCGCGCCCGACGCGCCCGCGCAGCTGGTGCAGCTGTGCGAGGCCGAAGCGCTCGGCGTGCTCGATCACCATCAGGCTCGCGTTGGGCACATCGACGCCGACTTCGATCACGGTCGTCGCGACCAGCAGGTGCAGTTCGCCGGCCGAGAACGCCGCCATCGTCGCGGACTTCTCGTCGGACTTCATGCGCCCGTGCACGAGGCCGATCTTCAGTTCGGGCAGCGCCGCCCCCAGTGTCTCGAAGGTTGCGACGGCGGTCTTCAACTGCAGCGCCTCGGACTCCTCGATCAGCGGACACACCCAGTAGGCCTGCGCCCCGCCGAGGCAGGCGTCGCGCACGCGCGCGATGACCTGGTCGCGGCGCGATTCGGCGACGAGCTTGGTGAGGATCGGCGTGCGCCCCGGCGGCAGCTCGTCGAGCACGGTGACGTCGAGATCGGCGTAGTAGCTCATCGCCAGCGTGCGCGGGATGGGCGTCGCGGACATCATCAACATGTGCGGATGCAGCCCGTCGGCGCCCTTTTCGCGCAGCGCGAGGCGCTGGCGCACGCCGAAGCGGTGCTGCTCGTCGACGATCGCGAGCCCCAGGCGCGGCAAGGTCACAGGATCCTCGATCAGCGCATGCGTGCCGACCGCGAGCAGCACCTCGCCGCTCGCGAGGCGTGCGAGCTCGGCCTCGCGCGCCTTTTTCCGCCGGCTGCCCGAGAGCCACGCGATGCCGACGCCGAGCGGCTCAAGCCACGCGGCGAGCTTCTTCCAGTGCTGTTCGGCGAGGATTTCGGTGGGGGCCATGAGCACGGCCTGGAAACCGTTCTCCGCCGCCTGCAGCATCGCGAGCGCGGCGACGATGGTCTTGCCGCTGCCGACATCACCCTGCAGCAGGCGCTGCATCGGGTGCGGGGTGGCGAGGTCGCGGCCGATCTGCGCGACCGCGCGCGCCTGGGCGCCGGTGAGCCTGAACGGCAGTTGCGCGAGGAGCGCCCCGGTGAGCTTGCCGTTGTCGCGCAGGATGGGCGCGTGCCGCTTGCGGCGGGCGTTGTAGGCGCGGCGCAGCGACAGCTGCTGGACCAGCAGTTCCTCGAACTTGATGCGCTGCCAGGCGGGATGTGCGCGGTCCTCCAGCGCGTACGGATCGACGTCGGGGGGCGGCTGGTGCAGCGTGCGCAGTGCTTCGGCAGGGGGGGCAGCTGCAGGCCGCCGGGCAGGTGCGCGGGCAGCAATTCGGTCATCGGCGGGCGCTGCAGTTCGCGCCCGATGAGCTTGCGCAGCGCCGACTGGGCGAGCCCCGCGGTGGTCGGATAGACGGGCGTGAGCGCCTGCGGCAGCGCCTCGCCGGCCTCGACCGGGTGCACGCGCGGATGCACCATCTCGTTGCCGAAGAAGCCACCGCGCACCTCGCCGAACACGCGCACGCGCCGGCCGGGCGCGAGCTGCTTCTGCTGCGAGGGGTAGAAGTTGAGCCAGCGCGCGGTGAGCGTGCCGCTCGCGTCGCGGATCTGCGCGACGAGCTGGCGGCGCGGGCGCAGCGTGACTTCGCAGGACACCACCTCGCCTTCGACCTGCACCGGCGCACCGGCGCGCGCCGCGGCGATCGGCGTCAGGCGGGTTTCGTCCTCGTAGCGCAATGGCAGGTGCAGGACGAGGTCCTGCGGCCGGCGGATGTCGAGCTTCGCCAGCCGGCCTGCGAGTTGCGGGCCGATGCCGGCCCAAATTTGCTGATCAGCCAAGCACCAGGATGGCGTCGGCCTCGACCACGCCGCCCTTGGGCAGTTCCTTGACGCCGACGGCGGCGCGCGCCGGGAAGGGTTCGGCGAAGTAGCGCGCCATGATCTCGTTGACCTTGGCGAAGTTGGCGAGGTCGGTGAGGTAGATCGTCACGCGCACGGCGTCGGCGAGCGAGCCGCCGGCCGCTTCGGCAACTGCCTTGAGGTTCTCGAACACGCGCACGGTCTGCGCCTCGAAGCCCTCGACCATCTGCATGGTCGCGGGATCGAGACCGATCTGGCCGGAGCAGTAGACGGTATCTCCGACCTTGACGGCCTGCGAGTAGGTGCCGATCGCGGCGGGAGCGTTGGGGGTCGAGATGATGCTGCGACTCATGATCAGATTCCTGTATTTATGCGAACGATCCGGACCAGGGATCGGATGAAACAACGCCCCGGCGCGTCCGGCGCCGGGGCGTGGGGGATACGTCGATCAGCCTTCGGCGCGCAGGGTCACGTCACAGCCCAGACGCGTGATGACCTTCTGGATGCCGCGGCGCGAGGACACGTTGATCACCAGCGGCGCCATGAAGTTCGCGCGCATCCCGGCCGTTGCCGGGTTGCCCGCCTCGCCTTCGTCCTTGCGCACGATCACGGCGACGAAGGCATCGGCAGGGTTCGTGAGCTTGAGCTGGTCCGCTTCGTCGTCCGTGAGACCGAACTCGTAATTGACGCCCAGCCGGTCGGGGCCGGTGATCGAGAAGACGGCTGCGGGATTGTCCAGACTCTGCAGCAGGAACAGGGACGACGTGGATCCGTCCTCATGCACCAGGGCGAACTGCTTGCAGTCCTCGAAACCGGGCAGCCCGGCCGGAAATTCGATCACTTTGTCATCGGGAATATCGACGGTACCGAACACCTGACTTTCGATTTTCATGGAGCCCTCTCCTCTGATTTGATCCGCCTGCGACACCCTTGCGTGCGAGCACGCCGGGCAGGTCTGTCCTCCCCGACCCGCACTGCTACTTGCGCGGAGCCAAGATCATGCCATCCAGCTTGCGTTCGCGGCGAATTTTTTCCTGCGCCGCAAGCGCGGACTCGCGGTCCGGATAGGGACCGAGCACGACCCTGGCCTGCAGATACGCCGGATAGCCCTTTCGCTCGAGCTCCCGGCGCATGCCTTCGGCATTGGCCGTATCGAGAAACACGCCCAACTGGATGAGGTATCCGGACCCCGGCGGCGGCCCCGCATGCAGGCGCGGCGCATCGGCCGGTTGCGCAGCGGCAGCCGGCGCCGGGGGCGCAACCACCGGCGCCTCGGCCTCCCGGGAGGCCTCGACGGAGGCCGCGGGCGGTGCCGGGACGACTGCAGCGGTCCATGCCGGCGGCGACGCCTCCGGAGCGGCCATCGCGCTGTCGGGCACGGCCGGCATCGGCGCGGATGGAGTCTCTGCACTCCCGGCTTGCACGGCTTCGGCAGGAGAACCCTGCTCCGCCACGACTGCAGCCGCCTCCTCCGCAGACGCGACCGGGGCTGCAGGCGCGGCGCTATCCGCGGCGGGGCCAGCCGGTTCGGCGGGCGCGGGAACGGCGGGCGCAACCGGCGGCGCAGCCGCTTCGCGGCCCTCCACCAACCACAGCGATGCCGTCAGCGCCATGAGGGCGACGATCGCCATCAGCGCCCGCTTCAGGCTGGCCTTGCGCGGATTTTCCACATCCGCGCCCGCGGTGAGCGATCGGCTCATGGCTCCTTCCCGGACTCGCCGGCCTGGCTGCGCGCCAGCGATTGCACGAGTTCGGCCTCGGCGACGGTGATGCCGCAGCGCTCGGCGATCGTTTCGGCATCCAGCCCGCGGCGCGCGAACACCAGCGCCTCGTTGTATTCGGGCGACGCACCGTGGGTCACGACGCCCGCATCGGCCTGTTCAGTGCGCGCACGCAGCTGCTCGCGGATTTCGTCGAGTTCGCGCCGCAGTTCGGCCAGCGCGCTACCTTGCTGCTCGAGCTCGCGCCGCAGCTGACGGACCTCCAGCTCGTGCTGGAATGCGTCCGGGGCAGCATCTGCGCCGGCGGACGCGGGACGGCCGACGCTGTAGAGCGGGCCGGGCTCGTCATCGTCGTCGCTTTCGGCGACAACGACATCAACGCTTTCGGGCGCCTCAGTGGGCGCCTCAGCGGGCACTAAGGCCAGCGGCTCGTCCGGCACGGGCGCCGAAGCCTGCGGCGCACGCGATGCGCGGTAGAGCTGGTAGCCGACATAGACCGCAAGGAGCGCGATTGCGGCCAGAATGAGTTCACGCAGTCCCATTCGACCTCACACAGGAGACAGGACAAGAAGGATCGTGCATCGGGAAGGCAAGCCGGAGCAGGCGCGACGACGGATAAGTCGGGGATAATACTGGCGCCCCACTATCCCGACAATGCAGATGGCCTTCGATTCCGCGCTCGCCCTGTTCTGGCTCAAGAAGACCGTCTCGATCATGGTGCAGCCGCCGGTCGCGCCGCTGCTGCTGATCGCCGTCGGACTGCTGCTCGCGGCACGCTGGCGGCGGGGCGGCTTCGCGCTCGCGTGGGCGGGCGTCGTGGCCACCTTGCTGCTGTCGACACCGGCGAGCGTAGGCTGGCTGCTGAACGGCCTCGAGACGGCGCCGGTGGTCGATGCGGCGGCGATGCGCGAGGCGCAGGCCATCGTCGTGCTCGGAGCCGGCAAGCGGCGCCATGCGCCCGAATACGGCGGCGAGACGGTCAACCGCCTTGCTCTGGAGCGGCTGCGCTACGCCGCCCGGCTGGCGCGCAGGACGGGGCTGCCGGTGCTGGTCAGCGGCGGCGCGCCGACGGGCGACGTGCCGGAGGCCGTGCTCATGCAGGCAACGCTCGAAGAAGATTTCCGCGTTCCGGTGCGCTGGGTCGAGAGGGCCTCGCTCGATACGCAACAGAACGCGCTGTTCTCGGCGGTGCCACTGCGCGCCGCGGGCGTGCGCCGCATCCTGCTCGTGACCCACGCCGCCCACATGCCGCGCGCGCAGGCAGCCTTCGAGGACGCCGGGCTGCAGGTCATCCCGGCACCGACTGCGTGGCTCGGCGGCACCGGGGCGGGCGACCAAGTGCTCGGGGAGCTTCCCGGGCCGACCAGCGCCTATGCCGGCTGGTATGCCGTGCACGAGTGGCTGGGGCTGCTGGCATACCGCCTGACGCGCTGAGAGGGCGCGACTAGACCGCCCTGAATAGGGTCGCAGCCCTGCCGCGTGACATGTATCCGTGTTTGCGTTTCGCCGACCGCTTGCCTATAGAAACTTAGGCGCCATAAAAAGCTGTCGCGGCGATTCGCTTGCGGCACTTCGCCGGACCAGCACTGCATATGCGCCTCGGGCATTGCCTCGTCATCGGGGCGGCGGCCCGGAACCCAACAGGAGCGGACCATGAAAGTGCTCGTCACCGCCGGCGTAGCCGTCGGCGCTCTGCTCGCCATGGTGTTCGTTTCGGCCGATCGCGATGCGGGCATCTCCCCCTCCCTCTCCCCCTCCCTCTCCCCCTCCCCGCTGGTCTCCGCTGCCACCGCCCAGCAACCCGCGCCCCTGCCGCCCGTGGTGGCGCCGGACAAGCCGATACCCGAGAGCACGTCCGTCGACCAGGACGCGCCCTATTTCGAGGCCTGTGCACGCGAGGGCCTGTCGGAATCGGCCTGCGTGGGACGGCTGATCTGGTTCAAGGCGACCGCGGGCAACGAGCGCTTCCACACCTATGTGTTCCAGCAGCGCATCGGCGTGCTGCCGGACTGGTATCGCGTGCTGCGAGCCGACCAGCGCGACGACCGCTTCCGCGCGTGGGGCCTGATCAACGACCCGTCGTGCTGCGTGCCGGGCGAGGCGAACTGCCCGGCGAAGAGCCGCGACGAGACCTACGGCTTCGACTGGTGTCCGGGCGACGATGTGTTGCTGAAGCACGTCGGCAAGCCGGGCTACATCGATCCCGCCTGCGGCCTGAAGGACGCGGCGCTCGACCCGGCCGACCCGCACGCGAAGGACGGCCGCGACCAGCGTCATTCGGCCTGCGACCTGCGCTTCGGCACCTCGACCGGGGCGCTGGGCTTCCGCAAGTTCCCGAACCCGCGCTTCGACGCGGAGCAGTGGAAGAAGCTGAACGGCGGCCTCGGCACCTGGGAAGGATTCGGCAAGCGCATGATCGAGCAGACGAAGGTCCCGTCGGACGAGCGTTTCAGCCGCCTCGCGGACGCGTCGGTGGAACCGCCCTTCCTGATCGGCACGAGCTGCGGCGCCTGCCACATCGCCTTCGACCCGCTCAACCCGCCCGCCGACCCGGCGCACCCGCGCTGGGAGAACATCAAGGGCCTGGTCGGCAACCAGTACATCCGCAAGTCGGAGATCCTCGGCTCGGGCATACCGAAGTCCAGCCTGGAATGGCAGATGTTCGCGCACGCGCGGCCCGGGGTGACCGACACGTCGGCGATCCCGCATGACGGCGTGAACAACCCGGGCACGATCAACGCGCTGATCAATGTCGCGCAGCGCCCGATCTTCCCCGGCGAATCGATTGCGAAATGGCGCAAGGCTGCCACTTGCGGCGCGGAGAAGGACGAGACGAAGTGCTGGTGCGAGCCGGGGCGCGAGACGAAGTGCTGGGAGAAGAGCACGCGCAGCGACGACACGACGCTCGGCAAGCCCGGCGTGCATCACATCCTGAAGGGCGGCGAGGACTCGATCGGCGCGCTCGAGGCGATCCAGCGCGTGTATTTCAACATCGGCTCGTGCTCCGAGCAGTGCTGGCTGAACCACCTCACGGACCTGCGCCAGGTCGACCCGCAGGCGCGCTACTTCGGCCAGACGCCGTTCAACATCGGCCAGTGCCGGCGCGACTGCCCGAACTTCCGCGCGATCGAGGACCGGCTGGCGGACATCCTGGCGTTCTTCCTGTCGCCCGAATCGAATGCGACCGATCTCGCCGTCGCGCGCAATGCGGTGCGCAAGGCGGCCGACGCGGCGGCACCCGAATACAGCCGCGACAGCCTCGTCGCCGACCTGGAGATGGAGCACGGGGCGGGGGCCGTCGGACGCGGCGGGGCGGTGTTCGCGGCGAACTGCGCGCGCTGCCACTCGAGCATTCCGGAAAGCGTCGGCGGTCCGTTCGCGAACCGCGACTTCTACGCGCTCGCCGACAACGGCCTGCGCGCCGACTGGCTGGGCAACGACGTCGCCACGCCCGCGACCGAGGTCGGCACGAACCGCTGCCGCGCGCTCCATTCCAATCACATGGCCGGCCACGTATGGCAGGAATACGGCTCGGAGACGCTGCGCACGCGCGCGGCGGACATCAACGTCAAGGAACCGAACGACGGCGGGCGCGGCTACTACCGCAACGTGTCGCTGCTGAACCTGTGGGCGCACGCGCCCTTCATGCACAACAACGCGATCGGGCCGGAACTGTGCGGCAAGCCGGCGAACGCGGCGAACGATTTCTTCCGCGCGCGCGAACTCGACGCCGACGGTAAGCTCGCGGCGACGCAGGGCGAGTGCTTCCAGACCGATCCGGGCGTGGAGGGACGCTACCGGCTGTACCTCGCGTCGATGCACGAACTGCTCTATCCGGACGCGCGCAAGCCCAAGGCGACGCTGACCGACCAGGACGTGGTCCTCGACCTGGGCCCGCGCGTGTGGGACGGCACGAGCGAGAAGCCGCTCGTCGGCAGCGGGCAGGTTCGCATCCCGGCAGGCATTCCGGCCAACTCGATGACCAGCCTGCGGCACAAGGACCTGGTGGTGGATCTGTTCCTCGCCAAGCGCGACCCCGCGAAGCTAGAGGCGCGCGTGGGCAAGGAAACGACCGGGCAGATGCAGAAGCTCGCGGACGACATCCTCGCTGCACCGGAGCAGTTCGCCGGACTGCTGCGCGGCCAGCGCGAGCTGCTGCGCCAGCACTACAGCAACTGCACCGACGAGATCGAGAACGGCGGCCACCGCTTCGGCGAGGACCTGTCGGACGCGGACAAGAAGGCGCTGATCGCCTTCCTCGCGACCCTGTGAGCGAAAGGAGACCGTGCCATGACCCGCCACACCTTTCGCTCCCTGCGCTCCCTTCGCACCCTGGGCCTCCTAGGCGCCGCGCTGGCGCTGCTTGCCGCCTGCGGCAAGACCGAGCCGCCGGCCATCCCCTTCGCGCCGTACGCGACGGATTACGCGAGCAAACCCGACTTCGCCCAGCTCGAGCACCAGTTCCCGCTGACGCCGGCCGAGCTCGCGAAGATCACGCCGGAGAACCTCGCGGTGCTGAACCAGGAGCAGCTCGACCAGATCTATGCGCGCCTCGCAACGGGGCCGATCCCGGACGGCCCCTTCGACGGCAGCATCGTCCTGCCCGAGGGCGAGAGCGGCAAGCTGCGCGCGGGCGAGATCGTCGGCGGACTCGCCGGCTTCGCGCTGCACCTGAAGGGCATCGCTGTCGACAAGATCGGCGAGACGTTGTGGAAGGGCAAGGTGTTCTACCGCAATGAGCGCGTGCTGCGGAACCGCATCGAGGATCTGGAGATCTTCCGCAAGGCCGGTCTCGTCGAAGGCGAACCGAAGAAGATCACCGTCGGACGCAAGGACGCGTGGCTGCTGTTCCCCGCCAAGCTGTACTGCGGCCAGAGCCTCGTCGATTCGCGGCGCGAGTCGGTGATCATCGACTACGCCTTCACCGACGAGCTGCCGGGCTATCAGGAGAAACCGGACTTCCTCGCCGGCCGGCGCGGACTCAAGGTGCGCGACGAGATCCGCATGGTGCGCCCCGGCCTGTACCTCGGACGCGCCTACATGGACCGCGTGTTCGTGCTGAACTTCGTCCTCTACAACAAGGAAATCGCCGAGCGCGACGGTCCGGCCTTCCAGAAGACGGGCAGCGTGCAGGAAGACTGCTGGGGCGGCACGCAGAAGCGGGTCGTCGTCGCAACGAACTAGGCCGGCCACGGGCGGCGAGGAGAATCCGGCGATGCGCGCCGCGAACCGGGCCAGTGTGGCGATGCTCGCGGCGGCGCTCGCGGTCGCGCTGTGGGACTACGGCCGCCGGGCCCCGCCCAGCGCGGCCGAGCCCACCGCGGCGGCGCGCGGCGAAGCCCGCACGACGTCGGCACCGCCTGCCCGCCTGGTGCTTGCGCCGGACGCCTACGGCGAGGACCTGCCACCGGCCGGCGCGTCGCTGTTCGACCAGCGCGTCGCGGCGCTCGGCGGCGCGGCGGCCCTGCCCTATCCGTTCGAGAAACTGCTGCAAGGCCTGGAAGGCGGCGGACAGTGCGCGGACCTGCCCGACGGGCGCTGCCTCGTGCGCGTGCTGATCCCGATCGGCCGTTCGCTGCAACGCCTCGCGGCGGCGCCGGAGTTCTTCCGCCACCCACGCGTCGTCGCCGCCATGGCCGGCGAACCGGCCGCCCACGGCCCGGGTCCGCTGCAGCGCGACCGTCTGTATCTCGGCCACGTCGGCGACAGCGAGGTCATCGAGGTCATCAGCTACAACGAGGCAGCCGCCCGCTTCGAATTCCAGCTCGTGCTCGACTACCGCAGCGGCGCACGGCCACGCGTCGTGTACGCGTCGCGCGCGCTGTGTCTCGCGTGCCACCAGAACCATGCGCCGATCTTCTCGCGCCCGCTGTGGCAGGAGACCAATGCGAATCCGGCGATCGCGGAGAGGCTCGCGGCGCGGCAGGCGAGCGTCGAGGGGGTGCCGGTGCGGCGCGGCATCGACCTCCCCGGCGCGATCGACGCCGCTGCCCAGCGCGCCAACCGCTTCGCGCTGTGGCAGACGCTGTGGCGCACGGGTTGCGGCGACGGCGAGCGCGGCGCACGCTGCCGCGCCGCGCTGTTCGAGGCCGCGCTGCGCTACCGCGCGACGGGACGCCACGAGCACGTCGCGCTGCATGACGCGATCCTGCCCGCCTTCGCCGCCGCTTGGCAGGCCCACTGGCCGGGCGGGCTCGCGCTGCCCGACGCCAACATCCCCAACCGCGATCCGCTGCCGGAAGGACTGGCCCGCGCGGACGGCGTGATGCTCGCGAACATTCCCGCGCCGTTCGAGCCGCTCGCACCGCGGCCGCCGCTCGAAGTCTGGCAGCTGCCGGACACCCGGCGCCTCAACGAAACCGTCGCGGGGCTGGCCGACCTGCTGGGCGAACACGATCTCGCCCGCCTGCGTGCCGCCCTGCGCGGCCATGCGTCGCAGGCGGCCGACTTCGCCCGCGTCGGCGGCGCGATCGCCGCCCTCGCCGCTGCGCCGGGCGGCGGACCGTTCGCCGCGGGGCCGTTCCGGCGCGAAGCGCTGATGGCGGCGCTCCTCACCCGGCTCGGCAGTCCGGAACGCGAATCCGTCCCCCTCGCGACAGCGGCACCGGTGCGCGACAGCCCGCACTTTCCGCCCGCGACGTCCGCCGGCCTGTTCCAGCGCTACTGCACCCCCTGTCACCAGACGCCATCGGGCACCCCGCCGAATTTCCTGCACGGCGACGAGGCGACCGTGCGTGCCCGCCTGACGCACTGCGCCGCGCGCATCCGCTATCGCCTCGCGATGTGGCAGCAGGCGCCGGAGACACGCGCGAAGACGCCGATGCCCCCGCTGCAGGCGCTGCGCCCGCTCGGCGCCGACCCGTCGAGCTGGGCGGCGAGCGCCGAGCTCGCGACGCTCGCCGCCTACGCCACCGAACTCGCGGGCGGCGCACCGATGCCGCAGCCGGACAACTACGAGGCCCTGCCTCCCTGCCTGCCCGCCTCGGGCTAAGGAGCGCGACGATGCCGATCCTGCGCCGATCCTCCCCCAAACCGCCCCCGCCCGCGCCACCCGCAAGACGCTGGTGCTGCGGCGTCTTGCTCGTCCTCGCCGCGCTGATGCTGGTCCCGGCGACGCTCGCCGTTGGGCTGTACGTGCGCTTTTCCGCCGACGAGCCGGTGGGCTACCCGGACATCGAGCGCCACTTCAAGTACGGCTCGACCGGCGGCGAACGCGCATCGGGCTTCCCGTACTGGATCTGGCAGGTGCTGCCCAAGGTGTGCGCGAAGTACCTGCCCGGCGACGGCTACGCCTCGCTCGGCATGATCTTCGAGGAAGGCCGCACGCTGCCGGTTGGCGTGTCGATGCGCCGCAACCTCGGCCTCGACCGCGTCTTCCTCAACTGCGCGGCCTGCCATGCCGGCACTGTGCGCGACACCCCCGAGGCCGCGCCGCGCGTGTATCTGGGGATGCCGGCCCACCAGCTGAACCTGATGGGCTTCGAGAACTTCTTCTTCAACTGCGCCGCCGACGCGCGCTTCAGCCCCGACACCATCATCCCCGAGATCGACGCGCGCGCCGGCAAGCTCAGCCCCTTCGACCGCTACGTCGTGTATCCGGTCGCGATCGCGCTGATGCGCGAGCGCCTGCTGATGCTGCGCGAGCGCTTCGCGTGGTCGCTGTCGCAGGCGCCCTGGGGCCCGGGGCGCGTCGACACCTTCAATCCGTCGAAGGCGCTGTTCAACTTCCCGTCCGAACGCCTCGCGCCCGAGGAGCGCATCGGCACCACCGACTTCCCGTCGATCTGGGAGCAGCGGAAGCGCAAGACGCGCGACGACGGCCAGCCGATGCAGCTGCACTGGGACGGCAACAACACCAAGGCCGAGGAGCGCAACAAGAACGCCGCCTTCGGCACCGGCACGACGCCGCCGACGATAGACCTGGTCGCGATCGGGCGCCTCGAGGAATGGCTGCTCGACGCCGCACCGCCGAAGTACCCCTATGCCATCGACGCGGCGCTCGCCGCACGCGGCGCGCCGCTCTACGCCGAATACTGCGCCGGCTGCCACGGCGCCAGCGGGCAGGACTTCCGCGGCCCGCTGGTCGGCCACGTCACGCCGCTCGCGGGGATCGGCACCGACCGCCACCGCCTCGACTCCTTCACCCCTGAGCTCGCGCAGAACCTCGGCTCGGTCTATGCCGGCTACCCGTGGCGCTTCACCGGTTTCCGCAAGACCTTCGGCTACGCCAACATGCCGCTCGACGGCCTGTGGCTGCGCGGCCCCTACCTGCACAACGGCTCGGTACCGACCGTGCGCGACCTCCTCGAACCGGCCGCGCAGCGCCCGGCGAGCTTCTGCCGCGGCTACGACGTCATCGACCGAGACAAGCTCGGCTTCGTCAGCGACGTGTGCGAGGAAGGCGCGCGCACGTACTTCCGCTTCGACACGGCGATCCCCGGCAACGGCAACGGCGGCCACGAGGGCGGGCCCTACGGCACCGAGCTGCCCGCCGACGACAAGGCCGCGCTGGTCGAATACCTCAAGACCTTCTGATGCCGGAGGCGGCGTGATGCAAGCCACGAACGAGAACGACACGGGCAGCCCGGGCAACGATCCCCTCGCGCCCCCGCCCAGGCACCGCTGGCTGTGGATCGCGCTGACCGTGCTGCTCGCCGCCGGCGCCGCGCTCGCCTACCTCGGCTGGTACCGTTTCCTGCGCGAGGAGGCACAACCGGCGTGGGTCACCGCCACCCCCGAGATGCGCTGGAAGTACGGCTCGATCGGCGCGGAGAACGACGCGGGCATCCCGTACTGGATCTTCTACGTGCTGCCGCGCATCTTCCCCGAGAAGCTCCCCGGCGCGGGCGGCTACGCGTCGCTCGGCGTCGCCTGGGAACAGGGCATGGAGCTGCCGATCGGCTTCACCAAGAAGACCATCGGCTTCCCGCGCGTCGCCAATACCTGCGCCGCCTGCCACACCGCCAGCTACCGCAGCCGCCACGACGAGAACCCGACCTATGTCGCCGCCGGGCCCGGCCACACGCTCAACCTCGAAGCCTTCTTCCGCTACCTCATCGACTGCGCCAAGGACCCGCGCTTCACCCCCGACGTGCTGATGCGCGAGATCGCGCTGGTCACCGAACTCGACTGGCTCGACCGCCTCGCGTACCGCTTCCTCATCATCCCGATCACGAAGAAGCGCCTCCTCGAACGCGAGGCGCAGTTCGCGTGGATCTACCGCAAGGACTTCCCCGACTGGGGGCGCGGGCGCGACGACGCGATGAACCTGACGAAGTACTTCATGATCGAGGCGCCGATGGACGACAGCTTCGGCCCCACCGACATGCCCGCGCTGTGGAACCTCGACAAGTACAAGCCGGAGAAAGGGCATTTCATGAACCTCGCCGGCGACAGCCACGACGCGCGCTCGGTGATCATCGATTCCGCGCTCGGCGTCCTCGGCGCGCCGCCCAAGGACCGCCAGGCCTTCCTCGGCCACGTCGACTGGCTGCACGCCTTCCTCGGCAAGCTGCCGGCGCCGAAATACCCGTTCGCGCTCGACGCCGAGCGCGCCGCCGCCGGCAAGGCCGTGTTCGATGCGCACTGCGCCGCCTGCCACGCCTCCGACCGCACCGGCACGCGCCTGCCGATCGCCGAGCTCGGCACCGACCGCGGGCGGCTGGACAGCTGGAACAAGGAAGCCGCGATCGAGGCC
Source organism: Azoarcus sp. CIB (assembly GCF_001190925.1). Taxonomy (NCBI): domain Bacteria; kingdom Pseudomonadati; phylum Pseudomonadota; class Betaproteobacteria; order Rhodocyclales; family Zoogloeaceae; genus Azoarcus; species Azoarcus sp. CIB. Next base: position 4,673,432 of record NZ_CP011072.1, read on the forward strand.
AACCGCGTCGTGCGAGCGATGGGCATCACGCGCAAGGGCCTCGTCGAGGAAACCCTCGACGGCTACGTCATCCCCTTCCTCGACGGCATCTGGCTGCGCGCGCCCTACCTGCACAACGGCTCGGTGCCGACGCTGCGCGACCTGCTCGAACCGCCGTCACGGCGCCCGGTCGAATTCCTGCGCGGCTATGACGTCTATGATCAGGTGAAGGGCGGCTTCGTCACCGCCGGCAGCGATGCCGAACGCGTCGGCACCCTGCACGACACCCGCCTGCGCGGCAACGGCAACGACGGCCACCTCTACGGCACGGAGTTGCCCGACGCCGACAAGGATGCGCTGGTCGAATACCTCAAGACCCTCTGACCCTTCCTCCCTCGCGGACACGGCATCCGACGCATGACTCCCGCACCGACCGCCTTCATCAGCCACGCCGCCGACGACGCCACGACCGCCGCCGAGCTGTGCCGCCACCTCGAATCGCGCGGCATCCGCTGCTGGATCGCCCCGCGCGACGTCACGCCGGGCCGCGAATACGCCGCCGAGATCCTCTCGGGAATCGAATCCTGCAACGCCTTCGTGCTGCTGCTTTCCGGCCACAGCAATGAATCGCTGTTCGTGCACCGCGAAGTCGAACGCGCGACGAGCAAGGGCAAGGCGATCTTCCCGGTGCGCATCGAGAACGTGCTGCCCGACCGCGAGCTCGAACTCTTCATCTCCTCGGCGCACTGGATCGATGCCTGGGAGCAGCCGCAGAGCGACCAATGGGAGCGGCTTGCACAGGCAATCCGGGGCGTTCGCCCGACCTCCACGCCCGCCGGGCTCCGGCACCACACCCCGCCCGCAGGCGCGAGTCGCGCGCGTCACCTGCGCCTCGCCGCCGGCATAGGCATCGTCGTCGTGGCAATCCTCGCCGGCAGCTGGATCATGCGCGGTGAACGCGCACCCGACGCGCCGCCTGCCGATTCCGGACCTCGGCCCGCAGCCCCCGCCGGGCCGTCAGAGGGCCGCGTCACGCCCGACCGCGTCGCTCCGGTCGTCCCCGACGAAGCGCTACGGACGGACTCCCCGCAGCCGGCGCCCGAACAGCCTGCTGCTCGGTCCGCAGGAGCCCCCGAGGCCGTCGCCCCCTGCCCGCAGACCATCGCGTCCGGACCCAAGCGCCCGACGCCGGTCACCTGTGACTGCAGCGCCGACAACATCGGCGCCGGCACGGTCTGGGGCTCGGACCTGTACACCACCGATTCGAATCTCTGCGATGCTGCCGTACATGCGGGAGCGATCACCCGCAGTGGCGGCACCGTCACCGTCGAACGTCGTCCGGGACGCCTGCTGTACGTCGGTTCGTCCCGCAACGGTGTCGTCTCGCACGACTACGGCGCCTTCGGCACCAGCATGCACTTCGCCGGAACCCCCTTGCCGGCGGAACCCGGCCCCTGCCCCGCGCGCCTGTCCGTGAACCTCAACCTCCCCACCCCGTTCACCTGCACCTGCAGCGCCGACCGCGTCGACGACGGCACCGTCTGGGGCTCGAACCTCTACACCACGGATTCCAGTCTGTGCCAGGCGGTCGTACATGCGGGAGCGATCGCCCGCAGTGGCGGCACCGTCACCGTCGAACGTCGGCCGGGACGCCTGCTGTACGTGGGTACACCACGCAATGGCGTCGTCTCGCACGACTACGGCACCTTCGGCACCAGCATGCGCTTCGCCGGCACGCCCGACCCTGCGGAGCCCGGCCCATGCCCCGGCCGGCTGTCGATCAATGCCAACCTCCCCACCCCCTTCACCTGCGTTTGCAGCGCCGACCGCGTCACCGACGGCACCGTCTGGGGCACGGACCTTTACACCGCCGACTCGAGCCTCTGCCGGGCCGCGCTGCACGCGGGGGCGATCGCCCGCAGCGGCGGCACCGTCACCGTCGACTACCAGCCCGGTCTCGAGGCCTACGCCGGTACGCGTCGCAATGGCGTGGCGAGCCACGACTACGGCACCTACCCTTCAAGTATCCGCTTCCGGTGAATTCAGGCGCCGGACCCATCAGATCGAGGATCGCCCCATGACGACCGACCGCACGACCGCAACGCCGCCCCTCGTCGAAACGATCGTCGTGCCGCGCGCGAGCGACCTCGGCGGCGGCTTCAAGGTGCTGCGCGTGCTGCCCTCCGCGCAGCGGCGCATGGTCGGCCCCTTCGTGTTCCTCGACCAGATGGGCCCCGTGCAGCTCGACGCCGGCACCGGCCTCGACGTGCGCCCGCACCCGCACATCGGACTCGCGACGGTGACCTACCTGTTCGACGGCGAGATCCTGCACCGCGACAGCCTCGGCAGCGTGCAGCCGATCCGCCCCGGCGAACTGAACTGGATGACCGCCGGCCGCGGCATCGTCCATTCCGAGCGCACGCCACCCGAGCTGCGCCCTGCCGGACCGCGGCTCTCGGGCCTGCAGGCGTGGGTCGGACTGCCGACACGCGACGAGGAGATGGCGCCCGCGTTCGCGCACCACGGGGCGGACGAATTGCCCGTCATCGCAGAACCCGGCCTGCGCATCCGCGTGATTGCCGGCGAAGTGTTCGGCGTGCGCTCGCCCGCCGAGACGCGCTCGCCGCTGTTCTACGCCGACGTTACGCTCGTACCGCAGCAGCGCCTGCAGATTCCGCCCGAGCACGAGGAACGTGCGGCCTACATCGTTGAAGGCGCCGTGCGCATCGACGGCCAGGCCTATCCGCCCGGCCAGCTGCTGGTATTCGGCCGCGGCGCCGACGTGACGCTCGCCGCGCTGGGGCCGACGCGCCTGATGCTGCTCGGCGGCGAGCCGCTCGACGGCCCGCGCTTCGTATGGTGGAACTTCGTCGCCAGCACGCGCGAACGCATCGAACAGGCCAAGGAGGACTGGCGCGCCGACCGCTTCACGCCGGTGCCCGGGGAAACGGAACGCATTCCGCTGCCCTGACGCGCACCACCCACCACCAGGAGGACCCGATGAGCTCGACCCTGAACGAGGAAGGACGCAACCTGCTGTTCCGTGAAGCACGCACGCACAACGAATGGCTGGACCAACCGGTCGGCGACGACACGCTGCGCGAGTTGTACGAACTGATGAAGTGGGGCCCGACGAGCGTCAATTGCTGCCCCGCGCGCATCCTGTTCCTGCGCACGCCCGAAGCGAAGGCGAGGCTGCTGCCGGCGCTCGCGCCCGGCAACGTGGAGAAGACGCGCAGCGCACCGGTCACCGCCATCATCGGCTACGACGGCCGTTTCTACGACCTTCTGCCGAAGCTCTTCCCGCACGCCGACGCCCGCGCGTGGTTCGTCGATACGCCCGAGCTCGCCGAGGCCACCGCGCGGCGCAACAGCTCGCTGCAGGGCGCCTACTTCATCATGGCTGCGCGCGCGGTCGGACTGGATTGCGGACCGATGTCGGGCTTCGACCAGGCCAAGGTCGACCATGAATTCTTCCCCGCCTCAGGGCGCACGGACAGCGAATTCAGCCAGGAATACTTCCCCGACAGCCACGTGAAGACCAACTTCCTGTGCAATCTCGGCTATGGCGACCGGGCGAAGCTCTTCCCGCGCAGCCCGCGGCTCGATTTCGACGAGGCCTGCAAGCTGCTCTGACCGCGGCGAGCCCCGCGCCGGGCACAACGGGCATGCGGCACCCGCTTGTCAGGCGCCGCGGAACCCGGGCTTGCGCTTTTCGAGGAAGGCATTGATGCCTTCGACGAAATCACCGGTCGCACTGCAGCGCGCGAAGGCCTCGGCCTCGCTCTGCAGCTGGATCTCGATCTTCGCGTCCGCCGACGATGCCAGCAGGCGCTTGATTTCGCCGTAGGCGTGACGTGCCCCGTTCTGCAGGCGGGCGACCAGCGCCGCGGTTTCGGCGTCGAGTTCCGCGGCCGGGACGACGCGATTGACGAGGCTCAGGCGGAACGCCTCGGCGGCATCGAAACGGTCGCCCAGCAACAGCAGTTCCGCCGCCTTGCGCCGACCCACGATGCGCGGCAGGAACCACGACATGCCGCCGTCGGCGGACAGGCCGATCGACGAATAGGCGGTCGTGAATTTCGCGCTGTCGGCGCACAGTGCGAGGTCGCAGCCCAGCATCAGCGACAGGCCGAAGCCCGCGCAGGCGCCGCGCACCTTGGCGATCACCGGCTGCTGCAGGTTCTGCAGGATCTCGACCGCCGGGTTGATGTGCTTCTCGATGATCGCGCGGAAGGCGACCATGCGCGCCTGGGGACCCAGATGGAACTGCGTCGCGAAATCCTTGAGATCGCCTCCGGCCATGAAGTGATCGCCGGCCCCGGCGATCACCACGACGTCGATATCCTTCAGGTCGCGCAACCTGCGTGCAGCGACCAGCAGGTCTTCCATCATCTCGATGGATAAGGCGTTGAGCTGCGCCGGACGGTTCAGCGTGAGAGTCGCTACGCGGTTTTCGACGTCGAGCAGTACGGTGTTGGCCATGAACTTCCTTCCTTGCGATTATGTCTGCCGCGTCGCGGCGTTGGATCCTGATCCTCGTAGTATGCCGCGAGACTGCGTGGGTTGTAATCCGGCCGGAGCGGGGGCGGGGCAATCGCATGAATGCGCTTGTCGTCAGGTCGCTCGCGGAATTGTTCGTCAAGGCACGGACGTAGGGTGGGAGGAGCGCAGCGCATCCCACCACACGGCTTTCGGGGCCATTCCGACGGCCGAAATGGCGGGATACGCTTCGCTTCTCCCGCCCTACACGGGGTCGTACGAGTGCCCTGGCAGCGAGGCGGGGCGGCGGCCTCGCTCTTGTGATCCCGATAAGGGCGTCAAAGGTGTCTGCCGCGAGCCTGACGCCCCCAGCGCACCCGGACCATGAAGATATGGCAATCAACCGCGGGATCACACCCGCTCGAACACCCCCGCCGCCCCCATCCCGGTCCCGATGCACATCGAGATCATGCCGTAGCGCAAGGACGCATCCCGCTGCATCGCGCTCATCAGCGTCGCCGTGCGGATCGCGCCGGTCGCGCCGAGCGGATGTCCCAGCGCGATCGCCCCGCCGAGCGGATTGACCTTCGCCGGATCGAGCGACAACTGCCGCATCACCGCCAGCGCCTGCGCCGCGAAGGCCTCGTTGAGTTCGATCCAGCCGACCTCCCCGAGCGCGACGCCGCCCGCCTTCAGCGCGCGCGGGATCGCCTCCACGGGGCCGATCCCCATGATCTGCGGCGGCACGCCCGCGACGGAATAACTGACGAAACGCGCGATCGGCGTCACCCCATAGCGCTTCACCGCCGCCTCGCTCATCAGCAGCACCGCCCCGGCGCCATCGGACATCTGCGAGCTGTTGCCCGCCGTGACCGAGCCGCGTGCCGCGAACACCGGCTTCAGCTTGCCCAGCGATTCGAGCGATGCATCCGCGCGCGGCCCCTCGTCGGTATCGACCACGCTCTCGACGACGCGTGCCGCGCCGCCCTCGCCGGGCACATGCGCACGCACCGTGTAGGGGCTGATCTCGTTGCGGAAGAGGCCCGCCGCGATCGCCGCGCACGCGCGCTGGTTCGAATGCAGCGCGAAGGTGTCCTGGTCCTCGCGGTTCACCTTCCACTGCTGCGCGACTTTCTCGGCCGTGAGGCCCATGCCGAAGGCGATGCCGACATTCTCCTGCTTCGCGAAGATCGCCGGGTTGAGGCTCACCTTGTTGCCCATGATCTGCGGCATCGCGCTCATCGACTCGGTGCCCGCGGCGATCATCACCTCCGCCTCGCCCAGCCGGATGCGCGCCGCGGCATCCGCGACCGCCTGCAACCCGGACGAGCAGAAGCGGTTGATCGTGATGCCCGGCACGGTGTCGGGCAGGCCCGCCAGCAGCAGGCCGATGCGTGCGACGTTCATGCCCTGCTCGGCCTCCGGCATCGCGCAACCGACGATCACGTCGCCGATCTCCTGCGCGTCCAGCCCCGGCACCTTCGCGACCACCGACGACAGCACGTGCGCGAGCATGTCGTCGGGGCGCACGCTGCGGAACAGGCCGTTGCGCTTGGCGACCGGCGTGCGCGTCGCGGCGACGATGTAGGCTTCCTGAATCTGTCTGCTCATGTCGTTTTCCCCTTCAGTTCCTGAGCGGCTTGCCGGTTTCAAGCGTGTGCGCGATGCGCTGCTGCGTCTTCTCCTGCTTCAGCAGATCGACGAACAGGGCGCGCTCGACGTCGAGGATCCACTGCTCCGTCACGTGCGAATTCGTCTCCACCTCGCCACCGCACAAGGCCGTGGCCGCGGCCTTCGCCACCTTGTAGTCGTAGGGCGAGATGAAGCCGCCCTCGGCCATGTTCACCAGCATCAGCTCGCAGGTCGCGATGCCGTTGCGGCCCGCGACCGTCACCGCGCGCTGCACCAGCGGCGGCCGGTAGCCCGATTCCGCGAGCGCCCGCGCGCGGCGGATCGCGACGTACAACAGTTCCTGCGGATGGAACACGACATCGTCGGTGGGCTTGGCGAAGCCCAGCTGCACCGCCTCCAGCGCGCTCTTCGCGACGGTCGCCATCGCGATCGTCTGGAAACTCTGCTGGATGTAGGGAAACACGTCGCCGCCCGCGGCCTTCTGCGCGAGGGTGTGCGCCTGCAGCGCGAACTCCTTGCTGCCGCCACCGGCCGGGATCAGGCCGACGCCCGCCTCGACGAGGCCGACGTAGCTCTCCAGCGCCAGCACGCGGTGCGCCGAATGCATCGCGAACTCGCAACCGCCGCCCAGCGCCATGCCCTGGATCGCTGCGACGACCGGCACCTGCGCGTGCTTGAGCGTCATCGACGCGCGCTGGAACTTCGCGACCGTGCGCTCCAGCATGTCGAACTGCCCCGCCTTGCACGCCTCGGCGACCTGCTGCAGGTTCGCGCCGACCGCGAACGGCGCCGGATGCCACAGCACGATGCCGTCGAGGTCCGTCTCGGCACGCGCGACCGCTTCCAGCAGCCCGTCCAGCACCTCGTCGCCGATCGCATGCTGCTTCGACTTGAAGGACAGGATGCCGATGCGCGCGTCCTGGTCGGGGCGCGTCCACAACCTGACCCCTTCATTTTCCCACAGCGTCTCGCCACGGTCCGACGGTGCCTCGCCCAGCACCTGCTCCGGATAGAGCTGGCGCCTATAGACCGGCAGCGTCGAGCGCGGCTTCAGCGCGGCCGTTGCCGCGGAATACGAACCCCCCGCCTCATGCACGCCCTTGCGCTCGAACACCCACGCCGGCAGCGGCACCTTGGCCATCGCGCGACCGTGGTCGATGTCGAGCTGGATCGCCTTGGCGATCTCGCTCCAGTCCGCCGCCTGCCAGGTCTCGAACGGACCCTGCGACCAGCCGAAGCCCCAGCGCATCGCCAGGTCGATGTCGCGCGCGTTGTCCGCGATGTCGCCCAGATGCACGGCGCAGTAGTGGAACACGTCGCGGAAGATTGACCACAGGAACTGCGCCTCCAGCAACTCGCTCGCGGCCAGCAGCGAGAAGCGCTCGACCGGGTCCTTGATCCTGAGCATCGTCTCGACCGCCGGGATCACGTCGCCCGCGCTCGGGCGGTAGTCGCCGGTCTTGAGGTCCAGCACCTGGATCTGCTTGCCTTCCTTGCGGTAGATGCCCGCGCGCGTCTTCTGCCCCAGCGCCCCTCTTGCGATCAGCGCCTGCAGCCATTCGGGCGTCTTGAAGTGCGCGTGCCACGGGTCGTCCGGGAGCGTCGCCTGCATCGTGCCGACGACGTGCGCGAGGGTGTCGAGGCCGACGACGTCGGCGGTGCGGTAGGTGGCGCTCTTCGGGCGGCCGATCAGCGGACCGGTGAGGCCGTCGACCTCGTCGAAACCCAGCCCGAGGCGCGCGGTGTGGTGCATCACCGCGAGGATCGAGAACACGCCGACGCGGTTGGCGACGAAGTTCGGCGTGTCCTTCGCGCGCACGATGGACTTCCCGAGCCGCGTCGTGAGCCAGCTCTCGAGCTGATCGAGCATCGCCGCCTCGGTGTCACGCGTCGCGATCAGCTCGACGAGCGACATGTAGCGCGGCGGATTGAAGAAGTGGATACCGCAGAAGCGCCCGCGCAGCGCCGCCGGCATGCCCTCGGCGAGGCCGTTGATCGACAGCCCCGAGGTGTTCGACGCGAAGATCGCGTCCGGGCGGATGAAGGGGGCGACCTTGGCGTACAGGTCCAGCTTCCACTCCATTTTCTCGGCGATCGCCTCGATGATCAGGTCGCACTCGCGCAGCTTTTCCAGGTCGCTGCCGTAGTTCGCCGCGTCGATGAACGTTGCCCGGTCCTTCGCCGCCAAAGGCGCGGGGTCGAGCTTCTTCAGGCCGGCGAGCGCCTTGTCGACGATCGCGTTGGGCTTGCCGTCCTTCGCCGGCAGGTCGAATAGCAGCACCGGCACGTCGGCGTTCGCGCAGTGGGCGGCGATCTGCGCCCCCATCACGCCCGCACCGAGCACTGCGACCTTGCGGATGATGAAATTGCTCATGCCAACTCTCCGGTCAATGCACATGGCATGCATTCGGCGCAGCCGCTGCCCGCGGCGAATGCTGCTCTCTTCTTTTTAGCGGATGATTGCGGCGGATGCCGCGGAAAGGGACGGCGACCGGATGCGGCCGCCGTCCACCTGTCGGGCGATCAGAACGCCATCGAATACTGCGCGCCGAGGATCCACACACTGGACGTGTATTCGCCGGTCACGCGGCCGCGACCGAGCGCGGTCTGGTCGTTGTCGATCTTGGTGTCCGGCACGTATAGATACGCCGCGCCGAGGTCGAGCGTGTTCGTCTTGCTCACCCTCCACTGCGCGCCGGCGCTGAACCAGGTGCGGTCGTTGTCCGGCAGCGAGGTCAGGCGGCGCTCCTTGTCCTTCACCGGCGTCTGGTCGTAAGCGACGCCGAACTTCAACTTCCACGCATCGTTGAGCAGGTAGTTCGCGCCGAGCGCGACGCGCCAGGTGTCCTTGAAATCCGCTTCCAGCTTCTGCGCGACGGAGCCGGCAAGCGGTCCGGACGTCCGCACGATGTCGACCTCATCGACGCTGCTCCAGCCGGTCCAGGACAGGTCGCCGAGCATTTCCCAGCGGTCGTTGAGCTTCTGCGTGACGCTGACGATGAACGTGTCGGGCAGCTCGACGTCGGCTTCGGCCTTGACCGACCGCAGTGACGGCACGACACCGGCGAACGCCGTCGCCGGCCCTTCGACCTTGAGATCGCCCTCGAGCGTGTGATCGACCGTCGAACGGTACGACACGCCGACCTTCATCGACGGCGACAGCGTGAACAGCGCGCCGACGTTCCAGCCCCAGGCGTCCGAGTCGGCGTCCAGTGTCGCCAAGGTCGAGCTCAGCCCCGGCACCGGGGCGATGCCGTTGGGCAGCACCGACACGGTGCGCTCGTATTCGGCTTCGAGACGCTGCCAGCTGACACCGCCGCCGATCGACACCTTGTCGTTCACGCGGAACGCGATGGAGGGATTGATGTTGTAGGTCTTGAGGTCGAATTTGATCGATTGCGCGCGCCCGACCCAGTCGTCGTCGTACTCGGTGATCAGGCCGAACGGCGCGCCGAGACCGACACCGACGTAGAGATCCTTGTTAAGCGCCCAGGAGAGGTAACCGTTCGGCAGGGCCGCCCACGAGCCGGCGTCGCCCCCTCTACCACTTGTCGGGAGGGCCGGCGCGTTCAGGATCACGCTGCCCTTGTTCTTGAAATCGAAGCTCGGCCGCACCGCCGAGATCCCCATCGACACCTCGCGCGCCTGCAGCTGCGTCATGCCGGCGGGGTTGAAAAAGATCGTGCTCGCGTTCTCGGCGACCGCGGCGGAACCCGCGTAAGAGTTGCCGATGCCGCTCGCGTTCTGTTCCAGCAACTGGAAGCCGGCAGCGGACGCGGCCCCCGAACCGAGTGCGAACAGGGCGGCAGGCAGCAGGCGGGCAATCGTGGTTTTCTTCATGTGTCACATCTCCTCGTGAATTGTCTGTGCAATTTCGGCGCGGCAAGTCGGGACCTGCGGCGCGGTCTCCTCAAAAGATCCACGCGAATCCCGGCGCCCCGGGGTCGCGCGAAACTCATCGATGCAACTCAGGCAGGCGGAACGGGCCGCTTGCGCCCCTTGTCGTCGAGCGCGACGTAGGTCAGCGTCGCCTCGGTGACCTTCACGACCACCGGATTCTCGGGATCGCGCTCGGCATACACCTCGACGTCTACAGTGATGGAAGTGCGCCCGACGGCGACGACTTCGGCATAAAAACTTACAAGGTCGCCGACCGAGACCGGCTGCTTGAACACGAAAGAGTTCACCGCGACCGTCGCGGTGCGGCAGCGCGCACGCCGATGCGCGGGAATCGCGCCGGCGATGTCGACCATTGCCATGATCCAGCCGCCGAACACATCGCCCGCCGGATTCACGTCGGCCGGCATCGGCATCATGCGCAAGGCCGGCTGCTTGTTCTCGGGCAGTTTCACCGGCTCGACTGCGTCGTCGCTCATAAGAATCCCCTCACGCTCATCCAGCATGCACGATAGCACCAACCCGGCCGCTGGAATCCGCGCCGGGAATAGTTTCACCCGATTCAGGGGAATAAGTCAGCGGCCCGCCCGTGAAGGGGGCAAAGCCGGTCCCGAATATCACACCGGCATCGGCGAGGTCAGCATCGGCGACCACGCCGTGGTCGACACAGCGCCGTGCCGCCGCGACGAGCGGCGCGACGATGCGCTCCGCCAGCCCGGCCGGAATCGCCCCGACGGCGCCCTTCTGTGCCTTGCCAGCGGCCCAGCGGTAGTAGCCCTGCCCGCTCTTGCGGCCGAGCTGCCCGGCCGCGACGAGCTCCATCAGCCTGCGCGGCGCCTCGGCAGCGTCGCCCGCGAGCGCCTTGCCGGCCGCGACCGCGATATCCAGCCCGACGGTGTCGACCAGCTCGACCGGCCCCATCGGCATGCCGAAGGCGAGCAGCGCGGCGTCGACCGTCTCCGGCGACAAGCCCTCGTCGACGCAGCGCAGCGCCTCCAGCATGTAGGGGCCCAGCACCGCGTTCACGAGGAAGCCCGGCGCGCTCTTCACCGGCAGCGGCAGCTTGTCGATGCGCCGCACGAAGGCCGCCGCGCGGCGCAGCGCCTCGTCGTCGGACGCCTCGCCGCGCACGACTTCGACGAGCGGCATCAGCGCGACCGGGTTGAAGAAGTGGATGCCGACGAGGCGGCGCGGATCCGCGAGCGCCGATGCAATGTCCTCGATGCGCAGGCTGGAGGTGTTGGTCGCGAGCACCGCGTCAGGCTTCGCGCGCCGCTCGAGCTCGCCGAACAGCGCACGCTTCGCCTCCAGGTTCTCGAAGATCGCCTCGATCACGAGGTCCGCGCGCGCGGCGCCATGCCCCTGCGGGTCGGGGATCAGGCGGTCGAGCGCGAAGCGCACCTGCCGCCGGTCGCCGCGGAACTTGCGCTCGAAGAACTTCGCGGCGCGCGCGACCGCCGGCGCGATATGCTCGACGGACTGATCCTGCAGCGTCACCGTCATGCCCGCGAACGCGCACAGCGCGGCGATGTCGCCACCCATCACGCCGGCGCCGACGACATGCACGTGGCGCGGCGAGAAGTCGCCGCTCTTGCCATCACTCTTGCCGAAACCCTTCAGCCGCTCCTGCAGGAAGAACACGCGCACGAGGTTCTTCGCGGTCGGCGAGCGGAAGATCGCCTCCAGCGAAGCCGGATCGTCCGCCGGCACCGCGAGCGCGTTGCCGCCATATTTGCGCCAGATGTCGAGGATCGCGTAGGGCGCCGGGTAGTGCTCGCGCCGCGCCTTCGTGGCGACCTGCTGGCGCGCCTTGTTCGCGACGATCGCCTTCAGCGGGCCGTTGAGCAGCTTGTGCGCAAAGGGCAGGGCACGCCGCGGCTGGCCGGAGCGCACCAGCATGCGCGCGGCGTTTTCCATCACGCGTGGCGGCACGCATTCGTCGGCAAGGCCCAGCTTGCGCGCGCGACGCGCGTCCACGCTCTTGCCGGTGAGCATCATGTCGAGTGCCGCCGCCGGGCCGATCAGCTCGGGCAGGCGCTGCATGCCGCCCCAGCCGGGGACGATACCCAGCATCACCTCGGGCAGCGCGAGCTTGGTGCCAGGCTCGTCGACGACGATACGGTAGCGGCACGCGAGTGCGAGCTCCAGCCCGCCGCCGAGACAATGGCCGCGGATCAGCGCGAGCGTCGGGAACTTCAGGCGCGCGAGCCAGTTGAAGAGCTCCCAGCCGCGCTGCACCAGATCGCGCGCACCCTGCGCCGAGTCGATGCGCGTGAATTCTTCGATGTCGGCACCGGCGACGAATCCGGCCGGCTTCGCCGACGCGATGATCAGCCCCTTGGGCGGATCGGCTTCGAGCTGCGCGAAGGCCGCGGCCAGCTCGTCGAGCAGCTCGCGCGACAGCGTGTTCGTGCTCGCGCCCGCGCGGTCGAGATACAGCCACGCGAGGCCATTTTCATCGCCCTTGCGCGCAAGCACCAGATGCTTGAAATCGCTTATCACAGCGCCTCCACCAGCATCGCGCCGCCCTGCCCGCCGCCGATGCAGATGCTCGCGACGCCGCGTTTCAAGCCCTGCCGCCGCAGCACGTTCAGGAGATGCAGCACGATGCGCGCACCGCTCGCGCCGACCGGGTGGCCCTGCGCAATCGCGCCGCCGTCGAGGTTGAGCTTCGCTTCGTCGAGGCGCCCGAAGGCGTCGGCCAGTCCCAACTCGTCGCGGCAGTAGTCCGCGTCGTCCCATGCGCGCAGACAGGCGATGACCTGCGCGGCGAAGGCCTCGTTGACCTCCCACGCGTCGATGTCGGCGAGCCCCAGTCCGTGGCGCTGCAGCATCGGCGTCGCCGCATGCACCGGCCCGAGGCCCATCTGCGCGGGGTCGAGGCCCGCCCACTGGCTGTCGGCGATGCGCCCCAGCGGCGTCAGGCCGTGGCGCTCGACCGCCGCTGCGGACGCGAGGACCAGCCACGCGGCGCCGTCGGTGATCTGCGAGCTGTTGCCGGCGGTCACGCGGCCGTACTTGCGGTCGAAGAAGGGTTTCAGCTTCGCGAGGTTCTCGGGCGTCGAGTCCGCGCGCACGCCATCGTCGTCCGCATACACGGTGCCGTGGCGATTTATCAGCGGCACAATCTCGCTGAAGTGCCCAGCCTCACGCGCGGCGAGCACGCGGGCGTGGCTGCGCGCCGCGAAGGCGTCCATGTCGGCACGCGAGATGCCGAAACGGTGCGCGAGGTTCTCCGCGGTCTGGCCCATCAGCTGGCCGACGATCGGGTCGGTGAGGCCCTTCATGATGCCGATCACCGGCGCGAGGTAGCCCGGCCTGAAGCGGCGCAGCGCGGCGAACTTCTCGCCGACGCTCTTCGTTGCGTACCAGCCCGACAGCCAGCGCACCATCGCATCGGAGAACAGCAGCGGCGCGCGCGACAGCGCATCGACGCCGCCCGCGAGCACCAGTTGCGAACGTCCCGCCTGGATGTTGGCGATCGCCGAGTCGAGCGCCTGCATGCCCGAGGCGCAGTTCCGCATCACCGTCCAGCCCGGCACCTTCTGCCCGCAGCCCATGCGCAGCGCGACGACGCGGCCGATGTTGACCTCGTCCGGCGAGGGGCTCGCGCAGCCCAGGATCACCTCGTCCAACTGATCGGGAGCGAAGCGCTGGCGCGCGAGCAGGGCTGCGCCAGCGGCGGTCGCGAGGTCGGAGGCCGCGAACGGCCCCGGCGTGTTGCGCGACTTGAGGAAAGGCGTGCGCGCGCCGTCGACGATGAAGATGTCCCGGCTCATGCAGCGGCCTTGACTGACGTGGACGCCTGCGGCTCGATCTCGCCGAGCGCGGCGCGCAGGCCGAAGTCGTAGGGGAAGTCGTCGACGCGGATCACCTTGTCGCGCAACTCGCCGCGGCGCTTCAGCACTGCGAACTCGTCGGCGGTGATCACACCGGCCTCCAGCGCCCGCTGCCACACCGCGTCGACGCCGCCGCCGATCATCAGGCCCGGCTCGAAGCGCCCCGCCTTCTGCGCCTGCCGCACCTTGGCCTCGACCGGCTCGGCGGCGATGGTCGCAGCGAGCGCGGCTTCCAGCGCACCGATCGGCTCCTCGACATCCGTCGTCAGGTACACGTCGGAGGTCAGCCGGTCGCGCGTCGCCGAGGGTTCGATCAGCAGTTTCGCGACTTCATGCCCGAGTTGGTCGGAGGGCACGACATAGGGCCGCCCGAGCGGGAACACGACGATGCGGCGCAGCAGCGTTGCGAAGACGCGGTTCGGAAAGTTCGCGATCACGCCCTCGAAGGCGTTCTGCGCCTTGAACATGCAGTCCCAGATCGCCCAGTGCATCAGCGGCGCATCCGCGGCCTGCCGCCCTTCGGCCTCGTAGCGGCGCAGCACTGCCGAGGCGAGGTACATCAGCGACAGGATGTCGCCGAGACGCGCCGAGAGCTTCTCCTTGCGCTTCAGCGCGCCACCCATCGTGCCCATCGAGATGTCCGAGAGGAAGGCGAAGGCGGCCGAGAAACGCGTGAGCTGCTGGTAGTAGCGCCGCGTCTCGGGAGCGACGCTCTCCGGTACCGCGACGAAGTGCGAGCCGGTGAGCCCCATCACCAGCGCACGCGCGGCGTTCGACACCGTGTAGCCGACGTGACCCCACAGGGCCTCGTCGAAGGCGGCGAGGTCCTTCGCCTGCGCTGCGTGCATCTCGTCGAGCACATAGGGATGGCAGCGGATCGCGCCCTGGCCGAACAGGATCAGGCTGCGCGTGAGGATGTTCGCACCCTCGACGGTGATGCCCACCGGGATCTGCTGGTAGGCGCGCCCCAGCATGTTCTGCGGCCCGAGGCAGATGCCCTTGCCGCCGATCACATCCATGCCGTCATTGACGGTCTGGCGCGCGCGCTCGGTGACGTGGTACTTGACGATCGCGGACACCACCGAGGGCTTCTCGCCGAGGTCGATCGCGCCGGCCGTCATCACGCGCGCCGCGTCGCTGAGATAGGTGTTCGCGCCGATGCGCGTCAGCGCCTCCTCGACGCCCTCGAAGCGGCCGATCGCGGTCTTGAACTGGTAGCGCACCCGCGCATAGGCGCCGACCGCGCGCGCGGTCATCTTCTGCATGCCGGTGTTGGAGCCCGGCAGCGAGATCGAACGGCCCGCCGCGAGGCACTCCATCAACATGCGCCAGCCCTGCCCGGCCATCTTCGGCCCGCCGATGATGAAGTCGAGCGGCATGAAGACGTCGCGACCGCGCACCGGCCCGTTCATCCAGATGCCGTTGAGCGGGAAGTGGCGGCGACCGGTATCGACGCCCGGGTGCTCGGCCGGCACCAGCGCACAAGTGATGCCCAGGTCCGGCTCCTTGCCGAGCAGGCCGTCCGGGTCGTACAGGCGGAACGCCAGCCCGAACACCGTGCACACCGGCGCGAGCGTGATGTAGCGCTTGTCGAAGGACACCCGCATGCCCAGCACCTCGCGCCCCTGCCACGTCCCCTTGCACACGACGCCCGCGTCGGGAATCGACGCGGCGTCCGACCCCGCCCACGGGCTTGTCAGCGCGAAAGCCGGGATCTCCAGCCCCTTCGCCAGCCGCGGCAGGTAGTGGGATTTCTGCTCCGGCGTGCCGTAGTGCAACAGCAGCTCCGCCGGCCCGAGCGAGTTCGGCACCATCACCGTGATCGCGGGCGCCGAGGCACGCGTCGACAGCTTGGTCACGACCTGCGAGTGCGCATAGGCCGAGAAACCCTTCCCGCCATACTCCTTCGGGATGATCATGCCGAGGAAGCCCTTGTCCTTGATGTACTGCCACACCTCGGGCGACAGATCCTGGCGCAGGTTGTCCTGCCAGTCATTGGTGAGCCGGCACAGCTCGCCGGTCTCGTTGTCGAGGAAGGCGCGCTCCTCGGCGCTGAGCTTGGGCCACGGATAGGCGAGCAGCTTCGACCACGCCGGCGCGCCGCGGAAGAGCTCGCCCTCCCACCACACCGTGCCGGCCTCCAGCGCGTCGCGCTCGGTCTGCGACATCGACGGCAGCGCCGCGCGGAAGGCGCGGAACACCGGCGCCGTGACGAGCGCGCGGCGCACGGGCCGCAGCAGGAAGATCGCCATCACGGCCGCAAAGACCACCAGCGCCGCGACGATCGCCGCCGGCGCCCAGCCTCCGGCCCAGCCGGCCGCCGCCAGCCAGACCAGCCCGACACCCACCCAGGCAAAAAGGGGCGCTCGCCCGTAGGCGAGCGCGATTGCCAAGGGAGGGAGCAAAGCGATGAACCACCAGATCATTGTCGTCTCCTGAACGTTTTCGATCCGCCTGCGCCCGGTCGGCCGCGGTCTGTGCCGCGCTGTGCCGCCCCGGACGGGCCTGCATTCAAATCATTGGCGCGTCGGCGCGCCCCTGCCGATTTCCCCCGGCACACCCTGCCCCGGCAGCGGCGCGCGCAGGCCGCCGAGCAGGAAGGACATCAGCCGCGGCAACAGCCGCTCGGGGGCGGCGTCGTCGAACTTGCCGGCGAAGAGCTGCAGCGCGTCAGTGCCGGCAATCGCATAGGACATCGCCCCCATCATGAAATGGAAGCGCCACAGGATTTCCTCGCGCGGCACGTCGGGCAGCGCGCGGTACAGCGCAGCGAGGAAGCGCTCGACCGCCTCGGCGTACTCCTCGGCGAGGAACTGGCGCACGAAACCGTTGGGCTCCGTGTAGGTTCGACCGAGCAGGCGCATGAAAGTGTGGCCGCCGTGCGCGGTATCCGCCGCCATCTCCAGCGCGGTGCCGAAGAAGGCCTCGACGATGCGGCTGGGCTTCAACGGCGCCCCGCCGGCCTCGGCCTCCAGCCGGTCGAGCGCCGCGAGGCGCCGCCGGTTCAGCTCCGTGAGCCGGCGCTTGAACACTTCCTGGATCAGCGCGTCCTTGCTGCCGAAGTGGTAGTTCACCGCAGCGATGTTCGCACCGGCCTGCCCCGTGATCATGCGCATCGAAGTCGCCTCGAAGCCATGCTCGACGAATAGCGCCTCGGCCGCATCAAGGATGCGGTCGCGGGTTTCGGGAGCGGACTGGCGTTCGGTGGGTGCGCGCATGACTGACCATAAATCAAACGATTGTTTTAATCATACGTTTCATTGATTGGAAGTCAAGAAATACTGATGAGCAGGACGGCATAGCGTGGAATGTTGAGCAACATCAAACTTCATGCGGCGCGATGGTGCCGTCAGGTGAATCGCATGCTAGAAACAACAAGGCTCCAGACCATGCGCAGGTGAATCGATGAGCACATGCCCTCTCTCCCTGCGGCGTATCGCGACGCTATATGTCCCTGCGCTGCTGTGCGCGATTCTCCCGGCTTATGCCGCAGCGGACGCGACGCTCGCATGGCTGCAGCAGACCCGAGGCGTCTCGGTCGCGCTGGATGCGAATGACTCCGTGTATACGGTGGACTACGAGCAGGCGCTCGGCGCGGAGATGACGCTGACGAAGCGCCATTCCAACGGCACCCATGCCTGGGTCGCCTCTTACGACCAGACCGACGCAACCAAGTGGGAACGCGCAAGCTGGGTCGTCGCCGACAGCGTCGGCAATGCCATCGTCTGCGGCACCCTCATGTCCGGCTACTCCAATCCCGTGGAAGCCGCCAGCATCGTCATCAAGTTCGACGCCAACGGGGCACTGGTCTGGCGGCGCGTGTTCGAGAGCGGGTTCGACGGCTCGTCCGTGAAGAAGTGCCTCGTTGACCGCTCCGACAATGTTTACGTGTTCGGCATGGGCAACGGCCCCAACGGGCGGGTGACCAAGGTCAAGAAATTCGACCCGGATGGTACGGCGCTATGGTCGTACTTCGATTCCGCCGGCATCGGCGCAGCGGTGAACTTCAAGCTCACCCCGGAATACCACCTCCTGCTCACGGGGCGCTCCATCACCGGGAGCTTCAACGGCTACGCGAAGATCGACCTGAACGGCAACGCCGTGTGGAATCTGCCGGCGGTTCCCAGCCTCACTGTTGGCGATTCCGCTGGCGACGCGTTCGGCAACACCTACGTCGTCCACGGCCAGTACGGGGTGGCCAATCCCGGGACTGTCGTCAAGAAACTCGACCCCGCGGGCGATCTCCTTTGGGAAAACGTCTACCCGCTCGCGGGCTTCCGGATCGAAGCTGGCAGCGACAATGGTGCGGTGGTGAGCGGATTCCCGAACAGCGGAACCCCCGGCGCAGCCTTCGTGAAACTGAACGATAAAGACGGCGCCTTGATCTGGTCGAACCTCGATGCGGACGGACCGCTCGCGCTGCTCGCCCACGCCCACATGTTGCTGGACGTGGACAACAACGCCTACCTGGCCGCCGGGACCCTGTCCGAGATGGCGGTGACCCGCGTCAACGCCGATGGCACATCGGGCTGGACACGCACCATCCCATACGGCTACGCCCAGGCCATCGCACTCGGCAACACGGACAGGAGCGTCTACGTGGTCGGGGGCACGACGGCCCGCCTCAACCAGAGCGACCCGACGCTCGTCCCCACCCAGCCGACGCCGCTGAGCTACTTCGATCTCAAGCCGAACAGCATCTACCTTGGCTGGAGCGACAATTCGACGAACGAGACCGGATTCACGGTCGAACGCTGCCAGGGCGCAGCGGCCGAGTGCGACGCGAACCCGGGCAACTGGACAGTGATCGCCACCTTGGCCGAAAACGTATCGACTTACGTGGACGGCGCACTGTCCAGCGACGTGACCTACAGCTGGCGCGTCCGGGCCTTCAACGGCGCAGGCGCCTCGCCCTACTCCAACACCCTCTCGGTCACCACCCCGCCGCTGCCGCCCCTTGCTCCCTCCAACCTCAAGGCCCAGGCCAAGCGGGTCGGGCCGGCAGTCGAGGTGCGCCTGAGCTGGCTCGACCGCGCCGGCAACGAGACAGGCTTCACGGTGGAACGTTGCACCGGAATCGGCTGCACCAACTTCGCCGCCATCGCATCCCTGCCCGCCAATATCCAGAAATACACCGACCCCGCAGTCGCGCGCGCGACGCGCTACCAGTATCGCGTAATGGCGTCCGGCAAGGGCGGCAACTCCGGGTATTCGAATATCGCACCGATAAAGACGCCCTGACGGCCTGCCGCCGCCCGTTCGTCGCCTTCCGTGGTCCAGTTGCCGCGGGTCATGTCACCTGCGAGCGGCGCCTGCACCGATCGCGACGCCGCGGCGATTCCGAATGCCCTCCGTGCGCTTTTCATGCTCCGCTCCTTCTTTGTGTGATCGGAGTGCATCAGAGATCAAGACTGCGCATTCGGCTCGCCGGCCTTGCCCCGGTCGCGCCGCTCGCTCCATTCGCGCGCGGTGCGTTCGAGGTGCCCGAGAAAGACGGCCGCGACCGGGGATAGCCGCTTGCCGCGCGGATGCAACGTGAACCAGCTGGACTGCAGCGGGAAGCCCACAACGTCGAGGATCGCCAGCTGGTCGTCCGCGGGCCGCGCAGCCAGGGCGTGACGCGAAATCACCGCGAGGCCGAGGCCGCCCGCGACGGCCTGCTTGATCGCCTCGTTGCTGCCGAGTTCGAGGCGAACTTCCGGCACGAAGGCGTTGCGCGCGAAATGCGCGTCGCACGCGAGGCGCGTACCGGAGCCGCGCTCGCGCAGGATGAAGCGCTCGGCGGCAAGGTCGGCGAGTTCGAGCCCGTGCCCCGCCAGTCGGTGCCCTTCGGGGGCGATCACGACGAGCGGGTTGGGCAGGAAGGCGTGCCGTTCGAGGTCCAGGTTCTCGGGCGGCATCGACATGATGTAGAGGTCGTCGCGGTTCTCGCGCAGGCGGGCAACGACGCCATCGCGGTTGAGCACTTCGAGCGCGATCTCGATGTTGGGGTGCTCGGCACAGAAACTGCCCAGCAGGCGCGGCACGAAGTACTTCGCGGTGCTCACCAGCGCGACGCGCAACCGCCCGCGCTCCAGCCCCTTCATCGCGTCGATCGCCTGTTCGAACGCAAGCCACTCGTCGAGCATCGCGCGCGCGGTCGCCGCCAGCGCCTCGCCTGCCGCGGTGAGATAGAGGCGCTTGCCGATCTGCTCGTACAGCGGCAGGCCGACGGCCTCCGCGAGCTCGCGCAGCTGCATCGACACGGTGGGCTGGGTGACGTGGCAGGCCTCGGCGGCGGCGGTGATGCTGCCGTGGTCGGCAAGGGCGAGGAAGAGGCGCAACTGGCGGAAGGTGGCGTTCATAGAGTTTTATCGATACATATCATCATTAATATCGATTATTAATTATTTTCACCCGTCGGTAACATCGCGGCCAACGTCAATTGTGTGAAGGTGAGGTCCGCCCCTCGATGAAAACTCATACGTCCGAAACTCAGGCCAGCGTCACCCCCGCGCTTGCGCTGCAGTTCCTCAGGGAGGGCAACGCCCGCTTCGTCAACAACCTGCGCATGAGCCGCGATCTGTTGCAGCAAGCCAACGCGACGCGCGACGGCCAGTGGCCGTTCGCCACCATCGTCAGCTGCATCGACAGCCGCACGTCGGCCGAACTCATCTTCGACCAGGGCCTCGGCGACATCTTCTCCGTGCGCATCGCCGGCAACGTGATCAACACCGACATCATCGGCAGCCTCGAATTCGCGTGCCACGTGGCCGGATCGAAGCTCATCGTGGTGCTCGGGCACACCTCGTGCGGCGCAATCAAGGGCGCATGCGACCACGTGGAGTTGGGCAACCTGACCGAGCTGCTGTCGAAGATCCAGCCGGCCGTGTACGAAGAGAGCCAGACCCCGGATCCGGCGAAGCGCAACTCGAAGAACGCCACGTTCGTCGAGAACGTGGCCGACCTGAACGTGCGCCGCTCGGTGCGGTCGATCGTGAACCGCAGCACCATCCTCGAGCACCTGATCGCCGCCGGCAAGGTGGGCATCATCGGCGGCAAACACGACCTGGCCAGCGGCGAGGTGACGTTCTTCGACGACACCTGGCTGCACGACGCCGCGTCGCTGCAGATCAGCGCCGGCTAGCTCCGCTCCCGGGTGGGGTTGAGCGCGAGCCGCGCCGTGACCGGGAAGTGGTCGGACGGATAGCGCCGGCCCGCGTGCCAGGTGTCGGCGCCGGCCGCCTCGGTGCGCAAGTGCGGCGAAGCGAGGATCCAGTCGATCGCCTCGCGCACCGGCGCGCGGCCGTAGTCGTGGTAGGTGCCGACTGCCGCACCCGCTTCCTGCAGCACCTCGCGCAGCGCGCCTCCAGCGGTGAGCTCGCGGAAAGTCTCCGAGTCGCGCTCGGCATTGAAATCGCCCGTGACGACGACGCCCTCGTCCCCCGGAACCCCCTGCACCCAGCGTCGCAGCAGGCGCGCCGACGCTTCGCGCGCTGTGCCCTGGTAGTCGAAATGGGTGTTCAGGAAGACGACCGGCGGCGCACCGGATTCTCCCGGCTGCAGCTTCACCCAGCTCGCGGTGCGCGGGTAGGCCGCCCCCCAGGACTGGCGCCCGGGCGTGTCCGGTTCGTCGGCGAGCCAGAAATGGCCGCGCGCGGTCTCCGCGAAAGCGGCGCGCCGGTATAGCAGCGGCGCCATCTCGATCGCCGAATCGCCTTCGCCGAGACGATGCACGCCGACGAATTCGTAATCCGGCAGGGCCGCACGGACGAACGCGGCCTGCTCGTCGTCGCGGCATTCCTGCAGGCCCAACAGGTCGGGATCGAAGGCGCGGATGCGCTCGAGCACGAGCCCCTTGCGGTACGCCCACGCGTGCTCCCCGTCCGGCGCCGATGCACAGCGGATATTGAAGGACATCACCCTGAGCTGCATGTTCTCCTCCGCCTCGATCCTGTGAGGTGACACCCCGAGCACCAGCGCTCCGCGGGCCTGCTACTTAGATCACGGTTGTATTGAGCCCGATTGCGATAGTCTAAGCATTGCAACAATACTTTCACGGGACAGGGACGGCCAGATGATCGTTGCAGCGATGCTTGCCAACGGAGGGGTGGCAGGGCGGCGCCCGTGCGCGGCGGCCTGCTCGCGCCTCGACGGCAAGTTCGCAGTCGCGCGAACGTCCGGCTCGCCACGACCGGCGGGAGACGGCTGATGGTCACCGCCGCACTGCCGCCGGAATCCCGACCCGCCGCCCCCGGCCATGCGGTGCGGCGCTTCGCCCGTCTGGCGCTGCCCTACTGGAAATCGGAGCGACGCTGGCGCATCGCCGGCGCGACCCTGTTGTTCCTGCTGCTGACGATCGGCCAGGTCACGCTCGTGATGTGGACGAGCTACTGGAATCGCGCCTTCTTCGATGCCCTCGAGGCGCGCTCGCTCGACGCGCTGCTGCAGCAGATCCTCGTCTTTGCGCTGATCCTCGTGCTGACGATGGCCGTCACGGCGCTGCACATGCACGTCAAGCGCTGGCTGCAGCTCGACTGGCGGCGCTGGCTCACCGCGAACCTGGTCGAGAAGTGGATGACGCGATCGCGCCACTACCGTCTGCAGTTCCTGAAGGGCGAGCACGACAACCCGGACCAGCGCATCGCCGAGGACATCCGCATCTCCACCGAGGCGGCCATCAGCCTGGCGCATTCGCTGACCTATTCGATGCTGATCGGCTGGGGCTTCATCGCGATCCTTTCGGAAATCTCGGGCAGCGCAACGTTTCCGGGCAGCGAATTCGAAGTGCCCGGCTATATGGTGCTGCTCGCCTTCGCATACGCGGGCGGGGGGGCGACAATCGGCTACCTGCTCGGCCGACCGCTGGTGCGCGCGACGAACCGGCTGCAGAGCGTCGAGGCCAACCTGCGCTTCAGCCTCGCGCGCGCCCGCGAGAACGCCGAAGCGATCGCGCTGACGCACGGCGAGCGCATGGAGCGGCACAGCGCGGCGCGACTCTTCGGCGATATCGCGCGCGTCTGGAACCGCCAGACGCTGGCCTACCTGGGCATCGTGTCGTTCTCGACCGCCTACGGCAACCTGATGCCGGTCTTCCCCATCCTCGTGGCTGCGCCGCAATTCATCGCCGGCGCGCTGACACTCGGCGGCCTGATGCAGGCCGCGCAGGCGTTCGAGCGGCTGGCGTCGGCACTGTCGTGGCCGATCGACAAGCTGGGCGAAATCGCGATGTGGCGGACGTCCGCCGGGCGCGTCGTGAACCTGCACGACGACATGCTGCGGCTCGACGTCATCGACGGCCAGGGCGAGCCGGCACGCATCAGGATCGGGCAATCGACGAACGCCGAACTGCACCTGCGCGGGTTGTCGCTGGACACCCCGGCCGGAGATCCGCTGATCCGCGGCCTGGACCTGCACGTGCGGCGCGGCGAACGGATCCTGATCGTCGGCAATTCGCAGGTAAAGCTCGCGCTGTTCAAGGCCGTGGCAGGGCTGTGGCCGTGGGGCAGCGGCGAGATCTGCCTGCCCGAAGGCCCGGAGATCGTGTTCGTGCCGCAGCATCCTTTCCTGCCCACCGGCAGCCTGCGCGCGGTGCTGTGTTATCCGCTGCGGGTGGATCACTACGACACTGCCGAGTTGCACCGTGCGCTGGAATGTGCCGGCGTCGCGTGGCTGGCGCCGCGGCTCGACGAGACCGACGACTGGAACCACGTGCTGCCGCTGCGCGCCCAGCAACGGCTGAGCACTGCGCGGCTATTCCTGCAGCAACCGGCGTGGGTGTTTCTCGAGGACACCACCGACGCCTTCGATGCCAAGGGCGAGGCGGAGATCATGGAAATGCTGCGTCACGAACTACCCAACACCGCGCTGTTGTGCGTCAGCCGGCACAGCAGCCTCGAGCACTTTTTCGAACGCCGACTGGAACTGCACCGCATCGACGCGCCCGGTGCGAAGCCCCCTGTCGAGGAGCCGGCCGCCAGCCCAGCCCCCCTCACCGGATCAGCGGAAGTGGGACGGTAACCAGCCGCGTGTGACGCAGTCGCGGAAGCTCCAGGCGGGCGTCGTCTCGGTCTTGTAGCTCCAGAAGAACCAGCCCAGGTATTTCTCGAAGGCCAGCAGTTGCGAAGCGCCGTACCCGCGATTCGCGACGTGTTGCTGGAACTCGTCCATGTGCTCGAGCGCGTGGTTGAACGGCCCCTCGGCCCACAGCGACACGACGCGCAGGTCCAGACCCAGGCTCCATTCGCCACACACCGCAGGCAGACGCAGCTCGGCGTTGATCGCGTCAGCCTCGTCGCGCCATTCGCCGCCCGCCTTGGCCTTGTGGCCGAAGATGTCGAGGTCGATGTCCCTGCGGTCGAAACACTGGTAGCGGTGCAGGTCGAAGATCACGTTGCGGTACTCGGGCGCCTGCATGAAGCCGACGTATTCGCGGAAGGAGCGGAAACCATCGTGGAAGACCACCGCGACACGCTCGGCGGGACAATGCTTGCGGATACGCTCGTAGGCCGCAAGATAGAAGTCCTTGAGATAGTCCGTCGGCACATCCCAGTGCGGCTCATTGAGGCATTCGATCGCATGCAGCGCCGGATGCGCGCGATAGCGCTCGGCAATGCGCTCGAGCACCGACAGCGCATGCTCCAGATACTCCGGCTGCGTGTGCCACTCGCACACTCCCATGATCCCGCCGTTATCGAAGCCGTTCTGGCAACCCGGCGCGGCGTGCAGGTCGAGCATTACGCGCAGGCCGAATTCCTGCGCCCAGTCCATTGCGCGATCGAGAACCTCGATGCCGCCTTCGACGAAGGGATGGTCCTTGTCGCCGTAAGTGCGGTGATACGGGTAGTCCGGGCCGAAGATCCAGTGGCCGTAGGGAATGCGCACCGCGTTGAGACCGCGCTCGGCGATCCACGCGAAATCCTCGCGCGTGATCCAGCGCTGCCAGTGGCCGCGCAGGCGCTTCGCGGCCGCGGGGCCGAGTTCGGCGCAGAAGGAGGTCTCGTCGGCCGCGGCAAGTCCCTCGAACAGGCTGGGGACCATCCACCTTTCCAGCAGCAGCCAGCTCCCGAGGTTCACCCCCCGCAGTTTCGGACTGTTCGCATGCATGATTTGACCTCCCTTGGTCAGCGCCCGCCGGCACTGCCGCCGGCAATCCTGATCACACTGTAATCCCCGATGTGCATGCAGTCTTTGCGATATTGCACGGAGCGCGGCGTGCCAGACGGACTTTGCACCGCATCCCATCCCCCTGGCGCCTCGCGACCATCGTCCAAGTGCGGCACACTCCTGAAATGCGATGCCGCGCGAGTGGCGCACGGGAGTCCGGCAATGGAAAGCAGATGGTGGCAGCAGGCGGTGGTCTACCAGATCTATCCGCGCAGCTTCATGGACACGGACGGCGACGGCATCGGCGACATCCCGGGCATCCTGTCGCGGCTCGACTACCTGCAGTGGCTCGGCGTGGACGTGCTGTGGCTGTGCCCGATCTACCGCTCGCCCAACGACGACAACGGCTACGACATCTCGGACTACTGCGCGATCATGAACGAGTTCGGCAGCATGGCCGACTTCGATCGCCTGCTCGCCGCAGCGCACCGCCGCGGCATGCGCGTGATCCTCGACCTCGTCATCAACCACACCAGCGACGAGCACCCGTGGTTCGCCGAGTCGCGCAGGTCGCGCGACAACCCGAGGCGCGACTGGTACATCTGGCGCGACGGCCGCAACGGCGGCCCGCCCAACAACTGGGAGAGCATCTTCCGCGGGTCGGCCTGGGAACACGACGCGGCGACGGACCAGTGGTACCTGCATCTCTTCACGCGCCGCCAGCCCGACCTGAATTGGGAGAACCCGGCCGTGCGCGCGGCGATCCACGCGATGATGCGCTGGTGGCTGGACAAGGGCGTCGACGGCTTCCGCATCGACGCGATCACGCATATCAGGAAGGCGCCGGGGCTGCCCGACATGCCCAATCCGCAGGGCCTCGCGCAGGTCGCCGCCTACCCGTGCCACATGAACGTCGCCGGCATCCTCGACGACATCGACGAGCTCGCCCGCGAGACGCTCGCCGGCCGAGACGCGATGACCGTCGGCGAGGCCAACGGCATCGGCCCCCACGCCGCGGAGGAATGGGTCGGGACGACGCGCGATCGCCTGTCGATGATCCTGCAGTTCGAGCACTGGCACTTGTGGTCGAACGCCCCGCAGGCAGCGCTCGACGTTGTGGCGCTCAGGCGCATCCTCGGCCGCTGGCAGCGCTCGCTGCACGGGCACGGCTGGAACGCGCTGTATCTCGAAAACCACGACCTGCCGCGCGTCGTCTCGCGCTGGGGCGACCCGCAGCGCCACCCGCGCGAGAGCGCCACCGCGCTCGCGACGATGTACTTCCTGATGGAGGGCACGCCCTTCATCTACCAGGGACAGGAACTCGGCCTCGCCAACGCCGAGTTCGCGAGCCTCGCCGAGTTCCGCGACAGCTTCGCCCACAACCGTATCGCCGAGATGCGCGCGTCGGGGATGGGCGAGGACGCGATCCTCGACGAGATGCGCCGCACCGGCCGCGACACCTCGCGCACGCCCATGCCCTGGGACGACGGCCCGCAGGGCGGTTTCACGACCGGCACGCCGTGGCTCGCCGCGCACCAGGATTACCGGCAACTCAACGTCGCGCGCCAGCAGGCCGAACCGGACTCGGTGCTCAAGCACTACCGCGCGCTGATCGCGCTGCGCCGGCGCGAGCCGGTGCTGATCCACGGCCGCTACTGCGCACTCGCCGGACGGAGCACGCGCATCTACGCCTACACCCGCGGCGAGGGCAGCGAGCGCATCGCCGTGATCTGCAACCTGAGCGCCCGTCCCGCGACCTTCCGCCACGCCGGCTTCGCGCTCGACTCGGGCGACCTGCTGCTCACGAACCGCCCGGTCGCACCGCACGGCCCGCGCCACACGCTGAACCTCGCGCCGTGGGAGGCGCGCGTCTACCGCGCCGCGACCGCGTCCTGAGCCGCGGCGGCCAGCGCGGCGACCTCGTCGCCATCCATCGCCGCCTCCACCATCCCCACCGGCAACGCCTTTGCCGGCTTCACTCCCAGCTGCTTCAGCATCTCCGCCTGCCGGATCACGTTGCCGCGCCCGCTCGCGAGCTTGTTGTGCGCGGCGTGATAGGCCTTCTGCGCCTGCTCGATG
Organism: Azoarcus sp. CIB; assembly: GCF_001190925.1. Classification (NCBI taxonomy): domain Bacteria; kingdom Pseudomonadati; phylum Pseudomonadota; class Betaproteobacteria; order Rhodocyclales; family Zoogloeaceae; genus Azoarcus; species Azoarcus sp. CIB. The sequence continues at coordinate 4,700,425 of NZ_CP011072.1, forward strand.
CGGTTGCCGACCGTTTCCAGATCCTCGACGAAGCCGACCAGCTTGTCGTAGAGCTCCGCGCCGCGCTTCGCGATGTCCTGTGCGTTGCGGCTCTGCGCTTCCTGGCGCCACAGGTGGGCGACCGTGCGCACGACGAAGAGCAGCGTCGACGGGCTCACGAGCAGCACGTTCTTCTGCCACGCATCCATGAAGAGCTCGCGGTCGTGCGTCACCGCGAGCATGAAGGCGGGCTCGACCGGCACGAACATCAGCACGAAGTCGAGCGACTTCAAGCCGTACAGGTCCTGGTAGTTGCGCTCCGACAGGCCCTTGATGTGGCCGCGCACCGAATCGAGGTGGCGCTTGGTCCACGTTTGGCGCTCGCCCTCGTCCTCCGCGGTCACGTACTCCTCGTAAGCGGTCAGCGACACCTTCGCGTCGACGACGAGATGGCGGTCCTCGGGCAGATGGATCACGACGTCGGGCTGCGCGCGCGAGCCGTCGTCGCGCGTGTGGCTCTCCTGCACGTCGTACTCCTCACCCTTCCTCAGGCCCGAAGCCTCCAGCACGCGTTCGAGGATCAACTCGCCCCAGTTGCCCTGCGTCTTGCTGGATCCCTTCAATGCACGCGTGAGATTCTTCGCGTCCTGGCTGAGCGACTGGTTCAGCTCCATCAGCTGGCGCACCTGCTCGGCGAGCGCGCTGCGGTCCTTGCCTTCCTGCACATAGACCTGCTCGACCTTGCCCTGGAATTCCTGCAGCTTCAGGCGCAGCGGGTCGAGGAGCTGGCCGAGGTTGGTCCGGTTCTGCTCGGTGAAGCGTTTGGCCTTCTCCTCGAGGATGTCGTTGGCGAGGCTCTTGAACTGGTCGGCGAGGCTCTCGCGCGCCGCGATCAGCATCGCGAGCTTGTCGTCAGCCGCGCGGCGTTCGGCGTCGAGACGGGCATCGAGTTCGGCAAGCCGGCTGCGCGCCGCGCTCAGCTGTGCGGCCGTCGCCGCCAGCTGCTGTTCCAGCCCCGCGACGCGGGAGGCCCGCTCGGTCGCCGCCGCCAGCTCGACGCGCACCTCCGCGCGCCCCTGCTCGAGCGCCACCGCTGCCGCCTCGGCCGCCCGCCCGCGCAGCAGCAGCCACACCAGCAGGGCGCCCGCAAGCACGCCGCCCAGCACCGCGACCAGCCAAACCACCACCCCCGCCGAACCGCTCACCATCGTTCCGCCATCCCGATTCGTCTGCCGCGCCCCGGACGGGGCGGGCGAAAGGCGAAATGGTAGCGCCCGCACGTTAGAATTGCCCGATGAGACGCGCACCCGCCACCGCCCTGCCCGGCCCCGAGCCGACCGACCGCCACGACTGGCAGACGATCAAGAGCCTGTTCCCCTACATCTGGGCCTACAAGGTCCGCGTCCTGTTCGCGCTGTCCTGCCTCGTTGCCGCCAAGGGCGCGAACGTCACGGTGCCCCTGATCTTCAAGCAGCTCATCGACCGGCTCGCACTCACCACCGAGCAGGCCTTCATCGTCGTCCCCGCGGCGCTGCTGCTCGCCTACGGCGTGCTGCGCTTCTCCACCTCGCTGTTCACCGAGCTGCGCGAGATCGTGTTCGCGCGCGTCACGCAGCAGGCCGTGCGCGAGATCGCGCTGCGCGTGTTCCGCCACCTGCACGCGTTGTCGCTGCGCTTCCACCTCGAACGCCAGACCGGGGGGCTGACGCGCGACATCGAACGCGGCACGCGCTCCATCGGCTCGCTGATCAGCTACACGCTGTACTCCATCCTGCCGACGCTGATCGAGATCGGGCTGGTCGTCGGCATCCTGCTCGTGCAGTACGACGCCGTGTTCGCGCTGATCACGCTCGGCACGCTCGCGCTCTACATCTTCTTCACGGTCCACGTCACCAACTGGCGCACCGCGCTGCGCCGCACCGCCAACGAGCTCGACTCGGCCGCGAACGCGCGCGCGATCGACAGCCTGATCAACTTCGAGACGGTCAAGTACTTCAACAACGAGGACTTCGAGGCGCGCCGCTACGACGAGCAGATGCAGAAGTGGACCAACGCCCAGGTCACCAACCAGATGTCGCTGTCGGCGCTCAACATCGGCCAGGCCGCGATCATCGCCGTCGGCGTCACGGCGATGATGTGGCAGGCCGCCAGCCGCGTCGCAAGCGGTGCGATGACGATCGGCGACATCGTGCTGGTCAACGCCTTCCTGATCCAGCTCTACATCCCGCTCAACTTCCTCGGCGTGCTGTACCGCGAGCTGCGCCAGTCGCTCACCGACATCGAGCGCATGTTCGGCCTGATGCACCAGCACCGCGAGGTCGCCGACGCGCCCGACGCGCTCGCGTTGCTGCCCGGCCCCGCGAGCGTGTACTTCGAGCACGTCGGCTTCGCCTACGATCCCAAGCGCACAATCCTGCACGACGTCGACTTCGCGATTCCGGCCGGGCGCACCGTCGCCGTCGTCGGCCATTCGGGCTCGGGCAAGTCGACGCTCGCCCGCCTGCTGTACCGCTTCTACGACGTCCAGCAGGGCGCGATCCGCGTGAACGGCCACGACCTGCGCGCGCTCACGCAGACGAGCCTGCGCCAGGCGATCGGCATCGTCCCGCAGGACACGGTGCTGTTCAACGACACGCTGTTCTACAACATCCAGTACGGCCGCCCCGACGCGAGCCGCGCCGAAGTCGAGGCCGCCGCGCGCGCCGCGCAGCTCATCGACTTCATCGCGCGCCTGCCCGACGGCTGGGAGACGCGCGTCGGCGAGCGCGGGCTAAAGCTCTCCGGCGGCGAGAAGCAGCGCGTCGCCATCGCCCGCGCGCTGCTGAAGAACCCGGCCATCCTGATCTTCGACGAGGCCACCTCGGCGCTCGATTCCAAGACCGAGAAGGCGATCCAGGCCCAGCTCGACCTCGCCGCCGAAGGGCGCACCGCGCTCGTGATCGCGCATCGGCTCTCCACCATCATGAACGCCGACGAGATCATCGTGCTCGACCAAGGCCGCATCGTCGAGCGCGGCACGCATGCCGAACTGCTCGCGCGCGGCGCCGACTATGCCCGCATGTGGGCCCTGCAGCAGCAGGAACGCGAGGAGGCGCAACTGGCGGACTCCAGTCCGTAAGCCCGGCGCTGCGCGCACCCCGCAGGCAGTGTTGTCCGCAGGTTCTGGGGGCGCACCGATCCGATACACTTACGGCATACGACAAGACAAGATCCGTTAATGGACGCGCACGACGCACCCGCCTTCCTTCACGAAGTCATCCTCTTCCTCGCGCTCGCCGGCGTGCTGATCCCGCTGCTGCAGCGGCGCAGCATCAATCCGGTGCTCGGTTTCCTCACGGTCGGGATGATCGTCGGCCCCTTCGGCCTCGGCCAGCACACGGATGCCTCGCCGTGGCTGCGCTACCTGACCTTCTCGCGCCAGGAAGACGTCGCTGTGTTCGCCGAATTCGGCGTGATCTTCCTGATGTTCATGATCGGGCTGGAGATGTCCATCGACCGCCTGTGGGCGATGCGCCGCCTCGTGTTCGGCCTGGGGCACCTGCAGGTCGGCCTGTCGGCACTCACGATCGGCGGCATCGCCTACGCGTTCGGCAACAGCATCGAATCGTCCGTCGTGCTCGGCGTGGTGCTGTCCTTCTCCTCGACCGCCGTCGTCATGCAGCTGCTCACGCAGCGCCGCGAGCTCGGCACCCCGCTCGGCCAGGCGACCTTCTCGGTGCTGCTGTTCCAGGATCTCGCGGTCGTGCCGTTGCTGGTCCTGGTCACGGTGCTGGGCCAGAAATCGGGGGACAGCGTCGCGGCGCTGATGGCCATCGCCGCCCTCAAGGGCGTCATCACCGTCGGCCTGATCTACTTCATCGGCAGCCGCGTCGTGCGCCCGCTCTTCCACCAGATCGCCGCGAGCCGCCAGTCCGAGTCCTTCATGGCGGTGACGCTGCTGACGACCCTCGGCGTCGCCGTGCTCACGCGCGCGGCCGGCCTGTCGATGGAGATGGGAGCGCTCCTCGCCGGCCTGCTGATCGCCGAGACGGAGTTCCGCCACGAGGTCGAGGTCACGATCGAGCCCTTCAAGGGCCTGCTGATGGGCGTGTTCTTCATGTCCGTCGGCATGGGCATCGACATCAGCGCAATCCTCGCCCAGCCGCTGCTGCTGCCGCTGTCGGTGATCGGCGTGCTCGCGATCAAGGCGCTGATCCTGATCGTGCTGTTCCGCCTCTTCGGCCTGTCCTGGGGCCGCGCGACCGAGGGCGGCATCATGCTCGGCCAGGGCGGCGAGTTCGCCTTCATCGTCATCGGCATGGCGCTCGGCCTCGAGCTGCTCGATCCGCAGGTCGGCCACTTCATGCTGCTGGTCGTCGGCCTGTCGATGCTCATCACGCCCTCGCTCACCCTGCTCGGGCGCAAGCTCGGCAACAGCATCGACGCGCGCGTCGGCAAACCCGTCTTCGAGGAAGAGCGGCAGCTCGAACAGCTCAGCGGCCACGTGATCATCGCCGGCTACGGGCGCGTCGGCCGGCTCATCGGCGAATTGCTGTCCGAACAGGGCATCCCCTACCTCGCGCTGGAATCCGATGCGAAGCTCGTCAAGCAGATGCGGGCGGAGAACGCCCCGGTGTATTTCGGCGACGCCAGCCGCCCGGAGCTGCTGCGCCGCCTGCACCTCGAACGCGCAGTCGCGGTCGTGCTGACGATGGACCGCACCGCCGCCGCGCTGCATGCCGTCAAGGGCATCCGCGCCACCTCGCCCAACATCCGCATCGCCGCCCGCGCGCGCGACGAGGCCCACGCGCAGGCCCTGCGCGACGCCGGCGCGACGGTCGTGATTCCCGAGACGCTGGAATCGGGCCTGCAACTCGCCGGCTCGGTGTTCGAGACGCTGGGCGTCCCCGGCGACGTCGCAACCCGCCTGCTCGATCAGGAACGCGCGCGCCGCATCGCCGTGTTCCGCACCAGCTGATCGCCCGGCCGGAGGAAGCCGCCATGCCCACCCTCGCCCTCATCGCCACCGGCGGCACCATCGCCGGCGCCGCCGCATCCGCGACCGACACCACCGGCTACACCGCCGGCGCGCTCGGCGCGGACGCGCTGCTTGCCGCCGTGCCGCAACTCGCAGGGATTGCAGGGATCCGCGCGGAGCAGCTGTTCAGCCTCGACAGCAAAAACATGGCGCCCGCGCACTGGCTGGTCCTCGGCCGGCGCGTGCAGACCCTGCTCGACGACGACGCCATCGACGGCGTCGTCATCACGCACGGCACCGACACACTGGAAGAGACCGCTGCCTTCCTGGCCCTGACGCACGCCAGCGCCAAACCCGTGGTCCTCACCGCCGCGATGCGCCCCGCGACCGCGCTGTCGGCGGACGGCCCGATGAACCTCTACAGCGCCGCCTGCGTCGCCGCCCACGCGGACAGCGCCGGCCGGGGTGTGCTCGTCAGTTTCGGCGACGCGATCTATCCCGCCCTCGGCGTGCGCAAACGCGAAACCCACCGCCTGGATGCCTTCGGCGGCGCCAGCGCCGGTGCGATCGGCCGCACCGACCCGCTGCGCTACTTCGCGCCTCCTGCGGCCGCGCCCCGACCGCTCATCGCACTCGCGCCGGATCTCGCCGAACTGCCCCGAGTCGACGTCCTCTACATCGGCGCCGGCACGCCGCCCGGACTCCCCGACCTGTTGATCGCGGACGGCGCACGCGGCCTCGTGCTCGCGCTGCCCGGTAACGGCAGCCTGCCCTCGGCATGGGAGCCCCCCGTCGCCGCTGCCGTCGCACGCGGCATCCCGGTGATCCGCGCCTCCCGCGTAGGCATGGGGCCGATCGGCCGCAAGGCCATGGATGATCGCCTCGGCACGCATCCCGCCGGCGAACTGCCCGCGTCGCAGGCCCGCGTCGCGCTGATGCTGGCGCTCGCGGGCGGCGACGCGACAGCGCTCGACCGCCTGCTGGCGGACGACTACATTCCGTAGTCCTCGCCCCCGCCCGCCAGCGCCACATCCACCATGCGTCGCGTCAGGTGCGGCGCGAAGAGCTCGATGAACGCATACACATAGCCGCGCAGGTAGGCATTGCGCCGCAGCCCCACGCGCGTCGTGCTCGACTCGAAGAGATGCGACGCGTCCGCCATCCCCAGCGCCTTGTCGGCCGAAGCGTCATAGGCCATGCGCGCGACGATGCCGATGCCGAGGTCCATCGCGACGTAGGTCTTGATCACGTCGGAGTCCAGCGCCGTCAGCACCACGTTCGGCCGCAAGCCGCGCCCGAGGAAGGCCTTGTTGATCAGGCTGCGTCCGGTGAAGGCGTCGTCGTAGGTGATCACCGGGTAGCGCGAGATCGCCTCCAGCGTCAGCGGATGCTCCTTCAGGATCGGGTGGCGCGGCGTCGCGACGATGCAGCGGTTCCACTGGTAACACGGCAGCATCACCAGTTCGTCGTATTCGGCGATCGCCTCGGTCGCGATCGCGATATCCGCCTCGCCCGACATCACCATGTCGCACACCTGGCGCGGGCTGCCCTGATGCAGCGACAGCTTCACCTGAGGAAAACGCTGCATGAAGTCGCGGATCACCCGCGGTAGCACGTAGCGCGCCTGCGTGTGGGTGGTCGCGATGGAGAGATCCCCCGCGACCTCGTTGGTGAACTCGTCCCCGACCTGGCGCAGGTTGTCGGCGTCGCGCAGCATCCGCTCGGCGATCGCCAGCACCTGCCGCCCCGGCGCCGTCACGTCCACCAGGCGCTTGCCGTGACGCACGAAGATATCGACCCCCAGCTCCGCCTCGAACTGCCGGATCTGCTTCGACACCCCCGGCTGCGACGTGAACAGCGCCTCCGCGGCCTCGGAAACATTCAGCCCGCGACGCGCGACTTCATGGATGTAACGCAGCTGCTGGAGGTTCATCGCCATCCCTTTATAACCAAAACTTCTTAAAGTTTAACGCAAACCATCTTTTTGATCCTGTACCACCCACATACGATGCACCGCACCATACAAGGGGAACGTTTTCATGGACTTTGCCTACACAGTCGCCGGGTTCGCGGTCGGCGCCATCGTCGGATTGACCGGCGTCGGCGGCGGATCGTTGATGACGCCGCTGCTCGTGCTGCTGTTCGGCATCCATCCCTCGGTCGCGGTCGGCACCGACCTGCTCTACGCCGCGATCACCAAGACGGGCGGCACCCTCGCCCACGGCCTGAAAGGCACGGTCGACTGGGCGGTGACAAAGCGCCTCGCCGCCGGTAGCATCCCGGCCGCAATACTCACGCTGGTGCTGGTCGGCAATTTTGCACCGGGCGGCATCGACGGCGCAGCCGCACTGATCAAGGTCGCGCTGGGTGTCGCGCTCCTGCTGACGGCGGTGGCGCTGGTCTTCCGCAAGCAGATCCAGGCCTATGCCCTCAGGCACGTTGGCGCCGAACCCGATCCCGCGCGCACGGCGCGGCTGACCGTGCTGACCGGCGCGGTGCTCGGGGTGCTGGTCTCGATCTCTTCGGTGGGTGCCGGCGCGCTCGGCGTGACTGCGCTGTTTTTTCTTTACCCGGCGATGCCCGCGCTGCGCATCGTGGGCTCGGACATCGCCCACGCGGTGCCGCTGACCCTGGTCGCGGGCATCGGCCACTGGATGCTCGGCAGTGTTGACTGGTTCCTGCTCGGCAGCCTGATCGTCGGCTCGCTCCCCGGCATCTGGCTCGGCAGCCATATTTCGACCAAAGTGCCGGACCGGATCCTGCGCCCGATCCTGGCAACCATGTTGGTCCTGGTGGGTGCCAAGCTGGTCAGCCACTAAGCCACGACAAAACAGACGGATTCAACGAGAGAGACGCGATGTACCGATACGACGCCTATGACCAGAAACTCGTGGATGAGCGCGTCGCGCAATTCCGCGACCAGATGCGCCGCCACCTTGCGGGCGAGCTCAGCGACGACGAGTTCCGTCCCGTGCGCCTGCAGAACGGCCTATACATCCAGCGCCATGCGCCGATGTTCCGGGTCTCGATCCCCTACGGCCACCTCGCCAGCCGCCAGCTGCGCAAGCTCGCCGAACTCGCGCGCACCTACGACAAGGGCTACGTGCACTTCACCACGCGCCAGAACGTGCAGTTCAACTGGTCGCCGCTGGAAGTGATCCCCGAGATGTGCGCGGAGCTGGCCAAGGTCGAGATGCACTCGATCCAGACCTCTGGCAACTGCATCCGCAACTTCACCTCCGACCCCTTCGCGGGCGTCGCCGGCGACGAACTCATCGACCCGCGCCCGTGGGCGGAGATCCTGCGCCAGTGGGCCACCTTCCATCCCGAGTTCGCCTACCTGCCGCGCAAGTTCAAGATCGCCGTGAACGGCGCGAAGGAAGACCGCGCGGTGATCCAGGTGCACGACATCGGCCTCGACCTGAAGAAGAACGACGCGGGCGAGATCGGCTTTCGCATCCTCGTCGGCGGCGGCCTCGGCCGCACCCCGATCATCGGCCGCGAGATCGAATCCTTCATCCCGTGGCAGCACATCATCACCTACTGCGAAGCCATCCTGCGCGTGTATAACCGCTATGGCCGCCGCGACAACAGCTTCAAGGCGCGCATCAAGATCCTCGTCAGCGCGCTCGGCATCGACGAGTTCCGCTGGCAGGTGCGCGAGGAGTGGGCGCACGTCAAGGACGGCCCCAACACCCTCACGGTCGAGGAAGTGCACCGCGTCGCCGACTTCTTCGAGGATCCCGCCTACGAGGCCCTGCCGGCCGACGACGTCGGCTATCACCACCACATCGCCGAGGACCTCGCGTTCGCGTCGTGGGTGAAGCGCAACGTGCGCGCACACAAGAAGCCCGGCTACGCGTCGGTCGTGCTGTCGCTGAAGAAACCGGGCGTGCCCCCGGGCGACATCACCTCCGAGCAGCTCGAACTGGTCGCCGACTGGGCCGACCGCTTCAGCTTCGGCGAAGCGCGCGTCACGCACGAACAGAACCTCGTGTTCGCCGACGTGAAGAAGTCCGAGCTCCACACGCTGTGGCAGCTCGCCCGCAAGGCCGGCCTCGCGACGCCCAACATCGGTCTCCTCACCGACATCATCTGCTGTCCGGGCGGCGACTTCTGCTCGCTCGCGAACGCCAAGTCCATCCCGATCGCGGCTGCGATCCAGGAACGCTTCGACGACCTCGACTACCTGCACGACGTCGGCGACATCGAGATCAACATCTCCGGCTGCATGAACGCCTGCGGCCACCACCACGTCGGCCACATCGGCATCCTCGGCGTCGATAAGAACGGCGAGGAGTGGTACCAGGTCACGATCGGCGGCAGCCAGGGCAACAACGCCGCGATCGGCAAGGTCATCGGCCCGTCGTTCGCGCGCGCCGAGATGCCCGACGTGATCTCGGAACTGATCGAAACCTACATCCAAGAACGCCACGAAGACGAACTCTTCATCGACACCGTGCGCCGCATCGGCCTCGATCCGTTCAAGACGCGCGTGTATGCCGATCGTCAGCCCCACAGGAAGGTCGCCAATGTCTAAAGTCATCAAGAACGGCCGCATCGTCAACGACGACTGGCAGATCCTCACCGTCGCCGAAGGCGAAGAGGCCGCAGCCCTCGACGTGCCCGCCGGCCGCGTGATCGTGCCGCTCGCGACCTGGCTTGCCCGCCGCGACGAACTCGCCGCACGCGGCGACGTCGGCGTGTGGTTCGCCGGCAACGAAGGCCCCGAGGCGCTCGCCGACGACATCGGCCACGTCGCCGTGATCGCCGTGAGCTTCCCGAAATTCGTCGACGGCCGCGGCTACTCGACCGCCGCACTGCTGCGCACGCGTTACGGCTACACCGGCCAGCTCATCGCCTTCGGCGAAGTCCTGCGCGACCAGTTCAACTACCTCACGCGCTGCGGCTTCGACACGCTGCAGCCGCGCGAAGGCCGCTACACCGACGCCCAGCTCGACGCCGCCGTCGCGAGCCTTGCTGACTTCACCGAGCCCTACCAGGCCTCGGTCCTCCACCCGCAGCCGCTGTTCCGCCGCGTCGCGCGCGTCGGAGTGAAGGCATGAGCGGGGCAGTCAGCCTGCTGCGCCCGGCGGCGAAGAATCCGGCCATCCATCCGGCACTCACCGAGCCGCTGGTCGAGGCCGTCAGCAGCAAGACCGACGACGCCCTCGCGCTGCTGCGCGCGGCGGTTGCCGAGTTCGGCACGGCGGGCGAAATCACCTTCGCGAACAGCTTCGGCGCCGAGGACATGGTGCTCACCGACCTGATCCTGCGCGAAAAGCTGCCGATCGAGGTCTTCTCGCTCGACACCGGCCGCCTCCCCGCCGAGACCTACACGCTGATGAGCGAGGTCGAGCAGCACTACGGCACGCGCCTGAAGGTCTTCTTCCCGAAGTCCGACGCCGTCGAGACCTACGTCCGCACCCACGGCATCAACGCCTTCTACGAGTCGGTCGAAATGCGCAAGGCCTGCTGTCACATGCGCAAGGTCGAGCCGCTGCAGCGCGCGCTGGCCGGCAAGCAGGCCTGGATCACCGGCCTGCGCGCCGCGCAATCGGCAACCCGCACCGGCCTGCCGACGCGCGAGTTCGACGAGGGCAACGGACTGGTGAAGTTCAACCCGCTGTCGGATTGGTCCGAGACCGAGGTGTGGGCCTACATCCGCATGCACGAAGTGCCGCACAACGCCCTGCACGAACAGTTCTACCCCAGCATCGGCTGCGCTCCCTGCACCCGCGCCATCGCGGTCGGCGAGGACATCCGCGCCGGCCGCTGGTGGTGGGAAGATCCGACATCCAAGGAATGCGGCCTTCACGTCAAGAAGGGCTGACACCATGAAACACCGACCGGAAACCGAGCAGGCAGGCACTACCGCATACCGTCACTCGCCGGCGGGCCCCTATTCGCACCCCGGCCTGCGCCGACGCCTGGCGGCGCTGCGTGCCGGAATGAAAGCGGCAGTGCGTGCGCTGCGCGCCAAGAACACCAGTAACTGAGAACGAAGATGTCCACGCTGACCCGTCAAACCCTGTCCCACCTCGACTGGCTCGAAGCCGAGGCGATCCACATCATGCGCGAGGTCGCCGGCCAGTGCTCGAACCCCGTGCTGCTGTTCTCCGGCGGCAAAGACTCGATCTGCATGCTGCGCATCGCCGAGAAGGCATTCCGCCCGGGCAAGTTCCCCTTCCCGCTGATGCACATCGATACCGGCCACAACTACAAGGAAGTGGTCGAGTTCCGCGACAAGCGTGCAGCCGAATTGGGCGAGCGGCTGATCGTCCGCTCGGTGGAAGACTCCATGAAGCGCGGCACCGTCGTGCTGAAGCACGAGAACGAGTCACGCAACAAGCACCAGTCGGTGACCCTCCTTGAGGCGATCGAGGAATTCGGCTTCGACGCGTGCATCGGCGGCGCCCGCCGCGACGAGGAGAAGGCGCGCGCGAAGGAGCGGATCATGAGCTTCCGCGACGAGTTCGGTCAGTGGGATCCGAAGAACCAGCGCCCGGAGCTGTGGAACCTGTACAACGCCCGCAGCCATAAGGGCGAGAACATCCGCGCCTTCCCGATCAGCAACTGGACGGAAATGGACGTCTGGCAGTACATCGAACGCGAGAAGCTCGAACTGCCGTCGATCTACTTCGCCCACCAGCGCCCGGTGGTCATCCGCCAAGGCGCCATCGTGCCGGTCAACGTGCCGCTGATGACTGGCGAACTGACCAACCTGCCGAAGGCCGGCGAGGAAATCGTCGAACTGCAGGTACGTTTCCGTACCGTCGGCGACATCTCCTGCACGGCACCGGTGGAGTCGGCCGCCGACACCGTGGAGAAGATCGTGATTGAAACTGCCACCACCACAATCACCGAGCGCGGCGCCACCCGTCTGGACGACCAGACCTCCGAGGCGTCGATGGAGCAGCGGAAGAAGGAAGGGTATTTCTGAGGGTTTCGGATGACGAAGTGCGGGGTGCTAATCGAGCGCGGCGGGGAATTTGCTCCGTCGGCTGCGGAACTCGCAGTACAGCGCGCGTCCGCGCTGTCTGCTCAGACAGTCCTCGCCGCTCCGCAAACACCCCGCCCCGCTCTTACTGAGTGCAGGTTGAACGAAAAGCAAAGACGTTCTGAACCGTTCTTAACAGTACAGGTGCAATGGGAATGACGGCGATGCGAAACAGCATTGAACTGCCCTCCAATAAAGCCCCGAACGTAGCCGGGGACGTGCGGGGTGTTCGCGGCGCGGCGAGGACTGTCTGAGCGCAGGCGCGGAAGCGCGCCGCTGCGCGAGTTCCGCAGCCGCAGAGCGAATACCCCGCGCGGCCCCGGCGGATTAGCAGCACCCACGCCCCAACGGCAACCCAACACGCAGCACCGAATTCTAGAAAGCTTGAAGGAAACAAAACCATGTCCGCCCTCGAAAACCTGCCCGACACCGACCACGGCCTCCTGCGCTTCCTCACCTGCGGCAGCGTCGACGACGGCAAGAGCACGCTGATCGGCCGCCTGCTGTTCGACACCAAGACCATCCTCGCCGACACCCTCAACGCCATCGAGAAGACCTCCGCCAAGCGTGGCATGAGCGCCGTCGACCTCTCACTGCTCACCGACGGCCTGCAGGCCGAGCGCGAGCAAGGCATCACCATCGACGTCGCCTATCGCTACTTCTCCACCGGCACGCGCAAGTACATCATCGCCGACGCCCCGGGCCACGAACAGTACACCCGCAACATGGTCACGGCCGCCTCCACCGCCAACCTCGCGATCATCCTCGTCGATGCACGCAAGGGCGTGCTCACGCAGACCCGCCGCCACTCCTACCTTGCCAGCCTCGTCGGCATCCCGCACCTCCTCGTCGCCGTGAACAAGATGGACCTCGTCGACTACGACCAGACCACCTACGAACGCATCAAGGCCGACTACCTCGCCTTCGCCGAAAAACTCGGCATCAAGGACGTGCGCTTCATCCCGCTATCCGCGCTCAACGGCGACATGATCGTCGACCGCGGCGAACGCCTCGGCTGGTACGACGGCCCCACGTTGCTCGAAATCCTCGAGACCGTGCCCGCCGCCCACACCGAACAGGCCGAAAACTTCCGCTTCCCCGTCCAGTTCGTGTGCCGCCCGCAGGATTCCGCGAACCCCGAATTGCACGACTTCCGCGGCTTCATGGGCCGCGTCGAATCCGGCGAGATCGCCGTCGGCGACGCCGTGACCGTCCTGCCCTCGGGCCGCAGCAGCACCGTCAAGGACATCCAGATCGGCGGCGTCGGTATCGAGCGCGCAATCCACGAACAATCGGTCACGCTCCTGCTCGCCGACGAGATCGACATCTCGCGCGGCGACATGATCGTCAAGAGCGCCGAGCAACCCGAGCAATTGAAACAGATCGATGCAACCCTGTGCTGGCTGTCCGAGACGCCGCTGTCACCGGCGCGCACCTACCTGCTGCGCAACACCACGCGCGAAGTGAAGGCCAAGGTCGCCAAGATCGACTACCGGCTCGACGTGAACACGCTCGAACAGGAACCCGCGACGGCACTGGCGATGAACGATATCGCGCGCCTGACGCTCAAACTCGCGCAGCCAATCTTCGCCGATGCGTACGCCGAGAACCGCGCCACCGGCGCCTTCATCATCATCGACGAGAGCACCAACAACACCGTCGGCGCAGGCATGATCGGCTGAACGGCGCGCCCTCAGGTCCGAGCACGCGCACCCCGACCGTCCCTACGACGGCCGGGGTGCAAGCGCTTTTCCCTTTCCGGGCCCGCCTGTGGGAAAATCCCGCCTTGCCGATTTGTCCGCTGGCCGGCACAGCAACGCAATGTAGAAGACACATATGAAATGTCTCGATGATTTCCGCCTGCGGTTCGGGAGCAGGGAATACGTACCGATCATGATTGGCGGGATGGGCGTAGACATCTCGACGTCGGACCTCTCGCTCGAGGCCGCGCGCCTCGGCGGCATAGGGCATATCTCCGACGCCATGCTGCCGACCGTCAGCGACCGTCGCTACGACACCAAGTACGTGCGCAACAAGCTCAAGCAGTACAAGTACAACGTCGCCAACACCGACAAGTCGGACGTGCAGTTCGACCTCGGGCTGGTCGCCGAGGCGACCCAGACCCACGTACGCCGCACGATGGAGCGCAAGCGCGGTGACGGGCTGATCTTCATCAACTGCATGGAAAAGCTCACGATGAACGGGCCGAAGGAGACGCTGCGCGTGCGCCTTCGTACCGCGATGGATGCCGGCATCGACGGCATCACGCTCGCCGCCGGTCTGCACCTGGGCTCCTTCGGCCTGATCGAGGACCACCCGCGCTTCCGCGACGTCAAGCTCGGCATCATCGTCTCCTCGCTGCGCGCACTCGTACTCTTCCTGCGCAAGTCGGCACGCACCAACCGCCTGCCCGACTACGTCGTCGTCGAAGGCCCCCTTGCCGGCGGCCACCTCGGCTTCGGTATGGACTGGTCCGCGTACGACCTGCACACCATCGTCGCCGAAATCCGCGACTACCTGATCGCCGAAAAGCTCGACATCCCGCTAATCCCGGCCGGCGGCATCTTCACCGGCAGCGACGGCGTGTCCTTCCTCGAAACCGGCGCCGCCGCGATACAGGTCGCCACCCGCTTCACCGTGTCGCACGAATGCGGACTGCCGCCAGACGTGCAGCAGCATTATTTCGACGCCAACGAAGACGACATCGAGGTCAACAACACCTCGCCCACCGGCTATCCGATGCGCATGCTGAAAAGCAGCCCGTCGATCGGCTCCGGCATCCGCCCGAACTGCGAAGCCTACGGCTACCTGCTCGACGGCAACGGCAACTGCGCCTACATCAACGCGTACAACCGCGAACTCGAGCTGCACCCGGACGCCAAGCGGCTCAAGGTGATGGACAAGACCTGCCTGTGCACGCACATGCGCAACTTCGACTGCTGGACCTGTGGCCACTACACCTACCGGCTCAAGGACACCTCGCACCGGCGCGCCGACGGCACCTACCAGATCCTGTCCGCCGAGCACATCTTCCACGACTACCAGTACAGCAAGGACAACAAGATCGCGCTGCCTGCGGTCGAAGCCTGCGAACCGGCCAAGTCGGCCTGATACCCGGCCGGCGCAAGCCGGTCGTGCGTGCGAAGGGCGTGCCCGCCACTCCGGCGGCCACGCCCTTCTTGCATCCGCGCCTCCCGACGGTCGCCGGTAGGGGAACGCTCTCGACCGCGCTGCACTCATACGATCGGATGCTTCGTGCATGCCGCACACCGGATGCATTCCGGCGCCAGGAATGCGTATGCGCAGAACGATTTGGGCGCTGCTCGCGCTCGCCCTGCTGATCCTCGGCTTCCTGCTGCACAACCGCCCGGCCGCCGCCCCGCCGACCGGGGAGGTCGTCGTGTTGCGCATCGACGGCGTGATCGGGCCAGCGACCGCCGATTTCTTCGCACGCGAACTTGCCCGCGCGCGTGCGCGACAGGCCGGACTGGTCGTGCTCGCAATGGACACGCCGGGCGGACTCGACACCTCGATGCGCGCCATCATCAAGGACATCCTCGCCGCCCCGATCCCCGTCGCCACCTGGGTCGGCCCCGAAGGCGCGCGTGCCGCGAGCGCCGGCACCTACATCCTGTACGCCAGCCACATCGCGGCGATGGCGCCCGCCACCAACCTCGGTGCCGCCACGCCGGTGGCGATCGGGATGCCCGGCGGCAAGCCGGAAGACGACGCTGCGCGCAAGGAGAAGACGGACGACAACGCCAAGGACAAGGACGGCAAGGCCGCCGGGAGCGCCGCAGGCACCGGCGATGCCATGATGGAAAAGGTCCGCAACGACGCCGCCGCCTACCTGCGCAGCCTCGCGCAACTGCGCGGGCGCAGCGGCGACTTCGCCGAGCGCGCGGTGCGCGAGGCCGCCAGCCTGTCCGCGGACGAGGCGCTCGCCGCGGGCGTCATCGACCTGATCGCCGCCAACCTTCCCGAACTGATGGCGAAGCTCGACGGCCGCGAGGTGAAACTCGATGGCGGGCGCACGCAGCGCCTGTCGACCGCCACCGCGACGATCACCGAAATCGCGCCCGACTGGCGTGTGCGCGTGCTCGCCCTGCTGTCCAATCCCCAGCTCGCGCTGGTGCTGATGATGATCGGCGTCTATGCGCTGTTCTTCGAATTCACCAGCCCCGGCTTCGGCGTGCCAGGCGTCGCCGGCGCGATCTGCCTGCTGATCGCGCTGTACGCCTTCCAGCTCCTGCCGGTGAACTGGGCCGGCGTCGCGCTGGTCGCCCTCGGCGCCATCCTGATGCTCGCGGAAGCCTTCCTGCCGAGCTTCGGCGCACTCGGCGTCGGCGGCATCGTCGCCTTCGTCGTCGGCGGACTGTTCCTCATGGATACCGAGGCCCCCGGCTTCGGCATTCCCCTGCCCTTCCTGGTCGGGCTCGCAGTCGCGAGCGCGCTGACGATCGCGGCCGTCGGCAGCTTCGCCGCCCGCACACGCCAACGCCCCGTCGTCAGCGGCCGCGAGCAGATGATCGGCATGCTCGCAACGGTCAGCACCGTCACCCCGGAAGGCGCACGGGCCCTCGTCCAGGGCGAATCCTGGCGCGTGCTCAGCACTGCGCCCCTCGCGCCCGGGGATCGCGTACGCATCACCGCCCTCGACGGGCTCACCCTGCACGTCGAGCCGCTCACCCCCGATCCGGCCAATCGCCGCGAAGGAATCCCGCCATGATCTTCGATCTCAACCTGGGCCTCGGCACGATCCTCCTCCTGCTCGTTGCGCTCGCTGCGAGTTCGCTGCGCATCCTGCGCGAATACGAACGCGGCGTCGTGTTCATGCTCGGCCGCTTCTGGAAGGTCAAGGGCCCGGGCCTCGTCATCGTGATCCCGGGCATCCAGCAGATGGTCAAGGTCGACCTGCGCGTCGTCACGCTCGACGTGCCGAGCCAGGACGTGATCTCGCGCGACAACGTCTCCGTGAAGGTCAATGCGATCATCTTCTTCCGCGTCATCGACCCGCAGAAGGCGATCATCCAGGTCGAGAACTACCTCGTCGCCACCAGCCAGCTCGCGCAGACGACGCTGCGCGCGGTGCTCGGCAAGCACGAACTCGACGAGATGCTGGCCGAACGCGAGCGCCTCAACCTCGACGTACAGCAGATCCTCGACGCACAGACCGACGGCTGGGGCATCAAGGTCGCGAACGTCGAAATCAAGCACATCGACCTCAACGAGAACATGATCCGCGCGATCGCCCGCCAGGCCGAGGCGGAACGCGAACGGCGCGCCAAGGTGATCCATGCGGAAGGCGAAAAACAGGCCGCGGAGAGCCTCATGAACGCGGCCGAAATGCTCTCGCGCCAGCCCGCCGCGATGCAGCTGCGCTACCTGCAGACCCTCACCCAGATCGCCGGCGACAAGGCCTCGACGATCGTCTTTCCCGTTCCGGTCGACCTGCTGAAAGGGCTGCTCGACGGACTCTCCCACCCGCCCCGGACCTGAGCCCGGCGCGCCGCGCTCATTGCTCCGCGAAGGCGACCGTCACCCGCTTGTTGCGCTTGCCTTCAGAGCGGATGCGCACGACCTTCAGCGGCCCGACTTCGCCGGTGCGTCGCAGGTGGGTGCCGCCGCAGGGCTGCAGATCGACGCCGGGAATGTGAATCGTGCGCACGCTGCCCTGGCCGCGCGGCGGCTGCACGGACATCGTCTTCACCAGCCCGGGATTCGCATCCAGCTCCGCCTCGCTGATCTCGCCCGCCTCGACCGGCGAATCGGCTGCGACGAGGGCATTGAGCCGCGCCTCGATCTGTGCCGCGTCGAGCCTGTCCATCTCGATGTCGAAATCGAGATGCGCCTTGTCCTCCGCCATGCGCCCGCCGCTCACCGGCGCCGCCACGACCGCGCACAGCAGATGCAGTCCGGTGTGATATCGCATCAAGCGGTAACGCCGCTCCCAGTCGATCTCCGCCGTCACGGCCGCCCCCGCCGGCGGCGCCTCCGCGCCTTCGGCAAGCACATGCACGACCGTCCCGCCCTCGCCCTTCACGGCCTCGACAACCGGCACGCGCGTCCCGTCCGGCCCGATCAGCACCCCGCAATCCCCCGGCTGCCCCCCGCCGGTCGGGTAGAACACGCTGCGGTCGAGCACGACGCGGTTCGTGTCGACCGCGACCACCTGCGCAGTACAGGAACGGGCATAGGCATCCAGGCGAAACAGCGCTTCGGTCATGCGGACCTCCAGTAGTTTCAGGGCAGAACCATCGCCAGCGCGATCGGCAGGAACACGACCGCCGCAACGTTGCCGATCAGCACCATCGACGCGACCACCGCGGGCTCCTGATGGTAGCGTTCGGCGAAGATATAGTTCAGCACCGCCGGCGGCAGGGCACCGAACACGACCACCAGTGCGCGCTCCTGCGCCGACAGGTCGAACATCTGCAGCACCGCCAACGCCAGCACCATGCCTACGACGGGCCGCGCGACGGCGGCATACAGGCCCAGGCCGAGCGAGGCGATGCGCGAATCGGTCAAGCGCACACCCAGCGCGAACAGCATCAGCGGGATCGAAATATCGCCCAGCATCTTGATCGCGAGCATCAGCGGCGGCCACACCTCGATGCCGGCAATCCCGACCGCCAAGCCCGCGAAGGTCGCCAGCACCGACGGCACCCGCCACACCGTCCACACCTTGATGCGATGGTCGAGCAGCCACGCACCGAACGAGAAGTGCAGCAGGTTCGACACCATGAACATCACCACGGCCGGCGCCAGCGCCGCGTCGCCAAACGCCAGCACCGCCAGCGGCAGCCCCAGGTTGCCGCAATTGTTGAACATCAGCGGCGGCACGAAAGTTTTCTGCGCGATGCCCGACAGGCGCGCGAGCACGTAGCCGGCCGCACCCGAACCGATCACCATCAGCAGCGTCGCGACGGTCAGCGAGCCGAACTCCGCGACGCGGAATTCCTTGTTCGCGAGCGCCGCGAACACCAGCGCCGGGATGAACACGTCCATATTGAGCTTGTTCGCATGCGACAGGTCCGGCCGCATCCGCCTGCCGACGAAGTAGCCCAATGCAGTCAGCGCGAACAGCGGGAAGAGGATCGAAACGATGCGGATCAGCATTAAGGGCGAAGAGGTTCAGCGAAACCGCCGCAGGACGGCGGCGACAAAAAAGGGCCCGACAGGGCCCCTCGCGATGCGCAGGCGCAGGCTCAGAAGCTCGCGCCGATCAGCAACTGATGCAGGTCGATGCCGTGGTTGGGCGTCTCGATGTCGCCGTTCGAATAATGCGAAAAGCGCCAGCCCACCGAAAACCGGCCGCCCAGCTCGAGGCCCAAGCCCGCGTGCTGCGAGAACTGGAAGGCCGTCGAGAACACCTTGGGCCCCAGGTCCGTGCGACTCAGGAGCGCGGCACCAAGACCCAACTCGGCGTAAGGCTGGAAATTCCCTTTACCGCGCACCATGCGCAGCATGCCGATCGCACCGGCCTGGTTCAGCGTGTTCGGGCCAGCGCTCGAACCACTGTAATGAAACCGGCTCAATTCCAGTTCCGGGTGCAGACCGGCATGCCACGCGCCCCAGTCGCGCCCCCACAGCGGACCGAGGCGCACGGACAGGCCCGTGCGGTCGTAATTGTCATGCTCGCCGTGAAACACGCTGACGGCCGGCTCCGCCGCCGACACGGCACCCGCCGCCAGCATCGAAGCCGCCACGCACATCAGGAACTTCATTCAGCACCTCACAGAACGTAACGCGCGAGATCCTCACGCTGGGCGAACACCTCAAGCCGCCCATCGACGTATGCCGCGTCGATCATCAGCCTGTCCACGCCGCTCTTGCCGGCCTCGAAGGAAATCTCCTCGAGCAGCTTCTCCATCACCGTATACAGGCGCCGCGCGCCGATGTTCTCGGTCTTCTCATTCACCTGGAAGGCGATCTCGGCGAGGCGGCGGATGCCCGCGTCGGCGAACTCCAGCGTCACCCCCTCGGTCGCGAGCAAGGCCTGATACTGCCGTACGAGGCAGGCGTCAGTCTGCGTGAGGATGCACACGAAATCCTCCACCGACAGGCTCTCGAGCTCGACCCGGATCGGGAAGCGCCCCTGCAGCTCGGGGATCAGATCGCTCGGCTTCGACAGGTGGAACGCGCCGCTGGCGATGAAGAGCACATGATCGGTCTTGATCATGCCGTACTTGGTCGACACCGTCGTGCCCTCGACGAGCGGCAGCAGGTCGCGCTGCACGCCCTGGCGCGACACGTCGGCACCATGCACATCCGAACGCGCTGCGATCTTGTCGATCTCGTCGAGGAACACGATGCCGTTCTGCTCCACTGCACGGATCGCGTCCGCCTTCACTTCCTCGTCGTTGATCAGGCGCACGGCCTCCTCGTCGGCAAGCGCCTTCAGCGCCTCGCCGATCTTCATCTTGCGCAGCTTCTTCTTGCCGCCGCCCAGATTCTGGAACATGCCCTGGATCTGCTGCGTGAGCTCCTCCATGCCCGGAGGCGCGAAAATCTCCGCCGTCATCGCGTTCGCGGCGACCTCGATCTCGATCTCCTTGTCGTCGAGCTCGCCCTCGCGCAGCTTCTTGCGGAATTTCTGCCGTGTCGCCGTGTCCTGCGGCTCCGGGTCGGCGGCGAAGCCAACCGGGCGCGCCGGCGGCAGCAGCGCGTCGAGCACGCGGTCCTCGGCCGCGTCCATCGCACGATCGCGCACCGTCTTCATCTCCCGCTCACGCCCGTCCTTGATCGCGACCTCCACCAGATCGCGGATGATCGTCTCAACATCCCGGCCGACGTAGCCCACTTCAGTGAACTTCGTCGCCTCGATCTTGATGAAGGGCGCGTTTGCCAGGCGCGCCAGGCGGCGCGCGATCTCGGTCTTGCCGACGCCCGTCGGCCCGATCATGAGGATGTTCTTGGGCGTAATCTCGCTGCGCAGCGGCTCCTCGACCTGCGCGCGCCGCCAGCGGTTGCGCAGCGCAATCGCAACGGCCTTCTTCGCCTTGCC
This sequence comes from Azoarcus sp. CIB, assembly GCF_001190925.1. NCBI lineage: Bacteria > Pseudomonadati > Pseudomonadota > Betaproteobacteria > Rhodocyclales > Zoogloeaceae > Azoarcus > Azoarcus sp. CIB. The sequence goes on from NZ_CP011072.1 coordinate 4,721,368, forward strand.
CTGTCCGACGATGTGCTTGTCGAGTTCGGAGACGATCTCCGGCGGGGTCATCTGCGTCATCCCTCGATCACCTCGATCACGTGGCTCTGATTGGTATAAATACACAGATCGCCCGCGATCTGCAGTGATTTACGCACGATTTCCTCGGGTGGAAGCTCAGTGTTTTCCAGCAACGCGCGCGCCGCCGACTGCGCATAGGCGCCACCGCTGCCGATCGCGACGATGCCCAGCTCCGGCTCCAACACGTCGCCATTACCGGTGATCACCAGCGAATTGTCGCGATCCGCGACCGCCAGCATCGCCTCCAGTCGCCGCAGCACGCGGTCCGTGCGCCAATCCTTGGCAAGCTCCACCGCGCTGCGCAGCAGGTTGCCCTGATGCTTCTCCAGCTTTGCCTCGAAGCGCTCGATCAGCGTGAAGGCATCCGCCGTGCCGCCCGCGAAACCCGCGAGGATCTTGCCCTGATAGATCGGCCGTACCTTGCGCGCCGTCGCCTTGATGACGATATTGCCCAGGGTGACCTGGCCGTCGCCTCCCAGCGCGACACGATTGCCGCGGCGCACCGAGAGGATCGTGGTGCCGTGATACTGTTCCATTCGATTTTCCTCGAGTCCGAAAGGACGGCGAATCCGGTCAGCTACGCAGCAGCACCACGGCGACCTGATCGACCCCCATCACCCGCAGCAATGCGGCGACCATCGCGTTAACATTGCGCAGCACGACCGTCTTACCCTGCGCCTGCAGGGTTGCAAGAATATTGAAAAGCGTGCCCGCGCTGACGAAATCGATGCGGCGCAACTGGCCACAGTCGACCTCGACGCTCTGCAGGCCGCTCGCGTGCGCGGCCAGCTTGCGGATCTTCTCGACCGCCGCGCTGGTAAGGTCCCCGTCGAGCACGAAATCGTCGCTCGCGGGCGCGTCCAGATCGAGCGCGACCTCATGGACTGCCGTCGTCGAGGCCGCCTGTGCGACGCGCGCCTCCCAGGACGGCGGCGACTCCTCGAAGGTGATCGCGTAATCCACCGCCAGGTTCTCGAAACGCTCCTGCTCGCCGGTGTGCTGCAGCATCTCCAGCATCAGCAGCCAGATGTCCCGCCCGCTGGGCTCGCCGGTGCGCACCTGTCCGGCCAGCATCTCCGCGAGTTGGCCGCAGTTCAGCAGCGACACCTTCACGCGCTCCGCCGCGAGTTCGCGCAACACGTTGCGAAACAGCGTGCATCCGTTTTCATCGACCGAGCGCAGACGCCCCAGATCGATGCGGATCGCGCCGCTCTTCTTGCCGATGATGGCGATCTGCTGGAACTGCGCCGCGGCCTGACCGGAAAGGCTGCCCGACATGTTCACCATCGGCGCCACGTTCGAACGCGGATTTTCCTGCGCACTCGACAAATCCGTCCACGGCGGCGGCGACCGCTCGAAGCGCGTCGCGTAGTCCAGCACCCGCGCCTCGAAACGCTGGCGCTGCCCGGTCAGCCGGTACAGGTCGAGCAGCATCATCCACAGGCCCTCGCCCGTATGGCTGCCCTGCCCGTCCAGCACCGCATTGAGCGCCGCCTCCGCCTCCACCGTGTTTCCGTTCGCGTACAGCACGGCGGCTTCCTCATAGGCAGCACCGATGCCCGCACCCATCTCCTGCACTTCGACCTGGCCGGCGCAATGCGCCAGGGCGTGCGTCGGGTCGCCGACCGAAAAATCCAGCTTGGACAGCTCAGGCGGCTCCGCTGGCGGCGTCGCCGACGAAGGCGCGGTACCTGACGGCGGCGTACCGGGAGCGGGCTTCTTGCCGAAGAATGGAAGAACCACGTTACGACCTGTGCAAACGGAAATGGACTTGTCGGGGATGTGGAAGGATAGCATTTCGGAACCGGCTCTTGCGCCCCTTGCTGCACCGCAGCCGAACGCAGGGCCGACCTCACCTTACCTTTTGCAAAACAGTCCGGGCGCCGCGGATGTTAAATAAGGCGCACCGTCGGCTAGAATGTTGCGATGCACACACCTCGCCCGTCGTCGATCTCCGGCGAAAACTGCGTATTTTCGCTGCCGGTCCGAGTGTATTACGAGGATACCGACGCCGCCGGAGTCATCTACTACGCCAACTACCTGCGCTACTGCGAACGCGCGCGCACCGAATGGCTGCGCGCAGCGGGCTTCGAACAACAGAAGCTGCTGACCGAGCAGCGCATCGGCTTCGTCGTCCGGTCCGTCGCCGGCGATTATCTGTCACCCGGAATGCTCGATGATGCGTTACATGTCACGACGGGGGTCGAAACGCTCCGCGGCGCGAGCCTGGTGTTCGTGCAGAAGGTAATGCGCGGCGAAGAAGTCCTGTTCCGCGGCCGCTTCGTCATCGCCTGCGTCGACCTCGACAGGAAACGCCCAACCCCGCTCCCCGCAGACATGCGCACAAAACTGGAAAAACTCGTACAAGCATGACCGCCACTCACGATCTCTCGATCATCAGCCTCATCGGCCAGGCCAGTGTCCTGGTCCAGCTCGTCATGGCCCTGCTCGCAGGCCTGTCGCTCCTGTCCTGGTACTGGATCTTCCGCAAATCCTTCCAGATCCGCGCCGCCCGCAACAAGACCAACGGCTTCGAGCGCGACTTCTGGAGCGGCGGCGACCTCAACTCGATGTTCCAGTCGGCCGCCGCCGCGCGTCATGAAACCGGCGGCATGGAGCGCATCTTCGAGTCCGGCTACCGCGAATTCACCAAGCTACGCAGCAAGAGCCACGATCACGCGGCGGTCATCGACGGCGCGCGGCGCGCGATGCGCGCCACCTACCAGCGCGAGGTCGACGATCTCGAAGCGCACCTCGCCTTCCTCGCCTCGGTCGGCTCGGTGTCCCCGTACATCGGCCTCTTCGGCACCGTGTGGGGCATCATGAACGCCTTCCGCGGCCTGTCCAACGTCAGCTCCGCAACCCTCGCGAACGTCGCCCCGGGCATCGCCGAGGCGCTGGTCGCCACCGCGATCGGCCTCTTCGCCGCGATCCCAGCGGTGGTCGCCTACAACCGCTTCGCGCACGACATCGACCGCATCAGCATCCGCTTCGAGAGCTTCATGGAAGAGTTCTCGAACATCCTGCAGCGCCAATTGCGCTGAGCGGGAGGAAACACCGATGCGCCAGCGCCGCCTGATGAACCAGATCAACGTCGTGCCTTACATCGACGTGATGCTGGTGCTGCTCGTGATCTTCATGGTCACCGCGCCGATGATCCAGACCGGCAGCGTCGATCTCCCCACCGTGGGCGGAGTGCCGCAACCGCCGGCCGAAGCGATGGTGGTGTCCGTGAAGAAGGACGGCTCGCTGACCTTCAAGGTCACGAGCAACTCGACCGAGCAGAAGATGAGCAACACCGAATTGCTGCGCGAACTGCACAACGCGCTGCAGCGCAATCCGCAGCAACCGATCCTGGTCGCCGCAGACAAGCAGGTGTCGTACGAACGAGTGATGGACACGCTGGACAGCATCCGCAAGGCCGGCTTCCAGAAGGTCGGCCTCCAGACGAGCACCAGCAGCACCCGATGAAAGACACGCACCTTGACCTGCAGCGCGACCAGCCCGGCAAATGGGCCTCGCTGGCGCTGACGGTCGCCGTTCACCTGGGCCTCGTTGCGTTCCTGATCTTCGGCATCCGCTGGCAGAGCAGTCCGCCCGCGGCGCTCGAAGTCGAACTCGTCGCCCCGCCCGCGGCCCAACCGACATTACCGCCGCCCGCGCCGGAACCCAAGCCGGAGCCGAAACCCGAACCCAGGCCGGAGCCGCCCAAACCCCAGCCCAAGCCGGAACCGAAGCCCGAACCCAAGCCCGAGCCGAAGAAACCCGAACCGAAGCCGGACATCGCGACCAAGGCGCCCGAGGTCAAGAAACCGCCCAAACCGGAACCGAAGCCCGAGCCCAAACCGGAACCCAAACCCGAGCCGAAGAAGCCCGAACCGAAGCCGGAGCCCAAGAAGCCCGAGCCCAAGCCGGTGACACCGCCCAAGGACGATTACCTGGCGCAGAAGCTCGCGCAGGAAACGGCGCAAACCCGCGCCCGCGCAGACCTCGAACGCATGATGCGCGAGGATGCCGCACGTTCGTCGGCCACGCGCACGAAGGGCGTCGTCGACGCCTACCGGAACGCGATCAGCACCAAGGTGCGCGGCAATCTGCTGCGCCCGCCCGGTCTGAGCGGCAACCCCGAGGCGGTGTTCGAGGTCGATCAGCTCCCCAGCGGCGAGGTGCTCGCGATCCGCCTCAAGCGCTCCTCGGGCGTCGCGGCGCTCGACGATGCGATCGAGCGCGCGATCCGGCGTTCGAGCCCGTTGCCGCTGCCCAAGGAGCCGGAACTGTTCGAGCGCACCCTCGAACTGCGCTTCCGGCCGCTCGAAGAATAAGGGAACCATTCGAATCAGTTTCGATCTTTAGGCATCGCGTTCGACTCCATTCGTTATAATTCGCCTTTAGGCAAGCCCCAGCCATGAGAAAACTCCGCTCCGCATACCATCTGCTCATCGCTGCCGCACTGACCCTCGTCAGCGCCGTCGCGCATGCACAGCTGTCGATCGAGATCACGGGCGCCGGCGCGAGCCGCTTCCCCGTCGCGATCCCCGTGTTCGAAAACGAAGGCAGCCTGCCGCGTGGCGTCACCGACGTCGTGCGCGCCGACCTCGAGCGCAGCGGACTCTTCAGCCTCGTCGACATGGGCCTCGCCGCCTTCCCCGTTACGGCCGTTCCCGATATGGCCTCGGTCCGCGGCCGCGGCGCCGACGCGGTGCTGACCGGCAGCATCTTTCAGCAAGGCGACGGCCGCTTCGAAGTGCGCTTCCGCCTCTTCGACACGCAGAAGCAAACCGAACTGGGCGGTCTGTCGATGCGCATGGCCCCGGCACAGAACCGCGCCATCGGCCACAAGATCGCCGATTTCGTTTACGAGAAGCTCACCGGCCAGCCCGGCTACTTCTCGACCCGCATCGCCTACGTCGTCAAGAGCGGCCCGAACGCGGCGCCGCGCTACGAGCTGCAGATCGCCGACGCCGACGGCATGAACGCCGCCGCCGCACTGGCCTCGCGCGAACCGATCATCTCGCCCGCCTGGGCGCCGGACGGCCAGCGTCTCGCCTACGTCTCGTTCGAGGCCAAGAAGCCCGTCGTCTACGTGCATACCCTTGCCACCGGCCAGCGCCAGGTGGTCGCGAACTTCAAGGGCTCCAACTCCGCCCCGGCTTGGGCACCGGACGGCCAGCGCCTCGCCGTCGTGCTCACGAAGGACGGCCAGTCGCAGCTCTACGTCCTTAATGCCGACGGCTCCGGCGTGCGCCGCCTCGCCACTTCGCCTGGCATCGACACCGAACCCGCATGGTCGCCCGACGGCGCGTGGATCTACTTCACCTCCGACCGCGGCGGCAGCCCGCAGATCTACCGTACCTCCTCCAGCGGCGGCAGTGCCCAGCGCGTCAGCTTCGAAGGCAACTACAACGTGACCCCGCGCCCCTCGGCCGACGGCACGAGCCTTGCCTTCATCACGCGCAACAGCGGGCGCTTCCAGGTGGCCATCATGGACCTCACCACCCGCCAGACCACGATCCTCACCGACTCGGCGCGTGACGAGTCGCCCAGCTTCGCGCCCAACGGCCGCATGATCCTCTACGCCACCGACGCCGGCGGCCGCGGAGTGCTTGCAGCAGTTTCGTCCGACGGCCGGGTGAAGCAGCGCCTGTCGGTGCAGGCCGCCGATGTCCGCGAGCCCTCCTGGGGCCCGCAGAGCCGGTAACTCCCTCCCGCAAGCAACAACACTGTTCGACTAGATCAGGAAACCCCATGAAAAAAGTGCTCGTCCCCGTCCTCCTTTCCACCCTTCTCGCCGCTTGCAGCAGCACCGGCACCTTCGACCAGCCCGCCGCCGGCGCCGCTGTCGATGAGCGCAGCCAGGGCGCCGGCTCCGGCGTCGCCACCGTGACCGCCCCGAGCGCATCCGGCTCCGGCATCGCCGCGCTGACCGACCCGAAGAACATCCTGTCCAAGCGCAGCGTGATGTTCGACTTCGACAGCTACGTCATCCGTGACGAGGCCCGTCCGCTGGTCGAAGCGCACGCCAAGTTCCTCGTGCAGAACCCGACGATGAAGATGCTGATCCAGGGCAACGCCGACGAGCGCGGCAGCCGCGAATACAACCTCGCCCTCGGCCAGAAACGTGCCGACGCCGTGCGCAAGGCCCTGACCCTGCTCGGCGCCAAGGAAACGCAGATCGAATCCGTCAGCCTCGGCGAGGAAAAGCCGCGCTGCACGGAAGCGACGGAAGACTGCTTCGCGCAGAACCGTCGCGGTGACATGCTCTACTCGGGCGAATTCTGATGACGCGCCTCCTGCCGCTCGCGGTCGTTGCCGCCCTGTCGTACGTCGCGCCGTCCCACGCGCTGTTCGACGACGAGGAGGCGCGGCGCGCAATCACCAACTTGCGCACGGACATCACCCCCCGCATCGAACGGCTGGAGGCCAGCAGCAGCGGGCAGCTCGAACTGGCGAACCAGAACGAGCTGCTTCGCACCGAAGTATCGAAACTCCACGGACAACTCGAAGTCCTCTTGCACGAGATCGAAGCGCTGAAGCAGCGCCAACGCGATTTCTACGTCGATCTCGACAACCGCGTGCGCAAGCTCGAGACCGCACCGGTCGCAGCCGCGCCGGAAGCCCCCGCGCCCGATCCCGCAGCCGAGTCGCGCGACTACGAAGCCGCGCTGAACCTGCTCAAGGAAGGCAAGTACAAGGAAGCGCAAGCCGCCTTCGACCAATTCATCAAGCGCTACCCGCGCAGCGGCGTGCAGCCCGGCGCGCATTTCTGGGCCGGCAATGCCGCCCTGCAGGCGAAGGAAGTCGCTGTCGCCAACAACTATTTCAAGAGCGTGCTGACGAACTGGCCGAACGACCCCGTCGCGCCCGACGCCATGCTCGGCATGGCCAACTGCCAGCAAGCCCTGGGCGACGCCAAGTCGTCGCAGGAAACGCTGAAGAAGCTCGTCGAACGCTTCCCCGACAGCTCCGCAGGCAAGGCGGCCAAGCAGCGCCTCGCACGCAAGTCCTGAAGTCCGCATGACCCTTTCCGAAACCGCCGGCCCCAGGCTGCGGATCACCGAGATCTTCGCGTCAATCCAGGGCGAGTCGACGCGTGTCGGCCTGCCCACGGTGTTCGTGCGCCTGACCGGCTGCCCGCTGCGCTGCAGCTGGTGCGACACCGAATACGCCTTCCAGGGCGGAGAAAACCGCAGCATCGCCGAGGTGCGCGACGCGGTCGCCACTCACGGCATCCCGCACGTGTGCGTCACCGGCGGCGAGCCGCTGGCACAGAAATCCTGCCTCCCGCTGCTCGCGGCCCTGTGCGACGCCGGCTTCTCGGTATCGCTCGAAACCAGCGGCGCGCTCGACATCGCTGCGGTCGATCCACGCGTGTCGCGCATCATGGACCTCAAGCCCCCCGGCTCGGGCGAGGTCTCGCGCAACCGCTGGGAAAACCTCGCCCACCTCACCGCGCACGACGAGATCAAGATCGTCCTCGCCGACGAGGCCGATTACGCGTGGGCGAAGGCCCAGATCGCACTGCACGACCTCGCCGGGCGCTGCACCGTCCTGCTGTCGCCGGTACAGGGCAGCCTCGACCCGACCCTGCTCGCCGAGTGGATCGTGCGCGACCGCCTGCCGGTACGCTTCCAGCTGCAACTGCACAAGATCCTGTGGAACGACGCGCAGGGACGCTGAACGCCCGCGTGCCGCGCCCTGTTGTTTTCGCCTCCGCCCGGAGCCCCCTGCCATGACCAACCATCCCGAGCGCGCCGTCATCCTTCTCTCCGGCGGACTGGACTCCGCCACCTGCCTCGCGATCGCCCGCGACATGGGCTTCGAGACCTACGCACTGTCGGTCGCCTACGGCCAGCGCCATGCAGCCGAACTCGACGCCGCGCGGCGCATCGCCGCCGCGCTCGGCGCACGCGAGCACCGCATCGCGAGCGTCGAGTTGGGCCAGTTCGGCGGCTCCGCACTGACCGACGACAAAATCCCCGTTCCCGTCGAAGGCAGCACCGGCGGCATCCCCGTGACCTACGTCCCGGCACGCAACACCGTGATGCTGTCGATTGCGCTGGCCTGGGCCGAGGTGCTCGGCGCGAACCACATCTTCGTCGGCGTGAATGCGGTCGACTACTCCGGCTACCCGGACTGCCGCCCCGAATTCATCGCCGCCTTCGAGACGATGGCCAACCTCGCCACCAAGGCCGGCGTCGAGGGCACGCGCCTCAGGATCCACGCGCCGCTGATCGCGCTGTCCAAGGCCGACATCATCCGTCGCGGCAGCGCCTTGGGCGTCGATTACGGCCAGACCGTTTCCTGCTATCAGGCCGACGACGCCGGGCGCGCGTGCGGCATGTGCGACGCCTGCCGCCTGCGCCGTGCCGGCTTCGAGGCGGCCGCAGTTCCGGACCCCACGCGGTATGCTTGAATACGCATCGCGCCCGGTCCGCACCGGCGCATGCAGACAATGACGGGTGACTGATTCGCCATCCCCGGCCGGACACCCATTTCGTAATAGGCGCTCAGTCGAAACCCTTTGACCTAGGTCAGCCCTGTTTGCTGAAAGGTTTCGTAACATCTTTGGCTGTAACCTTGCGTCCTCGCGGGAGACCTTTCGATGCAGTTCCGTCTAGTCCGGTATTTCACGCTCGCCAGCCTGGGCATGTTCGCCCTGGTCGCGCTGAGCCTCATCTACTTCGAACGCCAGCAGGGCGACTTCTTCCGCCAGACCGGTGACGATCAACGGACCTTCTTCGGCGAAGTGCAGCAATCCTTCGCCAAGCAGCAAGAAGACTCCGCGCGCCGCGACCTGCTGACGATTCACGAGGCGGGCAACGTCAACCTCACGCGCCTGTTCGCGAACGCCCTATGGGAAAGGGATTTCGCCCCTTTCGTCGCCCAGGCGCAGACCATCGATGCACAGGCCTGCCAGGCAATGGCGGACGTCACCGACGACAAGGGCAAGAAGGTCGCTCCGCCCGAGAAGAAGGCCTGCTTCGCCGAAGTCGGCAAGCGCATTGCGGCCCTGCCCGACTTCAAGTCGATCGATGCAAAGGTGTTCGCATCGATGAAGAAGAGCACCGTGTTCAAAATCAAGGTGTTCGACCTGCGCGGAATCACCGTGTACTCGTCCGAACACGCGCAGATGGGGGAAGACAAGAGCACCAATGCCGGCTGGCGCAGCGCGGCCTTCGACGGTGTACCCAAGAGCGAGCTCACCCACCGCGGCAAGTTCAGCGCCTTCGAGGGCGTCGTCGAGAACCGCGACCTGATCAGCAGCTACCTGCCCGTCCTCGAGCCCGGCAGCTCGCGCATCGTCGGCGTGTTCGAGGTGTATTCCGACGTAACCCCCTTCCTGAAGCAGATCCAGCAGACCTCCGAGCAGATCCGCGCAACCGCGTCCAGCAACCAGGAGAAGCTCGAAGCCGCCGCGGTCGAAAACCAGGCCGCCGTCGACGCGACCTCCTACCGCCAGTTCGCGACGATCGGCCTGCTGCTCGTGCTGCTCTTCGCGGCCCTGCTGGCGATCGTGCGCCGCGCCGACAGGATCATCCAGCAGCAGGAAGCCGAGCGCGCCCACACCCATCAGCAGCTCGCCCAATCCGAGAAGATGGCCTCGCTCGGCCAGATGGTCGCCGGTGTCGCACACCAGCTCAACACGCCGCTCGCGTTCTCGCAGAACAATATCCTGATGGTCAAGGACGCACTCCAGAGCATGGAACTGCCGATGAAGGTCGCCGGCAAGCTCTCGACCATCCTCGAGGACGTCGAAGGCGACAAGGTCACGATCAAGGTGTCGCAGCTCAAGGCAAACCTCGACAAGCTGCAGGAAGGCAATGTCGACGTCGGCATGCTGCAGGAGATGCTCAAGGACGTCCTCGGCGGCATCGACCAGATGTCCGAGCTCGTCGTGAACCTGCGCGACTTCACCCGCCTGGACCGTGCGGCGACGACCAACGCGGATCTCAACAAGTCCCTGCACACGGTCGCCTACATCGCGCAGACGGTGATTCCCAAGGACATCGAACTCGTCGAGGAATATGGCGAACTGCCCGACGTCGAGTGCAACCCCTCGCAGCTCAACCAGGTGTTCCTCAACCTCATCAACAACGCCGCTCACGCGATCGAAGGCCCCGGCCGCATCCGTGTCCGCAGCGTAGCCGAGGGCGACCAGGTCCGCATCGAAGTGCAGGACAACGGCCGCGGCATCCCCGACGACGTGCTGCCGCACATCTTCGACCTCTATTACACGACCAAGCCTGCGGGCGAAGGCACCGGCCTCGGCCTCGCGATTGCGCGTAACATCGTCACCGAACACGGTGGCGACATCACTGTCAGCACGCGCGTCGGCGTGGGCACGACCTTCGCGGTCACGCTGCCGGTACGCCAGCAGCAGCCCCTCGCCAAGGCCGCCTGACACAGGCAGGAGAAAGACACATGACACGATTGGCCGGCAAGGTCCTCTGCGTCGACGACGAACCGGGCATCGTCCGTTCCCTGCAGTGGTTGCTGCAGAAGCAGTTCGAGGTAATCACGGCAACCAGCGGCGCCGAAGCGCTCGAACTCGTGAAGCTGCACGACTTCGACGTCGTGATCAGCGACCAGCGCATGCCGACGATGACCGGCGTCGAGGTTCTGCGCGAAGTGAGGAAGCTGTCGCCGCGCTCGATGCGCATCCTGCTCACCGGCTACTCGGACATGCAGGCGATCGTACGCTCGGTGAATGAAAGCGAGGTGTTCCGCTTCATCAACAAACCGTGGAACATCGCTGAACTTCCCAAGGTCGTCGCGCAGGCCATCACGATCGCCAAGACCCAGCCCGTCGAGGCTGCCGCACCGGAGATTTCAGAGGACGCGCCCATCATCGCGAACGGCGAACGCATCCTCGTCATCGACGACGACCCCGAGATGGGACGCGCCGTCTCCGACCTCGTCGGCGCCAGCGCGAAAGTGTCCTTCACGCGCAACCTCGCCGACGCTGTGGGCATCCTCAACAGCGAGCAGGTGTCGGTGATCGTCTCCGAAACCCGCGTCGGCACCATCGACGCGACGCGGCTGGTACGTCTCATGAAGAGCAAGCATCCCGAGATCGTCACGGTCATGCTCACGGCCGAGAGCGACGCCGACACCATCACGACGCTGATCAACCAGGGCCAGATCTACCGCTTCGTCCCCAAGCCCATCCGCACCGGCTACCTGAAGCTCGTGTTGCAGTCCGCGCTGCGCAAGCACAACGCGCTGGCCAGCGACCCGGCCCTGACTTTCCGCCACACCGTCGAGGCCACGTCGGCGGGCGCCATGGAGGCCCTGATTTCCGACGTCCAGCAGGCCGCACCGCACGCCGAAACGGCCGCCGCAGCCAAGGGCGGCGGCTTCATGGCCTCCCTCGGCGCAGGCTTCCGCCGCCTCTTCGGGGCCGGATAACGCAATTTCTGTCACAATTACTTGACGGAGCTCGAACCGTTGCATAAAATTCGGCTCCTTCTGCACGAGGGTCGTTAGCTCAGCTGGTAGAGCAGCGGACTTTTAATCCGTTGGTCGCAGGTTCGAATCCCGCACGGCCTACCACCTTACCGGTGGAATTTTCCGGCAGAAGATTGGCAGCACCCGGGGGTATAGCTCAGTTGGTAGAGCAGTTGACTCTTAATCAATTGGTCGTAGGTTCGAATCCTACTGCCCCCACCAGACACTGAAAAGGCCAGCTCCCGCAGCTGGCCTTTCTGCTTTCTGCAACGTCGACGACACCCCTGCGATGCAGGCATATGACGTTAAGCAACTCCAGTCGCCGTCGCCTTCGGCATAATATCCGGATGTGCACGAGAGGCGGATCATGACGGCTATCCAGGACTCCGGGCAATTTGCCCACATCGTCTTCCAGAACGCTGCTGAAGGCATCGCGATCACCGACCCCCAGGGACGCATCCTGGCGGTCAATGGCGCATTCACCGCGCTGACCGGATACCCCGCCGGGGACGTCGTCGGCAAGACCCCGGCAATGCTCCGCTCCGGACGGCACGGGCGCGAGTTCTACGCGCGCATGTGGGTCGCGCTGCGCGACGAAGGGCACTGGCAGGGCGAGATCTGGAACCGCCGCAAAAGCGGCGAGATCTACCCGGAGTGGCTGTCGATCAGCACGGTACGGGATGAGACCGGCGAGGTCCTCCACTACGTCGGCGTATTCACCGACATCTCCCGCATCATGGTGGAGCAGGAAAAGCTACGCGACCTTGCTTACCACGACCCGCTTACCCGTCTGCCGAACCGCATGCTGCTGCGCGACCGCTTCGAGCAGGCCGCGCGGCGCAGCCTGCGTGACGCGCATCAGCTCGCGGTGCTGATGGTCGAGGTGGCACCGCAGGGCAAGGTGCCGAACGACCCGTTCCTCGTCGCCGCGTCGGAGCGGCTGGCGACGCACCTGCGCGAAACCGACACGTTCGCGCGCTACGGCGAGAACGAATTCCTGGTATTGATCGAAGGCATCAACGGCCCGCGCGATGCAAGCGTGACGGCCGACCAGCTGCTCAAGGCGCTCGAGAAGCCGCTGTCGGTGGACGGCCTCGACGTTTACGCCACCGCGAACATCGGCATCAGCCTGTATCCGATGGACGGCTACACGCTGGACGACCTCGCAACCGCGGCCGATGCGGCGATGCTGAAGGCGCGCAGCCACGACCGCCACGGATTCCGCTTCTACTCCGCCGAGATGACTGCCTTCGCCAACGAACGCGCGACGATCGAACGCCAATTGCGCCGTGCCATCGCCGACGGCGCGCTGGAACTCCACTTCCAGCCGCAGTTCGACGTCTCGGGCAGCTCGGTGGTGGGCGTCGAGGCGCTGGTGCGCTGGACCGATCCGCAAATCGGCGCGATCGACCCGGACCGCTTCGTGCCGATCGCCGAAGACGACGGCCTCATCCATCCGCTCGGCGAATGGGTGATGCGCAAGGCATTCACACAGTTCGTGTCGTGGCAGGCGGCGGGCATCGCGCCGCCGGTGCTGTCGCTGAACATCTCGGCACGCCAGCTCGAACGCATCGACTTCGTCGACAGCGTCGCGGCACTCGTCGCCGAGACGGGCATTTCGCCGCGCTCGCTGGAGTTCGAGTTCCGCGAGTCGGTGCTCTCTGACGTCGCCTACGTTGTCCCCGCCCTCGAGGCACTCGACCGGATGGGCATCGGGCTGTCGATCGACGGTTTCGGCACGGGGTTCTCGCCGCTCGGAAACCTCAAGACGCTGCCGATCTCGAAGCTCAACATCGACCGCAGCTTCGTGAGCGGCATCGGCAGCAACCAGGGCAACGACACCATCGTGCGCACCGTGCTGGGCGTCGCGCGCACGCTGGGGCTACGCGTGATCGCCGAAGGGGTGGAGACCGAGGACCAGGCCGTATTCCTGCGCAACGAGGGATGCGACGAGTTCCAGGGCCACCTCTACGGGCAGGCGGTGTGCGGGGAAGACTTCGTACGCCGTTTCGCGCGACCGCGAACCTGACGATTTTCGCGCCGATTCCGTGCCGAAATCGCCCATTCCGGCGCGGAACAGTTTGGTGCGTCTAGCGGTTTTGGGTACATTTCCGCTCATCCGCTTCAGGACTCCCAAGGCCGGCAACGGCCGCCCATCCCGACAGGCGCCGGCAACGGCGTCATCGATCAACTACTCCAATAAAGAGGAAAATCGTGTCGAACAGTCCATATGAACAAGGTTTGGGCAAAAACGCCGCGAACTACGTGCCGCTCTCGCCGCTGAGCTACCTCGAGCGCTCGGCGTACGTGTATCCGCAGCGCACGTCGGTGATTCACGGCGACCGCAGCTTCACCTGGGCGCAGACCTACGAGCGCTGCCGGCGCCTCGCCAGCGCACTGGTGCAAAAGGGCGTCGGGCGGGGCGACACGGTCGCCGTAATGCTGCCCAACGTGCCATCCATGTACGAAGCGCATTTCGGCGTACCGATGACCGGCGCGGTCCTGAACACGCTGAACACGCGCCTCGATCCTGAAGCGATCGCGTTCATGCTCGCGCACGGCGAAGCCAAGGTGCTGATCACCGACCCCGAGTTCGCGACCACCATCCGCCGCGCGCTGGACTTGCTCGAGGGACCCAAGCCGCTGGTCATCGACTCACTGGATGCGGAGTACCCCAGCGCCGACCGCTGCGGCGAGATCGAGTACGAGGACTTCATTGCCGGCGGCGATCCGAATTACACATGGCGCCTGCCGCAGGACGAGTGGGACGCGATCGCGCTGAACTACACGTCGGGCACGACCGGCAATCCCAAGGGCGTTGTTTACCATCATCGCGGCGCCTACCTGAACGCGGCCTCGAACATCATCAGCTGGGGCATGCCGCAACACGCGGTGTACCTGTGGACGCTGCCGATGTTCCACTGCAACGGCTGGTGCTTCCCGTGGACGATGGCGGCCAATGCAGGCATCAACGTGTGCCTGCGCAAGGTCGACGTCGCGCTGATCTGCGAGCTGATCCGCAAGCACAAGGTCAGCCATTTCTGCGGCGCGCCGATCGTGCATGGCATGCTGATCAACGCACCCGAAGGCATGCGCGCAGGCATCGAGCACAAGGTGTCGGCGCTGATCGCCGGGGCCGCGCCTCCGGCCGCGATCATCGAGGGCATGGAGCGCATCGGCTTCGACATCACGCACGTATATGGCCTGACCGAGACCTATGGCCCGGCGTCGGTGTGCGCGAAGCACCCCGAATGGGACGACCTGCCGATCGCCAACCGCGCGGAGCGCAACGGTCGCCAGGGGGTGCGCTACCACATGCAGGAAGCGATCACGGTGCTCAATCCGGAGACGATGGAGCCCGTGCCGGCCGACGGCGAGACGATGGGCGAACTCATGTTCCGCGGCAACCTCGTCATGAAGGGCTACCTGAAAAACGAGAAGGCAAGCGAGGAGGCCTTCGCGGGCGGCTGGTTCCACACCGGCGACCTGGGCGTGATGCAGCCGGACGGCTACGTCAAGATCAAGGATCGCTCCAAGGACGTGATCATCTCGGGCGGCGAGAACATCTCGTCGCTGGAGGTCGAGGACGTGCTGTACCGTCATCCGGCGGTGATGACGGCGGCGGTGGTGGCGAAGCCCGATCCGAAGTGGGGTGAGGTGCCGGCGGCCTACATCGAGGTCAAGGAAGGCGTTGCGGTGACGGCCGAGGACATCATCGCGCACTGCCGCGAGCATCTCGCGCGCTACAAGGTGCCGAAGTTCGTCGAGTTCTGCGTGTTGCCCAAGACCTCGACCGGCAAGATCCAGAAGTTCGTGCTGCGCGAGCAGGCGAAGTCGACGTCCGCGATCGAGTAACACGCGACTGCCGGACCGCGTCCGGAAAAGCCGCCGTTGCACAAGCAACGGCGGCTTTTTTCTTGCCGTGCCGCCTGCAGATCGAGCAACCATGCGGGTTCACCCGTAGTCCACACGCATTGACGCCCCGATGCACGGGTGTTAACTTGTGCCGGCCGTGATCAAAGATACATATCTATGCAACACTGATTCTTATAATCGGTTCGTCGCCCGCGACAGGTGAGCCGGGCACGTGTTTCAACCGGCACCCCGCTGCCGGCGCAGTTCAGCTTCGACCCACAGAGAGAGGCAGGATTGGCAGACGCGATGAGCACGGATTACATCCTTCAAACCACCGACCTCACGAAGGAGTTCAAGGGGTTCGTCGCGGTCGACAAGGTCAAGCTGCAGGTGCAGCGGGGCACCATCCATGCCCTGATCGGCCCCAACGGGGCGGGCAAGACGACGGTCTTCAACCTGCTGACGAAGTTCCTCACGCCCACGCGCGGCACGATTCACTTCAACGGCATCGACATCACGCCCGAGAAGTCCGCGCAGATCGCGCGTCGCGGCATCGTGCGCTCGTTCCAGATCTCGGCGGTGTTTCCGCATCTGTCGGTGCTCGAAAACGTGCGCGTCGCGCTGCAGCGCAAGCTCGGCACGAGCTTCCACTTCTGGCGCTCCGCAAGGAGCCTCGACGTGCTCAACGGACGGGCGATGGAGTTGCTGGAAGCCGTCGACCTGCAATCCTTCGCCGACACGTTGACGGTGGAACTGCCCTACGGGCGCAAGCGCGCGCTGGAGATCGCGACGACGCTCGCACTGGAGCCCGAGTTGATGCTGCTCGACGAACCGACGCAGGGCATGGGCCACGAGGACGTAGGACGCGTGGCCGACCTGATCAAGCGCGTCGCGGCCAACCGGACCGTGCTGATGGTCGAGCACAACCTCGGAGTGGTCTCGCATATCTGCGACACGATCACCGTCCTGCAGCGCGGCGCCGTGCTCGCCGAAGGGCCTTACGAGGTCGTCTCGGCCGATCCGCGCGTACTGGAGGCCTACATGGGTACCGCACATGGCTAAGGCGAGCGCATTCACGCCCGACTCCGAGATGCTGCGGGTGCACGACCTGCACGCGTTCTACGGCGAATCGCACATCCTGCACGGCATCGACTTCCAGGTGAACCGCGGCGAGCTGGTGACGCTGCTGGGGCGCAACGGTGCAGGCCGCACGACCACGCTGAAGGCCATCCTGGGGCTGGTCGGCAGGCGCAGCGGCTCGATCATGATCAACGGCCACCAGGTCATCGACCTGCCGACGCATCGCATCGCGCACCTGGGCATCGGCTACTGTCCCGAGGAGCGCGGCATCTACGCGAGCCTGACCACCGAGGAGAACCTGCTGCTGCCTCCCGCGGTGAACAGCTCCGGGATGTCGCTCGACGAGATCTACGAGATGTTCCCCAACCTCAAGGAGCGGCGCAACAGCCCGGGCAGCCGCCTGTCGGGCGGCGAGCAGCAGATGCTCGCGATGGCGCGCATCCTGCGCACGGGCGCACGGCTGCTGCTGCTCGACGAGATCACCGAGGGTCTCGCGCCCGTGATCGTCCAGACCCTGGGCCGCGTCATCGCACAGCTCAAGGAGAAGGGCCTGACCATCATCCTGGTCGAACAGAATTTCCGCTTCGCGGCGCCGCTCGCGGACCGCCACTACGTCATCGAACACGGACGCATCGTCGAGATGGTGAGCAAGGATGAGCTCGATTCGAAGATGCCCGTGCTGCAAAAACTGCTGGGCGTTTGAGCCCCGGCACACGAGGAGGAGAGAGAGGATGAAGCGCAAGATTCTGGGTTCGGCGATCGCGGCAGCAGTCGCGATGGCACCGGCGCTGTCGCCCGCGGCGACGACGGTCAGTGACGGCATCGTGAAGCTGGGCGTGCTCACCGACATGTCGGGCACCTATTCCGACCTCGCCGGCCCCGGCACGGTTGAAGCCACGAAAATGGCGGTCGAGGATTTCATCGCGAAGGAGAAACCCGACTTCAAGATCGAGGTCATCTCCGCCGACCACCAGAACAAGGCCGACATCTCCGCCAACAAGGCGCGCGAGTGGTTCGACACGCAGAAGGTCGACACGATCGTCGACCTCGTGACGACGTCGACGGCGCTCGCGGTAATGAAGGTCGCCAACGAGAAGAATCGCATCTCGCTCGTGTCGGGCGCCGGTTCGACGCCGATCACCAACGAGCAGTGCAACGACACCACCGTGCACTGGACCTACGACACCTACTCGCTGCCGGTCGGCACCGCGAAGGCCGTGGTCAAGCAGGGCGGCAAGAACTGGTATTTCATCACCGCCGACTACGCCTTCGGCCACTCGCTCGAGAAGAACACCTCGGACGTCGTCACGAAGAGCGGCGGCAAGGTGCTCGGCAGCGTGCGCCACCCCTTCCCGGGCAGCGACTTCTCGTCCTTCCTGCTCAGCGCGCAGGCCTCGGGCGCGCAGGTGATCGGCCTCGCCAATGCGGGCGCGGACACGATCAACTCGATCAAGCAGGCCAAGGAGTTCGGCATCACGCCCAAGCAGTCGCTCGCCGGGCTGCTGATGTTCATTTCCGACGTGCATAGCCTCGGCCTCGAAGCGACGGCAGGAATGTACCTGACGACGGGCTTCTACTGGGACTACAACGACGAGACGCGCGCGTGGTCGAAGCGCTTCTTCGAGAAGATGAAGCGCATGCCGACGATGGTGCAGGCCGGCAACTACTCGTCCGTCTATCACTATCTGAAGGCCGTGAAGGCGGCAGGTACCGACGAGGCGAAGGCCGTGATGGCGAAGATGCGCGAGATGCCGGTGAACGATTTCTTCGCGAAGAACGGCAAGGTGCGCGCCGACGGCCGCATGGTGCATGACATGTACCTCGCGCAGGTGAAGAAGCCGTCCGAGTCGAAGTACCCGTGGGACTACTACCACATCCGCGAAGTCATCAAGGGCGACGAGGCCTTCATCCCGCTGGCCGAGAGCAAGTGCCCGCTGGTCAAGAAGTAGGCTCGCCAGCCCGGCCATGAGCAGGGATCGTGAGCGCCGCAGGCGCACACGATCCTGCGGCCCGCACCGACACCCGAGCGTGAGACCATGGACATCTTCGGCATTCCGATCCAGGCCCTGATGGGACAGCTGCTGATCGGGCTCATCAACGGCTCGTTCTACGCGATCCTCAGCTTGGGGCTGGCGATCATCTTCGGCCTGCTCAACATCATCAACTTCGCGCACGGCGCGCTGTACATGATGGGGGCCTTCGGCGCGTGGATCGGCCTGACCTGGCTAGGGCTCAATTACTGGATCGCGCTGGTCGCCGTCCCCGTCGTCGTCGGGGCGTTCGGGATGCTGATCGAGCGCACGATGCTCAAGCACCTGTACAAGCTGGACCACCTGTACGGCCTGCTGCTCACCTTCGGTCTCGCGCTGATCATCGAAGGGCTGTTCCGCTACCGCTTCGGCATCTCGGGCGAAAGCTACCCGGTCCCCGAGCTGCTGGCGGGCGGCCTCAACCTCGGCTTCATGTTCCTGCCGAAATACCGCGCCTGGGTCATCGCGGTGTCGCTGGTCGTGTGCTTCGGCAGCTGGTTCGTCATCGAGCGCACCAAGCTCGGCTCCTACCTGCGCGCAGGCACCGAGAACCCGCAGCTGCTGCAGGCCTTCGGCATCAACGTGCCGCTGATGATCACGCTCACCTACGGCTTCGGCGTCGCGCTCGCGGCCTTTGCCGGCGTGCTCGCGGCGCCGGTGCTCCAGGTGAACCCGGTCATGGGCTCCAACCTCATCATCGTCGTGTTCGCCGTCGTCGTCATCGGCGGCATGGGCTCGATCATGGGCTCCATCGTGACCGGCCTCGGCCTCGGCCTGGTCGAAGGCCTGACCAAGGTGTTCTATCCGGAAGCCTCCGCGGTCGTGATCTTCGTCATCATGGGCATCGTGCTGTTGTTGCGGCCGGCCGGACTTTTCGGGCGGGAGCGCTGAGCGCCATGCCACGTCACCCAGCCGCTCCGCCTCCGGCGCCACAAGGCGCCCCGACCATGCCGCCGAACGGCGCCTTCGCACCGGGAATCGCACCATGAATGGCAAACACATCGGCTGGATCGTCCTGCTCCTGCTCGGGCTGATCGCGCCCTTCGTCGTCTACCCCGTGCTGGTGATGAAGATCCTGTGTTTCGCGCTGTTCGCCTGCGCCTTCAACCTGCTGCTCGGCTACACGGGCCTGCTGTCCTTCGGGCACGCCGCCTTCCTCGGTTCGGCGGGCTACATTTGCGGCTACAGCATGCAGAGCCTCGGCCTGTCGCCGGAACTCGGCCTCCTCGCCGGCAGCGCCGGTGCCGCAGCGCTGGGCTTCATCTTCGGCAGCCTCGCGATCCGCCGTGCCGGCATTTACTTCGCGATGATCACGCTCGCGCTCGCGCAACTGGTGTTCTTCCTCGCGCTGCAGTTCCCCTTCACCGGCGGCGAGGACGGCATGCAGGGCATCCCGCGCGGCCGCCTGTTCGGCCTCATCGACCTCTCGGACACGATGAACATGTACTTCTTCGTGCTCGCGGTGTTCCTGTTCGGCTTCTGGGTCATCGAACGCGCTATCGACTCGCCCTTCGGCCAAGTGCTGAAGGCGATCCGCGAGAACGAGCCGCGGGCGATCTCGCTCGGCTACGACGTCGATCGCTACAAGCTGCTCGCCTTCGTCCTCTCGGCCGCGCTCGCCGGCCTCGCCGGGGCGACCAAGACCCTCGTGTTCCAGCTTGCCTCCCTCACCGACGTGCACTGGCACATGTCCGGCGAAGTCGTGCTGATGACGCTGCTGGGCGGTGTGGGCACGGTGTTCGGCCCCATCGTCGGCGCGAGCATCGTCGTGAGCCTGCAGAACTATGGTGCGGAACTGGGCCAGTGGGTCACCGTGCTGACTGGCGTGATCTTCGTCGTGTGCGTGCTCGCCTTCCGCCGCGGCGTCGTCGGCGAAGTCGCGCTGCTGATCAAGCGCTCGGGCATCCGGCCCTGACGCACGCGCCGGTGGCTCAGCCCGTCTCGCCTGCACTTCCGGCCGGACTCCACTCGAAGTTGCCGCTGCTGCCGGCGAACAGCGGACGACTCCCGCCCGGCGCAGCCCGCAGGAAGGCCCTCAGCTCGCCCTGGGCGAGGCCTTGCGGTGGCTTCGCATCGGCGTTCAGATACCGTGCACGCACGATCAGCTCGCCCGCGATATCGTCGATGCGGCAGTTGATCGATTCGGCCGCTGCCTGCCGTGCCGCTTCGACTCCGGCGATCGCCGCGAGCAGTTTCTCGCGATGCGCCGCGCGCGCCTTCCCCTGCTCCGACAGCTGGGCCATTGCCTTGAGCACTGGCGAGACATTGTCACGCAGCTTGTGAAAGGCGGCCTGCTGCTCGGCGTTCAACGCGATCTCCTGACGATGCACCCTGGCGGCAACGGTCAGGTAGTTGGCCACCCCGGGTCGCACGCGCAGGGTGTCCATGACCTGTCTGGCCTGCTCGTCGGCCGCCTGCAGCTCGTCGAGTTGCGCGCGCGCAGCCTTGATCAGCCCGCCCTGCGCGTCTTCGGGCGGCAGCAGGACGGACACGACGGTCTCGGCCGGTCCGTGCGGACGCACCTGCGCGACGGCGATCCTGCGCCCGGCCAACACCGACGCTTCGGCGAGCGCGATGTCCAGTTCGTCGGCAAGGATGTCGCAACCGACGGCCCGTTCGCGCACAACGACTCGGCGACCGACGATCAGGCTGTTCTCGGCGTGCTGCAACGTCACTTCCCCGTCCGGCGCAAGGATCGTCGCCCCGCTGACGCGCCCCTCCACCGCGACCTGGCCGCCCGGATTCACGATCGAACCGCCGCTCAGATTCTTCTTCAGCACGACCGCGCCGCCACGCGACACAATCTTGCCGAACACGTCCGCGAAGGTCGTCACGTTGAGCCCTTCGACCACGCGGCCTTCCTGGATCTCGCCGTGCTCCTCGTAATCGTCGCCCATCAGCACGAGATCGCCCGTCGTCCGCAAGCTCACGCCGGCACGATTGACGATCTTGTCCGTGACCGAGACCTTGCTCGACGCCTCGTCGATGTCGAGGAAACCGTCGCTCGTCGCGACCAGGAACTCGCCTTCCGGCGTACTCTCGACACGGGTACCCGCACCGGCGAGCGCGGCAAAGTCGATATCCTTCGGCAGCGCGGGCGCCACCGCCCGCCCGTCGAGTTCGCGGCCCGGATCGCCGAGCACCAGCGGCAGTTTGCGCAACAGCTTCTCGCCCGCGCGGATCTGCGGAAAGCGGTTGCGGAAGCGGGCGAGATCGACGCGCCCATCCGGCAGCAGGCCGGGCGCGTCGTCGCGGTGCATGCCCGCCGAGAGCTCCTCGACGCCCGCATCGCGGCCGGCACCAGGCGGAACGGCGTGGGCGATCACGACCCTGCCCGTGCGTTCGCTGTCGATGGCCTCACGCACGGCTGATTCGTCGATGCCGCAGCGCAGGCCCTTCAGCCACGCCTGGGCGATGAACTCGTCGAAGTCGAGGCGGGTCTTCAGCGTGACCGTCTCGAACTCGGGACCATCGGCCGAACCGCCCGCGGCCGTGCGCGGCACCGTGCAATCGATGCTCACCGGCTCGAACAGGTACTCGGCGCGGGCGCCCGAGATCTTGAGTCCACGATAAAGCGGGATGCGCACCGGCAGGATGTGGGTCATGCCCGCGGCGAAGCGCACGCGCGGCGGCCGCCCGGCGGCGGCACATGCCTGGATGGCGTCGTCGACGCGCCCCGCCTCGCAATCGAAGGCCATGCGCACGAAGGCGGGGTAATCGAGCTCCCGGAAACAGATGCCGCGAATGAACGCCTGATCCACCCACGCGCGGAATTCCGCCGACCCGTCCAGCAGCGACAGTTCGACCGACAGCCCGCCGTCGTCGCGGACGATGAAGCCCGGCAACGGTTCGCCTCCTTCCCGCCGAGATTCGTCCACATCGGCGACCATCCCGCCTCCCTGCCTGCAATATTTGTTTTCATCTTACCTGTCCGCGCGCGGCGTGGGCGTTCCGCGTTCCGGCGCCGTTGGTCGCAGCCGCCGCGACTGCGGTAAGCTTGCGCGCGATCAACCGCGCCACGCCGCCCATGTCCTCCGAGTTCGACCTCATCCGCCGCCATTTCACCCGCCCCGCGCATCACACGACGCTGTCGGTCGGCGACGACGCGGCATTGCTCGCGCCGCGAGCGGGCATGCAACTCGCCGTATCCACCGACATGCTGGTCGCCGGCACCCACTTCTTCCCCGATGCCGACCCTGAGGCACTCGGCTGGAAGACCCTCGCGGTGAACGTCTCCGATCTCGCCGCGATGGGCGCCGAACCGCGCTGGGCCGTGCTCGCGCTGTCGCTACCCAAAGCCGACGACGCGTGGATCGAGGCCTTCGCCCGCGGTTTCTTCGCCTGCGCCGACGCGTTCGGCGTCGATCTTGCGGGTGGGGACACCACACGTGGCCCCTTGAACCTGTGCGTGACCATCTTCGGCGAAGTCCCTGCCGGGGCCGCCATCACGCGCAGCGGCGCGCGCACCGGCGACGACCTGTGGATCACCGGCGCGCCCGGCCACGCGGCGCTCGGTCTCGCGCACCTGCGCGGCGAAGTCGCGCTCGGCGCGGAGGCTGCGCGCACTTGCCTCGCCGCCCTGCACCGCCCACAGCCGCGCGTCGCGTTCGGGCAGGCCCTGCGCGGCATCGCCAGCGCGATGCTCGACGTCTCCGACGGGCTGCTCGGCGACCTCGGCCACATCCTCGAATGTTCCGGCCGCGGTGCACGCGTCGACGTCGCCGCACTGCCCCTTGCCGCCCTGCGCGCCTGCGGGGCCGACGCGGCCCTCGCCCGACGCTGCCTGCTGTCGGGCGGCGACGACTACGAACTCCTGTTCACGGCAGCACCGTCGCAACGCGAGCGCCTCGCCGCACTCTCGCACGGGCACGGGCTGGCGCTGTCGCGCATCGGCACGATCACCGCGACCGCCGGCGAACTCGTACTGCGCGAGACCGACGGCCGCGAGCACGCGACCGCTCATGCCGGCTACGACCATTTCGCCTGACCCACGCACCGAAGCCCACCCATGCGCCCCACCGTCCGCCTGCTCCTGAGCCACCCCGCGCACTTCATCTCGCTCGGCTTCGGCTCCGGCCTGTCCCCGCGCGCGCCGGGCACCGCCGGCACCCTCGCCGCGTGGCTGCTCTACCCGCTACTGCGTGCGCCGATCTCCGAATTCGTGTTCCTCGCCCTGCTCGCGAGCTTCTTCGTCGCCGGCATCATCGCGGCCGACCGCACCGGCCGCGCCCTCGGCGCATCCGACCACGGCGCGATCGTGTGGGACGAGATCGTCGCGTTCTGGCTCGTGCTGTTCTTCGCCCCGCCCGGACTGGCGTGGCAGGCGGCCGCCTTCGTGCTTTTCCGCTTCTTCGACATCGTCAAGCCGCAGCCCATCCGCTGGGCCGACAGCCACGTCGGCGGCGGCTTCGGCGTGATGCTCGACGACCTGATCGCCGCCGGCTACGCGATCCTGGCGCTCGCGGTGCTGAAACACTTCCTGGGGTGAGCCGATGATCGACGAAGAACTGCACGCCCTGTCGCGCCGGGTCGGCGACTGGCTCGCCGCGCGCGGCGCGACCCTTGCCTGCGCGGAATCCTGCACCGGCGGCTGGGTCGCGCAGACCGTGACCGCCACCGCCGGCAGCTCCCGCTGGTTCGACCGCGGCTTCGTGACCTATTCCAACGAGGCCAAACAGGAACTCCTCGGCGTCGCCGCCGCAACACTCGCCGGCCACGGCGCCGTCAGCGAGGAAACGGTGCGCGAACTGGTCGCCGGCACCCTCGCGCACAGCCGCGCACGCTTTGCCCTCGCGGTTTCCGGCGTCGCCGGCCCGGGCGGAGGCACCGCCGCCAAGCCGGTCGGGATGGTGTGCTTCGCATGGGGCGAGCGCGACGGCGAGGTCCACAGCGAGACCGTCCGCTTCGCCGGCGACCGCACCGAAATCCGGCGCCAGGCGGTCATCCGCGCGCTCGCCGGACTGATGACATAATCATTTTTGGATCACCGCACAGGCGACCTGCAACACGCCAGCAATCTCTGTGCCATAATTCCCCAACGTTTTGAAAGGACAGGACATGGACGACAACAAGGCCAAGGCCCTCGCCGCCGCGCTCTCGCAGATCGAGAAGCAGTTCGGCAAGGGTTCGATCATGCGGATGGGCGACGGCAACGTCGAGAAGGACATCCAGACGGTCTCGACCGGCTCGCTCGGGCTCGACATCGCGCTCGGCCTCGGCGGCCTGCCGCGCGGCCGCGTCGTCGAAATCTACGGACCGGAATCGTCCGGCAAGACCACGCTGACCCTGCAGGTCATCGCCGAGATGCAGAAGCTCGGCGGCACCGCAGCCTTCATCGACGCCGAGCACGCACTCGACGTCGGCTACGCCGAGAAGCTCGGCGTGAACATCACCGACCTGCTGATCTCGCAGCCCGACACCGGCGAGCAGGCGCTCGAGATCTCCGACATGCTGGTGCGCTCGGGCGGCGTCGACATTGTCGTCATCGACTCGGTCGCGGCCCTGACGCCGAAGGCCGAAATCGAAGGTGAGATGGGCGACCAGCTGCCCGGCCTGCAGGCCCGCCTGATGAGCCAGGCGCTGCGCAAGCTCACCGCCAACATCAAGCGCACCAACACGCTGGTGATCTTCATCAACCAGATCCGCATGAAGATTGGCGTGATGTTCGGCAACCCCGAAACCACCACCGGCGGCAACGCGCTGAAGTTCTACGCCTCCGTGCGCCTCGACATCCGCCGCACCGGCGCGATCAAGAAGGGCGACGAGGTCGTCGGCTCCGAAACCCGCTGCAAGGTCGTCAAGAACAAGGTCGCGCCCCCGTTCAAGGAAGCGCACTTCGACATCCTGTACGGAGAGGGCATCTCGCGCGAAGGCGAGATCATCGACCTCGGCGTGGACAAGAAGATCGTCGACAAGTCGGGCGCCTGGTACTCGTACCAGGGCGACAAGATCGGCCAGGGCAAGGACAACACGCGCGAGTTCCTGCGCGGCAATCCGGCCCTCGCACGCGAGATCGAGAACAAGGTGCGGGTCGCGGTCGGCCTCAAGGAACTGCCGGCCGAACCCGCGCAGCCGGCAGCCGAGGCGGCCTGACGCCCCTTCCCGCGATCATGCCGGTGACGAGCCTGCGGGAACGCGCATTGCGGCACCTCGCGCGTCGCGAGCACTCGCGCGCCGAGTTGGCCCGCAAGCTCGGCCCGCACGGCTCCGCCGAGGAGATCGACGACGTGCTCGACCGCATCACCGAACTCGGCCTGCTCAGCGACCACCGCTTTGCCGAAGCCTGGGTGCGCAGCAAGGCCGCCCGCTTCGGCACCGCGCGCCTGCGGCGTGAGCTCGCCCAGCGCGGCGTCGGGCGCGACACGATAGACGCGGCGCTCGATGCCGAGACGGTCGAGGACGACGTCGACCGCGCACGCGCCGTGTGGCGCGGCAAGTTCGACGCCGCGCCGGCCGACGTGCGCGAGTGGGCGCGTCAGGCGAGATTCCTGCAAGGCCGCGGCTTTGGCACCGACGTGATCCGCAAGATATTGAAAGAGAACCCCGATGAGTCTGCTTAAGGTCGCCGGACTGCAGAAGCGCTACAAGGCCCGCACCGTCGTCCACGATGTCGGCTTCGAAGTCGGCAGCGGCGAGGTGGTCGGTCTGCTGGGCCCCAACGGCGCCGGCAAGACCACCTGTTTCTACATGATCGTGGGCCTCGTGCGCGCCGACGGCGGCGACATCCGCCTCGACGACGCCGAGCTCACGCACCTACCGGTGCACGCGCGCGCGCGCCTCGGCCTGTCCTACCTGCCGCAGGAAATGAGCGTGTTCCGCAAGCTCACCGTCGCCGAGAACATCCGCGCGGTGCTGGAGCTGCAGGGCCTGAACAGCGAACGCGTCGACGCGCGCCTCGAGGAACTGCTCGAGGAGCTGGGCATCGCCCACCTGCGCGACAACACCGCCGTGTCGCTGTCGGGCGGCGAGCGGCGCCGCTGCGAGATCGCCCGCGCGCTGGCGACCGACCCGCGCCTGATCCTGCTCGACGAGCCCTTCGCCGGCGTCGACCCGATCGCGGTGCTCGACATCCAGAAGATCATCCGCTTCCTGCGCGACCGCGGCATCGGCGTACTGATCACCGACCACAACGTGCGCGAGACGCTCGGCATCTGCAACCGCGCCTACATCATCAGCGAAGGCCGCGTGCTCGCGAGTGGACGGCCCGACGAGATCGTCGCCAACGAACAGGTTCGCCGCGTCTATCTCGGCGAGCATTTCCGCCTCTGATCCAGCCAGCGTAGTCCCATGAAACCGTCACTCCAGCTCAAGATCTCGCAGCACCTCACGCTGACGCCGCAGCTGCAGCAATCGATCAAACTGCTGCAGCTGTCGACGCTGGAGCTGAACCAGGAGCTGGAACGCTTCCTCCTCGAGAACCCCATGCTCGAGCGCGAGGACGGCGACGGCAGCGACTTTTCTCCGAGCGTCGCACAGGTTTCGCCGGGCACGACCGAGTCCGGCAGCCAGTCCGACACCCCCGCACCGAGCGAGGAGACGCGTAACGAGGCCGAGCCGGCAAACTTCGACGAGGCCGGCGAGTGGTCGAACGCGGGCAGCGGCTCGTCGAACCGCAACGATGACGACGACACCGACTTCCAGGAACTGCAGGCCGCCGGCACCAGCCTGCGCGACCACCTCGACCAGCAGGTGAGCCTGTCGCCGCTCTCCGATCGCGACCGCGCGCTGGTGCGCTTCATCATGGAGGCGCTCGACGAGGACGGCTACCTCAACCAGTCGCTCGATGAACTGCTGCCGCTGCTGCCGCCGGAACTCGAATACGACCTCGACGACCTCACGATCGCGCTGCACCACGTGCAGAACCTCGACCCGGCCGGCATCGGCGCGCGCACGCCGCAGGAATGCCTGAGCCTGCAGCTCAGGGCGATGCCGTCCTGCCCGACGCGCGACCTCGCACTGAAGATCGTCGACGAACACCTCGACCTGCTCGCCGAGCGCAACTTCCTGCGCATCAAGCGCGCCACCGGCTGCGACGACGACGCGCTGCGCGCCGCGCACGCGCTGATCTGCCGCCTCGACCCGCATCCGGGCTCACAGCACTCGGTGCAGGAGACGCGCTACATCCTGCCCGACGTCGTCGTGCGCAAAGTGCGCAACCGCTGGACGGTCACGCTCAACCCCGAGGCGATGCCCAAGCTGCGCATCAATTCCCTGTACGCCAGCATCCTGCAGCAGAACCGGGGATCGGGCGGCGCGCTCACCAGCCAGCTACAGGAAGCGCGCTGGCTGATCAAGAATGTGCAACAACGTTTCGACACTATCCTGCGGGTTTCCCAGGCGATCGTTGACCAGCAGCGGCAGTTCTTCGATTATGGCGATGTGGCGATGCGACCTCTGACGTTGAGGGAAATCGCGGACCAGCTTGAGCTGCACGAGTCGACGGTCTCGCGAGTCACGACGCAGAAATTCATGGCCACACCGCGCGGCGTGTTTGAGCTGAAGTACTTTTTCGGCAGCCACGTTGCCACCGACACCGGTGGGGCGGCATCTTCCACGGCGATTCGAGCGCTGATTCGCCAGCTGGTGGAGGCCGAAGACAGGAAGAAGCCCCTGTCCGACGCGAAAATTGCCGAATTGTTGGGCCAGCAGGGTATCGTGGTGGCACGCAGGACGATCGCGAAGTACCGCGAGTCACTCAATATCCCGCCGGTCAGCCTGCGCAAAGCGATCTGAAAGACGATCTGACAATACGAGGAAACATCATGAATCTCACCATCACCGGACATCACGTCGAAGTCACCCCCGCGATCCGCGAGTACGTCAACACCAAGCTTGATCGCGTCATCCGCCACTTCGACAACGTGACCAGCGTCAGCGTGATTCTGTCGGTGGAGAAGCTGCGGCAGAAGGCGGAAGTCACGCTGCACGTGCGCGGCAAGGACATCTTCGTCGAGAGCGAGGACGGCGACATGTACGCCGCGATCGACAGCATGACGGACAAGCTCGACCGCCAGGTCCTCAAGTACAAGGACAAGAACTACGACCACGGCCACGACACGCTGAAGCACCAGCAGCCGACCGAGCTGTGATTCTTTAATTCGCGCCGGGGGTCCGGGGTGTGTTTATAATTCGCGCGTTTTCAACCCGCGCCTGCAGCACACTCCGAGCCTCCTCCCGCACCCAACCGGCAGCGGCACGGCCCGTGTCGTGCAGGTGGTGATTCGCATGAGCCTCATCGCCGAACTCCTGCCCCCCTCGAACGTGGTCATCGATCTGGACGCCAGCAGCAAGAAGCGCGTCTTCGAACAAGCCGGACTCCTGTTCGAAAACAACCAGAGCATCGCCCGCAGCGTCGTCTTCGACAGCCTTTTTTCGCGCGAGCGCCTCGGCTCGACCGGGCTGGGCCAGGGCATCGCGATTCCGCACGGCCGCATCAAGGGCCTGAAGGAAGCCGCCGGCGCCTTCTTGCGCCTGTCCGCCCCGGTGCAATTCGACGCTCCCGACGGCCGCCCCGTCACGATGCTGTTCGTGCTGCTGGTGCCCGAACAGGCCAACGAAACCCACCTGCAATTGCTGTCCGAGCTCGCGCAGATGTTCAGCGACCGCGACTTCCGCGACCAGTTGCAGAACGCGCCCGACACCGCGGCAATCCATTCGCTGTTCGCCTCCTGGGGTCCGCATGCGGCAGACCAGCGTCGCGCGGCTGTATGACCTGCACCGCGAGCAGCTGGAGCTGACGCACGTCAGCGGCCGGCTCGACCGGATCATTTCGGTCAACGAAGAACGCATCTGGCCGGCCGACCTTGTCGGCCACCTCAACCTGATCCATCCGACGCGCATCCAGATCCTGGGCGCCGCCGAACTCTCCTGGGCGCAGCGCCATGCGGCCGAGAAGGTCGCCCACCACCTCACCGAGATCATCAGCGCGCGCCCCCCGGCCATCATCGTCGCCGACGGCTGCAACATCCCGGACATCCTGCGCGGCATCTGCGAGTACGCCGACGTCGCCCTGATCACGACGCCGCAGCCTTCCGCGAGCGTGATCGACCAGCTGCGCCTCTACATGTCGCGCGAACTGGCCGAAAAGATCTCGCTGCACGGCGTGTTCATGGACGTGCTGGGCATCGGCGTGTTCATCACCGGCAGTTCCGGCGCCGGCAAGTCCGAGCTCGCGCTGGAACTCATCTCGCGCGGCCACGGCCTCGTTGCCGACGACATCGTCGAGTTCTCGCGCATCGCGCCGACGGTGCTCGAAGGGCGTTGCCCGGAGATGCTCAAGGACTTCATCGAGGTGCGCGGCCTGGGCATCCTCAACATCCGCACGATCTTCGGCGAAACCGCGTGCCGGCGGAAGATGCGCCTGCGCCTGATCGTGCATCTGGAACGCCGCCTGCCGGGCCAGTCCGACCCCTCGCGCCTGCCGGTGCAGCGCGAGACGCAGGACATCCTCGGCGTGCCGGTGATCCGCACCACCCTGCCGGTCGCGGCCGGACGCAACATCGCGGTGCTGCTCGAAGCCGCCGTGCGCTCGACGATCCTGCAGCTGCGCGGCATCGATTCGACGCAGGAATTCATCGACCGCCAGCAGCGCTTGCTCGACGCAGACGGCGAAACCCTCTGATCGCCCGCCGCCGGCAGAGCGCTTGCCGCACTGCCGCATCGGCTGATACGCTCAGGGTCTTTGCGCCTCCCCGCGAAGGCTCCCTGATGACTGCCGCAACACCGGATTACCTGGAAAAGATCCTCAATGCCCGCGTCTACGACGTGGCCGAGGAAACACCGCTGGACCTCGCCACGAACCTCTCGGAACGCGTGCATAACCGCATTTTCCTGAAGCGCGAGGACATGCAGCCGGTGTTCAGCTTCAAGCTGCGCGGCGCGTACAACAAGATGGCGCACCTGTCGCCGCAAGCCCTCAAGCGCGGCGTGATCTGCGCCTCGGCCGGCAACCATGCGCAGGGCGTCGCGCTCTCCGCCCAGCGCATGGGGGTGCGCGCGGTGATCGTGATGCCGACCTCGACGCCGCAGATCAAGGTCGATGCGGTCAGGTCGCGCGGCGGTGAGGTGGTGCTCGCGGGCGACTCGTACTCCGACGCCTACGCCCACGCGGTCGAACTGGAGAAGACCGAGAAGCTGACCTTCGTCCATCCCTACGACGACCCGGACGTGATCGCCGGCCAGGGCACGATCGGCATGGAGATCCTGAGGGCGCACCCGGATCCGATCCACGCCGTGTTCTGCGCGGTCGGCGGCGGCGGCCTGATCGCCGGCGTCGCGACCTATATCAAGCGCCTGCGCCCGGACACAAAGATCATCGGCGTGGAGACCGTGGACGCCGACGCGATGACCCGCTCGCTCGCCGAAGGCCGACGCGTCGTGCTCGACCAGGTCGGGCTGTTCGCCGACGGCACCGCGGTGAAGCAGGTCGGCGAGGAAACTTTCCGCCTGTGCCAGCAACACGTCGACGAAATGATCCTGGTCGACAACGACGCGATCTGCGCGGCGCTGAAGGACGTATTCGAGGACACCCGCTCCATTCTCGAACCCTCGGGCGCGCTCGCGGTGGCCGGCGCGAAGGAATACGCGAAGCGCCACAACCTGCACGGCAAGAGCCTCGTCGCGGTGGCGTCCGGCGCCAACATGAACTTCGACCGCCTGCGCTTCGTCGCCGAGCGTGCCGAGGTCGGCGAGCAGCGCGAGGCGGTGTTCGCGGTGACGATCCCGGAGCGCCCGGGCTCCTTCCGCAAGTTCTGCAGCCTGATCGGCAACC
Source organism: Azoarcus sp. CIB (assembly GCF_001190925.1). NCBI lineage: Bacteria > Pseudomonadati > Pseudomonadota > Betaproteobacteria > Rhodocyclales > Zoogloeaceae > Azoarcus > Azoarcus sp. CIB. The sequence continues at coordinate 4,752,610 of NZ_CP011072.1, forward strand.
GCCACATCACCGAGTTCAACTACCGTTACGCCGACCCGCAGCGCGCGCACATCTTCGTCGGCGTGGCGGTGCATAACCGCGCCGAGGCCACGCGCGTCGTCGAGATGCTGGAACGCCATGAACTGCCGGCAGTGGACCTGACCGACGACGAGATGGCGAAGAGCCACATCCGGCATATGGTCGGCGGGCACGCGCCGCACGTGAACAACGAGCTGATCTACCGCTTCGAATTCCCCGAGCGCCCGGGCGCGCTGATGAATTTCCTCACCAGCCTGCATTCGGACTGGAACATCAGCCTGTTCCACTACCGCAACCACGGCGCCGATTTCGGCCGCGTGCTGGTGGGCATGCAAGTGCCGCCCGAGGACAAGGGAGCCTTCCAGGACTTCCTCGACCGGCTCGGCTACGAATACGCGGACGAGTCTGCCAACCCGGCCTACCGCATGTTCCTCGGCTGAGCGGGGAAAGCGCCGGCCTCGGTGACGATCCAGTCCATCGGGCGGTCGTGCGGCTGCGGCCAGACGTCGTCGACGCGCGCGAATTCGAAGCCCAGCCCCACCGCGACGGGATTCATCACCGCCAGCGTGCGGTCGAAGTATCCGCCTCCGTAGCCGACGCGGTAGCCCGCGGCATCGAAGGCGTTGCACGGCACGAGGATCAGGTCGGGGGCGACGGGCTCGCCTTCGGCAGGATGGGGAATGCCGTGCCGGTCGAGCGGCATTTCCATGCCGGGAATCCAGCGGCGGAACACCATCGGGCCGGCCTGGTGCGGCACCACCGGCAGCACCGCGACACGCGACGCGTCCGCGGCCAGCCAGTGTGCGACCCAGGCGCGCAGGTCGGGTTCGCCGCGGTAGGGCCAGCAGAAGCCGAGCGTCTTCGGCGCCAGACGGGCGACGAGCTCGCTCAGATGGGCTTCGAAATGGCGCATCAGGGCGGCGCGATGCGTGGCCGTCAGCGCCTGGCGCGCGGCGATGGTGCGGGCACGCAGGGCCCGGCGCTGTTCGGTGGGATCGGCGGAATCCGTTCCGGGGGCAGGATGGGCGGAAATCACTGTGGTATGGTCTGGCTGATCGAAAGGGGATGGTAAGGGATGGCAAAGGGTTTGTGGGCCGCGCTGGCACTTACGCTGGCGAGCCTGACGCAGGGCGCCTACGGGCAGATCGGAGACGACCGCATTCTGGCGGCGCGCGAGGCGCTGCGCACCGGTGACCGCGCAACACTGGAGCGCCTCGCCGCGGAACGCGAGCCGCATGTGCTCGACCCGTACGTACGCTACTGGCGGCTGACGAGCCTCCTCGCCCGCCCGGAAGCGCCACCGGCCGACGAGCTCAAGGAATTCCTGCTGCGCGAACCGGACAGCCTGCTCGCCGAGCGGCTGCGCGGCGACTGGCTGCGGCGCATGGCGCGCGAACAGGACTGGAGCGGCTTCCTGCAGGTCTATGCGGACCTGCGCGAACCGGACGCCGAGCTGCGCTGCCTGCAGCGCAACGCGCGACTGGAGTCCGGCGACATGAGCGTGCTGGAGGAAGTGCGCGCACGCTGGATGGAACTCGCGGACAACCATAACGCCTGCGAACCGGCGTTCCGCACGCTGGCGCTGGCCGGCCACATCGGCAGCGACGAGCTGTGGTGGCGGGCGCGCCGCCAGATCGACAGCCGCAGCCCGTCGAACGCGCGCACGACGCTGTCGTGGATGAAGGCCGGGGAAGCCCCCTCTTTCGCCGACTTCGACCGCATGATGAAGAGCCCGTCGGCCTGGATCGACCACCTGCCGACAAATTTCGCCGTCTCGCGCGCCGGGCGCGAGTTGGCCCTCGCCGCGCTCGTGCGCATCGCGCGCGAGGACGTGTCGTCCGCCTACGCGCGTTTCGCGCGCATCGAGGAGCGGCTGGGCGCCGAAGAGCGCGCCTACATCCATGCGACGCTGGGTCACCACGGATCGCTGCAGGGCTCGCCGGGCGCAGCGCGCTGGTTCCGGGCCGCCGGCAAGGTGCCGATGAGCGCGGAGCAGCGCGCGTGGCGCGTGCGCGCCGAACTGCGCGTCGAGGACTGGCGCGGCGTGCAGGCGGCGATCGAGGGCCTCGCCGCAACCGAGCAGACGCAACCCGAATGGACCTACTGGCTCGGCCGCGCGCTCGCCGCACAGAACCGCCCCGTGGAGGCCGCGGCCCTGTACCAACGCGTCGCCGGACAGCCCAGCTTCTACGGCATCCTCGCCGGCGAGGAGTTGGGCACCGCCTTCGCCGCACCCTCGCGCAGCGGCACCGTCACGGCGGAGGACATCGCGCGCGCCGATGGCGACCCCGGGCTGCGCCGCGCGCTCGCGCTGTACCGGCTGGAGATGCGCACCGAGGGCATGCGCGAATGGAACTGGTCGCTGCGCCGCCGCGACGAGGGCTTCCTGATCGCCGCGGCGCGGCTCGCGCTGCGCAACGAGATCTACGACCGCGCAATCAACACCGCCGAACGCACCGACCCCCAGGCCAACTACGACCTGCGCTTCCTCACGCCCTACCGCCAACTCATCGAGCCGCAGGTGCACCAGCAGGGCCTCGATATGGCTTGGGTATATGGCCTGATGCGTCAGGAAAGCCGCTTCATCGCACCGGCACGCTCGAGCGCCGGCGCCCAGGGTCTGATGCAGGTGATGCCGGCCACGGGCAAATGGGTGGCGCGCAAGATCGGCCTCGCCGGCTATCACCAAGGCATGCTGACCGACCCCGACACCAACGTGCTGCTGGGTACCAGCTACATGCGCCTGATCCTCGAGGATCTCGACGACCATCCGGTGCTGGCGTCCGCCGGCTACAATGCGGGACCGGGTCGCGCGCGCAAATGGCGCGACGAACGCCCGCTCGAAGGCGCGATCTATGCAGAGACGATCCCCTTCGACGAAACGCGCGATTATGTGAAAAAGGTGATGGCCAATGCGGTCATCTATGCCGCGATGCTGGAAGCGAAGCCGCAGTCGCTGAAGGCCCGTCTTGGCACGATCTCACCACGGCTGACGGCGGAACCCTAGGGATCCGTCCGGCCTGCGCAAGGAGGCTGCAGCATGAAACTGGAACGCGTCGTACTCGTCGGCGGCACCGGGTTTGTGGGTCGCGTCGTTGCGAACCGCCTGTCGCGCGAGGGCATAACCGTGCGGATCCCGACGCGGCGCTACATCCATGCGGGCGAGCTGCTGGTGCTGCCGACCGTGGATGTCATCGAAGCCGACATCCATGACCCGGCGACGCTGGAGCGTCTCTTCGCCGGCGCCGACGCCGTCGTAAACCTCGTCGGCATCCTGCACTCGCGCCCGGGCCGGCCCTACGGCCCCGACTTCGCACGCGCCCACGTCGAGCTGCCGCGCAAGATCGTCGCGGCGTGCCGGGCGGCCGGCGTCGCCCGCCTCGTGCACATCAGCGCGCTCGGCGCGGCGGCGGACGGCCCGTCGGAATACCAGCGCTCGAAGGCGGCCGGCGAGGAAGCGATCCGCGCGGCCGGCAGTACCAACAGCTCGCCGGCGTGGACGATCCTGCGCCCGTCGGTGATCTTCGGCCGCGAGGACAGCTTCCTCAACATGTTCGTGCGCCTCGCGCATCTTTTCCCCGTCCTGCCGCTCGCGGGCGCGCATGCGCGCTTCCAACCGGTGCACGTCGAGGACGTCGCCGAGGTCGTGTGGCGCAGCCTCACGGAGCCGTCGGCACGCGGCCAGACCTACGAGGTGGCGGGACCGAAGGTCTACACGCTGCGCGAACTGGTCGAATACGTCAGCGCGCTTTCCGGCCGGCCGCGCCCGGTGATCCCGCTGCCCGAGGGCCTCGCGCTGCTGCAGGCGCGGATGATGGAACTCGCGCCGCAACCGCTGATGAGCCGCGACAACGTGCGCTCGATGCGCGTCGACAACGTCGCCGGCGGCGCCCCCCTGCCCTTCGGCATGACGCCGGCGGGGCTCGAGGCGCTCGCGCCGACCTGGATCGGCGATGGACATCTGCGCGCCCGCTACTACCCGATGCGCAGCCGCGCGCGCCGCCCGCGCCATGGCTGACCTTTTTCCCCCTGCTGCAGAAAACGGAGACGACCGCATGAAGCTCATCATCGGCAACAAGAACTACTCGTCCTGGTCCCTGCGCCCCTGGATGGCCGCGCGCGCCAGCGGACAGATCTTCGAGGAGATCCGCATTCCGCTCTTCATCGAAGGCAGCCGCGAACGCATCCTGCAGCACTCGCCCTCGGGCAAGGTGCCGTGCCTGATCGACCACGGCCTCGCGGTGTGGGATTCGCTGGCGATCTGCGAGTATCTGGCCGAGAAGGCTCCCGCCCTGTGGCCGACCGACCCGGCAGCGCGCGCGGTCGCACGTGCGGTCAGCGCCGAGATGCACTCCAGCTTCCAGGACCTGCGCCAGCACATGACGATGAACATCCGCAAGGACTACGCCGGCAAGGGCCACACCCCCGCCGTCGATGCCAACATCGCGCGCATCGAGGCGATCTGGAACGACTGCCGGGAGCGCTTCGGCGCACGGGCGAATCCGGCCGGCCCCTATCTCTTCGGCGCATTCACGATCGCGGACGCGATGTATGCCCCGGTGTGCTTCCGCTTCAAAACCTACGGCGTGCAGCCCGCCGGCGCGGCTGGCGAGTATCTCGCGGCGATGCTCGCGCATCCGGCGATGAAGGAATGGGAGGCGGCGGCGCTCGCGGAGACCGAATCCATTCCTGGCGAGGACCTGTACGGCTGATGCGCTGCTACGTCGTCGGCGGCGCCGTGCGCGACCGCCTGCTTGGCCTGCCGGTGCAGGACCGCGACTGGGTGGTGGTCGGCGCGACGCCCGAGGAGATGCTCGCGCGCGGTTTCCGCCCGGTCGGCAAGGACTTCCCCGTCTTCCTGCACCCGCAGACCAACGAGGAATACGCCCTCGCGCGCACCGAACGCAAGAGCGGGCGCGGCTACACCGGCTTCGTCGTGCATGCCTCGCCCGACGTCACGCTGGAGGACGACCTGCTGCGGCGCGACCTGACGATCAACGCGATCGCCGCGGACGAGGACGGCACGCTGATCGACCCCTATGGAGGCCAGGCCGATCTCGCCGCGCGCATCTTCCGCCACGTGAGCCCCGCGTTTGCCGAGGATCCGGTGCGCATCCTGCGGGTCGCGCGCTTCGCCGCGCGCTTCGGCGACTTCGGCGTGGAGCCGGAGACGCTGGCGCTGATGCGCGCGATGGTGGGCGACGGCGAGGTCGACCACCTCGTCCCCGAGCGGGTGTGGCAGGAGCTCGCGCGCGGGCTGATGGAAGCGCGCCCCTCGCGCATGCTGCGCGTACTGCGCGACTGCGGCGCGCTGGCGCGCATCCTGCCAGAAGTCGAGCGCCTGTTCGGCGTACCGCAACCGGTCGAACACCACCCGGAGGTCGACACCGGCGAGCATGTGCTGCTGGTGCTCGACCACGCGGCGAAGACCCGGCAGCCGCTCGCCGTGCGCTGGGCCTGCCTGATGCACGACCTCGGCAAGGGCGACACGCCCGCCGACATCCTGCCGCACCACTACGGCCACGAAGCGAAGAGCGCGACCCGCGCGCGCGCGGTGTCGGAGCGCCTGCGCGCGCCGGTCGAGTGCCGCGACCTCGCGGTGATCTTCGCGCGCGAGCACGGGATTCTTCACCAGGTCGAAAAGCTGCGCCCGGAAACCGTCGTCAAGGTGCTGGAGACGGTCGACGCCCTGCGCCGGCCCGAGCGCTTCGCCCTGCTGCTGGAAGCCGCGGCCTGCGACTATCACGGCCGTCCCGGCCGCGAGGCGCCTTACCTCCGCGCGGAGCGCTGGCGTGCGGGGCTGGCCGCGATCCAGGGTGTGGATGCGGGCGCGATCGCGCGTGCCTGCGACGACAAGTCGCAGATCCCGCAGCGCGTGCATGCGGCGCGCGTCGCCGCGGTGAAGGCACTGGGCGGGCGGACTGCCGCCGCTGCGGGCTGAATTCGCGCACCGCGGCACATCATTTGTCGCCGGCCCCGCTCACAGCGCCCGCAGGATTGCCCATGCCGCCAGCGACAGAAGGATGGTGCTGGTAAACGGCAGATGAAAGGCGCGGCCGAAGAGGCGAAAATGCAGGTCTCCGGGCAGGTGACCGAAGCGCAGCCGGGTCAGCCCCGGGCGGAACAGGCCGATAACCAGTACCATCAGCACGATCACGACGAGCCACTTCAACACGCCCTGCTCCGGCAAATAAACGAACATTATCAACCCGCCAAGCAATTACGTGATGTCAGGTTGAGGACTGCACGGTCGCTCCCTCCCCTTGAAGGGGGAGGAACAAGGAGTCCGAGCAGCCTTCATATTGCACGCGCAGCCGGGCCGGGCCAGCCCTCCACAAGATGACGCCAGGAATGAACGACTTCACTTCTCCCACGATACCCCCAGCGACTCCCGTCGCACCGGAACTCCGCACATGAACACCAACCGTTTCGGCGACCTCGAAGTCCTCGCCTGCAGCCCGTCGGGCAAGCCGGCGTTCGCGACGCCCCTGCTCTTCATCCACGGCGCCTACACCGGCGCATGGTGCTGGGCCGAGCACTTCCTGCCCTATTTCGCCGACGCCGGCTACACCTGCTACGCCGTGTCGCTGTCAGGGCACGGCGGCAGCCGGCGGCGCGCGGTGCTCGACACGCTGTCGATCGACGACTACGTGCGCGACGTCGCCGAGGTCGTCTCCCGCCTGCCCGCGACGCCGGTGCTGATCGGCCACTCGATGGGCGGCATGGTCGTGCAGAAGTACCTCGAACGCGCCGGCGCACCCGCCGCGGTGCTGCTGTGCTCGGTGCCGCCGCAGGGGCTCATGGGTTCGGCGATCGGGCTGATGTTCAACAAGCCCAGCCTGGTCAACGACCTCAACAGCATGCTCAACGGCGGACATCCCGAGCCGGAGGGCCTGCGCGAAGCCCTCTTCCACCAGCCCGTCGACGACGACGCGCTGATGCGCTACTACCGCCAGTGCCAGCCGGAATCGCATCGCGCGATCTGGGACATGACGCTGTTCAACCTCCCGCAGCCGGGACGCATGCACCGCCCGCCGATGCTGATCCTGGGCGCGGAGCACGACCACCTCATCCCGCCCGCGCAGGTGTCCATGACCGCCGCGATCTATGGCGAGCCCGCGCACATCTTTCCCGGCCTGGGACACGGCGTAATGCTGGAACGCGACTGGCGCCCGGTGGCCGACCACATCGCGGCGTGGCTTCCGACACAAATTGTTTGATCGCCCACTGGAAATCGTCATCATTCCCATTCATGATGGAAGCGAGGGTGCGAGGAGGCACCCCCGACAGCCCCGCCACGGAACGTGATTCCGCGCCGTGCCGGAGTTGAAAACAAAGCGCAGGTCCGCACATACGGAGCAAGGGCTTCAGGAATCGGACGCGGCTGCCGATAGTTCACCCAGGTAGCCGGATCACCCGAGCACGCAGCGGAGGCCAAAATGGTGACGATCATGGACATGACGACGGGCAAGGCCATCGGGGAGCCGACGGAAGAGTACGGCGACGAGGTGCTCAACGCGAACTGGCTGCCGCCGCAGCCGGAAGTCGCGGCCGGGCTGCAGGAAGTCGAGCACGCCGCGCACGACGCGCAGAAGCCGCCGATCGACGTCGAGCATTTCCTCGAAGCGGTGTACCGCTACCAGGAATGAACGACCCGGGTGTGCGCGCGAGGCCGCGCCGCACCGCCGGTCCGCGCGCAATGACGCGCGCCTGACACCCGCGCCGGGGAGCGCGGGCGGTGCACTGTGTGCCGCTACAGCGCGTGCAGGCGATCGCCGCGCATGAAGCCCAGCAGCGGCTCGCCGATGCCGCGTCCCACCGCGAGCACCTTGAACAGCTCCCCCATCTCCTGCGGCGTCGTCAGGCGCTGCACCGCGCGCGCCGCGCGGATGTAGTCCGCGCTCTCCTCCGGCCCGCGCCGCGCGAGACATTCCAGCACCCCGCAGTTGAACAGGAAGGCCGCTTGGTTCGTGTAGCCCATCACGTCCAGCCCGGCGTCGAACGACGCTTCCGCAACCGCGGTGAAATCGACGAAGGCGGTGATGTCGTTGAGCCCCGGCCACAGAAAGGGGTCAGGATGCGCGTTGTGGCGGTAGTAGCACAGCAGCGTCCCGCTCGAACGCGAAGGCAGGTAGTACTCGGCGCGCGGATAGCCGTAGTCGATCAGCAGCAGCGCACCGCATTCCAGCCGCGCGGCCCACTCGCCGATCCACGCGCGCGCCGCGAGGTTGATCTCGGTGACGTACTCGGCGCTGTCCGAGCGCGGCAGCTCGAGCGCGGCCGCTGCTTCGGCGACCGCGCCGGCGGCGGGCGAATCGGCCCAGCGCAGGATGCCCTCCTCGTCGACCGCGACGCCGCGCTCGAAAAGCGCATCGCCGCGCGTGGCGACCACATGCACCGGCATCACATCGAGCACCTCGTTCGCGACGACGGCGCCGGCGAAGCGCTCGGGCAGCGTATCGAGCCACTTCACGCGCGCCGCCAGATGCGGCACCTTCGCCGCCAGCGTGTCGAACTGGCGCTCGCGCAGCTCCCCCGAGACCTCGAGAATGCCGTAGCTTTCCGGCGCACAGCCGCGGCGCTCGAGTTCGAGCAGCAGGTCCGCGGCCAGCAGCCCCGTGCCGGCACCGACCTCGATCACATGGGGCGCGGACGCGCGCATCACCTGCTCGACCTGCGCCGCGAGCGCCTGGCCGAACAGCGGCGTGAGCTCCGGCGAGGTGATGAAGTCGCCGCCGGGACCGAACTTTCGCGCTCCGCCGCTGTAATACCCGAGACCCGGCGCGTACAGCGCGAGCTCCATGTAGCGCGAGAACGGGATCCATCCGCCGGCTTCGGCGATGGCAGAAGTGATCGTGCGGAGCAGGCGCGTACTCTGTTCGAGGGCGTCGGCGGAGGGTGCGGGCAGGGACATGGGCGACGGGCAGCGGAAAACGCGTATTCTAACCCCCGCCGCACGGCCGGCCCCGCGCGCGGCCACGGACGATCACGCATACAAGAATGAATCACGGACCACCCCAACGATGGACATGCAGGACACTCCCGTCATCCTCATCACCGGCGCCGCGCGGCGCGTCGGCGCCGAAATCGCGCGCACGCTGCACGCCGCGGGCGCAAACGTCGTGCTGCATTACCGCAGTTCGGCCGGCGACGCCGACGCGCTCGCCGACGCACTGAACCGTGTACGCCCCGGATCGGCCTGGACGGCGCATGCCGACCTCAGGGACGACGGCGCCCCCGAGGCGCTGGCCGACGCGGTGCTGACGCGCCACGGCCGCCTCGACGCGCTGGTGAACAACGCGTCGAGCTTCTTCCCGACGCCGCTCGGCACGATAGATGCCACCGCGTGGAGCGACCTGATCGGCTCCAACCTGAAGGGGCCGCTATTCCTGTCGCAGGCCCTCGCCCCGGCGCTGCGCAAGGCACGCGGCGCGATCGTGAATATCGTCGACATCCACGCCGAGCGCCCCCTGCGCCACTACCCGCTGTACTGCGCCGCCAAGGCCGGGCTGCTGGGCCTGACGAAGGCGCTTGCGGTGGAGCTTGCCCCGGAGGTGCGCGTGAACGGCGTGTCGCCGGGCGCCGTGGACTGGCCCGAGAACGGCCAGATCGCCCCCGCGGAGCAGGACGCGATCGTGCGTCACACGCTGCTCGGCCGCGCCGGCAGCCCCGCAGACATCGCCCGCACCGTGCGCTTCCTGGTGTTCGACGCGACCTACGTCACCGGTCAGATCCTCGCCGTCGACGGTGGGCGCAGCGCGCATCTCTGATCCACTGCGCCGAAAGGTATAATTCCGCTCGTTTTTCTTGCAGGACTCCCGCCGTGAACGCCCCCGCCGCTGCCGCCGAGGCAGCACCCCCGCCCCCGCACGCCAACTCCGCCGCTGCGGACGACAGCCGTTTCTCCAACACCTTCCTGCGCCTGAAGAAGAAGCTCGAGCGCGGCGTCGGCAAGGCGATCGGCGACTTCAACATGATCGGCGAAGGCGACACCGTGCTGGTGTGCGTGTCGGGCGGCAAGGACTCCTACACGCTGCTGTCCTGCCTGATGGCGCTGCGCGAGCGCGCACCGGTGAATTTCCGCATCGTCGCGATGAACCTGGACCAGAAGCAGCCGGGCTTTCCCGCCGACGTGCTGCCGGCCTACTTCGAGTCGATCGGCATCGAGTACCGCATCGTCACCGAGGACACCTACTCGATCGTCAGGGACAAGATCCCCGAGGGCAAGACCACCTGCTCGCTGTGTTCGCGCCTGCGTCGCGGCATCATCTACCGCGTTGCCAAGGAGATCGGCGCGACGCGCATCGCGCTCGGGCACCACCGCGACGACATGATCGAGACGCTGTTCCTCAACATGTTCTTCGGCGGCAAGCTGAAATCCATGCCGCCCAAGCTCGTCAGCGACAACGGCGAGCACGTCGTGATCCGCCCGCTGGCCTACTGCACCGAGGCCGAGATCGCCCGCTTCGCGCGCACGATGGACTTCCCCATCATCCCGTGCAATCTGTGCGGCTCCCAGGAAAACGCGCAGAGGAAGCAGATCAAGACCATGCTGCAGGGCTGGGCGCGCGAGTTCCCGGGGCGCATCGAGTCGATCGCGACGGCGATGAGCCAGGTCGTGCCCTCGCACCTCGCGGACAGTGCGCTGTTCGATTTCCCCAATCTCACGCGCGACACGCCGGTCGCCGAGGGCGACATCGCCTTCGACCGCCCCGAACTGCCGTCGCAGAGCCGTGTCATTCCCATCGTGAGTGAATTCACGGACGAGGACTGAGCGTTCATGCCGGTGGCTTGCGTCGCCGGCGCCATTTGACGATCATTTCCAGATTCCGCGATTTCCCCTTCAGCATCGCCCGGCAGCACCCCCCGGCCGGCCCGCAACTGCAACGGAACCCCGGTCATGACCCAGCCGAACAACGTCTGCGTCCTCGTCGCCGAAATACCCGGAGCCGACCGTATCGCCGACGCCCTCGACGCTGCCGAGGCACGGCGCGCGCTGGAGCGCTGCATGCACCGCATCGACCTCGCGATCGAAGCCAACGGCGGTACGGCGCAGCGGCGCGGCGCGGCCCGCGTCTGCGCGACATTTCCGCGCGGCGACGAGGCCGTGCTCTCCGCTTGCGAGATGTTCGACCGCGTGCAGAGCCTGCCCCCGCTGCGCGGCCTGCGCATGACGATCTGCGTCGGCCTGCACTGCGGCGCCGGTGCCGACGAAGCCGAACTCGGCGCCACGCGTCTGGCGGAAACGGCCAAGCCTGGGCACGCGCTCGCAAGCGAGGCCGTCGTCATGCAACTTTCGCCCACCGGGCGGCAGTTCGTCGCCGCCTCGCCCTCGCACAACCCCGCCCTCGCCGGCCTGGGCTGGACCGCCTTCGCGGTGGCGCGCCAGCCCGCCACCGCCGCCTCGGTTCCGGTCGACCGACGGATCGAGCAGCGTGTGCGCATCCGCCACGGCCAGAACACCCTGTTCGTGGATGAAACGCGCCCGGTCGTGCTTCTCGGACGCGAACTCGGCAACGACGTCGTGATCGCGGACCCGCGCGCGTCGCGCCAGCATGCCCGTATCGAACGCCGCCGCGAGGGTTTCGTGCTGATCGACCAGAGCACCAACGGCACCTTCCTCGCCGACGACAGCGGCAACGAGAGCTGTATCAAGGGCGCCGAACTCGTGCTCGCGGGCAGCGGGCGCATCGGCTGCGGCTTCTCGGCGAACGAGGTCGAGCGCGAGCTGGTGTTCATCGACATCGTCTGATGCGCCACGCCGAAATGGATGTAACGCCCGACGGGACGGGATGCGGTCTCGCGGGAACGGAGGTGTGGGAGCGGCATCGCGGATGAGCGTCCTGTCGCTGCTCGACCCCGGCCCCGACGCCGGGCTGGTCGCCCTCTTCGTGTCGAGCTTCCTCTCCGCGACGCTGCTGCCGGGCGGCTCGGAGCTGGTGCTCGCCGGCGTGCTGAGCCTGCGCCCGGAACAGCTCGTGCCCGCCCTGACGCTCGCGACGCTCGGCAACACACTGGGCGGCATGAGCACCTGGGGCCTTGCGCGCCTGCTGCCCCGGCGCGCCGACACCACCCGCCTCGACTGGGTGCGCCGGCATGGCGCACCAGTGCTGCTGCTCTCCTGGGCGCCCGTCGTCGGCGACGCGCTGTGCGCCGCCGCCGGCTGGCTGCGCCTGCCGTGGCTGCCCTGCCTGCTGTGGATGGGCGTGGGCAAGCTGCTACGCTACGCGCTCATCGCCTTTTCCGTCACCTGATCGCCTTCCTGCCCCCATGAACATTCAGCGCCTGGGCACCACCGCCCGCTATTCCGACATCGTCATCCACAACGGCACCGCGTGGATCGTCGAGGTCCCCGCCACCGACGACGCCGACGCCGCGACACAGACCGGCGAGATCCTCGCGAGCCTCGACACGCTGCTGGCCCGCGCCGGAAGCAGCCGCGAACGCCTGCTGTCGGCGACGATCTACCTCATCGACATGGCCGACTACGATGCCATGAACGCGGTGTGGGACGCCTGGCTGCCCCCCGGCACGGCCCCGTCGCGCGCCTGCGTGCAGGTCGCGGGGCTCGCCCGCCCGGGCTGGCGCGTGGAGATCGCGGTCGTCGCTGCCAGCGCGCGCGCCGACTGAACTTTCGCCCCCGCAGCTGTCCGACAACAGTCTCAACCTGCAGAAAAATCAAGACCCTACGCGCCTCAAGGACTTAAAGCGCGCGTCTATTGCACTGCAGTAAGTTACAATTTGCGGTTCACTGCCGTCCGGTACCGGAACATCTCATGACCCAACGCCTGCGCGAGATTCCCTATAACTACACCTCGTTCTCCGACCGCGAGATCGTCATCCGCCTGCTCGGCGCCGACGCGTGGCAGACGCTCAATGCGCTGCGCGAAGAGCGCGTCACCGGACGCTCGGCGCGCATGCTGTATGAGGTGCTCGGCGACATCTGGGTCGTGCAGCGCAACCCCTACCTGCAGGACGACCTGCTGGGCAACCCGGAACGGCGCAAGGCGCTGATCGAGGCGCTGCGCCACCGCCTCACCGAGGTCGAGAAGCGCCGCGAGGAAAGCGCATCCGCGGACGCGGACCGCAGCGACAACGTGGCACGCCTCGTCACTGCGGCGCACGGTGCGGTGGATCGCTTCGCCGCTTTCTTCCACGACACCGGCGCGCTGCGCAGGCAGACGCTCAAGGCGCTCGTCCGCCACACCCGGCGCGACAACATCTGCTTCGATGGACACGCGCGCGTCTCTCACGTCACCGATGCGACCGACTGGCGCGTCGAGTACCCCTTCGTGGTCCTGTATCCCGATACCGAAGAGGAGATGGCCCCGCTCGTGAAGAGCTGTATCGAGCTCGGGCTCACGATCATTCCGCGCGGCGGCGGCACCGGCTACACCGGCGGCGCCGTGCCGCTGGATGCGCGCTCGGTGGTCATCAACACTGAAAAGCTGATCGACCTCGGCAAGGTCGAGGAAATGCTGCTGCCCGACCGCAGCGGCAATCCCGCCCAGCCCTACATGACGATCCGCACCGGCGCGGGCGTCGTCACCGAGCGCGTGGCGGAATCGGCCGCCGCGGCCGGCCGCGTGTTCGCCGTCGACCCGACCTCGGCCAGCGCCTCGTGCATCGGCGGCAACATCGCGATGAACGCTGGCGGCAAGAAGGCCGTGCTGTGGGGCACCGCGCTCGACAACCTGGCGTGGTGGAAGATGGTCACGCCGGACGGCAACTGGCTGGAGGTCGAGCGTCTCGACCACAATTTCGGCAAGATCCACGAGCAGGAAACCGTGCGCTTCCGCCTGCGCCGCTTCGATGCCGCGAACTACGCGCTGCTCGGCGAGGAGACCCTGACGCTGCCGGGCGCCTCGTGCCGCAAGGCCGGCCTCGGCAAGGACGTCACCGACAAGTTCCTCGGCGGCGTACCGGGCGTGCAGAAGGAAGGCACGGACGGCCTGATCGTCGCCGCGCGCTGGGTGCTGCACAAGATGCCGCCGGTGACGCGCACGGTCTGTCTCGAATTCTTCGGCCAGGTGCGCGAGGCCGTGCCGGCGATCGTCGAGATCACCGACTGGTTCAAGCCCGGCGCCGAAGGCCACCGCCTGGGCGTGCAGCTCGCGGGCCTCGAGCACCTCGACGAGCGCTACGTGAAGGCCGTCGGCTACACGACCAAGGCGAAGCGCCACGGCCGGCCGAAGATGGTGCTGATCGGCGACATCGTCGGCCACGACGAGGCCGCCGTGATGGCCGCGGCCTCGGAGGTCGTGCGCATGTGCAACGTGCGTGGCGCCGAAGGCTTCATCGCCGTCAGCCCCGAGCAGAGGAAGCGCTTCTGGCTAGACCGCTCGCGCACCGCGGCGATCTCGCGCCACACCAACGCGTTCAAGGTGAACGAGGACGTCGTGATCCCGCTGCCGCGCATGGGCGACTACTGCGACGGCATCGAGCGCATCAACATCGAGCTGTCCACGCACAACAAGCTGGAGCTGTGCGACGCGCTCACCGAACTCCTGCAGGGCGAGCTGCCGCTCGACCAGGGCGACGCGAACCTCTCCAGCGACGAGCTGATCGGCGACCGCCGCCAGGCCGCGCTCGACTACGTCGCCAGCGTGCGCCGGCGCTGGCAGTGGCTGCTCGACAATCTCGACCTACCGCTCGCGCAGGCCGAGGCCGCCTTTGGCGAGTACGGCGTGCATGCCGGCGAGCTGACGAACCGCGCGGCGAGCCCGAGGCTCTTCCACCGTCTGCAGGACTACTCGGTGCGCACCTCGTGGAAAACCGAGATCAAGCCGCGCCTCGACAAGATCTTCGACGGCGTGGTGTTCCGTGCCGTACTCGCGCGCATCGAGGAAGTGCACAAGGAAGTGCTGCGCGGCCGCGTTTTCGTCGCGCTGCACATGCATGCCGGCGACGGCAACGTGCACACCAACATCCCGGTGAACTCCGACCACTATGAGATGCTGCAGAGCGCCAACCGCGCGGTCGACCGCATCATGGCGCTGGCACGCTCGCTCGACGGCGTGATCTCGGGCGAGCACGGCATCGGCATCACCAAGCTCGACTACCTCACCGACGAGGAGATGGCAAACTTCTGGGCCTACAAGCAGAAGGTCGACCCCGAAGGCCGCTTCAACCGCGGCAAGCTGATGCGCGGCGCCGGCACGCTCACCGGCAACCTCGACAACGCCTACACGCCCAGCTTCAACCTGATGGGCCACGAATCGCTGATCATGGAGCAGACCGAGATCGGCGACATCGCGCACGACATCAAGGACTGCCTGCGCTGCGGCAAGTGCAAGCCGGTGTGCTCGACGCACGTGCCGCGCGCGAACCTGCTCTACAGCCCGCGCAACAAGATCCTCAGCACCTCGCTGCTGATCGAGGCCTTCCTGTACGAGGAGCAGACGCGCCGCGGCGTGTCGCTCGCGCACTGGGCGGAGTTCGAGGACGTCGCCGACCACTGCACGGTGTGCCACAAGTGCGAGAAGCCCTGCCCGGTGGATATCGACTTCGGCGACGTGTCGATCAAGATGCGCAACCTGCTGCGCAAGCAGGGCAAGAAGAGCTTCAACCCCGGCAAGGCCGCGGCGATGGCCTTCCTCACCGCGAAGGATCCGGCGACGATCAAGCTGATCCGCACCGGCATGCTCCAGTGGGGCTACAAGGTGCAGCGCCTCGGCCACCGCATCGGCAAGTCGCTGGGCCTGATCCAGTCCCAGGTGAAGCAGCCGCCCGCGACCCTCGGCAAGCCGCCGCTCAAGGCACAGGTGATCCACTTCATCAACAAGCCGATGCCCGGCAACCTGCCCAAGCGCACCAGCCGCGCGCTGCTCGACATCGAGGACGACAAGGTCATCCCGGTGATCCGCAACCCGCAGCTCAAGCGCGACGAGTCGGAGGCGGTGTTCTACTTCCCCGGCTGCGGCTCGGAGCGGCTGTTCAGCCAGGTCGGCCTCGCCACCCAGGCGATGCTGTACCAGGTCGGCGCGACCACGGTGCTGCCGCCCGGCTACCTGTGCTGCGGGTACCCGCAGACCTCGGCCGGCGAGGACGACAAGGGCCAGCAGATCACGACCGACAACCGCGTGCTGTTCCACCGCGTCGCCAACACGCTGAACTACCTCGACATCAAGACCGTGATCGTGTCCTGCGGCACCTGCATGGACCAGCTGCTGAAGTACCAGTTCGACAAGATCTTCCCCGGCTGCCGCCTGCTCGACATCCACGAGTACCTGATGGAGAAGGGCGTGAAGCTCGAAGGCCTCAGCGGCACCAAGTACATGTACCACGAGCCCTGCCACACGCCGATGAAGGTGCATTCGGGCATCAAGGTCGCGAACGAGCTGATGGGCACGCGCGTCGACCTGAGCGACCGCTGCTGCGGCGAATCGGGCACGCTGGCGGCCGCGCGCCCGGACATTTCGACCCAGGTGCGCTTCCGCAAGCAGCAGGAGATCGAGATCGGCGCCGCGGCGCTGCGCGACGGCGGCCACGACCCGGTCAAGATCCTGACCTCGTGCCCGTCCTGCCTGCAGGGTTTGAGCCGCTATGCGAACGACGCGGGCGGCGTGGATGCCGACTACATCGTCATCGAGATCGCCCGGCACGTGCTCGGCGAGAACTGGATGCCGGAGTACGTGCAGCGCGCCAACAGCGGCGGCATCGAGCGGGTGCTGCTGTAAGCGGCACGCGAGACGGCCCGGCGTCCCGCCGCGGGAGCATTCCCGCGGCGCCTCGCCCGGCGCGCGACGCAAGCCTGCATGACCGATCTTCGGCGATGGACCCCAACGGCGCAGCGCTCGCCCCCGCGTCCCGCAACGTCACCACCCTGACCGGGCTGTGGCCCTTCCTGCGCCCGTATCGCGCGCGCCTGACGCTCGCGTTCGTGCTGCTGTGCCTCGGCTCGGCGATCATGCTGCTGATGCCGCTGGCCTTCCGCGACCTGATCGACTTCGGCTTCCGGCGTGCCCCACCGCTCGCCGAAGGCCTGTTCGGCGGAGCGGACCTCGATGCCCATTTCCTCGCCCTGTTCGGCCTTGCCAGCGCGTGGGCGCTCGTCGTGTCGGCGCGCTACTACACGGTGACGTGGATCGGCGAGCGTGCCACGGCCGACCTGCGCTCCGCGGTCTATGCGCGCGTGCTGGCGCAGTCGCCCCAGTTCTTCGAGACCCTGCAGACCGGCGAAGTGCTGTCGCGCCTGTCCGGTGACACGACGCTGATCCAGACCGTGGTCGGCAGTTCCGTGTCGATGGGGCTGCGCAGCCTGTTCCAGTTCGTCGGCGGGATGGTCATGCTGGCCATCACCAGCCTCCACCTCTTCTCGCTGAATCTCGGCCTGCTGGCCCTGCTGGCCCTGCCGATCGCCGTCATCGGGCGCAAGGTCAAGCGGCTCTCGCGCGAATCGCAGGACCGCATCGCCGACGCCTCGGCGCTGGCGGGCGAGATCCTCAACGCGATGCCCACGGTGCAGGCCTACACGCAGGAGCGCTACGAGGCGGGGCGCTTCGCAGGCGCGGCCGACACCGCCTTCGCCACCGCCGTCCGGCGCACGCGCGTGCGCGCCGCCCTGACCGCGCTGATCATCACGGCGGTGATGGGAAGCATCGTGTTCGTGCTGTGGGTCGGCGCGCAGCAGGTGCGCGCGGGCGACATGACCGAGGGCCAGCTCGCCTCCTTCGTCCTCTATGCCATGCTCGTGGCCGGCGGCGTCGGCACGATGGCCGAGGTCTGGGGCGACATCATGCGCGCCACGGGTGCCGCCGGCCGGCTTCTCGAGCTCCTCCATGCCGACACGGCCGTCCCCGAAGCCGCCCACCCGCGGACGCCGCACCAACCGACACAGGCGGCGCTGCGCTTCGAGCACCTCACCCTGCGCTACCCGGCCCGACCGCAGCTGCGTGCGCTGGACGACATCTGCCTCGAGGTCGCGCACGGCGAAAGCGTCGCGCTCGTCGGCCCCTCGGGCGCCGGCAAGACCAGCCTGTTCCAGGTGCTGCTGCGCTACTACGACGGCAGCGACGGCCACATCCGCCTCAACGGCCAGGACATCCGCGAACTCAGCCTGCACGGCCTTCGCCGCCACATCGCGATCGTGCCGCAGGACCCGGTGATCTTCTCCGCGACCGCGCTCGACAACATCCGCTACGGCCGCCCCGCGGCGAGCGACGCCGAGGTCATCGCCGCCGCGCGGGCCGCGCGCGTGGACGAATTCGTCGAACAGCTGCCCGAAGGCTACCGCAGCTTCCTCGGCGAACGCGGCACCCGCCTGTCCGGCGGCCAGCGCCAGCGCATCGCCATCGCGCGCGCAATCCTGAAAGGCGCCCCGCTGTTGCTGCTCGACGAAGCCACCAGCGCCCTCGACGCCGAATCGGAAATCCTCGTGCAGAAAGGCCTCGACAGCGCGATGCAGGGCCGCACCACGCTCATCATCGCCCATCGCCTGGCGACGGTGCAGAAGGTCGACCGCATCGTCGTGCTGGACCAGGGGCGCATCGTCGAAACCGGTACGCCGGCAGACCTCCGCCGCCAGGGCGGGCTTTACGCGCGACTGGCGGCGCTGCAGCTCGGCGTCTGAGCCGCGGCCGGCAACGCCACACTGGGCTGATTACGCCGCAGGCGGCGTGCCGACCGTTTCCGGAAGTGGCTGCACGCCGTCCGCCTCAGTCCTCGAGCGGAAGCTCCGGGTGCAGGCGCCGCCACAGTTCGGGCATCGCCTCGGCAGCGCCCAGGCGCAGGCGGTGCGTGACGATTTCGCTGACTTCGGTGTCGCCGGGATTGATCTCGACGCTGGGCACGCCGACTTCCCTCGCCCACCATACCGGCCCCGCGATGTAGGGGAACACGCTGGTCGTACCGATCGAGACGACCAGGTCGAGGCCGTGCGCGATCAGGGTCTCGAGCCGGTTGAGCCCCGCTTCGGGCAGCATCTCGCCGAACAGCACGACGTCGGGCCGCAGCACGCCGCCACACTTCGGGCACGCCGGCGGCAGCTGCAGGCCGGCGTAATCCTTGACGCTGCGCTGGTGGCTGCAGTCCATGCAGCGCAGATGATGCACGGTACCGTGGATCTCGATCAGGTGGCGCGAGCCGGCGTCGTGGTGCAGGCCGTCGACGTTCTGCGTCAGCACCCACACGCCCGGCTTCTCGTGCTCCAGCGCCGCGATGATGCGGTGCGCGATGTTGGGCTGCGCGCCGCGGCAGTTGGCCTCGATCTGCGCGATGTACTTCCACGAGATGTCGGGCCGGCGCTGCATCATCTCGCCCGACAACGCCTCCTCGATCATCAACCCCTCGTCAGTGAGGCGCTCGTGGTACAGGCCGCCGATGCCGCGATAGGTCGGCAAGCCGGAGTCGGCCGAGATGCCCGCGCCGGTGATGAAGAGGATGCGCCGGGCGTCGCCGATCAGGCGCGCGACGCGGTCCAGGGTCTGGTTGTCGCTCACGCCTTGCCCACCTCGACGAGACAGTCGTAGAAAGTCGGCCCGCCGCCGAGGTCGGTCAGTGCCGGCGAGGTCACGGCGTTGGCGTTCTCGCCGTCGCCCGAGAGCTTGCGCCACCACACCGAGGGGCACACGACGAGCCCCGGCCGCACGCGCTCGGTGACGACCGCCTGCGCATGGAAGGCGCCGCGTTCGTTGAAGATGCGCAGGCGCTCGCCCGCCGCGATGCCGCGCCGTGCGGCGTCGTCCGGGTGGATCTCGAGCTTCGGTCCGCCCTCCTGCTCGCGGAAGCGCGGCAGGTTGGCGAAGCTGGTATTGAGGAAGTTGCGCGCCGGCGGCGAGATCATCGCGAGCGGATAGCGCGCGGCGAGCGCGGGATTGCTGACCGGGGACTCGTGCGGCGGCACCCAGTTCGGCAGCGGGTCGAAGCCGCGCTGCGCGAGCGATTCCGACCAGAACTCGCACTTGCCCGAAGGCGTCGGGAAATTGCCCTGCGCGAAGGGCGCGAACGGGCGCGGCAGGTTGAGGCGCGCCCAGCCGCGCGTGCGCAGCGTCTCCGGGTCGAGGCCCAGTGCGCGGTTGTCGCGCCGTCGGAAGGCCTGCGCGGCGATCTCGTCGTCGGACTCGGACAGCGCCGCGTCGGTGAAGCCGAGGCGCGCGGCGAGGAGCCGGAACACCTCGCTGTTGGGCTTCGCCTCGCCGAGCGGCGCGATCGCCGGCTCGTTCGTCAGCGCGTAGAGGTGGCCGTAGGCCTTGTGCACATCGCGGTGCTCGAGCTGGCTGGTCGCGGGCAGCAGGATGTCGGCGTAGTCCGCGGTATCGGTCTGGAAGAGCTCATGCACGACGCAGAAGAGATCCTCGCGCATGAAGCCTTCGCGCACGCGCGTGCCGTTCGGGGCGACGGCGACCGGGTTGGAGTTGTACACATACAGCGCGCGGATCGGCGGGTCGTCCGCGGTGAGGAGCGCCTCGCCGATCGTCGCCATGTTGATCGTCCGGGTCGCCCGCGCATGGTGAGCCGTATACAGCTCGGGGCGCTCGAGCGCCTGCTGGTCGACCGGGAAGTTGCCCGAGGTCGACAGCAGCGCACCGCCCGCGGGATGGCGCCACGCGCCGGTGAGCGCCGGCAGGCAGGCGATGTTGCGCATCACGGCCGCGCCGCCGGCGCAGCGGTTAAGCCCGTAGTTGAGGCGGATCGCCGCGGGTGTGGTGCCGCCGTATTCGCGCGCGAGGTCGCGGATCGCGTCGGCCGGCAGGCCCGTCAGCGGCGCCGCCCACTCGGGCGTGCAAGGTTTCACACGCTCGGCGAGCGCGTCGAAGCCGAACGTATGGGCGTCGATGTAGTCGCGGTCGATGAGGCCGTCCGCGATCAGCACCTGCATCATCGCGAGCGCGAGCGCGCCGTCGGTGCCGGGCCAGGGGGCGAGGTGCAGGTCGCACTTCTCGGCCGTCTGCGAGCGCCACGGGTCGATGCACACGAGCTTGGCGCCGCGCCGTTTCGCTTCGAGGATGTAGCGCCAGCCATGCAGGTTGGAGACGATCGGGTTGCCACCCCAGATCAGGATCAGCTTCGCATCGACGATCGCTTCGGGATCCATGCCCACCGAAGCGCCCATCGTCGCCTTCCAGCCCGCCGCGCCGGCCGATGCGCAGATCGTGCGATCGAGCAGCGATGCGCCGAGGCGGTGAAAAAAGCGGCGGTCCATGCTTTCGCCCTGCACCAAGCCCATCGTGCCGGCGTAGCTGTAGGGCAGGATCGCGCGCGGATCGTCGGCGGCGATCGCGGCGAATTTTTCGGCGATGGTGTCGAGCGCCTCGTCCCACGAGATGCGCACGAAGCGCCCCTCGCCCTTGCGGCCGATGCGCTTCATCGGGTGCAGCAGGCGCTGGTCGGAATAGACGCGTTCGAGGTAGTGCGCGACCTTGGTGCACAGCGCGCCGTTCGTGAAGGGCAGATCGTCGGCACCGCGGATCTTCACCGCGCGACCATCCTCGACGGTGACCTCCATCGCACAGGTGTCGGGACAGTCGTGTGGACAGGCGGCGCGGACGACTTTGCTGGCGGCAATGCTCATGACCACTCCTGAATCTCGCCGGGCAGTGCGGCGCGCACCGGCCTGCAGCCAGCGGGCGGGAATCCCGGCGTTTCGCCCGCCGCCGGCCAATGTGGGCCGGCCCGTCTCATGTTCAGCGCTGCTTCGCGGCGGCGCTGCTCAGTTCCACGTAGCGGGCGCGGTCGGCCTCGAAGCGCGTGCGCGTCGCCGCGAGGTCGCTCGACTTCTCCTCGATGAGCCTGCCCTGCGCCGCCAGCTCGCTGTCGATCGAGCGCAGGTTGGCGGCGAGGTCGCGCGGCAGGTCGCGCCCCTTGTGGAACTCGGCTTCCTTTTCGAAGCGCTGGCGTTTCGTGCGCAGCTCCTTGTCGCGCTTGCGCGCCTCGTCGATGCTGCGCTCGATGTCGCCGATCTCGCGGTCGCGGCGACGGTCGAGATCCTCGACGCTCGCGTAGGTCTCGAGCAGGGCCTGGTCGAAGCGGCGCTGCTTGGCCTGGCGCGTCTCGTCATCCTTCTTCTGCTGTTCCGCCGCCCTGCGACGGGCGATTTCGTCGGCACTCAGGGGTGCGGAGACCTCGCGTTTGATCGTGCCCTGCGGGCCGATCTCGCGATATGCACGCCCGTAACAGGCCTGCGGGAGCACGTCGCCGCACTGGCGCCGGCCGTCCCCATCCTCGCAGCAATACACCTTCGCGCCGGCGGTGTTCGCCAGCGTCAGGCCCAGCAGGAGCGCCGCCAGGAGCTCAGGACTGCGTCGCGATGCCATAGGTGTTCCGGTAGGCCTGCACGGCCTCGAGGTTGGCGGCCAACTCCGGGCTGTCGCCCAGAAAGCCGATCAGGTCTTCGAGCGTCGCGACGGCGACGACGGGGATGCCGAAGCTCTCGCGCACTTCCTGCACTGCCGATTTCTCGCCCTTCCCGCGCTCCATGCGGTCGAGCGCGATCACCACGCCCGCCGCTTCGGCGCCGGCGCCGCGGATGATGTCGACCGATTCGCGCACCGAGGTGCCCGCCGAGATCACGTCGTCGAGAATCAGCACGCGGCCCTTGAGCGGTGCACCGACCAAGGTGCCGCCTTCGCCGTGGTCCTTGGCCTCCTTGCGGTTGAAGGCGAAGGGCAGGTTCACGCCCTGCTCGGCCAAGCGGATCGCCACACCGGCGACCAGCGGGATGCCCTTGTAGGCCGGCCCGAAGAGCATGTCGCAGGGCACGCCCGCGGCGACGATCGCGCGCGCGTAGAAGCCGCACAGTTCGCGGAACGAGCTGCCGTCGTCGAACAGCCCGGCGTTGAAGAAGTACGGCGAATTGCGCCCCGCCTTGGTCACGAAGGACCCGAAGCGCAGCACGCCCTTGTCGCAGGCCAACGTGATGAAATCCCGGCTAAAATCCACGCTCTTGCTTCCAGTTCTGGGTTATCCGGCCGAATGTTACGCGTCATCACTCTCAACCTCAACGGCATCCGCTCGGCCACCACCAAGGGCTTTCTCGACTGGCTCGGCGCGCAGGATGCGGACGTCGTCTGCCTGCAGGAACTGAAGGCGCACGCGGGCGACCTGAGCGACGCGATGCGTGCGCCCGGAGGCTACACGGGCTACTTCCATCACGCCGAGAAGAAGGGCTACAGCGGCGTCGGCCTGTACGCGCGGCGCACGCCGGACCGCGTCGTCGAGGGACTCGGCATCGCCGACATCGACGCCGAGGGGCGCTTCCTGCAGCTCGACTTCGGGCAGCTGTCCGTCGTGTCGCTGTACCTGCCCTCCGGATCGAGCTCCGAGGAGCGCCAGCAGATCAAGTTCGGCTTCATGGAGCGCTTCCTGCCGCACATGGAAAACTTGCGCGCGAGCGGGCGCGAGGTCGTGATCTGCGGCGACTGGAACATCGCGCACAAGGAGATCGACCTCAGGAACTGGAAGTCGAACCAGAAGAACTCCGGCTTCCTGCCCGAGGAGCGCGCGTGGATGACGCGCGTGCTCGAAGGGCAAGGCTGGGTCGACGTCTACCGCCGCCTGCATCCGGACACCACCGACGCCTGCTACACGTGGTGGTCGAACCGCGGCCAGGCGTGGGCGAAGAACGTGGGCTGGCGCCTCGACTACCAGCTCGCGACGCCGGGCATCGCCGCGACGGCGCGCACGGCGCAGGTCTATAAGGACCAGCGCTTCTCCGACCACGCACCGCTGACGATCGACTACGACTGGTCCGAGTGAAGCCCGCGCGGCTCAGTGCGCGTGGCCGGCGGCTTCGCGCAGCACCTCGCGCAGGTCGCCGAACTTGCGCCGGTAGCGCGCCGGCGTGAGCTTCACCTCGCGCTTGAACAGGCGCGAGAAGAAGCTCGCGTCCTCGTAGCCGAGCTCCTCCGCAATCGCCTCGATCGGCAGGCGAGTCGCCTCCAGCATCTGCTTGGCCTCCTCGATGCGCACCGCGTGTACGTAGGCGAGCGGCGACATGCCCGTGACCTGGCGGAAGCGGCGCACGAAGGCGCGTTCGGACAGGCCCGTGAGCTCGGCCATCGCGGCGACCGGCGCCGCTTCCGCATAATGCGTCGCGGCCCACACCTGGGCGCGCGCGATCAGCGCGTCGTCGGTCTGCCGGCTCGCCGAGAGGCGCGCGAAGGGCTGCTGGCCGGCGTGATGCCAGTCGATGAGATTCACGCGCGCGAGCTGCATCGCCGCCTCGACGCCCGCGAAGCGCGCGATCAGGTACAGCGCGAGGTCCTGCCAGGTCGTGCCCCCACCCGCCATCACCAGCCGCTGGCCATCGCCGGCGACGACCAGCGAGCGCTGGCACTGCACGCGCACTTCCGGGAAGCGTTCGGCGAGCGCGCCGCAGAAGGCCCAGTGCGTCGTCGCCGGCTCGCCGTCGAGCAGCCCCGCCTGCGCCATCAGCAGCGCCCCGGAACACGCCGACGCGATGACCGCGCCGCCCGCGTAGGCGCCGCGCAGCCACGCGCACTCGGCGTCGAAGCGGCCCCCCAGCGGCTCGGACGGCACGACCGTGAGTTCGGGAATGCATATGAGGTCCGGCTCGGGCACCGCGTCCAGGCGGCAATCGGGACATACGCGCACGCCGTTCGCGACCGTCAGCGGTGCGCCGTCCGCCGACACGACGACCGAGGCCATCAGCGAGGGCCCGGGCATGCCGTGCTCGATCAGGCCCCAGTCGCGCCCGGCCGCATGGAAGAAGTCGTGCATGCCGTACATCACCGAGGCGCTCGTCTCGGCGAAGGCGAGGATGGCGACCCGGGGCGGGCCGCCGGCGGAGCGGGCGGAATGCATGGCGCGATCGTCCTGTTCGTGACCGTTTTCACCTTAGTCCACGCAATCGCTCCGCCATAGGATGCATTCCAGACACCGCCGCCGCGACGGCGCAAGGTGCACCACCCCAACGGAGAGACACGATGAACACGACCGACCTTGCCGGCAATCCCCTCAGCCACGCCGACGACGCAGCCCTCGCGCACTACGCCCGCGCACTGCGGCAATTCCACTGCTACTGCGGCGACCCGGTCGCGACGACGGACGCCGCGACGGCGATCCAACCGGACTTCGTGATGGGCCACTTGCTGCATGCGTGGCTGCACCTGCTCGGCACCGAACCGGACGGCGTCGCCGTCGCCCGCGCGGACGCGGCGAAGGCGGCCGCCTGCGCACCGAACCGGCGCGAACAGGCGCACCTCGACGCGATCGCACATTTCGCCGGCGGGCGCTGTGAAGCGGCGGGACGCGTGCTCGAGGACCTGGCGATCGAGTGGCCGCGCGACGTCCTCGCGCTGCAGGCGGGACACCTCGTCGATTTCTACCGCGGCGACGCGCGCCTGCTGCGCGACCGCATCGCCCGCGCGCTGCCCGCGTGGGACGCGTCCATGCCCGGCTACCACGCCCTGCTCGGCATGCACGCCTTCGGCTGCGAGGAAACGGGCGACTACCGCCGCGCGGAAGCGCAAGGACAGCGCGCGTTGGAGCTCGAACCGGCCGATTCCTGGGCGCACCACGCGGTCGCCCACGTGCTCGAGATGGAGGGACGCACCAGCGACGGCATCGCCTGGATGCGCGAACGCCAGCCGCACTGGGCGGAGGACAACTTCTTCGCAGTGCATAACTGGTGGCACCTCGCCCTCTTCCACCTCGACCGCGACGAGATCGACGAGGCGCTCGCGCTCTTCGACGGCCCGATCCACGGACCACGCTCCGTGCTGATGCTGGACCTCGCGGACGCCTCGGCGATGTTGTGCCGGCTGCAGTTCGCCGGCATCGACGTTGCCGCGCGCTGGAAGAGCGTCGCCGACTGCTGGCGCGCGTCGGCACGGCCGGGGCTGTATTCCTTCAACGACCTGCACGCGATGATGGCGTGGCTCGGCGCGAGCCAGGACGCTTACGCAGGCGACTGGATGGCCGCGCAGCGCAATCTCGACGCGACAGAGATCGGCGACCACGCCGCCATCGGGACCGCGGTCGGCGAGCCGCTGCTGCGCGCCTTCGGCGACCTCGCCGCCGGACGGTACGACAACGCAACCGACACGCTGCGCGCCGTCCGCCCGATCGCCCACCGCTTCGGCGGCAGCAACGCGCAGCGCGACCTCATCGACCTCGCGTTGATCGAGGCGGCGCTGCGCGGCGGACAGGTGCCGCTCGCACGCGCGCTGATCCACGAGCGTCTCGCGCGCAAGCCCGACAGCGCGATCAACCGCCGGCTCGTTGCGCGCCTGCCCCACTGATCCGCGCTGCACGCACGCGCCGCCCCGGGAAAGGGGGCGGCGCGTGCGTGCGTCGTCGTGCCGCCGAGGCATCCCGTCACAAGCGATAAGCCTTTAGCATTTGCCTTCGCGCGGGAATCGGGCTAGCCTGACTTTGCCTCGTGCGCTCGCGCGCACGTCAATGTTGCCAGCACAGAGGGGGTACGAAAAATGTCCAACAATGCCGATGTTTCCCGCGACAAACTCGTTTCGGACTTCAAGGTCGTGATCAGCGACGCCGAGGAGCTTCTGAAGCTGACCGCCGGGCAGGCCGGCGACAAGCTGAGCGAAGTGCGCAGCCGCCTCAGCGACCGCATGGCGACCGCGAAAGACCGCATGTCCGACATGGAAGCGGTCGCCGTGGAGCAAGCGAAGAAGGTCGCCCATGCGACCGACGACTACGTGCACAAGAATCCGTGGCAGGCGGTCGGGATCGCCGCCGGCGTGGCCTTCCTGCTGGGCCTGCTGTCGGGTCGTCGCTGACCCCGTGGCCGAGGAGCACAAGCGGCGCCTCGCGGGCAGCCTGCGCGGCTTCCTGGACGCCGGCCTCGCGACCGCGCAGACGCGGCTGGAGCTGCTCGCCGTCGAGGCGCAGGAAGAGAAGCTGCGCCTCACCGGGCTGCTCTTCAACACCTTGTTGAGCGCGGTGTTTCTCGGCTTCGGCGTCGTGTTCCTGGTGGTGTTCCTGACGGTGCTGTTCTGGGACGACCACCGCCTGCTGGCGCTGGGGCTGGGAACCATCGTGCTGCTCGCGGCAGGCCTCCTGACGGCGCGCAATGCGGCGCGTGAAGTGAAGCGCGGCAGCCGCCTGTTCGCGGCGAGCCTGGGCGAACTCGCGCGCGACCGCGAAGCGCTGCGGCCACGCGAATGAATCCGCGGCTGCTCGAACTGGCGCTGCGCAGGCAGCGACTGCAGTTCGCCGCGGAGCGCCAACGCGAGGTCATCGTTGCCGGCCTCGCGCGCGTCGAATCGGTGCTCGACGTCGTCGACCGCGCCCGCGACCATGTGCGCGGGCTGCGCGACTATGTGCCACTGCTTTCCGCGCTGGCCCTCGCCGTCGTTGTCATCCGGCCGCGCGGGGCGCTACGCGCGGCGCGCCGCGCCTGGTTCGGCTGGCTGCTCTACCGCCGGCTCGGGCGCAGCCTCGATTCCCTGATCGGCTACCTGCGGCGCGTCGCTAGCTGACGCGCCTCTTCGGCAGCACGAAGTTCAGCAGCACCGCCGCGACCCCGCACAGGCTCACGCCCTGCAGCGCGACGCCGTCGAGGTTGAGCGCGAGCCCGCCGATGCCGAACACCAACACCGAGGACACGATCACGAGGTTGCGCGGCTCCTCGAGGTCGACGCGCGCGGCGATCAGCGTCTTCAGGCCGATGCTCGCGACCGAGCCGAACAGCAGCATCATGATGCCGCCCATCACCGGCACCGGGATCGACTGCAGGATCGCGTTGAACTTGCCGAAGAAGGCCATCACGATCGCGAGCACGGCGGCCCAGGTCATGATTGCGGGGTTGAAGTTGCGCGTGAGCGTCACGGCACCGGTCACTTCCGAGTAGGTCGTCACCGGGGGTCCGCCGATCAGGCCGGCAAACGCCACCGCCAGGCCGTCGCCGGCGAGCGTACGGTGCAGGCCGGGGCTCTCGGTGTAGTCCTTGCCGGTGACACCGCCGATCGCGACGATGTCGCCGACGTGTTCGATCGCCGGCGCGAGCGCGACCGGCAGCAGGAACAGGATCGCCGCCCACTCGAAGCGCGGCGCGGCGAGTTGCGGCAGCGCGAGCCACGGCGCGGCGGCGATCTTGCCGAAATCGACCAGCCCGATCGTCGCGGAGAGCATGTAGCCGACCAGTACGCCGGCGAGGATGGGCACGAGCTTGAGGAAGCCGCGCGCGTAGGTCGCCACGACGACCGTCGTGCCGAACGACGCCGCCGCGATGAGCATCGAGGTGGTGTAGGGCACCAGCTCGACCTTGCCGTCGCCGCTGCGGCCCATGGCCATATTGACGGCCACCGCCGCGAGCGACAGGCCAATGATCATGATGATCGGGCCGATCACGACCGGCGGCATGTACTTGTGCACGATGTCCGCACCGTGACGCCACACCAGGCCCGCGAAGACGAAATACACGAGGCTCACGCAGATCATGCCGCCCATTGTCGCGGCCGGACCCCAGGTCTGCATGCTGAAGATGACGGGCGCGATGAAGGCGAAGCTGGAGCCGAGGAAGATCGGCACCTGGCGGCCGGTGACGAGTTGGAACAGCAGCGTGCCCACACCGGCGCCGAGCAGCGCCATGCTGGGGTTGAGGCCGGTGAGCAGCGGCACCAGCACCAGCGCGCCGAAGGCGACGAAGAGAATCTGGGCGCCGGAAATCGCCTGCCGCCACAGCGGCTCGGCGCCCTCGATCGGGAGTTCGCGCATGGAGGGTCTCAGTTGTTGTGCTTGGTGCCGAAGATCTTGTCGCCGGCGTCGCCGAGGCCCGGGATGATGTAGCCGTGCTCGTTGAGGTGGCTGTCGATGCTCGCGGTGAAAATCTTCACGTCGGGATGCTTCTCGTCCATCAGGCGGATGCCCTCGGGCGCAGCGACCAGCACCAGCGCGCGGATCTGCCGGCAGCCGGCGCGCTTGAGCATGTCGACGGTCGCCACCATCGAGCCGCCGGTCGCGAGCATCGGGTCGATGATCAGCGCCATGCGCTCGGCGAGGTTGCCGACGAACTTCTCGACGTAGGGCGCGGGCATCAGCGTCTCCTCGTTGCGCGCGATGCCGACGACGCTGACCTTGGCGCTCGGGATCATGTCGAGCACGCCGTCGAGCATACCCAGCCCGGCGCGCAGGATGGGCACGACGGTGACCTTCTTGCCCTTGATGCGCTCGACTTCGACCGGGCCGGCCCAGCCGTCTATCGTCACCGTTTCGAGCGCGAAGTCCTGGCAGGCCTCGTAGGCCAGCAGGCGGGCGAGTTCGGCGGTGAGTTCGCGGAATTTCTTGGTGCTGATGTCGGCCTCGCGCATCAGTCCGATCTTGTGGCGGACGAGCGGGTGGTTGATCTGTTTCACGGACATGGAGGGTGGCTCCCGGCAGCGGTGTGGAATCGCGCGCCAGTCTAACGCAAGGGCGCGGCGCAAAGCCCTCCGGTAGAATCGGGTCTTTCCACAATATCCGCTGGAGGGAGCGCGATGGCCGTCGATCTGGACGAAATCATCCGCGTGCGCGAGGAAGCCGACTGCCTCGCCGATGGCGCGACCGTGAACGCCGCGCTGGATCGCATGGCGGCGGAGATCACCGCGCAGATGCGCAACAAGAACCCGCTGGTGTACGTCGTGATGAATGGCGGCATGATCCTCGCGGGCCAGATCCTGCCGCGCCTGCCCTTCCCGCTGGAACTGGCCTATCTGCACGCGACGCGCTACGGCCATGCGCTGAAGGGCGCGGACCTCGACTGGCGCATGCGGCCGACGCAGGACTTACGCGGGCGCGCGGTGCTGGTGCTCGACGACATCCTCGATGAGGGCCACACGCTGTACTCGATCCTGGAATACCTGAAAGGCGAAGGCGCCGCGGAAGTGCGTTCCGCGGTGCTCACGCACAAGCTGCACGAGCGCAAGGCCTATCCGGGCATGCGCGCGGACTTCACCGGGCTCGACGTCGCCGACCGCTTCCTGTTCGGCTGCGGCATGGACTACAAGGGCTACTGGCGCAACGCGCCGGGCATCTACGCGGTAAAGGGACTGTGAGGACAAGGCAATGCTGATCACCTTCAAGTCGGCCGCGGGCGCCGACGTCATCATGTTCGGCGACATCGCGAAGAAGCTCGTCGCGATCCTCGGCAAGGATCCGCAGGACGGAAAAGGCATCGTCACCGTCGAACAGCTGCCCGACGCGATCGCGCGCCTGCGCGCGGCGATCGACGAGGACAAGGCACGCCAGGCGGGCCACGCGCAGGACGAGGACGAGGACGAACCCGACCCCGAGCGCCACGGCATGGCCGCGCCGGTAAGCCTCGCGCAGCGCGCGTGGCCGCTGCTCGACCTGCTGCAGCTGTCGCAGAAGGAAGGCGTGCCGGTCGTGTGGGGCGTCTGAGCGCCCTGCCCGGCGTGCGCCCGACCGTGCCGTCCCTGCCCGGCGCGCTGCTGTTCGCCATGGTGTTCATCGAGGGCTTCGCGTCGCTCGGCGCGGAGATCATCGCGCTGCGCCGCCTGGTGCCGCATCTGGGCAGCGCGATCACGATCACGGCGCCGACGATCGGCTTCTTCCTGCTCGCGCTGGCGCTCGGCTACCAGTCCGGCGGGCGCGTCGAACGCGATTTCCTCGCGCGCGTGCGGCTCAACTTCGTCGTCGCCGCCGCGCTGATCGGTATCGGGCTGGCCGGCCCGGTCGTCGATGCGCTGTTCGCGCACGTCCGCCCGCCGCTCGTCGCCTACCTCGTCTTCGTCGCCGGCGTGCTCGGCCCGATCGCGTGGCTCCTCGGCCAGACCGTGCCGGTGCTGACCAACCTGCTGCGTCACGAGCGGGCGGGCGCGCGCAGCGGCGCCGCGCTGTACTGGTCGACGCTGGGCTCCTTCCTCGGCTCGCTGTCGCTGTCGCTGGTCGTGATGCAGTGGCTGGGCGTCTCGGCCGCGGTGCTGGTATGCGCGGCGCTGCTGCTCGTGATCGTGCCCTTCCTCGCTGCGCCCGCCGCCCGGCTGTCGCTGCGCACGCTGGCGCAGCCCGCCCTCGTCGCCGCGGCCGCGCTCGCCTGCAACGTGCTGCTGCCGCAGCAGATCGAGACGGCCTACGCGACCTATCGCGTCGATGCGGCCTCGATGCCCGGACGAACCGACGCACGCGTGTTCCGCAACAACAACTCGGCCGCGTCGATGATCGACGCCAGCGAACCGCCGCGCTACACGCGCTACATCGAGCGCCTGCGCGTGATCCTGCTCGACGAGCTGGGCTTGCGCGGACAGCGCGTCCTGGTGCTGGGCGGTGGCGGCTTCACGCTGTCGCACCGCGAACCGCTGAACGACTATCTCTACGTCGACATCGACCCGGCGATCCGCGAAATCGCAGAGCGCGAGTTCCTGCGCGAGCCGATCCGCGGCCGCTTCGTCGCGGCCGACGCGCGCCGCTTCGTCGCCGACACGAGCGAGCGCTTCGACGCGATCGTCGTCGATGTGTACAGCGCGCTCACGAGCATCCCGGCGCATCTGGTGACGCAGGAGTTCTGGGCGGGCACGCGCCGCGCCCTCGCGCCGGACGGCGTGATGCTGGCGAACCTGATCCTCGACCCGCGCCTCGCATCGCCCTACGCACGCAACCTGCTCGCGACGATCCAGTCGGTGTACGGCCAGTGCGCCGTCGAGGTGCTGTTCCGCGACCGGCCGCAAAGCAACGTGCTGGTGCAGTGCTTTGCCGGCGCGGGCGAGCCGGCGCCGGGCGAACCCTACACCGATGAACGCAACCGCGCGGACATCGACCTGCTGCGCGGCGGCTGAGGCGACGACGCGCAGGCGTTCGCCGCGGGTACGGCGAGGGGGCATCCATGAGGATGCGCCTGCCAGCCGCAGTCCGGATGCTAGAATATTACGCAGGCATGGCCGCGGATGATTTGCGGCGCTTACGGCCTGCGTCGCACACCATCCCCGTCGAAAACCCCTCGCCCCCTGCCGCGTACCCGCCGTGACCGGTCTTGCCATCCTTCTCGTCGGCCACTCGCTGTTCAGCGCCCTGAGCATCGCGCTGACGCATTTCCGCAGCGAGCATTACCGCGACCAGCCCGTGTCGCGGGCCATGGGCCTGATCCTCCTGCTGGCGCTGAGCGGGCTGCAGGCCGCCCATTTCGCCTGGCTGTACCTCGATCTCGAGTGGGTCACCGAGCTCCCTTACCGCATGATCCTGTTCGCCGTGGCGCCGGCTTTCTATATGTTCAGCCGCCCCTTGCTGCGCCCGCAGGCTGCTTCCCCGAACCGCCCCGCCCTGCTCGGTCACGCCCTCCCGCTCCTGATCTGCCCTTTCCTGCCGGAAGGGTCGGCCTTGCCGCTGGCATTCCTGGTCGGCGCCGGCTATCTGCTGTGGCTCGCACGCAGCCTGTTCCGGCTTCGCCACGAGCGCGCCCATTTCCATCTCGAGCTGATCTTGCTCGGGGGCGTCTTCACGATCGCGATCGGCGTCTCGGCGCTCGGGCTCGCGCAGGCATCGCTGCCCGACAGGCTGTTCTTCAGCCTGTACGCGATTGCCATCGGGCTGGCCTTCCTCCTTGTGCAGACGACGCTCGTCCTTCGGCCGCAGTTGTCCGCCGAAGTGCGTGAAACGGTGCAGGCCGCGTACGCCACGTCGACGCTCAACAACGTGGACTGCGATGCGATGCTCGCCAGGCTCGAGGCACTCATGGCAAGCGACCGCATCTACGCCGATCCGGACCTGAGCCTGCCGGGGCTTGCCGAGCGGGTCGGACTCCGTTCCCATCAGCTGTCGGAACTGCTCAATGCCAGGCTGGGGAAAAGCTTCGCGCGCTACCTACGCGAGCGGCGCCTGGCCGCTGCCAAGGCCATGCTGTGCGACGAGCCCTCGGCTTCGGTGCTGTCGGTGGGCCTCAGCGTCGGCTTCACCTCGCAGTCGAACTTCTACGACGCGTTTCGTGAGGTCGAGGGGACGACGCCCGGCCAGTTCCGCAAGCTCAACGCCCGGAGCGGGGCGACGCAATAGCCTTCAACGACGACCAACCGCTCCGGAATGATCCTTCTGGAGCCGAAAAGCGTTCCTTTTCGATAAGAACGGAAGTTCCGCCAGGCACCGTTCCGCAAAGTGGGGGCTCCTGTCATACGAAAGGAGCCCCACATGAACATCCTGCTCAGCGGCGCCAGCGGCTTCATCGGGCGCAACATCGCGACGGCGCTCACTGCCGCCGGCCATCACGTCACCCCCGCCGCACGCGGGAACGGTATCGATTTCCGCCGCATGCACTCGCCCTCGGACTGGCAAGCGCATCTTGCGGGGATTGACGCAGTCATCAACTGTGTCGGCATCATCGGGGAAAGCGGCAGCCAACGGTTCGCGCCGCTGCACACCCTTGCGCCGTCGGCCCTGTTTCGGGCCTGCGCACAGGCCGGGATTCGCAGGGTGCTGCAGATCTCGGCGCTGGGCGCCGACGAGACGGCGTTTTCCGCCTACCACCTGAGCAAGCGCGCGGCCGACGACTGCCTGCGCAGCCTCGACCTCGACTGGTTCGTGCTGCGCCCCTCCCTGATCTATGGCCGCGGCGGCAAGAGCGCCCGCCTGTTCATGCGCCTGGCCGCGCTGCCCCGCATTCCCGTCATCGGAGACGGGCAGCAAGCGATACAGCCGGTGCACATTGGCGACGTAGTGGCGACCGTCTTGCGCTGCCTCGGGTCGCCGCAGGTCCGGCAGACGCTCGACATCGTCGGCCCGGAAACCGTCACGTTCGCGGATTGGCTGCAGCGCATGCGCGAGGCCCAAGGCCTGCCTCGCGCCCGGCTCGTCCGCATCCCCGTTTCCCTGGCGACGGCCCTCGCTCGCGTGGGCCGGTACTTCAACCCGATCCTGCAACCGGAAAACCTGCGCATGCTCGAGATCGGCTACAAGGCCGACCTCCGGCCGCTGGCGCAGTTCCTGGGGCGCATGCCGCGCACCGCCGAGGCACGCCTGTTCTTCTCGGATGGCGCCGATCCAGGGAGCGCATCATGACCTACACCCTGCTCAAGACCTTCCATGTCCTTAGCATGGTGCTGCTGTTCGGCACCGGCCTCGGCAGCGCGTTCTACAAGTGGATGGCCGACCGCAGCGGGAATCTGGCCCACATCGCCGTCACCAACCGGCATGTGGTGCTGGCCGACTGGATCTTCACGACCCCGACGGTGATCCTCCAGCCCGTCAGCGGCTTGTGGATGGTATTCCTGCTCGGCGTACCGGTCATGACGCCCTGGGTGGTCGCGAGCCTGATCCTGTTCCTTCTTGCGGGCGCCTGCTGGCTGCCCGTGGTGTGGCTGCAGATCCGCATGCAGAAGATCGCCGAGGAAGCCGTCGCCCGCGAGACGCCCTTACCCGCGCTGTACTGGCATATGGCGCGCTGGTGGTTCTGGCTGGGCGTCCCCGCCTTCACCGCGATGGTGCTGGTGGTGGCCTTGATGGTGTTCAAACACGTTCCGGGAGTCGGATCATGAAGAGTCTCATGCAACAGGCGCTGGGGGCCGACTGGGAAAAGCTGCCGCCCGCATTGCAAGCCCATTACCGCTTCGGCACGAACACCGACACCGGGCAGATGGAAATCCAGTACCCCGGGTACCTACAGCCCCTGCTGAGCGCCCTGCGGCTCCTTGGCGCCCTGGTGAATCGTCGTGGCAGGCGGGTCGATACGGTGGTCGAAAAGGAGGTGGTCGGCGAGCGCCAGTACTGGCGCAGAACCGTCACCTACCCCGACGGAAGGGTGATCCGCTTCGACAGCTTCTGGGTCTCTGCGGGAGGCGGAGAGCTCATCGAATTCGTCAATCCCGTACTCGGGCTGCAGATGGCTCCGTACGTCCGGGGGGAGCGGCTGCATTATCGCGGCGTGCGCTACGTTGCCAGGCTCGGGCCGCTGCTGCTGCGGATTCCCGAATGGCTGGTGCTCGGGCACGCCACCATCGTCGAGGAGGCGGTCGATGACACCCGGTTCGCCATGGATTTTCGCCTCACGCACCCGCTGCTGGGCGAGGTCTTCCGCTACGCGGGTGAGTTCCAGACCGCCTCGAGCGGATGTTGAGGCTCATGGCGGCGCTCCTTCAGGTGTTGCAGGTCGCGCGGGCGAGCGCGGCGCGCACCTTCGCGACGTCGAAGCTGCGCCAGCGCGCAGCGACATGCTGGTCGGGGCGGATCAGGTAGCACGTGCCCGGCTTGAGGTCGTAGCGTTCGCGGATGCGGCCTTTCGCGTCGATCAGCGTCGCGAGGCGCGCGGGCGCCGTGCCGCGCTCGGCGACGACCCGGGTCTCGACGGGGATCGCGCCTGCGGCGAGCGCCGCGAAAGTGTCGGCCGTCGCGGCATCGACGTCCCCCACATCCGGCATGCAGTACAGCAGCAGGAAGCGGTTGCCGGCCGCCTGCAGCAGCCACTTCTCGCCGCCCTCGCTCTCGACCGGGGCGTCGTCCATCGGCGCACCGGGCACCATGTTGCCGGCGAACACCTCCGTGTCCGGGGTGTTGAGGCGCGACTCGACGAGGACGCTCGGCATCGACAGGCGCCCCGAATTCACCAGCGCACGCGCGAACGGATAGTCCTTCGCCAGCCCCAGCACGGCGTTGCGAAAGGTCCGGCTGGTCGCGCTCTTGGGCGTGATGAAGTCGGTCGAGCGCGTCGAGTTCATGAGGTTCTCGTCGGCGGCGGCGACGCGTTCTTCCGAATAGGTATCCAGCAGCGCTTCGGGCGCCCTGCCGTCCAGCACGAGCTTGAGCTTCCACACCAGGTTGTCGGTGTCCTGGATGCCGGCGTTCGCGCCACGCGCGCCGAAGGGCGAGACCTGGTGCGCGGCGTCGCCCGTGAACAGCAGCCGCCCGTGGCGGAAGGCGTGCATGCGCCGGCACTGGAAGGTGTAGACGCTGACCCACTCGAGCTCGAATTCGCGCTCTTCGGTTGCGTGCCATCCCAGCATCGCCTTGATGCGCGGGATCACCTTCTCCGGCTTCTTCTCCTCCTCCGGATCGACGTTCCAGCCGAGCTGGAAGTCGATGCGCCACACGTTGTCGGCCTGGCGGTGCAGCAGCACCGACTGGTTCGGATGGAAGGGCGGGTCGAACCAGAACCAGCGCTCGGTCGGGTAATCCGCCTTCATCACGACATCGGCAATCAGGAAGCGGTCCATGAAGATCTTGCCTTCGATGTCCAGCCCCATCATGTGGCGGATCGGGCTGCGCGCGCCATCGGCGACCACCACCCAGTCGGTGTCGATCGCGTACGCACCGTCGACGGTCTCGACGCGCAGCGCGACGCGATCGCCGTGGTCGGTCACCGCGATCACGTTGTTCTTCCAGCGCATGTCGATGTTGGGCAGCGACTGCGCGCGGCGCACGAGGTATTCCTCGAGGTAGTACTGCTGCAGGTTGATCATGCCCGGGCGGTGGTGGTCCGGCTCCGGGCACAGGTTGAAGTTGAACACTTCCTGCTCGCGGAAGAAGGTGCGGCCGACGTTCCACGACACGCCCTTCTGCACCATCTCCTCGGCGCAACCGAGGCGGTCCATGATCTCGAGCGCACGCTTCGCGTAGCACACGCCGCGCGAACCGATTGACACGGTGTCGTCGTTGTCGAGCAGCACGACCGGCACGCCGTGGATCGCGAGATCGATCGCCGCCACGAGGCCGACGGGGCCGGCGCCGACGACCACGACCGGATAGCGTCCGTCGCGCCCCTCGGCGATCTCCGGCGGGCGCCGGTATTCGAACCTCGGGTACTGGAACGTGCTCAGCACGGGGGGGCTCCTCCTGAGTTCCAATCGCTGACGGCGCCACCTTCTGCGGGCGGGGAATGAATTTCATCCTAGTCGGCGATTTGTTTATCGTCAATTCGTTTGCTATCGTTTAATCTCAATCAAAGAAGGCGATCCGCGCAACTGCTAAGATTCGCCCTCCATGGGAGACAAGAACTTGGACAACGAAACGCGCGCGGAGCGCCCGGACGAACGGGTCGGCAAACAAGGCGGCGACCGGCGCGGCATCCAGTCGATCGAGGTCGGCGGCGCGCTGCTGCAGGCGCTGGTGCGCCAGGGCGCGCCGATGATCCTCAAGGAGCTCGCGCGCGAGGCACGCATGCCGCCGGCCAAGGCCCACCCCTACCTCGTGAGCTTCGGCAAGCTCGGCCTGATCGAGCAGGACCCGCTCACCGGCCGCTACGGACTGGGCGCCTTCGCGCTGCAGATGGGGCTGTCGGCGCTGCACGGCGTCAATCCGCTGCGCGTCGCGACCCCAGAGGCCGCCAGGCTGTCCGACGAGATTCAGCAGAACGTCGCGATTGCCGTTTGGGGCAACCAGGGGCCCACCATCGTCAGCATCGAGGAATGCAGCCGCCAGGTGCACGTGAACATGCGCGTCGGCACGGTCATGGATCTCCTGACGTCGGCGACCGGACGCACTTTCGCCGCCTTCCTCCCGACGCGCGTGACCCACGCGCTGATCGAGGAGGATTTCGCCCGCCTCTCGGCGGCCAACGACGCCCCCACGCGCGCGCAACTCGCATCGGAACTCGCCGAAATTCGCCGCGAGCGCCTCGCCCGCGCGGTCGGCAAACCCATCCCCGGCATCAACGCCTTCACCGCCCCGGTGTTCGACCACAACGGCCACCTCGCGCTGGCGATCACCGCGATGGGCCCGGCCGCGAACTTCGACCCTGCGTGGGACGGGCCGGTGGCGACGAAACTGCGCGCCTGTGCGGAAGCAATCTCGGCGCGACTGGGCAGCACCGGGACCTGACGCGTGCGCGGGCGGCACGCGGACACGCGGTTACGCGGCGTGGCCCGCACAGGCGCCCGGCTCATGCGGGCGACGCGCTTCGTCACGCTCACGGCCGCCCTTGCGCTGCCGGGCGCCACCGTCGCACAGATGGCGACCGCAAGCCCGCTCGTCGCCGTCGACGTCGGCCACACGCTGGACGCCCCGGGCGCGATCAGCGCCCGCGGCCGCACGGAGTTCGAGTTCAACCGCGAGCTCGCCGGGCGCGTCGTCGCGGCCCTCGAACGACTCGGCCTGCGCGCCGAACTGATCAATGCCGACGGCCGCATCGAGTCGCTGCAGGCGCGGCCGGAGCGCGCTGCGCAGGCGGCGTTCCTCATCTCGATCCACCACGACTCGGTCGGCGAGCGGTACCTCACGCCTTGGGAATGGCAGGGCATGGCGCTCGATTTCAGCGATGCGTGGGCGGGCCACTCGCTCTTCGTGTCGCGCCGCAATCCCGACGTCGCGGCCAGCCTGATGTGCGCCTCGGCGATTGGCGCAAGGTTGCAGCGCGCGGGCTTCGTGCCGACGGAGAAGAACGGCCGCCGGCGCGAATACGCCGACGCGCAGCATGCGACCCATTTTTACGACAACCTCGTCGTGCTCTACCGCGCGCAGCAACCGGCGCTGCTGTTCGAGGCCGGCGTGATCAAGCACCGCGACGAGGAGTTGCTGCTGCGCGACCCGGAGCGCCAGCAGCGCATGGCCGAGGAGATCGCCACCGGCGTCGCCGCCTGCGTCACGGCAGGCGGCCTCGCCGCGGCACGGCACGCTGACTGAGGAAGGAGCGAGGCTACTTCAGGCTCGCCATGTACTGCACGACGGACTCGATGTTCGCCTCGCCGAGTTGGCCGACAGCTGCGCTCATCTCGGCATTGGTGCGCTCGCCGCTGCGCGCCAGGTAGCGCTTCATGCTCAGCCGCAGGTAGGTCGGCTGCTGGCCGGCGATGCGCGCGAAGGTCTCCGTGCCATAGCCGTCCGCCTGGTGGCAGGCCACGCACAGGCGCTTGTAGTGGCCGGCACCGGCGGTGGCTGCAGGCGGCGGCGGAGCGACGGCAGCGGTCGCCGGTTGGTTCGCGTAGAACAGGGCGATGGCCGCCTTCTCGCGGTCGCCCAGGACCTTCATCAGACCCTGCATGAACTCGTTGCGGCGCTTGCCGGACAGAAAGGCGTCGATCTGGCTGACGATGTAGGCCGGATTCTGGCTGGCGAGGTTGGGCACCTCCGGATAGCGGGCGATGCCCTTGTCGCCGTGGCAGTTCTTGCAGAAGAAGGCAGCGGCATCGCCTTCGCGCACGAGGGCCGCGCGGGTTGCGGGATCGGCTGTCGCCTTTGCGATCAGCTGCATCACCGCCTCGTTGCCGGCGAACGCCGTGCCGGTGCAGGCGCCGATCAGCAGCGCCGCGAAGAGAGCCAGACGGCTCCGGATCATGTTCGATTCCCCCGGGGAGAGTGGCGCGCCTTGGCGGCACGCGGTTATGCCGGCAGCAAGGCCGCTGGCGGACAAAGGCCCGCATTTGAGCATGGTTTCAGGGCCCCGGTCCACGGGCGCCGGCGCACGCTCAGACGAAGACCGGCTCGGGCTCAAGATGCACGCCGAAGCGCGCGAAGACGTCGTCCTGGATCGCCCGCGCGATGCGTTCGACATCGGCGCCGGTCGCGCCGCCGCGATTGACGAGCACTAGCGCCTGCTGCTCGTAGGCGCCGACGGGACCCAGGTCGCGCCCCTTCCAGCCGCTGCGGTCGATCAGCCAGCCGGCCGCGAGCTTGAAGCGGCCGTCGGGCTGCGCGTAACGCGGCAGGTCGGGATGGGCGGCGTCGAGCCGCGCGAGCACCGCGGCATCGACGACGGGATTCTTGAAGAAGCTGCCGGCATTGCCGATGCGCGCGGGATCAGGCAGCTTACGCTGGCGGATGGCGATGACGGCATCCGAAACGTCCGGCGCGGACGGCACAGCGATGTCCCGCGCCGCGAGCTCGCGCGCGACGTCGGCATAACCCGTGACCGGCAGCCAGCGCTTGGGCAGGCGGAAGGTGACGGTGGTGATCAGCACGCGACCCGCGAGTTCCTGCTTGAACACGCTGTCGCGGTAGGCGAAGCGGCAGTCCGCCGCGTCGAGCCTCTGCATCTCGCCGGTGTCCAGCGACACCGCCTGCAGGCAGTGGAAGCGCTCGGCCATCTCGAGTCCGTAGGCGCCGATGTTCTGCACCGGGGCGGCACCGACGGTGCCGGGAATCAACGACAGGTTTTCCAGGCCCGGCCAGCCTTGCGCCAGCGTCCAGCGCACGAAATCGTGCCAGTTCTCACCCGCGCCCGCCTCGACGTACCACGCGTCGGCGTCCTCGTCGACGAGGCGGCGCCCGGCGATCTCGACCTTCAGCACCAGGCCGGGGAAGTCGCGCGTGAGCACGAGATTGCTGCCGCCACCCAGCACCAGGCGCGGCAGCGACCACTCCGGGCTGGCGATCAGCGCGACGACCTGCGCCGCGTCTTCGATGGTGGCGAGCCGGGCAGCGCGCGCCGGCAGGCCGAAGGTATTGAAGGGGCGCAGATCGGCGTCGGACACGATCGCGGGCATGGCGGCAGTCACGGACAACTCATTTCGCACGGACGAGTGCCTCGGTCGCGGTCGATTCGATG
Organism: Azoarcus sp. CIB; assembly: GCF_001190925.1. Lineage (NCBI taxonomy): Bacteria > Pseudomonadati > Pseudomonadota > Betaproteobacteria > Rhodocyclales > Zoogloeaceae > Azoarcus > Azoarcus sp. CIB. The sequence continues at coordinate 4,792,946 of NZ_CP011072.1, forward strand.
GGGAAGATGCGGTCGTAACCGAGGTTGAAGGCGAAGGCGTAGATCACGTACGCCGTGGCGAGTCCGAGATCGGCGATCAGCGCGTCCAGCCAGCCCATGCCGGTCCACGCCATGATCACCGGCAGGGTCATCAGCAGCAGGCCGCCCTCGAAGCCGAGCGCGTGCAAGGCGCGCAGCGCGAAGGGGCGGCGGTCGGCGGTGCGGCCGGTGCGGCGCCCCTCGATCCAGTCGAAGGCGGTGTTATAGATGGCGTTCCACAGCGCGGCCATCAGCGCGGTGACGGCGAGCAGGCCCAGCGAATCGCCCATCGGCACGCCGCTCAGCCACGCAAAGGGCGGGGTGGTGAGGGCGAGACCGCCGATTTCGAACAGGATCACCTGTCGGGCGCGATCCCGGGCGGACCGGAGTTTGGGGTGATGGACGGGCAAGGAAGCAGGACTCGGAGGGGCGACCCGAGAAGATAGAACCTCGCCCCCCCAAAATCAACTGCTGCACCGCAACAGTGTCGTCGCGGGCTGCGCCGTCAGCGCCCGCCTTCGAACTGGCCGAAGGGCGGGCGGCGACGCTGCTGCTCTTCCTCGCCGCTGCCACGGTTGTCCCGTTGCGGCGCTTCGCGCTGGATGCGCTGGCGTTCGGCCTGACGCTGCTGTTGTTCGGCCTGACGCTGCTGCTCGGCCTGCCGTTGTTGCTGCTCGGCCTGGCGCTGTTGCTGGAGCTGCATCTGGCGCTGCTGCACCTCACGCTCCCGCTGCTCCGTCTGCTGGCGCAGCGCATCGCGCCGGCGTTCCTGCTCCTGCGCCTGCATCGCCTGCTGGCGGCCGCGTTCTTCGCGCTGTTGCTCGATCTGCTGCCGGCGCGCCTCGCGCTCACCCACCTCCTGCTGGCGCTGCGCTTCGAGCCGTTGCTGACGTTCCTGCTGGCGCTGTTCGACCTCCTCACGCTGGGCACGGCGAGCCTCGTCGCGCCGCTGCTCCTGCTGTTCGCGCAGGGCGGAGCGCTGACGCTGCTGCTCTTCCTGCTGCGCGGCCTCGCGTCGTCCCTGCTCCTCGCGCTCCCGCAAGTTCTGCTGGCGCAGCCCCTCGAGGCGCTCCTGCCGCGTCGCCGCCTCGTCGCGCCGTTCCTGACGCAACTGCTCGCGGCGCTGGTCCGGCTGCTCGCGCTGGAGCTGGCGCTGGCGTTGCTGTTCCTGCTCGCGTACAGCGCGCTCGTCGCGCTCGCGCGCCTGCTGCTGGCGCAGCGCCTCGGTGCGCTCCTGGCGTGACTCCGGGCGCTGCGGGCGCTCGGCCTGACGCTGCTCGCGGATGGCCTGCTGGCGCTCGTCGCGCTCGCCGCGCGGCTGCATGAACTGGGCCGGCTGCACGGTGCGCATGCGCGTGCCGTCGGGGCGCACCACCTCGCGACTCGGGAAGCCGCGTCGCTCCCATTCGCGGAAGCGGTGCTCGCGACGGCGCTCGACGTCGAGCGCAACCGGCTTGGGCGCTCGCAGGATACGTTCCGACACCCGCGTCACCGCCTCGCTGCGGTCGCGGAACGCGTAGCGCACCTGCCGCGGAGTCTTCACGACGCGATCGATCTCGATCACATTGGTGATGTGGGTGATGTTGACCTGGCGCACGTAGGTCGGGCTGTAACGGTAGTGCGGCACATACACTTCGCGCGGCGCGAGCGGGAACCAGCTGACGTTGGGCAGACCGGAGGTGTAGGTGATGCTCACGCCCGGCGTGCCGATCCACCCGACCAGCGCCGGCGCGTAGACCGGGCGCGCGATGTAGCGCCCCGGCACCCAGGCCCACACGCTGCGGATGCGCACCCAGCGGCCGTAGTGGAAGGGCGCGAAGCCCCACGGCGCATCGTCGACCCAGGTCCAGCCCCACGGCGCGATCGAAACCCAGCGGCCGTAGCGGTAGGGCGCCCAGCCATAGGGCACCTCGCGCGGGAACCACACCGGGCCGTAGTCGTCGTACTCGCGCCAGTCGCCGTGTTCGTGCAGGTCCTCGGCACCGGTCATTTCGGGCGAAACATAATTGTTGCGCGCGACGCGGTCGTCGCGCTGGTCGCGCGCGAAGGACCACTCCATGAAGTCGTCCTCGTCGGGCTCGTCCCACTGAACGTTGGTCGGCCCGTCGCTCCAGATCTGGGCGCGGCGCCCCTCGGTGACGCCGACGTGGCGGTCGTCGGTGCGGAAATCCATATGACCGCGGTGGTTGCTCACCAGCGTTCCCGAATCGACGAAGTCGACGCGGTACTGGCCGGGTTCGGCGGGGATGGCAACGCCGTCGCGCGTCTCGACTTCGATCGCGTCCTCGCGGTCGGCGTTGCGGATGCGCAGTGCGACGCTGCCTTCCTTGAGGCGCACGCGGATGCGCTCGTCGTCGAGCTGCAGCACCTCGACCGAGGTCGCCTGGTCGAGGCGCAGGACGCTCGATCCGATGCGCAGTTCGGCGCGCGCGTCGGCTTCGGTCGCGATCTCGTCGCCGGTCGTGACCGGCAGGTTCACGGCCGCGCTCACCCAGTCGCGGCTGCCGTCGCGGCGCAGGGCAACGTCGCCCTCGACGACGGACAGCCGTCCCGCACGTGAGGGCGGGTCGGCCAGGACAGTGCCACTCGCGCCCGTCAGGGCAAGCACCAGCGGCACGATGAACAGCAGTCGCAAGGCGTTCTTCAGATTGCGGACCATTTCGGTGTCACTCCGGACTAGCCCCTACCGGGGCGGACAGATCCGGTACGCCTCGCGTCCTCCGCAAACGCACCGGAATCTGGAGTATTCAACGGCCATCAAATACCGTTGCCGACCACCCACACAAATCTTTTCAATTCGGCGGCCGCGCGCGCTCCGCCTCGCCCTGCCCCTCCGGCGCCGGCACCAGCGGACGCACCTCGCCGGTGGCCATGCCCGCATCCGGGTTGCCGCGCGACGGCTCTTCGGCTGCGGCGTCTGCATCGCGCGCGGCCTCGGTCGGCGGCACACGCGCCGGCTCGGGCTCGGCGACGGTCTGGCTGAGGTAGGGCAACAGCGTCGGGGCCATCGACTTGAGTATCTGCACCGGCAGACCCGAGGTGAATTTGAACGACGCGGCGTCCGCTCCGATCACGTACGCGGTCAGCGTGCCGAAGTGACGCGGGCCGAGGTAGAAGACGAAGGTGGCGGTGCGGTTCATTGCCACCCCCCCCTTCAACTGGCCGCGCGCGCCCGATATCACGATGCGGTTGTCGCCGGTGCCCGTCTTGCCACCGACCACGAGCGGCGTGCCGTCGGGCGCCGCGAAGGCACCGGCGAGGCGGCGGGCGGTGCCGCCCTCGACGACTTCGGACAGGGCACCGCGCAGGGCCGTCGCGACCTCGGAGGACATCACGCGCTCGCCCTCGCTCGGCCGGCGCGCGAACACGGTCTCGTACGGCGTGTCCGGCGCGAAGTGCATGCGGTCGATACGCGCGGTCGGCAGGCGCACGCCGTCGTTAACGATGATGCCCATCAGCTCGGCCAGCGCCGCGGGGCGGTCGCCGGCACTGCCCAGCGCCGTCGCGAGCGAGGGCACCAGGCGGTTGAACGGATAGCCCAGGCGCACCCAGCGGCGGTGGATGTCGAGGAAGGCCTCGACCTCGAGAATCGTGTAGATGCGCGTGTCCTGGGCGCCCTTGTAGCGGGTACGGAACAGCCAGCGGTACACGGCCTGGCGCTCGGCCTTGCTCGCGGCGACCACCTCGTCGAAGCTCGCGTCGGGATGGGTGGCGAGATAGCCGGCGAGCCACAGCTCCAGCGGGTGCACGCGCGCGATGAAGCCCTGGTCGGGCAGATCGAAGGAGCCCGGCGCATAGCGCTTGTACAGCGCGCCCAGCCGCTCTGCGCCGAGCTCCGCAGCCGGCAGACGCTCCGCCACGAAGGCCGAGAAGGTCTTCAGGTCGGCCTGCGGGTTGAGGTAGCGGTAGGTCGCAGCGAGACGGTCGGCGCTCGGACGCAGGCCGTCCATGAAGGTCGCGCGGATCTTCTCCGGGCTCTGACCCTTGTACTTGCGCCAGAAGCGCCGCATGAAGACCTGCGCCTCGCGGTCGGCGAACTTGGCGAGATATTCGCTGCGGCGCGGATCGTCGTCGTCCTGCAGCAGCTTCGCGGTACTGCCGGGCACCGCGTACATCGTGTGGCGCACGATGTCGCGCATCAGGCGCACGAAGGGCAGGTTGATCGAGGCCTGCAGCGCCTGGCGGATCGTCGGCACGCGGCCGTCGTCTTCCTTGCGGAAGTTGTTGAAGGTGTGCAAGCCCCCGCCGGTGAAGAAGGCCTCGCCGGGGCCGGCCGAATAGTTGCGCTCCAGCGCCGCTTCGAGCATCGCCGGCAGGTTGCGGTCCTGCGTGCGGATCAGGTAGTCGATCGCCCAGCGCGTGATCGCGTCGTGGCGGTCGACCTGGACTGCGCGCAGTTCGGCCAAGGACTGCGACGCGTGGCGCTGGTGCAGCTCGGCGATGATTTCGAGGTAGGTCGCGAGCACGCGCAGCTTGGCCGTGGAACCAAGCTCGAGCTTGCTGCCCTCGTTGATGTCGAGCGGCTGGTCGGTGGTGTCGGTCTGCACGCGCACGCGGTTGCCGCCCGGCGTGCGCTCGAACAACGTGAAGCTGTAATGCACCTTGTCGAGCTGCGCCGGGGTGAGCAGACGCTCGCCGATGACGCCGGCGTTGCGGCCGAACTCGGGTTCGGCGAGACGCTGCAGGTAGCCGGTGACGACCTCCTGCAGCTTGCCGTCGAGCGTCGTCGAGGCCCGCAAGTCGAGGCGGTCGAGGTCGTAGAGCGACACGTCGAGCATGCCCGCGATGCGCGTGCGCACCAGCGTCGAACCCTTGTCGGCCGGTACCGGCACGCGCGCGGGGTCGACTGCGGGGTCGCGGAACACGAGCTTCGCCTTGAGGCCCGCATCGCGCAGGCCGGGCCCGATCAGCCCGCCTTCGGCGAGGATGCGCAGGTGCGCATCGGCGAGCTTGGCGAGATCGTCGCGGCCGCGGCCCAGGTAGTGCGAAGGGCGGCGGTGCGCGATCATCAGCGCGAGCACCTGGCGCAGCGCGAGGCCCTGCTCGGCGAGTTCGTCGCCGCTCGCCTCGTCCTTCGCCAGCAGTGCGTTCACGCGCGCGAAATCCGCACCGAACCACACCCACAGGCCGTCGCCCAGACCATGCACCTCGCCATACACGGGCGCGGCCGACAGCGGCACGGTGTTGAGGTAGTCGAGCACCAGTTCGCGCCGCGCCGGCAGCGTTTCCGCGCCATCACGGTAGGCGCGCACGCTAGCGGACACCATCTGGCGCAGCTTCTCCCGCGGCGAGTGGGTGACGCCGTCGGGCGAGTGACGGTATTTCTCGATCTGCGTGGCGAGGGTGCTGCCGCCGGGGCTGTTGAGGTCTTCGTCGACGACCTTCGCGAGCTGGGCGAAGATCGCGCGGCCGAAGCGCGCCCAGTCGACGGCCGGGTTCATGTGCGGCCGCTCGGGATCCAGCAGGTCGCGGTTCTCGATGAACAGCAGCCCCTGCACGATGCGCGGCGGGATGCTGTCGAACTCGGCGTAATGGCGGATCGGATAGCGCGTCGCGTACAGCGATTCGTCGCGCGCGTCACTGACCGCCAGGCCGCTATGCGTCTTTTCGCGGTAGGGCGGGAAATAGCCACGGCTGGCGTAGTCGAGCAGCGCGTCGGAGAAACGCGCCTGGCGTTCGATCGCGTAACCGCGCGCGGCGAGGCGCTCGGAGAAATCCCTGAGCTGGGTGTAGCCCAGACGCTGGTCGAAGGGGCCGTGCTCGGGGAAGCGGATCGCCTCGCTCGGGCCGGGCTGGACCTCGTAGGCGAGCTTCGCCGCGTAGCGCGGGATCTCGCGCGACTGCAGCCAAGACGTTTCGCTTTCGTAATACGCCGCGACGCCGCCGACGATGATCGCCAGGACACACAACCAGAACAGCGAGCGCCGCAGCGTCCTGAGCCACCCTCGCCGTTCCGGCTTCTTGTTGCTGGTGTTACCTGACACGTTGGCGCCCGAATGCATGTGATGCGGGGATTATCCAGCATCGGCACGCCATGCAGATACCCGTGTTGCGTGGAGGAAACAGCTGCGCCGTGCTGCGGCGCAGCATCCGCTGCCCAATTCCGGGGCCGATTCCCCCGCTCAGGCGAGCACCTGACCGTGCTCGCGCGTCGCGTGGAAGCCGACCTTGGGCCACTTCTCCATCGTCACTTCGAGGTTGTAGCGGCTGGTGGCGAGATACACGGGGTTGCCGTCCACATCCTTGCCGATGCGCATCGCCTGCTCGCGCTCGAAGTTGCGCCGCGTGAGCTCGTCGGGGAAGGTGAGCCAGCGCGCGGTGTGGATGTCGGCCGATTCGAAGATCGCGTCGACCTTGTACTCGTCCTTCAGGCGCTGCGCGACGACTTCGAACTGCAGCTGGCCGACCGCGCCGAGCAGCATGTTGCCGCCTTCCTGCTCGAACACCTGGATCGCGCCTTCCTCGCCCAGCTCCTGCAGGCCCTTCTGCAGCTGCTTGGACTTGAGCGGGTCGCGCAGGCGCGCGGCGCTGAAGAGTTCCGGCGAGAAGTAGGGGATGCCCTTGTAGCCGAGGTTCTCGCCTTCGGTGAGGGTGTCGCCGATGTGCAGCTGGCCGTGGTTGTGGATGCCGATGATGTCGCCGGCGACGCCATCCTCCATCAGCACGCGTTCGTTGGCCATGAAGGTCAGCGCGTTGGCGAGCTTCATCTCGCGCCCCATGCGCACGTGCTTGACCTTCATCCCCGAGGTGTAGCGCCCCGAGCAGATGCGGAAGAAGGCGATGCGGTCGCGGTGCTTGGGGTCCATGTTCGCCTGGATCTTGAACACGAAGCCGGTGAAGGGTGCCTCGGCAGGCTGTACGAGGCGCGTGCCGGCGTCGTTCACGCCCGCCGTATTGACGCCAGCGACTCGCGGCTGCGGCGGCGGCGCCCAGTCGAGCAGCGCCTGCAGGATCTCCTGCACGCCGAAGTTGTTGATACCGGAACCGAAGAACACCGGCGTCTGCTTGCCGGCGAGGAAGTCGCCGAGCGAGAACGGGCTCGATGCGCCCTGGATCAGCTCGACATCCTCGCGCAACTTGCCGACTTCGAGCGGGAACAACTCGTCGAGCTGGGCGTTGGCGATGCCCTTGATGAGCTCGCCCTCGCTGCGCTTTTCCTCGCCCGCGGTGAAGCGCAGCACGCGATCCTCGAGCAGCTGATACACGCCGCGGAAGCTCTTGCCCATGCCGATCGGCCAGGTGATCGGGGCGCAGTCGATCTTCAGCACCTCCTCGATCTCCTGCAGCAGGTCGAAGGTCTCGCGCACCTCGCGGTCCATCTTGTTCACGAAGGTGATGATCGGCGTGTTGCGCAGCCGGCACACCTCGAGCAGCTTGATCGTCTGCGCCTCGACGCCCTTCGCGGCGTCGATCACCATCACCGCCGCATCCACCGCGGTCAGCACGCGGTAGGTGTCTTCCGAGAAGTCCTGGTGGCCCGGGGTGTCGAGCAGGTTGATGGTGTGCCCCTGGTACTCGAACTGCATCACCGAGCTGGTCACCGAGATGCCGCGCTGCTTTTCGACTTCCATCCAGTCGGAGGTCGCGTGGCGCGCGCTCTTGCGCGCCTTGACGGTGCCGGCGAGCTGGATCGCGCCGCCGAACAGCAGCAGCTTTTCGGTCAGCGTGGTCTTGCCGGCGTCGGGGTGGGAGATGATGCCGAAGGTGCGGCGTTTCGCAACGTCGCGCATCAGTTCGGGCGGATAGGGGATGTCGGCCATGGATCGGTTCGCAAAAAAACAAAGCCGCCGGCCGGAATCGGCGAGGCGGAGACAAACGCAATTCTATCAAGGAATTAGGGGCGACCGCAGGGAAACGGGCGGAAAGCGTGGAAATCCCGCGCGGAAGCGCACGCGCACCGCCACGCGCGGCGTGCCTGCACGAAAATCTGCGATGATGCGCCCCTCTTCCCTTCGCATCCATGCACGACCATGCCCAAAGCCGCCCCCACGCTGCGCCAGCGCAAGATCTTCGCCCTCACCCGCATCCTCGGCGGCCTCGTCGCGGCCTGCTACCTCGGCTACGTCGTCATCGCGAACCTCGCCAGCGGCATGCCCTTCGACAGCAAGCTGATGTTCACGGCGCTGGTCGCGGCAGCCGGATTCGGCTATGCGGCCTGGTATCTGCGCGATCTTTCCGCGGTCGCGCGTGAGGAACGCGCGCAGGGCGTAAACGGCAACGGCGGCGCGAAGGGCTGAGCCTCCGCACCGCCGTCGGCGCGCCGGGTTTCCCCGGCGCGACCAGCCCGCATCAGCGCGCCGGCTGCTTCTCCGCAACGTAGGGTTCGTGCAGTACCACCGGCTTGACCGCGCGCTTGCGCATGCGCAGGTTGAGCATCTCGACCAGCACCGAAAAAGCCATCGCCGAATAGATGTAGCCCTTCGGCACATGGTGGCCAAAACCTTCTGCAATCAGCACGACGCCCACGACCATCAGGAAGGACAGGGCCAGCATCTTCACCGTGGGGTGGTTGGAGACGAAATTGCCGATCGGCGCCGACGCTACCATCATCAGGCCGACCGACGCGACCACTGCGGCGATCATCACGGTCAGATTGCTCACCATGCCGATCGCGGTGATGATCGAATCGAGCGAGAACACCAGGTCGATGACGATGATCTGCATGATCACGGCAGTGAAGGTCGCCTTGACGGCCGAGGAGGCCTCGCCCTCCTCGCCTTCCATCAGCTGATGGATTTCGCCGGTGCTCTTCCACACCAGGAACAGGCCGCCACCCAGCAGGATCAGGTCGCGCGCCGAAAAACCATGGCCGAACAGCTCGAACAGCGCCTGGTTGAGTCCGGCGAGCCACGCGAGAATGGACAGCAGCGCGAGGCGCATGAACATCGCGAGGAACAGGCCCAGGCGCCGCGCAAACGCACGCCGCTCGGGTGGCAGCTTGTCGACGAGGATCGAGATGAAGATGATGTTGTCGATGCCCAGCACCAGCTCCAGCGCGGTGAGGGTCAGGAAGGCGACGATGAGTTGCGGGTCGGTGAGGAATTCGATCATGGCGGGTCATCAAACGGATAATCCCGTTATATAGCATGCTGCCGGCAAGAAACGCGAATTGCGCAACCGCAGCAAAGCTTCCGTAATTCCTGATTGACGGTGGCCGGCACGCAGCGGGACTGGGGATTAGCGCAGGCGGAGCCGACCGCGGCAGCATAATCACCGGAAATACCCGCGCTATCACCATGGAGGTAGGGAACAGGGTATGCTTGCGGGTTTCTCACCTGCTGCGCCTGGACCGAGATTCAGTTGGCTGCCTTGTCGATCCGCTCCCTCCGCCTGCACTTGACGCTCGCACTGATCGCGAGCGTCGCGATTCCCGCATCCGCGGCCGAATCGCCCTATTTCGAGGAGCTGCCGCTGGTGCTGAGCGCGACGCGCCTGCCCCAGCCCCGGCACGAGGTGCCCGGCGCGGTGACGGTGATCGACCGCGAGCTGATCGCCGCGACCGGCTATCGCGACCTCGCGCGCGTGCTGCGGCTCGTACCCGGAATGCAGATCGGACAGGAGCGCGGGCACGCGCAGTGGGTGACCTACCACGGCCTGTCGAGCGATTACCCGACCGAAATGCAGGTGCTGGTCGACGGCCGTTCGGCGATCAACGGCAGCGCCTTCGGCGGTGTCGACTGGACTGCCCTGCCCCTCACGCTCGACGAGATCGACCGCATCGAGGTGGTGCGCGGGACGAATGCGACGAGCTACGGCGCCAACGCCTTCCTCGGCATCATCAACATCATCACCCGCCACAGCGTCGAGGACCCCGGACTGCGGGTGGACCTGCGCGCGGGCGACGACCGCATCCGCGACGCGACATTCACCTGGACCGGCGGCGGGGACCCGATGACCCTGCGCGCGAGCGCGGCCACGCAGCGGGACGAAGGCTTCGACGGCCTGCACGACACGCGCCGCACCGACACCTTCTCCCTGCGCGGAGACCTGCAGATCGGCGCCGATGACGCCCTGCTCGTGCGGATCGCGAGCAACGCCGGGGTGCGCGGCGAGGGCTATCAGGGCTCGGTGTTCGACAACAACGGCACTCGCCACAGCAGGCACCACAGCCACAACCTCCATCTGCAGTGGCAGCACAACGAGTCCGCGGACACGGAGTGGCTGCTCAACTACTACCGCAATCACGAACGAGCGCGCGAAGCGTGGCTCGCGAGCGCGCCGCCAATCTTCCCGGCAGTGCCGCTCAACCGCAAGCGCGAGAGCGTGCGCGACAGCATTGGCATCCAGCGGCGCAGCACCCCCGCCCCGCAGCTGCAGCTCGTGTGGGGGCTGGAGGCCCAGCGCGAGGATGTCGACGCACCCTTCCTCTATTTCAGCGGCAACCCCGACCCCCAGTACCTGTATCGCGGATCCGGGAACGTCGAGTGGCGCGCGCTGGACGACGTCACGCTGAACCTGGGGGGCGCGGTGGAGCGGTATTCCGGCGGGAAGACGCACTTCAGCCCGCGCGTCTTCGCCAACTGGCAGGCGGCCCCCGGACATACGCTGCGCGCCGGCTATTCCCGCGGCCTGCGCCAGAACAACGTGTTCTCGCGCTACGCGGACATCCGCGCGATCGACCCGGCGAGCGGCCGCGAACTGGTCCGCCCCTACGTGCCCAATCCCGACCTCGAACAGACGCGCGTCGGCGCCCGCGAAATCGGCTACTTCGGCCGCTTCGAGACCTGGAACACGATGCTGGACGTACGGGTGTTCGAGGAGAATATCCACGACTTCGTCGTGCGCGTGCCGCAGCCGGATCCCGTTCCGGCGCCGCTGCTGTCGTCCTTCCTCGGCTCCACGCGCTACGAAAACCTCGACTCCGCCGTGCGCCTGCGCGGCATCGAATACGAGCTGTCGACACGCCCGCGGCCGGGCACGGAGCTGCGTGTCGCGCACGCCATCCTCGACCGCGACAGCCGCAGCGCCGCGATCGAGGACCGCAGCGCCCCCTACACCGCGGCGGTGAGCTGGATCCAGGACTGGGGCGGCGGCTGGAAGAGCATGCTCAGCGTGATGCGCATGGGGCCGCTCGCCGGCGGCGACGGCTATGTGCCGCGTTACCGCTTCGTCGCCCGGCCCTACACGACGGCTGATGCGAACATCACCTACACGACCCGCGTCGCAGGTCACGCCGTGCAACTGGGCCTCACCGCGCAGAACATCGGATCCCGTCACCAGGAATTCGCCGATCGCAGCCAGCAGGCCGCAAGCGGCTCTGACGACCCGGTGAACCGGGTTTGCCCGACCGCCTACCTCTCGCTCAGCATCGCGCTGGAGCGCGGCAAACGCCCGTGACCGCCGCAGCGAAGGCCGAGCTTCGTCCTTATCCTGAGGGGCAACCCTGCCCGATCGATGCGATCGCCGTGACCGTCTTCCGCGAGGACGCGGGCGGACTGCGGCTGCGCTTCGAACTCGTGGGAAAACTCGATCGGATCGCCGTCCCCGGCCCGCGCGCCGCGCGGATGGCGGACGGGCTGTGGGCGCACACCTGCTGCGAGGCCTTCGTCGCCATCCCCGGCAACCCGGCCTACCGCGAGTTCAACTTCTCGCCCTCCGGCGAATGGGCGATCTACGACTTCGATGCCTACCGCGAGCGCAGTGCGCCCGGGATGGTCCCGCCCGCCCCCCTCATCGCGTCGAGGCTCGCAGCGGACCGGCTCGTACTGGACGCCACGCTCGACGCAGCGGCCCTTCCCCACGGCTTGCCGCTCGAGCTCGGGCTCACGACGGTCGTCGAAAGCCTCGACGGCACGTTATCCTATTGGGCCCTGCGCCACCCCGGCGCCCGCCCCGACTTCCACCTGCGCGACGCCTTCACGCTGACCCTGGCTCGGCCCTGAACGCGGCGCAAACGTCCCGCACACTATGACCGCATCCATCCGGTTCGGCCTCGACCGCCTGCTCGAAGACCCCGCGCTGCGCCGCCCGCTCGCCGGCCGCCGCGTCGCCCTGCTCGCCCACCCCGCGTCGGTCACGCGCGAACTCACGCATTCGCTCGACGCGCTTGGCGCCCTGCCCGACATCACGCTCAGCGCCGCCTTCGGGCCGCAGCACGGCCTGCGCGGCGACAAGCAGGACAACATGGTCGAGTCGCCCGACTTCATCGACCCGGCACACGGCATCCCGGTGTTCAGCCTGTACGGCGAGGTGCGCCGGCCGACCGACGCGATGATGGACACGTTCGACGTGCTGCTGGTCGACCTGCAGGATCTGGGCTGCCGCATCTACACCTTCATCACGACGCTGCGCTACGTGCTTGAAGCCGCCGCGCGCCACGGCAAGGCGGTGTGGGTGCTCGACCGCCCCAACCCCGCCGGGCGGCCGGTCGAGGGCCTTCTGCTGCGCCCCGGCTGGGAAAGCTTCGTCGGCGCCGGACCGCTACCCATGCGCCACGGCCTGACGATGGGCGAGCTCGCGCGCTGGTTCGTCGCGACCCTGAAACTCGACCTCGACTGCCAGGTCGTCACGATGGACGGCTGGCAGCCGGACGCGGCGCCCGGCTACGGCTGGCCGCTGGGCGAGCGCAGCTGGGTTAACCCGAGCCCCAACGCGCCCAACCTGTCGATGGCGCGCGCCTACGCGGGCACCGTGATGCTGGAAGGCACGACGCTGTCGGAAGGCCGCGGCACGACGCGCCCGCTGGAGCTCTTTGGCGCCCCCGACATCGACGCACGCGCGATCCGCGCCGAGATGCAGCGCCTCGCCCCGCACTGGCTCGCCGGCTGCGTGCTGCGCGAGTGCTGGTTCGAACCGACCTTCCACAAGCACGCCGGCAAACTGTGCAGCGGACTGCAGATCCATGTCGAGGATCCGGCCCATTACGACCACGCCGCGTTCCGTCCGTGGCGCCTGCAGGCGCTCGCCTTCAAGGCGCTGCGTGCCCTGCAGCCCGACTACCCGCTGTGGCGCGATTTCCCCTACGAGTACGAGCACGACCGCCTCGCGATCGACCTGATCAACGGCAGCGAGCTGTTGCGCCGCTGGGTGGACGATCCGGCCGCGACGCCGGCCGACCTCGACTCCCTGACCGTCCCCGACGAGGGCGAGTGGACCGCGGCGCGCGAACCCCTCCTGCTGTATCGCTGAACGACGCAACGCGGCGACACGGCCCCGGATCGCCGCACCGCAGCATCGAGTATCAGGCTTTCCGCACGCCGCTTTGTAACTTTCCCTGAGTGAACTGCGCCGCAGCGCAGCAAATCCCCAATGCCGTCGCCAGCCGGCGACAACGCAAAGGCCGCGCCACACGCGGCTTTCGGCGCGCAGGCCGGCCTGTCCGTCGCTTCGCGGCGACGCTTTTGCGCCCGCGCGCCCCTCCCCAGCCATGCCAATGGCTTCAACACGCTGATACAAAACACTTTTCCATGACTGGCCCGCCGCTTGCAAAGTGGCGAAGGTGTTCTGCGTTCCCCGCAGGATCCCCCAGGATGGAGAAACAACGTGCTAACCAAACGCCTGATCTGCGCCACGCTCGCGCTGAGCGTGCTGGCCCCGCTGGTCGCCGCCGCCGCCGGGGCCTTCACGCCCGTCGCCCTCGACTCCCAGTCGCAGCGCGCCACGGAACCCGAACCGGACGCGAACTACGTCTTCGGCCTGCTCGACCGCAACAGCGACAGCCGCATCGACGGCGACGAAGCGCGCGCCTCGGCGCCGCTGGTGAAGTACTTCGGCGACATCGACACCGATTCCGACGGCAAGATCAGCCGTCCCGAATGGGTCGCCTATTTCCAGCACATGGATCCGCGCACCTGAGCGCTGCGCCCGCCCCCTCATCGCATTCCTGACCCCGAACGCGCGGGCGCTTCCGAGCGCGTAAGTCGCCTTCCCGCAACGTCGCATCCTGCCGCGGCCCCGTCGCGGCAGCTACAATTCGCAACGAGATGTTGCGCCGGCCCCGCGGCGCGGCACGACCGCCACCGGAGCGAATGCGATGAACGACGCCCTGCGCATCTTTGCGTGCAACTCCAACTGTCCGCTGGCCGCGGAGATCTGCGACACGCTCGGACTGGCGCTGAGCCCGCTGGAGATCTCGCGCTTCTCGAACGACAACCTGCACGTGCAGATCCGCGACAACGTGCGCGAGCGCGACGTGTTCGTCGTGCAGTCCTTCACCGAGCCGGTGAGCGACCACATCATGGAGCTGATGATCACGCTCGACGCGCTGCGCAGCGCCTCGGCGCGGCGCGTGACCGCGGTGATCCCCTACTACTCCTACGCGCGCTCCGACAAGAAGGACGCCCCGCGCATCTCGATCACCGGGCGCCTGATCGCCGACATGCTGCAGACCGCGGGCGCCAACCGTGTGCTGACGATGGACCTGCACGCCGACCAGGTGCACGGCTTCTTCTCGGTGCCGGTCGACCACCTCACCGCGATCCCGACCATCGCCGAGCACTTCCGCCGCCACCACGACCTCGCGCACATGGTCGCAGTCGCGACCGACGCCGGCGGCGCGAAACGCGTCGGGCGCTTCTCCGAGCGCCTGGGCATCCCGATGGCGATCATCGACAAGCGCCGCGTCAGCGACACCAACGTCACCCACGGCGAGGTCGTCGGCAACGTGAAGGGGCACGACGTCGTGATCTTCGAGGACGAGATCTCGACCGGCGGCACGCTGCTGTCGACGATCGGCACGCTGAAAGCCGCCGGCGCACGCTCGATCCACGTCGGCGCCGTGCATGCGGTGCTGTGCGGCCCGGCGATCGACCGCCTGCGCGACGCGCCGATCGAGTCCATCGTCGTCACCAACACCGTGCACATGCCGCCGGGCAAGCGCCTGGACAAGATCACCCAGCTCACCGTCGCGCCGCTGTTCGCGTCGGCGATCGAGCGCATCCACAGCGGCGAGAGCGTCGGCGCGCTGTTCGAGTAGCGTCGTACCGGCTCAGGCCGTCCGATTCGCCGCCAGCCAGGCCTCGTAGCCACCCCTGAGCGGTCGCGCCGCGGCATAGCCGAGCCCGGCCAGCACATGTGCGGCACGCACCGCGGTCGCATCGGCGGGGCACGCGCACATCGTCACGATGGGCCGATCGCGCGGCCAGTCGCCCACGACGTCCATCAATCTTTGCACATCCGCCGTGCGCGCCCCCCGCCACCGGCCCGGTCTCCGCAACCATCGTCGCGCTGCGCAGGTCGAGCAGCAGCGGCGGCGTGTCGGATGCGAGTGCCTCCATCAGTTCCAGCGGCGTGACATGCGGGATCGCGGCGAGCTTCTCGAAGCGGTAGCGCTGCCACAGCTTCCAGGCGATCCATCCGCCCAGCGCAAGCGCCAGCCCGACGATCATCGTCGAACCGTGGCGACTCATCGCCGCGAGCGCGCTCTGCAACTCGTCGCGCAGCCACCAGCCGGCGAGAATGGCGCCCCCCGCCCACAGCGCGGCCCCCGCTGCGGCCGCCGCGAGGAATCCCGGCAGCGGCATGCGCAGCGAACCGGCGATGGGCGGCGCGACGGTCGAGAAACCCGGCACGAACTTCGCAACGACCAGCGACCACACGCCCCAGCGCATGAAGCGCGCCTCGGTCTGCGTCACGCAGGAACCGGGATTGAGCGACAGCCGGCACAGGCCGGACAGCACGCGATAGCCGAAGATACGCCCGGCGAGATACCACACCCAGTCGGCGACGACCGAGGCACCCACCGCCGCAGCGAGCATCGCGCCCGCCTGGCCGGAGCCCGCCGCGAGACTGCCCGCGACCAGCAGCGTCGGCACCGCCGGCACCGGCAAGCCCAGCTGCTGGAGCAGCACATTGACGAACACGACCCAAACGGCGTCGCGCTGGATCGCTTCGGTGATCTGGCTGAGATCCATCACGCCCCTCCCGGCGTCGCCGGGGAGCTCCAAAAGGAAAGAACCACGATTCTCTCGCGAAAACCGTGGTTCCGTATCTCAGCCGGGAGGAAACGGCGCGAGAATGTGCGGGCTCAGCGCTCGGGGTCGCCCTTCAGGCCACGCACGAAGGCCTTGCTGCCGTCACGCACGGTGTGGCCGATCGTAATGCCGGTGCGCTTCATCACGTCCCAGGTCACGACGGCCGCGTCGCGCGCGGTGTGGCCGACCGCCTTGCCGGCGTTCCCGGCCGCATGCCCCACTTCCTTGCCGGCATCGCGTGCGCCGGTGCCGATGTCGTGCATCGTCGAGCCGACGCCGTGGCCGACGTCCTCGGCCGTCGTCGTGCCGCGGGAATCCTGCGCATGGCCCGGCGAGGTAGCCACCACGCCCGCCGCCAGCAGCATGCCGGCGAGGATGGCAGCGGTGGAGGCCGGTGTGCGAGACCGGCCGGATCGGATGCTTGCTTGCATGATCGGGTCTCTCCTGTTGTGGAATCTGCTCGGGCACCACGTTCCTCCCCCTTCAAGTCTAGGCCAGCACCCGACCTCCCGGGGTAAGCACGCGTAACGCCCCGAAACGCTTACAGCAGCGGAGCGAGCCAGCGCGCGGCCTGCTCCGCCGTCATGCCGGTGCGCTTCGCCCAGTCCTCGAGCTGATCGCGACCGATCTTCGGGATCGCGAAGTACTGCGCCTGCGGATGCGCGAGGTAGAAGCCGCTGACCGCGGCCGCCGGACTCATCGCGAAGGATTCGGTCAGCGTCATGCCGGCGTTCCTTGGCGCGTCGAGCAGATCGAACAGCGCGCCCTTCGACGTGTGGTCCGGGCAGGCCGGGTAGCCCGGTGCGGGGCGGATGCCACGGTATTGCTCGCGGATCAGCGCGTCGTTGTCGAGCGCCTCGTCCGCCGCGTAACCCCAGAATTCCGTCCGCACGCGGCGGTGCAGCCATTCGGCGCAGGCCTCGGCCAAACGGTCGGCGAGGCTCTTCAGCATGATCGCGTGGTAGTCGTCGTGCGCGGCCTCGAACTCGGCGAGCTTCGCCTCGATGCCGATTCCGGCCGTCACCGCGAAGGCACCGGCGTAGTCCGCAACGCCCGAATCCTTCGGCGCGACGAAGTCGGCGAGGCAGTAGTGCGGCTTGTCCGCCGGGCGCTCGTGCTGCTGGCGCAGGCCGTGCCAGCTCATCAGCGGCGTCGCGCGAGCCTCGTCGGCATAGAAAGCGATGTCGTCGCCGACGCGGTTCGCGGGGAACAGGCCGAACACCGCACGCGCCTGCAACCAGCCCTCGGCGACGACTCTTTCGAGCATCGCCTTCCCGTCGTTGAAGACGCTGCGCGCGGTCTCGCCGACGACCTCGTCGTCGAGGATCTTCGGGAAGCTGCCGGCGAGATCCCAGGTCTGGAAGAACGGACCCCAGTCGATGAAGGGGACGAGCTCCGCCAGCGGCACGTCGAGCGCTTGCACGCCGAGCACGTTCGGCCTGGTCGGCACATAGCCCGGCACGCCATCCCAGCGGAACGCGTTCGCGCGCGCCGCTTCCAGGCTCACGAGCTGCACGCCCTTCTTGTTCGCATGCTGTGCGCGGATCTTGTCGTAGTCGGCAGCGAGCTGCGTCTTGAAGTCCGCCGCGCCACCTTCGGACAACAGCGCCGTGACGACGCCGACCGCGCGCGAGGCGTCCGGCACGTACACCACCGGCTGCCCGTAATGCGGCGCGATCTTGATCGCGGTGTGCGCACGGCTCGTCGTCGCACCGCCGATCAGCAACGGCACGTCGAAGCCCTGGCGCTGCATCTCGGCCGCGACGTGGCTCATCTCTTCGAGCGAAGGCGTGATCAGGCCCGACAGGCCGATCGCCTGTGCGCCGTGCTCGCGCGCGGCGTTCAGGATCTTCTCGGCCGGCACCATCACGCCGAGGTCGATCACCTCGTAGCCGTTGCAGCCGAGCACGACGCCGACGATGTTCTTGCCGATGTCGTGCACGTCGCCCTTCACCGTCGCCATCACGATGCGGCCCTTGGAGCTCGCGCCGGTCCGCAGCTTCTCGGCCTCGATGTAGGGGATCAGGTGCGCGACCGCCTGCTTCATCACGCGCGCCGACTTGACCACCTGCGGGAGGAACATCTTGCCCGCGCCGAAGAGGTCGCCGACGACGCTCATGCCCGCCATCAGCGGGCCTTCGATCACTGCGAGCGGCGGCTTGCCTGCGGCTTCGAGCTGCGCGCGCACCTCCTCGGTGTCGGCGACGACGAACTCGGTGATGCCCTTCACCAGCGCGTGCGACAGCCGCTCCTCGACCGACAGCGCGCGCCACGCGAGATCCGGCCCGGCATTCTTCGCCTTGCCTTCCTTCACCGACTGCGCGAACTCGACCAGCGCCTCGCCCGCACCCGGGTGGCGGTTCAGCACCACGTCCTCGACCTTCTCGCGCAGCGCGGGTTCGAGGTCGTCATAGACGCCGAGCATGCCGGCGTTGACGATGCCCATCGACAGGCCGGCCTTGATCGCGTGATACAGGAACACCGTATGGATCGCCTCGCGCACCGGGTCGTTGCCGCGGAAGCTGAAGGACACGTTCGACACGCCGCCCGAAGTCTTCGCGTACGGCAGGTTGGCCTTGATCCACGCGACGGCATTGATGAAGTCGACGGCGTAGTTGTCGTGCTCCTCGATGCCAGTGGCGATCGCGAAGATGTTCGGGTCGAAGATGATGTCTTCGGGCGGAAAGCCGATACCGACCAGCAGATCATAGGCGCGCTTGCAGATCTCGGTCTTGCGCGCATAGGTGTCGGCCTGGCCCTTCTCGTCGAAGGCCATCACGATCACCGCCGCGCCGTACTGGCGGCACAGCCGCGCCTGGCGCAGGAACTCGGCCTCGCCTTCCTTCATCGAAATCGAGTTGACGACGCCCTTGCCCTGGATGCACTTCAGGCCCGCCTCCATCACGCTCCACTTCGACGAGTCGAGCATGATCGGCACGCGCGAGATGTCCGGCTCGGACGCGATGAGCTTGAGGAAGCGCTCCATCGCGGCCATCGAGTCGAGCATCGCCTCGTCCATGTTGATGTCGATGACCTGGGCACCGTTCTCGACCTGCTGGCGCGCGACCGCCAGCGCGTCGTCGAAGCGGCCTTCGAGGATCATGCGCGCGAAGGCCTTCGAACCGGTGACGTTGGTACGCTCGCCGACGTTCACGAAGAGGCTCTCCGCGCCGACATTGAAGGGCTCCAGGCCGGACAGGCGCAGCTTCTTCTCGACTTCCGGCACCTTGCGCGGCGCGAGATCCGCGACGGCGTCAGCGATCGCCGCGATGTGCGCCGGCGTCGTGCCACAGCAGCCGCCGACGATGTTCACGAGGCCGGACGACGCCCATTCGCGGATGTCGGTCGCGAGCTGCTCGGGCGTCTCGTCGTAGCCGGTCGGCGACAGCGGGTTGGGCAGGCCGGCGTTGGGGTGCGCGGAGACGTGCGTATCGCACACGTGCGACAGGTCCTCGACGTACTGGCGCAATTCCTTCGCGCCGAGCGCACAGTTGAGGCCAAAGGAGATCGGCCGCGCGTGCGCGAGCGAGTTCCAGAAGGCTTCCGCGGTCTGGCCCGACAGCGTGCGGCCCGACGCGTCCGTGATCGTGCCGGAGATCATCACCGGCACGCGGCGATCCATCTCGGCGAGGAGCTTCTCGACCGCGAACACCGCCGCCTTCGCGTTGAGCGTGTCGAAAATCGTCTCGATCAGCAGGATGTCCGCGCCGCCTTCGAGCAGGCCGCGCGCCGAGTCGTAGTAGTCGTCGACCAGCGCGTCGAACGTGACATTGCGGAAACCCGGGTCGTTCACGTCGGGCGAGATCGACAGCGTGCGCGAGGTCGGTCCGAGCACGCCAGCGCAATAGCGCGGCTTCGCCGGGTTCTGCGCCGTGTATTCGTCGCACAACTCGCGCACGAGACGCGCGCCGGCGACGTTGATCTCGTAGGCGAGCTCCGCCAACCCGTACTCGGCCTGCGACACGCGCGTGCCATTGAAGGTGTTGGTCTCGATGATGTCCGCGCCAGCGTCGAGGTAGGCGCGGTGGATGCCGGCGACGACGTCCGGGCGCGTCAGCACCAGCAGGTCGTTGTTGCCCTTGAGGTCCTTCGGGTGAGCCCGGAAGCGCTCACCGCGGTAGTCCGACTCGCCCAGCTTGTGCTGCTGGATCATCGTCCCCATCGCGCCGTCGAGGATCAGGATGCGGCGGGCGAGAAGGTCGCGGATTTCGTTGGAGCGGTCGGCTTGCATGGTTCTACCTCGGTCGATTCAAACACCGGGCGGAAGCCGCAGGAGCGCACAAAAGCAAACGGCGCGGCAAACCCCGGTGGTGGTTTGCGAGCGCCGTTGTTCGGTTGCCGAGCCTGGCCCGTCAGTTCGGGTCGCAGCGCTCCTCGGCAAGCGCGTGATTCTATGGAATTTTTCCGCCGGTGCCAAGCCGGCACCTCGGGCGGTCACATCAATGCCGTTCCTGCGGCTCCGCCTGCGGATACTGTCGATACCCGGTCGCATTCGTAGGGCGGGAGGAACGAAGTGGATCCCGCCATGTCGGACGCGGGAATCCGCCTGGCCGCCGTGTGGCGGGATACGCTGCGCTGCTCCCGCCCTACGCAAGCTCGTCCGATTGCCGGGAGCCGGGAGCCTGCGGTCACATGAGCGGCCGCCAGTAGATCACGCGCGCGCCCTTCGCCCCCCCGCCTCCGCCGCCCGGCCGGTTGGGAAGCAGATTGGATTTGGTCGTCGCGCCAGTGGTACGCGTCAGGACGAACTTGCCTTTCGAAGTCACGACGATCACCGGGCGGCTGGAGAGGACGTCGCCGATGAATTGCCCGCTGGCATAAACTTCGGAAGAGGTCGAACTCTTGGCGATCGCGCCTCCCGTGCCGGCGTCGATCATCATCAGCCAGCTCGAGCCCCCCTTGCCGCAGATTTCGCGCGTCGGAACGTTCACGGTGAACACGAGGACACCGGAGGCATCCAGCGCCGGATTGGTGTTCACGCGTCCGTACTGCATGGGGATATCCCAGTACCAGCCGCGACTCACGCCGGCCTGCAGCGGGTTCGTGGTCAGGGTCACGGTCGTCGCGGTCAGGCTGGCCGTGCCCTGGCACACGAAGGCGCCGTTACCGCCCCCCGTCGGACAACTGCTGCCATTGCTGCCGCGGATGTTCGGCATCGACGGGGCAAGCGCGCTCACGTCGTCGATGACGCCGTACATCGTCTGCGTCTGCGTTGCATGCGCATTCTGGCCCGTCCCCGGGATATCGGTTTCGCCGAGATACTGACCGGTGCCGACATACACGAGGAACTTGTTCGCATCGCCCGCAACCTGACCGACCGCGGGCGCACTCGTGACGGGCTGCGGGGCTCCCGCGCCATCGGTCAATTCCGCGATCTTCACGGCCGTCCAGTTGGCGAGATCGAAGCGCCAGACATTACCCTGCAGGTCACCGCCGTACAGGTAGTACGCGACATCGTCCGCCGCAGCGATGCTCAGGCGCGAAAGGTGGGTAAGCCCTGCCGGCGACGTGCTCGAGCCGACGCCGGTGGAAATCGTCTTCACGATCCGCCCGTCGGCGGGATCCAGCGCCCACACGTGGCCCTTGCCGTCGGCGTTGTTGTAGCCGGACGTGACGAGCACCAGCCAGCCGTCGTTGGGCGTGCGCACGATCAGCGGCGTGCCGAAGCTGAAGCCGCTGCCGGTCGTGGACGGAACCGTCTCCCATTTCACCATCGCCGCCGCCGCGTCCTGCGTGGCCGGGCGGGGATTGGTGACATTCAACGCGTAATAGCCGTTCCCGCCCTTGCCCAACCCGCCGACCAGGAGCGTCCCCGTGAAGCTCGCGGTGCTGACCTGCGCGAGCGCCGGCGTCGCGTCGATGAAATAGCGGTGCGCGTAGTTCGGATCGGTCAAGCGCGACAGCTCGCCGTGCAGCATCTTCGGCACGTAGGCCCACAACTCGTCGCCGCCGTCGTTGTTCAAGTCGTCGCCGCCGCCGAACGCGTGGAGCATGCCGTCGTTGGCGGCCTGGAAGACCACCGGCCCGCTGGCGAAGCTGCCGTACACCGGCTCGGCGTTGATGATGTCGCCGAGCAGGTGCTGCCGAATCCGGAAGGGATTCGTTCCCACACCTTCATTGCTGCGATCGCCGCGGAGGAAGTCGATCACCGGCGCAGTCAGTCCGGTCGCCGAATCGGCGAAATTGCCTGTGGTGAATGCCGCACCGCTCGACCCTTTCAGCGAGACGATCTTGCGGCTGCTCGCGGGGCTCGCGAGTCCGTCGAGCTTCTTCTGCGCCGACCACAGCGCATCCCCGATCGGCAGGCCGGTGGAGAGGTCGAGCGAGTACGCGATGAGGTCGCCGGTCCAGTAGCCGGACTGATACACCGACTCGTAGCCGATGGTGTTCGCGGCGATGCGCTGGCTGGTCACGGCGACGGCTGCCGCGGCACTGTCCTCCTGCGAGGCGGTATTGACGGCGCTGGTGAAGGCGCGGACCAGCTCAGACTGGCTCCCTGCCTTGCCGGACAGGCCGCCTCCCTGCCGGGCGGCTTCGACCAGCAGCGAATCCTTGCGCGGATCCTTCAGCGGATCGGTGAACGCATCGCCGAACGCGATCGTATAGGTGCGGACGTTGTTGGATTTCTTCTCGCCCCGGGGATGCACGATGTCCGGGCGCAGGTCCGTCTCGTAGAGGGCCTGGGCGACGTCGTCGAGAAAATCGCTGCCGTTCGTGCCATACAGGTGCGTTTCGCCGTTTGGCGCGAGATGCCCCGCGTGCGGCGTCCCGCTGTTCGACTTCATGTCGAAACCACTTCCGCACTTGCTCGCGCCACCGCTGTCCGCGTCGTAATCGCACAGGTAGGAGTTGGATGCCGGCGCCCGGTCTTCGGACGAAAGACCGTCGGTCATCAGGAAGGCGTGGCTGCGCTGGCACCAGTAGCCGGTCTGCACCGGAGCCGTCGCGGTGCCCAGATCCAGGAGGCGATGCGGGGCGGAAGTGCCCTGGCGGAAGAATTCGCCGAGGGTTGCCGTACCGCCCGAGCGCAGGCTGAGCGAACCCGTATAGCCCAGACTGAAATACTGGCCGATGTCGGCGAGTGTCTCGGACAAGGGTGCGGCATCGACACTGGCGGCGGCGCTGATTCCGTCGACGCTCGTATTGAACGCGGTAATGTTCAGTGCCTCCACGGCCCGGACCAGCCGTCCGCCATCGCCGCCGTTGTAGGTGACGAGGCCCGCCCTGACACCGCCTCCGGTCGATGACGCCGGGATCGCCGCAACGGCGTCCTTGAGCGCAGCCTTCGCGACGTCGATACGCGTCCTCGTGCCCGGCTTCCGATCGGCCCATTTCGCGGTTTCATATCCGGGCACGGCCGCTCCGCGGAAGTACCAGTTCAGGTAGTGGCCGGAATAGCGCCCGGGCGCATAGATCATCCCGTTCGTGTCGACGAGCAGGCGCACATTCTCATACGTCAGGGTGTCAGCGAAACAGACCTGATTCGTCTTGTTCAGGTCCGCTCCGACTTCGCACGGGGAGGCGTCAGTACAACTGGGCAGCTTGGACTGGTTGCCGACGATCAATCTCACCCGCGGCTGGTTGCCCACGATCGCAACATAAACGACATCCGTGACCGCGATCTGCCGTTCGATCGGGCAGGCATACGCGCCCGAAGTGGCCGAATAGGGCGACTCCGGCACGATGTTCCGCATCGAGCTCGAATTGTCGAGCACGAACATGTAGTTGGGCGGCGCGTTGTTGCCGACCACCATCGGGGAATCGGCGAGGTCCGTCTGCGCCGCCAGCGGCGGGGCGATGCAGGCGACCAGCAGGGCGACGCAATACGACGACAGCGTGGTGATTCGTCGAATCGGCTTGTGCATGACTCTGCTCCAGGAGCGACGGCGCTCGCTCACGCGCCCGGCTGGGCCTTGGCGGCGAGCATCGCTTCGTAGAAGTTGACGCCGCCGCGCGGGCCGCGCGCGCGGATGATGACGCGGTAATAGACGTCGAGTTTGCCCGCTTCGATGGGCGGCACGGTACTGCCACTTTTTTTGGCAAAGGCGTCAGCTGCGGCGAGCGCGACCGTTTCGGGGTCGACGGTGCACTTGCTGCGGATATCTTCGCCATCGGTCAGCACCGGATCGGACTTGCACTGGCGCTCGATGACGTACTGGATGCGGTAATTGCCGGAATCGGTCGCACAGTTCGTGGCACGGCCGTTTTCGTCGATGCAGGGCACGGCCGTCGATTCCCAGATCGCGTCGGAGGCGATCCGGCCGGCGTCCTTGAAGTTCGGCTTCCCTGCAGCATCCTTGAAGTAGAAGGCGCTGCGATAGTACGTGCGCGCGGTAAAGGCCCCCGACTGCAGTTCCTCGACCGCACGGTTGATCGCGATATCCCCGGCGTACATCGTCGCCTGACGGAACGCGAGGTTGCCGGCGACGAGAGTGCCGGTGTCGGTCGAGCGGATCACCGAGGCGGCGGCTAGGCTCATCAGCACGAGGATGATCAGCGCGATGAGAAGGACCACGCCCGCCTCGGCGCGACGTCCGCGCGGGCTCGCGGGGAAGGCGCGTTCGCTCAGCGGTTCCATAGCGGATTCCTCAGGGGAACGACCGTTTCATGCACCCGGTAGCGATAGTTCTGCCACGTCTTGCCGGCCGGCACGGCAGTGCCGCCGAGATCCAGCGTGATTGCACCGTCGAATACGATGGGCGCTTGCGCGGTGACCGTTCCGGTATCGGGCTCGCGGCTGCGTGCGACCATGGCCAGGCGCACGGCCTTCACGCGCTGAAGCTTCTTGTGGTAGTCGTCGCGCTGTGCCGTGCTGAAGGCAGTGTACTGCGAGGCAGTCGGCGCATTCTCCCACGTGGCGATCTGGTCGCTGCCGTCGGTCGAGATGCCGTACTGGGCCTTCAGCATCACGATGTCGGCGGCCATCGCGTAGTTCTTGTAGGAGGCTGGGCACGTCGTGCGCAGCGCGACGGGATCGACCGTCTTGGGATCGTAGCGCAGCAGCGCGCCGCATGCGACGGCATACTGGATGTACTCGAACTCGGGCTTCACCCAGCCGGGCGGCATCTTGAAGACGAGCGAGCCCGCACTGTAGGACACCGGATTGGTGTAGGTCGTATTCGGATTCGTCGGATTGAAATCGTTCGCCACGTCGCCGGAGGTGCTGCCGAAGTGAACGTTGCAGCCCGTTTTGAAATTCGTGCACTGATCGCTTTGCGTCTGCCCGGAGACCTTGGTGACCTTGAAGCGGGTGCACGGCGCTTTCGTTTCATTCGGCGGCGCCTGGACCACCAGCACCGTGTCGCCGACGTGGATCTGGTCCTCGGACGCCAGGTTCGTGTCGCTGATCTTCATGATGTCGGACGAGCTGGGCATCTCCTTGACGATCGGGAGGATCTCGCCGGAATAGAAGTCCGGCGCCCCCACCATGATCTCGACCATGTCCGACAAAGCAGTCGATGCACCCGACTCGATCCGCACGGGATAATGGAGACTGTACAGATTGCTGTTGTTGGCGGTGACCACGCCCTTGTCGTACATGTTGTAGCCGGGGCACAGGCTCGCGAATGACCCGTTGAACAGGGCAGCCCCCGCACCGCGCAGATCGCGATCCATCAGGGCGACCGCGACCTGTGCTCCCTCCGCCGCGGTGTGCCCTGCCCCGGTGATGCGGAATTGCTTGCCTATGGTCGAGACGGACGACGTGATTGCGAGCGTGATGATCAGCCCGACGACGAGCCCGATCATGAGTTCGATCAGCGAAATCCCGCGACTGGCGCGGGGGGCGAAGGATCGGCTTACACGCGGGGAACGCTGCATGATCACTGCCAATGGAAGCGGTTGGTGACCTGATGACGACGCGGATCGCGCGTCACGACGCTACCGTCCTTGTTCTTGTAGCGCCCCGCCCACTCGAGGGTCACCATCAGCGAGTAAGCCGACACGCCGGCTGGCCGCTCGATGATGATGCTCGCATCGTCGAATTCCGCGCACACCTGCCGGGTCCAGGTATAGGACGGATGCGAGGTGGAAATGCCGTCCGTGCAGGCGGTTCGCGTCAGCAGGTACTTTTCCGACGGGTCCGGGGTGTCGACGGTGTCCTTCAGGGCGACCTCCGCAAACAGGCGATTCACGAGCAGGGAGGCGTTCGCGCGATCATGCGCTTCGGTGCTCAGCTGGACGGCGCGCGCCTGCATCTCGATCAGGCCGAGCGCGCCGACGGAGAACACGAGCAGCGCGACCAGCCCCTCGATCAGGCTGAAACCGCGCTCGCTGCGCGCACCGAGCCGACTTGCGCCCTTCAGCATTTTCTCGAATCGCTCCCCGTCGCGGCCGGATCGCACATCTGCACCAGACCGCCCCCATGCACCTGGACGCGCAGGCTATTCACGCCCGGCACGCGCGTCGTGAGGTCGATGTCCTCGATGCGCGGCGCGGCGGTGTCCACGAGGCCGGTAGGCAGGAAGACAACGTTGGTCTGCGACGCATTCGTCGCGATCGTCACCCCGGCCGCCGAAGTCCCCTTGGCCTCCTGGATCGTACTCACCGGACTCACGGTCGCGACCGACCAGTTGCCGCGGCCATCGGTCAGGGTGAAGCGCACCGGTTGGTTGCGGCGCAACGCCTCGGCGCGCGCGAGTTGCAGCCCGGAGACGAGCCCTTCTGCGGCAACCCGGACGCGAAAATTCACCAAAGTCGTCTCGAAGCTCGGCGCCGCAAGGGACGCCAGAATCGCGAGCACGCCGATGGCGACGAGCGCCTCGACGATCGTGAATCCCCCTTGCCGCCCGGCGCTTCGCCGTCGATTCAGCACGAATCCCCCACGCGGAGCAGCCAGCAGTCGCGCGGGAGGGAGCTCGCGCCGGGGAAGGCCGTCGTCTGCCGCAGGTTGTCGTGGTTGATCGTGAAGGTGAAGCCCGCCATGTTGCGCGACGCCTTGCCGGTCGCCGTCGCGAGGAAGGTCTGGTTGCTGCCGCCGCCGTTGTTGCAGGTGATGTCGAAGGCATCGGCGGACGGCGCTGCAACACCGCAGGCCGAGCCGGTGGAGCCGTAGTTGCGGTTGTCCTGATAGTACTGTTCGAGGCGCATGCGCAGCGTCGCCAGCTCGTTGATCGCCTCGGAGATGCGGCTGCGCTGGACGTACCCGGTGTAGGACGGGATGGCGATCGCCGCGAGGATCGCGACGATCGCAACGGCGATCATCAGTTCGATCAGCGTGAAGCCTGCCTGCCCGGCGCGCCGGGCGCTCACGCGATGGCCCACGCGGGCGCTGAATATGTCGTAAGTCATACGCGGATGTCCAGCCAGGATAGCAGCGGAAAGACCGGGCGGCACGGACCCGGGTGAAATTCCCCGCGCATGCCCGAACGGATTCGGAACAGATGATACCGGACGGCACCAAATCCCTGAAAAGAATTGTAACAATGCGAAAGTTCGGGGAAAAGCGCGACCGGGAGGTTCAAAGGATACGCATTCGGGGTACGAAATGCATCCTTCCCGGCGCCTCGCGGAAGCATCTACCCCGCGCACAAAATGCACAGAGGCCCGGCACGCCGGACCTCTTCGAGACTCCTGCGGGAAAGGCGGATCAGTATCCGAGCGACTGGCGCGCCTGGTTGAGGGCGTCCGTGATCGGCTGGAACGGGCCGTAGATGTGCTGGCTGCGCGAGAAGGCGGGCGGATTGGCCGGATCGATCGACCATGCGCCGGCGGCGTCCTTGCGCGGCATGGTGTAGTCGTAGCTGGCGTCGACCGCGCGCTTGAGCGCGTTCGGCACCCCGTCGGGGCCCACGCCGGCCCAGTCCTGCGTGATGTGGCGCGGATTGAAGGGGCGCTGCTTCGACAGCAGGTAGGCGGTGACGTCCCACGCGTCCTCGGCGGCCATCAGCGTGTTGGGGTCCACAGCGTTCACCTTGTCGTGCGGCATGTTGCTGTAGACGAATGCCGCCGCGGTCTGGAGCCGTCCCATGCCGGCCATCAGACCGTGGCTGCTTGCGCCCCACAGCGCGGGATAGCGGTAGCGCTTTTCGTCGTCGCGCCACACACCCGAACCGTCTTCCTGGTGGCAGCTGCGGCAGCGGTCGTTGTAGATGTTGGCGCCGCGCGTCGGACTGGCGGCACGCGACAGGGCTGCCGGCTTGCGGGTCTCCTGGCCGGGCACCTGCTGCCAGGTGTAGCCGGGCTGCAGGCCGGTCGACAGGAAGTCGACGTAGGCGATGAGATCCTTCATCCACTGGCTGTCGGCCGGGATCATCTCGCCCGCGAGCGAACGCTCGAAGCAGCCGTTGATGCGGATCGGCAGATCGCGTGCGACGTTCTCGCGCGCGCTGAACTTCGGGTCCGCGTACTCGATCGCGGCGACGACGAGCGGCACCGCGTACGGGCGCGTGCCTTCGTCCATGTGGCAGTTGCTGCAGGCGAGCTTGTTGCCGACATAGGGCTTGCCGTTGGCCGCGACGTTTCCGCTTTCGGCGCCGAGGTAGCGGTAGGTGGAGCGGAAGATGTCCTTGCCGCGCGCGGCCGACGTGCTCATCAGGTCGGGGTCCGGGATCTGGTAGGCGGGCGCGTAGAAGGCGTTGTAGTCGGCGGGGTCGGTCCCGCTGCCGGCGAGCGCGCCGGCGGCTGCGGCGCTGAGTGCGAGCCCGATGAGGACGCGCAGGGTGCGGTGTGACATGTCGGTTTTCCTCCGGTTGTCGAACGCTGGAGCCGGGGCCCGCTGCATCGGCCGCGGCGTGGGTGCTGCCCTATGCACCGCCGCAGGCTACGCCCCCATGCCGGCGGAAAACATCCAGACGATGGAGGGGGCGACTAGACGAATGACTCGATTGACATGCGCTCCGGATTCGACTAACAAAGCCGCCCCGCGTGGCACGCGAGTGCCCTGCGGGCCTGGCGTTTCGCCCCGCACGTGCTAGCGTGAAGCATGAACGGCCGCCCCTTTCCCCCGCGACCGCGACCTCCCCGCCGCGCCGAAAGGCACGGCGGCCTTCCTCCTCCGGGGTCCGCCCCCTTGCCGGACGCAGAAGCCGGCCCGTGCCGACGGATTCCGACTTCGACGGCAGATCGACATGAACACCCCCCAACCCGGATTGAAATGCGTGAAGGTCGTCGCGCTCGCGGTGCGCGACGTCGCGCGCGCGAACAGGTTCTACGGCGAAACGCTGGGCCTCGCCCCGGCCAGCGAAGGCGGCCGGCAAGTCGGCTTCGAACTCGGCGGCACGGTGCTGATGCTGAAGGACGACTGGTACGGCACGCCGACCGCGGAGCCGAACCCGCGCATCACGCTGGAATGCGCGGACGCGCGCGCCCTGGAAGCCACCCTGCGCGGACTCGACGTGAATATCTCGGATGTGGTCGAGCTCTACGACGGCAGCTACTACGTCGGCGCCTTCCTCGACAGCGAGGGCAACAAGCTGTGGTTCTGCTCGCCCGGATAGGATCCCGGCCCCCGCCGCGCCCTCAGTCCTCGGCGTCGATGAAGTCGAGCACGTCGCGCGCGAAGCGCTCGCGCTGCCACAGGTGCGGCGCGTGGTCGACGTCGTCGTAGATGTGCAGCAGCGCGTTGGGGATGTTGTCGTGCACGTAGTGGGCGGTGCGCGTGTGGTAGAAGTTGCTCGCGCCGCCGTAGACCAGCAGCGAGGGAACGTCGATCTTCTCCAGCACGTCGCGGTAGTCGGCCGCGGCGAGACTGGACCAGCAGTCGATCAGCGGCTGCGGCGCCATCTCGCGCAGGCGCTGGCGCGCGAGCGCCATGCCCTCGCCGTTCTCCAGGTACTTGCGCCGCGCGCGTTCGTTGAGGCTGTGGCCGACCAGGCGCAGCACGCCTTCGGCGAAGTCTTCCTGCAACGAACGCACGAAGGCGGCGTTGCGCGCGGCGTCGAAGTCAGCGTAGATGCCCCAGCGCCAGTCGCCGTCGGTGAGGATGCGCGGCGACTGGTCGATGATCACGAGCTTGCGCAGGCGGCCGCAGCCGAAGTCGCGGATGTATTGCCACAGCGTCAGCGCGCCCATCGAATGACCGATGACGATCGCGTCGCGCAGGTTCCAGTGTTCGAGCATCTGCTCGAGGTCGCGCGCCATGCGCGCCGCGCTCGGCGGGGTGTCCGTATGCAGGGCATGGCCGCCGTGCCCGCGCGCATCCCAGCGATACACGCGATGGCGCGCGGCGAAGGCCTCGATGAACGGGCTCCAGTCGCGATGGCTGGCGGTCCAGCCGTGCAGCAGCACGAGCGGTGGCCCCTCGCCTTCGATCTTGACGTGGATGTGTTCGCCGTCGTCGGCGATAAAATGGCTCATTGCGTGGATCATCGCGCTACCCGCTGCCGGATTGTGTTGCAGCGCAGTATAAACGCTGACCATGCCGCGGCGGGCGGAACGGATCAGCCTGCGGTCGGGGCCGCCATCATGAGATGGCGCGGGCGCAGGGGATTCGACGGTGCGCGCGGAAACGCCGGAAAGCCGTTCCAGCCGCCCATCTCCGGCCCGTCGTGCGGGAAGATGTAGGTGCGGCTCGTGCGCACGACCTTGCCGTCGATGAAGTGCACGTTGAAATAGGTGTAGATACCCGGACCGTCGTTCTCGATGTTCCAGTCCCACACTTCCTCGCCGCTCAGGCGGAAGAATTCGACCGAGCGATGCGTGCCGAGCAGGCGCGACACCTGCTCGCGCGTCATGCCGCGCTCGACGCGGGCGAGGTTCTCGAAGGACAGCGCGTTCGCCTGCCGCAGCACGGCGCCCCCGGCGTCGACGGTCACCATCAGCGTGACGTGGCCGAAGGGTTGCGTCGGGTACTCCAGCGTGCGCGTGCCGTCCTCGTTCTGCCAGCGCCGTGCCGGCTCGCCATGCACGGCGATGGCCTCCGCCTCGGTCACGAGCGGGCGGGAACCGAGGGTCGTCGCGCAACTGCTGGCGAGCACCGCGGCTGCAAGCAGCGCAGCGATGCGTCCCCATTTCGCGACTGTGGCTCCATGCCTCACTTGGCTCACCTTCCTTGCGTCAGCCCCGCAGTTCGACGAAGCGGCTCGTGCGTGCGACACGCGCGTCATCGTTGAAATGCACCAGGAAGAACACCGGATCGCCCGAAGCCTCCTTGCCGACGCGCCAGCCCCACACGGTTTCCTTCGCGAGGTCGAAACGCTCGCGCGAGCCGGGCGCGCCGAGGATGCGCCGCACTTCGTCGCCGGTCATGCCTCTTTGGATGCGTGCGAAGTTGGTTTCGTTCAGCACCTGGTCGACCTTGCGCAGCACGTCGTCGGTGCCGATGGTCATCATGAAGCACTCCGTGCCCATGGGCTGGCGCGAGTATTCCCACGTCACCGAGCCGTCGTCGTTGTGCCACTCCATCTGCGGCGGGCCGAAGCGCTGACGCACGTCGGCGGCCGTCGACACGCCCGGCTCCAGCTCCTTCAGGTTGAAGTGATCGCAGGCGGCGATCCCCAGCGCCGCGAGCAGGCTGCACAACAGGGTGAAAAGGCGTTTCATCAGGGCGATTCTCCTCACAAGGGGCCGCAGGCGCGCCAAGCGCACCGCATTATGTCGGCGCCGCCGGGCGTGGGCTAGAATCGCACCATACCGGGGCGCGGCACAATCGCGAACCGGCCCCTTGTCCGCATACAACGCTTCGGAGAACGGTTCATGAAGAAGACCCTGATCGCCCTCGCACTCGCCGCGGCCGGCCTGTCGGCCGCCCACGCCCAGACCGTCGTCAAGATCGGCCACGCCGGTCCGCTCACCGGCCCCATCGCCCACATCGGCAAGGACGGCGAGAACGGCGTGCGCCTCGCGATCGAAGACGCCAACGCCAAGGGCACCACCATCGGCGGCCAGAAGGTCAAGTTCGAACTCGTGAGCGAGGACGACCAGGCCGACCCGCGCACCGCGACGACCGTCGCGCAGCGCCTGACCGACGCGGGCGTCAAGGGCGTGGTCGGCCACGTCACCTCGGGTGCGTCGATTCCCGCATCGCGCATCTACGAGCAGGCCGGCGTGCCGGTCATCACGCCGTCGTCGACCAACCCCAAGCTCACGCAGCAGGGCTACAAGGTCACCTTCCGCGTCATCGCCAACGACCTGCAGCAGGGCGCGGCGATGGCCGGCTACGCAACCAAGCTCGGCGCGAAGAAGGTCGCGATCATCGACGACCGCACCGCCTACGGCCAGGGCCTCGCCGACGCCTTCGCCGAGAGCCTGAAGAAGGAAGGGGTACAGGTCGTCGGCCGCGAGTTCACCAACGACAAGGCGACCGACTTCACTGCGATCCTCACCAAGATCAAGGGCAAGCAGCCCGACGCCGTGTTCTTCGGCGGCATGGACGCGCAGGCTGCACCGATGCTGCGCCAGATGAAGCAGCTCGGCCTCGGCGCCAAGTTCCTCGGCGGCGACGGCGCGTGCACCGGCGAGATGATCAAGCTCGCGGGCGACGCGATGAGCGGCGACGCCTATTGCACCCAGGCCGGCATCCCGATGGACAAGATGCCCGGCGGCGCCGCTTTTAACAAGCGCTTCAAGGAAGTTTACAAGGGCGACGTGCAGCTGTACGCGCCGTACAGCTACGACGCCGCGATGGCGCTGATCGAGGCGATGAAGGCCGCCGGCTCGGCCGAACCGGCCAAGTACCTGCCGGCGCTGCAGAAGCTCAACATGACGGGCGTGACCGGGAAGATCGCCTTCGACAAGAACGGCGACATCCTCGACGGCGGCGTCACCCTGTACCGCTTCCAGGGCGGCAAGTGGGAAGCGCTGAACTGATGGCGTGGTGCACCCGCCGCGCACCACTGCCGTGCGGCGGGCAACGAAAATGAACCGGATCGGGGCGCTGCGGCGCCCCTTTTTTTTGCCGCCGGGGGCCTGGCTCCAGGCTCCGTCTCACTGCGGGCCGGCGCCGGCCGCCGGCATTAGGGTTTTCCACAAGCTGGCATGACTTGTGCGATGCATCATGCGTGCAAACACAGGATCCATCCGTTCGAAACCCGCACCAGCTGCCGATCCTTGCCGGAAGTGAAACGCTATGTCATCGACGATGCGCGGTCCCGGCGATCCCTTGCTGCACTGCAGAAGGCACAAACCGGCACATCACTGTTGCAATTTGCGCATCACGGGCTGTTTTTGGGCAGAATACGCGGACTTTTCAGCCCCCCGGGACCGTTGCAATGCAGCGGTGATAGTCGGGGGCGAACGGAAAAGCGGTATCACGTGCAGCACCCTGACGGCCCTTCGGCGCTCACGAAGGCCAGAAGTGTCGTTCAGGCCTTCAATCTCACGAATCGATCTCGCTGGAGGAGCAACATGAAGCAAACCGTCGTCGCACTCGCGATCATGGGTATCGGACTATCCGTCGCCCACGCACAGGAAATGGTCGTCAAGCTGGGCAGCGTCGCACCGCTGACCGGCACGATCGCACACCTGGGCAAGGACAACGAAAACGGCGCGCGCCTCGCAATCGAGGACGCCAACGCCAAGGGCATCACGATCGGCGGCAAGAAGGTCAAGTTCGAGCTGATGGGTGAGGACGACCAGGCCGACCCGCGCACCGGCACCACCGTCGCGCAGCGCCTGATGGATGCCGGCGTGAAGGGCGTCGTCGGCCACCTCAACTCCGGCACGACGATCCCCGCGTCACGCATCTATAACCAGGCCGGCGTACCGATGATCTCGCCGTCGGCGACCAACCCGACGCTGACGCGCCAGGGCTACAAGGCGGTGTTCCGCACGATCGCCAACGACGTGCAGCAGGGCGGAGTGCTCGGCAAGTTCATCGTCGGCCCGCTCGCGGCGAAGACCGTCGCGATCATCGACGACCGCACGGCCTACGGCCAGGGCCTCGCCGACGAGACCGAGAAGGCCGTGAAGGCAGGCGGCGGCAAGGTCGTCGCGCGCGAATTCACGACCGACAAGGCGACCGACTTCAACGCGATCCTGACCAAGATCCGCGGCGCCAAGCCCGACGTGATCTTCTTCGGCGGCATGGACGCCCAGGGCGGCCCGATGCTGCGCCAGTTGAAGCAGCTCGGCGTCGAAGCGAAGTTCGTGACCGGCGACGGCGGCTGCAGCCCCGAGATGATCAAGCTCGCCGGCGAGGCGATCGGCGCCAACGCCTACTGCTCGATGGCCGGCCTGCCGCTCGAGAAGATGCCGGGCGGCACCGAGTTCCGCAACCGTTACAAGGCGCGCTTCAACGCCGACGTGCAGATCTACTCGCCCTACGCGTACGACGCGGCGATGGCGATGATCAAGGCGATGCAGGCGGCCAACTCGACCGATCCCGCCAAGTACCTGCCCGAGCTGAAGAAGAGCAACTACCCCGGCGTGACCGGCACGGTGGCCTTCGACGATCTGGGCGACATCAAGGACGGCGCGGTGACGATGTACCAGTTCAAGGCCGGCACTTGGGCTGCGATGTAAATCCGACGGTCATTCCGGCCCGCCAGTCTGGATGACCCGAAGCGGGGGTTGCGATCACGCAGCACGATCGCACCCCCTTTTTTGTGACTCTCGCGACATGTAACCCGATGTATTTTCAGCCTTTCTGCGGTCCGGCCGACACACCCGCGCCGAACCCGATGCGCGCGCGAACGGCGCACGCGAAACCAGCGTCCGAACGGCGGACCGGCCTCACGACGGCCACCCCGCATCATTCATCCCAGTGCGGCCCGCACCCGACATTCCGAGGGTAAACATGGAAATCTTTCTTCAACAGATCGTGAACGGCCTCGTCGTCGGCAGCGTGTATGCGCTCGTCGCCCTGGGCTACACGATGGTTTACGGCATCCTGGGCCTGATCAACTTCGCCCACGGCGACCTCGTGATGGTCGGCGCACTCACGGCGCTGCAGACCATGATGTTCCTGATGGGCGTCGCTCCCGGCATGTCGCCGATCGCTATGCTGACCCTGTCGCTGCTGGTGGCGATCCCGGTGTGCATGCTGCTCGCGTTCACGATGGAGCGCCTCGCCTACCGCCCGCTGCGCAACGCGCCGCGCCTCGCGCCGCTGATCACCGCGATCGGCGTGTCCTTCCTGCTGCAGACGCTGGCGATGATCATCTGGGGCCGCAACTACCACACCTTCCCGCAGCTGATCTCGACGACCCCGATCCAGCCGATCGAGGGCGTGTTCATCACGCCGATCCAGATCACGATCATCATCGTCTCGGCCCTGATGATGGCCGGCCTGGTGCTGCTGGTGACCAAGACCAAGCTCGGCCGCGCGATGCGTGCGACCGCCGAGAACCATCGCGTCGCGGCGCTGATGGGGGTCGACACCAACATGATCATCGCGCTCACCTTCGTCCTCGGCGCCGCGCTCGCCGCGGTCGCCGGCGTGATGTTCGCGAGCAACTACGGCATCGCGCACTACGGCATGGGCTTCATGCCCGGCCTGAAGGCCTTCACCGCGGCGGTGCTGGGCGGCATCGGCAACCTCGGCGGCGCCATGCTCGGCGGCATCGTGCTGGGCCTGGTCGAGTCGTTCGGCGCCGGCTACATCGAGCAGGCGACCTTCGGCTTCCTCAATTCGTCCTACCAGGACATCTTCGCCTTCATCATCCTCGGCCTCGTACTCATCTTCAAGCCTACCGGCCTGCTGGGTGAACGCGTGTCCGACCGGGCATAACGCGGGAGTGACAAGAACATGAACGAACTCGCACTGGCCGTTCCCTGGCTGGGCAAGCGCAACCCGCAGGCCGCGCGCTGGCTGGTGATCGCGATCGCGATCGGCGCGCCGCTCATCGCGATGATGTTCGGCCGCACCTGGGTGCGCGTGCTCGACTTCGCGCTGCTCTACATCCTGCTGGCGCTGGGCCTGAACCTCGTCGTCGGCTTCGCCGGCCTGCTCGACCTGGGCTACATCGCGTTCTACGCGGTGGGCGCCTACACCGCGGCCTTCCTCGCATCGCCACATTTCGACCTGCACCTGCCGATCTGGATCGTGCTGCCGCTCGCGGCCTGCTTCGCGGCGACCGCGGGCATCGCGCTCGGCTTTCCGGTCTTGCGATTGCGGGGGGACTACCTCGCGATCGTCACGCTGGGCTTCGGCGAGATCGTGCGCATCTTCATGAACAACCTGAACTACCCGATCAACATCACGAACGGGCCGCAGGGGATCAACTCGCTCGACCCGATCATCCTGTTCGGCTGGGATCTGTCGCGCAATATCCAGGTGACCGAAGAACTCGCGATCAACTCGCTGTTACTGTATTACTACTTCTTCCTCGCCTGCGTCGTGGGTTCGATCATCTTCATCTCGCGCCTGCAGATCTCGCGCGTGGGTCGCGCGTGGGCCGCGATGCGCGACGACGAGCTCGCCGCCAAGGCGATCGGCATCAACACGCGCAACATGAAGCTGCTGGCGTTCTCGCTCGGCGCGACCTTCGGCGGCGTCTCGGGCGTGCTGTTCGGGACCTTCCAGGGCTTCGTCTCGCCCGAGTCGTTCTCGCTGATGGAGTCGATCGCGGTGCTGACGATGGTGGTGTTCGGCGGCATGGGCAACATCGCCGGCGCCATCGTCGGCGCGGTCATCCTGTCCGCCCTGCCCGAAATCCTCCGCCACCTCGCGGTGCCGGTGCAGCAGGCCCTGTTCGGCCACGTGCTGCTCGACCCCGAGGTGCTCCGCATGCTGCTGCTGTCGCTCGCGATGATCCTGATGATGCTGCTCCGCCCGTCCGGCCTGATCCCGGCCAACGCCAAGTACTCCCACATCCGCTACCTGAAGGCCAAGGGGGTGACCGAATGATCACCCTGCTCGAAGCCCGCAACATCGGCAAGCGCTTCGGCGGCCTGCAGGCGCTGTCGGACGTCTCGCTGACGATCCGCAAGGGCGAGGTGTACGGCCTGATCGGCCCCAACGGCGCCGGCAAGACAACCTTCTTCAACGTGCTGACGGGCGCCTACACGCCCGACGGCGGCGAGTTCGTGTTCAACGGCGCGGTTCTGCCCTCGGGCAAGCCGCATCTGGTGGTGGCGCAGGGCATCGCGCGGACCTTCCAGAACATCCGCCTGTTCCGCGAGCTTTCCGCGCTCGAGAACGTGATGGCGGGGCATCACATCCGCACCAAGGCCAGCGTGTGGGGCATCCTCACGCAGAACAAGCCCACCGTCGAGGAGGAGCGCCTGACCACCGAGCGCGCCTACGAGCTGCTCAAGTACGTCGGCATCGAGCGCTTCGCCACCGCGACGGCGAAGAACCTCTCGTATGGCGACCAGCGCCGGCTCGAGATCGCGCGTGCGCTGGCGACCGAGCCGCAACTGCTCGCCCTCGACGAACCGGCAGCGGGCATGAACGCGACCGAGACTGTGCAACTCAAGAACCTGATCGAGCAGATCCGCGGCGACGGCGTCACCGTGCTGCTGATCGAGCACGATGTGAAGCTCGTGATGGGCCTGTGCGACCGCGTCGCGGTGCTCGATTTCGGGCGCAAGATCGCCGAGGACGTTCCGGCCGAGGTGCAGAAGAACGAAGCCGTGATCGGCGCCTACCTCGGCGGAGGCCACAAGAATGCACACTAATCCCACCTCTCCCCTGCTCCAGCTCTCCGGCATGGAAGTCGCCTACGGCGGCATCAAGGCGGTGAAGGGCATCGACCTCGAACTCTACCGCGGCGAACTCGTGAGCCTGATCGGGGCCAACGGCGCCGGCAAGACCACCACGCTGAACGCCATCGCCGGCAGCCTGAAGATCGCCGGCGGCGAGATCCTCTACGAGGGTGAAAAGGTCCACGTGCTGCCGGCGCACAAGCGCCTGCGCCGCGGCATCGCGCTGGTGCCGGAAGGGCGCGGCATCTTCACGCGCCTGACGGTCGAGGAGAACCTGCGCATGGGCGCCTACACGCGCAACGACACGGCCGTCATCGAACATGACCTGGAACGCGTGTACACGATGCTGCCGCGCGTGAAGGAGCGCCTCGCCCAAGTGGCCGGCACGCTGTCGGGCGGCGAGCAGCAGATGGTCGCGATCGGCCGCGCGCTGCTGTCGCGCCCCAAGCTGCTGCTGCTCGACGAACCGTCGATGGGCTTGGCGCCGCTGGTGGTGGAGAAGATCTTCGAGGTCGTGCAATCGGTCGCGAAGGAAGGCGTCACGATCCTGCTCGTCGAGCAGAACGCCAACCTCGCGCTGGAGTTCTCGCAGCGCGCCTATGTGATGGAATCGGGCAAGGTCACGCTGACCGGCTCCGGCGCGGAACTGCTGACCAACCCCAAGGTGCGCGCGGCCTATCTCGGCGAAGCGGCCTGATCGACCACGTCGCGGTGCGACAGAACGGGCGGCCGGCGCACTACCGGGCGCCCGTTTTCTTTTCCGGAGGACTCGCGCCATGACGCATGGCACCCTGCACGGCGGCTGGATGACCGGAAAAACCATCGCGCACATGTGATCATTCGACGGCCACGACTGACGAACGGAACTCGCGGCCAGCTCATGCTTGGCGCCTCGGCACCAAAGGGAACAGCAGCACGCACCCCAAGCCCAATCCGAGCCCGGTAATGAGGTCGAAAAGGTAGTGTTGCCAAGTGGTCTGGGTCGACACGGCAATTAGCAGGAACCACGCATGCAGGGGCCAGCGGGGAATGGCTACGATCGAGTTCTTGCGCAGCAGATCCCACAGAACGAGCAGCGTTGCCGCATGGAGTGACGGCGCGAGGTTGCCTGCCATGTCGAAGGCCTGGAGTTCCTTCCAGAGCACCCCGAGGAATCCGTCGACAGGAGGGAAGACTCTTTCGTTGTGCAATGGAAAGAGCCAAAAGCAGGCGAAGCAGGTGAATTGCGCGGTGAGCAGACGTTTGCAGAACTGGGCCAACTCGATACGGTTCGCACAGAGGAAGAACGACAAGGGGTAGATCAGGTTGATGCTCAGGTAGGGAAGCAAGGTCCAGGGCAAAAACGGAACCTTGCGGTCCAACCATGTCTCGGCCTGCCAGGGAAGCGCATTTCCCTGTGCCATTGCGTTGGTCCACTGATAGCCGACGAGAAAAATCGACCCGACGACGGCCAGGGCAATCAACGCAGCCCTCCACGGCAAGTCGTGCTGCGCCAGTGCGGTGTCATTACGTACCATTTGTCGATATACTCGCGCCCGTTGAATGCCAAATGCGTTCTGCAGAGAATGCTATATGGATCGCCTGATTGCCAACCCCAACTGGACCCTGTTTCTCGAAAGGGATTTATTGGTCCTGTCGGCGGGTGGAGACGAAACTTACCTGATCGACGACGTCGTCGACCCTGCGCTTGTCCGGCGCATTCACCAGGCGTATCTGTCGGATAACTTGGCGGAGATCGCTGCGGATCCGGCATGCGCCGGGGTTGTCCGCCAGCTCCTTCAGCTCAAGGCCATCCTTCCTGCCCGCGCCCGGGTCGCGCCGCAACGCGTCGGCGTCGCCTGGCTCGGCCAGCCACTCCCCGCACTGACGGAAAGGCTGCTGTGCGGCAGCACGGCTCAGGGAAGTCCCCCCTGGCTCTGCACCGAAGCCCCCTCCAAGGCCACGGATATCCTCCTGCTGGTGCGCACCAATGCGGGATGGCAGGAAACCCTGAAGGCCTATCGCGACCTGGCGCCGCAAGTGCCGCACCTGTTTGTCGACCTGGCCTATCACCACACGCTGAGCATCGGCCCGTTTGTCGTACCCGGCGAAACCGCATGTCTCGGCTGCTTCGCCAACCGCGTCGCCCATCGCTGGGGAGATCCGCCCTTGCCGCCACGCCCGGCGGTCAACGAGGAAATCGACGTTGCCGTTGCCGTGCTGCGCCGTGCTCTACTCGCCGAGGATGCCTCACCCCGCGCGCCGCTGGCTTTCGTCGAACGCGTGACCAGCCTCGATCTGGGCACCTTGCGTAGCCAGAGCGGCCGCCTGTTTCAGCTTCCGGACTGCCCGACGTGTGGTCCGGAAAACACCGACGCAAGACCATTGCCCCTGCCCTGGCTCGGGGCCGATGCCGTGCGCTGATCCGAACCGAGACAAACAATGTACCGTCTTCCCAACCAATTCAAATCCGCGGCCAGTCAAGTACACAGTGCGGCAGGCGGCGGCTCGACGACGACGACTTGCTCCTGCTGTGTCGTCACCGCTGCCGGGGCGAGCATCCTTACCGCCATCCACTTTTCCGGACTCAGGAAGACCGCGGAAGCAACGCCCCCCATTTCCGGCGACATGGCGCCGCCCGACTCCGGCGGCGACGCAGGACGAATGTTCTCCGGACTGTTCTCGCTCGTTATCGCCACAGTCGTCGGCGCGATGTTTGCGTCAGTCGGCGGTTTCGCACTCGGCGCGATCATGGCCGTGGGCACGTTTGTCGGAATATTTGCCCTCGCCTACGAGTCGGCCGGCCTTCCCTCCGAGAAGGGCATTGTCCGGGCCGTTGCGGTCGTCCTCGCGATTGCCATCTGCGCGGCGATCGAATTCTCCCTTTGGGTAGGGGGTTGAGATTCCGGCCGAAGCAGGGTTTCGAGCAACCGGACAGGTGGCAACGCGGATTTCACTTTTTCAGCACATGTTGACCAGCGCTGCCGCGCTGCGCTGCGGACTGCTGCTCGAACCGCAGTATGTCGCGGAGGAGGCCTGCGACTTGCCGGGCCTGTTCAACGTGGCGGTCCCCGAAGACCCGAGCAACCCGTGGCAAACGGTCTCAGGCGCGGTCGGGATGACCCGTGAGTCGGCCTTGATCGGCGCAATCGCCGAGGGTCTGGAGCGTTATGCCGCAGCCTTCGTGGCGGCCAGGACTGTTCCGCGTTCAAAGATTCCCGACACTGAACGACTCGATGAATGCCAGTTCGCCTGCTTTTCAGACGAGCAGTTCGGCCGCCCCGATTTCCCCTGGGCCACGCAGGCAAAGCCCGAGGATCTGTTCGCCCAGGTCTTCAGCTTGCTCGACAACCGCTCTCGTTGGGTGCCACAAGAGTGGGTGGGGCTCGGGCCACGCACGGGCGAAGCTCGCCTGCCGTCGACATCGAGCGGTCTCGCAGCCTTTCGCCCGGTGGAAGGCGGCCCGTGGATGGCCATGTTGCGCGCCTCCCAGGAGCTGCTCGAACGCGATGCACTTGCGACAACGTGGCTGAACGGACTGGGTGGCCGGGAGATTCCACTACCTGCCGCGTGGCGCGAGCAGGTGCAGGCGCGGGGCGGCGAAGTCTACGCCTTCGACATGACCCAGGAGTGGAACCCGCATCCGGTCGTGGCCGTGGCGGGTGGCATTCCCCGGCGCGGCGAGCCGCGCTATTGCCTGGGGATTGCTTGCCGGGCGACGCGCGACGAAGCGCTGCAGAAGGCCTGGCTCGAATGGGGGCAGGCACTGACCTTCGCGGGCTTCCTCAAGCGCAGCCGGGGTGTGGAGCTGCCGCGTCATGCTGCGCAGTTGCGCCGCTTCGATGAACACGCGGTCTTCTATACGCTGCGCCCGGATCTCTGGCCGAAGACCGCGCTGATCGCCCATCGCCAGCCATTCATTCCGGTCGAGCGGTTTGCCCCGGCACCTGCTGCTGCGATTGATCAGCTGGATCAACTGGTCCATCAACTGGCCCAAAGCGGTGTCGACCTGTATTACCGCGAGCTGACCACCCGCGATGTCGCCGCTGCCGGCTTGCATGTCATACGGGTGCTTTCGCCGCAACTGACCGGCCTGCATGCCGACGAACGCGCGCCCTTCCTCGGCGGCCGCTGCAAGGATGTCCGCTGGCGTTACGGCAATGCTGCCCGCTTCACCGCCTTTCCCAACCCCTTGCCGCATCCCTTGGGGTAATTCATTGATGACCATCGACGACGCCAGCCCGCTTTTTGACGTGTTCTGGGCCAACAGCGAATTGAACGGGACACGAGCCCGCTTGCTGCGCGAGCGCATTGCCGCAGACGCCGCGCAACCATATGAAGCCCCCGAGCCTGTCTATGCCGGGGCGGCGCGCCGACTGCCCATCGTCCGCTCATCGCTGACGGCGGCCTATGAGGGACGGCGCAGCGGCCGGGAATTCTCCGCCGCCGCATTGAGCACGGATGATCTGGCGCACTTGCTTGCGCCCTTCGCCATGCGCCGTGACGGAACGCGCCCCTTGCCCTCCGGTGGCGGGAAATATCCGGTGTGGATCTATGCGGCCTTGCTTGGCGTGGAGGACGCCCCTGACCTCGCTGGACGGATTTGCTGGTACGACCCAAGGACGCATGGCTTGTCCCCCATCGGCGACTGTCCGTCGTGGAATGCGCTGCAAAGCGTGCTGGGGACTTCCTGGGATACCGCGCCATCGGCAGTGTTCTTCGTGGTGGCCAAACGCGGGCCGATGACCGCCAAATACGGCGAGCGCGGGGGCCGTTTCATGCTCATGGAAGCCGGCGGTTATCTTGTTGCGCTGTCGCTGGCGGCAGCCGAGCGACAACTGGCCGCGGTTGCACTCGGCTCCTTCCTCGACCGGCAAGTTTTGTCCCTGCTCGGCCTGGCGTCAGACGAGCATCTGTCCATGTTCGCCTTCGCCGCCGGCCGGCCGGCCGGCATCAGATCGTGAAGCAGTGAGTTCGTGACTGGCGTTTCTGGCGTTCGCCCGGACGATGCGCCATTGGCAATGGTTGATGCCTTGCGCCCCCACGCCCCACGGAATTCATCTCTCTGACGGCACGTGCGCCGACTGAGATCACGACGGAGTTCCCCGTGCCCACAGTCTTCACCCATCCAGTCGTACCGCTCGCGATCGGTGCTGCGCTTGGCAGCAGGATCATTCCGCCCCGGCTGCTTGCCTGCGGCGCAATCGCCGCGATTCTTCCCGATCTCGACGTGATCGCGTTCCGCGTGGGCATCCCCTACGCCGCAGAGTTCGGACACCGTGGCTTTTCCCACTCGTTGCTGTTCGCCTTGGTCGCCGCACTGCTGGGTGCCTGCTGTTTCCGCTGGCTGCATGCAAGCTTCCTTCGATCCTTCATCTTCCTCCTGACGGCGGTCGGCTCCCACGGCCTGCTCGATACGCTGACCAATGGAGGCCTCGGCATCGCGCTGCTCTGGCCCTGGTCGGGGCAGCGCTATTTCGCACCGTTTCAGCCGATCGAAGTCGCTCCACTCGGGCTCGGGCGGTTTTTCTCGTCAAAGGGAGCGAGCGTGTTCCTGTCGGAACTCCTCTGGGTGTGGCTGCCGGCATTTGCGGCGGGAGCGACAGGCCTGTTGGCGCGCGCCGCAGCAAGACGACGCAAGTTTGACGGCACAAAGACCCGGAGGGAAGCGGGGTAGGTTGGCGAGGCGACGCTCAGGGTCGCAAGGGACGAACCCGCGAGCGCTGCTCCCCCAAGCCCGCGATAGTGAGCTGCATCGTCTGACCGGGCCGCAAGTGGCGCGACGGCGATTGCAGGAAGCCGCTGCCCGGCGGGGTGCCGGTGAGGAGCACGTCGCCGGGGTGCAGCGTCATGTAGCGGCTGGCGCAGGCGACGAGTTCGGCGCAGCTGAAAAGCATGTCTGCGGTGTTCGAGGCCTGCATGGTTCCGCCGTCGAGGGTGAGGCGGAGGTCCAGCGCCTGCGGGTCGGGCACTTCGTCGCGGGTGACGAGCCAGGGGCCGAGCGGGCAGAAGGTGTCGCAGCTCTTGCCCTTGTCCCAGGTGGGGCCGCGATCGAACTGGAAGCCGCGCTCGGAGACGTCGTTGGCGATGCAGTAGCCGGCGACGTGCGCGAGCGCGCGGGCGGCGGGGACGGCGCTGGCGCGGCGGCCGATCACCAGCGCGAGCTCCACTTCCCAGTCGCAGCGGGTGGCGCCCGGCGGCAGGCGCACGGCGTCGCGCGCGCCGCACAGCGCGGACGGGGCTTTCAGGAACAGGATGGGCTCGTCGGGCAGGGTGTAGCCTGCCGCGACGTGCGCGCGGTAGTTGAGCCCGGCG
Organism: Azoarcus sp. CIB; assembly: GCF_001190925.1. Taxonomy (NCBI): domain Bacteria; kingdom Pseudomonadati; phylum Pseudomonadota; class Betaproteobacteria; order Rhodocyclales; family Zoogloeaceae; genus Azoarcus; species Azoarcus sp. CIB. Next base: position 4,836,694 of record NZ_CP011072.1, read on the forward strand.
GCGACGATCTTGCCCACGCCGGCGACCGGCACGCCCAGACGCGGGCGGCCGGGCACCGCGGGAAGGGTCCGCGGGTCGAGGCGGCGCAGCAAGGCGAGGCTACCGGGGGCGAGCGTCGCAGATCCGATGTCCGGGACGTGCGCGGAGAGATCGCGCAGCACGCCGTCGGCGTCGATCAGCCCCGGGCGTTCGCGGCCGCGCGGGCCATAGCGGACGAGCTTCACGCTTCTGCCATCTCCATCACGCGGGCCAGGTGTGGCTGCCGCCGGCGTTCATCGCGAGGTTGCCTCCATCGACCGGCAGCAGTACGCCATTCACGGCGCGGGCGGCGTCGGAGGCAAGGAAGATGGCCGAGCCGACGTAGTCCTCGGGATCGAGCAGGCGCCCCTGCGGCAGCCCGGCGAGGATGCGCGGCAGGACGTGGTCGCGGAAGCGCGGGTTGTCGAGATGGCCGCGCAGTCCGGGCGTGAGGGTCTGCGCCGGGAGGATCGCGTTCACGCGGATGCCCGCCCCGGCGTATTCGACGGCGAGTTCGCGTGTCATCTGGTGCACCGCGGCCTTGGTGCAGCCGTAGGGCAGCGCGCCGCGCCCGAGCGCCGATTCCCCCGCGTTGGAACCGATGTTGATGATGCTGCCCTGCCCCGCCGGCAGCATGCGGCGCAGCGCGGCCTGGCAGCACAGGAAGTAGCCGGTGAGGTTCACGGCGAGCATGCGCTCCCAGTCGGCGGCGGCCAGTTCGTGCGGGCGCACGCGCGCGGGGAAGGCGAAGGGGACGTTGACGAGGATGTCGAGACGGCCGATGTCGTCGTCGATCGTAGCGAACAGCCCCTCGACGGCGGCGGAGTCGGCGATATCGACGACGCGCGCGAGCGGCGCGGGCCCGATCTCAGCGAGTTCGCGTGCGGTCTGCGCGAGGCCGTCGGCGTCGATGTCGGCGATCGCGACGCGGGCGCCGGCGCGCGCGAGGCCCAGCGCAAGGGCGTGACCGATGCCGCCGTTGGCGCCGGCGCCCGTGACGAGGGCGACGCGGCCGTCGAGGTCAAACCGCGGCGAGTTGGGCGGGAAGTCGCGCTGAGAGGTCGTCGGGGGGTTCATTTGCAGGGTCTCCGGGAGCGGGTTCGAGTACGGCGATGCGACCGCTGGCGCCGTCGAGGACGATGCGCGCGCCGTCGGCGATCAGGCGCGTCGCGTCGGGCAGCGCGATCGCCGGGATGCCGGCTTCGCGCGCCTGGCAGGCGCTGTGGGCGAGGAGCCCGCCGACTTCGACGACGAGCCCCGCGACGATGCGGAAGAGCGGCGTGACGCCGAGGTTGGCGGCGCGCAGGACGAGGATCTCGTCGCCGCGCCAGCCCTCGGCCGGCACTGGGTCGCCGGGGGCGAACACGCGTGCGACGCCGCAGACCTTGCCGGGGGACAGCGGTTCGCCGCTCCAGGCACTCCCCTCCGCCCCGTCGCTAGCACGCGCCGTCGGCACGCCGATGGCGTCGAGGCGCGCGCCGAACACGACGGCCGGGACGCAGTGCAGGCGCGCGGCGAGACGTGCCATCGCGTGCTCGGCGGCGCGGCGCTCGGCGCGGCGGCGCAGCGCTGCGGGGTCGCGCAACGCGGCAGGCAGTTCGCGCGTGTGGAGATGGAAGATCAGCGCCTCGGGCCAGTCGAGATGCGCGGCAAGGTGCAGCGCGGCGTGGCGGATCAGCGCATGGACGGCGGTGTAGTGGTGCTTGATCGTCTCGCGCAGTGGCAGGAAGTGCTGCGCGAAGGCGAGCGCCTCGAAGAGCGCCGCGCGCGCGGCATCGTCCACGCCGGCAGCGGCGAGGCGTTCCCCGAGTTCCGCCTCGGCCGCGCGGCGGGCGGCCTGCTGGCGCGCGAATTCGGCCGCCGGCCGGCGGCCGCTGGTGCGCAGGTTCGCGAGCAGTTCGTCGAGGCGAGCGGGATCTTCGGCGAGCCGCGGCTCGGCGAGTTCGAGTTCGTTGTCGGCTCCGTGGCCGTAGGCGGCGAGGTAATCGGCACGGCTACGGCGCCTCTCTGCGACCTCCTCCAGCCACAGCGCCTGGCGCGTGATGTGGCTGCCGGGCAGGCCGGACAGCAGGCGCGCGCACACGGCTTCGCTGTCCGATCCGAGCAGGGCTTCGAGCGTGCGGCGAACCTCGGCCGCGAAGTGGAAGCCGAGCCGGGCGGCGATGACGAATTCGACACAGGGGCCGGTGCGCAGGAAGCGCACGAGATCCGACACGGCGGCGACGACCCGGCAAGGCTCGGTCGACGCGACGGCTTGCTCGAGCGCCGCCGGCACGCCGAGGCGTGGCACGACCTGCGATTCGTAGCGCGCGAGGTAGGCGCGTGCCGCCGCGCGCAGGCCGCGCTCGAAACGCTCCCGCACTGCGGCGGCGGGAGCATCGAGGGGAAGCCGGCCGTACAGGCGCACTTCCGGATAGTTCGCGAGCGAGGGGTCGGCTACGACGCGGTCGAGGTAGTCGTCCACCGGCGGCTCCGCGCCGTCGCCGAAAGTCGCGGCGTCAACTTCGACATTGAAGCAGAGTTGCCCGGCGACCAGCTCGTACAGGTGATCGACGCAGCGCGGGTCGAAGCGGTAGCCGAGGCGCCGGCGCCCGGTCACGATCGCGCCGCGACGCCCGGCGAAGATGTCGCGGAACAGGCCGAAACTCATCGCGGTCGGCGTCGGCAGCAGCTCGCCGACGTTGCCGTTGCTAAGCACGAGCTGGCTGCCGTGCAGCACACCGCGCCGGCGCAGGTCGGCGAACTTGCGCGCGAGGCGCCGCCGCTCGCCGGCGAGGTAGTTTTCCAGCCCTGCGCCGCCTGCCGTGCTCGCGGCGACGAGCGGGCGCGCCTGCAGCAGCCACACGCCGCACAGGTCGACGGCGAACTCGACATCCTGCGGGCCGCCGAAGAAGGCTTCGGCGCGCAGCGCGAGCAGTGCGACCTCACGCGACTCGGCGGGCGTCAGGCAGGCGACGCGCGCGCGTTGCGGACGCACCGGGTGTGGACCGTCGGCTGCAAGCGCCTCGCGCTTGTGGCCGATGCGCTTGCGCAGCAGGCGGCCGGCGTGGGACAGGACGAAGCTGTCGCCGACGTGCCGCCCCGCGGCGAGCGGTTCCGCCAGCCCCCAGACGGCATCGACGTGCACCTCGCGGCGCCTGGTGTCGAGCGGCGCGCGCGTATAGGCGATACCAGCGGCGACCGCGGGGACGAGGCGTTGCACGAGGATCGCCAGCGCCGCATCGGCATGCCCCAGCCGCGTGCGGTACTCGGCCGCGGCCGGTTCGGCCCACGAGGCGATGCAGCGTTCCAGCGCGGCGAGCAGCGCCGCCTCGCCGTGCACGCCGAGTTCGGTGGCGTACACGCCGGCATAGCTCGCACCCTCGCCGTCCTCCTCGATCGCGGAGCTGCGCACCGCGACGCGCCCGCCGAGCGCGCGATAGGCCGCCAGCAGCGCAACGCACACCGCTTCGCGGTCCGCCCCGCCCTCGCGCCACGCCGCGACGGCTGCCGCGGTGACGCAGAAACCGGGACTCACCGGGAAGCCCGCCGCGAGCAGAAGGCCCTGGCGCAACGCCTTATTGCCCACCGCGCGGGCGTCCGCCGGCGTGAGCGCGGCGAGGTCGCGGATCCAGTCCGACGACACCGGCGCGCTCCCGGCCGCGCCCTCCGCGGCTGTCACGCGGCGACCCCGGCGCGGATCGCGCGGCCCGCCCGTTCCGCCCCGCGGATACGGGAGTCGTCGCGGTTGTCGCGCTCGCCGCTCCAGCGGTCCTTGAGTTCCAGCCATTCCGGCGCGAAGCCTTCGATGCGTTCGCCACGCAGCGACGCGTCGATCACGCGCCGATAGAAGCCAACGATATCCGCGACGAGCGCTGCGGTGCGCTCGCGGCCGGGAATCTTGAAGCGTTCGACGCCCATCGCGACGTATTCGGGCACTTCCCACAGCAGCAGCTCGGGGCTGCTCTTCAGGCGCGGCGAGTCGGGATGAAGGCGATCGCCCGCGGTGAGCGACCACTCGCCGCGACAGATACGGTAGCAGCTGCCGCCGCGCGCCGCCGAGCCGAGGTAGAGATCCTTGTCGTCGTCGCCGCGCAGGTGCTTGACGTGGAAGTAGCTGCTCGAATAGCAGCGCCCCGGGCAGATGCGGCCGCGATGCGGGTTCTGGAACAGGAAGGCTTCGAGCTTCATCGGGCTCGCGGCACGGATCTGCGCGGCCTCGGCGACGCCCCAGCGGTAGGGCAGCACGACGTAGTCCGCTCCCAGCTCGTCATAGAAGCGCACGTCCTCGACGTTGAACACGCCGGCGGTGACGCTGACGTGGATGTCCAGCGCGGGATGCGCGCGGCGCACCAAGGGGATCAGGCCGGGGTCGCACGCCATCACGCCGCTCACGCCGATCTTCGCGAAGCTCGCGACGCGGTCGAGGAACAGGCCGACTTCGTCGGGCGCGGGCATCACGTTGATCGCGACGCGCACGTCCTTGCCGTCGCGCGCGGCCTCGGCGACCAACTCGGCGATCGCGCCGTCGTCAAGCTCGTCGGTGGCCGGACGGCGGCTCCAGCCGCGCGGCCCGACGTAGACGGAGTCGGCGCCGCGCGCGAGCGACGCGAAGGCCATTTCGAGGCTGCCACCGGGGGCCATCAGGATCGGCATCATTCACCTCAGGGATGGAGACCGGCGGCGAGGAGGCCGGCCGGCAGTGCATGTCGGGGAGCGCCGGGCGGCGCCATCAGGTCGGCGAGTTCCTGCAGCCGCGCGGCCATCTGCGGCGCCCACGGAAGGCCGACGCGGGCGAGCCACTTGCGCCGCAGCACGGCGCCGGCCCAGCTGCCCGCCGGCACGCCGGCGACACGCGACCACAGGCCGGGATCGGCGCGCAGGCGATCCGCCGCGGCGGCGGCCGAGCGGGCGAAGCCCTGCAGCAGGGCGGGCGCCGAGCGCGCCAGCGCCTCGTGGCAGACGAAGAAGCTCGTCGGCACCTGGGGCCGCGGGACGGGAAGCGCGGCAAGCAGCGCGGCCAGGTCGCACACCTCGCGGAACGCACCGCCCGCGACGAGCGCGGGCACCTGGTGCCAGTACAGGAGGGCCGCGTCGAGCGCGCCGCCACACAGGGCGTCGTGCAGGTCGCTCTTCGAGCCGGCGGCGATGCAAGGCGACGCTTCAGCCGGGTCGAAGCCGTGGCGCAGCCGGCACGCGGCGCGCAGCAGCAGCCAGTTCTTGTCCTGCGCGTGGACGACGCCGATGCGCTTGCCCGGCAGGTCCGCGAGACCGCGCAGCGCGCTGCCCCGTCGCGCGACGAGGCCGCCGAAGATCGCGCCGTACGGGGCGGCCGCCACCAGCGGCAGGCCGGCGGCGCGATGACGCGCGAGCGACAGCCAGTCGGTGTCGATGAGATCGACCTCGCCGTCGATCAGCCGCGCCTCGGTCGCCTGACGCTCGCCGCGCATGCGGTCGTCGCCCAGCTGCAGCGCCAGGCGGTAGCCGTTGGCCTCGTCGAGGCCGCAGGCGACGATCGCGCGCATCAGCCAGGCGCCGCTGCCAGTGGCTTCGAAGGCCGCGCGCAGGGTCGGGAGGGCACTAACGGCGGACATCCAACCCTCCGCTGAGAGTGCCGTGCTCCGTAGGGCGGGAGGAGCCGCAGGCGGAATGTGCCAACTGCGCCGCCACGCGGCGGTTGGGCGGTGTCGGACGCGCCGGCTGGCGGGATACGCTGCGCTCCTGCCGCCCTACGCGGTCCGCCTCGAAGGCTGGCTCAAGCCACATAATTCGCCGCCCGATCCATCAAGGTGTCGACGCGCTTCGCCTTCTCCCGCACCCAACGCCCGCGCAGCTCGGCGAGTTCCCCGGCGTGGTGATCGAGATCGCTCACGCCGGCGACGACCTCGTCGATCGCACGGCGGTAGAAGCGGACGAGGTCGCGGATCATGCCGACCGGCCGCTCGCGCCCCGACAGCTTGAAACAGGTGACGCCGGCGGCGACGAAGCCCGGCAGCTGCGCGAGCATCAGTCGCGCGTCGCGGCGCAGCTTGATCTCGACCGGGTCCGCCCCCGCCGCGCCGAATTCCCAGTTCGCCTGGCACACGCGGTAGCACTCCTTCGCGCCGCGGTTCGCGCTGCCGTGGAAGTCGCGGCTGCCCTCGACTTCCAGCCAGTCGCGAAAGCGCAGGTAGCTGCTCATGATGCATTTGCCGGGGCACAGCTTGCCGGTCTGCACCGTCTCGAAGAGGAAGGTCTCCAGCCCGATATCGCTCGCACGGCGCACGGCTTCGATCTCGGCGACGTCCCAGCGGTAGGGCAGGATGATCACGTCGGCGCCGGCGTCGCGGTAGAAGGCCGCGTCGGCGAGGTTGCTGATGCCGCTGCCGATGCTCACGTGCAACACCGTGTCCGGGATCTCGCGGCGCAGCGCGCGCATCAGACCGACATCGGTGACGATGAAGCCGGACGCGCCGTCGGCCGCGTAGCGCACGGCCTTGTCGACGAAGCGGCCGAAGTCGTAGGGCGTCGGGAAGGTATTGAGCACCACGCGCAGTTCCGCGCCGCCCGCCCGCGCATAGGCGGCCGCCTCGCGGATCGCGTCGTCGCTCATCTCGGACTCGTAGGGGCGGCGCGAGAAGCCGAGCGGGCCGACGTAGATGATGTCGGCGCCCTCGTCGACCGCCGCGCGCGCCATCTCCAGCGAGCCAGCCGGGGCGAGCAGCTTTACCATCATCAATTCCGCCCGATGTAGCGCTGGCCCGCGCCTTCGAAGTAATAGCCGTTGCACAGCCCTTCGCGCGCGAGGCCCGCGAGCGTGTCGAGCGCCGGCGCGAAATCGGGCGCCGCCTCGCCGGCGAAGGCCCGCGTCAGCGCGTCGCGGTAGATGCGCCCCACCGCCGCCGCGTAGCCCGGCGCCTCGCCCTTGTTATGCACGTAGAAGTGCTTCAGGCCCATGTCTGCCAGCCGGCCGCCGTGCTCGACCATGCACAGGTCCTTGCCCGACAGCGTCATGCGGCCGGTGTCCTTCAGCGACCAGTCGGCACGGCTGCCGTCATCGCGGCCGCGCTTGAGCCAGTGTTCCTGCGTGCACTGATACGAACAGCTGCCGTCGCCGCATGCGCCCTCCGCGCCCTCCTCGGCGTGCTCGAGGATGAAGCAGGTCTCGGAGATCACCAGCGGGATCTTGCCGTGCACCGGCACCAGCACCTCGATGTCGGCGTGCTCGGCGATGTAGCGCACCTCGTCGAGCGACAGCTCCGGATTCGGATACACGCGCGTGACGCCGAAGTCCTTGAGCACCTTCGCGGTCTCGTGCGTGTACAGGTTGCCGAACACGCCGAGGTGGATCGGCGCCGTGCAGCCGCGCTCGCGCAGCATGCGCAGCACGCCCAGGTTGTGCACCTCCAGCGCGTCGAAGGGCAGCTGGAGTGCGGTGTCGATGACGTCGCCGACCCATGCGAGGTCGTCGTTGCCCGGCACCGCGTACAGGCGCAGGTAGGCCTTCTGGCCGCGCGCATGCACGTGCTGCAGCCCCGCTTCGAGCAGCTCCGCATGCGAGCTGAAGTTGTTGGGATACTCGGGACAGGAGAAATCGCCGAGGTAGATCGCGTCGTAGGCCGAGAAATCGCCCTCGCGCAGTTCCTTGAGGTTGCCGACGTCGGTCGAGAGTTCGAACATGGTGTGTCTCCTTGCTTATTGGGTCACGGCCGCGGCGGCGGCGGAAACGCGTACGGATTCGTCGATCGCCTGGCGCAGCAGGCGGTTGTCGCGCTTGTTGCGCTCGGTCATCCAGCGCCCGCGCAGGATCTCGAGCTCCGTGGCGAACACCGAGAGGTCGGGGCGATCCGTTTCGAGGATGGCGTCGACCGCGCGCCGGTACACGCGCACGATGTCGCGCACCAGCACCGCCGAACGGTCGCGCCCGGGCACCTTCAGGCAGTCGACACCGGCGGCGAGGTAGTCCGGCAGTTCCTCCAGCCACAGCGCCGGATTGGTCTTGATCGTCATCGGCATGCGGTAGTCGATGTCGTCGACGTTGAAGTTCCACTCCGTCTGGCACACGCGCAAGCAGTCGCCGCCGCGCGAGGCCGAGCCGAAGAAGTGGTCCTTGCCCTCGGTGTCGAGCCAGCGGCGGAAGCTGAAATAGCTGCTCATGTTGCATTTGCCGGGGCAGATCTTGCCGCCCGACGGCGTCTTGAACAGGAAGACCTCGATGCCGACCTTGCCCGCGCCCTTGATCTGGCGGATCTCCTCCACCGACAGGCGGTAGGGCAGCACGACGTAGTCCGCGCCGAGTTCCCGCAGGAAGCGCACGTCCTCGTAGTTGGTGATCCCGCAGCCGACGCTGGTATGCACGTTCACATGCGGCAGGCGCTCCTTCACCAACCGCATCGCGCCGAGGTCGCTGATCATGAAGCCCTGCGCGCCCCAGCCCGCGTAGCGCTCGACGCGCTCGACGAACATCGGCAGCTCGGTCGAACTCGGCAGCGTGTTCACGACCACGCGCACCTCCTTGCCGCGCGCCATCGCGTAGTCGATCGTGTGGCGGATCTCGTCGTCGTTGAGCTCGTCCTGCGCGCCGCGCCGGCTCCAGCCGACGACGCCGACGTACACCGCGTCCGCCCCTTCGTCGAGCACCGCCTTCGCCATCTCCAGCGTGCCGCCGGGGGCCATCATCATCACCATCTTCACGTCTCCTTCAGGCCGGGATCGCTGCCCGGCATTCGTTGTCCTCGCGCAGCAGCTCACCCAGCACGGCGAGGAAGCGCGCGTTCTCGGCAGGCAGGCCGACGCTGACGCGGATGTGCTGCGGCAGTCCGTAACGGGCCATGCACTTCACGGCGACGCCGCGCTCGGCCAGGCGCGCCAGCGCATCGCGCGGCGCTCGCAGCAGCACGAAATTCGCCGCGGAAGGCACGAAATCGACGCCGAGGCGCGCGAGGGCGCTCATCAGCACGTCGCGCTCGCGCGCATTCGCCGCGATGCTGTCGCGGCGGTGCCCTTCGTCCTGCAGCGCTGCAAGCGCAGCCGCCTGCGCGAGCGAGCCGAGGTGGTATTGCGGGCACAGCGCCGTCATGCGCTGCACGATCTCCGGAGGCGCATAGCCGTAGCCGATGCGCAAGCCCGCGAGCCCCTCGACCTTGGAGAGCGAACGCAGGACGAGCACGGGCGCCCCGTCGCGCAGGTCGGCGATACCGTCGATCAGTTCCTGGTCCATCGCATAGTCGCGATAGGCCTCGTCCAGCAGTAGCGCCGCGCCAGGGGGCAGCGCGTGGCGAAGACGCGTCCAGTCCGCCGGGGCCATCAGCGTTCCGGTCGGGTTATGGGGCGATGCAACGACGACCATCCGTGTCGCCGGCGTGATGCGTTCGCGGAAGGCGTCGAGGCTGTAGTCCGCGCCGTCGAGCGGCACGCGAACCACCCGCGCACCGGTTCGATCCGCTGCGGAGCGATAGGCCGGAAAGGCCGGGTCGGGGATCAGCACCTCGCCGCCGGGGCCGACGAGGCTGCGCATCGCCAGATCGATCAGCTCGCACGCGCCATTGCCTATCAGCACGTGCGCCGACGACAGCCCCGCACGCCCGGCGAGCAAGGTGCGCAGCTTCGCCGCATCGACGGACGGATAGCGGTGCAGCTTCGCCAGCTCGCGCGTGATCGCGGCGCACGCCGCGGGCGAGGGTCCGAAGGGGTTTTCGTTGCCGGACAGATCGATGGCGGGCACAGCCGCCCCGGCGTAATGCGCGCGGATCGACGCGAGCAGCGCGGGATGGGGGTCCGCCTGGGGGCGGGCGGCGCGCACCCGGGTGAAGGCCTCGTCGAGGGGCAGGCCGAGGTATTCGTGCAGGAAGCACGCGGCCAGCGCCGGCGAGCGCGAGATTCCCTGCTCGCAATGCATCAGCACCCGGTGTCCGGCGGCGACGCGGCCGGCGAGGAACGCGGCGGCCTCACGGATCGTCGCGGCGGGCAGCGCCACACGGTCGGCCACCGCCCGTCCCAGCTGCAGCGCCGCACCGTCGGCGGCGTCGGCACGGCTGCCCACGGCCAGCTGCGGCATCACGAAATCCATTCCATCGCCCCCCCGGCCACGCCTGCGAACATGTCGACATCATCGACACATGCGCTCAGGCGCGACACGGCAGGATCATGAAGCGGAGCTCATGATTTTCTGCAAATCCATCTCGTCATTATGGTTATGACCCTCCCGCCGGGCCTGCGTGCTGCCCCGCAGCACACGCATGCCTCGGCTCGCGTCTCAGCGCATGCAGCCGCCGGCGCGGCGGCACCACGCGACGAAGCCGATGCCGCCGAGCGTCAGGAAACCCGCCATGCCCGCCGCCAGCGTCAACGGCGAATGCCACAGCAGCGGCGCGAAGATGCCGGCGATCGTCGAATTGATGCCGACCTGCAGGAAGCTCTGGCAGCTCGACGCCAGCCCGCGGTGCGAGGGGAACAGCTCCAGCGCCAGCAACGTCATGCTCGGCATCGACAGGGCCATGCCGAAGGTGTACAGCACGATCGGCAACACCGACCACGGCAGGCCGGGCGGCAGCAGCGTTGCGACCAGCAGGTTGGCGAGCGCCGCGGTCGCCATGATCGTCATGCCGACCGCGACCGTGCGGCGCACGTGCCAGCGCCCGGCAACCCGCTCCGACAGCGCCGAGCCCGCGCTCATGCCGACCACCGCGGGCACGAACAGCCAGCCGAACTCCTGCGGGCCGAGTCCCAGGTGCTGCATCAGGAAGGCCGGCGCGGACAGCACGTAGAGGAAGAAACCGTTGAAGTTGAAGGCTGCCGCCGCACTGAGCAGCACGAAGGCGCCGCTGCCCAGCACCCGCCGATAGGCGCGGCCGAGCAGCACCGGATGCAGCGGATGGCGATGCCCCGGCGGCAGGGTCTCGGGCAGGAAGCGCCAGGTGAGGACGGCCAGCACGGCGCCCAAGAAGGCGAGGAAGAAGAAGATCGCGCGCCAGCCCGCCGCGGCCAGCAGCAGGCCGCCGATGATGGGCGCGATCGCCGGGGCGACGCCGAAGATCAGCATCACGCGCGACATCAGCCGCTGCGCATGCGCGCCGTCGAACAGATCGCGGATCACCGCGCGCCCGACCACCATGCCCGCACCGCCGACCATGCCCTGCAGCGCGCGACCCACCCACAGCCACTCGATCGACGGCGCCAGCGCGCACACCAGCGAGGCCAGCGCGAACAGCACGCTACCGGCGATGAGCACGTGCCGGCGCCCGAAGTGGTCGGCGAGCGCACCATGCCACAACACCATGAAGGCGAAGGTCGCCATGTAGGCGGTGAGCGTCTGCTGGATTTGCAGCGGCGAGGCGCCGAGCTCCGCCCCCATCGCGCCGAACGCAGGCAGGTAGGTGTCGATCGAAAACGGCCCGATGGCAGCGAGCGCCGCGAGGACAAACGCTAGCCAGGGCGAGGTGGCGGGCATCAGGGGGATCTCTGGGGTCGATGTTGTCCGTACCGGGCATCCCCCGAACGCCCTGGAGGCCGCGTCAGCGCGAGTCGAGGCCGCGCCGGTACTGGATCGCCTCGGCCAGATGCGCGGGACCGACGCGCTCGGCGCCGGCCAGGTCCGCGATCGTGCGGGCGACCTTCAGGATGCGATGATACCCGCGTGCGGACAGATTCAGCCGCCGGATCGCATGATCGAGCAGCGCCTTGCCCTGGTCGTCGGGCGCGCACAGCGTATCGACGCGGCCCGGCGCGAGATGGCTGTTCGCCCCGCCCTGGCGCCCGCGCTGCACCGCCCAGGCCTGCGCGACGCGCTCGCGCACGGTCGCGCTGGGTTCGCCCGCCGCCTGCCCGGTCATCTCGGCATGGTCGAGCAGCGGCACCTCGATGACGATGTCCATACGGTCGAGCAGCGGCCCCGACAGGCGTCCGCGATAACGCGCGACCTGATCCGGCGTGCAGCGGCAGCGTCCGCCCTTGTCGCCGGCGTGGCCGCAGGGACAGGGATTCATCGCCGCGACGAGCTGGAAGCGCGCCGGGAACTCGGTGCGCTGGCGTGCGCGCGACACCGTCACGGAGCCGGTTTCCAGCGGCTCGCGCAGCGCCTCGAGGACGCGGCGGTCGAACTCCGGAAGCTCGTCGAGGAAGAGCACGCCGCGGTGCGCAAGGCTGATTTCGCCGGGCCGCGGTGTCGTGCCGCCGCCGACGAGCGCCGGCGCAGAGGCCGAGTGGTGCGGCGCGCGGTACGGCCGACGGGCCCAGCGGCGGGCGTCGAAACCGCCTTCGAGCGACTGGATCGACGCACACTCGATCGCCTCGGCCTCGTCGAGCGGCGGCAGCAGGCCCGGAAGGCGGCGCGCGAGCATGGACTTGCCGGTCCCCGGCGGACCGAACATCAGCAGCGAATGCTGCCCGGCAGCCGCGACCTCGAGCGCGCGGCGGGCCTGCAGCTGCCCCTTCACCTCGGCCAGATCCGCTTCGTCGTCCCGCCCCTCGGCGACCGCCGGCGGCAGGCGCCGAGTGAGCGCCGTGTGGCTGTTGAGGTGTGCGCACACGGCAAGCAGGCTGGCGGCGGGCAGTACGCTAGCGCCGCGCGCGAGCGCCGCCTCGTCGGCGTTGGCGGCCGGCAGCACCAGCGCGCGACCGGTGCGACCGCTCTCCAGCGCCATCGCGAGGCCGCCGCGCACCGCGCGCAGGCTGCCGTCGAGCGAGAGTTCGCCGACGAACTCGTGCTTCGCGAGCCCCGCCGCATCCACCTGCCCCGATGCCACAAGGATCCCCAGCGCGATCGGCAGGTCGAAGCGCCCGCCCTCCTTGGGGAGGTCCGCGGGAGCGAGATTGACGGTGATGCGGCGTTGCGGGAATTCGAACTGCGAGGTCGCGATCGCGGCGCGCACGCGTTCGCGCGCCTCGCGGACTTCGGTGTCGGGCAGGCCGACCAGGTTGAATGCGGGCAGGCCGTTGGCGAGATGGACTTCCACCGTCACCTCGGGCGCGCCCATGCCTGCGAGCGCCCTGGTGCGTACGAGAGCCAGCGACATCGGTACCTCCGGAATGGACTGCGCTCAGTCTACCGGAGGCTCCGACAATGACGAAAGATTATCTACAAGACATCGATGCGACGCCGTGCGGCGCTCGGAGGGGCGTTGCCGCTCACTCGCCTTCGCGGTCGGCGCGGGCGCGCGCGAGTTCGGACTCCAGCGTGGCGACGCGGTCTTCCAGTTCGGCGAGCTTCTGGCGCGCGTGCGCGAGCACCTCGCGCTGCACGTCGAACTCCTCGCGCGTGACCAGATCGAGCTTGCCGAAGGCGCTGCCGAGCAGGGCCTTCGCGTTCTTTTCGAAATCCCGGGCGGGATTGCTGGCGGCGAGTTCGGACAGCTTGGCGCCGATGTCATCGAGGAAGCGGGGGCCTGCCATGAAGTTACCTCTGGGGCGAAAACAAAGGGGAAAAGTCTAGCACGGGCGCGGGTTCCGGAACGGACGGACACCCGCTCCGCCCCATTGCGGTGAGCGCTCTGCCCACCCGGCGCGTCACGCACCACGAAATTGGCTATAACGCACCATGACGGTGCATTCGACGGCCGAGCGCTCTGCTGCATGTGCACAAAAACGCCCGAAAAACCCTTTCTGAACGCCTTTTTCTCACATACAAACAGTTACTTACGACAACAACCGAAGGACTTGGCACGCCGCGTGCAAAGGAGGACTTGCCAGCAATCAAACACCAACCATCAAGGAGCAACATCATGCACAAGCGCATCCTCGCCCTTGCCGTCGCCGCAGCCCTTCCGCTGATCGCCTCCGGCACGGCCGCCGCCGGCGACAGCCCGATCGCCGCGAACGTCGCCCTCGTGTCCGATTATGCCTACCGCGGCATCAGCCAGACCGACGAGAAGCCGGCGCTGCAGGGCGGTTTCGATTATGCGCATGCGAGCGGCCTGTACGTCGGCGTGTGGGGGTCGAACGTGTCGTGGCTGAGCGACCTTGAGCGCGGCACCGGCGAAAACTCCGGCAACAGCCTCGAACTGGACGTCTACGGCGGCTACAAGGGCACGATCGGCGACATCGGCTACGACGTCGGCCTGCTGCAGTACGTCTATCCGGGCGAGTTCGACTCGGGCTGGCGCAACACCATCGGCCTGAAGCACCCGAACACGCAGGAAGGCTACCTCGGCCTGTCGTGGCAGTTCCTGTCCTTCAAGTACTCGAACTCCTTCACCAACCTGTTCGGCGCGCCGGACTCCAAGGGCAGCCAGTACTTCGACCTGTCGGCCGCCTACGAGGTGATCCCGGGCACGACGCTGAACGCCCACTACGGCCACCAGATGATCGCCGGCCCGGTCGAGTCCTACTCCGACTGGAAGGTCGGCGTCAGCCAAGCCGTCGCGGGCGTGACGCTGGGCCTGCACTACGTCGACACCAACATGAAGGACAAGAGCGACTTCGACGCCGACGGCCGCTACGTCGTGAGCGTCAGCAAGACCTTCTGAGCCTGCAACGCCGCGGGGCTCCGGCCCCGCAAGACTGAAAGGAAACCATCATGAAATTCGTCACCGCCATCATCAAGCCCTTCAAGCTCGACGAAGTGCGCGAGGCCCTCTCGGCGATCGGCGTGCAGGGCATCACCGTCACCGAGGTCAAGGGCTTCGGCCGCCAGAAGGGTCACACCGAGCTGTACCGCGGCGCCGAGTACGTCGTCGATTTCCTGCCCAAGGTGAAGATCGAAGCCGCCGTGCGCACCGAGTTGCTCGAACAGGTGATCGAAGCGATCGAGAAATCCGCCGCGACCGGCAAGATCGGCGACGGCAAGATCTTCGTCTTCGACCTCGAGCAGGCCATCCGCATCCGCACCGGCGAAACGGGCACCGACGCGCTGTAAGGGAGAACACCATGAAAAAACTGTTTGCCATACTGTTTGCGGTGCTCGCGCTCGGCTTCGCCGGGCTCGCCAGCGCCGAGGATGCCCCGGCTGCGGCCGAGGCCGTCACTGCGATCGCCGACGCGGCTGCTGCCGCCCCCGCGGCCGCGGCGCCCGCCCCCACGGTCAACAAGGGCGACACCGCGTGGATGCTGACCTCCACCGCGCTCGTCGCCTTCATGGTGATCCCGGGCCTCGCGCTGTTCTACGGCGGCCTGGTGCGCTCGAAGAACATGCTATCGGTGCTGATGCAGGTCTTCGTGATCTTCTCGCTGATGATCGTGCTGTGGTTCGTCTACGGCTACAGCCTCGCCTTCACCGAGGGCAACGCGTTCATCGGCGGCTTGTCGAAGGCCTTCCTCAGCGGGGTGACGGTCGATTCGATGGCCGCGACCTTCAGCAAGGGCGTCGCGATCCCCGAGTTCGCCTACATCATCTTCCAGGCGACCTTCGCGGCGATCACCCCGGCGCTGATCGTCGGAGCCTTCGCCGAGCGCATGAAGTTCTCCGCGGTGCTGCTGTTCATGGTGCTGTGGTTCACCTTCTCCTACCTGCCGATGGCCCACATGGTGTGGTACTGGGCGGGCCCGGATGCCTACATCGACGCCGCTGCGGGTGAAGCCGCCGCCGCGACCGCGGGCTTCCTGTTCCAGAAGGGCGCGCTCGACTTCGCCGGCGGTACCGTGGTGCACATCAACGCCGCCGTCGCCGGCCTGGTCGGTGCCTTCATGATCGGCAAGCGCATCGGCTACGGCCGCGAATCGATGGCCCCGCACTCGCTGACGCTGACGATGGTCGGTGCCTCGATGCTGTGGATCGGCTGGTTCGGCTTCAACGCCGGCTCCAACCTCGAAGCCAACGGCCTCACCGCGCTGGCCTTCCTCAACACGATGGTCGCGGCCGGCATGGCGGCGATGTCGTGGATGACCGCGGAATGGCTGATGAAGGGCAAGCCCTCACTGCTGGGTGCGGCTTCGGGTGCGGTGTCGGGTCTGGTTGCGATCACCCCGGCCTGCGGCTGGGTCGGCCCGATGGGCGCGATGGTGATCGGCCTGCTGTCAGGCGTGATCTGCCTGTGGGGCGTGAATGGCCTCAAGCGCATGCTCGGCGCCGACGACGCGCTCGACGTGTTCGGCGTGCATGGCGTGGGCGGCATCCTCGGCGCGATCCTCACCGGTGTGTTCGCCAACCCGGACCTCGGCGGCGTCGGCGTGTATGACTACGTCGCCAACGCGGTGGCCCCGTTCTCGACCTCCGCGCAGGTCACCAGCCAGGTCTGGGGCGTGGTCGTCGCGATCCTGTGGTCGGGCGTCGTGTCCGTGGTCGCCTACAAGATCGTCGATGTGCTGATCGGCCTGCGCGTGCCGGAAGAAGAAGAGCGCGAAGGCCTCGACATCACCGCCCACGGCGAGACCGCCTACCACGTCTGAACATCTCCGGATCGATCCCTCGTCCGGTGCTGCAGCGGGCGCCCCTTCGGGGGCGCCCGTTTTCGTTCACGCGGCCGCGCAGCAGGGCGAGGCAAAACATCACCACTAAGTCGAAATAGGTATTACTATTCGAATATGCATGATTGCTTACTTTTTCTTACACACGCCGAGGGATTTCATGATTCGCATCCTGTCACGCATCGCCGCCGCCACGCTGTTCTCCTTCACTGCCCTTGCTGCACACGCCGTCGACAACCCGACCAGCCTGGCCGGGGCAACCGTCGTGACTCCGGAGCAAGCGCGCGATCTGCAGTCGAAGGGCGCAGTGGTCATCGACGCCCGTTCGGCGGCCGAATACGCTGAAGGGCATATCGACGGCGCCATCAACGTACCCTACAAGGAAAAGAGCGAGAAGAAGCCGGACTTCGACGCCGCGGCCGACAGCGTCGACCTCGGCAAGCTGCCCGGGAACAAGGCTCAGCCCATCGTGACCTACTGCAACGGCCACGACTGCTGGAAGAGCTACAAGCTGTCGATTGCCGCCATGAAGGCCGGCCACACCAAAGTCAACTGGCTGCGCGACGGCCTGCCGGGCTGGAAGGCGAAGGGCCTGCCGGTCAAGTAATTCGCTCCACTGCAGTAACTGAGGCTGCGCGCCACGCGCAGCCTTTTTTTTGAGGAATACCGATGCGCCCGACATTTTCGCTGAAGGCAAAACTTTATGCCCTGGCGGCCTTTGCCCTCGTGATGATCGTCGCCATAGCGGCCATGCAGTTCTATGGCAACGCGTCCTCCACCGAAGCGCTGCGCCGGGTGTATGAAGAGAACGTCATCCCGCTGCGCAAGATCCAGACAGTGAGCGACCAGCTCGGCGAGGTGCGCTTCCGCATCGCCGGCGTCATTACCGACCAGATGCCTGCTCCGGGCTCGCGCCGCCACCTCGCGGAAGTGCGCGAGGCACTGCCCCAGTTGTGGTCCGAGTACCGCCAGATGTCCGCGACCGGCGCAGACGAAACGGACGAACTCGCGCTGACCGGAAAAGTCGAACAGGGCCTCGCGACCCTGCCCGGACTTTTCGCCAAGCTCGATGCGGCCTACTCGGCGAGCAACGACAAGGAACTGCTCACAGCCATCCTCGAGGACGACTGGCCGCCCGTCATCACCAGCGTCTCCAAGCCCCTCGCGGAACTCATCGCCCTGCGCACGCAGGAGGTTGAGCAGGTCTATCACGAGGCCGCGCGCATGGAGCGCGAGCTGAACCGGTACGCCACGATTCTCGTCGGCGGCGCCGTCGTGCTGCTCGCGATCTTCACCACGCTGATCATCCGCGCCATCACCCGCCCCGTCGCGGACGTGCAGCGCGCCCTGGCGCAGGTCGCACTGGGGGACCTGACGGCCAAGAGCACGGTGCACAGTGGCGACGAACTGGGGGAAATGGCACGCGCCATCAACGCCTCGCTCGAGACGCTGTGCGGCACGCTGGCGCAGGTGCGCAGCGGATCGGACCGCGTCGCCGAGGCCTCGGACAACGTGCGCACCAGCGCGCAGGACATCCACGACCGCGCGCAGATGCAGTCCGACGAGGTCATGAAGATGACGGCTGCGATGGAACAACTCACCGTCTCCGTCGGCGAGATCTCGACCGGCTCGGCGCAAGTCTCCGAGGCCGCCAACAGTGCCCATGAGGCGGCGGAACGCGGCAGTCAGCTGATGCGCGAGAGCCGCGTTGCCACCGAACGCGCCCAGCGTGCCTCGGGCGAGGCGACCGAGGCCGTGAGCGCCCTGTCCGCATCCATCCAGCAGATCAACGCGATCTCCACCGTAATCCGCGAGATCGCGGACCAGACCAACCTGCTGGCGCTCAATGCGGCCATCGAGGCGGCGCGCGCGGGCGAAGCCGGGCGCGGTTTCGCCGTGGTGGCCGACGAAGTGCGCAAGCTCGCCGAGCGCACCGGCCACAGCACGACCGAGATCGCGAACATCGTGCGCGGCGTGGAACAGCAGGCCGCCTCGGCGGTGCAGGCCATGCGCGCGGTGGATGCCGACGTCGCCGAGGATGCCGACAAGATCGGCCGGCTCGAAGCGGCATTCACGCAGATCGTCGCGGCCGCGGGTCGGGTATCGTCGCTGTCGGAAGATATCGCGCACTCGACGAAGGAGCAGCGCATCGTCGCCGAGCAGACCGCAAACGGCATGGAAGCCATCTCGCAGGCGGTCGAGCACACCAGCGCGACCATTGCACAAATGGCCGCTGCGGCCGAGGATTCGGCGCACACCGCGAATTCGCTGCGTCAGGTGGTGAGCAACTTCCGCACCGCCTGAGGCAAAGGTTCGCTGAACGGCGTGGCCGCCGTTCAGCGAACCTCAGCGGAACACGACCGTCTTGTTGCCGTGCCGCAGCACGCGGCCTTCGAGGTGGTAGCGCAGCCCGCGCGCGAGCACGGTCTTCTCGATGTCCTTGCCGTAACGCACCATGTCCTCGACCGAGTCGGAATGGTCGATGCGGATCACGTCCTGCTCGATGATCGGCCCCTGGTCGAGTTCGGACGTGACGTAGTGGCAGGTCGCGCCGATCAGCTTCACGCCCTTCTTCCACGCCTGGTGGTAGGGCTTCGCGCCGACGAAACTGGGCAGGAAGCTGTGGTGGATGTTGATGATGCGCCCCGGATAGGCGGCGCACAGGTCCGGCGACAGCACCTGCATGTAGCGCGCGAGCACGATCGTGTCGCCGCGCACCTCCTCGACGATGCGCCGCACCTCGGCATAGGCGGACGTCTTCGTGTCCGGGGTGACCGGCACGTGGTGGAAGGGGATGCCGTGCCACTCGACGAAGCCGCGGAAGGTGTCGTGGTTCGAGATCACGCACGGGATCTCGATGTCCAGTTCCTTCGACTGCCAGCGCGCGAGGAGATCGTAGAGGCAGTGCTCCTGCTTCGACACCAGCACGACGACGCGCTTCTTTACCGCCGAGTCGGTGATGCTCCAGTCCATCTCCAGCTCTTCGGCGATCGGGCGGAAGCGTTCGCGGAACTCGGCGAGGTGGAAAGGCAGCGAGTCGGCCTTGATCTCGATGCGCATGAAGTAGCGCGCGACCGCCTCGCCGTCCTCCGGCGGTTCGGCGTGCAGCGAGGTCTCGAGGATCCAGCCGCGGTGCTCGGCGATGAAGCCCGACACGCGCGCGACGATGCCGACGCGGTCGGGGCAGGACGCCGACAGGGTGTAGAAGCGGTCGCGATGCATCGGATTACGCGACGCGCGCGAAGGCCTTGTCGATCTCGCGGCGCAGCTCGGCGTAGCTGCGCGTGACGGGGAACTGCGGGAATTCGCGGATGACGTTCTCGGGCGGGTGGAACAGGATGCCGCCGTGCGCCTCGCCGAGCATCGCGGTGTCGTTGTACGAATCGCCGGCGGCGACGACGGTGAGCTTCAGCTCCTTGAAGCGCTTCACGGCTTCGCGCTTCTGGTCGGGCATGCGCAGGTGGTAGTTCACCAGCACGCCGTTCTCGTCGGCTTCGAGGCGGTGGCACAGCAGGGTCGGCCAGCCGAGCTGCTTCATCAGCGGCTTGGCGAACTCCTGGAAGGTGTCGGAGAGGATCACGACCTGGTAGCTCTCGCGCAGGTCGTCGAGGAAGTCGCGCGCACCGGCCATCGGGCCCATGCTGGCGATCACGTCCTGGATGTCCGGCAGGCCCAGCTTGCGCTCGGCAAGGATCTTGAGCCGATACTTCATCAAGGTATCGTAGTTCGGCTCGTCGCGCGTCGTGCGGCGCAGTTCCGGGATGCCGGTACGCTCGGCGAATTCGATCCAGATTTCGGGGACCAGCACACCTTCGAGGTCGAGACAGACGATCTGCACGGCAAGCTTCCTGTATCGGCGAATAAATGAACCGTGGATTTTAGCAGTCGCCGGCCACCGCAACGCCGCACGCGAAGGCCTCCGCGCTCAAAAAATTTAATCTACCGGGAACCAATTAGGTGACCGGCGGTCTGGGGAATATGGCCCTATAATGGCAGGGCTAAATGCGTAACCCTTGGCCGATGGAGGCCATTTCGCGGGACGACTCCGGTCGTCCCGTTTTTCTTTCTGCCGCCTCCCCGTCGGCCGTTGTTCCCGTGCTCAGCCGCCGAGCAGGTTGCGCACGCGCAGGCCCTGCTGCGCGAAATGCACGCGCAATTCGTCCTGGTGTTCGAAATCGCGCGTCTCCATCTGCAGGATCACCTCGGTCATGCCCACGGGCACGTGCAGCTCGCCGCGCCGGTGTTCGACGTGGCGCACGTTCATGCCCAGATCGGCGACCGTCTTGAGGACCGCGATCAGCTGGCCGGGCGCATCGGAGATGGTCACCGCGACGCACATCAGCCGCCCGCTCGACGCCAGGCCGTAGTCGATCGAGCGCCCGACCAACGTCATGTCCACGTTGCCGCCCGAGATCACCACCACCGCACGGTCATCGGGACACAGCGCGATCTTCTTCTGCATCAGCGCGGCGAGCCCGACGACGCCGGCGCCCTCGCCTATCGTGCGGGTGCGTTCGAGCAGCGTGACGATGGCCTCGGCGATGGCGTTGTCGTCGACGGTGACGATCTCGTCAACGTAGCGCGCGATGACCTGGCGCGTGAGCTTGCCGGGGCGCTTCACCTTGATGCCGTCGGCGATCGTGTGCGCGCCGGGCGGCACCTCCTCCAGCGCGCCGTCGCGCAGGTAGGTGCGCCACGGCGCGACCGCCTCGGCCTGCACGCCGATCACGCGGATCGCCGGGTTCTGCAGCTTGAGCGCGAGCGCGATGCCCGAGATCAGCCCGCCGCCGCCCAGCGGCACGATCGCGACCGTCATGTCGGGGGCGTCCTCCAGCATCTCGAGGCCGCAGCTCGCCTGCCCGGCGATCACGTCCCAGTCGTCGTAGGGATGGAGGAAGGTGAGGCCTTCGGCCTGCGCCAGCTTCATTGCCTCGTCCGTTGCGACTTCCAGCGTCTCGCCGACCAGGCGCACGTCGGCGCCGAGCTTGCGGCAGGACTGGATCTTCGTGAGCGGCGCGTTCACGGGCATGAAGACGACGGCGCGTAGTCCGCACTGGGCGGCCGCGCGCGCGACGCCCTGGGCGTGATTGCCGGCCGACGCGGCGACCACACCGGTGGGCGGATGTTCGCCCGCGAGCAGACGGCCGATCTTGTGCGTGGCGCCGCGCAGCTTGAACGAACCGGTGCGCTGCAGGTTTTCCAGCTTGAGGCGCAGCGGCACGCCCAGCTCCTCGGAGAGCGGATCGTTCTGCCACTGCACGGTGCGCAGGATGGCGTCGCGGATGCGCTCGCGTGCGGCGAGCAGGGCCGGCAAGTCGAGCGGCAGGGCAGCAGCAGGCATGCAGGGGACCTCGGAGCAAGGGTTGCGCGCAGGCGCGACGGGCGGGCGTGAGGAGACTTTAGCGCCACTTTAGCCGCAAACGGCCCGCACCCGGCAGCGCGTCGCGGACGCCGCCGCACGCCGGGAGCGGTCGCGCGACACCCCCGATATGCGGTATAAATCGGAACTACCCCACAAACCACACGCAGTCCCGCACCGCCTCCCGCCGATGATCAAACTGATACGCACCGAACAGCTCGCGCGGGGCATGTTCATCCACGACCTGAACTGCGACTGGATCGACCACGATTTCGTGCTCAGCCGCTTCCTCGTCAAGGACGCGGCAACGCTGGCGCGCGTGCGTGCGATCGGCGTGCGCGAGCTCTACATCGACACCGCACGCGGCGGAGACGTGGCCGACGCGCCGAGCGCAGACGACGCCGCGCGCGAAGTCGACGCCACGCTGGACCGCATCGCGACGACGCGGCCGACCGAGGAACTGGCGATCTCGCCCGAGGCCGAACGCTATCGCGCGCGGCGCCTGCACGGGGAGGCCCGCCGCATCGTGCACGACATGATGGGCGACATCCGCCTCGGCAAGCAGATCGAACTGGAACAGATCGAACCACTGGTCGAGAACATCGTCGCGTCGATCTTCCGCAAGTCCGACGCGCTGCTGCCGCTGCTGCACCTGAAGGATCACGACGACTACACCTTCATGCATTCGGTGTCGGTGTGCGCGCTGATGACGAGCTTCGCGCGCACGCTGGAGCTGCCACGCGAGGTGATCCACGAGATTTCGATCGGCGCCCTGCTGCACGACGTCGGCAAGGCGAAGGTGCCCGAGGACATCCTCAACAAGCCGGGCAAGCTCACCGACGCCGAGTTCGAGGCGATGAAGTCGCACGTCGTGCAGAGCAAGATCATCCTGCAGAACACGCCCGGCATCAGCGAGATCGCGCTCGCCGTCGCCGCGCAGCACCACGAGCGCTTCGACGGCACGGGCTACCCGAACCGCCTCGCGGGCGACGGCATCAGCCTGTACGGGCAGATGGCCGCGATCGTCGACGTGTATGACGCGATCACGTCGAACCGCGTCTACCACCAGGGCATGCCGCCGACCCTGGCGCTGCGCAAGCTGCTCGAATGGAGCAAGTTCCACTTCGCGCCGAAGCTCGTGCACGCCTTCATCCGCTCGATCGGCATCTACCCGACCGGCTCGCTCGTGAGCCTGGAGAGCAAGGCGCTCGCGGTCGTGCAGGAGCAGAACGCGGACAACCTGCTCAAGCCACGGGTGCTGGTGATCTTCGACCTGAAACAGCGCTGCTACACGACGCCGCGCGAGCTGAACCTCGCGGACTCGTCGGACGCGATCGTCGAGCACGAGGATTTCGCGCAGTGGCAGATCGATCCTGCGCGCTGGATCCCGGCGACGGCCTGAGCACGGCCAGACGAGGGGCCGGCTCAATTATCAAGGCGGCAAACAAGCAGGTGATGTCAGGTTGAGTGCGGCACGGTCACTCCCTCCCCTTCAAGGGGAGGGCTGGGGTGGGGATGGGTCTAGCCGGCGCAGCAGAAACCCATCCCCATCCTGTCCTTCCCCTTGAAGGGGAAGGGACGTGCTAAGTCGGTTCGACGGACACTCAATCCGCCGGCATCGCCTCCAGCGCCTCGGAGATCTCCAGCCAGCGCAGCTCCGCCGCGTCGATCCAGCCGGCGAGCTCCCCTTGGCGCTTGAGCAGGGTCTGCAACTGGGCGGAATCGCCGCCCGCGTACAGCGACGGATCCGACAGGCGCGCATCGAGCAGCTTTTTCTCGCCCTGCCAGCCGGCGAGCTTCTTCTCGATCTGGTCGATCTCCTTGACCAACGGACGACGCGCGACAAGCCGCGCCTGGCGATCGGCCGCGGACTGTGCGCGATCCGCCTTGCGCGCGGCCTTGTCGGCCTCGAGGTCGGGGCACTTCGCGGCCTCGGCGGCCTGTGCGCGGCGTGTCGCGAGCCAGTCGCGGTAGTCGTCGAGATCGCCGTCGAAGGGCTGGATGCGGCCGTCGTCGACGAGCAGGAAGCGGTCGCAGGTCGCGCGCAGCAGCGCCCGGTCGTGCGACACCAGCACCATGCCGCCCTCGTAGTCCTGCAGCGCGAGCGTGAGCGCGTGGCGCATCTCGAGGTCGAGGTGGTTGGTCGGCTCGTCGAGCAGCATCAGGTTGGGGCGCTGCCAGATCATCAGCGCGAGCGCGAGGCGCGATTTCTCGCCGCCCGAGAAGGGGCCGCAGGGCGTCGTCGCCGGCGTCGAGGTGCCGCCGACATCGTCGCCGCGGAAATCGAAGCCGCCGAGGTAGTCGCGCAACTCCTGCTCGCGGGCGCGCGAGTCGAGGCGGATCATGTGCTGCAGCGGGGACTCCTCGGCGCGCAGCGTCTCCAGCTGGTGCTGCGCGAAGTAACCGATCGCGAGCCCCTTGCCTTCGGTGCGGCTGCCCGCGGCGAGCTGCAGTTCGCCCGCGAGTAGCTTGATCAGCGTCGACTTGCCGGCGCCGTTGCGGCCGAGCAGCCCGACGCGCTCGCCGGGGCGCAGCGTCAGGCGGACGCGGCCGAGCACGGTGCGCTCGCCGTACGCGACGGCGCCATCCTCGATCTGCAGCAGCGGATCGGGCGCGGCCGGGCCTTCGCGGAAGGTGAAGCCGAAGGGGGTGTCGATGTGGGCCGCGGCAATGCGCTCCATGCGCTCGAGCGCCTTGATGCGGCTCTGCGCCTGGCGGGCCTTGGTCGCCTGGGCGCGGAAGCGGCGGATGTAGTTCTCGATGTGCGCGACCTCGCGCTGCTGCTTCTCGAACATCGCCTGCTGCTGCGCGAGGCGCTCGGCGCGCTGACGCTCGAAGTCGGAATAGCCGCCGGTGTAGAGCGTGAGGCGTTGCTGCTCGATGTGCGCGATGTGGGTGATGCAGGCGTCGAGGAATTCGCGGTCGTGCGAGATCAGCAGCAGCGTGCCGCGGTAGTCGCGCAGCCACTGCTCGAGCCACAGCACGGCGTCGAGGTCGAGGTGGTTGGTCGGCTCGTCGAGCAGCAGCAGGTCGGAGCGGCACATCAGCGCCTGCGCGAGGTTCAGGCGCATGCGCCAGCCGCCGGAAAAGTCCGACACGGGCCGTTCGGGATCGTCGCCGACGAAGCCGAGGCCGTCGAGCAGGGCCGCCGCGCGGGCGCGGGAGGCGTAGCCGCCGATCTCGTGCAGGCGCGCGTGCAGTTCGCCGATCTGCGCGCCGTCGTGCGCCACTTCGGCCGCGGCGAGCTTCGCCTCGACCTCGCGCAGCTCGGTATCACCGTCGAGCACGTATTCGATCGCCGGTTTCGCGAGCGCCGGCGTCTCCTGCGCGACGTGGGCGATCTGCCAGCCGGCGGGGATCTCGAGATCGCCCTGGTCCTGATGCAGCAGCCCGCGCAGCAGCGCGAACAGGCTGGACTTGCCGGTGCCATTGGCGCCCGTGAGGCCCACGCGCCAGCCGGGGTGGATCTGCAGGGAGGCGGAATCGACGAGGACTTTGGCGCCACGGGCGAGGCGGAGGTTGCGAAACTGGATCACGTCAGCGCATCTTCGGGCAAAGGCGTTATTCTACGCATCCCCGAACCCGACCGCCGCCGGACATCGTGCCCCCTCTCCTCCTGCCCCTGCTGCTCGCCCTCGCCTGCGGAGGCGCCATGGCCGCCGACGCTGCCGCGGATGCCAACCCCGAGCTGGAACGCGCCGCGACGCTGCGCGACGAAGCCAAGGCACTGCGCCAGCAGGCCGACGACACGCTCGCCGCCGAGCTGCCGAAGTGCTACGAGCGCTTCCTCGTGAATCGCTGCATCGCCCAGGCAAAGGACGCGCGCCTGGAGGCCGTGGGCAAGGCGCGCGCGCTCGAAGCCGAGGCGAGCCGCACCGAACTGGCGCAGAAGCAGCGCGCCGCCGCGGAAAGCGGGCGCACGCGCACCGACGCGCCGACCGAGCCCGCGGCACCCACGCCGGAAGGCGCCTTCACGATCCAGCCCGACCCGATGGCGGAAAGCACGCGCCGCCAGCGCGAGGCCGACGCGGTGCGCGCGAAGGAGGCGCAACAGACGGAGCGCAAGCAGAAGGACGCGGAAAAGGCCAAGGCGCGCACGCAGGCCGAGGCCGAAGCGGCCGGCCGCGCGGAAGCGGCGGCACGCGACCGCGCGCGTTACGAAGAGCGCATCCGCGAACGCGAGGCCGAGAAGGCGCGGGATGCAGCCAAGGACGCGGCCAAGCCGGCAAACTAGCGGCAATACGCGAACAACCCTCGCCCTGAGCCTGTCGAAGGACCGTAGGGCGGGAGGAGCAGAAGGCGTATCCCGCCAGGGCGGGATCTCGGGCCGGAACCTGCGTGTGGCGGGATTCGCTGCGCTGCTCCCGCCCTACGAAGGGCGCCGCGCCCACGCGAGCGCATCTTCCAGCCGGTCGTTGCCCCAGAAGAGTTCGTCGCCGACGCGGAAACTCGGCGCGCCGAACATCCCGAGTTCGGCGGCACGCTCGGTCTGGCGGCGCAGCGCGCGCTTGTTGTCCTCCGTCAC
This sequence comes from Azoarcus sp. CIB, assembly GCF_001190925.1. Classification (NCBI taxonomy): domain Bacteria; kingdom Pseudomonadati; phylum Pseudomonadota; class Betaproteobacteria; order Rhodocyclales; family Zoogloeaceae; genus Azoarcus; species Azoarcus sp. CIB. The sequence goes on from NZ_CP011072.1 coordinate 4,862,892, forward strand.
CGCGGCGGTCAGCAGCTCCTCCACCGGCAGACCGAGTTCCGCGAGGATCGCGCCGATCACCTCGGGCTCGCCGATCTCGCGGTCTTCGGCGAAGTTGGCGAGCATCACCTTGCGCGAGAACTCCGCCACCCAGCCCTGCTCCGCTCCGAGCAACGCCAGCCGCGCCGCGAGCAGGCCGTTGCGCGGGAAACGGCTCGGCATGCGGAACGGCAGCCCGTACTTGTCGGAGAGCCGCGCGAGGTCGCGCCACATGTAGCGCCCCTTGGGCGGATAGATATTGAACGGCGAATCGTTCCAGCCCATCGCGAGGAACACCGGGCCGAGCAGGAAAGGCTTCCACTCGACCGCCACGCCGGCGTCACGCGCCAGCGCCTCGATGCGCATCACCGACAGGTAGGAATACGAGCTCGCGAACTCGTACCAGAACTCGATCTTCGGGCCTGACATCTTGTTGCTCCCCCTTGAAGAGGCGGAAGAACGATCACTTTAGCCGATCCGCGGGGCCGCTGTCAGGCCGTCGGCGCGGGGCGGTTGGCGATCCAGATGCCGGTACCGACGAACACCAGCGCAAGCCAGATCGCCGGGGTCATGGCCTCGCCGAGCACGACGACGCCCGCCAGCACGCCCATCACCGGAGTGAGGAAGGAAAACGAAGACAGGCGCGTCGCCGGGTACTGCGAGATCAGCCAGAACCACGCGAGGTAGCTCGCCGCCGCGACGATCACGGTCTGAAAGGCGAAGGCCGTCCACACGCGCGCGTCGGCGGCGAACACGCCCGCCTCGCCGAGGGCGAGCGACAGCAGCGTCAGCGTCAGCGCCGAGACGCCGAGCTGGTACAGCAGCGTCTTCTCCGCCGACGCGCGCGCGAGCGGACTCAGCTTCACCGTGAGCGTCGTCGCGGCCCACGCCACCGCCGCACCCAGCATCATCAGGTCGCCGATCCAGGCCTTTCCGGACGGCTCGAGCAGGCCCTCGCCGAACAGCACCAGTACGCCCGCGAACGCCAGCCCCATGCCAATCCACTGCGCACGGCGCATGTGCTCGTGCGGCAGCAGCCGCACTGCCCCGAGTGCCACCATGAAGGGCGCGGTGTAGAGGAAGATCACGCCGCGCGAGGCGGTGGTGTACTGCAGCGCGGCGAAGATCAGCGCGAACTCGGCGGCGAACAGCAGGCCGGCGATCACGCCGGGCGCGAGCGTGCCGTCGGGCTCCACGAGCCTCACCCCGCGCAGGCGCGCCCACAGCAGGATCAGCACCGTCGCACCGGCCGAGCGCCAGCCGGCCTGCCACAGCGGCGAGATGCCGACGTTGGTGATCTTGATCGCCGCCTGTTGCAGGCCCCAGATCGTGCACAGCACGACCATCATCGAGATCGCGAGGCGATCGAGATGGGGGCGCAGCGGCGGCATCAGTCGACGACCGTGACGGGCGCCGTGCCGGACGGGAACTGCAGGCGCGCGCGCAGCTCGCGCGTGACCTCGATGTGCCCATTGGCGGCGACGCGCAGCGCGTGGTCGATGCCGTAGCGGCGCGTGTATTGGCGCCAGTTGTCGCCGGCAATGAAGGGCGGCTTGCTCGCGGCGTCGGACAACGTGCCGGCCCCTTCGCGCGGGGTCACGAGCACGCTCATGGACTGCGTCGCCTCGGCGGGCCCGCCGCTGCGCGGGTCGAGCAGATGCGAGTAGCGCTTGCCGTCGAGTTCGAAGTAACGCTGGTAGTCGCCCGAGGTGCCGATCGCCTCGCCGTCGTAGAGCGGCAGCGTCGCCAGCGGTTGCGGCTCGCGCGGGTGCTGCAGGCCGATGCGCCACGGGCTATCGCCCTTCTTGCCCAGCGCCAGGACGTTGCCGCCGATGTTGATGAGCGCGTTCTCGATGCCCTTCGCGCGCAGGATCGCCGCCGCGCGGTCGAGCGCGTAGCCCTTGGCATAGCCGCCGAGGTCGAGCTTCACCGCCGGATTGCGGCTTTCGACCTGATTGCCGTTGATGACGAGGTCGGACATGCGCGGCGCCGCGTCCAGCACCGCCCGCAACGCGGCGGGGTCGGGGCGGCGCGGCACGAACTCGTCGGCCTGGAAGCCCCACATCTCGATCAGCGCACCCATCGCGGGATTGAACAGGTTGTCACCCAAGTCCGCCAGCCGGCCCGCGTCCGTCAGCATGGCCGCGAGTTCGCTCGACACGGTCACGACCTCGCCGCGCGCGATCGCGTCGTTCAGCACGGTCAGCTCGGACGGCTGCCACGCATGGTAGGCGCGATGCAGGCGGTCGAACTCACGCAGCACCTCGGCCATCGCCGCCTCGGCCGTCTCGCGCGTCTCGCCATACACGGTCACGTCGACGCGCGTGCCGAACACGTAGGCCTCCTGCTTGTGCAGTTCGGCATTGGTGCACGCCGTCAGCACTGCTGCGCACAGCAGGGCCGTCAGGACGGTAGCGGCATGCCGCAGCGCCTCGCGCACGTTCATCGGGCGCAGGCCTCCTCGAGCATGTCGACGAGCAGCGCGGCGACCGAAAAGCCGCTCTGCTCGGCGATCTCGACGAAGCAGGTGGGGCTCGTGACGTTGATCTCGGTGAGCTGGCCGCCGATCATGTCCAACCCCACGATCAGCAGCCCGCGCCCCCACAGCACCGGCGCCAGGTACGCCGCGACCTCGCGTTCGCGCTCGGTGAGCGGCATCGCGACGCCGCGCCCGCCCGCGGCGAGGTTGCCGCGCGTCTCGCCGGCCTTGGGGATGCGCGCGAGCGAATACGGCACGACCTCGCCACCGACGATCAGCACGCGCTTGTCGCCTTCGGCGATCTGCGGCAGGAAGCGCTGCGCCATGATCGTGCGGACGCCCTCGTGCGTGAGCGTCTCGACGATCACGTTGCGGTTCGGGTCGTCGGCGCGCACGCGGAAGATCTGGCTGCCGCCCATGCCGTCGAGCGGCTTCAGGATCACGTCGCCGAGTTCGTCGATGAAGGCATGCACGTCGGCGCCGTCGCGCGCGATCAGCGTGGTGGGAGCGAACTGCGGGAATTCGCAGATCGCAAGCTTCTCCGAATGGTCGCGGATCGCGCGCGGGTCGTTGAACACGCGCGCACCGGCCGCGACCGCGCGCTCGAGCATCCAGGTCGCAGTCACGTACTCGAAGTCGAAGGGCGGATCCTGGCGCATCAGCACCGCGTCGAAGGCCGTGAGCGGCAGCACCGCCTCCTCGCCGGGAACGTACCACGCGTGGTCGTCAGCGGTCGGGCGGATCGCCAACGCACGCGCCGACACGACGCCATCACGCCAGGTCAGCGCCTCGCGCCGGATCGCGAACACCTCGTGCCCGCGTGCGTGGGCCTCGCGCATCATCGCGATGCTCGAATCCTTGTAGGCCTTCAGGCGGTCGAGCGGGTCGACGATGAAGGCGATCCTGAGACGGTCGGTCATGGGCGCACTTTACGCGACGTCCGCTTCGGCCGGTTCGGTCTCCTCGATCTCGACCGAGGCCGCGAGCAGCGCGAGGCGCGCGACCACGCCGTAGGCGTAGAAGCGGTTCGGCGCGGCATCCGGCGCCTGGCGGCAGTCGGGCAGCGAGCAGCAGGTCTGGAACGCCAGCGGCTTGAAGTGCATGCCCGGCGCGTTGAGGTTCTCGTCGCGGCCGCGTTCGGTATGCACGCGGTAGAAACCGCCGACGACGAAGCGGTCCATCATGTACACGACCGGCTCGGCGACCGCGTCATCGACCGTCTCGAAGGTATGCACGCCTTCCTGGATGATCACTTCCTGCACCTGCAGGCCTTCCTTCACGACGCTCATCTTGTTGCGCTGGCGCCGGTTCAGCCCGATCACCTCGGAGGCGTCGCGCACCGTCATCACGCCCATGCCGTAGGTGCCCGCGTCGGCCTTGACGACCACGAAGGGCGTCTCGTCGACGCCGTGCTCCTTGTATTTCGCGCGGATGCGCGTGAGCAGGCTGTCGACCTCGGCCGCGAGGCTTTCCTCGCCGGTGCGCTCCTGGAAGTTGATCTGGCTGCACGCGCCGAATTCGGGGTTGATGCGCCACGGGTCGATGCCGATCACCTCGCCGAACTCGCGCGCGACGCGGTCATAGGCCGCGGCATGGCGTGTTTTGCGCCGCGTGTGCCAGCCGGCGTGCAGCGGCGGGATCAGCCATTGCTCGTCCAGGCCTGTGAGGATAGCCGGCGTGCCGCCCGACAGGTCGTTGTTGAGCAGGACCGCGCAAGGATTGAAGCCGGCGACTCCGACGCGGTTGCCGGTGCGCAGCAGCGGCTCCAGCGTCAGCGTGCCGCCGTTGGCGAGTTCCAGCGTCGTCGGCGCGGTGATCTCGGGCAGCAGCGAGCCCACCCGCACCTCGAGGCCGGTGAGCTGCAGCACGGACACGAGCTTGGCGACGTTCTGCAGGTAGAACTGGTTGCGCGTGTGGTTCTCGGGGATCAGCAGCAGCTGGCGCGCGTCCGGGCAGATGCGCTCGATCGCGTCCTGCGCGGCCTGCACGCACAGCGGCATGAACACGTCGTTGATGTTGTTCCAGCCGCCGGGGAAGAGGTTGAGGTCGACCGGCGCGAGCTTGAAGCCCGAATTGCGCAGATCGGTCGAGGCGTAGAAGGGCGGCATATGGTCCTGCCACTGCACGCGCATCCAGCGCTCGATCTCCGTGGCATGGCCGAGGAAGTGCTTCTCCAGCTCCAGCAGCGGACCGGTGAGGGCCGTCGTAAGGTGAGGAACCATGGAAATTTTCCCGTAATGGATGCCGCCGGCGAGGCACGCCAACGGCAATGGATTTGTCCGAATACTACAACACCCTATCCTCGCTGGGATTCAGACCGCGGCAAAGGCGCGAAAGTGCTCGGGCAGGGGCGCATTTTCGAGGCTGCGTTGGGTGAACAGGTAACGCCCATCGCACACGAAACCGAGGTCGCCCCAGTCGACGGCGTTGAGCGCGTCGCGAAAGGCCGCGAGATCGATGTCCTCGCGGCGCGGAAACACCGCCAGCACGGAGCCGTCGTAGTGCCGGCAGTCGTGCAGGAAGAAGGGCTGCGCCTGGCGCGTACGTCCATTCACATACACCCGCGGTCGCGCCGACTGGAAATAGCTGCGCCCCCAGTGCCACCAGTTGCGTTCGTCGAAGGAATTCACGCGCCGCGCGATCAAGCGCGCCTTGTGCGGCAACAGCGCCGCGGGCGGCGGATCGGCGGGCTCCACCCACAGCATGCGCCGCGTGTGGCCGGTCTTCACCGTCGCCGAGCACACGAAGTCGCGGTTGCCGGCGAGCACGTCCGCATAGAGATCGTCCGCTCCCGACACCGCGCCGACCTTCACGAAGGCGACGTCCGACAGCCGCAGCGGGTAGTCGCCGCGCGCGAACATCAGGTGGCCGGCGCACTCGACGAGGTGGCGCGTCTGCCATGCCGGCGCCGCGAGCGCATCGGCGAGGCGGTCCGCGACGCCGATCTCCGCGTAGCGCACGTTGCGCTCGAAGTTGTCCTTCTCGAAGCGCCAGATCAGACAGTTCGGCACCGCATCGTCGAACACGCGCGCGTCGCCGAGTTCGATCGCGTCGGTGATCGTGCCGCCCGCCATCATCAGGCGGTTGAGTTTCACCGCCGAAGTCACCTTGAGGAAGTCGCGCGGCGTGATGAAGATCAGCTCGCCGCCCGGCGCGAGGTGGCGCAGGCACTTTTCGATGAAGAACAGATACAGGTTGGAGCGCCCGTCGAAATGCTCGTCGTGCAGCAGCGCGCGCGTCGCCGCCGGGATGTCCTGGAAGCGCACGTAGGGCGGATTGCCGATGATGGTGTCGAAACGCTCGCTTGCCGGATACGCGAAGAAATCGATGTTCGTCGCGCCGGGCGGGCAGTGCGCGCCGTCGTACTCGATGCCGACCGCGCCCGGCAGGTGGCGCAGGAAGGCGCCGTCGCCGCAGGACGGCTCCAGCACGCGCCCGTGCTTGCGACGCAGCGCGAGCATCGTGCGCACGACCGCCTCGGGCGTGAACACCTGGCCGAGCACGGCGACGTCGCGCGGGTGCGCGGGGGCATTTGCGTTCATGTCAGGCTGCATTCGGGGCGATGGGGGAGGACGTGCGCGCAGCGGAACGGAGGGAAGCGCTTCGGCATGGAGCGACAGAGAGGCCCTGAGCGGATGGCGCGGAAGATATACCGCGCGCGCGCCGCACGCAAATCGGCGGCGCGCCTCGAGCGGGAGGCCAATTGCGTCGGCATTTTTTACACACCGGGATCAATTCCTGCCTCTCTGCATAACATTACGTTTTAAATACAGCCACATGCAGAATGCGGCACGAATAATGCACCGAAATGGGGCAGATAGCTCCGCCATTTCGGGAAGTGCCGCCACATCATGCCAATGCTCGCCAAACTCACGCGCTACGCACTCGCGTCCGCCCTCATCGCGACCTTGCCCCCTGCCCAGGCGCAGCTGGCCACGGACGCGGAGAGCCTCGCGGGCTATGCGGGGATTGCGACGCTGACGGTGACGCGCGCCGGTCCGACGCGCTCGTCGACCGAGTCGGGCACCGTTTCCGGCCTCGAAGCGGGAACCACGTTCTCCATTGCATGGACGGCGGCAGGCCCCTATGCCGGCCCGGTCGACGACGCGACGGGTTTGCCGCTGTACGCGATCGACTTCGGATCGGTACTGCCAGGCTACGCGCCGACCAGCCTCGGCAGGCATGTTTTCGACCTCTCGCTCGCTGCAGCCGATCTCGACGTGGATGATCTCGACCTCGCCGGACCGTCGGGCGGAGATCTGCTCGAGCTCGCCGCGCTCCTCGCGGCCGAACACGAGCACGCCGCATGGACGGACGAAGCGAAGCAGGGAATCTTCACCGCGAGCTACCAGTTGATCCTGTTCGACATGCCGGCCGGGCTGCTCACCACGCAGGTCACGGCCGTCGATGACATCAGCGTCGCCGCGGTCCCGGAACCCGGCGTTCTCGCACTCATCGGCATCGCCCTCGTCGGCATCGGACTGAGTCGGCGGCGCCGCTGAAAGGTGCCGCAGCAGCGCCCGTCGCGACACTGGCGCGAACCTGGCGACGTCTTACCGCGTCGAACGGCGGATGTGGCGTGACAATACACGCTGCCGGGTGCCCCACCATTCGCGCCATCGCCAACTTTCCGGATCTTCACCATGTCGCTTTCCCCAGCGGAAGTCGCAGAGTTGCGGCATGCCCGCGAACTCCTCGAACACCCCGGCCTCGCCGCACGCATCAGCGATGCCCTCGGCTCACCGATCGAGCGCGGTTTCGAGATGCTGCCCAAACGCTGGAACGCCGCCGTGACCAGCGCGACGCACAAGGCCATCGCAACCGCCCTCGACGTCGCACTGCGCACCCTGGACCACGAGCGCACCGACGCCCCCGCAAACCGCTGGCACAAGCTCGCCGTCGGCACGACCGGCGCGGCCGGCGGCGCCTTAGGGCTCGCGGCGCTCGCGATCGAACTGCCCGTATCGACGACGATCATGCTGCGCTCGATCGCCGACATCGCACGTAGCGAAGGCGAAGACCTGCGTGACCTCGACACACGCCTGCAATGCCTGCAGGTGCTTGCGCTGGGCGGCCGCGCCGCCGGCGACGACGCCGCCGAAACCGCCTACTTCGCCGCCCGCGCCGCGATGGCGAAGGCGGTGTCGGAGGCCGCACGCTACCTCGCGCAGCAGGGCGCCGTGCAGCACGGCGCACCGGCCATCGTGCGCCTGATCGCGCAGGTCGCCTCGCGCTTTTCGATCACCGTGTCGCAGAAGGTCGCGGCGCAGGCCGTGCCCGTGCTCGGCGCCGTCGGCGGCGCGCTGGTCAACACGGTCTTCATCGGCCACTTCCAGGACATGGCGCGCGGGCACTTCGTCGTGCGGCGGCTGGAACGCCGTCACGGTGCGGAAGAGGTGCGGCGCGTCTATGACGAGATTGCGAGCCGCCGGTGAGGCCCTGGATCGCCGTCCGGACGAGTACCGAACCCGAGGCGGGCCTCCACATCCCGTGACGCACGCGGCGCGCGTAAGATGCCCGCATTCACCGCCGGCCGGCCCCGGGGCTGCCGGCAACGAGGAGAGAACACCGTGGTCCTGCGCATTGTCCGCCTGGGTACGCCGCGTGCAGCCGACGAGGGCCTGCGCATCGGCACCGTGCGGCGCCCGCCGCGCGGCGTGCCGAAGGCCGAGTTCGCGTCGCAGAACTGGTACGACGTGTGGTATCCGAACCTTGCGCCCAGCCTGGAGACGATGAAGCTCGCGCAACAGGCGCAGTCCGCCGCCGAGTGGCAGGCCTTCGTGAAGCGCTACCGCGCCGAGATGTCGACGTCCGACAACAGCCGCTCGCTCGACGTGCTGGCCGCGCTGTCGCACCAGACGAACTTCTCGGTCGGCTGCTACTGCGCCGACGAGGCGCACTGCCACCGCTCGGTGTTGCGCACGCTGCTTGCCGAGCACGGCGCTGCGATCGCTGCGACCGCGCCTGAAACGCGCAGCGAGATATGAACCTCGGGGGTGATGCCCCGCCGCTCACTGAACGGCGGGGCTGAGGCCGGAATCAGCGGTGGCAGATCGGGTCCGGATTACTGTCCCGATCGCCATTGGCGCTGCCGCTGAAGATCGGCGTGCCCAGCAACAGCAGGCCGGCAACGTGCGGGGCCGCCATCGACGTTCCCGACATCGTCGTCACGCCCCCGCCATTGCGCGTCGACACGATACTGACGCCCGGCGCGGCGCAGTCGACGGGCGGATTGCCGTAATTCGAGAACCACGCGAACGTGTCGGTCGAGTCGATCGCCGACACCGTGTAGATGTTGTCGCCGCTGGCGCTGGCCGGCGAATACCCCGCCGCGTCGGCGCTCTCGTTGCCTGCCGCGAGCGCGAACCGGATGCCTTTCGCTGCAGCCCTTACGACTGCGTTGTTGAGCGTCGCGCTGTATCCCCCGCCCAGGCTCATGTTGGCGACGTCACCCGATTTCCCGTTTGCCGCCACGTAGTCGATCCCCTTGATCACGCCGGAGTAGCTCCCTGATCCGTTGTTGTCGAGCACGCGCACCGCGACCAGCGTCGCCCCGGCGGCAACGCCGACGACGTCGCAACCGTTGTCGAGTGCACCGATCGTGCCAGCGACATGGGTACCGTGGCCGTTGCCGTCGTCCGCCGAGGTCTTGCGCAGCAGGAAGCTCTTGCTATTGGTGCGATCCACGATGAGATCGGGATGTTCGAAGTCGATGCCGGTATCGATGACCCACGCTTTGGGCCCGACCGGTGCAGGCTCCCCTCCGCCTACCCGCGTAATACCCCACGGCTTCTGCGGCGCGGTACAGGGATAGGCCGCGGCCGCGCCCGGCTTGCCGAAGGCGTAGGCGATGGCGTCGGGTTCGTAGGACTCGATCAGCGGATTGGCCGCAAGCATGCGCGCGGCGGCCTCGTCGGGCATCTTCGCCGCAAAGCCCTTGATCGACGCAGCGTAGATGTGGGTAACCCTGCCGCCCGCCCCCACCGCGAGTGCGTTGGCGTGACGCCCCACCTCGCTCGCGGGAACATCGTCGCGCAGCACGAAGATGAAGCTGTTCCGCACTTCTTCGCGCACTTCCACCGATACGCCGAGATTCCCCGGCTGCGTCTGGGCCGCGACACCGGCGGGCAAACCGGCAAGACTGCCGATCACGGTCGCCGCAAGTATTCCGTTCCTCATTTTCTGCTCCGATCTATGACTGGGCGGGGACGCCGCTCCGCATGGCACGCACGGATGCTTCCACAACACTGAAATCGTGGTCGCAATCACCGCCCTGCGCGAGCGAAATCCTTGCGATCATGCGGCGTTCCGCACGTCAGCGCAAACATTTTAATGTCATAATTTGTATGCATTGCGATACACCCTATCAGCATATCCTGGAGCGACAATGGACCGGCATATCCACTCGGCACAGAGCAAGGCGGAAGCGGCCTTCGACGGGGGGTTGTATTGCGCCGAAAGCGTGGTGCGGGCGCTCGTGGGCACGGCCGCGGACGCGGACCTGCTGACGCGCGCCGCCACGGGATTCTGCAGCGGCGTGGCGCGCACCTGCGGCCCCTGCGGCGCGCTGAGCGGCGCCATCATCGGCATCGGCCACGTGCTGGGCCGCGAGCACGCCGGCCAACCGGTCGCCGCCGCCTACGGCGCGGTGCAGGATCTGGTCGGCGAGTTCGAGCGCATCTTCGGCGCACGCGACTGCAAACGGCTGCTGGGCTGCGACCTGGGCAGCCCCGAAGGCCAGGCGTTCTTCCGCGAGCAGCAGCTGCAACGGCGCTGCCGCGAATTCACCGCAACCGCGGCCGAACTGGCGACCACCGCGATCGCCCGCCACCTGCCGGCGGCGGAGCCGTCCACATCCGATCGCGTCTCGGCATAGAGATCGCATAGCATCTTTGGCTGCAGCTAGAGTTTGTCGGACAATACCTTCACCCCTCGACTGCCCGGTTATTGGAAGCATCCGGGCATCCAGACCCGTGAAGATGCCCGCATTGACCGTAACGCCGGGCTTGAACTCATAGAAGCAGACAGAACATGCATTGGATCGCCCCCTCCGGAAAAGACGCCGCCACCGCCTCGCTCGAAAAGCGCCTGTGGGATGCCGCCGACCAGTTCCGCGCCAATTCCGGCCTCAAGGCGCAGGAATACTCCGGGCCCATTCTCGGCCTGATCTTCCTGCGCTTTGCCGAGGTGCGCTTCGCCATTCAGCGCACCAAGCTCGAAGCGGCCGGCGCCAGTTCCCGAGAATTTTCCAGACGAAGCAGCCGGGTCGATGAAACTGCCGCCTACCACGCCGAAGGCATCCTCTACCTTGCACCCGAAGCGCGTTTCGACTACCTGCTGACCCTGCCCGAGGTGTCCGACATCGGCGCCAAGGTCAACGCCGCGATGCGCGAGATCGAGAAGCACAACCCGCAGCTCGCTGGCGTGCTGCCCAAGACCTACAACCTGTTCACCAGCACCCTGCTCAAGGAACTGCTGAAGAAGGTGTCCGAGATTCCGGCCACGCTCGACTACGACGCCTTCGGCCGCATCTACGAATACTTCCTCGGCGCCTTCGCCATGACCGAGGGCCAGGGCGGCGGCGAGTTCTACACGCCCTCCAGCATCGTCAAGCTGTTGGCCGAAATCATCGAACCCTTTCACGGTCGCATCCTCGACCCCGCCTGCGGCTCCGGCGGCATGTTCGTGCAGTCGGCGCGCTTCGTCGCCGAGCACCAGAAGAACCCGGCCGCCGAACTCGCCATCTGCGGCGTCGAGAAGACCGACGAAACCGGCCGCCTGTGCCGCCTCAACCTCGCCGTGCATGGACTGGAAGGCGACATCAAACACGGCGGCAACATCAACAGCTACTACGACGACCCGCACAGCGCCACCGGGGCTTTCGACTTTGTCCTCGCCAATCCGCCCTTCAACGTCAATGCGGTAGACAAGGAACGGCTCAAGGACATGGTCGGCACCGGTCGCCGCTTCCCCTTCGGCCTGCCGCGCACCGACAACGCCAACTACCTGTGGATTCAGCTCTTCTACTCGGCGCTCAACGCCACTGGCCGCGCCGGCTTCGTCATGGCCAACTCGGCCTCCGATGCCCGCTCCAGCGAGCAGGAACTGCGGCAGAAGCTGATCGAGGCGCGGGCGGTGGATGTCATGGTCGCCGTCGGCCCCAACATGTTCTACACCGTCACGCTGCCCTGCACGTTGTGGTTCTTCGACAAGGGCAAGGCCAAGACCCCACGCGCCGACACCGTGCTTTTCATCGACGCCCGCCACATCTACCGGCAGGTCGATCGCGCCCACCGCGACTGGACCCCGACGCAGATCGGCTTCATCGCCAACCTCGTCCGCCTCTATCGCGGCGAGGCACTGGACACGACCGTCGGTGGCCCTGAGACAACGGCCAAGCTACGCGAAGTTTTCCCTCCCCTTCAAGGGGAGGGCCAGGGTGGGGATGGGTTGCCCGCCTATCGCGACGTGCCCGGCCTGTGCAAGGCCGCGACGCTGGCCGAGATCGAAGCGCAGGGCTGGTCGCTCAACCCCGGCCGCTACGTCGGCGTCGCGCCGGGCGAGGACGTGAGCGACGAGGACTTCAAGGAACAGCTCGAAACCCTGAACGAGGAACTGGAATCGCTGAACGCCCAAGCGCGTGAATTGGAGCAAACCATCGCCGTGAATGTGGCGGGAATTCTAGAGGCGTGAAAGTGGCCGAGTTTTCGCGTATTCCCGTCGGTGAGCTTGTTGCATCAGGCGAAGCTGAGTTGAAGACTGGCCCTTTCGGCACACAACTCAAAGCCAGCGATTACACGGAGAACGGTACTCCTGTCATCAATGTCCGCAATATCGGCTTCGGTAGCATCAAGGCCGACAAACTGGAGTTCATTTCCCCGTCAACACGCGACCGTCTTTCGTCCCACGTTCTCAAAAACGGGGACATTGTTTTCGGTCGGAAGGGCGCAGTGGAAAGGCATGTGTTCATCCGCCAAGAACAAAACGGGTGGTTTCAAGGCTCTGACGTAAGCGTCCGCCCATCACCGTCTTTCGTTGGTGACAGGGATCGCCCAGAGTGGTGCCCACCAAATTTCTGGTGGGGACCACTTTGGCCACGAATAGCATCACCCGGGTGACCCGCAAGGGGCGGCCGAACTACCCGATCGACTTCAAACGCCACCTTGCCGCGCTCGCCTGCGAGCCGGGGGTCTCGGTGGCTAAGCTCGCCCTCGAACACGGCATCAACGCGAACCTGCTGTTCAAATGGCGTCGTCACTACCGTGCCGGGTGGTTCGGCGAGCCGGGCCCGGCGCATCACGCGGCCCCTCGGCCGCGTGTGGGTGAAGCGCCGAAACTGCTGCCGGTGATGACCGTGTCGCCGACAGTCGGCCTGCAGTTGGCGTCGAAGAGCGTCAAGCCGGCAGCCGCGCTCGAGATCGTTATCGGCGGCGCGACCGTGCGGGTGCTCGGCGAGGTCAGTCGCGACGCACTGCGTACGGTCCTCGACTGTCTGGCCGAGCGGGCATGATTGGCTTGCCGGCAGGCACGCGCATCTGGCTTGTGGCCGGCGTGACCGACATGCGTCGCGGCATGGACGGTCTGGCGGCGATCGTGCAAGGGGCGCTCACTGAGAACCCGTTCTCCGGGCACGTCTTCATCTTCCGCGGGCGGCGGGGCGATCTCGTGAAACTGCTGTGGTGGAGCGGCGACGGGCTGTGCCTGTTCGCGAAGCGCCTCGAACGGGGGCGCTTCATCTGGCCGCAGGCGACCGCGGGGGCGGTGCATCTGACCGCAGCGCAGCTGTCGATGCTGCTCGAAGGCATCGACTGGCGTCGGCCCGAGCGGACCTGGCAGCCCGACTGCGCGGCCTGAAGATCGGAGCATGCCGCCCCCCGGAGGCTGTTCACACGCCACGGCATCGCGTAGACTCACGTCATGCACGCGACGACGCCCCTTCCCGATGACCAGGCTGTGCTCAAGGCCCTGGTGACGGCCCAGCAGGCCGAGATCGCGCGCCTGAACTTCATCATTGCCAAGCTGCGCCGGATGCAGTTCGGTCGCCGCTCGGAACAATTAGACGGCACGCTCGCCCAGCTCGAACTCGCCCTTGAGGGCATCGAGACTGCCCGGCGCGAAGCCGCTGCAGACGTCTCGCCGGACACGACCGCCGGCACAGCGTCGTCACCGAAACGCCCCGCCCGCAAACCCTTGCCCGATCACCTGCCGCGTGAGACGGTCGAGCATGCGCCCGCCGAAGGCGACTGCCCCGACTGCGGCAGCACCTTCGTGAAGCTCGGCGAGGACGTCTCGGAGATGCTCGAGTACGTGCCGGCCCACTTCAAGGTCATCCGGCACGTGCGCCCGAAGCTCGCCTGCTCGCGTTGCGAGTGCATCGTGCAGGCGACTGCACCCGCGCGGCCGATCGAACGCGGACTGCCCGGGCCGGCCTTGCTCGCGCATGTGCTGGTGGGCAAGTTCTGTGACCACCTGCCGTTGTATCGGCAGAGCGCCATCTATGCTCGCTCGGGCATCGAGCTCGACCGCTCGACGCTCGCCGACTGGGTCGGGCAATCGGCACAACTGCTCGCGCCCTTGGTCGAGGCGCTGCGCCGCTACGTGCTCGCCGCCGACAAGGTCCATGCCGACGACACCCCGCTGCCGGTGCTCGCGCCCGGCGAAGGACGGACCAAGACTGCCCGGTTATGGACTTACGTACGCGACGATCGCCCGGCGGGTAGCAATGACCCTCCGGCGGTGTGGTTCGCGTACTCGCCCAATCGCAAGGGCGAGCACCCGCAGCGCCATCTTCGCGCCTTCTGCGGCATCCTGCAGGCCGACGCCTATGCGGGTTTCAATGCGATTTATGCGACTGGGCAGGTGCAGGAAGCCGCTTGCTGGGCCCATCTGAGACGCAAGTTCTTCGATGTGCACCGGGCACAGGCTTCGCCGATCGCTGCCGAGGCGCTCGCGCGGATCGGTCAACTCTACGCGATCGAAGCGAGCGTCCGCGGCGAACTCCCGCCGATCCGCCGCGTGGTGCGGCAGGCCCAGGCGCGTCCATTACTGGAGGATTTGCGGGCTTGGTTGGAAGCGCAGAGCCGGCGCGTGTCGCGCAAGTCCGGCATCAGCGAGGCGATCCAGTACGGCCTGAACCACTGGCAGGCGCTCGTCCGCTACGCAGACGACGGTCGCATCGAAATCGACAACAATGCCGCCGAACGCGCCCTGCGCGCGGTGGCCTTGGGAAGAAAGAATTTCCTCTTCGGCGGTTCGGATGCCGGAGGCAATCGCGCGGCGACCCTCTACAGCCTGATCGGCACCGCCAAACTCAACGATCTCGACCCGGAAGCGTATCTACGCGACGTGCTGGCACGCATCGCCGAGCATCCGATCAACCGGATCGAAGACTTGCTGCCCTGGAATCTGGGCCGCGACCAATCCGACCCCCTGCGCAAGGCCGCCTGACCATGGGCACTGTTGTACGACTTCCCAAGGCGCGACCCGCGCCGCATCTGCTGCAACTGCGGATCGAGCTAGCCAGGATCAAGCCGGCCATCTGGCGTCGGGTGGCGGTCCCGGAAACCATCACGCTGCCGAAGCTGCATCAGGTCATCCAGGCCGTGATGGGCTGGCACGACTGCCATCTGCACGAGTTCGAGATCACCGGCGAGCGCTATGGCGTCCCCGATCCCGATTACGACTTCGAGCCCGTTCGCAACGAACAACGCGTGCGGCTCGCGACCGCGCTCGGCGGCGCCAAATCCTTCCGCTACGTCTACGACTTCGGTGACGACTGGGAGCATCGCATCAAGGTCGAACGCCGCCTACCACCCGACTCGCTCTTCGATACGGCGCTCTGCCTTGGCGGCGCCAACGCCACCCCGCCTGAGGATGTCGGCGGCGCACCCGGCTACGCCGACTTCGTCGCGGCAATGGCCGATCCGGACCATCCTGAACACCACGACATGCTCGAATGGTACGGCGCACCGTTCGATCCGGCCGCCTTCGACATCGCGGCGGTCGATCTGCGCCTCCACAAAATCAAGGTCTGAGCGTCAAGACGGTCTCGGGCGGACGCTTACGCTCTGACTGTCTACGTCTCCGGTTCGCGTCCCACAGGGTAGAACCACTCTTCGCTTCATACTATTTCCTGACTTCGGAGCATCAACGCTGGATGATGAACCAGTGTTCGCATGGCGCTACGATGGCGTCGCTGAACCAAGGAATCTTGGAGCGTATCGAGCTGCCGCTTCCCCCGCTTCCCGTCCAGCAACGCATCGCGGGCATCCTGTCGGTCTACGACGAACTAATCGAGAACAGCCAGCGGCGCATCAAGATTCTGGAGACGATGGCCCGCGCCCTCTACCGCGAGTGGTTCGTCCACTTCCGCTTCCCCGGCCACGAAAACCACCCCCGCGTCCTTTCCCCCCTCGGCGAGATTCCGCAGGGGTGGGAGGCGGTTTCGATTGAGGACGTGTGCGAGCGTGTCACTGACGGGTCACACTCAAGTCCGCAATCGGTAGATGACGGACTGCCGATGGCTTCATCAAAGGACATGCACGACTGGGGGTTGACGATGGAAACATGTCGATCCATCAGTCGCAAGGATTTTGACAATCTTGTCCGCAACGATTGCAAACCGAAACGAAACGACATTCTCATAACCAAAGATGGCGCAAATTACCTGAAATACATCTTTGTGAATCGAGCCGAACAGGATGTGGTATTGCTTTCATCGATCGCTATTCTCCGTTCGAACTCCCGCGTCAATCCACATCTCCTTGCTGCGATTCTTAGCTACCCAGAAAACAAGAACAGACTCAAGAATTACGTTACTGGCGCTGCAATTCCTCGAATCATCCTGAAGGACTTCAAGCGGTTTCAGTTCGTTCTGCCGAGCGCACAAATGCAGACCGAATGGGCGAAACGTGCTGAACCGATAACCGATCTTTGTTGGCGACTTGTGGACCAAATCCAAAACCTCCGCCGCACCCGCGATCTGCTGCTGCCGCGCCTGCTCTCCGGCCAGATCCCCCTTGTCGCGGACGAGCCAAGGCCATGATGCGCGCCGCAGAAGACTTGCTGCAGGAACTCTCGGCGCTGGACGAGTCGCATCGCATCGAGGCCAAGCAGGCCCGCCAGATCGACCGCTCGGTCATGGAAACGATCTGCGCGTTTGCCAACGAACCCGGTCTGGGCGGTGGTTATCTTCTGCTGGGGGTAAGCCGCGACCCGCAAGACCTGTTCACCAACGGCTACAAGATCGACGGCATCGGCAACCCCGACAAGCTTCAGTCCGACCTGGCCAGCCAGTGCGCCAGCGTCTTCAATCGCCCGCTTCGCCCTCGCGTTTCGGTTGAGGAAGTGGGCGGCAAGACGGTCGTCGTGGTGTATGTGCCCGAGGCGGCGCCGACCGACAAGCCCGTCTATATCCAGAACCTGGGACTCCCACGGGGCGCTTACCGGCGCGTCGGCCCGACAGACCAGGAGGGAACGGAAGACGATCTGGTCGCCCTCTACGCCGGTCACCAGCTCGACACCCTGGATGCCGCGTTGCTCCCCGATGCCGACATGGACGACATCGACCCGGCCGCCATCGACGATTACCGACAGCAGCGCAGGGCGATCAATCCGGATGCCGAAGAACTGGTCTGGTCGAACGAAGACCTGCTGCGCTCCCTGGGATGCGCCAAGCGCGACAACGGGCAACTCAAACCCACGGTTGCCGGCATCGTGCTTTTTGGCTCCACCATGGCCTTGCGCCGCTGTTTTCCCATGATGCGCATCGATTACATCCGGGTCCCCGGCCGGCAATGGGTCGAAAACCCCGATCACCGGTTCGACACGCTGGAAATCCGCGCCCCGCTGTTCACCGCCATCCGCCGCGCAACCAATACGGTCCGCGATGAGCTGATCCAGTCTTTCTCCCTGCCCGAAGGCGCACTGGCGCGAGAGGATGAACCCACCTTGCCGCTCAGGGTCATCCGCGAGGCCATCGTCAACGCCGTCATGCATCGCAGCTACCGCATTCACGGCGCGATCCAGATCATTCGTTATGCCAATCGTCTCGAAATCCGCAACCCGGGACATTCCATCAAGGCGGAAGAACAATTGGGCGAGCCCGGCTCGGAAACCCGCAATCCGCGCATCGCCGCCGTGCTGCACGAAGTCAATATCGCCGAGACCAAGGGCAGCGGCATCCGCGCCATGCGCGAGCTGATGCTCGCGCACGGGCTATTGCCGCCCACCTTCGAGTCTTCACGCCGCCCCGATCAGTTTGTCGCCACCTTCCTGTTCCATCACTTCCTGGGGCCAGACGATCTGGCCTGGCTGCGGCAACTGACCCGCGAACCCATCAGCGACGAGGAATCCCGCGCGCTGGTGTTCGTCCGGGAACTGGGCGCCATCGACAATGCGGCGTACCGGGCCATCAACCGTACCGACACCCTGAACGCCTCCGGTCACCTCCGTCGCTTGCGCGACCTGGAGCTGCTGGAGATGAAAGGTGCCGGCAGCCGTACCTACTATGTGCCGGGCCCGCGATTCCTCGTTGCACAAGTGGCGCCGGTACGCGAAATCGTCCCTGATGAGTCAAATAGTTACCAGCCCACCGAGAATAGTCACCAGCCTACCCGGGATAGTCACCAGCCCCTGGTAACTATCCCCCCGGAACTGGCCGATCGAATCCCGCCGGCCGGCAGCAAACCCCGGCGGGACATCTTGCGTGCCGTGATCGTCGATCTATGCCGCTGGCGCGCCTTGAGCGCCCGGGAACTGGCGATCATCCTGCACGGGCGGGAACACAAACCCCTGGTGCGGGATTACTTGACCCCTATGGTCGATGAAGGGCTGTTGGCCTACACGATCCCGGAAATGGAGAAGCACCCGGATCAGCGTTACACCGTGCCGGCCGAGACAGCGGAGGGGCCCCGTGAGTAAGGGTAGGACCTAAATCGCCGCAATGACCGACGGAACGACGCCATGAGCCCCCACGCCTACACCGAAGACCAGCTCGTCGAGCAGCCCGCCATCGGGCTATTCGCCGCCCTTGGCTGGCAAACCGTGTCGGCGCTGGAGGAAACCTTCGGCACCGGCGGTACCTCAACGGCCACCCTTGGCCGCGAAACACGCGGGGAAGTGGTGCTGGTCGAGCGCCTGCGCGCTGCCCTTGGCAAGTTCAACCCGGCCCTGCTGCCGGAGGCGATCAACACCGCCATCGACGAACTGACCCGCGACCGCTCTGCGATGAGCCTGGAGGCGGCCAACCGCGAGGTCTATCACCTGCTCAAGGAAGGCATCACGGTATCCGTTCCCGACCGCGAGAACGGCGGACAAAAGACCGAACGCCTGCGCATGGTGGATTGGGAACATCCGGAGAACAACGATTTCCTGCTGGTCAGCCAGTTCAGCGTGACCGGCGCGCTGTATACCTGCCGGCCCGACTTGGTCGGTTTCGTCAATGGCCTGCCCTGGGTGGTGATCGAACTCAAGAAGCCCGGCGTGCCGGCGCGGGCCGCCTTCGACGAGAACCTGACCCATTACAAGCAGCAGATTCCTTCGCTGTTCTGGAGCAACGCGCTGCTCATCGCCAGCAACGGCACCGACAGCCGCGTCGGCTCGCTGACCGCCGACTGGGGGCGCTGGGTGGAGTGGAAGCGCATCGAGCGCGAGGACGAAGCGCGCCGCGTGTCGCTGGAAGTGATGCTGCGCGGCACCTGCGCGCCCGCGCGCCTGCTCGACCTGGTCGAGAACTTCACGCTGTTCTCGGAGCACAAGGCGGGGCTGGTCAAGATCATCGGCCAGAACCACCAGTTCCTCGGCGTCAATAACGCCATCGCCTCAATGCTCGAAGCCCGCAAGCTGGGCCACGGGCGCGGCGGCGTGTTCTGGCAAACGCAGGGCAGCGGCAAGAGCTTCTCGATGGTGTTCTTCGCCCAGAAGGTGCTGCGCAAGCTGGCCGGCAACTGGACCTTTGTGGTCGTTACCGATCGCGTGGAACTGGACGAGCAGATCGCCAAGACCTTCAAGACGACCGGCGCGGTGAGCGAGGCCGAAGGCGACGCATGCCACGCCGCCAGCGGCGCGCACCTGCGGGAACTCTTGCGGGGCAACCACCGCTATATCTTCACGCTGGTGCACAAGTTTCAGACACCGGAGCTGCTGTGCGACCGCTCCGACGTCATCGTGCTGACCGACGAAGCGCATCGCAGCCAGTACGACACGCTGGCGCTCAACATGCGCGCCGCGCTGCCCAAGGCGATGTTCCTGGCCTTTACCGGCACGCCGCTGATCGCGGGCGAGGAACGCACCAAGGAAGTCTTCGGCGACTACGTCTCGATCTACGACTTCCAGCAGTCCATCGAAGACGGTGCCACCGTGCCGCTGTTCTACGAGAACCGCACGCCCGAATTGCAGCTCGTCAATCCCGATCTGAATGAAGACATTTACCAACTGATCGAGGATGCCGACCTCGACGCAGAGCAAGAGGCCAAGCTGGAGAGGGTACTGGGGCGGCAATACCACCTGATCACGCGCGATGACCGGCTGGAAACGGTGGCGCAGGACATCGTGCGGCACTTTCTCGGCCGCGGATTGTTGGCCGATTCGGTCGGCAAGGCGATGGTGGTATCGATCGACAAGGCCACCGCGCTGCGCATGCACGACAAGGTGAAGGCGCACTGGACCGCGGAAACCGCACGAGTGGAGAAGGAACTGGGCGAGCTCGCCTACCAGCCACGTGGCGGCGAGATGATGCCCGAGCAGGCACGGCGCGACCTGCGCATGGCCGAGCTGAAACAGCGGCTGGAGGTGCTGACCAGCACCGACATGGCGGTGATCGTCTCGCCGGGGCAGAACGAAATCCAGCAGATGCAGACCCTGGGTCTCGACATCGAACCGCACCGCAAGCGCATGAATCTGTCGTCTTCCACCGGGCAGCCGGGGCTGGACGAAAAGTTCAAGGACACCGACGACCCGCTGCGCCTGGTCTTCGTCTGCGCCATGTGGCTGACCGGCTTCGACGCGCCGAGCTGCTCGACGGTGTATCTCGACAAACCGATGCGCAACCACACGCTGATGCAGACCATCGCCCGCGCCAACCGCGTCTTCCCCGGCAAGCACAGCGGCGTCATCGTCGATTACGCCAACGTCTTCGCCTCGCTGGAAAAGGCACTGGCGATCTACGGCGCGGGCAAGGACGGGCAGACGCCGGTCAAGGACAAACAGCAGTTGGTCGACGAGTTGCGCAAGGCGGTGGTCGCTGCCACGGCCTTCTGTGCCGCGCACTGCGTGATGCTGGGCGAGATCGAGGCGACGGCGGTTGGCAGCATGGAGCGCCTGTCGCGCATCGAGGACGGCATGAACGCGCTGATCTCTCCCGACCGGCTGCGGCGCGATCTGTTTGCCCACGAGCGCCTGGTGAGCACGCTCTACCGCGCCGTCACGCCCGACCCGTCGGCGCTGGAATTCGCCAGCCGCGTCGCCTGCCTGACGACCTTGGCCGAGACCATCCGCGCCAGGCTGAACCCGAACCCGCCGGACATTTCGCAGGTGATGGGCCGGATCAACGGCCTGCTCGACGAATCCATCACCGGCCACGAAATTCGCGATCAGGGGCCGCCGGCACTCGACCTGTCGAAGATCAACTTCGAGGCCCTGGCGCAACGTTTCAAGGAATCGAAGCACAAGAACACCGACCTCGAGGTGCTCAAGGCCGCGATCCGCGCCCAGCTGGAAAGGATGATTCGCTTGAACCGCACCCGCGCCGACTTCGCCGAGAAGTTCGAGGCGCTGATCGAAACCTACAACGCCGGCAGCGCCACCATCGAGGCGCTGTACAACGAGCTGCTGGCACTGAGCAACAGCCTGAACGACGAACAGCAGCGCCATGTCCGCGAGAACATGAGCGAGGAAGAGCTGGTGATCTTCGACATCCTGACCCGGCCTGCGCCCGAACTGTCGCCTGCCGAGCGCGCTGCGGTGAAAAAGGCCGCCCGGGAACTGCTTGCGCGGCTCCAGGCTTTGCTGGTGTTGAACTGGCGGCAAAAGTCCTCCGCCCGTTCGCAGCTCAAGCTGACCATCGAAGACATCCTCGATACCGGCCTGCCGCGCGCCTACACGCCGGAGCTATACCACCAGAAGTGCTCGGCGGTCTTCGAGCACGTGTATGAGAGCTACCCGGAGCGGAATGCGGGCGTGTATGCCTGAGCTTTTACCTTAGCGATGGCTGCCATGTCCGTTTCGCCGATGCTGCCGTCTTCCTGCATTCCCGACGCCCCCATGCGGCGCCGGGAATTCGGTCTGAGGTCGCTGAAGCGATAGTGGAGGCTGGCAGCCGGTCGGGGCCGGAAATGCCGGACACTATTCGATGTTCTGCACCTGCTCGCGCATCTGCTCGATCAGCACCTTCATCTCCATCGCGATGCCGGTGACGTCGGTTGCGGAGGACTTCGAGGCGAGCGTGTTGGCCTCGCGATTGAGTTCCTGCATCAGGAAATCGAGGCGCTTGCCGGCGGCGCCGCCGGCCTTGAGGATGCGCTGCACCTCGTCGATGTGCGCGGTCAGGCGCGACAGCTCCTCGGCGACGTCGATGCGCTGGGCGAAGAGGGCGACTTCCTGACGGATGCGGTCCTCGTCGAGCGAGGCGACCGCTTCGCGCAGGCGCGTCGTGAGCTTCTCCTGGTACTCGGCGACCAGCTCGGGGACGCGCGGCTGGGCCTGGGCGACCAGTTCGCGCATGCGGTCGAGGCGTTCGCGGATCATCGCCGCGAGCTTGTCGCCTTCGCGGCGCCGCGTCGCGACCAGCTCGTCGAGCGCGGCCTTCGCGAGTTCGAGCACGGCCGGCTGCAGTTCGTCGAAGCCGACGCTGTCGTCGGCCAGCATGCCGGGCCAGCGCAGGATCTCGGCCACCGACAGGTGTGAGGCGGAGGGCATGCGGTCGCGCACGCGGGCTTCGGCATCGCTCAGCTGGTCGAGCAGCGCGGCGTTGAGGGCGAGGCTGCGCGGGCCGGCACCGTTGGTCTGCAGGTTCAGCCGGCATTCGACCTTGCCGCGGGTCAGGCGCGCGGAGATCAGCTCGCGGATCCCAGGCTCGGCCTGGCGCAGTTCGTCGCCGATGCGGAAAAACAGGTCGAGGTAGCGCGAATTCACGCTGCGCAGCTCGAGGTGGATGCTGACGCGACCGAGGTCGCGGGTCTGCACGGCGAAGCCGGTCATGCTGTGGATCATCGGTAGTGTCTCCGGGAAGCCGCTGCGATCCTGTACACTGCGGGTTCCAAACAAAAAAATGCCGCGGAAAGCCGGGTTCCAGCCTTCCTCCAAATGTCTGCGCAAACAAACTGCCCTCTTCCCGCCGGTTTCCAGCTAGACCAGTACCGGATCGAGCGGCAGCTTTCGCTGGGCGGCTTCTCCATCGTCTACCTCGCCAACGACCAGGAAGGCACGCCGGTGGCGATCAAGGAGTACCTGCCCAATTCGCTCGCCTTGCGCAAGGACGGCGAATTCGAACCGCAGGTTTCCGAGGAGCACTTGCCCGCGTTCCGCTACGGAATGAAGTGCTTCTTCGAAGAGGGCCGCTCGCTCGCGAAACTGATGCACCCCAACGTCGTTCAGGTGCTGAATTTCTTTCGCGCCAACAGCACAGTTTACATGGTGATGAAGTTCGAGCGCGGGCGCACGCTGCACGACTATATCCAGAAACATCGCGGCGAGGTGAGCGAAAGCTTCATCCGCGTGGTGTTCACGCGCCTGCTGAACGGCCTGCGCGAGGTGCATGCGCACAAGCTGCTGCATCTCGACATCAAGCCGTCGAACATCTACCTGCGCAACGACGGCACGCCGGTGCTGCTGGATTTCGGCGCGGCGCGGCAGACGCTGATGAGCGATCAGCCCATCCTGAAGCCGATGTACACACCCGGCTTCGCATCGCCCGAACAGTTCGAGCACCGCGACGCGCTGGGGCCGTGGAGCGACATCTACAGCGTCGGCGCGAGCCTGCACGCATGCATCACGGGCAACCCGCCGCTGCGCTCGGACGAACGCATCAAGAACGACACCTTCGTGCCGCTGCGCAGGACGCACGGCGCACAGTATTCCCCGCAACTGCTGGACACCATCGACTGGTGCCTGAAGCTCGACCCGCTGGCACGCCCGCAGAGCGTGTATTCGCTGCAGAAGGCGCTGATCCGCCGCGACGACGACGGCGACACGGTGCACGCGGGGCTGTTCGGCGACCTCGGCGCACGGCTGAAGTCGTTTATCGGACGTACATAAGGAAGGACGCGACCGTGAAATTCACGATCTACCAGGAAAGCCGGGTTGGCCAGCGCAAGAACAACCAGGACCGGCTCGCCTACAGCTATTCGCGCGACGCGCTGTTGATGGTGGTGGCCGACGGCATGGGCGGGCACCTGCACGGCGAGGTCGCCTCGCACATCTGCGTACAGTTCATCACCGAGGCCTTCCAGCGCGACGCGCGGTCGGTGCAGCGCGACCCGTCGATGTTCCTGTCGCGCGCGCTGACGAACGCGCATAACGCGATCCTCGACTACGCCTTCGACAAGAACCTCGACGAGGCGCCGCGCACGACCGTGGTCGCGTGCATCGTGCAGGACGGCTTCGCCTACTGGGCGCACGCAGGCGATTCGCGCCTGTACGTGCTGCGCCAAGGCAGGATCGCAATGCACACGCGCGACCATTCGCGCGTGCAATTGATGATAGACCAGGGCCTCCTCAACGCCGAGGAGGCCGCGCGCCACCCGGGGCGCAACCGCGTGTATAGCTGCCTCGGCGGCAACCACGCGCCGCAGGTCGAATTCTCCAAGCGCCTGCCGCTGCGCGACGGCGACGTGCTCGCGCTGTGCTCCGACGGCGTATGGGGGCCGCTCGGCGACGCGGCCCTGAGCGAGGGGATGTCGGCCCCCGACATCATGAGGGCGGTCCCTGCCCTGCTCGACCGTGCCGAGGCAATCGCCGGGGCGAGCTGCGACAACCTGTCGATGATCGCGATGCGCTGGCACGACGACGCCACCCAGCCGCACGGCGATGCGGTATCGACGCAGACGATGGCGCTCGACAACTTCACGACGCAGCTCGAAAGCTTCGACACCTCGCGCGCACCCGCATCGCGCTTCGACATCAGCGACGACGACATCGAAAAGGCGATTTCCGAAATCAACGCCGCCATCCAGAAATTCAGCAAATAGGAAAACCGCATGCGCCCGAGCCACCGCCACGCCGACGAACTGCGTATCGTCCGGATCACCCGCAACTTCACCTGCCACGCCGAGGGGTCGGTGCTGGTCGAATTCGGCGCGACGCGCGTGTTGTGCACGGCCAGCATCGAGGAATCCGTGCCGCCCTTCCTGCGCGGCAAGGGCCGCGGCTGGGTGACCGCCGAGTACGGCATGCTGCCGCGCTCGACCCACACGCGCAGCGCGCGCGAGGCTGCCAAGGGCAAGCAGAGCGGGCGCACACAGGAGATCCAGCGCCTGATCGGGCGCAGCCTGCGCGCAGTGGTGGACCTCGCCGCGCTGGGCGAGCGCCAGATCATCGTCGACTGCGACGTGCTGCAGGCCGACGGCGGCACGCGCACCGCGGCGATCACGGGCGCCTGCGTCGCAGTGCATGACGCGATCGCGAAACTGATCGCGGCCGGCAAGCTCGCCGCCAGCCCGATGCGCGACTTCGTCGCCGCGGTGTCGGTGGGCATCCACAAGGGCGTGCCGGTGCTGGACCTCGACTACGCGGAGGATTCCGACTGCGACACCGACATGAACGTGGTGATGACCGGCGCCGGCGGCTTCGTCGAGGTGCAGGGCACGGCCGAGGGCACGCCGTTCACGCGCAAGGAACTCGACGCGCTGCTGGCACTCGCAGAAGGAGGCATTCGCGAGCTGTTCGCAGCACAGCGCGCGGCCATTGCGGAGCAGTGACACGATGAGCAAACGACTGGTACTCGCGAGCAACAACGCCAAGAAGGCCGCCGAGATGGTGGCACTGCTGGCGCCGCTGGGCATCGAGGTGATGCCGCAGTCGGCCTTCGACATTCCGGAGGCGGAGGAGCCGCACAACACCTTCGTCGAGAATGCGCTCGCAAAGGCGCGCCACGCTGCCAGGTTGAGCGGCCTGCCGGCCGTCGCGGACGACTCAGGCCTGTGCGTGACGGCACTGGGCGGCGCCCCGGGCGTGCAGTCGGCGCGCTTTGCCGGCGAACCGAAGTCCGACGCGCGTAACAACGCGCTGCTGATCGAGCGCCTCGCCGATGTCAGCGACCGGCGCGCCTTCTTCTATTCGGTGGTCGTGCTGGTGCGCCATGCGGACGACCCGCGCCCCCTGATCGCAGACGGCGAATGGCACGGCGCGATCCTCGACGCACCGCGCGGCGAGACCGGCTTCGGCTACGACCCGCTGTTCTACGTGCCGCAGCTGGGCCAGACCGCCGCCGAACTCGACGCGAAGCTGAAGAACACGCTCAGCCACCGCGGCGCGGCGATGCGCCACCTGTTGTCGAGGCTGGAAACCGACCCGCTGTGAGCGAACGCCGCATCATCCCGCTGGCAGTCGCGCCGGCCGCGGGCAAGGCGTCGAGCGAACTGCCGGCGCGCCCGCAGCTGACCACCCCGCCGCCGCTCGCGCTGTACGTGCATTACCCGTGGTGCGTGAAGAAGTGCCCGTACTGCGACTTCAACTCGCACGCCCCGCGCGGCGGCGAGATTCCCGAAGCGGCCTACATCGACGCGCTGCTCGCCGACCTCGAAAGCGCCCTGCCGCAGGTGTGGGGGCGGCGCGTGCATTCGATCTTCTTCGGCGGCGGCACCCCCAGCCTGATGTCGGCGCAGGGGCTGGACCGGCTACTGACGGGCATCCGCACGCTGCTGCCGCTCGACCCGATGGCCGAGGTCACGCTGGAGGCCAACCCCGGCACCGTCGAGGCGGCCCGCTTCCGCGACTTTCGCGCGGCGGGCGTGAACCGCCTGTCGCTGGGCATCCAGAGCTTCGACGACCGGCAGCTCGTCCGCCTCGGCCGCATCCACGGCGGCGACGAGGCGCGCCGGGCAATCGACATGGCGCTCGCGCACTTCGAGCGCGTAAACCTCGACCTGATGTACGCGCTGCCCGAGCAGACGCTCGCCGAAGCGCTCGCCGACCTCGACACCGCGCTGGCGTTCGGCGTCACGCACCTGTCGTGCTACCACCTGACGCTGGAGCCCAACACGCCCTTCGCGCACGCGCCGCCGCCGCTGCCCGACGACGACCTGTCGGCCGACATGCAGGAGGCGATCGAGGAGCGGCTCGCCGGCGCGGGCTTCCGCCACTATGAGACTTCGGCCTTCGCGAAGCCGGGCCAGGAGTGCCGGCACAACCTCAACTACTGGACCTTCGGCGACTACCTCGGCATCGGCGCCGGCGCGCATGGCAAGCTGTCGAACCACGAGGGCATCGTGCGCGAGATGCGCCACAAGCATCCGACGCGCTACCTCGACGGTGCGCAGCGGCGCGAGTTCGTGCAGGAACGCCGCGAGGTCGGGGTCGCCGAACTGCCCTTCGAATTCATGATGAACGCGCTGCGGCTCACCGGCGGCTTCCCGCGCCGGCTGCTCGCGGACCGCACGGGCCTGCCCTTCGCGGCGATCGAGGCGGAGTTGATCGAGGCGCGGCAGCGCGGGCTGGTGCAGGTCGACGGCGACGAGATCCGCCCCACCGAACAGGGGCGGCGCTTCCTCAACGACCTGCTGACGCTGTTCCTGCGCGACTAGCGCCTACGGCGCATCGCACAGGCAATGCCCGTACAGGTGCTGCGGGTCGTTCCAGCGCAGCAGGTCCGCGGCCTGCGCCTGCAGGTTGCCGAGGAGGCGTGCGAGTGGCGACTCGGTGGTGATGCCCGCGGGGCCGGCGACCGACATCAGGCGGCGCAGCAGCAGCTGGCGGAGGTTGATCTCCCCGGAGGGCCACACCGTCTCGTAGCGATCGAGCTGCGCGCGCTTCGCCGCGGCGGCGATCGCGTCCTCGATCCCGCCGAGCTTGTCGACGAGGCCCAGGCGCAGCGCTGCCTCTCCGGTCCATACGCGGCCGCGGGCGACGGCATCGACCTCGCCGAGGTCCTTCCTGCGCGCGCTCGCGACGATCTCGAGGAAGCGCCGGTAGCTGTGCTCGACGCCCAGCTGCATCGCCTTCGCCAGCGCGGGGTCGAGCGGACGGCGCGGGTCCAGCGTGCCGGCGAGCGGGCCGGTCGCGACGCGGTCGGTGGTGACGCCGAGACGGGCGAGCGGTTCGGTGAGCTCGGGGAACATCGCGAACACGCCGATCGAGCCGGTGAGCGTCTCCGGCCGTGCCCAGATCTCGTCCGCGCCCGCCGCAACCCAGTAGCCACCGGACGCGGCGACGGAACTCATCGACGCGACGACCGGCTTGCCCGCGCGGCGCGTGAGTTCCAGCTCGCGGCGGATCACCTCCGACGCCCAGGCGCTGCCGCCGGGGCTGTCGATGCGCAGGACTATGGCCTTCACGGCCTCGTCCTCGCGCGCCGCGCGGATCTGCGCCGCGAGGCTGTCGCCGCCGACCGAATCCTCGTCCGCCGCGCCATCGACGATCGCGCCCTGGGCGACCAGCACCGCGACGCGCGCATTCTCGTGCGGGCGCGCGGCGCGCACCGCAGCAAGGTAATCGTCCGCGTCGATGCGCCGGTAGTCCTTGTCATCGGCCCCCTCGCCGACGCGTGCCTTGAGCAGCTCGCGCCATTCGTCGCGCTGGGTCAGCGCATCGACGAGACCGGCGTCGCGCGCGGCACCGGCTGCGTCGCCGCCGGCCGCCTGCAGCAGCCCGGCGTAGTCGTCGACATAGCGGTCGAGCGCCTCGGGGGCGAGCTTGCGGCTGCCTGCGACCCGCTCGCGCATGCCTTTCCACAGCGCGTCGAGCAGCACGCGCGAGGACTCGCGGTCCTCGTCGGACATGTCGGTGCGCGTGAACGGTTCGCTGAAGGACTTGTACTCGCCGACGCGGAACACATGCACCTTCACGCCCAGCGCATCGAGCGCGCCCTTGAAATAGCTGACGTTGCGCGCGAGACCGGGCAGCAGCACGAAGCCGTCGGGCGCGAGATGAACCTCGTCGGCGATGCTCGCGAGGAAGTACTGTCCCTGCAGGAAGCGCTCGCCGCGCGCATACACCGGCTTGCCGCCGCTCTTGAAGTCGAGCACCGCCTCGCGCAGCTCGGCGAGCTTGGACAACCCGCCCTGGCCGAGGAGATCGGTCTCGATGACCAGCGCCTTGATGCGCTTGTCCTCGCGTGCGGCGCGGATCGCCTCGAGCAGGTCGGGCAGCGAGGTCTGGGCTACGGAGACCCCGCCCGAGCGGATGATGCCCAGCGGATCATTGACGCGCACGCGCTCGACCAGGGTGCCCGCAGGCCGCAGCACCAGCGCCGCACCGTCGGGCACGGACGGCCCCGGATACAGCGCGAAGGCCAGGACCAGCGCGAGCGCCAGCACGAACACGAGCGTGACGACGACGCGCCGCAGCGAGTCCACCAGCCACCAGACCCCGCGAAAGACCCTGCCCAAAAAGCTCCACATACGCTTCACCTCGGTTGATCCGGTGGGAGCGGCGTCAGCCGCGGACAAGATGCATGCGGAATGCTATCCGATTCGCGGCTGAGCCCGCTCCCATTGCCATATTCGACGGCATTCCGGGCGTTCACCCACGCCGCCGGAACACCAGATCCCACACGCCGTGACCCAGTTTCAGGCCGCGGTTCTCGAACTTGGTCAGCGGCCGGTAGTCCGGGCGCGGCGCGAAGCCGTCCGCGGTGTTCTCCAGCGCCGGCTCGGCGGAGAGGATCTCCATCATCCAGTGCGCGTACTCCTCCCAGTCCGTCGCGCAGTGCAGGTAACCGCCCGGGGCGAGGCGCGAGGCGATCAGCGCGACGAAGTCGGACTGGATGATGCGCCGCTTGTGGTGGCGCTTCTTGTGCCAGGGATCGGGGAAGAACACATGCACGCCGGCGAGCGCGCCTTCCGGGATCATGTCGCGCAGCACTTCGACGGCGTCGTGCTGCATGATGCGCAGGTTGGCGAGGCCGTTGTCGGCGATCAGCTTGCACAGGCTGCCGACGCCGGGGCCGTGCACCTCGATGCCGAGGAAATCCTTGTCGGGCAGCGCCGCGGCGATCTTCGCGGTGGTCTCGCCCATGCCGAAGCCGATCTCGACGATCGTCGGCGCATGGCGGCCGAAGGCGGCGTCGAGGTCGAGCGGCGCGAGGCGGTAGGGAATCGAGACCCTGGGGAAGGTCTCCTCCATGTGGCGCTGCTGGGCGACGGACATGCGCCCCTGGCGCAGCACGAAGCTGCGGATCGAGCGGCTGGAGAAGCGCGCCTCGGGGTCGCCCGGCGGCGCGTGATGAGGTTCGGCGGAGGCGGTCGGATCGGTATCCGGGTGGTCGGGAGTGGTTGCGGTCATCTTTGCAGGGCAGGAGGCGACGGCACGCAAGCGGCCGCGCTCGGCAGGCGGAACGGAAATGGAGGAATCCGGCAGTCGCAGCGGCCCGCAATGCGCGCCGCTGCGACAAGACTTACGAGCCGATCAGGCCGCTCGTCGGCGAGCTCGGGTCGGCGGTATAGAACTTGCGCGGCATGCGGCCGGCGAGGAAGGCTTCGCGGCCGCACTCGACCGCCTTCTTCATCGCACTGGCCATCAGCACGGGGTTCTTCGCGTGTGCGATCGCGGTGTTCATCAGCACGCCGTCGCAGCCCAGCTCCATCGCGATCGCGGCATCCGACGCGGTGCCGACGCCAGCATCGACGAGCACCGGCACGCTGGCTTGGTCGATGATGAGGCGCAGGTTCCACGGATTCAGGATGCCCATGCCGGAGCCGATCAGCGACGCGAGCGGCATCACCGCGGCGCAGCCCATGTCCTCCAGCATCTTCGCCTGGATGGGGTCGTCGGCGCAGTACACCATCACGTCGAAGCCGTCCTTCACGAGGACCTCGGCGGCCTTGAGCGTTTCGGGCATGTTCGGGAACAGCGTCTTCGGATCGCCCAGCACTTCGAGCTTGCACAGCGGATGGCCGTCGAGGAGTTCGCGCGCGAGGCGCAGCGTGCGCACCGCGTCGTCCGCCGTGTAGCAGCCGGCAGTGTTCGGCAGGATCGTGAAGCGTTCGGGCGGCAGGACGTCGAGCAGGTTGGGCTCGCCGGGGTTCTGGCCGATGTTGGTGCGGCGGATCGCGACGGTGACGATCTCCGCACCGCTCGCGTCGATCGCTTCGCGCGTCTCGGCGAAATCCTTGTACTTGCCGGTGCCGACGAGGAGGCGGGAGCCGTAGGACTTGCCGGCGATGACCAGGGAGTCGTTCATGTTCGACCTGCGGGATTTCGGGGTTGGGGGATATCCAGGAAAGGCAAGGCGGCGTTCAGCCGCCACCCACTGCGACGACTATCTCGAGCCGGTCGCCGTCCGCGAGCAGGGTTTCGGCATGCCGGCCCTTGGGGACGATCTCGCCGTTGCGCTCGACCGCCAGCCGCTTGCCGGCGAGTTGGCGCGCCTCGAGCAGGGCATGCACGGTCAGCGCCTGATCGAGGCGTTCCGGCTGGCCGTTGATAATGAGCTGGATCATGAGGAAACTGTCTGAAGCGTCGAATGAAAATCTTACCACGGCCTGCGGCACCGCCCCGACCACGCATTGCGTCGCACTGCGCCAGTCATTAGAATAGCGCCCTGCCCGACGCAAACCGGGCCGCCGAGCGGGCGTCGTATAATGGTAATACCCTAGCTTCCCAAGCTAGAGCCGTGGGTTCGATTCCCATCGCCCGCTCCAATTAGGCTTCCATGGAGATCCACTGAGCTCCATAAGCTGTTGTCAGCAAAGAATTTTTCGCTAGACAACATTCCAATGAGATCCACCGAAATCCACCCACTGCTGGACTAAATTAGTCCATCCGGCAGTCCATCAAAGCGGTTGTGTTCGAGTCCGGATTGTTCCTTGGGCCGAGCGGGTGCCGGGATGAGCATCTGACTCCTGACTCTGTTCAGGAGCAAGCATGGCACTCACCGACATGTTCGTCCGGCAGGCGAAGGCCACCGGAAAGGACTACACGATCCCCGATTTCGACGGCCTCTCGTTGGCCGTCTCGGACAAGGGCACCAAGTCCTGGCACTTTCGTTACACCTGGCTGGGCCGACAGAAGCGGATGTCCCTGGGGACGTACCCGGAGATCAGCCTGCGCGAAGCGCGGGAGCGCCGCGACAATGCGCGGGCGCTGGTGGCCAAGGGCATCAACCCACAGCGGCAGCGAGAGAAGGATCGGCGCATCGCCACCCAGGCCGAGCAGAACACCTTTGAGGCGGTGTACGACAAGTGGCTCGCCTTCCGGGCGCAGGGGCGCCTCAAGAAAGGCCGGCAGACCACGCTGTCGATGATCCCGCGCATCTTCAAGAACGACATCCTGCCGAGCCTGCGCAAGCGTTCGATCTACGAGATCACCCGCGCCGACCTACTTGAAATCGTCGGCCGCATCGAGAAGCGCGGCGCGCCATCCATCGCCGAGAAGGTGCGCACCTGGTTCAACCAGCTCTTCCGGTATGCCCTCGTGATCGTGCCGGGCCTGGAACAGAACCCGGCCTCCGACCTGGATGTGGTCGCCATGCCCCAGCCGCCGGTACGCCACAACCCCTTCCTGCGCATGCCCGAATTGCCCGAGTTCTTGCAGTTGCTGCGCAAGTACCCCGGCAAGCTGAAAACGCAGCTTGGCCTCCGCCTGCTGTTGCTGACCGGCGTGCGGACCGGGGAACTGCGGCTGGCGACGCCAGACCAGTTCCACCTCGACGATGGCCTGTGGATCATCCCGCCGGAGGTGGTGAAACAGCTGGAATTGAAGATGCAGAAGGAGAACGTCCGGCCGGAGGACATCCCACCCTACATCGTGCCGCTGTCCGTGCAGGCGATCGAGATCGTTCGGCACATGCTCGACCAGTCCAAGCCAGCCCAGACGTACCTGTTCCCGGGGGACAAGAGCCTCAAGCAGCGCATCAGCGAGAACACCCTCAACAAGGCACTGCATCGCTTGGGATACGAGGGCCGGCTGACCGGCCACGGCATCCGCGGAACCATCTCGACCGCACTCAACGAACTGGGGTATCCCGAGAAGTGGGTGGATGCACAGCTTTCCCACGTCGATCCCAACCAGGTTCGCGCAACCTACAACCACGCCAAGTATGTGGAGCAGCGCCGACGCATGATGCAGGACTGGGCGGACCGGCTGGACCTGTTCGAGCAGGGGCAGGTCGAAGCGGCCAGTACGCTGCTGACCATTCAACTGGATGGCTTTCCCGTGGTCGCCACCGAAGCGGAGGAGCAACCGTTGTCGGCGGCCAGGGCTGCTCCCACGCTGGTGGTGTCGCAACCGCTCCAGGGGGCCATGGCGCTGGCCACGGCTCCGGTGCAGCGCCTTTCCGCAGTGCGCGTGCCCAAGATCGAGCCGGCCATCTCCAACGTCCAGCGCGAGCGGATGATCCTGCTCGACATTCTGGAGGCTCCGCACAACCTGTCGGTCGCCGACTATGCCAAGCTCGCAGGCAAGTCCCGTCGCTGGATCACTTACGAAATCCAGGCCGGCAACCTCCTGTCGATCAGCCTGGGCAACCGGGGACAGCGCGTGCCGGATTGGCAGCTCGATCCGCTCAAGCGCAGGCTGATCCAAACCATCCTCAAGCAGATGCCCCCGGGAGTCGACACTTGGCACATCTACCATGCCCTTATACGTCCGAACGATCTCTTCCAAGGGCAGTCCCCCATCGAGGCGGTGACGCCGGAGAATCTGCACCTCGCCGTCCATCTGGTATGCAGCGCCGTCAGCGAAAGGGTGGTGCAACGCGATAGTCGGACTCCACAACTGCCCCGGTACGCCTAGCGATACGCGCGATGGCGAACTTGCACTGCAA
This sequence comes from Azoarcus sp. CIB, assembly GCF_001190925.1. Lineage (NCBI taxonomy): Bacteria > Pseudomonadati > Pseudomonadota > Betaproteobacteria > Rhodocyclales > Zoogloeaceae > Azoarcus > Azoarcus sp. CIB. The sequence goes on from NZ_CP011072.1 coordinate 4,896,305, forward strand.
GATGCCGCGTGCCGCTTTCGTCTGGAAACACGCGAACGTACGATGGACGCCTCATCACGCCGGCTTGGTCTCCGTGATCTTCGCCGCCCGTTCGGCAAACCTCTCGACAGCCGGCACACACCCTCGCGACGGCAGCAGCAACTGGGTTCGGATGAGATAGGGACCGCCGGCCAGGGGGCGCATGGCAACACCCCAGCCACGTGCCTGCGCGATGCGCGATCGGGGCGCAATGCCGACACCGTAGCCTGCCGCCACCAGCAGAGCCATGAGTTCGAAGGAATTGACCTCCCGGGCAGAACGGTCTTCAGGCCCAATGACAGCATCAACCTGCTGGCTCAGCGCTTCACATGCCCGTGGGCACCGCCGAACCAATGGATAGTGCAGCAGCGCATCCAATGACACCTCGACGTGGGCAAGCAGCGGCGAGCGTAACGGAACCGCCAAAGCCAGTTCGTCACCCCAAAGTGGCTGAGTGTCCAACGCCAGGTGCGTTGACGTCGTCCCCACCGCCATGCCCATGTCGCAATCGCCGTTTTCCAGGCCACGGACCAGATCGCCGGCAGTGGCCTCCTGCAGCAGGACGAGGGTTTCCGGCTCCTCGACACGCTGCAGGGCAAGCAGTGTCGCCAGCTGTGGCGACAGCGCGTCAGCCGAAACGGCGAGTTTGAGTATCGACGATTGGCTGGGGGCACTCATGGATGCCATTTCGTGATGGAGGCCAGACCGTGGCAGCAAGCATCATAGCAAAGAGTTAAATTTAACGTGGTTAAAAGTATCGCGATATTCGACGCTTTTGCCGATGCAAAAGCGTACTGTCCAGCGAGGCCGCCCTGTCGGATCGACCACCTACGAACCTGAGCCTGCGCTGGCCTTCGGCCTGGCGGTTCGTGCGGCACGGATGGAACAGGGAATGGCTCAGGAAGAGCTGGCGTCCTTGGCGGAAATCGAGCGCTCCCACATGGGAAAGATAGAACGGGGTGAGCACATGCCCACGCTGGCGCTGATCCTCAGAATCGCCGGAGCTCTGAACAGAAGTGCCGCTGATCTGATCGCTGTGACGGAGGATAACCTGCGCTCGGGGCCAAAGACGTAACCGGTGAACGGCACCGGGCTTTGCCCGTTACTCGTCGATTTGAGCGTGTAGACGCGCCATAAAGCGGTCCAGAGGTATGGCGGAAGGGGTGTCAGCGCCACTGTCCGGTCGTAACAGGTACGTGGTGTGGGTGACATTTTGGGCCGCGAGAGGACGAGTCACCACGTCGGGGCGATGACAAACTCTAATTCGTGCAGCGTTCGCGAACCCAACGCCATAACCAGCTGCGACCAGCGTCAGCATCATGTCCATCGAGGCGACGTGCTCGACGGCGCCGGGTTTGCCCATCGCGGTGTGCAGCAATCGATCCAGCTCGCAATTGCTCCGCCCGAACAACCGGGGATCAGCCATTACGAGCGGATAACGCACCAACTCCTCCAAGGGCACCTGCTTGTGAACGAGCAGCGGATGCCGTGCCGATACGGCCACGACCAGCGGATCAATCCAGATCGGTTCGGCAACGATTCCATCCCCGACGTCGGTGGTATGTGCAAACCCCACATTGAAGCTGCCCGAACGCAGTCCGCGCACCTGCTCGGCCAGCGTCGCTTCTGTCAAACGTATCTCGACTTCCGGATCTTCCTCGCGACAGCGTGCGAGAAAGCCAGATAGCCGCGGATCGATGCAGCCGCAGGGGACGGCGATGCGAAGAATCCCCTGATAGCCTGACGAAACCGCTTTTACGTTTTCACGGGCAAGTTCCAGCGTCGAGAACAACCGAAGCACATCCTGGAGAAAAACTGCACCGGCCTGTGTCAGCCGTGTGCCGCGGCGGTCACGATCGAATAGCAGTGCGCCAAGTTCGTCTTCGAGCTCCTTGATGGTACGGGACAGGGGGGACTGCTCGATATGCAGCCTTTCAGCAGCACGGGTGAAGTGCAGTTCCTCCGCCAGGACAGCGAAGCAGCGAAGGTGGCGCAACTCCATGGTTTGTCCTCCATCGTGATGTTACCGTACGGTTCCACTTGCAGCCTCGGGATACTTGCAGTTCTAGTCAAATCACGAGGCCTGTCGGTTGGACCGCCTATCCAGAAGCGATGAATTACTAAGAAGTGCGTTGGTTAGCGAACATTGATTGAAGGCGACATGCGATAATTCGGCATGGAAAAGAGAGACGGTCGCTCCCTGTCGCATGCCACGCTCGAAGAAATGCGGATTCGGGCGGTGCAACGAGTTGAAGCGGGCGAGTCGCCCGAAGTCGTGGTCAAGGCGCTCGGCTTTTCGCGCCCGCGCATCTACGAGTGGCTGGCGCTGTACCGTGAAGGCGGGCTCGACGCGCTGCGTGCCAAACCTGTGCCGGGTGCCAAGCCCAAGCTCGACGGCAAGGCGCTCGATTGGCTGTACTGCACGATCACACTGTCGAACCCGCAGCAGTTCAAGTTCGAGTTTGCGCTGTGGACGCGGGCGATGGTTCGAGAACTGATCCGCACCCAGTTCAAAGTGGCAATGTCGGAGGTGAGCGTTGGGCGTCTGCTTCGCAAGTTGGGGCTGTCGCCGCAACGGCCGCCGATGCGCGCCTACCAGCGCGACCCGGCTCTGGTGACCGACTGGATCAAGAATGAGTTTCCGCGCATTCGCGCCGAAGCCAAAGCGGTCGGGGCGGAGATCTTCTTCGGCGACGAGGCCGCGGTGCGCTCGGACTACCATACCGGCACGACCTGGGCGCCGGTGGGGGTGACGCCGGTGGTGAAGACGACCGGCGCCCGCTTCAAGCTCAATCTGATCTCGGCCATCAGCCCAAAGGGGCAGTTGCGGTTCATGTGTACTGAGGGGAACGTCACCGCGGACGTCTTCATCGAGTTTCTGAAGCGACTGATGCAGGGCACAACGCGGCCAATCTTCTTGGTGGTCGATGGTCATCCGGTGCATCGCAGCGCCAAGGTCCGAAAGTTCGTCGAGGGGTTCGATGGCAAATTGCGGCTGTTCCGGCTGCCGGCCTACTCGCCCGATCTGAATCCCGACGAGCACGTCTGGGCACATCTGAAAAGCCACAAACTGGGCCGCAGCATCATCAAGGGGCCCGAGCAGATGAAGAAGCTCGCGCTGCGCTTCATGCACTCGCTGCAGAAAACCCCGGACATTGTGCGTGCGTTCTTCAGGCATCCGAGTACCCGCTATGCGGCCGAATAGAATGTACGGTAACCAACGCACTTTTTAGTACTCGTCAGGCGCTACTGAAATACTAGCAGCCTGTCGGACTATCGCCCGGTAAAATGCCGTGTCACCCTTGGAGCCTGACTGCGTGAGCCGCTTCCGCCCGATCGACCGCCAAACGGACTACCTGCTGCCGCCGTCGGTGCAGGACTGGCTACCCGAATCGCACCTGGCGCGCTACGTGGTCGATGTGGTCGACGGGCTGGACCTGTCGGAACTGGAGCGAGCCTACGCCGGCCGTGGAAGCGACGCCTACCATCCGGCGCTGCTGCTGTCGCTGCTGATCTACGGCTACGCGACGGGGACGCACTCGAGCCGCAAGATCGAGCGGGCCACCTACGATTCGCTGGCCTTCCGCTTCATCGCCTGCGACCAGCACCCGGACCATGACACCTTGGCGAGCTTCCGGCGCCGCTTCGGCGAGCAGTTCGCCGATATCTTCGTGCAGGTACTGCAAGTGGCGCGTGAGAATCGGCTCTCGCGCTTTGGCACGGTGAGTCTGGACGGCTCCAAGATCCACGCCCACGCCAGTCGGCACAGCGCGCTCTCCTACGGACACGCCGAAAAGATCGAAGCCCAGCTCAAGGCCGAAGTGCAGGAAATGCTCAAGCTGGCCGAAGCGGCCGATCAAAGCAGCGTGCCCGAAGGCGTGGATCTGCCGGCGGAAATTGCGCGTCGCGAAGCGCGGCTGGCCGCCATCGCCGCCGCCAAGGCCAAGATCGAGGCGCGCGCCGCCGAACGCTTCGCGCACGAGCAGGCCGAGTACGAGGCCAAGATGGCCAAACGCCAAGCCAAGCAGGCGGCCACGGGCAAGAAGCCCGGTGGCAAGCCCCCCAAGCCGCCCCAGGCGGGTCCGGGCGCCGAGGACCAGATCAATCTCACCGACGAGGACTCGCGCATCATGAAAGTGGCCGGCGGCGGCTTCGAGCAGTGCTACAACGCCCAGGCGGTGGTCGATACCGAATCGATGCTGGTGATGGTCCCCCACGTCACCCAGGCGGGCAACGACAAGGAGCAGGTCGAACCGATGCTGACGCGCATCGGCGCCTTGCCCGAAGGGCTCAATCGGCCCGAACAACTGCTGGCCGACACCGGTTTCTTCAGCGAACGCAACGTCCAGTGCTGCCAGGACGCCGGGGTCGAACCGCTGATCGCCGTGGGGCGTGATGAGCACCATCCCGATTGGCGCAGCCGCTTCGACGAACCCGCGCCGCTCGAGCGCTCAGCCAGCCACGTCGAACAGATGAAGCACGCCCTCAAGACCCGCGCGGGCCGCGCGGCCTACGCGCTCAGGAAACAGACGGTAGAGCCGGTGTTCGGCATCATCAAGTCAGTGATGGGCTTCCGCCAGTTTCTGCTGCGGGGCTTGGACAACGTGTGCAACGAATGGACCCTGGTGTGCCTGGCGTGGAACTTCAAGCGCATGGCCGTATTGCGTCCGCAGTGAGAAAAAAGGACAGGGGCATTGTGATTTCGAACAAAAACCGCCGATTGGAGCCTGAAATGCCCATCGTCTCTCACAATGTGAAATCAATCCCTCGGCCGCGGTGCCCGCGAGCTTGAAGTCCGACAGGCTGCTAGACGGGAACCCAATGGGATTTGCTCGCAGCCTCGCGCCCAAGCCGTTCCGAACCAGGTATGTTTGACCCGTTCAATAACAGCCAAGGCGTGCGTCAGATCGATATGGCTGTACGGGCCGGTACGTGGTGGATAGGCGCGGTCGGTAGCGATACCACAGTAGATCTGCACAGCCTTCCGAGTCAGACGTAAGCGTCCGCCCAGCACCGTCTTTCGGGACTGACAGAGATCGCCCAGAGTGGTCCCCACCAAATATCTGGTGGGGACCACTTTGGCCACGAATGGCAACGCCCGGGTAACCCGCAAGGGGAGCCCAAACTACCCGGTCGATTTCAAACGCCAGCTGGCGGCCCTCGCATGCGAGCCGGGGATTTCGGTGGCGAAGCTCGCACTCGAGCATGGCCTCAACGCCAATCTGCTGTTCAAGTGGCGCCGCCACTATCGTGCCGGCCTGTTCGGCAGCCCACAGCCGGAACATGTAGCGGCTGCGCCGCGGGGCGGAATCATGGCGCCGAAGCTGCTGCCGGTAGTGACCTTGTCGTCGACGGCCAGGCAAGACGCGGAGGGCGTGAAGCAGTCGCCTGCGCTCGAGATCGTCGTGGGCGGCGCCGTCGTGCGGGTGATCGGCGAGGTCAGTCGCAAAGTGCTGCGCACGGTCCTTGACTGCTTGGCCGAGCGGGCATGATCGGTCTACCCGCCGGCACGCGTATCTGGTTGGTAGCCGGGGTGACCGACATGCGACGCGGCATGGATGGCTTGGCGGCGCTCGTGCAAGGGGCGCTCGCCGAGAATCCGTTCTCCGGTCACGTCTTCATCTTCCGCGGTCGACGGGGCGATCTCATGAAGCTGCTGTGGTGGAGCGGCGATGGGCTGTGCCTGTTCGCCAAACGCCTGGAGCGCGGCCGCTTCATCTGGCCGCAGGCGACCGAGGGGGCGGTGCATCTCACCGCGGCGCAGTTGTCGATGCTGCTCGAAGGCATCGACTGGCGACGGCCCGAGCGGACCTGGCAGCCCGACTGCGCGGCCTGAAGCATCGAGGCACGGCGCGCCCGGGAGGGGCTGTTCACGCCCCCCAGCATCGCGTAGACTCTCGTCATGGATGCGACGACGCCTCTTCCCGACGACCAGGCCGTGCTCAAGGCCCTCGTGACGGCGCAGCAGGCCGAGATCGCCCGCCTGAACCTCATCATCGCCAAGCTGCGGCGGATGCAGTTCGGCCGCCGCTCCGAACAACTCGACGCGACGCTCACCCAACTCGAACTCGCGCTCGAAGGCATCGAGACGGTTCGACGCGAAGCGGCCGCAGACGTCTCGCCAGACACGGCGTCCGGCGTAGCCCCGTCACCGAAACGCCCCGCCCGCAAACCCTTGCCTGATCATCTGCCGCGCGAGACGGTCGAGCATGCACCGATCGAAGTCTGCTGCCCCGACTGCGGCAGCACGTTCGTGAAGCTCGGCGAGGACGTCTCGGAGATGCTCGAGTACGTGCCGGCCCACTTCAAGGTCATCCGGCACGTGCGCCCGAAGCTCGCCTGCTCACACTGTGAGCGCATCGTGCAGGCCGCAGCGCCCTCGCGACCCATCTCCCGCGGATTGTCCGGGCCGGCCTTGCTCGCGCATGTGCTGGTGGGCAAGTTCTGCGACCACCTCCCGCTGTACCGGCAAAGCGCCATCTACGCGCGCTCGGGCATCGAACTGGACCGCTCGACGCTCGCGGACTGGGTCGGGCAATCGGCACAGTTGCTCGATCCCCTGGTCGAGGCGCTGCGCCGCTACGTGCTCGCTGCCGACAAGGTCCATGCCGACGACACCCCGCTGCCGGTGCTCGCGCCCGGCGAAGGCAGAACCAAGACCGCGCGGTTGTGGACCTATGTGCGCGACGACCGCCCGGCCGGCAGCGACGATCCACCGGCGGTGTGGTTCGCATACTCGCCCAACCGCAAGGGCGAGCATCCGCAGCGTCATCTGCGCACCTTCAACGGCATCCTGCAAGCGGACGCGTACGCCGGCTTCGACCCCTTGTATGCCACCGGTCGCGTGCAAGAGGCCGCCTGCTGGGCGCACGTGCGACGCAAGTTCTTCGACGTGCATCGGGCACAGGCTTCCCCCATCGCCGCCCAGGCACTCGCGCAGATCGGCCAGCTGTACGCCATCGAAGCGGCTATCCGCGGCGAGCCGCCCCCAATTCGGCGGGAGGTGCGGCACAGCCGGGCGCGCCCGCAACTGGAGGCTTTGCACGCCTGGCTGGAAACCCAGAGCCGGCGCGTGTCGCGCAAGTCCGGCATCGCAGAGGCGATCCAGTACGCCCTGAATCATTGGGGGGCGTTGATCCGCTACGTCGAGGACGGACGCATCGAGATCGACAACAATGCCGCCGAACGCGCCCTGCGCGCGGTGGCATTAGGACGGAAGAATTTCCTCTTCGGCGGCTCGGATGCCGGGGGCGAGCGCGCGGCGGCCCTCTACAGCCTGATCGGTTCGGCCAAGCTCAACGGCCTCGATCCGGAAGCGTATCTGCGCGACGTGCTCGGACGCATCAGTGAGCATCCGATCAACCGGATCGACGACTTGTTGCCCTGGAATCTGGGCCGCGATCAATCCGAACCCTTGCGCCAGGCGGCCTGACCATGGGCAATGTCGTACGAATTGCGAAGGCGCGGCCCGCGCCGCATCGGCTGCAACTGCGCATTGAGCTCGCCTGGGTCAAACCCGCCATCTGGCGCCGGGTGGTCGTGCCGGAAACCATCACGTTGCCGAAGCTGCACCAGGTCATCCAGGCGGTGATGGGCTGGCTCGACTGCCACCTGCACGAGTTCGAGATCGCCGGCGAGCGCTACGGCGTCCCCGATCCCGACTATGACTTCGAACCCGTGCGTACCGAGCAGCGCGTGCGGCTGGCGACCGCGCTCGGCGGCGCCAAGTCGTTCCGCTACGTCTATGACTTCGGCGACGACTGGGAGCATCGCATCAAGGTCGAACGCCGTCTGCCGCCCGACCCGCTCTTCGATACGGCACTCTGCATTGCCGGCGCCAACGCGAGTCCGCCCGAGGACGTCGGCGGCGAACCCGGGTATGCCGACTTCGTCGCGGCGATGGCCGATCCAAATCATCCCGAACACCACGACATGCGGGCATGGCACGGGGAGCCGTTCGACCCGACCGCTTTCGACGTCACAGCGGTCGATCTTCGCCTGCACAGAATCAAGATCTGATCGTCAAGACGGTCTGGGGCGGACGCTTACAGTCAGACGGGACGCGGGGCTGAAGAGCGCAAAGGAAGGCGACTTTCCTTCGCAACTAAAACAGCCCTTTCATTGGACGCGACCACGACCATGCAGGCGATACACGATGAGGCTATGTGAGTCTTGTATAAGAAGGACTTGGTTCCACAACCAGCGGTAACGCCTTCATGAGACCATCAACTCGATTTCTCCTTCCAATCAATTCGGACGCATTACCCAATTATCTGGAAGAAGAAATTTCGCCGGATGCGCAGAACGCTCAATCAATGCGGCTTGCTAAGAAAGTCTACAACCAATCTACAAAAGTCATTGGCGGCTTCAATTTGCACCCAGTGCCCACAGCGAGCAAAAGAATGCAACTGGACGTTCTCCAATAGTTGAAAAAGACGAAGACTGCTTGACAGTGGTACCACCTGGTCATCACGGCCGTGAATCAAGAGCACCTCATTCGCGAGGTTGCGAATTTGCTCATCCGAGCTCGCCAGTGCGTCAACCCAGCGCTGCCGAGGAGCGGGGAACATACTGCCGAATGACTCTTGAAAGCCTGGCCGAATGCTTGCCTCATAACGCAGTTTTGCAAGTTCATCATTCACAAGCGAACGATCAAAGGCAAATATATCCAGCAGGTTGCGCATTTTTTCAATTGACGGCGTATAACCCCAAACTGCATCCAGCCCAGGGGTAAGTTCGAAATGTGTTCCAGCTGCGCCCATCAAGACCAAACGGCCAATGCGGTCGGGGTGCTTAACGGCGGTTGCGATTGCAAGGGCACCACCGAAAGAATTCCCAATAAAATCTGCACGCTCGATTTTCAATGCGTCAAGCATACCTATGATGTGCTCAACCCAATTATCCTTTGAGTAGATGTAATTCTTCGGGCGCTCTGTAAAACCGAACCCTGCCATATCCGGTGCTATGACGCGAAATAATTGCCCCAGTGTTGGCAACACCAAGCGCCAATTTGCATAAGCGCTGACACCTGGACCCGATCCGTGAATAAGAAATACAGGCTCTCCAGTTCCGAGCTCGTGATAATTGGTCTTAATTCCAGCAGCGACGATTTCCTTTCCAATTTCTACGTTGGTCATTTCAATTTCCTAGTTAATTCACCATAAAATATTAAAGCAGGTAGAATCTTGTAATTTTAAGATTTGCACAACCATGACAATTCCAACTTAATATCAAACCTAAAAACGATAAGTGAAGGCAATAGTGGCACTATCTTGGGCGTGATTTATTTCGATAGGAGCAGACGTGTTTGGCAATGAAGAGTTTTGCATCGTCTTTTTAAATGAATGAGTCCAAGCAAAATCAAAACTACTCATAGGTGTAAGTTGGTAACCAAAGCCAAGAGTCCCGAATCTATTTGGAATAGCAGGGATTACAGCCAATACCGTGTCCGATCTCAAAGTCTGTGTAGTAACACGAGCACCTCCGCGCAATGTCCATTTTCCGGAAGTGTAGGCGACACCCAACGACAATGCAGTCTGGTCCTTATAGTTTTGAGGCAGATCAATATCGATATTTTGACCAGCGTTTGAAACAAAGGAGACATGAATATCTTTTACTGCATGTTTCCAGAATACCCTGGAGATATCCGCCACGACCATCCACTGATCGTCAAAACGATGGCTTATTCCGAAATTCAATTGTGCAGGCGATTGGAAGTCCTTAATACGAATCTTTCCATCTAGCTTGACTTGGCCTGCCAAGCCATTAATTGCGGTAAGGGTAGCACTCCCAGTCATGTCATCAAGATGTGATTCAAGAACGTACGAAGCACCCAGGATCGTATCCTTGCTGACCTTGTACGTCAGGCCGATTTTCCCTCCCCAGCCCCAGGCGTCGGCGCCACTCGCAATTGGTTCATTCTTGGTGAAGCTCAAATGCGCACCACGCATATCCGGCAACCCTCCAAGTACAGGGATCAAACTTCCCCGCGCACGCCCGGCGCCAATTAAGGAACCCACTTGATCGGCCCCGAGGAGCATATCTAAATTCAGTCCCTGCCACACTGCATCCACGCTTGCGCCAACGGCAAGACTATCAGTCATCTGAAAGCTTGCGGCCATGGGTATATTTAGTGTCAATAAGCGACTTGAATTTTCCAAACCCGTATTCAATCCACCTGTTGCACGTGAAAGAAAGCTATCCTTTCCGTACTCTGTGCCTACTCCGCCACGTGCAAAGGCTCCAATACCGAATGCAAATCGTTCGGCACGATAAGTATATGCCATTTGCGGAGCCGCATAGGGTCCTCGGTTGTTGGAATGCTCATTGGATTTTGCGGATTCGCCCGTCGCGGTGTTCTTGACTGATAGATCTGCAAAAATGACGTCCATTCCAAGATGCATTTCCTCGCCAGGCTTGCCAAGGGATAAGGTAGCGGGATTTGTCATCATGCCGGCCGCACCGACGTCAAAGGCTGTAGCGGCCCCACCCAATGCCCCTGAAACTGGACCATGACCGACAAGCCGATAAACATCGCTTGTTGTCGCCAAGGCAGTATAGGATACCCCTGCTAGAGCAACGCCCATTACACTAGACTTAAGATTGAATTGCATACAGCCTCCTCCATTTTTATATGTTAATTAAATAAATCAACCCCGTTTTTTCTAAGGGGGGGGGGCTTACTTCCTGTTCCGTTTAATTGCTTCTGATTATTCATCTCGAAAATCCGGAATTCTTACTTCTCGTTCGTAACCGGTGGTTACGTAGTAAAGTGGTCTATCGAGCCCCTTTGGTGTCAATGTTGTAAGAAATCGATCAACAATCGATTAAACTCTTCAGCATGTTCCCATTGCGCCCAGTGACCGCACCGAGGCAAGACATGCAAGCGCGCATCATGGATGTGCCAAGCCAACTTCAATCCATGGTCAAGAGGTACGAAGCGGTCGTCGCGCCCCCAGATGACAAGCGTTTCTGCCTTGATCTCTCCTAATCTCGATGTAACGTCCCAAGCGCTCAATGGCACGCGTTGCGTACTGACAAGAAAATTTCGAAGGTGTACTTGATTATGCTGAATAGCCCGCCAGCGGCCCTCAATCAGTTCATCGGTGATCTGGGTCTGATCAAAAACAAATACCGATAGCATTTGCTTCAAATTTTCAAGCGTAGGCTCGGCATACAGCTTGAAAAGCAATTTGATGCCTTCCATGGGCATCGCGGAAAACAGACTCGAGCCAAGCCCCCCCGGCCCCATCAGAATGAGCTTACCGATGCGCTCCGGATATTCGATGGCAAAATTCAGTGCGGTGGCCCCCCCCATCGAGTTGCCCACCAGGTGCGCTTTTCCGATGTTTAGGGCATCCATCAAACCCTTGACGGCGCGTGCGTTCACGAGACCTCGCTGTTCGTCCATTACGACGGGGTCGGATTTATTAAATCCTGGCGAGTCCTTCAAAATCACGCGATAACCGGCTTGAACCAGCGGGCCCAGATTGCGGCTATAGTTACTCCATCCACCTGCCCCGGGCCCACCACCGTGCAACATGATGACGGCCTCGCCGTCGCCAGCTTCGTTGAAATGAACCTGGAAGTCTTCAAATCCCTTCTCGTTGATCTTGGCAAACCTGCTGGTTGTAGATTCCGTATATTGATTCATTTGCATCTCTCCCCCTGTTAAATATATAAAACGCTCAGCGCCAAGGGGCATTATGCGGAGGCAATAGAGCGATCCTTAGCCATGGTGATGGCGGTATCCTCGATCATGTCCTCCTGCCCGCCGACCATACCGCGGCGGCCCAGCTCGACCAGAATGTCGCGGGCCGGCACGCCGTACTTGGCGGATGCCCGCTTGGCAAAGAGCAGGAAGGAGCCATAGACCCCGGCATAACCCAGGGTCAGCGCATCACGGTCGATGCGGATCGGGAAGTCCATCATTGGCACCACGAGGTCTTCGGCAACGTCGGTGATCTTGGCGACATCGACACCGGTTTCGATGCCCATCAGGCTGCACACGGCGATCAGGACTTCCATCGGCGTATTACCGGCACCGGCACCGAGGCCGGCCGCAGCAGCATCGATGCGGTTGGCGCCGACTTCAATGGCGGCGATGGAGTTGGCGACGCCCATGGCCAGGTTGTGGTGGCCGTGGAAGCCGAGTTCGGTTTCCGGCTTGAGGGCAGCGCGCACAGCACCGAGACGTTCCTTGACGCCTTCCGGAAGCAGATGACCGGCCGAGTCGGTGACGTAGATGCAGTTGGCGCCGTAGCCTTCCATGAGCTTGGCTTGCTTGACGAGACCTTCGGCGCTGTTCATGTGGCTCATCATGAGGAAGCCGACGGTATCCATGTCGAGCTTGCGGGCCATGGTGATGTGCTGCTCGGAGACATCGGCCTCGGTGCAGTGGGTGGCGACACGGATGGTGTTGACGCCGAGTTCGCGCGCCATCTTGAGGTGATCGACGGTGCCAATGCCAGGCAGCAGCAGGGCCGAGACCTTGGCCTTCTTCATCTTGGGAATGACGGTGCCGAGGTATTCTTCGTCGGTATGGGCCGGGAAGCCGTAGTTGACCGAGGAACCACCGAGGCCGTCGCCGTGGGTGACTTCGATCAGCGGGATGCCGGCTTCGTCGAGGCCGGTGGCGATGCTGACCATCTGGTCGAGGGTCATCAGGTGACGCTTGGGATGCATGCCATCCCGCAGGGTCATGTCGTGGACGGTAACGGTCTTGCCTTTGGCGGTCATGATTATTTTCTCCGTATCAGTTGGAACCGCAACCGGCCAGTTTGGGGGAACCGGTAGCAACCCTGGGTTCGAGGGTGAGGCGACCAGCAATAATTTCTTCGGCGAACATTTCGGCGGTACGGGCACCGGCAGCAGTCATGATGTCGAGGTTACCGGCGTAGGTCGGGAGGAAATCCCCGAGTCCGGTGACTTCCATGTAGACGGACACACGGTTGCCGTCGAATACTGGACCGTTGACCAGGCGATAGCCCGGCACGTATTTCTGGACTTCCTTGATCATGGCGTGGATGGATTCAGTTATTTTTTCCTGATCAGGCGCGGTTTCGGTCAGGCAATGCACGGTGTCGCGCATGACAAGCGGTGGTTCGGCCGGGTTGATGATGATGATGGCCTTGCCTTTTTTGGCGCCGCCAACCTTTTCGACAGCACTGGCGGTCGTGCGGGTGAATTCGTCGATATTCTTGCGGGTGCCGGGGCCGGCGCTCTTCGAAGAGACAGTGGCGACGATTTCGCCGTAAGCGACCGGCTGGACACGGGAGACGGCTGCAACCATCGGGATGGTGGCTTGTCCGCCGCAGGTGACCATATTGACGTTCATTTCGCGCTTGCCGACGTGCTCGACGAGGTTGACCGGCGGCACGCAGTAGGGGCCGATGGCCGCCGGCGTCAGGTCGATCATCAGGACGCCGAGCTCATTGAGCTTACGACTATTCTCGGCATGGACGTAGGCGCTGGTCGCATCGAAGGCGATCTGGATGCTATCGGCGAGGACATGCGGCAGGAAGCCATCGACGCCGGTGGCACAGGTCTTGAGGCCCATGTCGGCGGCGCGCTTGAGGCCTTCGGATTCGGGGTCGATGCCGATCATCCACACCGGTTCGAGGAAGGGGCTGCGCTTAAGTTTGTACAGAAGATCGGTGCCGATGTTGCCCGGGCCGATCAGGGCGCACTTAATCTTGTTCATCAAAACTCCAATTCATAAAGCATAGATTTAACATGCACATATACACAATTCTTTTGGGGGTGGCGTTATTTGCATGGCACGTCCCTCTGCAAACTTAGCCTATTGGAAATCAGTATTGCTGAGGAATACCGCAACACAAGGAGCGGCATAGTGACTTAGTGGCATCCAATAACCCCACGTCAATGGCTATCCAGTCAGACAAAGGAGACGGAACAACTACCGATACCTCCAATTGCCACACGATAATGGTCGCCTGCATGAACACTAAACATACTCGCAAGCGCCCCAGAAAGAATAATTTCTCCTGCCTTAAGTGGAATTCCCAGGCCACCAAGTGTATTCCCCAACCAAACTACAGCATTGATAGGAGACCCCAACGCCGCCGCCCCTGCTCCTGTCGCCACAATCTCACCATTCTTTTCCAAGACCATGCCACAAGTTGTTAGATCAAGCTTCCTCGGATCGGCCATGGTGTTTCCGAGCACGAATAGGCCGCAGGAAGCGTTGTCTGCGACCGTATCCTGTATCTGGATTTTCCAGTCCCGAATACGCGAATCGACAATTTCAAAGCAAGGCATAACAAAATCGGTAGCCGCAAGGACTTCGGCTGCGCTGATTCCTGGCCCCATCAAGTCGCGCTTTAACACAAAGGCAATTTCGCCTTCAATTTTTGGCTGAATAAGCGATTCAATTGGAATGCGCGCTCCGTCACTGATAGACATTCCATCGAGCAAATACCCGAAATCAGGCTGATAGACCTTGAGCAGATCCATTACAGGCCGACTTGTGATTCCAATTTTCTTTCCAACAATTCTCTCTCCTGCTTTTTGGCGGCAGGAAATCATCCGTAACTGAATCCTGTAAGCGTCATCAATTGAGATACTGGGATAACGGTTGCTCAAAGGCTCGAGCATTCTTTTTGCACATAATGCGTCGTAAAGCTCGTCTCCCAGCTTGGTGACAATATCTTCATCCATCATGCCATTCAATCTCCTATTCGGAACTTTAGTAAATCCACCGTCTGCCGTCATAGACCGCTAGCTTTTGTTTAGAAAATCACACAGCTCTCACTTTGTCCTAAAGGCGTTTTCCTATCCCCCCCAAACATCTGAAAATCCACCGTTTGGGAAGAATAGTTTGATCACACGCTATTTTTGTTTCCGGAGCGACTTGTGCCCCCACATGGCTGTGCGACTGTGGCGGGTCATTGTCCAGTTGCAATCGTCAACAGCACGAGCGCCCCAACCAAATTCCATTTCGAATCCTGATGGCGTCCGGGCATAAAATGAAACCATATGGTCGTTTACATGTCTGCCAATAGTGGTGGTCAGGTAGCTATTGGGCTTTTCTTCTGCAACTCCAAGATTGGAATCGGTAGTTTGGTCATCAAAACCGTCCAAACGATCACATGCATGCCCAACGTCATCCAGCGTGGCGGCTTGGAGCATGAAATGGTGGATGCGCTTAGGCATGGGGGCTTCAGCGATTG
The DNA here is from genome assembly GCF_001190925.1 of Azoarcus sp. CIB. Lineage (NCBI taxonomy): Bacteria > Pseudomonadati > Pseudomonadota > Betaproteobacteria > Rhodocyclales > Zoogloeaceae > Azoarcus > Azoarcus sp. CIB. The sequence continues at coordinate 4,911,514 of NZ_CP011072.1, forward strand.
CCATGGTATGGTGACGTCCATTACAATGCAGAAAGTGGCCACGTACCGTCATATCCGGACCTAAAGGAATATCGATTACGTCCGACAATTTGAAGCCAAGCACGTCAACGTAAAATGACAAACCCTTGACAACATCTGGAACGGCATAAAAATAGTGCCCCAACCCTTGCTCTCCCGTTTGAAAGCCTGTTACGCCCGTTGGCGAAACAAAGGGTTTTTCGTAGGAATCCCCCGCGCCATAGAAGATTTCTATTTGCATGCCGAACGGGTCTTTGAAGGCAATCAGATCAAGCACATCGCGCTTTTTCGCGAGATCGCCAACATCGCTTATGATTTTTACTCCAGCTTCCTGAAGTCGGACACGCATTTTTTCTAGAGCGCTAGGATTAGCAACTTCAAATCCTGCGAATGCCAGATCATCCAAGTCGCCTTGTTCTACGCCAATACGCCAGCTTCTCGAATCCATTCGAAAACGGGCCTGTTCATCTGTTGAGCATGGCGTTTCCATCAAACCGGCCAGCTTGGTGAGATACCGCCGCCATTCCGGAACATCGTTTACGGAAAACCCCATATAACCCAATGCCTTGATCTCCATCCTATTTCTCCTTGGTTGGTTATGAATCACTTCTGTAGTTTCAGTTTCTCTTCAAGATCTTTGCCACCAACTGCAGAGAAGAGGCCGCGAACGCCCATCCCACCGTCGTAGTTGAGAACAGCGCCGGTGGCTGGAGCTGCATCTCCGTGGTTGGCAAAAAATACATACGCTCCGGTGTACTCCCTCACATCGGGCATTCGACCAATTGGGAGGACGGATTCAAGTAATTCGCTAAGCGGAATACTCGAAATGGAACGATCCCCCATGCCCAACGATTGCGGGCCGCGTAAATCCGTTGCCATGCCTCCAGGCGCTACACCATTGACGCGGACATAGGGAGCCAGTTCATAAGCAAGCTCTTTTACAACACCAATCAGTGCATGCTTCGATGCGGTATATAGCGGGCCGCCGCCATTGGGATAAAAGCCAGCATTTGAAATCGTGAATATGACCCCCCCCCGACTCGAAACGAGATAAGGAAGAGCAGCCTTCACCGCGAGGAGACCGGATTTGACATTGATATGAAAGATTTCGTCGAAAGACTCATCGATCCTTTCGTCTGGGATATCCACCAACGGGGTGTTGTAATCCCAGATTCCAACATTGGGAATCAGAGTATTGATCTTTCCAAAGGAATCCACGCACCGCTGGACTGCGGTTTTATTGTCAGCCAGCAAGCGGGCATCACCCGCGACTCCGATCACCCGCCCTGGATGCATCGACTCTAGCTCTTGGATGCCTTTCTCGCATCTGTCGAGCACCCCCACCTTTGCACCTTCCGTAACGAAGCGTTCGACGAGCGCACGACCAAGCCCAGATGCACCGCCTGTAATAAAGACAACCTGATCTTTCAGATTCATCTTGCTATCTCCAAATTGAAGCGCGACATACATTCCATATTTTGTCCGTAGTCATCATCTAGGCGGTTACGGTTCGCGCCGCATTCCCCTTGAGTAGTTCGCGGATGCTTATTTCCGTATCAGCGAGGTGGTCAGGCACTATCTCTATTTCGGACATCACTAAACGGCTTACGCCACCGAAGTCCTTGGTCGCATTAATCGCCACCGCAGCCAGCGCCTTGCCGTCCAAGACCCGGAACAGCACGGTTTGCTGATTGGGTTCGAACTCGCCACGCTGCACATATTCACCGGGTCCCTGCATATCCCCAATCATCTGGATGCGGTGCCCTGCGATCTCGGTCCACGATGTAGCGACTTGGGGCACCGGATTGTATTCGCCTAGCATCGCGGCTACCGCCGCTTCCGCCTGTTGCTGCGAGTTGATATAGGTCTCTAGCGCGCGGCGGCCCCCGTGCCTTAGGGGCCACACAGCTACGTCGCCAGCGGCGTAAATATCGGGCGATGATGTTTGTCCGCACGCATCGACCACTACGCCTTGATTGCAGGCGACGCCAGCTGCCTTCAACAGGGTATCTTCCGGATCGCCGCCAATGCTGGCCAATACGAGTTCGGCTTCCAACTCTCTGCCATCAGCAAACACCAGCGAACGCACACTGCGTTCACCGCTAAGATGCGAAATATGCGCATTCAATTCGATTCGAACGCCCATTGCCTCGAGTTGCTCGCGGCACCACGCGCCAACTTGCCGGCCTAGAACGCGCGTCAGTAACTCATCGGCGCATTCCAGGATCGTGACTTCAAGTCCCGCTTTGCGCGCGGAGGTAGCCACTTCACAGCCGATCAGACCCCCACCGATAATTACGAGGGATTTCGCCGCCGTGAAGGCCTGGCGTAACGCGGCGCAATCCGCGAAGTTGCGAAGGCTGAACACGCCTTCCAGATTGCCGCCAGGAATAGACAGCTTGCGCGGTCGCATTCCGGTGGCGAACAAAAGCCGGTCGAAGTCCAGGCTCAAACCTGAGTGCAGGGTTACAAGGCGCTCCTTGGCGTTGATCGCAAATACGGGGTCGCCCAGATGCAGTTCAATCCCTTCGCTCTCAAACCAAGCGGCCTCCATCAGCAGAGGCGGAGTCTCCTGCGCCCCCCCTAGAACCCCTTTTGACAATGATGGGCGATCATAGGGCAGCCGGGATTCGTTGCCGATCAGATGAATCCGTCCGGCATATCCCCTTGCGCGAATGGCGCGCGCAGCCGTTGTCCCGGCGTGTCCCGCGCCAACAATGACGATACTCTTGATCATTGGACAATATCTCCGGCGCTAAAATCGATGTACACAGCATTTCCTTCTACATGTATCGGAAAGACTTTCAGCGGTTTAGTCGGTGGATATGCTTTGACTTTTCCTGTCCGAACGCAGAATTTCCCGCAGTGCAGCGAACACTCAACGACATCCCCGTCCAAGTACCCTCCCTCGGACAGAGACCAATCGCCGTGAGTGCAACGATCTTGTGTTGCAAATAGCTCTCCGTCCACATTGAAGATCGCGACATCGAATTCTTCGCCGGAAATTTTGAGCGCTTCGCCGACAGGGATATCACTAACCTCACAAACTTTCTCAAAACTCATAATTCTTCACCTCGTAGATTGGACTTAACTTTTGAATCCGCTCAATTTTTTTCTGCATCAACAGCATGGGCTTGGTTCAAGCGGTCGCCTACCTGGCGCCAGAGGCTGATTCCCCATATGATCCACACCAAATGAATAGCAAGTGTAGTAAGCCCAAACCACAGGGTCTCGCCATTTAAGACTATGCTATAGACATCCCACATTGCGTCAAAAATCTCGATGAGCACAACGACAGGAATAATGCCTGCATAGCGAATGGGTTCGCGCAGGGCCCAAAGGGCAAGCACACCCACAGCGCCAAGCTGCATCCCGACCACGAGCCATGCATCCTGAAGCAGCATCATGAGTTCCCCTTGAAAGCCATTCGCGACAGAGGGGTACATCAGCATCAGGACGGCAGCACTACGGGCAGGAAGCAGTCCCAAAAAATTTAGTAAATAAAAGATGCCGATTGCAGCCAGGAAACGGCGGATTGCTTTATCGTTCATTGCTTCCTCCTGAACGACAGGATTCACACCCCAGGTGCGAACCCTGTCGTCGGTTCTCCGATACCCCAGCCTTAGAAGAACATGCTCAGATTGTTGGCCGTGATCGTGCCTTGATCGAGCAATACTGTGCGCTTGTCGATCTTGAAACCCAGACCATCATTTACCCGCAGGAGAATATCGCGACGCTCCCCGACGTAAATGTCAGTCATTCGTTCAAGACGATTGCGATAGCACAAGAAGGCGGAACTCACTTCGAGCTTCTCAGCTGACACTTCGCGCACAATCACATTAGTGATCATGTGACGGGATCGGGAAGGGGGGTCTTCGGTCCAGTTAAGGCCTGACAACCTGCCACGGATACGGGCAGTCAATCGACTGTGGTCTTCGTCGAAGTGGGCGTTACATCCCGGACCGTAGTATTCCAGGTTCGAATTCTTTGTGGTCTGAGTGGTCCGAATTGGAACCCAATAATGGATGTCCTCAGTGAGCAGGGTTAACCATTCTTGATATTTACGATGATCAAGAAGTTGCGCTTCCCGATAGTAAAACTGTTCGACTGCGTTTTGGAGCTCAAGACTCACAGGCTTTTCGAGATAATTAAACGGTTGTGTCAATTCTATGGACATGGAACGTCTCCATTATTTCGTTTGGATCGACGTTTCGGCAGGTCTGGCCTGACGAGTAGATCTATTTGGTTAGTGCGGCAGGGATAACGACTTGGGCGGCGGTTAATTACGGCCTGAGGGTTTCCCAGCTCGGCTCGGACATCATGCGGCTCCAGTGGTGATACATACCGCGCGCAGCCTCCTCACCATAGACATAACTGGTCTTCCCGGGGAAATCCGGATTGTTTGCATTAGGCTTACCGACCCCCATTGAGGCGCAGAACGGTCGACTGCGGGCCATATGCCCCCGCAAGACACGCTGTACTTCAACCCAGTTTTCACCATCGTCCTGCTCGTAGGTTCCGCCCTGGTTGAAGGTCATGATGTTCATTCGGCGATATTCGTCCTTGATTTCTGCGGGGGCATCAGCATCAACAACAATGAACGACCAGACTTCGAGTTCGTTCGGTCCACGTGGATGCCAAGTACGAACAGTATTGATGCCCGGCAGGAATGAACAGGTCGGGAAAATTGTCATGTGTTGCGCAACCATGCGGTTAGCTGGCAGTTTGTTGCCAAGCCGCACCTGTGCGCGTTCAGCGGCCGGACCCTTTGTCCAATAGTCCACAACTTTTGGCCCCATAATTGCGTACAGCAGGGAGAAGTCGTCATTGAACCATCCCGTTCCATGGCCACCCCACGCCGCGCGGAATTGGTTCCCAGTAACAGGCAGCTTTACGTCGGATAGGTCTTGATCGGGACGTAGGCTGGAAACGACCCCGGCCACATGCGACATGGTGCACGCGTGATACATGTCGCTACAAAACTGTTCCGCGGCAAATTTCCAATTGCATGGAATGACGGTCCGCTGCATCCCGGTAATCACTTCGGTGCCAGCTTCGGTGCGATCAAACATCACATCCATGTATGGAGTGGCGTCACTGAGATAGTCAATCAAGGGCGGCGCTTTTGCATCCCAGTTGGCAAATACCAAGCCCTTGTAGGTATCTACCCGCGCCTGCAGCGGACCCCAGTCGGCTTTTTCGAAACCACAGTCCCCTTCTTTCTTGTCACAGAAGGCTTCCTTTTCAAACGGAACATTGACAAGATTGCCTGCGATGTCGTAGGCCCAGCCGTGATAGGTGCAAGTAAAGGACTTTGCATTACCATAAGTTGAGCGCTCAATGACCATCCCACGGTGACGGCACTGATTCAGAAACACTTTGATGGAGCGATCCCTTTGGCGAACCACGATAACCGGGTCTTCGCCCATATACGTCGTGATGTAGTCACCTGGATTTGGAATATGCCCCTCGTGGCAAACCAGCAGCCACGAACGAGCGAAAATCCGTTCTAGTTCCAGTTCATACAGATCCTGGTCACTGTAGATACGTGGGTCAAGCAGCCCTAGTTCTTCGTCGACGAGGCCACGAATCTCCTCGGGACTCCACTTTCGAGAAAGCCTAATCGTGGCTTGTGAAACTTCGTTCATTGACGAACTCATATTTATCTCCTCAATTGCCCTTGGTGAAGAGCTGTTAAACGCACCTATAAATTTAGCTTGCGGCGTAGGTGCTTCACCGCAGCAATGCAAACTGCCGAACTACACTGACCGACGACTCAATGTGCTGACGCAGCAGCAGGGAACATTGTTCGGCGTCACGCGCAAGCGCACTTTGAAAAATGAGCTCGTGCTCCGCGTGGACATTTCTCTCGGGCAAAGTGTGGGGCGACGTAAGGCGCCGGTAGCGCTCGAGGTGAATATTCAGAACAGCCAAGAATCTGAAGGTCCAATCGGACGAACAGGCGCTAATAAGTGAACGGTGGAAATTGCGATTCGCTATCTCCCATTGGTCAAACTCGTCATCAGGGTTACGCATTACGTGCTCATCGGACCGAGCGAGTTCGCTATATGCGGCAACCAAATTGCTTTCCCATTCAGAGCCACCACACTTCACACTTTCGCGAACAGATTCACACTCAAGCGCTATGCGGGTTCGAGTGAGCCCCTCCAAGTCTTGCAACGACATTGGCGCCACGAAAAAGCCTCGCTGGGTCTTGGCATGCACCAAGCCATCAGAAACCAGGAGGCTCAGGGCTTCACGCACTGTCCCGCCACTTACATCGAAACGCCTCTGAAGGTCATCAATCAGCAGTCTCGATCCTGCCGACAAGACTCCTTGCACAATTTCGCATCGAAGCCTGTGCATAACTGACTCAATCAGACTGCGCGGCTTTCCTTTAGGCGACGCAACGCCGGCCGCAAAAAGGTCAATGCCAATTGCTTCTTTACCCAACGCTGGCTGATTCATCGCTCTTCTCACCTATCTTTTCTGAAATTGACCTTCGAAAGCGCCTAGAGACAGCACATCGCACTTGTGGCGGCGCTGCTGCTCGACTGGCGACGTACTTGTCACGAGTGTCGATTAACGATAATCGATTTTTTGGAGGTTCGCACGCTGCAGCGCAGCATTGCAAGAGCACCACTAAGTGCTCTGGTACGAACGACTGGCCCAAGCGATGATCTTTTGGGAAGACGAACCCTGCTCAGGGGCGTACATCTGGAAGCACGCTCAGCTCAACACTGACGCGCCGGCCCCGCCTTTCAAGCGCGTCGAACTGCAAGGCCTAGAATCGGGCAACAAGGCATCGGGTTGCTCGAGCCGATCTACACCACGCAGTTCGACTCGATTCGCGCCTCGTGCGTCAAGGCGATGGACGAGACGCCGATCAAGGCCCGGCGTGCGGGGCCGGGGAAGTTGAAAGCGGCGTACTTCTGGCCGGTCTACGGCGAACTCGACGAAATCTGTTTCCCGTTCTTCGAGAGTCGAAGGATCGAGCACGTCGAACAGGCGCTCGGCCTTCCGTCAAAGAGATCGCCGATCTTCTGCGCCACCAAAGCCTCGACACGGCCAACACCTACGCCCGCGTCGATCTGGAAGGGTTGTGGACCGTGGCCCTGCTGTGGCCCGGGAGTCTGCCATGAACGCCCTGGTTTCATGGATGACTCGGGTCGAGACGTATCTGGCGTATCGGCGTCGTCACGGATTCAAGCTCAGCATCGATGCCACGCAGCTTCAATCGTTTGCCCGCTTTGCTGACGAAGCCGGCACGGCAGATCACCTGACGGTGGCGCTGGCCATCGCATGGGCCCGCTCGTCGCGGCGGCGGAATCCGCTCATGTGGGCGAGTCGTAACGAGGTTCTGCGTGGCTTCGCACGTTTCTGCCTGCGCGACGATCCGGCGACGGAGATGCCGCCGCAGGGGCTCTTCGGCCCGGCGCACCGGCGCCTCGTCCCGCACATCTACACGCACAGCAGGTCCTGGCGATACCCATGAAACGCTTCGAGCGGCCCCTGCTCGAGTATCTCTCCCGCGATGAGGTTCAAGCCGTTCTCGCCGCCCCCGACACGAGCACCTGATGTGGTCACCGTGATCGGGTCATGTTCGCGTTGCTCTACAACACCGGCGCGCGAGTTTCCGAAATGATCGGCATCCGGGTGGCCGATGTCACGCTCGCCACGACGTCCTCGGTGCGCTTGCAGGGCAAGGGGCGCAAGCAACGAACCGTGCCGCTGTGGAAGGAGACGGCGGCCGAAATCGGTCACTGGTTGAAGTATGCAGACTTGCGTGCAGACCAGCCCCTGGTCCCCAACCGCAGCGGGCGACCGATGACTCGCACGAATGTGGCCGACCGACTTGCCCTCGCGATCACGGCCGCGACGACGCAGTGTCCGCGGCTGGCGGGGCGCAGAATATCGCCCCATTCCTGGAGGCACACGACGGCCATGCATCTGTGCAGGCCGGTGTCGACATCACGGTCATCGCCTTGTGGCTGGGTCACGAGAGCCCGGTCACGACCCATGGCTATGTCGAGGCTGATCTGGCAATGAAGGAACGTGCCCTCGCGACCCTCGCGCCCCCGGAGACCAAACGCAAACGCTATCGCCCAAGCGACGCCGTCCTCAAATTCCTCGAAAGCCTCTGAATTATGCAAACCTGTGCATGCGGACCACCGTACAGGAGAACGCTCGCGACGGCGTAGCTTGCCTAATAGTTGACCGAGGATAACGGCGCTTATCGAAATATTTCGATAAGCGCCGGAACTGGCTGTTCTGCTGGACCGAACTCGGCGCCAGGCAGGTCGGCATCATGCAGATGCCTGATCGTCACTTGCCGCCTGCACGAAATCGATTCGTATGACTATCTGGTCGATGTCCTGCAGCGAGTTGGTCAGCATCCGGCCAGTCAGGTCCACGAACTGACGCCACGCATGTGGAAGCAACTCTTCGCTAGCAATCCTCTCCGATCGCCTTTGCAAAATCCACAGGCGTAGGCAAGTACGCCGGGCAGTTACCGGTTACGCTTGGCCTACCTGACTGACGCTTGCGTCGGCACTTGCGCCTGAAATCTGGCACGTGCGACGGCGATCGCCGGCTGGTGGTGCTCCGCCCAAGCGATGAGTGCGGTGAGCGGGGGCATGAGCGAGGTGCCGAGCGCCGTGAGTCCGTAACGCACCGCTGGCGGCGTGGTGGAGGTCACCTCGCGCCAGACGAGCCCGTCGCGTTCGAGATGACGCAAGGTTTCGGCGAGCATTCGACGGGAGATGTCGGGTACGGCGCGGAGGAGTTCATTGAAGCGCATGGAGTTGTTGGCAAGGGTGATCAAAATCAAGACCGACCACTTGTCCCCCAGCCGATCAAGCACATCACGCACCGGGCAACTTTCGCCGTGGGTGGGCAAAGGCAGTGGAGTGGTTCCCTTATGATTACCTTGCGACATACGCGTGCCTTCTTGTGCAGTTTGACGACAGTTCCTAGAATGCACCAAGTTCTTTATTGTAACCTGAAAGGTAATGCTATGCCCCATTTTCGCGACGCACGGATTTTCATCACCGGCGCTTCGGGCAAGTTTGCCACTCAGGTGCTGCGGGCGCTCAACGCCCAAGGCGCCCGGTACGTGACCGCAGGGAGCCGGTTCCCGGTGCGGATCAGCGGGCTCGCCGAGTCAAAAATCAGGGTGGATTTCGACGACCCAGTCAGCCTGGACGAAGCCTTCGAGGGTATCGATCGATTGCTGATCGTTGCCACCGATGCTTTGGGTGAACCTGGCAAGCTCGCCCGCCAGCAGAAGGCGGCGATCGAGGCGGCCGCCAAGGCTGGCGTCGGGCATATCCTCTACACCTCGATGACCAACCCTGGACCTGAAAGTCTGATCCCCTTCGCGCCGGACCATCGCAGCAGTGAGGAGGCGGTCATCGCCACCGGCATCCCTTACACCATTCTGCGTAACAACTGGTATTTCGACAACCTGCTGTTCACGATGCCCTCGGTGCTTGCGTCGGGGCGCTGGTACACCGCGGCCGGCGATGGGACAGTGGGCTATGTGACGCGCCTCGACTGCGCGGCAGCGGCCACAGGCGCCCTGCTCACAGAGGACCAGTCATCGATCCAGGACATCACCGGCCCTGTGGCCTTGACCGTTGACGCGCTGGCAACCGCGACCAGCAAGCAACTGGGCAAGCCCATCGAGGTGGTCCAGGTCTCCGACGACGCGCTCGCGGCCGGGATGCGCGACGCAGGGGTCCCCACCCATTCGTTGAGCTCATGGTCGCCTTTGATGCCAACGTGCGCGCAGGGCACATGAACGTGGTCACCGATGCGGTGACATACTTCGCTGGCCGTGAACCGCAAAGCCTGGGCGACTGGCTGGCGGTGAACCGCACGGCCCTGACAAGCTGAGCCCATGCGCCGCCAGCCCACGCGCTACCTCCCTCACTGCGGCGGGCCCCGTTTTTTCATGGGCTGGATCCACCCGACACTTACGAACTCACCTGGCCGGCGCCGGGTGCGCCATGGCTGGCCGAGCGAGCGGGCTGCTCGAGGCCGCAGCCATCGCCACCGCCTTCGACGGACAGGGCTTCGACCACGGGGTGTTCGTGCCACTGAAGATCGCCCCTCCCAAAGCAAGATTTCCATGCGCGCAGACGTCGCTCAAAGCCGGCCTCGGCCTCGACGTTCACTTGACCGCAGGCGCGGCGCTCGCCCCGTTGCGCGAGGAAGGGGTGCTGATCATCGGCTCGGACAACAGCTTCCACAACATGCAGGAGATGATAGCGGGTATGCACGGGCGCAGCCGGGTGCGAGCCGTGAATTCGATGCCTGGCTGGAGGCGGTCGCCGCCGACACGCGTGAGGAACATCTGTTACCCCTGCATGTGGTGGCTGGCGCCGCCGCTGGCGAGCCACGCCGCAAGATGCTGGAAGATCACGTCATGGGCACCGTGGAGAGTGCCTTTGAATATGGAGGTATGGAGGCAGGCCATGAGCTTCGAATTTCCGCCACGCCCGGGCGAACGTCCGCGGACCACGCCTTGTGCACCGCACACCCAGATCAGCCAGAACAGCGCTCCGGAGGTGCACCGGACCTTCAAGGTACACGCATCGAGTTGCCTTCGTGCGCAGCGAGCCATCGAGAATCTCGGTCCCCGGGGCCGAGGCTCTGGTGCTATCCCATGAGCGCGCATGTGGTCCGCCCCAAGCCTTCATGGTCGGTCGCGAGTTCGCCCATGTGCATCCGGCTGATGACGGTTCGATGCACCTGATTCTGCCCCTGGAGCTGGTCAGCAAAGGCTGGGGCGAGCCACATCCCATGGCCGAGGCGGGCTACATCCCGGCCAATGCCGTGATGGCCTACGCGCCCCGGGACATCGCCGAGATCGACATCCTGCTGGGCATCCTGCGCACCTCCTGGGACTTTGCCTGCGGCCATATAAATCTACCTTCAACCATCGTCATCCATGAATGAGGAGAAAGCAGTGACTCAAAACAACCGTGATTTGTACTCACCGGCCACCGTCGCCGGCCACCGGCTACAGAACCGCATCGTCATGGCGCCGATGACGCGCAACCGCGCCATCGAGAATCTGCCCAACGCGCTGATGGCCGAGTATTATGCGCAGCGCGCCTTGGCCGGGCTGATCATCACCGAAGGCACCAGCCCCTCGCCCGAAGGCCTGGGTTATCCGCGCATTCCAGGGCTGTTCTCAGAGGCCCAGGTGGCCGGCTGGAAGGGCGTCACCGGCGCGGTTCACAGCCGCGGCGCCAAGATCTTCGTCCAGTTCATGCACACCGGACGTATTGGCCATCCGCACAATCTGCCGCAGGGCGCGCAGGTACTGGCTCCCTCGGCCATCGCCGCCGCCGGCGAGATCTACACCGACCGCGCCGGCATGCAGCCGCACCCGGCGCCCCGGGCGATGAGCCTCGACGACATCGCCCGCACCCGGCAGGATTTCGTCAAGGCGGCCCAAAACGCCATTGCTGCCGGTTTCGACGGGGTCGAGCTGCACGGCGCCAACGGCTACCTGCTGGAGCAGTTCATCCGCCCCACCAGCAACCAGCGCAGCGACGACTACGGCGGCCCGATCGAAAACCGCGCCCGTTTCGTGCTGGAAGTGGCCAGGGCCACGGCAGAGGCCATCGGCGCCTCCAGGGTGGGCATTCGCCTCTCGCCCTACGGCGTGTTCAACGACATGCCGCCTTACGCGGAAATGGAGGCCGACTACACCTACCTGGCCGAGCAATTGGGCAAGCTGGGGCTGGCGTATCTACACATCGTGGATCATTCCGCCATGGGCGCGCCTGCAGTGCCGGAGCAGATCAAGCAGGCCATGCGCGCGGCCTTCGGCGGCCCCGTCATCCTGGTCGGCGCTTATGACGCGCAGCGCGCCCAGGACGATCTGAACGCCGGCCGCGCGGATCTGATCGCGGTCGGGCGTGATTTTCTCGCCAACCCGGACCTGCCCGACCGGTGGCAACAGGGGTTGGCGCTCAACGCGCCGGACTTCGACACTTTCTACACTCCCGGCGAGAAAGGCTACACGGACTACCCTACCCGCGCCGCTTAGCCGGCCACCTCGCACGCCGCGGTGATCGACAGGGACGATCGGTCATCGCATGGCGGCGCGGCAGAAGCTGATCTACATCACGTGGCCCGATGAACAGAGGGTGCTCGTCACCCGGTTCACGTCATGGCCTAGCCAAACTGCCGCCTGAACCTGCGCACGCCAATACCGAAGATCCCCACCCCCAGCAGCGTCAATCCCAGCAGCGAATCCCACAGCACGTCGAGCCCCGCGCCCTTGAGCAGGATGCCGTAGCCCATCTCGATGAAGTAATAAAGCGGCGAGAGGTACATTGTCTCGCGCAGTCCGGCGGGCATGGCCTCGGGCGGGGTCCAGGCGCCGGACAGGAAGACCATGGGCATGAGGATGAAAATGGCCAGCATCGCCGCCTGGGCCAGGTTGCGGCTCAGGGTGGCGATGTAGAGACCGAGCCCGGAGGTGGCGACGGTGTAGAGGGTGGTCACGGCGAAAAACAGCGGCAGGCTGCCCTTGATGGGCACGCCGAAGACCGGCACCAGGACCAGGAACAGGGAGATTGCGGTGCCCGCGAGGATCACCAGGGTCATGGAGATCACCTTGGGCAGCAGGATCAGCGCCGGGGTCAGCGGCGAAACCAGCAGTTGCTCGATGGTGCCGCGCTCCTTCTCGCGCACCGCGGCGGCGGCCGGCAGCATGATGGCCATGACGGTGATGACGGTCAGCAGCTCCGAGATGGGGATGAACCAGGCATCGTTCTGGTTCGGGTTGTACCAGACGCGGTGCTGGTCCTGGATCATGGGGACAGTGTCGAGGCTCGCCTCGCTCGCCCCCATGCGCGCCAGCGCCGCCTCGAAGCCGTAGCGACCGATGATCTGGCCACTGTAGCTGGCGGCCAGCGTCCCCAGCACGGTGTTGCTGGTGTCCACCAGAACCTGCACGTCCGTGGGCCGGCCGCTCTGCAGGTCACGCTGAAAGTAGGGAGGGATGTCCAGCACCGCCAGCGCCTGCCCCTGGTCCAGCAGCGCCTGCCCTTCGCGGCTGTCCTGGATCTCGCCGCCCAGCTGGAAATAAGGCGGACGGAAGCGGTAGATCAGCTCGCGGGAGGCGGCGCTGTGATCGGCATCGTGCACCACCACCGTGGCATGGTTGAGCTCCAGGCGCACATTGCGGGTCATGTAGATGTCGGCGGTGAACAGGAAGACGATGGCGAACATCAGAAAGCCGTCGCGAAAGAGCTGCAGCAGCTCCTTGACTGTCATCGCTGCCAGCCGCGACCACCAGAGTGTCAACCTTGAGTTCATGTGCGCGGTCTTTTGTGAAAGAGCGCGAAGCTGATCAGCCACAGCACGGCCGCGTAAATGGCCAGCGCCAATGCCTTGCCCCAGAGCTGTTCCAGGCCCACCCCCTTGAGGAAGCTGCCCAAGGCGATGTCGGTGAAATACATGGCGGGAAACAGGTGCGCCTCGAATTGCCCCTGCGGGTCCATGGAGGCGATGGGCACCAGCAGGCCCGAGTACAGCACGGAGGGGATGATGGTCATGACTACGGTCAGCATCATCGCCGCCACCTGGGTGCGCACGATGAGCGAGGCGAGCAGGCCGATGCCCGTGGTGCAGGTGACATAGATCACCGAGGAGAGGAAGAAGAACAGCGGATCGCCCTTGAACGGCACGCCGAACAGACCGGTGGCGAGCGCCCACAGAATGAGGCTGTTGACGATGGAGATACCCACGTAGGGCAGGAGCTTGCCGGCCAGGAATTCGCCGCGGGTGACGGTGGAGGCATAGATGTTGTAGATGGAGCCGCTCTCCTTCTCGCGCACCACCCCCAGCGCGGTGAGGAATGGAGGCGCCACCATCAGCACCAGCATGACCAGCGCCGTGGCGATCGACCAGGTGCTCTTGAGCTCCTGGTTGTAGAGATAGCGCAGCTGCACCCGCACCGGCTGGGCGAGCGCCGCCGCCCGTTCCGGCGCGACGCCGAAGCGGCGGCTGATATAGGCGGCCAGCAGTTCGCCGTTGAAGGCCGCGTTGATGGCGATGACGTAGGCCTTGCTGGTCGAGGCGCGAAACGGGAAGGTGCCGTCGATCAGGCTCTGCACCGCCGCGGGCCGCCCCGCCATGAGGTTCTCCTCGAATTTTGGCGGAACCACGATGGCGAAGCGGATGCGGCTGTCGGCGAGCAGGGGGTCGAGCTCGCGTTCGCTCTTCACATGGCCCCGGTAGTCGAAGTAGCGCGAGTCGATGAAGCGGTGGGTGTAGTCGCGCGAGAGGGCGCTGCGGTCATGGTCCACCACCGCGAACGGGATATGCTCCACGTCGAGCGACAGGCCGTAGCCGAAGACCAGCATCAGCGCAGCGGGCACCACGAAGGCCAGCGCGAGAAACAGGCGGTCGCGCACGATCTCGCGCCACTCCTTGTGGGCCAGCGCCGCGATGCGTGCGAGGTTCATAGCCGCTGCTCCCCCTGTTCCAAGGCCGTGATCCGGTAGACGAACACATCCTCCAGCGAGGGCGGGCGCGGTGTCACGCCGGCGAGCCCGATGCCGCGGCCGGCGAGGATGGTCTGAATCTCGCGCGTCGCGGTGTGCGCATCGCGGGCAAACAGATGGATGTGCCGGCCGAACAGCGCCACCCCCGCGAAGCCCGCCTGCTCCAGCAGCGCCATGGCGGCCAGCGGCCGGTCGGTGGCGACCTCCAGCAGCTCGCCGGCCTCCTCGCGCAGGGCCTGCTTCAATGCCGCGGGCGGGTCGTCGGCGACGATCCGTCCGGCGTGCATCAGGGCCAGGCGGTCGCAATGCTCGGCCTCGCTCATGTAGTGGGTGGTGATGAGGATGGCGACCTGCTCCACGCGGGCGAGATGGACGAGGATGTCCCAGAAGCGGCGCCGGCCGATCGGGTCCACGCCGGAGGTGGGTTCGTCCAGGAACAGGATGCGCGGCCGATGCACCAGGGCGCAGGCGAGCGCCAGGCGCTGGCGGATGCCCAGCGGCAGGCGGCCCGCCAGCTGCCGCTCGCGGCCCGTAAGCCCGGTCAGCTCCGCCACCTGTTCGATGCGCTCGCCAGCCGCGTGCCGCGCTACGCCGTAGATGCGGGCATAGAGGCGCAGGTTCTCCAGCACGCTCAGGTCCTGATACAGGGAAAACGCCTGGGAGGTGTAGCCGATGCGCGCCTTGATCGCCTGCGCGGCAAAGTGCATGTCGGCCCCGGCCACCCGCCCCTCGCCA
Source organism: Azoarcus sp. CIB (assembly GCF_001190925.1). NCBI lineage: Bacteria > Pseudomonadati > Pseudomonadota > Betaproteobacteria > Rhodocyclales > Zoogloeaceae > Azoarcus > Azoarcus sp. CIB. The sequence continues at coordinate 4,926,798 of NZ_CP011072.1, forward strand.
TCGCTGGGCGGCAGAATGCCGGTGAGCATCTTGATCAGCGTGGTCTTGCCGGCACCGTTGGCGCCCACCAGACCGAAGATATCGCCCTGATGGACGGTGAAGCTCGCGCGATCCACGGCACGGAAGCCGTCGAAATCCCGCGTCAGATCCTTGGCGAGGATGGCGACATCGTCGCCAGGCGGATCGCCGTCGCCGGCCCGAGGTTTGGCAACGGCCCTCTCCTCGACCAGCCGCTGCCGGCGCAGGAGGGCGACGAAGGCGTCCTCGAGATCGGGCGTGGTGGCGTGCAGGTCCCGCAGAGACAGTCCCTTGAGGAGCCCGGCTACCGTGCCGACGGCGGCTTCGGGCTCCGCGTCGTCCACGAACACCCGCAGCCGCGGCCCCACCGACTCCGCCTGCGCAAGGCTGGCCTGGATGCGGTCCAGCGCCTCCACCTGCGGCTCGGCCTCGAGTTCCACCACGCTGCCCGGCGTCCGGGCCCGGATCGCATCGGGTTCGCCGCTCGCAAGCACGCGCCCGCCGTGCATCAGGGACAGGCGGTGGAAGCGCTCGGCCTCGTCCATGTAGGCGGTGGAGATCAGGGCGGTGATGCCATTCTCGCGCAACAGCTCGGCGAGGATGGCCCAGAAATCCCGGCGCGAGACCGGATCGACACCGGTGGTGGGCTCGTCCAGGACGATGAGCTCCGGCTCGTGGATCAGGGTGCAGACGAGGCCGAGCTTCTGCTTCATGCCGCCGGAGAGGTGTTTCATCGGCCGGCCGGTGAAGCGGTCGAGCCGCGTCATGGCCAGGAGCTTCGCCTTGCGCGCGGCAATCTCTGCGGCCGGCACGCCGCGCAGGCGGGCGAAAAAGTCGATGTTTTCTTCCACCGACAGCTCGGGATAGAGGTTGAGGCCCAGGCCCTGGGGCATGAAGCCGAGCCGGCCCTTCACCCGCTCGGCCGCCGCCTCCGAATCGATGCGGATGCCGAACATTTCGATCGAGCCCTCCTCGAAGGCGAGCACCCCGGCGACGGCCTTCATGAGGCTGGACTTGCCGGCGCCGTCCGGCCCGATGAGGCCGTAGATTTCACCGCGCCGCACCTCGAGATCGACCCCGGCGACCGCCGCCTGCCGGCGATAGCGCTTGCCGAAACCCTGCACCCGGACGGCCGGCGCGGGCGTTAGCGGCGCGGCTTCGCCCATGGGGTGTCCTCGCGCCAACGGATGATGGCATCGGCCGGCAGCCCCGGCGTGAGGCGGTGCTCCGGGTTTACATCCAGATACAGCTTGACCGCATAGACCAGCTTGACCCGCTCGTCCGGTGTTTGCACCTCCTTCGGCGTGAACTCCGCCCGCGCGGCGATGTAGCGCACCGTGGCGGGGAACGGCCGGTCGGGGAAGGCGTCGGTGTACACCCGCGCCGGCAGCCCCAGGCGCACCTTGCCGATGTCCTTCTCCGGCACATAGGCCTTGAGATAGAGGCGGTCGAGATCGACGATGTCGAAAAGCGGCGCACCCGCGCCGACCACCTCGCCCGCATTCACCAGACGCTGGGTGATGATGCCGTCGGCAGGCGCGACAATGGCGAGATCGGCGAGCACGCTCTCGGCCTCTTTCAGCGCGGCCCGCGCCTGATCGAGCTGGGCGGCCAGGGCCTTGACTTCATCCTCCCTGGCGCGCAGCCGTTCATCGCCCAGACGCGCCTGGGCAAGCTGCCTTTCCGCCACGCGCACGGCCTCTTCGGCCGAGCGCGCCTGGTTGGCCGCAACCTCGGCGGCCAGCGCCATCTGCTCGTAACGGTGCCGATCCACCGTTCCCGCCTCGGCCAGCCTGCGGAAGCGCTCGGCATCCCGCGCCGCCTGCTCCGCGCTGGAGTGGGCCGAGGCGAGCTGCGCGCGGGCATGGGCGAGGTTGGCCTCGGCGGTTTGGATCGCCAGGGGCAGGTCCTTGCGCGCGACTGCGAGCGCCGTCTGCGCAGCCCGCCATTGCGCCTCCATGGCGCTTGCCGCCTGGCGGGCCTGATCGAGTCTGGCGCGGACCTGGGCATCGTCCAGGCGGGCGAGCACCTTGCCCTTCTGCGTGCTATCCCCTTCGCGGGCAGGGAGATCAGCCACCTTACCCGGCATCTTGCCGGCGACGGCATAGTGATCGCCCTCGATACGGCCGTTGGCTTGGATCAGTCCATCAGGCAGCGGCGGCGTGCGCAGCCAGAACCACCAACCCGCGACGGCGAGCAGGGCCAGCACGGTCAATCCGGAAACGAGCCCAACGGACGGGATGTTTTTCTTCACGCTGGCTCCCTCTCTAAAGATCGCCCACGGCACGCTTCAGTCGCAGTCCAGCCAGCGCGGCGTCATAGTGCGCGGCGGCGTGATTGGCCTCGCTGTTGACGCGCAGGGTTTCGGCGTCCAGCACCTCGGTATGGGTGGACAGGCCGTTGGCATAGCGGTCGCGCACCACGCGCAGGTTTTCCTCGGCCTGGTCGATGGCCGAGCGGGTGACCTCGATGCGCTTTCCCGTTTCCTCCACGTCGAGCCAAGTCTGGCGCACCTGCAGGGCGACCACCGAGGCGAGCTCCTCGCGCTGCTCCGTCAACGCTGCCGCCTGGCGCTCGACCGCGCCGGCGCGGTGACCGGCCACACCGCCATCGAACACGTTCCATCGGGCTCCCAGGGTGACCATCCACTGCCCTTCATGCACCTGATAGCGGTTTTGCTGGTAGCCATAGCCGCCGGACAGCGCAATCTGCGGACGATTTTCTCCGCGCACGGCTGCCGCCTGATGGCGTAAGGCCTCGATCTGTCCGGCCAGCGCGGCCAATTCGCTGCGCTGGACGAGCGCCCGCTCGGTCAAGCGCGCCAAGGGTACCCGACCCGCATCGGGGGCCAGTTCATCCAAGCTGACGGCCTGGTCAAGCGGTCGCCCCAGCAGCCGGTTGTAGGCCGCGCGGGCCAGATCCAGGGCATTGGCCGCCTGCAGGGCCTTTTGCCGTGCATCGGCCAGGGCGACCCGCACGGAGAGCAGGTCGCTCCTGGCCACCATGCCCTGCTCGTGCAGGTTTCCCACATCGCGAGCATGGGCCGACAGACTCTCGACATGGCTTTCGGCGACCTTCAGCATCCGGCCGGCGCGCAGCCCGTTGACGTAGGCATCGGCCACGCGCAGCTTGAGGTTCTGCACGTCGGCCGTCTCGCCCAGCCTCGCCGCCTCCAGGCCCGCCGCCGCCGCATCGATGCCGCGCTCGATGCGGCCCCCGGTGTAGAGCGGCAGGGTCGCCATGGCCTTGTAGGCGGCGCTGTCTTGCTGGGCCATCGGCATCTGCAGCGACTGGCCGAGCAGGTCGGCCCTGAACGCCGGCGTCTTGTCGAGGGCGATATAGCCTGCCTCCAGACTCACGCTGGGCAGGCTGCTGGATCGGGCAGCCTCCAGCAGGCTCTCGGCGGCGCCGGTGTTTTCGCGCGCCGCCTTCAGGCCGCGGTCCACGCCCAGGGCGGTGTCCCATGCCTGCGGCAGGGATTCGGCAGCGGCGTTGCCCGCGAGCAGCGCGGCGGCCAGGCCTGCCAGCGGCAGCAGGCCGCGGAGTCTTTTTGGGTGATGAGCGGAATTCATGTTGTTCCTTCTTTTGTGGCCGCTTCTTTGCGCTGTTTGTGGCGCAGCAGCAGATAGAGCAGCAGGGGCACGACGATCAGGGTGAGCACGGTGGAGACCAGCGTGCCGAAGATCAGCGAGATGGCCAGGCCGCCGAACACCGGGTCGGCGAGCATCACGGCGCTGCCCAGGACGATGGCCAGCGCCGTCAGCAGGATGGGACGCAGGCGCACCGCACCGGCTTCGAGGATGGCTTCGCGCAGGTCCATGCCCTGGCGCCGGTAGTCGAGCACGAAGTCGATGATGAGCAGCGAGTTGCGCACCACCACGCCGGCCAGGGCGATGATGCCGATCATGGAGGTGGCGTTGAACGGCTGCCCCATGAGCCAGTGTCCCGGAAAGACACCGGCCAGCCCCAGGGGGATCGCCGCCATAGCGACCAGCGGCAGGCTGAAGGACTGGTAATAGGCCACCAGCACCAGGAAGATGAAGGTGATCGCCAGCCCCAGGGCACCCAGCATGTCGCGGTAGGTATCGAGCGTCATGCGCAGTTCGCCATCCCAGAGCAGGCGGGGGCCGTCCAGGGTGTCGGGCGCCACCGGCTTGAAGCGCAGGTTGCCGGTCACAAGGCGGCTGCCGTCGGCCAGCGCCAGGCCGTCCAGGCGCCGGTCGAGATCGAGCACCGCGTAGACGGGGGCGGTGGATTCGAGCTCGCCGCCCACGAAGGTGACGCGCTCGCCATCCTTGTGCAGGATGGGCCGGTCGGCCCGGGCGGGCGCCACCTGCACCAGTTCCGACAACGGCACCCGCTGGCCCTGCCGATTGGTCAGCGACACCCGTGTCAGCAGTTCGGGGTCGATTTGGTGGCTGCGCGGGATTTGCAAGCGGATGGGCACGGGGTTCTTTTCGCCTTGAACATGGGCGCGCCCCAATGCCTCGCCGTCGATCAAGCGGCGCAGCGCGACGGCCACCTCGGCGACGGTCAGCCCGGAGAGCGCGGCCTTTTCCCGGTCGACGGTCAGGCGGTGTTGGTACACATCCTCGACCTCGGTGTCGGTGACTTCGACCATGTCGTAGGTTTGCCCGAAGGCCGCTTTGACCTGCCCGGAGAGCGCGCGCAGTTGCTGCGGGTCGGTGCCGTAGATTTCGGCCAGCACCGTGGCGCGCACCGGCGGCCCCGGCGGGTCTTCCACCAGCTGCACGGTACTGCCGGGGAAGCGCGCGGCGATGGCCTGCACCGCGGGACGCAGCTCGCGAACGATATCGATTGAGGTCTTGTCGCGCGCCGTTTTGTCCCGGAGGTTGACGCGGACTTCCCCCACATGCGGTCCCTGCTTGCTGCCGGCGCCGCGCAGCAGGCCATTGAAGTCGATCACACCGGCCTGGCCGATCCAGCTCTGGTAATCGCTCACGTCGGGGTTCTGGCGCAACAGGGCACCGATCTCACGGGCGAGGCGATCGGTGGTTTCTACCGGGGTGGTCTCCGGCAGGTCGAAGGTGATGTTGAAGGTATTCTTGTCGTCCTTGGGCATCATCGCCATCTCGACGCCGAACCAGGTCTGCGGCCCGCTCAGACCCGCCGGGCGCACGAACTGCCAGGCGGCCTGGAACAGGGAGAGCACGATCGCCAGGGCGGCCAGCAGAAAGACGCCCCGCCGTCTGGGCGGGCGGTCCACCAAGGGCGCCATGAGCGCGTGGTAGAAGCGGTGCAGGCGGTCCCCGGTGTCGTGGTCTTCCAGGTCGTGCCCCTCGCCCGGTTTGAGCCAGCGGTTGGCCGCCCAGGGCACGACGGCATAGGCCACCAGCAGGGAGGCGGCCATGGCGACGGGGACGTTGAAGGCGACCGGATAGAAATACTGCCCCGTCATGCCGGAGACGATCAGCAGCGAGCCGAACACCAGCATCACCGCCAGCGTCGCCAGGTTGGTGGGGGAGCCGATCTCGTTGACCGCCTGCACCGTGGCCCGCGCCTTGTCCTCCTGGCCGAGGCGGGCGTAGCGGCGGTGGATGTTCTCGATGACGACGATCGCGGCATCGACCAGCAGCCCGAGCGATAGGATCAGCGCGAACAGGGAGACGCGGTTGATGGTCAGGCTCCCGAAATAGGCCGCGCCCAGGGTGAGCGCCAGAATCAGCGGCACCGTCACGCCCACGATCAGCGCCTCCTTCAGCCCCAGGAAGACGGCGGTCACCAGGAACACGGCCAGCACGGCGATGCCCAGGTGCTCGATCAGGCCGTTGACGGCGGCGTCCGCCTTCTGGCCGTCGTTGCGGGTCACCACGAGCTCGACGTCGGCCGGTACGAATTGCACCCGCATCCGCTCGATGCGGGCGAGCACCTCATCAGCAACGACCACGGCATTGGTGCCGGCCTTCTTGGCCACAGCCAGTGTCACCGCCGGCATCTCCGCCTGCTGCACCTTGCCGAAGCGCGCATCGGCCGGACCGAAGGCCATGCGGCTCAGTTTATCCCGCTCTTCGGGGGGGCCGTCGACGACGCGCGCCACCTCGCCCAGGTAGATGGGGCGGCCGGCGTGGTTGCCGACGATCAGGCGCCCGAGCTCCTCCGCCGAGGCGAGGAAGCCGTCCAGGTACACCTGGCGGTTCTCGCCCTGCTGCACCACCGTGCCCAGGGGAGCGGCGACGTTGCCCGCGCTCAGGAAGGCGCGCACCTGGTCCAGCGTCACGCCAAAGGACTGCAGGCGCTGCGGGTCTAGTTCGATGCGCATCTCCCGGTCGCGGCCACCCTGCACGAAAGTGGTGGATACCGCCTCCAGGCTGCGCAGCCCCTCCAGCATGCGGTCGGCCAGCCGCTTCAGCGCATAGTCGTCATAGCGCTCCGAGGCCAGAGTGACCGTGACGATGGGCACGTCGTCTACGTCCACACTGCGGATGAGCGGCTCCATCGCCCCGAGGGGCAGGCGGTCGCGCTGGCCGAGCACGCGGTCGTAGAGCTTGACCAGGGATTTCTCCTTGTTCTCCCCTACCTTGAACTGCACCATCAGCACGCCCAGCGAGTTCATTGCCGTGGCGTAGGTGTGGTCCACCCCCGGGATCTGCTTGACGATACCCTCCAGTGGCCGGATCACTAGTTCCTCCACCTCTTCGGGGGAGGCGCCGGGCAGGGCCACCCGCACCTCGGCGCCGGGCACCACGATCTGCGGGTTTTCCTCGCGCGGGGTGAGCGCCATTGCCAGCAGGCCCAGCAGCGCACAGGCGAGCATGAACAGCACGGTCAGTTTGGAGGAAACGAATATCTCGGCCAGGCGTCCGGCGCTGTTGAGTCTGCGGTCGGTCATCACGGCGCCTCCGCCGGCATGACGCGGTCGCCGTCGCGCAGGGCGGGCTCGACCGCTGCCACCAAGCGCTCGTCGGCTGCCAGACCGGCGCTCACCTCGACCCGGTCGGGCCATTCGCGGCCGGTGCGCAGCCAGCGGAACAGCGCCCGGCCCTCGCCGTCCAGCACGAAAACGCCGGTGAGCCCGCCGCGCTCGGCCAGCGCCCGCCGCGGCACCACCGGCGAGGGGCTTTCCCCGACCGTGAAGACTGCGCGGCCGAACATCCCCGGCATCAGCCCTACCGTCTCTGGCAGCGCGATCTTGACCTGGTAGCTGCGAGTAACAGGATCGCCGGAGGGAACCACCCGGGTCACCGTGCCTTCCAAGGGCGTGGGCAGGCGGTCAAGGCTGACCACCGCCGGCTTGCCCTCGCCCATGGCGGCGACCTGGCCTTCCGCCACGAAGGTCTCGAACAGCAGGCCACGCCCCGACTCCACGGTCAACAACGGCATGCCGGGCACAGCGAGATCGCCGGCCCGTTTCAGGCGGGCCACCACCGTGCCGGCCACGGGGCTGACGATTTCGGCATAGGCGCGCTGGGCCAGCGCCGTGTCGAGACCGGCGCGCGCCTGGTTCAGGACCTCGCGGGCGGCGTCAAACTTCAGGCGCACCTTGCGCATCTCGTTTTCCGAGACGCTGCCGCGTTCGAACAGGCGCTCGAATCGCTCGCGGTCGGTCTGCGCATCCCGGAAGGCGGCCTCGGCTGCGCCTTGGGCCGCGCGCGTTTGGCGGATGCCGCCTTCCACGTCCGCGGCATCGAGGCGGGCAAGCACCTGGCCGCGCCGCACCCGTTCACCCTCCTGCACCCGGATCTCGCGGATATAACCGCTCAGCCGCGAGGCGACCTCGACGCGCTGATCGGACACCACCGAGCCGACCGTAGTGTACTCGACCGGTGCACTGGCGGTCGCCGTCATGACCGGAAGATTCCAGGTCTTGGCGTCGATTTGAGTCGGGGCCTCCGGCGCTTTACCGCATCCGGTCAAGAGAGCGTAGAGCGCCAGCGGCGCCATGTGTGTGAGCAGGTTTTTTCTTTTCATGGGGCGGGTTTTTCCGATTGGACTTTAAATGGTGATTAGCAGGACGCGGGCCAGCCATTCTGCGGACGCGGCCTTGTCGGTGCCGCGAGTGTTGCGGCGGCCGGTGCGGAGCGGCCTCGTAGGCAGCGCGCTCCGGCTGGGGCATCCGCATCTGAAACTGTTTGCCGAGCTGATCGGCACCGAATGCCGGTGTGCTGCCGAAAGACAGAAGAGCGCCGGACAGAACGTGCGAGAGCCACATTGAATGGGGGCGTGGTGAAGGCAAGTTACTTCTCTCTTTTGCGGAAATACACCTGGGCAACGCGGCGAGCAAACACCACCTTTTGACGCCACCAAACATGCAGCGATGTCCGCACTCTGTCGGTCCACGAAGCGCCCGGGGGCAACAGCTCCCGTCCCAGCACCGACTCGAACGCCCGTAGCTGCGCCAAGTAGACCTGGACGTGACGCAATTCGAAGCGCTGCGGGTCGATCTGCCCGTAGTCTTCCACGAGCCGGTTGAATAGCGCGCGCAGCCGGTCCGCGCGAAGACGGAGCAGACCGTCTTCGGCATGCTCCGTCGCCAGCCGGGCGAGTTCGAGTCCCCGATTGACGAGCGCGTCAAACCCCTTGATGGCAGGGCGACCCTCCAAGCGCCCGATCCGCTGGAACGGAAGTTCCAAGTACACCGCGAGCACACGCCGCAAGTCGGCGAGGATCGCCTCCTCCAGTGCCAGGGGAGGACGCTCGACAAGCGGGATATCCTCGGTTCCCGATGCCGACCGGCAGGCCCGCAAGTCCTCGACATAAAGCCGGGAATCGCTGAAATACCCAGTGACCTGTCGGGTTGTTGCCTGCTCAAGCTCGTCGCGAGACGCGTCGCTGAGCACGCGCGCCATCGAGCGCAATGGCTGCCACATCGAGAGCGGAAAACGGGAAAAGCGATAAGGCGCCTGAGTTCCAGGCAGCAAACGGTAGGCGATCAATTCCTCCTGCAACGACGGGTCTTCTTCGAACCGTGCTCGGATGCCCTCGAACACGTCCAAAGGCATGCTCGGCAGCCCTATCCGGTTGCCGAGGGAGCGGCGGCCATAGCCACCGGCCGCAAGCATCTGCGCCACGACGTCCGCGCAATTGAAATCGCTCCGGTGCCATTGCAGGCTGCCATCCCGGAACGCGCCTTCCTGGCGGCGCGCCTCGGCCACCATCGCGGCGCGGCTTTCGGGGGGAACGCCCCGGACGCGCAAACCGAGCGTCTCGCGGCCGTAGGCCATGCCATAGGTGTTGGTATGAACTTGCGATGGGGACGGACGAGTGACACCGTACAAATAGTCCGCAAGGCTCACGTGCTGGAGAAAATTTGGATCGACGGAAGGGTCCGCGATGTAGTTCGCGCTATAAACGACGCCCTCGATACGGATGGCAAGGTGTCCGAACGGATTTTCGCGGACGAGCCGCTCCGGCGTCTGCGAGGTCGCGTAGGAAAGCAGCAACTCGACCTCGGCCGGTGACTCGGCGTCGAGTCGTGCGAGCGCTGCGTCGATACCGAGCACCGGCGCGCCATCTTCGACCCCGTAAGTCGGCAATGGATGTACGGGATCCTCCGCGTCGTCCAGTGCGAACCGGGCGATGCTGACGATGTTCGTCCGCTCTCTGTACTGCCGTTGGGCGGTGAGGATTTCTTCCCGTCGGACCGGATCGGAGAGGATTTCCTCGACCAGTCTTCCCGCGTCTTCCGCATTGCCAGCAAAACTGGCCAGCCCTTGGCGCACGAACAGGGCGGCGTTCTCGCGCTCGTGGCCGCTGATGACATCGAGGAGGATAGTCGGCACGCCGATCGTGAACGCTTCCGCCGGCGTCAGTCCTCCCGCCTTGGTGATCAGGACGTCGGCGGCACCCATGTACGCAGTCATGTCGGATCGTGGCACCAGTCCCACGACCTTCAGTGTTAGCCGCGACGGCAGGCTTCCGCGCAGCTCCTCCAGCCTGGCGCGCAGGCGCGCATTCGCGCCACAGGCGGCGATGATCTGCAGGCTGCCGGGAACATGACGCATCACGCCGTCGATGATGCCCGCATAGTCCCCCTGGCCTTCCTTGCCGCCCGCGAGCGTCAGGGTGGGAATGTCCGGCGATAACCCGATACGCGCGCGGATGTCCTGGCGAGCGACTGCGGACACCGCCTCAAACTGCACCGGCATCCCGCTGGTGATTACCTTGTCCGGTGGCACGCCTGCCGCCAGCCAGCGCGATTCCAGTTCCGGGTGCGCCAGAAAGGTGCGATCAATCAGCTTGGAGATACGTGGAAAGTAGCCCTCGAAAAAGTCCGTATGCAGCCATCCGATTCTTCGATTGGCCAGGAACCCCTTTTCGCGCAGCGTTCCCAGCACCTGGGCGGCGCCGTAGTGGGTCGACAGGATGACGTCCGGCGCCTCTTGGGTCAGGTAGGCGTTAACTTTCCCCTCAGGGTAGTCAGTGGGCAGCATCGACAGCGAGGGAATGCGGTTGCCTCCGGTTTGCGTCGCGTCGAACAGGCTCTCGAAGCACTCGGGCAAGTTGCTGGCGACGAACCAGTACAGGCGTTCGTCGACTCTCCGCCAAACCGGGTGCATGAAGGCGCGAATGTCCTGTAGAACCACCTCGGTGCGCCGGGATTGTCGATGTATTTCAGCCCTTATGGCTTGAGCAGCGCTGATGTGCCCGTAGCCGATCGACGAATAGAAAATGACGATCTTCTTCGGTGGCAAGGACGCGTCCATTTTCATTCCCTGCTGGCTTGTCACGCGGGCCGGCTGAGGGTTGGGGCTCATTAAATTCATGATTACTTTTCACTGCCTCCAGCCTCGATGCTGGCAGCGATCCGTTCAGCCAGTTCGAGTGGACGGCCGTTCCCTGTGGCCGTCGCAAGGGTGCGCGCCTCCTGCGTCGCCTGACGGCACAGGTCGCGCGCGGCGCACAGGAGGGCGGTGCGTGCCTCGCAGCGCTCCATGGCATTGGCTTCTTGCAGCAACACGTGGCTCGCCACGAGGGTTTCGCCGTAGCGCCGAGCGACGCCGGCGAGCGGTTCCGGGTAGCCCGCGAGCGCAGCCCCTGTGGCACCGGCCGCCCCGCCCAGCGGCGCCGCCAACCGTTGACGGGTTCGCACCCGCTGCGTCGGGTCATCGACGCCATCTCGCGCCGGGCTCAGATTGGCGGCCTCCAATTCCGCGGCACGGTTGACCGCATTAGAAACCAGGGCGAGGACTTGCAGGTCAGCGCAGCGCACCAGCAGGCGGAAGGCCCCGGTGGTCAAGTAGTCGCCCGCCAGCACGGTGGCGGCGTTGCCGAGATGCGCGGATGGGCCGCTCGCCGCATCGACGTGGGCATGCAATTGCTGCAGGCTGAGATGGATCAGGTCCAGGGCCGTGCCGGCATCGATGCCCGCCTGCCCGGGATGGAAGCTGCTGGTCACCAGCGCCCGGATCGGAATCTGCTGGCCTGACAGCAACAGGCGCAAGGCAAGCTGGACGGGGGCGGCCTCGCAGGTCAGGGCGCCTGTAATGGCGGCGCGGACGCCCGTCATCACAGCCTCGGGGAAGTTCATGGGATGCCTGTCAGTCATCAGTGGGCGCTCCTGCCCAGCGGGCCAATTGCTGCGCCGCGCTGCGGTAGCCGATCTCGATGATTTCCTCGGCGCGGTCGAACTCCATGAAACGCACCGCGCCCAGCGGCGGGCGGATGAGGATGTCCGACTTGTCCTGCCGCAGGCTGGCCTGGGTCATGCGCGCCTGCATGATGTAGATCGAGCTCAGCAGCACGTCGAAGATGCCCGGCAGCGGTTCCGGCTCCTTGTGCAGCCAGGCTTCGAACTGGGCCAAGCCGGGGTTTGTTCGCAGGCTTGCCATCAGGCGCGCCATGGCCTGGGTATGGAATGTTCCCTGTGAGTTCGAATCTTGGCGGGATACCCGGCTCGCCACGATGTCGTGGTTGAGGTCGACGGCGATGACCAGGCCAGCGCCCATGGCACGCACCACGCTCACCGGCACCGGGTTGACCAGACCGCCGTCGACGAGAATGCGGCCATTGCTGCGCACCGGCGTGAAGATGCCGGGCACCGAGATGCTGGCACGCACCGCATCGATCAGGTCGCCCGAGGCGCACGCCACCTCCTCGCCGCTCATGATGCAGGTGGCCACGGCGCGGAAGGGAATCGGCAGGTCCTCGATGTTTGCCGCTGCCACATGGGCGCGCACGAAGTCCGCGATTCTTTGCCCGTCGATCAGGCCCGAGCGGGGGAGAACGGGGTCGAGCAGACCGGCGATCTGGCGCCAATCGAAGGCGCGAAAACGATCGGCCAAGCCCCCGATCTTGCCGGCGGCATATACCGCGCCCACCACCGCGCCTATGCTGGTGCCGGCGACCAGATCGACCTTGATCCCGGCCTCCTCGATGGCGCGCAGCACGCCGATGTGCGCCAGCCCGCGCGCTGAACCGCTGCCCAGCGCCAGGCCGACCTTGCGCGCGGGCGGATTGGGAACGGTTTCGGGTGCGGGTTTCGCCATCTCTAGCCCTTGCCGCCACGCCAGATGGAGAACAGCACCCAGATGCCGCCGATGACGGCGGCGATGAAGCCGAGCAAGCCGAAAGATGGCAGGCCGGGCTCGCGCTCGACGGTCATGACGATGGCCGAGCCGATGATCAGGGCGGCGGTGACGACGCTGATCGCCAGGCGGCTGGCGGCGCGGTCGAGACGGTCGCCGAAATGCTTGAGGGGCAGGACCTCGACTTGCACCAGGAGCTTGCCGCGCCGCGCGGCGCGCAGGAGCTGGCGCAGGTCTTGCGGCAGCCCGGCGACGAGGGCAAGCGTGTCGCGCAAGGCGCGCCAGCCGCGCCAGACCAGGGCGCCGGGCGCGGCGTGGGCGAGCAGCACCCGTTCGAGAAACGGCGTAGCCTCGCCCGCCATGTCGAAGTCGGGGTCGAGCTGGCGCCCCAGTCCCTCCAGGGCGATGAAGGCCTTGATCAGCAGCGCCAGGTCGGGCGGCAGGGTGAGGCCGTGCTCGCGCAGGATGGCGACCAGGTCGGAGAGCATGGCGCCCAGATCGAGGTTCTTGAGCGGCACGCCGTGATACTGGTCGGCGAAGGCGTCGATCTCGGGCTGCAAGGTCTCGCTGTCGATCTCGGCGCCGCCGCTCCAGTCCAGCAGCACTTCGGCCACCTTCTCCGCATCGTGGCTGACGAGACCGTGCAACAGCACGGCCAGCTGATAGCGGCGCTCCTCGGAAAGGCGCCCGACCATGCCGAAGTCAATGAAGGCGATGCGGTTGTCCGGCAGGTAGAAAACGTTACCGGGATGCGGGTCGGCGTGGAAGAAGCCATCTTCGAGCATCATCTTGAGCACGGCCCGGGCACCGCGACGGGCCAGCAGCCTGCGGTCGAGGCCGGCCGCGTCCACGGCGGCCAGGTCGCGGCCGGCAATGCCATCGACATAGTCCTGCACATTGAGCCGCCCGCCGGTCCACGGCCAGTGGATGCGGGGAACGACGATCTCGGGGTGATCCGCGAAGTGGGCGGCGATGCGCTCGGCGCTGCGGCCCTCGGCGGAAAAATCCAGTTCGCGGCGCAGCGACAGGGTGAAATGGCGCACCACCTCCCGCGGCCGGTAGCGGCGCAACTCGGGCGCTTCCGCCTCGACGATCTCGGCGAGACGGGCCAGCAGGCGCAGGTCAGCCTCCACGATCGGCCGGATGCCGGGGCGCCGCACCTTGAGGATGACCGCCGTGCCGTCAGCAAGCCAGGCGCGATGCACCTGGGCCAGCGAGGCCGCCGCAAGCGCCTGCATCTCCAGGCGCGGAAAGATGGCCTCGGGCGGCTCGCCCAGGTCCTCCGTCAGTTGCGGCAGCAGCTCGGCGAAAGGGATGGCGGGCGCCGCGTCCTGCAGCTTGCTGAACTCGGCGATCCATTCCGGCGGGAACAGATCTACGCGGGTGGCGAGGATCTGCCCCAGCTTGACGAAGCTCGGCCCCAGCTCCTCCAGCGCCCGGCGCAAGCGGGCCGGCGGCTCCAGCCGCGCCAGTTCCTCCGGTTCGTGCCAGTGCAGGGCGCGGCCGGCACGTTCCAGGGCGCCCGCCATGCCGATCCGCCGCACCAGATCGCCGAAGCCGTAGCGGATCAGGACTGAGGCGATGTCATGCAGGCGGCCCAGGTCGCAGACGGCGCCGATCGCTTGCCATAGCATCAAACGTCCTTGCCGGTCTCTTTCGATTCCAGGCGGGCAGCGATGCCTTGGAGCAGGCCGGCGGCCAGACCGGCCAGCAGCGCGGCTTCATGGCGCACGACCTCCGCCCCTTTCTTGGCCTGTTCGCGCGCACCTGCCGTAACGGCCTGGGTCAGTTGCTCGAGCGCGATCCGGGTACGTTGGCCGACGGCCGAGCCACTGCTGCGGGCATGTTCGGCAAGCTCGGTGAAGGTGGCCTGGACAGTGCCCCGGGTATCGCGCGCTGCGTCCTGCAGCGTTTCGATGAACAGCGTCTGCAGCGTGGCCAGTTCGTCCGCCGCCTGCTTCAGCCCCTGCCGGGAGAACTCACTGGTGCGACCCGTGGCCTCCTGAATGGCCAATTGTGCGGCCTCCGCTGCGCCGGCCAGCGCCTCGTCCAGACCGCGCATCGCCTCTTTCAGCGCTTGTCCGCCGCGTTCCCCGAGCGGCACGGCGCCTTCGCGGGCGCCTCTGACCACGGCCGCCGTCACGCGTTTGAGTGCATCGGCATCAAGATGCCCGCGCGTGAGAGCATCGAGCGTGATCGCACGCACCTGAGAGGCGACCGCGGCCGGGTCGGTGGCAAGTGCGCCTTGTACGCGTTGCTCGAGTTCCTCTGGCGTCATGGAGGGAAGACGTCCCTGCTCCTTGAGCATCCGGTCGATCTCGGCCTCGGCCTCCAGCCAGTCCTCTGCCACGTTGCCGCCCACAAAGCCGCTCTTTTCCGCGCGAAAATAGGCGGCCTCCGCGATCATTCGATAGCGTTCCTCGGCGGTGACGGGCGGATTCTTCTCCGCAACGGATTCCTGCGCCGCATTCGAAGTGGAAGTGGATTTGGCCATGGTCGCTGCTCCTTTTCAAAGTGAGAGTGTGGAAAATCCGGCGTGTGCGGGGCCGGGTATCGGTATGAGCTTGTCCAGGCGCCCCATCCTCAGCGTGCCTCCCCATCGGCTGAGGCCAGCCTCCCTCGCAGCAGATCGCATACGTGGCGTGCCAATACCTCGGGGTTGTCCTGCTGGGGCCGGCGTCCTGGCATGAACTTACGGGTTGCACCGGCTTGGAAATGGAAGATCACCAGGCCAAAGATCGACATCGCGAGCAGGTGGGCATCCACATGTGGGTCCAACTCGCTGGCGAGATCGTGGACGGCAACGAACATGTCCCTGAATACCTGTTTGGCCAAGGTACTCTGACGCGCCTCGTTGGTGTCCAGCAGTACCCACTGCACCAGCCGCAGAAAGTCCTTGTCCGAGGCCATCATCCGGGCGAGCCCCGCAACAAAGCATTCAAGCCGTTTCCATGGGGTGCCGTTGCCGGCCAGCATGTCTTTCAGTGCGGCCACTCTTTCCCGGAATTCGTAGGCCACTGTATCGAGATAGAGCTGGTTCTTGTCGGCGAAGTGGTAGTAAAGCGCCGCCTGGGTGAGGCCGACGGCGGCAGCGATATCGCGCATCGAGACGCCGTCATAACCGTGCCGCGCAAACAAAGGCGTCGATAGCTCAAGAATCTCTTCCCGCGTTTTTCGCTTGCGAATGATCCTAATCGGCTGGCGGATCATAGATTGGTGGCCCTTCCGATAAACTTAACGAACGATCAGTATATCGCTGTCAGATGTGGTTTGCACCATCCAGCCTACTGAGAACCTGTTCACAATCCTTTGAGCAGTAGTGCGATGAAGGCCAAGTGGACGAACTGCAAGCTGGTGTTGAGTTTCCGCTCGCAGTTTTTCCAGTGGCGGCGGCATTTCTCGATCCAGGCGAATGACCGCTCGACGACCCATAGCTGAGGCATGACGGCAAAGGAATGCAACTCGCTGTGCTTGGCGATTTGGACTTCAGCGCCAAGCCATTCCTCAACGGCATGAGCGAATGGCTGGCCGACATAGCGTAAGCGCCCGGAAAACTCACCTGTCCCATGGCGCGGTCATCCGCTGAAGATCGTGTCCACCAAGTTCGATGGTGGACACTATGGACTATGGACGTTGGCATCCCGCGCCGAGCCCGGCGAACAGGCAGGGCAATCGCATGAATCCGCGGTGGCGCCCCGTGAGAATTGTCGTTGACAATCATGATGTTACGAAGGGGCTGTTCACAAGCGTTTGTTTTGTGTAGTTTTCTGTCTTTTTGGGGCGACTCATGGAGACGGAAGGCCGGTTGCGGTTGGCGGACGTGTTTGTGTCGATCAGCGACCCGCGTCAGGCGAGGAAGACGCGCACGATCTGGTGGAGGTGCTGGTAGTGGCGGTCAATGGCGTCCTTGCCGGAGCCGATACCTTCGTCGAGATCGAAGGGTGGGCAAACGAGAAGCTCGCGTGGTTTCGGCGTTACCTGAAGCTCGAACACGGCATTCCGTCGCATGACACGTTTGGCCGGCTGTTCGGGCTGATCGATCCGAGCGAATTCGAAGCCGCCTTCCGGCGCTGGGTCAGCAGCATCCTGCCCGCACTGGGGCCTGATGCGGTGGTCGCCATCGACGGCAAGACCAGTCGGCGCACGGGCAAGGTCGATGCGACCGCGTTGCATTTGGTGAGCGCCTTTGCGGCCGGTGCAGGGCTGGTGCTGGGGCAGACGGCCACGGCGCAAAAATCCAACGAGAAGATGGCGATTCCGACGCTGCTGCAAACGCTGGCCCTCGAAGGCTGTATCGTGACGATCGATGCGATGGGCACGCAGGCCAACATTGCGCAGGCAATTCGCAACAAGAACGCCGACTATGTCCTGGCGGTCAAGGACAACCATCCGACGCTCGCCGAGGCGATCGGCGATTTTTTTACCCAGTTCAAGGCAACTGCGCCTGCCAAGACGCCCCACAGTTTCTACCAGGACATCGACAAGAACCACGGACGCATCGAGCATCGCCGCTGCTTTGCCTTCGATCAGCTCGACTGCCTGCACAATCCGGCACAGTGGCCTGATCTCAAATCCTTCGTCGTCATCGAATCCGAGCGCACGATCAAAGGCAAGACCACCTCCGAGCGGCGCTGCTACATCAGCAGCCTGCCGCCCGATGCGCAGCGCCTAGCCCACGCCGTCCGCTCGCACTGGGCCGTCGAGAACCGTCTGCACTGGTGCATGGACGTCGTCTTCGGCGACGACCAGATGCGCGCCCGCACGGGCCACGCCGCTCACAACTTGGCTGTGCTCAAGCACATCACGCTGAACCTCATTCGCCTCGATCCCATCCCCCGCAAAGGCGGAATCAAGCTGCGCAGGCTTATTGCCGCAACATCCGACGAATACCGCGCTCACCTCTTCGGTCTGGAGTAGCCGCATTCATGCGATTGCCCTGGGCGAACAGGTGCTCATTGCCAAGTACCAGGGCATCGTGTGCTACGAACGCAACCGCCAATGACGAGGTGGAAGCGATGCTTTACCAAAGATGAGGGGAGGCCCCTCGAAGTCGGCTTGCAGGGGCGGGCTCTTTGTCAGTTTCTCTCCTGCCGTGAGTGACAGAGCGGCGAAAGCGATGCGGGAGACCATGCGTCACTGGCGGCTGTATCATCGTGGTGACCTTCCTTTGGACGATCTCGTACGTTGGACTCGCTCCGTGATTCATGGGTGGGTTGCCGATAGGTGCCTTCCTACACAGGATCGGCGGCAGCAGATACCGACAGGTAAGGGTTGTTCGGTGGCATATCGCTGAACAGGACTCGCGGGTCTTCCAGCAGGTAGCCGTGGAGTCTCCGCGATTTCCGCGGCCCTGTGACTGCGCATATCCAGATGTTCAGACCATTCTGCTGCTTGCGGTGCAATTGCAGCTTCTCGAAGCGTTTTTGCACCCATTGCCAATCGGCCAGTTGGTCTTGCTTGGCAAGGAAGGCAGTTCTTGGATGTTCCTGAGCGTAACGCTGGAACACGCCAGGGCTGACCAGATAGACGGTATCGGCGACCGTATGCACCAATGCCTTGGTGTCGTTGATGATGAGCTTGCGCTCTTCGATATGCCGGCGCAGCCAGGCGACGAAATGCTCGCCTGACGGCGTTTCCTCCAATCCTGGAGTCGACGCAGACGCCGCCGAGTCGGCCGGTAACCTTGATTCACCTGACTCAAGAGGCGGCTCTTCCAGGGTTGGAGAAAACATTTCGGAGGTCGACGAGAGAACGGCCGATGCGATATCTGGAGTGTCGAGCAGATCCAGAAGCGCCTCGACGCCTTCGCCGGCTGGCTGCGCCGACAGAGGCTCGGAGGCGGCCGAGTCCGGTACGGCGGGCAACGACGCGGAAACTGTTGGTTCCCCCTCTTCCTGCACCACCGTCACTGTGCCGGCGAACGGTGTGGGCCGCTGATTACCTTCCCAGATCAGGGATGGCGCGAGGCGCAGGAGCGTGAAGGTGTGAGACCAGCCCGCGTCGCTGGTGATGGTGGCCTTCCAGATAGCCTTTCCCTCCGGCGTCGGCTGCGCAATGCCATGATCCTGCAGCACGTTGAAGACGGCGGTGTTGCTGGACGGAATGCCATCGACGCCCTGGACCAACAGATGGGCGCGCAGCTTGTCCGAGACCGTTTTGCTGACCAGCCACAGCGCGTCCTGGGTCAGCCATCCGTCCGAGGCCTGGGGCTGGTTCAGCTTGAACTCTTCCTTGAGCAGGTAGCGCAATCCGTCGAGGAGCTTGCGTTGGAGCGCATGGCGGGGGGCCGCCAGCGCCTTGGCCGGATCACCGCCCAGCGCCTGGGCGACCGAGGCCTGATCGGCCTGCACGACCAGTTCCCCGAGCATGCCGGCATGCTCGTACTGGCCGGCCAGCACGTACAGGAGTGCCGACCACAGGTCGGGATATCCGCTGAGCCAGTCGAAGATACCGGCGTCGAGCAGTCGGGCGTAGAGCAGCCCGGTGGCTGCGCTGTGCAGCCGGTATTCGCGCGCCTTGTGGTAGCGGAAGCGGTACGGCTTCCGGAGCGGACCATGCCAGGGATGCCAGATCGTGCCGTCGGCATACTCGACATGCAGGTCGACGGCGACCTTGCCGACGTCGTGCAGCAGTGCTGCGTAGGCGATGCCGGCGGTCCAGGCCTCGGCCTGGGCGGCCTGGGTTTCCGGCGTGGCACCGGCCGGCAGGAGATGGGGCTGTCGCAGCTTCAGCGCGTAGGCCACGATTTCCAGGCCGTGGTCCAGCATGCCGCCCGGGTAGGCGTGGTGGTGGCTTTCCGAGGCTGGGAAATTCTGGACCAGCTCGGCGTAGCGCTCCAGTGGCGCCCGATACAGCGTGGCGAACTGGTCACGGGAGACGGACGTGCGCTGCCAGATGTGTTCCAGCAGCTTCTGCCGGCGCGGTGTCGCCAGCAGTGATGCGGCCGATTCCGTCCGCGTCAGCCCTTTGGGGGGCTCGGCGGAGGGAGTGGGCGTGACTGCGGTGGCAGGTGGCATCCGTTTGCGTTGGAACAGCGAGAGCATGGCGAATCCTGGATGGCGGGCTGTTCGGGGGAGCCTCTTGGCCCTTTCGGGTAGGGCCTTTCCCCTTGACCCCGTTCCCTTGCCCCTTCCCAGCCCTTTGTCCTTTGTCGGAAAGCCTTTGGTATAGGGCAGCGAAGGCAGCCGAGCCACAGCCAATGGGGGACTGGCCCAAATCGGATTCTGGCGGGAAGGCGGCCTGTGCCGGGCCTACGATGGGGCCTTCTCTTTCAACTGGACGGAGGTCCCATGCTCAAGCAGATTGACGATGTAAGGAATATTCCTTACCATGCAAGTATTGTCATCAGGAGAACAGCCATGCCTGAGATCCATGAAGTCGCCACGCTGACCTCCAAGGGCCAGATCACACTGCCCAAGCCCATTCGGCAGGCACTGGGCGTGGACGCCGGCGGAAAAGTGGCCTTCGACCTGCGCGGAGGCGAAATTATCGTGACCCGCGCGGACGCCGAACACGAAGACCCGGCCATCGAGGCCTTCCTGGGCCTGCTGGAGGCCGACATCCGGGCCGGTCGGCACGTCCAGTCCCTGCCGGATGATCTGGCCCGAGCCATGTTGGCGAATGCCGGCCACGCGGTCAATCTCGATGAAGACATCGACGGCGAAGTGGCGCTCTGATGCAGCGGCACGGCTGGACGCTCTTGTTCCACGAGGGCGTGATCGAGCAGTTGCGCAAGCTGCAGGTGGCCGCGGAGCGGGCCGAACAGAGCGACCCGCAAGGATTCGAGGGCAACGCCAACGTCAAGCTGTTTCGGGCGTTGAGCCAGTTGATCATGGAGGTCGTGCCGAGCGATCCCGCGCGGGACGAGTACCGCCAGGGCAACACCCTGGGGCCGGCCTATCGCCACTGGCGGCGCGCGAAGATCGGGCGGCGATTCCGCCTGTTTTTCCGCTACGACTCCAAGGTGAAGGCGATCGTGTTCGCCTGGGTCAACGACGAGCAGACCCTGCGGGCGGCGGGCAGCAGATCCGACCCCTATGCGGTGTTCGAGAAAATGCTGGGCCGAGGCAACCCGCCGAACGATTGGGCGGCGCTGGTGGCGGC
Source organism: Azoarcus sp. CIB (assembly GCF_001190925.1). Classification (NCBI taxonomy): domain Bacteria; kingdom Pseudomonadati; phylum Pseudomonadota; class Betaproteobacteria; order Rhodocyclales; family Zoogloeaceae; genus Azoarcus; species Azoarcus sp. CIB. The sequence continues at coordinate 4,947,404 of NZ_CP011072.1, forward strand.
GAGCCAGACGGATTGGCGTGCACCGGAGAATCCTTGAAACGTACTTGGTAGCCACCATGAAACCCACTGCACACACCAACTTCGCGGAACGCGCCGGCCGGACGCTGGGTCGGATGTGGCGGGGAATTGTGCGACTTGACCGGAAGGCGCACGGCCTGCTGATTGTGCAAGGATGGGCGCCTGGTGTGGCCTCGGCGGTGCTGCTCGTCATCAAGCTGGTTGTGCTCGGTGTGCTGGCCTACGCCTCACTCTGGCTGGCGGCGCTGCTTGCCCTGCTGGCTCTTGCTGGTTGGAGCGTGCGCGACCCAGCAGCTTGGAACGCGGAGGACGAGAGCAAGCCGGAATGGCGCGAGGGGCACGGCGGCTTTGGCTTGTATGACAAAAGCGAGTGGCGCCGCGACATGGGTGATCCCGACAATCCTTAGGCTAGCGACTGAATCGGGATCACCTTCACTTGGCGGATCCCTTGGCAGACGAGATCGCGAGCCGCGAACCGCTCCCTCCTGCTGATTTCGCGTCGCCGGTTGCAACGGCAAGCCCGTTCAGGACATTGCCGGCCCGAACGCCAACCCATCCCAGCGCAGCCACCCAGAATCCCGGCAGCACGATGAACATCGTCGCCATGACGAAGTTCAGCAGCATATCCCCGAAGGCATTGTTCAGGCCGATCAGGGGATCGAAGTTCGAATGCGGCCGGCTCGCGCCGAAGCCCCAGCCATAGAGCGCATCGAGGATCGTACTGTCGAGCCAGCGCGCGAGCTGGAACCAGAAGTCCACGAAGAACAGCGCGAATTCCGCGCAGCTCACCGCGACCAGGGCCTTCAGCTCGTAGGTACCGACCACCAGCACCAGCGGGATGCAGATGACCAGCGCCATCTTGAGCAGCGACAGCACCATCGGCAACGCCTGGCGGACCACGTCCATGGCCGGAAAGAAGCCCAGCGAGCCTACGGTCATCCCGAGGTCGCCGGCACCGCGGGTCACGATGTTGGGCAGCGTCTTCTCGATCTGTCCGCCGTAGTCGGTATAGACGGCGCCTTGGTTCATCTTCTGCTGCCGGGGAGAGACGACGGCGCGGATCACCGAGTCGTTGACCTCGTTCTGCGACAGGAACCCCGCCCAGCGGCCGATGCGAGAGAGCAGATCGGGATCGACTTGGGCCAGCAGGCGGGCGCGCAGCCCGCTGTTGCCGTCCGACCACCACTGCCGGCAGCTCGGATAGCCGCCGCCGCTGTCCACTTGGGCCAGCCCCGCGTCGCGGGTGGCGTCGTAAGGCCAGGCCGTGCGCGGGGTGCTCGAGTGGTAGGTGTCGTAGAAGCCGGCTGTGTCGAGGAAGTAGCTCGAGCCGATCCAGGTCACGTCGTTCATCTGCTCGTCGGAGAGCGTCGGCCGGCTCATGAACAGCTTGGCGCGCGAAGGTCCATAGCAGTCGTGCACGAAATCACCGACCTCCTGCGCCAGCACCGGGTCGTTGATGCGGGTGGAATCGACGTCCATGCGCATCTGCCGCAGATCGGTCCCGCAGGGAATCGCTGCCACCGCGGCGCCCGTGACGGCCTTGGAGATGGCGTGCATGAAGAACCACCACACCGGCACCAGCGCGCTCTGGTTGTTGAGCGTGGTGTAGGCGTTGGACCAGCCGGTGTCCTTCGGCTGCGGAACGCTGACCTGGCACTGGGCGGAGCGGGTCGTATCGAAGCGGATCGTGCTCAGATCCACCGGAATGAAGGGGATGCCGGCGAACATGATGACCACGATCGCCACCCAGACGCGGTTCTCGATGCGCATCGAGGACAGCACACCTTTGTTGCCCTCGTCCGCGCCTTCCGCGCGCGCCCGCAGCCACTCCTGGATGACGATGGCGACGAACGGCAGCGCGAACACGCCGCTGGCGACGAGGATGTTCCAGATGCCGTTGTTGACCAGCCAGCCCACCAGGGTCAGGTAATACTCCAGGTAGTCGGTCGTGTAGAGGGTCATGGCATCCTCCCCGCCTCAGCCATGGCGCAGCAGCTGACTGGCTTCGAGCAGCACGATGGTCGTCACGGCCGCGATCTCGACGCGCAGCAGGCGGTGATGCGCTTCGGCCGACGGCTCGCGTTGCAGCAGGCGCCGACGCATCCACCACCAGCCATAGGCCGTCGCTGCGTAGAGAAGCAACCGCCAGACGTGGAAGAGGGCGGAATGCGCACGCAGCCACTGCTCCCAGCCGTCGATGCCGCCGACGATGTGAATGCCGACTACATTCACGGCCACCGCGATTCCGGCCACCAGCAGCGTCCATAGCAGTGCGACGCCCACGCGACGGTTGAACAGCCACGTAGGCCACCGCAGCCACGTGCGGCCGGTCATGGCGTGCTCCGGGGCTTCTGGACTTCCTTGAGCCGGTCGCGCGTGGTGTCGCCCTCGAAGATGCCGCGCGAGCCACCGGCGCGGGTGCCGTGGCGCTGGACGATGGCCATCGCGGAGTTGCCCGCCAGCGTGCGCCGCAGCTCCAGCTCGGTCTTGAGGTTGTTGATCTCCTGCTCCAGCGCGCTGTTCTCCTGGTCGACCGCCTTCACGGCCAGCTCGTTGGCCGCGACGTTCGGCTCTTTCTTGCCGGTCAGCAGCGTCCGCTGCAACAGCAGTGCCTTCTCCAGCACGCTGGACAGCGCCGCCTCCGACGCCAGGCGCTTGCCCAGCAGGTCCTGGTCGGGCTCGTCGCGCAAGGCCTCGATCACGCCGCGGGTGATCGGCAGCGAATTGCTGCCGGCCGCTTCCAGGTTCGCTACCGTCGTCGGCTTCGCACCGGTCACCAGTTCCTGCAACGCCTGCAGCTTGGTCTCGTACTCCTCCTGGATCACCGGCGTGAGCCCGACCCCGGGAGTGGTCTGGGTCTTGGTGCAGCTATCGCAGGTGCGCTGCTCACGTTCGCCCAGCACGCGCGTCGCCCAGGCTGCAGCCGCACCAGGCGAGGACCAGGTCTGGCAGGTCAGCCGGTTGCCGCAGGAAGTGCGCGGGATCGACGAGGTGTCCGTCGCGCTGCGCCCGTTGAGCAGGTTGTAGCCCGCGCGCGTCATGTCGCCCACCACCTTGATCGCACTCTGGCCCGATCCGCCCGCGTTGCCGCCGCCGACCCAGGGCACGCCGTTGTTGCCCCTGTTCGACTCGGCCTGCTCGACGGCCGACACGGCATCGGTGCTGCTCACCGCATCGCGCAGTGCCATGCCCTCGGCGAGCTGGTCCCACCCGGCCTGCCCACCCGCCATGTCCGCCAGGCGGTTGGCGATGGCCCGGCAGGTCATCTTCGAGCGGTCGAAGTCCAGGCGAGCCTGCAGGACGCCGTTGGTGAGCAGGTTGTAGAGGCCCGGATCGGCGCGCTGGATGATCAGCGCCGGCAGCGACGCCACCGCACTGGTGGCGTTCTGGATCACGGTGCTCATGATCGCTTGGAAGCCGTTGGTGATGCCGTTGAGCTGGTTCTGCAGCGTGGTCGTGATGCTCATGTTTCCGCAGATCAGGTTGCTGTTCCAGCCGATCCCCACGCCGATGCTCTGCATGTTCCCAGCACCGCCCATGGACACGGCCCTGCCGCCACCGATGCTGTAGAGCACGTCATCGCCGATGACGCTGCCATTCACGCTGACGCTGCTGCGGTCGATGCGGGTCTGCGCCCAGGCGACACCGGCCGCCGTTACGGCACAGGCGAGCGCGACGGCCAGGGTGTAGGGCTTGGCACGCTGAGTGAAGCGGGAAATGAGTGCTTTCATCGGAGACACCTCACTGGAAATCAACGCTGCCGAGGAAGACCTGCCCCCGGCGTCGGCAGCAGGCATAGGGCCGCCACAGTGCCCAGGCGTAGTCGCCTTGCCGGGCTTGCACGCGCGTGTTGGTGTGCGGGAACACCGCGCAGGTGTTCGAGAGGGTCGGCGTCAGTTCCTGCCATTTGCCGGTGGAGGCATCGCCTTCCACCAGGGCACCGGCGGGCCAGTAGCCGGCGCGCGCGGTCGCGAGCAGCGGCTGGTAGACGTGGGGCTGGGCGCGCCGCGTCACGACGTCGCCCGCGCGCTGCGCCACCACGGCGCCGCTCTTGTAGTCGTCGGTCTGGTGCAGGAAGCCGCCGCGCGGATAGACGTTGCCCCACAGGTTCAGCGTCGTGCGGCCGCCGATCTCGCGCATGCCGGGGATCAGCGCTTCCGGGTACACCATCTCGGGGATGTTGTAGCGCCAGGCCAGCGTGTCGAGCGTGCTCAAAAGGTACGGCATGAAGGCGGTGCCGGCGCCCTGGCAGGTGTACCCGGATGCACTGGCGAACTGGCTGAACACCGAGCCCGCGGGATGCCCGATCACGTCCGCGTTCTTGAACTTGGCCAGGTTGTTCTCGTTGTCGTGGTTGGTCGTGCCATCACCGCCGGCCCGTGCTGTGGGATTGGGCATGCTCATCGCCCGCACTTCCACCCATGGGTTTTCGCCGGTGTTCGAGTAGCTGGACACCACGGCATCGGGTACGTAGTGGCGCACCTTGACCGAGGTGCGTACCGAGCAACCGAACATGGTGCAGAACAACCAGTAGCAGATGCCGACGACGCGGTACTCCAGGCAATTCGGCGACACGGCCGAGGAAATGATGGTCGCCGTGTCCAGGGCGAAGGTCGACGTGGCGCCGCAGAGCAGCAGCGAGGCCATGGCTGTCCGCAGGCGCCCGGACGGCGCGGTCGGCAGGCGGGTCATGGCCGTGCGCTCCGGTGGGCATCGATACGAGCGACGGCGCGTGCCACGTCGGGCTCGCCATAGACGACGTAGCGGCGATCGACCACCACCGCGGGAATCGCGGCAATGCCCAGGCCCCAGGCATCGGCGACATCTTGGTAGGCACGCCCGATCCGGCGCTGCAGTGTCTCTTTCCCCTCACGCAACCGCTGCTGCACGATGGCCTCGGCCTGGCCTGGATCGGCCGGCAGGCCGGCGGAGAGTTCGGCCTCGATCCGGGCCGGCAGGTCCAGCTCGATGATTCGCTCGCCACCCATGGTCTTGATCGGGTGATGGCTGTCGGTGACGACCAGCACATCGGCTGCTGCGAGCGGGCTGAACAAGGCCATGCACGACCACGCAGCCACCGCGACAGCCATGGATTTCCACGAAGCAAGGTCAGGAAGAAAGCCATAAGGTGAAAACTGCATGTGGCGCCTCAGTGGTGTCGATGCAGGTCATAGTCGAATCCAATGACGCTCGTGGAGCGACAAAGAATCCGACGCCGGGAAATCCCCGTTTTGCAGGGGCGCTGCCGAAAGAAAGGGAGCCCGAGGGCTCCCATGGGGATGAACGGCACATACCGGGATAGCGGAGAGCTACAGCAGGCCGGCTTCGGCGAAGGAGTATGGGTTGCCCTTGCCGACGATGAAGTGATCCACCACACGCACGTCGACCATGGCCAGGGCGGCTTTCAACCGCTCCGTGAGCGCACGATCGGCGATCGAGGGCTCTGTCACCCCCGAGGGGTGTTGGTGCGCCAGGATCAGCGCCGAGGCGTTGAGGGCCAAGGCACGCTGGACGACCACCCGCGGATACACCGAGGTCTGGTCGACCGAGCCCCTGAACAGCGGCTCGAAGGCGAGCACCTGGTGCTGGCTGTCGAGGAACACGACGGCGAAGACTTCGTTGGGCTCCACGACCAATTTCAGACGCAGATAGTCGCGCACGGCGGCGGGACTGCCCAGAGACGGGCCAGCTTTGAAGACGCGCTTCTCCAGCAAAGTGATGGCCTGCTGGATGATCCAGTCCTCGTGCTGGGCGACGATCAGGGTGAGCGACTCCGGGCGGGAGTCGGCGACGACACAAGACATGGCGAACCTCCAATGGATGAGATCGGAGGGCGCCTGCCCCGGGAGGGCAAACCCTCCAGGGGACGATGGGGATGGGACAGTGGACGAACGGGCATCCACCACCACAGGCGTGGCAGCTGTTCGCGGGCAAGGATGCGAAGCGAACGGGTTCGATCAGCGCGGTAACGACGCGCCGTAGCCTTGAAGATCGGGGGCTACCTAGGCATGTCGCCGACGGACGCGGCGGGCATGTCTCGGGTTTGTGACGACTCCACGCCGGTCTTGTCACCAGCGGCGAGCAGATCGAGGGCCGATAGCAGCGCGTCGCCTTCGACGGGGCCGTGCAGCAGGATCACCTTGTCGGTCTCGCGGTCGCGCAGTTGCAGTATCGGCGTGGCGGTGATGCCGTTCTTTTCCGCTTCCGCAGCTTGGGCGCGGACCACCGCGTCGGGCCGGTCGCTGGCGAGACAGTGCTGCACAGCAGGCGTGAGGTCGGGATAGCGCAGTCCTTCGGGCAGGCCCTGCCCGTCGCCGCGCGTGTGAGCGTAGACCCAATCCACGGCCTGCCAGAACGCGGCGGCGCCCCTGGCCTCACCGATGCACTCGACCAGGCGTGCTTCGGCGGAGGCCGCCGGCTCGTGCATGGCCAGCGGCAGGTGATGCCATTGCCAGTTCACCTCGGGATGCTCGTCGATCCAGCGCTTGAGCACAGGGAAGTACGTCCGGCAGAACGGGCATTCCAGATCCGCGTACTCGACCACCGTGAAACGTGCGTCGGGCCGACCATGGCGCCAGGGCGGCCCGGAAGGCGTCGCTGGTGTTGAAGGCGTCGCTGGTGTTGAAGGCGTCGCTGGTGGTGAAGGCGTCGATGGTGGCGTCTCTGCGTGGCTCGGGGGGCGAGCTTCAACTTGTGCCGCGGCATGTGGGCGCAGGAACGTCCAAGCGACAGAGCCCAGAAGCAAGGCGACCATCAGCAACGCGAGCAGAACGAAACGGCGGGATCGAACGAATCCGGGCAGGTGCATCGTCGCCTCCCCGTCACGCCAACGCATCGAGCGCCAGCGGCTCGATGCCGCGGGCACGGTCGATCTTCTCGGCGACCTTGAAGGCCGCATCCAGCTCACCGATGCCGTATTGCTGGATCAACTGGAAGCGCTCGGCCTTCTCTTCCGGCTCGGTCTGGGCCAGCGCCAGGTATAGGCTGGGCGGCACCGCGCGGAACAGCACTTCCATCGACTTGGACAGGATCACGCCCTCGCTGAACTTGCCGGCCTCCTTGCGCGCCGACAGCATCAGCGCTTTCTGCGCCGGGCTCAGCTCGCGGAAGCGCGCGATCTTTTCCACCTCATCCGGCGGCATGGAGAGGCAGATCCACCACTCGATCATGTTGAGCATCGGTTCGGCCGCCTTCGGCAGATCGTCGATGTTCTGGGTCGCCAGCCAGTACCAGGCGCCGAGCTTGCGCCACATCTTGGTGATCTTGACCACGTAGGGAGCGAGCAGCGGGTTCTTGGTGATGATGTGGCCCTCGTCGGTGACGTTGATGATGGGCCGCCCGAGAAACTGATCGCGCTCGGCGATGTTGTTCACCGTGTTGATGAGGCTGATGTAGGCGATCGAGAGCTGGGCGTTGTAGCCCTCGCGGGCGAAGGTCGCCAGATCGACGATGGTGATGTCGGCCTCGGGCCAGGGCGTTCCGGGGCGGTCGAACATCTCGCCGTCGACGCCTTGGCAGAACATGTCCATGGCGTCGGCCATCTCCAGCAACCGGGTGCGCCGTGCCTCCGGTAGCGTCGCATCGCGGGCGCGTTCGCGCAGCGCATCGCGCACGTCGCGCGTGAGCACCGTGCGTTTCTCCGCCACGCAGCGCTGAGCCGCGTCGAGGATGCACTGGCGGATCAGGCTGCGGTCGGCGCGCGTCATGCGGGCCTCTTCCTTGTCCTCGCCGCCGGTGATCATCAGCCGCGCGGTGATCTCCAGTTCGCCCAGCACATCGCGCTGCTCGTCGGCATCGGCGACCTGCGCTGCTTCCTCGCGGTCCTCGTCCAGGGCGTCGGCGTCGAGGGTCTGCACCTGGCTGGGCGTCTCCACCAGGCGGTGTGCATCGGCGAACGGAGCGAGACTGACCCCTGCGCCGGGTGCGAGCTTCACGCGATGCACCGTCAGCCCCAGCCGCGCCGCGAAGTCGCCAAACAGGCCGAACGAGTTGCCCGCCTCGACGATGAAAAGGCGCGGCCGGTAGATCGCCGTGACCTGGTTCAGGATATTGTTGAGGGTCGCGCTCTTGCCTGAACCCGTCGGGCCGAACAGGAACAGGTGCGCGTTCATCTGCCGGTCGAGGCGATTCAAGGGATCGAAGGTGATCGGACCGCCGCCGCGGTTGAAGAAGGTGATACCCGGATGCCCCGTCCCCTGGCTGCGGCCCCAGACCGGCGCGAGGTTCGCGGCGTGTTGCGCGAACATGAGCTGGGTGTACCACTGGCGCTTGTCGAGGGCCGGGTCGAACACACAGGGCAGCCAGCGCAGGTAGCTGTTGAGCGGCGCCACCTCGTCTTCCTCGCGCACCGGCTGCAGGCCGGCATTGAGCATGACGTTGACCAGTTGCAAGCCGCGGGCGTCGAGCTGCGCCAGATCGCGACCGCGCAGGTAAAATGCCAGCGCGCCGCGATAGAGCTTGTGCGCACTGCCGATCAGGCTGCGCGCCTGCTGGACGTCCTGGCGGGTCTGCTCCGAAGCGAGGGTCTCGCCGACCGACTTCCTGCTCAGGTGGTTCAGGTACGCTTCCAGCACGTCCTGAGGCGTGGCCACGAGCGTCAGGCACATCACCGTGTCTTCCGGCATCTGGTCGAACAGCGCATTGACCGCATCGCCACCCTTGCGGGTCTCCCCGGTGAGGTGTCCCGTCGGCGGTGGCATGCGCAGGCGGTCCATGACGATGACCCGGTGCGGCAGGCCGTCGAGGAACCAGACGCCATTCTCCACATCCGAGCGCGGCTGTCCGAAGAACAGGCGCTGGGCGAAATCTCCGCTGGCCAGCTCGATTTCACCCTCCTCATGCTCCGTTGGATAGCGGGTCAGCGCGTAGAAGCGTTCCCGGTCCTCGACGTTCGGGCCGAGACAAGTCGGATGGGGGTTGAACCAGCGCAGCAGCCAGTCTTGGATGTCGGCGGCGTCCATGCGACGTGCCTTCACACCCGCGTTCGCGAGGCCGCCCACGAGCCGGTCGCAGATCGTCGTCAGCGCCTGCTCGGGCGACTGGCCGCGGCCGGACGACGCAGACATGGGCGTGCGCCGATAGACCACCATGCGCACCCGCCGGATCTGGCCGCGCCATGGCAGGCGCGTCACCGTGGTGTCTTCGAACAGGCCACCGGGCTTGGTGATCGCGCGCAGGTGGTGGGCGAAGAAGCGCAGGTAAAACTCGCTGAAAGCGCTGCCTTGGGCGCGCGGCCGCACGTAGCTGGCCAGCCCGCGCAGATAACCGTCCCAGTTCGCCTCGTCCTGGGCATAGAGCTGGACCACCCAGGGGTTCTCGTCGAGTTCGTCGAAGGAGTCCTGCAGCGCGTTCTCCAGCGCGTCTCGCGCCTGCCACAGCCAGGCCAGCTCGCGGCCTTCGGTGCCGACCGGAGCCAGCTCGAAGAAAGCCGCCACCGACAGGCCATCCTCGAGCAGCATGCTCTTCGAGCCGGGCAGGTACTCGGCCCAGGGCAACAGATCGGCGAAGGACGGAGCCACGTCGTAGAGCGCCTGGGCGTCCGCCTCGGTGGCCGGCTTGCGGCGGCGGACGGCCAGCGCACTGCCGGGCTCGCTGATGCCATGCTCGGTCAGCATCGACACGTGCCGCGTCCAGGCGTCGTCGGCTGGCGTTTCAGCCTGACGTGCCCGCAGGAAGGGAACGGTCCAGGCCATCAGTAGTCCTCCAGACGCTCGCCCGGCATGGCGTACTGCACCCGTTGGTAGAGCGGAAACACCGTGGTGTAGCCGGGTACCGGCACGGGGTCGCTGCCGGCCAGGTGCGGGAAGACGTACATCACCAGGTCCGGGTTCGGCAGCCGGTGGAACTGGCGGTGGATTTCGTTGGCCGCCGTGCGGGTGTAGGCCGCGTTGTTCGCGGGGACGGCCTGCACGTCGGCCTCGGTCAGCGGCCGGCGCAGGCCCTGGCGCGCATCGAGCAGTTGCCGGGCCGGCTGGCCCCCGCCCGCGCTGCCGCCGGTCTCCTGGTTCCAGACATCTAGCATGGTGTGATCGCCATGCGGCAGCACCTTGTCCTTGCTGGTGGCACAGCCGCCCAGCGCCGTGGCCACGAGCATGGCCACGACCGTATCAGTCCAGTTCCGACGCATGGGCTTCTCCGATGCGGTGATTGACCCGGCGCCCCTTGGCGTCGTAGTCGATGTTGAGGGGTTGCTCCAGGTGGACGGCGACCTTCGCGCCTGGCTGCACGTAGATGGCGGCGAAGGCCTGGCCGTAGAGCTTGTTGACCCAATCGGCCATGTCGCGCACGCCACCGGCCAGGATGCGGCCCATGGCCTCGTTGCCCGAGATGCCGACCGTGCCGAGCGAGCCGTTGCTGTTGGAGACGACGGCCACGCTGCCGTTGTCGGACTTGATGAGCGAAGCGGCGCCCGCACCTGCCGCGGTGATCAGCGCCTGCGAGCCGAGGTACTGCTGGGCGTTGCTGCGCCGCTCGCCGGAGACGCATGGGATGCCGTAGGGATCGCTGATCCAGCCCAGGCCGCCCTGGGTGGCGCTGCCGCCCGCGCTGCTGTTGCCGCCCTGGCTGCGCGCGCCGTTCTCCGGCACGGTGCGGATCGTCCCGTCCTGGAACACGAAGGTCACGCTGCGGATCTGGCCGCGCACGCACGAGAGCGTCCAGTCGCCCGAAGCCGTGCCGCTGACGACGGCGCCAGCCACGTCGGGAATGTCGATGCCGTTGGCGGTCAGATTGTCTGGGCCGATCAACACCTTGAACGGGTATGGGTCGTTCACCGTGCCGTCGATCGGCACGCGCCCGATCAGCGCCGTCATGGCAATCGACCCCATCAGCGTCGAGTTCGACGGCACCGTGTAGACAGGCCTGGTGGAGGCGCCCACGGTGCGGCTGCCGGCGTCGGCGATAGTATCCGCAGCACTGGACAGGGTTTTCTGGGCCGGCCCGAAACTCGTCGGGAAGCTCGGCGTGCTGCCGGCGCCGCTGTTCTTGGCCTGGGGCTTGGCGTCGTCGGGTTCGAGCCAACGCGTGCCACTGCCGCTCCCATGAATCCCGCTACCCTGGCCGCCGACGAAATTCTTGCCGTCACCCTCCTCCAGGCCAAGCCCGACGGGTAGATCGGGTTGGCCGCCCTTGCCGGAGAGGCCGTCGAGGCGCCGCTGAAGTTCCTGCAGCAGATTCTGAGTCTGCTGGCGGTCGCCAGCTGCTTGATCGCGGTCCTGCTGCAGGCGGCCACGCTCGCCGTCCAGCGCAGTCTGGATGCGCTGGTCGATCGCGCTCTCGCGTGCGCGCAGGCGCTCATTTTCGGCCTTCTGGTTCTTGTTGTCGTTGAGGGAGGTCTGCAGTTCGTTGCGCAACTGCTTGACCTGGGCCACCAGCGTGGCGACGGTATCGCGCGGCGTGTCGCCCTCGATGCCCAGGGCCTTCATCTCTTCCGGCGTGAGCTGGCTGGCGGTGCCGGGCGGCGCGGACTTGGTGCCGCGCTCGTTTGATGCGAGCTTGACGCCGACGAACACCAGCAGCAGCACCATCGGGATCAGCAGCCACTTGAGCAGCGGATTACTCTTCATCGCGCGCCCCTCCTTCGGGCTGGCCGGCAGCGGCTTCCGGCGGCAGGTTCACCATCGCGTCGATGGGTGCCACTGCCGGCAGTAGCGACTCGGCCAGGCCATGGCCGCGCGTGACGAGGAAGACCACGGTGGTGTCGGTCGAGCGGCCGGCGGGCCCCAGGGTCGTGTGCTGGAAGGTCGCCGCGAGGAAATCGCCCTGCAGGGCGCGCGGATCGAGGTCCAGCCTGCGTGCGGAGGTGTTGGTGAGCTTCACGGCCGTCACCCACTGGTCTTCAAGCCGCCACGCGGCCAGCGCCCGTGCGCGCACCGGGAGCGTAGGCAGCAAAGTGTCCAGCGGCAGATCGCGGCGTAGGTTGACGCGGTCGATACCGGGCACGGGCTCGACCGCCCGCAGGGGGGCATAGAGGTTCTGCGCCGCATGGCGCGTCAGTACCACGGGCACCGGGGTCGCGCGTCGCGTGGCTGCGCTGGCCGTGTCGCGGGGTTCCTCCTCATTTGCGGTGGCACTGGCCTGGCCGGTGCCACGCGACGGCAATCCATCGCCTTCGACGATGCGCACGGGCTCCAGCGGTGTTTGGCCGGCTTTGGCCGGCTCGGCCGCGACGTCGAGCAGGATCAGCGCGCCGGACTCCACGTCCTGCAGTTGCAGCCGCGAAGGCGGGATCGGTTCGCTCGCGCGCAGGTAGATCGCGCCGCCCGCGCTCTGCACACGCAGGTGCGCACCGACGCTTTCCGGCACGCCGATGCGCACGTTGCGGTCGATGAAGATCACGCGTTCCTGTCCGACCACGAGGGGCACGGCCAGGGGTAGACGCTCCCAACGCAGGACCTCCACGGCCTCACCGGTTGAGACGAGCCCCATGCTGAGCAGGAGGCCGGCCAGGGCCGGCAGGACAAGGCGCTTCATGGGGCTCCTCCTTGCAGTTTGGTGGCGACTGCCGGTTGGCTGGCCGACGCCGGTGCCGGCAACGGTTCAATACGCTGCGGCGCGCTCGCGTAGCAATCCAGGGCGAGACCGAAGGGGTTGCGCTCCGGGTCGACGTCCATGCGCACGACCTTCAGCGCATAGCGCACCAGCGCACGCTTGACCTGCTCGGAACCCAGGTACTCGTCGGCACTTACGTCCAGCGTGACGATCCAGTCGTTCGCCGATGCGGCCCGGACGCGCGAAGTGGGATCGTCCCCGTAGCCCCGGCCGGGAATCTCGTAGATGCCGCGCACGCGCTGACGCAGCTCGCCGTTGCCACGCCGGAATTCGTAGTCCTGCTGCAGGAAGGACCGGCAACTCGGCGTGAGGTAGGCGGACAGCGCCTTGAGGTTGCGCGGGTAGTCCTCCTCGCCGTTGGTCGGCCAGCGTTGGGCCTGCTGCCAGATGTAGAAGGTAAAGGCGTAGACGCTCTCCGGAGGGACGTCCCACCACTTGCGGGTACTGCCCGAACGCAGGTCCGGGGGCACGTGGATGGTCAGGCTCTTCGGTGCGCTCCACCAGCCGAAACCGAGCAGCAAGGCCACAACGAAGAGCGCGGTGGCGCCGAAGCGCAAGGTCTTGACGTGCGCCTGCAGGTGCGTGACTTCGTTCTTGAACCGGCTCATGCCGCACCTCGATGGATGGACGTGAAAGAGTGCTGACGCCGCGTGGTCCACCAGCCCGAGCGGGTGATCTGGGACTGCCCGCCCATATGGGCCGCCAGCGCGGGATAGCGCAGCGCGAGCCACCACTGGAGCTGACGGTACAGCCAGGTGTCGGGCCGGCCGCGCTTCTGCCGGCGCATGAAGCCGCCGCCCGCGAAGACGCCGATCCCGACGCCGACGACGATCAACGTGGGCAACATGGCGATGCTGCGGGTCAGCCAGGCCAGCGGCACCCCGACCAGGAAACCTGCCGCGGCCGACAAACCGGCGCAGACCCACAGCTCGTCGGCGGTCAACCCGCGCACGACCACCGGATGGCGGTTCAGGCGATGCGGCAAGAAGGTCACGAGCCCATCGCGCGGTGTCTCCCGCGGACTCTCCGGGTAGCCGGCCATCGGTGCCGGCCCTTACAGCACGCCGGTGGCCTTGGTCAGCAGCCAGATGCCGACGACCAGCAGGATGGCGCCCACCGCCACTGTGAGGCCGAACTGGCCCCAGGTGGCGCGGCCGGTGTGGATCTCCGAATAGCGTGTATAGGCGTGGTAGCAGACCCCGACGAACATCGAGGCGACCACGAGCAGCGCAATCAGCAGCACGATGTCGTAGCCGTAGTTCTGCAGCGTCTGCATGATGCCGCTGCCCGCGCCGCGCGATGGGTCCTCCATGGTCGGCAGGCCCGCCGCGACTGAAGCCAGCGGCGTGGCCGCGAAGACCGGCGGAACGAGCACGGCGGCAATGCGCCCGGTGCGATGAGAAGTCGAGGAAGGATTCATAGCGATTCAACCTTTCGTGGGGGTCAGGACAGGAGGAAGAAGCTCAGCACCAGGTACATTGCGACGAAGCGCACGACCACGCCGAGGAACTGGCGCTGGGTCAGTCGGTTCTCGGCCCAACCGACATAGGCGGTACGCATCGCCCACACGCCCCACAGCAAAAGGACGGCGAAGACGAAGCCGAGGACGACGGTGGAGACGGTCGCGGGCGTGAAACCGCCGTTGGCCTGGAAGGCGGCGACCTGATCGGCGGAGGGCGTCATGGCGCTTGCTCCGCATTCGCGGTTTCGCGGCGGTAGTCGCCGACCAGCGGGACCGGATCGCGCGGTTGAGCGCGCTGCGGCGTCAGGTAGTCGTTGATGCCGGCGCGGATGCGCTCGACGTCCTGGTGCAGGCGGGCGTAGTCGAAGTGATAACGGGCGCGCTCATCCCGAGCGAGGCTCGCGCCGTACTGGGCCGTCCGCTCGAGCATGTCGAGCTGGCGGACCAGGGCCGCCAGCTGTGCGCGCTCCGGGGCGGTATCGCCCGCTGCTGCGGGCGTCGCACTGCCCAGCGCAAGGGCCAGCGTCAGGGCCAGGGCCGGCGCGCGGCGGCAGTCGTTCGTCGGATTGCTAGGGAATGTCATCACGCCGTTTCGCAGTCGTCTGGATGGCGGAATGCTGCGGCGGCCGACGGAGACCTGCTGCAAACAATCGGAACGGGCGCTATGCCGGATTTGCCCGGCTGCAAACCACCGGGGCGACGACGATGCGGAATCGCTCGGGCTATTACTACTAAAAAGTGCGTTGGTTACCGTACATTCTATTCGGCCGCGTAGCGGGTGCTCGGATGCCTGAAGAATGCGCGAACGATATCGGGGGTTTTCTGCAGCGAGCGCATGAAGCGCAGCGCAAGTTTCTTCATCTGCTCGGGCCCCTTGATGATGCTGCGGCCGAGCTTGTGGCTTTTCAGATGCGCCCAGACGTGCTCGTCGGGATTCAGATCGGGCGCGTAGGCCGGCAACCGAAACAGGCGCAGCCGTCCGTCGAGTCCTTCGACGAACTTCCGGACTTTGGCGCTGCGATGCACCGGATGACCATCGACCACCAAGAAGATTGGCCGCGTTGTGCCCTGCATCAGTCGCTTCAGAAACTCGATGAAGACGTCCGCGGTGACGTTCCCCTCAGTACACATGAACCGCAACTGCCCCTTCGGGCTGATGGCGGAGATCAGATTGAGCTTGAAGCGGGCACCGGTCGTCTTCACCACCGGCGTGACCCCCACCGGCGCCCAGGTCGTGCCGGTGTGGTAGTCCGAGCGCACCGCGGCCTCGTCGCCGAAGAAGATCTCCGCCCCGGCCGACTTGGCTTCGGCGCGAATGCGCGGAAATTCGTGTTTGATCCAGTCGGTCACCAGCGCCGGATCGCGCTGATAGGCGCGCATCAGCGGACGTTGCGGCGAAAGCCCCTGCTTGCGCAGCAGGCGCCCAACGCTGATCTCCGACATCGCCACCTTGAACTGGCTGCGGATCAACTCCCGAACCATCGCCCGTGTCCACAGCGCAAACTCGAACTTGAACTGCTGCGGGTTCGACAGCGTGATCGTCCGGTACAGCCAATCAAGCGCCTTGCCGTCGAGTTTGGGCTTCGCGCCCGGCACCGGCTTGGCACGCAGCGCATCAACCCCGCCCTCGCGGTACAGCGCCAGTCACTCGTAGATGCGCGGGCGCGAAAACCCGAGCGCCTTGACCACGACTTCGGGCGACTCGCCCGCTTCAACACGCTGCACCGCCCGAATCCGAATCTCTTCGAGCGTGGCATGCGACAGGGAGCGACCGTCTCTCTTTTCCATGCGCAATTATCGCACGCCGGCATTACTCAATGTACGCTAACCAACACACTTCTTAGTAAGAACTTATCCGCAAATACCTTGCGAAAATTTTGTCATTCACCGACCATGACGTCCTGATCGATGAGAGGTCGAAATTGGCGCGACGTTTGGCAAACTGTAAGCGTCCGGTCTGCTCGGGCGGGCGCTTACGGCAAGCTGGAAGGTATCGGACGAGTTCTGGGCTCGCGTGGAACCGTTGATTCCGACACGTGTACGCACTGGCGTGGATCGTGCAGCGCTTTCGCCACCGCAGCCGACAGGCCGATGCGCTGGTCCACCTGTCGCAGCAGCATCAGGCCTCCGTCCGAACTGAGCGCTCCGCCCTCGAAGTTGGCTTCAATCCGGCGCCGACCCAGGCGCCCAAAGCTCAGTTCATTCGCGGTACACTTCGGCATCGGCGGAACTCCTCTACATACGGCTTCGACACCTGTATTAGAGCGCCTTCCGGCGGTTCCGCCGATACCTCCGATGAAATATCCGGGCTAGGGGGCCGGGAGAAGGTGTGTTCACCGGGTGCTTACGGTAATTTTGGATGCGCGTCGACAATAGCCCCGAAAGTGGCCCCGCGCGGTCAGCGAACGGGCTGACGCACCCACACAAGATAGCTACCGAAGCCAGCGAGCCCCCCCAAGGCCATCACCAGCGCCATCGGCACCACGGTATCGCCCAAGGAGTGGCCGACGAAGATGCCGGCCAGCGCCGCCAGCCCCATCTGCGAGAAGCCCATCAGCGAGGCCGCCGATCCGGTCATGTACGGATAGTTCGCCAGCCCGATCGCCGCCGCGTTAGGCATCGTGAGACCGATCGCGGCGGCAGAGAACCACATCGGCACGATCACCGCCATCGGGCGATGCACGCCCGAGAGCGCCAGCGCCAGCATCGCGACCCCGGCCACCGCGCTCAGCGCCGAGCCCCAGCGCAACAAGCGCTCCGACCCCAGCCGCCGAGACAGCCGGCCCGAGGTCGTCGAGCCGCACATGTAACCCGACACCATCACGCCGAACGCGAGGCCCATCTCCTGCGGCGAAAAACCGAACATGTTGATGAACACAAAGGGGGACGCCGAGATGAAGGCGAACAGCCCCGAATAGGCAAGCCCGTTGCACAGCAGCACGCCGCGGTAACGCCCGTCGCGCAACAGGGTCAGGAAATTGTGCGCCATGCGGGCAGGGTTCGTCGCCGCAGGATCGCGGTGATTGTTCGTCTCGGGGAGCACGAACCACAGCCCCAGCGCAAGCAGCGCCGAATAGCCGGTGAGGAACACGAAGGTCGCGCGCCAGCCTGACCATACCGTCAACCAACCGCCGACTACGGGACCCAACAACGGCGCCAATGCCATCGCGGTACCGATGTAGGAAAGCATGCGGGCGGCGTCGTGCGGGCCGTACACGTCACGCACCACCACCCGTCCGAGCACCGGCCCCGCGCAGGCTCCGAGCGCCTGCAGGAAGCGCGCCGCGATCAGCGTTTCGATCGAATTCGCGAGCGTACATGCGACCGAGGCCAGCACGTAAAGACCGACGCCGAAGAGCAGCACCGGCCGACGCCCGAAGCGGTCCGACAGCGGGCCGTAGGCGAGCTGGCCGGCGGCAAACCCGAACAGGAACACCGACAGCGTGAGCTGAGTGTTCGCAACATCGGCACCCAGGGCCTCGCCGATCGCCGGCAGCGCCGGCAGGTAGAAGCCCATCGACAAGGGCCCGAGGGCGACCAGCGCGGTGATCAGGATGGCAAGCGGCAGGCTGGCGGTCATCGGTAGATAAACGAATATGGGGCGCCTCGAAAAACCTCGGCCCGCCCGCCCTTCGTAAAATTACATCGTCCTGAAACCTGCCGCAGCCCTGTCCGATGAAATCGCGAAGCGCCATCAAGACTGACCTGTTCGCTGACGAACACCACCGCAAGAAGAACGACTCGCTGGGCGATCCGCTGGCCGAGATCAAGTCGTACATCGACTTCGCAGCGCTCGCGGCTGAGATTGATCGCGTCGCGCCGCGCCCGATCAGCGCGCAGGGCGGGCGTCCGCCGTACCCGATCGAGACGATGGTGCGTATCCTCGTGTTGAAGCGCCTGTACAACCTGTCCGTTGAGCAGATGGAGTACCATTAGCTCGACCGCATGCCCGCCGACTGAAAGCCGGCGAATCGGCGCCAGAAGGACACCGCCGCCACGTGGACCAAGAAGCACGACAAGAGCCACTTCGGCTACAAGCTCTCGATCAACGTCGACAAGAAGTACAAGATCATCCGCGAGATCGAGACCGCCAGCACGCACGACAGCCAGCACTTTGACAACGTCTTCGACACGAGCAACACGAGCCGCGCTGTCTATGCCGACCAGGGCTACCCGTCGGAGGGACGTGACCCCTGGCTGAAAGATAACGGCTTCCGAAACCAGATCCAGACGAAGGGCAAGCGCAACAAGACGTTGTCCGAATGCCAGCAGCGGCGCAACAAACGCATCGCCAAGACGCGTGCACGGGTCGAGCATGTGTTCGGAGCGCTCGAACAGATGAGCGGCAAACTGCTGCGCACCATCGGCCAGGCGCAAGCAAATTTTGCGATGACGATGATGGCGGCCTGCTACAACTTGAAGCGGCTGGTCTATTTCCTGGAGGCCGGAATCGAGGCTTTCAGACGCCCTAAATGAGCCGAATTGCCGATGCCCGATGCGATTCGAGGCAAAAGCAGGGCGACACCGCCGGTAAACGAGTTGATTTGCCAGAGAAATTTCACCGAATTCGGTCGCAATCATGGTTACACGGCGGGATTCATTGAAAACCTCGGGTTACTCGAGCCCCCTACTCAAAGCGCGGCGAGCGTTTTTCGAGGAATGCCGCGACAGCCTCCTCATGCTCGGAAGTCTTGTGCGCTAGTGCTTGGTAGGTTGCTGAAAGCTCCAATAGGGACTCCAAGCGCACGTACTGCCCCTCCCGCAGAAGTCGTTTCGTCATACGTAGTGCAGGGCCAGGATTGCAAACAATACGCTGGGCCAACTTGTTAGCCACATCCAGCAACTCCTCACCAGGCACTACACGAGACACCAGACCGCACTCGAGAGCCTCTTGCGCGGAAATTGGATCGCCCGTAAAGGACATTTCCGCCGCCCGCGATTGACCTACTACACGCGGCAGTAACCAAGCCCCCCCATCGCCCGGAACAATCCCGAGCTTCACAAAGGACTCCGCGAAATATGCTGACGTAGCGGCGATCCGGATATCGCACATGCATGCTAGGTCGCATCCTGCGCCGATCGCCCCTCCATTTACTGCCGCAATCACGGGCACCTCAAGATTGTAGAGTGCCAGCGGGAGCCGCTGAATTCCCCGCCGATATTCGTCGCTGATCGTGATCGGATCCACTTTCTCCTTCGAATAGCGCTGCATGTCCTTCAAATTTCCGCCCGCGCAAAACATCGTTCCCGCACCAGTAAGGATGACGGCACGAACCGTCGGATCACGGGCGATTCGGGAACATGCATCGACGAAGTCTTCGACGGCGGAATTGCCTGTCAGCACATTCCGGAGTTCGGGCTGATTCATGGTCATCGTGATCACGGGCCCGTTCTTATCGACCAGCAGGAAACTACCCATTATTCGTCTCTCAATATCAAATTGGATTGGACAGATCAACCGGCAAGGCTCCGACGTACGAAATCCAGAGTTCGTGACGCACCGGTGGCAAGGAGTTCGCGCCCGACGACCTTTGACCAATATACCTCCGTGCCATACGCGAGGCGCCACTCGTGCATCCGGCGTGTGAAAAGTTGCAAATCATATTCCTCTGTAAACCCCATTGCGCCGTGGACGGAATGCGCAATTGACGACACTGTGCCGACCACCTCGCTGGTACGTTGCTTTGCCACAGCGGCAGCCATCAATTTTGGACTTATCCCGTCGGCACTGAAACCGATCTGGGCCGACATTCGGGCCGCAAAAACCTGCTCTGCCATGACACTGATCTGCTGCTGGATGATTTGAAGCTTTGCGATCGGCCTGCCGAATTGCACTCGATCATTGGCATACCCTATCGTCATTTGCAGAATCCGCGCCATGGATCCGGCGAGCATTGCAGAGATCAGACACGCTCCATATGCCCGCCAGTTGGATCCAGGAAGTTCGTTGCCAGAAATCGGCTGTTTCGCCCATCGCATTCGGGCATTGACGCTCCCGCACCCCCCGGCAATGTGCCTTTGGGCACCGGTCGCAGGCAATAGCTGCGCCCGATCGCCGAAATCCACCAAGACCCAGTCAGCCACTTCACCAAACGGCACGTAATTCGATATGATTGTTCCGTCCGGAGTCACCGCGACGTCTCCAGCAATC
Source organism: Azoarcus sp. CIB (assembly GCF_001190925.1). Taxonomy (NCBI): domain Bacteria; kingdom Pseudomonadati; phylum Pseudomonadota; class Betaproteobacteria; order Rhodocyclales; family Zoogloeaceae; genus Azoarcus; species Azoarcus sp. CIB. Next base: position 4,967,584 of record NZ_CP011072.1, read on the forward strand.
GTTATAGACCCCTCTGGAAGCTCGGCGTTGGTCTCGGACATGATTCCTCGGACCAATATGGTCTGTATTAACGGTAGCGGCAAGGCATGGCGACCAGCAACAAAGGCGATCGGATAGACATCGGACAGACTCAATCCTGCCCCCCCCATCGCTTCAGCCACCAAGGCGTCGGTAAAGCCGGACTCCTGTAATGCCCCCCAAAGTGCGGCACGTTCCTTCGTGCCGCCCTCTCCCCTCTCGATACGGCGCACATGATTCGGCGTACAGCAATGAGCGAGCAGTTGCTCTATCGCGTCGGATATGATTTCTTGCATGACCGCTGTCCTCTACCGAAGTCCGAGCCCACGGGCGATCATTCCACGCAGGATTTCCCGCGTGCCGCCTCGCAGAGAGAATGAAGGAGAAATTTGTGTCACGTATGCCAGGGTTTTCAACAAGACGGATGGCACCGGACGATCCGGATCGCCCCCCAGGCTGTCAGCAATCAGCAGCGGCATCTGCTGCTCGAATTCCGTTCCCAAGTCCTTGACTAGCGCGGCCTCAATCACCGGACTCTCACCCCGCGCTAGTTTTTCCGTGACCGAAATGGCCATCGCACGCAGCACGCATAGTTGGCTCGCCATGCGCCCGAGTAACGCGACACGCCCATCATCGACACGCGTATCACGACAGAGGAAAGCAAGCCACTCGTCAAAGAGAACCAGCGTGGAATAAATGCGCTCGGGCCCACTGCGTTCGAACGCAAGTTCCGCCGTCACTTGCTCCCAACCGGACCCCTCTGCACCGATCAGCGCATCGTGACCTAGCATCACGTCGTCGAAAAAGACTTCACAGAAATGAGCATCCCCCGTGATATCGTGAATCGGCCGCACAGTCACGCCCTGCAAAGAGAGATCAACGATCATCTGGGACAAGCCCTTGTTCCGATCCGCCGGTTCCCCCGATGTGCGCACAAGTGCAATCATGTAGTGGGAACGGTAAGCGTTTGTCGTCCAGATCTTGCGTCCGTTCAGCTTCCAGCCGCTATCCGTCCTCACCGCCCGAGTTGTCACGCTGGCGAGATCCGAACCCGAGTTAGGCTCACTCATACCGATGCAAAAAAAAGCTTCCGCGCGGCAGATCCTAGGCAGATAGTATTTCTTCTGCGCTTCGGACCCATATTTATGGATCAAGGGGCCGCTCTGGCGGTCGGCAATCCAGTGAGCGGTGACGGGAGCCCCTGCAGAGAGCAGCTCCTCCACGACGACAAAGCGCGCGAACGAACTTCGTCCGCCGCCGCCGTATTCCTTCGGCAGAGTCAAACCGAGCCACCCTTTCGCGGCAAGCCGGCGACTAAAGTCGGCGTCGTAGCCCATCCAGGACCGGGCACGGACATCGGCGGGCACCCCTTCGAGGGCTTCGTCAAGAAATGCACGCACCGAGACTCGCAGACCCTCGTCCTCGGCGGGGATGGATGTAAGCTCAAGCGACTCGATCATGAATTCTCCATCGTTCTATTGAATGTCTCGCCGCGCCGTAGCGCGGCTCGGAAATCCGGATGTGCCACGGCACTGAGCTCTAGTGCCCGCTGCGCAGGCGATTTATTTCGCAGTCGAGCAACCCCATACTCGGTCACCACGTAATCAATGTCTTGCGCACCGATTGTCGTGGGGACTCCCCGACCGAACGTAGTGACAATGTTGCTGACCGCCCCCCCTTTGGTTGCTGCACGGAGTGCGATGATGCTCATACCGCCCTTCGCTGCTGATGCGCCCCTTGCAAAGTCGGGCAATCCTCCGGGCGTTGAGATCACGCGACCACCGATCTGCTCAGCGTTGGCACTGCCATTTATATCGACCTGCAAAACGCTGTTGATCGCAACGAGCCCATCAATGGCCGCGAGGACATCAAGTGCGTGTGTAAACGAGCAGGGATGAAATTCGACCAACGGGTTATGGTCGAGAAAACCATAGAAGGATCGGGTACCTGCAGCCATCGTTGTGACCGTCTTACCCGGCAACACCTTCTTCGTCGCGTTAGTCACGACACCGCGCTCGATCAGCGGCCGAACGCCATCGGTGATGATGCCGCTATGGATCCCCAAATCGTATAGGTGGCTCAGTTCGGTGAACACCAGATCCGGCAAGGCTCCGATGCCAGCCTGCAACACGGCTCCAGACGAGATGAGACCTGCTATATTTCCTGCGATTGTCCGGTCAACATCGTCAGTTTCGTCCGTGTCGGCAGCGCGCACGACCTGTGGGCCGCGATTTGCATTAACGACGAAATCGACCTCCTCGGGCAGCAACGCCGTGTCTCCGCAGGTAAATGGCATCTGCGGGTTCACTTCCGCAACGACGATTGGATCCTGAGCAAGGACCGCCCGCATATAGTCGACCGACACCCCGAGAGACATTCTCCCATTTTCGTCGGGCGTAGAGACCTGTAGTAGCAGGAGATCGGCCCTGATCTCACCGCTGATGAAAAGGGTCGGAATTTCGGACAGCGTGCAGCGCCGAAAAGAAGCGCGGCCTGAATTGATCGGCTCACGCAATCCCTTTCCCGGAAACAGCGCCTGGATCGAAAGATGCTTGGCTGCCTCTATGCCAGCATAGGGCGCTTCGCCCATCGGCATGAGCCCATACACGGTCGCCCCACGGAACACCTCGGCTGCCTCACTCAGTTGCTGAGTCAAGCGCGGAGGCTCGGCACACGCGGAGTGGAGCACTATGCGTGGCGCATCTGGCAAAGCCGAACGTAGGTCTTGGAGGTGCGACAGTTGGAGTCTCTTGCCGCGCGGAGTAGTCATTACTTCTTGTCTCCCTCTTACGTTCAGAATCCTTTGCCAGACTTCTTACCCCAACCGCCCCGCGTACATCTCCTTGCCGATCGGTTGGGCTTGGCCGAAGTAAGACCGGTTTCGTTGCATTCATTCGCGCCAAGTAGGAAACATCAATTTCTTCTGAATCCCAATGGCATATTTGACACCCTAGTCCCCTGACCACGTCGAGATCGACATCGTCGGCCGATGCATGCGCCTCCTTCTCTCAGAGACTCGAGGCCTCGCGGATCAGATCACGAAATATGCGATTCACGATGAAACCGGATATTTCCTTGCTCAGGATCACCCGGTACTTTCCCGAGCGCAATGCAGAACTTCACTAAGCGTTTAACTGCATCAGAAATCGCCGAATGAAAGACAACTCCATCAATTCGATAACCGATGCCGGGGCTTGAGAAACGCAAATTAATTTATCCCGGCAGACGGACCATTGTTGTTTCCTCGCTCTTTATCCCGTTAGGGCACGTGCAATGACCAATCGCTGCATGTCTCCAGTGCCCTCGTATATCTGACAAACTCGAACATCCCGGTAGATCCGCTCGAGTGGAAAATCAGCCAGGTAGCCGTATCCTCCCAAGGTCTGGATCGCATCCGAGCAGACCCGCTCAGCCGTTTCGCTCGCGAGCACCTTCGCCATCGATGCTTCTTTGACGCAGGGTAATCCGGCGTCACGCATGGCCGCGACGTGTAGCACCAACTGCTCAGCCGCTTCGAGCCGCGTGGCCATATCGGCGAGGCGGAATGCAACTGCCTGATGCTCGATGAGGAGTTTGCCGAATTGCCGGCGTTCCTTGGCATAACCCAAGGCGTGCTCAAACGCCGCACGCCCCATACCCACCGACTGGGCCGCGATGCCAAGACGCCCGCCGTCAAGGTGGGAGAACGCAACTCGCAGCCCTTCGCCTTCTCTGCCCAAGAGGCTATCGGCCGAAACCCACATGTCATCGAATGTGAGGGAGCATGTATCGGACGAGCGCTGGCCCATCTTTTCCTCAACGCGGGTCACGGTCCACCCCGGGGTATTGGTGGGCACAACGAAGGCAGAAATTCCCTTCTTGCCGGCGGTTGGGTCGGTAACAGCGAAGACAATGCCCACGCTCGCATTCCGCCCCGAGGTGATGAATTGCTTGGTACCCGAGATGACATACCCCGAACGGCCATCCTTGCGCGCTAGCGTCTTCATGGAGGCCGGGTCGGATCCTGCTTCTGGCTCCGTCAGGCAGAAACAGCCAATCATCTCCCCACGCGCCATAGGACGAAGGAAGCGGTTCTTCTGCTCGTCCGTACCATAGGTGAGCACCGGCAGGCAGCATACCGATGTGTGTTCGCCCATGATGGTCGAAATCGGACCGTCGCCGGCAGCAATTTCCATGATTGCCGCCACATAAGAGACATAATCGGTTTCCGCACCGTCCCACTCCCGTGGCACCACCATGCCCATGAAGCCCAATGTTCCTAACTCGGCGAGTTCCTCAGCAGGAAAACGGCAATTACGGTCGCGCATAGCCGCAGTGGGCGCCAAGCGGTCGCGCGCTATTTTTCGAGCTGTTTCACGGATGAACGATTGCTCCTCGTTGAGAATCATTTCAACACCTCCACCGTTGCGCCAGTCGGTTCGCCCCGGATACATAGCGAAGTCACCGCTCGCCAAAATTCATATTGTCCAAGGGCCACGGGGGTCTCGCAATCATCGGTCTCATATACTGTCAGGATCGCCCTCTACCTTCGTCTAGCTTGAACTCGTCAGACGATCGTCCATGTGTCGCCGCCGTGTAGCAGATCCGCGAGCCGCCCGCGCCCCTTCGCTTCGCGCGTAGCTTCATGCAGATGCGCGTTCAGCTCGTCGCAAGTCGGTTGACGCACTGCGCGGAACACGCCGAGCGGCACAGGCAGCTCCGGGGACTCGAACTGCGACAGGAAGAATGCGAGCCCGCTGTGCATCGCATGCTCGTCATGGACGACGAGCTCCGCCTCGCTCACCGCGCCGTCGCCGAGCTTGATAACCTCCGGAGCCATGCCGGCGAGCCTGATACCCTGATCGCGATTTTTCCCGAACACGAGCGGCTTACCGTGCTCGAGCATGAGCCGTGCGTCGTCGCGCGTGGCCTTCTCGGTCAGCGCATTGTGCGCGCCGTCGTTGAACACGATGCAGTTCTGCAGCACCTCGACGAACGCGGTGCCCTTGTGCACGGCGGCGCGCGCAAGCACCGACGCGAGATGCGGCTGATCGCTGTCGACGGTGCGTGCGACGAACGTCGCGCCCGCGCCGAGCGCGAGCGACACTGGGGAGAACGGCCGGTCGATGCTGCCGAGCGGCGTGCTCTTCGTCCTCTTGCCGAACTCGGACGTCGGCGAGTATTGTCCCTTTGTCAGCCCGTAAATGCGGTTATTGAGAAGAATCACCTTCAGGTCGACGTTGCGGCGCATCGCGTGAATGAAGTGATTCCCGCCGATCGCGAGCGCGTCCCCGTCACCGGTGACGACCCATACCGACAGCTCGGGCCGGGTGAGCTTCAGGCCGCTCGCGATCGCTGGTGCGCGGCCGTGGATGCTGTGTATCCCGTAGGTTTCCATGTAGTAGGGGAAGCGGCTCGAGCAACCGATACCGGAGATGAACGCGAAGTTCTCGCGCGGGATGCCGAGCGTCGGCAGCAGCTTCTGGACCTGCGCGAGGATCGAGTAGTCGCCACAGCCAGGGCACCAGCGCACGTCCTGGTTCGATTCGAAGTCTTTTTTCGTCAGTGCGACAGGTACGGACAGGTCATTCATGATGTTTTCCTGTAAGGGGAGCATGGGGACGCGGCGCACCTCAGCTCAGTTCGAGGATGCGGTCGTGGACTTCGCTGACCTTGAAGGGCTTGCCCTGCACCTTGGTGAGCGGCACGACGTCGCGCAGGAACTGCTCCCGCAGCAGCTTCGAGAGTTGCCCCATATTTAGTTCCGGTACCAGGACTGTCTTGTAGCGCGCCAGCACCTCGCCCAAGTCCGGCGGCAGCGGGTGCAAATGGCGCAGATGCACGTGCGCGACCGAGCGCCCGTCGGCCTCGGCTATTTCGCGCGCCTGCGCGATCGTGCCGTAGGTGCTGCCCCAGCCAACGACGAGGAGCTCGCCGCTCGCCGGCCCCTCGACGCGTGTCGGCGGGATATCCTGCGCAGTACGCGCGACTTTCGCTGCGCGCACCGCAACCATGCGTTGGTGATTCATCGGGTCGTGCGAGATGTTGCCCGACAGGAAGTCCTTTTCGAGGCCGCCGACGCGATGTTCCATCCCGCGCGTGCCCGGCAGCACCCAGGCACGCGCCAGATTCTCGTCGCGCGCATACGGCTGGAAACCTTCCGCATCGGTGCGATAGCGCACTTCGAGTTTCGGCAGACGGGCCACATCGGGGATGCGCCACGGCTCGGCCGCATTCGCAATGCCGCCATCGGTCAGCAGGATCACCGGCGTCATGTATTTGACGGCGATGCGGAAAGCCTCGAGCGCGCAGTCGAAGCAGTCGGAGGGCGAGCGCGCGGAGATGACCGGAATCGGGCACTCGCCGTTGCGCCCGTAGACCGCCTGCAGCAGGTCCGATTGTTCGATCTTCGTCGGCAAACCGGTCGAGGGACCGCCGCGCTGCACGTTGACGATCACCAACGGTAGCTCGAGCATCACTGCGAGGCCCAACGCCTCGGTCTTCAGCGCCATGCCCGGACCGGAGGTCGTCGTCAGGGCGAGCGCGCCACCATAGGCCGCACCGATCGTCGAGCAAATGCCGGCGATTTCGTCCTCGGCCTGGAATGTCGTGACGTCGAAATGCTTCAGCGCCGACAGTTCGTGCAGGATGTCGGTCGCCGGCGTGATCGGGTACGAGCCGAGGAAGAGCCCCACGCCTGAGAGCTCAGATGCGGCGACGAAGCCGAGCGCCGCAGCGTGGTTGCCAGTGATGCTCCGATAGACGCCGGGCTCGGCGGCCGCTTCGCGCACATGGTAGCTCGCGGCGAAGATCTCGGCGGCGTCCGCATACGCGAAGCCGGCACGCAGCGCCTCAACGTTCGCGTCGGCAAATTGGGGGGTCTTCGCGAACTTTTGGTGGATATCGTCGATTTCGTCCTCGATCGACCGGCCATAAAGGCACAGCATCAGGCCGAGCGCGAAATAGTTCTTGCAGCGCGCGACCTCCTTCTTCGACAGCCCCGAGTCCCGCAGCGCCGCGGCGGTCAGTGCCGAGATATCGATGTGGAATATGCGGTAGCCGTCGAGGCTGCCGTCCTCGAGCGGATTAGAGGTATAGCCGGCCTTTACTAGGCTCGCGTCGGTGAAGGCGCCGACGTTAACGATGACGATGCCACCGTGCTTGACGTCGGAAATGTTCGTCCTCAGCGCCGCCGGATTCATTGCGACCAGCGCGTCGGGCGCGTCCCCCGATGTGAACACCTGGCCCGCACCATACTGAATCTGGTAGCCGGACACGCCGAACACCGTTCCGGTCGGAGCACGAATCTCCGACGGGTAATCGGGATGCGTCGCGAAGCCGTGGCCGGCTTTCGCGACCGCTCGCGAAAACTCCGAGCCTGTCAGCTGCATGCCGTCACCGGAGTCGCCGACGAAGCGGATCACGACGCTGTCGAGCGTCTCGACGACACGCTCGCGCAGTCGCTCCGTCCCTGACATGGCGTCGCCGCGCACCGCCTTATTTTCCCGCTCATTTACGAATACATGCTCCAGCTCGGACATACATTCCTCCTCGGTCGAAGCGACGACCTGTGTCACCGCGCACTCGCGGCGTCCCTTCCGCCATTTTGATTGCCTATCAGCTGCTTGAAGCGTACCTGCCTTGATCTTCGTTCAACCTACTGACTTAGCGAACCCCTCTCTTGCCTCGAGCACCAAAAACCGCCCGTGAAGTACGGAACTTGGCGAATGTCGATCCCACTGCTTACAATCGAGCCGCTTTCGCACGCAGTTCAGCCTTCGTTTCGACGTGATCGGGGTCCGCAACAATCGAGTCTACCGGACAGACGTGGACGCATTGCGACTCGTCAAAATGACCTACACATTCTGTGCACAAATTCGGGGCGATCACATAAATATCATTTCCTTGAGTAATCGCCTCGTTCGGGCATTCCGTTTGGCAGGCACCGCAACTAGTGCACTCATCTGTAATCAACAAGGCCATGCATCCCTCTCTCAAAAAGGCGCCGCGTGTTGCGGCTTCTTGCAAAAAACAACCGACTCCGAGACGTGGCGTCCGGTCCAGGCGGCTCGTCCGAGACATCACGCGCCGTCAGACTCTTGTGCGAAGCCCACGCCCGCAGCAACGAACCGTCGGGGCTGAAATGATCTTCCGACATCAGTTCGGCCAATTCGGCGACCACCACCACGCCACCGAACAACTCGCGCATCACGCTCTCCTTGAGGAGTCGATCGAGATTGGCGCTGAACGTCGAGCGATCACATACCGGACCGCCCAGCGTCTTGATCCGGCGCAACGGATGGTCAGGGCCAATTCGGCCTTCGATATTTACGTAGCTGAACAAGGCGTTCTGTCCGTGGTCGATGCCGCGCGTCGGAATAATCAAGCTCGTAATGCGGACGTAATTATATCAACCGCACAATCAGCATCGATGCTGCGAAATACATTAAATTAACACCCTGTTAAAGCCGATTACATCAATGAATGAATGAGTAAGTCGACTCTTGTCGAACCGAAATAGATCCTCTGATTCGATGCAGTCACCTGACATATTTACGGGATAACATCACGCCCAATTTCCGTGCTGCGCGGGTCGTCATCTTCGCTCAACACGTGTTAGCGATTTTTCCAACGCGGAGGCCGCTTTTCCTGAAACGCGAGCAAACCTTCAAGCGCATCAACGCTATTGATGAGGTCTTGCCCACATATCTTTTCGAGTTCGTCGAGGCGTTCCATCACACGGCGTGTCATAGCCCCGCGCGCCGCCTTGACGGCGAAGCGAAGTGCGTTGGTGCTGAGCCCGGCCAGATGTTCATCAAAATAGGCGACCGCGGCAGCCACTGGGTCTTCTGCCACGCAGTTGACGAGCCCGAGCCGCATCGCCTCTGGCGCTGAAACGCTGCGCCCGGAGAACAGCAAATCGTCGGCAGCGCCCTGGCCGATGCGCTCGGGGAGAAGACAACTGGCGGCAGGTGCAAAGAAACCCAACTTGATTTCAGGCTGACCGAATATTGCATCCTCTGCCGCGAAGATCAGACTGCCCGCAAGGGCGACCTCCATTCCCCCACCCAGACACTGGCCGCGCACCGCGACCAGTATCGGGCGCGGGAAATCGAGCATTCGCTTGATTAGGCCGTGAAGTACAGCGAGCATTCCTGTCATCTGATCGGGGAAATGCTCCTCGATGCTCGCGCCGAAGCTGAAGTGCGGCCCAGCATGCTCGAGCAGCACCGCCGACAGATTGCGGTCCTCGGCATGCGCGTCGAGCGCCTGACTGAGCGCTGCGATCATTTGAGCATCGACAATATTAGCTTTAGGACGGTTGAGCCGAAGCCGCAGCAGCTTCGCGCCGCGGTCGAGCCGGACTTCAAGCGGTGTGTCGGTCATCTCTGGGGTCTCCTCAGTTTCTAGTGTGGGGCATCAAGTTGTCGATCAGATCAGGCGTCCAGGGGGCGCCCTTGGCAAGGGCCTGCCGCAGAGCCACGAAATCGATTTCGCGCCCTGCTTCCTTGCTACCTTCGGCAAAAGCGCGAAAACCGGCGCAGGCTTCGGTCATCATGTTCAAAGCGAGCCAGGCGCGGTTGTCTTCCTTGTTGCGGTTCCAGGCCTCGATCTTGGGTTTGCGCAGGGCTTCGAGGCTCTTGGTCAGGCTATCCGGGAACATGGTCACGAACTTGGCGCACAGTTCTTCGACCTTGGCATCGAGCAGGCTCAGGTCAACCTCGCCGAGAGCGAGAAGCGCCTTTCCCTGCAGGAGCGCCTCGCCAGTCTTCGGCTCGCCCAGTACCAATTCTCCGAACTCGTCGACGCAACGGTCGGTGACCACCAACGGATTGGGTACGAAATTGCCGTCCACCTTGAGGGCCGGCACCACGGCAGTGATCATGCCGAGGCGGCGCGCCTTGTGGGCCGAGAGGGACTCGCATAGCGTGCCTACCGCGAGTGCGGCTTCCGCACCGATCATCACCGGCAGGAAGTCCGTCGCCCCGCCGATCATCGCTCCCCCGTGCTTCGGACCGGCGAGTCCGAACAAGGCCAAGTCCTGGGCGATGGTGAAGTCGCAGGCCAATCCCAGTTCCTGAGCGCCGCCGGTGCGCATGCCGTTCACCCGGCAAATCACAGGTTTCTCGCACACCATGACCGCCGACACCGTATCATTGAACAGGCGCATGAATTGGCGGAATTCCTGCGGGTTGCGGGCGTAGTAGCGGGCAAAATCCGTCGCGTTGCCGCCGGTGCAGAACGCTTTGCTGCCCGCGCCTGTCAGGACGACGCTGACGACATCCCGAGCGTTGCTGGCTGTCTTCAACGCCCACTGGATGCCCTTGAGCATGTCGACGCTGTAGGAGTTGAACTGCGCCTGATTGTCGATGGTGATCCAGGCGTGGTAGATACCCTGGGCCAGGTCGCCGCGCGGCGTTCTCGCCGGGCGTTTTTCATAGGCGACGCCCGGCACTACGACGTCGGGAGCCACCCCGTGATCGGTCAACTGCCTGGGTGCCCTGTGGCGCGCAATCTGGTCAGTAACGCTTCTCATGGTCGATTCTCGAATAGCATTCGTCTAGGGAACCAGCACTGCGCGGCGCACCAAGCGGCGGTCGTGTGCCGCCTGGAAGACCTCGTTGATCAGGTCCAGGGGCAACTCCTCCACGAACGGCGCGATCTTCACCTTGTCCTCCAGCACAAGGTCGAGGGCAGGGGCGTAGTTCTTGAGCAGGCATCCCCAGTTGCCGAGCGCGCGGGCATGCAGTGCCATGAAATTGGAAAGCCGCACTTCGACCTTGTCCAGGGTGAAGCCAACCACGCAGAGGGTGCCGCCGCGCACCAGCAGGCTGAAGGCGCTTTCCTGGCCGGCGCGCGTGCCCGAGCACTCGAAGATGGTCCATTCGATGGGGCGCAATCCGCGCTCCCGCGCAAACGCCGCGATGCGCTTCTTCTGTTCGCGGCTGTCGACTTCCCGGGCGTTCAGGGTTAGGGCGGCACCGTAATCGGCAATCATTTTCAGCTTGGCCGGATCGACATCGATCGCGACGACTGTCGCACCCATCGCGCGGGCAATCTGTACGCAATAACCCCCTACCCCACCGACGCCGTTGACGATAGCTATGTCGCCCGGCCCCAAGCCAGATTGCAGCACTGCCTGGTACGGCGTCGTCACAGCATCCGCGACCACGGCCACCGATGCCAGCGACAGCCCGACATCGCGCAGTCGCGACTCGTCGACCGGCACGAGACCTCGAGCTGGCACCCGGATATGCGTGGCGAAGCCTCCATCGATATCGTTGCCAGGCATCCTTTCGTTGCTACAGAGAGTGCCCTTGCCACGTTTGCAGGGATCGCACTCGCCGCATTGGAACATCGCCGGCACGATGACCGCGCGACGCATCCACTCGTCGGCGCCCTTACCGGCCGCCACCACATGGCCGCTGATTTCATGGCCAAGCGTCAATGGCAGCGGATGATTTGTGCGTACCCCATCGTAGTAGAAACCGAGATCGGTGTGACAGACGCCGCAGCCCGCCACTTCGATAACGACCTCGCCCGGTCCAGGAGCGCCCGGGTCGAACAATTCCCGTTCCATAGGCTGGCCGACCGCCTTCATCACCCAGCGATATGCTTGAATCGCCATGAAAGACCTCCACAAATACTAGTTGGCTAGGATGTTGAATATCCCAAAAAAACACAGCCCGCTTCCCCTCACGGGCGCGCCGCGATTACTTTGCTTTGTCGTCCCCGTAGATGTAGAAACCCTTCCCGGACTTCTTCCCCCACTCGCCACGCTCGTACATCTCCTTCAGAAGGCGGTTAGGTTTGGCCGATTCGACGCTGGTCTCTTCGTATTCATCCATACGTGCCAGATACGACACGTCGATTCCGGTCGTATCGAGCAGGCGCAGGGGCCCCATCGGGTGCCCAAGCCCCTTGGTCACGGCAAGATCGATGTCCTCGGCCGAGGCGTAACCCTCCTCGTAGAGGCTGACCGCCTCACGCGTCAGCGCCCGGAAGATGCGGTTGACGATGAACCCCGGGATTTCCTTGCGCAGCACCACCGGGGTCTTTCCGATGCTGCGGCAAAACGCTAGCACCTCTTCAATGATCTCTGCCGGCACAGCGGGATGCACTACGACCTCCACTAGTTCCATCACGAGTGCCGGGTTGAAGAAATGTATGTTAAGCACTCGCTGCGGTCGCGCGGTGACTCCTGCCAAGCGTGAGCCCCGGATATTCGAGCTGTTGGTGCCGAAAATCGTCTGCGGCGGACAAAGTCGATCGAGTGTGCGGAACAGTTCAGCCTTCGGTTCGAATTTTTCGACGATGGCTTCGATTATCAGATCAGCATCGGCGGCAGCGGCCAAGTCCGGCGCCAAATCGAGATTGCCGAGCGCCGTAGCCCTCTGCTCGCTGCTGATGCGCCCCTTGGCGACGCGCTTGTCCAAATGCTCTCGAACGAAGTCCGCCGCCTGCTCCAGACTTTCCTTGCGGCTGTCGTTGAGTACCGTTTTCAGGCCGCTGAGTGCGCACTGCAGCGCTATCTGCCGCCCCATGGCCCCTGCCCCGATGACCGCGATCTTTTCCATGACCTTATTCTCTCAAGAGTGCGCCGGCTTGCGCCCGGCAAATTGGGAGACGCCTTCCTTGCGTTCCTTCGCTGCGTAGCAACCATTGGATATGTCGATATCGAACGACTCGGAATGCTCCATATCGAGCGCATGATCCATGCAGCGCTTGGCACCCCGGACGGCCACTTGGACGTTGCCCCGGATGCATTGCGCCATTTCCAGCGCCTGCGGCATCAGTTCCTCGCCGGAGACGATACGGTTAATCACCCCCATTCGCTCCGCCGCGACCGCGTCGAAGGTGGATGCGGTCAGAATCAGTTCCTTAGCTCGCGCAGCGCCGATCAACTTCGGCAGCTTGCGGCACCCCCCCGCCGCTGGGATCAAACCCCATTTCACCTCAGGCAAACCGAAGGTCGAGCGCGGCGTGGCGAATATCAGGTCGCAGGCCAGTGCGATTTCGAAACCCCCGGCCAAGCAATGGCCATCGACCACGGCGATGGACGGTTTGCGCTTGGCCTCAAACTCGCTGTACATCGGGAACATCTCTTCGAGGCGCAAGACGGCGGCTTCCTCGTCGCTCAGGGTCTGGCGCTCCTTGAGGTCGATGCCGACACAAAAAGCCTTGCCGCCCGAGCCAGCGACGATGATCACATCGACAGCCTCGTCGCTCTCCACGTCCCGAATCGCATCGCGCAGCTTGCGCACCATCGCGCGATTGATGGCGTTCATGGCCTCAGGGCGATTGAGCGTCACGATCGCGATTCCGTCGCTTCGCTTTTTCAGCACGATTTCGTTTGCCATGGCCGTCCCATCAAGATTCGCGGCGGATCACGATGGCTGTGGTGACCCCGCCGCCACCGCAGATCGACGCTACGCCCAATTCGCCGTTCTCGCGCTGCAATATGTTGCCGAGCGTCATTAACAGCCGTGCACCGGACATACCTGTCGGGTGGCTGAGTGCAATCGCCCCCCCGTACACGTTAACCTTGGCTCGGTCCCAGCGGAGCACGCGCTCGTTCGCGAGCATCTGCGCAGCGAATGCCTCGTTGACCTCAATGAAGTCAATGTCGCTCAGCGTCATGCCTGCCTTCTTCAACACCATGGGAATCGCAAGACCGGGCCCATCGCCCATGTGAGCAGGCTCTACTGCAGTCTGCGCCGACGCCACCAGGGAAAACATGGGCGGGCGTCCCAGGAATTTGGCCATAGCGCGCGTGGTCAGCACGATTGCGCAAGCGCCATCGCCCATGCTGCAGGCGTTGCCTGCCGTCACGCTGCCATCTTTCTTGAAGACCGGTTTGAGCTTCGCCAAGCTCTCCAAGCTGGTGTCTGGCCGAATCGCCTCGTCAAGGAAAAGCGTCATTTCGTCCTGGCTTCGTGTCGCCGGCAACGTCACAGGAACGATCTCGCTCGCGGTGAGCCCGCCGCGCCGCGCCTTGGCCGCTCCATCGTGCGAGGCGAGCGCAAACTCGTCCATTTCCTCGCGGGTGATGCCGTACTTGGCCACAAGATTCTCCGCCGTCATGCCCATGCCAAAGCCGCACAAGGGATCGAGCGTATCCGCCCAACCGTCAAGCAGGGTCTTGTCACCGAGCTTGAACCCTTCCCAGCGGACGTTCTTCAGCAAGTACGGCATGGTGCTCATCGATTCCATGCCCCCGGCGACAATGAATCGAGCATTACCGCTGCCAAGCTCCTGGGCGGCGAGCATCACGGATTTCATGCCTGAGGGGCAGGCCATATTGACTGTGAAGGAAGGCGCTTCAACCGGGATGCCGCCCTTCACCGCCGCGGTGCGCGCAGGATTGGGACCATTTCCGGCCTGCCGGCAGTTGGCAAAGATCAACTGGTCAATCTGATCGGAGGGCAGTGCGGCACGCTCGAGAGCCGCCCGAATAGCGATCGCACCCAGTTCCCATACAGGAACTTCGCGCAAGCTGCCGCCAAAACTGCCAAGCGGCGTGCGAGCGGCGCTGATTGCAACAATATCGTTTTCGCTGGTCGTCATTTCCGGTTTCCGGCTACAGCCCATACACGGCCGCAGCGTTCCCGTGCAGGATCTTCTGCGCCACCTTTTCGCTCAGACCGAGGTCGTTCTTGATGCATGCAATGGACTCGCTATGCAGGACGGCCGGGTAATTCGTCCCGTAGATGACCTTGTTCTGGCCGCGGGTCTTCATGAAGTGGATCAGGGTGGGCTCGAGATATTTGGGATGGTGTGCATCGATGCCCAGATAGACGTTCTCGTGCTTCCAGGCGAGCGAGATCATCTCCTCCGTCCAAGGCCATCCCGTATGGGCGCCGATCAGCTTCAGCTCGGGAAAATCAAGCGCGACGATGTCCAGGTAGATCGGACGCCCCAATTCGTTCGGCATATGCTCGGCCGAATGACCCACCTGCATGGACACCGGAATACCCAGCTCGACGCATTTGGCGTACAAGGGGTAGTAGAGGCGATCGTTCAGAGGAATGCCAAAGCCGTAAGTATGGATGTAGACGCCCTTGAACCCGAACTCCTTCACGGCCCGCTCCACCCTGCGTACGCTTTCCAATTTCTGCAGGGGATTGAACCCGCACAGGCCTACCAGGCGATCCGGATATTGACTGACTACGGCATGCACTTCCTCCTCAGTGATGTCCCAGACCATGGTCTTTTTCTGATAGGACATCATGCGGATCGCGGGTATGAACGCCTTGTCGAGACCTGCCTCATCCATCATGGCAATGAACTCGCCGACGGACTTGCCCTGGATGCGCTCTTCCATCCGCCACCACTTGATGAGTCGTAGCATTTCCGGCTGTCCATACCACCACTTATCAATGGCTTCCGACGTGAACAGATTGCAGTGAAAATCGATTGCCATGTTTTCTCCCTCGGTAACCGGCAGCAATTTCGTTATCGACGGACACGCTCGTCCGTTCGGCAGGTCAACGTCATCCCCCGCATGCACGAGGCTAAAGTGCTCGCCGCCAATGCCTTCTTGCGTATACTATACAGTCGGTTTGTCTTGTCAACGTACAGTCCCATTTTTATTACAACACCTAACGATGCGCTCAACCACGTGCGCCCCCTCCCGTCGGAACTGCTCGCCGTAGCAGGTTCCAGCTCCGCTACGGCGGCGGACCAAGGTCGGATTCTCCACTTCAGCGGGCAATGAAACAAACCCAAGAACAACGAAACTGCGCGTCACCTCGCCTGCTTAACGAACACAGCTACAGAATCGCCGAGCACTTCTTTACATCCTGCACAGTTTTCGCTTAAGGCCCTAAGATCGAGCGGCTTCGTTCGAACCTCGAAACCTAGTTCCAGGTAAGAATCAGTGATCTGACGCAGCTGGGATCCATTAGCGTTACAACGCCATTCCCAGCCCTGCTCCTTGAGCCCAACATCTACAGACAAACGACAGCCGAGAACATTGCCCGTGGGTGCGTGGCACCCACCAAGCCGGCTCCCGTCGTCCGCGTGACGGACAACAAGAACCTTTTTACGCCGCTCGGCGATCGGCACCGGAACCTCTCAGCTTCTTCACACGAATGTGACCAAGGATGGCGCAACCCAGCGCGGCGGTAAACTGCGGCATGTCACCTGGCGCGACGTTCGCGTCCAAATTGAGCTCATCGCGAATCGCCTTGGCCATCACGCCCCAGCGCATAATTCCACCGACCAAGGTAATTTGAGGCTCAACATTGATACGCTTCAGCAACTGCACACTGCGCTTGGTCAGCGACATGCCCGCGCCGTACATGATGTCTTCGGGCGGCACGCTGTTGCTCAGGTGATTGATAACCTCCGACTCGGCAAACACGGTACAAACCCCGGAAATGGAGGCAGCTTCCTTGGCGCTGTTCAATAGTCCGTCGATGCCGGCCGTGTCATAGCCCATATAACGCACGGTCTTTTCAAGAAACATGCCGGTACCCGATGCGCACTTGTCGTTCAGGCGAAAGGTTCGAACCTTATGAAAACCGTCAAGGCGACTCGCCTTCATGGTCTGGCCACCAATGTCAAGCACTGTACGCGTCTCAGGAAACAGAAAAACCGCACCCCGGGCCGTGGCGGTCAAATCTGTAACCTGCAAGTCCCGACCGGAATACTGATAGCGACCATAACCAGTGGTAATGCAATAGGCCAGATCGCGCTTATTGATCTTTGCTTGCTCGGCCGTCTCGTTGACCACCAGTTCCGCAGTTCCCTGCAGATCGGCGCCTGTCGGCCTCATATGACGGGCTACAACATTCGAGTCTTCGTCCAGCACGAGCCCTTTTATATACGTGGAACCGATATCCACACCAATCGTATAGACCATAGTTCAAGCCTCCTGTGTCGCCGACTTCTCGCCGGCCTGCAAACTGCCGAGGGCAAAGAGCGCAGCCCCCAGTGCCCCCATGAAATGGCTGTCGTCGCTGACGTTCAGTTTCATTTCGAGCTTTTCCTCCAGCGCCTTGATCATGCCGACATTTTTGGCCACCCCACCAGTGAAGGTGATCTCGGAGGCAATGCCTACGCGGCGCAGCAAGCCGATGGCACGTGCGGCGATAGACTGATGCACGCCCCACAGAATGTCTTCCACCTTCTTGCCTTTTCCCAGCCATGACAAGACCTCGGCTTCGGCAAAAACAGTACACGTGGTGGAGATGCGGACAGGCTTCTCGGACTTGAGCGAAACCTGACCTAGCTCTCCAAGCGGAATGCGTAACGCATCGGCCGCGGCACCCAAAAACCGCCCGGTACCAGCCGCGCATTTGTCGTTCATGCAAAAATCAGTAATCTCCCCATTGGGGGCCACCCGGATCGCCTTGGTGTCCTGCCCCCCCATGTCAATCACCGTCTGCGTACCCGGAAACATGTGGGACGCCCCGCGTCCGTGGCACGAGATTTCGGTTACCTGGCGATCACCGAAGGTTACCTTGTAGCGGCCATACCCGGTCCCGATCACATACCCCACGTGCGACCGCTTAAGCTTCGCACTGGCAAGCGCCTGATCAAAGGCGTTATGTGCTGCCTGGATGACATCGGCACCTGTAAAGATCAGGGCCCGGCCAACAATTTCCTGATCCTCGTTTAGGATAACCGCCTTGGTCTGGGTGGAACCGACGTCCACGCCACCTGTGTATTTCATGCTTGTTTCTCCCGTCTGCGATCAATCGAACATGATGTTTTCAACGAAGGTCTCTAGTTGGATCGCCAACTGGTCGAAGGTATTCTGATTCTCCTCGAATTCTGAAATGAAATAGGGGATTTTAGCCTCCTCCAACGCCTTCGAATAGGCGACCTGTTCCTCTAGACCTGGCTCGCACATCTTGGCCGAAGCAAGGATCACCGTTTCAGCATCAGCGTTGCGCACGCGTTCTAGAAGCATGTGCTCCTTCGGCTTGCGCTGATCGTGCTGTACCGGGCTATAGGACGAGCGATCGATATATGCATCAGCCAAATCGGCAAGAGCATCACCTGAGTCGACCACGTCTTCGACAATGAAACGAAGCCCGATAAAGACGTCGTCATCCACGACATAGCATGAGCGCGTGATGGTTTGAAGCAGGTCGAACGGCGGGGTTTCGCAGAACCCCCCCTCAAGCACGACCCGCATTTTGTCCTGCCGACTCGCCGACCGATCTTTGATCATCGGAATAACCGCTTCCAACAATTCGACAAATTCAGACCGCGGCAGGATACCTGCCAGGCCGACTAGCGCCATCGACTCATCCGCACCCAAGAGCCATGGTTGATTCTTGCGAATGACGTAGAGGTCGCGCATGAGACGGCGCGAATGGTTATAGAGATTGATCGATGCGCGCAGTTCCTGTTCAGTAACTTTGCGCCCAGCGACCGATTCGATATCTCCAAGCAAGCGTCTGTATTCATTCGCGAGATAGCTCTTCGAATGCTTTGAGTTCGGGTTCTGCGGCAAGTACAAAATCTGGCATTTGTAGTCGAAATTTCGCCCCCAAATCGGTGCGAGGTTGCGTGCCGCATCGCAGATCGGGTGGGTAACAAACAGATCCAGCTCAATGTCCCTTGTAAGCGCAATATCGAGGGAAGTCTTGATGATAGAGCACAGATATGAACCGAAATGAGACTCGGATTCATTACCATCTGTCTGCGCACCGCGGATGCGTACGGGCAATAATCCAGCGGCGTGCGCGATCTCTTCCGGGAAATACACCTGAAAGTGACCGATGACACGGCCGCCGTCTGCACGCCAGGCTTTGACCGTGGGATATGCGGGATCCTCGACCAACTCACGACAGAGGTCGAAGATTTCTTTGAGAGGCTTACCCTCCCAACCGGTGAAGTATTTCTTTGCCATTGACTACTCCATTTCTCTGGTTAGGCGGACGCCGTCTGTTGCTGGCGACGGGAAATGAGACCTTCGAAAAAGGCATCAACGCGATTTCTCATCGGCGCTTCGGCCACCACATCGGGATCAACCAGATCCGACTCGATAAATAGGGTCGGCAGTCCCATTTCGTTCGCAACAATGCGGCGCATGTCCGCCTGGCCGGTAGAAACGGTACGACAACTCTTGACCGGATGGAAAACTACGCCGTCAAGCCCGAGCTCCGGAGCCAGTTTCTTTAGGTTATCGGACTCGTGAAACACGCTATCGGAACCCGACGCATGCATGATCAGTTGCCCTTCCGCGTAGCTGTCGATCGGGTCATTGAGATCGTACTGATAACCGGTCAACGCACCAGTCGAGGCGAAATCGAGGTACGACGAATATACGAATACGCCCCCCCACCTTGAGAACATCTCATTAAATTGCCGATAGATTGGATAGCAAGGTGTGCCGACGAGAGCGAGACGAAAGGTCTGCTTCATCGGCACGGTACCTTCGGTGCTCTTATCCAGCGCGCCAATACCATGCGCGACGCGATATTCTAGCTCTTCGACAAGATCCTTGAAGTACTTACTGGCAACCTCGGTGCCACGCAAGGCGTTGGCAACACCCATGTAAATATTCCCATCCGTCAACGCATTGAACACGGCAGGTTTGTTTCTGTTGAGTTCGAGAACCCGCTTCAAACCAGCGTTTACGTCATTCGAAAACGCGAGAATCTGTCGAAACTTGTCGATGTCGAATTTCTTGCCTGTAATTCTCTCACAAACGCTAATGGCTTCCTCGATCTGCCCCTTAAGGTAGGCTTTTTCGTACTCGAATTTCTGCGTTCCGCGTTTCGGCTTTTCTCCGGCTGAGCGCGTCATCGGATAATCGAGATTAATCATCGGACAGTCATAGGTCCGCTCCCAGATCTCACCCCACTTTATAAATGTATTGCAGTAGTTATTGATCATGCCGATTTTTGGTTTCGGGATTTTCCCCATCGGATGCTCGCCATTTCGGCGCTGAAGTGCTACGCCGATTTTCACATATCCGCAGATGTCAGGCGAATAGCCGTAATCTTCCGCGTCATCGATATAGTCGCGGGAAACATTTCGAAACGCGGTCTGCAGAGAATTGATTTCCGGAAAAGTCGCAGGAATATCGAAGGTCCGAAGAATTTCGATTACATTCCCGGCGATAAAACAGTAGGCGGCTCCCTCTCCTCGCTTGGCGACCTCGGTCAAACTGTCGAACCACTCTCGGAACAAACGTGCGCCATCGTACACTCCTCGTCCGACAAGGACTTTTCCTTCGCCGGTCGTCTGGGTCGCTAAAGTCATTTGACGTTCTCCTCCTCACTTGTTTAATGGAAACGCGCTTCGCCCGCTTTCCGCGTTCACTTCCGCTTTGATACCGTCAGAGCATCGAGAGGCGCAGGCTCCCGCGGCTCTTCCACTCCGCACAACATACCAGCTGCCCAGTATCTAACAGCAAAATCTTGTTGCTGTCAACCGCATTTAGTGCGCCTGTAGGGAGCACATAAACTGTCCGAACTTGTAGCACGTGTCTGATCACAACGTAGAGAGTCACGGAAGGATGAGGTCGTGGAGCACTTACCGTAATACCATCTCCTCGCCATGCGCCGTCCATGCTCTCAAAGGTCCTTTTCCCATTTTCCTCCCTCCGATTTCGAGGTCTTCCGTATCAGTCGTTGACACATACCAGCCAGCCGGTATATGGTAGCCGCATGTGGGGACCGGGGCTGTCAGACCTTTTGTTGGCGAGCTCGCGGAAACGCCGTTTTCCGCAATGACTGAATTTCCCCCGACATAGTGCCGCGCGCAGGGGCGCCGGTGCCCGTCTTCATCGTCCAGGAGGGAGAGATGACTGCACAGAAAAAAACGAGCCGTCGGGATTTTCTCAAGGCAACCGGAATTATCACCGCCGGCACGCTGCTGCCCGCCCACTTTGCCATTGGCAATACCGCCAAGATCAAGGTTGGTCTGATGCTCCCTTACACCGGCACGTTCGCGCCACCGGGCAATAGCATCACCAACGCTTTTAAGTTGTACATCGCCGAACAGGGCGGCAGGCTGGCCGGCCGCGAGGTTGAGTACGTTGTAGTCGACGACGAGTCCGATCCCGCTAAGGCCCCCGAGAATACTCACCGGCTCATCGTGCGTGACAAGGTCGATTTCTTGGTCGGAACCGTGCATTCGGGCGTCGCCATGGGCATGGTGAAGGTGGCGCGCGAAGCAGGCACGATCACCATTATTCCGAACGCCGGTACCGACGCAGCCACTGGCCCCATGTGCGCGCCCAACATTTTCCGTGCCTCGTTCTCCACATATCAGACGGCCTTCCCCATGGGCAAGGTCATGGTCGAACGGGGACACAAGCGCGTGGCCATCATCACATGGAAGTACGCCTTCGGCGAGGAATCCGCACGCGCTTTCAAAGAAGGCTATGAAGCCGCGGGGGGCAAGATCGTCAAGGAAATGTTCCTGCCTTTCCCCAACGTCGAGTTCCAGGCGTATCTCACTGAAATCGCGGCCCTCAAACCCGACGCGGTGTTCGTATTTTTCGCTGGTGCGGGCGCAGTAAAGTTCGTCAAGGACTACGCCGCGGCGGGACTCAAGAACACCATTCCCCTCTACGGTTCAGGATTCCTTACCGACGGAACACTCGCCGCCCAAGGCGACTCAGCCGAGGGAGTCCATACCACGTTGCACTACGCCGACGACTTGGGGACTCCACGCGACAATGCTTTCCGCGTGGCCTACAGGAAGGCCTACGGATACGATCCCGACGTGTACGCGGTGCAGGGTTACGACACCGCGCAACTGCTGGCGGCTGGCCTCGACCCAGTCAAGGGCGACGCGGGCGCAAGAGCGGAGATCATCGCGGCCATGGAAAAGGCCACGATCGACAGCCCACGCGGCAAGTTTACGATGTCCAGAGCGCATAACCCGATCCAGGACATCTATCTGCGCAAGGTCGAGGGGGGGCAGAACCGGGTGGTGGGGATAGCGGCCAAGGCTCTCGCCGACCCGGTACGCGGTTGCAAGATGGCATGACGCCATCACCCCGGATTCCGATCCGGGCACGTGACGCCCCCGGCGGCGCGGTCGCCGGGGGCGCTGACCACGAGGCTCCGTGCCTCATCAAAGGATGCGCGGAAATGGATGTCTACACGTTTCTGATCCAGGTACTGAATGGGCTGCAGTATGGGCTACTGCTGTTTCTGGTGGCCAGCGGGCTGACCATGATCTTCGGCATCATGGGTATCATCAACCTCGCCCATGGCAGCTTTTACATGATCGGCGCCTACCTTGCATGGGCGTTCGCTGCCGCGACAGGCAGCCTGTTCAGTGCCATTCTCTTGGGGCTTGTGGTAAGTACCCTGATAGGGGTGATCCTCGAGTGGACCGTTTTCCGGCGGCTCTACCACCGTGACCACCTCTACCAGGTGTTACTCACCTTCGGACTCATCATGATCTTCGAAGAGTTGCGCAGCATGACCTTCGGTGATGATGTGCACAGCGTGGCAATCCCCGCCGTGTTCAGTGCGGCGATCCCACTCACGGACACCCTAAGCTATCCGGTCTATCGGCTGGTGATTTCGGCAACCTGCCTAGTAGTCGCCATGCTGATCTACTGGCTCATCCAACACACCAGACTAGGCATGATGATCCGCGCCGGTGCATCCAACCGGGAAATGGTCCAAGTGCTGGGAATCGACATCAAACTCGTTTACACGCTTGTGTTCGCTCTGGGGCTCGCCCTAGCGGCCTTCGCCGGCATGATCGCCGCACCTATCTCTACCGTTTACCCGAACATGGGGGGGCAGATCCTGATCATCTCCTTCGTTGTGGTAGTCGTCGGCGGCATCGGCTCGGTCAAGGGGACACTACTTGCGGCACTGATGATTGGCATGGCCGACACGTTTGGCAAGATCGTATTACCCCAGATCGCCAGCATGTCCGCATACCTGCTAATGGCCGCCGTTCTTCTGTGGCGCCCCCGAGGCTTGTTTGCTGTGGGCGGGCGCTGACATGACTCAACAGTTGCGACGCTTCTTTCTGTTTTCCGCTGTGGCGGGGCTCGCAATCTATCCTCTCTACGGGGGCGAGTTCTATATCCAGCTTCTGACCAAGATCATGGTCATGGCTGTCTTCGCCATGAGCCTCGACCTGTTGGTGGGCTACGCCGGCTTGGTCAGCCTCGGTCACGCCGCATTCTTCGGTGTCGCCGGCTACGTTGCAGCCTTGCTTATGCCCCAATACGAGGCGGGCAATGTGTGGCTGACGCTGCCCGCCGCCCTGTGTGCCGCCACATTACTCGCGCTTGTCGTTGGCGCTCTGGCGCTGAGAACGTCGGGCGTGTACTTCATCATGGTGACGCTGGCGTTAGCCCAGATGCTCTATTACTTTGTCCACGACGCAGAGTTCGCCGGCGGATCGGATGGCATGCTCATCATGTTGAAGCCCGAAGCGGTGATATTCGGATGGAAGCCCTTCGACCTCAACAGTCCGGCCCACTTCTACTACGTGGTTCTGGCAGTGATGCTTGGAGTCTACTTTCTGTTGCGGGCTGTGCTGCGATCGAGCTTTGGCCACGCCTTGGCAGGCATCAAGTCCAACGAGCACCGCATGCGTTCGCTGGGTTTTCCGGTCTATCGTTACAAGCTCGCCGCCTTTACCCTCGCCGGCACCGTGGCCGGCTTGGCCGGCTATCTGGGCGCGCTGCAGTTCGGCTTCGTCAACCCGGAGTTGCTGGGCTGGCACCAGTCGGGCAACGTCCTGATGATGGTGATCCTGGGCGGCATGGGTAGCCTCACGGGGCCTGTCACGGGAGCGTTCACCCTAGTGCTGCTTCAAGAGTTCTTAACCGGCCTCACCAAGCATTGGCAAGTCCTGATGGGCAGCTTCATCGTGCTGGTTGCGTTGATGCTTCCCCATGGCCTGAGTGGCTTTTCCCTTACACGATACCGATTGAGGGCGCACACCGATACTCGAACCACACCGGAAAAGGACCATGTCTGAACCCATTCTTCGCACCACCGAGTTGACCAAGCACTTTGGTGGGCTTGCCGCAGTCAACCAAGTGTCCCTCGACTTTTACGCGGGGCAAGTGCACGCGCTGCTCGGCCCCAATGGGGCGGGCAAGTCCACCTTCATCAACCTTCTCTCGGGCGATCTAAAGCCAAGCGGTGGAGAAGTGAGCCTGGCCGGGTGCGCGATCGAGGGACTGTCTCCGGAGAAAATTTCGCGCATGGGCGTGGGGCGAACCTACCAGAAGACGAATATCTTTCCCGCATTTACGGTATTCGAGAACGCGCGCCTTGCTGCCCAGTCGCGCCGCCCGCATGCGTTTCACCTGTTCCGCCACGCACTCGCTTGTGGCGACACCTTGGAACTGGCCGAGAAGGTGCTTGCCATGGGGGAGCTGACACACCGCAGGAATGACATGGCAGCCATACTGTCCCATGGCGAGCAGCGCCAACTCGAAATCGCCATGGCGCTCGCCACTGAACCCCAGGTGCTATTGCTTGATGAACCCTTGGCCGGAATGGGGGCCACGGAGTCGGCGGCCATGGTGCGGTTGCTCAAGAAACTCGCAGAGGATCACGCGATTTTACTGGTCGAACACGACATGGATGCCGTGTTTGCGGTCGCCGATGTCGTGACTGTCATGGTCAACGGCACAGTGCTGGAGTCGGGCAGCCCCGGGGCAATCCGTGCGAGTGCCGCCGTTCAGGAAGCCTATCTCGGTGCAGAGGAGGATGAGAGCCATGAACCACTCGTTGCTTGAAGCTCGCGGGATCCATACTTATTATGGCGCTAGTCACATCCTCCGTGGCATTGACTTTACGGTGCGCCGCGGCGAGACGGTCGGTCTAATGGGCCGAAACGGCATGGGTAAAACAACGCTGTTGAAGACGCTGATGGGGGTCGTGCCCTCGCACAAGGGCGAGATCCGGATCAACGGTCACGTCACTACCCGCTCCCAGCCGTGTCGAATTGCTCGCCACGGCGTCGCATACGTGCCGGAGGGGCGGGGAATTTTCCCTAACCTCTCGGTGCGCGAGAATCTCGTCATGGCAGCCCGGCCCGGCGTGGGCGGTCGGCGGGACTGGACCTTCGAGCGTGCACTGAAAACTTTCCCGCGTCTTGGTGAACGGCTAGGCCATGGCGGCGGACAGCTTTCGGGCGGCGAGCAGCAGATGCTGACCATCGGCCGCGCATTGATGACCAATCCGGACCTGCTCATTCTCGACGAGGCTACCGAAGGGTTAGCGCCAATCATCTGCCGCGAGATCTGGACTGTAATTGGTGCCATCAGGGACACCGGTATCGCCACGATCATCGTCGACAAGAACTTTCGCGCCATCTCGTCGATCACCGATCGCAATGTAATTCTGGTGAAAGGCAACGTGGTGTTCGAGGGCGACCGCGAGGCGCTACGGTCGCAACCGGAAGTGTTGAAAAATTTTCTCGGCGTTTGAGGCCCCGCCCAAGTTTTCATTATCTCTAGTACCGGCAAAGAAGGGCCAAACAGATCTATTGCATACTATCCGGTTAGTACGTCTTTTGACCAATTGATCTACACGAGGGGAAACCATGTTCGAGAATTTCAACCATAGTGCTCTGCGTCTTGGAGCGCCAGGCGCTTTAGCGCAGCGTTTGCTGCCGAAGCATCAGGGTCACTATGTTGATGCGCATTGAGGAAACCGACCATGCGACAAGTGCGTATTAACCAAGGCAACAATGGTCCGGAGCTGCAATTCCCACACACCTTCAATGTGGCAAGTGCCTTGATCGATCGCCATCTGGACGAGGGACGGGGAAAAAAGACTGCGATCCTTACCGTCGATGAAACTGTCAATTACGAAACTCTCGTCACGAACGTCAACCGGTACGGCAACGCCTTGAAAAAAATCGGTTTGCTCGCGGGAGACCGGGTGCTGATGGTCATCAAGGATGCGCCGGAATTCTACTACGTGTTCTGGGGATGCATCAAAACGGGGATCATCCCGGTGCCCCTTAACACCATGCTGACATCGGAAGACTACAAGTTCATCATTGCCGATTCGGGCGCGAATGTGCTGGTGTATTCCGAAGAGTTCAAAGACCAGATCACCGCTGCGATCATGGCCGAAACTCCGCTGCAGCATGTATTACCGGCGCGTCACGTTGCCGGAAGTCTGGCCGAACTGGCGCGCGATGAGTCACCAACGCTGGCCGCAAGTCCGGCTGCTGCGGATGACGATTGTTTTTGGCTGTATTCCTCCGGAACCACTGGCCGGCCGAAGGGAGTGGTCCACGCCCACCGCGATATTGTCGCCACCAGTCAGCTCTATAACGTCGGAATTCTCGGTGGAAACGTGAGCGATATCTATTACTCGATCCCCAGGCTTTTCTTCGCCTACGGACTGGGGTGCGGCATGACGTTCCCGCTTTGGGTCGGCGGCACAGCAGTGCTTGACGCCCGTCGTCCCCTGCCGCCGATTACCGCCGAGCTTTTCGCCCGATTCAAGCCGACCATTTTCGCCGCGGTGCCGACCTACTTCTCTGCATTGCTGGCTTCATCCCTGTTGAAGTCGGAACACGTGGTGACGCTGCGTCGCTGCGTTTCCGGCGGTGAAGCGTTGCCTGAAGAATTGCAGCGACGCTGGAGGCAAATCGCACCCGCACCCATCACCGATGGCATCGGCTCGACAGAAGCCCTCCATATCTATATATCAAACACAATCGACGACATTCGTCCCAATTCCAGCGGTCGTGCAGTTCCCGGCTACCAACTGCGAATTATTGACGAAAACGGAGATGCAATTCTCGACGACAGCCCCGGTCGCCTGTTGGTCAAGGGGCCATCGGTGACCCGGCGCTACTGGAACAATCCGGCGAAAACTGCATCCTCGATTGTCGATGGCTGGCTCGATACCGGCGATACCTATTACCGCGATAGCGATGGCTATTATTACTACTGCGGACGTAATGATGACATGCTCAAAGTCGGGGGAATCTGGGTATCTCCATTCGAGATCGAAGCGGCCCTGATTTCCCATCCGGACGTACTCGAGGCGGCGGTAACCGGTCGGGCGGACGATGCGGGTCTCATCAAGCCCGAGGCATGGATCGTACTCAAGATTGCGGCATACGCCGGAGAACTGCTTGCCGAGGATATCCGAACTCTCTGCAAGACCGCCCTCGCGCCATACAAGTATCCCCGATGGATCCATTTTGTTGATGAGTTGCCGAAGACCGCGACTGGCAAGATCCAGCGCTTTAAGCTCAGAAATGCGGCTCATGACTGATCCCGCAGGCAACTCAACAGCAAGCGCTCCACGAACCCCATCCTTACGTAGCCACGGGTGAGCCCATTCCATTACACACATCTCAAAGCTCACCGAGCTCACGGGAGTGACGCAGGCCCGCGGCGAAGTCGGTGACGCGCTGTAATCCGAGCCAGAGGGACATGCGTCCAACCGAAATCCCGCTCTCGGCGGGCAAACGCCTCACATTTCAGAATGTCGGATTTTTGCAGGAGCCTCTATCCACAATCAAGCCATTGAGAAGTACCGATCTCAATGCTTTGGTAAGGGTCTTTCCCGTTAGTTCGTTCGGCCTCCGATACCATTCAATGAGTACTCCGTCATGGGCCGCCATCACGATTGATGCCAGTTCATCACTACCGGAATCGGACCGAAATACACCTTCGGTTTGGCCTTGTGCGATCAACTGTTCGACGTGCCCATACATCCGACGGTAAATGGCCTTAGCCCTTTTCTCAATATCATCTCCGGTACCGGAAAAATCGATGGACACAAGAATAAGCAATAGGACATGCTGCGGCTTAGTCACCCCTAGGAGTGCTTGCATGTTGATGAATTTCACCAGCTTCGCGTCGGCGAGCGGACCCGCGTTCGCCATGTACTCATCGATCGGATCAACAATGTACTTTTCTGCTTCCTCAAGGAGCATCAGCATGATTGCGTCTTTGGTCTTGAAATAGAAATAGATCGCACCCTTGGTCAATCCTGCTCTTGCCGCGATCATGTCGATCGTTGTCGCACGGTAACCATTTTTGACGAAAAGATCGAGCGCACAGCCCAGTATATTCTCGGTACTGGCCTTCCTCTGCTCTTCCTTCTTGTTCAGCTTTCTCATGATGTCTGGAGATGTTCCAATGGATTTGCCTCTCGGCACTTCAGAGAAGGTTGGCAATTTTAAGTGAGAACGCCGCATTCTGAACGTTCGCCAGCCAGTCGACCTCGGGTTGTCCAGAAAGCGGTACGCGGCCACCGTCTCCGCGGATTGGCCAACAACCATTCCATCAGCACCTTCGCCCGCTTGTCCAGTTTCTCGTCACCCAGCGCCATCCCCGAAAATTCCTCCGCCACCCAGGCCTTCGTCGCCAATCGGTCACCCAAACTGTAAGAGTAGACGCATTTTACGCTGAGTTTACAATCGCTTGGTGTAAGTGATTGAAGGTCAATGGATATTTCGGTCGGCGCGTTGGTGGTGAAGAGTTGTGTATAATAATATAAATTACAAGAGTATTTCGTGATGTACGGAATTGATGGATACCTGACTTCGAGCATCACCGCGCGGGCCGGGATGCCCACTTACACTCGAGGCAGTGGCTTTTCGTGAGCATCGACAGTTGAATCAGCTCGCCCAACGAGCGGACGCCCAGCTTGCTCATCAGCCGCCCCCTATGCGCCTCCACGGTTTTGGGGCTGATCCCGAGAAGTCGGGCGATTTCCTTGCTGCTATTTCCATCGACGACGAGATCGAAGATTTCCTTTTCCCTCAGTGAGAGGCTTTCCAGGCAATCACGATATTTGTCGCGCTCACTTTGCTTGCCGATCGCCTCCTTACTCTGAGTCAGCGCAGCATTGACCGCATCAAGCAGATCCTGATTGCGATAGGGCTTCTGCAAGAAATCTATTGCGCCCTTCTTGATCGCCTGCGCGCCCATCTGCGCATCCCCGTATGCCGAGAGAAAAATGATCGGCAAATTGAAGCCGCGCTGGCACAAGATCTCTTGAAGCTGCAGCCCGCTAAGCGCCTGCATTCTCACGTCAAGGATCAGGCAACCGTAGGAACCTGAAATATCCGCGTCGAGAAACGCTTGCGGCGAGTCGTACATCTTCACGTCTAGCGCGATCGAACCAAGCAACCAGCTCAACGAATGGCGGACCGACTCTTCATCATCGACGACGAACACGGTCGGCGAAAGGTTTTCGACCTGCATTGTCTCCTCCTTTGTTCATGGCCTTCGCCGCCCGAGACTCTTCGGTCTTCATGTCGGCGCGGACCTCTCCTACATCGGCAAGGTGAATTGAAACCGTGATCCCCCCCTGCCGATCCTCGAAAACGAAAGCTGCCCGCCGTGCGACTCGACGATCGAGCGGCAGATCGTCAAGCCAATGCCCATCCCATCGGGCTTCGTGGAAAAGTATGGTTCAAACACACGCTTCGCGGACCGCTTCTCCAGGCCCGTGCCGTGGTCCTGGACGAAAACCTTCATCGCCCCACCCTCGCCGACTATCTCGCTTCCGATGACGAGCTTGCGCGCCTCGGATGGCAGGCCCGTCATCGCCTCCATGCCGTTCTTCATCAGGTTGAACAAGACTTGCTGGATCTCTACCTTGCACAGCGGCACCAGCGGTGGATCCTCCAGTAATCGGAGGTCGACACTGACATCATGACGACGGACCTCGAAATTGAGGAACGAGAGCGCATCCTTGATCACCTCGTTGATGTTCTCGGGCTCCTTGTCCGGTTTATGCTTGCAGACGAACTCCTTGACGTGGCGCAGTATCTCGCCCGCTTGCTCGAGATACTTCAGCGCGAACCCCATGGACTCCGAAATCTCCCCCACGCCTTCGACCCGCTCGAGACGGAGCATGCAGCCGTTCAGGTAATTGACCGCCGACACCAGCGGCTGCCCCATCTGGTGCGCGAGGGCGGCCGCCATTTCGGCCATCGAGTTGATCCGGCCGAGCCGCGTGAGCTCCGCGTGGCGCAGCCGTTCGAGCTCTTCGATGCGCTTGCGGTAGGTAATGTCGGTGAAGGCGGCGACGACGAACTGCCGGTCCTTGCGCTCGATCAGCGACGAGCTGACGCTCAGCCAGCGCAGCTTGCGCGCCTTCTCGTCGCGCATCCCGATTTCGATGTTGTTGATCGAATCCTTCTGAAAATCGCGGATCTGCCACGGCAGGCGGTGCCGCGGGATCTCCGTTCCGTCGTGCAGGAAGAAGCGCAGCGGCAGTTTCCGCCAGCTCTCGGGCGAGGCGCGCCGCAAGCCGGCCATCTCCGCGAATTGGCAATTGGCCTCGAGGATGTCGCCCTGCGGATCGGTGATCGAAATCCCGATCGGCAGCATGTGGAAGAGCTTCTGGTATTTCTCGCGATTTTCGTTCGCGGCCTCCTCGGCGCGCTGGCGCGTCGCGACTTCCTCCTCCAGGCTCGCAACGTGCCGGCTAAGCTCCACCGTCCGCTGCTGCACGACGATTTCGAGCTTCTCGACGTCGGCCTTCAATTCATCCTCGATCCGCTTGTGCTCGGAGATGTCCTGCACCACCCAGATACTTCCGAGTTGCAGGTTGCGCGGGTCGAGCAGCGTGCCAGTGACGATGCACCAGATCAAGGTGCCATCCTTCCGAACGAACGGACGCTCGTCCTTGAAAGTGTGCTCGCGCTCGAAAAAATGGCCGTACTTCCGGCCGATTGTCGAAAACGATTCGTCGCTCGGGTAGTGCACCCGGACCGATTGGTTGTCGAGTTCTCCGGGCTCGTATCCGAACAATTCCTCGTATCGTCGGTTACAGCGCTTGATCGTGCGGTTTCGGAGATGGCAGATGGCCACGGGCGTGTTGCGGAAGATCGCCTCGTAGCCGACCGAGACGTCCTCGCCCTGCTCATCGTCGAATTCCACCGCGACCACGTCATTCTTCATGGAGCACTACCTCCTCGCAACCGGCAACCCGGGAACCGGTCTATCTAACCGCGCGCTGGCCCCATTGGCCGCCGATCCGACCCCGTCAACCCTGAGCACTTCCGATTGTGCGCCCGTGACGCAGCGGCCGCACTAGGGACAACCCCTCTTTGCTTAAGTGTTCGCACCAATTGGTCACGTTCGGCGAATGGTGCTTAAATTCAATTCACGGGGCCAGACTCGCGCTGCCGAACCTGACTCCTCCGGTGCATGATACTCGTCTGCTTCCAAAATTGTTTGGTTTGCAATGAACCGCAGAGGCTGTCGTGAGAATTCCTCTTGTTACCGAAATACAGAGGTTCAGCCTGCAGGACGGGCCCGGGATCAGGACGACCATCTTCCTGAAGGGCTGCCCGCTACGTTGCCCGTGGTGCCACAACCCCGAAACCCAGGACGTGAGACAGGAGTTCTACTATTACCCGGCGCGCTGCGTCGGCTGCGGCCGCTGCATGGCCGTCTGCCCCGCGGGAACATCCCGCCTGGTGCACAACTCGGACGGCCGCACGATCGTCGAACTCGACCGCACGGACTGTCAGCGTTGCATGCGTTGCGTCGCCGCCTGCCTGACGGACGCGCGCACCACGGTCGGGCAACGCATGAGCGTCGAGGAAATCCTGCGCGAAGCGCTGTCCGACTCCCCCTTTTACCGCAACAGCGGCGGCGGAGTCACCATCAGCGGTGGCGACCCTCTCTTCCATCCTTCGTTCACATTGGAGCTGGCGCGCAGAATCAAGGAGCGCAACGTCCACGTCGCCATCGAGACTTCCTGCTTTCCCAAGCGTTGGGAGGTTATTCAGCCGCTGCTGGAATTTGTCGATCTGTTCATCGTCGACCTAAAATCGCTGAATCCAAAGAAACATGAAGAAGTCGTTGGTTGGCCACTTCAGCCGATACTCGACAACATCGAGCATCTCATGCGATCCAAGGCCAACATCCGCATCCATATTCCCGTGATCCCTGGATTCAATGATTCCCCCCAGGATTTCGACGACTATATTAGTTATTTGAGTCGCCATACCATGCAGCTGGAGGGTGTCGATATTCTAAATTACCACGTCTATGGAGAAGGAAAATATCGCTCCCTGGGCAGGGAAAAAGAATATCAATATTTAGGTGTGGAAGAGAACCCGCCCGAGAAGGTAGTACCTCTTGTCAAAGGTTTGAAGCTTGCAGGCATCAAGAACGTAACGATTGGCGGTTTGGTTGGCATCACGGCGGACAAAGACGAGACTGATCGCGATGCCGCCACAAGGTGTATTACATAAACAATAGGAGACTCATCTATGGAAACCACCACATGTAAGCAGTGCGCAAACTTCTTTCCTCTTCCCAAGGATGCCGATGATTACGAAGCCGGCAAGGCAGATTGCGTGCGCGAAAAGGAAGATGACAAAGGCAAATACTGGCTCTCCAAACCTATATTCGAGAACAGCACGCGATGTGAAGCCTTTCACGCGAAACGATAAAACCAAAGTTCGAGGAGACTGCCATGAATGACATCGCAAGCGCCAAGGTACTGGAATACAAGGGAAAAACGCTCAATTTCACACCTGAAGATCCGGCCGAAGCAAAGATTCCATCCGACGAGTTGCACGAGCATCTGCAAAAGCCGTCGACCGCAAGAACCAAACGGCTGAAGGAGCGTTGCCGCTGGAAACACGCATCCGCAGGCGAGTTCATCGAAAAGAGCGTCACGGCCGGCATCGAGCGCATGCGCTATCTGACCGAAGCACACAAGGCTAGCGAGGGTCAGCCGGAAGTCATCCGCCGCGCGCTCGGCTTGGCGAATGTTCTGAACAAGTCAACCCTGGTGCTTCAAGAGGACGAATTCATCGTCGGCTACCACGCCGAAGATCCGAACATGTTCCCGCTGTATCCCGAATTGTCCCACATGGCGGTTCAGGACTACCTGAGGAGCGACTACTCGCCTCAACCGGCCGACGAGGCTGCCGCGATCAATGATTACTGGAAGCCGCACAGCCTGCAAAGCAAGTGCCAGCCCTACTTCGACCCGGCCGACCTCGGCCGTATGTACCAGGTCAGCAGCATGGAGGCCCCCCCCTTCGCGTCCGGTTACAACAGTATCGTACCGCCCTACGAAACCGTCCTTGAGGACGGCCTGCTGGCGCGCATCAAGCTCGCCGAGAAACATATCGCCGAAGCCCAGGCCGACATGTCCACCTTCCCGTGGAACGGCACCAAGGGCCTAGACAACATCGCCAAGATCGACCACTGGAAGGCGATGGTCATCGCCTGCAAGGCGGTCATCAGCTGGGCGCGCCGTCAAGGCCGTCTGTGCCGGATCGTCGCCGAGAATTTTGAAACCGATCCGAAGCGTCAGGCCGAGCTGCTCGAAGTTGCTGACATCTGCCATCGCGTTCCCGCCGAGCCCTGCAAGGGCCTCAAAGACGCGATGCAGGCGAAGTTCTTCACCTTCCTGATCTGCCACGCCATCGAGCGCTACGCGAGCGGCTACGCGCAGAAGGAAGACACCCTGCTGTGGCCGTACTACAAGGCCTCCGTCATCGACAAAAAGTTCCAGCCGATGGACCACATGGGCGCGGTGGAACTCGTCGAGATGGAACGTTTGAAGATTTCCGAGCACGGTGCCGGCAAGTCGCGCGCCTATCGCGAAATCTTCCCGGGCTCGAACGACCTGTTCATCCTCACCGTCGGCGGCACGAACGCCAAGGGCGAGGACGCATGCAACGACATGACCGACGCCATCCTGGAAGCGGCCAAGCGGATCCGCACTGCTGAGCCCTCCATCGTCTTCCGCTACAGCAAAAAGAGTCGCGAAAAGACGCTGCGATGGGTTTTCGAGTGCATCCGCGACGGTCTAGGCTATCCGTCGATCAAGCACGACGAGATCGGCACGGCGCAGATGAAGGAATATGCCAAATTCAGCCTCAACGGCAACGGCGCCACCGACGAGGAAGCCCACAACTGGGTCAACGTGCTGTGCATGTCGCCCGGCCTTCACGGTCGCCGCAAGACACAAAAGACCCGATCGGAAGGCGGCAGTTCGGTCTTCCCGGCCAAGGTGCTGGAAATCACGCTCAACGACGGCTACGATTGGTCGTACGCGGACATGCAGTTAGGCCCGAAGACGGGTGAACTCTCCTCGTTGAAGACCTTCGAGGACATCTGGGAGGCCTTCCGCAAGCAGTATCAATACGCGATCAACCTTGGCATCAGCACCAAGGACGTGTCGCGCTACTTCGAGCAGCGCTACCTGCAGTTACCTTTCGTGTCGGCAATCGACGACGGCTGCATGGAATTCGGCATGGACGCTTGCGCCCTGTCCGAACAACCCAACGCCTGGCACAACGAGGTCACGACGGTCGTCGCGGCGAACTCCCTCGTGGCGATCAAGAAGCTGGTGTTCGAGGAGAAGAAGTACACCCTGGAACAACTCAGCCAGGCACTGAAGGCGAACTGGGAAGGCTTCGAGGAAATGCGCGTCGACTTCAAGCGCGCGCCAAAGTGGGGCAACGACGACGAATACGCCGACAGCATCGTCTCCCGATTCTACGAGGAAGTCATCGGCGGCGAATTGCGCAAGATCACCAACTACTCTGGTGGCCCGGTCCTGCCGACCGGTCAGGCTGTCGGCCTGTACATGGAAGTGGGTTCGCGCATGGGCCCGACGCCCGACGGCCGCTTCGGCGGCGAAGCGGCTGACGACGGTGGCATTTCTCCCTACATGGGCACCGACAAGAAAGGCCCGACAGCGGTGTTGCGCTCGGTGTCCAAGGTGCAGAAGAACCAGAAGGCCAATCTGCTGAACCAGCGCTTGTCGGTACCCATCATGCGCTCCAAGCACGGTTTCGAGATCTGGAACGCGTACATGAAGACCTGGCACGAACTGAACATCGATCATGTTCAGTTCAACGTCGTCAGCACCGACGAAATGCGCGCGGCGCAGCGCGAACCAGAGAAGCACAATGATCTCATCGTTCGCGTGTCCGGCTACAGCGCCCGGTTCGTCGACCTTCCAACCTATGGGCAGAACACCATCATTGCCCGTCAGGAACAGGACTTCAGCGCGTCCGATCTCGAATTCCTAAACGTCGAAATCTGAAAAAAGCAGCCAAACGGAGGGGCAGCGTTCTGCGCCCCTCCACCCATAGTCAAACCAAATATATTGGAGCCATAACATGGAAGCGGAAAAGAGCTTGCAAAACCAGCCGTATACCGAAGTCGGCACAGCGAAGCCCTGCCGGATCTGCAAGTGGCAAACCCCTGACCCCACCGATCCGCACCGTGGGCAGTGCACCGCCAACCGCCACGCCATGGGCGGAGTCTGGAAACGCTGGCTTAGGGACGTCGAGAACACGACCTGCTCCAGGCATGAGGAAGGCAAACTGAGCTTCCGCGACCACGTCTGAACACCGGACAGAAGTGGCTTACCTCCCGACCGCGTTGACGATAGATCATGAAAACCTCTCCTAGCACAAATGGCTTGTTCATCCCGGAAGTGGACCCCTACTACTATGTAAGTACGGAAAACCAGAGCTTTCTCGATAAATTCGCCAAGATATCCAAAAAGCACCCCGTCAACGTCTTGGTGGTCGGCAAACAGGGCTGCGGCAAGTCCTCTCTGGTGCGGCAATACGCCGCCGTCAACAGGCTGCCGCTGGCGACCTTTCAGATCGGCATCCTGTCCGAGCCGGGACAATTGTTTGGTGAATACGCGCTGGAGAACGGGGAAACGCGCTACAAGCAGTTCCTCTTCCCTCAGGCCATCCAGACGCCCAACTGCGTCATCCATCTTGAGGAGATCAATCGCCCCGAACACCCGAAGGCGTTGAACATGCTGTTCTCCATCCTCTCCGATGATCGACAGGTATGGATGGACGAACTGGGCCTGCTGCAAGTGGCGCCCGGGGTCGTTTTCTTCGCGACGCTGAACGAGGGCGCCGAATTCGTCGGCACGGAGCTACTCGACCCGGCCCTGCGCGACCGCTTCTATGTCACGACCATGGATTTTCTGCCGAACGAAGTCGAAATGGAGGTGCTGGAAAAGAAGACCGGCGTAACAAACGAGCAGGCCAGGGAAATCATCACGGTGGCGAACAGCATTCGCGCCAATGCCGACCTCGGCGTCGACGTTTCCACACGCAAGATTCTGATGCTCGGCGAGATGATCGCCGCCGGAGGTACGCTGCGCGAGGCCATCGTGACGAGTCTCCAAACCGACAAGAAGACGCTCGAGTCGGTTTTGCTGTCGCTGCACGTCAATCTGGGGAAGGTGGAAAAGAGCAAGACCGAATACGTTCAGTACATTGCCGCCTAAGGTTTTCCATGGCCAAGAACAAGGACACCACACTTCGGCTGATGAACAGCGCGGGAGACGTCAAGCGCTTCGTCATCCCAGGTGAGGAAGGCTATTCGGACTTCTGGCGTCGCGACAAATCCCCGATCGAGTCCGTCGAGTTGGTGAAGCTATTGGTCGCGATTCGCAAACTGTCGACCTTCATCGGACGCAACGTCGGCGAAATCGTCTGGTCGGGAATGGAACTCGACAATGCGCTCGCCCTCGATCCAACCCCGATCATGGGCACGTATCCGGTTCCGGCGGGAAAAACCGATCTGATGGTCGGCATCATGGTGCAAGAG
Organism: Azoarcus sp. CIB; assembly: GCF_001190925.1. NCBI lineage: Bacteria > Pseudomonadati > Pseudomonadota > Betaproteobacteria > Rhodocyclales > Zoogloeaceae > Azoarcus > Azoarcus sp. CIB. The sequence continues at coordinate 5,004,098 of NZ_CP011072.1, forward strand.
GCGTACAAGCGTGTCGAGTGGTCAGAGCGTCTGCGCGAGATGCTCAGGCTGCGCGTCCAGCCCCCGACGCAGTACGAATACAAGTTCGACATGTTCTTCACCCTTTGCGAGTCCGTCTACGTCGACGGCCTGGCCAACAAGAGCGTGCTCGGTTACTACGCCGAGGTGGCGCGTGACTGGCGTATCGTCAAGACGCTGAAGAGCCTGATCAAGCCGCCCACCCTCTCCGAGATGTTGCACCTGTGGTGGCGCTTGGCGGCCCATCGCGACCCGGAACTCTACAAGCAGGGTCACAGCGATCTCACCCTGGGTGGCCTGGTGATGCGGGGTAGCCTGGACCAGTATTACAGCAAGCCGATGCAGACCATGAACAGCATCGTGCCCGCCCTGCGCCACGACTGCCCGGCGCTCTCGAGCGTCAGCGATCGGCGCGATTTCCGCCTTGATCTCTATGAAAAACTCTGGTGCGAAGTGCTCAAAAACATCCGCTTCTGGCCCGGGGATCGCAGCGATCGTTTCATGATCCCCGACATGGGCGATGATGAACTGGCCCAGGAAGAGGCGGAGCAAGCAGCAGTCAAGGCCACCATCGTCAATTACGCCAACCTGATCGAGGCGGCGCTGCCGCAGAAGAACCGCGATTTCACCGATCAGATCAAAGGGAACGTGGCAAATTTCGAGAACGTCGCCCGAGTTGAGGGCAACGACATCGTCATGATGGCGCGCAACCGCGTCGATCGCCACCTTTTGCACAAGCTTGAGCAAGTGGTGCGGAACGCCACCGATCGCCGCAGCGTCTTCAACCGCGGCCTCAGTTCGGGGAAGATTCATAGTCGGCGGCTTTACCGCGCCCACACCACCGGCGCAGTGTTCCAACAAAAGAATCATGAGTTCGACATGCGCAAGAATGTCGTACTGCTGGTGGACGCGACGGGGTCGATGGCCGACCCGACGCAATGGGACCAGGCGGAAATGATCTACCAGACGCTGTTCACCGCGATTCTGGAATACACTAGCAACGCGCGACTATTCGCCTACAACGATGTCAAGAACGCGTGCCGCATCACCGAGATCTATCGTGGTGGCCGCATGCTGACGGTGCTGCCGCACGGAAGGACTGCTTCCGGCGAAGCCATCATCGCCACGGCATTGAATACCCGCACGCCGGGGAAAAAAACGCTGCTGATCCACATCACCGACGGCGCCTCGAATTGGGGGTGTGGCGTGGCGGATGCCATCAAGTATTGCAAGGGCAACGGTATCAGCCTGCTCACGCTCGGCATCAGTTGCAGTCTGTCCGCAAAGCAATCGCTACGGGACGAATACGGCACTCTCGTGAAGTTCGTCGACAAGACCGAACAATTGCCGAAGTTGTTTGGCGAGTTGATCATCAGTGAAATGCGTGAATCGAGGACGCCACAGAAGTGAACTCGTCCTTGCTCGACCACGTGCTGGAAGCCGAATGGCAGATGTTCGTCCGCGTCAGGAGCGCGCGGCACGCCCCCTGTCAGAGCGCTCCAGACAACTTCAAGACGATCCGCTCCAGTCTGTTCGAGACGTGGACGCAACCGATGCTCGCCTCCTATCTTGCCGATCTGGAACAGGCCGAGGCGGTCGGCCGCAACCTGCTTGCGGAAAAATACGCGCGCATGGACAACCTGATTCCACCACTGTCAAACAGCCCGTTGATCGACATCATCGTCACGATGGAAAGCAATTGGCAGGAAGAGTTGGGACGTCGCTATCCCGCCCTTTATCGGCGATGTTGCCGCAGCATGGATGAAACCGGCGACGGCCGGAACTTCGGAATCTATCTGGGCTGCGAACTGGAAACCTACGGCGATCATACATTGCAGCTGTATTTCGAGAATATCGAGGCAGCCGTCGCCGCCAATCGCAATCTCGCGCTCGAGGCCCTGCGTCGACTGGTATGCAAGAACGGCTATCGCGACCTGGATCACGCCGAGAGCGTATTGAAATACGGAGAGACGGCATGAACATCGACGTCAGGCTGAATCTGCTCGGCGTATTGGGCATCAAACAAAGCGAGCTTGCCATCGATACACCGGCGAATGCCACGGTCGCCACGTTGATCAGCTTGATCGACCAGCACAATCCCGGCTTCGCCGCGGCACTGACGAACGACAGCGGAGGCATCTCGCCCCAGTTCGTATTCTTCATCAATGGCCGAAACGCCGTACATCTGGATGGCATGAACACCAGACTCGACGCAGGCGATGTCGTCAACGTGATTCCGGCCATTGCCGGAGGCTGAAAGGGGGCGTCACATGATCGTCGACCGGCCGGAATCGCATTTCATCTTCGTCGTTCCTCTGGATCACGTCGAGTACCGTTACAACTACATCAACCTGCGCGGCGAACCGCTGACCAACAAGCAATATCTGGAACATTGGGGAAAATGGCTTGTGTTCGGCCTGCGCGAGGAAGTCGAGGAACTGGCAAGGAAGCTGGACCCTTATGTCGAGGAAAAGAAGATTCCCGCGGTCAAATACGACCGCAAGCTGATCACTGAATTCCAGCTCAACCGCTGCGTCATGTGTGTCTATTGCCACGATGAAACCAAGGACGAGGTTTGGGAAATCCTGGCCGCGTTGGGCGTCATGGACAAGGCATGGATGTACGAACGGGAGACGCTGGAGAAATGGCTGCCCGGCGGCGTCAATCTGGAAAAATGGATCCAGGGACGCGGGCTGGATCATGAACAAGCTGAACGCGTACGCGCCGATGCACGTGCGAAGTTCAAGAAAATGTTCGCCGACGAGAATGAAATTTTCACCGGCGTCTATCAGTAGTCGGAACCGTGTTCGGCCAAGCCATGCCCCTTCCCGCCCCCGGCCGCGAAACCGAGTGGATCGCCGCACGCGCCGAAGCCTCGCGCTACGTGCTGTCCGAACACGTGATCCGCTCGCTGATGGCCGGATCCGTCAACGGGGCGCAGATCGAAGCGGCGCTACGCACCGGCCGCATCATCGAGGAGCACAGGCACGTTGAGCGAGTCCCGGCCTACCTGCTGTGCGCCGTCCACGACGGCAAAGCGGTGCACGTGATCGCTGCACCACAGGCCGATGGCGGGCTTGTCGTCACGCACGCCTACGTCCCGGCGCCGCCCTTGTGGCGCACCGCCTTGCATCGCTCCGAGGGGATAGCTGCAATGTCCGATCCGATCACGACCTGCTACTTCTGCGGCGGAGCCATCAAGCAGGTGACTGTCGGCAATTTCGACTACCGCCTGGAAGGACGCCTGTACGTCATCAAGAAGGTGCCCGCCGGACTGTGCCAGCAGTGCGGTGAAAAATACGTCGACGCCAAGGTCGGCCGACGGCTCGACGCACTGATCGCGCAGCAGGCCTTCACCGGCAGCGAGACCGTCGGCGTGATCGACTTCGCGGCTGCGCTGTGAACGGCCTGACCCTCGCCGAGCGGTATTTCGAGCGTTACGGCGGCGACCTGCTCGATGGTGAATTCGCCGCCTGGCGCGAGCGCATCGCGGTCGGACTCGCTGGCGATGGCTCCGACTGCCTCGGGTTCGACGATGAGCAGTCGCGCGACCACGACTGGGGTCCGGGCTTCTGCCTGTGGCTCACCGACGCAGACCACGCCGCGATCGGCGCCGCGCTGCAGCGGGCCTACGAGCGGCTGCCGAAGTCGTTCGCCGGCTTCGGGCGCGCGGTGACCGAATGGGGCAGCGGACGGGTCGGGGTGCTCGAGACCGGCGCTTGGTACAAGCAATACGTCCGCCACCCCGACGGCCCGCAGACGCTTTTCGACTGGCTGCGCATTCCGGAAAAGGATCTGGCAGCCTGCACCGCCGGCCGCGTCTTCCACGACCCGCTCGACGACTTCTCGCGGCGCCGCCGCCGACTACTCTCGTTCTATCCCGACGATGTCAGGCTCGCCAAGATCGGTGCCCGCTGCATGTCGATCGGCCAGTCGGGGCAGTACAACTTCGCCCGCGTGCTCGCACGTGGCGAGGTGTTCGCGGCGCGATACGCGGAGACGAAGTTCTGCAACGATCTGATGTCCCTCGTCTACCTGCTGAACCGCCGCTATGCACCGTATTACAAGTGGCTGCATCGCGGCCTGCTCGCTCTGCCGCGGCTGGGCCGCGTCGTCCATGCGCAGGTCAAGGCCCTGGTGTCTGCGGGCGATGCCGACGAGAAGCGGGCGCACATCGACGCGCTGTGCGCGGCAGCGATCGCCGAACTGCAGGCCGAAGGGCTGACCAGCTCAGACAGCCGCTTTCTCGTCGATCACGGTCCGCTGATCCACGAGCGCATCCACGACCCCGCTTTGCGGCGCCTGAGCGTGCTGGTCGGCTGAGCGAGCGCCAACGGAGACCCTTCATGACGAAACGCGTACTGGTGATCGGCGGCAGTTATTTTTCCGGCCGGGTATTCGTCGAGGAAGCGCTGAAGATGCCCGGCGCCGAGCTGCACGTCTTCAACCGCGGCCATTTCCCGCTGCGCATGGAAGGCGTCACCGAGCATGTCGGCAACCGCGAGCACCCCGAGGAGGTCCGGGATGCGATCCCCGGTGGCGAATGGGACGCGGTTGTCGATTTCTGCGCCTACACGCCCGCTCACGTTGAAACGCTGCTCGGGAATCTGCGCGGTCGGGTTCGCCAGTTTCTGCTGATCAGCACGACGACCGTCTACCGGAACCCAAGCGGCGGGCCGCTCGACGAGAACGCCCCCCTGCTCGACGGTCCGCAGCCGGAACTGGGCGAATACGCCGGTTACGGCTATGAGAAATGCCTCGCCGAAGACGCGGCCCGGCGCGAATGCGAGCGACTGGGGATCGGCCTTACTGTGCTGAGGCCGGCGATCATCTATGGCTATTACAACTACGCACCGCGCGAGACGTATTTTTTTGACCGCCTGCGTAACCGCGAACCCATCGTGATACCCGACCCCACGCGGTCGTCGTTCAATTTCATCTGGGTCGTGGATATGGCGCGCCTCCTGTGGCGCTGCATCGGAGAGCCCGGCGTGGTCGGGGAGACCTTCAATCTCGCCTCGGGCGAGGCGGTGACCTACTCGCGCATCGTCGAGGCGCTCGGCGGGATCGTCGGCAAGCCGGTCGAAACCTTGCCGCTGCCGGTCGGGGAAATCACGCGCCGCAACATTCCGCTGCCCTTCCCGCTCGACGGGCCGCTTCTTTACAGCGGCGCGAAGATCGACCGTCTTTTCGGGTTCGAGCACACGCCCTTCCACGTCGGCCTGCGTGAGGCGCTGAAGTACTACCTGATGACGAAACGACGCGAGGCCGCAGTTGGCGTGGCGCCATGAATGCCGACCTGATCCTTTGCAATCTCGTTGCCTTCACGCCCGGAGCGCCGACTCACGGTGCGGACCTCGTCGCCATCCGCAATGGTCGTATCCTGCACGTGGGAAACCGCTCGGCGCGCGCGTCCCTCACAGGCCCGCACACGCAGGTCGTGGACTGCCAGGGGGCAACCCTGATTCCGGGTTTCAACGACGCGCACTGCCACCCGGTCGCCTTTGCGATGACAACCCGCCATGTCGATTGCGGGCCGCCGCGCGTCGCGAGTATCGCCGATCTCGTCGACGCCCTGCGCGCCCGTGCGGTCGAGACGCGCCCCGGCAACTGGCTGCGCGCGGCGAACTGCGACCCCGCGACTCTTGCCGAGCGACGGCTGCCGAACCGCTGGGAGCTTGACCTCGCGTCGCCCGCCCATCCGGTGATCGTCGTCGAGCGCAGCGGGCAACATTGCGTGCTCAACAGCCGCGCGCTCGCGCTATGCGGCATCGATGAGTCCGCGCGCTCGTCCGACGCCGGCGCAATTCACCGCGACTCCGCGAGCGGCCACGTCAACGGCATCGTATCCGGCAACCACGCCCAGGTCGCCGCCGCGCTGCCGCCGCTCGCGCCCGACGAGGTCGAGGCTGGATTGCGCGCTGCCGACCGCGTCTTCCTCGAATCGGGGATCACCTCCCTGCAGGACACGAGCTGGTCGAACACGCCTGCACATTGGCACGCGATGGCCGACTACAAGCGGCGCGGCCTTGTCACACCGCGCGTATCCTTGTGCGTCGGCGCCGACAGCATCGAAGCGTTCGCCGAGCTGGGGTTGCGCACCGGAAGCCCCCATCGCGACTGCGCGCCGGAAGCGCTGCGCATCGGCGCGGCGAAGATCGCGCTCGACGAGAGCACGGGCGATCCGGATCCGCCGCAGGCGCTGCTCGACGCCACCGCGCTCGCGGCGCACTGTGCCGGGTTCCAGCTCGCATTCCACGTGCCGGACCTCGTGCTGCTCGACCGCTCGCTCAACACGCTCGCATGGTTGGACGAGGCCGGCCTCACACCGTCGCTGCGGCCGCGCTTCGAGCACTGCCCGGCCTGCCCGCGCGAATGGCTGGACCGCGTCGCCGCGAGCGGCGCGATCGTCGTCGCCCAGCCCGCGCTGCTGCCGCTGGCCGCGCCGGCGCTGCATGCCTCTCCGCCCGACCCGGCGCAGCCCCCGCTCTTCCCGTTCCGCTCCTTCCTGCGCCACGGCATCCCGCTCGCGTTCGGCTCCGATGCGCCGCTCGCGTCCTGTGCGCCGCTCGAAGGCCTGAAAGCCGCCGTCACACGGCGCGACGATGCAGGCCGCGCGGTTGCCGCCGAAGAAGCGATTGCGCTCGCCGAGGCGCTGCGTCTCTACACCCGGGGCGGCGCGTGCGCGAGCGGCGATGAGGACGCGACCGGGACGATCGCAGCCGGCCGGCGCGCCGACCTCGTGCTGATCGAAGGCGCAGGCGATTGGGCTGGAGCCGCCGACCTGGCGCGGGCTCGCGTCGCGATGACCCTGATCGGCGGACGGGTGGTGTGGGCGCGCTAGCGCCGCAAGCGCATCCGCTGCGCACGGGGCCATACGGGAACCGCGCCGGGCAGCGGCCGCTTACGGCGCTACTGCCCGTTCGCCCTGAGCGGCCACGGCGCCGCCTTGACCCATCCGTCAAAGTCGCCCACCGGCATCGGCGGGCCGACGTAATAGCCTTGCGCCTCGTCGCATCCGAGGGCGATCAGGCGTTCGAAGATTTCCCGGTTCTCGACGCCTTCGGCAATCACCCGGATACCCAGGCTGTGGCCGAGCTCTATCGTGGAATGCACGATCACTCCGGCATCGCGGTCTTGCAGCATCGGAAGCACGAACGACTTGTCGATCTTGATCGCATCGATGGGCAGTTTCTGCACATACGCGAGCGACGACCAGCCGGTGCCGAAATCGTCGATGACGATGCGAAAGCCCCGGTCGCTCAGGCGACCGAGCGTCGTTTGGGCAGCATGCGGATCCACCATGATCGAGCTCTCCGTGATCTCGAGTTCGATCCAGCGCGCCTCCGCGCCCCAGGTGATCAGCGCGTTCTGCAGGTATTCGTTCAGGCGCGGATCGGCCAGATTGCGCGCCGACAGGTTGATCGCGATCGGCACGCGCAAACGCTTCTGCTGCCAGCGGTGGCAGGCCGCCAGAGCGGCGTCTGCGACCCAGCGCGTGAGCGGCGCGATGAGTCCCGTGCTCTCGATGAGCGGGACGAAACCATCGGGAGAAATGAGGCCGTAGAACGGATGCTGCCAGCGCGTCAGGGCTTCGAGCGCGACGATTTCGCGGGTATTGAGATCGAGCTTGGGCTGGCAGTAGAGCACCAGTTCGCGCCTTGCGATCCCCGCGCGCAATTCCCCCATCAGCTGCAAGCGGCGCGGATTGTACGGATCCTGCTCGGCGCTGTAGAGCGAGTGGGACTTTCCGTCCTGCTGCGCGCGGTAGAGCGCGACTTCCGCGTGGCGCATCAGGACTCCCGCTTCGTCGCCATGACCGGGAAAGATCGCGAGGCCGACGTTGGCGCCGATCTCAATGCCGAAATCGGCAAGCTCGAACGCTTCCTCGAAGCGGGCGACGAGGCGCTCGGCCAGTTCCGAGGCGGCCTGGGCGCCGAGACCGGGACAGAGCACGGCGAATTCGCGGTCGCCGCAATAGGCGAGCGCGTCGTCCGGGTGCAGTACGGACCGGATCCGCGGGCCGATATCCTGTAGCAGGCGGTCGCCGTGCGTCTGGCCCAGCGTGTAGGTGATCTCCTTGAAACGCTCCAGCGAAACGATCAGCAAGGCGAATGGCCGGCCGGCGGCACGCGCGGCGGCGACCGCCTGCTGCAGCATCTCCGTGAGCTGCGCGCGATTGGGCAGATCGGTGGTGGCGTCGAAGAACGCGAGGTGCCGGACCCTTTCCTCGGCGACCTTGCGAGCCTTGAGGCTGCGCTGCAGCGACCGCTTGTTCGAAATGAGCTGCCGGGCCAAGGCGACGAGGTCCACGTTCTGGGTCGCGAGCTCTTGCTGCAAGGCGTCGCGCGCCTGCTTCATCGTCACCAGGTTCCGCACGCGGGCGCGCAGCTCGTGCGGCGAGAACGGCTTGGTGACATAGTCCTGCACCGATTCGGCCAGCAGTTTCAAGCGCAGCTCGGCATCGGCGCTCGCCGAAAGCATCAGCACCGGCAGCTGGGCGAGCGCCGGGCGGGCGCGCAGTTCGCGCACCAGTTGATCGCCGTCGAGCGTCGGCATCACCAGATCCGTGACGACGAGGTCCGGCGGCTCGGCGAGCGCCAGCGCGAGGGCCGCCGCCCCATCGGCAGCCGGCGCGACGCGATAGTCGGCGCCGAGCACCTCGACGATGTATTGCCGCATGTCGGCATTGTCCTCGGCGACGATGACGAGCGGCAGGTCGTCCGCCGCGGGCCGATCGCGCTCAACCGCCTTCACCGCGTCGAAGGGCTTCACGGCCCCGATGACCGCATCGATGTCCCGCAACTCGTCCGCCGCAGGTCCGGCTTCGCGCCCGGGCGCGACCGCCGATCGCCGCGGCAGTTGCACCTCGAACAGCGCACCGCCTTCGGGCGCGTCCGATACCGCCACCGTTCCCCCGTGCAGTTCGGCGAATTCCTTCACGATCGCGAGGCCCAGTCCGGTTCCCCCGAATCCGCGCATTTCGCCGCCCCGCCCCTGTGCGAATCGATCGAAGATGACCGGGCGCATGTCCGGCGCCACGCCCGGCCCGCTATCGCTCACGCGGAGCAGCACGCGGTCTGCCCCCAGGGCTTCGAGCGCACATCGGACTCGCCCGCCGATCGGCGTGAATTTGAAGGCGTTGGACAACAGGTTCAGCACGATGCGGGTCATCTTTTCGGAATCCGCTGCGGCGACAAGCGTAGCGGGCGTCGCCACTTCGTAAGCGACGGAACGCTGCGGCGCGAGTGCTTCGAAATGGGCCGCAACCGTGCGGACCAGATGTGCAAGATCGACCTGCAGACAGTTCGCCCGCAGCTGGCCGGCGTCGAGCTTTGCGAGGTCGAGCAACTCATTGACCTGCTTGAGCAGCATCGCCGCGTTGCGATGGATGACTCCGACGTCGCGGCGCTGCAAGTCGGTGAGATTGTCCCCGTGCGCCAACATCGACTCGGCAGGCCCCATGATCAGCGCCAGCGGCGTGCGCAACTCGTGGCTCAGGTTGGCGAAGAAACCGTTCTTCAGCGCGTCGAGCTGACGCACTTTGTCAATGAGCTGCTGCAATTCCGCGTTCTTGTGCGCGAGCTCGATCTCTGCGTGCTTCTTCTCGGTGATGTTGCGGCCTTCCGGCAGCAGAAAGACGACCCGCCCCTGCTCGTCCCGCACCGGCTGCAGCGAGAAGTCGATGACGACCCGCTCCTTGCCCGCGGCGGCCCCGTACACTTCGAGATCGCATCGGACGAATTCGCCTGTCCGCGCCCGTCGCACGAGATCATGCGCGACCTCGCGCAACTCTTCCGACACGGCCCACCAGCGCGCTTCCCAGAAAGGCTTGCCCCGTATGTCATCGAGCTGCACGCCGGCCCCGTCGAGCGCCCGCCGGGAGATATCGACGATCCGGCCTTCCGGGTCGAGCAGCCCCACGAACTCGAACATGCCGTCGAGGATGATGCGTGCCAGTTTCTGCCGAAATGTCGCATCGTCGTCGGACTCGTTGAGGACCGAATCGCGAACGCGAACCGTTGACGCCTCGGAGAATAACTGACGATCGAACGTCGACATGCGTTACCTTCTACGGCCGAACCCTGCCGCCGGCTGCCCGGGGTCACGTTACGAGGGGATCCGATACGCAGTTGCACTTCCCGGGCCACAATGTGCTGCGAGGCGCCGTTCCGAGGTAATGAACGAGGGCTGGTGGTCGGACGACCCATATCGTTTGTTCGACAATTGCTCGGCCGATTGATTCCGCGGTTCCGCATACTGCGCCTCGCGCGGCCAAGGGCACTCCCTGGCTCAGCCGGCGCTGCGCCGCGGATTAAGACTGTAGCGTGCGGTCAGGGACGCCTGGCCGAGGACATGCCCTTCGATCGTCCGCAGCACGTCCGGCCCGGTGAACCGCCCCTCCAGCGGACAACGATCGAAATCGACCGCGTAGAGCGTGAAGACGTAGCGGTGCACGCGCTCGTCGTTCCACGGCGGGCACGGACCGTCGTAGCCGAAGTACAGCCCCGCCATGTGCTCGTCGCCGGCAAAGCCGCGCGTGAAGTCGTTGAGCCCGTGCCGTGCGCCGTGCCGCGCCGCGGGCCCCGGCTTTCCACGCGGCATGACGCCGTCGGAGAATTTCCCCTCGGCGACGCCGCGGTACGCGGCAGGCAGATCGACGAGCACCCAGTGGAAGAAGTCGACGCGCGGCATCGACTCGGGAATCACGATATCGTCGCGGTTGATCTGCTCGAAACGGCTCGGCACATCCGGATCGTGGCACAGCAGCACGAAGGAACGCGTGCCGGCCGGCGGCTCGTTCCACGTGAAGGCCGGGCTGCGGTTGGCGCCGAAGCGGAAACGGCGTTCGGCGTCCACCACCGCGAAGGCGTTGCGGTCCGGCAGGCGCCGGTTGTCGCCGAAACTGCTGGTCAGACGCATGGTGTGTCTCCTGCACGCGAAGCGGCCCTCGCCCGGCCGCTCCGCCATTCAGGTGATGCCTGTCAGGCGCCGCGGAATTCGGGCGCGCGCCGTTCGCCGAAGGCCTTGAAACCTTCCTTGCGGTCCTCGGTATCGCGCAGCACGCCCCACAGCAGGTGCGAGTACAGGATCCCATGCTCGAGCGGCATATCCAGGCCCAGCACCGCGGCTTGCTTGGTCGCCTGCACGCTCAGCGGCGCCGCGCTGGCGATCTTCTCCGCGTACGTTCGCGCCAGGTCCGCGAGCGCCGACGGCTCGACCACGTCGCTGACAAGCCCGTAGCGCAGCGCCTCCTCCGCAGAGATCATCTCGCCCGTCAGCAGCATCTTCATCGCCACCGCCTGCGGGATCGCGCGCGGCAGCGCCTGCGTGCCGTTGAGGCCGGCGAGGCTCGCGACCTTCACTTCGGTCAGCCCGAACTTGGCATTCGACGAGGCGATCCGCATGTCGCACGCAAGCGCCATCTCGAGCCCGCCACCCACCGCGTAGCCGTTGATCGCGGCGATGATCGGCTTCCACATCTTCATGTGCGGCAGGATCGGCTGGCCCTCGCGCAGATAGGTCGCTGCCATGCACTCGGTGGGCGGCGGTGCCTTCTTCATGTCCGTGCCTGTGCAGAACGCCTTTTCGCCAGCACCGGACAACACGGCCACGCGGATGTCGGGGTCGGTACGCACGCGCGCCCAGATTTCGGCGAGATCGCAGGTCGATTCCGGGTCGAGCGAGTTCATCGCTTCCGGACGGTTCAGGGTGACGTAGGCGACGTGATTCTTTACTTCCAGCGTTACCGGCATTGCTGTTCTCCTCTCTTCCTTTACTCCGGCCCGCCTCAGGCGGCCATGAACGGACTGTAGGTGCGGCCGTCCGCGAGCAACTTCTTAGCGATCGACATGCGATGAATTTCAGATGCGCCCTCGACGATCCGCCAGATCCGCACCATCCGCGAGACGTATTCGATGCCCAGCTCGCGCGACAATCCGAGGCCACCGTGCAACTGGATCGCGCGGTCGGCGACACGCGTGAGCATTTCGGTCGCGGCGATCTTCAGGGACGACGCCTCGATGCGCAGATCCTTGTGGCCCTGATCCGACTTCCAGGCGGTGTAGTAGAGCTGCAGCCGGACCTGCTCGAGTTCGACGGTCGAATCGGCGATCCAGTTTTGCACCGTCTGACGCTCGGCGAGCGGCTCGCCGAAGGTCTTCCGCAGGTTCGCCTGCTCGATCATCATCTGGATCAGCCGCTCGGCCATGCCGGTGCAGTGCGCCGCGAGTTCGATCCGCCGCACGCCGAAGCGGTTCTGCAGCGGAATGAAGGCATCGCCGACCTCGCCCAACACTGCGTCGTCGCCGACCCGCACGTTATCGAGATAGACGGTCCAGGTCGGCATCGCGCCGATCACCGGAATCTCGGCGCCGATGCGCAGTCCCGGCGTATCCTTGTCGAGGATGAAGGCAGTCAAGCGCCGCTTGGTCGCCGCCTCCCTGTCAGTCACCGCGATGCAGATGAAGAACAGATCGTCCTTGTCGCACTTGCTGATGAAGATCTTCGACCCGTTGATGACCCACTGCCCGTCAACGCGCACCGCCGTGGTTGTGAGGCCGCTGATGTCGGAGCCCGCGCCCGGTTCGGTCGCCATCATTGCGGATTCGATCTCCCCGCGGCAGTAGCGTCGCAGGTATTTCTCACGCTGCGCCGGCGTGCCGCACTCGTCGAGGTAATAGAGGTTAGGGGCATCGGGCGGCAGCGTGAAGCCGTGATGCGAGAAACCGATCAACGACTTCGACATTTCCTCGACAACGAGGGTCTTGGCGAACATGCCGAGCCCCTGTCCACCAAGTTTCTCGTCGACCTCGATGCCCCAGAAGCCCATCTCCCTGGTCATGTTCATCAGCCGAGCATGATCGGCGGCCGGCAGCAGCGTGTACCCGTCGGTCCACATCCGCATCTCCCGCTCCAGCAAGACCTTTTCCAGCGGCATCAGCTCGTTGGCGGTGAACCGCCGGGCCACCTCCTTGAGCATCATCTGTTCTTCGGATAAGGAAAAATCCATTTTTTCGTCTCTTGTCCTGTAGTTATCGGGGCCGATCCGTCGAACTGCTTCTTCATTCGGCGTCGGAGCGCATCAAAGACTCGAACATGTCCGCGATCGACGTGCTGCCGTTGTTGCGGCATTTCTCGGCAGCGGCCTTGACGCCGTCCTCGAAAACAGCCATCAGCGCCTCGCGGATCATCGCCGAGTCGTGACAGCCGCCGACCATGAGGCAGGCCGCATAGGGGTGGTATTCGCCCATGGCCACCGTCATGCCGCACTCGGGGCACTCGTGATGCGAGATACCGGCTGGCGCGGAATTGCCGACGCTGGCTTGTCGCAGTTGTTGCTTGTACATGATTCGTCCTCCTCCTGGCTCGATCCGCGTCCGTCACGCGACTGCCTCGACGGTCGCCCGCATCACTGGTCGTCAACAGTCACACCAACACCTCCTGACTGACCAGATTCTCGATTTCGTCCTGCGAATAGCCGAGCATCTCGCCGAGCACATCGCGGGTGTGCTGCCCGATCGCCGGCGCAGCGGTCTTCATTTCCAGCGGGGTACGCGAGAACACGATCGGTGCGCGGTTGTAGAGCGTGACGCCGACCTCGGGGTGATCGAGATAAGCCCAGAAGCCGCGGCGTCGCATATGCTCATCCTCGATCGCCTCGCGGGCATCCCGCACCTCGCCTGCCGGGATCCCCACCTTCAGCAGCGCCTCCATCAACCAATCGCCGTACTGCTGCGCAGTCCAGCATTCGATGCGCTCGTTCAGCTCGACCTCATACCGGCGTCGCATTGCGGCAGTCGCGAAACGCTCCTCCTCGGCCCACGGCGGATTGCCCATCACGCGCCGCAGCGCCGCCCACTGAAGATCGTCGAAGACCGCGATCGCGATCCATTTGCGGTAGCCCAGGGTCGTATAGATACCGTGCGGGACTGCTTCCGGATCGCCGTAGCCGAGCGGCCCGAGCGCCTCGCCGTTGGCGGCGAAGGCCATTGGCGCGCTCGGCGTCATGCAGATCGCCGATTCGAGCTGCGACAGGCTGACGGTCTGGCCGCGCCCGCTGACCTCCCGCTCAAGCAGCGCCCCCATGATCCCAAACAAGGTATGTGTCGGTACCATCACGTGATCCGTATAGTTCGTGCCGGTGCCGAAGGGCAACTCGCCGGGGAAGCCGGCACGCGCCGTCAGCCCGCACAGCGCGTTGAGGTTCACGCCGTAGCCCATGTAGCGGCTGTGCGGGCCATCGGTGCCCTGCATGCTCATCGTCACGTAGATCGCGCGCGGATTGATCTTCTGCACGTCCTCCCAGCCGAGCTTCCATTTCTCCATCTGGCCGACGCGGAAGTTATTGATGACGATGTCGCTCTTCGCGATCAGCCGGACCGCCACCTCGCGCGCAAGCGGGTTGTTCATGTCGAGCGCGATGTCCCGCTTGTTCGCGTTGCGCGCGGCGAAGTAGCCGCTGCGGTCGAGGCCGGTGCCGATGCCGTCCTTGAACGGCTCGCCACGGCGCAGTATGTCGGGACGCTTGACGCTTTCGATTTTGATAACGTCCGCGCCGCATTGCGCCAGCACGCTCGTGGCGATCGGCCCAGCGCCGACCCACGAAAAATCGCACACGACAATGCCCTCCAGGGCACCCTCAACGCTGTTCAACATATACCGCCCCCGTTCGCACGAGTTCATCGATCTCGAGTCCCGAATAGCCGCATTCGGTTAGTATTTCCCGCGTGTGCTCACCGATGCGCGGGGCATTGCGTCCGAGTTGCCATTGCAACTCGCCGAACTCGTACGGCGCGCCCGGGTAGGTAATGTCCGCACCGAGCGTTTCGTTGAACTGAGTCTTCCAGAATTTCCGGTGCAAGAGCTGGGGGTTCGCGAGCAGATCCCGGCCGTTACTGACTGGCGTCACCGAGACGCTGAAGCGCTGCCCCATTTCATACAGGTAGGCCTTGCTGCGGGTTCTGGTATAGCGCTCGAAGACGCGGCAGAAGGTCGCGTAGCCCTCGGTCGAGCACCGGTACGCGAAATCGATCCACTTGTCGTCGTCGAGAAGCTTCCATTCCTCGACCCCTTCGGCCTCGAGCCAGCGCACGAAGGGCGTCCACATGCCCTTGTTGCGCCCCATGATGGCGACCAGCATGATGTAGCCGTCGACGCACGGATGCAGTGTCCCGCAGCCCGCCTCGCGCCCGCGTCCGCGCCGGATTTTGCCCTCGAGGTCCCAGAACTGCGCCGCATTCTCGAGCGCCATCGCCTCGGCCTCGATGCAGGCCACGTCGACCACCTGGCCCCGCCCGGTACGCTGCGCGCTGAACAGCGCGATCGCACTACCGACGGCCGCATACGCCTCGGCCATCCGGTACGCCTGGTTGTCCGGCGCGCGCACCGGCTTGTCGCCATCTACGCCCGCGAGATAGAGAAAGCCGCTCAGCGCAGAACACGTCAGATCCGAACCGGGATAAGCCGCCAGCGGCCCGGTGCGCCCGAACGGAGTGACCGAGGTCTGCACCAGACTGGCGTTGTCGCGACTCAGCACATCGTAGGACAGGCCGAGCCCGTCCAGATAACCCGAGCGGCAGCTCTCAACGAGCAGGTCGGCGCTGCCGCATAGCCGGCGGAACACCGCACGCCCCTCCTCATTCTCGAGGTCCACCGCGAGGCCGCGCTTGCCCGCGTTGTAATAGAGGTACGGTAGACTCGCCTGCACACCGGGTTCATTGCGGAAATAGGGGCCGACGCGGCGCATCGGATCGCCCGCGGGCGACTCCACGTGGATCACGTCAGCACCCAGCCCGGCGAACATCTTGGCCGCGTACGGCCCGAGTTCGCCGGTCAAGTCCAGCACCCTGAATCGCGAAAAGTCCTGTCCCATCTCACATTTCTCCTGCCCGTCGAGGGTCGCGCGCACCCGCCGTCAGCCTGCGAACAGGCTTCGTCCGCCGCACACGTAGAGCACCTGGCCGGTGACGAAACCCGTCTCGTCGTCGGCGAGGAAGAGCAGCGTGTTGGCGATGTCGTCGGGATCGCCCAGCTTTCCGGTCGGCTGCCGCGACAACAGGAACTGCCGATCCTTCTCCGGCAGTTCCTCCCACATCGGCGTGTGGATCAGCCCCGGAGCAACGCAATTGACGGTGATCCCGGCGCGGCCGAGCTCGATCGCAAGCGTACGCGTCATGCCGACGACGCCGGCCTTCGCCGACGAATACGGAGTCTGCCCCGCGCCGCCGAGCCATGCGCGGGAGGCGATGTTGACGATGCGCCCGTGCTTGTTCTCGACCATGTGGCCGTGCACCGCCTGCGAGCACAGGAAGGTGCCCTTCAGATTGACATTGAGCGTGACATCCCAGTCCGCCTCGCTAAGCTTGCGCAGCGCGCCGGCCCGCTCCATGCCCGCGTTATTCACGAGGATGTCGATGCGGCCGAAGGCATTCACCGTCTGCTGCACCATCGCGTCGACCGCCGCCTTGTCGCTAATGTCGGCGACGGCGCCGAGCGCGCGATGTCCCTTTCGGCTGAACTCATCGACCGTCGCGTGCACCTTCTCCGCGTTGATGTCGTTGATAACGACGGCCGCACCCTGCTCGGCGAAGCGCAATGCCGTCTGCCTACCCATGCCGCTCGCCGACCCTGTGATCAGCGCGACCCTGTTGCGAATTCCCATTGCCGCCCCCGTGATCAAATCGACATCGAAAAGTACGCGCTCTTTCCGCCACAGACGAAAAGCGTCTGCCCGGTCACGTACTTCGAACTATCGCTCGCAAGAAAGCCGACTGCGTTGGCAACGTCAGAGGGCCTGCCCAAGCGCTTCACGGGAATGCCGGCGGCGAGCTTTTCCCGCTCCGCCACAGGCGTCGCGTCGGTGTCGAGATCGCCCATGACGACCGTGCTCACCGTAACGCCGTCTCGCGCCGATTCGAGCGCGAGCGCCCGTGTGAGCCCGAACAGACCCGCACGCGCAGCGGCGACGTTGGCGCTCGCCGCGAGGCCGAGATAACGAATATCGCTGATATTGACCACGCGCCCGAAGCCACACTTGCGCATCAGCGGAACGACTTCGCGCAGGTAGTGGAACGGGCCCGCGATGCCGGCGCCGAGCGCCGCGCCGACGTCCGCATCGGAAATGTCCTGCAGCGCCTTGGCGGTCAGTACGCTTTCGTTCTGCACCAAGATGTCGATCCGCCCGTAGCGCGCCATCACCTGCGCGACCGCATCGCGGATCGAACCGGGCTCGACTGCGCCCGTCACCACCGCGATCACCGCCACCCCCTTCTCGGCCAGCCGCGATGCGAGAGCGTCGAGCCGGCCGGCGTCCGCGCCCACGAGCGCGAGTTGCACACCCGGCGCGGCGAGCCGCAGCGCAACCGCCTCGCCCACCGCATCGTCGGCATTGACGATCAGAGCCACCCTTTCTTTGCCTTTCGATTCCATCGCCGTCTCCCAGTTACCAGCCGCGCACCAGCATGTGCATCGTGCAAGCCGCGTGTTCCGTGCCAGACAGCCCGCCACCCGTAACGTGCGTCATCGCCACACGCGGCACCGGATCGACCTGATAGCCGGGACACTGGTTGCGCATCTGCTTGACGCTCGCGGCGATCTGGGCGGCCCCCGAAGCGCCGATCGGGTGACCATACGAGAGCATGCCGCCACGCGGACTGACGACACACTTGCCCCCGTGCGTCGTGTTGCCGTCGCGCAGGAACTTCAGCCCTTCGCCCTTCGGACACAGGCCGAGGCATTCGTAGTACAGCAGCTCGGCAATCGTGAAAGCGTCGTGCAGTTCGACGATATTCACATCCTCAGGACCGATGCCCGACTCTTCATAGAGCTGCGCTGCGGTTTCCTCGGTGATGTCGTCGCCCGTTATGTCGCGCGGCCGGTTGTGGTAAGGCCCCGACCGCACGACCGAGCCCGCCACCAGAATCGGCTTGTCGATGCCCAACTTCTTCACCATCTCTTCCGAGCACACGACGACCGCCCCGGCGCCATCGGCGATGCCACAGCATTGCTGCAGCGTCAGCGGAGACGCGACGACGCGCGAATTGACGACCTCCTCGACCGAAATCTCACCCTTGAACCACGCATACGGATTGTTGGTCGCGTGGCGGCGGTTCTTCACGGTGATCATCGCCAGATCCTCGGCCGTGGCCCCGGTCTCGTACATGTAACGCTGCGCGCGCATCGCGTACTTGCCGGTCATGACCGCGCCGTGCACCGTTTCGATATCCGACATGGCCGTTGCAAAGGCAGTGCCTTGCGCCATGTGCAGCGTGTGATTCTCGCAGCCGATGCCGATCGCGACGTCGGCAAGCCCCATCGCCACGTCCCGCACCGCCAGATGCACTGCCATACCCCCTGCGGAGCATGCGCTTTCGACTGTCATGATTGGAAGATGTCCGCACATGCCCAGATCCTTGAGCACGGTTTGACCGATCACCATTCCGTTGGTGCCATTGCCGACGTAGGCGCTCTGCACCATCGTCGGACGGTCGATATTCGACGCCTTCAGCGCCTCGAATGCCGCGGCACGGCCCAGCACATCGAAATCGACCTCGTGCCGCCCGAATTTCGTTTCGCCGACCCCGGCGATATAGACCTTGCGCTGCAGTTTCATTTTCTTTCACCCACCGAGATTTATGCCTTGCGGAACTTGTAGCTGATCAGCGGAACGCCGTCGCGGTTGTCGCGAACGGGCCCCACGGTCAGTTCGACCTCCTCGTCGCAGCGGAAGCTGCCGGGCTCGCCTTCCAGCTGCGCGAAAATCCGCAGGTTCTCGGGCAGATCGATGTAGCCGAACGAATATGGCGTTTTCATTCCCGCCTGACCAATGAAATTGTCGCTGAAGCTGTAGAGCTTCCCGCGTCGGCTTAGCGGCACGACATCGAACTCCTCGCCCCAGCAACTCGGGCACGGACTCAGCTTGGGGAAATCCAGCTGGCCGCACCCCTTGCAGCGATACCCCTTGAGATACGGCGCGCCGCCGTCCGCGGGCACCTCGAGCAGGTCCGGATGAAAGAATGTGATATCCGGCTTCTTCTCCGGTTTCTTGTTCGGCTTTTGATCTGACATGACGCCTCCGCAGCATTTGTTTCATTTTCAACGTAGATCCAATTAAACGCGCCTGGTTGCGGCGCAACAATTGGTGCGGACACCTAACTGTTAAGGGTAACCCCCACCCGCACGCGCCAAGGCGGAAATTCACGTCGAGCGGCGGTGTCGACAATCTGGCCGCACAGGCGCGGATACCCTGCCAATTTCGGCTGTAAAAAAAACGCGCCGAAAGGCGCGCAAAGTTCCCACGGGAGGAGAGGAACCCCGAGAAAAATCTTCTACTCAGTTTCCGCCACGCATGTTCTGGACGTTAAACAGGCTGACCGGGACCATCTGAGCGTCCAGTTGCGCCTTGAGCTGTCCGGTCGTGCAGTGCTTCGCCTGGATATCGATCATGGTGAACGCATCGAACGGAGTTATGCCGCTGCCCTTGTTCTTGGCCAGGTGGAAGTCGGGATGCGTCCATCCGACAACATACGTCTTCCACAAATCACCCTTGCGGTCATGCACAAGCGACATGCTAATTACCGAGGTTTGCGCGTCCATGTAATGCACCCGTCTGCTCACCGGATGATTGGTGTCGATCGGAGACGATTCGAGGATGTGCACCTTGCGCAACTGCCACGTGACGCTGGGGAAGCACCCGCCCTTTCCGCCGAAGGCGACGTACTTGTAGCCGTCCGGCTCTTTGTATTCATCGGACAGCTTCATGTCGTTATGGTTGTAAAAAGGCATCAGTATGTTCGCCGTGCCCTGGTACTTCCAGTTCATGTCCGAAATACGGCCGTTATAGCCCTCGAAGTCCTCGATCATGATGTCTGAGCCGAGAAAGGCGTCCGTAGTCTGTCCGGTCGACAACCGGCGCACGCGGCGCTGGAAACCGAGATAGAGATAAGCGTCGTCCAGCTTCGTGTCGTCCTCGTAGCGCTGGATCAGCAGCTGTGTGTTCTTGACATCCTGCGGTTCATATACTTTCACGTAGGTCGCGCGATACAGTTTCGACGGGTTCGGCGTAATTTCCGGCACCGGAGCCTGGCTTACTCGATGCGTATACTTTAAGAAATGAAAACCGAACAGGATATTGCGCTCGACCTTGCCGCTGTCCATGTTAATGTACTTCCAGTAAAACGGCGAGATCGCCAGGCCGTCGTACGCGTTCATGCCATAGCGGTTGTTCCACGCAAGCTTCTCGCCGGCCCGCGGGTCCTTTGCATCGGGTTCTTCAGGGAAAGGACGCCCTGCGACATAGCCGACCAGCTCACCCGGTTTTGCACCGAGCTTCACCTTGCCGGCGTTCACCTTGGTCGCGTCGACATAGCTCTTATTGGTGTCGAACGAGGTCGTTGCTCCGACAGTGATCTCGACCGCCCCTTCCCGAATGTACCGCTGCATTCCCGGGTCGAGGACCCCCTCGAAATTCGCGACGTTCCCCTGGTTGATCACCGTTCCGGGCGCAACACCGGGAGCCGTCGGCAGGGCATGCATGTACGGGAAGAAGGATTTCTCGATATCCGCTTCGGTCGCCGCGTGCGGCGTTCCCGCCGCACAGGCCAGCGCCACTACGATCACCCCATGCCCTGCAATATGTCTGGTCATTTCCACTGTCTCCTCTTAAATGGTGCGTCAGAACTTGTAGCGAACCATCACGTAGATATCGTCTTCCGCAACCGCTGTTCCGATCGGTCCGGCGCGGAAGCGTGCGGTCGGCTCGAAACCAGGCAAGCCCGCCGATCCCGGGACAAACGGCTGGCCCGCGGCCGTATAGGTCGTGAAGGGCGGATAGGGGTTGAACGAACGGGCGTCGTCGAACTTGTAGTGGCTACTCCCGTTCGTATATTTAAAGTTGGCACCGAGGGTGACCTTGAAGTCGTCGGTGACGCTCCACTCGATCTGAGGCGCGACGGTGAGTGCCTTGGCACGGAAGTCGCGTGCCACCATCACCTGCGGGCTGACCCGATCCCCGGCGAGGAATCCCTTGATCAGCAGCGTGCCGATGAAGTTGTCTTCCCAATCGACGATGCCCACCGTACCAAGCGGGCCATCATGTCGTTCGTGATCGATTATGTGCTGCCAGAACAACTGCGCAGAAATCTGCGTTGCCCGCGTCGTGCTGATGAACGGAATGAAGGTCGGCCGGTCGACTCCGATAACGGTGCGCAGCACCCTGTTCTTCGAGTACAACTCGCGCCGCGCGGTGTTCACGAACTCCTCGCCATGCGTCAGCGCGCCTTCCATACGAATGGCTGCATTCGCATCGGGAATCTGGAAATCCAGCGAACCGCCAACGAGGTTCACCCGCGGGTAATGGATGTCGAACGCGATCAGGTGGCTCACCGGAACACCGGCCGCCGGAGGGGTCGTATTGCCCGTCCCGCCGGTGAAGGGGTTCACGGCGCCAGCGCTGAACGCATGCAGGCTTGGAAGTTGCGAACGGTAGGTCAGCGCATTCAGGGAAAACGCGAGGCCGCCCTGCGTGATCCCCTCGTACTTGACGCCCAGTTGCGTGTTCGAGAGCGACCACGCGGGCAGATGCACTTTGCGGACGCCGATCTGATGCGGCCCGAAATCCGTCGCAGCCCAGGCGCCGGCAGTCCCCGCCGGAACGGGACTGAAGTTCGCAACGGTTCCCCCGTTGTCCCACAGGTTCGCGAAGCCGCGGAAGAAACAAGCCGCGTCGAGCATCACGTTCGGAGTGCCGCACTGTCCGAGGTTGTTCGGCCGGAATTTGTCGAAATTCCACACTACCTGCACGTTGCGGTCCTGCATCGACTCGCTCGCGCCCATACGGTACTCGGCCTGCGCGATCCACATCGGGATGCGGATATCCTGCAACTCATCGTAAATATTGTTGCGCGAGTAGTCGACCGGATTGATGACATCGAGCACGCGGAACAGATCGGTGCGCCCCCACACCACCTGCTGCCGACCGAGCTTCAGGAAAAGCTCAGTGCCATCGGCGAGCGGAAATGTCTTCTTCGCATAAAATTCGCGCAGGAAATCGAGCCGATCGTTGAACTCCGGCGTCTCGAGTTCCCGCAGATTCAGATCCCCGTAGCCGCCGAAGTCGCGGCAGCCTCGCGAATCGCGGTCGCACGGCCGGACTGGGACGCCGAAGACCGCGCCCCGCTCGGGCCTGTGCCAACGGTCGCCCAGCACGCGCATGCCATCGTTCGGATTCGCCGCCAGATCGAAGCCCAAAGCGTTAGTCGGCGGCAAGCCGATCGCTGTGCCGATCGGGTTGTTGATCCCGCCGCCGTGCGGCACCTGCGTCAGGTTGAGAGGCGTGCCGGCGGTCGTCGGCACAGGCGGCAACAACGGTGCCGCTGTGTTCTCGAGCGTGATCGCGCCACCTGCGTTGCGCCCGTACTCATCCTTGTTCAACTGATACACGCCATCCCAGCTACCGCGCAGGATGCCGCGAAAAGCCCAGCCGTCTCCCATCTGCCTGTCGGCTTCGACCTGCAGGGTGTTGCGGAACTTCGCGAGCCCCGCCCGACTCCGCCGCGCGGTGTGGTTTTCGTAATACACGTCGGCGACCCATGGCGTTGTGCTGCTAGCCAGATCCGGAAGATTTTCATCCGCTGCCTGCACCGCCCCACCCACTGTCAGCGACAGTGCGGCGGCGAGAACGCTCAATTTCGGGCGCGAAATATCCCTTGCTGTCTTCATACCGCTTGTCCTCCCCTGAAAGACCGGATTCGAGTTGGGTTCGAGTCTTGCACCGGATCGGGCGCCGTTACGCCGGTTGTGCGATCAATGTGCAGTCCGCTTTCCACCCCCGCTCGCGGACCTGGAGAACCTGGTCCTCGTCGAGATAGACTGCCGTGATGAAGCGCGGCTTGAAGATCATGACCCACGCCGGCACGAGCAACGTAGCGGCCGCCACGTTGAAAACCAGCATCAGGCACAGCAGAAGAGCGGCGTCGGATTGGAAGCGCAGATCCGACAGCACGATCCACATGACGACGCCGGCAATCAGCGTCATTGCCGTGAAGGAGACCGCGAAACCGGTCGTCGCGATCGCCTTCATCACCGCCTGCGCGAGATCCTGCAGAGCCGCCATTTCCTCGCGGATCCGGTTCATGATGTAGATTGCGTAATCGATGCCGACGCCAATACCAACCGCGATAACCGGTACGGTATTCACGTTCATGCCGATATGCATCACGCTCATGTACGCATAGGTCAGCACCGTGGCGAAGGTCATCGGCAACACCATCAGCCATCCCGCGTGCAGCGATGCGTAGAAGGCCCAGACGAAGGCGAACGAGAGCGTCAGCACCAGCGGCACAATGAGGAAGTTATCGTGCCTGACTGCGTCGTTGATCGCCGCGTTGACCCCGATCGCCCCCCCGGCGAGCTCGATGCTCAGTCCTGGGGCGGCATTCCCCGGCGCGCTGATGGCCGCCTCGGCCAGCGCTATCGCACGCTCGATCGTCTGCCCCTGGAGATCCTTGTAGTAAAACACCACGTTGGCGAGGTTCTCGTCGGAATTGGTGTACTCGTTCAACGCGCCCGGGATCGGGCTTGCTGCCATGAAAGTAAACATCAGGCCCCCGATCTCGTTCGCGTCGGACGGAATCTGGTTCCAGCGCGGATCGGTGTTGTGGATGAGGCCATTGACAGAGCGGATCAGCCCCGGCAGCGCCTTCGTACCACCGACGTTCGGATCGTGCAGCATCGTGTTCTGGAACGATTCGATCGCGCGCAGCACCTCGGGATTCTTCAGCCCCCCCTTTTCGGCCGTGCGCGCCACGACGTAGAGCTCTTCCGAACCCGGAAAGCGCTCATTGATCGCACGCGACGACGCGTTGTAATCGTGCTCGGGGTAGAGCAGCGGGCTTCCCGGCTCGGCCTCGCCAATCTGCACACCGAGGCTCAGCCACGATCCGATCGCAACAAGCACCGCTGCGCTGACGAGCACCGCTATCGATCCGCCACGCGAGCCGACCACACCGAAGAGTCCGACAATCACTTTGCGCAGGACGCTCTCACGCGCTTCTGCGACGCGCGGCGGCGGCAGCACGTGCAGCAGCAGCGGCACGACGAGGAGCACCGTGAATATCACCGAGAAGCTCCAGAAGCCCGCGTAATAACCCATCTTCGTGTTGATCGGCGCGGCACCGAGCGTCAGCACGAGTATGCCGACAGTATCGACGATGATCGCCAGCGATCCCGGCCTGAACAGATCGTCGAACGCATCGCGCGCAGCTCGCCGCGAATCGCCCGTCCGGCCAAGCTCAAAGTAGTAGCGTTCGACCAGTTGGATGCTGTGCGACATCGCGCGAGCGGCAATGAGGAACGGAATCACCAAGTTCAGCGGATCGAGATTCCAGCCCATCAGCGAGACGAAACCGAGGCCCCAGATCGACGACAATGTCACCCCCAGCAGCGGCAACATCACACCGTACAGACGCCGGAAATAGATCACCAGCAGCGCCACCATCAGCGCAAGCGTGTACAGGAAGATCTGAATGATCTGAGACAGGTACGTGTAAACCCAGCCGATCAGCACCGGACTGCCGGTTGCATAGATCCTCACCCCGTCCGCGGCCTCGCTCGCCCGCACCGCCTGAAGCTCGGCAAAAGTCTTGCCGTAGTCGATATTGTCGGCCTCGTTCAACTGCGCCTTGATCAGCGCGGACTTGAGATCCGGCGATACCATCAGGCCATAGACGCGCGGATTGGCCATGACGTCCGTCCTGAGCGTCGCGAGTTCCTCGCCGGTCAGTTTCGGCTGCGCCGGATCGTAGTAGAGCCGCGAGATCATCTCACCGCTCTCGGTCAACCAGATCTTGCGCACCGTGCGATGCGCGAGGCTCGACACCTGGTTGTGATTGACGCCTGGCAGGTTGTCGACCGCCTGTGTGAGCCGATGCAGGCGCGACAACGTCTCATTGGTGAAGATGTCCCCGTCCTCGACCTCGAGCGCGACGACGATCTGGCTCGCACCGCCGAAGCTGCCGCGAATCTCGTTGTGCAGCTTGATGTAGGGGTGGCTTTGCGGCAGCAGGTCTTCGAACGCCGAGTAGATCTGCAGTCCGGGAACCTTGAGCGCAAAAAAGACCGTCACCAGGAAGATTGCTGCGAGGATCGCACGCGGAAACCTGAAGACGATAGTCTCCAATTCATGGACTGCATGGGTAATACGATGACGCATCACGTAACCTCGCTCAGTTGTTCGCCGTAGCCTTGTGGTCGCCGACGAGCGTCGTCACCTCCACGCCCCCTGCCCCACCCGCGAGAAGAACCCGCCCTTCGCCGAGCTGCATCGCGGCGCGCAAATACGTCGTCCTGCGCGCATCGGCGACCTTCCACTGATCGCCGCTCAGCCGGAACACGAGACCGTTGATCCCTACGCCCACCGGCGCGCCACCACCGTCCAGCGACAAACCGTATATCGGCGCACCCGCCTCATTGACCTGCTTGATCCAGCTCTGTCCGCCGTCGGTGGTCTGCATGACCACCCCGGCGAGCCCCGCCACCCAACCTCGCTGACGGTCAACGAACACAGCCGCATACGGATAGAACTCGTCACTGATCTTCGGCAGTGCCTCCCATGTCGCGCCGCCATCGACGGTGCGGTAAACCGCACCGAATTCACCGGTAACGAAACCTTCGCGCTCGTCGAGGAACTGAACGCTGGCGAGCATTGCGTCGTCGCCGACAACGGTCATATTCCAGTTCGCGCCCTGGTCGACACTCGATGCAATCGTGCTCCCGCTGCCGACGACCCAAAGGCGGTTCGTCGCGTCGCAGGTGATCGCGAGCGGGTTGACGGGTTCGTCGATCGCGCGAGCCAGCCATTCACCACCGGCCGCGTCGGCGGCCCACACGCGATGAAAGAAATCCAGCGCAGCAAAGCTCCCGTCCGGACAGGCTGTCACACCAATGAACGAGCTACTCGAATCCAGTTGTTGTCGCGTCCAACTCACGCCACGATCATTGGACGTCAGCACAACGCCGTTGGCGCCGACCACGATGGTCGTCTTCCCGTTGTCCGCAACCGCCTGAAAGGCATCGGACCGCTTGATTACGGCAGAGCTGGCGGCGCTGATGTTCGACGTACCTGCCGATACACCGCATCCCGCAAGCATCATGCAAAGCGATACCTCGAGAATCGTGGGGTACCATGGCTTCGCCTCGATATTCATAAGTTTGTCTCCTCCGTTCGGGTGTCGTCGGCGCGCCTAACGCGGCCCCTACTCTTGCAACGCGAAACCATCCCCCGACGGTCGGAATGTAGGCCTCGGATATCGCGCCAACAATTGGTGCGGACACCTAACGAATAGAGAGTTGTTCCCTAGCAGCCTGTCGGACTTCAAGCTCGCGGGCACCGCGGCCGAGGGATTGATTTCACATTGTGAGAGACGATGGGCATTTCAGGCTCCAATCGGCGGTTTTTGTTCGAAATCACAATGCCCCTGTCCTTTTTTCTCACTGCGGACGCAATACGGCCATGCGCTTGAAGTTCCACGCCAGGCACACCAGGGTCCATTCGTTGCACACGTTGTCCAAGCCCCGCAGCAGAAACTGGCGGAAGCCCATCACTGACTTGATGATGCCGAACACCGGCTCTACCGTCTGTTTCCTGAGCGCGTAGGCCGCGCGGCCCGCGCGGGTCTTGAGGGCGTGCTTCATCTGTTCGACGTGGCTGGCTGAGCGCTCGAGCGGCGCGGGTTCGTCGAAGCGGCTGCGCCAATCGGGATGGTGCTCATCACGCCCCACGGCGATCAGCGGTTCGACCCCGGCGTCCTGGCAGCACTGGACGTTGCGTTCGCTGAAGAAACCGGTGTCGGCCAGCAGTTGTTCGGGCCGATTGAGCCCTTCGGGCAAGGCGCCGATGCGCGTCAGCATCGGTTCGACCTGCTCCTTGTCGTTGCCCGCCTGGGTGACGTGGGGGACCATCACCAGCATCGATTCGGTATCGACCACCGCCTGGGCGTTGTAGCACTGCTCGAAGCCGCCGCCGGCCACTTTCATGATGCGCGAGTCCTCGTCGGTGAGATTGATCTGGTCCTCGGCGCCCGGACCCGCCTGGGGCGGCTTGGGGGGCTTGCCACCGGGCTTCTTGCCCGTGGCCGCCTGCTTGGCTTGGCGTTTGGCCATCTTGGCCTCGTACTCGGCCTGCTCGTGCGCGAAGCGTTCGGCGGCGCGCGCCTCGATCTTGGCCTTGGCGGCGGCGATGGCGGCCAGCCGCGCTTCGCGACGCGCAATTTCCGCCGGCAGATCCACGCCTTCGGGCACGCTGCTTTGATCGGCCGCTTCGGCCAGCTTGAGCATTTCCTGCACTTCGGCCTTGAGCTGGGCTTCGATCTTTTCGGCGTGTCCGTAGGAGAGCGCGCTGTGCCGACTGGCGTGGGCGTGGATCTTGGAGCCGTCCAGACTCACCGTGCCAAAGCGCGAGAGCCGATTCTCACGCGCCACTTGCAGTACCTGCACGAAGATATCGGCGAACTGCTCGCCGAAGCGGCGCCGGAAGCTCGCCAAGGTGTCATGGTCCGGGTGCTGGTCGCAGGCGATGAAGCGGAAGGCCAGCGAATCGTAGGTGGCCCGCTCGATCTTGCGGCTCGAGTGCGTCCCCGTCGCGTAGCCGTAGATCAGCAGCGACAGCAGCAGCGCCGGATGGTAGGCGTCGCTTCCACGGCCGGCGTAGGCTCGCTCCAGTTCCGACAGGTCCAGCCCGTCGACCACATCGACCACGTAGCGCGCCAGGTGCGATTCGGGTAGCCAGTCCTGCACCGACGGCGGCAGCAGGTAGTCCGTTTGGCGGTCGATCGGGCGGAAGCGGCTCACGCAGTCAGGCTCCAAGGGTGACACGGCATTTTACCGGGCGATAGTCCGACAGGCTGCTAGGAACCTCTTATATGGACGCCTCCCAGAGTGACAAGTGATTCTTGCGCCTGGCAGTCAAGGTAAGGATGCAGTCTTATATCCGGCCTGTCTGTGCAAGCTGTAAGCCTGCTGGCCCTGATGGAATCCGCTGACGGGGGCCTCATCTGATTCCCTCATTGCGCATACCCGTGGTGCGCCAGTTTCTCGATGTTGTGCACCAGACAGTAAAGCTTCCATTGCCCGTCGACGCGGGAGCGCCCGCGCAGCGTGAACCGGTGCAGGCGCTTGTTGTTTCTCAGCGCGCTTGACGGCTGCTTCCATTTTGCCCGCCTCGCGTTCGAAGTCCGTGCGGGTGCCGCTCTACGTCTTGCTCGCATTCGCGGGGAACTTCACCCCGTCGATGGCGAAGAGCTCCCGCCCGATGAGCCCTTGGCGATCGCAGATCATCAGTACTTGGGTGAAGACCCTGGCGACCTCGTCGCCCAGCTCGGCGATGAAGGCGGCGATGGTCGTGAAATGCGGGGCGCTGTCTCCCGACACCGCCATGAAGAGCACGTTGTGGCGGCAGGCCGCGGCGATCGCGCGCGAGCTCACCAACCCGCGCGAGTAGCCGAGCAGAACGATCTTGAGAAGCACCGCGGGGGAGAAGGCCGGGGCGCCGGCGGCGTCGTTGCGGTAGCGTGCCGCCAGCCCCGCCAGATCGAGCTCGTGATCCACCAGATGACACAGCGCGTGCTCGAAGCTGCCCGGAATGACTTGCCGGTCGAAGTCCACCGGGATCATCTTCAGCCCGTAGTCGGGTGTCTTGAAGCGGGGCATCGGTCAGCTCCGGGAGAGGATGAGCAATTATCCCAGAGGCATCATGTACCGCGCGGCGGGAGTGGGTTTTTCTACAGCCTCAACGCACGACTACATGCGCCACGGCACACGTGTCGGCGCGCATCCAAAATTACCCCCGTGCGCGTTAAATTTTACCCAGGGGCTTTAGCCACGCGTCATTGTACGAACTGCTTTTCAGTGAAGCCCAACGGACCGGTTTTTTTTGTTCCGCTGATCGGTCTGTCAGCGTGCGCGGAGGGAACCCGCGCAGGGCGTAGCGATCGGCGGTGGTCATGGTGTTTTGGTCCTGTTCTTGGTGCGCTTTGCGCTGAGGGAAGCCTCAGCCGCTTCGTCTGATGGCGTGCGCTCGATAATGATGGCCTTGGTAGTGGCGTCGAAGTACAAATCCACTGAATCGCCCTCCTGGATGCCGGCATTGCGCAGCAACGCTTCGGTGAGGGCAATCCTTCCCATTTTCTGTACTTTTTTCGTACGGAAATGAATCTTCATGAAGTACCCACCTGAGCGGAAGCTAGTCTTGAATCTGGGTGATATTAGCCCAAGGATGCCCTCCGCCGATACAAGGCATGAGTACTATATATGATCTATAGGTACTTCTTGAACGTTGCCGCCGCGATGCACACGGCCACGCTGAGCAGCGCAGCGCTGGGCAGCAAGATCGGCAGCGGATTCACGCTCACCGGCAGAGCGAGGTAGACCACCCACGGCAGCACGGCCAGCGGCATCAGCGCAGCCTTCGCTCGGTGATAGACAAAGCCGGATTCCCGCCCAGCACCGAACTTGCGGATGTCGCGCCGCACCAGCCCTTCGACCAGGCCGACGAAAGCCGCGAGCAAGAGCAGCGGCAGCGTCAGCACAAGGACCAGCAGCCGGAGGATGAAGGTCAGCGTGGTGAAGGCGGCAGCGATCAAGTAGCCCTCGGTCCAGACGTAGGCCCGGCTGAGGTAGTAGCGGAAGTCGCGGCCGCTGCTCCGGCTAGGAGCACTGGCCTGGGCCGAGGCGTCGCGTATCCAATCGAGCAATCCGCTCTTCACGAACAGCCAGTCGTAGCCCTGCTCGACCAGCCGGTGCGCGGTGCGCCCCGGCTCATCCACCAGCGCGCTGCGCGTGAAATGCGTGGAGAGCTGATCCAACTCGTAGTGCAGCATGCCCTGTGCGTGGCGCCAGCCCTGATCGGGCCAGAAGAAGTGCATGCCGACGCACTCGATCAGGATGCACAGCAGCAGCGCGCCGCACAGCACGCCGAAGAAGCGGAACGGCAGCGTGACCAGGCCGGCGATCAGCCCCTGCTGTCGTTGCTGCTGGCGCTGTGCCGCGACGGCCGGATCGCTCATGCTTCGGCCTCTTCAGCGGCGGCCATCTGCCTGAAGTCGTCCAGCAGGTCATCTGGCAGCGCCTTGTCCTGCGGGCCTGAGATGCCCTGGCTTTCCCACCAGTCGCCGGCCTCGACGTAATGCTGCCGCATGTAGCCGGCCAGCTCCTGCAGATCCTTTGGCATTACCTCGTCGGGGTCGGGCGCCGGCAGCGGCATGCGGACTTTCCAGAGGTTTCCGCCCTCGATCAGCGCGAAGCACTGCCCCTTGGGCAGGCCCACCACATGCGCTGGCTCGATCAGCGGCACGCTGTTGCTGCTGATTCGGTCCTGCGTGTTGGACGTGAACGCGGTATTGCCGTGCGGATCGGAGCTGTCGGTGGCGCCGCTCATCAGTGCCGTAGCGTACACCTCGACCTTGGGCAGTTGTCGCGTCAGCAGCTCGGCGGTGGCGGTCTCGCGCACACGCAGCATGAACAGGTTGTTGAAGTTGCCAACCACCTGGCCGGCCTTGGCGCGGTTGCCGATGCGCGCCTCGATGTCGCTCAAGGTCTGCGTGTAAGCCGTCACCTGCACGCCGGCACCGCCGCCCTTGTTGACCATCGGAATGAACTCGTCGCCCATGAGTTCATTGAATTCGTCGGCATGGACGTTGATCGGAATCTTGGCGCTCACTGCGGCGCCGGGCAGCCCATCGTCGATGCCGAACTTGTAGATGTGGCCGGCGACCGAGACCAGATCGCTGAACATCGAGTTGCCCACCGCCGCCGCGACTTCGGCGTCGGACAGCGCATCCAGTCCCACGTAAACCACCGCGCGCTTGCGGATGATCTGCATCCAGTCGAAGATCGGCCGCGGGTCTTCGAGATCCGAGTAGTTCGGGGCGAGCAGTTGCGCGATCTTGCCGGTGGTGAGCTTCTCCAGCAGCGGCAGCAGGCTCGCGACGATCTTGTCGAAGTAGGTGCGGTCATAGCGCACCGCGCTGCGCAGGCCATCGAGCACGGGGTCGTAGATGCGCACTTGGGAGAGGTACTGCTCCAGTGCCACGACGCGCTTCTCGCGGCCGATCATGTTGCGCGGAATGTTCTTGTCGTTCAACCGCGCTTCGAGCTGGACGATGACCTCCCAGGCCTTCGGTTCGTTCTTCTCGAAGTAGTGCTGGGCGTACTCGATGAATAGCGCATCGATGTTGATGACGTGACGCTGGATCAGCAGGTAGTCGGGGCGCTGCCCCAGTTCCACCAAGGCACGCGCGATGATGTTGACGAAGCGCCAGGCAAACTCGCGGAACGCGGCGCTGTTGCCCTCGCCCGAGAGCTGGCCCGCGATACGGGTGGCGACCTCGGAGATGCGGCCGAAGCGCCCCACGGCGTTGTAGCGCGCCGAGATGTCCGGCCAGCCCAGATGGAAGACGTAGAACTCGCCCTCGCGTCCGGCACGCCTGGCCTCCACGTACATGCGCTTGAGCAGGTCGGCGTCGCCCTTGGGGTCGAAGACAATCACGACCTCGTGCTGGCCATTGACCTTGCGCCGGATGTCCTGGGTAATGAACAGCTCGGCCAGGCGAGTCTTGCCCACCCTCGTGGTGCCCAGCACCAGCGAATGCCCGACCCGTTCGCCCAGCGGCAAGGTGACGTCGACCTCGTGCGGCTCGATGCCGTGCAGGCGTGGCAGTCCGCCAACAGGCGGCAGGGGCCGTGTCGGATTGAGCGGGCTGTCCCAGGCCAATGTCTTCGCCAGCTTCGAGATCGGGAACGGCGCGAACTCCAGCCGTTCCTCGATTCGCCGCGCCGCCCGATAGATTGCCGTCGGCTCCACGTAGCGGCGGAACTCCGGCCGGTAGGTTTGCATGAGTCGGTGCGTATGGCGCTGATCCCACCGAAAACCCCGGCCGATGAACAACCGCTGTTGGCTCACCGGAACGTCGCGGCTGGTCATCACGTAGCGCGGCAGGCGGCGGATGTTGCGCCGATAGCGCAAGATGGCCCAGGCATCGCGCAGGCGGATCACGCCGAAGGTGAGGAACGCCAGCGCGCTACCGAGGCCCAGCAAGGGGCTCAACGCGAGCGACCACGGCGCCACCAGGCACAAAAGCGCGGCGCCGGCACAAACCGCGACGGTGTACAGCTCCACCGCTGGCCGCAGCAACACCTCGACGGTCTGGGACTGAGCCATGGCGGGCGCTTCACCTTAGCCACTTCAGGGTTCGATGCCGGTGGAGGTGATCAGCACCGGGTAGTGACGGATGCCCAGCCGCTGGGCCAAGTCGTCGCCCGAGGCTGGCGACAGCGTAAGGCCCGGCGCGAGGCGGCGCAGCGCGGCCAGTGCCTCGGGCGAGGTCACATTGACTACCTGCCCCACCGCGCCCAGTTCCTGCAGCGCCGTCCGCCGCTGCTTGAGCCAAGTGCGCGAGCGGTCGTCGTCGCCGACCAGGAACAGCGGCGTCAGGCCCGGAGCGCGGACGACGCGGCGCGGTTCATCGCCCGGCGACAGCCGTGCCGAGCGCACCGGCAGCATGGCGGCCTCGACTTCGGCCGGGCTGCCGATGCGGGGTGCCGGCAGCGGCGCGGACGACTCGTCCGGGCCCGCATCCTGCGGATTCAATGCTTGGTAGTACGGCAGCGCAGAAGCGCCGCCGCGGTCCTCGACGACGATCAGCCGTTCGGTAGTCGATTGCGCCGTGGCGGTGGCAGCAGTGAACAGCCCCAGGGCAGTGGTGACGAGCATGCGGTTCATGGCGTGGTCGCTTTGGTGGTGAAAAGAGTCGTGCCCGGCCCCAGCACGCGGACGAGGTGCTGGTGGACGTTGCGGCGGTAGCGGGCGGCCGGTGCGCCGCCGGCAGGACGGTGGTAGCGCCCGATGGCTGCCAGCCAGTCCTCGCCCTCGACGTACTGCTCCTTGAGGATTTCAGCGGCGATCGCGAGATTCCGGTATGGGTCGAGCAGCTCGCAGGGATGGCTGTAGCGGTGCGCCTGGTAGCCGAGATTGACCTGCCCGAGGCCGGCGTCGATCCGGCTGGCCGGGGTGTGGGCGAGCGCCCTGCGCAGGCCGGCGCAGGTCTGGGCCCGCGTGGCGTAGCGCTCGGGCCTGCCGGCGACATTGAGCGTCCACGGCCAGGGAATCAGGCGGCCGCGCAGCCGGGTGCCGCTCTCCTGCAAGGCCACCGCGTACAGCACTGGCGACGGCACGCCCGCTTGCTGCGCGGCGATCTGGTAGGCCGGCGGTGGCACTTCCTGCGCGGAAGCAGCCGATGCCCAGACGCAGGCGCCGAGCAAGAGCGCGGCGCGCAACGCGGATGGCCGGCTTACTGCCGCTGCCATTGGCCGTTCACCTCGCGCACCACGGCCGGCAACTCGCCGGGCATGCCGAGGGACAGCCAGCGCCCGGCATCGTGGTTGAGCGTGATCGTGCGTGCGCGCACCCGGGCCGGGTCGATGCCGGCCAGGGTCGCCCACTGGCGAATGCGCGCATCGTCCTGGCGGCTGCCGACCATGTAGATATCGAAGGCCGTGCCCGCCGCCTGCAACTGGCGCACGCGCTGGTCGCACGGCGCGCAGTCGGCCTTGACGAAGACGGCCAGGCGGCCCGAGCCCTTGTTCCCGGCGCTGGGCACCTGTGCGCCCTGCAGGTTGACGCGCAACTGGCCCGGATAGAGTCGCTTCCAGGCCGCGTCGTAGGCCCGCTGGTAGGCCAGCGTCTTGTTCACGCGCCGCGACTCGGCCTGCACCTGCAGCTCCGCGTAGCGGTTGCGCTCCTCGTCGCTGCGCGCCTCGATGCCCAGGGCCGTGAGCGGGTCGAGGTTGGGGGAATAGACGCCGAGTGGTCCCTGCATCAGCTCCCGGTAGCGCGCCCAGTCTTCGGCACTCAGCCCCCAGTCGCGGCCCAACAGCTCGTCACTATGGACGGTCACCACCGGCCGCTCGCGGCCGGGGACGGTGTCCGACGTGGCGGTGTGCTGGGCAACCGCGACCGGGGTCGAGCCAGTGAGAAGCGCGACGGTCAAGAGGGTGACGGTCCCGTACTGCTTCACTTGCCCCTCCTATCGCTCGGGTACGGTCAGGCGGCGGACCTCGTCGCCGTGTCGGAAGACGGCGATGCCGTGCTCGATCACTTCGAGCTGCCAGCCGGCCTCGGTTTCACCAGCTCGCAGCAGACGGGCCGGTGCGAGCGCAGCCGCATCAGCAGGCAGGATCGACAGGAAGCGTTCGCCCGCACGCAACTCGACGCCGATCACCCGGAACGCGGGCTCAATGGGCCGGGGCTTTGCCGGCGCGAATACGGGGGGACGGGAAGCGGCCATCGGTGCCGACCGGACGGTGGCAAGGCGTACTTCCACCCGTTCGATGCGGGTCTGCAAGGACTGCAGATCGGTGGTTGGCAGATCGTCGAGTGCCTGTTCGAGCGCTGCTAGCCGTTGATCCAGCACCAGGCGCTCGGATTCGTAACGTACCAAGGGCAGTGCAGCCGGCCCTTTGCGGTGCTGCTCGAGTTCCCGGGCGAGTTCGGCCAGTCGCGCTTCCAATACGGCGATCTGCATGCCAGGCACGCGGTCTTCGGCCTCTTCGGCCTCTTCGGTCAGTGTCGACAGGACGACGTGGTCGATCACGACTGCGACGCTGATGAGTAGCAGCCAGGTGGCCGCGGCCACGTGCAGCAGGGTGGTGCGACGCGACCGTTCGGTGTACGGTATCCTTGTCATGGCTGCGCCTCCTCGCTAAGCGGGAATGTCTCGGCCGGGGTGTCGGCATCTCCAGCGGGAGAAGGTAGTGGCCTGACCGGCTCGGCAGGCATTGCGACCGGCGTGAAACACACCACGCGCGCAGCCTCGTCGGCGTGCAGGTTCCAGGCCGGACCGGTGAGGGTCAGCAGGGCATCGCGCAACACCATCGGCCCGAGCCGGTAGTGCGCCGCCGGCAGCGGAAGGGCATCGATGGCATCGGTTTCGGGGCCGCTGCAGAGTTGGAAGCCCGAGCGTTGCAGCACGTGGCGCAGCGCGTCGCCGACCGTCGCGTGCAGGGTGTCGGGCAGGGTCACGTCGATCACCTGCAGCAGCAGATCCCGCTGGGCCTCCGTCGGCTTGAGTTCGACCAGGGTGTAGCGGCCGTAGCGGACCACTGGGATGTATTGCGGCGGTGAGCTTGCAGGTTCGACTGCCCGGGATGAAGCGGCTGGCGGGGAAGACGGCGCGGTCGTCGCGCAGCCGGCCACCAGGGAGGCGGTCAGCGCCAGGCAACCGCAGGCTGTCCGGCAATACGGGCGGGCTGATGGCATGGATCGGCTCTCTGCGATGTGGAGCCGATACCATCGCCATCCTGGGATGCTGCATCAGCAAACAATGGGAATCGCCGCCTTGCCGATTCCTGGGGGAACGGTCTGCCCGCTGGTCAATAAAGCGTCACAGCGTCCAGATGCCTGAACGCCGGGTGGTGATCGAGTTATCGAGAGGGTTATCCACAGTTTTTGTGGAAAACCGAAGGGCCACGTTCGGGTACGCGTGCGCTCGGGGCGTTTTGGGGATACCTGAGGGGGATACCTGAGCTTTCTTGCTCCGCACACTCGGGCAGTCGCAATGTACCGCGTCGTCGGCCCGTTGCGCTACCGATGCCGGCAGTCCCGTTCAGGCGGCTTTCTTGCGGACGGCTGCCGGCACGGGGGCAACATCCACTCGGTCCCGCAACTCCTTGCCCGACTTGAAATGCGGCACGTATTTCCCGGGGACATGCACCGTCTCGCCGGACTTCGGGTTGCGGCCTACGCGTGGCGGCCGGTAGTTCAGCGAAAAGCTGCCGAAGCCGCGAATCTCGATTCGGCCGCCATGGGTGAGCGCATCGGTCATGGCGCCGAAGATCACCTTCACCGCCTCTTCCGCATCCCGTGCGACAAACTGCGGGAAGCGCTGTGCGAGACGGTCGATGAGTTCTGATTTCGTCATCCGCCGATTATATCAATCGAAACAGCAACTTCACGCTCGAGCAAAATACCGTGCTTGGGACCGACCCCGGAACACGTGGGGGCGATTGGCCATGGCTCCATCTTTACGATGGGGCACGGGAGAAAAATACGGCGACCCACTGGGCCGCCGGCACGTGTCAGAAAATCACGCCGCAACCAGTTGCCTGGCGAGCGCGACTTCGACGGAGTCACCGTCCTGGTTGAGGACATCCAAGCCCGACTCGGGCACGTCGCCCGAGGTGCTTTGCGAGACCATGATCTTCTTGGCCATCAGCCCCAGGCAGGTCATCTGCGAGGAGTTGGCGTAGCCGAGGTAGATCACGCGCACCGGCTGCTTCTGGCCGATGCGCCATGAGCGCCGCGCGGCCTGCTGCAGCGAATACACGTTGTAGCCCGACTGCATGAACACGATGGTCGGGAACTCCAACAGGTCCAGGCCGGTTTTGACCAGCTCGGGATTGGTGATGAGCACGTCGATGCCGCGGTCCAACTGCTCGGCGATCCAGTCCTCGCGGCGGGAGGCATCCACGCTTGCGCGCAGCACCGCCACCTTGAAACCTTCCTGCTCCAGCAGCACCTTCAGGCGCGACGTGGTATCGCGTGTGCCCGTGTAGACGGAATAGACGAGGGTCTTGCGACCCGCTGCCTTCTCCTGCTTGCAGATCTCGATCAGCTCGCGCTCCTTGGGCATCACCTCCAGCTCGTTGAACTGAGCCGGGACGAAGGCCAGG
Organism: Azoarcus sp. CIB; assembly: GCF_001190925.1. Taxonomy (NCBI): domain Bacteria; kingdom Pseudomonadati; phylum Pseudomonadota; class Betaproteobacteria; order Rhodocyclales; family Zoogloeaceae; genus Azoarcus; species Azoarcus sp. CIB. The sequence continues at coordinate 5,040,836 of NZ_CP011072.1, forward strand.
GTGTGGCGCGTGCGCGGATGCACCACGGTTTCCGACCGGAAGCAGCAATCCGGCCAGGCCAGCAGCACGTTGAGGACCACGCCGAGCAGTGTCGTGTCGCGTTTGGCCAGGGCCTGCTTCAGCTCCTGGGTCAGGCGACCCGCCAGATCGCGGTAGGCTGCGGCCTGCGCCGTATCCATCGCGACTTCGCGGAACTCCTCGTCGTAGGGCGGCAACACGTTGCCACCGATGTCCTTGAGCTTGAGGAAGACGGTGAACGGCAGGACGCAACGCAGCACGCCCTTCGGACCGAAGCCCGGCGCCTTGACCGTGCGCACCGATACCTTGGTGCCCTTGGCCGTCTTGTGCGCCGTACCCGTGCTCTCGGAATAGATGTCCTTGAGGACACCGTGATCGCGCATAAATGCCATCGCAGCCGAGGTCATGCTGCCGCTCTTCGTCGGCCGGTAGCCGTCTTCGATTATCCGCCCCGGCAGGGCTCGGAACAGCAGGTGGAACAGGTCGTCGCCGTAGCCGCCCATCAGCGTGCCGGTGAGTAGCAAGGTCTTGCGCGACTTTGCCGCGAGCACGCCCATGGCCTGGCCCTGGGCGCTTCCGCCGTTCTTGTACTCGTGCGCCTCGTCGGCGATGAGCAGGTCGAACGTGCCTTGCGGCAGGTAGCGTTTGATGTACTCGGACGGCTGGTAGCCGCCCTCGCCGAAGCCAAACTCCATGTTCGCCATCGCGCGCTCCATGCGGTGCGCCTGACGATCCGAGAAGACCAGCTCACCCCGGTCGTCCATCAGGTTGATGAACTCGTGGATGTTGTCGCCCAGCATCGAGGCCAGGAAGGCGTCACCGAACTTCTGCATCAGCTTCTGCGCGGTGACTTCCCCAATGGTCGGGATGCGCTTCAGGGCCTTGAGCACGGCGGAGGACTGGTCACCGGCGGACAGGCTCCTCGGGCGGATCAGCGTCCACAGCGGTGCGGCGCAGTGGCTGCACTTCCTGCGGTACTCCTCGGCTTCCAGCTCGACCGGGTTGACCGGCTCGCCGTCGAGGTCGGTGATGACATGGCCGCAGTCCGGGCACGCCGCCACGTCGCCGTGGCGGGTGCGATGCCGGGTGAAGACGGGTTTCCAGTGGAACCCCATCCGCATCCGCACGCGGCCCAGGACGAAAAACTCCTGACCCCATGCCGGCACACCCAACTGCTCGCGCAGCTTGATGAGCTTGAGCAGGGTGTCCGGGCCGTTGAGCACCCAGACCTTGGCACCGGCCACCGTCTCCTGGATTTCGCGCCGCCACTTGTAGACCAGGTGGGGTGGCGAGAGCACCAGGGTACGGCGGTAGCCTTCGGCGTTGAGCACAGCAGCCGTGGCGATGCCGACGGTCGTCTTGCCGCATCCCATCTCGCCGTTGACGATCGCGGCACGTTCGCCGCGGTCGACCAACAGTTCGGAAACCGCATGGACCACGTCGGCCTGCGCCTGGAACAGCTTGCGCTTGAGGCTTGCGAGAACGATCTGCCGATGCGCCCGTGGCTGGCCGGTGTAGACCGGCGGATTGGCGCGGTTGAGGGAATCCAGCAGTTCGTCGCCGAACTCGGAAACGAAGTCCTGCAGGCTCAGCGTGAGGGGAGAAGCCGCTGCTTCGAGCAGGTCGCCCTGTGCAGCGGTTTCGGGAACGGTTTCAAGATCGACGGACATGGTGATGCTCCAAGGTGAAGGGGCAGGCACCTCCCCCACGGGGCGATGACATGCCCCAGGGTGGGAAGAAAGGAACGGCGCAAGGCCGTCGAGGTGGATCAGTACTCGCTGGGCAACAGCAGCGTGGTGACGCTGCGATCCCATTCGGTGATGATCCAGAGCTTCAGGTCGGGCGTGACCTGGTAGGACGAGAACAGACGATCGTCGCCGGACTTCAGGGCGGCGTCGTTCAGCCGCCGATCGTCGTCGCTCAGGTCGCCCCAGTCGCCATGAAGATGGCGGCGCAGGTACGGCACGGGGTTGAGCCGGCCCTGCCGGACCAGTTCATCGACGCCGATGGTCATGACAACCTGACCGGGCGAGAAACGTGTTTGTGACGTGAGGTTGAGGACTGCGAGTGCCATGGTGGTATCTCCTTCTGGAAGAAGGGGCCACGACACCCCATCGGGGCGACATGAGCCCGGTGGGTGGATGAAAGCGACGGCGAACCGTCAGGGAACAACGATCAGCGGATGGTCAGCACCTCGCCCCGCGTCGGGGAGCCTGGCGTCATGTCCCAGGCGCGGATGACCGGCACGAACTTGTCGGTGAGGATGCGCGTCTCGGCCACGGAGCCGTCGTCGCGTTCGGTGTATTCCGTCTGGAGAGTTTTCTCCTTGTGGGTATCACCTTTGACGACGAGCACCCGCCCGGTTCTGGACCTCACCACGCCGGAGATCGCGCCCGCGGCCAAGGCCAGGGCGAGATGCCAGTGTGACAAAGCCCGCGCCGGTGGCCGCAGCGATTGCTGTGCGGCACCCAGGTGCGTATCGAGCGCCGGCCAGAGTCCTTGCAGCCGGTCGACTTCGTCGGCGAACTGCTCGGGTTCCATCGTCACGCGATAGAAGTGCTCCGGTTCGGCCGGGCTGGCGGGGAGCATGTAGGGCAGGAACGGCCATTCCCGCGGCAGCTCCTCGGCTTCGACGTCGCCCTGCCCGATCTGCAGCAGCAGGCCGCGCACGGCTTTGACCGAATCCGATGCCTGGTCGCGCTGGCGAACCCGGCGGCCGAAGACCACCACCTGCTTGAACTGCGTCTCCACCGCACGGTAGATGCGCAGGTCGGCGAAGTGGCGCATCAGCCATCCGACCAGCTCGGCGTCGAGCACGTAGGACGGCACGATGAAGATCAGCACGCCGCCGTACTGCAGCAGCGGCAGCGCGCGCTGGTAGAACAGTTTCTCCAGCCTGGCGCGGCCCTGGCCCTGGTAGCCGATGTTGCCGTTGGCGTCCTTACTCAGGTCGCCATAGGGCGGGTTCAGCCACAGCAGGCCAAAGGTCTGGCGTGAGATCAGCGTGTCCATTAGGTCGCCGTGGATACAGCGATCGACGAGTCCGCGTGCGTGGGCCGCACGCCCGGCGTCGTACTCGACGGCGAAGGCCTTGACCTGCTCGCGCCCGAGGGCGTGCGCGGCTTCGGCGATCGCCACGCCTTCGCCGGCGCAGGGATCGAGGATGCACATCGGGCCGTCGGCGGGAGCCAGTGCGGCGAGCGCTCTTTCGAGTGTGGGTTCATCGGTGGGGAAGTACCCGTTCTTCACGAAATTGCGGGCGAGCCGCGGGAACATGAGTGCCATGGGAATCTCCTTGGCATGTCGATGAAGGGAAGCGGACATGCGCGTGGGCATGTCCGGTGCGAAGACCTCAGGCCACCGCTTCGAGCGATAGGTCAGAGGTGATCGGGTACCCGGAGTCCTCTGTGGTGAGCACGTTGCTACGGATCAGCCCGCCCAGCGCCAGGGTCAGCGCCGGTACGTCAATGGCGAGGCGATGGCCTTCCAGTGGCCCGAGGGCGAGCGGAAGGCGGGTCAGCATCGACCGCGCCTGCAGCAACTCCAGCACGATGTCGCGCCAGTGATCGAGCAGCGGCAGCGGGCAGGTATCCCGCACCAACGACCACAGCCGGTCGAGCCGGTGTGCGGACTCGCGCGGCAGAAGCGCCAGCGCGCTGGCGTTGGCCTTGTCAGGCCTCACGGCGCGATGGTCGAACAGCCACACGTTCGTCAGCGCACCGAACAGCGTACGGCGGTAAGCGCGGGTGATGCGCTTCTCCAGGTTGTCGACGTTGCCGACGAAGACCGGAAGCGCGCCGCCCTGCTCGGTGACGACGTGGAACTGGTCCAGCCCCTGCTCGTCGCGCCCGAGGGTCAAGCGAGCCAGGAACTCCTGGACGGCGGTGTCGCGCGCCCAGACGGACAGGAAGACTAGGTTGCCGTGTTCGTCACCCACGCAGCCGTCGGCCATGAGGTCGGGGCATTCGTCGATGCGATACAGCGTCTTGGAAGAATGGGTGGCAGGCATGGTGTTGTCCTCGAAGAGATCGGAGACAGCACGGCCCTTGGGGCAGTCGCTGCCCCAAGGGGTGGAAGAAAGCGCCGGGAACGGCTTGGCGAAGAAGAACGACCTGCGCGTCGCAACGCGTCGTAACCTTGAAGGTCTTGGCTACCTCGGCATGTTGTCGGCATCGCCGACGGACATAGCAGTAGAGTGCTTCAGGTGACCGACGGGCGGGCGCAAAAAACCGTTGTGCTGCACACCCCTGTTTGCCCGAGTAGTTCCTACTGTGGGGGGACCTGCCGACTAATCCTAACTCCAGACTGTGGGGTTCGAGATGCGACGAGTATGAAGGGATAAAAGCAGAGTCCGACCACTATGCGGACGTTTCGAGTCTGAGCTGCTTCCAGACATTTGGGAGTACCGGTTCTCCTTATTTGCGTAGCTCAGCAGGGCCAGAGTCCTCGCTAGCTAGACACCGCACCGCCTCCAAAGCAGCAGAGAAGATTGGTCAGCGCCGAGACTCTCAGAGCGTTATCGGAATGGGACCGTCGTAGCCAGCACTTACAACATTCTGGTTCGAGTTGGCGACCGCCGGGGACACTTGGACAAGGGTCAGCGTCCACGCATTTCGGACCTCGGGTTCGTGCTCGCCCTCCCGGCCCGCGGATCCGCGCCCCCCTCATCGTCACTCAAAGTTCGGGCGCATAGGTATCCACAAGGCAGCGAGTCAGCTGCTCGCCCCGCTTGCTGAGCTTTTCGATGTTCCCCTTCGACATTGGGTTGAAATTCGTCGGGTAGTCGATAACCTGATCACGACTGACCAGGTCGGCAGGCCGGACCGGCAGCGCGCTATCCCGCTGGCCGAGATACGGCATGAGAAACCCCTGAATCTCCCCGCTGGCCGCCATCCGGTGGAGGAGACTCTGTGTCAGCGTCTGCGTCCGCCGGTGGATAGTGATGACCGTCGCCAGCATCCGCGACATCCAGAATGTCGGCCGCCTCGCCCCAGACGGCATCCCCTGGCCGGCATCACACGCAATGATGAAGTCCACCGGGAACACATTGGTACTGAACTCGCTTGAGCGCCCAGGTAGCATGCAGGACACACCAAGATTGTCGTAAACACCCCCGTCCGTGACGATGACGCGATGCTTCGTTTCGACACCGTTCTTGGTGAATGTCAGGTAGTGATCGAGCGCGGGCAGGAATGCAGGGAATGCCGCGGAAGCGGCAACCGCGGTGGCGACGTGCGGGGTATCGGTCAGCCTGCCGAACCGCCAACATCCGCTCTCAACGGAGCCATAGCGGAATGCCGTCTCGGTACGGAGCTCGGCCGCATTGATGACAACCGAGAGCTCTCGGCGCCCGACAGCATCCATGCGCCGGTCGCCGAAGTAGCAACGAACGAGGTGGCGCTCGAAAGCCGTCGTGAAGCTCGCAAACCGTGGGGCAAAGTCGAGGATCTGCTCGGCGATCGTTACTAGCCACTTAGGCCGTAGCTTTACGAGGCTCAGCAACCATCCCGTGAGCTGGAGAGTCCGCGCCAGAACGGCAGCCGGGCCGGCGAGGATCGTGGCGACCACAATCTTAGGCAGTTCGAACGACAAGAGCGTCTCGCGGGCAATTCCCCACACCATGCCGCGCGAGAGCGCCGCCTCGACTCGACGCGCAAAAGCTTCGAATGGTTCATCGCTGTAGGCATAGAGCGCCGCGATGACACTGCCGCCCGAGACCCCCGAAAGCACAGCGACCTTGTCGAGAATTCCGCGGTCGTGAAGCGCACGCAGGCAACCCAGGTGAAAGGCGATGGCCCGAGATCCGCCACCCGAGAGGGCCAAGCCGATTCTCGAGGAGCTCATTGTTGCCCTCCATCCTCTTCCTCGTGCCGCGCAATGAAGACGAATTCGTTGCGCCGGTAGAGGTAGTAGTTTTCTTCGCGCCTCGTTGCGGCGTACCCTACGATGAGCATGACCACCTGGCGCGGCGGAAACTCCTGGAAGTGGAGCAGCTCCAGCATCGCATTGAGGTCGTCTTGGCTCGGCCGGCCGCGACTGATGGGGTGCGTATGCCAGATGCCGATGAAGCGGCTCGACTTCCCACTCGCCACCGATTTGAACGCGTTCAGTTCCTTCGTGCCGGCAGTCCCGCACAGAAACTGCATTTCAGTCGCGGTACTATCCGGCGGCGGCCCGCTGACACTATCGACCCAGATTACCTGATGAGCGTCGTCAACTTCACCGAAGATGAGGCCGCCAGTTTCGACCCTGTCGGAACGCGTGCGTGCGATGCGCCTCAATTCTGACGCCATATCGAGCGCGGCAACATCCGAGCGCAGCACAGCGTAGCCGTGCCTCTGCTCGCTATGACGAGCGTAGCCCTTGAACGTGTAGCTCAGGCGCCGCTTACTATCGTCCGCCCGCAACCACGATGCGGCGACGAGGTCCAGACTTGCCGCATCGGGCGCAAGGCTTTCGATGCGAGACAGACCGATGTTCAAGAGGCCCGCTGCGTGGTGGTCAATGTCGGCCGCCGAGCCGATGAACGTCGGCGCCGAGCAGCCTGGCTCCGGCTGAAACACCGTTACCGTCTCGCGCTCTGGCCAGAACGCCTTCGCCAGTGAATGGCCAGCATCCTTTGCTAACGCCTCTAATTTGGCCTGTCGCGCAATGTGATGCGGACCCCCACGGTACTGAGGCATCTTCACCAGCACCGATCCGTTTTCGGCCGCAGCACTGACCGACATCGACAGCATTGGAATCGGAAGGCTCTGTGCCTTCAATTCCTCTTCGATGCGATGGGTTGCGCTCGCTGACGCCGTGGCGTCTATGACCAAGTCCCATTCCTTGAAGTCGAAACGGGACAGCGCCTGATTGGCGAGGTTACCCTTGCCCACAGTGACCAAGCATTCAAGGCCAATGGCCTGCAAATGCGCTTGCAGCGCGGTGGCCTTTTCCGAGCCGATGTCGCTGTCCGCATAGCGCTGCCTGACGAGGATTCCAGGCTTCACTATGCCGTAGTCGACGAGATGCAGTTTGGCGGCGCCAGAGCGCAGAACCATCTCGGCCACCGCCGACCCCAGTGCTCCGCAACCGAGGAGCAGGACCCGTTTCTCAGAGAGGGCAGCGAGCAGCGTTCCGCCGTCTCGCCGGTTGACGATCTCAGGCCGGTCTTCGAGGACGTCGCACCACCTGACGCCTGCCTTAACCATCCACTTGACGAGCTCGTCTCGCGCGGCTTCGTCTTCCCCCTTGCTCCGCACCATGGCGCGGAGCGTCTTCAGCGTGTCCGGACCAATTTCCCAAACGGTCAGGTGCGGCTTAAGCGGCTCGCCGGCCGCCTTGCGCCGCATCGGAGCGCCAAGGACGAAATATGCGGGCTCCTCCTCTGAGCCGACCAGGGAGAAGAGTCTCAGGAGGGAGTACAGCAAGCCGAACGACAGCCCCGCGTTCTCGACGAGTTCGATGAGATCGTTGACCTTCGTCGGAAATTCGGTCGCGAGCGGCTTGTCGAATAGGATGGCGGCAGCGATCGGATGTCCAGGGTCGGTATCGCCCCAATCATCTAGCTTGGTCCACCCGACGAGGTCGAAGCGGTCACCCCTGACTTTGCGCAAGTCCGCACGCCCGATCCAAATCCCGTCGTCCGCCATTCCGGCAGGTGTATCAGCTCTGACGACGAACGTGGTCGAGGACGTGGTGTAGGCGACGGGCGGATGCAGAGGCGCATCATCAGGGTCCAGCTCGCCCTTTCCCGCCGCGCGCATCCACTGCTCTACCCGGTCAAAGAAGCCGAACATGCCATCGGACGGCTCGTACTCCGTCTCGCCCGATTGATAGAGGCAGATCGAACTGCCCCACTGAACGTGCGGCGTTCCGATGAACCGCGTGTGCTTGAAATAGATGTCGGGTTTCTTGAATGGGAAGTCCGGATGAACGTGCAGGCTTATTCGCTCACGGTCTCGAAATGCGAGACCGTTTCTGGTTCGGTAGTCCTTCGTTTCGAGCGATAGGTGGACCCAGACGTAGCCCTCCGATTTCGACTCGGCCGCTAATTCAAGAACCTCCAGAGCACCGTTCGAGTTGTCGGCGATATCGGCGAGTTGAAGAAGGGCGAGCTGCTGACCTCGACTCAGTTCGGGCATCCAAAACCTACCTTGGTCGAAGGCGTCGCGTCGCTTCCGCGGGCCGCGCTGACCGCCGCCGACAAGGCGCTCGTTCCCTTTTCCTGGCTCTTCGTCTCAGCGTAGTCGATGTCTGAACCGTCCACGGTGAACTTGAGCGGTTCCGCATGCCCGCCATCGTCGTGCGTGCAGACGAACCCGCCGGCCGCGAGCTCCTGATAACGGGCCTTCGCTTTGGCATGAGGCGGGTTGTCCCCGTCCTTGTTCGACGCGGGAATGCAATTCGCGCTGGCCACGACGTAACCCGCGCTGACCTGATATGCCCCTAGGTCGTCGAGGATGTCCTGTTTAAGGAGCTCCTTGCCGTCCTCGTCCTGGTACATCACGGACTTGCTGCAATGGTGAGGCGCGAGCAGCACCTGCCACCGCAGATTCTCCTCCTTCCCGTGCTCCTTGGTGACATCCAAGATCTTCCGGATGACGGGGTATTTGTGGTCGCCGAAGAGCAGCACCCCTCCCACTGAAGGGTCATCTCCGAGCACGACCTGCATAGCCAAGCTCGTGTCGTTCCGGTCCCCAACATCCTCGTCCGAGCCTTGCTTGAAGGGGCCGTGGATGAACGCGCGGAATTCGCCGGTCAGGTCTTCGCCATCGAGCGATTCCACGACGTCGCCAGGCACGCTAAAGAACTCGGACGGAAATCCCTGGTAGTGTTCTTCATCGAGCAGATCGTCCCAGCCGACGAGACGCACCCGGTTTCCAGCGCCAGGGTCGCCACCCGCCTCAACCGTGGCGGTTACGCGCCGGTGCGCTTCGTCGCGGAACGCCTTCGCATCGTCGCCGAGGCTGTCGGGGTCGTCGTCGTGTTCACGGAAGATGCGCGGGGAAAACCACAGCTCGCCGACCGTCACCCGCTCCAGCAGTTCTTCGAAGCCTTGAATGTGGTCCTTGTCAGGATGCGTGATGGCGAACGCCGAGAGGTAGGGCTTTCCATCCACCTTCGGCAGATGTTCCTCAAGGTAGTCGATGACCGGAGCGCAGTCCGTCTCCTCGTCTTCCGACTTCTGACTGTGTCGGAGGTCAACCTGGAACACGACCTCGTTCGGACGCACCACGAACGTCGTGCTGTCACCCGTGCCGACCGGCCAAAAATATACGCACTTCTCGTCGAACATCTCGTCCCCCCCATGTTCCAACGTAAGGCTACCTTATATGCCCTAAGTGCAAATATCATAACAAAACCAATGCGTGCAGGATGAACACTACGGCAACGGCCGTCACGGGTCGTCTTGAATTCTGATCTCACCTTGTAGGTCAGCACACATGGAAGAGAGCGGGCCACACCCATCAGGGCATGGTCCGCTTGAAGATCAGGCTTTCAATTGACGCAAGCCTTCCGCGAGCAGCCAGAGCGCCCGGTTGAGCCGGACGTTCTGGTCGATGCCCTGGACAGGCCGGGTGCGCTGCTGGCGCCCATTGGCGCTGCGGCCAGTCAGGCCGCCTTTGACGAGGTTCTCCTGGACCCGGTTGAACGTCGACCACAGGTCCGCATGGTTGTCGTCGAAGCGACGGGGACGCAGGATCTGGCTTTCCGTGATCGGCAGGGTCTTGCCAGGTTCGTCGTACTTGAGGACCAGGGCCGATCTCGCGAAGACCTCGGCCTCGCCATCGTCGAGCGTGATGGCACGCATGGCGTCGCGCGAGTCCTGCATCTGCTCGAAGCCATGCAGTACCTCGTAGGCGCCCTCGATCACATCGTCGGTGACGTTGCCCTTGTGAGGCACACGGACGTCGGCGAACGTGTCGCCGCACACCAGGCCGTTCTGGCAGACGAAGCGGAACATTCCGGCCAGCATCTGGTAGCTGCTGGTGCCATCGTGCGAGTTGAGCAGGATGATCTCGTTCGCCTCGGTGCCGTTGATCTGGCTCGCATGGCGAAGGCGCAGCATGTGCTTGGTATAGTCGCGGTGGTCCTCCTGGCGCACGCGAGTCTGGCACACCATGAAAGGCTGGAAGCCTTCCTTGCGCAGTTCAGCCAGCACAGCCGCCGTGGAGATGTAGCTGTACCGCTCGGAGCGGCTTTCGTGCGGGGTGTCCGCGAAGATGGAGGGCGCGACGGTGCGAATCTGGTCATCCGACAGTGGCTGATTCGACCGCAGCACCGGGGAACAACAAGCGAAACGGGATGCGAGTTGCATGACGATCTCCTTGAATAAGAGACCGGGGCCCCGCCCACCGGGGAGGAACCCCGGCGGTTGGTGGAACGCCGCTGACGCGGCGGTGGGAATCAGGCCTTGACGAGATGCCAGTCCTGGGACAACGGAGCGAACGCGTAGCCCAACACACCGAGACGGTCGCACTGCTGACGCAGGATGCGGCGATCGACGGTGGCGTCGAGTTTGACTACATCGCCCAGCGGCCAGAGCGAGCCGAACAGTGCAGCATCGTCGGCCGAAACCTCGGATGCCGCTGCGGCCGGCTCGCTGCCGAACGGCGTGGTGTCGACCAGGGGGTCGCGCGAGGAACGCGACTTCGACTTGGCAGTGGCCTTCATCGAGTCCGGTGCGGGCGCCTGCGTTTCCTCGTCGATCGGATCGACCTCCTGCGGACTCAGCCGGCGGGCTTCGTCGCGGCTCAAGGCGTCGATGTTGGACAACGTCATCCCGCCCAGGAGGGCGCGAATTTCAATGACCATGCGGCCGTTGGCGCTGTACGTAGAGGGGCGAATCTCAGCGATGACGAAATCGCCCTCGTACTTGCCTTCGGTGTACTGGTCGAGCTCGGCGTTCTTCACGACGAACTCGCCGATGGAGGTCGCGAGGCGGCCGACGTTGAAATCGCCGTTGCGACCGTGGATAGTCTTGATGGCCAGTTGGCCGGGGATGGTGATCATGAAGGTCTCCTGCTGACGATGAGAAGACAAGACCCCGGTAAGGGGCCTTGTGGATCAGAACGACTCGGCAACGGCCAATGCAGAAGCATCGGCAGAGTCGTCGTCAGCAGCATCCGCGGCCGGCTTGGAAGGCTCCGCTGCTGGGGCTTGCTGTGCGGCGGGCACGTCGGTCGTCACAGGGACTTCCGGAGTGCACTCGTCGGTCTCGGTCGGCTTGGACTCGGCCTTGTAGGCGAGCTTGCCGTCGACTTTGATCCAACTGACGAACAGCAGGCGGGCCTTGAGGCTCACCCCCTGCTCGCCGGCACGCTTCCCCTTGGAGTAGGTGAAGGTGTCGGTCCACAGGTCGCCCAGACGGAAGCCGATCATCACCTTCTTCTCGGCGTCGACCGCCTGGATGCAGCGGCGCACCAGGTGCTGCGCTTCCGAACCCGATACGCGCGTGTCGAAACGCACGTACGAGACGTCATCGCTGGGACCGTTCAGGGCCGCGATGTCGCAGGCCAGGAACGCATCGCCTTTCTTGGGCTTCACTTCGCGGATGCGATTCAGATACCCGAGGCCGGTGATGTGCAGATCGAAGTAGGACTTTTCGGTGGAAGTGGTCATGGCGGATCTCCTGAAGGACAAAGAGGCGGAGACACACCCGACCCAGGCGGGGAAGGTGTGGAAACCCCCGCGTGGGTTGATGGAACAGCTTGGTGGCATCACCATCGGAAACCGATGGGCGTTCGCGCGTGGATGCCGGTGCGAACTGGGATGATCAGCGCGGTCGGAACCGCGCCGTAGCCCTGAGGATCGTGGCTACCTGGGCATGTTGCTGACGGGAGTCAGCGAAACATGGTGAGAAGCGTGGCACCAACACGGCATCTACGCGAGCGGATATCGCGATTCGTCAATGTCCGCATTGGTGGAACTTCCGTCATCAAGCGTCCATGACACGGAGGATGGCGACATGTTTTTTCTGGGCTGGACTCGGCTCGAAGCGGTCGTTCCTGTTGCTTCGGGCTGAAAGGCTGCCGACGATTTATTCGAGCCATCCCACCCCGAAAGGCGCGCAATCGCAATTGCGGTCCGGCGTACAATCGGACGTGACAGCGAGCGGCACGGTCGCCGCGACGCGTCGTTATCCTCTTTGCCCCCGGAGAATTCACGTCGTCATGGATCTCAGCCAGTACACACTCCCTCAGCTTCAGCAGCTCCGCACGAAGATCGCCAAGGAAATCGACAAGCGCCAAACGTCGACTAAGAGCGACTTGCTGAAACGCCTCACGAAGATGGCAAAGGAACACGGCCTTTCCCTGACCGACGTCGTCAGCAGCGCCGCGCCGGCAGAGTCAAAGGCCAAGAGCGTCACCGCGAAAGCGCCAATTGCCCCCAAGGAGCCGCTGCCGGCGAAGTACCGGCACCCGAACAATAAGGATTTGGCATGGTCGGGCCGTGGCCGTCGGCCGCAGTGGGTGGACGCATGGTTAGCGCAGGGTGGCTCGCTGGATGGGTTGGAAATCGCTGCGCAGAAGATGGGGAAGAGGAAGGCCCGTGCCGCGGCGCCAGCGGCCGAAGCGAAGGCAGCCAAATTCGAGCAGCAAGCTGAGGCACCGGCCGCCGCTACCGAATGACAGCTTCGTCACTCAGGGCGCGCTCATTCAACCTCTGGCGATGAAACGCCCCCGGAGCGGGGGCTGGGAATGTGGGACCGTCAGTTGCCGTTCGGCGTTGAGGCCACGGCCTGCAGCGACAGGTGTGTCGGGGTGGCGGACACGTCGAGGTCGTTCGCGTTGTGCAGGATGAGCGCAAAGACACCGTCGTGCGGATCGAAGAACTCGCCGAAATCGTCGCCGCCAAACTCGGCGCGCGCCAGTTCCCACCAGTCATCGAACGCATTGACATCCGGATTGCAGCCGACAGCGTAGGCGATGAGCTTCTGGCACCCATCGGGCCTGCGCTCGCCACGCTCGGCGAGGAAATACACGCCCTGATCCTTGACCAGAACGACGCGACATTGGTTGACCACCGCTTCGAGGAGCACGGGCCGCAGCTCGGTACCTTTGAATCGAACAGACATGGATGGGACCTCCGGGGAAAGGAATGAAGGGCCCCCCGTCGAGAGGGCGGGAGGCCGTATGGCGGTCAGTGCTGAACGGACTTGTGGCCGGACAGGCATTGCACGCGGATGCGCCGCCAGTTCCCGTCGTCGATCAACCGTTCCAGGGTCTCGCCGAGAGCATCGAAGAACACCTCATCGACCCGTTCGACGAGCTCGCCGTCGCGGTGCAGTTCCAGCGCGTACAGATCGAGCCCGCGCTCGTACAGCACGGTGACGCGTCCCTGGAACTTCGCCGTGGCCACCGTGAAGCCAATGGCCGGCGGCGTCGCGATGATGTCCTCGGGCAGCGGGTCGACCCAGGTGAAGTCCCGCGCGCCGGCATCCACCAGCAGGTGGGTGATGCGCCGGAAGCCGTCGGGAGCGGGAAACTGCTCCATCTGCTGGATCAGCTAGCTCGGGGCAACGGGGCTCGGGGATAGGCAGCTTCGCCGGCGCGGAACCGAGCACGAGCGTCTTCACCGTGTAGGGCTGGCCGTCGGCGGTGAACTCGATGCGTTCCGCGGGCGTATCCGCGCGCTGCCCGTCGAAGCGGCGTCGGGCGTAGGGTTCGACGTGCACCTTGGTGCCTTCGTCAGGCACCTCGGTCACGAGCGCCCGGTCGAGCACCGCGAACTCGCCCCGCCCCGTCTTGACGATGACGGCCTCATCGGTGGTGGCGATGACCTTGCCCTCGAACGGCTTGGGATCGATGTGGAAGCCCAGTGTCGAAACCTTGGGCTGGCCGTCGAAGATGTTGAACTTGAAGGTGCGCACGTTGGAAGGTACGTGGCCGCGAACGAGCAACGGCATTTGTGCGCAGATGGATTGGGTGTCCATGGGAGACTTCCTTGTGGCAACCAAGGGACTCCCGCCCGCAAGGGAGGTATGTCCCTTGAGGGTAAGGCGGATAGACGCGGCATGCGTCCGACGGAAGAGACGACCAGGGCGGTGAACGGGCTCACCAACCGCTGTAGTTCAGCACCAGATCGGCAATGATTTGGCGGCGCTCCAGATCGAGACCTCCCAGATCGGAAAGCCCCTCGAATCCGCAACGCTTGAGCATCGCGCCACCCTCGCGGGCGTTGTAGAAGCTCACCATTGCGGACAGGAACATGCGCTGGCCGCCGCTGAGGACGTCAAGGGCGTCGTTGAGCATCAGCACCTTGGGGCGCAGATCCCACTTGCTTGTGGCGCGCTGCAGGCCTTCGGGCGTGCCGTCGCCGAACCATTCGGCACCGGCAATTTCCGCACCGCGTTTCCATGCTTCGAAAAATGCCTGCGGTGCCTCGGCGAAATGCCGTTCTTCCGCGGCGATCTGATCAAGTACGTCTTGGGGCAAAGACCGGTTCATGAAATGGCTCCTGGTGAGTGGAAGTCAGGGGTGGAGGCGTTGCTGCCAGCGGCCTGTTGCCAGGGCGTGCTCGGCGGCGTACTGCGAGCGGAAGTACTCGACGGACTCTCGGGACACCGGGCCGTCTTCGTCGGCGGTGCCGATGTAGTGGCCGGCGGCGCTGTGGCGCACCTGCAGAGGCAGGCGCTTGCCCGTGTGGCCAGGGCCAGATAGCCAATGGCTTCGGCACGGGCCTGTGCAGCAATCAGTGGCGTCGATGTGAATGCAAGAGACATGGGGCTCTCCTGGTTGAAAGACCGGGAGCCCTACCCCCAAGACGGGAGCGGATACCTCCCGAGGGGTTGAAGGAAGAAGCATCGGCGTCGGGAATAAGCTCATCCGCGGTGGGCGATGCGAAGCGGACTGGTTCGATCCACGCGGCGAATCGCGTTGCAGCCTTGAAGATCGGAGCTGCCAGGGTATGGTGCTGACGACCGTCAGCAGCGCATGACCGCAGGATGGACGCGACGCATCGCTGGCGTCTTTGGGGAATGCGCATTGCACAAGGGCCGCTTTGAGGCAGCGCGACACCGATCAGGATCAAATAAAGACCAACAGGCCGAAGGCCCTTGAGCCTTCAGCCGGAGAAGAGAGAAACCACCTGTGGGCTGTGGCAGTCCCGGCCGTCGTCAAAGCCGCTCGCTGCGTCAGCAATCGCACCCGACCCGTGTCGTGGCTGGGGTCGACATCCTTCGGCACACATCCGCGCACAAAGGGAGCCCGTTGTTCCACCGGCGGGCACCGGCACCGAATACCGTCGACCCGAGGGGTCTCCTGACGGCTCGCCACAGCACAGGTCAGCCAGACGTCAGGAGACCGCTCGTCATCGACGGAAGCATCTCGATCAACGGAGTCGCGGCAGACGCGATTCGCAGAGGAACCGCCTTCTCGTCTCGCTGACCCGTCGCGGGGCAGAGAGACGCGCACACCGTTGCAGAAGGAGGCGTGTGCTGGGGAATCCCGCGGGGTGCGGGAAGTCGGCCCCGCCGTTCGGAACGGTCGGCGTGGCGAGGGGATTCGTCGGCGTCAGGATGCCTTGCGGGAAGCCCGCTGCTTGCGCGGCGCTTCGCGCTTGCCAGTCGAAGTGTCGACCGGCAGCGTTCCCTTGCAGTCCGGGTAGCGGTTGCACGACCAGAAGGCACCGCTCTTGCCCGTGCGCTGGCGCATCTGCGCGCCGCACTGGGGGCAGGACGGAGATGGTGGCAGCTTGATGGCGAGCGTCACACCGCGGTACTGCTGCACGAGCTGGGCCATCCAGGCGGATTGCTTGGCGATGAAGGTATCCAGCGTCATCTGGCCGGCCTCGATCATGTCCAACGCCTGCTCCCAGACCGCCGTCGTGCCCGGATCGGCAATGGCGGCCGGCACGGTGTCGATCAAAGTGAAGGCGGCATCCGAGGCACGGATGGCACGGCCCTTCTTCAGCAGATAGTCGCGCCCAAGCAGGCCGCTGATGATGTTGGCGCGCGTGGCTTCGGTGCCGATGCCTGTCGTGTCCTTGAGCTTCTGCTTCTGGCGCGGGTCGGTGACGAGCCTGGCGACGCCCTTCATGGCCTTGACCAGTTCGCCCTGCGTGTAGGGCTTGGGCGGCAAGGTCTTCAGCGCCTTCAGATCGACATGGCCGACCTGGCAGGACAATCCTGCTTGCAGTGCCGGTAGCACCTGGCTGCGCTGGGCGTCGTCGCCATCCGCATCGCCTTCCTCCTGCGCCGACAGTACCTGGCGCCACCCGGCCACAGCGATCTGCTTGCCCACGGCATGCAGCGACTGCCCGCCGCACGCGAACTGCGCCACCGTCCGGTCGAACTCGTGGTGGGGCAGGAACTGCGCCAGGTAATGCGCGCGGATCAGTCGGTAGACGGCCAGTTCCTTGTCGTTCATCGCCGAGAGGTTGGCCGGTTCCAGCGTCGGGATGATGCCGTGGTGCGCCGTGACCTTGCTGTCGTTCCAGGCGCGCGAGCGCTGAGCCGGGTCCAGGCGGTCGATCAAGGGGCGCAGGCCGGGATCGGTCTTGACCAGGCTGTCGAGAACGGTCGGCACCTCGGCCAGCATGCTCTCGGGCAGGTAGCCGGAATCCGAGCGTGGATAGGTCGTCGCCTTGTGCGTCTCGTACAGCGCCTGGGCGATGTCCAGGGTTTCCTGCACTTCCAGGCCCAACTGCTTGGAACACACCTCCTGCAGCGTGCCCAGGTCGAACGGCAGCGGCGGACCTTCGCGCACGCGCTCCGTCTCGACCGACACCACCTGGGCGCTGCCGGCGGCGCGCATGCGGTCTGCGGCCTGCTGGGCGACCGGCTGTTGCAAGCAACGGCCAGCATTGTCCATACACCCCTGCGACGGCGTCCAACTTGCGATGAAGGATTGGCCGGCATGGGACAGCGTGATGTCGATCGCCCAGAACGGCACCGAGACGAAGCTCGCAATCTCGCGGTCGCGATCCACCACCAGCTTCAGTGTTGGCGTCTGCACCCGGCCCACCGACAGCACACCGGTGTAGCCAGCCTGCCGTCCCAGCAGGGTGAACAGCCGGCTCAGGTTCATGCCGATCAGCCAGTCGGCACGCGAACGGGCCAGGGCCGAGTAGTACAGCGGCAGCGTCTCGGCCGACGGCTTCAGCGCGCCCAGTGCCTTGCGGATCGACGCATCGTTGAGCGCTGACAGCCACAGCCGCTGGATCGGCCCGCGGTAGCCGCACAACTCGATGATCTCGCGGGCAATCATCTCGCCTTCGCGGTCGGCGTCGGTGGCGATCACCAGCTCGCTGGCTTGACCGACGAGCTGCGTGACGATCTTGAACTGCGTGGCGGTCGCAGCCTTGGGCTCGACACGCCAGCGCTCGGGAAGGATGGGCAGTTGCTCGAGAGTCCAGCGCTTGTAGCGCTCGTCATAGCCCTCGGGCGGAACCGCTTCGACCAGATGACCGATGCACCAGGTCACCACGACACCCGCGCCGCTGTAGCAGCCGGAACCACGCTGGCCAGCCCCCAGCACACGGGCGATGTCCTTGCCTTGCGAAGGCTTCTCGCACAGGAACACGCGCATGCTGAAGCCTCCTCGGGAATGTGCGGTTCATCAGATGGACGACAGCATGGCTGGGCCAGGTGAGACCGGCCGCAAGGAAGCCGGACGGCATGGACACCGATTTGTGATCGGCTGGGGAATCGCTGCCGCGGCCGTATGCACGGATCGCGGCGGTATGAGAGGCGGGAGATTGGTGTCGGGAGGGCGACTGGAACTCGGTGGACCGCAGTGGAACTATCCCCAGGGGATAGCCCGCTGGTGCATGGCGGGCGTCTGACGGTTGCTACAGCCGCCCGCGATGATCGGCTACTGGCCCCCGGCCGGTTTGGCGCCGAGCATCACCGTCTCGATGCGATACGGCAGGATGCCGACGCGCCGGGCTTCGATCTTGAAGGTGACGCGCTCGTTCTCGTCGGCGTCCTCCCATTCGTCGCGCACGGTACGGCCTTCGACCAGAACGCGCATGCCTTTCTGGTACAGCGACTGCCAGTGCTCGGCATCGCGGTGCCACAGCTCCACCGGCGCCCAGAAGCCGCCGCGGTCCTCGTACTCGCCATCCCTCTTCGGGATCGGATTGTCGAAATAGACGTTCAGCCGCAGCAGCCTGCGCGGTTCGTCATTGCCGTTGGGGAATTCGCGGTAGTCCGGCGCAGAACCGATGTTGCCCTCGCCGACGAAGTGCGTGCTCATGGTGACTCCTTGGGGGTGGAGGGAATGGATGCGACATGCCCATGGGCACGCCGCAGATACGTCGCCTCGGCCCGCGCCATCCTGCTGGCGCATTCCAGGGCGTGGCGGGCGATGCTGTGGGTCAGGCTGATCTGCATGTTCAGCGCGATGCGCTGCAGTTCGATCGCATACAGGTCGTCGATCAGCGAAGCCGATGTCGCGGGGCGCGCAAGCAGCGCCTCCCACAAGGCCACGCCCATGGCCGAGCGGTCGAGGTTGCGCCAGCGCAGGAAGGTCGTCCCTGCGCCAGTCGCCTGCTGGGCCAGGTGCACATCGAGCACGCTGAAAGGATAGGCCCGCGCCTGCGGTAGCACCTGCCGTTGTGCCAGGGCGATCAACTCGTCGCGCAGCGCCATGCACTGGCTGGCCCAAGTCTCCAGACTCCCCTTACCTTTAAAAGGCTGTAAAAGGCCTTTTAGGTAGCCGGCGTGTTCCAGCCGCTGGAAGTCCGCCTGTCCCAGCGGAATGAAGCGCGCCGGACGGCCGGAAGAAGAAGGTGCCGTCATGCCTTGGCGTCCTCGTCTTGCGCCGTGGTGTCGGCTGCGCCATCGGTGAGGCCTGGCTCCGATGCGTCAGCGGACGGTACCTCGGGCCGGTTTCCCCGTCGCGCGATGGGTGGCGCAAAGCGCGAACGGCGCGTGCCTTCGAGCACGTCCTGCGGCAACTCGCCAAACTTCTCCTGTGCCGCCCGCGCCGCGGCGCTCTTCGCCGCGAAGTCGTCGCGCGTCGTGCCGGAGTAACGGTACTGCTGTGCCAGGGCGAACAAGCTGCGCAGTGCATGCGCACCGTCGTTGAGCCAGCGCTCCAGCGTGCTGCGGTCGATCAGCGCGGTGTGGTGCGCCAGGATCAGCTTGCGCGCCAGATCGTCGTAGTCGGCCAACAGGTATACCGCCATGAAACCGAGCTGCGCATTCACAAACAGCGGCAGCTTGACCGGCTGCACGTTCATGTTCTCACCCAGGGACAGCGCTGGCGGCACGTCGGACAGGGCTTGCTCCACCTGTTCGCGCAAGGTCTGCAAGCGGGTCTTCGTATCGGCCAGCTTGTCCTCGATGCGCAGCATCCACCAGTCCGAGTAGGGATCGTCCTGCTCGGCGCCGCGCTTCATCTTGTTCATCACGCTGAGGTAGCCGTTGAGGCCGATGATGCCGGGGCGCCCCTCGGTCGGTGCGCGACCGTGCCAAATACGAGAGGCATGATGCGTATGCATCGTCAGCGACATCGCGCTGCGCAGCGATCCGAGATTCAGTTGCAGGGGTTCGTTGGCCATGGAGACGACTCGCGGGGAATGAATGTGTCGCCAGCATCGGCATCAGGCGGAAGGCTGTCAGTCATCAAACCGCCGCCGGTGTCCGCCCGGTTTGCCTGATGCGGAAGGCCGCCTGTGCCGGCTATCCCCTGGGGATAACGCGGAAGGCAAAGCAAGGCATGAGCTGCTGGCACAGCGTCATGCAATGTCGTCGCGTAAGGCTATGTCTCTCGTGCCCTGAACCAAGCGGCACGCCGACCATCCACATCGCGGTAGCGAAGCTCGAACAGGCGGGACTCATGCACCACCTGGCGCCAACTGCTGCATCCATATTTGGCGGGCAGTTGCTCGGGATGCCGTTCGGAAATCCACCGTCCGGCCGCGGCGACGGGCGTCCATCCCTCGACGGCCAGTTCCCCGGCCGCCTCGCGCAATGCGCGAACGATGCCGGCCGCCGGCCAATCCACCGTTCCGTCCGGTGCAATGCCGTTGACCACCAGGTCGTGAAACACATCCGACTGGACGAACTCCGCCGCCAGGCTGCGCGCCTGATCCATGTGTTCGGCCCAACCACGCAGTTGCTCGAAATGCTGATCGATGCGGGTGTAGGCGGTGGTCAGCGCATCGTGCGCGGTGTGGCACCCCTTGATTGTCCAGAGGTCGTGCTGGTCGATGAAGTGGTGTACCAGGGCATTGCGCAGCGACACCAGATCCTTGAGGTCGGCCTGCGTCCTGACGTAGTCCTCCGCAGACAGGCTCAGTTGCACCCGCGTGCGAAATGAAATCACGTCGGCGGACAGGTCCGGGCCCTTCTCGCTGACGTCACCGCCCTCCGTGACGACATACGATCCGAACAATTGACCTACCAGCGTACCCAAGGTCTTGGTCGCCGTGTCCTCGATGCGCTCCGCACGAATGGCCTCCAGTGAATGCGCAGGCCCCGAAATGTCATGATGGGCCACGATGGCCTTCATCAGGCGTTCGTATTGCTGAAGGCGCAACACGCAGCGGCCCAGCAGGCGCTGAACTTCTCGCTGCTGTGCCTGAAGTTCGTCATCGCTCGCGGGGCGGTGGGCTCCGGGGTGCAGCAATCCTGAGTCCAGACCATGCGGGTCGGAAGCCGTCGAAGGTATTGCTTCAGAGATCAGGTTCATTTGTGCCATCAGGCAGCAGTTTCGCCCATGGGACAACAGGGAGCAATCAAGAACGGAAGGAAGGCAGCCTGTGCCGGCTATCCCCCGGGGATAGCCCAGTCGATCAGGGATCGCGCATCATCGACCGCAACTGCGCCAGGTAAGCGCGCGCCATCTCACGGTCGGGGCCATTGGACGCAGCAGGTGACGACGGCGCAGGAGCCGTGGCTCGAGGCGGTGGCGGCACTGGGCTGCCTTCGCCCGCCCAGGCCTTGAACTCCCCGCGAATCGCCTTCTGGATGATGCCGAATAGGTAGCCAGCCGGATTGCGCACCGTGCCGCCGCGGCAGCGCGCCGCCCACTCGTCGAGCACCGCCTGCCGCTGGGCTTCGTCCACCTGCTGCAGAGCGATCAATGCACCTGCCTGCTGCTCGTCCTTCAAATTCAGGAAGCGCTCAGGCAGGCGCAGGTTCTGCAAGGCCTTCGCGCGCGGTATTGTACATACTTCATTTATACGATCCTTACGTACGGTACGGTCTTCCTTCGGATTCCGAAGAGAGCCGTCCGGCGCGGGTTTTGGTCCTGCTCCGGATTCCGAAGACGGGTGTTCTGCATTCCGAAGCAAGCCCTCCCTGCCTCCTTCGGAATCGTGATCGGTGCCATCCTGTGGATAAGTCTCTGGCATCCAGCCATGCCGGACCATGCGCTGCGCGAGCACCTGCAGGCGTGTCGGCAGCATGCGACCGCTGAGCAACGGGTCTTCGGCGATTTCCTTCAGCGTGTGTATGCCGACGATCTGCACCGCCTTGGCGGCATGGGTGAGGGCCTGGCTCACCAGACCCAAGTAGTCGGGGTCGAGTTGCATCGCCTCGAAAGGCGTCAGCGGTTCGTCGTGCAGAACATAGAGGTTGCCCAGGATGCGGCCGGTCTTCGGATCGCGCCGTCGCCGCACCAGACTCAACCAGCGCGTCAGCCGCAGCAGCGTCAGGGCACGCGCGACGGTTTCGTGCGATGCCAGCGCCGCGCACGGCATCGACGCCAGGTAGGGCCGCAGCTGGTCGTAGGTCGGGAACGCGGTCACGCCGTCGTCGTTGAGCTGCAGGCGGAACACCTGCCAAGCGTTGCGCTCCAGCGGCGTCAGGCGCCGGTCGAGAAACAGCGCCCGCGGCACGCTCTCGTGGCGGTTGCCGCTGTAGAGGAATCCATCGGCGGCGGGCGCCGAGGCTTGGCTTGATCGTGGGTCCGGTGCCAGCTCGCGCAGCGCATCGTCGAACAACGCCGACAGCACCAAGGGACCATCGCGCCGTGGCGCGCCGCCCGTGGCCATGGACTACACGACTCCCTGGTCGATCCAGTTCCGAATCGCCGCCCAGATCACCGACATCGGCAGCATCAGGGTTTCGGCGAGGTCCATGGTCAGCGCCAGCATCGCCACGTCGTCGTCCAGCGCGATGTGACGCTCGGTGATACCGGCCTTCCAGTGCTCCCACAAGGCAGCGTCCTGCACCTCGTCCAGCACCGGATGCCGCCCCTTGCGCTTGGGCAACCCGAGGATGTCGCGCCGTAGGGCGACTTCCTGATGCGTGAGGCCGTAGAAGCGGCTCACCATCTCCGTGCTCGCACCCAGGCGCAGCATGCGATCCACCGTGGCGATTTCCTGCTCCACGTCATGCACCTGGTTCAGCAGCCGTTTCAGCACCTCGCGGTTGACCGAGACCGAGCACCACGACACCGTGGCGTTGACCAGCACGCTGACCAGCGCCGGATGCTTGAGCGCATCCAGTTCCTCGTCGCCAAAGCCCATCGCCTTGCAGCGACGCAGTTGGCCGTTGCGCAGATCGTGCAGCGCCTGGGCGATGACGGCCTGGTTGAGCGGATGGGGTGACGACATGGTGGCCTCCCACGCTCAGGGTTTGTGGCTCGGGGCGACGGATGCCACACCGGTCTCCAGGTCCAGCAGGCGACGCGCCAGGCGCAGCAGCCGGAACAGCTTCACCAGGCCGGCGTCGCTCAGGCGCATGGACGTTCCGCCGCCGCGCAGCAGCGGCGCCAGGTCGTTGGCCAATCGCTCACGATCCAGGCCCGGCGCAGGTACCCGCGCCGCGCTCAGCGCATGCAGCAGCGTCAGCACGGCACGAGCGAAGGCCGGAAAGTCCTTTGTCTGGCAAATGGCAGTAGTCGCACAGATAAAGCCGATGCCGCTCTCACTGGGCTCGATGTGCTCGGCGACCGCAGCCTCCTCGGCGATCTCGCGAGCGAACTGTGCGATATGCACCCGGAGCCGGTCCGGCCCATCCAGTCCGGGCTCGATGTACCAGACATCTGAAATCGGGTAGAGCCCGCCGACCTGTACAGGAATCGCACGCAAGGCATCGGTCTCGAAATCGGGCAGCTTGTCGCCCATCTGATCCGCCACCAGGCGCTGAATGGATTGCAGGCGTTCAGTGGTCAGCGCCGGAGACACGATGTGTCCCTGCAGACGCTCCGCATCGCGATCGGCCGGTTCTGGTGCGGCGCCTACTCCCTCACCTTGCTCATTGCCAAGCGCGAGCGCCGTAGCAGTCTGTGTCGGGGGAAGCTCGGCAACGGGTCCAGCCGGTGCGCCAGCCTGCTGAGCAGGTGTCGCCGCCGGAGGTGGCGATGCAGGCCTCGGCGTCGCGGGCACGATGGGTGCCGCCGGGCTCACAGGCGCCGGCTCGCGGGTCAAGGCCCGATGGCGGATTTCGCTGTCGTCGATCTCCAGGCTCAGCGTGTCATAGTCCGCTTCCAGGAAGTCGGCCATCTGACCCACCAGTTCGTCCTGCACCCGCTGGAACGAGAAGTCATCCGGCTGCGAGTCGAACTGCGACAGCACATCCTGGAACAGCGTGGCGAAGTCCACGGCGAGGTGACGGCCCAGCGCTCTCCGTTCCCAGGTGCGCTCGCACGCCTTGCGCAGCACCGCGAGCCGTTCCACCTGATGCCGGCCCAGCCCGCCGTACAGCACTGTCGGAATCGCCGGCAGCAGGTAGCGCACCGAATCCTGCATGCGACTGATGTGGGACTGCTGCACCGGATAGCCATCGCCCGTCAGGCGCCGCGCCAGCTCGGACTGAGTCAGCGTGCTGCCGGTTTCCTGTTCGTAGAACTCGCGCGCCTTCTCCACCCCCAGGGCGCGCTCGATGAATGTCAGGCCGCCGCGCAGCTCGTTTTCGGCGAGGTGGCCCGTCAAGGCGACGATTTCGCCCCGTTCTGGCCAGGGGCGGAACAGGCAGGAAATGCGGAAGAACCGTTCCTGCTTGGTCTCGGTCCACAGCTCGCGAAGAATGGCCAGTCGCGTATTGCCGCCATTGCGAATGATGAAGTGTTCTTCGCCGGGCCTGCGTGTGATCGCCGGTGAAGCATCCAGCCCGCGCTCACGGATGGACGCCTTGATTTCCTCGTACGCCGGATTGCGCTTGACGCGAGGGTCGTGGTCATAGGGGCGCAACTGGTCCAGCGTTACGATCATCGGCGTATCGGCGATGGGGTCGCTCAAGACCGTTACCGTCGGACCGCTCCGCTCGAAGCCGGAGGCCATCAGCTTGGCGGCCATGTCCTGCGGGGTCAGATCAGCCAAGGCCATTCTCCTGGGCCGGTATCCGGCTGATGGCTGCCTCCCGATCGGCACGACGAAGCTGCGCGCGAGCATTGAGCCCGGCACGATGGTCGCTCGCCGTCGAACTGGTGTAGATCGATGCGCGACCTGGCTTGGTGAACTTCAAGTGGCCGCCTGGCGTGCGCACCACATGCCAACCTTCACCCAGGGCAAAGTCGATCAGCGCCCGCAGCCGCTTGTGGCCGCGCGCCAGGTCATGCGCGTTCGCCATCGCCCTCGCTCCTTGTCACGCCTCTCGCATCGGATCGGCCGGTCACCTGCGCAAAGCGTTCCCGCCACTGCGGAAACAGCTCGCCGGAAAGGGCGCGCATCGTCGTCAGCGCCGAAGGCGCGACACGACCGGCGGGCTGGCGGTGCTCGACCTGATGCACCGGCAGGCCTCGTGTCGCCGCACGCGGATAGGCTTCAATGGCTGGTACGTCGGTGTCCAGCACCTGCACGCCTGCCTGTCCTTGGAACATCTGCCGCAGCGTCTGCTGAATCAGCCGGGCATTCGACGAGACCGGGTGTACCCGGTTGATGAGCAGGTGCAGCGGTGGAGGCTCGATGCCGAGGAGCCGGTACGGCCCGATGTCCTCGATCAGTTGCAGCGTGCCGCGCCGCAACTCACGTGCCGCCAGAATCTCCGGCGTCACCGGCGACAGCGCCATGTTCGAGGCCAACACCGCCATTTCCAGCAGCACGCTGCGAGCGCCCTGTGTGTCGATCAGCACCAGGTCATAGAACGGCGCCAGCGCGGGTAGCAGGTGTCGGAGCCGCAGGCGCCCGTCCGGCGCATGCAGCAGCAGCGTGTTCAGTTCTCCGCGATCGTCGTTCGACAGCACCAGGTCCAGTCCGGCAATCGCAGTGCGCGACACCAGTTGATCGATGCGACGCTCGTTGAACGCCAGCAACTCGTAGATGCCGGCGGGCGCACGCGCGCTCAGCGCGAAGTAACTCGACAGCGTAGGTTGCACGTCCAGATCGAGCAGCAGTACGCGCAGCCCTGCGTCGGCGACAAAGGCGCCCAGGTTTGCTGCCGTTGTCGTCTTGCCCACGCCGCCTTTGGTCGAAATGATCGAGATGACCAGCATCGTCAGGCTCCTCGTCGCGTTGTCGGAGTACGGAACGAGGATCAGATGCGCTCACTGCGGCGCTCGGCGATCCACTGCTCGATCTCGAGCGAGTCCCACCCGACAGCACGAATTCCAAGACGTATGGCTTTCGGAAACTTGCCCGACTTCATCAGGTTGTAAATGTGGGCGCGCTTGAAGCCGGTCTTGGCTTCGACTTCCTCGCGGCGCAGGATGCGGTGCTCACCCGCAGGCAGCGGAAGTGGCTTATCCGACATGAGGGGCACTCCTTAGCGCTTACTGGCGCATGTTTGGCGTAACCCGTAATTGACAGGAACCCCGGGGGAAAGAACACCGCAAATGCGGTTTCTGCGACCGCAGATTGGGGCTTGACGCCCTTCAGTGGCTCGCTGCCTGCAACCTGCGGCGGGCCTGAGCAAACTTGGCCTGCAGCGTGCGCTCGGTGATGCCCATGAGGTTGCCGTGATGGGCGATCAAGGCGCTGATGATCGCGTCCTGGCTGTTGAAACTGGAGTATGGAGCCCCGGAAGGGGTGCGTCCGAGCATCAAGGCCAGCATCGTGCCGATGATGTTCAGATAAGTGGTCTCGCCACGATCACTGAGGGGGCACAGGGTGCAATTGAGATTCGGAGATCCTTGCTTCTTCTGCTGCTCTTGAAGCTGATGCAACTGATGGCGACATTGCTCGAGCTGGGACTTCAGCGCTTCCCGTTCGACCAAGAGCGCATGACCCGCCTCCAGGGTGATCACCGGGTGGGCGATCCTCTCGTGACGGGAGAAGAGGAACGCCGGCCGCTGCTCCGGATAGCTTCGTAGCATCCACCGCTTGAGGTCGACGTGGCGAACGGTCAGCTCAGGCGAGTCCCACAGGGACTTGTCGCTCATCGTAATCCCGTTCAGTCCGTAAGGCAGCTCGCCGTGGAAGATGGCATCGTAAATGCGATCGGTATACAGGCGGAGTTCATTGCAGCGCGGGCAATTCAACGTCTCAGGCAAGCGCCCGGACCTGACAGCCGCGAGGATGTCATCCCTGAACCGATACAACCCAGCCCATCGGATGGCTGCATCGATGGGCCGGTAATACACCTCCGAAAGCGAACTCCCTTGCATGTAGTTGCTCCCTTGTAACTGCTACCCCCACAAGGGCTCCTGGCTGCCCCGGCCGTGGCCAGTGCTTTGAAATCGCGTCAGCGGTACGATGACGCTATGCAGCCCTGCGCGGAAGGATCGGGCTTCATCGCGAATACCGCGACCAGATCGGGCTCGGTGTCGGCGTTGCATCCGGTGCTACCCCGGGGTAGCCAACGTAGGACCTTGACGAGTGGTCGGTAATCGCACGCAGGTCGACTCCGGCGTCCGCAAGATGGGGGGCTACGCCTCTGTTGCCGCGCATGCAATCATCATGATCGCGCGAAGCGCCGGCAAGACCGGCTGAGAATGAACTGATCTCGCGGCGATCTATGACACTGCGATATCCCGCAATGCGAAGCTTCACGTCGCCCAATGTCAGGCAAAAGCGCCGTGGGTCAGACCTGATCGGTATGCTGATAGCCTGAAAAGGAATCGCGCCGCAGGAGGTATGAGCGTTCAACGGGGGGCCAGGAAGGCAGCCCGTGCGCTGGCTGTCCATGGCTGAGGATGGCCCGCCTTGGAGCGAAGACGTTGCCTGCTTTCCGACTAGCGGGGTAAACTAGTCCATGAGCCAGTCCAATGGCTGGTTTGGGTTTGGAAAAATCGATTATGACTCAACAACTTGGGAGTCGGATTCGATTCCCATCGCCCGCTCCAGATTCCCCAGGAAGGGCCCGGCAGTTGCCGGGCCCTTCTTCATTTGGATTCGCGCTTCGCCTACTTCAGGCGCGCGATCACGCCGCACGCGACGCGCGCGCCGGAGTTGCCGGTCGGCTGGGTGGTGAAATCGTCCGGGGCGGCGTGCACGATGAGGCCGCGGCCGACGATGTTGCCCTTGGCCTTGCCGCTGATCGTCAGCCCCTCGAGGATGGTGCCGAACGTCGCGTCGCCGTTCGCATCGGCGACCAGCATCGGCATGTCGCCGAGGTGGTGATCGCCTTTCGCCGGGTCGCCGTGCGGCTTGCCGGTCGGGTTGAAATGGCCGCCGGCGCTGGTGGCGTCGGGCGCGGAACAGTCGCCCTGCTCGTGGATGTGGAAGCCATGCTTGCCGGGCGAGAGGCCCGTCACGCTGGCGTCGATGACCACACCGCCATCGACTTCGGTGAATTTCACCATGCCGGACGCGCTATTGCCCTTGGTCGGCGCGAGGGACGCTTCCGCGGTGATCGGCCCGCCAAGGCCGAGGTTGCTGCAGGCGGCGATGAGGAGGCTTGCTGGCAGTGTCGGGATGAGGGAGCGGAATTCCATGTTCTTCTATCCTTTCTCTAATGGAGGATGTCGTGCGTCCGGAATTCATGCCGGCCACAATTCATCATGGACCATTAATACGCCGAAAGGAATAGCGCCCCGCCCGCAACGGGGGAGGGGTTCGGCTCAGCCCGTGGCGAGGCGGCGGTAGGCGCCGCCGTGGTAAATCAGCGGGGCACGGTCTTCGCGGTCGAAGCGCACGACTTCGGAGATGAAGACGAGATGGTCGCCGCCGTCGTGGCGCACGGTGTTGCGGCATTCGAAGCGCGCGCAGCAGTTCTTCAGCAGCGGCACGCCATACAGGCCGTCGTCGATGTCGAGTCCGGCGAACTTGTCGTCCGAGCGCGTCGCGAAAAGCTGCGACAGGTTCTGCTGGTCCTCAGCGAGCACGTTCACCGCGTAGTATTCGCAGGCTTCGAACACCGGCAGGCTGGCAAGATTGCGCGACAGGCTCCACACGATGAGCGGCGGGTCGAGCGACACGGAGTTGAAGGAGTTGACCGTCAGGCCGATCCCTTCGCCGCTGGGCGCGCGCGTCGTGACGACGGCGATACCGGTGGCGAACATGCCGAGGGCATCGCGAAAGGCGCGGGTGAAATCCTGATGGGTGACGGGCGGCTGGGACATGGGCGGTTCTTGTAAGCAACGCCAGCCCTTCTCGGGGCGGGCGGGGAATTGGATGGAACCGGCGATTATCGCTGCGCGCACTGCGCAGGGCAACGCGGCGGGGGCGGAAACGCAACCGGGAAAGGGAAAAGGACTGGGGAAGGAATGGACGGGACGACGAGGGACAGCGACTTCGCGCTGCGGCTGATCGCATGGCACCGCGGGTACGGGCGGCACGACCTGCCGTGGCAGAACACGCGCGACCCGTACCGCATCTGGCTGTCGGAGATCATGCTGCAGCAGACGCAGGTGGATACGGTGATCCCGTACTACGCGCGCTTCCTCGTTCGCTTCCCGGACCTCGCGCGCCTCGCCGCCGCGCCGGTGGACGACGTGCTCGCGCTATGGAGCGGGCTGGGCTACTACGCGCGGGCGCGCAACCTGCACCAGGCTGCGCAGGCGGTGATGACGCGGCACGGCGGCGAATTCCCGCACTGCGCCGCGGAGATCGCGGAACTGCCCGGCATCGGCCGCTCGACCGCGGCGGCGATCGCGGCCTTCGCGTTCGGCGAGCGCGCGGCGATCCTCGACGGCAACGTCAAGCGCGTGCTGTGCCGCGTGTTCGGCATCGACGGCTTTCCCGGCGAGCGCGCGGTCGAGCAGCGCCTGTGGACGCTCGCGGAGGAGCTGCTGCCGCAGACGGAGATCGGCACCTACATCCAGGCACAGATGGACCTCGGCGCGACCCTGTGCACGCGCGGCCGCCCCGCCTGCGGACGTTGCCCGATGGCGGAGATCTGCGTCGCGCTGCGTGAGGACCGCGTCGGCGAATTGCCCGCGGCGCGCCCGAAGAAGGCCGTACCGCAGCGCCATGCGCGCGTCGCGGTGATCGTGACCGACGGGGAGGTGCTGCTCGAACGCCGGCCGCCGACGGGGATCTGGGGCGGATTACTCGCGCTGCCGGAGATTCCGGAGGGTGCCGCCGATGTGGCGTGCTGGGTCACGGCCCGCCACGGCCTCACCGCGCATGCAACACGCCCGCTGACGGTGCTGAACCATGCCTTCACCCATTTCCGCCTGGAGATGACGCCCGTGCTCGTCGAGGTCGACGGCCGCGGACGCGTCGCGGCGGACGAGGGCCACCGCTGGCTGGCGCTCGACGCGCTCGCGGACGCGGGTCTGCCGACGCCGGTGCGGCGCATCCTCGCGGATTTCGTCGACGGGCCGAAGGAGACGCCGCAGCGCGAGCTGCCCTTGTGAGCGCCGTAGGGCGGATGAGCCGAAGGCGTTATCCGCCGAATGCGCAGTATCCACGGTATGCATGCGGCGGAAGGCGCTTCGCTTTTCCGCCCTACGACTCAGCGGCGCCGCCGTGCCTCAGCTGCCCTTCCCCGGCTTCATGCGCTCCGCGAGCAGGCCGCGCTGATCGAGGAACTGGCGGACGATCTCCAGCCGGTCGCCCGGGTTGTCCAGCTCGAGCAGCGCTTGCTTGGCCTGTGCGGGGATCGGCAGCACCTCTGCAAAGCGCAGGCCGACCCAGTTCGCGTCGTCGAAAGCGTGCGGGGCGGAAAAACGTCCGGCGCCGGCATCCTCGACGATCGCGCGCAGCAGCGCGACCAGCGGCAGGCAGTTGTCTGGAATGGCCCGGTGCGGCGCTTCGGCGAGCCATTCGACTTCGCCGAGCAGCAGGTTGTTGGCGCCGAGTTCGGAGCGCAGGACACGGTAGCGGCACTCGCCGCGCACGACGAGGTCGAGCGTGCCGGGTTTGGCCATGTCCCATTCGACGATGCGCGCGCTCACGCCGACCTCGTAGGGCCGCGCCGGCGCACCGACCTCGCGGCCTTCCGCGATCAGGTTCACGCCGAACACCGAGCCGTCCTTCAGGCAGCGCGTCGCGAGGTCCATGTAGCGCGCCTCGAACACGTGCAGCGGCAGCAGCGCGCCGGGGAAGAGCACCGTCTGCAGCGGAAAAAGGGGTAACGGCGGCGACAACAGCCCGGCGTCCTCCATCACGCGCCCTCCCCGCCCGTCTCGCCCCAGCGCTGCATCAGGCGGTGCGGCACGCGGATCTGGTCGAGCACGCGCGCGACGACGAAATCGACCATCTCCCCGACCGTCTGCGGGTGGTTGTAGAAGCCGGGGCTGGGCGGCAGGATCACGACCCCCAGGCGCGCGAGCTTGAGCATGTTCTCCAGATGGATCGCCGAGAACGGCGTCTCGCGCGGCACCAGCACGAGCTTGCGCCCTTCCTTGATCGCGACGTCGGCGGCGCGCTCGATGAGGTTCTGGCTGAGGCCGGCGGCGATCGCGGCGAGCGTGCCCATCGTGCATGGGCACACGACCATCGCGTCGGCGGGGTTGGAGCCGGAGGCGAGCGGCGCGAACCATTCCTCGCGACCGAACACGCGCAGCTGGCCTTCCGCGGCCCCGAAACGCGCGGAGAGCTGCGCCTCGACCTCGGCCGGGCGCGAGGGCAGCTCGAGGTTCATCTCCTGGCGTGCGACGATCTGCGCGACCTGCGAGTACAGCAGCCACACCTTGCAGCCGGCCGCGAGCAGGCAGTCGACGAGACGCATCCCGTAGGGCATGCCCGAGGCGCCAGTGAAGGCGACGGCGACGGTCTGCGGGACGGGATGGCTCATCGGGACGGTGTTCTCACTGCGGGTACTCACTTCAGGTAGTCGGTCAGGATCACCCAGCGGCCATCCCGGATCTGCGCGATGCGGCCGTGGCGGTTGCCGAGATGGTCGTCGCGAGTGAAACGATACTCCGGGCCGCCGAAGAAGTCGCGCGGGGTGTGCAGCGACTCCAGCGCGGCGGTGAAACGCTCGACGGTGAGCTCGCGCCCGGCCTTGTCGGCGGCTTTCACGAACAGGTCGGCGACGCCGTAGCCCATCACGCTCCACACGTTGGGCGCGGCGCCGAAGCGCTCGCGGTAGCGGCGGATCCAGTCCGCGAGCTGGCCGTTCGCACCGGCCTCGTAGGGATGCGGCAGCACGGTCACGCCGTACAGCCCCTCGACCGCCTTGCCGCCCAGCTCGTGCGTCTGCGCCGAATAACCCGACGCGGTGACCAGCATGTCGACGTTCCAGCCGGTGCGGCGCGCCTCGGCGACGGCCGCGACGGTCTCGCGCACGACCGTCGCGAGCACGACGAAGTCGCAGCCCGCGCCGCGCAGGCGCGCGATCTGGCTGGAGAAGTCGGTCGCGCCGCGCTTGTAGCTGGTCTTCTCGACGAGCGGCTGCGCGAGCTTCGCCAGGCCCGCCGCGACGCCCTTCATCACCTCCAGGCCGTAGTCGTCATCCTGGTATAGCAGGCAGGTCTTGCGGTAGCCGTGCGTCTGCACCATGTGGCGCGTCGCCGCGTCCATGTAGTCCTGGTAGGGCGCGAACATCTGGAACTTCAGCGGGTGGCGCGGCGAGTAGGTCGATTCGTGCGGCGAGAACGGGAAGAGGTGCGGCCGGCCGGCGTCGACGATCAGCGGCATCGTCGCCATCACGACCGGCGTGCCGAGATTCGCGAGGAAGGCGAAGACCTTGTCACGCTGGATCAGCTTTCGCGCCGCGAGCACGCCCTTCTTCGGGTCGTAGCCGGCGTCCTCGACGACGAGGCGCAGCTTGCGGCCGTGCACGCCGCCGGCGGCGTTGGCGTCGTCGAAGCGCATCTGCATGCCGTCGCGCACCGGCACGCCGAGCAGCGCGATCGGGCCCGACAGGTCCTGGATGCTGCCGACGACGACCTCGCGCTCGCCGACGCCCGGAGCCTGCGCCGCGGCAACGCCGGCGACGGCCAGGAGCAGCGGGGCAAGGATGCGGCGGATGAGCTTCATGGATCCTCCCAGCGCGGCCAGCGGCGCCCAAAAAGGGGCGATTATCCGTGAAGCACGCCCTCAGCCGCCATGCGCAGCGCGAGGTCCGCCGCCGCCATCGGTCGGCCGATCAGGTAGCCCTGCAGGCAATCGCAGCCCAGACGACGCAGAAAGTCGCGCTGCGCTTCCGACTCGACCCCTTCCGCCGTGACCCTGAGGTCCAGGCTGTGCGCCATGTTGATGATCGCCTCGACCAGACTCGCATCGCTGCGGTCGTCGGGGCAGTCGCGCACGAAGCTGCGGTCGATCTTCACGACATCGACCGGGAAGCGCTTGAGGTAGGACAGCGACGAGAAGCCGGTACCGAAGTCGTCGAGCGAATAGGCAATGCCCTGGCCGTTGATCTCACGCATGCGCGCCTCGGCCTCTTCGCTGCTGTCCATCAGCACCGATTCGGTGATCTCCAGCATCAGGTGCTCGTGGCCGTCCGCCGCGCCCGACAACAGCGAGCGCACGAGCTCGGGCAGGCCGGGCTCGCGGAACTGCACGCCGGACACGTTGACCGCCATGCGCAGTGCCGGGTAGCCCGCCTCGCGCCACGCGTGCGACTGGCGCACCGCCTCGCGCAGCGCCCATGCGCCGATCGGCACGATCAGGCCGCAGTCTTCGGCCACTGCGATGAAATCGCCCGGCGACACCAGCCCGCGCCGCGGATGCTGCCAGCGGATCAGTGCCTCGGCGCCGACGATGTGCCCGCTCGCGGCTTCCACGATGGGCTGGTAGTGCAGCACGAATTGCTGCTGCTCGATCGCGATGCGCAGGTCGTTCTCGAGCTGCACGCGCGCCAAGGCATCGGCCTGCATGTGGTGCGCATAGAACTGCGCGCGGTTCTTGCCCGCCTGCTTGGCCTTGTACATCGCGATGTCCGCGTTGCGCAGCAAGGTCTGCACGTCCGCGCCGTCGTCGGGAAAGACCGTGATGCCAATGCTGCCGGAGATGTGATGGCGGGCATTGCTCAGCAGGAAGGGCTCGCGCAGCACCGCGACGAGCTTCTCGGCGACCACGTGCAGATCCTCCATGTCGCGCTGGTCGTGCAGGTCGTTCACGACCACCGTG
The DNA here is from genome assembly GCF_001190925.1 of Azoarcus sp. CIB. NCBI lineage: Bacteria > Pseudomonadati > Pseudomonadota > Betaproteobacteria > Rhodocyclales > Zoogloeaceae > Azoarcus > Azoarcus sp. CIB. The sequence goes on from NZ_CP011072.1 coordinate 5,074,079, forward strand.
AATTCGTCCCCGCCCAGGCGCGCCACCGTGTCCTGCTCGCGCACGCTGGCCTTGAGGCGACGCGCGACCTCAACCAGCATCTCGTCGCCGACGTCGTGCCCGAACGAATCGTTGATCCACTTGAAGCCGTCGAGGTCGAGGAACATCAGGCCGACCTTGCCGTCGTGCCGCCGCGCCTGCGCCAGCGCGTGCTCCAGCCGATCCTGCAGCAGGCTGCGATTGGCCAGGCCGGTGAGCGTATCGAAATTCGCTTGGTGCCAGATCGCCTCCTCCTGCTGCTTGCGCTCGGTGATGTCGCTGAACAGCGAGACATACTCGGCGATCGTGCCATCGTCGTTGCGCACCGCGGTGATCGTGAGCCACTGCGGATAGATCTCGCCGTTCTTGCGCCGGTTCCAGATCTCGCCCTCCCACGCGCCGCCTTCGGCGAGACGGCTCCACATCGTGCCGAAGAAAGCCGGGTCGTGGCGCCCGGACTTGAACATCGACGAGCGGTGGCCGATGACCTCGTCGACCGCATAGCCGGTGATCGCGCAGAAGGCCGGATTCACCGAGGTGATCACCCCCTGTGCGTCGGTCGTCATGATCGCCTGGCTCGATGCGTTGTACACCACCAGGGCCTCGCGCATGCGCTCCTCGTAGCGGCGCCGTTCGGTCACGTCCTGCACGATCGAATACAGCAGGCTGCGCCCGCCGAGCTCGATCGGACCGCTCGCGACCTCGACGTCGCGCACCTCGCCGCTGGCGAGGCGATGGCGGAACTGGAAGAAGTCCGCCGCGCGCGCCCGCGCCCTGGCCATCTCGTGCAGCACCTCCTCGCGCGACAGGGCATTGATGTCCGAGATCTGCATGCGCGTCAGCGCCGCATGGTCGTAACCGTAATACGCACACGCCTTGTCGTTCGCATCGACAATGGCGCCGTCGGCCGGGTCGATCACCAGCATCACCACCCGGCTGTTGGCGAACAGCGCCCGATAGCGCGTCTCGCTCTCGGACAGCGCGCGCTCCATGCGCACGCGCTCGGTGATGTCGCGCGCCAGCGCGATGAAGCCCGCGGGGCCGTCGGCATCGTTCAGCCGGCTGATCGAGGCGCTGAAGTAATGCACGCCGTCGGCCAGCTCGAGCGCATATTCGGTCTGCCGCGGCACCCCGTCGACCGCGATCGCGTCGATGGTCGCGTCGAACTTCGCCGCGACCTCGGGCGGCACCGTCTGCGCATAGGGGCGCCCGACCAGTTCCTCGACCGGGGCGGCGAGCAGCCGCGGTTCCGGCGCATGGCACTCCACGACCCGCCTGTCCTTGTCGATCAGCAGCATCTTGTCGGGAAGCGACGTGATCAGCGCCGCCAGCCGCGCCTCGCGCGCCGCCAGCTCCGCCGTGCGCTCAGCGACGAGCCCCTTCAGGGCGCTGTGGTGCTCGCGCAGCTGCATCAGGGTGGTCGCCAGCCAGCCCAGCGCAAAGCACAGTATGGTCGCCACGGCGAGCTCGAAGGGCAGGCCAGAATCGTCCTTCCACCCGCCGACCGGCGCCACGCCCAGCGTCCACACCCCGTTCGGAACCTCGATCTCATGCTCGACCGGCTCGACCAGAGGCCGGGCGGACGAGGCGGCGATGACCTGCCTCGCCCCCGTATCCGGATGGGTGCGCCACAGCTCGTAATCGAAGCCGTACTTCTCGACCGAAGGCAGCAGCGCCGTCGTCAGCACGTCGGGAAAACGGATCACCACTGCGACGAAGCCCCAGAACGCCTGACGCCCGTTCTCGTCCGGCAGGTACACCGGCAGACGTCCGATCGCGCCGACGCCACCCTGCTTCAGCGGGAAGGGGCCGGCCAGTGTCAGCTTGCCGGTGTCGCGTGCGAGAAAAGCCTCGCGGTTGCGCGTCGGATCGGCCAGCAGGTCGTGTCCGATGACGCCGGCGTTCTCGGCCAGCGGCACGATCTGTCGCACCACACCGGCCGGCGCGAGCGCCAGCGCCGAGGCTCCTTGGTAGAACGGCAGCATCTGCTCCGCCAGGGTGTCGAAATTCGGGATGCTGCCCTCGCCCTGACGCACCAGCGCCGCCAACGCATAGGTCACCGCCAGCGCGTGCTCGATGTTGCTGCGCAGGTCCTGCGCCTCGTCGAACAGCGTGTTCGTCACCTCCGCGCGGCGGACCGCTTGCCGCTGACGCTCGAAACCCGAAATCAGCACGGCCGAGACGAGCGCGGTCACGAGGAAAACGAGCAGGCCGATCAGCAGCGAGCGCTGCCGGCGCGCGAGCACCGACAGGCTGGTCATCGCCGCCTCGATCCCGCCCTTGTCCGCCAGCAGGCGGACTGGGCGGAGCTGGCGGTCGCGGGACGACGCGTGCCCGGGACACCGATCATGCTTGCAGGCCTCCCGTAGCCATTGAAATGTAAGCAAATGCTAACGCCAGCACGCCTGTTCTACCAGTGAACGGCTGCACGCTCACGGCGCGGGACACCTCCGCCGCTCAGCGCGATCCGGCCAGGCCACCGGGGCGCAGCAGCACCAGAACGACCAGCACCCCACCGAACAGCGCAGTCTCGATGCCCGCGGCGCCCGCCAAACCCGGCGGCAGACGTTCGACCGCGAGCGACACCGCCTGCGGCAGCGCAACGACCACCAGCGCGCCCCACAGCGCTCCGGCGAGGTGGCGCGCGCCGCCGATGAAGGCCAGCATCAGCAACTCGAAGGACAACGTCAACCCGAACTGTTCCGGGCTCACGAAACCGATCCAGTGCGCATACAGCGCGCCGGCCAACCCGGACAGCCCGCCACCCAGCACGAAGGCAAGCGTTTTCGCGTGCGCGACGTCGATGCCGGCCGCCGCCGCGGCGACCTCGTCCTCGCGAACCGCGCGCCACGCCCGCCCCAGCCGCGACGCCACCCAGCGCCGGCAGGCGAGCCACGCCATCACTAGCGCGACGCCACCGACCAGCGCCTGCGCAAGGGACGTGTTCGCCACCCATCCGCCGAGCACCAGCGGCGGCACCGCGAGGCCCGCCGCGCCGCCGGTCAGCGACTCCCAGCGCACCAACCCCTCCTCGACGACCTGCGCGAAGGCCAGCGTGCTCATCGCGAAGTACAGCCCGCCCAGGCGCCGTGCCGGCAGGCTCGCCAACCACCCGCCGACCGCGCCGAGCGCGACGGCCACTGCCAGCGACAGCGGCGCCGGCACCCCGCGCAGCACGAGCAGCGCCTGCGCGTAGGCCCCGAGCCCGAGCAGGGCGCCCTGCCCCAGCGAAACCTGGCCGCACTGGCCCACCACGAGGATCACGCCCAACCCGGCGATCGCCCAGGTCGAAACGAAGGCCGCCTGCGCAAGGGCGTAGTCCGCACCCAGTGCCCACACCGCGAGCGCAGCAAGGACCACGATCGCAGCCGCCGCGGCGAGCGCGCGCGGGCTCCGGGTGTCGCCCTCCGCCGGACTCACGGCCGCCCCCGCAGGCCGGCCGCGAAGCCGCCCGGAAACAGCAGCAGCACGGCCATCATCAGCACGTAGGGCACGACATCCTTCACCCCTTCCGGCAGCGCCAGTCCCGCGAGCGCCTCGACGACGCCGAGGAACACCCCGCCCGCGAGCGCCCCCGGCAGGCTCGTCATACCGCCCAGCACCGCGGCCGGAAACGCCTTCAGCGCCACCAGCCCCATGTTCGGATGGACGAAAGTCACCGGCGCCAGCAGCACCCCCGCGACCGCGGCGAGTCCGGCGCCGAGCGCCCACGCCAGGGTGTGCATGCGCGCCACCGACACGCCCATCAGCGCAGCCACCCCGGCGTTCTCCGAACACGCGCGCAAGGCCAGCCCCGCGCGCGTGCGGCGGAAGAACAGCGTCAGCGCGCCGGCGAGCAGCGCGGTCGCCGCGATCACTGCAAGGTGCTCCGCCGCCAGGGCCGCGCCGCCCAGGCGCACGCTCTCGCCGGCGAAGGGCAGCGGCAGGCGGTGCATCGCGTGGCTCGCCGCCGGCACCGCCCCGACGGCGCCGCGCATCACCATCCCCAGCCCGAAGGTCAGCAACAACGCCGTCAGGTGCCCGGGACCGAGCGTGCGGCGCAGCACCATGCGCTCGAGCAGCGCCCCGAAGGCCGCCATCGCGGCGACGCCGAGCACGACGGCGGCGGCGAGCGGCAGGCCGGCCGCCTCGTGCAACGCCAGCACCGCGAACGCCCCGAGCATGAGTAGTTCGCCCTGCATGAAGCTCACCGCCCCGGTCGCCTTGTAGATCAGCACGAAGGACAGCGCGACCAGCCCGTACACGCAGCCGGTCGCGACGCCGCTCGCGAGCACCTGGATCAGGGTCTGCACGGACATCGATGCGGCGACAGGGCCGTGCCTGGTCGTGAGAAGGGCATGCGTTTTCCGGAAAAAGGGGGGCTGGAACGGCAGGGGCAAAGCGCGATTATGCCAAGCCCGTGCCAAGCCCGTGGCCAGCTCACGCTGCTCATGGCCGCTGCGGAACGCCGCGATGCGATGCTATGCTCGCCCGATGCGTCCGATCGACACCCTCGTCTATGGCATCGGCCTCGCCGGCGTCGCCGCCCAGGCCGCGGCGGGCATCCTCGAAGCCGGCAACAAGCGCTTCGACCTCTTCGGCATGATCGTCGTCGCCCTCGCCGCGGCACTCGGCGGCGGCTCGCTGCGCGACCTGCTGCTCGACCGCAAGGTCTTCTGGATCGCCGACCAGAGCTATCTCGTCACCGCCCTGCTCGCCGCCCTCGCGGCCTTCGCGCTGGCGCGCGTGGTGCGCCTGCCCGCGCGCCTGTTCCTGCTGCCCGATGCGATCGGCCTGGCGCTGTTCACGGTCAGCGGCACGCAGGCGGCGCTCGCGCTTGACGCCCCGTGGCTGGTCGCGAGCCTGATGGGCGTCATCACCGGCGCCTTTGGCGGCATCGTGCGCGACGTGCTGTGCAACGAGGTGCCGCTCGTATTCAGCGGCGAGCTCTACGCCACCGCGTCGTGGGTCGGCGCGCTGCTGCTGGTCGCATTGTCCGAGTTCGACGTCGCGCACACCTGGGCGGCCCTGCTCGCCGGCTCCGTCGTCCTCGCAGTCCGGCTCTCGGCGATGCGCTTCGGCTGGCGCCTGCCGGTGTTCCGCGCACGGATGTAAGGCGCTGCGCAGCACGGACGACTATCCCGGCGGGAAGCCGCCGCCGGCGCGCGATGACGTGCGAAAGGCGCAAAAGATGGCACACTAGCCGCGTCGGCACGGCCAGCGCGCCCTGCCGTGGCCAATCAACCACCTGGGGAGGTTATCGAGAATGAGTTTCCTGCGCGAGTTCAAAGAGTTCGCCATGCGCGGCAACGTCGTCGACCTGGCGGTCGGCGTGATCATCGGCGGCGCCTTCGGCAAGATCGTCGATTCGCTGGTCAAGGACGTGATCATGCCCGTCGTCGGCCGCATTCTCGGCGGCGTCGATTTTCGCCACCTTCACATCAACCTTGGCGACAAGACCTTCGAAACGCTCGAAGCCGCCGAAAAGGCCGGCGCACCGCTGGTGAAGTACGGTGCCTTCATCAACACGACGATCGACTTCATCATCGTCGCGTTCGCGATCTTCGTCGCGATCAAGGCGATCAACCGCCTCAAGCGCGCCGAGCCGCCGGCACCGCCGCCGGAGCCCGCGCCCGAGCCGGAAGAAATCAAGCTGCTGCGCGAGATCCGCGATTCGCTGAAGCAGCGCGGCTAGAAGGCGACAATCAGATATTTGTCGTCTGCCGGGCACTTGGTTCCTCCCCCTTCAAGGGGGAGGTCAGGAGGGGGATGGGTTTCTGCGGCGCCTGCTTAACCCATCCCCACCCCAACCCTCCCCTTGAAGGGGAGGGAGCAACCGTACAGCACTCAACCTGTTATCCCTTACGCGTAGTCGCCGACGTAGGGGTTGTTCTTTCGCTCGTCGCCGAAAGTCGAGGTCGGGCCGTGGCCCGGCACGAAGGTGACGTCGTCGCCGAGCGGGAAGAGCTTCTCGCGGATCGAATGGACCAGCGTCGCCTGGTCGCCCTTGGGGAAGTCGGTGCGGCCGATCGAGCCCGCGAACAGCACGTCGCCGACGATCGCGAGCCGCGCATCCACATGGAAGAACACGACGTGGCCGGGCGTGTGACCGGGGGCGTGGATCACGCGCAGCGTCTCCTCGCCCACCGTCACGGTATCGCCGTCGTGCAGCCAGCGGTCCGGCTCGAAGGACTCGACGTCGGGAAAGCCGAACATCTTGCTCTGCTGCGGCATCCCGGCGATCCAGAAGCGATCTTCTTCCTGCGGCCCTTCGACGGGCACCCCCAGCTCGCGCGCGAGCTTCGCCGTGCCGCCGGCGTGGTCGATGTGACCGTGCGTGATCAGCAGCTTCTCGATCGTCACGCCCAGCCTGTCGGCCTCGGCGCGGATGCGCTCGAGGTCGCCGCCCGGATCGACGACCGCCCCCCTCATCGTCTTGTCGCACCACACGATGCTGCAGTTCTGCTCGAAGGGGGTCACCGGGACGATACGCAGCTGGATCATGGCGGGCAGGAATTCGGGTCGAGAAACGATGCAGTTTAGCGCGCATTACATTCGCGCGCTGATTCCGCTCCCGGATCGAGCACGAGTCCGTAGGGCGGGAGGAGCCGAAGGCGTATCCCGCCAGTCCAAAGTCGAGCGTCGCTGACAGGCTGTGGCGGGATACGCTGCGCTCCTCCCGCCCTACGTGGCGGCCGGCGCGCCGTACCTAACGCAGCAGCGCCACGCCCTTCACCTGCGCGAACAGGCTCATGCCCGGCGCGATGCCCATCTGCACCGCGGAGCGCGTCGTGATGCGCGCGAGCAGCGCGCGGCCGGCGACGTCGAGGCGCACCAGCGTGCGCCCGGGGCTCGCGTCGTCGAGCGACACCACGCGCGCGGGCAGCACGTTGAGGATGCTCGAATCGTGGCGTTCCGCGAGCGCCAGGCTCACGTCGCGCGCCAGCACGCGGGCGCGCACCTGCGCCCCGAGCGGCGCATCGAGGCCGGTGATCCACAGCGGCAGGCCGCCGAATTCGAGCCGCGTCAGCGCGAAACGCTCGTCGCGCGCCGCGACCTGCGCATCGACGACGACAAAGGCCTCCTCGTCGTGCGCGAAGGGCAGGTCCAGGCGCGGCATCACCTCGTCGATCGCACCGGACGCGAGCACCCGCCCGTCGCGCAGCAGCACGACGTGGTCCGCCAGCCGCGCGACCTCCTCCGGCGCATGGCTCACGTACACGACGGGAATATCCAGCTCGCCATGCAGGCGCTCCAGGTAGGGCAGGACCTCCGCCTTGCGCTGCGCATCGAGCGCGGCCAGCGGCTCGTCCATCAGTAGCAGGCGCGGACTGGTCGCCAGCGCGCGCGCGATCGCGACGCGCTGGCGCTCGCCGCCCGACAGCCGCTCCGGCATGCGCTCGAGCAGCGGCTCGATGCCGAGGAGCGCGATCGCATGATCGAGCGACACGCGGCGTTGGGCCGCGGCGACCCGCTTCAGGCCGAACTCGAGGTTGCGCCGCACTGAAAGGTGCGGAAACAGGCTCGCTTCCTGGAACACGTAGCCGAGCGGACGGCGGTGCGTCGGCACGAACACGCCACGCGCGTCGTCCTGCCACACCTCGCCGCGCACCGCGAGGTAGCCGTCCGTCGCCCGCTCCAGACCCGCGAGGCAGCGCAACACCGTCGTCTTGCCCGATCCGGAATGGCCGAACAGTGCGCTGACACCGCGCCCGGGCAACTGCAGCGTAGCGTCCAGGGCAAAGCCCGACCATGCCAGCCGGAAGCGCGCCTCGATGCCGGTGCCGGAGACCTGAGCAGCGGCGGCGGGACTCATCGCACGCCCCCGCGCTTGCGGCTGTAGAGCAGGAACAGCACCACGAAGCTGAACACCACCATGCCCGCGGAAAGCCAGTGCGCCTGCGCGTATTCGAGCGCCTCGACGTGGTCGTAGATCTGCACCGACACGACGCGCGTCTTCTCCGGGATGTTGCCGCCTATCATCAGCACCACGCCGAACTCGCCGACTGTATGGGCGAAGCCCAGCACCGCGGCGGTGACGAAACCCGGGCGCGCGAGCGGCAGCACGACGCTGAAGAAGGTGTCGAGCGCCCCCGCGCGCAGCGTCGCGGCGACCTCCAGCGGCCGTTCGCCGATTGCCTCGAAGGCCTGCTGCAGCGGCTGGACGACGAAGGGCAGCGAGTAGAACACCGAGCCGACGACCAGACCCGCGAAGCTGAAGGGCAGCAGGCCGATGCCCAGCGCCTGAGTGAGCTGCCCGACGGGCCCGTGCGGCCCCATCAACAGCAACAGGTAAAAGCCGATCACGGTCGGCGGCAGCACCAGCGGCAGCGCGACCACCGCGCCGACCACGCCCTTCCACGCCGAGCGCGTGCGCGCGAGCCACCACGCGACGGGCGTGCCGATCACGAGCAGGATCGCCGTCGTGACGGCCGCCAGCTCCAGCGTCAGCCGGATCGCCGCGAGGTCGGCCGTACTCATCATCGTCCCGCCCGCCTCACTGTCCGTAACCGTAGGACTTGATAATCGCGGTGGCCTTCGCACCGCGCAAATATTCCGCGAGCGCACGCGCGGCCGGTTTGTCGCGACCCGGCGCGAGGATCACCGCATCCTGGCGCAGCGGCGCGTGCAGCCCGGCCGGCACCAGCCACGCCGACCCGCCCGTGAGCCGGCCGTCGGCCCACACCTGCGACAGCGCGACGAAGCCCAGTTCGGCGTTGCCGCTGGCGACGAACTGGTGCGTCTGCGCGATGTTCTCGCCGGTGACGAGCTTTGCGGCGAGCGCCTCGGCGACCCCCAGCCTGTGCATGACCTCCTGCGCCGCCGCGCCGTAGGGCGCTGTCTTCGGATTCGCTACGGCAAGATGGGCGAAGGCGCCGCGCCTGAGCACCTCGCCCTTGTCGTCGACCACGCCGGCCTGCGCCGACCACAGCGCCAGCCGGCCGATCGCGTAGGTGAAACGGCTGCCGGCGACCGTCGCGCCCTCCTCCTCCAGCTTCGCCGGCGTCGTGTCGTCGGCCGAAAGGAAGACCTCGAAGGGCGCGCCGTTGCGGATCTGGGCGTAGAACTTGCCGGTCGCGCCGAAGGCGAGCCGGGCCTTGTGGCCGGTGTCGCGCTCGAACTCGGCGGCGATCTTCTGCATCGGCGCGGTGAAGTTGGCGGCGACCGCGACCTGCACCTCCGCGGCGAACGCGTGCGTGACGCCCAGCGTGAGGGCTGTTGCGGCCAAGACTGTGCGGATTGCCGAAATCATCGAAACGGGCTCCCGATGTGCGCTGGGTGCGCTCCCTGACGGATGAGAGCGAATAGCATGCCACGAGCGCAAGGCCGGCGGGGCGCGGGTTTCGGGAGCGGACGGCTGGCCGCGTTGTCGCGTGTGCGACATTCGTGCGGCGAAGCGGAGGGAAGGTGCCATACGACGTACGCACGCCGGCACGGCTAAGGCCGGCCGCATTGCGCCGCCGGCCCCTGGAAACGGACGCTTACTTCTTCGCGATGCTCGCGTCCTCGACCAGCAGCGGGTACATGTAGCCGGACCCGAAATCGCGGTCGAGCTTGACGTTGCCGGTCACGACGACCTCGTCGCCGACCGCTGCCGTGTCCTTGCTGGTGACGATGAGGTTGTTGGTGCCCTGATCGCCCGAACCGTCGCGCACATGGACGAAGTTGCGCCCCATGATGCCGTTGTTCACCTTGACGACCTTGCCGCTGACCTGGACTGCCTTGCCCGACAGCTCGGCCTTTTCCTGATTGACGGCTGCGACGGTCTTGACGGCGGCATCCGCGGCAAAGGCTGCGGGGGCGCCGAAACCGATCATTCCGGCGATGACGAGGGCGAGAACTTTCTTCACGAACAGACTCCTGCTGATGGGTCCGCATGCGGACATTAGGGCGGTGCTGCGACCGCACATTCTATACCGCGACGCCACCGCACGATGGTGTTTGCATCAAAAGACGCGCCCCCGGCGCGGACCACAGGGGCCGCAACGCGGGGGCGGGAAGCAGACGGGGACGCAGACCGGAACTCAGGCGAGGCGGAAGCGGCCGGCGGTGGTCTGCAGACGGGCAGCGACGCCCTCGAGCTGGTGCGCAGCGGTCGCGGTCTCTTTCACCGCGGCGCTGTTCTCCTCGCTCATCTGGGCGGTCTGCTCGACGCGCCGTGCGATCTCGTTGCTCGCCGTCGACTGCTCGTGCAGCGCGCTCGTGATGTCCTCGACCGCCGCGACGACGTGGCGTGCCTGGTCCGTGAGCGCACTGATGGCGTCGCCCGCCTCGCGCGACAAGGTGTCGACGTCGCCCATGTGGGACACGACCTTTTCCATGCTGGAGACGGCGTCGCGGGTGACGTTCTGCACCTGCGAAATCATCTCGGTGATCTCCTGCGTCGACTTGCCCGTGCGCTCGGCGAGCTTGCGCACCTCGTCGGCGACGACCGCGAAGCCGCGGCCCTGCTCGCCCGCGCGCGCGGCCTCGATCGCCGCATTGAGCGCCAGCAGGTTGGTCTGGTCGGCGATGTCGCGGATCACCGCAACGATCGACGAGATCTGGTCGGAGAAGCCGCCCAGCATGCGGATCTGCTCGGCCGTATGGGTCACGGCGGTGGCCGTGACGCGGCCGCTTTCCACCATGCGCATGACGATCTCGTGCCCCTCGGCGGACTTGCGTCCCGACTCGGTGGCCGCGGTACGCACGTCGTTGGCGTGATCGGAAACCTGCGCGATGCTGACCGACATTTCCTCGACCGAGGCCGCCATCGAGGACGCAGCCTGCGACTGAAGCTCAGTCGAACCCGAGAGTTGCGTCGTCGTCGAGGCAAGCTCCTCGCTCATCGACGCGAGCCCTTCGGCGTGCTCCTGCAGGTTCGCGGCGATCTCGCGCAGGTTGCCCTGCATCGTGCGGCAGGCCGTGAGCACCTTGGCCAACTCATCGTGGCCATCCACTGCGAAGGCGTGCGTCAGGTCGCCCCCGGCGATGCGCTCGGCGGCTTCCTGCACGATCTGCAGCGGCTTGAGGATGGAACGCAGCACGAAGGCCGCATACACGGCCAGCCCGATCGCTGCCACGACGGCGATGATGGCGATCTCGATCAGCGTCCGGCTGCGCTCTTCGTCGAAGAGTTTGTCGGCGTCGTGCGCCTCGCGACCCATCGACTCCGCGACCGTGGCCAGCTGCTCGCGGATGCGGCTCACCGTGGCGTCGGCCTCGTCGTCGATCGCATGGATCGCCGGGTCGACTTCGTTGTCGGCATTCAGGATCGGCAGCAGACGCTTCTCGAACAGCGCGACGATCGCCTCGACGTCCTTGCGTGCCTGTGCCACGGCCGCCCTCTCCTCGGGCGTGTCCGCAGCTTCGGCGAGGTGCTGCAGATCGCTGTTCGCCTCGGTCTGGAGGGCGGCGAAGTCCTTTTTCGCCGCGTCGATGTCACGGTTGATGATCGTGTCGGCGAAGATCTGGTAGAACTGGGCACCCAGCCACGACGCCTCCGCCGCGCGCGCCTGTGTTTGCGTCCGGGCAAAACCGTCATCCTGGAAGTTTGCGAGATGACTCATGCGGTAGAGCGCGATGCCCATCACCGTGGCAAGCATGATGAGGGCGATGGCTACCATGACCAGCAGGCGGTGTTTGACACTCATTGTGCGGCTCCCTGACTCTTATGCGATTCCGGGAGGAACGACTACCAGCCCGGGTTCAGATCTTAACGTCGCAACCACAACTTTATTGAGGTTATTTTTCTTCAAATGCATGCGTTTCGACGCCCCAAAATGGGTCGTGCGCGCCATCGGCGACGGCTTTTGTGACCGCATATTCAAAATCGTTACTTCTTCGTCATTTGAGCACGCCGCCATGGTTGACCGGCAATGCAATAATTGGCATTCCACTCCTGCATTTCCTCCCGACTTCCCGAGGCCGCAACGATGGCACGCATCCACCCCGAAGGCTGGCAACGCATCCCCGCAAGCGGGGCGCTGGCGCGCGAACTGGAGACGCTCGCGACGCTCGCGGAAGGACTGCCCGACGACCACGCGGTGTATCACGGCATCCACTGGACGCGGGTGAATCGGGACCACGCGCTGTTCGGCGAGATCGACTTCGTCGTCGTCGGCCCGAGCGGCCGGCTGCTGCTGATCGAGCAGAAGTCCGGTTTCCTCGACGAGACGCAGGACGGGCTGGTCAAGACCTATGCGAAGGCGAAGAAGAACGTCAGCGTGCAGATGGCGCGCAGTGCGGACCACCTGCGCGAGCGCCTCGGCGTGTTCCTGAAAGGCCACAAGGCACGCATCGAGGCCCTGCTCTACTGCCCGGACTATGCGGTGCGCCAGCCCGGCAGCGCGGGCATCGACCCGGCGCGCATCGTCGACGCGAGCCGCCGCCAGCACCTCGTCGCGATCGTGGAGAGCCTGCTGCGCGACGAGGTGCGCGACCGTGTGGTGCTCGACAACATCCAGCGCTTCCTCACCGACGAGCTGGAGCTGGTGCCGGAGGTGAACGCGATCGTCGGCCAGGCCGAGGCGCTGTACACGCGGCTGGCCGGCGGCCTTGCGGAATGGGCGCGGCGCATCGAGATGGAGCCCTTCCGCCTGCGCGTGACCGGCACCGCCGGCAGCGGCAAGACCCAGCTGGCGATGGCGGTGTTCCGCGACGCGCTGGCGGCGGGGCGGCGGCCGCTGTACGTGTGCTACAACCGCCCGCTGGCCGACCACATCGCGCTGATCGCGCCGCCCGGCGGCGAGATCGCGACCTACCACCAGCTGTGCGACCGCGTGCTGCGGGCCCACGGCGAGGTGCCGGACTTCCGCCAACCGGACGCGTTCGCGCGACTGGAAACGCGCTTCCGCGAGCTCGACGCGGGCGAGGCGTGGCGCTTCGACGAGCTAATCGTCGACGAGGGGCAGGACTTCCGCGAGGAGTGGCGCGACGCGCTGCTGCGCCTGTTGCGGCCGGGCGCGCGCGCGTGGTGGCTGGAGGATCCGCTGCAGAACCTGTACGACCGCCCGCCCGTCGCGCTGCCGGGGTGGGTGCGCATCACCAGCGCGCGCAATTACCGCAGCCCGGTCGACATCCTGTCGGCGCTGAACCGCATGCTGCCCTTGCCGCAGACGCTGGAGGCAGGCAGCCCGCTCACCGGCTCCGACATCGAGTTCCTCACCTGGACCGACTCCGCCGGGCTCGTCGACGCGACCAAGCGTGCGATGACGCGCGCGATCGGACTGGGTTTCCGCCGCGACATGATCGCGACGATCACCTTTCGCGGGCGCGAGCATTCGGTGTTCACGCCCTTCGACCGCCTCGGCACACACCGCCTCAAGGCCTTCACGGGCAATTACGACCTGCTGGGCAACCCCGTGTATTCGGACGGCGACTTCCTCATCGACTCCGTCTACCGCTTCAAGGGTCAGGCCGCCCCGTGCGTGATCTTCACCGAGATCGACTTCGAGGCGCTCGATCCGCTGACGGTACGCAAGCTCTTCGTCGGCGCGACGCGGGCGAGCATGAAGCTGCTCCTCGTCGTGTCGGAGCGCGCGGCGCGCCTGCTCTCCGCGCGGCTGGACTGAGCTCGTCCCGCGGGGTGGAGCACGCTTCCGCCCGGTCGCAGGCCGGGCGGGCGAAACTCAGTGCCTGCCGAACTTGCCGACGAGCTGGGCGAGCTTCTCGGTCTTGCGGCGCTCGGCCTCTTCGGCACGCTCGCGCTCGCGCTCGGCTTCGGCCGCGGCCTTCTTGCGCTTGGCGACTTCGGCGAAGCGCTCCTTGAGCGTCTGCGCGGCGTGCTGGCGTTGTTCCTCGGTAACCTCGCCGCTTTCCTTGCCATCGAGGTCGAAGCGCGCGGTGGCCTTCTCGACGGCCTTGAGGTAGCGCGTCGTCGCGGTGTGCATGCGCATCGCGCTGCGGACGACCTTGCGGTCGACCTCGGGGAAGCGCTCGGAGATGGCCTTGTCGATGCGCAGCGCGAGCGGCTTCACTTCGCTGAAGGTCGGGGAGATTTCCTGAAGCTTCTGCAACAGGCCGCGGGCATCGATGCCGGCGGGCTTGGCTTCGGCCGGAGCGGCGGGCTGTTCGGCCACGGCTTCGGGAGTCGTTTCGGTAGTCATTGCGGGAGGGTGCCGGGACTGCGGACTAAAAGCGGCATGATCGCATGAAAACGGCCAGGTGGGCCGGAACGGGATTGAACGGGCCCGGATGGGTGGCGCCCTGCGACCTCGGCGTCAGGGCTCGGCGGTTTCTTCGGTGGTGATCCGGGCAGCACAGTACTTGAACTCGGGGATCTTGCCGAAGGGATCCAGGGCGGGCTGGGTGAGGAGATTCGCGGCGGCTTCGACATAACAGAAGGGCATGAAGATCGATCCCTTCTGCATGCCGCGGTCGGCGCGCGCGGCGAGCGTGATTGCGCCGCGACGGGTTTCAAGCGTAATCGTCGCGCCGGAGGGCACGTCGAGTGCGGCGAGATCGTCCGGATGCACGGTGCACCACGGCTTCGGTTCGAGGGCGTCGAGGACGTTGGCGCGGCGGGTCATGGAACCGGTGTGCCAATGTTCGAGGACGCGGCCGGTCGTGAGGACGAAGGGATAGGCCTCGTCCGGCAGTTCGGCGGCGGGCAGCGGCGTGACGGCGACGAAGCGGGCGCGGCCGTTCGCGGTCGGAAAGTCCTGTTCGAACAGCACCGGGTAGGAGGGACCGTCCTCGGTAAACTTGGGCGCGATGACGGCCGTTTCCGCTTCGAGCTGGGCCCAGGTGATGCCGGCGTAGGCGGGGAGAGCCTGGCGCAGTTCCTCGAAGATCTCGGCAGGGCCGGTGTAATTCCAAGGCAAGCCCAGGCGCTGCGCGACCTGCTGGATGATCCACCAATCGGGTTTGGCCTCGCCGGGCAGCGGCAGCACCGGCTGCGAGAGCTGCACGAGGCGGTCGGTGTTGGTGAAGCTGCCGGTCTTTTCCATCAGGCTGGAGGCGGGCAGGATCACGTCGGCGAGCATCGCTGTCTCGGTGAGGAAGAGGTCCTGCACGACGAGGTGGTCGAGGCCGCCGAGCGCGGCGCGGGCGTGCGCGAGGTCGGGGTCGGACATCGCGGGGTTTTCGCCTTCGATGTACATGCCGCGGATCTCGCCGGCGAGCGCGGCGTCCATGATCTCGACGACGGTGAGGCCCGGCTTGTCGGAGAGCGGCGTGTTCCACAGCGTCTCGAACTTGGCGCGCACCGCGGGATCACTGACGCGCTGGTAGTCCGGGAACATCATCGGGATGAGGCCGGCGTCCGACGCCCCCTGCACGTTGTTCTGGCCGCGCAGCGGGTGCAGGCCCGTGCCGCGGCGGCCGATCTGGCCGGTCATCAGCGCGAGCGCGATCAGGCAGCGCGAGTTGTCGGTGCCGTGGATGTGCTGCGAGATGCCCATGCCCCAGAAGATCATGCTGTTGGGGCCTTGCGCATACACGCGCGCAACTTCGCGGGCGGTTTCCGCGGGGATGCCGGTGATCGCTTCGACGCGCTCGGGCGGAAAAGCGAGCGCGGCGGCACGGAAGGCGTCGAAGCCTTCGGTGCGTGCGGCGATGAAGGTCTCGTCGGTGAGTCCTTCTTCGATGATCACGCACGCCAGCGACAAGAGCAGCGTGACGTCGGCGTCGGGGCGGAACTGCAGGTAGCGGTGGGCGTGGCGCGCGAGCGGGGTTTCGCGCGGGTCCATCAGGATCAGCTTGGCGCCCCGCTCGACGGCGTTCTTCATGAAGGATGCGGCGACCGGGTGATTCGCGGCGGGATTCGCACCAATGACGACGATCACGTCGGCGAACTCGACATCGCGCACGGGGTTGGACACCGCGCCGGAGCCGATGCCCTCCAACAGCGCGGCGACCGAGGAGGCGTGGCACAGGCGCGTGCAGTGGTCGACGTTGTGGGTGCCGAAGCCGGTGCGGACGAGCTTCTGGAAGAGATAGGCCTCCTCGTTGCTGCCCTTTGCCGAGCCGAAGCCGGCGAGCGCGTGCGGGCCGTGTTGCGCCTTGATGCGGGCGAGACCGGCCGCGGCGGCGTCGAGCGCCTCGTCCCAGCTCGCTTCGCGGAAGGCCGCGAGCGGGTTCGCAGGGTCGAGGCTAACGGATTTCGCGATGCCGGGCTTGCGGATCAGGGGCTTCGTCAGGCGGTGCGCATGGCGCGGGTAGCCGAAGCCGTAGCGACCTTTCACGCACAGGCGGCCGGCATTCGCCGGGCCGTCGCGGCCGACGACGTGGATGATCCTCGCCTCGGGGCCGTCGCCGGCGACGTGGTAGGTCGTCTGGCAGCCGACGCCGCAGTAGGGGCACAGCGAGTCGATCGCGCGGGTTTCGGGGGCGGCGACCGGCGTGGCCGTGGCCGCGACAGGCACTTCGGCGGCCTCGGCCTCGGTCGCGAAGGCGCCGCGGACGAGCGCGGGCGTCGCGACGGGTGCGCCCGGGGCATCGACGAGCGCGGCCGGCAGCAGCGCGCCGGTCGGGCAGGCCTGCACGCATTCGCCGCAGCCCACGCACGAGGAGGTGCCCATCGGGTCGTTGAAGTCGAACACGATCGCGGTGTCGGCGCCGCGCTGCGCGAGGCCGATCACGTCGTTGACCTGCACTTCGCGGCACGCGCGCAGGCAGCGCGTGCACTGGATGCAGGCGGCGAGGTTCACGGCGATGCCGGGGTGGCTGCGGTCCGGTGTCGGGTTTTCGCGCGGGGCGAAGCGGGATTCCTTCACGCCCAGTTCCTCGCACCAGTGCGCGAGTTCGGAATCGGCCTTCTCGGCTTCGGCGGGCACATCGGCACGCAGCAGTTCCAGCACCATGCGCTGCGAAGCGCGTGCACGTTCGCTCTCGGCCTTGACCTTCATGCCGGGCTTGGGCGCGCGGCAGCATGACGGCGCGAGAACCCGCTCGCCGTCGATCTCGACGACGCAGGCGCGGCAGTTGCCGTCCGCGCGCAGGCCGTCCGTGTAGCACAGGTGCGGGATGTCGGTGCCGGCGCGGCGGGCGGCCTGCAGGATCGATTCGCCGGGCGCCGCATCGATTTCGCGGCCGTCGAGTTCGAAGCGGATCATGTCGGTGGCGTTCATGCGGCGCCCTCCTCTTTCGTGCCGCCGACTTCCTGCGGGAAGAAGCGCAGCACCGATTGCATCGGGTTGGGCGCGGCCTGGCCCAAGCCGCAGATCGAGGCGTCCATCATCGTCCTGCCGAGTTCGGTGAGCAGCCCGGCGTCCCATTCGGGGGCCTTCATCAGTTGCGCCGCCTTCGCCGTGCCGACGCGACATGGCGTGCATTGGCCGCAGGATTCGTGCGCGAAGAATTCCATCGCGTTCTCGGCCAGCAGCCGCGCCTTGTCGTGCTGCGAGAACACGACGATCGCCGCCGAGCCGATGAAGCAGCCGTAGGGCGCCAGCGTGTCGAAGTCAAGCGGCACGTCGGCGAGGTGGACAGGCAGCATGCCGCCCGAGGCGCCGCCGGGGAAGTAGCCGTAGAGTTCGTGACCCGGCAGCATGCCGCCGCAGTGCTCGTCGATGAGTTCGCGCAGCGTGATGCCGGCATCGGTCACGACGACGCCGGGCTGCGCGACGCGGCCGCTGACCGAGAAGCTGCGCAAGCCCTTGCGGCCATTGCGTCCGAAGCCCGCAAACCAGTCGCCGCCGCGCTCGACGATGTCCCTGACCCACCACAGCGTCTCGAGGTTGTGCTCGAGCGTCGGTCGGCCGAACAGGCCCACCTCCGCGACGTAGGGGGGCCGCAGCCGCGGCATGCCGCGCTTGCCTTCGATCGACTCGATCATCGCCGACTCCTCGCCGCACACGTAGGCGCCGGCGCCACGGCGCAGTTCGATCGGCGGCAGGTCCGGCCACTCGGCGCGCACGCGGTCGAGTTCCTCGGCGAGCAGGCGGCGCAGCGCGGGGTACTCGTCGCGGATGTAGATCCAGATGCCGGCGATGCCGACGACGCGCGCGGCGATCAGCATGCCTTCGATGAAGCGGTGCGGGTCGGTCGCGAGGTAATGCCGGTCCTTGAAGGTGCCGGGTTCGCCTTCGTCGATGTTCACCGCCATGTTGCGCGGCGCGGGCTGGGCCGCGACCGTGCGCCACTTGCGCGCGGCCGGAAAGCCCGCGCCGCCGAGGCCGCGGAGTCCTGCGCCGTCGAGCGCCTGGACGATTGCGTCGGGATCACGTTCGCCATTGCGGATCGCCTCCCACAGCGTATAGCCGCCCGCCGCGCGGTAGGCGTCGAAGCGGATTGCGTCCGGCAGCGCCTCCTCGCGCTCGCCGCTCGCGACGACCGCGGCGACCTTGTCCGCATCGGCGTTCAACACCGGCTTCTGCCCGACAACCGCGACCGGGGCGCTGTCGCAGCGACCGACGCAGGGCACGCGCTGCACGCGCACCTCGGCGCCGAGGCGGGTCGCGAGCGTCGCGGCAAGTTCCGCGCCGCCCGCCATCGCACAGCCGAGCGAGTCGCACACGCGCACGGTCAAGGCCGGTGGGGCTTCCGCGCCGGTCGGGACGAAATCGAAGTGGTGGTAGAAGGTGGCGACCTCGTACACCTCGGCGCGTGCGAGCTTCAGCGCCTCGGCGAGCGCAGCGAGGTGGTCGGCGAAGAGCGCGCCGTGGGTGTCCTGCAGGCGGTGCAGGTATTCGATCAGGCGGTCGGCGCGCGGCGTGATACCGGCGTCGCGGTCGGGCGCGAGCGCCGCGGCAGCGGCGGCGTGCGCGGATTCGGGCAGCGGTTCGCGCTTGCGTCCGCGCTCCCCGCCGCCCTTTCCGACTTTTCCACCACGTCCTCCTCCTGAAACCCCGCGCACGGCGTCGGGATCAGCGCCCTGTCTTTCCCGTCCCTCGCCTGCCTGATCCACACTGTTCGCCATGCTGTTCGCCATTGTTACGCTGGGTCGGTGGAACGATAGTGCAGCACTGCAGGCGAGGAAAGCGGATTCTGCCGAAGGCCTATTCGCTTTTTCCGAACGGGTCGGCGAGCGTCCCCGCCGCCGCAAGCAGGGCATCGACGAGCGGCGAAGCGGGTTCGCGCCTGAGCGTCACAAGACCGGTCTCCCACGCGACCGCGGGCTTCACCAGCGGCAGCACGCGCAGCGCCGACTGCGCGCCGACGAGGCCCAGCACGCTGCGCGGCAAAATCGTAGACCAGCGACCGGTGCGAACGTGCGCAAGGAGACCGAGGATCGAGTTCGTCTCCAGCCCGATGTGCGGCGTGCATTCCAGGCTCTCGAACACGCGGTCTATGGTCTGGCGGTTCTGCATGTCGCGCGACAGCAGGCACAGCGGCTGGCGCGCCGCCACCTCCCACGGAATCGCCTCGTCGGCCGGCGGCGCGGACGCGGCCGTGACGAACACGAGCTGCTCGCGCCACAGCGCGCAATACTGCAGGTCCGCCGCGTCGGCGGAATGCGCATACACGACGCCGCCTTCCAGTTCGAAATTGCGCAGCGCGTTGAGGATCGCCTGCGTGCTCGCCGAGCGCACTTCGATCGCGACCGCCGGATGCGCGTCGGCGAAGGCTTCGGTAAGCGAGGCGACGACCGGCAGTGCCGTCGGGATCACACCGATGCGCAACGGCCCGCGCAGTCCATCGCGCAGCATGCCGAGCTCGTGGCGCAGATCGTCCGCGCCGGCCGCGACACGCTTCGCGTGCGCGACGACGCATTCGCCCTCGGCGGTGAGCCCCGCGAAGCGCTGCCCGCGCACGACCAGCGCGACGCCCAGCTCGTCCTCCAAGTCGCGGATCGCCGCCGACAGCGTCGACGGCGACACATGGCAGCTCCCGGCGGCCTTGCCGAAATGCCGCTCGCGCGCGAGGGCGAGGAGGTAGAGATATTTGCGGGCGATCACGGCGTTCAGGATACGGGCTCCCTCCGCGCCAGGCCAGACGCCCGCGGCAATCGCACGAATCCGACCGCCGCAACGATCTCATGCGAAACACCGCGCACACCTTCAGTAAAATGCCGGGTTTTCCGCCCCCGCAACGAAGGAATCCCCAAGATGCTGCAAAAGCTCCCGTCCTTCCCCGGCATCGCCGGCCCGGTCGTCGTCATCGTCATGGACGGCTACGGCGTTCCCAAGAGCGACGTCGGCAGCGCGATCGCCGCGGCCCGGAAGCCGACGCTCGACTCGCTGTTTGCCCGCTACCCACACATGCTGCTGCGCGCGCACGGCACGGCGGTCGGCATGCCCTCGGACGAGGACATGGGTAATTCGGAAGTCGGCCACAACGCCATCGGTGCGGGCCAGGTCTACTCGCAGGGCGCCGCGCTCGTGGCCAGCGCGATCGCCTCGGGCGCCATCTGGCAGGGCGAAGCGTGGCAACAGGTCGTCGCCGGCGCGAAGGCGGGCCGGGGCGTCGTGCATTTCATCGGCCTGTTCTCCGACGGCAACGTGCATAGCCACATCGACCACCTCAAGGCGATGGTGCTGCGCGCGCGCGACGAAGGCGTGCAGGCGGTGCGCATCCACGCCCTGATCGACGGCCGCGACGTGCCCGAGACCAGCGCGCTCGACTACGTCGAGCCCTTCGAAGCCTTCCTCGCCGAACTGCAGGCGGGCGGCTTCGACGCGCAGATCGCCTCGGGCGGCGGGCGCATGACGATCACGATGGACCGCTACGACGCCAACTGGAAGATGGTCGAGCAGGGCTGGCACACCCACGTACTGGGCCGTGGCGAGCAGTTCGCCAGCGCATCGCAGGCCGTGCGCGCGCTGCGCGAGCGCCTGCCCGACACCATCGACCAGGACTTGCCCGCCTTCGTCATCGGCAAGGACGGCCAGCCGGTCGGCACGATCGAGGACGGCGACGCGGTCGTCTTCTACAACTTCCGCGGCGACCGCGCGATCGAGATCACGCGAGCCTTCGAGGAAGGCGCGAATTTCGACAAGTTCGACCGCGTGCGCGTGCCGCACGTGACCTATGCGGGCATGCTGCAGTACGACGGCGACCTGAAGCTGCCGAAGCGCTTCCTCGTCGATCCCCCGGCGATCCGCGACACCATGAGCGAGTGGTTCGCCAAGAGCGGTGTCGCCCAGTTCGCGTGCTCCGAGACGCAGAAGTTCGGCCACGTGACCTACTTCTGGAACGGCAACCGCTCGAACAAGTTCGACGGCGAGACCTGGCAGGAAGTCCCGAGTGACGTCGTGCCCTTCGAGCAGCGCCCGTGGATGAAGGCCGCCGAGATCACCGACGCGATGATCGACGCGATCCGCAGCGGCCAGCACAAGGTTCTGCGCTGCAACTACGCCAACGGCGACATGGTCGGCCACTCCGGCCACTTCCGCGCCGCGACGATGTCGATCGAGGCCGTCGACCTCGCGCTGTCACGCCTCTTGCCCGCGATCGACGCGGCCGGCGGCGTCGCGCTGATCACCGCCGACCACGGCAACGCCGACGAGATGTTCGAGCTCGACAAGAAGACCAAGCAGCCGGCGCAGAACCCCGACGGCTCGTTCAAGGCCAAGACCGCGCACACGCTCAATCCGGTGCCGCTGATCCTGTACGACAACGTCAGCGGCGACAAGCTGGGGCTGAAAGCGCTCGAAGGCGCCGGCCTGTCGAACATCGCGGCGACGGTGGCGAACCTGATCGGCTTCGACAAGCACGCCGCCTGGGACGCCAGCCTGCTGGACGTGCGCTGAGTGTCGCCGCACATCGTCATCGCGCCCGACGAGGTCGAGCTGACCGCCATCCGCGCCCAGGGCGCGGGCGGCCAAAACGTCAACAAGGTGTCGAACGCGGTGCATCTGCGCTTCGACATCGGGGCTTCGTCGCTGCCCGAGGCGGTGCGCGCACGGCTCGCCGCGCTGGGCGACCGGCGCATCAGCCAGGACGGCGTGGTGATCATCAAGGCGCAGAAATTCCGCAGCCTGGAGAAGAACCGCGCCGAAGCCATGCGCCGGCTCGAAGAGCTCGTCAATCGGGCGGCCGAGGTGCCCAAGGCGCGCCGCCCGACGCGGCCGACGCGCGCGTCGGTGAAGAAACGCCTCGAAGGAAAGGCGCACCGCGCGCTGATCAAGGCCGGCCGACGAGGGGTTTAAGTTGTGGCGGGCCGGTCAACGACCGAGGGAGTCCGCGGAGCATCTCCACCTTGCGGCGTAAGCGGGAACCATAGGCGCAGACGACATTTTTGAAGCACGACGGGTCGCGCAGTCGGCGCAACACATCAAGAAGCACTTCCGCATATTATTATTCGCGCATACAAAAACATCCAAAAGACATTGATCAATGTCATAAAACCAGCAAAGACAACGGAATGCCGCTCAGGAATTGAGTAACAATATGTTTCAACACCTGTTGTCCGGGCCGGACAGCGGGACGCTGAAACAGGAGGGTCGGTTGTGATTCAATTCAAGGACATCCCCGTCGCACGGAAGATCGGGCTGGTGCTGGGTCTCACGATGCTGCTGGTTGCCGTCGGCGTCGCATTCATGATCTACGGCGAACGCGAGCGGATGTATCGCGACCGCCTCACGGCCATCCAGGCGCTGGTGGAACAGGCGGTCACCGTCATCAACGAGCAGGCGGCGCTGACCGACGCCGGCACCCTCAGCGAAGAACAGGCGCGCCAGATCGCCGCCACGACCATCGGCAAGATGCGTTACGGCGATGGCGACTACTTCTGGATCCAGGACAGCAACGCCCGGATGCTCGCGCATCCGATCAAGCCGGAGCTGAACGGCAAGGACCTGAGCGGCTTCAAGGACGCCGGCGGCCAGCACATCTTCGTGCGTTTTTCCGAGATCGGGCGGCAGGGTGGCGAACTCCACTACATGTGGCCCAAGCCGGGCTACACCGAGCCGCAACCCAAGATCTCGTACGTGAAGCGGGCCGCCCGCTGGGACTGGATCGTCGGCACGGGGGTGTATACGGACGACATCGAGACGGCGTTTCGTCGCGGACTCTTCAGGAATGCCGGACTTCTGGCCGGGATCTTCGCGCTCGCGCTCCTGCTCGCGACCGTGATCCTGCGGCGCTACGTCACCGGGCCGATCAGCCGGCTCGACGCAGTCATGGAGCAAGTCGCCCGCGACGGCGATCTGACGGTGAATTACAGCTACGCGTCGAAGGACGAGATCGGCAGCATGTCGGCGGCCTTTCAGCGCTTGCTGGCGACGCTGCGCGATAGCCTCGGCGCGATCCAGCGCGACGCGCAGGCCGTCGCGGCAACCTCCGAACGTCTGGCGATTGCGGCGCAGCAGGTGCGCTCTAGCACCGAGCAACAGAGCGAGTCGGCGTCGTCGATGAGCGCCGCGGTCGAGCAGATGACCGTCAGCATCGCGCACGTGGCCGACAGCACGCATGGCGTGCGGGAGCTCGGCGAGCGCAACGTTGCGGAAGAGCACGACGGGGCGGTGCACACGGACCACCTGAGCGTCGAGCTCGGAAAGGTGCAAAGTGCCATCGAAGACGCAAACGGCACCCTCGACGAGTTCGTCGACGCGACCCAATTCATCGCCAGCCTCACCAAGCAAGTGCGTGAGATTGCCGACCAGACCAACCTGCTCGCGCTCAATGCCGCGATCGAAGCGGCGCGGGCGGGGGAGCAGGGCCGGGGTTTTGCGGTGGTTGCCGACGAAGTCCGGAAGCTCGCCGAGAAGTCGGGCCATACGGCCAACGAGATCAATGTACACACGCAGCGCATCGCCACGCAGGGCGAGGCCGTCGAGAGCGCCATGAGCACGAGCCGCGAACGACTGGATGCCGCAAGGACTCTGATGGGCAAGGTTGCGGCGGTGCTCAACCACGCGGAGGCTTCGGCGCTCGAGACGCGCACCGGACTCGCCGAGATCAGCAGCGCAATGTCCGAGCAGACCACGGTTACGTCGGACATCGCGAAGAACATCGAGTGCATCGCGCAGATGGCCGAAGAGAACACCGCCGCAGCCGGGCAGACCGCGGAGGCCGCCGAAGAGCTGCGTCAGGTGTCCGGCCAGCTCAACACGACGGTCGAGAAGTTCCGGATCTGATCGACGGGAACGAACGGCGGCGCCCGTGAATTTCCGCGGGCGAGAACTTCCCGGGGTCGCCGTCTTGTCGTAGCTGGCGCGCGCGGACGCTGACCACGAGGTTCATGGATCGACGCCCCGAGCGTCCTAGCGCCCCTTCGGCACGCCGCAAGGGACGCCTGAGCTAACATGTCCGTTTTCGCCGGCCGCCGCCATGAAGCCCGCACACCATCCGACCGTCTGTCGCATCTCCACCGCCCGCGCCATCCTGGGGGCCCTGCTCACGGTGACCCTGCTGGGCACGCAGGCTCCGTCCGCGCAAGCGGACGCACCACAGCCCGCCCTCGCGACCATCGCCGCGCTGGATGTACCGCGCTACATGGGCACGTGGTATGAAATCGCCAAGTACCCGAATCGCTTCCAGCGCCACTGCGCGGGCTTCACCCATGCCGAATACGGGTTGCAGGAGGACGGACGGGTCCGGGTGGTCAACCGCTGCCGCAATGCCGAAGGCCACGTCGACGAGGCGATCGGTACGGCCCGCCAGATCGGCGCGGCCGACTCGCCGCGACTGGAAGTCCGCTTCGCGCCGGCGTGGCTGTCCTTCCTGCCCTGGGTCTGGGGTGACTACTGGGTGATCGACCTCGACGCGAACTACCGACTCGTGGCGGTAAGCGAGCCGGGGCGCGAGTATCTGTGGATCCTGTCGCGCACGCCAACCGTCGAACCGCAAGCCCTGGAGGCGCTGCGCAGCCGCCTTGCGGCGCAGGGCTTCGACCTGTCGCGGCTGGAGATGACGCGTCAGCAGGACTGACCGCCGGGCGAAAACCTTACGACACCGTCACGCGCCGACAGTACGTTGGTGTCCAGGACGATCATCAGCCCAGGTCCAGCGGATCACGAATCGGTTCGCGGAGCGTGCTTCGACAGGCTCGGCCGGAACGGTATATAGTTGCATAACCAATCATTGGATATCTCAATGACCACTCCGTACCTCTCGCCCACCGCGCTGATCGACAGCGACCACCCCGACGTCCTCGCCTTCGTGCGTTCGCAATGCCGCGGCAACGACGTGCGCGAGCGCGCGGTGTCGCTGTACTACGCCGTACGCGACGGCTTCCGCTACGACCCCTATCGCATCGACCTGTCGGAAACCGGGATGAAGGCGAGCAGCGTCATCGCCACGGGCTCCGGCTGGTGCGTGCCGAAGGCCACGCTGCTGGCTGCCGTGTGCCGCGCGGCGGGCATTCCCGCGCGCCTGGGTTACGCGGACGTGCGCAACCACCTCAGCACCGAACGCATGCGCCAGACCATCGGGTCGGATCTGTACCGGTGGCACGGCTACACGGAGATCCTCATCGACGAGGCGTGGTGCAAGGCCACGCCGGCGTTCAATCTCGCGCTGTGCGAGCGCTTCGGATTGCTGCCGCTGGAATTCGACGGCCGCAGCGACTCGATCTATCACGCCTTCGACCGCAGCGGCAACAAGCACATGGAGTACGTGCACCAGCGCGGCCATTTCCCCGACGTGCCGCTGTCGCTGATGGCCGCAGATTTCCGCACGCATTATCCGCTGTGGCTGGAGCAGGCCGAGCAGCTGCGGGCGGCGGATTTCCTCGCGGACGTAGAAAGGGAAAACCAGCCCGCGTAGGCGCGACCGCGCGGCGGGCAATCTCCGCCGCGCAGCCATCCGTGTGACGCGGTCGAGGTCACAAGCTCCGCGCGCCGCGCTATGCTTCCGGCGTAGCCACTGCCGGAGCTGCGCATGCCGGAGCAGTCCGCCCCTCCCCCGCTCGTTGCGTCCTCTCCGCGCCCCATCTTCGAAGCGCGCGGCCTCACCAAGATCTACCAGATGGGCGAGGTGCGCGTGGAAGCCTTGCGCGGGGTCGATCTCGACCTCGTCGCGGGCGAGCTCGTCGTGCTGCTGGGGCCGTCGGGGAGTGGCAAATCGACGCTGCTCAACATCCTCGGCGGGCTGGACACGCCGACCAGTGGCACCGTGCGCTATGCGGATCACGACCTGACCGTGGATGACGACGCGGCGATGACGCAATACCGGCGCGAGCATGTCGGCTTCGTGTTCCAGTTCTACAACCTGATCCCCAGCCTGACGGCGCGCGAGAACGTCGCATTGGTGACGGAGATCGCGCCCAATCCGATGACGCCCGAAGAGGCGCTCGCGCTGGTGGGGCTTGCGCAGCGCATGGACCACTTCCCGAGCCAGATGTCGGGCGGCGAGCAGCAGCGCGTGGCGATCGCACGCGCGGTAGCGAAACGGCCGCAGGTGCTGCTGTGCGACGAGCCGACCGGGGCGCTGGATGCGCAGACCGGGGTGATGGTGCTGGAGGTGATCGCGCGCGTGAATCGCGAGCTGGGCACGACGACGGTGGTGATCACGCACAACGCGGTGATCGCGGCGATGGCGGACCGCGTCGTGCACTTCGGCGACGGCCACGTCGTGCGCATCGAGCGCAACGCGAGTCGCAAGGCCGCGTCCGAGCTGAGCTGGTAGCGATGCGCGCGATCGACCGCAAGCTGTGGCGCGACCTGTGGCACATGCGCGGTCAGGCGGTGGCGATTGCGCTGGTGGTGATGTGCGGGGTGGGCACCTACGTGATGTTCCTGTCCACGCTCGGGGCGCTGCGCGCGACGCAGGAGGACTATTACCGCGAGTACCGCTTCGCGGAGGTGTTCGCGACACTGAAGCGCGCGCCGGAATCGCTGCGCGCGCGCCTGGCGGCGATTCCCGGCGTCGAGCGCGCGGAGACGCGCGTGGTCGAGCCGGTGCGGCTCGACATGCCGGACTTCCCCGAGCCGGTGAGCGCACGCATGGTGTCGCTCGCGGACGATGCGCCGCACGGCCTCAACGGCCTGCACCTGCGCGCGGGGCGGCTGCCGCTGCCGGGGCGGGCCGACGAGGTGGTCGTGAGCACGCCGTTCGCGAAGGCGCACGCGCTGCACCCGGGCAGCCGCTTCCACGCGATCCTCAACGGACGGCAGCAGGCGCTGACGGTGGTCGGCACGGCGCTGTCGCCGGAGTTCGTGCAACAGCTGCGGCCCGGCTCGGCCTTTCCCGACCCGAAGCGCTACGGCGTGATGTGGATGGGGCGCGAGGCGCTCGGGCAGGCCTACGACCTCGACGGCGCGTTCAACGACCTGGCGCTGAGCCTGCGGCCCGGTGCCGACGCCGCGGACGTGATCGACCGCGTCGATGCGCTGATCACGCCCTTCGGCGGGCTGGGGGCCTACGCGCGTAAGGACCAGCTCTCGCACCGCTTCCTGAACCAGGAGCTGGATCAGCTCGGCACGCTGGCGACGCTGTTCCCGACGATGTTCATGGGTGTGGCGGCCTTCCTGCTGAACGTCGTGATCAGCCGGCTGGTGACGATGCAGCGCGAGCAGATCGCGACGCTCAAGGCCTTCGGCTACGGCAACGGCGCGGTGACGGCGCACTACCTGAAGCTCGTCGCGGTGATCGCGGGCAGCGGCATCCTCGGCGGCACCGCGCTGGGCGCGTGGCTGGGGCACGCGCTGTCGGGGATCTACATGGAGTTCTACTACTTCCCGTGGCTGCGCTTCAGCCTGCAGCCGATGACCGTCGTCGAGGCCGCGGGCGCGAGCCTCGCCGCGGCGGGCGCGGGGACGATCGTCGCGGTGTGGCGCGCGGCGAGCCTGAAGCCGGCGCAGGCGATGCGCCCCGAACCGCCGCCGCGCTACCGCGAGACGCTGGTCGAGAAGCTGGGGCTGAAGCGATGGCTGTCGCAGCCCACGCGGATGATCCTGCGCCACATCTGGCGCAAGCCGCTGAAGTCGGCGCTGACGGTGCTGGGCATCGCGCTCGCGTGCGGAATCATCCTCACCGGCCTGTTCCAGCGCGACACCGTCGGCTACATGATGAACGTGCATTACGGCATGGCACAGCGCGAGGACCTGTCGGTCGCGTTCACGGAGCCCACGGCCTACCGCGCGCGCTTCGACCTCTTCGGCCTGCCCGGAATCGAGCACGTCGAGGCGTTCCGCGCGGTGCCGGTGCGGCTGCGTCACGGCCATCTCGAATATCGCACCAGCATCCGCGGGATCGAACCGGACGGCGACCTGCAGCGCCTGCTCGACACGGCGCTGCGGCCGGTCGCGCTGCCCTCCGAGGGCATCCTGCTCACGGACCATCTCGGCAAGATGCTGGACGTGCGCACGGGCGACCGCATCGTCGTCGAGGTGCTGGAAGGCAACCGGCCGCTACGCGAGACGATCGTCGCCGGGCTGGTGAAGGAATACCTCGGCGTGTCGGCCTACATGGATCTGGCGGCGCTGAACCGCTTCATGCACGAGGGGCCGACGATCTCGGGCGCGTGGCTCGCCGTCGATCACGCGCATCTGCAGGGGCTGTACGCGCGCCTGAAGTCGCTGCCGCGCGTCGCCGGCGTGGCCGAGCGCGTGCAGGAGATCCGCAACTTCAACCGCCTGATGGACGAGACGATGCTGTTCTTCACCTACGTGTCGACGGTGTTCGCGGTGATCATCGCCTTCGGCGTCATCTACAACAGCGCGCGCATCGCGCTGACCGAGCGCGGGCGGGAGCTTGCGAGCCTGAGAGTGCTGGGTTTCACGCGCGGCGAGATCGGCTACATCCTGCTCGGCGAGTTGGGCATCCTGACGCTGGTCGCGATCCCGCTCGGGCTGTGGCTGGGCGAGGGGATGTGCTACTACATCGCGCACACGATGCAGACGGATCTCTTCCGCGTGCCGGTCGTGCTGGTGCCGCAGACCTACGCCTTCGCGGTCGCGGTCGTGCTGATTTCGGCGGTGCTGTCGGGCCTGGCGGTGCGCCGCCGCCTCGACCGGCTCGACCTCATCGCGGTATTGAAGACAGCGGAGTGATGACATGAAAACCAAGGTGAAATGGCGCCGCCAGATCGTGTTCATGCTGATCGTCGCGGCGATCGCGTGGGGCCTGTACGCAGGCTTCCGGCCGCAGCCGGTGGTGGTCGAATTCGGCGAGGCGGTGCGCGCGCCGCTGCGCGTGGCGGTCGAGCAGGAGGGGCGCACGCGCGTCGGCGACCGCTACGTCGTGACCGCGCCGGTGGACGGCTACGCGCGGCGCATCGAACTGGATGTCGGCGACGCGATCGAGGCCGGCGCCCCGCTCGTCGCGCTGGAGGCGTCGCGTTCGGCGGTGCTGGATGCGCGCCGGAGCGCGGAGGCCGAGGCGCGCGTCGCGGCAGCGCAGGCGAACCTCTCGGCGGTCGAGCAGCGCGTGAAGGCGGCCGAGGCCGGCGCGGCGCTCGCCGGCAAGGAACTCGTGCGCATGCGCAGGCTGCGCGCGGCCGGCCACGTGACGGGCGAGGCCGAGGACCGCGCGCTGGCCGAGGACGAGCGGGCGGGCTCGGATCTGCGCTCGGCCCGCTTCACGGTCGCCACCGCACGCCACGAACTGGAGGCCGCGCGCACCGCGCTCGGGTATGCCGCGGCCGGCGGCAAGAGCGAGCCGGTGCTCGTGCGCGCGCCGGTCGCGGGCCAGGTGCTGAAGATCCCCCGCAAGAGCGAGGGCGCGGTCGAGGCCGGCCAGCCGCTCGTCGAGATCGGCGACCCGCGCGTACTGGAGGTCGAGGTGGATGTGCTCTCCGCCGACGCGGTGCGCATCCGCCCCGGCACGCGCGTGCTGTTCGAGCGCTGGGGCGGCGACGGCGCGCTCGAAGGCAAGGTGCGCGTGGTCGAGCCGGCGGGGTTCACGAAGGTATCGGCGCTGGGCGTCGAGGAACAGCGCGTGTGGGTGATCGCCGACTTCACGTCACCCGCCGGGCAGTGGCAACGCCTCGGCGACGGCTACCGCGTGGAGGCGAGCTTCATGCTGTGGGAGGGCGAGGACGTGCTGCAGGTGCCCGCGAGCGCGCTGTTCCGCGACGGCGACGGCTGGGCGGTGTTCGCCGTCGAGGACGGCCGCGCCGTGCGCCGCCGCGTCGACACCGGCCAGCGCAACGGCCTCGCCGCGCAGGTGATCGGCGGGCTGAAGGAAGGGGACCGGGTGATCGTGCATCCGGACGACCGGCTGAGCGATGGGGTGAAGGTGAGCGGGCGGTGATAGCGCGTCCGAATGCTACAAACGTAGCGCGGAAAAGCCAAAGGCGCCTTCCGCCGCATGCGATGGCGACTCAGCCACCCCGCTCGCCAGCCACGACGTCGACGGCTCCCTGTCCGGCCCAATCAATCGCATAAACACGACGCGCTACGCAGCGGTGAAACGACGAATACGGCCAGTCCCGCACACACGTCACCAGTCCATGCTTCACGGGATTGATATGCACGTAATCCATATGCGCCCCATAGTCACCATCGTCGCGGATCGTGTGCTCCCAGAATCGCCGTTGCCAGATACCCCGCTCGCCTCTTGCCACACGCACCGGGGACAAGCGTTCCGTTTTCGGAAGAGCCTTTGCGAATGCAATCTTGATGGCCTTCCAGCGTGCGGAGTAATCGTTGTCCCCGGGCGGCAAAGTCCAGATAGCATGCATGTGATCCGGCACCACGACCCATGCGTCGATGTGAAAGGGGCGGGCGCAGCGCACTTTTCGGACGGCTTCTCGTAGGACGTCGATATGCGCGACCAGAAGTCCGCTATTGCGCTCGAGGAGATTGACGGTAAAGAAGTAGGTCCCGCCAGGGACCCGGTTGCGACGATAGTCCGGCATTCCGTCATTATGCAGATGGATTCATTCGGCGGAAGGCGCTGCGCTTTTCCGCCCTACGTTTTGTGCGCGTGTTGAAATGCCCTCTACGCCGCTACAACGCGCGTCACGGACAATTTTTGTAACGGCCGGAGCGGCCGTCTATACCACGCTAAAAGATCCGGGGGGCAGTCACCATGACTGAAGCGATTCTCGCCATCAAACGTTGGGGCAACAGTCTGGCCGTACGTCTGCCTGCAGTTGTGGCGCGCGAAGCTCGTCTTGAGGCCGACCAGCAAGTGAGGATCACGGTCGAGAACGGCCGCGTCGTCATCACCCCGCTCTTGCGAGAGAACCCGAGCCTCGAACAGCGGCTTGCGCGTTTCGACCCGCAGCACCATGGCGGCGAGGCCATGACCGGCCCGCGCTCGGAGCCGAACAACGGCGAGCACGCCCGCCAAAGCGGTGTGGCGCCGGCCCCTCAGGACATCATGACGCTGCGCCGCAGCCGATAAAGTTCGTGCCGCGGCGCATCCAAATTCGTCAGTGCTGTCTTGTGCTTGGCCCGCCTCCGGTCAGGTTTCGATCCTGATGAGTTTGTCCGCATGACCCTTTCCGACCCACTCCGGCCGTACCAGTTGTCGACGGGGCAATGGCAGCTTTCCGAGTGGACCGGCCATAGCTGGACGCGAGGCTTCTTACTACTCTGTAGATTCTCTTTCCACGTTCTCCACTCAGGAAATCGCAACAGGTGTTCGACGCTCGACAATGCTCAATGCAGCATCCACCGGACAAGCTGTCTCATGACTGGCGGGTCCTTCGTCTTTGGTAGACTTCACTTGGCGACAGCCCTCCAAGAAATTGATCTAGCTCCTGGTGAGAAAATTCGATTTGTCCAAATACGCGCTCCAGGTCCTTATAGAAAGCGTCCGAGGTTGGTCTCTTAAAGTGAAGTCGATTGAAGAAATTGAGTCTTCGATAGAGGTCGGCCTCTTTCACTATGTTGGAATGCACGTCCTCAACTCCCGCCAAAAAATCCCCTACCGTGTCAAGTACGTCACTTGCCTTCTCAACATCCCCTTGGGAAATGCTGAACAAATCAAGTTCAAGCGCCCGCGGACCGATTTCGAGCGCGTATCAGTGATGACCATTCGAGGTCGAAGACATTTTTCGCTTCCGATCGGGTCGTTCACGGGCTGTTGCCCCCCGTTTTCGCTCCTTGGTGTCCCATCAGGACGCACCTCGGGCATGAAGCGCCAACAACGGTCGGCGCGCCAGGAACAGATTGGCCAGGCCGAAGAGCGAGAACAACTGAGCTTCGTTCTTCGCCAGCCCGCGGTAGCGGGTCTTCTTATGCTTGAAGAGGTTCTTGACCACATGGAACGGGTGCTCGACCTTGGCGCGAATGCTCGCCTTGACGCGCTCAAGCTTCTCGAGAAGCTTCCCCAGCCGGTTGGCCGGCAATGCCTTGCGCTTGCTGCGCTTCATGGCGACGTGCCAGGTCACCTTGGTGCCCCGGTTCTCTTCGCGCTTCTCGACGCCCTGATAGCCCGCGTCACCGAGCACCTCCGTCTCCTTACCGTGCAGCAGCTTGTGCGTCTGGCTCACGTCGCTCACGTGGGCGGCCGTCGCGACCACCGCATGCACCAAGCCTGACTCGGCATCGACGCCGATGTGCGCCTTCATCCCGAAGTACCACTGGTTGCCCTTCTTTGCTTGGTGCATCTCGGGGTCGCGCGCCTTGGCGCGGTTCTTGGTCGAGGGCGGCGCAGCGATCAGGGTGGCATCAACGATGGTGCCCTCGCGCATCATCAGGCCCTTCTCGGCGAGATGCGTCTTGATGACCTCGAAGATCTTGCGCGTAAGCCCGTGCGTCTCCAGCAGGCGGCGGAACTTCAACAGCGTGGTCGCGTCGGGCGCCGCTTCCCGAGCCAAGTCGATGCCGACGAAGCCGCGGATCGCCTGGCTGTCGTAGATCGCGTCCTCAATCCCTTCGTCCGACAACCCGAAACACTGCTGCGCCACGTACATCCGCAGCATCCGTCCCACCCCGATCGGCGGGCGCCCGCGACCCGCGCCCTTCGGGTAGAACGGCTCGATCTCGGCCTCCAGCGCCGACCACGGCGTCACCGCCTCGATCTCGGCGAGGAACCGGTCACGCCGCGTCTGCTTCTTCTTGGCGGCGTACTCCAGCTCGGAAAAGCTCGATTGCATCGGTTGAGGTCCCGTTGTGGCTCAGCAGCGGCCATTATCTCAAAGGCATCCCACCAGCCGGGCGGTGGCGGACGAATAAATCAGTGGCTCCCTTGGGCGATTTTTATGCCTGCGGCGAGCGGCCTAAACACGGCGATCGCTGATCGAGCAACAGGACCACGGGAACGTGGGATTGGCTCGTCACTCTGCCCAAGGCCTCTTAGTAGCTTTTCGATCTCACTTACCACCCGCTCCGCTCGTCGCTGGTCTATGACTAACAATTCATTGCAGAGTGATCGATATGTTGCCGTTACTTCCGCGCGCATCTGCGCGATAGCCAATAGTATGCCTTCTGGCATCCCGGAACTTGCAGCCGATATCGCAGAAGCTAAGAACAGCGGCGCAAAATGCAACAACTCGCGATGCCGACGTAGTGATGAGCTCAGAAAACGTCTTCTTAGGGCCGAGTCGTAGTGGTCAATGAATTCTGCCGTAAGGGCGGGCTTGGACCTCTGGTATTGCTCGAGTACAGCGGCTGCCTCGCTCTTTCCATGGACTACTGTGGCTCCTAACCTCGCTGCCGCGCTATTTACTTTGTCAATGTAGGCAATCGAACTCCAGCTCAATTTTCCAATGACAGGATGCGGTAACTGACTATAAATTCGAAGAATTCCATTCACTTCGACGTCGTACTCATTTCCGAGTCGGGTCAAGGAAATTTTCTCGTGCCAAGGTGAATTCGGATAGTCGCGGATCGAGAGGTTGCAGTTAAAAAAATCCCACTTCAAGTGCTTTACTAGGAGCTCTTGTGCTCGCTCTTCTCGCGTCTTCGGTGCGTTTGCGAACCGAAATGTCGGCCGATGACAGTCGAGGTAAACAATTTCATCGAACAAGATCGTTGCGTCGGCAAGGAGCGTGAGAGCCTCTAATTCGTAGAGATCCAATGGCCCCTGAGGCGCCAGACATGCGAATAGTGCAAGCTCACATGCTGTGGGTTCCAATACACAGGAACGATGCGTGTCGGACACGGCCATTTCAATCTCCTCAAGCACATTGTTCTAAGCGGCGCTTGCGGCAATAGGGACACGACAGCCCCAAAATTCGGACGTTTCCTGTAGTCTAGTCCACGGCAAACCTGATTCTCTCCCCAGCTTCGGGGCCGGTCTGAAGTAGAAATATCCGACTCGTGATTGGGTCGGCGTTGCTCGAAAACTGCCATTTATGACCGAGACACATAGTCGTTGCACGACTCGCGGCAAAGTCCGACGACGAGACGAACCCCATAGGGTGGCGAACGTCAGCTACAGGTGTGGAGTTACAGACCGACTGACCGGTCCGGGTTGCGGATGAAGGACCGCTCCTAGCCATTTGCTGTCCTGTCAGCTGCTTGAAGCAGGCCGGATCAAAGTCCGACGCTTTCCGGCCACAGGAAGTACGGGCCGAATTTCGGGCTCATGCGGAATTCGCCGCCGGCCTCTTTGCCCTTGGCGGTGATGTAGTGCTTGCCGTCGCGCAGTTCGAGCAGGCCGCCGGTGACGAGGCGGTCGAGGAGATCGGCGGTGCGGAGGCCCAGTTTCTGCGCGAGTTTCGAGGTGGTGAGCTTGTCTGCCTTCTCGGCGACTTCTTCACTCTCGGCCTTGCCGTCGCCGTCGGCCCGCGCTTCGGTCGTCACGCGCTCCAGCGTGATGCGCACTTCGTCGCTGATGCGGATGATGCGCTGCGCTTCTTCGTAGGTGTCCTTGTAGAGCTCCGCGTCGTCGTTGCGGCGGATGAGGACACCCATCTCGTTGTTGTTGACCTGGCTGAACTCGTAGAGGTTGAGGCTGGTGATGATGGCCAACTCTTCGTTCAGGTAGCACTTGGCGTGCAGGTTCTTGCAGAAGCTGGTGCGGACGTAGCTCAGTTCCTTGAGCCAGTTGATTTCCTCGGGCTGCAGCTCGCTCTTGCCATAAACGATGCGCACGTCGATCTTGAGCCTGTCCTTGTCGGCCAGGAGCTCCTTCATGCGGTCGTTGAGCTTGAGGAAGGGGCTGATCAGGATCAGGCGATCCTTGGCGGTCTTGATCAGTTCTTCGAGGAAGTAGTTGGTGGCGCTGGTGTTGAGGAACTTGGCCATGTCGCGAATCCGTTCTCCGTTGTCATCCGTCGCCATTCGATCGGATGGGGCACGGGGTCAACGGGCTGCTCGGACGATGACTACGTGTTCATGTCGATGGCGTTTGCAGGTGCATTTTACATTCGCACACATATGACATCGAAAGAAAAATGCGGGCCAGGGCGAGCACGGGCCTGCGAACGGCGTTGGCAGGGCTTCGACAGGTTCAGCCCGAACGGCATTTGCTTACCGGGGTTGTAGGACGAACGACATGGGGAATCCTGCCGCTTGCGCCCCGCACTACGCGGCTTCAGGTGGGTTCGCGCACCAGCGCCTCGGCGCTCCGCGGGACTTTCGCCATTGCGGTCTTGCCCTTCGCGGTGAGGAAGGGTTCGACGAGGAGCAGCAGGCCTTCCTCGACGTATTCGGCGAGGCTGAAGCGGTCGACGAAGGCCCAGTGCTTGAGCGCCCAGGCGTGGGCGAAATTGACGATCTGGTAGCACAGGAGATATTCGTTCACCGGCCGCATGAAGCCGCCGGCCGTGCACGCACGGATCGATTTCTCGATCATGCGGTTGGTGCGCGTCTCGCCGTCCTTGATCAGCACACGCCGGTCCGCGCGCAGCGACTTGGTCGAGCGGTAGGCGAGCACCGTCGCGTCGCGCTGGGCGTCGACGACCGCGCAGTAGGCCCACACCGCGTGGCACAGGCGCTCGACGGGATGCGTCAGGCCTTCGATCTGCCGCGGAATTTCCTGTTCATAGGTGTCGAGCACGTTCTTCAGCGTCAGGAACAGGATGTCGTCCTTGTCGCCGAAGTACTGGTAGATCAGGCCGGTGCTGACCTTGGCCTCGCGGGCGATCTGCAGAATCGTCGTCGTGTAGTAGCCCTGCTCGGAAAAGAGCTTGGTGGCCGCGCTGATGATCTGGTGACGGCGCTCCTCGACCAGCTTGGGGTCCGTCACGACGCTTTTGACGCTTTCTGCTGAACTCATGTCCATTCCCTCGGGTGAACCATTGCCACAACTTTCCGGCATCGGGCCGGACGCCGTATTGTGCCACCGGTGCAGCCGGGTTTCCGCCTCCCAAACTCTCGGGCGAACTGCCGTAGGGCGGGAGGAGCACAGCGTATCCCGCCAATCCGCTCGCCGAGGCGCGTCCAAACGCCGCGTGGCGGGATGCGCTGCGCTCCTCCCGCCCTACGGATCCATTCCTCGATCAAGGAGCGGAGATACCTGAGACTACGATTCCATGCACGACCATCCTGTTCCGGGCACTACTGCCGGTTCAGGAAGGCCCGCACGCGCTGCTGCGTTTCGCCGTCGGCCAGCAGGGCGGCGCTGCCCGCAAGTTCGACTTGGTAGCCGTCTTCGTCGCCCTCCACCGCGACCGTGATGCAGCGCTTGCACTCGGACAGGGCCAGCGCCGGCAGCGCGGCGATGCGCGTGACGACTCCGCGCGTGAACTCTTCCAGTTCGGCGGCCGGGGCCACCCAGTGCGCGCAGCCGAGCTTCACGGCGTCCACGCCGCCGACGACTTCGGCGCCGAGGATCAGGCGCCGCGCGACGGCCTCGCCGCAGATGCGCGTCATGCGCTGCGTGCCGCCCGCGGCCGGGAGCAGGCCCAGGCGCGCTTCGGGCAGACCGACCTTGGCGGAGTCGGCGACGACGCGCAGGTCGCACGCGAGCGCGAGCTCGAAGCCGCCGCCCATCGCCGCGCCGCCGATCTCGGCGACGGTGACCTGCGGCAGGCGTTCGAGGCGGGCGTAGAGCTGCTGCATACGCCGCGTGATGGCGATCATCTGCACGCGGCCGGCCTCGGTGGCGAAGAGTGAGCCGATCACGTCGAGGTCGGCGCCGGCGCAGAACACGCGCTCGGCGCTGCGGATCCACAACACATTGACGCGCGGCGTGTGCTCGAGTTCGGCGAGGATGCGGTCGAACGCGGCTATCCATTCCTCGTTGATCGCATTGACCGGCGCGCGGCACAGGGTCACGGTCGCGACCGAATCCTCAATCCTCAGCGAAATCATCAGGATGTCCTTGGGAGCTGCGGGCAGTTCGAAAAATGGGGCGTCGCCGGCCTCTGCGCACATCGGAGGAGACATCGTTGGCAGGATCGCAGCGGCCGTTGACGCGACGCCCCCGGGAAACCGGCCGGCGCGTGGCTGCACGCGCACGGCCGCACGACAAGGCGCATCCGGGCCGCGGGGACGGCCGCCCGGCGCGCCGAAACGTCAATTACCTTCGAACTTCGGCACCTGCTTGTTCACGAAGGCGTTGTAGGCGCGCGTGAAATCCTCCGTCTGCATGCAGATCGCCTGTGCTTCGGCTTCGGTCTCGAGCGCCTGCTCGATGGTCTGGTTCCATTCCTGGTGCAGGCACTTCTTCGTCACCGAATGCGCGAAGGCCGGGCCGTTGGCGAGCGACAGCGCCATCTCCTGCGCCTTCGCCAACACCTTCTCGGCCGGCACGACGTCATTGAAGTAACCCCAGGCGCGACCCTCCTCGGCGCTCATGGAGCGGCCGGTGTAGAGCAGCTCGGAGGCGCGGCCCTGGCCGATGATGCGCGGCAGGATGCTGCACGCGCCCATGTCGCAGCCGGCGAGGCCCACACGCACGAAGAGGAAGGCGGTCTTCGCCTCGGGCGTCGCGTAGCGCAGGTCGGAGGCCATCGTGATGATCGCGCCGGCGCCGGCGCACACGCCGTCGACCGCCGAGATGATGGGCTGCGGGCAGTTGCGCATCTCCTTGACCAGATTGCCGGTCATGCGCGTGAAGGCCAGCAGGCCGGTCATGTCCATCTTGGTCAGCGGGCCGATGATGTCATGCACGTCGCCGCCCGAGCAGAAGTTGCCGCCGGCGCCGGTCATCACGACCGCGCGCACGTCCTCGGCGTACTGCAGCTTGATGAAGGTGTCGCGCAGTTCGGCGTAGCTCTCGAAGGTGAGCGGATTCTTGCGCTCGGGGCGGTTGAGGGTGATGGTCGCGACACGGTCGGCGACTTCGAGCTTGAAGTGTTCCGGACGCCATTCGGCGGCTTTGAGCTTGTACATGAGATTCTCCTGGGAGTGGATTGCGTGCTTGCGTATTGCGAATGAACAATCACTCATCCGGCGAGCGTGAGACCGCCGCTGACGCTGATGACCTGACCGGTGATGAAGCTCGCGCGGTCGCTGGCGAAGAACAGCACGGCGTCGGCGAGCTCGGACGGCTTGGCGAGGCGGCGCATCGGCGTGGCTTTGACGAAGGCTTCGCGGTGCTTCTCCGGCACGGCCTGCAGCAGGGGCGTGTCGGTCGGGCCGGGGCACACGCAGTTGACGTTGATGTTGTAGCGCGCGACTTCGCGGGCGAGCGACTTGGTGAAGGCGATCGCGCCGCCCTTGGCACCCGAATAGACGGTCTCGCCGAGGCTGCCGACGCGACCGGCGTCGCTCGACACGGTGACGATCTTGCCCGAGCCGCGCTCGATCATCTGCTGCAGGAAGGCATGCGACACCGCAACCGGCCCGAGCAGGTTGAGGTCGATCACCTTGCGCCAGAAGTCGGGCGTGTTCTCCATGAAGGGCTGGATCTTGCCCCATCCGGCCACGTTGGCGACGATGTCGACCTGGGGATGGCGGCGATAGGTTTCGTCACGGAAGGCGTGAATGGAGTCGATGTCGGTCACGTCCAGCCGGACGAAGTCGACGTCGAGGTGTTGCTCGGCGAGCATGCCGGCCGCAGCCGCGCCCTTGGCCGCGTCGATGTCTCCGATCACGACCTTGGCACCCGCCCGCGCCAGCGTCTCCGCCGTCGCATACCCGATCCCCGATGCGCCGCCGGTGACGACGGCCGTTTTGCCTTGCAGGTTCATTTGTCTGTCTCCTCATTCACCAGTCAGTCGAGTCTGGGGCGCCTTCGCTTCCGCCGCCCCGTTATCTGTTTGCTGCAGCGTGCCGTTTCCGGTTCCGCCAGCAGTTGAATGAATGATCGTTCACTCGATCGACTTAGTCAACCCCTTTCGCGAAAATCGGAAGAATCCCATGAGCACCGTGTCCGCTTGTTATGAAGCGTTGTCACGGGCATTCAAATGCCCGACGCATGCATGCAACCTGCCGGAGATCCGGCCGTTTGAAATGAATGCTCAATCAGTTTCGTAGGGCGGGAGGAGCCGAAGGCGGATCCCGCCATGCAGCGGGTGAGTATGCCCCCGGCTGCGGGGTTGGCGGGATACGCTGCGCTCCTCCCGCCCTAAGTCCGTGCGTATCCGACCGGGGCGCAGGCCGACTGGCGGCCGGGCGCCCTACAGCCGCCCGGCCTTGAGCAGCTCGCGCAGACGGAACTTCTGGATCTTGCCGGTCGCAGTACGCGGCAGCTCGTCCACGAAGCGCACCGTGCGGGGGCATTTGTAGATCGAGAGGTTCGCCATCAGGGTGTCCTGCACCTGGGTGGACAGGCGCGACTGGCTTGCCGAGGGGTCCTTCGGTACGGCCACGAGCACGAGGCGCGTGAGGCCGTCCTCCTGCGGCACGCCGACGACGACAGCCTCTGCGATGCCGGGGGCGGTCATCGCGCACCCCTCGATCTCCGACGGACTCACCCACTGGCCGGAGATCTTGAGCATGTCGTCGGCGCGGCCGTTGTGATACCAGTAGCCGTCACGGTCGAAGCTGAACATGTCGCCGGGGAAATACCAGCCATCGCGCAAGGACTTCGCCGTCTGTTCGGGCAGATTCCAGTAGCCGCGGAACTGCGAGGGCGTGCGGATCGCGATCTGACCCGGGATGTCGGGCTCGACGACGTCCGCGCCGGCCTCGTCGACCAGGCGCACTTCGGCCCAGGGCACGGGCTTGCCGCAAGAGCCGGGCCGTTGCGCGCCCGCGTCATTGACGAGGAAGAGGAAGATCGTCTCCGAGGCGCCGATTCCGTCGATGAGGGGCTTGCCGGTCGCTTCCAGCCAGGACTGGTACAGCGTCTCGGGCAGCTTCTCGCCCGCCGACAGGAAATGGCGCACGTTGCGGA
This sequence comes from Azoarcus sp. CIB, assembly GCF_001190925.1. NCBI lineage: Bacteria > Pseudomonadati > Pseudomonadota > Betaproteobacteria > Rhodocyclales > Zoogloeaceae > Azoarcus > Azoarcus sp. CIB. The sequence continues at coordinate 5,113,949 of NZ_CP011072.1, forward strand.
AGCCCTCACTCGCGCCTACCCCCTCGCGCAGCAGGTTGCGATACATCACCGGCGTGCTGAAGAACAGCGTCGGGCGGTGGGTGTCGACCACCTCGATCATGCGCACCGGGTCGGGCCAGCCGGCCGCGACGATGACCGTCGCGCCGCAGCGCAGCCCGCCCATCATGGAATGGCCCAGCGCCCAGCCGAAGAACATTTTCGACGTCGCGAAGATGCGATCGCCCGGGCGTACACCGAAGTATTCGGCCTCCATGCGGTCGGCGATCAGCACGCAGCCGTGAGAGTGCATCACCGCCTTGGGCCGTCCCGTCGTGCCCGAGGAATACACCCAGAAGGCGATGTCTTCGGGCGCCGCAGGCTCGGATGCCAGCGTGTCGGGCTGCCCCGCGACGAAATCGTCGAGCGCCATGCCGATGCGTTGCGGTGCACCGCGCACGACGACTTGCGGCGGGTCGGCAAGCTCGCCGGCGATTTCCTGGTAAAGATGGGCGAATTCCGCATCGACGAACAGCAGGCGACAGGCGCTGTCCTCGATCACATAGCGCACGTCGCGCGGTGCGAGCCGCACGTTGAGGGCTACCGCGACGGCGCCAATGCGCATCGCGCCCAGGTAGCCCGCGACCATCTCGGGCGAATCGTCCATCAGGAAGAGGACACGCTCGCCGCGCCCGACGCCGTGCGCCTTCATGGCGTTGCCGGTGCGATTGACCATCGCCTCGAGTTCACCGTAGGTGACGGAACGCGCGCCGCCGACGATCGCGGGCTGGTCGGCGAGACCCTGCGCGAGGGGAGGGCCGATGATCTCGTCGGCGGCGTTCATCGCGCCGCAGCGCGCACTATTGTCAAAACTCATATCTGCTCCAGGACGACCGAAGGGGTCCCCGGCGGGGCATGCCGGGGCGCAAGGCGGGCCGCAAGCCGCTCAGTTCTTGAGAAGGGACTGGGCTTCAGCCAACAACTTCTGTCCGTCATAGCCCTTGGCGCTGACTTCCTTGACCCAGTCGGCCGTGACCGACTCGGACGCCTTCTGCCACTTGCCCACCTCGGCAGCAGGCACCGTGTAGAAGGTGTTCTTGCGGTCGACGCCCGCTTGGCGCCCGGTCAGCGTCGCCTCGTCCCAGATCTTGCCCGCCCATGCGGACACTTCCGGGCCGCTGTTGGCGTCGATGACCTGCTTCAGCTCGGGCGGCAGGCTGTCATATTTCGCCGGGTTCATCGCCAGGATAAAGGTCGTCGTCGACAGCAGCGGCAGGCTGGGGTCGGTTTCGCTGTGAAACTTGACGACCTCCTGGACCTTCATCGCCGGCACGACTTCCCAGGGGATCATCGCGCCGTCGATCACGCCCTTGGCGAGGCTCTCGGTGACCATCGGCACCGGCATCGGTACCGGGGTGGCGCCCAGCGCCGCGACCATCTTGGTCGCCAGTCGCGTCGGCGCGCGCAGCTTCAGTCCTGCGAGGTCGTCGATCGTCTTGACCTGCTTCTTCGTCGTGTGCAGCGCCATGCCCGAGATGACGTGGAACACCAGCGGGCGCACACCCTTGAATTCCGCGGTGGCATTCTTCGTCGCGTAGGTCCACAGCGCGCGGCTGGACTTCTCGCCCGAGCTGCCCATGAAGGGCAGTTCGAACACCTCCGAGACGAGGAAGCGGCCCGCCTGGTAGCCGGGCACCGCCCAGACGATGTCGGCGACGCCGTCCTTGGCCTGGTCGAAGAGCTGCGGCGGCGTGCCGCCCATCTGCATCGCGGGGTAGATCTGGCACTTCAGGCGCCCGCCCGATTCGGCGCCGATCTTGGCGCACCAGGGTTCGAGGAACTTGACCTGAGTGTTCGATGACGGTGGCAGGAAGTGATGCACGCGCAGCGTCACGACCTTGTCCGACTGGGCCTGGGCGGCGCCGCCCGCGAGCAGCAGGGCGGCCAGCAGCGGCTTGAGCAGTTTTCCGGTGTTCATTCGCGTCTCCTCTTTGTAATGGAAGGCCGGCCTCGGCTTGTCAGCCGCCGAAGGTCCGGACCAGGTAAAGCGATATGGCGGGAAAGAACAGCAGCAGTGTGATGCGCACGACGTCCGATGCGAGGAAGGGCATCACCCCGCGGAAGGTGTCGGTGAGCGGCACGTCCTTGGCGGCCTTGTTGATGATGTAGATGTTCATGCCGACCGGCGGATGCACGAGGCCGATCTCGACCACCATCAGCACCAGGATGCCGAACCAGATCGACTTCTCGTCCGGGGTCAGGCCCCAGAACTCCAGCCCCATCACCATCGGATAGAAGATGGGGATAGTCAGCAGGATCATCGCCAGCGCATCCATGACGCAGCCGAGGAAGACGTAGATCAGCAGGATCGCGGTGAGCACCAGCAGCGGGGACAGGCCGCTGTCCTTGACCCAGTTCGCGAGCTCGGCCGGCATCTGCGTGAGCGCAAGGCCGGTGTTGAGCATGTCGGCGCCGAGCAGCACGAGGAAGATCATCGCGGTGGCCTCGGCGGCCCCGAGCACGCTCTCCCGGATGCCTTCGGCACGCATGCCGCCGGTGACGACCGCGAGGATGCCGCAGGCCGCGGCGCCGATCGAGGCCGCCTCGGTCGGGTTGGCCCAGCCGCCGTAGATGCCGACGATGACGACGAGGAAGATCAGGGCGACCGGCGTGACGTTGGCGATCGAGCGCAGCTTCTCCGCCAGCGGCACGTGGGGGCCGGCCGGACCGGCCTCGGGCTTGAGCGTGACGATGATACGGATCACCAGCATGTAGCCAAGCATGGCAATCAGGCCCGGCAGCACCGCGGCCATGAAGAGCTTGCCGATCGACTCCTGCGTGAGCACCGCGTAGATGACCAGCGGCACCGAGGGCGGGATCAGGATGCCGAGCGTGCCGCCGGCAGCCAGGGCGCCCGTCGCCAATGCACCCGAGTAGTTGTAGCGCTTGAGCTCCGGCAGCGCGACCTGGCCCATCGTCGCCGCGGTCGCGAGCGAGGAGCCGCAGATGGCGCCGAAGCCCGCACAAGCGCCGGTCGAGGCGATCGCGACGCCCCCGCGCCAGTGCCCGACCAGCGAGCTCACGCAGCGGAACAGCGCGCGCGACAGGCCGCCGTGGGTCGCGAACTGGCCCATCAGCAGGAACATCGGGATGACGGCCAGATCGTAGTTGGAGAGCCGCGCATAGGCGAGGTTCTTCAGCGTGTTGAGGAAGGGATTGATTTCGCCCCCCATCATCGTCAGGTAGCCCGCTGCGCCGACGAGGAACATCGTGATGCCGATATGCACGCGCAGCACCAGCAGCACCAGCAGCACCGCGAACATCGTCGCGCCGATCGCAATACCGCTCATTTTTCACCTCCGATCATGACGCGGAAGCGACGGCCCGCGGTGTACAGGCTGGTCGCTGCGAACAGCACGAAGGCCGGCACGATCAGCGCGATCGAGATCCAGCCCGGCCAGCCCAGCATCAGCGAGGCCTCGCCCGATTCGTAGGACGACACGGCCGCGACGCCTGTCCGCCACGCGATGAGCAGCGCAACGGCACCCATCAGCAGCGCCGCGAAGCCGTCGAGGAAGGCGCGCCCGCGCTGCGGCAGCCAGTGTGTGAAGAAGTCGACGCGCACGTGGCCGTCGACCATCTGGCAGTACGAGAAGAAGGTCGCCGACGCCACGGCCGCGCCCATCTGCAAGACCTCGAAATCGCCCGGCACGGGCAGTGCGAACAGCTTGCGCCCGACGATGGACACGAGGGACATGCCGATCAGCAGCATGAAGATCGTTCCCCCCATCAGCGCGGATACGCGGCTCGCCGCGTACAGGCGGCGGCCCCACGGCCCGTGCGGCAAGGCTTCAGGGTGTGCGACATGCTTGATCGAACCGGGTTCGAGCTGGACGCCGGCGTCCTCATTCACGCCCTCCTCCTGCTCTGCGCTTGTGGCGCCGCACACCTTGGCGGGCCGCAGCCCGGCGGCGCTGGCCGCGTTCAGGCTCACTACGCTTGCATGCATGGTTTGTCTCCTCCTCGTGCGTTCAACTGGTTGAACGTTCACTCATTAGACATGCCGAGAAAATGGGAGCGTGCGGCGGGCGCCGTACGACGCCCGCCGCGATCCCTTGCCAGGCTCAGACGGCCTGTTCCTGCTCCCAGGCGGAGAGGGTCTGCCGGGCGATAATGAGCTGCTGCACCTCGGTCGCCCCCTCGTAGATGCGCAGCGCGCGGATCTCGCGGTACAGGCGTTCGACCGGGTGCTCGCTGACGACACCGCAGCCGCCCCACAACTGCACGGCGGCATCGATGACCTGCTGCGCGGTCTCGGTGGAGGTCATCTTGGCCATCGCCGCGGCGCCGGTGATGTTCTTGCCCTGGTCGCGCATCCACGCGGCGCGGTAGGTCAGGAGCGCGGCGGTGTCGACGTGGGTCGCCATCTGCGCGAGCTTGGCCTGCGTGATCTGGAAGTCCGCGAGTTTCTTGCCGAACATGTCGCGCGTGGTCGCACGGCGCAGGCCTTCGTCGAGCGCGCGGCGCGCGAAGCCGAGCGCGGCGGCGGCGACGGAAGTACGGAAGATGTCCAGCGTCTGCATCGCGACCTTGAAGCCCTGCCCCGGCGCTCCCAGCAGGTTTGCTGCGGGCACGCGACAGCCGGTGAAGCGCAGGCGTGCCAGCGGATGCGGGGCGATCACGTCGATGCGCTCGGCGATCTCGAAGCCGGGCAGATTCGCCTCCACGATGAAGGCCGACAGCCCGCGTGCGCCCGGCGCCTCGCCCGTGCGGGCGAACACGACATAGAAGTCGGCGATGCCGCCGTTGGAGATCCACGTCTTCTCGCCGTCGAGCACGTAGTCATTGCCGTCGCGACGCGCGCTGCACGCCATCGCCGCGACGTCGGAACCGGAATCCGGCTCGGACAGCGCGAAGGCGGGGATTGCACGGCCGGCAGCAACTTCGCTCAGGTACTTGCGCTTCTGCGCATCGGTGCCGTGCAGCGTGATCGCCCCCGAGCCCAGCCCCTGCATGCCCAAGGCGAAGTCGGCGAGACCGGAATGGCGTGCCAGCGTCTCGCGCAGCAGACACACGGCGCGCGTGTCGATGGTGTCGTGCCGGCCGCCGTAGGCAGTGCCGCCGACCATGTAGCGCAACCAGCCGTCAGCACCGAGTTTGCGCACCAGCTCACGGCAGGCGTCGTCCAGGTCCCCGTGCGGGTGGCCGTCGATGTGCGCGGCGGCCCAGGCTTCAAGCTCGACTTGCATGCCGCGGTGGCGCTCTTCGAAAAAGGGCCACTCCAGATAGCTTCGATCACTCATCTTTGCGTCTCCTCTCGGGTCGGTGCGCCGGTTGCGCCCGCCCTGCTCCTTATGGTTTCTGTCCGATGCGGCGCCCGCTCGGGCACTGCGTTCCTCCCCCTTCAAGGGGGAGGTCAGGAGGGGGATGGGTTTCAGCGACGGCTGCTAGACCCATCCCCACCCCAACCCTCCCCTTGAAGGGGAGGGAGTTGCCGTACCAATAACTCCGTCGCCCCCTTGCGGGCTGCCTCACATCACCTCGCCGCCGGACACCGAGATCGCCTGACCGGTGATCGCATCGGAGCCCGGCAGGCACAGCCACAGCACCGCATTGGCGACCTCCTCCGGGCGCACCAGTCGACCTTGGGGGTTGTGCTTCGCCAGCTCGGCGAGCGCCTCGGCTTCGCTGCGGCCCGTCTTCTCGCGGATGTTGGTTACCGCGTCGCGCACGATGTCGGTATCGGTATAGCCGGGACACACGGCGTTCACGGTGACGTGCTTGTGCGCAAGCTCGAGTGCCAGCGAGCGCGTCAGGCCGATGACGCCGTGCTTGGCGGCGCAGTAGGCGGTGACGTAGGGGTAGCCCTTCTCCCCCGCGGTGCTGGCGACGTTGATGATGCGGCCCCAGCCCGCCGCGAGCATGTCCGGCAGCGCGGCGCGGGTCGCGAGATAGGTGCCGGTGAGATTCACGGCCAGCATCTGCTGCCACAGCGCGCTTTCGGTGCGCAGGAAAGGGGCGCTGCCCGCCTGGCCGGCGTTGTTGACCAGCACCGCGACCGGGCCGAGGCGTTTGGCGGCGGCGGCAAAGGCCGATACCACCGATGCCTCGTCGGCGACATCGACAGCCTCGCAATGCACTTCGCAGGACTCGCCGCCGAGCGTACGCAGCACTGCGGCCCGCTCTTCGAGCTGCCCGCGGTTGCGTCCCATAAGCGTGAGGCGTGCGCCCTGCGCAGACAGCGCCGCCGCGATCGCGGCACCGATACCGCGGCCACCGCCGGTGATCACCACGTGTTTTCCAGCGAGGGCACGACCAGAATCTGCCGTCATCACATCCTCCACTTTCGGTTGCCCCTGCCGGGGCGAGAACGCGGCGTTTCCAGTATCTGAAGTACGCCGCCGTTCGGTGAATGAATACTCGTTCATTTTGGTAGTGGCGTCAACGGGAATTTGCCCGTTCATGGCCAAGACCGAATCCTGTTTCCGCGTGCGGCTTTAACCAGTGAAATAACGATGCTGATGCGCCGCCAGGGACCGGCTCGCCGGAAGGAAACGAGGCCGGAAATCCGGCCTCGCACGCTTTCCGGGCATCCTGCGTACGGCGTCAGGCGACCGCGTATTCCAGGTTGACCCGCTTCGACGGGGCGAAGCGCTGGCGCGAGAAAAACCGCGCGAGCGCGAAGTCGTCCCAGTTCACCGACGTATACACCTTCTTCACGCCCGCCACCTTCATGTTGGTCATGAACTGGTCGAGCAGCTCGCTGCCGACACCGTGTGCCTGCAACTCCGGATCGACGCCGATGGTGTCGATCGTCGCCGAGGTCTCGGGGATGCCGAACTCGCCGAAATAGACGTCGCCCATGACGAAACCGGCGACGCGGCCGTCGATCTCGCACACGAGCGACACGTTGATGTTGTGATTCGGGTTCAGTGTCGCCTCGATCTTGCGCGTGTAGTACTCGCGCCGGTCCTGCTTCGAGGCTACCTGGTCGATGCGGACGATCGCGTCCAGATCGTCTTTCCTGAGCACCCGCATGACCCGCGTCTGGTTCGCCATGTGTCTTCCTCCGTGGATGGCGCGCCCGGACCGGGCGCGCCTCAAGCTCAGGCCTTGACGGCCTGCTTCTGCATCAGCGTGTAGCCGAAGAGTGCCGCGCCCAGCGCGCCCGCGATCTGGCTGTCGATCTTGGTATCGACGGCCTTGATGCCCAGCAGCTTCTCGATCCGCTTCACGACGCCCGGGTTCTTCGCGATGCCGCCGGTGATGAAGAAGCCTTCCTCGACACCAATACGCTCCAGCAGGCTCACGACACGCTCGGCCATCGCCTGGCAGTACGCCGCGATCACCATGTTCTTCGTGTAGCCAGCCTTGAGCAGGCCGAGCGCCTCCGACTTGGCGAAGACGACGCACACCGAGGAGACGGCTTCCGGCTCTTTTTCCACGTCGAACGAGCGCGGACCGAGTTCGGCGATCGGGATCTGCATCAGGTCGGAGACGACTTCCATGCCGCGACCCGTTCCGGCTGCGCACTTGTCGTTCATCAGGAAGTTCGTGACCTTGCCCTTCTCGTCGCAGTGGATGGCCTTGCAGTCCTGGCCGCCCATGTCGAGGATGGTGCGCACCTTGTTGCCGCCCATGTAGTTCGCGCCGCGGGCATGGCAGGCAATTTCGGTGATCGCCTTGTGGGCGAAGGGCACGTTCACGCGGCCGTAGCCGGTGCCGACGACGTAGTTGATGTCCTCGAGCTTCATGCCGATCTTGTCCATGATGCCCTGCAGGGCATTCTTGGCCGAGTCCGGCGAGTTGTTGCCGGTGCGCATGCTGTTGTAGCCATACAGCTCGCCGTCACAGACCAGCACCGCCTGCGAGGACACCGACCCGACGTCGATGCCGCAGGTGATGATCTTGGCGTCCTTCCAGTTCTTGGTCTCGTCGTACCAGGTGTTTTCCTGCCAGCGCCAGAATTCCTTCTTCTCGGGGGCGGCGGTGGCCAACTTTGCTTCGTCCATTCCTGCATTCATTTGCGTGCTCCTCGATTCATGTCCGGTCGGTTCAGTGCAGGCGCTCGGCCGCGATCAGCGCGCAGCCTAGCGCGCTGGCGAATTCGGGCAGCTCGGGCAGCAGCACCTCGTCCACCTCCATCGCGTTCTTCAGCGACTGGACGAAACCAGGGTTGTGGCCCATGCCGCCGATCAGCACGACGTTGCCTTCGATGCCGACGCGACGAACCATCGCGCACACGCGGCTCGCCACCGCATCCAGCACCGCCTTCGCAATGTCTTCCTTGGGCGTCGAGGAGTGGATCAGCGACACCACTTCCGACTCCGCGAACACTGTGCATTGCGCGTTCATCGGGATGCTCTTGTCCGACTTCAGGCTCGCCTCGCCGAACTCCTTGAGCGACAGCTGCAGCGCGCGGCTCATCGCCTCGGCGAAGGAACCCGCACCCGCGGCGCACTTCTCGTTGCCGGCGAAGTCGATGGCCTTGCCGGCCGAGTCGGTCTTGATGCCACGACCTTCCTCGGCACCGACGTCCACCACGGTGCGGGCCTGCGGATACATGTACACAGCGCCGCGCGCACCGGCCGTCATCTCGGTGACGCCTTCGGTCGCGAAGGCGACCTGGCTGCGGCCTGCGCCGGTGGCGAAAACCGACTTCACCTGGTCGCGGCTCACGCCCGCCGCCTTCAACGCATCGTCGTAGGCCCGTTCGGCGGCTTGGTCCGCATCGAGGTCGCCCGGCAGCATCATGTGCGCCTTCTTGACGAACAGCTGCGGCTTGCCTTCCATGTCGAGCTCTTCAAGCAGCACGACCTTCACGCTGCGCGAACCCATGTCGATTCCTGCTGTGATCATCTTCATGTCCTCATCTCGTTGGCATTGCTTGTACGTGTCGTCCGCGCGCGTCGCTCTCTGCGGGGTTTGGGGTTTTAGCGCGGCGAGCAATTGGGTAATAGGTTTGCGAGTTGCAGGGCCTGCTCCCTCCCCTTCAAGGGGAGGGTTGGGGTGGGGATGGGTTCAGCGGCCACCACCGAAACCCATCCCCCTCCTAAACCTCCCCCCTTGAAGGGGGAGGAACAAGAAGCCCACCAATCAGACGGCCAGCTTGCGCAGCCCGAGCTGCTCCATGAAGGCATCGACGCGCCCCTGCGTGCGCACCTCGTCGAACTCCCGCTCGTCGCCCATGTTCCCCTCGTAGGTCATGATCGGGATGCCGGCCTTGGCCATCGCCTGGCGGTTTTCCATGATGCCGACCGACAGGCCTTCGCAGCCGCGGTTGAGGTGCATCATGCAGCCGTCGACACCCCAGTCGCGCGCGATGTTGAGCATCATCTCGGACTTCACCGAGGGGTCGAAGAACTGCTGCCACAGCGGCTTCGAGAGGTTCCAGTCCGCATACAGGCGCAGCGCCGTGTCGCGATCGTTCATCTCGATGCCCTTCTCCCACGGCACGGTGCGCGCGCCCCAGGAGCCGTCCTCCTTGTACTCCCAGGTACCTTCGAGGCCGAAGGTGTAGAGGGAGCCGATCGACACCGCACCGTAGCTCTCGAGGTAGCGGAAGATCTTCAGGAAGGGCCAGGGCGGCTGCGTGTCGGACATCAGGCGGCAGCGCTCGTTGGGCACCGCGGCAATGCCGCGCACGACGCGGTCCTTCACTTCGTCGTACAGCTCGTCCATGAAGTCCGCGCACCACTGCGACGACTTGTGCAGGATGCACAGCACGTAAAGCGAGTACATCGTCTTCTCGTCGAGCGGCGCGGGGCGAGCCTTCTGCAGCTCGCAGATCTGCGCCCAGCGGCTGGTCGAGCGCATCTCGTTCTTGATCGCGCGGATCAGCAGCTCGTCGTCGCACTTGCGCCCGGTCGCCTTCTCGACGAACTCGATCGAGTCGTGCAGCTGCGCCGTCACGTAGTCGAGCCGTTCCGGGGTGAGGTCCTTGTACGCGCCGACCGAGACGTCGACATAGAAGTCGGGGATGTTCTTCACGCGCGCGACGTGCTGGTACCACTTCGCGTGCGAGCAGCAGATCTGCGTCTGGTAGATGAAGTCCGACTTCGGCCACTTGCCGCCGTAGAAGTACTCGTCGAGGTGCATGCTGCCCCAGTAGATGCGCATGTAGGAGCACATGTCGCGGGCGAAGCCGTAGGACTCGGCTGCGTCGAGGCAGCGCTGCGTAAACTTCTTGTCGAGTGACACGCCTGCCGAATACGGCTCGCCGGTCAGCGGATAGACGTCGTCGCCGAGCGAGGTCGGGATCGCGTCGAAGGACCAGCCGGCCGCGGACCAGCGGATGCCGCCGTTTTCCTTGGCGCGGGCGTAGTTCTGATAATACTGCTCGCGCAGCTCCTTGGCCTTGCTCCACAGCTTGAGCGGCTCGGTCGGGTAAAGCGCCTTCATGTCCATGACTAGTCTCCTGTGGGGCTCAGAACAGTTCTTCTTCGCTCAGCGTCTCGAGCATCGCTTCGATGCGGATGCGGAACGGGCCGATCGGGTTCGTGATGTCGAATTCGAGGAACAGCGTCGGGATGCCGTTGGCTTCGAGGTGACGCTTCAGGTCCGGGTAGTCGCCCTCGTGCGGATCGCAGAACTTCTGCTGCAGGAAGACGGCCGCCTGCACCTTGTATTCCTTGGCCAGGTTCAGCACGTGATCGAAGCGGGTGTGCGCCGGGTAGTCCTTGGTCGGGCAGGCCGGGCGGTCGCAGTAGCGGTCCGCGATGGCCTTGACCACGTCGTCGTCGTTCTTCGACGCGTTCCAGAAGTAGCGCGTGCCGGAGCACTGGTCGTCGATCACGATGGTGGCACCAACCGACTCGACCATCGCCATGAAGGAGACGTCGTCGTTCTCCGAACCGATGGTCATGAAGCGCGCGCCCGTCGGCCGCGTCACCTTGCGCGCCGGCAGCGCGGCGAGCACCTTCTTCAGCATCTCGTTGTGTTCGCGCTTGTCGATGAACTGCACGGTGATCGACGCGTACAGCGCCTCGACGCCGGTGACCTTGGGTTCATCCGCCTTGCGGTAGTCGAACAGCTCGCGCAGCAGGCGGCGGTTCTCGTCCATCACCGCGAGCGCGTCGCGCAGCATGGCGTCGGTGATTTCCTTGCCGGTGAGCGTCTGCAGGAACACGCGGAACTGCTGGATCTCGGCGTAATGCGCCTTGCGCGAATGCGGCGACTGCACGTCGTTCGGCATCGCGACGTAGTAGTCCCACTGCACGCTCGGCACGTTCTGGCGCCACGAGCTGTAGGCCTGGCGGTACTGGATGCAGGACTGCGTCAGCGTGACGCCTTCCGCGTAGTCGAAGCGGCCCAGCAGGCCCTGTGCGAGCGAGTCGCGGCAGAACGGACAGAACATGCCGAAGATGTGCGGCTCGGTCACGTTCTGCGGCTCGTGCGCGCCGAGCACGCGCACCGGCAGCATGCCGGCCGCGATCAGGAGCTCTTCCGGCGTGTAGGTGCACATCGTTGCGACGACCTGGCCGCCGGTGCGCGCCTTCCATGCGCGGGCGTAGTCGTGGCGCTTCTCGTACCACTCTTTGAACTGGTCAAACAATCCGTCGTTCATGAACCTGTCTCCTTTTGATTGCCCCGCCCTGTCGGGGAGCCTGTCCGGCCAAGTCGTTCCGGTCCCGCCACCTGTTCAGTCTGTTTGATGCCCATCAACTGACTGAATGTTCGTTCACTCTACCTGCGAGTTTTTACGAAATCAAGAGATGAATGAACAATTATTCATTTGCATGCAGTGGAGTGCATGCGGACGTTCGCCGGCGGGAAACGTCAGGCGCGGGGAAACGGCTGCGGGGAGACCGGTAAACGGAAAGCGGGGCAAGGCATTGCTGCCCTGCCCCGCAAGGGATCAGGCGTGGAGGTGGCGCGGCCCCTCAGGGCAGGCGCGATGCGCTGCAGCGTCGGCGACAGGCTGTGGCGTGCCTCAGCCCTCCTGCTCGGGCGCCGGGTTGAAGTGTTCCTTGCCGTTGCCACAGTCCGGGCAGACCCAGTCCTCGGGCACGTCTTCCCACTTGGTACCGGGCGCGATGCCGTCGTCGGGCAGGCCGTCGGCCTCGTTGTAGGGGAAGTAGCAGGCGCTGCACTGGTAGGTGGTCATGATGGCGGTCTCTCTGTCGTTGCGGGTGGGTTCGGGCGCTCTGCGGCGCTGTTGTGGGATTGCGGTTTTTCGTAGGGCGGGAGCTATCCCGCCAAATGGGCGTATCGGGCCGGCACCGCCGCGTGGCGGGATGCGCTGCGCTCCTCCCGCCCTACGGTCACGGGGTTGCGGAACCTCGTGAATGTCATATCGGCGAGCCTGCCGGGAAATTCGGCGTCCTTCGCTCACGCACGGCCGCCAGGCCTTCGCGCACCTCGGGTCCGGTGAAGCCCAGCATCTCCAGCGCGACCGAGTTGTCGAAGATCGGGCCGGCCTGGCGCAGCCAGTTGTTGAGGCTGTGCTTGGTCCAGCGCAACGCGGTCTGTGGGCCGGCGGCGAGTTTTCGTGCGACGTCGAAGGCGGTGTCGCGCAGGACCTCGGCCTCGACCGCCATCGACACGAGGCCGATGCGCTCGGCTTCCTCGCCGCTGATCTCGTTCGACAGCAGCAGATGCAGCTTGGCCTTCGCCATGCCGCACAAGAGAGGCCAGATGATCGCGGCGTGGTCGCCGGCGGCGACGCCGAGCCGGGTGTGGCCGTCGATCAGGCGCGCATTCTTTGCAGCGATCGAGATGTCCGCCAGCAGCGCGACCGCGAGGCCGCCGCCGACCGCCGGGCCGTTGATCGCGGAGACGATGACCTTCGAGCAGTTGATCATGTTGTACACGATGTCGCGTGCTTCCTTCCACACGCGGGCGCGATGCTCGAACTCGTCGACCATCGCGGCCACGAGGTCCAGCGTGCCGCCGGCCGAGAAGCCTTTGTCCTGGCCGCGCACGACGATCACCGACACGGCCGGGTCGCGGTCGAGGTCGCGCCAGATGTCGGCGAGCTCGCCGTGGCCGGCGGCGTCCGCGGCGGGGAGCTTGCCGGGTTCGCCGAGGATCACTTCGGCGATGCCGTGATCGTGGAGTTCGACCTTGAGGTTGGTGTAGCGGCTGTAGTCCATCGTCTGTCCTTCGTCATCGTAGGGCGAGATGAAATCCCGCCGAATCGGTGGTTCCGCGGCCTAGTCCATCAGATAGCGGCTGAAGCGCTCGCGCCATTCGTCATCGATCAGGGTCGAGCGCGGCGCGCCGCCGAGATCGGCCCACACCACCGTCTGCTTCGCGCGGAAGCGCACCTGCTCGCCCATCGTCGCGGTGGTGACGATGTCCATCGAGCTGCCGCCGATACGCGCGACGTAGAGCGTAAAGGTCAGTTCGTCGCCGTGCATGCTCGGCGCGATGAAGTCGACTTCGAGGTGGCGCATCGGCACGCCGCGGTGAATTTCGGCGTGCAACTTGTAGAAGTCGACGCCGATGCCGTCGTCGAACCAGTCCTCGACGACTTCATTGCACAGCACCAGGCACTGCGGGTAGAAGACGATGCCGGCGGGGTCGCAGTGGTGGAAGCGGATGGATTTCTTGCATTCGAAGATCATGGTCGTTCAGTCCAGGATACGGTTCACGAATTCGCCGACGGCCTCGATCACGGCCGCGGGCTGGTCCTTGTGGGGGGAGTGGCGGCAGTCGGCGAGCTTGACGAGATCCACGTCGCGCGCCTGTGCGGCGATGCGGTCGATCTGGTCCATGGTGCCATATTCGTCGTCCTCGCCCTGAATCGCGAGCACCGGGCAGGCGATGCCCGGCACGTATTCCTCGATGTTCCACGCGCGGAAATCCGGATGCAGCCAGATGTCGTTCCAGCCCCAAAAGGCGGCCTCGACATCGGCGTGGTACTTGCCCAGGCGCGCCGGCAGGTCGGTGCTCTGCCACGCGACCTTGGCCTGGGCGATGCTGTCGACCGAGATGTCTTCGACCAACACGTGCGGCGCCATCAGGACCACGCCCGCGAGCGGCGTGCCGGTGCCGCCCGCGCAGATCAGCGCGATCGAGCCGCCGTCGGAGTGGCCGAGCAGGATGGGCCGGTCGAGCTGCAGCGCGTCGAGGAAGGCCGGCAGCACCTTGAGGCCCTCGTCGTGCATGTAACGCGTCGTGCGCGGCAGCTCGGCCGGGTCGGAACGCCCGTAGCCTGCGCGCGAATAGACGATGGCCTCGCAGCCGGTCGCGTCCGCGACCTTCTGCGGGAAGTCCCGCCACATCGATACGGAACCCAGCCCCTCGTGCAGGAACACGATCGCGGGCGCGCCCTCGCGCGGATGCGACGAGGGCAGGCGGACGTATTCGAGACGCTTGCCTCCAATTAGCACTTGCTTCATTCAGGTCTCCCGCCGGGCCGCCCCAAGGGACGCCTGTGCCCCCTCGGGGGGCAGCGAAATGTAGTTAATGAGCGTGGGGGCCGTTCATCTCAGACCCCCAGGTGTTTCTTGATGAGCTCGGGATTATTGCGCACCTCCACGCTCGGGCCATCAAACACGACCTGGCCTTTCACGAGGATCATCGAGCGGTCGGTCAGCGCGGTGATGGCCGCATGGTTCTTGTCGACGATCACGGTGGCGATGCCGCTGTCGCGGATCTCGCGGATCACGCGCCAGATTTCGCGCACGATCAGGGGCGCCAGGCCCTCGGTCGCCTCGTCGAGGATCAGCAGATCCGGGTTCGTCATCAGCGCGCGGCCGATCGTGAGCATCTGCTGCTCGCCGCCCGACAGATTGCCGCCGCCGTTCTCGATGCGCTCGGCAAGCCGCGGGAAGGTCGCCATCACGCGGTCGAAGGTCCACTCGCGCTGGCCGTCGACGCCGGCGCGCGCGGCCATGATCAGATTCTCCCTGACCGTCAGGTTCGGGAAGATGCCGCGGCCTTCGGGCACATAGGCGATGCCCAGCTTCGCGATCTTGTGCGTCGGCCCGCCCGTCATGCGCTGGCCGCGCACCAGCACGCCGCCGGCCTTGGGCGTGAGGAAGCCCATCATCGTGCGGATCAGCGTCGTCTTGCCCATGCCGTTGCGGCCCATCAGCCCGAGCGCCTCGCCCTTGCGGATGTGGAAATTCACGCCGTGCAGGATGTGACTGGAGCCGTAATAGGTATGCAGGCCGATCGCCTCGAGCAGCATCTCGCGCTGGTCGGGACTCTGCTCCGCGGCCGGCGCCGCCGCCGCTTCGTTCGCTCTGAACATGGTCATGTCATTCATGCTCCGCCTCGTGTCCCAGGTAGGCCGCCTGCACGTCCGGGCTGTTGCGGATCTGCTCCGGTGAGCCCGATTCCAGCACCTGGCCGTTGACCATCACGGTGATGCGGTCGGCGACCGCGAACACCGCGTCCATGTCGTGCTCGACGAGCAGGATCGCGCGCGTCGCCTTCAGGCGGTTCAACAGCGTGACCATCTGCGCGGACTCCTCGGAGCCCATGCCGGCGAGCGGCTCGTCGAGCAGCAGCACTTCGGCGTCGGTCGCGAGCACCATCGCGATCTCCAGCTGGCGTTGCTCGCCGTGCGACATCGTGCCGGCGACGCGATCCTCGCGGCCCGACAGGCCCGCCTCGGCGATCGCCGCGCGTGCACGTTCGACCGCTTCGGGCATGCGCAGTGCGTTGGTCAGCAGGCTCCACGGGCGCGGCTTCCTCGACTGCGCGGCGAGGCGGCAGTTCTCCAGCACCGTGAACTTGGGGAAGATGTTGGTGCGCTGGTAGCTGCGCCCGATGCCGATGCGCGAGCGCTGGTAGGCGGTGAGCGCGGTGATGTCCTCGCCCTTGTAGCGGATCGTGCCTTCGGACGGCGGCAGGTCGCCCGACAGCATGTTGATGCAGGTCGATTTCCCCGCGCCGTTGGGCCCCAGCAGCGCATGCAGCACGCCGCGCTCGAGCTGGATATTGACCTTGTGGTTCGCGAGCAGCCCGCCGAAGCGGCGGGTCATGCCCTCGGCGGCAAGCAGGACTTCACTCATTGGTCTTTCCCCCGTTGATGCGCGCCATGATGCGGGCGGGTGTCGCGGCCATGCCGCCCGGCATGAAGAGCACCGCCGCGACGATGGTGAGGCCCATCAGCAGCTGCCAGTGCTTGGTCATGCCGGTGAAGATTTCCTGCAGGCCGACCAGCGCCGCGGCCCCGGCGATCGCGCCGGCGAGGTTGCCCATGCCGCCGAGGATCACCATCAGCAGCACGTCGCCGGACTTGTGCCACGACAGGTACTCGGGCGTGACGAAGCCGAACAGCACCGCGTACAGGAAGCCCGCGACACCGGCCAGGGCGCCCGCCAGCGTGAATGCGGCGAGCTTGTAGCGGAAGGTCGCGTAGCCGAGCGAGAGCATGCGGTGCTCGTTGCTGCGGATGCCGACCAGCACGCGCCCGAAGGGCGAGCGCAGCACCAGCTTCAACAGGCCATACACGGCCAGCATCGCCGCGACGACGAAGTAGTACAGATGCAGCGGCTCGTTGAGGTCGAACGGCGCCCAGCCGGCGATCGCCGCGTCCGGCTTGAAGTTGAGGTAGATGCCGTCCGAGCCGCCGCCCACCGGCGTGTCGTGGAACACGTAGTAGGCCATCTGCGCAAAGGCGAGCGTCACCATGATGAAGTAGATGCCCTTGGTGCGCAGCACGAAGAGCCCGATCACGAAGGCCGCGAGCCCTGCCGCCAGCACCGAGGCCGGCAGCGCGAGCCACAGGTTCGCCGGGTCGTACTTGGGGGTCATCAGCGCGACCGCGTAGGCGGCGATGCCGAAGTAGGCCGCATGGCCGAAGCTCACCAGGCCGGTGAAGCCGACGAGCAGATCGAGACTCATCGCGAAGATCGCCAGGATCAGCACCTTGGCGACCATCTCGGCATAGAAGTCCGAGCCGAAGGCCGGGAAGGCGAGCACGCCGGCCATCACGGCCAGCTTGAAGAACGTGGTTGTACGGGAATTCATTGCCTCATCCTTCCTCTTAAGCCTTCTTGAAGATGCCTTCGGGGCGCCACAAGAGCACCAGAGCCATCACCAAATAAACCATCAGGCCCGCGAGATCGGGCAGCAGCACCTTGCCGAAGGTATCCGCGAAACCGATCACCAGCGCCGCGACGAGCGCGCCCCACACCGAACCGACGCCGCCGATCACGACGATGACGAAGGAGATGATCAGCACGGAAGAGCCCATGCCCGGATAGACGGAGGAGATCGGCGCGGCGAGCATTCCTGCCAGCGCGGCGAGCGCGACACCGAGCGCGAACACGGTGCGATACAGCAGGTTGATGTCGATGCCGAGCGCCTTGACCATGTCGCGGTCGTGGCTGCCGGCGCGGATCATCATGCCCAGGCGCGTCTTCTGGATGAGCGAGTACAGCCCGCCGGCGAGCGCCAGGCACACGACCGAGATCACCAGCCGATACACGGGGTAGCTGAGGTTGTCCGACAGCGGGATCGAAGCCGAGAACAGCTCGGGGATCGTCACGCCGTGCACGTCGTCGCCGACCATGAGACTACGCAGCTCCTCGAAGATCAGGATCAGGCCGTAGGTCAGCAGCACCTGCTCGAGGTGGTCGCGCTTGTACAGATGCGAGAACAGCGCCCATTCGAGGATCGCGCCGAACGCGAACGCAAGCGGGATGCCCAGCGCGATCGACAGCATCAGGTTGCCCGTCAGGCTCGTCAGCGCGAACGCGAGGTAGGCGCCCACCATGTAGAAGCTGCCGTGCGCGAGGTTGATGATGCCCATGATGCCGAACACCAGCGTCAGCCCGCTGGCGACCAGGAACAGCAGCAGGCCGTACTGCAGCGAGTTCAGCACCTGGATCAGGAAGGATACGAAATCCATGAGTCTTCCCCTCCGGGCGCCTTTTCAGGGCGCCTGGATATGTGTGGAGTGAAGCGGAAGGGCTTGCGAACTATCGACCCGTCGATATGGTTCGATGCGGCACGGTCACTCCCTCCCCTTCAAGGGGAGGGCTGGGGTGGGGATGGGTGGACGCCGAAGCGCCTGAAAGAAACCCATCCCCATCCTGTCCTTCCCCTTGAAGGGGAAGGGACCCTGTCTGAACCGATCGCTGGGCGAGTTGGCCTTACATCCGACACCCGCGCGCCGGATCGGCCAACGCCTTCTCGGCGACGCCGACGAGCTTGTTCTCGCGGCCTTCAACCTTACGCAGGTAAATGTCCTGCACCGGGTTGTGCGCCTTCGACAGCGTGAAGGCGCCGCGCGGGCTGTCGATCTTCGCCGTTTCCATCGCCTTGGCGACGGCGTCCTTGTCGAACTTGGCGCCCTTCAGCGCGTCGAGGCCGGTCTTGAGCATCTGCGCGGCGTCATAGCCCTGCACCGCATACACGTCGGGCTGCGCCTTGTAGGTCAGCGCGTAGGCCTTGCGGAAGGCCTGGTCCTTCGGATTGGTCAGGTTGTCGGCGTAGTGCAGCGTCGTCATCACGCCTTCGCCCGAGCCGCCCATCGCATCGATCGTGCCGTCGGTGAGGAAGCCCGAGCCGTAGAGCGGGATGGACTTCTTCAGGCCGGCCGCGTCGTAGTCCTTGACGAACTTGACCGCGCCGCCGCCGGCGAAGAACACGAACACGGCGTCCGGCTTGAGCGACGCGATCTCGGTCAGGAAGGGCTGGAACTCGACGTTCGGGAAGGGCAGGTAGAGCTCCTTCGCGACCTTGCCGCCGGCCTTCTCGAAGGCTTCCTTGAAGCCCGCGACGGATTGTTCGCCGAAGGAGTACTTCCAGCTCACCGTGACGACGTTCTTGTGGCCGCGCTCGGCGACGATCTT
Source organism: Azoarcus sp. CIB (assembly GCF_001190925.1). Classification (NCBI taxonomy): domain Bacteria; kingdom Pseudomonadati; phylum Pseudomonadota; class Betaproteobacteria; order Rhodocyclales; family Zoogloeaceae; genus Azoarcus; species Azoarcus sp. CIB. The sequence goes on from NZ_CP011072.1 coordinate 5,132,683, forward strand.
GCCCATCGCGTAGGCCGGCTGCCAGGCCGAGAAGGAGCTGCGGAACACGTTCGGCGCACACAGCGGGCCGGTCAGCTCGTCGGCGCCGGCGTTGGGGATGATCAGCAGCGTCTTGGTGTCGCGCGCGACCTTGGCCATCGCGAGGGCCACGCCCGAATGCACGGTCCCGACGAGGACGTCGACGCTGTCGCGCTTCACGAGCTTGGACGCGTTCTCGGTCGCCTTCGAGGGATCGGACTCGTCATCGACGACCGAATACTCGACCTCGTAGCCGCCGAGCTTGCCGCCCTGCTCCTGCACGTACTGCTTGAAGCCGTTGGTGATCGCGGTGCCCAGGGCGGCATAGGTGCCGGTGTAGGGCAGCATCAGGCCGACCTTGATCTTCTCGGCGGCCTGCGCGGCGGCCAGGGGCAGCAGGGTGCCGGCGACCAGGCCCAGCATCACTTGCATCATCGTACGGCGCGTCTGTTGCGTCTTCTTCATGGTTGTCTCCTCCATCGGGATGGGTGGGGTTTAGCCCCTTGTATGTTCGGTTTCGTAGGGCGGAAAAGCGAAGCGCCTTCCGCCGTATGCATTACGCCCGAGGCTGTTCCAAATCCGCCCATGCGGCGGAAGGCGCCTTCGGCTTTTCCGCCCTACTTTCCTGCCATGGCACGCAGCTTGAACCGCTGGATCTTGCCCGTCGCCGTCTTCGGCAGCTCGTCGACGAACTCCATCCAGCGTGGGTACTTGTACGGCGCGAGATGCGCCTTCACGTGCGCCTTGATCTCGGCGGCGAGCTGCTCTGAGCGGTTGAATCCGGGCTTCAGCACGATGAAGGCCTTGGGCTTGATCAGGCGTTCCTCGTCCTCGTGGCCGACCACCGCCGCCTCGAGGATCGCCGGATGCTGGATCAGGCAGGACTCGACCTCGATCGGCGACACGTAGATGCCGGAGACCTTGAGCATGTCGTCGTTGCGCCCCGCATAGACGTAGTAGCCGTCGGCGTTGCGCGAATATTTGTCGCCGCTGCGCGTCCACGGTCCCTGGAAAGTGGCGCGCGTCTTCTCGCGGTTGTTCCAGTACATCACCGCGCTGGTCGGGCCGGAGATCTGCAGCTCGCCCGGCTCGTCGGGGCCTTCGACGACATTGCCGTCGTCGTCGATCAGACGCACCTGGTAGCCTGGCACCGGCTTGCCGGTGGTGCCGTAATGGACGTCGCCGGGGCGGTTCGACAGGAAGATGTGCAGCATCTCGGTCGAGCCGATGCCGTCCAGGATCTCGACGCCGAAGCGCTCGGTCCAGCGCAGCCCGATCTCCTCCGGCAGCGCTTCGCCGGCCGAGGTGCACATGCGGATCGCGAGCTCGTCGCGCGTCGGACAGTCGGCGTCCGCCAGCATCGACGCGTACAGCGTCGGCACGCCATAGAAGATGGTCGGCCTGTGCTCGCGCAGGCGCTTGAAGGCGGCGGCGGGCGTGGGGCGCTCGGCCATCAGCACCGCGGTCGCGCCGACCGCCAGCGGGAAAGTCAGGCCGTTGCCCAGCCCGTAAGCGAAGAAGAGCTTGGCCGCGGAGTACACGACGTCGTCTTCGCGGATGCCGAGGATGGGCTTCGCGTACAGTTCCGCGGTGTGGATCAGGCTGGAATGCAGGTGCACCGTGCCCTTGGGCGCGCCGGTCGAGCCGGACGAATACAGCCAGAAGCACGGATCGTCGCAGGTCGTCGCAACCGCCTCGAACCTGTCGGAGGCATTCGCCATGAGCCCCGCGACCGAATCGGCTCCCTCGCTGCCGGCGACGACGATGCGCTCGAGCGACTCGACCTTGCCCAGCAGCGGCGCGAAGGTGTCGTACAGCGGAGCCGACACGACGGCGATGCGCGCGCGGCTGTCGGTGAGCATGTATTCGTAGTCGGACTGCGTCAGCAGCGTATTGACGGCGATCGGCACGACGCCCGCCTTGATCGCGCCGAGGAACACGGTCGGGAAGTCGATCGTGTCATGCACGCACATCAGGATGCGCTGCTCGCGCGTGATGCCGAGACTGCCGAGCGCGTTGGCGAAGCGATTCACGCGCGCCGCCAGTTCGTCGAAGCTGTAGCGGCCGAGGTCGTCGATGTAGGCGATCTTGCTGCCGCGGCCGGCGTCGAGGTTGCGGCCGATGAGGTCGTCCGCAGCGTTGTACTGGCGCGGCAGGGTGATGGTCGGCGGACTGGTGCTGTGGTCCACTGCGCTGAGCGTGGTCATTCCTTCTCTCCTCCGTTCTTCCGGCTGATGCCGGGGGTATTCCGTGCCGGTCTTGGTGCCGGCGTCATTTACTCTGTGGCCGTCATCGCCCACACGACGTCTGGTGTCGGACGTAGGGCGGAAAAGCGAAGCGCCTTCCGCCGAATGCTTGCCGTCGCACCACTCATATTGCATACGGCGGATAACGCCTTCGGCTCATCCGCCCTACGATTTCGTAAACTCGATCGCGCCCTGCGGCAGCAGGTACAGCACATAGGCGCGGCCGTCGCTCACCGTCGGCCGGTGCACGCTGCCCGGGCCGTATACGAACCAGCCGGCGCCGTGGCCGTCGAACTTCGCGTCGCCTTCGAGCGGCATGATCATGTCGATCTCGCCGTTGGGGTGGGCGTGCTGCGGGCCGACGAGGTCCTGCATCTCGACGACGTCGACGCTGAAGCCGTGGATCGCCTCGGTCGGCTTGATGACGCGGCCGAATTTGATGCCGCCGTGCTCGCGTTCGCACATCCAGCCGGCGGCGACCGCATCGCTGCACGCCTTGGCGATGGACTGGAACTCGGCGCCGGTTGCGGGGAAGCGTTCGTTGAGGAAGTCGGCGAGCTGGCCGTCGAGCGGGCGGCCGGCGATCTCGCCGGTCACCTTCGCGATCAGCGCCTGGAACTGGTCTGGCGTCATGTCTCCATCTCTCCGTCGGAACTGGGGGTTGGGGTCAGGGGGCGGGATGCGTATAGGTTTTATAGTTCATGCACCGAGCAGTGCGGCGTCGACTGCGTCACGCGACAGGGCGTCGAGCACGGCCGGGCCACCCTGCACGACGCAGCGGCGGTGGTACATCGCCAGCGCGCGCAGGCCGCCCAGCTCCTCGCCGCCGCCGGCGCGCCCGGGGCCGCCGTGCAGGCAGGTGGGCATCACGTTGCCGTGGCCGGTGTGGTTCGCGCCGACCGCGGCATCGACGACCATCACGCGGCCGTGCAGGTCGGCGATCGCCGGCACGAGTTCGCCGAGGAAGGCCGCGTCGCCGGAATACACCGACGCGACGAGCGAGCCATGGCCGCGCCGCGCGATCGCGATGGCGTCCGCGGTGCCGACATAGGGCACGATGGTCGCGACCGGGCCGAAGACCTCGACGTCATGGACGAAGCGCGCGGCAAGACCCTTGTCGCAGAAGAGCAGCGTCGGCTGCACGAAGGCGGACACCGCGGCATCGGCACCGACCGGCTCGAATTCCGGATCGCCGCCGAACACGACTTCGCATTCCTGCCGCAGCTTCGCCAGGCCCTCGAAGGCCGCGGCCTGCTGCGCCTTGCTCACCAGGGGGCCGACGCGCACGCCGTCGCTGCGCGGATCGCCGACCTTGCAGCCGGCGAGCTTGCCGGAGACCGCATCGGCGAGCGCACGCGAGGTTCCGGCCGGCGCAAGGATGCGGCGGATCGCGGTGCATTTCTGACCGGTTTTGATCGTCATCTCGCGCACGATCTCCTTGACCGCGAGATCGAACTCGGCCGTGCCGGGCTGCGCATCCGGGCCGAGGATCGCCGAGTTCACGCTGTCGGCCTCGATGTTGATCCGCACCGAGCGCGCGACGACGTTTGGATGCGTGCGCATGCGCGCGGCCGTGTCGGCCGAACCGGTGAAGGACACGACGTCGCATTCGGTGACGTGGTCGAGCAGGTCGCGCGCCGATCCGCACACGATGGAGATCGCGCCCGGCGGCAGGATGCCCGCCTCGACGACGTCGGCGACCATGCGCTGGGCGAGCCACGCGGTGGGCGTCGCCGGCTTGGCGAACACCGGCACACCCGCGAGCAGCGCCGGCGCGGCCTTCTCCCACAGCCCCCAGGCCGGGAAGTTGAACGCGTTGATGAACACGGCGGCGCCGGTCAGCGGCATCAGGAAGTGCTGACCCTGGAAGACATCGGTCTTCGCCAGCGGCACGCGGCTGCCTTCCTTCAGGTGGCGCGCGGCGCCCAGCGCCTTGCCGGCACGGGCGTAGCTCTTGAGGGTGAAGATGGCGCCATCGACATCGAAAGCCGCGTCGCCTTCGGTCGCACCGGAGTTGCGCAGCGAGATGTCGAAATATTCTGCACGTTTGGCCGTCAGCAGCTCGGCGATCGCCGCCAGCTTCGCCGCACGCTCCTCGTAGGTAAGGGCCTTCAGTGCAGCGCCGCCTGCCGTGCGGGCGAACTCCAGTGCCTGTGCGACGTCGATACCGTCCGACGACACCCGCACCAGCTCCTCACCGGTGACGGGATCGTTCAGCGCCGTGCCGGCGCCCGCACCTTCGATCCATTGCCCGTATACGTAATTGGCCAGCTTCACCTGATTGTCTCCTCTCTCTGTTGAGGCATCGCGGTCTTGCGCCGGATGACTGATGTTCTGGCGTCGCGCCCAGGGCGCAACGGGTGGAGATAGAATACACGCGCGAAATTCCTCGTCAAGCACTTTACTTCCACTTTGTTTCTAGCAAGCCATGTAAAGATGCAGTTTTTGACACAGCATCACAGCAACCGCCGTCCTATACTGGATGAAAACTGCAAATTAGTGCAGTGCAACACAAATAAAACTGCACTTTAGGTGTTGACGTGTCGATCTTGCTGCACTATTGTTCAACTCAACCGATGCAGTTCGCTGCAAGAAAGGAACCCAGATGAGCCTCGAACCCACCACCGAACCGCAGCAGGAAGCGCTCCAGACAGCCGACCAGGCCGTCGAGAGCAATATCCTGCCGGCGCTCGGCAGGCGCGTCCGCGAAATCCGCGACCGCCGTGGCATGACGAGAAAGCTCGTGGCCCGCGAAGCCGGCGTGTCGGAACGCCACCTCGCCCACCTCGAAGGCGGCGACGGCAACGTGTCCATCGTCCTGCTGCACAACATTGCCCGCGCACTCAACGTCCCGCTGATCGAGCTGCTTGCGCCGGAAACCGAAGATACCGTCGAGAAGCGCCTGATCCGCCGGTTCCTCGAGCGCCTGCCGCAGCATCGCCTGGAAGAAGTCGTGTTCCGCCTGATGCGCGACTTCGGCCACGAGGAAGCTGTGCGCCGCAAGCGCATCGCGCTGATCGGCCTGCGCGGCGCCGGCAAGTCGACGCTGGGCAAGCGCCTCGCGCAGGAAGAAACGATGCCCTTCATCGAGCTCGACCGCGAGATCGAGAAGGAAACCGGCATCCCGGGGCGCGAGATTTTCTCGCTGTACGGCCAGTCGGGTTACCGCCGCATCGAGAAGCGCACGCTGGAGCGCGTGCTGCGCGACAACCCGCGCGCGGTGATCTCGGTTGGCGGCGGTGTCGTGTCGCAGCCGGAAAGCTTCGAAATGCTGCTGTCGCAGTGCATGACCGTGTGGGTCAAGGCGCAGCCGGAAGAACACATGGCCCGCGTGATGGCCCAGGGCGACCTGCGGCCGATGGCGGGCAACGACGAGGCGATGGAGGACCTCAAGCGCATCCTCGAAGCGCGCCTGCCCCTCTACGCCAAGGCAGACACCGTACTCGACACCACGGGCGAGACGGTGGACCAGAGTTTCATCAAGTTACGCCAGCTCGTACTGGGCTGAGCCTCATACACAGAGAGAGAGGAGACAACCATGGAAGCAGTCGCGAACAAGCCGGTCGGAGAGCTGGTCGATTACCGTACCGAACCGTCGAAGTACCGTCACTGGTCGCTCGCGACCGATGGTGAGATCGCCACGCTGACGCTCAACATCGACGAGGACGGGGGCATCCGCCCGGGCTACAAGCTCAAGCTCAACTCCTACGACCTGGGCGTGGACATCGAGCTTCACGATGCCCTGCAGCGCGTCCGCTTCGAGCACCCCGAAGTGCGCACCGTCGTCGTCACCTCGGGCAAGCCGAAGATCTTCTGCTCCGGCGCCAACATCTACATGCTGGGCCTGTCGACCCACGCGTGGAAGGTGAACTTCTGCAAATTCACCAACGAGACGCGTAACGGCATCGAGGACTCCAGCCAGTACTCCGGCCTCAAGTTCCTCGCCGCGTGCAACGGCACCACCGCCGGCGGCGGCTACGAGCTGGCGCTCGCCTGCGACGAGATCGTGCTGGTCGATGACCGCAACTCCTCGGTGTCGCTGCCCGAAGTGCCGCTGCTCGGCGTGCTGCCCGGCACCGGCGGCCTGACCCGCGTCACCGACAAGCGCCGCGTGCGCCGCGACCACGCCGACATCTTCTGCACCATCTCCGAAGGCGTGCGCGGCAACCGCGCCAAGGACTGGCGCCTGGTCGACGACGTCGTCAAGCAGCAGCAGTTCGCCGAACACATCGCCAACCGTGCCAAGGAACTCGCCAAGACGTCCGATCGTCCGGCCGGCGCCAAGGGCGTGCAGCTCGCCCGCCTCGAGCGCACCACCGACGCGACGGGCTACCACTACGAATTCGTCGATGCGACGATCGACGCCGACGGCCGCACCGTGACGCTGACCGTCCGCGCCCCCTCCGCCGTCACGGCGAAGACCGCCGCCGAGATCGAAGCCCAGGGCATCAAGTGGTGGCCGCTGCAGATGGCGCGCGAACTCGACGACGCGATCCTGAACCTGCGCACCAACCACCTCGACGTCGGCCTGTGGCAGCTACGCACGACGGGCGACGCGCAGGTCGTGCTCGACATGGATGCGACCATCGTCGCCAACCAGGACAACTGGTTCGTGCGTGAAACGCTCGGCATGCTGCGCCGTACCCTCGCCCGCATCGACGTCTCGTCGCGCAGCCTGTACGCGCTGATCGAGCCGGGCTCGTGCTTCGCCGGCACGCTGCTGGAAATCGCGCTCGCCGCCGACCGTACTTACATGCGCGACGCCGCTGATGCGGCCAACCGCATCGGCCTGTCGGCGATGAACTTCGGCCCGCTGCCGATGGTGAATGGCCTGCCGCGCATCGCCGCCCGCTTCTACCAGGAAGAAGGCCCGATCGCCGCCGTCACGGCCAAGGAAGGCAGCCTGCTGTCGCCCGCCGAGGCGCTGGAGCTGGGCCTCGTCACCGCGATCCCGGACGACCTCGACTGGGCCGACGAAGTGCGCATCGCCATCGAGGAACGCGCCGCGCTGTCGCCCGACGCACTCACCGGCCTCGAGGCCAACCTGCGCTTCGGCCCCGTCGAGACGATGAACACGCGCATCTTCGGCCGCCTGTCGGCCTGGCAGAACTGGATCTTCAACCGCCCCAACGCGGTCGGCGAGAACGGCGCGCTGAAGCTCTTCGGCTCCGGCAAGAAGGCGCAGTTCGACTGGAACCGCGTGTAAGCGCAACGCACCGCATAGATAGATAGATAGATAGAAGACACCCCGGAGGAGTACAGAGATGATCAACTACAGCGAACGCATCCCGAACAACGTCAACCTCAACGAGAACAAGACGCTGCAGCGCGCTCTCGAACAGTGGCAGCCGTCCTTCCTGAACTGGTGGGACGACATGGGTCCGGAAAACTCGACCAACTACGACGTGTACCTGCGCACCGCCGTCAGCGTCGATCCCAAGGGCTGGGCCGACTTCGGCTACGTCAAGATGCACGACTACCGCTGGGGCATCTTCCTCGCGCCGCAGGAAGGTCAGAAGAAGATCAGCTTCGGCGAGCACAAGGGTCAGGACGTGTGGCAGGAAGTGCCGGGCGAATACCGCTCGACGCTGCGCCGCATCATCGTCACCCAGGGCGACACCGAGCCGGCATCCGTCGAACAGCAGCGCCACCTCGGCCTCACCGCCCCGTCGCTGTACGACCTGCGCAACCTGTTCCAGGTGAACGTCGAGGAAGGCCGCCACCTGTGGGCGATGGTCTACCTGCTGCACGCGCACTTCGGCCGCGACGGCCGCGAGGAAGGCGAGGCCCTGCTCGAGCGCCGTTCGGGCGACGCGGACAACCCCCGCATCCTCACCGCGTTCAACGAGAAGACCCCGGACTGGCTCTCGTTCTTCATGTTCACGTTCATCACCGACCGTGACGGCAAGTACCAGCTCGCCTCGCTCGCCGAATCGGCGTTCGACCCGCTCGCCCGTACCTGCAAGTTCATGCTCACCGAGGAAGCGCACCACCTCTTCGTCGGCGAATCGGGCATCGCCCGCGTGATCCAGCGCACCTGCGAAGTGATGAAGGAACTGGGCACCGACGATCCCGCGAAGCTGCGCGCCGCCGGCGTCATCGATCTGCCGACGCTGCAGAAGTACCTCAACTTCCACTACAGCGTCACCAGCGACCTGTACGGCGCCGAAATCTCGTCGAACGCCGCGACCTACTACACGAACGGTCTCAAGGGCCGCTTCGAGGAAGAGAAGATCGACGACGACCACACGCTGCAGAACTCGGAATACGAGGTCATGGACGTCGCCAGCGACACGATCGGGACCCGCAAGGTCGCGGCGCTGTCCGCGCTGAACGAGCGCCTGCGCGACGACTGGATCACCGACGTGCAGGCCGGCGTCGACCGCTGGAACCGCATCCCGGCCAAGTTCGGCTTCGGCTTCCGCTTCACGCTGCCGCACAAGGGCTTCCACCGCCGCATCGGCATGTTCGCCGATGTGCATGTCAGCCCCGACGGCCGTATCCTGTCGGAAGCCGAATGGACGCACCAGCACAGCAACTGGCTGCCGACCGAAAGCGACCGCCTGTACGTGCATTCGCTGATGGGTCAGTGCATCGAGCCGGGCAAGTTCGCCAACTGGATCGCCGCGCCGGGCCGCGGCATCAACAACCAGCCGGTGAACTTCGAGTACGTGCGGTTTAATTGAGACGCGGCAATTAGAAGGTTCCTCCCCCTTCAAGGGGGAGGTCAGGAGGGGGATGGGTTTCGGTGCCGGCGGTCGACCAAGTCCGCGCAAGCTCGACGGAAACCCATCCCCACCCCAACCCGGGAGTCGTCGCTTCGCTCCGCCGCTCCGGCGGCACGGAGCTATGCTCCGCGAAACCCCGCCTCCGCCCCCTTGAAGGAGAGGGAGCCGAGTTCGCCGCATCACGCATCACCCGTGGAGAGAGACAACCATGAACGCGCCCGCAGAGCACGCCAACCTCGCCAGGCAACACCTCATCGACCCCGAGATCTGCATCCGCTGCAACACCTGCGAAGAGATCTGCCCGGTCGATGCGATCACCCACGACAGCCGCAACTACGTCGTCAAGTTCGAAACCTGCAACGGCTGCCTGGCCTGCATCTCGCCCTGTCCGACGGGCGCGATCGACTCGTGGCGCAACGTCGACAAGGCCGCGCCGCACAGCCTCGCCGACCAGTATTCCTGGGACTACCTGCCCGACACCACCGAACTCGACCAGCTCGAAGCGACGGTGATGGGCGCGGTCGAACTGCCGGCCGAGGTCCAGCAGATCACCGAAGTCGCCACCGCCGGCCAGGGCGGCCCGGCGATGGCGCCGTGGTCCGCGTCGCACCCCTACGTCAATATCTACTCGCCGGCCGCCCCGGTCACCGCGACGGTCACCGGCAACTACCGCCTCACCGCCGAGGATGCCTCCAGCGACATCCACCACATCGTGCTCGACTTCGGCACGACCCCCTTCCCGGTGCTCGAAGGCCAGTCGATCGGCATCATCCCGCCCGGCACCGACGACAGGGGCAAGCCGCACCTGCTGCGCATGTACTCGGTCGCCAGTCCGCGCGACGGCGAGCGTCCGCACTACAACAACCTGTCGCTGACGGTGAAGCGCGTCGTCGAGGACCACGAAGGCAATCCGACCCGCGGCGTCGCGTCGAACTACGTGTGCGACCTCAAGAAAGGCGACAAGGTGCAGGTCACCGGCCCCTACGGCTCGACCTACCTGATGCCCAACCACCCCGGCTCGTCGATCATGATGATCTGCACCGGCACCGGCTCGGCGCCGATGCGCGCGATGACCGAACGCCGCCGCCGCCGCATGGACCGCAAGGAAGGCGGCGAGCTGATGCTCTTCTTCGGCGCGCGCGCCCCCGCCGAACTGCCCTACTTCGGCCCGCTGCAGAAGCTGCCGAAGGACTTCATCGACATCAGCTTCGCCTTCTCGCGCGTGCCCGGCGAGCCCAAGCGCTACGTGCAGGACGCGATCCGCGAGCGCGCCGACAAGGTGTTCAAGATGCTGCAGGACGACAACTGCTACATTTACATCTGCGGCCTCAAGGGCATGGAAGCCGGCGTCCTGGAAGCCTTCCGCGACATCTGCCGCGCGAACGGCGCCGACTGGGACGCACTGCGCCCGCAGCTGCTCGCGAAGGCCAGATTCCACGTAGAGACCTATTAATAGTAGGGCGGAAAAGCCGTAGGCGCCTTCCGCCGCATGCGTCGGTCCCAAGGTGTGCGGAGCCGGCAACATTCGGCGGAAGGCGCTTCGCTTTTCCGCCCTACGCAAAGCGTGGCGCCTGACGCCGCCGGCCCGTTTTGCCCCACAATGGCGCGCGGCACGCCCGCCCAAAGAGGCGCGCCCTGACATAAAGAGAGGAGACCCCCCGACATGCCCCGCCCCGTCTACATCTGCGACGCCATCCGCACCCCCTTCGGCCGCTACGCCGGCACCCTCTCGTCCATGCGCGCCGACGATCTCGCCGCGCTGCCGATCCGCGCGCTCGTCGCGCGCAACGCCGCCGTCGACTGGACCGCCGTAGATGACGTCATCTACGGCTGCGCCAACCAGGCCGGCGAGGACAACCGCAACGTCGCGCGCATGGCCGCGCTGCTCGCCGGGCTGCCGGTCGAAGTGCCCGGCACCACCGTCAACCGCCTGTGCGGCTCGAGTCTCGACACGCTGGGCATGGCGGCGCGCGCGATCGCCTCGGGCGAGACCGAGCTGATGATCGCCGGCGGCGTCGAAAGCATGAGCCGCGCGCCTTTCGTGCTGGGCAAGGCCGACAGCGCCTTCTCGCGCAGCGCGAAGATCGAGGACACGACCATCGGCTGGCGCTTCGTGAACCCGCTGATGAAGGCGCAGTACGGCATCGACTCGATGCCCGAGACCGCCGAGAACGTCGCGCAGGAATTCGGCGTCTCGCGCGCCGACCAGGACGCCTTCGCGCTACGCAGCCAGCAGCGCTGGGCCGCCGCAAACGAGCGCGGCTTCTTCGCGCGCGAGATCCTGCCGGTCGAGGTCCCGCGCAAGAAAGGCGATCCGCTGATCTTCAGCGCCGACGAGCACCCGCGCCCCGACACCACGCTCGAAGCGCTGGCGAAGCTCAAGGGCGTCGTGCGCCCGGACGGCAGCGTCACCGCCGGCAACGCCTCCGGCGTCAACGACGGCGCCTGCGCGCTGCTGCTCGCCTCCGAAGACGCCATGCGCCGCCACGGCCTCACCCCGCGCGCGCGCATCCTCGGCACCGCCGCCGCGGGCGTGTCGCCGCGCATCATGGGCATCGGCCCCGCACCGGCGACGCAGAAACTCCTCGCGCGCCTGGGCATGAACATCGGCGAATTCGACACCATCGAGCTCAACGAAGCCTTCGCCGCGCAGGGCCTCGCGGTGCTGCGCCAGCTGGGCCTGCCCGACGACGGCGAGCATGTGAACCCGAACGGCGGCGCCATCGCGATCGGCCATCCGCTCGGGGCCTCCGGCGCGCGCCTCGTCACCACCGCACTCAACCAGCTCGAGACCACCGGCGGCCGCTTCGGCCTCGCGACCATGTGCATCGGCGTCGGCCAGGGCATCGCGCTCGCCTTCGAGCGCGTGTGAAAGACCGGCCTCACAACAACATGCTGCACCGGAGAGAGAGACGAACGTGAAACCGGAAGCCGTCCAGATCATCCGCGACGAGCACCTCGCAATCAGCGCGGTGCTCTACTCGCTGCGCTACCTCGTCAAGGGCATGCGCAAGGGCGAAGCGCCCAACTTCCCGCTGCTGCGCGCAATCCTCGACTACATCGTGTCCTACCCCGACCGCTGGCACCACCCGAAGGAGGACAAGTACCTGTTCGCCGCCGTGCAGCGGCGCACGCGCGAAGCCGACGGCCTCATCGGCCGCCTCGAACGCGAGCACACGCTGGGCTACCCGATGGTCGAGGACCTCAAGAAGCAGCTCGTCGCCTTCCAGGGCGGCGACGCCAAGGCCGGCGAAGCCTTCTACGACACGGCCGAACGCTATGCCGAGTTCGAATGGGACCACCTGCGCACCGAGGAAGACGCCCTGATCCCCATCGCCGAACGCGTGCTCACCGCGGAAGACTGGACCGAGATCGCCACCGCCTTCCGCGAGAACGACAACCCGCTCTTCGGCATCAAGCCCAAGGACGAGGCCGAGACGTTGTACCAGCGCATCCTCAGCCTCACCCCGGCGCCAATCGGAGTCGGCAAGGCGCAGTAACGCCCTCGCCGTTCCCCCGGCACAAGGCGGGACGAACTCCCGCCCTCCCCGCACCCCATCCCCATGTGTGAACGCAGGAATCGCTGAACAAATCGGTTTCAACGCGTGAGCCAGTGAAGAGTTTTTCAGCTCTTTGGCACCTTTCTGCCCAAGGCGATGCGGTTCGGGAAACTTAAACAGCGTGTTCGCGGCCGGCGCCGCCTCTCGCGCCAGATCGATGCCGGCGAAGGCGCGGATCGCCTGGCAGTCGTAGCATGCCGCCACCGGGCGGAGCCAGGCGAATAAATCAGCAGTTCCCTAAGGCGCACACCACGATTTTCGCCACGAATCGTGGTCCGTGCCGATCTGCCGGATAGTCCGCAGCCATCGCGGTAGTCCGCACCGCACAAACCAGACCACGACCACAGTCAGCGCCAATCCTCGGAAAAATTTTCCCAAGGGCATTAGCGTCCGTTACCGCTTACCCGCTGACTGGTGTGTAGCGCAGCAAACCTGATCGCGCAGCGATAGCTCCGACGGCATGCGTTAGCTTGTGCATATCGCATACGCCATCTGGAAATTTCGTTGTCATTGATATCCCTTGTGCGTAACATCAGCCGCCTTGCAGCGACAAGAACGAATAGCATAAAAAACGTCGCATCGGACGAACAGCACATTTAACTGTTTGTAAATACGGGAAAATAAATCCATGGCAATTCGGAACGGATCCAAGAAGAACGACACCCTCACCGGCGGCATTGGCGACGACCAGCTCTATGGCCGCCAGGGCAACGACCTCCTCAATGGTGGCGACGGCAATGACCTGTTGTTTGGTGAATCCGGCAGCGACTCACTCAGCGGTGGTGCCGGCAACGACTACCTCGACGGAGGCACGGGAAGCGACACGATGGCAGGCGGCTCCGGAAACGACATCTATGTCGTCGACGGCACGACCGACATCGTCACCGAACTCGCAGGCGAAGGAACCGATACCGTTCAAAGCAGCGTCAGCTACACGCTCGGCAGCAACGTCGAGAACCTCGTGCTGATGGGAACCGGCAACCTCTCCGGTACCGGCAACGCACTGGCCAATGAGCTTTACGGCAACGACGGCAACAACACTCTGAACGGCCTGGCAGGCGCCGACACGATGGTTGGCGGTGACGGTGACGATACCTACGTGGTCGACAACGTCGGCGATGTCGTCATCGAGAACGCCGGCGAGGGCACCGACACGATCCAGGCTGCCACGAGCTACACCCTCGGTGCGAACGTCGAGAACCTGACGATCACCGGAAACAGCTTTGGAAGCTTCTCCGGAACCGGCAACGATCTCGACAACGTGCTGACGACGAATGGCTACTTCACCTACGACACGCTCAACGGTGGCGCCGGCGCCGACACCATGTCCGGCGGATCGGGCAACGACACCTACCACGTGGACAACACGGGCGACACGGTGATCGAGGGTGCCGGCCAAGGCACCGACACCGTGATCAGTACCATCAGCCATACGCTGGCCGCAAACGTCGAGAACCTGACGCTGGTCGGAACGGGCCTGATCGGCACGGGCAACGCGCTCGACAACACCTACGCCATCAACGACATCGGCAACTCCATTGTCGAAGCGGCGGGCGGCGGAACCGACATGGTCGTCAGCAGCGTCAATTACACGCTGGATGCGAACGTCGAGAAGCTGACGCTGGTCGGAACGGGCCTGGTCGGCACCGGCAACGCGCTGGACAACACCTACGTCATCAACAACTCCAGCAACACCATTGTCGAAGCGGTGGGCGGCGGAACCGACACCGTCCTCAGCAGCGTCAGCTACACCCTCGGTGCGAACGTCGAGAACCTGACGATCACCGGAAACAGCTTCGGAAGCTACTCCGGAACAGGCAACGATCTCGACAACGTGCTGACGACGAATGGCTACTTCACCTACGACACGCTCAACGGTGGCGCCGGCGCCGATACGATGTCCGGCGGATCGGGCAACGACACCTACCACGTGGACAACACGGGCGACACGGTGATCGAGGGTGCCGGCCAAGGCACCGACACCGTGATCAGTACCATCAGCCATACGCTGGCCGCAAACGTCGAGAACCTGACGCTGGTCGGAACGGGCCTGATCGGCACGGGCAACGCGCTCGACAACACCTACGCCATCAACGACATCGGCAACTCCATTGTCGAAGCGGCGGGCGGCGGAACCGACATGGTCGTCAGCAGCGTCAATTACACGCTGGATGCGAACGTCGAGAAGCTGACGCTGGTCGGAACGGGCCTGGTCGGCACCGGCAACGCGCTGGACAACACCTACGTCATCAACAACTCCAGCAACACCATTGTCGAAGCGGTGGGCGGCGGAACCGACACCGTCCTCAGCAGCGTCAGCTACACCCTCGGTGCGAACGTCGAGAACCTGACGATCACCGGAAACAGCTTCGGAAGCTACTCCGGAACAGGCAACGATCTCGACAACGTGCTGACGACGAATGGCTACTTCACCTACGACACGCTCAACGGTGGCGCCGGCGCCGATACGATGTCCGGCGGATCGGGCAACGACACCTACCACGTGGACAACACGGGCGACACGGTGATCGAGGGTGCCGGCCAAGGCACCGACACCGTGATCAGTACCATCAGCCATACGCTGGCCGCAAACGTCGAGAACCTGACGCTGGTCGGAACGGGCCTGATCGGCACGGGCAACGCGCTCGACAACACCTACGCCATCAACGACATCGGCAACTCCATTGTCGAAGCGGCGGGCGGCGGAACCGACATGGTCGTCAGCAGCGTCAATTACACGCTGGATGCGAACGTCGAGAAGCTGACGCTGGTCGGAACGGGCCTGGTCGGCACCGGCAACGCGCTGGACAACACCTACGTCATCAACAACTCCAGCAACACCATTGTCGAAGCGGTGGGCGGCGGAACCGACACCGTCCTCAGCAGCGTCAGCTACACCCTCGGTGCGAACGTCGAGAACCTGACGATCACCGGAAACAGCTTCGGAAGCTACTCCGGAACAGGCAACGATCTCGACAACGTGCTGACGACGAATGGCTACTTCACCTACGACACGCTCAACGGTGGCGCCGGCGCCGATACGATGTCCGGCGGATCGGGCAACGACACCTACCACGTGGACAACGCGGGCGACATGGTGATCGAGAGCGCGAACCAGGGCACCGACACCGTGATCAGCACCGTCAGCCATACCCTGGCCGCCAACGTCGAGAACCTGACGCTGACTGGGACCGGCAACGTAGACGGCATCGGCAACACCTTGGCGAACACGCTGGCCGGTAATGCCGGCAACAACGTGCTGACTGGTGGCGCCGGTAATGACATCTTCCGGTTCGATACCGCGCTCAATGCCAGCACGAACCTCGACACCATTACCGACTTCGCGGCTGGAGTAGACGACATCCAGCTGGAGAATGCGATCTTCACGTCGCTGACCACGACGGGTGCGCTGAATTCAGGTTGGTTCATCGGTGGCGCCGGCGTCACTGCCGCAGCCGACGCCAATGATTACCTGATCTACAACAGCACGACCGGCGCGCTGTACTACGATCAGGACGCCAACGGCGCCGGCCAGGCGGTGCAGTTCGCTACGCTGTCGGGGACCCCGTCGCTGTCCGCATCGGACTTCCTCGTCAGCTGACGTCGTCCGGAGCTGGCGGGGAGTTCAACCCCTGCCGGCAGTCCGACAATCGTTACCCCAGACGCGCCGGGATATGTTTCCGGTGCGTCTATTTTTTTGTTTGGCGAAAACGCCCGAGTGTCTATATTTTCACGACCCCTGAGCAGTTGATTGCCGACTTCCAACGTGACATCGAGAGCTGGAACGATGAAAATTGCGGGCCGCATAACGGCCGCATGGGGTGCTCACAGCCGGCGCTCCGCGCGCAGGCGCCGCAGCACGCTCGCACGATACCAGCGCGACAACAGCGGCCGCAGCCCCGGCAGGCCGATCAGCCAGGCCAACGGGCGCAGCAGCGGCACGCGCGCCATCAGCAGGATGTACGCATCCAGCTCGCGCCGCACGCGGCCTGCGTCATCGCGCACGTGCAGTTCGCGCAGCGCGGCGCCGGGGTCTATGCCCAGTGCGTGCAGTTCCGCGTCGCGCCCGGTGATGTCCACCCAGCAGGTGTCCGCGCCCGCCTCGCCCGCCAGCCGCTCGTACTGCGCACGGTCGCGCACGCAGCGCGGGCACGCGCCATCGTAATAGACGGTGATCCGTTCTTCCCGCTCCGCCATCGCCTCGCTCCATGACCTCCACGCAGGTTTGACCGCCCCTCCGCGCCCTTCGTGCCGGGGGCAATATCGGCTACAGTCCTCCGGCATGAACCCTGCCACCGAAACCGTCGTGCTCGTACACGGCCTGTGGATGCACGGGCTCGTGTTCGGCCTCCTGCGTCGCCGCCTCGAACGCAGCGGCTTCCTCACGCACGCGTGGTCCTACCCTTCGGTGCGGCACGGCCTCCTCGCCAACGCGGACGCCTTGTCGCGCTTCCTTGCCGACCTGCAGGCCGACCGCATCCACCTCGTCGGCCACAGCCTGGGCGGCATCGTCATCGCCAACGCGCTCGCCCGCCATCCTGATCCGCGCGTACGCCGCTGCGTCCTCATGGGCCCGCCCTGGGCCGCATCGCGCAGCGCGACCGGGCTGCAGCACGTTCCCGGCATTTCCGCCCTCATCGGGCATTCGATGCGCGACTGGCTCCCGCCCGCGACCGGAGCTGCCTGGCGTCGAGATCGGCGTCATCTCGGGCAGCCGGCCGCTCGGGCTCGCCGGCGCCCTGGTCGGGCTGCCGCGGCCCCACGACGGCATCGTGATGGTCGAGGAGACCCGCGTCGCCGGCGCGCGCGACGCCATCACGCTGCATGTGAGCCACATGGAAATGCTCCTGTCCGCACGCTGCGCGGATCAGGTCGCAGCCTTCCTGCACACCGGCGAGTTCGCCCACGATGCGGAGGAAAGCCACGGCGGACAAGGCATCCAGCCCTGAACTGAGCGCCCGTCCGGCGTTCGCTCGCGGATTTTTGCTGCACCGCACAAAATAGTTCTTGACGGGAGTTCCCAACCCGATACAATGGAATTGTGCAATGCAACAAAACCTGCCGGCAGCAGTGGGCCAGCAGACGATGACCCCCGCCCCAACAGGAGAAATACCATGAACGCCACGACCGAAACTTTCGCCAGCGCCTCGAAGAACGCCTTTGCCGCCGTTGAAGCCTCCACCCGCAGCAGCTTCGCCACCTTCGAGCGCCTCGCTGCACTGAATATCAACGCCGGCCGCAGCGCCCTCGAAGACGGCATCGCGACCGTGCATGCGCTGCTGTCCGTGAAGACCCCGAACGAACTGGTGACCGTGTCCGCAGCGCTGGTCCGCCCGACCGCCGAGAAGACGATGGCCTGGTTCCGCAGCAGCTACGAGATCCTCGCCCAAGGCATCGAAGAGGCCGCCGCGCCCTACGAAACCCAGTACGCGGAAGTGAACAAGGCCATCGGCGTCGCGCTCGAAAAGGCCGCCAAATCCGCCCCGGTCGGCTCCGAAACGGCCGTTGCCGCGGTACAGTCGGCAATCGCCGCCGCCAACTCGGCCTACGACACCGTGAACAAGGCGACCCGCAAGGTCATCCAATTCACCGAAGCCAACGTCGCGGCGACCACCCGCGCCGCCGTCGATGCGGTGAGCACGCCGGCCACGACCAAGGCCAAGAAGTCGGCCTGATCCTCCGCGGGGCCCGAGCCCCGCACGGCGGCTCCGATGCCGCCAATTGCTGCCCCCTCCGGCGCCTTCGGGCGCCGGAGTCGTTTCCGGTTATCCTTGCGCGCTTCCCCGGCAGCACGCAACCCACTACAACAATGACGACCTCCCCCCGCGCCCCCGAACTCCTCGCCCCCGCCGGCTCCCTGCAGATGATGCGCACCGCCTTCGCCTACGGTGCCGACGCGGTCTACGCCGGCCAGCCGCGCTACTCGCTGCGCGTGCGCAACAACAGCTTCGACAAGCTCGACGCGCTCGCGACCGGCATTGACGAGGCGCACGCCGCGGGCAAGGCCTTCTACCTCGTCAGCAACATCTACCCGCACAACAGCAAGGTGCGCAGCTTCGTCGCCGACATGGAACCGGTGATCGCGCTCAAGCCCGACGCGCTGATCATGGCCGACCCCGGCCTCATCATGATGGTGCGCGAGCGCTGGCCTGAGGTCGAGGTGCATCTGTCGGTGCAGGCCAACACGACGAACTACGCCGCGGTGCGCTTCTGGCAGTCCGTCGGCATCAAGCGCATCATCCTGTCGCGCGAACTGTCGCTCGACGAGATCGAGGACATCCGCCAGGCTTGCCCCGACATGGAGCTGGAAGTCTTCGTGCACGGCGCGCTGTGCGTCGCCTATTCCGGCCGCTGCCTGCTGTCGGGCTACTTCAATCACCGCGACCCCAACCAGGGCACCTGCACGAACTCCTGCCGCTGGGACTACAAGGTGCATGAAGCGAACGAGGACGGCTCGGGCGACCTGCATGCCAGCGCCAAGGGCGCTGCGGACACGACCGCCACCGCACTCGGCGGCGGCGCGCGTCACGAATCGGCCTCGCGCGTGTACCTCCTCGAGGAAGGCACCCGCCCCGGCCAGCTGATGCCCATCGAGGAAGACGAGCACGGCACCTACATCCTCAACTCCCGGGACCTGCGCGCGGTCGAGCACGTCGAACGCCTCGTCGCGATCGGCATCGACTCCTTGAAGATCGAAGGCCGCACCAAGAGCCCCTACTACGTCGCGCGCGCGAGCCAGGGCTACCGCCGCGCGATCGACGACGCGGCGGCCGGCCGCCCCTTCGACATGCGTCTGCTCGGCGAGCTCGAAGGCCTCGCGAATCGCGGTTACACCGACGGCTTCTACCAGCGCCACCACACCCCGGAACACCAGAACTACCTGCGCGGCCACTCCGAATCGGGGCGCAGCCTGTTCGTCGGCGAAGTGCTGGGCGTGGATCCCGCCAGCGGTCTCGCGGAAGTCGAGGTGAAGAACGGTTTCGGCATCGGCGACCAGCTGGAGTTCGTCCAGCCGCAGGGCAACATCGTCGCCGCGCTCGAACGGCTCGAAAGCCTCGACGGCGAAGCGCTCGCCCGCATCCCCGGTGCCGGCCGCCGCGTACGCCTGCCGCTACCCGCGGGTGCGCAGGCCGACGCGCCGTGCTTCGTCGCCCGCCTGCTCTGAAGTGCCCCGCGCGCCGCGCGCGGGCGTGTGTCACCGAATCTAAGCGCCGGGCGAGACCTTCTTCCGGCCGCCCGGCATGACGGCGCCACCCTGCCCGCGCACGAACTTGCGGACGATGCGCAGGCGCGGCGACCGCGCGGTCGCGCGCTCCTCCGCCCCGGACGACGCACCGTCCGAACCGGCACGCCCCGCCCGCTTCTCGCCGTACATCGCCGCATCCGCGTGACGGATCAGCTCCTCCGGCTCGCTGCCGTGCTCGGGGCACACGCTCACCCCCAAGCTGGCAGTGAGCTGCAGCACCAGTCCGTGGCGCAGCTCGACCGGCTGCGCCACGGCGGCGAGCAGCTTCAACGCGACCGGCTCCGCGGCCGCCTGCTCCGTCACGCCGGGCAGGAGCACGACGAACTCGTCCCCCGCAATGCGTGCGACCGTATCGGTCTCGCGCACGCTGCCGCGCATGCGCGCGGCAACCGTGCCCAGCACCGCGTCGCCGACGTCGTGGCCATAACTGTCATTCACTTCCTTGAAACGGTCGAGATCGACGAAGAACAGCGCGAACCCCTCGCCGGTACGCCGCCAGTGCGCGCTCGCCTGTCCAACGCGATCGTAGAACAGGCGCCGGTTGGGCAGCCCGGTCAGCGGGTCGTGCAGCGCACTGTGGGTCGCGCACTGCAGGCGCTCGTGCTCGCGCGCAACCGCCGCACGGTGGCGGCGCAAGTACAGCACCAACACGACGAGCGTGGCGCCGGCGAGGCCGATCGCCAGCAGCAGGGGCTCGCTGCGGATGTCCAGGAAGCGCAGCTGGCGGGTCACCGTCAGTCGCACCGGCTGCGAGGTGCTGACATCCTCCACGTTCAGGGTGAACTTCGGCAGCAGGCGGCGCTCCAGCTCACTCGCCGGCTGCGTTGCCAGCATCGCGTAGAGCGGCGGATCATGCGGCCCCGCCTCTCCCAGCATGCGCAGGACGTGGGCAGTACGCGCGCTGCGGCGGCCGGGGACCAGTGAATCGGCTTTCACGACCAGCAGCGCGTAGCGCTGCTCCGCCCCCGGCGCCCGCAGGAGCGAGGGCGCCGTGTCGGTGCGCTGCATCACCACGTAGGCCAAAGGCCCCTCGATCAGCGCGAACGGCCGCGTGGATACCGCCCCCTGGCTCGCCTCGGCGCGCCGAAGGGTTTCGCGCAAGTGCGGCACCGAATCGAGATCGAGGCCGAGCACCGGCAAGGACTCGGGCGTTTGCGGCCACAGGAAGCTGACCGGGAAATAGGCCGCCTTCTCCGGCACGTCCTGCCACTGCCTGCCGTTCTGATAGCCGAAGCTGCCGATACGGGCGCCCGGACCGGCCCGCTCCGCAAGCGCCCGTTCGAAGTCCCCCCGCGCACGCGCCGGCACCTTCTCGACCACCTCGAGCATGTAAATGTGCGGATGGTCGCCCAGCAGGCGGCTCGCAAAACCGGCCATCTGCTCCTGCGTCGGAGCCCCGAGCACGTCGAGAAAGGCAGCGAAACCCGACAGCAGGGCATCGTTGGTACGCAGACGGTCGCGCAACAGCTCGATGTCCGCTTCGGCGTCCGCCTGGAACTCGGCGCGGATGTCTTCCCAGGCGCCGCGCAGCACCAGCGCGAACAACGACACGCTGAACAACATCCACGCGAGAAGCAGAACCGCGTACAGCGGACTGTCGCCTCTGCGCTGCTGCGGCCGTTCCTCGCTATCCACGATATCCTCCCCTACCCGCGGTCTCCGATCCGTTACAGCGCCCGTTCGCCGGCCTCCGGAAAGGGATCGGGTACCGGTAGGTGCACTCTATTCCTGTCCCGTTATGACGTATATACGGCAAAGGTCGTAGCTATCAGACTGATTTTGTAGAGCATTTGCGCAAACTGATCGCCCGCCCCATCGCGTATCGCGGGCGCATCGGCGCCCCCTCGGCCGCAGCGGATCGGATCCTCCGGCGCGGTCTGCCATCATCTGGGCTATAATGCAAAGCTTTGTTTTAACTGAAAATCAGGATTCTCCGTGCTCGTCGCCGCCAACATCACCATGCAGTTCGGGGCCAAGCCCCTGTTCGAGAATGTCTCCGTCAAGTTCGGCGAAGGCAATCGCTACGGCCTGATCGGCGCGAACGGCGCGGGCAAGTCAACCTTCATGAAGATCCTGTGCGGCGCGCTCGAATCGAGCGCCGGCAACGTCTCGAAGGACCCGCACGAGCGCATGGCCTACCTGCGCCAGGACCAGTTCGGCTACGAGGACATGCGCGTACTCGACGTCGTGCTGATGGGCCACGCAGAAATGTGGGCCTGCATGGCGGAGAAGGACGCGATCTACGCGAACCCCGAGGCGACTGAAGAAGACTACATGCACGCGGCGGAGCTCGAAGGCAAGTTCGCCGAATACGACGGCTATACCGCCGAATCGCGCGCCGGCGAGCTGCTGCTGGGCGTGGGCATCGGCACGGAACTGCACAACGGGCCGATGAAGAACGTCGCGCCGGGCTGGAAGCTGCGCGTGCTGCTGTGCCAGGCGCTGTTCGCGAACCCCGACATCCTGCTGCTCGACGAACCGACCAACAACCTCGACATCAACACCATCCGCTGGCTCGAGGACGTGCTCAACGAGCGCAACAGCACCATGGTCATCATCTCGCACGACCGTCACTTCCTGAACCAGGTGTGTACGCACATGGCGGACCTCGACTACGGCACGATCACCGTGTACGCCGGCAACTACGACGACTACATGGAAGCATCGACGCTCGCGCGCCAGCGCCAGCAGGCCGCCAACTCGCGCGCCAAGGAAAAGATCCAGGACCTGCAGGAGTTCGTGCGCCGCTTCTCGGCCAACAAGTCCAAGGCCAAGCAGGCCACCAGCCGTCTGAAGCTGATCGACAAGCTCAAGCCCGAGGACGTCAAGCCGTCCAGCCGCCAGTACCCGTGGATCCGCTTCGACTACGACGACAAGGACAAGCTGCACCGCCTCGCGTGCGAAGTCGAGAACCTGTCCTTCGCCTACGAGGGCATGGAGAAGCCGCTGATCAACAAGTTCTCGATCGCCATCGAGGCGGGCGAGAAAGTCGCAATCATCGGCGAGAACGGCGTCGGCAAGACCACCCTGATGAAGCTGCTGCTTGGCGACCTCAAGCCGCAGAAAGGCGGCGTGAAGTGGGCCGAGAAGGCCAAGCCGGGCTATTACGCGCAGGACCATTCGGCCGACTTCGCCAGCGACACCAGCCTGACCGAATGGATCGCCGACTACGCGCGCGTCACCGTGGACTCGCAAGGCGGCGATCTCGAGACACTGATCCGCGGCACCCTTGGCCGCCTGCTGTTCTCCGGCGACGACGTGCGCAAGTCGGTCAAGGTGATCTCCGGCGGCGAACAGGGCCGCATGCTATTCGGCAAGCTGATGCTGTCGCGCCCCAACGTGCTGCTGATGGACGAGCCGACGAACCACCTCGACATGGAATCGATCGAGTCGCTCAACACCGGTCTCGAGAAATTCGCCGGCACGCTGCTGTTCATCTCGCACGACCGCGAGTTCGTGTCCTCGCTGGCAACCCGCGTCATCGAGATCAAGCTCGACGGGACCATCGTCGATTACCGCGGCACCTACGAGGAATATCTCGCCAGCCAGGGACTGGAATAAGCCTCGCGACCCAGCAAAAACTGGGTCAAATTCCCCAACGCATAGTCGATTCGAGTTATATTTGACTCGTTTTGCATAATTTATTGCGCACCGCCTAGCCCGCGGGTATATTCGGCCGCTCACATCCCCGCTCGGGGAGATTTTTTCATGGGCGGCTGGTCTTGGTTACGACACGGGGCATTTCCTTGCTGCTGGCGGCAACGACGGTGATTTACGGCGCCGGGCCGGCGCGTGCCGACTACACGGACTGTCGCACCTGTCATTACGCGACCAACGTCGACAGCGCCACCCCCGACCTCACTGGATATTTCGTCGATCCGGGGCATCATCCGGTACGGGTGAACTACCCGATACGCCCCGACTACAACCTCCCGCCCACCACGACCGCGACGGGAATCCTTTTCTTTGACGTGAACGGCAACGGCGCGCCCGACCCGGACGAGGTCCAGTTGTTCAGCAGCAGCGTCCTGTCCGCCACGACCGGCACCGGCACGACGACACGCACGAAGGGCAAGCCGAAGAGCACCGCGACCACCGACACGTGGGTG
Source organism: Azoarcus sp. CIB (assembly GCF_001190925.1). Classification (NCBI taxonomy): domain Bacteria; kingdom Pseudomonadati; phylum Pseudomonadota; class Betaproteobacteria; order Rhodocyclales; family Zoogloeaceae; genus Azoarcus; species Azoarcus sp. CIB. Next base: position 5,156,590 of record NZ_CP011072.1, read on the forward strand.
ATCGACTGCGCGTCCTGTCACATCGAGCACGGCCTGACGCCCGCCGACCCTCAGCACACTGCCGACTACGTGCGCGGCGCAGGCGGCGACCGCCTGCTGTGCATCACCTGCCACAACATGTAGCGACCCGAACGGCCGGCGGACCGGGCGTCCCGCGCCGGCGCGTCGCACACCACGGCCATCCACGCCGAGTCGGCTACAATCGACGACACCCCAAGGGCGTCGGCGACCATGATCGGCATTTTCCTCATCACCCACGGCACGCTCGGCGAGGCGCTGATCCAGTGCGCCTGCCATGTGCTGAACAAACGCCCCGACAACGTCATCCAGCTCGGCCTGTCCGGCCAGGACGATCCGCTCGACATATTGCCGGAGGCACGCCGGCTGCTCGCGACGGTCGACAAGGGGCATGGCGTCGTGATACTCACGGATATCTACGGCGCCACGCCGGCGAACGTCGCACGCAAACTGCTGGAGCCGGGGCGCGTCGAAGGCATCGCCGGCGTGAACCTGCCGATGCTGCTGCGGGTGCTGACCTACCGGGAAAGAGACATGAACACGCTCGTCGAGCGCGCCATCACCGGCGGCTGCGAGGGCGTGCTGCACATGAAGTGAGAGAGACATGCCGAGAGCGGAAGCCGAGATCATCAACAAACTGGGCCTGCATGCGCGCGCGTCGGCCAAACTGACGCAGCTCGCGAGCAGCTTCGGGGCCGACATCTGGCTCGAGCGCAACGGGCGCCGCGTCAATGCGAAGAGCATCATGGGCGTCATGATGCTCGCCGCCGCACGCGGCGCGACGATCACGATCGAGACCGCCGGCCAGGACGAGGACAAGGCGCTGGAGGCGGTCCTCGCCCTCATCGCCGACCATTTCGGCGAAGGGGAATAGCCCGATGCCCTTCACGATCCACGGGCTCCCCGTCTCCCAGGGCATCGCGATCGGCCATGTGCATCTGGTGTCGCACGCGATGCTGGAGGTGAACCACTACCACGTCGCGGCGAGATACCTGCCCGAGGAAGTGGAGCGTCTGAACGAGGCGGTCGCCACCGTGCAGGGCGAGCTGGTGGGGCTGAAGGCCGCCGCGACGGCCGGCCAGCCGCACAGCGAGGTGGGCGCCTTCGTCGACCTGCAGCTGATGATGCTGGCCGACCCGATGCTGGTCGAGGCCGCGCGCGTTCTGATCTCCGAGCGGCGCTGCAATGCCGAGTGGGCGCTGGTGCAGCAGATGGAGCTCGTGGTCGAGCAGTTCGACCAGATCGAGGATCCTTACCTGCGCGAGCGCAAGGCTGACGTCGTGCAGGTGGTCGAGCGCATCGTGAAGGTGCTGCTGGGCCACCCCGGCCACCTGCCGCCGAAACGCCGCGACGGGCTGGGCACGATCATCGTCGCGCATGACCTGTCGCCGGCGGACACGATCGGCTTCCGCGACCACAACATCGGCGGCTTCGTGACCGACGTCGGCGGCCCGACGAGCCATACGGCGATCGTCGCGCGCAGCCTGCGCATCCCGGCCGTGGTCGGCCTGCACCATATCCGCCAGCTGGTCGAAGAAGACGAGCTGCTGATCATCGACGGCACGCGCGGCGTCGTGATCGTCTCGCCCGACGAGCGCATCGTCGAGGAATACCGCCTGCGCCGCAGCGAGCTGGAGCTGGAGCGCTCGAAGCTCAACCGCCTGAAGGACACGCGCGCGACGACGCTCGACGGCGAGGACGTTAACCTGCTGGCGAACATCGAGGGGCCGAAGGACCTGAACCAGGTGAAGGCCGTCAACGCCGACGGCGTGGGCCTGTACCGCACCGAGTTCCTGTTCTTGGGCCGCGACTCGCTGCCCGACGAGGACGAGCAGTACGAGGCTTACCGCACGGTGCTGAAGTCGCTGCAGGGCAAGCCGGTGACGATCCGCACTTTCGACGTCGGTGCCGACAAGGCGCTGAACGGCGTGAGCGCGCGCTTCGAGCCGAATCCGGCGCTGGGGCTGCGCGCGATCCGCTATTCGCTGGCCGAGCCGCAGATGTTCATGACGCAGTTGCGTGCGCTGCTGCGCGCCTCGGTGCATGGCCAGCTGCGCATCATGATCCCGATGCTCGCGCATGCGCACGAGATCGACCAGTCGCTGCAGTTGATCGCGAAGGCGAAGGCGGAGCTCGACGCGGAGGGCCTGAAGTACGACCCGCGCGTGGAGATCGGCGGAATGATCGAGGTGCCGGCGGCGGCGCTGGCGCTCGGGATGTTCATCCGCCGCCTGTCTTTCCTGTCGATCGGCACGAACGACCTGATCCAGTACACGCTCGCGATCGACCGTTCCGACGAGGCGGTCGTGCATCTCTACGACCCGCTGCACCCGGCGGTGCTGAAGCTGATTGCCGGCACGATCCAGGCGGGCGCGCGCTTCGGCCTGCCGGTGTCGGTGTGCGGCGAGATGGCGGGCGACCCGGCCTATACGCTGCTGCTGCTGGGCATGGGGCTGCGCAACTTCTCGATGCACCCGGGTCACATCCTCGAGATCAAGCAGCAGGTGCTGCGCGCCGACCTCAACGAACTGGCACCGCGCGTGCAGCGCATCCTGAAGATGGACGAGCAGTCCAAGGTGCGGGAAGCGGTGATGCGGCTCGCAAGTTGAGCCGTGACCGCGGGCGTTTGACAATTGATCCGGCCCGCGATAGTTTTAAGTCTTAGCGCCGATTTGAACCACAGCTTGCGGGCGCTCAATAAATCCGGCTAAAGCGAGGGCGACCCAGTCCGCGTTTTCCAAGCCGGCTGGGTTTTTTCGTTTACAAGAATACGGCCATGATCCAACCCCAATCCGTCGGAGTCGTCGTCCCGCAACGGGCGCACTTCGCCGAGCCGCTGCCGCTGCGCAGCGGGGGCACGCTGCCCGAATACGAGCTGGTCTACGAGACCTACGGCGAACTGAACGCGGACCGCAGCAATGCGGTGCTGGTGTGCCACGCGCTGTCGGGATCGCACCACGTCGCCGGCCACTATGCCGACGCGCCGAACAACGCCGGCTGGTGGGACAACCTCGTCGGCCCCGGCAAGCCGCTCGACACGCGCAAGTTCTTCGTCATCGGCGTGAACAACCTCGGCGGTTGCCACGGCTCGACCGGCCCGATCTCGATCAACCCGGCGACCGGCCAGCCGTGGGGCGCGGATTTCCCCTTCGTGACGGTCGAGGACTGGGTCGCGGCGCAGGCGCGGCTCGCCGACCGGCTGGGCATCGCCCGCTTCGCCGCGATCGTCGGCGGCAGCCTGGGTGGCATGCAGGCCCTGTCGTGGTCGCTGCAGTACCCGGAGCGCGTCGCCAACGCGGTGGTGATCGCGTCGGCGCCCAAGCTCACGGCGCAGAACATCGCGTTCAACGAGGTCGCGCGTCAGGCGATCCTGTCGGATCCGGAGTTCTACGGCGGTCACTACTACGCGCACGGCGTCGTGCCGACGCGCGGCCTGAAGCTCGCGCGCATGGTGGGCCACATCACCTATCTGTCCGATGACGCGATGGGCGACAAGTTCGGACGCAGCCTGCGCCACGGCAAGGCGATCTACAGCTACGACGTGGAGTTCGAGATCGAGTCCTACCTGCGCTACCAGGGCGACAAGTTCGCGGGTTTCTTCGACGCGAACACCTACCTGCTGGCGACCAAGGCGCTCGATTACTTCGACCCGGCCTTCGAGCACGGCGGCAACCTGCCGGCGGCGCTGGCGCGCGCGACGGCCGACTTCCTCGTCGTGTCTTTCAGCACCGACTGGCGCTTCTCGCCCGCGAGGAGCCGCGAGATCGTCTATGCGCTACTGCACAACCAGCGCAACGTGAGCTACGCGGAGATCGAGAGCGACGCGGGGCACGATTCCTTCCTGCTCGACGAAGCGCAGTACCACGCGCTGCTGACCGCCTACTTCGACCGCATCAAGGTTTAGCCATGTCCTACCGTTACGACTACGAAGTCATCACCCAGTGGATCGCGCCGGGGGAGAAGGTGCTCGACCTCGGCTGCGGCGACGGCAGCCTCCTGAAGCATCTTGGGGAGGTGCGTCAGGTTCAGGGTTACGGCGTCGAGAACGACCCGGACAAGCTGCTCGCGTGCACGCGCAACGGCGTGAACGTGATCCAGATGGACATGGAGAAGGGGCTCGCGGGGATCGAGGACGGCTTCTTCGACCACGTGATCATGAGCCTGTCGCTGCAGGCGATGCACAACACGCAGGGCATCCTCGTCGAGATGCTGCGCGTTGCGCGCGAGGCGGTCGTGAGCTTCCCGAACTTCGGCTACTGGCGCCACCGCCAGAGCATCCTCAACGGCCGCATGCCGGTGTCGGAGAGCCTGCCGCACCAGTGGTTCAACACGCCCAACGTGCGCTTCTTCACGATCTCGGACTTCGATGCGCTGTGCGAGATGAACGGCATCGCAGTGCGCGAGCGCCTCGCCTTCGACGAGGGCAAGCTGATCCTCGACGAGGCGAACTTCCTTGCGAGCGTGGCGGTGTACCGGCTCGGCCGCGGCGCCTGAGGCCAGCCCGCAGAGACGACAAGGCCCGCACGCAGCGGGCCTTTTTCATCGGGGCGTGGCGCCCTAGCCGACGACGAAGTTCGTGACGTCGACGCGCACGGTCGGGCGGCCCAATGCGACGGCGGTCGCGACGGCGAACTGCTTGGCCCAGTCTCCGCGCTCCTTGAAACGATCCTCACCGCCGTACTTGGCGACGTTGAGGACCATGTCGAGCACCAGGATCTTGCCCATCGGGTTCGACGGCGTGCATTCGAGCCGTTCGAACTCGCCCGACAACCAGGCACGCGCCTGGTCCTTCGCGAGACTGGCGGCGTCGGCGTCGGACACGATCGTCTCGTATTCGCGCTCGGCGCCGAAAACCACGTTGATGTGCTGCGTCATCCCTATCTCCTCTCCTTATTGGTTTAGCTGTTGAACGCGCATTCTCGGGCGAGTCGCGCAGGCAGGCAAGCCCGCGCCGGGACAAGGCCCCGCGGGGCCGGAATGTAAGCCGCTGCTGCGGTGTCGGCGCCGGTTGCGGCAATCTGGGATAATGCGCCGAACCCTCGCCGAAAGCATCCCGTGTCGTCCATTCCCTCCGCTCCGCCCCCCGCCGGCCCGACATCTTCCCGTCCTGCCTGGATGGACGCCCTGCTCAACCGCCGGATGCTGATCTGCATCTTCACCGGCTTCACGTCGGGCCTGCCGCTGTACCTGCTGCTGAACCTGGTGCCGGCGTGGCTGAAGACCGAGGGGCTGTCGCTGAAGGCGATCGGGGCGTTCGCGCTGATCCAGTTCCCCTACACGTGGAAGTTCGTGTGGGCGCCGCTGCTGGACCGCTTCGGCATCCTGCCGTGGCTGGGGCGGCGGCGCAGCTGGATGCTGGTGTCGCAGCTGGGGCTGGTCGGGGCCATCGCCTGGCTGGGGCAGCTGTCGCCGACCGAAAACCTGAAGCTGGTGGTCGCGCTGACCGCGGTGCTCGCCTTCCTGTCGGCGACGCAGGACATCGCGCTGGATGCCTTCCGCCGAGAGCTCCTGCCCGAGCTGGAGCTGGGGCTGGGCAACGCGATGCACGTGAACGCCTACCGCATCGCCGGGCTGGTGCCGGGCTCGCTGGCGCTGATCCTCGCCGACCGCCTGCCGTGGAGCGAGGTGTTCGTGATCACGGCGCTGTTCATGCTGCCGGGGGTCGCGATGACGCTGATGGTGAAGGAGCCGGCGATCGCGGCCGGCGCGCCGCGCACGCTGCGCGACGCGGTGGTCGAGCCTTTCCGCGAGTTCTTCGGCCGCCACGGGCTGCAGTCGGCGCTGCTGGTGCTGACCTTCATCTTCTTCTACAAGCTCGGCGATTCGCTGTGCACGGCGCTGGCGACGCCGTTCTACCTCGACATGGGCTTCACCAAGACCGAGATCGGCCTGATCGCGAAGAACGCGGGCCTGTGGCCGTCGGTGATCGGCGGCATCCTCGGCGGGATCTGGATGGTGAAGCTGGGCATCAACCGTGCGCTGTGGCTGTTCGGCGTGGTGCAGGTCGCGAGCATCCTCGGTTTCGTATGGCTGGCGTGGCTGGGGACGGCCCCTTCGGACGCGGCACGCCTAACCGCGCTGGCGATCGTGATCTCGGCCGAGGCGGCGGGCGTCGGGCTGGGCACGACGGCCTTCGTCGCCTACATGGCGCGCACGACGCATCCCGCCTACACGGCGACCCAGCTGGCGCTTTTCACAAGCCTGATGGCGGTGCCGCGCACCTTCATCAACGCGTCGGCCGGCTGGTTGGTCGAGCGCATGGGCTGGTACGACTTTTTCTGGCTGTGCTTCTTCCTCGCGCTACCGGGGATGCTGCTGTTGATCCGCGTCGCGCCGTGGAACGGCGAGGCGAAGGCGATCGCGGCGGCGCCCGGACGCGCCTGAATCCTCTTTCTGCAACGATGACCACGACTACTGCCGATTCCCTGATCGCCGCGGCGCGCGCGCTGTCGGGCACCCTGGACGCGATGCGCTTCGCCGCACCGGTGAGCCACGTCTACAACCCTCTCGATTATGCGTGGGCGATCCACGAGGACTACCTGCGCCGTTATGCGGCAGGCCGCAAGCGCATCGTGTTCCTGGGCATGAATCCGGGCCCCTTCGGCATGGCGCAGACCGGCGTGCCCTTCGGCGAGATCGACGCGGTGCGCGACTGGCTGGGGCTCGCGGGGCCGGTCGGCAAGCCGGCGGTGGAGAATCCCAAGCGCCCGGTCGAAGGCTTCGACTGCGCACGCTCGGAAGTGAGCGGACGACGCCTGTGGGGCCTGTTCCGCGAGCGCTTCGGCACCGCCGAGGCCTTTTCCGCGGAGCATTTCGTCGCCAACTACTGCCCGCTGGCCTTCTTCGACGGCGGCCGCAACCTGACGCCGGACAAGCTGCCGGCGGCCGAAGCTCAGCCGCTGCTCGCGGCCTGCGACGAGCACCTGCGCCGCATGATCGACGCACTTGCGCCCGACTGGGTGATCGGCATCGGCGCCTGGGCGGAAGCCCGTGCGACTACGGCGCTGGACGGGCGCCAGCTGCGCATCGGCCGCGTGCTGCACCCCAGCCCCGCGAGCCCGGCGGCGAACCGCGGCTGGTCGGAGGCGGCGAGCCGGCAGCTGGCCGAACTCGGAATCTGGTAACGAGAATCGGCGACGCGCGGCCCGCAAGACCGTCCCGCGGGTGCCTCGCGCCCGACCGAAACGCCCGTAACAATCCCCTACTGCAGGTACGGTATTCCCCTCCATACGCCACGGTCAGGCGCAACTATTTGTTGCATCTCCGGTTTGCGCCGCCTCCTCCCGATGTGACATTTTGATAACCCGTTCGCAAGAAAACCCGATTTTCATAGGGTCTGCGATCGGCCCGTCGCAACGCTGTCTCGCAAGCTCATGCTTCAGAGGGGGAGGATACGGTGGCGTCGCATCTCGGCATTCTGTCGGTTCTGCAGGCATTGCGCGAACGCCTTGCGATCCGCATGGCGGCGCGCCTGGGCGGCAACCCGCAGGTCGAGATCCTCGGCTCGCAGACGCTGGCCGGCAGCCCGCAGCCGAACACGAACACGCTCGGGCTGTACCTGCACCGCGTCTCGGTTGACCCCTTCAGCCGCAACCGCCACCTGCCGGCGGCCGAAGGCCGCCGCGCGCCGCGCCCGGAACTGCCGGTAAACCTGCACCTGCTGCTGATCGCGTGGTGCACGCATACCGAGGAGGAGATCGGCTATCTCGCCGCGGCGATCCAGATCATCGGCGGCGGGCTGCCGCTGACGAGCGCCGACGTGAGCCTCGCGGACCCGGCGTGGGGCGCCGAGGACAGCGTGCAGGTGATGCCCGAGGAGATGAGCACCGAGGACCTGATGCGCCTGTGGGACAGCCTGCCGGGCGACTACCGGTTGTCGGCGCCCTACCTGATCAAGACCGTGCGCCTCGGGCCGGACATCGACCCGGCCGAGGGGCCGCCGGTGCGCACGCTGGTGTTCCCGATGGACGACCGCAGCGGGACCGGGCAGTGATCGTCGAGACGCTGGTGCTGCATGCGAGCGACTTCGTCGAGTGGCTCGACGCGAGCGGCGTGCAGGCGGTGCCGCGGCGCGCGGTGCCGGCACAGGCGCTGGATGTGCGCCTCACGCAGGCGCCGTCCGATCTCAAGCTGATCCACAAGTCGGCCGGCACGACGCTGTGGCGGCGCGAGCCGGAAGGCTTGTGCCTGGTGATCGATGGCGAGGCGATGCCCGCCGATCTGGTGCCGCCGGACGAGGCGCTGTTTGCCGTTGCCGGCGAGGTGCGCGATCGGGCCGGGATCTTCCTGCCGCGGCGCTTTGCCTTCGACGCGGGCCAGCGCGCGGGGCACCGCCTGCGCTTGTTCCGCTCGCCCCTGGGCACACGCTTCGGCAGCGCCGGCGGACTCTACGGGCGCACGGTGCTGGAAGACGGTACGCCGGTGCCGTGGACGCTGCTGGAGCTGCGCGTGACCCCGCCGCTCGCGGCGCCGCTCGACTTCGTCGCGCAGAGCGACGCGCACGGCGAATTCCGCCTGTCGCTGGAGCGGCTTCCGGCGCTGACGAAAGACGCGCCGGCGACAACCTATCTCGCGACGCTGAAGCTGCGCGCCGCAGCCGGCGACATGAATCCCGACTCGCTGCCCGAGGCGCGCGTGCGCGGCACCGGCAGCGGCAATGCGGCGTTCAAGACCGAACTCAAGGTGGACATTGCGCCGGGGCGCATCGCCACCCTTGCCAGCCCGGGACGGGATGCCCTCGTCCTGCGGTTTTCCTGAACCGCACCACGCGCCCGAAGGAGAAGCGACATGCCCGAGTACCTTGCACCTGGTGTCTTCGTCGAAGAGACGAGTTTCCGCAACAAGTCGATCGAAGGCGTCGGTACGAGCGTCGCGGCGCTGGTCGGGCCGACCCGCAGCGGGCCGCTGCGCGGCGTGCCCGAGGTGATGACGAGCTACGCGGATTTCGAGCGCGTCTTCGGCGACGCGCAGGATCTCGCGATCGGCGAAGGGGGTGTCGGCGTGCCGAACTATTCCGCGCATGCGGCGCGGGCCTTCTTCGACAACGGCGGCAAGCAGCTCTTCGTCGCCCGTGTCGTGGCGGGCGTGAATGCGCTCGGGCCGGACGATGACGGCAAGTGGCCGAACGCGGCGTCGAAAACCGACGGCGCGGGCGACGTGCAGTTCTTCAGCCGTTTCCCCGGCAAGATGGGCGATTACACGCTGGAACTGCGCTGGCGCGACAGCGAGAACCTGCTGCGCAGCGAGACGCCGAAGACCGCGACGGGCGAAAGCCTGTACTTCCTCGAGGCGACCGGCGTGGCGGTGGCGGCAAAGGCGACCGGCGCGATCGCGAATGGGGCCTTCCCCGTCGACGTGAAGGCGGTGGTGAAGCTCGACGGCGCGAACCTCGCGATCCAGAGCAATCGCGCCGAGATCGTGTCGATGGCCGACCCGGACAATCCGGCGCCGGTCGCCGCGGGCCAGCTGACCGCGCTGAAACCGGCCGAGCTGCCGGCGAACGCCCGCCTGACGCGCATCTTCGTGCGTCCGCCGGCCTCCGGGGCGCTCGCGGCAGGGACCTCGGCCGAGTTGCAGCTCGCGGACGTGACGAACCTCGCGGCTTACACCGGCGGCGTGAACTGGGGCGACCTGAAGGTGCTGCGCGGCACGCTGGACGCGGCCGGCGAGACCTTCACGGTGACCGGTGACACGACGCTCAACCCCGGCGTCGCGAATCCGATCACGCTGCCGCTCGCCGCGCTCGCGGCCAAGCCGGGCGCGGCGCGCTCGATGATCGTGCTGCGCAGCTTCGACATCGACGTGCGCAACGGCGGCAAGGACGGCGAAGTGATCCGCACCTACGCGGGCCTGAGCACGGCGCCGACCGGCGCGACGAGCCTCGCGGCAGCGCTGCCGGCGAACCCCGAGCGCCGCGCGGAGGCGCTGAGTTCGCCGATCGCCTGCGTGCTCGCCGACGGCGCGACCGGCGACGACATCCAGAAGGCGCTCGTCGCGATGTGCGACGCGGCGGCGCTCAACCCCGGCGCGAGCTCGCTCGACGAGCCGCGCTACCTGATCGCGCTGTCGGGCGGCAGCGACGGCGCCGAGCCGAGCTCGACCGACTATGCCGGCGAGACCGACGAGATCAAGGGCAGCACCGGCCTGAAGGCGCTCGAAGGGGTCGAAGACGTATCGATCGTGATGACGCCGGCCGCGGCCGAGTCCGACGAGGACGTGCACACGGGCGTCGTGATGGAGGTGCAGAAACACTGCCGGCGCATGCGCTACCGCGTCGGCATCGTCGATTCGCGCTTCGGCCAGAGCATCAGCGAGGTGCGTGCCTTCGCCGGCCAGTTCGACGACACGCGCCTGGCGCTGTACCACCCGTGGGTGGTGATTCCCGACCCGACCGGCACGCGGCGCGACCTCGCGGTGCCGCCCGCGGGCTTCATCGCCGGCGTGTATGCGCGCACCGACGTCGATCGCGGCGTGCACAAGGCGCCGGCGAACGAGATCGTGATGGGGGCGCTGCGCTTCGAGCAGCAGATCAACGCCTTCCAGCAGGAGCTCCTCAACCCCAACGGCATCAACTGCCTGCGCTCCTTCGCCGGCCGCGGCCACCGCGTGTGGGGCGGGCGCACGCTGTCGAGCGACCCAGAGTGGAAGTACGTGAACGTGCGGCGCTACTTCCTGTACCTGGAACGCTCGATCGAGAAATCCACGCAGTGGGCGGTGTTCGAACCGAACGGCGAGGCGCTGTGGGCCAACATCCGCACCAGCGTCGAGGACTTCCTGTTCACCGAGTGGCGCAACGGGCGCCTGCTGGGCGGCACGCCGAAGGAGGCCTACTTCGTGCGCTGCGACCGCTCGACGATGACGCAGAACGACATCGACAACGGCCGCATGGTGTGCCTCGTGGGCGTGGCGGCGCTGAAGCCCGCCGAGTTCGTGATCTTCCGCATCGGCCAGAAGACAGCCGACGCCTGACCCCGTGGAGAACTGAATCATGGCCATCTTTCGTGAAACACCCTATTCGGCGTTCAACTTCCTGGTCGATCTCGAACCGGGCCAGGGCAGCGAGGTGCGGGCGGGCTTCTCCGAGGTGTCGGGCCTCAACGCCGAGGTCACGGTCGCGGAGTACCGCGCCGGCAACGACCGCGTGAACTACGTGCGCAAGGTGCCGGGCATCCACAAGGCGGGTGACGTGACCCTGAAGCGCGGCGTGATCGGCGCGCAGAACCTCTACGAGTGGCTGGAGAAGGGGCGCACCGGCAAGCTCTCGGAGGCCAAGCGCGACATCGTCGTGAAGCTGCAGTCCGAGGACCGCGCCGACACCGTCGTGAGCTGGAAGCTGCGCGGCGCGATGCCGATCAAGTGGACCGGGCCGACGCTGACCGCGAAGGGCGGCGGCGACGTTGCGATCGAGGAGCTGGTGCTCTCCGTCGAGACGATCGAGCAGGAGTAAGACCGTGCTGCTCGCCGACAAGCGCATCGAACTGGACGCACGCCCCGCTTCGCGGCGGCTCGCGCCGGTCGAGGTCGTGATGATCGGCCACTGCCCGTCCTTCGACGGCAGCGCCGAGTGGAAGCGGCTCGCGCGCGACCTCGCGGTGCTCGCAGAGATCGCGGCGCTGGGCTTCACGGCGGAGGTCGAGCGCCTGCGCGCGCTCGACGAGGGCGCGAGCGAGGCCGAGCCCGGCGACGGGGCGCTGTTCGCGCTGTACCGGCTGCCGATCCCGATCCGTTCGCTGGGTTACTTCCAGGCGCTGTTTCCGCAGGCCTTCGACTTCGACGGCGCCTACCGCAGCGCGCTGGCCGGTCGCGCGGCCTGGCTGCCGGCGGCGGTGCAGGACTTCTTCGCCGGCAACGACCGGGGCTTCGGCGACACGCGCACGCTGTGGATCATCCGCGTGCCCGAATCCGACGGCGTGCGCGCCTTCCTGCCGCAACCGAACGCAACACTGATCGAACCGTCGGCACTGGGCGCCTTCGAGCGCGCGCTGTTGATCGAGCGCGCGGGCATTCTCGCGCTGCCCGACCTCGAACGCCTGATGGTGCCGCGTGCCCTGCCCGACATCCCGCGCGTGCGGCTGGAAAACCCCGAGGCGGTGTTCCTGCCCTGCGGCACCGAAATCGACGACACGCACCGCGAGCGTCGCCGCTCCCAAGAGATGCCTCCCGTGGAGGCGTCGCTCGATCCGATCGACATCGTGCCGCCGATCCTGCGCACGCTGGCGCGCCTGCGCCCGGACATGCAGTGCCTGCTGACGCTGCCGCTGGACCAGCGCCCGAAGGACGAGCTGCCGGCGCCGTCGCGCGAGTTCATCGAACACATCGCGCGCATCGCCGGTGAGATTGGCAGCGAAGCCGGCGGCGGGGCGACGGTAGCGCCGCACGCCGAGCTTGCCGAGAAACTGCGTCACCTGCAGCTCTTGTGGCCCTACCTGCGCAGCGAGGAGCACCCCCTCGCATCCCCCAGCGGGTTGGTCGCCGGCATGCAGGCGCGCGTGTCGCAACGCCACGGGGTGTGGCGCTCGATCGCCGGCCGCCCGCTGCCCGGCGCGGCGCTGCCGTGGCCGCCGGTGACGCAGCAGCAGGCCACCGCGCTGCGCGAAGTGCCCGGCGTGACGGTGCTGCTGACGCGCGGGGGCAAGCTGCAGGTCGACGACGAGGCGCTGTGCGCGCCCTGCCTGCCGGCCGCGGACCTCCGCCGCATGAGCGCGGCGCAGCGCGCGCAGGAGCACTGGCGTTCGGCCGAGGTGATGCGCTTCATGGGCTGGCTGCGGCGCGGGCTGCAGGCCCTGGGCGAGCAGCTGGTGTTCGACGCCGATCCGCGCGACCCGCGCCCGGAACTCGCGTTGCGCGCCTTCTTCGAACGTCTGCACGAAGCCGGGGCGCTGCGCGGCGCGCGGCCCGAGAGTGCCTACCGCATCCGCGAGATTCCGGCCGCCGAATCGACGATCGCGTTCGAGATCGAGATCGCGCCGGCCTACCCGATCGACCGGCTGCGCCTGACCTTCCTGCACGACCGCCACGTCGCCGTGACGCAGACCCGCATCGAGGCCGTCGATGGCTGACGCGCCGCGCGAATTCATCCCCTTCCGCTTCCGCGTCGCGCTGTACGACGGCGAGGGCGGCAACCTGCTGTGCCGCGGCGCCTTCAGCGAGGTGTCGGGCCTGGAGGCGACGATGGCGCCCAAGGCGCTCAAGGAAGGCGGGCGCAACTGGGGCGAGGTGCAACTCGCGGGCCCGACGACCTTCGCGCCCATCATCCTCAAGCGCGGCATCACCGAGCTCGCCGACCTGTGGAGCTGGTTCGACATGAGCACGCGCCAGTCGAACTACGCGCTGCGCATGAGCGGCACGATCGACGTGTTCCACCCCGAGGATCCGGACAAGCCGCTGCTGCGCTGGCGCATCACCAACGCGCTGCCGACCAAGTTCAAGGGGCCGGACCTGTCCTCCACCGCCAGCCAGGTGGCGATCGAGGAGCTGCAGCTGGTGCATGAAGGCCTGGAACTCGAGCGCGGCTGAGGGAGATAACGATGCCCGCCATGCAGATCGCCCGCGCCAAGCTGATCCCGATGAACGGGGACCAGGTCGAGACCGACGAGTCCAAGCACATCGACGTGCAGTTCAACCCGGCGACGCTGCGCGTGACGCTGTCGAACACGCTGAAGGCCGACAACAAGGGCGGCAGCGGGGGCAGCGGCGCGGCAGCGCAGTACGTCGACAAGAGCGAATCGACGCTCGCCGTGGAGCTGGTGTTCGACACCAGCATCGCCGCGACGCTCGGCTCGGACAGCCGCGAGGACCGGGAGACGCTCAGTGCGAACACCGACGTGCGCACACTCACGAAGCGCATCGCGGAAGCCTTCATGAAGCCGCAGGACGCCGAGTCGAAGAAGCCCAAGGCGCCCAAGCGCTGCCGCTTCCAGTGGGGCAGCTTCCAGTTCACCGGGATGCTGTCGAGCTACTCGGAGACGCTGGACTTCTTCGCGCCCGAGGGCATCCCGCTGCGCGCGACGCTGGCGCTGACCTTCAAGGAGGACCGCTACCAGTTCGCGCTGGACCCCTCGGTGCAGGCGGCCGAGCGTCCGCGCCCCGCCTTCGCGCCCGGCGGTGACGGCCAGGATGCCGCCAGCGCCGCCCAGGCGGCCGGGCAGAACCCGCGCGACTGGCGCGGCGTCGCCGACGCGAACCGCCTCGACAACCCGCGCTTCACTTCGCTCGGCACGCTGCTGATTCCCACCGGAGGCCGCTGATGCCCATCGTGATCGACGAACTCGTCGCCGAAGTCCAGCCCGAGCCGAACCCGGCGCAGACCGCCGGCGCCGAGCCGCGCCCGCCCGAAGGCCGGCCCGGCGAGACGCTGCTCGATCTGCTGACCGTGACCCGTGAGCGGGAGGCGCGCCTTGCCATCGACTAGCCCTGCCATCGTCAGCGCCCGTCCGCGCGTGCGCGTGGATGGCAGCGACCGTCCCGCGCTGGGCGAGGCGGCGGCGGCACTGTCGGTGCATCTGCCGGCGAGCGGCATGGCGAGCGCGGAGCTGCGGGTGATCAACTGGGGTCCCGCAGATGGCGGCGAACCGGGCTATCCGTTCCAGGACCTGCGCCTGGGCAGCCGCATCGAGTTCCTGCTCGGCGAGACGGCCGAGAGCGCGGTGTTTTCGGGTGATGTCACGGCGATAGAGGAGCGCTACGGCGACGGCGCGCCGCAGCTCGTGATCCTCGCCGAGGATCCGCTGCACAAGCTCGCCCGCAGCCGCGCGAGCAGGGTGTTCGAGAACAAGGGCCTCGCCGACGTCGTGCGCGAGATCGCGAACGACGCGGGCCTGCAGGCCGATGTCAGCGTCGCTGCCGGCAGCGCGGACTGGCTTCAGCACAACGAGAGCCACCTCGCCTTCCTGCTACGCGTGCTCGGGCCGCACGACATTCCGCTGCGCATGCAGGGGGGACGGCTGCGCGCGCGCCCCGAGGAGGCGGACGCGAACCCGGTGCGCCTCGACTCCGGCGCCAATGCGCTGCGCATCCGCATCATCGCCGACCTCAACCGCCAGCCGCGCGAGGTGCTCGCGGACGGCTACAACCTCGCCTCGGATGCCGCCGCGAGCGGTAGCAGTACGTCGCTCGCACCGGCACCGGGCGGGCGCACCGCGGCGGCCACACTCGCGGAACTCGGCTGGGACGGCCGCTCGCCGCGCCCGCACCCCTTCCCGCGCTCGCAGGCGGAAGCCGAATCGCTCGCGCAGGGGGCCTTCCGCCGCGACGCGCAGCGCTTTCTGCACGGCGAGATCGTGTGCACCGGCACGCCCGAACTGGGCGTCGGGCGCGAGGTCGAGCTCGCCGGGGTTTCGCCGCGGCTCGCCGGGCGCTACCGCATCGCCGACTGCTGGCATCACTTCGACAACGCGCAGGGCCTGTCCACACGGCTGCGCGTCGAACGACCGGACTGGAACCCATGAGCGGACGCCACAGCCCCGGCCCGCTGCAGGATCTGCATCTGGGCGTCGTGCTCGACAACGCCGACCCGGACAACCGCGGCCGCGTGAAGCTGCGCCTGCCGGCGACCGGGCTGGAGGTGTGGGCCGCGGTGATGGTGCCCAGCGCCGGCAGCGGATACGGCGTGAGCCTGCTGCCGCGCCAGAATGAGCAGGTCGTGGTCGCCTTCATCAGCCCGGACCTGCCGATCGTGCTCGGCGCGGTGTGGAGCGGCGGCAGCAGCCAGCCGGCCGACGCGCGCCCGGTCGAGGAGCGCTACTTCGTGCAGAGCCCGGCCGGCATCAAGGTATTGCTCGACGACCAGGAACCCAAGGTGAAGATCGAGACGCCCGCGGGCAACAGTCTGACGATCACCGACCAGGGCGGCGGCAAGGTCACGATCGAGCAGGGCGGCGAGAAGGTCGAGATGTCGCCGGGCAACATCAAGATCACCGGCTCGGGCGTCGTGAAGATCGAGGCGGCGCAGGTCACGGTGTCGGCGGGCATGGTCAAGGTCGATGCCGGCATGAGCAAGTTTTCCGGGGTCGTGCAGTGCGACACGCTGATCAGCAATGCGGTGATCTCGTCGAGCTACACGCCGGGGGCGGGGAACATATGGTGACGCTCACCCGAACCCTGGACGGCGCGCTCCTCGCCGAGCGGCCGATGCGCGCGCCGAAATCCGCCGGGCCGGCGCTCGCACACCAGCCGCGTGTCACCGCCCCCTTCTTCGCCGGCGACGGCGACGGGCTGACGCTGCATCGCTACTTCGACGAGGACTTCGTCGCCCGCTTCCTCAACGACGCGCACGCCGGCCGCCTCACCGGCACCGCCGCGCAGGCGTGGTACCGCGCGGACCGCTTCGGCCGCTTCAAGGACGAGCCGACGCTGCGCCTGCCGATGCATCGCAGCTTCTACCTCGTGTGCGGCGAGGTGCAGTGCGTGGCGCCGGGCGCGCCCGCCTTCGACCCGAAGAAGATCCTGTCGGCCGGCATGGTCGTGCGCCGCGTGCCCGCCGACGGCACGCCGCAGCGCTGGATGGTCGCCGACGGCCAGCCGCTCGGCTGGCGCAGCGGCGAGATCCCGGACCACGACCCCGACGACGTGCGCCGCCTGACCGCGCGCGGGCTGCTGCCGCCGCGCTTCCCGGAGCCGCCCTATTCCGGCGAGGAGGTCGTGCCGCTGCACCCGCTGCTCGTGCGCCGCCGCGAAGCGCGCGGGATCGAACGCAGCCATACGCTGCTGTGGGGCTACCTGCCGCTCGGCGGTACTGCGCGCGAAACCGCGGACACGCCGCTGCCACAGGCGAACGGCACCGAGGTACCGGACTTCGGTCTCGAACAGGCCTGGCCGCTGGGCACTCGCGGCGCGAAAGCGTGGAGCGACAGCGACGGCCTGGTGATGGCGAACGGCATCGCGACAGTCGGCTTCATCGAGCTGCTGCAGGCGCTGGTCGCGCAGTTCCGGGTCGATGATGCGGCCGACCTGGACAGCGCCGGACTGCGCACGCTGCTCGGCCAGATCCGCTTCCACGCGCTGGAGTGGCGCATCGTGGACGGCGGGGAGTTGCCGCAGCTCGTGCCGGTATCCGGCGAGACGGTGCTCGCCTGGCTGGACCGCAGCGCGCCCGCGCTGGTCGAGCTCTTCGCGCGCATCGTGCGCCGCGAGGCGATCGCGGGCGCGGTCGCCCTGCCCGACGGCTTCGGCGGCACGCGCAACGACCGCTTGTTCATCAGCGAGCAGCAGGCCGCGGACCTGCGCAGCCTCGTCGCGCTGCGGATGGCGCGGGCGCAGGTGCGCTTCGACGACGGCCTGCCGCTGCCGCGCTTCGGCCAGACCGACGGCGACCGCTTCGTCGCCGTGCCCTTCGTGCGCTGGCTCGACGACTGCGGCTGCGAGCGCGTCGCGTGGGGGCCGGCGAGCCGCGTGTTCCGCGTCGCCTCGCCCTTCGACCCCGAGGCGCAGCGCCCGACCACCGTGGTCCTACCGTCGCTCGACGACCTGAAACGCGGCCTGCCGCGCGGCGTCGCGATGCTCGCACCGAAGTCGCTCGCCGACGTGCTGAGAAAGATCAGCCCGGGCATCGACATGAAGGGCGACGGCCCGGGCAACAACTGCGGCGCGTGCTGGAGCTTCAGCTTCAGCCTGCCGGCGATCACGCTGTGCGCGATGCTGATGCTGATGGTCGTGATCAACATGCTCAACCTCTTCCTCGGCTGGCTGCCGTGGGTCTTCATGGCGCTGCCGCGGTTGTGCCTGAAGGCGCTGAAAGGCAAATGAGAGGGAAATAGGAGAACGCGACGATGGCGACGCCCGAATCCCTGCTGATGAGCTTTCCGCTGCTCCCCGGCCTCGCCGACGACGGGCGGCCCGCATGGCGGCGCGGCAACGCGAGCGTGCGCGAGGTGATGCTCAACATCCTGCTGACCCGCCCCGGCGAGCGCCTGATGCGCCCCGAGTTCGGTGCCGGCATCCGCAACTTCATCCACCACCCCAACAACGAGACCACGCGCGCGCTGATCGCCGACGCCGCACTGCGCGCGCTGACGCGCTGGGAACCGCGCGTGACGATCGAGGAGGTGCGCGTCGTGGCCGACCGCGAACGCCTGTCGCACGTGAATCTCGAGGTGCGCTACCGGCTGCTCGCCGATGGCGGCCGGGAGACGCTGGAACTGGCGCTGGACCTGGGATGAGACCGATGAGCACATCGCAAATCGCAGGGTGGATGAGCCGAAGGCCGAATGTGGCCAATGCGCCGCCGTATGGAATTTCCGATCGGCATGCGGCGGAAGGCGCTTCGCTTTTCCGCCCTACGTAACGAGGGAACCGAACTCATGCCGCTTCCTGCACCGCTTTTGGGTCAATTCCCCGTCCCCGACCTCGACGACCGCCGCTTCGACGAGCTGGTCGCCGAGCTGCAGGCGCGCCTCGCGCGGCACGTGCCGGAGATGGCGCCGCTCGCGCCGGGCGACCCGGTGCATGCGCTGGTCGATCTCTTCGCGTGGCTCACCGAGACCGTCATCTACCGCGCGAACCAGATCCCGGAACGCCAGCGCCTCGCCTTCCTGAACCTGTTGCAGATCCCGCTGCGCCCGGCGCGGCCCTCGGCCGGGATCGTCAGCATCGACGCGAGCGGAAGGGCGTTGCCGCCGCTGATCGCGACCGAATCGCTGCTCAAGGCCGGCACGACGAGCTTCAGCACCGTCGGCGAAGTCCAGCCGACGCCGCTCGCACTGCGCGTCGTGGTCAAGCGCACGCTCGACGAGGCCGCGCTCGCCGCCGAAGGCATCAGCCTCGACCAGCTGCGCGCGCAGTACGGCGTCGAACCGGCCGCGTTCCGCCCGCTGACGCTGGTGCCCGGCCACGATGCGCTGAGCGCCGCCGGCACGCGCGACGGCGCCTTCCACCTCGGGATCTGCCTCGCCAAGCCCGCCTTCGTCGCACAGGCGGAGCTCGTGCGCCGCGAGCTCGCCGGCATCGTGCTGAACGTCGGCCTCGCGCCGCTCACCGAACTCGAAGGCCAGCTCGCGACGGGACTGCGCCCGCGCAAGCTCGACTGGGAGCTCGCGTGGTGGCCCGACCCCGAGGACGCGCCGCAGAACGTGCAGTACCTGCCGCTCGAAGTCGTCGCCGACAGCTCGGCCGGCGGGCGCAAGACCGGCGTCGCGCGCCTGCGCCTGCCGCGCAACGCCGACATGCTGCGCGCGACCGCCGCCCTCGATCCGCAGTTCGCCGGCCTCGGCGACACGCCGCCCGAAGCGCCCGCGGACCTGCGCCCCGGCCAGCTGCTGTTCTGCTGCGCGTCTCCTGCGCCGACGAGCCGAACCTGACGCTGGGCTACCTCGGCGTAAACGCCGTCGACGTGATCGGCCAGGGCATCGCGCGCGACATCGTGCTCGGCAGCGGCACCGGCCGCCCCGACCAGGAGCTCGAACTGCCGCATGCGGATGTCGACGCGGCGAGCGTCGCGGTCGAAGTCGAGCAGCTGAACGCCTTCCGCCCCTGGACCCGGGTCGCGCATTTCGCCGGCAGCGGGCCGGACGACACCGTCTTCGTCGTCGATGCGGCGAGCGGCAGCGTGCGCTTCGGCGACGGCATCCGCGGCAAGCGCCCGCCCGCCAACGCCCGCATCCGCGCCGTTTTCTACCGCCACGGCGGCGGCAGCCAGGGCAACCTGCCGCCCGACAGCATCAAGGAGATCCACGGCAGCAGCGCCCGCCTCGCACTGCGCCACGAATGGCCGACGCGTGGCGGCGTCGACGCCGAGACGCTGGACGAGGCCGAGCGCCGCATCCCGGCCTTCCTCAGCCACCGCGACCGCGCGGTCACGGCCGAGGACTTCGGCGTGCTGGCGCGCGACAACCCGATCAACCCGGTCGCGCGTGCCGAGGCCGTCTCGGGCTTCTTCCCCGGCGCGAGCCTCACCGCCGTGCGCCGCAACATTCCCGGCGTTGTCGCGGTGTTCGTGATGCCACCCGCGCCGCAGGCGCTCGCCGCGGCGCCGCGCCCGAACGCCGGGCTTTTGACCGACGTGCATGACTACCTCTCGGCGCGCTGCATGCTGGGCACCGAGCTGTATGTGCTGTCGCCACAGTTCGTGCCGGTCGCCGTCGCGGTGTCGCTCGAAGTCGTCGATCCGGCGACCGAGCAGCAGGTGCACGCCGAAGTCGAGCGCGCGCTCTTGCGCTACCTGTGGGCGCTGCCGCCGGGCGGCCCGCGCGGCGCGGGATGGCCGCGCGGCAAGGCGGTCGAGATCAACGAACTGCGCACGCAGGCGGGCCGCGTCGAGGGTGTCGAGGCGGTCAACGCGCTGCGCCTCTTCTACCGGGACCAGCAGCAGAACCCGCCGCTGTGGCTGGAGCTCACCGGCGCGCAGGCGCTGCCGCTGCTGGATTTCCAGTTGCCCGAGCTGATGGCGGTCGCGATCCGCCCGGGCGAGGACCGCCCCGCGCCGCCGCGCGGCTTCGGGCCCCGGCCGCCCGACGGACGACGGTCCGCGCGCCGTGCCGGTACCGGTGATTCCGGACTTGTGCTGAGCGGATGATCACGATGGGCACGATGCACCTCGAATATAGCCACGCGACCGCTACGCGGATCGCGAGGGGTGGATTGGCGGGATACGCGTTGCTCCTCCCGCCCTACGGGATCGGTTATTTCGTCATGCGCGTCGCAGGCACGGAATGTAGGGCGGGAGGAGCCGAAGGCGTATCCCGCCACACGGCGGTCCAGCCAGCACCGGCGGTGCAGGTTGCCCCCCCGGGAGCCGCCCGATGAACAGCAACGGCACCCGCTTGCTGCTCCTCGACGGCGCGTCGGACTTCCGCAACGCGAGCCGCCAGTGCAGCTGGGACGTCGAGCAGCGCGCCTTCACGCTGACGCGCCAGGACGCGCCGCGCCTGCCGGCCGTGCCGCCGGCACGTGCGCGCGAACTGCTGGCCGCGGCCACCCCCTTCATCCTCGACGACCACGGCCAACTCGGCCGCCTGTCGGACGACGGACTTCGCTTCGAATGCGCACTGCGCTGGCCGGCGAGCGCCGCAGCCGACTGGCAGCCCGTGCTCGCCGCGCTCGACGACGCCGAGACCGGCGCGCCGAACCTCGAAGCGCTGGTGCTCGACCCGGTCGACGCCCCCGCCGGCCGCTTCACCGACCTCGCCTTCGGCGGCAGCGGCCTCGTCGCGCTGCCGTGGAGCGACGGCGGTGCCGATAACGGCCTCACCGCGGTGCATCTGCGCCGACGCTGGCAGACGCGCTGCACGCTGCCCCTTCGCGCCACGCCGCGCGTGGGTGGAGGCTGCAAGCGGGGGAACGGCCGGCGCGGACCGCATCTGGGTGCTGGGCGAAACCCGCCTCGGCCTCGCCGTCGGCGCGCCGCTGCCGCAGCCCTACGTCGGCCGCCCCGAGCGCTTCGAACCGCTGCAGGCGAACCCCGACCCGCTGCGCCTCGCGTGGGACATCGACCTGCCGCCGCACGGCGGGCTGCTGGGTCTCGCGGGCGACGACGAGCGCCTCTATGTGCTGAGCGAAGCGACCGACAGCACGGCCGACGCGCCGCGCATGCAGGTCTTCAGCCGCCCGCTCGCATCCGGCCCGACGGAAGGCTTCCGCGTGCATCGCCTGCCCGACGAGCTGCCCGATGGTCTTCCCCTGGCGACCGACATCGCCGCGCTCGGCGATGGCCGCTTCCTGCTGCTCCTGCCCTTCGACGAAGGCGCCGAGCGCGGCAAGCGCCGCGACTGCCCGCTATTGTCGATTCCGGAGGACGAAGACGAGACCGCCGCCGAACTGGTCGCCGAACGCTGGCCGCGCCGCTCCGAAGCCGCGCTGCCGGCGGCGGTGCGCTTCGTGCGCCACCGCGACGGCGCGCCGCGCACGCTGACCGCCGACGGCCCGATCCGCCTCTACCGCCTCGCCCAGGCGCACTTCGCCGCGCGCGGCACGGTCACGCTGACCGAGATCCTCGACTCGGCGATGCCCGACACGCTGTGGGACCGCCTGTGCCTCGACGCCTGCATCCCGCCCGGCTGCCGCATCGACATCGCCGTGCAGGCGGGCGACGATCGCAACGACTTGCCGGATGAATGGATCGCGCAGCCGCAGCCGGTGCTCACGCCGCGCGCATCCGAACTCCCCTTCGCACCCGGCCGCGCGCCGCAGGGCGAGGATCACGACGACCACGCCGGCCTGTACGAGCTGCTGATCCAGCGCAGCAACGGCGCGGTGCGCGAAGTGCGCGGGCGCTACCTGCGCTTGCGCATCACGATGCACGGCGACGGCCGCCACAGCCCGGCGATCTTTGCGCTGCGCGTGTATTACCCGCGCTTCTCGTGGCAGACGCACTACCTGCCCGACCACTTCCAGCAGCAGGAACGCCCGCTGCCGCTCGAAGACGCCGAGCCGGTCGCCGCGAACGGCGCCGACCTGCGCGAACGCCTGCTCTCAAGCTTCGAGGGGGTGCTGACGCCCCTCGAAGACCGCGTCGCCGCCTCCGAGATCCTGCTCGACCCCGCCGCAACACCCGCCGAGCGCCTGCCCTGGCTCGCCAGCATGCTCGGCACGACGCTGCCGCGCCACTGGCCCGAGGCGCGCCGCCGCCGCTGGCTCGCCTCGCAGGGCGCACTGCAGCAGACGCATGGCAGCTACCGCGGCCTGCTCCTCGCGCTCGACATCCTCACCGACGGCGCGGTCGCGCGCGGCGCGGTGATCCCGGTCGAGCATTTCCGCCTGCGCCGCACGATGGCGACGATCCTCGGCATCGACATGGACGACCGCGACCACCCGCTGACGCTGGGCACCGGGCTCTCCGGCAACAGCATCGTCGGCGACAGCCTGATCCTCTCGGACGACCAGGCGCGCGAATTTCTCGCGCTGTTCGCGCCGGAAGTGGCCGAACGCAAGGGCGAAACCGCCGTCGTCGATCGCTTCTTCGACGAGGCGTCGCGGCGCATGACGGTGATCCTGCACGGCCCCGCGCGCAGCCTCGCGGCGGTCGTGCGCGACGCGCTGCCCTCGCTGGTGCCGGCGACCGTGCAATGGGCGATCCGCACCAGCGAGCACCCCTTCGTGCTGGGCCTGTCGCCGCTCCTGGGCATCGACACCTGGCTGGAAACCCAACCGCCGCCCCGGCGCGTGGTGCTCGACCGCACCCGCCTCGGCCGCGGCGACCTGCTGCACAACCCGGTCGCGCTCGATCCCGAGCACGCCGTGCCGATCGACGCGACTGCGAGCGGAGGGCCGTAAAGGACCATGTGATGTCGAGTGAATGCGGCACGGGGACTCCCTCCCCCTTCAAGGGGGAGGGCTGGGGTGGGGATGGGGTTTAGCGACGTGGCGGAAACCCATCCCCCTCCTAACCTCCCCCTTGAAGGGGGAGGAACAATGTGCCCGACCAGACTTCATGGATGTGATTGCTGCCCAAATATAGGAGAAAGGGCATGAGCGAGCCCGACGACAACTGCGACGCGAGCCTCGCCGGCGACGGCCGCTTCGAGGAGGCGCTGAAGCGCGTGAGCTACGAACCCGGCATGCTGCTGGGGCTCGAGGCGACGCGCGCCGAGCAGGACTACCACCGCCGCCGCGCGACGCGTCACGGCTACTGGCTGCACGGCGCCGGCACGGTCGCGGGCCTGCGCGTGAGCCTGCGCGCCGAGGATCCCGGCAACGACACCGACAACGTGCGCGTGCGCCTCGTCGTGAGCCCCGGTGTCGGCGTCGATGGCCTCGGGCGCGAGATCGGCGTGCCCGAGCCCTACTGCGTCGATCTGGGCGCCTGGCTCACCGCGCAGCACGAGGACGAAGACCTGTGGGGCGCGCTGATCCGCGACGGTTACGCCGAGGCCGACAACCTGCTGTGGCTGAAGGTGACGATGCGCTACCAGGACTGCCCGAGCGGCCTGCAGCCGGTGCTCGCGACCGAGGTCAATGCCGGGACCGACCCGGTGCAGCCTTCCCGCGTCGCCGACTGCGTGCTGTTCGAGCTCGTCGCCGAGCGCCCCGACGACGTGTCCGAGGAAGAGCACCTCTTCGCCGCGCACAGCCGCATCAAAGCGTATGACGAGATCGAGGCAAATCTCGGCGAGCGCGAACGCGCGCAGGTCGAGGCCGCCGCCGGCGCCACGCGCACCCAGCTCGAACTCGGCGCGCGTCTGCTGCATTCGCTCGGCGACGACAACCAGGCGCTGGTCGCGCGTCAGGCCTTCCTCACCGACCCGGCGGTGCTCGCGCGCACGCTCCTCGCACGCATCGCGATCCGCCTCACGCCGCCTGCGCCCGAGCCGGACCTCATCGTCAATCCGCGCCGCATCGAGGTCGACAACCTCGTGCGCCCCTTCCTCTTCAACGCCGCCGCGCTCGCCCGGCTGATCCGCGCATAAAGGGAACCGCCATGGCCAACATCCGCTTCACCCCGCTCCGGATCGGCACCACGAACGCGGCCGGCGAGCGTATCTCCAGCATCGACCCGCTGCTGTCGCGCACGAACTACTTCGACGGCCAGCTGCTGAAGGCCTCAGACCTCAACCGCGACCAGATCTATCTCGACGAACGCCTGCTCGAACTGGGGCAGGTCTTCGGCAGCGGCATCGTGCGCGGGCTGGACATCAGCCTGCAGTCCGGCCATATCCTGCGGGTGGAATCCGGCATCGCGATCGCACCCTCGGGCCGCGTGCTGCAGCTCGCGAACACGCCGCTGACGATCGACCTCCTCAACAGCGGCCTGATCGCGACGCTCAACGACGGCCGCTTCCGCAGCTACGCGCGCGGCCTGTACGCGCTGGCGCTGACCCACGCCGAGGTCGTCGACGGCGTCGCCGAGGCCTTCCCCAAGGATCTCGCCGCGCCGCGCCGGCCGCACGTCGCCGCTTGGGCCGAAGGGGTCGAGCTGCGCCTGATGCCCTTGCCGCTGCCCCTGCCGCGCCAGGACGAGATCGCGGTGCGCGCGACGCTCGCGCGCGAACTCCTTTCCGGCGGCGACCGTCTCGCCCTGCCATCCGACGACGCCGTCGCGCTGGGCCTGATCGCGGTCGAGCGCGGCCGCATCCTGTGGATCGACCGCGGACTCCTGCGCCGCCCGCAGCGCGCGCTGAACACCCCCAACGCGATCCAGCAGGATCTCGCGACCCACTACCAGGAGCTGATGCAGACGGTGCTGACGGCGCGCCAGAGCGCGGGCCTGCGTGGTGCGTTCGCGGCGAGCCAGTACTTCCGCGTGCTGCCGCCGTGGGGCCCGCTGCCGCAGGACTGCATCGACCCGATCGGCGGGCGCCAGCAGTTCTTCCCCAAGGATTACGAGGTCAGCATCGCGCCGGTGCGCCGCAGCGAACTCGCCGCGGTGCTCGCCGACTCCGCCCACCTCGCGCCGATCGATCTCGAACGCGATGCCGACTGCGACATGATGGTGCTGGTGCCGATGAGCGACACCGCCTTCGCGCTGCGCGCGCGCCAGCTCGAAGCGCCGGCGAGCTTCACGCCGCGCTCGCTGGGCCGGCTCGCCCGCCTCGACCGCCTCGCCCTGCGCATCCTCCCGCAACCCCCGATCCACCGCGTCGACACCGACGCCGACGTGTGGCGCGCGATCTGGGCCGACGTGAATCCGGCCGAGCTGATGTACCTGCGCCGCCCGCCACGCACTGCCGAAACGGGTGTCAGCGCCGTCGTGCTCGCGCTGGGCATGACGCTGCCGCCACCGGGCAGCGCGCTGCCGCCCGATGCCGCGGCGCTGGAGGAACAGCTCGACGCCGCGCTGGAGGATGTCGACGCCGCCGAGGAGGCACGCGCCGCGCTCGAAGCCGAGATCGCGCGCCTGAAGGTGCGCATCGCGGAGCTGGAAAAGGCCCTCGCGGCCGCCGGCGGCACGGGCACCCCTGCCGACGCGCAGGCCGAGATCGAACGCCTCAGGCTCGCACTCGACGCGGCGCAGAAGGAGATCGAGGCACTCAAGGCCGACGACCGCAACGCCGCCATCCTCGCCAACGCGCTCGAAGCCGCCAGCGACCGCATCGACGCGCTGAAAGCCGAACTCGACGCCGCGCGCGCCGAGATCGAGCGCCTGAAGACGACCAGCTCGCCCATCGACGAGACCCTCAAGCAGCGCATCGAGGAGCTCGCCGCGGCGCTCGACGCCGAACGCGCGAAATCCGCCACTCTGGAGCAGGAACGGGCCACCCTCACCGCGCAGCTCAACGAGGCGCAGCGGCGCATCACCCAGCTCGAAGCCGAACTGAAGGACGCGCTGGCGAAGCTCGAAGCGGCCGGCGGCACCGACGCCGACCTCGCGGCCGCGCGCGAGGAGGCGGCGAAGCTGAAGGCCGAACTCGACGCGGCCCGCGCCGCACTCGAAACCGCCCGCGCCGAACTCGCCGACACCCGCGCGAAGCTCGACGCCAGCCTCGCCCGCGAAGCCGCCGCGCTCACACGCATCGCCGAACTGCAGAACGCGCTCGCCACCGCGAATAACGAACTCGCGACCCTGCGCGCCCGCGTCGCGACGCTCGAAACACAGCTCGCGAACGCCAACGCGACGATCGGGAAACTCAAGCTCGAAGCGGCCCAGGCCGGCAATCTCGCCGTCGAACTGACACTGGAACGCCTCGCCCGCGCGCGCGGCGCCGACGACGCCGGCATCAAGTCCGCAGCCGGCGCCGACGCGCTGATCGGCGGCAACGAGCCTGCGCGCATCGCCGCGGTACAGATCGTCGGGCTCGCCGACCGCCGCCTCGACCTCGCGCTGTGGCCCAGCATGCACGCGATTGCACGCGCCGGCCTCACGGCGTTCGAGAAGATCCGCGACCGCCTCTTCGATGCCGCCGGCACCATCGACCTGCCGAAATTCTTCCTCGAAGAGGGGCAGAACTTCGGCCTCTCGGGCACGCATCTGGAACTGTGGAAGCGGGTCGCCGGCTAATCCGCCACGGAGCGCATCATGGCCATCACGTCCTTCCTGTCGCCCAGCCTGCTCGCCGCGCTGTCCCTGCGCCCCGCGCTGACGCTGCTGCCGCGCGTGCCGGTGGAAATCCGCCTGCACGAACCGGAAAAACGCCCCGACGACCCGCGCCGCCTCAACCTCTTCCCGGGCCGGGCGCTCGGCGAGCGCGAGTTCGAACGCTTGCAGGCCTATGTCGACGACCGCGTCGCCCCGCTGCTCGCGAGCCTCGAACCGGGCATCGTCGAAGGCCTGCCCTGCACCTTCTTCGGCAGCGGCGCCGACACCCGCGTGCGCGTGCAGCCGGGTCTCGCGGTCGGCGCAGCCGGGCAGCTGATCCGCCTCTTCTACCCCCTCGACCAGGCCTGGACCGACCTCGCCGCGCAGGCCGAGCGCGACCAGGACACGCCGCTGCGCGACGGCCTCTTCCTCGTGACGATCCGCAGCGCGGTCGAGCCGATCGACGACCCGACCGACCAGGAGCCCTGCACGCGCACCGAGCCCGACCCGCTGCGCGAGCGCCGCATCGAGACCGTGTGCCTGCTGGGCCTGCAGCGCATCGCGGGCAACCCGCGCCTGATGGCGATGCCGCAAGCCCGCGCCGCGAACCGCATCGGCGCGCGCCTGCTGCGCGAATCGCCGTTCCGCGAGGACTCCGGCGCCGTGCCGCTGGGCCTCGTCAAAGTCGTCGGCAAGCTGCCGGTGTGGTTCGACCCGCGCGCCGGCAGGCTCCTCGCCGAGCCCGGTGCCGCCGCGCACACGCTGCTCGCCCACACCGTCGCGGCCCTCGAAACCTGGCAGCGCGAGCACCCCGCACCGCTACCCAACGTGCCGACACAGACCCTCAGCGAGCTGCTGGGCCTCGACTACCTGCCGGCCGCCGGTCCGCTCCCCGCGGCGCTGCTGCGCGACCCCGCGGGCAAGACGCCGACGCTCGCCTTCCTGCCCGCCGACCTGCAGGTCGAACTCGCGCCGGTGCCTGCGAACACCATTGAAGGAGTCGTCGCCGACGAGCTGTCGCGCGGCACGGTCGACCTGATCCACGGCCTCGGCGAACGCATCCGCCTGCTGCTGGCGATCCCCGACCTCGACTACCGGCGCGATCTCTTCGACCTGCCGCAGCGCGACTTGCGGCTGGAGGACGAACTCTTCCGCCGCGCCGAAACCGCGACGCTCGCCTATCAGGCGTGGAAGCAACAGTGGTACGCGCTCTTCCACGGCCTCACCGCGCAGCAGCTGCAGGCCCTGCGCGCGCCGCTGCTGATCACGAAGACGCCGCCCGACCCCGAGCAGTACCGCATGAAGCTCGTCATCGACCGCGCCAAGACCCTGCCCCCGGCGACGGTGGCACCCGTCGTGATGACCCATGTCGTCGCGGCGGTCGGCACCCCGAACCTGCCCGAACCCTACGCGAGCCACCTCGCCGAGCCGCATCCCGCGCCCGAGGACTACGACGTCGTCGAGGACACCCAGCCCGGCGACAACGGCCTGTTCCGCCAGCGCGAGGATCTGCGCGCCGACATCCGCCACCTCGAAGCCGCGCTCGACAAGAGCTTCCGCCTGCTCGAAGAGGTCAATGACTTCCTCGGCCTGCAGCGCCAGCAGCTCGACGCGCTGACGGTGTCCTTCAGCGCGCTCGCGGGCGGCGTGCCCGGCGACGGCCTCGGCGCGAAGCTCGTGCGCTGGACCACCAAGGCGAACTTCGTGCCCAAGATCGCGACCACGCCGGAGAACCCGTCATGAGCGAGCTGTTCAACCGCTTCACCGCGAACACCACGAACTTCACCGAGGTGAAGCTCGCCGCCGACACGCCCCTGATCAACGCGACGGCGGGCAATCTGAACCTCGCCGGCGCCGTGCAGATGGAGCCGACGATCTCCGCCGGCACGCTCGCCGCCCTCGGCGCGCTGCAGTTCGAGGCCCAGCCGAAGGAGCCGCTCACCGAGCCGGTCTTCAGCAAGGCGCCGACCACCGGCAAGGGCATGCTGTCGCACGTCGAACTGATCCGCGACAGCTTCCTCAATGTGCGTCGCGACCTGCTCGACCTGCGCGACAAGGCCAACGCGCGCCAGAACCAGGCGAAGTCGCTGATCGACCGCCTGTGCGACTTCCTCGACGATTACATGAAGCCCGAGGAATTGCGCCGCCTCGGCGTCATCGACGACGACGCTCAGGCACGCCCCTTCCGCCTGCTGGTCGCGCCCGACCTGCACAATGCCGAAGGCTTCCTGCTGCGCCCGAAGCTCGACCTCGCGATTCCCCGCCCGGGCGACGCCGGCCCCGACGGCACGGCACACAATGACGAATCCGCGCTGTTCGCCGCCGGCAAGGTCGTCGCCGACGACATCCGCAAGATCGAGGCCCTGCGCGGCGCGCTGACCACGCTGCGGCGCCGCCACCAGCAGGCGCTCGAAGACCTGCGCGCGCGCCTCGCCGCGCTCGAAACCGACATCCCCGGCGAGATCCGCCAGCTCGACGTGCGCGAACGCGAGCGCGTCGAGGCGCTCGACGACTACGCCGTCGCGCAGCGCCTGCTGGCCGAGCACTGGCGCGAGGTCGAGGCCGCCTACGCCGAGCGCAAGCGCGTCATCGAAAGCCACCGCGGCCTGTTCTACGTGAAGGTGCGCGAGACCCCGCTCGGCCGCACCCTCCCCGACCCGCTCGACCTGCGCCCGTCGAGCCCCGACGACCTCGTCCCCGGCTGCGCCAACCGCGACACCGCGCTGCCCGCCGCGCTCGCGCCCTTCATCGAAGCCGTCTACGACATCCCCGCCGGCGACTGGGCGAACCTGCGCCCACTCGGCCACCTGCTGCCCGGGCGCGCGATCCTCGCCGGCCTCGTCGACACGCGCCGCCAGAAGCTCGCGCTGCGCCTCAACCGCGCCGTGTCGGCCGACACCCTGGTCCTCACGAGCCTCGTGCAGCAGAACCACGCGCTGGTGCGCGAAGTCGCCGCCCGCCCCTTCAATGCCGGCGCGCTCAGCGAGCTGCAGCGTCAGGGCAGCGCGATCCTCGCCCTCGACGACCTCCTCGCGATCCCGTCGCCACTCTTGCGCGACCCCGCCCGCGCGCTGCACCAGCGCCTCGACGCCGCCGCCGGCTGCCTGCTCGCGCGCCTGCGCACCATCGCCCCGTCGATCCGGCTGCAGTGGTCCACCCTGGCCGAAGCCAACCGCCTCGCCGTCGAGACCCCCGAACGCTGGCCCGGCCTCGCCGAAGCCGAGGAGCGCGACTTCAACGGCGTGCGCACGCTGGTCGAACTCGTCGCGTGGTGGTTCCGCCAGCTCGACAGCGACGCCTCCGGCGTCGCCCGCACCGCGATGCGCAACCTCGTGCGCGCCTGCCTGCTCCTCGCCGCCAGCGACGACCCGCGGCAGCTGATCCAGGGACGCATCAAGACCATCCCCGGCCGCTTCCGCATCGGCGAGGCGCTGCGCCTCACCCTCAACCGCGAAGCCGCGCCGGGCACGCTGCTGCAGCTCTTCGACGACAGCCAGCGCGTCATCGCGACCCTGCGCGTCGACGACCACGACGACCAGGGCACCGTCGCCTCGGTCGCCACCATCCTCGACCCCGAAGTCGAGCGCAACCCCGGCGCGGTGCTCAACACCGCGCTGCGCATCAGCGGCCTGAACCGGGGCTGACGCGATGTTCGGCGCCGGTGACGACCTCCATATCGGCCGCGTCGTGCTGCGCGGCACCGCCAGCGCAATCGACCACGCCCGCGCGACCCTCCCGGCGGCGCTCGCGCGCACGCACTGGCCGGCCGACGAGGCCATCGTCGTCGTCCGCCGCGTCACCGTCGGCGGCACCGCCACCGAACTGCCCGCCCGCGCCGCCGCGGCCGCCGCACAGCTCACCCGCCGCGCCGCCGACCCCTGGAGCCCCTCCGCCGACGCCGCCGAGGCCGTGCGCTTCCGCGACGCGCTCGACTACCGCGCCTGCCTCGTGCGCGACCTCCTCACCGGCACCGCCGCGCACCGCTGGCTATGGCGCCACCGTGCCGCCCTGCTCGCCCGCCCCGCGGCCGAGGCGCTCGCCAAACTGCTCGCCGAGGACGCCCTCGCGCTCCCGGCCCTGCTCGACCGCCCCGCGCTGCGCATCCACCTGCCGGCGCTGTGGCGCACCCTCGACGCCGCGGCCGCGCACACTGTGCTCGGAGCGATAGGCAGCGCCACCGGCTGGCAGAACTCCATCGCCAGCGCACTCGATCCGACCCTGCACGAACGTAGGGCGGAAAAGCGAAGCGCCTTCCGCCGTATGCCAGTCGATGGAAGGTCCGCAACGACATCGACAACACCCGTCCATACGGCGGCGCATTTAGCAAACTCGGCCTTCGGCTCATCCGCCCTACGATCCGTGCTATCCCCCGATCTCCCCCCGTCCGACCCGCGCGTCGTCCTGCACGCCGTGCTCGCACTATGGACGCATGCCCCCGCAACGCTGGCCACCGCAAGCGCCGGCGAAGCCCTCCGCACCACCGCCAAAACCTTGGCACGCCCCGCACCCGACTCTAATTACCCAGCAACCAAGCAGATGATGGCAGCGGGGCAAGGTAGTAGCGCCCTCCCCTTCAAGGGGAGGGCTGGGGTGGGGATGGGTCAAGCAGATGGCGCCGAAACCCATCCCCCTCCTAACCTCCCCCCTTGAAGGGGGAGGAACACGGCACCCGAGCCGGCGTCGTCAATTTGCCTGCGGGGTTAATAATCGCGCCGGCGCTGAGTCGGCCCACTCGCAGCCCCCCGCCCCCACCCAAGTCTCCTCCGCCGCGGCCTCGACCGCGGCACTTCCGCCCGCCGCGGACGTGGACTTCCACGCCCGCGGCGGCGGTTTCTTCTTCCTGCTCAACGTACTCAACCTGCCGTCCCTGCGCGACTGGCGCGCGACGCTCATCGAGCCCCAGGCCGGCTGGCGCGAAGTCGTCCGCCTCACCCGCCGGCTGGACTTCACCCCGGACGCTCCGCTCGCCGCCTTCCTCGCCGCGGCCTGCGACCTCGCAACGGACGGCGACCCAGCCGCCGCACTCGCGGCGCTTCCCGCAGGCGCCGACCCGGCCCCCGTCCATCACGCCGCGCTGCGCCACTACGGCGAAGCGGCCCTGCATGCCGCGCTCGCCGAGCGCCCCGCGCGCATCCGCGCGACTGCCAGCCACCTCGACGTGCATCTGCGCCTCAGTGACGTTCACCGTGACGTGCACCTCGACATCCGCCGCACCGGCCTCGACCTCGACCCCGGCTGGCTGCCCTGGCTCGGCCGCGTCGTGCGCTTCCACTACGACAGCGGAGGTTTCCCGTCATGAACGCACCCGCGACCCCACACCCCCAGTCCGCGCCCCGGCTCGACGGCGCCCGCCTGTCGCGCGCCTTCGTCCACGCCGGCATCGCTCACTTCGCGAAGCTGAGCCTTGGCGCTCCGTCCGCGGTGTTCGACGCCCTCGCCGCGAGCCACGCCGGCGACGACCTCGCGACCCTCCTCGACACCCCGCGCGACGACTGGCACGCCGCCTGCGTCGCGCTTGCGCGCGTCGCCCCCGACCTGCGCGGCCCCCTCGGGCGCCTGCTCGCCGACCTGCAGCTGCAGCTCCACGAATGGTTCGCGCTCGCGCTGTGCGGCGAGAACGAATCGAGCTACCTGCTCAACCTCGCGCTCGCCGAACTGCAGTCGCCCGGCGCGCTGCGCCCCGGCCTGCACCTCGTGGCGGCCGCAAGCGACGCCCTGTTCGGCGCCCAGTTGCCGCCGCTGGCACTCCCCAACCACCGCCTCGTGCGCGCCGGCGTCCTCGACGTGGTCGGCGACGGCCCGATGCCGACGCGCACGCTGGCCGTCGCGCCCGAACTGTGGGCGCTACTGTGCGGCGACACCAGCGCCTGGCGCGACACCGCCCCGCTGCCGGTCAGCGACGCGGTGCTGCCGCAGAGCTTCTGCGACCAACTGCCCTCGCTCGCCACCCTGCTGCGCAGCGGCACCACCCGCCACGTCGTGTTCCGCGGTGCGCGCGCGGCCGGCCTCGCCGCCGCCGCACGGCTGGCCGCCGCCGTGGGCCGTCCGCCGCTGCAGATGGAGGCCGCCATCTGGACGCGCCAGCCCGCGCTCGCCGCCGCGTGCCGCTACGCCGGCTGGCTGCCGGTGCTCGCGCTGGAGCTCGGTCCGGGCGAACGCCATGTGCTGCCCGAGCACCCCGCGCTCGCCGTGCCGCTGCTCCTCGTCACCGGCCGCGACGGCGCGATCGAAGCGCCCGCACTGGTCGAGATCGACCTGCCCCCGCTCTCCACCCACGAACGCTGCGGCGCCTGGCGTGCCGCACTGGCGGCGAACGACGAGCCACCCGGCGACATGCAGTCGAACGCGCAGGTGAACGCGCAGGCAATTGAATTCGCCGGCCACGCGCTACTCGACGGCCCCACCGTACACACGCTGGCCGAACGCGTGCGCCTCGACGCCCGGGTGCGCGGCGAAACACCCGGCCTCGCCCACCTGCGCCGCGCCCGCGCCGGCTTCGGCAGCGAACGCCTGCGCCAGCTCGCCCAGCCGGTCACGCGCGAAATCGGCCCCGACGAGCTGGTGCTGCCCGACGAACTGCTCGAACGCTTCGACGCCCTCGTCGCCCGCTGCCGCCAGCGCGAATCCCTCTCGGACGGGCTCGGCGCCAGCCTCGCCGAACCCGCGCCCGGCGTGCGCGCGCTGTTCTGCGGCGAAAGCGGCGCCGGCAAGACGCTCGCCGCGAGCCGGCTGGCGACGCTGCTCGGCGCGCCGCTCTTCCGCGTCGACCTCTCCGCGGTAATGAACAAGTACATCGGCGAATCGGAAAAGAACCTCGGGCGACTCCTCGACGAAGCCGCCGCGCTCGACGTGCTGCTCCTCATCGACGAAGCCGACGCCCTCTTCGGCCGCCGCGGCGAAGGCAAGGAAACCGGCGAG
This sequence comes from Azoarcus sp. CIB, assembly GCF_001190925.1. Classification (NCBI taxonomy): domain Bacteria; kingdom Pseudomonadati; phylum Pseudomonadota; class Betaproteobacteria; order Rhodocyclales; family Zoogloeaceae; genus Azoarcus; species Azoarcus sp. CIB. The sequence goes on from NZ_CP011072.1 coordinate 5,190,407, forward strand.
CGCTACGCCAACATGCTCACCAACTTCCTGCTCACGCGCATCGAACAGCACCCCGGCATCGTGGTCCTAACGAGTAACAACCGCGGCCGCATCGACAGCGCCTTCACCCGCCGCTTCGACGCCATCATCGAGTTTCCTCCGCCGGGCGTGGCCGAACGCCTGCGCATCTGGCAGTCGCACCTGGGGCAGCGCTCCCCCGACGCCGCCCTGTGCCGTCAGCTCGCAAGCTACTGCACACTGCCCGGCGGCCACATCCGCAACGCCGTGCTGCAGGCGGCGGCCCTCGACCCCGCAGAGGCCGGGAAGGAAGCCGGCGACACCACCCGCCCGATCGCCGCCGAACAGCTAGTCGCCGCGCTGATCGAGGAATACCGCAAGATCGGCCGCACCCCGCCACCGCAGCTGATGCATGCGCGGGCCACGTCATGAGCAGCCTCGCTTCCGGCCTGCGGCGCAAGACCGCGCCCGCTTCCGACAAGAAGACGCCCGGCGTGACACCCGAAAAGCAGCCGACCGGGAAGACGGCGGGTGACACGAAGACGCCCGGCGAGACCCCGGCGGATTCAGTCGCGAAGCCGCAGGGCAAGGAAGGCGAGGCCGGCGCCGCGAAGCAATCCCCCGCGGGCGCCCCCGGCTACCTGCAGGCCAAGCTCGCGGTGAGCCATCCTCAGGACACCGCCGAGCAAGAAGCCGACCAGGTCGCAAGCCAGGTGCGCCGCGCGATGCGCACCCCGGCGAACGGTTCCGGCGCCTGCCCTGCCTGCGGCGGCAACGCGCCGCGCGGCAGCCTCGAACCCGCGATCACCCCGCCGAAGAAGGAAGTCCTATCGCCCAAGCTGATGCGCGCCGCGGCAAACGAAGAAAAACCGACCGCCTCGCCAGGCGCGGAGACCGGCAAGGGCGAAGCGAAGCAAGGCGGAGGCGCCGACGCGCTCGCCGGCAAGGCGGCCCCCGCCGAAACCGAACAGCGCATCGCCGCCCGCCGCGGCCAAGGCGCGCCGCTCGACCCCGACCTGCGCGCGCAGCTCGAAAGCCAGCTCGGCCGCGACCTCTCCGCGGTACGCATCCACACCGACGCCGAGGCCGACGCGATGTGCGTCGAGATGCACGCGCGCGCCTTCACGGTCGGCAACGACGTGTATTTCGCCGCCGGCAGCTACGCCCCCGAGAGCGACGCCGGCCTCGAACTCCTCGCCCACGAGCTCACCCACGTCGGCCAGCAGGCCGAAGCCGGCGGCCCGCAAAGCGCCGCGCCGAAGTTGCAGCGCGATTTCTGGGACGACCTCTTCGGCGGCGGCGGCGACCCCGCCGACCCGATGGCCGCGTGCAACAAGGAACTCGACAACGCCGAGAAATGGGCCAAGGCCGGCCCCTACCCGGCCGCGCCGAAGGGCATCGTCGGCGCGGCGGGTTTCGGCGGCTTCGACGCGCAGTACCGCCCCGACGCCGTCGAAGGCGAAGGCGTGCTCGACATCAAGCAGGGCGTCGCCGCCGAATTCAAGGACACCCTGGTGCAGAACGCGGGCGTCGTCGCTCCTCACCCGGACCTCCCGGCCACGCCGGAAATCACCGCGCTCGCCGCCCGCATCAACGCAATCCCCGTCGCGATCGTGCGCAGCGCGCTGCTGTCGCTCTACCAGTGGACACCGGCTGAACAAGCGCCCTGGCTGGCCAACCTGAAGTCGCTGATCGAATCCACGTGGGGCGGCAAGCACAGCTTCTTCCTCAACAAGCCGCGCTGGACCTGGCTGGGCGCCGAAGTGCAGGTAGCCCTCGACATCGGCCGGCGCGCGAAGGCCGCCGGCGACCACATGACGGCCGAGATCTTCAAGACGCCCCCCGGCGAAAGCCTGCGCACCTTCGACATCTCGCACGAAGTCGGGTCGGGCAGCAAGGCCGACCCCGCCGACCAGACGGTGCGGCTCGCCAGCACCACCACCGGGCCGAAGGAATACGACCTGCTGCGCCAGTCCGTCGAGTTCGGCTACAACTCGGACGTGCTGACGGGGACCGCGGTCGCCCGGCTCAACGGATTCATCGCGCGTTTCAACGGCGCAGTCGGGAATGCCGCGCATCAGGAAGTGCGCGTCGAGATCGTCGGCCACACCAGCGCCGCCGGTACGGAGAAGTACAACCTCGACCTCTCCGAACGGCGCGCCAACGCGGTACGCGACTACCTCGCCAACAACGGCTTCGCGAACACCGCCACACGCGTGACCATAACGCCGCGCGGCGAAACCGAAGCCGACCAGACCCAACCAAAGCGCGCCACCGACCAGCGCGCGGACCTCATCGTCGATGGCGGCGAGCGCATGATCACGGCCGCCCACGAATGGGGGCACGCCTTCGGCGTGGATGACGAGTACGTGACCGGCGGCACGAGCATCGGCGATCCGGTCGACCACGACGCGATGACCAAGGCGATGACCGACGCCAACGGCGTCCATCTGCCCGGCGCAATCAAGGAACACAACGGCGGCATCATGTCCTTCGGCACCGAAGTGCGGCCGCAGCACTACGCCACCTTCCATCACGCACTGACCACCGTCACCGCCCAGTCGCCGTGGTCGCTGGGCCTGCACAAGCCCAAGTGGCAGGTCGCGATGGAATGCGGCGCCCCCTCACCCAAGGGCGACTGGCCGACGCCGACCCCGAACCCGCCGACCCCCGGGACCCCGCCGGGCAGCCCCGTGCCCGCGGACGGCAATGGAAGCGCCGTCGCCTAAATTCGCCCGCCGGCCAAGCGAACGGCCGGCGCGCGAAAGCCCGCGCGCGGCCTCGCGCAGCGCCAACACGCGCGCCCAGGGCACGTCCCCGGCCGCCTCATTGGCCTCCACTCCCGCGCCGCCGCCGGCACTCCCCGCCTACGCGACGCCTCCCGCACGCGTCAGCCAGCCCGGCGAGAGCATCGAGCGCGAAGCCGAGCAGCGTGCCAACGCCGTCGCGCCGCCCGCCACGCCCGACCCCACACCGACCGCGGCCGCCCCCCCTGCGCCGAGCCCGGCGACCTCCGGCGACAGCGACACCGTCCCGACATCGTCCGCCTCCCCATCGGCGTCCTCAGCAACGCCTTCGGTCAGTGCGACCACGACAAGTGCGACACCCGCATCCGCATCGTCCGCCGCGACCCTGCCCGCCTACGCCGCTGGCCGCGTCGCCGAACGCCGTGGCCGCGGCGAACCGCTGCCGCAGGACGCCCGCGGCATGCTCGAAGGCCATTTCGGCCGTGACTTCGCCGACGTGCGCATCCACACCGATGCCGAAGCCGCGCGCCTCGCCACCGCGCTCGGCGCACGCGCCTTCACGTCCGGGCGCGACATCTACCTCGCGCCCGACGCCTTCGCCCCCGACACCGCCGAGGGGCAGCGCCTCCTCGCGCACGAACTCACCCACGTCGTGCAGCAGGACGGCCAGGCCGCCGCCGTGCTCGCGCGCGCGATCGAACCGGCCGTGGCCAGCAGGTACCACGAGACCGACCGCACCACCGCCGCGCTCGCCGCGCTCGAACGCCTCGAGATCCCGGCGGTAAAGTCGCGCCACCTGCCGCTCTACAGCGGGCTCGCCGGCGCCGGCAACCTCAAGCGCGTGCGCGGCTACGGCCGCGAGGGTGCCGACCAGCGCTCGGTGTGGAACAGCCAGGCGCAGGTCGGCGCCGACGCGATCCGCGCGCGCCTCGGCGAACGCAACATCCCCGTGCCCGCCGACGCCAACGGCCGCATCCGCCTCAAGCCGCACCGCGGCGCGCGGCTCATGTCGAAGCGCCTGTCCGAGCTGCAGACGATGCTGCGCATCCCGGACTGGGACCGTCGCGGCCGCAAGGTCGCCCAGTTCCAGGTCGACCACATCGTCGAGCTGCAGGTCTCCGGCCAGATGGGCTCCGGCGTCGGCAACAGCCCCGAGAACATGGAACTGCTCGACCAACCGTCGAACAGCAGCTCCGGCGGCACGATCCGCAGCGGCATCTATCGCAAGGTCGACGCCTTCCTCGACACCTTCGACCCCAAGCCCGACCGCGGCCGCTTCCTGCGCCAGCACGACGTCGCGTTCACCAGCGTCGCCGCCACCGGCGGAGGCTCCGCCGCAGGCGCCTCCGCGTGGTGGACCAAGACCGAGATCGAGGAAGCCGAACCGCTCAGCACCGCGAGCCCGCCCAACGCGGCCGAAGACGCCGACACCCAGGGCACGGCAGGGGAATTCGTCCTCAGCGCCGGCCCCGGCGGCATCACCGTCGGCCGTTTCCGCCACAGCCCCGGCGCCGCGCCGAGCATCAGCCGCACGCAGGCGCGCGCGCTCGCGGGCCTCAAGATCACCGCGATCAACCTCACCGACAACACCGGCACCCCGGAAGGCCCGCTCGGCTCGCTCGCCGCCGAATGGGATCTCCCCGCCGACTGGCAACCGGAAACCCCGACAGTCACGGTTTCGCTCACCGGCGACGGCGAATACCGCGGCTACCCCTCGGCACTCCCCGCGCTCAACCTCGAATACGCCAAGCTCAGCCCGGTCAGCTTCACCAGCATCTCGACCGAAGACGGCGAACTCTCCGCCGACGGCACGCTGACCCCGTCAATCCCCCTCCTCAACGCGCCGATCACCGTGCGCCTGCGCGGCAAGGACATCACCTTCTCGCTCGACTACGGGCCCGACCAGATCAGCCTGCCGATCCCGCGCACCACCATCGACGACGCCTACGTCAACGTCTTCTACTCCACCGCGCGCGGCCTGGGGCTGGGCGGCCAGGTGATCTACTCGATCGAAGGGGTCGGCAGCGGCGAACTTGCGGCCTCGGTGTCCACCGCCGGCGGCGTCCAGTTCGAAGGCGGCTTCACCTTCGAGCGCTCGCTCTTCGACCGCGCCCGCGTCAGCGCCTGGTGGCGCAACGGCCAGTTCGGCGCCGAAGGCACGATCGGCATCGACACCCCGGACAAGATCAAGGGCATCAAGAGCGCCACCGCCACGGTCAGCGTCAACGAGGGCCGCTGGGCCTTCAACGGCAGCGCCGAACTCTCGGTGCCCGGCGTCAGCGCCGCCTCGATCGCCATCACGCAGGGCGAAAACGGCCTCAACATCGCCGGCGACGTCGCCCTCACCGCCAACCCCGCGATCCGCTCCGGCTCGATCCACGTCGAATGCGCGCAGACCGACGGCGACTGGAAGGTCTCCGCCACCGGCACCGCCGAACCCGCCATCCCCGGTTTCGACTCCCAGCTCACCGTCACCTACGACGACGGCGCCTTCGACGCCCAGTTCAGCGGCGCCTTCGAGCGCGGCATGCTCTCCGGCCAGATCACCGTCGGCGCCACCAACCGCAGCATCGGCGAGGATGGCAACCCCGGCGGCCCCCCGAGCGGCCCCGACGCCCCCATCATCGTCTACGGCAGCGGCTCCGCCACCATCCAGATCGCCCCGTGGCTGCAGGGCACCGCCGGACTCCGCCTCGACCCCAACGGCGAGATCACCGTCTCCGGCGAAATCGCCCTGCCCAGCTCGCTCGAGATCTTCTCCAAGCTCGAATACGACAAGCGCCTCTTCGGCATGTCGACCCAGATCCCCATCGTCCCCGGCGTCGTCGCCGAAGTCGGCGGCAACCTCAGCGCCAACGCCAGCATCGGCCCCGGCGCGCTCGACCAGCTGCGCGTCGGCATCGAATACAACCCCTCGCACGAGGAAAACACCCACGTCACCGGCGACGCCCACCTCAACGTCCCCGCCGAAGCGGGATTAAGACTCGCCGCCCGCGCCGGCGTCGGCCTCGGCATCACCGGCGCCAGCGCCACCGGCGGCCTCGAGATCGGCGGCGCGCTAGGCATCAACGGCGCCGCCGAAGCCAGCGTGCACATCGACTGGATGCCCTCCCAAGGCCTCGCCATCGACGCCGAAGCCACCCTCCACGCCCAACCCAGCTTCCGCTTCGACGTCTCCGGCTACGTCGCCGTCACGGTACTCGGCGCCAGCCTCTACGACGAACGCTTCGAACTCGCAGCCGTCGAACTCGGCTCCGGGCTCGAATTCGGCGTGCGCTTCCCCGTCACCTACCGCGAAGGCGAACCCTTCGACGTGTCGCTCGACGACCTCGAATTCGAAGTGCCGGACGTCGATCCCGCGGCGCTGGTCGACCAGCTTGGGGCGCAGATATTCTGACCCGCCGCTCACCCGGACAAGATCGCAGCATGCCTTTGCCATATTTCGGCTTGCGCGATATCGTATCCAATAGGCGTCCCGTAGGGCGGGAGAAGCAAAGCGCATCCCGCCACCCAAACGACGAATCTCACTCTCCGCGAGTGTCGCGCGAGGCAATCAACTCCCCAGCTCGGCTTGCCCGATAATCTGTAACATACTACGATACAGTCAATGATAAAGAGCTTTCGCCACAAAGGGATCGAAGCTTTCTTCAGAACGGGCAGCAAGGCTGGCATCACTGCCGCCCACGCCGGCCGGCTGGCCCGCCAGCTCGCCCTGCTAAATGAGGCGACGCATCCTGGACACATGGACGTGCCCGGTTGGAAGCTGCATTCGCTGGCAGGCAACTTGAACGGTCACTGGGCCGTGTCGGTCAGCGGGAACTGGCGCCTGACCTTCGCATTCGAAGGCGAGGATGCCGTGCTCGTCGATTATCAGGACTATCACTGAGGAGTTCGCCATGGCATCGATGCACAACCCGCCCCATCCCGGCGAAACGCTGCGCGAGGATGTCCTGCCCGAGCTCGGACTGACGGTTTCCGAGGCCGCCCGCCAGCTGGGCGTTTCCCGCGTCCAGCTTTCCCGCGTATTGCACGGGCGCGCACCCATATCGCCTGACTTGGCCCTGCGCCTCGAACAATGGCTCAAAGGGCCAACCGCCGACGTTTGGCTGCGCATGCAGATCGCGTACGATCTGTGGCAGGCACGGCATGGCGGAAAGCTGCCTCACGTGGCGCCCGCACAGCAGAAGGCGGCGTGACGGAACGCACCCCGCGGCCGTCACACGCCCATCAAATAGTGGTCTTCCCTATCGCCCTTTAGCCACAGCCCTGTCGTACCAACGGAACGAATGCCTCGATCCATGTTATTGGACAATATTCTGCATGGATATACACTTGAACTCACTAGACCAAGGACTTGCGCGCCGGAGCCGGTTTATCCGCCATGTCCAATATCACTTTTGCGCCGACACTTGGTGTCGACCATACGTTAGGGGTCGTCAGTGCTTCGGCTTCCGTTATGCAGTAGGCGCAAAACACATGGCACGTTCCAGCTAGGTGCGCCGCTTCCAATTCGGCCTGCGTCGGCCCAATCCCCCGCTGCACGCGCTTGCCGTTTGCGTCGAATGTTTCGATCTCCAGCCGGTCGTCGGAAATGAAGTGGTCGTGCGAGCCGCCGTGCTCACATTCACAAGGCCGGCGCGGCGTCTTTCCGCAGTCAATGCCTGCGATCAACAGTTCAGGTGAGCAGTGCTCCCACCTACCCGTAGTTTCAACGTTGAAGTGCAATAGTTCTCAGGACGCATAATAAATCTCCAGCGGCGTTTTAAATCCGTGTCTTTTTCTCGGCCGGATATTCAGCTCATGCGCGATTTGATCGCATTCGTGCTGGGTTAGATTTTTCATGCAGACGCCTTTTGGGATGTATTGCCGGATCAGGCCGTTCAGATTCTCGTTACTGCCGCGCTCCCACGAGTGGTACGGCGTGGCGAAGTAGCAGAGCAAGGGGAAGCGCGCTTCAAGTGTTTTGTAGTCATGGAACTCGGTGCCGTTGTCCAGCGTGAGGGTATGGAACTTGGCAGCGTGCTCGGTGATGGCGAGCGTAGCGGCAGTAGTCACTTGCGCGGCCGTGCGCGCGGTTAGTTTCTTGATAATGGCGTAGCCTGATTTGCGCTCGAGCAGCGTGAGGATGCAGTGATGCTTGTCCTGACCGATCACCGTGTCGCCTTCCCAGTGCCCGACCGTCAGGCGCTGCTCGATCGCGCGCTCACGTTCCGTGATGTGACGCTTACCCGCCAGCACGCCGCGCGAATCTTTGCTGTTGTACCGTTTGCGTCGTTGCTTGGGCATGATCCGCGTGTGCCGGTAGAGCGTCCCACCGGCCTTCTTGTCCTTGAGGATGTGCCGATAGATCGTCTCGTGACTGATCGTCCACACGCCTTCGGCCTTCACCGACGCCGAAATTTGCTCTGGGCTCCATTTCCTTTTCAGCAGCTGTTCCACCTGCTGCATTTGTTCCGCGCTGAACCAGGACGTCCGACGCGAACGGCGTCGTCGCGCCGCCGCATACTGCTGCGCCTTTTGCGCGCGATAGTTCCCGTCATGCCGAGTGGCGTTGCGTTGCAACTCTCGGCTGATCGTACTTGGCGAGCGCCCCAGTTCGCGCGAGATCTCGGCCTGCGAACATCCGCTGCGCATCAACGCCGTCATGCTGTATCGTTCTTCTTGGGTGAGCTGGTGGTACTTATGCATCATTGCATCCTTTTTCTTGGCGGGAATTGGATGCAAGGAGTATCTCAGCTCGCCCTCCTATTTCGTACGGCATTGCGCTTACTTTGTGAATCCGCGACCCCTAACATTTACGTCAACCGGACCTTGCGCAATAGGCGCTGTGCTCATGATTTATCTCCCTTCCGGCGCAAGGCCGGTTACGTTAGCGTTAGGCTTATTCAATCACGCATCACACGAATGAAAAATCCATGAAACAGTTATTCATTCGCAGCGCCATTCTCATTTCAATCTTAGGTATCAGCGCATCAGCAGTAATGGCTGTCGAAGTTGACGCTTGGGTTGGCCGGTACCGTGCGGCTTGGCCTGGAGGCTCTTCCGGCACAGATGGAGAACTCTCTATAGTCAAAGCATCCAAACCTGATCGTTGGTTACTCACATCACCCACAGATAAAAGGGCTATCGAACTACGCCCCTTTCTTCCGGGTGAGTATGAGGGTTTGCATACAGCAGGCACCGTTAAATGCTTGAACGGTGGCAACGTGGCTCTCTGTCGAGGAAAACCGGGAACTACCGTGTCTTTCGATGGTGGAGGGCCTGTTCCAGAAAATTTTGCAGTCCGCACAGGCTATTTCGGAGTTCTTATACAAAATGGGGCCGCGGCTTTTGAACTCACGAAACAAGGTTCAACGCCATGAACCTGCAAGGGCCTAACACTGCCCTAAGGGACTTCCCGTCAACCTCATCCTCTTGCAGACCGGCCGTAGGCCGATCGTGACGTCGATCACGTACTCATCTTCGGACCTCCGCGATCACGCGCGTGCATGACCGGTTTTCGACTGCCGGCATCGCCATGGACAAGGACAGAGCAGACTGCCTTTCCCTAATCGGCCTTGTTCGGCGCGCCAGCGCCGGGGCCCTGCGATTAACCGCACCGGCTGGCCTCAATCAGTCGTCGGCGCGACCGGGGCGCGGGGATCAGCCGCGACACCCTGCGTGGTCGGCCATTGGGTTAGCCAGGCTCTCAGCCGGTCGGTCTGACCTGTTTGTCTATCGCGTGCGCGCAGTCACGGGAACACCTTCAAAGAACGCCGATGCTTCAGGATGCCGGTTGTTCGACCGAGTCGTGCCACTGGCGCCACGCCTCGGGGTTGTAGCCTTCGCCCTTGGCGAGCACCGCCCACAGCTGGCGGGCATGCTTGTTGGCGATGGCGACCAGGGTCTTGTGGTAACCGACGCGTCCGTTGAGCGTCACGATCCACTGCTGCAGGCGCGTGAGCGCCTCGGGCGTGTTGCGAGCCTTGCGCAAGGCGGCGGCAAGCACGCTGCGGGCGCCCTGCACGAGCAGCGTTCTCAGGTAGTCATCGCCCCGCCGGGTGATGCGGCCGAGTTTGGGTTTGCCCCCGCTGGAGTACTGGCTCGGGGTGAGTCCGAGCCACGCGGCGAACTGGCGGCCGTTGTGGAACATCGTGGCGTCGCCGACGCTGGCGACCACGGCATCGGCGGTGAGCATCCCAACGCCGGGCAACTCGCGCGCACGTCGGGCGGCCGCGTCATCGGCCTGCTGAGCGGCAATCTGCCGGTCGCATTCGGCGATGCGCAGATCGAGCGCGTCGAGTTGATCGCGCACGCCTTGAATCAGGTGGCGAATCGGTGCCGGCTGCGCGGTGTCGAATTCGTGCTCGGCGAGTTTGCGTCGCAGCCGCGCGGCGCCGATCTCGACCACCATGCCGAATTCGGCGAGGAGCCCCCGGATGCGATTCAGGAGCGCCGTGCGCTCCTCGATCCAGCCCAGCCGCAGGCTGTGCCAGGCGAGCCGATGCTGCTGGGCCTCGGTCTTGACCGGAATGAAGCGCATCCCCGGCGCGAGCAGTGCCGCGACGATCGCCGCCGCATCCGCCCGGTCGTTCTTGACCGCCTGGCGCTTGCGGTAGGGACGCACGAACTCGGCGGCCATCAGCCGCGGCTCCAGCCCCAGCGCCTGCATCGTCCGCCCCCAGCAATGCGCTCCGCCGCAGGCTTCCATGCCGACGAGCGTGCCGCGCGGCAGTGTCGACAACCACGCGAGAAACCCGGCGCGGTTGAACTCGCGCGTCTCGATCACCCGGCCCGCGCCGTCCGTCACACAGGCGACGAACACGTTCTTTGCCAGATCCACGCCGACCGTCGTAGTATTCATTTGGACTTCCCCTTTCGCGATCTCAGATTGAGCTTCAGCAATTCAATCTTGGCACTTCGACGCCGGGCGGCCAATGCCGCGGGCGGAAGTGGGAAGTCCCTTTGTAGTCAGTCGACCTCGTTCCCTTCGGTCACTGGACGCTGCGCGATGAAGCCGCGCAGCGCCGGTCACTTCTACGTTTGGGAAAATCCAGCGATATACGGCAAATGGCAGATATCGGATGGATAGCTCTTCGGATCGTCGGCGGTACGATTGTTGCAATTATTGGCTACATAATCGGCCGCCGTTTCCTGGATGCAATTGGGCTGGAACGGCGCTTTAGCTCAGACGCATGGCGCTACACATTGGCGCAGCTTGGTGAGCTTATCCTTGTAATTTTTACCATTGGCGCCGTGGTCATCGGAGCAGCCGCCGTAGGCATTGCTCGTGCGCTCCTTGAATGAGAAATACGAAAGATAGGGGACGCCCACGATTTCCCCGAACGTTACCTCATGTTTTCAAACCTTTACGTTGCCATTGGCACCAATGGCGCGTATCGTTGACCGCGCGATTTCCAGGTAGTGTTGCTGTCTTGTCGGTTTCGTGTCCGCAGTTCTGCGGCGACAATCCCCCATTCTCACCTCGCCCTCTTGATCTCGCCCCACCCAGGGGCCATGCCCCGGCATTTTTCCGAGAATCAAGATATGACCAATGGTCGCGTCGGGTTCCGTGAACGGATTGTGCCAATTCACGACAAGGAGCACTTCATGCTACGCCCCATCCAGCGAACCGAACTCAAGACCTACTACTACACCCCCGTGCATTGTCCCTTTTGCGGCACCCGTGTCATGGGAGCCGACCCGGTCGACGAAACACGCATTACCGCCTGCGCTCACACCTTGTTCATCGCCCATGACACGGCGTTCGAATACCGCTCCGAGCGTTTCGACAGGAACCTCAGTCTGGACGGCCTGACCGCGAAGGAAGTCGAGGAACGTTGGACCCGAGAGGACGGCGGCGTCGACGGTCTCACCAACCAGGTCACGCTGGCGGACGCCATCAAGATTGCCGCTTACGCGCCGGCCCCGTCCGCCTACGGTTCGTACTACGGATTCGCCCCCACCGAGTGATCCGCACACCTCCGGGGTGAGGTCTTGTCGCTTGCCTCCAGCCTCCTGCAATCCGCAAGACCTGCCCCATACCGCGCTCGGCTCAGATGCCGAGAATCTTCATCGCCTTGGCCAAGGTGTCGACGGATTCTTGATGCTTGCCGGCCTTGTGCAAGGCTTCGCCGTCGGCGCGCAGTTGCTTGACCTCACTCATTTGCGCATCGGTCAGCTTGGGGCTGGCGGTGATGGCGGCGTCGATCTTTTTCATGTCGGCGGGGCAGTGGAGGGCCAGGGCACTGCCGGAAAACAGTGCGGCGAGGGTCAGGATGACGAGCTTCTTCATGGAAACCTCCTTGGGGACAACGCGGACGGACATGCCTGCGTGTGAAGTGAACAACTCGCCACCACCGCTTATTCCGCTGGGGGTCGTGCGGCTCGGCATCAAGGGGGCGTCGCAGGCCGTCCTGCCGCAGACCTTTGGCTGTGCGTAGCGGCTTTGCCTATTCGGCTTGCACGCTGAAGTCCGTTCCGCCTCGCGGGCTCGGCGTAAAGGTCACCCGGTAGCGTACCGCTTGCCCACATCGATCGACCGTCCAACGCTCCACGTACTGCCTTGGCCGCCGGCTTCTCTCGATCAACTCGGTGTCGAGGATCTTGTGGTTGGCACAGTCCGGGGCTTTCGCGCTGTCGAGCATGACGATGATGCTCAGGACGGCTTGCTGCAGGGGTTGCGTTGCGCCGCTCTCGCCACCGACAGGAGTGCGCTCGCCGCGCCGGATCGCCGCCTGTTCGGCGTCGTACCGCTGCGTCTTCAGCTCATCCTCCAGTTTTTGCTGACGCGCCTGGTGCCGCTCGCGAAAGGCGTCCGCCTTCTCCCTCCAGCTTTCGGTCGGCAAACGTTTCTCGGTTTCGGGCGATGCCGGGGGCCGTTCCGATTCAATCTCAAGGGCAATAGGGGACTGACCACGTTTTTCGGACAACGGACTGGATGGCCGCGGAGTTGTGTAGCATCTATGCATGCGCCATCCAATGCCATGCCGCGCCGCCCCCGCCTGTCACTGCCCAACGTCCCGCTGCATCTGATCCAGCGCGGCAATAGCCGGCAGGCCTGTTTCTACGCTCGCGAAGACTACCGACGGTATCTCGACTGGCTCGACGAGTACGCGGCAGCAACCGGTTGCCGCATCCCCATGACTGAGTGCCGGAGTGCGACACTGTCAGCGTCCCGTACAAAGTGACAAAAGTGCCAATGATCACCCGCCTCGCAGCGTCCCCCGCCAAGCATCCGTCTGCCGCGCTCCTGTGTGTCCAGATCCTGGGCATCCTGCTCTATCCACTGATGGAAGACACGTCGGCGGAGCGTGCGTTGTTCGGCGTTATCGGCCTGCTTGTGCTCGGTGCGGCGCTGTATGTCGTGAAGCGCGGTCCCTGGTTGACAGGCTTCGGCGTCGTGCTCGCCCTGCCGGTGGTGGTGCTTTCCATATGGCTGGCGTTCGACTTCGATCCCCGCAGAATGGTCCTCATGGCCGCGTTCGAGGCCGTGTTCTACTTCTACGCAGCGGGCAGTTTGATCGCCTACATGTTCGAGGATGATGTCGCATCGGCCGACGAGTTATTCGCCGCGGGGGCGACGTTCACCCTGCTCGCATGGGCATTCGCCTACGCCTACGTGGTGTGTCAGACCCTGCTGCCGGGTAGTTTCGGCGCCCTCGTGGCCCCGGGCGACCCGCGCACGTGGATGGAGCTGCTCTTCTTGAGCTTCACGACGCTGTCCGGCGTCGGGCTCGGCGACATCGTACCTCTCCTGCCGATGGCCCGTGCCCTCGTCATGATCGAGGAATTCTCGGGCGTGATGTATCTCGCCCTGGTCGTGTCACGGTTGGTTGGGCTGTCAGTGACAACTCGAACGGCGCGGGGGAAATAGGGGACGGACCACGATTTCCCGGAAGGTGAACGAGGATGAGTAAGTAGATTTGCCGCGCTGGGGACAACGATTCAAAAACGTCACCCCCTATTTCACTGCCCTACACCACCATCGGCGCAAGCCCACCGTCCATCGTCAGGATTGCGCCCGTAATGTAGCTGGCGCGCGGCGAGCACAGGAACAGTACGGCGTTGGCGATTTCTTCCGGCTGCGCAATGCGTCCGAGGGGAATTCTCGCGCTGGATCGTTCGAGCGCCTCGGCCGGGGTGACGCCGTTCAGACGCGCATCGGCGTCCAGCCCTTCCTTCATGCGCTCGGTGAGCGTGATGCCGGGGTTGATTGCATTGACGCGCACGCCCTTGGGGCCATAGGCGGCAGCCAAGCCGGCGCTGACGAGCATCAGGGCCGCATTGGCCGCACCGCCCGGCAGGTGGATCGGCGATGCGACTTTCCCGCCCGCGCCGACGATGTTGATGATGACGCCGCAGCCGCGCGCGCCCATCCGCTTGATCATCGGATCGATCAGATGGATGTAGGTGAAATATTTGGCCTGCATCGCGTCGTGCCAATGCTGCGGCGTCAGCTCTTCCGGGGGTGTCCGTTTCGCGCCGCCAGCCGAATTGACGAGCATGTCGACCGGCCCGTGGCGGGATTCCGCCTGCTCGATCGCGTCCGCAGCGGCGGCCGCATCGGTGAGGTCGGCATGGCACACGACGATGCGATCGCCGGCGTCGGAAAAGGTGTCGAGCAGCGACTGCCGGGCGGCTTCAAGATTCGCCGGATCGCGTGAAACGAGGCTGACCCTCGCACCCTCCTCGAGGAATCCCCGCGCGCACGCCAATCCGATTCCCTTGCTCCCGCCGGAGATGAGGGCGTGTCTGTTTTCGAGTTGCAGGTCCATATGGCGCTCCAGAAAAGGCGGCGAGGAGCGGAAACGAAATCCGGCATGACAGCAAGCGCGGCTCCGCGGGATTGATTATCACACGCTCGCCCCCTGCGCCTTTAGCCTCTGGTCGGAGATGATGAAGGCCCGTGGTCCGGACGTGAAAACGGGAGCCAGACCCTGCTCTCCCCGATAGGCAAGGCGCCAGCTGCCACTCCCGATACCAGCCCCCTGCAAATTGCCATGTCTCCCCTGCCTCGCAGACAGGGATTTGCACCAACGCCGGCATACGGATCAACCTGTGGGCAGGCGGCAACGGCCCGCCGGTGCTGCTGCTCCACGGCTGGCCGCAGACCGCCCAGATCTGGCACCGCATCGCGCCGCGACTGGCCAAGCACTAGCAAGATGCACGATCTCTTCGACGTGCTCGCGACGTGGCGCGAGAAGGCCGATACGGTCACCGGACACCCGCTGCCCTGCGGCCACTTCATCCCCGAAGAGGCCCCCAATGAGTTGCTGGCGGATCTGCTGACCTTCCTGCGCGGATGAGCGCCATCCCCGCATCCGGCCCCTGTCTCCGTTCCGTGCAGTAGCATGGCGCCATGCATACCCTCATCGACCACGTATTCATCGGCGCGCTGCGCCCGCTGCCGCCCGAAGGCCAGCTCACGGGCATGTTCAAGCAACCGGTCGACGGCCCCGTCGCCGTCACGGCCGAAGGCCTCGCCGGCGACCGGCAGGCCGACCGGCGCTACCACGGCGGCGCCGAGAAGGCCTTGCACCATTTTCCCGTCGAGCATTACGCGCGCCTCGCGCTGCGCTACCCCGAGCGCGCCGCCATGCTGCAGGCAGGCGTGCTCGGCGAGAACCTGTCGACCCGCGGCTGGACGGAGGAGTCGGTGTGCATCGGCGACCTGTTCCGCATCGGCAGCGCCCTCGTCCAGCTGAGCCAGCCGCGCCGGCCATGCTGGAAGATCGACCACCGCCTCGATATCGAGGGCGCCTCGCTGTTCGTCGCGCAGGAGGGGATCACCGGCTGGTACTACCGCGTGCGCGAAGCCGGCACGCTTGCGGCAGGCGACGCCTTCGAGCTGGTCGAGCGCCCCAACCCCGAAATCAGCGTCGCCACCTACTGGTGCGCAACGCAAGCGCACCGCCCGGACGCCGCGGCGCTGCGCGCGATCGCCACCGCCACCGGCCTCGCACCCGAGCAGGCCCGGCGCCTCGCCGAACGTGCCGCGTGGCTGGAGAACAATCCCCGGGGCGGCTGAAGGCGCCACTCACGGCGCGGACGGGGCGACGTCAAACCGCGCGGGGCGATCGAACGCGCCCGGCACCACCGGCCGCGCCGCAGACTTGTCATTGACATTTTCACGCGCGCGCCCGTGATATGCTTTCGGTCTTTTCTGACCATTCCTCCGCGCTGCCTGCCCGAACTGCGCCCGCGCCCGCTTCCCCGATGATCCCCCCTCTCGCCGCCCGCTCCCGCCTGTACGACCTGCACTGGCACACGGACGGCCCGCCGCTCGCAGTCGAAGCCTGGTGGGGACGCGAAACCCTGTCCGGCGGCTTCGAGTTCCACCTCGACACCCTGTCGCAGGATGCCTTCCTCGCCCTCGAGACTATGCTCGGGCAGGCGGTGACGCTGCGCACTGCGCTCTCCGACGGCAGCCGCAGCGAGCGCTCGGGCCTCGTGCGCACGGTCGCCAACCCCGGCAGCGACGGCGGCTGGAGCCGCTACCGCCTGACGGTGGTGCCGTGGACCTGGCTGCTCACCCGCGGCCGCCACAACCGCGTGTTCCAGGACAAGTCCGTGCCCGAGATCCTCGACGCCGTGTTCGCCGATTACCGCGCACACGCCGCGTGGCACTGGCACGAGGACGTCGCCCCTTTCCTCGCCGCGGCCCGCCCGCGCAGCTACTGCGTGCAGTATCGCGAATCCGACTACGCCTTCGTGTCGCGCCTGCTCGCCGAGGAAGGGCTGGGCTGGTGCATCGAGGAAGATGGCGAGGCCCCCGCGCGCCACCGCATGCGCCTCTTCGCCGACAGCACGCGCTTCGCGGAGGATCCCCTCTCGGCGCACGCGCTGGGCGGACGCGGCATCCGCTTCCACCGCGCCGACTCGCAAGAGGACCAGGACAGCATCGTCGCCTTCGGCGCCCAGCACCGCCTCGCCCCCACCGTGGGCACGGTGCTCGGCTACGATTACCGCAGCAAGCGCGCGACCGCAGCGAGCGTGCCGACCGCGCGCCGCGTCGGCAGTGCGGATCTGCCGATCCTCGAGCACTACGACTACGCCGGCCAGTACGCGCACGCGAGCGTGGGCGAGGCCGAGCGCTACCAGCGCCTCGCGATGGAAGCCACGGAGACACGCGGCAGCACCTTCCTCGGCCGCGGCACCGTGCGCAGCCTGCGCCCCGGCAGCTTCGTCGCCGTGAACGGCCTGCCGCTCGACCCCACTGCCCCCGCAGCATCCGCCACCATCGCCGGCGAACGCTTCGCGGTGCTCGACGTCATCCATGCCGGCATCAACAACCTCGACGCCGCGCGCATCGACGCGATCGCAGCGCGGCTGGCGCAAAATCCGGTGGTCGATGACGACGCGGGGCTCGCCACCGGCGACACGCTCCAACCAGTGCAGGCGCCGCGGGAACTACCCGCCGCCGTCATCGAACTCGCGCGCCGCCGCGGCTACGGCAACGCCTTCGACGCGCTGCGCGCCGAGCAGCCGTGGCGCCCCGTGCTCGCGGACGACACCGGCACGCGCGTCAACCCGCGCCCGACCGCGCCCGGCCCGATGAGCGCCATCGTCGTCGGCCCGCAGGGGGAGACCGTGCCGAACGGCGCCGACGAGCTGTGGTGCGACGCGCTGGGCCGCATCAAGGTGCGCTTCCACTGGCAGGAAGGCGAAGCCGCGGACGACCGCTCGAGTTGCTGGGTACGCGTCGCCACGCGCCAGGCCGGCGCCGGCATGGGCTGGCAGTGGCTGCCGCGCATCGGCCAGGAGGTGCTGGTGAATTTCCTCGGCGGCGACATCGACCGTCCCGTCGTACTCGGCGCGCTCTACAACGGCCGCGGCGAAGGCGGCGCTCCCCCCACGCCGGGCGGGCGCAGCGGGCCGGCAGCCGACACCGCCGTGTTCGACGCCGCGACCGACCACCGCCCGGCCGGACAGGGCAACCTCGCAGGAGGCAACAGCCCCGCGTGGCACGGCGCAGCCGGCGACAGCCACCGTCACCCCGGCGCGCTGAGCGGCTTCAAGACCCGCGAATTCGGCGCCCGCGGCCCCGGCGCGGGCCACAACCAGCTCGTCTTCGACGACAGCGACCAGCAGCTGCGCGTGCAGCTCAAGAGCACGCAGCACGCCTCTGAACTGAACCTCGGCCACCTCATCCACCAGGCCGGCAACTACCGCGGATCCTTCCGCGGCACCGGCGCCGAATTGCGCACCGACGCGTGGGGAGCGCTGCGCGCGGGCCGCGGCATCGTCATGAGCACCTGGCCGGCCCGCCACGCCTCCGAACCCGCCGGCGACTTCGCCCCTGGAATGGCCCTGCTGAAGCAGGCGTGCACGCTCGCCGACACGCTCTCGCGCGCCGCCGACACGCACCAAACCGTGAAGCTCGCCGCCGCGATCGGCAGCACCGCGGCCAACGCGAGCGCCGCCAATCCGGACCACCCGCCCCTCAAGGCGATGAGCAAAATCGCCGCCGGCATGGTCTCCCGCCACGATCTTGCCGAGGCCACCGCCGACGCGGACGCCGGCCACACTACCGTCGCCGCCGACAAGGTTCCCCACCTTTCCGCCCCCGCCATCCTGCAGGCCGCCCAGGCCGGCATCGGCCTCGTCGCCGGCCAGAGCGTGCAGATTGCCGCGGGCGACACCGCCACGCTCATGAGCGGAGAGGACACTAACCTCGCGATCGCAGGCAGCGCCCGCATCCACGCCGGCCAGGCGATCGGCCTGCTCGCTGGCGCCGTCGAACCCGGCGCGGACAACACCGGCATCCGCCTCATCGCCGCCAAGGACGACATCGAGCTGCAGGCGCAAAGCGACGAACTGAAGCTCCTCGCCCGCGACGACATGAAGCTCGTCAGCGCCAGCGCGAACATCGACTTCGCCGCGGCGAAGAAGATCGTCCTCAGCGTCGAAGGCGGCGCCAGCATCACGATCGACGGCGGCATCACCGTCGCGTGTCCGGGGACGATTACGGTGCATGCTTCGAAGAAGAGTTTTGGGGGGCCTACGAGCCTGGTGCACGAATTCAAGCAGAACCCGACGCAGGACTATGACGAAGGCTTCAGGCTCATCGACGCGCTCAGTGGCAAGCCCGTCGAGAACTTCTCCTACCGTATCCGTACCGCCGGCGGCGCGCTCGTGCAAGGCAATGCCGCCGCCGACGGCAAGACGGTGAGGGTGAATGCGTCAGCGCTCGAAGCCATGCATCTCGAACCCGATCTCATCCCCCTCCAACGCCCCGTGACACCGAAAGTCCGATGACGACGCCCGCTTCTCCCCTCACCATCTCCTATGCGACCCCGGTCGACGACAAGACCTGCAAAGACGTGCTGCTGCAGCCCGACATGCCGGGAATCATCATTTTCGTGCATGGCGTCAACAGCGAGGGGGAATGGTACGAGGCCGCCGAGCAGCACATTCTCGCCGGCCTGAATATGCGGCTGGGACGGAACGACCTGACGCCAAGGGAGTGGGATCCCGATAAGGCCCAACCGAAACCCGAAACCAGCGACCGCTCTCCCATCATTCACTTCTTCTGGGGTTATCGGCCGCAGGACGGCGAAGAGCGGCGCTGGCGCGTCCCCTTGCGGGACAGCAGTGATAAACGCAGATCGGCCTGGGCCAGGAACTACTCCCCCCGTCCCCCACTATATTGGGGCGGGGGACCGTTCCAGAACGGATGCAACAACCTGCCTCTGCTCTGGTCCCCTCTGGGCTTCCGACGCGATGTGTGGGCGGCACTCATCCCGATCGACGTGCAAAAGTTGAACCCGGAAGTCGACCGCCAGTTGCAAGACGCGCCACCACGCACTTATTACGCACACGCCGCGGGCCGGCTGGCAGGACTCGTGCGCAAGATTCGCGGCAGGTTCGCTGCTGACACGATCACGCTGATCGGTCACAGCCAGGGAACGCAGATCGTTCTGGCCGCGCTCGCCTTACTCGAGTCCACGAACCAGCCCGACTGCGTGATGCTCATGAACGGCCCCTACGCGTTCGACGCGAAGATCACCGACACCGTTGCCCAGGGCGACGATGCCCCCACGGCAGACGCCCGGCGCAAGACGTTCGAAAACATCGTCCGGCACTTCGATTCGGGCCATCGTAAGCTGACCCGCGAACTGGTCGAGTGTCTGCGGGTTGGCCAAACGGCCGACGGCGCCCCCTGGACCCCGTCGGCCCCCGGCGAACGCGACAATACCGGACGTATGTATATCTACTTCAATCCCCATGACCGAGTCATGGGCTCGACTGCACTGCAGAGCATCGGCTGGCAGGGGCTTCCGACTCAACTGCTCAAGACGTATACCGGTACCCTTTATCAACGCATGCTCGCGCGCTCCACGCCTTGCGGAACAGCCCCGGGCGAACAATACCTGTGGCCGCGCGAGCCGGACGGCAGCCTCAAACCCTTCTGGAACCTCATGAAGAAGACCAAGGGCTTGATTCCCATGGACCTGTGGGTGACGCCCGATCGAAATCAGCAGGTACTTATCAACGCCGAGGCGGTTTTTCATCCGATCGGCGCCGAAGAAATGCTCAATTTTGATGATTTGTCGAGCACCGCAAAACCATGGGACAGAAGCGGCGATTATGCATTTTTTCGCGACATCTACATCCCAGAAAGATGGATGGAGGAACGGTTGTCGCACGATCAGAGTACTTCGATCCGCCTCGAAACTCGCGAAGAGATGGAACAGCGGATTGGAGCCTATGTTCCTGAACCGACGGATCACAGTTCCCTTCCAATGCACGATCAATTTCTGACCCGTGTTCTAGCTTACGATCTACCGATCGGGCATTGCCAAAGCCATCAGGATCAAAAATTCTGGACTGACCTGAATCGCCTAGCCGACTGGCGCAGCACCGATCCATATTTCTTCGAGGGCACACTAGACATTCCGCCGATGCCGCCCCTCATCGACACCGAGACTTTCGACACACGTCGCCGCCAGCAGGAGCAGACGACCGCGCAATGGAAGCAGCGCAGCCAGAAAGAATCGCAGTTCGCATGAAACCAATTCTCCCCGCCCTTCTGGCCGCCCTCGCCTCGCTTTCCGGATGCGGCACCATCGCCTCCATCGCCACCGGTACAGGGGCCATGCCTCTGAACGAAATCCCCCGCTACGACGGACCACGCCAAGTCATCTATCGCATCGATGAGTATCGCTACATCACCACCGAGGCCTACCAGCATTGCGACCGCTACGGCTACCTGTACTGGCACGACGACCGGAAGAACCTGCACGCGAAGATCGGGTGGACCTCTCTGTGGCGGGGCCGGTTCGTCATCGAACCGGGCGAGGAGCGCATCGCCGTCCCTAATTTTGGCTGCGAAGACAAGGGCTGTTACCTCACCATTGATTTTTCCAACGACGGAGGCAAGACGTGGGACGTCTTTTCGTCAGCCAATCTCGGTGGTCGTTCAACCGTAGAAAATAACCCCGTCGAACGTGAGCGCATCCACTCCATCGAGGTACGGGTCACAACCGACGGCCTGATTTACGTCATCCCCGCTCATCGACACCACTATTACCGCTACCGACTGGACGGCACGCCCGACCAACGGCCGCGGGAAACGAGTCTGGAGGATCGCAAGAACGGGATTTACAACTGGGAAGACGTTGCCTCTGTACCCGAAGTCAAAACCCCTTCGGGCCAGGAGCGCTTCACCTGTGATTCCTCGCTCAATCCTCCGGCCCGCACGGACGATTAATGAACTTCCCGGGCATCGGTGGGCAGGTCATACCGGGCACAGCAACGGGAGGAGAAATGGGGTAAGAGTCGATTTTTTCAGAAACCGCCGACACGCTGCGCCGCCAACAGGAACAGACGACCGCAATGTGGAAGCAGCACCGCACGAAGGAATCGCAGTTCGCATGAAAGCCCTCCTCCCCGCCGCCCTCACCGCCCTAGCCACCCTGTCCGGATGCGGCACCATTGCCTCCATCGGCACCGGCGCCGGCGCCGTGCCCGTTCACGAACCACCGAAATATCACGGACCCCGCCAGGTCATATATCGAATCGACGAACATCGGTACATTACTATCGAAGACTACCGTCACTGCGACCGATACGGACTGATGTACTGGAATGACGATAGGGTGAATCTTCATGTATTGATGAGCCATAACAAACGGGTGGGGAACGGCCCATGGTGGGGAAGATTCGTGATCGAACCCGGCGAACAGAAGATCGCCGTTCCGGGCTTTGCTTGCGGAGACAAGGCGTGCTATCTCAATTTCACCTTCTCCATTGACGGTGGACGGAGCTGGAGCGAGGTCTTCACATCAGAGAAATACAGTGACAATCCGTGGGGCACCAACGACTCCTCTGCCCGAAAAAAGATTGAAGCCACTGACGTGCGCGTCACCGCCGACGGCCTGATCTACGTCATCCCCGCACATCGACACCACTATTACCGCTACCGGCTCAAAGGCACGCCCGACCAACGGCCGCAAGGAACAGCCTTGGCAGACGACAAGAACGGCCTCTACGACTGGGAGGATCTTTCCACCGTCCCCGACGTGAAAACCTCGTCCGGCCAGGAGCGCTTTACCTGTGATTCCTCGCTCAACCCTCCGCCCCGTCCGGACGATGAATGACGGTTCTATGCGCATTCCAATTGAAATCGATTTCTCAACAGACATTGCGACGGCGGCAGTGGTCGCGGGGATGGCTGGGCGTGCTCTTCGCCGGATGCTCGAGCGGGACATGCGCAGGCAGTGAATCGCGACGACGTTCTCGGAGTCTCCGCTCGATAGGCAATCTTGCCACGCTGTTCGCACTGATCCTTGCTGCGACAGGCTGCGCGAAGGATGTCAGCGAGTCCGCCCCCTCGCAACAGGCCTACATCAAACACGAATCTTGGGAGCGTCGTTGCCTAGGTTACTTCGAAATCGACCTCCCGAAGAATGTCGAAATTGCCGAACTAACGGAGGGGTACAGCTTTGGGAATGACGTCAAGGGACTTGGGGGCGACCAACGAATTGGGTCTGTCGAAATCAGCGAAGCATTAGACACGTCTCTGCCGGAGTTTCAAGAGGATTCGCTCAAGAACGGACGGCTTTATTACGAGCGAATTCTGCGCGGAAAATACGATACCCGTCGGCGCGCAGAGGCATATCACCGAGAGGTTCAGGAGCTCCGGATTTCCCGGCCATTGAGCATGGCTTGGCGCGTCGCCAACAAGTTCACCTTTGCCACTTGGGTTCCTGAAGGCAGCCGGGTTCTCTGGCTGGAGGGCCGCATGAGCGACGATCCGGACAAGGACAAGGGTTCCGCCAAGCTCGCCACGAAGATGATCGAGGACATGTGGCCCCGCTACCGCCCGCGCGAACCGACCCACATCCCCACCGAGCCCGGCCTGTGCCTGCCCTACGGATTCGTCTCGCCGCCGAAGGACCGGCCCGAGGACACCTTCACGGTCCACCTCCCCCACCGTAAGCCCGAGCATCCGTCACTGGTGTTCACGATAAGCATGGGGGCAGCCCTCGACGCGGGTCCGGACGTCAAACGCATCGACGATCTACGCGAAGAGTGGCGCGAGACGCCGCAGGAAGCGAAGCAGCGGCGCGAAGAGGACAAGCGCCGTGGCAACTGGCTCTCCGTCGGTCCCGGCGCGATGGTGGACGAGTATCTCAAGACCGAATACCTCACCGTCGCCGGACAGCGGGCGCGCCTGAGCGGCGTGCAGTTCAGTTCCTCGATGGACCAGCACACCTACGAGATCGAGATCGAAACCCTGGGCGATCCCGGTGACCCGCTCAAGCCGCGCATCGTGCTGATGGCGCAGGGCCTGAAATCGAGCTATTCGAGCTACAAGGGCCTCGCCGACAAGCCGCCTCCTCCGCCGGTCGACGAGGCGGTATCCATGCTGAAACAGATCGCACTGTCCATGCGCGTGCGACCGGGGGCACTTGCATCACCACAGTGACCCCACTGGGATCACCCCAATGCTCCGCTGCCTTGAAGTCTTGGCCCCTTTGGCAAAGGCCCCCTTTCGGCCTCAGGGCAATCGCACCGACTTGGCATATGCGAATGCCAAAGATTGTTAACTTTCATGACCTTACCGAGCCCCTGTTCACAGCGGCATAATTTGTGTAGTTTCCTACCTTTTTGGGCCGCCCATGAAGGCAGGAAACATCATGCCGCTGACGCAGGTGTTCGTCTCGATTTCCGATCCGCGCAGCGCGCGCCACAAGCGCCACGATCTTGCCGAACTGCTCACGGTGGCGGTTTGCGCGGTGCTGTCGGGCGTGGACGACTTCGTCGACATCGAATTGTGGGCCGAGGCCAAGATCGACTGGCTGCGGGGCTTCATGAAGCTTGAGCATGGCATCCCGTCCCATGACACGATCGGTCGCGTGTTCGGCATGATCACGCCCGATGAGTTCGAATCTGCATTCCGGCGCTGGGTTGGCATGGTGGTGCCCGCGTTGGCCGAGGACACGGTCGTGGCAATCGATGGCAAGACCAGCCGACGAACCGCCAGCAAGACCAAGACGCAGGCGAGTCCGCTGCACTTGGTCAGCGCATTCGTGGCCGGTATGGGTGTTGTGTTGGGCCAGACGGCGACCGCCGAGAAATCCAACGAGATCACGGCGATCCCGGAATTGCTCGCCAAGTTGGCGCTCGAGGGCTGCGTGGTGACGATCGACGCGATGGGCACGCAGACGAAGATCGCGCGCACGATCCGCGAGCGTGGCGCCCATTACGTGCTGTGCGTGAAGGACAACCATCCGAAGCTGCTCGACTCGATCATGTTTGCCGGTATCGGTCCGAACGGACCGCTGACACCGAGTTCGACGCACGAGACCAAGAATCCAGGCCACGGTCGTAGCGAAGTCAGGCGATGCTGGGCCTTTGATGCAACCGAGCGGCTCTACAAGGCCGAGGACTGGCAGGACATCGCCAGCTTTGCCGTGGTCGAGCGCGTGCGCACGGTGGGCAATCGCACCAGCACCGAGCGCGCCTACTACATCAGCAGCCTGCCCGCCGACGCCGAGCGCATCGCTCGGGCCGTACGCAGTCACTGGGAGGTGGAGAATCGCCTTCACTGGTGTCTGGATGTGCAGTTCAATGAGGATCAGTCACGGGTGCGCAGCGGTTATGCCGCCAACAACCTGGCCATCGTCCGCCACATCGTGATGAACCTGCTGCGGCTCAATACGACCCGCAAGGCGAGCATCAAATCGAAGCGCATGCTGGCTGCCACCGTCGATGAATTTCGCGCCGAGTTGCTCGGGGTTATGACATGAAGGTGCGATTGCCCTGCTTTCGGCCTGGCGCTCGTCGGAACGCTTCCGTGATCTAAACAATTCGTCCGCTACCCGGCGTGCAATCCAGCGGAGGCACTGATCATCACGGTTGCGTTGTGGGTCAGACACCATCGACGCGAGCAACAGTTTCACCGCGAAAAAGGCACGCGCCAGCCGAGGTCGCGGTGGCGGGCGAGGTGGCGCGGGGTCCAGGAATGCGGGCTCTTCATCACGAAGTAGTAGCGCGCGACGTGGTAGCTGGGGTCGAAGCCGTAGAAGTTGCGGCGCAGCGCGGCGAGTTCTTCTTCGCGGTAGGCGGCGAGCGGCTTTTCGGCTTCGTCGGCGGCGCGGCGGGCGGCCTTCGCGGTGATGCGCTCGGCGAGCGCGGGGTCGACGGCGAGGGCGGCGGCGTGGCGCGCGACTTCGGTTTCGAAGGTCCACGGGTCGGGACTGAAGGTGGCGTCGATGAGACCGGCGGCGTGGGCGTCGCGCGCGAGGAGCGGCAGGCGGTTGCCCATGATGCGGCGGCCGGCTTCGGGGCCGACGCGGCGCGGCAGGAGGTAGGTCCAGTATTCGGAGCCGAACAGGTTGCCCATGTTCTTGTAGTGCGGGTTCATGACGATGCCGTCGCGCGCCCAGACGTAGTCCGCGGCGAGCGCGAGGAAGCAGCCCCCTGCCCCAGCGTTACCGCGCAGCGCAGCGACGGTGAGGCGGTCGGTGAGCGTGAGCAGCGCGAGGCAGACGTCGTTCATGGCGTTGATGTTGGCCCAGGATTCGTCCGCGGGCGAGGGGGCGGCCTCGATGCGGTTGAGGTGGATGCCGTTGGACCAGAAGTCGCGCCCGCCTTCAAGGACGAGGACGCGGGTCGGGCGGGATCGGGCGAATCGAATCGCGGCGGTGAGGCGGCGGCATTGGTCGGTGGCCATCGCACCGTTGTAGAAGTCGAAGGCGAGGAAGCCGGTCGTGCCATCGGGGCTTTCGCGGTAGCGCAGTTCGCTCCAGCGGGCGTCGGTGGGGTCGCGGTGCAGCGGGATTTGAAGTTCGGGCAGCCCTTCGGCTTCGGCGGCGAAGGCGGCGGTTGCGGGAAGCTTGAAGCGGTGATCGCCGTCGGCGCGTTTGACGTGGCCGATCCAGACCGCGCCGTCGAGCGTTGCACGCAGGAGCGCGCCGTCGCGGCGGGCGATGGGGGCGCCGGGGGCGGCGGGACGAAGTTCGTCGGGGGTTGCGGGGTGGGCGTCGAAGAGGTGGCAGGGGGTGCCGAACAGCGCGTCGGCGACCCCGGGGAAGCCGTCGGCGGCGCGGAGTTTTTGCAGGATGGTTTGGGTGGTGTCGCGCGTCCAGTCGATTTTTCGGTCGGACTGTTTCATGAGCGGGCGTGCGATGCCGAACGGTGTTTGTTGCGGCGCTAAACCGCCCCCTCCGGGCGCTGTCTCGCGCTTCGTTGGACGCGTGGCGGACGCCTCAGCACGAAACACCGCCCGAAGGGGGCTGCGGTGTGCGGGACTGGATGTCGTTTCGTTGTCTTGGGCGTCTTGTTTCTTGCCGCGTTGCCCGGCGCTTTCGAGGATCTGCGCGAGCGGGGTCGGCGCCCATTTACCGGCACGCCAATCGGGGATGTTCCGGATGGCGGCTCTGACCGCATGCAGCACCGCGGCGGTGACTTCATTGCGGTAGAGGCTGGCTTTCGTCGCCTCGCGCATTGAAAAGCGGACACTCGCCCACACCGGGCCGGCATCCATCTCCGCTTCCGCCTGCAGCACGGTGACGCCCCACTCCGTCTCGCCGTTCATGATCGCCCAGTCGAGCGCGGAGGGGCCGCGGTCGCCGACGATGCCGGGGTGCACGATCAGCGTGAGGTGGCGCGACCAGATGGATTCGGGCACGGCACGCTTGAGGAAGGGCGCGAGGATCAGGTCCGGACGGAACAGCGCGACGGCTTCCTCGGCGACGCGATCGGCGATGTCGAATTCGACCGACAGCTCGTGGCCGTCGGCCTTGAGTTCGGCGAACAGGCGCTGCGTGAGGCTGTTGAAGCTGTGGGTGAGGAGGAGGATGCGCATCGGTGGATGGTCGTAGCCGGATCTCGGAACTAAGTTAGAAGGTTCCTTCCCCTTCAAGGGGGCGAGGACGGGGTTTCGCGAAGCACCGCTTCGCGCCGTCCGAGCGGGCTGGCTGTGCAAAGCCAGCCCTGGGACGGACAGGATGGGGATGGGTTGTTCCCCGGTGGAGCAGAAACCCATCCCCACCCCAACCCTCCCCTTGAAGGGGAGGGAGTCCTGAGGCCCCGGCAACTTTCGAGATCACTCTCTCATCCACGTCTTCGATCCCGATCAACAAATCCTCGGTAACTGCTCCCCCGACAACCAATCCACCATGCGCCGGCCGCCGAAGGCGGTGCGGATCTGGACGAAGGCGTTGGGGTCGGCGGTGACGGTGCCGATGCGGGCGGCGCGTTGGCCCAGCGGATGGGCGCGCATCGTGGCGAGCAGGCGCTCGGCGTCCTCGGCTGCGCAGATCGCGATGAGCTTGCCTTCGTTGGCGACGTAGAGCGGATCGAGACCGAGCAGCTCGCAGGCCGCGGCGACCTGGGGGTGGACGGGGATCGCGGCTTCGTCGAGGTCCATGCCGACGCCGGACTGGGTGGCGATTTCGTTGAGCGTCGTCGCGAGGCCGCCGCGCGTGGGGTCGCGCAGGACGCGGATGGTCGGGACCGCTTCGAGCATCGCGGCGACGAGGCCGTGCAGCGCGGCGGTGTCGGAAGCGATCTCGGAGTCGAAGGCGAGCGATTCGCGTTGCGCCATGATCGCCATGCCGTGGTCGCCGAGGGTGCCGGAGACGAGGATCGCGTCGCCGGGGCGGGCGTTCGCGCCGCCGATTTCGCGTCCGGCGGGCAGCGCGCCGACGCCGGTGGTGGTGATGAAGACGCCGTCGCCCTTGCCCTGCTCGACGACCTTGGTGTCGCCGGTCACGACCGGCACGCCGGCTTCGCGCGACGCGTGCGCCATCGACTGCACGATGCGCGCGAGTTCGGCGAGCGGGAAGCCTTCCTCGAGGATGAAGCTCGCGGCCAGATACAGCGGGCGGGCGCCCATCACCGCGAGGTCGTTCACGGTGCCGTGCACGGACAGGCAGCCGATGTCGCCGCCGGGGAAGAACAAGGGGCTGACGACGTGGGCGTCGGTGGCGACGACGAGGCGATCGCCCGGCGCGGGGGCGGGCAGCACGGCCACGTCGTCGCCGCGGTCGAGGTGCTCGTTGGCGAAGGCGGCGGCGAAGAGTTCGGAGATCAGCTGCGCCATCGCGCGGCCGCCGGCGCCGTGGCCCATGTCGACGCGGCCGTGCTTGAGGTCGAGCGGACGCACGTAGCCCTTCTTGACGGGGGAGGCGAGGCTCATCGGGTCATCCCGGCGACGACCGGGACATCCCGGAAGCGCCCGTAGTTGTAGTGCGCCGCGCAGGCGCCTTCGGAGGACACCATGCACGAGCCCATCGGGTTCTCGGGCGTGCACACGGTGCCGAACAGCTTGCAGTCGGTCGGCGTCTTCACGCCACGCAGGATCGCGCCGCATTCGCAGGCGCGGTTGTCGGGGACGGAGACGAATTCGAGGCCGAACTTCGCCTCGGCGTCCCAAGCGGCGAAGGGGCCGCGGATCCGCAGCGCGGAATACGGCACTTCGCGCAGTCCCCGCCATTCGAAGCTGCGGCGCGGCTCGAAGACTTCGGACACGATCGCCTGCGCCTTGAGGTTGCCGTCCGGCGTGACCGCGCGGGTGAACTCGTTCTCGACCTCGGCGCGGCCCTCGTTCACCTGCCGGATCAGCATGCGGATCGCCTGCATCACGTCGAGCGGCTCGAAACCGGCGATCACGACGGGCTTGCGGTATTCCTCGGCGAAGAAGGCGTAGGGACGGCTGCCGATGATCGTCGATACGTGCGCCGGGCCGATGAAGCCGTCGAGCGGCACGGTGCCGAGTTCGCGCACTTCGGGCGATTCGAGGATGGTCAGGATCGCCGAAGGGGTGAGCACGTGGTTGCACAGCACGCTGAAGTTCGCGTGCCCCAGCGCCTGCGCCTGGCGCAGTACCAGCGCGGTCGGCGGGGTCGTGGTCTCGAAGCCGATGGCGAAGAACACGACTTCGCGATCGGGCATCTTCTGCGCGAGCGCCAGCGCGTCCGCGGCCGAATACACCATGCGGATGTCGGCGCCGCGCGCCTTGGCCTTCAGCAGCGACAGGCCGTCGGACGCGGGCACGCGCAGGCAGTCGCCGTAGGTGCAGATCGTGACGTCGGGGCGCGCGAGCGCCAACCGGATCGCCATGTCGATGCGGCCGATCGGCAGCACGCACACGGGGCAGCCGGGGCCGTGGATCATGCGCACGTTGGCGGGCAGGAGATCCGTGACGCCGTAGCGCGAGATCGCGTGCGTGTGGCCGCCGCAGAACTCCATGAAGGCGTATCGCCGGCCGGGGTCAGCCTCGCGCGCGATCGCCTCCGCGAGCTTCGCGGCGAGCGCGCCGTCGCGGAACTCGTCGACGTATTTCATGCGCCGCCGTCTTCGGACGCAGACGCGCGCGCAGGGCCGGCGAGGCCCGTGTCGGCGAAGAGCGCGAGCGTCTGCTCGGCCTCGTCCTGGTCGAGCTTGGACAGCGCGTAGCCGACATGCACGATCACGTAGTCGCCGACCTCGGCACCGTCGACCAGCGCGAGCGAGATCTCCTTGCGCACGCCGCCGAGGTCGACGCGGCAGGCGTCACCGGGCAGCAGTTCGACGATGCGGGCGGGGATGGCGAGGCACATCTTTCATTCCTTGGAATCGGTGGTCGATGCAGTACGCGGGCCGGGCATGGCACTACGTAGGGCGGGAGAAGCCGAAGGCGCATCCCGCCGCCAACGGCCGAAAGTCGCGCCACGCCCCGTTGGCGGGATTCGCTGCGCTGCTCCCGCCCTACGATGCACGGCATTCCCCAGTCATCAGGTGATGCATCGCAACCCACGCCTGCCCCAACGCGAGGCCGGCGTCGCCGGGCGACAGGCGCTGCGCTTCGAGCACCGTCAGGCCACGCTCACGCAGCGCGGCGCCAAGGCGTTGCGACAGGATGCGGTTGTGCAGACAGCCGCCCGACAGCGCGACGACATCGAGGCACGTCTGGTCGGCAGCCCGGGCGACCCAGTCGTCCAGCGCGGCAACGAGCGTGACATGGAAGCGCGCGGCGCCGCGGGCGGCGTCCGTTTCATCGGCGAGCGTGGCCAGCAGCGGGAACAGGTCGAGTCGCGCTGCCCCGTCTATCGACCAGCCGTCGGCTTCGGGTGCAAGGTCGCCGACGCGATCGAGGTATCCGGCCGCCGCGCGTTCGAGCGCGATCGCGGCTTCGGCCTCGAAATGCATTACCGGGCACAGGCCCAGCAACCCCGCGGCGGCGTCGAAGACGCGGCCGAGGCTGGACGTGGGCGGGCACAGCGCACTGCGGCCGAGGAGCTGCGCGAGCATCGCCGCGGCGGGCTGGGCGGCGAAGCGCGTCGCGATCTCGTCGGCGCGGCCCGCGCGGTGCAGCACCGCCGCGGCCATGCGCCAAGGTTCGCGCGCGGCGCGGTCGCCGCCGGCGAGCGGCAGCGGTGCGAGGTGGCCCAACCTCTCGAAGGACGCGCCGTCGACGCGCAGCAGCTCGCCACCCCAAGCCGTGCCGTCGCTGCCGAGACCCACGCCGTCGAGCGCGAGGGCCAGCGCCGGACCCGCGTGGCCGTGCTCGGCGAGCACCGCGGCGACGTGCGCGTGGTGGTGCTGCACGGGAAACGCCGGCACGCCAAGGCGCGCGGCGATTTCGCAGGCGCGGCGGCTGGAGTGGAAGTCCGGGTGCAGGTCGTGCGCGACCGCGGCGGGCGTGTGATGGGCGACGATCGCCTCGACCCACGCGTCCATGTCATGGCAGGCCTCCGAGGTGTCGAGATCGCCGACGGTCGCGCCGATGTGTGCCTCACCGTCGCAGGCGAGGCACAGCGCGTTCTTGAAGTATGCCCCGAACGCGAGCACGGACGGGCCGCGCGGCGCCAGCGGCAGCGTCACGGCAAAGGGGGGCGCCTCGTGCGCGGTCGTCATGGGAGGGGATCAGGCCGACTGCGCCTCGGCCGCGCGAGCACCGCGCGCCTTCGCCATCCCCCGCTCCAGCCACGCCAGCCATTCGGCGATGCCCTCGCCGCTCGTCGACGACGTGCGGATCACCTCGATCGCCGGATTCACGCGCCGCGCGTAGCCGATCGCGCGCTCGACGTCGAAAGTCAGGTGCGGCAGCAGATCCACCTTGTTGAGCAGCATCAGGTCGGCGGCGGCGAACATGTCGGGGTACTTTAGCGGCTTGTCCTCGCCTTCGGTCACGGACAGGATCGCGACCTTGTGCGCCTCGCCGAGGTCGAAGGCGGCCGGGCAGACGAGGTTGCCGACGTTCTCGATCAGCAGCAGGCTGTCGTCGGCAAGCTGCATCTGCGCGAGCGCGCGGCCGACCATGTCGGCGTCGAGGTGGCAGCCCTTGCCGGTGTTGATCTGCAGCGCCGGGACGCCGGTCGCGCGGATGCGCTCGGCGTCGAACTCGGTCTGCTGGTCGCCTTCGATGACCGCGGCCGGCACGCGGCCGGCGAACTCGGTGAGCGTGCGCACGAGCAGCGCCGTCTTGCCCGAGCCGGGGCTGGAGACGAGGTTCAGCGCGAAGATGCCGCGGGCGGCCAGCTGGCGGCGGTTTTCATCGGCGAGCGCGTCGTTCTTGCCGAGGATGTCGCGCTCGATTTTCACCATCTGCGACTGCGTCAGGCCGGGCGCATGCGCGTGCGCGGGGCCGGCGCCGAAGTGGAGGTGGCGATGGCCGGCGTGGATGTGCGTGTCCTCGCCTGCGGCAGCGGCCTCGGACGCAGGATCGTGCGAATGCTCATGGTCATGCGCGGGCGTCACCGTCTTCCACGCCCGCGTCGCGCCCCCCTTCGCGCGCGCGGCCTTCGACCACCCTGCACCGCCAATGCTCGCGCCCGCCCCACCGCATCCACACACCGTACACATGTCCTGCTCCGTCCAAACAACGTGTTCCGCGCGAACCGTAGATACTGTTATCCGGGTCAAGCGCCGTGCAATCTGGCGTAGGGCGGATGAGCCGAAGGCCGAGTTGGCCATCTGCGCCGTCGCATGCGCATCGATCACATCTGCCATGCGGCGGAAGGCGCTGCGCTTTTCCGCCCTACAATCCTGCTTCACTCGACTTCGATTTCCTTCACCCGCATCTCGGTGCCGCCGGTCGGCCGCAGCTGGTAGCCGTCGCAGTGCGGGCACGGGTCGTAGCGCTGCACGAGCGGCACGCTGCGGTCGCACGCGGGGCACCAGCCGGCGCCCGCAACCGGCTCGATCTTGATCGCCGCGCCGTCCGCGAGCGAGTCGCGCAGCACCACGTCGAGGCAGAAGCGCAGCGCCTCGACCTCCACCGACGCCAGTTCGCCGATCGCCAGCACGATCGTCTTCACCCGCTGTGCGCCCTGCCCCTGCGCCGTTTCCTCGACGATGCCGCGGATGCTCTCGGCGAGCGACATCTCATGCACTGGCCGCGTCTTCCATCGTGATTTCGTATTCGATGCAGGGGTCCAGCGACAGCGCGAGCGCCTTCAGCCGCAGCAGCGCCGCCTCGTCCGACTCCGCCGCCCAGCCGCAGCCTTCGCGCACGAAGGGGCCGTCGGCGTGGAAGTTCCACTCGGTCGGCGTGACGATCGCGTACTCGGCGATGCGCTCGCCGTCGAGGCGCACGGCGTGCATCAGCAGCCCGCGCGCGGTCTCGACGCAGGCCAGTCCCGCGTTTTCGCCGAGCGGTGCGGCATCGACCAACAGCGGCATGTCGGACGCGAGCGGATGGCGCAGGCGGCTGGCACAGTCCGAGAGGTCCACGACGCGCGCGAAGAGGCGCGCGGCGATGCGGTGGCGATGCGTGAGCAGGTTGCGCACCATCATCGAACCGGCATGGCGCGCGAGCACGCCCGACTCGTGTGCGCGACCGAACAGCGTCGGCGCCGCGCAGAAGTCCGCGGACGGCACGCCACCCAGTTCGTGCGCCCAGGCACCTGCCGCGAGCGCCGGCAGCAGCGGCACCGCCTCGCCCTCCAGCGTCGACGAGCCCATCTCGATCAGGTCCGCGAGCGCCGCGCCGATCGAGCCGCCGCGCCGCGCGCGTTCGACGAATTCGCGCAGGCCGCTGGGTTCGCGCGCGGCACGGAAGAAGCCGGTGAGAAGCTCGACGACGACGAGGTCGAGCAGGTCGCCCCCCAGGTCGTAGGCTGCGCGCGAGTCGCCGCTCAGCCCCAGGCGACGTTGCAGCTCCACGAAACGGTCGCTGCGCGGCGGGTGGCCGAACAGTTTCGGCCAGTCGAGCATCAGGCGCGACAGGTGTTCCTGCGCGATTTCGGTCGCGAGAATGCGCTCCTCGGCCCACGCTTCGGCACGCGCGAGATTCGGCGCACCGGCAGCAACGCAGGCCGCCTTCGCCGCAATGCCCTGTGCGCGCGAACACACGCCGAAGAGCGTCGGCACGAGCCCGATGGCCTCGTCGACGCTGCACCCGACCAGTCTCTGCGCGGCCTGCGGCAGGGGTTTTTCCACCCGCAGTCCGCTGATGCGACGCCCGTCGCGGATCGCGCGCAGGCGCAATGTCCCGTCCGGCGTCATGCCAGGCCTCCGCGACCCGGCGACGCCCCGCCGACCGCGGCAAAGCACCGCCTTCCGTGAACCATGCCTTCTCCTTGCGCCGCCCGATCGGTGACGTTGATTGCGCTCCGACCGGCCCTTGCAGCGCGGAAATGGAATCCGGGAATTCTGGAATCCTGGAACCCTGACGATGATAGGCGCAGACGCACCCGCACGGAAGCCTGCCGCCTCACACCTCGAGCGGATCCACGTCCAGCTGCCAGCGCAGCTCCCGCGCCGTACGCTGCCCGCGCAGCACCTCGATCCAGTGCGCGAGGAAGCCCTGCAGGGGCGCGCGCTCGTCAGCCTCGGCCAGCAGTTGCGCGCGTTCGCGCCGCGCGAGCCGCGTCAGGCGCATCGGCACCGCGTCGAACACGCGCACGCCCGCCGGCGCGATCTCCTGCGCAAGGCGGCGCGCGTGGGCGAGGAACTGCAGCGCATCGTCGAGCAGCGGCGCGTCGGCACGCAGCATCGCCTGGAAGGTGAAGGGCGGGAAGCCGGCCGCGCGGCGCTCGTCCAGCGCGCTCGCGGCGAAGGCGTCGAAGTCGTGCTTCACCAGGCAGCGATACAGCGGGTGGTCGGGGTACTCGGTCTGGATCAGCACCTCGCCCGGCAGGTGAGCGCGTCCGGCACGTCCGCCGACCTGCATCAGCTGCTGGAACAGGCGCTCCGGCGCGCGAAAATCCGCCGCGTGCAGCGACGCGTCGGCGCCGATGACGCCGACCAGCGTGAGCTGCGGGAAGTCGTGGCCCTTCGCCATCATCTGCGTGCCGACGAGGATGTCGGCCTCGCCGCTGGCGATCTGCGCGAGCAGGCTTTCCCACTGGTTGCGCGTGCGCGCCGAATCGCGGTCCACGCGCAGCACCCGCGCTTCGGGGAAGAGCTCCACCAGGCGCGCCTCGACGCGCTGCGTGCCACGGCCGAAGGGCTGGATGTCCTGGTTGCTGCACACCGGGCAGTGGTGCGGCACCTCGGTGTCGCAGCCGCAATGGTGGCAACGCAGGCGGCGGTCGGCGAGATGCACGACGAGGTTGGCCGAGCAGTGCGGGCACTGGCTCACCCAGCCGCAGGCGGGGCAGGACAGCACCGGCGCGTAGCCGCGGCGGTTGAGGAACACGAGGCTCTGCTCGCCGCGCGCGAGGCGCTCGCCGATTGCGGTCTTGAGCTGGGGGCTGAGCCCTTCGTCGAGCTTCATGCGGCGCAAGTCGATGCGGCGCACGGTCGGCAGCGTGCTCGCCAGCGCGCGCGCGTCCAGACGCAGGCTGCGATAGCGCTCCAGACGTGCGTGCTGCCAGCTCTCCAGCGAAGGCGTCGCCGAGCCGAGCACCACCGGCACCTTGCGCTGCCGTGCCCGCCACACCGCGACGTCGCGCGCCGAGTAGCGCACCCCCTCCTGCTGCTTGTAGGAGGCGTCGTGCTCCTCGTCGACGAGGATGAGGCCGAGGCGCGGCAGCGGCGCGAACACCGACAGGCGCGTGCCGAGCACGATGTCGGCGCGGCCTTCGAGGGCCTGCACGAAACCGCGCGAGCGCGCCCCTTCGGCGAGCGCGGAATGCAGGCTGACGACGCAGGCGGCGGGGAAGCGGTTCGCGACGCGCGATTCGAGCTGCGGCGTGAGCGCAATCTCGGGCACCAGCATCAGCACCTGCCGGCCCGCCGCCAGCGCACGTTCGGCTAGACGCAGGTACACCTCGGTCTTGCCGCTGCCGGTGACGCCCTGCAGCAGCCAGGGCGCGAAACCTTCCGGGCCTGCCGAGACCGCCTCGACTGCGGCGCGCTGCTCGTCGGTGAGTTCCGGCCGGTTCGCCGCCGGCTGCGAGGGGTCCGCGCCGCGCACCGCGACGACCCAGCCGCGCTTCATCGCGTCGCCCAGCGCCGCACCCGCGGGCAGCTCGCGCGCCGCGCTGCGCCGGATCACGCCGGCCGCGCGCAATTCGCCGAGCAGCGCCAGCGCCCGGCTCGCGCGGCGGGACTCGACCAGTGCCGCCTGGCCTTCCGGGCTCAGGTCCAGCAGCGGGTCGCTCTCGCGGTCGCTCACGGCATCGGCGCGGCGCAGTCCGGGGGGCAGCGCAAGCGCGATCACTTCGCCGAGCGGCGCGTGGTAGTAGCGCGCGACGAAGCCGACCAGCTCCAGCCAATCCGCCGGCAGGGGCGCGACTTCGCGCTGGATATGACGCACCGCCTTGAGGCGCGCGGGGTCCAGGTCCGATTCAGCGAGCAGCGCGACGATCACGCCGCTCTTCTCGCCCCGTCCGAAGGGCACCCGCACGCAGCGGCCAACATCCTCATTGCATGCATCTTGCGATGAATAATCAAAGAGTTGCGGCAGCGGAACGGGGAGCGCGACACGGACGATGGACATTCGGATCTCGTGTTCTACACGATTTTTGTTTAACTATCAGTTGCTTACGGCTGATTGTTAAATTCGTTGTTCGGAAACGGGGGTTAACTCTTTGCCGTGAAACCCTTCCGGCGCTTGTCCACAAAAGCTGTGGATAACTTTGTTGATAGCATGGGTGAAACGTCCTGAACCCGGCGCCGCACCTGCCCTTCTGTCACTTTGCCTTAACAGTAGGCAAATTTTTATTCTTTAAATTTCATGCACTTATGGATTTCGGTGAATAAGCCCCAATTCCATGCAGGATCCAGCTTCAGTTTCGGTCTGTTGTGCATAAGTCAAGCGATCGATGCAGATTTTCCGCTTGACAAGGCTGGAACGGTCGCCTCCGGCTGCGCGCCCGCACCGGAGCGGTGCCGCCGCGGCACTCAACGCGGCCCCAAAAGGGAACCCCGGCGGGGTGCGCGGTGCGCGTCCCGGCCGGGGTTCGGGTGCTGTTGCGGGACGCTCAGGCGCCGGCGCGGATCTTGCGACTGTGCTCGTGCACGGCCTCGACCAGCACCGACACGGACTCGGGCGGCGTGAACTGCGAGATGCCGTGGCCGAGGTTGAAGACATGGCCGGGGTGGTTGCCGTAGGAATCGAGCACACGCTTCGCTTCGCGCGCGACCGCTTCGGGCGGCGCGAACAGCACGTTGGGGTCGAGGTTGCCCTGCAACGCGACCTTGTCGCCGACGAGCTTGCGCGCACGGCCGATGTCCATCGTCCAGTCGAGGCCCACGGCGTCGCAGCCGATGTCGGCGATGCTCTCGATCCACAGGCCGCCGCCCTTGGTGAACACGATGTTCGGCACGCGCTCACCGTCGCGCTCCTTGATCAGGCCGTCGACGACGCGCTTGAGGTAGGGCAGCGAGAACTCGTGGTAAGCGGCCTCGGACAACGCGCCACCCCAGGAGTCGAACACCATCACGGCCTGCGCGCCGGATTCGATCTGCGCGTTGAGGTAGGCGACGACGGAGTCGGCCGTCACGGACAGGATGTGGTGCATCAGGTCGGGGCGCGAGTAGGCCATCGCCTTGACCTTGCGATAGTCGTCGGACGAACCGCCTTCGACCATGTAGCAGGCGAGCGTCCACGGGCTGCCGGAGAAGCCGATCAGCGGCACGCTGCCGTTGAGCGCGCGGCGGATCTCGGCGACCGCGTCCATCACGTACTGCAGCTCGGCGTGCGGATCGGGGATCGCGAGGTTGCGGATCTCCCATTCGTCGCGCAGCGGGCGCTCGAAGCGCGGGCCCTCGCCTTCGGCGAAGTACAGGCCCAGGCCCATCGCGTCCGGCACCGTGAGGATGTCGGAGAACAGGATCGCGGCGTCGAGGTTGTAGCGCGCGAGCGGCTGCAGCGTGACCTCGCAGGCCATCGTCGGGCTCTTGCACAGGTTCAGGAAGCTGCCGGCGCGCTTGCGGGTCTCGCAGTACTCGGGCAAGTAGCGCCCCGCCTGCCGCATCAGCCACAGCGGCGTGTATTCGGTCGGCTGGCGCAGCAAGGCGCGCAGGAAGGTGTCGTTCTGAAGGCGGGTCACGGTTACGTCCTCAAATCTGCCCGATGCGGGCGCAATCCGCAATTATCCGCGTTTTCCGCCGTCATGCCGAGCCCGGTGGACTACCCGGCTCGCCGGGGCGGAAAACGAGCTTCCGGCGCCGCCTGGAGCGACGCGCGTTCAGCGGCACACCAGCACGGGAATCGTGCAGTGCGCGAGCACCTTGTTGGTCTCGCTGCCCAGCAGCAGCGCGTTGATGCCGCGCCGGCCGTGCGAGGCCATGCAGATCAGGTCGCAGCCGCGGCTCTCGGCGATCTGGATGATCACGCGGTGGGGTGTTTCGCTGCTTTCGAGGACTGCGTCGGCGGCGATCCCGGCCTCCTGCGCGCGGGCGAGCGCGACCTCGATGATGCGCTGGCCGTGCGTGGCGGCTTCGCGGGCGAAGCGGCGCGACTTCTCGGGATCGTAGTGGCCGTCCTCGCCGAAGTTGGTCACCGGGAACGGCGCTTCGGCCGTGGCGTTGAGAATCGTGAGCCGTGCGCGCAGTTCGCGAGCGAGCCCGATCGCGCGGTCGAGGGCGCGATCGGACAGCGGCGAGCCGTCGGTGGGGACGAGGATGTGCTGGAACATGGTGCGTCCTTGGGGTGAGAGGTTGCCGGGCGCCGCGCCGGCGCCGGTGTCGATCGGGGATGCGAGCACGCGCGGCCGTCCTCAGATCGGGGAATGGTGGCCGATCGCATTCGCCTGCATGCGGCGCACGAGACGCCACGCCTGCGGCACGATCACGACCAGCGCGGTGATTGCGAGCACCGTCGCCGAGATCGGCTGGGTCACGAAGATCGACAGGTCGCCCTGGCTGATCGCGAGCGCGCGGCGGAACTGCTGCTCGGACAGCGGCCCCAGGATCAGGCCGACCAGCACCGGGGCGACCGGGATGTCGTAGCGGCGCATCACGAAGCCCAGCAGGCCGATGCCGTACAGCAGCGCGAGGTCGAACCACGAGTTGCGGATGCCGTAGGCGCCCATCGTCGCGAAGATCAGGATGCCGGCGTAGAGCAGCGGACGCGGGATCGCCAGCAGCTTCACCCACACGCCCACGAGCGGCAGGTTGAGCGCGAGCAGGATCACGTTACCGATGTACATGCTCGCGATCAGGCCCCAGATCAGCTCCGGCTGCGTGTCGAACAGCAGCGGGCCGGGCTGCAGGCCGTACTGCTGGAACGCGGCGAGGATGATCGCGGCGGTCGCGGTGGTCGGCAGGCCCAGCGTCAGCAGCGGCATCAGCGTGCCGCTCGCGGAGGCGTTGTTGGCCGCTTCCGGCCCGGCCACGCCTTCGATCGCGCCCTTGCCGAACTCGTCGGCATGCTTGCTGAGCTTCTTCTCGGTCGCGTAGGAGAGGAAAGTCGGGATCTCGGCGCCGCCCGCGGGGATACAGCCGAACGGGAAACCGAAGGCGGTGCCACGCAGCCACGGCTTCCACGAGCGCTTCCAGTCCTCCTTGCTCATCCAGATCGAGCCCTTCATCTGCTCGATGGTGTCGACGCCACGGTTGAGGTAGGTGGCGACGTACAGGGTCTCGCCGACCGCGAACAGACCCACCGCGACGACGACGATGTCGAGGCCGTCGAGCAGTTCCGGGATGCCCAGCGTGAAGCGCGCCTGGCCGGTCTGGCTGTCGAGGCCGATGAGGCCGATCGTGAGCCCGAGGAACAGCGCCGCGAGGCCGCGCGCGGGCGAGGCGCCGAGCACCGCCGACACCGTCACGAAGGCCAGCACCATCACCGAGAAGTACTCGGCCGGGCCGAATTTGAGCGCGACGTCGACCGCGAAGGGCGACACGAAGGTCAGCAGCACGGTGCCGATGGTGCCGGCGACGAAGGAGCCGATCGCCGAGGTCGCGAGCGCCGCACCGGCGCGGCCGCGCTTGGCCATCATGTTGCCTTCCATCGCGGTGACGATGGTCGCCGACTCGCCCGGCGTATTGAGCAGGATCGAGGTCGTCGAGCCGCCGAACATCGCGCCATAGTAGATGCCGGCGAACATGATCAGCGCGCCGGTGGGCTCGAAGCTCGCGGTGGCCGGCAGCAGCAGCGCCACCGTCAGCGCGGGGCCGACGCCCGGCAGCACGCCGACCGCGGTGCCCAGCGTGACGCCGACGAAGCCGAGGAACAGGTTCTGCAGGCTTAGCGCGACCGCGAAGCCGGAGAGGAGTGCGTTGAGGGTTTCCATCTCAGCCTCCGAACGGGCCGGCGGGCAGGCTCAGGCCCAGGCCGCGCGTGAAGAGGAAGTACACGAGCGTCGACAGCACGGCCGCGATCCCGAGGTCGCGCACCGGCTTCATGCTGCCGAAGCCGCGTGCGACCAGCACGAAGAGCAGCGTCGAGGCGAGGACGAAGCCGGCCCAGCCGATCAGCACCATGTGCAGCACCACGCCGGCGCTGATCAGCACGAAGCCCATGCGGTCGGGCGCGGCGTGCGTCTCGGCCTCGTCCGGCATCGCGCGCCATCCGCCGGACAGCGCCTGCCACGCGAGCCAGGCGCCGCACAGCATGAGGCCGGTGCCGATGAGGTAGGGGAAGAGGCGCGGGCCGACCTGCGCATAGCCCTGCGTCTCGGCGATGCCCTGGGTCTCGAACGCCACGAAGCTGCCCAGCGCCAGCAGCACGAGCGAGATCAGCAGCTCGCCGGCATCGATGCGTGCGCGCGTGCTCATTTCTTCACCAGCCCGAGGTCGCTGACAAGCTTGAACACGGTCTTCTGCTCGGCCTCGACGTAGTGGCGGAACTCGTCGCCGGTCATCAGCATGTCGACCCATTCGTTCTTCGCCAGCGTCGCCTGCCACGACTCACTCCTGGCCATCTGCGTCACCGCCTTGACCAGCTCGTCGCGCTGCGCGTCGCTGATGCCGGGTGCCGCCATGATGCCGCGCCAGTTAACGAACTCGACATTGATGCCCTGCTCCTTCAGCGTCGGCACGTCGATGTCCTTGACGCGCGCGGGCGCCGTCACCGCCAGCGCGCGCAGCTTGCCGGCCTTGATCTGGCCGGCGAACTCGTTGAAGCCGCCGAGACCCACGGTGACGTGGCCGCCGAGCACCTGCGCGAGCACCTCGCCGCCGCTGCCGAAGGCGACGTAATTGAACTTGCCCGCCTCGCCGCCGATCGCCTGCACGATCATTCCGGCGGTGAGCTGATCCACGCCGCCGGCGAAGCCGCCCGCCCACGACACCGCGGCCGGGTTCGCCTTGTACGCGGCGACGAGGTCGGCCATGGATTTGAGCGGCGAGCTCGCCGGCACCACCAGCACCTCGTACTCGCCGGTAAGGCGCGCGATCGGCGTGACGTTCGCCAGCGTGACCGGCGACTTGTTAATGAACACCGCCGACACCATGCCCTTGCCGCTCGCCATCAGCGCGCCACCGTCGCCCTTGCTGCTGTTAATCAGCTGCGCGAGCCCGATCGTGCCGCCCGCGCCGGCGACGTTGTTCACCTGCACGCGCTCGGCGAGCTTGTTGGCCTGCAGCGCGGCCTGCACCGCGCGGCCGAGCTGGTCGTAGCCGCCGCCGGGTGCGGCGGGCACGAGGATCTTGTAGTCCGCGGCGCCGGCCAGGGTCGTGGCGCCCGCGAGGGCGAGGCCGGCGAGGGCCGTCCTCAGCGCGCGGCCGAAGCCGGCGCCGATAGCGTGATGTCGCATGTCGAGTGTCTCCGGAAGAGGTCCCGCGGGCCGCGGCGGCGCGGCCCCGCGCGGGAGGGGTGCTGCGGACGGACGAAGCCGCTTACGGCTTGACCATGCCGAGGTCGGTCACCAGCTTGGTGATGCGCGCGACGTCGGCGTCGAGGAACTTCTTGAACTCGGGGCCGGTGAGGTACATGTCCTGCCAGTCGTTGCGCTTCAGCGCGTCCTTCCACGAGTTCGACGTGACCGCCTTGTCGAGCGCGGCGACCAGCTCCTTGTGCTGCGCCTCGCTGATGCCGGGCGCGGCGAAGATCGCGCGCCAGTTCACCATCTCTACATTGACGCCCTGCTCCTTCAGCGTCGGCACGCTCTCGCCGGCGATGCGCTCGGCGCCCGAGACCGCCAGCGCGCGCAGCTTTCCGGACTTGATCTGCGACTGGAACTCGCCGAAGCCGCTGATGCCGGCCGCGACGTGGCCGCCCATGATGGCGGCCTGCGCCTCGCCGCCGCCCGAGTAGGCGATGTAGTTCACCTTCGCCGGATCGACGCCGACCGCCTGCGCGATCAGGCCCGCGAGGATGTGGTCCGAGCCGCCCGCCGAGCCGCCGCCCCAGGACACCGCGCCCGGATTGGCCTTGAACTGGTCGACCAGCTCCTTCAGGGTCTGGATCTTCGAGCTCGCCGGCACCACGACGACCAGGGTCTCGCCGCTCAGGCGCGCCAGCGGCGTGACCTGGGTCAGGTTCACCGGCGACTTGTTGGTCGCGATCGCCCCGACCATCACCATACCGCCGACCAGCGTCGCGCCGCCGTCACCCTTCGCGCCATTGACGAACTGCGCCAGCCCGATCGTGCCGCCCGCGCCACCCTTGTTGTCGACGGTGACCTTCTTCGCGAGGCCTTCGGCGTTGATCGCCGCCTGCAGCGCGCGCGCGGTCTGGTCCCAGCCGCCACCCGGGTTGGCCGGCACGAGGATCTTGACGTTGTCGAGGGCGAGCGCCGGGGCGCTGGCGACGAACCCGAGGCCGAGCGCTGCGGCGACGAGGGTGGTTTTGACGATGTTGCGGATCATGCTTGTCTCCTCCTTGATATCGGACCGGTCGCTCCGGCCCTGCATGAAGGCGGACGATACGGAGAAGGGCTTTCGATTGGCTTTCAGTGGTCGACAGCGCCTTGTTCCTCCCCCTTCAAGGGGGAGGTTCGGAGGGGGATGGGTTTCCGGCGGGGCTGATTAACCCATCCCCACCCCAGCCCTCCCCTTGAAGGGGAGGGAGCGACCGCGCAGCACTAACGCCGACATTACAAATTAAGCCTGTCCGGCCTCGTCCGCGCGGCGCGGAAACTCGACTTCGACCTGCAGCCCGCGTCCGCCCGGAGCATCGGCGAGGCGCACTTCGCCGCCGTGCGCGAGCGCGATCTCGCGCACGATCGCCAGCCCCAGGCCGCTGCCGTCCGGCCCGCCCTGGCCGAGGATGCGGTAGAAGCGCTGGAACACCTTGTCGCGCTCGGCGACCGGAACGCCCGGCCCCTCGTCGCTCACCGCGAGCACGACGTGCCCGTCCGCGGTGCCGGTCGCGACGACGACCTGCGTGTCGGGCGGGCTGTAGCGGATGGCGTTGTCGACGAGGTTCGCGACGAGCTCGCGCAGCATCGCCGCGTTGCCGGTCATGGGCGCCGGCCCGGTCTCCTCGAACGCGAGCTCGATGTGCCTCTTCAGCGCCAGCGGCACGAGCTCCAGCGCGACCTCGCGCGCGATGTCGGTGAGGTCGACCGGCCCCTGCTCCTGGATCAGCCCGTTTGCCGGCTCCGCGCGCGACAGCGACAGCATCTGGTCGGCCATGCGGCGCGTGCTGCGGATCGTCGTGAGCAGGCTCTCGAAGATGCGCCGCATCTCGCCCGGGTCGCCCTGGCGCGCGCCGAACTCGGCCTGCGTGCTCAACACCGCGAGCGGCGTGCGGATCTGGTGCGCGGCGTCGGCGAGGAAGCGCCGGCGCGCCGCGAGCATCGCCGACAGGCGCTCCATGTGGTGGTTGATCGCACCGATCAGCGGCTGCACCTCGCTCGGCACGTTGCCGGTGGGCACCGGCGTGAGGTCATCCTCGGCGCGCTTCTGCACCGCGTCGCGCAGATCGACGAGCGGACGGAAGGCCGTGCCCAGCGCCAGCGCCAGCATCAGCGCGCCCAGCCCGACGAGCAGCAGCTGGCGGCGCAGGCTGTCGAAGAACAGCTCGCGCGCGAGCGCGACGCGCGACTCAGTGGTCTCGGCGAACACGATGGTCACCGCGTCGCCGCCGACGAGCGCCGGGTCGTACAGGCGCTTCTTCATCGCGCCGACGCGCACGTCCTCGCCGCGGTACTGCATCTCCGCCAGCAGCAGCGTGCCGTCCTCGGCCGGCGCGCGCGGCGCGCTCAGATCCTCGTAGCCGGTCACGAGGTCCCCGTCGGGTGCGAACACCGCGTAGAAGATGCGCTCCTGCACGCCGGCCTCGAACACGTCGAAGGCCGAGGTCGGCACGTCGACGGTGATCTCGCCTTCCAGCGAATGCACCTGCTCGGCGATCGCGCGCACCGACGCCGTGAGCGAGCGGTCGTAGGCGCGATTGACGGCCTGGCGCGCGCCCAGCCAGGACAGCACGGCGTTGATCGCGAGCAGGATCAGCAGCGGCGGCAGCAGCCAGCGCGCGACGCGCCCGCGCAGGCTCAGCGGCGCGCGCATGCCCGCCCGCGCGGAGCCTCAGTCACCGCCCGCCTCGCCGATCAGGTAACCCAGGCCGCGCAGGGTCGTCACGACCGCGCCCGAACCTTCCAGCTTCTTGCGCAGGCGATGCACGTAGATCTCGATCGCCTCCGGGCGCGCCTCCTCGTCGAAGCTGAACACCTTCTCGAACAGCGCCTCGCGCGCGAGCGGCCGCCCCTGGCGCGCGATCAGCGCCTCCAGCACCGCGAGCTCGCGCGGCGTCAGCGACAGCGGCTTGCCGTCGACGGTGGCGAGGCGCGAGTTGAGGTCGAATTCCAGCCGGCCGATCTTCACCGTCGGCACGAGGTTGCCGGCACGGCGCAGCAGCGCCTTGATGCGCGCCTCCAGCTCGGTGAGCTCGAAGGG
The DNA here is from genome assembly GCF_001190925.1 of Azoarcus sp. CIB. Lineage (NCBI taxonomy): Bacteria > Pseudomonadati > Pseudomonadota > Betaproteobacteria > Rhodocyclales > Zoogloeaceae > Azoarcus > Azoarcus sp. CIB. Next base: position 5,234,746 of record NZ_CP011072.1, read on the forward strand.
CTTGGGCAGGTAGTCGTCGGCGCCGAGGTTGAGCCCCTTCACGCGGTCCTCGGTCGAGCCGCGCGCGGTGAGGATGATCACCGGCGTGGTCCGGGTCGCGTCGCGCCCGCGCAGGCGTCGCAGCACCTCCAGCCCGTCCAGCCCGGGCAGCGACAAATCGAGCACGACGAGGTCGTAGGGCTGGGTGAGCAGCGCGTGGTCGGCATGATCGCCGCGGCGCATCACGTCGACGGCGTAGCCCGCCTGCACCAGCGCCTTGGAAACCCATTCCGCGAGTTCGGTATGATCCTCTACGAGCAGCAGGCGCATCGGCTGAAAGTGAATCGAAAGCAGTTGGAAGGATCATCGTGCCGCAAACGACAGCATCGCGCAAAGCCGCAGCCGACCGCCAGGAGGAATCCGGATTGAGCACCGCCCTGCCCCGCCTGCTCCGCACCGTCGCGCTCGCGTGCGCGTGTCTGCTGCCGGCCGCAGGCGCCCACGCGGAACGGGACGACACGCTTTACGCGGCGGCGGTACGCGAGGGCCGCGTCATCATCTACGCGGCAACCGACGAGCGCATCGCGCGCCCGCTGCTCCGCGCCTTCGAACAGCGCTACCCCGGCGTGCGCGTGCACTACGAGGACCTCAACAGCGGCGAGCTGTCGCGACGCTTCGTCGACGAGGCCGCGCGCGGCGAACAGGCCGACGTCGTGTGGAGCTCGGCGGTGGACCTGCAGGTGAAGCTCGTCAACGACGGCTACGCCCAGCCCTGGCGCTCCGCCGAAACGGCCGCGCTGCCCGCCTGGGCGGTGTGGAAGGACGAGGCCTTCGGCACGACCTTCGAACCCGTCGCGATCGCCTACAACCGCAAGCTGCTCGCACCCGCCGAAGTGCCCACCACGCACGCCGAACTGCTGCGTCTGCTCGCGCAGCAACCCGAGCGCTTCCGCGACAAGCTCGCGACCTACGAGCCCTCCACTTCCGGCCTCGGCTTCATGCTGCACACCCAGGACGTGATCGCGAACCCTGTTGTGTTCTGGAAGCTCGCCCAGGCCTTCGGCCGCACCGGCACCGTCACCCTGGCCTCGACCACCGGCATGCTCGACCGCATCGCGTCCGGCGAGGCCCTGATCGGCTACAACGTGCTCGGCTCCTACGCGCTGCTGCGCGCCCACGACGACCCCGCGATCGGCGTCGTGCTGCCGCGCGACTACACGCTGGTGCTGAGCCGCGTCGCCTTCATCTCGCGCGGCGCGCGCCATCCGAACGCCGCTCGCCTGTGGCTGGACTACCTGCTGTCGCGCGAAGGGCAGCAGCTGCTCGCGCAAAACCCGGGCTTCTTCTCGGTGCGCGACGACGTGCCCGACGACGCCGCGGCCGCGGAACTGCGCCGCCAGCTCGGCGGCGCCTTCCGCCCGATCCCGATCGGGCCCGGCCTGATGACCTACCTCGACCAGGTCAAGCGCCGAGACTTCCTGCGCAAGTGGCACCACACGCTGTTCCCCGCGCCCTGATTCCCGGCTCATATGAAGTCTGCTCGGGCACCTTGTCCCTCCCCCTTCAAGGGGGAGGTTAGGAGGGGGATGGGTTTCTGTCGGGACTGCTTAACCCATCCCCACCCCAACCCTCCCCTTGAAGGGGAGGGAGTGACCGTGCGGCACTCAACCTGGCATCGGCTGTTTCTTCGCCCCGCTCAGAAGCGGTGACGGATGCCCGCCATCACGACGCGCGGATCGTCGCCGGCGTCGGGCGTGAGGTTGCCGAGCGCGTAGTTGGCGTCGTCCTTGTTGCTGAGCTGCGAATACGCGGCATACAGCGTCGTGCGCTTGGACAAGTCGTGCATGTAGTACGCCGACCAGCCCTGCGCGTCCTCGGCCGCGGCGTCGTTGCGCTCGTCGCGCTTCGCGTAGCTCAGCGCGATCGTGTCGCTGCCGGTGACGCGGATCTCGGCGCCGACATCGAAGGTTCGCGCCTTGCCGCTGCCGACCGAGCCGCTTTCCCTGTCCTGGGTGTAGGCAAGATAAGGTTTCACGAGCCCGAAGTCGTACGCGAGCCCGCCGCCCGTCGTGCGCACACGGCCGCCGGTGGCGTTGCGATACACGCTCTGCGTCGTCAGCGAGGCCGCCAGCGCGCCGTTCTTGTACAGCGCGGTGATGCCGTGGCCGTTGCCTTCCTTCAGCGCGTCGCCGTTGCCGCTCTTCTCCCCCAGCCAGTAGCCGAGATCAAACTCAAGGCCGGCAAACGTCGGCGAGCGGTACTTCACCATGTTGTCGAAGCGCGTCTCGTAGGCCGGCTTGACCCCGCCCGTCTTGCGCGTCAGCAGGCCCACGCTGCGGTCGGCCGAGCCGGTGGCGTCGAACGGGTCGAGGGCGACGAAGGCTGGCGAATACTGGCGACCGAGGGTGAGGCGGCCCCAGCTGGCGCTTTCGAGGCCGACGAAGGACTGGCGCCCGAACAGCCGGCCGCCCTGCTCCGCGGTGCCGGTCGACGGATCGAAGCCGCTTTCGATGGTGAAGATGGCCTTCAGGTCACCGCCGAGCGCCTCGCTGCCCTTGAATCCCAGGCGCGAGCCGTTCAGTTCGCCGTGGTCGACGCCGACGCGCTCCTTGTCGCCCGCCGATTCGCGCGCGAGGTTGAGGTCCAGCAGCCCGTAGATCGTGACGTTGGACGGCGTCGATTGCGCCAGCGCCGCGAACGGCATGGCGACGGCCGCCGCGACGGCCGCGGCGATGATTTTCTTGTGCATTGTGCTCCTCCGGTTGCGCTCATTTTGACCTCGGCCACACTTGCGTGGCCGGGTGCAGGGCATTCAACACAAATTCGCTTTCAGTCTGCTTTCCGTGCATCGGCGGCGGAAGCGCCGACCGCGTCCAAAGATCGGAGCGAAAACGTGCGCGCCTGCATCGAGAAAGTCGACGCGCCGCGGCGTCGGGATCGATCAGGGATCCCCCGTCATGCGCCCGGCGTCAGTCTAGCAAGCCACCGCAGGGTCGACTCAGGCCAGCTCGTCGGCAAAGGCGTGATTGACGTCGCGGTGATGGAGCTCATCCGCGCGCACCGCGATGATGACCTCGCGCAAGCGCGCGTCCTGGGCGAGATTCCAGTAATCGATCGCGATCTTCGGCGCCGGGACGTTGGCGTAGGTGCCGTTGTCCACGCCGGCCAGATACTCGGTGTAGCTGTAGACCGCCTCTTCCTCGAAGTAACCGACGACGCGATGCGCGGTGCGTGGCGAGATCAGGTACAGCAGGAAGTAGAAGTTGAAGAACACGCCCTGCGCGATCACGATCAGCAGCCGTTCGAGACGCGTCGGCTGGGCGACGTGAATGAAGGTCATCAGGTGGATGCGTTCGTTGTCCGCTTCATCCAGAAGCGTGCGGATCCAGCCGCGGTCGCCTTCCATCCGGCGCAGCGCACGCAGATGCTGCAGCGCGCCCCCCACCATGCCGGGCACGGCCGCAACCGTTTCCAGCACCACCGCACGATGGCCGTAGCGACGCGCGAAAACCGTGTCGGCGAAGAAGCGCATCGCCTTGGTGAAGGCCAGCGCAATGCGGTCGGAGAAATCGCGCGGGACGTGGTGTCGCTCTAGCGGAGGAGTATCTGACATAGGCAGCCAAGGGTCGTGAATTAACGCAATGCTCGTCCTTGCTTTGCGCAATCTGATTGATATTGCAGCGCAATTCCGTTCGTTACCGAACACACGGGAGATTTTTCGGATCACCCGAATCCGGGCGCGGCACGCGCCCGCGGGATTTATTCGATCCTGTGCGCGCTGACGTACCGAACATCCGCACCGAGACGGGTAGTGTGAAATCGGCGACAGGAACATCGCGCATCCCAGGCGATCCGGTCGCATCACTCACACGGAGGTCAGTCTCATGAACAGCATCGTTTACATCGTCGGCGCAGTTGTCATCGTCCTGGTGATCTTGTCGTTTTTCGGGCTTCGCTAGCGCATCCGACTGAACAGTTGTTGATCGCCGCGCGAATCAGCGCTTGCGATCCGGGGTCGCGCGCTGCGCAATGGTGCATGGCGCGGGTGCGGGTGTAGTCTGACGCCGCCTTCCGACAAATCGTGCGCGATTCCGCATCCATGCTGACCGATCACGCCGCAGAAGTCCTCAAGCATCCGGGTGCGTTCGTGCTCCGGACGCTGAAGGCGTTCCGCGCCAACCAGGGCCTGCTGCTGGCCGGCGCGATCGCCTATTACGCGCTGCTATCGACCGTGCCGCTGCTCATCCTCACCGTGATCGGGCTGTCCCACATCATTGGCGAGGACGAGTTGCTGCAGACCCTCGGGCGATACCTCGAATGGCTGCTGCCGGGTCAGTCGCATGCGATCGTGGCGGAACTGGCGAATTTCCTGGCGCACCGCGAAGTCATCGGCTGGGTGTTGCTCGCCACCATGCTGTTCTTCAGCTCATTGGCCTTCACCGTGCTGGAGAACGCGATGTCGGTGATCTTCCACCACCGGGTGGCGATCAGGCGGCGCCACTTCCTCGTCTCGGCCGTGATGCCGTATGTCTACATCCTGTTCCTTGCGTTCGGCCTGCTGCTGGCGACGCTGGTGGCGGGCAGCCTGCAGGCCATGGGCGAGGAACGGGTGGAGTTCCTCGGGCGCAGCTGGTCACTTGGCGGCGTGTCCGGCGTGCTGCTCTATCTGCTCGGTCTCGCGGGCGAAATCTTCATGCTGACGTCCGTCTACCTCGTGATGCCGGTGGGCCGGCTGTCACTGCAACACGCCCTGCTCGGTGCGGTCACCGCGGCGCTGCTGTGGGAGCTCTCGCGCCATGTGCTCGTGTGGTATTTCACCACGCTGTCGCAAATCAGCACCGTCTACGGTTCCCTGACGACGGCGATCGCGGTTCTGCTGAGCCTGGAGGTTGCGGCAACCCTGCTGTTGCTGGGGGCGCAGGTCATCGCTGAGTACGAGCGCAGCGGCACTGGCGCCCCTGAAGCACGACCGCAGCCGTTCACGACCGGGCAGGGCTGACTGGCACGACGGTCCGGCGCCGGATCGAAGCCGGCGGCTCGGGATGCCGCTCAGCGCCGCCAGAACACCGGCGTCATCACCACCAGCAGCGTGAAGATCTCCAGGCGACCCAGGATCATCGTGAAACTCAGCACCCAGGTCTGGAAGTCGGTCAGCCCCTGGTAATTGGACGCCGGGCCGAGCGCGCCGAGGCCCGGGCCGGTGTTGTTGAGGCAGGCCACCACGCCCGAGAACGCCGTGACAATGTCCAGCCCGGTCGCCGACAACAGCAAGGTCAGCGACACGATGGTCACCATGTACATGAAGCTGAAGCCCAGCACCGCGTGCAGGATGTCGTCCGACACCGGCTGCCTGCGGATGCGCACCGGATGCACCGCCTGCGGGTGCAGCGAGCGCACGATCTCGCGGAACACCTGCTTGTACAGGATCATCGCGCGCATCATCTTGATGCCGCCGCCGGCCGAGCCGGAGCAGGCGATGAAGCTGCCGAGGAACAGCACCCAGATCTGCGCGAACATCGGCCACAGCGTGTAGTCGTAGGTCGCCAGCCCGAGCGAGGTCGAGATCGACACGACGTGAAAAGCGACGTAGCGCAGCGTGCTGAGGAAATCCGCATGCACGTCGAACTGCACGAGGTACACGGTGAGGACGACGGTGCTCAGCGCGAGCGTCGCGAAATAGAACGGCAGCTCGGGGTCGGCGAGATAGGGCCTGAGGCTGCGGCGCGCGAAAGCGAGGTAATGGGTCGCGAAGTTGAGGCCGGACAGCAGCGCGAACACGATCACGATCATGTCCACCGACACGTTGCCAAAGTGCCCGAGCGACGCGTCCTTGCTCGAAAATCCCCCCAGCCCGACGACGCTGAAGGTGTGGATGATCGCCTCCCAGCCGTCCAGCCCGGCGAGCCACAGGCTCGCGGCGCACGCCACGGTGAGCAGGCAGTAGGTCAGCCACAGGCCCTTCGCGGTCTCGGCGATGCGCGGCGTCAGGCTCTGCTCCTTCATCGGCGTCGGCACCTCGACCTTCATCAGCTGCCGCCCGCCGATGCCCAGCAGCGGCAGGATCGCGACCACCAGCACGATGACGCCCATGCCGCCGATCCAGTGCATGAAGGTGCGCCACAGGTTGATCGACACCGGCAGGTGATCCAGCCCCACCAGCACCGTGCCGCCGGTCGCGGTAAGGCCCGACACCGCCTCGAAGTACGCGTCGGTCACCGACAGGTCGGGGATGAAGTCGAGCAGCGGCAGCGCGCCGAACACCGGCATCACGATCCACGTCAGCGCCACCAGCAGGAAACCGTCGCGCGTATGCAGGTCGCGCTTCCTGCCGCGCGTCGGCAGCCACATCAGCAGGCCCGCCGCCAGCGTGATCAGCACCGCGTGGTCGAACGCGACGGTCGCGCCGTCGCCGACGAACCACGACACCGCGAGCGGAAACAGCATCAGCACGCCGAACAGCATCACGATCAGGCCCAGTGCGTTGAGCACCGGGTGGGTATCGGCGCGGCGCCTCATAGGAAGCCGAAGCTCACCTGGAACAGCTTTTCGACCTGATGCACGAGCTTCTTGTGCGTGCAGAACACGATCACGTGATCGCCGCTCTCCACGACCGTGTCGTGATGCGGCATCACCACCAGGCGGCGCGCGACCTTGCCGTCGGGCCGCATCTCGTCGCGCACGATCGCACCGATGGTCGCGCCCTTGGGCAGCGGAATCTCCGCGATTGCGCGGCCGACCACCTTGGAGTCCTTGCGCGTGCCGTGCGCGATGATCTCCAGCGCCTCGGCCGCGCCACGGCGCAGGCTGTGCACGGCGACCACGTCGCCCTGGCGCACGTGCTGCAGCAGCGAGCCGATCGACGTCTGGGCGGGCGAGATCGCGATGTCGATCGGCCCCCCCTGCACCAGATCGACGTAGCTGCGGCGGTTGATCAGCGCCAGCGTGCGGTGCGCCCCCATGCGCTTGGCGAGCGACGCCGACATGATGTTGTCCTCGTCGTCGTTGGTCAGCGCGAGGAACATGTCGGCCTCGTCGATGCCCTCGTTCTCGAGCAGCTTCTCGTCGGTCGAGTCGCCGCGCAGCACCAGCGCGCGGTGCAGCTGGCTCGCGAGGAAGTCCGCGCGGCGGCGATCGACCTCTATGACTTTGACATTGTGATCGTCCTCGATGCCGCGCGCCAGGCGCAGGCCGATGTTGCCCCCGCCGGCGATGATGATGCGACGGATCGGCCGATCCTCGCGCCGGATCTCGCGCATCACCTGGCGGATATGCACGCTCGCGGCGAGGCAGAACACCTCGTCGCCGGGCAGGATCATCGTGTCGCCCTCGGGGATGATCGCCTCCCCGTCGCCGCGGTAGATCGCCGCGATGCGCACCTCGACGTTGGGCATGTGGTAGCGCAGCGCCTTCAGCGGATGGCCGACCAGCGGCCCGCCCTCGAACGCGCGCACGCAGATCAGGCTCAGCACCCCGCCGGCGAACTCCATGACCTGCAGCGCCTCGGGGAAGGCCACCAGACGCTTGATGTAGTCCGTGACGACCTGCTCCGGACAGATCGAGAAATCGACCGCGAAGTTGTTGTCGTCGAGCAGTTCCGGGTAATCGACGAAATCGCTCGAACGCAGCCGCGCAACGCGCGTGGGCAGGTTGAACAGCGTCTTCGCGACGCGACACGCACACAGGTTGGTCTGGTCCGACTGCGTCACCGCGATCAGCAGGTCGGCGTCGTCCGCCCCCGCCTCGCGCAGCACCGACGGCGACGCGGCGTTGCCGATCACCGTGCGCAATTCGAGGCGATCGCGCAGCACCTCGAGATGCTCGGCACTGGTGTCGATCAGGGTGATGTCGTTGGCTTCGGAGACGAGGTTTTCCGCCACCGACGCGCCCACCTGGCCCGCCCCGAGGATGATGATCTTCACCTGACAGACGCCCCGGACATTATGGAAGCCTGATTCTACGCGAGCCGCCGGCCCGCGCAGCGGGACTGTTGCGCGCCCGCCTCAGTCTCTCAGGCTTCCTCGGTGCGCCGGCTGCCGTGCAGGCCCAGCTGCTTGAGCTTGCGGTACAGGTGCGTGCGCTCGAGGCCGCTCTTCTCCGCCAGGCGCGTCATGTTGCTGCCTTCGAGGCGCAGGTGGTGCTCGAAGTACAGGCGCTCGAAGGCCTCGCGCGCCTCGCGCAGCGGCTGGTCGAGCGATACCGCGACCGCGCCTTCGGTGGACGGGATCAGCAGCCGACGCACGTCGGTCAGCGCGATCTCCTCGTCCAGCGTCCCCAGCGCGAGCGACTTCACCGCCGCGCGCAGCTCCGCATAACCGCCCGGCCAGGGCTGCGCGCGCAGCGCGTTCAGCGCCGCCGTCGAGAAGTGGCGGCGCGGCACCTCGCCGGCCTCCACGAGGTGCAGCAGGAGCTGCGCGGCGATCTCGGGCAGGTCGTCACGCACATCCGCGAGCGAGGGCGGCGCCAGGCTCACCTCGAACAGGCGCACCGCAAGCGACTCCTCCCAACCTTCGCGCACCAACGACTCCAGCGTATGGTCGGTCGCGACCACCAGGCGCAAGTCGTAGCGCTCCAGCCGTTCCAGCGCGAACGCGAGGTTCTTCTGCTGCGTGCGCGACAAGCGCGCGAGCTCGCCGACGAACAGCACGCCACCCTGGCCGGCCTGCAGCTGGTTCACGTCCAGCGGTACCGATACGGCGGCAAGATCCAGCCACGACGACGCCTTCGGCTGCACGCTGCGCGCCGCGAGTTCCGCGATGCTGCCCTGCCCCACGCGCAGCAGCAGCACGCGCGAATTGACCACCACCTGCTGCACCAGCCGCGCCAGTTCGCGCAGCGGCGCCGAGCGCGTGAAGGCCGCGAGCGTCAGCGGCGCCGGCGCACCGGGTGCGGCCGGGCGCTGCAGGCCGCGCTTCACCGCCGACAGCAGCTTCTGCAGGCCGATCGGCTTCTCCAGATAGTCGATCGCGCCGATGCGCGTCGCCTCGACCGCCGTGTCTATCGTGCCGTGTCCGGACATCATCACGACCGGCATGTTGAGCTGGCCGTTCGCCGACCACTCCTTCAGCAGCGTGATGCCATCGGTATCGGGCATCCAGATATCCAGCAGCACCAGGTCCGGACGCCGCGCATTGCGCACCGCACGCGCCGCAGCGGCGTTCTCCGCCAGCACCACGTCGTGGCCTTCGTCGCGCAGGATCTCCGACAATAGTTCGCGGATACCGACTTCGTCGTCAACGATAAGTATGTTTGCCATTTGTCACTAATCACATTTCCGCGGAAGCGAGGCGCAAGCGAATGCGCACCTCGGCCCCGCCGGTTTCGCCGTTCAGCAGGCGAACCTCGCCGCCATGTTCGTCGATGATCTTCTTCACCATCGCCAGCCCCAGGCCCGTCCCGCGGCTCTTGGTCGTGAAGTACGGTTCGAACGCGCGCGTCAGCAGCTGCGCCGGAAAGCCCGGCCCATTGTCGCGCAGCTGCAGCGCGACGCGATCGCCATCGAGGCGCGTCGTCAGGGTGACCACGCCGCCTTCCTGCCCCGCGAGCGCGTCCTCCGCATTCTGCAGCAGGTTATGGATCACCTGCCGGATCTGGCTCGCGTCGCCCGCCACCGGCGGCAGGTTGCGCCCCAGCTCGGCGCGGATCATCACCGGCGAACTCTCGTACAGGTTGAGCACCTCGCCGACCAGCGCATTCAGGTCGAGGCGACCGAGCACCGGACTAGGGAGCTTCGCATAATCCCGGAAATCGTTCACCATGTTTTTCATCGCCTCGACCTGGTTGACGATCGTGCGCGTCGCCCGTTCGAGCACCTCCCGCCCCTCGTCATCGAGCCGGTCCGCGAGCTTGTACGCCAGCCGCTCCGCCGAGAGCTGGATCGGCGTGAGGGGATTCTTGATCTCATGGGCCAGCCGGCGCGCCACCTCCGCCCACGCCGCCGTGCGCTGCGCGGCAATCAGGCGCGAAATGTCGTCAAACACCACCACCAGGCCCCCGCCCGAGGCCTGCGGCAGGCTCGCACCGTGGATCAGCAGCGTCTGCGTCGCCCCCTCCTGAGACACCAGCTCCTGCTCCTCGTGCCAGTCGCCCGCGTTGTCGGCGAAGCCCCTCACCAACGCGTCGCGAAAGCCGTGGTGCTTCGGCCACTGTGCCAGCGTCAGCTCCTCGTAGCCCTCCAGCTCGTCCTGCAGGATCGCCATCGCGCCGGCGTTGGCCGCACGCAGCTTGCCGTCCGCGGCGAACGCGAGCACCCCCGTCGACAGGTTCGCCAGCACGCTCTCGAGGTAGGCGCGCGAGGATTCGACCGCGGCGCGGTTGCGATCGGCGAGATCGCGCGCCTCCACGAGTTGGCGCGTCATACGGTTGAAGGACTGCGTCAGCACGCCCAGCTCGTCGCGCGCCGGTAGCGCCTGGCGCGGGCTGAAGTCGCCTTGCGCCACCGCCTGCGTGCCCTCGGCAAGGATCAGCAGCGGCGCCACCAGCCTCCGCGACAGCACGAACGCCACCGCGACCGCCGCGAGCAGCGCGACCAGCAGGGTCAGCGTCAGCGTCAGGGTGTAGATGCGGTTCAGCCCCGCGCGACCGAGGGTCAGCTGCTGGTACTCGCGATAGGCCTCCTGCACCGCCTCGGCGTTGCGCACGAAAGACTCCGGCACCGCCTGCATCAGCTGCAGATAATGGGTATCCATGTTGAGCGTGCGCGACGGGATGGGCACCACGACGCGTATCGTCAGCCCCTCGCCCGTGCGGCTGTCGACGACGTGGTAGCGCTGCGTCTGGCGGGCCTCGCGCAGCTGCGCCGCGCTGGGCAGCTCGGGAAAGAGTCCCCCGAGGCCGTCCGAGACGGTCACCACGACCTGCCCCGAAGGCCCGATCACGGTCGCGCTGGCGACGCCCGCCTGTTCGCGCAGACGATTGAGCAGGGTCGGCGGCACGGGCTCGACTCCCTCGAGATCGAGCGCCATGTCGCGCGCCTTGTCGCTCACCTGGCTGGTTAGATAGTCGAGCGCATTCTGCCCCAGCGCGATGCCACCCTCGAGCGCCGAATCGACGCGCACGTCGAACCACGACTCGATGCTGCGCACCACGAACTGCAGCGACACGGCATACACCACGACGCCGGGCACCAGCGCCATCAGCGCGAACATCAGCATCAGGCGGTACTTCAGGCGCGACCCGAACTGGCGTGTGCGGTACTCGCGCCACAGGCGGCGCAACTGGAAGGCGACAAGCCCGAGCAGTGCGACGACGATCGCACCGTTGATCGCCAGCAGGTAGCGATAACTCTCCGCGAAGAGGTCCGTATTCGAGGTCGCCGACGCGAGCAGGAAGAGCGAGATGCCGGCGATCGCCGCGACGACGACGAGGAGCGTGCGCTTCATGGCGTGGCGCCTGCGAGGAAGGACCAGCGCTGCCAGTCGGTGGCGAGGTTCCAGTCTCGGCTGCCGATCGCGGTCACCTGAAAGGGCTTGGGCAACAGGTTGGTTTCGAGCTGGAAGCGCAGCGCGGCACGGTACGTAGTGCCGGTCTTGAGGTCGCCCGCGGGCGCGATCAGCCAGTTGCGGATGCGCTGCATCGTGCGCACCGCGGACTCCAGCGTTTCGAAACTCTGGTGGAAGTTGCCGACCGACAGGCGGTAGCTGCGCGCGATCGCGTTGTAGGTAAGACGGAAATTAAGCGTGCGGTCCGCGACGACCTCGTCGAGCCAGTACCAGCGGTCGCGCTCGACGACGAACTGCGCACTGAAGTACAGCGACACGCCGCGATTGACGGCTTCCACGAGGCGCGGATTGAGCTCGAGATCAATGTCGGCATTCACGACATAGCCCTCGTCGCCCACCACGATCTCGGCGTAATCGATACGCCCCTCGGCCAGCGCCGCAAGCGGCACCAACAGGCACAGCGCGACGGCAGCGAGCGCGCGTTTCACCCGCTCAGGCACGCTTGGCGAGCAGCGCATAGTAGAAGCCGTCGTGGTCGGCGTGCGGCAGGAGCTGACACGCGGGCCGGCCGTCGATGTCCACCCGCAGCGCATCGGCATGGCGGGCGCAGAAGCGCTCGATCTGGCGCGCGTTTTCCTCGTCGAACACCGAGCAGGTGACGTACAGCAGCCTGCCGCCCGGCGCGAGGGTTGGCCACAATGCGTCGAGGATCGCCCCCTGCTGCGCGGCGAAGCGCGCGATGTCGTCGGCACGGCGCAGCCACTTGATGTCCGGATGACGGCGCGCGACGCCCGAGGCCGAGCACGGCACATCGGCGAGGATGCGGTCGAACGGCCGCCCGTCCCACCATTTCGCGAGCGCGCGGCAATCCGCGGTACGCACCTCGCCCGCGAGGCCCAACCGCGCGAAGTTGTCGGCGATGCGCCGGGTCCGCACCGGGTCCAGTTCGAGCGACAGCAGCTCGACCGGCGCGGTTTCCAGAATATGTGCCGACTTGCCGCCAGGCGCAGCACAGGCGTCCAGCACCCGCTGGCCCGGCGCGAGATCGAGCCAGCGTGCGGCCCACTGCGCCCCGGCGTCCTGCACCGAGACACGGCCTTCGGCGAAGCCCGGTAGCGCTACGACGGCAACCGGCCGGTCAAGAACCAGCGCGTCGTTCGCCAGACGCCGATACCCGAGCCCGGCCGCCTCCAGCTCGCTCGCATAGGCATCGACACTGCCACGCAGGCGATTCACGCGCAGCCCCATCGGCGGCCGCTCGTTGCCGGCGGCGAGCGCCGCCTCCCATTCGGCGGGGAAGGAAGCGCGCAGACGCTCGACCCACCATGACGGGTGGCGGTAATACGCCGCCTGGTCGGCAACCAGCTCCGCATCGAGTTCGGCGGCGTTGCGCTGGCGATTGCGCAGCACCCCATTCACGACCCCCTTCAATGGCGGCATCAGCACCGCAGCCGCCTCCACCGCCTGGTTCACGACGGTGTGCGCCTGCTCCGGACGGGTCTCGAGGCGATGCAGCGCGACCAGCAGCAAGGCATGGATCACCTCCGGCAGCGGCTTGTGCAGCAGGCCCCGCAACACTGCGTCGCCACGCCCGTAGTCGCGCAGCGTGCCCCACGCCAGATCGCGCACGGCGCCACGCGTCGCATCGGGCCAGTCGGGATGCTGCGCGAGCATCCCCTCGAACGCATCGGTCAGGTTTGCCCCGGCCAGCACCGCTTCCACGAGGGCCGCGGCGCAACTGAAGCTGAACGCCAGGCTGTCGGCCGGCAGCACGGCGGCGGGTCGCTCGGAGTGCGAAGATCGGTTCGGTCTGTGATTCTTCAAACTTGGGGCTCGCTCGCGGAAAGGCTCATTCGAGCAGTTCGCGTAGAAAATTGGGCTGGGCGAATTGCGCAGCGTGGATTTCGCCATTGTAATACCGCAGGCCCGCGATCCCCTTGCGCGCGAGCTCTGCATCTATCGCCGAGGCCGAGCGCACCTGCGGATCCACGCGATCCGACGCGCACGCCAGGCCCCACAGGCCGCCATACAGCGGGATGAACATGAAATACGGCCGCACGATGGCGAAGACCTGGCGCAAGCGCTGCACCAGCGCACGCACCTGCTCCGCCTGCCGCCACGGCGCACCCAGATGCAGCGTCAGCGCGCCCTCCCCGCGCAGCAGCGCACGGCAATCGGCGAGGAAGGGCGCGCGGTACAGCGCCGCGGCGGGCCCCTCGCCCGGCTCGGTGAGGTCGAGCACGATCAGGTCGAAGCCCTCGCCCGCCGCCACCGCGCGGCGCACGTAGTCCAGTCCGTCGCCGATGTGCAGCTCGGTGCGCGGATCGTCGAACGCCCCCTGGTGGATCGCCCCGAGATGGCGGCGCGCCAACTCGACCACCTTGTCGTCGAGCTCCACGACGACCACCCTCTCGATGTCCGGATGCCTGAGCAGCTCCCGCGCCGAACCGCCGTCGCCGCCACCGACCACCAGCGCACGGCGCGGCGCCGGATGGCACAGCGCCGGCACATGGACGAGATTCTCGTGATACACGAACTCGTCGCGCTCAGCGCTCATCAGGCTACCGTCCAGGCGGAAGAGCTTGCCGAAGGTCGGCGTGTCCCACACCTCGTAGCGCTGATAGCGCGACACTCCCGCTTCGAGCATGCGGCCCCCGCGACAAAAGAAGCCGAAGTGCGGGTCGAGCTCCTCGACCAGCGTCTCCGGCCCGCACGCCGGTCCGGCCGGCGTCCCTTCCTCGCTCATCGACTCTCCTTGCGAAACTGTTTCACGTGAAACAGCCGTACATCAGTGCAGGCGCAAAACGAGGTCGTACACCATCTTCCCGATCAGCACGCACAGCACACCGAGAAACATCCTGCGTACGAACCCCGCCCCGTGCCTGAGCGCGAGCCGCGATCCCACGAGCGCCCCCGACAGGTTGCACACGGCCATCACCCCGGCCACCTGCCACAACAACTCGACAGTACTCGCAAACAACGCGATCGCGGCGACGTTGGTCGCGACGTTCAGGATCTTCGCGTTGACCGAGGCGCGCAGGAAGTCCATGCCAAGAAATCGGACAAACAGGAAGATCAGAAAGCTCCCCGTCCCCGGACCGAAGAAGCCGTCGTAGAAACCCACGACCGCGCCGATCAGCAGCGCAAGCGCCACGGGCCTGCGTCCGGCGGGCAACGCGCTGCCGCCGGTACCGAAGTCCTTGCGCCGGAAAGTGTAGATCGCGACCAGGATCAGCAAGCCGAGCACCAGCGGCCGCAGCAGCTCCGGCGACAGGTAGGCCACGGTCCTGGCACCGAACCACGAACCGGTGAAGGCCGCGACCGCCCCCGGCAAGGTCACGCGCCACGGGATCTCTACCCGTCGTCCATACTGGATCGCCGCGCTCGTGGTCCCGACAACGCTCGACAGCTTGTTCGTCCCGAACAGGGTCGCCGGGCTCGCGTTCGGGAAGGCCGAGAACAGCGCTGGAATCTGGATCAGTCCCCCGCCGCCGACGACGGCGTCGACGACGCCAGCGAAGAAGGCAGCCAGCCCGAGGGCGAGGAGCAGCCACTCAGTGTCGGCTATCATGGGCCTGTTTCACGTGGAACAATGGCAGCGTCCGGGCAGCTGTTGAGGTCATGCCGCATGCATTATGACGTAGCATGACCGTTCACTTCCGGCGCAGAAAATGGAATCCGCCCCGGAAGTCGAACACGCCGCGCGCACCCGCATCAGCGAACAGTGAGGTGAACACACTTTGAAGAACGTCCGGAGAAGGAGACTCCCATTCTACCGCCCAGGCGCCGCCACCCAAGACATCCGGTCTACCATTCCTTCGCCTGCCCGGCATCGATGCATCCCCTGTAGAGGTCACATGCACCCCTGCCGCATAATCCCGTCTTGAACCAGAACACAGCACCCCGATGATCGACGACATAAAAAAAACCATGCGGGCGGATACCGACAGGCTCCGCGCCAACATGGACGCCACCGAGTACAAGCACCTCGTGCTCGGCCTGATTTTCGTCAAACTCGTTTCCGACACCTTCGCCGACCTTCGCGCGGCGCTGGTCCCTCGCCAACCTTCCTTTCAATGGCTCTGAATTCGCCCAGAGGGCGTAACTGGCTCGTCCAACATGCAGCGGGCGCGACGATGGCCAACTTGAACACACGACTCCTCAGGTCAGTACACGTAGTGTTGCCGTCAATCCCGCTCTTGCAAGCATCTGAGGACGTAATTGCGCGAACCGCGAAACAGCGCAGTCATAACGCTTCGACGGCCGAAGCTCTCGCCACCCTGCGCGACACCCGACTCCCCCGCACGATCTCCCGCGAAGTGCGCATGCCGGCGCCGACAACGATGGAAGTTGCAGCATGACGTTCGACTTGGCGACGCAAGAAGACCTGACTTTGTTGTCGGAAACCGTGGAGATGGAGTGCAAGCTCGCACAAGGGGCCGATGGCAAAGGTGAAGTGCCCAGGGACTTTTGGCCGACCTACTCCGCGATGGCGAACGCGCACGGGGGCGTCATTCTCCTGGGCGTCCGGGAGAAGGATGGAAGATTCAGCGTCGCCGGGCTCGAAAACCCGACGAAGGTAAGGAGCGACCTTTTCAATACGCTCAACAATCGGGCCGCTGTCAGCTCCAACCTGCTCACCGATGCCGACGTGGCCGAGAAGTCGATCGACGGAAAGACGATTTTGGCCGTCAGGGTTCCACAGGCCTCCCGCAAGCAGAAGCCGGTGTACCTGAAAGGGCAGCCTCTCGGAAACACCTACAGAAGGCTGAACGATGGAGACCGTCACTGCGATGAAGAGACCGTCAAGCGCATGCTTGCCGAACAGGTCGAGGACGAGCGTGACGCACGTATTCTCGTCGGCTTCGGGATGGCTGATATCGATCCCGAAAGTTTGCGAATTTACCGGCAGATGCTCCGAGACGAAAAGCCGGGCCACCCGTTCCTTGAGCAGGACGATTTCGAGTTTCTGAACAGCTTGCGGGGTTGGAGGCGCGATCGGCAGACAGGGGAATCGGGGCTCACACTTGCGGGTTTGTTGATGTTTGGAAAATGGGTGGCCATTCAGGAAGCCGTACCACACTATTTCTTGGACTATCAAGAGCGCCCGGAGGCAAAGACCGAACTGCGTTGGGTTGATCGGCTGGTACCAGACGGAACCTGGTCAGGAAACCTTTTCGAGTTCTATCGGAGGGTGTACCGAAAACTGACCACTGACCTGAAAGTCCGGTTTGCACTTAAGGATGGACGGCGACAGGACGACACCCCGGTACACGAGGCATTGCGTGAGGCCTTGGTCAACACCCTGGTCCACGCTGACTACACGGGGCGGGTGTCGGTCCTCGTTGTAAAGCGACCGGACATGTTTGGCTTCCGCAATCCGGGGGGCTTGCGCTTGCCAATCGAGCAGGTCATTCGCGGCGGGGAAAGCGACTGCCGGAACCGGATCCTGCACCAGATGTTCCTCCTTATCGGTCTTGGCGAGCGCGGTGGGTCGGGGGTCCCGCGCATTTACGGAGGGTGGAAGAGCCAACACTGGCGACCGCCGGCACTGATGGAAAAGGACGAGCCGGAGCAAACACTGCTGATGTTACAGATGGCCGATCTCCTCCCCGATAACGTTCTTGCCCAGTTGCGGGCACGCTTCGGCGCGCAGTTCGATGCGCTCGACTATACGGGGCGGCTTGTGATGGCAACCGCTGCCATGGAACGGGTTGTCAGCCACCATCGCTTGCTGGAAATCTGTGATGCGCATTCGCACGACCTGAGCGTGCTCCTTGCTCGCTTGGTCAAACAAGGCATGCTTGACTCGGATGGGCGCTCGCGTGGCACCGTGTATTTCATGCCGGGAGACTCCTTGCCTACCCCGGAGCAGGTGTTCATGGGGCCCGCACTTCCTTTGGCGGTGTCTCGCAATCTAGGAACCCGCTCCGAATATTCGGAGGTGAGCTCCGAATATTCCTCGACCACCTCCGAACATTCCGGCTCATCGAACGTCGAGCGTGATTGCCATGGCAGGTTGATCACGCCGCATCTTGACGCCCCGATCATTGACGACCTAACGCGTGTAGATATCGCATTTCGGACCGCCTTGGAGCATTTGGCGGAAGAGCCCCGCCAAAAGGAAAGACTCAGCGCCGAACGGATGGAACGCGTTATCTTGAATCTGTGCCGGGACCACTTTATGGCCCTTTCTGCTTTGGCGCAGCTGGTTAATCGCAACCCGGACGGACTGCGTCAGCAGTACCTGACCAAGATGGTCCGGGCGAGCAAGATGGTCTTGGCATTTCCCACGAAGCCGACGCATGAGAAGCAAGCGTATCGTGCCGCGGACGGCTCAACGCCGGACCCCGACGACGACGACCTCCAGGCCGGACCGACAATCTGACGGCTGAAAGCTCCGTTGCCGGGTAGACGAGAAAATCTCCAATAGTGGCCTCGCACATGACCGAAGACCAACTCGAACAAAAATCCCTTGGCTGGCTGGGAGACGCGGGTTACTCGGTGCTTCACGGACCGGACATAGCGCCCGATGGCGACGCGCCGGAGCGCACCGATTACCAGCGGATCCTGCTCGTCGAGCACATGCGAGGCGCGGCGGACCGCCTCGCCGCCCGCGTGATGCAGGAAGCGGTGATGGAGAACCCGACCATCGTCGTCATCACCTACTGCAACAATCTGGACGGGTAACAGTTTGGGGTGCTCTCGCAGGCGCAAGACTTGTAGCGCGAGGAGCCGATGCAGCCTAACACCCGGTAGGAGCTGCGCGCGAAGCCCCCCATGCGTCCATAGGCTCTACGTCGACAAGCCGATAATGGGCCACAACCTGAAGCAGCAATCGCCCGGGGGAACCGGGTGTTCCGGGACAAGCAGCGCAGCGCGCAAGGGTCGGATCTACTTGCCGATGCAGAAGCGCGAGAAGATCACCCCGAGCAGGTCGTCAGCCGTGAATTCGCCGGTGATCTCGCCGATACGCTCCTGCGCCTGGCGCAGTTCCTCGGCGAAGAGTTCCAGCGCCGCGCTCTGACCCTGAGCGACCTCGACATGCGCCAGCGCCGCGCGCAGCGCAACGAGATGACGTTCGCGCGCGAGCACGACGTCCTCGCCGTGCGCATGCCAGCCCGCCACCCGCAGCAATTCCGTGCGCAGCAGGTCGACCCCTTCGCCGCGCTGCGCCGACAGGTACACCGACACCTTGCCGTCGGCCTCGCTGCAACCCGGCGCAATCCCGCACAGGTCGATCTTGTTGTGGACCGTGATGCGCTCGACACCGGCCGGCAGCGCCGCGTCGATCGCGTCGTCCGGCTCCCCAACGCCCGTGCGCGCGTCGACCAGGCGCAGGATCACGTCCGCGCGCCCGATCTCGCGCCAGGTGCGCTCCACCCCGATCCGCTCCACCGGGTCGTCGGTCTCCCGCAAGCCCGCGGTGTCGATCACGTGGATGGGGATACCCTCGATCGCGATCGTTTCGCGCAACGCATCGCGAGTCGTACCGGCGATCTCGGTCACGATCGCGCGCTCCTCGCCCGCGAGACAATTCAGCAGACTCGACTTGCCGACGTTGGGCCGGCCGACCAGCACGACGTTCATGCCGGTGCGCAGCAGCGCCCCCTGGCGCGCACGTTCCAGCACATCCACGAGCTGGCTGCGGATGCCGTCGAGCCGCTCCAGCGCGCGCGCCTTCTCGAGGAACTCGACCTCCTCCTCGGGGAAGTCCAACGTCGCCTCGACCAGCATGCGCAAGTCGATCAGCGCGTCGGTGATGCGGTGCATCTCGTCCGAGAATGCCCCCGACAAGGAGCGCAGCGCCGAGCGCGCCGCGGCAACCGTCGAGGCCTCGATCAGGTCCGCGACCGCCTCCGCTTGCGCGAGGTCCATCTTGCCGTTGAGGAAGGCACGGCGCGAGAACTCGCCCGGCTCGGCCAGGCGCGCACCGAGTTCGACACAGCGCGCAAGCAGCATCTGCATCACCACCGGCCCGCCGTGCCCCTGCAATTCGAGCACGTCCTCGCCGGTAAATGAATGCGGCGCCGGGAAGTACAGCAGCAGCCCCTCGTCGATCGCGCGCTCTTCGCCGTCCAGAAAACGCACGAACCCCGCAGTGCGGGGTTCGGGGGTCTTGCCGATGAGCGCCCGCGCCATCGGCACGAGCGCTGCGCCCGACACGCGGATCACGCCGATCCCGCCGCGACCGGGCGCGGTCGCAACGGCGGCGATGGTATCAGGCAGGCTTCGCGCCGGACTTTCCACCTTCGATCATCCTCGTAATCTGCCACTGCTGGGCAATCGACAGCGTGTTGTTCACGACCCAGTACAGCACCAGGCCGGACGGGAACCACAGGAACATGAAGGTGAACACGATGGGCATCGCCAGCATCACCTTCGCCTGGATCGGATCCGGCGGCGTCGGGTTGAGCTTGGTCTGGATCAGCATCGTCGCGCCCATGATGATCGGCAGGATGTAGAACGGGTCCTTGGACGACAGATCCTGAATCCAGCCCAGCCACGGCGCATGGCGCATCTCGACGCTGCCCAGCAGCACCCAGTACAGCGCGATGAACACCGGGATCTGCACGAGGATCGGCAGGCAGCCGCCCAGCGGGTTGATCTTCTCCCGCTTGTACATCTCCATCATCTCCTGCTGCAGCTTGACCTTGTCGTTGCCGTACAGCTCCTTCAGGCGCTGCATGCGCGGGCCGAGCACGCGCATCTTGGCCATCGACTTGTAGCTCGCTGCCGACAGTGGGAAGAACGCCGCCTTGATCAGCACGGTGACGAGGATGATCGCCCAGCCCCAGTTGCCGATGAGATTGTGGAACCACGACAGCACCCAGAACAGCGGCGCCGCGATCACCGTGAGCCAGCCGTAGTCGACGACGAGATCGAGGCCCGTGGCGATGCCTTCCAGCTTGTCCTGCTCCTGCGGGCCGGCATACAGGCGCGTCGACACCTTCCCCGTCTCGCCCGGCGCAACCGCCGCGACCGGCATGATCAGGCCCGACGAGTACAGGCCGTCGCCGACCTTGCGTGCGAAGAACTCGCGCTCGACACCGTCCTGCGGCAGCCACGCGCTGACGAAGTAGTGCTGCACCAGCGCGACCCAGCCATCGTTCGCCTTCTTCACGAACTTGGCCTTGCCCTTGTCGATTTCCTCGAACTGCACCTTCTGGAACTTCTCGGCTTCGCTGTAGAAGGCCGGGCCGGTGAACACGCTGACGCCGAAGCCCTCGACCGATTCCGCCGGCTTGCCGTCGCGCGTCATCTGGAAATACGCGTGCGCGTTGAGCGGCGCACCGCCGCCGTTGGCGATCTCGTAGGCGACATCGACGAGGTAGCTGCCGCGATGGAAGGTCATCAGCTTCGTGACCTTCACGCCGTTCTGCTCCGGCGCCTCGAGTCGCAGCGTCAGGCTGTCCTGGCCGTCCTTGAGCACCTGCTCACCGGCGGGCAGCGCGAACACCGTCTTGTGGCTTGGCAGGCCGTCGCCGATCAGGCCCGACTGCGCCGCATACAGGTGCTCGGTGCCGTCGTCGAACAACACGAAGTTGCGCGACACGTCCGTCTTGGACTTGTGTTGCGCCAGCTCGAGACGAACGATGCTGCCGCCCTCGGCCGAGACTTCCGCGACGAACACGTCGGTGCGCACCGTCACGCGCGGCGCATTCGATACGCCAGCGCGCGCTTCCGGCACTGCCGACACGCCGGCCATGCTCGTGCTCGGGGTCGGCACCGCGCCCGGAACGGACGAACCCGGCGCCTGCTGCTCGGCCACCGCCGCGGTCGGCGCGGGGATGGGACGGTTATGCTTCTGCCAGCCGTCCCACAGCATGATCACGGCGAAGGAGAAGATGAGGAAGAGTATCAGTCGACGCTGGTCCATCGGATTCTTATATGTTCTGGGAAGAGTCAGGGAACGGGATCATACCCGCCCGGATGGAATGGGTGGCAACGTCCCACCCGCTTGAGCGCCAACCACCCGCCCTTCAGGGCGCCGTGGCGCTGGACGGCCTCGGCCGCGTATTCGGAACAACTCGGATGAAAACGGCAGTTGCGCCCCAGCATCGGGCTGATCGCGTAACGATAGACGCGCAGCAGGCCGAGGAGCAGCGACTTCATCACGGTCGCAGGCGCGCGAAAAGTTGCGCGATGTCTTCGTTGATCATCGCGCGCGTGGCATCCCTGACGGGCGCATGCAGCCGCACGATCAGGTCGTGATGAGGGAGCGACACACGAATTTTGCGAAACTGTTCGCGCACGATGCGTTTCACCAGGTTGCGCACGTTGGCGCGTTTCGCCAGCTTCTTCGCCACAACGACGCCGACGCGTGCCGTGCCGAGTTCGTTGGGACGATAATGAACGACGAAGAAGCGTCCCTTGATCGCCCGCCGAAAAGCAAAAACGGATGAATACTCATCCGTTTTTCGTAATCTGTAGGCGCTGAGGAATCTCTGATCAACGCCCGACGGGCTATTCACCTCAGACAGCGAGGCGATGACGGCCCTTGGCGCGACGAGCGCGGATGACGGCGCGACCGCCGCGGGTCTTCATGCGGACCAGGAAACCATGGGTGCGCTTGCGACGGACGACGGACGGCTGATAGGTGCGTTTCATTTCGGTTGGCCAGTGAAAGGGTCAAACCGCGGATTTAATTGGATAATACCCTGTTTGTCAAGCACAATTTTTGGCACGGGCTGTGGATAACTCTTCCGCCGGGGGGTAGAATCCGTCGTTTCCCCTCCCGACCGCCCCTGTGCGCCGCCCATTCAGGCCCGTCGCGCTGCGCGGATGGCCGGGATGTCCCCGAAACGAGTTCGCGCCGCCGTTGCGCTTCACCGCTCCGACAGCCGAGCCGAGGTGTTTTGGAAATC